>NZ_JANTYU010000001.1:0-1432500 GCF_024806835.1 Xanthomonas sp. 3793
CCCGCCCACCATCGCGGGACACGCTGCAAGTACGTCCTTGTAAGCTCCGTGGCGGCATCCATGCCGCCAAGGGTCCCGCGACGGTGGGCGGGCAAGGACCAGTCGAGTTGATCGGTGCCCAAGGTTCAGCACAGCAACCAGCAACCAGCAACCCTCGAAACCGCACGACGCGGTAGTTTCGTTCTTCAACGAAACCACCAGCCAACTGTCTAGTGCGGTGTCCTCGCCGCTTGCGGGACCGTTGGCGGCATGGATGCCGCCATCGAGCCCCCATGGACGGGTTAACGGCGTGTCCCGCGAGCGGTGAGGGCACCGCGCCCTCGATGCTGCGCGTTTGCTGCAGGACCCTTTCCCGGACCATCGCAGGACACATTCGACCAAGGGGAGCCTGGATCGTCCTGACGACGCCGATAGCGGCTGACCCACCGATGGCCCGGCGGTTGCCCGGTGCGGCATGTCGTACGCGCAACATTTCAATTCCTCCGCGCCGCCCACACCTGCCTTGCGCTTGCTCGCTGCGTTTGGTTGGCGCTCTTCGTCCGTTGCCCCCCAGGCATTGCAACGCAGGCTGGCGAGCAATCAGCGGCCGATGACCAGGTCCACTGGCACGCCTGCCGACAGTTCAACCATCACCGGCACGCTCTCGACATCATCTGCCTGACGCATCGCGTTGCCACTGCGCGATAGCCGTGCAAGCACCTGCACCTTTTCCAGCGACGACAGCGCGCGCGTCGGCATCGGGCTGTCGCCATCGTCCAGGGTGATGGTCAACGGGAGTTCGCTCAGCGCGTGTTTTTCCACTGCCACCGGCATCGGGGTGTCTGCTGCGCGTGCGATGACGAAGACGCTGGTATCGCCGGGCAATCCGGCGCGCTTGGCGAATGCGGCATCCAGCGTCACCCGCACCTGGATGCGTTTGCCGCTGGCTGCTTTGGTGGCAGGCGCAGCCGGTGCCTTGATCGGTTCCAGTTTGGCCTCCTGTCGCGCAGCATTGAGCTGCTCGAGCAGGCCGGGCCGGGTGGCGGCGTCGACCACGCTCAGCAGCGGTTCCCAGGTCTCGCTGGCCTTGGCCGGCTGGCCGGCCTGGCGCTGCACCACGCCGAGAAACCAGCGTGCGCGTTGATGGTCCGGCTGCACCGCCAGCGCGTGTTCGAGCAGGCGCATGGCCTGCGGGTCCGGTCGCCCGCTGTCGTCGGCGAGCATGCGCGACTGCGCGGCCGCTACCAGCACGTCCGGCTCGTCCGGGCGCAGCGCCACCGCACGCGCAAACGCGTCGCTGGCCTCGGCGAATTTCTGCTGGCTGGACAGCGAGCGCCCCAACAGCACCCAGCCTTCGGCCTGGTCGGGGTTACGCGCCAGGGCGCTGCGCAGTTGCACGATGGCCTCGTCCAGGGTGCGTGGCGTGGCCGGGCGGTCGGCCACCTGCTCGATCGCCGACGGCGTGCCGACCAGCCAGTACAGCGACGCGCTTGCGGCAAGCAACAGCAGCGCCACACTGGCCGCCAGGCCGCGCGTCTGGCGCCACAGCGGGCGCAGCGCCACGCCGAAGGCGAGCAGCGCGATCACGGCAACCGCCAGGACGAAGCCGGCCATCACCACTCCTGCTCATCGGCGGGCAACGCGGGCGCGGCAGCGCTGCGTCGACGCACCAGCAAGACAACCGCGCCGGCCCCCAGCAACAACACCAGCAGCGGGCCGAACCACAGCAGCCAGGTGCGCGATTCCACCTGCGGGCGATACAGCACGAACTCGCCATAGCGGGAGACCAGGAACTGGCGGATCTGCGCATCGCTGCGGCCTTCGTGCATCAAGGCCAGGACCTCGCGGCGCAGGTCCTGCGCAATCTGCGCGTTGGAGTCGGCCAGCGACTGGTTCTGGCACTGCACGCAACGCAGCTCGGCAGTCAGCGCGTGGAAGCGCGCTTCTTCGGCCGCCGAGCGATATTGCAGCGGCGCCGGGTCGCCGACCGGCTGGGCCAGGGCCAGCCAGGGCAACAGCAGCAGCGTCAGCAGCCAGGTGCGCTTCATGGGCTGGCGTGCAGGTCCGGGGCGGCGGTGGGCGAGCGCTCGATCTTGCTCAGCATTGGAATCAGCTGGGTGTCGATGATGGATTGGGTGAGCATGCCGCTGTACTTCCAGCGCACCACGCCGCGCCCGTCGACCAGGAAGGTTTCCGGTGCGGCAGCGATGCCGAAATCGATCGCGGTGCGCCCGTCTTTGTCGGCCACCACCAACAGATACGGATTGCCCAGTTGTTCCAGCCAGCGCAGCGCATCGGCTTGCTCGTCCTTCCAGTTGTAGCCGATCACGCGTACGCGCTTGGTCAGCGCAAAGCGGCTCAGTACAGGGTGCTCTTCGCGGCAGGCCGGGCACCAGCTGCCCCACACGTTGATGATGTACGGGGCGCCGCGCAGTTCGCGCGCGTGCACCACGATGCTGGGGTCGTGCAGCAGCGGCAGCGCGAACTCCGGCGCCGGCTTGCCGATCAGGGCCGAGGGCAGGGCATCGCGATCGTCCTGACCGGAGCGCACCACCGCGTAGACCAGCAGCGCTGCAAGTGCGAGCAGCAGCACGATGGCGCCCACGAGGACCGCAGTGGGCAGGCGGGGCGAACGTGACTCAACCATCTTGGATCTCCGGAGAACGACGAAAACGCCGGTCGGCCGCGGTGACCAGGCCACCGAGCGCCATCAGCAGCGCCCCCAGCCAGATCCAGCGCACGAACGGTTTGAGGTGGACGCGCACCGCCCAGGCCTGGTTGCCCAGCGGTTCGCCAAGGGCGACATACAGGTCGCCGAACGGACCGGGACGGATCGCCGCCTCGGTCAGGGTCTGTCCGCCGCTGGCATAGCGGCGTTTTTCCGCATGCAGCAGGCCGACCGGCGCATCGTCCTTGAACACCTGCAGGTTGGCGCGGTCTGAAACGTAATTGGGCCCGCGCAGTTCTTCCACGGTATCGAAGTGCAGCGCGTAGCGGCCGATCTGCACCTGCTGGCCCGGCGCCAATGCGACCTCGCGTTGCAGGCTCAGCGACTCCACCAGCAAGGCGCCGGCCAGAAACACCGCAACGCCCATATGCGCCAGCACCATGCCCAGCATTTCTGCAGTGAACTTGCGCCCCTTGGCCGCGCGACGGGTCCACAGGAAGCGTGCCGTGCCAAGCAGTACCCACACCGCACCGGCCACGCCGATGGCGGTTTTCAGCTGGCCTTGCGGCGCCATCAACCAGGCCAGCGCGCCCGCAGCAAGCGCCAGGCCTGCCCACGGTGTCAGCAGCGCCAGCGGCCGCGAGGCCTGCTCACGCTGCCAGCGCGTGAGCGGGCCGAACGGCAGCAATGCCACCAGCGGTGCCATCAACACCACGAACAAGGTGCCGAAGTAGGGCGGCCCAACCGACAGCTTGCCCAGGCCAAGCGCATCGGCCAGCAAGGGATACAGCGTGCCCAGCAACACCATCGCGCAGGCGCAGGTCAGCAGCAGGTTATTCAACAGCAGCAAGGTTTCGCGCGAGCTGCCGGCAAAGGCGCGGCGCGGGTCGTTGCTGGCGGACATGCCCGGCGCGCGGATGGCGTACAGCAGCAATGCGCCGCCCACCACCACCAGCAGGAACACCAGGATGAACAGCCCGCGCGACGGGTCGGCGGCAAACGAATGCACGCTGGTCAGCACGCCCGAGCGCACCAGAAAGGTTCCCAGCAACGACAACGCAAATGCGGCAATGGCCAGCAGCAAGGTCCAGCTGGCAAAGCTGCCGCGTTTTTCGGTGACCGCCTGCGAATGCAGCAACGCGGTGCCGACCAGCCACGGCATGAAGCTGGCGTTTTCCACCGGGTCCCAGAACCACCAGCCGCCCCAGCCCAGTTCGTAATACGCCCACCAGCTGCCCAGCGCGATGCCGACGGTGAGCATCGCCCAGGCCACGTTGGTCCACGGCCGTGTCCAGCGCAGCCAGCGCGCATCCATGCGGCCTTCCAGCAGCGCGGCGATGGCGAAGGCGAACGGCACCGCAAAGCCGACATAGCCGCAGTACAGCATCGGCGGATGGATGATCAGACCCGGATCCTGCAGCAGCGGGTTGAGGTCAGCGCCTTCCAGCGGCACCGGAAACAGGCGCGCGAACGGATTGGAGGTAAACAGCAAAAACGCCAGGAACCCGATACTCACCAGCGCCATCACCCCGAGCACGCGCGCGATGACGTGTGCGGGCAACTGCCGCGACCACACCGCCACCGCGCCGGTCCACAGCGCCAGCACCAGCGTCCACAGCAGCAGCGATCCTTCGTGCGCACCCCAGACCGCCGAGTAGCGGTAGATCATCGGCAACAGGCTGTTGGAATTCTCGGCGACATAGCGCACCGAAAAATCCTGCACCAAAAACGCATGCGTCAGCAGCGCGAAGGCCGCAGCGATCAGGCCAAGCTGCACCAACGCCGCCGGGCGCGCCACCGCCATCCAGCTGCTGTGCCCGCGCTGCGCGCCGGCCAGCGGCAATGCGGCCTGCATCAACGCGACCAGCAAGGCCAGCACCAGCAGAAAGGTACCGAGCTCAGGCAGCATGCAGAACTCGATGTTGGCAGCAGGGCATCGCAGCGCGTTGCCGGGAGCAGGCCATCAAGCGCCGGAGAGGGCCGGACATAGGGGCGTTGGCGGAACACGGGTTTCCCGTCGCCGCGCCGCGCCCACTGTTGGAACCCGCCGGTCCTGTCGCAGTGTCACGTTCTTTGGTCAGCGCGCCCGCGCAGCGACGTGCTGCCTGGCGGAGCCGGAGCGCGAGGATCAACGGCCGGCAAGCCGCCGCCACGGTACGATCCGCGCCGCTGCGTTGAGGCTCCATTGCCTGCGTCTGCCGGTCTTCATGTCGGCCGCCATCGCTTCGGACCGTCACTGCATCACCTTGCCCGGGGCCACCTGATGCTTGCGATGCGCGCTGCCCATCTTGTCGGCCACTTCCTTCGGCATATAGGTCTCATCGTGCTTGGCCAGCACGTCTTCGGCCACGAACACGCCTTGCTGCATGCGGCCGGTGGCGACCACGGCCTGACCTTCGCGGAACAGGTCAGGCAGGATGCGGTCATAGCGCACCGCCAGCTGCGCATCGCCATCGGTAACGCGGAACTGCGCTTCCAGCGAGCCGGAAGCGCGTTTGAACGAGCCTTTCTCGACCATGCCGCCAAGCCGGAAGCGGGCGTGGTCGCCGGCGTCGCCGCGCAGTACCTCCGACGGCGTGTACAGATAGGCCACATTGCGCTGCAGGGCCATCGCCACCAGCGCGGTCGCCAGCCCGGCGGCCAGCACCAACGCCAGCACCAGCCATAGCCGGCGGCGACGTTGCGGGTTCATCGGCTCAGCTCCGCATCGCTGGGCACGCTGCGCTTGCGCTCGCGCAGGCGGCGCGCCTGCGCGATCTTCAGGGCGCGACGCACCTGCCAGCGGCCGGCGATCAGGTCCCACAGCAGCACCAGCACGAACACCGCGTAAGCGGCGATCACGTAAGGCAGATAGCTCATGCCGCGCCCTCGGCATCGCGCACGATCCAGGCCTTGCCGGCCTCGCGGCGCAGGTTGTCGGCGCGCGCGCGGGTGAGCAGCGACCCGGCGAACCAGAACTTGGTGCCGATCACCATCAACCACAGCGGCAGCAGCATGCTGGCATCGATGGTGGATGGGCCGAGCAGACGAATGCTCTGGCCCTGATGCAACGAGTTCCACCACACCACCGAGTAGCGGATCACCGGCAGCAGCGCCACGCCGACGATCGCCAGCAACGCCGCCGCACGTGCCGCCTGGCGACGGTCGTCGATGGCCTGGTACAGACCGATCACGCCCAGATACAGGAACAGCAGGATCAGCTCGGTGGTCAGCCGCGGGTCCCAGTCCCACCAGGCGCCCCACATCGGCTTGCCCCAGATGCTGCCGGTCAGCAGGGTGATCACGGTGAATGCCGCGCCGATCGGTGCGCAGGCCATCGCCAGGATCTCGCACACCTTGATGCGCCAGATCAGTGCGATCCCCGCATACACCGCCATCAACCCGAACACGAACAAGCTCATCCACGCGCTCGGCACATGGATATACAGAATGCGGAAGCTGTCGCCCTGCTGGTAATCGGCCGGCACTGCAAACAGCGCCTGCCACATGCCTGCGCCCAGCAACACTGCGGCCAGCGCGTAGCACCAAGGCGCCCAGCGCGCGGTAAATCGGTCGAAGATCGGAGGTGAGGCGACTTGATGGAACCAGCGGACGACGACGTTCATGCGATGGCGATGGCTCTTGGCATGGCGATGGCTTCTTGCATGGAGACAGCTCTCGGTACGACACCGCCGTACGACCTACGGTGTCCCATCAACGGCGCATCTGCAATATCGATCAGCTGAGCGAAATCCGGATCGCCGCCGCTGCCGCCAACGGTGCCAGCACGATACCGATCACCAACCCGGCGCCTAACAACAACAACGCACCCACCGCATCCTGTCCTTGCCCGCTGGCCGCAACGCTGCCGGCGCCGAACACCAGCACCGGCACATACAGCGGCAACGCCAGCAACGCCACGAGAATACCAGAGCGTTTCATCGTCACCGTCAGTGCCGCAACCACGGCGCCGAGCAGACTCAATAAGGGTGTGCCCAGCGCCAACGATGCCAGCAGCACCGGTAGTTGGTCATGTGGCAGGTGCAGCAATTCGCCCAGCAACGGTGTCACTGCGATCAACGGCAGCGCGCTGGTCGCCCAATGCAGCAGCACCCGCACGGCGATCAACCACGCCAGCGGCACCGGTGCCAGCAACCATTGCTCCATCGAGCCGTCTTCCACGTCGCTGCGGAACAGCGCGTCCAGCGACAACAGGCCGGCCAGCAGCACCGACAGCCACAGCACCGCCGGTGCCGCCTGCGCCAGCAGGTCGGGGCGGCCGCCCAGGCCCAGCGCAAACAACACCACGATCAACAACGCGAACAATGCCGGCTGCAGGGCGTCGCTGCGACGGCGCCACAGCAATTGCAGATCGCGGCGCAGCAGCGCGCGCGCGGCCTGAAGCAACGAGGGTTGTGGCGACGGCGTGCTCATGCCGCAGCCTCCAGGGTGAGCATGCGGGTGCGCACCGGCGGGGCCGCATAGGCGCCATGGGTGGTGACCAGCGCCGCGCCACCACCGCGCAGATGCGCGGAGATCATCCGGTTGACCAGGGTGATGCCATCCAGGTCGAGGTTGGCATAGGGTTCGTCCAGCAGCCACAACGGCGCAGGCGACAGCCACAGTCGCGCCAGCGCCAGACGCTTGCGCTGCCCGGCCGACAACTGCCGCACCAGGGCATCTTCGTAGCCGGCCAGCCCGACGATCGCCAGCGCGCTGCCGGGCATCTGCTTGGCACGCCGTCCATGCAGTCCACACAGGAAATGCAGGTTCTCCAGGGTGCTCAGATCGGCCTTCAGGCCGGGCAGATGCCCCAGGTAGGCCATGAAGCGGCTGCGGTCGCCGCGCCGGGCGGTCTTGCCGTCGATCTGGATCTGGCCCTGTTCCACATGCAGCAGGCCGGCCAGCACCCGCAGCAAGGTGGTCTTGCCGGCGCCGTTGTCGCCCTGCACGAGCAGGGCTTCGCCGGCATCGACATGGAAATCCAGCGGGCCGAAGACCGGCTCTTCGTTGCGGCTGAAAGCCAGCGCGCGCGCCGCCAGCAGCGGAGGCGCAGTGTGCAGCGGTTCGATCATCGGCGCAGCGGGCTCCCGTCGCAGGACGGCATAAGGAAGGGCGGGCAGGGCGCGCATTGTAGCGACGATGGCCGCGGCACGGGCGCGCTTCAGCGGCGCGATGTGTCCGGGAACGCTGTTTTGCGCCGGGCCTGGCGCACCCGCGCGGCCGCTTTGCGTACACTCGCGGTCCCCGATTGCTGACCGGACAGGCGCGATGCCCCTCACGACCAAGCTGCCCAAGGTGGGCACCACCATCTTCACCGTCATGTCGCAACTGGCGGCCGAGCACGGCGCGGTCAACCTGGGCCAGGGCTTCCCCGATTTCGCGGTGCCGCAGCGCCTGGTCGATGAACTGGAGGCGGCCATGCGCGCCGGCCACAACCAGTACCCGCCGATGACCGGCGTGGCGGCCCTGCGCCAGGCCATCGCCGGCAAGGCGCAGCGCTGCTACGGCGCGCAGGTCGATGCCGACAGCGAGATCACCGTCACCAGCGGTGCCACCGAGGCGATCTTCAATGCCATTCACGCGGTGGTGCGCGCGGGCGAAGAGGTCATCGTGCTGGACCCGGCCTACGACTGCTACGAGCCGGCAATCGATCTGGCCGGCGCGCGCGCGATCCATGTGGCGCTGCACCCGCAGACTTTCGCCGTGGACTGGGACGCGCTGCGCGCGGCGATCACGCCCAAGACGCGCCTGCTGATGATCAACTCGCCGCATAACCCGTCCGGCGCGATGCTCTCGGCCGCCGACCTGCAGACGCTGACCGAACTGCTGCGTGGCACCGATATCTTCCTGCTCTCCGACGAGGTCTACGAACACATCGTGTTCGACGGCCACCGCCACGAATCGGTGCTGCGCTGGCCGGAATTGCGCGAGCGCGCGTTCGTGATTTCCAGCTTCGGCAAGACCTATCACTGCACCGGCTGGAAGATCGGCTACGCCATCGCGCCGCCGGCACTGAGCGGCGAATTCCGCAAGGTGCACCAGTACAACACCTTTACCAGCTTCGGCCCGGCCCAGCATGCGTTCGCTGCGATGATCCGCGACGAGCCCGAGCACGACGAGCAACTTGGCGCGTTCTATCAGGCCAAGCGCGACCGTTTCCGCGAGCAGTTGCTGACCACGCGCCTGAAGCCGTTGCCGGTGCCCGGCGGGTATTTCCAGCTGGTGGATTACTCGGCGATCAGCGATCTGCCCGACACCGAATTCGTGAAGTGGCTGACGGTGGAGAAGGGCGTGGCCGCGATTCCGCTGTCGCCGTTCTACGAGACCGCGCCGCAAGGGCAACGACTGGCACGGCTGTGCTTCGCCAAGAACGATGCAACCTTGGATGCGGCGATCGCGCGGTTGCAGAAGCTCTGAACAGCTGGGATTCGGGAATGGGGATTCGGGAATCGTAAGAGCGGTTGGTCGCTTTTCGATCCGAATCTGCACTTGGCCCGATGACATAACGTGCTCACCAAACCGCTGTCCAATTCCCGATTCCCGATTCCCGAGCCTTCAATGCACGACCTTCGCATCTCCCTGATCCAAGGCGACACCCGCTGGCACGATCCGGCTGGCAATCGCGATTACTACGGCGCATTGCTGCAGCCGTTGGCCGGGCAGACCGATCTGGTGATCCTGCCGGAGACCTTCACCAGCGGGTTCTCCAACGACGCCATCGACAAGGCCGAGGACATGGACGGGCCGACCGTGGCCTGGGTGCGTGCGCAGGCGGCGCGGCTGGGTGCTGCCGTCACCGGTAGCGTGCAATTGCGCACGCCCGAAGGCGTATTCAACCGGCTGCTGTGGGCCACGCCGGACGGAGCGCTGCAGTATTACGACAAGCGCCATCTGTTCCGCTTCGGCAACGAGCATCTGCGTTATGCGGCCGGGCGCGATCGCCTGTGCGTGGAATGGAAGGGCTGGCGGATCAATCCGCAGGTCTGCTACGACCTGCGGTTCCCGGTGTTCTGCCGCAACCGCTTCGATGTCGAGCGGCCGGGTCAGCTGGATTTCGATCTGCAATTGTTCGTCGCCAACTGGCCGTCTGCACGCGCATATGCCTGGAAAACGCTGCTGCGCGCGCGCGCGATCGAAAACCTGTGCTTCGTGGCGGCGGTCAACCGCGTCGGCGTGGATGGCAATCAGCTGCACTACGCCGGCGATAGCGCGGTGATCGATTTTCTCGGCCAGCCGCAGGTGGAAATCCGCGAGCAGCCGCAAGTGGTCACCACCACCCTCAGCGCTGCGGCCCTGGCCGAGCATCGCGCACGCTTCCCGGCAATGCTGGATGCCGATGCCTTTGAGATCAGGGATTAGAGATTGGGGATTAGGGATTGGTGCAAGCAGGCAAGGCATAACTTTCCGCTCACCCGCCGTTGCCAATCCCCAATCCCAAATCCCCAATCCCGGCTACTCACCCAGCTTGATCTCGTAGATCTTCGGCCAACGCTTGCCGGTGACGAACAGTCGATCGTGCTTGGCGTCGTAGGCGATGCCGTTGAGTACATCGTTGCTGGAATCGGTAAGCGTGTCGGCATCGGGCACCAGCGCCTTCAAATCGATCCAGCCGATCACCTTGCCGTTGGCCGGGTCGATCCGCGCGATGCGGGTCGTGAGCCAGACATTGGCCCACAGCTCGCCCTTGACCCATTCCAGTTCGTTGAGATTGTCCAACGGCTTGCCGCGGGCGGTGACCTTGATGGTGCCGGTCTGCTGCAGCGTTTGCGGGTCCAGCCGGCGGATGCGGGAAGTGCCATCGCTCATGTACAGGCTGCGCTCGTCGCTGGTCAACGCCCAGCCTTCGCCGGCATAGGCGAAGTGCGAACGCGGTGTCAGCGTGGCCAGGTCGTAGACGAAGCCTTGCTGGTTGCGCCAGGTCAACTGGATCAGCCGGTCGCCCCAGGCCACGATGCCTTCGCCGTAGTAGGGCGCGGGGGTATTGGCTTGCTGCAGCACGCGGCCGGTCTCCAGCTCGACCTTGCGCACGCTGGACTGGCCCAGTTCGCCGGTGCTCTCATACAGGTACCCATCGAGATAGAACAGGCCCTCGGTAAAGGCGGCGGTGTCGTGCGGATAACTGTTGACGACGGTGTAGCCCCGGGTCGGAATCGTGTCGCTGCAATGCGCGAGCGAAGGCAGCAGCAGGGCGGCGAAGAAGAGTCTGTGGGCGATGTGTGACATGCACGAATGATCCCATGCCGGCGCTGCTTCTGCAGCGCGCTGCCATACGCGCGCCGGAATAATCATTCGCTGAACGCGGGTTGGAGAGCTGTCGTGACCTTGTCGCGGCTGCTACGTCGGCGCTGCTAGTCTCGCGCCACGTCCACCACCGGCTACGCACACATGATCAAGTCACTGTCTCTTTTCGCCCTGCTCGGCGCGGCAACGCTGGCGCCGCAGGCGCAGGCCGCCGGCAACATCGATTGCCAGCTGAAGTTCAACCTGTCCGGGTGGTCGGTGTTCTACAAGACCGCCAGCGGCACCGGCACCATCACCTGCGATAACGGCGCGGTCATTCCGGTCAAGATCTCCAGCAAGGGTGGCGGCCTGACCGTTGGCAAATCCAAGATCACCGGCGGCCGCGGTTCGTTCTCCGGCGCTTACAGCCTGAATGATCTGTTCGGCACCTACGCCGCTGCCGAGGCGCATGCCGGCGTGGTCAAGTCCAGTACCGCGCAGGTGGTCACCAAGGGTGATATCTCGCTGGCCCTGGCGGGTACGGGCGAGGGCGTCGATCTGGGCATCAACGTCGGTAACTTCGTCATCGAACGCCGCAAGTAAGCGCAGCCGGTAGCCTGCTGCGCTTGATGTCAGATGGGCGCGACAGCTACCTGCGCGGCATCTGAGCTGCGTGTCTTCGCGCCATCCGTGCGCGTCTGATGACCGATGGTTTGCGGTGTGCCTTGCGCCAGTTCACGCGCTTGCGCATCGTGCCAGTGGCGCGTGGCGTTCGACTGCCGCCTGCGTCGCTGCGATGGGCCTGGCGAGTCGGACTCCTGTCGCGTGGCATGCGAGGTCATCGTTGCTTCACTGCCGCTGCAATTGAACATGACGCGCAGCGCCATTGAGTGCACAAACAAAAACGGCCCTTTGCAGGGCCGTTTTCTTATTGCGCGTGCCGCCTCTTAGCGGCCGCGATTGCCGCCGCCTGGCGGACGACGGTTGCCGCCGCCCGGCGGGCGCCCACCCGGGCCGCCTGCGCCACGCGGTGCGCCACCCGGGCCACCGGGACCGCGATTGCCGCCCGGACCACGGTTACCACCCGGGCCGCCGGCGCGTGCACCGGTCGGGCGACCTGCTGGACGCGCCGCGCCGTACGGGCTGAAGCCCGGATTGGCATGATCGGACGGAAAGCTCGGTGCATTGCCCGGATGCCCGTACGGATGCTTGCGCTGACCCTGGCCCTGCGACTGGCCCTGTCCGCCACCGGCACCGCCGCGCCCGGGGCCACCTGCGCCGGGACGTGCATTGCCTGGGCCGCCGGCACCTGGACGCGCGCCACCCGGACCCTTCTTGGCATAAGGACGCGCCTGGCCGGTGCCGGGGCCGCTGGGGCCGGCATTGCGGTGACCGCTGGGGCCGGTGCTCACGCCATCGGGCACATACCAGCTACGGAACGCGGCCGGGTTGCCGTCCGGCAACGAGCGGTCCCCCTTGGCCGGGCCGCGCTGCTTGAACGGGCGCTGCTGCGACTGCTTGGCGGCCGCTTCGCCGCTGACGGTGAGGCCGCCCTTGAAGCCGCCGGGCTTGCCGCGACCGCGGCCGCCACGATCCTCGCGCAGGTTGTCGAAGCGACGCAGCTCGCGGCCTTCATCGGCGCCGGAAGTCTGGCCGTTGACGTAGGCGTTGCTGCGCCCATCGCGCGAGACGTGCACGGTCGACTTGGCAGCGCGACGCTGGCCGATCACCGGCTGCAGCGTCAATGCCGACGGCGCGCCTTCTTCGAGCTTGAGTTCGGCGCGCAAGGCATCGACCTTGTCCTGCGCCACTTCCACCGACTGCCCGCGCAGCAGTTCGCGCGGCAACGAGATCTTGCCGTAGCGGCTGCGCTTGAGGCGACTGACCTGGCAGCCCTGCGATTCCCACAGCCGGCGCACTTCGCGGTTGCGGCCTTCCTTGACCACCACACGGAACCAGTCGTGCGAATCGGTGCCGCCGATGCGCTCGATCTCGTCGAACTTGGCGCCGCCGTCTTCCAGCAGCACACCGCGCGACAGGCGCTCGATGATGGCGTCGGAGACCTTTTCCTCGCCTTCCGGGGCGCGCACGCGCACCACGTATTCGCGCTCGACCTCGTAGGAGGGGTGCATCATCGCGTTGGCCAGCTCACCGTCGGTGGTCAGCAGCAACAGACCGGTGGTGTTGATGTCCAGGCGGCCGATGGCGATCCAGCGCGAACCCTTCAGTGCCGGCAGCGACTCGAACACGGTCGGGCGGCCTTCTGGATCTTCGCGGGTGGTCACTTCGCCTTCGGGCTTGTTGTAGATCAGCACGCGCGAAGGTTCGGTCAGCGCGCTGGCCACGAAACTGCGGCCATCCAGCTCGATCTTGTCGCCGCTGCGCACCGACATGCCGGTCTGCGCGACGGCGCCATTGACCTTGATCAGGCCATCGGCAATACGTTGCTCGAGCGCGCGGCGCGAGCCCAGGCCGGCCTGGGCCAGCACCTTGTGCAGGCGCTCTTCCAGCTTGGGCGCTTCGGGCGCGCTGTCGCGCTTGAGGGAAAGCTTGTTCAACGACAGCTTGCGGGGGGTGTCACTCATGTGTCTGGCTCCGGCCGACGCGCTCTGGGTCGGCCTCTGGGTCGGAATCGGCTTCGTCAACAGCCACGGTCGTCGTCGCGACGGCGTTGTCTTCGTCTTCGTTCACTGCATCCGCGCGCGTTCCCGGCGCGGTGTCGGGGTCGCCCTCACGGGCGTCGTCTGGGTCCAACGTGTTCGGGTCCTGCGCCGAGACAGGCTCGGGGTGCTGCGTTGTCTGCTTACGCGACGCATCCGTGCTGGCATCGTCATCGGCCGCGTCGGCGTGGTGTTCGTTTTCTTCGTCGACTGCAGTTGCGGTGCCGGCAGCCTGATCGTCGACATCGACATCGACATCCATCTCGGCATCGACGTGCGTTGCATCATCGGTGTCGCTGGTTGCGTCGGGCGTGCTGTCCGCTGCTGGCAAAACGTCCGCATCGCGGTGTTCCGGCGGACCGTCGCTCGGGTCGGCATCCGCGCCAACATCCGCCTCCGAGTGCACGCCGGCTGTCGCGTCGGTCGCTGCACCAGCCCCCTCCGCATCCGCCAGCTCCGCATCCGCATCCGGGCCCGCTTCGGCAAGTTCCGCATCCATCGCCGCCGATGCCGGCACCGCGCCATCCAGTTGCCCGTCGCGGTCCAGCGGCAGCTGCGGTTCCAGCTCGGCAATGTCCTTCAACTCAGACAATGGCGGCAGCTCGTCCAATCGCTTGAGCCCGAAATAATCCAGGAAGCCCTTGGTGGTGCCGAACAGCGCCGGCTTGCCGGGTACGTCACGGTGGCCCACCACGCGGATCCACTCGCGTTCTTCCAGTGCCTGGATGATGTTGCTGCTGACCGCCACGCCGCGCACCTGTTCGATCTCGCCGCGGGTGATCGGCTGGCGGTAGGCGATCAGCGCCAGGGTCTCCAGCGTGGCGCGGGTGTACTTGGTGCGGCGTTCGGTCCACAGACGGGCGACCCAGCCGTGCACATCGGCCTTGACCTGGAAACGGAACCCCGAGGCCACCTCGACCAGCTCCACGCCGCGCTCCGTGCAACCCTCGCGCAGCAGTTCCAGCGCGCGCTCGACGCTGCCGGGCGGCGCCGGCTCTTCTTCGGGAAACAGCCCCTGCAGCTGCGCCAGCGTCAACGGCTGGCTGCTGGCCAACAGGGCGGCTTCGATAATGCGGGTGATCAGCGCTTGATCCATTCGGTGATCGGCTTCAGATAGGTTCGTTGGCAGCGTCGCTGTCATCGAATTCGCTGGAGAATTGCAGCGGCGCATTGGTATTGCCCAACGCCAGCGACTTCACGTAGATCGGCGCCAGCGGCGCTTCCTGCACGATGTCCAGCAACTGCTCCTTGGCCAATTCGAGTAGCGCCAGGAAGGTGACCAGCACGCCGAGCTTGCCTTCTTCGGCAGTGAACAGCGATTCGAAACGGTAGAACTTGCCGTCGTCCAGGCGGCTCAGCACATCACCCATGCGCTGGCGCACGCTCAGCGCCTCGCGCTTGATCGCATGGCCGGTGAACAGCTCGGCGCGCTTGAGCACGTCGTACAGCGCCATCAGCATTTCTTTCAGTTCCACCGGTGGCGGCAGCTTGACCGCGGCGCGCTCGGGCAGATGCGCCTGCACCGGGGCGCTGTCGCGGCCCATGCGGGGCAGGGTGTCCAGGTCTTCGGCGGCCTGCTTGAAACGCTCGTATTCTTGCAGACGGCGCACCAGCTCTGCGCGCGGGTCTTCTTCTTCGCCGTCCTGGCTGGGTGGGCGCGGCAACAGCATGCGCGATTTGATCTCGGCCAGGATCGCGGCCATCACCAGATATTCGGCCGCCAGTTCGAAGCGCAGCTCCTGCATCACATTGATGTAGTCCACGTATTGCCGGGTGATCTCGGCCACGGGGATATCCAGGATGTCCAGGTTCTGGCGGCGGATCAGGTAAAGCAACAAGTCGAGCGGACCTTCGAACGCGTCCAGAATCACTTCCAGCGCATCCGGCGGGATATACAGATCCTGGGGGATCTGCAGTACCGGTTGCCCATGCACCACCGCCAGCGGCATTTCCTGCTGCTGTGGATGAGCGCTTGCGGCTGGCGGAGTCGCGACGTGCGCGAGTTCGGAATTCATCAGGTCGACATCGGGTCTTACGGTCGCCGGCCGCGGTCTTAAGCCGCGCCTGCAGGGCTTTGCCTTGAGTTATTGCGATCAATGTCGTGCCTGCTTCGGCACGATCCCACAAATTCACATCCGCCGGTCCGCATATCATCAGGCGCCGCGTGGCAGGCGGCGACGGAATAGCGAGGAGGTCGTCTACGCGAGCCGGCGGTGGGCAGCGATTCGGTCGTCGAATGAGGCATGGGGCCTGGGCCGACGGGCCGCTGCGTCCGGTTGCGTGTGCAGTAGCGCCAAGGGTAATGCGTGCGCGGGGGCGGTGTCCAGCGCTGACGCGGCTAGAATCTCGGCGGTGATCTTCAAGTCCTGGATGAGGTGGCATGTGTGGTACGTAATCGAAGGGTATGACGGGGCCGATGCACTGGCCGCGCGGCAGCAGG
Source organism: Xanthomonas sp. 3793 (assembly GCF_024806835.1). Lineage (GTDB taxonomy): Bacteria > Pseudomonadota > Gammaproteobacteria > Xanthomonadales > Xanthomonadaceae > Xanthomonas > Xanthomonas arboricola_F. The sequence continues at coordinate 15,950 of NZ_JANTYU010000001.1, forward strand.
CGCGACCGGCGCATCTGGCGCGCCTGCAGGCGCTGGCTGCGGCAGGGCGGTTGCTGGTGGCAGGCCCGTGCCCGGCCATCGATGCCGAAGATCCGGGTCCGGCCGGTTTCAGCGGCAGTGTGGTGATTGCCGAGTTCGACGCCTTGCAGGACGCACGCGCCTGGGCCGATGCCGACCCCTATGTGGCCGCCGGCGTTTACGTGCGCACGGACGTCCGGCCGTTCCGCCGGGTCTTGCCATGAGCCGGGTCGAGCGGATTCGCCAAGCGTTGCAAGCGGCATTGGCGCCGACCGAGCTGGAGGTGGTGGACGACAGCCATCGGCATGCCGGCCACGCCGGCGCCCGCGACGGCCGCGGCCATTTCAATGTGCGCGTGATCAGCGCCGTCTTCGCCGGCAAGCCGCCGCTGGCGCGTCACCGCGCGGTCTACGCCGCGGTGGGAGAGATGATGCAGACCGACATTCACGCCTTGTCGATCGAGGCGATCGCGCCGGGCGAGGCTGGGTAGGCCAATCCGACAGACCGCTGTCGTAGGAGCGCACGTGGGCGCGACGGGCCTTACCGGTAAAGCCGTCGCGCCCCGGTGCGCTCCTGCGCAAGAGGACATTGCAAAGTTGGGCAGCGCCGGAGCGACCGACCGATTGGCAAGCCATCCTCCGCTCCCGATCCATGAGCAGGCCCAGCCATCCGCAACCGTGATCGCCGTTCACCTTCGTTTGTGGAGACGTGGGTGCGGGTTTGTTGCGTCGCAGCACATTCATTCACGCATTCATCACTTGCAGATGCTTGATCTGTAAGCGTTTTCACGGTTGTGAAGATAGGGGTTTACGCCTGCTTATGAAAACGCTTACAGTCCGCGCCAGTTTTGGGAAGTCGGTCGCGGAGGGCGACACGAATGGCCAAGGGTGCGGTCACCATCAAAGATGTCGCTCGGGAAGCGCAGGTCTCTGTCGCCACCGTGTCGCGTGCGCTCAATGGGCACGACAACGTTGCCGGGCCCGTGCGTCAGCAGGTCATGGACGTGGCCGAACGGCTGCGCTACAGCCCGCATGCGGCAGCCCGTAGCCTGAGCAGCCGGCGGTCGCAGACCCTGGGCGTGGTGCTGCCCGATCTGTACGGCGAATTCTTTTCCGAGTTGATCCGCGGCATCGACGGCGCGGCGCGCGCTGCCGGCCAGCACCTGCTGGTGTCCAGCTACCACGGCGACCCTGAAGCCCAGGGCAGGGCGCTGCGGTCGATGCGCGGGCGCGTCGACGGCCTGCTGGTGCTCTCTCCGTATGCCGAGCAGCCGGGATTTCTCACCGACAACCTGCCGCAGTCGCTGCCCACCGTGCTGATCAATGCCCATCTGCCCGGCGCCGGTTATCCGGTGCTGAGCATCGATGACCATGCCGGCGCCATGGCCATGACCGAGCACCTATTGGGTGCGGGCCATCGGCGCATTGCCTTCATCGGCGGGCCTTCGCTCAATTTCGATGCGCGCGAACGCCTGCGCGGTTTCCGCGACGCGATTGCCGGATTCGGCGACCAGGCGCAGGGAATCGAGTATGCCGGCGACTTCGACGAAGCCTCCGGGCATCGCGCCGGGCTGGCGATGCTGGCCGCCGGCGCATTGCCCGATGCGGTGTTTGCCGCCAACGACATGACCGCGCTCGGCTGCCTGTACGCGTTTGCGCAGGCCGAGGTGTCGGTACCTGGCGATGTGGCATTGGCGGGCTTCGACGACATTCCGCTGGCGCGCTTCGTCCACCCGGCGCTGACCACGATGCGGGTCAGCATCGCGCGTCTGGGCGAACAGGCGATGACCCGATTGATGCGGCTGGTGGAACTGCCCGGCCATGACGACGGTAGCCGCCAACTGCTGACGCCCGAGCTGGTGATACGGACTTCCTGCGGCGCCGGCGAGTCCGGCCCCTGACTTTCGCGGACGTTCTGTCCGCTCCCGCTGCTCCCCCGCAGCGGTCGTTCCTGCTGGTTTGCAACACCACAACAACAATCTGTACCGATCCCTGGAGGGACCAATGCGCCACCACCACCCCCATTCCGCCCGCCCGGCGCGCAAGCTGCTCAGCTGTGCCCTGGCCAGCTGCCTGCTGCTGGGCGCCGCGCCTGCATTTGCGCAGAGCACTGCCGCGACCATCCGCGGCCAGGTCAGCGTCGACTCCGCTCCCGCCGCCCAGGCGCAGGTGACGGCCACCAACTTGGCGACCGGCCTGACCCGCACCGTACAGGTCAGCAACGGCGGTTACTCGGTCGGCGGCCTGCCGCCGGGCTCGTACCGCATCGACGTCACCGCCAATGGTCAGACCAGCTCGCAGAATGTGACCGTGCAGGTCGGCCAGACGGCGACCTTGAACCTGGGCGTCGGCGGCGAGCCGGCCACGGCCGAAGCTGGTAACGCCACCACGCTGGACGCGGTGCAGGTCAAGGCGCCGCCGGTGCTGGTGGAAACGCGCACCTCCGAGAACGCCACGTACATCTCCAACGTGCAGATCCAGAACCTGCCGCGTGCCACGCGCAACTTCCTGGAACTGGCCGACACCGTGCCGAACGTGCAGTTCACCCGCGATGCCAACGGCACCACCAAGGTCCGTTCGGGCGCCACCTCGGCCGAAGGCACCAACGTCTATATCGACGGCGTGAGCCAGAAGAACTACGTGCTCACCGGCGGCGTCAGCGGCCAGGACTCCAGCCGTGGCAACCCGTTCCCGCAGTCGGCGATCGGCGAATACAAGGTCATCACCTCCAACTACAAGGCCGAGTTCGACCAGGTCAGCGGCGCGGCCATCGTGGCCTCGTCCAAGTCCGGCACCAACGATTTCCACGGCAGCTTCTTCTGGGACACCAGCAACGACGGCTGGCGCGAAGAGAGCCCGCTGGAGAAGAAGGCCGGCGTGCGCGACGACTTCGAGGAGACCCAGTACGGCGCCACCTTCAGCGGCCCGATCCTCAAGGACAAGGCGCATTTCTTCATCGCCTATGAGGCCAAGGAATACACCACCCCCAACGTGGTGATCCCCGGTTCGATCTATTCCGACCGCGTCGACCAGTTGCCTGCGCAGCTGCAGCCGCTGGTTGCCACCTACAGCACCCCGTTCAAGGAAGACCTGTACTTCGGCAAGATCGACTGGACCATCGGCGAGAACAACCTGTTCGAGCTGAGTGGCAAGTACCGCAAGGAAGACGAGCTCAACGATGTCGGCGGCACCTCGACCCTCGAGCACGGCAGCATCAACGGCCAGGAAGAAAAGCGCGCCAACCTGCGTTGGCAGTACAGCGGTGCCAACTTCCTCAACGAAGCCAACCTCAGCTACGAGAGCGCGTTCTGGAACCAGGCGCCGATCAACAACGGCACCGGTTATGTGCTGAGTTATGCGCCAGTGCGCGGCATCGAGGACGAAGTGCTGTCCGCGGGCGCCGGCAGCAGCTTCCAGCGCAAGGGGCAGAAGGGCTGGACCTTCCAGGACGACCTGACCTTGAACAGCCTGGAATGGCACGGCGCGCACACCGTCAAGATGGGCGTGAAGTTCAAGAGCATCGATCTGGATTCGACCCAGTTCAATCCGGCCAACCCGCAGTACTACTACAACATCCTCGGCGATCTCGAAACGCCGTACCGGGTGCGCTTCGGTGCGCCGCTGGTCGAAGGTGGTGGTTCGGTGGTGTCCAAGAACAAGCAGTACGGCATCTATCTGCAGGACGACTGGGAGGTCAACGAGCACTGGACCCTCAACCTGGGCGTGCGCTACGACTACGAAGAAACCCCTGCGTTCCTGGACTTCGTCACGCCGTCCGATGTGGCCGGTGCGTTGCAGAACTGGCCGAACCTGCAGAATGCCAACTACGACATCAACAACTTCATCAGCACCGGCAACAACCGCAAGGCGTTCAAGAATGCCTGGCAGCCGCGTCTTGGTGCCTCGTACGACCTGTTTGGCGACCAGGCCCACGTGATCTACGGCGGTGCCGGCCGTGCATACGACCGCAACATCTTCGATTACCTGGCGCTCGAACAGCTCAACAATTCGTTCAAGTCCTATAGCTACTACTTCACCAACCCCAACGCCCAGAACGGCCAGGCCTGCCTGGGCGACCCGTGCACCGCATGGAATCCGGCCTACAACACCCAGGAAGGGCTCGATGCACTGGCGGCGACCAGCGCTGGCGGCGGCGGGCGCGAAATCTATCTGATCGACAACAACATCAAGACCCCGTACTCCGACCAATTCAGCATCGGCATGCGCAACATGGTGCCGCTATGGGGCCAGGACTGGTTCACCGACGTGACCCTGAGCCGCATCGAAAGCCACGACGGTTTCGCGTTCGTGCGCGGTAACCGTCTGCCGGACGGCTCGTTCTTCCTGCCGGGTACCACCTCCGGTTCGCCGAACGACGGCCCGGACGGCTATAGCGCGATCGTGCTGGGCACCAATGGCGTGGAGACCCGCAACAACCAGCTCGCCCTGCAGGTCGAAAAGCCCTTCGATGAGGAATCCGGTTGGGGCCTGACCGTGGCCTACACCTATTCCGATGCCAAGGAGAACCGCCAGTTCGGCGAGCACTACGCGCTGGATCGCGAGCGCGTCCAGGACTACGGCTGGCGCGAGGCCGGTGGCATCGCCAAGAACCGTCTGGTGGTCACCGGCATCTACGAGCTGCCGTACGAGGTCAAGCTGTCCGGCAAGCTGTCGCTGGCCAGCCAGACCGCGCGCTACGGGCAGAACTGCGTGGCCGGCAACGACCAGTGCTACATCGTCCAGTTCAAGCCGGACGGCACGCTGGGCTACAAGGAGTTCAGCATTGCGGCCAATAAAGAATGGGATACCGGCGGCGGTGTCAAATTCAACGTCCGTGCGGATATCCTCAACGTGTTCAATTGGGTGAACTACGCCGCCTTTAACGGCGAGACCGGGACACTCGGTGACTTGAACACGGCTTACGGCACGCCAACCGGCGTGCTGGCATCGCCGATGCGGACCTTCCGGCTGGCCTTTGGCCTGAACTGGTGAGGACCCGACCGCCCTGGCGCAGGCCAGGGCGGTCGAACTCGGCGCTTGGATAGGGTAGGTTGGCGTGCGGGATGTAATCGATTACACAAGTGGGGGGCGGATGAACAGGGGCAACACATCGCGTTGGTTGATCGTTCCATTCATGCTGGGAGCGCTGTTGCTGGCGTCCTGCAAGCAGGCCGAGGAGCCCAAGGTCGCTGAAAAAAAGGCACCCGTAAAAGTGATCCTGATCGAAGCGCAAATCCCCCCCAAGCCGGTCAAACCGCCATTGCCGCCCCTGTTTTCGGACATCGAGCGACGCACCTTCCAGTTCTTCTGGGACACCACCAACGAACTCAACGGACTGGCGCCGGATCGATTTCCATCGCGTCCCTTCGCCAGCATCGCCTCGGTGGGGTTTGCGCTGACCGCGTATCCGATCGGCATCGAAAACGGCTGGGTCAGCCGCAATCAGGCGATCGATCGCACCCTGACCACACTGAAATTCTTCCGCGATGCGCCCATGGGGCCGCAGCGGACCGGTAGGGCCGGCTACAAGGGCTTCTACTATCACTTTCTGGATATGCAGCAGGGCAACCGCTACGACAGCTGGGTCGAGCTGTCGAGCGTGGACACCGCGCTGCTGATGATGGGCGTGTTGTTCACCCAGTCGTATTACGACGGCGACGACCCGCGCGAAAAAGAAATCCGCCAGATCGCCGATACGCTGTACAAGCGCGTGGACTGGCGCTGGCTGCAGCAACGCGCACCACTGATCTCGATGGGCTGGTTCCCCGAGAGCGGCTTCATCGACCACGACTGGATGGGATACAACGAAGCGATGATGCTGTACATCCTCGCGCTGGGCTCGCCTACCCATGGCGTGGACCCGGAGGCGTGGACCAGCTGGACGCGGACCTACAACAACGACTGGGGCGTCTACCAGGGGCAGGAGTACCTGTCCTTCGGCCCGCTGTTCGGCCACCAGTACAGCCATGTCTGGATCGACTTCCGCGATATCCAGGACCAGTACATGCGCGAACGCGGCATCGACTATTTCCTCAACAGCCGCCGCGCCACCCTGGCCCAGCGCGACTACGCCATCGACAACCCGATGAAGTGGAAGGACTACGGCGAGAACGTCTGGGGCCTGACCGCTGGCGACGGCCCGCAGAACACCAGCCAGGAATACCGTGGCGAACAGCGCCAGTTCCGCCATTACTCCTCGCGCGGCGCCGGCCTGCGCGAGAACTTCGACGACGGCACCATCGTGCCGTCGGCGGCGATCTCCTCGATCGTATTCGCCCCGGAAGTAGTGATCCCGGCCACCGAAGAGATGCACAAGCGCTATGGCGACTTCCTGTATTCCAGCTACGGCTTCCTGGATTCGTTCAACCCCAGCTTCAACTACGACATCCCGCTCAAGACCGGGCGCATGGTGCCGGACCGCGGCTGGGTGGCCAGCGACTACATCGCCATCGACCAGGGCCCGATCCTGGCGATGATCGCCAACTACCAGAACGAATTCGTCTGGACCGTGATGAAGAAGAACCCCTACATCCGCGCCGGTCTGGAACGCGCCGGCTTCACCGGCGGCTGGCTCACCCCCGAGGGCGAGCCGCAGCCGTTGCCGCAAAAGGACGAGCAGAAGGCCGCCGCACGCTCGCTGGGTATGGCCGAATCGCGTGCCGCCGCCGCCCAGGCCCAGCAAGACCCCTCGCAACGCCAAAAACCCGAGTAATCCGTGCGCCTTTTGAAACTGTTGATGTTGGCCGCCGCCCTGTGTGCAGGTGCGGCGGGATGTGACCGCTCCGATCCCGCCAAGACCACCGTGCGCTTCTGGGCCATGGGCAAGGAGGCCGAAGTGGTTGCCGAACTGGTGGCCGACTTCGAGAAGCAGAACCCGGACATCCAGGTCGATGTGCAGAACATCCCGATGACGGCGGCGCACGAGAAACTGCTGACCGCCTTCGCCGCCGACGGCTTGCCGGACGTGTGCCAACTTGGCAACACCTGGCTGCCGGAGTTCGCCCTGCTGGATACGCTGGAGCCGATGCAGCCGTACGTGGCGCGGTCCAGGATCGTCGATCCGCAGGATTATTTCCCCGGCGTGTGGGACACCAATCTGGTCGATGGCACGCTGTATGGCGTGCCGTGGTATGTGGACACCCGGCTGCTGTTCTATCGCAAGGATCTGTTGCGCGAGGCCGGTTACAACGAAATGCCCAAGACCTGGGCCGAGATGGAACAGGTGATGGCGGCGATCAAGCGCAAGGTCGGCCCCGACCGTTATGCCATCCTGATGCCGCTCAACGAGTTCGAGCAGCAGCTGTCGTTCGCGCTGCAGCAGGACGACCGCCTGCTGCGCGACCACGACAATTACGGCAATTTCCGCGGAGAAGGCTTCCGCAAGGCGCTGGGCTTCTACGACGGCATGTATCAGAAGGGTTGGGCGCCGAAGGTCTCCGAGACCCAGGTCTCCAACGTCTGGTACGAGTTCTTCAACGGTTACTACGCGTTCTACCTGTCCGGCCCGTGGAACGTGCGCGAGTTCAAGCTGCGCCAGCCGCCGGGCATGGAAGGCAAGTGGGGCACCGCGCCGCTGCCGGGACCCAACGGCCTGGGCGCGGGCATTGCCGGCGGCTCCAGCCTGGTGATCTTCAAGTCGTCGCAACACAAGGATGCCAGCTGGAAGCTGATCGAATACCTGTCGCAGCCCACGGTACAGGCGCGCTTCCACGCCATCATCGGCGACCTGCCGCCGCGTCGTAGCACCTGGAAGCTGCCATCGCTGGCCAACGACGAACTGGCGCACGCCTTCGGCGACCAGCTGGAGCGGGTCAAGGCCACGCCCAAGGTGCTGGAGTGGGAGCGCATCGTGCAGGAAATGCGCCTGGTGACCGAGCGCGTGGTGCGCGGCGGTCAATCGCACGAGGCCGCCGTGCAGGAACTGGACAAACGCGTGGACGAGATACTGGCCAAGCGCCGCTGGATCTTCGAACAGGAGGGCGGGCATGTCGGCCCCGCTGGTGAATCCACTTCACCTGCTGTTGGGGCAGGCGCACCACCAGACGCACCACCAGCCGCGACGCCGGCCGCAGCAGCGGACAAGGAGGCTGCACGATGATGAAGCGCAATTCCGTCGCCGGCTGGGTCTTCGCCGCACCGTCGATCCTGGTGCTGGGCATGTTCTTCGGCGTGCCGGTGTTCGCCGCGCTGGTGCTCAGCGTCACCGACTTCGATCTGTACGCATTGGCCGACAGCAGCCACCTGCGCTTCGTCGGCCTGGGCAATTACATCGACCTGCTGCAGACGCCGCTGTTCTGGAAGTCGTTGTGGAACACCACCTACTTCGTGTTGCTGGGTGTGCCGATGTCGATCGGCGTGTCGCTCGGTGCGGCCTTGCTGCTCAACGCCAAGGCCTCGCGCTTCAAGGCGCTGTTCCGCACCGCCTTGTTCGCGCCGGTGGTGACCACGCTGGTGGCGGTGGCGGTGATCTGGCGCTACCTGTTCCATATCAAATATGGCCTGGTGAACTTCGGCCTGAGCCATCTGGGCATCGCCCCGATCGACTGGCTGGGCGATCCGCGCTGGGCGATGCCGACCATCATGCTGTTCGCGGTGTGGAAGAACTTCGGCTACAACATGGTGATCTTCCTGGCCGGGCTGCAGGCGATCCCGCAGGACCTGTATGAGGCCGCGCGCATCGATGGCGCCTCGCGCTGGAAGCAGTTCCTGCATATCACCCTGCCGATGCTCGGCCCGGTGCTGATGGTGGTCGGGGTGATCACCATCTCCGGCTATTTCCAGCTGTTTGCCGAGCCCTACGTGATGACCCGCGGCGACCCGCTGCAGAGCACCGTCAGCGTGCTGTATTTCATGTTCGAGGAAGGCTTCAAATGGTGGAACCTCGGCCGCGCGTCGGCGGTGGCGTTCCTGTTGTTCCTGATCATCCTGGCGGTGACCACCGTGATGCTGCGCTTCGGCCGCAAGAAGGACCTGATATGAGTCGTGATGTCGGCCAATCGCGCTGGAACGGCGTGCTGATCAACGGCGGCTTGCTGGTGCTGGCCTTGATCAGCCTGGCGCCGCTGCTATGGATGCTGTCGGTGTCGTTCATGCCCACCGGCGAGGCCAGCCGGTTTCCGCCGCCGATGCTGCCGTCGGCGTTCACCACCGCCAACTACCACGAGCTGTTCGCGCGCACCGGCATGGCGCGCAACTTCGCCAACAGCCTGCTGGTGTCCGGGCTGATCACGTTGGGCTCGCTGCTGATCAACACCATGGCCGGCTATGCCTTCGCCAAGCTGCAGTTCGTCGGCCGCGAGCGCATCTTCAAGATCCTGATGGCGGCGTTGGTGATTCCGGCACAGGTGGCGATGCTGCCGCTGTTCCTGCTGATGAAGCAGCTGCACCTGGTCAACAACATCGGCGGGGTGGTGGTGCCGGCACTGGCCACCGTGTTCGGCATCTTCCTGGTGCGCCAGTACGCGCGCAGCATTCCCGACGAGTTGATCGAGGCCGCCCGCATCGACGGCGCCAGCGAGATGCGGATCTTCTTCCAGATCGTGCTGCCGATGCTCAAGCCGGTGCTGGTCACCCTGACCATCTTCACCTTCATGGGCTCGTGGAACGATTTCATGTGGCCGCTGATCGTGTTGACCGACCAGGAGCAATACACCTTGCCGGTGGCGCTGGCGGCGTTGTCGCGCGAGCACATCATGGACGTGGAATTGATGATGGCCGGCGCGGTGGTGACGGTGATTCCGGTGCTGCTATTGTTCCTGGCGCTGCAGCGTTACTACATCCAAGGTCTTCTGCTGGGGAGTGTGAAGGGGTGAAACCAGTGTTCCTGCGACTGTGTGCCATGGCCGCTTTCGTCACGTCTGCGGGCGCGGCGCAGGCGCAGGAGCGCGTGCTCGACGGCTTCAACGACATCGGCGCCTGGCGTCTGGTGGTATCCAACCAGGTCAGCGGCTCGCTGCGCCCGGTGGCAACGCCCTCCGGTGGGCATGCGCTGTGCCTGGATTACAACTTCAATGGCGTGTCTGGCTACGTCGGCATCCGCCGCACACTGCCGCTCGACTACCCCGAAAACTATCGCATCGGGTTTTCGCTGCGTGGCGAATCGCCGTCCAACGATCTGCAGCTCAAGCTGATCGATGCTAGCGGCGACAACGTGTGGTGGGTCAATCGGCCGGGCTTCAATTTCCCGAAGAACTGGACCACCTTCAACTACCGCAAGCGCAACATCGAAAAGGCCTGGGGACCGGGTGCGGACAAGCAGCTGCGCAGCAGCGCCGATGTCGAGTTCACCATCTACAACAAGTTCGGCGGCAAGGGCACGGTGTGCTTCGATCGCCTGACGCTCACCCCATTGCCGCCGGAAGACACCTCGCCGCTCAAGGCCGAGGCGATCACCGACACGGCGCCGGCGTTGGAACAACGCCTGGCCGATGGCAAGCCCGACACCTTCTGGCTCAGCGGCGCGGTGAAGCAACAGACCGTCACGCTGGATCTGGGCAAGGTGCGCGAATTCGGGGGCGCGGTGGTGCAGTGGGTGCCCGGCCTGCAGGCCTCGCAGTACGCAGTGCGTGCATCGGCCGATGGCCGCAGCTGGCGCGATCTGCGCACCGTCACCGCCGGCGCCGGTGGGACCGACTGGCTGGCACTGCCGGACACCGAAGCGCGCTACCTGCGTTTCGACCTGAAGGACGGCCCCAACTGGCGCTACGGGATCAAAGAGGTCCAGCTGCAGCCGCTGGCATTTGCGGCAACGCCCAACGACTTCATCAAATCGCTGGCCGGTCAGTTGCCGCGCGGCAGTTATCCACGGGGGTTTTCCGGCGAGCAGCCGTACTGGACCATCCTGGGTCTGGATGGCGGCACCGAGCAGGGCCTGATCGGCGAGGACGGCGCGGTGGAAGTGGGCAAGGGCGGCTTCAGTATCGAGCCGTTCGTGGTCACCGGCGGCAAAGTATTGCACTGGTCCGACGTCAGCAGCGAGCAAAGCCTGCAGGACGATTACCTGCCGATCCCCAGCGTCGACTGGCATCACGACCTGATGAACCTGCGCGTCACCGCGTTCGTGCAGGGCACCCCGGATCAGGCGCAACTGGTCGCCCGCTATCAGCTGCACAACACCGGCAAGCAGGCGCGCGACTTCACCCTGGCGTTGGCAGTGCGGCCGTTCCAGGTCAACCCGCCGGCGCAGTTCCTCAATACCCTGGGTGGCGTCAGCCGGATCGAACAACTGGCGGTGGACGGCGCGCAGGTCAGCGTTAACGGCAAGCCGCGCGTGTTCGCCGTGCAGCGGCCGGATGCCGGCTTTGCCAGCGCCTTCGATAGCGGTATGGATGTCAGCCATCTCACCGCCGCCACGCCGCCCACCGTCACCCAGGTCAAGGACGAAACCGGCCTGGCGTCGGGCGTGCTGCTGTATCGCTGGACGCTGGAACCCGGCCAGAAACGTGAAGTGGCCTTGGTGATTCCGCAGACCGGTGCTGCGCAACTTCCGGCCGGCTTCGATGCCGAGCAGGCGCAGCGGCAGGTGGCCCAGCAATGGCGTGGCAAGCTCGATCGCGTGCGCATCAGCGTGCCGGCCGAGGGCAAGCCGGTGGTCGATACGCTGCGTACCGCGCTGGCGCACATGCTGATCTCGCGCATCGGTCCGCGTCTGCAGCCGGGCACACGCTCGTACTCGCGCAGCTGGATCCGCGACGGCGCAATGATCTCCGAAGGCCTGCTGCGGCTCGGCCGCGAAGACGTGGTGCGCGACTACGTCGACTGGTTTGCGCCGTATCAGTTTGCCGACGGCATGGTGCCGTGCTGCGTGGACGACCGCGGCAGCGACCCGGTGCCGGAAAACGACAGCCATGGCGAGCTGATCTACAACATCGCCGAGTACTACCGCTACACCGGCGACAGGCCGTTCCTGGAGAAGATGTGGCCGCATGTCGCCGGTGCCTTCGACTACATGGAAAAGCTGCGCGCCAGCGAGCGCACCGAAGACAACTTCATGCGCAACCCGGCCTTCTACGGAATGATGCCGGTGTCGATCAGCCACGAGGGCTATTCGGCCAAGCCAGTGCATTCGTACTGGGACAACTTCTGGGCACTGCGAGGTTACAAGGACGCCACCCTGCTGGCCGGCGCCCTCGACAGGCCGGAGGACGTCACCCGTTTCAGCGCTGCCCGCGACGAATTCAGCGGCGACCTGATCGCCTCGCTGGGTGCGGCGGTGCGTGAGCACAAGCTCGATTTCCTGCCCGGTTCGGCCGAGCTCGGCGATTTCGATGCGACCTCGACCACCATCGCGCTGACGCCGGGCGGCGAGCAGCAGCGCCTGCCGCAGGACCTGCTGGCCAACACCTTCGAACGCTATTGGAAAGAGTTCTCCGACCGTCGCGACGGCAAGCGCGAGTGGAAGGACTACACCCCGTACGAGTGGCGCAACGTCGCCGCGTTCGTGCGGCTGGGCTGGCGCGAGCGCGCCTGGGACGCGACCGCATTCTTCTTCAAGGATCGCGCACCGCAGCCCTGGAATCAGTGGGCCGAGGTGGTCTCTCGCACGCCGCGCACGCCGTTCTTCGTCGGCGACCTGCCGCATGCCTGGGTGGCATCGGATTTCGTGCGCTCGGTATTGGACATGTTCGCGTACATGCGCGAGTCGGATCAGAGCATCGTGATCGCCGCCGGCACGCCGACGCGCTGGTTCGAAGGCAAGGGCATCGGCATTGCCGAATTGCGCACCCCGTACGGCCGCCTCAACTACACCTTGCAGCGCACCGAAAAGCAGCTGTCGCTGCAGTTGCAACCCGGCCTGCTGATGCCGCCAGGTGGCGTGGTGTTTGTCTGGCCGTATCAGGGCGAACCCGGCAAGGCCAGCGTCAACGGCGAAAGCGTGGATTGGCAAAATGGCGAGCTGCGGATCCAGCAGATGCCGGCCACCGTGCAGATCGATGTGCCCGGCGCGGTGCGGCGGGCCGAGCGCGCCACGCAGTGACGCCTGCGCCTTGGCCGGGACGGGCAGGGCCGCAACGGCGTTGCGCCAGCCTGGGTGCCGTCGTCGTCGCACTGGCGGTGTGCTGCGCACACGCGCAGGCAGGCCAGCGGCGTCAAGCTGGGCCATCGCCCGCTGCCGTGCAGTCAAGGCAGGGCGGCGCTACGGCTGCCGGCGACCGGGCAGGGCGGGCAGTTTCAGTTCCGTCTGCGCGCGGACTGACCCTGGTCACGCTGAACCTGCATCACGATCGCGAAGACTGGCCCGCGCGCCGCGCCTACATCGCCAAGGAACTCAAGCAACTGGCGCCGGATGTCATCGCCTTGCAGGAGGTCATCGAGCGGCGCGGCAGCGTGGAAAACCAGGCTGCCTGGCTGGCGCGCAAGCTGGGGTACGAGGTGATCTTCGCCTCGGTCGATCCTGCCGGCGCCCCCAAGCGCTACGGCAATGCGTTACTCAGCCAGCGCAAGGTGCTGGCGCGGCATCAGCGCCTGCTGCAACCGCTGGACGACTACCGGGTTGCCGCGCATCTGCAGGTGGACGTGGATGGCCAGCCGGTCAATGTCTACGTCACCCATCTCAACGAACGCGCCGATGCGCGCGGTACCGCAACGCGCACGCGCCAGGTCGGGGACCTGCTCGACTTCATTGCTGCCACCAGCGCGCAGGCGCCGGTGGTGATCGCCGGGGATTTCAATACTGCCGCCGACGCGCTGGATCTGGAGGCGCTACGCAAGGGCTATGGCGACAGCTATGGCAGCGTGCACCGCAACAGCGATGCCTCGGTCAGCACCTTGAATCTGCATGTCTTCGACACGCCGGCGCGGATCGACCACGTCTTCTTCCAGCAGAACCGCCTGCTCGCCCGCGAGGCCCGCATCCTGTTCGATACGCCTTACGCCGAGGGCCGCTGGGCATCGGATCACTACGGTGTGTGGGTACGCTTGCAGCTGGCGCCCGATCAGCCAGCTGCCCCGTAACGCCATCGTCGTAGGAGCGCACCCGGGCGCGACTCGCACTATCGATAACGCCCGTCGCGCCCAGGTGCGCTCTTACGATGCGTCGATGGACCACAGGGTTTTCAATCACCCATGCAGGCGATTGAAGATCTGCACGCCGGCCAGCCACACCCCGGCCATGCTGCCGAAGTTGGTCAGCAGAAACGTCAGCACCACCCGCGACACGCGATTGCGATACCAGCCGCGCAGGGTCTGCGCATCGTCGCGCAGCGACAGGAAATCCCCATAAGCCGGCTTGCGCATATGCACTTCGACCAACGCCGCGAAGGCACCGGTCGGTACGCTCAGCCGGAACGGCTTGAACGGTGCCACCAGTGCTGCGGTCAGGATGCTCAGCGGGTGGCTGCCGGCCAGCAGACAGCCCAGCGCGGCCAGGCCGCCGGTGTACATCGCCCACTGCAGCAACAGGTCGGTGCCCATGCTCAGGCCGCCGCGCCAGAAGCCGATGCCGATGCCGGTAATGATCACCGCCAGGATGCCCAGCGTGATCCAGGGAACGCGCTTGCGCTGCTGCACGTATTCCAGCGACTCGCGCAGCGGGCCGGGCGCATCGGTGTCCTGTTCCAGATGCCGCGCAAGCCCGGCCAGATGTCCGGCGCCGACGACCGCCAGCACTTCGTGCTGACCGGCACCGGCTTCCTCGCGCAGGCGCGTGGCCATGTAGCGATCGCGCTCGGCAATCACCGTCTCGTACAGCTCCGGGCTCTCGCTGGCGAAGTCGCCGAAGCTTGCCTCCAGCATGTCGCCCTGCTTGAGCTTCTCGATTTCCTCTTCGCCCACTTCGTCGGCCGCAAACAGGCCGCCGAGCAGGCCGCCAGCCAGTTTCATCTTGCCGAAGAATCCCAACCGCCCGGACGCACGCTTGAAGGTCAGCCCGACTTCGCGATCGATCAGGTGCACCGGCAGCCCTTGCGCACGCGCCAGATTCACCGCTTCCTTCAATTCCGCGCCCGGCTCGATGCCGAGCTGTTTGGCCAGCCGGCGCTGATAGGCGGCCAACGCCAGGTTGGCGGCAAACAAGGCCACGCGCCCCTTGCGGATCACCTGCACCAGATCCAGCCGGGCCAGTGCGTCCGGGTCGCTGAGCGCCTGCAGCCGTTGCGCGTCCAGTTCCACCGCTACCGCATCGTAGCGGCCGCTGCCGATCGCCCGCTGCACCGCGGCGACGCTCGCCAGCGAGACGTGGGCAGTCCCCAGCAAGGTGTAGCGCACGCCGTCGCGTTCGACGATGCGGTGCGGCTGGCCGGACAGTGCATCGTCCAGAAGGTGGGGAGTCTGCTCGGTCATGGGGTCATTCATCAGAAGGGGGGACGGTGTCGCCTGGGCCGAGCGCGCGTTGCATCTGCACGCCGTCCAGCCAGCGACCCTGTTTGCGGCCGATACCGGTGAACACTCCGACCGTGCGAAATCCAAAACGTTCATGCAGCCGCAGCGATGCCTGGTTACCGGCATCGCCGATCACCGCAATCATTTGCCGATCGCCACGCTGCTCGCAGCGTGCGATCAGCTCGCCCAGCAGCGCCTTGCCGATCCCGCGGCCCTGCATGTCGGCAGCGAGATAGATCGAATTCTCCACCGTCCAGCGATAGCCCGCACGTGCGCGATAGGCGCTGGCGTAGGCGTAGCCGACAACGGCGCCATCATGTTCTGCCACCAGATACGGGTAACCGGCATCCACGATCGCGCGCATGCGCGCATGCATTTCCGCGCTCGACGGCGCGCTGTATTCGTAGGTATTGAACCCGGCGATCTGCTCCGCATAGATCGCGGTGATCGCCGGGATGTCCGCATCGCGGACTGCACGCAGCTCGACGGGCATGCGATCAGTCGATGTAACGCTTGAGCAGGTCGCCATACGCGTCGATGCGACGGTCGCGCAGGAACGGCCAGATGCGCCGCACATGCTCGCTGCGCTGCAGGTCGACATCGCAGATCAGCACGGTCGGGTCCTGGCCGGCTTCGGCGATGAACTCGCCTTGCGGCCCCAGCACATGGCTGTTGCCCCAGAACTGGATGCCGGACGCGCCCAGCGGCGAGGGCTCATGGCCGACGCGGTTGCACGACAGCACAGGCACGCCATTGGCCACTGCATGCCCGCGATGGCTCAGGATCCACGCATCGCGCTGACGCTCCTGCTCGGGTTGCTGGTCGTCCGGATCCCAGCCGATCGCGGTGGGGTAGAGCAGTAGTTCCGCACCGGCCAGCGCCATCAGGCGCGCGGCCTCCGGATACCACTGGTCCCAGCACACCAGGACGCCCAGGCGGCCCACCGAGGTGTCGATCGGCGTGAAGCCCAGATCGCCCGGCGTGAAGTAGAACTTCTCGTAGAAGCCCGGGTCGTCGGGGATGTGCATCTTGCGGTACTTGCCGAGCAGGCGGCCGTCCTTTTCGAACACCACTGCGGTGTTGTGATACAGGCCGGCGGCACGGCGCTCGAATAACGAGGCAACCAGCACCACGCCGTGCTGTCTGGCCAGCGCACTCAGGCGCTCGGTGCTCGGGCCGGGGATTGGCTCGGCCAGATCGAATTCGTCCACCGACTCGTGCTGACAGAAATACGCGCCGTTATGCAGCTCCTGCAGCAGCACCAGCTTGGCGCCCTGTGCGGCGGCTTCGGCCACGCGCGATTCGATGATGGCCAGGTTGGCCTCGGCGTCGCCGTGGTTGCGCTCTTGAATCAGCGCGACAGAAAGAACGTGACCGGACATGGCATCTCATCCTGCAAAGGTGCGCACTAAGGTAGCGCGCCATGGCATAACACCGGCCTGCCGGCCGGAACAAGAAACGACGCAGCGTGTGCAGCCGCGTCGAACGCAACGCCTAGGCGGCGAGCAGGCCGGCCGGCAGCTGCATGGTCAAACAATGCAGGCTGCCGTTCTGCCAGATCAGCGCACGGCACGGCACCGGCACGATTTCGTGCTGCGGAAACGCTTCGGCCAGCACTGCCTGCGCGGTCGCATCGGCCTTGTCGCCATACGCCGGCATCAGCACCGCGCCATTGACGATCAGGAAGTTGGCATACGACGCGGCCAGGCGACGGCCCTGATCCAGGATCGGCTCGGCCCACGGCAGCACGAACAGGCGGTACGGCTGCCCGTCGGCGGTGCGCAGCGCTGCCAGCTCGTTGCCCATCGCCTGCAGTTCGGCGTAGTGCGAATCGCCCGGAACATCGCAGCCCTGGTAGACGATCGCATCCGGGCCGGCAAAGCGCGCCAGCGTATCGATATGCGCGTCGGTGTCGTCGCCCTCGAGGTAGCCGTGGTCCAGCCACAGCACGCGATCCTGCGACAGCCATGCAGCAAGATCGCTGCTCAGCGACTCACGGGTGCGCTGCGGGTGACGTTCGTGCAGGCAGGTCCAGGTAGTGAGCAGGGTGCCGGCGCCGTCGGTCTCGATCGCACCACCTTCCAGCGCAAAATCCACCGTCTGTACCGGGGCGGGCACGAAGACCTGTGCCGCTTCCAGCGAGCTCACCAATTGGTCGTCCAGGCCGGCCTCGAACTTGCCGCCCCAGCCGGTGAAGCGGAAATCCATCAGGCGGAAGCCGCCATCCTGGCGCAGCGTGATCGGGCCGGAATCGCGCAGCCAGGTGTCGTTGTAGGCGGCGATCACAAACCGCACGCGCGCCATGTCCACCCGCGCCGAACGCAGTCGCGCTTCGGCATAGATCTGCAGATCGTCATCGGCCACGCAGATGACCACCGGT
Source organism: Xanthomonas sp. 3793 (assembly GCF_024806835.1). Classification (GTDB taxonomy): domain Bacteria; phylum Pseudomonadota; class Gammaproteobacteria; order Xanthomonadales; family Xanthomonadaceae; genus Xanthomonas; species Xanthomonas arboricola_F. The sequence continues at coordinate 33,665 of NZ_JANTYU010000001.1, forward strand.
TCGAAGCGGGAGATCGCGGTGACCAGCGCGATGTAGGTCTCTTCCACATCTGCCAGGCGCTCGGCCCAATCGGTACCGGCATGCGGCCACGCAAGCAGCACGGCGGATTGGGGTTCCCACTCGGCGGGAAAGCGAAGACGGTCGGTCATGCCAGGCAATACTCATCTTGGTGTCCGGGCAGCGGCCCGGACGTTCATCGATACCCCGCACCCGAGTGCAGGCTCTTGCGATCCTGGCGCAGGTTGCCGCGCCAGGCATTGATGCAGATTCGCAGCAACGCATGTCCGAGTGCTGACGGACCAGCGACGTTGTGATGCGACGCATTGGGCCGGACCTGCAGCGCGATGTCTGCAAACTGGCCGAGGTGATCTCAAGTCCTACTTGATGGGCGGCTTCGGCCCGATCTCGTTGGCGTCGGCCTGGTTGGCCACCACATCGATCACCTTGCTTTTTTCGAAGTACACGGTGAATGCCGGATACACCCAGCGGTGGATCGTCGGCCACTGGCGCTTCTGGCCGCCGCGCGGGTCGAGCTTTTCCTGCGGCGCACCGTAGCGGCCTTCGACCTGGCTCATGCTGTCGCCACGCAGGGGCAGGGCGGCGGCGGGCTTTTGCTGTGCACGATCGACCAGCAGCGTTTCGGCAGACGCGGCGGCACTGATCCCCATCAGCGCGATCAGCGGCAGGACTAACAAACGGTTGCGCATGTCATCTACTCCCCAGTGGACAAGATTCGGACGGTGATTACAGCAAAAAACCACAGCAGGCGTCGGCGCGGTGCATACCGATCGGCGGCCGCGTCAGCGTGTGGCCGCAGGTCGCGTCTCAACGCGCCAGGGACGGCGGTGCATCAGGCATCGGCCAAGAAAAAACCGCCCGGAGGCGGCTTTCTCGGGTCTGGCACGCACAGCAATTACTTAGCGCTGACGCGCCTTGAAACGCGGGTTCGACTTGCAGATCACGAAGACCTTGCCGCGGCGGCGGACCACCTTGCAGTCGCGGTGACGGGTCTTCGCAGACTTCAGGGAGGACAGGACTTTCATGGCACACCTCGGCGTAAACGGTTGGATTCGATGGAAGAGTGCGCGCGATCGAGGCTGCACCCGGAATTAAGCCGGCAATTCTAACCGGCTTTTCGTCGTGCTTTCAAGTGGTTGCATCGCAATCGCTGCGAGCGGCGCTACACTACCGCCTGATGACCTTCCGGAAACCTGAATGACCGACCTCTCGCCCGTCCTCACCATCGATGGTCCCTCCGGTGCCGGCAAGGGCACGGTCAGCCGCATCGTGGCTGCCCGGCTGAGCTGGCACTACCTCGATTCGGGCGCACTCTACCGCGCGGTGGGTGTGGCGGCGAGCTGGGCCGATCTGGATGTCTCCGACCCGGCCGCGCTGGTGCGCTGCACCTTCGACACCAGGGTCGAGTTCGACGATGCGGGCGAGGCGGGGCTGCGGGTGCTGGTCAATGGCGTGGATGCGACCGGCGAACTGCGCCTGGAAACCACCGGCGCCCTGGCTTCGGCCATTGCGGCGATTCCCGAGGTGCGCAGCGCGCTGAAGGAGCGTCAACGCGCATTCAGGCGCGCTCCCGGCCTGGTCGCCGATGGGCGCGACATGGGTACGGTGATCTTCCCCGATGCCGCCTTCAAGGTGTTTCTGACCGCCAGTGCCGAAGAACGTGCGGGCCGTCGCCATAAACAGTTGATGGAAAAGGGTGTTTCGGTTATCTTTGACGACCTGCTGCGCGAGATCATGGCCCGAGATGCCAGGGATGCCCAGCGGGTGGTGGCGCCATTGCGGCCGGCCGAAGACGCCGTGCTGATCGATACCAGCGGCATAGGGATCGAGGATGTCGTCCAGCGTGTGGTCGGGGTGTTGTCCGCCCGCACGTCGTCGTAAGCGTTCCGCAAGCGGGCAGGTCCCGCCGACCGTAAGGCGTTCCAAGCTCCGTCGCGCATCCTGCGTGGCGGTTCTACTACTTCTAAACCGACTCGTTGTTGGGGTCGACCAACAGGCTGGGCGGTCCGTCTCTGTCGCAATCCGACGACCGGCGCCCGTGTGTTCAACTGAGTAAAATCCAAATGACAGAATCTTTTGCTGAACTGTTCGAAGCCAGTCAAGCCAATCTGGCGAAGCTGAAGCCGGGCTCCATCGTCACCGGTACCGTCGTGGAAGTGCGCGGCGACGTGGTGGTGATCAACGCTGGCCTGAAGTCCGAAGGCATCGTGCCGATCGAGCAGTTCCGTAACGACGCTGGCGAGATCGATGTGGGTGTGGGCGACCAGGTCAAGGTTGCGCTGGACTCGATCGAAAACGGCTTTGGCGAGACCGTGTTGTCGCGCGAGAAAGCCAAGCGCGCGATGGTGTGGGACGAGCTGGAAGAGGCGTTGGAAAAGAACGAAACCATCACCGGCCGCATCAGTGGCAAGGTCAAGGGTGGTTTCACCGTGGACATCAAGGATGTCCGCGCGTTCCTGCCCGGTTCGCTGGTGGATGTGCGCCCGGTGCGCGACCCGGCTTACCTGGAAGGCAAGGAACTCGAGTTCAAGCTGATCAAGCTGGACCGCAAGCGCAACAACGTGGTGGTCTCGCGTCGTGCCGTGGTCGAGAGCGAGCACTCGGAAGAGCGCGAGCAGCTGATGGACAAGCTGCAGGAAGGCGCGATCCTGAAGGGTGTCGTCAAGAACCTGACCGATTACGGCGCGTTCGTGGACCTGGGCGGTATCGACGGCCTGCTGCACATCACCGACATGGCCTGGAAGCGCGTGCGCCATCCGTCCGAAGTCGTCAACGTCGGCGACGAGCTGGACGTGCGCGTGCTGAAGTTCGATCGCGAGCGTAACCGCGTCAGCCTCGGCCTGAAGCAGCTGGGCGAAGATCCGTGGGACAACATCGCCCGTCGTTACCCGGCCAACAGCCGCGTGTTCGGCAAGGTCTCCAACGTCACCGATTACGGCGCGTTCGTCGAGATCGAGCCGGGCGTCGAAGGTCTGGTGCACGTCTCCGAGATGGATTGGACCAACAAGAACGTCAACCCGTCCAAGGTTGTGCAGGTTGGTGACGAAGTCGAGGTGATGGTGCTGGATGTCGACGAGGAGCGTCGCCGCATCTCGCTGGGCATGAAGCAGGTTGCCGCCAATCCGTGGGAAACCTTCGCTGCGACCCACAAGAAGAACGACAAGGTGTCCGGTCAGATCAAGTCGATCACCGACTTCGGCATCTTCATTGGTCTGGACGGCGGCATCGACGGTCTGGTGCACCTGTCCGACATCAGCTGGAACACCACCGGCGAAGATGTCGTGCGCAACTACAAGAAGGGCGACACGCTGGAAGCCGTCGTGCTGGCAGTGGACCCGGAGCGCGAGCGCATCAGCCTGGGCGTCAAGCAGCTGGAGCAGGACCCGTTCGGCCAGTACATGGCCTCCAACCCGAAGGGTTCCAAGGTCGAAGGCGTTGTGCGTGAAGTGGATGCCAAGGGCGCCACGATCGACCTGGCCGATGGCATCGAAGGCTACGTCGCTGCACGCGATATCGCCAACGAGCGCGTCGACGATGCGACCCAGCACCTGAAGGTCGGCGACAAGATCGAAGCCAAGTTCGTGGGCATGGACCGCAAGGGCCGCACCCTGCAGCTGTCGATCAAGGCCAAGGACGATGCCGAAATGCGCGAAACGCTGGAGGAATACCAGTCCTCCGCTGCGTCGGGCGGCATGACTCAGCTGGGCGCGCTGCTGCGTGCACAGTTGAACAGCAACAAGTCCGAGTAAGCGCGTAGCGCTCGCAAGAGCGTGATGGATCGGCCCGGGCTTGCCCGGGCCGATTCCGATGTGTCAGTCGAAAAAAGCAAGTTCCCATGACCAAGTCCGAATTGATTGAAATCCTGGCGCGACGCCAAGCGCATCTGAAGTCGGACGACGTGGATCTGGCGGTGAAGTCACTGCTGGAAATGATGGGGCAGGCGCTCTCCGATGGTGATCGGATCGAAATCCGCGGGTTCGGCAGCTTTTCGCTGCATTACCGTCCGCCACGTCTGGGCCGCAATCCCAAGACCGGAGAATCGGTTGCGCTGCCGGGCAAGCATGTTCCTCACTTCAAGCCGGGCAAGGAATTGCGCGAGCGTGTCAGCTCCGTGGTCCCGGTCGATCTGGCCGATGCCGCCGAGTGACGACGGCTCTAGCGCTGCATTTATGTCGGCTCGGTTAAGCTAGGCGCCTTCCCGACGGAGTCGCGCGATGAAGGTGTTTCGCTTGCTGGTGATGCTGGCTTTCCTGTTGGTCGGCCTGATTATCGGTGCGGTCAATTCCCAGGACATCACTCTCGATTTCCTGTTTTCCAGTGTCCACACCAGTTCCGGGGTGGCGATCATCGTCGCGCTGCTGGTCGGTGTGTTGATCGGTGCCGGCATGGTGCTGGTCAGTGTGGTCATTCCTCTCTATTCCAAGCTGCGTCAGGCCAACAAGGCTGCTGCGGTCAGCCGCGCCGATGCAAGGCCCGTCACGCCTGCCGCAGTCGAGCCGCGCCCTCTCGATGGACTCTAAGCACGTATGGACTTCCTGACCGAGTGGTTCTGGTTTTTCCTGTTTTTACCGCTGGCAGCGCTCAGTGGCTGGATCGTCGGCCGCCGCGGTGGTCAGCGTCATGGCGATACCCAGGTCAGCCGACTGTCCAGCACCTATTTCCGTGGTCTGAACTACCTGCTCAACGAGCAGCCGGACAAGGCGATCGAGCTGTTTTTGCATATCGCCGAGCTGGATAAGGAAACCTTCGAGACCCAGGTCGCGCTTGGCCACCTGTTCCGCCGCCGCGGTGAAGTCGATCGTGCCATCCGGCTGCATCAGGGACTGGTGCAGCGCGCTGACCTGACCGACCAGCAGCGCGTGCAGGCCTTGCTGGCGCTGGGCGAGGACTACATGAAGTCCGGCCTGCTGGATCGCGCCGAAACGGTCTTCACCGAGCTTGCGCAGCTGGATCAGCGTGCGCCGCAGGCCCTGCGTCACCTGATCGGGATCTACCAGGCCGAGCGCGACTGGGAAAAGGCGATCGACAACGCCACCCGCTACGAAGAAGTCACCGGCGAGCCGATGGGCAAGCTGATCTCGCAGTTCGAATGCGAGCTGGCCGATCGATACCGTGGCCTGGGCAAGGCCGATGAAGCCTTGCAGGCGATTGCGCGTGCTTACCAGGCCGACGGCACGTCCGTGCGCGCCGGCATCCTGGAGGGGCGTATCGAAGCCGAGCGCGGCCATGACGAGGCCGCCGTGCGCGCCTTCGAGCGTGCCGCACGCCACGACCCGGAATACCTGCCGGAAATCATTCCTGCCTTGATGGCTGCGTATCGGCGGGTGGGCGACATCGCCGGTGCACGCAATTTCCTGTCGGAGATGACCGAGCACTATCGCGGTATCGCGCCGGTGCTGGCGCTGACCCAGTTGATGGAAGCGCAGGACGGAGTTGCGCCCGCACTGGCCTATCTCGGTCGTCAGCTCAAGGACCGGCCATCGGTGCGCGGCGAGTCGGCGCTGATCGATCTGACGCTTGCCGAAGGCAGCGACCCGGTGGGCACCTTGAACGATCTCAAGCACATCACCGATCAGCTGTTGGTGCGTAACCCCAGCTACCGCTGCACCCGTTGCGGGTTCGGCGCAAAGACTCATCATTGGCAATGCCCGAGCTGCAAGGAGTGGGGCACCGTCAAGCCGCTGTTGAACTACGCGGTGGTGTAAGGCGTGTCTTTGTCTTTTCGGCAGTGTGCATTGGGTCCACTGGACGCTGGGGTGGTGCGCCTTCGCAGCCTGCGTCGGTGGCGATCACACTGTGTCGTAGATTGCAGGGTCGTAGATCGCAGGTCCGCGGATGTGCAGATGCAGCCGCGAACCCTACGCCTTGGTTTGCCCGTCAACTTCATGCTTGGCCGGGCCGGCTTGCCGCCGTGCTGCTTTTCTGTGGCTGCATCGCACATGCGTCGATCCCGTGCCTGTGGTTCCCGAAGCGGTGATCGGCGCTGATGCCTCACATCTGGCTCTGGTGCGCCTTGCACGTGAGCGTTGCGGCGCTGGGAACGTGGCTGCTGCGCCGTTATGCCTTGCATCGTCGTCTGCTCGATGAACCCGGTGAGCGACGCAGCCATGTGGTCGCCACCCCGCGCGGCGGCGGCATGGCGATCGTCGTTGCAATTCTGTCGGGGTGCGTGGCGGCCAGCCTGCTGTGGCCGGCGGCGCGCATGGTGGTCGGCTGGTTCGCGATCGGCTTGATCCTGGTGGCCGGCGTGGGTTGGTGGGACGACCATCGGCCGTTGTCGGCCAGGCTGCGGTTTGCGATCCATCTGGCCGCCTCCGCGTCGCTTGGGGCGCTGGTCATTTATTCCACAGGCAACGTCGTGGACGGCATTCTCAGCGCGGTGGCGTCGGTGGTGTTGATCAACGTCTGGAACTTCATGGACGGCATCAACGGACTGGCCGCCACGCAGGCCGCGCTGGCTGCGCTGGCATTCGCGTTGGTGGCTCCGGCGGGTTGGTCGTTGGCCGGCCTGGCGGTGGCGGCAGCATGCCTGGGGTTTGTTCCGTTCAATTTTCCGCGCGCGCGCATCTTCCTGGGCGACGGTGGCAGCGGTGCGCTTGGCTATGTGCTGGCTGCGTTGCTTGCCCTGAGCGTGGCGGGCGGGCAGATGAGCTGGTGGATCGGCTGGTTGCCGCTGACGGCGTTCCTTGTCGACGCCGGCTTCACGCTGCTGTCTCGCATGCTCGCCGGGCAGCGTTGGTGGGAGCCTCACGCCCAGCACGTCTATCAGCGTCTGGCGCGCCGGCTTGGGACGCACGTTCCGGTAACCGCCGTTTATTTCGCTTTCAGCCTCGCTGCCGTCTGCTTGTCTGTGTTACTTCGTCATGATGTGTTCGGTCAGCAAGTCTGGGCGGCAGTGGTGTGGGGCCTGGGTGCGAGTGCCAGCTGGTATTTTCTGCGCGATGGATTGCGCAATTCCTGAATAATGGATTCTTATGATTTCCTGGCGTGACCGTTTGACCAAGGCGCTGCCGCAAGTGGCAGTCGTGTTGCACGACCTTCTGATGGTCTGGGTGTGCTGGCAGCTGCTGCATGCGGGCCGCTACTCGATGTTGCGCGAGGCGCCGGATCTTCCGCTGTGGGACTGGCGCACCGCCGTGGTCCTGGTGGCACAGGGCCTGGTGTTCTGGAAGATGGGGCTGTACCGCGGGCTGTGGCGCTTCGCGTCGGTGCCCGACCTGTGGAATATCTTCAAGTCGAGCTTTCTCGGCCTGGTGGCGATCGTATTGGCGCTGTCGTACGACCGCCTGGACGGCGTGCCGTTGTCGGTCCTGGTGGTCTATCCGTTTGCGCTGTCTGCGCTGCTGGGGACGCCACGCCTGCTGTATCGCGCCTGGAAGGACTACCAGATTGCGCACTCCGGAGATGCGGCGCAACGCGTGCTGATCCTGGGCGCCGGGCGGGCTGCCGAAGGTCTGGTGCGCGACCTTCGCCGCACCGGCACCTTCGTTCCGGTCGGCTTTCTGGACGATGCCAACAACCTGCATGGCGCAAAGATTCAGGGCCTCAACGTGCTGGGCAATCTGGATCAGGCCGCGTCGATCGCGAAAGAGACCGCCGCCAAGCTGCTGGTGATCGCGATCCCGTCGCTCGATGCATCCGGCATGCAGCGCGTGGTGGCGATCTGCGAGAGTACCGGCCTGCCGTTCCGGATGGTGCCCAAGCTGATCAATGTGCTGGAAGGCCGCTCGCTGCCCGGCGAATTGAAGGAAGTCGCCATCGAGGACCTGCTCAATCGCAAGCCGGTGACGCCGGACTGGCGCCTGATCCGCGACTGGCTGACCAACAAGACCGTGATGGTGACCGGTGCCGGCGGGTCGATCGGCTCGGAGGTCTGCCGTCAGTGCGCGCGCCATGGGGCGCGCCGCATCGTGCTGCTGGAAATCGACGAGCTGGCGCTGTTGACCATCGATTCGGACCTGCGTCGATTGTTCCCCGATATCGAAGTGGTACGGGTGCTCGGCGATTGCGGCGATCCGGCCGTGGTGGCGCACGCATTGAATACCGCCGCCCCCGACGCGGTGTTTCATGCCGCCGCGTACAAGCAGGTGCCCTTGCTGGAAGAGCAGCTGCGCGAGGCCGTGCGCAACAATGTGCTGGCGACCGAAAACGTGGCGCGTGCCTGTCAGCGCGCACGCATCGAGACGTTCGTGTTCATTTCCACCGACAAGGCGGTCGAGCCGGTCAATGTGCTGGGCGCAAGCAAGCGCTACGCGGAGATGATCTGCCAGAGTCTTGACGCGCGTGATGCGCCCACGCGCTTCATCACCGTGCGCTTCGGCAATGTGCTGGATTCGGCCGGTAGCGTAGTGCCGCTGTTCCGCGAGCAGATCCGCCAGGGTGGCCCGGTCACCGTGACGCATCCGGATGTGACGCGCTACTTCATGACCATCCCCGAGGCCTGCCAGTTGGTGATCCAGGCAGCTGCCTCGGCCTCGCATGGCGCGATCTATACGCTGGACATGGGCGAGCCGGTGCCGATCCGGCTGCTTGCCGAGCAGATGATCCGTCTTGCCGGCAAGCAGCCGGGCAAGGATGTGGCAATTCTCTACACCGGTCTGCGTCCGGGCGAGAAGCTGCACGAGACGCTGTTCTACTCCGACGAAGACTACCGCCCGACCGCGCATCCCAAGATCCTGGAAGCCGGCGTGCGCGAGTTCTCGCACGAGCAGGTGCTGCAGCTGGTGACGCGTCTGCGCGAGGCGGTTAATCGCTATGACATCAAGGCAATGGAGACTGTGCTGGGCAGTCTGATGCCGGATTTTGCGGCTGCTCGACGGAAAGTCGACGCGCGATCTGATACGGTCGTTCCATTCCCCGCACGTGAGGTCAGAAGACTGTAATGAGCCAGCGTATTCGCAAGGCCGTATTCCCCGTCGCAGGTCTTGGGACCCGCTTTCTTCCGGCGACCAAGACGGTGCCGAAGGAAATGCTGCCAATCATCGACAAACCATTGATCCAGTACGCCGTCGACGAGGCCATCCAGGCCGGCTGCGATACGTTGATCTTCGTGACCAATCGCTACAAGCACTCGATCGCCGACTACTTCGACAAGGCCTACGAGCTGGAGCAGAAGCTCGAGCGTGCGGGCAAGCTGGAGCAGCTGGAGCTGGTGCGGCATGCGCTGCCGGAAGGGGTTCGCGCCATTTTCGTGACGCAGGCCGAGGCGCTGGGTCTGGGGCATGCGGTGTTGTGTGCCAAGGCCGTGGTCGGCGATGAGCCGTTCGCGGTGCTGTTGCCGGACGATCTGATGTGGAACCGTGGCGACGCCGCGCTGACCCAGATGGCCGATGTGGCCGAAGCATCCGGTGGCAGCGTCATCGCCGTGGAAGACGTGCCGCACGACAAGACCGCCAGCTACGGCATCGTGTCCACCGACGCATTCGACGGCCGTAAGGGTCGCATCAATGCGATCGTCGAAAAGCCCAAGCCGGAAGTGGCCCCGAGTAATCTGGCCGTGGTCGGTCGCTATGTGCTCAGCCCGAAGATTTTCGAGTTGCTCGAAGCCACCGGTGCAGGTGCCGGCGGCGAGATCCAGCTGACCGATGCCATTGCCGAGTTGTTGAAGAAAGAGCAGGTCGACGCGTTCCGGTTCGAAGGCCGTCGTTTCGATTGCGGCGCGCACATCGGTTTGATCGAGGCGACCGTCCACTTTGCGCTCGAGCATGAGAAGCATGGTGGGCCGGCGAAGGAAATTCTGCGCAACGCATTGGCCCAGGCCGACGCGCGCGGCTGATCGCGCCACGAATGTTTTATCACGAACGACGCCAGCTGGCGTCGTTCGTCGTTTCGGCGTCCCGATTACAGGGGAGGAGGCTTCGTGGAAACGTCGGCATCCGGGCTGGTCGGCGCAACAAGCAAGCAGATGCAAGGCATCGGCGCGTGCGTGTCGTTAGAATCCAGGCATGAGCCAATCTGCGCACGCCAGTGAATTGATCAACGTTGTCGCTCTGCTGGGCGCTGCGGTTGTTGCTATCCCGCTCTTTCGCCGGTTGGGCCTGGGCTCGGTGCTCGGCTATCTGGCAGCGGGGCTGGCGATCGGGCCCTTCGGACTGGGCCTGTTCGACGACCCGCAGGCGATCCTGCATGTCGCCGAATTGGGCGTGGTGATGTTCCTGTTCGTGATCGGGCTGGAGATGCGGCCGTCGCATCTGTGGAGCCTGCGCAAGGAAATCTTCGGCCTGGGCACCGTGCAGATCTGCCTGTGCGCACTGGTGCTGACCGGTATCGGGATGTTGCTGGGTTTTCCGCCACCGGTCGCCTTCGTGGCCGCGTCCGGTTTCGTGCTGACCTCGACAGCGGTGGTGATGCAGTTGCTGGCCGAGCGCGGCGACGTGGCCTTGCCTTCGGGGCAGAAGATCGTGGCGATCCTGTTGTTCGAGGATTTGCTGATCGTCCCGTTGCTGGCGATCGTGGCGTGGATGGGTTCCAGTGGCGACCCGCAGGCCGCGTCGCAGCGCTGGCACGACATCGGCATTGGCCTGGCCTGTATCGTCGGCCTGCTGGTTGCCGGGCGCTGGCTGCTCAATCCGCTGTTCCGGGTCCTGGCTGCGTCCAAGGCGCGCGAGGTGATGACGGCCGCGGCGCTGCTGGTGGTGTTGGGCGCGGCGCTGCTGATGCAGGTAGGCGGGTTGTCGATGGCGATGGGCGCTTTCCTCGCCGGGGTGCTGTTGTCCGAATCCACCTTCCGCCATCAGATCGAAGCGGATATCGAGCCGTTCCGCGGCATCCTGCTGGGCCTGTTCTTCCTGGGTGTGGGCATGAGCCTGGACCTGCGCGTGGTCGCAGCCGACTCGCGGCTCATCCTCGTCGGCGTGTTGGCGCTGATGGTGGGCAAGGCGATCTGCATCTATGCGGTGGCGCGGGTGATGGGCAGTGATCATCGCCAGGCAATGGACCGTGGTGTGCTGATGGCGCAGGGTGGCGAGTTCGCCTTTGTGTTGTTTGCCGCGGCCTCGGCATCGGGCGTGATCGATGCGCAGGTCGATGCCACCCTCACTGCCATCGTGGTGCTGTCGATGGCGCTGACGCCGTTGTTCGTCCTGGTGCAGCGGCGTTTGACGCCCGCGCCGGAGGTGTCGCTGGAGGGAGTGGAAGCGGCCAACGGTCAGACCGGCAGCGTGCTGGTCATCGGCTTCGGCCGCTTCGGCCAGGTGGCCAGCCAGTCGCTGCTGGCGCGCGACGTGGACGTGACCATCATCGATAACGACATCGAGATGATCCAGAGCGCAGAAGAGTTCGGTTTCAAGATCTATTATGGCGACGGCACGCGGCTCGATGTGCTGCACGCCTCCGGCGCGCACAGTGCGCGCGCAATCGCGGTATGCATCGACGATCGCGAAGCGGCCAACCGCATCGTCGAGCTGGCGACCCGCGAGTTTCCGCATGCGCGCCTGCTGGTGCGTTCGTTCGATCGTGAGCATTCGCTGCAACTGATCGCGGCCGGTGTGGATTACCAGATCCGCGAAACCTTCGAGTCGGCGGTGACCTTCGGCCAGATGGCGCTGGTCGAGCTGGGCGTGGATGAGGACGAGGCCGGCACGATCGCGCGCGAGATCCGCCGCCGCGATGCGGAGCGGCTGGAGCTGGAAATCGCGGCGGGGAATGTCCGTGCCGGGGCAGGGTTAATGTTCGGCAACATCACGCCGACGGTGCCCAAGCCTACGCCGTTTACGCCGCCGCGCCGGGAGAGCCGGTCGCTCAACCGTGAAGCGGCGGTCGCGGCTGGCGAAGAGCCGAGCGTGCGGGACTGAGCGGCGCGAAGGCGCGAGTCTTCTCGATCGCCACGAATCAGCACCGTCATCGCTGGCATACCGGCCATTGCGCGGTGCCAGCGGACAGAGCCAACGATCAGCCGTGTTTGCGCTGAGCCGCAGCGAAGGCTTCGAGCTGTTCGGCAGTGGCGTCTTTCTGGTGCTGCTGCTTCCACTGCGCGAACGGCATGCCGTAGACCGCCTCGCGTGCCTGTTCCTTGCTCATCGGCTGGCCCTGTGCCTCGGCCGCTTCGCGGTACCAGTCGCCCAGGCAGTTGCGGCAGAAGCCGGCCAGGATCATCAGGTCGATGTTCTGTACATCGGTGCGCTGCTGATTGAGATGCTGCAGCAATCGGCGGAATGCGGCCGCTTCGATGGCGGTGGTAGTCGAATCGGTGGGCAAGGTGGTGTCGGTCATGACGGAATCGGGGACAATAGACGGCCTTCGACTCTACACCTGACGCCCCATGACCGCTTCCGCGCCAGCTGCCTCCGCTTCGGCCCGCCTTCTCGATGGTCGCCGCATTGCCGAGGACCTGCTCGACGGGCTGAAGCTGCGCGTGGATGCGCGCGTGGCAGCGGGCAAGGCGCGGCCCGGGTTGGCGGTGGTGCTGGTGGGTGGCGATCCGGCGTCGTCGGTGTATGTGCGCAACAAGCGGCGCGCGGCGGAAAAAGTGGGTATCGCAGCGTTCGATTACGACCTGCCGCACGGCACCAGCGAGGCCGAGCTGGCGGCCCTGATCGACGAACTCAACACCGATCCCAAGATCCACGGAATCCTGATCCAGCTGCCGCTGCCGGGGATTCCCGATGCCAATCGGCTGATCCAACGGATCGATCCGCGCAAGGATGTGGATGGCTTCCATCCGCAAAATGTGGGGCATCTGGCGTTGCGCGAATTCGGCCTGCGCCCGTGCACGCCGCGCGGCATCGTGACCTTGCTCGCGCATACCGATCAACCGGTGCGCGGACGCAACGCGACCATTGTTGGCGTGAGCAATCACGTCGGCCGGCCGATGGGGCTGGAACTGTTGATCGCCGGTTGCACGGTCACCAGCTGCCACAAGTTCACCCCGGCCGATGTGCTGGAGGCCAGCGTGCGCAATGCCGACATTCTGGTGGTGGCCGTAGGCCGCCCCGGGCTGATTCCCGGCGAGTGGGTCAAGCCGGGTGCGGTGGTGATCGATGTCGGCATCAACCGCCTGGAAGACGGACGCCTGGTTGGCGATGTCGGCTTCGATGCGGCAGCCAAGCGCGCGGCCTGGATTACCCCGGTGCCAGGCGGGGTGGGGCCGATGACGGTGGCCACGCTGATGCAGAACACCATCGAGGCCGCTGATGCGGCCGGGATTGGGGATTAGGGATTGGGGATTCGTTAAAGGCGACGGCCAAGCGCATGCGTCGGCCGATCCGGATTGCGTGCGGGATCGGCGGGCCATCGGCATCCTGACGAACTGAGGGGCGGTGCAGGGCGGCGTCTTTGCCACTCCCGACCCCAGACTCCCCAATTGCGGCCCTAATGCGTTAAAATGCCGCGCTTCCCCAAACTCGGGTCCGCCGATGCTCCGCATCCAGGCTGAAGCTCTCACCTACGACGACGTTTCGCTCGTCCCCGCTCATTCGATCGTCCTGCCCAAGGATGTCAGCCTGGAAACCCGGCTGACCCGCGATCTGCGTCTGAAACTGCCGATCCTGTCGGCCGCGATGGACACGGTGACCGAACACCGCCTGGCCGTGGCCATGGCGCAGCTGGGCGGCATCGGCATCATCCACAAGAACCTGACCCCGGCGCAGCAGGCTGCCGAAGTGGCCAAGGTCAAGAAGTTCGAGTCCGGCGTGATTACCGAGCCGTTCACGGTGAGCCCGGACACCACCATCGGCGAAGTGATCGCGCTGACGCGCGCACGCAACATCTCCGGCGTGCCGGTGGTGGACGGCAGCGAACTGGTCGGCATCGTGACCAGCCGCGACATGCGCTTCGAAAAGAAGCTCGACGATCCGGTTCGCCACATCATGACCAAGAAGGATCGCCTGATCACCGTGCGCGAAGGCGCCAGCGATGAGGAAGTGCTCGAGCTGCTGCATCGCAACCGTATCGAAAAGATCCTGGTGGTCAACGACAGCTTCGAGCTGCGCGGCCTGATTACGGTCAAGGACATCCAGAAGAAGACCGACAACCCCAACGCCGCCAAGGATGCCGCCACGCGGCTGCTGGTCGGCGCGGCCGTGGGTGTTGGCGGCGATACCGAACAGCGGATCGAACTGCTGGCCGCTGCCGGCGTCGACGTGGTCATCGTCGATACCGCGCACGGTCATTCGCAGGGCGTGATCGACCGTGTGGCCTGGGTCAAGAAGACCTATCCGCACCTGCAGGTGATCGGCGGCAACATCGTCACCGGCGATGCCGCGCTGGCCTTGATGGATGCCGGCGCCGATGCGGTCAAGGTCGGCGTGGGCCCGGGCTCGATCTGCACCACGCGCGTGGTTGCAGGCGTCGGCGTGCCGCAGATCACCGCGGTGGACATGGTGGCCGAAGCGTTGCAGGACCGCATTCCGTTGATCGCCGATGGCGGCATCCGCTATTCCGGCGATATCGGCAAGGCGCTGGTCGCCGGTGCGTCCACGGTGATGGTCGGCGGACTGCTGGCCGGTACCGAAGAGGCGCCCGGCGAAGTCGAGCTGTTCCAGGGCCGCAGCTACAAGAGCTACCGCGGCATGGGCAGCCTGGGCGCGATGGAGAAGGGGTCCAAGGACCGCTATTTCCAGGATGCTTCCGACGCCGACAAACTGGTTCCGGAAGGCATCGAAGGGCGCGTGCCGTACCGCGGCCCGGTCGGCGGCATCATCCATCAGCTCATCGGTGGCCTGCGCGCGACCATGGGCTATGTGGGCTGCGCCACCATCGAAGACATGCGCACCAAGCCGAAGTTCGTCAAGATCACCGGCGCCGGCCAGCGCGAAAGCCACGTGCACGACGTGCAGATCACCAAAGAGCCGCCGAACTATCGCGCTGGGTAAACCAGCGCACGGGAGTGGGGATTCGGCATTCGGGATTCGCAAGAGCCTACCGCGTCCTCATCCGGCAACGGTTGTGGCGTGTGCTCTTGCGAATCTCCAATCCCAACTCCCCAATCCCGGCTCTCAATGACCAGCATCCATAACGACAAGATCCTCATCCTCGATTTCGGCGCGCAGTACACGCAGTTGATCGCGCGGCGCATTCGCGAAATCGGTGTGTACTGCGAGATCTGGGCCTGGGATCACGATCCGTCCGAGATTGCCGGCTTCGGTGCCAAAGGCATCATTCTGTCTGGTGGCCCGGAGTCGACCACCTTGCCGGGCGCGCCGGTGGCGCCGCAGGAAGTGTTCGACAGCGGCTTGCCGGTGTTTGGTATCTGTTACGGCATGCAGACCCTGGCTGCGCAACTGGGCGGCGCCACTGAAGCGGCCGATCAACGCGAATTCGGCCATGCGGAGGTGGACGTCGTCGCGGCCGATGCGCTGTTCTCCGGCCTGACCGACCATGCCGGCGCATCGCGGTTGAACGTGTGGATGAGCCATGGCGACCACGTGTCGCAAGTGCCGCCCGGCTTCACGATTACTGCCGTGACCGACCGCATTCCGGTGGCTGCGATGTCCAACGAGGACAAGCGCTGGTACGGCGTGCAGTTCCACCCCGAGGTCACCCACACGCTGCAGGGCCAGACCTTGCTGCGTCGTTTCGTGGTCGATGTCTGCGGCTGCCAGACGCTGTGGACCGCCGCCAACATCATCGACGACCAGATTGCGCGCGTGCGCGCGCAGGTCGGGGACGACGAAGTGATCCTGGGTTTGTCAGGCGGTGTGGATTCGTCGGTGGTCGCCGCATTGCTGCACAAGGCGATCGGCGACAAGCTGACCTGCGTGTTCGTCGATACCGGCCTGCTGCGCTGGCAGGAAGGCGATCAGGTGATGGCGATGTTCGCCGAGCACATGGGCGTCAAGGTGATTCGCGTCAACGCGGCAGACCGTTACTTCGCCAAGCTCGAAGGCGTGAGCGACCCGGAAGCCAAGCGCAAGATCATCGGCAACCTGTTCGTGGACATCTTCGATGAAGAGTCCAACAAGCTGGCCAATGCCAAGTGGCTGGCGCAGGGCACGATCTACCCGGACGTGATCGAGTCGGCCGGCAGCAAGACCGGCAAGGCGCACGTGATCAAGAGCCACCACAACGTGGGCGGCTTGCCGGAACACATGAAGCTGGGCCTGGTCGAACCGCTGCGCGAACTGTTCAAGGATGAAGTGCGTCGCCTCGGTGTGGAACTGGGCCTGCCGCGCACCATGGTCTATCGCCATCCGTTCCCGGGCCCGGGCCTGGGCGTGCGTATCCTGGGCGAAGTGAAGCGCGAATACGCCGAGCTGCTGGCCAAGGCCGATGCGATCTTCATCGACGAACTGCGCAAGGCCGACCTGTACGACAAGACCAGCCAGGCGTTTGCGGTGTTCCTGCCGGTCAAGTCGGTCGGTGTGGTCGGCGATGCACGCGCCTACGAATGGGTGATCGCGCTGCGTGCGGTGGAGACCATCGACTTCATGACCGCGCACTGGGCGCACCTGCCGTACGACTTCCTCGGCACGGTGAGCAACCGCGTCATCAACGAACTGCGCGGCGTCTCGCGCGTGGTCTACGACATCTCCGGCAAGCCGCCGGCGACGATCGAGTGGGAGTGAATTGATTCTGCTCGAGAAATCGAACGAAAGGGCGCCGCAAGGCGCCCTTTTCATGTCTGGCAATTCCATCGCTGGCAATCAGGCCGCAAGATGCCGCCGCAACAAAAAAGCCGCGCACTGCGCGGCTTGTTGCAGGCGCTGCGTTGAAGGCTGGCGTCAACGCACCTTGGTCAGTGCCGCGCGCGCGTCGGCCATGAATTTCTGCGCTTCCTGTGGCGTTGCCAGGTTGGCGCCGAGTTGGCTGAGCACCTGCTCGACGTCGCTGGAGGCTTCCCAGGCTTCATCGCAGAGCATGCCGGCGATCGGGCCGAGATAATTCAATGCGACTTTCTCCAGCGCCTGGCGAACCGCTTCGTCCGGCGCTGCGCCGTTGCCGGCAGACGCCGGTGCGGGCGTTGTGGGTGCCGCGCTGGCTGCGGCAGGCGCCGAAACAGGTGCGGGCGCAGCCGGGGCACGCACCGGGGCCGGTGCACCGCCCAGATCCTGCTCGAACCCCCCCATCAACCACTGGCGCGAGTCTTCGCTCAGCAAGGATGGCTTGCCCAGGCCGGCGCCGGGGTCGGTCTGGAAGCGGGCCTTCGCGGCGCCGACCATGGTGAGGCGTTGCACCGCCTCGTCATTGCGCAGCATGCGGAAGACCACTTCTTCGATCTGCCCGGCATTGAGGCGGACGATGCAGGAATGGTTTTCTTCGGTGACGACAAACAGAAAGCCGGACGCCTTCTTCAGTGCCAGCGCCCTGAGCTCGCGCAGGACCTCGATCAGCGGACGGAATTCATTGGACATGGCGTCTTCCTTGCATCATCTGGTACGAAATCGGGCGGAGCGGCTCAGCGTTTGCTGAGGCGCTCCATGGCCAACCGGACGCTGTTGGACAGGCGAGAGATGGCACGCGCCAGGGTACCAATTTCATCCTTGAGGTTGACCTCTTCGATGGTGTGGTTCCACTTGCCCAGGCTCAGTTCTTCGGCCACGGTGGTCAGATGCTGGATGGGGCGCAGCACGCGGTTCCAGATCAGGGCCCACTGCAGGCCAAGCAACAGGGCGCAGACCAGCAGGCCGATGCCGGCGATCCACAGCGACTGGCGCACGATCACGCCATTGACGTCGCTCTTGGGATAGGCCGAGACCAGGGTGAAGCCCCAGTCGGGCACTTCCTGCTTGGTCACGACCCAGTCGTCCGGGCTGTCCTTGACGATGCGCTCAATGGTGGCGGTGTCGGTGGTGGCACCGGTGGTGGACTGGAAGCGCAGCTTGTTCTTGCTGTCGAACACGGCGATGAAGCCGGAATCGAGCACGCGACGGCTGCTGACCACGTTTTCCAGGGCCTGGGTGTCGGCCTTATAGCCGACGTACCAGGCGCCGATGACGCGCTTGTCGTTGCCGGCGAAGATCGGCTCGTAGCCGGTGACGTACGGGTTGCCGAGGATGTCGACCACGCCGTAGAAGCTCTCGCCGTTGCGCAGCTTGGCGGCAGCCTGGCCGTTGGGGTCGAGCACGGTGCCGATGGCGCGGCTGCCGTCGTCCTTCTTGACGTTGGTGGAAATGCGTACGAACTCATCGCCGGTACGCGAGAACAAGGTCGCGGTGCCTTCGTGAATGGCGGTGACGTCGTCCAGCATGGTGAAGGCGTTTGCCTGCGGGCGCTGGCCCAGCAGCAGGTCGTTGGCGTTGCGGTCGGCGACGCGGATTTCGCTGCCGATGCTCGGGGCGCCCTGCGCATTGGCTTCCTTGCGCAACTGGCGCATCGAGGAATTGACGCGGTCGAGCATCATCGAGCGGGTGACGGCGAACAAGGTCTGCAAGGACACCGACTGGCGCTCGATCGCGTCGCCGGTCTCGAACTTGACCCGGTTCGCTTCGGTAATGGCCAGAATGACCGTGAGGGCCACCACCACGACCAGCACCAAGGCCAGCACCGGCAACAGCAGGCGCACCCGCAAAGAGTGACGAAGCATCGCAATTCCCCTGAACGCGTTTAGTGATTGAATCGAGTGCCGCCGCAGCGCTGTGCGGCGGTCGGACCTAGCCGTTATCGGCTGTCAGACAAGATGCTGAAGCGGCCCCCATGCCGCTTGGCGGGGCATAAGATAGCTCAAGCCGATCGATTTGACAGTGCGTGTCGATCGCCTTGTGCGCCTTGCGTTCAAGAATGGTGGACCGGGTTACAGAGTTGGCGCTGGCGAGCGTGGTGGGCAGCGGGGTGGGGGAGTCCTCCATGGCGCGATCCATCGCGGCGCCATGGGTGAGCCGGCCGATGCGCGCGGGGGGGGCTTGGCATCCCCGCCTGCCGTTGCCGCGCTACCGCGATGACCGGATGAAGCGGCGATTGAAGAGCGACCGACGCTTGCGACCACCGGGTAGCAGGCGGCTCAGGTTTCCAGCGACAGGATTCCCCGGCGCAGGGCAACGGTGACCGCGTGGGTGCGATCGCGCACGCCGAGCTTGGCCAGGATGTTCTTCATATGCGCCTTGACCGTCTCTTCGGAAATGCTCAAGGCGTTGCCGATCTGCTTGTTGGAGCATCCGGTGGCCACCAGGCTCAGTACCTCCGTCTCGCGGGCGGATAGTGCGTCGTCGAGCACGTGGGCGGCGATGTTTTCGGCCACCGATGCCGGCACATGCCGCCGCTGGCCGCGGCGCACGTCGCGGATGGTGTCGACCAGCTCGCGGCGCAGCGCGCTCTTGAGCAGGTAGCCGCAGGCGCCGGCCTGCAGTGCGCGCACCGCACGCACATCGCCGGTGTAGGTGGTCAACACGATGACCTTGGCGGCGGGGTCGACACGGCGGATGCGCTGGATGGCTTCGACGCCATCCACGCGCGGCATCTGCAGATCCATCAGCACCACGTCCGGGCGCAGGCTGGCGTAGCAGGCCACGGCCTGTTCGCCGTCTTCGGCTTCGCCGACCACACGCATGTCGTGTTCGGCGGCGAGCATGGCGCTGAGACCGTCGCGCAGCAGCGGATGATCGTCTACCACCAGCACCTCGGTCGGTTTGACCATCTCAGCCATTGGAGCTCTCCGTGGATCGTGCAGGTCGAAATCGCCACCACCAGCGCGGTGGCGTCGCATAGGCGGTGCGGGCCGGAAGCGTGATCTGGATTGCGGTGCCGCTGCCTGGACGCGACCACAACTGCATCTTGGCGCCGATGCGTTTGGCGCGTTCCTGCATGCCGGTCAGCCCCCAGTGCCCGGTGCGCGCATGCCCATGCAGCACGTCCGGATCCAGGCCGCAGCCATCGTCGCGGATGCGCAGCACGAAGTCACGTGAACCGTAACGCAGTTCCAGCGCGATGCGCGTGGCGTCGGCATGGCGATCGGCATTGGCCAATGCTTCGCGGCCAAGCTGGAACACTTCGTCGGCCACCAGCGGGCGCAGCGCCACCGGGCGTCCTTCCACCGACACCTGCAGGTCGGCCGACGGCGGTGGCATGCTGGCCTCGCGTGCGCGCTGCAGTGCGGCGGCCAGATCCTGGCGCAGCGAATAACTGTCGCGCAGGCCGTTGACGCGGTCGCGGCCTTCGACCAGCGCATTCTCGGCCAGGTCGACCGCCTGTTCGAGCTCCAGCCGGCGCGGGTCGTCCTGCGGCAACGAGCGGCTGGCGGCATGCAGCCGCAGGATCAGCCCCTGGGTGCCCTGCAACAAGGTGTCGTGCAGCTCGCGCGCGATGCGTTCGCGTTCGCGGTAGCGCTCTTCCAGTCGTGCACGCAGGCGTCCGGCAACATGCCGGGTGCGCATGCGCCACAGCATCGCAAGCGTCAGCAACAGGGCGAACGCGACGCACACCTTGAACTGCCAGGTCTGCACGAAGGCCGCTTCGATGACGAAGTCCAGGGTGTCGCCGCGCGCGTTCCATACGCCATCGTTGTTGGCGGCGGCAATGCGGAAGCGGTAACGGCCGGGCGCGAGGTTGGTATAGAACGCCTCGTTACGGTTGCCGGCGTCCTGCCATTGCGCGTCCACGCCCTCCAGCCGGTAGCGGAAGCGCACGCGTTCGGGCCGGGTCAGGCTCACAGCGTCGTAGCCGATGCGCAGGCGGTGCGTCCACCTGGGCAGGCGCAGCCCGGCGGTGCGCGGGTAGGGGCGGTCGTTGGCGACCACGTCGGTGATGGAGACTTCCGGCGCGGTGGGGTTGCGGTAGGTCTGTTCGGGGTCCAGCCAGGCCAGGCCCTGGTTGGTGGTGAACCACAACAGGCCGTCGTCGGCGGCGATGGCCGTGGGGACCGGTGTGGCCTGCTGGGCGACACCGGGCAACCCGTCCATGATGTCGTACAGGCGCAGCGCCGGGCTGACCACGCCCGATTGCACGCTGCGCAGCAGCGCAGGTTGAGCGATCTGCACCACGCCGCGGTTGCCGTTCAACCACAGCGTGCCGTACCGGTCCTGCTCGATGCCGGTGATGCCTTGCAGGAGCGGATTGGTCTGATCGGCCACTTGCCGGAACCGGCCGTCGGCGCCCAGCGCCGCCAGCCCGGTTTCGCCGGCGACCAGCGTGAGCGACGGGCCTTGCCAGATGGCGGTGATCGGCCCCACCGACAGGCCATCTTCTGTGCTGTAGCGCGTCACCTGCCGGCCCTGCAGCAGGCGCACATCGCCCTTGATGGTGCCCACCCACACGCCACCATCGCGCGTGTTGGCGAGCACCGTGCACGGGCTGTCCTGCAGAGTGGGCAGCGGCTGCCAGGCGTTGCCGTCGAAAGCGTAGGGGCCGCCGGCATCCGGGCAGACCCAGGGATGGTTGCGGTTGTCCACGACGAAGGCGCGGATGGCGCCGGTCGGCAGGCCGAGCGGCAGCGCCACCGGTTGCACGCGGCCGACCTGCAGACGTAGCAAGGCATGCTCGCCGAGCACCCAGCCATTGGCGGTCGCCGGCACATCCAGGATGTGGTGGGACGCACCATGCTGCAAGCCTTCGAGGCGATCGCGGCTCAAGGCCAGCAGCCGGCCATCGCGCAGGCTGGCCAGGAGCGGCCGTGCGGCGGTGCCCGGGGCGGGATTGAAGGTCGCCACCGCCATCGCCTGGCCCGGCAGCAAGGACGCCAACGGCAGCAACGCGCGATGCCGGAACCGGTTGAGGCCCAGATTGGTGCCGGCCCACAGATTGCCTTCGCGGTCTTCGAGCAAGGGGCCGGCAGTGGCCGAGGTCAGGCCTTGTACGGTTCCGAAGCGTTCCAGCACCGGCGTGGGCGATGTGGGCAAGGCGATACGGAACAGACCATGCGCTGCGTAGTCGCTGCCCCATAGCGCGCCATCGCGCATGAACCGGATGCGCCGCGCGAACAGCCCGGGAAATTGCAGCCGGGCACGGGCCGCGGCGGGCAGCACGTCGCCATGCGCATCGGTCAACGCAAACACGCCGCGGTACGGGTCTGCAACCCAGATCGCTCCGTCCGGACTTTCGGCCATGGTGACGTAGAGGCCCACCTGCTGGCCGCTGGGTTCGAAGCGTTTGGCGCCAGGCCGCAACGACAGAATCTGGGTGCCGTCGCTGACCCAGAGCGTGCCGCGCACATCGCGCAGCAGCCAATGCGCGCGCTCGGCGGTGTAGCCCCAGTCGGCGCCTGCACGCTGCCAGCGTTGCCCATCGAACCAGCACAAACCGCCATCGATGGCGGCCCACCAGCGCCCACTGCCATCGTGCTCGATGCGGAACACCATGCCGGCGGGCACGTCCCTGCCCGGGCTGAAGTGCGTCAGGTGACCGTCGGCAAGGCGATCGATGCCGGCGTTGAAGTAGCCGATCCAGTCGGTGTCGTCCGGCGCCAGCGCAAGCGCGGTCATGTTGTGCGATGCATAGGCCTCGCCGTCCGGCGCCGCCTGCCGCGCGAAACGGTCGCCATCGAACTGAAACAGCCCAAATCCGGTCGCCAGCCACAATGGCCCGGCATCGGCTTGCTGGATATCCCAGATATCGGCCGGTGCGCCGCGCTCGGTGCTCCAGGCGGTGTGGTGGAATTGCAGCAGCCCAGCACGCGTTGCGGCGATGCCTTCGGCATACACGGGGGTGCACGGCCACCCGTAACTGCACAGCACAACGATCACCGCTGCGCACAGGCGCCAGAGCAGGTGGAGGCGGATGGGGGGCTCGCGCGGCATTGCAGCATTGTCGGGCGAGATCGGGGCCAAGCACCACCACCTCTTTCGGGGGAGGCAGGTCGGGCAGTAAATCGGCTACGCATGGATCGTCATGTGGCGTGGGGTGCGTGCATGTCGCTGCGATGCGGTGTGCGCTGAGCCGGATGCCATCGGTTGGCTGCAGCAGCGATGACGCTGCCTTGTAGCGTGTCGTGCCATGCGCTGGCGTTCGCTTGGTTTGCGTGTCGTGCGGATGCCGACCTGGACACTGCAAGGCGCGACAGAAACAACCGCACGGTCTCGCCGCTGCGTCGGCCTGCATGCGCCGGTGCAGGCCATGGCGATGCACCCATGCGATCCCATGCGTGCTTGTCGCAGCACGCATGCTGCTCACCCGAAAGAGTGAGCGATCGGCCTCACCATCAGGGGTGGGGCGATCGGCATGTTCGCCCCACCATGGCGTCATTCCTCGCCGGAGACGCCGCATGGCACGTCTGACTGCCGCTGGTCGCCCCGATCTGCATGCAGGCAACGCCACCAACGCACCGCATGCCCCACGCGCACGTGCCGTGGCAAGAGCGCTGCAGTACATCGATACGCATCTGTACGAGCCCATCGGCGTGACGCAACTGGCCGGCGCTGCCTGCATGAGCCGCTTCCATTTCGCGCGCGTGTTTCGCGATGCGCTGGGCGCCAGCCCGATGGAGTACTTGCGGCGTCGTCGCCTCGAACGCGCGCAGGCGATGTTGCGCGAAGGCCGCCACACCATCAGCCAGATCGCCACCGATCTGTGCTTCTTCGATCAAAGCCATTTCGTGCGCAGCTTCCGCAATGCCACCGGCTGCACGCCGGCGCGCTTTGCCGCGCAAGTGGCCAACGCCCCCTGCGCCGCGCGCACCGCACCGCGTGCGCATCGGCACGCCGCTGGTTCTTTTTCATCCTCCCTGGAGCATCACGCATGACCACCGCCACCGCCGTCCCCGGTCAGTCTCTGTTGTCGCCCGGCGATCACGCGTTGATCCTGATCGACCACCAATCGCAGATGGCGTTCGCCACGCATACCATCGACATCTCGGCGCTGCGCAACAACGTGTCGCTGATTGCCAAGGGCGCCAAGGGCTTCAAGGTGCCGGTGATTCTGACCACCGTCGCAGAGAAATCGTTCTCCGGCCCGTTGTTTCCCGAGCTGCCGGAGATCTTTGCCGGCGAGCCGGTGTTCGACCGCACCAGCATGAATGCCTGGGAAGACCAGGGCGTGATCGATCGCGTCAACGCCATCGGCAAGCAGCGTCTGGTGATTGCAGGGCTGTGGACCAGCGTGTGCATCGTCGGCCCGACGCTGTCGGCGATCGAACAGGGGTTCGAGGTCTACGTCATCACCGATGCCTGCGGCGATGTCAGCGACGAAGCGCACGAGCGCGCGGTGACGCGGATGGTGCAGGCCGGCGCCGCGCCCATCACCAGTGTGCAGTACCTGCTGGAATTGCAGCGCGACTGGGCCCGCAGCGACACCTACGACCTCACCACCGGCATCGCGCGTGCGCATGCGGGCGGCTACGGCATCGGCATTCAGTACGCCAAGACGATGTTCGGCGCGCAGGAAGGCGGGCATTGAACGCATCGGTACCACGCAGCAGCGCCGGTCTTGCATCGGCATTGCTGATGCTACGCATTGCCGGCGGCGGCTTCCTGCTGCCGCATGGTCTGGGCAAGTTGCTGGGATGGTTCGGTGGACCGGGACTGGCTGGATTTGCTGCTGAATTACAGCAATTCGGGTTTCCGTCCGCACCGCCGCTGCCGTTGCTGCTGGCCTTGGTACAGACGCTCTCGGGGCTGGCGGTGCTGCTGGGTCTATGGACGCGCGTCAGTGCCGCGCTGGCGGCCGTGTTCATCGCCACCACCGTCGTGGTGGCCGTGCCCAATGGCTGGTTCTGGATGCACGGTGGCATGGAATATCCGCTGATGTGGCTGTTGCTGTTGCTGGCCCTGACCGCCGCCGGCGGTGGCGCATGGTCGCTGGATGGGCTGCGCAGGCGTGGTGCCGCATGAGCAGTGCACCGAAGGATCACGATGCCGGGCGGCGCCTGTGGATGCAGGGCGCCGCCGCCGGTCTTGCGTTGGGCGCCTTGCCCGGCGCTTCGTCTGCTTCAAGGAAGTCTGAGATGGTCGATCTTGTCGTTCGCAATGCACGCATCACCACGCTCGATCCGCGTCAGCCCAGCGCCACCGCCATAGCAGTGGCCGATGGACGCATCGTGGCGGTGGGCGACGACGCGCAGATCATGGCGCTGGCAGCTGGCGCCCGCAGCATCGATGCGCAAGGCCGGCGCCTGTTGCCTGGCCTCAACGACAGCCACACCCATCTGATTCGCGGCGGGCTCAATTACAACCTGGAGCTGCGCTGGGATGGCGTGCGCTCGCTTGCCGATGCGATGGCGATGTTGAAGGCGCAGGTCGACCGCACGCCAGCGCCGCAATGGGTACGTGTGGTCGGTGGATTCACCGCACATCAGTTCGTCGAAAAGCGCTTGCCGACCCTGGACGAGATCAATGCACTCGCACCGGAGACACCGGTATTTTTGCTGCATCTGTACGACCGCGCCCTGCTCAACCGCGCGGCCTTGCGCGCCTGCGGCTACGACAAGGCCACTGCCGATCCGCCCGGCGGGCGCATCGAGCGCGACAAGCTGGGCAACCCCACCGGCCTGCTGCTGGCCAAGCCCAATGCGCTGATTCTCTACGCCAGCCTGGCCAAGGGCCCGCGTCTGCCGTTGGAGTATCAGGCCAATTCCACCCGCCATTTCATGCGCGAACTCAACCGGCTGGGTATCACCTCGGTGATCGATGCCGGCGGTGGTTTCCAGAATTATCCGGAGGACTACCAGGTCATCGAGCAGTTGCACGCGGCCGACCAGTTGAGCGTGCGCATCGCCTACAACCTGTTCACCCAGAACAAAGGCAGGGAAGTCGACGACTTCCGCGGCTGGACCGAGATGCTGCCGGTGCGCAAGGGCGACGATCTGTTGCGGCACAACGGGGCAGGCGAAATGCTGGTGTTCTCGGCAGCGGATTTCGAGCAGTTCAGCGAGCCGCGCCCGGAGCTGCCGCCGGGACTGGAGCCCGAGCTGGAGCAGGTGGTGCGGTTGCTGGTCGAGAAGCGGTGGCCATTCCGTATCCATGCCACCTACGACGAAAGCATCGCGCGCATTCTCGATGTCTACGAAAAGGTCAATGCCGACATTCCCTTCGATGGCCTGCATTGGTTCATCGACCACGCCGAAACCATCACGCCACGCAATATCGACCGCATTCGCGCCTTGAACGGCGGCATCGCCGTGCAGCACCGCATGGCCTATCAGGGCGAAGCGTTTGTCCAGCGCTATGGCGTACAGGCTGCGCGGCACACGCCACCGGTGCGCCGCATGTTGGCGGCCGGCGTACCGGTGGGCGCCGGCACCGATGCGACGCGCGTGGCCAGTTACAACCCGTGGGTGGCGCTGTCGTGGCTGGTCACCGGACGCACCGTGGGCGGCCTGGCGTTGTACGGCGAAGAGAACCTGCTCGACCGCGAGCAGGCGTTGCGGCTGTGGACGCAGGGCAGCGCGTGGTTCTCCGGCGATGAGAGCCACAAGGGCACGCTGGCGACGGGGCAACTGGCCGATTTCATCGTGTTGTCGGACGATTACTTCCGCGTCGACGATGCCGCCATTGCCGACATCACCAGCGTGCTGACCGTGCTGGGTGGTCGCATCGTCCATGGCGATGGCGACTTCGCCGCGCTGGCGCCCACCTTGCCGCCGGCGATGCCGGACTGGTCGCCGGTCAATCGTTTCGGCGGCTATCACGTGGGTGGTGCGGTCAGCGGGCTTGCCAGCGCCACGCACGTGCATGGTCATGGCTGTCGCGCGCACGGGCCGCATGGACATGCAGCGCAGCATGCTGCGCCCAGCGATGATTTGCGCGGCTTCTGGGGTGGGTTGGGTTGCGCGTGTTTCGCGTTCTGAGATCGACACCGTAGCGATGCGCCTGCCGGCGCATCCTGGCCCGTCACCTTGTTTGTTTCACCCCGTTCACTGGAGCCTTGCCGCGATGACTTCTTCTGCCGCACCCGCCGATAGCGGTGCCTGGGCGCCGCTGCGCGAGCCGATCTTTCGTGCGTTATGGCTGGCCATTTTAGGCAGCAACATCGGCACCTGGATCAACGATGTCGCCGCGTCCTGGGTCATGGCCGAACAGACCGGCTCGCCGTTGATGGTGGCGGCGGTGCAGTCGGCCACCACCTTGCCGGTGGTGCTGTTCGCACTGGTGGCCGGCACGCTGGCCGACATCGTCGACCGCCGCCGCTACCTGATGCTCACCCAGGGCTGGATGTTGCTGGTGGCCGCAGCGTTGGCCTTGCTATCGCATTTGCAGTTGCTCACCCCATGGGTACTGGTGGCATTGACCTTTGCGATGGGCATGGGCGCGGCAATGGCGATGCCTGCGCAGGCGGCAATCGTGTCGGAGCTGGTGCCGCGGCCGATGCTGGCCTCGGCGGTGGCGCTCAATTCGATCGGCATGAACATCGCCCGCTCGATCGGCCCTGCGGTTGGCGGTTTGATCGTGGCGCAATTCGGGCCGCCGTGGGCATTTTTGCTCAACGGCGTGACCTTCGGCCTGATGCTGCTGGTGTTGTGGCGTTGGCGTCGCGATGCGCACGTCTCTGCCTTGCCGCCGGAGAGCTTCGGTGCGGGCCTGCGTGCCGGTCTGCGCTACGCCGCACGCGCCGGGCGCTTGCAGGCGGTGCTGATCAAGGCCGCCGGGTTTTTCCTGTTCGCCAGCGCGTTGACCGCATTGCTGCCGTTGGTGGTCCGTCGCGACATGCAGTTGGGCGCCGGTAGCTACGGCATCTTGCTCGGCTGCATCGGCATCGGTGCGATCAGTGGCGCATTGCTGTTGCCACGCCTGCGTGCGCGCTACGACCGCGACCTGCTGGTGTTTGTGGCCACCATCGTGTGCGCAGCCTCGTTGCTGGGGCTGGCATTGTCGCGTCAGATCGGAGTGCTGTGCGTGGTGATGGTGGTCAACGGCCTGGCCTGGATCAGCGTACTGTCGTCCTTGCAGATCGCCGCACAAACGGCGGTGCCTGCCTGGGTGCGCGCACGTGCATTGTCGCTGTACATCGTGGTGTTTTCCGCGGGTATGGCGGCCGGCTCGCTGGTCTGGGGCGCGTTGGCGCAGCGCACCTCGATCGCGACCGCCCTGCAGATTGCCGCCGTTGGTGCGGTGATCGCGGCGCTGCTGGTCAAGCGCGCACGCATTGCCGGCACCGAACAGCTGGACCTCGCCCCCGGCGGGCACTGGCCTGTGCCGGCGCAATCGGATGCGGTCGAACACGACCGCGGCCCGGTGCTGGTGACGGTCGAATACCGCATCGCTGCCGACGCGCGCATGACCTTCCTGCAGCTGATGACGCAACTGGGTAACGCGCGGCGTCGTGATGGTGCGGTGGTCTGGGGTATCGCCGAAGACGCGGCAACACCCGGCGTGCAACTGGAATATTTCATCGTCGCCTCGTGGCTGGAACATCTGCGCCAGCACGAGCGCGTCACCGGCGACGACCGCCAGTTGCAGGAGCAGATCCGCGCACTGCATCAAGGCGAGCGCGCGCCGGTGGTGCGCCACTTCGTCGGTGGCGGCGGTGTGGCGGTGCCGCCGCATGCGCATGCGGATATTTGAGAACTTCATCAGCGCGACGCTCCCGATCGGCCCGGCGCTGAAATGGACGTCGCTTTCGGCTGCCAGATCGGCCGTGCCTGCCGCGCGTGAGGACGGTTGCCGGCGCTGGCAACGGCTTGCGCAGACGCAGTGCTGAAGCGCCTGCTGGCCAAATGGACCGGGCGCAACCTGCTTGCTGGCGGCGGCCCGATCGGCCGCACGGTCTGCCAGGGCAGGGCGCGTGTCTTTCACCGGTCGGCGTATCGCGTGCGTTGCTGATCGATATCGGCTGCCGGCTGCCTGACCTGCCATTGCTGGCATCGCCAAGGCTAGGCGTCGCGTTGCTGGTGGTCGTGCTGCGTGGCGGTTTCTTCCGGGTACTGGCTGCTGCGCTGACCGGTGGCTGGCCAGTCCATGCCTGGAGCTGGTCCGTTGCGCCTCGTTGCGACCAGGCTGCGAAGCTGCACCGTTGCCACATCGCTTGCTGGTTCGGCATCTTGCGAGCACGGCACGGACCCGCATCGCGCCTGCACGAGGCGCATCGATGCCCGGCACGGGCGCCACTGGCAACAAGCCATCGACGCTGAGGCCGCCAGCCTGATCGCAACGCATTCCCGCGCACCAAAGCGAAAGGCCGGCTCTCACGAGCCGGCCTTTGCCTGACGCAGTGAAGCAAAAATCAGCTCTTGGCGAAGGCCAGCAGATCCTTGTTGAACTGATCGGCGTGGGTGACGGTCAAGCCATGCGGCGCGCCAGCGTAGATCTTCAGTTCGGCGTTGCTGATGATCTTGGCCGACAACTTGCCCGACGCATCGATCGGCACGATCTGGTCGTCGTCGCCATGCACCACCAGCGCCGGCACATCGATCTTCTTCAGGTCGGCGGTGTAATCGACCTCGGAGAATTCCTTGATGCAGTCGTACTGACCCTTGTGGCCTCCCAGCATGCCTTGCAGCCAGAACGAATCGCGCATGCCCTGGGTGACCTTGTTGCCGTCACGGTTGGCACCGAAGAACGGCGTGGTCAGGTCCTGATAGAACTGCGAACGGTCCTTGGCCACGCCATCGCGGATGCCGTCGAACACGCTCATCGGCAGGCCGCCCGGATTGGTCGGGCTCTTGACCATCTGCGGCGGCACTGCGCCGACCAGTACCACCTTGGCCACGCGCTTGCTGCCATGGCGGCCAACGTAATGCGCCACTTCGCCACCGCCGGTGGAATGGCCGACCAGGATCGCATCCTTCAGGTCCAGCGCGTCGATCACTGCAGCCAGGTCGTCTGCATAGGTGTCCATGTCGTTACCGTCCCAGGTCTGCGAGGAGCGGCCATGGCTGCGGCGGTCGTGCGCGATCACGCGATAGCCGTGCTGACCCATGAACAGCATTTGCGGGTCCCAGGCATCGGCGCTGAGCGGCCAACCATGTGCGAAGACGACCGGTTGGCCCTTGCCCCAATCCTTGTAGAAGATGTTGGCGCCGTCGGGGCGTTTGACGAAATTGGACATCGGGTTGACTCCGTGAGTGGACGAGTGGGACGGGCTGGCAGCGGGGGCGCGTGCGGGAGCAGCGGCAGTGGCGAGCGCTGGCAATGACAACGCTGCCACGGCGACCGTGCCGGTGATGAGAAAACTGCGGCGTCCGGCGTCGGCCGGATGCGCCTCGAACGGATCCATAAATACTCCTGGGGGCGAGGGGCATGCAGCCCGGCGATGGCACGATGCGATCGCATCGCGCTTGCATGGGCCTGCGCCACGCAGCGCGAGCAGGCCACGGGCGTGCCGGTGCATGCGAGCAGTAGACCGCCTGCGTTGCAGCGCAGATTGCATCTGCGTGCGCTCTACAGCGGTTATCCCCCGTGTTGCAGATCAGCTCGTTCGCTGCAGTCGATGCGCCGTTGTGGATCTTTCCGGACATCCACCTCGCATGAACGCAGTGCGGCGCTGATCAAAGCCTCAGCGTGCATCGCCGACTGGCTCTGCAGCGCGCGCCGATGCCGTGTTCCATCGACCATTCCGGCTGTGCCCGCCACTCAGTGCAGTGCGGTGTCCCACAGCAGCTTGCCGTTCAAGACAACGATCACCGCCGCAATCACCCAGGCCATGCGTACCAGCCAGGCCGGCGCCACCAGCGCGCCCATCAGGGTTCGGTCCGAGACAAAGCGCACCAGCGGAATCACCGCAAACGGCAACTGCATCGACAGCACCACCTGGCTCAACACCAACAGCCGCGCAGTGCCTGCCTCGCCGTATAACCAGGTCACCACCACCACCGGCACGATGGCGATGCCACGGGTGAGCAAGCGGCGCACCCACGGCGGCAAGCGCAATTGCAGGAAGCCTTCCATCACGATCTGTCCGGCCAACGTCGCGGTGACCGTCGAGTTGACCCCGGAGGCGAGCAGGGCGATCGCAAACAGGGTCGAGGCCAGCCCCACGCCCAGCATCGGCGCGAGCAAGGCATGCGCCTGTTCGATTTCCTGCACGTCGGTGCGGCCCTGCGCATGGAACACCGCTGCCGCCAGGATCAGGATCGACGCGTTGATGAACAACGCAAACATCAGCGCCACGGTGCTGTCGGTGACTGCCCAGCGCAGTGCCGAGCGACGTCCATCGTCGGTGCGCGGGTAGGCGCGCGTCTGCACGATCGACGAATGCAGGTACAGGTTATGTGGCATCACGGTGGCGCCGATGATGCCGATGGCCAGATACAGCGCCTGCGGATCGGTGACTACTTGCGCACGCGGAATGAAGCCGCCCAGCACGGCGGCGATCGGCGGTGCCGCCAGCGCGATCTGGATGCCGAAGCACACGAAGATGATCAGCAGCAACGCCATCACAAACGCTTCCAGTGCACGGAAGCCGCGATTCATCAGCAACAGCACCAGCACTACATCGATCGCGGTGATGATCGCGCCCATGGTGAGCGGAATACCGAACAACAACTTCAACGCGATCGCGGTGCCGATCACTTCGGCAAGATCGCAGGCGACGATCGCCAGCTCGCACAGCCCCCATAGCGCCAGGTTCACGCCACGCGGGTAGCGCGCGCGGCAGGCCTGCGCCAGATCCAGCCCGGTCGCGATGCCCAGCCGCGCCGACAGGCTCTGCAACACGATCGCCATGACATTGGACAGCAGGATCACTGACAACAGCAGATAGCCGAACTGCGAGCCGCCGGCCAGATCGGTCGCCCAGTTGCCCGGATCCATGTAGCCCACCGACACCATGTAGCCCGGGCCCAGAAAGGCCAGCAGACGGAACCACCAATGGCCGTTCCTGGGCACGGCCACGCTGGCGTGGTGATCGCCCAGCCCGCCGTTGGTGGAGGCAGGAGAGCGCACAGGGGAAAGAGTATCGGCGGACATGCAGGGGAGGCAGCGAGGGCGGTGGGATGGATGATATAGCAAGTGCTATGCTGTTGAGCATTGGCAAACTCAATCGTATTGATCGGCCGCGTGCTTCACACTACGCACCCGGCACCGATGCCGGACGCGACGACGAGGATGCGGGTGGGCAAGAGCGAAAAGCTGGCGGCGGCTACGCCGTCCCTGATCGATGCGCAGGTGCATATGGAGAGCTTCCGTCAGGTGCGCGAAGCGCGCCGCGCCGAGCTGGTCGAGGACTATGTGGAGCTGATCTCCGATCTATTGGTCGACGGCGGCGAGGCGCGCCAGGTCGACATCGCCGCGCGCCTGGGCGTGGCGCAGCCCACCGTGGCCAAGATGCTCAAGCGCCTGGTACGCGACGGCTGGGTGGTGCAGCGCCCGTACCGCGGCGTGTTCCTGACCCCGGCCGGCGAGGCATTGGCAGCCTCCAGCCGCCAGCGGCATCAGATCGTCGAGCGCTTCCTGCTCGCACTGGGCATCGACGAAGCCACCGCACGTCGCGATGCCGAAGGCATCGAACACCATGTCAGCGAGGCCACCGTTGCCGCGTTCGCCGCGTTTCTCGATCGCCAGGGCGGTCCGGCGACGTGAGTGCGCCGGCCGCACCGCTGGTCGGTACGTCGCAGGCGGCCATCGATACGCAGTGGATGCAGCACGCCCTGCAGCTGGCCGAGCGTGCCGAACGCGACTATGACGAAATCCCGGTCGGGGCAGTGCTGATCGACACCGATGGCAACGTGCTGGGCGAGGGCTGGAACTACAACATCGCCAGTCACGATCCCAGCGCGCATGCCGAGATCGTGGCCATGCGCGAAGGCGGGCGCCGCCTGGCCAATCACCGCCTGATCGGCTGCACGCTCTACGTCACGCTGGAGCCGTGCGCGATGTGCGCCATGGCCATGATCCATGCACGTATCGCCCGCGTGGTGTTCGCCGCCAGCGACCCCAAGACCGGCGCCTGCGGCAGTGTCTTCGATCTGTTGGCCGACCCGCGTCACAACCATCGCGTGCAGGTGGCGGGCGGCGTGCTGGCGGCAGAGGCGAGCCTGCGGCTGACCAATTATTTTCGCGCCAAGCGTGGCAAGCCGCCGCTCGTGCCCTGAGCGGCACGGCCGCGGTATGATGCGCGCCCTTTCAGTACCCCGGCCGGCAACGGCCTCCACAGGACGGTGATATGGCAGACAACGTTGCGGGCAACGACCGACTGATCTGGATCGATCTGGAAATGACCGGCCTGGATACCGATCGCGATTCGATCATCGAGATCGCCACCATCGTGACCGATGCGCAGTTGAACGTGCTTGCCGAAGGGCCGGAACTGGCCATCGCCCACCCGCTGGCCACCCTGGAAGCGATGGACGAGTGGAACCGCAACCAGCACCGTCGTTCCGGCCTGTGGCAACGCGTGCTCGATAGCCGGGTCACCCATGCGCAGGCCGAAGCGCAGACGGTGGCGTTTCTTGGCGAGTGGATCCGCGCCGGTGCCTCGCCGATGTGCGGCAACTCGATCTGCCAGGACCGCCGCTTCCTGCACCGCCAGATGTCGCGCCTGGAGCGTTATTTCCACTACCGCAATCTCGACGTGTCCACCATCAAGGAATTGGCGCGCCGCTGGGCACCGACGGTGGCAAATGGTTTTGCCAAGAGCTCGGCGCATACCGCGCTGAGCGATGTGCGCGATTCCATCGACGAACTGCGTCACTACCGCCAGTTCATGGGTGCGCTCGGCGGCGATACCGAGGCCGGCGCGCAGGGGTGATCCTGCTGCAGGACGCAGTGCATCTGGCGCACCCAGACTCGATCGCGCCCATGCCAAGGCGGCCGTCGCAATCGCAGCAACAGCGCAGCGCGCAGTGACGCAACACAAAAGGCCGCATCCTTCGATGCGGCCTTTTGCTCTTTACAGGTGACCTGGACGCTCAGCGCGCCAACGGCGGCCCCTTGGTGAGATCGCCATCGTCCGCGATGCCCTTGCGCAACAGATCCCCGATCGGCTTGCCGTCGGCATCGTGGTGATACACGTGCAGGTCGCGCTGCGGATACGGAATGTTGAGCCCGTTCTCCAGCAGCTGGTTGCGGATCTGTTCCAGCGTGGTGCTCTTGGCCGCGCCGAAATTGCCGTTGGTCGCATATGCGAACAACATCAGATCCACCGTGCTTTCGCCCAGGTTGGTGACCTGCACGAACGGTGCCGGCGACTCCAGGATGTTCGGATTGTCCTTGGCGATCTGCAGCAACAGCTGCTGGGCTTTCTTCAGGTCATCGCCGTAGCCCACGCCCACGGTCACTTCCAGGCGACGGTTGGGCAGGGTGCTGTAGTTGACGATGGGCGCGGTGGTGATGGTGCTGTTGGGCAGGGTGATCATGCGTTCGTCGAAGCTACGCAGCCGGGTCTGGAAGATCCGGATCTCGTCCACGATGCCTTCCTGGCCGGCGATCACCACGTGGTCGCCGTCGCGCATCGGCCGCAGCACGATCAGCATCACGCCTGCTGCGATGTTGGACAGCGAATCCTTCAACGCCAGACCGACCGCCAGGCCTGCCGCACCGAGCACCGCAATCAACGAGGTTGGCGGTACGCCGATCTTGCTCAGCGCACTGACGAACACCAGGACCAGCAGCAATGCGTAGACCACATTGCGCAGGAAGTTGGTCAGCGTGATCTCGATGCGGGCGCGGGTCAAAGCGCGGTGCAGCCATTGGCTGAGCTGCTTTGCCAGCCACATGCCCACGATCAGAATGACAAGCGCAACTCCCCAGTTCAGCAGGATTTGCGCCCAGTCGACCTTATCCCAGCCCGTCGGTTGCTTCGGGACAGCGACTACCGTCTTGGTGGTTGCTGCAGCAGCTCCCGCTGCTGCCGCCAGTACCGCACCCGGCATACCCATCAGCTCTCGCTCTTCAGCTTGGCCAGACGCAACCAGGTATCGACCACGGTGTCAGGATTCAGCGACACCGACTCGATCCCTTCCTGCATCAGCCACTCGGCCAGCTCCGGGTGATCCGACGGCCCCTGGCCGCAGATGCCCACATACTTGCCCTTGGCGCGCGCCGACTTGATCGCCATCGACAGCAGCTTCTTGACCGCCGGATTCCGCTCGTCGAACAGGTGCGCCACGATCGACGAATCGCGGTCCAGGCCCAGGGTCAGCTGGGTCAGGTCGTTGGAGCCGATCGAGAAACCGTCGAAGATCTCCAGGAATTCATCGGCCAACAGCGCGTTGGACGGCAGCTCGCACATCATGATGATCTTCAGACCGTTCTCGCCCTGCTTGAGCCCGTTCTGCTCTAGCACCTCGATCACCTTGCGGCCTTCTTCCAGCGTGCGCACGAACGGGATCATCACCCAGAGGTTGTCCAGGCCCATCTCGTTGCGCACCTTCAGCACCGCCTTGCACTCCAGCGCGAAGGCCTTGGTGAAGGACGGATCGACGTAGCGGCTGGCGCCACGGAAGCCGATCATCGGGTTCTCTTCATGCGGCTCGTAGCGCGAACCGCCGATCAGGTTGGCGTACTCGTTGGACTTGAAGTCCGACAGGCGCACGATCACCGTGTTCGGCGCCACCGAGGCGGTCAGCGTGGCGATGCCCTCGGCCAGGCGGTTGACGTAGAAGCTCACCGGATCGCCATAGCCGGCGGTCTTGGCGTCGATCTTCTTGCGGACGTCGGCGTCCTGCTTGTCGTATTCCAGCAGCGCGTTGGGATGGATGCCGATATGCGCGGCGATGATCATTTCCAGACGCGCCAAGCCGATGCCGGCGTTGGGCAGCTGGCCGAAGTCGAACGCGCGCTCCGGGTTGGCCACGTTCATCATGATCTTGAGCGGGGCAGGCGGCATGTTGCCCAGGTCGGTGGTGGTGCGCTCGAACGGCAGCAGGCCGTCGTAGATGAAGCCGGTATCGCCCTCGGCGCAGCTGACCGTCACTTCCTGGCCGTCGCTGATCACATCGGTGGCGTTGCCCGAGCCGACCACGGCCGGCACGCCGAGTTCGCGCGCGATGATCGCTGCATGGCAGGTGCGGCCGCCACGGTTGGTGACGATGGCCGAGGCACGCTTCATCACCGGCTCCCAATCGGGGTCGGTCATGTCGGCGATCAACACGTCGCCGGCCTGCACGCGATTCATGTCGTCCAGCGAGCGCACCACCCGGGCCACGCCGCTGCCGATCTTGGCGCCCACCGCACGGCCCTCGACCAGGATCTTGGCGTCCTTGGCTTCCAGCGAGAAACGCTCGATCTGGGTGGCATGGCTGCGCGACTTCACGGTTTCCGGGCGCGCCTGCACGATGAACAGCTTGCCGCT
Source organism: Xanthomonas sp. 3793 (assembly GCF_024806835.1). Lineage (GTDB taxonomy): Bacteria > Pseudomonadota > Gammaproteobacteria > Xanthomonadales > Xanthomonadaceae > Xanthomonas > Xanthomonas arboricola_F. The sequence continues at coordinate 69,647 of NZ_JANTYU010000001.1, forward strand.
CACGCCATCCTTGGCCCACTCGATATCCATCGGGCGGCCGTAATGCTTTTCGATCACCAGCGCCTGCTTGGAGAGCTCCTGCACGTCTTCGTCGCTGATCGAGAAGGTGCTGCGCAGCTCCACCGGTGTGTCTTCGGTACGCACGCGCTCGCCGGGCACGTCCGAATACACCATGCGGATCGCCTTGCTGCCGAGCGAGCGACGCAGGATCGCCGGTTTGCCTGCGGTCAGCGTGGGCTTGTAGACATAGAACTCGTCCGGGTTGACCGCGCCCTGCACGACCATCTCGCCCAGGCCGAAGCTGGAGGTGACGAACACCACGTCGCGGAAGCCCGATTCGGTGTCCAGCGTGAACAACACGCCGGCCGCGCCCACGCCCGAGCGCACCATCAACTGCACGCCGGCCGACAGGAACACGTCTTCGTGCTTGAAGCCGTGGTGCACGCGATAGGCAATCGCGCGATCGTTGTAGAGGCTGGCGAACACTTCCTTGACCTTGTGCACGACATCGTCGGCGCCGGTCACGTTGAGGAAGGTTTCCTGCTGGCCGGCGAACGAGGCGTCCGGCAGGTCTTCTGCAGTGGCAGAAGAACGCACGGCCACCGCGACGTCGCCGCCGCCATTTTCTGCGCACAACTGCTCGTAGGCGGTGCGGATGTCGCGGTCCAGTTCCGGCTGCAGCGGTGCATCGATCACCCAGCCGCGGATTTCCTTGCCGGCCGCGGTGAGTGCGGTGACGTCTTCGACGTCCAGCGTTGCCAGCTTGTCGAAAATGCGCTTGGACAGATCGTTGTGCGCGATGAAGTCCTTGAACGCTTCGGCAGTGGTCGCATATCCACCGGGAACCGAAACGCCCAGCCCGGCCAGGTTGCCGATCATCTCGCCGAGCGAGGAGTTCTTACCGCCTACGCGGGCCAGGTCGGCCAGGCGTAGCTCATGCAACCACAGGATATTCTCGTTCAAGCGCGATGCTCCGTAAGGCCATCGCCCGAGCGGGCTGAATGGCCGCGACCGTAGGAAGAAGCCGCTATGATGCAGTGCACAGCGGAGCCTGCACAAGCATGAACCCGTAACTTTTGGACACCAGTTCAAAGAGGTGGTCTTGATGTCAACAATTCGGCCGGTGTTTTATGTCTCCGATGGAACCGGTATCACCGCTGAAACGATTGGGCATAGCCTGCTCACCCAGTTCAGCGGATTCAACTTCGTCACCGACCGCATGTCGTTCATTGACGATGCAGAAAAAGCGCGCGACGCCGCGATGCGCGTGCGCGCTGCCGGCGAGCGTTACCAGGTGCGTCCGGTGGTGGTCAATTCCTGCGTGGATCCGCAGCTGAGCATGATCCTGGCCGAAAGCGGTGCGCTGATGCTGGATGTGTTTGCGCCCTTCATCGAGCCGCTGGAGCGCGAGCTCAACGCGCCGCGGCACTCGCGCGTGGGCCGCGCGCACGGCATGGTCGATTTCGAGACCTATCACCGCCGCATCAATGCGATGAACTTCGCGTTGAGCCACGACGACGGCATTGCGCTCAACTACGACGAGGCCGATGTGATTCTGGTGGCGGTATCGCGTGCAGGCAAGACGCCAACGTGCATCTATCTGGCCTTGCATTACGGCATCCGCGCCGCCAACTATCCGTTGACAGAAGAAGATCTGGAAAACGAACGCCTGCCGCCGCGCTTGCGCAACTACCGCAACAAGTTGTTCGGCCTGACCATCGACCCGGAGCGTCTGCAGCAGATCCGCCAGGAGCGTCGTGCCAACTCGCGCTACAGCGCGGCCGAGACCTGCCGACGCGAGGTTGCAACTGCCGAGCGCATGTTCCAGATGGAGCGCATTCCCACGCTCAGCACCACCAACACGTCGATCGAAGAAATCTCCAGCAAGGTGTTGTCGACCCTGGGGCTGCAGCGCGAGATGTTCTGAGCCCGGATTGGCGCGGCGGGCTTGCGGGCTGTGCACGGGGGTTGGGCAACCGGGCGGCGTCCACCATCCGGGTGCTGCCGCGACGCCGCTGACGGCTTGCTGGCAGTGCGATGGAAATCAAGCGGGCGGGGCAGTGCTCCGCCAAGGTAGGCCTGTCATTGGGCTCTCGTCAATGCTGCCCGTGCGGCAGCGCAGCGTGTAGGATCGGTGCATGGCCCAAGCATTGAGCAAACTCGAAATCATCCCCCGTCTGAGCCGTTTCGGCTGGCTGATGGGGTTGTACGCAGAAAACTTCCAGCATCTCACCCGCCTGTTTGCGCCGGCCGATCTGGCGCCTGGGTCGTATGTGTCGTCGATCGGCGATGGGCTGAACCTGCGGCTGGACGTGATCGAATGCCATCGCTACACCGTCGAGCTGCGCCTGACCTACGACCTGTGCGACCCGGTGACCGGTGAGCCGGACCCGTCTGCATATGTGCGTCTGTACCGCGATGCACGCCAGGCCGAGACCACCCATTGCTACGTGGGCCGTCGCTGGCAGGACGTGATGGGCATGTTTCCGCCGCCGGCCGAGCTGATCAGCCATCGCATGCGCATGAATACCTTCCTGGGCAAGTGGCTGGAATACCTGGCCGAACGCGGCCATGGGGTTGCCACCCTGCGGCTGGATACCGACTACGTGGCGCCGCCGCGGCCCAGCGCGCAGGTAATTGTCGGTTAAGCGCACTCAGTAGCGGGTGCCTGGGCGTCGTCAGCGAGCGCGGCCGTTGGGCGGGGGCGGCGAGTTGTCTGCAAGCGGGTCGGGCCTGGCCCGTGCCAAGCGCAGCCGATGCACCTGTGCCACGACTGCACGTCAGCCGGTCGCTGTCTGCGCCACGCGGGATGCGTGGCATCGGTCATACTGATGCGCTTCGTTGCAGATCGCGCGCCATGCCCTATACCCCGATTGTCGCCACGCTTGGCTACCTGTTGTCGCCGGACGGCACGCAGGTGCTGATGATCCACCGCAATGCCCGCCCCGGTGATCAACACCTGGGCAAGTACAACGGGCTCGGCGGCAAGGTGGAGCCGGACGAAGACGTGCTGGCCTGCATGCGGCGCGAGATCCGCGAAGAAGCCGGCGTGGAGTGCGGTGACATGCAATTGCGCGGCACCATGAGCTGGCCCGGGTTCGGCAAGCAGGGCGAGGATTGGTTGGGGTTCGTGTTCCTGATCCGCAGCTTCGACGGCACCCCGCAGACCTCCAATCCGGAAGGCACGCTGGAATGGGTGCCGCTTGCGCAGATGGACCAGGTGCCGATGTGGGAGGGCGACCGCAACTTCCTGCCGCTGGTGTTCGATGGCGACCCGCGCCCCTTCCATGGGGTGATGCCGTATCGCGACGGGCGCATGCAATCGTGGAGCTATTCGCGGGTCTGATCGATTGCCGTTGGGCTGTCCTGCACGGCCGCCGCGCGTCGGGCCGCCGGCATGTCACGTCGCGCTCGCCGGGCTCACCGGTGCCGTCGGCGATCTTCGTCATCAGCAAGGCGCGATTACCCGCACAGTTTTCCACATGGCCTGTGGATGGACGCTGCGCAAGTCTGTGGACAAGTGCGCAGCCCCCTTGCGGCGCAACACGCTTGCGCTGGCTGGTCAAAATTTCGCCAGTGCGTTTATTGGGCGGTCCAGCCGCCATCGATGGCGATGGATTGCCCGGTGATGTTGCGGGCCGCATGCGACATCAGGAATGCTACCGTGCCGGCCAGCTCGTCGTACTCGATGAAGGCGCCCTTGGGCATCGGCTTGAGCATCACATCGCGGATCACCGCCTCTTCGGCAATGCCACGCGTGCGCGCCTGGTCGGCGATCTGGCGCTCCACCAGCGGCGTGCGCACATAGCTGGGGCAGAGCGTGTTGACGGTGATGTCGCAGTCGGCGGTTTCCAGCGCAATCACCTTGGCCAGGCCGACCAGGCCATGCTTGGCGGCCACATACGCGCTCTTGTAGGGGCTGGCGACCAGCGAATGGATGCTGCCGACGTTGACGATACGGCCATAGCCTGCCGCGCGCATGCCCGGCAGCACTGCACGGCTGAGCCGAGCCGCACCGGTCAGCATGACCTCGACCAGCAGCGCCCAACGCTGCATCGGGAAGTCTTCCAACGCAGCCACCTGCTGCAGGCCGGCGTTGTTCACCAGCACCTGCGGGGGCTGCGAGGCGCTGGACAGCGCACGCGCGATGCTGTCGTCGTCGGTGACATCCAGCACAAGGGCCTCGGCCGAGCCGCCCGCGTTCCGTATGCGCTGGGCCGTGTGCCCGGCAGCGGTCTGGTCCATGTCGCTGACCAGCAGATGGTGGCCGTCGCTTGCCAGGTGGGTGGCGATGCCGGCGCCAATGCCGCTGCCCGCGCCGGTGATCAGGATGCTGCGCATCGGGAGTCCTTCTCTGTGACGCGCGGCCAGGAGCGGCCACGCTGATCGCCAGCCTAGCGGACGAGGGCGAAACGGTCGCCTGCATGGCGCGCGCGCGTTACCCTTTGCGCCTCGCTCTGATCAGGTTCCGCATGAAACGCCATTTTTCGATGCTGCGCGATTTCCAACTTGCGGACTGGTTCACGCTCGCCAACGCCTTCTGCGGGACCGGGGCTGTCTTCGCCTCGATGCGGTTCCTGCAGGAAGGACACCGGGGCGACCTGTTGCTGGGCATGGCGTTGATTCCGCTGGCATTCGTCTTCGACGCGCTGGACGGGCACGTCGCGCGTTGGCGCAAGGCGTCCTCCACCCTCGGCCGTGAGCTGGATTCGCTGGCCGACGTGATCTCCTTCGGCGTGGCGCCGGCGGCGCTTGGTTACGCCTGCGGCATGCGTGGCGGCTGGGACTGGCTGGTCCTGAGCTATTTCGTCTGCTGCGGCGTGAGCCGGCTGGCGCGCTACAACGTGACCGCCGAAGAGATCGCCGGCGAGGCCGACAAGGTGCCGTACTTCGAAGGCACGCCGATTCCGACCAGTCTGGTGCTGGTGATCCTGCTCGCGGTCGCCGCCAGCACCGGCCACATCGGCCAATCCCTGTGGTGGGGCCAGTGGCAGCTCGGGCCATGGCAGTTCCATCCGTTGGTGCTGCTGTTCGCCATCTCCGGCTCGCTGATGATCAGCAAGACGTTGCGGATTCCCAAACCCTGAGCGGCACGCCTGGTCTCACGCGGTAGGATGGCTCGGTGGATCGTCACAGGAGGGCATGATGGCTAGCAGCGGTTCGGGCAACGGCAATGTCGAGGACAAGGCACGCCAGTATTGGGCCGCCTGGGGAGACGCCATGCGCCACGGCCAGTCCGGGTCCGCCGCGCAGCCACCGCCGGCGCCCGGCGGCGACGCCCCGCAGGACTGGCGCAAGGCGGTGGACTGGTGGTCGCAGTTGCTGCCCACCCAGGCCGCGCCGCAGGCGCAGGAAGCCATCGATCGCTTTCGGACCCAGGCTGGCGGCTGGTTCGGCACCATGCAACAGGTGGCCGGGCAGTTCGCGGGCCGCGATACCTCCGCCAATGAAGTCTCCGATGCCTGGCGGCGTGCGGTGCAGGGGCAGGGCGAACAACTGATGCAGTGGACGCTGGGCTCGCTGCGCGGCGGCGGCCCGGGTGGCTTCGACCCGTGGTTGCAGGAGGCGGCACAGACCCTGGGCAAATGGCGCGAGGAAAACGCGCCGTGGCTGGACATGCCAGCCTTCGGCTTGAACCGCAATCATCAGGCGCGCCTGCAGAAACTGGCGCGCGCGCAACAGGACTATCAGGCGCAGTCGCAGGCCTATGGCGAGCAACTCAAGGCCGCGATCGAGCAGGCTTTCACCCGGTTCACCACCAAGCTGAGCGAGCACGAGAGCAGCGGCAGCCAGCTGACCAGCGCGCGCGCCCTGTTCGATCTGTGGATCGAGGCGGCCGAAGAATCCTATGCCGATGTCGCGTTGTCGGATCAGTTCCGCGACGTGTACGGCGGTTTCGCCAACGCGCATATGCGCTTGCGCGCGGCCTTGCAGGAGGAAGTAGAGCAACTCAGCGAGCGCTTCGGGATGCCGACGCGCTCGGAGATGGATGCCGCCCATCGCCGTATCGCAGAACTGGAGCGCGCGGTGCGACGGATGCTGCGTACCGCCGCCGCCAGCACCCGGACGGCGGGCAAGCCTGCCGACGCCACCCCGGACGAGCCGCAGGCCGCGCCCCCGCCAAGGCGCGCAGCGGCGCCCAAATCCGCCGCTGCGCGCAAGCCGGCCGCTGCAACCGATGCAGCAAAGACGACCGCCCCCAGGAAACCTGCGGCCAGGAAGACCGCAGCTGCAGCAGCTGCGGCCAAAAAGCCCGCGACAGCGAAAGCCACATCGAAACCCTCGTCCGGCAAGGCGTCCGCCGGTAAGCCGTCCGCACGCCCGCCACGTGGAGCCAAGGCATGAAAGGGCCGTTGGGATTCAGCGCCGAAGACCTGATGCAGGAAACCCTGTCGCTGCAACGCAAGCTGCGCGAAGGCCTGAAACTGCTGCCCGGTGTGGAAGACGTCGACTACGGGGTGACCGAGCGCGAGGAAATCTGGCGCGACGGCAAGGTGGTGCTGTATCGCTTTGTCGGCGAGCAGGCGCCGGTGGCCAAGACGCCGCTGCTGATCGTGTACGCGTTGGTCAATCGCCCGTACATGGTGGATCTGCAGGCCGATCGATCGCTGGTCAAGGGCCTGCTGAGTCACGGCCAGGACGTGTATGTGCTGGACTGGGGCTACCCGGATCGCTCCGAGCGCTACCTCACGCTCGAAGACTATCTGCTGCGCTACATCGATGGCGCGGTGGATCACCTGCGTGCGCAATCAGGGCTGGATGCGGTGGACGTGCTGGGCATCTGCCAGGGCGGCACCTTTTCGCTGTGCTACGCCGCGCTGCAACGGCACAAGGTGCGCAACCTGATCACCATGGTGACGCCGGTGGATTTCCACACGCCCGACAACATGCTGTCCAACTGGGCGCGCATGGTCGATGTGGATCTGTTCGTGGACACCATGGGCAACGTGCCGGCCGATCTGATGAACGCCAGTTACCTGATGCTCAAGCCGTTCCGGCTCAACCTCCAGAAATACGTCGGCTTGCTCGACATCCTCGACGACAAGCAGGCGCTGGAGGACTTCTTGCGCATGGAAAAGTGGATCTTCGATTCGCCGGATCTGGCGGGCGAGGCGTTCCGCGAATTCGTGACGTTGTTCTACCATCGCAACGGGCTGGTCACCGGCCAGGTGAGCATCGGCGGGCAGGCGGTGGATCTGCAGGACGTGGACATGCCGGTGCTCAACATCTACGCCGAACACGACCATCTGGTGCCGCCCGATGCCTCGCGTGCACTGCGTGGGCTGGTTGGCAGCGACGACTACAGCGAGCTGAGTTTTCGCGGTGGGCACATCGGGATCTACGTGTCCGGACGTGCCCAGCGCGAGGTGCCGGTGGCGATCCATCGCTGGTTGCAGGAGCGCGACCGCAGCGCCTGACGCGCCGCGTGCAACCGCCGATCCGTGTGCGATCGCCGCCCATCACGGCCCGCTGCCGCGCGGTTTTTTAGACTGCGCGCTACGTTTCGAGGAGCCTTCCCATGGCCACCACTGCACTGTCCCGCTCCCTCAATGACCGCATGATCGCCGGCGTCGTCGGCGGCATCGCGCGCCGTCTCGGCTGGAGCTCAACGCTGCTGCGCATCCTGTTCGTGATCGTCTCGATCGCCTCGGCTGCGTTTCCTGGCATCCTGGTCTACCTGATCTTGTGGCTGCTGATCCCCAATCAGGCCGACTGAGCCGGTTGCGGCTGGCACGATCGGCATGGCTGCTGCTGGGCGCGTTGTGGACGCTGCCCAACACCGTGCTTGGCCTATTGATCGGTGCGGTCGGCAGTTGTTTTGGCGCGCGTCCGCGCTGGTCGGGCCACGAGCTTGCGCTTGTTTTTCATGGCTGGCCCTGGGGGCCGGGCGGGGCGATGACGCTGGGCAATGTGATCCTGCTCAAGGGCGCATCGCTGGATCTGCAATGCAGCACCTATGCGCACGCGGCCGGCCGCTGCGAGCATCCGCCGGTGCGCCTGGGCGATCACGAGCGTGCACATGTCTATCAATACATGCTGCTCGGGCCGCTGTTCCTGCCGGTGTATCTCATCTGCGGCGGCATCCATGTGCGCAATCCGCTGGAGCGGGCGGCCGACGCTTATGCAATGCACGGCCGCGGTTGGTGGCCGTGGTGGTCTTAGGCACTGCAATGGATCTGCAGTGGCTGGCAACGCTTCCGCGCTCACCGCCAGGCCTGTGCCCATCCTGGTCATGAGCGCACCATCCATGCCCGCCTGCCGACTGCTCGCGATCTGTGTCAGTCCCTCGTGGTGACAGCCACACACTCAGCGGCTGCGCTGCAAGACGGCATCCCCTCTCAACCCAAGCGCGAAAATCCGAACAGTTCCGACAACGGGTGCGGCTTTCCTTCCAGTTGCGCACGCAGCAAGCCGGCGCCGATTGCGCTGTAGGTGATGCCGTTGCCGCCGTAGGCCATCGCGAACGATACGCGTGGGCCTTGCTCGGCATGCGTGCCGAAGAAGGGTAGGCCGTCGGCGGTTTCGGCAAACGTGCCGCCCCACGAAAACACCGGGCGTAGACGCGCGTCCGGCATGGTCTTGCCGATCTTTTTCAGCAGCGTCTTCAATTTGCCCTGCACGCGCGCATCGCGGCGTGCGGGGATGTCCACGTTGTCGTCTTCGCCACCGGCCACCACACGGCCATCGGGGGTGCTGCGCATGTACAGATACGGGCGTGCGGTCTCCCACATCATGGTGTGCTTGAGCGCGCCGATCTCGCTGTCGTGCAGCGGGTCGGTCACGAAGGCATAGCTGCTGCGATTGCGTGCCACGCGCTGCGACAGCCACTGCTGGTTGCCATAGCCTGCAGCCAGGATCACGTGCTTGGCGTGCAGCACGACGCCATCGCGCGTGCGCAACTGGACGTGTTGATCGTGCGGGATGATGGCGGCGATGGTGGTGCGATCGAAGATGCGTGCGCCGTATTGCTCGCATTCGGCAAACAGGCGGTAGCAGAGGCGATACGGGTCGACGCTGGCGGCAAGGCGGCTGAGGATTGCGCCGTCCGACCGCACGCCGTAATCGTGCCATAACGCCTCGCGGTCGACCCATTCCACCGGCAGCCGATGCGTCTGGCGTGCGTCGAGCTCGTCTCGCAGGTCGCTCAGATCGCGTGCACGGCTGGCGTAATACAGGCTGTCCTGGCGGGTGAAATCGCAACCGCCAACGCTGTCGCACAGATCCTGCAGATCGACGATGGCCTGCGCGCAGGCGCCATAAGCCAGTGCGGCCGCCGGCATGCCATGTTGTTTGGCCAACTCGATCATCGGCGTATCGATTTCGTATTGCAGCAAGGCGGTGCTGGCCGAGGTGCTGCCCCAGCCGATCTCGCGTTGTTCGACCACCACCACTTCATGGCCATTGCGCAGCAGTTCGTGCGCGATCAGCGCCGCGGTCACTCCACCGCCCACAATCACCACCTCGCTGTGGATGTCTTGCTCCAGGCGTGGATAGGCATGCATCAATCCGTTTCGGATCGACCAGAACGGGTAGCCACTTTTGAGGTCCATGCGATCTCGTGAGAACTGGGGATCGCGATTGGACAGCCGAGCGCGGTGAAGTCGCCGTGAGGCGAGCCTTGCCTGGAAGCCGTCACCAAACCGCAAACAGCCGGCGTTAACGTGCGTGGAAAGCTCCTCACGGCGCGCTCGTTATGCTCGCGCCCCAACGCAGCAACTGCAACAAGAGGGTGTGGCATGTCGATTGTCCTGTACGTCGGTGGCAGCAAAGATGGCGACAAGGGCGTTGTGCCTTACGGGTTCAGCAAGTCGCGGGCGATGACCGACGCCGGCCCGGAGGTGTATGTGGAACGGATGGTGCCGCTGAAGGACGTCGGCAAGATCCGCGTCATGGCACTGGAATCCCTGCACGAAAGCATTCTGGTCGAACGCGCCGCCACCCATTACGCGCACCGCGCCAGCTGAGCGCGGCGGCATAGGTTTACGACCACGCTGTCAACGGGTTTCCGTGACGGGCCCGCACTGCGAAAATGCTTTTTTTCAGTGAAGCGGTTCATGCCGCGCCGTCATGCACGATAGCCAGCTTGCCCAGCAGATTGCTCGCACCATTGCCGATGAGATCGGTGCCCAACCCGCCCAGGCGCGTGCCGCCATCGCCCTCCTCGACGAAGGCGCCAGCGTGCCGTTCATCGCCCGCTACCGAAAGGAAGTCACTGGCGGCCTGGACGATACCCAGCTCCGTAACCTGGAAACGCGCCTGACCTATCTGCGCGAGCTGGAAGACCGCCGCGCGGCGATCCTGTCCAGCATTGGCGAGCAGGGCAAACTCAGCGACGAACTACGCAACGAGATCGCCGCTGCCGACACCAAGTCGCGGCTGGAAGACCTGTATCTGCCCTACAAGCCCAAGCGCCGCACGCGCGCGCAGATCGCGCGTGAAGCCGGGCTGGAGCCGTTGGCCGATGGCTTGCTGGCCGATCCGACGCAGGCACCGGACGTCGCCGCTGCCGCATTCATCGACGCCGACAAGGGTGTGGCAGACGGCAAGGCTGCGCTGGAAGGCGCGCGCGCGATCCTGATGGAGCGCTGGGGCGAAGATGCCGCGCTGGTCGGTGAACTGCGCAGCTGGCTCAACGACAACGGGGTGATCCGCGCGCGCGTGGCCGAGGGCAAGGAAGAGGCCGGGGCCAAGTACCGCGATTACTTCGACCATGCCGAGTCGCTGGCAAAGATTCCCTCGCACCGGTTGCTGGCGCTGTTTCGCGCGCGCCGCGAGGAGTTTCTGTACCTGGATCTGGACCCGGGTACCGATGCCGAAGCCGGGCATCAGTACGCCGAAGGCCGCGTGGCGCGCAGCGCCGGCATTTCCAACCAGGGCCGCCCGGCCGACCGCTGGTTGCTGGACGCCTGCCGGCTGACCTGGCGCGCCAAGCTGCACATGCACCTGCTGCTGGACCTGTTCAACCAGGCGCGCGAAAAAGCCGAGGCCGAGGCAATTGCCGTGTTCGGCGACAACCTCAAGGACCTGATGCTGGCCGCGCCCGCCGGTCCACGCGTGGTGCTGGGACTGGATCCGGGCATCCGCACCGGCTGCAAGATCGCCGTGGTCGATGCCACCGGCAAGCTGGTGGCCACCGAGACGATCTATCCGCATGAACCCAAGCGGCAGTGGGACCAGTCGCTGCAGACCATCAAGAAATTGTGCATGCAGCACAACGTGGAGCTGATCGCGATCGGCAACGGCACCGCCAGCCGCGAGACCGACAAACTGGCCGGCGAGGCGATTGCGTTGTGCGGGGCGGCCAAGTTGCAGAAGGTCGTCGTCAGCGAGGCGGGTGCGTCGGTGTATTCGGCGTCCGAGTTTGCCGCCAAGGAATTCCCCGAGTTGGATGTCTCGCTGCGCGGCGCGGTGTCGATCGCGCGGCGCCTGCAGGACCCGCTGGCCGAGCTGGTCAAGATCGAGCCCAAGGCGATCGGCGTGGGCCAGTACCAGCACGACGTGGATCAGTACCGCCTGGCCAAGGCGCTGGAGGCGCGGGTGGAAGACTGCGTCAACGCGGTCGGCGTTTACGTCAACACTGCCTCGGCGGCGCTGCTGTCGCGCGTGTCCGGCCTGTCCGGCACGGTGGCGGAGAATATCGTGCGCCATCGCGACGACAACGGCCCGTTCAAGCGCCGCAAGGACCTGCTCAAGGTGCCGCGTCTGGGCGACAAGACCTTCGAACAATGCGCCGGTTTCCTGCGCATCGCCGATGGCGACGAGCCGCTGGACGTGTCGGCGGTGCATCCGGAAGCCTATCCGGTGGTGGAGCGCATCGTGGCCAACACCGGCAAGCCGATCAAGGCGTTGCTGGGCGACGGCAGCTTCCTGCGCGGCCTCAAGCCGGAGTTGTTCACCGACGACCAGTTCGGCGTACCGACCGTGCGCGACATCCTCAAGGAGCTGGAAAAACCCGGTCGCGACCCACGCCCGGAGTTCAAGGCCGCGCAATTCGCCGAAGGCATCGAGGACATCAAGCACCTCAAGCCGGGCATGGTGCTGGAAGGCGTGGTGAGCAACGTGGCCGCGTTCGGCGCCTTCGTCGATATCGGTGTGCACCAGGATGGCCTGGTGCATATCTCGGCGTTGTCGGACACCTTCGTCAAGGATCCGCGCGATGTGGTCAAGGCCGGCGACATCGTCAAGGTCAAGGTGCTGGAAGTGGACGTGGCGCGCAAGCGCATCGCACTGACCTGCCGTCTGTCCGATACGCCGCCGGCGGCCGATGGCGCGGCGCAGTCGCGCGATACGCGCGGCAATGGCGGGCCGGGGCAGGGCCGTCGCGACGGTGGTGGTGGTGGACGTGGACCGGCGCAGGGCAACAGCAAGCCGCGCACCACCGCTCCACCGGCCGATAACGCACTGGCTGCCGCATTCGCCCGCGCCAAGCGCACCTGAGTCGTGCTGCCCGGCGTGGCGACTGGCTTGAAGTGATGGGGCAGCAACGTTGCAGATCAGTCGTGAGCGGCTGAGTGCAACGTGACTGCAGGGGCCTTGCCCGCCCACCATGGCGGGACACATGTCCCTGTGACTCGCCTGCCCAGCCTTACATCCACGCGTTGCAACTCTGGCAACCGTTCGGGCGACACAGGGGAGAAACCGGCGGGGGCACCCAGCTACACGACGATCGGTAACGATCCAGGCTCTCACAGTGGCCTGCGCCGGCTCTCAACGCCCAAACGCCAGAATCCGAGCAGATAAGGCTCTTCTGCGGCATCCATGTCGCATAAGGTCCCGCGACGGTGGGCGGGCTAAGGACCAGTCGAGATGGTCTGTGCGCATTGTTTTCAATAACGCGACCAGCCAACTCGTTGCTGCGGTGTCCCGCGAGCGGCGAGGGCACCGCACCCTCGACGACCTGCGCTTTTGACTGTATCCAACGAGCGACGCTACTACTCGAATGATGTTGTGCACATGCAGCCTGCAATGCAGTCGGGCGGCAATTGAAACGTGCCGGCTGCCAGGCGGTGCGCTCCCGCAAGACAGTGTGCACTCGCGATCAGGGCGTTGGCCTTCGTCCTTCTCCCTGCCTGCATTCTTTTAGTCAGCCGCTGTCGGGCGATCTCACGCCGCTCACGGTACCGCACGCATCGGCACCACCAAGCCTTCGATCAGATCGACCAGTCCTGGCGGCTCCACCGGCTTGCCCATATGCGCATCGAAACCGGCCGCCACCGCACGGTCGCGGTCTTCTTCGTGCACGTAGGCAGTCAGTGCGATTGCCGGGATATGCCGCGGCAGATCGGCGCGACCGGCACGCACGCTGCGGATCAGATCGTAACCATCGCGCAGCGGCATCGCGATGTCGCTGACCAGCACGTCGAAGGCCGCAGCGGCCAGACAGTGTTCGGCCGCATCCACCGAGCCGGCCGCCTGCACCTGTGCGCCGGCAAGTAACAGAAACTGCAGCACCGCCTCGCGCGAATCCTGATCGTCGTCGACCAGCAGCACCCGCACGCCGTCCAGCCGCCCATGGCAATCGGCCGGAAGCGGCCCATGCTGGCTCGAATCCACCGATTGCGGGCGCAGGCCACTGACCCCATGCTGGAACGGCAGCACGATGGTGAATGTCGCCCCCTTGCCTTCACCGGCGCTGGAGGCGCCAAGGCTGCCGCCGTGCAGATCCACCAACTGGCGCGAAATCGACAATCCCAGCCCGAGGCCGCCAACCCGGCGCGTGGTGCCGGCATCTGCCTGCCGAAACCGATCGAACACGTGCGGCAGGAAGTCCGGTGCGATGCCGATCCCGCTGTCCTGCACGCATAGCCGCAGACGCCCGTCCTCCACATCCAGGCCCACGCGCACGCTGCCACCGGGTGCGGTGAACTTGAGCGCATTGCTGAGCAGGTTGGTGAGCACCTGCTGCACGCGCCCGGCATCGCCAAAGAACCACAGCTCGCTACCAGCCGGTGCATCCAGTTCCAACGCGATGTCGCGCGCCAGTGCGGCCGGCTGCATCAGCTCCACGGTGCTGTGCGCCAATCCGGCAATGTCGAAATGCGCGGACTGCAGACGAATCTTGCCGGACAGGATCGCGCTCATGTCCAGCAGGTCGTCGATGATCTGCGTCTGCGCACGCGCGCTCCGCTCGATGATGACCAGGCCCTTTGCCATATTCTCCGGCGCGAAGCTCTGCGACTGCATCAGTCGCGACCACCCCAAAATCGCGTTGAGCGGCGTGCGCAATTCGTGGCTGAGCGTGGCCAGGAATTCGTCCTTGACCCGGCTGGCGTGTTCGGCCTGACCGCGCGCAGCGGTTTCCGCCTGCAGCGACAGCTTGAGCTTGGCATCCACGCGCGTGCGTTCGATCACGATGCCGGCCAGGTGTGATGCAGAGCGCGCCATCGCCTGTTCGCGCAGCGACGGCAGATATGGGCGGTCGTAGTAGATGTTGAGCGTGCCCAACACCTGACCATCGCTGGACAAGATCGGCGTCACGCAGCACGCCACGATGCCCAGCATCGCCGACACCGCATGATGAGGGCCGAAACTTGGCTCGGCCTGGAGATCGGCGCAGATGACCTGCCGGCCAAGATGCGCGGCGCGCGAGCAGGGCGGGCCACCCGGACCGATCGGGACCGGCTCGAAATTGCCGTGATACGCGATTGGAAAGTGCGGCGCCGAGCCGAAGCTCAAGGTGTGCCGCACTTCGTCCAGCACCATCACCGAGCAGTACAAGCCGATCTCACCGCGCGCCTCCACGCTCAATGCAATCGCATCCAGCACCACCGGCAACGGCGCGCCGGTGGTGATCAGGCTAAGGATCGCGCGGTCGGACGCGGTGGCATCTTCGATATGCTTGCGTTCGGAGATATCGGTGAGCGAGCCGATATGCCCGAGAAAACGTCCATCGCTGGCGAAATGCGGCGAGGCGGTATCGATGCACCAGCGGTACTGCCCGTCGTGGCGGCGCACGCGGTACTCGGCCAGGAATTCGCCGCGCCGTTCCAGTGCCTGTTCGAACGCCAGCCGTACGCGCCCGGCATCGTCCGGGTGCATCACGTCCCACCAGCCCTGATCCAGCGCCTGGTCTTCGGCTTGTCCGGTGAAGTGGTACCAGCGCGGGTTCCAGTACACGCAGGCGCCTTGCGCATCGGACATCCAGATCATTGCCGGCACCGTCTCGCACAGCGCACGGAAGCGGATTTCGCTCTCGCGCAATTGCTGCTCGAAGGTGCGGCGATCGTGGATGTCGGTATAGGTGCCGATCCATTCGCTGATGCGGCCGTCGTCGCCACGAACGGGCAGGGCGCGTGCCAGATGCCAACGCGCCTGGCCGTCGTACCGCAGCAATTCGCATTCGATCTCGTAGGCACGGGTGTCGAGCAGTGCGTCCTGCCACGTTTTCACAGACAACCGCAGGCCATCGGCGGTGTGGGCCCGATGCCACGCCGCGCTCTCGTTGTTGGCCGGATCCAGCCCGGTGTACTCGTACCAGCGTTGATTGAAGTAGTGCGGCTGCCCATCCGGTCCGGCAATGAAGATGATCTGCGGCAAGGTGTCGGCAAGCCGACGCAGACGCGCTTCGTTGGCCGCCAGTTGCTGCTGCGCCTTGGCCCGCTGCATCGACTCCCAGCAGCGTGCCGCCACCAGCCGCACCAGCTCGATCTCGCTCGACAACCAGCGTCGCGGTGCGCGTTGATGCACCCCGATCGCCGCGACCAGACGGCCATGTTTATGCAGCGGTATCGCCAACGATGCGCGCAGGCCGGAATGGCGATACTGCTCGGCCACATAGTCCGGCGCACCCGGTGCCATCGCATCGGTGGTGAACCAGGGCCGGTTTGCCAGCAGTGCATCGCGCAGACCTTGGGCCACTTCCATCGGAAAGTCGCCTTGCAGGCTCGGCATGTCCTGCACATGGTCGCTGATGACACGCATGATGCTGCCGTCTTCGGTCGCCAGTCCGAATGCGCAGCGGTTGGCCTGCAGATGTTCGCCCAGCAGGCGCACGCTGGTGTCGATGACGTGCCGTGGGTCGGAGACGTGTTGCAAGGCGTCTTCGAGCATCAGCAGAAAACTGTCGCGCCCTTCCACGCGCCGCTGCGCGGTGACATCAAAGCCGTGCACCAGGATCGCATCGACGCGGCCGTCGCTGTCGCGCATCGGCTGGTACAGAAAGTCCACGAAGGTTTCGTCGAGCATGCTGCCGGGTGTGCGCTGCAGATAGGCCGTCATCGATTCGCCGATGAAGGGCCGGCCGCTACGACGCACCTCGTCGAGCAGGCCGAGATAGCCTTGATCGGCGATCTCCGGCATCGCCTCCAGCAAGGGGCGGCCCAGCAATGGGCGCTCGCCGACAAGATCGTGGAAGCGTTGGTTGACGCTCTCGATGATGTAGTCGGGCCCCCGCAGCACCGCCATGAAGGCCGGTGATTGGTCGAGCGCTGGTGGCGCTGCAAGCGACACCGCATCGCTACGCCACTCGGGCGCACTGCGTGCGGACGCAGTGGCCACATACAACGCGCCTACCTGCCGGCCGGTCTCCAGGATCGGACTGCACGACCATGTCGACAGATTCAATGCAGTGCCTGCGCCGGCAGGCGGGTTGCCAGGGCTGTCGCTTGTCGTCAGCTCGGCAAGCGGCTGGCCGAATGCTGCAGGGTGCCGTGGGCCGAACGAAGCGATGCAGGCGTCGTTATAGATGCAGTGTGCGTGCTCGCCCCAGACCAGCAGCATCGGGTGCGCTGCGTGCAGGCACACCGACAGCGCGGTGCGCAGTGCCTGACTGCTGCAGAGCAGTGGGTCGGCCACGCATGCCGATGCCCTGACCAATGCTGCGGTTTCGCTCGTCTGCGGTAACAGACCGGCAAACGGCGAGGCGGCATTCTCCATCCAGCAACCACCTGCAAATCTTCGATGCCTGATTCTAGTGACAACCGCTCAGCTGGCAACTGCAGCCGACACCCGGTCAGAGGGCGACCAGGCAACCAGGGACGGTCAGCTGCTGGCGCCGCTCAGCTGCCGCGCACGCGACAGCGCACCGACAAGTTCTTCGGACAGATAGGGCTTGGTCAGAATGACGCCGCGTTCGAAGCCGCTGGGAATGCTGCCGCTGGCAACGCCGGTTGCCAGTACAAAGGGAATGCCGCGCTCCGACAGCAGGCGGGCAACCGGCTCGCTGGTCTGGCCATTGCCCAGGCGATAGTCCAGCACGGCGATATCCGGCGCATCATCCTGGATCAACTGCAGCGCGTCCTGCACCTCGCCGACAGGACCGACCACAGCCGCACCGGCGTGGACAAGCTGCAACTCGAGCAGCATGGCATTCATGTCATCGTTTTCGACCACGAGTACCCGAACTCCACGCAACACCGACATTGCTTACTCCTTCACCAAGTCGGCCAGTATATCGGGGCTGGTCTGTCACGGCGCTGCCGATGCCGCTTGCACCTGAATTCGTCAGGAGCGTCCTGACACTGTTCGTTTCATTCGCAAGCCGCTATACTGCGCGGCCACGCCGAAGTGGCGGAATCGGTAGACGCAGCGGACTCAAAATCCGCCGCCCTTAAAAGCGTGTGGGTTCGAGTCCCACCTTCGGCACCAAGATGTTGCAGTGATAGCAAAGCCCTTCCGGCGCAATCCGGAGGGGCTTTTTGCTGTAGGCCGGCTTGCCGTGCAGGCGAGCGCTTTCACCCTGTCGCGAAGTGCGCGACGAGTACTGGTGAAGCGTCCGTCCGTGGTGGGCGGCATCAACGTTGCCCCGTTGCGCAGGCGTCGTTGCGTTGTCTGTCGTCGGTATCGATCCATCGTCTGGTGGCAGTCGTCATGCCTCACCGAACCAAGCTTTCGCTGCGCATAACAGGGGTACCGGATGGCGTTGCAGGCACGCAGTCATCACGCCCGGTGCGTACCGTGGAGGTCTCTTTCAAGCGGATGGCCCTCATGGATTTCGATTCTTCGCAGCGGTTGCGCATTCTTCGCGACATCCACGACACCAAGCCGGTATCCGACGAGGAGGGCAACTGGGCGGTACGTGCGGGCTATGCCACGCAAGCCGAGGACGGAGATATCGATCTGACCCACGAGGGTCGCAAGGCGTTGGACGACGGGCAGGCCTGAGCGTGCTGGATGGTGATGTGCATGCGCGTGTCGCATGCACGCACCCAGCCGCACTTGCAGGGGTTGAATAACCCGCTTCAGCCGAACGCTGTCTTGCGTATGCTGTGAACAGCAATGCATAAAAAAACCCCGGCAAAACCGGGGTTTTTGGATGATTGGCGTCCCCACGGGGATTCGAACCCCGGTGTCCACCGTGAAAGGGTGGTGTCCTAGGCCTCTAGACGATGGGGACGCGTATCAAAACCTCGTTGTCCATTCCAGACGGCCTAATGTCTGAAGTGGTGGAGCCAGGCGGGATCGAACCGCCGACCTCCTGCATGCCATGCAGGCGCTCTCCCAGCTGAGCTATGGCCCCGCGTTGCTGCGAGCCGGCAATCATAGCGAACTCATCGTCGTTTGCAAAGCGATGTCGCAACTTTTTTCGTACGGGGTGAGCCTCGCTGACGCGGCTTCTGAGGTGTCTGCGCCTGGATGGGGAGAGACGGCGAGCACTCCTTGCGCATTCCAGCACCGCAATGGGCGTATACGAGTGCACGCGACCGCGCCGGCACTTGGGCGAAACGCCCTGCGCGCCTGGATTGCGATTCGCCGAGCGTGGGTATTCGTGGCAAGGCGTGCTGCACATCATGCAGCGCGTCCTTGCCTGTGCGGGCTGCATTCAACAGGTGCGATGGCCGGGCGCGACTTCGGCCACCCGCCGCGCTTCACGGCAAAAGTGCGTGCCAACTGCATGACTTCTTCGTCAGTGCAACCCGCGAACTTGCCTGTCTTTTTACGAATGCATCCAGGCGTATCGCTGTGTTGGTCGTGATGCGAGGTGTCGCAATCATGAGGCTTTGCGCGACACCGGGCAGGGGGGGGGGGGGGGGCGACCCATGTGCGTGCCGACCAGGCATCATGCAAAGAAAAAACCCCGGCAAAGCCGGGGTTTTTGGATGATTGGCGTCCCCACGGGGATTCGAACCCCGGTGTCCACCGTGAAAGGGTGGTGTCCTAGGCCTCTAGACGATGGGGACGCAGATCAAAACCTGAGTTGTCATTTCAGACGGCCTAATGTCTGAAGTGGTGGAGCCAGGCGGGATCGAACCGCCGACCTCCTGCATGCCATGCAGGCGCTCTCCCAGCTGAGCTATGGCCCCACGAAACTGAGAACGAAATGATAGCGACCTGTTAATGTTCGCGCAAGCGCTTTTTCAGTCCGGTTGAGACGGCGCGTGCGCTCGGCAGCACTGCCTGCCACTTACTTGACGCCATGCAGATCGCGCAGCTGCGTCGGCCGAGCGCCGAAGTAGGCGGCGAGGTCGGCGATGTCCTGATCGCTCAATGCGGTGGCCTGCGCAGTCATCAGCGGGTGCTGGCGATCGCCGCTGCGATAGGCCTGCAGCGCATGCGCAAGATAGTCGCCGTACTGGCCGCCGAGCTTGGGATAGCTGGGGTCGATCGGCGCATTGCCATCGGCACCATGGCAATCCACGCAGCTCTGGCCGGTAGCCTTGCCCTTGGCATGCGCGAGTTTGTCGCCAGCGTCGGCGCGACCGGTGGGCAGGCCGGCAGAGGAGCCAGAGCCGTGTTCGCCGCTGGCATGGCCGGCATCGCCGGCGGAGTGATCGGTGGATTCGACCTGGGATTGGGAACAGGCCGCCATCATCAGGGCAGCGACCAGGACGATGGCTAGACGCGGAGCGTGCAGGGCGTTCGGCATGTGGGCGCTTACTTGAGGGTGGACAGGAAGGCGGAGATGTCGGCGATGTCCTGCTCGGAGAAACTCTGCGCCTGCGCCTGCATGGTCGGGTGTTTGCGCTTGCCCTGGCGGTACTCGGTCAATGCCTGGGTCAGATACTGACTGGACTGGCCGCCGATCTTGGGCACGCGGTAACTGGGATAGGCGTTCTTGTAGCCGGTCACGCCGTGGCAGCCCTGGCAGGTATACGCCAGCAGGCGGCCATTGGAGGGATTACCGGTCGGGGCTGCGGGCGCGGAGGCAGCAGGTGCGGCGGCAGGCGCCGGCGTGGCCGGGACTGCTGGCGTGACTGACGGTGTCGCTGATGCGCCCCCAAACGACAGGAAGACGACCAGAGCGAGACAAGCGGCGAGCGGCTGCGGGCGCATGGTTTCGTATCCGGAAGACTGATTGAGCGTCCGCACGTGGGGGCGTGACGGAACCGGACCGAGTATGCCTGCGATTTGGCGTGGCGCAAACGGGGTGAATACGCGAAGTTGAACAGACCATGACCTTTGGCGCATTGGCGACATGCATGTTCGGGTGGTCTACTTGCCTACAACACCTGTTCACGCATCCACTAGGACACGACGATGTCGCCACTCTTCTTCTTGCCCGCCCGCAGCGGAATCTGCGCCGCAGTATTGATCTCCAGCCTGCTGTTGGGCGGCTGCAAGACCGGCGATGGAGAGGCCAAGGCCGCAGAAGAAAAAAAGGCCGTGGACGCGGTGCCGGTGGAAACCGCCAAGGCAGCGCGTCGCGCTGTGGCTGCCAGCTATACGGGTACCGCCGCGCTGGAGCCGCGCGCCGAGGCGCAGGTGGTGGCCAAGACGTCCGGCGTGGCATTGGCGGTGATGGTGGAAGAAGGCCAGAAGGTGTCGGCCGGCCAGGCGCTGGTGCGACTGGACCCGGACCGCGCGCATCTGGCCGTCGCACAGAGCGAAGCGCAGTTGCGCAAGCTGGAAAACAGCTACCGCCGTGCGACGCAACTGGTCGGCCAGCAGCTGGTGAGCGCGGCCGATGTGGACCAGCTCAAGTTCGATGTGGAAAACAGCCGTGCGCAGCATCGCCTGGCATCGCTGGAGCTGTCCTACACCACGGTGCAGGCGCCGATTTCCGGCGTGATCGCCTCGCGTTCGATCAAGACCGGCAACTTCGTGCAGATCAATACACCGATCTTTCGCATCGTCGACGACTCGCAGCTGGAAGCCACGCTCAACGTGCCCGAACGCGAACTGGCGACATTGAAATCCGGCCAGCCGGTGACCCTGCTGGCCGATGCGCTGCCGGGCCAGCAGTTCGTGGGCAAGGTGGATCGCATTGCGCCGGTGGTGGATTCGGGGAGCGGGACGTTCCGCGTGGTGTGTGCGTTCGGCAAGGGCGCCGAGTCGCTGCAGCCGGGCATGTTCGGGCGCATCCGCATCGATTACGACCAGCGCAAGGATGCCCTGGTGATCCCGCGTCTGGCGTTGCTGGACGACGGTGAGCCGGCGGTATTCGTGGTGCGCAATGGCAAGGCAGCACGGGTGCCGGTGAAACTCGGTTACGCCGAAGGCCCGTGGCTGGAAGTGCGGCAGGGCCTGAAGGAAGGCGACCAGGTGGTGACCGCCGGCAAGGTGGCACTGCGCGACGGCACTGCGGTGCAGGTCATCGGCCAGCCCGACCGCAAGCCGGTGGCGGCTGCGGCGCCGGCAACCGGCAGCGACGGGAAGCGCTCATGAGCGATCACGGCAACCCGCACGGACCCGTGCACGACCCGCATGCGCCATTGCCCGGCGGCGGGCTGGTGGTCTTCGCCACACGACGGCGGGTGACCATCGCGATGATCACCGTGACCATGCTGTTGTTCGGCCTGATCGCACTGCGCAGCCTCAAGGTCAATCTGCTGCCGGATCTGAGCTATCCCACGCTGACCGTGCGCACCGAATACACCGGCGCAGCGCCGGCGGAAATCGAAACGCTGGTGACCGAGCCGGTGGAAGAAGCCGTTGGCGTGGTCAAGAACCTGCGCAAGCTCAAGTCGATCTCGCGCACCGGGCAAAGCGATGTGGTGCTGGAATTCGCCTGGGGCACCAACATGGACCAGGCCAGCCTGGAAGTGCGCGACAAGATGGAAGCGCTGTCGCTGCCGCTGGAAACCAAGCCGCCGGTGCTGCTGCGCTTCAATCCCTCCACCGAACCGATCATGCGCCTGGCGCTGTCGCCCAAACAGGCGCCGGCGTCGGACACCGATGCCATCCGTCAGCTCACCGGCCTGCGCCGCTATGCCGACGAAGACCTGAAAAAGAAGCTCGAACCGGTGGCCGGCGTGGCGGCGGTCAAGGTCGGCGGTGGCCTGGAAGACGAGATCCAGGTCGATATCGATCAGCAAAAACTCGCACAGCTCAACCTGCCGATCGACAACGTGATCACCCGGCTCAAGGAAGAAAACGTCAACATCTCCGGCGGCCGGCTGGAAGAAGGTTCGCAGCGCTACCTGGTGCGCACGGTCAACCAGTTCGTGGATCTGGACGAGATCCGCAACATGCTGGTCACCACGCAGAGCAGCAGCGGCAGCGCGGCGCAGGCGGCGATGCAGCAGATGTATGCGATTGCCGCGTCCACCGGTTCGCAGGCGGCCCTGGCGGCGGCGGCCGAAGTGCAGAGCACCTCGTCGGCGTCCAGCAGCAGCATCGCCGGCGGCATGCCGGTGCGGCTGAAGGATGTGGCCGACGTGCGCCAGGGCTACAAGGAGCGCGAGGCGATCATCCGCCTGGGCGGCAAGGAGGCGGTGGAGCTGGCGATCTACAAGGAAGGCGACGCCAACACCGTGTCCACCGCCGCTGCGCTGCGCAAGCGGCTGGAGCAGTTGAAGGCGAGCGTGCCCGGCGATGTGGAGATCACCACCATCGAGGACCAGTCGCACTTCATCGAGCACGCGATCAGCGACGTCAAGAAGGATGCGGTGATCGGCGGCGTGCTGGCGATCCTGATCATCTTCCTGTTCCTGCGCGATGGCTGGAGCACCTTCGTGATCAGCCTGTCGTTGCCGGTGTCGATCATCACCACGTTCTTCTTCATGGGCCAGCTTGGCTTGAGCCTCAACGTGATGTCGCTGGGTGGGCTGGCGCTGGCCACCGGGCTGGTGGTGGACGATTCGATCGTGGTGCTGGAGAGCATCGCCAAGGCCCGCGAGCGTGGCTTGAGCGTGCTGGATGCGGCGATTGCCGGCACCCGCGAAGTGAGCATGGCGGTGATGGCCTCCACGCTGACCACGATTGCGGTGTTCCTGCCGCTGGTGTTCGTGGAGGGCATCGCCGGGCAGCTGTTCCGCGACCAGGCGATGACCGTGGCGATCGCGATCGCGATCTCGCTGGTGGTGTCGATGACGCTGATCCCGATGCTGAGTTCGCTCAAGGGCGCTCCGCCGATGGCGTTCCCGGATGAGCCCGGCCATCCGGACTGGAAGCCCGAACAACGCTGGCTCAAGCCGATGGCTGCCGGTCGGCGCGGTGCGGGCGCAAGCGTGCGCTATGCGTTCTTCGGTGCAGCGTGGGCAGTGGTCAAGCTATGGCGTGGCCTCGCGCGGGTGGTGTCGCCGGTGATGCGCAAGGCCAGCGACCTGGCGATGGCGCCGTACGGCCGTGCCGAACGCGGCTATCTGGCGATGCTGCCGGCGGCGTTGCGGCGGCCCGGTCTGGTACTGGGACTGGCGGCGGCGGCGTTTGTCGGCACTGTGTTGCTGGTGCCGATGCTGGGCGCGGACCTGATCCCGCAGCTGGCGCAGGATCGCTTCGAAATGACGGTGAAGCTGCCATCCGGCACGCCGTTGGCGCAGACCGATGCCATGGTGCGCGAGTTGCAGCTGGCGCACGACAAGGACCCGGGCATCGCCTCGTTGTATGGCGTGAGCGGCAGTGGTACGCGGTTGGATGCCAACCCCACCGAAAGCGGGGAGAACATCGGCAAGCTCACCGTGGTGATGGCTGGCGGCGGGAGCCCGGAAGTGGAAGCGGCGGCGACGCAGCGGTTGCGCAGCAGCATGGTCGGGCATCCCGGCGCGCAGGTGGATTTCGCACGGCCGGCGTTGTTCAGCTTCTCCACGCCGCTGGAAGTGGAATTGCGCGGGCAGGATCTGGGCGAGCTGGAGCGTGCAGGGCAAAAACTGGCCGCGATGCTGCGCGCCAATGGACACTACGCCGACGTCAAGTCGACGGTGGAAGAGGGCTTTCCGGAAATCCAGATCCGCTTCGATCAGGAGCGCGCCGGTGCGCTGGGGCTGACCACGCGCCAGATCGCCGATGTCATCGTCAAGAAGGTGCGTGGCGATGTCGCCACGCGCTACAGCTTCCGTGATCGCAAGATCGATGTGCTGGTGCGTGCGCAGCACAGCGACCGTGCGAGCGTGGATGCGATTCGCCAGCTGATCGTCAATCCGGGCAGCAGCCGGCCGGTACGTCTGGCTGCGGTGGCCGAGGTGCTGGCGACGACCGGCCCGAGCGAGATCCATCGCGCCGATCAGACCCGCGTGGCCATCGTGTCGGCCAGCCTGAAGGACATCGACCTGGGCGGTGCGGTGCGCGAAGTGGAGACGCTGGTGCGCAAGGACCCGTTGGCTGCGGGTGTGGGCATGCATATCGGCGGGCAGGGCGAGGAGCTGGCGCAATCGGTGAAGTCGCTGCTGTTCGCGTTCGGGCTGGCGATCTTCCTGGTCTATCTGGTGATGGCGTCGCAGTTCGAATCGCTGCTGCATCCGTTCGTCATCCTGTTCACCATTCCGCTGGCGATGGTGGGTGCGGTGCTGGCGTTGCTGATGACCGGCAAGCCGGTCTCGGTGGTGGTGTTCATCGGCTTGATCCTGCTGGTGGGCCTGGTGACCAAGAACGCCATCATCCTGATCGACAAGGTCAACCAGTTGCGCGAAGAGGGCGTGCCCAAGCGCGAGGCGCTGATCGAGGGCGCGCGTTCGCGTTTGCGGCCGATCATCATGACCACGCTGTGCACCCTGTTCGGCTTCCTGCCGCTGGCGGTGGCGATGGGCGAGGGCGCGGAAGTGCGCGCACCGATGGCGATCACAGTGATCGGCGGCTTGCTGGTGTCCACGCTGCTGACGCTGCTGGTGATTCCGGTGGTGTACGACCTGCTGGATCGCCGCGCCGATGCCTACTACCTGGAGCGCGGGCGGCGCATGGCGCGGCAGCAGGCGCAGGCACGCGAGACCACCGACGGGCTGGAGGCGCTATGAGCGTTGCGGCTTTCAGCATTCGTCGTCCGGTCACCACCATCATGTGCTTCGTGTCGTTGGTGGTGGTGGGCTTGATCGCCGCCTTCCGATTGCCGTTGGAGGCGCTGCCGGATATCTCGGCGCCGTTCCTGTTCGTGCAGTTGCCGTATACCGGCTCCACCCCGGACGAGGTGGAGCGCAACCTGGTGCGGCCGGCCGAAGAAGCCTTGGCCACGATGACCGGCATCAAGCGCATGCGCTCCACCGCTACCGCCGACGGCGCCAATATCTTCATCGAGTTCTCCGACTGGGACCGCGATATCGCCATCGCCGCATCGGATGCCCGCGAGCGGCTGGATGCCATTCGCGACGATTTTCCGGACGATCTGCAGCGCTTCCATATCTTCAAGTGGTCCAGCAGCGACGAGCCGGTGCTCAAGGTGCGCCTGGCCAGCCAGACCGACCTGACCGGTGCGTACGACATGCTCGACCGCGAGTTCAAGCGGCGCATCGAACGCATTCCCGGTGTGGCGAAGGTCGAAATTTCCGGCGCTCCGCCCAACGAGGTGGAGATCGCCATCGCGCCGGATCGCCTGACCGCGCACGATCTCAGCCTCAATGACCTGAGCGAGCGGCTGGGCAAGCTCAATTTCTCGGTGTCCGCCGGGCAGATCGACGACAACGGGCAGCGCATCCGCGTGCAGCCGATCGGCGAGTTGCGCGATCTGCAGGAGCTGCGTGAGCTCGTACTCAATGCCAAAGGCTTGCGCCTGGGCGATATTGCACAGGTACGCCTCAAGCCCACGCGCATGAACTACGGGCGGCGGCTGGACGGGCGCCCGGCGATCGGCCTGGATGTCTACAAGGAGCGCAGTGCCAATCTGGTGGAAGTGTCCAAGGCTGCGCTGAAAGAGGTCGAAGACATTCGCGCCGAGCCTGCGATGCGCGACGTACAGATCAAGGTGATCGACAACCAGGGCAAGGCGGTGACCTCGTCGCTGGCCGAACTGGCCGAAGCCGGCGCGGTGGGCCTGTTGTTGTCGATCACGGTGTTGTTCTTCTTCCTGCGCCACTGGCCATCGACGCTGATGGTGACGCTGGCGATCCCGATCTGCTTTGCGATCACGCTGGGCTTCATGTATTTCGTCGGCGTCACGCTCAACATCCTGACCATGATGGGCTTGTTGCTTGCGGTCGGCATGCTGGTGGACAACGCGGTGGTGGTGGTGGAAAGCATCTACCAGGAACGCGAGCGCATGCCCGGGCAGCCGCAACTGGCGGCGCTGATCGGCACCCGCAGCGTGGCGATCGCGCTCAGCGCCGGCACCTTGTGCCATTGCATCGTCTTCGTGCCGAACCTGTTCGGCGAGACCAACAACATCTCCATCTTCATGGCGCAGATCGCGATCACCATTTCGGTGTCGCTGTTGGCGTCGTGGCTGGTGGCGATCAGCCTGATCCCGATGCTGTCCGCGCGCATGAAGACGCCGCCCTTGGTGACTTCCGACCATGGCGTGATCGCCAGACTGCAACGCCGCTATGCGCGGGTACTGGCGTGGACGCTGGCCCATCGCGGCTGGAGCGTGACCGGCATCATCCTGGTGAGCGCCATCAGCCTGGTGCCGATGAAGCTGACCAAGGTGGACATGTTCGGCGGCGATGGGGGTAACGAGGCCTTCATCCAGTATCAGTGGAAAGGCTCCTACACCCGTGAGCAGTTGGGCGAAGAGATCGGCCGTGTGGAAAATTATCTCGAAGCCAATCGCGCCAAGTACCACATCACGCAGATCTATTCGTGGTTCAGCGAAGTGGAGGGCAGCAATACGGTGGTGACCTTCGACGCGAGCAAGGTGAAGGATCTGCCGCCGTTGCTGGAAAAGATTCGCAAGGAACTGCCGCGCTCTGCGCGCGCCGACTACAGCATCGGCAACCAGGGCGATGGCGGCAGCGGCAACCAGGGCGTGCAGGTGCAGTTGGTTGGCGACTCCACCGAAGCGCTCAAGTCGCTGGCCGACGACGTCATTCCGCTGCTGGCGCAACGCAAGGAATTGCGCGACGTGCATGTGGATACCGGCGACCGCACCAGCGAGTTGGCGATTCGGGTAGACCGCGAACGCGCGGCTGCATTCGGCTTCAGCGCGGAGCAGGTGGCCAGTTTCGTGGGTCTGGCATTACGCGGTACGCCGTTGCGCGAATTCCGTCGTGGCGACAATGAAGTGCCGGTGTGGGTGCGTTTTGCCGGCGCCGAGCAAAGCAAGCCCGAAGACCTGGCCGGCTTCACCGTGCGCACAAAAGATGGCCGCAGCGTGCCGTTGCTGAGCCTGGTGGACGTGCAGATTCGCCCGGCCGCCACCCAGATCGGGCGTACCAATCGTCAGACCACAGTGACCATCAAGGCCAATCTGGCCGAAAAAGTCACCGTGCCGGAAGCACGTGCGGCGATGGAAAAGCCGCTCAAGGCGATGAGTTTCCCGGCCGGCTACAGCTATACCTTCGACGGCGGCGATTACCAGAACGACGGCGAAGCGATGGGCCAGATGGTATTCAATCTGATAATCGCGTTGGTGATGATCTACGTGGTGATGGCGGCGGTGTTCGAGTCGCTGCTGTTCCCGGCAGCCATCATGAGCGGCGTGCTGTTTTCGATCTTCGGCGTGTTCTGGCTGTTCTGGATCACCGGCACCTCGTTCGGCATCATGTCCTTCATCGGCATCCTGGTGCTGATGGGCGTGGTGGTGAACAACGGCATCGTGATGATCGAGCACATCAACAATTTGCGTCGCCGTGGCATGGGCCGCACGCAGGCGCTGGTGGAAGGCTCACGCGAGCGCTTGCGCCCGATCATGATGACGATGGGAACCGCGATCCTGGCGATGGTGCCGATCTCGCTGACCAGCACCACGATGTTCAGCGACGGCCCGCCGTATTTCCCGATGGCGCGCGCCATCGCCGGCGGCCTGGCGTTTTCCACGGTGGTGAGCCTGCTGTTTCTGCCGACGATCTACGCGATTCTCGACGACATGAGCAGCGGCGCAGCAGCGCTGGTACGACGTGCGCGCGGGGTGCCGCACACGCCCCCGGCGAGCGCAGCGCTGGAGTCTTGATCATTCAACCTGGCTGAAGTTTGTCGCGGTGCGCCGACGGCGCCGCTGTCACGTCGTGCTCGAGCCTTGAACCTCATGAGCCGCCTGACGCCCCTCTCCCACCGGAGCGAGGAGGCACAGCGTGGGCGCCATGGGCACGCGTGCCTTGGAGCGCCCGCGCCGCAAGCGCGGGCCGGGGCGCGGAGCGGAGGATGGGGGTGAGGGTACGGGTCGCCAAGTACGCGCCTGTCATTCGCTGGCTTCGGTAAGAGCAACAGCGCGTCCGGGGATCGGCTCCTCGGCTCGGTCAGACATCCTGTCTGACTCGCCGCCGCGGCACATCCCTGTGCGGTTCTCCGCCAATCCCCGGCCGCGCTGCCGCTTCGGCGAGTCGTTGCCATGGCCTAGTCAAGGCAAGCCGATTCGTCATTTATTTTCCAGTGACTTGCGCGATTCTCGATGACACCAGCAGAGCCGGGATCTGTTGACGTGTCATGGTGTGGTGCGCCGAAGACGCCATCGCCGCGTAGCGCTGAGTTTTGAACGACACGATGCGCCTGAAGCCCCTCTACCGTCGGGGCGAGGAGGCACGGCTTGCGCGCCATGGGCGCGCGTGCCTTGGAGCGCCCGCGACGCAAGCGTAGGCCGGGGCGCGGAGCGAGGGGTTGGGGTGAGGGTACGGTTTCTCCGCGTGCAACCCGCTCGTCAGTTACTGGCTTCGGTGAGGGCGACAGCGCGTCCGGGGATCGGCTCCTCGGCTCGGTCAGACATCCTGTCTGACTCGCCGCCGCGGCACATCCATGTGCCGCTCTCCACCAATCCCCGGCCACGCTGTCGCTTCGGCGATTCGTTTCCGCGACGTTGGGCAACGAAAAACGGCAGCCGGTTCAGTGCTCGATTTTGATGCATGCCAACCATCCGCAAAGTTCGCTGCACGTTTTCTGGACCTTGGACTTCGTAGCTCCCAGACAAACCGCCCGGATGCCAACTACTTAGAAGTGCACGGTTTCCACCGCTCTCAATCCGCCGCCTTCAAGAAGGATGCGAAGAGGCCTCTGCCTCATCAGGCGGGGCAACGACCAAAGCTAGGTCGGGCATGCCATGCGGCAATGGCTGCTCTCCGTTCCGCCAACACAGGAACATTCGAGAGTGGTCCGCGGGCGCCGGGGCAGGACCTTACACGACATGGCGCGTGTAAGAGCCCCCATGGATGGGTTCACGGCGTGTCCTGCCCCGGCGCCCGCGGGCCGCTCCCACGCACAAGATCAAGGCGCCAGCGAATCAGGCTTCCTCAGCCAAATTCAAAGCGTAACCAGACTGCGCTTTTCCTCAATCACCTGAAAGCGCTGGCCAACCAGGCTTTCCTCAGCCAACCAGCGTTTCGTCACCAAATCAGCCTTCCAACGCAGCTCGGCTTTTCAACTCGCTGGATGCGGCGCTCAGAAATCAGCCCGCCCGCACCTGCCGCACGATCGCCGCCGCCTTGGCCGAGCTTTCCTTGACCTTGTCCCACTGACCCTGTGCCAGCCAGTCCTTGGGCACCATCCACGAGCCGCCGATGCAGACCACGTTCGGCTGCGACAAAAACTCCGCCGCGTTGGCTTCGCTGATGCCGCCGGTGGGGCAGAGCTTGAGGTCGGACAACGGGCCAGCCAGGCCCTTGAGCATTTGCAGGCCACCCACGGCGGTGGCCGGGAACAGCTTGCAGACCCGGAAGCCCAGGCCCATCAGCGTCAGTAGTTCGGTCGGGGTGGCCGCGCCGGGCACGGCCGGGATTGGCGCATCGGCCAGCAGCCGCGCCAGCGGTGCCGGCGTGCCCGGGGTGACCAGGAAGTCCGCACCGGCATCCACCGACTGACGCAGTTGCAGCTCGCTCAGCACGGTGCCGGCGCCGATCACGATGTTGGGCAGCTCGCGCTTGAGCATGGCCAGCGCTTCCAGCGCGATCGGGGTGCGCAGGGTCAGTTCGATCGCGGGCAGGCCGCCTTCGAGTAGCGCATCGGCGACGCGGCGCGCCTGGTCCAGCGTGTCCACGGTGACCACCGGCAGGATGCCGGCGTCGCGCAGCAGCTTTTCGGCGGTGTTCTGGGTCTGGGCAATCGTCATTGCAACTCCGTTAGACGGCGACCGTCGGGGCGGCCGCTGAGAGGGAAAAGGGTCAGGCGTCCTTGGACTCGTGTGGCGCAGCCGCTGCAGCAGCATCCGCGCCGAGTTCGTACTCGGCGTCGTAGCTCCACAGCGCACCGTCCGGATGGGTCGGGCCGCAGGAAATCGAGATGGCGCCCTGGTCGGCCGGGCCGACGACCTGGCGGTTGATCGCAAACAGGTTGCGGCCAAGGTCGTTGCCGGCCACGGCGGTGTTCGGGGCAACCTCGCGCGATGCCCATTCCTCGGCCGAGACCAGCACTTCCAGCGTGCCGGCTTCGCCGTCCAGGCGCACCATGTCGCCTTCGCGGACGCGCCCGATCGGGCCGCCACGCGCGGCTTCCGGCGTCATGTGGATTGCGGCGGGGAACTTGCCCGAGGCACCGGACAAGCGGCCGTCGGTAACCAGCGCCACGCGGCGGCCCTGGTTCTGCAGCAGGCCGAGCAACGGGGCCATCGAGTGCAGTTCGGGCATGCCGTTGGCGCGCGGGCCCTGGTAACGCAGCACCACCACGAAATCGTGCGGCAACACGCCGGCCGCATGCAGCTTGTTGAGCACCTGCGGGGTGTCGATCACCACCGCAGGCGCTTCGATCTTGCGGTGCTGCGGCTTGACCGCCGACAGCTTGATCAGCGAGCGCCCCAGGTTGCCGCGCAGCAGGCGCAGGCCGCCTTGCGATTCGAATGCATCGCCGACCGGTCGCGCCACGCTGTCGTCGGCGGTCGTCGCTGTACCTGGCACATAGGTGACCTTGCCATCCTGCAGGCGTGGCTCGTTGACGTAGGCACGCATGCCGCCTTCGACCACGGTCGGCAGATCGTCGTGCATGTAGCCGGCGTCCATCAGCTCGCGGAACACGAACGCGGTGCCGCCTGCGGCCTGGAAGCGGTTTACGTCGGCCTCGCCATTCGGGTAGATGCGGGTCAGCAGCGGCACGGTCTGCGAGATCAGATCCATGTCGTCCCAGGTCAGCACGATGCCGGCCGCACGCGCCACTGCGATCCAGTGAATCGTGTGGTTGGTCGAGCCGCCGGTCGCCATCAGCGCGACCACGGCATTGACGATGGCGCGCTCGTCGATCAGGCGGCCGAACGGGCGGAAGTCATTGCCCAGGGCCGAGATCGCCAGGGCCCGTGCGGTGCCCTCGCGGGTCAGCGCATCGCGCAGCGGCAATTCCGGGTTGACGAACGAGGCGCCGGGCAACTGCACGCCCATCGCTTCGAGCAGCACCTGGTTGGAATTGGCGGTGCCGTAGAAGGTGCAGGTGCCAGCCGAGTGGTACGACGACGACTCGGCCTCCAGCAACTCCGCGCGCGTGGCTTCGCCGGCGGCATAGCGCTCGCGCACTTCGGCCTTTTGCTTATTCGGGATACCCGGCGTCATCGGGCCGGCCGGCATGAAGATCGCCGGCAGATGGCCGAACGCCAGCGCGCCGATCAACAGGCCAGGCACGATCTTGTCGCACACGCCCAGGTACACCACGCTGTCGAACATGTCGTGGCTGAGCCCGATCGCTGCAGCCTGGGCGATGTTGTCGCGCGAAAACAACGACAGCTCCATGCCCGCGCGGCCCTGGGTGACGCCGTCGCACATCGCCGGCACACCGCCGGCCACTTGCGCGGTGGCGCCGAGCGTACGCGCGGCATCGCGAATCAGTTGCGGGTAATGCTCGAACGGCTGATGCGCCGACAGCATGTCGTTGTAAGCGGTGATGATGCCCAGATTGGGGGTGGCCGCACCGCGCAGGCGCGATTTGTCGGTCGGCTCGGAGGCCGCAAAGCCGTGCGCAAGATTGCCGCAGCTCAGACGGCTACGGAACGGACCCTCACGCAGGGCGGCATCGAGGCCGGCCAGATACGCCGCGCGCGACGGCGCGCTGCGCTTGCGGATACGGTCGGTGACAGCTTGGATGTTCGGATGCAGGCTCATTGGCTACCGGCTATGAGAAACGGGGAAGGTAATCACGCTGTTCTTTTCTTAGATACCCGCACATGGATGTGCGGGCTCTTGCGAGGGACTCGCATGTTTGAATTCCCGCACATGGATGTACGGGCTGTTGCGAGGGATTCGCACAAAAATCGGCTTTTGCGAGGGATGCGCATTCAAGAGCACCAATGCACCCGCAGACGCGGACCGGGCTGCTGGAGCGCAACGCGAATCGGGTACTCGCCGATGTCTTCGCCGGCAAGCGCGGCTTGCAGCACGTCGAGCTTCTGCTTGCCGCGCAACAGCAGCAGGCGCGTAGGGACAGCGGCGAGCCCGGCAGGTGTCAGCGTGATCCGCAGCGGCCACTGGTTCGCGCCTGGGCAACCGGTCGCGTCCAGCGACGCATACGGCTGTGGGCTGGCCAGCGCCTTGGGCAGATCGGTCGAACCGGGGAACAACGAAGCGGTGTGTCCGTCGCCGCCCATTCCCAGCACCGCCAGGCAAGCCGGCTCGGCATGCGTGGCCTGCAGGTTGGCGGTGTGCACGCACTCGGGCAATTGCTTGCCGGGGCGCACCAACGGGATGAAGGTCGCAGCCGGCGCATGGGTCAGAAAGCTGTGGTTGACCAGCCAGGCATTGCTGTCCTGATCCTGCGGCGAGAGCCAGCGCTCATCGACCAGGCCCACTTCCACCCGCGACCAATCCAGCGGGCGATGTGCCAGCGATTCATAGACTGGTGCCGGCGTGGTGCCGCCGGAGAGCAACATGCGGGCCTGCCCGCGGCGCGAGATTTCCTGTTCCAGCAGATCGGCCATCTCGCTGGCGACCGCTTCGGTCCATTCGGCCGGGTCTTCGTAGCGCACCAGTGTGATGCGCGGGTTGTCCTGCAGGTTCATCGCTGCTCTCCCGGATGCTGACGCTGCGCATCCACCGCATACGCTGCCGCGCCCAGCAGGCCGGCATGCGGATGCATGACCGCCAGCGACGGCACCCGCGACATGATCGCGGAGAACCTGCCCTTGTGCTCGAAACGCTGGCGAAAGCCCGAATGCTGCAGCGAATCCAGCACCTTGGGCACCAGCCCGCCGGTGAGGAACACGCCATCCCAGGCGCCCTGCATCAACACCATGTCGCCGGCGATCGCGCCGAAGATGGCGCAGAACAGATCGATGGTGCGCGCCGAGCGCGGGTCGCCTGCAGCAGCGCGTGCGGTGATGTCCTTGGGCTCCAGCGGGCCCGGGTCGATGCCGGCGATCTCGCTCAATGCGCGGTGGATGTTGACCAGGCCGGGGCCGCAGATCAGCCGCTCGTTGGACACCCGGCCGAACTGCTCGGAGAGGATTTCCAGCACACGGATTTCTTCCGGCGTACCGGGAGGAAAGCTGACGTGGCCACCTTCGGTCTCCAGCGGAAAACAGCGCCCGTTGCGGATGATCAGCCCGCCTACGCCCAGGCCGGTGCCGGGGCCGATCACGCCGTAGTTGCGCGGTTGATCGATCGGCGCCGGGCGCCAGCTGGCGCCGCCCACCTGCACCACGTCCTGCGGGCGCAGCAGGCTGATCGCCATGGCCTGCGCGGCAAAATCGTTGATCAGGTGCAGGGTGCTGAAACCGAGCATGCTGGCGGTGCGCGTGCGCGAGATCACCCACGGATGGTTGGTGATGCGCGCTTCATCGCCATCGACGCGGCCGGCGACGGCGAACACGCCCTGGGTGGCCTGCACGCCGATCTGGTCGAGGTAATACCGCGCGGCCTCGCCGAGCGAAGCGAACTCCACCACCGCGAACTCACGCGAGGTGTCGTCCAGCAGCGGCACCGAGGCGTCGACATCGGCCAGCGCGAAGCGTGCGTTGGTTCCGCCGATATCGGCAACCAGCACCGGCTTGGAAGGAGCGGTCATGCGTTGTTTCCCTGTGCGTCGGTGGCAGGAGGCAGGAACGGTGTGGCGGTGTCCGGGCCCCAGCTACCGGCGGGGTAGGGCTGCAGCGGCAATTGCGCCGCGGCCCAGGCGTCGCTGACGCTGTCGATCCAGGCCCAGGCTGCCTTGACCTCGTCGTCGCGTACGAACAGCGCCGGGTTGCCGTTGAAGGCATCCACGAACAGGCGCTCGTAGGCGATGCGACGGTGCAGGCCGGTCGGCACCGACAATTCCAGTTCCAGCGGCTGCAGCTCGATCGCACCCCATTCCGGGCCGGCCAGGCTGCTCATCAGGCCGAGCTCGATGTTTTCCTGCGGTTGCAGCTGGAAGGTCAGCCGGTTGGGCACTGCGTTCTGCCGGTCCGGGCGCTCGAACAACCAATGCGTCACCGGCTTGAGCGTCACCACGATACGGGTGGAACGCTCGGCCAGGCGCTTGCCGGTGCACAGATGGAACGGCACCCCGGCCCAGCGCCAGTTGTCGATATGCGCGGTCACCGCGACGAAGGTTTCCACGTCGCTGCCTTCCGGCGGATGGTAGGCCTGCGCCGGCTGGCCATTGATGGTGCCGGCGGTGTAGCGGCCGCGCACGCTGTCATGGGCGGCATGCTCGGCGGTCATCGGACGCAGCGCGCGCAGCACCTTGACCTTTTCGTCGCGGATGCGGTCGGCATCCAGCGCGGCCGGCGGCTCCATCGCCACCAGACACAGCAGCTGCAGGATATGGCTCTGCACCATGTCGCGCAGCGCGCCGGAGCGGGCGTAATAGGCATCGCGCCCGTCGACACCTTCGCTTTCGGCAACCAGGATCTGCACCGACTCGATATAGGTGCGGTTCCAGACCGCCTCGAGCAGCGTATTGCCGAAGCGCAGCGCGATCAGGTTCTGCACCGCCGCCTTGCCCAGGTAATGGTCCAGACGGAATACGCGGTCTTCGTCGATCAGCGCGCCGATCGACTGCAGGATCTCGCGGGCGCTGTCCGAGTCGTGGCCGATCGGCTTCTCCAGCATCAGCCGGTGCGGTGCGGCCAGCGCGCCACCCAGGGCCAGACCCTGGCAGGTGCTGATGTAAAGCCCCGGCGGGATCGCCAGGTAGCTTACGATCTGGCGGGACGCAAGCTCGCGGACCGCATCGGCCACCGACTCGGCATTGCGCAGGTCCACCGAGCGGTAGTCCACGCGCTGCAGCAGTGTCTGGATCTGCTCCGGGGTGGCAATCGGCAGCGCTTCGGTCAGGCGGGGACGCAGCACTTCACGGAAGGCCTCGGTATCGTGCGGCGACAATGCCAGCGCGCGGATACGGAAGTCCTCCGGCAGCAGGCCGTCGACGAACAGGCGCAGCAGGGAGGGGAAGAGATAGCGCTGGGCGAGGTCGCCGGTGGCGCCGAACAGGATCAGGGTGTTGTGCATGGACCGAGTTTCAGATTCTGGGGACATCGTTATCAGCGGCTTGTCGGAAAGGCGCCGGACACCCGGCGGTCGGTACGTCTGTTCCTGGGCGACACTTGCGTGCGCGCAGCGGGGGATGGACGCTGACGCCCAATCCCCGATTGTTGCAGCAACTGGTGGTCAGCGGTTAGCGCCTGGGCGGCATACCTGCACATGCGTGGCGGAATGCCCGCCCGCGCGGCGCAGGTAACGTGGCCGGAAACAGCGGCGTGGGTCGGTAGCGGCATGGTTCCTCCGAGATCGATGTTGCCATGTGAAAACGATTACATGTCAGAATAAACCAATGCATTCGTTTGCAGGGGATTTCCTCGCAGACGGGTCGGTCGTCATTGCCATCGGGAGGGCCGAGGGCAGGGCGCATACAACACGTTGAGGCCGAACGATGGCGAAAGTGCAGTTGGAAGGTGTCCGCAAGGTCTATGAAAACGGCCAGGTGGCGGTGCAGGGCGCAAGCTTCGAGGTGGCCGATGGCGAGCTGATGGTGCTGGTCGGGCCGTCAGGCTGCGGCAAGTCGACCTTGCTGCGCATGATCGCAGGGCTCGAGGACATCAGCGCGGGCACGCTCAAGATCGGCGAGCGCGTGGTCAACGACGTGGCACCGAAGGACCGCGACATCGCCATGGTGTTCCAGAGCTATGCGCTGTATCCGCACATGACCGTGGCGGAAAATCTGGCCTTCGGCCTCAAGCTGCGTGGTCACCCGAAGCAGGTCATCGCCGAGCGCGTCAATAACGCCGCCGAGCTGCTGGGCCTGACCCCGATGCTCGACAAGCTGCCTAAGGCGATGTCCGGCGGCCAGCGCCAGCGCGTGGCGCTGGGGCGGGCGATGGTGCGTGAATCGTCGGTGTTCCTGCTCGACGAACCGCTGTCCAATCTGGACGCCAAGTTGCGCCACAGCGTGCGCACCGAGATCGCACAGCTGCACCGCAAGCTCGGCACCACCATGATCTACGTCACCCACGACCAGGTCGAAGCGATGACGCTGGGCCAGCGCATCGTGGTGCTCAAGGACGGCGTGATCCAGCAGATCGACAGCCCGATGGCGCTGTACGATCGTCCGGCCAACCTGTTTGTCGCCGGTTTCCTGGGCAGCCCGGCGATGAATGTGCTGCAGGGTCGGCTGGATGAGCAGGACGGCCTGCATCTGGTGATGGCCGACGGCTGGCGGGTGCCGCTGGGCGCCGCACGCGTCGATCGCCGCTGGTTCGGCCAGGACGTCATTGTCGGTGTGCGCCCCGAGCATCTGCAGCCGTCCAGCGACGCGCAACTGGGTTTCGATGCGCAGGTGGAGGTCATCGAGCCGGTCGGCAACGAGATCTTCCTCAATCTCGATCGCGGTGGGCAGCCGCTGGTGATCCGCGTGGCGCCGCAGGCGCTGCCGGCGGTCGGGCAACCGCTGCGCCTGGCATTGCGCAGCGACGCGTTGCATTTCTTCGACCCGGCAACCGGGCAGCGGCTGGAGCCGGCTTAACGCTCCAGCCCGGGAACGATCGCGCGCGGGTGCGCGGCCTGCGCGCCCACGTTGAGGGCGATAGCCGCGTCCACGGCCAAGTCCAGTGGCAACACCGCCAGTGCCAGATCGCCGGCAACGCTGACCACGGTGCCGATGGCGGTACCGTCCAGTTCGACGCTATCGCCTGCCTGGACAGCGGCTTCAGTCTCCAGGAGCTGCAACGCACGCTTGGCCTTGCCCAGGAAATGCGTGCGCGCAACGATCTCCTGACCCGGGTAGCAGCCCTTCTTGACGCTGAAAGCCTGCAGGCGGTCCAGTGCCAGTTGCTGCAGGGTCCATTGTTCGCGCTGCGCATCCGGCAGCCGAACCAGGCCCAGTTGCAGATCCGCACGGCGCCATTGCACGTCCATGTTGGGCAATTCGATAGGTGCTGCCAATGTGTGGTCGCTGATGAGCAAGAGCGTGCGAGGCAAGCCGGCGCTGCCCATATCCAGCGCGACACGCTGCGTTCCGATATCGGCCTGCGCGCCTCGCGCGTGCTCGGGCGCCTGGAAGCCGCCATACGCCACAAGCGCGACGGCGTTGATTTTCAGCTTGCGCCGGAACACGAAGCGGCCGAGCTGCGCGGCGATCTCGCCGGCGTTGCCGTCAGGCAACAGCATCAGCACGCTGGTGTCGTCCTCACGCAGGAGTGCGAAGATGGCGATCACGCGCCCCTTCGCCGTCAACCACGCGTTCCACTGCCACCGCCCGATCGCCAACGCCTGCACGTCGTTGGCGAATTGGGCATGCGCAAACGCCACTGCATCCGCGCCGACAAGTCGGACGTATTGCATATCGTGCAGGGAGCCAAAACCCTGTGGAATAAGATTCAGGTTGTCAGCCATGGATGGGGAGGACTAAAATCGCAACGTTGTGAGACCACTATGATAGGCCATCCAACCCCCACCCCAGCGCAGGATTCCGAGACGCAGCCTTCCCCTCAGGAGCATATTCCCGAGAAGAAGCCACTGCCGAAGGAGATTGGTGGACGCGACGGCCCCGAGCCAACGCGCTACGGCGACTGGGAAAAGAATGGACGCTGCATCGATTTTTGAGCAGCTTCTAGCCACAGCGGCCTAGTGCCGCCCAGCCGAGAAAACGAGCCCAGCGAATGGCGATCCGCGAACGTCCCACTTCTCCACATCTGCAGGTATATCGCTGGCAGATCCAGATGGCGACCTCGATCCTGCATCGAGCCACCGGCGTCATCCTTTCCGGAGGCGCGCTGGTCATCGCCGTCTCGCTGTTGTTGCTGATGCTCGGTGAGGACCACTGGAATTGCCTCACCCAGCATCTGGGTGCCTGGTACGGCCAGTTGTTCCTGTTCGCCTGGTCATGGGCCTTCACCTATCACCTGTCCAACGGCATCCGCCATATCGTCCAGGATTTCGGCCGCGGCTTCAGCATTCCCGCCTTCATCCGCAGCAGCTGGACGTCGGTGATCGCCAGCCTGGTGCTGACCGCTGCGATCTGGGCGTATGTCCTCACTGGAGCTTCCGCATGAGCCGCTATCGCACCCCGTTGAAGAACGTACGCGGGCTGGGCGCGGCCAAGACCGGCACCGAACATTTCGTGATGCAGCGGCTGACCGCGACCGCGTTGGTCGTGCTGGCGATCTGGTTTGTGGCGTTCGTGCTGAGCCTGCTCGGTTCCGACTACATGACGGCAGTCACCGCGGTGTCCAAGCCATGGAACGCCGTATTGCTGGTCGGTTTCCTGGTGGCGATGTTCTGGCATGCGCAGCTTGGCCTGCAGGTCGTGCTCGAGGACTACATCCACAATTCGTTGCTGGCGCTGGCGTTGCAGACGACGGTGAAGTTCATCGCCGTGCTTGGCGCGATCGTCAGCATTTTCGCAGTGGCGCGCATCGCGCTGGGCGGTGCCTGAGTCATCGGGCACACAGAACAGGAATCCAGATTAGATGTCCGCTTACAAGATCACTGAACACAAGTACGACATGGTCGTGGTGGGTGCCGGCGGCGCCGGCCTGCGCGCCACGTTCGGCCTGGCCCAGAAGGGCTTGCAGACGGTCTGCCTGACCAAAGTCTTCCCGACCCGCTCGCACACCGTGGCGGCACAGGGCGGTATTTCGGCCGCGCTCGGCAACATGGGCGAGGACGACTGGCGCTATCACTTCTACGACACCATCAAGGGCTCCGA
The DNA here is from genome assembly GCF_024806835.1 of Xanthomonas sp. 3793. Taxonomy (GTDB): domain Bacteria; phylum Pseudomonadota; class Gammaproteobacteria; order Xanthomonadales; family Xanthomonadaceae; genus Xanthomonas; species Xanthomonas arboricola_F. Next base: position 108,848 of record NZ_JANTYU010000001.1, read on the forward strand.
TTGGCTGGGTGACCAGGACGCAATCGAGTACATGTGCCGCGAAGCGATCCCGGCCATCATCGAGCTCGAGCACTACGGTGTGCCGTTCTCGCGTACCGAAGAAGGCAAGATCTACCAGCGCCCGTTCGGTGGCATGACCACCAAGTACGGCGAAGGCCCGTCGGCGCAGCGCACCTGCGCGGCAGCCGACCGTACCGGCCACGCGATGCTGCACACGCTGTATCAGCAGTCGCTGGCGCACAACGCGCGCTTCATGATCGAGTACTTCGCGCTGGACCTGATCTTCGACGAAGAAGGTGTCTGCCGTGGCGTGCTGGCCCTGGACATGGCCGAAGGCTCGCTGCATCTGTTCCGCGCCCACGGCGTGGTGCTGGCCACCGGCGGCTACGGCCGTGCCTACTTCAGCGCCACCTCCGCGCACACCTGTACCGGTGATGGCGGCGGCCTGGTGATGCGTGCCGGCCTGCCGGTGCAGGACATGGAGTTCGTGCAGTTCCATCCCACCGGCATCTACGGTGCGGGCTGCCTGATCACCGAGGGCGTACGCGGCGAAGGCGGCATTCTGCGCAACAGCAACGGCGAGCGCTTCATGGAGCGCTACGCACCGCACTACAAGGATCTGGCATCGCGCGACGTGGTATCGCGTTCGATGACGGTGGAGATCCGCGAAGGCCGCGGTGTTGGCGAGCACAAGGATCACATCCTGCTCGACCTGACCCACCTCGGCCCGGAAGTCATCAACGAAAAGCTGCCCGGCATCGCCGAAAGCGCCCACATCTTTGCCGGTGTGGACGTGACCAAGCAGCCGATCCCGGTGCTGCCGACGGTGCACTACAACATGGGCGGCATTCCGACCAATTTCTACGGCGAAGTGGTGCGCAAGCAGGGCGACGACCCGGATGCGGTGGTGCCTGGCCTGTACGCGATCGGCGAAGCCGCCTGCGTGTCGGTGCACGGTGCCAACCGCCTGGGTTCCAACTCGCTGCTGGATCTGGTGGTGTTCGGCCGTGCGGTGGCAAACCGCTGCGCCGAGACGGTCAAGCCCAATCAGCCGCACAAGACCCTGCCGTCCGATGCCTGCGACAAGGCACTGGGGCTGCTGGACAAGTTGCGCTATGCCAACGGCTCCACGCCGACCTCGGTGATCCGCGACAACATGCAGCGCACCATGCAGTCCGACGCCGCAGTGTTCCGCACCAGCAAGACCTTGAAGGAAGGCGTGGACAAGATGGCCGAGATCTTCGCCACCTTCGAAGACGTCAAGGTGTCCGACCGCTCGCTGGTCTGGAACTCGGATCTGATCGAGACCTACGAGTTGAACAACCTGCTGCTCAACGCAGTGGCGACGATCAATTCGGCCGAGCAGCGCAAGGAAAGCCGCGGCGCGCATTCGCACGAGGACTTCCCGGACCGTGACGACGTCAACTGGCAGAAGCACACGCTGGTCACCGTCGACGACAAGGGCAAGTGCGAGTTCGAGTATCGCCCGGTGCACATGTACACGCTGAGCAAGGACGTGGACGTCGTCCCGCCGAAGCCGCGCGTTTACTGATCGATGCGCATGCAAGGCTCCCTCGCTGTAACGAAGCCGGTCGCCGGGTTGTCCTGGCGCCGCGGCAGGTGCTTGCAGCGGCCGGAGCGTTTGACCACGCAGGAGCAGCGCCGGCAACAGGCCGGTCGCTGCACCGCCGCTTCGGTGGCGGCATCCATCGTCTTTACCTTCATGCGCACGGTGCGGCTGTCGTTCGCACCGCGCACCGCCTGAGCCAACGAGAGCAGCTATGGCAGAGTTCACCCTCCCCAAGAATTCAAAGATCGGCAAGGGTAAGCATTACCCTGCGCAGGGCGCCAAGAACACGCGCACCTTCAAGGTCTACCGCTGGGATCCGGATGGCGACGCCAACCCGCGCACCGATAGCTATGAGATCGATCTCGACAAGTGCGGCCCGATGGTGCTGGACGCACTGATCAAGATCAAGAACGAGATCGACCCGACATTGGCGTTCCGTCGTTCGTGCCGCGAGGGCATCTGCGGCTCGTGCGCGATGAACATCGACGGCACCAATACGCTGGCCTGCACCAAGGCGATCAATGCCTGCGGCAAGGCCGAAGTGCCGATCTACCCGCTGCCGCATATGGATGTGATCAAGGATCTGGTTCCGGATCTGACCCACTTCTATGCGCAGTACGCGTCGATCAAGCCGTGGATCCGCACCCAGACCCCGCCGCCGCCGGATCGCGAGCGCCTGCAGTCGCCGGAAGACCGCCGCAAGCTCGATGGCCTGTACGAGTGCATCCTGTGCGCGTGCTGCTCGACCAGCTGCCCGAGCTACTGGTGGAATGGCGAGCGTTACCTGGGTCCGGCAATCCTGCTGCAGGCGTACCGCTGGATCATCGACTCGCGCGACGAGGACACCGGTGCGCGGCTGGACGATCTCGAGGACCCGTTCAAGTTGTATCGCTGCCACACCATCATGAACTGCGCACGGACCTGCCCGAAGGGCCTGAATCCTGCGCTGGCGATCGCCGAGATCAAGAAATTGATGATGGCCCGTCGCGCCTGATCGCAAGGCGCCGATATCTCGCATGGGCGGGATGTGGTTCGCAGCGGCACCGGCCTTATGGTCAGGTGCCGCTGTCGTTTTCGCCCCCGCCGCAGGGCGGGGTGGAGATAGGAATGGACGAACAGACCTTGTTGAAAAAGCTGCGCTGGCGTTGCCGGCGCGGCATGCGCGAACTGGATCAGCTGTTCGGGCGCTATCTGGATCAGCGCTGGGCGCAGGCTTCCGAGGCCGAGCGCGCGGTTTTCCTACAGCTGCTGGATTGCGAAGACGATAAGTTGTGGCGCTGGTTCATGGGTTACGAGGCTTGCCCGGATGTCGCCAACGCCGCACTCATCGCCGATATCCGCGCCTTGCCGGCTTGAGTGGCGGCCTTCGCGCGGGCTTGTTTGCGCACTGAGCCTTCTCGCAGTGCTGGCGCTGTGCGCCATCTGGCGCAGCGGCATGCCGGCCTGGCTGGCTGTGGTCCTGTCCATCGTTGCGTCGGCTTCGGTCGGCAGGTCGCACTGGCGGCTGTTGCGTTCGCCAGTGCGGCAACTGGTCGTTCCCTGGGGCGAGAGCCCCGCCAGCATTGACGGCACGCAGGTGCAGAACCTGCAGATCGCCTGGCGCGGACCGATTGCGGTGGTGGCGTGGACAGGTCCGGATGCGCGCCGCGAACGCCTGCATTTCTGGCCGGATACCCTGCTTGCAGCGCAACGACGTGAACTGCGTCTGGCCGCGCAGGCACATGCGATTTCGTCCGGGCGGCCGCAAGTGGCACCATAGCGTCCCTTTCCCGGTTGAACCGCATGTTCAAACCTATCCCGGTTGCCATCGGCTTGCGCTACCTGCGTGCCAAGCGGCGCAATGGCTTCATCTCCTTTATCTCGATGGCATCGATCCTGGGCATCGCCCTGGGCGTCACTGTGCTGATCACCACGCTGGCAGTGATGAGCGGTTTTCAAAAGGAAATCCGCGACCGTCTGCTGCAGATGGCGGCGCATGCCACTGTCAGCGCCGAAGGCGCGCCGATGCGCGATTGGCAGCATGCGGTCGAGGTCGCCATGGCCGACCCGCGCGTTGCCGGCGCCGCACCGTATATCGAAACCGAATCGCTGCTGCAGGGCCCACGCAAGCAGCCGGCCATCGTCCGTGGCATCGTTCCGGCCGAAGAGAACAAGGTGTCCGTGCTGGCCAAGAAGATGCAGCAGGGCTCGGTCGACAGCCTGACTCCGGGCTCCTACAACATCGTCATCGGCAAGGAGCTGGCGATCTGGCTGGGCGTGGATGTGGGCGACAGCGTCGTCGTATTGCTCAGCGATACCCAGGCCACGCCATTGGGCGCGATGCCGCGGCTCAAGCGCTTCACCGTCAGCGGGATTTTCGAAGCCGGCTACAACGAGATCGATCGCGGCCTGGCGGTGGTCAACATGCAGGATCTGGGGCGGGTGTTGCGCATGGATGGCGTCACCGGCGTGCGGCTGCGGCTCCACGACATGGATCAGGCCTGGAACGTCGCGCGCGATCTGGCGTTGAAGTTGCACGGCCCGTACCGGGTGAGCGACTGGACCCAGGAAAACGCCAATCTCTATCACTCGTTGAAGATGGAAAAGACCGTGATGGGCATCCTGCTGTCGCTGATCGTGGCGATGGGTGCGTTCAACCTGGTGTCTTCGCAGGTCATGCTGGTCACCGACAAGCAGGCCGACATCGCGATTCTGCGCACGCTGGGCCTGTCGCCCGGCGGGGTGATGCAGGTGTTCATGGTGCAGGGCTCGTTGATCGGTTTCATGGGCACGATCATGGGGGTGATCGGCGGTATCGTGCTGACCCTCAATCTGGAGCGCATCCTCGGCCTGATCGAGACGATCTTCAGCGTCAAGCTGCTGCCGGAAGACGTGTACTACATCACCGGCCTGCCGACCGACATGCAGACCCAGGACGTGGTGGTGATCACCGTGGTGGCGCTGGTGATGAGTTTCCTGGCGACCTTGTACCCGGCATGGCGCGCCTCGCGTACCCAGCCGGCGGAGGCGCTGCGTTATGAATGAGATCAGGGAATCGGAAATCGGGAATCGGGAAGCGGTCGTGCAGAAGCCAAACCAAGCAGAGTCAGTGATTCGGGCCGAGGGTCTGGGCAAGACCTATGCCGAAGGCAAGATGCGCACGCCGGTGTTCGACGGTCTGGATCTGACGGTGGCAACCGGCGAAACGGTCGCGATCGTCGGCGCGTCCGGCGCGGGCAAGAGCACCTTGCTGCATCTGCTTGGCGGGCTGGACATTCCGACCTCGGGGGAGGTGTATGTCGCAGGACAGCGCATGTCGGCGCTGTCCGATGGCGAGCGCGGCAGGCTGCGAAACCAGGCATTGGGCTTCGTGTACCAGTTCCATCATCTGCTGCCGGAATTCACCGCGCTGGAAAACGTGATGATGCCGGTGCTGCTGTCGGGCAAGGATGTAGCGGTGGCGCGTGGGCAGGCATTGCAGTTGCTGGAATCGGTCGGGCTCGGCCATCGCATCGAACACAAGCCCAGCGAACTGTCGGGCGGCGAGCGTCAGCGCTGTGCGGTGGCGCGTGCACTGGTGAACAAGCCGGGATGCGTGCTGGGCGACGAGCCCACCGGCAATCTCGACGACAAAACCGCAGGCACGGTGTTCGAACTGATGCTGGAACTCAACCGCGCGCAGCGTACCAGCCTTGTATTGGTCACTCACGACCGCAGCCTGGCGCGTCGCCTGGATCGGGTGCTGGAGCTGCATCAAGGCAAGTTGCGCGAGCTGGCGCCCTCGGCCGTGTGAGTGCCTGCGACGCGATCGGGTTGTCGGTCGCCTCGCGCAATAAAACGCATCTCTCGCGCCATGGCGCTGCGTGCAGGATGCGCAGCGCGGCAGCGCGGTGCGTCGCTGCCGTGGTGCAATCCCGGTGCACAGCTCCAGGGCCAGCGAACGCAACGTGGCGAGCCGTTGCCAGGGTAGGGCATGAGCGGCGCGCTCGAAACTGCAGTGCATGAATGGTCCATGCGGTACCGAGCATCGGCCGCGTCCCACCGGCGGTGAGCACACGCGGTTTGTCGGGCGGTTCTAAACCTCTGGACTCCACGCTTATCCATATCGCTGCAGGCCGGTGCGACCTGCAGCGACGCATTGGCTGCGGTCAGGGAATGATGCGCAGTGCTCGCAACCGGGTGAACAGCTCGAAGAACGAAGCGCGGCTGTCGTAGAAGTCCAGAAAGCCCAGTTCGCGACTCTTGGTCATGTCGTTGACGCACTCGATCTCGCGGCCCAGGTCGGCATCGGTGTGCCACCACGAGGCCAGGCGATTGACGTCCGACTCGACCAGATTGTGCTGCGCGGCCAGCTCGGCCCACAGCTCTGGTGCGGTCTTGGTCAGGCGCGCCTCCAGTGGCTGCGGCGTGTCGGGGCAGGGGGCGGCATCGAGCTCGAAGAACGCCGCGATCTCGCCCCACATCCAGCGCCAGCGGAACACATCGCCATTGACGGTGTTGAAGGCCTGGTTGCGCGCTGCCGGGCTCAGTCCCGCCCAGGCCAGCTGACGGCCAAGCAGGCCAGCGTCGGTCAGGTCGGTAAGGCTGTTCCACTGCGCTTGCGAACCCGGGAACACGAATGGCTGCCCGGTGTGTTTGCACAGCGAGGCGTAGACCGCGAGCGTCACGCCCATGTTCATCGCATTGCTGCCGTTGGCCATGCCGATCATGGTGTGCGAGCGATGCACGCTCCACCCAAAGCCGTGCCGCTCGGCGTGCGCGAACAGCAGGTCTTCGAGCGTGTAGTAGAAGTTTTCGCCCGGCTGGCGCGGCTCGCTCTCGCGGAACGGCGTTTCGGCCTTGCCGCTACCGTAGTTCTCGAAGGCGCCCAGGTAATGCTTGGTGCCGGTGACCAGCGCCATGTGCTGCAGCGGCGCGTCGCTCAAGGCATCGCACAGGTGCCGCATCATTGCGCCATTGGCCTCGACGTTCTCGCGTTCGGTGTCGCGACGCGTCCAGGTACAGAAAAACACGTGGGTAATCGGCAGGCCACGCAACGCGTTGTTGGTGCTGTCGGCGTCCAGTAGATCGGCGGCGACGGGAATGACGCCGTCGTGCTGCAGCGGGCGGCGTGCCAGGCCGTAAACGGTCCAGCCATCGGCGACCAGCACGTTGGCCAGGTTGTAGCCGGAGATGCCGGTCACGCCGACAATCAATGCAATGCCTTTACGCATGTGGGGGAACTCCTCAAAAACAGCGTCGAACATAGTCGCTCGCTCATGAAATCGAGGCGAATGTGGCGCCGTGCGATCTGTTGGGGTGATCTGGCGATTGTTGCATCGGCCACGTTTCATCGTTCTACGCGGTTTTTTCGTGCGGCCCGACCGACGGGATGCGCGGGGACGATCGAGCTGACCGCCAGCTTCATCGCTGATGCTCCTGGCCGAAACCCGTTGGCAGCGTTGAGCATGCGCATCGAATCGCGGCATGCCGGTAACGCGCTACAGCAGATGCGGTCTCTTCTGACCGTGTTGTGCGCAAACCACCGCTGCCTCCAACCCACCGGTTTGTTTAGCGTTGCTCTTTGGATCAGGATGATCGGGATTGAGCGGCAACATGGATGTGTCAGGTCACGCAGCCCCGTCGCCGCGGCTTGCATCGGCAGTGCCTGTCGCAGGCGCGTTGCTGCTGGGCGTGGTCGTTTGTGCATGGTCGCCGGCGCTGTTGCCGCAGGCGCTGTATGCCGCCTGTCTGTTTGCGGGCGTGCTCGGCACTGCGCTCACCCTGTGGCTGCGTCCGCGGCCAGCGTGGTGGATGCTGGCACTTGCAACGGCGACGGTAGGCTTCGGGCTGACTGGCTGGCAAGTGGCCGAGACCTTGCAGTCGCAATTGCCGCCACGTGACGAAGCGCGCGAGATCAGCGTTCGCGGCCGCATTGTCGGGCTGCCGGTGGCCGAGCAACGGCGTACGCGGTTCCAGTTGCGCGTCGATCACGATCAAGCGCAGCCGGTGGCCCTGCGCGGCAAACTGTTGCAATTGGCCTGGTACGACTCCTTCGGTGCCGACCAGATCGGCCCGCGCGCCGCGCTGCGGGCGGGGGCACATTGGCAACTGCAGCTCAAGCTGCGTGCACCGCGCGGTCTTCGCAACCCGGGTGGGTTCGATGCCGAACGTCAGGCGTTGGCGCAGCGCATCGTCGCCACCGGGTATGTACGCGACCTCGGCGCTGCGCGCGAGGTTGTCGCTCCGCGTGGCGTGGATGCCTGGCGCGACCGGATGTCGCTGCGGATTGCTGCGCAGGTCTCCGGCCCTTCTGCGCCTTACCTGCGCGCCCTTGCACTGGGCGACACGCGTGGACTGGACGATGCGGCATGGGCGACCCTGCGCGCGACCGGGCTGAGCCATCTGATCGCCATCTCCGGATTCCATGTCGGCCTGGTTGCCGCGTTCTTTGCACTGATGGTGGCCGGGCTGTGGCGATGGCGGCCGGGTCTGGGTCTGGTGATGCCACGCGTGCATGCCGCAGCCATCGCCGCGCTGCTCGGCGCCGCTGCGTACGCGGTGGTTGCAGGATTGGCGCTGCCCACGGTACGCACTGTGCTGATGATCGCCGTCGTGGCACTGGCGCGGGTTGCGCGGCGACGCGCCACAACGGCGCAGATTCTTGCGCTGGCGCTGCTTGCAGTGCTGGCATGGGACCCATTGAGCGTGCTGGTGGCAGGCTTCTGGCTCAGTTTTGCCGGTGTCGCCTGGCTGGTGTGGTGCCTGCCCGCAGATGACCGCAGCCTCCTGCGCGGCTTCCTGTCTGCGCAGACCGTCGCCACCGTCGGCTTGCTGCCACTGACGGTCAGCTTGTTCGGGCAGGCATCGCTGGTGGGGCCGTTGGCCAATCTTGTCGCCATTCCCTGGTGGACCTTTGTCGTGGTGCCGCTGTGCCTGCTGGGAACAGCGCTTGAAGCGCTGCATGCCGGTGCGGGCGTCTGGGCATGGCAATTGGCCGGCTGGTGCTTCGCGTTGACCTGGCCGGGGTTCGTCTGGCTTGGGCAGACCACGGTGGCGTTGTGGTGGGTGCCCGAATCCGACGCGATTGCGCTGATTGCAGCGTTGCTGGGCGCGTTCTGGCTATTGCTGCCGCGAGGCACGCCGGGCAAGGCCGTTGCGATGCTGCTGTGGCTGCCGTTGCTATGGCCGGATCGTGCCTTGCCCGGCGCTGGCGAAGCCGACCTGCAGGTGTTGGATGTCGGGCAGGGTCTGGCAGTGCTGGTGCGCACGCAGCGGCATGCGCTGCTGTTCGACACCGGCCCCGCAGTGCGCGATGGGTTCGATGCCGGCGAGCGCGTGGTGCTGCCCGCCCTGCGTGCGCTCGGGGTGCGTCAGCTGGATGCGCTGGTGCTCAGTCATGCCGACGCCGACCATGCCGGCGGATACGCAGCGGTGCGCGCGGGTCTGCCGGTCGCGATGACGGCTGCACCGCCAGGGGCGCCGCTGGATGTCCGCTCGCGCTGCCAGGCCGGCCGTCAGTGGGAGTGGGATGGCGTGCGCTTTCGCTTTCTGCATCCAGCTGCGGATTTTCCGTATCTGCGCAACCAATCCAGCTGCGTGCTGCGGGTCGAGACGCTGCACGCCAGTGCGCTGTTGCCGGGCGACATCGACGAGCTCATCGAGCGTCGACTGATGCGCGAGCAGGTTGCGGGGCTGCGTGCGGAGGTGGTGGTGGTACCGCATCACGGCAGCGCAGACGGCTCGCACGCCGCTTTCATTGCCGCCACCGGAGCGCAGCTGGCGATGGTCTCCTCCGGGTATGGCAACCGTTTTGGCCATCCCCGCGCACAGGTGGTTCAGCGCTGGACGGGCAGCGGGGCCGAATTGCTCGACACTGCCCAGTCCGGTGCGATCAGGGTATGGCTAGGGGCGGACGGCCTGCAGCTGCGCGAGCGACGACGCTGGCAGCCGCGTCTTTGGGATGCTGCGGAACGGCGGCGGTCGACTGCTATCCTATCGGCCAGCGAATAGGCGGCCGCGTTGCCGGAGGAATCGAATCGTGTTGGAGCTGGTCAAGGCGGGCGGTTGGCCGATGGTGCCGTTGCTGTTGCTGGGTGTGATCGCCCTTGCGATCGTACTGGAGCGTCTGTGGGCCTTGCGCCGCAACGAAGTGACGCCGCCGGGGCTGGGCGAAGAAGTCCGTAACTGGGCCGCGCGCGGCAAGCTGGATCCCACCCACATCGAGTCGCTGCGGCGCAATTCGCCGCTGGGCGCGCTGCTGGCGGCGGCGCTGGATGTGCGCGGTCGTCCGCGCGATCTGGTACGTGAACGCATCGAAGATACCGGTCGCCATGTGGTGCACCGCATGGAGCGCTACCTGAACGCGCTGGGCACCATCGCCTCGGCCGGTCCGCTGCTGGGGTTGCTCGGCACGGTGGTCGGCATGATCCAGATGTTCCTGGGCATCCTCGATCACGGCGTGGGCGATGTGAACCAGCTGGCCGGCGGCATCGGCAAGGCGCTGGTGTGCACCGCCACCGGCATGATCATCGCAGTGCCCGCGTTGATGGCGCATCGCTTCTTCAAGGGGCGCATTGCCGGCTACATCATCGAGATGGAACAGGAAGCCACGCTGCTGCTGGACACCATGGATGGCCGCGCGGCACCTGTGGCGGCGGCGCCGGCAGCGCCGGGCAGCAAGCCCGTCATGGCAAAGGGCTGACGGATGCGCATCGGCAGCGACCGAAGCCAGGACGAGCCGCATATCGACCTGGTGCCATTGATTGACGTCATTCTCGTCCTCATCATCTTCTTCGTGGTGACCACGACCTTCGACGCACGCTCCACGTTGCAGCTGCAATTGCCCACCGCCAGCGACCAGAACACCAGCGCGCCGCCGCGCTCGCTCAGCGTGCTGGTCAATGCCGACGGGCATTACTTCATCAACGACCAGGAAGTCCTGCGCGCAGATGTGGAGTCGCTGAAGCAGACCATCGCCCAGATCGCCGGCGACGACCGCGAGCAGACGGTGCTGATGCGTGCCGATGCGCGTACGCCGTATCAGGCCGTTGTCACCGCGCAGGATGCGTTGGGGCAGCTCGGCTTCCGGCGTATCGCCATTGCGACCGCGCCCCAGACCGGCACTGCCGGCAAGACAAGCAAGAACGGAACCCGCCAGTGACCGCTATCAACGACCGCCCGGCGCCAGTCTCGTCCTGGCGCACGTACCGTCGCCTGTTGGGCTTCGCCAAGCCGTATCGGCTGTTGCTGATCGCCGCGCTGATTGCCGCGTTGGTCGAAGCGGCAGGCACCACCGGCTTCCTGGCGTTGATGAAGCCGATCACCGACGAGACCTTTATTTACAAGAACGCCGAAGTCAGCCGCTGGCTGCCGGTGCAGATCATCCTGCTGTTTGTGGTGCGTGGCGTTGCCGGCTATATCACCGACATGGCGATGGGCAAATCCGCGCGCAGCATTGCGCGCGATCTGCGCGTCAAGGTGATGTCCAAGTATCTGCGTCTGCCGGGCTCGCGCTTCGATTCCGAGCCGGTGCCATCGATGTTGATACGCCTGGGTTCGGATTCCGATCAAGTCGCACAGGCCGCGGTGGATGCGGTCAAGGTGATGATCCAGCAGTCGCTGCAGGTGATCGGCGCACTGGCGCTGATGCTGTGGCATAGCTGGCAGGTCACGCTCACCATCGTGGTACTGGCGCCGGTGCTGGCCTGGGTGATGGACAAGGTGGCGCGGCGCTATCGGCGCATCAGCCACAGCATCCAGGAAAGCGGTGCGCACCTGTTGCAGGCCGCCGACCAGACCTTGTCCAGTCACCAGGAGGTCAAGATCTACGGGGCCCAGCAGACCGAAATGGAGCGCTACGGGGCGCTGGCCGACCGCAACCTGCGCCTAGCGATGAAGGTCGAATCCACCCGCGGCATTTCCACCGCCACCGTGCAGATGATCGGCGCGATCGGGCTGTCGGCGCTGCTGTTCGTGGCCGGTGCGCAGGCCTTGGCCGGGCGCCTGACCGCGGGCGACTTCGTGGTGTTGATGACTTCGATGCTGACGATCATTCCAGGCCTCAAGCAGCTCACCAATGTGCAGAACATGGTCCAGCGCGGCCTGGCCTCGGCCGAGCGCCTGTTCTCGGTGCTCGACAGCCCGGACGAGCCGGATCAGGGCGCGGAGCCCTTGACCCGCGCGAAAGGCCTGATCGAGTTCCGCGATGTCACGGCCCGCTATCCAGGCCAGGTGAATCCGGCGCTGGCCGATGTCAGTTTTGTCGCGCAACCCGGCACAGTGACCGCGATCGTCGGCCGCTCCGGCAGCGGCAAATCCAGCCTGATCAAACTGATTCCGCGTTTTTATGAAGCCGAGGCCGGGCAGATCCTGCTCGATGGGCGTCCGGTACAGGCGTACGCCTTGGCGGACCTGCGTCGCCAGATCGCGCTGGTTGGCCAGCAGGTCATGCTGTTCGACGGCAGCATCGCCGACAACGTCGCCTATGGCGAAATGCGCACCGCAGATGCCGGCCAACTGGAGCGCGCGATCCTGGGCGCCAATGCGATGGAGTTCGTGGCGCAACTGCCCGAGGGCCTGCAATCGCACGTCGGCACCAAGGGCGGGCGGCTGTCCGGCGGGCAGCGGCAGCGTCTTGCGATCGCGCGTGCGATGCTCAAGGATGCGCCGATCCTGATCCTGGACGAAGCCACCGCCGCGCTGGACAACGAGTCGGAGCGACTGGTGCAGGACGCCTTGCACAAACTGATGCCGGACCGCACCACGCTGGTGATCGCGCACCGGCTGTCCACCATCGAGCATGCCGACCAGGTGCTGGTGATGGATCAGGGCCGCATCGTCGAGCGTGGTACCCACACCGAATTGCTGGCGCAGGGCGGGTTGTATTCGCACCTGCACGGCATGCAGTTTCGCGAACGGCAGGCATGAGCAAGCATGGCGCCCGTACGCCGGGCTATTGGTACGACAACGCGCCGATTCCGCTGCCTGCACGCGTACTGGCACCGATCTATGGCGCGGCCATCGCGCTGCGGCGTAGCCTGTACCGCCGCGGCTGGCGTAAACGGCATGGCGTGCCGGTGCCGGTGATCGTGGTCGGCAACGTCACGGCGGGGGGCACCGGCAAGACCCCCCTGACCATCGCACTGGTGTCCAAGCTGCAGGAAGCCGGCTGGACACCTGGCGTTGCTAGCCGTGGCTATGGCCGCGACGACTCCGGCACTGCACGATGGGTGGACGCAGACACGGCGGTGGCGCTCGGTGGCGACGAGCCGGTGTTGATCGCCTGGAAAACCGGCGCACGCGTGCGTGTGGACAGCGATCGCGTGGCCGCTGCGCGCGCGCTGGTCGAGGCCGGTTGCGACATCATCGTCTGCGATGACGGCTTGCAGCATTATCGGCTGGCACGCGACGTGGAAATCGAGGTGGTCGACGGTCAGCGCCGCTACGGCAATGGCCGCCTGCTACCGGCCGGGCCGCTGCGCGAACCGGCCGCGCGCGCGCGCGATTGCGATTTCCGCGTGGTCAATCTCGGGCAGGCCAGCGCCACCACTGCCGCACAGACCACGGACGATGCCGGTTTCGGCGAATGGCAGATGCGCCTGAGCATCGACAGCGTGCAGCCCATGGACGGCAAACGGGCGCAACCACTGAGCATGCTGGCCGGGCAGCGCGTGCATGCCGTGGCAGGTATCGCGCACCCCGAACGCTTCTTCGCCATGTTGCGCGCGCGCGGCATCGGAGTGGTGCCGCATGCCTTTCCCGATCATCACGTGTACCGCGCTGCAGATTTCAGTTTCGGCAGTCGTCTGCCGGTGTTGATGACCGAAAAGGACGCAGTGAAGTGCCGTCCTTTCGCCGATGAGTGGCTGTACAGCGTGCCGCTCAAGGCGGAGTTGCCGGCTGCATTCTGGGTGAGCCTGCTGGATCGGTTGGACAAGTTAGCCAGCCGGCAGAGCGTTTGATCCTGGCCGCTTGTTGCGCGTGCGTGTGCTGCCTGCGCACGTCTCGGTTGCACGTCATCCTGGAGGCTGGCTGGATGCGGGATACCGCTTTAAGCCGGGTCGCAATCGGTTTGCAGAGACACTTCGCCGGCGCGCCTGGCGCCGCTACATCGACGACCTCAGCGTTCTCTTACAGTCGCGCCAGCGACAGCCGTTACACGGCACAGGCGCCATGCTGTGCCACTGCAACTGTTGCGATCCGTCGCAACGTCTCGATCGACACGCAATGCTGCCGATCCAGGAACGCCACACCTGCTCGACCGTCCGGCCGCTCCAACACCCTTGCTGCAGAGAACGCGACCCCATGACCAACAACCCGTCTGCCGATTTCGTCGTCGCCATTCCGGCGCGTTATGCATCCACCCGTTTGCCGGGCAAGCCGCTGCAGTTGATAGGCGACCGCCCGATGATTCAGCACGTGGCCGAGCGGGCACTGGCCGCAGGCGCGCGCGAGGTCTGGGTGGCAACCGATGATGTACGGATTGCCGACGCGATCGAGGCACTGCCCGGCGTTCATGTCGCGATGACCGGCAGCGACCATGTTTCCGGCACCGATCGTCTGGCCGAATGCGCGCGTATCGCCGGCTGGGACACCGATGTGTGCGTGGTGAATCTGCAGGGTGACGAACCGTTTGCGCCGGCTGCGGGTATTCGCGCGGTCGCTGAGCTGCTACTGCGCTCAGGCGCGGAGATGGCGACGCTGGCCGCGCAGGTGGAGAGCGCACACGATCTGTTCGACCCCAATGTGGTCAAGCTGGTGCGCAGCGCAGGCGGGCACGCGCTGTATTTCAGCCGCGCGCCGATCCCCTGGCATCGCGACAGCTTCGCCAGCCAGCGCGACCGCTTGCCCGAGCACGGCCAATGGCTGCGCCATATCGGCATCTACGCCTATCGCGCCGGATTCCTGCAGCAATTCGCGGCGATGCCGCCCGGCCTGCTGGAGCGGATCGAATCGCTGGAACAGCTGCGCGCGATGGAAGCCGGTCATCGCATCGCCGTTGCGCTGACGCCCGAGCAGTTTCCGCCGGGCATCGATACGCCGGACGATCTGGCCCGGGCACAAGTGCGCGTGGCATCGGCATGAAGGTCCTGATCGTGTGCCTGGGCAATATCTGCCGCTCGCCGATGGGCGAGGGTGCCTTGCGCGCACGGCTGCATGAGGCACGCCTGTCGCGACGCATCGAGGTCGACTCGGCCGGCACCGGCGACTGGCACGCCGGCGATCCGCCAGACCCGCGTGCCATCGGTTGCGCGCGCGGCCATGGGGTGGATATCTCCGGCCTGCGCGCACGGCAGGTGCGCCAGGAGGATTTCGAACACTTCGACTGGCTGCTGTGCGCAGACGGCAACAATCTGCGCGATCTGCAGCGTCTGGCGCCGGCAGCGCGACGCGACAAGGTCGCCCTGTGGTTGCCGTGGGCCGGCGTGGACGCGCGTGACGAAATACCCGACCCGTACACCGGCGGCAGCAAGGAGTTCGAGCAGGTCTGGCAGCTGGTCGATACCGCGGCGCGACAGACGGTCGCCAGACTCACCCGCGGCTAATCACGCTTGGGCATAATTACGCCATGACTGCCCAGCTCACCCAGGAACTGCCGGAATTTCCCACCTGGCTCAATGCCAGGCCATCCACCTTGCAGGAGCATCGCGGCCGCGCGCTCGTGCTGGCGTTCGTCAATGCCAGCTCGGTGTGGTGCGCAGAGCGTCTTGCCGAGCTGGCGCAGTGGCAGGCGCGCAGCCCCGGGCGGCTGCAGGTGATCGTGGTGCAGACGCCGCGTTTCGATAGCGAACGCCTGCCGCAACGCTCGCTCAAGCAACTGCGCGGGCATGGCGTCAGTGCACCGATCCTGCTCGACAAGGACTGGGAAACCTGGCGCCGCTTCGGCATCGAGTCCTGGCCCACGCTGGTCCTGCTGGATGCCTATGGCCGCGAGCGCCAGCGTCTGGTGGGCGTCACCGGTGATCTGGACAAGGCCCTGGCCGCATTGTGCGAAGGCCAGCAACCGCCCTCCGACGCCGACCTGCAGGGCATCGCGGAGCGCGAACCCGAGCCGCGGCTGGCGCTGCGTTTTCCGACCGGGCTGGCCGCCACCGAAGACCGTCTGTATATCGCCGATACCGGGCATCACCGCGTGCTCGAATGCACGCACGGCGGCCGGGTGTTGCGGCAATTCGGCCACGGCAATGCCGATCTCATCGATGGCGGTACCGGCGAGGCGGCTTTTCGTCGCCCGCAGGGTCTGGCGCTGGAGCGCGATCAGCTGTACGTCGCCGACACCGGCAACCACGCGCTGCGGCGCATCAACCTGCGCAGCGGGCAGGTGGACACCTTGTGCGGCACCGGCCGCTCCGGCGAGCCTGTCGAGGGGCCGCTGGCGTTCGCCGGTGCGTCCGCCTTGAACTATCCGCAAGGGCTGGCCATTGCCGACAACCAGGTGTTGATCGCCATGGCCGGCGACAACCGGATCTGGAGTTACGACCTGGGGCGCGCCGCACTGAGCGCACGTGCCGGTACCGGCGCCCTCGAAATCCGCGATGGCAGCGGCCACCTCGCCGCATTCGCCCAGCCGGCCGGCTTGGCAGCCGTGCAGCAGGTCGCCTACGTCTGCGACGGGTTGGGTTCGTCGATTCGCACCATGCAGCTGCGCGGCGACCTGGTGCAGACACTGGTGGGCGGGCAGGGCATCTGGCAGTTCGGCGACGAAGACGGGCCACGCGGCACCGCACGCCTGCAGTTTCCGCAAGCCATCGCACTGGCGGCCGATTCGCCGCTGCTGTGGATTGCCGACACCGGTAACGGCCGCCTGCGTTGTCTGCGTCTGGGCGGCGGCGAACTGACCACGGTCGAGCTGCCGCGCCGTCTGCACGGCCCGGCAGGGTTGGCGGTTGCCGCCGGCGCAGTCTGGATTGCCGAAACCGACGCCCACGCCGTCTTGCGCTACGACCTTGCCAGCGGCGCACTGAGCGATATTGCGATAGAAGAATGAGCGCAAGGCCCAAAGCCGACTTCGATGGAAAGGCGTTTGCTGCGCAGCTGAGCACCGCACCCGGCGTTTATCGCATGTATGCGGCCGACGACACCTTGCTCTACGTCGGCAAGGCCGGTGCGTTGCGCAAGCGTGTCGGCAGCTATTTCAACGGTACGCCAAAGAACGCGCGGCTGACCTCGATGCTGTCGCAGGTCGCGCGCATGGACGTCACCGTGACCCGCAGCGAGGCCGAGGCGTTGCTGCTGGAAAACCAGCTGATCAAATCCTTGTCGCCGCGCTACAACGTGTCGTTGCGCGACGACAAGAGCTACCCGTATGTGCTGCTGACGCGCGAAGACTGGCCGCGTATCGCCCTGCACCGCGGCCCGCGTGCGGTGCAGGGGCGCTATTTCGGCCCCTACACCGGCGTGACCGGCGTGCGCGAAACGCTGAGCCTGATGCACAAGCTGTTCAAGCTGCGCAGTTGCGAAGACAGCGTGTTTCGCAACCGCTCGCGGCCCTGCCTGCAGTACCAGATCGGCCGCTGCAGCGGCCCGTGCGTGGATCTGGTGGCCGCGCCCGATTACGCCGAGTCGGTACGCCGCGCCACCATGTTCCTCGAAGGCAAGAGCGATCAGCTCGGCGAAGAGATCATGCAATCGATGCAGCAGGCCAGCGAAGCGCTCGAATTCGAGCGCGCCGCGCGTCTGCGCGATCTGCTGTCGTCGCTGCGCGGCATGCAGAACCGCCAGTACGTCGACGGCCGCGCCGCCGACCTGGACGTGCTGGCCTGCGCCACCCAGTCCAGTCAGGCCTGCGTGCTGCTGCTCAGTTTCCGCGACGGCCGCAATCTGGGTACGCGGTCGTTCTTTCCCAAGACCAACGGCGAAGACAGCGCCGACGAGATCCTGGCTGCGTTCGTCTCGCAGTACTACGCCGAACACTCGCCGCCGCGCGAGATCTTGCTGGATCGCGACATCCCCGATGCCGAACTGATCGAGGCTGCGCTCAGCGCCGCCGCCGAGCACAAGGTGGCGTTGAAGTGGAACGTGCGCGGCGAGCGCGCCGGCTACCTGCTGCTGGCCACGCGCAACGCGCAGCTGACCCTGGTCACCGAGCTCACCAGCCAGAGCGCACAGCACGCACGCAGCGAAGCGCTGCGCGAGATGCTGGGCCTGCCCGAGCAGGTCAAGCGCGTGGAGTGCTTCGACATCAGTCACACCATGGGCGAAGCCACGGTCGCGTCGTGTGTCGTGTTCGACGCCAGCGGCCCGGTACGCGGCCAATACCGCCGCTTCAATATTTCCGGCATTACGCCGGGCGACGATTACGCGGCGATGCACCAGGCGATCGAGCGGCGGTTTCGACGTGCAGTGGAAGAAAACGGCGTCCTCCCCGATGTGCTGCTGATCGACGGCGGTGCCGGTCAGCTGGCGCAGGCACAGGCTGCGCTGGCCGACCTGGGCGTGGAGAACGTCGTGCTGGTCGGCGTGGCCAAGGGCGAGGAGCGCAGGGCAGGGCACGAGGCGCTGATCATGGCCGATGGCCGCGAGTTGCGACCGGGCGCTGCATCGCCGGCACTGCAATTCATCCAGCAGGTGCGTGACGAAGCGCACCGCTTTGCGATCACCGGACACCGCGGGCGCCGCCAGAAAGCGCGCATGACCAGCAAGCTCGAGGACATTCCCGGCATCGGCCCGCGACGCCGCGCGAGCCTGCTCAAGCATTTCGGCGGCCTGGTCGGTCTCAAGGCGGCCGGCGAAGCCGAGATTGCGCGGGTAGACGGGGTCAATGCCGCACTTGCCGCACGAATCTACGCTAACCTGCATGGGCTGGCGCTCCCCGATGCGCCAGGCGAGTCGAGCCCGTAATGAAGTTGACCATCCCCACGTGGCTGACACTGCTGCGGATCCTGATGATCCCGGTGTTGGTCGTGGTGTTCTACCTGCCCTACACCTGGACGAACTTTGCCTCCGCCGGTGTGTTCGCGCTGGCTGCCATCACCGATTGGCTGGATGGCTGGGTTGCGCGGCGGTATCACCAGTATTCCGCATTCGGCGCGTTCCTCGATCCGGTCGCCGACAAATTGATGGTCGCAGTCGCCCTGTTTCTCATCGTGCAGGGCCATCCCACGCCGTGGATGGCGTTCTGGGCGGCGGTCATCGTGGGCCGCGAGATCGCAGTGTCCGCATTGCGTGAGTGGATGGCGGAGATCGGCCAGCGCGCCAAGGTGCGCGTTGCAGCGATCGGCAAGATCAAGACCACCGCGCAGATGGTCGCGCTGCTTTGCCTGCTGTATTCGGTCACTCCCGGGCAGATGCCCACGCACGAAATCTGGTTGGGCAATCTGATCTTCCGTGCCGGCTATTGGACATTGGCGATCGCCGCACTGCTGACCTTGTGGTCCGGTTTTCAGTATCTGCAGGCAGCATGGCCAAGTCTGCGCGCTGACGAAAAAGCGGCGATCAGCAACAAGCCGAAAAAAATCGAAAGCAACAGTTGACAGCTATCCTGTTCGCTGTAGAATTTCGCCTCCCAAGCGGGAATAGCTCAGTTGGTAGAGCGCAACCTTGCCAAGGTTGAGGTCGCGAGTTCGAGTCTCGTTTCCCGCTCCAGATTTAGACAAGGCCCCCTGTCCGAGGTCTCGTTGTTTCAAGGCAGGATGCCTTGGGTTTGATGTTTCGGCCTGGTGGTAGAGTGGTTATGCAGCGGACTGCAAATCCGCGTACGCCGGTTCAATTCCGGCCCAGGCCTCCATACTGCAGTCGCTTTTTTCGCGTCGGCAACGATGGCGGGACTAGCGCAACGAAGTGACAAGCTGTACAATTTAGTTTCACGCGGGAATAGCTCAGTTGGTAGAGCGCAACCTTGCCAAGGTTGAGGTCGCGAGTTCGAGTCTCGTTTCCCGCTCCAAATTCAGACCCCGGATATCCCGCGATATCCGGGGTCTTTGTTTTCCGTCATAGGAAGCTTTCTCCGGCGAGCATGCTGTCGTTGAACGTGGCTTGTGGCTGAGCAAGCTCTCTGCATGACGCCAGAGCCGAGAGCTCCCATGCAGATCCGCAAGCTTGTGCACGTTGCGGCGGTGTCTGCCATGCAGTGGACCAGACGCGCGCCGTGGCCTCGCGCCACTCTGCGTGCTGTGCACCAGCGATCGGGCGAGTGGGGGTGGCGAATCGAAGTTCTTGGCCCTACAGACTCCTCATTCGGCGGCAACTGGTGTTGCAGCAGCGGAGCTGTTCGCCGCACCGCCAATGCCATGGCTCGAATGCAGTCAGCCTCTCGTCTGCCGGCCCGAGTTTGGAGTGCCAGTGTCGACTGGCGTGTCGCGAGACGCCTGCAAGAGCATTTCGCAGACAAGCACTAAGATGGAAGCCGCGGGCAGGTTTCAGTCCGTAGACCATGCGCCACCGCTTGCCTGCGCAGTGGACATTGCACGCGTCGCCGTGATTGCAGGTGGTGGTGGTGGTGCTCGCGGACATGCCGACTGCATGAGTGGCAGGAAAGCGTCCTCAAAGACGCCATGTCATCGCATCTGGCAATGGATTTTCGTGCCAGCGTGTGCCCGGGGCGGGGGTCGAACCCGCATAGCCTTGCAGCTGAGGGATTTTAAGTCCCTTGCGTCTACCAATTTCGCCACCCGGGCATTGCGATAGCGTGCCTGATTGCGCGGCGATTGTGAATCTCCAGGCGACGATTCTTGCCAAGGCCCGGACATGCCGCGTGCGCTATGCTGCCGCCGCACAGCCGCGCGGTACCCACTGCGCGCGACCCAAAGGAACCGCATGTCCGGCAACACGCTTCTCCCACTGCTGCATTCGCGCATTGCCGTCATCGGGCTCGGCTACGTGGGCCTGCCGTTGGCAGTGGCGTTTGGCCAGCACCGCGACACCCTGGGTTTCGATATCGATGCGCAGCGGGTCGCGCAACTGCGCGACGGTCACGACGCCACATTGGAATTGGACGATGCCGAACTAGCGGCCGCAACACAGTTGCGCTACAGCGCAACTGCGGCTGACCTGGCGAGCTGCAGCATCTTCATCGTCACCGTGCCGACCCCGATCGACAGCTTCGAGCAGCCGGACCTGGAGCCGTTGCGCAGCGCCACGACCCTGATTGCCGCCGCGCTCAAGCCCGGCGATCTGGTGATCTACGAATCCACCGTGTATCCGGGCACCACCGAGGAAGTCTGCGTGCCGCTGCTCGAGGCTGCCTCCGGCCTGCGCTTCAACGAAGACTTTTTCTGCGGCTACAGCCCCGAGCGCGTCAACCCCGGCGATCGTCAGCGACGGCTGCGCGATATTCGCAAGATCACCTCCGGCTCGACGCCGCAGGCTGCAGAGACGGTCGATGCGCTGTATGCCGGCATCATCACGGCGGGCACGTGGCGCGCGTCGTCGATGCGCGTGGCCGAAGCGGCCAAGGTGGTCGAAAACATCCAGCGCGACGTCAATATCGCCTTGGTCAACGAGCTGGCGCTGATCTTCGACAAGCTCGGAATCGACACGCTCGATGTGCTCGAAGCCGCCGGCACCAAGTGGAATTTCCTGCCGTTCCGGCCTGGCCTGGTCGGCGGCCATTGCATCGGCGTGGACCCGTACTATCTGATGCACAAATCCGAAAGCGTGGGTTACCACCCGGACCTGATCCATACCGCGCGCCAGGTCAACAACCGCGTCGGCCGGCATGTCGCCGAGCGCGTCTGCGGCATGTTGGCGCTACGCGGCGTCACGCTGGCGCAGGCGCGGGTGTTGGTGCTGGGTGCCACCTTCAAGGAAAACTGCCCGGACCTGCGCAATAGCCGTGCCCTGGAATTGGTGCAGCTGTTGCAGGCGGCCGGCGTGCAGGTCGATACCTGCGACCCGTGGGCAGACCCGGAACAAGCCTTGCAGCATGGCGGCGTGCAGCTATGCGAGGCGCCGGACGAGGGCGCCTACGATGCGGTCGTGTTGGCAGTGGCGCACGCGCAGTATCGCGATTACGACGTAGCGCGCATCGCTGCGCTCGGCAAGCCGGGCGCGGTGGTGTACGACGTCAAGTCGGTGTGGCCGCGCGCGGCTGTCAGCGATCGCCTGTGACGCGATCGTGTCGACGGTGCAGCCAGTCGACGGCGCCAAGCGCGGCGCGTCGTCCGCTGGCAAAACATGCGGTCAACAGATAGCCGCCGGTTGGCGCTTCCCAGTCGAGCATTTCGCCCGCACAGAACACCCCAGGTAGCGCGCGCGCCATCAGCTGCGCGTCCAGCGCTTCCAGTCGCACGCCACCGGCCGAACTGATTGCCTCGGCGAGCGGGCGGGGCCTGAGCAGGCGCAGCGGCAGGTGCTTGAGCGTGCGTGCAACCCGCGCAAGATCGTCGCCGGCCTGCTTGCCCAGATGCTCGTACAGTAGCGCGGCCTTGACCCCTTCGATGCCGACCTGGCGACGCAACTGCTCGCTGAAACTGCGCCCCTTGCGCGGCAGGGACAAGTCGGCGCTTATCCGTTCCAAGGTCCGTCCCGGCACGAGATCCAGGCCGAGCTCCGCATGCCCATCGACATCGATCTGGTGGCGCAACTCGGCGGCGATTGCATAGATCAGGCTGCCTTCGATGCCGGTGTCGGTCGCGACGCATTCGCCCTGCAATGCATGCTGCACGCCGGCGCCATCGCGCCAGTGTGCGACGACCGGCTTGAGCGGCGCGCCTGCATGCCGTTGCACAAAATGCGCGCTCCAGTCGATATCGAAACCGCAGTTGGCGGGCACCAGCGGGGCGACGGCGATGCCGCGTTGCTGCAGCGTTGCCTGCCATTGGCCATCCGATCCAAGCTGCGGCCAACTGCCGCCACCCAGCGCCAGCACCACCGCATCGGCATGACAGGCGATGTCGCCTGCAGCCGTTGCGAACCGCAGTACGCCGTCGTCGCTCCAGCCCAGCCAGCGATGCTGCACATGGAAGTCGACGCCCTGGTCCTTGAGTCTGCGCACCCAGCCGCGCAGCAGCGGCGCAGCCTTGCGATCGATCGGGAACACACGCCCCGAGCTGCCGACATAGGTCTCCACGCCCAGGTCGCGTGCCCATCCGCGCAAGGCGTCAGCATCGAAGTCTTGCAGCCACGATGCCACCGCCGAGGTGCGCTCGCGGTAGCGCTGGGCGAACAGCGGCATCGGATCGGAATGGGTGAGATTCAGCCCGCCCTTGCCGGCGATCAGGAACTTGCGTCCCACCGAGCCCTTGGCCTCGTACAGATCGACCGCAATCCCGGCAGCGCATGCCACTTCAGCGGCCATGAGCCCCGCAGGTCCGCCGCCAATCACCGCCAGTCGCGGTCTGTTCGTGTCCATCATTGCTCAGGCACTCAGCGTGGCTGAACGCCGAGCAGTTCTACGTCGAACACCAACGATGCGCCGGGCGGAATCACGCCCCCTGCGCCATTGTCGCCATAACCGTAGTCGGGCGGGATCATCAAGGTGCGCTTGCCGCCCACACGCATGCCGGCAACGCCATCGTCCCAGCCGCGGATCACCTGATGCCCGCCCAGTACGAACTGGAAGGGTTCTGCGCGATCGAGCGAGCTGTCGAATTTCTTGCCGTGCTTGTCGGCAGCTTTTTCGTCGTACAGCCAGCCGCTGTAGTGCACGGTGACCATCGTACCCGGCGTGGCTTCAGCGCCGGTGCCGACGGTGCGGTCGATCCGTTCGAAGCTGGCAATGGTGCCGCCGGACGGCGGCAGGGCAGGTGCGCAGCCGACAAGCAACAGCGCGGCACAGAGCGTCAACAGAAGGCGCATGGGGTGATCCATGAAGGAAGGCGGCCATTATTGCATCTGGGTCCCGTTATCATCGCGCCATGGCCAAGCTGCTGCTCAATCTGCGTAATGTTCCCGACGACGAAGCCGACGAGGTGCGGGCGCTGCTGCGCGAGCACCTGGTGCAGATCTACGAAACCCGGCCCAGCAACTGGGGCATTTCCGCAGGCGGCATCTGGCTCAGCGACGATGCCGACTACCCGCGCGCCAGGGCGGTGCTGGATGCGTATCAGGCCCAGCGTGGCGCGCTGGCGCGGGCGCAGCGGCAGGAAGCGATCGCCGCGGGCACTGCAGAGACCTTTGTTGCATTGCTGCGCAGGCGACCGGTGTTCGTGATCGTCACGCTGGTGGGGATGCTGATCGTCGCATCGTTGGTGTTGCTGCCATTTCTGTTGCTGCGTGGCTGACGGCGCATCGCGCCGTGACCGGTAATGGGATCGGGGCTGGATACAGATATCCCTTGCCCCGGGGGCCTTGAGGCAGCGCGGTCGCTCTCACTGCCCGCAGGGCGATGGATCATCCGGCAGGCGCTCGCTACCCGGCGTCGGGCGCCTTAAAATACCCGGATGATCACCAATACTGCGGCGTACCAATTCGTCGCCATCCACGACCCGCAGCAGCTGGCCGACAGCGTGCTGCTGCACGCCGAACAGCAGTCGCTGAAGGGCTCTGTGCTGGTGGCCGAAGAGGGCATCAATCTCTTTCTGGCGGGCGAAGCCGAGCGGATCGGCGCGTTTTATCGCTGGCTGCAGGGCGACCCACGTTTTTCGCAGATGCGCATCAAGTACAGCCAGAGCGCGCAGCAGCCGTTTGCGCGGCTCAAGGTCAAGGTCAAGCCGGAGATCATCAGCTTCCGTCGCGACGATGCATCGCCGCTGCAAGGCCGTGCGCCGACAGTGACGCCTGCGGTGTTGCGCGAGTGGATGCGCAACGGGCGGGATGACCGGGGCCGCCCGCTGGTGTTGCTCGATACGCGCAACGCGCAGGAAGTGGCCTATGGCACGTTTCAGGGGGCGCTGACCCTGCCGATCGACAAGTTCACCGAGTTGCCCGCAGCACTTGAAACGCATCGCGCTGCATTGGCCGATGCCACGGTGGTGAGTTTTTGCACCGGCGGTATCCGTTGCGAGAAGGCGGCACTGTGGATGCAGGCCGATGGCATGGATAACGTCCTGCAGCTGGAAGGCGGAATCCTGGGCTATTTCGAAGAAGTCGGCGGCGAAGGCTACGACGGCCGCTGTTTCGTCTTCGATGAGCGCGTCGCACTCGATCCTGCGCTGCGTCCGCTGGTGGACGATGCGCGGACCGCCGAACCGGGAAAAGTCTGACCGGGCGCGACTGCATTGCCCGATGCAGCCGGTCTTGCCGGCGCTTGCATCATGCGACCACACTGCAGTGGCACATCGCGCGAAGTCAGCAGTGCTACATGCGAAAAGAGCGAGCTTTTCGCTCTAACTTGAATGTAATACGTCGCATCAAGCTTGCCCTGAATTATTCACGGAGCTAGGCTGCACCAGCCAGCCGCACAGCGAGGACAACAAGGATGACCATCAGAGTTTTTCTGATCGACGATCATGCACTCGTGCGTACCGGCATGAAGATGATCCTGTCCAAGGAAGTGGACGTCGATGTCGTGGGTGAGGCAGAGAGCGGCGAAGCGGCATTGCCGCAGATTCGTCAGCTCAAGCCGGATATCGTGCTGTGCGACCTGCATCTGCCCGGCGTCAGTGGGCTGGAAATCACCGAGCGCATCGTCAAGGGCGATTACGGCACGCGCGTGATCATCGTGTCGGTGCTGGAAGATGGTCCGCTGCCCAAGCGCCTGCTCGAAGCAGGCGCTTCCGGATATGTCGGCAAAGGCGGCGACGCACATGAGCTGTTACGCGCGGTACGCGAGGTTGCATTGGGGCGGCGCTACCTGGGCAACACGATTGCGCAGAATCTTGCGCTGTCCAATCTGGAAGGCGGTAGCTCGCCATTCGACGCGTTGTCGCCGCGCGAACTGGAGGTCGCCTTGTTGCTGACCCAAGGCCTGCGACAGGAAGACATCGCCAAGCGCCTGAATCTCAGTGCCAAGACGATCAATACGCACAAGGCGCGCTTGTTCGAAAAAGTCGGTATCCAGGACAACATCGCGCTGGCGCGCCTGGCCAATCAATACGGCCTGACCGACCCCGCTCGCACGATGTAGCGCTTTCCAGTCCCTGCATGCACCTTTGCGTGTTGCTTGAATATGGCTGAGCGATCTGTAGGGACCCGACCGCCCATTGGCGAACCTCCATACTTCTGCAGGTCGGCCAGTGCTGCTAGCGAGCAATGGCTGGCAGTCCTCAGACACCTGAGGCGGCGCATGGACGGGAGGATGTGTGCGAGTGGCGTGCGTCGCGCCTCACAGAGCATGCCAGCGTGCCGAGCCTGTCGCCGGCATAGGCACCTGCAACGAACGGGACCGACCTCGTGAGTACCCAGCAATCGACACGGCGTCGATTGGTCGCGCGGTCCTGGATTGCATCCAGGCGCTTCGCTGCTGTCGTGGTCAATCGCGCATAAAAACAAAGCGGCCCGAGGGCCGCCGTGTTTGACGCAGCTCTGGCCCAGGCATTCCGGGCCAGCGGAGAGGCGTTGCAACGATCAGTGATCGTTGCGCGGCTTGTCGGCGTCGTCTTCCTGCACGGATGCACCGCCGGCGTCAGCAGACGGTGCTGCAGACTTGACCGCTTCGGAGACGACCACGGCCGGCTTCGGCACGCCGGTTGTTGCCTGTTCCTGCACAGGGGCGGGTGCCTGCGGCGCTGCGGGCGGCGACTGCTCTGCAGCCTTGTGCGGTACCGGTGCTACGGCCGCCGAGGGAGCAGGTGCGGTGTCGGGCTTGGGAGCCAACGCGTCCAGCATGGTCGTCTGCACCGGCGCATACGGCTTGCGTACCGGAGCGGCTGGCGCCTCGTCCGATGCTGCGGCAGCCTGCGTCACCGAGGTAGTGGACGTCACGGTGACGTCTGCAGCAGGCTTGGCCGCATTGGACGGCTCGGCATCAGGCACCTTGGCAGTGACCACGGTGGCCTGTGGGGCCGACGGTGCCGTTGCTGCAGGCGCCTGCTGCCCAGCAACAGACGTTGCTGCTGCGGGCTTCACAGGCTCGCTATGCACTGCAGGCGTTGCAGCGATAGCCGGAACACTACGCGCCTGCGAATCGGCCGGCGGTACTGCAGCCGCAGTGTCGGTCGTTGCCTTCGGCACGGACTTGGTCTGCGTGTCGGTGGGCGTTTCGGCCGACGACACGCTCGGTGCGATCGGCTCGACTGGCTTGGTGACCGCGACCGGGGTGGCCGCTGCCGCTTCAGTGGTTGCCGTAGAGGTTGCAGCAGGTACGGCTGCCCCCGCGTGGTTGCCCGAGGTCGATGCAGTAGCAGCCGGCGCGACCTGTGACGTTGCGTCAGCAGTCGAGGCTTGCTTGACCACCGGTGCAGTTGCAGCCTCTGCAGCATTGGCTGGCGACGACGTGACCGCCGGAGCTGCAACTGTCGGCTGTGCCGCCGGGGTGGCTGCTACCTTCGCATCACCGCCTGCCTGAGCCGATGCGGCGGCAGCCGTTGCAGATGCCTGCTGTTCGAACGACGGTGCGGCGTTGGAGACCGGTGCGGTCGTCGACGTCGTTCCGCTGTCGGACTGCGTTTCTGCGCGTTCCTTCGGCACCGGGCGCGGTTTCACCGCTGCGGCAGCATTAGCCTCGGGCTTGATGCGGGCGGCCGGAGCCGGCGCATCATCGTCGAAGTCGAACTCCGGCTGGCCTGCACGCGGAGCGGCCGATGCAGCGTTCTGCGTGGCTGCATCGTCGCCCTCGTTGTCGCCATCGAGATCGCCGTCCGCATCACCGTCCAGATCGTCTGTTTCCAGACCATCGACGCTGCTGCCGCCTTCGCCGTTTGCACCGGCGCCACGACGACGCCGACGACCGCCACGACGACCGCGACGACGACGGCTTCCACCTTCGCCATTGGCCGCATCGTCGCCCGACGCGTCCTGGGTCTGGCCATCGGCACTCGCGTCGGTGCCGCGATCGGCAGTTGACTCGCTCACCACGACGTCGATCGGGTGGGCCTGCTTGGCTTCGTTCGCAATGGTCTGCGTGTCGGTCGCTGCAGCGGTGTCGGCAATGGCTGCGACGACCGTCGACGTGGTTGCGGTTGCTGCGGTCGATGTCAGGGTCTGCGCCGAAGCGGTGCCCTCATCCTGACGCGCGGGGCGCGGCTGCCGCTCGGACGGCACACCGTCCTGCTGCGCAGGCGCACGTGGTGGACGCGGCGTCTGGTTCTGCTGCTTGGGCTTTTGCTGCTGTTGTTGTTGCTTCGGTGCCTGCGCTTCGTTGCGCGGCGGCTTGGGCACCTGCACCTGTTGCTGGGCTTGCGCGCCAGCTTGTGCGGCCTGGCCGTTCTGGCCGTTGGCCGGCTGGCGGCGCTCATCGCGACGCTCCTTGTTGGCGCCGTTGCCATTGCCGCCATTGCCGCGCTGCTGGTTGCCGCCGTTGCCGTTACGGGCATCGCGACCATCGCGACGTTGGCCGCCGCGCTCGCCGCGCTCATTGCGGTTGTTGCGGCCTGCATCGTTCGGACGCGGACGCGGGGTCGACTCGGCTGCAGGGGCGACCGGCTCGACGCCACCGAAGATGCGCTTCAGCCAGCCGACCACGCCGGTGACCGGTGCCGGAATTGGCACGGTGACGACCGGCGCAGGCGCCGGAGTCGGCGCAACCGGGGCAGGGGCCTCTTCACGTACCGGAGCCGGCTGGCTCGGCTTGATCGAGGTGACCGCAGGCGCTGCCGGAATGTTCAACTGCGCCTTGGTCAGCGCATGCACCGGCAACTTGCGCGGGGTGCCGCGCTGGTAGCTCGGCTTGCCGCTGTCTTCGCCCAGCTCGTTCTCGCGCAGGCGCGTGACTTCGTAGTGCGGCGTGTGCAGCTGTTCGTCGGCGACGATGATGATCGGCGAGGCGTGGCGATTTTCGATTTCGCGCAGCGCGCTGCGCTTTTCGTTGAGCAGATAGTTGGCGATTTCCACCGGGGCCTGTACCAGCACCTGTCCGGTGTTTTCCTTCATGGCGTGCTCTTCGGCCACGCGGATGATCGACAGCGACAGCGATTCGACGCTGCGCATGCGGCCATGGCCATCGCAACGCGGGCACACGATCTGGCTGGATTCGCCCAGGCTCGGACGCAGGCGCTGGCGGCTCATTTCCATCAGGCCGAAGCGCGAGATGCGACCCAGCTGCACGCGCGCACGGTCGTACTTGAGCGCGTTCTGCAGCTTGTTCTCCACTTCGCGCTGGTGCTTGGACGAGGCCATGTCGATGAAGTCGATCACCACCAGGCCGCCGAGGTCGCGCAGGCGCAGCTGGCGCGCGACTTCTTCGGCCGCTTCCAGATTGGTCTGGAACGCGGTTTCCTCGATGTCGCTGCCCTTGGTGGCGCGCGAGGAGTTCACGTCGACCGCCGTCAACGCTTCGGTCTGATCGACCACGATCGAGCCGCCCGACGGCAGGCGCACGTTGCGCTCGTAGGCGCCTTCGATCTGCGATTCGATCTGGAAGCGGTTGAACAGCGGAATGTCGTCGGTGTAGTGCTTGAGCTTGCGCAGGCTCTGCGGCATGACCTGCTTCATGAATTCCTGCGCGTCGGCGTACAGCTCCGGCGTATCGACCAGGATCTCGCCGACGTCGGCGCGCAGGTAGTCGCGCAATGCGCGGATGATCAGGCGCGATTCCTGATAGATCAGGAACGCGGCCGGCTTGCTCAGCGCCGCCTCGGCGATCGCCTTCCAGGTCTGCAGCAGGTAATCCAGATCCCACTGCAGCTCTTCGGCGTCACGGCCGACACCGGCGGTGCGGATGATCACGCCCATGTCGTCGGGGATATCGAGCTTGTCCAGCGCTTCCTTCAGCGCGGCGCGGTCTTCGCCTTCGATCCGGCGCGAAACGCCACCGGCGCTCGGCGAATTGGGCATCAGCACCATGTAGCGGCCGGCCAGCGAAATGAACGTGGTCAGGGCGGCACCCTTGTTGCCACGCTCTTCCTTGTCGACCTGCACCACGATTTCCTGGCCTTCGCGCAGCAGCTCGCGAATGGTCGACTTGTTGTGGTCGACGCCGGCCTGGAAATAATCGCGGGAGATTTCCTTCAACGGCAGGAAGCCATGGCGCTCGGCGCCATAGTCCACGAACGCCGCCTCCAGAGAGGGCTCGAGCCGGGTGATACGGCCCTTGTAGATATTGGACTTCTTTTGTTCCTTGGACGGCTGTTCGATGTCGATGTCGTACAGGGTCTGGCCGTCCACAATCGCCACGCGCAGTTCTTCTGCCTGCGTTGCGTTGATCAGCATTCGCTTCATTGTTGCGTTCCTCACGCGCTCTACCGCGCGGAACGCCGTGACGTTTCGCCTCTGGAACAGCTTGTCGGCCCTTCGCGCAACGCGCGGACAGGCCTGACCAGGGTTTCCAGCGCTGCAACACCACGGCAGGCCGCGGGAGCGCTTGTCTTTAAGTTTTATAGGTGTTTCAGGGCCGGCAGCCGCGTCCGGACGGACCGGGACAGCGCACGGGACATGTTCAGCGCAACGGTCAAAAACCGCTGGCGATGGCCGGGCAGGCCGGTGAGCCGCTAACATGGCCGCCCCGGGGGCGGTGGTCGCGCACTGTGCCGGAATCATCGGAAGGCAGGCTTCTGGCCAATCAACTTCCAACGAAATCAAACCCTTATCTCGCTCGCCGAGTGTAACAGAATAAAGAGCCGGATGACCGACCCCCAGCCCCCCAAGCCGCCTGCCGACCGTGTGGGCGTGCGCATTCTCAAAGTTCCGGAAGACCGCGCTGGGCAGCGGCTGGACAATTTCC
The DNA here is from genome assembly GCF_024806835.1 of Xanthomonas sp. 3793. Taxonomy (GTDB): domain Bacteria; phylum Pseudomonadota; class Gammaproteobacteria; order Xanthomonadales; family Xanthomonadaceae; genus Xanthomonas; species Xanthomonas arboricola_F. The sequence continues at coordinate 139,015 of NZ_JANTYU010000001.1, forward strand.
TGCTGGGACAGCTCAAGGGGGCGCCACGCAGCCTGATCTACAAGCTGGTCCGCAGCGGCCAGGTGCGGGTGAATGGCGGGCGTGCCAAGGCCGAGCGCAAGCTTGAAGGCGGCGAGGAAGTGCGTATTCCCCCGGTGCGCGTCAACGAGGAAGGCGACAAGGCTGCGCCGCCGTCCTCGTTCCTGGCGCGGCTGGAAGCGGCGATCGTGTTCGAGGACGCGCGCCTGTTGGCGCTCAACAAGCCATCCGGTGTGGCCAGTCATGGCGGCAGCGGCATCAGCTTTGGCGCGATCGAGACCTTGCGCGCACTCCGCCCGAACCAGACCCTGGAACTGGTGCACCGGCTCGATCGCGATACATCCGGCCTATTGATCGTGGCCAAGAAGCGCTCGGCGCTGACCGAGTTGCAGGCGCTGATGCGCGAGGACGACCGCGTCGAGGGGCGCGGCATTACCAAGCGCTACCTGACCTTGCTGGTGGGGCGGATGCCGGACGGCGTGATGACGGTGGACGCGCCGCTGCACATCGGCCTGCGCCAGGGCGGCGAGCGGCATGTGCAGGTCAATGCGATCGGCAAGCCGTCGCTGAGCCACTTCAAATTGCTCGAACGACGCGGCGGGCACTCGTATTGCGAAGTCCGCATCGAAACCGGCCGCACCCACCAGATTCGCGTGCATGCCCAGCATCTGGGTCACCCGGTGGCCGGCGACGATAAATATGGCGAGGCCGAGGTCAACAAGCGCCTACGCGACCAACTCGGGCTGAAGCGGCTGTTCCTGCATGCGGCCTCGCTGGAATTTGCTTTGGATGCCGGCAAGACGCCATACGTGCTGAGCGCGCCACTGGCGCCGGAGCTGGCCGAGGCGCTGGATCGGCTGGGGCGTTGACACAGTCATCACCGACTGCGCGGACTTTTTGCTTCAAGTGTCTGGCGCGTGATGACCATCGCTTGATGGGACGTGGCCGGCGCGGTCGTCTCGTCTTGGCGAGATCCCCAGCGCAGTGACCGTCACAGCTGGCCACTGCGCCGAAGGCCTGCCTGTCAGTGAGGTTTAGCTATCGTGGTGGTGGTCGCGATGCTGCGGTGCCTGCGCATGTGCAGGCGGTCGCTGCGTGCGCATTTGAGCCGGGTGGGCGGGAGCAGGGCGCGAAGGTGAAAAGAACACCAGGCGTTGCGTGTGCTGTTGCGGCTGTGGCTGCGTGATCGCCCGTGGCTGCTCGCGCGGCAGCAGTGGCTGCACACGTTCCATCTGTTGCGGCGGCGCCCAGGCCGCTTGCTGACGTGGCGCAGTCCGTTGCTGCGCATGTATCTGTTGAATCGCCATCTGCGTCGCCTCTGGCGCACGAGGAGGGACATTGCGTGGAGCGTGGCTGGCAAAGGCATCATGCGCAGTGAGTGCTGGAGGTGCTTGACGGGGCTGCTGGAACGTCGGGATGCGTGCTGCAACGCTGGTCTGGTGCACCTGCTGCAATTGTGCGATTCGCTCCTGTGCAACCACTGGCGCGGACATGCGTATGGCCGGACGCGCGCCCGAGGCAGGCACGGATGCAGGAAGGTTCGGTGCGCGTAACGTCGCCTGAGCCTGAGCCGACGCTGCAGCATGCGTTGCCACCGGACGGCCGGGCTGCAGCATCTGCCGCTCAAAATGCGGCACCGACAGATGCGCATAGTTGGGCGACCGTGGAGCGTTGGCGGGCGAGGGCGCCATGAGATTGGGGTGCTGCAAATTTGTGAGCGACTGCGCACCTGCCGTCGCGGCAGTCGGCAAGGCTGCGCGGTTGGGTACCAGCGCTGTCGGCGCCACTGCGGGGACGGGTGCAGATGCCGCAGCGCTAGTGGCTGCATACCGAAGATCCTGCCGCAAGTACGAGCGGGCGTCGATATAGGTGCTGCGGTTGTTGTTGATGATGGTGGTGCGCGGTGCATAGACGTGGTGCTGGTACACCACGTAATGCGGTGCGGCCGGCGGCGCGTTCCAGTCCACGCCCCAGCTGTTCCAGCCCCAGCGGTGCCACGCCGGTGCCGGTGCGGCCCAGCCGAACCACCCGTGGCGGTGCTCCAGCGCGCTGCCCACCAGCACGCCGATGCCAAACGACACCACCCCGGTGGTGACCACATCCCCCTGGTCGTACCAGCGCTCCGGGCGATAGCGATAGTCGCGATAGACATCGACCGGCGTGCCGTAGACCACGCCCGGATCGTAGCGCGGCACATACACCACGTTCGGGAGTGCCGGTTCGATGGTGATGACTTGCGACGGCGGGGCGACACGTCCGCCGTCCAGGATCGGGGTGACGACGACATGCCGCGCCACCTGGACCTGCTGTTGTGGCGTGCTGCGCAAATGGCCGCTGGCCTGAGCGCGCTGGCGCATGATTTGCACCGCATTGAGAACATCATTGGGGTCATGCGCGTACGCATCGCCCAGGGCGCGTGTCCAGTCGAGATTACCGGCCAGCTGGTCCACTACATCGGGGAAGGCGGTCAATGCCTTGATGCTGGGATCCCACGGTTGCGACACGGTGGCCTGAGCGCGGTCGGCAGCCGTCAAGCTGCGATTGCTGTGCAGCCAATCCTGTGCGGTAAGGACCTGATCCGGGTAAACCGACGCCGCCAGGGTCTGGGCCAACAGCTTGTCGGGAAACAGGGCGATCGGCGCAACCAGCCGATAGAGCTGATCGGCCGTCGGCGGGCTGTAAGCCGTCGCGATGGAGGCGGGCGGTTGGACGGTAGCTGTCGCGGTGGCTGACGGTGCGGTGCGTTGGCAGCCGACCAATGCCAACGCGCCGCTGGATGCGATTGCCAGCGCCCAGCCAAGGCGTCCCTGTGACCCTGTGCGTTGCATACGGCACCTCACTGTGTGCGCGTTGATGACGCGCGTACGATGCGCCGCACTCAGTGTCTGGAAGCTTTCTGAAATTGCGCCAGTCATGGCTGGGCAAGGCCGCGTTCAGCACGCCTGCGCGAGGACGGATTGCACGGCTGCAGAGCGTGCGCAAAACCGCCCTTGCGTCGCAACGCCCGGGCACTGGCAGGCGCATGCGTCACCCCGCCGCAGCGTGGGTCCGGGCCATGTCTGGCCGGGCCATGTCTGGATACAGTGTGTGGATACAGATAGCCTCAGCGCTCGACGCCGGCGACACCTGCCGTGGCACGCAATCGCCACACCACGCCTCAAGGCGCCGCGAAGCGGAACAGCACCAGGCTGATCGCCAAGGTGCCCATGCCCGAAACCAAACCGTAGACGGTCTCATGGCCTTTTGCGTAGCGCTTGGCCGCCGGCAGTAGTTCGTCCAGTGCCAGGAACACCATCACGCCGGAGATCAGTCCGAACACCGTGCCGAACACAGCCTCGGACAACACGTTGGACAGGGCCAGATAGCCGATGCCGGCGCCGATCGGTTCGGCCAGGCCGCTCAGCAGGCTGGCACCGAAGGCGTACAACTTGTTGCGCGTGGCGAAGTACACCGGCACCGCGATCGCGATGCCTTCGGGAATGTTGTGAATGGCGATGGCAAACGCCAGCGGCATGCCCACAGCCGGGCTTTCCAGCGTGGCGAAGAACGTCGCCAGTCCCTCGGGAAAATTGTGTGCAGTGATCGCGATGGCGGTCATCAGGCCGACGCGGCGGATGTAGGCGCGGTTGTCATCGCGGAATAGCGGGTCGTCGGTGGACAGGCTCTGGTGCGGATTGGGTACCAGGCGGTCGATCACCATGATCAACAGCATGCCGCCCAGAAAGGTCAGCGTGCCAAAGGTAAAGCCCAGCTTGTCGTTGTAGGCGTTGGAAAACGCAGCGATCGACTTGTTGAGGATCTCCGACAACGAGACGTACACCATCGCGCCACCGGCAAATGCCATCCCGAACGCCAACAGGCGCGGGTTGGGTTTTTTGGCGAACACCACCATCAGGCTGCCGAGGCCGGTGGCGAGTCCCGCGGCCAGGGTGACTGCCAGCGCGATCCAGACGTTGTGTGATGACACCTCAAGCATGCGACGCGACGACCTCGTGGAATGGGAGCGATCTTGCGGTCGTCAGCTCAATCACGCGACCACTGACGGCATGCCGGGATGACGAGGGCGTGGTGTCGAAGGCGACCGCGTGTTCAGGCGCAACCACCGACCAGTGCGATCGGTGTCGATCAGCGGCGCATCGCGGCAGCGAGCGGCTTGTCCGCCGTCGCTCACAGCCACAACGGCACGCTGACGATTACGCTCAGCCGCCGCGGCGTGCGCGTTCTTCGATGGCGAAGCATTCGTCCGGACGCGGTACCGGCGGCTTGAAGGCGACCGGCACCTGGATGGTCTGCGGCACCGCCTGGCCGTTGCGGGTGGCCGCCTTGAACTTCCATTCGCGCACGCGCTTTTGTGCGGCCTCGTCCAGCACCGGCTGGCCACTGCTCTGGGTCACCGCCACATCGGTAGGAGTGCCTTCGGTACCGACGACGACCCTGAGCACGGTGGTGCCACCGACCCCGGCGCAGGCCAGCTCCGGTGCGTACTCCGGCGGCGGCGTCTTCACTGCGGCCAGTTCGGTGGGGGCCACCGCCGGCGCGGAAGCCTGTTGCGGCGACTTGCCACAGCCGCTGAGGCCGGCCGCCAGGCACAGGCCGGCGAGGGCGGCGCGAGAAATGGTCATGCAGTGACTCCCAGATCGTAGAGTTGCGCGGTCTTGGCCGCGCAGATGAAGTCGTTTTCGCTCAGCCCGCCCACATCGTGGGTGGAATAACGCACCACCACCCGGTCGTAGTGCACGCCCAGGTCGGGGTGGTGATCCTCGCGATGGGCAATCCAGGCCAGCGCATTGACGAAGGCGAGGGTGCGGTAATAGTCCGCAAAGCGGAACGTGCGCGTGATGGCCGTGCCGGCCTCGGCCAGCTCCCAGCCGGGTACCTGCGGCAGCAGCTCGGCCAGGCGGGCCTCGCCAAGCTTGTGGTCGCTGCCCTTGCGCGGAAGGCAATGGGCCTGCTCCAGGGGAATCAGATCGGTCATGACGGTCTCGCAGGGGTGGCGGACGGCGCACCCACCAGGATCACGGTGTTCCATGAGCGAGGGCGCTTTGAGCGGTAGAATAACCCGCATGATCCAGATATCCGACAAAGCCCAAACCTATTTCCGCAAGCTCATCGAACGCGAAGGCGTGCCCGGCATGGGCGTGCGCCTGAGTGCGGTGGACCCGGGCACCCCTCGCGCGGACGCCAGGCTCGAGTTCGCAGAGCCTGCGGACCTGAGCGGCGACGAGTGGGCCATCGACTGCGACGGCTTCACGTTATATGTGGCCGCAGCCAGCGTGCCGTGGGTGGATGGTGCCGAGATCGACTACGTCACCCAGTCCACCGGCAACCAGCAACTGACCATCAAGGCGCCCAAGATCAAGGGCGAAGCGCCGGCCGATTCGGCGTCGATGGTGGAGCGCGTGCGCTGGGTGGTGGAAAACGAGATCAACCCGCAGCTGGCCTCTCACGGTGGACGTGTGGCCGTGCAGGAAGTCTCGGCCGACGGGGTGGTGCTGCTGCGCTTCGGTGGTGGCTGCCACGGCTGCGGCATGGCCGATGTCACGCTGAAGCAGGGCATCGAAAAGACCTTGATGGGACGCGTGCCCGGCGTGATCGCAGTCCGCGATGCCACCGACCACGCCACCGGCGACGCGCCCTACATTCCGCGCGACAGCGCGGCCTGATTCCGCATCACCGGTGACAACGGCTGCCGATCTGCTGCAGGCGCTGCGCGCGCGCATGCCGGGCAAGCTCATTCTGGATCGGCGCACCGGCCTGCCGTATGGCTGGGCCATCTGGATGCGTAATCGCGACGGCGCGGTGGCACCGTTCAACGACGACCAGGTGATGGATGTGCTGTTGGCACGTCCGTCCGTCGCGCCAAGCGAAGCTGCCGCAGCGCTATTGACGCCGTTCCAGGCATTTCGCAGCCTGTGGTGGCAGCATTGGGAGCCGCGCCCGACCGATCAGCGGCGCCAGCACTGGCTCGCGATGCTGGGCAGTTTGCTGATCCATCTCGGCTTCATTGCCCTGCTGATCTGGGTAGTCACCGTGCGCTGGGCGCCGGACGACACCAAACCCGGCGATGAATCGCGCGTGCGCATGACCTTTATCGGCGACGGCGCAGCGGAGCAGGGGGGCGGGCAGGCAGAACCTTCTGCGGCAGCACAGGCGGCGTCTGCCGACGCGGCTGCCGCGCAGCAGGCCGGTGCGGCGCCTGGAGAGCGGTCAGAGCCGACCACACCCTCGTCGGCACCGCCGCCTGCTGCTGCTGCGCCCGTCGACGCCACCAGCACTGCGCAGGCCCAGGACATCGCTCCCGAGCCGGTCCCCGCCGCTGCCAGCGAACCGGTGACACCCGACGTACCGCAAGTGACGGTGCAGGTACCGCCGGTGACCATCGAATCGCCGCTGCAGGTGACCGACACTGCGGTCGCCACCAACGAATTTGTGGTTCCTCCACCTCCCAGCATTACCGTGACGCCCCGGGCGATGACGCCGACGGCGCCGCAGGTTCAGGTGCGTCAACGCGAGATCCAGACGGTGACCGACCGGCCGCAGCTGCGCGAGTTGCAGCGTCCGGCTGCAGCCGTGGCCGTGCGACCTACCGACGCGCCTGCGGTGCGCGAGCGCGAAGTCGTGGTGCCGGACCGGCCGCAGGTTGCGGCACCGGTGATGCGTCCGAGGGAAGTCACTCCAAGCGTGCGTATGCCCGAGGTGGCAGTGCGCACCACGGAGTTGCCCAACGTGCCGGATCCAGTGCCGACGCCGGCGCCGGCGCCCATCGCGCCGCCCACGCCGGCTGCTGCAGCGACTGCCGCATCGCCCACGTCGGCAGCGAACGCTACTGTTCCGCAGCCGCCATCCGCTGCCTCCGTGTCGCAGACAGCGGCGTCCCCGGCAAAATCCCAGCAGTCCAGCAACAGCGCTGCTGCAGCCTCTTCGCCCTCCAGGCCGCCCTCCAATCCCGCCGCCGGTCCAGCGCCTGCGGACCGGAGCGGCGGTTGGGACGTCGCTGCCAATGCCGACGACTGGAGCAAATCCGACCGCAACCGTCGGGGGGAGACCACAGGCGGCAACGGCCAGCGCGATGGCGTGTTCAACAGCGACGGCAGCGTGCGGGTGGCGGGAGCGGGCGAGGCCGGCAAGGGAGCCGGCGATCGCGGGCCGCCCGGCAGCGACACCGACACCTGGACCCGCGACCAGATCGCCCAGGGCGGCACCTGGCTCAAGCGTCCGCCGTACGGCTATACGCCGACTTCGCTGGACAAGTACTGGATGCCGAACCAGTCGCTGTTGCAGGAATGGGTGCGCCGCGGCCTGAAGAAGATCGAGATCCCGATTCCTGGCACCACCACCAAGATCAGCTGCGTGGTGTCGCTGCTGCAGTTCGGCGGCGGCTGCGGCCTGAGCGACCCCAACCTCAACGATCAACCCGCCACCGCCAGGCCGCCGCCGGATGTGCCGTTCAAGCGCGAGTTGCAGGAAGACAACGGAGCGGTGCGGTGATGGCGAATGATCGCCTTGCCGGATGGCCGGCATCGACGACGGCCTGAGAGAGCAGGGCACTGTTCTTGCGCACTGCCGGTGACGTGCGGTGATGGTCTTGGTCCCGCAGCACACTGCATCGGCCGCGCAATCGTCGTGGCACAGCATGCGCGGTGAACCCGCGCGTGCAGCGTAAACCGCACTCACGTTGTCGCGATGGCTTCGCGAACGAAGTGCTCGTAGGTCCGCAGCGGGCGACCCAGGACGGCTTCCAGGTTCTGCGTAGCGTTGTCATCCGCCCGCATGCCAATGGTCTGGATACCGGCCAGCATCAGGCGCAGGTCGTAGGCCAGCCATGAGGGGCTGTACGCCGCCATTTGCGTTTCGAAGGCCGCCACATCGTCGCCGGCGTAGGCGATCTCGCGCCCGAGGGCCGCGCTCCAGATCTGCGCTGCAGATGTACCTGTGACGGCCTGCGGGCCAACCAGATCGAGCGTGAGGCGCGGTAGTGGGCCGGTAGCGCGGTCGCGTCGCAGCAACTCGGCTACGGCGATGTCGGCGATATCGCGGGCATCGATCATGGCCACACCTGCTGCGCCGATCGGCATTGGATAGATGCCGTAGTCCTGGATGGTCTGCCGGATCAGGGTGTCGTTCTGCATGAAGTAGGCAGGACGCAAAATCGTGGCCGGAATATCCAGGCTTTCGATCATGCGTTCGACAGTGTGCTTGCCGGTGAAGTGGGGCACGTTGGTGTACTTGTCGGCATGAATCACCGATAGATACACGATGCGCTCGATCCCGGCTTCCTGGGCCAGATTCAAGGCGATCAACGCCTGCGTCACTTCGTCGGGGGTAACGGCGTTCAACAGGAACAGGGTGCGCACCGATGCCAGTGCCGCGCGCATCGAGCCCACATCGGTAAGGTCGGCGGCGACCTCGGTGACACCCCTGGGGAAGTTGCGCTTGCCCGGCTGGCGAACCAGCGCCTTGACCTGTGCACCTGCAGTGGCAAGGCCTTCGGTGACCAACGTACCGACGGTGCCGGTGGCACCGATAACGAGAATGCTCATGGTGAATCTCCTGCTGTGGATGAAGGACGAACAGTGCGGATGCGCTGCTGGGGTGTTGCCGGCGCATCGCGTTGGCGTTGCGGTGAACAGACTCTATGTCGTTGCGCATCCGATACGAAGACTCCAGAATTCAGACACCTGGTTTCAAATGTGAAACACCATGGATCTGAATGCACTGATCGATTTTTCGCTGGTCGCAGCAAACCAGGGCCTGGGCAAGGCCAGCCGTGCCAGTGGTCGGTCGAAGGCGACGCTGTCGCGCCGTATCGCCGAACTTGAGGAACAACTCGGCGTGCGGCTTGTGGAGCGCAGCGCACGCGGGCTCAGGCTGACCGAAGCCGGGCAGGTGCTGATGGATCGCACCGAAGCACCGTTGAACGAAGTGGCCGAGGCGATGGCTGCTGCACGCGAGGGACTGTCCACGCCGCGCGGCAGGTTGCGGGTGGCGGCGCCAGTCCTGTTTTCTCAACTGGCGATGGGGCGACTTGGTGCCGAGTTCTGTGCTGCCTATCCGGAGATCACGCTGGAGGTGGTGGCCGAAGACCGCATCGTCGACCTGGTCGAAGAGCAGTTCGATGCGGCCATCCGGATCAATCCCGATCCGGATAGCCGCCTGGTCGGCAGGTGCTTCGCGAAGGATCGGCTGGTTGTCGTGGCAGCACCAAGCATCGCAATGCCGTGCGCTGGTGCAGTGACACAGGTGCCCGGTGTGGTGACGACGAATTTCCAGCCGACCACCTGGTCGCTCGACGGCGGCCGCCTGATGCTCGAGCCCATACCGAAGCTTCGGTTCTCCTCGCTATTGATGGTGCGCGATGCGGTCGTTGCCGGCGCCGGCGTGGCGCTGATTCCACAGTCGATTGCAGGCACTCAACTTGCACGCGGCGCGTTGGTGCAATGGGGAACGATCCCGGGCATGGAACCATCGCTTTGGGTCTTGCATACCTCCAGGCGACTGGCTGCACCGAAGGTGCGGGCCTTCGTCGATTTCATGTGCGCCCGATATCCGGATGCGGCACTGGTGCTGGATGCGTAAACAGGGCAACGTCCATGGGGCAGGGTAGTTGCGCCGTGCATTGCCGAGTTCTCGCTACTGATTCATGCGCTTGACGTGTACCGCATGCCCGCCAAGTCAACGGTTAGCTGGTGTCAGCAGCTTCAATGAAAAGCGATGACCGGACCGATTGAACCCGGCCGCCGCTAGCCAACGCAGCGGCCAATACGCGCGCGCTACACTCGTGAGTCGTTGAAGGAACAAGGTGCACCGTGATGCTTGAAGGGATTCGCGCACAGTTACGACGCATAGCGCCCGACATCGCCAACGCGCTGCTACCTCCGGCCAGCGAAGTACAACTTGCCGCCCTGGAATCGGCGCTTGGCCAACCAGTGCCCGCGGACATGGCAGCGCTGTACCGCGAAAGCGCGGGACTGGACCCCGATGCAACAGCCAACTTTGCGCGCGCACTTTCATTGATGAGCGTGGATGAAGTGCTGGATGCGGTGAAGCGCGATCAGAACACCGAATCCGTGGCAGCGCGCTTTGCGGACCAAGGAATTCGGCCGGTGATGACGATGGGCCGGCAGCGCATTGTCATCGGGACCGATTTTGCCCGATGCCAAGTGTGTGTCGACCTGATTCCAGAGGTTGGCGGTACTCCTGGGCAAATTGTCTTTCTCGACAGCGAGCATGCTGTTGCGTTGCTGCTGGCGCCCTCGATGAGCGAATTTGCCCAAGAATTCGAGAGCGACTTGGCCGAAGGCAAATACACGCTGGCAGCCGATGCACTGGAAGACGGCGTGCAGTGGTTGCACGCGACACGCGAGATCGATGTCTGCAACTGGTACAGCTCACCGACGTGGGCTTATGTGGGGCGGTTGGTGGGTGAAGTTTCTTAGCCTTCTGTGGCCTGGCTCTGGATGTGCTCTTACATAATATACATTATGCGAAATGGAACGTTTACGCTATTCTGCACTCTAGCGGCCTGTCTGTCGGTTTTTTTAAAAGCGCCCAATTTAGTCGGCCCTGGGAGATCTGCCTGCTCTCAGTCAAAGAAAGCTGCGTAGCGACGCGCTCATGGCGCTAAATCCGCCCGCACACCCCCACGCCGACAGGCGCAAAAACACGGCGCTAATGCCGCGACGCGGCATCACCCACGCTACCGGCTTCGGGCCTGTTCAGCCTCCGCCCCGGCCGCTGCGAGCGCCGGCGGGCGCTGGCGAATGGCGCCGTAGCTCAATCGCCGCCACAGCCACTCCACCGGGCCGATGCTGAAGCGCGCCAACCACCAGCGGCTGCTGATCACCTGCATAGCGAACAGCAGCACGCCCAGCGCCAGCGCCAGGTCGAGCGGCATCCGCCCGTACTGGCCCAGACCGAAGCCGTAGAAGATCCATGTGCAGACCAGCGACTGCAGCAGGTATTGGGTCAGCGCCATGCGACCGAGCGGCGCGAACACACCCAGCCACACGCGCCAGCGCGATCGCTGCAGCAGCAACAGGATGCCGGCCGCGTAGCCCAGAGTCAGCGCGAACTTGGCGAGGAAGAATGTCGCCTTGATCAAGACCCGCAGCGGCTGCAGTGCAAGCTGATTCACCCAGGCATGCAGCGCCTCCTGCGGCACCGCGTTGGCCACCAGCCCGAAGCTGAAGCAGAGCACGAAGACCTGCTGCAGCCGCCGCCGATGCGCGTCCGGCGCCGAAAGCCATCCGCCCTTCCATGCCGCAACGCCGACGATGAAGAACGGCGCCAGGATGACGAAGCGATCGGCGATACGCATCGGGCCGATCACATGCAGCGTTTCCCACCATCGGTATTGCAGGGCGTCGAGCCACCCACCTTGCCCGTAATGCTGGAGACCAAGGGTGTAGGTTTGCGCCGGCGGCAGATCCGTTGCAAGCGCCAGCATCAGCCCGGCAATCACCGCCGAGACGATCAGCACCACCGGGATCGCCCACAGCACCCGGCCGGCCGACAGCCGCAGGAAGGGCAGAACCATCAAGCTGATCAGTGCGTAGTCGAGCAGGATGTCGACGTTCCACAACAAGAACGTGTGCGCGCTGCCCAGCATGGCGAGCACCGCGCTGCGACGCAGCGCAAACGGCCAGGGCGACTGACCTTTGTCGGACGCACGATCGGCCTGGATGGCGAGCCCGGCACCGAACAGGATCGACAGCAGCGCCGCCGCCTTGTTCTCCAACAGCACCCTAACGAGGTCGCCGGCCAAGCCACCGAAGTCTCCCAGCGGATAGGCGACCCCGGCTTGCCGCGCCAAATCGGCACCGCAGAAGTAACCGATATTGACCAGCAGCACGCCGAACAAGGCCAGACCGCGCAGCACATCCAACTGCAACAACCGTTCGCCGCGAGCGACCGGGTCTTGCGACACAACTTTCGTAGACATAACTACTCTTTCAGTAAGACACTGACTCAGTTCGCCGGCGCGATGCCGAGCACTCGCGCCGCCATGTTTTTTGCCCGCGTGGCGGGGGTCGGATTTCCTTCGCGAACTGCGGTGACCACGGCCCCGTCGAACAGCAGCATGAGATCGCCGGCCGCGCTTTCGTCCAGCCCGGCCGCTCGCAACAAACGGGCGAAGTAGGCCTCGAAGCGGTGCTTGTGCGCAGCCGCAGCCCGATGCAGTGCGTGGCTGGGCGGCGGCGTCTCGGCGATGGTGTTGAGGAAGGCGCAACCGCGGTAGTCGGGGCTGGCCAGGCGCATCGCCAAGGCGTCGAACACTGCCAGCGGCCGCAGATTTGCATCGGGCGCCAAGCGCTCGACCTCCTGCTCGAACCAGGCGCAGAGTCGTTCGTCGCGCCGCTCCAGCACTGCCAACGCCAGACCTTCCTTCGACCGGAAGTGCCGATAGAAGCTCATGCGGGCGACTTCCGCAGTGCTGATGATGGCGTCCACGCCGACCGCCTGAATCCCCTGCCGATAGAAGAGATTGGTGGCGACATCCAGGATGCGCTCGCGAACCTTGCTCATGATCACTCGGGCGGTGGATTTGCCGCAGATGATATAGACCGATCGGTATCATTTCAAGTCGAGCGCAGGCCCACGACATCGCCGGGAGCAGGCGTGGCATCGCGTTTGGCTTGGCTGGCCCGGCGCCTGAACTCAGGCGGGTGCCGTGCTGGCGGCAAGGTCCAGGACTTGGCGTGGATCGTGCTGATCCTAGCCATCACGGAGTACGCGGGGCCGGGCCAAACGTTTGATCGGTGTGCTACTGCCCTTCGTGGCCGGAAGGGATGCTCGAGTTGCGAAGCGATCAGTAGGAACCTCCCGAATTTCCTTTTCTCGGGCGAGGTCTTGCAGCACTTTTTTGAACTTCCTCTTCTGGCCGGAAGCGGAAATCCGCCACACCCTACCCCCGATAAACATCCCTCATCGCAGTCCTGTTCTCTGCATGCCTTACGGCATATTTAGCCGAAATTTTAAGGGATCAGATCTAAAAAGGAGCTTCATCGCGTAGGCGACGACACGCATGCAACACGCTCCTGATTCGGGGGCACCGATCGCCCGCTTCACGCGCCCACGAGCCGCTCCTCCTGGCTTAGCCAGTAAAGGCGATTAGTACCCAGGGTTCCCTCTCCAGCTGCGCACCCGCACTTTGAAACCCGGACCCGCCTCCCTCTCTCCGGGCGCTTTGTCCGCGAATGGGGCGTAGACCGCAAAGACGTTCTCGGCCCCGTCTTGGCCAAGCCCGCACGTGACCTTGTCGACCCGCTGCAGCAACGGATCTTCGGTCTGCATGTAGAGCGAGATGGTGACGTTCTTGCTCTCTTCTTCGTTCCATCAGCTGCTGCATCGTCGGACCAATGAGGCCTTCGGCCTACTTGGTGCGCTGGGTGCCAGCTCCACTGCCTGGAGATTGTTCTCTTGGGCATTGGGGTCGACACCCGCGGCCCTTTAGCGATGCAGAAGCTCGCTATGCTCTATCGGCGCCACGGGGAACCTCAATGGCTGCCAGGGTTTCCTAGACACGCTCCAGCGAGGGCTGGCGCATCTGGTTGTTGAGTCCCAACTCCACCGCCAGGTTGCCAACGGCCACCCCGTCCCTGCCCGCCCATTGCCCGACGTCGTTTCGCTGGTAGAGATGGCCGTTATGGCCCTGGACCTAGCCGGGCTTGGCCCAGGCGCTCTCCACTGCTTCCGGCACTGCCACACCATAGTCCTGTCACCGCTGGGCTGCACGGTTCTCAAGGTAGGCTGGGGCTCGCAAACACCCTGGTCGCTTGCACCCACCACGCCGGTCTTGACCCGTATTGTCTCCATTGCTGCCGACGATGTGCGCCTGGGCACCATCTTCGTCATGCAGATTGGCATCACGGAAATCTCCTCGCTGACGCAGACTGCAGCCAATGAACAGCATGTCAGCAAGGGCGATGAGCTGGGCTAGTTCAACTACGGTGGCTCAACGCCTTGCCTTGTGTTCGAGAAAAGCGTGCCACTGGACTTCGTCACCCTGCAACCGAACCAGACGATTGACGTCAATGCATAGCTTGGAGGCTAAACACGCCTTTCTGACGCTGCCCTCGTTGACATGCTTGCCTAGCGCGCATCAAGGCGCACGCTACAAAAGTAGCGTGTCGCGCTGACCCTTGACGAACATTGAGGCGTCGCACTGCGGTAAAAGCACCAAATGATCTGCTCAGTCTTGCGCAGCTGTATCGAAGGACAGCGATCTAGACAAGGCGCGCTGCGCATCGATTTGCGTTTGAACAGCTTTCAATTTGGACTCGATCATTTCCATAGCGTCGGCACCTGCAACGAAGCGTAGTGGCAACTCATCTGAGTCAGACAACTGCACCAACGCTGAGGCGAGCTTTGCCGGATCGCCTCCCTGTTGGCCGTTCATGCCCTTCCATGCGGCAATCGTCTGGGCCGTACGGTCGGCGTAGTCATCAATCGACAACTCGGGCCAGATCGTCGAAGCCTCCTCGACCAGTAGCTCTGTACGGAAGAAGCCGGGCTCCACCGCCATCACATCGATGCCATACGGCGTGACGTCATAACGCAGCGATTCCAGCCAACCTTCAAGCGCGAACTTCGACGCCGCATACGCCGCACAGAACTCCATACCAATAAAGGCGGCGGTGGAGGTAACAGTAATCACCTGGCCGCTGCGCTGCTTGCGCATGATCGGCAAAATTGCGCGCGTTACGTTCAAGGGACCGAAGAAGTTCGTCTCCATCTGCCTGCGAAATTGAGCGTCACTGATTTCTTCGAAGTAACCGGCATAGAAGTTGCCCGCATTGTTCACCAGCACATCAATGCCGCCGAAGCGATCGGCCGCAACCTGCACTGCAGCATGGGCGGCATTGGCATCAGTGATATCGAGCGGGACGACAAACAGATTATCGTGCGATCCGATCGCCTTTATTACATTATCCGCGTCACGCCCCGTCGCAACGACGCGATGTCCGGCATTCAGAGCTTGCCGGGCGATATGGGTGCCGAGTCCCCGGCTTGTGCCAGTGACGAACCAAACCCTCTTGTCGCTCATGATTTCAATCTCTGTGTATTGTCCGGATGGCACCTGTGCATGCGCACAGGCGTTTTGAAGGTGTGGGCTGTAGAGCTCCGTCAGCCCGCTTCGTGTGGCGCGCCTACTGAGGCATCTGTCGTTTTTGCTATACGCACTTGCTGGTTGCCATAAGCACCTGCTGACAACGAGGGACTCATGGCGTGCACCATATCGCAGCACTAATTGATTTATTAGTCCGTATAATTGGCATGTACCTATAAACAGGATTTATGAATGCGCCGAGATAACGTGAATGACTTCCTGGCCTTCATTGCAGTCGCGCGGGAACAGAGCTTCACCAGAGCGGCCGCCCAACTGGGTGTCTCGCAGTCGGCACTGAGCTATACGGTTCGAACGCTCGAGGCACGTCTAGGCTTGACCTTGCTTACGCGTACCACGCGCAGTGTGTCGGTCACCGAGGCTGGCGAGCGCCTGCTCAACCGTATCGGCCCGCATTTCGACGAAATCGAAATCGAAATCGCCGCGCTCAGCAGCATGCGCGACAAGCCGGCGGGTACCGTGCGTATCACCACCGTCGAACACGCTGCCGAAACCATTCTGTGGCCCAGGCTTGCGCCAATGCTGCGCGAGTACCCCGACATCAACATTGAAATCATCAGCGAGTACGCGCTGAGAGACATCGTGTCCGACCGCTATGACGCAGGCGTGCGGCTGGGCGAGCAGGTCGACAAGGATATGATTTCGGTGCCGCTGAACCGCGACTTTCGTTTCGCCGTGGTCGGTTCGCCCGCCTACTTCGCCAGCAGAAAACGGCCCGTCAGTCCCAACGATCTCACCCAGCACAGCTGTCTGAGGCTGCGTCTGCCTACCCATGGAGGGACTTACGCGTGGGAGTTCTACAAGGGCGGACGGGAGTTGAAAGTACGCATCGACGGCCGCGCCACCTTCAGTTCATTGCGGATGATGCATCAGGCTGCACTGGACGGCCTGGGCATGGCCTATCTTCCGGAAGATCAGGTTGCCGCTGACCTCAAGGAGGGCACCCTGGTGCAGGTTCTCGGTGCGTGGTCGCCACCACGGCCGGCATATCACCTGTATTACCCGAGCCGCCGGCAGCACTCGCCTGCCTTCGCCCTGGTGCTCGAAGCGCTTCGCTACCGCCGGCCCTGACCTCTCTGTTGCCGGGTCCAGGGCCGGCAATGGGTCAGTGCGCTGAACTAAGAAATAAAACTTCTAAGCGCATTCGAAATTAACCATCTAGTCTCTTAATTGCTAACGCCCTATCGTCGTCCGACACATCTCCTCAGGATGTCAGCGATCGAGAGCCGAACCCGACTGGGCACGTGTTTTGAGTACGCCACATCGCCGTCTCCATGGTCGCGACATCCTGACATTTTGCGCAACGAGTTCTCACTCACATGCGTGTATCTGATCAGGAATCCAGACGATGAAGTATCGCAAGCTCGGAAACTCAGGCCTTTCCGTTTCAAACCTGATCCTGGGGACCATGGGGTTTGGAACTGAAACCCCCGAGAAAGAAGCATTCGCCATCCTCGACGCGTTTCTCGAAGCAGGCGGCAACATGATCGATACCGCCGACGTGTATGGCGGCGGCGCCTCGGAAGAACTTCTCGGTCGCTGGCGGGCAAGCCGCGCAGACATCACACGTCGTTTGGTTGTCGCCACAAAGGCGCGATTTGGCACCGGGCCCGACGTCAACGATGTAGGCACATCGCGTGCGCATCTGCATCGCGCACTGAACACGTCGCTGCGTCGTTTGGGCGTAGAGGTGATTGATCTTTATCAAATGCATGGGTGGGATCCCCTCACACCGGTCGAAGAAACGCTTGGCTTCCTCGATGCCGCTGCGCGTGCCGGCAAGATCCACTATATCGGCCTGTCGAACTTTACCGGCTGGCAACTTCAGCTGGTGCTCTCCACCGCCCGCGCGATGGGACTGCAGCTGCCGATTACGCTGCAGCAGCAATACAGCCTGATTTATCGGGAGATCGAATACGAGGTTATTCCTGCCGCCCTGCATAACCAGATCGGCCTGCTGCCCTGGTCGCCACTCGCGGCCGGCTTTTTGAGCGGGAAATACACCCGCGGCATTACCTCGGGGGATTGTGGCCGCCTGGCCTCCGACAATCCCATGACCCGGTATCAAGCAAGGCAGCTCGACAACGACGACAGCAAGTGGGCAACGCTGGCTGCGGTCAAGCAAATCGCCGAAGAGCTGGGTGTCACGCCCAGCCAGGTGGCGCTGAGCTGGGTGATCAATCAACCCTCGGTGACCGCTCCGGTGATCGGCGCTCGCACACTGGAGCAGCTGCAGGACAACCTGGCAGCGGCAGACCTGGTGCTCGCTGCGGATGCGACAGCACGGCTGAATGCCGTGAGCGCGCCGATACCGGATGACTATCCCTACGGGCGTTTCGGTTCGCTACAGCGCGATCGCTATGTCGATTCAAGCGAGCAGGCGCTTCGAGAACTCTGACCTTCAAGCTCGCACACAAACAGTCCTGAACCTTTGCAAATGGTGGTACTTTTGTCATGAATTCAACTGCGCTTCTGCAACCTTTCTCGCTCGGCAACGGTGTCGTGCTGCGCAATCGCATCGCGATGGCACCCATGACCACATGGGCCGGCAATGCCGACGGCACGGTCTCCGATGCCGAAGAGGCTTATTACCGGCGACGCGTGCGGGGCGTGGGACTGGTCATTACCGGTTGCACGCACGTGCAGGAAAACGGAATCGGTTTCACCGACGAGTTCGCCGCCTATGACGACCGTTTCATTCCAAGCCTGAGGCGGCTTGCAGCCGCTGCCAAGAGCGGGGGAGCGCCGGCCATCCTGCAAATCTTCCATGCGGGTGTCAAAACCAGTCCCGAGCTCGTTTCCGACATTGTTGCCGCAAGCGCCGTTGCCGGCGACGCCGGTCCTTCAGCCCCTGCGGTCATGCCACGCGCGCTTGCCGAAGAGGAAATAGACGCGGTCATTCGTGCGTTTGGCGATGCAACCCGGCGTGCCATCGAGGCAGGCTTCGACGGTGTCGAACTGCATGGCGCGCACGGGTTCCTGCTGCAGAATTTCCTGTCCCCCCACTTCAATCGTCGCACCGACCGCTGGGGTGGCTCGCTCGATCGCCGCATGCGCTTTCCGGTCGCCGTGGTCGAGGCCGTTCATGCTGCCATCTCCGCGCATGCCACCACGCCATTTGTGCTCGGCTATCGCGTCACCGTCGACGAGCCGCATGCGGACGGCCTACGCATGGCGGAATCGCTCGCGCTGGTCGATCGCTTGATCGACGTCGGTATTGATTATCTGCATGTGTCACTTGGGAATGCGCTCGAAGCGCGTCCGATCGACGCGCCCGACGGACCGCGGGTCATCGAAATCCTGCGCGATCGTTTGGCCGGCCGTGTGCCGCTCATTGCAGCAGGCCAGGTCAGGACACCGGAGCAGGCCGAAGACGCGATTGCGGCAGGCGTGTCTGTGGTCGCGGTTGGCCAGGGATTGGTGATGAATCCCGACTGGGTCGACTTTGCGACAGGCAATGCACAGGGCGAAGTTGCTTTCGATCTGGCCGCTTCCGACGTGCAGCCTCTTGCCATCCCCGCCAAGCTTTGGGCGGTGATCGCGCAAACGCCAGGATGGTTCAACGTTCGAAAGGCCGCCTGAGTTCCGTCGAAACGTCTTTGGCTGGCAGGCAATGGAGATGCAGGCACGCCTGCAAGCCTGGTGTTCATGCCCGATCCGTTACTCCCACCTTCGAAAGGACATGCGATGTCAGCCACCCTTCCCTTGACGCTCGACATCAATGGTCAGCGTCATCAACTGCGTGTCGACGTGCGTACAACACTGCTCGACGTGCTGCGTGAACATGCCGGCCTACCTGGAACCAAGAAGGGCTGCGATCATGGGCAGTGCGGGGCGTGCACGGTACATCTCGATGGCGAACGCGTCTTAAGTTGCCTTACCTTGGCAGCGCAGGCCATGGGTCGTCAGGTGACGACAATCGAGGGCTTGCAGGGGCCCGATGGCGTGATGCACGCAGTCCAGAGCGCCTTCATCGAGCACGACGCCTTTCAGTGCGGTTACTGCACGCCTGGTCAGATCATGTCGGCTGTGGCCTGCATCCGTGAGGGGCATGCACGCACCGACGGCGAGATTCGCGAGTACATGAGCGGCAACCTCTGCCGCTGTGGCGCGTATCCGCATATCGTTGCGGCAGTACGCGACGCAGCCAGCCGCCTCGAGAACGAGGCCGCACGATGAGAACGTTCGACTACCTGCGCGCAGAAGATGCCGCCACTGCCATTGTCGAAGGCAGTAAACCGGATACGAAATTCCTCGCAGGGGGAACCACCCTGCTGGATCTGATGAAACTCAATGTCGAGCGCCCTGCACGCCTGGTCGATCTCACCAGACTGCAGGGCCTGGACGCCATCACAGTCACGGCCGATGTCATTCGTATTGGCGCGCTTGCCAGGATGAGCGGGGTTGCCGATCACCCAGACATCAAGCAGCTCGCTCCTGTTCTCTCCGAGAGCCTGTGGCGTGCCGCATCGGCGCAATTGCGCAACATGGCCTCCATTGGCGGCAACCTGATGCAGCGCACGCGCTGCACCTACTTCCGCGACCCCGGCGCCTATGCAAACTGCAATAAGCGCAACCCAGGCTCCGGGTGCGCTGCGATGGACGGCGTGAACCGTAATCATGCCGTGCTTGGAACCAGCGATGCCTGCATTGCCATCTACCCAGGCGATTTTGCGGTGTCGCTGGTGGCGTTCGATGCGGTGGTGCTTGTGCGAGGATCCACCACCGAACGGCGCATAGCAGTGGACGACTTCTTTCTGCTGCCAGGGCAAACACCGCATCTTGAGCATGCAGTACGTCCGGGCGAGCTCATCGTCGGGATTGAGATTCCACGTTCGCCTGCGCTAAAACGCTCGCACTATCTCAAGGTGCGTGATCGCGCTTCCTATGAATTTGCCGCAGCCAGCGCAGCGGTCGGGATTGAATTGGAGGCCGACAATCGGACCATTCGCGAAGCGCGCGTCGCAGTGGGGGGCGTGGCCACCAAGCCCTGGCGGTTGCGCAATGTCGAAGCCTTGCTCAAAGGCCGCACGTTCGACGAGAAAACGCTGCGTACCGCCGCTGCCGCCTCCGTCAGTGATGCGAAAGCGCGTGGGCATAACGCGTTCAAGGTCGCTCTGACGCCCAGCGTGGTGGCACGCGCCATGATGCAGATAGGAGACATCGCATGACGCACAAGACCGAGCTGGAACTTGACCGCCGCACCTTCATCAAACTTGGCGTGGGCGCAGCGACGGTTGCCGCAACCGGGGTTGGCCTGACCGGCGAGGACGGCGCAGCGCGTGTGCCAGCCAAGACGGAAGCAGAATCGTCGCTGGGTGCGCGTCCGTCGCGCGCCGAGGGCCCGTTGAAGGTTACCGGCAACGCCCGCTATGCGATCGAACAACCGTTGCCGAACCTGGCCTATGGCGTCACCGTGCAATCCACCCGCCCTGCAGGGCGGGTTGTCAGCATCGACACAGCTGCCGCCCTGGCATTGCCTGGCGTCATTGATATCTACACCCCACAGCACCCATTGAAGCTCAACAAGCCCACCGTTTACAGCAAGGGCGGCGGTGCAACCGAGGAGTTCACGCCGCTGCAGGACGAGGTGATCCGATTCAACGGCATGCATCTCGCGTTGGTGGTTGCAGAAACCTTCGAACAGGCAACCGAAGCGGCAGGCTTGCTCAAGATCGATTACGAAGACGCCACTCCCATTCTCGACCTCGACGATCCCAGGGCCACGGCGCAAGTTATCGATGCGATGGGAGCGGCGTGGGGCGATGCAGCGGCGGCACTTGCCAATGCCGAGGTCAAGCTTGATGTCACCTACACGACGGCCCGCGAATACAACGTGCCGCTGGAGCCACATGCCTGCATCGCGTCGTGGGAGGATGGCCAGATCACCGTCTGGGAACCCAGTCAGTGGGTGGGAGGTGCGCGGCGCGTGGTGTCGGAGTGGCTCGGGATCGCGATCGAAAAGGTGCGGGTCATCTCGCCGTATGTAGGCGGCGGGTTCGGCTCCAAGATCGGCGCGCATCCGCATGTGGGCCTGGCGTGCGCGGCCTCGCGGCAGCTGGGAAGGCCCATCAAGGTCTCGCTGACGCGGCCCCAGACCTTTACCGGCCTGGGCGGGCGCCCTGCGACGCGTCAGACACTGTCCATAGGCGCATCCAAGGAAGGAAAAATCAGCGCGATCGTTCACGAAAGCTGGAACGAGACGGCGATCGACGAGGCGCATGTGGAGGCCTGCAACAACGTCACCAAGATCATGTACGCCACGCCGAATTTTTCGTCCCGTCTGAGCGTGGTGCCGGTGCACACCGTCATGCCTGGATGGAAACGTGGCCCCGGCGAAAATCCAAGCGCCTATGCGCTGGAAAGTGCGATGGACGAGCTGGCCTACGCGCTGGGCATGGACCCGATTACGCTGCGCCTGGCCAATTGGGCCGACATGGATCCCAGCAGCAGCTTGCCTTGGACCACACGACAACTGCGCGAAGCCTATGCGGCTGGTGCGGAGGCTATCGGTTGGTGGAAGCGCAACCCGAAACCGCGCTCTATGCGCGAAGGGCGCGAGCTGATCGGCTATGGCATGGCGGCGGGCGCCTATCCGATGATCCGCACCGCGAGTGAAGCCAGGATCGTGTTGCACGACAGCGGAAAGATCGAAGTGCTCAGTGCCGGTACCGACATCGGCACGGGAACCTATACCATCCTTGCACAAACCGCGGCCACTGCCCTGGGCGTACCTGCAGCAAACGTGACGGTGCGCTTGGGCGACACCGTTCTACCCCGCTCGGCACTCGCCGGTGGGTCTCAACAGGCCAACAACCTGGCCGGCGCAGTCGACCGAGCAGCGCGAAATGCGCGCGCACTCTTGCTGTCGCTTGCGGCAACCGACCCGCGCTCGCCGTTGGCGGGCTCGAAGCTGGCCGAGCTGGTTTACAAGGATGGCTACATCCGGCCGGCACGCCGCCGCAGTGGCGGTATCGCAGTTGCCGATCTGCTCAAAGCGGTCGGAAAGAGCAGCTTGGAGATCGAAGGCAATACGTTTGCGGCCAATGCCACCGAGCAAATGAAGAACGAGGCGGACCGCAGTTTCGCGCAACTGAAAACTGCGCTGGAAGGCGGCGTCTCGGCACATAGTTGGTGCGCGCAGTTTGTCGAGGTCCGCGTTGATGAGGATTTCGGCACGATCCGCGTCAAGCGCATGGTTTCGGCGTTCGACAGCGGGCGGATCTTCAACCCGAAACTGGCGGAGAGCCAGTGGATCGGCGGGATGATCATGGGTCTTGGACAGGCGCTTCTCGAAGAAGGACATATCGACCAGCGCGACGGCCGCACCGTCAACGCGAACTTTGCCGACTATGCGGTGCCGGTCAATGCAGATGTGCCTGACGTGCAGGTTATCTCTGTCGGCGTTCCCGACCTGCAGGCAAGTGCGCTCGGTGGCAAAGGTGTGGGCGAGATCGGCGTTGTCGGGATCGCGCCGGCAATCGGCAATGCCGTTTTTCATGCGACCGGAAAACGCATTCGCAGCCTGCCGATCACGCTGGAGAAGCTTGCTTGATGAGCACGACCTTTTCGACCACCAGACTTTCGCAACCGGTTTGATTGATGAACCGGCCCGTTCTGATCAAGACCGACGTTGCGGCATCAGCGCCTATCCACGGTGATTGGCGCGCCTGCAGCGACCGCAGCGCTGGCGCTCAGGCAACTGTACTTACGGCAGCGCACTCCAGCATGAAGGACGGTGTGCCAGCTGCACTTGCTGTCGTACTCGAAACCGAAGGCTCGGTCTATGCCAAGCGAGGCTCGCTTGCGCTGTTCGGATCGGGTAGGCAAGTCGGATGGCTGAGCGGTGGTTGTCTGGAACCTGCCCTGCTCTCATGTGGCGAGCTGACGGTTGAGACCGACACGTTGCGTCTACTGGAGATCGATAATCTGGATGACAGCGCGTTGTTCTCCGGTGGCGCCACCGGTTGCCGCGGTCGTCAACTGGTGGCGCTATTTCCATTGAGCGCTGCTGCTTGCTTGCACGATGCAATCGACACATGGTACGCGGGCGGCGCCCCGATCGATTTGACCGTTATGGCATCAGGCGAAATACGCATTAGCTGTGCAGCGCACATCTGCGAACGAACGCTTTCTGCAGTGCTCCCAGAGAATGTCCACCTGTCGTCCTGCTGGAAAGTTCGGATTGCGCCACCACCGCGCGCATTGCTGCTTGGCGCAGGTCCCGAGGCAATCTATCTCTCTACAATGTTGGGAAACCTGGGCTGGCATGCCAAATGCAGAGAACCCAGAGCGACATGGCGAGACCGCAGCGGGACCAGTGCGATCGACGCATCGGTGCCCATCTCGGACCTGATGACGGATTTTTCTCCAGATGCGGTGCTGTTGATGCACCACAACTTCGAACTTGATCTGGAATCACTCCAGGCATTGGCAGCCTCCCCTTGCGACTTTATCGGCCTGCTTGGACCTGTACGCCGTCGAAAAGATCTGCTCAAATTTCTTGAGCCAGCGATCTTCCCAAACCTGATGCCGAGATTGAGATCTCCCGTGGGCTTGCGTTTAGGGAGCTCGGGTCCGGCTGGGATCGCGTTGAGCATCTGCGCAGAACTGGAAGAATGGCGTTCTGGGCGTTTCCAGTCGAAGTGATCGCCTTGCGTCGAATTTGGTGTGATGCCACCAGCGCCATATCGAAGATTGGCGGGATAACCGTGTCCACTGAGCCGCCCCCGACAGCAGAGCCATCAGTTGGTAGCGATCTCGACCTTGTGACCTTCTCCCCGCGTTAGGCCTTCGCAGAACTGGAAAATTCGGCCTTGAGTGGGGAAGTGAATCGGGCGGCGAACTCGGCCGGCGGGACATCGCCGATCGATGAGTGCGTCCGGAAATGATTGTAATCGACCCTCCAGTTTTCGATCTTCTCACGGGCGTCGTCGAGCGACAGGAACCAGTGCGTGTTGAGGCACTCATCCCGGAAGCTGCCATTGAAAGACTCGATAAAGGGGTTGTCGGTCGGTTTGCCGGGCCGGGAATAATCCATGGTCACCGCGTTGTCGTAGGCCCAGCGATCCATCACCATCGATGTGAACTCGCTACCATTGTCGTTCTGGAGGCGCTGCGGCAGCTTGCGTTCGTGTCGCAGTCGTTCCATCACGGCCACCACGTCTTCGCCCTTGAGTTGCTGATCCACTTCGATGGCCAGACTTTCCTTGGTGAAGTTGCCCACAACGGTCAAGGCCCGGAAGCGACGTCCGTCGAATAACGCATCAGCCACGAAATCAGATCATGTCCCTGATCGTAACTTACGCGGCCTCGATGCAGGGGGCTGCAGGTAATTGCTTAGATATCAATCGATTGCACGGAGACACGAACTAACGAGATCCACAGCTCTCCGAACCAGTCATCCCAACACGGGCGCTTGCTCTAAAAGATCGTTGACTCGCTTAGAGAGTTGCTCCTCACCAACTTAACATAGATCCCCTACAATTCACCGAACGCAACCACGGAAAGACAGAACCCTGTCTGTGAAGCCGAGGCGTTCCGTGCCAATCGCTAACAAGTTTCAAGGAGACAGACAGATGCAGGAATTGAAGGCACGTACTCCTCTCAACCGCGCGATGGACTGCACGCGTCGCTGGTCCGTGCTTGCCCTGAGCGTGATGCTGACGGCATGCCAAGCTCCGCACACGGAATCGGCTGCGATTTCGGAGCCGCAAGCGGCGAGCGCACCAGCCGCCACGACTAAAACCCCTGCCCCGTCGCAGGCTTCTGCACCGGAGGCG
Organism: Xanthomonas sp. 3793; assembly: GCF_024806835.1. GTDB lineage: Bacteria > Pseudomonadota > Gammaproteobacteria > Xanthomonadales > Xanthomonadaceae > Xanthomonas > Xanthomonas arboricola_F. Next base: position 163,942 of record NZ_JANTYU010000001.1, read on the forward strand.
GTAGTCTCTGCCGCCGAACAGGACGCGTCACCGAAAACGGCTGCCGATGCACCCGTCACCGATGAGGAAGGAAATCCTTATCGGCCGGATGATTCGTACAATCGGGCCAACCTGCGCCCAGAGTTCAAGAAGTGCGCGGCCGCCAGCGATGCGGTGACATCGGCGATGCAGGCATGCGCAGACGAAGAATTCCTTTGGCAGCAGAAACGTATGCGTGCTGCGCTCGCGACCATCGACGCGGGTCCGGATAGCGAATTCAAGGACAAGCTGGGTGACGAGCAGGACGCCTACATGCGTGACACCAATCGCTACTGCCAATTCGACGCCGCCACACAGGGTCAAGGTCAAATGCTGGACGCTCAATCCTGCCGCATCAACCGTTACGCCAACCGTGCCGATGCACTTGAGGCGTTGATTTCGAAGTAATCCCATCGCAAAGGAGTGCAGAAAATGGATGTAGTTGATCAAGCGAAGCAGAAGATGGACAGCTGGCATATTGGCCAGACCTCGGCGCATCGTGAATCCGGCGGGCGTGGTCCAGGTACCGTGTCGACCGGCGTGGGCGATCATGGCGGTATCTCGTATGGCACCTACCAGTTCTCGACCAACACGGGTGGTGCCGCGGAGTACGTCGCGGCGTCAGCGTACCGCAGCCGGTTCGCCGGCCTACAGCCAGGCACTCCGGAGTTTGGTGCGAAGTGGCAGGAAGTGGCGGCTGCTGATCCTGGAGGTTTCGCCAAGGACCAGCATGACTTCATTCAGACCCTTTACTACGACAAGCAGATGCAGCGCTTGCAGGATGTGGGCATTGACCTGTCCGGCCGCGGCGCGGCAGTTCAGGATGCGCTGTGGAGCACGTCGGTCCAGTACCGGGATCTGACCCGTTCGGTGTTTCAGACAGGGCTCAGGGAGGCCTACGGAGAAAACTACAACCTTGCACAGCTGACTGACGAGCAGATCATCCGCGCCGCGCAGGACTACAAGGTCGGCCACATCGAGACCAACTTCAAGAGTTCCCCTGACTGGTGGCCAGGGCTGCGCGATCGTGCGGTCTCTGAGAAGGGCGATCTGGTGGCACTGGCGCGCTACGACGCAGTCAATCGCAATCCTGAGCCGTATCGGGGCAAGGACTACCAGCAAGCATTCGGTGAGCAAGAACCGCAGCAGTCGCGCGGCCGTACGCGTGCCAACCCCATGGCCGACGGAATGCTGGTGTCGGGTGAGCGTGGTGCTGAGGTGGAAGCGCTGCAGAACAAGCTGATCCAGGCCGGTTACACCGGCAAGAACGGCCAGCCGCTGTCGCCTGACAAGCACTACGGGTCCAACACCGAGTACGCCGTGCGCGAGTTCCAGAAAGCCAACGGCCTGACAGAGGACGGCAAGGCTGGCAAAGACACGCTTGATGCGCTGGACAATGCAGTGCGCCAGCAGAGCAATGTAGGGCCGGTATCCGTTGGACCTACTGAACACCGCGCTCCCCCGCCTGCAGCACCGTCCGCACCCGTGCAGCAACAAACCGCACCGGTGCGTGACTTTTCTTCCGGCGAGCGCATCCGGGTGGTCGAGCCGCTTGGGAGCGCCGACAACAATGCCAATCGGACCATCCGACATGGCACTTCGGGCGAAGATGCCTTCCGCGACCTGCAGATCCACCACCCCAAAGCCAACCGCGAGGCCGTGCGCACGGGCAATGCTGCGCTCGCCGACCGCGCTTCGGGAATGGTTGAAGGGGAGCTGGAAACCGTCCGCACCAGTGGCGACCGTAATGGCATTCCACTGGTTCATAAGGACCTGATCCTGACCGATCAGGAATGGCGTCGCGACGTGATGATCCCCAATCCAGTCGCTGGCTATGTGGAAGTCAATGAGAACAAGTGGAACTCCATCAGCATCTGGAGCCATCCGGCAGGTCACCCGGAGCGCGAACTGCTCGGCCAGGTGCTGCATGGTGAGCGCGGTAGCTCGCCATACAAGTCCGGCGACTATGTCGAGTACGGTGCACCGTTGATCAAGCAATCCGACGCTGGTTCGCCGGGTGCGGTGCATGCCCATATAGAGCTGGAGCCGGACCAGTACCGCAAGTACCTGGGCGACATGCTCAACGACCGTCTGACCCTGGACCGTAATGCACCCACCCGGACAGTGCCTTCGCAGAACGCCATGGCCGACGGCATGCTCACCAAGACCGAGCGCGGCGATGAGGTCAAGGCAATGCAGGAAAAACTGGCCGGTCTTGGCTATCAAGGCAAGGACGGCAAGCCGCTCTCCACCACCGGCTACTTCGGAGATGACACCTTCGCGGCGGTTCAGGCATTCCAACGTGCCAATGGGATGAACGACGACGGCAAAGCCGGCAACAAGACGCTTGCTGCATTGGACGCTATGGTAGCGGAGAAGCAGCAGCCCAAGGCCGAGCCAAGCATGCGTGATGCATCGAACCTGGACAACGCATGCTTCGAGCAGGCGGTCGGCAAGCTGCAGGTCATGGAAAAGCAGCGTGCGCAAGCCGGCATGCGTCCGGTATTCAGCGACGATGAGCAGATCGAGCGTGCAGCGGGTCAGCTGGTGGTCGCGACCAAGGCCGCCGGAATGGACCGAATTGATTCTGTGGTCGCTCGACTGGACGGCTCCGGCGTGTTCGCGGTGCAGGGTGAGATGACCGACCCGGCTGCACGCCGCGCTTTGGTCGAACACAGCCAGGCGATCTCGCAGACCGTGGAGGCCAGCACCCGCCAAGCGGAGCAGGCCAATACGCAGTCTCAGAATCAGCAGAGCCAGAACCAGCACCGCGAGCAGGAACAGAATCGCGCACGCGGAATGTAAGCCGCAGCGAGCTGCCGGTGGCCGCTAATGCGCTACCGGCAGGCCGCAACGCCTTGCGGATTGGCGATAGCTTCCCCGCACGCTCTTATCGCTGGTGCGTTGGTTAGGCCCTGTGCAAGAGCCGCCAATCGTAGGGTTGACGCAACGATCCGCGATGTGGAGCGTTGGGAATCTTCCCTTCGTCGACATTGCCGGTTGCGCCCTTCCCCACAAGCATAGCGACCTGGGTGACTTCACCGTTGCTTCGATAAAGAGCAATCGGTGTAAGTTGCTGCACCGGCGTACGGAACTCAACGGGCGTTAGTCTGCCCAGGCTATCGTGCGGGATCTGTTGGTTGTAATCGGCCAGCCAGTGTTCGGGCTGTTCGCGGACCTCGCTCAGCGTGCGGAAGATATGTATGTCCAGCACGCCGCACCTGTAGCTGCCGTTGAAGCGTTCGATGAAACCGTTTTGCATCGGACGCCCCGGCTCGATGAAATCCAATGCGATGCCTTTGCGCTCGGCCCACTCGGCCAAGGCTAACGCGACAAATTCCGGTCCGTTGTCCAGGCGAAGCTTAGCGGGATAGCCGCGCCAGGCTGCGATGCGTTCCAAGGTGCGGATGACGCGGGCGGCCAGAAGATTCAAGTCCACTTCGATTGCCAAGGCTTCCCGACTGAAATCGTCGATGACATTGAACGTGCGGAAGCGTCGATCATCCCATAGCGCATCGGACATGAAGTCGATCGACCATCCGGCATTGGGGCAAGCTCCGCATGCCAACGGTTGTGGATAGCGCGTAGGGAGCCTACGCCTGCTGCGACGACGCTGATTGAGCTTCATCAGGCAATACACGCGCCAAACCCTCTTGTGATTCCACACATGTCCGCGACGGCGGATGATCTGAAACAGCTTCCCAAAACCACGCTCGGGAAAGCGCTCGGCCAATTCGGACAACAGCGCAATGACCTCCTCGTCGCGATCGGGACGACGCCGATAGCGCGCTGTCGAGCGCGCCACGCCAAGCGCTGAGCAAGGAGGCTGACAGCTGCCCTTCCCTATCCACGATAACGATCCCTAAGCCTAGAGATCGGATAGCAGCTCCCTGCCCTACCCTGTGCGACAAGGTCCGCTTTAGGCCAGGAGCGGACCTTCGCCGAGCCCACCCACCGACCAGCGATCGCTCACTTGCCGGTCATCTTCAATGCCGATTCTGGCAAGCGCGCGCCGCTGATACTGATCTGGGCCATGTCCGCATTGATACGCGCCAGGTCTGCCTCATCTAGCACCAGATCCACGGCACCCAGATTCTCATCCAGCCGATGAAGCTTGGTCGTGCCCGGAATCGGCGCGATCCACGATCGCTGGGCCAGCAGCCAAGCCAGTGCCACCTCAGCAGGCGTGGCACCCTTCTCTGCAGCCATCGCCTTCACCACTTCAACCAGTGCCATGTTGGCCCGGCGCGCTTCCGCAGAGAAGCGCGGCACCGCATTACGAAAATCCGTTGCATCGAATTGCGTGTTCTCGTCGATCTTGCCGGCCAGAAACCCCGCGCCCAGCGGGCTGAAGGGGACGAAGCCAATGCTCAGCTCTTCAAGCAAAGGAAGCAGCTCCTCCTCCGGCTCACGCCAGAACAGGGAGTACTCGCTCTGCACAGCCGTCAGCGGCTGCACGGTGTGTGCCCTGCGGATCGTCTGCACGCCCGCTTCGGATAAGCCGAAATGCGCAACCTTGCCTTCCGCAATGAGGGTCTTCACCGTCTCGGCAACATCCTCGATGGGCACCGCCGGGTCAACGCGATGCTGGTACAGAAGGTCGATGCGTTCGGTGCGAAGCCGCTTAAGGCTGGCCTCGACGGCTGCGCGGATGTGTGCGGGCTGGCTATTGGTACCTGCGCCGCGAGCACCGGTCAGCGGGTCGATGTCAAAGCCGAACTTGGTGGCGATCACCACATGGTCACGAACCGGCGCCAGTGCCTCGCCCACCAGTTCTTCGTTGACAAAGGGGCCGTAGGCTTCGGCGGTGTCGAAGTGGGTGATGCCGCGCTCCACCGCCGTGCGGATCAGCGCAATCATTTCCTGCTTGTCTGCGGCCGGGCCATACGCAGCGCTCATGCCCATGCAGCCCAGGCCGAGGGCAGAAACTTCAAGGCCTTGTCCAAGGGTACGCATCTTCATGGTCGACTCCTCATCGTGCAGTGTGCGGAGCGGTCAACCAGGCGTTGACACTCTCCATGGTGTTACGTTCCTGATCGGCCTGCATCACGAATGCATCCAGGATGCGGGCGTTGGGTGCGTGGCTGGCGACTACGCGCAGGCTGCTGCCCACGCCGAAGCCGCCGTGGGTGATGAATGGCACGATCGTCCTGCCCCTCATGTCGTGCTGCGACAACAGCGATCGAATGATCGGCGGCGCAGTCTCGCCCCAGATTGGAAAGCCCAGGTAGACGGTGTCATAGCGATCAATGCCGGCAATGCGGGTGCGCAGCGCCGGCTCTACCCCGTCGTCGCGCTCTTGCCGCGCCTTGGCCACCGTTTCCAGATAGTCCGCCGGGTAGTCCACGGCAGGCTGTATCTCGAACAGGTCGCTGGGCATGCTGCGATGAATGAGCCCGGCAACGACCCGGGTGTTGCCCGAGCGCGAGAACCAGGCAACCAGCGTCCTTGTGTTTGATCGACCCGCTGCCGCGCCCTCCTGCGGCTCCGCAGCAGAGCATCCCAGCGGCAGCGACGCCAGGGCGGCAACGACTGCCCGGCGACCGTGATCAGGGGTTGGAATCGTCATGGCGCCAATCTACGCCCCCGAAACACATTCTTGCAGAGGCATAATCGGATATCGCTTATACCTGGAGCGCATCAATGAGCGTAGAGAACTACGACCAGTTGGCCATGTTCGTCCTGGTGGCGCGGGAGCGCAGCTTTACCCGTGCTGCCGCCCAGTTGGGCATATCCCAGCCTGCCCTGAGCAGATCGATGCGTCAGCTGGAAGAGCGCTTGGGTGTGCGCCTGCTTGCCCGGACCACGCGCAGTGTTTCGCCCACCGAGGCCGGAGAACAGCTGCTGCGGGTGATTTCACCGCGCTTCGAGGAAATCGACACGGAGTTGGCGCAGCTCAACGCTTACCGCGACAAGCCCGCCGGTCGCCTCCGCATCACAGCGGGTGAGCATGCTGCGCTCACCGTGATGCAACCGGTGCTGGGCAAGCTATTGCCAGCCAATCCCGACCTGAACATCGAGGTGATCGTCGACTACGGACTGACCGACATCGTGGCCGAGTGCTTCGACGCCGGTATCCGTATGGGCGAGCAGGTGACCAAGGATATGATCGCCGTGCGCGTTGGACCGGACCTGCGCATGGCAGTCGTCGGATCGCCTGCCTATTTCCGCCACCATCCAAAGCCGAAGTCACCGCACGACCTCACCCGGCACAACTGCATCACCATTCGCCTGCCGACCCACGGCGGGATTTTCGCGTGGGAGTTCGAAAAGAAGGGCCAGGAACTGAAAGTGCGGGTGGAAGGCCAGCTGGTGTTCAACAACATCGCTCTGCGCCTGGGCGCCGCACTGGAGGGGCTGGGGCTTGCCTACATGCCCGAAGATCTGGTGCGCGCCCACGTGCAGTCAGGCGCCCTGGTCCACGTCCTGCAGGACTGGTGCCCCTCCTTCCCTGGCTACCACCTGTACTACCCCAGTCGCAGACAATCATCACCTGCGTTCACCGTGCTGCGTGATGCGCTGCGCTATCGGGGTTGAGCGCTACCGCAACGGCGCCTCTACGTCGCTGTAGGCCTGCACCGCTGGCGGAAGGCGCTCGCCCTGCACTGCCACCGCCGCAACTGCAGCGTGGAGCTCCCGCAGCTCACCTGCGCCGAAGATCACCTCGCCGGCGCCCAGGTTGTCCAGCAGATGGGCCATCTGCGTGGTACCGGGAATCGGCACGATCCAAGACTGCTGTGCCATCAGCCAGGCCAGTGCGATCTGTGCAGGCGTAGCCTGCTTTCGCGCGGCCCACTCTCTGAGCAGGCGCACCAATGCCAGGTTGTGTTGGATGTTCTGCGGGCTGAAGCGCGTTTCGATGCCGTGGATGTCACCGTCGGCAAACCGTGTCCTGGCGTCGATCGCACCGGTCAGAAAGCCTACGCCCAGTGGGCTCCACGGCACGAATCCGATGCCCAGCTCGGCGCACGCAGCAAGTACATTCTTTTCTGGTCCGCGCCAGAGCATCGAGTACTCGCTCTGCACAGCGGTCACCGGCAGCGCAGCGTGCGCGCGGCGAAGCGTCTTCAGGCCCATCTCGCACAGGCCCCAATGCAGCACCTTGCCATCGGTCATCAGGTCCTGGATCGCACCGGCCACGTCTTCGATCGGCACCTGCGGGTCCACGCGGTGCTGGTACAGCAGGTCGATGCGGTCGGTACCTAGCCGCTTGAGCATGCCCTCTACCGCTTGCTTGATATGCGCGGGCCTGCTGATCAGGCCCGGGCCACGGGCACCGGTTTCCAGGTCGATGTTCCAGCCGAACTTGGTGGCGATCACCACTTCGTTGCGGAACGAGGCAACGCCTTCTCCCAGGATCCGTTCCACTTCATGCGGGCCATAGGCCTCGGCTGCATCGTAGAACGTCAGCCCGCGATCGAACGCAGCACGGATGATGCGGTGCATCTCGGTGCGCGAGGGGATGGTGGTCTGGTAGGTGCGGCTCATGTTCTGCACGCCCAACCCGATACTGGAAACCTGCAGCTTTCCCAGCATGCGGCGGCCGTCCATTTTCGGCGCCGCAGCTGCGGGGAAAGCGTTTGCCGTGGAAGTGGCCAGCGCGCCGGCCAGCGGCAGCGCCGCCAACGTAGCCGCGCCCTTCAAAAGCGAGCGGCGTTGGGCGTTGGTAGGCAGGGTGTTCATTGCGGTCTCCATGTAGGGCGCTGTCAGGGCCCGGGTGCCGGGGTCTGTTCCAGTGCCTGCAATGCGCGAGTGGATGCGGCCGCGTAGCCGCTGTGGTGCAGCAGTTGGGCCAGGTGCTGCAACTGTGCGCGGCTAAGGCCCACGCGCTGGCTGGCCGCCATGTGCGAGCGCAGCTGCGCCTCCACGCCGGGCATCGCCGCCAGCGCGCCCACCGTCGCCAGTTCACGGCTCTGCCAGTCCAGGTTGTCGCGCTCGAAGATGTCACCGAACAGATGCGTCTGCAGGTACTGGTTGATTATGGGGGCGAAGTCCATGACCGGCCCGGTCACCGGGGCGCCGGAGATCCGGGTCTGGTTGGCGGTGCCCACCGCGCGCAGTGCGTCGCCCACGGGAACCTCCCCTGTGGGCGGCTGCCCGGGTGCGGTGGCGATACCCTGCGCCTCACGTGCGCGCAGCACCCTCATCAATTCGCCCAAGGCATTGAGGCTCTTTGGGAACCCCGCATAGGCATACAGCTGCACGAGCACTTCCTTTGTCTCGCTCAGCGTCAGGCCAGCATCCAGGCCCCGGCGCAACGCCGCGTTGAGCTGGAGCATGTCGCTGCTGGCCGCGGCGGCCGCAATCAGCGGGATCGCCTGCTGCCTGGACGAAAGCGGCCCGACAACGGGAGCGTCGATGCTTGCTGACGCCTGGCGATACGTGTCATCGCTGACCTGCTCCAGCCAGGCCACCGATTTGCCGTCTGCCACACCGGTCACCGCAAGGTGAGTCATCGCGCTGTGCGGCGAGGCGCCATGCCAATGCTTGACCCCGGCCGGACACACCACCACATCCCCGGTGTGTATCTGCTGCACCGGCTTGCCCCACTCCTGGGTCAGCCCAACGCCGGATGTAACCACCAGTCGCTGACCGGCGGGGTGGGTGTGCCAGGCCGAACGTGCGCCCGGGTCGAAGCTGACGTATGCGGAAGAGGCCTGCAGCTCCTTGTCTGCTGGGAACAGGGGATCCACCCGCACCGTGCCGACGAAGTTCTCCGCCGGACCGGCAGCGGATAACTGCGTGCCCGCTTGAGTGATCTTCTGCGTGGGCGTTTCGCCGGCGCAAGCGAATGGTGCCGCCATGCTCAATGCAGCGCCCAGCAGAGCAGTCTGCGCGGGTGATTGACGACGCGCGCTCATGGAGCCAGCGTCCGGGCGTAGAACGTGGGCGGCTGGCCGCCGCTCGCACCCTGATAGGCCGCATCGGCGGTTATCGCGATGTAGCCCTGCCCGGCCAACCGCTGCGCGTACAGGCCGGCCACCTGCTCCTTGACCCCGCCGTTGGGGTGGGCGACCACGATGGTCGGATACTTCCGCGAAGCATCGAAGCTGGCTGCTGTGTAGAAGTTGGCCGCGATCTCGATTCCATTCGGCGGATAGGACACCGAGTGGACGTTGACCTCGTCGAGCACATTGCGCGTAACCGCGCTTTCATAGGCCAGTTTGAACGGGCTGAGCCTGTAGTCGGCGGCGGTGGCGTTGCCTGCCGCCAAGCCAAGAGACACCGCCAACAGCGTGGGGTGCACGATGTGCTTCATTCAACTGCTCCCAGTTTGGACGCTACCCTCATACCGGTGCGTGCGGCGCGCGCACGTTAGATGGGATCAGGAGTAACGCTAATCACCGTGCACGCATGGATATAGAGCATCGGCCGGATATCACTCATGCGCGCACGATATGAATGGTGCCTCGGCGTGCGACGCAGCGATCAAGTTCCGCAAACCGCCATTGCGCGATTCAGGCACCAGGCACGTCAGCTCAACGATCGAGATGCTTGTTCTCCAGAAACTCGCTCACCAGATCAGCGATCTGGACGTTGTTGAGGTCCGAGAACAAGAAGTGGCTGTTGCCACGGATTCCCATGTCCGGCAAATGGATCAGGGTGACGTCCCCACCCTGCCGATTGACGGCGTCGCGCCAGGCGCGGGCCATTTCCAACCGTGCCCGCCAGCTGTCCTGCGCGGGCAGGTCAACGGGCTTGTCAGGAATGTTGTCGCCATACAGCACCAGAATGGGAATCCGCGTCAGCGCCTTGAACTCCTCAGGCGAAACCACCGAAGGTGCGACCGTATCGAATGCACTGGGAATCGGCGCCGGCGCGTCGTCCTTGGCAAACACGAAGCTGCTGCCAGGCTCGAAGGCTACGATTGCGCGAACATTCGGGCTTTTTATCGCCGTCATCCAGCCAGGGCCTCCTGCCTGCGAATGGGTAAACAGGATCGCAGGGCCCGTCTTCTGCAGCACAGCAGCTACCCCGTCAGAGACTACCCCGAGGTCAAACGGCCCCGTATTTGGCGTGACCGAACGGAAAAACTGCTCAAGCGTGGCCTTCCCTGTCGGGAATTGGCTGCCGCCAAAGTACGCCGGCCAGAGGCCAATTCGGAACTGGTTAAACCACATCTGCTCATCAGCCACTGGCTTCAGCGTGGACTCGACCATGCTTCGGCCGGCTTTGCCTCGCCTTGGCTGATCGATCAGGTAAGTAGTGAAGCGACGACGCAGGAACAGGTTCTGGAAGCCCTCGCGCCCATCGGCAGTCGTTTCCCAACTCTTGGAAGACTGGCCCGCGCCGTGCCACATTACGATCGGCAGCGGACGCGCATTTACCGGCTTCTGATAGAAGGCATAGACGTGATCGCCGTGGTAGCTCTGGCCATCCGGATTGGAGGGTTTCAATGGATCGAACGTGCCGGGTTCCGTCTTTTCCATGCCACCAGCGAGGAAACTTCCCTGCGAATCGATCTGCAGTGGCTCGCTCGCCATGGCAGTCGTGGTGCAGAGGGAAACCGCCATCCAGATCAGTGCGGAGGGGACGCCAGGCACCAGAGTGCGGAGTCGGGTGCGAGTCTGCATGGGTCACTCCTGACAAATCGTCAGGGGAATCTACTCTCGGGAGCCTGCTGGAAGAAGATCGCAAGTGCATATCACTCATGCGTGGAGGATATATATGCCAGGCCTACGGCATGGCAGTGGCCAGTAGACGCAGCGCTTCGAAGACGTTCTTCAATCAGGCGCGTCTCAATCGGGGGTGGGTCAACTGACCGGCCGCTCCTGCCACATCGCGCAAGCGGTCGAGTTGGCAGGTCGGGGTTGGGTTCCATCGCGAACGCACGACCGATTGTCGAAGCTGGAAAGTTCAGATCCTGCGCGGCCCAACTCGCTTAGATGTGCTCCAACACCCCTGCTCTCGCTCCATCACGAATCTGCTCTCTCTCTCTCTCCGGGTTGCTCGCCAAGTCAACAAATCAGGCGCTGGCTGAAGCGACACGCCGCCTCACACCAGATCACGATAGTCCTGCAGGATCACCATTACCAGCTGGCTGCGCGAGCGCACGTCGAGTTTGTTGAACAGCTGTTGGAAGGTCGCCTTGATGGCGCTTTCCGAACTGCCCAGCTGGCGGGCGATCAACTTGTTGGACTGCCCGCGCAACAGGCCGCGCAGCACTTCGCGCTCGCGGTCGGTGAAACTGGGTCGGCTTTCGTGGGTGCCCTGGGCCACCAGCGATTGCAGATACCGTTGGTCGATCAGCACCCGGCCCATTGCCACGGCGTGGATGCTGTCGATCAGTTCATCCGTGGAAACGTCCTTGCGGCAGATGCCGGAGACGCCTAGCCGGATCAACGCCAGTGCGTCGCGTTCGGGCAGGCCGGCGGTAACGACCAGTGTGGCCGGGCGGCGCGCCTGCTCTGCCTGGCGCCGCATGTAGTCCAGCGCGTTGTACTCGCCCATGTCGTAGTCGAGGATGACCACGTCCGGCATCAGCGACGCGATCTGCACGATGGCCTGCGCCAAGGTGCCGGATTGCCCCACCACCTCGAAGCGGGCATCGGCACCGAGCAGGCGCAGCAGGCCCTCGCGGAACAAGGTGTGGTCGTCCAGCAGATAAAGCCGCACCGGTGCACGCCGTGACTCATCCATCCAGCGCCTCCGCATAGGGGGCATGTGCCAGCGGCAGATGCAGCTCGAAACATGCGCCCTGCCCGCCCGGCGCATAGCGCAGCAGGCCGCCCTGGTTGGCCATCAGCGCACGCGAGATGTACAGGCCCAGCCCGGAGCCGTCGCTGTCGCTGCGGAACGGCTGGAACAGGCGGCCTGGCTCGGCGATGCCGGTGCCGGTATCGCGCACGCTCAGCACGGCGCGCTGCTGTTCCAGGCGCGCACTGACGATCAACTGGCGGCGTTGCGGCGGCAGCGCCTGCACCGCACGCAGCGAATTACGCGCCAGATTGAGCAACACCTGCAGCAACGCATGGCGATCGCCGTGCACCGATGGGAAGTCGGCGGGGATCTGGATGACCAGCTGGCCGTCGACGTCCTCCCAGTCCGAGCGAATGATCACGTCCAGTTCGCTGCACAGCGTCTGCAGCCGCGTTTCATGCGCCTCGTCGGGCAGCTGCCGACGCAGGTTGAAGGACGCCAGCTCCATCAATGCCGACACCAGGCTGCGCAGTGCGGCCAGGTCCGGATCTTCGCCGATGGCCGGATGCCGCGCCAGGTTGGAGGTGACCACGCCGGCCGCAGAACACAGGTTGCGGATCTCGTGCGACACCGCACCGGCCAGCAGGCGATTGTTCTTGAGCACATCGTCGAAGTGCGCCGATTCGCGCGCGCGTACTTCCTCGCTGGTGTCGACCAGGATCGCGGCCAGGTGGCGCTCGGCGCTGTCTTCGTAGACCGAGAACCAGGTGGTGGCCGGGAAGCGGGTGCCGTCGCTGCGGCAGCCCCAGGTGCTGGCGGAGGTGCGCATGCCATCCAGATTGGCGCTCATGCTCAGCGCATCGTCCAGCAGCGGCAGGAACTCACGCACCGCGCGGCCTTCCAGCCCGCCCTCCTCGGCCATGTCCAGGATCTCGTGCGCGGCGCGGTTGGCTGCCACGATGCGGCCGTCGCCGGCCACGGTCAGCAATGCCGCCGGGCTGCTCTCGGCGAGCAGCCGCAATTGCCGCTCCAGCCGTCGGCGCAGCCGCTGCTCGGCGCGCAGTTGCACGTAATGGGCCAGGATCACCCGGCGAGTGCGGCTGATTTCGGCCACGAGCAGGCCGCAACCGGCATAGGCAATCGTCGCCATGAAGAAGCGTAGCGCCTGTTCGACCAGGGTTTCGTCGGTCACGAACAAGCCGCGCAACACCGCGCAGGCGATCGCGGCGATGACGATGTCGCGCCGCGACAGCACCGTGGCCGCCAATACCACCGGCAGGATGTACAGCAGCCCCAGCGAGACGCCCAGGTGCGAGTACCACTCCGCCCACACCAGTGAGGCCAGCATCGCCAGCGAGGCCCACAGCGTCGGGCCGCGATTGAGCTTGACCACCTGCCCGCGCCACTTGAACGGCAGTCTCAGTCTGTCCATTGCCTACCCCTGCACTTGCGCTGCAATGCCGCTCCTCTCTCGCTGTGGTTGATGCCACAGCATCGTGGCCAGGCGTGCGGATTTCACCCTATCGAAAGATAGCCCGTGCGCATCGTTCGGACGGTGCGTGCACTGTCCAACGCTGGCGCAAGGATGGCAGACACGACCGTGGAGGCTGGGTGTAATGCCCCTACCCCACGTCGATGCCGCCTTCCCCATGATCACCCGCGATACGTTTCCGTTGCGACGCATCTGGCCCAAGACCTACAAGCGCCTGCTGGTGTTGCTGGCGTTCGATTGCGCCGTGGCCGTGCTGTACACCTTCTTCGGCTGGCAGTGGCTGTCGATCGAAGCCTTGCCGCTGGCCCAGCTTGGCTCGGCGCTCACCATCTTCCTGGCGTTCCGCGCCAATGCGGCCTATGGCCGCTGGTGGGAGGCGCGCCAACTCTGGGGCTCGCTGGTGAACACCTCGCGCGCCATCGCACGCCAGGCGTTGACCGCGCTGGATGTGAATCCGGCCGACCCGCGCCAGGCCGCACTGCGCGACGACATCGTGGTGCACCAGGTCGCCTTCGTGCATGCCTTGCGCTGCCATCTGCGCCGGCAGAACCCGTTTCCCGAGTTGGCCGGCCTGCTCGGCCAGGCACGCGCCGACGAGCTGCGCGGCTACGCCAACATCCCCAATGCGCTGACCCTGCGGCTGGGCGAACAACTGCAACAGGCGCGCGACTGGGGGATGCTCGACAGCCTGCGCTGGTCGTCGCTGGACGCCAACCTCACCACGCTGGCCAACATCCAGGGTGCCTGCGAACGCATCAAGAACACCCCGCTGCCACGGCAGTTCTCTTCGCTGCCGCGCACGCTGGTGAACATGTACTGCTGGCTGGTGCCGCTGGGCCTGATCGCCGGCATGGGCCTGGCCATGCCGATCGCCTCGGTGCTGATCAGCTTCACCCTGATCGCCATCGACAGCGCCAGCAGCGCCATCGAAGACCCATTCGAGAACACCGTGCACGACACCCCGATGACCGCGCTGTCGCGCGGCATCGAACTCACCCTGCGCGAGATGCTGGGCCAGCGCGTACCGCTGCGCGAGGTGCGCGCCATCGACGGTTTCATCTACTGACCACGGAGCCAGCCATGCAGACCACCCCCACCCACCTGATCTTCGCCACCAACTTTTCCGAGACCTGCCATGCCGCGATCCCGACCGTGGCGCAACTGGTGGACCGCCTGCGTGCGCGCCTGACCATCCTGCACGTGCACGCCAAGGGCAAGCGCACACAGGCCCAGCAGTCGCTGGATTCCTTCTTTGCCGAGGCGTCCAACTACCCGGGCTGCGAGCGCGCCCTCGCCGGTGGCCCTGCCGCCGCCGGCATCGTCTCGTTCTGCCGCAGCCGCGACGACGCGCTGCTGATCATGCCGCCGTCCGAGCGCACCGGCCTGCCGCGCCCGTTGCATGTCTCGCTGCGCGCGCGCGTGCTGCAGCGCGTGGCCACGCCCATGCTCACCCTGCCCTATGCCGATGCGATCCCGCGCGACGGCGCCGTCGGCGGCCATGTCGCCTGCTGGATCACCGGCCGCGAAACCAGCCTGGAATCGCTGCGCGATGCCGCCGCCCTGGCACGCCGTCGCGGCGCCGACCTGCACTTGCTGCATGTCGTGCCGGAGGTCAGCGAAGGGCTGCTGGTGGACAGCCTGTTCAACGACAAGCCGCTGAGCGAAGGCGCAGCCAGCAACTGGCTCAGCGATCTGGTCCAGCAGCTGCCCGACGATGACGACCTGCGCGTGCGCATCCACGTCGCGGTCGGCAATCCGCGCCGCGAAATCGCCGGCCTGCTCAAGCGCGCCTGCGCCGATGTGCTGGTGGTCGAACACGACGCACTCGTGCGCCGCGGCGTCTGGCGCTCTTCGCTGCAATCGGCCCTGGCCAAAACCCCGTGCGTGCTGATCTGCCTGCCATCGCCGCACCTGCGCCGCCCGATCCTCGGCGCCGGCAGCGACCGTGCACCCACAACGCGCAGCCGCAGTGCGGCGACGCAGCGGCTGCGTGCCTGAGGGAGCGCGCGGCGGGGCAGCGGCAGTCGGACGGCTGCCCCGGCATCCAGTGATTCCCCGCCGCCTCCGGCAACGATGAAAAACCCAATTCGGCCCCTGCTGCTTCATAAACTCGTACTGTCACTGGGCAGCAAGGAGATACAAAGCCTGCCGGTGACAACGGCCTGGCCGAGCCAGGCAGCCTGGAGGACTTCCTGTCCGACACACGTGCACGGGGCCTCATGTTTTAGGCGGCTTCATGCGATGCCATGTTTGTACGCGGCAACTCCGAAAATTCCGTCATTGGGTGCGCCAAAATCGGGGGGCTTTGTTCTGCGGGCAGTATGGCAACGACCCGCCGCTCGCTTGGCTGCTGGAACGATTTCTGCTTGAACCTGCCAGCTTTTCGCCGGCGCCGTACCGGGTGTTTTCAGAAGACCGTAGCGATCGTTCCGGCGGAGAGCGAACCAGCGTGGACTGCGTGGTGGGTACCACCAACGTACGGGCCTGTAGAGCGATGGATAGCGGCTGCAATCGGATCCAGTACGGCGGCAATACCCAGCCGGGCACTGGGAGAGGCTCCCAGAACCAACCCAGACACACGATCATGCGGATGCGGGGTGAGCGGCTGTCCGTCGCGCTTTAAAGACATGCGGCGCTACGGTGGCAGCGCCGCACGGCTCAGCCAGCGATGGTAAACACAGAGCCCGAATCCACGCGCACGCCGGCCCCGTTGATGAAGCTGGCGCGCTCCGAACACAGGAACGCGACCACCGCGGCCACTTCTTCCGGGCGGCCGCGTCGCTTGAGCACCATGCCGGGACGCTCCTCGTCCAGGAATGACGAGATCGCTTCTTCGACACTGGTTCCGTTCTCCTGCGCGCGTTTTTGCATCATCTTGTCGGTCATCGGCGTTGCGATGAAGGCAGGCGACACGGTGTTGACCAACACATTGTCGGCGCCGTAGGCCTTGGAGAGCCCCTTGGCCAGGCTGAGGATGCCGGCCTTGGACGCGCAGTAGGCCAGTTCATCGACGTAGGGCTGCACCGCATCCTCGGAGGCGAACAGCACGATCCGTCCCCACTGCTTGCGACGCATGGCGGGAATGGCCTGGCGGCACATGCGCACCGCGCCCATCAGGTTGATGTCCAGTGTTTCTAGCCAGCCTGCATCGCTGACTTCCAGGAAATCGCCGGTGGCGCCGGTGACGCCGGCTGCATTGATGTAGATGTCCGGCTCACCCAGTTGTTCGCGCACCTGGTTCCAGATGGCGGTGACATCCTGTTCCCGCGTCACGTCGCCTTCGATGGCGATGATCTCTCCCAGGCCGGACAACTCGGCCAGTGCCTGGTCGAGTGTGCCGTCGGGAAGATCGGTGATCGCCACGCGCACGCCCGCTTCGAGCAGCTGGCGTGCGGTTTCCTTGCCCATGCCGGAGTCGCCGCCGCTGATGAGGGCGATGCGCTGGTTGATTCCGAGATCCATGTTGAACTCCTGGTCGTTGAATAAGGTTGCGGCGCAGGCGCTGCTAGCGCGCAAGGAAACGTTCTGCGGTACGTAGCCCGAGCGCCATTTGCGTCAGCGCCGGATTGGCCGCCAGTGCACTGGGAAAAATCGAGTTGTCGCAGATGTAGAGGTTTGGCAGATCGAAGGCGCGGCCATCGGGATCGACAACGGCCTGCGCGGGATCGGTGCCCATTCGGCAAGTACCGAGCGTGTGCGCCGAACGCGCAGCCGCGAAGATATTGCGGGCGCCAGCGGCTTGCCAGATCGCTTGAAGCAATGCGCGCGCATGCGCATCGATGGCCTGCTCGTTCGGCCCGTAACTGAAATCGATGCGCGCCTTGCGCTGGCCGAACGCATCCCGTTCGTCCGACAGGACCAGGCGATTGGCATCGTGCGGCAGGCATTCGCCATTGATTCCGATACCGGCCAGGCGGTTGTAGCGCAGCATGGTGTCGACCAGTTCCCTGCCCCACAGGCCGGCACCGCGCGCCAAGGTATTCGCCAGCGTGATCGGCTGTACGCCCAGGCTCTGCACCAGATAGCCGCCCACGAAGTCGGCATCGGCCGGGCGCAGCATGTCCTCGGTCATCAGCGAGGACGGGTATCCCCGATTCATGCGTATGTCTGCGTCGAACTCACCCCACACCTGGGTAGCCACATGCGCCATGAAATTGCGCCCCACCTGTCCGCTGGAATTGGCCAGCCCCAGATTGAGCAACAGGCGCGGCGTCTCCACCCCGCCCGCGCACAGGAAGACAGTGCTGCAACGCTGGCGATACTCCTGCCCATGCTGGCGGTAGATCACCGCGGTGAGCGCGCCGCGGCCATCGCGTTCCAGATCGATCACGCGGCTGTCGCTGCGCAGTTGCGCGCCATGCGCCCTGGCCAGAGGAAGCCAGGTGGTATCCACGCTGACCTTGGCGGCGTTGCTGCAGCCCTGGTGGCAGGCGCCGCAGTTGTTGCAGGCTGCGCGTTGGCCCCAATGCGGCTGCTGGTGGGGCCTGGTGACCAACGCGGCGGGTGCATCGGTCGCCCGGATGCCGAGGGCGCGGCAACCGCGCTCCATGGCCGCGGCCGACGCATTGCGTTGCGGTGGCGGGTACATATAGCTGCGCGCGGGGTCCCATGGATAATGCGCGGGTCCGGAGACGCCGATAAACGTCTCTACACGACGAATATAAGACAGTAACTCCTCGTGTGGGATGGGCCAATCGGCACCATGGCCGGTCTGGGTCAGAAGGCTGAGATCGCGCTTGTCCGGCCGTGGGCAGAAGGCGCCCCAATGCAGGGTGGAACCGCCTAGCCCGGAACCCGAATTGTTCGGTCCGAACGCAGTCGGCGTTTGCCCACCGCTCAGACGCTCGTCCATCCAGTAGATGCCGGTGGTCAATTCGTCGGGGATGTGGGACTGCGGCGTGAACGCCGCGCCCGCCTCCAGCACGACCATCGAAACGCCGGCCTGCGCAAGCCGCGCCGCCAGGGGGCCACCGCCAGCACCGCTGCCGATCACGACGGCATCGACAACATCCTGTGTGCCAGCAGCCTTCATCGTTTGGCTCCGGAGGCGTGGAGTTGCCAGGACTCATGCCGATCCGCTGCGGTCTCTGCGTAACCCAGGCTCTCGGTGCCGGCAGCGCCAACGGCGAACCCGTCGTAGCCCAGCGCTGCCATGGTGGCGGGCAGGCTGGTCCAGATGCGGACCGTCTCGGCACGCACGTCCTCGAACCAATGCGCCAGCTGGGCGGCATCCAGGCCATGCGCTGAGGTGGTGCCTAGCGCCGCCTGCGCAAGGTCCTGCAGCCAGTGGTCCTGGTTGTCTACCGACAGGTCGGCAAAGCCGCCGGCCAGCGCATCGAGCGTATCCAGCCCAAGCGCTATTGCCAGGCGATCTTCCGGCAGGTCAGCATGCCGCCAGCCATCGCCCGCACCGTCTGCGAGCTGCACGTCGATGCGCCGCGCAATTTGCCGCGCGTCGCCTTCGCCATCCAGGACGCGTGCGACCACCGCTGCCAGCACCGTCAGCTGGCGCGAGTTCAACACGCCCTCGGCCGTGGCGGGCGGACCTACGTGCCGCGCGAGCAGCGTCGCCCGCATGCGCGGTGCGACGCGCTCGGAGTTGAGCAGCGCAACGAAGGCTTCGGGCAGGCAGTTCTGCACGCAGCGGTCCACATGCGCCGCGATCAACTGCGCCAACTCCTGCGGCTGCTCATAAGGGATCAGATGCGCGGCATCGGCCACAACGGCAAGCTGCGCATGCGCATAGTGCGGCGCATTCAAGCGCTGTTGCGCGGCCTCGCCCAGGTCGCCATCCTGCTCACCGGCGACGATCACTGCCGGCACGCCAATGCATCCGGCCTGCGCGCGGACGTCTTCCCGACTGCCGTGTGTGAGCCACGCAATCCATGCGCTGGGCGCGGTGCGCAGGACATCGTCGATCGCCATCGCCCTGGGCCCGTCAGGCAGCGTCGAGGCACAGTTGGCCTCCACGAACTGCACGGCTTCGGCACGTGTGGGCTGACCCGTTTCGAACCAGGCAAGCATCGTGCGTCGTCGCGACTCTTCCATGGGTTCGGGTGCTGGTGGCGAGGCGGCAACCAGCACCATGCCTGCCAGACCGGCCAGGCCTGCCACACCATCGCGCGCCCGCGCTGCCGTCAAGGTAGCGATCTTTCCACCCATGCTGTGCCCGATCGCGAACCAGCATGGCGGCTGTCGATTGATGACTTCAGCGCTGAACCATTCGACGAGCGCATTCGTGTCGAAGTGGTCCAGCGGAGCCGCATCGCCAAACCCCGGGATGTCCAAGGCAACACAGTCGAAGCGATCACCTAGCTGCGCGATTACACTGCTCCACGCATGCCGGCTGCCTCCGAGGGCATGCAGAAAGAACAGCGTTGGCTTGATCATGTGACACCTTGATCCGTCGGTCCGGCATGGTGGCGCACGCTTCGTCCACGCCTCGTGCAGATGAGGTCGAAGGCCGGTCAGTAACGGGAGGCGTTGGTTGGTGGAATACCGTCGTTCGACGCAGGCTATGCAAAGGCGCAGAAGCATTCCGCGTCGCTTGTCCGGCAAGGCAGTAGCCTTGCAGTCGCCACGGCAACCAGAGCCAATTACGCCCGACGGCACCCGCTGAGCAAACCACGGAAGTGCGGCGTTGCCGCCGGCATCGCTCTCTCAGAGACAACGCCTCCTGCCTGCGTCACCGGCTATGCAGGCACCCAGGGCGAGACTTCCAGCTGCTTCAAGAAATCCGAGAACCCGCCAAGCGCACGTGCATGCCTGCGCGCACTGGTCCACACCACCGAGCGTGGCGACCACGCGATCGACGCCTTGATTGCCTGCAGCGCGTGGACCAGCGCGACATCTTCGCTGCAGGTCAGTGCAGAGAATCCGCCGCATTGTTGATACAGCGCGGTGCTCACCCCCAGGTTTGCGCCGTGAATGCGCCCATGGCCTTCGCCGGTCGCCTGGCTCTGTTCGAACCTGCGGCGTACCTCATCGGAATAGTCCAGCCAATCTTCAACTTCCACCACGCCGCAGAACACGCCGGTGCCTGCCCTGCGTTGTTCCAGCAGCCAATCGGCCGGAACACGCGAGTCGGCATCGGTGACGGCCAACCAGTCGGCGCCCAGCGCAATTGCCTGGGATGCGGCTGCGGCGCGCGCAATGCCTACGCCGCCGGGCGTGGGGACGTCGACCACGCGCGCGCCGAATGCCAGCGCCAGCTCGGCGGTGGCATCGGTGCAGCGGTCCACCGCGACGATCACTTCCACTGCCTCCTGCAGCTCGGGATGCGAGGCGGCGCGCAAGACCGATGTGAGACACGCGGCCATGCACTCGGCCTCGTTATGCGCGGGAATGATGACGGCGATCACCGCAGGCCTTCCTGCTGTGCCACCGACAGCGGCTGCGCTGTCCAAGCTTCCAGCAGAAAATCGCTGTCTTCGTAGCGATAACTCAGCGGCAAGCCGAGCAAGCGGGCGATGCAGGCGTGGACCGCGATTCCATCTTGTTGTGCCTGTTCGAAAGGATGCTTCCAGTGGCAGGCCACCAACAATCCGTCCGGCGTGAGCGCCAGCTGGAGACGCGCGACCAGATCGTCGAGATCGGCGGCGGCGAAATAGTAGCCAACCTCACTCAGCACGATCAGGTCGAAACTTCCCACCGGCCACTGCTGCGGATGGCAGGCTTGCACGATCTCCACGTTGCTTCGCTCACCCACGCGCTGTCTGGCTTGTTCCACCGCAGCTTCCGACATGTCGGTCGCCAGAAGACGCTCGCAGCGGGCGGCGAGCCCGCGTGTGGCCTCGCCGTTGGAACATCCCAGTTCCCATCCACGTGCAAATCCCATCCGAGGCAGCGTTGCCAGCAGAATGTCGCGTTTGCGCTTTTCGTACCAACGCGTCCCGTAACCGAATGGATCGTGCCGTTGGTAGATGCTGTCGAAATATTCTGCGTTGGCCTGGGCGTTCATGGGAGATAGACCTCAAAGTCGCGCTGAAACCTGGCCAGCGCCCAATCGGGAAGGATGGGGTTGGGCAGCGCGGGCGTGACGCGGCCGGTCTGCGTCTTGAACGCTGACATTGCCTGCACCTTTGCAGCGTGTGCAGCGGGCGTAAGCTGAAGACGCGTGGCCGCTGCCAGCATCTGACTCTGGTTCGGGTTGTCCCAATGCCACGCCCACACCGGGAACTGGATCAACTGCGCTCGGCAGCGTGCAGCTGCGTTGCTCGCGGCATCTGCACACGCTTCGTGGTCGGGGTGGCCGTCGCGCGCATACGTAACCAGCACCGCATCGCCCGGTTGCAGGAGATCGGCGATCTGTGCACCGAGTGCGATGACCCCTGCGCGCACCTGGCCATCTCCGGCATCAAGCCTGACGATGTTGGACGGAGCGATGCCCAGGCATGCCAGCGCAGCACGCAACTCGTCGCGACGCGCTGCAGCCAGCCGGGCCGGTGGCCATGCGTCGTCCAGCGGATAGGCTGCTTCACCGTCGGTGACGGAAACGATCAGCACCTGCCTCCCGGCTGCAATGGCCATCGCAAGCAGGCCGCCACATCCCAGCACCTCGTCATCCGGATGCGGAGAGATCACCACAACACGTGTGGCGGCGCCCAGTAGCTGGTCGAGGCTGGTGATGGGCAGCTCAATCAACTGCTGCGATGCGCGCCAACGCGCTTCGCTGACGCCTTGACCTTCGATGTGCTCGCCTCTCACAGCAGCCATGGATTGCCCTCGCGCGCGTGCAGCTGTTCACCGAGCCACTGCTCGTCCTTCTCGCCGTGGGATTGGCGGATGAAGGCGGCCAGGTCTGCACACCGTTGCGCATGCTCGGCATCGCAACACAACGAGACGGGCCCCAATGCCAATGCAGCGCGTTCGATCACGTCCCGGCAGACGCGGTCCATCAAGCTACGCAAGCGAGTAACTGCGAACCGATGGCTTTCGGCTGGAGCGTTGTCGATCGCATCCGCCAGGTCCTGCAGCATCAGTCGCGCACCCGTCAGCTGTTCGTCGATGGCGCCCAGGTGTGCTGCGGAAAAGGGATTGTGCATCGCCCTTGGCGAACGGCGGACCTGCTCGGCAATGGCCGTGGCGGCGCCATACCAGCAGGCGGCGATGCCTGCCCCGCCATGCCAAAAGCCCGGCCGCTGCAGATAGAAGTCCGGCTCACCCAGCAACCTTGCCGGCGCACCTGCAAAATGGCCGCTGCCGGTCGGAATGCCGACCATGCCGGGGCCGTGCCACTGACTAGCGTCCAGCGCAAAGTGGGGGCGCGTGAGTGTCACCGCGGCAAGCGGATGCTGATCGCCGCTGCCGACAGTCACCAATGCATGCGTCACCACGTCCAAGTCGGCGCTGCACCACGGTTTGATACCAGATACAGTGCACGAGTCCGCTTCGTACGTCGCGGTGTCGTGCGGCCCCCCTGCTGCCCACACTGCCCAGACAGCTCCATTCGAAGGCAACGGCTGACCGGCCTCGGAAAAGATGGACAACGCGTCGTAATGCGCTTCCAGCACCTTGGCAAGCGGCAAGCTCTCGGCACCCAGCTTGCTCAATGCCTGCCAACGTGCATGCGTGTTTCCTGCACCGGGATTTGGTAGTTGCGGCATCAAGCGCAAATGCGCATGCACGCGTTGCGCGAGCGCGGAATTCGAAGAGGTCGAGGAGATGCCCGGCAGATCATTCCGGGCCAAGGCTGATTGATACATAAGCCAACCTAGACGATGGTTCGTCAATCCCAAGTGAGTCAGATATCCAATTCCCTCACGTGCAGGGCACGTTGACTCCACCGTGTGCGACGCGGCCCCGACCGGGATCGGCACCGATGCATCTGCACCGACCTTCCGGCCGAATCGCAGCGCTCGCATGTCGGCGCGCGAGAAGCCTCTGGTTCATGGCCCGCTTCCAGAGACAAGTTGTGCGTATGAGCTCGCCACAAAAGATGGTGCCCGATCCAGCAAGGCGAGCTGCGGGGCCAACTGGCGGTAGACCTAAGTGATCGATGCGAGCAAGAACTAAACAGTGACCACAGCGTTGCAACGGCGATTGCGTCAGACGATGGAACCGGACTCGGCCGTTCTTGACCCCGGTCGTCGACATTCGACGCTGCTGCGTTCGACCGCGACGCACTGCGGGTGCGGCACGGCAGCGACGAGGAAAACGCACACGTCATCGGTGCCATGTTCCGCTACGAGCGCCGGCCTCTCCCGCCCATCATGCATGCCCTGCCCGAGGTCATTCGCATTCCCCAAGATGCCGGTCGGGTGCCGGAATGGCTGGCGCAACTGTCGCACTCTGATGGTCGAAGCGCGCCACGCGCAGGCCGGCGCGACGCTGATGGTGTCGCGGATCATCGACTTGATGGTCATCCGCGTGCTGCGCAGTCGGGCCGAATTGGAGCCGCTGCACGCACGCTGGCTGGGCAGCCCGGCAGGCGCACGTATCGGCCGTGCGCTCGCGGCTATCCATGCCGATGCCTACCGCCGCTGGAGCGTGGATGACCTCGCCCGTTGCGCGGGCATGTCGCGGTCGGCATTTGCCGCGCAGTTCGCCGAGATCGCGGGCGAGCCACCAATGCGCTACATCGCACGTTGGAGGCTGACGGTGGCCGACGAACTGATCCGCTCCGGTGGCATCAGCGTTGGCGATGCAGCACGCCGTGTCGGATACGATTCGGAAGCTGGCTTCAGCCGCGCATTCAAAGCCTTGTTTGGCCACGCGCCGAATGCGGCCAAACCTCCCGCAACGGCATCGCGCTAGATGCACCACACCGCACCAGCGATGGCGCCGCCGCCTTCGGCTCTCAAGCCGATGGGACGGAGCTGCTGCTGCGGAAGCGCTCGCGGTAATCGCCCGGTGCCACACCCAGCAAGCGCAGGAAGGCACGACGCAGGGTCTGTTCGTCGGACAGACCGGTCAGCGCCGCAATGCGCTTGATCGGCAACGTGCCGGACTCCAGCAGGCGACGCGCGGCCTCCAGACGCAGCGTTTCCACTGCCTTGGCCGGCGTGACGCCACACTTGCTGCGGTAGACGCGAGCGAAGGTGCGCGGCGACATGTTCATGCGGCCGGCCAGCACGTCCACCCGCAGATCCTCATGCAGATGGGCCGCCATCCAGCCGTGCAACTCTGCGAAATCGCCGCCGGTGCTGGCCTGCGCCGACAGCGGCGCACTGAACTGCGACTGCCCGCCCGAGCGCTTGACGAACACGACCAGCTGTCTGGCCACATCGATGGCAAGCCGGTGTCCGTGATCGTCCTCGATCAATGCAAGCGTCAGGTCGATCCCGGCCGTGACACCTGCCGAGGACCACACGTTACCGTCGCGAACGAAAATTCGGTCGGCATCGACCTGTACGCCAGGATGCAGATTCGATAGCCGCGCTGCCCAGTCCCAGTGCGTTGCGGCGCGCCGCCCTTCCAGCTGCCCAGCAGCGGCCAGCAGGAACGCACCTGTGCAGATCGAGCACAACCGGCGCACGGTCGGGCCACGCGCCGCCACCCACGCCACCAGACCTGCAGAGGCTTGGTACACGTCACCGCGGCACCCGCCGGGTGCCATCAGCGTATCGATCGGGGTGTCCTCCAGGCTGGCCAATGCCACAGAGACGATCTGCAGCCCGGCGCTGGTGGTCACCAGGCCGCCGTGTTCGGATGCGACGGTCATCGTATAGCGCAGTCTCCCGTCGGCCAGCGGCCGGCACTGATTGGCGGTGTGCAGCGCCTGGACCGGCCCGGTCAGATCGAGCACGTTCATCTGGTCGTGGGCGAGCAGCACAACGTGACGCGATGGAGAAGAGTCGGACATGGACGCCTTGTGCAGTCAATGCGGGAAATCGGGATATTCGAACGCCAGCGCGACGCCCCTGGCGGTCGCACGACCGTATCGCTGCATGATGCCATCGAGCGCAGTGTCCAGCGCCGCCACCGGTACCAGATCGGCAGCGATCAGCAGCGGAGCGGCAGTCCCCGCCTTAAGCGCCCGATCGGGCAGGATGCGCAGTCCGTGACGTGTCACAAACGGCTCGCCAGTGGCTGACACGAGAGAGGCCTGGCTGCGGCCCGTCGTTGAGTACGCATCGATCGTCAACGCAAGGGCACCCTCATCGATTCCCGCCCTGCCCAGTACGTCGATCTGGTCGCGGCCGTGCAGCCAACGGTTGGTGTACAGCACTTTTGCCAGTGGCACCGCCGTCGTGCCCAACCGCGGCGAAAAGACATCGCTGTCATGCTGCGCCGACCACGCCACGGCACCGACGCCCTGGGCGACGTTCCGCGCCGTCTCAGGCCCGCTGATGGCCTCCACGAGCGCGATGGACGCGGGGATGGCGGCGCTGACGCCAGCGGTCGATATCCAGTTTCCATCGGCAACATAGCGTCGATTCGGCGTCCAGCGTATCGCCGGATATTGCCGTGTCCGCGCAGCGCCGGTCGACCAATGCGCGGTGGCGCGCCGCCCATCGAACATCCCCATCTGCGCGGCGACCAGGGCGCCGTTGCAGATGGTGACGATCGTGGCGCCCTGCCGGGACTGCCGCTTCAGCCACGCAAGCAGGCGCGGCGTGGTTGCCTGCGCCGGCACGATGATGTAGTCGGCGCCCAGTGGATGGGTCGCATCGAATTGCGCCACCGTGGTATCGGTCGCGATCCGGAACCCGGGCCTGCCAAGATCGGTGAATGTGGAAAGCGGCCCCGCGTCGAGCGTCACCGCCGATACGTCCATCGTGCCAGCGCGGGACAGGATCGCGAAAGGCACCAGGAAATCGCTGATTTCCACACCTGCGTTCTCTGCCACCACCGCAATCACTGCGCGCGAGCGGTTGGGACGCGCCCGATAGGCGGGGATCGACATAGCTTCTGTGGGTGACGCTCTCGATGTCCCGGCTGCAGGTGGCGTCGCCTTCGATGGCGGCCCAGCGCACCCGGCTAGTACCACGCATGCAGCCAACGCGGTGTGCCGAACCAATCCAGAGAAGATGCCGGTTGCCATGGTGCTGCCGTAGCTGGGTGGAGTGCGGGCATTCTTCGCCCGCCACCCTGCGGCAACAATGCCGCTGTTGCGTCATTTCCTGCCATGTGTCGGTGCCGATCTGCGATGCCGGTGGTGTCGCCTGATCCGGCCTGCGGTCCAGGACGCATGCTGGCGACGCGCCGTGCGACGCGTGCACATGCATCCCCCGATCGAGTCATCGGACCCTGCCCCGACGCGGTGTTCTTGATTGGACGCGATACGTCCAGCATGGACGGCACCGCTGGCGCCACGCGACGCCATGACCCAGCGATTCCCTATCCAGAGAGGTCGCGTCCATGACGATGTCTGAGTTGCCGGGCCAGAGCGGGACGCTCGGGGCCGGTGCACTGCCCTCGCCTCGCGATCAGGCAAGTTGGCTGGCGGCGATTCGAACACGTCATCGAATGCAGACGTGCGCGAAGCGTGTTTCAAACAGGAGAGTCGCACGATGAAGCCCTATTTGCTCTCGCTCGGCGCCGGCCTGCTGGTCGGCGTGATCTACAGTCTGCTCAACGTGCGCTCGCCAGCGCCACCGGTCATTGCGTTGGTCGGTTTGCTTGGCATCCTGATCGGTGAGCAATTGCCGCCTCTTGTACGCCAGCTGACAACGCGCAGCCAGGCCGAAGCCTCGTGGATCGGCCATCAGGTCAAGCCGCATATGTTTGGGCATCTGCCCGCAGGCAAACGCACATCGACGGATGCACCGCAAGCGCCATCGCCGCCACCCGCGCAAACCGACGGGGGCGATACGTAAGCGCACCTGTCTATCCGGCCTGATGGTGCATGCCGCCTGCGCAGCCCCGGCTGCGTTGCCGGCCGGAGCCTTGCTGCGACGGCGCGTCGATCGGTCGATTGTTCCCTGTGGCGATGCGCCGCGAGCTACCGAACGGATCGCCGGCTTGATCAACCAAACACGACACCACACGCGGCGTGTAGCAAGTGGCGTCCCGGGTCAAACGGCGTACAAGAACGCTTCGCGTGCAGATGCCTCCTTGCAGCGATGGCATCGATTACCCATGGCCGGCAATGCCGTCGCTCCACCCTTTCCCGAAGGAACTTCCATGCGTCCGTTACTTTCCCTGAGCCTGTCCGCTGCGCTGGTGTTGAGCGCGATCCTCCCGGTCCTTGCCGATGCCGCAGCACCAGTGTCGGTGGGTCCGCAATACGACACCACGCACGTCTATGTGGCACCTGCCGATGTGGATGCGTTCGCGCACAGCTTCGCCGCAACCTTCGGCGGGCAGAGCACGCGCCAGGTGATCGCCACGGTCACGCCGACGCCCAGCAGTACCAGCTCGCAGTTGGTGCAGACGCCGGCAGGCACCGTGTCGTTGTTCGGATTCCGCACACCGGTGCCCCACCCCTTCGGCAGCGAGCGCACCGGCTACCTGGTGACCGACATGCAGCAGGCAATCGCGGCCGCACGTGCTGCCGGAGCGGAGGTGCTGGTTGCACCGTTCAAGGATCCGATCGGCATGGATGCGGTGATTGCCTGGCCGGGCGGCGTCAGCATGCAGCTGTACTGGCACGACAGCGCGCCGCATTACCCACCGCTGGCGACGATTCCGGAGAACCGCGTCTACGTCTCGCCCGATCGCGCCGATGCGTTTGTCAAAGCCTGGCTGAGGTTTTCGCATGGCAAGCTGCTGCACGATGACCGTCATGCGGACGCAACGCTGATCGGCCGGCCTGGCGCCATGTACCGCAGCATCGTCATCAGCTCCGGCTTCGGTGCGCTGCAGGTGCTGGTGACCGACGGCCACCTGCCCTATCCGTATGGGCACGAGCTCACCGGGTACGCCGTCGACGACCTTGCGGCAACGCTCGCCCGCGCCACCGCTTCCGGCGCAAAGGTGTTGGTGCCTGCCGTGACCGCATCGGGTCGACAGTCGGCGATGGTGGAATTTCCCGGTGGATATGTCGCCGAGCTGCACACCGAACTCCACTCCTGATTGCATATGTCGTTACGCTTCACACTGCCCCTGGCGTTGCTGCTGTGCCCGTGCGCAAAAGCATGGGCACAGGCTTCCGTCGATGCCATTGCCGCGACACCGCTGCGTCCTGCCATCAAGTCCAACCGCTGGCAGGAAGACTGGTCGCCACTTGCCGATCCGGCGCTGCGCACGCACCCGTTCGATCGCCTCAAATATGTGCCGCTTGGCGATGTGGGCTACGCATCGTTCGGCATCAACCTGCGCGAACGCTTCGAAAGCAACCACACGCCAGCGTTGGGGATCGGACGCGAGAGCGACAGCTATCTGTTGCACCGGCTGCAGGCGCACCTGGATATGCGGGTCGGCGAGCACCTGCAGCTGTTCACCCAACTGGAAGACGTCCGCGCAGTGGACAAACGCCGCATCGGCCCGGCCGATGCCAACCGCGTCGACCTGCGCATGGCCTTCCTCGCCTACACCGCGCCGCTGGGCACTGGCCAGATCAAGCTGCGCATGGGCCGGCAGGAGTTTGCCTTCGACCTGCAGCGATTCGTCTCGCTGCGCGATGGCCCGAATGTGCGCCAGTCCTTCGATGCGGTGTGGGTCAACTACGAGACCGGCCCATGGCGCTGGATTGCGTTTGTCAGCCAGCCGGTGCAGTACGCCGATGTCCGTAGTTTCGACGATCTCTCCAACCGACATCTGCGCCTTGCTACCGTGCGCGTCGAACGCCACGTCCTGGGCAGCGACGAACTGTCGCTGTATTACGCGCGCTATCGGCAGGACGACGCCAGCTTTCTCGATGCCGCCGGCAACGAGCGACGCGACATCCTCGATGCCCGCTTCGCAGGTGTACACAC
Source organism: Xanthomonas sp. 3793 (assembly GCF_024806835.1). Classification (GTDB taxonomy): domain Bacteria; phylum Pseudomonadota; class Gammaproteobacteria; order Xanthomonadales; family Xanthomonadaceae; genus Xanthomonas; species Xanthomonas arboricola_F. The sequence goes on from NZ_JANTYU010000001.1 coordinate 192,892, forward strand.
CGGCCTGGACTGGGATATCGAAGCGATGGGGCAACGTGGAAAGGTCGGCAACAGCCGCGCGCGTGCCTGGGCGCTCGGCCTCAAGGCGGGCTACACCCTGCAGGACACTGCGCTGATGCCACGTCTGGGGCTGCAGATCGATACCGCTTCCGGCGATCGACATCCGGGCGATAGACGGCTTGGAACCTTCAACCCGCTGTTTCCGAACGGCGCGTACATCAACCTAGCGGGCTACACCGGCTACAGCAACCTGCTGCAGGTCAAACCGATGCTCACCCTGCGGCCCACTACGCGCCTGAGTGTCACTGCCGCGTTGGGCCTGTTATGGCGGCAGAGCACCGCCGACGCCGTTTATGTGCAGCCGGATATTCCGCTGGCCGGCACCGCAGGCAACGGTAATCACTGGACGGGCAGCTATCTGCAGCTGCGCGGTGACTGGGAGCTCAATGCAAAGCTGCAGACCGCCATCGAAGCAGTCCATTACCAGGTGGGTGACACCGTGCGTGCCGCCGGTGGCCACGACAGCAACTACGTTGGCTGCGAGATGAAGTTCATGTGGTAGCTGGCGCTGGATCGCCCGCGGCCGCGCCGAGACTGTTGATGACCAGGACGGCATGGCGAACGGATGCGCGCGTGCGGCTGAAGCATCTTTGCGTCGATAGACGCAAAGGTGAATGAATGCAAAGCACCGCTGCCCCGTTGATGCCCACATTTTTATGGCAACGCGCTTGCGCAAGCGATCGCGCCTGGGCTCCTTCCCTCTCGCACGGCATACAGGGGGTTAGCCTGGACGCGCCGTACCAACGTAGAGTTGTCCGTGCCACCTTTTGATATATATCTTCCACCTTGGAACCGAGAGGAATGGAGAATCGATGATATGAGTTACTCCGTTCAAACCGTCGCAGTCCGTTCCAAAATCGTCTATGACTTCCACGATGTTATTGCCACCACCTTTGACCCATTGCTCCACGCGAATCTTGAGGCGATAGGCATAGGGCCGTTGCATGCCCTGGGGATTCAGGTCCATCGCCTCTCTCGCTTCAATCACTCTTCCGGTGATGACAAGATCAGCATGGTGAACCGCTTCTTCCTCGGTGAATTCATTGAACGGGCCTTTTCCAATGGGCTGGCAAGCAAGGGAACAGAATGGAAATGAAACACCAAGTATGGTGACCAGTAGATACGCAAGAGTTTTCATGAAATCAGAATTTCGGATCAAGTGGCGCCACCGGCACAACATGGAGTTGGATGAAGTAAGGCAGCGGAATGTCAGCGCAGTAGCGCATGACTTCCGCTCCCCAGCACGACCATCGTTGGAGCAAGCATGCCACAACCCACATCACGCTGCTTGCCAAGGGCACCTGACACGCACAGCGACCAGAGCCAGAGACTAACGGGCTCTAACTGCCAACGGAGCCATGTCCACTTCTCAAGCAAGTCCGAAGCTATGGCTTGAACTTGTGGAATAGTCTTTTCGACATCAGCACCCACATCCGGTTGCGGGTCTTGCGATATGGCCAAGCGTGTTTTTATCGCCCACCGCTATTGAACATCCGGATATTTAAATATCTTGCAAAAATAGCATCTACTTCACCCTGCCCCCACCAGAGCAGATGGGCTTCCACCTCGCTGCATTGATTAACACACGACAAGAAAGCAGCTGCGATGTCGGCCATTCAAGTCACACTGGTCTACGGCTATGATCTGGGCATCGCATCGTCATGGCGTTCGACTAGTTATCGGTTCGCGCCAAAGGCGCTGGCCGCGGGTGGTGGTGTCTCAGCACCAAGCATGCAGTAGACGCTGCGGATAGTGGGCGACTGCCGGTAGTGGCTGCTGCGGTCTGGGCCAATCTATCGCTTGAACGTAGCCGAGGTGCTAATCATGTCGCAACGACGCTGGCGGCCTTGCCAACAGCCTTGCATGTGCCTGCTTCTTCCTTGATAGCCAAGGCTTTGTCCAGCTCTGCGCCGCCCTACTCAGCGTACTCCGATCGCAACCAGCGGGTAGCAATCGCGACCGCAAGCATGGCGGCGGCAACGAGCATCAGCGCGGCTGTCAGCCCCCAACCGTGGGCGGCGAAGCCGATCAAGGCGGGGCCGGCCAGGACGCCGGCGTAACCCAATGTCGTCATCGCAGTGATCGCCAGGCCCTCGGGCATGGCACGCTGTTGACCGGCCATCGAAAACAATGCCGGCGCGATATTGGCGCATCCCAGTCCGATCAGTGCATAGCCCGATAGCGAGAGCTGCCACCAGGGCATCAGTACTGCAATCAGAAAGCCCAGGCATGCAGCCAGTCCACCTAGCATGATGGATCGGACGCGGCCTACGCGCTGCACCAATGCATCGCCAAACAGCCGCGTGGCAGTCATGGTCAATGCAAAGACCACATAGCCTGCGCCGGCCACGGCGGTATCGACACTGCGAACCTGCGTCAGGAAGACCGCGCTCCAATCCAGGATGGTGCCTTCGGCGAGAAACACGACAAACGCCAGCATGCCGATCAACAAGACGCCAGCCCGCGGCCAGGCCAGCAGCGGGCCTGGCTGAGTGCCCTGCTCCGCTCTCCAATGCGGGGCAGCCAGCGCAGCGACGAGCACGATGCTGAGCATGCCGATCATCGAAGCGATCGGCGGTGCGATGCCCAGGCTGAGCAGCACCGTCATCAGCAAGGCGCCGGCAAAGCCGCCGATGCTGTAGAAGGCGTGGAAGCCGGACATCATCACCTTGCCGCTCTCGCGCTCGACCGCGACTGCCTGCATGTTCATCGTGCAGTCCATCGCGCCAACCCCGGCGCCGAACAGAAACAACACCGCGCCCAATGCCGCTGCCGATTGCATTGCGCTCAAGAACGGCAATGCTACGCACATCATGGCAACGGTGGCCAGCATCACGCGCCTGCAGCCCGCGCGTGACGCCCACACCCCGGCGACGGGCATCGCCAGCAGCGATCCGGCACCCAGGCACAGCAGGACCAGTCCAAGCCTCGCTTCGTCCAATGCCGATTGGTGCTTGGCGAAGGGAACCAGCGGCGCCCAGATCGACACGGCGAATCCGGGAATGAAGAATGCGGCGCGGGTTGCGTGCTGTTGCGCACGGTGGGAAACACGAGAAGTCATCGATGATCCAACTGCAAAGACATCGCCTGCCGAGCACGGACGGCGCAAGAAGCGACCAAGAAGGACGGCGAATCGTGGTCAGGTCGCCGTGACTGCGCACTCGGCAGCGCAGTGTCCGCGTGGCATGGCTCGCACCTCGCACCTCGCACCGGCCGCTTCCGCCCGGCGATGACCGCGGTCTTTTTTTGGCTGCGCCAGGCGCTCAGGACAGATCGTGCAAGTCCTTGTCCAGCACCGGGCCAAGCATCCAGTCGGAGAAGTGGACCTTCAAGCCCTCGCGTTCTGGCGTGCAGGTCATCGGGCCCACCAGATAGCGAGCAGCGACCGGGAATGGGCATAGCCGCACCAGCGGCCAGTAGTTGCCGTCCTTGGACGCTTGCAAACGCAGTACGCCCTTGTCGACGGTGGCGCGGATCCAGAAGTCCGACGGATCGGCTTCGTAAGGACCTGTCGCCCAATCCGACTTGCCATCGGTAAGAACGCTGCTGAGCATCGCGCGGCCGTCGCTGAGCTCGATCCCCGCCTTGACCCACTGGCGCTCATTGACGCGGATCATCAGGCCGGCCTGATCGTAGAGTTGCTCGAATTTGGCGCGGACGCGCAGCTGGCAGGTAAACGCCGCCGGCGCCGCGATGCCGAGAAAGTGCCCACTATCGCGGGTGAACCCGTAATGGGTCTCGCGCCAGAAGTCGGTACCCTTGTCGGTCACGACCTCCAATACATTGCCGTCCACACTGCGGTGCGATTTGGGCTCGTTCAACCATTGTCCTGGCTTCCAACTGCCTGATGGCGCCGCGCCGGCACCGGTTGCCATGACCACGCCACCAGCGGCCAAGCCGCCCAGTGTCGCCCTGCGCGCGATATCGACCTGGTGTTTTTGCGAACCCGTCATACGTATTCCTCGTGACGAAAAGGCAAGGCTCTTCGATGCTTTCTCACAGTCATCGCAAAGCCGTTAGCGTCAATTTGTACATCCGTACCAATTGGCAAGTCAACTCTGGATTACCATCGCCTGGTCGATACGTGCGCGAACACAGATGAGCGGCAGGACCTGGCAGCAAGACCCACATCGAAAAGAACACATCGAGCAGGCCACCTTGCAGGTGGTCGTCGACCATGGCGTGGCCGGGACGACCTTTCGCAAGGTTGCCGAACAAGCGCAGGTGCCGTTGGGCGCGACCACCTACTACTTCGGTTCCATGCACGAGCTGCTGATCGCGGCATTCACCCGCTTCTCGCAGGAGGTGTCGAAAAACTTCGCTGCCGAGATCCGTGCTGCGAACAACCGCGACCAGGCCTGCGATGCGGTGGTGAACATCATCTTTGCCGACAGTACCGCCTCGCCGCGGATCCTGCTGCTGAGCTACGAGCTGTACGCGTTTGCGCGCCGCCACCCGGAGATGACGGCGATCATGGAGCAATGGATGGCACGCAGTCGCGCGGCGCTGGAGCTGCATTTTTCCAAGCCCGCTGCCAGTGCCATCGATGCCTTGATCGAAGGGATGACGATCCATCGCTCGGTGGTGCGCATGACCAAGAAAAGCGTGCGCAATGCGGTGGGACAGCTGGCCTTGCTGTAATGCATGCTGGGCGCCGTCCTGTTGGGAAATGGGCGTAACGGGCCATCGCCTGCATGACGACAGACGGATCGTTTGCACACCGAGCCATCAGGTGATGTGCTGCGGATGTGGCTGTCGCTCGTCGACCAATGCATGCGTGTCCCAAAGCTATCCAGCATTCTTTTACATTCAAATCGCCATGACCAACCCATAGGCCGTGCTTGAGCTATCTCTCGCTGTTCGCACTGTCGTTGATTGCCGCCACCCTGCTCCCTGCGCAGTCGGAGGCGGCATTGGTTGCGCTGCTGCTCGATGGCGGTTCGGTCGTGTGGCTTGTGGCCGCCGCGAGCGTGGGGAACGTGCTGGGCTCGCTGATCAATTGGTGGATCGGGCGCGAACTGGTGCGTTTTCAGGGGCGACGCTGGTTTCCGGTGACGCCGCAGGCCCTGGCACGCGCGCAAGCCTGGTATGGCAGCTACGGCAAATGGTCCCTGCTCTTGAGCTGGATGCCGATCATCGGCGACCCGCTGACGCTGGCGGCCGGGGTCATGCGTGAGCCGCTGCGTGTCTTCCTGCCGTTGGTGGCGGTCGCCAAGACCACACGTTACGGTGTGCTCGCATGGGCAACGCTGACGCTTGTGCGGTAACGGCAGGCAGGTGAAGCCTGCCGGACGTGCAACGCACATGACGCGGCGCGCCATCGATGCGCATGGCCGCGCACGGGTTCTTAACGTGGCATGCCTATGCTTGCGACGCGCCGCAGCCCATCTGCTGCGCATCCAGGGACATTGCACAATGGACATTGCAAAGGAGATCGTATGAAGAAGCTGCACAGCATGCTGCTCGCCGGGTGCCTGCTTGGCCTGAGCACCCAGGCCTGGGCCGAGGTGGCCAACCTGACCAATAGTGCCGATGGCGCCAACCGCGAGGCCGGTATCGCAGCGGTGAAGAAGAAACTTCAGGATGCCTGTACCTCACGTCAGGGCAAGGTCGACATGGCCTCGTTCGAGGTGGTGTTCGAAAAAACCAGCACCAATCCCGACGTTCCCAAACCGTATTATGTGGACGGCAAGATCAAGTGCGATCTACCGTGATTACCAGACACGCGTAGCGCGCCTTACCGCGCCGCCGCATGCATGATGCAAGGCCCCGCAGATGCGGGGCTTTGCATGTGTGGCGCCGGGATGCAGGTGGTGCGTTGCAGTCGCCGTCGTTGCTGGATCGGCACATCGCCCTGCAGTGTCGCCGTCAACGCCGCGCTGCACGTGCTGCACCTGCTGCACCTGCTGCAGGGCATAGAGTTGCGCGCGCAAGACAGGTACGCTGCCGGTCTATTAAACGACAGGATGTTCTCATGGGTCTGATCCAGGCGGTGGTGGCTACGGTCAGCGGCGTCTTGGCCGACCAGTGGAAGGATTTCTACACCGTACCGACGGGCCTGCCGGCCACGGCGGCGCTGTTTGCGGCGGTTGCGCAGGGCAGCAACGCCGGGCGTGGTGCCAACACCGCAACACCGATCAATCGCATGCGTTCGAGCGCGAAACCAAGATCGATGCCAAGGCGGTGAGCGGTACCGACATCAAGGTCGATACGATCATCGGCACGCGCAACGCGCAGATCGCTGGCGACAATGTGTCTGCCTACCGCACCCGGGTGCGACGCGAGAGCGATTGACTGGTGACATCCGCGCTGCCTTCGGTTGCCGGGAGTGCAGGCAGTCCGACTGACGCGATGCGGCAGTGTCGTTGCGGTGCGGCGCAAGCATCAGGCACCAGGCGGCCTAAGTTGTATCGGCTGAGCTGTCGCTGCCACGGGTGATGCGCTTCAAGCCATGGCGGCGCTGACTGCCGCTGCCTGCAGCTGCGCGCGCGCCAGGTCCAGCGTTGTCATGATCTGCACCACTTCGTCGAGCGGATGCAGCGGCGACTCGCGACGGCCTTCTCCGATGTAGCGTGCGGCCGCGTTGGCCTGCCATGACAGCCCGTCGTAGCCCTGAATGCCGGTCGGGTCTGTCCATTCGACAGGCGTACCGGCGTCATCGTTGCTGCCGATCCGCAGCCTGGACGGATTGTGGAAGTCCCCGGCCAGGTCGATGCGCCCTTCGGTGCCGGCGACGTAGGCCATCGAACTGCTGCGCGCGACGATGGAGCTGATCAATGTCGACTGCGCCTGCGAGCGATGCGACAGCACGACAGTGGAAAAGGCATCCACGCCGGTGTCGGTGAGTTCGCCGACGGCAGCGATCGCGGTGGGCGCGGACAGGATCATCGAGGAAAACTGCACGGCGTAGACGCCAAGATCCAGCAGCGCGCCACCGCCAAGGTCGGGCCGTCGTTGCCGATGTGCGGGGTCGCTGGGCCCACGCTGGCTCAGGTCGGCAAACACCTGGCGCACATGGCCAAGTGCGCCGTCGGCAAGCAATTTGCGGATCACCGAGGTGTGCGGCAGGTAGCGGGTCCACATCGCTTCCATCAGGAACAGACCGCGTGCACGCGCTTGCTGTACCAGCAGGCGCGCGTCGTCGGCGCAGGTGGCGATGGGCTTTTCGATCAGCACATGCTTGCCCGCACGTAGCGCAAGCAGGCCGTGCTCCAGATGCTCGCTATGCGGCGTGGCGACGTAGACGATATCGACGTTCGGGTCTTCCACCAACGCCTGATAGCTGTCGTACGCACGCTCGATCGCCCATGCCTTCGCAAACGCGTTCGCACGCTCCCCGCTACGCGAAGCAACTGCCACCGCGCGTTGCTGGGTATTGTTGCGTAACGCACGCACGAAGGCGGTTGCAATCGCGCCCGGCCCCAGCACGCCCCAGCGCAGGGATGGCTCGCCTTGGCCAGGCACGAACAGATCGGGCTCGGGAACGTGGAGCAGTGGCATGGGGTCGCCGCGTTGTCGTGGAGCGGTCGATGCTAGCAAACCACGCGTTTCGATCGGCGCGGCATGGCGGCTCAGGCACAGGACTGCAACCCCGCGCAGCGAACACGGCCGGTGCGCGTGCTGCATTATGTGCATCTCATGCCCGGCCTACCGATCCGGTTCCCCGCCTAGCGGGCGGCAGGCCGCCAACCGGCATTGAGCGCATCCTGCGCCGAACAGAAATAGCGCTCGCCCTTCTCGGTCGAGATGCTGGTACGCGCGTAATCGCGTTGACCGGGCATGTGAAAGATCTTGCTGCCCTTGCCCGAAATGTTGCCCTTGATGACGCACCCGCCCGGCACCGCTGCCGATACAGTTGCCGACGCGCGCGCAGCAATCTGCTGCCGCTTGTTGCGGCGGTACTCGGCAGGCTGCTGGAAGGTTCCCTGCCAGAGATTGCGTTTTTGCTGCTGTGCGATGCGCTCATCGGCGATGAACGCGGTGGCGTATTGGCGATACGCCACCGCCCAGCCGTTGCGCACCATCCAGCCATTGACCGATTGCCCTTGTACAAAGCAGTCGGCAACCAGACGCCCGTAACGGTCGGTATCGGTTTGCCGACAAAGCACGGTCTTGTCCATCAGGTAACCGTCCAGCGCCGCCGCGGAACGACGACCGCAAGGCCACGCAACGCCATCCGCGCCATTGCACTGCTGTGCGCTTTCCGGCGCATCGATTCCCCATAACCGGATGCGCTTGTGCGCCACGGTAATGGTATCGCCGTCGGTGACGGCAGCCCGACCGACAAGCTCTGCTGCGCTGGCAGGCAGAACGAGCGCGACACCAACAACACCCCACACCCATCTGAACAACATCGACAACAACGTCCCTTGGCGATCGGTAGAAGTCGTCCATGCGTTCTTCCCGTGTATGCACCCTCAGCCGGATGGCCTTGCCCGGCGCTGTCCTGACGCCAGACGTCCACGCGGCAGTGCCGACGCAGGGCCGGCACTGTAGGCGAATGCGGTGGGGATGGCTATCTCCTGCAGGTTGCGCGCAACGATCAACTGGCGACGCACTACATCGCAGTGTGCGACGCATCCGCGGGCACGGCGTGCATGGCGCGCACGTCACCTGCCTCGCGTTGTTGCACGCTCGCCCTGCCCTGCTGGGCGCACTGCCAGGCATCTGGCTGTCTGGCCGCCTTGCGTAGTAACAGCAACAAAAGAAAACCCGCCCGACGCATGATCCGCGCGGGCGGGTTCTCGCATTGCGGCTTACTGTGGCGTAGTTGCGGTTGCGGCCGCTTCGGGCGTCACGCGCCAGATGATGTTGGCCAGGTCGTCGGCCACGATCAACGCGCCGCGCGGATCGACAGTGACACCGACCGGGCGGCCGCGCGTCTTGCCGTCATCGCCATGGAAACCGGAGACGAAGTCGATCGGCTGACCCGCCGGGCGACCGTCGCGGAACGGTACGAACACCACCTTGTAGCCCACTGGCGGGTCGCGGTTCCAGCTGCCGTGCTCGCCGACGAATGCGCCGTCGGCAAACTTCGCGCCCATCACCGGCGACGAGAACGCCACGCCCAGCGCGGCCACATGCGAGCCCAGCGCGTAGTCGGGTGTGATTGCAGAGGCCACTTTCTGCGGATCCTGCGGCATCACCCGCTCGTCGACGTTTTTGCCCCAATAGCTGTAAGGCCAGCCGTAGAAGCCGCCTTCGCGGACCGAGGTCAGATAGTCCGGCACCAGGTTCGGGCCGATTTCATCGCGCTCGTTGACCACTGCCCATAACGCACCGGTGCCGGGCTGGATGGCCAATGCAGTGGGATTACGCAGGCCGGTGGCGTATGGCTTGTGCGCGCCGGTTGCCGCGTCCACCTGCCAGACCTGCGCACGATCGACCTCGGCGACCATGCCGCGCTCGGTGATGTTGCTGTTGGAGCCGATCGCCACATACAGGTAGCGACCGTCCGCACTGGCGGTGAGCGCCTTGGTCCAGTGATGATTGATGGCCGATGGCAGATCGGTCACCTTGCTCGGTGCGCCGCTGGCCTTGGTCTGGCCCTCGCGATAGTCGAAGCGCAGCAGCGCGTCCTGATTGGCGACATACAGCGCGTTGCCGATCAGCGCAAGCCCGTAGGGCGCATTGAGCTTGTCGGCAAAGACCGTCTTCATTTCATAGGTGCCATCGCCGTCGGCATCGCGCAACAAGGTGAGGCGATTGCCGCTCTTGGCCTTGGACGTGCCCTTGGCCTTGATCGGGCCTGCGATGATGTCCTTGGGCTTGAGGTTTGGTGCAGAGCCGCCGCGGCCTTCGGCCACCAGGATGTCGCCATTCGGCAGCACCAGCGTCTGGCGCGGAATGCCGAGCTCGGTCGCGATGGCGGTGATGCGATACCCCGCCGGCACGGTCGGCTTGCGGTCGCCCCATGCGGTGGGCTCGGCGATCGTCATGTCGGGCAGTACCCCGCGATCCGGGGCCGGCAATTCCGGCGTGGCGCCGTGCTGATCGAGCTCGGGCGCCTTGCCGCAGGCGGCCAATGCTGCGGCAAGGACGGAGACTGCAAGCACATGTGTGTAGCGGCTCATCGTGCACCTCCCATGCGCAGACCAGACAATCCCGCCCAGGTGGCGACCAAAGCGAACAGCGTGGCGATTGCCGACAGCGTCAAAGCCGCCGGCATGATGGCCCAGGCATCGCGCGCGTGATGCAGCGCATCGAAGAATCCGACGATCCAGGTGGCCACCAATGCGAGTACATAGATGACGTTGCGGCTGCCGCGCACAAGCCCGACGATGGCGGCCACAAGCGCGAGGGTGGTCACCACCATGGCCCCCACCAACAGCCAGGACGCGAAGTTGGCCCATTGGATCTGGTAGCTGCTCCAGTAGGCATAGTCGCTCAATAGCGCGCCAAGGAACAAGGGCCATACGCCGCCGAGCACGGCTGCATGGAATGGATGGATGGCCCAGCGACGGGGCAAAACGACAGCTGCATTCATGGCGGACTCGTTGGGGGCAATGGCGAAACGTGCCCCGATGCTGCCAGCTGGCGTGTGATGAGCAGGACGATTTCGCGTGCACCGCCCCGGCCATGCCATGAACGCACTGTTGCACGCGCCGGGTCGTTGCGCGGTTGCGCCTGGCAATGCTCAAAGGCCAGCTGGCACCGTCCTGCTGTCGGCATCCATCGGTGCCCGCTCGCGCAGTTCGATCAGACACCTCGCCGCTCATCCCGCCACACGACCACTGGACCGGCATACCGACCACAGGTCATGGAGTGCTCGGTGCAGCGAGAACGCGCTCTTAGGCTGGCCGCATCCACTCAGGGAGCAGGCAGATGAAGACGATCGGAGCAGTGATGCTGGCAGCGGTATTGAGCGCAGCAGTGGTAGCGCGTGCTGCACCACCTGTCGCGGCTGCGCCCGCCACCACAGAATTGGCACGCGAGGCGGTGGCGTCTTGGGTCTGCGCAGAGCGCTGCGCACTTACGTGCTGCAAACCGCTGGATGGTCCGTTGCCTGTCTAATCGTGGGCTGCCATCGCCCCGCTTGCAGAGAGTGTCGGCGCATCAAACGATCTCGGCGCATCACACCGTTACCGCCACGCGGTAATGAGCGCACCTCATAACTGCATGCGGTACACGCGGCTGGAACGGCGAGGCGGATACGGCATGCTGGCGCCATGTCCTGTCCAGACGCATCGCGGCGCGTGCATGGCCCATCGCGCAGCCGCCCAGGCCTGCGGCTATCGCATCACGCAAGGAGATAACGCTTGGATTTCAGCGCAGCGACCCCTAGATCTGTATCTGACAGACCCACCACTTCGGTGCGTCGGCCTCACGTGCTCGCGCGCGTCGTGGCCAGCGTCCTTGGCGCGGTCGCTGTCTGTGTGGTTGCCCCCTCCCCCGCGGCAACACATTCCCCGGAGTCCATCGGTATGCCCATCTCGGAAAGTCTGTCGCCCCGACAACAAGCCATCGCACCGATTGCCGCGTTTGCGGCGACCGGCGATATCGGCCGTTTGACCACCGCATTGGAGGCAGGCCTGGACACCGGGCTGACCATCAACGAATGCAAGGAAGTGCTGGTACAGGTCTACGCATATGCCGGCTTTCCGCGCAGCCTCAATGCGCTGTCGGCGCTGATGCAGGTGGTTCAAGCGCGGCAACAGCGCGGCCTTGCCGACACGCAGGGCGAGCTGCCGGGTCCGGTGCCGACCGGCCCGGAACTGCTTGCGTTGGGCACCGCCAATCAAACGCAGCTGGTGGGGGCGGCGGTGTCTGGGCCGCTGTTCGAGTTCGCACCGGCCATCGATGCCTATTTGAAGACGCATCTGTTCGGCGACATTTTCGCGCGCGACAACCTCGATTGGGTCAGCCGCGAGCTGGCAACGGTGAGCATGCTCGCAGCGCTGGAGGGGGTGGACTCGCAACTGCAGTCGCATCTGAAGATCAGCATGCACATCGGTGTGAGCAGCGCGCAGCTCAATGCGCTGGCGCAGGTGCTGGATACACGGGTCGGTGCGGCGGCCGGCACCCGCGCCAAGGCCGCCTTGGCCAAGACGCAGTGAGAATGCCGATCCGCTGATGCAGCCGCGGGCGGGCGATTCCGCCCGATGCGCTGCCGCGTGGCTGGGAGCGACCTGACCACGGTGAAATCGCCGCTACTGCATGCGTGCTTGCCTGCTGAATCAGTACCGGCCTGTCGACTATGAACGCCCACGCCCACACCTGCGGAAAGTGCGGGCACCGGGCCGGCCTCCACGCCGTGCCGTGCATGACGACTGGCGGCCCTGGCTGAGCAGATCGCTCAAACCTCACCGCCTTGCGCGATACGTCTGAGGCAGCGGTCACCGGCGTCCACACCAAGCGGGCTGAACCTCTGCAGGCTTCGGACGCTGGCTATGCGAAAAGCTTGTCCGCACCGCCCTCCTCCTCTCGCAATCGCCCAAGAACCTACAGGGGTTGCAAGATCGGATAATTAAATAACGCCCAGATCATCCTGGGCGTCCTAGAAGGCGACGACCTTGAGAAAATCCTCAAAAAATAAACTAAATTATTCAAATCATTCATTTTCTTCGCAACCGATTGCGCAATCAGCGCCGTTAGACGTCGAATTTCGCACAATCGGACGAGGCCGCTCGGCGCTGTGAGAGGACGTTTTTATCGCAATGACATCGGGGGACAATTTCGCCTGGACCGTTTAAACCATCGTCGCACTCAAAATTATTCAAAATCACGCTGCTTACAGCAGAGTCCGTTAGGGCGCCTAACTTCCGGTTGAATTCGCCACACGGCGTAAGGGATTTACCCACATCTTCAACGTGATTCCCCGATTACCCACGCTCTTCATCGCATTTAGGATGGCCGCCCTCTGCGAAATGTGACGGACTATTGTTGCGTTCGGTCCGACAATTTTCCATGTTTTGATCTGTTAGCCGCCTATTAGTCCGATATCGCTATGGAGTGAATCGGCGCTGCCTATCGCACGATCTTTTTCTCTGAATAGCAACTGTCCATTCAGACTTTAGAGTTAATGGCTAGCGCCGTTAAACAAACCGCAGGCACACGGCGAATGCATCAACGTATTTGCCGAGTACTTCGTCAGCGCAACTCCGAGGGGACGGACCGCTGTGGTTTGAAGTGAATAACACGTGAAATTAAACGCCTTCGTTGGTGACCGCCAGCGCTGGGACCTTCTGCGCCAAATTTCAAAATCAGCGGTAGCGGCGCGCCTACAACGGAATCGACCACGCTTATGAATCGCTCGCTACTTGCAACCACCATCGCCTCCTGTCTTGTCCTGACCGCATGTGGCGGCGGTGGCGGTGGCGGCAACGTCCGCAGTGAGCCGCCGCAGAGTACGGTGATCGCGCCGGCACCTACGCCTACCGCGCCGACCACCCCGGGCACCACCTCCGATCCGCTGCCCAAGACCGCGCCGGTTCCGACACCTGCGCCTGCCCGTTATCAAGGCGTCGGCAGCAATCTGCTGGTGCCGATCAATGCCGATCTGGCGCAGCAGGCCGGTGCCCGCGGCCAGGGGGTGAAGCTGGCGGTGCTGGACGACAACCTGATGCCGAGTTACGCGCCGATTGCCGGCAAGGTCGATGGCTTCACCGACTACACCGCCAGCCCGGGTACGCCCGAGTCGTCGTCCAACGCGCTGCGCGGCCATGGCACCATCGTCTCGGCGCTGGCGTTAGGCTCGGCGCAGGACGGCTTTGCCGGTGGCGTCGCTCCGGATGCGGACCTGTTCTATGCGCGGATCTGCGCAGAGAATTCCTGCGGTACCCAGCAGGCCCGCCGCGCGGCGGTGGATCTGGCCGCCTCCGGCGTGCGCATCGCCAATCTGTCGCTGGGCGCCTCGTATGCCGACGCCGCCGGCAGCGCCAATGCGGCAGCCGCCTGGCGGTTTGCGCTGACGCCGCTGGTGCAGGCAGACGCGCTGATCGTCGCCTCGACAGGCAACGAAGGCGCCGCCGAAGCCTCGTATCCGGCGGCGACGCCGGTGCAGGAAGCCAGCGTGCGCAACAACTGGCTGGCGGTAGGCGCGATCAATGTCGACAGTGCCGGCAATGCGGCCGGTCTGACCAGCTATTCCAACCATTGTGGCGCCGCTGCGCAATGGTGCCTGGTGGCACCGGGCAGCTTCACCGCTCCGGCGCTGGCCGGCACCGAATTGCAGGGCCAGATCGCCGGCACCTCGTTTTCCACCGCGGCGGTCAGCGGCGTCGCGGCGCAGGTTCTGGGTGTGTATCCGTGGATGAGCGCCTCCAACCTGCAACAGACCCTGCTGACCACCGCTACCGACCTGGGCGACCCGGGCGTGGATGCGCTGTATGGCTGGGGCCTGGTCAACGCGGCCAAGGCGATCAAGGGCCCGGGCCAGTTTGCCAGCAACTGGTCCGCCACCGTGGGTGCAGGCTACGACAGCACCTTCGGCAACGACATTTCAGGCAGCGGCAGCTTGACCAAGAATGGCAGCGGCAAACTCACCCTGAGCGGCAACAACACCTATACCGGCGGCACCACGATTGCTGACGGCGTACTGGCGCTGTCCGGCAGCCTGCGCTCGGATCTTGTGGTGGCAAATTCGGCCACCTTCGAGTCGCGCGGCGGCGTGATCAACGGCGGCTACAGCCTGGTCAACAGCACCGGCACCACCGCCATCGAATTGGGCAAGGGGTTGACCGTCACAGGCGTGGCCAGCCTGAAGGGCAATCTGCTGTTGCTGCCGGAAGCGTCCGGCTACAGCGTCGGCAGCAGCGAGAAGATCGTCAGGGCCGGTGTCCTGCAAGGCACGTTCGACCGCGTGCAGTACGCCAACAATTTCTTCTGGACCGCATCGCTTTTCTACGACCCGACCACCGTCACCGCAACCCTGACCCGCAATGCGTCGGCCGCCAGTGCGCAGGCCGCGGGTGCGCCGCAGGCCGTGGTCAACGGCGCTGCCCAGGCCGATGCGCTGGTCAAGGTGCTGGACACCCGCGTGGCATCCGGCGACACCGCAAATTTGGGTGGCCTGATCAGCGCCACCGGCTCGCTGCTGGCGGCATCCAATGCGCAGGTTGCCGCATCGCTGCCGACCCTGGCCGGCCAGGTGCACGGTATCGAGCGCACGCTGGGCTTCCAGTCGGCACTCAACGATGCGCGTGTTGCTGCCGATCGCCTGCCCTACCTGGCCGACACCACCACGCTGACCACCTGGATGCAGGGCAGCTACCTGGATGGCGATCTGAGCCGCAGCGGGTTTGCATCGGCCGACTACACCCAGCAGGCCACCACCTTCGGTGTGGATGTGCCGGTCGGCAGTGCCGGCACGGTGGTGGGCGCTGCGGTGACCTCCGGTCAGGACCGCGCGCACATCGATGCTTCGGCCAGCCGTCTGCGCTCGGACCGTTACGCGATGACCGCGTACCTGTACCAGCCGATCGGCCAGGCGTACCTGTCGGGCATCGGTTCTTATGGCATGAGCAATGTGGAGACCGAGCGCAACGTGCAGGCCGGCAGCGTCGGTGAGCGCTTGCAGGACCGTCGCCACGACACCAACTGGTCGCTGCGTGCGGAAGTCGGCCTGCTGCCGCATGCCGGGCTGTCGCCCTTCGTTGCCGCAGGTGTGGTCAGCCAGACCCAGGATGCCTTCAGCGAAGCCTCGGTGACCGGTCTGGGCCTGAGCGCCGGCAGCGATACCTTGCGCGCGGGGTATGCCGAGGCGGGCGTGCGCGGCCATCTGGCGCACGGCAAGTGGGGCTTCGATGGTCTGGTCGCCTACCGCTCGTTGCTGGGCAACCCCAACGCCGACTTCAGCGCCTGGTTCACCGGCTTGCCGGAAGCGCGCTTCAACGTGGCCGGGACGCCGGTGTCCAGGCAGGCCGTGCGCGCCTCGGTCGGCGTGCGGTACCAGGTCAACGACGCGTTCTCGCTGTACGGCAATGTGGGCGCCGAGCGTGGACGTTCCGATTCCAACAGCATCAACGCCAATGTCGGTGTGCGCTGGCAGTTCTGATCCAGCGCTGGCGGCGGTTGCGCGACGGCATCCGCCGGCCGCGTAACGCCAGCGACTGCGAAGGTCCCGGCATGCCGGGGCCTTCATCCGTCTCGATGCGCACCTGGCCGAGCGGATCGGCAAAAAGAGCCCCGGCGTGCCGGGGCTTTGTCGTTCACTGCGGGGAGCCAATCAGAAACTCCAGCCCCAGGTCACCTGTCCGCCGTAGGCGGTCTGTCCATCGCCGCTGAGTCCTTGCAACGACAGCGACATGCGGCTGTTGGGCGACGTGATCAGGCTGACGCCCAACTCGCCGATGGCCGCATTCCTGGCCAGCGTGACGCTTTGCACCGAGAACTCCGAGCCGGTGCCGATGAAGCCCGCCGAGCGCTGCACCGCGCGATCGCCAAACGCGTGGCGCCAGCCCGCCGAGGCATAGAGTGCGGCCTGCTGACCAAGCTCCCAACGTCCGCGCACACCCAGGGTAGTGGTGGTGAATTCGTCCTTGGCGCTGTCGACCGACAACCCGGAGATCCCGCCGCGCTCAGTGAACCCGTCGGTCTTCAGATGGGTGTAGTCGGCGGCAATGAACGGGCTGTACACCGCATTGCCGGTACGCAGATTCCACGACGCTTCCAGCGACACCGTCACGGCAGTGGCGTCGTATTGGCTGGTGAGCCGTTCCTCGAGCACGCCGGGCAGCACGACCCGGCGCGCGCCGTCCACGCTGTAGTCCGCATAGTCCACCGCGCCCTGCAGCGAGAATGCGGACCAATCGGCCTGGCCATACACACCGACATGGGTGCCGTCGATGTCGGAGCGGTCGCCCCACTCGCGCGACCAGCTTTCGATGTCCTGGCTGCCCACCGCCACACCGAGCACGCTGCGCTCGCCGATGCGGCGTTCTGCACCGGCCATGATGCCGTTGTCTTCGCGGCGTACCGAAACCGCGTTGGCATCGCCGTCGACGCGATTGGGCAGGCTACGCCCGGTGATCCATACGGTGGTGTCACCGATGCGGGTGTCCTGGCTGTCGCCGCGCAGATGGCTGCCGATGCCGCTGTTGAGAAAGCGGCTGTCCAGCATGGCGGTCGCGGTGCTGGCATGGCTTTCGCCCGACAGCGACGCGAAGGCGGTGGCGACTGCCTGCGCGTCGTCCGGCAGACGCACGACGGCCTGATACACCGGGCTATCGATCGACAGGCCGTCGACCGCAGCGGCAGCGGACTGCTGGTTGGGCGTGGTCACCGTATCCACCATGCCGACGGTGTTGCGCCCCAGCGACACCGACAACCCCGTTGCGCTGGTGCTGACGTCGGGATCGATAAACGCGTAATCGGAGAAGACGTTGGTGAATTGCCCGGTGAGTCCCCCAGCAGCGTTGATCACCGGAATCTCGGTGAACAATGGCAGGTCGGCCGCACGTACCAACACCAATGAGCTGCCCGGCGACAGCGTGGCCGCGCCGCCTACCGTCACCGGCGTCACCACACCGCCCGTGCCGGACGTGACCTGCACCGTGGAGCCGGGGCCGATGGTGGCGTTGCCGCCCACATTGATCGTGCCGGTGGTGCCGCCGATGGCCAGGGTACCGCCGGTCGTGGTCAGGCTGCCGATGCTGCCGCTGCCGGTCAGCGTACCGCCCGGCCCCACCGTCACCGGCCCGCCGATCGCGGCGCCCGGGTTGGCCGGGTTGCCGACGCTCAAGGTGCCCGCCGTGATGGTGGTCGGGCCGGTGAAGCCGCTGCTGTCTGCAGTGACCAGCAGGGTGCCGATGCCGTCCTTGAGCAGGCTACCGGTGCCCGACAGCGCACCTGCGTAGGTGCCGCTGGCGTTCTGCGCGAACACCAGCGCGCTGTTGTTTGCGATGGTGCCCTGCAGGCTATCGGTGTCGCCGATCAGGGTACCCGCGTTGATGGTGGTACCGCCGAGATATCCGTTGACGCCATCCAGCGTGACCGCACCGCTGCCGTCCTTGATCAGCGCACCGCTGCCGGCGATGTTGCCGGTAAAGCTGCCGTCGCCGGCCTGATCGAAGACCAGCACACCGTTGTCGAGGATGTTGCCTTGTAGGCTGGTGGTGGTGCCCTGCAGCGTGCCGTCGGCAATGGCGGTGCCGCCGCCATAGGTGTTGGCACCGGCCAGCGTGAGCACGCCGGCACCTTGTTTCACCACGCTACCGGCGCCGCTGACGATGCCGGTAAAGGTGCCATCGGCAGACTGGTCGAAGACCAGCGTGGCGTTGTTCACCACATCGCCCTGCAGGCTGGTGGTCGTGCCGATCAAGCTGCCGGCACTCACCAGCGTGCCGCCGGCATAGCTGTTGGCACCGGTCAGTTGCAGTGCGCCGCTGCCGGCCTTCTCCAGCGAGCCGGTCCCGCTGACTACACCGGCATACACCCCGCCGGTGGTCTGGTTGAACACCAGTGCCGCATTGTTGACGATGTCGCCCTGCACGCTGGTGCTGTCGCCGATCAAGCTGCCGGCCGCAATCGTGGTGCCGCCGCTGTAGCCATTGGCACCGTTGAGCAACAGCGCGCCCGCGCCGTCCTTGACCACGTTGCCGGTGCCGGTGATCGAACCGCTGAACACGCCATCGGCTGCCTGGTTGAACGCCACGGTGGCGTTGTCGACGATCGCGCCCTGCAAGCTGCCGCTATTGCCCGCCAGCGTGCCGGCACTGACGGTGGTGCCGCCGGTATAGCTGTTGCTGCCGTCCAGCGTCAGCGTGCCGGTATTGGTCTTGATCAGCGCGCCGTTGCCGCCGATGGCACCCGACAAGGTCAGATCGGCCGGGTTGTCGACGGTGAGCGCTGCGCCCAGGTTGACCGTATTGCCCAGCGCGGCGGCGATCGCATTGCTGAGCACCGAAGCGCCGGTCACCGACAACGTGCCGCTGCCCAAGGCCGTGTTGCTGCCCACCGCCAGCGTGCCGGCATTCAACACGGTGCCCCCCGCGTAGCTGTTGTTGCCGTCGAGCGTCAGCGTGGTGGCGCCGTTCTTGATCAGGCTGCCCGCACCGCTGACCGGGCCGGACACGCTCAGGTCGTTGCTGCCAAGCAGATTCAACGCGCCATTCACCACCACCGCGTTGCCCAGCGCCAGTGCCTGGTTGCTATCGAGGCTGGTGCCGGCCGCTGCGGTCAACGTGCCGGTGCCCAGCGCTTGCGCATCGCCCAGCACCAGCGTGCCGCCATCGAGCAAGGTGCCGCCGGTGTAGCTGTTGGCTGCGTCGAGCACCAAGGTGCCGGTGTCGAGTTTCTGCAGTGCGCCTGCGCCGCCGATGGCGACATCGATCGTGCCGGTTACACCAGGGTCGACGCGGATGATGGTGTTGGCGGCATTGGCGCTCAACGCACCGGCACCGCCGTCGCTCAGCACATAGCCATCGGTGACGAACTGCATGCCGGTGATGCCCTGGGTGCCTTGCACGGCCACGGTACCGGCAGTGCCGGCGAACACTGCGAAGCTGTTCTGCCAGGTATCGTTGGTCAGGCCGTCGATCGCTGTCCAGTTGGTGCCGCCGGCCGTCCATGCAGCGCTGCCGCCATCGATGGCGCCGTTGGCGACGGTTTGCGCACCATCCCAGAACTGCACGTTGCTGCCCGGCGCCAGCACCACCACGTTGATCTGTTGTGCCAGTGCGGTCTGCAGCGTCAGCTGGGTCGGGTCCACGGTGCCGGGCAGCGTGCCGATGCCCAGGCCGTTGTCGGTCAACGCACCGGTGTAGTCGATCAGGCGATACACACCGGTACCGAAGCCGCCGATGTCGGTGATGTTGAGCGTGCCGTCCAGCGTGAGGTCGCCGTTGACCGCCAGCACGCCGGTCTGGCTCGGGATGCCCAGGAATGCATCGAGCGTGGCGTTGGGCGCCATGCTCAAGCTGCCGGTGGTGAGCAATGCGCCACTGCTCACCACCAGACGGCCGCCATCGTTGACGGTGACCGCCGCATCGACCACGCCGCTGCCGCTCAAGCTGCCGCCGGCGCCAACGCTCAGGCCGCCAGCACTGGCCAGCGTGCCATCCACATCCAGCGTGCCGCCGAGGATCTGCGTGGTGCCGCCCGGCGCGCTGGTACCGGTGAGCTGCAGCGTGCCGGTGCCCACCTTGTCCAGGTTGCCGGCGCCGCTCAGACTACCCGCAAAGGTGCTGCCGACGTTGTTGACGCCCAGCTGCAGCGTGTTGCCCCCGAGGATGTCGACCGCACCCTGCCCGGTCACCGCGCCCAGCGCTGCACTGCTGCCCAACGACAGCCCCGCACCTGCGGCGACATCCACCGCGCTGGCGGCCCCCAGGTTGCCGGTGGCGGAGGTGGCAAGCACACCCGCCTGCACCGCCACCGGGCCGCTGAAGCTGTTGACGCCGGACAAGGTCAAGGTACCCAGGCCGGTCTTGGTGAGCGCACCGGCACCACTGAGCGTGCCGGTCAGTGCCAGATCCGCAGCGCTGGCGATGGTCAGGTCCGCACCCAGGTTGACGCCGTTGCCCAGCGCCAGCGCGACGGCATTGCTCAAGGTGGAGTTGCCCAGCACCGACAGGCTGCCGACACCCAGGGCGGTGTTGCTGCCCACCGCCAGCGTGCCGGCGTTCAACACGGTGCCGCCCGCGTAGCTGTTGCTGCCATCGAGCGTCAGCGCGGTCGTACCGTTCTTGATCAAGCCGCCCGCACCACTGACCGGCCCGGACACGCTCAGGTCGTTGCTACCCACCAGAGTCAGTGCGCCATTCACCACCACCGCATTGCCCAGCGCCACTGCCTGGTTGTTATCGAGGCTGGTGCCGGCCGCGGCGGTCAATGCGCCGGTGCCAAGTGCCTGCGCATCCCCAAGCACCAGCGTGCCGCCACTGAGCGCGGTGCCGCCGGTATAGCTGTTGGCTGCGTCGAGCACCAAGGTGCCGGTGTCGAGTTTCTCTACGCCACCGATGCCGGCGATGGCGACATCGATCGTGGCGGTGGCCGCCGGGTCGACGCGGATTGCGGTGAGCGGGCTAGCCACTGCCAGCGTGCCCGCACCGGCATCGCTCAACAGGTAGCCATCGCTCGCAAACTGCAGGCCGCCGATGTTTTGCGCGCCCTGCACGCCGACGCTGCCGGCAGTGCCGGAGAACACGGCAAAATCGCCCTGCCAGGTGCTGTTGGCCGAGCCGTCCTGGCCGGTCCAGTTGGTGGCAGCGCCCCACACGCCCGAGCCGCCATCGACGCTACCGTTGGCCGTGGTCTGCACGCCGTCCCAGAACTGCACGATGCTGCCCGGCGCCGTCACCACCAGGTTGATCTGCTGGCCGATCGCGGTCTGCAATGCCAGCTGGCTGATATCGACGCTGCCGGGGATGCTGCCGAACAGCATGCCGTTGTTGGTCAACACGCCGGTGTAATCGATCAACCGATACACGCCGGAGCCGAAGCCGCCGATGTCGATGACATTGAGCGTGCCGTCGAGGGTGAGATTGCCGTTGACCGCAAGCAGGCGCGTGTTGCTGGGCGCCGCAAGCGACACGTCCATCAAGGCGCCCGGTGCCAACGTCAGCCCGCCCATGCTGAGCGAGGAACCGCTGCTCAACGCCAGCCGGCCGCCATTGCCGATGGTCACATCGCTGCCGATGCTGCCACTGGGGCCGGTACCGGTGAGCGTGCCGCCAGCGAGCACATTCAACGCACTCGTGCCCAGGCTGCCCACCACGTCCAGGGTGCCGCCGCTCACCTGGGTGGCGCCGCCGATCACGCTGGAGCCGAGCAGGTTCACGGTGCCGGCGCCGACCTTGTCCAGATTGCCGCCACCGCCCAGGCTGCCGGCGAAGTTGCCGCTGCCCAACTGCAGGGTGGCGCCGGCATCGGTAGCGACGCCCCCCGCACCGGTGAGTGCGTTGATCAATCCGCCGTTGGTCAGGTTCAAGGATGCGCCGGCTGCCACATCGACGTTGCTTGCATTGCCGAGCGATGCGGCGGTGCTGGCCACCACGGTGCCGGCCTGGATCGCCAGCGGGCCGGTGTAGGTATTGCCGCCGCTCAGCGTCAAGGTGCCGAGGCCGGTCTTGGTCAGCGCGCCCGCGCCGCTGATGGTGCCGCTGGCCAGCATGTCGGCCGCGTTGTCGACGGTAAGCGCCGCAGACAGATCGATGCCATTGCTCAAGGCCACCGCGATGGCATTGCTCAGCACCGAATCGCCGGTAACCGACAAGCTGCCGGTACCGAGCGCGTTGTCGGCCCCCACCGCAATCGTGCCGGCGTTGAGCGTGGTGCCGCCGCTATAGCTGTTGCTGCCATTGAGCGACACGGTGGTGGTGCCGTCTTTGACCAGGCTTCCGGTGCCGCTGATGGTGCCGTTCAAGGCCAGGTCGTTGCTGCCGATCAGCGAGAGCTGGCTGTTCAATTGCACGCTATTGCCGACCGCAAGCGCAGTGTTGGCATCCAGTTCGCTAGCGCCACCGACCAACAGTCCGCCCACGCCCAAGGCTGCAGCGTTGCCAAGCACCAGGCGGCCGGCATCCAGGGTGACCCCGCCACTGAAGGTATTGGCATTGCCCAGGGTCAGTGTTGCCGTGCCCTGCTTGACGAGGCTGCCGGCGCCGCTGATCACGCCGTCCAGCGCGATGTCCTGCGTACCGGGCAACGTCAGCGCTCCGTTCAAGGCAAGTGCATTGTCCAACGCCACGGACGTGGTGGCATCGAGCGTCGTGCCGCCTGCAGCGGTGAGCGTGCCGGTCCCCAATGCCGTGTTGCTGCCGACCACTAACCCGCCCGCTTGCAGCTGCAACCCGCCGCCCCAGCTGTTGTTGCCTGTGAGCGTGAGCGTCTGCGTACCGCTCTTGATCAGGCTGCCCGCGCCATCGATCACGCCATCGAGCGTGAGCGCCTGGCCGTCGATGCCGAGCGCACCATTGAGCGTGACGGCGTTCTGCAGGCTTGCAGCGATCGCGGCACTTAGCAGCGTGCCGTCGGCCGCAATGAGCGCACCGCTACCCAGCGCCGTGTCACTGCCGACGATCAGCAACCCCGCATCCAACAGCGTGCCGCCGGCATAGGCATTGTTGCCGGCCAGCGTCAACGCACCGGTGCCCTGCTTGATCAGGCTGCCGGCTCCGCTCACCGTGCCGGTCAAGCCCAGCGCGTTGTTGCCGGTCAGCGACAGCGCACCGTTCAAGACGACGTCATTGCCCAGCGTCGCTGCGGTGCTCGCCTGCAACTGGGTGCCGTTGGCAGCGGTCAACGTGCCGCTTCCCAGGGCCGCGCCGCTGTCGATCAGCAATGCACCCGCATTGAGATCCACGCCGCCGGTAAAGGTGTTTGCGCCGGCCAGCGTCAGTGCGGCAGCGCCGTTTTTCACCAGGCCGCCCGCACCGCTGATGCCTCCATTGAGCACAAGGTCCTGGCTGCCTCCGAGCGATAGATCGGCATTCAACACCACGTCGTTGGTGAGCACGCGTGCCGCGGTGCCATCGAGCTGACCGCCGGCAACGGTGAGGCTGCCTGTGCCCAGTGCGGCATCGCTGCCCAATACCAGGCTGCCCGCAGTCAACAGCGTGCCACCGGTGTAGGTGTTGTTTCCGGTCAGGGTCAGGCTGGCGGGGCCGAGTTTGTCCAGGCTTCCGGCACCGCTGATGCCGCCAGTGAGTGTCAGCGCATTGCTGCCGCCGATGCTGACCAAACCTGTCAGCGCGATGGCATTGGAGAGCGTGTTCACCGCGAGATTGTCCAGCGTGGTGCCGGCCGCTGCGGTCAATGCGCCCACACCCAGCGCCGTGTCGCTGCCGACCACAAGCTTGCCCGCATTCAGCGAGGTGCCGCCGGTGTACAGATTGTTGCCGCTGAGGGTCAGATCGCCGCTACCGGTCTTGACCAGGCTGCCGGCACCGCTGATACCGCCGCCCAGCGTCAGCCCCTGCGCGCCGTTGAGCGTCAACGCGCTGCTATTCAATGCGATGGCGTTGGTCAGCGTGGTAGGCGTCGTGCCCTGCAGGTTGGCGTTGCCGCCGAGGCTGAGTGCGCCGCTGCCGAGCGCCCCGTTATTGGTCACCTGCAAGGTACCGCCGGCAAGCGTGGTGCCACCGCTGTAAGTGTTCAACCCGCCCAGCGTGAGCGTGCCGGTGCCGAGCTTGCTCAACGCACCGGTGCCGCTGATCGAACCACTCAAGTTCAGGGCAGTGCCATTGCTGGCCACGCCCAGATTGCCGGTGAGCGCAATCGCATTGCCCAATGTCGCCGCGGTGCCTGCATCGAGCACGCCGCCGCTGGCGGTCAAGGTACCGGTGCCCAGTGCAGCATTCGAGCCGACTACCAGACGCCCGTTGTTTAACGCGGTGCCACCGGTATAGCCGTTGGTACCGGTCAAGGTGAGATCGCCGGCACCGTTCTTGATCAGGCTGCCGCTGCCAGTGATGGCGCCACCCAGGGTCAGTGCCTGCGCGCCCGTCCACGTCAACGGCCCGACAAGATCGACCGCGTTGTTCACCGCCAGCGATGCGCTGGTGCTGAGACTGGCGTTGTCGGTAACACGCAACACCCCGGTGCCCAGCGCCGAGCTATTGCCCAGTTGCAGCGTGCCTGCTGTCAGCGTCGTTGTGCCTGAATAGGTGTTTGTTCCGCCAAGCGCAAGCGTGCCGAAGCCCGTCTTGGTGATGCCGCCGGTTCCTGCAAGCGCACCGGTCAAGCTGAGTGCACCGCCACTTGTACCCAGGCTCAGCGTGGTATTGAGTGCAAACGCATTGTTCAAGGTCAACGGTGCGGTGGTGTCCAGCGACCCGCCTGCCGCAGTGACGGTACCGGTTCCGAGCGCGCCGGAGGTTTCCAGCACCGTGGTGCCCGCGCTCAGCGTGGTGCCGCCGGAATAGGTATTGGCGCCGCCAAGCGTGAGCGTGCCCGTGCCGGTCTTGGTGAGCGCACCGGCTCCGCTGACAACACCGCCCAGCCGCACGGTATTGGTCCCGCCAATGCCAAGGGTGTTGTTCAACACAAAAGCGTTGGTCAAGTCGAGTGCGGCACCGGCCAGCAGGCTCCCGCCGGAGGCGGTGACGGTCCCGGTTCCCAATGCAGCGTTATTGCCTGCGGTCAGCGTGCCTCCGCCCAGATTGACGCCGCCGCTGAAGGTATTGCTGCCGGTGAGGTTCAATCCGCCGGTACCGGCCTTGGTGAGTGCGCCCGTCCCTGTCAGCGTGCTGCCGATCGTCAGCGCATTGGTGCCCTGCACGGTCAAACCGCCCGCCGCAAGCGCAATGCCACCGGCCGGAGCCAGCGTCAGCCCGGCAGCGGTGGCTTCGAGCGTGCCGCCGTTGGACGCGATCGTCGTGCCCAATTGTGCGGGCGTCGCAAATTGCAGCACACCTCCATTGAGCGCGCTGCTGCCAAAGTTGCTCGCGCCGCTCAAGGCCCAGGTGCCGCTATTGACACGCAGGCTGCCGAAATTGATGTACTGATCGGTGCTTGCCGTGCCGACGCCGGTCACGCCGCTGCCGGTTCCGGTGGCTGAATTTTGCAGGATCAGCGTGTTGGTTCCTCCCGCACCGCCATCCACCACGCCGGTGCGGGCAAAGCTCAGCAAGCCGCCTGGGCCAAGCAATTCCAGTCCGAGTCCGCCAGCACTGTTGATGCTTCCGCCCGTGACTGCGGTGAAGGTATTGCTACTGTTGGCACCCATCGACACGCTGCCGTTGATGGTGCCGGAGTTGACGAAACTGTTGCCGGTGGCCGAACTCTGAAAACCGACCCGTCCCTCGATGGTGCCGGTGTTGACCGCATTGACGGTGCCACCGCCACTGACGGCGATCACTGGCGTGTCGGCACCCAGTAGCGAGAGGTTGAGCAGCGAGCGGCTGGTGATCGTGCCGGCATTATTGATCTGCACGACGCCATTGCTGGCAGAGGTCATTCCCAATGCCATTCCATCGAGATTGAGCAGGTTGGCGCCCAGCAACCCGCCAGTGCCGTAGATGGTGCCGCCGACAAGATTATTGGCAACCACCGAGGTCGAGCTTGCGTTGCCCATGCTGACGCCGGTACTCAATACCGACAGCAGGCCAAGCACGGATGGATCGATGGTGCCGCTGTTGTTGAGCGTGGCATTGGTGCCGCTGAGCGCGATGGCGGTACCGCCCAGCAAGCCTGCGGTCATCTGTGTGCCGGCAGCCACGTTGACGGTCAGATTATTCGCGCCACTGGAAAACGCATTACTGGTGACCGGCAGACCGCTGCAGGTGACGGTCGCGCCGGCGGCAGGCAGTGCGGGCGTGCATGCACCCCAGGCCAATGCGGGAGCGGCGGCCCCCACCGCCAGAACCACCAGACTCGGCAACGCCCGACGCGTCCCGCCGGGCTTACGTCGACGCCGCACCAGCTCATGCGTCACGACCCAATTGCCGATGGCTGCGTTCCAGACCAGCGCAAATGCACGATTCATTCCGATTCCCCTGATTGACCGCGATAGATCAGCGCACACGCACGTGCGCGCCTTCGATGACGGAGGTGGATATGGCAATCCGATGGATTTAGAGAGTGACCCGCTTCAGATGGGTCACTTAAGGATGAGGGTGATTAATACCAATCCCTGGTAAATACGCTGCCAAATTAATAGGCGAATCAACTTGATCAAACTGTGCTGAGTATCACTAACTATAAATACATCCATTACACGGCCATAAACTGTCGACTCGTTTACTAGCGCCCGCTTTAAACGGAATGCAAGCCTCACAAGGCGCGACCCGCAAGGCCTTCTAGCGGGCACTACGGGTAAATCAACTATCTATTTCCGCATGCAGGAGTTGATTGATTTGTCGAGCCCGCCGCATCGCGCGAACCGATACATGCCAAATTGCGTGACAGCTGATCGAACCCTATAAGCGGGCACGACAAGTTTATTCCGTGCTGCAAAACAATGTGATGAGCGCAACTGAATTGCCTGAGTCCGCCTGGATCGATAAAACCAATTACCGGTCGACGCCGGGCGGTGCAATGCGATATTTGTATAAGCCAAGGCGTGAGGCGAGACGCGCGTCGCTTAACACTTAGTGTGGTGTGCTGCTCGCAGACGCGACCGCTTGCGATGGCAGCATGCTCCCGCTCGTCACTCTTCGATGACTTCGATTTGTTTCTAGTAGCCCTGCAGTGTGTGATCTTCAACACGGAACCTGACGACATGACGCTTGCTTCGGGAGACAAATCACCGGAACGCCAGTTCGACTGGTCCGGCGTGCCGATCGATCTCGGCGGGATGGAGCCGCTCGAACAGATCGCTCGCCTGCTCTGCCATGCGCTGGTCGCACCGGCAGCGGCATTGACCATTACCGAAGCCGGCCGCATGCGTGTGCTCGCATCGCGCGGCATCAGCACCCATCAGGTCGAGCAAGCCATCGTGCTGTGTCAGCGTGCCCCTGCCGCCTCCAACGGGGTGACGGAGTTGATCGAACATCCCGCGCTTGAGCCGATCCAACTCGGCGACGCCGCTTTCCCCGGACTGCCTGCACGCTTTATCGCCTGCGTCCCGGTCGGTGCGCCGCAAGCGGGCATCACCGGCACATTGTGCGTGATCGACACGCGCGAGCGCCGCCTTGCCAGCCAGGAACACCAGCAGCTGCTGATGTTTGCCAACGTGGCCGCTGCGCAGCTGGAGTTGCAGTTCGGCGCGGGCCGGCGTGAACCACATAGCGGCCTGCTCAATGCGCGTCAGCTGCAATCGGACCTGGATGCCCTGGCCTTCGGCAGCCACAGCGTGCCGACCATCGCGGCCTTTATCGAGGTCTACGACACCCAGGCGGCCAATGAGGCACGCCAGGCGCTGGGCATGCAGCCGCTGGAAGAGCTGATCCGTCATGCCAGCTACGTGCTGACACGCGCCCTGCGTGGCAAGGCCACCGTCTATCACGTCGCCCCGATGCGCTTTGCTTTTTTTCTGCTGAACTCAGCGCCCGACGAGATGGAAGACCTGTTGCTGGATTTGCGCGACATGCTGCACAAGCCGGTGGATGCCGCCGGTGTGCCGATGTCGCTGACGTTCCATGCCGGTGTGGTGCGCTTCGCACCGCAACAACCAGACACCAACGATGTGATGCGCAAGGGGCTGGTCTCGCTGGGCGATGCCATCAGCAACAATGCGGTGATGTGCTGGTACAGCGCATCGCAGGACGACGCGATCCAGCGCTCGTATCGGCTGGCGCTGGACGCGGAAAAGGCGCTGGATGCCGGCGATTTCCGGCTGGTGTTCCAGCCACGCATCGACCTGCAGGATCTGTCGGTGATCGGATTCGAAGCGCTGCTGCGCTGGCGGCATGCCAGCCTGGGCCCGATCGGCCCGGACGAGTTCATTCCATTGTTCGAAAAGACCGCGCTGATGTGCACGGTCACCAACTGGGTGATCGAAAGCGCATTGCTGCAACTGGCGCAATGGCGATCGCAAGGCCTGGATTTTTCCATCTCGATCAATCTGTCCTCGCGCGATTTCGGCAACATCAACCTGGCCGCCGATGTGATCAATCGTTGCAAGGACCTGGCCATCCCCACCAGCCGAATCGAGCTGGAAATCACCGAAGGCCGCTGGTTGCGCAGCAATGTCGAGGCCATTCCGCGGCTACGCGCATTGCGCGACGCTGGCGTCAGCGTGGCCATCGACGATTTCGGTACCGGCTACAGCAATTTCGGCTACCTCACCGAACTGCCGGTCAATGTGCTCAAGCTGGATCGCTCGCTGGTCACCGGCATTGCCAGCAAGGCCGGCATGCAGATGCGCGCAGAAGCGGTGGTGCGCCTGGCCAGCGCGCTGGGCTATCGCACCGTTGCCGAGGGCATCGAGCATGCCGACGAGATTGCGTTGCTGCGCAGCTGGGGCTGCGATGAGGCCCAGGGGTATCTGTTGTCCAAGCCGATTGAGGCGCAACTGGTTGCGACCTATGTGCAGGACGCCACCGCGCAGCGACGCCTGCCCTGAAGCAATGCCGCGTGGTTGCGCCAGTCCTTTGCCTGCAGGGACCGCCTGCCCGCATGCGGCACCAGGCGGCTCGAGCGCGTCGCGAGCACGCGCTCGAGCAGCAGCCTGCATCGTTTCACGCTTGTGAGAGCGCGTAATCCAGTGCCGCACAAATCGCCGCGACCTGCGCGGCATTGCACTGCTGCGGCGTTGCGCGCGGGCTGTCCGGATACACCTCGGTGGTGGTGCGATAGCGCGCATCGGTGATGCCGGCGCACAGGCCCAGGCGTCGTACCGGGTAATTGATCACGCCATGGCCGGTCACCGGCGCACCGATGATCTGCCCCTGCGCATCGGCCGGTGCGATATGGGTGACCCGCTCCACTGCCGCGATCACTGCATGTTGAAACGCCGCTTGCGGGTCTTGACTATCGCCCACCAGATAGAACCCGTCCGGAATGCTGCCAGGCACGAACGGCACGCCATCGCGCGCCGCCAACGCAGGACGGAACTCGCTTTCATCGCTGTCGGTGGTTTCGTGCAGGTCGATATGCACCAGCATGTTGCCCGCCGTTGCGGCGACCAGTTGCATCAGGGCCGCCGACTCTGCGGCTGGGCTGTTGGCACGAAATGAGCGGTTCGGATCGACCGCCTCGGCGTTCCAGCGCTGGATACGCTCATAGCCCCACGGATTGACGCACGGTGCAACCAGCAGGTTGATCCTGCCCGCATAATCGGCAGCACGTTGCTGCAAAAACAGCAGCGCGCCCTGCACGCCACTGGTTTCGTACCCATGCACGCCGCCGGTCACCAATGCGCACGGCAGCGTGCTGTCCCATACGGCACTGCGCAATGCCAGCAGCGGGTACTGCGCGGGGCCTGCTTCGATGGTGCCGTAGTGCACGCATTGGTAGCGCTCATCCACGGCCTCGATGAGCCGTACCACCTCCGATGCGTAACTGCGCTGCACTGCCTGGCGCGCGCGCCATGCACTGCGTTCGCCATCGCCCCACGGCTGGCCAGGCGTACCGATCGGGTAATCGAGATGCGTCGTCATGATCCAGTTGCGTTGCCAAAGAGCGTTCAAGGGTAAGCGCTTGCCGCCCAGAAGCAAAAAACCTTGCAGCGCGGGCATCCATGGGGCTGACCGTACCGCACCCGCGGTTTGCTGCTTGGCAAGGTGACAGGGTGGCGTCTCGAATCGGACAGCCTGCGATCCCCTCGGGCGGATGCGACGCCTACCAGTGCACCAGGGCGGCTCCCGCTGAAGAATCTGCTCGCAGGCGTGAGGTATCTCGACATTTACCCCCCGGCCGCGCTCGACAAAGCGGTCTACGTACCGATCTCCAGGTGATCGAACAGGCGGCTCGCCATCGCGCGTTCGACGATGGCCTTGGAGGCGGTCGCTTCACCCATGGCCTGGCCGCACGCGGCCATCCTGCCCCCGATGTCCTGGCTGTCGTCGATAGCAGGATGTTTCAGCGCCAGCGTTACCACATCGCAGGGTTTGCGAGGTCTGCAAATTCTGCCGACGCTGAAACGCCCAGCAGCGGAAGCCGGAAAATTTGCCCTGCAATCGATAGTGTTCGCAGCAAAAGCTGCAAAAATTTCCGAAGCGTTAGCAATGCGTTGCACATCAAGCAGTTAGGGCCGCGCTGATGAACAGGACGTGGTAATCGCCGTCACCGAGGTCATCCGGTTGCAATCGATTGTTTGTGCGGGCGCGTATCTGAGCGGCTTGCGCCTTAAAAAACAGCAGGCCCTGCGCTCTGCAGCGCAGGGCCTGCGCCCCCTGAATCACCGACGGCACGCAATCGCGCGCCGTGCCGTTGATTACGCGGATTCTTCCTGCGGCTTGGCCTGCTTGGATCGCCCACCCTTGCTGCCGATACGCGACATATGATCGCGGTCGCGGCTCACTGCCTGGCCGCCTTTCCGACCTGCTTCCCGTGCCTCGTCGCTAGTGAATTCGTGCGCGTTACCGCTGGCATGCGCAGCCTTGCCACCGCTGCTGGCCAGCACGCGACGCTTCTCCGGGTCCAATGCGGCGAAGCCGCGCCGGCTACGAGTACTGTTCTGTCCGTCTTCCACTGTGCCTCCTCTCGATGCATCGGGTACGTCATTCGGTGAGGAGCTCAACGCAACATTCGTGCCAACCCGCAAATACAGCAAAAATGGTGGCAAACGAGCACATGCAGGAAAAAACCGCTGCGCTCGCTGCGCAAATCTTGCACACCTTGCCTGGCAAAGAAGGGGTCCACGCATCGCGAAACGGTTAGCGCTACCAATGACGGCGCAGTTGCTGCCGACGGCTAGCCTGGCGCTCGGATGGCATGCACGCGTGCGTGTTGGGGAACGGCATCATCTGCGGGACGCACGTTGCGAAGCGACGCGCCCCGTACTGTGCCCTGCCCTATCGGATGGTGGACGCAGGCGCGAGATGGGCTGGCAGCGCGTAGCGCCCCTGCTGCAGGCGGAGCGTGCGCAGGATCGTCCTTAGAGCACCGTAGGTGCCGGCGTCATGCGCCCGCACGCGGCTGTGGCACGGATGCGATACGTCTCCGCACTGTGCCACTGATCGACCAGCGATCAAGCCCGCACACGTCCCGCATCGGGTCAAGCCTGTTGCAACACACTCGCTCGCGCCGTCACGCGCGTCTGATCAGCTCACGCCACGCCGCACGATCCCGGGCGGCATGACAAGGTACGCCTAACCCGCCGCCTGCTGCTGCACCGCACCGAAGCGGTCGTCGCAGGCCAGCGATGCTTCGGACAATGCATCGCCCACCAACAGCAAGGTGGGCAGACCTGGCAGCAGCGCTGCCGCAGTAGTCCCCAGCTCGCCCAGCGTGGTCAGCCTGCGCTGCTGCTCCGGCCGCGTGGCCGCCTGCACGATGGCGGCCGGCGTGCTGGCCGGAAGATGCAGTAGCAACGCCGTGGCCAACGCGTCTGCGCGGCGCAATCCCATGTAGATGCCCAGCGTTGTACCGCTGGCCGCCAGCGCAGCCCAGTTCGGCTCACCATGGTCGTGCGTGTGCGCGGTGACGAAGGTGATGCCGTGGCAGTGGCTGCGGTGGGTCAATGACACTTCCAGCGATGCTGCGGCAGCGAACGCAGCGCTCACGCCATTGACCACCTGCACGCCCACGCCGGCGCGGCGCAGGAAGTCGATCTCTTCGCCCGCGCGGCCGAACAACAACGCATCGCCGCCCTTGACCCGCACCACGCGCAACCCCTGCAACGCGTAACGCCGCATCAACCGGCAGATGAACTCCTGCGGCGTGGAACGGCAACCACCGCGTTTGCCGACGCGGATCACGCGCGCCTGCGGTGCCAGCTCGACGATGTCGGGGTTGGCCAGGTCGTCCAGCAGCAGCACCTGCGCCACTGATAGCGCCTTCACCGCCTTGATGGTGAGCAGTTCCAGATCGCCGGGGCCGGCAGACAACAACACCACATCACGCGCGCAGGATGGTCCGACTGACATGAGAGATCTCGCAATGTAGGGATGGGTGGGGTGCATCAGGCCAGCCGCGGTTGGCGACACAGCCGGGTCAGTTGCGGAACGCAGGAGCCGCAGACGGTGCCGCAGCCCAGGCGTTGCTTGAGCTGTGCGACGTCGGCACCGTCGTCGATGGCTGCGTGGATCGCGGCGGCCGAGACCTGCATGCAGGTGCACACGATCGGGTCGCTGGGCGCGGCGCGCGTCTGGGCGAACACCGCCAGCCGCGCCCCCGGCCAGGGCTTGCCGGCCAATGCCACCGTCAGCAGCGATTGATTGGCATCGCTGGGTTGTGCGGCGGTCAGGAGCAGGCCATCGATATGGCTGTGGCCGTCCTGCATGCGCCAACCGACGCGACGCATCAATCCACGTCGCAGGTCGCGGTACTCCAATACGTCGGCACCAGCGGGCAATTGCAGCGCGGCAACCAGGCGATCGATCCACGCGGCATCGGGCGCGCGCTCGCAGGCGGCGTGCAGTACCGCCCACTGCCCGGCGTTATCGGTCAATGGCTCGGCATGCAGGCGCAGGCTCGCATAGCCGCACTCGCGCAGCAGCGGTTGCAGTGACTGCTGCAAGGCCAGCGCATCGCCGCGCCGTGCCGCCAGCAGGTGCCAGCCAAACACCGCCTTGTCCACGCGCACGGCCGCGTGCTTGAGCTCGGGCTGGTGCGAGCGCGCATCCACCGCCGGCGTGCTGACTTCGTTGATGCCGCCGCTGGACAGCGTCTGTCCGCTCCAGTGCATCGCGGCAAAAACGGTGCCCGAGCGCAGTTCCTCCGACAGTTCCAACGGCAGCACCAGTCCACCGCGCTTGCTGGTGACCTGCACCAACTCGCCGGCCACCAGCCCGCGGCGCGCGGCATCGTCCGGGTGCATGCGCAACGAGGGTTCCGGGCTGTGCGCATAGGCCGCAGCCACGCGCCCGGTGCGCGACATGCCATGCCACTGGTCGCGCAGGCGACCGGTGAGCAGGCGCATCGGAAAGCGTGCCGAGGTGGCCTCGGCCACTTTGCGATACGGCGTTGCATGAAACCGCGCACGGCCATCGGCCGTGGCGAACACCCCATCGGTGTAGCGACGCGCCTGCCCTTGCGTGGCGCCTGCAGGGAACGGCCATTGCTGCGGGCCATTGTCCAACACCGCGTAATCCAGCCCTCCGATGTCCAGATCGCGCCCTATCGTCAACCCACGATGCTCGTCGAAGACCTGTGCTGTGCTGACGAACGCAAACAGGCCGGCGCCGGTAGCCGGTGCCAGCCGCGCCTCCAGTCGACGGGCGACTTCATTGGCAACCCACCAATCGGCACGCGCCTGCCCGGGCGCTTCCACCGCCTTGCGCACACGGGTGACGCGGCGTTCGGAATTGGTCACCGTGCCGTCCTTCTCGCCCCAGCTGGCCGCCGGCAGCAAGACGTCGGCATAGGGCACGGTGTCGGTGCCGGAGAAGGCATCCTGCACGATCACCAGTTCGGCCTGTTCCAGTGCTGCGCGAATACCCGCCACGTCCGGCATCGAGTGCACGGGGTTGGTGCAGACGATCCACACCGCCTTCAGGCTGCCGGCGCGCAGCCGCTCGAACAACTCCACCGCCGGCGCGCCGGGGTTGGGCGAGATGCGCCCCGCCGGCACGCCCCACAGCCGTTCCAGCTCGGCACGATGGTCCGCATTGCCGATCTCGCGGTGCGCCGCCAGCATCGTCGCCATGCCGCCCACCTCCCTCCCGCCCATCGCATTGGGTTGGCCGGTCAGCGAAAACGGCCCTGCGCCGGGCTTGCCGATCTGTCCGGTGGCCAGATGCAGATTGATCAACGCAAGATTCTTGTCGGTGCCGTGCGCCGACTGATTCAGGCCCATGCAATACAGCGACAGCGCTGCCGGGCTGCGCCCGAACCACTCGGCCGCCTGCACCAGGTCCTCGTGCGAGATTCCGCAGATCTCGGCGCTCATGCGCGGGGTGTACTCGCGCAGCATTCGCTTGAGGGCATCGAACTCCTGCGTGTTTGCCGCAACGAAGCGCGCATCCACCAGACCCTCCCAGATCAGGTGATGCAGCATGCCGTTGAACAGGGCGACGTCGGTACCGGGTTCGACTGCAAGGTGCAGGTCGGCCATGGCCGCGGTATCGGTGCGCCGCGGGTCGATCACGATCCAGCGAATGTCCGGGTTGCGTGCACGCGCGTCTTCCAGCCGGCGAAACAGCACCGGATGCGCGTATGCCATGTTGCTGCCGGCAAACAACACGGTGTGCGCCAGCTCCAGATCTTCATAGCAGGTCGGCGGGCCATCGGCGCCGAGCGCCAGCTTGTAACTGGTGACCGCGCTGGACATGCACAGGCGCGAATTGGTGTCGATGTTGTTGGTACCGATCAGCCCCTTGGCCAGCTTGTTGAAGACGTAATAGTCCTCGGTGAGCAGCTGCCCGGACAGATAGAACGCCACCGCATCCGGGCCATGTTCCTGGATGATGGCGGCCAGCTTGCTGCTGACATGCTGCAGCGCCTGATCCCAGCTCACCGGCGCACGCGACGCCTGCCGATGCCGGCGCAACTCCGGCGCAAGAACGCGCCCCTGCGTGCTTGCGACGGTCTGCGGCAACGCCAGACCCTTGCTGCACAGACGGCCGTAATTTGCAGGATGCAGCGGGTCGCCTTCGATGCCGACGATGCGTTCGCCATCGACATCGTGCGTGCTGTGAATCAGCACGCCGCAACCCACACCGCAATAACAGCAGGTCGAGCGCGTGATGCGATGCATCGGCCCTGCCGTCGGTGGCTGCGCCGCGTTGGCTGGCGACGGTGGCTGCAGGCCTTCGCTCATGTTGCCGGCTCGGTCACGGCATCGTCCTGCTCTACCGGCTGCAGGACGATCCACACCGCCTCGGCCTCCACCTTGATCGGATAGCGCGGCGCGCAGCCCACGTCGGGCGCGCAGGCCTGCCCGCTCTGCAAGCCGATCGCCCAGCCATGCAGGGGGCAGGTCACGGTGTCGCCAGCCACGATGCCCTGGGACAACGGCCCACCCTTGTGCGGGCAACGGTCGCGTAGCGCAAACAACTCATCGCTGGCAGTGCGAAAGATGGCGATCGCCGGCAGCCCATCGACCTCCAGCACGCGTGCGCCCAGCACCGGCAGGTCCTGCAGCGCGCACACGCGCACCCATGCGTGATTGGGCATGCTCATTCCTCCACCGTTGCCGCAGGCGCCGCGATACGCAGCGGTTGGTATTCCTGGCGACGCTCGCCAGCGATGCGTGCCTTCCATGGGTCGACCAGGCCTTCCAGCGAATACAGCAGGCGCTCGTACAGCGCACGTCGGTTGGCTGCGTCGTCCACCACCTGCGCACGGATGTAATCCAGGCCCACGCGGGCGATGTAGTGCACGGTGCGGTCCAGGTAATAGGCCTGCTCGCGATACAGCTGCAGGAACGCACCGGTGTACTCACGCACTTCCTCGGCAGTGCTCACCTTGACCAGAAAGCGCGCCACCTCGGTCTTGATGCCGCCGTTACCGCCCACATGCAGCTCCCACCCCGAGTCCACTGCGATGATGCCCACGTCCTTGATGCCGGATTCGGCGCAGTTACGCGGGCACCCGGACACCGCCAGCTTCACCTTGTGCGGGCTCCACATATTGGCCAGCATGGTTTCCAGATCGATGCCCATCTGCGTGCTGTTCTGGGTGCCGAAACGGCAGAACTCGCTGCCCACGCAAGTCTTCACCGTGCGGATCGACTTCCCGTAGGCGTGGCCCGACGGCATGCCCAGATCGCGCCATACATCCACCAGATCCTCTTTCCTGACCCCGAGCAGATCGATGCGCTGGCCGCCGGTCACCTTGACCATCGGTACCGCGTATTTGTCGGCGACATCGGCGATGCGGCGCAGTTCGCCGGCATTGGTCACCCCGCCCTTCATCTGCGGGATCACCGAGAAGGTGCCGTCCTTCTGGATGTTGGCGTGCGCACGCTCGTTGATGAAACGCGATTGCGGGTCGTCGATGGCCTCATGTGGCCAGGTCGACAACATGTAGTAGTTGATCGCCGGCCGGCAGGTGGCGCAGCCGTTGGGCGTACGCCATTCCATGAAGGCATAGGCCTGCGCATGGGTCAGCAGCTTATGCTCGCGGATGGCGCGCCGCACCTCGCCGTGACTCAGGTCGGTGCATGCGCAAACCGCCTTGGTTTTGGGAGTTTCCTGGAAGTTGGAGCCCAGGCAATTCATCAGGATCTGTTCGACCAGGCCGGTACACGACCCGCAGGAACTGGCGGCCTTGGTGTGCTTTTTCACCTCGTCCACGGTGAACAGACCTTGCTCGCTGATGGCTTTGACAATCGTGCCCTTGCACACGCCGTTGCAGCCGCAGACTTCGTCGCTGTCGGCCATCGCACTGGCGCGGTCCTGCCCGCCGGTGCCAGCGTCGCCCAGTGCGCTTTCGCCGAAGATCAGTTGATCGCGTTGCGCCTGGATCGGCGTGCCGTCCTTGAGCAGCTTGAAGTACCAGCCACCGTCGCTGGTGTCGCCGTACAGGCAGGCACCGACCAGCACGTCGTCGCGGATGACCAGCTTCTTGTAGATGCCGCCGGCCGGGTCTGACAACACGATCTCCTCGCAGCCATCGCCACCCATGAAATCGCCGGCCGAAAACAGGTCGATGCCAGTGACCTTGAGCTTGGTCGATGCCACCGAACCGCGATAGATGCCGATGCCGAACTGCGCCAGATGGTTCGCACACACCTTGGCCTGCTCGAACAACGGCGCCACCAGGCCGTAGGCGATACCACGATGGTTTGCGCACTCGCCCACCGCGTACACGCGCGGATCGAAGCTCTGCAGGCTGTCGTTGACCACGATGCCGCGTGAGCAATGGATGCCGGCTTCTTCGGCAAGGCGCGTATTCGGGCGGATGCCGGCGGCCATCACCACCAGATCGGCGGGGATCTCGCTGCCATCGGCAAACTTCACCCCGATCACCTCGCCCTGCGCGTTGCCCAGCAGTGCGCTGGTGGCGGTGTTCAAACGGAACTGCAGCCCGCGTGCGCGCAAGGCCTGTTGCAACAGATTGCCGGCCACCGGGTCGAGCTGGCGCTCCAGCAACCAACCGGCCAGATGCACCACGGTCACGTCCATGCCGCGTACCTTCAGGCCGTTGGCTGCTTCCAGGCCAAGCAGGCCGCCACCGATCACCACCGCGTGCTGCCTGGTGCGCGCGGTGTCGATCATGGTGCGGGTATCCTGGATATCGCGGTACCCGATCACGCCTTTCAATTCATTGCCGGGAATTGGCAACACGAACGGTACCGAGCCGGTGGCGATCAACAGCCGGTCGTACTCGGCTTCGGTACCATCGGCGGCAATCACGCGGCGACGCACCCGGTCGATGCGCGTGACTTCCTTGTTCAAGTGCAGATGGATGCCGTTGTCGCGGTACCACTGCAACGGGTTGAGCACGATGTCGTCGAACTCCTGCTCGCCGGCCAGCACCGGCGACAGCAGGATGCGGTTGTAGTTGGGATGCGGCTCGGCGCCGAACACGGTGATGTGGTACATGCCCGGCATCAGCTTGAGCAGTTCCTCCACGGTGCGGATGCCGGCCATGCCATTGCCGATGACGACGAGTCTGGGTTGCTTCATTGCCTGGATTCCTGTCGACATGTCAGACGCGCGCCGCGCCGGCGGCGGACCATTCGCTGCGCCACTGGGTCTTGACGCCCGCCAGCAGGCCCCAGCCGCCAAGCGCGAATGCAGCGAACAACCACATGCCCAACGCATAGCTGCCGGTGTGCTGCTTGAGTACGCCCAACCCGGCCGCAAGCGCGAAGCCACCGATGCCGCCGGCCATGCCGATCAAGCCGGTCATCACCCCGATATCCTGGCCGAAGCGCTGCGGCACCAGCTGGAACACCGCACCATTGCCGGCGCCCAGGCACAACAACGTCAACACGAACAACGCCAGCGTGATGGTGGCGCCGCCGGCACCGAACCCGGCAATGCCTACCAGCGTGGCCACCAGCAGATACACTGCCAGCAAGGCACGCGTGCCGCCTACACGGTCGGCAATCACGCCACCCAACGGGCGCATCACCGAGCCAGCCAGCACGCAGGCCGCCGTGGCCCAGCCCGCGGTACGCGCGTCGAAATCGAACTGGTCGTGGAAGTAGCCCGGCAACGCGCTGGCAAAGCCAGAAAAGCCGCCGAAGGTAATCGCGTAAAAGAACATGAAGCGCCACGCGTCGCGGTTACCCACCAGCACGCGGCCGTAGTCGGACCACTGCTTGCGTGCGACCGGTGTCGGTGCCTCCTTGGCGATCGACGCAAACACGATCAGCGTCAGCACCAACGGAATGCACGCCAGCCCGAACACGTTTTGATAGCCGAAAGCGGCGGCCAGCATCGGAGCGAACAACGCCGCCAGCACCGTGCCGGAATTGCCTGCACCGGCGATGCCCATCGCGGTGCCCTGATGCTCGGGTGGATACCAGCGCGACGCCAGCGGCAATGCCACCGCAAATGAAGCGCCGGCGATACCGAGCAGCACGCCCAGCAGCAGCGCCTGCCCCATGCTGTGCACGCCCAGTTGCCAGGCACCGAACAGCGCAGCGATCACTGCGAGCTGCGCGACCACGCCGGCGCGCTTGGCGCCGATGCGATCGGCAAACATGCCCAGCACCAGACGCAACACCGCCCCGCACAGGATCGGCACGGCCACCATCAAGGCGCGCTGCTGCGTGTCCAATCCCAGCGCTTGCGCAATCGGTACCTGCAACGGCCCGAGCAGATACCACACCATGAAGCTCAGATCGAAATACAGGAAGGATGCGAACAAGGTGGGCGTGTGCCCGGATCGCCAGAACGAGCGCTGCATAGAGACCTCTTCGAGTGCGATGGTCAAAAAAAAACGGCGCCCCTCCGGTAAACCGGAAGGACGCCGTTGTCCTGGATGCGTGCGGATCGCCGTTGATCCGCTGCATCGTGTTCGTGTTGTTGCAGGTACGCCGTTGTGCCCGCACGGAATCACTACGCAATCAGCGTGCCAACTTACTCACCTGAGCATCACAACCATACAAGTCATTGAAAAATAGCGTTTTGGATGCAGTGCGTCCGATTTCACGACAGCCTATCGACACGCCGGTGCAACTCACCATTCCCGTCTTTCGTGCAGCCTTGCACCAACAGCGTGCACCCTGTATCGCAGGCTCTGTCACTTGGCATGACTAACAGCACCCAACAAAGCTACCGCACGGCTGTGCTCGGAAGCCTCATCTAGGACGCGTGCATACCGATCAAATATCTAGGTCAAAAGCCGTGTTAGTCGGGCGCGCGGTGCCCTCGCCGCTTGCGGGACACGCCGTGAATCCGTCCGTGGAGGCTCGGTGGCGGCATCCAAGCCGCCACACGGTCCCGCAAGCGGCGAGGACACCGCACCAGGAAGTTTGCAGGCTGTTTTATTGAAAACTCTGCACACCGAGCATTTCGACAGGTCCTTGCCCGCCCACCGTCGCGGGACCTTGCGCGGCATGGATGCCGCGTAAGCGCCTACAGGGACGTACTTGCGGCGTGTCCTGCGATGGTGGGCGGGCAAGGACCCTGCGGCCGAGCCGCAGACCACATGCCTCGCGCCGTTGCCGTTGCCTTGGCTTCTGTCCGCAAGATCCAATGCATCCAATCTCATCCAACGCACCCCAGCCTGACTTGCCGCCTGATGCGCTCGGCACCCGGGCTCAGGGCGTATCGAACAACCGATTGCTGCGGTGGTCGCCCTCGGGGGAAACCACGCCCACGCGCGCGGCAGCGCGCCGATAGTTGTCCAGTCGATGGATGTCGCGCAGCCGCGCGATGTCGTCTTCCTGGATGTCATGCCAACCCCAGCGCTGGAACTGGGTCAGGAACCACTCGCCGTCCGACAGCCACGGCATGTTGACCGCGCCATCGCCATGGAAGGCCAGCGCTGTCACATCCTTCGCATGTGCCTCGACTTCGACATCGGCATCCAGGCAAGCGGCCAGATACGCGGCCGATACCCCGATATGCTGTGGCTCGGCCAGCCACTGCGCACATTGCGCGCGATTTGCCGGGTCCGCATCCAACCAGCGGCAGGCATCCAGTACGCAGGCGGTCAGGCGTTCGGTCAACTCGGGTTGCAGCGCGGCGAATTCGCGCCGGCAGGCCAGCACCTTTTCCGGATGGCCAGCCCACAGCTCGCCACTGCGGATTACCCGGCGACCGCTGCCCTGCGCCTGCGCAACCGCAGCCCACGGCTCGCCGGAGCAATAGCCGTCGACCAGGCCGCTGGCCAGGGCGTCCGGCATCTGCGGCGGCGGGATGCTGAGCACCTCCACGTCGCGCATCGGATCCACGCCGCGCGCGGACAGCCAGTAATAGAGCCACAGCGCATGCGTGCCGGTGGGGAAGGTCTGCGCAAACACGGCGCGGCGGCCCAGGCTGGCCAGCGCCTGCGGCAAGCTCTGCCCCTCTTCCAGGGCCTGCGCAAGCGCAGGCGCCAGCGTGATCGCCTGGCCGTTGTGATTGAGCGTCATCAACAGCGCCATCGCGCATTGCGGCCCGGCAATGCCCAGATCGATGGCATACACCAGGCTGGCCAGCGCATGTGCCGCATCGACCTCGCCCGCCAGCAGACGGTCACGCACGCCGGCCCAGGAGGCCTGCCGTTGCAGGTCCAGTTGCAGGCCGTGCTTACGATCCAGGCCCAGCCGCTGTGCGGCAATCAGCGGCGCGCAATCGATCAGCGGCATGTAGGCCACGCGCAATACGGGAAGTTCGGCTTGGCTCATCTGTTCATCCCAACAACTCGGCCATGGCCACGATGCGTCGCGCCACTTCGGCCAGCTTGACACCCTGCTTCATCGCCTGCTGGCGTAGCGCGGCGTACGCCTCAGCCTCGCTGAGGCCACGTTTTTGCATCAGCAGACCCTTGGCGCGGTCGATCTGCTTGCGGTCCTGCAAGGCCTGCTGCACATCGTCCAGGCGCTTGCGCATGCTGCTCTCGTGCGCAAACCGGGCCAGCGCCACCTGCACGATCGGCGCCAGCCGCGCCGGTGCCAGGCCGTCCACCACGTACGCGGTAACGCCAGCCCCCACCGCAGCATGGATCAAGGCATCGTCGCCATCGCCGGAAAACATCACCACCGGGCGGGGCGCATGGGTATGCAGCATCGATAACTGCTCCAGCGTATCGCGCGAAGGCGAATCCACGTCGATCACCACCACGTCCGGCTGCTGGCTTTGCACCGCATGCAGCAACGCACTCACCGATGCCACATCGTCGAGCACCGTGTAACCGGCAAGCGTCAATGCCTGGCGCAGTTCGCCAATGGGCTTTTCGGTATCGTTGACCAGCAAAACACGCATTGGCGGCGGCGGGGCGTGTGGACGTGGGCCGATGGTGCCATGCAACATGCCGTCGGTGCGAGTCATCTTTCGGAGTGAGCCTGATGCCGTTGTTCCCGTTGTTCGCAAACCTGCAGGGGCGCGCCGTGTTGGTGATCGGCGGTGGCGAGGTTGCCACGCGCAAGGTGCTCGCGCTGCTCAAGGCGGGCGCGCAGATTCGCCTGTATGCGCACGCGCTCTCGCCCGAGCTTGCGGAACTGATGCACGCCGGGCGCTTCGAGCAGCTGGGCGGGGAGTTCGATCCGGCCTGGATCGACACGGTCTGGCTGGTGGTGGCAGCCACCGACGACACCGATTTGAACCAACGCGTTGCGGCAGCGGCGGGCGCGCGTCAGCGGCTGGTCAACGTGGTGGACGATGCCGAGCTGTCGACGTATCAGGTGCCGGCGATCGTGGATCGCGACCCGCTGGTCATCGCCATTTCGTCGGCCGGTGCGGCGCCGATGCTGGCGCGCCGCCTGCGCGAGCGGCTCGAGCGCGAGCTGGATGCGTCGGTCGGCCGCTTCGCCGGTCTGTTCGCGCGCCACCGCGAACGGATCCGCAGCCAGTTCCCCGATATGAACCGGCGCAGGCGCTGGTTCGATCGCGTGATCGATGGGCAGGTGCCATTGCTGCTGCAAGCCGGCGACGATGCCGCAGCCGAAGCGGCCTTCAATGCAGCACTGGACGATGCCGGCACCGTGCCGGCGCGCGGCAGCGTGCAACTGGTCGGTACCGGGCCCGGCGATCCGGGCCTGCTGACCCTGAAGGCGTTGCGTGCGATGAACCTGGCCGATGTGCTGCTCGTTGACGCCGAGGTCCCGGAGGCGATCCTGGAACTGGCACGCCGCGACGCCTCACGGCGCGCATTGCCGCCCGAGCCGCAGGCACAACAGGCGCTGCTGCTGGAACTGGCGCGCGAAGGCTTGCACGTGGTCGCGCTGCGCAGTGGTACCGGCTACTGCGCTGGGGCAATAGCCCCGATCGAAGCCGCACTGCAGGCACACGGATTGGCCTGCGAGCGCGTGCCAGGGATTTGCACCGAACGCTGCAACCAGGTCACGCCGTGACTAAAAACGGCTGACAGAAACGACCACGCAGCCACCAGGCGGTCACGGTGGGTGCTAGGAGTGCGCATGCATGACACATGCACTCGCTGCCTGAGGGTCACCTACCCTCGCCCGACGATTGCGCACTACGTCTCTTGACGCCCTGACGCGCAAACGCACTGCGACCGTATTGGCACTGCACAGATCGCATGATGGGCCTCATGCCTTCCATCGCTGTGCAGCCAGTCATGCGCATTCGGCGGGTGCGCGTCCAACAGCTCGGCTCACTCCTTCGGGAACCGCTTGCGCGCACTGTCGCGCACATCGATATCGAAGGTCACGTGCAACGCCATCTGTTCTGCATGCCCGGCGCCCGCATCGAAGCTGAAGCGCAACCCGTCGCGGCTCGGGAGCTGGCGGGCATGTTCTTCCAGCGCGTCGCGCGGCACCAGCAATTGCCAATGGT
Organism: Xanthomonas sp. 3793; assembly: GCF_024806835.1. Taxonomy (GTDB): domain Bacteria; phylum Pseudomonadota; class Gammaproteobacteria; order Xanthomonadales; family Xanthomonadaceae; genus Xanthomonas; species Xanthomonas arboricola_F. The sequence continues at coordinate 236,217 of NZ_JANTYU010000001.1, forward strand.
CGGTGGCGCAATTGCACGCAGCGTGACCGCCGGTCAGGCTTACGCTATGCCGCACCAGTCGCGCGCCCTGCCCGCTTGGCAGGCGGCTGAGATTGTCGACGCTGTGCCCGGCCAGCAAAGCGGCCAGTTCGGCCTCGTCGATACGGAACCGCACCTGCTGGCCTTCAATCTGGATTTTCATGGATGAGCTGACTCCACTGCTCGGGCGTATTGCAATTGACGAACGCGGCGCGTTCGCTATCGGTGACAGCGATGCGATGGCACTGCAGTGAACGCTGCAAGGCGCGCAGCGAGCGTGACGATGCCTGGCCTACCATCAACGTCGATAAGGCCTCACGCACGGTCGCGTCGATGCACAGACGCATCGGCAACATCTGTTCGTCGAAGGCGACACAGCGCTGCTGTGCGGGCGCCAGCAACCGCGCTATCAACTGGTTAGACAGCAGCGGCATATCCACCGGCACCACCACCAGCGTGGTCAGATCGGCAACCTGGCCGACCACGCTGACCAGCCCGCCGAGCGGGCCCAGATCCGGCTGCGTGTCGGCGATGCCGTCATAGCCCGGGCGCTGGCCACTGAGCAAGACGTCCTGCGCGCCCGCATCGCGCAGCACCGCCTGCATGTGCGCAATCAATGGCCGCCCGCGCCAAAGCAGCATGGCCTTGTCCTGCCCCATGCGCGACGAGCGCCCGCCGGCCAGCACCACGCCGGTCCACGGAGATGCCGCGCTCATGCAGCGCACACGCCGGTGTGGTGCGCGTACCGGCTCATGCGATCAACACCGGAGCTGCCGGTTGCAGGTGGCCCAACCCGAACACCTCTGCCGTCATGCATGGCGCAGCTGCGTCCTGCTGCGGCTCCAGCACCGCCCACACATTGGCCTGCAGTAACGGCGCTACCCGGAACGATTCCTGCTGCGGCAGGATCTGCACGCATAGCGCGCCCAGTGCGTTGCAATACAGGCGCGCACGCAGATGTTGGCGCCAGATCGGCCGTGCCTGCATCGGCGTCTCCAGGGCCACGCGCAGGCCGCGCTCGGCCGGCATCCCCAATAACCCGCGCAAGGCAGGTTCGACAAAAAACCGCAGCCCAGCCGCGCTTGCCATGGGATTGCCCGGCAGGCCCACATACAACACGCCGTCGGCAAACCGCGCCAGCAGCACCGGCTTGCCCGGTCGTACGGCGACCTTGTGAAACAGCAGGCGCGCTGCGTGCCGCGCCAGTGCATCGGGTACAAAGTCATAGCGCCCGCGCGACACCGCACCCGTACTCAAGATCACATCGGCGCCAGCCGCACGCGCCTGTGCGAGTGCGGCATCGAACCCTGCATCGTCGTCGCCCACCTGGCCTTGCCACACCAACACCGCGCCTGCCGCCTGCACCTGGCTGCGCAGATAGCTGCTGGTGCCATCACGGATCTGGCCGGGCTGCAGCGGCTGCGCAGGGTCGCTGATCAACTCGCGGCCCGTCGCGATCAGCGCAACCCGCGGCCGCCGCACCACCTGGACCTGCGCGCAGCCCAAGCCGGCCAGCACCATCAAATGCGCACCACGCAACACCGTCCCCACCTCGATCACCACATCCTGCAGGCGCACGTCTTCCCCGCGGCGGCGGATGTGCTGCCCCGCACGTACATCGGCACGCATGCGGATACGGCTAGGTCGTACGTTGTGATGCGCAAGCACATCCACCTGCTCGATCGGCACCACCGCATCGGCGCCCGCAGGTACCCCGGCGCCGGTCATGATCTCCCATGCCGCGCCCAGCTCGGCTGCTGCCGCATCCGTCCCTGCTGCGATGGTGCCAACCACCGCATGCTCGCTGCCTGCTGCCACACCCAAGCCATGTGTGGCGATGGCAAACCCATCCATGGCGCTGTTATCGAACGGCGGCAGCTCGGCCGGGCTCGACAACGCCTGCGCAAGCACACGGCCTTCGGCTTGAGCGCTATCAACCCATTCGCTGGCCAGCGTGGCGACCTGCTGGTGCACGATGGCAAGTGCTTCGGCGTAGCTGATCATGAGCAATGCACTGCCGACCGATGAATGACCTGGCTAGGATACCGGCCTGCAGCGCAGCCGGTACAGCGCCGCGCGTGGCGTCATCGCAACGCCGTGTGGCCTGGGCGCACAGCCACGGTCTCCCCGTCTACGCGACCTGGCTTGCCCCTGTTCGAAGGCGCTGCCCACAGCGCACGCCGCAACTGCAATGCAGTCCTCCACCATTGTGATGCGTGGGCTTCTTCGACCGTTTGAGCAGCTAGCCAACCCCATCCTGATCGCCCAGATCCACCAGATCCACAAGCAACGAAGGTGCGATGAAACCCACGGCGTGTCGCGCCGGCTGTTCATCCACAAAAGCAGCGCAGCGCTGCCGTGCTCTGGCTATCGGGTTGGCAATGCCATGTCTATCGTCAGCAATCACTGGCTGTGTGCTGCAGCAGATCACATCCAGTGGGCGGGACGCCATGGGCCAAGAAGCGCCTGGCGCCGCATTCAAACATCGAGCGCAAATGCGTATGTCGACTCAAGAATCACCATCCTCGTAGGTCGCAGTCTTGGAGTGCGGCCGTCGCTCTGCGAAACGGCACCATGCCCAGTGGTTGACATGCGGGACACGACACCTCGCCAACCATGTCTGCTGACGTGCTTGCGCGATGCTGTTATTTGCTTATCTCGCAGCTTTTTTCTTGATCGTGACTACATCGCATTATTCCCGAAGTTACTGCGCAAATCAGTTTCTCGCTGCTACGTTTTCCCACCCTTCCTTGGGCTTTGGGTGGCCACTTGCTTGCCAGCCTTCGCAGGCTTGGCGACTGGTGCAACTGCCGCATCTTTTTTCTTCCCAGCAGGCCTTGAAGTGGCTGTCGCCGCCTTCTTGGCGACTGTCTTGCGGGCAGGTGCCTTCTTCGTCGCCCCCCGTTTGCGCACCGGCGATGCAGCGCCATGATCTTCGATCGTCTCCACCTCGGTGTCCGGTACACGCACGTTGATCCAGGTGGGCGCGTGATCGCTGGCCTTTTCCAAAGCTCGCACCCACTTGTCCACGCCCGCGTCCTGCAAGCCGGGCGCCAGTGCGCGATTGAGTAGTAAATGGTCGATCCGCAGGCCGCGGTCGCGTGCGAAATGCTGGCGAAAATAATCCCAGAACGTATAGATCGGCGCATCGCCATGCAGGGCCAGCAGGCTATCGGTCCACCCCTGCTCCATCAGTGTCTGAAACGCCTGTCGGCTTTCCGGTTGTAGCAAGGCATCCTTGCGCCACCCCTTGGGATCGTAGATGTCCGCATCGGTCGGCACCACATTGAAATCGCCGATCAAGGCCACCGGATGCGGCAAGTCCACCAGTGTCTTGGCATGTCGGATCAGACGCTGAAACCAGGCGAGCTTGTAATCGAATTTCGGACCCGGCTGCGGATTGCCATTGGGTAGATACAGACACCCCACCACCACCCCGTGGATCGCTGCCTCAAGATAGCGGCTCTGTGTGTCGCTCGGGTCCCACGGCAGGCCACGACGAATCTCGACAGGGTCGGCGCCGCGTGCCAGCAAGGCCACGCCATTCCATGCGCGCTGCCCCTGCCAGATCACCCCATAGCCGGCATCACGAATCGCCTGCTCCGGAAACGCCTCTTGCGTGGCCTTCAGCTCCTGCAAACCCACAATATCCGGCTGCTCGCGCCCGAGCCACTCCAACAAATGCGGCAATCGGCTGCCGATTCCGTTGATGTTGAACGTGGCGATCTTGCGTGTGACGCTTGCCATGGGATAACAGCTCGCTACGCAATTGGTGAAGCCGCAGCATGGCGGCCGCTGCATGAAGCCGATGCTCAAGACATGTGAAGCCGCAGCATAGACAGGTGCGCACCTGTGCGTCGATGACGGCGTTCGCTCACGGCAGGTACGCTGGCGAATCGCGGGATTGCACTGCTCCGCCAGCTAACCCAGGTGGCAGGCCGCCTTTCGGCGCTGCAGGTGCACGCGCAACACGGCCAGCGCCCGACATCCCGCCATCATGCCGAACCGGAAGACGCACATCGCGCACAGAAAGCCGGATGAAGATGCAGCCATGGACGCTGCTGCTGTTGGTTGATCGACAACAGCACCTGCGACATCATGCCCCGGGATCTGCCGGCCCCAGCTGATTGGCGACCAGGATTTCATCGATCCGCTTGACGATTTGCGCCGCCTCTTCCGGCGACTGCGCAGCGGCAGTGATTTTTTCGGTACGGGCATGGAACACGTCCCAGAAATCATCCGGATGCTGGCTGCGGATCTCAGGTAATTGTTCTGCCAATTGTTTCAGTTGCGCATCGATGTCGTGGGTCATCAAGATTTCCTTCTTTGATCGAAAGCGGCTGTCACGCATCGCGAGGATGGTCAGACAAGCCCGGACGGCGTCAACGTCGATGCGATGACGCATCTCTCCAGCTAGCGGTTGCACCGCCTGACGCATCCCAACCGCAGTGCCACGCCTCCACGCTACCGCTGCCTCGGTGAGCCTGATGACAAATGCTCCTTGCCAGGTCGCACGCAAACGAAACCAAGGGTGCAAGGACGTTGCGGCAAGGCGATCTGCCGCCTGACATCGCTCCAGCCAGGACGGCGCTCAGTTGTTGATCGAAACTCACCGCTGTTTGGTCGCCCCGGAAAGATCGCCGCTTTCTTGTTGGGCTCGCCATTGAGTGCGGCATCCAGCCACTGCGTGAGTCTGGATGACCTGCTCGACACCAGCACCGGGCGTCGAAGCTCCCCTCCCCCTTGTCTGCGCATCAATTGCGAGCCACACGTGCCTAGGCCATGCGGCGGTCACACCCCGAGCTAGCGTCGCAGGATGCGCTTGGTCGCAGCACGTCAAGGGTCGGAGGATCGGCTTGCGCGCGTCCAATTCCGCAGCAGGCCATTACGCATCAAAACAGCGCTGTTTGCGCGACAATAGCGTCATGAGCAGCCATGACATCTCCCCCGCCGATGCGCGTGCACGCGCCGTGCAAGGCGCACTGCTGATCGATATCCGGCAACTGCACGAGCGCGCCGGTGGCCAGGCCGAGGGCGCGTTGGCGATTGCCCAATACGATCTGGAAACCGCGCCCACGCAGCATCTGCCCGACCACGCACGCGAAATCCTGTTGATCTGCCAGAGCGGCAGACGCTCCACGCATACAGCCGAAACATTGCGTGCGCAGGGATACAGCCAGGTTGCATCGGTGGTGGGCGGCACCACCGCATGGATGAGCGACGGCCTGCCGCTGGTGCGCCCCAGCCTGCCGGCGGACGAGCAGGATTTCTTGGAGCGCTATTCGCGGCATTTGCGCTTGCCCCAGGTCGGTGTGCAAGGCCAGCAGCGGCTGGCAGCTGCGCGCGTGCTGCTGGTCGGCGCCGGCGGGCTGGGCTCGCCAGCCGCATTCTATCTGGCTGCCGCAGGCGTCGGCCACCTGCGTCTGGCCGACGACGATGTCGTCGACCGCAGCAACCTGCAGCGTCAGATCCTGCATACCGAAGACAGCCTAGGCACCGCCAAGGTCGACTCAGCGGCGCAGCGCATCGGCGCGCTCAATCCGCGCGTGCACGTCGAGGCGGTACAGACACGCGTCAGCGCCGACAACGTGGAAGCGTTGCTGCAAGATGTGGATGTCGTGGTCGATGGCGCCGATAACTTTGCCGCGCGCTACCTGCTCAACGATGCCTGCGTCAAACTCGGCAAGCCGCTAGTGTACGGGGCGGTGCAACAGTTCGAAGGTCAGGTGAGCGTATTCGATGCCGGTCGCAACCGCGGGCATGCGCCCTGCTACCGCTGCCTGTTCCCCGAACCGCCGCCGCCGGAATTTGCACCCAGCTGCGCGGACGCCGGCGTGCTCGGCGTGCTGCCCGGGGTGATCGGGCTATTGCAGGCCACCGAAGCGCTCAAGTTGCTGCTTGGCATCGGCGACAGCCTGAGCGGCCGCCTGCTCAGCTTCGATGCGCTATCGATGCGATTCCGCGAGATCCGCCTGCCGCCCGATCCGCATTGCCCGTTGTGCGCGCCGGGTGTCGCATTCCCCGGATATGCGGACTACGCGTCCTTTTGCGGCAGCGCAATCGGTTGAGCGCATCTGCCGAGGTGGCGTTGCAGATGCGCAATGCGTGATCGGCGCACACATCGTGTCGGTGACGCATGTGCGAGCACGGCTCACCCTGCCCGAGCAAGCCGGAAAGCTGGCCGATGGAGCGGATCCGTCAGCCGCGCTGCCGCACCACACCAGGCTCGTTAGCGCCTGAAGCCGAGTCGCTAGGCCTTCGCAGCGCCGCTCGCAGCACCGCAATCCGCGGGGCTTGGCATCCCGGGCTAGACCCGTTTCGCCTCGCTGCAGGGCTACAACGCGTACGGAATCACTTGCACGATCTCGCCTGCCTCGAAGCGACGCGCCTGTTCCGGCAGGACGATCAGCGCATTGCTGTCGGCCGCCCCACGCAGCAGATGCGACGCGTCGCCTCGATGCGGCTGCGCGCTCAAGCGTCCGTCAACGCCGCACTCAAGCCGGCCGCGCAAAAATTCCAGGCGCTCGTGGCGCTTTTCCCAGGCACTTGCCAGCGCCGCGTGCCACACCGGACGCGGCTCGCTGCGCCCCTGTAGCCCGTCCAGCAACGGCACACCGTAGGCGATCAACGTCGCCAGGACAGACACCGGGTTGCCCGGCAGGCCCAATACCAGGCAGCGCCCGATCTGCCCCAACACCGCCGGCATGCCCGGGCGCATGCGCACACGCCAGAAATGGATCCGCCCCAGTTCCTGGATCAGGCGCGGCAGGTAATCCTTTTCACCAGCCGATACGCCGCCGCAGGTGATCACCACATCGAAGGCCGCCGCCGCATCTTCCAGCATGGTGCGGATACGCTGCGGATCGTCCGGCAAGGTCGGCCATGCGGTCGGCGCATAGCCCAGCGCCCGCAGCTGCGCCATCAGCATGTCGCGGTTGCTGTTGTAGATCTGGCCGGGGCCGAGCGGCATGCCAGGCTCCACCAATTCATCGCCGGTCGCCAGCACCGCGATGGTCGGCCGCGGCGCGACCGCCAGCCGCGAGACGCCCAGCGCCGCCGCCAGCCCGATGCGGGCCGGGGTCAGCACCTGCCCGGTCTGGATCACCAGATCGCCGGCACGCACGTCGCTACCGGCCAGCCGCACCGCAGTGCCCGATGCAGGCGTCGTGCGGAAGCGCACCACGCCATCGCGCTCGTCGGCATCTTCCTTCGGAATGACAGTATCGGCGCCATCCGGCAGCGGCGCGCCGGTGGTGATGCGCAGGCATTGCCCCGCGCTCAGCGTGCCGGCCCAACGCTCGCCGGCGAATTGTTCGCCGACCAGTTGCAACGACGCATCGCCGCCAGCGATATCGACATGCCGCAACGCAAAGCCGTCCATCGCGCTGTTGGCGAATGGCGGCAGGGCGAGCGGCGCGATCAGGTCGGCAGCGCAAATCCGCCCATCGGCACGCGCGGTGGCGATGTTCTCATCGGGCGGGCGGCTGTTGGCTGCAACGGCCTGCAGAATCTGCAGCGCCTGCGCATACGCAATACGGGAGGGATAGTCGGTCATGTCGCGCAGGATACCAGTGCGACACGACGACTTAGAGCGGCTGGCAAAACGACCATGCAGTCGTCCGAAGCACGTGACTTTCGCGTGCGCAGCTGTTGAAACATTCGATCAGGGCGGGCCCAACGCGCACCAACACTGTATCCACCTGGCGAAAGCTGGCCAGGCGTGATCAGACCCCGCCTACTTGCCCTTGACGTGCTTCATCAACCGCCGTTTGCGCGCCACCTGCCGTTCGGTGAGCGTGTTCTTCTTGCCCTCGTACGGATTGGCGCCTTCGCGGAAGATGAAGCGTACCGGCGTGCCGACCAGCTTGAAGCGCTTGCGGAAGAAATTCTCCAGATAGCGCTTGTACGACTCCGGCAGCACCTTCAGGCGCGTGCCATGCACGATGAAGGTCGGCGGATTTGCGCCACCCGGATGCACGTAACGCAGCTTGGAAACGTGGCCACGGATGCTCGGCGGCGGATTGGTCTCGTAGGCGATTTCCAGCGCCTGGTTGACTTCGCTGGTGCTGAACTCGTGCGTGGCCGACGCGTGGGCGCGATGGATCGCCTGGAACAACTCGCGCATGCCCGAGCCGTGCAACGCAGAAATCCGCACCGCCTCGGCCCAGCTGACAAAGCCCAGCTTGCGCGACAGCAGGTCTTCGGCCTGCGCACGCTGGTAGTCGCTCTGCCCATCCCACTTGTTGATCGCCACCACCAGGGCGCGGCCGGCATCCAGAATCGCGCCGAGAATCGTCGCGTCCTGATCGGTCACACCTTCGGTCGCGTCCAGCATCAGCACCGCGACTTGGCATTGCTCGATCGCCTGCAGCGTCTTGAACGCACTGAATTTCTCGACGGCCTCTTCCACCTTGCCGCGGCGGCGCAGGCCGGCGGTGTCGATCAGGCGGTACTGACGATTATCGCGCTCCAGGTCCACCGCGATCGAATCGCGGGTGGTGCCCGGCACTTCGGAAGCGATCATGCGCTCCTCGCCGAGCAGGCGATTGACCAGCGTCGACTTGCCCACGTTCGGGCGGCCCACGAAGGCGATCCGCACACGCGCCGGGTCGTTGTCCAGCAACTCGCCGGACCCTTCCTCCGGGAGCCGTGCACCGACTTCCTCAAGCAGTTCGTCGATACCCTGCCGATGCGCAGCAGACAGCGCCACCACATCGGAGAAGCCGTAGCGCGCAAATTCCGAGCGCACGGTCTCTTCGTCGGTGCCGTCGATCTTGTTGATGACCAGCACGGTCGGCCGCGCCAGCTTGCGCAACCAGGCCAGGATCTCGTCATCCAGCGAAGACGCGCCTTCGCGGCCATCGACCACGAACAACACCAGATCCGCTTCGCCAGCGGCTGCACGCGCCTGACGCGCGGTGGCGCCGGCCAGGCCTTCCTCGTCGCCGGCGATACCACCGGTATCGACAACGATGAAGGGTTGCTGCTCGTCCAGACGGCAGACGCCGTAGTTACGGTCGCGGGTGACGCCGGGCTGGTCGTGGACCAGCGCGTCACGGGTGCGCGTCAGCGCATTGAAGATGGTGGACTTGCCGACATTGGGCCGTCCAACCAGGGCGACCAGGGGCAGCATCGCAAGGTCCTTATTGTGCCAACCGGAAGGCGGTGAGATCGCCGTCGGTGTTTTGTACCAGCAGAATGCCATCGACGACCACCGGCTGCGCCAGCAGCGTGTCGCGTCCAGCGCGAGCGCGCGCGGCCAGTGCACCGTCGCTGAGTTTCAGCCAGTGCAGGTAGCCTTTGTAATCGCCAACCACGGCGTAATCGCCCTGGATGGCCACACCGGTCAGCGAGCGACGCGCCAAGGCAGCCTGCGACCACATCGCCGCGCCGCTGCTCTTGTCCAGGCCCCACACCGAACCGGCGTTGTCGGACACCACCACCACGGCCGACGACACACCAACGCCGCCGGCGCCGCCATGATCGCGCGTCCACAGCGGACGGCCGCTCGGGCCTTCCAGCGCGAGGGTTTCGTTCTTGAAGCTGGTGGCGTACAGGGTGGTGCCATCCAGTACGGGCGCGCCGTCCACGTCGGACATGCGCTCCAGCTCGGTGCGACCTTCCGGCACGCCGATCGCCTGTTCCCACAACGGGCGGCCATCCTGCAGCGCCAGCGCACTCAAGGTGCCGCTGTCGTTACCGACAAACACCACGCCCGGGCCGGTCACGATCGGCGCATTGCCGCGCACCGACAGGGTCGGGCCTTCTTCGGCATGGAACCAGCGACGCTCGCCGGTCGCCGCATCGAAGGCACTGACGCGGCCGTCGTTGCTACGCACCAGCACCAGGTTCTGTGCAATGGCGGGCGCGGCGATCACTTCGTTGGGCACCTTGGCGCGCCACTTCTCGGTGCCGTCGGCCTGGTTCAACGCAATCACGTCGCCAGACAAGGTCCCGATCACCACCAGGCCTTCGCCGACGCCGGGACCACCGGACAGGCGCTGCTTGAACTTGCGGTCGTTACGCTCTTCTTTCTTGGGCTTGTATTCCCACACGCGCTTGCCGGTCTGCAGATCCAGCGCCTGCACGCCGCCGGTGATCGCTGCGGCATAAACCTTGCCATCGGCGACGGCCGGCCGCTGACGCACGCCGATGTGTCCTTCACCCTTGCCGATGCCGGTGGACCAGATCTTGTCGACCTTGACCGATGGCTCGAACTTGACCAGCTCGGCAGGTTCCTGCGCCTTCTTGGCAGCAGCATCCTTACCGGCAAACCAGCCCTTGACCGTGCTGCAACCGGCCAACGACATGCCCATCAGGGCGATCAACGCAATGCGCTTGTACATGGTGTCCTGCTTCATCAAATCTGCTCCGCCGGATCGGGCACTTTGCCGCCCACATCCATCAGCTTGGTTTCCAGCAACCGGCGCTGCGGCGAGGCCACATCGACCGTGGTCAATGCCTTGGCGTACAACGCACGCGCTTCATCGGTCTTGCCCTGAACAACCAGCGCATCGGCGCGGATCTCCAGGCTGGCGTGATCCTGCGCGTCGGCCAGCAGCTTGATCGCCTCATCCGGCTTGCCGCTCTCGGTCAGCACGCGCGCCAGACGCTGTTGCACGATGTGCTTGAGCTCGCCTTCTGCAGGCACGTCGCGCAGCGTCTTGATCGCTTCGGCGTGCTTGCCGGCATCGACCTGCGACTTGGCAAGACGTAACGCAGCCAGCTCGGCATAGATGCCGCCTTTGCCGTCGTCGAGCGCCACGATGTCCTTGGCCGCCTTGTCCAGGTCCTTGGCCTGGATCGACTTCACCACCGCTTCGTACCGCGCGTTGGCTTGGACCAATTCGGTATTGGTGCGCTTCTGCCACCACTGCCAGCCCAGGATCAGGGCCAGTCCGAGCAGGACGCCGCCCACCAGTCCCGCGCCATTCTTTCTCAACCAGGAACGAACGCGTTCGCCTTGTTCGTGTTCGTCCAGCAGATCGTCGATCGCCATGCGTACTCTCGCTCCGTCATCCCGGAGGCGCGGAACATCAAAAGGGGAAAATGAAAAACCGCAGTCCGCTTCACTCGGAAGCAGGTACCACGGAGCCGTCGGAGGATACCGCAAAACGGGCCACGTTAGCGCGCTGGAACGGTTTCACATCGACGATACTGCCGCCTTGCTGAACCTCTACCGCCGACGCATTGCCCAGTACGATGCGGCCCACCTGCCCCGGCGAATAGCTGCGATGCTCGCCGGCGCGGATCAGTGCTTTTTCCACTGCACTGCCATCCGGTGCCAGGATCTGCACCCAGCTGTCGCCGCTGAAACTCAGCGACAGGTGTTTGCCGGCGTCCGCCACTGCCGGTGCCGCCTCGGCCTCAGGCGTCGCACGCGGCACAGGCGTCATCGATGCGATGTACGGTGCCGGCTGCTCGCGCGGCGCGGCCGGCGGCGCTGCAGGGTTGGCGGGAGCACTGGTCTTCGCTGCGACCGGCATGCTGTCCAGCGACACCGTACTCGGCCCCTTGCCATCCAGATGCGAGCGTGTCGCATACCAGACCGGCACAGCGAACACGCCGGTGATGACGACATACATCGCCTTGCGTGCGGTGCTTTCGAGAATGCGGCGCGCACGCGGGGTATGGGTGTGGCTGACCAGCTTCACCGGTTCGATCGGCGCGATGCTGGCCTGTTGCAGCGACGGCTCCAGATCCACCTGCAACAGCCGCGCATAACTGCGCAACTGACCGCGAACGAAGACCGGCGCGCCCAGGCGCTGCCAGTCTTCCTGCTCAAGCGATCGCACCACGTGCGCCGGCATGCGTAGCTTGCCAGCGACATCGTCCACACTCAGACCTGCTGCTTCGCGCGCCTCGCGCAACTGCGGCCCGCAGCCCTTTTCCTGCTCGAAAGGGTTCGGATTGGAATCACTGATCACAATGCATTGGCCCCGGGGTTAGCGGTCGCTGCGTCAGGAAATTCCTTGACCAACCGCTGTTGGTAACGGCTGGCAGCTACCTTGTCGCCTAGCCCTTGCTCAATCTGAATGGCGAGTTGTAACACGGAAGCCGTTACCGGTGCAGCCGCAAGCCGGCGTTCGATAAAGGCACGTGCTTCGAAATAATTGCGACGCCCGGCCTCCAGCCGCGCCATCGACTCCAACGCATAAGGATTGCCCGGATCCATGTCGAGCGCCTTGCGCAAATCGCTTGCCGCTCGCTCGGGCTGCCCCGCCTTGAGTGCGCAACCGCCTGCATTGCCGAGCGCGGACGCAGGCGATGCGTAGGTTCGGTCGGCCAGTGCGCGATCGAACCAGATCAGCGACTCGGCAGGCGACCCATTGGCGCACACCCACGCGCCATAATTGTTCAACACGTCGCCGCGCTGCGGCGCCAGTTCGGCGGCACGGCGATAGGATGCGCCGGAGCCGGCAACATCGCCGCGCCCACCCTGGATCAGGGCCAACATGCCGATCGCATCCACCGACTGCGGATCTTTCTTCAACGCGGCGCGGATCTGCTCTTCGGCGCCGACATAGTCGCCGGTCTGCATCCGGTTGCTGGCCAGGCCGAGCTTTTCCCGCACCGCCAAGCGATCCTTGGTGGCCTTGTTGTCGCGGAACGAATAGACCGGCGCCACTTCTTCCACGCGCTTGGCCGAGCCGGCCTTGGCATTGCGACCACCGCAGCCGGCCGCGCACAGCGCGATCGCCACGGCGGCCATTAACGCGAGTTCACGCTGCCGCATCTCGATCGGCCTGCCCTTCCAATGTGCGGCGGAATTCCGCCTGGCGACGGGTACGGTCCATGACCTGCCCCTTGAGCTGCCCGCATGCCGCATCGATGTCGTCGCCACGCGTACGGCGAACCATCGTCAGCACCTGCGCGTCGAGCAGAATCTTCTGGAATGCGCGGATCTCCGTCTCTCCGGAACGCTCGTAACGCGTGCCGGGGAAGGGATTGAACGGAATCAGGTTGACCTTGCCGGCATCCTTGGACTGCACCGCATTGTCGAACTGACGCATCAATCTGGCCAGCTGGCGTGCGTGCTCCGGCTGGTCGTTGATGCCCTTCATCAAGGTGTATTCGAAGGTCACCGAGTCGCGCTTTTTGCTGCCACGCAGATAGCGCGCGCAGGATTCCATCAACTCGGCGATCGGGTACTTCTTGTTCAGCGGCACCAGGCTCTCGCGCAGCGCGTCGTTGGCGGCGTGCAACGAGACCGCCAGCGAGACATCGCTTTCGGTGGAAAGCCGGTCGATCATCGGGACCAGACCGGAGGTCGACAGCGTCACCCGCTTGCTGGCGAGGCCATAGCCCAGATCGTCGCGCATCACACTCATCGCGCGCACGACGTTGTCGAAATTCATCAACGGCTCGCCCATGCCCATCATCACCACATTGGTGAGGCGGCGTTGCTGGTGCGGCACGTTGCCCAGATGGCGCGCAGCAACCCATACCTGCCCGATGATTTCGGCGGTGGTGAGGTTGCGATTGAAGCCCTGGGTGGCGGTCGAACAGAACGTGCAGTTCAACCCGCAGCCGACCTGGGACGACACGCACAGCGTGCCGCGGCCCTTGTCGGGGATGTAGACCGTTTCGATGGCGTTCTTGCCGTCGGTCCCCATAGCCAGCAGCCATTTGTGGGTCCCGTCGGTGGACGGCTTGTCGAACACCACATTGGGAACCAGCACCTCGGCATGCTGGTGCAACTTCGCACGCAATGCCTTACCGAGGTCGGTCATCTGGTCGAAATCGGTGACGTAGCGGTGGTGAATCCACTTCATCACCTGATGGGCACGGTAGCGCGCTTCGCCGAGCGTGTCGGCGAAGAAGCGCTCCAGTCCCTCGCGGTCGAGGTCGAGCAGGTTCTGCTTGCGCAGTTCCGGGGTACGGACTGGGACGTCCTGCAACACGGAGGGGATCACGACCTCATTCACGATTCGACTCTCTCGGCCTCAGCGCGAGACCACTTCTGTTGCGGCGAAGAAATAGGCGACTTCATTGGCAGCGTTCTCGACCGAATCCGAGCCGTGGGCGGCATTGGCATCGATCGAGTCGGCGAAATCGGCGCGGATGGTGCCCGGCGCAGCGTCCTTGGGATTGGTCGCGCCCAGCAGGTCGCGATGCGCGGCAACGGCATTCTCGCCTTCCAGCGCCTGGATCATCACTGGGCCGGAAATCATGAATTCGACCAGCGCATTGAAGAACGGACGCTCGCGGTGAACGGCATAGAAGCCTTCGGCTTCCCGGCGCGACAACTGCTTGTATTTGGCGGCCACCACTTTCAGGCCAGCCTTCTCGAAGCGGCTGTAGATTTCGCCAATGACGTTCTTGGCGACGGCATCAGGCTTGATGATGGACAGGGTGCGCTCCAGCGCCATTGGGAATTCTCCGTTGGGCGGGCCACTGAAGGCCCGAGGTTATCATGAAAAAAACCCGCGTCAAAACGCGGGCTTAGGCTTCTTTGCGATGGTCAATTCTATCTCGTCGCCCGCATGTTTGCACACCGCCCCCTGAATCGTGCTGCATTGCCGCATGACCTGCCCGCAACCAAGCCCGTAGACTCAAACAATCGTTTGATTGAGTCCGGCCCCAGCGCATGCCCAAGCCCGCCCACTTCTCCACCAAGGACCGCATTCTCGGTGCCGCCGAGGAGCTGTTCGCCCAGCATGGGTTTGCCGGCACCTCGCTGCGGCAGCTGACCACCCAGGCCGACGTCAACATCGCCGCGGTCAACTACCACTTCGGCTCCAAGGAAAACCTGGTCAACGAGGTGTTCCGCCGTCGCATGGACGAAATGACAGCCGCGCGACTGCAACAGCTGGAGGCGGCGAAAAAATCCCAGCCCGGCGAGCTCACCGCGGTGCTGGCCGCATTCGTCGAGCCGGCCCTGGCGATGGCGCAGGACCGCCAGAACGGCGGCGCCTTCGTACGTGTGATCGCCCGGGCCTATGCGGAAAAGAACGACAACCTGCGCAAGTTCCTGTCCGACCATTACGGTCATGTCCTGCGCGAATTCGGCAAGGCCATTGCCGGTTGCGTGCCGGGCCTGAGCAAGGAGGAGCTGTACTGGCGGCTGGACTTTCTGGCCGGGGCGCTTACCTACGCGATGGCCGATTTCGGGCTGATCAAGCGCCCGGCAGGGGTCAGCGAGGCCGACCACCGTGCGCGGGCCGCGCGCGAACTCATTCGTTTCGCGGAACCCGGTTTCCGCGCTCATTCCACACCGTAAACGTTCCACCAAGAGGCTAATTGCTATGTCCAATCCGTTGCTAGTTCGTCGCGCCGCCGTGCTCGGTGCCGGCGTCATGGGCGCGCAGATCGCCGCGCACCTCACCAATGCCGGCGTCGACACCGTGCTGTTCGACCTGCCCGCCAAGGAAGGTCCCGCCGACGGCATCGTGCTCAAGGCCATCGCCAATCTCGGCAAACTCAGCCCCGCCCCGCTCGCCAGCAAGGCGCTGGCCGAGGCGATCACACCGGCCAACTACGAGAGCGGCCTGGAACAGCTGCGCGACTGCGACCTGATCATCGAGGCGATCGCCGAGCGCATGGACTGGAAGCAGGACCTGTACAAGAAGATCGCCCCGTTCGTGTCCGAGCATGCGGTGCTGGCGTCCAACACCTCGGGCCTGGGCATCAACAAGCTCTCCGACGTGCTGCCGGAGCAGTTGCGCCATCGCTTCTGCGGCGTGCATTTCTTCAACCCGCCGCGCTACATGCACCTGGCCGAGCTGATCCCGGCCAGGGGCACCGACAAGGCCGTGCTCGAAGGACTGGAGAGTTTCCTGGTCACCACGCTGGGCAAGGGCGTGGTGTATGCGAAGGACACCCCGAACTTCATCGGCAACCGCATCGGCGTGTTCTCGATCCTGTCCACCATCCATCACACCCAGCAATTCGGCCTGGGTTTCGATGAAGTGGATGGCCTGACCGGCCCGCTGGTCGGCCGCCCGAAGTCGGCGACCTACCGCACCTCCGACGTGGTCGGCCTGGACACCATGGCGCACGTGATCAAGACCATGGGCGACACTCTGCCCGACGATCCGTGGCACGAGTATTTCAAGTCGCCGAAGTGGCTGGATGCGCTGATCGCCAAGGGTGCGCTGGGACAGAAGGTCGGCGCCGGCATCTTCCGCAAGGTGGGCAAGGACATCGTGGTGCTGGACCTGGAAAAGCAGGATTACCGCGCCGCCGATCGCACTGCCGCACCCGAGGTGGTGGAGATCCTCAAGATCAAGAACCCGGCCGAAAAGTTCGCCAAGCTGCGCGAAAGCCAGCACCCGCAGGCGCAGTTCCTGTGGGCCACGTTCCGCGACCTGTTCCACTACAGCGCTTATCACCTGGCCGATATCGCCGAGACCGCGCGCGATGTGGACCTGGCGATCCGCTGGGGCTACGGCTGGTCGCTGGGCCCGTTCGAGACCTGGCAGGCCGCCGGCTGGAAGCAGGTGGCGCAGTGGATTGCCGAAGACATCTCCAACGGCAAGAGCATGAGCAGCGCACCGTTGCCGAACTGGGTCTTCGACGGTCGCGACGGCGTGCATGGTGCCGAAGGCTCCTACAGCCCTGCGCGCGACGCCAAGCTGCCGCGCTCGGCGCTGCCGGTGTACAAGCGCCAGCGCTTCCCCGATCCGCTGCTGGGCGAGCAGTTTTCGCCGGGCGAGACCGTTTTCGAAAACGACGGCGTGCGCATGTGGCATGACGGCGACGACATCGCCGTGGTCAGCTTCAAGACCAAGATGAACACCGTGTCCGACCATGTTCTCAATGGTCTGCAGGACGTGGTGGGTCGTGCGGAGAAGGACTTCGCCGGCCTGGTGATCTGGCAGCAGAAGGAGCCCTTCTCCGCCGGTGCCGATCTGGCCGGTGCGCTGGGTCTGCTGCAGGCCGGCAAGGTGGACGCGTTCGAAGCGCTGGTCGCCAACTTCCAGGCCACCAGCCAGCGCATCAAGTATGCGCAGGTGCCGGTGATTTCGGCGGTGCGCGGGCTGGCGCTGGGTGGCGGTTGCGAGTTCCAGATGCATAGCGCCAAGACCGTGGCCTCGCTGGAAAGCTATATCGGCCTGGTCGAAGCCGGCGTCGGCCTGCTGCCGGCCGGTGGTGGCCTGAAGGAGATCGCGGCGCGTGCCTCGGTGGCGGCAGGTCCGGGCGGCGATGTGTTCGCCGAGCTGAAGAAGACCTTCGAAACCGTCGCGATGGCCAAGGTCTCCAACTCGGCGGTCAACGCCCAGGAGCTGGGCCTGCTGCGCACCACCGACAAGATCGTCTTCAACAGCTACGAGGCACTGCACATCGCCAAGGCCGAAGCGCGCGCACTGGCCGAAGGCGGCTACCGCGCGCCGTTGCCGGCACGCCGCATCCAGGTCGCCGGCGACGTGGGCATCGCCACCTTCAAGATGCTGCTGGTCAACATGCTGGAAGGCCGCTTCATCAGCGAATACGACTACGAGATCGCCACCCGCATCGCCACGGTCGTGTGCGGCGGCGAGGTCGATCGCGGCGCGCTGGTGGACGAAGAATGGCTGCTCAAGCTAGAGCGCAAGCACTTCGTCGAACTGGCCCAGCAGGAAAAGACCCAGGCGCGGATTGGGCACATGCTCAAGACGGGTAAGCCTCTCAGGAACTGAGATTCGGGAGTCGGGATTGGGGATTCGTAACAGCGGGTCCCCTGCCCTCCACCATTCTCGCTTCCACCAAATTCATCCGCCGGGCAGGAACATTCAGGAATCAGGATCCGCAGTTGCGAATCCCCAATCCCGAATCCCCAATCCCGGCTATCGGAGATAGCCATGAGCAAGCAGATTCAAGAAGCCTACATCGTTGCCGCCACCCGTACCCCGGTCGGCAAGGCGCCGAAGGGCGTGTTCCGCAACACCCGTCCCGACGACATGCTGGCGCACGTGCTGCGCGCGGTGGTCGCGCAGGCGCCGGGCATCGATCTGTCGCGCATCGACGACGCCATCATCGGCTGCGCGATGCCGGAGGGCGAGCAAGGCATGAACGTGGCGCGCATCGGCGTGCTGCTCGCCGGCCTGCCCAACACCGTCGCCGGCCAGACCATCAATCGCTTCTGCTCGTCCGGTATCCAGGCGGTGGCGATGGCGGCCGACCAGATCCGTCTGGGCAATGCCGACCTGATGCTGGCAGGCGGTACCGAGTCGATGTCGATGGTGCCGATGATGGGCAACAAGGTCGCCATGTCGCCGAACGTCTTTGCCGACGACCACGTCGCCATCGCCTATGGCATGGGCATTACCGCCGAGAAAGTCGCCGAGGAATGGAAGGTCTCGCGCGAGGACCAGGATGCGTTTGCGCTGGCATCGCATCAGAAGGCCATCGCCGCCATTGCCGCAGGCGAATTCCGCGACGAGATCACTCCGTACGAAATCCTGTCGCACCAGCCCGACCTGGCCGGCAATGTCATCGCGCTGCGCAAGCGCCTGGTCGACACCGACGAAGGCCCGCGCCCGGACAGCTCGCTCGAAGGCCTGGCCAAGCTGCGCCCGGTGTTCCGCAACGGCCAGTTCGGCGGCAGCGTCACCGCCGGCAATTCCTCGCAGATGAGCGACGGCGCCGGTGCGGTGCTGCTGGCCTCCGAGCAGGCGATCAAGGATTACGGCCTGACCCCGCTGGCGCGTTTCGTCAGCTTCTCGGTGGCCGGCGTGCGCCCGGAAGTCATGGGCATCGGCCCGATCGCAGCCATTCCCAAGGCACTCAAGCAGGCCGGCCTGACCAAGGACCAACTCGACTGGATCGAGCTCAACGAAGCCTTCGCCGCGCAGGCCTTGGCGGTGATCCGCGACAGCGAGCTGGATCCGTCCAAGGTCAATCCGCTGGGCGGCGCGATCGCCCTCGGCCATCCGCTGGGCGCGACCGGCGCGATCCGTGCCGCCACCCTGGTGCACGGCCTGCGTCGCCGTCAGCAGAAGTACGGCATGGTCACCATGTGCATCGGCACCGGCATGGGCGCGGCAGGCATCATCGAAGCGTTGTAAGCACGGGTTCGACGAGATCGGCCAAGGTGCCGATCTCGCGAACGCGATCAGCAGTGACCGAAGGCGTGCGCAAGCACGCCTTCTTTATGGCCAACCGCAACCCGTCGTCGGCCGGAGCTGCGCTGCGAGCGGAATCACTTGCACCAGTCGACATCTCCGGTGGGTGCGCCGATCGCACCTTGTTGCGCTCTGTTTTAGCGACCGCAGCGCTCGGCTGCATCGTGGGAACCGCCGCGCCCGCAGTGCCGCACACCCCGAGATAACCGCCGCATGCAATGCCGCCGGGAAGCCTTCGCCAGCAAACTTCAGCACCTACAACAAGGCCGATGCCTAGCGCGTCACCAGCCACTGGCCTGTCCGCGCACCCGCAAACACCAGCAACAGCCCGGCCACCAGCGTCATTGCCAGATACACGCCGATCATCGTGGACCGATCGGTACGCGCAAACACCAGGCATTCCATCATCAGCGATGAAAACGTGGTCAGCCCGCCGATCACGCCGACGATCAACAGGGCCCGCAGCGGCCAGCTCGATGGTCCGCGCGCATCCAGCCAGACCAGCAGTACGCCGGCGACGAACGAGCCGAGCAGATTCACCGCCAGCGTTCCCCACGGAAAACCGGTACCGAAGCGCTGCAACAACGACGCGCCAATGGCAAAACGCAAACCGGAACCCAGTGCACCGCCGGTCATCGCCAGCAACAGCTGTTGCCACCACACCGGTGCATTCATGCGTGCACCCCGCTATCGGGGAGAGTATTCGGAGAAATAGCGTGCGACATCGGCGTCATCCATCCTGAGTCAAGAAGCGATGCCGGGGCACAGGCCTGCCGCCCCGGCGGGGGTGGCAGGCATCATCAGCACGCAGAGTGCGCGCGGTTCAAGGAGGAATGCCATCTCCTGTACGGGCGATTATGCCGTGGGTTTGCCGGCCTTGTCAGCCCGCGCCTGCGCACGTGCCTCGCGCAGCCGATCCAGCTTTTCTTTCAGCTTGATCTCCAGCCCGCGCGGCACCGGGTTGTAGTACACCCGCTCGCCCATCGCATCCGGAAACCCGGTCTGGTCCAGCGCGATGCCGCCTTCGGCATCGTGGTCGTATTGATAATCCTGCCCATAGCCGAGCGTCTTCATCAGTTTGGTCGGTGCATTGCGCAGATGCAGCGGCACCTCTTGCGTGCCGGTCGCGCGCACCTCGGCCTTGGCCTGATTGAAGGCCGCGTAGCCGGCATTGGATTTTGCGGTGCTGGCCAGGTACAGCACCAGTTGTGCGAACGCCAGCTCGCCTTCCGGACTGCCGAGGCGCTCGTAAATATCCCAGGCCTCCAGCGCCATGCTCTGCGCGCGCGGGTCGGCCAGACCGATGTCCTCGATCGCCATGCGGGTCAGACGCCGCGCCAGATACGCCGGGTCGCAACCGCCGTCGAGCATGCGGGTGAGCCAGTACAGCGCCGCATCCGGATTGGAGCTGCGTACCGATTTATGCAGCGCCGAGATCTGGTCGTAGAACTGCTCGCCGTTCTTGTCGAAACGGCGGGTGCGGTCGGCCAGCACCTGCAGCAGCGTCTGCGGCGTGATTTCCCCGCCCTCGCCGCCCGCCAGTTCGGCGGCGATCTCCAGCAGGGTCAATGCGCGCCGTACATCACCGTCGGCCGCACTGGCGATTTCCAGCAACGACGCGTCGCTGACCTGGATCGTCTCCTGCCCCAACCCGCGCTCGGGGTCGTGCAAGGCCCGCTGCAGCGCTTCGACGATGTCCTGCGGCGACACCGATTCCAGCACGTGCACGCGGCAGCGCGACAGCAAGGCCGAGTTCAATTCGAACGACGGGTTTTCCGTGGTCGCACCGACGAACAGGATGGTGCCGCGTTCGATATGCGGCAAAAACGCATCCTGCTGCGCCTTGTTGAAGCGATGCACCTCGTCGACGAACAATACGGTGCGACGGCCGCTGGCGAACCGCTGCGCGGCCTCGGCCAGCACCTGGCGCACATCGGGCAGCCCCGACAACACTGCGGAAATCGCCTTGAATTCGGCATCCGCGTAGTGCGCCAGCAGCAACGCGAGCGTGGTCTTGCCGCATCCCGGCGGACCCCACAGGATCATCGAATGCACGCGACCGGATTCCACCGCGCGACGCAGCGCACTGTCGGGCGTCAACAGGCGTTTCTGGCCGACCATTTCGTCCAGCGTCCGCGGACGCATGCGCTCTGCGAGCGGGCGCAGATGGTCCGCGTCCACGCTAAGCAGATCGGCGGTGCTGTCGATGGTGGATCTGGTTCGTGCCACAGCTCATTCTATCGCGGCGGGGCGTTATCGCATTGCAGCCATGTGGTGTTGCGCGGACGCGACAGGACTCGCACGGTCGCACAGGCGTTCGCGGCACTGATGCACGTTGGCGACCGCATCCGGAGCACGACAGGCGCCGTGCAGACGCCTTCGCGCAGAAAGGCGCGATATCCGCGGGCAAAGCGCAAGGGGCTCGGAGCGCAGCCTGACGATGCAGAGTCAGTGCCCCGCAACTACAGGGTTACTGCGCGTCGCCCACCACATCCACGCCCTTGGCCGGGGCGTAACGGAAAGTGTCGGCCGCGAACGCGGGGTTGCGCTTCCAGCCACTGAAACTGATCGCAGTGCGTTGACCTACCGCATCGACCACTTCCATTTTGGCCAAGCCATCCTTGCCGAAGCCCAGCGACGCCATCTGGAAGCTGGCCTCGGTGTCGACCTTCGGCGTCAGCGACAGCCACTGCAGGCCATCACGCGGGGCCGCTTCTTCGCTAACATCGTATTGCTTGTCCAGCCGCGCGGGGTCGATCAATGCCACCAGCGGGCTGTTCTGCTCTTCGTTGCCCTGTGCACGCACCGTGACCTGCTCCAGGTCGGGATCGAAGACCCACACTTTCTTGCCGTCGGCCACGATCAGTTGCTTGTAAGGCTTGGCGTATTCCCAGCGGAACTGGCGCGGCTGCGACAGTGCCACCCGCCCGCTCGAACGCTCCTTGACCCGTCCGTTGGCATCGGTGACCTGCTGGTTGAACTGCCCATCCAGGCCCTTCAGGCCACGGGTGAACGTGTCCAGCTCCTGGCGCGCACCGGCAAACGCGGTGCCGGCGAACAGGGCGGTGGCGAGGACGGCATAACGGAGCTGACGATGCATCGCGGTCTTCCAGGAAGGAGTACGCCAATTCTGAAGCTTCATAGATGAATGGGCGAGCGCTATCGGACGGCGGCGTTCATGCAGCGGCAGCGGCCTGGCTCAGTGCGCAGTCTGCACCTTGGACAGATCGCCGTAGACGATCTGCCCGCGGAAGCCGCGTCGCACCTGCTGATACAACTCGCGAAACGCACGGTAATCCTGTGGCTGGCACAAGGCCTGCGGCCCGTGCACCGCCGCACGTTGCAGACGATGGACCGCAGTGACCGTCTGTCCCTGGCGCGACCAGTCCACCGCGTACTCGCCGGCGGCATTGCGAAAGGTGCTGCTGCGCGGGATGGCGATGATCGGCACCGTGTCGGGGAAGGTCACCACGTAGGTTTCCTCGCGCACGCTGTCGTTGCAGTAGAACGGGGTCAGGTTGTCTTCGGCCGAGGTGGTGGTGTAAATCCCGCGCGTCGACTCGGCACCCGGCATGTCCGGCAAGGTCATACCGCCGACCACCGAAAAATCCACCGCATCGTTGGCCAGGAAGCTGTAGCGATAGTTGAACGGCGCCTCCAGATCCAGCGGATCGCCCTGAATCAGCAGATCCCCGGTGCCAACGAAACCGGACTGGGCAATGATCGATTCCTCGATGCGGTTGCGGTTCTGCGCATTGAGTTGCACGAACATCGCGCGCAACCCCACTTCGCCGGTCTGGCCGCTGTCCAGCGTCGTCATGCCCTGCAAGCCGCCCTGCGGCGTGAAGCGGTATTCGGTACGGGCAACGTAGCGGTTGACCTTGCGATCGTTGGGCGGGGTCTGGGTGACCTTACCGTCGCGTGTATGCACGACCGGCGCGCCGAGATCGCTGGCCGGCAGCTGGCCGAAGCGCGCGTACGGGTTGGTCGAATCGACGTAGAGATCGAAGGCCGGGATATAGGTGATGGCGTGATTGAAGCGCCCCAGCACCGGGATTGCCGGCAGCGTCGGACCGCCTTCCGCGCCGATCAGCACCGGTGTGCTGGCGATGCCCTTGGCCGCCAGCAAGGCTTCCAGGATCACGGTGTGGTCCTTGCAGTCGCCGTAGTGGTTGGCCAGGATGCTGTCGGCACTGTTGGGCTCCAGACCGCCGTTGCCCAGGTACACCGCCACGTAGCGGATATTGCGCGCCACCCACGCATACAACGCAGCGGCCTGCGCGCGCGGCTCATCGATACCGCGGGTCACCTCGTCGGCCAACGACCGGATCGCCGGCGTCACCGCGGCGGCGCGTCCGCCCTTGACGTGATAGGCCAGGCCCATCTGCGACCAGCTGTCGAAGGTGCTGGCCATCAGCGTGGGGCTGAACTCCCAGGTCGCCGCACTCCAGTTCTGGTTCTTCATCGGCGTGGAGCGCTGGTAGCGCCATTCCCAGCGCGCCTGATCGCCACGCACCACCGGCTTGGTGCTGCCCTGCAGACCACGCGCGGACAGATGCATCGGCAGCGACTTGGGCGCGACCAATGTCACCACCGCATCGTCGTACTGCGCGAATACGCTGAAGGTTTCCCACAGGCTGAAGTAACCGGGGAAGTACGGCGTGTTCTGCGCACGTCGCACCCGATAGACGATGCGCGCACCCGGCGCCAGGTTCGGGAACACCACGACCTTGACCTTGCGGTCGGCATACATCGCTGCCGAGGCGCTGGAATAGCTTTCCTGGGTGTAGATCTTGTCGGCCGCCACGTCCTGACGCAGCCCCTCGGCGGTGACGGTATACGCCTCCAGCACCTCCAGCGTCTCCATCTTTTCGCTATAGCTCAGCCGCACCTGGCTGAACTGCTCCACTGCCGACTTGGTCTTGAGCAGTATCTCGTATTCGTCGGTTTCCACGCTGCTGGCATCGGCGCGCACTTCGTAGTCGGCGCGATAGCGCACGAAGCTGTAGTTGGTATCGGCCTGGGTGCGCGCCGCCGCGGCAGGCGCGGGGCGCTGCTGCGCCTGGGCAAGCAGCGGAGCGCAGATCAACAGCACGAGCAGCAACAAGGGACGACGCAGCATGGGTCTCGATCACGACGGGCCGGAGCGGCACTTGTCCGCTAGGGTAGCCGGTGTGCCCGGCAATGACAGGTATCGGCTTCCAACAATGCGGCATCGGTGCGTACGGCAGCGCTGGTTGCGGCGATTTGAACAATGCAGATGCGGCATGCGGCGTCCCGCACCGGCAGGCCTGGCGGGTCAAGCACGATCAAGCGGGCGCCCTGCGCAAGTGGAGCCCCTGCCCGCCGAGTTCCCAATGCGCCGCGTTCCAACGCAGCGCGCCGCACCGCGCAGCGACGTCGCCACTACGCTTACTTCGGCGGTGGCGGCGCCAACACGGTGCGATCGCCGTTGTGCTCGGGCTGGCTGACCACCCCGGCCGCTTCCATTGCCTCGATCAGGCGCGCGGCGCGGTTGTAGCCGATCTTCAGGCGACGCTGCACACCGGAGATCGATGCGCGCCGGGTTTCGGTGACGATGCGCAGCGCCTCGTCGTACAGCGGGTCGGACTCGTCCCCGCCGCCACCACTGCTCTCGGGCAAGCCGGTTGCGCCCACCACGGTGCCATCGCCCATGGTCTGCACTTCGTCCAGCACGCCTTCCACGTACGACACCGGCCCGCTGGCCTTCAGATGCTCGACCACCCGGTGCACTTCCTCGTCGCTGACGAAGGCGCCGTGCACACGGTCCGGCAGCGCGGTGCCCGGCGGCAGGTACAGCATGTCGCCATTGCCCAGCAGGGCCTCGGCGCCGGACTGGTCCAGGATGGTGCGCGAGTCGATCTTGGAGCTGACCTGGAAGGCCACGCGGGTCGGGATATTGGCCTTGATCAGGCCGGTGATCACGTCCACCGACGGGCGCTGCGTGGCCAGGATCAAGTGGATGCCGGCCGCACGCGCCTTCTGCGCCAGACGCGCAATCAGCTCTTCGACCTTCTTGCCGACGATCATCATCATGTCGGCGAATTCGTCGATGAAGATCACGATGAACGGCAGCGTCTCCAGCGGCCGCGGCGCCTCGCCCAGTTCGGGATTGGGCTTGAACAGCGGGTCCATCATCGGCTGGCCGGCGTCGATGGCGTCCTTGACCTTCTTGTTGAAGCCGGCCAGGTTGCGCACCCCCACCGCGCTCATCAGCTTGTAGCGGCGTTCCATTTCGGCCACGCACCAGCGCAGGCCGTTGGCGGCCTCCTTCATGTCGGTGACCACCGGCGCCAGCAGATGCGGGATGCCCTGGTAGACGCTCAGTTCGAGCATCTTCGGGTCGATCATCAGCATCCGCAGCTCCTTGTGCGAAGCCTTGAACAGCAGGCTCAGCACCATCGCATTGACCGCCACCGACTTGCCCGAGCCGGTGGTACCGGCCACCAGCAGATGCGGCATGCGCGCCAGATCGGCCACGGTCGGACGTCCGGCGATATCCTTGCCCAATGCCAGCGTCAGCGGGCTGGCCGACTTGTCGTATTCCTTGGAACGCAGCAGCTCGGACAGGAAGATCATCTCGCGGGTGACGTTGGGGATTTCCAAGCCGACCACCGACTTGCCCGGAATCACGTCGACCACGCGCACTGACTTGACCGACAGCCCGCGCGCAATGTCCTTGTCCAGCGAGCTGATCTGGCTGACCTTGATGCCCGGCGCCGGCTCGATCTCGAAGCGGGTGATCACCGGGCCCGGATAGGCCCCGACCACCTGCGCCTCGATGCGGAAATCCTTGAGCTTGAACTCGATCTGCCGCGACAGCGTCTCCAGCGTCTCTTCCGAATACCCCTTGGCCTGCGGCTTGGGGTCGTCCAGCAGGGCCAGCGGCGGCAGGTCCGAACCATCGGTGCTCACGCCCTGGAACATCGGAATCTGCGTATCGCGCTTGGCGCGCTCGCTCTTTTCCACCACCGGTGCCGGCGGCGGTTCGATCTTGACCGGCTCACGCTTGGCCTGCTTGACCGCATCGACCTTGCGCACTTCCTCGCGCTCTTCGCGCATCACGCGGGTCTGCTGCCACTCGGTCGCCTGGTGGGTCTTGCGCTGCATCAACGGGCCCAGCGCCAGCACCCACTTGCCGATGCGCTCCATCACCGCAAACCACGACAACCCGGTCGCCAGCGTGATCGAAACCAGCAACAGCACCACCACGAACAGATTGGCGCCCAACGCCCCAAAGCCCGAGCTGAGCGAGCCGCTGACCAGCTTGCCGAGAATGCCGCCAGCCTCCGCCACCTCGCCCTGGAACAGGCGCAGGTGCAAAAAGCCGGTCGAAGAGATCAAGAAGCCCACCATGCCGACCAGCCGCAATGCCGGCCCGAGATCGCTCTGGCTCTGCTCCTCGCGCTCGCCGATCAGTGCGATCCAGGCCACTGCGCCCAGGATCACCGGCAGCAGGAAGGCCACGTAACCGAACAGCTGCAGCAACACATCCGCTGCCATCGCGCCGAATCTGCCGCCCATGTTGTGGATCGGCGCGACCAGATTGCCGGTGCGCGACCAGCCAGGATCGGTCGCCGAGTAGGTGAACAGGCTGGCCAGCAGATACAGCAGCAACGGCGCCACCGCGATCAATGCCAGGTCGCGCCAGAGCTTTTGCCGACGCGGATTGTCCGCCACCGCCGTCTTGCGCGACGACGATTTGCCCTCTGCGGGCTTGCTGCGTTCGGGAACCTGCTTTGCCACCTGTAGCCAGACCTTAGAAAAATGCTGTTAGTGGTTGATAATAAACGACTGAGGCCACGGTTTCAGCAGTTGAATGAGCGCCGGTTGCCAGCATGCCCGGCGGCCAACGAAAAACGCCGCACAAGGCGGCGTCGAACATGCGTTGCGGGCGGACCATGCCATCTGCGGTTCAAGCAGTTCCATCGCGCCGCCTTGATTCACCGGGTGGGGACCGCCACTCTATGCCGCCACGGGGGCGCTGTTATCAGTGCCGTCCCTACCAATTCCTAGATCGCGAGTATACATGAGCGCCTCATCTGCCAGTCCCGCCAAGCATTCCCGCCTGCTGATCCTGGGCTCCGGCCCGGCCGGCTGGACCGCCGCGGTCTACGCCGCCCGCGCCAACCTCAAGCCGGTGGTGATCACCGGCCTGCAGCAAGGCGGCCAGCTGATGACCACCACCGAGGTGGACAATTGGCCGGGCGATCCCCATGGCCTGATGGGCCCGGACCTGATGAATCGCATGCAGGCGCACGCCGAGCGCTTCGAGACCGAGGTCATCTTCGACCACATCCATACCGCCGATCTGTCGCAGCGCCCGTTCCGGCTGACCGGCGATAGCGCCGAGTACACCTGCGACGCGCTGATCATCGCCACTGGCGCCACCGCCAAGTACCTGGGCATTCCCAGCGAGGAAGCCTTCAAGGGCCGCGGTGTGTCTGCCTGCGCCACCTGCGACGGGTTCTTCTACAAGGATCAGGACGTGGTGGTGGTCGGTGGCGGCAACACCGCGGTCGAAGAGGCGCTGTACCTGTCCAACATCGCCCGCAAGGTCTACCTGGTGCACCGCCGCGACACCCTGCGCGCCGAAAAGATCATGCAGGACAAGCTGTTCGCCAAGGTCGCCGCTGGCAAGATCGAGACCGTCTGGCACCACGCCATCGACGAAGTGCTGGGCAACGATGCCGGCGTGACCGGCGTGCGGGTCAAGTCCACCATCGACGGCAGCACCCGCGACATCGACGCGCACGGCTTCTTCGTCGCCATCGGCCACCACCCCAATACGCAGCTGTTCGACGGCCAGCTGGCCATGAACAACGGCTACCTGGAAATCCGCTCCGGCCTGAACGGCGCAGCGACCGAGACCTCGGTGGCCGGCGTATTCGCGGCCGGCGACGTCGCCGACCAGCACTACCGCCAGGCCATCACCTCGGCCGGCTTCGGCTGCATGGCCGCGCTGGATGCCGAGCGTTACCTCGACAAGAGCGCCTGAGGTGGCTGCTGACCGCCGGCCGCGCCGCGCGGACAGCGCCGATACCAGCGGGCCGTACGCATGAGCGTCACCGCCCGCTGGTGCCGCCGGCTGGACGAGCTTCCGACCGGTGCCTGGGACGCGCTGCACGACGGCGCGCACCCATTCATTTCTTACGCGTTCCTGGAAGGCCTGGAGCAGGAGGGCTGCCTGCGCCCGGACTGGGGCTGGAACCCGCTGCACCTGACGCTATGGGATGGCGACACGCTGGTCGCCGCCGCGCCGGGATACCTGAAGAACAACTCGCACGGCGAGTTCGTGTTCGACCATGCATGGGCACACGCGTACGCGCGTTACGGGCAGGAGTATTTCCCCAAGTGGCTGTGCGGGGTGCCCTACTCGCCGGTGACCGGCCCGCGCCTGCTCGGCGCGCCCAGATGGCGCGGACACCTGTTGGCCGCGATGCGCGAGCTGGTGGACCGCAGCAGCCTGTCCTCGGCGCATGTGAATTTTCATCTGGCCGATGAAGATGCCGCATTCGATGCCGATTGGCTGGAACGCAACGACCTGCAATACCACTGGCACAACACCAGCGGCTGGAGCGATTTCGAGAGTTTTCTGGCGGCGATGGACCACAAGCGCCGCAAGAACATCCGCCAGGAACGCGGCAAGGTGCAGCGCGCCGGCGTGCAGCTGCGCGTGGTGCATGGCGATGAGGCCAGCGAGGCGGACCTGGACGCCATGTACGGCTTCTATCTCAAGACCTTCAACGAGTACGGCAATTCGCCAGCCCTGACTCCGCAATTCCTGCGCCACCTGGCGCAGCATCTGCCCCGTCAGCTGGTGATGTTCCTGGCCGACCTTGATGGGCAGGCGATTGCCGGCGCACTGTGCCTGCGTGGCCGCGACACGCTCTACGGCCGTTACTGGGGCGGCGCAGCCCTGCCCGGGCTGCACTTCGAAACCTGCTATTACCAGGGCATCGAATACTGCCTGCGCGAGGGCCTGACCCGCTTCGAGCCCGGCGCGCAGGGCGAGCACAAGATCGCGCGCGGCTTTCTGCCGGCACTTGTCCGCAGCCGCCACTGGATCGCCGACCCGGGTTTCCGTGAACCGCTGGCGCAGTGGTGCGCCGACGAGCGCGAGGCCGTGGCCAGGCATGCGATCGAACTGGCAGACCACAGCCCGTTTCGCGACTGACCCGATGCGCGCCACGCGCGCGCGGCACCGCTAGACTCAGCCCATGTCGCGCGCCCTGCCCCACCTGCTGTCACCTGACCCTGCCAGTCCGTTTCCTCCGGTCGAACGGGCCTTGCGCGAGCCCGATGGCCTGCTAGCCATCGGCGGTGACCTGCAGCCGCAACGCCTGCTCACCGCGTATGCGCACGGCATCTTCCCCTGGTTTTCGGACGGACAACCTATCCTGTGGTGGAGCCCGGACCCGCGCATGGTCTTTCGCACTGATGGCGTGCGCCTGTCGTCGCGCTTCAGGCGACAGTTGCGCAATTGCCGCTGGACACTGCGTGCCGATACTGCATTTGCACAGGTCATTGCCGCCTGTGCGTCCAGTCCGCGTCCCGGACAGGACGGCACCTGGATTACCGAGCAGATGCAGGCTGCATATGTCGATCTGCACCATCGCGGCCACGCGCATTCACTGGAAGTGTTCGATGGCACGCGCCTGGTCGGCGGCATCTACGGCGTGGCGGTCGGCCGAATGTTCTTCGGGGAAAGCATGTTCAGCGCAGAAAGCGGCGGCTCGAAAGTCGCACTCGCCGCCCTGGCCGGCGACCTGCATGCGCGCGGATGGCCGCTGATCGATGCGCAGGTGGAAAACCCGCACCTGCTCAGCCTGGGTGCGCACCACATGCCACGCCCGGAGTTTCTGCAGCACGTGCGGCGCCAGGTTGGCCTGGCGGAACCGGCCGGCAGCTGGTCCGAACGCTACGGCGAACGGCCCGTCACGGCGCTGGGTGAAGCCCGCTTAACATAAAATTTGCACCACGGGGAGATGGGGCGTAAAATGCCGTCCCTTACGGCCCTTCCGGGCCAGCTTTGATTGCACAGGATTACATGTCGAAAGACGACTCCATTGAATTCGAAGGCAGCGTCAGCGAGACGCTTCCCAACACCACGTTCCGGGTCAAGCTGGAAAACGGGCATGAAATCATCGCCCATATCTCCGGCCGTATGCGCAAGAACTACATCCGCATCCTGACTGGCGACCGGGTCAAAGTTGAGATGACTCCCTACGACCTGACCAAGGGTCGTATTACCTACCGCATGAAGTAAGCGGTTCTGGTGTGAGACGCAAGGCGGCCATTGGCCGCTTTTTGTCGTGCCCGCGATTTGGTGAGGGGCGTGTGTCTTAGCCAAGCGTGGGCAGGTGCGCTGCATACTCGTTGGTCGAATGCGATCGGTGAGTGCTGACGGATGTCCGATCGCGGGCCGACCTCAAACCGCGCACTCGGGCACCGCCCTTCAAACGCATCGCTTGAGCAGATGGCAGTGCCTGCTTGTCCCGCGCCCCGGCTATCCTGCGTCGCCAGATCTGGTTGCAGAACCCGGGTGTTGCACTGAGCGAGTTCGGGCAATCAGGCGGTCACTCGCCGTTGGCACGACATCGCACCGTCCGGGCATAAAAAAGCCGCTCATCCGAGCGGCTTTTCTGGAACTCATCGACCTGCTACGGCGATCAGTCGACAGTTGCCGGCAACAAGCGCTCCGGTTCCGGATGCGCTTCCACCACCAGCTCGCCGTCCTTGACGTCGATGTTGACCCGGCCGCCTTCCACCAGCTTGCCGAACAGCAGCTCGTCGGCCAGCGGACGCTTGATCTTCTCCTGGATCACCCGCGACATCGGGCGCGCGCCCATCAGCGGGTCGAAGCCGTGCTGGGCCAGCCAATCGCGCGCGGTCGGGGTCGCCGACAGCGAGACGTGCTTTTCCTGCAGCAGCATTTCCAGCTCGATGATGAACTTGTCCACCACGCGCAGGATGTGGTCGAAGCCCAACGGCTGGAACTGCACGATCGCGTCCAGACGGTTGCGGAACTCCGGCGTGAACCCGCGGCGGATCGACTCCATCGCGTCGGTGGAATGATCCTGCTTGGTAAAGCCGATCGACCGCCGCGACGCCTGCGTGGCACCGGCGTTGGTGGTCATCACCAGGATCACGTTCTTGAAGTTGGCTTCGCGCCCGTTGGTGTCGGTGAGGATGCCGCGGTCCATGACCTGCAACAGGATGTTGAAGATGTCCGGGTGCGCCTTTTCAACCTCGTCCAGCAACAGCACGCAGTGTGGCGTCTTGACGATCTTCTCGGTCAGCAAGCCGCCCTGGTCGAAGCCGACGTAGCCCGGAGGCGCGCCGATCAGGCGACTGATCGAATGCGCTTCCATGTACTCGGACATGTCGAAACGCACCAGCTCGATGCCCAGCTGCAGCGCGAGCTGCTTGGTCACCTCGGTCTTGCCGACACCGGTGGGACCGGCAAACAGGAAGTTGCCGATCGGCTTTTCCGGATTGGCCAGGCCAGAACGCGCCAGCTTGATCGAACCGGCCAGGGTTTCGATGGCCGGGTTCTGGCCGAAGATCACCATCTTGAGGTTGCGCTCCAGATGCTGCAGCACGTCCTTGTCGGTCGCACTGACCTGCTTGGCCGGAATGCGCGCCATCTTGGCCACGATGGTTTCGATCTCCTCGATGTCGATCAGCTCCTTGCGCACGCCATCGGGCAGCAGACGCTGACGCGCGCCGGCCTCGTCCATCACATCGATGGCCTTGTCCGGCAACAGGCGGTCGCCGATATGCTTGACCGACAGGTCCACCGCCGCCTGCAACGCGTCGTCGGCATAGGTCACGCCATGGTGCGCTTCGTACTTGGGCTTGAGGCCCTGCAGAATCTCGAAGGTTTCGCCGACGGTCGGCTCGACGATGTCGATCTTCTGGAAGCGACGCGCCAATGCACGGTCTTTTTCGAAAATGCCGCGGTATTCCTGGAACGTGGTCGAGCCGATGCAGCGCAGCTCGCCGGATGCCAGTGCCGGCTTGATCAGGTTGGAAGCGTCCATGGTGCCGCCCGAGGCCGAGCCGGCGCCGATGATGGTGTGGATCTCATCGATGAACAGCACCGCGTTGGGCACCTTCTTCAACGCAGTCAGCACGCCCTTGAGGCGCTTTTCGAAGTCGCCGCGGTACTTGGTGCCGGCGACCAGCGCGCCCAGGTCCAGCGAGAAGATCACCGCATCGGCGAGCACTTCCGGCACGTCGTTGTCGACGATGCGCTTGGCCAGGCCCTCGGCGATCGCGGTCTTGCCCACGCCGGCCTCGCCCACGTACAGCGGGTTGTTCTTGCGGCGACGGCACAGGACCTGGATGGTCCGCTCGATCTCATCGGCGCGGCCGACCAGCGGGTCGATCTTGCCGTTGCGCGCCTGCTCGTTGAGGTTGGTGGCGTACTCGGCCAGCGCGTCGCCCTTGGCCTCGCCCTCCCCGCCCTCGCTCTTGGGCTCGCCGTCGGACGCGGACGGCTGCTCACCGTCTTCGCCCAGCTTGGCGATGCCGTGCGACAGGTAATTGACGATGTCCAGGCGGGTGATGTCCTGCTGATTCAGGAAATACACCGCGTGCGAGTCTTTTTCGCCAAAGATCGCGACCAGCACGTTGGCACCGGTGACTTCCTTCTTGCCCGAGGACTGCACGTGGTAGACCGCACGCTGCAGCACACGCTGGAACCCCAGGGTGGGCTGGGTGTCGCGGCCATCGTCCTCGGCCAGGCGTGAGACCGAGGCCTCGATCGCCTGTTCCAGGTCGTTGTGCAGCCGTAACTGGTCCGCCCCGCAGGCCTTGAGCACGGCTTGCGCAGAAGGGTTGTCCAGCAGCGAGAGCAGCAGGTGCTCGACGGTCATGAACTCATGACGCGCCTCGCGTGCTCGCTTGTAGCACTGGCCGATTGTTTGCTCTAGGTCTTTGCTGAACATTGGTAACTCCGAACGGCTGTTGCCAACAATATGCGGCTTTTGTCGGGATTTTCCACAACCCTATCGGATAGGCATGTTCAGACGGCGTTAGCACGTGATCGCAGCCACACTGTTGCGCTGCTGGAACGACCTCCGGCTCGCTCAGGCCTGTTCCATCGTGCACAGCAGCGGGTGCTGGTTCATGCGCGAAAATTCGTTGACCTGCGCCACCTTGGACTCGGCCACTTCGCGGCTGTAGACCCCGCAGACC
This sequence comes from Xanthomonas sp. 3793, assembly GCF_024806835.1. Taxonomy (GTDB): domain Bacteria; phylum Pseudomonadota; class Gammaproteobacteria; order Xanthomonadales; family Xanthomonadaceae; genus Xanthomonas; species Xanthomonas arboricola_F. The sequence continues at coordinate 269,507 of NZ_JANTYU010000001.1, forward strand.
CCGCGCCCGCGGGTATGGACATGCAGCATGACCTGGGTGGCCCGCTCCAGATCGAGGTTGAAAAACTGCTGCAGCACGGTCACCACGAAGTCCATCGGGGTGTAGTCGTCGTTCAGCAGCAGCACCTGGTAACGCGGCGGTGGCGCCACTTCAGGCTTGCTGGCTTCGACCGTGAGGCCATGATCGTGTTCGTGAGAGGTCTTCCGAGGCATCCGGCCATTATACGGTTCATCGCCGCACGCATTGGACGATTTGCGCCGCGGCCCGCACAATTTGTCTCCGATATCCCCGGCTGGCCCTTGATGACCGATACCCCGACCGCGCTGCGACTGGCGCCGTCTTCCGCAGCATCCCGGCATGCCTGCGCGCCCCTGCCCGCACCACGCGGCCGTGCGGGTCGCCTCGGCACCGATGCGGTGACCGGCGCAATGGCCGGCCCCGCGCCCGCCCAGGAGCACGACCGATGAGCACTTCCGAACAGCGCTGGCACCCGGATGTCACCGTGGCCACCGTGGTGGTGCGCGACGGCCGCTTGCTGCAGGTTGAAGAGACCATCGCAGGCAGGCTGTTGCTGAACCAGCCTGCCGGCCACCTGGAGCCGAACGAAAGCCTGCTGGACGCGGCGGTGCGCGAGACCCTGGAAGAGACCGGCTGGGACGTGCGGCTGACCCACTTCATCGGCACCTACCAATGGGTGGCGCCAAGCGGCCAGTGCTTCCTGCGCTTCGCGTTCGTTGGCGAGGCGGTGACCCATCACCCGGAGCGCAGCCTGGATACCGGCGTGGTGCGTGCGCTGTGGATGACCCCGGATGAGTTGCGCGAGGCGACCGATCGGCTGCGCAGTCCATTGGTGTGGGAAGTGGTGGCCGACTTCCTGGCCGGGCAGCGTTACCCGCTGGCCTTGGTGCGGCACGTCGCATGAGTACGCCGCGCATCGTGGTGGGCGTCTCGGGCGGCGTGGATTCGTCGGTGGCGGCGTGGAAACTGGCGCAGCAAGGCGAGCCGATCGCCGGGTTGTTCATGCAGAACTGGGCCGACGATGGCAGTGGCGATTGCCGCGCCGAAGACGACCGGCGCGATGCGGTGGCGGTCTGCGGGGTGCTGGGTATCCCGTTCCACTTTCGCGATTTTTCCGGAGAATACTGGAGCGGCGTGTTCGAGCACTTCCTGGCCGAATATGCGGCCGGGCGCACGCCCAACCCAGACGTGCTGTGCAACCGCGAGGTCAAGTTCAAGCATTTTCTGGATGCGGCCCAGGCGCTGGGCGCAGAGCGCATCGCCACCGGCCACTACGCGCGGGTGGCGCACAGCGGCGGGCGCTGGCGCCTGCTGCGCGGCGCCGACCGCGGTAAAGACCAGAGCTATTTCCTGCATCAACTGGGGCAGACCCAGCTGGCTGCCACCTTGTTCCCGATCGGTGATCTGGAAAAGAGCACGTTGCGCCGCATCGCCCAGGACGCTGGCCTGCCAACCCACGCCAAGAAGGATTCCACCGGGATCTGCTTTATCGGCGAGCGCGACTTCCGCGAATTTCTGGGGCGCTACCTGCCCGCCCGCAGCGGCGAGATCCGCGACCCGCAGGGGCAACGCATCGCCGACCATCCGGGGGTGTTCTATTTCACCCTGGGTCAGCGCGAAGGCCTGAACATCGGCGGCGTGCGTGGCCGGGCGGCAGCGCCCTGGTACGTGGTCGGCAAGGATGTGGCCAGCAACGTGCTGTACGTGGACCAGGACCGCGACAGCCCTTTGCTGCAATCGCGCTGGCTGCAATCCGAGCAGGCTCACTGGGTGACCGGTGCCCCGCCTGCGCGCCGCTTCAGCTGCACTGCGCAGACCCGCTATCGGCAGCCGGACGAGCCGTGCACGGTGGATGTGCAGGACGACGGCAGCGTGCAGGTACGCTTCGAGCGGCCGCAGCGGGCGGTGACGCCCGGGCAGTCGCTGGTGTTGTACGACGGCGAGGAATGCCTGGGCGGTGCGGTCATTGCCGCCACCGATGCGCCGCTGGAGCGCCAGCTGGCGGGATCTTCTTTTCCTCTTGAGGGTGTGGCTTGATGAGTTCTTCCATGGATCACCGTGTGCTGGCGCTTGCCGGCGTCGCACAGGCCTTGCAGCAGGTGCGGCGGATTGCCGAGACCGGCCATTCGGAAGCGGCGACGGTGCGCACCGCCATGGACAGCGTGTTCCGGGTGGATGCGGCATCGCCGGAGGCCGTGTACGGCTCGGCAGCGGCGGTAGCGCCCGGTCTGCGCCTGTTGCACAACTACTTCCGCAACCAGGCGCAGGACGATGTGCTGCCGCGCCTGGCGCTGGCAGTGCTGCAACTGGAGCGCCGTTTCGTACGCGACACCACGACCGTCTCCACGGTGTCCGGCGGCATCGCGTCCGCCGCCCGCCAGGCGCAGAACCTGAACGATAGCGCTCATCCGGATGTGCTCAGTGCGCTGGGCGGGCTGTACGCCCAGACCATCAGCCACCTGCGCCCCAAGGTCATGGTGCAGGGCAACCCGCATTACCTCGGCCAGGCGGGGGTGGTCGCTGAAATCCGTGCATTGTTGCTGGCAGCGGTACGCTCGGCGGTGCTGTGGCGGCAGATGGGCGGCAGCCTGTGGGATTTCCTGTTTGCCAAACGCGCGATGAGCGAAGCGGTGGACCGCGCGCTGCGCTGAGCGGCAAACCAGGCGGTTTCAGGCGCCCCCAACAGGCGGTAGCGCTCGCCGATCGCAAGCGCATGGGCAGGACGATATGGCGATCGTCGCTAAAGACCACGGGGGTAGTGCCGATACAGCAACCGTGACTCTGCCGAGAACGCCCATGTATTCACGTCCACTCATCCGTCTAGCCGCTCCTTTGGCTCTGACCTTGCTGTTTCCCTTCGCTGTCGGATTCGACTGGCCCGCCTCGGTGCGCTGGGCAATCCTGGCGACCATGACCCTTAGTTGGTTGGTTTTCGCTGCCTGGGTGACGTATTCCCAGTTCCGGCGCAACCCGGACCAGACCCGCATCCTGCGCGAGCAGGACCAGCTGCTCAACGAACTGCGTACGTTCGTCAGCAACGAAGTCGACGGTTCGCGCTCGGAAGTCGAGCGTGCCCGCGAACTGATCCGCCAGGCCGTGTCCGGTCTTGGTGGCAGCTTCGAAGCGATGAACCGCAAGTCGCGCCAGCAGAGCCAGGCACTGGCCCGCATCGTCGACCGCGCAGGCGACGATGGCAGTGCCGGCGTCGACGTCGCCCGCTTCGCCCAGCACGCCAGCTCCCGCATGGAGCAATTGGTGGAAGCGCTGGAACAGGTGAGCGGCCAGAGCACCAACACCGTCCATCACATCGATGAGATGGCCCAGCACCTGGATGGCATCTTCGCGTTGCTGGAAGACGTCAAGTCGATCGCCGACCAGACCAACCTGCTGGCGTTGAACGCCGCCATCGAAGCAGCACGTGCCGGCGAAGCCGGTCGCGGCTTCGCGGTGGTGGCCGACGAGGTGCGCAACCTGTCCGAACGTTCCACCACCTTCAACGAACAGATCCGCAAGCTGGCCCACAGCTCCAAGGAATCGATCGCCAAGGTGCGTGAAACGGTCTCGCAGCTGGCATCGCGTCACATGGACCGCTCCCGCGAGGCGCGCCATGAATCGGCCGCCATGCTGGAGAACGTCGCCCAGATCAACGCCTCGTTGGGCGATGGCATGCGCGAAATCTCCGAGTGCGCTCGGTCCATCGACGGCAGCGTGGCCGAAGCGGTCCGCGCCCTGCAGTTCGAAGACATTGCCACGCAGACCTTGAGCGGGATCCACACCCACCTCGATCGCCTCACCGCCATCAACCGTGAAGCGGTGGCACTGCAGGAACTGCTGCATCGCAATGGCGGCGTCTACGACAGCGACCTGGTTGCGTCGCTGGCCAAGGTGTCCAGCCGTCTGCGCGACATGCGTGTGGAGTGGGAACGCCCGCCACACAAGCCGGTCGCACAGCAGGGCATGGGTGCCGGCACGGTCGAGTTGTTCTAAGACCGATGTCTCCCTGCAGCTTCTGATCCCGACATTCCCCGGCCTTCCGGGGATTTGTCGTTCCGTAACAACCCGGTGTTCCGCTTATGACGCTTCTTGCCCCCACCACCGATGCCGACCCCACTGCCGCACTGCAGGCAGCAGCCTTGGCCACCGCCCATGCCCAGCGCATCGCACAGAGCGAAGCGGCCAGACCGGTGCTGCGGCGGGTACGGTTGCCGGCCGCACTGGAACGGCTGGAACTAGCCGCACGCGAGGAAGTCAAGGCGCTGATCAACCCGCGCCGCGATTGCAGCGAAGACGAGCTGCTGTTTGCGACCGTGGCCTGGGACCTCGGCCTGGACGGCGCCGCCGTCGGTGCGTCGGCCCGCTGACCCCGTCAACGGCGGGGCGTGCCTCGGCAGGCGCCCCGCCGTGTTGTTGGACTGCCCGATCTCAGCTGCCTGAGCCGTCCGCTTCCTTCGCTCCTCCCGGCATCGCTGATGCCGTGCGTGGCGCTCCTTGTCCCCTGCCCGGCCGAGACTCGCTCACACCGGCTGTGGTTTGTCAGGCCTGGCCAAGGCCTCTACCATCCATCTCACTTCCCGAGCCCGTCACCAAGTCGGGCGATCAGCATGCTGTCTTCTTCGGATTGAGCACTGGATGCCATGAAAGCCGGTCGCCTGGCGTTGTTCGCGGCAGCACTTTCTCACTCGGCCAATGCGGCAGATGACAAGGTGTATCTTGAATTTCTCTGGGATGCGCGGCCACCTCATTCGATTGCCCGCCAGCAAACCATCCAGTTTTTGACCGATGGTCAGCACACTCACCAGGTGTGTGTCGCGACCAATCTCGCCGACACCGATGTAGGTGGGTTGGTAGTGAAGGCGTTCGATGCCTCCGGGCAGGAAGTGTCGAGCCACCATTACCCCGACTACCGGGGCGTCAAGCGCTGCTACGGTGCCGATCTGGGCCAGGGAGGCAAGCCTGGCCTGTGGACGTTTCGCGCAAGCACGGGAGATGGGCGCACCGGGGAAGAGACGTTGCAGGTCCATGCCAGGCTGGCAGACTCGCCACTGTCGAACGATCCGGGAACACCGTATGTCGTTGGCCGCCCGAACTATGACACAGCGATCCCGCCTGCCGAGTGGCATGGCCGCCTTGTCTGGGAAATGCAGGTCAATCCACAAGGCACGGTGACCGCGGTGACCGTGGTGACAGCAGAAGGCGTTGGCTTGAAACTTCACAGCCGTGCGATCGCAGCCGGCTATCTGTCCCTTTTCTTCCCTGATGAACGGCGAGAGCGCACACCGCTGCTCTGGAGGCGCGAGCTGTCGTTCGAACCGGAGTAAGGCCGGCACGACGCCGGTCGATCACGCTACATCGGTCGATGCGTATCGCGTGACACGGGTACGCTGGCAGTCATGCATGCACTGAACAACAGCCCTCGTTGTTCGTGGCGCTATCGAGCCATGCTGGATCCGTTCGGAGGATGTTCCAACCGCTTCCGGGGAGATCCATAACATCTTGCAGTGACCCATCAGGCGACGCGTCTGGACCGGGTTGTGTCCCTGTCCAGCAACGACAACATCGAGGTGTCCTACACGATGCCAGTGTCGCCTGTGACGAGCAAGCGCGATCCGCGCCGCTTGCGCTGCACGTGCTGCACATCAGGTCGGGTTCTGCGCCAGATCGCCGGCAACAGGCAGGCAGCAAACCGGTCACCTGTCGTCGCACCGCAGCGCAGCGGCACGGAGCCAATCGGATAACTAGGTGATAGTGCGCGGCGCCACGTATGCGGTGCCAGCATCGCCAGCGGCTTAGCTGGCAACTACCAAGCGTGCGCCCAGCCGCATGCCGGCTTCGGCCTCGCGCAGCCACTGCGCCATGTCGCGTGGCGACAACGGGCGCGAGTAGAAGTAGCCCTGGATCTCGTCGCAGCCCTGCTGGCGTAGCAAGGCATCTTCCTGCACGGTCTCCACGCCTTCGGCGACGACCTGCATGCCCAACGCATGGCCCAGATGCACGATGGCCTGGGTGACCTCGGCGGTGTTGGCATCGTCGAGCATGCCTTGCACGAAGCTGCGGTCGATCTTCAGGCGCTGCACCGGGAAGCGGTTGAGGTAATGCAGGTTCGAAAAGCCGGTACCGAAGTCGTCCACCGCCAGCAGCACACCATTCTGCTCGAACAATTCGAAGCAACGGCGCAGCGAATCCGAATCGCGAATCAGCGCGGATTCGGTCAATTCCAGCTCCAGCCGCGATGGCGGCCAGCTGTTGTCGCGGCAGATTTCCAGCACGCGCTCGGCAAAGCCGCGTTCGCGCAACTGCACGGCCGAGACGTTGACGGCGATGCGGCTGAAATTGAGGCCGGCGCGGTCCCAGACCACCGCCTGGCGGCAGGCTTCGCCGATCACCCACTCGCCCAGACGCACGATCTCGCCGCACTCTTCGGCGATCGGGATGAATTCGACCGGGCTGCAGGGACCATGGCCAGGACGATTCCAGCGCATCAGCGCTTCGATCGCCGGCGACGCATCGCCCACGGTATTGACCAGCGGCTGGTAGACCAGCGTGAACTCTTCACGCTCGAGCGCGCCCTGCAGCGCATGCTCGAGCTCAAGCCGGCGCTGCGCACGCAGCAGCACGTCCTGACTGTAGTAATGGAAGGTGTTGCGACCGGATTCCTTGGCCGCATACATCGCCGCATCGGCGGCGCGCAACAGGCTGTCGAAATCCGACAGGCCCTCTCCCTGCAGCGCAATGCCGATGCTGGCGCCGAGCTTGAGGGTGACGTGGTCCTTGCGGAGCGGCTCGCCCAGCGCGCTGATCAACTTGCGCGCGACGTGGCCGGCGTCCTCCGGCTCGGAGAGATCGCGCAGCAGTACGATGAATTCGTCGTCGCTGAAGCGGCCGAACAGATCGCTGTTGCGCAGATGCTGATGCAGGCGCGCCGACGCGAGCTTGAGCAGATTGTCGCCGGTGGCATGGCCGAACGAGTCGTTGATGCTCTTGAAACCGTCCAGATCGATCAGCAGCATGGCCAGCACCTGGCCGCGCTCGTGCGCCTCGCGAATGGCGTTCTCTGCCTGCTCGCGCAGCAGGAAGCGGTTCGGCAGTCCGGTCAGGCGGTCGTAGTGCGCCAGCAGCTCGATGCGTTCGTTGGCTTCGCGCTCGCGGGTGACATCGCGGAACAAGGCGACGAATCGTGGCGGCAAGCCTTCACGACGGTCCAGTTCGATCAGCACCTGCACCCAGATGCGTTGACCGGAGTTGCGGTAGAAGCACAGCTCCAGTTGCTCGGGCAGGCCGCCATCGGAGATGCGCAGCAGCGCCGCTTCGAAAGCATCGCGCGAATCCTGGGTGTACAGCGCAAGCGCCTGCTCCAGGGTGATGTTTTCCTTGCGCAGGCCGTGGATGCGGTAGCACTCCTCGGTCCACTGCATGCGGCGGGTGTCGACCTCGATTTCGCAGCCGCCGATCTTGCCCAACGCGGAAACGCGATTGAGCAACTCGGTGCGCCAGCGGATCAGCGCATCGGTCTGCCGCTGCTCGGTGACGTTCTGCAACTGGCCCAGCACACGCACCATGCTGCCATCGCCATCGAACACCGGCTGCGCCCAGACCCGCAGATGATGCGGATTGACGTCGAGCAGGCCATTGACCTCCAGCTCGAAATGCACCGGCAGGCCTTCGTGCTTGATCTTGCGCCAGGCACCGCGCAGTTGCGCGACCGAGGGCCGGGCGAGCAGGCGCAGCAGATCGCGAATCCCACTCAAACGCAGTTGGGTCATGCCGAGCTGCTGCAGGAAATCCTGAGAGATCCACAGGTTGTCCTTCAGCGAATCCCAGCTCCAGCTACCCATGCTGGCGATGCGCTGGGCCTCTTCGAGCTGGGCCTGCTGCTCGCGCAGCTGCTGCTCGAGTAATTTGTGGTGATGCACGTCGGTATGGGTGCCGACCATGCGCAGCGGGCGGCCATCGGCGGTGCGCGAGACCACGCGGCCGCGATCGAGGATCCAGCGCCATTGGCCGTCGTGCTGGCGCAGCCGGAACTCGGCAACGTAGGTATCGGTACGCCCGTCCAGATGCGCCTGGACCGCGGCGCTGACCTGCGCGTGGTCGTCGGGATGAATCAGCCCGGACAACGCGGTGAGATTGTTCGGCAGGGGCTGCTCGGAATAGCCGAGCATGCGGGTCCAACGTTCGGAGCGGTACACCACGTCGGCCGGGATATCCCAGTCCCACAACCCATGGTCGGCGCTGTCCAGGCCCATTTCCCAGCGGCTGGTGCCATCGGCGCCCACCGGCTCGGGAATGCTCAGGGTGAAGGCCATGATCTGGCCATGTTCGTCGCAGACCGCACGCAGCCAGCCTTCCAGCCGTCCGCCCCCGGCTCCAGGCAACACGCAGGCCGCCATGCCGCCGTTTTCGGCCACCTGGACGCGGCTGCTCTCCAGCACTTCGGCATACGCACCAAGGGTTGCCGGCAGCCCCAGGGACTGCGCAACGCGATTGGCCGCCAGGGGCTGGCCATGCGCATCCAACAACACCACCGCTGAGGTCAGCGGGTGCTGCAGCATGCTTGCAATGACGCCTGAGTCCACTCTGGAACACTCCGAAGGATCGCCCCCTGCCTCGGGGTCGCAATGGATAACGGCCGCCCGGCGGATTAGTTGAGGCGGGTGTTTGGGGCGCGACCGAACCGGGATCAGTTACGGCTAATATGTCCGCATCGCCAGCTCCAGAGGTCGTCCGCGGACCCATGCACCAACCTGTCGCAGCGCCCGCGTTCTCGTCGCCTCCGGTTTCCCGACTTCGCCTGGCCGAACGCCTGCAGCAAGGCCTGTGGACGCTGACCGGGCTGTACCTGTTGATCGGCGTGGTGTGGCTGCTGCTGGGCAACCGATTGCTGAACCTGGCTGGCGCGACGGTACCGGAGCGCTGGTCCGACGCCAGCTTCCTGCTGGTGTCGAGCATCGTGATCCACCTGGTGCTGCGGCGCTTCATGACCTTGATCGTGGAAGAGCATGCGCAATTGGCGCAGTCCGAGGCCCTGCTGCAGGCCAAGTTCCTGGCCCTGCCCAGCCCGGCCTTCATTTACGACCTGGCCACCTTGCGCATCCTCGACGCCAATCCGGCGGCGCTGGAATTCTTCGGCTGGGAGCGCGACGAATTCCTGCAGCAGACGCTGCAGGCGATCTGGCCCAACGCCGATGGTGCGCGGCTGGAAGACATCATTGCGCAGATCCGCGGCAAGGGCGATGCCACCTGCGTGTTGAACGAAGATCTGCTGACCCGCGGCGGGCTGCGGCATGTCGAGGTGCGCAGCAACCAGCTGCATCTGGCCAGCGGCCCTGCCCGCCTGGTGGTGACGGTGGACCGCAGCGAAGAGCGACAGGCGCAGCATCTGCGCGACGAAGCGCTGGAGCGGCTGGAAGAAGCGCAAGGCATCGCGCGGTTGGGCTCATGGCAGCTTGATCGCACCACCGGCCTCGGCCGTTATTCGTCGGCGGTCTACCGCATCCTGGGGCGCGGCGTGCCGATGCATCGCCGCGAACATCGGCTGGAAGAGCTGCTGACCGCGTCCGACACCGCCACCCAGACGCGCATCGAACGCATGATCGAAGACATGTGCACCGGCGGCGAAGTACAGATCGATGTGCTGCTGCCGCTCACCGGCGGCGATTCGCAACCGCGCACCGTGCATCTGCGCGCGGAGAGCGTGACCCTGCCCAGCGGCGCGCGACATGTGCACGGCACCTTGCAGGATGTCAGCGAACGCGAACAGTCGCGGCGTCTGCTGCGCGAACGCGAAGAACAATTCCGCGAGTTGGTGCGGGTGCTGCCGGACGGCGTGTTGATCCTCGCCGACGAGCACGTGATGTACGCCAATGCCGCCGGCTCGATCCAGTTCGGCTTCCAGGGCGAAACCATCCTGGGCGAGCCGCTGCAGACGCTGGTCGGCGATTCCGACCTGTCGGTGGTGCGCGAGTATCTGCGCGCCGGCAGCGATCGCAATGAGCCGGTGTCCAGTGCGCGGGCGATGCGCCGTCGCGATGGCAGCACGTTCTATGCAGGCTTGTCGGCCGGTGATATCCGCTATGGCGGGCGCAGCTGCAAGCTGCTGGTGGTGCGCGACCTGAGCGAGCCCGAGCGCATACGCGACGCGCTGGCCGAGAGCAATGCGGAGCTGCAGGCCATGGCCAAGCGCCTGTTCTCGCTGCAGGAAGACGAACGCCGCGCGATCTCGCGCGATCTGCACGACGATATCGGCCAGGCGATCACGGCAATGAAGCTGTCCGCGCACGCCGCGCTGGACGAACCGGATCCCGACGCGCGCCGCGAAGACCTGCTGGAAGTGGTGTCGCTGGCCGACAGCACCGTGACCAAGCTGCGCAACCTGTCGATGCTGCTGCGTCCGCCGCAACTGGACGCGCTGGGGCTGGAAGCGGCGTTGCGCTGGCAGGCGTCGATGCTGTTCCGCGCCTCGCACGTGCGCCTGGAACTGGACATCCAGGCGCTCGACGTCCGCCCGGGCAACGAGATCGAGCAGGCGTGTTTCCGGATTGCGCAGGAAAGCCTGACCAACGCCTTGCGGCATGCATGCGCGGGCGAGGTGCGCATGAGCCTGCAATCGATCGACAGCGAGAGTTTCCGCCTGGAAGTCAGCGACGACGGCGATGGCTTCGAGCCGGAAGGCCCGCGCGGGCTTGGACTGATCGTGATGCGTGAGCGCGCGCAAACCGTCGGCGGCGTGCTCGCGATAGACTCTGCACCCGGAGCAGGCACGCGCGTCACGTTGCGCCTGCCCTATCACCCGGCCGGCGAGTCCGTCCACGAAGATGGTGGACGTTGAGTCATGTGGAGCCCCGTAATCCCGCCCGGATTGGAAATCGTCAAACCGACACGCCTGGGCGCGGGCAATCCCGAATTGCTGCATCTGGTCGACGCGGCCGCGTCCGGCGGCCAGCCGTTGATGATCTTCCATGTCGATATCGACCACTTTGCCTCGATCAACGAGAACATGAGTGGCGAGGTCGGCGATCAGGCGCTGACGCTGGCCGCGCGCCGATTGCAGGAATTTCTTGGCACGCGCGGCAAGCTGTGGCGGCACGGCAGCGACGAGATGATCATCGTGGCGGTGCGCCGCGACGACACCCCGTTGCCGGAGGATTTTGCCGAAGAGATTCGCCAGCAGCTGGAATTGCCGCTGTCGGTGCTGCCGTACACCTTGTTCATGACCGGCAAGGTCGGCATCAGCCTGTGTCCGGAACACTCGACCTCGCTCTCGATCCTGCTCGACTACGCCGAGGAAGCCAGCTACCAGGCCGCGCGCGAAGGCGGCAACACGGTGCGCCTGTACACGCGCAATTCTGCGACCAACGCGCATAGCGAAAGCATCATTGCGCGGCAGATCGTCGATGCGATCCCGCATGGCGAGCTGCGCCTGCGCTATCAACCGCTTGTCAGCGCGCGCGACGGCCGCATCGTCGGCATGGAGGCGCTGCTGCGTTGGCAATCGCCCACCCTGGGCATGCTGGTGCCGGAGCGCTTCATGCGCACCGCCGAGCGCCTGGGCGTGATCGTGCAGATCGGCGAATGGGTGCTGCAGAACGCAGTGCGTCAGGCGCGTCTATGGCGCGACCAGGGCTTCGACGACTTCAGCATCGCGGTCAATGTCTCCACGCTGCAGCTGTTGCGGCCGGGCTTCTTCAACGAAGTGATGGCGATGCTGCAGACCGCCGGCGTGCCGGCGCAGTTCGTGACCCTGGAGATCAACGAAAGCGCGTTGACCAACAACGTCAACTTCGTCCACGAGACGATGGCCAACCTGCGCAATGAAGGCATCAGCCTGAGCCTGGACAACTTCGGCACCGGCGATTCCAGCCTGAGCGCCCTGGTGCGTTACCCGGTGGACCGGCTGAAGATCGACCGCAGCTTCATCAAGAGCGCGCCGGCCGGCAGCCGCGAGGCGGCGATCGCGCGCGCCATCATCGCGATGGGCCATCAGCTGGGCATGACGGTCATTGCCAATGGCGTGGAATCGCAGGCGCAGCTGGGGTTTTTGCGCCGCAACGATTGCGACATCTTCCAGGGCTACCTGTTCGGCGAACCGATGTCGGCCGAGTCCGCCGGCATGGCCTTGCGCCGGCGTTATCTGCGCCCGGAATCGTTTGCCGAAAGCCGCCCCGACCGCACCCTGCTGCTGCTGGACGACGAAGAGAACGTGCTGCGCTCGCTGGTGCGCTTGTTCCGCCGCGACGGCTACCGCATCCTGGCCGCCGGCAACGTGCGCGATGCCTTCGACCTGCTCGCCACCAACGACGTGCAGGTGATCCTGTCGGACCAGCGCATGAGCGACATGAGCGGCACCGAGTTCCTGGGCCGGGTCAAGATGCTTTATCCCGACACCGTGCGCCTGGTGCTGTCCGGCTATACGGATCTGGCCACGGTGACCGAGGCGATCAACCGCGGCGCGATCTACCGCTTCCTGACCAAGCCCTGGAACGACGACGAACTGCGCGAGCATATTCGCCAGGCGTTCCGTACCCATGACGAATTGCGGAATGGCCGGGAATAGGGATTGGGGAGTCGGGATTGGTTAGAAGCGGGCTCTGCGCTGTTGTGTCAGATGGCCCATTGACGATCAGCAACAGCAAGAGCCGCTTTTGCGAATCCCCAATCCCGATTCCCCAATCCCAGCGCGCCAGCGCTACTTCGGCTGCCGGATCGGCAGCACGATGCGGAAGCTGGCGCCCTGCCCTGGCACGCTTTCCACGTCGATGCGGCCGTGGTGCTTGTTGATGATGCCGTAGGAGATCGACAGGCCCAGGCCGGTGCCGCTGCCGACCGGCTTGGTGGTGAAGAATGGATCGAAGATACGCTGAAGCAGATCCGGAGCGATACCGGCGCCGCTGTCCTGGAACTGGATCCAGACGTTTTCGGCCTCGTCGCGCCCGGTGGTGACGGTGATCGTGCCGCGCTCGACGATCGCCTGGCCGGCGTTGAGCAGCATGTTCATGTAGACCTGGTTGAGCTCGGACGGCAGGCATTCCACCAGCGGCAGCTCGGCGTAATTGCGCTCCAGGGTCACCTTGTACTTGAGCTCGTTCCAGATGATGTTGATCGTGGATTCCAGGCCTGCGTGCAGGTCGACCATCTTCCAAGACTCGGAACGGTCCGAGTACGAGAAGTCCTTGAGGTCGCGCACGATACGGGTCACCCGCTCGATGCCTTCGCGCGATTCGGCCATCAACTGCGGCAGATCGCGGCTGATGAAGTCGATGTCGGCGCGGTTGCGGATTTCGTCGATTTCCGGAATCAAGGCCTTCGGGTCCGGCGCCTGCAGCGCGCGCTCGTAGGCTTCGATCAGCGTGAACAGGCTGCGCAGGTATTCCTGCAGGCTGCCCAGATTGGAGTGGACGTAACCGATCGGGTTGTTGATCTCGTGCGCCACGCCGGCGGCCAGCTGGCCGATGGAGGCCATCTTTTCCGACTGCAGCAGCTTGTCCTGCGCCCCGTTCAAGCGCATATAGGCCTGGCGCAGTTCGGCATGGCGCTGTTGCAGCTCGCGCTCGTAATCCTGCTGCCCTTCGATGTTGTGGAACAACGCGAGGAAGTGGCCGACGCCCTGCTCTTCGTTGTAATACAGGTGCGCGATGACCACGCGGTCGGCCACCGGCAGACTGCCGGTCCAACTGCCCTTGCTGCGTGCCTGATTCAGTGCATCCGATGGCAAGACCTGCGAGATCCGCTCGCCCAGGTTGCGATCGTCGGCGGGGTCTTCCTTGCACAGGCTTTGACGCGCGACGGCGTTGGCCAGGATCAGCTGCCCATCGGCGCGGAACAGCAACACGCCTTCAAGCATCTGGTCGCCGAATGCGCGCAGGATGGTCGAAGACGGCAACAACGATTGGTTGAGAAAAAACTTGGCGGTCACGGGACAGGGCGGCAGCAAGGACGCCTCAATATACGCCCAACCCTGGGGCGGCCGTATCGCCGCTTGGTCTTAGGGCCGTCGCTGAAACGACTTCATGCACGACCGGAGGGCGCGGCCGGTGATCTGCAGTGGCGCGCGTGCGTGATCTCACGGCGGTCACTCCACGCCGTTCTTCTCTGTCGGTACTGCAACGTCGGCCAGCCCGCCTTGTCGGCGGCAGCAACGCCGCATCGCCTTCTGCCACCGCATCGATCTGCGTGCAGCACCCACGGTGCGTACGCCCGACGCAGGATGGCTGGCTCAGGCCACTGCCAGCGAACGTCCGCCGCGCAGCACGTTGGATTGGCCCTTGGCATCGTACGAAGGCGCGCTTTCGGTACGCCCCAGGTGCCGCAATGCCCAGTTCACCTCGCGGCGGCGGCGTGCCAGCAGCGCGCCATTGGCACGGTTGGCTTCGGCCAGCTCACGCAGGCGGTCTTCTTCGCCTTCGGGCATTGCCGCTTCAAGCGCGCGCAGCGCCGACAGTTTGTCCTGCGTGTGCCGCATCAACCCATCGATGTCGTTCTCGAGTAATGCCTGGCGCTCGCCGGCCAGCGCATCGCTGAGACGTTGCAGGAACTCGTTCACGTTCATCCTTTAAGTCGGGAATCAACCCGCCAGTTGCTGATTCAGATCCATCATGCGGCTGGCGATGGCATCCGGATTGATGGAGTAGCTGCCGTTCTGCAACGCATCCTTCACCGCCTGGACGCGACCGGTGTCGATCGCCGAGGACTGCGAAAGCTCGCGCTGCAGGTTCTGCAGGTTGGTCGCCTCGCCGGTCAGCTTGACGCTGTCGGTGGGCGGGGTTGCGGCAACCGGGGACGCGCGATCTTCGCCGGCCGAAGCGATCTTGCTGCTCGTGGCCGCGGTACGAAGGGTGGCAGCGGTCGGTAGATTGCCTTCGATTTTCTGGGTCATGTCAGGAACTCCTCTACAGGTCGTAGGGGATAACGGCACCCAGAAAAAAAACTTTATAGAAAATTTTTACCTGGAGACCACAACGGTTCCGCTCGCTTCAACAATCCCCTGCACCACCCGGCGCGACGAGGAATTTTCGACGGAAACGCGCTCGTTTTCGCCGGCATCGGAGAGTGCGCGACCGCTCATGCGCACCTCCAGACCGCCATTTCGCGAGACCAGCGGGACGGTGTCGCCGCGCCGGACCAGCCGCTGCGTCACCAGATCGTTGGCCGAGAGCAGTGAGCCGGCCGGCAGGATGCGGCGAGCGGACTTGCCCACTGCGGCCACCGGATCGGCAAGTACCGCGCCGACGATGCGGGCGGCGTCACGCTTCTCGATACTGATATCGGCCAGCGAGATGGTTTCTCCAGCGCTGATGCCGCGGCGCAGCACCAGCACATCCTGATTGCGGCGCACCTTCAACGGCACGAACAGGCGCCAACCGGCCGGCTGCGGGCAGGCAACCTCCACCGTATTGGTACCGGTGGGCTGAGCCTGCAATGCGATCGGACAGGCCGGCATGCGCAGCCCCGGATCGAGCGTGGCCTCGGCTTCGGCGTCCGGGCCGACGGTGGCCAGCGCCGCAGCGCGGATGGAATCGACAGACTGATAGCTCTGGGCCCAGGCCGGAGCGGCAGCCAACAAGATGACAAGCAGGAGCAGGCGCATGGGACCAGATCCGGAGGAAGACGGAACAGACACTGCAAGCGGCGTGCCTGTTTTTGCCGGGATTGGGGAGTCGGGATTGGGGATTGGCAAGAGCGGCTTCGCGGGTGATTCATTTACCTGCTGCCAAGGCCATTTTACCTACCGGATCTATCCGACGACTTCTGGAGGTCTCAAGGATGCAGAAGCAGCAGCGGCCTGAGCAACCAGCTAATGCGCGCCCCTGTAGCGAATCCCTAATCCCTAATCCCAAATCACCTAATCCCGGCGCTCGAGCGAATCCCCACTCCCGAATGCCGAATCCCGACAGCGCCCCCGACCAGCCACAAAGCCCTCAAGTTTCCAGGCGGCGCTGTCGATATCTGCCCCATGACCCACGATCTGCTCAACCGCATCGACCAGCGCACCCGACTGGCTGGCCACAACCGACTGGCGCTGCTGCTGTTCCGGCTGGGCGGACGCCAGCTTTTTGGCGTCAACGTCTTCAAGGTCCAGGAAGTGCTGCGCCGGCCCGAGCTGTTCCAGGTGCCCGGCCTGCCCACCGAGTTCGCCGGCGTTGCCGACGTACGCGGGCGGTCGGTGCCGGTACTGGATCTGGGCCTGGCCATCGGCCACCCGGAGCGCGACTCGCACTCCGAGAACGGACCGGGCTACCTGGTGGTGGCCGAGTTCAACCGCTCGGTCCAGGGGTTCCTGGTCAGCGGCGTGGAGCGCATCGTCAATATTGCGGTGGAAGATATCCACCCGCCGCCGGAACTTGGCGCCGAAGCCACTTATTTGACGGCGGTGACGCGGTTCCAGGGCGAGCTGATCCAGGTGATCGACGTGGAAAGCGTGCTGGCCGACATCGCCAAGGTCAGCAAGGACGTGCAGCTGGACCCGTCGCTGCAGCTGGTGGCCTACGACCGCCAGTTCCAGGTATTGGTGGTGGACGACTCGCGGGTGGCGCGTCAGCAGATCCGCAGCGTGCTCGACCAGCTGGGCGTGTCGGCAACCTTGTTGTCCGATGGCCGCCAGGCGCTGGATCACCTGCTGCAGGTGGCCGCGTCGGGCGAGAACCCGGCCGACCGCTATGCGATGGTGATCTCCGATATCGAAATGCCGGCAATGGACGGCTACACGCTGACGACGGAAATCCGGCGCACGCCGGGCCTGCAAGGCCTGTACGTCCTGCTGCACACCTCCCTGTCGGGCGTGTTCAACAACGCCATGGTCGAACAGGTCGGCGCCAATGCCTTCGTGGCCAAGTACAGCGCCCACGAATTGGCCGATTACGTGCTGGCCCGCCTGAAAGTTGTCGCCGAAGCGGCCTGAGCAGGTTGCTCGGCCGCCGGATCAGCGCCGATCGCAGGACAGCGCGCTGCGCCTGGCTGCAAGCACACCGCGGCGGATAAACTGGGTCGGTGCGTCGACGCGCCCTCGAGGCGGTACCTGCGACGCCAGACCGCGCCTCCGGGAAGTCCGAACCTTCCGGCTTGCCGCGCTTGATTGAAGCAAACTTCGTGGACAGGGCTCCATCGCATCTTCCGGACGGCAAGTTGCCGTTCGTCGGCAGCGCCGATCGTTCTCCGCGTTCTGCGGCCCGCGCCACCTCGATTGGCACAAACATTGCTTCCTCCCTGGCAACACTTCGCGGGAGAGCACCGTGTCCAATCCCTTCTCGTCCTTCCTCGGCGTCCATGGCGACGCGTTGACGCTGCGCGAGCAGCGCATGAAGCTCATTGCCAGCAATCTGAGCAATGTGGACACCCCCGGGTACAAGGCCAAGGATCTCAACTTCGAAGCGGCGCTGAAATCGGCCCAGGGCGTGCAGGACGGCGGCCTGATGCAGGCCACCGACGCCAAGCACTACGAAGTGGGCGGCAGCGCCGGGCTCAACCCGTTCCAGATCACCCGCGAATCCGATCAGCCGAGCCTGGACGGCAATACCGTCGATCCGGATGCAGAACGCGCCGCCTACGGCCGCGCCGCGCTGGAATACCGCGCGTCGCTGAGCTTCCTCGAATCCAAGGTGCGCTCGATGCTCACCGCGATCACGGGCCAATAAGTCATGAGCAATCTTCCCATTTTCGATGTGGCCGGCTCGGCGCTGCATGCGCAGTCGGTCCGCCTGAGCACCATTGCCTCCAACCTGGCCAATGCCGACTCGGTGGCCGGTTCTGCAGAAGCGACCTACAAGCCGATCGAGCCGATTTTCCAGGCCCAGCAGAGCCGCCAGGACCCCAGCCTGACCTCGGTGAACGTCAAGGAAATCACCACCACCAACGCGCCGCCGATCCGTCGCTACGAGCCAGGCCATCCGCTGGCCGATGCCGACGGCTACGTGTTCTCGCCCGACGTGGACCCGGTCTCGCAGATGGTCAACATGATTTCTGCCTCGCGTAATTACCAGGCCGGCGTGGAAATGCTCAATACCGCCAAGGAACTGGCGCTCGCGACTCTCACGATGGGTCGCTGACCCTTCCTAGCTGACCTTTACCAACGGACCATTCCAGATGAGCACGATCGGCAGTGACCTCTACGCCAGCCTCGGGCTGAGCACCAGCAGCGCCGCCTCCACAAAAAAGAAGGAGGAGTCCCTGGGCCAGGCCGACTTCCTCAAGTTGATGACCGAGCAGTTGCAACACCAGGACCCGCTCAAACCGATGGAAAACAGCGCGTTCCTGGGCCAGTTGGCGCAGTTCTCCACCGTGCAGGGCATTGGCGACCTCAATACCAAGGTCGGCAACTTCTCCGATTCGATGAACGCCGACCAGGTGCTCAAGGGCGCGGCGCTGGTCGGGCACAACGTGCTGGTGCCCTCCGCGCAGGTCGCCATCGACGCCACCGGCTCGGCCAAGGGCGTGGTCGCGGCGACCTCGGCCGGCACCGTCAACTTCGAAATCACAGATGCCAACGGCGCCTTCGTCAAGCAGCTCAGCGTGCCGGCCAGCGCCGCCGGCGAGGTGTCGTTCGCCTGGGATGGCACCGACGCCAACGGCAACCGCATGGCTGCCGGCAAGTACGGCATTACCGCCACCCAGACCGACACCGCCGGTTCCAAGAGCAAATTGTCCACCTATGTCGATGCACCGGTGGACAGCGTCACGATCGGCTCGGACGGCCTGTATCTCAACCTGACGGGGCTCGGTACGTCCCCGCTCGCCAACGTGCTCCGCGTCAGCTGAGCCGGCAACCGACACTCAAAGGAACTCATCCATGGCTTTCAATACCTCGTTGTCCGGCATCAACGCAGCCAATGCCGATCTGAACGTCACCTCCAACAACATCGCCAACGTCAACACCACCGGTTTCAAGGAATCGCGTGCCGAGTTCGCCGACATGTTCCAGAGCACCAGCTACGGCCTGTCGCGCAATGCGGTTGGGTCGGGCGTGCGGGTCAGCAACGTGGCGCAGCAGTTCTCGCAGGGCAATATCGACCCGACCGGGCGCAGCCTGGACCTGGCCGTCTCCGGCGAGGGCTTCTTCACCGTGACCTCCAACGGCGCCAAGATGTACACCCGCGCCGGCAACTTCCAGACCGATGCCAATGGCTACGTGGTCAATCCGCAGGGTGCGCGCCTGCAGGTGTTCGCGCCCAACCCCAGCGGCAATGGCTTCGACGTGGGCCGCCTGTCGGACCTGCAGCTGCTGACCACCGACAGCCCGCCCAAGTCGACCTCCACGGTCAACCTGGCCTTTACCCTGCCCGGCAATGCCACCGCACCGACGGTGACCCCGTTCAGCCCGGCCGACGACAAGACCTACAGCCATTCCACCGGCGGCATCAACGTCTATGACTCGCTGGGCGTCAGCCACGTGCAGACCTCCTATTTCGTCAAGACCGCCAACCCGAACGAATGGCAGGTGCACAACTACGTGGACGGTGCGGCGGTCGGTGCGCCGACCACGCTGCAGTTCTCCGACACCGGCTCGCTGACCACCCCGGCCAACGGCATCATCACGATGGACCCGTTCACCCCCAGCACCGGTGCCGGCGTGCTGAACATGCGCCTGGACGTCAGCGGCTCCACTCAGTACGGCGAAGCCTTCGCCCTGCGCGACACCCGCCAGGACGGCTATGCCAGCGGCAAGCTCAACGAGATCAGCATCGACACCAGCGGCGTGGTGTTCGCGCGCTATTCCAACGGTGCCGACAAGCCGCTGGGCCAGGTTGCGCTGAGCAGCTTCGTCAACCCGCAGGGCCTGCAGTCGCAGGGCAACAACATGTGGGCCGAAAGCTACACCTCCGGCGCCGCCCGCACCGGTGCGCCAGACACCTCGGACCTGGGCCAGATCGAATCCGGCTCGCTGGAAGCCTCCACGGTGGACCTGACCGAGCAGCTGGTGAACATGATCGTGGCCCAGCGCAACTTCCAGGCCAACTCGCAGATGATCTCGACCCAGGATCAGGTCACCCAGACGATCATCAATATTCGTTAACGGCTGGGATTAGGGATGGGGGATTAGGGATTGGCAAGAGCGGGCATTGCATCCAACCGATGCCCGCAATGTCCCCTCCTCTCCCAGGTCATAACAGCCCGCGTTTACGAATCCCGAATCCCGACTCCCCAATCCCGGTGCCTCATGGACAAAGCTCTCTACGTTGCGATGACCGGTGCCCGTGCCTCCCTGCAGGCACAGAGCACCGTGTCGCACAATCTCGCCAACGTCGATACGGTGGGATTCAAGGCCGCGTTGGCCAATACCGAGGCCTTCAAGATCCAGGGCAAGGGCTATCCGTCGCGGATCGATGCGCTGCACGTGGACCAAGGCTTCGACCGCAGCCAGGGCCATCAGAAGGTGACCGGCAACCCGCTGGACGTGTCGCTGCAGCAGGACCGCTGGCTGGCGGTGCAGTCGCCCGACGGCAGCGAGGCCTACACCCGCAACGGCGAGTTGGCGCTCACCGCCAACGGCCAGCTGGTCACCGCCAACGGCCACGCGGTGCTGGATGAAGGCGGCAACCCGATGACCATCCCACCGCACCAGGCGATGGAAATCGGCAGCGACGGCAGCATCTCGATCATTCCGCAGGGCGAAGGGCCGCAGACCATGGCCATCGTCGGCAAGATGAAGGTGGTCGATGCCCCCGCCGACCGGCTGACGCGGCGCCCCGACGGGCTGATGCGCAACACCAGCACCGACCCGGCGCAGGCGTTCGCGGTGGCCACCGGCAAGACCGTCAACAGCGGCATGCTGGAAGGCAGCAATGTGGATGCCGCCGGCGCGCTGGTGGAGATGATCCAGCTGCAGCGGCAGTTCGAAATGCAGGTCAAGATCATCAAGAACGGCGACGACAACGCCCAGTCGGCCAATTCGCTGCTGCGTGTCAGCGGTTAAGCGCGACTGACGCCCACTGCCCTCCCGCCGATTGGCTTGCTGCTCTGCCGCGCACCTGGATGGCGGCCGCCCGGGGGACGTGGCTCGCGAGCGAAGTGACATGTCCTTCGACTCCGACTCCTGCGGTCTCGCAGGCGGTTCGTACGCGGTTGACGCTGACTACCGATGGTTTGTCGGCCAGGTGTGTGAGGTTGGCAATGCTGCTGATCTGGGCCTTCGCTGCAGAGCGCTGGTTTGTGACTTGGTTGCAGGGCCCTTGCCCGCCCACCGTCGCGGGACACGCCGCAAGTACGTCCCTGACGGTGGGCGGGCAAGGACCAGTCGAGACGGTCGGTCCGCAGGGTGCAAACACTGCCTGACATGGGTTGCTGAGGAACGGCGCCACCCCTCATCTTCTCAATACAAGCCGAGCAATGGACAAGCTTTGAAAGCAACCGGCAAACGCTCTGGTGCGGTGCCCTCGCCGCTTGCGGGACCGTGTGGCGGCATGGATGCCGCCACCGAGCCTACAGGGACGTACTTGCGGCGTGTCCCGCGAGCGGTGAGGGCACCGCGCGCTCGACCAACCAGGCTGTTGACTGTGTCGCAGTGCCAGCCGGCACATCCCAAGAACCCTTCCGCACGCAGCGCCAAGGGCTCACACCTCGTCGAACTCCTCGCTGACCGGCGAGCGCTCTGCCGCGCCTGATCTGCGGCGCAGGTTTCCACCGCTTCCGCCTAGCCGCAGCCTATCCGCCCCCCCGCCCCGCGCAGGCCGCCGCGCCCGCTCCGCGTGATCCAGCGCACAGCCGGCAAAAATCCGGCGCGGCTTTGGCACGGCACGTGCATATACCCAGCCGTACCCGGAACACATCCCCGGGTCTAACGAGGAATCGGGTCATGAATCAGGCTTTGTGGGTCGCCAAAACCGGACTGGATGCGCAGCAGACGCGCATGTCGGTCATTTCCAACAACCTGGCCAATACCAATACCACCGGCTTCAAACGCGACCGTGCCGCGTTCGAAGACCTGCTGTATCAACAGGTGCGCGCTCCCGGCGGCTCGACGTCGGCGCAGACGCAGCTGCCGACCGGCCTGCAGCTGGGCACCGGCGTGCGCGTGGTGTCCACCTTCAAGGGCTTTGACCAGGGCAGCCAGCAGCAGACCGGCCGCGCGCTCGACGTGATGGTCAACGGCCGCGGCTTCTTCGAAGTGCAGATGCCTGACGGCACCTCGGCCTACACCCGCGACGGCACCTTCCAGATCAACGCGCAGGGCGAAGTGGTCACCAACAGTGGCTACCCGCTGCAGCCGGGCATTCAGGTGCCCGAAGGCGCGCAGTCGCTGACCATCGGCAACGACGGCACCATCAGCGTCACCCTGGCCGGGCAGGCCGCCGCGCAGGAAATCGGTGCGCTGACGCTAACCGACTTCATCAACCCCTCGGGCCTGCAGTCCAAGGGCGAGAACCTGTTCGTCGAAACCACCGCCTCCGGCCCCGCGCAGAACGGCACTCCGGGCCTCAACGGCCTGGGTACCACCGTTCAGGGCGCGCTGGAAGGCAGCAACGTCAATACGGTGGAAGAGCTGGTGAGCATGATCGAAACCCAGCGCGCCTACGAAATGAACGCCAAGGCGATCTCCACCACCGACTCGATGCTCGGTTACTTGAACAACAACGTCTGATCGGCCCGCCGGTCGCTGCCCTCTCAGGAATCCACGCCATGTCACGCCTGCCTTCCCTTTCCTCCCTGTGCCTCGCCATTGCCTGCAGCGCGCTGCTGGGTGGATGCGTGGCGGCCGGCGATGTACGGCCGTTCGCCGAACTGGCGCCGATCGTGCCGGTGGTCGCGCCGGTGGCGCAGCCCACCGCTGGGGCGATCTACGCCGCCGGCCCGAGCCTGAATCTCTACGGCGATCGTCGTGCACGCGATGTCGGCGATCTGCTGACGGTGAACCTGGTGGAAAGCACCACCGCCTCGTCCACCGCCAATACCAGTGTCAGCAAGGCCGACACGGTCGACATGAGCACGCCGACGCTGCTGGGTGTTCCGCTCACCGTCAACGGCACCGATGTGCTGCGCAACTCCACCAGCGGCGACCGCAGCTTTGCCGGCAAGGGCAATACCGCGCAGAGCAACCGCATGCAGGGCAGCGTGACCGTCACCGTGATGCAGCGCCTGCCCAACGGCAATCTGGTGATCCAGGGGCAGAAGAACCTGCGCCTGACCCAGGGCGACGAGCTGGTGCAGGTGCAAGGCATCGTGCGCGCCGCCGACATCGGCCCGGACAACACCGTGCCCTCCAGCAAGGTGGCCGACGCCCGCATCGCCTACGGCGGCCGTGGCGCGATCGCGCAGTCCAACGCGATGGGCTGGCTGAGCCGCTTCTTCAATTCCCGTCTGTCGCCCTACTGAGCCTGCGACCATGAACCTGTCTTCCCTGCCCTTCCGTCTGCTCGCCGCTGCCGTTGCGCTGTGCGCAATTGCCGCGCCGGCCTCGGCCGAGCGCATCAAGGATCTTGCCCAGGTCGGCGGCGTGCGCGGCAACGCGCTGGTCGGCTACGGCCTGGTGGTGGGCCTGGACGGCAGCGGCGACCGCACCAGCCAGGCGCCCTTCACCGTGCAGAGCCTGAAGAACCTGCTCGGCGAGCTGGGCGTCAATGTTCCGGCGAACGTCAACCCGCAGCTGAAAAACGTCGCGGCCGTGGCGATCCACGCCGAACTGCCGCCGTTCGCCAAGCCCGGCCAGCCGATCGACATCACCGTCTCCTCGATCGCCAACGCGGTGTCGCTGCGTGGCGGCTCACTGCTGATGGCACCGCTCAAAGGCGCCGACGGCCAGGTCTACGCGATGGCACAGGGCAACCTGGTGGTCGGTGGCTTCGGCGCGCAGGGCAAGGACGGCTCGCGCGTCTCGGTCAACATTCCCAGCGTCGGTCGCATTCCCAACGGCGCCACCGTCGAACGCGCCTTGCCGGATGTGTTTGCCGGCAGCGGCGAGATCACCCTCAACCTGCACCAGAACGACTTCACCACCGTCTCGCGCATGGTTGCGGCGATCGACAACAGCTTCGGCGCTGGCACCGCGCGTGCGGTGGACGGCGTGACCGTGGCAGTGCGCTCGCCGACCGACCCGGGCGCGCGCATCGGCCTGCTGGCGCGGCTGGAAAATGTCGAACTCTCGCCGGGCGACGCACCGGCCAAGGTGGTGGTCAATGCACGTACCGGCACCGTGGTCATCGGCCAGCTGGTGCGGGTGATGCCGGCCGCCATCGCGCATGGCTCGCTCACCGTGACCATCAGCGAGAACACCAACGTCAGCCAGCCGGGCGCCTTCAGCGGCGGCCGCACGGCGGTGACCCAGCAATCGACGATCACGGCCACCTCCGAAGGTAGCCGCATGTTCAAGTTCGAAGGCGGCACCACGCTCGATCAGATCGTTCGCGCGGTCAACGAAGTGGGCGCAGCTCCCGGCGACCTGGTCGCCATTCTCGAAGCCCTGAAGCAGGCTGGCGCGCTGACGGCGGAGCTGGAGGTCATCTGACATGCGTATCGCAGCCTCGCCCATTGATCTCAACCCGAGCACCAAGGCCGATCCGGCAAAGATCGACAAGGTCTCCCGTCAGCTCGAAGGCCAGTTCGCGCAGATGCTGGTCAAGAGCATGCGCGATGCGAGCTCCGGCGACCCGATGTTTCCGGGTGAAAACCAGATGTTCCGCGAGATGTACGACCAGCAGATGGCCAAGGCGCTGACCGAAGGCAAGGGCCTGGGCCTGTCGGCGATGATCTCCAAGCAGCTGAGCGGCGACACCGGCGGCCCGGCGTTGAACACCTCGCTCAGCACCGCCGACGCTGCCAAGGCCTATTCGCTGGTGGCCGGCAAGCGCGATGCCTCGTTGCCGCTGCCCGCCCGCGATGGCGCCGCCAGCGGCATCGGCGCGACCCTGGGCGCGGCAGCCAAGCTCGGCGCAGGTGCGCTGGGCGGCGTCGGCATGAGCCAGGTACTGGACCTGATCGCCGGTCGCACCGGCAGCAGCGATGCCGGCAGCGACGATGCGGCCGCACTGAGCTGGCCCTCGGCCAACGACCGCTGGAGCGACGTGGCCGCCAGCGATGCCGCCGATGCCAATGCCGCGGTCAACGCGAGCGCGGCCAGCAGTGCTGCGGCCAGCCTGGGCGAGCGCACTCCGGAAGGCTTTGTCGCCAAGATCTGGACGCATGCGCAGAAGGCCGCGCGCGAACTGGGCGTGGACCCGCGTGCGCTGGTCGCGCAGGCCGCGCTGGAAACCGGCTGGGGCCGGCGCGGCATCGGCAACGGCGGCGATTCCAACAACCTGTTCGGCATCAAGGCCACCGGCTGGAACGGCGCCAAGGTCACCACCGGCACCCACGAATACGTCAATGGCGTCAAAACCACCGAAACCGCCGATTTCCGCGCCTATGGCTCGGCCGAGGAAAGCTTTGCCGACTACGTGCGCCTGCTGAAGAACAACAGCCGCTACCAGGGCGCCTTGCAGGCCGGCACCGATATCCGCGGTTTTGCACGCGGCTTGCAACAGGCCGGTTACGCCACCGATCCGGGCTACGCAGCCAAGATCGCGGCGATCGCCAACGGGCCGACCATCGACCGCGCGGTGGCCGCCATCGGCAACGCAGCGGCAGATCTGTCCAACCGTTACGCCAGTACCGCCGAGCCCGCCGGGTTCGGCACCACCCGTCGTTGAGGTAAACGCCCATGTCCATCATGTCCACCGGGACCAGCGCGCTGATCGCCTTCCAACGGGCGTTGTCGACCGTTAGCCATAACGTCGCCAACATCAATACCGAAGGCTACAGCCGCCAGCGGGTGGAATTTGCAACGCGCACGCCCACCGACATGGGCTACGCGTTCGTGGGCAATGGCGCCAAGATCACCGATGTGGGTCGGGTGGCGGATCAGCTGGCCATCTCGCGCCTGCTCGACAGCGGCGGCGAGCTCTCGCGGCTGCAGCAGCTGTCCTCGCTGTCCAACCGCGTGGACGCGCTGTATTCCAACACCGCCACCAATGTGGCCGGGCTGTGGTCGAACTTCTTCGACTCCACCAGTGCGGTGTCGTCCAATGCGTCCTCCACCGCCGAGCGCCAGAGCATGCTCGACAGCGGCAATTCGCTGGCGACGCGTTTCAAGCAGCTCAACGGGCAGATGGACAGCCTGAGCAATGAAGTCAACAGCGGATTGACGTCCTCGGTGGACGAAGTCAACCGTTTGACGCAGCAGATCGCCAAGATCAACGGCACCATCGGCAACAGCGCGGCCAACGCGTCGCCGGACATGCTGGACCAGCGCGATGCGCTGGTGAGCAAGCTGGTGGGCTACACCGGCGGCACCGCGGTGATGCAGGACGGCGGCTTCATGAATGTCTTCACCGCCGGTGGCCAGGCGCTGGTGGTGGGAACCACCTCGTCCAAGCTCACCACCGTCGCCGACCCATACCAGCCGACCAAGCTGCAGGTGGCGATGCAGACCCAGGGGCAGAACGTCAGCCTCAGCGCCAGTTCGTTGGGCGGCCAGATCGGCGGCCTGCTGGAATTTCGCAGCAGCGTGCTGGAGCCGACCCAGGCCGAACTGGGCCGCCTTGCGGTGGGCATGGCCAGCACCTTCAATGCCGGTCATGCGCAGGGCATGGACCTGTACGGCGCGATGGGCGGCAACTTCTTCAACATCGGTTCGCCCACCACTGCGGCCAACCCGGGCAACACCGGCACCGCGTCGCTGACCGCCAGCTTCAGCAACATGTCGGCGGTGGATGGGCAGAACGTCACGCTCAGCTTCGACGGCACGGCGTGGAAGGCCACCAGCGCCAGCACCGGCGCGGCGGTGCCGATGACCGGCACCGGCACCCCTGCCAACCCGCTGGTGCTCAATGGCGTGAGCATGGTGGTGGGCGGTACACCGGCCAACGGCGACAAATTCCTGCTGCAGCCCACCGCCGGACTGGCCGGTACCCTATCGGTGGCCATCACCGACCCGTCGCGCATTGCCGCGGCCACCCCGGTCAAGGCCACCGCCACCGTCGCCAACCTGGGCTCGGGCAAGATCAGCGACGTCAAGGTCACCAATGCGCAGAACCCGGCGCTGCTGACCCCGTCGTCGGTGGAGTTCATCGACGCCAATCAATACACCATTGACGGTACCGGCCCGTTCGCCTACACCGCCGGCCAGACCATCAGCGCCAACGGCTGGAGCTTTACGCTGGATGGCGCGCCCAAGGCCGGCGATACGTTCGGCGTGGGCCCGATGGGCGCCGGCTCCAGCGACAACGGCAATGCCAAGTTGCTGGCCAAGATCGACGATGCCAAAGCGCTCAGCGGCGGCACCGTCACGCTCAACGGCGCGCTGTCGGGCCTGACCACGTCGGTGGGCTCGGCGGCGCGTGCGGCCGATTACGCCGCCGACGCGCAGAAGGTCATCAACGACCAGGCGCAGGCCAGCCGCGATTCGATTTCCGGCGTCAACCTCGACGAGGAAGCCGCCAACATGCTCAAGCTGCAGCAGGCCTATCAGGCCGCCGCACAGATGATCTCCACCGCCGACACCATCTTCCAAGCCATCCTGGGCGCCGTACGCTGATGACCGACCGTATCTCCACCAGCATGATGTACAGCCAGTCGATCGCCTCGATGGGCGCCAAGCAGACGCGGCTGAACCAGCTCGAGTCGCAGCTGTCCAGCGGCCAGCGCCTGGTCACCGCCAAGGACGATCCGGTCGCCGCAGGCACCGCAGTGGGCCTGGACCGTGCGCTGGCCGCGATCACGCGTTTCGGCGAGAACGCCAACAACGTGCAGAACCGCCTGGGCCTGCAGGAAAACGCGCTGTCGCAAGCCGGTGACAAAATGGCGCGCGTCACCGAGTTGGCGGTGCAGGCCAACAACTCCTCGCTCAGCCCCGACGACCGCAAGGCGATCGCCTCGGAGCTGACCGCGTTGCGCGACAGCATGGTCAGCCTGGCCAACAGCACCGACGGCACCGGGCGCTATCTGTTCGGCGGCACCGCCGATGGCAGCGCGCCGTTCATCAAGAGCAATGGCGGCGTCGTCTATAACGGCGACCAGACCCAGAAGCAGGTCGAAGTGGCGCCGGACACCTTTGTCAGCGACACCCTGCCCGGCAGCGAAATCTTCATGCGTATCCGCACCGGCGACGGCACCGTGGACGCGCACCCTTCCAACGCCAATACCGGCACCGGGCTGTTGCTGGATTTCAGCCGCGATGCCAGTACCGGCAGCTGGAACGGCGGCAGCTACAGCGTGCAGTTCACCGCCGCCGACACCTACGAGGTGCGCGACAGCACCAATGCAGTGGTCAGCACCGGCACCTATAAGGATGGCGACGACATCACCGCAGCCGGCGTGCGCATGCGCATCAGCGGCGCACCGGCGGTCGGCGACAGCTTCCAGATCGGCGCCTCCACCACCAAGGACGTGTTCTCCACCATCGACGATCTGGTCGGCGCGCTCAACTCCGATACGCTGACCCAGCCGCAGAAGGCGGCGATGATCAATACGCTGCAGACCTCCATGCGCGACATCGCGCAGGCTTCGTCGAAGATGATCGATGCGCGCGCCTCCGGCGGCGCGCAGTTGTCGGCCATCGACAACGCCAACTCCTTGCTTGAATCCAACGAAGTCACGCTCAAGACCACCTTGTCGTCGATCCGCGATCTGGACTACGCCTCGGCGATCGGGCAGTACGAACTCGAGAAGGCCTCCCTGCAGGCCGCTCAGACCATTTTTCAGCAGATGCAGTCCTCGTCCTTGTTCAACCTGATCCGCTGATTTGCAGCAGAAAACCTGCGTTTTCTTCGCTCCTGCGCGTGAGCACTTGCGCAGGCGGACGGAGTTTATTTTTCGAACAGTTATACCAACGCTAAAGATTGACGGGGTGCTGCCGAATAAACCAAACCCCTTGATACACAACGCTTACGCATTTCGTCCCGCAGCAGAAAAACAGTAAAAAAATACTGGATTTCGCTAAAGGTTCCCGACGCAACGCCGTTATTCATCTCAGCAGCGGCAACGGCCAACTTGATGGCCCCCCTGCGGAGGCTCCGGGCAAGTCCCCCTTGCCGGAAAAATCGCTTAGGAGAAATCAAAATGGCACAGGTAATCAACACCAACGTAATGTCGCTGAACGCTCAGCGTAACCTCAACACCAGCAGCGCCAGCATGTCGACGAGCATCCAGCGTCTGTCGTCTGGTCTGCGCATCAACAGCGCCAAGGACGACGCCGCAGGTCTGGCGATCTCCGAGCGTTTCACCACGCAGATCCGCGGCCTTGACGTTGCCTCGCGCAACGCCAACGACGGCATCTCGCTGGCCCAGACCGCCGAAGGCGCGATGGTCGAAATCGGCAGCAACCTGCAGCGTATCCGCGAGCTGTCGGTGCAGTCGTCCAACGCCACCAACTCGGCCACCGACCGCGACGCGCTGAACTCGGAAGTCAAGCAGCTCACCGCCGAAATCGACCGCGTTGCCAACCAGACCAACTTCAACGGCACCAAGCTGTTGAACGGCGACTTCTCCGGCGCGCTGTTCCAGGTCGGCGCCGACGCCGGCCAGACCATCGGCATCAACAGCATCGTCGACGCCAACGTCGATTCGCTGGGCAAGGCCAGCTTCGCCGCCGCCGTCTCCGGCGCTGGCGTGACCGGCACCGCCACCGCGTCGGGTTCGGTCTCCGGCATGAGCCTGTCCTTCAATGACGCCAGCGGCGCGGCCAAGAGCGTCACCATCGCCGACGTCAAGGTCGCTTCCGGCGACACCGCTGCCGACGTGAACAAGAAGGTCGCTGCGGCCATCAACGACAAGCTGGACCAGACCGGCATGTACGCCTCGATCAAGACCGACGGTACGTTGCAGATCGAATCGCTGAAGGCTGGCCAGGACTTCACCTCGCTGACTGCCGGCACTTCCAGCGCCACCGGCATCACCGTCGGCGCCGGCCTCACCACCGCCTCGGCCGCTTCCGGCTCCACCGCGTCGACCCTGAGCAGCCTGGATATCTCCACGTTCTCCGGCTCGCAGAAGGCCCTGGAAATCGTCGACAAGGCGCTGACCGCGGTCAACTCCTCGCGCGCCGACATGGGTGCGGTGCAGAACCGCTTCACCTCCACCATCGCCAACCTGAGCGCCACCTCGGAAAACCTGTCGGCTTCGCGTAGCCGTATCCGCGACACCGACTACGCCAAGGAAACCGCCGAACTGACCCGCACGCAGATCCTGCAGCAGGCCGGTACCGCGATGCTGGCCCAGGCCAAGTCGGTTCCGCAGAACGTGCTGAGCCTGCTGCAGTAACTTGCCTGAGGCATCAGCAGCGCTTTGCAGCGAATCAAAAGCCCCTCTTCGGAGGGGCTTTTTTGTGGGCGCGGATTTTTTGACGCCGGGCGATTGACGCGGCAGGCACGGAAGTTGCATCAGCGTTGCGGTCAGCCAGACGTATCGGCGCCGCTCAAGTCCCCCCGGATGCGGCCGATACCCGTCTGGTAATCCCATGCATCCGCTGTCCGGATGCCCAGACGAGGAATGCAACATGGCATCGGTGATCAGTACGTCCAGCTCCGGGCTGGATATCCCCACCGTGGTGTCCACCCTGGTATCCCGTCAGAAGGATCCGGAGCAGGCGCGCATCAACAAGGCCGGCACCGCAGCGACCACGCAGCTGTCGGCCATCAGCCAGATCAAGAGCAGCATGACCACGCTCAAGTCTGCGCTGGACAAGGTCGTCAGCAGCGCCGATACCAACGCCTACAAGGCCACGGTCCCCACCGATGCCGGCTTTACCGCCACCACCACCAGTTCGGCCGCTCCCGGCAACTACTCGGTGGAAGTGGTCTCGCTGGCCAGCGCGCAAAAGCTCGCCTCCGGCGCGTTCACCGCCGATGCCACCGTCGGCAGCGGCACGCTGACCATTGGCTACGGCGACAAAAGCATCACCGTGGACATCAGCGGCACCGACAAGCTCACCGACATCGCCGCCGCCATAAACAAGGCCGCCGGTGGCAAGGGCGTCACTGCCAGCGTGGTGACCGCCAACGATGGCCAGCACCTGGTGTTCAACGCGGTCGACTCCGGCACCAAGGGCGCATTGACCGTCAGTGCCAGCGACCCCAGCCTGAGCGGGCTCACCTATGGCCCCGGCGTCACCGGCGGGTTGAACCAGACCGTGGCCGCCGCCGATGCGCTGGTGCGCGTGGACGGCTTCGAGCGCACCTCCAGCTCCAACACCATCAGCGACATCGTGCCGGGCGTGGTGCTCAACCTGACCAAGGCCGCCGAAGGCACCAAGGTCAACCTGGGCGTTGCGGCCGACACCAGCGGCCTGAAGGCCAACCTCACCGCCTACGCGGCCGCCTACAACACCGCCAATACCTTGCTGGCCAAGAGCAGCGCCTACGACGCCACCACCAAGACCGCCGCGGCCTTGACCGGCGACTCGCTGGTGCGCAGCCTGCAACAGCAACTGCGCGGCCAGGTCAGTGGCAACCTTACCGAACTCAAGGCGCTGGGCCTGAACATCGACAAGGATGGCGTGATGAGCTTCGACGGCGGCAAGTTCGACACCGCCATCGCCGCCGACGGCGGCGCCGCTGCCGAGGTGTTCGGCAAGGACAGCAAATACGGCTCGGCCATGACCAAGTTGCTGGACAGCAACGTCAACGCCACCAATGGCACCCTGACCCTGCGTTCGGACAGCTTGAACAAGACCATCAAGGGCTACGAGTCCGACCTGGACGACCTCGACGCGCGCATGACCAAGCTCTCCGATCGCTACACCGCGCAGTTCACCGCGATGGAAACCATGATCAGCAAGCTGCAGAGCAGCACCAGCTCGCTCAGCAGCCTGCTGACAAGCTGATTTCCGTGATGCCAGTCCTCAAGTCGTACGCCGATGTTGCCGATACAAGAAGTACCTATCGTGATGTCGGCCTTGCCTCTTGGCAGGAGCGTTGTCGCAGGAGCACCCCGCTCCGGGACCAGCGAAGGCCAGCCAATTGAGGGAGTCATCCATGTACGGTTCCAATCGTCAATATGCCGAGCAATACCGCAAGGTCGGCGTGTCCACCAGCGTCACCGAAGCCGACCCGCACAAGCTGGTGTCGCTGTTGTTCGCCGGTGCCTGCCAGCGCATCCGCCTGGCCCAGGCCTGCATGGTGCAGGGCGACCAGGCACGCAAGGGCAAGGCCATCGGCGAAGCCTGCGCGATCGTCGGTCATTTGAACGGCTCGCTCGATCACGAAGCCGGTGGCGAAATCGCTGGTAACCTGTCGGCCCTGTACGACTACGTCATGCAGCGCCTGACCGCTGCCAACCTGCACAACGACGAGACCGCGTTGACCGAAGCGCTGGATCTGCTCAGCGAAATCGATTCGGCGTGGAACTCCATTCCCCTCGAACAACGCGGCCTCGCTGCGGTTTCCTGAGTCCAGCCATGCACAGCGCGCAAAGCCTCCAAGCCGAAATCGCCGACCTCCGCCTTGCCATGGCGCAAGAGGATTTCGAGGCGATGCCGTTCCTGCTCGACAGCCACGACCTGCACTTGCGCGAGTATGCGCAGCACGCGGATCTGAGCCAGGACCGCGACGCGCTGCAGACCTTGCAGACGATGCAGCAGGATTTGATGCGGATGATGCTCGACCGTCGCCGCAAGCTCCTGGATCTGATCCGCGCCCAGCGCACCTCCTCTTCGGCCAGCCGCGCCTACGCCCGGGTCGGACGGATCTGATGACCGCGCTCGGCACACTCGCGCCCTCCGCCGATGCCGAGCTGTTTGCCGACACGCTCAGTTGCGAACTGCGTCTGCCGGCCGGCTTCCGCGCCGGTGCCGATGCCGATGCGGGCTCGCACAGTGCCGCAGAGACGCTGCTGCGCAGCCTGGGCCAGGTCGAAGACCTGCGTAGCGATGAGAGCAGCGAAGACCGTGGCGAACTGCCGCTGCTGGTGCAGCGGATGGACGCCAAGCTCGATCTGATGCTCGCGCTGATCGGCCGCCTGGTGCGCCAGGGAGACAGCGGCCTGATCCAGACCATGGTGCATTGGTCGGTCCGCGGGATCCGCCTGAATTGCGCAACCAGCCACGCGCCGGGCACGACCGGCAGCGTCTGCCTGCAACCATCCGACTGGCTTCCTGAATTGGTACAGCTTCCGGCCGAGGTACTGGCCAGCGCAAGCGATGGTCACGATCAATGGCTTTGGCTGCGGTTCGCGCCACTCTCACCCGGGTTGCAGGAGGCTCTGGAACGTCATCTGTTTCGTCTGCATCGCCGTCAGATCGCCGACGCCCGCCGCCAGCGCTGATCCCGATGGTTGGCGCCGGGCGCCGGGTCGGCTAAGGTGCCCCATACCGAAAAAAGGTCTCTTCTGCGCCGTGCGAGTCATCATCGTCGACGATCACACCCTTGTCCGTGCAGGCCTGTCCAGGCTGCTGCAAACCTTTGCCGGCATCGATGTCGTCGGTGAGGCCAGCAACGCGCAACAAGCCCTGGACATGACATCCCTGCATCGCCCGGATCTGGTGCTGATGGACCTGTCCCTGCCCGGCCGTAGCGGTCTGGACGCCATGACCGACGTGCTGCGCGCCGCACCACGCACCCATGTGGTGATGATGTCGATGCACGACGACCCTGTGCATGTGCGCGATGCGCTCGATCGTGGCGCGGTCGGTTTCGTGGTCAAGGACGCTGCGCCGCTGGAGCTGGAACTGGCGCTGCGCGCTGCCGCTGCCGGCCAGGTGTTCCTGAGCCCGCAGATCTCGTCCAAGATGATTGCGCCGATGCTGGGCCGCGAAAAACCGGTGGGTATTGCGGCGCTGTCGCCGCGCCAGCGCGAGATCCTGCGCGAGATCGGTCGCGGCCAGAGCAACAAGGAAATTGCCGCCGACCTGGGCATCAGCGTCAAGACGGTGGAGACCCATCGCGCGCGCATGATGGAGTCGCTGGGCTGCCGCCGCGCCAACGACCTGGTCCTGCTGGCCGCCAAGCATCACAACGAACTGGTCTGAGCGATTGCAGCCGCAATCGCCGTATCGGTGACTCGAAGGACCCGGCGCGGCCCGCACAGGGCTGCCGCAACGAAAACAGTGACGGAATTCCGTCGGGCACGCTTGAGCTCGCCCATCCTGTCAGGGGATTCCCGACACGCTGTCAGGAAAATCATGAGCCACCTCACCCGACTCCCTGATTAGAAACCCGTCGCTTTGTCCTGCAAGATGCGTTCCATCGCTGCCGCATGCAGCGCCCTTCGGAAGCGCTTCCATGAAGACGACCATTTCCGCCCAGCTTGGCCAGCAACTGCACCTCACCCCGCAGCTGCTGCAGTCGATCCGTCTGTTGCAACTGGACGGCATGCAGTTGGAACTGGAAATCCGTCGCGCCCTGGAAACCAATCCGTTGCTGGAGTTGGAAGAGCTGGCCGATAACGGGGACGAGGCCGCCACCAACGACGATGGCGCCAGCGATGTCGCCGCCTTCGACGAGCTGCCGGAAAGCACGATGTGGGACGTGCAGAGCAGTAGCTGGAACGATGGCGACGACGACCGCATGCAGCGCGTGGCCGCCGGCGAGTCCACCGACCCGCATGTGCGCATCCTGCGCGAACTGGCGCTGGACCTGGACGAGGCCGCATTGGGGGCCGCCGCGTTCTGGTTGGAGCAGACCGACGATGCCGGGTATCTGACCGAGGCACTGTCGACGCTGCAGCAGCTCGGCGCCACGCGCCTGGGTATGACCGTCGAGGCAGTGGAAGCGAGCCGCCAACGCCTGTTGCACGGCGACCCGGCGGGCCTGGCCGCCTGCGATCTGCGCGAATGCCTGCAAGCCCAGTTGAGCGCCCTGCCCGGCCGCGTTCCGGCCCGTCATCTGGCCGCGCGCATCCTGGCCGGCGATCTGGATCTGCTGGCCGGCCACGACTACGCGCTGCTGGCGCGTGCGCACGATGCCGAAGTGGGCGATGCGCGCGAAGCGGTGCGGCTGATCCTGTCGCTGCAGCCGCGTCCGGGCGACGACCTGCTGCAAGAAAGCAACGCCAGCGTCATTCCGGATGTGCTCGCCTGGCATGCCGATGGCAGCTGGCGCGTGGCGTTGAACCCGGCAACCACCCATCGCGTCAGCATCAACCCGGTGCACGAACGCGCGCTGGCAGAGGCCGGCGATGCCGCACAGCCGCTGCGCGACATGTTGCAGGAAGCGCGCTGGCTGACCCGCGGTCTGTCGATGCGCTACGAAACCCTGCTGCGCGCCACGCGTGCAATCGTCGAACGCCAGGCCGCCTTCCTGGCGCGCGGCGAAGAAGCGATGGCACCGCTGACCCTGAAGGAAATCGCCGACGAGATCGGCATGCACGAATCCACCATTTCGCGCATCACCACCGGCAAATACCTGCAAACCCCGCGTGGCACCTTCGAACTCAAGCATTTCTTCGCCGTGCGGCTCGAAGGCGCCAGTGTCTCCGGCCAGGCGGTCAAGGCCATGGTGCGTCGCTTGATCGAGAGCGAGCCGGCGGGTCGCCCGCTGGCCGACGAAGCCATCGCCGGCCTGTTGTCGCGTCAGGGCGTTAATATTGCGCGGAGGACCGTGGCCAAGTACCGCGAACAACTGGACATCGCCCCGGCCCGCGAGCGCCGCCGTAACAACAAACCGCTGCTTGCGCGAGCGGGATAAGGACTACTATGAGCAAACTCACCGTGCTGCTGGTCGACGACCACGAGGGCTTCATCAACGCTGCGATGCGTCATTTTCGCAAAGTGGAGTGGCTCAACATCGTGGGCAGTGCCGCCAATGGACTGGAAGCGATCGAGCGCTCTGAGTCGCTGCGCCCCAATGTCGTGTTGATGGATCTGGCCATGCCCGAGATGGGCGGCCTGCAGGCCACGCGTCTGATCAAGACACAGGACGATCCGCCGTATATTGTCATCGCGAGCCACTTCGACGATGCCGAGCATCGTGAACACGCTCTTCGCGCGGGTGCTGACAATTTTGTCAGCAAGCTGTCCTATATCCAGGAAGTCATGCCAATCCTGGAGGGCCTGACGGAAGGAGCCAGGAATGAGTGAGTCCCGCATTCTGTTGATCGACAGTGACGCCGTGCGCGCCGAGCGCACCGTCTCGCTGCTCGAGTTCATGGACTTCAATCCCCGCTGGGTCACCGACGGCGCCGACATCAATCCTGGCCGTCACCGCCACGATGAGTGGATGGCGGTGATGGTGGGCTCGGCGCAGGACGCCGCGCAGGCCGACAAATTCTTCGACTGGCTGGCCGATGCCAAGCTGCCGCCGCCGGTGCTGTTGATGGAAGGCAGCCCGACCACGTTTGCGCAGACCCATGGCCTGCACGAAGCCAATGTCTGGGCGCTGGACACGCCGCTGCGCCACGCGCAGCTGGAAGCGCTGCTGCGCCGCGCAAGCCTCAAGCGCCTGGATGCCGAGCACCAGGCCGGCGTGCAACAGGACACCGGGCCGACCGGCAACAGCGAGGCGGTCACCCGCCTGCGCCGGCTGATCGACCAGGTGGCAGCGTTCGACACCACGGTGCTGGTGCTGGGCGAATCGGGCACCGGCAAGGAGGTCGTCGCGCGCGCCATCCACCAGCACTCGCCCCGCCGTGATGGGCCGTTCGTGGCGATCAACTGCGGCGCGATCCCGCCGGACCTGCTGGAAAGCGAACTGTTCGGCCACGAAAAAGGCGCCTTCACCGGTGCGCTGACCACCCGCAAGGGCCGCTTCGAAATGGCCGAGGGCGGTACCCTGCTGCTCGACGAAATCGGCGACATGAGCCTGCCGATGCAGGTGAAGTTGCTGCGCGTGCTGCAGGAACGCAGTTTCGAGCGTGTTGGCGGCGGCCAGACCATCCGCTGCAATGTGCGCGTGATCGCCGCCACCCACCGCAATCTGGAAACCCGCATCAGCGACGGGCAGTTCCGTGAGGACCTGTTCTATCGCCTCAACGTGTTCCCGATCGAAATGCCGGCGTTGCGCGAGCGCGTCGACGATCTGGCCAGCCTGGTGCAGACGATCGCCGGCCAGCTGGCGCGTACCGGTCGCGGCGAAGTGCGCTTTGCCGATGAGGCGCTGCAGGCGCTGCGCAGCTACGACTGGCCGGGCAACGTGCGCGAACTGACCAACCTGGTGGAGCGCCTGGCGGTGTTGCATCCGGGTGGGTTGGTGCGCGTACAGGACCTTCCGGCGCGCTATCGCGGCGACTTCGCATCGTCCATTCCGGTCGAGTTGCCGCCGGAGCCGGCCCTGGTGGCGGCGCCTGCCGACGTCAACGCCTTGCCTAGCAATGTGGTGACGCTGCAACCCAAGACCGCCGACGCCGAACCGGTCTCTGCTGCCAGCCTGCCCGACGATGGCATCGACCTGCGTGGCCATATGGCCAACATCGAGCTGGCCCTCATCAACGAGGCGCTGGAACGCACCCAGGGGGTGGTTGCGCATGCAGCCCAGTTACTCGGCCTGCGCCGCACCACGCTGGTGGAGAAGCTGCGCAAGTACGGCATCGACCGCGAGCAGACCGAGCTGGCGAACTGAGCCGGCCACCGCTCCGCCAGCGCCCGCTGGCATAGCGCTTGCTTCAACAGGATCACTCCGTCCGCAACCGCCGATTGCGGCGGAATCCCGACATCCACCGTCCCAGCGAGGCATTGATGCCCATCCCCGTCACCAGTCCGCTGCTGCCGCCGCTGGAAGACTTTCTGCCGTACCTGGAACGGATCTGGACCAGTCGCACCGTCAGCAACGGGGGGGAGATGCACCGTGCGCTCGAGCAGGCGCTGTGCGACTACCTGGGAGTGCCGCATCTGGCCCTGCTGACCAACGGCACTACCGCGTTGATCACCGCCCTGCAGGCGCTGCGCATCACCGGCGAAGTCATCACCACCCCCTACTCCTTCGTGGCCACGGCGCACTCGTTGCTGTGGAAGAGCATCACTCCGGTATTCGTGGATATCGACCCGGTGACGCTCAACATGGACCCGTCCAAGATCGAGGCGGCCATCACCCCGCAGACCACCGCGATCATGCCGGTGCATTGCTATGGCACCGCGTGCGATACCACTGCCATCACCCGCATCGCCGACATCTACAACCTCAAGGTGATCTACGACGCAGCGCATGCGTTTGGCGTGCGCGATGCCGGCGGATCGATCCTGCGCCACGGCGACCTGAGCGTGTTGAGCTTTCATGCCACCAAGGTATTCAACACCTTCGAGGGCGGCGCCATCGTGTGCCCGGACGAAAGAACCTACCAACGCATCGGGCATCTGAAGAATTTCGGCTTCGTCGACGAAACCACGGTGGTGGCACCGGGCATCAACGGCAAAATGAACGAAATCAGCGCGGCATTCGGCCTGTTGCAGCTCAAGCATATCGACGAAGCCATTGCGCAGCGCCGCGCCATCGACGCGCAATACCGGCAACGATTGAGCGAGGTGCGTGGCATCCGCTGCGTCGCAGCACCGCAGCATTCCAGCGCCAATCATGCGTATTTTCCGATCCTGGTGCGGGACGACTACCCGCTGGCGCGCGATGCGCTGTACCAATTGATGCGCGAGCACGGCATCCTGGCACGACGGTATTTCTATCCGTTGATCAGCGACTTCCCGATGTATCGCGCCCTGCCCTCGTCGGCACCGGCGCGGCTGCCGGTAGCGCGCTCGGTGGCCGCCCAAGTATTGTGCCTGCCGATCTTTCCCGGTTTGACCAGCGAACAGGTCGATACCATTGCCGACCTGATCGCCGGCGCACAGGCAACATGATCGCACCACGCTGCACCTGCATTTCAGACTCCCATCTCTTCAACAGGCAACCAGGCGAGCTCGCATGACCCAGGCAACATTTATCGAGAACTTCCTCTCCGCCACCGACTTCCAGGAGCCGGTGGAGGTCACACTGGACACCGTACTACTGGAATTGCCGGAGTGGGACTCGCTGGCAGCGTTGGGCGTGATCGTCATGTTCGACATGGAATACAGCAAGACCATCACCGGCGAAGATCTCACTGCCGCCGTCACCGTCGGCGATCTCTACAAACTGACCGAGGCGTAAGCACCATGCCGACCTCCACGCTGCACAATGTCCGCTTTGCCGGCATGGCGACCTGCGTGCCGAAGCGGGTCGTGTCCAATCTCACCGACTGCCGGCCGCAGATCCGCTCCGAGCGCGAGCGCCTGGTGCGCAACATCGGCATCGAGACGCGCCGCATGGCGTCGGAGTGGCAGTGCTTTTCCGACCTGGCTTTCGATGCGACTGAGGTACTGCTGGAAAAACTGCAGTGGAAGCGCGAGGAGATCGATGCGCTGATCGTGGTGACGCAGTCGCCGGATTACCCGATCCCCGCCACCGCCATCATCCTGCAGGACAGACTTGGGCTGTCGCACGCCACGGTCGCGTTCGATGTAAACCTGGGCTGCTCGGCCTACCCGTTCGGCATCAACCTGCTCGGCTCGATGATCGCCGCCGGCGGCGTCAAGAAGGGCCTGCTGCTGGTCGGCGACCGCAGCGCCAACCTGGAAGACCCGATCTTCTCCGACTCCGGCACCGCCACCGCGCTGGAGTTCAGCGCCGACGCGCCACCGATGTATTTCGACCTCAACAGCGATGGCAGCGGCTACAAGGCGATCATCCTGCCCGTGGGCGGGCACCGTGAACCGGTCGGCATACAGCACCTTGTGCCCTACCGCGAGGAAGCAGATGGCCCGTGGAAGCGCGGTGTGGATCTGCAGCTCGACGGCGTGGCCGTGCTGAGCTTCTCAACCCAGCGCATCCCGCCCGCAGTGCAGAAAATGCTGGACTACACCGGCGTTTCCAAGGATGAGATCGATTATTTCGTGTTCCACCAAGCCAACCGCATGATCAACGAAACCATCCGTAAGAAGCTCGGTCTGCCGGTGGAAAAAGTTCCCTCTACGCTGCGCGACTTCGGCAATACCAGCGGCGCCTCGCTGCCGGTGACCATGACTGCGCGGATCAACAAGGAACTCGAATCCGGGCCCAAACGCGTGTTGCTGTGCGGCTTCGGCATCGGGCTGTCGTGGGGCACCTGCCTGGTGGATATCAAGGGTGCGGTGTTTCCTGATTTGATCGAGTCGTGAGCATGACGGCTGTGAGCACGGACACATTCGGGCTGCAAGACAAAACCATTTTGGTGACCGGTGCCTCCTCGGGCATCGGAGCAGCGGTCGCGGCACTGTGCGCCCGGCTCGGCGCGACCTTGGTACTGACCGGACGCGACGAAGCGCGCTTGACTGCCGTGGCCTCGGCATTGCACGGCAGCGGTCACAATGTGCTAGCAGGTGACCTCACCGAAGAAGCGACCCGCAAGCGGCTGGTGGATGCGGCGCCGGGCTATGACGGGCTGGCATCGTGTG
Organism: Xanthomonas sp. 3793; assembly: GCF_024806835.1. Taxonomy (GTDB): domain Bacteria; phylum Pseudomonadota; class Gammaproteobacteria; order Xanthomonadales; family Xanthomonadaceae; genus Xanthomonas; species Xanthomonas arboricola_F. Next base: position 309,804 of record NZ_JANTYU010000001.1, read on the forward strand.
CAGGCCTTGCCGCCTTGGTGCCGTTTCGGATGGCCGCAGAAAAACACCTGCAGCAAATGCTGTCGGTGAATTATCTGGCGCCGGTCAGCCTGACCCAGCAGTTGCTTGCCAAGAAGCGTTTACGCGGCTCCGCGTCGCTGGTCTATGTGACCGCACTCTCTGCACGTGCGGCGCCCCAGGCTGCAGCAGGATATGCCGCGTCCAAAGCCGCACTCGAGGCGGCAGTGCGCACGCTGGCATTGGAACAGGCCAAGCATGGCTTGCGCGCCAATTGCGTGGCGCCTGGCTATGTCGACACACCCATGCTGAAAAAACTGGGCACGGCCGCCGACATGGACGACAAGATCGCACTGACGCCGCTGGGCCGCATCGATCCAGATGACGTCGCCAAGGGTGTGGCCTACCTGCTCTCAACTGCCAGCCGGTGGATCACCCGGAGCACGTTGACCATCGATGGCGGCATCTCACTGCCGATCCGCTTATGAGTCTGGAAATCCCTATGCCCGCTCCAGATACTATCTCAGCGTTGCTGCGCGACTTGTATGGATTGCACGGCAAGACTGTGCTGGTCACTGGCGCCTCTAAGGGCATCGGTGAGGCGGTAGCGCAGGCCTGTGCAAATGCGGGCGCGCAGCTGCTGATTGCAGGGCGCGACGAGCAACGCCTGCAAGCCACGCTCGCCGCGTTGCCGGGCGATGGGCACCGCCTTTTTGCTGGCGACCTGAGCGATGCGGCTGCCGTGCAACAGCTCGCTGCTGACTGCGGGCCGGTCGACGGAGTGGTACACAGCGCTGGCATTCGCGGGCTTTCGCCGATGAAGCTGGTCAGCGACAAATTTCTGCGCGAGGTGATGGACATCAACTACATGGCACCGGTGATGCTGACACGGCATCTGCTGGCGCGGCAGTCGCTGCGCCCCGGCGGCTCGGTGCTGTTCATTTCATCCATCGCCGCGCTCACCGGCACCGTCGGCGTCGGCCCTTACGCAGGCTCGAAAGCCGCCCTGATCGGTACCTTGCGCCCATTGGCACTGGAACTGGCACGGCGGAAGATTCGCGCCAATGCGCTTTGCCCGGGCCTGGTCGAGACCTCGTTGATCAATAAGGACAAGGCCTGGTTCGAGGAAAGCCGCAAGCGCTATCCGCTGGGCATCGGCGACCCAAACGACGTGGCGCTGGCCTGTCTGTATTTTCTCTCGGACGCCAGTAGCAAAGTGACCGGCCAGGCTTTCAGTATGGATGGCGGCGTGGAATTCGCATGAGCACTCGACCACGCTATCAGGTGTTGATCATCGGCGCCGGCGGCTTTGGCAAGGGTGTGGCAGCCATGGCCTATCACGACGATCCCGAGTACGGAACCGATTGGGAGATCAAGGGATTTTTGGATAGCCGCAGCGAGCTCGGCACTACGACGCGATGGCCGATTCTCGGAGATCCAGACAGCTACCAAATCGTCGAGAACGATCACTTCGTCTGCGCGCTGGGCGATCCTGCCGCACGCCGTCGCTACACTCGCCCGCTGATCGAGCGTGGCGCCCACTTCATGATATTGCGGCCGCGCCTGCGCGAAGCATCACCCACGCCGATCGGACGCGGCAGTCTATTCGAAGTCGGCGTGTCCATCGGCGCCGACAGCCGCATCGGCGAGTTTGTCACCATCCTGGCCACCACCATCGTCGGTCACGATGTCACCATCGGTGACTACGTGCAGATCGGCAACTTCGTGTTCATCGGTGGCGGCGTGCGCATCGGCAACGACGTGACGATCCATCCGCATGCGACCTTACTGCCAGGGATCGCGGTGGGCGATGGCGCTTTGATCGGCGCCGGCAGCGTGGTGATCAAGGATGTCCCGCCAAACGTCACGGTGGCCGGCAATCCCGCACGCACCATCTTCAGCAAGTAGCAGGGCCCCGCACAATGACCCGCCACGCACTCGATGCCGAGCACTACATCACCGAGCACAGCCTGCGCCTGGAACAGCAGCGGTTGTTCGGCAAGCTGTGGAATTTCGTCGGCTTTTCCTCAATGGTGCGCGAACGCAACCAGTTCTTTGCGCGCCAGGTGGCCGGCGTCCCGGTATTGGTCCAGCGCACCGACGCAGGTATCCGCGCCTTCCTCAATCAGTGCCCGCATCGGCAGTCGGCGATCCAGATCGAACGCCACGGCAAGCGCCCGCTGGTCTGCCCTTACCACGCCTGGTCGTTCGGCGCGGAAGGCGAGCTGCGCGGACTGCCCAATTCCGGGCTGTACCAGTTCAGTGCCGAAGAAAAAGCCGGTATCTGCCTGACCCAGTTCCATCTGGAACAGGTCGGCCAGTTGCTGTTCGTGAACTTCTCGGACGATCCGTTGCCGCTGCACGAGCAGTTCTCGCCCGAGTTCCTGCAAGACGTCCGCACAGCATCGATGCACCTGGATTCGCAGATCATCTACAGCTGCCACCGCGTGCACTACAACTGGAAGTTGAACATGGAGAACGTGAAGGACTACAACCATATCCCGTTCATCCACCCCAAGACGTTCAACCCGCTGATGACGGACGCGCCTAAGCCTTCCGCTAACGTTGAGCGTCCAGCTAACGTTCCGTCTCACGTACAGGAGCTTCTGCAATCGTATATGCGCCCTGCCGTGAGCGAACTGAGCTTCCCCGCAAAAGCGTCGATCACGCCAGATGAGAATTGGTATAGCTCGCTTTGCGATCGCTACCGCGAGGAATCAGCCTTCTACAACTGGTTCATATACCCGAATGTGAACTTCTATAGCGTGCGTGGCGACAGCTTCGTACTGCAACAGTACGATCCGGTGTCCGCTTACGAAACCGACTACCATTTGTGGGTGATGACCGCACGCCGCAATAGCGAACGCACGGACTTTACCGCCTTGTTGAGCGCGCTGATTCGCATCGAGCATCAAGTCATTGCCGAGGACACTGCAGTGCTGGAACGCATGCAGGCAGGTTTTGGCGCTCATTCCCGGCGATTCATGCACGGCGATTACGAAACCCAGCTGGTACGGCAGCATCTGTGGTATCGCGCCAACGTGCTGGGGGAGCCCGCATGAAGTCGCTGGTCTTGCTGGGCGAAGGCGCTGCGCTAGAGCAGGCGCAACTTACTGCGCAGGACTGCGAGCTTGTCCATTCCAGCCTCGAACTGACCTCCACTGACCACTACAACTTCGATCTAGGCGAGCTACTGGCGCTCCACATCGTCAGTGCCACCGAGGTCTTCGTCGCGCTCGACGAACGCGCAGTCAACCATGCGCGGCACAAGTTGCTCGCCGACGTGCGCCTGGCCGGCTATCGCACGATCAATCTTGTATCGCCGCATGCCCATGTCGATACCGCCGTGCGTCTAATGGGCAATGTGTATATCGGCCCCGGCTGCAATTTGGCCGCTGGCGCCACTATCGGCCCCGGTAGCTGGCTGGACCGGCAGGTAATCGTCGAGCAGAACGTGCGCCTGGGTGCTTGCGTCACTTTGCAGGCCGGTGTCCTTCTCGGCCACGACGTGGAGATCGGACAAAGCAGCACCCTGGGCCGGGGCTGCATTGCGCCAGCCAAGGCCAAGATCGGCCGCCATTGCGAGTGGCTGTTGCCTAGCATGTTGCCGGCTGCCCTGCCGGACCGCTGCTTTTATGATGTCTTGATGCCTCAAGGCGCACATATTCTCAACGGCGGACGACCATGACATATAACAGCCAACACGATTGACAAGGCAGTGACTTATGCGCTCGCGAATGCACCCCAGGTACTACCTGTCACCGGAGATCTTTGAGCGCGAGCAGCGCAAGATCTTCCGTCGGGTTTGGTTGTTTGCAGGGCTCAGGACACTGCTGCGGGAAAACAACTGCTTCATCACCCGCAAGATTGCGGGCATTCCCGTGGTAATCCAGAACTTCCACGGCCAAATCCGTGCGTTCGAAAACATTTGCCTCCACCGCAGTGCACTGATTCAAACCGGAGCTATCGGTTGCCGGCCTTTGGTGTGCCCCTACCACGCCTGGAGTTACGACGAACAAGGCCGAGTAAAGAACATCCCGGACTGCGATGCGATTTATCGCCTTAGCAGTAGTGAAAAGGATAACTTGAAGCTGCGCGAATTCTCACTGCGCCCCATCGGCAACCTGCTGTTCGTCAACCTCGATCCCAACCCAATGCCAATCGAGGAGCAGTTTTCCGAAGACTTCATCGCCTTGCTGGAAAGTAGTTCCAACGCCTATGACACCGAGGTCATGGTGACCACATGGCATGGCCGGTACAACTGGAAACTCGCTTACGAAAATCTGCGGGATGGCAATCACCCGCGCTTCGTCCACCCCAAGACCTTGGCCAAGAGCGTCAGCTTTTTTGCCGAGGTAAACGAAGAACAAGCCAAGGAGTCCACGGAAGCGTTGCAAGACAGCTCGCCCGCAGCCTTAAGGCGCGAAATGCGCCGCTTCAGTTTCGGTGGCCCGGAAGCCGCCATCCCCAACCTCAAGCACTTCGGCTGGCACGATAAAGTGGAACGCTGGGGTACGCAGGATGCCTACTTCAACTGGTTGGCGTTCCCGAACATGCATATCGCCAGCTCCAACGGCGGCTATTCCTTCACGCTGGAACACCACATCCCCGTCGCACCGGACCGGACCGACCTGGAAATCTATTGGTTTAGCGCACGCAGGAAACAGCCTTACGGTTCTTCCAGCCAAGTACTCCTGGCACAAATGCACGGCAGCAAGGTGGTGGTGGGCGAAGACGTGGACATCATGGAGCGGGTGCAAGCGGCATTGCACACAGACGCGCCTCTGCCCACCCAGGGTGCCTATGAATCCATGAATCGCCTGGTCGAACGCTGGTACACGCAGCTGATGGAAACCGAACATGAAATCTAGGTGGATCATCGGCGGCAGCGAATACCTCGACCTGGCCTTCCATGCCTGGAAGCAATCGCGTCAGGACGAGACGGTCATCAGGATCGAGGTTCCACAAGACTCGGAACACGAGTTCGATCTTGGCGTACTGGATGGACTGAATCCGACCGAAGGAGCCATGTTCGTGGCGTTCGACGAACGCTTCGGCAACTTCAAGCGCATGGAGCTGATGCAGCTGGCGATGGCGCGCGGTTTTCGCCTGGAGCCTTTCGTCAGCACTTCGGCCGTGGTCGCTGCCGATGCGGTGATCGGCCGCAACTGCTTCATCGGTGACGGTGTGGTGATCGGCGCGGGCAGTCGTATCGACTACAACACCGTGCTGCATAGCGGGGTCAAGATCGGCGCTGGTGTGCATCTGCGCCCCTCATGCTGGTGCGACATCGGCGTAAGCATCGGCCACAGCATCGAGATCGGCACGCACGCCATCCTGCGTATGGGAGCGGTAGTCAGCTCTGGCGTCCGCATCGGCCGCCACTGCGAATTGGGCTGGCCACGCCTGTATGACCATGACCTGCCCAGCCGCACGGTGTACGACACCCGCTATGACGAACCCATCTTAGTTTACGGACAGTAATAGAGGAGCCGGGCCGCACGCCTGTCGCACAATGAAAACCAACTACATATTCCTCGCCGGCATGGCGAAATGCGGGACCACGACCCTGGCCGGCTGGCTGACCAAAAACGGGCCGGCACGCCGCCGTCACTGCTCGCACCGGCACAACTGCCGTGGCTGGATGCCAGCTCCGGCTACGCCATCAGTCCCTATGCGATCTCTCGGCTGCCCGAACATAACACCCGAATCGTGCTATGCCTGCGCAATTCCTTCGAGCGGACCTGGAGTTCCTACCGCATGAATAAGATCAACGCTCTCCAGGACAGCGAGGCGCTGACGCTTTCCAACAGTTACTTGAAAGCCTCTGGAACCACCACGGCCCGGGGTGGGACGCTGTTGCCAAAGATCACCGCGTCCACTCCCTACCAGGAAGAGAAGGACCTTCAAGTGCGCGTGTTTCCTCGGGTTTCCTCTGGTTACGTCGAGCGTCATTTCGATGCAGAGATTGATAGACTCCGCCAAGGAGACTTCGCAGGCCGGCTGGATTACGAAACGGCATTCCTGATGACTCGGCGGAGCTTCCCCTTCATGTCTGTCCTGATGGCGAGCTTCTATTACGCCGGCATTAGGAGCTTCCTCGATCGGTACCGTCCGGAAGACCTGATCCTCGTCTCACTCAATAAGCTGAAGGAAGAGGCGAACCGTGTAAAGTTTCTGTCGAGGCTGGTCGGCGAGGAACCTGAGACGGATGAAGTAAAGTTTGGCTTCACCAGCCGCGACCTGTCCTTCGATGAGCAGAAGCCCGACTTCGACGCACCGAAGTTCGACTCGCTGCGGTCAGCGTTGTCCTACGATTTACAGCAGTACTCAGACCTACTGGCCGCGCGCGGCGTGGCCACGGACCTGCTGGACTGGGACGATCTACGCCGGCACTTACGCTAAGCGCTCGCGGCTGCCATTGCTGGCACCGATCCGCGAAGATGACACTCTCCTTCCAGCTGACCGGCGCCGTCGTACGCGGGGGCGTCACGGCGGGACGCAGCTCTGAACTTGGCTGGCCGCATGTCTACTGCGATAACTTCCCTGCCAAGATCTATTTCGACGCCCGCTACGACACCCTCATTCATACCTACGGGACAGACGTTCATGAACTCCAGAAATGAGCAGCTTCGCCAGCGGATTCTAAGTATTGCGGAGCAGGAGCGCCCTGTACTTGACGGTGTCGTTTCACGCCTACCCGCGATTGCAAACCGCCCTGTATTCCTCGTCGCCCCCGAGTCCTATGCAGGCATGGTGCATGGTCCCAGGGTCGTTTCCGAACTGCACCATGTTGTTGCCGCAATTGATGACCAAAGCATCCACCTGGACCGCATTCACGGCGCGCCGCGCTGGAGTAGTCAGGAGTTTCTTGCCAAGGCGGGGCAGTATGCCGATGCGATCGCTATCGACTTCTCTTGCAGTCCACGCGGGCGGGCATTTGCCCATGACCTTTGCACAAGCGTGGGCATCGAGCGACTCAGCGTTGCGCCTTCCCTAGATCCGTTGATCACACATTTCGAGCAGCGCTCCCTGTTCCTGCTCCAACCGCGCTCGGGCATTGGCAACATTTATGGCCCAATGATCGTCCAGCACCCCAGCAGCCATGTCATTGCTGCCGTTGATGACCAGCCAGGCGACAGCGACACCGTTCATGGGGTGCCGCGTTGGAGTTCGCGCCAGTTCATCGAACAAGCGACCCAGCATCCCCAGGCCTTGGCCATCGATTTTTCTTACAGCCCGGGAGAATCGGGCGTGGCCCACAAACTCTGCGAACAAGCAGGCATCGAAAGGGTGGATGCCTGCCTGGCCGTTGCGCACTGTGGGCTGGTCGCCGTATACGAGCCTGCCCAGGTCTACCGTCAGCGGACGCTTCTCCGCCTGGATGAATTCTTGCGTCTTGCGGATCGACTTGACGACGATTTAAGCGTTTTTACGCTCTACAGCAACCTGTTGTTCCGCCTAACCTACGACTCCAGCCTTCTGTTGGACTGCTGGGCGACGCCGATCAACGAGTACTTTTCGGAATACGCCGATAGCAGCACATTCCAGCTAGGGCAGCGTGAACATTTCTGTGATGGCGGCGCCTTCCAGGGCCCTATCGTCCGCAAGTTTCTAGAAGCATCCCGCTATCGCTACGAAAGCATCACCGCCTTCGAACCCGATGGCATCAACTTTCAGAAACTGCAGGGCATCGCGAGCGCCCTCCCCCTTCCCCCGCACAATTTCAAGGCCATCAGAAAAGCCATCTCCAACGAACATGCGACGCTGCGCTTCGAGGAGACCGGCACCGTCTCCAGCCATGTATCGTCCCATGGCGGAATCTCCGTGGCTACCACGCGCCTGGACGACGAATTAGAAAAGCTGACGTTCCTGAAGTTGGACATCGAAGGATTTGAAGCCAGGGCACTGGAAGGCGCCTCCCACCTCATCCGTACCCAGCGCCCCCGCATGGCGATTTGTGTCTACCACTACGCCCAGGATTTGCTGGATATCGTGGAACAGCTGGACAAATTGGTGGATGGCTACCACTTCCGCCTACGCCAGCACTCTCCCGGCCACTACTACGACCTCGTTCTGTATGCATCGCCTGTGGCCGGTGCCGCACCACCGCCCTGGGCGGAGTAAACCAAGGAAAATTCACGACTTATAAGGGCCTGCTCACAATGCCATCGCCGCCATCGCTCCCGATGGCGACGCATCAAGTTACGAGCGGCATGCATATTGCAATGGTTCTCGGCCAATTCGATACTCGCCGCCTTCCGGCATGATCGGACCGATTCGCGCCGGCATCGCGTCTAGCATCGGATAACTCTTGAATGATCAACTCGGACGACCGCCCTTGAGTTCTCTTGCCCTGGTCAGCATCGTCATGCCGACCTACAAGCCGCGCTACTTTGCGCAGGCGTTGGACAGCGTGCTGGCGCAGACCTACACAGCGTTAGAGCTGGTGATCTGCGACGACAATGCGGATGGCGCGATTGAGGCAGTGGTGGCAACGCGGCTGGCCGGTGCGCCCTTTCCGATCCGCTACCACCCCAACACGCCAAGGCTTGGCGAGCGCCTCAGCACGATCAAGGGGATTGGCTTAGCACAGGGCGAATACGTCAAGCTCCTGCACGACGATGACGTGCTGCAGCCGGATTGCGTCGCGCAGCTGGTGGAAGCGATCGAACATAATCCGGGCACGGCAATGGCGTCCTCGCGGCGGTTGCGGATCGACGACGATGGCGCACCGTTGCCGGATATCCTGGCCACCAGCTTTCCGTTCGACGAAGACGTGCTGATCGATGGGCCGGAGCTGGTGTCGTTCCTGTCCGACCACGCCATCAACTTTATCGGCGAGCCCAGCTGCGTACTGTGCCGGCGCGCCGATCTGCTGGCGTTGGGCAACCAGCTGATGGAATTGAACGGTAAGGCCATCGATTGGGTCGGCGATCTGGCGATCTACGTCAAGCTGCTGCGCCATGGCAACCTGGCGTTTCTGGCCAGGCCGCTCACGCACTTCCGGGTGTCCAGCGCGCAGTTCAGCCAGGCCGGCCGCGATCAGGTCGGGGTCGGCGACCAGGGCCACGAAGACCTGCGCCAGGGCATCCGCCAGCTCGGCTGGCGACGCGAGACCGGCGACAACCGCCAGGTGCGGGTCGCCCCGCTCAGCCCGCACAAGGCGCGCGTGTTCAAGTCGGTGGATCTGGTCAATGCGCTGATGCGCAGCGCCGGCATGGCCGAACAGGTGTCGCCGGCCACTTGGCTGGGCGTGCGCCATCCGAGCCAGGTGCAGCGCGCGTTGATCGATGCGCGCCTACAGGCGCATGCCGGCGGGCCGCGCATTGCGGTGATGCTGATCGACCGCGACGGGGATGCCGCAGCAGTGGCCGCAACCCTGGCCAGCATCGATGCGGTGGCCTGCTTTCGCAATCGGCAGACCTGGGTGGTCAGCAGTGCACCGCACCAGGTGGCCGCCCGCGGCGAGCATGGCGTGCTGATTGGCGATGCGGGTCTGGTGGCCGCACTCAACCAGGCCATCGCAGGGCAGCAGGATGTCGATTGGGTGCTGCTGGTGGATGCCGGCAGCCTCTTTACCGTCAGCGGCCTGACGATGCTGGCGCTGGGCATGATCGGGCTGCCCGAGCAGTGCCAGGCTGTCTATGCGGATGAAGTGGTTGCGCTGGACACCGCGCAGCTTGGGCTGGCGTTGCGGCCGGCGCTGTATCTGGATGTGCTGCTGAGCGCGCCGTCCACACTGTCGCGGCACTGGCTGTTCCGCCGTAGCAGTCTGGTGGCCGACGGCGGTTTTCCGGCAGGCCTTGGGCAGGCCTTCGAACTCGGCTATCAGCTTGGCCTGGTCGAGCGTTACGGCCTGGCCTGTGTGCAGCACATCGCCGAGCCATTGTTGGTGGCCGCAGCCCAGACACTGCAAACCGATGCGGACGAGCAACGTGCCATCGCCCGCCACCTGGCCGCGCGCGGGTATGCGGATGCACGCGTGCACAGCGCCGGCCCTGGTCGGCATGCGGTGGATTACCAGCATGCTCAGCAGCCGCTGGTCAGCATCCTGGTGCTGGTCGATGGCCGGTTGCCGCAGGTGCAGCGCTGCCTGGAAAGCATCCTGGCCAACACCGCCTACCCGCATTACGAGGTGCTGCTGCTGGACCGCGACAGCACCGCCCCGGACCTGCGCGATTGGTTGGCTGGCATCGATGCGCTGGGCCTGCAGCAGATCCGCGTGCTGCGCGTTGCTGCCGAGCCTGCGCGCGAAGCGGTCTGCAATGCCGCCGCCGAGCATGCACGTGGGGATATGTTGCTGTGGCTGTCGGCCGGCGCTGCGGTGATGAAGGCCGATTGGCTGGAGCAGCTGCTCAATCATGCGCTGCGGCCGGAGGTGGGCGCGGTTGCCGGCAAATTGCTGCGCGGCGACGGCACCGTGCATCACGCCGGTCTGCTGCTGGGCCTGGGGGCACCGGCGGCGCGCGCGTTCGAAGGCCATGCGTTCGACGAATCCGGTTATCTGCAGCGCCTGCAGCTGGACCAGAACTACACCGCCTTGAGCGGCGAATGCCTGATGCTGCCGCGCCAGCTGTTTATCGACGCAGGCGGTTTTGCGCTGGAGCCGGCACTGGCGCAGTGGAGCGATGTCGACCTGTGCCTGCGCCTGCACCAGGCCGGCTACCTGAATGTGTTCGCGGCGCGGGCGCAGCTGTTGATCGATCCACCGGAGCAGATGCCCGCCACTGCGCTGGACGAAGAAGCGATGTACGCGCGTTGGCTTCCGGTGATGGCCAACGACCCGGCCTACAACCCGGGCTTCTCGCTGGATCCCGACGCAGGCTTCCAACTGGCCGACCCGCGCGCCAGCTGGCGGCCGTTGCAATCGTGGCGGCCGCTGCCGAGCGTGATCGCACTGCCGGCCGATATCGAAGGCTGCGGACACTATCGGGTGATCCAGCCGCTGCGCGCCCTGCGCGAGGCCGGCCTGGCCGAAGGCGTGCTGTTCAACGGCTACCTGGAGATTGCCGAACTGGCGCGTCAGGATCCCGACGTAGTGATCCTGCAACGCCAGGTGGGCGAGGCGCGGCTGGAGGCGATGCGGCGAATGAAGGCGCTGTCGCGCGCGTTCAAGGTCTACGAGCTGGACGATTACCTGCCCAACCTGCCGCTGAAGAATGCCCATCGCGCGCAGATGCCCAAGGACATTCTCAAGACCGTGCGACGCGGGCTGGGCATGGTGGACCGCTTCGTGGTCTCCACACCTGCCCTGGCCGAGGCGTTTGCCGGGCTGCATAGCGATATTCGCGTGGCGGAAAACCGCTTGCCGCCACATTGGTGGGAACATCTGCCCGCGCGGGCCGAACGCCAGGGTGGCAAGCCGCGGATTGGCTGGGCTGGCGGCGCCAGCCATACCGGCGACCTGGAGCTGATTGCCGACGTGGTGAAGGAGCTCGCCGGCGAGGTGGAATGGGTGTTCATGGGGATGTACCCGTTCGCACTGCGCCAGCACATCCACCAGTTCCAGCCGGGCGTGCCGATCGATCAGTACCCTGCGGCGCTGGCGGCGCTGGATCTGGATCTGGCGCTGGCGCCGGTGGAGCAGAACCTGTTCAACGAGTGCAAGAGCAATCTGCGCCTGCTGGAGTACGGTGCCTGCGGCTATCCGGTGATCGCCAGCGACGTGCGCTGCTATCAGGGCACCCTGCCGGTGACCCTGGTGAAGAACCGTTATCGCGACTGGATCGGCGCGATCCGCGAACATCTGGCCGACCTGGACGCGGCGCGCGCCAAGGGTGCGGCCTTGCGCGAGGCAGTGAGACGCGACTGGATGTTGAGCGGCAGCCATCTGGACAGCTGGCGAGCGGCCTGGTTGCCGGACTAGCGCGGGGACGCTGCTTCAGCGTTTTCCGGCTGGCGGTAGAACGTGTGTATGGCCGCGTGTGAATTGACGGTGCTGCCCTCATCCGGCGCTGCGCGCCACCTTCTCCCGCCCGCGGGAGAAGGGAAAGCATTGGCTGTGCGTGATCTGTCGGTGCACTGCAGCTGACCATCACCGGCTTCCTTCCCCCGCTTGCGGGGGAAGGTGCCCGAAGGGCGGATGGGGGCATGCGACCACACGCTAGTCTGCGCGTTGCCATGCATGCAGCGGCGTGGCAATTGACGGTGCCGCCCTCATCCGGCGCTACGCGCCACCTTCTCCCGCCCGCGGGAGAAGGGAAAGCATTGGCTGCGCGTGACGTGGGAAAGGAAAACCTTGGCTGCGAGTGATCTGTCAGTCCACTGCAACTGACCATCACCGACTCCCTTCCCCCGCGTGCGGGGGAAGGTGCCCGAAGGGCGGATGGGGGGCGGTATCGCTGCGACGCGCTCGCGACAGGGCGCGGCAGGAACGTGCCCGCGCCGGAATCCCGGCACGATTTCGGCACGCCGCTTGCATCGGTGTGGATGCCTCCCTGGCTGACCGCACCCATGAGCGACTCCGTTACCTCGATTCTTTCGCAGATCCGCAGCTACCAGACGCAGATGGGCCAAGGCCCGATGGGTGCGGTGGGCGATGCGGCGCGCGGCAATCAGATCCAGGGACTGGCTGGCGCACAGGGAACGCCGGCCACCCAGGCGCCGAGCTTCAGCGAGACCTTGCGCGGCGCCATCGGCGGCGTCAACGAGGCCCAGCAGAAGGCCGGCGCGCTCTCCAAGGCGTTTGAAATGGGCGACCCCAGTGCCGATCTGGCCCGGGTCATGGTCGCCTCCCAGCAATCCCAGGTGGCCTTCCGCGCCACCGTGGAAGTCCGCAACCGTCTCGTCCAGGCTTACCAGGACGTCATGAACATGCCGCTGTAAAGGTTGACGACACATGGCTCTCGCGATCAGCAAAGAAAACATGAACCAGAACGCCGAAAAGGCGGGCCAGTGGTTCGACCGTGTCCGCAGCCTGCAGATCACCCGCAAGCTGACCATGATGGCGATGATAGCCCTGGCGGTGGGTGCAGGCCTGGCGGTGTTCTTCTGGTCGCAGCAGCCCGGCTACCAGTCGCTGTACACCGGCCTGGATGACAAGGGCAATGCCGAGGCCGCCGACCTGCTGCGCACCGCGCAGATCCCGTACAAGATCGACCAGAACACCGGCGCCATCTCGGTTCCGCAGGACCGCCTGTACGATGCGCGCCTGAAGCTGGCCGGCTCCGGCCTGACCGGCAAGGAAACCGGCGGCGGGTTCGAGTTGATGGAAAAGGACCCGGGTTTCGGGGTCAGCCAGTTCGTGGAAAACGCCCGCTACCAGCACGCGCTGGAAACCGAACTCTCGCGCACCATCAGCACCCTGCGCCCGGTGCGCGAGGCACGCGTGCATCTGGCCATCCCCAAGCCCAGCGCGTTCACCCGTCAGCGCGAAGTGGCCAGCGCCTCGGTGGTGCTGGAGCTGCGCGGCGGCCAGGGCCTGGAGCGCAACCAGGTCGATGCCATCGTCAATCTGGTGGCGTCCAGCATTCCGGACATGACCCCCGAACGCGTCACCGTGGTCGACCAGAGCGGTCGCATGCTCTCCATCGCCGATCCCAACAGCGATGCCGCCCAGCATGCCGCCCAGTTCGAGCAGGTGCGTCGCCAGGAAAGCTCCTACAACCAGCGCATCCGCGAGCTGCTCGAGCCGATGACCGGCCCGGGCCGGGTCAACCCGGAAGTCAGCGTGGACATGGACTTCTCGGTGGTCGAAGAAGCCCGCGAACTCTACAACGGCGAGCCGGCCAAGCTGCGCAGCGAGCAGGTCAGCGACACCAGCACCAGCGCCACCGGCCCGCAGGGTCCTCCGGGCGCCACCAGCAACAGTCCCGGCCAGCCGCCGGCTGCGGCCGTCGCCGGCGCACCGGGCACCCCGGCCGCTGCCAACGGCCAGGCCGCGGCTCCTGCCGCGCCGACCGAGACTTCCAAGAGCGCCACCCGCAATTACGAATTGGACCGAACCTTGCAACACACCCGTCAGCCGGCCGGCCGCATCAAGCGGGTGTCGGTGGCGGTGCTGCTGGACAACGTCCCGCGCCCCGGTGCCAAGGGCAAGATGGTCGAGCAGCCGCTGACGGCCGCCGAGCTCACCCGCATCGAGGGCCTGGTCAAGCAGGCGGTGGGGTTCGACGCGGCACGTGGCGACACGGTGTCGGTGATGAACGCCCCGTTTGTGCGGGAAGCGGTTGCGGGCGAGGAAGGCCCCAAGTGGTGGGAAGACCCGCGCGTGCAGAACGGTCTGCGCCTGCTGGTCGGTGCGGTGGTGGTGCTGGCGCTGCTGTTCGGCGTGGTGCGCCCCACCCTGCGCCAGCTCACCGGCGTGACCGCGGTCAAGGAAAAGCAGCGCAATGGCGGCAACGATGGCACTCCGCAGAGCGCCGATGTGCGGATGGTCGACGACGAGGAGTCGCTGTTGCCCCACATGGGCGAGGACACCGCCAGCATCGGGCAGGAACGCAAGACCCCGATCGCCCTGCCGGATGCCTACGAAGAGCGCATGCGCGTCGCACGCGAAGCAGTCAAAGCCGATTCAAAACGTGTCGCACAAGTCGTAAAGGGATGGGTCGCCAGTGAAGCCTGATACACCACCGATGACCGGCGTACAACGCGCTGCCGTGCTGTTGCTGTCGCTTGGCGAAAGCGACGCCGCCGAAGTGCTCAAGCACATGGACCCCAAGGAGGTGCAGAAGATCGGCATCGCCATGGCCACCATGACCGGCATCTCGCGCGACCAGGTCGAGAAGGTCATGGACGAGTTCAACGGCGAACTGGCCGGCAAGACCTCGCTGGGCGTGGGCGCCGACGACTACATCCGCAACGTGCTGATCCAGGCGCTGGGTGCCGACAAGGCCGGCGGCTTGATCGACCGCATCCTGCTCGGCCGCAACACCACCGGCCTGGACACCCTGAAGTGGATGGACCCGCGTGCGGTGGCCGACCTGGTGCGCAACGAGCACCCGCAGATCATCGCCATCGTCATGGCGCATCTGGACAGCGACCAGGCGGCCGAGTCGCTGAAGAACCTGCCCGAGCGCACCCGCGCCGACGTGCTGCTGCGCATCGCCACCCTGGACGGCATCCCGCCCAACGCGCTGAGCGAGCTCAACGACATCATGGAGCGTCAATTTGCCGGCAACCAGAACCTGAAGTCGTCCAACGTGGGCGGCATCAAGGTGGCGGCCAACATCCTCAACTTCCTGGACACCGGCGCCGACCAGGGCGTGCTGGGCGAGATCAGCAAGATCGACGCCGACCTGGCCACCAAGATCCAGGACCTGATGTTCGTGTTCGACAACCTGGTGGACCTGGACGATCGTGGCCTGCAGACGCTGCTGCGCGAAGTCTCCGGCGAGCGCCTGGGCCTGGCGCTGCGCGGCGCCGACACCAAGGTGCGCGAGAAGATCACCCGCAACATGTCCCAGCGCGCTGCCGAGATCCTGATCGAAGACATGGAAGCGCGCGGCCCGGTGCGCCTGGCCGACGTGGAAGCGGCGCAGAAGGAAATCCTCACCATCGTCCGCCGCCTGGCTGACGAAGGCGCCATCAGCCTCGGCGGCGCCGGTGCGGAGGCCATGGTATGAACGACGTGGTCACCCGCTGGCTGGCCCCCGACCTGCACATGGCCCTGGCCGCGCCGGAACCGGAGTTCGACGAACCGGCCGCATACGAGCAGGTGCTGCGCCCGCCGACCCTGGAAGAGATCCAGGCCATCGAAGACGCCGCCCAGCAGGAAGGCTTTGCCCGCGGCCATGCCGAGGGCTTTGCCCAGGGCCAGTCCGAAGTGCGCCGGTTGACCGCGCAGATCGACGGCATCCTGGACAACTTCACCCGTCCGCTGGCGCGGCTGGAAAACGAGGTGGTCGGCGCGCTTGGCGAATTGGCTGTGCGCATCGCCGGCCAGTTGGTCGGGCGTGCCTACCAGGTCGAACCGCAGCTGCTGGCCGACCTGGTCGGCGAGGCCGTGGATGCAGTCGGTGGCGCCGGCCGCGAAGTCGAAGTGCGACTGCACCCGGACGATATCACCGCGCTGCTGCCGCATCTGGCGCCCAGCAGCACCACCCGCGTGGCCCCGGATCTGAGCCTGAGCCGCGGCGACCTGCGCGTGCACGCCGAGAGCGTGCGCGTGGACGGCACCTTGGACGCGCGCCTGCGGGCCGCCCTGGAGACGGTCATGCGTAAATCCGGAGCGGGCCTGTGAGCGCCCTGTTCGGTGCCACCCCGGCCGATTGGCTGGATGCACGCAACCTGCGCCTGGCCACCCGGCTGGGCACGCTTGGCCTGGAGCCCACCGCCGGACGCACCCTGATCCGCGAAGGCATCCTGCGCCGCGCGGTCGGCCTGACCCTGGAAGCGACCGGCTGCGAAGCGCCGATGGGCGCCACCTGCAAGGTCGAAGTCGACGGCGGCTGGGTGGATGCCGAAGTGGTCGGCTTTGCCGGCGAACGTACCTACCTGATGCCCAGCGCCGAATTGCATGGGCTGCTGCCCAACGCCCGCGTGGTGCCCTCGCGCCGCCGTGGCGGTGTGGAAGTGGGCGAAGGCCTGCTCGGCCGCGTCATCGACAGCGATGGCACCCCGCTGGACGGCAAGGGCCCGATCCGCGGCGAAGGCAGCGTCAGCATGGCCGGCATGTCGATCAATCCGCTGGCGCGCGAACCCATCACCACCTCGCTGGACGTGGGTGTGCGCGCCATCAACGCCATGCTGCCGATCGGCCGTGGTCAGCGCGTGGGCCTGTTCGCCGGCTCCGGTGTCGGTAAATCGACGCTGCTGGGCATGATGACCCGCTTCACCTCGGCCGATGTCATCGTGGTCGGGCTGATCGGCGAACGTGGCCGCGAAGTGCGCGACTTCGTCGAGACCACCCTGGGCGAGGAAGGCCTGCGCCGGGCCGTGGTGGTCGCCGCCCCGGCCGACCGCCCGCCGCTGGCGCGCCTGCATGGCGCCTACCGCGCCACTGCCATTGCCGAATGGTTCCGCGACCAGGGCCTGAACGTATTGTTGCTGATGGACTCGCTGACCCGCTTCGCCCAGGCGCAGCGCGAGATCGGCCTGTCGGTCGGCGAGCCGCCGACCACCCGCGGCTACCCGCCGTCGGTGTTCGCCAAATTGCCGGCGCTGGTGGAACGTGCCGGCAACGGCGCCAAGGGCCGCGGCTCGATCACCGCCTTCTACACCGTACTGACCGAAGGCGACGACCCGCAGGACCCGATCGCCGACGCCGCCCGCGCCATCCTGGACGGCCATATTCTGTTGTCGCGTCGGGTTGCCGACAGCGGCCTGTATCCGGCCATCGACCTGGAATCGTCGGTCAGCCGCGTGGTGCAGGATATCGCCGACGAGCCCTGGCGCCTGCGCATCCGCAAGCTCAAGCGCCTGCTCTCTGCCTACACCGCCAACCGCGACCTGATTGCCATCGGCGCCTACCAGCGCGGCAGCGACCCGGCCACCGACGAAGCATTGGCGCGCTGGCCGGAGATCGTCGAATTCCTTGGCCAGGACGTCCACAAGGCATCGCTGCTGAGCGACAGCCTGTCCGCGCTGCAGCAACTGGTGGAACCCGAGAATTAATCCATGATGCAGTCCAAGCGAATCGATCCCCTGCTGCGGCGGGCCCAGGAACAGGAAGACAAGGTCGCCCGCGACCTGGCCGAGCGCCAGCGCGTGCTGGAGACCCACCAGTCGCGCCTGGAAGAACTGCGCCGCTACGCCGAGGAATACGCCAACAGCCACATGGCCGGCACCAGCGCGGTGGCGCTGAGCAACCGCCGCGCCTTTCTGGACCGGCTCGACAGCGCCGTGCTGCAGCAGGCCCAGACCGTGGAAAGCAACATCGCCAAGGTCGAATCCGAGCGCACCCGCCTGCTGCTGGCCAGCCGCGAAAAGCAGGTGCTGGAGCAACTGGCCGCCAGCTACCGCGCCCAGGAAAACAAGGTGATCGAACGTCGCGACCAGCGCGAGATGGACGATCTGGGCGCACGCCGCTCGCGCCTGGCGCGGGCCGAAGATACTCACGGAGAATCCGTATGAACCCCCTGTCCGCGTTTGCCGCCGGCCTTGGCGCGCTTGCCAGCACCGGCAAGAAGTCCAGCTACAGCGACCCGTCGTCCGAGCAGGATCCGGCGCAGGACCAGTTCGCGCGCATGCTCAATCCGGCCAACACACCCAACCACGCCCCGCCGCAGGCGCCCGAGCGCGTGCCGGCCAAGCCGCCTGCCGCCAAATCCAGCCAATCCGACAAGAACCGCGCCGACGACGAACAGGGCGACGACGCACCCGGCGATGCGACCAAGCGCCCGCGCGCCCAGGACGGCGATGCCAAGTCTGCCCAGCCCGCCAAGGAATCCGCAGCCAAGGACAGCAGTGCCGCCACCGCGAGCGGCAAGAGCGCAACTGCCAGCAAGGACAGCAAGGACGCCCCCGCCGATGCGGCCACGACCACCGAGGCCGGCTGGCCGCCCGCCGGCCTGGGCGGTTTTGGCATGAGCCTGCTGGCCCAGGCAGTACCGGGCGGCGATGTGCTCGCCGCCGCTGCCGCAGCGCTCGCCGCCAGTGTGGCCAATGCGGCCGGCGCCACGCCGACCGCGACTGCACTGCCGACCGATACCACCGCGCCTACAGCCGCTGCTGCCGCAACCGCCACCGCCCTGCCCGCCCTGGGTGCGCTTGCGCCGGCTGCCGCCGCAGGCGCCAAGCCCACCTTGACCACTGCGGTCAGCGGCGATGCGCAAACCGCCGCGCTGATGAGCATGGCGGTCAAGGCACTGGACCCGGCCGACGACAGCGCAGCAGTAGACGCGCCGGATGCCCCGGCGTTCGTGCTGCCCACCGCCGCGCCCACGCTCACCCGCCTGCAGGACCCGGCGCCGATCTTCAGCGCCTCGCCCACGCCGACCCCGGAGATGGGCAGCGACACCTTCGACGACGCCATCGGCGCGCGCTTGAGCTGGCTGGCCGACCAGAAGATCGGCCACGCGCACATCAAGCTCACCCCGAACGAGATGGGCCCGGTCGAGGTGCGGCTGCATCTGGATGGCGACAAGGTCAACGCCAGCTTCACCGCCGCCAGTGCCGATACCCGTCAGGCGCTGGAACAGAGCCTGCCGCGGCTCCGCGAAATGCTCGGCCAGAACGGTTTCCAGCTCGGCCAGGCCGATGTGGGCAAGCAACAGCAGCAAGGCCAGAGCGGCAACGGCAACGGCAGCGGGCGCGATGGCACCGGCCTCACCCTGGACGACAGCCCGCCCGTCGGAATTCCGTCGGTAGTGTTACGCCAGCGTGGATTGCTGGACGCCTACGCCTGAGCCGCCGCGTCGGGACGGCCCGGCGCAACGCAAAAACGCAGCGCGCGCTGACCTTGCCGCCCGCTCTGAACCCTCGCAGCGCAAGGCTTGCGGGGGTTTTTGCACACGCGCCCACGCGGCGCCAGGAATCCGTCGCGGTTTTGGCACGCCAGTTGCATCCATTGGGTGAGCATTCCCCTGGAGCAGAACGTGGCAGCGGCCAAGAAACCTGAAAAGACCGAAGAGAAAGAAGAGAAGAAGAAAGGCGGCAAGAAGCCTCTTCTGCTGATCGCCATTGGCGTGGTCGTGCTGGCCGCGGCCGGCGGCGGTGCGTGGTTCTTCCTCGGCCACAAGGGCGATGAAAAAGGCGGCAAGCACGATGCCCCCAAGGTGGCCGAAGTGCCAAAGCCGGCACAGTACTTCCCGATGGACCCGGCGATTGTGGTCAACCTGGCCGATCCCGGCGACGGCCCGCAGTATCTTCAGGTCGAAGTGCAGCTGGTCACCCGCGACCCGGAAGAACTCAAACTCATCACCGAGAACGCCCCCGCCATCCGCGCGCACCTGCTGATGCTGCTGTCTCAGGTCAAGGCCACCGACGTGGCCGATCTGGCCGGCAAGCAGAAGCTGCAGAAATCCGCGCTGGCCGAAGCGCAGAAGGTCATGACCAGCGAAACCGGCAAGAAATGCATCGAAGAATTGCTGTTCACCAGTTTCGTCACCCAGTAAGGCTGCCCCATGAGCGTGAGTGATCTGCTTTCCCAGGACGAAATCGATGCCCTGCTGCATGGCGTGGATTCGGGTGCGGTCAACACCGAGCCGGAGCCGCTGCCCGGCGAAGCGCGGCAATACGATCTGTCCAGCCAGGACCGCATCATCCGTGGCCGCATGCCGACCCTGGAGATGGTCAACGAGCGCTTTGCGCGGCTGTGGCGCATCGGCCTGTTCAACCTGATCCGGCGCTCGGCCGACCTGTCGGTGCGCGGCATCGACCTGGTCAAGTTCAACGAGTACATGCACTCGCTGTACGTGCCGACCAACCTCAACCTGATCCGCTTCAAGCCGCTGCGCGGCACCGGCCTGATCGTGTTCGAACCCACCCTGGTGTTCACCGTGGTGGACAACTTCTTCGGTGGCGATGGCCGCTTCCATACCCGTATCGAAGGCCGCGAATTCACCGCCACCGAGATGCGCGTGATCCAGCTGATGCTCAAGCAGACCTTCGCCGACCTGAAGGAAGCCTGGGCGCCGGTGATGGAGGTGGACTTCGAGTACATCAACTCGGAGATCAACCCGCACTTCGCCAACATCGTCACCCCGCGCGAATACGTGGTGGTGTGCCGCTTCCATGTGGAGCTGGAAGGCGGCGGCGGCGAGATCCACATCACCCTGCCGTATTCGATGCTGGAGCCGATCCGCGAACTGCTCGATGCCGGCATCCAGAGCGACCGCAACGACCGCGACGACTCCTGGAACGTCATGCTGCGCGAGCAGCTCAACACCGCCGAGGTGACGCTGTCGAGCGTACTGGCCAGCAAACGCATGAGCCTGCGCCAGCTCACCGGCCTGAAGGTCGGCGACATCCTGCCGATCGATCTGCCCGCGCAGGTACCGCTGTGCGTGGAAGACATTCCCATGTTCACCGGCGAATTCGGCGTCTCCAACGGCAACAACGCCGTGAAGATCACCGCCGTCCGCCCGCCCGGCGTGCAAGCCCCGCGTGCCGTTCCATCCCAGGACCCCAGCAAATGATCAACTCCGACATCCTCGACGCCGCGCCCGCCACCTTCGACAACCTGCAGGCCGAGCACGACCAGAATGCCACCGACCTCAACCTGGACGTCATCCTGGACGTGCCGGTGACGCTGTCGCTGGAAGTGGGCCGCGCCCGCATCCCGATCCGCAACCTGCTGCAGCTCAACCAGGGCTCGGTGGTGGAACTGGAACGCGGCGCCGGCGAGCCGCTGGACGTCTACGTCAACGGCACCTTGATCGCGCATGGCGAAGTGGTGGTGATCAACGACCGCTTCGGCATCCGCCTGACCGACGTGGTCAGCCCCAGCGAACGGATCCGGAGGCTGCGGTGATCGGCCTGCTGGCTGCCGCCGCGCCGGTCGCGGCCAAGGCCACCCAGGTCGGCGCGCAGGCGCCGTCCTCGCCCAGCCTGTTTGGCGCGGTCTTTGCATTGCTGCTGGTGCTCGCGCTGATCGTCGGCCTGGGCTGGTTGCTCAAGCGCATGCCCGGCAGCGGTTTCCGCAACAGCGAGGGCCTGCGCGTGGTGACCAGCCTGGCGGTGGGTGCCAAGGAACGCGTGGTGGTGGTGGAGGTCAACGGCCAGCAATTGCTGCTGGGCGTCACCGCCGGCGGCATCAGCACCTTGCACACCTTGCCCGAACCGCTGCCGCCAGCGCCCGCTCCCACCCTGCCCAATTTCAAGCAACTCCCCAATTTCGCCCAGCTGCTCGCTCAGAAGCTGCGCAAGGACCCGTGACATGTTCAGTCGTTGGAATCGCTGGGGGCGCAGCCTGCGCCTGGTCTTGATCCTGCTGGTGATGAGCTGCCCGCTGCTGGCCGCCGCCACGCCGGCCGCGTTGCCGTCGATGGCGCAGGCCGCTGCCCCCGCTGCCGCTGCCACACCGGCGCCGGCGGTGCCGCCCGGCTCCAACCAGTTGCCGAACCTGCCCAACGTGAGCGTGGGCCGCATCGGCGACCAGCCGGTGAGCCTGCCGCTGCAGACCCTGCTGCTGATGACGGCGATCACCTTGCTGCCGTCGATGCTGCTGGTGCTGACCGCCTTTACCCGCATCACCATCGTGCTGGGCCTGCTGCGTCAGGCGCTGGGCACCGGCCAGACCCCGTCCAACCAGGTGCTGCTGGGCCTGGCGATGTTCCTGACCGCGCTGGTGATGATGCCGGTGTGGCAAAAGATGTGGGGTGCCGGCCTGCAGCCGTACCTCAACAACCAGATCGATTTCTCCACCGCCTGGACGCTGACCACCCAGCCGCTGCGCGCCTTCATGCTGGCGCAGATTCGCGAGACCGATCTGATGACCTTCGCGGGCATGGCCGGCGACGGCAAGTACGCAGGTCCGGACGCGGTGCCGTTCCCGGTGCTGGTGGCCTCGTTCGTGACCAGCGAGCTGAAGACCGCCTTCGAGATCGGGTTCCTGATCTTCATCCCGTTCGTGATCATCGATCTGGTGGTGGCCAGCGTGCTGATGTCGATGGGCATGATGATGCTGTCGCCGATGCTGATCTCCGCGCCGTTCAAGATCCTGCTGTTCATCCTGGTGGATGGATGGGTGCTGGTGGTGGGCACGCTGGCAGCGAGCTTCAACGCGTCGTAGGTATGGATGGCGCGCTGCGCGCGCGATCGATGTGGCTGGCACTGTCATTGGATCCAGCTGAGCCACATCCAATTTGAGTGGTGTTTACGCCTGGTTGAGTTCGGCAGATAGCGTCAGCAGGCCTGAGCGCGGTGGTTCCGGCTCTCCCTACCGGTCCCATAGCTGCAGTGTCCAGCTGTCTCTTATCGCTTTCAGCTTTCCGATCTCCGCTCTTGCTGTTGCCTCCGCTTTCAGCTTTTTGCTCGTGCGGGCCCCCATACCGCAGCGGCAAGCCGGGTAGATACAACCCGAAGGGCATCGCGCATGGATGCGCGATGTTTTTGTAAGGGACATGGATGTCCCTTACAAAAATTTCTACCCGGATTGCGGACCTGGAGCGCGCAGCGCGGAAGGCGCGAGGACGGGGGCGTGTTTCTTTGGTTACTTTCTTTGCACAAGCAAAGAAAGTGACTCGCCCCCCGAAGGGGGACGAAAGCTTTGCACTTGCACTTGCACCTGTGTTGCCTCGTCGCATTGATTTCGCTTATCAATGCCACGCAGTGAAATCAAGGCTTTCACGCCCTGTCGGGCGCGAGTCACTTTTCTTTGCTTGTGCAAAGAAAAGTAACCAAAAGAAAGCACACCCCGTCCTCGCGCCCTCCGCGCCTCCGGCGCTGCGGGTGCGCAAGTCCGGCAGAAATTTTTGTAAGGGACATCCCTGTCCCTTACAAAAACGTCGCGCATCCATGCGCGCCGCCCTGCGGGTTGTATCTGCCGGCCTTGCCGCTGCGGTATGGGGCCCCTGAAAGCCAACAGCAAAGCGCAGTTCAAGCAGCAGCAGAATCCAGCACCTCAATCAACGGCACCAATACCGCAACGGCTGACAGCAGTCTCCGTAACCGCGAAACTGCCAGCCAAACAACGAATCCCAAATCCCGAATCTCCAATCCCCGCCCCTTTGGCACCCGACTTGCATCAGCACGCCCCATGAGCCCTGAAATCGCCCTGACTGAACTACGTGGTGGCCTGGTCACCGTCCTGTGGATTGCCGGACCGATGCTGCTGGCGGTGTTGATCGTCGGTGTGGTCATCGGCGTGGTGCAGGCCGCCACCCAGTTGAATGAACCCACCATCGGCTTCGTGGCCAAGGCGGTCGCGTTGACCGCGACCCTGTTCGCCACCGGCAGCATGCTGCTGGGGCATCTGGTGGAGTTCACCATTGCGCTGTTCCAGCGCATTCCGCATCTGATCGGTTAGCGGGCCGCACCGGATGGATTCCGCTACCCAGATGGTGATCGACGGCCAGCGCGCGTTTGCGATGGTCGGGGCGATCATGTGGACCATGCTGCGCACCGGTGCCTTGCTCACGGCCATGCCGTTGATCGGCACGCGCGCAGTGCCCGGGCGGGTGCGGGTGATGCTGGCCGGGACCTTGTCGATGGTGCTGGCGCCGATCCTGCCGCCGGTGCCGGAGTGGGACGGATTCACCGCGCAGGCAGTGCTGAGCATCGCGCGCGAGTTGGCCGTCGGCGCCAGCATGGGCTTCATGTTGAAGCTGATCTTCGAGGCCGGCGCACTGGCCGGCGAGTTGGTGTCGCAGTCCACCGGCCTGTCGTTTGCGCAGATGTCCGACCCGATGCGCGGGGTGACCTCCGGTGTGATCGCGCAGTGGTTCTACATCGGGTTCGGCTTGCTGTTCTTTGCGGCCAACGGGCATCTTGCGGTGATCTCGCTGCTGGTGGACAGCTACAAGGCGCTGCCGATCGGCACGGCCATTCCCGACGCCGGCGCGTTTGCGGAGGTGGCGCCGACCCTGTTCCTGCAGATCCTGCGCGGCGGGCTGACCCTGGCCTTGCCGATGATGGTGGCGATGCTGGCGGTCAATCTGGCCTTCGGCGCGTTGGCCAAGGCGGCGCCGGCGTTGAACCCGATGCAACTTGGGTTGCCGCTGACGGTCTTATTGGGGCTGTTCCTGTTGTCCAGCTTCGCAAGCGAGTTCGCGCCACCGGTGCAGCGCATGTTCGACACCGCCTTCGACTCCGCCAGAGAACTGACGGGCTGACCGTACGGCCGCTCAAGTTTTGCGACCGGTCGCCGTCAACGCTGGGGACGATTGACCCATTCGATCGCATTGCCTTCTTCTCGCGGAAACCGATGCCCAACGTGTCTGCGCTGTTCGTTCCACCTGGTTCGCGCGGCAAGGCGCTGCGCCTGGCAGCGCTGTGCCTGCTCGGGTGGCTGATCGCGGGCAGCGGATGGGCGCAAACCTATAGCTTTCACGATTACGCCCAGGCCGATGGCCTGCAGGGCATGACCGTCAACAGCCTGCTCGAGGACCGACAGGGCGTGGTCTGGGTCGGTACCGAACTGGCATTGCATCGTTTCGAACGCGAACAACTCATTCCCGTCGGCCGCGAAAGCGGGCTGGACGCACGCTATATCCGCGCGTTGACGCTGGATGGGCGCGGGCGCCTGTGGGTGGCCAGCGCCAACGGCGTGTTCGTGCGCAACGGCATCACCTTCAGACCGGTATTGCACAATGGCACCGCGATCCGCGCCGACAGCGGCAATGTGATCGCCCCGTACGCGGGCGGCGTGGTGGTGGTCAGCGAAAATCAGCTATTGCACCTGCTGCCGGCCAAGCCGGGCGGCTGGAGCGTCCGGGTGCTGCCGTTGCGGCTGGACGACGGCACCACCCTGCCCGCCGGTAAAGCCTTGCTGGCCGACGGCACAGCGCTGTGGGCCAGTTGCGGACAACGCGTCTGCCGCATCGATGCCGACGGACGCATCACCCAGTTGGGCGATGCCGACGGCGTGCCGGAACGGCAATGGCGCGCGGTGTTCCGCGACCATCGCGGCAACCTGTGGCTGCGCGGCGGCGGCTTGGTGATGTCGCGCGCGCCGGGCGAGCGGGTGTTCCGCGACCACGCACCCCCGGCCGGTACCCGGTTCGACACCCTGTCCGGCGCAACCACCTTGTCGGAGGATGCGCAGGGCCGCCTGATTACCCGCTCCGACCGCGGAATGGTGCGCTGGGAAGGCGATCACTGGCGCTATTTCGGGCACGATCAGGGGTTGTCGATCAGCCCGATGGTCGGCCCGTTGATGATGCAGAGCACCGGCCAGCTATGGATCGGCACGCGCGGCCTGGGTGTGCAGCGCTGGCTGGGCTACGGCACCATCGAGCACTGGGACGAAAGCCAGGGTCTGGCCGAATCGCCGACCTGGGCCATCCAGCGGCTGCCCAGTGGGGAGCTGCTGGTAGGCGGCGATGCCGGCTCCAATGTGCTGGATCCGCGGACCGGGCGCATGCAGCCGTGGACACTGGCCAATGGTGAGCCGTTGTTGCAATCGATCTCCATCGCGCTGTCGCCGGCAGATGGCGCGGCCTGGGTGGCGCGCTCGTCCGGCGCCCTGGCACGTCGCGACCCGCGAACGGGCAAGACCATCGACGTGCTGCAGCTTGGCCTGCCCACCAACAAGCTGCTGTTCGATTCGCGCGGGGTGCTGTGGGTCACCACGCCGCGCGGCCTGTACTCCGTCCCGCCCGAACTGCCGCTGCAGGCAAGGCGCGAGGAAGCGGTACCGGCGGCGTTCGTCGGCGATATCGAGCTGGATGCTCGGGGTCGACTGTGGGCCAGCACGCGCGAAGGGCTGTATCGCCAGGAAAAAAACGGCCGCTGGCTGCAGGTGCAGGTGCACGGCAACCTTCCCAGCCACGATTACTTCCTGCTGGACTTTTCCGACGACGGTCAGCTTTGGCTGTCCTTGCGCGACACCGGGCTGTGGCACGGCGCCGTGCAGGACGATGCGCAGGTCACGCTGACCGCAGTGAGCGACACGCTGGTGTCGCGCGTGATGCCGTTCATCCTGCGTCACGACAGCAAGGGACGCCTGTGGCTGGGCAGCAGCCAGGGCCTGGACCTGCTGGACCGTGGACGCTGGTCGCGCGCCACGCGCAGCGAGGGCCTGCTGTGGGACGACGTGTCTGCCAATGCGCTGTTCGAGGACAACGATGGCAGCGTCTGGCTCGGCAGCAGCCGCGGGCTGACCCATCTGATCGATCCGTCGCGTGCGTTCACCTCGCCGCCGCTCCGGGTGGAGGTGCTGCGCGTGCAGCGTGGCGGGCAGACCCTTGCTGCCGGTGCGCAGGTACCGTGGTCGCAGGTTCCGCTGGATGTGGATCTGAGTACGCCCGGTGCCGAAGGCGGCCCGGACCGCATCAGCTTCCGCTACCGCGTGGAAGGCCACCAGGCCAGCTGGACCAGCACCTCGCTCAGCCACATCACCTATCCGCTGCTGCCGCCTGGCCGCTATGCCCTGGAGGTGCAGGCCGTGGACGCGGGCCAGCGCAGTGCAAGCCCGATCACGCGCTTTGCCTTCGTGCTCAGTCCGCCCTGGTGGCGCGGCATTCCCGCCTTGATCGCGTACGTGTTGCTGGCGATCGCAGCGGTGATCGTGCTGTTGCGCTGGCGCACGGCCAAACTGCTGCGACGCAAGCGCGAACTGGAGCAGCTGGTTGCCGAGCGCACTGCCGAGCTGGAACAGGACAAGCGCGACCTGGAATCGGCACGTGCCGAACTGGCACTCAAGGCCACCCACGACGAACTGACCGGCCTGCTCAACCGCTCCGGCATTCTCGCCACGCTGCGCGAGATGCTGTTGCGGGCCGATGCAACGGCGCGGCCATTGGCGGTGGTGTTGATCGACCTGGATCACTTCAAGTTGGTCAACGATCAGCACGGGCATCTGGCCGGCGATGCGGTGCTGGCCGGGGTCGGTCGTCGGATGGATACGCTGGTGCGTGGCGACGACCGGATCGGCCGCTACGGCGGCGAAGAATTGCTGGCGCTGCTGCCGGGGCTGACGCACGAAGCCACGCATCGGCTCGATGCGCTGCACAGCGGCATCTGCGGCGATTACGCCATCGACGGTGGCTGGTTGCACGTCACCTGCTCGATCGGCGTGGCCTGGTTCATTCCCGGCGAAACCCTGGAGCAATTGCTGGCGCGCGCCGATGCCGCGCTGTACAGCGCCAAACGCAGCGGCCGCAATCGCATCTATTACGATGCCTCCCACCTCGCTGCGGCATCCGGCACTGTCGGCAACTGATCGCTGCGAGGCCGCTGCGGTCGCGTCATCGCGATTGGAGGCATCACGCCGGGCTGCGGCAGCGCCCGCATCCATGCAGCGCTGAACGTTGTCAGGGCATGCGACGGCCACGGGCGCGCGGTCGGGTGAGATGCCGAGTGGATCGAACATGAAGCTTGAGCGCAGTCTCGTTCGATCCAACGCGTGCCTGCGTGTGGGTCGTGTTCGCTCGATCACTGCCGGCCTCGATTGCCGCGTCCTGCACCTGCCACGCACATCTGGCGCGATCATCCAATGCATCGACAACGCGCAGGCGCATCGATGAGATGCACACATTTGCATCGATGGCGCACAGTCGCCTTGATGGGATGCACACATTGGCGTCGTACAGCGCTCGCGCCTGCCTGGCCGCTGTGCACTGGCAACGGCGTTGTCCTAAAGTAAATCGCGTGAACAGCCGCTAGTCGATATATCGCGGCCGCTATGGGGGGCTGCCAATGGCAAGCGTGAGTCACCCGCGCGAGGGGCGCGGACCGCACGCACCGATGCGTGGGAGATTGCAACGCCCGTGGGGTTTTTGCACCGCCAATGGAGGTCGTCAGGCCGAGCGGCATCGCTTGCTGCGATGCTGCTGTTGGCGTTGCTGTCGTTTGCCGAGCTGGCCAGCGCGCAGAGCGCCAGCATCCGCCGCTATGCCCATGACCAGGGTCTGCTCGGCCTTGCCGGCACCTGCCTGTTGCAGACCCGCAGCACCTTGATGTGGGTCTGCACCGAGAGCGGTCTGTATCGCTACAACGGCCGCATCTTTCAACAGGTGATGCTGGACGGCCTGCGCAACGAACCGATTACGGCAATCAGCGAACAGCCCGATGGGCGCCTGTGGGTTGCCGGCTTCCAGGCGCTGTTCATCGGCGACGAGCATGGCTTTCGTAAGCTCGCGCGCGATGAAGCCCAGCACCTGCAGGAAGGCCTGCTGCTTGCCAGCCTTTCCTGGGGCACGGTGATCGCCAATGGCGGCGAACTGGAAATACTGCGCGCGCGCAGCAATGGCCGTTGGCATAGCGAATCACTGCTGGACACCGCCACGCGGGTGCGGGTGCCCGAGCTGTCGAAGGTGTTGAGCCTGTCGGTGGAAGGCGACACGCTGTGGGTCGGCTGCGGACGCAAGCTGTGCGCCATCGATGCACAGCGCAAGGTAACGGTTTACGGGCCCGACGAGGGCGTGCCGGTCGATCGCTGGTACAGCGTGTTGCGCGACAACGACGGTGGTCTGTGGGTGCGCGGTGCCGGCACCCTGCTCTACCGCGCGCCACATGCGGGCACATTCGCTGGGCGGACGTTGCCGCTGCTGGACAGCAGCACGGTCGGGCAACCGGCGCCACTGGTGATGGACCGCGAAGGGCGCGTGCTGGTACGCCGCAACGACGGCCTGGCACGCTGGGAAAACGGTGCCTGGCGCAGCTTTGGCACCGACAACGGACTGCCGCCCGGCAGCAGCGATGCGATCGTGGTGGACCGCGATGGCGATGTCTGGATGACCGTGGACGGCGAAGGCCTGGTGCGCTGGGCCGGCTACGAATGGATCGAAAACTGGGATGCTTCGCAAGGCATGCCGGCCGCGCCCACCTGGTCCATCGCACGCGATGCACAGAACGCATTGTTGGTCGGCAACGAGCACGGCGTGGGACGACAGGCCCAAGCGGGCGGGCGGTTCGTACCGGCCTTGCCGCAATCGGGCATCCAGATCGTCGGCATGGCGCGCAGCACCGACGGCAGCCTGTGGACGCTCAATTCTGCCGGCCTGCTGCGCCGCAACTGGCCGGACGGCCGCAGCGCCGAGATCGC
This sequence comes from Xanthomonas sp. 3793, assembly GCF_024806835.1. GTDB lineage: Bacteria > Pseudomonadota > Gammaproteobacteria > Xanthomonadales > Xanthomonadaceae > Xanthomonas > Xanthomonas arboricola_F. Next base: position 339,331 of record NZ_JANTYU010000001.1, read on the forward strand.
CAAACTTCCGCGCACCGGTCGGCGCCTGCACATCGACCGTCAGGGCCGCCTGTGGATTCTCACGGTCGGCGGCTTGTTCGTGATCGAGCGCCCGCTGGACGGCGGCAGCCTGCAGCCGGCCGCCGGCATGCCGACGATCGCCTACACCGATGTCCAGCAGACCGCCGACGGCACGCTGTGGGTGTCCAGTGCCAACGGGCTATTCCGGCTGCAGGACAGGCATTGGTCCAAGGTGCAGGTGAAGGTCAACGGCGGCGACGCCGACCCGTGGATCAGCAAGTTCCACATCAGCGACAGCGGCGAAGTGTGGCTGGCGTTCTATCGCCCCGGCCTGTGGCACGGCATGTTGCTCGCCGATGGCCTGGACCTGCAGGCGATCAGCGACGAAGCGCTGCGCGATGTCGGCGTGTACCTGATGCGCGGCGACAGCCTCGGGCGGGTCTGGGTGGGCCACGCACGCGGCGTGGAGGTCTATAACGGCGAGCGCTGGGCGCATCTGTCGCAGTCGCAGGGCCTGCTCTGGGACGACGTGTCCGAGGCCGCATTCGCCGAAGATCCGGACGGCTCGGTGTGGATCGGCACCGCGCGCGGCGTCAGCCACCTGAAGGACCCGGCGCGCCTGTTCGACGAGCGCCAGCCCAGCGTGCGCATCGACAGCGTCAGCCGCGGCGGCGCGCCGATCCGCGCCGGGCAGCTGCTGGGCTGGAGCGACACGCCGCTCCATATCGAGCTGTCGACGATGGAGGTCTACGACGACCCGAGCCGGCTGACCGTGCGTTATCGCGTGCTGGGTCTGCACAACGAATGGATCGAGAGCGACGACCTGTCGATCGACCAGCCGCCGTTGCCGTCCGGGCATTTCCGCCTGCAGGTGCAACTGGTGGACCGCTATCGGCGCACCACCTCGCCGGTGGTGGATCTGGCCTTTGCAGTCGCGCCCCTGTGGTGGCGCAGCCCGCCGGCGATCGCGTTGTACATCTTGATCGGCGGCGGCTTGCTGATCGGTCTGTGGACCTGGCGGCACCGCCATCTGGTCGCGCGCGAACGCATGCTGGCCGAGCTGGTGGCCGAACGCACCTATCAGCTGGAACACGAAAAACGCGACCTGGAGAGCGCCCGCGCGGCGCTGGCACTGAAGGCCAGCCACGATGCGCTCACCGGCCTGCTCAACCGCTCCGGCATTCTCGATGCCATGACCGAAGAGCTGCAGGCCTGCGCGCATGCCGAGCACCCGTTGGCGGTGGTGCTGATCGACCTGGATCATTTCAAGCAGGTCAACGACGAGCACGGCCATCTGGTCGGCGACGCGGTACTGGCCAAGGTCGGCGCCCGGCTCACCGCGTGCCTGCGCGATTCGGACAAGGTGGGCCGCTACGGTGGCGAAGAACTGCTGTTGCTCTTGCCTGGCATGAACCGCCAGAGCCAGCACCGCCTGCGCGCCATCCACGCAGCGATCAGCCTGCCGCCCTACGAGGTCGGTGCCGCGCGAGCGCTGCAGGTGACCTGCTCGGTCGGCGTGGCGTGGTTTCGCATCGGCGACACCGCTGCCTCGTTGCTGGCGCGTGCGGACGAGGCCTTGTATCGGGCCAAGGGCAACGGCCGCAACCGCATCGAACCGGAAGAACCCGAAAGTTCGGTGGCCTGATCGATCCACAGCGTTGCGCGCTTGCGGGCTCAAGAACGCGCACGCCGGGTCGCTAGCTCCTTGAGCAAGCGCGTCTGTCGACGTCGGAACTGGATGGGTGGTCGCAACCTATAACCTTGGCATGGTGCTGTTGTCGCTGGTGGTGGCCGTGCTGGCCTCCTACACCGCGCTGCATCTGGCCGCCCGCATGACCGTCAGCCGTGGCGGCATCGCCGCCGCATGGCTGGTGGGCGGCGCCATCGCGATGGGGATCGGCATCTGGTCGATGCACTTTGTCGGCATGCTGGCGTTCCAGCTCCCCATTCCGCTGGGCTACGACGTGGCGCTGACCGCCTACTCGATGCTGGCGGCCATCCTGGCCTCGGCGCTGGCGCTGTGGCTGACCTCGCAACCGCAACTGCCCTGGCCGCGGCTGGGCCTGGGCGCGGTGCTGATGGGGCTGGGCATCGCGCTGATGCACTACATAGGCATGGGCGCGCTGCGCATGTCGCCTGCCATCACCTATGACCCGATGCTGTTTGTCCTGTCGGTGGCGATCGCCATCGGTGCGTCCGCCGCCGCGCTGTGGATCGCATTCCGGCTGCGTCACGATGGCCGCCGCTACAGCCTGCGCCTGATCGCCGCCTTGATCATGGGCGTGGCGATCGTCGGCATGCATTACACCGGCATGGCCGCCGCGCAATTCGCAGCGGGCAGCATCTGCGGCGCGGCCGCCGGGGCGCACCTGCCATTGTCGTGGCTGGCCGCGGTGGTGGTGGCGGTCACGCTGGGCCTGCTGATCCTGGCGCTGGTGATCTCGGTGCTGTCGCGCCGCTATCAGCAGCGCACCGACGTGCTGGCGCAATCGCTGGCGCAAGCCAATGCCGATCTGGCGCTGGCCGCCCTGCACGACCCGCTCACCCGCCTGCCCAACCGGGTGCTGCTGCACGAGCACGTCTTGCAGAACATCGAGCGCGCGCAACGCGATGGGCAACGTTTTGCGGTGATGCTGATCGACCTGGACGGCTTCAAGGTGATCAACGACGGCTATGGCCACCGGGTCGGCGATCAATTGCTGGTGGTGGTGGCCGAGCGCCTGAGCGCGCACCGGCGCGCGCACGGCAGCCTGGCGCGGCTGGGCGCGGACGAATTCGTGCTGGTGGCCGATATCGCCGACCCGGAAGACGCCGCGGCCATTGCCGGGCATCTGCTGCAGGCGCTGGCGCTGCCGTTTCTGGTCGGCGACCAGGAGCTGCGCCTGAGCAGCAGCATCGGCATTGCGCTGTATCCCGAAGACGCCGGCAGCGAGCACCAGCTGATGACCCACGCCGACGCGGCGATGGGCCACGCCAAGCAGGCCGGGCGCAACCGCTACCGCTTCTTCGAGCGCGCCATGACCGACACCACCCGCGAGCGCCTGCAGCTGCTGCAAGACATACCGCGCGCGCTGGAATCGGGCCAGTTCGTGCTGCACTACCAGCCCAAGTACTGCGCCGACGACGGCCGCCCGATCGGCGCCGAGGCGCTGATCCGCTGGCAGCATCCGCAGCGCGGCCTGGTGCCGCCGGACAGCTTCATTCCGCTGGCCGAACGCAGCGGCATGATCGGCCCGCTCGGCAGCTGGGTGCTGCAGCAGGCGTGCCGGCAGATGCGCGCGTGGCGCGATGCCGGCCACGGCGACTGGCGGGTGGCGGTGAACCTGTCGGCCACCCAGCTGGCCTCGCCCAGCCTGCTCGACGAAGTGGCCACCACGCTGAGCCACTACGCCATCGCGCCTGGCCAGCTCACGCTGGAAATCACCGAAACCATGGCCATGCGCGATGCCGACGCCTGCCTGCGCACGCTCGGCCAGCTCAATGCGCTGGGTGTGCGCATCGCCATCGACGATTTCGGCACCGGTTATTCCAACCTGCTCTATCTGCGCAAACTGCCCGCGCACGAGCTCAAGATCGATCGCAGCTTCGTGCAGGCCATGGACAGCGGCGCCGAAGACATCGCCATTGTCGCGGCGGTCGTGGCGCTGGCCCACACCATGCGCCTGCAGGTGGTGGCCGAGGGCGTGGAGACCGCTGCCCAGCGCAACACCCTGGAACGGCTGGGCTGCGACCAGTTGCAGGGCTACCTGCTGGGGCGGCCGATGGAGGCCGACCGGTTCATCGCCGTGGTCGTCGCCCAGCGCGACGGCCTGCGTCGCCAGGCCAGCTGAGCGAAGCCCCGGCGGCTGGCCGAAAGCGCGGCATGCGCACCCTGCGAGTTGCCATAGGTGCAACCCGATGCCGGCGACCCGAGCCGCCGCCCATCCAGCCCGATGCAGGCCAGTCGTCAGACATCGGCAACTGTCCCGCCCTGCCCCCACCCTCCCCAACTCGCCCCACACCCAGCCACCCGCTCTTGCGAATCCCCAATCCCGATTCCCCAATCCCGTTTTTGACGTGCCACGACCGTTTGCCGAGACGTTGCCGCTCCTCAGACATCGGCGACCGACCCGCCCTGCTCCCACCCGCCCCAACTCGCCCGGCGCCCCGCCACCCGCTCTTGCGAATCCCCAATCCCGATTCCCCAATCCCGTTTTTTAAGGAACACAACTTGCATCAGCCCAGGCTGATCCCCCACCGGCACCTCCATGTCCGAGTCCGAAGACGGCGGCGAACGCACAGAGCTTCCCACCGAAAAACGCCTGCGCGAGGCACGTGAGCAGGGCAACATCCCGCAATCGCGGGAGTTGTCCACCGCGGCGGTGTTCGGCGCCGGCGTGTTCGGGCTGATGGCCCTGGCCGGCGGCATCGGCGATGGCGCGGCGGTGTGGATGAAGACCGCGCTCAGCCCCGACCCGAGGATGCGCGAGAACCCGATGGCGCTGTTCGGCCACTTCGGCGACCTGCTGATGCAGCTGCTGTGGGTGATGCTGCCGTTGATCGGCGTCTGCCTGCTGGCCGGACTGGCCGGCCCGCTGCTGATGAGCGGCCTGCATTTTTCCAGCAAGGCCATCATGCCCGACCTCACCAAGCTCAACCCGATGAACGGGATCAAGCGCATGTGGGGCAGCAACAGCCTGGCCGAGCTGGTCAAGTCGATCCTGCGCCTGCTGTTCGTCGGCCTGGCGGCCTGGCTGTGCATCTCCAAGAACCTGCACGGCCTGCGCTCGCTGGTGAACCAGCCGCTGGAACAGGCGGTCGGCAACGGCCTGCAGTTCACCAAGAGCCTGCTGTTCTACACCGCAGGCGCCTTGGTGCTGCTGGCCGCCATCGACGCGCCGTACCAGAAGTGGAACTGGATGCGGAAGCTCAAGATGACCCGCGAAGAGATCAAGCGCGAGATGAAGGAGAGCGAGGGCAGCCCGGAGGTGAAGGGCCGTATCCGCCAGATGCAGATGCAGATGTCGCAGCGCCAGATGATGGAGGCGGTGCCCAAGGCCGACGTGGTGCTGATGAATCCGACCCACTACGCGGTGGCGCTCAAGTACGAAGGCGGCAAGATGCGCGCCCCGATCGTGGTGGCCAAGGGCGTGGACGAAATGGCCTTCCGCATCCGCGAAGCCTGCGAACAACACCGGGTGGCGATCGTCACCGCACCGCCTTTGGCACGCGCCTTGTATAGAGAAGCTCAAATCGGCAAGGAAATTCCCGTGAGACTCTATTCGGTCGTGGCCCAGGTGCTCTCCTACGTCTACCAGTTGCGTGGCTGGAACGGCGGCCCGATGCCGGAATTGCCGTCGCTGGACGTGGATGAGTTCGGCAAGGGAGCCAGCGCATGAGCGCCCAACCCGCCCCGATGAACGCCCGGCGCATCATGGAGTTGCTGCGCAACGGCCTGGGCGCGCCGCTGGCGCTGATGGCCATGCTGGCCATGCTGATGGTGCCGCTGGCCGCGCCGGTGCTGGATGCGCTGTTCACCTTCAACATCGCCATCTCGCTGATGGTGCTGCTGGCGGTGGTGTACGTGCAGCGCCCGCTGGAATTCACCATTTTCCCGATCGTGCTGCTGATGACCACGATGCTGCGGCTGGCGCTGAACGTCGCCTCCAGCCGCGTGATCCTGATCAACGGCCAGGACGGCCATGCCGCGGCCGGCAAGGTGATCGAGGCGTTCGGCCAGTTCGTGATCGGCGGCAACTACGCCGTGGGTATCGTGGTATTTGCGATCCTGACCATCATCAACTTCGTGGTCATCACCAAGGGTGCCGGACGCGTGTCGGAAGTGACCGCGCGCTTCATCCTGGACGCCATGCCCGGCAAGCAGATGGCCATCGACGCCGACCTCAACGCCGGTTTGCTGACGCGCGAGGAAGCCAAGGCCCGCCGCGAGGAAGTGCGCGAGGAAGCCGACTTCTACGGCGCGATGGACGGTGCCAACAAGTTCATCCGCGGCGACGCCATCGCCGCCATCCTGATCCTGTTCATCAACCTCATCGGCGGCATGGCGGTGGGCATGTTCCAGCACGGCATGAGCTTTGTGGATGCCGCCTCCACCTACACCCTGCTGTCGATCGGCGACGGCCTGGTGGCGCAGCTGCCGGCCCTGCTGGTGTCGTCCTCGGTCGCCTTGCTGGTGACCCGCGCCTCGCGTGCGCAGGACATGCGCGGGGCCATGATCAGCCAGGTGTTCGGCCAGCACCGCGCGTTGGCGGTGGCCGCAGCCATCCTGGGCCTGGTCGGCCTGGTGCCGGGCATGCCCAACGTCGCGTTTTTGACGCTGGGCCTGATCCTGGGCGTGATCGCCTGGAAAATGTACAAGCGCAGCTTGGTCGTCGCCCCGACCGGCGACCCCGCCAGCGACCCCAAGGCGGCCGCCGCAGCCACTGCCGCACAGGCCAGCGCGGAACTGAGCTGGGACGAACTGCGCCCGATCGACCCGCTGGGCCTGGAAGTGGGCTACCGCCTGATCCCGCTGGTGGACAAGCACCAGGGCGGCGAACTGATGGCGCGCATCAAGGGCGTGCGCCGCAAACTCACCCAGGACATCGGTTTCCTGGTGCCGCCGGTGCATATCCGCGACAACCTGGAGTTGTCGGCCAACGCCTATCGCCTGCTGGTGCATGGCGTGCCGGTGGCCACGGCCGAGATCTACCCCGACCGCGAGCTGGCGCTGGACCCGGGCGGTGCACTCGGCCAGCTGGACGGCATTCCCGGCAAGGACCCGGCGTTCGGCCTGGATGCCACCTGGATCCAGCCGCATCAGCGCTCCTACGCCGAATCGATGGGCTATACCGTGGTCGACCCGGCCACCGTGGTGGCCACCCATCTGTCGCACCTGATCCGCGAACACGCCCCGGAACTGCTCGGTCACGAGGAAGTGCAGCAATTGCTGGCGACCCTGGCCAAGACCGCGCCGAAGATGGTGGAAGACCTCACCCCCAAGGCGCTGCCGCTGTCGGTGGTGGTGCGCGTGCTGCAGAACCTGCTGATCGAGCGCATCCCGGTGCGCCAGCTGCGCAAGATCGTCGAAGCCTTGGTCGAGCACGCCCCGCACAGCCAGGACCCGGCCACCCTCACCGCCGCGGTACGGACCTCGCTGGGCCGCTTCATCGTGCAGGAGATCGCCGGCATGTCCGCCGAACTGCCGGTCTACACGCTGGCCCCGCAGCTGGAGCGCGTACTGCAGGAATCCACCCACGGCAACGGCGTGGCACTGGAGCCCGGCCTGGCCGAGCGGCTGCACCAGAGCCTGGCCGATTGCGTCGGCAAGCAGGAAGCCCGTAACGAACCGGCCGTGGTCCTGGTACCCGGCCAGGTCCGCGCCGCGCTGGCCCGCCTGGTCCGCCACAGCGTGCCGAGCCTGTCGGTGCTGGCCTACAGCGAAGTGCCGGAAGACAAGCGTCTGAAGCTGGTCGGCACGATCAGCTGAGGCGTAGGAGCACACCCGGTGCGACGGGCTGTCCCGGGGACGGCCCATCGCGCCCAAGGGCGCTCCTACGACGTGTCGGATATCCGACCACATGCCGCAAGGCAGGACATCCTGTAGGAGCGCGCCTGGGCGCGACGGCTTTACCGGGACAGCCCGTCGCGCCCGGGTGCGCTCCTACGACACGCCGCGCTGCCCCTGTAGGAGCGCCCTCGGGCGCGACAGGCTTTACCGGGACGGCCCATCGCGCCCAAGGGCGCTCCTACGACGTGTCGGATATCCGACCGCATGCCTCCTGTAGGAGCGCACCTGGGCGCGAGGGCTTTACCGGGACAGCCCGTCGCGCCCAGGTGCGCTCCTACGACACGTCGCGCTGCCCCTGTAGGAGCGCCCTTGGGCGCGACAGGCTTTATCGGGACGGCCCATCGCGCCCAAGGGCGCTCCTACGACGTGTCGGATATCCGACCATATGCCTCCTGTAGGAGCGCACCTGGGCGCGACGGCTTTACCGGGACAGCCCGTCGCGCCCAGGTGCGCTCCTACGATTGCATCAGCGCTCCGGTACAGCCCACCGGCAACCACAACAGGCTGGCCGCCAGGCACCAGATCCAGGCGTCGGAAATCCGCCACTCGGCGAAATCTCCAATCGATTGCATGACGCCGACCGCTGAAAGCGACACGAGCGCGACTGGGTGGCGGTTCGCGCAGGCGCTCGGTGCGCTCCAACACACCAGATCTGCCCTGCCGCCCAGCACACAGGCGCCGTCAAACCGGCAGGTAACGCTGCCGAAAATTTCAATAGATGCAAGCACTTAACGCAGTACACGCAGCGCAGCATCTACACCCAGCCGCCTCGGCGCGCTCCCACCCCCTCTCGCCAAAAACCCAGCACTGCGGTTTTGGCACGCCGCGTGCATTAGCTCTGGCGAGACCGCAGACAGCACCACCGCTGCGGGGCGGATGGCAGGACTTGGAACAACCGAACGGGACAGGCAACTCATGACGCTGGCAACACACCCACATTCATCGCGCACCCGTCCGGCGTCCGGCGGGTCCCGTTCCTGGAGGCATGTGGCATGAAGATCAAACGCTTTGTCGCCCCGGACATGCGCACCGCATTCCGCATGGTGCGTGAGGAACACGGCCCGGATGCCGTGATCCTGTCCAACCGCCGTACCGCCGAAGGCATCGAGATCGTCGCCGCCAGCAACTACGACGAAGAGCTGGTGCAGCGCGCCCTGGAAACCGCCCGCGAAACGCCGGCCCCCGGCACCGCGCCGGTCCAGCAGGCTCCCGTGCAGCAGGCTCCCGTGCAGCAGGCTCCGGCCCAGCCGGCGCAGGTTGCCGCCCGCCCGGCCGCGCCGGTCCACGCTCCACTGAAGCCCGCTGCCGAGACCATGAGCCACCGCCAGCGCGTGGCCAGCGCCGCCGAAGACATGATTGCTGCCATGGCCCTGCGCCAGCCGGCCAGCGTGCCGCGCCAGGCGCCGGTCGCCACCCCGATCCGCAGCGCCGCGCCGATGCCGGCCGCGCAGGAACTGGCCGCGCCGGTCGTGCAGCGTCAGGAACACGCGCTGTCGGCGGTGCCGGAACAGCTGTTCGCCGACTTTCTGACCACCGCCCCGGTGCAGCGCCCCGCCGTGCAGGCCGCTCCGATGCAGGCGCCGACCCCGGTCGTTGCCGCAGCAGTCGCCGCCCCGGCCTACGCCGCGCACGGGCAGGACGACGATGGATTCGACGACGAAGCCGACTTCGACCTGGACGACGCGCTGCCGCAGATCCTGCCGCCGGCCGCACTGCCGCCGATCGTGGTCGCCCCGCCCGCCCCCGCCGCACTGTCCGCAGTGCCGGTGGCCGCCGCGCCGGCCCCGCAGAACGACGAAGAACTCAAGCAGCTGCGCGGCGAACTGGCGCTGATGCGGCAGATGATCGAGCGCGAAATGAACCGCCTCACCGACGAGCGCCTGCGTGGCTCGCCGGTGCGTGCGCAGGCACTGGAGCTGATGGACGACTACGGCTTCGATGCCGGCCTGACCCGCGACGTCGCCATGCAGATCCCGGCCGATACCGAATTGCACCGTGGCCGCGGGCTGATGCTGGGCCTGCTGTCCAAGCGCCTGCCGGTGGCCCCGGTCGACCCGCTGGAACGCGGCGGCGTGATCGCCCTGGTCGGCCCGACCGGTGCCGGCAAGACCACCACCATCGCCAAGCTGGCGCAGCGCTTCGCCGCCCAGCACGCCCCGCGCGACGTCGCCCTGGTCACCACCGACACCTTGCGCGTCGGTGGCCGCGAGCAGCTGCACAGCTACGGCCGCCAGCTCGGTATCGCCGTGCACGAGGCCGACAGCGCCGAAAGCCTGCTCGAGCTGCTGGACCGCCTGCGCGACTACAAGCTGGTGCTGATCGATACCGCCGGCATGGGCCAGCGCGACCGCGCCCTGGCCGCCCAGCTGAACTGGCTGCGTGCCGCCCAGCAGGTGACTTCGCTGCTGGTGCTGCCCGCCAACTCCCATTTCGCCGACCTCGACGAGGTCGTGCGCCGCTTTGCCCACGCCAAGCCCCAAGGCGTGGTGCTGACCAAACTCGACGAGACCGGCCGCTTCGGCAGCGCCTTGTCGGTGGTGGTCGACCACCAAATGCCCATCACCTGGGTGACTGACGGACAGCGGGTCCCCGACGACCTGCACCGCGCCAATGCCGCCAGTCTCGTTCTTCGCCTTGAAGATTTGCGGCGCGCTGCCGATAAGCCCTGTACTCCGGAGCACAACCATGCAGTCGCGTGAATACGCCAAGCTGACCAACGCCTTCCCCCTGTCGGCGACCCGTCCCGAGCCCCTGGGCCCGGTGCGCACCATTGCCGTGACCGGCGGCAAGGGCGGCGTGGGGAAAACCAACATCTCCGCCAACCTAGCGGTGGCACTTGCCGACATGGGCAAGCGCACCCTGCTGCTGGACGCCGACCTGGGCCTGGCCAACCTGGATGTGGTGCTGGGCCTGTCGCCCAAGTACACCCTGGCCGACCTGATCGCCGGCCGCTGCACCCTGGATGAAGTGATCATCGAAGGTCCCGGCGGCGTGCTGGTGGTGCCGGCCGCCTCCGGTCGCCGCCACATGGCCGAACTGGCCCCGGCCCAGCACATCGGCCTGGTCAACGTGTTCTCCGAACTGGAACGCGACCTGGACGTGATGGTCATCGACACCGCCGCCGGCATCACCGACAGCGTGCTGACCTTCTGCCAGGCCGCCCAGGACACCGTGGTGGTGGTCTGCGACGAACCGGCCTCGATCACCGACGCCTACGCGCTGATCAAGGTGCTCTCGCGCGAACGCGGCGTGGACCGCCTGCAGATCATCGCCAACATGGTGCGCGACCCCAACGAAGGCCGCCTGCTGTACGACAAGCTCTCCCGCGTCTGCGAAAAGTTCCTCGGCGACGTGTCGCTGAACTATCTCGGCCACGTCCCGCAGGACGACTGGTTGCGCCTGTCGGTGCAGCGTCAGCAGCCGGTCATCAAGGCCTACCCCGCCAGTCCGTCGGCGCAGGCCATCGCAGAAATCGCTCGCCGTACCTCGCGCTGGCAGGCCCCCACCGTGCCGCGCGGCAATGTCGAGTTCTTTGTCGAACGCATCATTCAACGGGGAGTGGCCGCATGAGCACCGCTACCGCAACCACGGCCAGCGCGCAGTACCGCGCCGTGCAGCGCAACAACGCCAACGACGTGGTGACCCAGCACGCCGACTTGGTCCGCCGCATCGCCCACCATCTGGCTGCGCGTCTGCCGGCCAGCGTGGAAGTGGACGACCTGATCCAGGCCGGCATGATCGGCCTGATCGAGGCCTCGCGCAGCTACGACTCCGAACAGGGCGCCTCGTTCGAAACCTATGCTTCGATCCGCATCCGCGGCTCGATGATCGACGAGATCCGCCGTGGCGACTGGGTGCCGCGTTCGGTACACCGCCGTGCCCGCGACGCCGCTGCGGCGGTGCGCAAGATCGAGCAGAACACCGGCCGCGCCGCCGCCGCCACCGAGGTGGCCGCCGCGATGGAAATGCCGCTGCCCGACTACCTGCGCCTGATGGAAGATGCCGCACGCGGCCAGGTGCTGAGCCTGGAATCGCGCATCGAGGATCACGGCGAGCTGGACACCACCGCCAAGGGTGGCCCCAATCCGCAGCAGATGATGGAGCGTGGCGAATTCGGCCGCGAGCTGGGCAAGGCCATCGGCCAGTTGCCCGAGCGCGAGCAGCTGGTGCTGTCGCTGTACTACGAACAGGAATTGAACCTGAAGGAAATCGGCGCCGTACTCGGTGTCAGCGAGTCGCGCGTCTGCCAGATCCATGGCCAGGCCGTGGTGCGTTTGCGCGGCCGCCTCAAAGTCTTCGAACTGGCCGATGCCGGTGTCGAAATTGACGACTAATTTTTTCGCGTATTTTTTAGCGTTAGGAGCTTGATGTGAACAAGAACATGCGGATCCTGATCGTGGACGACTTCTCGACGATGCGACGTATCGTCAAGAATCTGTTGGCGGATCTCGGCTTCACCAATACCGCAGAGGCCGAAGACGGCAACAGCGCACTGGCTGCGTTGCGCGCGGGCCCGTTCGATTTCGTGGTGACGGACTGGAACATGCCCGGCATGACCGGCATCGACCTGCTGCGCAACATCCGCGCCGACGCCAAGCTCAAGCACCTGCCGGTGATGATGGTGACCGCCGAAGCCAAGCGCGAGCAGATCATCGAAGCGGCGCAGTGCGGCGTGAACGGCTACATCATCAAGCCGTTCACCGCGCAGACGCTGGAAGAAAAGCTGGGCAAGGTGTTCGAACGTCTGGCGGCGACCGCCTGATGAACGCCACCGTGGAAACCGATGCCGAACGTGCCGCGTTGATCGAGCGCCTGCAGAACGCGCTCGATGCACTGGAAAGCGGTGACCAGGTCGCCTGGCGTCGCGAGGTCGATCACCTCGCCGCCCTGCGCACACGCCCGATGATGCAGAGCCTGAGCCGGCTCGCGCGCGAACTCGGCCAGGCGCTGGGCGAATTGCCCACGGTGCCCGAGGAAGCCGGCGAACTGGACGATGCCTGCTCGCGCCTGGACCATGTGGTGGAAATGACCGAAAAGGCCAGCCATCGCACGCTGGACCTGGTGGAAGAATGCCGCGTGCTGGCCAACCAGCTGCGCGACGGCGGGCTCAATGAAGACCAGGGCGCGCTGCTGGAAAAGATGCGCCACAACCTGACCGAGCTGTCGCTGGCGCAGAGCTACCAGGACCTCAGCGGGCAGATCATCCGCCGCGTGGCCGGGATCGTGCGCCGCGTGCATGAAGGTTTCGGTGCCTTGGGCCTGCCGCCCAAGAACACCGAGCCGAAGAAAGACGACGGCGGTCTGGCCGGCCCTGCAATCAAGGGCCTGGACCGTCACGCGGTGTCGCAGGACGACGCCGACGATTTGCTGTCCGGATTGGGGTTGTAACCATGAGTGCTGTTCCAGACGATATTGCTGCCGATTTCATCGTCGAGGCCCAGGAAATCCTGGACCGCCTCGGCGAACAGCTGGTGTCGCTGGAACAGGCGCCAGACGAAGCCGACCAGCTCAATGCAGTGTTCCGCGGTTTCCACACGCTCAAGGGCGGCGCCGGCTTCCTGGCGATCAAACCCATGGTGGAGCTGTGCCACGCCGCTGAAGAAACCCTCGGCATGGCGCGCTCGGGCCAGGCGGTGCTGCAGGCGCATCACTTCGATGCCGCGCAGCAGTCGCTGGACTATCTGCAGGCCATGCTGGATGCGATGGGCTCGGGGGAAACCGTACCGCACGCACCGGCATCGCTGATTGCGCAGTTCGACGCCAAGAGCGGCCCGCCGGCGGTCAAGTCCGCTCCCAAGGCCGCCGCCGCTGCGCCCGCACACGACGACGCACATGGCGCTGCTGCGGCTGGCGCCAAGGCCGCGCCCAAGGCGGCGGCCAAGGGTGGCGACGCCGAGCAGACCGTGCGTGTGGACACCAAGCGCCTGGACGCCATCGTCAACCTGATCGGCGAACTGGTGCTGTCGCGCAACCGTCTCAAGACCCTGCGTACCCGCCTGCGCGACGAAGAACTCGACCGCGCGGTCAGCACCCTGGACATCGCCACCGCGCGCCTGCAGACCGCGGTGATGCGCACCCGCATGCAGCCGGTGAGCAAGGTGTTCGCACGCTTCCCCAAGGTGGCCCGCGATGTCGCGCGCACGCTGTCCAAGGAAGTGGAACTGGAACTGATCGGCGCCGAGACGGAACTGGACCGCAACCTGGTCGAGGCTCTGGCCGACCCGCTGGTGCACCTGGTGCGCAACGCGATCGACCACGGCATCGAATCGCCGGCCCTGCGCGAAGCCACCGGCAAACCGCGCAGCGGTCATGTGCGCCTGTCCGCGCAGCAGGAAGGCGACTACGTCAGCATCGAAATCCAGGACGACGGCGCCGGCATCGACCCCGAGCGCCTGCGCGAGATCGCCCGCAACAAGGGCCTGATCGACGCCGAGGCCGCCGCCCGCCTGAGCACCGACGAGTGCCTGCACCTGATCTTCATGCCGGGCTTTTCGACCAAGGCCGAGGTCACCGACATCTCCGGCCGCGGCGTTGGCATGGACGTGGTGCAATCGCGCATCCGCGAATTGAGCGGTCAGATCCAGATCCAGTCCGAACTGGGCCGCGGCAGCCGCTTCATGATCCGCGTCCCGCTGACCCTGGCGATTCTGCCGACTCTGCTGGTGCAAGCCGGCGAAGCCGTCTACGCCTTGCCGCTGGCGCGCGTGGTCGAGGTGCTGCACGCCCCGCAGACCTCGCTGGGCTGGTTCGACGGCCGCGCCGTGCTGGACCGCCGCTCGCACACCCTGCCGCTGATCGACCTGCGCCGCTGGCTGGGCGTGCCTGCCGAACAACCGCCGCTATTGACGGTGGTGCTGCTGCAGGCCGGCGAAACCCGCTTCGGCCTGGTGGTGGACCAAGTGCGCGGCCGCGAGGAAGTGGTGATCAAGCCCCTGCCCCGCGCCCTGCGCGGCCTGCCCGGCTACGCCGGCGCCACCCTCATTGGCGACGGCCGCATGGCGCTGATCCTGGATGTGGATGGATTGCGTTCCAGCGATCATTGAGCTTCGGGATTCGGGAATCGGCAAGACGCAGTTGGTCAATGTGTACGCGCGACGGATGCAGATCGAACTGGCATTTCGTGATCTGAAGTCGCATCGCTACGGCCAGTCGATGGAAGACAGTTTGACCCGACGCGGCGAACGTCTGCAGATCCTGCTGCTGATCAATACACTTGCTGCATTCGCCAGCTGGCTGGCGGGGCTGGGATGCGAATCCACCGGTATCGCCCACTGGCTATCTCCACGCAACAGCACACGCAAGCTTTACTCAACAGCATATGCTTTAGCTACATGACCTGTGCAGAGACCGCTGGGTCATTACATACTTTGCTGCTGCAGAAGGGGCGTCCGATGCGCATTCGCTGCACTCCACGCCTGGATGCGCTCTCCGAAGTGGATCTAATCGTCAGGGCGATCACCCAAACGCAAGAATCCCCTAACCGACCTGAGTCAGAGGATTCTTCGCATGGAGCTGTGGAGAGGTATTACGTTTTCAAAAGCTCAGTGATGCTTGCCATAGGCAACCAGAGCTTGAGAGGGTTCGACGCCGCAGGCTGGAACCCGAACTTCTGATAGAAGGGGGCGGCATCTTCCTTGGCATCCACGAACAGTCCCGTGACGCCAATGGTTTCGCTCACCTGTGCGGCTCGCGCGATGGCTTCCATGAGGAGCATCGTGCCGAAGCCGCGCCCTTTCAGTCGTTGATGAACCGCCAGGCGGCCCATGCGGACTACAGGAACATTGCGGGGCAGCTTTGAGCCAGCTGGTGGCAGCTCGCTGTTCATTACCTGCGCTGATGACAGGCTGAAGAAGCCGAGGACGGTGGTGTCCTCGATGTCCTCAAATCTTTCCTGGTGCCAAGCGTACAAGGTTCCCTTCATCGGAATTGCCAGGAACGTGCGGCTGACGCCGCGCTTCTGGTGCTGGCTCGCCGTGGTATGCAGCCAATCGTTCAATTCCTTGTTGCCGCAGTCGAAATCAGCGCGGCTTAGGTGTCCAGCGAACGGTACTACTTCTACTTCCAGTGCCATGGTTTCTCGTCTCCATATGATGTTTCAGGGAGACAGCCAGACGATCGGGGACCGGCTTCGGGTTGTCGAGCGCATCCAGAAATTTCTGCATGTCGTTCTGGCTTAGTCGAATGATCGAATGTTCTTCGATGATTCTCTCAGCTTCCCGCAGCGCGGCCTGGGCGACGAACTGGTTCGTCGTTGTTGCCGTCATCTCAGCCGCCTGTTCAATTGCTTGCTGCGCGTAAGCGGTGACTCGGGTCGTTATTCTTGCCCGGTCATTACTGGTCGCATGCATAGGTAACTCCTATGTGTGTTTCGTCTTCACCGGAGCTGGCCAAGCTCTTGGCTTGGTCTGAGCTCGCTGCCTATGTGGTCTGATCGTGCCTACTTCATCTCATGTCTCCTACTGTTGGTGGACGCAATATAGCCCAGTGGTGCCAAAATGGCAACTGGAGGAAAATCCATTTAGGATTAAATTGCAATACCTGTGGGATATGCAGCAGGCTGATGCGTCTTCGCAGCGGGCACGGCGCTACAGCCAAGCACAAGAGGTGCTAATGAAAGTAAAGCAATCGATATGCGCATACCTGGCCCAGTCCCCTGGTAATGTAAGGCCCGAGACTTTGTTCTCCTTCGGTCGGGAAGGTTGGCCCGCTGAACCACGATACCGCCACTGCGACTTCGTTCCAGCTACCGTCGCGCTCTGCGGGATGCGGCCGGCACCTCCACCGGCGGCAACACCTCCATCAGCAGCTGCCCCGCGCTGGCGGTGATGCGCAGCTTGGTGCCAATGGCAAAGCCCAGTTGTTCCAGCCATAGGCCACTGAGGCGAACGTGGGGCACGTGTTGGTCGCCGGCGTGGTCGTGGGCGCCGGGGTAATGGGTGTAGCTCACAGTGCATTGGCGCGGGCGGCGGGCGCGGCGGGGTGCGCGCAGCGTGCCGGGGCCTTGCGGAGAGGCGTCCGGGTCGGGCGGCAGCATCGGTGGCAGCTTGGTGCGGTCGGGTTCCACAACGACCCACTGCACCCGCTTGGGTGGCGCGGGGCGAGTCCGTGTGCGGGTGGGCCTTGTACTGGCAGATGCCGTGGGTGGGCGGCGGCGTGTCATGGCGCCTCCGGCTGGTGGCGGGTGATGGATGCAGCCGCGCACTGCTGCAGCGCCACGGCACTGCGTGCGAACCGGCGGCGTGAGGTACGCGACAACACACCGAGCTGGCGACTCAGCAGATGCGCTGAATGGTTGCTCACCTGCTCAACAGCTGCGCGTGCGACGAGCCGGCGCAACACATCGCCCATATTCCACCACAGGCGGTGAGCGGAGACTGGCAACAGATCAACCGACACAGATGCCGGCATGGATGGTGCGGTAGACATGGCAACGCCCTCCTGGAACAACCCAAGAACCGCCGCCAACGGCGACGGGATGTCGGGAGGTTCGAAACCGCTCATAGCCGGCGGGCGTATTCCCCTTGCGGGTGTTGTATTAGCCGCCCTCCCGACACAGGCATTGCGTCGGCTTGCACCTGCAGGACGCAGGCACAAAAAACCCACCGGTTTGACGGAGGTGGGTACCGCTATGAGAGGAGTTTCGACGCTCCTTGGGCCTAGATTGCAAGTACGCGGTCTGGCGTGTCAAGACACGCTGGCGGGTCTCGCGCGGCTGTGTGCGCCGCTTGCGCAGTTCCATACGGGCCACGCAAGCCGAGCGCCGTCGCCTGATAAGTGCACCTGACCCAATTACGGACCCCATTACGGGATTTGGATTTGGATTTGGATTTGGGATTTGGGATTTGGGATTTGGGATTTGGGATTTGGGATTTGGGATTTGGGATTTGGGATTTGGGAATCGGGAATCGGGAATCGGGAATCGGGAATCGTCAAGACGATCTTGTCCGCCTGATGTGATGACAACAGCCGCTTCGCGCGGCCGTTCTCGTTTTCCTCCAGCTCCGCTGCCGATTTATGCCGCTGCACGCGGCGATATGGTGGCGTGCTTGTCTAACGCTCGTAGACCCCAAATGGGGATGATCCTCCCCACGAGCCTTGCGCTAGACACGACGAAAAACCGCAGAACAGTCGATAACGCCTTCAACCTGCAGGTAATGCAGATGATCCGAGATCCGGATCGTCACCGCCCATACCGCTGCGTGGCAGGCATGGGCGCATGGTTTGGCGACGGCCAGGCTGCAGTGGAAGTGAATCTGGAACCGCCATTGCGAAAAAGAGTATCAAGCTAGCGATAGAGCACGAGCGCTGCGGTCAGAAGCGTCGAGCTGAGCATCCCAATCTCCCCAGGCCATAATCGAATTCTGCAAAATCTCGTAATGAGAACTACGAATTAACACCGTTGACAACACTGCGCTAAAGGGCTGATCCGACGCACATTGATCCATCAGGATCTTGAGCCTGCGAACAAGCGCGCGGCGCGGCCCAGGGGTTGCACCTGTGACTATCGCCAAGCGCTCTTTACATAGCTCCTCCAACTTATCTTTGAAAGCCTCGCCAATCGCGTAGCGCAAGACTCCAAGTCTAAGTATATCATTGAGACCCACTTCAATTACAGTATTTTCACCTTCCTCAGTAATACCAACAGGCCGATAAGCCAGATCCAAATGAATGTGCTTTTGAGGATTCATCAAGCATGGATCGACCATCATTTGTCCAGGCGCCGCAGTGTCCCAAGAACCTTTGGATCCATTACACCTTTTACATGCTGGCAGCAGATTGTCCCAGTCTAATACTCTGTCAGGATGGTGTTTCTTTGCAAAAAAATGCTCCACCTCAAGATACGCAGCACCCTCCCCAAGCCTCAACTCACAATATGCACACTTGCTGCTAGATATTTTCAAAAGGGCCAATTTAATACTCGGAACATCCCAAACCGGATGTCCATCAGCCTTAAACCTCTCGACCCCCTCCTGAATGAATTTCGTCGTCAAAATAGCTGGAGCCGCAGCTCTTGTAATTGAAATCATCAGATCGCCTCGATTTCTATAATCTGACGAACGACACTTGAAGGGTGAAGTGCACGCAATAATTCAGATTTTGCGGCCTCCATTTCGATGTAATCCTTCCTTGTTACAGCATTCTCGTAGCGCTCCATTATTTTTACGAACGCAAACGGACGGGGATCCTCCATTCCCATAACGTCTCTCAGTATTTCTTCAACAGTCCACCCAATAAGGCCAAACTCGGGGTCCACTCCCTTCAGGCTAGTAGGCTGCACACCCTCCCTCGGCAAAATAATTAGTTCCTCTAATTTGGCGCACTGAACCATATGCGGACTGTGTGTAGTTACTATAATTTGCGCTCTTGGATACGAGGCTTTGAGCGCATAAAGCATGGGGCCATGCCAGGTTGGATGCAGATGAAGGTCAAGCTCGTCAACCAGGATTATTCCATCGAAGTTATTGGCAGAAACACTTAACCTCCGAAATTCAATCTCTTTTAAAATGCCTAGAATTAGTGCATAAGACGTCCTAAATCCAGCAGACATATATTCAAACGGAATTAACCCCGAGCGAGTCTTAAGCATAATATCAAAAGTAGAACTGTCAACATGACTGAGTTCAACCGTTGGATCAAGCAGGGAAAAGAAGGTCTTGGCTACCTCAAAATTTTCTAGCTGGTACTCCGGCCAGTGTTCCCCGTGCGGTCGCATCAAATAACGGTTACTAAACCATTGTTTAATGTCATGCACCGAAATTCCGTTGACAGCCTGGAGCTGGTAGCCATTATTATCTTTGACTGGATCTCGCATGACCCCAGAAAGCTGCCCATAACCAAGATCCCTAGAACTTTTTACATATATAACTTTACTACTATTTGCGCCATCGTATCCAAAGGGATTTAAATTTTCATCCGGATTGAAATTTCTCACTTCACCGCCCCGATGAAAATCTTCGCCATTGGCGGATATAATATACTGAACCCGGCCCAACTCGCTTCCGGAACGACGCTTAATCACATTAAATGAATAGTGCGCAACAAAGATTGACCCAACGGCATCCAAAACAGTAGTTTTCCCTACGCCATTAGGTCCACAGATAAGACTCAATTGCTCCGAAAAATTTATCTCCATATGCTTGAAACCGCCAATATCTGTTAGTTCCAAACGGCGGATCCTAAGGGGCTTGTCATCCATTTTCTTGGCCTAAATAAAAATTAAAGTACTGAAGGCGTGCTCGCCAGTCAAGTGGCCTCGAAGCAGACGACCGGCAGCGTCTACACGTTTAATATCGAAAAACTGTAGGAATCGTTTCGGTCATGCGCAGCCGAATGTTTGGCCTGCATAAGTGCTACACGGGCCCGGACTGTAATCTCGCAATATAACTCGTCGCCACCTCGATCAAACAAGCTCCAGAGGATTTTAAGATGTCAGCATCAGGCAACTTTGCTGTTTTTTTGACGGACAACGCCCCGGCGACGAACGCATGTGCTGACGCCAGATACAAATAGTAGCTGGCGCGGCTAATCTTAAGCCCGAGCCTTGCTAAGCGAACGAGCCGATCGGCCTCGCTCAGATTGGCCATGCAGTCTTTTGTGCGCAGCACGCGCGCTTTCCTCCAGTGACCGCTCTGCTCCATAAGTTGCATAATGGACTCCAGACGCATGGTGCTAATGGCGAACAACGCTGCCCATAGCCACGTCGATGCGTTCGGTACCTGTAGCAGTGGTACGCAGGACTTGGTTGCGCGCAACCGCTAATGCCCAGCCGGAAATATCGGTTCCAGGCTCACCTCTTTCAGCGAGCTCTGAGTCAAGCGCAGCATCGCCGACCAGTTCGATTGAAGAAGAGTTGCGAGACACCGCCATAGCAGCCACAGCCACGGTGCGAGCGTTCGAGCACGGCGAAACTGCAGCTCGGCGGTCACCAAACCATCGCGCCCATACCGTCCGCCACGCGGCAGGCATGGGCACGACACGCTGGGGACCTAGAACTTGTAAGTCAGCCCCAGGTACGCCAGCCGGCCTGCGTATCCGCCGGTATAGAAGCGGGCGCGGGTGTCCTCGCCCAGGTGCGTGCGGGACTCCTGCTTGGTCAGGTTCAGCACCGAGGCGGTGAGGCTGAGCGCCGGGGTGATGTTGTAGGCCGCATTGACATCGATCTGGTAGTACGGCTCCTCAAAGACGTTCAACCCGTTGACCAGGCCTTGCACCAGTTCACCGCGACGGTTGTACGAGGCGCGCAGCAGCAGACTGTCGGTCTCGTAGAACACGGTGAGGTTGGTCTGGTTTCTGGCGCTGCCCGGCATGGCGGTCTCGCCGGCCTCGGTGCCGTCCTCCAGCCGCACTGCCGCCTTGCTGGCATCGTTGTAGGTGTAGTTGAACTGCATACCAAGGCCGGACGACAGCGTGTGCTGTGCGTACAGCTCCACACCCTGCGAGACCGCGTCCTGGCCGCCGGCCTGGGTGCTGTAGTTCTGCACGGTGACCGGCTGCCCGTCGACCATCATGTTGACGTCGCTGATCACGTCGACCGCGAAGTTCTCCACGTTCTTGCGGAACAGCCCCACACCCGCCACCGAACCCGGGAGGAAATACCATTCCAGCCCCAGGTCGAACTGGTTGGCCTTGTACGGCTCCAGGTTCTTGTTGCTGCCCGAGCCGTACCAGCCCTGCTCGCTGGCACCGCCGGTCAGGCGCCGGTCGGCCACGTACTCGGGGCTGTAAAACTCCAGGCTGCCAGGCGCGGCGATGTCGTTGTAGCTGGGGCGTGCGATCACCTTCGCGGCTGCCGCGCGTAGCAGCAGGTTTTCGGTCAGGTCGTAGGCCAGGTTGAAACTCGGCAGCACGTCGGTGTAGTTGCGGTCCAGCCCGCTGACCACGAACGACTCGGTGCGTTGCACGCTGTCGGCCAAGCGCCAGTAGCCTTCGGTGCCGCAATAGGTGTCGGCCGGCGCGCCGCCGGGCGTGGCGGCGCCCTGCTGGCAGGCCAGCGGATTGCCGTCGGCGCCGTCGAAGAAGTAGTCGTTATAGGCGGTCACCTTGTCGGTGGACTCGGCACGCTGGCCGGTACGCGCCACCCGCACGCCGACGTTGCCACGCAGCCGCTCGGTATGGAAGTTGAGTTGCAGATAGCTGGAATAGATCTCTTCGTCGACGTTGTAGACGAAGTTGTCTTCGCTGCGGGTCTGCATCGCGCCGTAGGTCTGGTTCAAGTAGCCGATGTAGCCCGGGAAGTTGATCGCCGGGAACGCGCTGGCATTGACGCCACCGGCCAGGTTGTCCTGCGCGAACAGTAGCCCCGGCGAGAACTGGGTGGCGATGGCATTGCAGCGCCCGTTCCAGTAGCGGTTGTCGTAGTCGCCCGGATCGGTACCCGGGCACACCCAGTAGTTGTTGCCGGTACTGCGGTGGATGCCGCCGTCGCGACGTTTGATGCCGAACTGCAGCGAGTCGAAGACCTCGCCGTCGAAATGCCAGGTGGTATCGATCTGCGCGTACTGCTGCTGGTTGGTGTTGCGGGTCCAGGACGAGCCGGTCGAGCCCAGGTCGACCTGCAGGATGCCGTCGCGCAGGTTCTGCATCAGCTCCGGCGAGAACGTCATGGACGGCGTGCCGGTCAGGTCCCAGGCGCTGGCAAAGTTGGCGTTGGTCCAGCTGCCGTCGGCGTTCTGCAGGCGCGGCTTGATCGGCAGGGAAAACTGCAGCTCCGGCCCGCCCTTGGCCCAGGTGCGGCCGGCCTTGAACGCCACGTCCACCTGCTCGCCACGCCATTCGCCGCCCAGGTCCACCGTCTGCGACTGCGATTTTTCGATGTTGTAGCTGCCGGTGATCTGCGGCGTCGGCACCGTGCAGTCGTCCGAGCCCCAGCCGCCCGGCGGCAGGCCGGCCGCGGCGGCCTCGGCCTCGCTGCAGTAGTAGGTCTTGCCCGGGCGCAGGCTGTAGGCGGCGCCAGTGACAATCGTGCCGCTGGGATCAAACTGCAGCCGGTCGAGCAGACGGCCGCCGCGCCAGTTGCCGTCGCCGTTGTAACGGGCGATGTTCCACTCGGGAATCTTGATGGTATTGGTCTGCGAGTCCTGCGACAGGTCGAAGCGGAAGTAGTTCGCGGTCAGCGTCAGGTCGTCGGTCGGCTTGAACTGCAAGGTCAGTTGCCCGCCCTTGCGCTCGCGCTGCTCGCGTTTGGCGCCCAGGCTGACCGCGGTCGGCATCATGAAACCGGTGGAGTAATTGCCGTCCTGGGTCCAGAAACCGGTCCCGCCCCACCAGTTGGCATTGAAGTCCGACGGATTTCCGTTCACGTCGACCGCCGGGCCGACTTCGTCGCGCCCGTACCACTGCCAGCTCTCGGTACTGGCATCGAGCGTCCGTGCGGTGCGCTTCTGCTGCGTGTAGCCGACGAAGACACCGAAGCGGTTGTCCTTGTCGTGCCACGAGTACGAGCCGGAGAACTGGCCGTCGGTCTTCTTGCTGGTATCGGACCAGGTGCCCTCGGCGGAGACGAAGCCGGAGTTTGGCTCCAGTTCCAGCGGGCGCCGCGTCTGCAGGATCACCGTGCCGCCGATGCCGCCTTCGTCGATGCGCGCTTCCGGGGTCTTGTACAGCTCCGCGCTGCCCAGCAGGTTCGACGGCAGCAGCGTGTAGTTGAACGAGCGCGTCGGGTCGCCGTTGGACTCGGCGGTGGCGATGTAGTTGCCGTTCAATTCGGTCAGCACCAGCTCCGAGGACAGGCCGCGCACACTGACGTTCTTGCCCTCGCCGCCGTCGCGGCTGATGACCACGCCGGGCACGCGCTGCAGCGCATCGGCCACGTTCTTGTCGGGGAACTTGCCCACGTCCTCGGCGGTGATCACATCGACCACGGCGTTGGCGTTGCGCTTCTGCTCCAGGCTTTTTTCGATCGCGTAGCGGTAGCCGGTCACTGTCACCGCGTCCAGGTCCGTGGCCTGCACCTCGGCCTGGCCCGTGGGCGCCGGCGTGCCGTCGGCCTGCTGGGCGGCGGCGGTAGAGACGGTGCTCGCGAACAAGGCAATGGCGATACCGGCGGACAGCGTGCTGCGGTGGCGTGCGAATGGCGTGCAGTTCATTTCGATCGTGCTCTCCCAAAGGTGATTGGCTGCGGCGGATGTCTGTCGATTCAACGATTGGCCAGGAACGCTGCGCGAAGTGACACAAAAATATCCGTCGCCGTTGCGGCAACCCGCCCCTTCCTCTTGCGCCCGCTTCCCCATGCAAATGCAATTAGATCGTTCTAATGGCGTGGAAAGCTAAGTAGCACAGCCCATGCGGCAGCGCATTCTGCCGCGCAACAGACCAGCGGCGTTGCAAGCCACCCACGATGGGCGGCCGGCCCGCCACGCTTGCACACGGCACGGTAGAGCCCGCCGCGTCGCCGGCTGCAGCAGCGTGATCGCTGCAAGCAACACACCCTCGCCCGCAACCGGACGCAAGCGGTTAACCGAAGCGCCAGCGCACACCTCATTTGAAACCAGGCTCAGCAAGAGACAGATCGACGTAAGGGCATTGCCCACCACACGCCGCTTGGCGGCCATCGCCAACGCGATCGCCACACCGAACATGCGCGCGCTTGTTGCCTGCGTGCACGCGCACGGGCGGCGGGGCCTGCTGCGGGCTTGATGACACGCCCTGGCCGGAAGCGCATGCACCGATGACCTGGAAACCCTGCATCGACGCCCGAGTGGAAGCGGCCCATGCCGCAAAACGACAACTTTCTGGCGCTCTCAACCATCTGGCTCTATCAAGTCCGCCGCGCCCGGGCCGATACCGCTTGCATGGACAGATTGAGCATCATCGGACTGGTGCTGGCGATCGTGGCGATCGTCGGCGGCAGCGTATTGAAAGGCGCCGGCATTTCGTCGCTGTGGTCGCCGGCTGCCTTCGTGATCGTGATCGTCGGCACCGTGGCGGCGATCCTGCTGCATACCTCGCCGGCGGTTTTCCGGCGCGCGTTCAAGATCCTGCGCTGGGTGATCCAGCCGCCGGCCAGCGATCGCCCGCAGCTGGTGGCGCGGATCGTGGAATGGAGCAACATCGCGCGGCGTCAGGGCCTGCTCGGCCTGGAAGACCAGCTGCCGCGCCAGAGCGATGCCTTCCTGCGCAAGGGCCTGCAGATGCTGGTCGACGGCGTGGAGCCCGAATCCATGCGGCATATGCTCGAGATCGAAATGGACAACCAGGAGCGTCAGGATCTTGCCGCGGCCAAGGTGTTCGAGGGCATGGGCATCTATGCGCCCACGCTGGGCATCATCGGCGCGGTGCTGGGCCTGATGGCGGTGATGAAGAACCTGGCCGACCCGGCCATGCTCGGCCACGGCATCGCGGCGGCGTTCACCGCCACCATCTACGGCATCGCGTCGGCCAATCTGCTGTTTCTGCCGGTGGCGGCCAAGCTCAAGAGCGTGATCCATTGCAGCACCAACGAGCGCGAAATGGCGATCGAAGGGCTGATTGCGATCGCCCAGGGCGAGAACCCGCGCAACATCGAGTCGAAATTGGCAGGCTACTTGCATTAGCCCCCCCATGGCCCGCCGTCGCAAACACCACGAAGACCATGGCAACCACGAAGCGTGGGCGATTCCGTACGCCGACCTGATGACCTTGCTGCTCGCGTTCTTCGTGGTGATGTACGCCATTTCCTCGCTCAACGAGGGCAAGTACAAGGTCATGGCACAGGCGCTGACCAGCGCGTTCGGCGGCTCGTCCACCAACGCCAGCCCGGTGCAACTGGGCAAGACCCAGAGCCTGGGCGCCGATTACGACCGCCCGTCGGTGATCAAGGCCGGCGCGCCGATGGCCGCATCCAACGGCCCCACCGACCCGACCCTGCTGCCGTCGATGGCAGCGCAGATGCGCATGCCCGTATCGCTGCGCAATCAGACCCAGCTGGCACGCGCGCAGCGTCAGATGGACGCGGTGGCCCAGCAGCTGAGCAAGACGCTGTCGCCGCTGATCGACAAGAAACTCATCACCATCCGCCGCAACGATCTGTGGATCGAAGTGGAGATCAACAGCGACATCCTGTTCGGTACCGGCTCGGCCACCCTGGCCGGCGGCGCCCGCGGCACGCTGTCCACCCTGGCGTCGGTGCTGCGCGATGCGCCCAACGGTGTGCGCGTGGAGGGCTATACCGACAACCAGCCCATCGCCACCGCGCAGTTCCCCTCCAACTGGGAGCTGTCGGCGGCGCGTGCGGCCAGCGTGGTGCACCTGTTTGCCGACGACGGCATCGCCCCGCAACGATTGGCAATGGTGGGCTATGGAGAATTCCGCGCACGTGCCGATAACACAACCGAGGCGGGACGGAATGCGAACCGGCGTGTGGTGTTGATCATCCTCGCTGACTCGGCTGGCTCACTCGCACCCGATCCGCCATCGCAGTTGCATGCGACCGCCGCCGGGGCGCCACAGCTTCCCAAGTCAGACGGCGGCCAAACGGCCGTCACCACCGAAAGCGGCACAAGTTCCGTCCCCGCCGTAATTGAAGGAGTGCAGTGAGATGCGTATCTGGGCAATCGCCAACCAAAAGGGCGGCGTGGGCAAGACCACCACGACGCTGGCGTTGGGTCGCGGCTTGGCCGCGCTCGGCCATCGGGTGTTGTTGATCGACCTCGACCCGCACTCCTCGCTCACCCGCGCGTTCGGCGTGGCGGTCGACCCGCCGCCGCGCGGGGTGCTGGACCTGTTCGGCACCCCGCCGAGCGATCTGGCCAGCCTGGCCCACGAAAGCAGCATCCCTGGCCTGTCGTATGTGTGCGCGCAAGCCGCACTGGCCACGCTGGAGCGCCGTAGCGCCAATCAACCCGGCCTGGGCCTGGCATTGCAAAACGCCATGACCCGCCACGCTGGTCAACACGATTACATCCTGCTCGACTGCCCGCCCACGCTTGGCCTGCTGATGATCAACGCGCTGGCTGCCTGCGACCGCGTGGTGGTGCCGACCCAGGCCGAGCCGCTCGCATTGCACGGCCTTGCCAGCATGGTGCGCACCGCCGACATGGTGCAGCGCTCGCGTCGCCGGGAACTGCCGGTGTCGATCCTGCCGACCCTGTTCGACCGCCGCACCCGCGCCGGCAACGAAACGCTCAAGGAAATGCAGACCACCTACGGCCCGGTAGTGTGGGAAGACGCCGTTCCGATGGACACCCGTATCTGCAATGCCGCCGCACTCACCGTCCCCGCGACCGGCGGCGACTATCAGGGCCGCGGCCTGTCCGCCTATCGCCGCGCGCTGGAATGGGTGCTGGCCGATGACGCGATGCGCATGGAGCAAGCCGCATGAGCAACCACACCGCCAACGGTGAGCTGGACGACTATCTGGAAGGCTTGCTGCACGATGCCGGCGTGGAGATTCCCGCCGCCGTCGCCAGCACTCCGGTCGCTGCCCCCCTGCCCGCCGAACCGGCCGCGGCGCTTGCCACGATCGAAGACAGCGACGTCGCTGTTGCCGATGCGCCGGTTGCGGTCGCCGCAACGCCGGAGGTCATTGCCGCCGATCTGCTGGCCGACATGCGTTCGGACCCTGCGCTCGCTGCGCCCGCGATCGCCGCACCGAGCGCTGCCGACATCGCTGCCGACTTCCTTGCCGAAATGGATGCCGACCCCGCCTTCGCGCCGGTCGTCGCCAAGCCCAGCGCCGACGACATCGCTGCCGACTTCCTCGCAGAAATGGACGCCGACCCCGCCTTCGGGCCGCCGGTGGTTGCAGCACCGAGCGCTGCCGACATTGCCGCCGATTTCCTGGCCGAGATGGATGCCGACCCGGCGTTCGCCCCGGCCGCGCCAAGCGCGTTCATGAGCACGGCCGATCTGATGGCCGAAATGGACGCCGACCCCGCCTTCGGCACCGCCTCTTCTGCAGTGGACCTGCTGACCGCCGATCTGCTGGCAGAAATGGATGCCGATCCGGCCTTCGGGCTGGAAGCCGCCCCGGTCGCAGCGCCTGCCCCCACACCTGCCCCGCGTGCAGCGCCGGCCGCCCCGCGCGCCGCACCCGCGCCGGTGTACCCGCAAGGGCTGCAGGCACTGCTTGCCCCCGGTCAGGCCGACAAGATCCATGCCGAGCGCCGCGCCAGCGAACGCAGCACCCGCTGGCTGCGTCTGCGCTGCGGCGAACAGACCTATGCGCTGGAATTGCTCAAGGTGCAGGAAGTGGTCTTGCCGGTGCCGCTGCTGCCGCTGCGTGGCACCGCCAGCGCGATGCTCGGCATCATGAATCTGCGTGGCCAGGTGGTACCGGTGATCGATCTGGGCATCCACCTGGGCTCCTCGCCGGTGGATATGGACCTGCAGACGCGCGTGGTGGTGCTGGAAGAGAACGGCGAAACCATGGGCCTGCGCGTGTCGGCCGTGGAAGACGTCACCAGCCTCACCGACCAGCAGATCGAACCGCCGGACAACGCCCGCCTGTGCCGCATCTCCAACAACCTGTTCCGCGGTGTCGCACGCCTGGGCCATCAACCGATGATCCTGCTCGATGCCACGCACCTGCTGCATTAACGCCGAGCTTGCGCAATCTGGCGTGTCACCGATTCACCGTTAAAGCTTTCCCACCTTCCGCCGTTAGTACGCATAGAACCATCCGTTCGGAGCAACAATGAGCACAGTGACATTGGGTGAGGATCTCGGCATCGAGACCAGCGCCGACCTCAAGCAGAAGCTTGCCGAATTCCTCACCCAGGACGGCGACCTGGTGCTTGATGCCGGTGAAGTCCGGCGTATCCACACCGCCAGTGTGCAGTTGCTCTGCGCCTTCGTGCAGAGTCGCCGCCAGGCCGGTCTGCATACCGAATTCGATGGCTGCAACGACACTTTTAGAGATGCGGCACGTCTGCTCGGCGTCACCGACGCGCTTGGGCTTTCCGCATCCAATGACAACCTGAAATCTGTGGAGAACGCCGCATGAGCGCACGTATCTTGGTGGTGGACGATTCGGCGTCGATGCGCCAGATGGTCTCTTTCGCCCTCACCTCTGCCGGCTTTGCCGTCGAAGAAGCCGAAGACGGCGCCGTTGCGCTGGGCCGCGCGAAGGGCCAGCGCTTCAATGCGGTGGTCACCGACGTGAACATGCCCAACATGGACGGCATCTCGCTGATCCGCGAGCTGCGCCAGCTGCCGGACTACAAGTTCACTCCGATGCTGATGCTGACCACCGAATCGGCGGCCGACAAGAAGTCCGAAGGCAAGGCCGCCGGTGCCACCGGGTGGCTGGTCAAGCCGTTCAATCCGGAACAGCTGATCGCCACCGTGCAGAAAGTTCTCGGTTAATCCTTACTCGCTTCACCATCGGATCTCACGCCCATGAGCATGGACCTGCAACGTTTCCACGCCACCTTTTTCGAGGAAAGCCGTGAAGGGCTCGACGCGATGGAGGCCGGGCTGCTGTCCCTTGAAGAGGGCAACCGCGACCCGGAAATCATCAATTCGGTGTTCCGCGCCGCGCACTCCATCAAGGGTGGCGCAGCCACTTTCGGGTTCGAAGCCGTCGCTGGCCTGACCCACGTGCTGGAGACGCTGCTGGACGAGTTGCGCTCCAACAAGCGCCAGCTCGAACCCAATGCAGTCGATGCCATGCTCGGCTCGGTCGACGTGCTGCGCGCCCTGCTGCGCGAAGCCGAACACGGCACCCCGGCCGACCCGGCCGCGGTCAAGGCCGTGCACACCCGTTTGAACGCGGTGCTCGCGGGCGAAGCGCCGGCCGCCGTGGCGGTCGCTAAGCCGAAGGAAGAAGAACCCGAAGCCTGGCACATCGGCTTCACTCCGGCGCCGTCGCTGTTCATGAGCGGCAACGACCCGCTGCGCATCATCCGCGAGCTCGAACATCTTGGCCCGCTGCAGATTGCCGCACGCCTGGAGCGCATGCCGGGCTTTGAGAACATCGACCCGCTGGAAGCCTATCTGGCGTGGGATCTGGGCCTGATCGGCAAGATTCCGCGCAGCAAGATCGAAGACACCTTTGCCTGGGTAGTGGACGATTGCGAGCTGGACATCCGCCCGATGGCGGTGCCCGGCCCGCCGCCGAGCCTGGCCGTGGAAGCCGCTGTCGCGGCGCCCGTCGCCGTCGCTGCGGCACCTGCCGCTGCTGCCGAACCTGCCGCCGCCGCTGCGACACCGGCCAAGGCCGCCGCCGCAGAAGCGGAAACCTCGATCCGCGTCAGCGTCGACAAGGTCGATGCCCTGATCAATCTGGTCGGCGAGCTGGTGATCACGCAAGCCATGCTCAAGCAGGTCTCCACCGGCCTGGACCCGGCGCACGCCGAACAGCTGTTCGCCGGCCTGGACCTGCTCGAACGCAATACCCGCGATCTGCAGGAAGCGGTCATCGGCGTGCGCATGCTGCCCGTCGATGCGGTGTTCCGCCGCTTCCCGCGCCTGGTGCGCGACCTGTCCAGCCGCCTCGGCAAGCAAGTGCGCCTGCGCACCATCGGCGAAGGCACGGAGCTGGACAAGGGCCTGATCGAAAAGATTGCCGATCCGTTGGTGCACCTGGTGCGCAACTCGATCGACCACGGCCTGGAAATGCCCGATGCGCGTCGCGCCGCCGGCAAGGACGAGACCGGCACGATCACCCTGGCGGCCTCGCACCAGGGCGGTCACATCGTGATCGAAGTCAGCGACGACGGCCGCGGCCTCAATCGCGCCAAGATCCTGGAAAAAGCCGCCGAACGCGGCATCGCCGTGCCGGACAACCCGACCGATGCGCAGGTGTGGGACCTGATCTTCGCGCCGGGCTTCTCCACCGCCGATGCCGTCACCGACCTGTCCGGTCGTGGCGTGGGCATGGACGTGGTCCGCCGCAACATCCAGGGCCTGGGTGGCGAAGTGCAGCTGGAAAGCAACGCCGGCAGCGGTACCCGCGTGTTGATCCGCCTGCCGCTGACCCTGGCCATCCTGGACGGCATGACCGTGTCGGTGGCCGGCGAAACCCTGATCCTGCCGCTGGCCTACGTGCTCGAAGCACTGCAGCCGGCCGCCGAAGACATCCGCTCGATGGCTGGCGACGGCCGCGTGCTGCGGGTGCGCGGCGAGTACCTGCCGATCCTCTCGCTCACCAATTACTACGGCTTCGGCGGGCAGCAATCCTCGCAGGAACCGCTGGTGGTGGTGGTCGAAGGCGACGGCCAGAAGATCGCGCTGGAAGTGGACGAACTGCTCGGCCAGCAGCAGGTCGTGGTCAAGAACATCGAAAACAACTATCGGCGCATCCCCGGCGTCTCCGGCGCCACCATCCTGGGCGATGGCCGTGTGTCGCTGATCGTGGATATCGGTGGACTGGTGCGCTCGCTGCGGGTTCCGCAGGCCGCCTGACGCATCACCGGCAGTTGCGGCACGGACGCCGCGCAGTACAGCTTCAGATGTGATGTTGACCGGCGGCCTGGGGGCCGCCGGTACTTGCAGACCCGCGCGGCATGGCACGACCCGCGGTGTGGATTGGCCCTCGGCCATGTCTGACGTAACGACCGTTTTCGACGTCTGCGTGCTTTCCGGACGTCCACGGTGCCCATTGATCTCTGCACTCAAGAGATGACTCTCATGAACTGGTTCCGCAATCTCGCCGTCGCACGCAAGCTGGCTGTCGCCTTTTCGTTTACCGCACTGATCACCTTGAGCCTTGGCGTGTTCGCGCTGGTGCGCATGCAATCCAGCGCCCACCTGTTACGCGAAATCGGCAATGTCTGGGCGCCGGCGGTGCAGCAGTTGAGCGAAATGCGTGCCCTGCTCGGCGAATTCCGCACCTACGAACTGGCTCAGCTGGCGCATGCCGACGATCCGAAGGCGGTGCAGAATTATTTCGAGCGCATGGACAAGGCGCGCGCCGATATCGATGTCGCACAGAAGGCTTACGCCAAAACCACCACGCCCGGCAAAGAGGCCGAGCTGTACGACGCGGTCAAGCTGAAACTGGCCGAGTACTACAACGCCAATGCAGCACTCGGCGCCGCCCTGCGCGCCGGCGATCTGGTCACCGCCAACACCGTCTCCGACGAACGATCGCGCCCGGCGCGGCGCGACCTGTTTGCCAAGCTCGTCGAGCTGACCAAGTTCAACAGCGCACACATGGACAGCGAAATCGCAAAGGCCGAAGCGACTTACCAGCGCTCGGTGCAGGTGATGATCGCGGCAATGAGCTCGGCGGTACTGCTGGCCGCTTTCGCAGGCTGGTTCATCGCACGCAGCATCGCCGGCCCGCTGGGCCGCGCGACGCGGGTGGCCGGCGCCATCGCGCAAGGCAAGCTGGATAACGCCATCCATGTCGATAGCCGCGACGAGGCCGGGCAGCTGCTGCAGAGCATGCAAGGCATGCAGCGACAACTGCAGGCCGTGCTCGCGGCGCAGTCGGAAATGGCCCAGCGCCACGATGCCGGCGAAATCAGCTACCGCATGGATCAGACCGCGTTTCCGGGCGAGTACGGCACCATGGTGCACGACACCAACAGCCTGGTCGGCTCGCATATCGCGGTAAAGCTGAAGCTGGCCCAGATCATGTCGCGCTATGCGATCGGCGACATGAGCCAGGACATGGATCGCCTGCCCGGCGAGAAGGCCGTGCTCAGCGACACCATGGACACGGTCAAGCGCAATCTCTCGGCGATGAACAGCGAGATCAAGACGCTGGCGCAGGCCGCGGCCAATGGCGACTTCAGCGTGCGCGGCGATGCGCAGCGCTTCCAGTACGACTTCCACGCCATGGTGGACAGCCTCAATCAACTGATGGCCACCGCCGATGCCAACCTTGCCTCCCTGTCGAAGGTATTGCAGGCCATTGCGGCCGGCGATCTGAGCGAGCGCATGCACGGCCAGTTCCATGGCGTGTTCGCACAGATGCGCGACGACGCCAACGCCACCACCGAACAGCTGTCCAGTATTGTCGGGCGTATCCAGCACGCCACCACCTCGATCAATTCGGCGGCCAGCGAGATCGCCGCCGGCAACCAGGACCTGTCGCAGCGTACCGAGCAGCAGGCGGCCAATCTGGAGGAAACCGCCGCCTCGATGGAAGAACTGACCTCCACCGTCAAGCAGAATGCCGAGCATGCGCGCCAGGCCAATCAGCTCGCCATCGGCGCGGCCAATGTGGCCTCGCAGGGCGGCGCAGTGGTGTCGCAGGTGGTCACCACCATGTCCGGCATCGAGGTCTCATCCAAGAAGATCGCCGAGATCATCTCGGTCATCGACGGCATCGCCTTCCAGACCAATATCCTGGCCTTGAACGCCGCAGTGGAAGCCGCACGTGCCGGCGAGCAAGGCCGCGGCTTTGCGGTGGTGGCCTCGGAAGTGCGCACGCTGGCGCAGCGCTCGGCCGGTGCCGCAAAAGAGATCAAGCACCTGATCGACGACTCGGTCGGCAAGGTGGCCGAAGGCTCGCTGCTGGTGGACCAGGCCGGCAAGACCATGGCCGAGATCGTGGCCAGCGTGAAGCGGGTCACCGACATCATGGGCGAGATTTCTGCGGCGTCTCAGGAGCAGTCGGCCGGCATCGAGCAGGTCAACCTCACCGTGACGCAGATGGACGAAGCCACCCAGCAGAACGCTGCGCTGGTGGAAGAAGCCACCGCTGCAGCGCGTGCGATGGAGGACCAGGCCGGCCAGCTGTCCGACGCGGTGGCGATCTTCAAACTGCAGCCCACCGCAGCAACGACGACGGCAACGGCGCGCCCCGCCCCGACAGCGCCCAAGCCGCTCAAGACGCCTGCGACCAAGCGCACTGCCGCCAAGGCTGCGGCGGGCAAGCCGCAAGCCGCGGCACGCCCTGCACTGGCAACCGCTTCCGGTAGCGACACCAGCTGGCACGAGTTCTGAGGCCCTGCGCAACATCGGCTGCGGTGACGCGGTCTGCACCCCCAAGCCCTGGCAGCGATGCCGGGGCTTGTGCGTTTGCGTGAGGCGGGTTGTGGTTGCGCGCCTCCAGAGTGGCGGCACGCGTTTGTCGTCCTGGCCACTCCGCAGCACAGAGCCTCCCGGCGTCGATCGCAATCCACGCCGGGGAATGGCCTGCAAACCAGCCCGCCTATGTCATCCGGTTGCACCGGCCAGCCGCAACGCGCATCGCGCCAACCCAGCGTGGTTGCGCCGATCGCGCTGAACGCAAGCGTGCAAGGCAAGGGCGAAAGGCTCAAGAAACCCGCCGAGCGAACGCTACCGGTGTACCTCTTTCCCACCCTCCCCTAGAGAACACCATGACATTCCTGCACTCCCTGACCGTCGGGCGACGCCTGGCGTTGGCATTCGCGTTGCTGATCGTTTTGTTGGCCGGCTCCACCACCCTGGCGCTGTACGAATTCAAGACCGTCAAACAGCAGGTCTCGATCATCATCGAGGTCAACAACCGTAAGGCTGCGCTGCTCAACCAGATGCGCGAAAGCAACATGCTCGGCGAACGCTACCTGCGCGACTTCATGCTGGCCACCCCGCAACAACGGTCCGCCGTCGATGCCCAGCTCAAGGACAACCGCGCGCATTACGCACAACTCTGGGCCGCGCTGCAGCAGCTGCCAACCAACGCCGACGGCATGCGCGCGCGCCAGGCCATCCAGGACAGCCTCACCGCGGCCCGTGCCACCAACAACCGTCTGCTCGGCATGGTGCGCGATGGCGATCTCGACGGCGCCAAGCAGCTGTTGAACGGCCAGGCGCAGCCCTTGCTGCAACGACGTTCCAAGGCGATCGCCGCCGCGGTGGAATTGCAGAACCGGCAGAACGCCGCTGGTGCGGACACGATCCTGAGCAGCGTGGCGCTGGCCAATCGCGCCCTGATCGCTTTCGGTCTGTTGTCGGCCGGCCTGGCCGCTGCACTGGCGTGGCTGATTTCGCGCAGCCTGGTACGCCCGCTGAAACAGGCCACGCAGGTGGCCGAGGCGATCGCGCACGGCAAGCTCGATAACCCGATCGGCCCGCAGCCGGGCGACGAGCCTGGCCAGTTGCTGACCAGCATGCGCGGCATGCAGGATCAGCTCAAGGCGGTGGCCGCCGCGCAGCAGGACATGGCACGCCGGCACGACGCCGGCCAGATCAGCTTCCGCATGGATCAGGCCGCGTTTCCTGGCGAATACGGCAGCATGGTGCGCGACACCAATGCGCTGGTCGCATCGCATATCGAAGTGAAGATGAAGCTGGCGCAGATCATGTCGCGCTACGCCATCGGCGACCTGAGCCAGGACATGGACCGCCTGCCCGGCGAGAAGGCCGTGCTCAGCGACACCATGGATGCGGTCAAGCGCAACCTCTCGGCGATGAACGGCCAGATCCAGTTGCTGGCGCAGGCCGCCGCGCATGGCGACTTCAGCGTGCGCGGCGATACGCAGCGGTTTCAGCATGACTTTCTGGCGATGGTGGAAAGCCTCAACCAGTTGATGGCCACCGCCGATGGCAACCTCGGTGCGTTGTCCGGGGTGCTGCAGGCCATTGCTGCCGGCGACTTGACCGAGCGCATGCACGGCCAGTTCCATGGCGTGTTTGCGCAGATGCGCGACAACGCCAATGCCACCACCGAGCAGTTGTCCGGCATTGTCGGGCGCATCCAGCTGGCCACCAGCGCAATCAACACCGCTGCCGGCGAAATCGCTGCCGGCAACAACGACCTGTCGCAGCGTACCGAGCAGCAAGCGGCCAGCCTGGAAGAAACCGCCGCCTCGATGGAGGAACTCACCTCCACCGTCAAGCAGAACGCCGAAGGCGCACGCCAGGCCAACCAGCTCGCCATCGGCGCCGCCAACGTGGCCTCGCAGGGTGGCGAGGTGGTCAGCAAGGTCGTCGCCACCATGGCCGATATCCAGGCCTCGTCGAAGAAGATCGCCGACATCATCAGCGTCATCGACGGCATCGCCTTCCAGACCAACATCCTGGCCTTGAACGCGGCGGTGGAAGCGGCGCGTGCCGGCGATCAGGGCCGCGGCTTTGCGGTGGTGGCCAGCGAAGTGCGCACCCTGGCGCAACGCTCGGCCGGCGCAGCGAAGGAGATCAAGGAGTTGATCGACGACTCGGTGGGCAAGGTCGCCGAGGGCTCGCTGCTGGTGGACCAGGCCGGCACCACCATGACCGAGATCGTGGCCAGCGTGCAGCGCGTCACCGACATCATGGGCGAGATCTCCGCTGCCTCGCAGGAGCAGTCGGCCGGTATCGAGCAGGTCAACCTCACCGTGACGCAGATGGACCAGGCCACCCAGCAGAACGCTGCGCTGGTGGAAGAAGCCACCGCTGCAGCGCGTGCGATGGAGGACCAGGCCGGCCAGTTGTCCGATGCAGTGGCGATCTTCAAGATCCACCCCGGCACGACGCAGCCGACAGCGACGCCCCGCCCTGCCCCGCAGCGGCTGGCAAGCGTCGCCTCGACGCGGTCGCCCCGCCCCCGTGGCCCTGCGAAAGCGAAGCCGGCAATCACGCCCGTCCCCGGCTTGCGCCCGGCCCTGGCAACCACCGCCGACAGCCAGGCGAACTGGCGCGAGTTCTAAGCGCACGGCTACCTCCCAGCTCCCGCTGGGAGGTAGCTTCGGGTGCCGGTGGCGCTAGGCGTCACCGCGCCAGTCGTCCTCCGTCCGCCTCCCGGCGCCCCGACGCCCCGGCCAGCCGCCGGGGCGTTGTGCTGTGCGGATGCCATCGGCCGGCATCACCGGCTGGTTCACCAGGCCAACGATTCACCCACCCGGGTCGCCGTTGGTCGAAAGGTGATCAAGCGCAAGCTTCCGCGGCCGATACACATGGCAATGAGGGCGCCAGCGCCCGCGCCATGTCGAAGGACGTCCGCATGCATACCGCCAACTCCATCCGCTCTGCCCGCAACATGCTGGGCGCCGTGTTCGCCGTGGCCATGCTGGCAGCGAGCGTGTCGTTGCCGCCCTCGTTTGCCGCACCGGCTGCACCGGTGTCGGTGCTGCTGGACAGCGTGCCGGTGAGCGCATTGCAGTCGCTGGCGATCGATCTGGTGCAATTGCGCGAGGACCAGCGTGCACAGCTTGCCGCAGCGCACGACGCGGCCCGTGTGCAGGCCTATGACGAGCGCATGGGCAATCTGCGTCAACGCATCGCCCGGCATGCCGGATACTTCCAGGCCAGCGCTCCGCAAGGCGAGCAGGCGCGCCAGTTTGCAGTGGTGCAGCAGCGGCTGGGCCAGTATCTGGAGCAACAGCGTCTGGCCAATCGTGCCCTGCATGCCGGCGACCTGTACCAGGCGCAAGCGTTCTCGCTCGGCCAGCCCGGCGATACCCACCAGGTGCTCTGGACCGAGCTGCAGAACCTGCAGGCATCGGTGGCCAAGGTCGAGACGCCGCAGCGCTAGGCGCGCCTTCCAGCCGGTGCCGGTCGGTCGCGGTGCGGCCATCGCCACACCCCCTGCAACACGCCACGCCGCTTCACGTGATCCGCCTCGCGGTTCATGCGTAGCCTGCCGCGTGCCGGTTTACCGCGTGCAGGCGTCAGCCGATGGCGCTGTGGCGATGCCTGCGACAGCGTGCCTGCGGACGTCGTTACATGGCACGCGGCGCCAGTACAACTGACGTCTCGCCACGCTCAACATTTCTATTACCGGGTCGCTATTCGACTTATCCCGGTCACCATCCTCTCGCTGGATACCTGTCATGACGTTCAAGAGCTCGCTCGCAAAGACGTTGGCCAATGTGCCGCTGAAACGCAAATTCTTCGCCCAGACGGCGCTCGTTGCGTTGGGCATCATCATCCTGGCCGTCGTCGCGGCACGCATGCAGTACGTCGATCTCACCGATACGCGGCGCGATGGGCTCAAGAGCCAGATCGAAATGGCGATGGCGGTGGTCAACGGCTACGCCGAGCGTGCCGACAAGGGCGAGATGGATGTGGCGACTGCAAAGAGCAGAGCGCTGGCCACCTTGTCGACCATGCGCGCACGCGGTGGCGTGGACTACATCTACGTCACCGACCAGGCGCCGGTGATGCTGATGCACCCCACCCGCCCGGACCTCAACGGCAAGCCGTTGACCGACGTGCTCAGCCCGGACGGCAAGCGTATCTTCCCGGCATTCGTGACCGCCGCGCAGGCCGGCGGCGGCTACGTCGATTACACCTGGGCCAAGCCCGGACAGAAAGACCCGGTGCAGAAGACCTCGTACGCGGCGCTGTACAAGCCGTGGGGCTGGGTGATCGGCACCGGCGTGTATCTGGACGACACCCAGTCGCAGGCGCTGGCGTTCACCGGCGTGGTGACCCTGGCCGGCGGCGTGCTGGTGCTGATCAACCTGTTGGTCGGTTGGCTGATCGGCAACTCGATCCTGGAGCCGGTGGCGCGCGCCCTGGCGGCGATCAAGGGCGTGGCACGTGGCGATCTGAGCGTGCGCACTGCCGAGCATGGCAACGATGAAATCGGCCAGATGCTCAAGGCCACCGACGAGATGGTGCACACCCTGGAGCGCTTCTCCGCGCAGACCAAGGTGATGATGCACATGCATGCCGGCGAGGACGTCACCCACCGCATGCCGAACGATTTCCCCGGTGTCTATGGCGAATTGGCCACCGGCATCAACACCATGATCTTCGAGCACCTGGACGCCATCGTCGATGCCATCGGCATCCTCAACGAATACGCCCAGGGCGACCTGTCGCGCGATGCGGTGCGCCTGCCCGGCACCCGGGCGGTGCTTCACGAAGCGATGGATGCGGCCAAGGCCAGCCTGCTGGCCATCAACACCGAGATCAAGCGCCTGGCGCAGGCGGCGGCCAATGGCGACTTCAGCCAGCGTGGCGATGCCGCGCGCTTCAAGCACGATTCGGCACGCATGATCAACGATCTCAACGCGATGATGGAGGTCAGCGACCGCAATCTGGGCAAGCTGTCCGAGCTGCTGGCGGCACTGGCCGAAGGCGACCTGACTGCACGCATGGACGGGCAATTCCATGGCGTGTTCGCACGCATGCGTGACGATGCCAACACCACGGCCACGCAGCTGGCCGGCATCGTCGGGCGTATCCAGCAGGCGGCCGGTTCCATCACCGGCTCGGCCAGCGAAATCGCCGCCGGCAACAACGATCTGTCGCAGCGCACCGAACAACAGGCGGCCAATCTGGAAGAAACCGCCGCCTCGATGGAAGAGCTCACCTCCACCGTCAAACAGAACGCCGAGAGCGCGCGTCAGGCCAACCAGTTGGCGATCGGCGCCGCCAGCGTCGCCTCGCAGGGCGGCCAGGTCGTGAGCCAGGTGGTGGATACCATGTCCGGCATCCAGACCTCGTCCAGGAAGATCGCCGAGATCATTTCCGTCATCGACGGCATCGCCTTCCAGACCAACATCCTGGCCTTGAATGCCGCGGTGGAAGCGGCACGCGCCGGCGAGCAGGGCCGCGGTTTTGCAGTGGTCGCCTCGGAAGTGCGTACGCTGGCGCAGCGGTCGGCCGGTGCGGCCAAGGAGATCAAGCACCTGATCGACGACTCGGTCGGCAAGGTGGCGCAGGGGTCGGCCTTGGTGGATCAGGCCGGCAAGACCATGGCCGACATCGTGTCCTCGGTGCAGCGCGTCACCGACATCATGAGCGAGATCTCCGCCGCCTCGCAGGAACAGTCGGCCGGCATCGAGCAGGTCAATCTCACCGTCACCCAGATGGACGAGAGTACCCAGCAGAACGCCGCGCTGGTGGAAGAAGCCACCGCTGCCGCCAACGCGATGCAGCAGCAGGCGCAGCAACTGGACGATGCGGTGTCGATCTTCCGGGTGGTGGCCGCATCGCCCGCACAGCTCGGCAGTGCAGGCGCACGCGCGCCCAAGCGCGTTGCAATGGCCGCCTACTGAGCGCGGCTCACCACACTACCGTGCGGTCGCAAGGCCGCCACGGTGCTCACGGATGCAGTGCGCGGGTGGCCCATGCCGCCCGCACCTGGCTCACCGCCGCCTGGTGAGTGTGTTGGTCGTTCTACCTGCACTGCCCCGCTTCAGCGGGCTCCTCCCTTCCCTTTGCAGCCATGTCCATGACCTCGCTCCCCTCGCACTCACGTTTCGGCGGCCGCCTTGCGTACCGGCTGATGTTCGGCACCGCGGTCATCGCCTCGCTGTGCTTCGGATTGACCGCGGCCATCACCTATTGGCAGAGCAGCGGTGCGCTGAGCACCTCTGCCCAGGCCACGATGCAGAATGCCGCGCGCTACCAGGCCGAGCAGATCGGCAGCGAACTTGGGCAGGCACTGACCACCGGTCAGTCGCTGGCCACCAGCTTGCTGGTGCAACGCGCCAACGGCGGCATCAGCCGCGATACCGCCGCTGCGGTGATCCACGACCAGTTGCAGGATCATCCCGAGTGGGTCGGCATGGGCACGCTGTGGGAGACGCAGGCCTTCGATGGCAAGGACAGCGACTTCGCCAACGCCAAGGGCCACGATGCCAGCGGCCGCTTCATGACGTACTGGGGACGCGACGGCCAGACGCTGGTGCGCGAGCCGCTCACCGATTACGAAACTCCCGGCCTTGGCGACTGGAATCTCAAGCCGCGCGCGCTGCTGCGGCAAACCGTTGCCGAACCCTACGACTACAAGATCGGCGGCAAGACCGTGCTGATGACCACCTTGTCCACCCCGATCCTGCAGGACGGCAAGTATCTGGGCGCGGTGACGGTGGACGTGGCATTGGCAGCCCTGCAGCAGCGCCTGGGTGCGCTGCGTCCGATGGACAGCGGATATGTCGAACTGCTGTCGCCCGCCGGGGTGGTGCTGTCATCGCGCGATAGCGCACGCATCGGCAAGCCGGTCACCGACGCGCGCCACCGCGCCATGCTCGAAGCGATCAAGGCCGGCAAGGATTCGGTGGATTTCAGTCCCGATGCCAACGGCATGGTGAGTGCGTATGTGCCCCTGCAGATCGGCAAGGCGCAGGAGCGGTTTGCGCTGGGCGTGGTGGTGCCGTATGCGGCCATCATGCAGCAGGCGCATCGCTTGCTGTGGACGATCCTGTTGGTGGGCCTGGCCTCGGCGGTGGTGCTCAGCGGTGCGTTGTTCCTGCTGCTGCGTCGCCAGGTGGTGCGCCCGCTGGAATCGGCGGTCGGCGTGGCCGATGCGATCGCGTCGGGCAAGCTCGATAACCACATCACCGTGCAACGTCGGGACGAAGTTGGCCGGCTGATGGGCGCCATGCAGCGCATGCAGGATGACCTGCGTGCGCGGATCGACCGCGACACCGCCATCGCCAACGAAAACCTGCGCATCCGCACCGCGCTGGAACACTCCGAGATGGAGGTGTTGCTGGCCGACGAACAGCACAACGCAGTGTTCGTCACCGAAGCGCTGCACACCTCGCTCAAGCACGGCGAACCCGCTTTCCATGCCAAGGGCCAGGCCGGCTTCAGTGCCGATGCGGTGGTCGGCAGGCCGCTGGACTACGTGTTCGGTACCGATAGCGACGGCAAGGCGCGCATGCAGCGGCTGCAGCAATTGCAGTCCACCACGCTGGAGCGCTACGCCTTCGGTCCGGTGACCCTGGATCTGACCATGACCCCGCTGTACGCGGCCGATGGTCGTCGCAGCGGCAGCATGCTGCTGTGGCGCAATGTCAGTGCCGAAGTCAGCACGCAGAAGGAAGTGGCCGCACTGGTGCAATCGGCGTTGATGGGCGACTTCAGCCAGCGGCTGGCGCTGGACGACAAACACGGGTTCTATCTGGAGTTCGGCCGCCAGCTCAACGGATTGCTGGAAACCACCTCGCAAGGCCTGGAGCGTATTTCCAGCCTGCTCAGCGCGCTGGCCGAAGGCGACCTCAGCGTGCGCATGAATGGGCAGTTCGCCGGCGTGTTCGCACGCATGCGCGACGACGCCAACGCCACCGTGGCGCAGCTCACCGGCATTGTCTCCGGTATCCAGACCTCGGCCACCCAGATCAATGCGGCTGCCAGCGAGATCGCTGCGGGCAACAACGACCTGTCGCAGCGCACCGAACAACAGGCGGCCAATCTGGAAGAAACCGCCGCTTCGATGGAAGAACTCACGTCAACCGTCAAGCAAAACGCCGAACACGCGCGCCAGGCCAACCAGCTGGCGATCGGCGCTGCCGATGTCGCCTCGCATGGCGGCGCGGTGGTGGCCCAGGTCGTCACCACCATGTCCGGCATCGAGACCTCGTCCAAGAAGATCGCCGAAATCATCAGCGTCATCGACGGCATCGCCTTCCAGACCAACATCCTGGCGTTGAACGCCGCAGTGGAAGCCGCACGTGCCGGCGAGCAAGGCCGCGGTTTTGCGGTGGTGGCCTCGGAGGTGCGCACCCTGGCGCAACGGTCTGCCGGTGCGGCCAAGGAGATCAAGCACCTGATCGACGACTCGGTCAGCAAGGTGGCGCAAGGCTCGTCGCTGGTGCATCAAGCCGGCACCACCATGAGCGAGATCGTTGCCAGCGTACAGCGCGTCACCGACATCATGGGCGAGATCTCCGCTGCGTCGCAGGAGCAATCAGCCGGTATCGAGCAGGTCAACCTCACCGTCACCCAGATGGACGAGGCCACCCAGCAGAACGCCGCGCTGGTGGAAGAAGCCACCGCTGCCGCGCGCGCGATGGAAGAACAGGCCGGCCAGCTCACCGAGGCGGTCGCCGTGTTCAAACTCAGCCATCCGGCTGCACCGGCAAGCGCAGCGCCTGCAACCAAGCCGCTCGTCCGTGCGCTGCCCTCGTCCAGGCGCGCACCCGCCGGCAGCACGCGCATCGCCGCACCTGCGCGCCATTCGGTCAAGCCATCGGGCAACACTGCCGGCAACGACAGCCAGTGGCAGGATTTCTGATCCACGCGTGATGCAGTGACGGCGCCTGTGCCAGGCGCCGTCTTGCCTGCAGTCGATCCTGATCGTCGCAGCTGGCGCGCGCCGTGCGGGCATGCACCTGGTGCCTGCTCGCGACGTCCTGCGGACGCTCCAGCCTGCGACACCGATCCGCTGCAACGACAACACGCACGCACGGACACTGGGCGCCACGCAGACGCAAGTCTAGCTATCGCTCCTGCACTGCATGCGCGCCCTGCCCCTTGACTGCTCCACCCATCGGCAATGCTTAAAGATTTATCTGGCGTTGCCGTTAGCCAGGGTGACAACGGCTGCCTGTGCCCCACCGCAACAGCCGCTCAACCACCGCATGCGCGCAGGTGCCCACCGCACGCGCAGCCGCATGCGTCCGAGATTCGATCATTGCAGGGGTTGCCATGAAGTCGTCCGTTCTCGCCAGCTGTCTTGCGCTGTTGTGCGTCGCTGGCCATGCCTGCGCCGAAGACCCCATCGCCACCGATCGCCCCGACTTCGTCGAGTCCAGCCTTACCGTCGGCCACCAGCGGCTACAGGTGGAAACCAGCGCCGCGTGGGAGCGCGATGCGTCGGTCGACGGGTATTCCACGCCGACGCTGTTCCGCTACGGGCTCGGCCAGACCTGGGAACTGCGGCTGGAAACCGATGGCTGGCAACACATCGACCTGCCGGGCGAATCCAGCGTCAGCGGCATGTCCGACGTCTCGCTCGGCATCAAGCACCATCTGGCCAGCTCCGACAGTGGCAAGACCTCGCTGGCCTGGCTGCTGCACGTGGATCTGCCCAGCGGCGCACAGGCCCTGCGCGGCCACGGTGCACGCCCCTCGTTCCGGCTGGTGGCCGAATGGGAGCTCAGCGACAGCATCTCTGCCGGCGTGATGCCCGGGGTGATCTGGGACGACGACGGCGACGGACATCGCTACACCGCAGGCATCCTGGGCGCGGTGCTCGGCAAAGCCTGGAACGACCGCGTGCGCTCCTTCGTCGAAGTGGCATTGCCGCAGATCGCCAAGAGCGACGATGGCGGCAGCGTGGCCCTGCTCGATGTCGGCTCGGCCTGGCTGCTCAGCAACGACGTGCAACTGGATGCGGTGTACAGCCGCGGCCTCAACGACCGCTCGCCCGACCACGCCGTCGGCGTCGGTCTGTCTTTCCGCTTCTGATACGGGCTGCGCAATGAAGATCATGCATATGTTGGGCGTGCTGGTGCTGGTCGCCGCGTTGGCGCTGCTCGCCCTGGGCGGTGTCGGCTACAACGGTCAGCGCGGGCTGCTGGATGCCATCACCGCGCAGGTCATCTCCTCCGATGCACTGCGCAACCACATGCAGGCCGACATGATGCACGACGCCTTGCGCGGCGACGTCACTGCCGGGCTGCTCGCCGCATCGCGCCAGGACGACGCCGGCATCGCCGCCGCGCGCGCATCGCTGGGCGAACATGCCGGCGAATTCCGCGAGGCGGTGCAAGCCAACCGCAAGCTCCCGCTGGACCCTGCATTGCGCAGCGAGCTGGAAGCGGTGGCGCCCACGTTGCAGGCCTACATCGCCTCTGCCGAGCAGGTCATGGCGCTGGCCGAAACGCATGCCGACAGCGCTGCGGCGTACCGCGACTTCACCGACAAGTTCGGCCAGCTCGAAACCCGCATGGGGACGATCAGCGAGCGCATCCTGTCCTTGAACGAGGCCAACCGCAGCCAGGCCGAGCAATACAGCCACCGTGTGATGTGGCAGCAAGGCGGCGCCGTCGTGCTTGCATTCGTCTGCCTGGCGCTGGCCGCCGGCTGGATCCTGCGTTCGGTGTTCGGCCTGCTTGGCGGCGAACCGCAACTGGCCATGGCCGCTGCACAGCACATTGCGCAAGGCCGCCTGGACCAGCCGATCCCGGTTGCCGCAAAACACGCGCACAGCCTGATGGCGGCACTGTCGCGCATGCAGCGCGACCTGCGCGAACGCCTGGAGCGCGAGCGCAGCATCGCCGCAGAAAACCTGCGCATCCGCACCGCCCTCGATAACGCCTCCACCGGCATGTACATCGCCGACCCGGACCTGACCATCATCTACAGCAACACCGCGCTGCAGTCCTTGCTGCACACCTATGCGGACGAT
The DNA here is from genome assembly GCF_024806835.1 of Xanthomonas sp. 3793. Lineage (GTDB taxonomy): Bacteria > Pseudomonadota > Gammaproteobacteria > Xanthomonadales > Xanthomonadaceae > Xanthomonas > Xanthomonas arboricola_F. Next base: position 383,727 of record NZ_JANTYU010000001.1, read on the forward strand.
ATCCAGGCCTGCGCACCGGCGTTCAATCGCACGGCCGACCTGGTCGGGCAACCGGTCTCGCTGCTGGAAGTGGGTAACGCGCAGGACGCGGAAATCTACCAGCGCCTGGACCGCCAGGGCGCCGCGCAACGCGAAGTGCGCTACCGCGCCACCTGCATTACGCAAAACGTGTCGGCGATCCGCGACGAGCGCGGCGCGCATCTGGGCTTTGTCTGCGAATGGCGCGACCGCACCGTCGAAGCGCGGGTGGAACTGGACGTGGCCGATGTCGTGCGCAGCGCTGCGGCAGGCGACCTGTCCAAGCGCATCGACAGCAGCGGCAAGCAGGGCTTTTTCCTGCAACTGGCGCAACAGCTCAATGCCCTGCTCGACGCCAATGCGGTGAGCATCGCCGAGGTGTCGCGGCTGCTGAGCGCGCTGGCCGAGGGCGACCTGAGCGCACGCATGCACGGCGATTTACACGGTGTATTCGCCACCATGCGCGACGACGCCAATACCACCGCACAAGCGCTGGCGCAGGTGATCGGACGCATCCAGCAGGCCGCCGGCAGCATCCATACCGCCTCCAGCGAGATCGCCGCCGGCAATAGCGACCTGTCGCAGCGCACCGAACAACAGGCCGCCAATCTCGAAGAAACCGCCGCCTCGATGGAAGAGCTCACCTCCACCGTCAAGCAAAACGCCGAGAGCGCGCGTCAGGCCAATCAGTTTGCCATCGGTGCGGCCGGCGTCGCCTCGCAGGGCGGCGCGGTGGTGGCCCAGGTGGTCACCACCATGTCCGGCATCGAAACCTCATCGAAGAAAATCGCAGAGATCATCAGCGTCATCGACGGCATCGCCTTCCAGACCAATATCCTGGCCTTGAACGCAGCGGTGGAAGCGGCGCGTGCCGGCGAGCAAGGCCGCGGCTTTGCCGTGGTGGCCTCGGAAGTGCGTACCCTGGCGCAGCGCTCGGCCGCTGCGGCGAAGGAGATCAAGCATCTCATCGACGATTCGGTCGGCAAGGTCGCCGAGGGCTCGCAGCTGGTCCACCAGGCGGGCACCACCATGGCCGACATCGTCGCCAGCGTGCAGCGCGTGACCGACATCATGGGCGAGATTGCGGCGGCCTCGCAGGAACAATCGTCCGGCATCGAGCAGGTCAATCGCACCATCACCCAGATGGATGAGGCCACCCAGCAGAACGCCGCGTTGGTGGAGGAAGCCACGGCGGCAGCACGCACGATGGAAGATCAGGCCGGACAACTGGCGCAGGCGGTCGCACGCTTCACGCTTGCCGATGCGCCCCGTGTCGCCGCGTTGGCAGGCCCGGCCAGGCCGACGTCCATCGCGCCCAAACCGGCAGTCTCCACACGCCGTGCAGCGGCCATCGCACCCACGGTCGCGCCCGGTAACGATAGCCAGTGGCAGGACTTTTAAGCGGTATCTGCAGCGCCGCAACGACGGCTTTGGATGCTGTCGTTGGGCGAACGATAGTGGACGATCTTCGTGTTTTCCAGGTAAACCGCGCATATAGCCCGGACCTGGAACGGCCCGGTTCATCCTTCAGAGATAAAGAATCATCGCTTCGGGCCGCTAGCGTGCATGACAACAGCGCAATGCTACGCCCCGGAGTTACAGCATGAACAAATTCAACGATTGGCCGATTCGCCGCAAACTGATGTTTGCGTTCTGCCTCAGTGCCGTCCTCACTGCCGTGCTTGGCGGGCTCGGCTTCTCGCGCATGAAACAGATGCAGCAGCAGGCTGTGCTGATCAACGAAGATGTGGTTCCGGTGCTGAGCAGGCTCTCGGAGCTGCGCGCATTCGGCGGCGAATTCCGTATCTACGAGTCGGGCCAGTTCGTCAATCTGCAGGACCAGGAGCGCTACGACTACTTCCTGACCCGCATGGACGAGATCCAGGGCAAATACGCGCAGACGCAGAAGGCGCTGGAAGCCAAGATCGGTGCCGGCTCGCCGCTGAAGGCCGGCTACGACAAGCTCGCCAAAGAAAGCGCGAGCTATTTCGAAGCCAACAAGGCCTTGCGTGCGCTCTACAAAGACCCCGACTACGCGGCCGCGGTGCGTGCGAACAAGCAATCCGGCGACATCCGCAAGGTGCTGTTCCAGACCATCGACAAGATGTATGCCGAGCAGTCCGCCGAACTGGCCAATATGGTGACCGCCAGCAGCGCCTCGTTCAAGATGACCAGCGCGGTGCTGTTGATCGGCACGCTGCTGATGGCCGCTCTATCGGTCACCTTCGGCTGGTTGATCGCGCGCAGCATCACCAATCCGCTGTCCAAGGCATTGGGCGCCATCCAGGCAGTGTCGCGCGGCGATCTGAGCGTGCAGGTCGGCAAGACCAGCCAGGATGAAATCGGCCAGATGCTCGACGCCACCGGTCGCATGACCCAGATGCTGCGCCGCTTCTCCGACGAGACCGCGCGCATGTCGCATCTGCATGCGGCCGAAGACATCACCCACCGCATGCCGGAAGATTTTCCCGGCGTGTACGGCACGCTGGCTGGCGGCATCAACACGATGATCTTCGAGCATCTGGACGCCATCACCGATTCGGTGCGCATCCTCAACCAGTACGCACAGGGCGACCTGACCCAGGACGCACGCCGTCTGCCGGCCAGCCGCGCGATCCTGCACGAAGCGATGGATGCGGCCAAGGCCAGCCTGCAGTCGATCAATACCGAGATCAAGCAGTTGGCGCAGGCCGCAGCGGCGGGCGACTTCAGTGCACGCGGCGACGCGGCACGCTTCAAGTACGACTTCGCGGTGATGGTGGCCGATCTGAATTCGATGATGGAAGTCAGCGATCGCAACCTGGGCAAGCTGTCGCAGTTGCTCGGTGCGGTGGCCGAAGGCGACCTGACCGCACGCATGGATGGGCAATTCCACGGCGTGTTCGCGCGTCTGCGTGACGATGCCAATGCCACCACACAACGCCTGACCGACATCGTCGGCCGCATCAAGCACTCCACCCTGGCGATCAATACTGCCGCCAGCGAGATTGCTGCGGGCAATCAGGATCTGTCGCAGCGCACCGAGCAACAGGCGGCCAATCTGGAAGAAACCGCCGCCTCGATGGAAGAACTCACCTCCACCGTCAAGCAGAACGCCGAGCACGCGCGCCAGGCCAATCAGCTGGCGATCGGTGCCGCTGGTGTGGCATCGCATGGCGGCAGCGTGGTCGGCCAGGTGGTCACCACCATGTCCGGCATCGAGACCTCGTCCAAGAAGATCGCCGAAATCATCAGCGTCATCGACGGCATCGCGTTCCAGACCAATATCCTGGCATTGAATGCAGCGGTGGAAGCCGCACGTGCCGGCGAGCAAGGCCGTGGTTTTGCGGTGGTTGCCTCGGAAGTGCGCACGCTGGCACAGCGTTCGGCCGGCGCAGCCAAGGAAATCAAGAGCCTGATCGACGACTCGGTCAGCAAGGTGGCCGAAGGCTCGGCATTGGTGCATCAGGCCGGCACCACCATGAGCGAGATCGTGTCCTCGGTGCAGCGCGTCACCGACATCATGAGCGAGATCTCCGCCGCCTCGCAGGAACAGTCGGCCGGCATCGAGCAGGTCAACCAGACCGTCACCCACATGGACGAAGCCACCCAGCAAAACGCAGCGCTTGTGGAAGAGGCCACTGCCGCCGCACGCTCGATGGAAGATCAGGCCCAGCAATTGACCGAAGCGGTGGCGCTGTTCCGCCTGTCGGCAGAACTGGAAGCGGTGACGCGGCCCACGCCGGTGGTGCGCCAGATCGCTGCCAAGCAGCCCGCCGCGCCGAGCACGCCGGCGACCAAACCCAGGCAAGCTGCCGCCAGGCCGGCCGCACGCGCTGCGGTGGCGTCGGCGTCGTCCAACGAATCGGACTGGGCAGAGTTCTGAGCGACCCGATCGGTCGCATTGCGACCGATGCCATCGAAACCGCGCTCCTTCGGGGGGCGCGGTTTTTTTTTGGACTGATCGTTTCCGCAAGGAAAACTATCGATAACACTCAAGATAAAACAACTTAAACATCATATTTTATTTTTGTATTAGTTTATGTATTGATGAGCCTGTTATCTACAAACCGGACTCGAGCAATTAGAAGAGCAAGAATGGAAACAGGCAGACAAGATTTATTATCAATATTTTTCACAAGCCTGACTCGAGTTATATATTTTTTGATATCGGGGTATTCAGTGATACCTGTCATGAGCCGTTACTGCGCATAGCGACACCTGACGCAGCAGCTGGTTGGCGCTGCCTTCGTCGCTCCCTTCCACTGCATAACGCCTTCCAGGATTCGGTCATGACCGCACTTCTCCAACGCTATAACGTCGGCCCGCGCTTGGCAGCGGCTTTCGCCGTGCTGATCGTATTGTCCGGTTGCATTGCTTTTATCGGCTATCGCGGCTTGAGTTCGGCACGCGCCCTGGTCGACGACATCGTGCACCAGAATATGGTCAAGATCCGCCTGTCCAACGACATGATCAATGCCAACTTCATTATTGGCATGCAGTTGCGCAATGTCGTGCTGCCTACCACCGACGAGGAAAATCGCAAGTTCATCGCGCAGATCCAGTCCGCGCGCGCCGACTATACAAAAGCCCGCGAAGCGCTGTATGCCATGCCGCCGTCGGAACAGGACAAGGCGCTGCGCGCGGACATCGATGCCCGCCGTGCCGAGGTCAAGGTGTTGAACGACAAGGTCATCGATCTGGTGATGACCGGTCATAGCGACGAGGCCCTGCCCTTGCTGCTCACCAAGGCCGCGCCGGCGATGCAGGGCTGGCAGGACAAGATTGCCGAAAACATCACACTGCAGGACAAGATGGCAGCCGATGCATCGGCCGTGGCACTGAAGTCGATGGCCGATTCGCGCAAGCTGCTGGTGGCCGGCACCGTGTTGGTGATCCTGCTGAGCGCCGCACTGGGCCTGTTGATCACGCGCAGCCTCACCCAGCCGCTCGGCCGCGCCACCCGCGCCGCCGAGGCGATTGCCGGCGGCAAGCTGGATAACGATGTCGATACGTCGTTCAACGACGAAACCGGCCGCCTGCTCAAGGCGATGAGCAAGATGCAGCTGCAGCTGCGTAATCTGCTGGCCGCGCAGACCGACATGGCCAGGCGCCATGACGAAGGTCAGATCAGCTTCCGTATCGACGCGGCCGCGTTTCCCGGCGACTACGGTCGCATGGCGCACGACACCAACACTCTGGTCGGCTCGCATATCGCGGTAAAGATGCGTCTGGCGCAGATCATGGGCCGCTACGCGATCGGCGACCTGTCCGAGGATATGGAGAAGCTGCCCGGCGAAAAGGCCGTGCTCAGCGACACCATGGCCCAGGTCAAGGTCAACCTCGGTGAAATGAACACCCAGATCAAACAGTTGGCGCAGGCCGCCGCCAACGGCGACTTCAGCGCCCGCGGCGAGGCAGAGCGCTTCCAGTACGACTTCCGCCTGATGGTCGAAAGCCTCAACAACCTGATGTCCACTGCCGACGGCAATCTGCAGGCGCTGTCGGGCTTGTTGCAGTCCATCGCCGCCGGCGACCTCACCGCACGCATGAGCGGCGAGTTCCGTGGCGTGTTCGCGCAGATGCGCGACGACGCCAATGCCACCGCCACCCAACTGGCCGAAATCGTCACCGGCATCAAGCAGTCGGCCGTGTCGATCAAGGGCGCCGCCAGCGAAATCGCCGCCGGCAACCAGGACCTGTCGCAGCGGACCGAGCAGCAGGCCGCCAATCTGGAAGAAACCGCCGCCTCGATGGAAGAGCTCACCTCCACCGTCAAGCAGAACGCCGAGGGCGCACGCCAGGCCAACCAGCTCGCCATCGGCGCCGCCAGCGTGGCGGTACAGGGCGGCGAAGTGGTCGGCAAGGTGGTCGAAACCATGTCCGGTATCGAAGCCTCGTCCAAGAAGATCGCCGACATCATCAGCGTCATCGACGGCATCGCCTTCCAGACCAACATCCTGGCGTTGAACGCAGCGGTGGAAGCCGCGCGTGCCGGCGAACAGGGCCGCGGCTTCGCAGTGGTTGCCTCGGAAGTGCGTACCCTCGCCCAGCGCTCGTCGGGTGCGGCCAAGGAGATCAAGGGCCTGATCGACGACTCCGTGCAACGAGTGGCCGAAGGATCCGCGCTGGTGCACACCGCCGGCAAGACCATGGGCGAAGTGGTGGCCAGCGTGCAGCGCGTCACCGACATCATGGGCGAGATCTCCGCCGCCTCGCAGGAACAGTCGGCCGGCATCGAACAGGTCAACCAGACTGTCACCCAGATGGACGAGACCACCCAGCAGAACGCCGCATTGGTGGAGGAAGCCACCGCCGCCGCACGTGCACTGGAAGAACAGGCCACCCAGCTGACCGATGCGGTGGCGGTATTCAAGACCGATGCCGCGCATGTACAAGCTTCGGCGCGTGTCGCCGCACCGCGTGAGGTAATCACCCAGGCCGTCAAGGCCAAGGTGGCAGCAGCTGGCCGCACCGCAGCGTCCAAGCCGCGCGCCGTGGTCACCGCACCCAGCAACGACACCAGCTGGCAGGAGTTCTAAGCAAGCGAACTGAACTGCCTGAACGGGACCGGTCGGCAGCGATGCCGGCCGGCTCAAGGCATAACAGTTATCGGCCGATAGTCTGCGTACGCCCATGAGACGCACCGATGACCATTGCTCCTGCCCTGCCGCACACCGCTCCATCCTCCCCGCGCCGCTGGGCCAGCCGCTGGGACGATCTGGGCATTGTCAAAAAGCTCGGTGCGATCGGTGTGCTGGCGTTGGTCGGCATGGTGATCCCGGTGCTGCTCTATCGCGGCAAGCTCAATGAAAGCGTCGCCATCAGCAGCAACGAATTGCGTAGCTACGCCCCGCTTGGCCAGATGCTGGGCCTGATTACCGATCTGCACGCGGCCCACGTCGACACTGGCGCCGCCGCCGACGCAGCAGCGCAACGCGCCCAACGCGATCTGCAGCAACTGCTCGCCACCACGGCGGCCATGCCCGGCTTCGAACGCAGCCAGAAACAACTGCTCGCCCTGCAGCAGCGCCATGTCTCGACCGCCGCAGCCAGCGGCTACAGCGGCATCAGCGAGCAAGCCTTCGCTGCGCTGGATGCGCTGCGCGACGACAGCCAGTTGGTCTACACCCCGTATATCGAAAGCTACCACCTGGTGGTTGCGACCCTGATCTATAGCCCCGACGCCACCGAATCGCTGACCCGCCTGGATGCGGCCAACGACCCGTCGCAGGCCGGCGACGATCGCGCCATGCTGCACGAACAGCTCAGCCAGTTGCAGCGCAATCACGTGCGCTTCCGGCATGAGCTGGACAAGGCAATGGGCCTGCTGGAACAGCCCGACCCTGCGCTGGCCGATGCCGCCAGCGCCGAGGCCACCCGCGCCAGCGACGCATTGAAATCCCTTGGTGCCGCGTTGGAAGGCAGCGATGCGCAGGCCGACACGCAGTGGAATGCCGCGCTCGATGCGCTTGGCCAGACCATGCATGAGCTGAGCAGCGTCTCGCTGCAAGCCCTGCAGCGTCAATCCGAGCGCCACCTGGTGGATGCGCGCACTGCGATGTACCAGGCCGTCGCCGGTCTGTCACTGCTCGCGCTGCTGATCGCCGCGTTGGGCTGGTATACCTTGTCCACCCTCACCCGCAACGTGCGCCGCGCCGCTGCGGTGGCGGCCAATATCGCGCAGGGCATGCTGGACGAACGCATCGTGCCACCCAGCCGCGATGAAACCGGCCAGCTGCTCGACAACATGCGCCAGATGCAGGAACAGGTGCAGCGCGTCCTGGCTGCGCAGAGCGAGATGGCGCAGCGCCACGACGCCGGCCAGATCAGCTACCGCATGCAGGCCGACAGCTTCCCCGGCGCCTACGCCACCATGGTGCACGATACCAACGCCCTGGTCGGTTCGCACATCGCGGTGAAGATGAAGCTCGCGCAGATCATGTCGCGCTACGCCATCGGCGATCTGAGCCAGGACATGGACCGCCTGCCCGGCGAGAAGGCCGTGCTCAGCGACACCATGGACACCGTCAAGGCCAACCTGTCGGCGATGAACAGCGAAATCAAACTGCTGGCGCAGGCGGCCGCCAATGGCGACTTCAGCGTGCGCGGCGATGCGCAGCGCTTCCAGTACGACTTCCGCGCCATGGTGGACAGCCTCAATCAGCTGATGTCCACCGCCGATGCCAATCTGCAGTCGCTGTCCAACGTGCTGCAGGCGATCGCCGCCGGCGATCTCACCAGCCGCATGCAGGGCGACTTCCACGGCGTGTTCGCGCGCATGCGCGACGATGCCAATGCCACGGTGACGCAGCTGGCCGATATCGTCGGGCGCATTCAGCGCTCCACCGATGCCATCAACGATGCGGCCAGCGAGATCGCATCCGGCAACCAGGACCTGTCGCAACGTACCGAGCAACAGGCGGCCAATCTGGAAGAAACCGCCGCCTCGATGGAGGAACTCACCTCCACCGTGCGCAACAACGCCGAGCACGCCAGGCGCGCCAATCAGCTGGTGGTTGGCGCTGCCGCCGTCGCTTCGCAAGGTGGCGAGGTGGTCGGCCAGGTCGTCGGCACCATGGCCGGCATCCAGGCTGCGTCCAGAAAGATCGCCGACATCATCGGCGTGATCGACGGCATCGCCTTCCAGACCAATATCCTGGCCTTGAACGCGGCGGTGGAAGCCGCGCGTGCCGGCGAGCAAGGCCGCGGCTTTGCGGTAGTGGCGTCGGAAGTACGCACCCTGGCGCAGCGCTCGGCCGCTGCGGCCAAGGAGATCAAGCACCTGATCGACGATTCGGTCAGCCGGGTCGAGCATGGCAGCCAGCTGGTCGGCCAGGCGGGGCGCACGATGCAGGACATCGTCGATTCGGTGCGCAACGTCGCCACGATCATGCATGAGATCAGCGAGGCCTCGCTGCAGCAGTCGCAGGGCATCGAGCAGGTCGGCCAGACCGTCTCGCAGATGGATCAGGCGACCCAGCAGAACGCCGCACTGGTGGAAGAAGCCACCGCCGCCGCGCGCGCGATGGAAGAACAGGCGCAGCAGTTGCGCGATGCGGTGTCGGTATTCCAGCTGCAGCAAGCGGCCACGCCTGCCCAGCTCGGGCGCGCGGCGTGACGTGACGTGACGTGACGGTCTGATGGTCTGATGGTCTGATGGTCTGATGGTCTGATGGCATCACGGCGTGAGGCCGTTGCTCGTGGCATTGCATCCCTTGGTCTGCTGCCGCACGCCCGTACGCTGAACAGGACGCGTGCGTCCAGGCTCAACTGGTGGTTTCCACCCCGCCCTCCTCAGCGCGGCACCTTCGTATCGCTCCTGAAAGCGTGATCATCAAGTGAATCCGCAGAAGACAGCCCCTCTTGTGGAAGCGCCCCCATCGGCGTTTCCGGGCAGTTTGTGCACATCCACGTCACCTCAATGACGGCCGCCCATACGCACAGGGCGTGGCGAGTTCAGCCGTAAGAGCGCTGGCCGTTACAGACCACAAGCATGCATACCTGCCTTGCACTCGGTCGCGTCGTGACGATGTATCACACGCACCGGTAATGGGCTCGAGACATGCCCAGCCTCGCCTGACTCACGTAGTGCCCAGCGCGTCCGCCCCGACGCGGCTTGCCCTTTCTTGCCAACTGCCTCGAGACCCCAAAATGATCGCTCTTCTTCAACGGTACAACGTCGGCAAGCGCCTGACCTTCGCCTTCGGCACGCTGATCCTGTTGTCGTGCGCGCTAGTGGCCGCCGGCCTGTACACGCTGGCGCAGGCCCGTGATCGCATGGACACCGTGGTCAATCGCAACATCACGATCATGCAGTACGCGCAGGACATGACCAATGCCACCTCGGTCATCGCCGTGCAGTTGCGCAATATCGTGTTGCCGACCACGCAAGAAGACAATCTGCGCTTCTACGCCCTCATCAAGGACCAGCTGAAGCGCTACGAGGACACCCGCCGCAAGCTGTACGAATTCTCCGCTTCGCCTCAAGCCACCGAGATCCGCAACCGGATCGACCTTGCCAGCGCCCAGGCCCGCAAAACCAACGAAGACGTCGCACAATTGGGCCTGACCGGCAAGCCTGACGAAGCACTCACGCTGCTGCTGCAAAAGGCCGCACCGGGCACGCAAGAATGGCAGGACGCGTTGACCGAGTATTCGGAGCTGCAGCGTCAGCGCACCCAGGAAGCCTATGTAGCCACGACCGCAGAAATGGCACGCGGTCGCGCGATGCTGATCGGAGGCGGCCTGGCCGTCGTGCTGTTCAGCGTCCTGCTGGGCTGGTTGATCACCCGCAGCCTGGTGCGCCCGCTGACCCAGGCCACCCGCGCCGCCGAGGCGATTGCCAATGGCGATCTGGATAACGATGTGCGCACGCAGTCCAATGACGAAACCGGCCGCCTGTTGCAGGCCATGGACCGCATGCAGAGCCAGGTGCGCAATCTGATCAGCGCGCAGCTGGACATGGCCAAGCGTCATGACGCGGGCCAGATCAGCTTCCGCATGGATGCCGGCGCATTCCCCGGCGACTACGGCCGCATGGCCACAGACACCAACGCGCTGGTTGCCGCACACATCGCGCTTGAGACGCAGACCATTCACCTGGTGGAGCGTTACGCGATCGGCGACCTGACCGAAGACATGCCGCAATTGCCGGGCGAGAAAGCCGCCATCACCACTGCGATGAATCAGGTCAAGGCGAACCTGTCGACGATGAATTCGGAAATCAAGCAGCTGGCGCAAGCCGCTGCAAACGGCGACTTCAGCGCACGCGGCAATGCCGAGCAGTTCCAGTACGACTTCCGCATCATGGTGGAAAGCCTCAATCACCTGATGTCCACCGCCGACGGCAATCTGCAGTCGCTCTCCAGCCTGTTGCAGTCGATCGCTGCCGGCGACCTCACCGCGCGCATGAGTGGACAGTACCAGGGCGTGTTCGCGCAGATGCGCGACGACGCCAACGCCACCGCCGAACAGCTGGCCAGCATCGTCGGCCGCATCCAGCTGGCCGCCAATGCGATCGGGTCGGCATCGGGCGAGATCGCTTCCGGCAACCAGGATCTGTCGCAGCGCACCGAGCAACAGGCCGCCAATCTGGAAGAAACCGCCGCCTCGATGGAAGAACTCACCTCCACCGTCAAGCAGAACGCCGAACACGCAAGTCAAGCCAATCAGCTCGCCATCGGCGCCGCAGCAGTGGCCTCGCAAGGCGGCGACGTGGTGGCCAGGGTGGTCACCACCATGGCCGACATCCAGGGCTCGTCGAAGAAGATCGCCGAAATCATCAGCGTCATCGACGGCATCGCCTTCCAGACCAATATCCTTGCGTTGAATGCCGCAGTGGAAGCGGCGCGTGCCGGCGAACAGGGCCGCGGCTTTGCGGTGGTCGCCTCTGAAGTGCGCACCCTGGCCCAGCGTTCGGCCGGTGCGGCGAAAGAGATCAAGCACCTGATCGACGACTCGGTCGACAAGGTCACCCAAGGCGCCGGCCTGGTCGACCAGGCCGGCACCACCATGGCCGAGATCGTCGCCAGCGTGCAGCGCGTCACCAACATCATGGGCGAGATTTCTTCCGCTTCGCAGGAACAGTATTCGGGCATCGAGCAGGTCAACCAGACCGTGACCCAGATGGACGAGACCACCCAGCAGAATGCCGCACTGGTGGAAGAAGCCACCGCCGCCGCACGTGCGATGGAAGAACAGGCCCAGCAGCTCACCGAAGCGGTGGCCTTGTTCAAGGTTGCCGAGCACAGCGCGGTAACGCGTCAGCTCTCGGCCATCGCCAAGGCACCGGCCAATGCCCGCTTCGCTGCGCGTCCGGCCGCACGTGCCGGCAGCAGTGCCCCGCCGCGTCGCAGCGTGACCGGCACTTCGGCAGCAGCGGCCGATACGGGCGATTGGCAGGAGTTCTGAGTCACGCATGAGGTGTCGCCCGAAGGCCGCTTTCCGCGAGGAAAGCGGCCTTTTTGCGTTACGCCGATCGATCAGACACCACAGCGCGCTGCAGTACCGCGTAGCGCCCAGCGGCAGCCACCCGCCACCGCACTGGAACACACCGATGGCGCTGCGGCCGGCGACCATTGCAGCCGGCTTGATAGCCACATCGCTGTAATGTTTCGCCTCACACGCGCGTCCGAACGTTCCTATATGCGTATTCACAATGCGATGACATAGTGCGTCTGCGTCACCATTCGTCATCGCGATCCATCTCGATGCAGACGCGTGCCGCTTCGGCACGCATCGAAGGGTCCGGCACGGCGTCTGCGTGATACACGGATCACCACTGCCGGAACGCCGCTGGGGAGCGGCGTCCCGCACCTGCCAGCGCACGACGTAACGCCATGCACCTGCTGTCAGCGCCGCTGCCTGCTGCATCGCAACGGGTGCAGACAATTGGTGCGGCAGCGGGCGATCGCCACACCTTCGGTAGTCACTTCATTCCGTTTAAAAGGGCAAAGCAATGAAACAGCGAAGTCTGTCGACACAACTCGTGTTCGGCTTTGGTGCGGTCATCATCGTGCTGTTGATCGTCGCCACGGTCGGGCTGCGCGGACAGTCCAGCCTGTCTCAGGCGGTCGCATTGAACGACCACACTTACCAGGTCATCGCGACCGGTCGTGCGATGTCCATCGCCAGCATCAATATCGAAACCGGCGCGCGCGGCTATCTGCTTTCAGGCAACGAAGCGAATCTGACGCCCTACAAGAACGGGATGGCGCAGTTCGACAAAGAATTCGATCACGCCAGACAGCTGACCGCCGACAATCCGGTTCAGCAGCAGCGGCTGGCGGCCCTGCATGCGGCCTACGTCGAATTTATCGGCCACGAAGAACGCTTGACCGCGCTGCGCCGCAGTGGCGCGGCGTTGCCCGACGTGCTGGCGCAGTTCAGCGCCGGCCACGAACGCGCCGCAATGAACAAGATCCGCACCCTGCTCACCGAGTTCGAGGCCCAGGAAAGCGGGCTGCTCGACAAGCGCAGTACGGCACTGGCCGCCGCCAAGATCCGCAGCACCTGGTCGATGCTGATCGGCAGCGGCGTTGCGATCGTGGTCGCAATAGCTACCTGCTGGCTGATTCGCCGTCGTCTGATGAGCCGCTTGAGCGAGGCATCGACGATCGCCGATGCGATCGCGGCAGGTCGGTTGTCGGTCGCAGTGGATACCACCGGTACCGACGAAACCGGCCGGCTACTGCACAGCATGGGCAAGATGCAGGCGCAGTTGCAGGCGGTGTCGCAGGCACAGCAGGAAATGGCGCGACGGCACGACCTGGGTGAGCTGAGCTACCGCATGGACGAGCAGGCATTTCCCGGCGATTACGGCGTCATGGTGCGTGACAGCAACGCACTGGTCGCCTCGCATATCGCAGTCAACATGCGGCTGGCCCAGATCATGAGCCGCTATGCCATCGGCGACCTGTCCGACGACATGGAGACGTTGCCTGGCGAAAAAGCCGTCTTGAGCGAGACCATGGCCCAGGTCAAGCGCAACCTGTCGGCGATGAATCGCGAGATCAAACATCTGGCGCAATCTGCCGCTGCCGGCGACTTCAGCGCCCGCGGCGACGCCGAACGTTTCCAATACGACTTCCGCGTCATGATCGACAGCCTCAACCAGCTGATGGCCACCGCCGACGGAAATCTGCAAGCGTTGTCCACGTTGCTGCAGTCGATTGCCGCGGGCGACCTCACTGCCCGCATGACCGGCCAGTCCCAGGGCGTGTTCGCGCAGATGCGCGACGATGCCAACGGCACTGCCGAGCGCCTGGCCGATATCGTCGGGCGGATCCACACTGCCGCCGATGCCATTGGCCTGGCCTCCGGCGAAATCGCCGCCGGCAACCAGGATCTGTCGCAGCGCACCGAACAGCAGGCCGCCAATCTGGAAGAAACCGCCGCTTCGATGGAAGAGCTGACCTCCACCGTCAAGCAAAATGCCGAACATGCGCGCCAGGCCAACCAGTTGGCGATCGGAGCGGCATCGGTCGCCTCGCAGGGTGGTCAGGTGGTCGCGCGGGTGGTCACCACCATGTCCGATATCCAGACCTCCTCCAAGAAGATCGCCGAGATCATCAGCGTCATCGACGGCATTTCGTTCCAGACCAATATCCTGGCCTTGAATGCCGCGGTGGAAGCGGCACGTGCCGGCGAACAGGGACGCGGTTTTGCCGTCGTCGCCTCCGAAGTGCGCACCCTCGCCCAGCGCTCTGCCGGTGCTGCGAAAGAGATCAAGCAGCTGATCGACGACTCGGTCGGCAATGTCGCGCAAGGCGCTGCACTGGTCGATCAGGCGGGAACGACCATGGCCGAGATCGTGGCCAGCGTGCAGCGCGTCACCGACATCATGGGCGAGATCTCCGCTGCCTCGCAGGAGCAATCGACAGGGATCGAACAGGTCAACCAGACCGTGACCCAGATGGACGAAACCACCCAGCAGAATGCCGCACTGGTGGAAGAAGCCACCGCCGCCGCACGCGCGATGGAAGACCAGGCCCAGCAGCTGACCCAGACCGTGTCGCTGTTCAAGTTGTCCGACAGCCAGCCGTCCGCGCGTCGAATGGCAGCCTTGGCCACCGCCGCCCTGTCTGCGTCTCCCAAAGCGTCGGCATCGGCGTCGGTCAAGCGTGCGCCTGCACGTCCGCACAGTGCACGGACCGTCGCTGCCACGGCCGGGGCGGCCTTGGATTGGCAGGAGTTCTGACACCTGGATGTAGCGCATCCGCGCTGCACGACTCTTGCGGGACCGCTTTTGCGAGAAAGCGGTCCTTTTTTTTGGCTAGCACCCGATCCGGGCGCATGCAGCAATTGCGAATACACCCGGGCGATGCGGGCCCCCCTCTGCAAGACGCGCGCGGTGCATGCCACATCGACTGTGGCGATTGCACCGTCGCCGCATGCGCGGGCCTGGCGACGTGTGCGCCCTCTCGACAAGAGGCTCATGACGGCACCGACTCTGCGGTGCCGTTTTGCATTACGCAGCATGAGCTGCCGCATCCATTCAATCGCGCTATCGCGTGCACTGTCATCCGCGTGAAGTCGCCTTTCACGGCCGGACGCCGTGCACGCCTAAATCGCAGTAAAAATGGTCATTCCCGATCTTGCTTTCAGAAAATTCCCGACACCCGGGCACCGATTCCCTACAGGTTCTTCATGCCCCGATCACGTGCCTGAGACCTGGCTTTACCAGCCTGACCGGACCACCTCAATGCGACCCCGACAGCGCCGTTACTTCAGCGATGCAACACACCGGGCATGACCTGCGGACGGCACCGCTCCAGCGCTGCCCTGCAACGCATGCCCATCACGATCACATCAGCTCAGGCCACTCCATGAATTCCTTCCTGCACCGCTTCAACGTCGGCAAGCGCCTCGCGCTGGCCTTTGGCGTTTTGATCCTTCTCTCCTGCGCGCTGGTGGCCGCCGGCCTGTTGACGCTCAGCCAGGCACGCGAGCGCCTGGACACCATCGTCAAGCGCAACATGGCGATGATCCAGTACGCCACCGACATGCTGGATGCCAATGCCACCATCTCATTGAACCTGCGCAACATCGTGCTGCCCACCACCGCCGAGCAGAACCGGCAGTTCGCTGAAGTGATCGATGCCCAGCGCATCCGCTACAAGGAGCTACGCGAAAAGCTCTATGCGTTTCCCGCCGATGCGCACGACCAGCAACTGCGCAACGCACTGGACCAGACCCGCGAACAGGCGCTGGCGCACAATCAGCAGGTCCGCGAGCTGGGCATGGCCGGCAAGGTCGACCAGGCCATGCCGGTCCTGCTCGAACGCGCCGCGCCGGCCACCCAGCGCTGGCAGGATGCGATCCGCACCTACTCGCAGGCGCAACGCGAGAGCAGCCAGCTGGCCTATGAACAGGCCAGTGCCTCGATGGCGCGTGGCCGCAGCATGCTGATCGGCGGCGGCGTCGCGGTGGTGCTGCTGAGTGCCCTGCTGGCCTGGATGATCACCCGCAGCCTCACCGGTCCGTTGAACCGCGCCACCCGCGCCGCCGAGGCGATTGCCGACGGCAGGCTCGATAACGCAGTGCACAGCGACGCCAGCGACGAAACCGGCCGCCTGCTGCAGGCGATGGACAAGATGCAATCGCAGGTGCGCAATCTGATCACCGGCCAGCTGGACATGGCCAAGCGCCACGACAGCGGCCAGATCAGCTTCCGCATGGAGGCCGGCGCATTCCCGGGCGACTATGGCCGCATGGCCAGCGACACCAATGCCCTGGTCGACAGCCACGTCCAGCTCACGCAGCGCCTGGCGCAGATCATGGGGCGCTATGCGATCGGCGACCTCAGCCAGGACATGGATGCGCTGCCCGGCGAAAAAGCCATGCTGACCGACACCATGGCGCAGGTGAAAACGAACCTGGCGTCGATGAACCAGCAGATCAAGCAGCTGGCCCAGGCCGCGGCCAACGGCGATTTCGGCGCACGCGGCGATGCGGCGCAGTTCCAGTTCGATTTCCGCGTCATGGTCGAGAGCCTCAATCAGTTGATGGCCACTGCCGATGGCAGCCTGCAGTCGCTATCGGGCATCTTGCGCGCTATCGCCGCAGGCGACCTGACCGCGCGCATGGACGGCGATTTCAGGGGCGTATTCGCACAGATGCGCGACGACGCCAACGCCACCGCCACCCAGCTGGCCGGTATCGTCGGGCACATCCAGCACTCGGCGACCTCGATCAATGCCGCCGCCAGCGAGATCGCAACGGGTAATCAGGACCTGTCGCAGCGCACCGAACAGCAGGCGGCCAACCTGGAAGAAACCGCCGCCTCGATGGAAGAGCTCACCTCCACCGTCAAGCAGAACGCCGAAAGCGCACGCCAGGCCAATCAGCTCGCCATCGGCGCCGCCAACGTGGCTTCGCAGGGCGGCGAAGTGGTCAGCAAGGTGGTCGACACCATGAGCGGCATCGAGGCTTCGTCCAAGCGCATCGCCGACATCATCAGCGTCATCGACGGCATCTCGTTCCAGACCAACATCCTGGCCTTGAATGCCGCCGTGGAAGCGGCGCGTGCCGGCGACCAGGGCCGTGGTTTTGCGGTGGTCGCCTCCGAGGTGCGTACGCTGGCACAGCGTTCGTCTGCCGCGGCCAAGGAGATCAAGAGCCTGATCGACGACTCGGTGCAGCGCGTGGCCGACGGCTCGCAACTGGTGGACCAGGCCGGCAAGACCATGGCCGAGATCGTCGCCAGCGTGCAGCGCGTCACCAACATCATGGGCGAGATTTCCGCCGCCTCGCAGGAACAGTCGGCCGGCATCGAGCAGGTCAACCAGACCGTCACCCACATGGACGAAGCCACCCAGCAAAACGCAGCGCTGGTGGAAGAAGCCACCGCCGCCGCCCGCGCGATGGAAGAACAGGCCCAGCAGCTCACCGAGGCGGTGGCCGTGTTCAAGATCGCCGAGCAAGGCCCGGCTGCACGTCAGCCGTCATCGATGGTCGGTGCGCCGGTCAATGCGCGCTTCGCTGCACGCCCGGCCGTCGCTGCCGCCAGCATCGCAGCGCCACGGCGCAGCGCCATCGGCGCGGCCACCGCGGCGGCCGGGCCGAACGACTGGCAGGAGTTCTAAGACACACGCCGCACCCCGCAACACACGCAGCATCAAAGAACAGCATTCGAGAGTAGTTTGATTCGTGGTCAACGAATCTTGAGGGTCGCTTCCTTGCGAGGAGAAGCGGCCCTTTTTTTTTTCTGCGGTGGTGTTGCGACATCAGCCGCTAAACATGCTGGAACGCTGACGATCCGATCCACCAGAAATCACCAATCTTTAACAATTTGCGACATGGCGTACAGGGGTCACCACCAAGCGAACGCGACAATTTATGCTCAATTCAACATAAAACATCAATTTTGAGCATAGACGGCCGCTATGGACTTCACGCATCCGTAACGCCCTCCCCCGGGCAAGGTCGATTCCTCATGCATTCCTTCAACCGACTTTCGGTCGGCACCCGGCTTTCCGCGCTGTTGACCCTGGTCATTGCCATCTCGCTGGGCCTGCTGGCCCTGACCATCTACCGCCAGTCCGCCGGCGACATCGAATCCCAGGTCAAGGCCGAGCTGCGCTCCAGCACCCGGCTGATGCAGCAGTCGGTGGCGATGTACGACGTCACCCTGACCGAAGGCACCGAGCGTCTGGGCAGCGTCTTCGACGACATGCTGCCGCGCGGCGCACGCGAACTGGATACCGCCAGCACCGTGACCATCGGTGAGCAGAACACGCCCACGCTGCGTTCCGGCACGCAGGCGCTGAACCTCAATTTCGATGCGGTGGATCGCTTCGCGCAGGCCACCGGCGGCGTTGCGACCATCTTCGCGCGCACCGGCGATGACTTCGTGCGCATCACCACCTCGCTGCGCAACAAGCAGAACGAGCGCGTGATCGGCACCCTGCTCGATCGCAAGGGCAAGGCCTATGCCGCACTGTCCGCAGGCAAGCCCTTCACCGGCCAGGCGCAGTTGTTCGGCGACCAGTACATGACCTACTACGCGCCGCTGCGCAACGCTGCCGGCGAGGTGATCGGCGCGCTGTTCGTCGGCCGCAATTACACCCAGGGCCTGGCCGCGCTCAAGGCCCAGGTCAGCACCACCAGGCTGGGACAGGACGGCTACTTCGTCATCGCCGACATGGCGCCGGGCGAGCACCAGGGCCAGATCATCGCCGCACCGCCGGGGACGCCGGCGACATTGTCGGCACTGGTGCCGGCCGATCAGCAAGCTGCCTTGCAGTCGGTGCTGGACGGCAAGCAAGCCAGCGCCAACCTGCAGCTGCGCGATGCCAAGGGCAACGCGCAGGCCTACGAAGTCACCGCACAACGCTATGCGCCGTGGCAGTGGGCGGTGATCGGCACCCAGCCGCGCAGCGCCATCGACGGACCGCTGGACGAGCTGATGGGCAGCATGCTGCTGTTCTCGCTGGTGGTACTGGCGCTGTGCATCGCGGTGGTGTTCATCGCCGCACGCAAGATGGTGACCCGCCCGCTGCTTGCAGTGGAACGTGTACTCGGCGATGTCGCCGCCGGCCGCCTGGACAACCCCATCGAGATCGATCGCCACGACGAACTCGGCCGCCTGCTGCTCAACGCCCGCACCATGCGCGACGACCTGCGCGCGCGGCTGGAACGCGATCACCTGATCGCCAGCGAAGCGCTGCGCGTGCGCACCGCGCTGGACGATGTCAGCACCAACGTGATGATCGCCGACGCCGAGCGCCGCATCATCTACGTCAATCGCCCGCTGCAGCGCATGCTCAAGAGCGTGCAGGACGAGTTACGCCGCGACCTGCCCCACTTCGACGCCGATGCGCTGATCAATGCCAGCATCGACCAGTTCCACCGCAAGCCCGAGCATCAGGCACGCATGCTCGATCAGCTCACCAGCACGCACATCGCGCAGATCCATGTCGGCGGCCGCACCATGCGATTGGTGGTCAGCCCGGTACTGGGCGCCGCCGGTGAGCGCATGGGGTTTGTGGTCGAGTGGGCCGACCGCACCCAGGAGGTGCAGGTGGAAGAAGAAGTCGCACGCATCGTGCAGGCGGCCGCCATCGGCGACCTGAGCGGGCGCGTCAGCCTTGATGGCAAGCAGGGCTTCCTGCTGCTGCTCGCCCAGCAGCTCAACGCGCTACTGGACAACAACGCCGACGGCCTGTCACGCGTGTCCGCGCTGCTGTCGTCGTTGTCGCAGGGCGACCTCACCGCACGCATGGACGGCGATCTGCAAGGCGTGTTCGCCACCATCCGCGACGATGCCAACGCCACCGCCGACCAGCTGGCCGGAATCGTACGCCGCATCAAGGATTCGTCGCTGGCGATCAACTCGGCTGCCACCGAGATCGCCACCGGCAATGGCGACCTGTCGCGGCGCACCGAGCAACAGGCCGCCGCGCTGGAAGAGACCGCCGCATCGATGGAAGAGCTCACCGCCACCGTCAAGCAGAACGCCGACAACGCCGACCAGGCCAACCGCCTGGTGCTCGATGCCGCCGGCGTTGCCGCCAAGGGTGGCGATGTGGTCGGCCGTGTGGTCACCACCATGGCCGACATCGACGCTTCGTCCAAGAAGATCGCCGAGATCATTTCCGTCATCGACGGCATTGCCTTCCAGACCAATATCCTGGCGTTGAACGCGGCGGTGGAAGCGGCACGTGCCGGCGAGCAGGGCCGCGGTTTTGCCGTGGTGGCCTCGGAGGTGCGCACACTGGCGCAGCGCTCGGCCGGCGCGGCCAAGGAGATCAAGCACCTGATCGAAGACTCGGTGACCCGCATCGGCAACGGCGCCGCACTGGCATCGGAGGCCGGCAGCACTATGCAGCAGGTGGTCGGCTCGGTCCAGCGCGTCACCGACATCATGGGCGAGATCACCAGCGCCTCGCGCGAGCAGGCCGCCGGCATCACCCAGGTCAACCAGACCGTCACCCAGATGGACGAAACCACCCAGCAGAACGCAGCGCTGGTGGAAGAAGCCACCGCTGCGGCACGCGCGATGGAAGACCAGGCCGCGCAGCTGGTAGACGCCGTGGCGGTGTTCCGCCTGGAGCCGCAGGACCGCTTGAGCACCCTGCTGGCCAGCGCACGCCACGCCTACAGCTGAGGCGTACTTGCAGCGTGTCCTGCGATGGTGGGCGGGCAAGGGCCCTGCAGCAAAGGCGCAGCGGTGAGGGCGCGGTGCCCTCGCCGCTCGCGGGACACGCCGTGAACCCGTCCATGGGGGCTCGATGGCGGCATCCATGCCGCCAACGGTCCCGCAATCGGCGAGGACACCGCACCAGACAGTTGGCTGGTGGTTTTGTTGAAGAACGAAACCACCGCCTCGTGCGGTTTGCGGGTTGCGGGTTGCTGTGCTGAAACTTCACGCACCGATCAACTCGACTGGTCCTTGTCCGCTCACCGTCGCGGGACCCTTGGCGGCATGGATGCCGCCACAGAGCTTACAGGGACGTACTTGCAGCGTGTCCCGCGATGGTGGGCGGGCAAGGGCCCTGCAGCGGGCGCGAAGACCTCGAGGGCGCGGTGCCCTCGCCGCTCGCGGGACACGCCGTGAACCCGTCCATGGGGGCTCGATGGCGGCATCCATGCCGCCAACGGTCCCGCAACCGGCGAGGACACCGCACCAGACAGTTGGCTGGTGGTTTTGTTGAAGAACGAAACCACCGCATCGTGCGGTTTGCGGTCTGCTGTGCTGAAACTTTGCGCACCGAAACTTTGCGCACCGATCAACTCGACTGGTCCTTGCCCGCCCACCGTCGCAGGACCCTTGGCGGCATGGATGCCGCCAAGTAGCTTACAGGGACGTACTTGCAGCGTGTCCTGCGATGGTGGGCGGGCAAGGGCCCTGCAGCAAAGCCGCAGATCAACAGCGTTAAAAGGTGACATCACCTAACGCAAGGGCTCAAACCGAGTCCCCATCCCGATTCACCATGCCGCCCACCGCCACGCCGGATAGAATTGCGACATGACCGAATTCATTCCCCCTGGCACGCTATACCACTCCCTGCCTTCGCCGTTTCCGATGAAGCGCGGTGGTGAGCTGCATCAGGCTCGTGTGGCTTACGAGACCTGGGGCACGCTGGCTGCCGATCGCAACAACGCGGTGCTGATCGTCACCGGCTTGTCGCCCAACGCGCATGCGGCCGCAAATCAGGCCAACCCCGAGCCGGGTTGGTGGGAGGCGATGCTGGGGCCGGGCAAGCCGATCGATACCGAACGCTGGTTCGTGGTGTGCGTCAATTCGCTGGGCAGCTGCAAAGGTTCGACCGGGCCGGCCTCGATCGATCCGGCCACCGGCGAGCGCTATCGGTTGCGCTTTCCGGACCTGTCGATCGAAGACGTGGCCGATGCTGCCGCCGATGTGGTGCGCGCACTGGGCATCGAACAGCTCGCCTGCCTGATCGGTAACTCGATGGGCGGCATGACCGCACTGGCGCTGTTACTGCGGCACCAAGGCATTGCGCGCAGCCACATCAACATCTCCGGCAGCGCGCAGGCGTTGCCGTTTTCCATTGCCATCCGCTCGCTGCAGCGCGAAGCGATCCGGCTGGATCCGCACTGGAACGGCGGCCACTACGACGACACGCGCTACCCGGAATCGGGCATGCGCATGGCACGCAAACTTGGCGTGATCACCTACCGCTCGGCGCTGGAATGGGACGGCAGGTTTGGTCGCGTACGCTTGGATTCCGAACAGGCCGACGACGACCCGTTCGGGCTGGAATTCCAGGTCGAAAGTTATCTGGAAGGCCACGCGCGCCGCTTCGTGCGCTTCTTCGATCCCAACTGCTATCTGTACCTGAGCCGCTCGATGGACTGGTTCGATCTGGCCGACTACGCCGAGCCGACTCCGGGCGCACAGACGCCATTGGCTGGCGCCCGCGGCCCCGGCGCGCCTGTTGGCATTGCGTCGGCAAGCCAGGGCTCCAGCGATGGCGAGGTGCTGGCCGGCCTGTCGCGTATCCGCATCGCACGCGCGCTGTCGATCGGCGCCAACACCGACATCCTGTTCCCGGTGCAGCAACAGGAACAGATCGCCGATGGCCTGCGCGCCGGCGGCGCCGATGCCCGTTTCATCGGCCTGGATTCGCCGCAGGGCCACGACGCCTTCCTGGTGGATTTCGCACGGTTCGGCCCGGCGGTCCGCGATTTTCTGGACGCCTGCTGATTGCCAGGTCCAGAGCCACATCCAGAGCCAGATCACGCCCCTCGCAGACCGCCAGCAGCGTACTGCCACGCCGGCTGCTGGCCGGTCTGTTCGCGGTCGGCATGCTCGGCCTGGTGCTCGCAGAACGGCTACCGGCTGCGATTGCGCTCTGGTACGCGGCAACCAGCATTGCCGCGCTGATCGCCTATCGGCTGGACAAGACCGCAGCCACACGCGGCC
The DNA here is from genome assembly GCF_024806835.1 of Xanthomonas sp. 3793. Taxonomy (GTDB): domain Bacteria; phylum Pseudomonadota; class Gammaproteobacteria; order Xanthomonadales; family Xanthomonadaceae; genus Xanthomonas; species Xanthomonas arboricola_F. Next base: position 406,618 of record NZ_JANTYU010000001.1, read on the forward strand.
AGCGCCGCACCCCGGAAGCCACCCTGCATGCCATCGCCTTGCTCGGTGGCTGGCCCGGCGCGCTGCTGGCGCAATCGCTGTTCCGGCACAAGACCGTCAAGACCTCGTTCCAGATCGCGTTCTGGGTCAGCGCGCTCGCAAACGCCGCGGCCCTGGCCTGGGCGGTGTATCTGACGCGCTGAAGCGCGCCATGCCTGCGCTTCGACTGCGCAACAGCGATGCAGGCGCGGCCGGTGCTCGGTACGGCAGGCCCACGCGTCCCCCCGGTCATGAGCGCGCCATCCACGCCCACCTTACGACTGCGCGCTTCGTTCTGTTGGCCGCTCCAGGACCCAGCCATGGCGAGGGCCGCTCACTCCAGCGGCTGCAGCGTTCCATCACGCATGCGGTAATGCCGGTGCACCACACCGGCAGGCACGCTGTCGTGGGTGATCATCACCAGGCTGCGCTCGCCGAGTGCGGCGGCCAGATCCAGCAGCAAGGCGTGGGCGGTGTCCACGTCCAGGCCGTCGGTGGGTTCGTCGAGCAGCAGGATGGGAGCATCGCGCAACAGCGCGCGCGCCAGCGCGAGGCGACGTGCCTGGCCTGCGGAAAGCGTGGCGCCGTTTTCGCCCACCCAGGTGTCCAGACCACGTTGCGCACGGGCCCAGTCGTGCAGGCGCACCTGCTCCAACGCCTGCCACATCGCCGCATCGTCGGCAGCGGCATCGCCGATGGCCAGATTCTCGCGCGCGCTGCCGGCAAAAACCGGGGCGTTCTGCGGCAGCCAGGCGATGCGGCGATGCCATTGCGCCTGTGCGCAGTCACGCAGATCGATGCCGGCGTAGCGCACCTGCCCGGCCTGCGGATCCCATAGCCGCAGCAGCAATGCCGACAAGGTGCTCTTGCCGCTGCCGCTGTCGCCACTGATGGCGATGCGCTCGCCATGCGCCAGGGTCAAATCGAGTGCGTGCAGCACCGGCCGTACGCCACCGGGCCACGCAAACGACACCTGCTGCAGTTGCAGCGTGCCAGTCCGTGGCATGTCGATGGCCTGCACGGGATCGTCGACCGACGGGGCTTGATCGACGATGACCTGCAAGCGCCGGGCAGCGACGCGCGCGCTTTGCAGCGACTGCAACGCAAGCCCGGCACCGGCCCATACCTCCAGCAGCGCCATGGTCAGAAACACCAGGCCGGCAGCCATGTCCGCTGCGATCAGCCCCCGCTCGGCGGCGTGCAGCGCAAGCCACAGCATGCCGGCCAGACCGAAGGCAGCGCAGACCGCGTGCAGCAGGTTGCCGGCGATCAGGCGACGCCGTTGCAGGCGGTCGCCCTGCCCCACGGCCGCCGCAGTGGCGTGAAGCCGATGCAGCCAGGCGCCTTGCGCATCGACCGCGGCCAGGTCGGCCGCACCTTCCAGGCCTTCGAACGCCTGCGTGCGCAATGCCGTGCGGTGCTGCGCACGCAACTGCTCGCGCTGCGCGCCGCCACGTGCGACCTGCCAGGGCACCAGCCCGCCGATCAACCCACCCAGCGCCAGCAACAACAGCGCCGCGGGCGGATAGATCAAGGCAGCGGCAACCGCGCCGGCCAGCCAGATGCCGAGCAGCGCCGACAGCGGCGCCAGCGCGCGCACGCTCAGGCCATCGACTTCGCCGATGTCCGACATCAGGCGCGCCAGCAGATCGCCGGTGCGCGTGGCCGACAGCCGCCCCGGCGCCAGCGGTAACGCACGACGGAAGAACCACACCCGTAGATCGCGGGCGATGCGCAAGGTGGCATCGTGGCCGATCAATTTTTCGCCATAGCGCGACACGATGCGCGCAAACGTCAACGCACGAATGCCGGCAGATGGCGAGAAGAAATTGAAGCCAGCCCCCATGCCGGCAACGCCAGCCAATGCCGCGGCCGTGAGAAAGCTGCCGGACAGGCTCAGCAGGCCAACCCCGGCCAGCATGGTAACCAGCACCAGCAGCGCAGACAGCAACAGCCGCCAGGCGTGCCGGCGAAACACCCCGCTCAGCCGATCGTGGCGTGTGTCGTTCATGGCGCGCTCGCCGTCACGGTTGTGCCACGCAGATCGATCACCACATCGGCCCAGCGCATCACCGCGGGGCTGTGCGTTGCCAGCACCACCGCGCGGCCACGTGCAAATACGCCAAGCGTGCGCAGCAATTCGGCTTCGGTGTCCGGATCGAGAAACGCGGTGGGTTCGTCCAGTAGCAGCAGATCCGGCTCGCGCAGCAGCAGCCGCGCCAATGCCACACGCCGCGCTTCGCCACCGGACAGGCCGAAGCCGCGCTCGCCGATCAGCGTGTCCAGGCCGGCCGGCAACTGCGCGGCGAAGCGCAGCACCTGCGCGGCATCGGCCAACGCGTGCAGGCGTGCGCTGCTGGCCTGCGGATCGGCCAGCCGCAGATTGTCGGCAATGCTGCCGTGAAACAGGTACGGCCGCTGGGTGGCATAGCCCACACGCGTGCCCGGGCGCAGCACTACACTGCCCGCTTCGGCTGGCAGCCAGCCGGCAAGCCCTTCCAGCAAGGTGCTCTTGCCGCTACCGCTGGCACCGATCACCGCCACGCGCTGCCCGGGCTGCAGGTCCAGCGAGAATTGCGTGATCACCGTGTGCGGCGCACCGGCCGGACGCAGTGCCAGAGCACGTGCCCGCAGCAACGGCGCATGCGCCTGTGCAGGCTCCAGGGCGTGTTGCGACAGCGCCGAGCCCGGCGCGCTGCCATCAACATCGTCGGGGAAGCCTTCCAGCAACCGCTCGGCCTCCGTCACTGCGGCCAGCGCGTTGGCGCGGTCGTGGTAATGCGCTGCAAGACGCCGCAACGGCGCAAAGAATTCCGGCGCCAGCAGCAGGCAGAACATGCCAGCACCCAGCGACGGCAGCCCATGCAAGTCGAGCATGCCCAGATAGCTCAAGCCGAAATACAAGGCCACGATCGCCACGCTCACCGAGGCGAAGAATTCCAGCACCGTGGACGACAGGAACGCGATGCGCAGCACCTTGAGCGAACGCTCGCGCACGCCCTCCGCCGCCGCGGCAATGCCGCCCAGTTCGGCCTGGCCACGGCCATACACCCGCAGCAAGCCCAGCCCCTTCAGACGGTCGGCAAAGTGCCCGCCCATCCGTGCCAGCTCGCCGAGTTGCTCGCGACCTGCAGCTTCCGCACCCCATCCCACCAGCATCATGAAAAATGGAATCAACGGCGCGGTGAGCAACAGCACCAGGCCCACCACCCAATCGACCGAAAACACCGCAATCAGGATCACCGGCGGCACCAGCATGATCTCGGTGCGTGCCAGCTGATAGCCGACGAAATACCCTTCCAGCGCATCGGTGTGCGCCAGGCTCAACTCCCCCAGTTCGCCGCTGCGTTGCCGGCGTAGCCAGAGCGGGCCGTGCTGCACCAGACGGCGCGCGATGCGGGCACGCAATTCGCGCTTGGCCGCATCGGCCACCTCGCCGGTCAGCGATTGCGCACAGCCGTTGAGCAGTGCACGCCCGAGCAGCGCGACCAGCAACCCCACGCCCACGTTGCGTAACTGCGCCAAGGCCACGTGCTGCACCAGTACCGCTTGCACCAACCATGCGATGGCCGCCGACTGCGCCAACAACAACACCCCAGACAACGCCACCGCCACAGCGGACAGCCGACGGGCACGCGCAGCGGGTGCGGCAAGCGCATCCAGCCACTGGCCGCGTTGACGGCGCTGGGCGGGCGTTTCGCTGACTTGCACGCTGGGCTGGCTCACATGGCTCTCTTCAGGCGCTGCATCGCAGGCGATTGTAAGTCGCCACTGCCCACTGCGGGATGGACAGTGTGCCGCACCCGAGCGGGGCCGCATTGATTTGGATCAACGCGCGCGGCGCGGCGGCGGCAGATGATCCGCCATGTTCCTCACCGATACTCAACCAGGCCACCCCGCCATGATCGACTCGACAGTTGTCGAACTGTCGCGGCTGCAATTCGCAGTCACCGCGATGTACCACTTCATCTTTCCGCCGCTGACCATGGGCCTGTCGTTCCTGCTCGGCATCATGGAAAGCGTCTACGTCATGACCGGCAAGCCGATCTGGCGGCGCATGACCATGTTCTGGGGCGTATTGTTCGGCATCAACTTCGCCATGGGTGTCGGCACCGGCATCGTGATGGAGTTCGAGTTCGGCATGAACTGGTCGTACTACAGCCATTACGTCGGCGACATCTTCGGCGCGCCGCTGGCGATCGAAGGGTTGATGGCGTTCTTCCTGGAAGCGACGTTCCTGGGCCTGTTCTTCCTGGGCTGGAACCGCCTGAGCAAGCTGCAGCACCTGATCACCACCTGGCTGGTGGCCTTGGGCAGCAACTTCTCTGCGCTGTGGATCCTGATCGCCAACGGCTGGATGCAGAACCCGACCGGCGCGGTGTTCAACCCGGACACCATGCGTATGGAAGTGGTCGATTTCATGGCGGTGCTGTTCAACCCGGTGGCGCAGGCCAAGTTCGTGCATACCGTCAGCGCCGGCTACGTGCTCGGTGCGGTGTTCGTGATGTCGATCAGCGCGTTCTATCTGCTACGCGGCAAGCACACCGAGATGGCGCGCCGCTCGTTTGCGGTGGCCGCAGCCTTCGGCCTGTTGTCGTCGCTGTCGGTGGTGGTGCTCGGCGACGAGAGCGGCTACGCCGCCAACGAACACCAGAAGATGAAGCTGGCCGCGATCGAAGCGATGTGGGAGACCGAAGCCGCGCCGGCCGACTTCACCGCGTTCGGCATTCCCAACCAGCAGACCCATCGCAACGACTACGCGATCAAGATTCCGTACCTGATGGGCCTGATCGCCACGCGTTCGCTGGATCAGCCGATCCCCGGCATCCTGGAACTGGTCGGCCGTGCCGAACACCGCATCCGCGGCGGGCAGATCGCCTACGGCGCGCTACAACGCATCCGCACCAACAAGGACGATCTCGAAGCACGCAAGATCTTCGATGCGCATTGGCAGGATCTGGGCCACGGCCTGCTGCTCAAGCGCTATCGCGACGACATCGGCAATGCCACGCCCGAGCAGATCGCGCAGGCGGCGATGGATACGGTGCCACGTGTGCTCCCGCTGTTCTGGACGTTCCGCATCATGGCAGGCATCGGCGTGTATCTCATCGCCTTCTTCGCCATTGCGTTCTGGTTCGCGTGCAAGCACACCTTCCAGGAAAAGCGCTGGTTCCTGACCCTGGCGTTGTGGACGCTGCCGTTGCCGTGGATCGCCATCGAGTGCGGTTGGTTCGTGGCCGAGTACGGCCGCCAGCCGTGGGCGGTTGAAGGCGTGCTGCCGACCTTCTATGCCGCATCGGGTCTGGATCTGTATGAAATCGTGTTGACCCTGGTCGGCTTCACCGCGCTGTACACCACGCTGCTGGTGATCGCGATCAAGCTGTCGCTGAAGACGATCCGCAAGGGCCCGGACGCGCTGTTTCCGCCGACGCAACGCAGCCCGTCACCGAACGGCGACTCGCCCGACGCGTCCTCACCCCATGCCCCATTGAGCACCGGCGCACTGGCCGGCGGCGCACCGTAAGCCAGGAGAGACACCATGGATTTCATCTTGCTCGACTACACCACATTGCGCGTGATCTGGTGGCTGTTGCTCGGCGTATTGCTGTCCGGTTACGCGGTGATGGGCGGTTTCGATCTGGGCGTCGGCGCGCTGCTGCCGTTCGTGGCGAAAAACGATGCCGAACGTCGTCTGGTGATCAACACCGTCGGCCCGGTCTGGGAAGGCAACCAGGTATGGCTGATCCTGGGCGGTGGCGCGATCTTCGCTGCGTTCCCGCCGCTGTATGCGGTGAGTTTTTCCGGATTCTATCTGGCGATGTTCGTGATTCTGTTTGCGCTGATCCTGCGGCCGGTCGGCTTCAAGTTCCGCGGCAAACTGACGGACCAACGCTGGCGCAACAGTTGGGATTGGGCATTGTTCGTCGGCGGTTTCGTTCCGGCGTTGATCATGGGCGTGGCGGTTGGCAATGTCGTGCTGGGTGTTCCGTTCCATTTCGACGACAGCATGCGCATCTTCTACACCGGCAATCTGTTCGGGCTGCTGACGCCGTTCGCGCTGCTCGCCGGTCTGCTCAGCGTGGCGATGCTGATCGCCCACGGCGCGGCGATGCTGGTGCTCAAGACCAGTGGACCGGTGGCCGAACGCGCCGCGCGTATCGGCAGCCTCGCCGCGCTGGGTGCGGTGGCATTGTTTGCCGCAGCCGGCGCCTGGGTGGCGCTTGGCCTGCCCGGCTACGCCGTGACATCGGTGCTGGCGACCGATGCGCAGACCAATCCACTGGCCAAGACCGCTGCACTGACGGCTAGCGGCGGCTGGCTATACAACTACGGCAGCATGCCGGCCACCTTGGTGGCGCCACTGGTCGGCCTGCTCGGGCTCGGGATGAGCGCAGTGCTGCTGCGTGCACGACGCGGCGGGCTGGCGTTCATCGCCTCGGGCAGCGCCATCATCGGCATCGTCTTTACCGTGGGGTTTGCGCTGTTCCCGTTCCTGCTGCCGTCCTCCACTGCACCGAGTGCCAGCCTGACGCTATGGGACGCTTCCAGCAGCCGTCTCACGCTGTGGATCATGCTGCTGGCCACCACCGTGTTCATGCCGATCGTGCTGGCCTACACGGCGTGGGTGTATCGCGTGCTCCGGGGCAAGGTGACTGCCGACGAACTCTCCGCCAATCCCAATGCGTATTAGCTGACGCGGTTGCGGCGATGCCGGCATGTCGTCGCAGCTGCGCTCGCCTTCCCACTTCCTCAACGTTTTTCAGGAGCACACACGATGTGGTACTTCGCCTGGATTCTCGGCACCGGTCTGGCGGCATTGGCCGCTGTTCTCAACGGCATGTGGTTCGAGGCGCGCGAGCCCGAGCGTGCGCATCGGCCTCAGGAAAAATAATTGCGATGGATGCTTGCCGATTCCGCATTCCCTATGTAACATACGCGGCTCCTTCGGGGTGTAGCTCAGTCTGGTAGAGCGCTACGTTCGGGACGTAGAGGTCGCAGGTTCGAATCCTGTCTCCCCGACCAGTTTCAAAACACAAAACCGGCCTCGTGCCGGTTTTGTGTTTTCAGGCGCCGCCGCACGGATGTGCACGGTGCGGATGGTCTGTCATGTCTGTTGTCACTGCCGCCTCGTCCTTGTCCGCCCAATCGCGTGGGCGCGCCCTGGTGCTGGCCGCCATTTTGTTGTCCGCCTTCAACTTGCGTACGGCGGTAACGTCGTTGACCCCGTTGCTGGAACGCATTGCCGGCGAATACGGGTTCGGGGCGCCGACCATGGGCGCGCTCGGCATGTTGCCCACTGCCGCATTTGCGCTGACCGGCGTTGCAACGCCTGCGGTGCTGCGTCGCTACGGGCTGCTGCGCACCGCACTGGTATCGATGGCGCTGGCCACGCTGGGGCTGATGGTGCGACCACTGCTGCCGGGCACCGGCGGGCTGTTGACCGGTTCGCTGGTGGCGCTGGCCGGCATGGGCATGGGGAATGTGGTGCTGCCGCCGTTGGTGAAACGCTACTTCGGCGACCGCGTGGGGCGGGTCAGCACGCTGTACATCACCGTGCTGCAGGTCGGCACCCTGCTGCCGGCGTTGATGGCGGTGCCGGTGGCCGATGCGCTGGGCTGGCGCAGCTCGATGGTGGTGTGGGTGTTGCCGGCACTGCTGGCCCTGGTGGCCTGGGCGCTGGTGCAGGCCAGCCAGGGCCGCCCGCGCGCTACCGGACCGGCACCGGTCACGCCCACCTCCGAAGCCGAAGGCCGGGTCGCACGCACCGCCCTGGGCTGGAGCATGGCGATCACCTTCGGCATGACCTCGCTGGTGACCTATTCGATGTTCACCTGGCTGCCCACGCTGCTGCGCGAAGCCGGCGCCTCGCCCGCGTTCGGCGGCACCATGGTGGCGCTGTTCGCCGCGCTCGGCATGGTCGGCGCATTGACCATGCCGGCCTTGGCAGTGCGCATGCGTAACCCGTTCCCGATCGTGTTGCTGTGCGCGGCCTGCCACCTGGTCGCGTTTGCCGGGCTGTGGTGGGCACCGCTGGCGGCGCCGATCCTGTGGGTGACCTTGCTCGGCCTGGGGCCGAGCACGTTTCCGCTGGCGCTGGTGCTGGTCAACCAACGCAGCCGCACGGCCGCCGGGTCGGCCGCGCTCTCCGGGTTCTCGCAGGGCATGGGCTATGCGGTGAGTTGCCTGGGGCCGTTTCTGTTCGGCTGGCTGCATGCGCACAGCGGCGGCTGGAGCTCGCCGTTCGTGTTTCTGGTGATCTGCATCGTGGTGCAGCTGGGCGCCGCCTGGGTGGTGTGCCGCCCGCAGTTGCTGGAAGACGTGTGGGCGCCGCCGGCGCGCGGCGCCCGTGGGCTCAACGCACCGGCAGACTGATGTAGCTGGGCTGCTCCGGCGTCACGTAAACGCGCTGGGTAGCCTTTTGATAATCACCCGGCTTGGCGAAGAAGATATTCGGCACGTAGGTTTGCGGGTTGCGGTCGTAGAGCGGGAACAGGCTGGATTGCACCTGCACCATCACCCGGTGGCCTTTCTGGAAGGTGTGGTTGGCGGTGGGCAGGCCGAATTCGAACGCCAGCGGCTGATTGGACGCCAGCGGCTTGGGCGCGCTGAAACTCTCGCGATAGCGGCCGCGGAAGATCGCCAGCGAGACCGGCAACTCGTAGCCACCCATCTTGGGGGTGGACGCCATCTCGTCCGGATACACGTCGATCAGCTTGACCACCCAGTCGCTGTCGCTGCCGCTGGTGGAGGCCTGCAGATGCACATCGGGCGCACCGGCGATCTGCAACGGCTCGGTCAGCGGCTCGGTGACGAAGGTCAGCACATCCGGGCGTCCGTCCACAAAGCGTTGGTCGTGGACCAGCCAGGTGGTCCACATGCTGCGGTCGGCAAAATCCACCGGGCGCGGCGCGAACGGCACCGGCTTGGCTGGATCGGAAACGTATTCTTCAAACGCGCCCTGCCCTGCAGCGGGCTTGTCGAAGGACAGCTTGCCGCCGGCCTGCAGATACAGCGGTTTGCTCGCCGACGCACAGCCCTTGGCGCAACTGCGCGGCCAGGACTGCAGGCGATCCCAGCGGTTCTCGCCGGTGTCGTAGATGAACACCGGCGGCGTGCTCGCCTTGGGCGCGCCATCGACCAGGTATTGATCGAAGAACGGGCGCAGCACATCGCGACGAAACTGACGCGCGGTGTCGCCATCGAAATTCAATGCGCCCAGGGAGCTGCCGTCGTAGTTCACCTGGCTGTGCCGCCATGGCCCCATCACCAGATAGTTGAGCGTGTTGCGCTTGTCGCGCGGCTCCATCGCCGCGTAGCTGTGGATCGCGCCCCACATGTCTTCCTGGTCCCACAGCCCCTGCAGCCACATCGTGGGCACCTTGAGCGGCGTGCGCGCCATCACCTTGTCCAGCGCCTGCTCCTGCCAGAACGCATCGTACGCCGCGTGCTCGGTGAGCTTGTGCCACCACGGCAACTGCTCCAGCCCGGCGGCCTTGGCGAAGTCCCCGGCCGAGCCGGCCTGCAGGAAATTGCTGTAATCGTCCTGCCCCTGGCGCGGGATGCCGGCCCCCTTGCCGCGCTTGCTGAGCTGGCCGGTGAAGTAGTCGAAGTTGACCTGGCGGAACGCGCCGTAGTTGAACCAGTCGTCGCCCATCCAGCCATCGATCATCGGGCTTTCCGGCGCGGCCACCTTCAACGCCGGATGCGGGTTGGTCAGTGCCATCACCACGGTGAAGCCTTCGTAGGACGAGCCGATCATGCCGACCTTGCCGTTGGATTCGGTCACGTTCTTGACCAGCCAGTCGATGGTGTCCCACGCATCGGTGGCGTGGTCCACGTCGCCGGGATTAAGCGCGCCGCGCAGCGGGCGGGTCATCACGTAGTCGCCCTCGGAGCCGTACTTGCCGCGTACATCCTGGAACACGCGGATGTAGCCGCCTTCCACGAAGACGTCGTCGCCGGGCGGCAGCAGGTCCTTCATATGCGGCGAGGCCAGGCGCTCGCTACGGCCGCTGGCGTCGTATGGCGTGCGCGTCAGCACCATCGGCGCGTTGCGTGCGCCCTTGGGCACCACGATCACGGTGTGCAGCTTCACGCCATCGCGCATCGGAATCATGACCTCGCGCTTGACGTAGTCGTTGGCAGCCTCGCTTGCCACGAACGGCTTGCCGGTGATGTCCGGCGTCATCGGCGAGGTCTGGGCGAAGGCACTGCCGGTGGCGGCGGCAATGGCGGTGGCGAGCAGGCAGACAGCAAGGCGGCGCATCGACGACTCCGGAACGTGCGGGGCAATCGACGACTGTAGTGAGGCGACAGGCTGCCGGGGGAGTGTCAAAGGTCGTGGTCGGCAGGTTGGACGTGCGCTGAGTGGCTGCGGATACGGCGGGTGTGGGCACGGTTTGCACGCACGGTGGCTGCGGACAATGGCGCAGGCAGGGCTGCGTCAGTTCGCGACGCCACGCCTCCACCACCAGGGGCGCGGCAGCGCTGCTTCAGCAGGCAAAGGATCGCTGGCGGGCCGCCACGGTCCTGGTCGGCCGCGTGCCGATCAGTGACGCACCTGGCCTTCGCCACGCACCACAAAGCGCTCCACGGTCAGCGCTTCCAATCCCATCGGGCCATACGAATGCAGGCGCGTGGTCGAGATACCGATCTCCGCGCCCAGGCCGAGCTCGCCACCATCGGAGAAGCGCGAGGAAGCGTTGACCATCACCACCGCCGAGCGCAGTGCATGCACGAAACGCTCGGCGTTTGCGGCGTCCTCGGTGGCGATCACTTCGGTATGGTCCGAGCCGTACTGGCGAATGTGGGCCAGTGCGGTGTCAAGATCCGGCACGATTCGGATCGCCAGGATCAGATCCAGATACTCTGCGGCATAGTCGTCGTCGCTGGCAGGCGCGATCTCGGGCACCACCGCACGCGTTGCCGCGTCGCCACGCAGCTCCACGTTGCGCGCACGCATCGCAGCGGCTGCCAGCGGCAGGAAGCGCTCGGCGATGTCTGCATGCACCAACAGCGTTTCCAGCGAATTGCAGGCCGATGGCCGGCTCGCCTTGCCGTCGACCAACAGGCGCACGGCACGCTCCACATCGGCCGAGGCATCCACAAACAGATGGCACACGCCCTTGTAATGCTTGATCACCGGCACGCGCGCGTGTTCGGCGACAAAGCGGATGAGCCCTTCCCCACCACGCGGAATCGCCAGGTCGATGATGTCGCTGAGCTGCAACAGCTCCAGCATGGTCTCGCGACGCAGATCCTCGACCAGCGTCAAAGCCGCTTCCGGCACACCCGCCGCACGCAATGCACCCTGCAATGCGCGCGCAATTGCGGTGTTGGAATGGATCGCCTCGGAGCCGCCACGCAGGATCACGCCATTGCCGGCCTTGATGCACAGCGCTGCCGCATCGGCGGTGACGTTGGGACGGGCCTCGTAGATCATCGCAATCACCCCCAGCGGCACGCGCACCTTCTGCACGCGGATGCCGTTGGGGCGCGTGTCGTCGCGTGTGACCTGACCGACCGGGTCCGGCAACTGCGCCACCTCGCGCAATGCCGCCGCGATGCCGGCCAGGCGCACCTGGTCCAGCGCCAGCCGGTCGAGCATGGCTGTGCCGGTGCCTTTGGCGCGAGCGGCGTCAAGATCGCGCGCGTTTGCGGCAAGGATCAACGCGGCATCGGCTTCCAGTGCGGCAGCCATCGCGTCGAGCAGATCCTGCTTGGCCTGCGCGGAAAGTTGCGAGAGCACCTGCGCGGCCTCCCGGCACTGCAGGGCCAGCATTTTCATTTCGGACATGGTGGGAACGTTCGGCCGTCGAGACTGCAGCAGAAAGTAGCGCAAAGCGTCGCCGAGAGCCAAAGCGGTCGCGCTTGCAACGATCTCTCGGCGCGCCGCTGCCGCAGCGCAGACGACTGGATCAGGGCGTGTGCAACGCGCTGGCTCCCGGACGAGCATGGGTAGCGCGTCGCGCTTGCGATGCGCTACAGCACCACCAGGTCGTCGCGATGCACCACGTTCTCCCCATAGCTGTACCCGAGCACGGACTCGATCTCGCGCGAATGGCGGCAGGCAATACGGCGGATATCCACTGCCGAATACTGGCTGACGCCGCGCGCCAGGCAGCGCTCGCCGCTGTCGTCGCGCAGACGGATCTCCACCATGTCGCCACGCCTGAAGTCGCCCTCGGCCCCGGCCACGCCGCCAGGCAACAACGATGCGCCCTTCTCGCTCAGCGCGGTCGCCGCGCCGGCATCGATCAGGATGGCACCGGCTTCCACCGGCGCATGCCGCAACCAGTACTTGCGCGCCGCAATCCGCGTGCGCGCGGCATGGATGCGCGTCCCGCATAGGCGATCCTGCGCCAGCCCGCGTACCACCTCGCTGCTGCGGCCATTGAACAGATAGGTCTCGATGCCCGCGGCGCCGGCCTTGGCGGCAGCTTCCAGCTTGGTGCGCATGCCGCCGGTGCCCACGCTGCTGCCGCTGCCGCCGGCCATCGCCATCACCTGCGGCGTGAGATCGGGGACATCGTCGAGCGGCCGCGCCAACGGGTTGCTGCGCGGGTCGGCGCTGTACAGGCCGTCGATATCGGTGGCGATGAACAAGGCATCGGCATCGACCAATGCGGCGACGATCGCCGCCAGATTGTCGTTATCGCCCAGCTTGAGCTCGTCCACCGATACGGTGTCGTTTTCGTTGACCACCGGCAGCGCTCCAAGCCGCAACAACTCGCCCAAGGTAGCGCGTGCATTGAGATAACGGCGACGGTTGCGCAGGTCGTCGTGGGTCAGCAACACCTGCGCCACCGGGCGCTCGAAAAAGCGTTGCCAGAGCGCGATCAATTGCGCCTGCCCCAGCGCAGCCAGTGCCTGCCGCGCGGCGATCGGCGCGCCGGCCTCGGCAGCTTTGGGCAGGATTGCCCGGCCGGCCGCCACCGCGCCCGACGACACGATCACCAGCTCCCGCCCGGCGGCCAGATTGGCCGACACGAACTGCGCCAGACCCAGCGCAAAGCGGGGCGACAGGCCACCACCGTCTGCGGCCAGCAGGCTGCTGCCGACCTTGAGCACCGCACGCCGCCACGGCGGCAGCGCTTGCTCGGTGAACGGCGAGGTGTTCGCAGGCGTGGTCATCGTGGCGAAATGCTCAGTGCGTCTTCCATTCGTGGACGGTCAGCGTGGAGGCATCGCGCAGCACCAGCGGATCGCGTGCCACGATCTGCTGCGCCTGCTCCAGGCTGTCCACGTTGACCAGCACGTAGGCGCCGCCGCTGCCGTCGCTGAAGCCGCCGGTCAGTTCCAGCTGCCCCGCCGCCCGCAGCGTATCGAGAAATGCGCGATGCGCCTCCACCACATCCGCCGGAAAGTGCGGCTTGCGCATCGCCAGCACCAGATAGCGCATCGACATCAGCCGGCCTCCTTGTCGGGTGTTGCCTCGCTACGACCGAACGGGGTGGAAATCACCAGGAAGCGCGCTTCCATCGCGGACAGGTTATGCATCTGATGGGTGGAACCGGGCGGCACATGCAAGCCCTGCCCCACGCGCAACACATGCTGTGCGCCGTCCAGCTGCAGCATCACCTCGCCGGCCAGCACATAGAAGAAATGCCGCGCGCGACTATGCCGATGGCGCAACTCTGCAGCGCCTGGCGGCATGTGTTCCTCGAGCACGCTCAAGTTGGGGTCGCGCAACAGGTGCCAGCCGTGGCTGGCTTCGCCCCAGGGGTAATGCTCGGCGGTGTCGGTGCTGATCATGGCCATCAGAGCAGGGCCTCCCATCGGGCACGCAGCACGTCCAGCTGCAGGTCCGCTGCGGCACCTGGCGAGACGCGTGCAGCCAGGCTGCCTTCCGGCGTGCGCCCCTGCCCTGCGGTTTCCGATGCTTCCGCTGCAGCCTTGTAGGCATCGCGGAACGGCACGCCGGCCACGGCCGCTTCCACTGCCACGTCGGTGGCGTACATGCCCGAGTCGATCGCCGCATGCAGCTTGTCCGGGCGCCATTCCAGATTGGCGAGCAGCGCCGGCAACAGTTCCAGCGCGGCCAGGCCACGGCCGAAACCATGCACGATGGCGCCCTTGCTGCTCTGCAGATCGCGGTGGTAACCGGACGGCAGCGACAGCAGCTGTTCGATCTCGGTCCGCGCGGCCGCCACGCTGGCATGGGTGGCGCGCATCAGTTCGATGACATCGGGGTTGCGCTTGTTCGGCATGATCGAGCTGCCGGTGGTGTACTGCGCCGGCAACGCGACAAACGCAAATTCGCCGCTGGTGAACAGCGACAGATCCCAGGCGATACGCCGCAAGTCCAGGGTGGCGCTGCCAAGCGCCTCGAGTGCGGCCAGCTCGTACTTGCCGCGCGACAGTTGCGCGTAGATCGGCGAGACCTGCAGACGTGCAAAACCGAGCTCGGCGGTGGTGTGCGCGCGGTCCAGCGGCAGATTGACGCCATACCCGGCAGCGGTGCCGAGCGGGTTGCTGTCCACCAGGTGCAAGGTGCCGGTCGCGCGCACGGCATTATCGATAAACGCTTCTGCCCAACCGGCCCACCACATGCCCGCCGACGACACCACCGCACGCTGGATATGCGTGTAACCCGGCACCGGCAATGCGGCTTCGGCCTGCGCGCGATCCAGCGCCACCTTTGCGATCTCGCCGCTGAGCTCGGCCACGCGCTGCAGTTTGTCCTTCAACCATAGCCGCGTTGCGACCAGGATCTGATCGTTGCGACTGCGTCCGGTGTGGATCTTGCGGCCGGCATCGCCCAGGCGCTCGGTCAGGCGTGCTTCGATCGCCGAATGGCAATCTTCGTACTGGGCATCGAGCACGAACGCGCCGCTACGGAAATCGTCCGCCAACAGATCGAGTTGTTCGCTCAGGCCGCCCAGCTCCTGCAACGACAGGATGCCGATGTGCTGCAGCCCCTGTGCATGCGCCTTGCTGGCCGCGATGTCGTGCAGGAAGAACTCGCGATCCAGGATCACATCGTCGCCGGCCAGGAAGGTCTGGATTTTGGCGTCCACCGCAACACCGGGTTTTTGCCACAACAGATTGGTCATCGGAAAGCGTCTCGAAGTAAAGCGTCAGGTTAAATCCCCGCACATGGCGGTGCAGGCTTCTGCGAGGGACTCGCATCAACACATCGCGGTCAACTCGTCCCAGCCCAATGCCAGGTTGAGGTTCTGCATCGCCTGGGTCGCCGCGCCCTTGAGCAGGTTGTCCAGCGTCGCCACCACCACCACCCGCTTGTTGCCGGGCGCCAGGGTGATGCCGCCGATCTGCACGCCGTGCTTGCCGGCAATGCGGCTCACCCACGGCGCCTCGTCGA
The DNA here is from genome assembly GCF_024806835.1 of Xanthomonas sp. 3793. Taxonomy (GTDB): domain Bacteria; phylum Pseudomonadota; class Gammaproteobacteria; order Xanthomonadales; family Xanthomonadaceae; genus Xanthomonas; species Xanthomonas arboricola_F. Next base: position 421,961 of record NZ_JANTYU010000001.1, read on the forward strand.
CAAGCTCGACCAGCGGCTCGCCCGCATACCGCTGCGCATAGCGGGCCTGGATCTGCTCGCGTGTCAGCGCTTGCTGCAGCCACAGGTTGACGGTCATGGTGATGCCACGGAAATGCGGCGCCACGTGCGGCATGAACTCCACCGGCACGCCAAGCTGCGCCGACACTTCGCGCTCGTGCATGTGGTTGGTCAGCGCATACGGCATCAGGTTATCGGCGAGCAGCTCGGGGTTGTTCTTGTCCGACGGCGTGGTGCCCGCACCGGAATAGCCGGACACGCCAAAGCATTGCGGCGGGCCGGCCAGCTGATCCAGCAAGGGGGTGATCGCCAGCTGCATCGCGGTGGCATAGCAGCCAGGGTTGCTGATACGGCGCTGCCCCGCATACCTGCCACGGGTGAGCTCGGGCAAGCCGTAATACCACGCCGGGTCGAAACGATAGTCCGCCGACAGATCGATCAGCAGCGTCTGCGGCCGGCTCGCGTCGATTGCGGCAACGAACGGCTCGGCCTTGCCGTTGGGCAGCGCCAGGATCACCACGTCGGCGGCCTTGGCGGCCACCGCGTCGGCGTCCAGGCTTTCGAACCGCAGATCGCCGCGATAACCGTCGTTGTGGTCGGCCACGGCCTGCCCGGCCAGTTCGCGCGATGACACGAACACCAACTGCAGGTGCGGATGCGCCGCCACCAGCTTGATCAATTCCGAACCGGTATGCCCGCGGGCACCAACGATGCCGATGGTTGTTGCTTGAGCACTCATGCGTTTGCTTCCAGGCGGAACTGCAGGTGGCGTTTCACCCCCGCCCATTCCGTATCGATGATGGAGAACACCACGGTATCGCGCGGCGTACCGTCGGCGTGGCGGGTGTGATTGCGCAGTACGCCGTCCTGCTTTGCGCCCAGCCGCGCGATCGCCGCGCGCGAGGTGTGATTGAACCAGCTGGTTTCGAACACCACGCTCAGGCAGCCCAGCGTTTCGAAGGCGTACTGCAGCAGCATCAGCTTGGCTTCGGTATTGACGCCGCTGCGCTGCACGCGCGGCGCGTACCAGGTGTAGCCGATCGACAACTTGGGCACTGTCGCATCCAGCCCGTAATAGCGTGTGCAGCCGACGACCTCACCGGCCGCATCGCGCACCGCCAGCGGCAGTGCCGTGCCCTCGGCGCGGGCCGCCATTGCCGCCGCGAGGTAGGCATCGACCTGGGCCGGTGCCGGCACCCCGGTGTACCACAGGTGCGACAGCGCACCGTCGCCCAGTGCCGCGCGCAGACCATCGGCATGCGCTGGCTGCAGCGGCTCCAGGGTTGCGTGCTGCCCGCGCAAGACGGGCATCTGGCTCCAGGCCAAGGGCAAGGCGATGGGCGTCATTATGCTCAGCCCAGGAGCGTCGGCTGGCGCGTCGCACAATGCGCCACGCAGTGCTGGATCTGCTCGAAATTCTCCAGCCCGTACCAGAACACCTTCCACTTTTCCTGCTTGATGCAGCCGTCGGATTCGGCGTAGTAGAAGATGTTGACCTGGTTGTTGTGACGCGAGCGCCAGAACAGCTGCGGAGTTTCCTCGCGCATCACGTTCCACACTGCGCGGCCCAGGCCCTCGCCCTGCGCATCGTCGAGCACGGCAAACTTGTCCAGATAGATCAGCGCGCTTGCACCCAGCATGCCTTCGTCGGTGAGGATCACCGCGGCGCGATAGTTCTCGCTGACATAGGCACGCAACAACTTGGTGTTGCTGAAGTAATCCGGCACCAGCGTGCGGCCGAAGCTGGATTCGATCAGCGACTTCAGGCGAGGCAGATCCAGTTCGTCCCAGGAGGTCGCGCGCAACACGCGCTCGCCCCGCCGCACCAGCGTGCCCGAGCCCTTGTGGGTGAACAACTCTTTGGCCAGATCCGCCGGCCGGGTGATCGACACCGACGATTCCAGCGGCAGCCGGTCGAGCAGGTCCTTGATCTGTTCGATCTTGACCCGCATGCCGCCGTTGATCCACGGCTGCTGCATCAGATGATCGTATTCGGTGGACAGGTTGATCGAATCGATCAGCTTGCCGTCGGCATCCAGCAAACCGCCGGTACCGGTGAGGAAGATGATCTTGTACGGCTGCAGTTCCTGCACCAGTTCGTTGGCGGCGAAATCCGCATTGACGTTGAGGATCTGCCCACTCGGCGTTTCGCCCAGGCTGGTGATCACCGGGATCGAGCCGGCCTGCAGGCTGGCTTCGATCGGCGCCAGATTCACCGCCTTGACCTCGCCGACCAGCCCATAGGTGTCACGGTCCAGATACTGCGCTTCGAACACGCCGCCGGTGATCGATGTGGCACGCGCACCGTTCTGCTGCAGCGCTTCCACCAGCTTGAGGTTGGAGGCCTGGAACACCTTGCGCACGATCGCCAGCGCTTCCGGCGACGTCACCCGCAAGCCGTTGACGGTCTGTTTTTCGATGCCCGCTGCAGACAGCTCCGCATCCAGCTGCGGGCCGGCGCCATGCAGCACGATCGGGGTCAGGCCCACCTCCTGCAGGAACGACAGCGACGAGGTCAGCGCGTCCAGGTCGTCGCGCAGCACCGCGCCGCCCACCTTGACCACCGCAAAGCGCTTGGCGTCCAGCTGCGAGAAACGCTTGAGGTACTGGCTGATTTCCTTGGCGCTGGCCATGCTCGAAAGCAGGCGCACGATGGTCTGGCGAGTCTGTTTGTGGGGCTGTGCGGAGAGGGACATTGCGGTGATCGATAGGAGGAATGGCCGCGCCAGGCGCGGAACGCGGCGTCAGTGCGCGCCGTTGATGATGCGGTGTACCGAGTCGGCATAGCGCTGCAGTTGCTCCAGCGTCACGAATTCGTCGGCGGTATGCGCCTGGGCGATATCGCCCGGGCCATAGACCAGCGCGGTATAGCCGCCGGCGGAAAACAGCGAGGCCTCGGTCCAGAAATCCACCGCGTTGCCGATCGGCAGGTCCAGCGCATCGGCCACATCGCGTGCGGCAAGGCGGCGTTCCTCCGCGCGTGCGATGTCACCCGACGGCAGGCTCGGCCCGCGAAAGGTTTCTTCGAAATGCGCTGCCGCAGGATCGGCAAAGCCGGCAAACGTGGCCAGCAAGCCGTCCACGTCCATCGACGGCAACGGACGAAAGCCAAACCGTAGTTCCGCCGCCGGCGCGATCATGTTGGCCTTGATGCCACCGTCGACGCGGCCGATGTTGAAGCGCAAGCCGGTCAGGCCGCCGAAGCGCGCATGCGCCAGCGACTCGACATGGTCCAGCGCCTTGCCGCCCCAGCGCATCGCCTGGTGCAAGGCGCTGGCGGACGGATCCTGCTTGCCCGACGCATGCCCGGCACGCCCGGCAAAGCGCATCAGCACCGAACTGATGCCGCGATGCGCCAGCACTGCCTCGCTCATGGTCGGCTCGGCCACCAGCACCGCCTCGTAGGGCAAACCACGCGCCAGAAACGCAGCGATGCAGCGCGGGTCGTTGGCCTCTTCGTCGGAGGAAAACAGGAACGCGGCATCGCCGTCGCCGGCATTGGCCGCTGCCACCAACGCCGCCGCCGCGCCCTTGATATCGCACACCCCCAGACCGATCACACGGTCCTCGTTACGCCGCATCACATGCGGGTCCGCGCTCCAATGCGGCGAATCCGGCACCGTGTCCAGATGCACGTTGAACAGATACCTGGGAGTTCCGCGCACGGCATACAGGCTCACCGCACCGGCGCCGTGGTCGATCACCTCGACCTGGAAACCGGGCAGCTGCGCGCGCAGGTAGTCGAAGATGCCGCCCTCGGCAGCGATCGCCCGCGGCGGATTGCGGGTGTCGAAGGACACCAGCTTCTGCAGATGCGTCAGTGTGTTGTCGAGCAGTGTGGTCATTGATCGCGTCTTATTGCGTCGGGTTGCGTGTGGTTGGTCTTTCTAACGCCCATCTAGCCGCTTCCACGCCTGCAGGGGAAGCGACCCGACAGGGCAGCTGGGGGCATGCGGCAGGTCGCCCTCATCCGGCGCTATGCGCCACCTTCTCCCGCGTGCGGGAGAAGGAGCATAGGCTGCCTGCGGCGGTCGTCTCAGCGGTTGACCTGCGCGTAAAGCGTCGAGCTCATGCCGAACAGCTTGATGAAGCCTTCGGCCTCTTCCACGCCCCAGTCGGCCGACTGCGCGTAGGTCGCGCCCTTGGTGTTGAGCAGGTGCGGCGAGCGCACCGCCACCGCATCGACGCGGCCGCCGCGGGTTTCCAGCGTCACTTCGCCGTTGACCTTGGCCTGCGAGGACTTCAGGAACGCCTCGATGTCGGTCTTGAGCGGGTCGTGATAGAAGCCTTCGTACACCAGCTCCACCCACTTGCGCGCCACGTCCGGCTTGAAGCGGTTCTGCTGCTTGGTCAGCACCGCATCTTCCAGCGCACGGTGCGCGGTGAGCAGCGAGATCAGGCCCGGCGCCTCGAACACGATGCGGCCCTTCAGGCCGATCACGGTGTCGCCGGTGTACACGCCGCGGCCCACGCCGTACTGGGCAAACAAGGTATTGAGCTTGGCCAGGATCTTGGCGCCCGGCAGCGGCTTGCCGTCCAGCTCCACCGCCTCGCCTTCGACGAACTTCAAGGTCACCGTCAACGCTTCGGTCGGCCACGCACTGCGCGGGGCGCACCAGCCACGCGCCCCTTCGCCCGGCGCTTCCCAGCGGTCGATTTCGCCGCCGGACATGGTCAGGCCCAGCAAATTCTCGTTGATGGTGTAGGCCTGCTGTTTGGCGCGCACGCCGAAGCCGCGCGCTTCCAGATACTTCTGCTCGTAGGCGCGAGTCTGGGTGTGTTCCTTCTGGATCTCGCGGATCGGCGCGACGATCTGGTAATCGCCCAACGCCTTCACCGCCAGGTCGAAACGCACCTGGTCGTTACCCATGCCGGTGCAGCCGTGCGCAATGATGCGCGTGCCCAGCTCTTCGGCGCGCTTGAGCGCGGCATCGACGATCAGATAGCGGTCCGACACCAGCAACGGGTACTGGCCCTGGTAGCCCTCGCCCGCCCACACGAACGGCTTGACGAAGCCTTCCCAAATCGCCGGGCCACCATCGACGGTGACATGGCTGGCGGCGCCCAGCTCGGCGGCGCGCTTCTCGATGAAGTCGCGCTCCTCGGCATCCACACCGCCGGTATCGGCAAACACGGTATGCACCGCATAACCACGCTCCTGCAGATACGGAATGCAGAAGCTGGTGTCGAGGCCGCCGGAGAACGCCAGGACGATGTCCTTCTTGCTGCCGGAATTGGAGAGTGGGGATTCGGGATTGGTAGAAGCGGTCTGCTGCGACATGGGGGTCTCTTTAGAAGTTGACTAGGTTGGGTCGGGAGCCGGGTTCGCCGTTGCGAATCCCAAATCCCCAATCACGAATCCCGGCTGCCCTGGCCCACCAGGGCAGCCATGATCGCCTTCTGCACATGCAGGCGATTCTCGGCTTCATCGATGGCGATGCAGTTGGGCGAATCCATCACCGCGTCGGTGGCCTTGACGTTGCGACGCAGCGGCAGGCAATGCGAGAACACGCCGTTGTTGGTCAGCGCCATCTTGCGTTCGTCGACGATGAAGTGCTGGTACTGGTCGCGGATCGGCTTTTCCGGCTCCCAGTTGCCGAAGAACGGCAGCGCGCCCCAGCTCTTGGCATAGACGACATCGGCGCCGGCGTAGGCGCTGTCGATGTCATGGCTGACCTGCAACGAGCCGCCGCTTTCGGCCACGTTCTGCGCCGCCCAGTCCATGTAGCGCTGATCCAGGATGTAGTCCGGCGTCGGGCACAGCAGGGTCACGTCCATCCCCAAGCGGGTGGCGATGGTCAGCGCGGAATTGGCCACCGCAGTGTTGAGCGGCTTGGGGTGATAGGTCCAGGTCAGCACGTACTTCTTGCCGCGCAGATCCGGCGTACCGAAGTGCTCCTGCAAGGCCAGCGCATGCGCCAGCTCCTGGCACGGGTGGGTGATCGTCTCCATGTTGATCACCGGCACCGGCGAATACTTCGCGAAGCTTTTGAGCACCTGGTCCTCGCGGTCCTTGGACCAGTCGACGAACTTGGGAAACGCGCGCACACCGATCAAATCGACATAACGACCCAGCACGCGCGCCACTTCGGCGATGTGCTCTTCGGTGTCGCCATCCATCACCGTGCCCAGGTTGAACTCGATCGGCCAGGCATCCTTGCCCGGCTGCAGCACCACCGCATGCCCACCCAACTGGAACGCGCCCAGCTCGAAGCTGGTGCGGGTGCGCATGGACGGGTTGAAGAACACCAGCGCGATCGACTTGCCCTTCAGCTCGCTTCCCAGCTTGTTGCGTTTGAACAACGCGGCCTGGGTCAACAGCGCGTCCAGTTCGGCGCGGCTCCAGTCCTGGGTGTTCAAGAAGTGCTTCAGTGACATCGATCGATCCTTTGCTGCGTGCTTCTGCTGCGTGGTCCGCCAGGAGCGACGGGGTGCGCGACATGCGCGTTTCTTGCGGTTGAAACTTTTGTGACGCCAAAACGAAAAAACCCAGCCTGTGGGCTGGGTCTTCAGAACGGACAGCAAAACGCCCCGGTTACCCAGCGAAAATGTGGGATTCCGGTCGGCGGGCACGCGAGGTCATGCCGGAGGCCATCCGGGCGGCGCTGGTGTCGTGCTGAAAGGGGATTGCTTGCATAGGGCGCGAATCCTCGCATGCATGCGGGCACGGCGCAACCGCCATGCGCCTCAGCGCGGCGGTGCGACGATGGCGTCGGGAATGTACGGGGTCACCGACACCCGGATGCGCAGCCGGTTGCCCGGATCTTCCGGCAGCCGCGAGCGGTACTTGGTGCCCTTGTAGACGTAGTCCACGTCGAAGGCGATCGGGCGCCGGAACTCGCGCGGCACTTCCACGACCTTGCAATTGCGGCGGGTGCTGGTGGGCGGCACTGCCGCCGGCGTCGCCGGCTCGGGCCGACGCGAGAACATTTCCTTGACCGAATCGACCATGCGGTTGATGCGGCCCTCGTCCTCGACAGCGGCAACCGGCACCGGCGTCGCCTGTTCGGCCTCGCACTGTTCTTCGATGCGGGTGGCGCGCAGGGTCTGGTAGACCGGCTCGACATTGAGCACCTGCGCGTAATCCAGCTTGACGTTTTCGATCACGACGACCCGGTTTTTGACATCGGGCTCTGCCGCATGTGCCGGCAATGCCTGCCAGGCCAGCACACACAGCGTGGGGAACAGAAGAAGTCGCATCAGGACCGAAGGGGCGAAGCCAGGCAGTACGTAAGTGTATGGAGCTTGCGATCTCCGGGGCTGAACGCAGCCCATCCGGTCGCCGGTGTCGGCGTGCCGGTTCGCCATCTTGCCGCAAGGGGCTAGAATCGCGCGGTTACCCTTTTTCAGATGCCGATGAGCCTGCGCCTGCACAACAACCTGACGCGGCGGGTCGAACCGTTCGCGCCGCTCGATCCGTCCTGCCCCACCCTGTATGTGTGCGGCCCTACCGTCTACAACTACGCGCATATCGGCAACGCCCGCGGCCCGGTGGTGTTCGACGTGCTGGCCGCGCTGCTGCGGCGGCGCTATGGCGCGCTGCGCTACGCACGCAACATCACCGACGTGGACGACAAGATCAACGCTGCCGCACAGGCGCAGGGCGTGCCGATCTCCACCATCACCGACCGCTTCGCCGCGATCTATCGCCAGGACATGGCCGCGCTCGGCGTGGTGCCGCCGGATATCGAACCGGAGGCCACCGCGCATATTCCGCACATCGTGGCCATGATCGAGCAGCTGATCGAGGGCGGCCATGCCTATGCCGCCGAAGGCCATGTGCTGTTTGCAGTGGCCAGTTTCGACGGCTACGGCAAGCTGTCGCGGCGCGACCCCGACGAAATGCTGGCCGGTGCGCGCGTGGACGTGGCGCCGTACAAGCGCGACCCCGGCGACTTCGTGCTGTGGAAGCCGTCCAGCGACGAGCTGCCCGGCTGGGAGTCGCCGTGGGGCCGCGGCCGCCCCGGCTGGCATATCGAATGCTCGGCGATGGCCGCCGCGCACCTGGGCCCGACCATCGACATCCATGCCGGCGGCGTGGACCTGCAGTTCCCGCATCACGAAAACGAAATCGCGCAAAGCGAATGCGCGCATGGCGGCGCCACCTTCGCCCGCTTCTGGCTGCACAACGGCATGCTCAATTTCAGCGGCGCCAAGATGAGCAAGTCGCTGGGCAACATCGAGACCGTGCACGACCTGATCGCCAAGCACCCGCCCGAAGCGCTGCGGCTTGCGCTATTGAGCGCGCATTACCGGCAGCCGCTGGATTGGTCGGATGCGCTGATCGAGGATCAGGTCAAGCGGCTCGACGGCTTGTACGGAACCTTGCGGAGCCTGAAGGCGATCCAGGCGCAGGCAACGATTCCCGAGCAGATAGAAGACGCGCTCAGCGACGACCTCAACACACCGCTGGCGCTCGCGGTGCTGGCAAAGCTTGCGAAGGATGCGAACCGGGCGCTGCTGGAGCTTGCACCGGCCGGTGGCCCAGGCGATGGGCTCAGCGCGGAGAATCTTGCAGCATTGCAACGTGCCAAGGCCGAGCTGCTCGGGGCCGGAATGGCGCTGGGCCTGCTGCAGCAGGACCCGGCCACCTGGTTCGCGCGCGGCACCGATGCCGGCGACGATGCGCGTATCACCGTGCTGGTCGAAGAACGCAATTCTGCCAAGAAAGCCAGGGACTTCGCCCGCGCCGATGCCATCCGCAAGCAGCTCGCCGACGAAGGCATCGTGCTGGAAGACACCCCGCAAGGCGTGCGCTGGAAGCGTGCCTGACCTACTTTCCTTCTCCCGTCGGGAGAAGGTGCCCCGCAGGGGCGGATGAGGGTACGGGCGAAGTCACATGCATGGCTTTTTTTGAGATGGGCGAAGCCACCCGCATCCAATTCCAGCCAGGCTTCGCCCGCACCCTCACCCCAACCCCTCTCCCGGAGGGAGAGGGGCTTTGACCGAACGCCCCTGGATTTTTTGCGAACGATTCTGGATTTTTGATGACCAACTCCCCCTTCCCGCTAGAACCCACCGCCACCGATGCCCAGGCAGCGATCGCCGAGGAGTTCTCCTTCTTCGGCGACTGGTCCGAGCGCTACCAGTACCTGATCGACCTGGGCCGCAAGCTGCCGACCTTCCCGGAACAGTGGAAGACCGAAGAACACCGCCTGCATGGCTGCCAGTCGATGGTGTGGATCGTGCCCGAAGGCAATGCGCAACGGCTGGACTTCCATGCCGTCAGCGATTCGGCCATCGTGTCCGGGCTGATCTATCTCGCACTGCGCGTGTATTCCGGGCGTAGCGCGCAGGAAATCCTGGCCACCGAACCGGACTACATCGCCGGCATTGGCCTGGCCAAGCACCTGTCGCCAACGCGCAGCAATGGGGTGGCCGCCATGCTGGCCTTCATCCGTGAAACGGCCCGCGCACAACAGTGAGTACGCCGACGCCCTCGCCCACCGACTCGCTGCGCACGCTGTTCGCCCATCCTGGCTTCGGCCTGGTGTTGCTGTACCGCGTCGCGGCGATGCTGTCGTATCAGGTCGTGGCAGTCACGGTCGGATGGCACATCTATGAGATCACGCGCAATCCGCTGTCGCTGGGGCTGATCGGCCTTGCCGAAATCCTGCCGTTCTTCTGCATCGCGCCGTTTGCCGGCTATCTGGTCGACCATCTGCCGCGCAGGCGCCTGGGCATGGTCGCAGTGCTGGGGCTGGTGACCACGGCACTGCTGTTGATGGCAGTCGCGCAGGGCTGGCTACCCATCCAGGGCGTATGGCCGATCTACGCTGCCATTGCATTGACCGGCGCGGCGCGCTCGTTCCTGTCGCCGGTCTACAACGCCTTGTTCGCGCGTGCGTTGCCGCGCGAAGCGTTCGCACGCGGCGCCAGCATCGGCAGCGTCACCTTCCAGGCCGGCATGGTGATCGGCCCGGCACTGGGCGGCGTGCTGGTCGGCTGGGGCGGCAAGGGACTGGCCTATGGCGTGGCCGCCGGCGTGGCGCTGGTGGCGATCCTGGCCCTGGCGCTGTTGCGCGTCAGCGAGCCGGTCAACGCCGGCCCGCGCGCACCGATCTTCCGCAGCATCGCCGAAGGTGCGCAGTTCGTGCTCTCCAACCAGATCATGCTGGGCGCGATGGCGTTGGACATGTTTTCGGTGTTGCTGGGCGGCGCGGTCTCGATGTTGCCCGCCTTCATCCAGGAAATCCTGCATTATGGCCCCGAAGGCCTGGGCATCCTGCGCGGTGCGCCGGCGCTTGGCTCGATCGTGGTCGGTGTGTGGCTGGCGCGGCACCCGCTGCAGCGCAATGCCGGACGCATCCTGATGCTGTCGGTGGCCGGCTTCGGGCTGTGCACCATCGCCTTCGGCCTGTCGCGGCACTTCTGGCTGTCGGCGGCGATCCTGCTGGTCTACGGCATGTGCGACGGCGTGTCGGTGGTAGTACGGCAAACCATCCTGCAGCTCGCCACACCGGACGCGATGCGTGGCCGGGTGTCGTCGATCAACGGCATCTTCATCGGCTCGTCCAACGAACTGGGCGCGTTCTACGACGGCGTCATGGCACGGCTGGTCGGGCTGGTGCCGGCAGTCGTCATCGGCGGCTGCGTCACCCTGGGCGTGGTGGCGACCACGGCCTGGAAGGCCCCGCGGCTACGCAAACTGGATTTACGCGACCTGCAATAAGCGCAGCTCACAAGACGGCTGCGCGCAGTGCAGGACGGGCGCAGTCGGTGCTCGGCGCGGCAGCGGATACCGCGTGCGCGGGTGATGCGCGCTGCGGCTAGGCCCGCCCATGACTGCCCGCCACGTGTTGCCGGAGGCCCCGAGCCTAGTCTGGCGAGGCAACCCCGGTTGCAGATCCCGCCGGTGCCTGTGATAACGGCTACGTGCGCGTTATCGGACGCTCCGCTCCAGGCCAGGCCAGGCAACGGTTGCACATGCCGCCGTTGCCTATGCCCAGTGCTTGCTACGTGTCGTCAAACGCTCAAGCCAAGCCTGGCGAGGGGGGCTGCGTATGCCGCCAGTCCCTGCACCGCTTGCGCGCGCTCGCGTTGCGGCAGTCGATGCAACCGCATTAAGCGGCCACGCAAGACGCGGCGTGACCTGACACCTGCAACGGCGCGCCACCACAACGGCCTGCGGCACCCCACCGCCACACAAAAAACCCCCGCACATGGCGGGGGTCTTCAATGCGAACGGAGGATGACGATCAGTCGCCCTGCTGCTTCTGCAGGTGCTCCCAACGCTCCTGGGCGTCGATGGTGCGCTCGGCAGTCAGACGCGCGTCCAGACGGTCCAGGCCGATCTCTTCGCCGGTATCCACGCAGTAGCCGTAGTCGCCGTCTTCCAGACGCTTGAGCGTGCTGTCGATCTTGGAGATCAGCTTGCGGGCGCGGTCGCGGGCGCGCAGTTCCAGCGAATTCTCGGTCTCACGCGTGGCGCGTTCGGCTTCGTCGCCGATATCGCGGACTTCTTCGCGCAGGTTTTCGATGGTCTGCTTGGATTCCTCGACCATCTCGTTGCGCCAGCTCTGCAGACGCTGACGGAAGTATTCCTGCTGCAGCTTGCTCATGTACTCCTCGTCCGCCGAAGGCTTGTAGCCCTGCGGGAGGATCGGACGACCGGTGGTCTCGTCGATCTTGTAGTCGACCACCTTGTACTTGGTCTTCGGCGTCGGGCTGGAGGACTTGGCAGTCACGGCCACTGCCACCTTGCCGACCGGACGGGTCGCGGCGGGCTTGGCGGGGGCTTCGGTTTTGGTTGGCGTTTTTGCGGAAGATTTCGAAACGGGCACGGGATTCTTAAGTGGCGGGGTCGCAGGCTTTGCCGGCTTCGCAGGGACGGCCTTGGGGGCCGGTGCGGGCGCGGGCTTCTCAGCCTTGACCGGGACTGACTTGGCCGGAACCGGCTTGGCGGCCGGCTTCGGTACGGACTTGGACGCCACCGGCTTGGCAGCCGGTTTGGCGGCAGCCGGAGCTGCCTTGCTCGCCGCCGGCTTGGCAGCGGTCTTGGCGACAGGTTTCACGGGCTTGATCGCTGCGGTCTTGGAGGCCGCTGCCGGCTTGGCAACGGTCTTGGCCGCAGCTGCCTTCTTGGCAACCGGTTGCTTGGGAGCCGGAGCCGCCTTCTTGGCGGCCGGTTTTGCAGCAGCGGGCGCCGCTGCCTTCTTCGCAGCGGGTTTGGCGGACTTCTTGGCGGCCTCTACGGCCTTTTTTGCAGGTTTTTTAGCAGCCACGAAACGCTCTTCCTTGGTTCCCCCGGGGCCCGGGAAAGCGGGCCTTTATAACGTACCCCGCGGACCCCCGGCAACCACCTATTAATGCAACTGGCATATCATTGGCAAGTGATCGGACGCCTGCTCATCGCGCTGTTGCGCTTCTACAAGCTGTTCATCAGCCCGCTGCTCGGGCCGCGCTGCCGTTTTGCGCCCAGTTGCTCGGAGTATGCGATGACCGCCATCGGCCGCTTCGGCCCGCTACGCGGGAGCTGGCTGGCCGCGCGCCGGCTGGGCCGCTGCCATCCCTTCCATCCGGGCGGCTTCGATCCGGTACCTGACGCGCCCGCCTCCGCTGCCCCTTCCCCCTCTTCTTCCTGCAGTTGCAAAGGACCTCATCCATGAGCCGAACCGTCATCATCAACGCCCGCCTGGTCAATGAAGGCAAGGAGTTCGACGCCGATCTCCTGATCGAGGGCGGTCGCATCGCCAAGATCGACAGCAAGATCACCCCGGATGCAGGCGACACCGTGGTGGACGCGGCCGGGCGCTGGGTGCTGCCGGGCATGATCGACGACCAGGTGCATTTCCGCGAGCCGGGCCTGACCCACAAGGGCGATATCGCGACCGAATCGGGCGCAGCGGTGGCCGGCGGCCTGACCAGCTTCATGGACATGCCCAACACCAACCCGCCCACACTGAACTCGGCCGCACTGCAGGCCAAGTACGATGCCGCCGCCGGGCGCGCCTGGGCCAACTACGGCTTCTACATGGGCGCCAGCAACGACAACCTGGCCGCGATCCAATCGCTGGACCCCAAGACGGCTCCGGGCATCAAGGTGTTCATGGGCGCCTCCACCGGCAACATGCTGGTCGACAATCCCGAGACGCTGGACGCGATCTTCCGCGACGCGCCGACGCCGATCATCACCCATTGCGAAGACACCCCGACCATCGATGCGACGCTGGCGCAGTACAAGGAAAAATACGGCGACGCGTTGACCCCGGAGATGCACCCGGACATCCGTTCGCGGCAGGCCTGCCTGAAGTCTTCGCAGCTGGCGGTATCGCTGGCGCGCAAGCACAACACCCGCCTGCACGTGCTGCATATCTCCACCGCCGACGAGTTGGGGCTGTTCGAAGCCGGCCCACTGGTGGACGCCGACGGCAAGCTGCGCAAGCGCATCACCGCCGAGACCTGCATCCACTTTCTGCGCTTCGACCGCAGCGACTACGCGCGGCTGGGCAACCTGATCAAATGCAACCCCGCGATCAAGGACGCCGACGACCGCCTGGCCCTGATCGAAGCGCTGGCAGAAGACGTCATCGACGTGCTCGCCACCGATCACGCCCCGCATACCTGGGAAGAGAAGCAAAAGCCCTACGCGCAGGCACCGTCCGGGCTGCCGCTGGTGCAGTACGCGCTGGTCGCCGCGCTGGAGCTGGTGCACGAGGGCAAGCTGCCGATCACCCGCATCGTGCAGAAGTTCGCGCATGCGCCGGCGCAGCTGTTCGATGTGGAAGAGCGCGGCTTTCTGCGCGAAGGCTACTTCGCCGATCTGGCGATGATCGACAACACCCCGTTCACGGTGAAGCGCGAGCAGGTGCTGTCCAAATGCGGCTGGTCGCCGTTCGAAGGCACCACCTTCCGCTCGCGCATCGCCGCAACCTGGGTCAACGGACAGCAGGTGTGGGATGGCGAACAGCTGGTCGGCAGCGCCGCCGGCCAGCGCCTGACCTTCGACCGCTGATGCGCGCAGCCTTCCTCGGTGCATGGCTGGCGCTGATGCCGGCCATGCTGAGTGCGGGTGCGGTGCAGGCGCAGGCCACAAACGAGGCTGGCGTGGTGTTCCCGGCCAGCGCGTCGCAAGGGGCGATGGTGATCGGCAAGGTGCCTGCCGGCAGCAGCGTGCAGTATGCGGGGCGCACCTTGCGTGTCAGCGGCTACGGCAGCGTGGTGTTCGGCATTGGCCGCGATGCCACCGGCCCGCTGCAGGTGCGCATCACCCTGCCCGATGGCACCCAGCGCACCAGCAGCATTGCGGTGACGCCACGCGACTGGCCAACCGAGCGCGTCAATGGCGTGCCACCCAAGACGGTGAACCCGCCTGCAGCCATTGCCGAGCGCATCAAACGCGAGCAGGCGCAAGTCACCGCCGCGCGCGATCGCGACGATGCACGGACCGATTTTGCGCAGCCATTCATCTGGCCGGTGCAAGGCCGTATCAGCGGCCGGTTCGGCAACGCGCGCGTGTACAACGGTCAACCGGGCGCGGGACACTCGGGCATGGACATCGCCGTACCGACCGGCACGCCGGTCAAGGCGCCGGCGGCCGGCGTGGTGACCTTTGCAGCGCCGGATCTGTATCTGACCGGCGGCACGCTGCTGCTCGATCACGGCTTTGGCATCAGCTCCAATTTCCTGCACCTGTCGCGGATCGACGTCAAAGTAGGCGATCGGGTGGAACAAGGCCAAGTGATTGCCGCAGTGGGAGCGACGGGGCGGGCGACCGGACCGCATCTGCATTGGGGGATGAATTGGTTCGATGTACGCATCGACCCCTTGCTGGTGCTTGAGCGCGGGAAGTAGGTCTGCTGATCTGCTGACTCGTAGAACACCGGCGCGGCAACCATGCCGGCAGCCAACTCTCTCTGCGGCGCGGTTCGATATACGCATCGACCCCTTGCTGGTGCTTGAGCGCGGGAAGTAAATGCAGTTGGGCGGCTTCTCCCTTCTCCCCTCGGGAGAAGGTGGCGCGTAGCGCCGGATGAGGGTGCGGCGGCGGTGGGTTAACTGAGCAACCGTACCCTCACCGCAACCCTCTCCCAGAGGGAGAGGGGCTTTCAGCGATTGCGGCCGCACGGCGACCTGTCGGCGATTCCACCCACTTGTCGATTGATCGGATGGATTTGCTGCGCGTGCGAAGCTATGCGGCACTAAAAGCGTGAGCCAATGACACGCCAGCGCCACTGTGTAAGCACAGGCAGACATGCTGAACTCGCAGACAAGACCAGACCGGGAACCGGTAACCGGGAGCTGCGCTGGTCCCTCCGGAACCGCAGGTCAAGCATCGGGAAACTTAATAAAGATCGGAACGCCGCCACGTTCCGCCACACCTACCCGCTGCGCTTGTGTCCGTCGCCAGGCTTTGGGGTATAACCGGGAGAGCGTCGATCATTGCCGATGACAGCGACCGGTCAGCCAGCGATGGTCGATTGGTGTCGCGGCCCAGTCCCGGCAACCGGCGTGCTTCGTCTCCCCTC
Source organism: Xanthomonas sp. 3793 (assembly GCF_024806835.1). GTDB lineage: Bacteria > Pseudomonadota > Gammaproteobacteria > Xanthomonadales > Xanthomonadaceae > Xanthomonas > Xanthomonas arboricola_F. The sequence continues at coordinate 437,446 of NZ_JANTYU010000001.1, forward strand.
CCCCCGACTGCAGGAGATGTGCGACATGCGCAACGAGCAACTCAAGCCCACACTCGGTACCTGGCAGCTGTGGGGCATTGCAGTGGGTCTGGTGATCTCCGGCGAATACTTCGGTTGGAGTTATGGCTGGGGCACCGCCGGCACGCTTGGATTCCTGGTCACCACCGTGCTGGTTGCGGTGATGTACACCTGCTTCATCTTCAGCTTTACCGAGCTGACCACCGCCATTCCGAATGCGGGTGGGCCGTTCGCCTACAGCCTGCGCGCGTTCGGGACGTATGGCGGGATGCTGGCAGGCCTGGCCACGTTGATCGAATTCGTCTTTGCACCACCGGCCATCGCGATGGCGATCGGTGCGTATCTGAATGTGCAGTTCCCCACGCTGGACCCACGTATCGCAGCCATCGGCGCGTACGTGATCTTCATGAGCTTGAACATCGTCGGCGTGGCGATTGCGGCCACCTTCGAGCTGATCGTCACCTTGCTGGCAGTGATCGAACTGCTGGTGTTCATGGGCGTGGTGGCACCGGGTTTCAGCGTGACGCGCTTCGCCGCCAATGGCTGGGCCGGCAGCGACGTCTTTGGCCCAGCGGCGATCTCCGGCATCTTTGCCGCGATCCCCTTTGCGATCTGGTTCTTTCTGGCGATCGAAGGCGCGGCGATGGCCGCCGAGGAAGCCAAGGACCCCAAGCGCACGATCCCGCGTGCCTACATCGCCGGCATTCTCACTCTGGTGGTGTTGGCGCTGGGGGTGATGGTATTTGCCGGCGGCGTGGGCGACTGGCGCCAGCTCTCCAACATCAACGATCCGCTGCCGCAGGCGATGAAGGCGGTGGTCGGCACTAGTTCGACCTGGCTGCATATGCTGGTGTGGATCGGCCTGTTCGGCCTGGTGGCCAGCTTCCACGGCATCATCCTGGGCTATTCGCGGCAATTCTTCGCGCTGGCGCGTGCCGGCTTTCTGCCGCATGGGTTGGCGACGTTGTCGCGGTTTCGCACGCCGCATCGCGCGATCTTGGCCGGCGGCGCCATCGGCATTGCCGCAATCTGCAGCGACAGCGTGGTGAAGATTCAGGGCATGTCGCTGACGGCGGCAATGATCACCATGTCGGTGTTCGGCGCCATCGTGATGTATGTGATGAGCATGCTCAGTTTGTTCAAGCTAAGGCGCAGCGAGCCCGGCCTGGAGCGTAGCTTCCGCGCGCCGGGGTATCCGGTGGTGCCGGCGATTGCGCTGTTGCTCGCGCTGGTCTGTCTGGTGGCGATGGTGTGGTTCAACCCGATCGTGGCGCTGATCTTCGTCGGCCTGCTGCTGTTCGGCGCGCTGTGTTGCGTGCTGAGCCTGCGCAGCCAGGCCTCGACTGTGGCCAACAGCAGATGAGCGGCTTTGCCTGCACCGTTGGCGGCGAGCAGTTCCGCTTCGCCGATCTGAAGACCCTGCTGGCCAAGGCAACGCCGGCGCGTTCGGGCGATCAACTGGCAGGGCTTGCGGCCGACTCGGAGCGACAGCGTGTGGCGGCGCAGATGGCGCTGGCGGATCTGCCGTTGCGCCATTTCCTCGCTGAAGCGGTGGTGCCGTATGAAAGCGATGAAGTCACGCGGCTGATCGTCGACCGGCACGATGCCCACGCATTCGCTACTGTCGCCCACCTCACCGTCGGCGGCTTTCGCGATTGGCTGCTGAGCGCGCAGGCCGACGAAGCCGCGCTGGCCGCACTGGCACCCGGACTGACTCCGGAAATGGTGGCCGCCGTGTCCAAGCTGATGCGCGTGCAGGACCTGATCCTGGTGGCGCAGAAGATCCGCGTGGTCACGCGCTTTCGCAATACCTTGGGGTTGCGCGGGCGGCTGTCCACTCGCCTGCAGCCCAATCACCCCACCGACGACGCCACCGGCATTGCCGCCAGCGTGCTCGACGGGCTGTTGTACGGCAACGGCGATGCGGTGATCGGCATCAATCCGGCAAGCGATAGCCTGGCGGCCACCACGGCGTTGTTGCGCATGCTCGATGCGGTGATCACCGGCTACCAGATCCCCACGCAGTCGTGCGTGCTGGCCCACATCACCACCACCATCGAGGCCATCAACCGCGGCGTACCGGTGGATCTGGTGTTCCAGTCCATCGCCGGCACGGAGGCGGCGAATGCCAGCTTCGGCATCAACCTGGCGTTGTTGCAGGAAGGCCATGAGGCGGGCGTGTCGCTGCGACGCGGCGGTGTCGGCGACAACGTGATGTATTTCGAAACCGGCCAGGGCAGCGCGCTGTCGGCCAATGCGCATCACGGCGTGGATCAACAAACCTGCGAAGTGCGTGCCTATGCGGTAGCCCGACAGTTCAAACCGCTGCTGGTGAACACCGTGGTCGGCTTCATCGGCCCGGAGTATCTCTACGACGGCAAGCAGATCATTCGTGCGGGGTTGGAGGATCACTTCTGCGGCAAATTGCTTGGCGTGCCGATGGGGTGCGATATCTGCTACACCAACCATGCCGAAGCAGACCAGGACGACATGGATGTCTTGCTGACCCTGCTCGGCACCGCCGGCATCAACTTCATCATGGGCATTCCCGGCTCGGACGATGTGATGCTGAACTACCAGACGACCTCATTCCACGATGCGCTGTATGCGCGTCAGGCGCTTGGCCTGCGGGCGGCGCCCGAGTTCGAGCAATGGCTGGAGCAGCAAGGCATTTTGCGATTGCACGAGGATGGACGGTTTGCACTGGGCAGCGAGGTGCCCGCAGCATTTCGCCGCGCGTTGTCGCACTTTCCCAGCGGGGCGCCGCAATGAGCGAGCGGACAGACTCCCCGCACGATGCCTGGGCGCAACTGCGCCAGCTCACCCCTGCGCGCATCGCACTCGGACGGGTCGGTACCAGTCTGCCCACCGCAGCCCATCTGGATTTTCAGCTGGCGCATGCGCAGGCGCGCGATGCGGTGCATCTGGCATTCGACCCGGCGCCACTGCAGGCCGCGCTGGAACAACGTGGGCGCCGCAGCGTTCTGCTGCACAGCGCTGCGGCGGACCGGCACACCTATCTGCAACGCCCGGATCTTGGCCGTCGCCTGGCCGACGACGCTGCCACGCATCTGCGCGGACTCACCGCCGTTCATGGCGGCGGGCGTGATGTCGCGGTGGTGGTCGCTGACGGGCTCTCTGCGCTGGCCGTGCATCGGCATGCGGCGAACATGCTCGAACAGATCGATGCCCTGGCCGCGCATGAAGACTGGTCGTTGGCGCCGGTGGTGCTGGTTGCACAAGGACGCGTCGCCATTGGCGACGAGGTCGGCGAGCTGCTCAACGCGCGCGTCGTGATCGTCCTGATCGGCGAGCGGCCGGGTCTGAGTTCGCCAGACAGTCTCGGCCTGTATCTCACCTACACGCCACGCGTCGGCCTGACCGATGCCGCCCGCAACTGCATCTCCAATATCCGCGCCGAAGGACTGAGTTACGCCGACGCCACGCATAAACTTGCGTTTCTGTTGCGCGAATCGTTCCGCCGCAAGTTGTCCGGTGTGCAACTCAAGGATGAAGCAGAGCAACCGGCGCTGCCGTCGGCCGGGCCTGCCGATGCCGCTCCGCGCACGTTCCTGTTGCCGGATGCGTGACGTTCTGGCCTAAGGAGATGGAATCGGTCATGAGCAAGGCAGCCAGCCGAGCGCGTACTCCGCGTCACGCATCACACGCCATCCTGCGATCCTGGGGATGCGGACAGGCCGATGACAGCCTGCGTGCGGTCATCTTTCGCGCAGCGCCGGTTCACTGACGACTCCGTTGTCGTACACGGCCAGCGATGCTGGATGCACACCGTGGTTCGTCTCGAAATCGAAGCGGATGTCGCGCTCGATCGCAAAGAAACGCGTCGTCGATTCGGGATAGAGCGTGGCCGAGAAACTGCCGGCAACCAGTTCCAGATGGTTGCCATCGACGGTCACCGCAATGTCGCCGGCATGGATTGTCGCTGGCAAATCGGATGCAATCGCGTCGACTGCGGCAAGAAGCGACAAGGCGATGAATAAATTGGCGAGTTTCACGCCGGATCCCGCTGTGGTGAAGTCCGACGGTAAACCTTGGCCCAACATCTGGCGCCGCCCGGAAGTCACCATGCCCGCTGGCCGCCGAGCCGAGCGATCGGGCCGCGATGCAACGTGCAGTGCATGGGCAATTGTAACCGCGCATCCATCTCGCACATCCGTCATCAGCCCACGGCGACCCGCTCATGGATGCGCATGACGCTTATGGCAGCGCGCCATCGTGCGGATTGCTTGCGGCATACCTGCTGGTCTGCAGCTCGCTGTCATGAACATGACGCAGTGCATTGCGCACGTTCTCGGGCAACCGGTCGACATCCAGCACTACCTTGCCGGAATGCACATCGCGTACCGCCGATGCCTGCAGCACAAAATCGCCACCGTTCTCGATATTGACCACCAGCTCGGCACCGTCGTTGCGAATCTCACGTACCGCGCCAACGCCAACCTCGCCGTCGCGCAAAAATACCATCTGGCCGATTTCGATCTGCTGCATGTCAGCCTCCTGGCTGAGCGCCGCGGCACAGCCGCGCTGTGCCTTGGCAGACGATCATTGCGCCGTCCGCTGTTGTGTGCCGGTGAAGCGCAGATCAGCGCCGCGTGGGCGCGCGCAACAAGGCACCGACTGGCACATCCTTGCACATCGCGCGGACGGCTCCGCCAAGCGCTCCAATCCTGCAACGGCATGCGAACGCTAGCGCGCTGTCGGCAGGTGCCGGTGACCACCGTGCAGGGAACTCAGCGCGCACACGCGGCCAGGCAGGCCGCATGTGCCCGTGGACATCAACGCAGCGGGACGTCCGCCACCTTATCTTGATAATCCTTCTTCGGGTCCACACCGAACAACACCTTGATGCCGGCGAGCAGGCTTGACCCGTTGAGCCAGATCTGTGCATGGTCGGCGTCCAGACGCAACAACGCCAACTTGGGATCGTCCTTGCCGCCTTCGTACCAGGCTGCGACGTACGGGTTCCACAAACGCTCGACCATGGCCGGATCGGTGTCCTCGATCAGCGAGCCGCTGATACTGGCAAACAAATCATGGCCCTTGCTGCTGAAGGCGCCGATGACGCGACGGCCCTGCCCCAGCATCGCGATCAAGGCATTGTCCTTGGAGGTGAAAAACCAGATGGGGCCGCCGCTGTCGCCTTCGATCTGTGCGGTCATCGGGCGCGCATGGCCATCTTCGACGCCATCCAGGCCGAGCATCACGGTGCGATCGGATTTCAGGGCCTTCCAGAATTTTTCCTGTAGTTCTTTGGGATCTGCCATTTCGGTTCCTGACATACGCGTTACTACGCGGGCCGCTGAGTCTGGAAGGCCGCATGCCCACGGCATGTGAGGACGCTGCGTGCAATGTAGCGGCAACCCAAAGCCACGTCGACAACGCGACGCAGTGGCGCGCGTTGCGACCTGCACCCGATGCAAAGCGTGACCACTGCGCACATCCTGCACATTGCTTGGCACCATCGGCACCTGCAAGCGAACCCGGCAGTACCATCGCCCCTGCACCACATGCGAGGCGAGGTGAACTTCGACACGCCCGTGGCGCAAACTCCATCGCAGGCAACCGCGCTCGACGTTCACGCCGCGCCCTGCATCTGCGATATCCCACGTGTCTGATGCGTCCCTTTCCAAGAGAGCGCCACACCATGTCCGTCTCGCATATCCGCACGACCTGCATCGCCGCTGCACTGCTCAGTCTTGTCAGCGCCAATGCGGCCGCACTCACCGGCACCGCCTCACGCCCGCAGCTCACCAGCAGCGAAGCAGGCAGCTATACGATCGCCAAGGCCCTGGCCAAGGCCGGGCCGCTCACGGCCTTGGTCACCGACAACTGGAACCCCACCGCCGGCGTCGCCTTGCTCAGCGCGGACTATGCAGTGGCCGCCGATGGCTCAACGCGCTATCGCACCGTGCAGTCGGCGGTCGATGCGGCCGTGGCAGCAGGCGGCAGCACGCGCCGCTACATCAGTATCAAGGCCGGCACCTATACCGAACTGGTGTGCGTGCCGACCAACGCGCCGCCGCTGACCCTGTTCGGGCTGGGCACCGACGCCACCGATACCGTCATCCGCTTCAACAACGCCAACCCGACGCCCAAGCCGGCTGGCACGGCAAGTCACCCCTGTGCCAGCAATGCGTCGGCGACCACGGTGGGCACCTCCAACAGCGCGACCGTGACGGTGCGTGCAGCGGGCTTCCAGGCGCGCCACCTGCGCGTGCACAACAGCTATGTCGAAGGGACCTATCAGGACAACAACCAGTCGGCCGTCGCCCTGGCGGTGCGTGGCGACCAGGCCAGCTTCGAAGACGTGCTGGTGACTGGCAATCAGGACACCTTGCTGATCAGTGCGACCAATGCCGCCAACGTGATTCGCGCCTATTTCAAGAACAGCACGATCGAAGGCGATGTCGACTTCATCTTCGGATCGGGCATAGGCGTGTTCGACAACGCCCTGATCCGCTCGGCGGGTACGCGCCTGGGCAGCAGTCGCGGCGGCTATATCTTCGCGCCGAGCACGCGCCCGGGCAGCAGCTATGGGTTCCTGGCGATCAACAGCCGCTTTGTCGCCGGCTCCGGTTCGCCCGACAACCAGACCTATCTGGGCCGCGCCTGGGACGAAGGTGTCAGCAATCTGGGTGCTTACGTCAATGGCACCTCGCCCAATGGCCAGGTGACGGTGCGCGACTCCAGCCTGGGCAGCCATATCCGCAAGACCGCGCCCTGGAATGCCTCCACCGCCAGCCGCCCCTATTGCAGCAGCGGCTGCACCAATTCGGCAAACCGCTTTTACGAATACGGCAATACCGGGGCCGGGGCCGCCGACTGATCCATCGCCACGCCAGCTGCGTTTTTTGCAGCGTCCTGGCAGCAACATTTAGGCCTGTCACCGCTACTCATCGCCTGTTGGCAATCCGCGTGATGCGGTGTGCCAACAGGCGATGGTGTTGACCGCCCATCCGCTTGCGCGATGGCAACGCGTTATCGAATTGGGCACTGCGTTGGGTGACTTCGGGGACGCGGCGTCGAGTTCGCCCCTCCGACGTCGGCCGCCCGTATGAGGCACCAGGCTTGCCGCTCCCCTGCGCAATCGACATCGCAACATCGATACCTGCACTGCATGCCCGGCGTACCAGGCACGGTCATACGGCTGTCATGCAACGTATCGCCGCTGCGCGCAGATCGCACCGTCGCCACGCCCCATCGGAGCCCTCCCCCAATGCAATCTCCTTTCGCCTTTCCCGCCATCGCAGCACTGACGCTCGCCGTGTTCGGCATGACAAGCTTGCAGGCCGGCGCAGCGCGGCCGCACGGGCAGGATGTGCCCGACACTGCTCACAGCATCTCCACCCGTTGGGGCGTGGTCCGGCAGCCGACCTTACCGACCCATATCTGCGCCACGCTAAAAGCCGCACTGATGCCAGTGGCCGGTTCGTTGGACACGCTGGATCAGGACCCGGCCCACTCCAAGCGCGATACCGCGCGCCTGCAGGCAGCCATCGACGATTGCCCTGCCGGCAGCGCAGTGCATCTTGTCCCCGGCGATGCCGGCGAATCCGGCATGCTCAGCGGGCCGTTGACCATCAAGAGCGGGGTCACGCTATGGATCGATCGCGGGGTCACCTTGTTCGGCTCGCGCAATCCGCAGGACTACGACAACGGCCTGGGCACCTGCGGCACCGCCACCAGCGACAAGGCCAAGTCGTGTAGTCCACTGATCCATCTCTCCGACACCGCCAACAGCGCCATTGTCGGCGCCGGCAAGATCGACGGCCGTGGCGGCAGCACGCTCACTGCCGGGCCCAATGCCGGCAAGGCCAGCTGGTGGGATCTTGCCTATCTCAACGTCACCCAGGGCTTGAGCCAGCACGTGCCGCGCCTGCTGCAGATCGACGACAGCACCGACGTCACCTTGTACGACATCACCCTGGAGAACTCGCCCAATTTCCATGTCATCAGCGACAACGTGGTGGGCCTGACCGCGTGGGGCATCAAGATTCTGGCGCCCAGCCTGGTCTATTCGCGTCCCGGCTACCGCTGCCCGGCAGGCAGTACCCCGGACGTCAATCCGCACGCGACCTGCTTCACGCCGGAGACTGCCAAGAACACCGATGGCTTCGACCCGGGCCAGTCGAAGAATGTGCTGCTGGCGTACTCGTATATCGGCACCGGCGATGACGGTGTGGCGATCAAGGCGCACGCCAACAGCAAGCGCAGCATCGCCTCGGAAAACATGCTGTTCGCCTACAACCAGTTCTACTACACCCATGGTTTTTCGCTGGGCAGCGAAACCGATTCGGGCATGCGCCATATCGCCGTGCGTGGCTTGAGCATCGACGGCTTCAACGCCAACGATGTGCAGCGCGATCCCTACTCGGCCAATGGCCTGCGCATCAAGTCCGATGCCTCCCGCGGCGGCCAGGTCTACGACATCAGCTTCGAGAACATCTGCATGCGCGGGGTTGCGCGGCCGCTGGTGTTCGATGCCAACTACGCCAACCCGGCGACCCGCGACAAGCCCCCGCAGTTCAGCGGCATTTCGCTCAGTCACGTGCATTCGCTGGGTTCGACCACCTTGGGTGGCGGCGAATTGAGTTTCTATGGGTATCGCGACGCCGGCACTACCCGGCCGATCACCATCTCGCTGGACAATGTCGTGCTGGAAGGCGGCAAGGTCAGCTTCGCGCAGCCGCATTTCGGCGGGCCTGCGAGCAACCCGGGCGCGACGCACTTCACCTTCAAGGGCGGGCCGGTGAGCTTTTACGATCAGCTGACCGAATCGGTGCCCAACGATGTGCAGCTACAAGGCAAACCCGGCCCGGGCACGCCACTGCAATGCAATGACGCCTTCATTGCCTACCACTCGGTGCTGCCGGATTCGCCGATTTGAATCCCACGTGCCGAGCGCCACGGCAATCACATGCGGATGCAACGCTTGCTGCGGTCTGCCGGTCGCAGCAAGCCATCGGTCCCAAGCCAACGATGTAACGGGCTTGCAACCGCCGCATCCGGCCGCACGGCCGTACCAGTGCGCTTGCACTGGTACGGCCGTGCGGCCGTCTCGCCTGCGCTCAGTCCGCGCCGCTAGCTGCGCGCCAGCTATGCCACAGCTGCTGCACCGGCGGCGGATAGGCTGCCTTGCCGCCCAGTTCGCGCTGCAGACGCAACCGTGCCAGGCGCGACCACACCCGGTGCGGCCGTGCCAATGCCGGCTTGCGTGGCCACGCACGTAGCAGCTGCGTGCGCCAGGCAACCGTGGTGACGCCGCCGGGCGCGGCGCTGTCACCGGCCACGCGTTGCCGTGCGTCCAGCCATTGCACCGACACCGCACTGGCATCGCCTGGCTGGCTGCGCGCAAACAACACCGCTTCCACAGCGACCACCGCCCCGGCAAAGCCACGCAGTTGATCCAGCGCCTGCTCCAGCGATGCCGGCTGCGCACGTGCTACCTGCATCGCCGGCAAGGTCTCGGCCAACTGCGCCCACGGCGCACGCACCGGCTCCAGCACGCGCCCCAGCGGGTGCCGCGAGCGTTGACCAGACCAGTCGCGCAGTTCCTGCTGCCACCACGCCAGCTTGGCATCGGCCGGCAGCGGGTCGCCGGCGATATTCATGATGTCCTCCCATTCCTGCAGCAAGGCGAACCAGGCCGCGGCCAGGTGCCGCTGCGGTTCGGGAACGAAAGGCTCGGCAACCGACCATTCCGGCCAGCGGGTTCGCCACTTGTCGAGAAAACTGTCGAGGGCGCTGGATTGGCTCATGGCGGGTCCAGAAAAAAGTCAAAAAGAATCAGGTCTGCGGCCACGTCGCCGGGTTCCACAGCAGCTGCGGCTGGTCTACCAGCACATCGGCCTGCCAGCGCTCCGGCACGTCGTCATGCAGGCGATAGCCCCACAACACCGCCACCGACGGCATGCCCGCCGCGCGTGCCGCAAGAATGTCGCGCTCGTCGTCGCCCACATAGACGCACTGCGCAGGTGCAACGCCGATACGCTCGGCCGCAGTCAGCAATGGCAGCGGATGCGGCTTGCGCTCGGGCAAGGTATCGCCGCCGATCAGCACGGCGCAGCGCTGCTGCCAGCCCAGTTGCGGCAGGATCAACCGGGCCAGGTATTCGGGTTTGTTGGTGACGATGCCCCAAATGCAGCCGGCGCTTTCCAGTCGCACCAGCAGCTCTTGGACACCATCGAACAGCTGCGACTGCGTGCCGATCAAGGCTTCATAGCGGCTCAGGAATTCCGGCACCAGCGCCGCGCGCGCCGCGTCATCGAGCTCGGCGAAGGCCACGCCCAACATTGCACGCGCGCCCTTGGACACCACCGGCCGCAGCTGCTCCAGCGCCACCGGCCCACGCTCCCGCGCGGCCAGCATCGCGTTGACGGTCGCCAGCATGTCCGGCGCGCTATCCAGCAAGGTGCCATCCAGATCGAACAACACCGCGCGCGGAAACCTCGCAGCCGCCCCGTCGCTCTGCAGTCGTGTGCCGCCATCGGGACGGTGGGACTCGGCAGACATCAAGCACGCACTCGCTGTTGCCAATCCCAAATCCCGACTCCCCAATCCCTGCTCGTCACGGCCTCACCGCGTACGCCAGATAATTGACCTCGGTGCGCGAGGACAAGCGCGCGCGATTGCGCCACGGCTCGTACACCATGCCGCTGACGTCTTGCAGCTGCAGCTCGGCGCTGCGCAACCAGGCCGCAAGTTCTGCCGGCTTGATGAAATCCTTGTAGTGATGCGTGCCCTTGGGCAGCAGCCGCGCGATGTACTCGGCGCCGACCACCGCCAGTGCGAACGCGGCCGGCGTGCGATTGAGCGTAGACAGGAACAGCTTGCCGCCCGGCTTGAGCAGGCTGGCGCAGGCGCGGATGATCGCGGTCGGGTCCGGCACGTGTTCGAGCATTTCCATGCAGGTCACCGCATCGAAGCTACCCGGCTGCTCGGCCGCCAGGTCTTCCACCGACTGCACGCGGTAATCCACCTGCACGCCCGATTCCAGGCTGTGCAGCCGGGCGACTTTCACCAGCTCCGGTGCCAGGTCGATCGCCGTGACCTGCGCGCCCAGGCGCGCCATCGACTCGCTGAGCAAGCCGCCGCCGCAGCCCACATCCAGCACGCGTGCGCCGGCCAGCTCCTGGCGCGCGGACACGTAGCCAAGGCGCACCGGGTTGAGCGCATGCAGCGGCTTCTGCGGGCCATCGGCGTCCCACCAGCGGTTAGCCAGCGCGGCGAATTTGTCCAGCTCGGCCTGATGGAAATTGCTGGAGGTGGATTGGGTCGTGGGATTCATGCGGAACTCCGTGATGCGATGACGCGCGGTCAGGCGCGGACGGTGCGGATGCGTTCGCGCCATTGCCGCGCATTGGCGACCAGGGCAGCGGTATCCATGTCGATCAGCTCGCGCTGCACCAGCTTGGGCTTGCCGGCGATCCACACATCGGTGACCTGATGACGGCCGGCGGCATAGATCAGTTGCGACAGCACATGATGCAACGGTTGTGTCTCCAGCGCAGACAGATCCACGCAGACCAGATCGGCCTGCTTGCCGACTTCGATCGAGCCGATCCTGTCGCCGAAGCCCAGCGCGCGCGCGCCGCCCAGCGTGGCTGCGCGCAGCGTGGTGGCCGCATCCAGCGCGGTGGCATCGTTGGCCACGGCCTTGGCCAGGATCGCGGCGGTTCGGTTTTCGCTGAACATGTCCAGGTCGTTGTTGCTGGCGCAGCCGTCGGTGCCGATGGCCAGGTTCACCCCGGCACGCTGCAATGCGCAGGCCGGGCAAAAGCCCGATGCGAGCTTGAGGTTGGACTCGGGGCAATGCACCACGCTGACGCCGCGCTCGGCGCACAGATGGATTTCTGCATCGGTGAGCTGGGTCATGTGCACGGCGATCAGGCGGTCGTTGACCAGGCCCAACCGATCCAGGCGTGCCAGCGGGCGCTGGCCGTATTGCTTGACCGAATCGGACACTTCCTGCGCGGTTTCATGCGTGTGCAGATGCACCGGCATGTCCAGCTGGTCGGCAAGCATGCGCACGCGCTCGAAGTTGGCATCGTTCACCGTGTACGGCGCATGCGGAGCGAACGCAGTGCCGATCAACGGATCGTCGCGCCATTGGTCGTGCAGCTCGCCGGCCCGCGCGAAGTATTGGTCGTCCGACGACGCCCAGGCAGTGGGGAAATCGATGATCACCGCGCCGACCAGCGCACGGAAACCGTGTTGCTTGTAGACCGCGGCCTGCACATCGGCAAAGAAGTAGTTTTCGTTGACGCAGGTGGTGCCGCCACGCAGCATTTCGGCGATCGCCAACGTGGTGCCGTCGGCCACGAACTCCGGCCCGATCACCGCCGCTTCCACCGGCCAGATGTGCTGCTGCAACCACACCATCAGCGGCAGATCGTCGGCAATGCCGCGCAGCAAGGTCATCGGGTTATGCGTATGCGCATTGACCAGGCCCGGCATCAGCGCCGCTTCCGGGCGCGAGACGGTCTGCTTCGGCGCAAACCGTGCGCGCGCTTCGGCAATCGGTGCGATCGCCACGATGACGCCGTTGCTGACCGCCACCGCGTGCTCTTCGAGCACCACCGCATGCGGTTCGATCGGCACCACGTAACCGGCTTCGATCAACAGGTCGCACGCTTCGGGAGGGGCATTGGTCATGAGCGTATCCATAAAGGGTTAGTTGTCGAACGGCCAGCTGGGATCGCCAGCGGCCACAGGCACGTAGCGCTGGCCGTTGTACTGCACTATCTGGCGCACGCGACGGGTGCGTTCGGTATCGGTGTCGCCGCCGGCGGCGCTTTCCCTGGTAGACACGTTGGCTGTCAGCACGATGTCCGCGTAGCCGGCATGTCCCTGCGGTGCCATGGCCAGGCTCAGATTGGCGACTTCGGTGATCACATCGCCCTTCCCCGGGCTGCAGGGCTCGCCTTTCACGCGTTGCCACGCATAGAGATCGCGTTGCAGTACCGGACGCAAGCTGCGCCCCTCGCGCACCAGCAGGGTCAAGGCCTGATTGCTGTAAAAATCCGGGCAACTGGGCCCACGCGCAGCGCTATGCACCACCACACCGATCGCGCGCACGCCCTTGGCCAGGTCGTAGCGCGCAGTATCCAGGCGCAGGCCGTCGGCAGCGAGTTCGAACGCGGCGTCCTCGCCCATGTCCTGCGCGTAAGACGCCAGCACCTTGCCGCTGGCGGCATCGAGCATGGCGACACGCAACGCAATGTCGCGCTCGCTAGGCTCGGTCTGTGCGTCGCCAGCAAATGCGATTGCCGCCAGCCGGATGGCCGGATCGTTCGGCCACGGTTTGCAGCCCTGGGCCACCACCCGGTCGACCGACAGCGCAGTTGCGGCGCCGCCCACCCGGCCAGACGTCGCGATGGCCGCAACGGCGGCCACGTCAGCGTCGTCGCAGGTTGCGCCAGCCGTTTGCGCAACGGCCGGGCACGCTGCGAGCGCAGCCCACAGCCCCACCAGCACACCGGCACTGCGTACCGCTCGACCAGGCCAGCGTCCCGGGCGCATCCGGCTTACTTGACGCGCGCCGAGTATTCGCCCGAACGGGTGTCGACCTTGATCACTTCGTCCTGATTGACGAACAGCGGCACGCGCACCACTGCGCCGGTTTCCAGCGTCGCCGGCTTGCCGCCGCCACCGGAAGTATCGCCGCGTACGCCCGGGTCGGTCTCGGTGATCTTCAGTTCGACGAAGTTCGGCGGCTGCACCCAGATCGGTGCGCCATTCCACAGCGTCACGATGCAATCTTCCTCGCCCTTGAGCCACTTGTCGGCGCCGCCCATGCCCGCCTTGTCGGTCTGCACCTGCTCGAAGGTTTCCGGGTCCATGAAGTGCCAGTACTCGCCATCGCTGTACAGGTAGCGCATGTCGGTATCGACCACGTCGGCCACTTCCACGTCGTCGGTGGCCTTCATGGTCATTTCGACCACGCGGCCGGACTTGATGAAGCGGTACTTCATGCGGGTGAAGGCCTGGCCCTTGCCCGGCTTGACGTATTCGGTCTCGGTGATGACCGCCGGTTCGTTGTTGACCAGGATCTTCATGCCGTTCTTGACGTCGTTCATGCCAACAGTGGCCATGGTGCAGCTCCTCGATAAGACCACGACCCGCCACACGGTGGCCGGTCGGATTAGAATGGGGCGCCCGCCGCAACCGGCGGGCATTGGTTTTGTGACCGCACATGATAACCGCAGCCCCCGTCGCCTTACAGCCATCCCAGCCCACCGCCCTGCAGCCGCCGCGCTGGCAGCAGCAGTGGCGCGACGCCGTGCGCGACCCGCGCACGTTGCTGGAACTGCTGGGCCTGGACGCGCAAGCGGCCGGTATCAGCGCGGACGCAGCCGCGCAGTTCCCGCTACGGGTACCGCAGGCATTCGTGGCGCGGATGCAGCACGGCGACCTGCACGACCCGCTGCTGCGGCAGGTACTGCCGCTGGATGCAGAAATGCAGCCGGTGCCGGGCTACGGCCTGGATGCGGTCGGCGATGCCGCCGCCAAGACCGCCGCCGGGGTGATCCAGAAATACCGCGGTCGCGCCCTGCTGATCGCCACCGGCAGTTGCGCGGTGCATTGCCGCTACTGTTTCCGCCGCCACTTCCCGTATGCGGAAGAAACCGCCGCGCGCGATGGCTGGCGTGAGGCGGTGGAGGCGATCGCTGCCGACCCGGACATCGACGAAGTGCTGCTGTCCGGCGGCGACCCGCTGTCGCTGGCCACACCAAAACTGGTCGAACTCACCGATGCCCTGGCCGCCATCGGGCACCTCAAGCGGCTGCGCATCCATAGCCGCCTGCCGGTGGTACTGCCCGCGCGCGTGGACGCGCCCTTGCGGGCCTGGCTGCGCAGCCTGCCGTGGCCGGTGGCCTTCGTGATCCACGCCAACCATGCCAACGAATTCGATGCCGACGTGGACACCGCCATGCAGGCATTGCGCGGTGCCGGCGTGCAACTGCTCAATCAGGCGGTGTTGCTGCGCGGGGTCAACGACAGCGTGGACGCGCTGGCCGCGTTGAGCGAACGCAGCTTCGCCGCCGGCGTGCTGCCGTACTACCTGCATCAGCTCGATCGCGTAGCCGGCGTGGCGCATTTCGAAGTGGACGACGCCCGCGCACGCGCCCTGCATGCGGAACTGGCCACGCGGCTGTCCGGTTATCTGGTCCCGCGCCTGGTACGCGAAATCCCTGGCGATACCGGCAAACGGCCGCTGTAACCCCAACGCCCAACGCACCCTCTCGCAGGAGCGCACCCGGGCGCGACGAAGCCTTACCGATAAAGCCCCATCGCGCCCTGGTGCGCTCCTACGGGGTTATCGGGCACCGCGCCGCGCGCGAAATCCTCGACGAAAGGCCACGGCAACCACCCAGACCCAACGCACCCTGCCGTAGGAGCGCACCCGGGCGCGATGAAGCCTTACCGATAAAGCCCCATCGCGCCCTGGTGCGCTCCTACGGGGTTATCGGGTACCGCGCCGCGCGCGAAATCCTCGACGAAAGGCCGCGGCAACCACCCAGACCCAACGCACCCTGCCGTAGGAGCGCACCCGGGCGCGACGAAGCCTTACCGATAAAGCCCCGTCGCGCCCAGGTGCGCTCCTACGGGGTTATCGGGCACCGCGCCGCGCGCGAAATCCTCGACGAAAGGCCACGGCAACCACCCAGACCCAGCGCACTCTGCCGTAGGAGCGCACCCGGGCGCGACGGAGCCCTACCGATAAAGCTCCTTCGCGCCCAGGTGCGCTCCTACGCTGTTCAGCCCGCGGCGATCAGCTTGACCATGTCGGCCGGGCTCAACGGCCTGCTGAACCAGTACCCCTGCCCCAGGTCGCAACCGCGCTCGCGCAGCAGGTTGAATTGCGCTTCCTGCTCGATGCCTTCGGCCACCACGGTGATCCCCAGCGAATGGGCCATGTTGATGATGGCGGTGGTCAGCGCCAGATCGTCCGGGTCGCGCTGCAGGTCGGCGATGAAGCTCTTGTCGATCTTGACCCCGTCCACCGGCACCTGGCGCAAATGGCTCAAACCGGAGAAGCCGGTACCGAAGTCGTCCAGCCACACCTTCACCCCGGTGCGGTGCAGCTGATCGAGCAGGCTGGCGGCCATCATCTCGTCGCCGATCACCGCCGTCTCGGTCAGTTCCAGGTGCAGCCGCGCGGCCGGCAAGCCGGACTCGGCCAGGCACTCGGCCACGGTGTCGATCAGATCGCCGCTGCGCAGCTGGCGCGGCGACACATTGACCGAAATGAACAGGCCCTCGCCCACTTCCGGCCATTGCGCCGCTTCCAGGCAGGCCGCGCGCAGCACCTTGGGGCCGATCGTCTCGATCAGCCCGCTCTGCTCGGCGATATCGATGAAGGTAGAGGGCGCAATCGTGCCCAGCGCCGGGTGCTGCCACCGCAGCAGCACCTCCACGCCCACCAGTACGCGGTCGCTGGTGCGGTAGATCGGTTGATACACCAGCCGCAATTCGTCGCGCTCCCAGGCACCGCGCAGCTCGTGCTCCATGTGCACGCGACGCTCCACCGCATGGTCGGCCGCGCGGCTGTAGAAGCGGTGGCAGTTCTTGCCGGCGACCTTGGCCTGGTACATCGCGATGTCGCCGTTCTTCAACAGCGCGGTGGCATCGTTGGCATCGTCCGGAAACAGGGTAATGCCGATCGAGGTGCCCAGGAACACTTCACGGCCCTGCACGTTCAACGGGCGGCTCAACTCGTGCACCAGGCGGTCCGCCAGCTGTGCGGCGAGCAGGCTGACATCGCCGCTTTGCAGCAGGATCACGAACTCATCGCCGCCGAAGCGCGCCAGGATCGCATCGTCGCCACCCAGCGCCGAAACCGCGCGGCTGATCCGGCTGGCGAACTGCAGCAAGGCCTCGTCGCCGGCCTCATGCCCTAGCGTGTCGTTGACGCGCTTGAAGTCGTCGATATCGGCAAACAGCAGCGCCAGCTTGCTGTTGCTGCTGCGTGCGGTGTTGAGCAGGTGGTCCAGTCCTTCGCGAAAACCGAGGCGATTGGTCAGCCCGGTCAGCGCATCGGTGTAGGCCATATGACGCACTTCGCGGTCGTGCCGGGCGATGCTTTCGCTCATGCGGCCGAAGGCGGAAATCAGCTCGCCGATTTCGTCGTTGCGCGGATGCGGCGGCAGTTGCACGGCATAGTCGCCACGCTCGATCTGGCGTGCGGCCGCAGCCAGCAACCGCACCGGCGCCACCAGCGTGCGCTGCACATAGATCGCCAGCAGCACGCCCAGCGCCACCAGCGCGGCCAGCAGCACCAGCAACCAGCCCAGATCGCGTTTGCCGATCGCATTGAGGTTCTCGACCAGGGTCAGGTTGGCGCCAGATTCGATCTTGCGCACCCGCTCGCGCGACATGCCCACGCGCACGCCGCCGATACGCTGATCGCCGACCTTGATCGGCACCGTCACGTCCAGCACCTCGGGCGAGGATTGCAGCAACATCGCCTGCGCCGCCACCGCCCTGGCCGCGAGCGGGTCGTTCATGCGCTGTCCGTAGCGCTGCAGGTTGGGCGTGCCGTCGTGCACCAGCAGGCCGCGCCGGTCGAACACCAGCACATACGTCACCACTTGCTGACGCGACGCATTGCGCACCAGCGCCCCCACCGCGCCCAGGTCGGAGTAATACAGCGGGTTGGCCAGCCCGGAGGCCAGCTCGGTCGCCAGCGTCTCGCCGCGGGTGCGCAGGCTGCGATCGAACAGCTCGTGCAGGATCTGCGCGCTCAGCCCGCGCACTTCGCGCTGCATCGCACTCTGGCGTTGCAACAGCGACGCCAGGATCGCGCCGACGAGCAACAGGGTCAGCGCCATGACCAACAGGAAACGTGCCTGCAACCCGAAGCGCACCTGACTCATTCCATTTCATTCCTGACGTGCTGCAGGCCGGTGCTCAATGCATCCAGACGCCTGCGACTCTCGCTATCCAGCGGGTAAAACGCGGTGGTGCCGAAGAAACGTTTGAGCGCCGGTGCGGCCTTCGGGTCGGAGGCGGCCTGCAGCAACACCACGCGCAGGCGGCGTTCCACTGCCGGGTCCATGCCGGAGCGCACCATTTCCACCGCCCGCGGCACCGGCGCGCTGCGGTACACGATGCGGAAATCGCGTTTGAACACCGGCGGCAGATGCCGCTCGTCGTCCCAATCGAGATTACTGAAGGCCCCGGCATCGATCAGGCGCTTGTGCACGAAAGCGGCGATGTTCAATTTGGAGCCGACCATCAGATAGCCGACCGAACCAGGCACCTGGGGGTCGTCCGGCGACAGCAGCACATCGCAGGCAATGCCGTTGCGCATCAGCTCCAGCATCGGCACCAGATAGCCGCTGGTGGACGATGCATTCTGCAACGCCAGGCTATGCCCGCGCAGTTGCGTGAGCGAGCGGATCGGGCTGTCGCGGCGCACGAAGAACACCGTATGGAAGTCGCGCACACCGCCCCGCTCGGTCATCAGCAAGGGATGCACGCCGCCGCGCCGCTCCAGCAGCATCGCCGCACCGGTGGTCTCGCTGACCCAGTCGACCCGGCCACGCCGCAGGTAACTGGACATCTGGCGCGCATCCGGCGCCATCAGGATTTCGCCCCGACGGATGCCCACCTCGCGCATGCGCGGCACTACGTAGTCCAGCAGCGGTTTGAGTTGATCGTAATGTGTGGCGGGGTCATCGCTGATCCGCCCGAGCACCAATACCGAGGAGGGCGCTGCCGCAGCCGTCACGGCCAAGCCTGCACCGGCCACCAGCCAGCAGGCAATCAGACACCATTGTAGACCGCGCAAAACGGACACTCCCCTAGAGCCGCGGACAGCCTAGCCGAATCTTTGAAGATGTGACAGACGTCAGTTTCCGGCACGCCTGGCCAGCATTGCCATGCGCTGCGCATCGGACAGGATGCCGCGGATCAGCCGCACCTCCTGCTCGGTCATCTCCGCGCGCAGCAGCAACCGCCGCAACTTGCGCATCGCCGACTCCGGCGCGCGGCCCTTGTGGAAGTCGATCTCGTCCAGGGTCTCGCCCAGCTGGCCGAACATGCCTTCCAGCTGCGCATGGCTGGCCGGCCCGTCGCGCAGGCCGGAGGCCGGTACCGGCGCGGGGTCGGCCTCGCCGGCGGCCAATTGCGCCAGCCGCACCTCATAGGCCAGCACCTGCACCGCCGCCGCCAGATTGAGCGAACTGAACTGCGGGTCGGACGGGATATGTACCGCCGCATGGCAGAGCTGCAATTCGTCGTTGGTCAGGCCGGTGCGCTCGCGGCCAAACACGAACGCCACCTCGGCCGGCTCGCCCGCCTTGGCCAGGGCGCGCTGCGCGCCTTCGTCCGGCAGCAATTCTTCCAGCGCTACACGGCGCGCCCGTGCGGTGCAGCCGATCACCAGCGTGCAGTCGGCCACCGCCTCGCCCAGCGTGTCGAACAGCGGCGCATTGCCCAGCACGTCCTCGGCACCGGCCGAGCGCCGATAGGCGTCTTCATCGAGCGCGCGCTCGGGAGCCACCAACACCAGCCGCGAGACACCCATGGTCTTCATCGCACGCGCGGCGGCGCCGATGTTGCCTGGATGCTGGGTACCGACAAGAACAAAACGGATGCGCTGACTGACGGACATGAACGGAGATTGGGGAGCTGTTCGGCCGTAGATGGTAAACTGCGCGGCCGGCTTTCGCGCCGGACCGCTCTTTTACCTTCGCCATCTCCGATTCTGCCTTCACGGGAGCTTTAACCATGCAGAAACCCGCCGTCACCGTCATGGTCAAAGCCGCCCGCCTCGCCGGCAATGTGCTGTTGCGCGGTATCAACAAGCTGGATGCACTCAACGTCGTGCAAAAAGGCCGCATGGACTACGCCAGCGAAGTCGATGCCGATGCCGAGAAGGTCATCATCAAGGAACTCAAGCGCGGTTACCCCGAGTACGCCGTGTTTGGCGAAGAAGGCGGCGTGCAGGGCGGCAAGAGTGGCCGTTACACCTGGGTCATCGACCCGCTGGATGGCACCAGCAACTACCTGCGTGGGTTTCCGCACTACTGCGTGTCGATCGCCCTGGTGGAAAACGGCGAACCTACCGATGCGGTGATCTTCGATCCGCTACGCAACGAGCTTTTCACCGCCAGCCGCGGCGCCGGCGCCGTGCTCAACGACCGCCGCATCCGTATCGCCGAGCGAAAGGATCTGGACGGCGCAATGATCCACACCGGCTTCCCGCCGCGCGAGCGCGCACGGATCAGTGCGCAGCTGAAGTGCGTCGATGCCCTGCTGGTCCAGGCCGAAGACGTGCGCCGCACCGGCTCAGCCGCGCTGGATCTGGCGTATGTGGCCTGCGGTCGCGCCGATGCCTACTTCGAAGCCGGCGTCAAAGCCTGGGACATCGCCGCGGGCGTGCTGCTGGTACGCGAGGCCGGTGGCCGCGTCTGCGACTACAAGGGCGCCACTCCGCCGCGCATGGACAATATGGGCCCGGAAACCCAGCAGATCGTGGCCGGCAACATCAAGATCAGCGACGCGCTGCAGAAGGTCATCGTCAACACCGGCTACGCCCGCGAATTCGACGCCAAGTTCTGATTGCCTGCAGGCTAAAGGTAGGAGCGCACCTGGGCGCGACGAAGCCTTACCGTTAAAGCCCCATCGCGCCCAGGTGCACTCCTACACGACAAACTGCAACAACCGAAGAAGGCCGGGATCGATTCCGGCCTTCTTGCGTTGCAGGGTCAGCATCGGCTGCGCCCGCGAGTTGGACGCCAGGCTCATGGGTTCCCTTGCAATCGTAGGAGCGCACCCGGGGGCGACGGGGGCTTTATCGGTACGGCTTCGTCGCGCCCAGGTGCGCTCCTACACGACAAACCGCAGCAAACAAAGAAGGCCGGGATCGCTCCCGGCCTTCTTGTGTCATAGCCTGCGCGCAGGACTCAGGCGATCGCAGCGTGGTAGCGGCGCTCGACTTCTTCCCAGTTCACTGCGTTATAGAACGCGCCGATGTATTCCGGGCGACGGTTCTGGTACTTCAGGTAGTACGCGTGTTCCCACACGTCCAGGCCCAGGATCGGGGTATTGCCCTCAAACAACGGGCTGTCCTGATTGGCGGTGCTTTCCACCACCAGCTTCTTGTCCGGGGTCACGCTCAGCCATGCCCAGCCCGAGCCGAAGCGGCTGACGGCGGCCTTGGTGAAGGCTTCCTTGAACTTCTCGAAACCACCGATGTCCTTGTCGATCGCCTTGGCAACTTCGCCCTTGGGCTCACCGCCGCCACTGGGCGACAGCACGGTCCAGAACAGCGAATGGTTGGCGTGGCCGCCACCGTTGTTGCGCACCGGGCCCTGCAGGTTTTCCGGCAGGCTCTTCAGCTTGGACACCAGCTCGTCGATCGGCAGGTCGGCGTATTCGGTCCCTTCCAGCGCCGCGTTGACGTTGTTGATGTAGGTCTGGTGATGCTTGGTGTGATGGATTTCCATCGTCTGCGCATCGATGTTCGGTTCCAGCGCGTCGTAGGCGTAGGGCAACTGCGGAAGGGTGTAGGCCATGCGTGTCTCCTGGACTTGCCGCCCGGCGAAGACCGGGCGTTGCGGGGTAGATGGTAAGGACGCCGACGGCGCTTACCAAGGGCAGCGGCAGGGAAACTTCATCCCATTCGAGCAGGGACCGCGCCCTGTTGGCTGCACACCTTGCACCAGCCCCCGGTTACTTGGATGTGAATCGCGCAGCCGCCCGGCCGCGTTCAAAGTCGACACAGTCGCGCGACGGCATACTTGCTCTGCCGCACACTCTTCGCTCCCGGAACGTCTTCATGCGCAAGCCCGCTTTGCTGATCGTCGCCATCGTGCTGCTCGTCGCCGGCTTGTGGGGCATGCGGGCATTGCAGACGCCCAAGCCGCAGTTTGCGCCGCAGCTCAGCGCACCGATCGCCGCCACACCGCCAGCGCGTCAGGTGCCGCACTTGCCGGCCTTTCTGCCGATCGAAGCCATGGCCACCATCGTCCTGATCCAGCGCGGCGGGCCGTTCCCGCATGCCCAGGATGGCAGCGTCTTCGGCAACCGCGAACACCGGCTGCCGGAGCGCCCGCGCGGCTACTACCGCGAATACACCGTCGACACGTCTGGCAGCACCGACCGCGGCGCACGCCGCATCGTTACCGGCGGCACCCCGCCGCAGACCTGGTACTACAGCGACGATCATTACCAGAGCTTCAAGTCGTTCCAGGGCCCGACACCGGAGCAGGCGCCATGAGCGCGGGCGACTTTGCGCTGGACCTGTCCGACCCGCAGCAATCGGGCGTCTATCAAGCCGACACCGACGATCTGGACACCATGGCTGCGCTGGCACGCGATGCCGGCCTGCGCATCCTGCGCGTGGATCTGGCCACCTGCAGCGACAAGCGCATGTTGTTGATGCGCCTGGCCACCCAACTGGACTTCCCCGTCGGCTTCGGCCGCAACTGGGATGCCTTGAGCGATGCGCTGCGCGACCTGGCGTGGCTGCCCTCCCCGCGCGGCTACGCGCTATTGATCGACGGCGCCGAGGCATTGGCGCAGGCAGCGCCGAGCGAGCGCGATACCTTGCTGGACATTCTCGACGAAGCCGCCACCAGCTGGGCCACGCGCGAACTGACGTTTGCAGCGTTCGTGGCGCCGGCCAGCGCTTGCGATTGAATGAGTCGGCTCACCATTGCTGCCTGAAGATGACAGGTGCGTTACCTGCATGCGCGGCGTCGCTTGCTTGTAGCTGAGCGCAACTTGCAAATGACGGCATGAGGCGCGGCCTGCGAAGCGTAGTCATCGCCCGCAGGGACGCAGCGACGCCTGCGCGAACAAACAGCGCAGCGCGACACCCAAGGCCGGCACGCAACCGCGCGCCGGCGGACTACTCCAGCTCGCTCCAGCGCGCGTATGCCGCATCCAGCTGCGCCTGCGCGTCGCTCAATGCTGCGGTGTGCGCGGTCATTGCCGCACTGTCGCGCTGATAGAACCCCGGGTCGTTCATTGCCTCGGTCAGCGCGGCGACCTGCTGCTCCAGCGTCTCGATCAAGCCAGGCAATTGCTCCAGTTCGCGCGCCTCCTTGTAGCTCAGCTTGCGCTTGGGCGCGGCATCCACCGCTGCCGCCGCAACTGCCACGGGCGTGGTCGCTGCAGCAGTCGCCGAGGCCTTGGCGACCGCCATCGCGTTGGGCGCCGGGGTGCGCCGCTGGCGCAACGAATCGCTGTAACCGCCGACGTAATCGCCGATCAGGCCATCGCCTTCCATCACCAGCGTCGAGGTCACCACGTTGTCGAGGAAGTCGCGGTCATGGCTGACCAGCAGCAAGGTGCCGGTGTACTCGCCCAGCAGCTCCTCCAGCAACTCCAGCGTCTCCACGTCCAGATCGTTGGTCGGTTCGTCCATCACCAGCAGGTTGGACGGCTGCGCGAACAGCCGCGCCAGCAACAGGCGATTGCGCTCGCCACCGGACAGGCGGGTGATCGGCGCGCGGGCGCGCTCGGGCGTGAACAGGAAGTCCTGCAGATACGCATGCACATGTTTGCGCTTGCCGTTGATTTCCAGGAAATCGCGGCCTTCGGCCACGTTTTCGATGGCGCTCCAGTCCTCGCGCAGGGTCGAGCGGTACTGATCGAAATACGCAATCTGCAGATTGGTGCCGATGCGGATTTCGCCTTCCTGCGCCTGCAGATCGCCCAGCAGCAACTTGAGCAAGGTGGTCTTGCCGCTGCCGTTGGGGCCGATCAGGCCGATGCGATCGCCACGCTGGATGATGGTCGAAAAATCCTTGACCATCGTGCGCGCGCCGAACGCAAAGCCGACCTCCTTGGCCTCGATCACCTTCTTGCCGGACGACTCGCCCTGCGAGACTTCCATACGCACATTACCGGTCAGATCGCGCCGCTGCACGCGCTCGTTGCGCATCGACTCCAGACGCCGCACACGGCCTTCGTCGCGGGTCCGCCGCGCCTTAATGCCCTGGCGGATCCAGATTTCTTCCTGTGCCAGCATCTTGTCGAAGCGCGCGTTTTCCTGCGCCTGCGCATTGAGCCGTTCTTCGCGGCGGCGCTCGTAATTGGCCCAGTCGCCCGGCCAGCTGGTGACCTGGCCACGGTCGATCTCGACGATGCGGGTGGCCAACGCACGCAAAAAGCGCCGGTCATGGGTCACGAACAGCACGCTGCCGTTCCAGCCTTTCAGGAACGACTCCAGCCAATCGATCGCTTCGATATCCAGATGATTGGTGGGCTCGTCCAGCAGCAGCACATCCGGCGAGGACACCAGCGAGCGCGCCAGCAGCACGCGTCGCTTCATGCCGCCGGACAGCCGCGCAAATTCCGCATCGCCGTCCAGTTCCAGCTTGGTCAGCGTCTCGCCGACGCGCTGATCCAGCGCCCAGCCCTCGGCCGCGTCGATCTTGGCCTGCACCTTGCCGAACGCGTCGGCGTCGAACACCTCGGCATGGCTGAGCTGGTGGAACTCGGCCAACCAGTGGCCCAACTCACCCAGGCCATCGGCCACCACATCGAACACGCTTCCGCCGGTGCCCTGCGGCACCTCCTGCTCCAGCCGTGCAATGCGCACGCCCTGCTGCACGCGCACTTCGCCGTCATCGGGCTTGAGCTCGCCGGCGATCAATTTCATCAAGGTCGATTTGCCGGCGCCGTTGCGACCGATCAGGGCGATACGCTCGCCCGGCTCGATCGTGAGGTCGGTTTTTTCCAGCAACAAGGGGCCGCCGACGCTGTAGTCGACGCTTTGCAGAGTGATTAAAGGCATGGGCTGATTGTACGGGAATCGGGAATGGTGAATCGGGAATGGAAAAGCCTCGCCGTTGCGATTCCCGATTCCCTACTCCCGATTCCCGCTAAAATGCGCCATGAACGAATTCTCCGCGCTGCCGCTGTCGCCGGCCCTGGTCCCCGGCATCGACGCCCTTGGCTACACCGTCCTTACTCCCATCCAGGCGCAAAGCCTGCCGCCGATCCTGCAGGGGCTGGACGTCATCGCCCAGGCGCCGACCGGCAGCGGCAAGACCGCCGCCTTCGGGCTGGGCCTGCTGCAGAAGCTCGACCCGGCGCTGACCCGCGCGCAGGCGCTGGTGCTCTGCCCCACGCGCGAACTGGCCGACCAGGTCGGCAAGCAACTGCGCAAGCTGGCCACCGGCATCCCCAACATGAAGCTGGTGGTACTGACCGGCGGCATGCCACTAGGCCCGCAACTGGCCTCGCTGGAAGCGCACGACCCGCAAGTGGTGGTCGGTACGCCCGGCCGCATCCAGGAACTGGCCCGCAAGCGCGCCCTGCACCTGGGCGGGGTCCGCACGCTGGTGCTGGACGAGGCCGATCGCATGCTCGACATGGGTTTCGAAGAACCCATCCGCGAGATCGCCAGCCGCTGCGACAAGCACCGCCAGAGCCTGCTGTTCTCGGCCACCTTCCCGGACATCATCCGCACGCTGGCGCGCGAGATCCTCAAGGACCCGATCGAAATCACCGTCGAAGGCGCCGACAGCGCGCCGGAAATCGACCAGCAGTTCTTCGAGGTCGACCCGACCTATCGGCAGAAGGCCGTCGCCGGCCTGCTGCTGCGCTTCAGCCCCGAATCCAGCGTGGTGTTCTGCAATACCCGCAAGGAAGTGGACGAGGTGGCCGGCTCGCTGCAGGAATTCGGTTTTTCAGCGCTGGCGTTGCATGGCGACATGGAACAACGCGACCGCGATGAAGTGCTGGTGCGTTTCGTCAACCGCAGCTGCAACGTGCTGGTGGCCAGCGACGTGGCCGCGCGCGGGCTGGACGTGGAAGACCTGTCGGCCGTGGTCAACTACGAGCTGCCCACCGATACCGAAACCTACCGGCATCGCATCGGCCGCACCGCGCGCGCCGGCAAGCACGGCCTGGCGCTGAGCCTGGTGGCACCGCGCGAAGCGGCGCGTGCGCAGGCACTGGAAGCCGAACAGGGCCAGCCGCTGAAGTGGTCGCGTGCGCCGCTGGCCACCGCCCGCCCGGCGCAGCTGCCGCAGGCGGCGATGACCACGTTGCGGATCGACGGCGGCAAGACCGACAAGCTGCGCGCTGGCGACATCCTCGGCGCATTGACCGGCGAAGCCGGACTCTCTGGCGCGGCGATCGGCAAGATCGCCATCTACCCCACCCGCTCCTATGTCGCCATCGCCCGCGCGCATGTCGCCAAGGCGCTGACGCACTTGCACGCAGGCAAGATCAAGGGACGCCGGTTTCGGGTCAGCAAGCTCTAAGCAACAGTCGCAGCCTGCGCGGGCGCACGAACCTTGCAGCGGTGCTGGCCGAGTCCAGCGAGTCTTGCTACACAGGAGGCGGCCGGTGCAATGCCGGCCGCGTGCCAGGCGTTGCTGGCGTGACGCCGTTGCATGCACCGGCAACCCGCGCCTGTCGCAAGGCACGATCAAGACCGACCAAACGCACACCAGCGATGAGCGCTTGGCAGGCAGCCGAGCATGGCGGAAAGCCGCGATGCAGGTGCGTGCGGCACAGTCCGAACACCGATCACGTCGACCTTCCGCCAAGCGCGCTCAGCTCGGTCGTCCGACCTCAGTAAGCCAAGGTCGCCAGCAGCGGCACATCGTTGGCCCATTTCTCGCGGCCCTGCAGCGCCTTCAGCTCGACCAGCACCGCCGCACCGACGACCTCCAGCTCCAGCTGTGCGGCCAGCGCCAGCGCGGCACGCAGCGTGCCGCCGGTGGCCAGCACGTCGTCGACAATCAGCACGCGCGCGCCGCGCGGCAGCGCGTCTTCATGCATTTCGATGCGATCGGTACCGTATTCCAGCGCATATTCCTGGATCAGCGTCCGCCCGGGCAGCTTGCCCGGCTTGCGCACCGGCACGAACCCGGTGCGCAGTTCGCGTGCCAGGGCTGCCCCGAGGATGAAGCCGCGCGCCTCGATGCCCAGCACCGCATCCAGCGGCGTGGTGCGCCAGGGCTGCGCCATTTCATCCAGCGCAGAGGCAAAATCCGGGCCGTCGGACAATAGCGGCGTGATGTCCTTGAACACGATCCCTGGCTTGGGAAAGTCGCCAATGTCGCGAATCCGTTCCGACCAGTGATTGGGGCCGGAGGCGTTGCTGCCGGCGCAGCGGGTACAGTCTGTCATGGTGGGATGGCGTCGTTGCCAGTGGGGACAGCCGTATTCTAGGCTGCGCAGCCCTTGGCGCGGCAGTTACAGCGTCCGTGCGTCTGAGCGCGTCAGGAACTGCAGGACAGCATCGAACACCCGGCGCGATCGCGCGCCCACTCCGGCCGGCGGGCTGCGAACGCGGCATTGCCGGGCTGGTCGTCATAGGGCCGGCGCATGACCTCCAGCAAATCCTGTACGCCCGATGGATCGCCCTGCTCGGCCTTGTCGATCGCCTGCTGCGCCAGGTAATTGCGCAGCACGTAACGCGGGTTGGCCAGGCGCATCCGCTCGCGCCGTTGTTCCGGCGACAAGCTGTCCTGCTGCAACCGGAGGGCATAGCGCTGCAGCCAATCGTGCAGCTGCGGCGCATTCGCCTGGCGCTTGTCGTCGTCGTAGAACGCATCGCGCAGCAACTGCGGATCCGGATGCTCGGGTGTGACGTCGAGCAAGGCGCGGAAGGCCAGCGTCATGTCCATTTCCGCGTCGCGCATCAGCGCGCGCAGTGCATCGATCAGTTGCAGGTCCTCGTCGCGGCACTCGGCCAGCCCCAACTTGGCGGCGGTGTCGTTGCGGTCGCAGGCCAGATATGTATCGCGAAAGCGATCCAGCCCCTGTTGCAAGGCAGCGGCGTCGGCGAACAGCGGCGCCAGCGCCTGCGCCAGCCGGCCCAGGTTCCAATACGCCACCTGCGGCTGGGTGCCGAAGCGATAGCGGCGGCCCTGCGCGTCGGTGGTGTTCGGGGTCCAGTCCGGGTCGTAATCGTCGACCCACCCATACGGGCCGTAGTCGATGGTCAGGCCCAGGATCGACATGTTGTCGGTATTCATCACCCCGTGCACGAAGCCCACCCGCATCCAGTGCGCCACCATCACTGCCGTGCGTTCGCAGACCTGCGCGAACCAGGCTGCGTACAACGCCTCGCCCGTACCTTGCAGTTCGGGGAAATCGCGCGCGATGGTGAAGTCCGCCCATTGCCGCAGCAGCGCCATGTCGCCGCGCACGCTCGGCAATTCGAAATTACCGAAACGAACGAACGATGGCGCCACCCGGCATACGATCGCTCCCGGCTCCCGCTGCGGCCGGCCGTCGTAGAACATGTCGCGCACCACTGCATCGCCGGTGGTCACCAGGCTCAGCGCACGCGTCGTCGGCACGCCCAGGTGATGCATCGCTTCGCTGCACAGGAATTCGCGAATCGACGAACGCAACACGGCCCGGCCATCGGCGCCGCGCGAATACGGCGTGGGGCCGGCCCCCTTGAGCTGCAATTCGTGGCGCCCGCCATCCACACCGACCGCTTCGCCCAGCGAAATCGCCCGGCCGTCGCCCAGTTGGCCGGCCCAATGGCCGAACTGGTGCCCACCGTAGTTGACCGCCCATGGCTGCATGCCCGGATACAGCGCATTCCCGCCAAAGACCTCGGCAAAGCGCGTGCTGGCAATCTCGGCCGCATCGAACCCAAGCAGCTGCGCCATCTCCGGCGAGTAAGCCAACACGCGCGGTGCGGCGACCGGCGTCGGCAACACCGACGACCAGGCCGCGCCGACCTCGCGACGGCGCGGCCCGTGCTCCGGGTCGCCGGGCAACTGCTGGCGCAGGCGATTATCAAAATGCAGGTCTGTCATGCGCCAAGCCTAGGCCAGCGACGGTGAACTTGGCATGGGCGGCCGCCGCATCCGCGCTGGCGGGCGCCTCGTATTCTCCACTTCGCATGCCGACACCAAGCGAGCTCCTCCTGCACATGCTGGCGACAACAGATCAACGCTAATACGCAGCGCCATCGCCACGCTCCCGTAGCTGCGACGCAGTTGCGGATGCCACCACCGAACAAGGCGGAACGATTCAACACGCGTCGCCCGTCATCAGCCGCCTGGCTCCACACCTCTTCCCTCAACCGACATCGCCCATGCCTCTTCGCGCCTCCCGCTGGATCCGTCCCGCCATCCTGCTGCTTGGCTCCCTCACGTTGACGGCCTGCAGCAGCGTGTTCTTTGGCGGCATCAATGCCGTCTCCAGTCGCGAGGGCGTCGTCGAACATCCCAACCAGGTGTTCGATCCGGAGCACGGCCTGGCCCTGGATGTCTACCAGCCACGCGGTGCGGTGGGTGCACCAGTGGTGGTGTTCTTCTATGGCGGCACCTGGAAACGCGGCAAGCGCGCCAACTATCGCTGGATGGGTGAGGCCCTGGCCCGTCAAGGTGTGGTCGCAATGGTGGCCGACTACCGCAAGTACCCGCAGGTGGGGCTGCAAGGCTTCATGGCCGACGCCGCCCGCGCGACCGCATGGAGCGCCCGGCATGCGCGCGAATATGGCGGCGACCCCAAGCGACTGGCGGTGATGGGGCATTCGGCCGGCGCCCATATCGCCGGTCTGCTGGCGACCGATGGCCACTGGCTACAGGCGCAAGGCCTTCAGCCCCAGCAGCTATGCGGCTTTGTCGGCCTGGCCGGCCCCTACGATTTTCTTCCGATGACCGACCCCGAACTTGTCGAGATCTTCGGCACCTCGCAGGACGAGCAGGCCAGGTCGCAGCCGGTCCTGCATGTCGACGGCAACGAGCCGCCGATGCTGTTGTTGCATGGCGATGCCGACCGCGTCGTTGAGCCACAGAACAGCACCGCGCTGGCTTCGGCCATGCGTGGCGAGGGCAAAAACGTACAGGTCAAGCTCTACCCAGGAGTCGGCCACATGGGTCTGGTGCTCGCCTTCCGCAAGCCGCCGGCCGACTCGCCGGAACTGCGCGACACCCTGCACTTCCTTCGTCAGTGCCAGGCACCCTGAGGTGGGGCTGGCGCACGTCATGCACCGCTGAATAACTGCTGCCCCGGCAAGCCCGCTGGCTCAGCAGGCGCCGCCGCTACAGCAACCACGTGGCTGGCAACGTCATGCCGTTGCCGGCCCTGGCATCAGTCGTTGCTATTGCGGCCCATCAGCGCATAGGGGCCACCCTTCTTCAGTGCAGCCTGGTACGCAGGGCGCGCCTCGATCCGCTCCAGGAACGCGCGCAATTGCGGGTAGCTCTCCAGCCCGCCGCCGCGCGCGGCGGCAGCCTGCGCCGGAAAACTCATCTGGATGTCGGCAGCGGTAAAGCGTTCGCCGGCAAACCAGGCGTTGGCCTGCAGCGACTGTTCCATCCAATCCAGATGCAACTTCACCTGCGGGCCGACAAAACCCGACATCGCCTTGTCCACGATGGCACGCGCGATGGGCTTGGCAAAGAACGGCATCGGCGCGCTGCGGATACGAGCGAAGATCAGCGTCATCAGTAGCGGCGGCATCGCCGAGCCTTCGGCGTAGTGCATCCAGTAGCGGAACTGCTGACGTTCGGGTGAGTCGATGGGGCGTGCAGGCGGCGACAACGCGCATTCGGTGTCGTAGCGCTCGGTCAGGTAGTCGAGGATGGCGCCCGACTCGGCGATGGTCAGGTCGCCATCGACAATGATCGGCGACTTGCCAAGCGGGTGGATCGCGCGCAACTCCGCCGGGGCCAGCATGGTCTTGGGATCGCGCTCGTGGCGCACGATCTGGTAAGGCAGTGCCAACTCCTCGAGCAGCCACAGCACGCGCTGCGAACGGGAGTTGTTGAGATGGTGAACAGTGATCATGGCAAGCGGCCGCACACGGAAAGCGTCATCCTAACCATCCGGACGTCGTTGCCGTGCGCAAGCCGTGCCGCGGCCGCGATGTAGTGCGCCGCGCAGTGGCCCAGCCATTTGCCTGCTCGCGGCGAGCAACGCTCCACATGCGGGCCGGCGTCTGTTGCAGGCGGTGCCACGTAGTCGATGACGCCGGGACGAAAATTCGGCAGGCCGCAGAAATCACCCACGGCCTGGATGCAGAAGACCAGCCATCTCCGATGACACAAGCCCCGCTGCACGGGGTACGCAGCGGACAATAAAAAACGCCGGCCGCTTGCGCGACCGGCGTTTTTGGCAACCCTAAGGTTGCAGACGGATTAGACCGCCTGCACCTGGTCAGCCTGCATGCCCTTCTGGCCCTGCACGGCGACGAAGGTGACCTTCTGGCCTTCCTGCAGCGACTTGAAGCCGGTGCCCTGGATGGCACGGAAGTGCACGAACAGGTCCGGGCCGCTTTCCGGGGTGATGAAGCCGAAGCCCTTGGCATCGTTGAACCACTTCACGGTACCGCTCTGACGTGATGCATCTGACATTTTACTAACTCCTGAACTATAGATGGATAAATCGCAGCGTCCGAAAAGCCGGAGCTGAGACTGAGTTGCAGGCGTTGGTAAAGCGGAACGATGAAGCGAGATCTGTAACGATCCGGCTGCACCAGGCCACGATTCACGGTGACCCTTGCAAACACAGTGCGTGCACAGTACTCGTGTTTTCGGCAAAAAGCGACACCTTGCGTCAAATCTTTTGCCGTCAGGCCAAATCCGACTGTCTGTCGGGCCCATCCCCATCCACAATCACTCGATGAATACGCCTCCAGCACCGAGACGCGCGCAGATCTGGGTCGATGCCGATGCCTGCCCTGCGGTGATCCGCGACATCCTGTTCCGCGCCGCAGCACGCACCGGCATTGCCGTGACCCTGGTCGCCAACCACTATCTCAGTACGCCTTCCCTGCCCCATGTACGCGCCTTGCAGGTGCCCGGCGGCCCGGACGCGGCCGACGATGCGATCGCCGAACGGGTGGCCGCGGGTGACCTGGTGGTGACCCAGGACATCCCGCTGGCTGCGCGCGCGCTGGAAGCAGGCGCCGCGGCGGTCGGGCTGCGCGGCGAAGCGTTCACCAGCAACACCATCGCCGAGCGCCTGTCGGTGCGAGGCTTCATGGAAGAGCTGCGCGGTGCCGGCATCGCAACCGGCGGGCCAGCGGCGCTGCATGCCCGCGATCGTCAGGCCTTCGCCGCCCAGCTGGACCGCTGGCTGGCTGGGCAACCACGCGCGCGGACGTAACGCGCCGTAGCTGGGACGGGCGCGTATCATGAGCGCCCTTTGCAATCGGCATCCTGATGGCCCTCACCGCCACCGTCCGC
The DNA here is from genome assembly GCF_024806835.1 of Xanthomonas sp. 3793. Classification (GTDB taxonomy): domain Bacteria; phylum Pseudomonadota; class Gammaproteobacteria; order Xanthomonadales; family Xanthomonadaceae; genus Xanthomonas; species Xanthomonas arboricola_F. Next base: position 469,623 of record NZ_JANTYU010000001.1, read on the forward strand.
AGGGCGGAGCTCCAGATCAGCGACATGGACCGCGGCTACTACGCCAACCATTCGCTGACCCTGGCCCAACACCCTTCCGAAACCGACGAGCGCCTGATGGTGCGCCTGCTCGCGTTCGCCCTGTTCGCCGATGACCGCCTGGAATTCGGCCGCGGTCTCAGCAACGACGACGAGCCCGACCTGTGGCGGCGCGACTACACCGGCGACCCGGACCTGTGGATCGACCTCGGCCAGCCCGATGAAAGCCGCGTGCGCAAGGCCTGCAACCGCTCGCGCGAAGCGGTGGTCATCGGCTACGGCGGTCAGGCTACCGAGACCTGGTGGAAGAAGCACGCCAACGCCATGGGCCGGCACCGCAACCTGCGCGTGATCGAACTCGACTCCCAGGCCACCGAAGCGCTGGGCGCGCTGATCCAGCGCGGCATGCGCTTTGATGTGATCATCCAGGACGGCGAAGTGCAGATGCTGGCCGACCACGGCAGCGTCACCCTGACCCCGATGGTGCGACAAGCGCCGGCCGAATGAACATGCGGTGCGACGTGCTGGTCATCGGTGCCGGGGCTGCCGGCCTGATGAGCGCCTTCACCGCCGGCCGGCGTGGCCGTCAGGTACTGGTGCTGGACCACGCCAACAAGGTCGGCAAGAAGATCCTGATGTCCGGCGGCGGGCGCTGCAATTTCACCAATACCGGGACCGCGCCAGGCAACTTCATTTCCGCCAATCGCCATTTCTGCAAATCTGCGCTGGCGCGCTACAGCCCGGGCGATTTCGTCGAGCTGGTGGAGCGCCATGGCATCGCGTATCACGAAAAAGAGCTGGGCCAGCTGTTTTGCGACATCTCGTCCAAGCAGATCGTGCGGCTGCTGCTGGACGAGTGCGAGGCGGCCGGGGTGCAGATCCACACCCAGTGCGAGGTGCGCTCGGTCCGTCGCGACAGCGACGGTTTCACGCTCGACACCAGCCTGGGGCGCGTGCAGGCGCAATCGCTGATCGTCGCCACCGGCGGGCTGTCGATACCCAGCATGGGCGCCAGCGGCTTCGGCTACACCCTGGCCAGACAATTCGGCCATGCGCTGCTGCCGACGCGCGCCGGGCTGGTACCGCTGACCTTGAGCGGCAAACATCAGGAACGTCTGCAGGACCTGTCCGGTCTCGCCCTGCCGGTGGAAGCGCACTGCAACGGCGCCAGCTTCCGCAACTTCATGCTGCTCACCCATCGCGGCGTCAGTGGGCCGGCGATCCTGCAGATCTCTTCGTATTGGCAGCCTGGCGACGACTTGCGGCTCGACCTGCTGCCGGGACACGACGCGGGCGCGTGGCTGCGCGAGCAGAAACAGCAGCGCGGCGCCACCGAGCTGCGCAATGTGCTGGGCGATGTGCTGCCGCGACGCTTTGCGCAACGCCTGTGCGAGGTGTGGTTGCCGGACAAGCCGGTGCGCCAGCTGGATCCGCCGCAGTTGCAGGGCGCGGCCGAGCTGCTCTCTGCCTTCCCGCTGATCGCCAGCGGAACCGAGGGCTACCGCACTGCTGAAGTCACCCTCGGCGGTGTCGATACGAATCAGGTCTCCAGTGCGACCATGGAGTCGCGGCTGGTGGCTGGCCTGTACTTCGTCGGCGAAGTGCTGGACGTCACCGGCTGGCTTGGGGGATACAACTTCCAGTGGGCCTGGGCATCCGGCCACGCCGCCGGCAGCGCAGCCTGATCACGCCGCACGGCATTGCGCAGCACCGACTGCGTACGCAGTGAGCGATGCAGCGTGATTGCCGTGGCGTCCGCGAGGATCGACGCACCAAGGCCCGGTCGCGGCCCTGCGCGAGTTCACCGGCGGCCCATTACTTGCGCCACGTCTCACACTGGATGCGGCATGATCCACACACATGGACGTGCCAAACCCCTTCGTGTATTAAAGCCCGTCTCCAGGGAGCCGCGCATGCAAAAAGGCAAAGATCTCACCCTCCGCCTGATGATCGTCGATGACAGCGTGGAGAGTGCCGAGACCATCGTCACCGCGCTGCGCAACGGCGGCATCGCGGTACGTCCGTCGCGGCCGCAAAACCAGGAGGAACTGGCCAGCATGCTGTCGGGCCAGATCGATCTGGCCATCCAGGGCCAGGCCCAGCAGGTGCCGATGAGCGCGCTACAGGCGCAGATCGCCGGCAGTGGCAAGGACATTCCGATCATCCTGCTGGCCGAGCGCATCGAGGAAAATGCAGTGGTCGAGGCCGCTGCGCATGGTATCCGTGCGATCGCGCTGCGCCAGCGTCCGGAACATCTGCTGGCCCTGGTGCGTTCGGAGTGGGCCGACCTGCAGGCGCGTCGCGGCCTGCGCCGCATCGAAGCGCAGATGCGCGAAACCGAGCGGCGCTGCGATGCGCTGATCGCCTCCTCGCGCGACCCCATCGCCTACGTGCACGAAGGCATGCATATCCGCGCCAACGAGGCCTATCTGGAGATGTTCGGCTTCGAGTCGTTCGACGATGTCGAGGGCGTGTCGTTGCTGGACATGATCGCCGCGCAATACGTGGACGACTTCAAGCAACTGCTCAAGGCCATGGCCAAGGGCGAGCCGCCGCCGGCGCAGTACAAGGTCGACGCACGCCGGCTGGAAGGCGACACCTTCCCGGCGACGATGGAATTTGCCACCGCCACGTATGAAGGCGAGCCGTGCATCCAGGTGGTGTTCCGCCGCCGCGAGGAGTTCGACCCGGAACTGGCGCGCGAGGTCGAAGACCTGCGCCAGCGCGACCAGGTCACCGGCCTGCTCAACCGCCCCACCTTCATGGTGGCGCTGGAACAGGCGGTGGCGCGCGCCGGCCGCAGCGAAGGCCAGTCCGGCTTCCTGCTGATCGAGCCGGATCACTACAGCCGCATCCTTCCCGAGATCGGCCTGGACTCGGCCGACGCCTTGATCGCGGCCATGGCCGCGCACGTGGCCGGCATCGTCGATGAGAGCGTGGTGGCTGCACGCTTCGGCGAGCACAGCTTTGCCCTGTTGCTGGACGGCAACTACGCACGTACCCACGCGCTGGCGGAAACGGTGCGCGATGCATTCGCGCAGCATGTTTTCAGCGTCGGCTCGCGCTCGGCCACGGTCACGGTGAGCATTGGCGGCGTGCAGATCGGCGAAAAGATCGCCAGCATCGGCCAGGTGCTCAATCGCGGGACCGAAGCGGTGCGTACCACTGCCGAACTCGGCGGTAACGCGGTCAGCATCTACGACCCGGCCGCTGCCGACCGGGCCGAGGAAGAGCGCATCGAGCGTTGGGTCGCGCAGCTGCGCGAGGCGCTGGTCGGCGATGGGTTCCTGCTGCATTACCAGCCGGTGCTCAATCTGCAGGGCGAGCCGCTGGAGCTGTATCAGGCGTTCCTGCGCCTGGATCGCAACGGCGAGATGATGTCGCCGAATGCCTTCATGGCCATCGCCGAAGAGCACGACCTGATCACCGAAATCGACCGCTGGGTGGTGGCGCGCGCCATCCGTCAGCTCGGCGAGCGGCAACGTGCGGGACACACTACGCACCTGCTGGTGCGCATCGGGCCGAACTCGTTCTCCGACCCGCAGATGATCGACACCATCCGCGAGCAGTTGGCGGTGTACGGCGTGCCGGGCGAGCGCCTGTGGTTGCAGACGCCCGAATCGAAGGTGTTTACGCATCTGCGTAATGCGCAACAGTTTCTGGCGGCGGTGTCGGCGATGGGCTGCAAGGTCGGGCTGGAGCAGTTCGGTTCGGGTCTGGATTCGTTCCAGCTGCTCGCGCATTTCCAGCCGGCCTTCCTCAAACTGGACCGCGGCATCACCGGCGACGTCGCCTCGGCGCGCGAGAGCCAGGAAAAGATCCGCGAAATCACCTCGCGCGCGCAGCCGGCCGGCATTTTGACCGTGGCCGAATTCGTGGCCGATGCGCAGTCGATGAGCAGCTTCTTCAGCGCGGGCGTGGATTATGTGCAGGGAGATTTCGTCGCACCCACCGGCCCGCTGATGAACTACGAATTCGGCTGATCCAACCGAAACCGGTCACACAGAACAACAAAAAACCCGCAATGCGCGGGTTTTTTGTTGTCTTTCAACCCGATACCTGGTCGACCGGTTTCCGCCCAGGTCATGCAGCGGGCACTGTTTGGTTGAACCTGGGCGGCACGCTCATGTGGCCGTTGCACCAATGACCGATGCTGATTGCTGCAGCGGCTTCCGCATCACACGGAGCCGCCGCGATCTCGGATGCCGCTTACAGTGCCGCAGCATTGGCCGCCCGCAGCGCGGTGATGCGCTCGCTCAGCGGCGGGTGGCTCAGGAACAGGCGACGCAAGCCGTCGCCGACGCCACCGGAGATGCCGAACGCCTGCACCTGCGAGGGCAAGGTGCTCTGGCCATGGTTGAGCGACAGCCGCTCCAGCGCGGCGATCATCTTGTTGCGTCCGGCCAGCTGCGCGCCACCGGCGTCGGCGCGGAACTCGCGGCGGCGCGAGAACCACATCGCGATCATGGTCGCGAACATGCCGAGCAGCATCTCCAGCGCGAACACGATGATGTAGTACGCAAAGCCGCGGCCGCCCTCGCGGTTGCCCGACAGGGCACTGTCGATGACGCCGCCGACCACACGCGCCAACACGATCACGAAGGTATTCAACACACCTTGCAGCAGCGCCATTGTCACCATGTCGCCATTGGCGACGTGGGCGATCTCGTGGCCGAGCACTGCCTCGGCTTCGTCCTGGCTCATGTTCTGCAGCAGCCCGGTGGAGACCGCGACCAACGCATTGTTGCGATTGGCGCCGGTCGCGAAGGCATTGATTTCCGGGCCCTCGTAGATCGCTACTTCCGGCATGCCGATGCCGGCGGCCTGCGCCTGACGCCGCACCGTCTCCAGCAACCAGCGCTCGGTCGGTGTGCGCGGCTCGGTGATCACCTGCGCGCCGGTGCTGCGCTTGGCCATGAACTTGGACAGCAGCAACGAGACGAACGCGCCGCCGAAACCGAAAATGGCGCCCATCACCAGCAGGCCGCTCATCTGTGCGGAATTGACGCCCAATACCGACATCACAATGCTGGCGAGGAACAACACCGCCAGGTTGGTCAGCAGGAACAGGAAAATGCGGTTGAACATGACGCGCTTGCTCCACTCATCGGGGGTGACCTGCTGCGGATCTGCGGCCGTCGCGGCTTGAAATCAAGCAAGCACCTGACCGACGATTCAGCTGTCTATGCCACACCCTCCCTACCGCGGCCGCTTCGCGCCCTCCCCGACCGGCCCCCTGCACTTCGGCTCGCTGCTGGCGGCATTCGGCAGTTGGTTGCTCGCCCGTCATGCCGGTGGGCAGTGGTGCGTGCGCATCGAGGACATCGACCCGCCACGCGCCGAGCCGGGCGCGTCCGAACGCCAGCTGCACAGCCTGGCCGCGTTCGGGCTGACATCCGACCTGCCGGTGATCCGGCAATCGGACCGCGATGCGCACTACAACGACGCAATCGCCACACTGCTGGCGAGCGGGCTGGCGTTCGAATGCAGCTGCAGTCGCGCCGATCTGGCCCGGATGGGCGGTATCCACCACACCTGCGTGGCGGCGCTGGGCGACCGGCGCGCGGTGCGCCTGCGCGTGCCGCCCCAGGGCCCGGTCGGCTTCGACGATGCGCTACAAGGCCACGTACGGCAGGACGTCTACGCCGACGTCGGCGATGTCGTGCTGCGTCGCGCCGATGGCTACTGGGCTTACCAGTTGGCGGTGGTGGTGGACGATGCTGCGCAGGGCATCACCGATGTCGTACGCGGCGCAGACCTGCTCGACTCCACCCCGCGCCAACTCCTGCTGCAACGCGCCCTGGACTTGCCCCAGCCACGCTACCTGCACCTGCCGCTGATCCTGGATGCCGATGGCCGCAAATTATCCAAATCGCACGGCGCGCCCGCACTGGACGACACCGACCCGTTGCCGGCGCTGCATGCCGCCTGGCAGGCGCTGGGCCAGCCGCCGTCGGCCCTGCCGCAGCAGGGAGGCATCGATGCGTTGCTGCGGCATGCCGTGCAGCATTTTTCGCCCGAGCTGCTGCCGCGCACCGCCACCCTGGGCAGCGATGGGCGCGCATCGCTGCCCGGGCGTGACTAGAATTGCGACCCAGCACCGGCATCCGGGCGCGGCGTCTGCGCCGGCACCCCGATCCTCCGGCCTTCCCCGCTTAATGGAGTCGTCATGACATCTCGCGTCGCATTGGTCACCGGCGGCACCGGCGGTATCGGTACCGCCATCTGCAAGCGCCTGGCCGACCAGGGCCACAAGGTGGCCAGCAACTTCCGCAACGACGAAAAGGCGCGCGACTGGCAGCAGCGCATGCAGGCGCAGGGTTACGCATTTGCCCTGTTCCGTGGCGATGTAGCCTCCTCCGAGCATGCGCGCGCCCTGGTCGAGGAGGTGGAGGCATCGCTGGGGCCGATCGAGATCCTGGTCAACAATGCCGGCATCACCCGCGACACCACCTTCCACCGCATGACCGCCGAGCAGTGGCACGACGTCATCAACACCAACCTCAATTCGGTGTTCAACGTCACCCGCCCGGTGATCGAAGGCATGCGCAAGCGTGGCTGGGGCCGGGTCATCCAGATCAGTTCCATCAACGGGCTCAAGGGCCAGTACGGCCAGGCCAATTACGCCGCGGCCAAGGCCGGCATGCACGGTTTCACCATTTCGCTGGCGCGCGAGAACGCCGCCTTCGGGGTCACCGTCAACACGGTCTCGCCCGGTTACGTGGCCACCGACATGGTCATGGCGGTGCCGGAAGAGGTACGCGCCAAGATCGTGGCCGATATCCCCACCGGGCGGCTGGGCCGCCCGGAAGAGATCGCCTACGCGGTGGCATTCCTGGTGGCGGAAGAGGCTGCCTGGATCACCGGATCCAATCTGGACATCAACGGCGGCCACCACATGGGCTGGTAACGTTTGCTGCAACTTTGCGGTGCAGCATGGATTTTGCATAAAAACCATGCTGCGCAACATTTTTAATGTGTCCGCTTAAGCAAATAAGGCCGTTTGGCTGTTGCAACCGCTGCTGCGCTGCGCCATCCTGCGCGCACTATCAGTGTGAGTGAACGTTCCATGGCCGGACTTCGCATCATCAAGAAGTATCCCAATCGCCGTCTCTACGACACCGAGATTTCCAGCTATATCACCATCGAAGATGTGCGCCAGTTGATCATCGACGGCGAGGAGTTCGAAGTCCGCGATGCCAAGAGTGGCGAAGATTTAAGTCGTGCCGTCTTGCTGCAGATCATCGCCGACCGCGAACAGGACGGCGAGCCGATGCTCTCCACCCAGTTGCTGAGCCAGATCATCCGCTTCTACGGGGACTCGCTGCAGGGCTTCATGGGCAATTACCTGGAACGCAGCATGCAGGTGTTCCTGGACCAGCAGCAGCAGTTCCGCCAGCAGATGGGCAACCTGCTCGGGCAGACCCCGTGGGCGATGATGAACCAGCTCACCGAGCGCAACCTGGAGTTGTGGCAGGAATTCCAGCGCAACTTCGGCGCCGGTTTCGGTCGTCCGGGCGGCCCCGGCACGCCGCCGACGCCGCCTGGCGCCGGCAGCATGGGCAGTGGCCCGATGGGCACCGGCACGCACGGTGGCGCATCAAGCAGCACCACCGGCAAGGCACGCAACCGCGGATGAGCTCGCTCCTCGCGCCTTCCAGCCTGAGCGGCTGGAGGCGCGACCAGACGCTTGATTAGTGGCCGGCCTGCTGCGCGCAGGCCGAGCACATCCGCTGCACGTGGTAGCCACGCGCACGCAAGCGCTCCACGACTCCGTCGTTGCCCAAAAGATGCAGGGCGCCCACCACCACCAGGGTGGTTCCACTGTGCTTGCCCAGCTGTTTTTCCAGCCGCGGCACCCAACGCGCATTGCGCTCGACGTTGATGTCCTGATACAGCGCCGGATACTGACGGCGCATGTCTTCGGCCATCTGCGTCGATAGCGTGTGCACGTCGCCATCGCGCCAGGCCGCATGCAGCCGACGCAGCTGATCGGTGGTATCGGCCTCGTCCAGCGCCTCTTCCAGCAGCTGATGCTGCTCGGTGGGCGACATGCCATCCAGCAGGGCGATCTGTTCTTCGGCGCGCTCCAGGCCGTCGGCGGGCTTGCCCCTGGCCTGCGCCTGATCCATCAGGTAATGATCCAGGCCCGCGTTCGGGTCCATGCCTTGCCGGGTCATTTCGGCCAGGCTGACCGACAGTGCGACGAACCACGGTTTGAGCGACTGCAAGGCATCGATCGACATGCCGTACTTGCGCGCGTAGGCACTGAGTGCCTGCCAGGTCTTTGCATCCAGCACATCCTGCAGAGTGCGACCATCGGTGCGTCGTGCCACTTGCAGCATGCGGGTGGCCAGCTGCGGCGATTGCGCATCGGACGGCGGCAGCTCGAACAGCAGACGGTCGGCCTTGGCGAATGCCTGCATCACATCCGGCGACAGCGGGTAATCGCTGGGTTTGAGCACGTGGAACGAGCCCAGCAGGTAGAGCGTGCCGCCCTTGCCATCGACCTTCCACAGCAGCGGCACCGGCGGGCCGGCAGGCGCCCGGTCGGCACCACGCGCCCAGGCCGGTGCCATCCCCCCACCCCACAGCGCCAGACCGATCATCGCCCCGCCGCACCACGCGGCAACACGCGCGCGCAGGCGCACGCTCATCGCATCACCTCTCACCGGGTCCACCTCATCACGTCAGTGCGGCACCTTGTAGGTTTTCTCGCCGGCAGCAACCGCCAGATCGATCCGGTTTTCCGGCGGCGGCAACGGGCAGGTTGCAAAGGGGGTAAACGCGCAGGGCGGGTTGTAGGCGCGATTGAAGTCCACCACGACATGACCGGACGCATCCGGCACGTCCAGATCCAGGAAGCGCCCGGCCGGATAGCTGCCGTGCCCACTGGTGCGGTCGGCGAACACGACGAACGCCGGCCGCCCGGGTTCGCCGATCGTCTCCAGGCGATAGGTCTTGCCGTCGCGCTCGAATTCGACGGCGCCGGCATTGGATTGCTCGCTGCTGATGCCGACGATGTCCACGATCGGAATGGTCTTGCCGACATCGTTGGGGACGTAACGTGCGTCGATGCGCCAGGAGGGATCTGTCGGCCAGTACTCCAGCCCGGCGAACTGGCTGCGCGAGGGCGCGTCGGCATGCTTGACCCGCAGTGCGTAGCGGTCGCCGCGATGGATCAGGCTGAGCACGCCCTTGCCATCGTCGAAATGGATCAACGTAGGCTGCGGATCGCGATCGGACTGGAAGCGGATCCTGCCAGCCAGCGGCTTGCCACCCACGGTAAGCGCGGCGCCACGTTCGGGCACGAACCACACCGCCCCGCCCTCGCTGGACACCATGCCCATCTTCGGCGGCCCGACCGCAAGCTGGATGCCGCTATCGGCGCTACTGCCGATGTAATGCGCCTTCAGCGACAGCCAATGCAGACCGACCAGGCTGGTCCAGCCATCGGGGGCGCGCAGTTCGTTGATCCGGCTTTCGCGCCAGGCGGCATTGTCGGCCAGAAATGTCTTGTCCAAGGCAACCGGTGCGGCCGGTGGCGGCGCATCGCGCCCACATCCGGCCAGCGTCGCGACCACCAGCATGCCGAGCAGCCAGCCCTTCCCCATGTGCACCGCCATCACCGCCCCCTGAGAAACCAACGATCGATATCGCTCAGCGTAAACCGAGCCCAGGTGGGTCGGCCATGATTGCACTGACCCGAGCGCTCGGTGGCTTCCATATCGCGCAGCAAGGCGTTCATTTCCGGCACGGTGAGGCGACGGTTGGCGCGCACCGCGCCGTGGCAGGCCATGGTCGACAGCAGTTCGTCGCGCGCGCTGGCGATGCGGCGGCTCTGGCCGTGCTCGCGCAGGTCGCCAAGCACATCGCGCAGCAACGCCTCCGGCTCGGCATTGGCCAGCAAGGCCGGAATACTGCGGACGTGCAGCGATTGCGGGCCGGCGCGGGTGATCTCGAAGCCCAGGCTCGCCAGCGTCTCGGCTTCGCGTTCGGCGGTGTCGGCCTCGCGTTCGCCCACTGCCAGCGTCATCGGCACCAGCAACGGCTGCGCATGCAGGCCGATGCTGTCGTGCGCGTTCTTGAGCCGTTCGTAGCCGATGCGTTCGTGCGCGGCATGCATGTCCACCACGATCAGGCCTTCGGCGTTCTCGGACAGGATGTAGATGCCGTGCAATTGCGCCACCGCATAGCCCAGTGGCGGCACGCCGCTGTCTTCGGCCGTCGCTGGCAAACCGGCCCCGGAAAACTGCGGCACGCTGGCGGACTGCTGCGCATGGCCCGACGGCGGCGCATACAACGCGCTATAGGCTGCGCGCGCTTCGTCCACACGCAGGCCCAATGGCGTCTGCGAGGGCGTCCAGTTGGCGTAGCTGCCCAAGCCGCCGCCACTGCCGGATGCGCCGGCATGGGTTGCGGAACCGCCGCCAACGAGGTTGCCCATTCCGCCAGCGGCCGCGTAGCCGGCGCCATCGCTGCCGATGCTGTTGGGCGTGGCGCCGGCGCGCGTCTGTGCCAGCGCATCCTGCAAGGTGCGATAGACGAAGTCGTGAATCAGCCGCGCTTCGCGGAAACGCACCTCGTGCTTGGCCGGGTGCACGTTGACGTCCACGCGCGCCGGGTCCAGCTCGAGAAACAGCACGTACGCAGGCTGGCGGCCATGGAACAGCACGTCGCCGTAGGCCATCTTGACCGCATGCGCCACGCTGCGATCACGCACCGAGCGGCCGTTGACGTAGAGATATTGCTGGTCGGTACTGGCCCGCGAGTAATGCGGTTGCGCGACCCAGCCATGCAGCCGCAGGCCGGCGCCGCTGTGATCCACACGCAAGGCCTGCCGCGCGAAGTCCTCGCCCAAGGTTTCGCCCAGCCGCGCATCCGAATACAGATCGCCTGGCTTGTAGCGGCGCGACGGTTTGCCGTTGTGCGCCACGCGCAATTCCACATCCGGGCGCGCCAATGCCAACGAGCGCAGCCACTCTTCGATATGCCCGAGCTCGGTACGCTCGGCACGCAGAAACTTGCGCCGTGCCGGCACGTTGAAGAACAACTCGCGCACTTCCACCGTGGTACCGGGCGCATGCGCGTGCGGTGTCACCTCGCCAAGCCGCCCGCCTTCGATCTGCAGCGCCGAGCCGTGTTCGGCATCGTGCCGGCGCGAGATCAGCGTAAAGCGGCTGACCGAGGCGATCGAAGGCAAGGCTTCGCCGCGGAAGCCGAGCGTGGCGACAGTTTCCAGATCGTCCAGCGAGGCGATCTTGCTGGTGGCATGCCGCGACACCGCCAACGGCAGCTCATCGGGCGTAATGCCACCGCCGTTGTCGCGGATGCGGATCAGGCGCACGCCCCCCTCTTCCAGATCGATGTCCACGCGGGTGGCACCGGCATCGAGGGCGTTTTCGACCAATTCCTTGACCACCGACGCGGGACGCTCGACCACTTCGCCGGCAGCGATCTGGTTGATCAGGATCTCGGGCAACTGACGGATCGCCATCAGCGCGCGCTTGAGCGCTGGCAGCGCAAAACAGGGTGGATGTCGGGGGTGGCAGGCAAGACGAACGTCGGCACGGCAATCCGGCGGCGCGCAGGCGCCGTCGCTCAGGGAATCAGTACGGAATGATAGCCGAGCGGGTCAGCGACTGCCGCCGGCCACGGTGCCGACGGCATCGGCCTCGGCCTGCGCGCGCGCGGCGAACAAGGTGCCCGGCGGCGGCTGACGGGTGAAGAAGGTATCGATGCCATCCAGCACGGCGGCGGCGATCTTGCGCTGGTAGGCCGGGTCGATCAGGCGGCGTTCTTCATCCGGGTTGGAGATGAAGGCGGTTTCGACCAGCATCGCCGGCATGTCGGAGGTGCGCAGCACTGCGAAATTGGCGCGTTCCAGCTGCGGCTTGTGATTGTTGCCGATGCGCTTGAGGCCACCGAGCACATGGCCGGCGGCATCCTCGGAGGCCTTCATGTGGCCGCTCTGCGCCAGGTCCAGCAGCACATTGGCCAGCGTGCTTTCGGTCTGTTGCAGACGCACGCCACCGACCAGGTCGGCGGCGTTTTCCTTATCGGCCAACCAGCGCGCGCGTTGCGATGAGGCGCCCTTGGTCGACAGCACGTAGACCGACGAACCGGTCGCACTGCGATTTTCTGCAGCATCGGCATGGATGGAAATGAAGATGTCGGCCTTCGCAGCCCGCGCCTTTTGCGCGCGCATCGGTAATGGAATGAACACGTCGGTGTCGCGGGTCAGGTACGCCTTCATACCGGGCGTGGCGTTGATCTGGCGTGCCAGTTCGCGGCCGACCGCCAGGGTCACGTCTTTTTCGCGCTTGCCGGTCGGGCCCATCGCACCCGGATCCTGGCCGCCGTGGCCGGGATCGATGGCGACGATCAACGGCCGCATGCCCGGCGCCATCTTGACGCGCGATGCCTCGCTGGGCAGCACCGGGCGCGGTGGCAGATCGTCGTTTGCAACGGCGCCGGGCGCAGTACCGGAGACCACGGCGCCGGCGCCGGCAACTGCCATCGGCGTGCTGCCGCCATTCAAAATTGCAGCGGCGGATGCACCGCCTGCGGACGTTGCACCGGCCGCAGGCGTGGCGGGATTCATGGCGACCCGATTGGCTGGATTGCCGACCGCAGCCGCCTGCGTGGCAGCAGCGGGCGTTCCCGGGCGCGGCGTCGGCACACCGGTGGCAACCGTGGTTGGCACGGCTGCGGGCGTGACCGTCGGCATCGCCGCCGCAGGCACGACGGCCGGCGCTGACGGCGGCGGCGGTGTTGACGGCACGGACAAGGCACGTTGCGCTGACGCGGCCAGGGCAGCGGTTGCACGCGCGGCCTCGGCCTGTGCGTTGAGCGGACGTGGCGGCGGCAGTGCGGCAGGCGTACTGGCCGCAACGGAAGTGGCAGCCGCAGGCGCCGGATCGCCCGGCCACTCGATCACAAGGGTCGAAGCACTGCCCAGCGTCTGCATCTGCGGCTTGAGCGCGGTCACCGGGCTTGCCAGCTCGAACACCACCCGGAACGTGCCCGGCACCGGCTGCCCGGTGCGCACCGAGGTGACCAGGCCGTTGGCCGGCGGCAACTTCAAGCCACGTGCGGCTGCCGACTCCGGGAAATCCACCACCAAGCGATTGGGGTTGGCCAGTGACAGCGTCTTGAACCCGCCGCTGCCGGCCAGCTGGATTTCTGCACGCGTGCCGGTGGCGCCGGTACTGACGCCGACGCTCTTGATCTCGCCGGCCCACGCAGCAAAAACCGCCAGGCTGAGGCTGGCGGTCAGGGCGTAAGCGCAGAAGTGTCGGATCCCCGGTGTCATGGCGCTGGATTCAATCATCCAACTGCGTGAATTGCAAGGTGATTTCCCTTAATAATCCGTAACCTGGCGTTCATTCTTCTTGTCCGCTGACAAAAAAGGGCTGCAACTCGGCCTGTTGGGCCGCGGCATGCAGCCAGTCGCGTCCGGCAGGGCTGCGAGCCAGCAGCCTTACGCTGCGCCCATCGCCATCCACGGCCAGTTCCACATCCAGATCCACTGGCGGCAGGATGCCTGCGCCGCGCTCCGGCCATTCGACCAGCCACAAACTGGCACTACCCTCGTCCAGGCCTAGGAAATCCAGCTCGCCGGCATTGCCGATGCGGTACAGATCCAGATGCCAGGCTTCGTCGCCGCTGCTCAGCGGATAACGCTCGACCAGGGTGTAGGTCGGGCTGCGGATCGGGCCGGTGACGCCAAGCGCACGCAGTAACGCGCGCGCAAGCGTGGATTTGCCCGCGCCCAGGTCGCCATGCAGCTGGACCATGGCCGTGGCGGGCCGCACCGCTGCCAGGGCGCGGCCTAGCGTTTCGGTCGCCTCGGCGTCGGCCAGATGTGCATCGAGCTGATTCATGCGTCGGCTCCGGCATTGGCGAGGCGACGCAGCTGCGGCAGCAGATCGGTAGGCAACAGGCCGCGCTCGCCATCGCGCGCGGCCGCATCGCCGGCACAGCCGTGCAGCAACGCGCCAAGGCTGGCGGCATCGAAGGCCGACCAACCCTGCCCCAGCAATGCGGCGATCACCCCGGTCAGCAGGTCGCCCATGCCGCCGACGGCCATGCCGGGGTTGCCGGCGTCGATGATGCGCGGGACCACATGCGGGGCAGCCACTACCGTGCCGGCCCCTTTGAGCACCACCACCGCATCGAAGCGCTGGGCCAGCGCGGCAGCAGCGGCCAGGCGATCGCGCTGCACCTGCGCGGTGGGCAGTCCCAGCAGCCGCCCTGCTTCGCCGGGATGCGGTGTCAGTACCCGCGGGCCGCGCCGTGGTGCGGCGGTGGCCGCCAGCAGATTGAGGCCATCGGCATCGATGACCAAGGCGCTGTCCGACCCCAGCACGCCCTGCCACAACGCCCGTGCCCAGTCGTCCTGGCCCAGGCCCGGCCCAAGCGCAACGACATCGGCGGCTCCGGCCAGTGCGGCGATGTCGTCGTCGGCCTGCGTGGCGCGCACCATGGCTTCGGGGCAGCGCGCCAGCAGCGGGGCGACATGTTCGGCGCGGGTGGCGACCTGCACCAGCCCGGCGCCGCTGCGCAAGGCGGCTTCGGCGGTCAGCATGATCGCGCCGCCGCTGCCGAGATTGCCGCCCACGCACAGTACCCGCCCCGATTCGCCCTTGTGCGTATTGCGCCGGCGCGGCCGCAACTGCGCGGCCAATGCATCGATGCCCCAACCGTGTGCGGCCGGCTGTAGCCCATCGAAGGCGGAGGCCGGCACGTCCAGCGAGGCAATGCCGCGTTCGCCCGCATGGTCCAGTGCGTCGCCGGTATACAGGCCAATGTGCGGCACGATGAACTGCAAGGTGCTATGCGCGCGCACCGCGGTCCCGAACGCCACGCCGTGGTCGGCATCGATCCCGCTGGGCACATCCAGCGCCAGCACCGGGGCGCCTGCCGCGTTGATGGCCTCGATCAACGCGGCAGTCTGCGCATCCGGGGCGCGGTTCAGGCCGATGCCGAACAGCGCATCGACGACGACATCGGCCTGCGCCAGCGCGTATGGAAACAGCTCGATCGCACCGCCAACCGCCAGATAGTCGGTGCAGGCGCGCTGGGACAGCGCCGAGGCCGGGCCGTACTCGGGCAGATGCACCACGCACACTCGGCGCCCGGCCCGCTGCGCCAGCCGCGCAAGCACGTAGCCATCGCCGCCGTTGTTGCCGGTGCCGCACACCACCACGATGCGGCGCGCCTGCGGCCAGCGTTCCAGCAACCATTGCCAGGCCGCCTGCCCGGCGCGTTGCATCAAGGTGTAGCCATCGCCACCCAGCAGCGTGGTGGCCTGCGCATCGAGCGTGCGCGCGGCAGCGGTGTCGTAAAGAGCGAGCGGTGCGTACATGTCGGGAATTCTATACTTGCCGCCATGTCTGCCGCCGTCACCCGCCCCGACCCCACCGACGCTGCCGCGCGCATCCGTGCGCTTGCACGCGAAGCGGGCTTTCAACGCTGCGGCATCACCGGCATCGAGCTGGGCGAAGACGAGGCGCACCTGCGCAGCTGGCTGGAAGAAGGCCTGTACGGAACGATGCACTGGATGGCCCAGCACGGCGACAAGCGCTCCCGTCCGCAGGAACTGGTGCCGGGCACCTTGCGGGTGTTGTCGGTGGGCATGGATTACGGCCGCAAGGACGACAGCGAGGCCTGGACGACCTTGCACGATGGCACCCGTGCTTACGTGGCGCGTTATGCACTGGGCCGCGATTACCACAAGTTGATGCGCAACCGGCTGCAGAAACTGGCCGAGCGCATCCAGGGCGAGATCGGTGCGTTCGGCTACCGCGTGTTCGTCGATTCCGCTCCGGTGCTGGAGCGCGCGCTGGCGCGCAACGCGGGGCTGGGCTGGATCGGCAAACACACTTGCCTGATCGACCGCAATGGCGGGTCTTGGTTCTTTCTGGGCGAGATCTACCTCGATCTGCCATTGCCCATCGACACGCCCGCCACCGCGCACTGCGGCACCTGCACGCGCTGTATCGACATCTGTCCGACCCAGGCCATCATTGCGCCGTATCGGCTGGATGCGCGCCGCTGCATCGCCTATCTCACCATCGAGCACGATGGCCCGATTCCCGAAGACATGCGCAAGCCGATCGGCAACCGCATCTTCGGCTGCGACGACTGTCAGCTGATCTGCCCGTGGAACAAGTTCGCCCAGCGCACCGACGAGGCCGACTTCCGCGCCCGCAACGAGTTGGATGTGGCGACGCTGCCGCAGCTGTTTGCCTGGGACGAAGCCGAGTTCCTGCGCCGTACCGAAGGCAGCCCGATCCGCCGCAGCGGCCACGCGCGCTGGCTGCGTAACATCGCCGTGGGCATGGGCAATGCGCCAGGTACGCCGGAGGTATTGGCGGCACTGGAAGCGCGTCGCCACGATGCCTCCGAGCTGGTGCGCGAACACGTGGGCTGGGCACTGGCACAGCACGGTCTTTGACGCACAGACCAATGTGCTCACCCATGGCGTGCGCCACTACGGGATAATGCCGCGATGGCCGACCGCAACCAACAGATCCTCACTCCCAGCCAGCTCAATACGCTGGCGCGCGACCTGCTGGAAGGAAGCTTCCCGCTGGTGTGGGTGGAAGCCGAACTGAGCAGCGTCACCCGCCCGTCCTCGGGCCATCTGTATTTCACGCTCAAGGATGCGCGCGCGCAGATCCGCTGCGCGATGTTCAAGCCCAAGAGCACCTGGTTGAAGTTTCAACCGCGCGAAGGCCTGCGCGTGCTCGCACGCGGCCGTTTGACCCTGTACGAGGCACGCGGCGACTACCAGCTGGTGCTCGACCATATGGAGGAAGCCGGCGAAGGCGCGTTACGGCGGGCCTTCGACGAACTGCGCGCGCGGCTTGCGGCAGAAGGCCTGTTCGATGCCGAGCGCAAGCAGCCCTTGCCTGCCCACGTGCGGCGGCTGGCGGTGATCACCTCGCCCAGCGGCGCAGCGGTGCGCGACGTACTCAGCGTGCTGGCGCGGCGCTTTCCGCTGCTGGAAGTGGATCTGTTGCCGTCGCTGGTGCAAGGCGACAGTGCAGCAGCGCAAGTCACCTCGCTGCTGCAGCGCGCCGATGCCTCCGGGCGTTACGACGTCATCCTGATCACCCGTGGCGGCGGCTCGCTGGAGGATCTGTGGGCGTTCAACGACGAACGCCTGGCGCGTGCGATTGCCGCCGCGCAGACGCCGGTGGTGTCGGCGGTCGGTCACGAGACCGACTTCAGCCTCAGCGATTTTGTCGCCGACGTGCGTGCACCGACGCCGTCGGTGGCGGCCGAATTGCTGGTGCCCGACCAGCGCGAACTGGTGGCACGGGTGCGGCGCGCACACGCGCGCATCGCCCAGCTGCAGCAACATGCCTTGGGCAATGCGATGCAACGCGCCGACCGGCTGGCATTGCGCTTGCGTGCACATAGCCCGCAGGCGCGCTTGCAGCTGCTGCAGCGCCGCCAGGAAGAGGCCGGCCGGCAGTTGCGAGCGCGCATGACCCAGCTGCTGGAACGTCTGCAGGCCCGCGTACAACGCGGGCAGACGCACCTGCAGGCGCACAACCCGCAACGCAATCTGGCCAGTTTGCAGCAGCGGCTGCGCGCATTGCACCCGCAGGCGGCCATGCAACGGCGGCTGCAGCACGATCAACTGCGATTGCGCGGGCTGGCGCGCTCGCTGGAAGCGGTCAGCCCGCTCGCCACCGTGGCGCGCGGTTACGCCATCGTGACCCGCTCCGCCGATGGCGGCGTGGTGCGCAGCGCCGCCGACGTGACGCCGGGCGAGCGCCTGCGTGCGCAACTGGCCGATGGCAGCATCCAGGTGCGCGTCGAACGCGGCGATGACTGAGAGCGGCTGAAAAACCTAGCGAGCGCTTGCCTGTCAGTGAGTGCAGCGGTTTTGTCGGCCGCGCCTTGGTGGATGCAGTCAGACGTGCAGGTCAACCGCTGAGTGAGTCGAATGCGCGGTGCCCTCACCGCTTGCAGGACACGCCGTGAATCCGTCAATGGAGGCTCGATGGCGGCATCCATGCCGCCATCGGTCCCGCAAGCGGCGAGGACACCGCACCAGAGAGTGAGTCGGTTGCTTTGTTGAAAACATGCACACCGACACACTCGACTGGTCCTTGCCCGCCCACCGTCGCGGGACTTAAGCGGCATGGATGCCGCGCTAGAGCTTGCAAGGACGTACTTGCAGCGTGTCCCGCGAGGGTGGGCGGGCAAGGGCCCTGCAGCAAACTCGCAGATCAGCTGCTCCGCAACTGATGTATCCAAGGTGTTCGATCACTCCACCTGTCAACTCGCTCGTGTGCCGTTGGCATCGCGTCGCCCCTCACCCCCGGCTGGGCCTGGGCGTCTGCACCGCACGCTGCCAGCCCTGCATCAGCACGCCGGCCAGCACCACCGGATCGTGATCGAAGTGATGCCCACCGGGCCGCATCACGACGTCCACGCCGCGCGTACGCAGCTCCGGGCACAGCGTGTCTTTTTCTTCGCTGCCGTAGATGCACTGCAGACGCTGCGCATCCAGCGACTGGATCGCAGGCTCGACATCGCGCTCGGCATCGTTGTGCCAGCCCAGCCAGCCGCCGACACGGACCTTGAAGTCGGCCTGGTGGGCAAGCCCCAGCAGGCTGACGAACTGCACCGAGGCGCGCCGCTGAGGCGAGATTTCCGGATAGGCGAACGGCAGCACGTCGGCGCCGAACGAGTAACCGACCAGCGCCACGTGCTGGATATGCCAGCGTTGCTGGTAGGTGGCGATCACCCGGTCCAGATCCGCGCCGACCTGCTGCGGGGTACGGCTGGCCCAGAAGTAGCGCAGGCTGTTCCAGCCCACGACGGACACGCCCTGCTGCTGCAACTGCGCGGCAATGCCCTTGTCCAGCTCGCGCCAGCCGCCATCGCCGGACAGCATCACCACCAGCCTGTCGCTGCCGGGTGCGTGCATTTCGACCAGCGGCAGATCGCCAAGACCCTGCGCCTGCGCTGCCTGGAAATGGCCGCGCGTGGCTGCAGCAATCTGCACCGGGCTGGCATCGTCGACCAGATCGTCCAGGAAGCCCTGGTTGGCATCGGGCATATCGCGCGAACAGGCCAGGCCCGCATCCTTGGTGCCGGCGTCGGCCACCACCGCGCCGCCGAGCACGTCCGGCGCCGCAGACGCCAGAGCCTGACGCGCCAGCACGGCGCCATCGCCCTGCCCCACCAGCACCGGCGGCAGGAACGCATCCACGTGTTCGGCACGCAGCACTTTCTTGCCCAGCCGCTCGGCGTCGTCGGCCAGCGAGCTGCACGCGGCGCGGTGCGAGCGCACGCGTTCGCGGTAGCTGGCGGTATCGATCACTGCCACCAGCGCGCCGTCGTTGCTCAGCATGTCGGCAAGCTGCTGCGCCTGCTGCGGATGGCCGCTATCGGGCAACAGCACCACCATCGCCTTGGGTGCGCCTTCCGGACGGACCACTTCCACCGAACGGTAATGCCCGGCGATGTTGCCGTCCTGCATATGCCGCGCCACGGCGAAACCGCTGCCGCCGATCAGCAGGATTGCCACGACCCAACGAAACAGTTTGATCCCCATGCCCATCGCAGCAGTCCTTCAGAAGCGCTGGCGCTTCGACCTCGGTCCGCGCCAACGGTTCCGGCCTGGAGCAGGCGAGTGTTCGCTGCGGTTAAGCCATGCGACCCGGCGCCACTCCCGCGCCACATTCCCCGCACCCCGCGCGCCTAGATCCCTCGTGCCAGCCGGAAGCCGATGCGCGCACTGGTGGTATCGGAGTCCTGCGATTGCCGCCAGGCCGCCCGCGTCTGCTGCGGCGAATTGGCCCAGCTGCCGCCGCGGATCATGCGCTGCCGGCAGCCGGGGTTGAACCACGCCGCACCGTCGGCCGGCGCGCGACGGTAGCTGGCATGCCAGCAGTCGGCCACCCACTCGCTCAGGTTGCCGCCCATGTCGTGCAGGCCCCAGGCGTTGGCGCGGAAGCTGCCGACCGGCGCCGGGCCCCAGAAGCCGTCGCCGTAGCCGACAAAGCCGTTATTCCAGTGCCGGCCGCTGCGCGAGACATCGTTGCCGCCGGTGAAGTTGCCCGCATCCAGCGGCGGCGAGCCGGCATTGCCCCAGGGATAGCGCCCGGTGGTGCCGGCGCGCACCGCGTACTCGAACTCGGCCTCGCTGGGCACGTGGTAATGACGTCCGGTCTGTTCGGACAGCCATGACGCATAGGCTTCGGCGTCGCGGATGCTGACATGCATGACCGGGCTGTTGGGCGCGGCCTGCGCGCCGTTGTAGTCGGACTGCCAGTCCACGCCGCTGCGGCGGATGAAATTGCCGCTGCGCTCGTCGTACACCACTGAATGGCCGCGCCGGGTGGCGCGAGGACGCGCGCCGGTGGCTTCGACGAATTGACGGAACTCGGCCACCGTCACCTCGGTGATCGAGAGCGCGAAGCCGCGCGCAAAGCGCACGTAGTGCGCCGGGCGCTCGTTGTCGGATGCGCCCGGCTCGGCATCGCCCGCCCCCATCTGGAACGCGCCATGCGGCACCACGATCATCTGCGGCCCGCGGCCACCGACCTTGAGCCCGTCGGTGAAGACCTGTCCGGGGCGGAAGCTGCCGTAGTGGGTGGCCAATTCCAGGCGACGCCGCAGATCGCCGGCCATCGGGTCGCCGGGGTCGGCAATGCGCAGCACTTCGGCGAGTTTCTCGCCGGCGGCCTTGAGCCCGCGCGGCGAGGTCAGATCGTGCAGCCCGGCATCGTGCAAGGCCGCGATCTGCCCGCGCCGGGTGCGCTCGATGCGCGCGCGTGCGTCGGCGATGGTGGGCGCGCGGTCGCGCACCTGCCCGGCCATCTGCAACCAGTACCGTGCGCCGATGAAATCGGCGGCGTCGGCAGCCAGTTCGGCACGTTCCAGCAGGCTGCTTTCCACGGCGGCCAGTCCCTGGCGTGTGCGTGGGTTGTCCGGGTCCAGCTGCGCGGCATCGCGAAAATTCGCCAGCGCGCCATTGCCGTCTTCGCCCAGGCGACCACCGCGCAGGTCTTCTTCACCGGCGCGATTGAAACCGAGCACGCGTTGCGCAGTTTCCACCTCGCTCTGCAAGGCGCGTACCTTCGGGTCCTTGGGTGCGAGCGCCAGGGCCACGATGGCGAGCTCGCGCGCCTGTTCGAGCGCATCGTCCTGCCGATCGGTCTGTGCAACCAGCGCCCGGCCGCGTTCGATCAAGCGCGCGCGTGCCTGTTCCAGGCCGCGCCGACTGGCCGCATCCTTGCCGCCGCTGCGTTGTTCGATTGCCAGGTACAACGGGATCGCATCGTCCGCATCGCGATACAGGCGGTCGTCCTGCAAGGCCTGGTCGGCGCGCTTGCGTGCCTGCGCCACTGGCTCCTCGCCCAGATCCACCGTCGGCGGTTGCCACTGCGCGACCGTCTCGGCGGATTCTTCGCCACCGATGGACACATTCGGCTTGCTCGCTTGCGCGGGCGCTACCGGCTGTCGCGCAGCGGCAGGCGCCGGCGCGGGGGCACGCGAACAGGCGCATATGCTCAGCACGACCAATGCCCACGCCGCGATCCGGTTGCCGCACTTGCCCACCACCTGCTCCTTCCAGTGCTCTGCCGCACGACAGGCGATCGCGACGTTAGGCTATTCTGCGCGTTCTGCGCAAACCTCGCTGTCGACGGAAATCACGTGCCCCATTGGATCACCCACCCCTCCGAGCTGAGCGAACGCCTGCAGGCATCGCGTCCGTCCCGCATTGGCCTGGATACCGAGTTCATTCGCGAACGCACCTACTGGCCGCAACTGGCGCTGGTGCAAATGGCCATCGGCGAGGAGATCCTGTTGATCGACCCGCTGATCCCGGGCATGAACGAAGCGCTCAAGGAGTGGTTGACCGCCACCGACATCGTCAAGGTGATGCATAGCGCCAGCGAGGACCTGGTCACCTTCAGGTGCGCATGCGGCGTCTTGCCGCGGCCGTTGTTCGACACCCAGATCGCTGCCGCGCTGGCCGGTATAGGCGGCGGCATGGGCTATCAGAAGCTGGTGCAGGAAGTGACCGGCACCTTGCTGAGCAAGGGCGAGACGCGCTCGGACTGGATGCGTCGCCCGCTGTCGGCATCGCAACTGGAATACGCCGCCGATGATGTGCGTTACCTGTTCGCGATTCACGACGAGCTCACCGCCCTCCTTACCCAACAGGATCGCCTGGGCTGGCTGGCCGAAGACGCCGAGCGCCTGCTCGCCACGGTCGAGCACGATGACGGCGAGCGCTGGCCGCATGTAAGCCTGCGCACTGCACAGTTTCTGGAGCCGGCGGCGCAACGTCGGCTGCTGCGGCTATTGCGCTGGCGCGACCTGCAGGCGCGTCAGAGCGACCGCCCGCGCAGCTGGATCCTGGACAACGAACTGGCCAGCCAGCTGGCGCGGTTTCCGCCGGCCGATCTGGACGCCCTGCTGCGCCAGTTCGACAAGTTTCCCAAGGCGCCACGCAAACTCGCCAATGCGGTGTGGGACGCGCTCAACACGCCGTTGCCCGACGAAGACACCGCACCGCTGGCGCAGGCCGCCACCGACGGCAACAAGGCCGTGCTCAGGCGCTTGCAGGATGCGGTGGCGCAGCGCAGCCGCGAGCTTGGCTTACCGGATGGTCTGCTCGCCTCGCGCCGGCATCTGGAAACCCTGATCGAGCAGCACAGCTGGCCCGCCGCACTGGGCCAGTGGCGTCGCCAGATGCTGGAAGCGCAGCTGATGCCGCTGCTGGCCGACACCACGGCGCCATAGGCCCCGCGTGAGGCGAACGCAGACGACAACAGCCCGCAGCGATGCGGGCTGTTCCCAGGTGCGGTGCGCTGCTGGCGACGCGTTCGGGTCAGTCCTTGTCTTGCCCAACGGGCCAGGTCTTGCTGAAGACGATCGATCCCTGCCCCCGGGCCCTTGCGCTGGCGCCGCGACTTCTCCGGCACATTGCGCAAGCTGAAGCCATCGGTACGGTGCAGCCTGGGTCATTCCGACCACGGCAGCGGCAATGCGACCGGCGCACCGTCCCCAGGTGTTCATCGCATGCGCCTTGCTCCGGAACCGCAGCGCATCGATTCCGTCGACAACAAAGCGATCACAGGCGCGTGGGCCGGTGCTCCACGTGTCCTCGCTCGTTGCGTGCTCCTGTATCTTCATGGCCGGGGTCGCTGGCCTGCGTGTAAGCTGGGCAGCGCCCGCAACGACAATGCGAAGGCGGCCGAGCAGCGCTTGTGAAAAGCGCTGTTCACGCCACGTGCAAGCACCAGCACACGCAGCGGTCTCCCCCGGGCCGCATGCCATAATGGCGCTCGCCCTAGGGCGGCGTCTCCACTCTTTATTCCGAGGCCATACCTCTGTGAGCAATACTTCTTCGAAACTGGATTCCATCGCGCAAGCCAAAGCCAAGCTGCTGGACGAGCTGCAGAAGCTGGAAGAACAGGAGAAAACCGAGCGCGCGAGCGAGGCATCCTCTGCGCATGCCACCATCGTGTCGCTGCTCGAGCAGTTTGCCGGCCATTTCAACACCAAGCAGCGCAACGATATCGCGTCCTACCTGGGCGCCACCTCTGCGCGCAAGGAAGTGGTCAAGAGCGGCCGTAGCGAAGTGAAGCCGAAGTACGAACTGCCGCACACCGGCGAGACCTGGTCCGGCCGTGGCCGTACCCCGAAGGCCTTCGCGGCCTGGGAAGGCTCGGTGTCGTACAAGGAATGGAAGGCCAAGAACCCGGACCTCAAGTTCCCGCTGGTGCGCGAGTAATTCCTGGCGCTGGTGCGTCGGTTGGCGCGGTCCGCTGCCGGCCGCATTGGCGAACCGCGCGGCATGTGGTTAGAATCCAAGCACGTGGGGCGGTAGCTCAGCTGGGAGAGCGTCGCGTTCGCATCGCGAAGGTCGAGGGTTCGATCCCCTTCCGCTCCACCACCGCATCGAACCAAAAGCCTCGGACATCCACGTCCGGGGCTCTTTCGTTTCTGCCGATGCAAGCCAGCCGGACGGCCGGGGTGCAGGCCATGCCGCCGGTATCACATCGCGCGCGCTAACGTCCGCCTCTCCATCACAGCGGACCCTTCGCCATGAGCAACCAACAGCGCCAACCCGACAATGCCGGCGACGACGCCAGCGGCGTTTCCGACAGCCAGGAATCGCGCAAGCAGGACGAGGCGGCCAAGCAGCGTCCGGGCCAGGAAGACCTGAAAGTGCATGACGAGCACAGCCGCCGCCCCAAGGGCAATGCCGGCCAGGGCGAATGACTGCCACGCCCGAGGCTGGCAGGACTGCGGCGTCGGAGTGGAATCGCCAGCGCTTACCGCCGCCTGCCGATGTGGCAAGATCTTCAAACGTCGGCCGCCGGGGGTAGCCGACGTTTCAACGGACGGTATGGCGCACGCGATGGCAGCGACCATTGATGCAGACATTTGATCGCCTTGACGGCGCTTGTTGCAAAGGCCTTGCATGCAGCTTCCAGACGCACCCGCGTTGCACCTGATCCACGCGACCTTGTTGCCGGGCGACGTTGGCGCCTTGCTGGGTGCGCGCGCACCGGCCAATGAAGACGAGCGCCTGGCCACGCTGCACGCCTACCGGCTGCTGGATACCGCGCCCGAGCCGCAGTACGACGCGCTGGCCGCCGATGCCGCTGCGCTATGCCGCACGCCGATGGCGCTGATCTCGCTGGTCGACACGCAGCGGCAGTGGTTCAAGTCCAGGATTGGGATGCAGCCGAGCGAGACGCCACGCACGCTGTCGTTCTGCGCCCACGCCATCCTTGCGCCCGATCAGCTGATGGAAGTGGCCGACACGCATCTGGATGCGCGCTTCGTCAACAACGCGCTGGTCACCGGCGAGCCGCAGATCCGCTTCTACGCCGGCGCCCCGTTGCTGACGTCCGATGGCATTGCGCTGGGTACCTTGTGCGTGCTCGATCGCACGCCGCGGCGGCTGTCCGGTGCCGAGCGCGAAGCGTTACGGGCACTGGCGCGGCAGGTAGTGGACACCATCGAATTACGGCGTGCGGCCGAGCTGGTTGAGCTGGATGGGTTGCGCGACACGCTCACCGGTCTCTGGAACCGTGCAGGGTTGGAGCATGGCCTGCAAACGCTGCAAGACCCATGCGCCGCAGGGTCGGAATGGTCGCTGGGCTGTTTGCTGATCGATCTGGATGGCTTCAAGCGGCACAAGCTGCAAGCCGGCGTTGCCGCAGCGGAAGCGACGCTGGTGCAGGCAGCAAGACTGGTCGAAGCGCAGCTGCCGCCTGTCGCCATCGTGGCGCGGCTCGACTGCGATCGGTTGTGCGTGGCGATGCCGGCTGCGGCAGCGCCTGCTGCCATGCAGGCTGCCGGAGACATCCGCCAGGCGGTCGAGACCGCACGCTGGCCCACCGGTACGCTGACCGTCAGCATCGGGGTGGTCGATGTGCCCGCCGGCGAGACGCTCGACAGCAACACCTTGCTGGCACGTGCACGGCATGCGCTGCAGGGCGCGATCTGCGCTGGACGCAATCGCGTGCAGCGGTTCAGCGGCTGGCATCTGCAAGGCTGATACCCGCTCGCGCTGCGCTGCTTGAACTAACCTTACTTCGTGCAGTGAGCAGCAGTGGGTGCACGCCAGGCACGCCGGACCGCCCACACACGCAGCTGCGTGACGCGTGCATCGACGCGCCCTCGGAGATCTGAGCCAGAGTGCCACCGTACGTCGCCAGTTGCGTGGGCGAAAAACGACGGGCGACCTGTTGCCTGCGTACGCTGCCCAACCGACGCGACCCGGTCACGGCTCAAGGCGACTCACGCTGCGCAGTCTGCTCCCTGCACGCTGACAGTCGCCTGCACGCTCAATCGACCGGCATGGCGCGCCATGACTCACGCGACCCTCAGGCAGCCAGCGCGTCGGCGTTGCCGGCAATCTCGTCCACCTGTAGCACCTGCTCCATCTCCAGCAGCACCACGAAGCGCTCGCCCACCTTGCCCATGCCACGCAGCAGGTCGCGGCGGATATGCGTGCCGAAGGCCGGCGCCGCTTCGATGTCCTGATCGGCCAGTTCGATCACCGCGTTGACCGCATCGACCAGCACCCCGATCACCTGCGGTCCCTGCGCCTGTTCGGTGGCCAGGATCACGATGCAGCTGCGCTTGTTGATGGCGCTGTCGGCACGCCCGAGCCGCGCCTGCAGGTCCACCACCGGCACCACTGCGCCGCGCAGGTTGATCACCCCGCGCACGCAGGCCGGCATCGATGGCACCGGCGTCGGGGCGCGGTACTGGATGATTTCGCGAATGCCAAGAATGCTGGTGGCGAAGGTTTCGCCGTCCAGCTGGAAGGTCAGGTACTGGGCCGCCGCATCGGCGTCGCCAGGCATCACATCGGGGGTCTGTGCAGTCATCGATCGGTCTCTCAGAAGCGGGCGAACTGGCCTTCGTCCGGGCCCTCGGACATCGCGTACGCCGGTGCGGCATTGCTGCGCCAGCCGCGCGCACCGGTCGCACGTACCGGGCGTGCGACCGCCGCCTTGCCGCGCTTGGGCGGCGTGCTCACAGGCCCCTGCCCGCCCAGGCGGAAGAACGCCATGCTCTGCTGCAGCTGCTCGGCCTGCGCGCTCATTTCTTCGGCGGTGGCGGCCAGTTCTTCGGACGCGCTGGCGTTCTGCTGGGTGGTCTGGCTCAACTGCACCACCGCCGAGTTGATCTGGCTCACGCCCGAGGATTGTTCTTCGGATGCGGCGGAAATTTCCTGCACCAGATCCGAGGTGCGCTTGATGCTGGGCACGATGGTGTCGAGCAGGCGGCCGGCGCGGTCGGCCAGCTCCACACTGGAACTGGCCACCTCGCCGATTTCCTGCGCGGCCACCTGGCTGCGTTCGGCCAGCTTGCGCACTTCGGCGGCAACCACCGCAAATCCCTTGCCATGCTCGCCGGCACGCGCCGCTTCGATGGCGGCATTGAGCGCCAGCAGATTGGTCTGATAGGCGATGTCGTCGATGATGCCGATCTTCTGCGCGATCTGCTTCATCGCCTGGGTGGTGGCGACCACCGCTTCGCCACCTTCGATGGTTTCCCTGGCAGCCTGGGTGGCCATGCCATCGGTGATGCGGGCGTTCTCGGTGTTCTGGCTGATCGATGCGGTCATCTGCTCCAGCGAGGCGCTGGTTTCTTCCACGCCGGCCGCCTGTTCGCTGGCGGCCTGCGACAACGACTGCGCAGTGGCGCTGACTTCTTCGGAGGCGCTGGCCAGGGTCTCGGCGCTGGTATTGACCTCGCCCACCACCTGCGACAGCTTCTGCACCATGGTGCGCATGGCTTCGAGCAGCTGCGCGGTCTCGTCGCGACCATGCACGTCGATGCGCATGGTCAGATCGCCCTCGGACAAGCCGTTGGCGACCGTGACGGCGCGCCGGATCGGGCCGGTGACGCTGCGGCTGATCACCACGCCAAGCACCGCGCCGAGCAGCACGCCGCCACAGATGATGGCTACCAGCAGTTTGGAACTGCGCGCGTGGATGGCGCCGGTTTCGGCGTTGGCCGAGGCCGCGCTGCGCTCGCGCAGGCCGCTCAGGTCCGTCATCAGGTTATCCACCTCATCCGAGCTTGCGCGGACCGCACGCGACAACGCGGCCAGTTCCGGATTGGCTTCGCGCAAGGCCTCACGGTTGGCGGCCTCGATGAAACGGCCGCGCTCGTCCAGATACTTCTGCCAGGCGCGGTCGAACTGCGCGAGCTTGTTCTTGCCCTCTTCGGTCTGGAAGCTGCCGCGCGCACGGGTCATGTAATCGACCACCTTGGCGGTGTACTTGTCGATGTTCTGCACATGCGACTGGCGCTCTTCCGCGCTGCTGGCCAGCAGCAGGTTGGCGCGCGCGCGGCCGGCATAGATCAGGTTGATGTTGGCTTCCTTGACGTTGGACAGGCCCAGCAATTCGCGCTCGTACAGCGAGGTCGACAGGTCGCTGATGCGTCCAGAGTTCGAATAGCCCACCCACCCGATGCAAGCGCCGATCGCCGAGACGATCAGAAACGCCACGATCAGCCGGGTTCCGATTTTGAAGTTGCCTAACATTGGGAAGTTCTCTTGAGTGATGCGTGGGCTGCATGCGGTGCATGGGCAATCGACGGTGCTGCGCGTGCCGATCGCACGCTGCGGACTCGTCTAACCAATCGTTGATAGCTATCGGCGATGGCGAAACACGCTTGAGATGTGGCCCCTCGTACAGCGCCCATTTATGCAGACGGATATGCGGTTTTGTGACAGGGCTGGCGCTCCTGACCCGGCTTGTTCGGAAAAACCCTACCCCTGATTGACGGACTGTCCGGGACAGTCCGCAGAGACATCACGACCGTGCGGCTAGACTGGCGCAATGCCGTACAGGACCCTGCCCCGCGCGTTCTACACCCAAGATGCGCGCCAGGTTGCGCCGCGCCTGCTCAACAAGGTGCTGGTCAGCGCCGATGGCCGCCGCGGCCGCATTACCGAGGTTGAGGCCTATTGCGGCAGCGAAGATCCCGCCGCCCATTCGTTCCGCGGCATCACCCCGCGCACCCAGGTGATGTTCGGTCCACCCGGACATCTGTATGTGTATTTCATCTATGGCATGCACTGGGCGATCAATGCGGTCTGCGGGGGCGCGCCTGGGCACGCTGTGCTGATCCGCGCACTGCAGCCGTTGGCCGGGGTCGAAGCCATGCAGGCTGCACGCGGCACGGCGCCGGCCAAGGCACTGACCACCGGGCCCGGCCGTCTGGCGCAGGCGTTCGGCGTAACTGCGGCCGACAACGGGCTGGACCTGACCGATGCCGACGCGCGGCTGTGGATCGAGGACGATGGCACCCCGCCGCCGACTGTGCCGCTCGCGACGCCGCGCATCGGTATCCGCAAAGCCATCGATCAGCCATGGCGCTGGGTGGTGCCCGACAGCGCCTATGTGTCGCGTCCGCTCCCGCGCGTGACCGGCACGCGGGCAGCGCTGACAGGCGACTGAGCCAGCCACTGCTCCATCGGCGTCAGCTCGGCCGCACCCGGCCCGCGTTGCAGGATGCGCAATGCCTGCTCGCCCTGTTCGGCAGTGAGCGCGTGCAACGGCTGAAAGCGATCAGCCACCCACACCGCCATCGGCAGGCCATCTAGCGATGCGACGCGATTACCCGGCACACGTGCCACGCGCTCGCCGGGCAAGATGCTGCCCAACAGATTGCTCGGGTCGCTTGCGCTCACGCACACCCAGCGCTGCTGCGGCACCTGTGCGCGCACGCGACGCAAGGCCGCGATCGCATCCGGCAACGCGAACTGCTCGCCAGACAGGCCGGCGATGAAGCGGCCGCCACGGATTTCGCCGCGCGCTTCCAGGCGTTGATACATGCGCAGCAGTTCGCGCCAGGGCGGCAACCATGCCGCCTCGCGTTCGAGCAAGCGCCAGCACACCACGCCGTAGCGGCGCAGCAGCGTGCGCGCAACGTGTTCGAGCATCTCCTGATGCCGCTCGCCGGCTTCGGCCTGCGGCAGATCGGCCGGCGTACGCACCGGCGCCCAGCGCCCGGCATCGCGGATGCCCAGGGCACCGCTACGCCGCCGCTGACGCGAGAGCGCTGACGGCCGCTTGGACGCCGGTACCAGCAGCGCGCGCAGTCCGGCATAACTGTCGCAATGCGCACGGCCACGCATCACCAGTTCGCTCAAGGCATCTTCCAGTTCGGTGCTCATCAGGTGTGCGGCATCGGCGATCTCGTCGAAGAACAACGCGCCCTGCTGCTGCAGCACCTCCACCACGCGCTGCGCGCGCGACCCCAGCGGCGCGTCGTCTGCTGCGCGTGCCAGCCCGCTCCAGCGCTGCGCCTCGCGGCGTGGCAACAGCACGATCGGAGTGGCCCGCAGCGCGGCGCCGCTGCGCCCGCCGCCGGGACGCAGGCGCGCCCACGTGGTACGTCCGGCCGTGCACAGTTCGTCCAGCCACGCGGGTTGATAGTCGCGCACACGCGCCGGCAGCACTTCGCTTTCCCACAGCACGGCCGACGCTTCGAAACCTTCCAGTTGCCCCACAACGCCAGCCAACGCGTCCGGTCCGGCAACCCGGCTATCGCTGTCCAGATGCTGCCACTCGAACAGGAAGCGCGCGTAATCGCGCTGCGACACCGGCTCGATCTCGCGCCGCAGCCGCCCCAGCGTGTAGCGGTGGATGCGCGCCAGCAGATGGCGTTCGCACCACTCTTCCGACTGCGCATGCGCACTGAACTGGCCGGCCATGACATAGCCCTCGCGCTGCAGTGTCAGCAACGCCAGCGCGATTTCATCCTCGGGCAGGCGCAATGCGGCGGCCAATGCCGGCACCTGCGCCGGGCCGACCGCAGACAGGCGCCCGCGCAACAGCTCGCGCACCGCCCAGTCGCGCTCCCAGTCGGCCACGCGGCAGTCGTCCGGTGCCTGCAACGGCGGTTGTGCCGACGCGTGCGGATACAGGCGCATGAACCAATCGATGCGCTCGGCGCTGATCCACAGCGCCGGCGCGCCTTGCATGAGCAGGCAGCTGGCACGGCCATCGGCGGCAAGCACGCTCAACCATGCCTGCCACTGCACATCTGCCGCCTCGACGACCGGCAGCACGCCCAGCCCGACCAGGGCCTCGTGCATCTCTTCGGCATCGCGGGGCTGCGGCCAGGCTTCCTCGCGCACCGACGCGATGGCCAATGGGTCCAGCCGCCCAAGATCGTCGCCGCTCTGCGGGCTGTAGCGGCGGCTCTGCACGGCCTGGGTGCGGCGCTCTTCCAGCGGCGCGTCGTCCAGGAATGCGTACGGACGCGCGTTCAAGGCTTCTGCCGCCAGCGGAGAGGGCGCCGCCAGATCGTGCGCCACCAGGGTGATGGCGCCAGATTCCAGCCCACGCAACACCTGCAGCCAGCCTTCACTGTCCATCGCCTGGTGCAGGCAATCATCCAGCGTCTGCGTGACCAACGGATGGTCCGGCACCTCGCGCTCGCCGACCAGGTTCTCCGCACAGGCCACCTGATCCGGAAACACGGTCGCCAACAGGTCTTCGGACTTCATCCGCTGCAACTGCGGGGCGACCTTGTTGCCGCCGGTGAAACGCGGCAATGCCATCGCATTGGTGGCGTTCCAGCGCCAGCGCACGCCGAACAATGGCGCATCCAGCAGCGCCTGGATCAGCACATGTTCGGCTGACGACGAATGCAGGTAGCGGCCAACCTCTTCCAGCGCAAAACTGTGGCTGGTGGACAGCGACAACACGATCGCATCCTCGGTTGCGGCTGCCTGCAATTCGAAATTGAAGGTGCGACAGAAGCGCTTGCGCAGTGCCAGCCCCCAGGCACGATTGATGCGGCTCCCATAGGGCGAGTGGATCACCAGTTGCGTGCCGCCGCTGGCATCGAAGAATCGCTCCAGCACCAGGCACTGCTGCGTGGGCATGGCGCCCAGCGCCGCACTGGCATGTGCCAGATAGTCCACCAACTGCTGCGCTGATTCTGCAGAACAGCCAAGCGCACTGCATAGCCAATCGCGTGCCGCCCGGTGCGGTGCATTGTCGAGTCGGGAAGCAATCTCGCCGCGCAGGCGCGACACCGCCGCCGACAACTCGTCGCTGCGGCCAGGCGCTTCGCCCAACCAGAACGGGATATTCGGCGGTGCGCCCTTGGCATCTTCCACGCGCACGCGCCCGGCCTCCACACGCAGGATGCGGTAGCTGGCATTGCCGAGCTGGAACACGTCGCCGGTGAGACTTTCGACCGCAAAATCTTCGTTCACCGTGCCGATCTTTTCGGCCTGCGGCTCCAGCACCACACTGTAGTCGCCGGTTTCGGGAATGGTGCCGCCGGAGGTCAGCGCGGTCATGCGCGCACCGCGGCGCGCATGCAGCCGCCGATGCACCGCATCTCGATGCAGATACCCGGCTCGCGGCCCCAGCCGTGTGCTGAAGCCCTCGCACAGCATGCGCACCACACTGTCGAAGGTGGCGCGACTCAATTGAGCGAACGGCCATGCGCGCCGCATCAGTGCGAACAGCGCGTCCTCGTCCCAGTCTTCGCATGCCGCCTCAGCCACGATCTGCTGTGCAAGCACATCCACCGGCGCCATCGGAATGCGCAGCGCATCCAGTTCGCCACGCCGGATGCCGTCCAGCAATGCCGCGCATTCGACCAGCTCGTCGCGGGTCTGCGGAAACAGCCGCGCCTTCGGCGTGCCGCCGACCTTGTGACCGGAGCGGCCGGCGCGCTGCAGGAAGGTGGCGATCGAGCGCGGTGACCCGAGCTGGCAGACCAGATCCACGTCGCCGATATCCAGGCCCAGCTCCAGCGAGGCGGTGGCCACCAGCACGGTGAGTTCGCCTGCCTTGAGCCGTTGCTCGGCCAGCAGACGCGTCTCGCGCGACAGACTGCCGTGATGGGCGGCAACGCGCTGCTTGCCCAATAGATCGCCCAGATGCCGCGCCGCACGCTCGGCCATGCGCCGCGTGTTGACGAACACCAGTGTGGTGCGATGCTGCTGCGCTAGCGCGGCCACGTCAGCGTAGACCTGCAGCCATTGGTCGTTGGACATCACCACGCTCAGCGGCGTAGGCGGCAGCGCCAACGCCAGATCGCGCTCACGCGTGTAGCCGATATCGACGATCTCGCAGGGCGGCGCCGCGCCGTCTTCGTCAACGCCGACCAGAAATTGCGCGACGGTTTCGATGGGTTTCTGGGTTGCCGACAAACCGACCCGCGTGATCGGCTGATCGGCAAGTCGCTGCAGCCGCTCCAACGTCAGGCTCAGATGGCTGCCACGCTTGTCCGCCGCCACCGCATGGATTTCATCGACGATGACCGTGCGCACATGCCGCAACGCACTGCGCCCGGATGCCGAGCCCAGCAACACGTACAACGATTCGGGCGTGGTCACCAGGATGTGCGGCGGCACCCGCCGCGCCTGAGCCCGCTCGCGCTGCGGCGTATCGCCGGTGCGGACCGCCGTGCGCACTGCCACATCCGGCAGGCCGTCGGCAGCCAGGGCGGTGCGGATGCCCTGCAGCGGCGCTTCCAGATTGAGATGGATGTCGTTGGACAGCGCCTTCAACGGCGACACATACACCACCCGCGTCTGGTCGGGCAGCGCACCGCCATTGTCCAGCCCGTCGCGGATCAGCGCATCGATCGCCGCAAGGAACGCGGTGAGCGTCTTGCCCGAACCGGTGGGCGCGGCCACCAGCGTATGCCGGCCGGCCTGGATCGCCGGCCACGCAGCAACCTGCGCCGGCGTGGGCGCAGCGAAGGTCTGCGCGAACCACGCAGCGACCACGGGATGGAAATGCTGCAGAACAGGATGCATGGGCGATGTCAGTAACGGATGGCCGGCCAAATGCGTTCAACCCGTAGATGTACTGTCAGATGGCGCTTCTGTGGCGCGGATGCAAGCCGGCGTCGGCAAGGCTGGTGAACCCATTCACGCACATTCACGGAAACATGGGGTGACCTCCTCCGCACGCTGATTGAGAACAGCGGCCGTCATGCGATTGTCGGGCAGGCGACGCCGTGGCACATTGGCGACATGCCCAGCCTCATCCTCTTCATGATTGCCGGCGCAGCGCTGTTCGCGTTCTGGAACTCGTCGCGTGCCGCAGCCGAACGTGCCGACATCCTCGGCCGCAATGCCTGCCGTGCGGCCGATGTGCAGTGGCTGGACCAGAGCGTGCATTCCACCAATCTGCGCGTCTGCAGACTGCCCAATGGCTGGCTGGGCTTCGAGCGCACGTTCCGCTTCGAGTATTCCTACGATGGCGCCGATCGCCACAGCGGCAAACTGGTGCTGCGCGGCGATCAGTTGATTGCGTTCACCGGGCCGCAGGTCGCGACGGTGCGGGCGCTGCATCCGGAGCATGAGCGGCTGGAATGAGCAGGCTGCGCTGGCACCTGCATCTGGCAGGTGCCGATGTCTGTGGCTGATGCCGGCTTAGAGCGGGGGGCAGACGCAGTGAGCAGTCGCCAGCCCGGTGTGAACGGCGCGCCAGGAACCGCAGGGGCTGCGTGGCGCTGCCGAACAGGATTCCGGCCGCCGCCCGCGTGGCGACGAGCGCAGTCCTGTGTCAGCCGTTCTTAGGCGCGCTGTCGTCGTCGGTTGCCCTGGGCTCACTCCACCAGCCGACGAAGTATATCCATCCACCCGGATCCGGCCGCCCACCCGGATCCGGCCGCTGCCGGGACGTCCGGCACCGGCTCGTATCCGTTGCCCCGGCCGCTCAACCAGCGTAGCTGCTGCTTACCCTCACGACGCAGCTGCGCCTGTGCGAACAGGCATAGCGGGCGCAGCATGTCGGCCTTCTTCAACAGGCGCGACCTGCCATTTATCTCGATGCTGAGAAAGTGCGCTTCATCGGGCGTATCGACGTAGCTGCGCGCGACAAGACAGCGCCTGCCTTGCACGAAACGATAAATGTCGTACTCGTAGTGGTAATCGACTGCGCCGGACGCATCCGGCGCACTGCAATCGACATGACGGGCGCGTTCCACCCGCACGGGAACGCGGCTGTCAGCCACCGTGCGCGCTTACTTGACCACGCGCAGGTGTGGGCGCTTGCCACCGCCGGGCGGCTCGTCGGGCGTCGGCGCGCTAGGCGGCGGTGCGCCGGGATCCGGCGGCTCGCTGCTGGTGCCGGGGATGTCGTCCGGCAATGCCATGCCCTGCCCGGTTTCGCGCGCGTAGACCGCTAGCACCGCAGCCATCGGCACCATCACCGGATAGCTGACACCGCCGAAGCGCGCAGTGAAACTCACGCTCTCGTTATCGACCTGCAGCCCGACCACGGCGCGCTCGGCGATGTTCAACACCACGCGGCCGTCCTTGACGGCACTGGCCGGCACTTGCACGCCGGGCAGTCCTGCATCCACCAGAACGTGCGGGGTCATGCCATTGTCGTTGATCCATTCGACCAAGGCCCGCAACAGATACGGGCGATGGCTGGTCATGCGGGGGAAATCTTCGCTCATGACGTCATTTTACCCGGACATGGCCCGCAACGGCGGCTGCGCGATGGGGCGTCGGTCTGTTGGCATACAGCCGTCACATCAGCCCGGCAAATCACGCAGCTTTTTTTCCTGCTCGGTGAGGCTGCGAATGAAACCGGGATTGCGGAAGATCCGATTGCCGTAGTCCTCGATCGCCTTGCCATCCTTTGGCAGGCCGATCTCCAGTGCATCCAGTCGCCAGATGATCGGCGCCATCGCGCAATCGGCCAGACTCATTTCCGGATTGAGGAAGAACTTGCTGGCCTTGAACAGCGGCACCGAGGCGGTGAGCAGTTCCTTCAGGCGCTTGCGGCCGGCCTCGGCCTGGGTCTTGTTGCCGAGCTGGATCGCCTGCACCTGCGGCACCCAGTCGTGTTCGATCCGCAGCATCGCAAGGCGAAGGCGCGCCCGCGACAGCGGGTCGACCGGCATCAGCGGCGGATGCGGGTAGCGCTCGTCCAGATACTCGCTGACCACCGATGCGGCGTACAGCACCAGATCGCGCTCGACCAGGGTCGGCACCGAATGATAGGGATTGAGATCGATCAGATCTTCCGGGGGGTTTTGCGGGTCGACCGGCACCAGGTCGTAGGTCACCCCTTTCGCCGCCAGGACCAGACGGACCCGGTGGCACAACACGTCGTCGTTGGACGAAAACAAAGTCAAGGTATTCCGCATACGCACACTCGTCGCCATTCAAGGCTCTCCGACGACCGGAATCCGCCGGCCGCATCGGCGCGGCCGGCCCAACGCCGACCGTCACCACGGTCCTTCGAGTGTGCAATCACGTCACGCAAAAGCCAAGGGTGATAGGGCCTCAAAAACACCAACAAGCCATATTGTCGCCTCCCATGTCGGGCGCGGCCGGCGCTGACGCATCATCGGCAAGTAGGTCCGCGGCTTATCTGCGGATTCTGTGCAGGGCCCTTGCCCGCCCACCATCGCAGGACACGCCGCAAGTACGTCAAGGTAGGCGCTTACGCGGCATCCACGCCGCATAAGGTCCCACGACGTTGAGTGGGCAAGGACCTGTCGGGATGGTCGGTGTGCATGGTCTTGGGTAAAACAGTCCGCACACTGTCGGGTGCGGTGCCCTCACCGATTGCGGGACCGTGTGGCGGCATGGATGCCGCCACCGAGCCTACAGGGACGTACTTGCGGCGTGTCCCGCGAGCGGTGAGGGCGCCGCGCTCTCGACGCTGTGAGTTTGCTGCAGGGCCCTTGCCTGCCCCCTATCGCGGGACACGCCGTGAATCCGTCCATGGAGGCTCTTACGCGGCATCCATGCCGCGTAAGGTCCCGCGATAGCGGGCGGGCAAGGACCTGTCAAGATGGTCGGTGTGCCTGGTTAAGAGCAAAGCATGACGTGCGCTGGTCGCATCATTATGCGTCGACCAGCTTCTCACCCGCTCCCATCGTAAGCCGAGCAACAGACAAGCTTTTTTAGCGCGCAGCTTGCAAACATCTCGCCTGCCACCGCAAGCCGAGCAACACGCTTTCGAGAACGCAGCCGACCAACTGTCTGGTGCGGTGTCCTTGCCGCTTGCGGGACCGTGTGGCGGCATGGATGCCGCCACCGAGCCCCCAGCCCCAGGGATGGGTTCACGGCGTATGCCACAAGCGGCTAGGGCGCAGCGCCCTCGACGCTGCGAGTTTGCTGCAGAGCCCTTGTCCGCCCACCGCCGCGGGACACGCCGCAAGTACGTCAAGGTAGGCTCTTGAACGGCGTCCAAGCCACCCAACGACTACGCGACCGCCGACAGACGCGGCCCATGCTCGAAATCGGCAAGCAGCATGCGTACACCCTGCTCCTGCGCAGCGCCTGCATGCATGCATGCACCGTGCGGCCGGTCTGCTGATCCTGGGCAGCCGCAGCATTGCACGGCCGCCTCGGGTTCACAGCACGATCAATGCACGTCCTTCCAGTATTCCTTCTTCAGCAGGTAGGCCATGAAGGTGAGGAACACCAGGAACAGGATCACCCACACGCCCATGCTCTGCCGTTTCAGCGCCGCCGGTTCGCCCGCGTACTCGAGGAAGTTGGCGATATCGCGCACGGTCTGATCGAACTCCACCGGCGTTTGTCGTCCCGGCTGCCCAAGCTTCAGTGCCTCCACCGGTTTGTCGCCGGTGGCCTTGTCGGCCGGGCCGAATTGCGCCTGCTGCAGACCTTGCAGCTCCCAGAGCGGATTGGGCATGGATGCGTTCGGGAACAACTGGTTGTTCCAGCCCAGCGGGCGGGTCTGATCCAGATAGAACGACTTGAGATAGGTATAGACCCAGTCGGTGCCGCGGACGCGCGCGATCAAGGTCAGATCCGGCGGCGCCTTGCCGAACCACTTGGTCGCCGCATCGTGCGGCATGGTGCCTTCGATATGCTCGCCGATCTTGGCCCCGGTGAAGTTGAGGTTGGCCATGACCTCGGCTTCGCTCAATCCCAGATCGCTGGCCATGCGCGAATAGCGCAGGTATTTCAACGAGTGGCAGCCGGAGCAGTAGTTCATGAACAACTGCGCGCCGCGTTGCAGCGATGCGCGGTCGCCCAGATCGTTGCCGGCCTGCTGCACCTTTCCGCCCTCGGCCGCCATTGCGCCAAAGGCCAACGTCAGTCCGCAGAGAACAGCCGCCACGCGCGACTTCCATGACATCACGATGCACTTAGTCATGGGTCGTCACCCGCTCCGGCACCGGCTTGGTCTTGTCCAGCCGCGTCCACACCGGCATGGTGATGAAGAAGGCGAAGTACAGGAAGGTCAGCACCCGCCCGACGTAGGTCTCGTGCGCGTCGGTGCCCGGCCCGGAGCCGATCACCCCCAGCCACACGAAGCACACCACCAGCACGCCCAGCGCCACCTTCGAGATCCAGCCGCGATAGCGCACCGAACGCACCTTGGCGCGATCCAGCCACGGCACCAGGAACAGGATGGCGATTGCCGAGAACATCACCAGCACGCCGCCCAGCTTGTTGGGCACCACGCGCAACATCGCGTAGTACGGGGTGTAGTACCA
Organism: Xanthomonas sp. 3793; assembly: GCF_024806835.1. Lineage (GTDB taxonomy): Bacteria > Pseudomonadota > Gammaproteobacteria > Xanthomonadales > Xanthomonadaceae > Xanthomonas > Xanthomonas arboricola_F. The sequence goes on from NZ_JANTYU010000001.1 coordinate 507,642, forward strand.
GACCGGCTTGATGTGCTCGGGCGTGACCAGTCGATTGGCCTCGGTGAAGTTGTCGTGTTCTAGGAACAGGCCGCCAAACGCGGGGGCGAAGAAGATGATGAAGGCAGCGATCAGCAGCAAAAATCCGACACCGACCAGATCCTTCACCGTGTAATACGGATGGAACGGAATGCCGTCGGCGGGCTTGTGCGCATCCCAGCGATTGCCCTTGGGTCCCTTCTTGATCTCCACGCCATCGGGATTGTTGGAGCCCACCTCGTGCAGCGCGCCGATGTGCAGCACGATCAGCAGCAACAGCACCAGCGGCAGTGCGATCACGTGCAGCGCGAAGAAGCGGTTGAGCGTGGCATCGCCGGGCAGGTAGTCGCCCATGATCCACTCGGTCAGCCCGTTGCCGATCACCGGAATGGCGCCGAACAGGGAGATGATGACCTTCGCGCCCCAGAACGACATCTGGCCCCACGGCAGCACGTAGCCCATAAAGGCTTCGGCCATCAGCACCAGGTAGATCAGCATGCCCAGGATCCACACCAGCTCGCGCGGCTTCTGGTAACTGCCGTACATCAGCCCGCGGAACATGTGCAGATACACCACGATGAAGAACAGCGAGGCGCCGGTGCTGTGCATGTAGCGGATCAGCCAGCCCCACTCCACGTCGCGCATGATGTATTCGACCGACGCGAACGCATCGGCGGCGCTGGTCTTGTAATGCATCGTCAGGAAGATGCCGGTGACGATCTGATTCACCAGCACCACGATGGCCAGCGAGCCGAAGTAGTACCAGAGGTTGAAGTTCTTCGGCGCGTAGTACTCGCTGATGTGCTTGCGGTACGTGGGCATCAGCCCGGGTGCGCGTTCGTTGACCCACTCGAACACGCCGTTGGCGGTACGAACAAGGATATTGCTCATCAGGCAGCCCCCGTGCTTTTGGCCGACGTACCGGCACCATCCGGATCGACGCCGATCACCAGGGTGTTGTCGTCCACATAGTGATGCGGGGGCACCAGCAGATTGATCGGTGCGGGCACGCCGTCGAAGACGCGGCCGGACATGTCGAAGCGCGATTTATGGCACGGACAGAAGTAGCCGCCCTTCCACTGCGGGTCGTAGGGCTCGGGCCGGATTTCGGCCACCATTTCCGGCGAGCACCCCAGATGCGTGCACAGCCCGACCAGCACCGAGATATCGGACTTGATCGAGCGGTACTCGGGGTTCTTCAGCACGTAGTCGGGCTGTTGGTCCTTGTTCTCGGACTTGGGGTCCTTGAGCCGGTCGTCCAGCGACGGCAATGCGTCGAGCATCGCCTTGGAGCGTTTGACGATCCAGATCGGCTGACCGCGCCATTCCAGAACCAGCCGTTGCCCTTCCTGCAAGGCGCTGATGTCGGCGGTCACCGGTGCGCCGGCCAACTTGGCGCGTGCACTGGGATTCCACGACTTCACGAACGGAACTGCAACAAATCCTGCTCCGACCGCACCGACCACGGCCGTCGTCGCGGTCAAAAACCGGCGACGCCCGATATCAGCAGGTGCGTTAACCCCATCGTTGGCCATCCGGCTCTCCGATCTTGATTAGGTAGCGTGAGGCTGCCAACGGCTGGCGGGGGGTCCAGCCGCGATGAATCGACCGCAGTGTAGCGGAACGCTTAATGCACAGACAATGCAATGTACGCAGTCGGGCATGTGCGATGCAATGGCCGATGTGTGCGGGCGCCTGGGACGATGCAGGCCAAGCGCGATGGCTTATGCAGTGGCTGTGACGCAGTACGCGCGCGCAGCGCATTCGTTCGGGGGGGGGGTGACGCAGCGGCGGCATCGCAACGCATGTGCAGCATTGGCGACCACGCGAACGACAAGACCTCATGGAGTGGCCACCACAGCGCCGCATGCCGCATCTGCAAGCGCCGGGACCAACGCGTTGCTCAGTTGGCAGTGGTGCTCTGACCGCGATAACGGCCGGCCAGCAGGCCGACGCGTTGCACATAGCGCTGGGTCTCGCTGTAAGGCGGCACACCGCCATAACGATCCACGGCCCCCTCGCCGGCGTTGTAGCCAGCGGCCGCTAGCGTGAGGTCGCCATTGAAGCGCTTCAGCAACCACGAAAGATATTGCACGCCACCGCGGATATTTTGCGATGCGTCATAAGCATCGCTGACGCCGAAGCGGCGCGCAGTGCCCGGCATCAACTGCATCAAACCCTGCGCACCGGCGCGACTGAGCGCAAGCGGGTTATATGCCGACTCGGCATGGATGATGGCGCGCACGATCGCCTCTTCGACCCCGAACTCGCGCGCCGCCGACGCGATCTCCTGCTGATAGGCCGCGGTGTTGAGCCGGATTGCGCCGAAGTTGACGCCCGGCTTGGCGCCGCAGGCGTAACAGGTCTCGATGAAGCTGTAGTGGATGGTGCGCAGCCCTTCAATGCTGGCCACCTGGCGCGGACGTGCGCTGGTGTAGTGGCGCACGCCATCCTTCATATAAGAGTAGACCTGTCCGCTAACCACGCGGCGCGGGTTGACCGCAGCGGCGGGCATGATCGATGTCGCACGCTCTGCCACCGGCAGCGTAGGCGGCGCGGCCATAGCCGTCCCGGAAGCGCGGCGTGGTGGCGGGCTGATGATGGTGGCAGGTGCACCGCTGTCGATCGTGGCGACGGAACGGGCCGACGTGGTGGACACTGCCGCTGCCGGAAGCAGGGGCGCAACTGGCACACGGCGGGCCGAGCGATCGGGGGTGTAGCTGCTGATGACGCTGCAGGCCGCACCGCTCTGGCGCTTACTGAGGTAGCTGGTGATGCCGTCGCCGTTGACGCACTTGTACAGCGTGCCGGCGCTGGCCGGCGCAGCCGACAACGCGACAAACAACAGCCCCAGCAATCTTGACGTCCCCTTCATGCGGCGGAGTGTCCCAGCTTGCCCCGGGCTTGCCAAGAGGCAGTAGCGCTCAGGCCGACGGCCGGTGCAGTCGCGTCCGCAAGGCGTCCAGCGCATCGAGCAGCGGTTGCTGCATGGCGGCCGGTGCAATCGCCTCGAAGGGCAGCTCCAGCAACAGCAGATTGGCGGCAAGCGCCGGCATGGTCGGCGCGCCCAGCCCCAGCCAGCAATGGTCAGCGCCGTCTGCCTCCAGCGCGCCCAGCCAGGGTGGAACCTGCGCGGCCAGCATCTCCAGCGTGCCAGGCAACCGCACCCGCGCACGACACGGAAACGGCGCTTCGCCGATGGCCTTGCGCAGCAGTTGCAGCGGATCTTCCGGCAGCGCCCGGGCATCGAACCTGGCGCCGGTGGGCACCGCCAGATCGATACGGTCGGCGCGCAGCGTGCGCCAGTCCTGGCGTTCGCAGTCCCAGGCCAGCAGGTACCAGCGCCGGCCGTAGTTGACCAGCAGCGCCGGCTCGACGCAGCGGGTGATGGCCGCGCCAGAGTGACGCCGATAGTCCAGCCGCAGCGTGATGCGGTCGCGACAGGCGCCGGCAAGCTGGGCCAGCAAGGCCGCATCCACCCGGGTTCCCGGCTCGGCAATCGGCATGCTTGCCATCGCCGCGTGCGCCGCGCTGGCGCGTTGACCGCTGCGCCGCGGCAGCAGCGGGTCCAGTTTTGCCAGCACGCGGGCGGCGGCGGCATCCATGCCGGCGATGGCCGGCGCCGCCGCGCGCAAGGCGATCGCCACGGTCAGCGCCTCCTCCTCCTCGAACAGCAGCGGCAAGGCGGCCGCCCCCTGCCCGAGTCGGTAACCGCCGCCGGATCCAGGTGCCGCATGCACCGGGTAGCCGAGCTCGCGCAACCGATCGATATCGCGCCGCAGGCTGCGCGGGTGCACCTCCAGGCGCTCGGCAAGGGCAGCGCCCGGCCAGCTGCGCCCACCTTGCAGCAAGGAAAGCAGTCGCAACAGACGAGCAGCGGTCGAGGCCATGCCCAGACGGTATTGCGGACAGAAGCTGTCCGCAATAGCTCCGTAGGATCCTCATACCAGCAATGACCCTGCACCCGCCCCACACCACCTGATCCCAAGGAGACAGCCATGCCCGACGACCGCCATATCACCCTGTTCCACAATCCCCGTTCGCGCTCGCGCGGTGTCCTGGTGCTGCTGGAGGAACTGCGCGCCAGCTACAGCCTGCAGGTCATCGATCTGGAAAAGGAGCAGCAGCTTGCGCCGGAGTTCCTTGCGATCAACCCGATGGGCAAGATTCCGACGATCGTGCACGGCGACAGCGTGGTGACCGAACAGGGCGCGATCTACCAGTATCTGGCCGAGCTGTACCCCGAGGCCGGCCTGTCGCCCGCGCCGGGCGATGCCGACCGCGGCGCTTACCTGCGCTGGCTGGCCTTCTACGGCGCGGCGTTCGAGCCGGCGATCGTCGACCTTGCGCTCAAGCGCACGCCCCCACCGCGCTCGCTCTCACCCTATGCGGACTGCGACACCGTATTGAACGTGGTCTACACACAGCTGGCGCAGGGCGACTACCTGCTGGGCCCGCGCTGCAGCGCAGCCGACGTGCTGTGGGGCGGCGCATTGGCATGGATGGTGCAGTTCGGCCTGATCGACCCGCCAGCCCCGACCCGCGCCTACATCGCACGGATGGCCGACCGCCCGGCGGTCGCGCGTGCCACCGCCATCGATGGGCAGGCAGCCGACGGCGCAGGCACGGGCATGAGCGGGTAAACTGGGCGGCTATCTCACCCGCCTGGAATAAGCGCCATGCCCGGGACATCCGTTTCCGATCTGTCTGCGGCCACCGCCGTGGACGCCCCTGCCCTGCTGCCGTTGCCGGTCGCCCGCCCGGCGGCGCCTGCCGTGGTGCGCGGCAAGCTGTACATCAAGACCCACGGTTGCCAGATGAACGAGTACGACTCGGCCAAGATGGCCGACGTGCTTGCCGCCTCCGAAGGGTTGGAGCTGACCGACAACCCCGAAGACGCCGACGTGGTGCTGGTCAACACCTGCTCCATCCGCGAAAAGGCGCAGGAAAAGGTGTTCAGCCAACTGGGGCGTTGGCGCTTGCTCAAGGAAAGCCGGGCCAAGGCCGGCGGCACGCCGGTGATCATCGGCGTGGGCGGCTGCGTGGCTTCGCAGGAAGGCGAGGCCATCGTCAAGCGCGCGCCGTATGTGGATCTGGTGTTCGGGCCGCAAACCCTGCATCGCCTGCCGGAACTGATCCGTGCACGGCGCCAGTCCGGCAAGTCGCAGGTGGATATCAGTTTCCCGGAAATCGAGAAGTTCGATCGCCTGCCCGAACCGCGCGCCGATGGTCCATCTGCCTTCGTGTCGATCATGGAAGGCTGCTCCAAGTACTGCTCGTTCTGCGTGGTGCCCTACACACGCGGCGAAGAAGTCAGCCGCCCGTTCGAGGATGTGCTGGTGGAAGTGGCGCAACTGGCAGCGCAAGGCGTGCGCGAGATCAACCTGCTGGGCCAGAACGTCAACGCGTATCGCGGTGCGTATGGCGCCGATGCGGGTGAAGCGCCGCAGTACGCCGATCTGGGCCTGTTGATCCGCACCATCGCGCAGATCGAGGGCATCGGCCGCATTCGCTTCACTACCTCGCATCCGCTGGAATTTTCCGATTCGCTGGTGGATGCGTATCGCGATGTGCCGCAGCTGGCCAACTATCTGCATCTGCCGGTGCAGGCCGGCAGCGACCGCATTCTGTCGGCGATGAAGCGTGGCTACACCGCACTGGAATTCAAGTCCAAGATCCGCAAGTTGCGCGCGGTGCGTCCGGATATCTCGATCAGCTCGGACTTCATCGTCGGCTTTCCCGGCGAGACCGAAGCGGATTTCGAAAAGACCATGAAACTGATCGAAGACGTCGGTTTCGACCAGAGCTTTTCGTTCGTGTATTCGCGTCGCCCCGGCACGCCGGCCGCGGATCTGGAAGACGACACGCCCGAGGCGGTCAAGCAGGCGCGCCTGGCCCGCTTGCAGGCGCATATCAGCGCGCATGCGGCGACCATTTCGCAGTCCATGGTCGGCAGCGTGCAGCGGGTGCTGGTGGAAGGCCCGTCGCGCCGCGACCCGAACGAACTGACCGGCAAGAGCGAGAACATGCGCCCGGTGAACTTCCCCGGCAACCCGCGCCTGATCGGGCAGTTTGTGGATGTACTGATCACCGAGGCGATGAGCAACTCGCTGCGGGGCCGTATCCAGCTGGACGAGAGCACCAGCTGACATACGCGCCGCATCTGTGCGGCGCTGCATTGAAGATGCGATCGCAGCGCACCTACGTCGTGCCTGCGCTGCAGGCGTGATGCCTCGTGCGCAACGGTTGAACGTTGCATGCAGGCTGCTCGGAGTAGTGCGTGCCTGCGCCGCGCTGTGCGGCCCATGCACTGACACGCATTGCGCCGCGTCGATGCAACCCGGTGCACTCGCTGCCTACGGTGACTGGTGGTCGATGCACGCGGGAGTGCAGCCGTGTTGCCGCAGAACAGCAAGGCCCCGCCCCACGTATCCGACGCTGCCCGCGCAGCGACTGCATCGTGTGGCCAGGAGCGCATGGCCTGGTTGCGGCAGTGATCAAAAATTCACCACACAGGTTCAACACCTTGCAGTGCAAGGCGTGGTGACACTTACCCACAGGCTTTGCCGAATTCGATCCACACCGCGTGTGGACAACCCTGCGCGCAGTGGCGACTTTTTCACCACTCACCTGTCAGACCTTATGCCAGTAGGGCTGACGCAATCTATCCACAGGTTAGTGATGCGTGACTCCACAGCGCTTGTGGAAAAGCTGCCCGCCCCGTATCGACCACGCCGCGACGCCCGGCATGTTGGTGGGATCACATCCTGCGCGCTACCCTCACCTGCCGCCCTACCGACGCTGCGCGCGCTGTCCGATCCGACCATGAACTCACCTGCCTCCCGCGATTTCACCCTGGAACCCGACGACACCGAGCGCCTGGCCAATCTGGCCGGCCCGTTCGACGCGCACCTGCGCCAGATCGAACTCAAGCTTGGCGTGGAGATCGCCAACCGCGGCAACATCTTCCGCATCACCGGGCCGGAGCCGGCGATCACCGCCGCGCAGACGCTGTTGACCGCGTTGTACGACGAAGCCGCCTCCACCACCTTCGATAACCATGCGATCCATCTGCGCCTGAACGATGCCAATGTCGAGCATGTGGTCGATCGTTCCTATGTGGCACAGGACGTGGCGATCAAGGTCAAGCGCGGCACCGTGCGGGGCCGTGGCGCCAACCAGGCCAAGTACCTGCACGCGATCACCACCCACGACATCAATTTCGGCATCGGCCCGGCCGGCACCGGCAAGACCTTCCTGGCGGTGGCCAGCGCGGTGGAAGCGTTGAACGAATCGCGCGTGCAACGGCTGATCCTGGTGCGCCCGGCAGTGGAAGCCGGCGAAAAGCTCGGCTTCCTGCCCGGCGACCTCAGCCAGAAGGTGGACCCGTACCTGCGCCCGCTGTACGACGCGCTTTACGAAATGCTGGGCGTGGAAAAGGTGATCAAGCTGCTGGAGCGCAACGTGATCGAGATCGCACCGCTGGCGTATATGCGCGGCCGCACGCTCAACGATGCGTACGTGATCCTGGACGAGGCGCAGAACACCACCATCGAACAGATGAAGATGTTCCTGACCCGGCTGGGCTTCGGCTCCACCGCAGTGGTCACCGGCGACCTGACCCAGATCGACCTGCCCAAGCACGTCAAATCCGGCCTGCGCGATGCGATCGAGGTGCTGCGTGATGTGGACGGCGCCAGCTTCACCTTCTTCGAGGCACGCGACGTGGTGCGCCACCCGCTGGTGCAGCGCATCGTTACCGCGTATGAAAAACGCGATCAACAGGACGCCGCTACCAAGAACAACGCTGAATGAAGCTGCGCCTTGCCGGCTTGACGTTGGCAAGCGGATTGCTCGCGGCGGCATCGCTCGATGCCACCGAAGCGCCGCCGGCGCCGGGAATCCCCGTTGTGGATCGCGATGTGATCCCGGCGGCGCAAGTGGCGCCCCCCTGTGTATCGCTGGCTGCCGACCACACCAGCATCAGCATTCCAACCGCGTACCTGGAGAAACTGGCCGAACAGGCGCAAGGCGATATGCCGGCAGGAAACGAGCGCGCACGATTCGGTGCTTGGCAGCAAGGGCGCAGTGCACGCTGGCTGCTTGATCTACCGGGAACGGTCACCGATGCACGCGGCTGCGAAAGCTCACCGATCCAGCACGCGCACCGCGCAAGCCAGTCACTGGTCGGCGGGCTCCTGGAAAGTGGTATCGCTGCGGTCTGGGTGCATGATCAACCCGGATTCGTTTCAAGGTTGCGGGTACGGGACTACAATCGCGGCTGCGGGCGCGGCCCGATCGGAAGTTCGAGCTACCGCGTGGCCAACGGGCCTGCGGTGATACTGCTGATCACGTGCACGCGCTGACCCCCAGCCCAGGAAACTCTCGCCATGACCCGTGGACCCATCCGCCTCGACGTCGCCGTCAGTTACGCGTTGCCGCGCGCCGGCCTGCCGTCGGCGGTAAGTTTTCGCAAGTGGGTGGCTGCGGCGCTGAAGGGGCGCATCCGCGAGGCCGACCTGGCAGTGCGCGTGGTCGACGAGAAGGAAGGCTGCTCGCTCAATCATCATTACCGCGGCAAGGATTACGCCACCAATGTGCTGAGCTTCCCGGCCGAACTGCCCGAAGGCTTGCCCAAGGGCATCAAGATGCCGCTGCTAGGCGATCTGGTGATCTGTGCGCCGGTGGTGGCGCGCGAGGCGGCCGAACAGGGCAAATCGCTGGCGTCGCATTACGCGCATCTGACCGTGCACGGCACCTTGCACCTGCTGGGCTGGGACCACGAAGACGATAAGGAGGCCGATGCCATGGAGCAACTGGAGCGGGAGATCCTGGCCGATCTGGGCATCGACGATCCGTATGCGGGGGAGCGCTGATGCGCGCGTTGCTGGCCATGAGCGTCCTGCTGCTGAGCCCGTCGGCGGCTGTTGCCCAGACCGCGCCGGTGCGTCCTGACCTGCCGGCGCTGATCGAATGCCGCCAGCGCATCGGCGACTTCAATGCCCTGGCGCCGGTGCTGGCCGACCCGCTCAAGGCGGTCGCGCTGGGCTGGACGCCGCTGGATCAGTCCAACCTGTTCATGACCGAATACACGCTCAACACGCCGATCAGCGTGTTCGGCCACAGCACCACGCATATCGCGTTTTCCGGCGCCAGCATCATGGCGCTGCTGGACCTGCCCGACCCGCGCCCGCTGGCCAAACAGCTGAAGCTGGAGCTGGGCGTGGATAACGCCGACAAAGTGATGTACGGCCGCGAGCTGGTCAGCGAAGACACCACCAACCCGAAGACCGGCGAGGCGATGATCGAATCGGTCGTGCTCAGCGTGACCAACGTCAAATCGCATCCGGGCAAGACCGTGGTCGGCTGCGGCTACAGCCTGGACCTGCCCTGACACCCCGGCGCCCGGCAGCGGATCCACAGCGCCTTGCCGGCTTCCTGCTAGACTGCAGCCTAACGCCTGGTTTGCCGGGTGCCGTTCCCCGTCACGATGTCCGAAGACGACAGTAGCCATACCTCAGAACCCTCCGAAAAACGCCGCAGCTGGCTCGAACGCCTGAGCGCGGCCTTCTCCGGCGAACCCCACACCCGCGACGAACTGGTCGCGTTGCTGCGGACTGCCGAGCAAGACGGTCTCATCGCCGCCGACACCTTGCGCATGATGGAAGGCGCGATTTCCGTGTCCGAGCTCACCGTGGGCGACGTGATGATTTCACGCTCGCAAATGGTCTCGCTGCCGGTGGAAGCGCGCTTCATCGACCTGATGAAGCAGGTGGTCGAATCCGGCCATTCGCGCTTCCCGGTACACGGCGAGAACAAGGACGAAGTGCTCGGCATCCTGCTGGCCAAGGACCTGTTGCGCGGCGTGGTCGCCGACAACGGGCCTGGCAACGTGCGCGAGCTGCTGCGCCCGGCGGTGCTGATCCCCGAATCCAAGAAGCTCAACGTCCTGCTCAAGGAATTTCGCCTGTCGCGCAACCACATGGCGATCGTGGTGGACGAGTACGGCGGCGTCGCCGGCCTGGTCACCATCGAGGACGTGCTGGAGCAGATCGTCGGCCAGATCGACGACGAGCACGACGATGCCGAAGAAGAAAATTCGCTGATCGCGATCCAGGCCGATGGCCGCTACGTGGTCGATGCGCTGACGCCGATCGAAGACTTCAACGAGCGCTTCGGCGCCGAGTTCCCGGACGACGAGTACGACACCGTCGGAGGGCTGGTCACCGATGCGATCGGGCACCTGCCGGAGACCGGCGAAGAGCTGACCCTGGGCCGATTTGCGTTCCGCGTGGCCAAGGCCGACGCGCGCCGCGTGCACGCCTTCCACGTCACCATCCTGCCGCCCGACCCGCAGGACGACGCTTGAACCTCGCACGCCGTTCCGCCACGGTGCGCTACCGCCGTGGCGCCTGGCAATGGGTCGCGTGCTGGGCGCTGCTCCTGCTGACACTGCTGGTAGCACCGCTTGCCTCGGCGCAGGCTCTGCCCACTGCTGTGCCGACCAGCGCACCGCCACCGCGCGTCGGCGTGGTCACCATGCAACCGGGCGAGGTGTTCTTCGAACGCTTCGGGCATGACGCCATCGTGGTAGTCGACCCGCTCACCCAGCAGGCCACCTCGTACAACTTCGGCTTCTTCGACCCGAGCGAACCGGACTTCGTGCCGCGCTTTGCGCGTGGCGAAATGATGTACTACCTGGTGGCGCTGCCGCTGCAAGAAGACCTGTCGCAGTACCGCAACGTTGGCAGGGGCGTCAGCATCCAGTGGCTGGATCTGCCGCCGGAGCAGGCGCGCGCGCTTGCCGATGGGTTGGCGGTCCGCAGCCGGCCGGAAAACGCCCGGTATCACTACGATTATTTCGAAGCCAACTGCGCCACCATGGTGCGCGACACCCTGGACCGTGCGATGGGCGGCGCGCTCAAGTCGCAACTGGCCGGGCGCTCGCGCGGCAATACCTTCCGCAGCGAAGCGGTGCGCCTGGCCTCCCCTGCCCCGTGGATGTGGCTGGGCTTCGACCTGGGGCTGGGGCCGTATGCCGATCGCCCCTTGTCGCGCTGGGAAGAAGCCTTCGTGCCGATGCGCTTGGCCGACAGCCTGGCCCAGGTGCACAACAGCGCCGGCCGCCCCTTGGTGCAAGCCACACAGGTGCTGCTGCCGCATCGCATCGCGCCGGAGCCTGCCGAACAACAGCGCCATTGGTGGCCGTGGTTGTTGACCGGGCTGATCGTTGCCGCCGGCGTGCTGGCGCTGCGCCGCAAACCCCGATTACTGGCCGGCCTTGCGCTGCCATTCTGGCTACTGTGCGCCATCGGCGGCGGCTTGCTGGTGTATCTGTGGGGCTTCACAGCGCATCAGTCCGCATGGGCCAATCGCAATCTGTTGCTGGTCAATCCGCTGTGCGCGTTGCTGTTGATCGGCAGCCTGCAGTCGCTGCGTGGTCGCCGGCCCGGACGCTGGTTCGATGGGCTGCGCTGGGTGGTGGCTGCCGGGGCGTTGCTGGCTCTGGTCATTCACTGGCTCTCATTCCAGGCGCAGGACAACCTGCAATGGGTGATGCTGCTGTTGCCGATCCATGTCGCGCTCGCGATCGCTCTGCAGCCGCGCGACTTGTCGCTGCGTACGCGCTGATCCAGGATGCGCCCATGAACAATCACGGTCGCCATCCAGACAACCCGTCCTGCGTCATCACCTGCGCCTACTACGACGGCGACGGCAAGCGGCACGACATCAGCCTGGAGCAGATCAGCGATGTGCTGCAGCGCCCGGACGGCTTCGTCTGGGTTGGCTTGTACGAGCCGCAGGAGTCGGTGCTGCACAAGCTGCAGGAGGAATTCGGCCTGCACGACCTGGCCATCGAGGATGCGCTCAAGGCGCATCAACGCCCCAAGGCCGAGAGCTACGGCAATTCGTTGTTCGTGGTGGTCAACACCGCGCAACTGGTCAACGAACGCATCCGCTACGGCGAAACGCATGCGTTTCTGGGCGCACGCTTTTTGCTCACCGTGCGCCACGGCGCGTCGCTGTCTTACACGCCGGTGCGGCACCGGGTCGAACGCGAACCGGCGATGCTGCGCATGGGCGCGTCGTTCTGCCTGTACGGCGTACTGGACTTTGTGGTCGACAACTATCTGCCGATCATGGACGAGTTCCGCGACACGCTGGAGGGCCTGGAAAAAGACATCTTTGCCGACAATTACAAGCGCGAAACCGTGGTGCGCCTGTATGAGCTCAAGCGCGAACTCAACAAGATGCGCCTGGTGGTCGCCCCGCTGCAGGACGTGTTGTCGCACCTCAAGCGCAATCCGGGCTCGCTGATCCATGACGAGGTCGGCATCTACCTGCGCGACGTGCTCGATCACGCCGTGCGCATCAACGACGCCATCGATACCTTGCGCGAGATGCTGGGCACCGCCTTGAGCGTCAACCTGTCGATGGTGACGCTGGCACAGGGCGAAACCGTCAAGCGCCTGGGCGCCTGGGCCGCCCTGCTCGCCGCTCCCACGCTCATCACCAGCTGGTACGGGATGAATTTCACCCACATGCCCGAACTGGACAAGCCCTACGCCTACCCGTTGCTGGTAGGCGGTGTGGTGGCCTCGTGCCTGGTGCTGTATCGCCTGTTCAAGCGTGCGCGGTGGCTTTAGGCCGCTTTGCGGCCCGGGATTCGGGAGTGGGGATTCGGGATTGGTTAGAGCGGGTTACTGACTGCTGATTGTTGTTTTGGCACTGAACTGCTCGAGGTTCCCGCACTGCAAGGGCGCGCCAGCTCTGTACTGGCTGATTTGAAGGCATCGGCATCATCGTGTGCTGCCCGTGCCCTCATCCGCCCTTCGGGCACCTTCTCCCGAGGGGAGAAGGAAGGCCTGCTCTTACGAATCCCCAATCCCGAATCCCCAATCCCCGCCCTCAAGCCACATAGATCGTCTTGATGTTCATGAACTCGTGGATGCCGTGATCGGCGAGCTCGCGGCCAAAGCCTGAGCGTTTGATGCCGCCGAACGGCAGCCGTACATCGCTCTTGACCACCGAATTGACGAAGGCGGCGCCGCACTGCAGTTGCTGCGCCACGCGTTCGCCGCGCTTGGCATCTGCGGTCCACACGCTGCCGCCCAGGCCGAAGGTGGTGTCGTTGGCCACGCGTACCGCGTCGGCTTCGTCGGCCACGCGGATGATCGAGGCCACCGGGCCGAAAAATTCTTCGTCGTACGCCGGCATGCCGGGGGCGACCTGGTCGAGGATCGTGGCCGGGTAGCCCGCATGCGAGCCCGATACTGGTTCGCCGCCAAGCAATACCTTGGCGCCCTTCTGCACGCTGGCCTGCACCTGCTTGTGCAATTCGTCGCGCAGGTCGGCGCGTGCCATCGGTGCGAGCGTGGTGCCTTCCTGCTGCGGGTCGCCGAGCACGCGCTTGGAGGCAGCGGCGACGAAGCGTTCGATGAACTGGTCGGCGATGGCATCGACCACGATGAAGCGCTTGGCTGCGATGCAGGTCTGCCCGCTGTTGTCGAAGCGCGACTGCACTGCCGATTGCACGGTGTGCTCAAGGTCGGCGTCTTCCAGCACCACGAAAGCATCGCTACCGCCCAGCTCCATCACGCATTTCTTCAGCTGATCGCCGGCATTGGCGGCCAGCGAGCGGCCAGCACGTTCGCTGCCGGTCAGCGTGACTGCAGCAATGCGGTCATCGCGCAGCACATCGGCGGCCTGATCATTGTCGATGTGCAGCACGTCGAACACGCCCGGCGGGATTCCGGCAGCGTCGAGCACCTGCTTCATTGCATCGGCGCAACGCGGCACGTTGCTGGCATGCTTGAGCAGCGCCACATTGCCGGCCATCAGACCCGGTGCAATAAAGCGAAACGCCTGCCACAGCGGGAAATTCCACGGCATCACCGCAAACACGCAGCCCAGCGGTTCGTAACGCACATAGCTGGACTGCGCTTCGGTTGGAATCTCGCGCGGCGCCAGGTACGCGGCGGCATGCTCGGCGTAATACGCGCAGGCCTGCGCGCACTTGTCGACCTCGGCCAGCGCCTCACCGCGCAGTTTGCCCATCTCGGCGGTCATGATGCGCTGCAGATCGTCGCGCCGCTTGGTCAACTCTTCGCCGACCCGGCGCAGCAGTGCACCGCGCTCGACCAAGGGCAGCGCTGCCCACTGCGGAAACGCCTTGGCCGAAGCAGCAAGACGCGCCTCGATGGCGGCGGCGTCCAGCGTCTGCTGGGTGTGTTCGACCTGGCCATTGGCCGGGTTGACGGTGTCGTAGGACATGATGGTCTCCTGTTACAGACCCCTCATGCTAGTCGCCGGGAAGTTGCAGCCGCGTCACAACTCCCTGAAATCTGTGCAACGCTGTGTTTACCGGCGCCGCGACGCAATGCCGCACCTCCAGCGCGCAGCCCGCGCACGAACAGCAGCGGGGATCACACTCCGGACAAGGCCATGAAAACCGCCCTGCCCTGTTCCAACGGTCCAACGGTCCTACGGTCCAACGGTCCAAGATGCTCTAGCATTGCGCAGTGGCATAGCTATTCATTCATGGAAGACCACCACGATGCGCAGGGATCTCATTGTTCTGGTTGTACTTGGCAGCAGCGCGTGCCTGCCTGGATGCGCCGCCTTCCAGGACCTGTTGCGTGGCCCGCGTCCCGGCCCGGCTGGGTTTGTCACTGTGAGCTGCACCAGCCTGCAGGCCGATCCCGCGCAACCCTGCGAGGACGAAGCACTGCGTGCGTGCTCGGACACGGCCATCCGCCAACTCATCACCGCGCAGTCGTCGCCGAACTTGGTCACGATCTTTCCAGATAAGCGAAAGTCCAAGGACGACAACAAGAACGACCGCAAGGACCGCGCCGACGAACAACCCCGAGTCGAGCAACACGGCTATGACATCCGGGCCGAATATCAGTGCTACCTGACCAAACCGGAGCCCTGGGACAACGGTTACACGCCACCAGCCAGGTAAGAGCCGCACATCGAATTGTTGCGCGCATCGGCCAGCAGACACGTCGAGCGGCCTGACGCGACGTGCAGCCTTCGCACACGTCGGTGGCTCAAGCGTTTGCGTCTATCCGGCAGCGGGCCTCCGCGGTTCATCGGCAGGCTGGCGCTGGCGCGCGCTCAGGGAATAGCTTGCTGCGCCAGTTGCGCATCGCGCTGCCGGCGTTTTTCGCTGCGCGCCAGCAGCCACCACCCGATGACCGCCGCAACCGACACCGCCAGCACCATGACCGTGGCCAGTGCGTTGATCTTGGGGCTGATGCCCAGCCGCACCGAGGAGAACACCTTGATCGGCAGCGTGGTGGAACTGGGCCCGGCCAGGAAGCTGGCGATCACCACATCGTCCAGCGACAGCGTGAACGCGAGCAGCCAGCCTGACGCCAGCGCGGGAGCAATGATCGGCAAGGTGATCAGGAAGAACACCTTCAGTGGGGTGGCACCCAGATCCATCGCGGCTTCTTCCAGCGAGCGATCCAGCTCCTGCAGGCGCGAGGAAATCACCACGGTGACGAACGAGACGGTGAAGGTGACATGCGCCACCCAGATCGCCACCGCACCGCGCGGGGCGATACCGAGCACGCCGCCCATCGAGACCAGCAACAACAGGATCGACAAGCCGATGATCACCTCCGGCATCACCAACGGTGCGGTGATCAGCGCGCCGAACAACGTCTTGCCGGGAAACCGTCGCATGCGCACCATCGCCATCGCCGCCATCGTGCCCAGCACCGTCGACGCACAGGCGGTCCAGAACGCGACTTCCAGGCTGACCCAGGCCGCCTCCAGCAACTGGCGGTCGCGCAGCAGCTCGCCATACCAACGTGTCGAAAATCCGCCCCACACCGTGGCCAGGCGCGAGGTGTTGAACGAGTACACCATCAGCAACAGGATCGGCAGATACAAAAAGCCGAACCCCAGCGCGAGCACGCTGCCGCCCAGCACGCGCCCACCGCGCGAGGCGCGCATCATGTCAGCCGCCCTTCCAGCTCGCGCTGCTGGTAACGGTGGAAGATCACGATCGGCGCGAGCAACAGCACCAGCATGACGGTGGCCACTGCAGCAGCCACCGGCCAATCGCGATTATTGAAGAACTCGCCCCACAGCACGCGGCCGATCATCAAGGTGTTCGGGCCGCCCAGCATCTCGGGAATCACGAACTCGCCCACCGCCGGGATCATCACCAGCATGCAGCCTGCCACGATGCCGTTGCGCGACAGCGGCAAGGTGATGCGCACAAACGCCTGCCACGGACGCGCGCCCAGATCGTAGGCCGCTTCCAGCAAGCGGTTGTCGTGCTTGACCAGATTGGCGTACAGCGGCAACACCATGAAGGGCAGATAGCAGTAGACGATGCCGATGTAGGCGGCGATGGGCGTATACAGCAACTGCAATGGCTGCTTGATCACGCCCAGTGCCAGCAGCGCCTGATTGAGCAGGCCGTTGCCATCGAGTATGCCGATCCACGCGTAGACGCGAATCAGGAACGAGGTCCACGACGGCAGCACCACCAGCATCATCGCCACGTTGCGCGTGGCCAGCGGCAGGCGCGCGATCACATAGGCCATCGGATAGCCTAGCAGCAGCGCCAATGCGGTGGAGATGGCCGCGATCCTGATCGAGCTCAGGTAAGCGGCCACGTACTGGCTGTCGCGCAGCAGTGCCAGGTAATTGCCCAGATGCAGCTTGACGCTGACTGCGCCATCGGCCGCATACGCGAACAGCGGCGTATACGGCGGCATCGCAGTGGCGCGTTCGGCAAACGAAATCTTCAGCACGATCAGGAACGGAATCGCGAAGAACACCAGCAGCCACAGGTAGGGCGCGGCGATCACGCCCCAACGCGCACCCGGCAAGCCGCGACGGAAAAGACGCGGCCTCATGCGGTGAGCACCACGCCATCGTCCTCGCCCCACCCCACCCACACCGCATCGCCCCAGGTCAGCGCTTCGCTGGCCCAGCGCTGGCGATTGGCGAAGTTGGCCATCAGCTTGACCCCACTGGGCAGGCGCACGTGGTAGACCGAATGGCTGCCGAAATAGGCGATATCTTCGATCACGCCCTGCGCCTTGTTGCAGGCCTGCGCAGGCTCGTCCTTGCCGATGGACAGTTTTTCCGGGCGCAGCGCAAACGCCACCGCCTGTCCTTCGAACCCGGTGATGCCGTGGCCGATGCGGATACGGGCGTCGAAGGCCGGCGTCTTCAAGGTGACGTAGTCGGGCGCGTCTTCGGCGATGACGGCGTCGACCAGATTGACCGAGCCGATGAATTCGGCGGCAAAGCGATTGGCCGGTTGTTCGTAGATTTCATCGGGCGTGCCGACTTGCTGGATCCAGCCCTGATCCATCAGCGCGATGCGTGTGGCCATGGTCATCGCCTCTTCCTGGTCGTGGGTGACCATCACGCAGGTAACGCCGGAGGTTTCGATGATGTTGACCAGTTCCAGTTGCATCTGCGAGCGCAGTTTCTTGTCCAGCGCGCCCATCGGTTCGTCCAGCAGCAGCAGCTTGGGCCGCTTGGCCAGCGAGCGCGCGAGCGCAACGCGCTGCTGCTGGCCGCCGGAGAGCTGATGCGGCTTGCGCCTGGCCAACGCGCCCAGCTGCACCAGCTCCAGCATCTCGCCAACGCGCGTGGCGATGGCGGCCTTCGCCAAGCCTTCCTGCTTCAGGCCGAAGGCGATGTTCTGCTCCACGCTCATGTGCGGAAACAGCGCGTAGGACTGGAACATCATGTTGATCGGACGCTCGTACGGCGGCAGCGCGTCGATCGGCTGGCCATCGAGCACGATGCGCCCCTTGGTGGGTCGCTCGAAGCCGGCCAGACAGCGCAGCAAGGTGGATTTGCCGCTGCCCGACCCGCCCAGCAACGCGAAGATCTCGCCCTTGCGGATCTGCAGGCTGACATCGTCCACCGCGACAAAACCATCGAACTCCTTGCGGACCTCGCTGATGGACAGGTAGCCGGCATCCACAGGGCTGGACAGGGGCGGCAGGGCGTCGGTCAGTGACATGGTTCCTCTCGATGACGGCGAGCGCAGACTCCGGGGCCAGAGCCTGCGCGCCATGATGGCAAAAGCGTGTGTCGGCTGCCGGGCGCGTACAGGTCTGCGCGTCTACGGCTGAGAGTGACGGTCAGGCGGCATTGCGGCAAGAGCACGTGACTGTCTCGCTGGTGCCCTGCTTCGATTGCCGCAGACATCGACGGGCATGCCAGTCAATCAAGCGCAGCCAGCGCTGAAGTTGGTCTGATCAACCGCCTGTCCGGATGCAAACCGCACGCCGTCCGAGCCTATGGCGATGCGCAGACCGGCATGTAGGTCGTCATCGTCCGTGCGTGTTTCACTCCAGCAACGTCCAGGCCCAACCACTGATTGACGCGGCGTCTGCCCCCCCATCAACCGACGGCATCCGTGCGACCAAAGACCGCACTGTCGACCGCACGCGCAACCATCACGGACGGGCGGCAATGGGTTTGGGAGCGCAGGCATCCATGCTGGAGCGCTTCATCGACAATCGGCACTCAAGGCGTCTGCTCCGGCGCCTGGCTCCAACCCAGGCCCAGGCTCTTCTGTAGCGCGACATAATTGACCAGCAACTGCACCTGCGCCTGCGCGGCCGCGTCCTGCGCGGACAGTTGCTGGCGCTGTACGTCGAGCAGATCGATCGACGACGTCGCTCCGGCATCGCGCCGTTGTTGCATCAGCCCGGCCGAGCGCGTGGCCGACGCTTCGGCCTGGCGTGCGACCACCAGTTGCTTGCGCGCCGAGCCGAAACGCGACAGCGCGGAGTTGGCGTCCTGCAACGCCGCCAGCACCGCACCCTCGTAGGCCGCCTCGCGGCCGGCGTTGCCGGCACGCGCCTGCTCCACCTGCGCGCGGGTCTTGCCGAAATCGAAGATCGACCAACGCAGCATCGGCACCGCCAGCGTGGTCAACGCGTCGGAGTTGAAGTCGCTGGGCGAGCCGGCGACCCAGCTCAGGCCGCCCAGCAAGGTCACCTGCGGGAAATAGCCATTCAACGCCTCGCCGATCTGCGCGCTGGACGCCGCCAGCTCGCGCTCGGCCTTGCGCACATCGGGGCGGCGGCGGATCAACGCGCCGGCATCGTCCACGCGCACGTCGGTGGGCAACATCGGCAGCGGCCGCACCGCAGCCAGTTGCGCGTCCAGCGCACCCGGCTCGCGGCCGACCATCAAGGCGAGCTGGTCCAGCGCTTCCTGCAACTGCATGTCCAGCGGCAGGCGCTGGGCTTGCTGCTGCTGCACTTGGGTGGCGATCTGCTCGACCTGCAGGTCCGAGGCCGCACCGCGCTCGCGGCGCTGCCGGGTCAGCGCCAGCGATTGGCCGATCTTGTCCAGGTTGGCATCGGCAATGGCCAGCCGTGCCTGCAGCCCGCGGTAGTTCAGATACACCTGCCCCACTTCGGCAGCCAGTTGCACCTGCGCATCGGCCAGCTCGGCTTCGGAGGCCTGCGCTTGCGCCAGCGCACCTTCGGCGGCACGACGGCGGCGGCCGAAGAAATCCAGCTCCCAGCTGGCATCGAAGCCGGCGCTGTAGATCTGGGTCTTGTCCAGATCCAGCGCCTCGCTGCCCTGTGCCGGTGGCTGGCCGTTCTCACCGTTCTGCAAGCCGCCCAACGTGTCGACGATGGTCTGCGGCGGCTCGGCATACGCATACACCGCGCTCGCGTTGAGCTTGGGCAGACGCTCTGCACGGCGCTGGCTGGCCAGTGCACGGTTGGCGCGCAGCCGTGCCTGCGCCGCACGCAGGTTGGGACTGTCGGCCAGGGCCTGGGTCACCAGCTGGGTAAGCTGCGCATCGTTGAGCTGCTCCCACCAGTGATTCAACGGCGCGGCGGCAACCACGTCGGCGCCACCGGCGCGATGCAATGCGGGCGCCTGAATCGCCGCATCGGCCACGGGCGGTGCCTTGGTGTAGTTGGGGCCGAGCATGCAGCCGCCGAGCAACACGGCGCTCAACGCCGCCGCCAGCGGCATGCGGACCAGGCGCATGGAATCAGTGCATTGCAAGGTGCGCCCCCTTGGGTAACGGCTTGAGCAAAAAGGCCAGCGGAATCGTGCAGACCACGATCACGCCGAAGATCCAGAACAGGTCGCTATAGGTCATCACCAGCGCCTGCTGCTGCACCAGGCGCGCCAGCTGCGCGACCGAGCGAATGGCCGCCTCGCCGCCGGCGCTGCCCTGCATCTGCGCAGTCAGGCCGGACAGAAACTCCTGCGCGCGTGTCGCATTGGCGGTGATCGCGCTGCCGATGGTTTCGGTGTGAAAGGTCATGCGGCGCTCCTGGAAGGTGGAGATCAACGCAAGCCCCACCGAGCCGCCCAGGTTGCGGCCGGCGTTGAACAGGCCTGACGCATCGCCGGCCAGCTCCGGCGGTACCGAGGAGATGGCCGCCTGGTTCAGCGACATCATCGCCAGCGCCAGGCCGCAGCCCTGCAGCAACTGCCCGGCGACAAAATGCGTGCCGACGGTGTCGGCGGTCAGCGACAGGTTGACGAAACAGGCCGCGGCAAAACAGATCAGCCCGGCGATCACCAGGATGCGTACGTCCACCACCTCCAGCAGCTTGGGCATCATCGGCATCAGCAGCACGGTCGGCAGACCCGAAAGCAGCAGCACATAGCCGGCCTGCTCGGTGTTGTAGCCGGAGATCACCGCCAGGAACTGCGGAATCATGTACATGACGCCGAACAGGATCATGCCCACTGCCATGATCATGATGAACACTGCGCCGAAACTGCGGTGCAGCAGCAGCGACAGGTGAATCACCGGCGGCCGCTTGCGGAACTGGCCGATCACCAGGGCGATGAAGCCGCTCAAGGCGATCACGCTCAGCATGTTGATCTCGCTGGATTCGGACCAGCGCTCGCGCTGGCCTTCTTCCAGCACCACGGTAAGCCCGCCCAGGCCGGCGGTCAGGCCGTAGATGCCCAGCCAGTCCGCATTGAGCAGGCCGGCCCAGTCGCCTTTTTCATGCTTCAGGCCGAGCAGCAGCAAGGCCACCAGGCCCACGCAGATCGGCACGTTGATGAAGAACGCGTAGTGCCAGCTGACGTTCTCGGTGAGCCAGCCGCCGAGCAGCGGGCCGATCACCGGGCCCATGATCACGGTCATGCCGAACAAGGCCGTGCCCATGGTCTGCTGGCTCGGCGGCAGCCGGGTCGCAACGATGGTCAGCGCGGTGGGAATCAGCGCGCCACCGGCCAGGCCCTGCCCCACGCGGCCGATGATCATCATCGTCAACGAGGTCGACAGCCCGCACACCACCGAAAACGCGGTGAACATCACCGCGCAGATCAGCAGAAAATTACGCAGGCCCAGCGTGCGCACGAACCAGCCGGTCAGCGGGATCATGATGATCTCGGCCACCAGGTAAGCGGTGGAGATCCAGGTGCCTTCGGTGCCGCTGGCGCCGACCTCGCCCTGGATGGTCGGCAGCGCCGCGTTGACGATGGAGATATCCAGCGTCGCCATGAACGAGCCGATGGTGCCGGCCAGCACCGCCAGCCAGGCGCCCGGCTCGGCCTTCTCGCTGGCAGCGCTGCCGCCAGCGCTCTGGCCGGTGGCTGCCGCTGCACTCACTGCGCGCGCTCCTGCTCCTGCACGCGGTCGGATTCTGCTTCGGCCCGCTGCTTGGCGTCCTTGGCCGAGCGCGTATCCACCGTCACCTCCACCGACATGCCCGGCACCAATACCTTGCGCGCCTCTTCGCCGGCCAGCACACGAATGCGCACCGGCACGCGCTGCACCACCTTGGTGAAGTTGCCGGTGGCATTTTCCGGCGGCAACAGCGCGAACTGCGAGCCGGTACCGGGCGAGAGGCTTTCGACCTTGCCGTGCAGCTTCACGCCGGACAGCGCATCGACCTCGATTTCGGCCGGCTGGCCGGGACGCATCAGGCCGACCTGGGTTTCCTTGAAGTTGGCGATCAGGTACAGCGATTCCTGCGGCACGATGGTCATGGTGCGGGTGCCTGCGGCCAGGAACTGCCCAACCTGCACGGTCTTGTCGCCGACGCGGCCGTGGATACGACTGGTCAGGCGGGTGTCTTCCACCGCGATGCGGGCCTGGTCGGCGTCGGCGGTGGCCTGCTTCACGCCGGCCTGGGCCTGCTCCAGCTGCGCGGTGCTGGCCTGGATCTGACTCTGCGCTGCCTTGGCCTGCGCCTGGGCGGCGTCGTACTGGGCGCGGGCGCGGGCCAGGTCGTGCTGCAGGCTTTCCTGGTGCTCGTGCGTGTCCGCGCCGGAGGCCGCCAGCGGCGCGAAGCGCTTCACCTCGGCCTGGGCAAACGTGAGGCTGGCAGCGGCGGCAGCGACCTGGGTGCGCGCCTGCACCAGCGACGATTCCTGCGCGGACACATTGGCCGTGGCGGCAGCGATGTCGGCCTGGCGCGCGGCGATCGCGGCCTCGGCCTGCTGCAGCGTGGCCTGGTAGGTGCGGTCATCGATCTGCAGCAACGGCTGGCCGGCGTCCACGATCTGGTTGTCGCCCACCATCACCCGGGTCACATAGCCGCTGACGCGCGGCGCCACCGCCACCGAATCGGCCTGCAGATAGGCGTTGTTGGTGTCCTGCATGTAGCGGCCCTTGATCAGGTAATAGGCCAGCCAGACCACCAGCAAGACCAGCACCAGCACGCCCACCAGGATCAGCGTCCACTTGACCTTGGGGTTCTTCAAGGGTGAAGGCTTCTGCTCCTGGTCGTCGTGCGCGTCTGCGGCCTGGCTGCGGCCATCGTTGGACTGGCGGTCTTCTTGGTTGCTCAAAGGAAGCGTCCTGTAGGTCGTGGGCGAGGCGCGCGGCGACATGCCGGATCAGCGGCAGGGCGAAAGCGGCAGAACCATACAATTATTTGAACCCACCAGTACAGGTTGCGTGACGAGCCCAGTCAGCTGGTGCTGAGGCTGGCCGGACGTGCGCTATCGGTCGGTTGATTCACGTCGGCCAGCCGCGTGCTGCGCGCCGGCACGCGCTCGCAGTGCAATCGATGACGATGGCCCAGCTGCGCGCTGCCGCGACCGGGTTTACAGTCTCTCAGCCAATGATTGGCGATTGATGAAGATGCGGCCACCTGCGCCGCATCGTCGCCCCGCCCCAGCTCAACGGCCGGTCTTGATCTCGGTCCACAGCCGCGTGTACAGGCGATCGACGTCCGGCGAATTGATCGCATAGGTGAACATCTTGGCGGTCACCTCCGGCGGCGGGTAGATGGTGGGGTCGTTGCGGATCGCCGCATCCACCAGCGGCGTGGCGGTGCGCACCGGGTTGGCGTAGTGGATGAAGTTGCTGTTGGCCGCGGCCACCTCCGGCTTCAGCAGGTAATTGATGAAGGCGTAGGCGTTGTCAGGATGCTTGGCATCCTTGGGGATGGCCAGCATGTCGAACCATTGCGGCGCGCCTTCCTTCGGAATGGCGTAGGCCACATTGACGTTGTTGCCGGCCTCCTTGGCACGGTCGCGCGCCTGGATGATGTCGCCCGACCACCCCACCGCCAGGCAGGTATTGCCGTTGGCCAACGAGGTGACGTATTGGCTGGAGTGGAAGTTCTGCACGTACGGGCGGATGGTCTTGATCAGCGCCGCGGCTTTCTCGATCTCGGCCGGCACGCTGCTGTGCGGGTCCAGGCCCAGGTAGTTCAGCGCGATCGGGATCATGTCCGAGGGCGTGTCCAGAATGGTCACGCCGCAATCCTTCAGCCTGGACAGATTCTCCGGCTTGAACACCAGATCCCAGCTGTTGGCGACATCGGTGCTGCCGAAGATCGCCTTGAGCTTGTCGACGTTGTAGCCGATGCCGGTGGTGCCGATCATGTACGGCACGCCATAGGCATTGTTGGGGTCCTGTGCGGCGATGCGGCGCATCACGTCAGGATCCAGATTGGCCAGATTCGGGATCTTGCTCTTGTCCAATGGCAGGAACACACCGGCCTGGATCTGCCGGCCGAAGAAGTTGAGCGTGGGCACCACCACGTCGTAATCGCTGCCACCGGCCAGCAACTTGGTTTCCACCATCTCGTCGCTATCGAACACGTCGTAGGTGACCTTGATGCCGGTGCTCTTTTCGAACGCGGGGATGGTGTCTTCGGCGATGTAGTCGGAGTAGTTGTAGACGTTGAGCACCTTGGCCTGCGCATCGGCCTTGCCCGGGGCGCCACCGCCGCCGCAGCCGGACAACAGGGTGATGGACAGGGTCAGTGCGAGCAGTCGCAGCGTCATGTGGGTCTCCAGGGCAGCGCGATGGGGCGGCCCGGCATCGCGGCCGGTCTGCGCCCAGCCTACCCACCGCGCCCGGGTTTGCACAGCGTGCGGTGTGTGGGCGGAGGTGCACGGCGGCGATGCGCTGCAGCGTCGTGATTGGCGAAGGTCATCGCCGTCGGTGGCGCTTGCTGCGCGGCAGCTACGCGGCCCTGGGGCCGAAGGCATGCCGCCGCGGCTTACCTGCCCAAGGCCTGGGTGGTATCGTCCAACGCCGCCCAGGCCTTGTCGAACAGCTCATCGACCTGGTCGCAGGTGATGATCAACGGCGGCGACAGCAGCATCGCATCGTAGGTCGCGCGCAGGATCAGGCCCCGCCGCAGCGCGAAGTCGCGACACATCGCGCCGACCCGTCCGCGCCCGGGGAAATACCTGCCGCGCCGGCGCTTGTCCGGCACCAGTTCCAGCGCCCCGACCAGGCCCGCAATCCGCGCCTCGCCGACCAGCCGATGCGCGCCCAGCTCGGCCCAGCGCTGCGCCAGATACGGCGCGATCTGCGTGCGTGCGGTGTCCACGATGCCTTCGTCCTGCAGCAGGCGCAGATTCTCCAGCGCCACCGCCGCGCACACCGGGTGCCCGGCATAGGTGCCACCATGCGCCAACTCGCCGCCCTGCTGCTTGAGCACCCCGGCCACGCGATCGCTGAACATCGCCGCCGCCAGCGGGATGTAGCCGGAGGTGATGCCCTTGGCCAGCGTCATCACATCGGGCTGGAAGCCGAAGTAATCGGCGCCGAACCATTCGCCGGTACGTCCGAACCCGCATATCACCTCATCGGCCACCAGCAACACGTCATAGTGCCGGCAGATGCGCTGGATTTCCGGCCAATAACTGCGCGGCGGGATGTACACCCCGATCGCACCCATGATGGGTTCGCCGATGAAGGCCGCCACGTTTTCCGGCCCGATCTCGAGAATCCTGGCTTCCAGACGGCGCGCGGCAAGCAGCCCGTAGTCCTCCGGCGCCATGTCCCCGCCATCGCCGAAATGATTGGGCGGCTCGATATGCACGATGCCCGGTATCGGCAACCCGCCCTGCTTGTGCATGCCCTGCATGCCGCCCAGGCTGGCACCGCCCATGGTGGTGCCGTGATAGCCATTGTGGCGACCGATGAAGACCTGTTTCTGCGGCTGCCCCTGCACGGCCCAGAAATGCCGCACCAGGCGCAGGATGGTGTCGTTGGCCTCCGATCCGGAATTGGCGAAGAAGGCATGATTCAAGTCGCCCGGCGTCAGCTCCGCCAGCTTGGCGGCCAGATGGATGGTGGGCTCGGTGGTGCACTGGAAAAAGCTGTTGTAGTAGGCCAGCTGCTCCATCTGCCGCGCCGCGGCCTGCGCCAGTTCGGTACGCCCATACCCCACATTGACGCACCACAACCCTCCGAACGCATCCAGCAGTTTGTTGCCGTCGGCATCCCACACATACACGCCCTCACCGCGCGTGAGGATGCGCGTGCCCTTGCCCGCCAGGACCGCGTTGTCGTTGAACGGATGCAGATGATGCGCGGCATCGAGCTGCTGCAACGACCTGAGCACAGAAGAATCCACGACCTGCTCCACGCATGAGGAACCAGGAGCATACCCACGCCCTGTTGCCGGACCGTGGACGGCACTGCAGAGTGCCCCGCCAATCCCCTGCATGCCCGACAGACAGGTGGGCCACGAGAACTCGCCCTGCCACCGACGTCGCCCTCATCCGCCCTTGGGGCACCTTTTCCCCATGAAGTAGGACAATGTCCCGATGGGAGAAGGAAACGTCTGACGACGTAGGTGGCCTGCACATTTCGACTACGCTTCCGGCCTCCTGCCCGGCACTGCCTGGCCTGCGCATGGCATCGCCGCACCTTCAAGCGGCGCCAGTTGCAGCGCTTGCCTCGCCTTGCTTTGCCCTGCCCTGCCTTGCTTTGCTTGCGCTTTTCCGGGGCCCCATACCACAGCGGCAAGGCCGGCAGATACAACCCGCAGGGCGGCGCGCATGGATGCGCGACGTTTTTGTAAGGGACAGGGATGTCCCTTACAAAAATTTCTGCCGGACTTGCGCACCCGCAGCGCCGAAGGCGCGCAGGGCGCGAGGACGGGGTGTGCTTTCTTTTTGGTTACTTTTTCTTTGCACAAGCAAAGAAAATAGTGACTCGCGCCCGAAGGGCGTGAAAGCTCTGCTTTGGGTTCAACTATCCAGAACATCCCAATGGAGGTGAAGCCCTGCTCTGTTTTAAACCCCCAGAACCGCGCAAGCACACAAACCACGCCACGCTTCAACATCACCCAGCGCCGTACCCTCATCCGTCCTTCGGGCACCTTCTCCCGGCGGGAGAAGGGAAACGCCCGGCACGGGCTTCGACTACGTTGCTCACACATTCAACAACAGGAATTCGCGCTCCCAAGAGCTGATCACCCGGAAGAACGTCTCATATTCCTTCCGCTTCACCGAGATATAGGCCCGCACAAACCGTCGCCCCAACATCTCCTGCAACGCATCGCACCGCTCCAGCCCATCCAGCGCCTCGCCCAAGGAGCGCGGCAGATCGTAGCCCTGCTCCTTGCCGTTGCTGCTGATCGGCGCGGTCGGCTCCAGCTTTTCGCGGATGCCCAGCAACCCGCAGGCCAGGGTCGCCGCCATCGCCAGATACGGATTGGCATCGGAGCCGGCAAACCGGCTTTCCACCCGCATGTTCTGCGGCGCATCGATCGGCACCCGCAACCCGCAGGTGCGATTGTCGAAGCCCCACAGCACATTGCTTGGCGAGACTTCGCCGAACATCAGCCGCCGGTACGAATTGACGTTGGGCGCCAGCAGCCCCATCGCCAGCGGAATGTATTTCTGCAGCCCGCCCAGATAGTGCGCGAAGGTGTCGCTGAACCCGCCCTCGCGCTTGCCGCTGAACACGTTCTTGCCGGTGCCGGCATGCAGCAGGCTCTGGTGGATATGCATAGCACTGCCCGGCTCGGTTTCCATCGGCTTGGCCAGAAACGTGGCATAGACGCCGTGTCGCAACGCGGCCTCGCGCATGGTGCGCTTGAACAGGAATACCTGATCGGCGCGCGACAAGGCATCGGCGTGGGTGAAATTGACTTCCAGCTGCGCAGCGCCGGATTCGTGGATCAAGGTATCCACGTCCAGCTCCATCGCATCGCAGTAGTCGTACATCAGGTCCAGGATCGGGTCGAACTCGTTGACCGCATCGATCGAGTACGACTGCCGCGCGGTTTCCGGGCGTCCGGAGCGCCCGGCCGGCGGCAGCAAGGGGAAATCCGGATCGGTGTTCTTCTGCACCAGAAAGAACTCCAGCTCCGGCGCCACTACCGGTTGCAGCTTGACCTGCGCATACGCATCGAGCACGCGACGCAGCACATTGCGCGGTGCCAGCTCGTGCGGCTGGCCATCCTTGGTGTAGCAATCGTGGATGACCTGCGCGGTCGGGTCGGCTGCCCACGGCACCATGCGCACGGTGGACGCGTCCGGGCGCAGATGCATGTCCGAATCCGATGGCGAGGTCAGCGCGTAATAATCGTCTGGGAAATCGCCGGTGACGGTGGTGGCGAAGATGCCTTCCGGCAAGCGCGTGCCGTAGTCGTGCGAGAACTTGTCTGCCGGAATGATCTTGCCGCGCGCATTGCCGGTGATGTCCGGCACCAGGCATTCGACCTCGGTGATGTGGCGGTCCTTGAGCCAGCGGCGCAGTGCGCTTTCCGGCTGCCTGGGTGTGGATTTGCGCGAACGTGTGCGGATCGACATACAACCTCACTGACCGCGCTGAGCGGCATAACGGCGACAGGCCGCGCCGAAGGACTGGAAGATGGCACGGTAGAACGGATGCTGTGTGACACGCCATTCCGGATGCCACTGCACGGCAAGCAAGAATCCCGGTCCCGGGCCGCGAAAGGCCTCGATCAGGCCATCGGGAGCGGTCGCCTCGACCAGCAGGCCATCGGCCAGCGTGGCGATGCCCTGCCCATGCAGGGAATTGACCCACACCTCGGCTCCATCGCTCATCCCGGCCAGCCAGCCGCCGGGCTGCAGCTGCAGCGGATGCGCGGGGCCGTATTGCACCTCCAGCGCCGCGTTGCTGTCTTCGCGATGGTCGGCCAGTCCCGGCACCGCATGCACGCGTTGATGCAGGCGCCCGCCAAGCGCGACATTGACCTCCTGCAGGCCACGGCAGATCGCCAGCACCGGCAGGCCGCGCGCCAGCGCCTGCGGAATCAGCCCCAGGCTGGTGGCATCGCGCGCCGCATCGTGCGGGTTGCCCTCCCAGCTGGATTGGTCGCTGTAGTGGTGCGGTTCGATATTGCTGACCGCCCCGGTCAGCAACACGCCGTCCAGCCGATCCAGCCACACGCCGGCATCCAGGCTGGGCTGCAGGCTCGGCAGCAGCACCGGCATGGCACCGGCCGCGTCCACGACCGCGCGGATGTATTTTTCGCCGGCCGCCAGAAACGGATGCGGCCCTTGCGCGATGCGATCGGTCGGCAATCCGACCAGCGGTACGACAGCCATGCAGACATCCCGATGCGGTGCGTTGAACGGCAGATGCGTTCGAACTTACCGCGCCGCTGCCGCCATTGCCACCGGCCGCGCCCTTGCCTGGCCGCAAAAGATCACGCGTGCTTTGCTAGGCTGGGCGGCGACTTCGCAGGTGGTGCCCATGGCTTCCGAGACTTCCGTCGCATCGCTGCCCGCTGCCGATGCCGCCACCCTGGCGCGCATCGCAGGCTGCCACTCCGTCGACCTGTTGTTGCCCGACACCAACGGCGTGCTGCGCGGCAAGCGCGTCACTGCCGATGTGCTGCACAAGGTCTACCGCGATGGCGTGTGCCTGCCGATGTCGCTGATCGCCACCGACATCACCGGCAACACCGTGGAAGAAACCGGGCTTGGCTATGCCATCGGCGATGCCGACCGCATCTGCCGGCCGATCCCCGGCTCGCTGCGCCCGGTACCGTGGGCGCCGCAGCCGATGGCGCAGCTGCTGCTGGCGATGCACACGCCGGACGGCAGCCTGTTCGAGGTCGCACCGCGCGCAGTATTGCAGCGGGTGGTGCAAGGCTTTGCCGCACTCGGGCTGACCCCGGTGGTGGCGGTGGAGCTGGAGTTCTACCTGTTCGATGCGGTGCCCGATGCGCAGGGACGCCCGCAGACGCCGCGCGACCCGGTCACCGGCATCCGCGGCGACAGCACGCAGGTGTATGCGTTGCAGGACCTGGACGATCACCGTGGCTTTACCGATGCGGTCACCGCTGCATGCCGCCAGCAAGGCATTCCCGCCGATACTGCCGTGGCCGAGTACGCACCGGGCCAGTTCGAGATCAACCTGCAGCATCGCGCCGATGCGGTGGCCGCCTGCGACGAGGCGATCCTGCTCAAACGCACCATCAAGGCCATCGCGCAGCAGCAGCGCATGCTGGCCAGCTTCATGGCCAAGCCCTTTCCCGGGCAGGCTGGCAGTGGCCTGCACCTGCATGTCAGCCTGCTCGATGCCGCCGGGCACAACGTGCTGGCCGGCCCGGCCCAGATGCCTGCCGAGAGCCTGCGCCACGCCATTGCCGGGCTGCAGCGGCATGCAGACGCGTCGCTGCTGTTGTTTGCCCCGCACGCCAACAGTTACCGACGCTTCGTCAGCAACGCCTTCGTGCCGCTGGATGCCAGCTGGGGCTTCAACAACCGCACCGTGGCGCTGCGTATCCCGCATAGCGATGCCCGCAACACGCGTATCGAACATCGCATCGCCGGCGCCGATGCCAACCCGTATCTGGCCGCGGCCGCGGTGCTGGCGGCCATCCTGGATGGCCTGCAGCAACCCGCCGAGCCCACGCCGCCCATCAGCGGCAATGCCTATGCGCAAGAGGTCTTCGAGCCACGCACCTGGCAGGGCGCGGTCGATGCGTTCGTGTCCAGCGAGTTCATCGGCACGCAGTTGGGCACACAGTTCCGGCATGTGTTCGGGCAGCAGAAGCAACGCGAGCTGCTCGACTATCAGGCGTTGGTGCCGGACATCGATTACGCCCGGTATCTGCGGACCGTGTGATGGGCAGCCCGGCCAACCCGCTGCCGCATGCCGACACCGCGGTTGGCGGCTATCCGGACAGCTGGTACGCGCACAGCGCACCTGCCCTGCCCGCGCAGCCACGCCTGCGCGGCGCCGAACGCGCCGACGTCTGCATTCTCGGTGCCGGCTATACCGGCCTGACCGCAGCGCTTGTGCTGGCCGAAGCCGGCTACCGGGTCGTCGTGCTGGAGGCACGGCGCATCGGCTGGGGCGCTTCCGGTCGCAACGGCGGCCAAGCCATCGTCGGCTACGGCTGCGAACAGGAAACCCTGGAAGCACTGGTCGGCGATGCAGATGCGCGGCTGCTGTTCAATTTCTCGCGCGATGGCATGCGCCTGCTGCGCCAGCGCATCGCGCGCCATGCCATCGCCTGCGACTGGCGCGATGGTCATGCCCATGTCCCGCTCAAGCCGCGCCAGGTGCGGGCACTGCAGCACGGCATCGTGCGCATGGCCGAGCGCTACGACTATCCGCTGGAGTGGTGGGACCGCGCCCGCACCCGCCAGGTGCTGGACAGCCCGCTGTATCTGGGTGCGATGTTCGACCCCGCCAGCGGCCATCTGCATCCGCTGGCCTACGCCTTCGGCCTGGCGCGGGCGGCGCTGGCGGCCGGCGTGCGCATCTTCGAGGACGCGGCGGTGACCCGGCAGGACGCTGGTGCACAGGTGACGATGCACACCGCCGAGGGCAGCGTCGCCGCGGACTTCGGTGTGATTGCCGGCAACGCCCTGCTGCACGGCATCGCCGCGCCGCTGGAGCAGCGCATCATGCCGGTCGGCACCTATGTCGGCGCCACCCCGCCGCTGGGCCAGGCGCGTGCGCGTGCCCTGATCGGCAACGACATGGCGGTGGCCGATACCAACTGGGCGCTGGACTATTACCGGCTCAGCGCCGATCACCGGCTGCTGTTCGGCGGGCGTGCCAGTTATTCCTCGCGCCCGCCACCAGGCCTGCAGCGCCTGATGACCCGGCGCATGCACACCGTCTTCCCGCAGCTGCGCGATGTGGGGCTGGAGACCGTCTGGGGCGGCTATGTGGACATTTCGCGCAACCGCGCGCCGCATTGGGGGCGGCTCGCGCCGAATGTGTATTTCGCCCAGGGCTTCTCCGGCCACGGCGTGGCGGCCACGGGTCTGGCCGGCCAGGTGATCGCCGAAGCCATCGCCGGCCAGAGCCAACGACTGGATGTGTTTGCACGTATCCCGCACCGCCCGTTCCCTGGCGGGCAGCGGCTGCGCACCCCGCTGCTGGTGGCGGCCATGAGCTGGTACCGCCTGCGCGATGCGCTGTGGTGACCGCCATCGGGAGAATCGCAAGCTGCGACGAAGCGCTCAAGTTTTGACGAGCAGAGCCGTTAGCTGATCTGACGGTTCGATCCACACGGCCAGCCGATGTCCCCAGGTACCCTACATCGCAATAGTGAGAGCGCAGTCCTGCCGCAACGCGTGTTGCTGGTGGAGAACTCGCGCACGTTCACCAGCATGCTGCGCGAAGCCATCGAGCAACGTGTGGAACTGCCGGTCACGGTCGTATCGACCCTGGCCGAAGCCGCACGCGTGCTCGACGAAGAAGACGGTTGGTTCCTGGTCCTGACCGGCCTGGTGCTGGTCGACGGCGACCGCGACAAGGTGGTGGAGTTCTTCCTCTCGCGCAACCTGCCGACCGTGGTGGTCAGCGGCGTGTACGACGAGGATCTGCGCCAGCGCGTGCTGCAGCAGCAGATCATCGACTACGTGCTCAAAAACGCACCGGGCAGCATCGAATATCTGGCCTGGCTGGTGCAGCGCCTTGAACGTAATCGCCGCATCGGCGCGCTGGTGGTGGACGATTCCTTGTCTGCTCGTACGTATGCCGCCGCCCTGCTGTCGATGTACGGCTACCGCGTGGTGCTGGCCGCCGACGGCGCCGCCGGCCTGGAAGCGATCGAACGCGACCCCGGCATCCGCCTGACCATCGTCGACCAGGAAATGCCGGGCATGGAAGGCGTGGAATTCACCCGCCGGTTGCGGGCGCTGCGCTCGCGCGACAAGGTTGCGGTGATCGGCATTTCCGGCAACAGCGACTCGTCGTTGATTCCGCGCTTCCTGAAGAACGGCGCCAACGACTTCCTGCGCAAGCCGTTCTCGCGTGAAGAATTCTTCTGCCGCGTCTCGCAGAACGTGGACCAGCTGGAATTGATCGGTACGCTGCAGGACCTGGCCACCCGCGATTTCCTCACCGGCCTGCCCAATCGGCGTTATTTCCTGGAACAGAGCCAGCGGGTGATCCCGCAGTTGCTGTCGCAGGACCAGACGGTGACCGCGGCCATGCTGGACATCGACCACTTCAAGCACATCAACGACACCTGGGGCCACGAAGCCGGCGACCAGGCGTTGCGCGCGGTGGCCGCATCGGTGTCGGGGCATGCCCGCCCGCAGGACCTGGTGGCGCGTTTCGGTGGCGAAGAATTCTGCCTGCTGGTGCCGGGGCTGGATGCAGCCAATGCCACCAGCTACTTCGAAGCCCTGCGCGAAAGCATCAGTGCGCTACGTGTGCGCATCGGCGACGACACGCTGAGCATGACGGTGAGCATCGGCGTGTGCATCGCGACCGAAGGCGACCAGTCGCTGCACCACCTGTTGAACGAAGCCGACAAATATCTGTACCTGGCCAAGGCCGGCGGACGCAACCAGGTGCGCCTGGCGAGCTGAGCGCCGCACGCCCGCACCAACAAGGCCGCTGGCCTGGACGCAGGTCAAAGTGCGTCTTATCCAGCACCGCAGGAGCGCAGCGGGGCGCGACCAGGCGTTAGCGATCACCCACCATCTCAGGCCGACACCCGCGCTTACCGCAATCGCGTATCGAAGAGCATCGAGCGACGCGAACGCCGCGCCACCATCAGCGCGAGCAGGCTCAGCACCGCGGCTGCGCCAAGGTAGTAACCCACCGCCTGCACCCCGTAGCGTCCCGCCAATTGCGTGGCCACGTACGGCGCCGGTGCCGCGCCCAGGATGCTGGCCAGATTGAAGGACAACGACGCGCCGGTGTAGCGCACCTCGGTGGGATACAACTCCGCCAGCAAGGTGCCGCAGGGACCATAGGTCAGCCCCATGAAGAAGAAGCCCAGCCCAAGGAAGGCCAACACCTGCAATGGGTGATGGGCCTGGAACAACGGCGCAAACGCCAGCCCGAACGCAATGATGGCGACGCTGGCCAGCATCATCGCCAACGGTGCGCCGTGCCGATCGCCGAACCTGGCCGACAGCGGGATGCCCAGCGCAAAGAACACGATACCGGCCATCTGCAGCAGCAGGAATTGTTCCTTGTCGTAGCCCAGCGTCTTTGTGCCATAGCCCAACGCGAACACGGTCATCAGATAGAACAGCACGAAGGTGGCGAACGCGCCCAACGTGCCAATGATCAACGCCGGCCAGTGCTGCGAGATCACGGTACCCAGCGGCAGCCGCACGCGCGTCTTGCGATCCAGGGCTTGTTGAAAGTCCGGCGTTTCGGTGATGCTCAGGCGTACCCACAGGCCGGTGATCACCAACAGGGCGCTGGCCAGAAACGGCACCCGCCACCCCCATTGCATGAAGGCCGCATCGTCCAGCAGCGCGCCCATCCCCAGGAAGGTGCCGGTGGACAGCAGAAAGCCCAACGGCGCACCCAGCTGCGGAAACATGCCGTACCACACGCGCTTGCCCGGCGGTGCGTTCTCGGTGGCGAGCAACACCGCTCCGCCCCACTCGCCGCCCAGGCCCAACCCCTGACCGAACCGGCACAGCGCCAGCAGCAGCGGAGCCCAGACCCCGATCTGCGCATAGCCGGGCAACAGACCAATGGCGACCGTGGACAGGCCCATGGTCAACAGCGCCGCCACCAAGGTGGCCTTGCGGCCTACCCGATCGCCGAAGTGGCCGAAGACGGCCGAGCCCACCGGACGCGCGATGAAGGCCACCGCAAAGGTTGCCAGCGACTGCAGCATCGCCGCACTGCCGTCGCCGGCAGGAAAGAACAAGGTCGGGAACACCAGCACCGCAGCGGTGGCATAGATGTAGAAATCGAAGAACTCGATGGTGGTGCCGATCAGGCTGGCGAACAGCACGCGCGCGGGTGAATTGATGGGTGTGGCGAGCGGCGCGGCGGCAGTCATCGTTGATCGGCATCCAGACAAGACAAGACGGCCGATTCTGGCAGATCACAGCAGTGGTTTGCGCAGGCCAACCTGCCTGCAAAAAGTTACAGACGTGACCGCTTGTTTTGTCGACAGCAAGGCAATGAGATCTCGGTTGTCTTGGGGGTAATCGGAGTGCGGATAGATCACTTGCGAAGCGGATGGTCTGCGACCTGGCTGCAGGGTCCTCGTCTGCCGCCCACCATCGCGGGACCCGCCGCACGTAAGGGGCGTTTATACAAAGCAGATAGGTCACTTGTAGAGCCGATGATCTGCGGTTTGGCTGCAGGGCCCTTGCCCGCCCACCATCGCAGGACACGCTGCAAGTACGTCCTTGTAAGCTCTTACGCGGCATCCATGCCGCGTAAGGTCCCGCGACGGTGGGCGGGCAAGGACCAGTCGAGAGGGTCGGTGTGCATGGTTTCAGTAAACAGCCAGCAAACTGTCTGGCGCGGTGTCCTCACCGATTGCGGGACCGTTGGCGGCATGGATGCCGCCATCGAGCCTCCACGGACGGATTCACGGCGTGTCCCGCAAGCGGTGAGGGCATCGCGCCCTCGACGCTGTGAGTTTGCTGCAGGGCCTTCACCCGTCCACCATCGCGGGACACGCTGCAAGTACGTCCCTGTAGCTCTTACGCGGCATCTATGCCGCGTAAGGTCCCGCGACGGTGGGCGGGCAAGAGCTGGTCAAGATGGTCGGTATGCATGGCTTTCAACAAAACAGCCAGCAAACTGTCTGGTGCGGTGTCCTCGCCGCTTGCGGGACCGTTGGCGGCATGGATGCCGCCATCGAGCCTCCACGGACGGATTCACGGCGTGTCCCGCAAGCGGTGAGGGCACCGCGCCTTCGACTGACCAAGCTTTCAACCCTAGCCGCCAACGATCCCACGATGGTGGCTGGGCAACCAGCACATTGCTCAGTCGACGTTTGGCGCGTGCGCCGTCCCGCGCTGCACATGCGCTGCCAACCCAGCGGGCGTCAACACTGCAAATTGCCGCTCATTGCGGTCTTCCACCCGAATCCAGCCCGGACCGGGCTGCCCATCCAGACTGGCACTGCCCAGCCATGCCAGTGTTCGCAACAGCACGCTCATGCGCACGCCTAGCTGTTTGCACAGCCGCGCCAGCGACACGCCGTCGGGCGTGTCAGCCAGCGCGGTGAGCAACTGTGCTGTGAGCTGTGGATCAGCGGACAAGCACCGCTCCGATATCGCGCGGCGCCGCATCGGCAGTCTCGGCGCGATGCGGCAGCACGATCACCGGAATCGACTTGGAGGTGGGCGTGCGCGCTTCGTCGGCGAAGCTGGACAGCGGCACCAACGCGTTGGTTTCCGGGTAGTACGCCGCCAGGCAGCCACGCGGGATGTTGTAGTCTACCAGCAGGAAACGCCTCGCCTCGCGGCGTACGCCGTCCTCGCACAGGCTTTCCAGGTCCACCCAGTCGCCGGCCGTCATGTTCAACGCGGCAATGTCGGCGCCGTTGATGAACAGTACGCGGCGCTCGCCAAAGACGCCGCGGTAGCGATCGTCCAGCCCGTAGATGGTGGTGTTGTATTGGTCGTGCGAGCGCGTGGTGGCCAACGTGAAAACCATCTGATCGCCACGCGAACGCCGCGCACGATGGATCGGGTTGTCGGTGGGCACTGCGTGCGATTTGAACACCGCACGCTGTTCGGGCGTGATCCAGTTGCGGTCGCGCGCGGTGTTGGACAGGCGGAAACCGCCCGGCGTGCGCACACGCTGGTTGAAGTCGGCAAAGTCCGGGAACACCTGCGCGATGAGGTCGCGGATGCGGTCGTAGTCGCCCACCAGCCAGCGCCAGCGGATCGCACTGCGCGCCCCTAGGGTGGCTTCGGCCATGCGCGCCACGATCGCCGGCTCGGACAGCAGGTCCGGCGAGGCCGGCGGATTGATGCCGGCCGACAGGTGCACCATGCTCATCGAGTCTTCCACCGTCACGCCCTGCGAGCCGGCGTCCTGGATATCGATTTCGGTACGCCCCAGGCACGGCAGGATCAGCGCATCGCGTCCATGTACCAGGTGGCTGCGATTGAGCTTGGTGGTGACGTGGACGGTGAGCTCGCAGTTACGCAGCGCACGATGCGTGGCATCGGTATCCGGCGTGGCGGCGGCAAAGTTGCCGCCCATCGCAAAGAACACCTTGCCGCGCCCGTCCAGCATCGCTTCGATCGCGCCAACGGTATCGAAGCCGTCTTCGCGTGGCGGCGCAAAGCCGAACACCGACTGCAGCTTGTCCAGGAATGCGGCCGGCGGTTTTTCGTAAATCATCATCGTGCGGTCGCCCTGCACGTTGCTGTGCCCGCGCACCGGGCACACGCCTGCGCCGGGACGGCCCAGGTGGCCGCGCAGCAGCAGCAGGTTGGTGATCATGTGGATGGTGGCCACCGAGTGCTTGTGCTGGGTGATGCCCATGCCCCAGCAGGCGATCACGCGCTCGGCCTTCAGATAGATCTCGCCGGCCTTGCGCAGCGCCGCCTCGTCCAGACCGGACTCTTCGACGATGGTGCTCCAGCTTTCCGCATGCACATCGGCAGCGAATGCCTCGAAATTGGCAGTGTGCTCGGCGATGAAATCCAGATCCAGCAGACGCGGCGTGCCGTCGCGCTGGGCCTGCGCATCGCGCTCCAGCACATGCTTGATGATGCCCTTCAATGCCGCCAGGTCGCCGCCGATCTTGAGCTGGAAATAATCCGAGGCGATGCGGGTGGAGCCGTTGTGCAGCATCTCCAGCTTGTCCTGCGGGTCGGCGAACTTCTCCAGCCCGCGCTCGCGCAGCGGATTGAACGCCGCAATCGCCGCGCCGCGCTTGGAGGCCTGGCGCAATTCGCCGAGCATGCGCGGGTGATTGGTGCCGGGATTCTGGCCGAAGATGAAGATGGCGTCGGCCAGTTCGAAATCGTGCAGCGACACCGTGCCCTTGCCCACGCCGATCTGCGACCGCAGCGCGGTGCCGGACGGTTCGTGGCACATGTTGGAGCAGTCCGGGAAGTTGTTGGTGCCGAATTCGCGCACGAACAATTGATACAAAAACGCCGCTTCGTTGCTGGTACGCCCGGAGGTGTAGAAGATCGCCTCATCCGGCGTCGCCAGGCCGTTGAGATGGCCGGCGATCTGCGCAAACGCGTCGTCCCAGCTCACCGGCACGTAGTGGTCGGTGGCGGCGTCGTAGCGCATCGGCTGGGTCAGCCGGCCCTGCCCTTCCAGCCAATAGTCGCTGTACTGCGACAACAGGCTGACGCTGTGCGAGGCGAACAGTTCCGGCCCGGCCCGGCGCGCGGTGGATTCGGCGGCCACGGCCTTGGCGCCGTTTTCGCAGAACTCGAAGGTGGAGGTATGGTCGCGGTCCGGCCAGGCGCAGCCCGGGCAATCGAAGCCGTCCGGCTGGTTGGCGTGCAGCAGCGTCTTGGCGCCCTGCACCGCGATGTCCTGTTCCATCAGGTGCTTGGCCACCGAGCGCAATGCGCCCCAGCCGCCCGCGGGATTGTCGTACTGCTTGATGGTTTTCTTGCTCATGCGGGCTCTCCCACGGCAACGCCCAGATCCAGGCGTTGTGGATGGCTGTAAACGACACAATCGTGATTGCGGGCAAACCCGATCAGGGTCAGTCCCGCGCTGTCGGCCAGGCTGATCGCCAGCGCGGTCGGCGCGGAAATCGCTGCCAGCAGCGGAATCCGGGCCTGCGCGGCTTTCATGGCCATTTCGTAACTGGCGCGGCTGGTGACCACCGCAAACCCTTGCGATGCATCGATGCGCGCGCGCGCCAATGCACCGATCAATTTGTCCAGGGCGTTGTGGCGCCCGACGTCTTCGCGCACGAGCTGCACCACCCCATGCGCATCGGCCCAGCCGGCCGCATGCACCGCGCCGGTCTGCGCGGCAATCGGCTGCTGCGCATGCAACGCGTCCAGCGCACGCGCCAATGCATCGGCATCGATCTGCAGCGTCGACTGCAGCCGCGGCGGCACGCGCAGCACCGCCTCGATCGATTCGTTGCCGCACACGCCGCAACCGCTGCGTCCATCCAGGTTGCGCCGCCGCTGATCCAACGCGGCCGCGCGCTCGGGCGGGATTTCGATCTGCAACGAAGCGCCTTCCAGAAAGGTTTCCACCGCGACCACGCGCAGGTCCTGCGCATGGTTAACGATGCCCTCGCTCAATGAGAAGCCGAGCGCGAAATCCTCCAGGTCCTCCGGCGTGGCCATCATCACCGCGAACGGCACCTGGTTATAGATCAGGGCAACCGGCATTTCGGCCGCCACCATGTCCTGCACCGTGGCACCGCGACCGCCACGGTGGCGGACCACCGTGCGCACCACACTACCGGGGCGCACTGCGCGGGAAGACGGACTGGTCATCTCACCTCAATGGAACAGCACGAAGGCTTTCTGCAGCGTCACCCAGATACCGAACGCCATCGGGATGCCGACCACCAGCCAAGCGAACGCGACCAGCGCGGGATTGCCGCCATGCCCGATGCGCGCCATCTGTTCCGGCGGCAGCACCGCATGCCCGCTGCGGTCGACCTTCTCGTGCGCCAGCTGCTTTTCGCGTGCCAGTTCTTCCGGCGTCATGAAATGACGCGCGGCCACCGGGCGCACCAACAGATTGCAGATCAGGCCGAGCACGAGCATGCCGGCGAGGATGTACATGGTGGTGTTGTAGACCTGTGACGGCGGGCTGCCGTGCGCCAGCTGGTACTCGCGCATGTACCCCACTACCACCGGGCCCAGGATGCCGGCGGTGGCCCAGGCGGTCAGCAGACGGCCATGGATGGCGCCCACCATCTGGGTGCCGAACAGGTCGGCCAGATACGCCGGAATGGTGGCGAAGCCGCCGCCATACATCGACAGGATGATGCAGAAGATGCCCACGAACAGCGCAATGCCGCCCACGCCACCGGCCGACGGCGCCGCCGCATACAGGCAGATGCCCAGCACGAAGAACAGCGTATAGGTGTTCTTGCGGCCGAGCTTGTCGGACATGCTGGCCCAGAAGAAACGTCCGCCGATGTTGAACAGGCTGAGCAGGCCGGTGAAGCCGGCCGCGATCGCCGCGATGCTGGCCAGCTGGGTCGGATCCAGGCTGCCGAAGCCGATATCCACGCCGATCAGGCGGCCGCCGAACACTTCCTGCAGCATCGGCGAGGACATGCCGATCACGCCGATACCGGCCGAGACGTTCAGGCACAGCACGCCCCACAACAGCCAGAACTGCGGGATGCCCCAGACCTTTTTCACGTGCACGTGATTGGCGGTGATCATGGCGTTGTTGCTGGCTACCGGCGCGGTCCAGCCGGCGGGCGTCCAGCCGCTCGGCGGCACGCGGTAACCGAAGGCGCCGGCCATCATGAACACGAAATACAGCGCAGCCATCACCAGGAAGGTTTCCATCACGCCCACCGAGGTCGGCGTGGCGAAGTGGCGCATCAGCGCATCGGCCAGCGGGCTGCCGATCATCGCGCCACCACCGAAGCCCATGATGGCCATGCCGGTCGCCATGCCGCGGCGGTCCGGGAACCATTTGATCAGGGTGGACACCGGCGAGATGTAGCCCAGGCCCAGACCGATGCCGCCGATCACGCCCGAGCCCAGCCACAGCATCCAGATCTGATGGAAGTGGATGCCGGCTGCCGAGATCACCAGCCCGCCGCACCAGCACAGCGCCGAGACCACGCCGGCCTTGCGCGGACCGGCGCGTTCCAGCCAGCCGCCCCAGATCGCCGCCGAACAGCCCAGCAGCACGAAGAACAGCGTGTACATCCACTGCAGCTCGCTGATCTTCCAGTCGCAGGTGGTCGCCACCATGCGCGCGAACAGGCCCATGTCGGCCGGACACGCGATCGACTCGGTGATGCCCAGCGCCTTGGACAACGGCAGCCAGAACACACTGAAGCCATAGGCCATGCCGATGCACAGGTGGATCGCCAATGCAGCCGGCGGCACCAGCCAACGATTGAACCCCGGACGCGCAACGATGCGCTCCTTGGACAGCAGACCGGCGTCAGCGCCGCTGGCTGTCGCCACGGTGGACCCTTGCGTCATTCCCATTTCCCCAAATAAAAGTGCGATGAACTGCGATGAATACGATTGACGGCTGCGATGGAGTGGCGTGCTGCGATCAGGCCGGCGACAACAATCAGCCCCGACAGGCGCCGGTCTGGCGCATCATCGGCGATCCTCGCGTCATTGCAATGCTCGGCATCGCCTCGCAGCGTTCCATCGCGCTGCCACAGCCGCGCCACGCAAGCCTTCCTTGACGTTAGCGGCAGGCCTTGCGACTAATTGACTAGTTCTTATGGACTAGATCGCGCGCCCCGCCCGGCCCGGCTGGTGCGGTGCCGCGGTCGGCCAGGGTGACCGGCACCGCACAGGCTGCCGTAGAGTCGTGCCATTCCCGTCACGGAGCCCGCGATGCACGACCACCCTTCGCACGATACCGCCGGCGCGCTGGCGGCGACGTCGCAGCTGGATGCATTCTGGATGCCGTTCACCGCCAACCGCCAGTTCAAGGCGCGCCCTCGCCTGCTCGCCTCGGCCGCGGGCATGCATTACCGCGATGTCGACGGCCGGCAGATCCTGGATGGCACCGCCGGCCTGTGGTGCTGCAATGCCGGACATGCGCGCGAGCGCATCGTGGCGGCGATTCGCGCACAGGCCGGTACGCTGGATTTCGCCCCGACCTTCCAGATGGGCTCCCCGCTACCGTTCGAACTGGCGCAACGCCTGGTCGCCATCGCACCGCCCGGCCTGGGCCATGTGTTCTTCACCAACTCCGGCTCGGAGGCGGTCGATAGCGCGATGAAGATCGTGCTGGCCTACCACCGCCTGCGCGGCGAAGGCCAGCGCACCCGTTTCATCGGCCGCGAGAAGGCGTACCACGGGGTCGGCTTCGGCGGCATGTCGATCGGCGGGCTGCCCAACAACCGTAAGTGGTTCGGCCCGCTGCTGGCCGGCACCGACCATCTGCGCCACACCCTGGACCTGCAGCGCAACGCCTACAGTCGGGGGCTGCCGGCGCACGGCGCTGAGCTGGCCGACGACCTGGAGCGGCTGATCACCCTGCACGACGCCTCCACCATCGCCGCGGTGTTCGTCGAACCGGTGTCCGGCTCGGCCGGGGTGATCCTGCCGCCGGAGGGCTACCTGCAACGGCTGCGCGCCATCTGCGACCGCCACGGCATCATCCTGGTGTTCGACGAGGTGATCACCGGCTTCGGCCGCGTGGGCGAGGCGTTTGCCGCGCAGCGCTTCGGCGTCACGCCCGACATCATCACCGCCGCCAAAGGGCTGACCAGCGGCACGGTGCCGATGGGCGCGGTGCTGGTGGCCGATGCGATCCATGACGCCTTCATGCACGGGCCGCAAAACGCCATCGAGTTGTTTCATGGCTATACCTACTCCGGCCATCCGCTGGCCTGCGCGGCCGCGATTGCGACCCTGGACACCTATGCCGAGGAAGGGTTGTTTTCGCGTGCGATCACGCTGGGCCCGCAGTGGGAAGACGCGCTGCACAGCTTGCGCGGGCTGCCGCACGTGATCGATATCCGCAATATCGGCCTGATCGGTGCGATCGAGCTGGCGCCACGCGACGGCGCGCCCGGGGCACGCGGCTATGAGGTCTTCGAGCGCTGCTTCCACGACGGCGGCCTGCTGGTGCGCGTCACCGGCGATGTGATCGCACTGTCGCCACCGTTGATCGTCACCGCCGAGCAGATCGGGCAGATGGTCGAGACCCTGGCCGGCATCCTGCGCCAGGTGGACTAGTGCGGCGGCCGGCAGGAGTGCGCTGCAGCCGGTGACAGGCGGTCACTGATCGAGGCCGCATGGCCGCGTCGCACTGCTCACGGCACACGCGCCGATTTGCTGGCCAGCCCCACCGCGGCGCGTCGAGGCCGCGCCCGACGTCGCTCGCGTGTCACGGCGCGGGTACCACGTCAAGCGCGCAAAGCCGGAGCAGGCTCTCTACAATGCCGGCCCCGCACTCCCCCGCAGTTGCCCCATGAACCTCGTTGTCAAAGAAGAACTCAAGGCCTACATCGACCCGCTGACCCCCGACGAGCACGAGGCGCTGGAGCGCAGCCTGCTGGCCGAAGGCTGTCGCGATGCCTTGGTGTTGTGGGGCGATGTACTGGTGGACGGCCACAACCGCTACGGCATCTGTCAAAAGCACGGGCTGCCGTTCCAGACCGTGCAGAACCCGCGCTTTACCTCGATGCAGGACGTGCACCTGTGGATGATCGAACAGCATCTTGGCCGGCGCAGCGTGTCGGACTTCCAGCGCGGCGTACTGGCGCTGCGCAAGCGCGAGATCCTGGCCGCACGCCAGCGCAGCCAGCGCGACGCCGATGCCGCCGCCGAAGCGCCGGTGGTGGACGCCGAACAAGCCGACACCGGCCTGGACGACAGCGCGGCCCGTGTGGCCGACGACACCGACAGCCCACCGTGGGAGGAAACCTCCACCCCGGTGAGCCGCGCCGAGCTGGCACGCGAAGCGCGCCTGAGCAGCAACCAGGTGGTGATGATCGAGCGCATCCACAAACAGGCCGCACCGGAAGTGGTGCAGGCAGTGAAGGCCGGCGAGATCTCGATCAGCGCCGCGGCCGCCGTGGCCACCTTGTCGGAAGACGAACAGCGCGCTGCCGCGCAGGCCGGCAAGGCCGAACTCAAGCAGGCCGCCAAGCGCGTGCGCGATGCCAAGCGCAAGCCCAAGCCGGACGAGGTCGAAGGCGGCGAAGCCGAGCGCCGCGACGTCAAGGCCTTGCAGCGCCGCGTCACCGAACTGGAAAACGAAAACGCCGCGTTGCAGGCCAAGGTAACGGCATTGCAGGCGCAGCTGGAGCGCCTGCGCGGCTGAGCGCGCGCCCACCGGCCAACCGCATCCCGTAGGAGCGCACCTGGGCGCGACAGGCCATCCCGATAAAGCCCCTCGCGCCCAGGTGCGCTCCTACAACGGCAAGAGTCTCGTGGTCGCTCCGTTGCAAACGCAGCTATTACATCGGCGCAGCTGAGCACACCCCCGCCCGCCAACCGCATCCCGTAGGAGCGCACCTGGGCGCGACAGGCAGTCCCGATAAAGCCCCTCGCGCCCGGGTGCGCTCCTACAACGGCAAGAGTCTCGTGGTCGCTCCGTTGCAAGCGCAGCTATAACATCTGTGCGGCTGAGCGCCCCCGCCCGCCAATCGCATCCTGTAGGAGCGCACCTGGGCGCGAGGGGCAGTCCCGATAAAGCCCCTCGCGCCCGGGTGCGCTCCTACAACGGCAAGAGTCTCGTGGTCGTTCCGTTGCAAGCGCAGCGATTACATCTGTGCGGCTGAGCGCCCCCGCCCGCCAATCGCATCCCGTAGGAGCGCACCTGGGCGCGAGGGGCAGTCCCGATAAAGCCCCTCGCGCCCGGGTGCGCTCCTACAAAGGCAACAGATACCTGCTCGCCCCGTTGCGAGCGCAGCTGGAGCACAGGCACGGGATGCTCGGCCACCACCAACCGCGTGCGACCGCGCCATCTGCCGTGGACATGCCTTGGTCAAACGACTGGGTACACTTCGCGGATGGAACCCAGCCTCAGCGCTCCGCGCCCCATCGATCCCCGTCGCGCCCAGCTGCAGCGCATGAAGCTGCTGGCGGTGGCCTTGCTGCTGGCGATGTTCGCCGGCTTCGTCGTCAGTCACCTGATGGGCGAGCAAGGCATCTGGGCGTGGGTGTCGGCCTTCTGCGAAGCGGCCACCGTCGGCGCATTGGCCGACTGGTTTGCGGTGGTGGCGCTGTTTCGCCGCCCGATGGGGCTGCCGATCCCGCACACCGCCATCCTGCCGCGCGGCAAGGAACGATTGGCCGACGGGTTGGCGGTATTCGTGCGCGACCAGTTCCTCGCCCCGGCTGCGTTGATGGAAAAACTGCGCGTGTTCGACCCCGCCACCCGCCTCGGCGAATGGCTGGCCAAGCCCGAGCAGGCGCGCATGCTCGCGCAGATGGCGCGCGGCTGGATGTTGCAGGCGCTGGAGCTGCTGGACGAAGCCGCGGTACGCCGCGCCATCCAGCGCTTCGTGGTCGATCGCCTGCGTAAATGGAATGCCGCCGCCACTGTCGGCGATGTGCTGGCTTTGCTGACCACCGACGGGCGCCATCAGAAGTTGCTGGACGAAGTGCTGCTGCGGCTGGGCGAATGGCTGGACCAGGAACAGGTCAAGACGCGCGCGTCTGCATTGATCGTGCGGTATGCGCGCCGCGAGTGGCCCAAGCTGGTCGGCACGGTGAACTGGGTCAAGCCGATCGAGGAGATCGGCGACAGCCTGGCCGACCGCATGGCGCGTGCGGCCATCG
This sequence comes from Xanthomonas sp. 3793, assembly GCF_024806835.1. Classification (GTDB taxonomy): domain Bacteria; phylum Pseudomonadota; class Gammaproteobacteria; order Xanthomonadales; family Xanthomonadaceae; genus Xanthomonas; species Xanthomonas arboricola_F. The sequence goes on from NZ_JANTYU010000001.1 coordinate 552,471, forward strand.
AAGAACTGCAGGACATCCTCAAAACGCCCGAGCATCCAATCAGGCTCGACTACGAAGCGTGGTTGCAAGGCTACATCGCGCGCCTGCGCGACGAGCCGGACATGGCTGCGCGCGTCGAAGAACTCAAGCAACGTGCGATCGAACATCCCGCGCTGCAGGAATACGTGCAGGGCCTGTGGGGCGAGATCCGCGATGCGCTGCGCAACGATCTGGCACGTGAGGACTCGTCGATGGCCGCGCACATGGAGCGCTCCATGCAATCGCTCGGCCAGGCCTTGGCGCAGGATCCGTCGCTGCGTGACGCACTCAACCAGCATATGCTGCAGGCAGCCGACAAACTCACCACGCGCCTGCGTGCATCGGTGACCGACCATATTGCATCGACAGTGAAAAGTTGGGACGAACGTCACCTCGTCGAACAATTGGAATTGGGTGTGGGACGCGATCTGCAATACATTCGCTTCAATGGGACCTTGGTCGGTGGATTGATCGGCCTTGCCCTTCACGCATTATCGATCTGGCTGTCGTTCTGATGCATTGAGATGACGTTGATCGCCCAACAGGCCGGCATGCAGCGACTGGGGACACTGCACGCAGCAGGATGATCGTCAGGCGGTACCACGAGGTCGACGTTGCCGTCGGCCAGCACACTGGGCACGCAACAGGCAAGGCGAAGGAACGAAAATGCCGAATGGCCGCTGGGATCTGCGCAGGAAATACGGGCGCCGCGCCTTTATCAGCGCACTGGTGATCCTTACCGCAGGTTTGATCGCCGCCATCGTGACCGGTGTCTGGCTGCAGCGGCATAACGAGCTCGAGCGCGAGCAACGCTTCCAGTATGTCGTGCGTGCCCTGGCGCGTAACATCAGCGAACGCATGTACACCTTCGAGCACGGCTTGCGCGGCGCCCGCGGCGCGGTGATCGGTGCCGGCAGCGGGGTGATCAGTCGAGAACGCTTCACCCTGTACAGCCGTTCGCGCGATTACGCACGCGAGTTTCCCGGCGTACTGGGCTATGGCTATATCCATCGGGTTGCGCCTGCCGATGAAGAGGCGTTTCTGCAGACCGCGCGAGCCGACGGTGCGCCGGATATCCATCGCCGCGTGCTGGCACCGTGGGATGGGGAGCGCTACATCGTGCTGTACTTCGAACCGGAGTCCTCGGGCAACCGTCCCATCGGCCTGGACATCGCGTCAGAACCCCGCCGCCGCGCCGCCGCATTGCAGGCCGCGCGCAGCGGCGAGCCGATCATGACCTCGCCGATCTCGCTGTCGGGCTATCGCGTTCCCACCGAGAGCGGGTTTCTGGTGGTATTGCCGGTGTATCGCGAAGGCATGCCGTTGCAAACGCCGCAGCAGCGCATGGCCGCCACCAACGGCTGGGTGTACGCGCCTTTCAGCGTCGAGCAGATGGTGCAAAGCGCGCTGGGCGAACGCGACGACGTAGCGCTGGACCTGTCCGACCGCAACGAGCCCACGCATAACTTCTACCGCAGCGGCACCCCGGCCGCCGCCAGCGCGCGCTGGCGGCCGGTGGTGCAACAGTTGCCCATCTATGGGCGCACCTGGATCATCACCGCCCACCCCACGGCCAGCTTTGTGGCATCGCTCAATCAGACCTCGCCGTGGCTGGTGGGCAGCCTGGTCATGGCAGCGTCCGCCTTGTTTGCCGCGTTGCTGGGGCTGTACTTCAGCAACGGGCTGCGCCGCGAAGAAGTCTTGCGCAAGCAGATGGAGCTGGCCGCACTGGTCAGCCACTCCAGCGAAGCCATCGTGGCCGAAACCCCGGATGGCCGCATCACGCACTGGAATCCGGCCGCGGAAGCGATGTTCGGTTACACCGCCGAGGATGCGATCGACCAGGACCTGACCCTGCTGCTGTCGCCGCAACCGTATGCGATGCCGCGCATCGACCACGCCGATGAAGCGTTCCCGGCCAATCCCTCGGCTGCGCAGAGCATGCGGCACCGCGATGGTCATCACGTGCATGTGCTGGCGAGCAAGGCGCCGATCATTGAACCGGATGGCACGCTCAGCGGGCACTCGCATTTTTTCCGCGACATTTCCGAGCGGGTGCGCTCGCATCAACGCATCCTCGACCTCAATGCCTCGCTCGAACATCAGGTGGCCGAGCGCACCAGCGAACTGGTGAAGTTCTCGGTCCTGCAGCGCGCGATCCTGGCGCATGCCGGGTACGCCATCATCGCCACCGATTCCAGCGGTTTTGTCACGCTGTTCAATCGCGCCGCAGAAAAGCTGCTCGGCTATCACGCAGAGGACGTGATCGGCCGGCGCAAGGCCAGCCAGTTCGTCGAACCGGAAGAACTGCAGGAACGCGCGCACCTGCTGTCCGAGCAGACCGGGGTGCCGGTGGCGCACACGCTGGAAGCGGTGGCCGCCCTCACCAGCCTGGGCCGCAGCGACACCAGCGAATGGACCTATGTCGGTCACGACGGTCGCCGCCTGCCGGTGCTGCTGACCTTGAGCACGCTGCGCGACGACAACGATCAGGTGATCGGTTACCTCGGTGTTGCGGTGGATCTCACCGAGCAGAAGATGCACGAACAACAGCTGCGTCTGGCGATGGATGCGGCCAAGAGCGCCAATCAGTCCAAGTCCGATTTCCTGGCCAACATGAGCCACGAAATCCGCACGCCGATGAACGCCATCCTGGGCATGCTGTACCTGCTTCAACGCAGCGAGCTGCCTGGCGCGGCGCAGGACATGGTTACCAAGATCGACCGCTCCGCACGTACGTTGCTGGAAATCATCAACGACATCCTGGACTTTTCCAAGATCGAGGCCGGGCGCATCGACCTGGAACGCGCACCGTTCGATCTCAATCAGTTGTTCGACAACATCGCCGACTTGATGCGCTCCTCGCTCAGCGCCAAACCGGTGGAGATGATCGTCGAGCCGTTGCCGCGCGACAGCCGCTGGCTATTGGGCGATGCGCTGCGGATCAACCAGGTGCTGGTCAATCTGGTCGGCAACGCGATCAAGTTCACCGAGCAGGGCGAAGTGGTGCTGTCGGTGCGACGCTTCCCCAGCGGCGATCCGAACAAGGTCAAGCTGCTGTTCTCGGTGCGCGACACCGGCATCGGCATTTCAAAGGAAAAGCAGAGCCTGATCTTCTCGCCGTTTCTGCAGGCCGACACCTCTACCAGCCGGCGCTATGGCGGCAGCGGGCTGGGGCTGACCATCAGCCGACGCCTGATCGAACTGATGGGCGGCGAGCTGGAAGTGGAAAGCGTGCCCGGCCGCGGCAGCGAGTTCTATTTCGTGGTGACCCTGGAAAAGGCCGCGCCACCCAAGACGCAGCAGGACCTGCCTGCGCTGCCGCCGGAAGCGATGCCGCGCGTGCTGATCGCCGACGACCACGATGCCGCGCTCAGCAATCTGGTGCGCATCACCACCGACCTGGGCTGGCGCGTGGACGCAGTGGCCAGCGGCCAGGCCGCGCTGCAGGCGATCGAACAGGCCAGCGAGCCGTACGACATCTTCCTGCTCGACTGGCGCATGCCCGACATCGACGGTGTGGCGATCGCACGTGAAATCCGCGCACGTGCCGCCCCTGGCCCGCATCCGGTGATCGTGATGGTCACCGCCTACGAGCGGCGGTTGCTGGAGCAGCATCCCGAACAACAGGATCTGGACGCGGTGATGACCAAGCCGGTGACCAGCGCCGCACTGCATCGCCTGGTGGAGCAATTGGTCGACGAGCGCCCGGGCGCGCGCCCGGTCACGCCTACCTTCGTGAGCCGACGGCTCGAAGGCACGCACCTGTTGCTGGTCGACGACAGCGAGATCAACTGCGAAGTGGCGCAGCGCATTCTCGAAGGCGAAGGCGCCATGGTCACCGTCGCCCACGATGGCGAGCAGGCGGTCAGCACGCTCAAGCGCGCGCCGGATCTGTTCCATCTGGTGTTGATGGATGTGCAGATGCCGGTGGTGGATGGCTACGAAGCCACCCGGCGGCTACGGCAGATCCCTGCCCTGGCCAGCCTGCCGGTGATCGCGCTGACCGCCGGCGCATTCCGCCCGCAGCAGGAAAAAGCGCTGGAGGCAGGCATGAACGGTTTCATCGCCAAGCCGTTCAACGTCGAGGAACTGGTCACCGCCATTCGTCACTTCATGCATCCCGGGATCAAGCGCATTCCCTCGCTGCCGCACGAAACCGACCTGGCCAACGGTCCCGAGTGGCAGCACGACGACCCCGAGCTGCTGGACGCTGCGCGCGCGCGCAGCCTGTGGCGCGAGCGCGAGCCGTATGCGCGTTACCTGAGCAAGCTGCTGCGCGACAATCCGGACCCGGCCGAGGTCGCGGCCGAGCACCTGCGCCGCAACGAGTTGTCGGCCATCGGCGCAATGGCGCACAAGTTGCGCGGTGCGGCGGGGTCGCTGGCGCTGCCGGCGCTGGCCGGGGCGGCAAGCGACCTGGAAACGCGCATCGAAGACGGTCACGACATCAGCGCGTCGCTGATCGCGCTCAAGGACGTCATGCGCCGCACCGCCGAGGCGATTGGCGCCTTTCTGCAACACGACCAAGCCACTGCAGCAGCCAACGAAGACGATGTCGCACTGGACGCCAGCAGCCTGCAGATCCTGGAGGCCGCCCTGTCCACCGACGACGCCGACAAGATCGACCAGGCGCTGCTGACGTGTGCGCCGCACCTGCCACCGACGTTGCAGGAAGAACTGCAACGCGCCGTGGAAGATTTCGACTTCCGCCGTGCCCAGGCCACCCTGCACGACTGGCAGGCCACCCACCCACGCTGACGGCGATCTCGCGTGCCGTCGGCAAGGACTTCCCATGCCGTCCCGTCCCCTGCTGTGTGTCGACGACGAATCCAGCAACCTGGCGACCCTGCGCCAGCTGTTGCGTGACGACTTCCCGCTGGTGTTCGCCAAGACCGGCGGCGAAGCGCTGGATGCGGTGGCGCGGCATGCGCCTGCGTTGATCCTGCTGGACGTCGAGCTACCGGACATGGATGGCTACGCGGTGGCACGCACGCTCAAGCAACATCCCTCCAGCAATGCCATCCCGATCCTGTTCGTGACCTCGCGCAACAGCGAACACGACGAGCGTGCCGGGCTGGACGCCGGCGCGGCCGATTACGTCAGCAAGCCATACTCGCCGGCCCTGCTCAAGGCACGCATCAACACCCAGCTCAGGCTGGCCGAAAATGCGCGCCTGGCACAGCAATACCGCGATGCGATCCATCTGCTGGGCACTGCAGGCCAGGGTCAGGACGCTGACACCGGCGCGCATATCTGGCGCATGGCGGTGTATGCACGCGTGCTGGCCGAAGCCGCCGGCTGGTCGCCGCAACAGGCGCAGACACTGCAGGATGCCGCACCGCTGCACGACGCCGGCAAGATCGCCGTGCCCGGCAGCATCCTGCACAAGCCTGACGCACTGGACGAACACGAACGCTCGGTGGTGCGGCAGCACCCGCAGGCCGGGCACGACCTGCTGCGGCACGGCCGTGGACCGGTTTTCCAGCTAGCCGCCGAAATCGCGCTGCATCACCACGAATGCTGGGACGGCAGCGGCTACCCCAGCGGCCTGGCCGGCGAGGCAATTCCGGAATCGGCCCGCATCATCGCAGTGGCCGATGTCTTCGACGCACTGTGCGGACGGCGCGCATACAAGGCGCCGTGGACGGTAGAAGACGCAATGCGCAAGCTCGAAAGCATGTCGGGCAAGCAACTGGAACCGCGCCTGGTGCAGCACTTCCGCAATGCCCTGCCACGCATCCTGGAGATCAAGGACGCCTGGGACAGCCGGAGCGCGCAGCGCTGATCCAGCGCTTCAAGCTGCATATTGCGTGGTCCGTAGTACTTGCTGCTTTGTACTTGCTGCTTGCTGCTTGCTGCTTGTTACATGGTGCAAGATGCTGGGCGGTGAGTGCTCGCGAGCGAGCCACGATCGGCATGCACATCACTCCCCTTCTCCCAGCGGGAGAAGGTGGCGCGTAGCGCCGGATGAGGGTACGACGCAACCATCGTCCCCCTCGTCCCCCGACATCGCCCTCACGCAATACGGTCGCTTCGCCGTACACGCTGCCGCACGACCGCCCGAACGCTGGCAGCTCCATTCGGCTGAGAACAGGACCGAGGCGACAAAGAGCCAGCGATCCAGCGCGCTTCATCAAGCCCTTGAAGACCGACCCACCGCGCCTACGCCACTCAGCGGCTCGCCCACCAGCCAGCGGGCAACCGCGCTCTCAAACGCACGCAGCGTTGCCGACACGCGCTTGAACCACGCGCCACACCGGCGGACAATGCATATGTTGCGCCGCACAACACCGTGCGACGCGGGCCGATCCAGCGCTGTCAGGTGCCATGGACACGGCCCGGCAACCGAGAGTCCGATGTCTTCCAGCGTGTCCGAGGCCGGCGTGACGCCGCCGCGTTATCCCGATTACCGCATCATTTCGCTGATCCTGGCGTGCGCCATCTTCATGGAGCAGATGGACGCCACGGTGCTGGCGACCGCGCTGCCGACGTTGGCGCGTGACTTCGGCGTGGCCGCGCCGGCGATGAGCATCGCCATGACCAGCTATCTGCTGGCGCTGGCGGTGCTGATCCCGGCCAGCGGCGCCATCGCCGACCGCTTCGGCCTGCGCCGCGTGTTCGGCGCCTCGATCTGGGTGTTCGTGGGTGGCTCGATCCTGTGTTCGCTGGCCGACAGCCTGCCCACCATGGTGGCCGCACGCGTGCTGCAAGGCGCCGGCGGCGCGATGATGGCCCCGCTGGGACGGCTGATCCTGCTGCGCACCGTGCAGCGCCGCCATCTGGTGTCGGCGATGGCCTGGACGCTCGTCCCCGCCTTCATCGGCCCGATGCTGGGCCCGCCGCTGGGCGGCTTTTTCGTGTCGTATCTGGATTGGCGCTGGATCTTCTACATCAACGTGCCGATCGGCATTGCCGGCTTTTTGCTGGTACGCCGTTTCATCCCGGAAATTCCCACCGAAACCGCGCCGGCACGTTTCGACCTGCGTGGTTTCGTGCTGTGCGGCACGGCGCTGGGCTGCCTGCTGTTCGGCCTGGAAATGGTCAGCCAGCAGGACGGCATCGGCATGGCAAGCTGGTTGCTGGCCATCGGCGCCGCCGCGTCCGTGGGTTATCTGTGGCATGCGCGTCACCACCCGGCGCCGCTGCTGGATCTGACCCTGCTGCGCATCGATTCATTCCGGCTGTCGGTGATCGGCGGTGCGCTGATGCGCATCACCCAGGGCGCGCACCCGTTCCTGCTGCCGTTGCTGTTCCAGATCAGCTTCGGGTTCAGCGCCGCACACAGCGGGCGGCTGATTCTGGCCACCGCACTCGGCGCGTTGCTGATGCGCAGCGTCACTCCGCAATTGCTGCGCCGGTTCGGCTACCGCAACAGCCTGATCGGCAACGGCATCCTGGCCAGCCTGGGGTACATGGTGTGTGCGCTGTTCCGGCCCGACTGGCCGCCGGCGCTGATGTTCGGCCTGCTGCTGTGCTGCGGCGCCTTCATGTCGCTCCAGTTCGCCGCCTACAACACCATCGCCTATGAAAACGTACCCGCATCGCGCATGAGCCGCGCCAGCAGCCTGTACACCACCTTGCAGCAGCTGATGCTCTCGGTCGGCGTGTGCGCCGGCGCGATGATCCTCAAGCTGGCGATGCTGGCCGGCGATCACACCCAACCGGCGCAACGCGATTTTTCGCTCGCGTTCTGCGTGGTCAGCCTGATTTCGCTCAGCGCCACCTGGTGGCATGTGCGCTTCGACAAGAACGCCGGGCAGGAAATGAGCGGACACCGGGCTTCGCGTGGCTGACACAGCTGTTGCGTAAACGGCGGGCTGCAGTGCCGTCAGCCGGCCTTCGCGTGTCCTCCGCAGCTGCTGCACTCCGCCAGCATCCTGGATTGCCAGGTGCCCAGCACCGTGGGTCAGCCACCCATGGCACCTGCGCATGCCCATCGATTGCATGACGGTACCCACCGGGTGCCGTCATGCCTCGATCAACGCGCGTGGTTGGCGCGTCGCTGCGCCGCTTCGGCACGCGTCACCAGCAAAAACGCCAGCGGAAACGCGATTTCGATGGCAACCGCCGGGAAGATACCGGCGTTGACATGCCCGGCCGCCCATTCCGACACGCCCAACACTGCCAGCAACAGGCACGCGGTGGCAAAGCCGGCAATCACCGCGCTGCGCCCCGGCGATGGCGGCGCAGCGCGTACAAGCAACAGCATCACGCCGATGGCCGCATACATCGGCGCGGCGCGTCGGCCGACCACGCCCAGCGCATCGCTGTCGAAGGCGACGCCCCAGTTGGCGAGCATGCTTGCAGGCGCCAGCAGCCAGGCCGCGCCCAATGCAAAAAACAACAGTGCCGACAGCGTGGCCAGGTAGCGGAATGCACGCGATGCAGTTGGCGCGCTCATGCGTTCACATCCACGACCGTGCGCCCCTGCACCTTGCCGTCCAGCAGCTGGGCGGCAGTCTGCGCGACCTCTGCCAGAGCGATGGTCGTGGTGGTCAATGCCAGCTTGCCCAGCTCCAGGTCGTGCGCCAGACGCGACCACGCCTGCAGGCGTACCGCCTGCGGCGCGTTGACCGAATCGATGCCGGCCAGCGTGACGTTGCGCAGGATGAAAGGCAGCACCGAGGCCGGCAATTGAACGCCTTGTGCCATGCCGAACGAGGTCACCACGCCGCGGTACTGCGTCTGCGCAAGCGCATTGGCCAGCGTGTGGCTGCCCACCCCATCCACCACGCCTGCCCAGCGCTCCTTGCTGATCGGCGCGCCGGGTTCGGACAGAGTGCTGCGGTCGATGACCTCGGCAACGCCCAGGCTGTGCAGATATGCGGCCTGTTCCGGCCGGCCGGTGGAAGCGACCACGCGATACCCCAACCCTGCCAGCAAGGCGATGGCCACCGAACCGGCGCCGCCATTTGCGCCGGTGACCAGGATGTCGCCGCGTTCGGGCGTCAGCCCGCCGTGCTCCAGCGCCATCACCGCCAGCATGGCGGTATAGCCGGCCGTGCCGATCGCCATCGCATCGTGGGTGGAGAACGCCGCTGGAATCTTGATCAGCCAGTCGCCGGGCAGCCGCGCCTTTTGCGCATAGCCGCCGTGATGGGTCTGGCTCAGGCCCCAACCATTGACCAGTACCCGGTCTCCCGTCGCAATCCCGGGGTAGCTGGACGCTTCGACCACACCGGCAAGATCGATACCGGGAATCAGCGGAAAGCGGCGAATGATCGGGCCACGTCCGGTGACCGCCAAGGCATCCTTGTAGTTGACGGTCGAGTACTCGACGGCGATCGTCACCTCGCCTGGCATGAGGTCGTCGTCGTCGAACTGCACGCGCTTGGTCACGACGATGTCGTTGGTTTGCGTGGCGAGCAATGCAGTGAAGGTCATTGTCTTCTCCTGTCTGGATGGAGGCCGCCGATCACGGCGCCCCTGATTGCGGTGAGTGACCGGTTGGCGTCGCGCCGCGGCTGAGTGAGATGGCTGTGCGGTGCGGAATCCAGCGGCGATTGCAGTGCAAGGCTTCTTGAGTTGTTGCGGCAGCAGGCGTGCCCGCGTCGGCCTGAAATGGACGGTGTCGATCGCCTGCAACACTTGCCAGGGTCGTTTGCGTGTTTGCAGGTTCGCGATGCAGCAGCGGCGCGCCAGGCAGATGACGCTCCCGAGGGATCTGCACGAACGCTCTCGCGTTACATGGCGTGTCAGGCGCGTGTGTATTGCTCAAACGCTCCTTACCGGCCAAACCCGCGATACGCGGCGCGCTGATGGATCGCTCTCGGCTAGTTGGACGGTTGCAACGACGACAGGACCCGGTCGCGGCACACCGCAATGATTTCGTCGGCCAGTGGCGAATCGTCCGGGCACGACCGCGACAGCACGATGGCGCCGATGGCGTGCGCCATCATGTCCAGGTTGCTGGCGCGCTCCTGCGTCGCCTCGGCAGTGCCGGGCGCAGCGCCGCTGCGGTCGAGCGCAGCCAACAGGTTTTCGACCCCCACAGCAAACGCTTCGCGCACTTCCTGTGGCTGACGTGCGGCGTCGGCGCCCAGCGCAGCCATCGTGCAACCGGTGGCGGGGCTATCGCGATGCCCGCGCGACAGATAGAAGTTCACGAAATCGGTCTTGTCCACGTGCTCGGACTGCGCGGCGATGTTGGCCAGACCGCAGGCGGCCGACTCGGCCATCAGATCCGCCTTGGAGCGGAACTGCTTGTAGAACCCACCGTGGGTGAACCCGGCAGCGGCCATCAAGTCGGCGATGCCGATCCCTTCATAACCGCGCTCGCGAAACAGCGACGAGGCTGTTTCGACGACGTGCGCGCGATTGGCCTGCGCCTGTGCCTTGGTCACTTTCATCGTTGGACCCTCCGTGGGGTGTTCGGGCTGGGGAGAGCTCCAGCATACTTTGATGTCGCCTATCATCAAAGAATTGACATTTTAGATTTTGGTCGTAATCTTTGATGCGCTTCTTCCACGCGTTGCCACGGCGCCACGTTCGGCCATTCGATCCCACGCCATGGGCAACCTGCCCCTGGCCAACCGCAAGGAACTTCCATGCCCACACTTCCCGCTGTCCTCATCACTGGCGCCTCCACCGGTATCGGTGCGGTCTATGCCGAGCGCTTCGCCCAACGCGGCCACAACCTCGTGCTTGTCGCTCGCGACAAGCAGCGCCTGGACACCCTGGCAGCGCGCCTGCGCGACAGCCACCGCGTCAGCGTCGATGTGCTGCAGGCCGACCTGACCCAGCCCGCCGACCTGACTGCCGTGGAAACCCGCCTGCGCGACGATGCGCTGATCGGGATCCTGGTCAACAACGCCGGCATCGCGCAATCGGGCGGCATCGTGCAGCAGGACGCTACGGCGATCGATCGCCTGATCGCACTCAACATCACCGCGTTGACACGCCTTTCTGCCGCCGTTGCGCCGCGCTTTGCGCAATCCGGCAGCGGCGCCATCGTCAACCTCGGATCGGTCGTGGGGCTGGCGCCCGAATTCGGCATGAGCGTCTATGGCGCCACCAAGGCCTTCGTGCTGTTCCTGTCGCAGGGCCTGCATGTGGAGCTTGGAGCCAAGGGCGTGTACGTACAGGCTGTCCTGCCGGCCGGCACCCGCACCGAGATCTGGGAGCGCGCCGGTATCGACATCAACACGCTCAGCGACTTGATGGACGTTGGCGAACTGGTCGATGCCGCGCTGGTCGGCTTCGATCGCCGCGAACTGGTCACCATTCCGCCGTTGCACGTGGCCGAACGCTGGGACGCACTGGATGGCGCGCGCCAGGGGTTGTTGTCGGACATCCGGCAGGCCAGTGCCGCAGAGCGCTATCAACCGGCGGCCTGAGCGACTTCGACGCAGCGCCGGTCTCGATGGCCAGCGCTGCGCGCCTGCGGCATCGGCCGTGCACGCGCAGCGCTGCACGACTCATGACCCGCACCAGCCCGCATGCAATGACGCAAAAGGCCGCCCTCGGGCGGCCTTTTGCGTCACAGACAACAACCTCATCCTGACCGACAACGCGACGGTAGAGCGAGCGCTCCACCGTCGCGTCGCGGCACGCAATCACACCCCGTGCGCGGCCAACTGGCCCAGCCGCTGCACCGCCACCGACACGGTCGGATAGTCCAGCGTCTTCTGCTCGGCCACGTCGGCGAGCATGGCCAGGGTGAAGCGCAGGCTGGAATCGTCGCGCGCCAGCCAGTTGGCCACCTTGTCCTCGGCACTGCTGCCGGACATGGTCAGCACCTGACCCACCAGCGCACGCTGATGCGCGGCCAGTTCGTCGCGCAGCACGCCACGCGCCACCGCATGCCAGCGGCCGTTGACCTCGAGCGCGTCGATCTGCTCGAACAACCACGGCAGCCGCAGCGCATCGCCCAGGCGGAAATGCACCTTGGACACTTCCACCGGCTTGAGCTTGCGGGTGCGCGCGGTCTCGATGATGTCGAAGGCCGGTTCCAGATAACGCAACTCGCACAGCTGCTGCGCCAGTTGCGGTGGCAGGCCCTTGTCCTGCCACTCCCTCACACTGCCTTCGTACTGCGGACGCTGCGCATCCGACAACACGCCCGAGGCCACGCGGATATCGTTGAACGGGCCGTGATAACGCTCCACCGCCGCAGTGATGCCCGGCATCTGGCCCGGACGCAGCAACAACCAACGCACGAACGAGCGTTGCAGGCGCCAGATCACTTCCAGTGCATCGATCTGCACCGACTCGGGCACCTTGCCGTCCAGCGCATCGATCTGCGTCCAGAGCGCGCGCGCATCCAGCGTTTCGCGGCTGATGGTGTAGGCCTTGGCGACCTCGCCGATGCTGCGACCGGTGTCTTCCTGCATGCGCATCAGGAAGGTGGCGCCCATGCGGTTGATGGTGGTGTTGGTGACCGCGGTGGCGATGATCTCGCGCTTGAGGCGATGGCGCTCCATCGCATCGGCGTACTTCTTCTGCAGCGGCTGCGGGAAGTAGCGTTGCAATTCCTTGGACAGGTACGGGTCTTCGGGAATATCCGATTCCAGCAGCTGCTGGAACGCCACCAACTTGGAGTACGACAACAGCACCGACAGCTCCGGCCGGGTCAGGCCCTGCCCGCGCGCCTTGCGTGCGGACAGTTCGGCATCGGACGGCAGGAACTCGATCTGGCGGTCCAGCAGGCCCTGCAGTTCCAGCGTGCGGATGAAGTGCTGCTTGGAACCCAGGCGCTTGACGCTCATGCGCTCCATCAGGCTGATCGCCTGGTTCTGCCGGTAGTTGTCCCACAGCACCAGGTCGGCGACTTCGTCGGTCATCGATGCGAGCAGTGTGTTGCGCGCGTCGTAGGTGAGCTTCTTGGCCTGCACCATGTCGTTGAGCAGGATCTTGATGTTCACCTCGTGATCGGAGGTGTCCACGCCGGCCGAGTTGTCGATGAAGTCGGTATTGAGCAACACGCCGGTCTGCGCCGCTTCGATGCGGCCGAACTGGGTCAGGCCCAGGTTGCCGCCCTCGCCCACCACCTTGCAGCGCAATTCGCCGCCATTGACGCGCAGGCCGTTGTTGGCGCGGTCGCCCACATCCGCATGCGACTCGCTGGACGCCTTGACGTAGGTGCCGATGCCGCCGTTCCAGAACAGGTCCACCGGCGCCTTGAGGATGGCATTCATCAGCTCGTTGGGCGAAAGCTGCTTGACGCTGGCTTCCAGGCCCAAAGCCTCGCGCACCGGCGCACTGATGTCGATCGACTTGAGCGTACGCGGATAGATGCCGCCACCGGCGCTGATCAGCCTGGCATCGTAATCGGCCCAGCTGGAACGCGGCAGCTTGAACAGGCGCTCGCGCTCGGCGAACGAGGCAGCCGCATCCGGCGACGGGTCGAGGAAGATATGCCGGTGATCGAACGCGGCCAGCAGGCGGATATGCCTTGAGAGCAGCATGCCGTTGCCGAACACGTCGCCGGACATGTCGCCGATGCCGACCACGCTGAAATCCTGGCCCTGGCAATCGCGGCCCATCGCACGGAAATGGCGCTTGACCGATTCCCATGCGCCGCGCGCGGTGATGCCCATGCCCTTGTGGTCGTAGCCCACCGAGCCGCCGGAGGCGAACGCATCGCCGAGCCAGAAGCCGTGATCCAGCGCCAGCCCGTTGGCGATGTCGGAGAACGTGGCGGTGCCCTTGTCGGCGGCAACCACCAGATACGGGTCGTCCTGGTCATGGCGCACCACCTGCGGCGGCGGCACGAGCTTGCCGCCGACGATGTTGTCGGTGATGTCGAGCAGGCCCTGGATGAACAGCTTGTAGCAGGCGATGCCTTCGGCCTGGATCGCATCGCGGTCGCCACCCACCGGCGAGCGCTTGACGTAGAAACCGCCCTTGGCGCCGACCGGCACGATGACCGTGTTCTTGACCATCTGCGCCTTGACCAGGCCCAGCACCTCGGTGCGGAAATCCTCGCGTCGGTCCGACCAGCGCAGGCCGCCACGCGCGACCGCTCCAAAGCGCAGGTGCACACCTTCCACGCGCGGGCCGTAGACGAAAATCTCGCGGTACGGGCGCGGCTTGGGCAGGTCCGGCACCAGTGCCGAATCCAGCTTGAAGCTGATGCAATGGCCGTGCTTGCCGTATTTGTCGGTCTGGTAATAGTTGGTGCGCAAGGTCGCATCGATCACGTCGATGAAGCTGCGCAGGATGCGGTCTTCGTCCAGGCTGGACACGCGGTCCATCAGCTTGAGCAAGGTGGCGCGGGTGGCCTCCTGCTGCGCGGCGCGGTCGCTGCCGCGTGCTTCCAGCACCGGCTCCAGTGCCTTGAGCGTGGCTTCGTCGCTGCCTGCCAGTGCGGACAATTCTTCGCGCAGGCGCTCCTGGCCGGCGAAGATCTGCGCCTTGGTTTCCGAGCCGGTGGACGGGTCGAAGCGCGCTTCGAACAGCTCCACCAGCAGGCGTGCCAGCAGCGGATAGCGGGTGAACGTGGCTTCCACATAGGCCTGCGAGAACGGTACTGCGGTCTGCAGCAGGTACTTGCAGTAACCGCGCAGCAGCGCGACCTGGCGCCAGTGCAGGCCAGCGGCCAGGATCAGACGGTTGAAGCCGTCGTTTTCGGCGTCGCCATTCCAGATCCGCTCGAACGCTTCGCCGAAGCTGGCATCGGCGCTGGCTGCATTGATCTTGCCGGCGGTCGATTCGACCTCGAAATCCTGGATATACACCGGCGTCTCGCCTACCTGCAGCCGATACGGCCGCTCGGAGATCACGCGCAAGCCCATGTTTTCCATCATCGGCATCGCATCGGACAACGGGATGTCGTCGAGCTGGCGATACAGCTTCAAACGCAGGCCTTCGCCGGCATCCAGCCGCATACCGTCATCGCGGCGGATTTCCTGCAGGCTCAGATGCAGATCGTCCGGGCCATCCAGGGTTGCCAGATGTTCGACGTCGGACACCGCCGATTCGATCGAGGAGTCTTCGATATAGCCGGCCGGCAACGCACGGCCGAAATTGGCCGCCATGCGCAGGCCGTTGGCTTCGCCATGCCGCGCCACCAGCGCCTCGCGCAAGGCGTCGCGCCAGTTGCGCAGCAGATGCGCCAGCCGCGATTCGAGCTCGGTGGTATTGAATTCCAGCGCTTCGCCGCTCTTGGGCCGCACGATCAGATGCAGCTGCGCCAGCGGCGACTCGCCCAGCACCACCGACGAGTCGATGTATTCGCCGTGCAACGCATCTTTCAACAAGGCTTCGATGCGCAGACGCACATCGGTGTTGAAACGCTCGCGTGGGATGTACACCAGCGCCGAGATGAAGCGGCTGTACTTGTCGCGGCGCAGGAACATGCGGCTGCGCACGCGCTCCTGCAGGCCGAGAATGCCGATCGCGGTGCGATACAGCTCTTCCTCGTTGGACTGGAACAGCTCCTCGCGCGGCAGCGTCTCAAGGATGTGCCGCAGCGCCTTGCCGCTGTGGCTGCTCGGGGTCAGCCCGGACTTGCTCATCACATATTCGTGGCGCTGCCGCACCAGTGGAATTTCCCACGGGCGGCGGTTGTAGGCGCTGGAGGTGAACAGGCCCAGGAAACGCTGCTCGCCGACGATGCGGCCCTTGGCGTCGAATTCCAGGATGCCGATGTAATCCATGTAGCCAACACGGTGCACGCGCGAGCGCGCATTGGTCTTGGTCAGGATCAACGCGTCCTTGAGCTTGGACGAGGCGTTCAGGCCGTGCGCCGCCAGCGTGGTGACCGGGCGTGCCGGCGAGGTGTCGTGGCCGCGCATCAGGCCCAGGCCGGTTTCTTCCACCGGTGCCAGCACGTCCTGGCCATCCTGCTTTTCCACGCGGTATTCGCGGTAGCCGAAGAAGGTGAAATGGTCGGCAGCGGCCCAGCGCAGGAACTCCTGCGCTTCGTGACGGCTGATGTCGTCGATCGGCAGGCGGCGGGTGGCCAGGTCGTCGGCCAGCATCACCATCTTTTCGCGCATCGATGCCCAGTCGTGCACGATGGCGCGCACTTCGCCCAGCACCTTGCGCACCGCCGCTTCCACCTTGGCCATCTCATCGGCGGGCTGACGGTCGATCTCCAGCACCATCAGCGACTCGCTCTTGCCCTCGCCCACGGCGGTCAGCTTGCCGGCCTTGTCGCGCGCGATGCGCAGCACCGGATGGCCGAGCACATGCACGCCGATGCCCAGGTCCGACAAGGTCATGCTGACCGAATCCACCAGGAACGGCATGTCGTCGTTGACGATCTGCAGCAGCGTGTGCGGCGACTCGTAACCGTGGCTCTTCAGGGTGGGGTTGAACACCCGTACATTGACCGTACCGGCCTTGCGCACGCGCGCAAATTCCAGCATGTCGGCCGCCAGCGCCGCCCACTGCTCCGGCGGATGGTTCGGGAACTCGTCCTCTTCCATCCGCCGGTAGAAGTCGGCGGCGAACGCCTGCACTTCGGCCTGGCGGGCGGCCGGGTAGCGCTTGCGCAACGCGGCAAACACCGGCTCCAGGGTGACCGCCTGCGGTTCGGTGGCGAGCACGGGGACGGCACGTTCGGCGACCGGTTTGACCGACGTCGTGGACGATTTCGAAGCGGCTTTCTTGGCTGTCATGAGAGAGCTGGGATGCTCGGTGGAAAACCTGAATTGTACCGATGCACCGTGACAACGCCTTGCTGCATAGCGCAAATGCCGAGCCTCCAGCAGGCGCGACAGCGGCGCCAAAGCATTATGGCTCTGTAGTTCCCACACGCTTGGCCGGTTGACGGGTCGCTGGATCGCCAGATCCGGCAAAGTCCGGCCCAATGCTTGGCACACAAGGCGTTGCGCAGACCAAACTGCGATCGTCAAGGCTGTTTAAAAACTAAACTGGACGGTATAGTCTACCGCCATGACCCCTCGTTCCCCCCGTGCTGCCCGGCGTTCGGATTGCGATCGCCGCATCCATGCTGCCGTGCATACCTTGCTTGCCGAGCGCGGAATGCGGCTGAGCATGGACGCGGTGGCCGAACGCGCCGGTTGTTCCAAGCAGACGCTCTACAGTTATTACGGATGTAAAGAGAATCTGCTGCGCGATGTCCTTCAGGACCACGTGCACCTGGCCACGGTGCCGCTGGGCGCAGTGTCCGGCGATCTACGCGAGGATCTGCTGGCCTTTGCACTGGCCCATCTTGACCGCCTCAACAGCCCGGATGTGTTACAGACCTGTCGTTTGGTGGAGGCTGAGTCGCACCGGTTCCCCGATCAGTCGCAACAGATCTTCCATGAGGGCGTCGTCGGCATGCAGCAACGCCTGGCGCATCGCTTCGAGCAAGCGATGGCCGCCGGCCAGCTGCGCCATGACGATCCGCACTTCATGGCCGAACTGCTGCTCAGCATGATCGTCGGCCTGGATTTCGACCGCCAACGCTTCCAGGTACCCCACCGCGCCGGCCTTGCCGCCAGGCAGCAGTGGGCGCAGTTCGCCGTCGAGACCTTTTTGCGGGCGTTTGCCGCGGCCAATGCCGCGCCTGCGCCGGCCCCGCTTGCTCTTCTCTCTTCAAGACCCTAACGGAGTTCCTCCTGATGATTGCCCCGCTCCGCACCTTCGGCCTGGCCTTGGCCATCACCGTGGCGCTCGCTGCCTGCAGCAAGCCCGAACAACAGCAGGCGCCGCCGCCGCCGGAAGTGTCGGTGCTGGAAATGAAGCCGCAGACGCTGCCGCTGGAACGCGACCTGGTCGGCCGCCTGTCGGCGTTCCGCTCGGCCGACGTGCGTGCCCGCGTGGACGGGGTGCTGCTCAAGCGCCTGTACACCGAAGGCACCGACGTCAAGGAAGGCCAGCCGCTGTTCGAGATCGATCCCATGCCGCTGCGTGCCTCGTTGCTGCAGGCCCAGGGCCAGCTGGCCGCCGCCGAGGCGACCTACGCCAACGCCCAGATCGCCGCCAAGCGCGCGCGCAGCCTGGCGCCGCAGCAGTACGTCTCGCGTGCCGACATCGATAACGCCGAAGCCACCGAGCGCTCTTCCGGCGCCAGCGTGCAGCAGGCGCGCGGCGCGGTCCAGGCCGCCCGGATCCAGCTCAGCTTCGCCAGCGTCACCTCGCCGATCACCGGCCGCGCCGGCATCCAGCGGGTGACCGAAGGCGCGCTGGTCGGCTCCGGCGAAGCGACCCTGCTGACTACGGTGGACCAGATCGACCCGTTGTACGTCAATTTTGCGATGAGCAGCGAAGAACTCGCCGCGCTGCGCCAGGCGCAGAGCAGCGGCAACGTGCAGCTCAGCGGCGACGGCAAGTCCACCATCAACGTGGAGCTGGGCAACGGCACCCTGTACCCGCACCCAGGTACGCTGGACGTGTCGGCGGTGACGGTGGACCCGAGCACCGGCGCGGTGTCGCTGCGCGCGACCCTGCCCAACCCGGAGCTGGCGCTACTGCCGGGCGCGTTCGTGACCTTCAAGGCCAGCCTGGGCCAGCGCAACAACGCCTACCTGCTGCCGCAGCAGGCGCTGCAGCGCGATGCGACCGGCGCCTATGCGCTGGTGCTGGGCAAGGACGGCAAGGTGGTGCGCAAGAACCTCACCGTCGACGGCCAGCAGAAGGGCCAGTGGATCGTGACCGGCGGCGTGACCCCGGGCGACCAGGTCATCGTCGATGGCGTGCAGAAGGCCAAGGAAGGTCAGCCCGCCAAGGGCGTGCCGTGGGATCCGAACAAGCCGGCCGCCGGCGCCCAGCCGGGTCAGCCCGGTGCAGCTGGCGCGGCGCCCGCCGCAGGCCAGGCCGGCGATGCCAAGGCCGCATCGGCTGCCAACGCTGCCGATGCCGCAGCACCGGCAGCGCAGGAGCAGCCCAAGCAGGATGCGGCGGCGCAGCCGGCCGACTCCCAGTCCAAGCAGCAGTGACGGAACCCGGACATGCCTAAGTTTTTTATCGAACACCCGATCTTTGCCTGGGTGGTGGCGATCCTGATCTCGCTTGCCGGCGTGATCTCGATCCTGAATCTGGGTATCGAGTCGTACCCGACGATCGCCCCGCCGCAGGTCACCGTCACCGCCAACTTCCCCGGCGCCAGCGCCGATACCGCCGAAAAGGCGGTGACCCAGGTCATCGAGCAGCAGCTCACCGGTATCGACCACCTGCTGTACTTCAACTCCTCGTCGGCCTCCAACGGCCGCGTGACCATCACGCTGACCTTCGAAACCGGCACCGACGCGGACATCGCGCAGGTGCAGGTGCAGAACAAGGTGTCGCTGGCCACGCCGCGCCTGCCCTCGGAAGTCACCCAGCAGGGTGTGGTGGTGGCCAAGGCCAACGCCGGCTTCCTGATGGTGGCCGCGCTGCGTTCGGACAACCCGTCGATCAACCGCGACGCGCTCAACGACATCGTCGGCTCGCGCGTGCTAGAGCAGATCTCGCGCGTGCCCGGCGTCGGCAGCACCAACCAGTTCGGCGCCGAATACGCGATGAACATCTGGTTGAACCCGGAAAAGCTGCAGGGCTACAACCTGTCGGCCACCCAGGTGCTGACTGCGGTGCGTAACCAGAACGTGCAGTTCGCGGCCGGCTCGGTCGGTGCCGACCCCACGCCGGACGGCATCAGCTTCACCGCCACGGTGTCGGCGGAAGGCCGTTTCAGCTCACCGGAAGAGTTCGAGAACATCATCCTGCGCACCGACAACAACGGCGCCACCGTGCGCCTGAAGGATGTGGCGCGCGTCACCGTGGGGCCGAGCAACTACGGCTTCGACACCCAGTACAACGGCAAGCCCACCGGTGCCTTCGGCATCCAGCTGCTGCCGGGCGCCAACGCACTGAACGTGTCCGAGGCGGTCGGGGCCAAGCTCGACGAGCTGCAGCCCACCTTCCCGCAGGGCGTGACCTGGTTTGCACCGTACGAGTCGACCACCTTCGTGCGCATCTCCATCGAGGAAGTGGTGCACACGCTGGTGGAAGCCATCGTGCTGGTGTTCCTGGTGATGTTGCTGTTCCTGCAGAACTTCCGCGCCACGGTCATCCCGACCCTGGTGATTCCGGTGGCGCTGCTGGGCACGTTCTTCGGCATGTACGCCATCGGCTTCACCATCAACCAGCTGACGCTGTTTGCGATGGTGCTGGCGATCGGCATCGTGGTGGACGACGCGATCGTGGTGATCGAGAACGTCGAGCGCATCATGAGCGAGGAACATCTGGAGCCGAAGGCCGCCACGCAGAAGGCGATGACCCAGATCACCGGTGCGGTGGTGGCCATCACCGTGGTGCTGGCGGCGGTGTTCATCCCCTCCTCGCTGCAGCCCGGTGCCTCCGGTGCGATCTACAAGCAGTTCGCGCTGACCATCGCCATGTCGATGGGCTTCTCCGCGTTCCTGGCGCTGACCTTCACCCCGGCGTTGTGCGCCAGCTTCCTCAAGCCCACCCATTCGGACAAGAAGAACTGGGTCTACCGCACCTTCGACAAGTACTACGACAAGCTGGCGCATCGCTATGTCGGCGTGGTGGGGCACACGCTGAAGCGCTCGCCGCCGTGGATGATCGTGTTCGTGGTGCTGGTGGTGCTGTGCGGCTTCCTGTTTACCCGCATGCCGGGCAGCTTCCTGCCGGAAGAAGACCAGGGGTTTGCGGTGGCCATCGTGCAGCTGCCGCCGGGCGCCACCAAGATCCGTACCAACGAAACGTTTGCGCAGATGCGTGCGGTGCTGGAAAAGCAGCCGGCGGTGGAAGGCATGCTGCAGATCGCCGGCTTCAGCTTCCTGGGCTCGGGCGAAAACGTCGGCATGGGCTTCATCCGGCTCAAGCCGTGGGAAGACCGCGACGTCACTGCCGAGCAGTTGATCCAGCAACTCAACGGTGCCTTCTACGGCATCAAGGGCGCGCAGATCTTCGTGGTCAACCTGCCCACCGTGCAGGGCCTTGGCCAGTTCGGCGGCTTCGACATGTGGCTGCAGGACCGTTCCGGCGCAGGCCAGGAAGCATTGACCCAGGCGCGCAACATCGTGCTGGGCAAGGCGGCGCAAAAGGCCGACACCATGGTGGGCGTGCGCCCGAACGGCCTGGAAAATTCACCGCAGCTGCAGTTGCACGTGGACCGCGTGCAGGCGCAGTCGATGGGCCTGGAAGTCAGCGACATCTACAGCTCGATCCAGCTGATGCTGGCGCCGGTCTATGTCAACGATTACTTCTCCGAAGGCCGCATCAAGCGCGTCAACATCCGTGCCGACGATCAGTTCCGTACCGGCCCCGAGTCGTTGCGCAACTTCTTCACTCCCAGCAGCACCGCCACCGGTGCGGACGGGCAGCCCGGCATGATTCCGCTGAGCAATGTGGTCAAGGCCGAATGGACCTACGCCTCGCCGGCGCTGAATCGCTACAACGGCTATTCGGCGGTGAACATCGTCGGCAACCCTGCCCCGGGCGGTAGCTCCGGCCAGGCGATGACGGCGATGGAAGAGATCGTCAACAACGATCTGCCGCCAGGCTTCGGCTTCGACTGGAGCGGCATGTCGTACCAGGAAATCATTGCCGGTAACGCGGCGACGCTGCTGCTGGCGTTGTCGGTGGTGGTGGTGTTCCTGTGCCTGGCCGCGCTCTACGAGAGCTGGTCGATTCCGGTGGCGGTGCTGATGGTGGTGCCGATCGGCGTGCTGGGTGCGATCGTGTTCTCGATGCTGCGTGGCCTGCCGAACGATCTGTACTTCAAGATCGGCATGATCACGGTGATCGGCCTGGCGGCGAAGAACGCGATCCTGATCGTGGAATTTGCCGTGGAGCAGCGTGCGGCGGGCAAGACCCTGCGCGAGGCGACGCTGGAGGCGGCGCACCTGCGTTTCCGCCCGATCCTGATGACCTCGTTCGCCTTCATCCTGGGTGTGTTGCCGCTGGCGATCTCCACCGGTGCCGGCGCCAACTCGCGTCACTCCATCGGTACCGGCGTGATCGGCGGCATGGTGTTCGCCACCGTGCTCGGCGTGATCTTCATCCCGCTGTTCTTCGTGGTGGTGCGGCGCATGCTGGGCGACAAGCTGGACGAACAGTCCAAGGAATACCTGACCGCGCAGAACGACTCGGGTACGCATCGTCCGGATCGCTAAGCCAGGCGTTTGTTGCAAGCCAAAAGCCCCGGCAGTGCCGGGGCTTTTTTATGCCACCCACCAGGACCCCGTAGGAGCGCACCCGGGCGCGACGGGCCTTATCGATCGTGATCACGCTATCGGCAAGCCCCTGTCGCGCCCGGGTGCGCTCCTACGGTTCGCTGCGGCGGTGCGCGGCGTTGGTTGGCAAGCGAGTAGCAATACAGATGCGCTACTGACGCCGGAGCGCAACGCCACTGTAGGAGTGGGCGCGACGGGGCTCCATCGATCGCGATCGGGCTATCGGCAAGGCCCTGTCGCGCCCGGGTGCGCTCCTACGGGGTGGCGGGGATTGGTGACGTTCCGCGCTTGGGCAGGACCCGCACCACGTGCAGGCTGTTGACCAACGGCACAGCGTGATCCACGACAAACGCCACGCCGTTGTAGGAGCGCCCTTGGGCGCGATGGGCCTTACCGGTAAAGCCCATCGCGCCCAAGGGCGCTCCTACATCGTCAGCTAGATGCGCGTGCGTGCACCTGTGGAGCCGCGCACCACGCAACGCCCGGTCATCACCATGCGGCGGATCGGCAGCTGCGGGTTGCCCAGGCGCTCCAGCAGCAACGACATCGCCGCGCGGCCCATGTCCTCGACCGGCTGTTCCACCACGGTGATGCCCGGCTCGACCAGGTCGGTCCAGCGCTCGTTATCGAAGCCCGCCAGGGCGAGATCCTGCGGCAACCGCAGGCCGGCGGTGCGCGCGGCTTTCAATGCGCCCATCAGCAGCAGGCTGTTACTGGTGACGATGGCTTCCGGGCGGTGATCGCTGGCAAGCCAATGGCCTAGCTCGGCAATCGCTGCTTCGGCAGTCGGCGCCACTTCGCGGTAGTCAGGCTCCAGTCCCTGCACACGCATCGCGGCCAGATAGCCGTCGCGACGCTCGGCCGCGGTGGTGCTGGTGCTACCGAACAACCCGCCGATGCGTCGATACCCCTGCGCCTGCAGATGCGCGACCAGCTCACCCATCGCTGCCGCATTGTCCAGCACCACGCTGTCGTAACGGCTGCCGGGGCCGGCGCGATCGACCAGCACGGTGGGGTAATCCAGCGCCAGCTCGTGCATCCGCCCCACGGTCACCCGGGTCGGAGCGAAGATCAGTCCGGTGATGCGTTCTTCCTGCATCAGCTCCAGATATAGCGCCTCGCGCTCGGGATCTTCATCGGTATTGCACAGCGTGACGCGCATACCGGCACGGTAAGCGACCTCTTCCACCGCTCGGATCAAGGCAGTGAAGTAAGGGTTGCGGATGTCGGCAACGATCACGCCCAGGATGCCGGACTGCTGCGATCGCAGCCGCCGCGCCATCAGGTTGGGGCGGTAACCGGTCTGACGCACAGCCGCCTCGACCTTGGCGCGCACTTCCTCGCTCACCGGGCCAGTGCCCAACGCGCGCGAGACCGTGGACTTGGACACACCGGCCACCCGGGCCACGTCATTGATGCTGATACTCACTGGGACCGTTCCCGCTCCATTTGCGCACCTGACCCAGGCGCCGTGTCTACTCCGATGCTAACCCGAAAGCACTACAAGGATTTTGTGCACTGCACATTGACCTGGATCGTGGGAACGTTCCCACTATACTTCCCAGCCTGATCCCCCAATCGGAGCCCGCCTTGTCTTCTCCGTCGCCCGCCCCCGTCACTCCCGAGCTCATCCGTCTGCGTGCGCAGGCCCGCGACAAGGACGACGCCATCGCACAGGCCGCCCAGCTGCTGGTCGCCGCAGGCTGTGTGGCGCCCGGTTACGACGCCAGCATGCGGCGCCGAGAAGGCCTGGCCAATACCTTCCTCGGTCACGGCCTGGCGATCCCGCACGGCGTTGGCGAAGACCGTCACCTGGTGCGCCGCGACGGCATCGCGGTACTGCAGCTGCCCGAGGGCGTGGAGTGGAACCCGGGCCAGACCACCCGGCTGGTGGTGGGCATCGCCGCCCAGTCCGACACCCATATCACCCTGCTGCGCCGGCTGACCCGCCTGATCCAGGACCCTGCGCAGCTGGAAGCGCTGTTCACCACCGACGACCCCGGCGTGATCGTGGCCGCGCTCACCGGTGACCGTGCGCCGGACACCAGCGCCGCACCGGCCACCGACCTGGCCGAAACCTTCGCGTGGACCATCGCCTACCCCAGCGGCCTGCACGCCCGCCCCGCCACACGCTGGGCCGAGACCGCACGCGGCTTCTCGGCGCGTGCGCAGGTGCGCGCCGGCGACCAGGCCGCCGATGCCAAGAGCCTGGTCGGCCTGCTGCAGCTGGGCCTGCGTGCCGGCGACAGCATCACCGTCTCGGCCGAAGGCAGCGATGCCGCTGCCTTGCTCAAGCGCCTGCGCGCGGTGATGGACAGCCTGACCGCGCAGGAAAAGGCCGATGCCGAACGCGCCGCGCAACGCCGCGCCGCGCCGGTGGCGGGCTGGACGCCGCCGCAGGCGCAGCCGGGCATCGTCGGCATCGGCGCCAGCCCGGGCGTAGCGATCGGCATCGTGCACCGGCTGCGCGCGGCGCAGACCGAGGTGGCCGATCAACCGGTCGGCCTGGGCGATGGCGGCGCGCTGCTGCACGACGCGCTGACCCGCACCCGCCAGCAGCTGGCGGCGATCCAGGACGACACCCAGCGCCGGCTCGGCGCCTCGGACGCGGCGATCTTCAAGGCCCAGGCCGAGCTGCTCAACGACACCGACCTGATCACCCGCACCTGCCAGCTGATGGTCGAAGGCCACGGCGTGGCATGGTCGTGGCATCAGGCGGTGGAACAGATCGCCTCGGGCCTGGCGGCGCTGGGCAACCCGGTGCTGGCCGGGCGCGCGGCCGACCTGCGCGACGTCGGCCGCCGCGTGCTGGCCCAGCTCGACCCGGCCGCCGCCGGCGCCGGCCTCACCGACCTGCCCGACCAACCCTGCATCCTGCTGGCCAGCGACCTGTCGCCGTCGGATACCGCCAACCTGGACACCGCACGCGTGTTCGGCCTGGCCACCGCGCAGGGCGGCCCGACCTCGCATACCGCGATCCTGTCGCGCACCCTGGGACTGCCGGCGCTGGTCGCGGCCGGCGGCCAGTTGCTGGATATCGAAGACGGCGTCACCGCCATCATCGACGGCAGCAGCGGACGCCTGTACGTCAACCCGTCCGCGCAGGATCTGGACGCGGCCCGCACGCATATCGCCGAGCAACAGGCCATCCGCGAGCGCGAGGCCGCCCAGCGCGCTCTGCCCGCCGAGACCACCGACGGCCACCACATCGACATCGGCGCCAACGTCAACCTGCCCGACCAGGTGGCGATGGCGCTGACCCAGGGCGCCGAAGGCGTCGGCCTGATGCGCACCGAATTCCTGTTCCTGGAAAGCGGACGCACACCCAGCGAAGACGAGCAGCACCAGACCTACCTGGCGATGGCGCAGGCGCTGGGGGGCCGCCCGCTGATCGTGCGCGCGCTGGACATCGGCGGCGACAAGCAGGTGGCGCATCTGGAACTGCCGCACGAAGAAAACCCGTTCCTGGGCGTGCGTGGCGCGCGCCTGCTGCTGCGTCGCCCCGACCTGCTCGAACCGCAACTGCGTGCGCTTTATCGCGCTGCAAAAGATGGTGCGCGGCTGTCGATCATGTTCCCGATGATCACCTCGGTGCCGGAGCTGATCGCCTTGCGCGAGATCTGTGAACGCCTACGCGCCGAACTCGACGCGCCCGAGGTTCCGATCGGCATCATGATCGAAGTGCCCGCCGCCGCCGCGCAGGCCGACGTGCTGGCGCGGCATGCGGACTTCTTCTCGATCGGCACCAACGACCTCACCCAGTACGTGCTGGCGATCGACCGCCAGAACCCGGAGCTGGCCGCCGAGGCCGACAGCCTGCATCCGGCCGTGCTGCGCATGATCCGCAGCACGATCGAGGGCGCGCGCAAGCACGACCGCTGGGTCGGCGTGTGCGGCGGCCTGGCCGGCGATGCGTTCGGCGCCAGCCTGTTGGCCGGCCTGGGCGTGCAGGAACTGTCGATGACGCCCAACGACATCCCCTCGGTGAAAGCGCGCCTGCGCGCGTCGTCGATCGGCCAGTTGCGGCAGTTGGCAGAACGGGCGCTGGACTGCGAAACCGCCGAGCAGGTGCGCGCACTGGAAGCGCAGCGCGGGGACGTGGCATGAGCCTGCAGGCCATCACCGTTACGCTGAATCCGGCGATCGACCAGACCATCCGGCTCGACAGCCTGCAGCCCGGCGCCGTGCATCGCGCCAGCAGCGTGCGCAACGATGCCGGCGGCAAGGGCATCAACGTGGCTGCCTGCCTGGCCGATTGGGGCACCGGTGTCGCCGCACTTGGCGTGCTCGGCGGCGGCAATGCCGGCGTGTTCGAAGCGCTGTTCCGCGAGCGCGGCATCGTCGACCACTGCCAGCGCGTGGCCGGCGAAACCCGCACCAATCTCAAGCTGGTGGAGGCGCGCAGCAACGACACCACCGACATCAACCTGCCCGGCCTGCAGCTGACCAGCGCGCATCTACAGGGCGTAGCCGATCAACTCGCGCCGCTGCTGCGCCCCGGCCTGCCGGTGGTGCTGTCCGGCAGCCTGCCTGCCGGCCTGCCGGACGACAGCTGGGCGCAGCTGCAGGCGCAGGCCAGCGCCGCCGGCGCACGCGTCCTGCTCGATACCAGCGGTGCGCCGCTGGTGGCCGCATTGGGCGCCGCCCGCGACGCCCTGCCGTACGCGGTCAAGCCGAACCGCCACGAACTGGAAGCCTGGACCGGCCGACCGCTCACCGACCGCGCCGCGCTCAGCGCCGCTGCGCACGAACTACTCGCGCGCGGCATCCAGCTGGTGGTGATTTCGATGGGCACCGACGGTGCGTTGTTCGTGCAGCGCGACCAGCGACTGATCGCGCGTCCGCCGCGGCTGGCGCAGGGCAGCAGCGTGGGCGCAGGCGATGCGATGGTGGCCGGACTGGCCGCCGCACTGCTGGATGCGGCCACCGATCTGGAGCAGTGCGCACGGCTGGCCACGGCGTTTTCGATGTGCCGGCTGGAAAGCGGCGACGCGCGCAGGCTCAGCGCCGACGGCGTGCGGCGTGCTGCAAGCCAGGTCGTGATCGAGATGCTGTCGTGAGCGCGGCCTTGCACCAGGCGGCGACCGCCACGCAGGTCTCCGCGCATCGTTCCGACCGCCGCCATCCCGGCACGCGTCACCCGTACGCGTAACGCCCCAATTCCCCCGCCGGCCTCACCGGCGACCGCAATACAGCAGGAGTTTTGCCATGTCCTCTTCCATCGTGGTCATCGCCGCCGGCGAACGCAGTACCGAAGCCGTCCTGGCGGCCGAAGCGCTGCGCCGCGCGGCCACCGCCGCCGGACGCAGCGTGACGATCGAAATCCGCAGCGACCAGGGCGTGCTCGGCGCGCTGCCGACCGAGCTGACCAGCGGCGCCGCGCAGGTCCTGGTCGTCGGCGATGCCGATGCCGACACCGCGCGCTTCGGCGATGCGCAACTGCTGCACCTGAGCCTGGGTGCGGTGCTGGACGATCCGGTCGCCGCCGTCAGCCAGCTCGCTGCCCCCACCGCACCAGCCAGCACACCGGCAGCGACCGACGCATCCGGCGCAGGCGGCAAGCGCATCGTTGCGATCACCTCCTGCCCCACCGGCATCGCGCACACCTTCATGGCCGCCGAAGGCCTGCAGCAGGCCGCCAAGAAGCTTGGCCACCAGATGCGCGTGGAAACGCAAGGTTCGGTGGGTGCGCAGGACGCATTGACCGACGAGGAAATCCGCGCGGCCGATGTGGTCATCATCGCCGCCGACCGCGAAGTGGACCTGGCCCGTTTCGCCGGCAAGCGCGTGCTCAAGAGCGGCACCAAGCCGGCCATCAACGACGGCCCGGCCCTGATCAACAAGGCGCTGGCCGAGGCCGGCGTACAGGGCGGCGCGGCGCCGGCCACCGGCACCGCCGCCAGCACGGCCGCAAGCAAGGGCAACGGCCGCACCGGCGCCTACAAGCATCTGATGACCGGCGTGTCGTTCATGCTGCCCTTCGTCACCGCCGGCGGCCTGCTGATCGCACTGGCCTTCGCGCTCGGCGGCATCTATGCCGGCGACGATGCGCACCAGGGCATGCTGGCCTGGTCGCTGTTTCAGATCGGCGCCAAGGCCGGCTTCACCCTGATGGTGCCCGCGCTGGCCGGCTATATCGCCTACTCCATCGCCGACCGCCCCGGCATCGCGCCCGGCATGATCGGCGGGCTGGTCGCGGCCAATCTCAATGCGGGTTTCCTCGGCGGAATTATTGCGGGCTTCATCGCCGGCTACGGTGTGGCCGCGCTCAACCGATATATCAAGCTGCCGCGCAACCTGGAAGGACTCAAGCCGGTGCTGATCCTGCCGGTGCTGGGCACGCTGCTGGTCGGGCTGGCGATGATGTACGTGTTCGGCCAGCCGGTCGCCGACCTGCTGGCCTGGCTCACCGCCTGGCTGCGCGGCATGCAGGGCAGCAGCGCGCTGCTGCTGGGCCTGTTGCTTGGCGGCATGATGGCCTTCGACATGGGCGGGCCGGTCAACAAGGCCGCCTACGCTTTTTCGACTGGTCTGATCGCCAGCCAGGTCTATACCCCGATGGCCGCCGCCATGGTCGCCGGCATGACCCCGCCGCTGGGCATCGCGCTGGCCACCTGGGTATTCCGCAACCGCTTCACCGTCGAAGAGCGCGGCTCGGCCACCGCCGCCGGCGTGCTCGGGCTGGCCTTCGTCACCGAAGGCGCCATCCCCTACGCCGCGCGCGACCCGCTGCGCACCATTCCGGCGCTGGTGATCGGCTCGGCCGTGGCCGGTGCGATCTCGATGTCGGTCGGCGCCGAACTGAAGGCCCCGCATGGCGGCATCTTCGTGCTGCTGATCCCCAATGCCGTCACCCATCTGGCGATGTATGTGCTGGCCTTGCTTGCCGGCGTGGTGGTCACCGCCATCGCCCTGCGCGTGCTCAAGAAGCCGGTGGCCGACGTCGTCGCCTGAGCCAACCCGCGGCGGCAGGCAGCTGCCGCCGCATCCGACGCGCCGGACGCGCGTCACCGCTGATTGCTGTTACCCCGCCGCGCCGCGCATTGATCGCGCGCCGCCAGCGGCTTGCCCATCCCCTTGCTGTCGCGTCCGCCATCTCGGCCACGCCCTCTTTGTTCGGAGTCCTGCCATGTCCGCCCTGCTCTCCCACCGCGCCTCCCATCGTCTGCTGTGCCTGTCGCTTGCCATGGCGCTGGCCCCCTTGGCCCACGCGCAGGAGGCCGCCGACGCCTTCAAGCTCAAGCTGGGTTACACCGGCGAAGCGGCGTCGATGATCGATGGCGGCCGCAAGAACGGCGATGCCTACGCCGGCCAGCTGATGGTCGGCACCGACGTGGACATGGACCGCCTGTTCGGCTGGAACGGCGCCACGGTCAAGCTGTACGTCTCCAACCGTCATGGCACCAACCTGTCCAACAGCAGCATCGGCAACAGCACCTCGGTGCAGGAAATCTACGGCGGCCAGGGCACGCGGCTGGCCAACTTCACCCTGCTGCAGAAACTGTTCAACGACCGCCTGGAACTGGAAGCCGGCCGCAGCGTGGCCAATATCCACTTCCTCGGCTCGGACCTGTGCCAGTACTTCCAGGGCAACTCGGCCTGCGGCAACCCCACCTTCGTGTTCCGCACCAGCAACTTCACCTACTGGCCGGTCTCCAGCTGGGCCGCGCATGCCACCGCCTGGGTCACGCCCAAGGTCTATGTGCATGTCGGCGCGTATGAAGTGAACCCGGTGCAGGCCCAGGACGGCCAGCACGGTTTGAAGTGGAGCACCGACGACACCACCGGCGTGGTGGTGCCCTACGCCATCGGCTACAAGAACAAGGGCGGCGACGGCACGCTGGCGGCGATGTACGAACTCGGCGGCTGGCAGGACAACTCCGACTACACCGACCCGCTACGCGACCGCAACGGCAACCCCGCCGTGCTCAGCGGCCTGGGCTATGAAAACAAGCAAGGCCGCTCGGGCCTGTTCGGCCGCTTCGAGCAGCAGGTCACCAACCCCGACCCGTCCGGCACCCGCGGCCTGACCGTGTTCGCCGCCATGCTCAAGAGCACCGGCGGCCAGGCGATCGAGGATCACTTCGTGCAGCTCGGCCTGGTGCAGAAAGGCACCTTCGCCAGCCGCCCGCAGGACAACATTGCGTTTGTGATCACCCAGCAGAAGTACAGCGACGAGGCGATCGAAAACCTGCGCCTGGCGCGCGCCTCCGCCGGCGGCACCGGCACCCCGGCCGACAACCAGATCATGATGGAGCTCAGCTACGGCATCCAGGTCACCAAGCGCCTGCGCATCGCGCCGAACCTGCACTACGTGATCAACCCGGACCAGTTCAACGAACCGACGCGCACCAGCGATCTGAAGAACGCGTTGATCGCGGGCATGCGGATCGATTGGAATCTGTGACGCGTAGAGAGGCTGCGCGCGTCGCTCGTATGCCTGGCGGGCACCATTGCCTGAAGTGAGTGGCGGGTGCGTTGCATCTGACTGCAGTGCAACGCATGGCGTCGACTCGGTTGGCTTGGGCATTTGCCGGATATGGCCGACGGGTTTGATGAGCCGCGTCGGTACGCAATCGCGCGTAATGAAGCTTTATCGGCCCACCTGGTCGCGCGCGAGCCAGTCGCTGGACACGCAAGATCACGCGACGACGGATGCCGAAGCTGTAATGACCCACCACCGCCTAATACCTGAACTAAGCCGCACCGCGAAGCGGTGTCGGCTTGAATGAATTGTTAGGTGTACGCCGACTGGACGACACAACCTCACCCATCATAGTCCAAACCGTACAACTCACAAACGCAAACCATGAATCCACATACAGCATGGAGTGCATGCTGCTCGATTGGCATGTGCACTACGACAAGTACGCTAGGCGATGCCTCCAGGTCATGCGCGGTAGCTACGCCGTACTGATACTCGTTGATTCAACTGGCAACAATCTCGGCTTTCTCGGCTATCGGACAGCGCAGCAAGATATTGACGTTTCTTGGAATGCCAAAGCAATCACCCTGGCTGTCGAGCCTGCGAAGAAGCTCGACATCCGCGACCGCTGTTTCCATCAATTTCTCTACTACTGCCATGCGCAAACCTAAAGCTTGAATTAAGCCGAGCCACGAAGCGACTTCGGCTTGAATGAAGTGTTAGACCTGTCACCTAGGTGAAGTCAGGCCGCTGTCGAACTTGAACTCAAATGAAGCCTGATGGCGACACGGTCTAGCTTGTGACGGATAACGCCATTGCCGCAAAACCGAAAGAACTACTTCATTGTGCCCAGTTGGACTGGGCCTAGTGCGCCCGACAGGCTGCCACTCCGCAGATTTGACGAAAGCTGACCTGACACGACCGTCGAGGTCGATAGTGAAGGAAATAACCACGCTACCCCCAAAGTCGTTGTGAAGTTTGGCGGGGAGCGTTGGGGGAACGAGAGTCAAAGGCCGCAACCCCGATGCACACGCGGGCAAGGGGTACTCGGTGGAGCATGCGCTAGCAGATGCACACAAAAGGGCAAGAGCCGTGACACGATGCAGTAATGTCATGGCAGGCCTAACAACTGAGTTAAGCCGCACCGCGAAGCGGCGTCGGCTTAAATGAAGTATTAGCGGCCATCAAGCGACGCTTGCTTGGTACACAGAAACCATGTGCTCGCTGGTGGAAATGGCATGCTCCGCGCTGCAAGTAAAGCACTCATCCGCAAAGCTCGGACGGTTATTCAATCGATTTAACCAAGGAAAGCGACTACGACGAAACCCTTCGTTGGCGAGGCGCGCGTGAATCATACTCTCAACTGCGACGGCAGCGTGGTTGGAGGCCAACGAGAAAATTCCTACCTGCCGCCAATCCTCGGCTCCGCCGTAGCACATCTCTATCAAGTGTGGAACG
Source organism: Xanthomonas sp. 3793 (assembly GCF_024806835.1). Classification (GTDB taxonomy): domain Bacteria; phylum Pseudomonadota; class Gammaproteobacteria; order Xanthomonadales; family Xanthomonadaceae; genus Xanthomonas; species Xanthomonas arboricola_F. Next base: position 584,451 of record NZ_JANTYU010000001.1, read on the forward strand.
CGCCTGGCATTGTTGGATTTTCCAACCTTTACGAGGCCCTGTGATTCGCTGGCAAGTATGTACACATGGCAGTTGCTCTCTACTTCTGACACCCGAAAACCTTTCATGGACACTAACGCATGAATTATGCCGCGACGCGAAGCGGCGTCGGCTTGAATGAACTGTTAGAACTCAGGCTCACGTAACGACCACCTGGTCTGGAGCGCGTAGATTGGATTGCTTGTGCTCCGCGTTGTAAACGCGGATATGAAAGCTTCCTGTGGCAAGAAGATCAGCCGCTTCTTCGAGCGTATCAACAAGAACCTTATTTACTCCGTAGCGCAGAGGCTTGCCGCTTTTTGCCGCAAGATCCTCGGAGTGCAAGGTGTACTTTCCGCCTCTCGCTACCGCGAAGAATGGCTTACCGGCTACTTTCCCTGAAGTGCCGGTGGCACTGATCTCTTTGACGACGCGCGACATAGTCCCCCCTGATTTCTAACACCCGAGTTAATCTGCGCCGCGAAGTGGCGTCGGCTTGAATGATTTTTTAGGCCGCTGCCGCATGGGCGTTTTTGAACACGGCCAAGACTTCCATTGCGTTTTCAAACAAGAGGCCTTTCTGCTTGGGTGAAACGCCAGATCTCTCCGAAAGAATCTTCAAGGTTGCAAGATACTCATGGCGTAGGCTGGTTATCTGCGCCTCAATTTCTGCCGGAATCTTGAAGCAAGTGCGTGGACCGCCGGCCCCGGCGTACTGCCTTAGCTTGATATTGCAGTAGAGCAAAGTGGACTGCCCGGAATCGTGCTTGATGTTGATACAGAATCCCTCGTAGGTAGGGACGAGATTCTGGATGTGGCGACGATTGAAATGGGATAACGCGGAAATCCGGGAGTACAGAATAGTTTTGTCGCTCAGCACGAGCCCAAGGTCGGTAAATTTTGTCTCGAAGAGCCTGGGTCGCATGTGAGCGGCCTAACGCCTGAATTAAGCCGAGTTGCGAAGCAACTTCGGCTTGAATGAGTTTTTAGGCAGTGAGTGGCCGCGAAGGTTGGATGGTGCAACCCTGCTCCCCAGCACTGCCGCCTGGACCGAGTGTGCCACAGCTTGCGGGATGGAGCTTGCCCAGCGATGCAGCGGCGAGTGATGCCGCCGAAGCCAAGGGCAACAAGCGCAGCGCGGGAACGATGTGCCAAGGCGAAGCACCGAACCTACCTCAACCCGCAACGGTGATGACTGCTGCCCGGAGCCAGCCTCATGCACGCCTGCGAACTCACCGAATCGACAACCACCACCGCCTAATGGCTGAATTAAGCCGAGCCGAGAAGCGGCTTCGGCTTGAATGAATTGTTAGCCCTGCTAGTCATGCATGATGTGCGGATTCATCTGCTTTGGTGAGAACCACACGATATCGTGGCGCTCAAGAAGGATCCCGGCTTGCTCGCGCCAGACAAAATGGCAGCTACCTCTACCGATGCGCCCAGCTTGTTGGGCTAGCTCCCTCGCCTCAACCGCTGCCGCGGAAATGAGGGGGGCAAAATGCGGATCATCTTGCGTGGGATCAACCAGGCCCTGACGTTTCGGCCGTTGGATAGCTAACAGCACGCGCTCTCTAAGGAGTGGCTGCATAGCTCCGAGCGTGTCCTTGGCGAGCATCACCGGACAGCCAGTGGCCTTGTGGTAGGCAAAAACTTCTTCTGTGGTTGGATCAGTCATGTTCAGTGGGGCTAACGCTTGAATTAAGCCGCGCCGCGAAGCGGCGTCGGCTTGAATGAATTGTTAGGCGCATCCGAGAGACCGAGATATGCCCTGTTTGCAGCAGTTACAGGCGGCAAGAGTGCCAGAAGTTGCTGCGCCAGATCACGGATCGGCTCCCAAGCCGGATTTTGCATAGCTGCAAGATTTACGGCGCGACCAGATCCGAACGGCATCTCGATTACCGGGATGAGATCTATTTGCGCTAGAAACTCAAGAATGCCCGCCTCTTGTTGCTCTGTAAAGAGACCGGAGCCGATCAAGTAGTGGCCGGCGAGCGCATCATCCCGTAGCTCCCACGCGGTGTTGTAGTCGCCCATCAACTCGCACTGCTTATCGGCCGATTCGGCAAGCGATCCAAGAGTAAATACGAACACGTCATAGGCGTTGTGAAACGCTTCTAATGTTGAAATTTGCGATGGATGAGACATGCGCCCTAACGCCTTAGTTAAGCCGAGCCGCGAAGCGGCTTCGGCTTGAATGAGTTGTTAGGCAGTGAGTGGCCGCAAAGGTTGGATGGTGCAACCATGCTCCCCAGCACTACCGCCCGGACTAAGTGTGCCACAGCTTGCGGAATGGAGCTTGCCCAGCGATGTAGCGGCGCGTGATGCATCCGAAACCACGTGCACCGAGCGCAGCGCGGGAACGACGTGCCAAGGCGAAGCACCGAACGTACCGCAACTAGCAGCGATGATGACTGCTGTCCGGAGCCGACTGCATGCACGCCTGCGAACTCACCGAAGCGGCAACCACCAACGCAATTGCTCCACCACTGCCTAACACCGGAATTAAGCCGACCCGCGAAGCGGGTTCGGCTTGAATGAATTGTTAGCCGCTTGCGACGACAATTGGAGCGCGGCCAGACCAGAAATTGTTGAGGCCTTTCCACCACCGGAGGCTCTCGGGGCATAGGTGGATAGCAAATGTCTCCGGATCGACTCCCGCGTTGCCCCAAACATTTTGAATGGCCTCCAGAATGCCGACAGTAGCGAACTCTTGGACCCAAGGGGAACCGCTAACATGTAGCCGCTCAACTGCGGCAGCCAGGTCGGGGAAGGTCGATGAGTCGCCGGCCCTATGCAGCACAAGCAAGTGATCGGCCAGCTCTCCAGCAGCGACATACAAGACGTCGTTGCCGTACTCGAGCAGGTGTGCCTTCCAAGCGGAACGAAAGGAAGGGCAGGCCTCAACGATGTGGAGCATGGCTTGAGATTGCTCGATCATGTTCGATGCGGCTAACGCTTGAATTAAGCCGAGTTGCGAAGCAACTTCGGCTTGAATGAGTTGTTAGGCAGTGAGTGGCCGCAAAGGTTGGATGGTGCAACCATGCTCCCCAGCACTGCCGCCTGGACCGAGTGTGCCACAGCTTGCGGGATGGAGCTTGACCAGCGGTGCCCCCGGCGCGTGATGTCCCCGAAGCCAAATGTAACGGGCGCAGCGCGGGAATGACGCGCCAGGGCGAAGCGCCGAACCTACCGCTACCAAAAACGCTGATGACTGCTGCCCGGAGCCGACGGTGTGCATGCCAGCGGACTGGCCGAAGCCGGACTCATCGATTGATCTGCTCCACCACTGCCTAACACCTGAGTTAAGCCGCGCCGCGAAGCGGCGTCGGCTTGAACGAGTAGTTAGGCGCCAAATACGTATCCGCGACGTGCCAGCGCCAGAACCAAGATCACTACCGCTACGACGATGCTAAGAGCCAAGGACACGCGGTAACGAGCCAATTGCCGGCTCTTGTGCTCCCCGACTAACGTGACCCGCTCAAACGGATACCCAGTAAAGATCTGCAGGATGATGCTCAGCGAAAGCATGGCGAAGAATACGAGATCTTCTTGGCCCTTCAGTTGGCCGTTGCCATGCAGCACCACCACGGCCAGCACGCAGCAAGCGCTGAAAGCTGCATAGATTTCCGTCGGCCTTGGCGGGAGTTGAATCATTGGCGCCTAACGCCTGAATTAAGCCGAGCCGCGAAGCGGCGTCGGTTTGAATGAATGGTTAGGCATCAGGCGTCTCCACGAAAGATAGCGGAACCTGATGCTCATTGAGTACGGTCTTGTAGTGAGCAAGCATACTTAGCAGCTTGTTGTGCAGATCTTGGAGCTCGTCCCGGGAGTCAGGACTGTCCGACAATGCCTCAGTAGCCTGAGCGCACAACATATGAAGGGTGTCGCCCTGCACGAGTACGCCAGGGAACTGGCGGCCGGGATGCCTAATCACCGGCGTGTTTGATTGGTCTGAGAAAATTTCAACGTTCTCGACGCGCATAATCTGATGCCTAACGCCTGAATTAAGCCGCGCCGCGAAGCGGCGTCGGCTTGAATGAATTGTTAGGGGGCAATTAGCGACGGAACAAGCTTTTTCTCCATGCTCCAGCCGTCACGACCAGCCCTTACACCTTTGAATTCCTGACCGGCTATGAACTTGAAAAGTACACGGCCCGGCCAACTGCCCTCGGTCTCAACACGCGACTCAACAATGCGTCCGCCGAAAAATGAAGGCTTGTCTTGTGCCTTGTGGAAGTAGATCCGGCCACCCACCAGCAAGGACGCAGTTTCAGGCGAAATGGCCCACCAACCGCTTTCCCAGAGCGCGGTCTGTTTGTCGAGGCAAGTCATGTGGCCCATGCGCTCTATCAAGTGCAGGTCGCCTTTACTCACTTCCAATGCCCCTTAACGCTTGAATTAAGCCGAGCCACGAAGTGGCTTCGGCTTGAATGAATTGTTAGGCAGTGAGTGGCCGCAAAGGTTGGATGGTGCAACCATGCTCCCCAGCACTGCCGCCTGCACCGAGTGTGCCACAGCTTGCGGGATCGAGCTTGCCAGCGATGCCCCGACGCGGGGTGCCATCGAAGTCAAACACAATGAGCACAGCGCGGCAACGACAAACAAGCAAAGCGCCGAACTTACCGCAATCAGCAACGGCGATGGATGCTGTACGGAACCAACCGCATGCGTGCCTGCTAAGTTACCGAAGCAGGAGCCAAGAAGTTCCTTGCTCTAACGCCGCCTAACACCTGAGTTAAGCCCCGCTGCGAAGCGGCGTCGGCTTGACTGAATTGTTAGGCCACATGGCCAGGTGCTGCCAGTGCGAGCATTTATCAGCCGGATCTATGATCTGCGCTCGCCAACTACCAACCAGCGGATCCCAAGCGCGCTGACCCGAGAGAATATGCCCATCAAGAAGCGAGAAAGTAACCGAATAGTAGCTATTGCTATAGCTGCGAAGATCATATTTTCCGCTATAGAAAGTCAGTGATACGTAGGCAGGTAGGTTTACGCGCGTATGATACCAAGAGCCGCTGGCCTCAACTTTAGTTACATCCCGAAGCTTGCCTAGGATGCATTGATTCAACACGACGTTGAAATGAGGCGATGAAATCGCAACTCTTGTCAATGTTCCAGGATTTCCCTTAGCACGATTGATATGAACTTTGACAGGACCATAGGTGGCCGGTACGGCACCCAGAGTCCCATCTTCGCCAATCCGGAAAATGCGATCTTGATGAGCAGAAGCCGCGGCTGCCACCAAGAAGAGCAAGAAACCAGCTGCAATCTTTATCATGTGGCCTAAGATTGAAAGAGATGTTAGGCGATGAGTGGTCGCAAAGGTTGGATGGTGCAACCATGCTCCCCGGCATCGCCGCCTGGACCGAGTGTGCCACAGGTTGGGTAGATGGAGCCTGCCCAGCGACGCTCCGATGCGGGGTGCCATCGAAGCCGGACGCAACGAGTGCAGCGCGGCAATGAGGTACACGGGCGAAGTATCGCCCCTGTCGTCACCAGCAACGGTAATGATTACTGCCCGAAGCCGACTGTACGCCTGACTGCAAACCGACCGAAGCCGGACCCACCAACTGATGTGCTCTAACGGGTAGTTACGCCCTTCCGCGCAAGAAGACCGAACGAATTCTTGCGGTCCACGAACGCTCATAGAATGGTTTTACGGAATCGATGAAGTAACTGCTCAAGCCAGCGTCGCCTCGTTGCACCCGAGTCAAATCAACCATCTCCCCACTCGGCACTGTGTCTGCTGCGATTGCACCCGCCTCTCTGATAACCATTCCGAGATCTCCATCGCCCTCAATGCCAACGAGAAGTGCTGGCGCCGAGAAAGCTGCTGGATCGTGCATCAAGCAAAGATAGGCTGCACGAACATTCGGGCTTTTCTTGAAGAGCTTAGAAAGTGAACCAACCAACCGGGTTGGATAATTCGCTGGTTGACCCAAAAGAACCTTTGTCTCTTTCTCAACCACCCTTTGATCTGCGATGTGATTTATGCCCGCTGTTAGAAGAGCGTCAATCTCATTAGGGAAAAACTCTTTTCCGTAGCTTACCCCCGGATTAAGGACAAGGGTTGCACCTCGCGTGATCTCGAAAAAGCTTCGTGAAGGCATCGCCACATAGCGCGTCTCTTCCCTCAACACTCTCTGCAGCGTCTCAAGGCTCGTGAAGAAAGGGACGAAGGGCGTTCCGTCGGATTTCTCAAAGTTGACTAGAGAGAGCTTCGCGCCGGCAGGGATCGTGCCTTGGCCATCACCAGGTGCGTCCGTGTATCCGATAACGAAGATCTCCGAGTCAAGAAGAACTCTGTAGAAGTCCGGTCGCGAAGCGGGCTCGTCAGCCGCTCGGGCAAGTGCCTCTTCTAGCGGATTCTTCGGGACGTCCATGATCTCTCCAAAGGGCATAAAGCGTGAATCAAGCTGACCCGCGAAGCGGGTTCGGCTTGAATGAATTTTTAGGCGGCTACCGAAAAACTAAGACAATCGCCTCGTTGTGTGGTTCCGTCGCTATCTCACGGAGGTGGCGAAGAAACTGGCCGTTGTCCAGATGGTGCAGTCTGGAAGAATTGAACAAGCTTAACTCGCACTCGCCAGGATAGCCCGGACCACCCGCAAGAGCGTCATTGAAAGCATCTAGGTTCCGGCCAAATAGCCCCGCACCTTCTGGCTTGACAACGGCCAAGTACGTTTCCCAGAACTGAGCAGCCGTCGTGATGTTGCTGCAATCAATGACGAAACATTTCATGTCGACCACTGCTTGAGTTAAGCCGTGCCGCGAAGCGGCGTCGGCTTGAATGATTTGTTAGGTGCTACTGAGAGCAACAAGAAAATCACGCTCACCGTCAGCGCCCCACCACGGAACAGAAACCTCACCGCCAAGGCCGAGTAACTGACGTAGTAACTCGAGCCAGGACTGAATCTCAGGCGGACCCCAGTCAGATCCCATCCGATAGTCCAACGCTAGGCTATCAGTGAAAACGAACACTCCCAAGTCCGGAATTGGGCAATCAGTGCCGGCGATACCACCCAGAACGACGTGGAAGGCCTCGGCAGCTCCAGATGCGACAAGAACGGCGTCTTCAGGGCCGCCGAATGGCTTTTCCGACTGGGTCTCCTTGATCCAAACGTAGCCGCCATTGACGGTCACATTCCGAGCACCGCGATCATAAAGGTGCTTAAAGGCCACAGATACAGCTGACCGGTTCGAGAATTTCACCTCGACCTCGGGCAACGACCCATCATTCCTCTCAAAGTACTTGGATAGGTCCATGTGACGCCTAACGCCTGAATTAAGCCGACTGGCGAAGCCAGTTCGGCTTGAATGAATTGTTAGACCGCACCCTGTTTCAGGACGGTCGGCTCAATGGGCGAAGCTTGCCATAGCTGCACGCGGTAGTGGTCTTGACCATCAAGTCCGTCCTCCGACAGTGAGCGCAGGCCGGAGGAGGAAAGCCTGACAGTGTAAGTACCAGGCTCTAGGCCGAAGCGTGCTGCGTCAGGCAAATAGTCCGTACGGCCGGCCACTACAAGCGGGCCGCTTTTGACAAGGAGTGATCCCTCGACAACATGGTCGAAGTTTGTGAAGTCAGTGAATGGTTCCGAGTCCAAGAACTCAAGCTTCACTGGCACATCTATATTGCGCACGGTGCCGATACCGACAACGCCGGTTGAGACAGCAAACATGCGCTGGACAGCTGCCGGACTCCACGCATCAGACAGGTCGCCACTCGCCGCCTCGTCCTGCAGGCAGAACTGGAAGTAGTCGGCAAATAACTTGAGATTGTGGGATCGCATCGTTGCGGCCTAACGCCTGAATTAAGCCGAGTCGCGAAGCGGCTTCGGCTTGAATGAATTGTTAGGCGGCCAGCTAACGGCGCCGGAACCCGACAACCTTGCCATGCTCTGTGCCGCCAAATAGTCCATAGGAAACATAAGTGCCGTCAAATTGAGCGCCAGAAACTGTCCCAACAAACGAGGTGTATGCATCACAGAGTCCGTTTGTTATCAGGAGCTCAAGGCGTCCGTTTGAATAGGTGTAAGCCGGGTCTGACGGTTTGAGTTCTCCCGCCGAGATCACCTTTGCCTTAAACCACTCACCGGAAATGCAAGTGTCCGCCGGTGTATCACTGAGCTTGAAGGCGGACTTGCGAATGCCGTCCTTGCCTGTGGTCGTGAACTCCCATGTGCCCAATATTGTCTCGGGCGCGGATGTAGGACTAGGTTCGTTGGTGGTGATACGTGGAGGCGCGGTAGAGCAACCGGTAGCTATGAGCGCTGCTGCTACGAGCGATAAAAATACTTTCATGGCCGCCTAACTACTATTGGACCGCCGAAATGCGGTGTTGCGCTGAGTATCTTCGATCGCTGCCGCTTTGTGAACGGGGGAAATCCTAGCCGGGGTTACGGGATTGCACGACGGCAAGCGGCCGCGACCATGCGGGTGCTTGCCTTGTTATCCAGCAAGGAGGCGGGCGTATGAAATACACCCCCAAAAACATTGGCGTGACAGCACCTCCATCGCTCCGGCTAGTCGATCAGGTGCGCGACCGCCTGCGGGTACGGCACCGAGCAGGCCTATCTGAGTTGGAGACGACGCTTCATCTTGGCTAGCGGCAAGCGCCATCCGGCGCAGATGGGCCAGGCGGAGGTCGAGACGTTCCTCACCCGCTTGGCGACCGATGCGCAGGTGTCTGCGGGCACACAGAACCAAGCGTTGGCGGCGCTGTTGTTTCTCTACTGCAACGCACTGCGTTTCGATCGGCACCACGTGTCCGACGAACTCCCTAATGCTCACGATCTTGAGTAGTGGAGTCACAGTGCATAACCGTGCACTCACGACGCCCAACGCCAGAAACGAAAAAACCGCGCAATGCGCGGTTTTTTCGTCACACCTTTTGCCAGCCGATCAAGGACGACGCGCCAGCGCCTCCACGTCCTTGGCCTTGGGCAGCAAGTCCTGCTTGGTCACTGCGAACGGGCCGATGCTCAGCATCGGCACGGCCACGATCACCGAGGAGATCACCACGATCACCGCGCCGATCATGTGGGTCTCGGCCAGGCCTTCCATCGACTCGCCGCCGTACATGTACAGCGCCAATGCCGACAGGAAGAACATCACCGCGGTGATGATCGTGCGCGACAGTGTCTGGTTGATCGAACGGTTGAGCACTTCCAGCGGTTCCACACGCAGCGCACGGAAGTTCTCGCGCACGCGGTCGAACACCACGATGATGTCGTTGATCGCAAAGCCCATCACCGACAACAGGCCGGCCAGCACGGTCAGATCGAACTCGCGACCGGTCAGCGATACGAAGGCCACCGTCACCAGCAAGTCGAACAAGGCCGTCAGGCTGGCCACCACCGCAAATTTCCACTCGAAGCGGAAGGCGATGTAGATCAGAAAGCCCACCAGCATGAACACCGTGGCGTACACGCCGTTCAAGGCCAGGTCCTTGCCGACCTGCGGGCCGACGAATTCGCCCGGCTGCACGGTGGCCGGGTTCTGTTCGGTGCTCACAGCCTTGCGCACTTCTTCGGCAACGGTGCGCGCCGCATCGTCGCGGTTATTGTGCTGCTCGCGCGCCTGCAGACGGATCATCACTTCGTTGCCGCCGCGGGCGTTTTGCACCTGGGCGTTTTCGAAGCCGGCCCTGGACAGCTGCTCGCGCACCTGGTCCACGTCCACCGTTTTCTGGAAGCTGGTCTGCACCAGCGTGCCGCCAGTGAACTCCAGCGCGTAATTGAAACCCTTGCCCACGATGATGCCGACCGACGCAACCGCCAGGATCAGCATCAGGATCAGCACCGGCTTGCGCGGGCGCATGAAGTCGATCCTGGTGTCGTTGGGAATCAGGTGAAGCGGAAAAATTTTCATTGAAAGATCTTCCTAAGAAGTCCGCACATGGATGTGCGGGCTCTTGCGAGGGACTCGCATCAAATAGCGACGGTCTTCAGCTTCTTGCGGCTGCCGTAGATCAACACCGCCAGCGCACGCGACACGGTGATCGCGGTGAACATCGAGGCGAAGATACCGATCATCATGGTCAGCGCGAAGCCCTTCAACGGGCCGGTGCCGAACGCGTACAAGGCCACCGCCACGATCAGACCGGTGAGGTTGGCGTCCAGGATGGTGCCGCCGGCCTTTTCATACCCTGCGGCAATTGCCGATTTGGCAGGCACGCCCAGCCGCAATTCTTCGCGGATACGCTCGTTGATCAGCACGTTGGCGTCCACCGACAGACCCACCGACAGGGCAAGGCCGGCAAAACCCGGCAGCGTCATGGTGGCGCCGAACAGCGACATCACCGCCACCACGATCAGCAGGTTGAACAGCAGCGCCACCGAGGTGATCGCACCGAACACGCGGTAGTAGATCGTGAAGAACACCAGCGTGAACAGGAACGAGTAGACCACGGCAGTGACGCCACGCTCCACGTTCTCCGCGCCCAGGCTCGGGCCGATCACGTATTCCTCGACAAAATCCATCGGCGCAGCCAGCGAGCCGGACTTCAGCAGCTTGGCCAGGTTCTCCGCTTCCACCTTCTCCAGACCGGTGGTCTGGAAGTTCTTGCCGAACACGCCGGCAATGCGGGTCGGCGACAGGGCTTCTTCCTTGACCCGAACGCTGCGCACTTCCTTGCCGTCGACCATGGTCACGGTGGGGATGCGCTCGATATACACCACCGACATCAGCTTGCCGACGTTGGCGCTGGTGTAGTCGAGCATGCGCTGGCCGGCAACGTTGTTGAGCGTCACCGACACCGCCGGCATGCCGTTCTGGTCGTTACTGACGCTGGCGCTGACCATCTGATCGCCGGTCACCAGCGCGCGCTTGTTGAGCAGCACCGGCGCGCCGGTATCGCGCACGCGGTAGACCTTGGCTTCCGGCGGAATGCTGCCGCTGCGCACCGCGTCTTCGGCATTGCCTTCGACCACCGCACGGAATTCCAGCGAGGCGGTGGCGCCGATCAGGCGTTTGGCCTCGGCGGTGTCCTGCAAGCCGGGCAATTCGACCACGATGCGGTCTTCGCCCTGGCGCTGGATGGTCGGCTCGGACACGCCCAGCGCGTTGACGCGGTTGCGCAAGGTGGTGAGGTTCTGCTCGATCGCGCCGCTGGCGATCTGCTTGAGCTCGGCCTCGGGCACCTTCACTGCGATGTTCTGGCCGCTGACGTCGTAGGTCAGCGTCGGCTGCGCCTTGGCCAGCGCGGTGCGCGCCGCGTCGGCGCTGGCGCCCTCGCCCAGGCTGACCTGGATGCTGTTGTCGCCGCGACGCTCGACCGCCCGATAGGCAATGCGGCTGTCACGCAAGGTGGTGCGGATGTCTTCGGCAAAGCCTTCGATCCGCTTTTCCACTGCGGCCTTCTGATCGACCTGCATGGCGAAGTGGACGCCGCCGACCAGGTCCAGGCCCAGCACCATCGGCTTGCCGCCCAGCTTGGCCAGCCACTCCGGCACGGTGGACGCCAGGTTCAGCGCCACCGTGTAGTTCTCGCCCAGCTGCTGGCGCAGCACGTCGTTGGCGCGGGTCTGCGCCTGCAACGAAGGCAGGCGCACCATCAGACTGTCGCCTTCCTTGGTGACGGCCTTGGGCGTGATGCCCGCGCCCTTGAGCTCACCGTCGATGCGGCTGCGCAATGCGTCGTCGAGCTGCGCACCGCGGCTGGCGGTGATCTGCACGGACGGGTCTTTCTGGTAGATGTTGGGCAGCGCATACAACGCGCTGACCGCCAGCACCAGCAGGATCAGGAAATACTTCCAGCGGGGAAATTCGAGCATTGCGACAGTCCCGCACAGCACCATCCCGGCGCCGCGCCTAGCAGTGAGAACGACTTCAAGCGGCCGATACAGCGTCGCGAGCGGTCATCCGGTGGATACGGGCAGTGCGCGGAGCGAAAGCGCCCGAAGGGCGAGTTCCGACTTCGTGCACCGACTGCGCCCGCCTGACGGTGCGCGCAGTTGTGGTGTTGCAGGTGTTCATGTGCAGCGACGTCTTGAGCAGCCCCAAGCACGCATCGGCAGCACGACGACAGCGGAGTGTACGAGCGGCCGCTGGCGTTTTCGAGCACCGGCCGGCAGTGCCAGACGGTGCCCGATGCCGATGGCGCGACTCAGCTGGCGGACTTGAGCGTGCCCTTCGGCAGCACATGGCCCACGGCGCTCTTCTGCACGCGGATGCGGACGTTGTCGGCCACTTCCACGGTGATGAAGTTGTCGCCGATGTCGGTGATCACGCCGGCGACGCCGCCGGAAGTGATCACTTCATCGCCGCGCGCCAGCTTGTCCAGCAGCGACTTGTGCTCCTTCTGACGCTTCATCTGCGGGCGGATCATCAAGAAATACATGACCGCGATCAGGATGATCGGCAGCGCGAAGGTAGACAGGCTACCCATCGGGCCGGGCGCCGGTGCGCCGCCAGTGGCCTGCGCCTGGGCGACCGGGATCAGGAAATCGAGCAAATTCATTCAGTGCATCCTAGTTTGGTGCCAGCGCGCCCTCACGGGCCCACTCGCTATTCAGGTACCGCCAGGGCGGAACAGCCGGGAATTATGCCACGCAGGTTCCACCCCGTCCGCGCTGAGGGCATGGACGGCAGGGCTCAGCTGGCTTCCCCCGGCAACGGCGGCGTGGTGGCGCCGCGTGCCGCATAGAAGGACCGCCGGAACTGCACAAAGGTTCCCGCCGCGATCGCCGCACGCAGGTCGGCCATCAGTTTTTCGTAGTACCAGAGGTTGTGCAGGGTTCCCAGCATCGGTGCCAGCATCTCGTTGCAGCGGTCCAGGTGACGCAGATACGAACGCGTGTAGCCACTGCTGCAGGCGTGGCAGCCGCAGCCGGGCTCGATGGTGTCCAGGTCGCGCTCGTACTTGGCATTGCGGATGCGCACGGTGCCGAATGAGGTGAAATAGTGGCCGTTGCGCGCATTGCGGGTGGGCATCACGCAGTCGAACATGTCCACCCCACGCGCCACGCCTTCGACCAGGTCTTCGGGCCGGCCCACGCCCATCAGATAACGCGGGCGGTCGGCCGGCAGCCGTGGATGCAGGTGTTCGAGCATGGCGTTGCGCTCGTGCTCGGGCTCGCCCACTGCCAGGCCGCCGATGGCATAACCGTCGAAACCGATGCCCTGCAGTCCGTCCAGCGAGCGGCTGCGCAGGTCCGGATGCACCCCGCCCTGCACGATGCCGAACAGCGCCGCATCGTTGCCCAACCCGTCGTGCGCATCGCGCGAGCGCTGGGCCCAGCGCAGGCTCAGCTCCATCGAGCGCCGCGCCACCTCTTCGGTGGCCGGGTACGGCGTGCATTCGTCGAAGATCATCACGATGTCCGAATCGAGCACCTTCTGGATCTGCATGCTCTCTTCCGGCCCGAGGAACACCCGTGCGCCGTCGGTGGGCGAGGAAAAGGTCACGCCCTGCTCGGTGATCTTGCGGCGGTGCGCCAGCGAGAACACCTGGAATCCGCCGGAGTCGGTGAGGATCGGCCCATCCCAGCGCGCAAACCCGTGCAAGCCGCCATGGTCGCCGATCACATCCAGGCCCGGCCGCAGATACAGATGGAAGGTATTGCCCAGGATGATCTCCGCCCCCAGCGCGCGGATCTGCTCGGGCAGGATGCCCTTGACCGAGCCATAGGTGCCCACCGGCATGAACGCCGGGGTCTCCACCGTGCCGCGCGGAAAGGTCAGACGGCCACGGCGCGCGTGGCCGTCGGTGGCTTGGAGCTGGAACTGGAGTCGGGACATTGAGGGGCCGGGATTTGGAATTGGGGATTCGGGATTGGCAAAAGCGAGAAGCGGCGAATGGGGTGCTGTTACGAATCCCCAATCCCGACTCCCCAATCCCTGCTCCACAACAACATCGCATCGCCGTATGAAAAGAAGCGATAGCGCTGCGCGATGGCGTGCTGGTAGGCCTCGAAAATGCGCTCGCGGCCGGCGAAGGCCGAGACCATCATCAGCAGCGTGCTTTCGGGCAGATGGAAGTTGGTGACCATCGCATCGACGCTGCGGATGCGGTAGCCGGGCAGGATGAAGATCTGGGTTTCGCCGGCGAACGGCAGCAACTCGCCCCCGGGCGCGGCGTCGGTGGTGCGCCAGGCGCTTTCCAGCGAGCGCACCACCGTGGTGCCCACCGCGATGACGCGGCCGCCGCGGGCACGCGTGCGGCGCACCTGCTCGACCAGCGCGGCACCGACATTGAGCCACTCCTTGTGCATCACGTGCTGGTCGAGCGCATCCACGCGTACCGGCTGAAACGTGCCGGCACCGACATGCAGCGTGACGTGGCCGAACTCGACACCGCGCTCGCGCAGGCGCGCCAGCAGCTGCTCGTCGAAATGCAGGCCGGCGGTCGGCGCGGCGACCGCACCGACCTGGCGCGCAAACACCGTCTGATAGCGCTCGCGGTCTTCCACCCCCGGCTCGCGCCGGATGTACGGCGGCAGCGGCAGGCGGCCGGCCTCGGGCAGCCACTGCTCCAGCGGCAGCGGGATCTGGAAGCGCAGCAGATAGAACTCGCCGTCGCGCCCCAGCACCTCGGCCTGGCCGCCGGCATCGAGCGCGATCAGGCTGCCGGCCTTGGGCGACTTGCTGGCGCCGATCTGCACCCGCGCCTCGCGTTCACCCAGCAGGCGCTCGATCAGGATTTCCACCCGCCCACCGCTGGCCTTCTGCCCGAACAGCCGCGCCGGGATGACGCGGGTGTCGTTGAAGATCAACAGATCGCCCGGCTGCAACAGTTCGGGCAGATCGCGGACCTGGCGGTCGGCGAATGCCTGCGGCGACGGCGGAACGACCAGCAAGCGGCTGGCCGCACGCTCGGCCAGCGGCGCCTGGGCGATCAGCTCGTCGGGCAACGAATAGTTGAAATCGGACTTCTTCAAGGCCGCGGGATTAGATGGCTAAGGAGCCGGGTAGTGTAACTGCGGTGGATTGGGGATTCGGGATTCGGGATTGGTAAGAGCAGGATCCGTAGGCCGTAACGTGTAGGACAGGAGCCGGCCTGCTTTGACGAATCCCCGATGCCCAATGCCGATTCCCGGTCTCCTCACTGCGCAAACTTCGTCGACAGACTTGGCCTAGTGGCCGGGATTCGGGATTCGGGATTCGGGATTGGCAAGAGCAGGATCCGCAGCCCGGAACGTGTAGAAACCAAGCCAGCCCGCTTTGACGAATCCCCAATCCCCAATCCCCAATGCCGAATCCCGGCTCCGCATGCCGGAACGTCTCGGGCCAAGCCAGCCAGCTATGACGAATCCCCAATCCCCACTGCCGAATCCCGGCTCCGCATGCCGGAACGTCTCGGGCCAAGCCAGCCAGCTATGACGAATCCCCAATCCCCACTGCCGAATCCCGGCTCCGCAGGCCTGAACGTCTAGGACCAAAGCCAGCCAGCTTTGACGAATCCCCAATCCCCAATGCCGAATCCCGGCTCCGCAGGCCGGAACATTCAGGACCCAAGCCAGCCCGCTTTGACGAATCCCCAATCCCCAATGCCGAATCCCGGCCCCCCCTCACCGCTCGAACTTCGTCGACAAAATGATCGAGGTCGTGGTGCGCTCCACCCCGTCGATCGCGCCGATCGCGTCGGTGAGCACGTCCATCTCGTTGACGCCGCCGACCACACCCAGCGCGATCAGGTCGTAGGCGCCGCTGACCGAATGCAGCAGGCGCACCTCGGCGATGTCGCGCAAGGCCTTGACCACCGCAGGCATCTTCTTGGGCAGCACGGTGATCAGGATGTGGGCGCGGATGCGGCCATGTTCGTAGTCGTCGTGGGTGCGCACGGTGTAGCCGCTGATCACGCCATCGCGTTCGAGCTTTTCGATGCGGCTTTGCACCGTGGTGCGCGACAGCCCGAGCCGGCGTGCGATCTGGGCAGTGGACGCTCGCGCGTCCTCGCGCAGCAGCGACAACAGGCGTTCGTCGGACGGGGTGATCTTCACAATGCGCATCCGATTCGGCGAATCGACGAAAATACCGCACATCGTGCCCAGATTCACGCTGCCAAACGCCGATCGTCTGCCGATAATAGGAAGGACAACGCCACCTGCAGGAGATGCGCCATGTCCGTCCTCGCCCCGCTCGCCCCGCTGCGTGCCCACGCCGGCCGCCGCCTGACCGATGGCCTGGACGATGCCGCCATCGTGCGTCTGGCCGCCAATCACCCGGACCTGGCCCACGCCATCGACGCCGCTTCCGCCGAATACGCGCAGGTGCGCGAAGACGCCGCCGACCTGCTCGACCTGGACGAAGACGCCCAGATCGCCGCGGTGCAGGACGGCTTCATCAACTTCTACGCCGACGATGCGGTGACGCCCTACGTGGCGCTGGCCGCACGCGGGCCGTGGGTGGTCACGCTCAAGGGCGCGGTGCTCTACGACGCCGGTGGCTACGGCATGCTCGGCTTCGGCCACACCCCCGCAGCGGTGCTGGAGGCGATGGCACGCCCGCAGGTGATGGCCAATGTGATGACGCCCAGCCTGGCGCAGCGCCGGCTGGACCGCGCCCTGCGCGCCGAGATCGGCCACAGCCGCGGCGGCTGCCCGTTCGCACGTTTCATGTGCCTCAACTCCGGCTCCGAAGCGGTGGGCCTGGCTGCGCGCATCGTCGATACCAATGCCAAGCTGCACACCGACCCGGGTGCGCGGCACGCCGGGGCCACCATCAAGCGCCTGGTGGTCAAGGGCAGCTTCCATGGCCGCACCGACCGACCGGGGCTGTATTCGGACTCCAGCCGCAAGACCTACACCAAGTATCTGGCCAGCTACCGCGACGAAGCGTCGGTGATCGCGATCGCGCCCTATGACGTGGCCGCCCTGGAGCGCGCCTTCGAAGAGGCCGCGCATAACCATTGGTTTATCGAAGCGGTGTTCCTGGAGCCGGTGATGGGCGAAGGCGACCCGGGGCGTGCCCTGCCGGCCGAGTTCTACGCCGCCGCACGGGCGCTCACCCGCTCGCACGGCAGCCTGCTGCTGGTGGATTCCATCCAGGCCGGGTTGCGCGCGCACGGCGTGCTGTCGGTGGTGGACTACCCCGGTTTCGAGCAGCTGGACCCGCCGGATCTGGAGACCTATTCCAAGGCGCTCAACGCCGCCCAGTACCCGTTGTCGGTACTGGCCGTCACCGAGCACGCCGCGCAGGTGTACCGCAAGGGAACCTACGGCAACACCATGACCACCAACCCGCGCGCGCTCGATGTCGCCTGCGCCACGCTGGCGTTGTTCACGCCTGCAGTGCGCGACAACATCCGCACCCGCGGCGCGCAGGCGATTGCCAAGCTGCAGGCGCTGCAGGCGGAACTGGGCGGCCTGATCACCAAGGTGCAAGGCACCGGGCTGCTGTTTTCCTGCGAACTGGCGCCGCAGTTCAAGTGCTACGGAGCCGGCTCCACCGAGGAGTGGCTGCGCCATCGCGGCGTCAACGTGATCCACGGCGGCGAGAACTCGCTGCGCTTCACGCCGCACTTTGCGATGGACGAAGAAGAGCTGGATCTGCTGGTCGGTCTGATCGCACGCGCCTTGAAGGAAGGCCCGCGCCAGATGCAGGCCGAGGCGGCCTGATCCGTGCCGGGCGGTACATCGGCCGCGCAGGTGCCGCCGACGCGGCGCCCGCTTGGGTATTGGAGCGCCACCCGCGCGGTGCTGTCTGGGTTGACACCCTGAGCCGCACCGGCGGGCATCGCGCAAGGCATCGTCCGCATACAGTCAGTTGCCATGCCGTGGCCAGGCGCATCTCACCTGGATCGCCGCGCCTTGCCGCATAAGTGCAAGGCTCACTGCGAAGCCAAACCGGCGTGCAAGCGTTCGCTTGCATGAATCGCCAGCAACGTGCTTGTCGGATTGGCTGAACACCCTCGTCCTGCACCGCATGCGCCGAGGTCGGTCGCTGTGTCACAACGGACAAGCACCAATCAGATCGGCACCGCACTCAACTTGCGGCGCAGGTAATTGCTCACTGCGCGGTGTGGCGATTTGCCGCGCCACGATGCCCAGCACAAGTGCGAGCCGACTGCGATCTGGCCGCCACGATGGCCAAGCCCGAACCAGGTGCGATCCGGATGGAAGGCATTGCGCGGCGGGAACACGATGCCGGCGAACTGCCCGCCATGCGCGTTGTAGAAGCGAGTGAGCCCGCGCGGGCCGGAGATCATCGGAATCTCGCGGTGGTCTTCCAGCGCTTCCGGTGCATGCACGTTGAAAATGTGCTCGATGAACGCGCGCCAGAACGGATGCCCCGCTTCGGAGCCGAACACGGCATTACCGATCTTGAAGTCGTCGTTGCCGGGCGTGCCCTCCTCGATGGGCAGCACGCATCGCTGCGACAGCACGTCCGCACCTAGCGGGCGCAGTAGCTTGTAGTCGGTGTCGAAGTAGAAACCGCCATGCGCATGCATGTATGCACAGCGCGCGATGTCGGCTTTCATCACGCCAAAACGGATGCGCTCGTAGCGCTGCGCAAACTGCGGAAACGCACGTCGCATCAATTCCGAGTTATCGGCATCGTCCCAGAGGTGACAGGTCCATCCGGGCAACAAACGCTGCAGGCGATCGCAAACCCTGCGCTCCTCCCACAGCAGCTGCTTGGTGGGTGCGGTCAGGTGAATGAGTTGGGGAATCATGGGGGGCGACTCGGTGGGCTGGGGGAGCCAGAGCCGTCACCGCAGCACCGCGTTGAAGCGGGTCACTCGGCTGGCGACTTGGCCGCAGCAACCGTAGTCTCACTATCGACATGATGTAATCCACAGTATCTGATCGTGCAACGCACTCCCCATCCATAAAATCTATGGCGATGCGAAGTTTTGCAACGACGCATAAATCTTGGCGGATGCCGATTCAACCTTTCGCCGCTTTGTCATCGTTGCGTGATCGAGACCCGGCGATAACCGTCAGATTGCAGCACAAGGCGTATGTGTGCGGGGTTCGCGCCTTGCACATCATCGGGGCAGCGCCGCCATCTTCGAGAGTGCGCAATCGCTGGCTGCCCCCATTCCTGCGCCCTGCCCGGCTCACTCCCAGCAACGATCCGCACGGCCCTTGAGCGTGGCATCGCGCGGGCAATCGCGTGGTGCGATACGCCCTTGCGGGTGCTCGATCAGTCGTTTGTCGCCGTGCGCGTCGCGCCGCAGCTCGAAGGCGTCATATAGGCGGCCGGTGGCGGTGCGCGATTCGTAGACCAGATGCTGGCCGTCGATGCGCAGCACCTGATACAGCTGGGTGTCTTCACCCACCGGGCGCATGGTCTTGCGGGCCATGTCCGAAAGCCGGTATTGCTTGGGCCCGGCGACCGATACCACGAACACCGGCGTGGCCTGCCCGGCCTGGTCGCCGCGCCGGCCATAGGTGTGGTCGTGCCCTTGCAGCACCAGATCCACCTTGTGCCGGCGGATCACCGGCAGCACCTGTTCGACCAGCTTTTCGTTCTCGCGATCGGCGCGCGGCGAAAAGAACGGCTGGTGGATCAGCACGATCGACCACGGGTGCGGGTTGTCGGCCAGCACCGTGTCCAGCCATTGCGCCTGCGCCGGCCCGGTGCCCAGGTCCAGTACCGAGGTGCCATCGAGCACGGCGATGCGCACGCCCTGATAGTCGAACCAGTAACTGGTGCGCGCCGTGGCCGAGGGCCCGTTACGCGGCAGGGCGAAGGTTACCGGCCAATGGCTGCCAAGCGTGCGGGTGGCCTGCGGAGTGTCTTCGCCCTCTTCGTGGTACTCGTGATTGCCCGGCGCCGGCGCCACCGCGGTGCCTTCCAGCAACCAGCGCCCGGCTTCGAACCACTCCGCCCATTCGTTGTCGTCCTGGCCGTCCTTGCCGCTGACCAGATCGCCGGCAAACAGCGCCAGCCGCGCGTCCGGCGCCGAGCGCCAGGCCTGGCGGATCACCCGCGAGACCAGGCTGAGATTCTTGTTCTGGGTATCGCCGAAGTACAGCAGCGTCAGCGGTGTCTGCGGCGTGGCCGCGGTGCGGAAGTGATTCCATGCACCCCAGGTGTCGTGCCCCTGCACGCGGTAGGCGTACAAGGTGTCGGGCTGCAAGCCGTCGATATCGGCACGATGGTGATGCGAGCTGCCGTTTTCGCTGCTCAGCGTGGCGGTGCTGGCGCGGATGCGCCGTGGCGTACCGACGTCGGGCGAATCGCCGGCAATCACCAGTTCCAGCCACGGCTGATCGACGCTGGCATCGGTGCGCCAGGCCACTGCGAAACCGGTCGCCGCGTCCTGCGCGGGGGTGGCGACGATCCGGTCCGGAAAGCCATCGGCCACGTAATGGGTGGAACCGGCCGGCACCTGCGTATTCGGCTCGGCCGGCCGCTCGCCAGCCAGCGCCTGGGTACCCGCCAGTGCGATCGACACGAGCGCTACATAACACGCTGCACGCGCCACGCTCATGGCGCGCAGTCCTTCAACCGCAGCGTGCGTGCGATGTCGCGCCAATCGAATGCGGCCACGGCCTGGTCGTCGTGCAGCGCGTAGAACACGCCGCCGGGGAAGCGCGCATCGCCACGCTGATCCAGCCACACGCCATCGGTATTGGCGGTGACGCGGCCGGCGAAGGCGCCCACATGCGCCAGCGTGTTGCGATCGAACACCTGGAACACGCTGCGATCCTTGAACTGATCGGTGGCGATCCAGTAGCCGCTGCCATCGGCGCACTGCAGCAAGGTCAAGCCCTCGGCCTGCGCCTTGAACAGCCCGGCGCCGACATCGCGCCCGCGGTAACGCCCGTCCATGCCGTACTCGCGCAACTGCGTGCCTACCGCCACGTCTTCTTCGGCAATCAGCAGCCGCGCATTGGCCTCATCGCCAAACACCGATTCTGCGATGCGCACCGCGCCAGCGGTGGTGGTGTCGCCAAAGCTCTGCGTCAGCCGCGCCTGCCAGCCCTGCCCTGCCGCATTCAACTGATAACGACGAAAACGCTGGCCCAGTTCGGCCAGCGGCGGCGGCTGATCCTTATTGGCCGGCGACATGTAGTTGTCGCTGACCACCACCTCGTAGCCGCCGTCATGCTTGCGCACCCATAGCCCGTAAGGCTCGCGCAGGTCTTCCTGGCCGAACGCGGTCAGCGGTTTGAAATCCGGCAGCGAAAACACCTGCACGCGGCGGTTGTCGCGCTCGACCACGAAGACCAGATCGTCGACCACCGAAATCCCGTTGGGCCGGTCCAGCTTGCCCAATGCCTTGCCCTTGCCGCCGACCACGCGCAGCCGCTTGCCGCTGTCGCCGTCGAACACCACCAGCGCATGCGTGGCCTTGGCCGTGGCGATCACCCAGCGGCTGCCATCGGGCGCAATCCAGCTGGCCGGCGAATCCAGATTGTCGGACGGCGTCAGCGCGGTGATGAAGGCTTCCGGCACCACTTCGTGCGCGACCTTGGCGTCGCTGAGCGTGGGATCGGTGAGCAGCGCTTCGTCGGCTTCGCGGTCGACCGGCTTGGTCGCACACCCGGCCAGCAGCAACGCGCTCGCAAACACTGTGGAGTGCAGCAGCCCGCCAGCGCGCATCACAGCGCCACCTTCAGGCCCAGCGCATAGGTGCGGCCGTACTCTTCGTTCTGCAGCGTGCGCGAGGGCACGCCCTGGTACAGCTCCAATGGCTCATCCAGCAGGTTCTGCGCTTCCAGGTACAGGCTGATGTGGCTGTTGAACTGATAACTCATGCTGACATCCAGCTGGGTGTGCGGGGCGACATAGATATCGTACGCACGGCTCTGGCCGATGGTGTCCAGGTACTCGCTGCGATACACCGCTGCCACGCGCGCACTGAAGCCGTATTTTTCATAGCCCAGATGGCCGCTGTAGATGCGCTTGGACGAGCGCGGCAGCATGAAGTCGTCGCCGGCACGATCGCTCAGGCCCGGGTCGAAGTCGCTGTCCAGCGCGGTGGCGCTGGCACCGACCAGCAAGCCGTTCCAGCCTTCGGGCAGGAAGTCCAGCGTCTGCTGCCAATTGAACTCGGCGCCGCGCACCTTGGCGGTGTCGCCATTGATCGAACGCGTCACCTGCAAACCGGGGAACTCGACATCGGTGGTGCTGATGGTCTGCACGATGTAATCGTCGATCGACTTGTTGAACACGCCCAGCGACACCAGGCCGGTGCTGCCGATGTATTTTTCGAACGACAGATCCAGATTGGTGGAGCGATACGGGTTGAGATCCGGGTTGCCGATGCTCACTTCCTCATCGCCGCGGTTGATGCTCACGCGTGGCGACACATCGCCAAATGACGGGCGCGACAAGGTCTTGTTGGCTGCAAACCGCAACACCCAGTCGTTGCCGCTGTCGTAACGCAGGTGCAGGCCCGGCAGCACGTTGGTGTAGCTGCTGGACGCCTCGCGCGGCGTGACCGTCGCAGTACGGCCGTTTTCGGCAACGTCGACCTGGTTGCCGGTGGCGTTGAACTGGGTGTTCTCCACGCGGACGCCGGCAATCATGCGCAATGCACCGATATCCCAGGTGCCCATCGCATAGGTGGCGAACACGTCTTCGGTTGCGGTGTAGTCGTCCTGCAGCGAGACCTGCTGGTTGCCGCCCACATCCTGCGGCCGTGCGCTGTACAACCCGCCCGACGCGCGCCAGTAGCGGCGCATGCCGTCCGAGCCGATGCTTTCGCCCAGCGTACCGCCGCGGTGCTCCGGTGCGGCGGTGGTCCAGCTGCTCAGATCGATGGCGGGGCCACGCCGCAGCTCCTGTTCGTCGACGTCCACATCGCGTTCGCGCCAGCGACCGAGCACGCCCATCTTCAGGCTGGAATGTTCGCCATCGAAACGCACATTGACCTGCGCGCTGTGCTCGCTATCGTCCACCGTCTTGGGCGCCAGCACGAAGCGGTCGAACACGAAATCCTGGTTGCTCTGCCATCGGTTGTCCGAGAAGCCCAACCGCGGGATGCCGCTGCGCTGATCCACGCTGGCCGACAGGTCGTCGCCGTCGTAGTTGAAGCGCGCTTCCATCTCATCGTTCACCCGCTCGGTGGTTTTGGTGTAGCCCACCTTGTAATCGACGGTGGCGCTGCTCAGGCGATTTTCGCCGCCAAAGCTGATCGCCGTGTTGTCTTCCTTCTTGGTGCGGTAGCGCACCCGTTTGGAGATGCTGTCGGCCGGCAGATCGGCCACGTTGTAGGTGCCATCGCCGTTGGCGCTGACCTCACCGTCGCTCAGGCCGAAGATGGTGCGCTGGCGTGTTTCGGCATCGTCGAAACGGCTGTACAGCGAGCGCAGGTAGTAGCGGTTGTCGGCGTCCGGGCGCCAGTCCAGATTGAGGTTGGCGCCCATGCGGGTGCGCTCGATGAAGTATTTGCGGCGCTGTACTTCGCCGGCGAACAGGTCGTCGGCAGCGCCACCGTCGAAGCGGTCGTACGCCACTTCGGTGTTGTCCGATTCGAACTCGCGGTCCTGATAGTTCACACCCACCGCCACACCGAAGGTGCCGTTGTAGATGTCGCTGTAGTTGAACGCGCCCTTGGGGCTGGTCTTGCCCGACAGCGACTGGTGGCTGCCTTCGATCGAACCGCGCAGGGTGCGCCCGTCGCGGTCGAACGCAGAGGTGGATTCCACCTGGATGGCGCCGCCGATCGAATCGCCCGGCATGTCCGGGGTGGGCGACTTCACCACCTTCAAGCGCTCGGTGGAATCGGACGGAATCACGTCCAGCGGCGCCGAGCGGGTGCCGTCTTCCGGCGTGCCCATGCTCATGCCGTCGATGGTCACGCTGTTGAGCGACGAATCCAGCCCGCGGATCACCACAAAACGCCCCTCGCCCTGATCGCGGGTGACGCTGACACCGGGCAGGCGCTGCAAGGATTCTGCAACATTCTTGTCGGGGTAACGCCCCATCGCATCGGAGGCCACGGCATCCTGGATGGCATCGGACGCACGCTTGAGATCGACTGCGCGCTCCTGCGCTTCCAGCTGCGGGCGCACTTCCAGACGTTCCAGATCAATGGCCGCCGCACCGCTGGCCGCGCCGGATGCGGCCGCCGCCTCTGCCGCATGTGCCTGCGGGCCCCAGCCGGCCGATGCCAGCGTCAGCGTGATCGCCAGGCAGAGCGGAGTCTTGTTGGACACGAGTGCTTCCCCAATCGGTTAAGAATGGGTGTGCACACTATGTCTGCGACGTTTCAACGACATGACATATGCAAGCGCGATCACACCGGACGTGTGGCAGCGCAACGCATGGCTGCGGCACACTGTGCGTCTCTCCCGCCTGTCGCTGCCCATGAAAATCGTCGAAGTCCGCCACCCTCTCGTCCAGCACAAAATCGGCCTGCTGCGCGATGCCGCCTTGAGCACCAAGGGATTTCGCGAATTGGTCACCGAACTGGGCACGCTACTGGCCTACGAGGCCACCGCCAATCTGGACACCGAATCGCACGTGCAACAAGGCTGGGCCGGCCCGGTCGATGTGCAGCGCATCGCCGGTGCCAAGATCACCCTGGTGCCGATCCTGCGTGCCGGCTTGGGCATGCTGCCCGGCGTGCTGGCGCTGATTCCGGCCGCACGCGTGAGTGTGGTCGGCCTGCAGCGCGACGAAGAAACCCTGCAGCCGGTGCCCTACTTCGAACGCCTCACCGGGCGCCTGGAAGAGCGCGACGCACTGATCCTGGACCCGATGCTGGCCACCGGCGGCACGTTGATCGCCACCATCGACATGCTCAAGCGTGCCGGTGCGCGGCGCATCAAGGGCATCTTCCTGGTCGCCGCACCGGAAGGCCTGAAAGCGCTGGAAGCGGTGCATCCGGACGTGGAGGTGTATACCGCCGCAATCGACGATCATCTCAACGAAAAGGGCTACATCCTGCCCGGGCTGGGCGATGCCGGCGACCGGATTTTTGGTACGCGGGTGGAGTGAGCTTTCCAGCTGAAGTGAGTTTCCCAGCTGAGATGAGCGCCCCAAGCGTCCAGATCAAGGCCGATGCGCGCTGCACTATCCGACCGCGCTGCAACCGCGCCGATAAGATGAATCGGCGACCTCAAGCCCCTTTCCTACAGGAGAGGGATTGGGGTGAGGGGACGGTGTGTCAGCGTTCTTGCACACGCCGTACCCTCACCCGGCGCTATGCGCCACCGTCTCCCGACGGGAGCAGGAAAAACCGCGTCGACGCGCTGAAGCCTGCCTCAGGGTGTCGACGCCTCGATTGCCGCACTCACATATACCAGCGGCGCATTCCAGTTGATGGCGACTTCATTGCTCGCGTAACTGCAGGTGTCGTCCAGGTACGACAGCGCCGGCAATCTGGACGGATACGGCATCTTGCAGTCCTTGGCGTCCTGCTGTCCCGGTTGCGGGCCGCCGGCCAGCCAACCCGGCACCGGCGCCTCGATGCCGTCGGCCTCCGATGGGCGATGATGGATATGCATCGGCGTGCGCTGGCCCACGCCGGTGACGAACGATAGCCCCAGCGGATTGCGGCCCAGGATGTAATCCAGGTGCGATTGCGCGGCATCCAGCGTCGCCCGTTGACGGGTCAGCCGATAGCCCTGCAGCAGCATCATCGCGCGGTTGAGTACGGACGCATTGCTACCCCATACGAAATCCTTGTCGGCCATGGCCAGGCGCCACGGAGACGCCTGCCACTGGTCGGTCAACTGCTGCGCCAGACTGGTGATCTCGCGCGTGATGCGCGCACGGTCCGCATGCGCGGTCAGCGTGTCGCGATGCGCGGCCAGCGACATCCACGCCAGCCCGCCCACATTGCTCCAGCCAGGTACGCTGGCCGGCACGTTGCGCGCCACCATCGCGTCGTAGAAAGCATCCTCGCCGGTGGTGACATACAGCTCCGCTGCCGCCCACGCGAACTCGTCGTCGACCTGCGCATCGTCATAACCGCCGGTGCGCACGTCGTCGGGCTGGCGATAGATCACGTCCGGATGTTGCTGCGCCCAGCTCCAGGCAGCGCGCGCGGCCTTCAACATGCGTGCCGACACCCCGGGATAGTGTTTTTCGAACGGCGCATAGACGCGGCTGGCTGCCGCCATCACGGCCGCAAAATCCAGCGTGGCCGCGGTGGCCTTCATCACCACATAGCGCTGCTGCCCGGCCTGCGCCGGCATCACCAGTCCATCGAACTGCTTGTCGGTGAGCTTGTGGTACACCCCGCCATCGGCCGGGTCCTGCATGGCCAGCATCCATTCCAGGTTCCACCAGGTTTCCTGAAGGATGCCGGGCACGCCGGGCGCGTCGTCGGGGATGGTCAGGGCCTGCGCGTTGAACAGCGCCGGGTAGTGCTCGTAGGCCGCCAGCAAGGTGTAGGTGCTGATGCCGGAATTGACGATGTACTTGTTGTAATCGCCGGCGTCGTACCAGCCCTTGGGTGCGCTGATCACGCTGTCGGCCGGACGCGTGGCAGACGCGGCGGAAGGATGGATGCGCACCTGCGTGTCCGGATGTCCGGCCGCACGCGCGTAACGCCCGGCGAACTGCGCCGGCAACGCGGTGCTGGCACGGTTGTAGTAGAACGCCTTCAGCGACGCATCGACTACCGGCTGATACGCACGCGCATCGATCGCAAATGCATCCGAGGCCGGCAGCCCGTCGATCTTCAACCGGTAGGTGCCCGGCGCACGCACGCTGGAGAAATCCGCCACACGCGCCTGCTGACCAGCCGGCGACCACAGCGCTGGCGGTAGCAAGCTGCCTTGCAGCACCTTGCGGCCCTGTGCATCTTCGACCGTGAAACGGTCCGCCCCCGGCGCCACGCCCTGCGGCAACCCGACCACCGCCAGCTTGGCTGAGCCGGGCAGATAGCCGAGCTGATTGACGTGGATGGCAGCGCCGGTCGCCGTTGCGGTGCCGGCAGTGCCGGTGGTATCGGCTGCACAGGCGGCGATGGGCGATGCGATCACCATGGCGGCAATCAAGGTCTGGAAAATGGTCATGCCACGATGGTCGCCAAATCGACGCACAGCGACAAGTCCAATATCGACATAAGCCACCGCGGCAAATCGCATTGCCGCTGGCGAAGCCGCGACGGGCAAGCCATCGCGCCGACGCAGGCCTGCACCTTGCACGCACGCGCCTGAGACGTTTCGCAGCGCGACAGTTGGCAACGCTGCCGCGCGAGCCGACCCCGCTGACAAGACGCCACCGCAGCAGAGGGCATGTCCGGTCGTCCGCTTCGGCTTGCCTGCTCCGGCGCACGGAGCAGGCAGGACGGACTCATCGCACCGGTATAGCCAACTGCACTTCTGCCTTGCCCACCGGATTGCGCGGGTCGCTGCCGCCGCTGAGCACGTTGCTGCGCTTGTCCCATTCCACGGTCTGCAGGTTGCCCCACACGTGGCTGGAACCGCGCCCGCCCTCGGCGGTGTCGCCCGGCAGCTTGAGCGCGTGGCCCATCGCTTGCAGACCCTTGGCGGTCTGCGGCGAGAACGCGTCGGTTTCGGCGTCGATGACGTCCGGCAGCCACTGATGGTGATAGCGCGGCAAGGCGCTGACCGCCTGCGCATCCAGCCCGGCGTCGTAACCCAGGATGCCCAGCAGCACCATGGTGATGATGCGGCTGCCGCCCGGCGTCCCCAGCACGATCGCCTTGTCGGCCGATTCCATGAAGGTGGGCGTCATCGAGCTGAGCATGCGCTTGCCCGGCTTGGGCGCGTTGGCGGCATAGCCCATCACGCCGAACGCATTCGGCGTGCCCGGCTTGAGCGCAAAGTCGTCCATCTCGTCGTTGAGCAGCACGCCGGTACCCTTGGGGATCAGGCCAGAGCCATACAGCAGGTTGACGGTCTGGGTGGCGCCGACGCGGTTGCCTTCGCCATCGATGATGGAAAAGTGGGTGGTCTCGTCGTCTTCCAGCGGCGTGGGGTTGCCCGACAACAGATCGCTGGGCGTGGCCCTTTCCGGATTGATGGTGGCACGCAGGCCTTGCGCATAATCCTTGCTGGTCAGCACACGCTGCGGCACGTCGACAAAGTCCGGGTCGCCCAGGAAGAACGTGCGGTCGCGGTAGGCACGGCGCATCGATTCCACCACCAGATGGGTGCGATGCACGTCGTCGAGCTTGCTCAGGTCCCAGCCTTCCAGAATCTGCAGCATCGCAGCCAGCGCGATGCCGCCGGACGACGGCGGCGGCGCGGTGGTGATCTTCCAGCCGCGGTAATCGAACTGGATCGGCGCGCGCTCTTTGACCGCATAACCGGCCAGCTCCGCCGCGGTCCAATGGCCACCGGCCTGCTTGACGCCGGCGATCAGCTTCTTGGCGGTCTCGCCCTTGTAGAACCCATCGAAGCCCTTGTCGCCGAGCAGCGTCAAGGTGTGCGCCAGCTCGGGCTGCTTGAAGAGGTCGCCTTCGGCAATCGGTTTTCCGCCGCGCAAGTACACCTCGCGCGTGCCGGGATAGCGCTCCATCACCTCGCGCCGCGAGGCGTAGCCCTTGGCCATGCGCGCATACACCGGAAAGCCCTCGGTGGCGATGCGGATCGACGGTGCCAGCGATTGCTTCAGCGGCAGCCGGCCGTGTTTGGCCGCCAGCTCCACCAGCGCGGCGGGCAGCCCGGGAATACCGGCCGACCACGGCCCGTTGACCGAGCGGTCACGGTCGAGCTCGCCCTGCTTGTTGAGGAATTTTTCCGGCGTGGCCGATTCGGGCGCGTATTCGCGCGCATCCAGCATCACGTCCTTGCCGGTCTTGGCATCGTGCAGCAGGAAGAAGCCGCCACCGCCCAGCCCCGAGCTGATCGGCTCGACCACCGCCAGCGTGGACGACACCGCAATCGCCGCATCGAACGCGTTGCCGCCCTCGCGCAGGATCTGCAGGCCGGCATCGGTGGCCAGGGCATGACCACTGGCCACGGCCGCACCGGGCGGATGCGCGGCGACCGCCGCAGCTGCGCCGGCGGACGGCTTGGCGCCGTCGGCGGACCAGGCCGGCGGCGCCAGCACCAAGGCCAGCAACAGCAGGCCGCGTGTCGAAAAACGTCGGGACAAAGTGCTCACGGGACGGGAGGCTCCTGTTCGTACAGTTCGGGGTGATCGCGCTGCAGCTGCATGAGCTTTGCCAGCAATTGATCATGGGTTTCCGGGATATCCGGATCCGGGTCGATGCACTCGACCGGGCACACCACTACGCATTGCGCTTCATCGAAGTGGCCCACGCATTCGGTGCAGCGTGCCGGGTCGATCACGTAGATGGTCTCGCCCATCGAGATCGCCTGATTCGGGCAGGCCGGCTCGCAGACGTCGCAGTTGACGCAGAGCTCGTTGATTTTCAGCGACATATCGACAACACCATGCGATGCAAGGCAGCGCGATTCAACTGCAGGCGCTGGAACGCAACGTACTGCTGCAGGCAGGCGCACACGGCGCAGATGATCAGCAAATGGACAACGCCGTGAGCGCTGTCGGACACCGGCCTGACACGGCCGGCTCCGGCGATGTGCGAAGTCAGCATGCTGCTGGCTCCGCACACGGCGGCCGGCTGCGCCCTCCCGCGCATCCGGCCTGGTACGGCATTACTTGGCTTCAACGAAGGTGTATTCCGCGCCCTTGGGCTGGACGATGGTCTGCACGCGCGCATTCTCGGCGGCGTCGCCGATGAACAGCACGCGCACGCCCTTCATCGAATCCGGCTGCACGTCCTTGAACGCGGCGTCGATCAGGTCGGCCATCTTGGTGGATGCGGACGAACCGAAGGCCAGCATGTTGCCCGGCTGCACGCCACGCGCCAGCGCGGTCTTGACGCTTTCCAGCTGACGCTCGTAGCTGCCGGCGAACTCGGCATCGGACTCCGGCGGCAAGTAGTACAGGAACGGGCTGTTGGTGGTCGCGCCCAGGTTCTGGCCGACCACTTCCTGCAGATACTTCTTCCAGCCGGCGTTGTCGTCCTTGGCCGGGGCCTTCAGCGCTGCCGGGGCGGCAGCGGCGGTCGGCGCCGGCTCTTCCTTCTTGCAGGCGGTGACCGCCAGAGCGGCGATCGAAGCGAGCGCCAGAGCGCGCATGGTGTGTTTCATGAAACTCCTCCCTTTGAAAAGCGTGGTGATGGAACGACAGATGAGATCAGGCCTGCGCGCGGGACTCGCGCACCTGCCGCAAGGCTTCGACCACAGAGGCCGGCACGAAGCCGGAGACGTCGCCGCCCAGCCGCGCGATTTCGCGCACCAGCGACGACGAGATGAAGCTGTATTGCTCGGCCGGGGTGAGGAACAGGGTTTCCACTTCCGGGATCAGATGGCGGTTCATGCTGGCCATCTGGAATTCGTACTCGAAGTCCGACACCGCACGCAGGCCGCGCAGCAGCACCCCGGCGTTCATGTCGCGCACGAAGTGCGCCAACAGCGTGTCGAAGCCGCGCACCTCCACGTTCTTGTGCGCCGCCAGGGCTTCCTGCGCCAGCGCGACGCGCTTTTCCAGCGGCAACGCCGGGCCTTTGGACGGGCTGTACGCCACGCCCACCACCACGCGCTCGAACAACGGCGCGGCGCGGTTCACCAGGTCGATATGCCCGTTGGTGATCGGGTCGAAGGTACCGGGATAGACGGCGGTGCGGCTGCTGGCCACGCTCATACGGAAACTACCGGGGCTGGATCGCCGTTCAGTGTAGCAGCGGCCCGGCGATACAGCGCATAGCGCACCTGCCGGGTGCCGCCCTCGCGGTGCAGGTGCCAGCCGGCCGGCAGCTGCAGCGCCGCATCGGCCGGCGCTTCCAGATACAGCCAGGCCTCGGCGGCCAGATGCGCGGGCAGGCGTTCGAGCACGCTCGGCCACAGGCCGGCGGCAAACGGCGGGTCGACGAACACGATATCGGCCTGGGCCGCAGGCGCGCGCTCCAGCCAGCGCAGCGCGTCCTCCTGCAGCACCTGCACCTGATCGGCCGCATCGAGCTTGGTCACCAGCTCGCGCAGCCGCTGCGCCAGGCCGGGGTCGCGCTCGATCAGCGTGGCATGCGCGGCCCCGCGCGAGACCGATTCCATCCCCAGCGCGCCGGAGCCGGCAAACAGGTCCAGCACGCGCGCACCGCGCAGGCGCGGCATCAACCAGTTGAACACCGTTTCGCGTACACGGTCGCTGCTGGGGCGCAGCCCCGGCGCGTCGGGCACCGCCAGACGCGTGTTGCGCCAGCGCCCGCCCACGATGCGCACCTGCCCTTCCGCGCCACGCGGCGCCGGCCGCGCCGGGCGGCTCATCGCAGCGCGCCTGTGGCAGGCGGACGACGGGGGAGTACAGGTGGTACGAGTGGCAGCATGGTTCGGAGTGCAGGCGATGGCCGCCCATGATACCGCTGCCGCCGACGTGCCCGCCCTGCCCTGACCGGACACCCACGCGCCACATCTTGCGCGGGCACGCCTTGAAAAAATCCGCCGACGGCCTCATCCCCCAGGCCATCGGCCGCAGTGCGGCCCGGACCACCATGGAGCACGACCCCAATGACCGTTGACACCGACAAGCAGACGCTGGGCTTCCAGACCGAGGTCAAGCAGCTGCTGCAGCTGATGATCCATTCGTTGTACTCGAACAAGGAAATCTTCCTGCGCGAGCTGGTTTCCAACGCTGCCGACGCCGCCGACAAGCTGCGCTTCGAAGCCTTGGTCAAGCCCGAGCTGCTGGAAGGCGGCAGCGAGCTGCGTATCCGCGTCGACTACGACAAGGACGCGCGCACCGTCACCATCGACGACAACGGCATCGGCATGAGCCGCGAGGATGCGGTCTCGCATCTGGGCACCATCGCCAAGTCCGGCACCGCCGACTTCCTCAAGCACCTGAGCGGCGACCAGAAGAAGGACGCCAACCTGATCGGTCAGTTCGGCGTCGGTTTCTACAGCGCCTTCATCGTCGCCGACCAGGTGGACGTGTACTCGCGCCGCGCCGGCCTGCCCGCCAACGAGGGCGTGCATTGGTCCTCGCGTGGCGAAGGCGAATTCGAAATCGCCAGCATCGACAAGCCCGAGCGCGGCACCCGCATCGTGCTGCAGCTGAAGGAAGGCGAAGACTCCTTCGCCGACGGCTGGACCCTGCGCAACATCCTCAAGAAGTACTCCGACCACATCGGCCTGCCGATCGAAATGCGCAAGGAGCATTACGGCGAAGACGCCGACAAGCCCGCCGAGCCGGAGTGGGAATCGGTCAACCGCGCCAGCGCGCTGTGGACGCGCCCCAAGTCCGAGATCAAGGACGAGGAGTATCAGGAGTTCTACAAGCACGTCGCGCACGACGCGGGCAACCCGCTGGCGTGGAGCCATAACAAGGTCGAAGGCAAGCTGGAGTACACCTCGCTGCTGTTCGTGCCCGGCCGTGCGCCGTTCGACCTGTATCACCGCGATTCGGCCAAGGGCCTGAAGCTGTACGTGCAGCGCGTCTTCATCATGGACCAGGCCGAGCAGTTCCTGCCGCTGTACCTGCGTTTCATCAAGGGCGTGGTGGATTCGTCGGACCTGTCGCTCAACGTTTCGCGCGAAATCCTGCAATCGGGCCCGGTGGTGGACTCGATGAAGTCCGCACTGACCAAGCGTTCGCTGGACATGCTGGAGAAGCTGGCCAAGGACAAGCCGGACGACTACGCCACGTTCTGGCGCAACTTCGGCCAGGCATTGAAGGAAGGCCCGGCCGAAGATTACGCAAACCGCGAGAAGATCGCCGGTCTGCTGCGCTTTTCTTCCACGCACGACACCACTGGCGCGCAGAGCGTGGGCCTGACCGATTATGTCGGTCGGTTGGCCGAAGGTCAGGACAAGCTGTACTACCTCACCGGCGAAAGCTATGCGCAGATCAAGGACAGCCCGCATCTGGAAGTGTTCCGCAAGAAGGGCATCGAAGTGCTGCTGCTCACCGACCGCATCGACGAATGGTTGATGAGCTATCTCACCGAATTCGACGGCAAGTCGTTTGTGGACGTGGCACGCGGCGACCTGGATCTGGGCAAGCTGGATTCGGAAGAAGACAAGAAGGCGCAGGAAGAAGTCGCCAAGTCCAAGGAAGGCCTGGCCTCGCGCATCAAGGCCGCCCTGGGCGACGACGTGGCCGAAGTCCGCGTCTCGCACCGCCTGACCGACTCCCCGGCGATCCTGGCCATCGGCCAGGGCGACCTGGGCCTGCAGATGCGCCAGCTGCTGGAAGCCAGCGGCCAGGCCGTGCCGGAAACCAAGCCGGTGTTCGAGTTCAACCCCGCCCACCCGCTGATCGAAAAGCTGGATGCGGAAGCCGACATGGACCGCTTCGGCGACCTGAGCCGGGTGCTGTTCGACCAGGCCGCATTGGCGGCGGGCGATAGCCTCAAGGATCCGGCCGGCTATGTGAAGCGCTTGAACAAGTTGTTGCTGGAGTTGTCGGCTTAAGGCTTACGACGCGTTTGCGACACACCAAGACCGGCGCATGCGCCGGTCTTTTTTATGTCTATGCTGGCTTATGGCAGACGCCTTACCTGCGTCACAGGTCACTTGCCGAGTTAAAATTCATCCCCAGAGCGTTGAACGCGCGCCAGCCACCACCGTGAGTGCAGCAGGCATGCCAACCCGTACTCGCGACATGGCCAGTCCACGAAACAATTGAATTGACCTGACTGCGACAATGCAACAAGGCAGAACTGCAATGATGAACCATCGTTTCCTACTTGCACTGCTCGCCGCTTCGGCGGCCTCGTTTCCGGCATGGAGTTCGGATACCGGCGACCCAATAACTTGGCAAGCATCGCGATCGGCTGAACTCAATGGAACACGCGACTTGCCGAAATTGACCGAAGCATTGATCGCCAGGTTCGATCCCGATGGCGAAACCGTCCCCCCAACCGTCGGAGAAGCGCAATTCATCGATCTTGATCACGACGGCACGTTGGAGCTTGTTGCGCTGGTCGACTACTCGGGACGACAGTTTTTCAGCACGATGATTGTCATCACGACCAGCGCTGCAAAGCCGGTCGTGGTGACCTACCGCAGCAACGGCGCCAACATGGATCGCCTGGGCGAGCGCATCGTTACAGAACCTGAAAACCCGAAGAGGTTGATTGTCGCAGACCGCTTCATCGCGGAATACAAAGGATCTACCGCAAGCGCCAGAGAACAGCGACTTCTGGAACTCAGATCGGCCACGCTGGAGGATGTCAGCGCGCACTATCCCAGCTACTACCTGACCAAGCGTCTACCCGCGCTGGAAAAACAGGCCCGCATGTCTGCTCCAGACGATAATGCGGACGGCGTCGGGCTTGGCTCGATCAATACCGACGAGAATAAGCGCGTGCTCAGCCAGGAGATAGAACGGGCTCGGGAACAGTCGCTAGGCAAGTGATGCATTGGTTCCACCCCGTGCCTGGATGTGTGGCGCTCCTATGGAATAGCCCAAGCTGCTGCGGCGTAGGTGCATCGATTGGCTCGTCCAATCGATTGGCTCGTCCACATGCCGCACCGCGTGCGTCGGGCCGCCGACGGGGGACGACTCACTCTCATCGTGAGCTTAGGCCGGCGCAATATTCAAGCCGATTCCAACACCCAACACCCGAATACCGGTCCAGCCGATTAGCCGGTCACCGGTTCGATGCGGATCCGCAGGGTGGCGCGGCCGGCTATCGCTGCGGGCAAGGCGTAATCAAAATCGACGAAGTCCAGGCCACGATTGCCGTCCAGGGGTTCGTTGGCGATCAGTGCGCGGCCGACGCGGAGGCGGTAGCTCAGTGCGTAGGAGCTGTCGCTGGTGAGGGCGTGCGCCTCTTCCGATGCATCCTCTGCTGATTCGCCCAGGGCGATGCGATCAGGTGCGCCTTTCCTCGACATCACACCAACACCTAAATGCTCTGCGATGAGGCCGGTCATTGGCTGGGCAGCCTTACGTAATGCAGACAATCAAACATCGAGCACTAATCTAGCAAATGATCCATCTGGCGCTTGTAGTTGTTGAGAAAATATTTGGTAACCATGTAGTGCTCCGTGTCTTCATAATCAACCTTCTCAAGTCCGTTATCGCCGATCTGGTAAATGCAAGCATCAGGGTACGCCATGAGAATTGGCGAATGAGTAGCGATCAAGAACTGTGATCGCGACTGTACCAACTGGTGCAGTCGCGACATCATCGCCAGCTGCCGTTGAGGCGAAAGTGCAGCTTCAGGCTCATCGAGTATGTAAAGGCCGCTTCCACCGAAACGGTTCATCATCAGCGCGAAGAAAGATTCGCCGTGAGATTGCTTATGAAGCGATACCCCACCATAAGAATCGATGATCGCCGCCCCATAAGGACCCTCATCCAGCCGCTCGATCTCGGTTGCAAGGTTGAAGAAACTTTCTGCACGTAAAAAGAATCCATCTTTGGCCCGCGCAACCCCTTTCACAAGCGTCAAATACTCATGCAGCTCCGAGTGCGAGGGACGGGTCTGGAAATTGAAGTTCTTCGTACCTCCTTCTGGATTGAATCCAAAGGCAACCGCAATGGCTTCTAGCAGCGTGGACTTGCCACTCCCGTTCTCACCAACGATGAAGGTTACCTTCGGATGCAGCTCTAAATTACCCAAATGACGGACTGCAGGAAGAGAAAAAGGATAGCGATCAAAGGCTTGGCCTTTCCTCTTGAGCTTGATTTCCAACAGAAAGTGTTCAGCATCGAGTGCGCGCATGGAGATCACCCTTTAGGCGGCGCGCGCTTACACGCGGCGGAAGCGATAAAGCGCAAAGCACGTATGTTAACGCAACAAATCGCGTACGGGGCGGTGCTGTATGCCTGCGAATTATCCATACGACACTACTCGTAATTTCTAATTCTGTCAGTATGGAAGGCAAAGCGTCGCTGCCTACCCAATGACGCTCACGCCGCGATGATAACTAGCCCATCTTCACCACTCACATCGTTTTTCGACGCGGGATTCGGCTTCGGCCCGGCCGGCAATCTTACCGCGTTGACGCCCGCTGGCAATTCCACGCCCGAGATCGGCCTGGGCTACGACACCCTGGGCCGCCTGACCGGCCTCAAGGACGGCAGCACCGGTACCCTGATCGACGGCTACAGCGACGACGCCACCGCCCCCCTCAGCGCCAAGGTCGGCACCGCCACGCAGGCCTACACCTATCCGGCCGACAGCCATCGCCTCAGTGCCGTGGCCGGCGTGGCCTGCAGTTACGATGCCACCGGCAACACCACCGCCATCGGCGGCACCGCGCGCCAGTACACCTACGACACCACCGGCCGCATGACCCAAGCCCGCCGCGCTGGCGCGGTGACCATGAACTACCGCTACAACGGCCGTGGTGAGCAGGTGCGCCGCTTCCTGGGCACCACCAATACCTACACGCTCTATGACGAAGCCGGTCATTGGCTAGGCGACTACGACGCCAGTGGCGCGCCCAAGCAGCAAGCAATCTGGCTGGACGACCTACCGGTCGGCCTGCTGGTAAGCGCAAACAAACTGCACTACATCGAAACCGACCACCTGGGCAGTCTGCGTGTAGTCATTGATCCAACCCGCGATGTGGCGGCGTGGACATGGAGCTTGAAGGGCGAAGCCTTCGGCAACACCGCGCCGAATCAGGATCCGGATGGCGATGGTGCAGCGTTGGTGCTGGATATGCGGTTCCCGGGGCAGCGGTTTGATGCGGCCAGTGGCTTAAATCAGAATTACTTCCGGGATTACGACCCTGCTACCGGGCGATACGTGCAGAGTGACCCAATCGGTCTTTTGGGCGGACTTAGCACTTTTTCATATGCTGGCAGTAGCTCCCTTGAAAAATTTGATGTGCTTGGTCTTATGGAGGGAAGTTTAACCAATTTACAGAAGCGTAACGCCATCTCGAGTTGGGCGATGCAAAATGTAGGATCAACTGCTTACGGATTCTACCAGTCTAGGTCTACGCAATATCCTGCAAATTCCTGGAAATGCTCGTCATTTGTCTGTGATGCGGCCTCGAATGCAGGAGCCCCAACAACTGTTACGATCAGAGATAAAAACGACCAACAGATAGATAGATGCGCTACCGCCGCCGAACTGGCAAAAGGATATATTCCAAATTGGAGGCAGCTAGGCAAGTACGAAGAACGCATGCCTGGAGACATTGCAGCAAATAGAAATGTGGGTCCAAATTCGACAGGCCATACTGCTATAGTAGTTCCAGGCGTGAATGGCGGCGTCACTACGATGGGGGCGCATGACATATACGTTGGACCTGCCGGGGTTGATCAGTTCCCCGAAGGCTCCACCGTCTTACGTTACATAGGAGACTAAAATGAGGCACTTAGCTGTTGTAGCTATCGGGGTCGCCGGGATTCTTCATACTTCATACGCTGCAGCTTCAACCTCTTGCGATGCTCGGGATTTAGTCATAGTGGAACTTGACCTAGTTAAAAATATTGAAGTAATGAAAGTGAATGAGCACCCTGTCAAGGGGCGAGATTCATTCGAAGTTTTTTTTAAGAATTGCGCTCGCAAAACTGTGATTCTAGCAAGTCCACGAGCAAAACTTTCGCAGATACTTGATATCCAGGTATTTCTGGGAAAAATTGGAGCGCGTCCAAAAAATGATAATTTTTTTATATTCTCCGCCAGCCCTGAATCTGGTGCGATGACCTACATGGGGACGTTCGCAACAATGAAATACACCAGAAAGCACGACGAGCTTATAAAGCTAATTGAAAGTCCGCCGGAAGAAAGTAATTG
This sequence comes from Xanthomonas sp. 3793, assembly GCF_024806835.1. Taxonomy (GTDB): domain Bacteria; phylum Pseudomonadota; class Gammaproteobacteria; order Xanthomonadales; family Xanthomonadaceae; genus Xanthomonas; species Xanthomonas arboricola_F. The sequence continues at coordinate 622,021 of NZ_JANTYU010000001.1, forward strand.
GTTCTAAAAGTTTACCAGGAGAAAGATAAAGGAGAAGGCTGTGGGGAATATCTCATGCGGCCACAATGCCCTGGGCAAGCTGACTACGTGGACCATCCGACAACCAGCATCTACACCTAACAATTCAGCCAGACCACCTGCGCCAGCGGCGAGACCTACCCCATCTACCGCCTGGCCCAATGCAGGACGGCAGCAGCAGCATCGACTACTGCTACGACGCTTCTTCGATCTGATGCGCAAGGTGCAGACCACCAACGGCAAGGCGTTTTTGTGCTGCGCTACGCCTACACCAAAGCCGGCCAACCTATCCCGATGGTGCAGCGGTGGACTATGTTCGCAATGCCCAAGGTGAGACCGCAGAAGTGGGCGTCACCACCGCCGGCGGCACGCGGCAGGTTTTTCTGGGCTCGGCCCTGTGGCCGCCTACACCTATGGCAATGGCCGCACACTCGCCCGCCTCTATCATCTGGATTACCGCTCGCAGCCCATCCAGGACACCCGACCAGGCGGGCTGGAGATCGGCTTTGGCTTTGAGCCGGCCGGCAATCTCACCGCGCTGACGCCAACACCCAACACCCGAACGCCGGCCCTGCCGAGTAGCCGGTCTCCGGTTCGATGCGGATCTGCAGGGTGGCGCGGCCGGCCACTGCTGCGGGCAAGGCGTAATCCACATCGACGAAGTCCAGGCCGCGGTTGCCGTCGAGGCGTTCGTTGGCGATGAGTTCGCCGTCGGCGAGGATGCGGAAGCGGCGGCGGGTTTCGTCGCCCCAGTAGCGTAGGCGCAGAATGCGGGCCTTCGCGGTGTTGCGCAGGGTGAAGGCAATGAAACCACCGGTGCGGGCGTCGCGGCCGGCGCGGCGGCGGTAGCTCAGTGCATAGGAGCTGTCGCTGGTGAGGGCGTGCGCCTTTTCCGATGCTTCCTCGCCCAGGGCGATGCGATCCAGGGCACGCGCGTCGAGTGCGCGTTGCGCCGCATCCGCCGCCGCCAGCTCGGCCTGGCGTTGTTGCCAGGCGGAGGCGTCGCGGTGCTCCAGGTAGACGGCGCTGCGGCGATCGAACTGGGCATAGAACGGGGAAAACAGCCATTGCTGGGCGCCATCGCCATCGCCATCTGCATAGGCGTAGTGGCCGTGGGCCGGCAGCGGCCGCAGGCGTTGCAGGACGTCATCGCCACCGATCAGCGCCGGGGTCTTGTTGCTCCACGGCGTTGCGGCATCGCCGAGGTCGGCCGCCAGCACCAGCGGGCCGCGCATGATCGCGACCCATGCCGGATCATCGGGTGTGGGTTCCAGGCGCAGCGGCATCTCCAGCTGCAGGGACACGGTGTCGCCAGCGGCCCATACCCGTTCGATGCGCAAATACCCATCCATCGGTTGCAGGTTCTGCAGCTGACCATTGACCTGCAAGGTGAACGCGCCGGCCCAGCCAGGCACGCGCAGCGCAAGGGTACGCGCCGTTGCTGGCGCTGCGGCGATCTGCAGTGTGACCTGGCCCTGTTCGGGCAGCGTGCTGCGCAGGCTGAGCGCAAACCCGGCTGCATCGCGCACCGTGGACGGCACATACAGATTGACGTAGACGCCCTGCCCGTCTTCCCAGTAGATGGAGTCGCCGAACTGCGCATGCGCCTCCATGCCGCTGCCGACGCAGCACCAGAAATCGTCGAACGGTGTGGACCAGCCGCGCGCTTCGCCGGCCAGCAGCGGTGTCATGTAGGTGAACATGCCGGTGCGCGGATGCTGCTGCGCCATCACGTGGTTGAGCAGCGTGCGCTCGTAATAGTCGAAATATGCAGCCTGCGGGCCCCATTGATACAGATGCCGGGTGAGCTTGAGCATGTTGTAGCTGGCGCAGTGCTCGCAGGTCTGCTCGGTGAGAAACTTTGAAATGCTGTCCGGCTGCTGGAAGTACTCGCGGTCGCCGTTGCCGCCGATCACGTAGGTGTGGTGGTCGGTGACGGTGTGCCAGAAGAAGCGCGCGGCCGCACCGGATGCGGCATCGCCGGTGACTTCGTACTCGCGCGCCAGGCCGATCAGTTTGGGAATATTGGTATTGGAATGCTGGTGCACCAGTTCGTCGCGCTGGGCGATCAGCGGGTCGAGCACGGCGTGATGATGCAGGCGCTGCGCCAGTGCCAACCACTGCGCATCGCCGGTTTGCACATGCAACTCGACGAACGACTCGTTGAGGCCACCGAATTCGCAGGACAGCACCTTCTGCAGCTGCGCATCGTCCAACGCCGCAAAAATGCCTTGCAGATAACCGGCTAGCCCCACTGCCACCTGCAGCGCCTGCGCATTGTCGCAATGCGCATGCACGTCCAGCAGGCCGGCAAACAGCTTGTGCCAGGTGTACAGCGGCGCCCAGCTGCCATTGAGATAGAACGGTGCGGGGTCGATCTTGCCGCGCTTGAGTTCATCGAAGACCGCACGCCCGCTTTCGATCTTGCCTGCGGCGTTCTTGCGGGTGAAGCCGGCCACATAGCCATCGCCTGCATGCGCCTGGCAACGCGCCAGCTCGCTCACCAGATACGCGGCACGCGTGGCGCATTGCGCATCGCCGGTTTGCGCATGCATCAAGGCCAACGCACTGAGATAGTGGCCCAGCGTATGGCCTGCGATGGTGTCCGCTTCCCAACCGCCATAGGCAGGCGCCTTGGGGTCGAGACCGGCGTACAGCACGAAGTTGTGCAATAGCCGGTCCGGCTGCAGCCGCATCAGGTAGCGGCGATTGGTGTCGAGCGCATCCAGGAACAGCGACGGCGTCAGGCGCACCTGGGCCAGCGGCACCGCGCGCATGCGGCCAGGCTGGGCGGCGCTGGCATCGGCGGGGAAGCGCAGGAAGCCCGCGGCCACTGCCAGGCTGCTCCAGGCCAGAAAGCGCCGCCGCGACAGGGACAAGGTGTGATCGGTGACGCGCTCGGTGCGGGATGGCTCTGTCATGGGCTCAGCTTAGCTCCTGCGCTGCTTGCGGACTGCGCGCGCGGTTACAGCACAGGCCGACACTCGCGCTGCAAAGCAGTGGGTGACGTGGTCTGCTGCCGCCCGGCCGGATCGGAGAGCAGCAGTGCGATCGGACGGCGGCGGCGCCATGGCCGCACTCAAAACTTCACCGTTGCACGCGCCCAGTAGAACCGACCGAGCAGATCGTAGGTGGCCACATCGGTATTCGCATTGCCCACGTTGTTGGAGTAATACAACGGCGGCTGCTTGTTGGCGATATTGTCCACGCCCACCTCGAAGCGCGTATGCCAGGGCTCCACGTTGTAGCCGAGCTGCAGGTTGTTGTAGACGTACGCACCGATGTTGCGCACCACTGTCGGCGTGCTGGAATCGGCCGACAGGCTCTGGTCCGGATCCGAGTTGCCGATGGCGGTGTGGCCGACATAGCGGATGCGCCAGGTGGCGCTCCAGTCGTCCAACGCCCAACTCACCGTCCCCAGCGCGCGCCAGCGCGGGAAGTTGCCGTACGCCTGGGTGTAGCGGCCGACATTGTGGATGGTGACCGAGCTGGGGTCGGTGGTGTCGGGCAGCACGTCGTAGCGGGTGAGATAGGTGCCGTTGAGGCCGGCGGTGATGTTGCCCCATGGCGTGGACGGCAACCGGTAGGTCAGATTGAAGTCCATGCCCTTGGCCCACAGCTTGCCCAGGTTGACGGTGGGCTCGGCGATGTAATTGATGGTGCCGTTACCGTTGCGATGGATCAACGCGCAGAACGCGCTTGCCGAGTTGGCGTAGCACTGGTTGAGCACCGTTTGCGCGGAGACGGTGGTGATGGTGTCTTCCAGATCGATGCGCCACCAGTCGGCGCTGATCGACAGGCCGTCGATCCACTGCGGGTCATAGACCAGGCCAACGTCGTAGGACTTGCCGGTTTCCGGCTTGAGCTGGTAGCCGGCCACTGCCGCGCCGGACACCTTGCCCGACACCTGCCCGTCCGATTGCTGGTAGCTGCCGTCGGTGGGCACATTGGCGCAGGCGACGTTGTTGCCGCCGGTGTAGCCGTTGCAGGGGTCGTTGACGGTGGCTGCATCGCCTGCGACGCCGGCATACAGTTCATTGATGTTGGGCGCGCGGAACACCTGCGAGACGGTGCCGCGCACCAGCAGGTTTTCGATCGGCCGATACTCCAGCGACACCTTGCTGTTGGTCTTGCTGCCCACCGAGCTGTAATCGGAAAAACGCGTCCCCAGGGTGATATTGAGCGCGTTGATGCCAGGCAGCTCCTTGAGCAGCGGGAACAACGCTTCGGCGTACGCTTCCTTGACGTCGAAGCTGCCGCTCAGTGTGGACGAACAGTACTCGATCACCCCGCACAGTCCGTTCTCGTCGCCGGTCCACAGCGCATCCGACGCCGTCGTCGAGCGCTCCTTGCGATACGAAAGCCCGGCCGCCAGGCTCGCCGAGCCAGCCGGCAGTTCGAACAACGTGCCGTTGGCGTTGGCTTCGAACTGCTTGACCGTATACACGCTGGTCACGATCGGGTTGACCACCATGCCCTGCAACGTGGCCAGGTTTGAGCTGTCGTTGAGGTTGAAGAAGTTCAGCGGTGTGCACCCTGCAATCGCCGCGCCCGCGCTACCGCACTTGACCACGCCATCGCTGTCCAGAAACGACGGCCCGATGGCCTGGTTGAACGCGGCATAGTCCAGGAAGCCGTTGTTGATCGACTTCTGCTTGACCTTGCCGTAGTTGAAGTTCGCATCCCACTGCCAGGAACTGTCGCCGAAGCGGCCACGCAGGCCGGGGCTGATCTGGAAGTTGTAGGTGTTGTATTGATAACTGCGGTTGCCGAGCACCGTGGCGCGCGTGTTGAGGTCGTTGTACGAGGTACCCGTGATGCGATCGGTGCCGAAGTTGACCCCGAACGGGTTGTAGTAACTCTGCGACGACACCAGGATGTTGTCGCCGTTGGAGAAGATCGGGATCGGCGCGATGATCGAGGCCGACTCGGTTTTACTGAACCAGGTATTGAGGTAACCCTCGACGCTGTCGCTGAAGCGGAACGTGCTCAGCAGGAAGGCATTGGTGCGCTTTTGCGGGGTCTGCAGCAGGTTGAACGGCTGGTAGTTGTAGGAGTCGGCGCTGGCGTTGTAACAGTGGAAATCGCCAGGGCCCGCGCGGCCGCTGACGCCGCCATTGAGCGTGACGCGCGCGCAGCCGTTGGCCTGCCGGAGCTGATTGGATTGATCCGAGCCATCGTTGAAGTTGACCGTGCCGGTCGGGGTGGCAGACGAGCCCTGCTTCACCGGCACGCCATCGGTCAGCGCCAGCGCATCCTTCGAATAGTCGCGCGCACCGGCCGAGACCGGGTCGATGTTGTGATACGACAGCCCACCGATCAGGCTGCCGCGCTCCCAGGTCTTGCCGGCGGTGAGGGCGAAGTTGCGGCGATTGCCGTCGCGCTCGCTGCTGGTACCGAAGTCGCTGCTGAACTGCACGCCATCGAAATGCGTGCGCAGGATGAAGTTGACCACGCCACCGATGGCATCGGAGCCGTACACCGCCGAGGCGCCATCGCTGAGCACCTCGATGCGCTCGATCATGCTGGACGGAATGGCGTTGACGTCGTTGTAGGCCAGGCGGATGCCGTTGACCAGCACCAGGGTGCGCTTTTCGCCCAGGCCGCGCAGCGAAATCGCCGAGGCCCCGGTGCCGCCGCCGTTGTTGGTGTAGGGATTGGTGGCGTTGCCGGCGATCGATGGCAGTTCCTGCAACAGATCGCCCACCGTCGCCTTGCCGGTCGCCGCGATCTGTTCCTGGCTGACCGTGACCACCGGATTGGCGGTTTCGGTATCCACGCGGCGCAGGCGCGAGCCGGTGACCACGACGCTGTCGAGCGTCTGCGTTGCATCGCCGTTGCCGGCTTGCTGCGCCAGCGCGGGAACCACCGTGCCTGCGCAAAGCGCCACGACCAGCGCGGTGGCAAGCGTGCTGCGCAGCGGGCGCGGCCCCGTGACGGGACGGCGATGGATGGGCAGCGACAACATCGACATGCAGGACTCCTGATTCGAAAAAAGCGGGTAGCCGACGGGCAACACACGCCCGTACCGGCATGCACCAGTGCGGGAAACATCGAAGGCGGAAACAGCCACGGCGAGATGCTTCGCCATGACGACAACGCAGACGCAGACACCCGGCGACGCACGCGATCGGCATCGATCGCGTCACCACGCGTCGTCAGATGGAGGTTGGTTCGTTAATGGAGTCGCCCATGCGCTCCAGTTTCATCAGCTGGTCACAATGTGCCTGTGCGCACGCGCCGCGTCTTGTCGCATTTGGCGACAGTGCATGCGGAAAACAGCATGGTTGGCATGCGCACTGGCGTGCGCGGACACATCGCTGCAGCAAGACTGCATGCAGATGCCGCCTGCCGCCAGACCGCCAGCGACCGCAAAAACCCTGTCCGCGCCAGACAAGCATAGGGTGCTCATAGCGGCATATCGCGCGTACGCGGCAGTGTCGCAGCGACACCTGCACTCACCCCACAGGTGTTGGCACCGTTGCGTTGGCCATCCTCTGCCCCGGCGGCAGATCCAGACGCCGGGCCTACCGTCGGGTACGCTCACTGCTGAATATCAGCGCCTTATCTGCACGGTGTGTCATCGGTGCGATGGCCGTTGGTATTCCAGTTCTGATCCAGCCCATCGGTTCCTGCATAGGCGTAGCAGGTGGTGGCCAGACCCGCTAGCGGCGTGGCCCCGGTGATGCTGACTTCGTACGGAAACTGCAACGGCCTCTTGCCTGCCAGCTGGTCGACGGCGGTCGGCACAACGCTATAGCGATACGGCGTGGCGGTCACGACCAGATAGGTCTGCGTGCTGCCGGCAGGCAGCGTCAAGGTCACCGCGCTCTTCGCCGTGCCGTCCACTGCGCCCAGCGGTGCGTACGTGGGATGCGACTGCGCATCCAGACTGACCAGCGTGAAGCGCCACGCAGCCTGGTCAGCCACGGTCTTTCCCTGCAGGCTCACGCTGATCGCCTTTGCTCCAGTCTGCGGGGTCAGCGGAATGACGTGGGTGCCATAGATGTTCAATGGCCGCTCCGGTGAGGAGGCATAGCGGCCGCGCGTGGCCAATGCCTTCAACGGTACATAACGCTTGGCGGCAGCACGATCCTTGCTGATGTCGAGCAAGGCCTTCTGGCTGACGAAGTCGAATGCGGCAAGCCGAGCGCCATAGCGCCCGATGGAATCTGCAAACGAACGAAAACCCTGCGGAAACACGCCCTGTTGCTGGCCGAGGCGAACCACTGTCTGAATCGGCAGCTCCAGGGTATCGCCAGCGGCATTGCGCTGATTTTTCAGCCACATCTCCCAGACCAGCGAGCGGGTTGCGTCGGTTTCGGCCAGAAACATCAACAATGGATGCGCACCATAGCGGCTCTCCGGAAAGAGCGGTCCGTTCTCCAGGTTCGACTGGTAGTACGCCACTGCAGAATCGTCCATCCGCGCGGTCTGAAACGCGCTCCAGTTGGCATGGGTTTCCCAGAACCAGCCGGCGGCCTGCAAATTGCGGTAGCCGCCACTGTAGTACTGCAAGGTGTGCATGAACTCATGCGCGACCGAGTGCGAGCCGTACCCAAGCGCCCAGGACGAGATACCGATCGCCTGCCCTCCACTGGCACCGCATTCGGTGAGATCGCCGCCCTGCACATACGGCAGCCCGGTGCCGCACAGGTAGACATTGATGCGCTTGGGCGCCGTCGCTGCGGCATAGGGCATCGGTGCGCCGAGCAGGTCGGCATTCATCTGCCAGACCTTTTCGAACCAGGCGGCGCTGTGGGTAACGAAGGTTGTCCACGCGACGCCGCGCGTGGCCACATCGCGATAACTCTCCGCGGCCGTATTCACTCCGTACCAGAATGCGAAGTGCTGCGTTTCGTATTTCTTCGCGGATCCAGTCGCCAGCATCGCGGCGGTAATGGTGTCCGGTTCGGCCTTGGTCAGATACGTGCGTCGATCCACCCGCGCCGGATGCGCCTTGGCGACGGTGGCGACGTATTGCCGGTCGGACGCGGCGAACGAAAGCAGTTGATACCGCCGTCGGCAACCATCGGGGTACTCGAGCACCACCGATCGCACCGACACCGCCGAATCCTCGCCGAACGCAGTGATCAATCTGGCCTGAAACGGCGCCCCGTCGGCAGCGCCGACCGCATTCAATGCCGCCGAACTGCGGACCGGCGTCCAGGTACGCAATGGCTGGGCGGCCCCCCAGGGAGCGTCGTTGGACAGCGACTGGCACCCCACAGCCTCCGCGGCTGCGGCAATGCCGGGGAGTGCCGCCGATAAGACGGTTGCAAGAATCGCTCTGACGATGCCGCGTGTTCGATGCTGCATGAGGTTCTCCAACGGGACGCGCCGGAATGGCGGCCTTTGAAATGAAGCTGCGCTCGCTGCCTGCACCGGCCCCGCTGACCGTGACACGCGCGTGCGATCACGCTGGCGGCTGTGTGACCGATAGGGTGGACGATGTGCGATTCCACTCCGGCGTCGGTGCCTGCTGCATCCAGCGCATGAAGAAATCCAGCAGGCGCCGGCGGCCATACTCGCCACCGGCGCCATGGTCGCCACCGGGCACCACCAGCAGGTCGAACTCCTTGCCGGCCTTGATCAGGCGATCGGCCACCTGGAAGGTGCTGGCGGGATCGACATTCATGTCCATGTCGCCGGTGACCAGCAGCAAATGCCCTTGCAGGCGCGCGGCGTTTTCCACGTTGGACGATTCGGCATACCACGGCCCCACCGGCCAGCCCATCCATTGTTCGTTCCACCAGATCTTGTCCATGCGGTTGTCGTGACAGCCGGAGTTGGCCACGCCCGCCACATAGAACTCAGGATGGAACAGCAACGCGCCCAAGGCATTCTGGCCGCCAGCCGAGGTGCCGTAGATGCCGACGCCGCCATTGATGGCGTACCACGGATACTGCGCGGCAGCGGCCTTGTGCCAGGCGATGCGATCCGGCAGGCCGGCATCCTTGAGGTTGCGCCAGGCCACGTCGTGGAAAGCGCGCGCGCGATTGTTGGTCCCCATGCCATCGATCTGCGCCACCGCAAAGCCCAGCGCGGTCAGCGAAGGCACCGCCGTGGTGAAACCCTTCGGCACGAAGGAGCCTTGCGGGCCGGCATAGATGTCTTCGACCACGCGGTAGCGCTGCTGCGGATCCAGCTGCTGCGGGCGATGGATCACCCCCCAGATCTCGGTCTTGCCATCGCGCCCGGTGGTATGGAACGGCAACGGCGCCTGCCAACCGGCCGCCAGCAGGCGGCTCAGATCGGTGCGCTCGATGGTGCGCGCCACGCTGCCGTCGACGTTGCGCCGCAGCTGGAGCACCGGCCCCAGATCCACGCGCGAGTACAGATCCAGCAACCACGTTCCGTCTGGCGAGTACTGCACGGCATGGTCGGCCTGCTGCGGCGTCAACGCCGTGAGACCGCTACCGTCCAGGCCAATGCGATAGGCGTGGCGATAATACGGATCTTCGCCGGGCTGCATGCCGGAGGCACTGAAGTACAGCTGCCCGGCTGGCTCGTCGATGCGATCGAGCTTGCGCACCACCCACTCGCCACGCGTGACCTGGCGGACCACCGCGCCGGTGCGGCCGTCGTACAGATACAGATGCTCCCAGCCATCGCGCTCGGAGGCCCATACGATCTGCGTGCCATCGGCCAGATCGCGCCGCGCATGCTTGCCGCCGTCCTCGTGCTCGCCGCTGAGCTCGGAGTATTCGATGAAGGTCGGCGAGGTTTCTTCGATCAGCGTGCGCGCGGCGGCGCTGCGTGCATCCACCTCGATGACGCGGTACAGCTGATGCCCGCGTGCGTTGTACTCGAAGGTGAGACCGCGGCTGTCCTTCCACCACACCATCTCACTCAGGCTGAAGGCATCGGGCAGCAGCGTCATCACCACCGGATGCGCCGCGCGCGTGGCGATGTCGAACAGTACCGGCTGCATCACCGGCAACATATCGCCGGGCTTGGGATAGACCTGCTGGTGCAACTTGGGCTGCACCTGATCGGCCGGTGCCGATTCGATGTAGTAGACCATGCGCGGCGGTGGCGCCTTGACCCGATAGACGGCCAGATGCTGCGAATCCGGCGACCACACCAGGCTGTCCAGCGCGTAGTAGTACTGCGCACTGCCATCGCGACTGAGCACGCTGCGCTCGCCGCCGCTCGCCGGCGCGATCACCACGTTGGCTTGCTCCACCCAGGCACGCCAGCGCCCATCCGGCGATAGCTTGGCATCGCGCTCGCCCTGTTTGAGCGGAAGCCGCATATCCATCGACTCCGGCGGCGCATCGCGGTCGTGCAGATGCACGCAGGAATAACGCGACAACGTGCACTGCCAGCCGACGCCGGCGAGCTGGAACGCCAGACGGTCCTGCTGCAGGGTTGGTGCCTGCAGCGCCAGCGCTGCCGCATCCACCTTCTGCGCGCCGGCCTGGGTCAGTGCCGCCGCCAGGCGTGCATGGTCGAAGGCCAGCGTATTGCGGCCGCTGGCGGCCTCCACCATGCGGTACTCGATGGCCGGCGGCCGACCGCTGCGCGCAACCCCGCGCCTATAGAGGAAGCGCCCGGCATCGACCCAGGTCGGCGCACTGGGCGCATGCTCGACCAGCGCGGCGTAGTGCTGCGACAGGCCGAGCGCACGCGTGTAGTCCGCGGCAGTGGGAGCCGCTGCGGCTGAGGAGGTGGGACTGGCCGTCGACGTCGCTGCGGCAGCGGGCATCGCTGCGGATGCAGGCGCGGATGTTGCAGCCGCCGGCATGACCGATGCGGCAGCCAACGCCAACTGCAACGGCCAGCGCACGACGACAAGCCGCAACAGCGCGCGGCAACGGAGGGACAACGCGGGGATCGTACGCACGACATGCCTCATTCTGGTTGGGTCACTACGCTCACGGCGCATCGCAGCGGCTGCTGTCGGTGTCGCCGGCAGCCGGCAAAGGTTGCGGGTGCGGTGCCAGCACTTCCCACTCCTGCACGGCCAGCGCGGCGTAACTGCCGGGTTGACCGGAGGCATCCATCAGCAGGCGCACGCAACGTGTGCTGACTGCCGCAAACGACACCGCCTCGTAGCGATCGGTGCGGGTGCCGTAGCGCTCGCGCGTCTGCACCGGATGCCATTGCCCGCCCTGGCGGTATTCCAGGTGCCAGCGCGCCGGCGGCGCCACACCGACCTGCGCGCCGGCCGGGTGATCGGCCCAGAACATCACGCGGCTGCTGTCCAGCGTGACCGGCTGCGCCCAGCTGTACTGGAGCCAGTGCCGTGGCGGATTGTCGGGCGTCCAGCTGCCCCACAGCTGCGGCGGCAGCGGATTGGCCTTGACCACCCCATCGTTGAGCGCGGCCATCCAGTACTGCAGCGGAATATCCGGGCCGTTGGACGCGGTGGCCACGGCTGAGGGCGCCTGATTGCGCTGTGGCGGCAGCGCTGGCTGCGCGCGCCGGCTCGGAGTGACGGTGCGGATGCCGGCCGGCTGGGTGCTGTCGTCCCACTGCAGCGGATCGATCGCCACGCTGCGGCGGAAATGCCCGCCGCCACGCGCATCGGCGGTGTGATAGACCAGATACCACTGCCCCTTGAAGGCGACGATGCCCGGATGCGAGGTGGTCGAGGACACCGGCGGCAGCACGATGCCGCGATAGGTCCACGGCCCCAGCGGCGTGGGTGCGCTCGCATAGGCGATGCACGCGTGATACAGCGTGGGCGTACACGCCGACTCGCGGCCGGCAGTGTTGGCCGCGTAGGCCAGGTAATAGACACCGTTGCGCTTGAACAGCCATGGCGCTTCGAAATAGCCCTTGAGCGTGTCCACCGCGACAGGCGTGCCCTTGAAGCTCACCATGTCGCGCTCCAGCTCCACCCCGAACAACGCGCCGAAGGTGCCCCAGTACAGATACACGCGGCCATCGTCATCGACCAGCACCGTGGGGTCGATGTTCTGGATGGTGTTGCGGTTGGGCACCGACTGCGACACCACCGGCCCTTGCGGATGCGCATCGGTCCACGGGCCGAGCGGGCTGTCGGCCACCGCCACGCCGATCGCGAAGGGATCCGGACTGGATGCGTTGCGCTGCTGCACCGGCGCATACAGGTAATAGCGGCCATCCGGCCCGCGCACGATCTGCGCTGCGTAGGCATGGCGCTGGTCGGCCCAGGCGAACACCTGTTGCGGGCGCAGCAGATCACGGTAATGCGTCCACTGGCCGCTGGCCGGGTCGCTGCTGACGAACATCTGCCAGCCAGGCATGACGAAGGCGTTGCGATCCGGTGGCGCGGTGTCGCGCCCGGCCAGGATGTACAGCTTGCCATCGGCCACCAACGGCGCTGGGTCGGCCGAATAGGTGCTGCCATCGGCGAGGATCGGGTTGCCCGGCGCATGCAGCGGCACACCCCGCGGCGGCACCGCATAGGCGGCCAATGCGGCCAACCACAACGCGCCGGCCAGCGCCAAGGTGCGCGCCAGGCTGCCGATCACCGGGTCGATCCCTGGCGCCGGGTCGGCGTGCTGGCTGGCTTGATCTGCACGTTGAGGGGAACCGACACCGCCCCGGTGGGCGCACGCCCCTGCGCGGTGCCGGTCAGGCCGATCTGCCCGGGTTGCGCGTAACGCGCCGGCGCCAGCGCCGGCCATTGCACCGGCAGGCGCTCGCGCGAGCCGTCGTTGTATTGCACGCTCACAAAGCCCGGCAGCGTGGGCGCCTGCCCGGCCACTGCGCTCACCTCGGGCAAGGCCTGTACGGTGTTGATCTGCCCCGGCGGAGTGGCGCGTACCCAGACCATGGCCTTGACCGGAGCCACGCCCTCCACCAGCCCCTGCACCTCCACCGCACCCTCGCTGCCCAACCGCTCGACCGCCAACTCCGGCCACTGCACCGCCACCGGCAGCACGCTGCCATCGGCAAAGAAGGCATCGACCTGCGGCGGGAACACCGGCAGCTGGCCGGGCGCGGTACGCAGGTCGATCGCTTCCACGCGCGTGGGTAACTCCGAGTGCACCTGCCATTCGTCTACGCCGATGGGCATGCGCCCGTCGGCGCCGGGCTGGGTGGCGAGCACCGCACGCACCGCGGTGGCGACCACCGGCGCAAAGCGGGCGGTGCTGGCGGCACCGCTGGCAGCGGCGGCAATCGGGTAGCCGCCGTCGGCGACGATGTCCTGCCAGCGGCCGTCGTGCAGTGCCTGCAATGTCCAGCTGGCGGGCGCGGCCACCCCGCCGCGGGGCTGGTCGTTCCAGAAGTACAGCGTGCTGGACGACAGCCGCACCGGCCGCGGCCACTGGTACTGCAGCCAGAGCGTGGCCGGTTGTTCGCTCCCGTAACTGCCCCAGCGCCGGCTGCCCTTCGGCTGGCTGCCCGCTGCGGGAACGAACCCGTCGTTGAGCGCCTGCACGCGGTACTGCGAGCCGGTCAGTTGCGCGCTGACCGTGGCCAGCGCGTGCAGGGGCACGCTCTGCAGCACTGGCGCGGCGGGCGCGAGCAGTTGCACGTCGGCATGACCGTCCAATGCACCGTCGTTGGCCGCTAGCCGCACCGTGTACGCACCCGGACGCGTGAAGCGTACCGTCGTATGCACTGCGGCAGGATCTTCGAACACCGCATCGCCACCCTGCGGGCCTTGCAGCATCTGCCAGCGCACCTGCAACGCGCCGTTGGGCAAGCCGTCATCGCCCACCCGGCCGTTCACCATCACCGCGCCATCGGCACCGGGATCGTCCAGCTGCCATGCCTGCACCTGCGGCGGCGCATTGCCGGCAACCGCAGGCGCGGCCAGGCCACTGTCGAAGACCTGGAGTTCCTTGATGCCGGTGCGTGCACTGCCGGCATGGGTCACCACCACGCGCAGCGCCTGCGCACGCAGCGCCGGAAAGCGCACCCGGTTGCGGTTGCCCACGGCGATCGCCGCATCGCGCACCTGCCCGGGAACGGTCTTCCAGTTGCCGGCGCCGTCCTGGTATTGCACGGTATAGATCCACGGCGCGGCGTAGCCGGGATGGGTGCCCGACGGAAAACCATGCTGCACGCCTGCCGGGGCCGAGCTGCGATAGAAATACAGCACCACCTGATCCACCTGCCGCGGCTGGCCCAGGTCCAGCGCGATCCAGTCGCTGGCAGACGGCGAGCCGGCGGTGCCCCAGAACGGGGTATTCGCGGTACTGCCATCCACCGCCGCAGTGGCGGCAAACCCCGGCGTGGCAAAACTGGCGGTGACCTGTGCGCCTTCTGCGAGATTCGTGGTGGCGGTGGCCGGCAGCGTCGCATCCACGCCGGCCTTGCCCAGCAGTTGGGCAAGGCGCGAATCGGCAGCGATCGGCACCTGCGCCATCGACGCCAGTTGCGCCGGATGCGCCTCCAGCACCTGCGCCGCGCCGTTGCCATTGACCGCGTCCGGCGCTGCGCTCACCTGCCCGCTGGCCGGGTCGTAGATCACATGCGCAAGCCTGTCCACGCGAAACGCCAGCGTGCCATCCAGATACACGCTATAGCCCTGCGCGGCCCTGCCGTTGTAATGGCGCCCGTCGCGGTCCCAGACGATGCTCAGATTGCGATCGCGGTAGCGCAGGTTGTCGGCGGCGAAATGGTCCCAGCCGATGTCGATGGGATACAGCTCGATCCTGTCGTCGTTGCGTGGGCGCAGGCCCATCGCGTCCTCGATCATCGTGAAGTTGGTCGCCCCCAGCTGGGTGTGGTGAATCCACGAGCGGTACCCGATCTTGCCGCCATCGCCGGCACTGCCCCTGGCCCAGAATTCGTTCTGGTCGGGGTAGCGGTTGTCGCCGTCGATATAGGGCGCCCATGCATTCCAGTACAGCAGCTTGCGGTAGCTGCGCGCGCTCAGGAACGGGCTGGGGTAATCGCGCAGCGCCTCGCCGAACAGGCGGAACGCCACGGTGGCGTTGATGGTGGAAAAGTTGTTACTGCCCGAATCGGCGCCGCTGCCGCGCGCCTGCAGATCGACCTGATTGGCGGTATAGAACGGAAACAGCGGGTAATGCGCCGCATCGGCGAACAGCCGCAATGCGCGGACATACTTGGGGTCGTAGTCCGGCTCCCCCTGCTTGGGCATCAGGCCCACGCTGAAAGGGTAATAGTTGTTGGTTTCCTTCCAGTCCACCGGCAGGCGCGGCCCTTTGGCCTGGCGATGCTTGAGCAGCTCGCCGTGCAAGCCCACCGAGTCGGCGCTGTCGCTGTGGTCCTGCCACAACACGTCCAGCACCGCCTGGCGGATGCGTTGTGCGGTCGCCTGCATGCGCTGCGCGGTTGCGCTGTCGCCGGCCAGTTGCGCTGCCTGCGCCGCGGCCTGCGCATTGGCGTACACATAGGCGCTTTCGGTGCGATCCATGCGGATTTCGCCGTGCTTGGCCGCCCAGTCGAACGACACCGCATCGGCATCGTTGCCGGTCATCGCTGCCCAGTCGTATTCGATCAGGCCGTTGTGGTTGAGATCGTAGGCAGCCAGTACGCCGTCCACATCGCCGCTGCCGTAGCGGGCCAGTTTTGCGGCCAGTGCGCGCGGGCCTCCATGCAGCTGCATCGAGCGCCAGGCAGCGGCGGTGATGTATTGCGCGTAGGAGTTGGACCAGTTTTCCGGCGAACCGGGGTTGTCGGTGTACTTGCCGCCGCCCGCGGTCTCGCCTGCGCTGAGCCAGCTGCCGTAGGCGTAGCTCGGGTCGCGCAGGTATTTCAGATCGTCCAGGAACATCCCGGTGGTCAGCACGATGGCGTTGTTGTAGCCCAGCACGCCCTCGATGGCGACCGGAAACTGGTAGTCGTTGCCCGGCACGTTGGCATCGAGAAAGTTGAAGCGCAGCACCCACCAGCGATAGAACAGGCTCTTGGTGATGTTCTGCTCTGGCGTGTCCAGATACGGCACGTTGTCCACCCACCAGCGGTTGTAGCTGGCGACGTGCTGCCGGTAGGCCTGTTGCGGCGACTGCGCGGCGATGCGGGTGTACTCGGCCTGCGCCTGCGGCAGTTCGTGCGTGAGCAGGCCCAATTGCAGCTTCAGCGCTGGCGCCTGGCCGCTGGCAGGCACCGCCACCTCGCGTACCAGCTGGTTGCCGTCCACCCGGAAGCCATTGCCGGACAGGCGCGCAAACACCGTGGTGATGGCGTTGTAGGCATCGAACGCGCCGGTCAGCTCCGTGCCATCGGCATGCGGGGCCAGCGGCGAGAGCGCCTGCACCGACAGCGTATGCGCCGCGCCGTCCAGGCTGGACAGCACAATGCTGGCCACCGCCACGTTCTGCTCGGTGATGTACTTGACCAGATGCATCCGTACGCCTGCCGCAGCATCCTCGAACACGGTGCTGAAATAGCTGGGCGTCTGGCGGCGCTGTTGCGGGCGCTCGGTCCATTGCACTGCACGGTCGCCTTGCTTGGAGAGGATGCGCAACAAGGCGTCGTAGTCGGTGGCATGCCAGTACGCCACCTGGCCGACGAAGCCGGGAATCTCGGGCTTGTGCGTGGCCAGAAAGGCCGCGCGGCCTCGGGTGAACAGCCAATCGTTCTTGTCATCGTAGCCGCCGCCGGTGCCTTCGCGGACCAGCATGCGGTCGATCCAGAAATCGTTGCCCGCAGCCTGCCCTGCCCCTCGCGCGAGATCGGCAGCGTAGATCCTGGCAAGTTGCCCACCGGGTGCGAAGGCCACGCCGCTGTCGGGCACCGGATGCGCCAGCCCACGGAAATGCGGGTAGCCGATGTCCGCATTGGCGACAGCCATGGGCGCGTCTTGTGCCGGCTTTGCGATCGCCACCGCCATCCCCACCACCGTGCCGGCCCAGAGCAACCCGGCCAAACCCGCACGCATGCCGCGCCCGTTGCGACACGGCGACATCAACACACGCAACGTGCGCATGCAATGGCTTCGTAGAAGGCGCTTGGCAACTGATTGGCCTGTCGTTGGGAACGCTGCGCTAACCACCACGCCCAGGCGATGACCACCTGCCCGACCCTGCTTGCGCAGGGTCCTGGGCACGCAACCTCAGGCCCGATCTGGCGACGACGGCCCCGGCTAAAGTCGCGCGTACTCCCACGCTGGCCGGATGTCGGGCGTGGCAGCCACAAGCGCTGGCCGCAGGGCCACTGCCTGCGCTCGGCCTTGCGCACCAAAGCAGCACTGCTCGCCTTCCAGCACGCTCGGGATGCAGCTCCCATCCGGCTCAAAATTCCACCCGCAGCCGCGCCCAGAACGAGCGTCCCAGGGTGTCGTAGGTCGTGGCATCGGTATTGGCGGCGTTGGAGTAGCTGTAG
Source organism: Xanthomonas sp. 3793 (assembly GCF_024806835.1). Classification (GTDB taxonomy): domain Bacteria; phylum Pseudomonadota; class Gammaproteobacteria; order Xanthomonadales; family Xanthomonadaceae; genus Xanthomonas; species Xanthomonas arboricola_F. Next base: position 639,277 of record NZ_JANTYU010000001.1, read on the forward strand.
AACCGCGGCGGCGCGCGATTGCCCAGGTTGTCCACGCCCATCGCCAGCGTGCTGTGCAGGGTTTCCAGCTTTCGGCTCAGCGACGCATCGTGATAGACCACCGAGCCGATCGGGAAATAGCGGCAGCTGCCGTCGGCATTGGTATCCAGGCAGAAGTCTTCGTACTGGCTCCCGTTGACGGTGTGGCCCAGGTAACGGGTGCTCCAGCTCGCATGCCACGGCCCCTTGTCCCAGGCAAGATTGGCCACCGCGCGCCAGCGCGGCATGTTGCCCCAGCTGGAATTTTCGCCGACGTAATTGTGCGTATCGCCAGCGAAGCGATAATCGGAAAAGAACGTCGCATCCAGACCGGCAGCGAAACTGCCCCACGCCGTGCCGGGCAGCGTGTAGTGGATGCCGGCATCGTAGCCGCGAATATCGACCTTGCCGGTGTTATAGGCAAAGGGCACCGACACGCGCGTCAGCTGCCCGGTCGCATCGCGCTGGATCAGCGGACAAAACGCCGCTTCTCGCCCTTCGAAACAATCGCTGACCACTTGCTGCAGGCTCACGCCGGTCAGCATGTCCTCCAGCACCACGCGCCAGCTGTCCACGTTGAGCGACAGGCCGCGCACCTGGTCCGGGTCGTACACCGCCCCGACGTTGTAGGAGCGGCCACGCTCGGGCTTGAGCTGGAAGCCGACGTTGTTGGCGCCGGAAGTCACCACGTTGAACTGCGCAGTGTTGCTGAAGCTGCCATCGTTGGGCACGTTGGCGCAGGCCGGATTGGGTGCAGCGCCGGCATAGCCGTTGCAGGGGTCCTCGAAATCGCCGGTGGTGTCGATCACCGCGTTATAGGGCGAGCCGTACAGATCGCCCAGCGCGGGGGCGCGGAAGACCTGCGAGCCGGTGGCGCGCACCAGCAGATTGGCGATCGGCCGCCACTCGATCGCCACCTTGCTATTGGTCGTGTTGCCCCAGGCATCGTATTTGGAATAACGCGAGCCCAGATTGAGATTCAAGCTGCTGGCAAACGGCACGTCCTTGAGCAACGGCACCAACAATTCGGCGTAGGCCTCGCGCACCGATTCGTCGCGTCCTTGCTTGAGGATGCAGCCATCGTTGTAATCGCAGTTGCCATCGGCATCGGCGGCGGCCACCTCGCTGCTGGTGCCCTGCGCGAACTTGTTGCTGCGATAGACCAGACCCACCGCTGCCTGCACCGCGCCGGCAGGAAGCTTGAACAGATCGCCGTTGGCGCTGATGTCGACAAACCGCATCTGGCTCTCGTCGATCAGGTCCACCGGCCGCTGGGTGCCGCGCAGCGCGGCGATGGTGGCCGGGTCGTTGGGGTTGAAGATGTTGATCGGCGTGCAGCCGGCGATCACTGCGCCGGGCGTGCCGCACTTGACCACACCATCGCTGTCCAGGAACGAGGCACCGGTGGCGTTGTTCAATGCCGAGGTGATGGAGAAACCGGTCCGCACCAGCGTGTCCTTGTAGCGTGCATACCCCGCCGCCGCATCCCACTGCCAACTGGTGCCTTGCACGCGCCCACGCAGGCCGGCCACGATGTTGGTCTGGAACATCGTGGCGGTATAGACGCGCGTGTTGGCCTGGGTGGAGCGCAGCACGTAGCGGTCCAGCTGATCGCCGAACGGGTTGTAGTAATTGTCGACCGCCCCCTCCATCTCCATGCCGAACGCAGGCAGCTGCGAGGTGGTCTCGCTGCGCGTCCAGAACACGTCGGTGTATGCCTGGATGTCCGGGGTGATGTCGAAGCTGCCATGCAAGGACGCGTTGGTGCGCTTGATCGGCGTGATCAGATACTGCCCGTCGTAGGCGTTGTAGCTGTCGGTCGCCGGATCGTACGGGCGGAACGCGGTTTGGTCGACCGGACCGGGCGGCACCCCGTCGGCCGGCGTCACGCGACGCCCATCGTTGAGGAATGCACGGGTATTGCCGCCGCGGACCTCGCTGACCTGCCCGTTGAAGAACTCCACCAACCTGGCGGCGTAGCGGCGGTCGCCGTTGAACACCGGGTTCATCGAGTTTTGCGAGAGCCCCACGATCAGCCCGCCGCGGTCCCAGGTCTTGCCCCACTCCACGCCCAGCGTGCGGCTGTTGGCATCGCCGTGCGTGCTCTGCGCGTAATCGGCCGTCGCCGCAAAGCCGTCGTACTTGTCCTTGAGGATGATGTTGACCACCCCGCCGATCGCATCGGAGCCATACACCGACGAGGCACCGTCGGTGAGCACCTCCACCCGCTCCACCATCGCCACCGGGATCGCGTTGACATCCACGCCCGGTGCGGACGCCACGCTGCTGGCCGGCCCGGCCATGCGATGGCCGTTGACCAGCACCAGGGTGCGCTCGGGTCCCAGGTTGCGCAGCGACACCAGCGCGCGGCCATGGCTGAAGCCGGAGTTGAGCGCCGGGCCTGGCATAAAGCCGGACATCGCCGGGAGCTGCTGCAGCAACTGGCCGAGCGTGTTTTGCCCGCTGTCTTCGATGCGCTGGCGGTCGATCACGATGACCGGGCTGGCGGTTTCCGCATCCACGCGACGCAGGTGGGTGCCGGTGACATTGACGCGGTCCAGCGTCTGGGTGGCATCGTCGTCGGTCTGGCCGCCTTGCTGCGCGAACGCCGGCGCGGTAGCGATGGACAAGACCAGCACGATCGCATCGATCAACGGACGACGCCTGGAGACACGGCACTGCGACAACAGGGCGGAGCGGCGTGGCGACATCGGAATTCCTTGTGCTTTTAGGGGAAAACAGCAAACCTGCGCGCACGGTCACGCCGCACTGCAGCAGCGCAGGACCAGAGACGAATCACGACACGGACGACATCAGTGAATTGCCGCGCGACGCGGCAACCGGCAAGGCAGGACGACGATGCTGCTGCTCTCCCCCTGAGAGCACGTAACCAATGCAGCGCAAGCCACGCAAAAAAATCTTGCAGCAACGACGCGCCAGCGTCTTGACGAATTTATCCGGCACGCGTGCGGAAATTCACGTGCTTTTGCCACACTGTCGACATAAAGCGCGGCGACGCAGGGCAAGCGGTTGTCGCTTATAACCGACAACTGCCGGATCGACCATGCGCGCCTGATGGCAGCGCAGTGGCGGTATCGATCGCTACAGGGCGAGCGTTATGGCATGCCCCCTGCAGACACCATGAAAAGTAACCTTGTTACCGACCGCGCAGGATCCGGCATTCGATGCCGAGCGCCGCACTCAGCAAGCGCCGCGCCTGGATGTCGGCACGGCAACGCCGTGCATCACCCGTACCAGGCCTGCACCTGCACCTCTGCAGCGCTGTGCGACAACCCAACCCGATCCGCATGCGGGCCTTGCAGACGGGCTGGTTGGCCATCGACCAGCACGCGTTGCAGCCGCGTACCGGCTGGCGCGCGCAGCGTCAGCCAGGTGCGCTCCGGAGCGCGCTCGGGCAGTTGTACCTGGGCATCGATGCGGCGTGCGGCGGTATCGGTGCGCAAGCGCAGCGTGACGGCGCCCCAGCGTGTCGGTGCCGCCGTCATGCCGACCGCTTCGCCGCTAGCCAGCCATGCACGCGGCACGGCGCGCGCCAGAAACAATTGCTCGCCCGCGCTATCGTCGCTGACCAGCATCCAGCGCAACAGCAGCGGGATGGTCATCTGCGCCGGCATGCAGAACAGCGGCATGCCACCGGTGATACCGCTGACCTCGCCTGCCGTCCAACTGCCACGCGTATGCACCTGGTACCGGTGCGCGTAGACGAACAGCAGATACTCTTCGATGCGATCCAGGCGCAACAGCTGCTGCGCATACCCGTAGGAAATGAAGCCCAGCAGATCGCGGCTACCCGGCTCCGGTGGCGCGATGTTGGCCACCACGCCGATGCTGGTGCCGCCATGGCCACGCAGGCAGTCGATCACCAGGTGAGCCAGATCGTCGGGCAGCACATCGGCCTGCAGCAACTCGGCATAGGCGCGATGCGGCCACTGCTGCTCACTGGGTTTTTCCTGCAGCAACGATTGGCGAAACGTCAGTCGGGTGCCCGGCAGCGGGCCGACATACGGTGGCGACAGATCGCGGCGCACGTTGGCGCGCAGGCTGGCGTGCAGCCGTGTGCGCAGTTGCTTTGCGCGGCGCTGCCATTGCGTTGCCACCGCCGCATCGCCACCCAGCGTGCCCCAGACCTGCGCGATGTCCTCCCACCCGCGAATGGTCAGCGCGCTGTTGGCGTAGTACGGCTTCCACCATAGCGACGGATCGGGGAACAGGCAGGCATCGGATTCGTTCCAGCCATGCAACAAGCCGTGACCATGCGCGTTGCGCGGCAACGCCAAGGCCTGGTCGTGCAACGTGCACAATACCTGCGCAGTGGCCGCGATCTTGGGCAGCAATCGACGCAAGCGCGCCGCATCGCCGGTGTAGCGCAGGTAGCGCGCCAGCAGCGACAAGGTCAGGCCGAATTGCCCCACCTCCGGCCCCCGCATGTTCGGCATGCCGTCGTCCTGCACGAACGCATCGAAATAGTTGTCCAGCACCGCAGCGGCCTGGGCAAAACGGCCCCACTCCAGATTGGCGTAGAGCGAGCTGGTAAAGGTGTCCTGGAAGCCGTCGTACTCGTTGCCGTAATAGTCGCGCTCCACCGCACCGTACTTCGGGTAGTCGCCACCCGGGCGCACCACCAGTTCGCGCGCGAAGGCGAACTGCGCCATGGCGTTCCAGCTGGCATCGGGGAGTTGCGCCTGCACCGTGCCCTCCATGGTCTGCTGCCAATACGCGGCGAAATCGATCAACGCTGCGTAGAAGTGCTCGGCAGTGGCCGCGGTGCGCACGCCGCCGAATGCGGGATAGCTGTTCGTGTAGTGCACCGCCACGATCTGCCCGCTGCGGACCTGCATGGTGCGGTGCCAGGTCTGCACCACGAAGCGGTCGCTGGCACGCACATCGGCAAACACCAGCACGTCGTACCAGGCATCGGCCTCGCCTTCGCGACGCATCACCTTGCGCACCGCCGGCATCCAGCCGCCCAACATGCCTTCTTCGCGCCGTTTGATCAGCGCCTCTTCGCCAAGTTCGGTGAAGGCATGTTCCGGCCGCGAAGTACGGCTACGGCCGTTGGGCAGGATCGGCATCGTGTCCAGGCTTTCGCGCGTGCCGACGAAGGTGGTCCACGGCCAGCGGCCACCATTGTCCTTGGGATCGAGCAGCGAGGCCGGCGGCGGCGCGACATCGCGCACCTGCGCCTCGTCCGGGTCGCCATCGCGCAGCAAGCGATCGGCGAGCAGGTCGGCATCGGCCATCGCCACCTGTGCCAGCGGCATGCCGAAGTACGGGGCCGCTGCAGCCGGATAGGCGGCTTCGGTGTATTTGTCCAGGCGCAGCATGCCGCTATCGGTCCACAGCGTGAGCTGGCCCTGCGGGTCGTCGAGATGCTCGTAGACGCTCCACTGCTTCTGCAGGTGTTCAAAACTGCACAGCTTGCTGCCCACGTGCGCGGCTGAAGGCAAGGCCTCCAGCCGCGGTCGCAGTGCTGCGGGCGATGCGGCCACGTTGGCCGACACCGCATGACCCGCCAGCGCCGCGCCTGCACCCACGGCCGCGGTCGCTGCCATGCCCTGCCGCAGAAAGGTTCTCCGGTCCATCGTCGCGCCCTTGAATGGTCTTGACGCATCCTGCGCGCCCGTGCCCGCGACGTCTTGTGGCAGCGCTCCGACGCAGGTGCGGAAATCTGCATACCGACCAAGCCGTTGGCGGGTACCGGGGTGCCTGCTACGACCTTGCGGCATGCGGGCAACGTTGGCCTCAGTCACATGGTCTGAGGCGTGCATGGACGCCGCTGGACCGGCTGCGTTGATGGACTCACCGGCATCTCTCAATGCCGCACAGTCGCTGAGTTCATACCGCAGTGCATGGCGCATCGATCCTGCCTGCCGGCGATGGATGGACCTTGGCGGTCACTGCAAACAGCGTGCGCTGCGTTGCCATTCGCCCACATGCGCGCTGCACGACGCACTACCAGTCGGCACGTGGCTGGGAGCAAGTCATCAAGACTTGCCTGACGTAGCCACCGACCTGTTGCACGCGGTGCCTGAAGCGCGCCGCGGTGGATGCTCCGGCACCGGGCAGGCACGACCGAAGGATGCGCCCGCGCCATCCCTGCCATTTGGCTGCATGATTTTCCGGCCGGGTTCGGTGCGGCGGTATCGGCCACACTCGCTGCACTTTTACTGCCGCAGGGTGGGCCTGCGGCGGCGCAAATACGATTACCCGCAAGGACCGTCATGCAGCCCCGAGCACCCCGCAAGTCGAACCGCGTCGACGCGGCAGCGTCGCGTCCTGCTACAGCATCCATGTCGACCACGTTGCTGCACTCCCGCCGATTGTGCATCGCGTTGCTGGCGCTCATCGCACCCGGTATCGCGCAAGCGCAGGTGGACCTGTCGCAGCTGGATGCCGAGATGGCCGCGCCACGCACCCAGGTGCTGGTCCTCGGCAGCGTGCACCTGTCGCAGTTGCCCGCCGGTAGCGACATCAGTACAGCACGGCTGCAACCGGTGCTGGACCGGTTGGCGGCCTACAAGCCGACCATCATCACGACGGAGGATCTGTCGGGCGAAACCTGCGATTTGATGCGATGGCATCCTGCGGTGTATCTGCCCGAGGACACTGCAAGCTATTGCCCGGACACCAGCGAGGCAGCGCACGCGACCGGGCTGGATGCTCCCGCCGCCATCGGCAAGGTGCGTGCAATGCTCAAGACCTGGCCGCGCCTGCCCACAGCGGCGCAACGCCGACAACTCACCGCGCTGTTCCTGGCCTCGGGCGATCCGGCGTCTGCGTTGGTGCAGTGGTTGCAGCTTGCGCAGGCCGAGCAGCGGGCCGGCGACGGGTTGGATGTTGCGCTGGTGGCACAGCTGCGCAGCGCAGAGAAACGCCCAAACGAAAGTCAGCAGATTGCTGCACGCCTGGCGGCACGCCTTGGCCTGCAGCGCGTCTACCCGGTGGACGATCACACCGGCGACAACGTGGACCTGGGTGACCCTGTCGCCTATGGCAAGGCGATCCAGGCCGCGTGGGACAAAGCTGCGCCGCGTGCGCAGGCCATGCGTGAGCGCGAAGACCAACTTGCCAGCGAAGGCAAGTTGCTGGAGCTCTATCGCGCAATCAACCTGCCGGCCAGTCAGCAGTTGGCGATTGCGGTGGATTTTCGCGCCGCATTGAGCGAAAACTCGCCGCAACACTACGGCTATCGCTACGTATCCGGCTGGGAAATCCGCAACCTGCGCATGGTGTCGAATGTCCGCGCCAGCTTTGCCGAGCAACCCGATGCGCGCGTGCTGGCAGTCGTCGGCGCCATGCACAAGCCCTGGTTAGACAATCTGCTGGGGCAACTGCAGGGCGTGGATACTGTCGACGCGGAAAAGGTGCTGGGCACCGACGGGAAGTGACCGGCAGTGCGTACAACGACTTCAGCGTGACGCCCTGAATCAAGCACCTGGTCGGTCGAGTATGCGACGCCTTCGCCGTTTGCGGGAGCAGCGTGTCCCGTGACGGCGGGCGGGCAAGGGCCCGGCAGCCAAGCACCAGACCGACTGCTCTACCGCTGATCCATCCGCACTTCCAAGCCCTCGATACGCAACCCACAACGCAGTCGAGACCTGGAATGGTGGCGTTGTTTGGCCGCGCTCGGATGTTTGAATCAACAGCTCGGTGCGTCGAGGGCGCGGTGCCCTCGCCGCTTGCGGGACACGCCGTGAATCCGTCCGTGGAGGCTCGATGGCGGCATCCATGCCGCCAACGGTCCCGCAAGCGGCGAGCACACCGCGCCAGACAGTTTGCTGGCTGCTTTACTGAAAACCATGCACACCGACCCTCTCGACAGGTCCTTGCCCGCCCACCGTCGCGGGACCTTACGCGGCATGGATGCCGCGTAAGAGCCTCCATGGACGGATTCACGGCGTGTCCCGCGATGGTGGGCGGGCAAGGACCCTGCAGCCAAGTGACAGATCAGCCGCTCTACGTTTGCAGGCTATCCGCATAGTCCGTTCGTCCGCAGACAAGACAAGCGCACTATTGAGTCGCTTCTCGATACCCGCATCAGCAGCAGCCATCAATCTGCTGACTCAGACATGCAGAGCGTGCATCTACCCAGGTGTCACCAGGCGGGACTAGCTCGCCGGCCGTGTACCCCAAGCACCAGATCGACAACCGGCGTTTGTCCCATCCAGCTGCTCAGGTCAGCACGTCCAGCAAGCTGCCCAGCATCTGGTCCGAGCGCCGCAATACAGTGGCATTGGCCTGGAAATCGTTGCGCGCCGACAGCCCGTCGACCAGATCGGTGACCGGCGCCGACGGATCGGACGCGTCATCGACCAGGCTGGCCGCCACACCGCCATTGGCCTGCGTGCTGGCGGTCACGGACTGACGCGGGCTACCGTCCACCGGTTGGCGGGCGACGTTGCTGGCGGCCACCTGCTGACGCAGCGCGGCGACCTGCATTCCGGAACTGGCGATGCTGCTGATGCTCATGGTGGCTCCGTTACGCAAGTGAGTGAAGGACCGCGGGAAATTCAATGGAGTGAGGCACTGCGGGCAAGGGCATGCTGGCAAACCTACGGACGGAGTCGCCGCAGCGCCTGCATCCGTCAATAGGTTCCGACCCGCACCCGCAACACCACCGGTTCGGGACTGCTGGAACCCCCGCGGCCGAAGTTGAGCCCGTAGTCGGTCTGGTCGCCGTTGAGCTGTTTTTCCGCCTGCCAGCGCCCGTCCACATACCGCCCCTGCTCCACCCGCAACAGTTGCCCATGACGGGTATCGGCTGCCTCGCGGAAAAATTCAATGCGCGCGGCCATGCCGGTGACCAGAAACTCCTCCGGCCCCAGCTGCGCCACCAGCAGCCGCCCGGCGTGGTCGTCGTTGCCCGGCAGGATCGCCGGCGCATCGCCCCACATCGGCGCCCCGAACGACACCTTGGCCTGCCAATCGCCAAAGCGCAGCGTGCGCTGCGGCATGCCAGGCTGCTCGGCCACGCCTTGCAGGCGGCCTTCGAATGCGGCCTGCGCCAACACGCGCTGCAACGGCGCCAGCAACTGGAAGTTGGCCGCATGCGCGGCGGTGGCGGCCCGATTGGCCTCGCTGTCCGGGTTGCCATCCATGCCGAAGATCGAGAAGCCCACCCCGCCCTGCCCCAGTACATGAAACAGGTATGGCGCCGTCGCCGCCTCGAAGCCGGTCTCCGACACCCAGGCCGGATTGTCCGGCCGCGCGTACTGGCCGATGACCTTGGTGTATTCGTTGTAGTCGCTGGTGTAGATGTCGGTGCCGATGAAGTCGATCGACGGGGTTGCCGCACGCCAAAGCGCGAACACATTCACCGTGGCGCCGCCGGACGGGTAATCCATGCCCGGGTAACGCTTGCCCTTGTAGCGCAGCCAGGTGTTGACGTAGAGCGGCAGCGGATACGCACGCTTGCCGGCCGCGGCCACCTGTTCGATATACGCGGCGGTGGCATGCGCGTTGAAGGCTTCTGCCGCCTCGGCACCGAACACCTGCTGCCAGCTGCCCTGCGGCTTGCCCAGCGCCTGCGCGATCGCCGCGGGCACCGGTTGTGCGAACGCCGCCTCGCCGGCCTGGCCGTGGTCGCGTACCGTGCCGATGGCGCCAGGCTCGTTTTCCACCTGCACCAGGATCACCGTGTGGCGCTCGCCATCGACCTTGCGCAGATGCTGCATCAACGCGGTGAACGCACGCGCATCGGCCTGCACGTTGGCATCCACATGCGGCGACAGCACATCCACCGGCTCGCCATTGGCATCGCGCATGCGCGGGTAGGTGGCGTCGTCGCGCTTGATCCACTCCGGCACGTAATGCATCTGGCCGTTCTTCCAGCTGCCGAACCACAGCAAGGCCACGCGTAGGCCGCGCTTGCGTGCGCCGGCGATCAACGCATCCACATTGGTGGTGTCGAAGCGGCCTGGCGCCGGCTCGAACTGCTCCCAGTACACCGGCGCTTCCACGGTGTTGGCATGCAGCGCCACCACCTCGTCCAGCGCCTGCGGCAATACCGCCGGCCACGCGCTGGAGTTGTGCAGCTGCGCGGCCAGGATCGTGTACGGCGCTCCGTCGACGAAGACCGCGTGGCGGCCGTTCTGGCTGACGAAGCGCGGCATTTCTTCTGCGCACGCTGCCGGTGCCATCGCGGCTGTCAGCAACGACAGCACACACAGGCAGACAACCGCGCGGCCACGCCAGCGCAAGGCGAATAAACGGGAAAACAGCATCAGCGAGCCTCCGGGGCGGATGAATTCCAGTGCGGCGTGGGCTGCCCTAGCAGGTGGCGCACGAAGAAGTCGTACTGGCGACGCTGCACGTAGTCGATCGGCCCGCTGGAGCGGCCCACCGAATGTTCGCCGCCCGGCACATTGAGCAGGTCGAAGTCCTTGCCGGCCTTGACCAGGGCGTCCACCACCTGCGCGGTGGACGCCGGATCCACGTTGCTGTCCTGCTCGCCGACGATCAGCAGCAGGTCGCCCTGCAGCCTGGCCGCGTTCACCACTCCCGAGGCAGCGGCATAGCTGGCGTCCACCGGCCAGCCCATCCACTGCTCGTTCCAGCTGATCTTGTCCATGCGGTTGTCGTAGCACCCGGCAAACGCCACGCCCACCTTGTAGAAGTCCGGGTGACGTTCCAGCGCGCCCAAGGTGCTTTGCCCGCCAGCCGAGGCGCCGTAGATGCCGACCCGGCCGATGTCGTAGGACCGGTCCTTTGCGGCGAGCGCACGATGCCAGGCAATACGATCGGGAAAGCCGGAATCGCTCAGGTTCTTCCACGCCACGTCATGAAAGGCCTTGGAACGGTTGGCGGTGCCCATGCCGTCGATCATCACCACGATGAAACCCAGATCGGCCTGCGCCTGCATGCCGATCTGCTTGTCGCCGCCGGAGTGATAGCCGAACGGCCAGAACGTCTTCGGCACGAAGGAGTCGTGCGGGCCGGCGTAGATGTTTTCGATCACCGGATACTTTTTGCGCGGGTCGTAATCGCGTGGCCGCACCACCATGCCCCAGATGTCGGTGCTGCCGTCGCGGCCCTTGGCAACGAAGGTTTCCGGCGCACGCCAGCCGGCGGCAAGCAAGCGCTCGATGTTGCCGCGCTCCACCTGCTGCAACAGCCGGCCATCGATGGCATGCAGCTCCATCACCGGCGGCAGGTCCGGGCGCGAATAGACATCGACGTAATGCCGCCCATCGTCTGCAATGGCCACCTCGTGATCGGCATCGACGGCGGTCAATCGGTGAAGGTTCCGTCCATCGAAATCCACGCTGTAGAGCTGCCGGTAGTACGGGTCCTTGCCCGCATCCATGCCGCTGGCGGTGAACCAGATGCGGCGCTGTGCATCGTCGACCTTCAGCACATCGCGCACCACCCAGGCCCCGCGGGTGAGTTGGCGCCTGGGCTTGCCGCTGCGTCCATCGAACAGATACAGATGCCGCCAGCCATCGCGCTCGGAGATCCACACGATCTCGTTGCCATGCGCGTCCACCTCGTGACGAAAGCTGCGGTCCGCATAGACGAAGGTACGCGCGTCTTCGGCCACGGCCACATGCGCCCGCCCGCTGCGGGCATCCACCGCAATCACGCGCATGTGCTGAAAGCCGCGCTGCACATACTCAAAGCTCACGCTGCGCCCATCTGCCCGCCATTGCAGCGGCGACAACGAATACGGCGTGGCAAACAGCGCGTTGTCCACCACGCGCCGCGTGCCATCCACCGCCAGCAGCACCGGCCGTTCCACATCCACCGCATCGCCCGGCTTGGGATAAAGCTGGGTATGCACTACCGGCTGAAGGCGTCCGGCAGGCGCGGCCTCCACACGCGTCACCCGGCGCGCAGTGCCCGGCCGCACCCGATACACCGCCAGCTGTTGCGAATCGGGCGACCAGGCAATGCTGTCCGGATCGAAATAATCCTCGGCGCGGCCATCGTCGGTGCGCTGCACCAGCTGACCATCGGCCACCCGGCGCACGATCAGGTTCCAGCCATCGGCCAGCGCTTCCCATTGCCCGTCGGGCGAACGGCGCGGGGTGGTGTCGGCCGCCACCTCCGGGTCGCGCACCACGCCAAAGCCGCGCGGTCGCTGCTGCGACTGCGGCTGCCTGTCGCGGGCATCGGGCGCGCATTGATACGTGGTCAACGTACAGCGCCAGGGAGCATCGTCGATGGCGAACACGATCGCGCCGTCTTCGCGCGTTCCTTCCTGCGAGTACGCAAACCGCTCGAACGGCAACGTCAACGCCGCATAGGCGGTGCCGGTGGCGGCCTGCAGCGCCTGTGCCACGCGCGCCTGGTCGAAGGCCGGTTGCTTGTGCAGCGTGGCCACATCTACGCGGACGAAGGCAAATCCGCCGGGTACGGTCTTGCGGTAATAGAACGTGCCATCGTCCTGCCATTGCGCCGGCCAGGCGACGTTTTCGGTCAGCGTGCTCCAGTGCGCGCGCAGGCCAAGCGAACGCTGGTAATCGGCCACCCAGGGCGCCGCCTGCGCAGTGGCGGCGAGCAACAGGATGCAGGCGGCCATGGCGCGCGAGACCTGCACTGCCCATGCGGGACGCCGCGCGTCACTCGCCATCGTCTTCTTCCAGCGCCAGTTCATCGCTGCGCAGGCCGCTGCGTGCGCCCCAGTGATAGATGAAGAACGCAATCACCGCCACGCTCAGCGTATCGAACGGATGCGCGATCCAGCCGTGCCCGCCGAACGTACCGGCCCAGGACACCGCCATCACCAGCACGAAGAACACGATCAACCACAACGACGCGCGCACCTGCCGCAGCAAGCGCGCCCTGCCCTCGCGCGCTGGCAGCCGATACAGCACGTACAGGACAAAGGCGAGCACTTGCAGGCCAAGCAGCCACGACAAGGTCGGCCAGGTGGACCAGTACACGATCAACGCGGCCACCATGAACGACAGCGGCCCCAGCACGCTCAGCCCGCGCACGAAGAAAGGCCGCGGCAAGTCCGGCGCGCTGCGGCGTAACGCAGCCACCGTCACCGGCGCCACCGCATAGCTCAGCACCAGGGCCGCCGACACCACACCGATCAGCGTCTCCCATGACGGGAACGGCAGCGTCCAGAAGATCGACAGGCCCAGGCTCAGCCACAACGCCGGACGCGGGATCCCCGATTGCGGATCCACCCGCGTCAGCACCGGCAGGAACCCGCCGCTGCGCGCCCAGCCATACACCACGCGCGGCGTGGCATTCATGTAGATGTTGCCGGTGCCGCTGGGCGAAACCATCGCATCGCAGATTACCAGCGCCGCCAGCCAAGCCATGCCCAACGCCAGCGCGATATCGTGATAAGGCAACGAAAACGCCTTGTCGATGCCGCTCCAGCCCTGCGCCAGTTGCGCCGCCGGGATGCTGCCCAGAAAGGCCAGCTGCAGCAGCACGTAGATCACCGTGGACAGCGCCACCGACAGGATCAGCGCGATGGGAATATTGCGCTGCGGGTCGCGCACCTCGCTGGCCACCGACACGATGGGGGTCAGGCCCAGGTAGGCAAAGATGATCCCGCCGGCGGAGATCGCCGCTTCCACCCCGGCCATGCCCGACGGCGCGAAACCATGCACGCTCAGGTTGCCTGCATTGAAGTGCTTCATCAGCAGCACGATTACCAGGATCGGCACCAGAAACTTGAAGATGCTGACGATGTTGTTGGCCAGCGCAAACGTCTTGACGCTGAAGTAGTTCAGCACGAAGAAGAGCAACAGCAAGACCAGTTGCGCCAACCAGCCCCAGACGCTGGGATGGCTGCTGCCTGGCTGACTCAGCCACGGGAACCACGCCGCCGCATATTGCCGCGCCGCTTCCACTTCGATCGCAATCAGGCTGGAAAACGCGATCAGGGTGATGAAGCCGGTCAACGAACCCAGCAAGCCACCGTGCGAATACTCCGGATAGCGCACCACCCCGCCGGCGCGCGGCAGCGCGGCACCGAGCTCGCAGTACACCAGCCCCAGCAACAACACCGCAATGCCGCCAAGTATCCACGACAGGATGCCGGCCGGGCCGGCGATAGAAGACACATGGCTTGCGGAAAACAACCACCCCGAGCCGAAGATGGAACCCAGGCCGATGAAGGTCAGGTCGGTCAGGCTCAGTCGCTTGTGGAACTTGCCTTGCGTGGTCGCACCGTGTGTGGTCATAGCTGGCCCCGAACGAATGGAAAGTGCGCGTGCTGCGGAAGATGGCGTGGTCGTGCGTGCCGTGTGGCGGTCAATGGATTTGCACTGTGCTCAGCACTGCACGGTGGTCTTGCGCAGGCGGGCGCGTGCCGGCAACAGCCACACGCGCCTGGCACCTGGGTGAAAACACGCGTGGAGAAACTCAATCATCGGCAGCGGCCCCTGCCCCTGCATCGGCCGTGTCTGCCGCAGCGTCCTCCGGATACGGCGACACGCCGCCATCGGCGATGAAGCGATCAATACGCGCTTCCAGCACCGGCAGAGGCACCGAGCCGGTCTGCAGCACCGCATCGTGGAAATGGCGCAGGTCGAATTTTTCGCCCAACGCCGCTTCGGCCTTGCGGCGCAGCTCCAGAATCTTCAACTCGCCCAGGTAATACGACAGCGCCTGCCCGGGCCAGGCGATATAGCGGTCCACCTCGGTGGTGACTTCGTGCTCGCTCAGCGCGGTGTTGTCGCGCAGGTAGGCTTGCGCCTGTTCGCGCGTCCAGCCCTTGTGGTGGATGCCGGTGTCGATCACCAGCCGGCACGCGCGCCACATCTGGTAGGTGAGATAGCCGAAGCGATCGTAGGGCGTGTCGTACATGCCCATTTCCTGCCCCAGGTACTCCGAATACAGCGCCCAGCCTTCGCCGTAGGCGGAGATGTAGGCGTAGCGGCGAAACTCCGGCAGCCCCCGCGTTTCTGCGGCCAGCGGCATCTGCAGCGCGTGGCCGGGCGAGGATTCGTGCAAGGTCAACGCAGTGAGGTTGTAGAACGGCCGCGATGGCAGGTTGTAGGTGTTGACCAGGTAGATGCCCGGACCGCCACGGCCCCCGGTGTAGAACGGCGCCAGTTCCGGTGGCACCGGCTTGATCGCGAAACGACGGCGCGGCAGGCGGCCGATGTAATCGCCCACCTTGGCATCCACCCGCTTGGCGATCCACGCGGCCTGCTTGAGCAGCTCTTCCGGCGTCTTGGCATAAAACTGCGGGTCGGTCCGCAGAAAGTGCAGGAACGCCGGAAACACCGCCTGCCCGGCCGGCGGCTTGAAGCCGCTCTCGGCGATGGTGGCATCCATCTGCTTGCGCAGCTTGGCGACTTCTTCCAGGCCGATCTGGTGGATCTGCTCGGGGCTCAGGTCCAGCGTGGTGAATTCGCGGATCTGCGCGCGGTAGTAGGCCTGGCCATCGGGCAAGGCCTCACCGGCAAGCGTGGGACGTGCGCGCGGCTGGTACTCGGTGCGGATGAAGTCCAGCAATCGCGCATAGGCCGGCACCACCTGCGCGTCGATGGTCTGCACTGCCTGCTGCCGCAATTGCGCCTGCACATCGGCAGGCAGCGTCGCCGGCATCTGTTTAAACGGCGCGTAGAACGCATTGGCCTCGCCCTTGGCCTGCGCCACATCGGCGATGGACGCATCGCGCCCGGTCAGCGTGACCTTGGGTTGGCTGAATCCCCGCGCAAGACCGGCACGCATATTGTCGGTGTGCTCGGCGAAGTAACGCGGGATATCGGCCAGCATCGTCAGATAGCGCTGGTAGTCCTCGCGCGTGCGCAGCTTGGCTTCGGCACTGAAGCCCAGGTCGCTCCAGAACGCCGAGTCGCTGTTGAACGGCATTTCCCAGGCGCGAAAGCGTTGCTGATCCAGCAGCACCTGCAGTTGCTGGCGGTACACCTGGTAGCTCACCTGCTCCTCGGCCGGCAACTGCGCTGCCGGAATCGCATCCAGCTCGGCCAAGGCCTTTTGCCAGTACGCGGTGCGCAGGTTTTGCGTGGCCACGTCCACCTTGGGCAGATGATCGGCCTGCTGCTCCTGCGTGGCCTGATTGTCTTCGTCCACCGCGCCGGAGAGCTGCGCCTGGCGCCAGCGCCATTCGCGCGTGTACAGCGCCTTGAAGCGTGCCGCTGCACTGTCTTGCGTGGTGGCTGCGGGCGCTGCGGCCTGCGCCTGCATTGCGGTGCCGCCCAGGCTGGCAGCGATCAACACACTCAATGCGCTCGCGCGCCAGACGCTGCTGGTCTTCATCCGCGTGCCTCCGGCGCCGCCTTGGCCTGCGCGATCCACTGGCGCACGCGCTGCTGCTGCATCGCCAGCGGCATCGCGCCGCCGCCAAGCACCGCCTCGTGGAAGGCGCGCACATCGAAGCGGTCGCCGAGTTCTTTTTCCGCCTCCGCACGCAGCGCAAGAATCTGCAGCTGCCCCAGTTTGTAACCCAGCGCCTGCCCCGGCCAGACGATGTAGCGATCGGTTTCGGACTGGATGCTGGGCTCATCGTCGGATGGATGGGCGTGGAAGAAATCCACCATCTGCTGGCGATTCCAGCGCTTGTGATGCACGCCGGTATCGAGCACCAGCCGATTGGCGCGCAGCAACTCGCCGGACAGCCGGCCGTAGTCGTTGTACGGGTCCTTGAAGAAGCCGATCTCCTTGCCCAGGCGTTCGGCGTACAGCGCCCAGCCTTCGATATAGGCGTTGTAGCCGGCCTGCTGGCGGAACGGCGGCAACGGCAGCGTCTGCGCAAGCGAGATCTGCAGGTGATGGCCGGGCACGCCCTCGTGATAGGCAGTGGTTTCGATATTGACCAGCGTGCGGCTGGCGTAGTCGCTGGTGTTGACCTTCACGATCGCCGGCTTGGTGCCTTCCGGATTGCTTTGCCAGTATTCGGCGCCGGGCGCAGCCCGCCGGAACGCCGGCATCGCCTGTACCTCCAGCGCGGTCTTGGGCAGATGGCCGAACAGCTTGGGCAACTCCGGCTCCATCGCGGCGATGTACTGGCGGTACTGCTGCAGGATCTGTTCGCCGGAGCTGGCGAAGTGGCGCTTGTCGGTGTCCACCGCCTTGCGGAAGCTGGCCAGGTCTGCAAAGCCCTGCGCCTTGGCGATCACCGCCATCTCGCCTTCGATACGCGCCACTTCCTGCAGGCCGATCTGATGGATCTGCTCCGGCGCCATGTCGGTGGTGGTCTGGGTATGGATGGCGTAGCGATAGCGGCGTTCGCCGTCGGGCAGCGACCAGATGCCTTCGGAACTGCGGCCTTGAGCGGCGTATTCGTCGCGCACGAACGCCGTCAGCCTGGCGTAGGCCGGACGCACCTGTTGCTCGATCGCCGCAAGCAGCTGCGTGCGCAGCGCAGCGCGTTGATCGGCCGGCACGGCGGCATCGAGCTTTTTCAGCGGCGAAGCGAACGGGCTCTGCTCGCCGGTCAGCGCGGCGATCTTGTCGATCTGCTCGGGCAGGCGCTCCAGCAGATACCGCGGCTGCACCAGTCCCTCCTTCGCACCCTGCCGCGACACCGCGATCACCTGATCGATCACCGTTGGAATCGTCTGCAGGCGCTTGATGTAATCCTGGTAGTCCTTGGGGTTTTCGAACGGAAACGCATCGCCGTAGCCGGCCAGCCCCAGCTGGACGCCACCGATCGGCTCCAGCGGCATCGCATAGGTTTTCAGGTCGATGCCTTCGAGCTTGTCGCGCAACTGGCCGAGCATCATCTGCAGGCTGAGCTGGCGTTGCGCATCCAGCGTCTTGCTGTCGATCGCTTCGAATTGCTTGAGCAGCTCGGCGGTGGCGCTGCGGTCGGCCTGTACGGCCTCCAGCGAGTAATCGCTCCAGCGGTCGTTATAGCGCTTGTCGCCGATGATGCTGGCGAACTCGGGGTTGTGCTGCAGCTGGTATTGCCACTGTTTGTCCAGCAGCGCATCGAAGGCTGTGGCGGCCTGTTCGCCGGTTGGCGCGGAGGGGGCCGCAACCGCCGTTTCCGTTGCCGGCGGCGCCGGCTTGCAGGCAGTGAACAAGGCGGCGGCCAGCAGGCCGATGGCGACAGGACGCAGGTGGTTCATGCAGTTGCTCCAAGATGCAATGGCGGCCGTAGGAGCGCGCTTGCGCGCGATGAGGCTTTATCGGTAACGCCAATCGCGCGCAAGCGCGCTCCTACGCGTGCGTGGGCCCATACAGGTTCACGCAAACGGTTGATCGATCGCCGGCGACGGTGGCGTAAACCACTGCGCGCCGGCATCGGTGACATGAAAGTGGTCTTCCAGGCGCACGCCGAACTCGCCGGGCACCACGATCATCGGCTCGTTGCTGGCGCACATGCCCGGCCGCAGTGGCTGCGCATTGCCGCGCACCAGATACGGCGCTTCATGGATCGCCAGGCCGCAGCCATGGCCGGTGCGATGCGGCAGACCGGGCAAACGATAATCGGGGCCGAGCCCGGCCGCCTCCAGCACCGTGCGCGCGGCCTGGTCCACTGCCTCGCAGGCCAGGCCTGGGCGGATCGCCGCAAACGCCGCCGCCTGCGCGGCCTGCTCCAGGTCCCAGATACGCCGTTGCGCATCGCTGGGCGTGCCGTAGCTCCAGGTGCGGGTGATATCGGAGTGGTAGCCCTGCACGGTGCAACCGGTGTCGATCAGCACCAGCTCGCCTTCGCGCAGCTGCTGCACGCCGGGAATGCCGTGCGGAAATGCGGTGGCATGGCCGAACTGCACGATGCAGAAGGTCGAGCCGTTGTCCGCGCCCAGCGCGCGATGCGCCTGATCGATGAAGCGCACCAGCTGATCGGTACCGATCCCCTCGTGCGCGATGCCGGCGGCCAGCCGCTGCACCAGCAAGGTCATGTCGCAGGCCTGCTGCATCAGCGCCAGTTCGGCCGGCGACTTGCACATGCGGCAGCCGTCGATGATGGCGCCGGCATCGCGGATGGCCGTGCCCAGATGCGCACGCAAGCCGGTATGCACGGCGAAGGCGATGCCCGGGTCCAGCGCCAGTGCGTGCGCATGGCGATCGTCCATCGCCTGCACCACCAGCGCGTAGGGGTCTTCGTGTTCTTCCCACAGGTATTTGGCCACCGGAACCTGCAGCACCGCATCCAGCGAGCCTTCCTCGAATGCCGGGCAGAGCAGCACCGGGTCGCCCTGCAGGGTCAGCAACGCGGCGACCAGCCGCTCGCTGGCGCCCCATGGCACGCCGGTGAAATAGCGTAATGAGGTGCCGGCGCCGATCAACAACGCATCCACGCCGTGCGCGCGCATCAGCGCACGTGCGCGTTCGATGCGCTGCGCGTACTCGGCCGCGGCGATCGGCGCGGCGCGCTGCGCCCACGGCACCAGTTGCGCATGCGCCTGTTCCAGCGACAGGCCACCGATCTGCGCGCTCATGTGCCCGCTCCAAGATCGGCCGTGCTCCACTGCCCATCGACCAGCCGCGCGACGCCGCCCGGATTGCGCTGGCGCAGTTCCGGCGGCAGCAAGGCATCGGGCACGGCGTCGTAGCTGTGCAAGGCGGCAAAGCGGCGGATCGCGCCCGGCATGCCCACCGCGGTGAATCCCGGATGCCCGGTGCTCGGGAACGGGCCACCGTGGTTTTGCGCCGCGCTCACCGCCACGCCGGTCGGCATCTTGCTGTTGATCAACCGCCCCACCCGCGCACGCAGCGCGGGGGCGATGGCCTGCCATGCCGCATCGTCGCTGCCATCGACGGCGCGATACAGCGTGCCGGTCAGGTTGCCTTCGAATGCGGTGGCCAACTGCGCCATCTGCGCGTCGTCCTGCGCACGCACCAGCAGGCTCACCGGGCCGAATGCCTCGGTCTGCAGCGCGTGCGGGTTGGCCAGAAACGCCGGTGCCTCCACGCTCAGCAAGGTTGGCGCATAGCGGTAGCCGTCCTCGCCGGTGTGCCCCCCCGCCAGCACCGCCGCGCCGGCGGCGCGCAAGCTCGCCACGCCACGTTGCACGCCATCCACCCCTGCGGCCGAGAACAGCACCATCGGCAGGGCCGCTTCGAAATGCGCCTTGGTGGCCGCGACGAATGCATCGCCCGCCGCGCCGTGCGGCACCACCACCACGCCGGGATTGGTGCAGAACTGGCCGCTGCCCAAGGTGCATGAGGCAAAAAATTCCTGCGCCAGGGCTTCGCCGCGCTCGGCCAGTGCGCCCGGCAACAGGAACACCGGGTTGACGCTCGAGAGCTCGGCATAGAACGGCACGCCAGCCGCATCGGCAGCAGCCTTCAACGCCAGGCCGCCCGCGCGGCTACCGGTAAACCCGATCGCGCCCAGGCGCGCATCGCCGGCCAGCCGAACGCCGACCGCGTTGTCGAAGTGATACAGCAACTGCACTGCCGCTGCCGGCAGGCCCGCCGCAAGCAAGGCTGTGTGCGCAAGCTGCGCCATGCGCTGGCTGGTGGCCGGATGCAGCGGGTGCGCCTTGGCGATCACCGGGTTGCGCGCGGCAATGGCCGAGGCGAAATCGCTGCCGGCGATCGCATTGAACGCGAACGGGAAATTGTTGGGGCCAAACACCAGCACCGGTTTGCCCAGCGGCGCCAGATGCGAGCGCAGATCGGCGCTGCTGTCGATGATGGGGGTGGTCCAGCTGTAGCTGCGCACCGCGTTTGCGGCCTGGCGCAACTGACCGCTGGTGCGCGGCAGCTCGTTGCCGCGCAGGCGCGTGGGCGCTGGCAATGCGGTTTCTGCATGCGCGAGTGCGACCAGGGTGTCGGCATCGGCATCCAGCGCATCGGCGTACGCGTCCAGAAACGCGGCAATGCGCTCGACCGGTGCGGCAGCCAGCTCGGCGGCGACCGCTTGCGCGGCGGTGAGCGCGGTTTCGATGTCCTCGGCACTGCTGACCGGAAACAGCGGCCCGATCGGCTCGCCCGTCGCCGGGTTGGCGGCGCGGAAACTGCCCGTCGCAGCGTGGCTGGGCTGCCATTGGCCGGCCAGCAGAATGGGTTGGATCGTCTCGTTCATTGCGGCACCTTCATTGCATGGAATCGACCTGTGCGCAGCATGCGACAGCGGCCGACCAAGGGGCCGATGCGGATGCCGCAGCAAACGCGACATCCGCATCGATCAGCGCACGTCGCTGCGCACACGGCGACGTGGTTGCGCGACACGCTGACAGATCGGCGTGTCGCGCAGCGTCATGGTGCCTGCGTGATCAGGACAACGTAGGCGCGGTGGCGATCGCATGGTCGATCACCTTGAGCGCAGCCTCGCGCTCGGCGCCGGCCACCACCAGCCGCGGTGCGCGCACATGCTCGCTCCCCAGGCCGACCTTTGCCTGCACCAGTTTGATCAGCTGCACGAAGGTGGGCACGGTATCCAGGCGCAGCAGCGGCAGGAACCAGTTGTACAACTCCTTGGCGGCCGGGTAACCGCCATCGCGCGCCAGCTCGAACAGCCGTACCGATTCGGCGGGATAGGCGTTGACCAGGCCGGCGATCCAGCCCTTGGCGCCCATGCTCAGGCCTTCGACGATGGCATCGTCCATGCCGACCAGCAGCGCCAGCCGATCGCCCAGCAATTCCTGCAATGCCGCGAAACGGCGCACATCGCCGGAAGATTCCTTCACCGCCTGCAGGTTGGGGAATTCGGCCGCCAGCTCGGCGATCTGCGCCGGGCCGAAATCGGTCTTGTAGGCGACCGGGTTGTTGTACAGGATCACCGGCAGATCGGTCGCGCCGATCACCGCGCGCACGTGCGCGCCCATCTCGCGCCAGTCGGTGGAGTAGACGTAGGGCGGCAGCACCATCAAGCCGCCGCATCCGATCTCCTTGGCGGCCTTGGCCAGCGCCACCGCTTCGCCGGTCGCCAGGCTGGCGATGCCCGGCACCACCGGCACGCGGCCGTTCAAGGCAGCGACCAGGGTGCGCAGGATCGCCAGCTTGTCGTCCACGCTCAGGGTGGCCGCTTCGCCCAACGAGCCCAGCGGCACGATCGCGGTGCAGCCGGCATCCACCAGCTGGTTGGCGTGCTTGCCGAGGAAGTCGTGATCGATCTCACCGGAGGCGGTGAACGGGGTGGTGATGGCCGGCAACACGCCGTGCCAGAACGTAGCGATGCTCATGGATGATTCCCTTGCGAGTCGGAAGTGAACGAGTCGGCCAGCGCCGCGAGGCGGACCGGGAACAACGGCGGCCGGCGGCCGGCGTCGGTGGAAAGATCGGGCGGGCAACGGCCGAGTTCGGCCAGTGCGCTACCGCAGATGCGGCCCTGACAGGCGCCCATGCCGCAACGCGAGGCCAGCTTGGCATCGCGTGCGTCGTAAAACGCGTCCAGCGCGCCCAGCGGCACGTCTTCGCAGCGGCAGACCAGCGTGTCCGGTTGCGCCAGCGCGCGGATGCGTGGATGCAGCGCGAACTGCTGTTGCAGCAGCTGCGCAAACGCGCGAACGGCGCGCCGACGCGGCTGCAACCGCAGTGCATGATCGGGTGCGCCGGCGGCCATGTGCCCGGCCATCGCGCCTTCGACCAGCGCGCAATCGCGCCCGCCGATGCCGCAGGCTTCGCCGGCTGCGAAGATCTGCACGACACTGGTGCGCAGCAACGCATCGACCTGCACCTGCTGATGCGCACCGCACGGCTCCAGCTGGCAACCCAGCAACTGCGCCAGTTCGACATTCGGCACCAGCCCGTACCCCACGGCGAGCTGATCGCAGGCCACGCGGGTACGCCCGGCAGGGCCGTCGATCTCGACCTCGCGCAGCTGCGTATCGCCATAGGCGGCCACCACCACGCTGCCGGCGCGATAGGCAACGCGATGCAATTGCAGCCGCAGCGCCACCGCCTGCGCAGCCTTGCCTGGCCAGCGCCACAACTGCGCAGCGAAGGTACGCAACGCTGCAGCGCCGGTCTGCTCGTGGATGCCGAGCACCTGCGCGCCATGTCGCTGCAAGGTGGCCGCACTGGCCAGCAGCAACGGCCCGCTGCCGGCCACCAGCACCCGCTTGCCGCGCAATGGCCAGCCTTGTTTGGCCAGCGCCTGCGCCGCGCCTGCGCCGGTAACGCCGGGCAAGGTCCAGCCCGGAAACGGCAACAGCAATTCGCGTGCGCCGGTGGCCAGCACCAGCGCGGCGTAATGCAGTTGCAGCGCGCCATCCGGGCCATCGGCCAAGAGCCAGCCTGGCTGGGCAAGCAGGATCTGCGTGCGGGTCAGCAGGCTGATCGCGGCATTGCCCTGCACCTGCCGCAGCAGCGCACGCGCATCGGCCGGCGCACCGTGGTGCACGTCGCTGCGCCACACCTGCCCGCCCGCGCGCGGCTGCATGTCCACCACGCCCACGCGCGCGCCATGGCCGGCGGCGGCCTGCGCCGCCGCCAGACCGGCTGGTCCGGCGCCGATCACCAGCACATCGAAATGCAGCACGCGCTCAGCCATCGGTACGCACCTGCATGCCCTCGTGCACATCCACCAGGCATGCGCGTTGCTGCGCAACGCCGTCGATGCGGACGCGGCATTCGAAGCACACGCCCATGCCGCATAACGGTGCCCGCGGCTGACCGCTGCTGGACTGGCGAAACTGCAGCGTCGCCTGCGCCACCGCGGCTGCCACGCTGGCGCCGGCGGGCACGTCCACCGGCTGCGCATCCACGTACAGGCGGACCATGGCGCTCATGCCACGGCCCCCTGCACGGCGCGCGCCGGGGCATACGGCGCCGGGTCGATGGCCGGCGTGCGCCCGAGCAGGCTATCCACGATCACCCGTGCGCTCCCCAGCGCCGTGGTGACCCCCAGCCCTTCATGCCCCGCTGCCACCCACACATCGGCCCGGCCGGGCACCGCCCCGAGATACGGGCGCCCGTCCGGGGTGGCCGGACGCAGACCCGTCCACACCCGGATCGCCTGCAGCTCGCGCAACACCGGCAGATACGCAAATGCCCGCTGCAGCATCCGCTGCAGCACCTGCATCGACAGCGCGCGATCGTGTTCGCCGAACTGGCGCGAGGAGCCGATCAGGATCTGCCCGGTCGGCCGCGGCTGCACATTGAAGGCCACGCTGGTGGTGTCGGCCCCATGCGCCGAATCGGCATAGCCCAGCTCCAGCAATTGATGCCGGATCAAACCGGGATGCCGGTCGGTGATGACCAGATGGCCCTTGCGCGGGCGCAACGCCAGCTCGGGCAGCAACCCCGGCAACGCGACACCGCTGGCGACCAGCACCGGCCCGGACAGCAGCTGGCCATCGTCCAGGCACACGCCCCGGGTTTGCAGTTGCGTCACCCGACGGCCGGCAAACAGCTGCGCACCGGCCTTGCAGGCCAGGCCCACCAGGTGGCGCGCCACCCGCGGCGGATACACCACCGCCTCGTTGGGCACCCGCATGCCGCCGGCCAGCCCGGCCACCAGCTGCGGCTCCAGGGCATACAACTGCTGCGCATCGATGGCTTCTGCGTGCAGGTCGGCCGCCGCCAGCCGCGCGATCTTGGCCGGCACCGCCGCCAGTTCGCGCGCATCGCGCGCCACCCACAGCGTGCCGCAGCGACTGAATTCGGCCTCGCTCAATTGCGCGAAGCGCTCCCACAAGCGCAGCGAATACGCCGATAACGCCAGCTCGGCCGGGTCGTCGTCCATCGCCACCAGATGCCCCATCGCCGCGGCGGTCGAACCGCCGCCGATCGGTCCCGGCTCGACGATCGCCACACGCAGGCCCTCGCCTGCCGCGGCTTCGGCACAGGCAGCGCCGACGATGCCGGCGCCGATCACGATCAGGTCGTAGCTGCGTCGCGTGGAGGCGGCAGATGGCTTGCAATCCGCACCGGCAGCGCGATGCGGTGCAGCCGCGGCCGAACCGTTCGACGGCGCAGCCAACGCATCCGGCGCGGGCGGCGACGCCTGCATCAGGCCACGATGCCCCAGGCGAACGGATCGGCCGGATCGACGATCAGCTGCGAGCGCGCGGTGATGTACGCCTGCCCGCTGATGCGTGGCGCGATGCCGCGGCCGCTCAGGCGATAGCTACCCTCGAACGCGCTGCCCAGAATGCCTTGCTGCACCCAGCGCTCGCCTTCGCCCAGCTTGCCGTCTGCGGCCAGACAGGCCAGCTTGGCGCTGGTGCCGGTGCCGCAGGGCGAACGGTCGTACGCCAGCCCGGGGCATAGCACAAAGTTGCGCGCCACGCCGCTGCCGTCCGGGGCGGCGCCATTGACTTCGATATGGTCGATTTCGCCACCCGCCTCACCCGTGATCCCGGCCGCTTCCAGCGCCAGCCGGATCGCTTCGGTATAGGCGGTGAGCTCGCGCTGATGCGCCAGGTCGAGCGCACACGGCGCCTGCTCGGTGATGAAGAACCAGTTGCCGCCCCAGGCCACATCGCCGCGCACCCGGCCGTGGCCGGGCACGTCCACTTCCACACCGGCGGCGGCGCGGTAACTCTCGACGTTGTCCACCGACACCGTGCCATCGTCGGCCAGTTCCACCCCAACAGTGCCCACCGGGGTTTCGATACGGTGCTGGCCCGGCGCGATGCGCCCCAGTTCGGCCAGCGTGCGCACCACCCCGATGGTGCCGTGGCCGCACATGCCCAGGTAGCCGACGTTGTTGAAGAAGATCACCCCGGTGCAGGCGGCAGGGTCGCGCGGCGGCAACAGCAAGGCGCCAACCATGGTGTCCGAGCCGCGCGGCTCGCAGGCGACCGCGCTGCGCCAGTGGTCGAAGTCCTGGCGGAAGCGTTCGCGGCACTGCGCCAGGTCGCCATCGCCCAGATCGGGGAAGCCGGCCAGGACCACGCGGGTGGGTTCGCCGGCCGTATGGGAGTCGATGACGTCGATGGTGTGCATGGCTCATGCTCCCATTGCCGGCCCGCGGACGACTAGCGTTCAATGCGAAGTGAAAATGCGGAAATCTGCACAATCGCCAACCCGCTTCACGGCCGCGCGTTTACGCTAGGATCAAGCCTGGGTTGCACCACCGTGCAGCCGTCAAATCGTGATCGCTACCATGACCCTGATGGACCTCAACCTTCCCGCACTGGAAATGCAGACGCTGTTCGATGCACTGCCGGACGTGGTGTTCTTCATCAAGGACAGCGAGGGCCGCTACACCCATTGCAACCTCACCCTGGTACGGCGGCTCGGGCGCAAGCTGCGCAGCGAGATCATCGGCCGCTCGCCGCTGGAAGTGTTTCCGTTGCCGCTGGGCGGCAGCTACATGATGCAGGACCGCCGCGTACTGCAGGGCGAGCTCATCGACAACCAGTTGGAGGTGCATCTGTATCCCAACCGCTTGCCGGGCTGGTGCCTGACCTTCAAACGCCCGCTATGCGAGGCCAACGAGGTGATTGGCGTGGTGGGTATTTCGCGCGATCTGGGTCAGCCCGATAGCCGGCATTCGGCGTACGAGCGGCTGAGCCAGGTCATGGAACACATGCAGTCCAACTTCGGCGACAACCTGCGCGTGCAGGCGCTGGCCGATCTTGCCGGGCTCTCGGTCGCGCAGCTGGAGCGGCACTTCCGTCGCGTGTTCCAGGTCACCCCGCAGCAACTGCTGACCAAGCTGCGCATCGAGTCGGCCATGCGCCTGCTGTACGGCGACGACAGCATCGCCAGCATCGGCCAACGCTGCGGGTTCGCCGACCAGAGCGCATTCGCCCGCCAGTTCAAGGCCACCGTCGGCATGACCCCGCGCGATTACCGTGCGCTCAAGGGTCAGCTGTGAAGAGCTGGTTGCACGCTGCAATCGGACGCTGACACATAGCTGGCACAAATGCCGAATTCGGCAGGATTGGGAGCGCCCTCGCAGCGCGTTCCGCTCGCCCTGGAGCAGTGCATCGCTGAAGGACGCGTCAAGGTGATCCGGGACCCGGATGGTAGAATTCCGGGTTTCCCCTACTGCGTTGCCAATGGCCAGTTTTTTCCGCCGCAACAAGCCCACCGCGCCCGACAGCTCGCGCACCTCGCGCTATAGCCTGGAAGAACTGGCAGCCGCATTCCCCACCGCACCCTCGGCCGCCACGCCCGCAGCGCCGGTCGAGTCCACGCCGCCTGCGCAGTCCGGCACAGTGCCTGCCGCAGCGCCGCCCATGACGCCTGCCCCGGCAGCGGAAACCGCCGCACCGGCGGCACCGGCCGATACGCTTGCACGCGACATTGCAGCCCGTACCGGCCAGGCGCAGAGCATCGCCGCCGTGCCGAGCGCGCCGGCCGCACCCACACCTGCCGCGCCGTCTGCGTTGCAGGCATTGCCGGACCCGGCCCCGGCTGCCGCGCCCACCGCACCGACCCCGGTGGTGGTGGCGCCCGTCGTTGTGCAGCCTCAGGGCGCACCGACGACGCCTGTCGCTCCCCCCACGCACCCTGCAACGCCATCGCAGGCGACCACGCCGTCGGCGCCGGCACCGGTGACTGCCGCGCCGATCGCCGCCCCGCCGGTGGTGGTGACGCCTGCCGCAACGCCGACCGCGCCCACTCCGCCCGCCGCAGTCCCTGCGGCAAGCGCGACACCGACCGTGACCGCACCGGTCATCGTCGGCAGCCCGACGCCTGCGACGCAGGACACCGACAGCATCGTCGGCCAGCACGACGCACTACCTGCCGCACCCGCCGGCAAACCGGGCTGGCGCGAGCGGCTGCGCAACAGCACCTTCGCACGCAGCTTCGGCGGCCTGTTTTCGCGCAACCCCAAGCTCGACGACGATCTGCTCGACGAGATCGAAACCGCGCTGATCACCGCCGACGTTGGCATCGGCGCCACCACCGCCTTGATCGAAGGCCTGCGCAAGCGCATGAAGTCGCGCGAGTTCGTCGACGCACAGGCCATGTTCAAGGCGCTGCGCACCGATCTCATCGCGTTGCTGCAGCCGGTGTCAAAACCGCTGGTGATCGACCGCTCGGTCAAGCCGTTCGTGGTGCTCACCGTCGGCGTCAACGGCGTCGGCAAGACCACCACCATCGGCAAGCTGGCCAAGCGCTTCAAGGATGAGGGCAATAGCCTGATGCTGGCCGCCGGCGACACCTTCCGCGCCGCCGCGGTGGCGCAGCTGCAGGCCTGGGGCGATCGCAATGGCGTGGCGGTGATCGCGCAAGGGCAGAACGCCGATGCCGCCTCGGTGGCCTTCGATGCGCTGCAGGCCGCCAAGGCGCGCGGTACGGATGTGCTGATCGCCGACACCGCCGGCCGCCTGCATACCCAGACCGGGCTGATGAACGAGCTGGGCAAGATCCGCCGCGTGCTCGGCAAGATCGACCCCGCCGCACCGCACGAAGTGCTGATGGTCATCGACGGCACCACCGGCCAGAACGCCATTTCGCAGCTGCGCCAGTTCCATGCCGCCGTCGGCGTCACCGGCCTGGTGGTGACCAAGCTCGATGGCACCGCCAAGGGCGGCGTGGTCTTCGCACTGGCGCGCGAGTTCAACATTCCGATCCGGTTTGCCGGCATCGGCGAACGCCCGGAAGATCTGCGCGTGTTCGACCCGGTCGCCTTCGTCGACGCCTTGCTGCCGGACGCCTTGGGCAGCTGAGTGGCTGACGCCTGCCCGCATCTGCAGCCCCTGTACGCAAGCGCGTGGCAGGCCGGCTGCACGGTGCAGCAGGTGTCGCAAGGCTGGTCGCGCGCCAAACGCGTGCTGGAGTTCGCGCACGACATGCCCGCCTCGCTACGTGCAACGCAGTGCAGCGATGTGGCGGTGTCTGACTCCCATGCACCTCGGGCCCCGCTTTGGGCTGTTGATGCAGGCTTGTTCTGCCGGCGGTGCCGGGTGGGTATGGCGTTTCCACTGCACTGAGCTCGCCACCGCACGACCGCGCGTGTGCCCCGCACCGCCCTCCTTCACCGCCAGCAGACCTCATGCCCGCAGATCTCGCCACTTCATCCGTCGACGCTTTCGTCGCCCCGTTGCTGCACTGGTTCGACGGCCACGGGCGTCACGATCTGCCCTGGCAACATCCACGGGCGCCGTATCGGGTCTGGCTGTCGGAAATCATGCTGCAGCAGACCCAGGTTGCCGTGGTCATTCCCTACTTCCAGAAGTTTGTCGCACGCTTCCCGACACTTGCCGATCTGGCGGCAGCCGACAACGACACGGTGATGGCCCACTGGGCAGGGCTGGGTTACTACGCACGCGCACGCAATCTGCATGCGGCCGCCAAGCAATGCGTCGCCTTGCACGATGGCGAGCTGCCGCGCGACCTCGATGCATTGCTCGCGCTGCCCGGCATCGGCCGCAGCACCGCCGGTGCGATCCTGAGCCAGGCGTGGAACGACCGTTTTCCCATCATGGATGGCAACGTCAAACGCGTCATGACGCGCTTCCACGGCATTGCCGGCTACCCCGGCCTGCCGGCCGTCGAAAAGCAGCTGTGGCAGCTGGCGGCAACGCATGTCGCGCATGTACCCGACGGCCGCCTGGCCGACTACACGCAGGCACAGATGGATTTCGGCGCCACGCTGTGCACACGCGCCAAACCGGCCTGCGTGCTGTGCCCGTTGCAGGATGCCTGCGTTGCCCGCCGCGAGGGCCTGGTGGAGGCGCTGCCCACGCCCAAACCGGGCAAGGTCCTGCCCGAGCGCGAAGCAACCGCCCTGCTGCTGGAAAACGCGCAAGGCCATGTCCTGCTGCAGCGCCGCCCACCCACCGGCATCTGGGCCTCGCTGTGGACGCTGCCGCAGGCCGACACCGACAGCGGCATGCGCGCCTGGTTCGCCACGCATCTCGATGGCGACTACGAGCGCGCCGACGAGATGGCGCCGATCGTGCACACCTTCAGCCATTACCGCCTGCATCTGCAGCCGTTGCGCCTGCGCAAGGTCGCACTGCGCGCGGCGGTGCGCGACAATGACGATCTGCGTTGGGTCGCCCGCGCCGATCTCGGCTCGCTGGGCTTGCCGGCGCCGATCCGCAAATTGCTCGACACGCTTTAAGCACGCCTCAAAGGAGTTCGCATGTCCCGCACCGTGTTCTGCCAGTACCAGCAATGCGATACCGACGGCCTGGATTTCGTGCCCTATCCCGGCGAACTCGGTCAGCGCATCTTCGCGCAGATCGGCAAGGGCGCGTGGCAGGCATGGCTTGCGCACCAGACCATGCTGATCAACGAAAACCGGCTATCGCCGCGCGACCCCAAGCATCGCGCCTTTCTCGAAGCCGAACTGCAGAAGTTCCTGTTCGAGCGCAATGCCGATAAGCCCGAGGGCTATGTGGCGCCACTTGGCGAGGAATAGTTGGCGCGCGGACTGGGATGTTGCGGGTGGGGGTCGGCAGCGAGGCAGCGAGTCGATCGCCGCAACGCGGGATCACGCATCCTGTGGCCAGGCCCCGGGAATAGGAAGTGGTGATTCACGATGACGAGCACTGGCCCATCCGGCATTGAGCCGCGCCCAATCGATGCGTTTATCACCGGGGCTGTCGACGCGCAGTGGCAAAAGGTCGCGATGGTCATTGCGAAAGCCCTCACCGACGAGCGGTTGAATCTGGCCGACGTCGCGGACGCGGCCGACCAGGTTGCGCAGCGCATTGCCGGCCTTGTTCGCGACGGTCGGCTCGAGGCTGCGGGCGATATGACCGACTGGCGACACGGCGAGGTGCGCCTTGCCACGCCTGCGCCACACGCACGCTGAAGCACCCGCCTTGACAACTGCGTCATGCAGCGCGCGGCTTCCAGCGCCCAAGCGCTGCTGACAACACGACTGCACTCACCGCCAGACGGCGCGCACTGCGCGCGGTGCGGCACGCACCCGGCGTTCTACGCACCGCCCACACTCACCTGACGACTGCTCGCCACGCCTTCTAAGCCGCGTCAGGTCACCAAGCCCGAGTTGCGGCACAGCTCATTCGCCCGCTGCGCTGCGCGCGTACCGAGCGGTTGAGCGCCTGCGTGCATTGCCGACCTGCGCTGGTGTGGCAGCGCGGAGGTCGAGATTCCGGTACGCGGCCGGCCACATCCTCCGCCCCTCACATTCTATTGCTACACATTATATTTTTAAGTAGATTGAATGGCATGCCGACCCATGCCACGCCTGCACTGCCACGTTTTCGCGCCGATCCTGCCAGCATGCAGCGCCTGCGCGCGTCGGCCGGGCGCGCCTGTGGCTTGCTCAAGGCCATGGCCAACGAGGATCGCCTGCTGTTGCTCTGCCAGCTGGCCCAGGGCGAGCGCAATGTCGGCGAACTGCAGGCAGCCACGGCCATCGCGCAGCCCACGCTGTCGCAGCAACTGGGCGTTCTGCGCGACGAAGGCCTGGTCAGTACCCGTCGCGCGGGCAAATACATCTATTACCAACTCGCCAGCGACGACGTGCTTGCGGTGATGCAGGCCCTGTATGCCAGCGTCTGCGGCACAGCGGAGCCAGACTGACATGGTTGTCGACTGGAGCAATTTCACCCCCTTGAGCGCAGTGGCCGGGGGCGGCCTGATTGGCCTTGCCGCCGCGTGGCTACTGGTGTTTGAAGGACGCATTGCCGGCGTCAGTGGCATCGTCGGCGGCTTGCTGCAGCGCCAGGGCCGCGATGAACGCAATTGGCGGGGCGCGTTCGTGCTCGGGTTGCTCGGTGCCGTGCCGCTGTGGGCCGTCGTGCGGCCGCTGCCTTCCATGCAGTCGCAAGCGACATGGTGGTGGTTGATCGGCGCAGGCTTGCTGGTGGGATTCGGTGCGCGCGTGGGCGGTGGCTGTACCAGCGGGCATGGGGTGTGCGGCATCGCGCGTGGCGCACGGCGCTCGCTGATCGCCACCGCCGTGTTCATGGGCGCGGCGATCGCCACCCATGCCCTGCTCGCCACGTTGCGGGGCGTCTGATGAATCGGGTTCTCAGCAGCGCGATCGCCGGGCTGATCTTCGGGATCGGCCTGTTGCTCTCAGGCATGGCCGATCCGGACAAAGTCCTGGGTTTTCTCAATGTCGCCGGCCGCTGGGACCCTTCGCTTGCGTTGGTCATGCTCGGCGCCATCGGCGTCGCGGCGCCTGCGTTCTGGTGGGCGCGGCGACGTGGTCGAACACTGCGTGGTGCATCGCTGCAGTTGCCCAGCCACCGGCAGATCGACGGCCCACTGCTATGGGGCAGCGCGCTGTTCGGCATCGGCTGGGGATTGGTGGGGCTGTGCCCGGCGCCGGCACTGCTGGGCGCGGCTGCACTGCAGCCGTCCAGTCTGGTGTTTGTGTTGGCGATGTTGATCGGCATGCGGGCTGCACCTGCTGTATCGACGGCGCGCCGAACCTGATCCGCCTCGCAGATCGCACCGCTAACCGCTGCAACTGCATCGCCGGTCATCGGCAGTGCAAACCACGGCCAAGCCTTGCGTGCATTCGCACACCCTCCAACGCAGGTTTACCGATGGTCGCGGGGTTTCCACGGTCACGCTGCGTGATCACTGCGGTCTTGCAGCAGCAGCCAATCGGCCACCCCGACCGCATCGGCGACGCTGCCGCAGCGCGGTAGCGTCACCGGGTACGAGGACGTCCTCAGCCCACGCCGGTCGGCCCATCCAGCAACATGCGGATGCGCTTGAGCAATTCCTTCTGCGTGTAGGGCTTGTTGACCACATCGAATTCCGCCCCGCCCACGTCGGTGCGCTGGATGCTGGCATCGGCATAACCGGTGGTGAGCAACACCTTGATCCTGGGCAGCAGGCGGCGCGCTTCGCGCGCGAGCACTACGCCGTTCATGCCGCCGGGCATGATCAGATCGGTGAACAACGCATCCACGTCCGGGTGCTGCTCGAGCAACTCGATCGCTTCGCGCCCACTGGCTGCGGAGAGGATGTGGTAACCGGCGTTTTCCAGGAACATCCTGGCCACCACCGCCACGTCCTGTTTGTCTTCCACCACCAGGATGGTTTCGTTGCCGCCCTTGTCGATGGCACGGCTCTTGACGGCCTGCAGGTCGTTTTCGAACTCGCTGGATGCCGGGAAATACAGCCGCACCGTGGTGCCTTCGCCCATTTCGCTGTAGATGCGCACGGTGCCGCCGGACTGTTTGACGAAGCCGTACACCATCGACAGCCCCAGTCCCGTGCCCTGCCCCTCGTCCTTGGTGGTAAAGAACGGCTCCATGACGCGGCTGGCGACCTCCGGCGGCATGCCCGAACCGGTGTCGCTGACGGCAATGCTCACATAGCGGCCCGGCGCCAGCTGGTGATGCATGGCCAGATCGTGGCTGGTGATTTCCACATTCTGGGTCTGCACCGTCACTTCCTTGCGCTCGGATTGCGCCATCGCATCGCGTGCATTGATCAGCACGTTCAACAGCGCCACTTCGGCCTGGGTGGTGTCGATCTGACAGTTCCACAGCCCCTCTTCCAGCGACTGCCGCAGGCTGATGCCGCCCCCGAGCGCGCGCTCGGCCATGTTGTTCATGCCCGACACCAGGCCATTGAGATTGACCACCCGGCCCCGCAATTTCTGCTTGCGCGAAAACGCCAGCAATTGCTGCGTCAGGGTGGCCGCCTTTGCCGCAGCGGTTGCGGCATGTTCGGCGCTGAAGGCGATGCGCTCGGCGTTTTTGGCGGCATCGCCGGTGACCATCATCTGGATCACTTCCAGATGACCGGACATCACCTGCAGCAGATTGTTGAAATCGTGCGCGATGCCGCCGGTCAACTGCCCCAGCGCTTCCATCTTCTGCGCCTGACGCAGGGCGTCCTCGGCATCGCGGCGACGGCTTACGTCCAGCTGCGAACCGAAGAAGTAGACCAAGTTGCCTTGCTCGTCGAACACCGGCGAGACGAACAGCGCGTTCCAGAACGACGAACCATCCTTGCGGTAATTCAGCACCTCGGTGGCAAATTCGCGGCGTTGTTCGATGGACTCGCGCACGTCCTGCACGCTGGCCGGATCGGTATCCGGGCCCTGCAGAAAACGGCAGTTGTTGCCGATGATCTCATCGGCCGAATACCCGGTCATTTCCAGGAACGCACGGTTGGCGAACACGATCGGGTTATCGGGCAGGTGCGGGTCGGTGACCGTCATCGGCATCCGCGTGGTTTCCACCGCGGCAAAAAAGATATCCGAGCGATGCTTCTCCACAGGCAGGCTGCGAGATTCGCTGATATGAGGCGCCCGTAGCTCTCCGTGACGGGTATCGTTCAAGTGATGTTCTCCGCGGGGCCATTCCCGTGATGACAGTTTAGTTGGGTCCGGTGAGCTAATCCCTCACATCGATGAGCCTTTCCAGTACGGCTGCGCGCGCCAATGCAACCAAATGCAGCCCTCCCGCGTAGCGGCGCATTGCGGGCAACGCAGCTGCTTAACGCAACACGTCGGTGCCGCCAGGCACCTGCGTGCGCCCACGCTGCTTTGCCGTAGCATGCCCATGCAGTTCGCAGCTCCTGCGCCGTCGTCCCGCCGTGTCGGATGCGTCGCGCGCGCCTTCTCCCACGCCGGCGTGCGCGCCAGGCGACCAGGCGACGCCACCATGCCGGGCTATCAGACCCAGATCCACGAGCTGACCTTCGGGCAGCAGACCTACGTCATCCGCGCGTTGACGGACAAGCAGCAATTTGCCGACCCCGACGACGCAGCCGCCGACGCCGGCATTTCCTCGGCGCAGTGGAGCCTGTTCGGCCAGGTGTGGCCGGCAGGCCGGTTGCTGGCCGAAGCGATGGCGACGCGACAGGTGGAAGGCCGGCGCATTCTCGAGCTCGGCTGCGGCCTGGGTTTGGCGAGCCTGGTCTTGCGCAAACGCGGCGCCGACGTGGTGGCCAGCGATCACCACCCGCTGGCAGAGGTGTTTCTGGCGTACAACGCCGCGCTGAACGCGCTGGATTCGGTGCCGTACCGCCGACTCGACTGGGACGCGGGCGCCTCGAACATGGGCCAGTTCGACATGATCATCGCCAGCGACGTGCTCTACGAAACCCGCCACGCCACCATGCTGGCCAAGCTGATCCCGGGGCTGGCCAGGCCCTCGTGCGAGATCGTGGTGAGCGACCCTGGCCGCGGCAACGCCAACGCGCTTTCGCGCATGCTGGCCGATATCGGGTTCTCGCTGATCGCCGGCGAACGCCAGGCCTCGGCACAGGTGGCCAAGGCCCCGCGCCTGTTCGTCTATCGCCGCAAGATGGACAACTGGTGACCGGCAGGCGGCCGAGGGCACCGCCTCAGGGCGCAGGCGTGTAGTCGGACAACAGCACCGGCTTGCGCGGATCGGCCTTCATCTCCTTGTGCTCGCTCAGGCGCAGCGCATCGGCGTCGGGTGTGTCGTCGGTATTCAGTTCCCAGGCCTCGATCACGCGCTTGTGGAACAGGAATGCACGGCGCGTGCGGTCGTAGCGGAAGGTGATGTAGTCGGTCCAGTGCTGGCCGCAGGCCACTCCATTTTGCACGGTGAAGTAGGCGCCCTTGGCCACCAGGCCTTGTTCGTCATCCAGAAACGGATCGCACTGGCCGCCCTCGTCGGCCTTGAAGATCACCCGCGTATTGCGTGCAGCTTCGACAACGCCACCGTCTGCGGTCGCAACCAGAACCACCAAGGTCCGCGCCGGCGCCGCGCGGCCATCCGCACGCAGCGTCTGTTCTGCGGATGCACGCAACGCGACCACATAATCCTGCCGGCCGTCGCCAGTGAGATCTGCGCTGGCAACACGCATCACCGACTGCCCGGCAGGCAATACTTTGGCAGCACCTGCAGGCAGCGTGGCGGCGCCAGCTGGCAGCGCCATTGCCATTGCCGCCGTCCACCACCAGCATCGCATTGTCATGGCCGTTCCCTCATCTGGTCTGCGTCGAGCGCGCAAGCATAGCCGGCCATGCTTGCAGTCGCGCGATGCCTGCGGTTCGACCACACGCTCGATGACGATGCCTACCTGGACACCGCTCAGGAGCGGACAGTAACGCCCACCCTCCCAACGACCGACGGCGACCACCACTGCACGACAGCGTTCAGTCGCGTCTTGTAAGACCCGCTCAGTGGAAGCCTTCGACATCGTGCGCCAGAGGTCACCGTGCCGTATAGCACCCCATCACCACGCAACAGCGCCTTATCATCGACGCAGGCAAAGCCGCGCTGCAGGCGCGCCAAGCTCGCATCGCCCGACCGGGCAACAGCCCTGCACCGCACTTTTTGGAGCTCCATGAAACGATTCTTCGCCTGTCTCGTACTGGCCACATGCTGCCTTTGCGCCACAGCGTCGGCCGAAGAGCTCGGCGCGTATCTGCGTACCCACTATCCCTCGTTGAGCTATGTCGAGCGCTACCGCGCCACGCATCCGGAAGACGCGCTGGGCAGCGCTGACGCATGGGCGGCAGGCGCCAGACTTGCGCCCGAAACCACAGCAAGCGATGTCTCGCGGCGCCTTGTCGGCCTTGCGGATCAGCACGTCGCGCTCGCCGGGGCCAAGGCGGGCAAGACTGAGACCTTGGGCGTTCTGTTCAGAACCTCAAGCGATGGTCACATGATCGTGTGGCGCATCCTCGATGCGCGCATCACCGGCCTCGCGCAAGGCGACAAGGTTCTGCAGATCAACGGAATACCCACGGCGGCATGGCTGAAAAGTGCGGCCGACCTGACGTTCGGCGGCAACGCGCGCGCGCGGCAAGCCGAAGCTGCCCTGTCGCTCGCACTCGGCACCCCAGCAGCGCATCAGGTGGCCGGCGCCGGCAAGACGGTAGCACTGCGCGTGCAGAGGTTTGCGCAGGCGCCGCGCCAGGTTGCGCTGCATTATCAGCCCATGACCCAGGAGCTTGCGCGCACGCTGGCATCGGCGGTCGACATGCCCGATCTGCCGGAGGTTGCGCAAATCGGCAACACCAGGGTGGGAAGCATTCGCCTGGGCGCGTTTGCGCCGCAGTACAACGCCACGTTCACTCAGGCGGCGGAAGCCAGGGAGACCGCAGCGCCGCAGACCAACGACCCGGACGCCCCCATGCTGGCCGGGTTTTGTGCGGTAACCCGGGAGCTGATCGGTCGCTACGATGCCATTGCCGCACGCTCGGATGTCATGCTGATCGACTTGCGCGGAAACATGGGCGGGTTCGCACGCGAAGTGCGCGGATTTTCCTGGGCGCTCACCGGACGCAAGCCGGTGAAGACTTACGAGATGCGCGCGTCGGGAATGCCGGGAAGCGTGCGCCTGGAAGCGCTGCAGGACGATGCCAGCTGCGGTAGCGTCGCTTCGCACAAGCCGCTCATCGTGCTGGTGGATGCAGGTACCCGATCGGCCGGTGAATTGCTGGCCACCTACCTCTGGGCCAGCGGCGCCACGATCATGGGCGAGCGCACCATCGGTGCCGGAGGCGGTCGGGATTCGGAAAGCCAGGGTGTTGCGTTGGGCGATTCCGGATATCGCGCGCTTGTCAGCGAAAATTTTTATGTTTTCGATCCGACGGAAGACCTGCGCGTTGGCGAGATGGACGAAGCGACGCTCGTTGATCGCGTGGCCGCAGACGGTTTTCGCCCGAGCCGAACGCACCCGTTCGCTACCCAGTCCATCGGCGTCGTGCCTGATGTGCCGCTTGCGATCGATGCGGCTGACTTGAACGATGGCGGTCATGGCCTCTTGCTGCGCGGTCTGGTCGCCGCCGGATTGACCAAGTGATTCTCCGCCGCTCCAACGCAGGTCTGTGCGTACATACGCGCTGATCGCGATCATGCAGCGTTGTATCGTTCGACGGATGCAGACACTCCACAGGCCATGGCAAGGCAATCGCGCGGCTACAACTGCCCAGCGGCCGCCAGGGCCTTGCTGCCTGCGCTCTTGGCGCGGTCGTCCTGGCGAGGTTGCGATCGCGTACAGGCAAGCGGGCATGTTGCAACCCAGCCATGCAGAAGCGCGCAGACCAGTCAATCAACCACTGCGTGACGTAAACCAGAATGCATTCCGTCGCCAGCACGAACAACGCCTGCGCGCGGCGTTTCAGCATCTCAAACGGTGGCCTGACCACTGCCGGTGCGATGGCGCTGGAGGAACCCGGCGCATCCGACCCAGGCCCGTGTCAGCGCGACCGGCATACCTGGGCAACACCGCACCGCCAAGGCTGATGGCCGCGCGCAACTCATGCTCGCGCTGGCGCGTCGGCCACGACAGCCACCGCATCCTGCACAACGAACTGGAAACGCAACTGCATTGCGTGGTGCTGCTCTAGCGGAACGCCAAGCGACGAACTGCAGCGACGGCTGGGGTACATCGACGTACTGCCCGAAAATGCGCTACTGCCCATCCAGCTCGCAGGCGCGGTACTCCTTCGGGTCGAGAAAATCCGCCAGACAGGACCCCACCCGCAATGCTTGTTCGCGCGCATCGCCACGATAGTCGCCCTCGCCCGCCCCTTCGATGGTGGCGATCGGTGCCGCGCGATCGCGG
Source organism: Xanthomonas sp. 3793 (assembly GCF_024806835.1). GTDB lineage: Bacteria > Pseudomonadota > Gammaproteobacteria > Xanthomonadales > Xanthomonadaceae > Xanthomonas > Xanthomonas arboricola_F. Next base: position 677,494 of record NZ_JANTYU010000001.1, read on the forward strand.
TGATAGACGAATGCGGTCGACAACCAGCGCGTCTGCCCGGGCGCCTGGCTTTCCATCGTCTCCACGCGGAACTCGCCGCAATACCCGTGGATCAATGTGCGTCGAAGTGTCTTGTGCGTCATGCGCAAAGTATCGCCATGCAGAGTTGAAGATGACGTGGAAACAGGCGCCAACCGCCCTGCGCATCCATCGCGCCTGCCGCCGCACGACGCGTCAAAAGACACAAGAAACCCCTACCGGTATTCGCATCGTCTGGCGTCGAAACAGCCAGCAACCGGCGCAGCCAGCTGCCAGTGCTGGCAACCAGTACACAATCAATCAAATCGAGAGGAGGTGTTACCGTCATCAACAGCGCGAAGGAACAACCCACTTGCGCTGCAAGACTGAAAAAATGGTGGCCGAGGACGGAATCGAACCGCCGACACGGGGATTTTCAATCCCCTGCTCTACCAACTGAGCTACTCGGCCACTAACCCAACACTGCTGCCAGCGTTGCGAGGACGCGCATCATAGCGAGCAGGCGCAGTTTGGGCAAGCGTTGTGACGAACTTTGTTGCAGCATGGCGTCAGGACCTGCGTTTCCTGCGCCGGTTCACGCCGCGCGGCGGGAGCGATGGCCTAGCCTGCGCGCATCGACCGGAGATCGCCATGCGCCTGCCTCGCCTGCTGTTGTCGCTCCTCGTCCTGCTGCCGGCTGCTGCGTTTGCGCGGCAACCGGTGCGTGCGGTGACCCAGCTGGATATCTCGCGCTATGCCGGGCAATGGCACGAGATCGCGCATCTGCCGGTGTCGTTCCAGAAGAAGTGCCGCAGCGACATCACCGCCAGCTACACCTTGCGCGACGACGGCCTGATCGGCGTGCGCAACGGCTGCCGCACTGCCGATGGCAGCCTGGCTCAGGCCGACGGGGTGGCAAAACCGGTCGCCGGCCACGCCGGGCAATTGCAGGTGCGCTTTGCGCCGGAATGGTTGAGTTGGTTGCCGCTGGTCTGGGCGGACTACTGGGTGATCGCCCTCGACCCGGACTATCAGTGGGCGGTGGTCGGCGAGCCGGATCGTAAATACCTGTGGATCCTGTCGCGCTCGCCACAGATGCCGCGCGCGCAGCTCGATCAGCTCAAGGCACAGGCCACGCAGATGGGCTATGACCTGTCGCCACTGATCGTGGCAGCGCCCTTGCCGTGAATCCGGGCATCGGCTGACCGGCAGCGCAGCGTCCGCGCCGACGGCAAGGCAGCGTCCGTACTGCGTAGTATTCTTGGCGCCGCCTTACACCCGCCAAGGACCACTTACATGCGTGCCTATCGCCTTCTGATCGTGTCGCTGGCCTGCGGCCTGCTGTTGAGCGCCTGCGGTGGCGCGGTCCGCCGCGTGTCCGAGCCGGCGGCCAGCATCCAGCAGCTCACCGTGCGTGCCGACGGCTCCTGGTCGGTGGACTTGCGCCTGCAGAACTACAGCAGCATCCCGATGCAGTTCGAGCGCGTAGCGCTGGAGATCTCTGCCGGCGAAGAGCTGGCCGGCAAGCTCGACCAGGCGGTGGGGATGTCGATCGGCCCGGAAACCGCCGACGTGGTGACCGTCACCCTGCAGCCGACCTCCCTGGGCCGCATCACCGTCGCCGACGTGCTTGCCGGCGGCCGCTCGCTGCCGTACTCGCTCAAGGGTACGGTGTGGGCCACCCCGCAGGACAAGAAACAACGCGAGTTCGCGGTGCAATCGCGCAACACGCTCAGCCCCGCCCCCGGCCTCAACGGCGTGCTGCGCTGACGCGCACGCCTCCTGCACCCTCTTTGCAAGGATCCCGCATGAGCAGCTACACCGCCCCGCTGACCGATTTCCGCTTCGCCCTGCACGATGTGCTCGGCGCCGAAGCCTTGTTCGCCCGGCTCGGCTACGGCGACGCCAGCGCCGACATCATCGACGCCGTGCTTGAAGAAGCCGGCCGCTTCACCACCCAGGTGCTGGCACCGCTCAACAGCGTGGGTGATGAGATCGGCTGCGCCTTCGACAAGAGCACCCACGCGGTGACCACCCCGCCGGGGTTTCGTGCGGCCTACGACCAGTTCGTGGCAGGCGGCTGGAACGGCCTGACCGCCGAGCCGGAGTTCGGTGGCCAGGGCATGCCGCACACCCTGGGCGTGCCGCTGAGCGAAATGATCAACTCGGCCAACCTGGCGTGGGGCAACTTCCCGCTGCTCTCGCACGGCGCCAGCGAAGCGCTGCGCCAGCACGGCGAGGCCTGGCAGCAGGAAGCGTTCCTCAAGCCGCTGACCGACGGCCGCTGGACCGGCACCATGTGCCTGACCGAGCCGCATTGCGGCACCGACCTGGGTCTGCTCAAGACCCGCGCCGAGCCCAATGCCGACGGCAGCTACGCCATCACCGGCACCAAGATCTTCATCACCGCCGGCGAGCACGACCTCACCGACAACATCGTGCATCTGGTACTGGCCAAGTTGCCGGACGCGCCGGCCGGCGCCAAGGGCATCTCGCTGTTCGTCACCCCCAAGTTCAAGGTGGATCGCGACGGCAACATGGGCGAGCGCAACGCGCTGCATTGCGGCTCGATCGAGCACAAGATGGGCATCAAGGGCTCGGTGACCTGCGTGATGAACTTCGAAGGCGCGCAGGGCTACCTGGTCGGCAAGCCGCACAAGGGCCTGCAGGCGATGTTTACCATGATGAATACCGCGCGCCTGAGCGTGGGGCTGCAGGGCATCGGCCTGTCCGAGCGGGCGTATCAGAACGCCCTGCGCTACACCCGCGAGCGCCTGCAATCGCGCGCGCTCAGCGGCGCCAAATTCCCCGACAAGCCGGCCGACCCGATCATCGTGCACCCGGACGTGCGCCGCATGCTGCTGACCATCAAGTCGCTGACCGAAGGCAGCCGCCTGCTGGCGCTGCACGCGGCCAGCCTGGTCGACGTGGCGCACCGCGGCGCCAGCGAGCAGGAACGCGCCGATGCCGAGACCCTTGTGAGCTTCCTCACCCCGATCTCCAAGGCCTGCCAGACCGAATGGTCGATCGAAAACACCTACCACGCGCTGCAGTGCTTCGGCGGCCACGGCTACATCCGCGAATACGGAATGGAGCAGCTGGCCCGCGACGCGCGCATCACCACCATCTACGAAGGCACCACCGGCATCCAGGCGCTGGACCTGATCGGCCGCAAGACCGCCGCCAGCCAGGCCGCCGGACTCAAGCTGTTCCTGGCCAATGTGGAAACCTTCGCCAATGCACAGGAAGGCAACGTCGCGCTGGCCGAGTTCATCAAGCCCTTGCGCGACAAGTGCAGCGAATGGGCCATGTTGACCCGCGATGTGCTGGACCGCGCCGCACGCAATCCGGACGAACTGGGCGCCGCCAGCTACGACTATCTGTTCTATTCCGGCTACGTGGTGCTGGCGTACTGGTGGGCGCGCAGCGTGGCGGCGGCGGATGCCTCCACGCACAGCGAGGACTTCAAGCGCGCCAAACGCGAAACCGCACGTTTTTACTTCGCCCGCATCCTGCCGCGCACCTTGACCCACGCCGCCACCATCCGCAGCGGCGCGGCGCCGTTGATGACGCTGGAAGCGGAGCTGTTCGGCGGCGCCTGAGCAAGCGCCATCATCGCGGGCTGCCGCTGCCGTAGCAGCGGCCCTGGCCGCGACGAGGCGGTACCGATCAGCAAGGCGTCGCGCCCAGGTGCGCTCCTACGGATATACATCGCGGGATTCTTCCGCTTTCGTAGGAGCGGACCTGGCCGCGACGAGGCGGCGCCCGACCGGCAAGGCGTCGCGCCCGGGTGCGCTCCTACGGATATAAACATCGCGGGATTCTTCCGCTTTCGTAGGAGCGGCCCTGGCCGCGACGAGGCGGTACCGACCGGCAAGACCTCGCGCCCAGGTGCGCTCCTACGGATATACATCGCGGGATTCTTCCGCTTTCTTAGGAGCGGCCCTGGCCGCGACGGGGCGGTACCGACCGGCAAGACCTCGCGCCCAGGTGCGCTCCTACGGATATACATCGCGGGATTCTTCCGCTCTCGTAGGAGCGGACCTGGCCGCGACGAGGCGGTACCGACCAGCAAGACCTCGCGCCCCGGCGCGCCGCTACGGGTAAACAAGGCCTTTAGCGCGCCCGCAGACTGCTCACGCAGCACGGCGGCATCGCGGCCGAACCAGGCCTTGCTGACCGATTGATTGCAAGACACGCGCCAAAGCCGTTCGCTGCGATACACAAACTGTCAACGATCGGGTATAAGCTGTTTTCCCGATGGAGACAGACACGCACGTAGGTGATGTGATCGTCCCCGGAGGCATCCCTGCCCCGGTCGCGGGCAGCGCTGTCGCTGCGATCCAGCAACTTCCCACCTTGCGCCTGCTGTCTCTCGATGCGCACGGCCGCGTGCTGGACTGGATCAACTGGCAGGATGCCGCCTGCCTCTACGCGCGCGATGCGGTGTCCTGGACGCTGGGCGAGCCCTGCATGCAGATCCACGGCGGCATTTCGCGGCTCACAGGCGAGCGCAGCACACTGGAACTGCACCCGATCATCGCCGCACGCGGCCACGCCCGCTCGCGGGCGCTGGACCCCACCCCAACCCTCAGCAACACGGCGTTGTTCGCACGCGATTCGCAGCTGTGCATGTATTGCGGCCAGCACTTCAGCCGGCCGCACCTGACCCGCGACCATGTCATGCCGGTCTCCAAGGGCGGGCGCGACAGCTGGGAGAACGTGGTCACCGCCTGCTTCCAGTGCAACTCGCGCAAGGCCAACCGCACGCCGCAGCAGGCGCATATGCCGTTGCTGGCGGTGCCCTACCGGCCGAGCTGGATCGAGCACCTGATCCTGTCCAACCGCAACATCCTGTCCGATCAGATGGCCTTCCTGCGCGCACAGTTGCCCAAGCGTTCGAAGTTGTCGCTGTAAGGCTGCCTGGTGCGCGCACGCACAACGACGCAGCGAACGACTCGCGCAACGGCAGCCCCCTGCAGCTGATGGCTGCATGATCGGGCGAGCGCCTTGCGCGCCTGCAACCGATGTGGTCACCAGTCGATGACTCGCCTGACCCGGCTTGCCTTGCATTCCACCTGCGGCGTCTTCGCCGATTACGGCACAAAGCAGCCGCCGCCGCTTTGACCGACACCACGCACGCGCGCCTGAGCGCCCAACCCGCGAGTGATGCCAACGACGGCATCGGCACTCCCCACGATGTGCCGCCTGCGCAGTGCCCGATGCGCGGTCATGCCGTCTCCAGGGTGCGGCAGATTGCCGCAGCCCCCGGCAACGCCCGCGCAGGCCAGCAGCGACGGCACGTCCGACCCTCACCGCCCGCTGACAGCTGAACCGGTTTGCTTGCCGGGCCTTCGCATGGGGAGGACAATATGGCTTCAGAACATTGACACGATGATGATCGACTCCACCCGCTACCCGCGTCTGTCCCGCATCCAGACCCCCGACGACCTGCGCAGCTTCGACGAAGCCGAGCTTGCGGCAATCGCCGAGGAGCTGCGTGCCTATCTCATCGAATCGGTCGGCAAGAGCGGCGGGCACTTCGCAGCCGGCCTGGGCGTGATCGAACTCACCGTCGCCCTGCACTACCTGTATCAGACCCCGGTCGATCAGCTGGTGTGGGACGTCGGCCATCAAACCTATCCGCACAAGATCCTCACCGGTCGGCGCGACCAGATCCACACGGTCAAGCAGAAAGACGGCGTGGCGCCGTTTCCCAAGCGCGAAGAAAGCATCTACGACACCTTCGGCGTGGGCCATTCGTCCACCTCGATCTCGGCCGCACTCGGCATGGCAATCGCCGCGCAGCGCAACGGCGACGACCGCAAGGTGGTCGCGGTGATCGGCGATGGCGCGATGACTGCGGGCATGGTCTACGAGGCGCTCAACCACGCCGGCGGCATGGACCCGGAGCCGAACCTGCTGGTGATCCTCAACGACAACCGCATGTCGATCTCCGAAGCGGTCGGCGGGCTGACCAAGATGCTGGGCCGCGCCAGCGGCAGCCGCACCCTCAACGCCATTCGCGAGGGTGGCAAGAAGATCCTCGGCGACAAGAAGAACAACCCCACCGCGCGCTTCGTGCGGCGCTGGGAAGAACACTGGAAAGGCATGTTCGTGCCGTCCACGCTGTTCGAGGAAATGGGCTTTCACTACACCGGCCCGATCGACGGCCATGACCTGCCCGGCCTGGTCGGCGCGCTCAAGACGCTGAAGACTCTCAAGGGTCCGCAGCTGCTGCACGTCATCACCACCAAGGGCAAGGGCTACGAGCTGGCCGAAGGCGACCAGATCGGTTATCACGCCGTCGGCCCGTTCGACCCCAGCAAGGGCCTGGTGGCCAAGACCGGTGCCAAGAAGCCGACCTACACCGATGTCTTCAGCGACTGGGTCTGCGACATGGCCGCCGCCGAGCCCAGGCTGCTGGTGATCACCCCGGCCATGCGCGAAGGCTCGGGCCTGGTGCGTTTCAGCAAGGAATACCCGCAGCGCTACTTCGATGTGGCGATCGCCGAGCAGCACGCGGTGACGTTGGCAGCCGGCATGGCGACCCAGGGCGCCAAGCCCGTGGTGGCGATCTATTCCACCTTCCTGCAACGCGGCTACGACCAGCTGGTGCACGACGTGGCGGTGCAGAAGCTCGACGTGCTGTTCGCGATCGACCGCGGCGGCGTGGTCGGCCCGGATGGCGCCACCCACGCCGGCAACCTGGACCTGAGCTTCCTGCGCTGCGTCCCGCACATGGTGGTGATGGCACCGGCCGACGAAGCCGAATGCCGTCAGATGCTGAGCACCGGCGTGCATTATCAAGGTCCGGCTGCGGTGCGCTATCCGCGCGGCACCGGCCCCGGCGCTGCACTGGACACCACTCTGACCACGCTGCCGATCGGCAAGGCGCAGTTGCGACACGGCGGCACACGCATCGCACTGCTGGGTTTCGGCGCAAGCGTGGACGCCGCAGAAGCGGTCGGCCGCGAGCTCGGGCTGACCGTCGTCAACATGCGCTTCGTCAAACCGCTGGACAAGGCCATGCTGCTGGAACTGGCCAAAAGCCACGAAGGCTTCGTCACCATCGAAGACAACGTCGTTGCCGGTGGCGCCGGCTCGGGCGTAGCCGAACTGCTCAATGCCGAAGCCATCACCATGCCCATGCTGCACCTGGGCCTGCCGGACAGCTTCCAGCACCACGCCAGCCGCGAAGACCTGCTGGCCGAAGCCGGCATCGACCAGGCAGGCATCCGCGCCGCCGTGCTCAAGCGTTGGCCGCAACTGATGGCCGGCACCACCGCACCACGCAACGCCGCTGCTGGTTAAGCGCGGCGCCATCCACGCGACCGGGTTCGCCGGTCGATGGACACGCTGGGTCAGCGGGATTTCAGACGATCCAGACGCGCGACGCGCTCGCGCGGCGTCTTGATTCAATGACGACTGCTCGCTGCGCCTGACTCGCCACGCCGTGCGCGCGATCGGCCCTGCCTGCGCTGTGTCCTGTGTGCGCCAGGCGATCTCGATGGCATGCCTGCGCGGTGACGGGTATGCGCTGGCCCGCCGTGCAGGCGCAAGGCTGCCCGCAGGCCTACCCGACCCGGTCAATCAGCGACAGCACCAAGTGCCATGCCTTGCAGGCAGATCGCTACTCAGCAGCTGCGCCGTTGCGCATTGCAGCCGCAAATCAACGCACGCGATGCCTTACGACCGCGCTGGCAGGTCGCCGACGCTCGGCACAGTCCCCGTCCGCGCGAAGGTCTCCACCAGCCCCACGATGCGGGCTTGTGCGGCGATGTGCTGCAACTCCGCCTGCAGACGCAGCACATCCGACGATGCTCCCGCAGCCAGCGCCTCGCGCAGCACGTCCGGCAACGCACTCAGCCCACGCAGCCAGCGTGCAGCACCTGCGGCATGCAGACGCGCCGCGTGATCGAATTGATCGTAATCCAGCGGGTACACGATCGACGGCAGTCCAGCCGCCAGGCAGGCATACAGGATGCCGGCACCGCCGTGATGCACGACCAGCGCGTAACGATGCAGATGCTGCGCGTAATCCACATAGGGCAGGCGCTGATAATTGCCCTGCCCTGGCTGGTACGGCGCAGTCGTATCGCCATCGCTGAAATGAAAGATCACCTCGGGAAATTGCGGCGCCAGCGCGCGTAGCACGCCATCCATGCGCTGCTTGACCCATTGCAGATGCGTGCCCAGCGTGACCAGCACATGCCGATGGCCTGGAACGAATTCGGGTGCTGCCACCGTGGAAGGCGGCGTGCACAGCTGCGGCCCGACAAAGCGCAGCGCCGCCGGCCAGCGCTGCGCGAATTCGAAAGAAGGCAACCCCAACGCCAGAATGCACTGCGGCGAATACACCGCCTCGCTGCGATCGCTGCGGTATAGCGCCGGCAAGCCGCAGGCCCGCATCTGGCGCCGATAGCAGGCATGCAGGCTGCGCTTGAAGCCGCGTGTGAGCCGCCGCGCCAGCGCATGCCATGCACGCTGGTGGGCGCGGGTTGCAGGCAGCAACCCACCGAAATAAGCGGGTGGGCCGTCGGCGGTTTCGATCACGCAGGGCGACGGCATGCTGGTCCACCACGCGATCCCCATCGCCTGTGCCGTGAGCCCGGCGCTGGGCAGGGTGAAATCGGCGATCACCAGATCCGGCCGTCGTGCGTTCCAGCGCTCCTGCAGTGCGGTGCCCACGCGTTCCATCAGGCCGAGCGCATCGTGCAGCTGTCGGCGTAGACGCAGCGGGTGATGGCCCACCGCGTGCGGCGGGTTGGCGATCTCCAGCAACACGCGGTCGGCTTGCGCGTCCAGGACGCCTGCACCACGCAATCCACATGCCTGGATACGCGCCTGCGCAGCTGGCGTGCTGATCACGTGCACATCGTGATGCGGCGCGAGCTGCCGGGCGATGGCCAGAATCGGATGCAGATGCCCGCTGTACGGCGGGGCGACCAGATCAATGCGCATGCACCCTGCCCCGCAGCGTCTGCTGGATCGCGGCGACGAACGCCTGGCACTCGGACAGCACGTCCGCAGTGGTCAGATAATCCATATGCCCGCACGCCGGCGCCAGCTGCACCGGCCCGCGAAACAGCGCACGCGAAATCCAGTCGCTGCGCCCCTGCACGCTATGCAGATGCGCGAACGTGGCCGGCTCACGGCACACCGGGCCGTAGGCGAACACGGCCAGACGCGCGCGCAGGTTCTGCGGCAGCTGCAGCGCGGTGAGCACCTGCAACCCGCAACTGCCGGCCAGCAGCACCGTCATCGGCGCTTGCGCAAGCAAGGCCTGCACTCTCATGCGATCGCTGTGCGGCACGCGCGCACTACGCGCAGTCAGGTACTGGCGTGCGTTGGAAACACTGGCGCGCCACAGCGCAACGCGACGGTGCGGCGCCAGGTCGCTACGGTATGGGTAATTGCATGCAATCAACTGCCGGCCATCGCCGTGCAGCTGCTGCAGAAAATCGCGTTGCTGCGCGCTCAATGCACAGCTTGCCGGATCGCTCTGCCCGGTGAGAAAGGCGATCTGCATTGCCGGCGCGTCACTGCGCACGGAAGCGACCATCCGCCAAAACGCGGTAACGCCGCGTGCGCCAGGCGATGCTGCGTACGCAGGCCGCGTGCAGCAGGTGCAGTGGCTGCAGGCATTCGGTCAGGACCGACAGCACCGGCCGGTGGTGTACCGCACCGGTGCTGCGCCACTGCACCAAACACAGCAGCAGCGCGCGCAGCAGCAAGATCGTCGCCCCGCACGCGATGGACCAGCCACCGGGCTGCACGCAGATGCCGAGCAACAGGGCCACCAGCAACACCGGCGGCAACCCCTGCAGCACCGAGATGGCACCGGCAAGACCGCTGCGCTGACGGCGCAGCAGAATCAAGGCGAACAGCATCCAGCGGTGCATCTGACGGGCATAGCTGGGCAGATCCGGCATTGCGGTGCGCATCACCACCGGCGCCGTGGATTGCCACAGGCGCCCGCCGCGTTCGCGGACCAGCGTGGCAACCGCCAGATCGTCGGTCAGTTGCTCCAGCAATGCGGCAAAGCCGCCCCAGGTACGCAGTTGCGCCGTGCGCGCGGCGTAGCACATGCCATTGATGGTCAACGGCGCTGCGAACGGCAACCAGCCCAGATAGGTGAGCGCCGCATTGTTGTTGACGAACTGCGACAGCAGGCGGCCAGCGAAAGTGTCGCTGTCGCAGTAATAAGGCAACGCGGTCACCACGTCGGCGTGGCTCAGATCCTGCAACAGCTGCAACAGCGCCGGCTCGCTCAGCTGCGCATCGTCATCCAGGATCAGACAGATCGGCGCCTGCACCTGGGCCAGGGCGTATTCGAGCTTCCACGCCTTGGGATTGATGTTGGCTGGCGCCGCGGGCACCAGCACCCGCGTGATACGCACCTGCGGATACTGCATCACCAGCATGTCTGCGACCGCGTTCCCCGCCGCATCGTCCGCATCCAGCAGCCACCAGAACTGCGCGAACGGCAGCGCCTGCAGATTGGCCGCCAGCACGCCATGCAAATGCGCGTCACCACCAAGGATCGGCTGCAGGATCGCCACCTCGGCCGGGCTGCCGGCAAGAGCGCGTGCTGGCCGCGCGCGCGCCTCACGCATGACCCACAGCACAGCCGCCGACTTGCACAGCAGCAGGCTCAGGTACAGCGCTGCCAAAGTCAGCAGGGCTACGTCCACTGCGCCGCCTGCCAGCGCACGAAGGCCTCGATGCCCTCTTCCACGCCGACGCTGGGCGCCCCAAGATCGGCAAGCGTGCGTTGCGGGTTGAAGGTCTTGGAGTAGGCAAACGCACCGACGCCAAACCGCGTGATCGGCGGCTCGCCGCGCAACCGCAGCACACGATAAAGACCCTCCACCACGCTGGCCATGCGCAGCGCGGTGCCGATGCGCACCTGTCGGTGCGGCAACGGCAGCTGCAGGCGCGCCAGCACATCCAGCACCAACTGCTGCAGATCCACCGGCTGCGCATTGGTGAGGTTGTAGGCGCGCTGCAGCTGCGGTGCGGTGGCCGCGCGGTAGAGGTAATCGCAGAGCGTGTCGATATAGATCAGATCGCCGATCACCGGCCGGGTCTGGCCGACAAAGCGCGGCAACGCCCCCTTGCGCGCAGCGGCGATCACGCGCGGGAACAACACCGTATCGCCCGGCCCGAACACCGCGCGCGGGCGCAGCACCGATGCCTGACCTGGATAGCCCTCCAGCAAGGTCTCGCCGAGGTATTTGGTGCGTGCGTACATGTTGACGAAGTCCGGTCCGATGGGACTGTCTTCATCCAGATCGTATTGATGCGCCTCGCGGTAGAACACCGAGCTGGAAGACACATACAGCAAGCGAGGGCAGCCGTTGCGCAGGCAGAAATCGACGACATTGGCGGTGGCCTGCACGTTGTGCAGCTGGAACTGCGCACGGCTCCCCCACGGGGACGCCAATGCTGCCGCGTGGATGACCACATCCGGCCGCCAATCCAGCGAAAACGGCTGGCTCAGATCGATGCGGTGATAATTGGGCAATTCGCTGGCACGCCGCCCGATGCCGTGAATCTCCACGCCGGCTTGCCCCTGGAACCGGCGCAGGAACGCGCCGCCCACAAAACCGGATGCGCCGGTCACGAGAATACGCAGGCTCATCGCCACTCCGGTTGGTAACGGTCAAGACTGGGTTGGCAGTGCGAGGGCAGGATCGCCAGCTCCGGATGCGCCTGCGACAACCCGTGCAACTGCTGCACGGTGCGACGGAACGCGCTCCAATCGTGCATCAGCAAGCGGGTGGGCCACGCCGGCCACTGCAGCGTCGCCCAGGTGGCCGACGACCACACCGCATCTGCGCAGAGCAGCACCTCGCGGTCATGCTGGTCGCGTAACCACACGCCCATTTGCCCGGGGACGTGGCCGGGCAGCGGTACGGCGAGCACGCTGCCATCTTCGAACAGGTCGTACGCCGTGCCCAGGCCCTTCCAGGCGCCGATCAGCTCGCGCTGCGGCGCCTGCTCGGCAAAGTGCAGGCGTCGATCGAAATCCGCCGGAAGCAGTTGCGGCAGCAAGGCACGGCGCAATCCACCCAGGCGCGAGCAATTTCGCAGTTGCGCGTAGTCCGCACGCAGACAGCTGAAGCGCGCGTTCGGCAGGTCGCGCAGGCCGCCCACATGGTCGGCATGGAAATGCGAAATCAGGCACCAGCCGATCTCGTCCAGCTGCACGTCGCGACGTGCCAGCTGCGCGCGCAGGGTTTCATGCGCAGGCAGGGTCACCGGGGTGGTCCAGCGATACAGCCGCTCCGGCCAGGGATCGGTGGCCTGGAAAAAATGCGTGGCGTAGCCGGTGTCGTAGAGCATCGCTCCACGCTGCGGGTGCCGGATCAACACGCTCAACGCGGGAAATTCCACCGCATGCCAATGGCCGTCTGCACGCACCATGCGCTCGCAATGGCGGCAGTGGCCAACCCGCAACAGCTCGAGAGAAACGCGCACGCGCATCAGTAGCGCAACACCATGCCGCCGATCGCCAGACCGGCGCCGGTGCCGAGAAGCGCGAACACCTCGCCGCGGCGCAGTTGCCCATCGACGCAGGCGTGATGCAAGGCATGCGGGAGCGAAGCGGCCACCTGGTTGCCGGTGGCGTGCAGGATGCGCACAACCTGATCGCTGCGTAGCCCCAACGCCTGCACCACATGATCCAGGCCGCCGCCGGAAGCCTGATGCGGCACAAGGTAGCGCAGCTGCGCCGCGGTGAGGCCGGCATCGTGCAGCAAGTGTTCCCAGAACACCGGCAGATGGCGCGCCGCAAAGCGATAGGCGCTGCGCCCATCCATCCAGAACGCGCGCGACGCATCGGCTGCGCCGTGCTGGTCGTGCGCTGCGCGGGTACCGCCGCCGCGAATGCGGCACACGTCCGCGCCGTTGCCGTAGCTGGACAGGCGACTGGACAGCAATGCTGAGCCGTCATCGGCGCTGCTGCGCCCGACCACCACGGCCGCGGCACCATCGCCGAACAAACCGGCGGTGGCTGGTACGGCATCGTCCAGCCCGGCCGAGGCCACTTCGCTGGAGACGATCAACACGCGCCGATAGCGGCCCAGCGCCAGCGCATTGGCGGCCATGTCCAGCGCCACCAGGAAGCTCAGGCAGGTGGCATTGACATCGAATGCGGGAATGCCGGAATCGCCCAACCCCAATGCGCGCTGGATCAGCACCGCCTGGCAGGGAATCGGTTGCTCCATGACCGCACAGGCCGAGATCAGGCAGTCGATCTGGCTGCCGTCGATGCCGGCGTTGTCCAGTGCCTGGCGCGCCGCGGCCGCTCCCATCGACGATGCGGTTTCGCCCTCGCCCACGTAGTAGCGGGTGACAACACCCAGGCGTGCGGCCGTGGTGCCGGCCGGCAACTGCCAGCGCGCGTCCAGCTCGCCGGAGGTGACTTCGCGCGCCGGGACATGGCGTCCGGTGCCCAGGATGCGCAGCGGCAATGCGTTCAACACGGAGCTCTCGGCAAAGAAGGCGCGCAGGATACCTTGGCAGGAACGGCCGGCCTAACCCCAGCACGGACCGTCGCCCTGCTCGACCGCAGTGTCCTCCGGGCGGCGCGCGACATGGCTCCGGCGACCGGGCGCGGCAAGCACCGCTTCAAACGGCTGCAAGCACTGCACGATCCAAATCGCGAGCGACCGCGGCAGCCACTGGCGCGTGCAGACGTGGCTGGGACGCGTGCCGCCCCATGCGTCAGGCGATCAAGGCGCCTCCACCTCATAGCCGAGCGCCTGCAAGCGCGCCAGATAGCCGTCGGACGCGGTCAAGCGACTGATCGGCAGCACCGCGAAGGTGTTGCGATTGCGTTGCAGCGCAGTGGTGGCGATGCCGAGCCAATGCTCGCGCATGCGCCGCTCCAGATCGTCGATACCGCGCTTTCTGGCCGCTTCGGAACTGGCCATCGCACTCATGCACGCCGCCTGCGGATCTTCGCGCGGCAACTGGCGCAACGCCTCGATGTCGCCCACCGACCAGGCATTGGCGCGTTCGACCATGGTGGGGAGATCGCGCTCCACCGTCATCAGGATGCTGCGAAAGCAGGCAATGTCGTCCATGCCGCCGGCGCGAAACTCCTTGAGCGCCTGCCGCGGGTCGGTGATCTTGTAGTCCAGCGCGGTCGGCGTCGGCTTGATGCCTGCGCGCTTGGCGGCGCGCTCCACCACCGACCAGATCACCGGCGAGCGGGCCAGGCCCGACCGTTTCAACGCCGCCTGGTACAACTCGCCAGCGGCCAGGATCGGGCGCTTGCGCTCCACGCCGCGATCGTTGCCGATGTAGCGGGCCTTGGCCACGCTCCAGCGTGCGTAGAGATCGGGCGGCAGCACCTCGCGCAGTTCGCGGCCGTCGGCGTTCTTCATCGCCTTCATCGCCGACGGCAACAAGGTCAGCTTGCCGAAGAACCCCATATCGACATCGAGCTGTACGGTCGGCGCCATCAGTACCTGTTGGGACTGGCCGATGATGGTTTCCACTTCACTCGCCTGCCATTGCAGGCGCTTGGGCAACGGCGACTGCGTGCCCAGGATCCACAAGACATGCTCGCCCTTGCGGACCTTCCACAGGCCGGGCCCGGGCTGCACGCCGCGTACCACCATCGCTTCCAGATCCACTACCGGCGGTGGTACCGGCGCCGTCATCGGCGGCGCCGTTTCGCTGGCCGCCGCCAGCAGCGACACCAACATCAACCCCACGCCCCACCCCACTGCCCTGTGTCGCATCGTGCATCGCCCCCTGTGTGAGGCGGACATTACGTGAAGCCGGCACCCGCCGCGTTAGGGAAGCGTTGCGCTGGGGCAGGAGCGCATGACTGGCATCAGCGCGGGGCCAACGTGGCCAGATGCGCGGCCAACGGCGAAGCGGCATCGAGGAGCGCAAACCCTTCCCAGACGAAGCCCGGCGAGACCGTGCATCCCACCAGGGTGAAGTCGCCCAGCGAGCGTGCCGCCTGCCACTGTCCTGCGGGAACCACCTGCATCGGCTCGCCGCGTTCGGCCGCGTCCAGGATCAGCCGCTGCAGTTGCCCGCTGGCTTCGTCGTAGAGCAGCAACTCCAGGGCGTCGCCCTGCTGCCACTGCCAGGTTTCCTCGGCATCGACGCGATGCCAGGCGCTGCATTCGCCTGCGGCCAGCAGAAAACGGATGGCCGTCAGCGCCGGCCGGACGCGTCCATCGTCGATCACCTGACGGGCGGAGGCGTAGACGCGGCGGAAATGCCCGCCTTCCGGGTGCGGGGCCAGGTCGAGCGAGCGGATCAGGTCAGCGGCGGTCGGATGCATGCATGACATGCTAAGCCCGGAGGCCGCCGCGATGCATCAAGGCAGATGCTTGCCTGCGCGCAGACAGGTGCGGAAAAACACCAGCAAGTCCCAGCTATAGCGCTTGAGCAGGCGACGCGGCTCGTTGAGCAACCGGTACATCCACTCCATGTGCAGGCGGCGCACCCAGTCCGGCGCGCGCCGCGCCGTGCCGGACAGGAAGTCGAGCAGCGCACCGACGCCGAACACCAATGGGACACGCAGCGCGTGGCTGTGGTCCAGAATCCAGCGCTCCTGCAAGGGGTTGCCGAACGCCACCAGCAGCACATCGGCGCCGGAGCGGTTGATGCGCTCGGCAAGGCCGTCGCCGGCGGCGGCAAACTCTCCGTAGCCGTCGCACATGCCCACCACCTGCTGCCCCAACGTGCCGGTCAAGGTGGCAGCGGCGGTCTTGCCCACGCCGGGCCGTCCGCCAAGCAGGAAGAACTTGAGCGGTTGTGCGCTGTGGCGGCACAGATACGGAATCAGATCGGTGCCGTTGAGATTGCCGGCAAAGCGGCGGCCATGAATCAGCCGCGCCGCCAGATCCATCCCGATGCCGTCGTTGACGATGCGCACGCTGGGTTCGCGCATACGCATCCGCAACGCCTGACACTGCACCACGAAGTTGGTGTTGGCGAAGAACACCCGACGCGGCTGTTGCGCTGCCAGTGCGTGGAACAGATCCAGCGCGAAGGCTTCCTGGGTGGTGGACAACACCGGGAACCCGCCCAGCGGAATCACCACGCCCGGCGGTGTGTCGACAGCGGAGACGGTCGCTGTTTCGCTGTCCAAGTGCTGGCCCTGCATCATCGAATCACCAAAGGTCGTAGGGGAATGCAGCCAGCAGACCGGCCTGCAGCTTTTCCAGATCGAATGCGCCGTTGCCACCCAGTGCCAGACATTCTTCGACGTTGTTGCCCGCATGCCACTGCATGCGCCCGGTCCCGTGGTAGTAATCGTCGTACTTGAAACGGTCTTCGCCATTGCCCCAGTCCAGATACACCGCCGGGATGCCGTACGCCTCGGCAAGGATGAGGCCGTGCAGCGAACTGCTGACCACCAGTTCGGCACCCAGCAGCTGGCTCATGAAGGTTGCCGGCTTGACGTTGGGAAACACCAGGTGGTCTGCGTAGGCGCTGTACTTCTCGACCGGTTCGTTGAAATGCGGAACGATGGCGAACGGACGCTTCTCAGCCGTGCCCAATGCCTCGGCCGGGAAAAACATCGGGGTCAGCAGACCCGGGTCGCCATAGACTTCCGGCACCGCGATGCCGCGGTCCAGCAGAAATTGACGGGTCTTGGGCCCGCGCACCGCCCGCACGTCGAGCGTGCTGAAGGTATTGCGCTCGGCCGGAATCTTGCCGTTGATGCCGCTGCCCCAGACGGTGTCGCCATCCTTGGCAAAGTGCAGCACCGAACCGATCGCGATCAGCTTTTTGCTGAGATCGCGCTTCTCGATCAGCGTCTTGTCCTGCAGGGAAAGCACACAGGACACGATCACCTTGGACAGGTGATCCCCCATGTTGACGCCAGCGTTCTTCGGCTGCCACCAGAACAATGCGCGACGTTCTGCGTGTTCTATCCACTTCTGCAGCAAAGCGTTGGCCATAAAGGGAGGTCTCCTGTCTTGAACGGGCGAGGTGCGCTGCATCAATGCGAGAGCGCGGCCTCCGAGGAAGCACGCGCGGCTGCGCCGGTGTGCTGCGGATACAAACGGGTTTCCGGATACGCGGCTGGATCCAGTACACGGTCGGTGGTGTCGGACCAGTTCAGACACTGGCGGTAACGCACATGCGGCGCGTCCAGCGCCTGCCCGATTGCAGCGACGATCGAATCGGCATTGCCGGGCGTATAACCAAAGCGCGACTGCTGGTACGGCCCGACCACTGCATTCGGACACACCGCAGGCAACCCGAAAAAGTCGTACTGCAACAGCTTCATCGAGCTATCGGCCAGATACACCGGCACTTGTTCCGACGCATACGGCGCGATGCCGAACCGCGCGTGCTTGATATAGCCGATCGTCTCGACGTGCTTCATTTCACCATAGACCACGACATTGTCGCCATAGCCCGGGTGGCGCCCCATGCCCGACCCGATCACATGAAACGTGACCTGCGGAAACGCCTTGCTGGCAACGACGAAGAAGTCCGGATCGAACAGCATCGACCCCACCGCCACCGCATGGATTCCTTCGCCATACGGCGACGGATCGCCCAGCTGATCCAGGTTGTGATCCACGCCATGCCCGACGTGATAGACGTTATCGCGGCTTGCGATCTCTTCGGCCATGGCCGGCGACACCAGCGCGATGACGTCCAGGGCGGGCGCAACCCGGTCGAACTCGCGTTCGATATAGGACGCAACATTGATCGTGCTCAATCCATCGGAGGCGCGATACACCAGCTTGGCGGTGGGATTGGTGCGCTTGGCCAGTTCGATGAAGGCCACGGCAATGCCGCTTTCGAACACGATGACATCCGCCTCGCGCATCCAGTCCAGCAGTTGCCTGGGGGGATGTGCGGCATACCAGCGGAACATCGCGTCTTCGACAGACTGCAGCCACGCTCGACGCGTATTGAACGGATGCACGGTGGTGCGCCAGAGATAGCATTCCACGCCCTTGTGCGACACCACGGTGTTGGCGGTGTCGTCCAGCGGCAGCCGCATATCGCCCTTCATCCGCGACAACCGGCTGTAACGCAGCGAGAAAAATCGCGTCGTCCCGCGCAGCGCAAGCTGATCGGTGATGAAGTGGATGTTGGCGCGGCGCGGGGTGCGGTAATCGTGTGCGGACAAGACCAGATAGCAAGGCCGGCGAATGCCGGAAGCAGCGGCGGCGGGTGTGTCGCTCATGGGCCGTGTCCTATGAATGAGTGAGAGAAAGCATGCCCGAATGCAGGCGAAGACGATGTCGATCTCATCGACGCGCCTTGGCCTGGCTCAACAACTTGCGGATGTTGACGATGGAGATCACGTCGCGACGGAACGACGGCCAGATACCCAGCATCAGCAGGCAGACTGCAGCCATCGCCGCTGCACCTGCGGCCAATTGCTGCCATAGCGGGCCGCCGACGCTGATCGAGGCGTAATACGCGCAGGCGCCGGCGACGCCGTAAGCCACCATCGCGCGTACTGCATTGGTGAACAGCATGCCCACCGGCGTATCGGAAATCTTGCCGACCCAGACCAGCGACATCGGCCAGGTCACCAGCAGGCCGAACGAATAACCGATGGCCACCCCCATCGCCCCCCAGCGCGAACCGACGAAGATGCAGGCGATCAGCACGATGCGGCTGACCAGCGAGAACAGCAATTGCTCGCGCATCAAACCGCGCGCCAGGAACACCCAATACGTGGCGTAGGACGCAGTCTGGAAAATACCGCCCAACGCGAGCACCTGGAACAAGGGCACTGCCTCGCGCCATTGTTCGCCCAGTACCAGAACGATCAACGGCATCGCCACCGCACAAGCGAACGAGAACAGCGCCACGATCAGATGCACCATCACCGTCTGCCCGCGCAGCAGAAACGCACTGAAACGCTCGCGATCGTCCTGCAACTGCGACAGCACCGGCAACGCCACGCTGGTCGCCGGTGCATTGATCTGGTTCAACGGCATCATCAGCAGCTGGAATGCGCGGTTGTACAGACCCAGCGCATCGGGCCCGGCGCGCCAGCCGATGATCACCTGCCCCACATTGCGGCTGGCATATCCCAGCAACTGCGCCGCCATCAGGTTCCAGCCGAAACTCATGAAATCGCGCATCGGTGCGGAACGTTGATAGCCGCCGGGCAGCCAGCGTGCGCAGCTGCCCGCGATCACCAGGTTGACTACCGCCTGCACCACCTGTTGCACCACCAGCGCCCAATAGCCCCAGCCCAGCAGCGCGGCGGCCACGGCCGCACCCAGCCCCAACACCTGCGAGCCCACATCGCTCAGTGCCACCTGCCCAAAGCGCAGCCCGCGGCTCAGATGCGCGCGGTATTGGGTGGTCATGCCGTTGATCAGGAACGTCACCGCAAGCGCTTGCGAGATCGTGACCAGTGCCGGCTCTTTGTAGAAGTTGGCGATCAGATGCGCCGATGCGAACACCACCACCGACAACGCCAGGCCGATACCGCTATTGATCCAGAACAGGTTGTCGCGTTGTTCGCGGCTGACGTGCTTGGCCTGCACGGCAGCGGCAGACAGCCCGAAATCGCGCAGGATCTCGGCGGCACCGACAATCGCGGTGACCATCGCCATCAGGCCGTAGTCGTATGGCGTCAGCAGCCGCGCCAGCAGGATGATGCCGCCGAACTGCACGACCATCTTGGCCGACTGGCCGAGCATGGTCACCGCGGCCCCGCCGGCAGCGCGCGAGCCGAGGCTGCGCTGCGGAGGCGGTGTCGGAGAGGACGTCGTGGGGGGCTGGGCGGTCACAGTGCAGCGTCCCCATCCTTGCCCAGCGCGTCGAGGTAGGCGCGGTAGTGCAGCTGCCCGATGCGCGGCCAATCGCGTTGCGACAGATCCGGCGCCGGCCCGCGCGGTGCGCAGCGCACCGTATCCAGCATGCCGGTCAACAGCGCCGCGTCGAACTCGCCTTGGTAGAGAAACACCCAGCCTGGCCCCACTTCTTCGGCAATCGCCGCGTTGGATTCGCTCCACGGCGCCAGCACCGGGCGCGCCAACGACAACGCCAGCAGCAGCGTGCCGGAGTTGTGCATCTGCCGGTATGGCAACACCACCAGCTCCGCTTGGCTGACCTCGCGCGCCAGCACCAGCTCTTCGACATAGGCGAGCAATGCGCTGATGCGCGGATCCTGCGCGCTGGCCTCTTCTACCAGCGTGCGCATCTGCGGCGTGGCCGGGTTGCCGACGATGCGCAGGCTCAAGCGTGGGTCGCTAACCTCGCGCATGACCTCCAGCAGCGTTTCCACGCCCTTGTACGGACGGATCAGCCCGAAATGCAGCAGCCGCCCCGGTACCGTGCTGCCTTGGGGCATCGTCGCGAACCAGTCGCGGTAGTGGCCGTGCAGGATGGTGTCGGTAAACGGCGGGCGCGCCGGCGTGGTGGCGTTGATGCGGATCCAGCGACGCGTCAGGCGATCGACCCAGCGCAACAGGCTGCGCTCGCGCCAACCGCGATCTTCGTGCGGGGCCAGGTTGTGCAAGGTGCGCACCACCGGCGTGCCGGTGAGCTGCAACTTCAACAGCAGCAACGCTGCGCAAAACTGCTTGGCCAGCGTGCCCACGGCGCTGGGATGGCGCAGCAGGTATTCGGGCCAGTGCAGATGCAGCACGTCGTAGCGCGACAGCAAGGCAGCGCGCATCGAGAAGAAGCGCGGGTGCACCGCGTCGGGCAGCGCGTCGTAGAGCTGGGTCAGGTACGGGTTGGTGCTGGCGTTGGGCTTTTCGGTGGAAAACAACACCGTGACCTGCGGCCTTGCGGCCGCGCGTGTCGTCTGTGCGGATGCGAGCGCGCTCATCGCAGCGTCTCCTGCGGGCGCGGCGTGCCAAGTGCACTGTGGTACTCGTCGATGTAGCGACCCACCACATGCTTCCAGTCGTAGCGGCTCACATAGGCCATCGATGCCGCACGACGCGCTGCGAAGTCGCCATCGGCCGTCAGTGCGAGCGCCTGCACCTGGTCGGCCGCCGCCTCGATCCTGTCGCGGTTGACGATCACCCCCTGCCCCGACTCGCTGGCCAGCCGCACGAACGGCGGGATATCGCTGAGGATCGGAATCAGGCCCGCACTCATCGCCTCCACCGCAGCAATGCCAAACCCTTCATGGCGCGACAGACAGACGAAGAACTGCGCCTGCTGCATCAACGCGCGCAGCTGTTCCTGCGACGGCGACATGCTCAGCTGCACCTTGTCCTGCAACCCCCGTTCGGCGATCGCCTTGCGCAAGTCGGCCTCGTTCAAATCGTATTCGCGGCCGGCGATGATCAGCTGCCACTGCGGATCGCGCGCGAGCATCGCCTTCAGCAGTTCCAGCGTCTCGATCAGCCCCTTGTTGACCGACCAGCGTCCGAAGTAAAGCATCGTCCGCCCCGGCGCGGCCGCGCCCTGCCCCGCATATTTCTGCACGTCCACGCCGTTTTCGATCACCCGCAAGCGGGCCGGCGATACTACCTTGGCAAACAGGTCGCCATCGTTCTCGCTGGTTGCGATCACCCGCGCATACGCCAATGCAGAGGTGCGCGTGAGGGTCTGGAACCACAGCTGTTTCATGCGCGACGCATACGCGGTGTGGAAGAACCCACCGTGCGTGGACACCACCATCGGCTTGCCGTGCAGCGGCTTGGTCAACGCCAGATAATCGTAGAAAAAATCGATCCCGTGCAGATGCACCACATCTGCCGAACCAATCGCGCCCAGCACCGACGGCGCAAACGGATAGCGCGACGAACCGCGATAGCCGATCCGCCGGATCGGCAGACCTTGATGGGTCTCCTGCGGCGCAAGCTGCGCGTCCGGATCGGTGAACACCCGATCCAGCGTCACCACTTCCACCGTATCGGCGCTAGTGGCCTGATGCTGGCGGGCAACGTTGAGGACGACCTCTTCCATGCCTCCGATCGAGGGATGGAATTGGCGGACGACATGCACCACTTTCATTACGCCAATCTCCTGTACCAGCCGCGCGCACGCAGGTGCCGCGACAGCTGATGATTCTTGAACTGCGTCATTGACTCTTCAACCCCAACATCCATGGCGCGCTACGTACCAGCACAGCGCGCATCGGCACCGCGCAGGCGATCGCAACTGCGCTGAGCCCCATCGCCCACATCGGGGTTCCGACAAGGCCGCGATCGATCACCCCGGTGCGTGCAACCACGCTGGTGACCACCAGGAACACCAGCGTATGCGTGCACAAGATCAGCAAGGTGTTGGTGCCGATCCATTGCACCCATTGCCAGTCCCGGACGAAGTACGCGACGCACAGCGTCATCGCAGTCCCCAGCAGACTCACCAGCAGGAACAACGCGGCCGATTGCCCGAACAGCAGGTTATTCACGTCCACCTGCCCGTTCACTGAGGCCAGCAGCCACCATGCCGTTGCGACGACGGGTAGCCCCAGTGCCCACACCCATGCCCCGAGCGCGCGTAGCGTATCGGCAAAGCGCGACAGCCAGCCACCCACCGCGATGAAGAACAAGGCGATCGGCAACACGTCCAACGCAAGCGGCAAGCGCAACTGCAACGAGGGAAACCATCCCGCCCATGCCAATGCGATCGGCAAGCTGAGCGCCGCTACCACCGTCGTGCTCAAACGCGCACGCAGTGCAATGTAGGCCAGCGTTGTGACAAACAAGGCCGGTAAAAACCACAATGCCGGCAACACGTAGAGGCGCGTGCCGTTGGCCCAGAACACGCCGAGAAACGGGTCCCACCACGCGCGCGCGCCGGGCTGCCCGAACGCATGGTTGAGCACCGCCGTCCGGAGCCAGAGCCCATAGGCCACCAGGAAAAACGCCAGATACGGGATCAACAGCGTCCGCGCCAGCTTTTTCACCGTCGACACATTCAACCCGCGACGCCCGAAACGTTCGCCGACCCAGCCGGAGAGCACGAAAAACAACGGGACATGGAAGCTGTAGGCAAACAGCTTGTAGGCCGGCGGCATGCCGCTTGCGTGCCCCAGCACCACCAGCACGATGGCCAACGCCTTAGCCGCATCGATCTGCCAATCGCGGGCCAGCGCCGGCGCCCGACCGGGGGTTGCCACGCTCGTGTCGTGCTCGGCGCGCGGGAAAGAAGGAGCAGTCGTCATGCCGCGGCGCCGGTCATGCCGCCACCGTGCGCGCACCCAGGGCCCAGGGGGCAAAACGCATCAACACCCAGCGCATGGGCACGCAGGCGACCAGCGCAAAGACCGTCACGAAAAGCGCCCAACCCAGGCCCGGCCGCCCTGCACCGAATCCACCGGCTACTGCCGCAACGCCGGACAGAACGAAGAACACCAGCATATGCGTGCACAGGATCAGCAAGGTGTTGCGGCCGATCCACTGCACCCACGCCCAACTCTGCACCAGCCGCGCCGCGCAGATCACCATCAACGACCCCAGCACCGCACTGAGCAGAAACACCGCATGATCGCGCCCGAAGCCGAGCATGTTGACGTCGACACGCCCGTTGCGTTGTGCCAACCACGCAACCGCAACCGCCAATGCCAAGGTCACCAACGCACTGACCGGCAACGAGGTCGGCAGACGCGGCGACACGTAGATCAACAAGGCACCGAGCGCGTAGAAGCACAACGACACCGGTAGCACATCGAGACCGAAAAAAAGCCGCACTCCCTGCGCCGGGAACCAGTTCATCCAGAACCACGCCAGCACCAGTGATACAGCCGCAATCGCCAACGGGGGCAGTACGCGCCGCAGCACCACATAGCTCACCACGGTTACCAGCATCACCGGCAAAAACCACAGCGGCGGCTGCACATACAGGTCCGGACCGATCCCGGTGAACAACGAGACGATCGGCTCCCACCACGGATGACTTCCCCAGCGCGCGGCCTTCTCGCCGATATTGCGGGTCAACAGCCAGTACGCGTAGCCCAGCAGATAGAACGTGACATACGGCAGCAGCAGGCTGCGCGCCTGTTTGGTGATGGTCTGCGTCATGCTGGTGGTACGCGACGCATAGCCGGCTGCCAACCAACCCGACACCAGGAAAAACAGCGGCACGTGGAAGCTGTATGCGAACAAGGTCATGCCATGCGGCACGCCCTTGGCATGGCAGAACACCACCAGCAAGATCGCGATCGCCTTGGCCGCATCGATCCGTGGATCGCGTGCGCGCCCACCGGCCGCGATCCGCACGCCTGCATCAGTCGCAACCGACGACGACACCGTCGCCGCCGAGTTCATCGCCCCGCTCCCGCAGGCAATGGCAACTGCGCGCCATCAGCCGTTGGATCATCCTTGATCGAAGTAGTGGAGAGCGCCGACGCAGACCAGGTCGGATGCATATGCCACAGGCAGCCGCACACGAACCACCACAGCGCCGAGGTCTTGATCGAGAAGTAGCCGTTGGACACCAGCAAGCTCAGCGCAAACGCGAAGATGGCCAGGTTCTTGAACAGTTGGCCTTCCTTGCTCGGCATCAGCAACAGGAAGGAATACGACAACAGGAACGCCAGCACCCCGACGATCGACTGCGATGCGATGAAATACGAAATGCCGCTATCGAAGTAACGGTAGGCCTGCGCAAAATCCAGCCCCAGCCACGACTCGAACGACAGGTTGTTCATCGAGTAAACCGTGAAGAATATCCGGCCCATGGTGGTGTCCTGGTATGCCGTGATCCCGGTGATCCACACCAGCAGCCAAGCACTCATGATCACCAGCAAGAACACCAGAAACGCCAATCGCTGATCCAGCCGTTTCAATAGCGGCGTCAGCAACACCATCAGCACGCAGGTGCCGGCCGCCAATCGTCCATCCGAGGCGACGATCATGAACCCGATCAAGCCCACCGACAGCACCAGCGCCGCGGGCCGCATCCAACGCCAGAACACCAGCAGGATGGCGGTGAAGAAACAGATGTAGTTGCCCATCGTCACCGGCTCGATGAACATCGAGGAGGCGCGCGGGAGATTGGAACCGGGCAGGAAGTTGCGCTCGCCCGGACGCGTGGCGCTGACGAACAGGTTGCTGTCTTCGTTCCAGAACCCTTCGGCGCTCATGCCACGCGCATTGACGAAAAAGCTCTTGGGATTGACCAGATCGCCATACGCACTTGGCATTGCCAGCTCGAAGGCGGCAACCAGCGAGACGATGATGGTCATGCGGATGAACAACTTGGGCACCGAGCCGGTATAGGCAGAGCCCAGCACCACGAACGCGAACACCACCAGGGCATCGCGGAAGAATTTCGGATCGATCTGCCAGTTCACCAGGAACCGCACGAACATGAGCAGGACGATCAACCCGAGCCCGCTGACGATCAGGGCAATGCGCTTGCGGCTCAGCGAACCGAGGCCCAGCACGAAGCAGGCCGCGTAGACGATGAACTCCACTGCGTAGGTGATCACCGGACGCACGGTGAACACGTTCGCATTGATCAGTGCCAGCACCAGGTTGTAGCCCACGCCGACCAGCAGCGTCAGTTCGATCAGCAGGTTGTGCCAGCGAACGCGGGTTTCCTCGCTCATTCGAATCAGCATGCACATGCCTGCCTGAAAAGGGCGGCTGCGATGCAGCCGCCCGCGACGCCTGACGCGCCAGGTCGCACGCTCCCCGCCATCATCAGTACGCGGTCTTCTGTCCGAGCACGCGCACCGCCGTCAGCACGATGATGCGGATATCCAGCCACAACGACCAGCGACGGATGTAATCCAGGTCGTACTGGATACGCTTCTTCATCGTCCGCAGCTCCGGGGTCTCGCCACGGAAGCCATTGACCTGCGCCCAACCGGTGATGCCCGGCTTGACGTAGTGGCGCTGCATGTAATGGTTGATCAGCTTTTCATAGTGCGTGTTGTGCTGCGCCGCGTGCGGGCGCGGGCCCACGATCGACATGCTGCCGCCCAGCACGTTGAAGATCTGCGGCAACTCGTCCAGGCTGCTGCGACGCAGGAACGCACCGAAACGGGTGATGCGGGTGTCGTTCTTGGTCGCCTGCTGGATCGTGGTGCCATGATCGTCATGCACGCGCATCGAGCGGAACTTGAACATGTAGAACTCGCGACCGCCCAAGCCGTGACGGCGCTGGCGGAAGAACACCGGGCCCGGCGAGCTCATCTTGACGCCGACGGCAATCGCAGCCATCAGCGGCCACAGGCCCATCAGCGCGATCACGGCCAGGATCTTGTCCTGCAGCGCCTTGGCAACCACGAAGTAGTTGTCGCGGTCGACCCCGCCCTGGCGCAGGTTGATCACCGGCGTATTGCCGATCTGCTCACCGGACTGGTTCAACAAGCCGAAGTCGAACAGATCGGGCACCAGCTTCACGTTGATCGGGTAACGATCCAGACGTTGCAGCAGCTGCTTGATGTGATCGCGCTCGCCCAGCGGCAGCGAAATCCACACCTGCTCGACCTGGTTCTCCTTCAGGTAGTCGATCAGCGCTTCCGGCTCGCCCAGGCACGGCAGCGACTGGCGCTGTTCGGTCACGGCGATGTCGTAGGGCGTGCGGAAGTAGCCGACCAGATTCATGCCGACCCACGGATTGCGGCTCAGGTAGTGATTGATCTTCATCACCGGATGCCGCAGGCCGACCACCACCACGCGCTGGACGTCCACGCCCTGCGCACGCAGGTGGTTCAGGAAGCCGCGCAGCAAGGTACGCGCCGCCACCAGCGAAGCCAGCCCGCCGACGAACCACAGGCCGATCCAGCCGCGCGAGACCTGCTCGCCCACCTGCACGATCAGCGCATGCACCGCAAACAGCGCAAACACGCCGCCGAAGGCACCACCCAGCACCATCAACTCGCTCAACAGTCCGCGACCGCGCCAGCTGCGATACAGCGGGAACAGCGCGAAGCAGATCACCGAATACAACAGCGTCGTGGCGATCGCGACCCGATACGGCGCAGCAGGCACCCAGGAGCCGAACACGATGCGGTAGGCGATCAGGCCCGATACGACCACCATGGTCAGGTCGAACACACGCAGGACCAGGTCGGCGGCCGCCGAGTACTTGGACAACAATCGCGGCGAGGATGTCGTGTAGGTCGCGCTACTCAAGTCTGCCAAAAGCATGGGGATGTCCTCCAAACTCGATACGGCGCATGCGGGGGAACATACGAATCGCACGCGAGCTTTCAATCATCTCCGTCGAACGATCACCGCGGTAATACCTACCGACCCCAGATCGCACGACAGCCCTTTGTTTCAACAGAGACAAACTTTCAAAACGAGGGAGCCCGAAACATACGGGATCCCACTTTTTCTACGCTGAATCGGTTGTCACTTTAATTAACCACTGTTTTGCAACATCACGATGTCAGTTCAATCGTGTTTCCGGCCCAGTGCCCCGCAGGAAGTAACGCACAAGCGCCACAGCCAACCCAAGGAATACGCCAAAGATGAAGCCCAAAGCGAGGTTCAATTTGAGTTTCGGCGAAGTCTTCGACGTAGGCACATCTGCAGTGTCGACGATGGTCACGTTGTTGGCGCCGACATTGCTTGCCACACCGATTTCCTTGTAGCGCTGCAGGAGCGCATCGTAGAGCTGACGGTTGGTGTCGACGTCGCGCTTGAGCATGTTGTAGCGGATGCTGCGGCTCTGCAGGTCCAGTTCGTTGGTACGCAGACCGGCGATGCGTTCGTTGAGCAACTGCTCCTGATGTACCGACGCGTCATAGGTCGCCTTGAGCGACTGGCGGACGTTGACCACCTCACCATTGATCTGGCGGCGCGACTCTTCGATCTGCGCCTTCAGGCGCTGCATTTCCGGGTAATCCGGCTTGAAGGTCGACAGCTTCTGCTGATATTCGCTGGTCAAACGCACCTGCTCGCCGCGCAAGGTCTGGATCAGCGGGCTGCTCAGCACCTGCGGCAACGACATGGCATCGCCGCTAGCGGCCTGACGCCAGGCGGCCTCGGCCTTGATGCGTGCATCCTGTGCCGACGCCAGCATCGCGTTGAGGTCGGTCAGGTTCTGCGCCGGCAACGACGGCTTGTCGTCGCCCACCGATACGATCTGCTCATCGGTCGAGTACGCAACCAGCGTCTTTTCCGAATCTTCCACCTTGTCGCGCAACTGCTCCAGGCGCTCGGCGAGGAACTTGGTCGCGAACGAAGACGCCTTCATGCGGCGCTCCTGCGTGCTCACGATGAACACCTTCGGATAGGTGTTGGCGATCTTGGCCGCAAGTACCGGGTCCGGCGAATCGTAGTTGACGTAGACCAGGCGCGAATTGAGGATCGGCTCGACGACCAGGCCTGCCAGCAAGGTGTCGGTCAGGCTGCGCTCGATGATCGCCTGACGCGAATCCACCGACTTGCCTGCTTCCGGATTCTTGGCCGCCGCCTTTTCCAGCGCTTCTTCGACCTGCTGCTTGAACGCCGGCTCCTGATCGAGCTTGGCTTCACGAATCACCGCACGTGCCAGCGAACGGCTCTGCAGCAACTGGTACTGAGTCTGGTAGAAGTCGCGATCCTGCGGCGACTCGACCGGCATCAGGTTGTCGACGTTCACCACATTGAGCGAATCGCGCTCGATCTGCAGCGTGCTGGTGGCGCGATACTTTTCCGGCATCAGAAAGGTGATCACCAGCGCCAGTAGCACGGCGGCGATGGTGATCATGATGATCAGCCAGCGTTGCGACACCAGGGCACGCCAGTAGTCGAGCAAGCTGACGTCGGCCAGTTCGAGATGCCCGTGACGCTGCGACGGCGAGGAACGATTGTCGGAATTCATACTCATCGGTAAGCGCGCCACACCATCACTAAGGGGGTCAGTTCCAGCATGGTGCGCAACCAGACGCGCGCATCCGAGCGATACACCACGACGATATCGCCGCCATAGATCTCAGGGTCCGGATTGGTGCCCTTCTCGATCTCGGTCAGGTCGAAGCGGGCGATCATCTTCTGCCCGTTGACCATGCGGAACACGATGACGTTGCCGCGGCTTGCCACGGTGCTGACGCCCTTGGCCTGTGCCACGGCCTGTTGCAGCGTCAGATTGGCACCGATCACCGGATAGATGCCGGGCTCGGTGACGGCGCCGGTCACGGTCACCCGACGGCCATTGGATTCCTGCACGAACACCGACACCTGCGGATTCTGCAGGTAGCCGCTGCGGTAGCGATCGGCAACCATCTTTTCCAGCTCGCCGACACCCATGCCGGCGGCGTTGACGTCGCCGATCAACGGCAGCGAGATGTGGCCATTCTGATCGATGCGGACCTGCCGTTCCAGATCGTCGACCTGAAACACCTTCACCAGCAACAGGTCGCCTGGGGAGAGTCGATACTCGGGCTGCACCGCGGACATTGCCAGCGGATCGGGAAGCGGCAAT
This sequence comes from Xanthomonas sp. 3793, assembly GCF_024806835.1. Taxonomy (GTDB): domain Bacteria; phylum Pseudomonadota; class Gammaproteobacteria; order Xanthomonadales; family Xanthomonadaceae; genus Xanthomonas; species Xanthomonas arboricola_F. The sequence goes on from NZ_JANTYU010000001.1 coordinate 706,795, forward strand.
GACCTCGCCATGTCCTTCCCGGTGCTGCAGGCACCCAGTGTCATCGAGCAGATCAACGCCAGGCTGAGGCCTTGGCAAAATCGTCCGATCAGTTTCTTCATGCGTGTGGCTGGCTGCCTCGGTTGGGTGGGACAGGAGCTCGCGCAGCATTCAACCGGCCAAACACGCCAGCACGAACGTACGACAGAGGGTTCATCCCGGAACACCGGGATCACGACGGGTATGACGTGTTGCACTGCACTATGGCACAGAACGATCGCATCGCAAGACGCGGCACGCCATTTTTTTGACGGCGTTGGCCTATTGATTCAAGTTCGTCGTTACCGCGTTAACAAACCGTGATCCACGTTCTAATCCGTTGCTAATGATTTGGAGCGTTTCCGGATACTTAGCATCGTTGTGTGACCTTCGTCCATAGCGAACTGAACCGAAAAAACTGACCGCTAGCCTTCGGTTCATGCTGCACTGCGATATGCCGATCTGCATATCGAGCGGACGCTGCCAGGACACAAAAATGCAATGGTGCGGCGCAACAAAAAAGCCCATGTCGAACCGACATGGGCTTGATGTTTGGTCGGGGTAGCCGGATTCGAACCGACGACCACTAGTCCCCCAGACTAGTGCGCTACCAGGCTGCGCTATACCCCGAAGATGCTGCATCCCGTCGCGAGGACGGCCTGCGATTATAGCGGCTTTGTGAAGCGTTTTCCTAGCGGCGCAGCAGTTGCAGCACTTCTTCCAGTTCCATGCGCACCTGCTTGATGATCTGATTGCTCAGCGCCGACTCGCTTTTGGCGCCATCGCCCTCCAACCGCAGACGCGCCCCGCCAATGGTATAGCCCTGCTCGTAGAGCAGGCCGCGGATCTGCCGAACCATCAGCACATCGTGGCGCTGGTAGTAACGGCGGTTGCCGCGCCGCTTGACCGGCTCCAGGCTCGGAAACTCCGTTTCCCAGTACCGCAGCACATGCGGCTTGACGTCGCACAGTTCGCTGACCTCACCGATGGTGAAATAGCGCTTGGCCGGAATCGGCGGTAGTTCGCGATTACTGCCCGGATCCAGCATAAGCCTCCACCCGCTCCTTGAGCTTCTGGCCAGGACGGAAGGTCACCACCGTCCGGGCCGAGATCGGAATTTCCTCGCCGGTCTTGGGATTGCGACCGGGCCGTTGGTTCTTGCGCCGCAAATCGAAGTTGCCAAACCCCGACAGCTTGACCTGACGCCCCTGCTCCAGCGCATCGCGCAGCACATCGAAAAACGCGTCGACAAATTCCTTCGCCTCACGCTTGTTCAGGCCGACCTCGTCGAACAGACGCTCGGCCATCTCCGCTTTCGTCAATGCCATGCCAATCCCCTGGTTACCGCCTCAACTCCGGATCCGGGCGCGGTGCTCGCGCTCGATCACGGCCACCACATCGGTAACGACCGCATCCACGTCCCGGTCGGTGAGAGTGCGCGAGTTATCCTGCAAAATCAAGCCCATAGCAAGACTCTTGAAACCTGGCTCGACCCCCTGCCCGACATAGCGGTCGAACAGCTGCACCTCGCGCAGCAACGGGCCAACCGTGGTCTGCACGCTGGCCGACAGCGCCGCCCAACTGACCGCCTCCGGCACCAGGAAGGCCAGATCGCGACGCACCGACGGGTACCGCGACAGCTCGCCGGCACGCGGCAGCGCCCGCCGCACCAGCGGCTCCAGCTGCAGTTCGAACGCGATCACCTCGACGTCGATCTCCAGCGCCTTGGTCAGCCGCGGATGCACCTGGCCGATCCAGCCGATGCACACGCCATCGCGATAGATATCGGCCGACCGGCCTGGATGCCCGAATGGCTGACTGGAAGACTGGAACTCCAGCACCGCGCCGCTGGCTGCTGCCAGTGCCATCAGGTCGCCTTTCACATCGTGAAAGTCCACCTTGCGCGCCGGCTCGCCCCATTGCAACGCCAGCGCATCGCCACAGACCGCGGCAGCGACATGCTGGGATTCCCGAGGGGCAGCGCCTGCCTGCGCGGCGGCGGCAAACACCTTGCCCAGCTCGAACAGCCGCACTCGGCCTGCCTGACGGGCAGCGTTGCGGCCCAATGTGGCGACCAGGCCAGGCAACAGGCGCGGGCGCATGATGGCCAGCTCGGCGCTGAGCGGATTGGCCAACGGCACCAGGCCGTCGGTCAACTGCCAGCGCTCCAGCAAGGCGGCATCGACAAAGGCGTAATTGATGGTTTCCTGCAGCTCGCGCGCCACCAGCTGGCGACGCACGCTGAGCTCATCGAGCTGGGTTTCGCTCGGCATCGCAATCCGGCTTGCCCCGCCCGGCAGCGTGGTCGGCACGCGGTCGTAGCCGTGGATACGCGCCAACTCTTCGATCAGGTCTTCTTCGATGGCGATATCGAAGCGACGGCTCGGCGCCATCACCTGCCAGCCTTCGGCAACTGCCTCGATCCGCATGCCGAGCGCGCCCAGGATGCGCGCGACCTCGGCGTCATCGATCCGGATGCCCAGCACGCGCGCGATCCGCGCACGCCGCAGCAGGATGTTTGCAGGCTGCGGCAGATGTTGCGGCAGTTGCGCATGCACGACCGGGCCCGGCGTGCCACCGGCCAGTTCCAGCACCAGCCGCGTCGCGACTTCAATCGCCTGCGGCGCCAGCGCCGGGTCCACGCCACGCTCGAAGCGATGACCGGCATCGGTATGCAGCCCGAGCTTGCGGCCACGGCCCATGATCGCGGCCGGATCGAAGTACGCCGACTCCAGGAACACGTTGCGCGTGGTCTCGGTGACGCGCGTGTCCAGCCCACCCATCAGACCGGCCAACGCCACCGGGCGGTCGGCATCGGTGATGGTCAGGAAGCTATCGTCCAGCGTGACCTGCCGCCCATCCAGCAGCGCCAGCTGCTCGCCACCGCGCGAACGGCGCACCCCGATCGGGCCCTGCAAGGTATCCAGATCGAAGGCATGCATCGGCTGGCCCAGCTCCAGCATCACGTACTGGGTGATATCCACCAGCAACGACACCGGGCGCACGCCGCTGCGGCGCAGCCGCTCGGCCAGCCATACCGGCGTTTTCGCGGCCGGGTCGATGCCCTCGATCACCCGCCCGCAGTAGCGCGGCGCTTCCTTGCCGGCATTCAACTCCACCGCGAGCGTGCGTGTGGACGCCGACGCAACGGCCCCGGCATCGAATGCCACCACTTCGCTGGCGCACGCTGCGGCCACGTCGAAGGCGATGCCACGCACGCTGAAACAATCGGCGCGATTGGGGGTGAGCTTGATTTCGATGCTGGCATCCGGCAAGCCCAGGTAGTCCGCCAGGGCCTGCCCCACCGGCGCATCGTCCGGCAACTCGAACAGCCCGGACGCATCGCCATCCAGGCCCAGCTCCTTGGCCGAGCACAACATGCCGTTGGACGGCACGCCGCGCAAGGTTGCGGCCTTGATCGTCAGCTCGCCGATCTGCGCGCCAACCAGCGCCAGCGGCGCCACCAGACCGGCACGCGCATTGGGCGCGCCACACACGATCTGCAGCAACTCGCCCTGCCCGGCATCGACACTGCAGACCTGCAGGCGATCGGCTTCCGGGTGTCGCACGGCGTCGACGATGCGCGCCACCACCACCTGACCAAGTGCCTCGCCCAACGGCGTGACGTCTTCGACTTCCAGGCCGATCGCCGTCAGCGTGGCGGCAAGTTCCTCGCGCGAGGCCTGGATCGGAACGTGGCTACGCAGCCAATTTTCAGAGAATTTCATGAGGGGCCGGGATTCGGGATTCGGGATTCGTAAAACCTGTTGACGGGGGTGATGCGAGACGAGGGCGCTGTTGCGAATCCCGAATCCCGAATCACCAATCCCCGCCGTCAGGCGAACTGCCGGAGAAAACGCACGTCGTTTTCGAAGAACGCGCGCAGGTCGTTGACGCCATAGCGCAGCATCGCAAAGCGCTCCACGCCCAGGCCGAAGGCAAAGCCGGTGTAGCGCTCCGGGTCGATGCCGACGCTGCGCAACACGTTCGGGTGCACCATGCCGCAGCCCAGCACTTCCAGCCAACGCGTGCTGCCATCGGGCTGCTGCCAGGCGATGTCCACTTCCGCACCCGGCTCGACGAACGGGAAATAGCTGGGACGAAAACGCATCTCGAAATCGCGCTCGAAGAACGCACGCACGAACTCGGACAACGTGCCCTTGAGATCGGCGAAAGTCGAATGCTCGTCCACCAGCAACCCCTCGACCTGATGGAACATCGGCGAGTGGGTCTGGTCCGAATCGGAACGATATACCTTGCCGGCTGCGATCATGCGCAGCGGCGGCTTGTGTGCGTCCATGTAACGCACCTGCACACCGGACGTATGCGTACGCAGCAGGCGCCCGTCGCCAAAATAGAAAGTGTCGTGCATCGCACGCGCCGGATGGTGCGGTGGGAAGTTCAGCGCCTCGAAGTTGTGCCAGTCGTCCTCGATTTCCGGGCCATCGGACAACTCATACCCCAGCCGCGCGAAGATTTCGACGATGCGCTCGAGCGTGCGCGTGACAGGATGCAGACCGCCACGTTCGCTGCGGCGGCCTGGCAGGGTGACGTCGATGCGCTCCCCGGCAAGACGCGCGTCCAGCGCTGCGGTTTCCAGGGTCGCCTTGCGCTCCGACAACGCTGCGGTCAGCGTATCGCGGGTCTGGTTGATCGCCTCACCGGCGGCCTTGCGCTGGTCGGGCGGCAACGTACCGAGCTGCTTGAGCTGGGCAGTGACGCTGCCGCTCTTGCCCAGCAAGGCGACCCGCAGGGCTTCCAGCTGGTCCGGCGTCTGCGCGGCGGCGACATCGGCCAGCGCGCGCTCGGTCAGGGATTGAATCTCACTCATTGCACTCGCGCCTCAACTGCTCAGCCGAACGGTGTTTCCGGATGCACCGGAATGCATTGCTACTCAAATCGCGTCCTGCCAGGCATCAACTCAACGATGCCGGCCATCTAAAAACGCAAAAGGGGAAGGACTCGCGCCCTTCCCCCTGCATATCTGCTTGCCCTCGCCGGAGGCCTGCACACGAATGCGCAAACCCCGACAAGAAACTACCCTTTCAAAAGTCCGCACATGGATGTGCGAGCTCTTGCAGAGGGACCTGCATTTACGCCGCCAGCGCGCCCTTTGCCTTCTCAGCCAGCGCGGCAAAGCCGGCGGCGTCGTGCACGGCGATATCAGCCAGCACCTTACGGTCCAGGGTGATGCCAGCCTTGAGCAGGCCGTTCATGAAACGGCTGTAGCTCAAGCCGTTGATGCGGGCAGCCGCGTTGATGCGGGTGATCCACAGCGAACGGAAATTACGCTTCTTCTGCTTACGACCAATATAGGCGTACTGCTGCGCCTTGATGACCGCCTGTTTGGCAACGCGGAACACCTTGCGGCGAGCGTTGTAGTAACCCTTTGCCAGGGTCAGAATTTTCTTGTGGCGGCGACGCGCCTGTACGCCACGCTTTACTCGTGCCATGGGTCAGTCCTCAGAGGTAGGGAAGCATACGGTCAAGACGGCCAGCGTCCTCGGCACGGACGTGATTCGTCTGCCGCAGGTTGCGCTTCCGCTTGGTCGCTTTCTTCGTGAGGATGTGGCTACGGTTGGCGTGGCCGCACTTGTACTTGCCGGAGGCGGTCTTGCGGAAACGCTTGGCCGCCGCCCGGTTGGTCTTGATCTTGGGCATTGCAATGTCCTTGATGGTGTTTTGTCACTGACACGGGCGGCAGTCTTGCGACCACACTTTCCATCCTTGCCCTTGCCTGCTTGTAAGTCCTTGATCGAACACGATCCGGACAGGTCCTGTACCGCTTGCGCGGCGCCCCGGCAAAACCGGGCCGCGCAGTCTACCCGTTGCCGGGACTTCTTGCAAATCGCTGCTGTCGCCAGTCGGACCGACCCTACCAGGGCCGGTCGCGGTGGAATCAGATCTTTTTCTTGGGCGCGATCATCATAACCATCTGCCGCCCTTCCAGGCGCGGACGGGACTCGATGACGATGTCTTCGCCCAGGTCGGCCTCGATGCGTGCCGCCATCTCGCGACCCAGCTCCTGGTGGCTCATTTCGCGGCCACGGAAGCGGATGTTGACCTTGACCTTGTCGCCCTCTTCCAGGAAGCGGCGCATGTTGCGCAGCTTGATCTGGTAGTCGCCCTCGTCCGTGACCGGACGGAACTTGAGTTCCTTGATCTCGACCTGCTTGGTCTTCTTCTTGGCCTCGTTGGCCTTTTTCTGCTGCTCGAACTTGAACTTGCCGAAATCCATGATCTTGCAGACCGGCGGATCGGCCTGCGGCTGGATTTCGACCAGATCCAGGCCTTCTTCCTCGGCCTTGGCGAGCGCTTCGTCGCGCGACAACACGCCGACCATCTCACCGTCACTGCCGATCACGCGGACGCGCGGCACACGGATTTCTTGGTTCTTGCGGTTCTGTTTGTTGTCAGGGGTACTGATATTGCAATCTCCCAGGGGAATCGAACCGGCGCATCCGGATCATCCAGACCGGCCGGGGTTGGCTCACGCTGCCTGCTCTGCCTGCAGGCGTTCGATGAAGGCGGAGACCGACATGGTCCCGAGGTCCTCCCCCGAACGCGTCCGCACAGCGACCGCGCCATTTTCCTTCTCGCGGTCACCGACCACGAGCAGGTAAGGCACGCGTTGCAGCGTATGCTCGCGAATCTTATAACCGATCTTCTCATTACGCAAATCGGCGTTGACACGGAAGCCTTGATTTGCAAGGGTTTTCCGAACCGAGTCCACATATTCAGCCTGAGCGTCGGTGATATTGGCGACAACGACCTGGACCGGGGCGAGCCAGGACGGGAAGGCGCCGGCATGGTGCTCGATCAAGATACCGATGAACCGCTCCATCGAACCGACGATGGCCCGGTGCAGCATCACCGGATGCTTCTTCTGGCTGTGCTCGTCCACGTACTCGGCGCCGAGGCGGCCCGGCATCATGAAATCGACCTGCATCGTCCCCAGCTGCCAGGTGCGGCCGATGGCGTCCTTGAGGTGGTACTCGATCTTGGGGCCGTAGAAGGCGCCCTCGCCCGGCAGCTCCTGCCACTCCACCCCGCACACGCCCAGCGCGCTGCGCAGCGCGGCTTCGGCCTTGTCCCAGGTGACGTCGTCGCCCAGGCGCTTTTCCGGGCGCAGCGCGATCTTGATCTCGATGTCGTCGAAGCCGAACGCGGTGTAGACCGCCAGTGCCTGCTGGTGGAAGGCGGTGACTTCGGCTTCGATCTGCGATTCCAGGCAGAACACATGCCCGTCGTCCTGGGTGAAGCCGCGCACGCGCAGGATGCCGTGCAGCGCGCCGGAGGGCTCGTTGCGGTGACAGGCGCCGAACTCGCCGTAGCGGATCGGCAGGTCGCGGTAGCTGTGCAGGCCCTGGTTGAACACCTGCACGTGGCCGGGGCAGTTCATCGGCTTGACCGCGTAGGTGCGCTTTTCCGACTCGGTGAAGAACATCGCATCCTGGTAGTTGTCCCAGTGGCCGGACTTCTGCCACAGCGACACGTCCAGGATCTGCGGGCAACGCACTTCGCCGTAGCCGCTGTCGCGGTAGACCTTGCGCATGTACTGCTCGACCACCTGCCACAGCGACCAGCCCTTGGGATGCCAGAACACCAGGCCGGGCGCCTCTTCCTGCAGATGGAACAGGTCCTGCTGCTTGCCGATGCGGCGATGGTCGCGCTTGTCGGCCTCTTCCATGCGCAGGATGTAGGCGTCCAGCTGCTTCTTGTCGGCCCAGGCGGTGCCGTAGATGCGCTGCAACTGCTCGTTCTTGGCATCGCCGCGCCAGTAGGCACCGGAAATGCGGGTCAGCTTGAAGGCCTTGAGGAAGCGCGTATTGGGTACGTGCGGGCCGCGGCACATGTCCACGTATTCCTGGTGGTAGTACAGGCCCATCGCGGTGATGTCCTCGGACATGTCCTCGATCAGGCGCAGCTTGTACTCCTCGCCGCGCTGGGCGAACACCTCGATCACCTCGGCGCGCGGGGTGACCTTCTTGATCACGTCGTAATCCTGCGCGATCAGTTCCTGCATGCGCTGCTCGATCGCGGCCATGTCGTCCGGCGTGAATGGGCGCTCGCTGTAGATGTCGTAGTAGAAGCCTTCGGCGATGACCGGGCCGATCACCATCTTGACCTCCGGGTACAGCTGCTTGACCGCATGCCCGACCAGATGCGCGCAGGAGTGGCGGATGATCTCCACGCCTTCGGCGTCCTTGGCGGTGATGATGCGCAGGCTGGCATCGTGGTCGATGACGTCGCTGGCGTCGACCAGCTGGCCATCGACCTGGCCGGCGATGGTGGCCTTGGCCAGGCCGGCGCCGATCGACTGGGCGACCTGCATCACCGAGACGGGGGATTCGAATTCGCGGCGGCTGCCGTCGGGGAGCGTGATATTGATCATGGGCAAGAATGGGGTCTGGGCTGGCTGCAGCGGTCCGCTGCCATGGGAGATCTGCCCACTGCTGGACAGGCTCGGAAAGAGAAGAACGAGAAGTGCTGCGGAAGACAACGGCACGCGGGCGCTAGCTGCGCAGGGGCCGGTCCGGGTCAACGGTGGGCGGTGGTAGTGCTCATGTCGCACGCTGGGCCGGCGCGGAGCGCGGGCCACCTTCTCGCAAGGGGTCTTGGGCATGAATGGTAAACCAATCAGGCGGCCACTGTGCAGGGCGGCACGGCGCCGCCGGGCGCGTGGCATGATGCCGGCCACTTGTCCTGCCGTTGCCGACCATGACCATCAAGGGTAAAGCCACCTCGCTGGATATCGCCTATCTGGCCGGTGTATCGCAGCCGACCGTCTCGCGCGCGTTGCGCGGCAGCCCGATGGTCAACGAGGAAACGCGCAAGCGCATCCTGCGCATCGCGCGCGAACTGAACTACAAGGTCGACAAGAACGCCTCCTCGCTGCGGCTGCGCAACGCCGGCACGCTGGCGCTGCTGTTCTTCGAAGACCCCACCGCCGACGATTCGCTGATCAACCCGTTCTTCCACTCGATGCTGGGCTCGATCACCCGCGCCTGCGCGCTGCAGGGCTACGACCTGCTGGTATCGTTCCAGCAGCTGTCCAAGGACTGGCAGGCCGATTACGAGGACAGCAACAAGGCCGACGGCATCATCTTGCTGGGCTATGGCGACTACCAGCAATCGCGCCAGCGGTTGCAGCTACTGGTCGAGCAAGGCACGCATTTCGTCCGCTGGGGCGCGGCGCTGCCGGGCCAGCCGGGCATTTCGATCGGCAGCGACAATTATCAGGGCGGGCTGGACATCACCGAGCACCTGTTGGCGCAGGGGTGTCGACGGATCGCGTTTCTGGGCCACGCGTCCAACCACTATCCCGAATTCGAAGAACGCTACCGGGGCCATGTCGCGGCACTGGCGCAGCAGGATCTGGTCGCCGATGCCGGGCTGCAGTTCGATGCGATCACCACCGAGTCGTCCGGGCATGCGGCCTGCCTGGCGCTGCTGGACAGCGGCAAGGCATTCGACGCGGTCTGCGCGGCCAGCGACCTGATCGCGATCGGTGCGATGCGTGCCCTGCGCGAACGCGGCCTGCGCGCGCCGCAGGACGTGGCGATCAGCGGTTTTGACGATATTGCATTGGCGGCATCGGTTGCGCCTGCCTTGTCCACCGTGCAGCAGGACACCAAGCAGGCCGGCACGCTGTTGGTGGAAAGCCTGGTCGCGCTGATCCGTGGCGAAGCGGCGCAGAGCCGCACGATCCCGGTGCGCCTGGCATTGCGCGATTCCTCGCGCAGCAGCGGGCTGCAGCCGCCGCTGGGTTGGACTCCGTCGCCGGCAACGGAGTCCGGTGACGCGATGTGCGGACAGGCGGCCAGCAGAGTTGCTGGGCGCTGAGGATCGGGAATCGGGAATCGGGATTCGGGAATCGTTAAAGCATGCATGGCTGGCTGCAGGATCGATCGCGATCCGCCGAACCCGTTGTAGGAGCGCGCTGGCGCGCGATGAAGCACTACCGGTGACGCCCCATCGCGCGCCAGCGCGCTCCTACCGGTTGCGAGGGTCGCGCGCAGCTTGCTCGGTGATCGGCGTATCCAAAGAAGATACGCCAATGCATGCGTGGCGGGCTGCAAATCTCGTCGCGGCCATCGAATGCTTCGTAGGAGCGCACCCGGGCGCGACGGGGCGTTTCCGGTAAGCCCCGGTGCGCTCCTACCTGTTGCGGGCGTCGCGCGCGGCTTGATCGGCCATCTGCGCGTCGAGTTGCTTGCGCAATGCGGGATCGGTGATCGGCGCATCCGACAGCAGTACGCGCACGCCGTGCGCGGTAACCGGAAGCCGCAAGCGCCCCTGCACCGGCACCTGCTCGCCGCTCATCGCGTCGCGCCAGGTACCAGGCTGCAGAAAGCGCGTCACTTCGATGTTCGCCGCCGCATCCCCCTTGTTCAGTAGCACCAGCGCGGTCTGGCTGGTACCCGCGTGCTGGTAGACGCGAAAGAACGCCGCCTGGTTTCCGCGTAGCAGCACATCCACCTGCACGCCGCGCTGCAGTGCCGGAGTGTCGCGGCGCAGGCGGGCGATCTGTTGCAGCGGGCCGAAGATCGGGCTTTGCGGTGCGGCCTTGATGCGCTCCACGCCGAAGTAATTACGGTTGCCCGCATGCTCGGCGCGTCCACGCATGAAGCCGATTTCCGAGCCGTAATAGATCACCGGGATGCCGCGCGCGGTGAACAACCAGTTATGTGCATCGATAAAACCGGTGTCGCTGGCGTCCAGCCGCGCCATGTCGTGGTTGTCGTAAAAGCTCATCAGCTCGTACGGGTTGGCGTAAGGCCCCTGACGCAGAAACAACGGCCCGGCGAGCTGTTCGAAGCCCGCCTGCGCGTGGCCGAAGACGTCCGACAGCTGCTGCTTCAACGGAAAATCCAGCACGCTCACGCCGGCGTTGCGTACCCAGGTGTGGCCGGCAATCTTGTCGGCGTCGTAATCGAACGCTTCGCCGAACATGAAAAATCCCGGGCGTTTTTCGCGGATGCGCGCAACGAAGGCATGCCAGAAGCGGTCCGGCATCCAGCCGATGGTGTCGATACGGAACGCATCGGCCCCTTGCTCCATCCATTGCAGATAGGCACCGGCCAGGTAATCCAGCACCGCCGGATTGTTCTCGTTGAGGTCGGACAATTCCGCCAGACCACCCCCGGTGTTGTAGAAGGCATGCAATGGGTTGTGCTGCGGGTCCAGTTGCGCGGGGGGCAGATTCTGATGGTCGGCAACCAGGCGACCGCGCGCATCGTAGAGCTTGCCGAAACCTGGCTGCGCCACCGGCATGGTGTAAGCCGGCGAGCCATGATTGCCGACGATATCCAGCACCACCTTCAGCTGGTTGGCATGCATGGCGCGAGTGAAGCCGGCAAAATCCAGGCCCGGGCTAGGAAGATGCTCGTCGAGCTTATAGAAGTTCACGCCCCAGTAACCGTGATAGCCGGTCTTGCCGTGGTCGCTGAGCGTGCTGCCGCAGGTGATCGGCTTGCCGCCGGTAAATGCCTGGTCCGGGTTGTCGACGATCGGCGTGATCCAGACTGCGCCGAACCCCAGGTCGCGAATGTAGTCGGCGTGATCGACGATGCCTTTGAAATCGCCGCCAAGGTAGCCGATGTTGTCGTCGCTGCCATCGGCGCACGGCGTGGGCACATCGAAGGTGCGATATGCCCCCCCCTGCTCGCGCTGATCGTTGCCCAGGTCGCCGTTGACGAAACGGTCGGTGACCACGAAGTACACCGCATCGGCGGCGAACGGCTCCAGGGTGCCGTAATACTCCCTGGAGGCAGGTGCGGCGCATGCCACGCCCGCATACATCGTCAACGCCACATAGATCGCACTACGCATCACTGCCCTCCCGAGGCGACGGGGACCCGCACCACGCATACGCCCGCGACCAACAGGCTGAGCCCGCCGATGGCCAATGCATAGATCGGCTGGCCGCCCAACCAGACGCGCAGCACAAAGCCCAGCGCACTGGCAGCGACCAACTGCGGAATCACGATAAAGAAATTGAAGATGCCCATGTACACGCCCATCTTGGCGGCGGGCACGCTGTCGGACAGCAAGGCGTAAGGCAGCGAGAGAATCGATGCCCAGGCAAAACCGACGCCCAGCATGGACAGCAGCAACCAGTGCGGGTCGCGGATCACCACCATCGACAACAGGCCGGCTGCGCCCAGCCACAGGTTGCACAGATGGCTCCAGCGCAGCCCGATCGCGCGGACCAGCAGGGGGATGACCAGCGCCGCCAGCGCCGCGAAACCGTTGTAGGCACCGAACAGCACGCCCACCCAGTTGGCCCCGTCGTTATAGGCCGCCGATGCGGTATCGATGGTGCCGAAATGCACCTGGGTCACTGCAGCAGTGGTGTAGATCCACATTGCGAACAGGGCAAACCAGGAGAAGAACTGCACCCAGGCCAGCCGGCGCATGGTGATCGGCATGCTGCACACATCCTGCACGATCGCCACCAGCATGCTGCCCGCCGGCAGCACCCGCACCAGCGCCAGCAGTGCGCCGTAGGCGATGCACAGGCCTGCCAGCACATAAAGCATGCGGTCGCCCTGGTGCCAGGCGATGGCGACAGCCAGCAGTACACCCGCGCCGCACCACACTGCACTGGCAGCGGGCGGCGGCAACAGGCCGGCCATCGCTGCGGTCGCAGCAGGTGGATGCGCATCGTCAAAGGCAGCCAGCTGGCGTGGGCTGTATTCGCGCGTGCGCAGCACTGTCCAGCCGATCGACAGGAACAGTACCGCCGCGCCCAGATAGAACGCATACCGCACGCTGTCGGGTAGCTGCCCCGCGGGCGCGGTGTTGGCCACGCCCCACTGGGCCAGCAGCCAGGGCAGGAAGCTGGCGACGATCGCGCCGATGCCGATGAAAAAGCTCTGCATCGCATAGCCGGTGGGCCGCTGCGCCGGTGGTAGCTGGTCGCCGACCAGGGCGCGGAACGGCTCCATCGAAATATTGATCGAGGCATCCAGCACCCATAGCGTGCCGGCAGCGATCCACAGCAGCGGCGCGTTGGGCATTACCAGCAACGCCAACGTGGTGAACACCGCGCCCACCATGAAATACGGGCGCCGACGGCCCCAGGAGGTCCAGGTGCGGTCGGACAGGTAGCCAATGATGGGCTGCACGATCAGCCCGGTCAGCGGTGCGGCGATCCACAGCCCCGGCACGTCGTCGACCTGCGCGCCCAGGGTCTGGAAGATGCGGCTGGCATTGGCGTTCTGCAGCGCAAACCCGAACTGGATGCCGAGAAAGCCGAAGCACATGTTCCAGATCTGCCAGAAGCTCAGGCGTGGTTTGGCGGTCATGGTGCGATCTCCCCGATGGCTGCCGGCCCGACGATCAACGCGCTGATCTGTGCCGTGTTGACCACCCCGTCGCGACCGCCACGGCCGCCGTTGTACTGCGCAAAGTGCGCCAGTGCGCTCATGTTGAAGCCATCGTCCAGCCGAAATGCGCAGGCCTGCCCGGCCACCACATCGAACGTCGCCTGCGTGGACACCTGCTCGCCCACGCTATGCGGCATCACGATGACGTGCGATTGCGCGGGTTTGCCCGGGCATTCCAGCACCAGCCGTTTCACCGCCGCAGTGACGCCGGTATTGATCGGGCCATTGTCGTTGCGATAGCGCAGCGACACCCGATGCGGGCCGCTACGCGACGGCTTCCATTTCCAGGCTTGGTTACCGCGCAGTTCCTGCGCCGGCCCGAGCGTCAACGAAGGACCGTGCAGCGATTCGATGCCTGCAGCACGTCGGGTCAGGCTGAGCACATGCAACACGCCGTCACCGGCAAGATCCCAGTGTTCACTTGCATCCAACGCACGGCCATCCATGTACAGCGTCGTGCCTGCGGGAATGGCGATGCGATGACCACCGCCCTGCCGTAGCGCAACCGGCAGCGCAGGCGTTTGCGGTGCAAACACCTGCACCGGCTGCGGCGGTGCGGCCAGATCGGCCTTGCGACCGACCAACTGCACCTGCGTTGTCTGGCCCTGCCGGGTAACGCGGCCGGCCACCAGCAAGTCGCCTTCTTCGTTGATGGGGCGCTGCAAGACATAGCGCCGTGCGCCCTGCTCCAGCACGATCTGCTGGCGCTCGCCGAACAGCAGCGGCAGCAGACTACCCGGCAATTTCGGGGTGACGCTGCCATCGGCAGAGACACCGAACACGCCTTCCAGCACTGCGGAGAGATAACCCGCAACCGACCACAGCTGACGTGGCGAATTCACCACCGGGCCGCTGCGTGCGCCATCTTCCACATGCACGGCCAGGCTTTGCATCTCGTAGTTTTCCATGTTGGAGCCGGCCAGCGCACTGCCGCGCATCAGCGATTGCAGCTCCACTGCGATGCGTGGCGCATCGTCCAGCGCACGCGCTGCACGCAAGGCGTAGGCGCTGACGAATGGCCAGATGGCGCGATTGTGATAAATCGGCTGCGCCGCCTCCTGCGGCCACACCACCGGGCTGCCACCGGTAACCATCGGATAATTGCGCAGCGCCGTGCGTGCCCGCTCTGCGGGGAACACATCGGCCAGCACGCCCAGCGACACACCCAGCAGATCGACCTTGGCGTAGCGCACCGGATGCGCCGCCGTGCCGAGATAACTCACATACTGGCTGCTGTCTGCATCCCAGAAGCGTGCATCGATGGCCCGACGCAAGGCATTCGCCCACTGCGCGTAATCGGCAGCGCGTGCGCCGCCATGCTGGCGTGCCAGCTGCTCGGCCAGACGTAGCGCCTGGTAATGCAACACATTGGTCGATAGCGCAAACGAGTCGGCGATGAAGCCTACGTTCTCGCGCGTCCACTCCGGATAGGTTTGCTCGCGCCAGTCCAGAAACGAGGTTTCTCCACGGTAGAGGCCGATCTGCGCATCGAACACCGCATCGCGATCCTGCGCAATGGTGGCCTGCAGCGCCTGCCAGACGTCTTGCGCAAAGTCCTTGTCGTCCAGCAATCCGCGCGCGGCCAGAAACCACACCACCCGGTCGCTGCTGATCGGCCAGCTGCCACCGGAGCCGGTGTCCTGCGCAACGAACACGCCAGGCGTGCGTCCGTCGCGTGCGGCCGACAGCTTGAAGCGCAGTGCATTGCGTGTGCGCTCCGGCTCCAGCCGCGCCAGCGCAAGATCGGCGGCAAAACTGACATCGCGGGTCCACACATACGGCCAGCGTTCGCCGGTCTCGAAGCACTTGCATGGCACCGGCTTGCCAGCGTTGAAGGCCGGATCGCGGATCGCATCGACACGGTCGTCGGCCAACTCCTGCTGGGCCAACGCGAACAAGGCGTCGAACATCGGGCTGGCGGTGTGCGTGCGCATCGGCTGCGCCGCAATGCGGCGCTCGCCCTGCGGCCATCGCAACACGAAACCGCCATCGTCCAGCGCCTGCGCCTGTGCGCGGCGCCCCTGAAATTCCAACTCATCGGCCAATACCGCCGAGCTTGCCGCAACGCCGAACGTTGCAGCCATGCAGATCATCTTCAGCATCGAAGCGGCGAGACGGCTCGCGCCGTCAGCCTTCCTCCCTCGTTGCACGCGTTGTGGTGCGCGGCACGGGCGTGCCACGGTCGCGGACCCTCCCAGGTGCCGTACGCCATGGTAGACGCGCACCCTGCCCCGGCGCACCACTGCATACGTATTCATGGCAGCAACGGGCATGCAGCACGGCGCTTGCACGGCGTAGCGCTGCATAGTCGCCGCTTCTGCATCGGTCGCCTTGGGAGGGGATATGCCGCTGTCTTCATGTCGAGCACGCTCGACGCTGGGCGCGCGCTGGATCGCGCGCCTGCTGTTGCTCGCCTGCATCGCGAGCGTGGCGCCAATGCTGCATGCCGAGGTCACCACGATCGATGTCGCCTCGCCCGGCAAGATCCTGCAGGTGAGCCTGGAGCTGGATGGCGGCACGCCGTACTACCGCGTGCAACGCCTGGGCCAGCCGGTGCTGCAGCGTTCACGGCTGGGTTTCAATCTGCGCGACGGACGCCTGGACCGCGGACTGGTGGTGCTGTCGCAGACACGCCAGAGTCATGACGACACCTGGGAGCAACCCTGGGGCGAAACCCGCCTGGTCCGCAACCACTACAACGAATTGCGTGTTCGCCTGGGCGAGCGTGACGGTGCGCAGCGTAGCTTCGAGGTCGTCTTTCGCGTCTACGACGATGGGCTGGGCCTGCGCTATCACTTTCCCGAACAAGCCGGCCTGCGCGAAGCGATCGTCGACGACGAACTCACCGAATTCGCCATTGCTCAACACGCCGATGCATGGTGGATTCCGGCGGGCGAACCGATCCATTACGAGTATCTCTACAACCGCACGCCACTGAATCAACTCACCCTGGCCCACACGCCGCTCACGCTACGTACCGACAGCGGGCTGCATCTCGCACTGCACGAAGCGGCGTTGGTGGACTACGCGGGAATGTGGCTGCGTCGCACCGACGACCAGCGCCTGCGCGCACAGTTATCGCCCGCAGCCGAAGGCTGGAAGGTGCGCCGCACCCTGCCGTTCGATACGCCGTGGCGCACGCTACAGATCGCCGATCAGGCCACCGGCCTGGTGGAATCCAACCTGATCCTCAACCTCAACGAACCCAATGCGCTGGGCAATGTGGACTGGGTCAAGCCGTCCAAGTACGTCGGTGTGTGGTGGTCGATGCATCTCAACCAACAGACCTGGGCCACCGGGCCCAAACACGCGGCTACCACCGCCACGACCCGGCGCTACATCGACTTTGCCGCCGCACACGGATTTCGTGGTGTGCTGGTCGAAGGCTGGAACCCGGGCTGGGACGGCGAATGGTTCGGCAACGGAGGTAGCTTCGATTTCACAAGATCCACGCCGGACTTCGACCTTCCCGCATTGAGCACGTACGCCGCGGGCAAAGGCGTGCATCTGATCGGCCATCATGAAACGGGGTGCGCAGTGGACCATTACGAGGACCAGATCGCCGAGGCGATGGACCTGTACGCACGCTTCGGCGTGGACTCGGTCAAGACCGGCTATGTCTGCGACGACGGCCAGGTGGAGCGACGCAACCCTGCAGGCGGCGCGCCGCTGCGCGAGTGGCACGACGGCCAGTGGATGGCGCGCCATCATCTGCGCGTGGTGCGCGAGGCCGCCGAGCGGCATATTGCGGTCAATGCGCACGAGCCGATCAAGGATACCGGCCTGCGCCGCACCTATCCCAACTGGATCTCTCGCGAAGGTGCGCGCGGCATGGAATACAACGCCTGGGGGCAGCCGCCCAATCCGCCGGAACACGAGGTCAACCTGGTGTTTACGCGCCTGCTCGCCGGACCGATGGATTACACGCCGGGTATCGTCAGCCTGAAGGGCCGCAACGGCCAGGCCATCCCCAGCACGTTGGCGCGGCAACTGGCGCTGTATGTGACGCTGTATAGCCCGATCCAGATGGCCGCCGATCTACCCGAGCATTATCTGCAGCATCGCGACGCATTCCGCTTCATCGAAGACGTCGCAGTGGACTGGGACCAGACCCGCGCATTGAATGGCGAAGTGGGCGACTACGTGACCATCGCGCGCAAGGATCGGCATAGCCGCGAATGGTTCCTGGGCAGCATTACCGACGAATACGGTCGCCTGCTGCAGGTGCCGCTGGGCTTTCTCGAACCCGGCGTGCGCTATACCGCGCAGATCTATCGCGATGGCGACGGCGCCGATTACGTGAGCAACCCGTTCGCTTTCGTGCGCGAAGAGCGCCAGGTCGGCAGCACCGACACCCTCGAGGTGCGCCTGGCCCCCGGTGGAGGCCAGGCCGTTCGCTTCGTACCGATGGATGGCAACCGTTGAGTGATGCCCCGCAACACGTTGCCCCGCATCCATCGCCATTGATTGCACGTCGCTGCGGCGCCGGGCTGCTGTAGATCCCGTGTCGCACGATGGGCGCCCGGCGGCGACCGTTTCGTGCGCGGGATATGCCGTGTGGAATCGATTTCATTGCCGTTGCGCGGGTTGAATACGTATGCAGCAGCCGTTTGCATGCGGGTGCGGTGTCTACCATACGTTGCAGTCGTGACGTCCGTCCGGGCGTGCGACGCATGACATCCAGGCGTCTGCCGGATCAAAAAATCAAAGAACAACATGTACCTGGGAGGGGAAAATGTTGAAGCACAAGCGCTCCGCGCTGAGTATCGCCCTGGCCGTTGCCATGGCACCGACGCTGGCTGCCGCGCAATCGGCAACGCCTGCACAAGCCACCGGCACCGAACAACCCGCGTCCGAGCAAGCAACCGGCGCAGTCACCGAGTTGGACAAGGTCCAGGTCACCGGCCTGCGCCGCGCGATCGAAGGCGCCATCTCGGTCAAGCGTGATTCCACCTCGATCGTGGAAGCCATTTCGGCCGAAGACATCGGCCGCCTGCCCGACGTCAGCATCGCCGAATCGCTTGCGCGCCTGCCTGGCCTGGCCGCGCAGCGCGTGGCCGGTCGCGCGCAGGTGATCAGCGTGCGCGGCCTGTCGCCGGACTTTTCCACCACCCTGCTCAATGGCCGCGAAGTGGTCAGCACCGGCGATAACCGCAGCGTGGAATTCGACCAGTATCCGTCCGAGCTGGTCAGCGGCGTTACCGTCTACAAGACCCCGGATGCCGGCCTGGTCGGCCAGGGCCTGTCCGGCACCGTCGACATGCAGACCGCACGCCCGCTCAGCTACAACGAGCGGGTGATCGCCATCGGCGGCCGTTACCAGCGCAATTCGCTGGGCAAGGCTGCCAATGTCGACCCCTACGGCAACCGCTTCAATGTCAGCTACATCGACCAGTTCGCCGACCGCACCATCGGCCTGACCATCGGCTACGCCCACACCGACATGCCGATCCAGGAGAACCAGGTGGGTTTGTACGAACCCTGGCAGCCGGTCAACGCACAGCGCCAGCGCCCCGGCGTCGCCGATGGCGTGTATTTCTCCGACGGCATCAAGGCGCTGCGCCGCACCGGCAACCAGAAGCGCGATGGCGTCATGGCCACGCTGCAGTATCGCCCGTCCAATGCCTGGACCAGCACACTCGATGCCTTCCACACCAAGGCCGAGCAGATCGACACGGCCAACCAGTTCGAGCTCAACCTGAGCAACTACAACGGCGGCTACACGCCGGGCCTGAACATCACCGACGTGCGCGTCAACGACCGCAACACCTTCCTGGGCGGCACAGCCAGCGGCGTCTATCCGCTGGTGCGCGGCATGTACAACAAGCGCGAAGACAAGATCGAAGCATTTGGCTGGAACAACGAAATCACTGCCGGTGCGGTCAAGATCATCGCCGACCTGAACTACTCCAAGGCCACCCGCGACGAACTGAACCTGGAGAACAACCTCCAGCGGGCGCCCATGCCGCAACTGGACACGGTGGGAGTGTCGGTCGCCGGCAACGGCTTCTCGCAGCTGGCGCCGGGCATGAATTATTCCAATCCGGACGAGCTGTTCCTCACCAACACCATCTACGGCTCCGGCTACGGCAAGGTGCCACGCGTGGAAGACGTGCTGAAGGGCGCGCGCCTGCAGGCAAGCTTCCCCATGCCCGAAGCGCTGCGCTGGTTTTCCGATCTGGACGTGGGCGTCAACTACGCCAATCGCGAAAAGCAGAAGACCCAGCCGGAAGGCAACATCACGCTGGGCGCGCAGGGCGAAGCCACGGTGGCGGCGGACCTGCAATACGCCCCGGTCAACCTCGGCTTTGCCGGTCTCGGATCCCTGCCAGCCTGGAACGTACCGGCCGCAGTATCGCGCTACATGCTGTTCAACCCCAGCGACGATGCCTCGTTCCTGGTGTCCAAGGCCTGGACGGTCGAAGAGAAGATCACCACCGCCTGGCTGCGCGCCAACATCGATACCGAATGGGGCGAGGTTGGCGTGCGCGGCAATATCGGCGTGCAGCTGCAGAGCGCCGACCAATCCTCGCAAGCCAATTACTGGGATGCCTCGCAACCGCCTGGCAGCGAAGTGCGCCCGATCGACGACGGCAAGAAGTACCGCGACTGGTTGCCCAGCCTGAATCTGGCCTTCCAGTTCCCGTACGAGCAGACGCTGCGCTTTGCGATGGCCAAACAGGTCGCGCGCCCGCGTGTGGACCAGCTACGCGCCTCGCTGGAGTTCGGCGTGGACACCTCCACCGGCCGCCCCGGCGCCAGCGGCGGCAACCCGATGCTCGACCCCTGGCGTGCAAACGCCATCGACCTCTCGTACGAAAAATATTTCGCCGAGCGCGCCTATGTGGCAGCTGCGTTCTTCTACAAGGACCTGAAGAGCTACATCTACACCCAGAGCCGCGACAACTACGACTTCTCCGCACTGGTTGCCGGTTACGTGCCGCCGCCGGGCTCGGCCCCGGTACTCACCACCGGCACCTTCAGCGCACCGTTCAATGGCAAGGGCGGCACGTTGCGCGGCGTCGAGCTCACTGCATCGCTGCCGCTGGACCTGCTGTTCGCACCGCTGGAAGGCTTCGGCATCCAGGCCAGCGCCACCTTCAACGACAGCGACGTCAAGATCCGCGACCCGGAAAGCGCCTCCAGCGTGGGCGATGGCGAAATCAGCCTGCCCGGCCTGTCCGAACGCGTGTACAACCTCACCGCGTATTACGAGCACAAGGGCTTCGAAGCGCGCGTCAGCCAACGTCGCCGCTCGGACTTCATCGGCGAGATCGGCAACTTCAACGGCAACCGCACCCTGCGCTACGTGGTCGGCGAAAACATCACCGACGCGCAGATCAGCTACAACTTCAGCGACAACAGCAGCCTGACCGGCCTGACCCTGCTGCTGCAGGCCAGCAACCTCAGCAACTCGCCGTATCGCACCTATGCAGAAACCAAGGACCGCCCGCTCGAATACATCGAATGGGGCCGCACCTTCGTGCTGGGTGTGAACTACAAGTTCTGATCTGCTGCAGCACCAAACAGTGGCGCTATAGCCCTTCTCCCCCGGGAGAGGGGTTGGGGCGAGGGTACGGGGTTCAGGGAAACACAATCAGCTCCAGGTGTACTGCTTTCATAATTCCCCAGATTATTCAGAAGTGGCTGCTCTCCAATCCGCGCAATGCAACCCAAAGCGCGCCGCTCCAGAACCTCAAGATGGTGCCTACTCAGAAGCCGCCGGTCAAAGACCCGCGGCTTTTCTTTTGAATGAGTACCACCGCCATTCGGGTAAACGCGATCACCACGGGAGCAGCTAGTAACAAGACCATGCATACGCCAAACGGGCGATACCGGAGCTCAAGAGGGGTATGTGCCGCTCGTGCACTCCGATTCAGAGTACCCCACCCACACCAATTGACGCCTGCTGGCTGCGTTCTGTCAGCCGCTTTCAATCGAGGGGATCGGGTGCTGAGCGCCACATGCGCACCTGACTTCTCGAAATTCCCATGCGCACCAGACGCCGTGACACGCGAGCCAGTGCGTCGACTGGCGATGTCGCGATCACACTCAGCTTCATCAGGCACCCGGCTCCTGCAGCTTGATCGGGCCGGCGCGCACGCATTGCCGTTTCCTGCAACAGCACCACCCATTTGACGCATCTTGAGTCGCTTGCCGGGCACAGCGCTCGGCGCAAGCACTGATTGGTAGCAGACACCGCATACAAAAAAAACGAGGCATCACGATGGAATGCCTCGCCTGTCTCACTCAATCACAGCTACCCGCCTGTGAAACGGTGCTATCGGCCCTCGCCCGTGGCGCACACCACCGCGTGCCCAGGCAAGCTCACGCGTCCATCCTCGATCACGCCCCGCTCCACCCCCGGGACATCGAGCTGTACCCATGCGCCTTCAGGCAGCGCAAGCTCGGCAACAGCGGACGACAAATTGAAGACCAACAGCATGACCCGGCCTGCATGCTCACGACGAAACATCAGCACCGGCTCGGCGGT
Source organism: Xanthomonas sp. 3793 (assembly GCF_024806835.1). Classification (GTDB taxonomy): domain Bacteria; phylum Pseudomonadota; class Gammaproteobacteria; order Xanthomonadales; family Xanthomonadaceae; genus Xanthomonas; species Xanthomonas arboricola_F. Next base: position 728,701 of record NZ_JANTYU010000001.1, read on the forward strand.
GTCGTAGAACGTAATCGCTCCTTCGCACAAGGCCGGCATGCGCCTGCGCCAGGCAAGAAACGCACGCACCGCGCTCAACACCGACTGCGCGTCGCCCTGCTGCACACTTACCGCGGCCAGGCGATGCGGCTCGGCCAACGGCAGCCACGGCTTGCCACTGGTGAAACCCGCTGACGGCGCATCGGTCCACGGCATCGGCGTGCGGCACCCGTCGCGCCCCTTGAAGGTTGGCCAGAACGTAATGCCATACGGGTCCTGCAGATCCTCGAATGCCACATCCGCCTCACCCAGCCCAAGCTCCTCGCCCTGGTACAGGCAGACCGAACCACGCAGCGAACACAGCAGCGCCACCACCATCCGCGCCAATGCGGGCGACGCATCTTCGCCGCCCCAACGCGTCACCGCACGCACCACGTCATGATTGGAAATCGCCCAGCACGGCCAGCCTTCCAGCATGGTCGCCTCGAGCCGACTGACCGTCTCGCGGATATAGGCAGCGCTGTAATCCTGCACCAACAGCTCGAAGCTATAGCCCATGTGCAAACGGCCCTTGGCGGTGTACTCGGCCGTGGTTGCCAACGAATCTTCCGAAGAAATCTCGCCCAGGCTTACCGCATTCGGGTAGCGATCGAGCAACGCGCGCAGGCGCTCCAGGAACGGCAGATTCTCCGGCTGCGTGTTGTTGAAGTAGTGGTATTGGTACGCGTACGGATTGTCCGCACTGAAGCCACGCCCCACCCGCTTGTCCGCCGGCTTGGCCGGGTTGTCGCGCAGCTGCGCATCGTGGAAGCAGAAGTTGATCGCATCCAGACGGAAGCCATCGACCCCGCGATCCAGCCAGAACCGCACATTGTCCAGGGTCGCCTGCTGCACATCGGTGTTGTGGAAATTGAGATCCGGCTGATCCACCAAAAAGTTATGCAGGTAGTACTGCTCGCGCCGCGGCTCCCACTGCCACGCCACCCCGCCGAAGATCGATAGCCAATTATTGGGCGGCGTGCCGTCCTCGCGCGGATCGGCCCACACGTACCAGTCCGCCTTTGCGTTGGTCTTGTCCTGCCGGCTCTCCTGAAACCACGCATGTTCGATCGAGGTATGGCTCAGCACCTGGTCGATCATCACCTTCAGCCCGAGCGCATGCGCCTTGTCGAGCAGGCGATCGAAATCTTCCAGCGTGCCGAACAGCGGATCCACCGCCCGGTAGTCCGCGATGTCATAGCCGAAATCGGCCATCGGTGACTTGAAGAACGGCGAGATCCAGATCGCATCCACGCCCAAGCCGGCGATGTAGTCGAGCTTGGCGATGATGCCCGGCAGATCGCCCACCCCATCGCCATTGGAATCCAGAAAACTACGCGGATAGATCTGATAGATGACGGCCCCGCGCCACCATGGTGTCTGCGACATGTATACCCCCTCCCGGGCCACTGCGGGCAACCAACATGGCCGCCAGCCAAGGGAGTTAGCCTAGCGGCGCAATGCGCGACAGGCGCGCGCGTGCATACGTATTCATCGCTATTGCTGAGAGATCGCTAGGCGTTGATTACCCACCGCACACCTCTAATTTTAGTTGGAACTGAATTAAGGGAGTCGACACCATCGCTGCATACGGCGTAAACGCTCCAAGCGTTCCTTGGAAGAACATCGCAGCCATGGGAGGTGCGGTCAAGATCAATGTGGTCAGGATCAGGCCCATACCCCCTTGCCGCAGGGCTTGGCTGCTGATACTCGAGTTGAAATCCTGACCTAAAACACCCCCTATCAGCAAGAAGCCTCAATGGGCATATGACACCTTAGCAACCACTGCCAGCGCGGCTACGTAACAGCAGCGACTTAGCGGGCACTGTGAGGACGCCATCGGCAAGCAACCTTGGCTCCAAATTCAGTGAATGGCCACCCGTCTTAATCGACGGGTTAACAGGTTGACGAGATTTGACGCATATGCCGCCAAAATCCTTACCAATCATCAACAGATACTTTAAAAACCCACACGCATGGTTCCAAATTTATCGTTGATACGCTTACCCTCGCCTGTCGTTTCCGAGCTGCAGGAGTCTAGATATGCCTGCCGGGCATTTTTTGTCTTACTTTCACTGTAACCATGACGATCAAATCTGACGATCTTGAAGTAATCCGCCATGGGGCCGGCACAACTTTTACCGATACTTGCACCAACCAATTTTCCAGACATACACATCAATGTTGAGCATGAATCTCCCGCATAAGCTGGTCCAACACCAAACATTACTAATAAAAGCGCTACATGCAAAAGCCTCATAAGAAAAACTCCGAGTTTATATTCGTTATACCGAAAGCCCTGATGAAGTATTTTAATATTTAAAAAAAACAGGCTGACTACAGGCAGAATATATTACTTTGCAATCTCCACCACTCTCATTACAATTATCGATGGCACGGATCTTCGCATAATTTTCCTCTTTTGCCAGCCCGGTTGAAGCAGGCCTTCCCTTAACAGATGGCCAAGCTAGCGCAATGCATTGATTACTATAAGTTGTTATAAGCTTGCACTTTTTTGAATCTTCCACCGCACACGTGCTAATTGCTTCGGAAGCCGCAGCTGACTTACTTTTCAGGTCAAATGAAGTCCCGACACTTCCAGTCAGACTGTCGATAGCAATAGCACCCCAACGCGACTCCCACTTACCGGTAGGCACAGCCCTAGGAGCAGGCACCTCATTATTATCGTAACCACCGCCACCAGTTTCGGTAGGGCCGCACACTGCTGAGCCTGCTGCAGTGCCAATTGGACAAGCAGTTTGCGCGTCCGCATCACCAATTAAAAAGGCGCAAAAACCAATGATGCAAAAAAAACAAAAAAAACCATTCATATTAAACCACCGGTTTATGAAATTTTATTAAGCTTGATCATTGCGATTATAAACGCCTTTCGAACCAGCTAACATTTCCTGGCCTCCCTGTCGACCTCTAACGACTGGCGAATTCATTCCAGAGTTGACATTTCGCTCTTCTCGGCCCACATCAGCCGGCTGCTGGGGATTATAGCCATACGACCCCGGCGGTTGCCCCTGCGGACCCGGTCGACTTGCAGCACCAGAAGCTGCTCCCATCGCTGCATACGGCGTAAACGCTCCAAGCGTTCCTTGGAAGAACATCGCAGCCGGGAGGTGCGGTCAAGATCAATGTGGTCAGGATCAGGCCCATACCCCCTTGCTGCAGGGCTTGGCTGCTGATACCCGAGTTGAAATCCTGGCCTAAAACGCTGCCTATCAGCGAAGAGCCCCAGAAGGCCAAAGACACCTTGGTGACCATGTCCAACGCGGCGCCGTAACCGCAGCAATGTTAGCGGACAGGGAATCGCCTTACTCCAATCCCTAAGGCTCAATAGAAGGCTGTGGGGACGCAGACAAGCAACGTTCGCTCCGAATTGAGCAATTGGTCACCCACCGCGATCGACAGGTTGACGAGATTTGGCGGCCTATGCCGCCAAAATCCTTACCAATCATGAACAGATACTTTAAAAACCCACACGCATGGTTCCAAATTTATCGTTGATACGCTTACCCTCGCCTGTCGTTTCCGAGCTGCAGGAGTCCAGGTATGCCTGCCGAGCATTTCTGGTTTTATTTTCGCTATACCCGTGGCGATCAAATCGAACAATTTTGAAATAATCTGCCATCGGACCTGCACAACTGTTGCCCGTACTGGCACCAACTAATTTTCCTGACATGCACATTAGTGTTGCACAAGAATCTCCCGCATAAGCTGGTCCGACAGCAAGCATTAGTCCTAGAAAAGCTGGGCGCGAGAATTTCATCAGATAAGCTCCGAATTAATAAACAATAGGCTGAAAAAATTATTACCAGAAAATTCTAAAGACCTAGTATTTATGGAAAACAGGGCTACTACAAGCCGAATAAACATTCTTACACTCTCCGCCATGCTTGTTACAATTTTCAACCGATCTACTAATTGCAATTCCTTCGGATTTTCCAAGCCCAGTGGCAATTGCCTTATTCTGAACCGAAGGCCAAGCCAATGAGACACATTGATTGCTGTAAGTCGTTATCTCCTTACAACCTTTTGAGCCATCAGATGCGCATATTTTCTTGGCTTTTGCTACCGCGGTTGCTTTGTTCGGATTATTTTCAGAAGTACCCACTGCGGACGTCACTGGATCTAACCAGATTGAGCCCCATTTGGATTCCCACTCCCCTGTTGGAACTGCTCGAGGTGGAGGAGCTTCTTGCACTGCATCATACCCGCCCCCGGCCGGAGACGGACCGCATGTCGCGCCACCAGCAGCAGTACCTATTGGGCATGCTGTTTGTGCAGAAGCACCAACAATCGAGCATAAAAATAAAATTATAAAAACGAAAAATTTATGCGAGCCAAACATAAGTCATCTCCAATAGTGCCGGAATCACGGTTTAAATTTTTGCGCAAATATTCAATGGGGATCCAGCTGCAAAAAATCCAATCCAAATTAATTACACGCGATCCTTGTGAGCTCCCTTGGCGCCAGCTAGCATTTCACCTTGATTATTCAGAATCCGCGGCCCAGGACTAGAGACCCTAGTGCCACCAGTAGAATCTTCCCTGCCATTATCGGAAGGCATTGCAGGAGCGTAGCCATACGACCCCGGCGGTTGCCCCTGCGGACCCGGTCGACTTGCAGCACCAGAAGCTGCCCCATCGCTGCATACGGCGTAAACGCTCCAGGCGTTCCTTGGAAGAACATCGCAGCAATTGAAGGTGTGGTCAAGATCAAATTGGTCAGAATAAGGCCCATACTTCCTTGCTGCAGGGCTTGGCTGCTGATACCCGAGTTGAAATCCTGGCCTAAAAGGCTGCCTATCAGCAAGAAGCCTCAAAGGGCATAAGACACCTTAGCAACCACTGCCAGCGCGGCTACGTAACAGCAGCGACTTAGCGGGCGAATGTGAGGACACCATCAGCAAGCAGCCTTCGCTCCAAATTCAGTGAATGACTACCCGTCCTAATCGACGGGTTAACAGGTTGACATGATTTGGCGCCCATGCCGCCAAAATCCTTACCAATCATCAACAGATACTTTAAGAACCTACACGCATGGTTCCAAATTTATCGTTGATGCGTTTACCCTCGCCTGTCGTTTCCGAGCTGCAGGAGTCCAGGCATGCTTGCCGGGCATTCTTTGTTTTATTTTCACTATAGCCATGACGATCAAATCTGACGATTTTGAAGTAATCGGCCATAGGCCCGGCGCAGCTTTTACCGGTACTTGCACCAACTAATTTTCCTGACATGCACATTAGCGTGGCGCAAGAATCTCCAGCATCTGCTCCAAACGAGGTTGTGAAAAGAGCTATAAAAATAATTGCTACGCTTTTCATGTATGATCCTTTAAAGCTAAAAGCTTTTAAATTTTGGCTCAGAACAGTCTGAAAAAGTCAATTTACAGGCCCTTCCTGATTTCTCACAATGTTCACGAGCGATCTTCTCTGCAGTTTCTATAGACGATGCATTAGCAATTGCCCCACTCGCACTACCGTCAGTTGGGTTAACGGAGGCAATGCATTGATTCCTGTACGTCACTATAACTTTGCAGTCTACCGCCCCCCAATTTGCACACTTATTTAGCGCATCTACGGAAGCCTCTCTTTTTGAAAGAAATCCCTTACTTAAACCAGTATCCCCAGTACTAGCTTGCGCAACCGCCCCCCATGTCTTTAACCATTCACCGTTTGGCCTGGGTGCTGGAGCCGGAATAAAATCATTTGAATTTGAATTCGCGTCACTTCCCGACGTTGGGCCGCACATTGCACTACCAGCTGCGGTCCCAATCGGACATGCAGTTTGAGCAAGCACCGTGGACGTTGACGGTACCCATAATAAACAAAGGCATAGAAGAATTTTTTTACAAAAGATAAATTTATCCATTGTTACCTCCCGGCCGCTCCGATAATGGAGCGTTTGCAAACTTTCCGCTCCCTTGCTGAGAGAGACTTGGCGCATCACGCATTACCCTGGTGGGCGATACGGTGCCAGCTACCATATCAGAATTGGAATCCCGACTGATTTGGGGCGGTGAATACGTTTGTGGGGCATAAGATCCCGGCGGTTGCCCTTGCGGACCCGGTCGACTTGCAGCACCAGAAGCTGCTCCCATCGCTGCATACGGCGTAAACGCTCCAAGCGTTCCTTGGAAGAACATCGCAGCCATGGGAGGTGCGGTCAAGATCAATGTGGTCAGGATCAGGCCCATACCCCCTTGCTGCAGGGCTTGGCTGCTGATACCCGAGTTGAAATCCTGGCCTAAAACGCTGCCTATCAGCAAGAAGCCTCAAAGGGCATAAGACACCTTAGCAATCACTGCCAGCGCGGCTACGTAACAGCAGCGACTTAGCGGGCGACTGTGAGGACACCATCGGCAAGCGGCCTTCGCTCCAAATTCAGCTAATGACCACCCGTCCTAATCGACGGGTTAACAGGTTGACAAGATTTGGCGGCCTGTGCCGCCAAAATCCTTACCAATCATCAACAGATACTTTAAAAACCCACACGCATAGTTCCAAATTTATCGTTGATGCGTTTACCCTCGCCCGTCGTTTCCGAGCTGCAGGAGTCTAGGTATGCCTGACGAGCATTTCTGGTTTTATTTTCGCTGTACCCGTGGCGATCAAATCGAACGATTTTGAAATAATCTGCCATCGGACCTGCACAACTGTTGCCAGTACTGGCACCAACTAATTTTCCTGACATGCACATTAGTGTTGCACAAGAATCGGCCGCATTGGCAGACCCGCTAATAACTTGAAGAAAGAAGATAAAAATAATGCCGGATTTCATAGGATCTCCAGTGAACTTAAAAAATGCTTACGCAATCAATATTTATGAAAAATCGGCGAACTGCATGCTGAGTAAACACTTCTACACACACCTCCGAATTTATTACAATTAGAAACAGACCTCTCTATTGCGACGCTCTCATCGTCGTTTAGACCAGTAGAAAATTTCTTATTCTCTACTGAGGGCCACGCCAGTGAAATACACTGGTTACTATACGCGGCAACCGTTTTGCAATCTTTAGAGCCGTCAGATTCGCAATCTCTTTTTGCTCGAGATACAGCTTCTGATTTACTCCCTAGATTATTAGAGGTACCAACACTCCCTGTGGAGCCATCAACAGATATTGAACCCCATCTGGACTCCCACTCACCATTCGGCACCGCGCGCGGTGGAGGATTTTCTTCGACGCTGCCGCCTACCGAGCCAGGTGACGGGCCGCATGAAGCGGACCCTGCTGCCGTCCCGATCGGGCAAGCAGTCTGCGCCCAAGCATACGGGGTGCCTATGACGACAATAAAAAATATTAGAATCAACAATTTGAGATTTTTCATAGTATCTCCCATGCAACGAGTCCGCTACCGCACGCTGCGATTAAACAACTCCACGATCCTGATGCGCTCCCTTTGAACCCGCTAACATCTCGCCTGAAGATGTGGTGTTCATTCTAGGCACATTGACCCTAGTGTTGTTAGATTCTTCTCTACCTACATCAGATGGTTGAGACGGAGAGTATCCATAAGACCCCGGCGGTTGCCCCTGCGGACCCGGTCGACTTGCAGCACCAGAAGCGCCGGTGGCTGCTCCCATCGCTGCGTACGGCGTAAACGCTCCAAGCGTTCCTTGGAAGAACATCGCAGCCATGGGAGGTGCGGTCAAGATCAATGTGGTCAGGATCAGGCCCATACCCCCTTGCTGCAGGGCTTGGCTGCTGATACCCGAGTTGAAATCCTGGCCTAAAACGCTGCCTATCAGCGAAGAGCCCCAGAAGGCCAAAGACACCTTGGTGACCATGTCCAACGCGATGGACGTCATGACCGCCAGGACTGACATTGAGAAAAATGTGCCGATCCCATAGAACAACCACCGTTGAAACAAGGATTTTGTCTGCTCGAATAACAGGCACAAAATGAACAACGGCCCAAAGCCGACAAACAATGCCATCGCAATGCGATACAGCAACATCATGGAACCGGCAACGACCGCAGGCCCCCCGGTTCCAACACCGACCATCCACATTGCGCGGGACTTCTGCGAGTCCAATGTCGGGTCCTGTACAACGTCAAGCACGTCAATGCTAGACAGAGCTACCTGCATCCACCCCAAGCTTTCGTCGACCTGATCTTCCGGAGTCTTGTTTTCACCAGTGATCGCATACGCAATCTCTTTCTTGACATCGTCGTTGACGAACTTCTGGATAAAGGGACTCGACATGCCGATCGAAGCGGCTATCGTGACGATCAGTGCGCTTTTACACATCGTCACAATGAAGGCAGCCATCGATTCCCGACTACGGCCTGTGATCATATTGAAGCCTTGGATCATTACCCAAATCGTCAACACGATCATTGCAACGCCCGAGACCCAGAGGGTAAACCGCCCCAGAAGATCCGCCTCGAATTCGGAAATTCTATTCGTCAGATAACTCATGATCTGGCGATAGAAGACGAAGTCACCGACCGACGAGACACCAGGATAAGGACTGAGCGCTTGCACACTCAGATTATTCATCCATTGCCCAAAATTTGAAATTCCATTTGCCATTACAACACCTCAATCAACGATTCGGGCAACGACGAACATCTTGACAACTCCATTCACTAATCTTCAAGCGCTTTAGCAAGAGCGGCTGTTTTCACTACCGTACCCAATATATTCTGTTTTCCACGCAACATATCCTGCGTAAGTGCGCGCTGGTTATCTTCCAACGCAGCGATATACGTATCATAACCCTTGACTTGATTATTCACTTGCTCAAAAGTCTTGGTCATGCGCGTATTCGTATCATTTAGAGAATACATGGAAGCATTAAGATCACCTGGCTTCATACTTAAATTGCGCAGGGACATCAGCTTGTTCAAGCTCTGATCCATGGTCGGCATAGTTTCAGCCAGAAAGCCAACGACATAGTTATAACGCTGATTTTTCATATACTGAATAGCCACGCAAAGCTGCTTTTGTTGCTCACGCGGATTACTATTCGCAAATCCAGTAGAACTACTCAGCATGCTTGTGATGGACGACAAGCTAAAGCTGATACCGCCACCGCAACGCTCGAATCCAAAATTAGGCGACACCGGCTCAAGTTTAACGCCACTTGGCAGCCCGAACGTATTGATCATAGACTGCAACTGAACCAGGTTTTTCTGAAGAAGCTCAAATTGTGCAGTGTATTGACTGTACTCCACGCCCCACTGTTGAACTGTTGCAAGCATATTCTTGATCGACTCTCCGATCGCGGCTAGGTCTATGACCGGAACGCCACTAGCTCCAGCGTTAAGCGGCACCAAGGTCAGGCCGAGACTGGCATACAAGGAAACGGCCAAAATCCGGGCTTTTAGTTTTGGAAATCCAACTTTCAACTGACGACTCATGGAAATTCTCCTAGCATTCAGAGTTGCGACAACCGTGACAAAATCAAGCTACAAACGATCGATTACATTCTAAACTACTGCCTTTCTTTTACCAGAACCCTTTCTATTTTCGTAAAACGCGGGCAGCCACTCTTCAGGTGGTACATCGTTGGCGGACACATGCAGCCGGGAGGCAGCATCGTTGACCGATGCATGCATGATCTCGATATTGTCAGTGGACGCTGAGATAACCGCCAGCGCATCGTCCATTCCACGTAGGTTGAGCTGGCAGACGCTGGAAGCGTGCCCTTGCTTGACCAGGAAACACCGTGAGCGCTCGTCCAACCCAATCACAACCTGATACTCCGCCTCGCTCAACTTCAACCCATTGATGTAATCTTCGCGATCTGCGTTGGGATTAGGCAGAAGGATCAACGTCGCTGTCTGTTCGATCAACGCAGCCGAAATATCGCTTTTCAATGCATCTTCAGGACTTTGAGTCGCGAAGATACCTAGGCCGTTCTGCTTACGAATGGTCTTTTGCTTGTTCTTCGCGAACTCCTTCAAGGCACCGCCCCCATCAAGGATTTTCCAGAACTCATCCATAACGTAGATCAGCGGACGCCCATCGATCAGAGTCTCCAGCTTGTGAAGCAAATAATTAATCACTGGCACACGCACTTCAGGGTTGTCGATAACATCCGTATAGTCGAAACCAATGATATTGGCTCGGGACAAATCAATGGTATCGACAGGATTATCAAACACCCACCCAAGAGAATTACCGGAAGTCCATCGACGCATACGCGCAAACAAGCCATCATCCCCCATATTGGGCAAGCTTTTTTGGAAGTTAGTCATGCTGCGCAGATGCATTGGTGTGTCAAGCATATTCTCCACAGCACGGAAAATGTCCTCTTCTTCTCGCGAGCTGTATTCACGCTTACCCGCCAGCACCTTGATCAGATCTGCCAAAAATTGAACATTACTTTCATTTCTTTCGCATTGAAATGGATTGAAACCGGTAGGCATTCCGTTGTCGAGCGCCAAATAATTACCACCACAGGCACGCACAAAGATCTCGGCACCGCGATCTTTGTCGAAGAAGAAAATTGTCGGCGCAGGCTCATACTTTTGCACCTGACTCAGCAAAAAGTTGATAAGCGCAGTTTTGCCCGTACCAGACTTACCAATCACCATCGTATTGGCAATCGCCTTCTCTCCGAGCGAATTTTCGCCTGGGTGAGTCGCATGAAAGTTGAAAAAGTAAGGCTGACCATTCGTGGTCTGGAGCGTAGTGACACAATCTCCCCAGGGGTTATTGCTTCGTTTGCCCGTCGCAAAATTATGGAGTGGAGACAAACCGAGAAAATTCAATGAACTGACATTGGCAATGCGTGTGCGATACCGCCAGTTACCCGGCAGCTGCGAATAAAACGATGATGCGACTGCAAGATCTTCCTTGGCAGAAACAAACCCACCGTTCGACAGTTCCGCGCGCGTGGCAGCGATATTCTGCGTCAAAGAGTCCTGACTGTCTGCATAGACGGCCATTGTGAAATGATACTCGCCAAGGACAAAGTTACCGGAGGCAATCTGGTCCATCGCCATATCCAACTCTATGATCTGGCTAACAGCTTTATCTCCAGAGGAGATCATCATGCCCTTCGTCCGGTCCAGCACGCGTAGAGCATCCTGACGTCCAATCGGACTAAAGGAATGCGTAATCACATACTCGAAGTCCAAGTACTTCAGACCATTCAAAATTCCTGGGTATGTCCCCTCAGCATACTCTTTGACATTCAAAAGCGCACCAAAATGGTTAACGCCATTGGGAGTATTAATTACATAATCGCCACTTTTGGATGAAAACATATGCCGGCTGACAGGCAAGTATTCATTAACCGGCGCAGTCAAAACGGGAACCGGCTCATCAATCCTGTTGATAAGATAAGCAAAGAATTCAAGGGTCTCTGAAAAGACCACTCCATTTTTTGCTTCATAGATACCGAGGCGATAGGGAGCATAGTCACGAATGACCGCCTCAACGTTTCCCGCGAGCTCGATCAGCTTCGCTACTGCCTGTTCCTGCGCAGCCTGCAACCGTTTGATATCTTTAGATTTCTCTGCAAATCGCTTACCGGCAACCATTGGGCGATAAAGCATCGTCAAGTAGAGCTCATTCTGCATGAGCCGCTGCGACGACAGCATTTCAAAATACTTTTCAGATAATTGCTGGTTGAACAAGTTACTGTAGCTGCCTTTGTGCGTCAGTTTTCTTCTACGCCGCACGTCATGCACCCAGAAAGCAACATTTACGAAATCTGGCGCCCGCAAGGTCTGAAGTAACCTATTAAAGGTATTATGCCGATGTTCGAGCTCCCATTCATCACGACCAACAAACGGCAGACCTTCAAGGTGCCATGTCAGCAGATAGTCTCCCCCAGTCGTCTTGACTACATTCGCCGCAACGTGTGACGAGAAAGGAATAAATTCGCTTATGGAAGTATCTGGGTTAAACATCAGCTTGACCTGACCCCTGTGGGTAATCCTGAAAACACGAGGAAGTCGGCGTCTTGCGACGCCGACTCCTAGACTATCAAAAGCCAACCGATTTCACGGGGGCGGGCTTTTCCGATAACTGTTGGGTGAAAAAATCCATTTTCCTGAATTGGCGCGCACATTCCTGACTCTGAATTTGAACTGCCACCGCAACCCTAACAGGCGAAATATCATCTCATCACGCCGCGCCATTTGGCGCATTATGAAAATAATGACGGGAATGAGAAAAAGATATAGCAAATTTGTATACATGGAGAAAACAAGCGTCCCGCCTGCACCGATAAAAAACGGCACATAAGGCACCCCCAAAAACATTGCGGGCCTGGTGCAACCGCGGAAGACGACGTTTTTCTTCATGTCAGGCGGTCAAGAACGGCAGGCTGTGGGTGACAAAAGCGTTCACCGCTCCGCAGGAGCCACCAGCTCCCGTACCCAAGAGCATGCGGGCAATCTGACCAGCTGCTCCGATCAGTACGCCACCGATCAAGATCGGCGCTACATCACCAATCCGCTTATGTGCAAACGCGATTTGGTAACCTGCAAAAATCACCGCAATGGTGACCACTGCGATGGAAGCGATGTTAAGGAGCCCGGTGATACTTGTGAAGAATTCACAGGTCTTTGTGTCGGTGCCACCAAAATTTTGCGCGAAAGCTGAAGATGCAGACAAGGCCGCTACAAATATCGCAGACTTGAAAACGGTTTTTACTGTGCGCTGGATCTCGGGGGAAGTGAGTTTGGCATGCTTCATTGTAAATCTCCTTATTAAGGCCCAACATGGTGGTGCACCTACCGGATCGGCCATGCCGGAGGCTAGAAAACAAACGCCGAATCCCCTACTTGCACGCTTTGCTGCTGTGAAGGGGCGGCTGCAGGAGCTGGCTTGTTTGTGGCAGCTTGCTTTTGAGGAGCACCTAGTATCACCGGTACCCGTGAACTCATCAATACGGCAACTTCTCCGTCACTCGAGATATTTGGGGATGCTGGGGAGCCATTGGGCGATCGTGAAGAGTTTGCATGCTTTGAGTCAGACACTTGCGTGTCTCTCCCCGCGCTTCGGAGGACTTGGGGCATCGAGCCTAGTGGCCCACCTTGGCCTGAACGCATCGACCCGGCTTCCATGCCCGCGGCGCCTTGTGGAAAGACCTGAGCCGCATCTTGCTGCGACAGCGGGTTATCGTTCTGCAGACGGTCATCTATTACACGTGACAAGAGCCGATCCGGCAACGACTGGAGAGATGCTTTGACTGACTTCACCGGGTGACGGACTTGGGCCTGAGCTTCGCCTACCAAAGGAATAGGAGCAGCGCTCGGCTGCGCATTGGCTTGTGCCATCGAATTGAACACTTTTTGCACGTAGCCATGCCGAAAACCAGTTACAAAATTTCCTGAATAGTAGCAGCTAAGCGCTTTCCCCCAATCCTTCCCAGATCGCTGATAACATTCTGAAAGTATAGCGGAGCCAGCTTTCAGGTTTGGGCACTGCTGAAACGCTTGCTCATAAGATTGCAAACCATATTTCGACAGATTGTAGCGATTTACTTGAGCGAGTCCCAGTGAAAAGTTGTAGCCCTTTTCCTGAAGCATCTGAACAGTGGAAAGCGCTTCACCCAGATTCTTTGGCTGTCGCATAAGCCTGCCACCCACAACCCCAATAGCATAGGGATTATGAGAGGACTCGACGTGGACGACGTGCTGCATCACCGAAAGCGGAGCAGCCATTTCTCCACATGCCATCATTTCAATTCCGGGGAGCACGCTACACCCCTCTCTCTTCATCAAAATTCAAGCAAACCGTCGATTCACGCAAGGAAATATTTGAAGCGAATTCAGTCGAGGCCGGAAAAGGCGAGGTCCTTCTTTTGATCATGACTGAAAACCCCTCTCTGGATTAAAATCAATGCCTGTGATGTATCTACGACCTTCGTGTGCTTTAATATGGACCACGACATCGATTGTCATCATCAACAATCGTTTTATCACATTAAACTCCAAACCAGAACCCTCGGCTGAAGCCTTTACCATCAGCGCCAACTGGTCCCAAGTCTGCTCTGGACTACCGGCATGACAACTGGTTATGGATCCAGGATGTCCAGAAGCACAATTTCTTATGAAATAAAACGCTTCATCGCCGCGCAACTCAGCTAAGATGATGCGATCAGGCTTCATACGCAAGCAGGCCTCCATGCAGCTCTTGGCTGTCACGTTGCTAGCGCTCTGCCCGCCCTTTGAGTAGAGGAGATGAACTACATTCGGCTGCGAAATAAACAATTCGCGTGCGTCCTCGATCGTCACAAGACGCTCGCTTCCAGGAATGTGGTTGACCAGCGACTTCATGAACGTCGTTTTACCGCTACCGGTCGCTCCAGACACAACAATATTTTTCTTATAGAGAACAGCCTGCCTAAAAAACTCGGCATACTGCCGGCATTGGCGGAGCATTAGAAGCTCTTTGTCATGCTCACTGATCTCTCCGCAGTGCTCCAATATCTGATCGAAGAATCCATCCTCTTGATATTGAGATAGTGTTTTTGTGTGTTTCGAGGGCAGGCGAATTGTAATCGAGACTTTACCGGCATCACATGCGGGAGGAACCACAAATTGTGCGCGCTGACCCGTAGGAAAGGTTAGTGAAACAACCGGATCAGCGTCGGTGATGCGCTGACCCGTGTTACTTTCATTCACCACCGCTGTACAGAATTGACGCGCACGCTCGAACGTCAAGCTAGGCACCTCTACCCGCTCCCAACCACCACGGGTCTCCAAATACACTTCTCCCGGACGATTTATGCAGATCTCGGTCACTTCTGACGACAGCATATATTCCTGAATACCAAGCACACTGTACTGGTATTCAAGAAATTCGCTGGATGCCTTTGAGACGGGCGAAACTTCTACGTCCACGTGCGCTCTCGTTACCTTCTTGGCAATACGTTTGTAAAATCGACATCTTTGGCAACATACACATTAACCAGCGAACCCTGGTTGATAGTTACAGTGGCTGGCCGCCTCATGCTTTCTGTTGCCGCATCATTCGCAATACGCTCCATCGTTCTGGCGGTAGCGCTTTCATAAGGCGACTGAACTTCAACACCAGTCTGGGATACCGTGGTCTGTTCGGGGCCGTATTCAGCAGCAGCGTATTTGAAGGCATCTGCCAATAGGCTAATCATCAACGCCGAAGACAATCGCTGCCCCCAGTGCGCATCGTACTGCCCCGGATGTCCAGCACCACCCAGGCCGTCTATACCTGGGCTCGACATAGATACGTCGATGCCTGTTGGTGTTGTGATGCGATCCCAGATAACGGAAACACGCCGTCCGGTCGGACCTCCACTATAGCTACCGTAAATTTTTGAGCCCTTGGGCAGCAGCAACGTTCGACCATTTATTGAATAAACCGGTTCAGTGATAAGACACGACGTGAAACCCGGGATGTCGGTAATCACCCTCGTTTCCAAGATGCAGCGCAAATAAGTTCCACGCACAAGCAACGCATCCGGATGTCGAATGAATTGTGCGCTTGTTGCTTTCTGCTTGTCAGCCTCGCTACCGTCTTCCGAACCAGCCGCCCCTGCTTCGCCTGCAGGATTGAGACCAGCCAAGATCGAATTGGAATACTCCTCGGCACTCATCGGACTGCTGCCGCCAGAACCGGCAGCTCCAGCACCTCCAGCAGAGGCCATACGCCGCTCAGCAAGTGTCGGACCAGCTGGACGGTCATTTGCGGGATAAACTGGCTGCGGATAATCTGGAGTTTGCGGAGGCGGAAGGGGTGGCGGCGCGAGCGAAATGGGGGGAACGTCTTGTTGAACTTCCGCCTGCGCCGGGGCATTTGCCATTTTGGGAAGGCTGGGCGCGGTCACAGTAGCCGTAGGTTCCTTCTTCGCTTCCGCTTCATTTCGGTTAGTAGCGCTCTTGTAAAGAAAAAAAGCGAGCACAAGTAAAACCAGCACGATCGCACCAAGGAAAAACAGCGCTTTTCTATTCAGCCGCTGATCTTCTACCGAACGAAGCTCAGGCGCTGAAGCATCCAGATTTGGCAGCGGCTGCGCTTGAGTACGAGCAAAGTAAGGGTTATTGGGATCCTGACCGCTACTTTGGGCCTGGGGGCGATCGTTCTCGCCATTGTCCTGGCGACCTTCATTATTCTCGGGAGGATTATTCTGGCTCATTTCTTTACATTCCTCCGAAGACCGACGACATTACTTCCATGTCTGATAACCAAATAGGGATAGGTACCATGGACAATGAGTACATTCCCTTCGACTGTGGTGTTGACTACAAAATCTTCGCCATGCTCTTTCTCACGACCGAACACTGCCGGAAAATTTCCCGTCTGGAACTTGCTTGAATCAGTAAGCTTTAGGTACGTAAATCGACCGTCATCATATGCACTAACTGGTACAAGCCACCCCAGACGACTACGCGTGGCGTAGGAATAGTCGAAATAGTACTGCCTATCTTTAGATAGCTCAGTACTGAGCAAAGGCTTCGCATCTTCTTCAACTGCGTCTTTTGCGACCGAAAACTGCGAATCGCTAGGATAGTTGAAAACCACCTTGTACTGAACGCCAGCGCGACGCGCCTGCTCAAGTTCGCGCCAGTCAGTAGCAACAACCTTGAGCTCAAAAATATATGAGTGCGTTTCGGTTCTGACCATCATGTTGGTATCAACATCGACGTTCTTCGGCTTTAAATAAAAAACATTATCTCGCCGAGTCAGCTCCCAACCGCTACTGAAACCAGTACTGTAGTCGAGAATCTTCTCGTTAGGATTCAACTCGATCTGAGTTGTAATCCCCAAACCAGTGCGGATCGGATAGATCTGATCAGCTTTATAGTCGTAATAGTCGACCGCTTGCGCATGAACGCTAACCGACGACCCGACTGCTGATATGCCGGCCAAGAGCCACACTATCAATTTATTCCTATACTTCATTGACCTCTTGCTCCGTCAGTTCCAATCGAAATCCCTTCGGCCGACCTTGCCGCATCAGGCTCTGTCGTTGTCGGTACTGCAACGCCAATCGCCGGAGCAGCCAGGTCTGGACTCGGGGTTGCAATAACCTGAGGCTGGACGCCACTAGCCGACGCACTGGGGCCAGTAGCAGGCGACCCGACGTCTGGCGGGGCCTTGTCGTAGTCATTGTCGACGCGATACTCGGTCACTTGGAATCCTAGAGGATTTTGCAACCTATCTTGCTCATCCAATTTTAGATTATTATTGTAATCAAAAGCCAGGGTAATCAACTTGTTGTCGATAAAAGTCGAGATGCCAGTAGTTTTTTCATACAGGTTACGCTGTATTCTGACAGCAGCCCCCCTAAATCCGCCGGAAGCTCGCTGCCCCAGAGGAGTGATGCTGAGAATTTTAACGCGAATCGACTTTGCCTTTCCGTACTTCAGAAAAGGGTTATCCGGGTTATTTTCCATATACAATTGCTTATGCCCTGCGCCGACTTGCGTAGTAGACATGATAAAAACGAGATTCCAATCACGCAATGTCATAATCTCTGAGTCATAGGACTCGCGCGCCGTTACATATTGCGCAACATTACTCCGATTGATCGCCTCGCTAGATGTAATCTGCTGGTTATAGAAATCCCCCTGAAGTCTGGCAACAGTAGCAGTCCCGGTGGAAGCATCGGCCATTACAAGATACGGAACTTTTTCTTTAAGCGGCAGCATGTAGTAATAACCACCCGCCAACATGACAGACACCGCCAAAGAAGTAGTTGCAACCATCCAGGCACGCCGCTGGCTACGTTGCGCAAGATCTGCAATTGTCAGCTCATAGTTGACCGCTTTCGCAACCACTTGATCAACTTGGTGACTGGGTTCTTTCTTACGGAACATAAGTAATCCGCTTCCACCTATTTTACAAAGGTACTGCGTATTTTATTAGCGCAGAGACGAGGGCTAAAGCATCAACCAGCCGACTTAGAAACAGGCTGGACGACTATCTGGTTTCCAACAATCGCTACGTGCACTCCTTGTGTTGCATAAACAGCACTGAGCTCATCCACCGCTTGCTTTACGCTAGTTGTTTCTATTTTTGCGACTGCGGCGTATAGCGTGTAATCAGAGGTGATGTTGTAAGCAAGCGTCATATTGGAGTCCTTGACCCAACGCTCCAACATTGTTTTTAGCGTACCGTCCATCGGAGTAGCTTGATAAACGTAGGACGCATGCAGCGGCAACTCCATCGGCGTCTCTGCAAAACGATTCACTGGCTTCCATCGCCCGCCGAAATCCGCAGCAGGCTTTGTTGCACATGAAACCAGCGCGAGCATGGTCAGCACAAGACATGTAATTTTCAAGGTATGAACCTTCTTCACGCCCCAATCTCCATAACTAATAAGCAATTTTTGTTTCGCGCCTGCGACGTCATACATTTAGCGTCCAAAGGACTATTTCTAAAACCGAGGAATCGTCGAAATATTTCAGGCACAGCAAATCGCCCGCCAAGAAGGCGAACGAATTTGAGAGATCCAGGCAAGAATGTTCGTCACACATAAACATTTTTACGCTCCATGTAACCCCATTCCTAAGCAACCTGCAGATCAGACTATCGTCAGGGTGCCACTACATCGTGCAATCTGCCTCCTTGGCGACCAACAGTCAAGCTGAAAGTGATGCAAGTCTCTAATTTATGAGAATTTATCATAAAATCGTGATTTTCATCACACTTTTAGATCGAGAACTGGCGTCTTCACCTTGTCTAAAAGACGTGAAGTAAAGTGCTTATCTTCGTAGTACTTTATTTTCTGGCATTTGACCGGGTGCGGGATTCCTTCGTAGAGGAACACTTCATTGTCGTTCCCCATCGCTTTCAGCTCCTGCGGCAACATCAATGCACGCCGCTCCTCCGACACGCTGCGCGTTGTTTCGCGCCCCCTTGTGATGTTTTTCTTCTTGATCGTCGTGTAGCCCAACATCTCCGAGTAGTCGTTCGCGTCCTGTTGTTCGCGCGGTGCGTACAGGATCTGCAGGGCGTGGTTGGTGATGATGGTGCGCGACAGGTCCTTGCCATAGGTCGCGTCCAGCTGCGCCATGCTCTGGATGATGGGCAACAGACGGATGTTGTAGCCCGCCATGTAGGCTACTGCCGTCGCGATGATGTCCACTTTGCCGATCGAGGTGAATTCGTCCATGAGCAGCAAGCATTGATACTTGAGCTCGGGGTTGGACTTCGGCAGTTCGCGGGTGTTGAGGTTGATGATCTGGCTGAAGAGCAGGTTGATGATCAGGCGACTCTCGGCCAGCTTGTTGGGCTGGATGCCGATGTAGATCGTCATCTTCTTCTTGCGTAGATCCGTTAACATGAAGTCGTCGGCGCTGGTAGCCGCATCCAGCACGGGGTTGATCCACGCGTTGAGCGGTTCTTTCAGGGTCCCCATGATGGACGCGAAGGTCTCATCCGCCTGTGACAGCATGTTGGCAAAGGCCGACTTGGCGTTGCTGCTCAGGAACCTGCGCTCGGACAGCGACTTCAGGTATTTCTTAAGGTCGGTACCGTCGCCCGAAGACAGGCGGTAAATTCCGCCCAGCGTGGGCGCCCCTGCCCCGCCCGGGAAGCCAAGCGACAGCTCCTCATCCCAGTTCTCAAACAGATACAGAGCAAAAGCCAAGAATGCATTGCGCGCCTGGCTGACCCAGAATTTTTGATCGTCGGAGCCGTCCGGATACAGCATGGCTGCGATGCTCATCAGGTCCGACACGCGGAATGCGGGATCGTTCGACACGTAGGTCAGTGGATTCCAGCGATGGGTACGCCGATCTTCCGCAAACGGATTGAAGAGAAAGACCTCGTGCCCCTGGCTGGCGCGCCAGCCGCTGGTCAGATCGAAGTTTTCCTGCTTGATGTCCAGGACGACGATCGACTCCTGGTACTCAAGCAGGTTGGGGATGACAACACCCACGCCTTTGCCTGAGCGGGTAGGCGCAGCGAGGATCACGAATTGCTGCCCGCTCAGACGCACCAGCTTGCCGTTGAATTTACCGACGACGATGCCGTTTCCGCTTGGCTTGAAGAGGCCGTGCTTGGCGAGATCGGAAGCCCCGGCGAAGCGCGCGTCGCCGTGCAGTGCGCGCGCTTTGGGCTTGAGGATCAAGGCGATTCCGATGACCCAAACCAGCCCCGGAAAACCGAAGCCAATGGCGCCTGCCATCTTGATCTTGGCAACGTAGGGGGCAACTTCCGGCAATCCCAGCGCACTGTAGTAGCGATAGTAGGTATCCCAGCTATACAAGCTGGTCTCGAGCCGCAACAGGAGCAGGGTCACATAGCCGGACAACAGATATCCGGCGAGTAGTGCCACCACAGTGGCAATCGCGATAATTTTGGCTTTGGACATTCGCCCTTCTCCTTAGGCTTGCATCTGGACGGCGGTCTAGCGACGGACAATGGGCTTGTGGTCAATCAAGTCCGCCTTGCGCCCCCCATTCTCGCTCTCTACGAGAGAGTCGATCCAAACATTGGCTTGATCCAAGGAAAGATCCGGCGTGATTCGCGCCCCCGCATCGGTCACGACCGCATACGCCACCACCGCATCGGGCGCATACACCTCGTCGCGCGTGATCGCCACAATGCGATATCCCCCCCTGGTCAGCACGGTGTGCTGATACTCGTCCATCGCCAGCCTTCCTTTCCGTCAGCGCGGAGGCGATGCTAAAGCAAGACGTGTGATGGAGAAAGCGGTTTCGTAGGCGTCCGTGACTGTCCGCGTCGAGCCGCCCCATCTTTGAGCCCGATTCGGCGAGCTTGGTTTGGCCCTTCCGACGGTGCGGAGGCAGACAGATACGCGCTGGCCGATAGCTCCACTGCTGCCAGCACTAGATCCTTCATCGCCTGCGCCGAGCTATTGAGTGATGTCGCGAGCCAACGGCTGCCTGGGGCATGACGTGGGGTCGCGTGGCGAAAGGTGCGCCTTGGCTGGCGCTGCAGGCGACAGGGTTCGTGCCCAGAACATTCCGACACATCATCGCCACGTGGCTACGCAAGCTCGGTGTTGTCGCGAGAGTGTTCCACTTGCTCGGTCACCGTGCAGCAGGCACAACTGACCGCTACGCGAAGTTCGATCCGACGTATCCGCACCAAGCGAATGAAGGGGTTGGCGTTGATCGCCGAGGACTTGGCCAAGCACGCGCCCAAGTTGAAGAAGCTCCTCATTGGGGTCACTTTGAGTTATTGGCAGACATCGCTGCCGACCATGTAACCACTCAAGTCGCCGTGCCATCTGGACTTGGAGTGGTGGGCGGTACAGGGTTCGAACCTGTGACCCCTACCATGTCAAGGTAGTGCTCTACCGCTGAGCTAACCGCCCGAATCCTGCGCCAGCATTGCGCTGTGCAGGGCGCGCATTCTAGCGCAGGGTTTCGCCGACCACAAGCCCTCCCCCGCGCTTCGTACCACTTCGCCCTACCCCAGGCTTGCGGCCTTCAACTTCTGGATCTGGTCGCGAATCTGCGCCGCTGCCTCGAACTCCAGATCCTTGGCATGCTGATACATCTTCTGCTCCAGGCTCTTGAGCTTGCCGGCAATTTCAGCAGGCTTCATGGCGCGATAATCGGGGGTCTCTTCGGCGACCTGGCGCGACTTCGAGCGCCCCTTGCCCGCCTTCTTCTCGGCCGCATCCTCGCGCGCACCTTCCATGATGTCGGAGATCGGACGCGCCACCGACTTGGGGGTGATGCCGTGCTCGAGGTTGTACTCCACCTGTTTCTCGCGACGGCGGTCGGTTTCGTCGATCGCGGCCTGCATCGAACGCGTCATCTTGTCGGCATACAGGATCGCCTTGCCGCGCAGATTGCGTGCGGCGCGACCGATGGTCTGGATCAGCGAGCCGGTAGAACGCAGGAAGCCTTCCTTGTCCGCATCCAGGATCGCCACCAACGACACTTCCGGCATGTCCAGGCCCTCGCGAAGCAGGTTGATGCCGACCAGCACATCGAACTTGCCCAGGCGCAGATCGCGGATGATCTCCACACGCTCGACCGTGTCGATATCAGAGTGCAGATAGCGCACGCGAATGCCATGCTCACCGAGGTATTCCGTCAGGTTCTCGGCCATGCGCTTGGTCAGCGTCGTGACCAGCACGCGGTCGCCGAGCTTGATGCGCTCGTGCACCTCGGACATCAAGTCGTCGACCTGGGTACCGACCGGGCGAATCTCCACCACCGGATCGATTAGCCCCGTGGGACGCACCACCAGTTCGGTGATTTCGCCGGCAGACTCGCGCAATTCGTAAGGCCCCGGCGTTGCGGAGACATAGATGCTGCGCGGCGAACGCGCCTCCCACTCCTCGAAGCGCAGTGGCCGGTTGTCCAGCGCCGACGGCAGCCGGAAGCCAAACTCCACCAACGTTTCCTTGCGCGAGCGGTCGCCTTTGTACATCGCACCGATTTGCGGAATGGTCACGTGCGACTCATCGATGACCAGCAGCGCATCCGGCGGCAGGTAGTCGAACAGCGTCGGCGGCGGCTCGCCGGGCGCTTTGCCGGTGAGATGCCGCGAATAGTTTTCGATGCCGTTGCAGAAGCCCACTTCAGCCATCATCTCCAGATCGAACTGGGTGCGCTGCGCCAGACGCTGCGCCTCGACCAATTTGTTCTGCGAATACAACTGCTCCAGCCGCTCCTTCAACTCGTCCTTGATCGTATCCACCGCGCTGAGCGTACGCTCGCGCGTGGTGGCGTAATGGGTCTTGGGATACACGGTGTACCGCTGCAGCTTGCGCAGGGTTTCGCCGGTCAACGGGTCGAACAAGGTCAGCTGCTCGACGTCGCCATCGAACAACTCGATCCGCAACGCCTCGGTATCCGACTCGGCCGGAAACACGTCCACCACCTCGCCGCGCACCCGGAATGCGCCGCGTGTGAGCTCGAACTCATTGCGGGTGTACTGCAGATCGGTCAGATGGCGGATCAACTGGCGTTGATCGATGTGCTCGCCCACCGACAGGATCAGGCGCAGCGACAGATAGTCCTCCGGCGCACCCAGACCATAGATCGCCGACACCGTGGCCACCACCAGCGAATCACGACGCGATAGCAAGGTCTTGGTCGCCGACAGACGCATCTGCTCGATGTGCTCGTTGATCGAACTGTCCTTCTCGATGAAGGTGTCCGACGACGGCACGTAAGCTTCGGGCTGGTAGTAGTCGTAATAGCTGACGAAGTACTCGACCGCATTGTTCGGGAAGAACGACTTGAACTCGCCGTACAACTGCGCCGCCAGCGTCTTGTTGGGCGCCATCACCAGGGTCGGCTTTTGCACCTGCTGCACGACATTGGCGATGGTGTAGGTCTTACCCGAGCCGGTCACCCCCAGCAGGGTCTGCTTGGCCAGGCCGGCCTCGAAGTTGGCCACCAGCTTGTCGATGGCCGCTGGCTGGTCACCAGCTGGGGAATACGGGGATACGAGCTCAAAACGATCGGTCATGGAGCGGATCTCGGGGGGAAGGCTGCACGAAAAAACGGAGGTCACCTTTGGTAAAAATCTGACATCCCGCCACGTAGGGACAGACGTTACCTGAGATGTGATCACCTTAGAGACTGCTTGCTCCAACGAAGGAGCAGGAAGAATGCAAGCAGCGACTCGTTCGTGCGAAAAAGGGTACACCGCGCTTCAGTCACTGATCGTGATGGCGATCCTCGGCATCCTGACGACCATCGGCCTGCCCAGCTTCAGGGCGTTGATCGAATGGCAGCGCGCACAGGCGCGGGTCCACCTGCTCACCGCGCATCTGGCGACGGCCAGGAGTCTGGCAGTCACCCAGCGCCTGCCTGTCAGCATCTGTCCATCGGCCGATGGGGCGAGTTGCCGATCGGACAAGAACTGGAGCCAAGGATGGATCCTTTTCAAGGATCCGCTACGCGATGGGCGGCCCGCAGGCGCAGACTCGATCTTGCGAGCCGAACGCTATGCAGCGAGCGACAACATCAGCATCACCGGAACGACTGGCAGACCTGTGGTGCGCTTCCTTCCAAACGGTCGCAACAGCGGCACCAACATCACGATCAGCCTCTGTGCCGGCGCGCATCGCCTTGCGGACGTCATCGTCAACAACTCAGGACGAACGCGATCCGTACGCTATAAGCAGGCAACCAGCTGCTCGATGCACTGAGCTTTCGCCAAAAAAAGAGGCCGCGACTAGTCGCGGCCTCTTCAACATCTTGGCGCCCGAAGTTGGACTCGAACCAACGACCCCCTGATTAACAGTCAAGTGCTCTAACCGGCTGAGCTATTCGGGCGGGGTCCGCATTGTAGCCAGCGGCCAGCGAATCTGCAACCCCCCAAGTTGCACTCGATTGGCTACCAACATTCCGACCGAGCTGGTGTCTTGCGACTGGCTTGATCGATGGTCAAAGTTCCACACTTATCAGCTGACTGAGCGGCCCCCGGAGTAGCCGTTATCACGAACGTGGACTGAGTCTGCTGGGATGCGCCAAGGCTATACGCAGCCGTACCCCCCTCGCGAGGCGAGAACGTCTTAGGCAACTCGAACCCCACATACGTGTTCTGCACCGTATGGAATCGCTCAGCAAGCTGCATGTACTCCACAAGATCGGCCTTTGCCTGCGCCCTTCGAGACTTACGTACATAGTCGGTATAGCTCGGATAAGCAATCGCAGCGAGGATCGCGACAACCGCAACCACGATCATTAACTCAATCAGGGTAAACCCGTGGCTGGCTGATCGACTACTTCCTCTTAGCATCCCACGCCCGTAAAAAACTTGACCGAATACCATCATTGGATCTGCCTCCAAGACTGTCTGCCGCATGGATATGGAACATAAAGTGGCGCCGATCCCGCCGCCGTGACAACCATCCAGCACGAACTCCCTCCCGGCGGCGCACCTGCTGCATTTCCAGCCGGCGAGAGCCGAGGAATGGCAGAGATGCCAACGTCCTTGACCGGAGCACTTCCCGACGTCGCCAATGGAGTACCCGCGACACCGGAGTCAAAGCGCGCTCCAGTCGGCGACCCCTTGCGGGCATTGAACAATCCACCGTTACCGGTACGAGTATCAATGCCGAATAGCCAGTTTGTACCGTCCAGGGAGCAACCAGCACCACGAAGGCTAGGCGTATAAGTCGGCATAAAAACCACCCCCGACACTATTGCCGGATTACCTACCATGCGCTCCTTGGCCGGAAGATCCACAAACCATCCTTGAGCGTTTGAAGGTGCAGCACTGCGGCTCAATATCCTGTCACCATTTAGCGAGGAAACGGTGCTGCCCTGCAAATTTGCTCTTGTGAGCGTTGTCACTACTGCGCCGCGTGAGACATCATTGATCCCGTAAAGGGATTGAATCGCTTCATCGCCAGGGTCGCCGACAAAAGAGAAACTACCGGTGCCAAAGAAAAGCATTACACCACCCGAATCACCAGCGCTAGCAACAAGTCCACCCATAATTGGTTGACGATATGTTTTGTCAGCTTCCACTGAAGTTCGTCCGGTGAACAATGGCACGGTCACTGATCCAGCAGAGCTTCGGAGGTCAAATTTCCAGATTGCACCTTTTTGATCTGCACCATAGACAGTATCTGCATAGCCATCGCGGACCCCGTCCGTCAGCGACGCACCACCCCAACGATCTAGAACGACAATACTTCCCAAACCATTGCTACCAGCAACGACATTACTTGCCTCACCAGCTTCAATCATTGTTACAGTAGGCGTGCCAGTCTTGATATCCACCATAAACAAAACAGCCTTTCCGCTTTGACTGTTATAGCCGTTACCAAAAATAGCTTTCCAAGTAACAGTGCCAGCAGAATTCTTAACTGGAACAACCACGGGCTTACTTAAAACATGACCAATGTTATTTCGAATTGCCGACGATAAGCTGGAGTCAAGATCACTTATCTCCCAAAGCCTGCTAGATGGCGAAAAGCTTGAAGGATCAGACACGTCCAAGGCAAACACACTGCGCCCACCTGCACCTGCAGTGCCAACCGCGATAGTTTTCCACGATGCCCCGTAGTATGCATCGGCAGTAACAACAGGCCCGTCCACAAAGTAGCGATGCGCAAACTTTTGATCATTCAGTCTTGTGGGATCATTAGGAATAAGCAAATTCCCCAAGTGACCCAGGGCTGTAGAAGGTATATAAGCAAAACGCTCGGCACCCCCATTCACGTCCATCGCTCCCGTAGCACCCATACCCCCATCAAACGCATGCAGCATACCGTCATTTGCGCCCACATATACCATGTAGCGCTTTGATGCGGCTTTAGACGTTAGATAAGCATCATAACTTGTCCCAAGCACACCAGGCAAAGCACGATATCCAAAGTCGTCAGTCGGCGAACTAATTACAGGTGTTGAATTAACGATATCACCCAACACAGTCGTCCGATCTCGGAATTTGCCCTTCATTCGAACTTCACCACTTGAATCACCCTTTAGATATGCAATTGCCGTAGCGGCAGTTGCCCCCAAAGTAATTAGCCCAGATTCGCTACATAACGACATCCCGGGATAAAGCGAAGTGGGCTTAGTGCAAAGGTCAGCCAGAGAAACGTTTGCAGAGCTAAATATAGACGCGGCCCCGGCCTTATTAACCACGACATTACGTGAATTAAAGTTAGGCATCCGGGCGCTAGCCTCCCACGCGGCGGTTGTTGTTGCCAACCGCGTGATCGGATCAACAGCAACCTGACTTCCGACAAGGCGTCCGAACCAATCGGTACCGTCACCTTCAATTCGGTAGGACGGAGCAACAGAAAATGAGCCCGTACCAATGCGAGCGCCCGTCTGCGCCGCAGTTCCCGATGGGGAGTTTCCACTGGTAACGGACGTAAGCACTCGCCTCATTGCGGAAGTAATATCAGCCGGAGTACGCGCATTAATATATTCCCCCCTAGTATTCACTGCCGCATGCCATATATCATCAATCGTTGACGGATTATTATCCGAACGAGCTGGCCAATTATCATAAATAGAAGATGTGACATAAGGGTCTTGAACAACGTCGGGATTGAATAAATTCCCGCGCGCACCCAGTGTTACGCCATAGAAATTTATATGAAGATTCTTCTGGCAATCCAAACGGACACCTGGAGCGGAGGCACAAGCGGCCGCAACAGGAACCAATCCTGCCGGCAAGTCAGGACGAATAGGAGAAGCACCGTCAATGTTGTTGTAATACTTCGCGGCTATATCCGCCATCGTATTCGAGTAAGTGTCACTAAATGGCACCCCCATCCCGCCGTCACCTTTCTCATTATCCACAGTCGCGCCATTTCCATTACTATATCCATCAGTAAATAGCATGACTGCATTTTTTTGACATGCCAGTTGGACAGGGGCGGCAGAATCTGTTCTGGTGAACTGAATGCCAGCTGCATTTACTGCCTCGCGATTCGGCGTGCCGCCAGATGCAGTTAGCGCAATGAGATCCTTATATAGCAAGGACTTTTCTGAATCTGCCGCCATATTTCTCATTGGCAGCAAATCACTAGTTGAATCAAAACTTGCATTCTGATTAATACGGAAATATCCAACACGCAAATTACTAGTGTCCGCCAGAGAGCGAGTCATACCGGCGATCATTGCCTTATTGCGATTTCCGTAAAAAGAAAACCAATTGGCGAAATTTTGCAGGGCAGCAGTTGCACCTGTAGCGGGAATCGTATATTTCCAAAGATCACAACCCGAACCACAGGCATTAAGAACTCGCACGCGAGGCACCGAGCCATAGGCGTTAGACTCCCCCGGCAGAGAAGGCAGCGGGTCTGAATCCGATGTGTAGGGCGTAAAAAATACAGAACGCCTCGTTGAGATCAAAACGTCTACAACTCCACCATCCCAGGTACCGCCGTTCGAAGTCTGAATTGCACCATAATCAACCCTTCTAAGAGTTCCGTTATTGTTATAAACATAAGACACCGTTCTGAAAAGAACTCCCCGCGGGATAACCATGCCATTCTGCATTGTAGATGCATCAAACCAGTTACCCCACAAAGAGTCTGCGGTCAGATTCACAGTGTCAGTGTTCGTCGGCCTTGGATCGATTCGAGTAGCTGCAGTACTAGCGGCAGCATAAGACTGCCTATTCTCGTCAACCCACGGCTCATATCTGACCTGAGGATCATAATACGTTGGGTTATATGCCGAAGACCGCGCAAATCCGTACAAATCGATTGGGGGCACACCACTCCTTGTAGGATCAATACGAGGCCCCACTATAACGTGGTTATATCCGCAATCGCTGCCTGACGTATTTAACACTCCACGAGAAAGAAAGAAACTTTGCCGCGCGTTGCTCCAACATCCCTCACCATCCGAACCGGGAAATTGAGTCTGGAATGTCATTGAGCCAGAATCATCAACCGCCATAATGAAGGCGGGAGGAACTGTCACCTGGTTGTTTAGGGGCTCCTGCGCAAGATTCCCCTGCCCTTGAGCAGCCGTCAGGATATAAACCAATCCAAGCCCGATCAGACCGACGGCGCACGAGGCAATTGAAATTCTCGCTTTACGTGATGGCATTTGATTCATCCTCAAAGCTTAAAAACAGTATCGACTACCGATTTGGATGAACCGTTTGTCCGGTCGTCCATCGAAGAACCTGTAATCTGAAAGACAGGGGAAGCAGAATCTAATGGCTGGCCCATACCAATGTTTGCCTCTCCCTGAATGCACTGATCTATTTGCCGCACGTTAGTTGACTGATATGACGATTGCTGCTGCCCCCACTGCACTGGGTCAAAACCATCATCGCAACCTCTTTGAATGCTTCCAGATGAAACAACACTCCCATCGGGCAAGGTAGTTCTGTTAGAAATGGCTTCTACAGAGGCTTCGGCATTACGCACAACACCTTCAGCCAGTTGGAACGAACGGTTCACCACTCGATAATTAGAAGCCATTTTTTCTTGCATTCCCGCAACCTGCATTGCAGAAATCCCGATCAATGCGAGCAAAATTAACATTATAAGAGCAACATAAAGGACAGCACCACGCTGCGCTTTACGTGGATATAGAAACTTTCGGCTGCGAGGAGAAAAATGAATATAGATCATGGTCAGTTACCAAATAAACGATTACGAAGAGCAATTGTCAGCTCATAGCTTGCTCTATAACGATTATCTGAATTCGCCGGCTGGACAACAGTTACACCAAGGACACCAAGGCGGCTTTTTTCTACCGTAGATGGGGCGTTAGCGGGCAGCGGGCTACGCGCAAGGACCCCCACCTGCACCTGCCCTACCCGTCGCCACTGATTAGCCGCTGCAGCATCCGCCCCCGTTGTTACTGCAGACGCGATGCTTTGAGAAGTAATATTCCCAATGGGGGGCGATAAGCGAGAAATATCTGCCGTACTGTCCAAACCATAAAGAATTTGCAGGCTCTCTATCCCTTCAACTAACTCTTCATTCTGCGTGTACGCACCGTCGCTCCCAGCACGAGCGCGGCGAAGCGAGGGTTCACCTGAAGTTCCATTACCAATATAGTAAACAAGCGACTCAGCGCGATACAGCATCGTTTGACCGGTTGGCTGAGCGGTATATCTAGAGAGATCTACTGCTGCAGTCACTGACGAGTTAGTAGATGTTCCAGCAAAGACATCTGCATGAGAACAATCAGCAACTCCAAAAAGTGTTGGCGTAGCGACGCCATTGCTTGTCAATCTTGACCAACGACCTGCCTCCACGCTCACCACTGAATTTCCGCCGGTTACCGCTAGAGCTGTGACCGGCGCGCCCTCAGCGGAAAGGTAACGCAGGACGATGATGTCGCTGCCAGGACGAGGAGCCGGACTGAGTGCTTGGATCTCAGCGGGAAGCCCAGTAACCGCTCCCCAGGTCCCTCCTATTGTCAGCTGACTGCCTGGTGCGGTTCCGGCAGCTTCATAACCCTGAATCGAAACTGAGAAATCCAGCGGACTACCACTTCCAGTGGAAGTGGAAAGATTCACTTTAGGGTCGCCCTCACCCTTCACGAAATGCGCTTGATCGTTGATACAGCCGAAATGTCCTGCCATGCGAATGTCATGCGCAAGAAAATCCAATGCAAATCGAGCATTCTCTTGCGCTCGCGACGCTCCTTCCGAAAGCTGAAAAGCTGAGCGGGACGCTGAGAAAATCTGGATAACGCCCAACAAAAGAATTAGACCAATGACCAAGGCGATCATCATCTCGATAAGGGACAAACCCGCAACTTTGGTACGTGCAGTCATCAACTTAGATCTCAGTTTGCAATGCGAAAGTAGTGGAAGCATCGGGGTTATCCGAATTCCATCGCTGATCCCCCCAGCTTATCGACACCGACACTTGCCCTTTGACGTAAGTAACGTTTGCCGAAGCACGCTCTCCTAATGCTTTCGCTACCTGACATTTCCAACGAGTCACGTTATCGCTGACGGCGAGTGCTGCGCCCACCGGTCGATTGCATGCTCCGTCAACATTAACAGACCCTGCACTGAAAGTTGCGGCAGTATATTGGCTCGCTTGAAAACGATTCGACCTCATTTGATCGATCAAATCGTATGCCAGATTTGTTGCCTGTGTCCGATAGTTTGCACTCTGTACGAAGCGAACACTCATCGTTTGCAAAAGTGCAAATCCCAGCAGACCAAATGCAAGCACCAGAATTGCAATCAGAACCTCAAGCAATGTGAATCCCTGATTATGCCTCTTACTTAAATACCTCCTCATTGGCACGCATCCTTTCTGGTTCGCACTTGTCCAGAGGCATTAATCAGCAAGGTACGCATCACCTGCCCAGAACACTGATCAGGACGCACTGTGATTTGCTGATCTCCGGCTGACACACGCCTTCCACGTGAATCGAAAGCTATAACACCAGAAGAAGGCCCCTGAAGAATTAAGCGGGCATTGCCAAGCCAATAGCGCAGCACAGTCTCGCCACCATCCAATGCTCCATTCGCATTAGCGTCTCCCCATGCGAGTACTCCAGCATTCCAGTTGCCATCGCAAGAAGTTCCATTAGAGCTACCGCAGACTCCTCCACCCTGAGCACTTCGGAGTGCTTCACTTCTGGCTAGATTAAGTATTCCAAGCATTTCATTATTCGCGGACGCAGCGCGATTGGATCGAATAACGCCCTGAAAGCTTGGATATCCGATCGCAGTAACAATGGCAATGACCGCTACCGTAGTCATCAGCTCCAGCAACGTGAATCCGCGAGTACGACCTGCAAACATCAGTACGCTCCCCAGCGTTAGTACTGGGGAGCTTGAGGGGTCACACGCCTTCTATCAAGTGTTGGTCTGACAAACGGGGCTCTAGGCCGACAAGCGTCGAAAGGGCTGGCCTGACCTAGGTCACCACCCGATAACAAGGCCGGTAATCCCCAGAGATCTTCATCCGGCGTTGTTCGACGAAGCCGCGCAGCAGTTCGTCCAGAGCCTGCATGATGTCCGGGTCGCCATGGATCTCGAACGGGCCGAACTCCTCTATGCGGCGCATGCCGTCCTCCTTGACGTTGCCGGCGACGATGCCGGAGAAGGCACGGCGCAGGTCGGCCGCCAGGGCGGGCGCCGGGCGGCCGTGGTGCAGGTCCAGCGCAGCCATGGCTTCGTGGCTGGGCACGAACGGCTGCTGGTACTCGAGCGGGATATGCACCGACCAGTTGAAGTAATACGAGTCCTTCTGGTCCTTGCGGTGCGCGCGCACCTCGTGGATGCCTTCTGCCATACGGCGTGCGACGGCGACCGGGTCGCCGACGATGATCTCGTAGCGCGACGCAGCCGCCTCGCCGAGAGTGAGGCGGATGAAGCGGTCGATCTGTTCGAAGTACGGCGCGGCGATGGTCGGCCCGGTCAGGATCAGCGGGAACGGCAGGTCGGCGTTTTCTTCGCGTAGCAGGATGCCGAGCAGATAGAGAATTTCTTCGGCGGTACCGACGCCCCCCGGAAACACCAGGATGCCATGACCGATCCGGACGAAGGCTTCCAGGCGCTTCTCGATGTCCGGCATGATCACCAGGTGGTTGACGATCGGATTCGGTGACTCCGCCGCGATGATGCCCGGCTCGGTCACGCCGATGTAGCGGGTGTGGTGCTTGCGCTGCTTGGCGTGGGCGATGGTGGCGCCCTTCATCGGGCCCTTCATCGCACCCGGGCCACAGCCGGTGCAGATATCCAGGCCACGCAGGCCGAGCTCGTAGCCGACCTGCTTGGTGTACAGATATTCGTCGCGCGAGATGGAATGCCCGCCCCAGCACACGACCAGATTTGGGTCCGACGGCTGCAGGATGCGCGCATTGCGCAACTGGCCGAAAACGGCGTTGGTGATGCCTTCGCTGGTGTCCAGATCGGCGCGCTGCGCCTCCAGCTCGATCGCCATGTAAGCGAGATCGCGGACGACGGCAAACAGCAGCTCGGCAACGCCGCGGATGATCTCGCCGTCGACGAACGCCATTGCCGGCGCGTTGCTCAGGTCGATGCGGATGCCGCGATCCTGCTGATTCACCTGGATGTCGAAATCCGGATACAGGTCGCGCGCGGCGCGCGGGTCGTCCGAGGCGCTGCCACTGGTCAGCACCGCCAGCGCGCAACGGCGCAGCAATTCGTGCATGCCGCCGCTGGATGCATCGCGCAACCGGGCCACTTCCGCCTTGGACAATACGTCCAGGCCACCACGCGGATAGATCCGCGCATCCACCACCGGCAGCGCCCGTGCTGCCGTACTGCTGAGTTCCATAGCTTGCTCCTGTCGTATCTCAGAACTTTAGCGTACTCACCCCCACAAAAGAAAACGGCCGGGAGAACCCGGCCGTTTTTGCAAGCTTCGAGCCGCTAGCCAGCTTTAGAACTGGTAGCGGAAGCCCAGCTGCAGCGCCCAGCGGGAGATGCCGCGATCGTCATATACGGTGGATTGATCCGGCGTATTGAAGCGATACACGTATTTGCCGCTGGCCGCATCGATACCACCATACTCCGCGACACCGCGCATGCCGGGGAAGCCATACTCTTCGACGCGGCCCCACTTCTTGTTGAGCAGGTTGCCGACGTTCATGAC
The DNA here is from genome assembly GCF_024806835.1 of Xanthomonas sp. 3793. Classification (GTDB taxonomy): domain Bacteria; phylum Pseudomonadota; class Gammaproteobacteria; order Xanthomonadales; family Xanthomonadaceae; genus Xanthomonas; species Xanthomonas arboricola_F. The sequence continues at coordinate 761,648 of NZ_JANTYU010000001.1, forward strand.
GTCGAGCCACACAGATGCCTTGTTGTCCTTGAAGAAGCCAGGAATCTCCTGCTCGATGTGCAGATCGAACTGGTTGATCCAGGGGTTGCGTGCCCCGTTGCGCTCGGCAACCTGACCACGGCGGGCAGCCAGATACTCGTTCCCTTCGATGTAGTTCCAGAATGCCTGCTCTTCTGCCGCGCTACCGAACAGCACATCGCCACGACCGGCCGGAATGTAAAGCAGGTCATTCAGGCGACCATCGCCATTAGCGTCGTTATCGAACGTGTAACTGTACGGACGGCCATTGCGGCCTTGGTAGATCAGGCCCAACTTGGTCTCGTAGTCGCCAAAGAACGCGTGCTTCCAGTTCAAGGTACCGAGGATGCTGTTCTTGACTTCGTACGCGGCAGTCGAGGCGACGTTTTCATTGGCTTGGAAGACGGCGTTGTTACCCAGCTGCGAGCCTGAGGTCGAACTGGTCAGACCGCTGACTTCATCGGCATCGGTGTACGTGTAGTAAAGGCCCCAAGACCAGTCGCCGCCGTTGAACGGCTTGTTCAGGCCGATGGTGAAGCTTTCACTTCCGCCCTTGTCGGTTGGACGAGCAATCAGCGCATCGTTGTACCGGCGGTCACGATTACCGCGTGCATCCACCGAAACGCCGCTCGGCTGCAGGCCATTCCTATCCCAGCTGCTAGGACGAAGACCGTTCGCATTCCAGTAGATGTTGCGGCCATCCTGTCCGATTGCACTCGCCGCACCCAGGTTCAACTGCTGGTAGTAGATAGCCTCGTTAACCTGGGTCACTACGGCTTCGGCAGATGCAACGATGCCATACCAGGGAAGCTCGGTATCAAAGGCGAGGTTCGCTTTCCACACCGAAGGCTGGCCCAACTTGCCATCAACGAAATCGACAGACTGCGTGCTGCCCGCAACCGTCGTGCCCGTCGGCTGATTGTTGATATCCGGGGTGAAACGGATACCGTTATCACGCACCAGTGCTGGGCTGGAGAAGTTGTAATCCGTGTAGGCCAAACCGGTATTGGAATACGGATTCGAAAGCCACACGGTTGCTGCGGCGCCCTGGAACAGGCCGACGCCGCCACGCAGCTGCGTCGGGCGATCACTATCAAACGTGTAGTTGAAACCAAAACGCGGCTCGAACAGGCCATTCCCGTCAATGGTTTGATCGTTGCGGAAGCCAAACACGGACGATGCCGTCGCGTTATAGGCAGGGCTGTTTTTCACCATCGGCTCGTCGTAACGCAGACCGAAGGTCAGCGTCAGGTTGTTATTGACTGCCCAGGTATCCTGCACAAATACACCTACGTTACGCATACCCCACTTGGCAGCAATATCGTCAATGTTGCCGCTGTTGGAACGCGAGTAGCGATAATTCTGGGCAATATTGTTGCGGTAATCCGAAATCGAATTGAACGTATAAGAACCGAAGACACGCTGACCGAACAGGTTGAACAGATCGTTGTCTTCGTAGTCGAAGCCGAACTTGACAGTGTGATCGTTCAAAAACAGCGTACCTGCGAAGAACGCATTCCAGGTTTCGGTACGCAGCTCGTTGGCCTGGGTGCTCTGCTCGGTACCCAAATTGACGGTGTTGTTACCAATACGCACTGCTACGGCCGGCAGCTGCGAAGCTGCGGTACGCACTGCGGAGTAATCGCGATACGACACCTTCGCTTCGGTGGAGAACGTATCGGTCCAATCGCTGAACAACTGGGCGGTGTAGGTCTTGAGGCTGAAGTCGCGGACGTAGTGATACGAATTCAGGGACAGCGCCTGATTGCCAAAACCATTGAGGTTGGCGGTGCTCTGCTCGCTCTCGCCATAGCGGAACGAGCCGCGATGCTTGTCGGAGATGTTCCAATCGAGCTTGAAGCCCTTTTCTTCGGAATCAGAGTCCAGGGCCGGCAGAGCGAGAGTTCCCGGATCGAAGCCATAGACATTGCGCGAGATGTCGATGATCTCGTCGACCTGCGCCTGCGAGATCGGAACGATATTGCTCGCGCCCGAGCCAGTCGGGCCGTAGCCGGAAGCGCCGGTGAACACGCCTTTGCCCTTGTACTTTTCGTAGTTGGCAAAGAAGAACAGCTTGTCTTTGACGATCGGGCCGCCGAGGGTCAAGCCATAGGTGGACTCGTTATCGAACAGCTGCGGTCGAATATCGTTCTGGTTCTTGCCCGACCAATCGTTCTCGCGATAAGTGCCATAGACCGAACCGTGGAACTCGTTGGTACCGGACTTGGTGACCGCATTGATCACACCACCAGTGGCACCGGTAATGGTGACGTCGTAATTGGCAACGTCGACGGAGATTTCGTCGATGACATCCATCGAGAAGGGCTGGCGGGGCGTCGGCAAGCCATTGGACTCAAGGCCGAACGCGTCGTTGGTGCTGATACCGTCGACTCGGATCAGATTGAAGCGCGGATTTTGGCCACCAACGGAAATTTCATTACGCGCCTTGTCGGTCTGCGCAACACGCGGATCCAGACGTACGTAGTCCTGCAGGTTACGATTGATCGACGGAAGCGATTCGATCTGCTCGCGGGTCACGTTGGTGCCGGTACCCATCTTGTTGGCGCTGAACAGCGCCGAGCCGTAGTCGCCACCAATAGCCTGCACAGCACCCAGCGTGGTGACGTCGCCACCCAGGGAAGCATCGACGCTGTTGACCTGATTGAGGTTGAGGTAAACGCCCTCTTCGGTCTTGGTGCCTTCACCCGGTTTGGTGATGGTGATGGTGTACGGCCCACCCACACGCAGGCCGCGCGCGTTGTAGCGTCCGCTGGCATCGGTGGTGGCGCGGCTGACGGTACCCGATTCGACGTGGGTGATCGTGACTTCGGCATTCGGCACCGGCTGACCGCCGCTGCTGGTGACCAGGCCAGCGACGCCGGCGGAGGTGCTCTGCGCAAATACGGGAGCGGCGGCGAGTGCGGCAACGAGACCAAGCGTGAGCTTGGACATGCGGAGACAACGGGGGTGGGTCATTTCGGTGGCCTCGATACAGGTTGGGCAGTGACAAAAGCGCAGTCAGCCCAACCGTTCCCGGGGGTGGGCTGCCGATGATCTGGGGTCCCTCGCCGGGCGGCTGGTTGCTGCCGCAACGGTTAACAACAGATTAACACGCTAAGGCCTGATTGTGACGGCGGCGTGACAAAGTTCGCGCACTGCAACATGAACTTCGCATGTGAAGGCGCAATGGCCTTGTTGCGCAAGATCGCAGCGGGAGCGAGACCTGCGTCTCGACTGAGCCAAATTCGGTCGTCAAAAGCGGGCCGGACTGCGGCTGGACCCGGTTTGCGCAAAGGAGCGCGCGTCGCGCCAAGGCCAGTGCCAGCCCCTGATATGACAGCGCCCTTAAATCGACACCGGCAGCTTGAAGTACGTCCCCAACCCATCCAGGAACATCTGCACGGAAATCGCGACCAGCAGCATGCCCATCAGCCGCTCGATCGCGGTCAGTGCACGGTGGCCGAGCAGTTTGTACAGCAACGGGGCCGAGGCCAGGATCGTGGAGGCGCCGATCCAGGCGATCATCAGCGCCAGGCTCCAGTCCCACAGACGCGTGGGTTCGTTACTGCCCATGAGCATGACCGCGGCCATGCCGGACGGTCCGGCCACCAGCGGAATGGCCAGCGGCACGATGAAGGGCTCGCCGTCCGGGATCTCGCCCATCAGGCCTTCCGGGCGCGGGAAGATCATGCGGATGCCGATCAGAAACAGCACGATGCCGCCGGCGATCGCCACCGATTCCTGCCGCAGATGCATCAGTTCCAGCGCATATTTGCCGCCCCACAAAAACGCCATCAACACGATCAGGGCGATCAGCAGCTCGCGCGCGAGCACGAAGCGCTGCCGCTTGGGCGGCAACGGTTTGAGCACGCTGAGAAAGACCGGGATGTTGCCCAGCGGGTCCAGGATCAGGAACAGCAGCAAGGCCGCCGACAGAATGGTCATGCGCAAGGGCTCCAGATCGCACCGCGGTGCGGGGCACCTGCCATGGACAACAAGGTGACACAGGCAGACGCGTAACGGACGGGGTCGGCCGCCTCGCCGTCTTCCTGATGGGTAAAGGCGCGCGCGCGCAATGCGGTGCGCATCGGCCCTGGTTGCAGGCCATGGACGCGCACCGGGCCGGCTGCGGTTTCGTGATGCAGGCTGGCGATCACGCCGAGCTGCGCGTGCTGGGCGGCGCCGTAGGCGCCCCAGTAGGCCTGACCGACGCGCCCGGCATCGTCGACCACGAAGACCACGGCCGCGTCGTCCTGCTGTCGCATCAGTGGAAGGCAGGCCTGGGTCAACCAGGCGCGTGCGGTGAGATTGACGTGGATGCTGCGTGCGAAGTCCGCAGGTGCCGCAAGTTCGGCCGGCGTCAGCCCGCCGAAATCGGCGGCGCAATGCAGCAGCCCATGGACACCGCCCAATTCGGACTGCAGCCGTTGCGCCAACCCAGCGTAATCATCGGGTGTTGCGCCAGCCAGATCGAGCGGGTACAGCAACGGCTCCGGACCCAGCGTTGCCACCGCATCGTAGACGCGCTCCAACGGACGCAGCTTGCGCCCCAGCAGTACCACGGTCGCCCCTGCCGATGCGCATGCCCGTGCGGCGGCGGCGCCCAGCCCACCGGCCGCGCCGGTGATCAGCACCACCCGCCCGGCCAGCGACTGCGGCGGACCCTGGTCCTGCAACGCACTCACGGCTGATACGCTTCGGTGACGATGCGCTTGAGTTCGCCGGCTTCGAACAGTTCCAGCGTGATGTCGCAACCGCCGATCAGCTCGCCATGGATGAACAACTGCGGGAAGGTCGGCCAATTGGAATAACGCGGCAGGTTGGCGCGGATTTCGGGGTCTTCCAGCACATTGACCGTGCGCAGCTGATCGGCGCCGGCGGCGATCAACGCCTGCACTGCGCGACTGGAAAACCCGCACATCGGAAACTGCGGGGTGCCTTTCATGAACAGCACGATCGGGTGTTGTTCGACTTCGGCCTGGATCCGTTCCATCACCGGCATTGGACTCTCCTGACTGGGAGCGGCAGGCCCGACCGCCGGGTCGGATAGACTTCCGCAAAGGCGCGCATTGTAAGCCTTCACGCGACCTGCCGCCGGACTCCCTTCGCTGCCTTGCACATCATGCCGATCGAACACGCTGCACTGCCCTACTCCCGCGCCGCTCTGGAGCCGCATCTGTCTTCCGCGACCCTGGAGGCGCACCACGGCGTCTGTCATCGCGGCGAGGTCGAACGGCTCAATACGCGCATCGAAGGCAGCGAATTTGCCGAGCTGACGCTGGAAGAGATCATCGCGCAGGCGCAGGGCACGCTGTTCCATCTGGCCGCGCAGGTGTGGAACCACAATTTCTATTGGCAATGCCTGCGGCCACGCGGTGGCGGCGAGCCGCTCGGCAAGCTGGCCGACGGCATCGGCAGATCGTTCGGCGATTTCGTGCACTTCAAGCAGGAGTTCAATCGCGTCGCCCTGAGCAGCTTCGGCTCGGGCTGGGTCTGGCTGGTACAACGCCCGGACGGCGCATTGGCCGTTGTCGCCACGCCCAATGCGTCCACGCCACTGACCGGGCCGGACACGCCGCTACTGGCATGCGACCTCTGGGAACACGCGTACTACCTGGATTACCAGCAGGACCGTGCTCAGTACCTGGAGGCGTTCTGGAAGCTGATCAACTGGGATTTCGTAGCCAGCCGGCTGAGCTGACACGCGCACCTGGATGTCGATGGACCGCCGACCGGCGGACCGCGTCAGTGCTCTGCGCCCAAGTGCAGGCGACCATCGCGCCGCCTCACTGCTGCGTCGCGATGTCTCGGGATCGGCTGACAACTCAGCCTTCGCGCAGGCGCGCAATCACCGGTTCAACGTGCGCAGTGCGCTGCAGTGCCACCCCGGCTGCGACGAGCGCTTCGTCCAGCGCCTGCGGGGTATCGGCACGCAGCGTTGCGTGGCCCACCTTTCGGCCCTCGCGCGACTGCTTGCCGTAGTCGTGCCAATGCCCACCGGGCACTGCCAGAAATGCCGCAGCGTCCGGCATCGCGCCCAGCCAGTTGAGCATGCAGGCATGGCCACGCATCGCGGTGCTGCCAAGTGGCAGGCCGAGCACGGCGCGCACATGATTTTCGAACTGCGAGGTCTCGGCGCCTTCAATGGTCCAATGCCCGGAGTTGTGCACGCGCGGCGCCATCTCGTTGGCGAGCAACTGGCCATCGCGCACGAACAGTTCCAGCGCGAACACGCCCACGTAGTCCACGCGCTCGGCGATCGCACGCGCATGTGCCTGTGCGGTGGCCTGCAACCCGGCATCTACACGCGCCGGCGCCAGACTGGCCGAGAGCACGCCGTCCACATGCCAGTTCTCGGTCAGCGGCCACGCGCGAAATTCGCCATCGCGCCCACGCACGGCCACCACGCTGACCTCGCGCTCGAACGGCACGAAGGCCTCCACGATCAGCCCGACCTTCGCCGCCTGCGCGCCAAGCGCGTCCCACGCGGCATCGGCATCGGCCAGCGTCTTGATGCGGAACTGGCCCTTGCCGTCGTAGCCGAAGCGGCGCGTCTTGAGCACGCAGGGCGTACCGATACGCGCCAAGGCCGCGTCGAGCCCGGCACGGTCGTCGATGGCGGCAAACTCCGGCACCGGAATGCCGAGCGCGCGGAACAAGGTTTTCTCGCTCAGCCGATCCTGCGCTACCGCCAGGGCATCCGGGCGCGGCAACACCGGCAGCTGCGCGGCAAGTTGCTGCGCGCTGGCAGCAGGCACGTTCTCGAAATCGAAGGTAATTGCATCCACCTGCGCGGCGAATGCCGCGAGCGCGGCAACATCGTCGAACGCGCCCACCTGCAGCGGTGCCACCTGCCCTGCGCAGGCATCGGCCGCCGGGTCGAATACCGCAAACCGCAGCCCAAGCGGAACGCCGGCCAGCACCAGCATGCGCGCCAACTGGCCGCCTCCCAGAATACCGACCGTGGTCATTGGCGCGGGTCGTCGCTGGCCATCACATCGTCGGTCTGCTTGGCACGGAACTGCGCCAGCGCCTGACCGATCTGTACCTGCTCCGGCGCCAGCATCGCGGCCGCAAACAACGCCGCGTTGGCGGCACCGGCGTTGCCGATCGCAAATGTGGCCACCGGGATGCCGGCCGGCATCTGCACGATCGACAGCAATGAATCCATGCCGTTGAGCGCCTTGGACTGCACCGGCACACCCAGCACCGGCACCGCCGTCTTGGCCGCCAGCATGCCTGGCAGGTGCGCTGCACCGCCGGCACCGGCAATGATGGCGCGCAAGCCGCGCTCGCCAGCTTGTTCTGCGTAGGTGAACAACACATCCGGGGTACGGTGCGCCGAGACCACCTTGACTTCGTACGGCACGCCCAGCGCATCGAGCTTCTGAGCTGCGTGTTGCATGGTCTCCCAATCCGAACGGGAGCCCATCACGATGCCGACCAGCGGCGCGGAGTGGTTGGAGGTCATGGCCCTGCCCTGCGGTAAAGACGTATTCTAGCCAATCTCCACGCAAGACAAGACTTCGATGGATCGCAAACTGCTCGACCTGCTGTGCTCGCCCGACACCCGTCAGCCGCTTTCGCTGCTGGACGGCAAGGGCCTGGAAGCGCTCAACACCGCCATCGCCGCCGGAGCCCTGCAGCGCGCCGACGGCACCGCGCAAAGCCAGCCGCTGCGCGAGGCCTTGATCACCCGGGACCGCAAGCAGGTCTTCCGCGTCGACGACGGTATTCCGGTGCTGCTGGCCGAAGAAGCCATCGCCACCGCGCAGATCACCGACTTCCCCGAAAAGTGAGTTCGTCCGTGCGTACCGTGCCTGCGGCTCCGCCAGCGGCGTTGGTCGATGCCGATGTGGCGCGCGCGCTGGCCGAAGACATCGGCTCTGGCGATGTGACTGCCGCGCTGCTGCCCGATCAAGCCGACAGCGCCTATCTGTTGTGCAAGCAGGACGCGGTGATCGCCGGCCGACCCTGGTTCGATGCCACCCATCGTGCGCTCGACCCACAGGTACGCATCGACTGGCACGTACACGAAGGTCAGCACGTCAGCGCCGGCACGGTGCTGGCCATCCTGCAAGGCCGTAGCCGCAGCCTGGTCAGTGCCGAACGCACATCGCTGAACTTTCTGCAGACGCTCTCCGCCACCGCCACCGCCACCGCGGCCTATGTGGCGGAAGTGGCAGGCACCGGCGCCCACATCCTGGACACGCGCAAGACGCTGCCGGGCCTGCGCATGGCGCAGAAATACGCGGTACGCTGCGGTGGCGGCGACAATCACCGCATCGGCCTGTTCGATACGGTGATGCTCAAGGAAAACCATATCCGCGCCGCCGGCTCGCTCGGCGCAGCCGTGCATGCGGCACGTGCGCAGCAACCGCAGTTGCCGCTGGTGGTGGAGGTGGAAACGCTGGCGCAGCTGCGCGAGGCCTTGCAGGTGGGCTGCACGCGCATCCTGATCGACGACTTCGACCCGGCGATGCGTCGCGAGGCGGTGCGCATCGTTGCCGCACTGCCGGTGGATCAGCGCATCCCGCTGGAAGTCTCCGGCAGCGTCGACCTGGCCGGCATCCGCGCAATTGCACAGGACGGCGTGGACTGCATTTCCATCGGCGGGTTGACCAAGCATGTGCAGGCGGTGGATCTGTCGCTCAAACTCGGCCCGCCGCCGCACTGATTTCACGTCTGCGCGCAGGCCGCTCTGGCAGCCTGCTGCGATTGCTTTCGTGCAGGATGTTCGATGACCGTAAGACCCTGGCCGTGGATGTGCCTGTTGCTTGCAGGATTGGGAGGCGGCGCTGCGGCTGCGGAAGTGTGCGATGTGCCGCCGCGGTTCGGCACCAGCCCCGCCGCTATCGCCATCGTGCGCTCGGCCTGCAATGAGCATCGTCTGTGGCAACACCCGTTCATCGATGCCAAAGGGCGCCTTGCCAGCCTGGGCGTGACCGAAGCCGAATCGGGCTATCTCGCCGACCATGGTGTCGTCGCCTGGCAGCGCGTGGCAGGCTATTGGCGCGACAGCGGCACGCTTGCTTCGATGGGCGGCCGTCCCGGCGCGTCAAGTTGCGCTGCATTGGATGGCACCCGCTACACCGCCAGCGATTGTCGCGCGTTTCTGATCGACAACCCGTGGTCGGCCGCTTTCATTTCATGGGTGATGACGCAAGCCAGACTGAGCGGATTCCACCGTTCAGCGCGCCATCTGGACTACATTCGCAGCGCGTACAACGACGGTGCCACCGGCCCGTACCAGTTCGCCGACCCTGCCGTCGAAAAGCCTGCACCCGGCGATCTGCTCTGCCTGCTCCGCGGGCGCAGCGTGGCGCTTGGCTACGCAGGATTGAAGGCCGCGTTGGGCGGTAGCGCATCGATGCCATGGCAATCGCATTGCGATGTGGTGGTGGCTGCCAATGTCGGCGGCGATCGCACGCTGTATCTGATCGGCGGCAATGTGTTCAACACCGTGATGATGCGCAAGATGCCGCTGGACCGCGCCGGTCGGGTGGTATTGCCGACGCCGCAGTCCGACAACGCGCAGGACCAGAACGAAGACAGCCTTGGCGCCGCCAGCGAATGCACGCCGGCACACGAAGAACTATGCGACTTCAATCGTCGCGACTGGGCTGCGTTGCTGAAGCTGCGTCCTGATGCGGCGATGCTGGCGCCACCGCCGACCGAACCACTGCCTGCGCCCACCGCACCGCCTGCCGAGCAGACGATGCCACCAGGTTTTCCACGCGTGGTGCCGCCGCGCCCGGAAACGCAGCCTGCGACGCAGCAGCAGCCTGGGTGAGGCACGAATCAAAAGCCCCTCTCCCTGCGGAAGAGGGGTTGGGGTTGGGGTGAGGGTACGGACGCGTAGCCCTGGCGCCGTTTTACCTGCATGAGACTGCGACCGCACCCTCATCCGCCCCTTCGGGGCACCTTCTCCCGGTGGGAGAAGGAAAAACAGATGCGTGGCGTCACGCTCTAGCCCCTCTCCCTGCGGGAAAGGGGTTGGGGTGAGGGTACGGAGGCGTAGCCCCGGCGCCGTTTCATCTGCATGAGACTGCGACCGCACCCTCATCCGCCCCTTCGGGGCACCTTCTCCCGGTGGGAGAAGGACAGACAGATGCGGGGCGTCACGCTCTAGCCCCTCTCCCTGCGGGAAAGGGATTGGGGTGAGGGTACGGAGGCGTAGCCCTGGCGCCGTTTCACCTGCGTGAGGCTGGGCCCGAACCCTCATCTGCCCCCCTTGGGGCACCTTCTCCCGGTGGGAAAAGGAACAAGGCATGGGCTATTGCGAACCGACAACAAAAAAGCGGGCCGAAGCCCGCTTTTTCGTGACGTATCAACCAGCGGCGATTACTCGGCCGACGGCGGAACGCCCTCGCCTTCTTCCACTGCCTTGATCGACAGACGGATACGGCCCTGCTTGTCCACTTCCAGCACCTTGACGCGGACCAGATCGCCTTCCTTCAGCTTGTCGCCGACCTTCTCCACGCGCTCGCTGGAAATCTGCGAAACGTGCACCAGGCCGTCCTTGCCCGGCAGGATGGTGACGAACGCGCCGAAGTCCATGATCTTGGCGACCTTGCCTTCGTAGATGCGGCCCGGCTCCACGTCCGAGGTGATCTGCTCGATACGCGACTTGGCAGCTTGCGCGGCGATCGCGTTGACCGAGGCGATGATGATCGTGCCGTCGTCCTGGATGTCGATCTGCGTACCGGTTTCCTTGGTGATCGCCTGGATGGTCGAGCCGCCCTTGCCGATCACTTCGCGGATCTTGTCCGGGTGGATCTTGATGGTCAGCAAGCGCGGCGCGTAGTCGCTCAGCTCCTGACGCGGGGCGGTCAGTGCATGCGCCATCTCGCCGAGGATGTGCAGACGGCCGGCCTTGGCCTGCTGCAATGCCTGCTTCATGATCTCTTCGGTGATGCCTTCGATCTTGATGTCCATCTGCAGCGCGGACACGCCTTCGGCAGTACCGGCCACCTTGAAGTCCATGTCGCCGAGGTGATCTTCGTCACCCAGGATGTCCGACAGCACCACGAAGCGGTCGTTTTCCTTGACCAGGCCCATCGCGATACCTGCGACCGGGGCCTTGATCGGCACGCCGGCATCCATCAGCGCCAGCGAGCTGCCGCAGACCGATGCCATCGAGGAGGAACCGTTGGACTCGGTGATTTCCGAGACCACGCGGATCGTGTACGGGAATTCTTCCAGGCTCGGCATCACGGCGAGCACGCCGCGCTTGGCCAGACGGCCATGACCGATTTCGCGACGCTTCGGCGCACCGAAACGACCGCACTCGCCCACCGAATACGGAGGGAAGTTGTAATGGAACAGGAAGTTTTCCTTGTACTCGCCGCTGACCGCATCGATCACCTGGCCATCGCGGGCAGTGCCCAGCGTGGTGACCACGATCGCCTGCGTCTCGCCGCGGGTGAACAGCGCCGAGCCGTGGGTACGCGGCAGCACGCCGGCCTGCACCGCGATCGGACGCACGGTATCCAGCGCACGACCATCGATACGCACCTTGGTGTCGAGCACCGAGTCGCGCATGGTGTGGTATTCCAGCTCGCCGAATTCCTTCGACAGCTCGGCGCTGCTCCAGCCCTCGGAGGCGACGCGGCCGGCCAGCGACTCCATCACGTCCTTCTTGATCGCCGAGATGGCATCGCGACGCTGCAGCTTGTCGCGCACCTGGAAGGCGCTCGCCAGCTGCGTGCCGACGGCTTCCTTCAGCGCGTTGATCAGCGCGGTGTTCTTGGCAGGCGCAACCCAGGTGCTGGGCTTGGTGCCGGCTTCGACGGTCAGCTCGTTGATCGCATTGATGACCTTCTGCAGTTCGCGATGACCGAAGGTCACTGCGCCCAGCATCACTTCTTCGGACAGCAGCGCCGCTTCCGACTCCACCATCAGCACCGCATTGGCGGTACCGGCGACCACCAGCTCCAGCTGCGAATCCTTCAGCTCGGCGATGGTCGGGTTGAGGATGTACTCACCGTTCTTGTAGCCCACCTTGGCGGCGCCGATCGGGCCATTGAAGGGGGTGCCGGCCAGCGACAGTGCAGCCGACGCACCGATCAACGCGGCGATGTCGCCGTCGATGTCCGGGTTCATCGACATCACGGTCGCGATGATCTGTACTTCGTTCTTGTAGTCCTCCGGGAACAGCGGACGGATCGGACGGTCGATCAGGCGCGAGATCAACGTTTCCTTCTCGGTCGCACGTCCTTCGCGCTTGAAGAAGCCGCCCGGGATGCGGCCGCCGGCGTAGAACTTCTCCTGATAATCGACCGTCAGGGGGAAGAAGTCCTGCCCTTCGCGCGCGGTTTTTGCGGCGACGGCGGTGACCAGCAGTACGGTGTCGTCCATCTTGACGATGACGGCACCGCTCGCCTGGCGAGCGACTTCGCCCGTCTCCAGGGTGACGGTGTGCTTGCCGTACTGGAAGGTTTTGGTGATTTTTGCCACGGAGGTTTTTTCCTTAGGTGTAACTGTCTTCGTTGGACCGTCGTCGACCCATGCCGAGAACGGGCGGCCGGGAGGCTCCGGCCCATGAACTTGATAATGCGATGACGCGTTTGCGAACGACCAAAACAAAGCCGCGGCGCATCGCTGCGCCGCGGCGGTAGGACTCGATTAGCGGCGCAGGCCGAGCTTCTCGATCAACGACTTGTAACGATCGTTGTCCTTCTTCTTCAGGTAGTCGAGCAGGCTGCGGCGACGGTTGACCATCTGCAGCAGACCGCGACGGCTGTGGTGATCCTTCTTGTGGGTCTTGAAGTGGCCGGTCAGCAGCTCGATGCGTGCGGTCAGCAGAGCGACCTGCACTTCCGGCGAACCGGTGTCCTGGGCGCTGCGCTTGTTGTCTTCAATAACTTTCTGGGTGTCGACGGACATGATGTTTACTCGATAGATGCGTGGTCGACAGGAACGTGCATGACGCACCGTCGGACTCGCCGTTTGCTAGGGATGAGCGCGCTTGGCGCTGAGGTGCCCCGATCGGGGCCGCGAAATTGTACCGTCGCACGACGCCGGGAACAAGTTGACTAAACCTTAACAACCTGGAGTTTCGTTCAGTCCATTGAACAAGCGCTGCGGCGACAGCCGGCCGTCAGCGTCAACAAGGCCAAGGCCTGACGGGCTTCCATCCGGGCCGAAAACGGCGACCTGGCCGGCCGGAAACGCCGGATCGCGCAGCCTTTGTCCCATCCGGAAGCGGATCGCATGGGCGTGATCGAGGGTGATCTGCGCAAAATCGGCCAGCCCTGCCTGGATCGGCAGCAGCAGATCCTCCGCCCGCGCGCCCGATTCCACTGCTGCGCTCAACGCTTCCAGGGTCATCATCTGGGGCGAGCGGAACGGCTCTACCCAGAGCCGGCGCAGCGCGGCGATATGCGCACCGCAGCCGAGACTTTCGCCCAGATCGCGGGCCAGGCTGCGGATGTAGGTGCCGGAGCCGCAGGTCACGCGCAACTGCAGGCGCGGCGCGTGGTAGCCGATCAACTCGATCGCATGCACGTCGACCTCACGTACCGGCGCCTCGATAGCTTCGCCCCTGCGCGCCTTGGCATACAGCGGCTCGCCACCCTGCTTGAGCGCGGAATAGATCGGGGCCTGCTGCTGGATGCGCCCGATAAACGGGGCCAAGGCCGCGCGCACTGCCTCTTCGCTCAGCGCAGGCACCGCACGCTCGCGCAGCGGCTCGCCGTCGGCATCGTCGGTATCGGTGGTGACGCCCAGTACCACCTCGGCGTCGTACGCCTTGGCCGAACCCAGCAGCAAGCCGGCGATCTTGGTCGCCTCGCCCAGGCATAACGGCAGCAAGCCGGTGGCCAGCGGGTCCAGGCTGCCGGTGTGGCCGCCCTTTTCGGCACGCAACAAGCGGCGTGCGGCCTGCAATGCAGCGTTGGAACTGAGCCCGGCCGGTTTGTCCAGCAACAGGATGCCGTGCAGCGGGCGATAGACGATGCGGGGTTTCAAAAGATCGGTGCTCGAATCGGGCGCTGTGCGCATCCGCGGGAATCCAGGGGCGCGGCCATCTCGCCCAGCCGACACAGCGCTCAGCGCTGCTCGGCGTCCTCATCGCTGGACGTGGCCTGCGGACCGACATCGTCCAGGTCACGCAGCAGGTTGTCGATACGCTCGCCGCGGTCGACCGAGTCGTCGTAGTGAAAGTGCAGCTCGGGCACATGACGCAGCTTCATCGCGCGCGCCAGTTGCGTGCGCAGCTGACCGGCGATTTCCTTGAGCCCCTTGACCGCTTCGGCCGAGCGCTCCTGCTGCAGCGCGGTGACGAACACCTTGGCGTGCGCCAGATCGCGGCTGATTTCGACATCGGACACGCTGACCGACGGCAGGCCGTGGTCGCGCACGGCCGCGTGCACGATGGTGCCGAGGTCGCGACGCACCTGCGCAGAGACGCGGTCGGTGCGATGGAATGATTTGGTTGGCATGGTCGTGGACCTGGTTGATTCGGAGGGCCAGATGGCACCGAAGCCAAAAACGAACGCGGGCGGCCATGCCGCCCTCGCCTTGCAGAACTTGCGTGACGCCATGCGCCAGCGCGGTAAATCGGGGCCCGCAGGCCCCGATTTCCATTACAGCGTGCGGGCAACCTCGATACGCTCGAAGCACTCGATCTGATCGCCGGCCTTGACGTCGTTGTAGGCCTTCACGCCGATACCGCACTCGGTACCGTTGCGCACTTCGTCGACGTTTTCCTTGAAGCGACGCAGCGATTCCAGCTCGCCCTCGAACACCACGACGCTGTCGCGGAGCACGCGGATCGGCTTGCTGCGCTTGACCACGCCTTCGATGATCATGCAGCCTGCGACCGCGCCGAACTTGGAGCTGCGGAACACATCGCGCACCTGCGCGATACCGATGATCTCTTCGCGGATTTCCACGCCGAGCAGACCGGAGGCCACCTGCTTCACCTGGTCGATCACGTCATAGATGATCGAGAAGTAACGCAGATCGATGCCGTTGGACTCGACGATCTTGCGCGCCGAGGCATCCGCACGCACGTTGAAGCCGATCACCGTGGCCTTGGAGGCCGCTGCCGAATTGGCATCGGACTCGGTGATGCCGCCCACGCCGGAGTGGATCACGTTGATGCGGATGTCGTCGTTGGACAAGGCCACCAGCGACTGCTTGAGCGCTTCCACCGAACCCTGCACGTCGGCCTTGATCACCAGGTTCAACACCTGCTGGCCTTCGCCCTTGCCCATCTGGGCCAGGATGTCTTCCATGCGGTTGGTGGCCGAGGCGACCAGACGCGACTCGCGACGCTTGGTTTCGCGCTGCTGCGCCACGTCCTTGGCCAGACGCTCGTCGTCGACGACCACGAAGTCGTCGCCGGCTTCCGGCACGCCGGACAAGCCGAGCACCTGCACCGGGATCGACGGGCCCGCCGAGGCCGGCTGATGGCCGGTTTCGTCGAACAGCGCACGCACGCGGCCGTACTGAATGCCGCACACCAGGTAGTCGCCACGCTTCAGCGCGCCCTGCTGCACCAGCACCGTCGCGACCGGGCCGCGGCCCTTGTCCAGCGACGATTCGATCACGGTACCGCTGGCGCGGCCATCGGCCACGGCCTTGAGTTCCAGCACTTCGGCCTGTAGCGAAATCGCGTCCAGCAGCGTGTCCACACCGGTACCGACCTTGGCCGACACTTCGATGAACTGGGTATCGCCACCGAACTCTTCGGCCACCACGTTTTCGGCCAGCAACTCGTTCTTGACCCGCAGCGGATCCGCGCCGGCCTTGTCGATCTTGTTGACCGCCACGATCAGCGGAACGCCCGCCGCCTTGGCATGCGCCACCGCTTCCTTGGTCTGCGGCATCACGCCATCATCGGCTGCAACCACCAGCACCACGATGTCGGTGATCTTGGCGCCGCGCGCACGCATCGAGGTAAACGCGGCATGGCCGGGCGTATCCAGGAAGCTGATGACGCCACGGCCGGTTTCGACGTGGTACGCACCGATGTGCTGGGTGATGCCGCCGGCCTCGCCAGAGGCGATCTTGGTCCGACGGATGTAATCCAGCAGCGAGGTCTTGCCATGGTCGACGTGACCCATGATGGTGACCACCGGCGGACGCGAGGTGGTTTCGCCCTGCGCATCCTCGGCATGCGCCAGCAGCGCATCCTCGAAGTCGGCATTGTCGGCACGCACAGCCTTGTGGCCGAGCTCTTCGGTCACCAGCGCAGCAGTGTCATGGTCGATGCTCTGGGTGATGGTCGCCATGACGCCCATCTTGAACAGCGCCTTGACCACGTCGCCGCCCTTGAGCGCGAGCTTCTGCGCCAGGTCGGCCACGGTGATGGTCTCGCCGATCGCCACTTCACGCACCACCGGTGCGGTCGGACGCTCGAACCCGTGCGGGCCGCTATTGCTCTGGTTGCTGCCGCGACCGCCATCGTTGCCACGGCGCGACGACGACGAACCCGGACGGCCGGTCGGCTTGCCACGCACGTTGGAACGACGCGCACGATCGGCCGCAGACAGATGCAGCTGACCGGCAAAGCGCTTAGTCGCATCGTCGTCTTCGACGCCAGCCACCATGACGTGCGAACCGCGCGTCTTGTGCTTGGCGGCGTTGTTGCGGTCGTCCGGGCGGGCCGGCGTCGCCGGACGCGAGGCGGGCGACGCGCCAGCCGGGCGGGCCGGACGCGGTGCCGAAGACGGCGAGGACGGAGCACGCGCGGCAGGCGCAGACGACGGCGTCGGCGCAGCAGCAACCGGGGCCGGCGCACTGGCAGCCGCAGCGGCTTCCTCGGCAGCCTTGCGCTCAGCTTCTGCGCGGTCTTTTGCGGCCTGCTCCTCGTCGCGCTTGCGCTGGATTGCTTCATCGCGCACACGATCGCTTTCGGCCAGGCGCTGCTGCTCGTCGAGGTTGCGCTTACGCGACTCCTCGAGCTTGCGCAGGATGTCGGCGCGCTCTTCGTCCGGCGTCATCGGCGCGGCGCGGCCGCCGCCTTCGTTCTCGGACTTCACGTAAGTACGCTTCTGCCGCACTTCCACGTTGACCGTGGTCTTGGTGCGGCCGGCGTTGACCGTGACTTCCTGCAGCTTGCGCCGATTGAGCGTGATCTTCTTGGCTGCCTCGCTCGCCGCTTCGGCGGGCGTGTCGGCCTTGCCATGCGTGCGACGCAGGAAGCCAAGCAGTTTCATCTTCTCGGTGCTGGTCACGACCTGGTCGGGACCGCTGAACTTCATTCCGGCCTCGGCCAGTTGAACCAGCAGTTTATCGACCGGCGTATTGACCAGTTCGGCAAGCTTGCGGATGGTGGTTTGCTGCGACATTCGGATCCTATGATCTGGTTGGCGCCCCCTCGCCCAGAGCAAGGGAAACGCTGATTCTAAGCCCTGATGGGGTCAGGGCGCGGTTCATTGCCGGCTCATTCGCCGCGCTCCAAACGGGCGATCTCCTCGGCGCGGGCCGCCAGGATCAGCGCCGCGGCGCGCTCCTGGGTCATGCCCTCGATGCCGAAGTCGACGATCTCGTCCGCTGCCAGGTCGGACAAATCCTCGCTGGTGCGCACGCCGTGCTCGGCCAGAGCAAAGGCCGTTTCCTCGTCCATCCCCTCCAGCGCCAGCAGGTCCTCGGTGGGCTGAGTTCCTTCCAGGCCTTCTTCCTCGGCCAGCGCGGCGTTGAGCAACGCATCGCGGGCACGGGCACGCAGTTCTTCGACGATGTCTTCGTCGAAGCCTTCCACCGCCAGCAGTTCACCGACCGGGACGTAGGCGATTTCTTCGACCGTATTGAAGCCTTCGGATACCAGGATCGCGGAGATTTCTTCGTCCACTTCCAGGCGGTCCATGAACAGCTGCCGCGCCGATGCCTGTTCAGCCTCGGACTTGGCGGCCACCTGGTCGGCGGTCATCACGTTGAGCTGCCAGCCGGTCAGGCGGCTGGCCAGGCGCACATTCTGGCCGCCCTTGCCGATCGCCTGCGCCAGGCGGTCTTCGGCCACAGCCAGGTCCATCGAGTGCTTGTCTTCATCGACGATGATCGACTGCACTTCGGCAGGCGCCATTGCGTTGATGACGAAGTTGGCCGGGTTCTCGTTCCACAGCACGATGTCCACACGCTCGCCATTGAGCTCGTTGGACACCGCCTGCACGCGCGAACCACGCATACCGATGCAGGCGCCGATCGGATCGGTGCGGGTGTCGTGCGCGATCACGGCGATCTTGGCGCGATCGCCCGGGTCGCGGGCGCAGGCCTTGATCTCGACCAGGCCCTGGCCCACTTCCGGCACTTCGAGCTTGAACAGCTCGATCATGAATTCCGGCGCGGCGCGGCTGATGAACAGCTGCGGGCCACGCGGCTCGGAGCGCACTTCGGCCAGATACCCGCGCACGCGGTCGCCCGGGCGCAGCACGTCGCGCGGAATGCCCTTGTCCTTCGGGATGAAGGCCTCTGCATTGCCGCCCAGATCGACAAAGATGTTGCCGCGCTCGGCGCGCTTGACCACGCCGGTGATCAGCTCGCCCACGCGATCCTTCCAGGCATCGACCACCTGCTGGCGCTCGGCCTCGCGCACGCGCTGCACGATCACCTGCTTGGCAGCCTGGGCGGCGATACGGCCGAAATCCGGGTTTTCGATCTGTTCTTCGATGTAGTCGCCCACATCCACGCCGTCGGCCTCGTCGATGGCATCCATCAGGCGCACCTGGCGATCCGGCGACTCCATCACCACGTCGTCGGCCACCACTTCCCAACGGCGGAAGGTTTCGTAATTACCGTCCTTGTGGTCGATGGTCACGCGCGTCAGCACGTCCTGGTCGGGATAGCGCTTCTTCGCTGCGGAAGCCAGCGCGGCCTCGATCGCATCGAAGATCACTTCGCGCGGCACGCCCTTTTCGTTGGCCACCGCATCCACTACCAGCAAAAGTTCCTTGCTCATTTAGTCACTCCGCGCGCGGCTTGCCAGCCGCCGACTCGTTGGATGGTTTCTTCTTGTCGTGCCCGGGTTTTTTCGGGCCGGGCTTATTCGGTTTTTGCGGCGCAAGGCCCAAGGCGACCCAATCCGGCAGGATGCGCGCCTTGTCGATGTTGTCGAAGCCGATCTGCACGTCCTTGCCGTCGACCGAAAACACCACGGCATCAGCTTCCGGCTCGGTGCGCAGGATCTGACCCTGAAAGCGGCGCCGACCATCCTGCGCAAGCTTCAACACGATCTTTGCGGACTCGCCGACATGGCGCGCGAATTGTTCCAGGGTGAACAACGGACGGTCCACACCCGGCGAGGACACTTCCAGGGTGTAGTTGCCACTGATCGGGTCTTCGACGTCGAGCTGGGCGGAGACTTCACGGCTCACGCGCTCGCAATCGTCGACGTTGATGACACGCTCGGGCTGTTCGGCCAGCGGCACATCGATGTAAAGTCGCAACGTGGCGCCGCCTGGCGCGGGAAGATACTCCACGCCCAGCAGTTCCAAGCCCAGGGACTCAACCGTTGGACTCAGCAGATTCGCGATTTCGGTCGCTTTTTCGCTCACAGACTGCCCTGATCAAATGATTGCCAGTAGAACCCCGGCAACCGGCAGCAAACTTTCCGGTTCCGGAAAAAACAAGGGGCCCGATGGGCCCCTTGCGTGAAAAAAGCCCGACCTCTCAGGGTCGGCGCAAGGACGGGAACATGCGTCCTTACGATCCAAGAAGTTGAATCACTGCGATAAAGCGGTAATTCGAAACTTGGTAGCGGGGGCAGGATTTGAACCTGCGACCTTCGGGTTATGAGCCCGACGAGCTGCCAGACTGCTCCACCCCGCAGCAGAAGCGGAATTATGAAGAACTTGAGCGGCAATTGCAAGCCCTAAGTTTTTCATCTGTTGGACACTTTGGCGAGTGTCCAACGTCGCGGCGAATGATAACCGCAATGCAACAAAAACGAAACACCAATCACAACTTTATTTCATATCCGCGCCATGCGCGGGCAACAGGCGTCGCGACGAACGCAACACCTGACCGTGCCCGCTTCTTATGCGAGACCGGCAAACGCGCGCTGGCACCACACCATGATCGGGTTCCAGGCCAAGCCAAGCGCGAGCAACGCAAGTGCGTTGACGCCCAGCACGGTCCCCAGCACGCGGTCGTTATTGGCTGGCAACGGCTCACCGACCGGCTCATCGAAATACATGACCTTGATGACACGCAGGTAGTAGTACGCACCGATCACCGCGCAGATCACACCCACCAGCGCCAACCACAGCATGTCGCCGTTCACCGCCGCGCCCAGCACGGCCAGCTTGGTCCAGAAGCCGAGGAACGGCGGAATACCCGCCAGCGACGCCATGATGCACAACACCAGGCCGGCCATCCACGGATTGCGCGCGTTGAGGCCCTTGAAGTCGTCGATGTTCTCGGCTTCGAACCCATTGCGCGACAACGCGATGATGGCGCCGAACGACGCGGTCGACATGATGGTGTAGCTCACCGCATAGAACATCGCGGCGGCGTAACCCTCTTCGCCGCCGCCGGCGACGCCCATCAGCAGGAAGCCGATATGCGAGACCGTCGAATATGCAAGCATGCGCTTGAGATTGCTCTGCGCAATGGCCATCAGGTTGCCGACGACCAGCGACAGTGCCGACAGGCCGCCGATCAACAGATGCCACTGCGGCGACAACGGCCCCATGCCCACCTCCAGCAGGCGGTAGGTCATGCCGAACGCAGCCAGCTTCGGTGCGGAGCTGATAAACAACGCGATTGGTGCCGGTGCGCCCTGATAGACATCCGGCAGCCACATATGGAACGGTGCCGCGCCCAGCTTGAACGCCACGCCAGCGATCATGAAGATGGTGCCGGTCAGCAGCAGCGTACGCTCGCCGGAGCCTTCGATAGCTTCGTGGATGCCAGCCAGGCTCAAGGTGCCGGTAGCGCCATAGACCAGCGACATGCCGTACAGCAGCAGGCCCGACGCCAGCGAACCCAGCACGAAATACTTCATCGCCGCTTCGGTGGCCAGGCCGTTGTCGCGGTTGGATGCGACCAGCGCGTACGAGCACAGCGCCAGCAATTCCAGACCCAGGTAGACCATCAGCAGGCTGCCGGCCGACGCCAGCAGCATCATGCCGGCGGTCGCGAACAACACCAGTACCGGGATTTCGCCTTGATAGAGATTGCGCTCGCGCAGGTAGGTCCAGCCATAGACCAGGCTCAACCCGCTGACGAGCACGATCACCGTCTTCATCACGTCTGCGGCGGTATCGCGCACGAACATGCCATTGAAGATATCGCCCTGCCCGCCTGTGCCGGTGGCCAGCAACGCAAACACCACGGCGAGAACAGCGATGGAGAACAAGTGGGTCCAGACCTTGTTCCGCTGGCTCATGAACAGGTCGAGCATCAGCAATGCGAAGGCGCCGCCGATCAGCACCAGCTCCGGAACGAGCGGAGCCAGGTCAGCGGTGGTCAACGGCGCGAGCGTTGGCGTGGTCATCATCAAATCCTGAAAATCAAAACGTACGGCAAGCGGTCAAAGCTTGCTCGCGGCGATCTGGGTAGCCAGCTTGGCGATCGATGGTTCCATCAGATCGGTCAGCGGCTTCGGATACAGGCCCAGGGCCAGCACGCCAGCAGCGAACACCCCCAGCACGAAAGCCTCGCGGCCATTGATGTCCTTCAGCTCGGCCACGTGGGCATTGGCCACTTCGCCGAAGAACACGCGCTTGTAGAGCCACAGCGTGTAGGCGGCCGTGATCACCAGGGTCGTGGCGGCGGCGAAGGCAACCAGCGGATGCTTCTGGAAGCTGGCCAGGATC
Organism: Xanthomonas sp. 3793; assembly: GCF_024806835.1. Classification (GTDB taxonomy): domain Bacteria; phylum Pseudomonadota; class Gammaproteobacteria; order Xanthomonadales; family Xanthomonadaceae; genus Xanthomonas; species Xanthomonas arboricola_F. The sequence continues at coordinate 783,433 of NZ_JANTYU010000001.1, forward strand.
ACCATGAATTCACCGACGAACCCGCTGGTACCCGGCAGACCGGCATTGGCCATGAAGAACAGCATGGAAAAGGTCGCAAACCACGGCATCACATTGACCACGCCGCCGTAATCGGCGATGCGGCGCGTGTGCATGCGGTCGTACAGCACACCGATGCAGGAGAACATCGCGCCGGACACGAAGCCGTGCGAAATCATCTGCACCATCGCGCCCTGCAAGCCGAGGCGTGCTGCGTCGGTGCTGCCGTACTCGCGCACCAGGGTGAAGGCGATGAAGGTGCCCAGGGTGACGAAACCCATGTGCGCGATGGACGAATACGCCACCAGCTTCTTCATGTCGTCCTGCACCAACGCCACCAGGCCGACGTAGATCACCGCGATCAGCGACAGCGTGATCACCAGCCACGCAAACTCATGGCTGGCATCGGGAACGATCGGCAGGTTGAAACGCAGGAAACCGTAGCCGCCGATCTTCAGTGCGATCGCGGCCAGGATCACCGAACCGGCGGTCGGTGCTTCGACGTGCGCGTCCGGCAACCAGGTATGCACCGGGAACATCGGCACCTTGACCGCGAACGCGATCAGGAACGCGAAGAAGATCCAGGTCTGCTCCTTGGCGGTCAGCTGCAGCGCATACAGGTCGGCGAGCTGGAAGCTGCCGCCCTTCAGATACAGATACACCAGACCCACCAGCATCAGCACCGAGCCGAGGAAGGTGTAGAGGAAGAACTTCATCGCCGCATAGATACGCCGCGGACCGCCCCAGACACCGATGATGAGGAACATCGGGATCAGCATGGCTTCGAAGAAGACATAGAACAGCATCGCATCGGTCGCGGCGAAGATGCCGACCGTGACGCCTTCCAGGATCAGGAAGGCAGCGACGTACTGATTGACGCGCTTGTCGATCGAGCGCCAGGCACCGATCAGTGCCAGCACAGTCACCAGCGTGGTCAGCACGATCAACGCAACCGCGATGCCATCCACGCCCAGGTTGTAGCCGATGTTGTAGGCCGGAATCCAGGCATGCAGTTCGATGAACTGCATCGCGTCATTGGCCGTGTCGTAGCCCAGCAGCGGCAGACTCAGCACAAAGGTCGCCACCGCCACCGCCAGGGATGCCCAGCGGGCAGTCTCGGCGTTGCGCAACGCAAGGATCAGGGCGCCACCGATAATCGGCAGCCAGATCAAGATAGACAGTAAAGGCCAGTTCGACACGTTTTCTTATTCCGTACAGGTCAACGCCAGAAATGCATCAGTACCGCCAACAAGGCGATCAAACCGATGATCATTGCGAAGGCGTAGTGATAGAGGAAACCGGATTGCGTGCGACGCAGCAGATTTGCAGCCAGGTCGATCAGTCGGGCAGAACCATTGACGGCCACGCCGTCGACCACATGGGTATCGATTGCGCGTGACGCCTTGCCAAGGACAACACCGCCACCGGCGAAGCCATTGATCCACAGCTTGTCGAAGCCGTATTTGTTTTCCAGCAGCCACACGATCGGCGCGAACGCCTTGCGCGACTTGGTAGCCAGTTCCGGCTTCCACAGGTAGAACAGAGCAGCGAGCACTAGACCGGCAAGCGTCAGGAAGAACGGTGCCGCCATCATGCCGTGCAGCGCGAACGCGACCGGGCCATGGAACTCCTCGGCCAGGGCACCCACGGTATCGCGTGCCGGGTCGTAGAAGTCAACGATGCCGGTGAAGAACGACACAGCCTGCCCTTTAAGCGCGTGCGCCGCGTGATGGCCCTGCCAATCGGTGCCGAACAACATCGGGCCGATGGTGAAGAAGCCGATCGCCACCGAGGGAATCGCCAGAAGGATCAACGGCAACGTCACCACCCACTTAGACTCGTGCGGCTCGTGTGCGCCATGGTGGCCGTGATCGTCGTGGCCATGTGTGTCGTGTGCATGTGCGTCGTGCGCATGGCTGTCGTGCACGTGGACCTGCGCCTCGGCGTCGGTGTGCGCGCTGTCGTGGTGGGCATGGGCGTCGTGCGCATGCGCATCGCGGAAGCGTTCCTTGCCGTGGAAGGTCAGGAACAGCAGACGGAAGCTGTAGAAGCTGGTCACCAGCACGCCGCCGAGCACCGCCCAGTAGCCATAGGTCGCGATCCAGCTATGCGACTCATGCGCGTGATGCGCAGCGGCCTCGATGATGGTGTCCTTCGAGTAGAAGCCCGAGAAGAACGGCGTACCGACCAGCGCCAGCGTACCGATCACACTGGTCCAGTAAGTCACCTTCATGTACTTGCGCAGGCCGCCCATCTTGCGCATGTCCTGCTCGTGGTGCATGCCGATGATGACCGAGCCGGCCGCCAGGAACAGCAGCGCCTTGAAGAAAGCATGCGTCATCAGGTGGAACACTGCGGCCGAATAGGCCGATACGCCCAGCGCCACGGTCATGTAGCCGAGCTGGGACAGCGTCGAGTACGCGACCACGCGCTTGATGTCGTTCTGCACGATGCCGATCAGGCCAGTGAAGAAAGCCGTGGTCGCACCGATGAACAGGATGAAGTTCAGCGCGGTTTCGGACAGCTCGAACAGCGGCGACATGCGCGCCACCATGAAGATGCCGGCAGTTACCATGGTTGCAGCGTGGATCAGCGCCGAGATCGGGGTCGGGCCTTCCATCGAGTCAGGCAGCCACACATGCAGCGGCACCTGCGCCGACTTGCCCATCGCACCGATGAACAGGCAGATGCAGATCAGCGTCATCACGCTCCACTCGTGGCCTGCGAACAGCTGCACCTTGGCACCGGCCATGGTGGTCGCGTTGGCGAACACGGTGGAGTAATCCAGCGAGCCGAACCACAGCAACACACCGGCGATGCCGAGAATGAAGCCGAAATCGCCGACGCGGTTGACCAGGAACGCCTTCATGTTGGCGAACACGGCGGTCGGGCGCTTGAACCAGAAACCGATCAGCAGGTACGACACCAGGCCCACCGCTTCCCAGCCGAAGAACAGCTGCAGGAAGTTGTTGCTCATCACCAGCGTCAGCATGGAGAAGGTGAACAACGAGATATAGCTGAAGAAGCGCTGGTAACCCGGATCCTCTTCCATGTAGCCGATGGTGTAGATGTGCACCAGCAGCGACACGAAGGTCACCACCACCATCATCATCGCGGTCAGGCGATCGACCATGAAGCCGACATGCGCGGAGTAATTACCGACGTCGAAGAAGGTGTACAGGTTCTGGTTGAACGGGCTGGCACCCTGCTCCACCAATTGGTACAGGGTCAGGCACGACAGCACGCAGCTGACCGCCACACCGAGGATGGTGACGTACTGCGCGCCCTTGCGTCCTACCTGGCGCCCGAACAGGCCGGCGATGATGCTGCCGACCAGCGGTGCAAGCACCACTGCGATCAACAGACTCTTGGAGAGAGTGATTTCCATCTACAGGTCAGCCCTTCAACGTATCGACTTCGGCCACATTGATCGTGCGGCGCGTGCGGAACAGAGTCACCAGGATCGCGAGGCCGATGGCGGCCTCCGCGGCGGCAACGGTCAGGATGAAGAACACGAACAACTGACCGGCGGTGTCGCCGAGCTCGCGCGAGAATGCGATGAAGTTGACGTTGACCGACAGCAGCATCAACTCGATCGACATCAGCAAGACGATGACGTTCTTGCGGTTGAGGAAGATGCCGGCCAGGGAGATGCAGAACAGCACCGCGCCAAGCCCAAGCAGGTGGCCCAAGGTAATCAAGACTTCGCCTCCTGTCCGTCGGCCGCGTCGATCTGCGGCGCAACCTGTACCGGCTTTTCAACCGCCATTTTGACCATGCGCAGACGGTCGCCCGCCTTGACCCGCGACTGCTCGCCGGCGTTCTGCAGCTTGATGCCGGTGCGCTTACGCAGGGTCAGCATCACTGCAGCCACCACCGCCACGGTCAGAATCACCGCAGCAAATTCGAACGGCAGCAGGAACTCGGTATACAGGCTCTTGGCCAGCCAGGTCAGGTTCGAGCTGTCGGCAGCCTGCGCTGCTGCATTGTCGACCGGGAACGGCGTGGCAGTGCGCGACTTGACCCCGATCAAGGTGACCATCTGCGCCAGCATCGCCACCGCAACGATCACGCCCAGCGGCATGTACTTGACCCAGCCCTCGCGCAGCCGGCTGGTGTCGATGTCCAGCATCATCACCACGAACAGGAACAACACCATCACCGCGCCGACGTAGACCAGCACCAGGGTGACGCCGAGGAACTCGGCCCCGACCAGCAGCCAGATGCAGGCCATTGAGAAGAAGGTGAGGATCAGGCACAACACGGCATACACCGGGTTACGCACGCTGATCACCGCACCGGCGGACACCACCGCGATTGCGGAGAAGGCGTAAAACGCAATAGAGACCCAGTCCATCATGACCTCAACGGAAGGCGGCATCGGCAGCGCGACGCTCGGCGATCTCGGCCTCTAGCCGGTCTCCGATCGCCAGCAGCTGCGGCTTGTTGACAATGTTCTCGCCACGCTTCTCGAAGTGGTACTCGAGGATATGCGTTTCGACGATCGAGTCCACCGGGCAGCTTTCTTCGCAAAAGCCGCAGAAGATGCACTTGAACAGGTCGATGTCGTAGCGCGTGGTGCGGCGCGAGCCATCCTCGCGCTTGGCCGAGTCGATGGTGATTGCCAATGCCGGGCAGACCGCTTCGCACAGCTTGCAGGCGATGCAGCGCTCTTCGCCATTGGGATAACGACGCAGCGCATGCAAGCCACGGAAACGCGGCGACTGCGGAAACTTCTCCATCGGATACAGCACGGTGTACTTGGGCTTGAACGTGTATTTCAACGTCAGCCACAAGCCTCCGAGCAGTTCGAGCAGGAGCAAGCTCTTGAAGTAATGGGTGATCTTGTTCATCAATTACACGCCCTTCTGGATCACGCCGTAAAACACCATCAATGCCGTCACTGCGATCCACACGATCGTGAGCGGAATGAACACCTTCCAGCCCAGACGCATGATCTGGTCGTAGCGGTAGCGCGGGAAGCTGGCACGGAACCAGATGTAGGCGCTGGCGAAGAAGAACACCTTCATCAGCAGCCACGGCCAACCGCCCTTCCACACCCAGTCAATCCACGGCGAGATGTCTGGGCTGCCCCACACCTGGGGCCACGGGCTCAACCAGCCGCCCAGGAAGAAGATCGAGATCAGGAAGCTGACCAGGATCATGTTGGCGTATTCGGCCAGGAAGAACAGTGCGAATGCACCGCCCGAGTATTCCACCATGTGGCCCGCGACGATTTCCGACTCGCCTTCCACCACGTCGAACGGCGCGCGGTTGGTTTCGGCAACGCCGGAGACCCAGTACACGATGAACAACGGGAACAGCGGAATCAGGAACCAGTCGAAGAAGCCGGAGTTACCCGCTTGCGCAAACACGATCTGGCTGAGGTTGACGCTGCCGGAAGCGATCATTACGCCGACCAGCGCAAAACCCATCGCAATCTCGTAGCTGACCACCTGCGCGGCCGAGCGCATCGCACCCAGGAACGCATACTTGGAGTTGGAGGCCCAGCCGGCGAGGATGATGCCGTACACGCCCAGCGAGGTCATCGCCAGCAGATACAGCAGACCGACGTTGGCGTTGGACAGCACCAGCTGCGCATCGAACGGCACTACCGACCATGCCGCGAATGCCGGCGCCAGCGTCAGCAGCGGCGCGATGATGAACATCGCCTTGTGCGAACTGCTCGGTTGCAGGATCTCCTTGAACAGGAGCTTGAACACGTCTGCGAAGGCCTGAAAGATGCCCATGCCCACGTACATGGGCCCGTGACGCACGTGCATCCAGCCGATCAGCTTGCGCTCCCAGACCACGTAGAAGGCCACCGATACGATCACCGGCACGGCGATCAACAGGATCTTCAACACGGTCCACAGCACGATGCCGCCATCGCCCAGTCCGAGGAACCACTGGTGCAGGGGATCGACCACGTTCAACAGCAATTCGTTCATGCAGCCACCACCGTTACGCGACCGGCGCCGAGCGGCGCGGTAGCGCCATGACCGGATTCGATCCACACCGTGCCCGGTGCGACGCGCTTGTCCAGCACCACCGGCAACGTCGCCTTACCAGCGTCGGTGCCGACCTTGACCATCTGGCCTGCGCCAATCTGCAGCTGTGCAGCCTGCTCCGGATGCATCGCCACGCACGGCGCGACGTTCAGCGGATGCGACTGCAACGCAGCGGCGCGACGCACCACCGCGTCGGTGCGGTAGATCGCGGCGGTTGCCGCAACCTCCAGCCCGTCGGTGGTCGCCTGCGGCTGGGCAGAAGCTACCGGGCGCACGTCGCGGTTCTGCATGCCGGCGCGCAGGCCGACCAGATCGATGAACTCGAAACCGGCCAGACCCAGCTCGCCGCCCAGCGCACGCAGCACACGCCAACCTTCGCGCGCTTCGACCGGCAGGCGGCCTGCGGCACGCGCCGTCTGCACGCGACCATCCAGATTGGTCAGCGAGGCGTCGATTTCCGGCAGTGCGCCGATCGGCAGGATCACATCGGCCACATCGCGCGTCGAAGCGCAGGCGAACTGGCTGAATGCAACGACCTTGGCACCGGCGAGCGCGCTGCGTGCAGCGGCGGCATCGGCAAAATCCAGACCCGGCTCGATGCCGTACAACACGTAGGCCTGACGCGGCTGCGCCAGCATGCCGGCCACATCGCGTGCGGTCGGCAGCACGCCTTGCGACACCAGACCCACCGCGTTCGCACCCTGCGGGATACGGCACAACGAGGCGCCCGTTGCGGCAGCGAAGTCACGTGCGGCAGCACGCAGTGCCGCAGCCTGCGGATGATTTTCAACCAGTGCACCAACCACGATTACGGCGCGCGTCGCGCCCTTGACCGGATCGCGCAGCGCGGCATCGTCGAGTGCAGCAGCCAGTTTCGACGGCGCGACGACGGTGCGGCTGGCCTGGGTAAATGCGAAATCGAAATCGACCGGATTGACCGAATGGATCTGTGTGCGGTTCTGAATGTGCGCCTTGCGCAGACGCGCATGCAGCAATGGCAGCTCGTGACGCACGTTGGTGCCGAACAGCACCACCACATCGGCCTGTTCGATCTCGGCCAGCGGCGTTGCAAACGTCTCGGCCACCGCAGCGTCGGAGAAATCGCGATTGAGCAGACGGTGATCCAGATTGCCGCTACCCAGACCTTCGGCCAGACGTGCGAGCAACGCGCCTTCCTCGTTGGAAGTGGACGGATGCACCAGTACGCCAAGCTGATCGCCAGCGTTGTCGCGCAGGATCTGGGTCGCAGCGGCCAGACCTTCGGTCCAGCTCACTTCGGTCCACTCGCCGTTGATCTTCTTCAACGGCTTGACCGCACGGTCTTCGGAGTACAGACCCTGATGCGAGTAACGGTCGCGATCGGACAGCCAGCACTCGTTGACCGCCTCGTTCTCGCGCGGCACGGTGCGCAGCACTTCGCCGCGACGCACGTGCAGGAACAGGTTCGAGCCCATCGCGTCGTGGTAGCCCAGCGACTCGCGCGCCATCAGCTCCCACGGGCGGGCACGGAACTGGAACACCTTGTTGGTCAGCGCGCCGACCGGGCACACGTCGATGACGTTGCCGGAGATTTCGGTGGTCAGCGGCTTGCCGTCGTAGGTGCCGATCTGCAGGTTTTCACCGCGATACATGCCACCCAGTTCGTAGGTGCCGGCGATGTCTGCAGTGAAGCGCACGCAACGGGTGCACTGGATGCAGCGGGTCATTTCGGTGGCGACCAGCGGACCGATGTCCTCGTCCGGCACCACGCGCTTGCGCTCGTTGAAGCGGCTGACCGAACGGCCGTAGCCGAGCGAGACGTCCTGCAACTCGCACTCGCCGCCCTGATCGCAGATCGGGCAGTCCAGCGGGTGATTGATCAGCAAAAATTCCATCACGCTGCGCTGGTACTTCAGCGCCTTTTCGCTACGCGTGGTGACCTTCATGCCGTCCATTACCGGGGTGGCGCAGGCCGGCGACGGCTTCGGGGATTTTTCGACGTCCACCAGGCACATGCGGCAGTTGGCCGCGATCGGCAGCTTCTCGTGGTAGCAGAAGCGCGGGATCGGGATGCCGGCCTTGTCGGCGGCCTGGATGATCATCGAGCCCTTCGGAACCACCAGGCTCTGCCCGTCGATTTCGACGGTGACATGATCCGGCGGTACGTTCGGGTTCACTGGTTGGGCGCTCATGCGGCCACTCCGACTTGCGTGTCGACGATCGAACGACCGTTGACGATGTAGTACTCGAATTCGTCCCAGAACTGGCGCAGGAAGCCTTGGATCGGCCACGCCGCCGCTTCACCGAACGCGCAGATGGTGTGCCCTTCGATCTGGCCGGCCACGGTACGCAGCTGGTGCAGGTCTTCCATCGTGGCCTTGCCGGCGACGATGCGCTCCAGCACGCGGTGCATCCAGCCGGTGCCTTCGCGGCACGGGGTGCACTGGCCGCAGGATTCCTTGTGGAAGAACTGCGAGATGCGGCAGGCAAAACGCACGCAGCAGACGCTGTCGTCCAGCACCACGATGGCACCCGATCCCAGACCGGTGCCCAGTGCACGCAAGGTGTCGTAGTCCATCTGCAGGCCGGCCACCTGGTCGGCCTTCAGCACCGGCATCGACACACCGCCAGGTACAACGCCCTTGAGCTTGCGGCCCGGACGCAGGCCACCGGCCATTTCCAGCAGCTCGTCGAAGGTGGTGCCGAGCGGCACTTCGAAGTTGCCGCCCTTCTGCACGCAACCGGACACCGAGAAGATCTTCGGGCCGCCGTTCTTGGTCTTGCTCAGCCCAAGAAACCACTCCGGGCCGTTGCGAATGATCGCCGGCACCGACGCATAGGTTTCAGTGTTGTTGATGGTGGTCGGCTTGCCGTACAGGCCGAAGTTGGCCGGGAACGGCGGCTTGTAGCGCGGCTGACCCTTCTTGCCTTCCAGCGATTCCATCAATGCGGTTTCTTCGCCGCAGATGTAGGCGCCTGCACCCAGCGCACCGTAGATATCGATATCCACGCCGCTGCCGAGAATGTTCTTGCCCAGCCAGCCGTTGGCATACGCATCGGCCAGCGCCAGCTCGAAGTTCTCGAACGGCTCGTGGTGGAACTCGCCACGCAGGTAGTTGTAGCCCACGGTCGAGCCGGTGGCATAGCAGGCGATCGCCATGCCCTCCACCACCGAATGCGGGTTGTAACGCAGGATGTCGCGGTCCTTGCAGGTTCCCGGCTCGGATTCGTCCGAATTGCACAGGATGTACTTCTGCATGTTGCCCTTGGGCATGAACGACCACTTCAGACCGGTCGGGAAGCCTGCGCCACCGCGGCCGCGCAGGTTCGATGCCTTGACCATCTCGATGACATCGGCCGGCGCGATCTTCTCTTCGAGGATCTTGCGCAACGCGGCGTAGCCACCGGTCTTGAGGTAGCTCTCGTAGGACCACGGCGTGTCGTAGTGCAGGGTCGTGTAGACGACCTGATGCGGCAACGGCGCCGGACCGACCGGACCTGTAGGTGCGTGATGATGTGCCATGTCTTATTCCAGCCCGTCCAGCAGCGCGTCGACCTTCTCTTTCGTCAGGTGCTCGTGGTAGTGGCCGTTGATGACCATCATCGGCGCTGCCGAGCAGGCCGCCAGGCACTCTTCTTCGCGCTTGAGGTAGACGCGGCCATCGGCCGTCGACTGCCCCAGCTTGCAACCCAGCTTCTTCTCGGCGTGCGCCAGCAGATCTTCGGCGCCGTTGAGCCAGCAGCTGATATTGGTGCAGAACGCCACGTTATGGCGGCCAACCTTCTCGGTCTCGAACATCGAGTAGAAACTGGCGACCTCGTAGGCCCACACCGGCGGCAGTTCCAGATACTTGGCCACGCCGACGATCAGCTCATCGGTCAGCCAGCCCTGGTTCTGCTCCTGCGCAGCATGCAGGCCCTGCAGCACCGCCGAACGCTTGCGGTCGGGCGGAAACTTGGCCAGCCAATGATCGATGTGCGCGCGCGTCTTGTCGCTCAGCACCACCTGCGGATCGACGTCGCGCGCCGCTTCGAAATTACCCGTCGCCTTCATCGGTCAACCTCACCGAAAACCAAATCGTAAGTACCGATCATCGCCACGACGTCGGCCAGCAAATAGCCACGCACCACCGCGTCCATCGACGACAGATGCGCAAAGCCCGGCGCGCGCAGATGCACGCGGAACGGCTTGTTGGCGCCATCGGACATCAGGTAGCAGCCGAACTCGCCCTTGGGCGCTTCGACCGCGCTGTAGGTTTCGCCGGCCGGTACGCAATAGCCTTCGCTGAACAGCTTGAAGTGATGGATCAGCGCTTCCATGTCGTCCTTCATGCCTTCGCGGCTTGGCGGAGCGACCTTGAAATTGGTGACCATGACCGGGCCGGGATTGGCCTTCAGCCATTTCACGCACTGCTTGATGATGCGGTTGGACTCGCGCATCTCGGCCACGCGGACCAGGTAGCGGTCGTAACAGTCGCCGTTGGTGCCGACCGGGATATCGAACTCCACCGCGTCGTACTTGGCATACGGCTGCTTCTTGCGCAGATCCCATTCGATGCCCGAGCCACGCAGCATCGGGCCGGTCATGCCCCAGGCGCGCGCCAGATCCGGGCTGATGATGCCCACATCCACGGTGCGCTGCTTCCAGATGCGGTTATCGGTCAGCAGCGTTTCGTACTCGTCCACGCGCGCCGGGAAGGTGTTGGTGAATTCCTCCAGGAAGTCCAGCAGCGTGCCCTCGCGACCGGCGTTGCGCTTCTTCAGCGCCCCACCCTTGTGCCAGCGGGATTCCTTGTACTGCGGCATGCGATCGGGCAGATCGCGATACACGCCACCGGGACGGTAGTAGGCCGCGTGCATGCGCGCGCCGCTGACCGCCTCGTAGACGTCCATCAATTCTTCGCGCTCGCGGAACGCGTACAGCATCACCGCCATCGCGCCCAGATCGAGTGCGTTGGAACCCACCCACATCAGGTGGTTCTTGATGCGGGTGATCTCGTCGAACATGGTGCGGATGTACTGCGCACGCTCGGGCGCCTCGATGCCCATCAGGGACTCGATCGCGCGCACGTAAGCGTGCTCGTTGCACATCATCGACACGTAATCCAGACGGTCCATGTACGGAACCGACTGGTTGAACGGCTTGGACTCGGCCAGCTTCTCGGTACCACGGTGCAGCAGGCCGATATGCGGATCGGCACGTACCACGGTCTCGCCGTCCATTTCCAGGATCAGGCGCAACACGCCGTGCGCCGCAGGGTGCTGCGGGCCGAAATTCATCGTGTAATTGCGGATTTCCTGCTTGCTTTCGACAGGATTGCTCGCGAAGGCATCGGTTGCCTGGCGGAACTCACTCACTTGGCAGTCTCCGACTTGCCCACTTCACCAGCGGCAGTCTCATAACGGGCATCGTCGCGAATCACGCGCGGCACACCGACGCGCGGTTCGACCGAGGTCACCGGCTCGTACACGACACGCTTGCGCTCTTCGTCGTAACGCACTTCGACGTTGCCGATCAGCGGGAAATCCTTGCGGAACGGGTGGCCGACGAATCCGTAGTCGGTCAGGATGCGGCGCAGGTCCGGGTGGCCGTCGAACACGATGCCGAACAGGTCGAATGCTTCGCGCTCGAACCAGTTCACGCCCGGCCAGATATCGGTCACCGACGCCACCACCGGCACCTGCTCGTCCGGTGCATAGCAACGCACCCGCAGACGCTGGTTGTGCTGATAGGAAATCAGCTGGGCGACCACCGCAAAGCGCTGCTTGGGCATGTGCTGCGGATGGGCGCCGGTGGAGCTTTCCTGGCTGGGAAACTCTCCCCAACCGAAGCGACCGACGGCCTTGCCTTCGACGCCGCGACTGAAGCCCTGCGACGACACGTCGGCGGTATCCCACTCGTCGCTGCCATAGCCCAGGTAATCGACGCCGCACAGATCGCTGAGCTGCTCGAAACCGAGCTCGTCGCGCAGCGCCAGACAGGTGGCGTGCCAATCTGCCGCAGCGACTTCCAGCGTCACTTCGCCGCGCGGCAAGGCCACGGCGATCTGCGCACCGGCGAAACGTGCCGCAAGTCGGTCAGTGAAGGAAGATGCTTGCTCTGCCATGGGGGCTTGGCTGCTCTCGTTAGGAGAAGACGGGTGTCAGCGCGCGATGGTCTGGGTACGCCAGATCTTCTTCTGCAGCTGCAAGATGCCGTAGACCAGGGCCTCGGCGGTCGGCGGGCAGCCCGGGACATAGATGTCCACCGGCACGATGCGGTCGCAACCGCGCACCACCGAATACGAATAATGGTAATAGCCGCCGCCGTTGGCGCAGCTGCCCATCGAGATGACCCACTTCGGGTCCGGCATCTGGTCGTAGACCTTGCGCAGCGCCGGGGCCATCTTGTTGACCAGGGTGCCGGCCACGATCATCACGTCGGACTGGCGCGGCGACGGGCGGAACACCACGCCGTAACGGTCCAGGTCCAGGCGCGACGCGCCGGCATGCATCATCTCGACCGCGCAGCAGGCCAGACCGAAGGTCATCGGCCACATCGAGCCGGTACGCGCCCAGTTCAGCAGTGCGTCGACGCTGGTGGTCACATAGCCCTTTTCGAGCAGCGGGTTTTCGCCGTCCGGGCGCAGGATGTCTTCCACCCGGCCTTCCGGCATCGGGTTGGTCATCAGACGATCCAGGGTCTGAATCACTCCCATTCCAGCGCTCCCTTCTTCCACACGTAGATAAAGCCGAGGAACAACATGCCGACGAACAGGCCCATGGTGACCAGCGAACGTGCGCCGATCTCCATGAACACCTGCGTCCACGGCACGATGAAGATGATTTCCAGGTCGAACACGATGAACTGGATCGCGATGAGGTAGTAGCGCACATCGAACTTCATGCGCGCGTCTTCGAAGGCCTCGAAGCCACACTCGTACGGAGAAAGCTTGCGCGCGTCCGGGCTGCGCGGAGCGAGGAAGCGACCAATCAACATCAGCACGATGCCGATGCCGGTGGCGACGATCAGAAACAGCAGACTCGGCAAATATTCGGCCAGCACAGCGATTCTCTCTTGCCTCTGCCCGCACGCGCCGCGTGCCGGCATGGGGTATAGGCAGACCCTGCGCGCGACACGTCGCGATGCGCAGAAACTGCAGCCAAACAATGGTGCCCAAGAGGGGACTCGAACCCCTACGACCTAAGTCGCTACCACCTCAAGGTAGTGCGTCTACCAATTCCGCCACCTGGGCATACGTTGCGCCGCTGGGCATCCCAGTGCGCAGCGTATTGTAACCGGCTTCAGCGTTTTTGTGCTGGTTCTGAAGCGTTTTCTTCGCTGGCGGCGGGCGCCGACGGCGCAGGCGCGGACTGTGCCGGTGCAGCAGCCGGCGCAACTGCAGGAGCAGGCTGCGACGGAGCGGTCGGTACCGCACCAGCGGCAGGCGCCTGCGGCAACGGCTTGGTCAACTCACCGGCTGCAGCCGGGGCCGGAGTGGCGGACTGCGACATCACACCCAGGTTCTGGTCGGTCGGACGGGCACCGTGGGTGGCGTACCAGGCCATGAACAGGCTGATGCTGAAGAACACCACGGCCAGCCACTTGGTCGACTTGGACAGGAAGTTCGACGCACCCTGCGAACCGAACACCGTGCCCGACGCGCCCGCACCGAAGCCGGAACCGGCCGCCGCACCCGCGCCACGCTGCATCAGGATCAGCGCAATCATCGCCAGCGCGACCAGCACGTAGACCACATTGAGGATCAACATCAGCATTTCGAAATCCGTCCCCGGACAAAACTTAATGGGTTAACAAGCGGCCGCCGCACGCGCAATGGCCAGGAAATCTTCGGCCACCAAGGAGGCGCCTCCGACAAGCCCGCCGTCGACATCGGGCTGTGCGAACAGCTCGCTGGCGTTGTCGGGCTTGACACTGCCCCCGTACAGGATGGGCAGAGAGTCGGCGATTCTAGCATCCGCCTTCGCGACTTCGCCACGCAGGAAGGCGTGCACGGCCTGAGCCTGGGCCGGACTGGCGGTCCGCCCGGTGCCGATCGCCCAGATCGGCTCGTACGCGAGCACGGCCCGTTCGAAGCCGTCGCTACCGACCAGGGCAATCACCGGCTCGAGCTGGGCACGTAGGATTGCCTCAGTCTGACCGGCTTCACGCTGCTCCAGCGATTCGCCCACGCAGAGCACCGGGATCAGCCCGGCATGGATGGCGGCGGCAAATTTGCGCGCCACCAGCTCGCTGCTTTCCTGGTGATACTGACGACGCTCGGAGTGGCCGACCAGGCCGTATTCGGCGCCGACATCCACCAACATCGTTGCCGAGACCTCGCCGGTGTAGGCGCCCTTCTCGTTGCTACTGACGTCCTGGGCTCCAAAGGACAGGTGATGGGCCTCGAAATCCTCGATCAGGTCGCCGAGGTAAGGCAGTGGCGGCAGGATGACGACATCGACACCCTCCAGGGGCATGTGCGCGGCGATCCGGTCCACCAGTTCGGTGGCGAAGGCGCGGCTGCCATGCAGCTTCCAGTTTCCGGCAACGATCTTTCGACGCATCAGGCGCAGGTTCCTGAGTTGAAGACAGGCGACAGAATAGCCCATGCCCTGTCGGCAACCGGCACACTTCTGTCTGCCGCATGTCCCATCCCTCCCCACCAGGAACCTGCCATGTCCGTTTCGCCTGTCTTCGCGCTGGTCACCGGCGCTTCCAGCGGCATCGGCCGCGAGATTGCGCGGGCGTACGCTAGGCGGGGGGGGCCGTTGATCCTGACCGCGCGCCGGGTAGATCGACTGCAGGCGCTGGCCGCCGAACTGGGCGCGCAGGTGCGGGTGGAAGTGCTGCCTGCCGACCTGGCCGAGCCTGCGGCGGTCCAGGCGCTGGTGACGCAGATCCAGCGCAACGGCTGGACGGTGGGCACGCTGGTCAACAACGCCGGTTATGGCGTGCCGGGGCGCTATCTGCACAACGACTGGGCCACGCATGCACGCTTCCTGCAGGTGATGATCGGCGCGGTATGCGAGCTGACCTGGCGGTTGTTGCCGATGATCCGTACCAGCGGCCAGGGCCGCATTCTCAACGTCGCCTCGTTTGCCGCACTCACACCCAGTGCCGACGGCCAGACACTGTATGCGGCGAGCAAGAGCTTCATGCTGCGCTTCAGCGAATCGCTGGCGCTGGAAAACGCCGACTGCGCGGTCAAGGTCTGCGCGCTGTGTCCTGGCTTTGCGTGGTCGGAGTTCCACGATGTCACCGGCACCCGCGCGGCGATGTCCACCCTGCCCGGCTGGGCCTGGCTGCAGGCCGATGCGGTTGCCGAGTACGGCATTGCCGCATTGGAGCGCGGCCAGGTGCTGGCGGTGCCGGGCTGGCGCTATCGACTGGTCAATGCCGGCCTGCGCCTGCTTCCGCATTCGGTTGCGCTGCGACTGATGGCGCGCGGCTCGCATCGGGTGAGACCGCTGGACTGAAACGCTGCCAGTTGGCCGTTGCCTCGCGACGCGCGTCCTAAACGGTCGCTGTCGATGGCATGCAGCTGTACGACTCAGTGATTGACGATCTCGCCGTGCATGGCGGCCAGCCGCGCCAACAGACGGTTCTGGGTGCGGCGCGGGATCTTTTGCTGGTCCATTGCCCAGTTGAGATCTTCGACCAGGGCGTTGAAGTCGCCCTCGCGGATGGCCAGATGCGCATGCGCCTGCTGCATCGATTTGGCCGTGTCCGGGCACGGGCCGTCGGCGACGTGGCAGAACTTCTGCACCAGGCGTGCGTTGAGCATGACGATGTTGACCCGTGCGAACTTGTCGACGATGCGTTGATCGTCGGCGATGCGCGACAACATGGTTTCCACCAGCGCCTCGATGCCGGCCTGCCCACCGAGTTCGTCATAGAGCGTCCGCGGCTGCGTGGTGGCGCAGGCACTCAAGCTCAGCGCGCACAGCAGGGACCAACGCAGCCATCGATTCATCAGAACGCTACCTGCAAGGAAAGATACGGGCCGCGCTGATCGGTCAGCGTGGCGATATCGCCAAGATCGGCCCAGGCGGCGGTCAGCGACACGTGCTTGTTGGGGAACCAGGCGACAAAACCGTCGGCCCAGGCCTGTTCGCGCGCAAAGCCCAGATTGTCCGGCTTGTCGCGATATTCCACACCGACCGCCCACGATGGCGACAGCACGACCGCAGCGCTGGCCTCGGCGACCAGCCGGTAGCTGTTGCGACGGTCGCCGCCAAAGCCGAGCAAGCCGGTCTGATTGGCACGGGTTGCGCGCAAGGTGCCGTTGAGCAGCAATTGATAGCCACCGGCGCCTTGCAGCAACAGTCTGCTGGCGCTGACAAAGACATCTGTGCCGTGGTCGTCGCGCGCACCGATCGCCAGCGGCAGCGTGCCATCGCGCAACCGTTTGTACTGCACGCCGACGCTGACTTGCGGGGCGCGCCCATAGACCAGATCGCCAGATACGCGCAGCTTGGCGCCGAAGACATCCTGGCCGAGCGCGCTCCATGGCAACGCAAGGCGATCCTGCAAGGTACCCAGGTCCAGGCGCTGACGCGCGAGCGACAGTTCCAGCCGGTTGCCGACTGTCAGCGCGGCGCCTTGCACGTCGAGCCGGTAATCGCCGCTGTCCACATGCGTGGCGAACAGCACGGTGCCGAGTTCGTCGCGCGTGCCATACCCGGACAACGTGGCCCACGGCACGATACCGCCACCGCTGCTGCCTTCGATCATCGACACGCCGCCGGTAGCGAGCAGTCGGCCGTCGCCGGCAACCGCAAGCGCTGGCATCAGTACGAAACTGCACACCGCAAAAGCCAGAGGAGCACGCAGACGATGCTTCATCCTTGCGCTCCTGTCTGCGCGGGCGAGGTCATTCCGAGCTGACGCATGCACCACGCAACGAAGGGGGCCTGCTCCAGCGGCGGTGCGTAGAGATAGCCCTGCACCATGTCGCAGCCGTAGCCGCGCAACAGATCGAGCGCGGTGTCGTTTTCGACGCCCTCGGCGATCACGCTCAGGCCCAGGTTGTGACCCAGATCGATGGTGCTGCGCACGATGAAGGCATCGTCGGTGCCTTCGGCCAGCTGCATGACGAAGCTCTTGTCGATCTTCAATTCGTTCACCGGCATGCGCTTGAGTTGGGCCAACGAGGAATAGCCGGTACCGAAGTCGTCGATGGACAGGCGCACGCCGACGTTGCGCAGTTGATGCAGCATGTGCAGCGCGGATTCGACATCGCGCATCAACGCGCTTTCGGTCAATTCCAGCGTGACCGACTGCGCAGGCACCGCATGCAGTTCCAACCGTGCCCGCACGTAATCGGGCAGCCCCGGATCGGCAAGATCCAGCGCCGACAGGTTGATCGCCATGCCCAGCTCCAGCCCTTGTGTGCGCCAGCGCGCCTGGCAGCGCAGCGCCTCGTCCAGCACGAAACGGGTCAATGGATGGATGACGCCGGAATGCTCGGCCAGCGGAATGAATTCGTCCGGACCGATCGGGCCCAGCGTCGGGTGATGCCAACGCACCAGCACTTCGACCTGTTCGACGCGATCGCTGCGCAGGCAGATCTTGGGCTGGAAGCGCAGGGTCAATTCGTTGCCTCCGATGGCCTGACGCAGATCGCCGGTGAGACGCAGCCGCCGCAGATGCTGTTCGTCCTGGCCCATGCGGTAGACGCTGGCGCCGATGGTGGAGACATCGTCCATCTGCCGGCGCGCGATGTCGGCACGGCGCAACAAGGTGTCCGGGTCGGCACCATGCTCGGGAATCAGGGCGATCCCGATACTGGCCTCGAGCTGGATGCGTGCCTGCGGCAGCACCAATGGACGGCGCAGTTGCAGCAGCAGGCGTTGTGCGTCCTGCTGCACGGTGGTCGCATCGGCGTGCGCCACGATCACCATGAACTCATCGCTGCCCAGCCGCCCGACCAGGTTCGGCTCCTGCACCACCTCGGCGAGCCTGCGACCGGCCTCGACCAGCACCTGGTCGGCGAAATCATGACCGAGGCTGTCGTTGAGTTCCTTGAAGCGGTCCAGATCCAGGATCAGTACCGCCGCAGCCCCGCCGGAGGCGACTGTCTGCTCGGTCACTTCCTTCAGCCGTTCCAGCAACCAGACCCGATTGGGCAGCCCGGTCAATGCGTCGTGCCGCGCCTGATGCAGGATGTGCTGCTCGCGGCTGGCGATCTGATGCTGCATGCGTCCGAAGCTGTCGGCCAGCTCGGCGAGCTCGCGACCGGGCGGGACGTCCACCGCCGTCTGATAATCGCCGCGCTGGATGCGGCGCGCCGCCTGCACCAGTTGCGCGACCGGCTTGCT
The DNA here is from genome assembly GCF_024806835.1 of Xanthomonas sp. 3793. Taxonomy (GTDB): domain Bacteria; phylum Pseudomonadota; class Gammaproteobacteria; order Xanthomonadales; family Xanthomonadaceae; genus Xanthomonas; species Xanthomonas arboricola_F. The sequence goes on from NZ_JANTYU010000001.1 coordinate 801,744, forward strand.
GACGCCGCGCGCCAGAAAGATCGCCACCGCCAGCGCAGCAGCAGTGGCCAGACCGGCCAGCAGCAGGATGCGCAATTTGAGAATGCGATACGGTGCCACCGCGCGATCCAGCGATGCCTGCAACGCAACCCGCACATGACTGTCGCCCTGGATCGCCTGCAGTTTGACCAGGTAGCGCGACTGCCCGAGGTTGAGCGGAATCGCCGCCCCCGGCGTGTGCTCGGCAGCCGGCAACTGCTGCGCGAACTCACCACGCAGTGCCGGCTCCAGGGTGGATGCCAGCACGCGCACCGGCGGTCCATCTGCAAAAAACGTGGCATCCAATCCCGTCGTGCTGCGGAAATCCTGTGCCAGGCCGTCGCCGGATTCGTTGCCGATCGCGATCCAGCCAACGCGGCTGGGCGCCAGCACCTGCACCACGGCCAGGCGCACGATGTGTTGATCCAGGGCAACCACGCCGACCGCCCGCCCATCGCGCTGCGCCTGTTGCAACAACGCCTGTACCGCACGCAGTTGTTCGGCTTGCGGAAGGTCGGCCAGTCCGGTCAGGAATTGGCCATCTGGCGAGAGCAGCAAGGCGGTCTGCGCAGACATGCGCGCGGCATGGTTGCGCAGCGCCGATTGCATGGTGGGCACATCGCCGCTGGCCACTGCGGCACGAAAACCGAAGTCGTCTGCCAGCACCGACGCCGACTGCAGCAGTTGCTCATCGCGGCGCAGATTGATGCGCTGCCAGACGCGCTCGCCGATCTGCAGTTCTTCGCCCAGTTGCGCCTTGACGCTGCGCTCGGTCGCCAGCTGCACGGCGATGAAGGTCAACGCCTGCGTGGCCAGCACGACCAGCACCAGCAAGGCCGCGATGCGCGTATGCAGGCGCATCGCCCTCATGGGTGCGGCTTCTTGGGATCGGCGCGGCGGAACTTGTCCTGCAGCGCGCGCACGCGCTCGTCCGGCGACGCGACGACCGGGGCGGCGCCGGTAGTCTGCAAGGTGAGCTTGCGTTGCACGGCATCGCGCGCAATCACCAGCGGCTCGCCCACTGCAGCGCCCTTGATGCGTGGATGCCAGACGCGCAGCGTGTACGTTCCTGCCGGGGCATCGAGCTGCACGCGACCATCGCTGCCGGTCTTGCCGAAGTACGGCGTTTCCAGCACCACGATATAGCCCAGCATCCAGTCGTGGATATTGCAGCCCACCGTGACCAGACCGGCCTGATCGAACCGCACCGGCGCGGCGGTGGTGCCCTGAAACAGCGGCAATTCAAAGCGTTTGGCAGGCGAGAACGAATACACCTGATGGCGGATCTGATCGTTGTTCGGGAACCGCACCGAGGTCCCGGTGCGCACCACCAGGACCGCCGGCACGAATTGCGAGTTGACCTGATCCATCTCCAGCATCTTGCCCGCGCTGGCTGCGGCGGGGTGCGGCAGTTCCAGACTGACTACCGCATCGACCAGGACGCCGTTGGCATCGGTCACGGTGACGCTAACCGGCGTCGCTGCGGCAGGTGCCACTGCGCCACTAAGCGCCAGCAACGACACCGAACCTAGTTGTTGTAACCACCGCATCCGCATGCGCGCCCCCTACGTCGTGCAATCGGTAGCGGGCGCCAGGTGATCCGACGTCACGCTAGCGATCAGCCTGTGTTATCGGCGCCGGTGAACGCAAGCTTTAACCAGACAGGAGAGGAATTTTATGAACAGAACTGTGGGCTCAGTCATGGCGCATGTTGCGGACGCGGCCATGCGCGGCATGGGCAACGTGCGCGCATGGCGCGTTGGGCGATGAGTAACCCGATCGCCAACGCTCACGACATCGGAGTTACTTGAGCTTGATCTCGCGCAGGCGCTCTTCCAAGAATCCATGCGCGGTGATCGGCTCGGGATAGCGGCTGGGGTTGTCGGCGCTGATGCACGAGGGCAGCACGTCGATCAGGAAATCCGGATTGGGGTGCAGGAAGAACGGCACCGAATAGCGCGGCTTGCGCGCCGCTTCGCCCGGGGGATTGACCACGCGATGGATCGTGGACGGATACACGTGGTTGGTCAGCCGCTGCAGCATGTCGCCGATATTGACCACGATGGTGTCGGCGTCGGCGGTGAACGGCACCCACTCGCCGTCGTTGGAACGCACTTCCAGACCGGCAGCGCTGGCACCGACCAGCAAGGTGATGAAGTTGATGTCGCCATGCGCACCGGCGCGCACATTGGGAATGTCGTCGCTGGTGATCGGCGGGTAGTGAATCGGGCGCAGGATCGAATTGCCGTTATTGGTCTTGTCGACGAAATAGTCCTGCGGCAGGCCGATGTGCAGCGCCAACGCCGAGAGCACGCGCGAGCCCAGCTGGTCGAGCTGCTGATACAACTGGTAGCCGCGCTCGCGGAATCCGGGCACTTCTTCCGGCCACAGGTTCGGCGCCATCACATCGCGGTACGGCGAATCGTCCGGAATCTCGCGACCGATGTGCCAGAACTCCTTCAGATCGAAGTGCTTGGAGTCCTTGGCGGTTTCCACGCCAAAGGCGGTGTAGCCCCGTGCGCCGCCGCTGCCCGGCACGTGATAGCGGCGCTTGGCCTCATCGGGCAACGCAAAAAATGCCTTGAACACGTCGTAGGCCGCATCGATATCGGTCTGTGCGATGCCGTGATTGCGGATGCCGGCAAAGCCCCATTGGCGATAGGCCGCACCGAGCTCGGCGACGAAGGCGTCGCGATCGGTGTCGAAACGGGTGATGTCCAGGGTCGGGATGCGGGCGCTCATACGAATGTCTTGGTCGAAGTGAGGGAAGGCCTGCCGATCAGATCAGCAGGCGATACAACAGATAGAACGTCGCGGCCTTGGCAAAGACCACGCAGACGCCAATGATCAGCGACTCACGCCGCGTCACGCACCGCTCCGGACAGCCGGTCGAGCGTGTCCTGCATCAGCCCGGCGTCGTCGGCCTCCACGGTCACGCGTACCACCGGCTCGGTGCCGGACGGACGCAGGAACGCACGCCCACGCCCCTGCACGGCGGCTTGCGCCTGCTGCAGCGCCTGCTGAACGCCGGGCGCTTCGACGACGGCCTTGGCCGCGCCGCCATCCAGACGCACATTCACGGTCTTCTGCGGCACCTTGGTCAGGCCGCTCAGCGCGTGGCGAAGGCTGTGCCCATCGCGCCCCAGCGCTTCGAGCACCTGCAGCGCGCTGACGATGCCGTCGCCAGTGCTGGCGCGGTCCAGGCACAGCAGATGGCCTGACGTTTCACCACCCAGCGTACCGCCACCTTCGACCAGCGCCTGATGCACGTAGCGGTCGCCCACCTTGGCCCGCTGGAACGGAATCCGCAGCGCGGCCAGTGCCGGCTCCAGGCCGTAATTGGTCATCAAGGTGCCGACCACGGTGCCGGTGAGCCGGCCGCTGGCCTGCCACGAGCGCGCCAGGAGATACAGCAGATCGTCGCCATCGACCGGATTGCCCTGGTCGTCGGCCATCAGCACGCGGTCGCCGTCGCCATCGAAGGCAATGCCCAGATGCGCACCACTCTCACGCACCTTGGCGGCGAGATTGTCGATATGGGTGGAGCCGACACCGTCGTTGATGTTGAGCCCATCCGGCGCAGCGCCGATCACCACCACCTCGGCGCCCAGCTCGCGGAACAGCATCGGCGCGATGTGATACGTGGCGCCGTGCGCGCAATCGAGCACCATTTTCAGGCCGTGCAGGGTGAAGCCGCGCGCCACGCTGGCCTTGCAGAATTCGATGTAACGGCCGATCGCATCGCGGGTGCGGATCGCCTTGCCCAGGCGCTCGGATTCCACGGTGTGGAACGGCTCGTCCAGCGCGGCTTCGATCGCCGCTTCGGTGGCGTCGTCGAGCTTTTCGCCTTCGGCGGAGAAGAACTTGATGCCGTTGTCGTAATGCGGGTTGTGCGAGGCGCTGATGACCACGCCGGCATCGGCGCGCAAGGTGCTGGTCAGGAACGCGATGGCCGGGGTCGGCATCGGGCCGATCATCTGCACATCGGCGCCCGCAGCGACCAAGCCGGCCTCCAGGGCGGCTTCGAACATGTAACCGGAAATGCGGGTGTCCTTGCCGATCAACACCAGCGGACGCTTGCTGCGACCCTGGGTGAGCACGCGGCCGAGCGCATTGCCCAGCCGCAGCACGAAGTCGGCAGAAATCACGCCCTGCCCCACACGGCCGCGGATGCCGTCGGTGCCGAAATACTTGCGGGCGCTCACAGCGCAGGCACCGTGCAACGCGCGTCGCAACCGCGAGACTGCGCGCCGCTGGCGGACGTCCGGGCGCAGATCCGCAGTGCTGCGGTCATGACACCGCTCACGCCACCGCCTCTTGCGGACGTGCCTGACGCATCATCATCGTGGTCAGTTCGGCAATGCGGTCGCGCATTTCACGACGGTCGCAGATCTGGTCGATGGCGCCGTGATCGAGCAGGAATTCGGAACGCTGGAAGCCTTCCGGCAAGGTTTCGCGCACGGTCTGCTCGATCACGCGCGGGCCGGCGAAGCCGATCAAGGCATGCGGCTCGGCGATGTTGATGTCGCCCAGCATGGCAAACGATGCAGACACGCCACCGGTCGTAGGATGGGTCAGCACCGAGATGTACGGCAGGCCGGCTTCGCGCAGGCGACCGAGCGCCGCGGAGGTCTTGGCCATCTGCATCAGCGAGAACAGGCCTTCCTGCATACGCGCGCCGCCGCTGGCGGAGAAGCACACGAACGGGCAGCCCACTTCCAGCGCCACCTCGGCCGCACGCGCAAAGCGCTCGCCGACCACCGAGCCCATCGAACCGCCCATGAAGGCGAAATCGAAGGCGGCAGCGACCAGCGGATTGCCCTTGAGCGTGCCGCGCATGGCGATCAGCGCGTCGTATTCGCCGCTGGCCTTCTGACTGGCCTTGATGCGTTCGCCGTAGCGCTTCTGGTCCTTGAACTTGAGCACATCGACCGGGCCCAGCTGCGCGGCGATTTCGGTGGTCGCGGTTTCCGGGTCGAACAGCGAATTCAGGCGCGCGCGCGCGCGAATGGCCATGTGGTGGTCACACTTCGGACACACCTCCAGGTTCTCCTCAAGCTCCGGGCCGTACAGCGCGCTGCCGCAGTTGCTGCACTTTTCCCACAGACCCTCGGGAACGCTGCGCTTCTTGGCCGGGGTGTTCTCGGTGCGGATGCCGGAGGGCATCAATTTGCTGAGCCAACTCATGCGTGTATGACAATCCATGCAGGGCGGCGATGCGGGCCGCAGAGGGGCGACAGTCTAACGCGCCGCGGGAATGCCAAGGTAGCGGGCGTCATGAATGCACGCTCTGAGTCTGTGCCCGATGCCGGCGGGTTCGAGGGCAGGATGTTCTGTGGAATGCCAGATGCGGGGGTGATTGCCGGCTGCTTCAGCGCTTTTGATGATGCAGCGCAGTCTGATGGTTGCGTGTGGCTGCACCTCTATCCCTCCCCCGCCCGCGCCGCGCCCAGGCCCGCGCTTGCGACGCGGGCGCTCCAGGGCACGCGCGCCAGCGGTACCTTCTCGCCCCGCCGGGAAGGGGCTCTGTGTTCTTACGCCTGGTCCAGCGCCTGTCGCAGCGGAGCCAGGAAGGCTTCGGCGCGTTCGCGGGCGCTGCGTACATCCTCGGCGTCGGCCAGGGCCGCGACCAGGGCGCTGCCGACAACGACACCATCGGCATCGACCGCCATTGCAGCGGCACTGGCAGCGTCCTTGATGCCGAATCCTGCCACCACCGGTGCGCCGGCGCGTTGACGCAGCTGGCGCAGGCGGTCGCTGGCGGCATGGGTATCGAGCAGGTTCGAAGCGCCGGTCACGCCGGCAAAGCTGACGTAGTACAGGTAGCCCTGCGCGGTGCTGCACAGCATGTCCAGCCGCTGCTCGCTGGTGGTCGGCGAGGCCAGCGCGATCAGCGCCAGCCCGACCTCGGTAAAGATCTCGCGGGTCTCGTCGGCCTCTTCCGGCGGCAGGTCCACCAGCAGCAGGCCGTCCACGCCGGCGGCAACGGCGGCTTCGGCAAAGCGCCGCGTGCCGTGGATTTCGATCGGGTTGAGGTAGCCCATCAGCACCACCGGGGTAGCGCCGTCTTCGCGGCGGAATTCGTGCACCGCTTCCAGCACGTAGGCCAGGCCGGCGCCGCGACCCAGCGCGCGCTCGGAGCTACGCTGGATGGTGGGACCGTCGGCCATCGGGTCGGAGAACGGCACGCCGAGTTCGATGACGTCCGCTCCGGCGCGCACCAGCGCATGCATCACCGGCACGGTGGCTTCCAGCGATGGATCGCCGGCGGTAATGAAGGGGATCAGCGCCTTGCGGCCGGCCTGACGCAGGACGTCGAAACGCGTAGCGATACGGTCTGGCGCGCTGCTCATGCGCAACCCTCCACCAACTGCACGGCATCCCAGCTTCCCCAGTACATCGATGTCACAGTGCCTTCTCCGGTTTCGTAGCGAACGGCGAACTCGCTTTGCGGGTCGCGCCAAGTCAGATAAAGATCGTTGCCGCCGTCGCGGCCGTACTTATGCGGCTGGACGCTGTAGCCCGACGGCAGGCGCGCCCGCGCGGCAGCTTCGCTGTCGCCTACCTGGATGCCGAACGGGCCCACCGCGCCTCGGTCGCTGACATCGAACCGGACGATGCGATCGTCTTCGACCATCATCGACACCGCATCGGGTAGCAGCCCCGCTTCCACATAGCCGCACGGCCCCAACGGCCCCACATTCAGAGGTACCCAGCGCGCGCGTGCCTGCAACTCACTGAAGCGCTGGCCGACCCGCACGGCGCCGCTGCGATCCAGCTCGGGCGCAGGCGTCGCGGCCAGGGCGAGCGCAGACATGCACAGCAGTGCCGCACCGCCGCCCAGCGTGCGCAGCTGCGCCGCGATCACAGCACCATGCCTTCGCGTGCGGCGATGGTATGCACGTCCTTGTCGCCACGCCCGGACAGGTTGCACAGGATCAGCGCATCCCTGGGCAGCTCGCGCGCCAGCTTGATCGACTGCGCCACCGCGTGGCTGGATTCCAGCGCCGCGAGAATGCCCTCGGTGTGCGCAAGCAGATGGAACGCCGCCATTGCCTCGTCATCGGTGATGCCCTGATACACGGCGCGACCGCTGTCGGACAGGAACGCGTGCTCGGGCCCGACGCCGGGGTAGTCCAGGCCGGCGGAGATCGAATGGGTTTCGGTGATCTGGCCGTCGTCGTCGCAGATCACATAGGTGCGGTTGCCGTGCAGCACGCCGGGGCGGCCGGCGGCGATGGATGCGGCATGCCTGCCGGTCGCGATGCCGTCGCCGGCGGCTTCGGCGCCATAGATCCTGACGCCGGGGTCGTTGAGGAAGGCGTGGAACAGGCCGATGGCATTGCTGCCGCCCCCGACACAGGCGCTGATCGCGTCCGGCAGCCGGCCATAGTCCTGCAGCATCTGCTCGCGCGCCTCGCGGCCCACGATCGCGTTGAAGTCGCGCACCATGCGCGGGTACGGGTCCGGGCCGGCCACCGTGCCGATGATGTAGAAGGTGTCGCGCACATTGGTGACCCAGTCGCGCATCGCTTCGTTGAGCGCATCCTTGAGCGTGGCCGAGCCGGACGTCACCGGAACCACTTTCGCGCCCAGCAGCTGCATCCGGTAGACGTTGATCTTCTGCCGTTCGATATCGGTGGCGCCCATGTAGACCACGCATTCCAGGCCCAGCCGCGCCGCCACCGTGGCACTGGCCACGCCATGCTGGCCGGCACCGGTCTCGGCAATGATGCGGGTCTTGCCCATGCGGCTGGCCAGCAGGGCCTGGCCGATGGTGTTGTTGATCTTGTGCGCGCCGGTGTGATTCAGGTCTTCGCGCTTGAGCAGGATCTGCGCGCCGCCCACTTCGCGGCTGAGCCGCTCGGCGTGATAGATCGGGCTGGGCCGGCCGACGTAATGCTTGAGGTCCTTGTCGTATTCGGCGATGAACGACGGGTCCTGACGCGCCTGATCGTAGGCGGCAGACAGTTCCTGCAGCGGGCCGATCAAGGTTTCGGCGACAAACCGGCCACCGAACTTGCCGAAGTGGCCGGCAGCATCCGGATAGGCATAAAAGTCACTGATGGGCTGGGCCGACATGGAGATCCTCTGCAGCGATGCGGTCATACGCGAAGCCGCCACCTTACCGCAGCCGGGCGCCGCGATAAATCGATAAGATTGCCGCAACCTGTGATCTGGACTCACACATGAGTACCACTCTCCCGCCACTGGCGGCGTTACGCGCCTTCGAAGCCGCCGCACGCCTGCAAAGCGTCAGCCGCGCCGCGCAGGAACTGCACGTCACCCATGGCGCCATCAGCCGCCACGTCCGCTCGCTGGAGCAGGCCTTGGGTGCGGCGTTGTTCGCGCGCCAGGGTCGCGGCCTGGTACTGACGGCTGCCGGTACCCGCCTGCGCGATGCGACCGGCGAAGGCTTCGCATTGATCGCCGACACCTGGGCCGCGTTACGCCGCCCGGCCAGCGAGGCGCCGCTGGTACTGGGCTGCTCCGGCAGTCTGCTGGCGCGCTGGGTCATTCCGCGGCTTGGCCTGCTGCAGCGCGACCTGCCCGACCTGCGCCTGCACCTGTCGGCCAACGAACAACCGCCAGGCCCGGATCTGGATGGCCTGGACGCGGCCTTGCTGCTGGACACCCCGCCGTGGCCCGGCGAGTGGCAGGTGCATGAGCTGGGCGTGGAATGGATCGGCCCGGTGCTGAGTCCGCAGCTGGGCAGCGCCCTTCAGATCGAGGCAAAATCCCCAGCCGCCCTGCGCGATCAGCGTTTGCTGCACACCCGCTCACGGCCGCAGGCCTGGCCGGAGTGGGCACAGGCACATGGCCTCGCACCCGACGCGCTGCGCTTCGGGACCGAGTTCGAGCATCTGGTGTATCTGCTGGAAGCTGCCGCTGCCGGCCTGGGAGTCGCAATCGCCCCCTACCCACTGGTTGCCGCGGACCTGGCCGCCGGACGCCTGCTGGCACCCTGGGGCTTCGCCGCCACACGCGGGCGCTGGGTGCTGTGCGCTGCCAGGCGCAATCCGGACCCACGCATCGAACGCCTTGCCGGCTGGCTGGTCGATGCATTGGCCCGGGATCAGTACACGCCAACCACGCCGGATACGCGAGGCGCCTGAGCTTGCATCGCGCACCGGCATCGCCAAACAACGCTCACGCGCAGCGGACAGACAGTCACGCACGATCGTGCGAGATTGGTAGGGACGGTCCGTCTGGAAGCGGATATCACGCGTGTCACATGCCGCGACCAGGACCGGCCGCGCCAGCCCGACGGTGGACGCGGCCGCGTTGAAGGCAAGTGCCCGCGTTACAAGGCGGGCACGGCAGCGCAGGGGATATGCAGGGAGGCAAGCGTCCGGGCGAACCGCAGGGCGGCAAATGGACAGATACGTGGAGTACGTGGATGCAGCCGCTCGCCGGCCTTCAAAGACCGATCAACACGCGCGACCCGCTCGCAGCCATCCATAGCCAATCACAGCGCAGCAAACCCGCTCTTGCCACTGCCTAATCCCAACTCCCCAATCGCCAACCTACGCCATCTCGTGGCAGTCGGCCCGGCGCACTTCTTCCACGAATTTGCGCATCTTGTGGCCGTCCTTGATGCCGGGGGCAAGCTCCACCCCGCTGGACACGTCCACCCCCCACGGCAGCGTGGCGACGATCGCGTCGAACACGTTGTCGGCGGTGATGCCACCGGCGAGCAGGAACGGGCGATGCAGGCCGGTGGGCAGGCGCGACCAGTCGAAGGTCTTGCCGGTGCCGCCGCCTGCGCCAGGCGCGTGGCTGTCAAACAGGAAGCCGGCGGTGTTGGGATAGGCCAACTGCAAGGTGCGTGCGTTGGCGTCCTCGCCATTGACCCCGGCGCTGCCCATCGGCACCGCCTTGAGGTAGGGCAGATTGAAGCTGCGACAGAATGCGTCGTCTTCCTCGCCGTGGAATTGCAGCAGCGTCGGGCGCACGGTCCGTACTACTTCGCGCACTTCTTCCTTGGAATTGTTGCGGAACAACGCCACTACATCGACCATCGGCGCGGTGGCCTGGCGCATCGCGCGCGCCTCGGCCGGCGCCACGCGGCGCGGACTGCCGTGCGCAAAGATGAAACCCACCGCGTCCACACCCAGCTCCCCGGCCAGCCGGATGTCTCCGGCGCGGGTCATGCCACAGAACTTGATGCGGGTGCGGTACAGCGATCGATTCATTGGGTCACCTCGGCAGGCAGATGCCACTCTGCAGGATACAGAGGCCCGATAAACACCAGGCCTTGTGGCGGCGCTGTCGGCCCGGCAACCGTGCGGTCGCGCCCGGCGAGCAACGTCGCGATCCAGTCGATCGGCTGCTCGCCAGTACCGACCAAAATCAGCGAGCCCACAATATTCCGCACCATGTGATGAAGGAATGCATTGGCTTGTACCTGCACCTCCACCACCTCGCCGGTGCGCTGTACGGTGATGGCCTGCAGGTTGCGGCGCGCATGCAGGGCCTGACACTGCACGCTGCGAAACGCGCTGAAGTCGTTTTCGCCCAACAACGCCTGCGCCGCAGTGTGCATGGCCTCGGCATCGAGCGGCCGACGTTCCCAGCTCAGCGTTTGTCGATACAGCGCCGGGCGGATCTGCCGGTTCAGCAGGCAGTAGCGATAGCGGCGCGCGCGTGCGGAAAACCGCGCATGAAAATCGGCGGCGGCCGGCACGCACCAGCGTACCGCGATCGACGGCGGCAGCCGCGCGGTGGTGCCCAGCATCCAGCCACGCGGCTGCCGCAGCGCATCGCTGTCGAAATGCACCACCTGGCATTGCCCATGGACGCCGGCATCGGTGCGACCGGCGCAGACCACCTGGATCGGCGCGTCGGCGACCGACGACAATGCCGCCTGCAAGCTGGCCTGCACGCTCGGCCCGCCGTGCTCACCCAGCTGCTGCCAGCCCTGGAACTCGCTGCCGTCGTACTCCACGCCCAGCGCGTAACGCATCGGTACCTGCCTGTTGATCGAATCGGTGAAGCGTCTGCATCAAACGTCGCAAAGCGCAAATGCGCAATCGAACAGCGACACCGATAGCGCGCTACGCATGCTGCGACCACATGGTACAGCCGGCGAAGAAGATGCCGACAGCGCCTGCCGGCAACACGTCATCGGGCGTTGGCCTCAGGCCGCAGCGCGCTCGGACCACACCGCCAGCGTGCTGCCGCCGGGCTCGCGGAAATGAAACCGGCTGCCACCGGGAAAGCCGAAGACCGGCTTGACGATCTCGCCGCCTGCCGCGCGCACGCGTTCCAGCATCGGCTGCAGGTCGTCGGCATACAGCACCACCAACGGCCCGCCTTCTGCCGGGACGGGTACCGTGGCGCGATAAAAGCCCCCGTCCAGACGGCCATCGTTGAAGGCCAGATAGTCCGGGCCATAGGCCTGGAACTGCCAGCCGAACACGGTCTCGAAGAAGGCCCGGCTGGCATCGGGATCGATAGACGCGAACTCCACGTAATCGATCCGGCGTTCGCGCACCGCCATGCGCTCCATCGCGGGACTCACGCCAGCTGTTCCAGCAATTGGGCCGCTTCGGCGCGGGTGGCGTCGTCGCCGGTGGCGGCCACTTCCAGCAACAGACCGCGCGCGGTGTCCTTGTCGCCCAGGTCCATGTACGCAACCGCCAATTCCAGGCGATCGCGCCCTGCCGAGGCGAACTCCCTGTTGCCGACCGCCGTGGGCGACTCCACCGGGACAGCCGGCGCCTGCTCGACATCTTCGGGATGCTGCAACACATGCTCGAAGTCGAAGCCGTCCTGGACGGAGGCTGTCGTGGCGGGCGCCGGGCGCTCGCCAGGCGCGTGCTGCGGCTCGATCTGCTGCGACGGCAGCTCGGATTGCTGCGCAAGCCAGGATTGCGGGCCGTCCAGTTCGGGCCCCGTCGCGGGCGCCGGCGGGGCCGCGCGCAGCGCACGCCATTCGTCGCTATTGACCACCGGTGCTGCCACGACCGGTTCGGACGGCAACGGCTCGCGCCGCAACATGTCCGACAGCGGCGTGGGCGCGTCGTGGACGCGCTCGTCTTCGCGCAGGTTGGCGTGTTCGAACTCGGTTTCGTGCAGCACCTCGTGCTCGCTGGGCTCGGTCGCCTGCGGGTCGTCCTGCTGCCCGGCAGCCTCCGTCGCAGCGATCGGCGGTGCGAAGTCGAACTGGCGGCGCGGCAACGGCGGCAGCGGCGATGGCTTGCGACGACGCGCTGCCAGCCACGCGACCACCGCCGCCACGATCAACACCAGCGCCCCGATCAACCACAGCGGGAAGCCGCCGCCTTGCGGGGCAGCCTGCGGCGCCTCGGCCAGGCGCTTCTGCGCGGCTGCCAGGTCGGTGTCCTTCATGGCGATCAAGGCTTGCTGTTGCTGCTTGAGCTTTTCCAGGTCTGCCACGCGCGAGCGCAGGTCCTGCAATTCCGCATCGCGGGTGGCGATGTCTTCCTTGGCCTGTTGCAACTGTTGGTTGGCCGCCATCTCGCCCTCGCCTTCGGCACTGGTGCCGGACGTGGCGCCGGCGGTGTTGGTCTGAGTCGCCACTGCCGGGGCGATTTCGAGCCGCGCGCCGCTACCGGCCGCGGTGGACGCAGCCGGTGCGGCAGGCGTTGCTGCAGCAGCGGCACCGGCATCGGCCGGTTGCGGAATGGCCGAGCGCGCCTGCCGCCATTGGGCAGCCTGCTCGCGCACCATCACCGCCGCTTCGGCCGCGTTGACCTGCGCCAGCGCGTCTTCCTGCGGCGTGCGCAGCACGGCGCCCTGCTTGAGGCGATTGATGTTGCCGTTGACGAAGGCATCCGGATTGGTCCGCAGCAACGCCAGCATGGTCTGATCCAGCGAGTGGCCGCTGGAGCGGGCCAGGCCTGCTGCAATTTCCGACAGGGTCTGGCCCGAGCGGACGGCCGGCAATGCATCGCCAGCCTGCGTGGCGGCGGGTGCGGTTGCCGCGGCCCGCGTCGGCGCCGCAGCGCCAGCATCCCCTGCCGCGCGTTCTACCGCCGGAGCCGCCGCTGGTTCGCGTGCAATCGTGTTGCTGGCGCCGGCACGCGGCGCCTCGATGGCCGGTTCGGCCACGGCGGCAGCGGTGTTGGGCGCGTCGACCAGTGCGGCATACTCGCGCACCAGACGGCCCTGGCCCCACTCCACTTCGATCAGAAAATTGATCGCTGGCTGGTCCACCGGCTGGCTGCTGGTCACGCGGATCACCGCACGCCCGCGCGCGTCCTGCGCGAACTGGAACTGCAGGTTGCTGACCAGACCTTGCGGCCTCTCCAGCCCAACCCGCGCAAAGGTAGTCGCCGATGCCAGCGCCACGCGCGCGTTGTCGAGCTCGCCCGGCTCGTTGGAGATGACCGGAATCTCGGCCACCAACGGCTGCCCGGGTTTGGACAGCACCCGGATATCGCCCAAGCCCAACGCCATCGCGGCGCCGCTGCAAGCCATCAGCAGCAACGCGCCTATCCCTTGTATCGGACGCATCGCGCCCCTGCCCCTATGTCTCATGGGTAGCAATATAGCCGCTGAATGAGCGAAAAAGTCGTTCGCGCGTCGCACGCGCGCCGCCCCTGCGATGCCGCACCGCGACATCGGTGCACAGGCGCAGCTGTCGACCGCGAATCGGCAGCCCCACAAGCCCGGGACACGAGAACGAAGAACGCGTAGTGCAGCTGTTACGGAGCGCGCACGCGGAACCGGCTCCGCTGCTGGCGTGATCGCTATCGGCTCATGTGCAGATCGATCGTGGGAAGCGCCTTACGTGCCGGGCCAAGCTGCGCTTCATTGGAAAGGCACGCAGTGCAGGCGATCGGCCTTCGCAGGGAGACCGGTGACATACAAGCGCCCTTTACGGCAGGCACATTCTTGACCCAGGCACCAGGGAGTTCGACAGCCTCAGGCCATCGGCACGTGTAAGGCGCACCCGTGCGCGACGGGGCGTCACCGGGACAGCCATCGCGCGCAAGCGCGCTCCTACGCGGGACGTAAATCAGCCGTCCTGTGCGACCAGTTCGATCAGCTGGACGGCGTTGCCTGCAGTTGCAGGGGAAGCCCATGCCACCCGCAAGGCCCTTCCTGCGAAGGGCGCTTGGTGACTGCAGCGCTGCGCTTATCGCGAACGCGGGCGATCAGCCCTTGTAGGAGCGCACCCGTGCGCGACGACGGGGCGTCACCGGGACAGCCATCGCGCGCGAGCGCGCTCCTACGCGGGAGGTAGATCAGCCTTCCTGTGCGACCAGTTCGGTCAGCTGGACGGCGTTGCCTGCAGTTGCAGGGGAAGCCCATGCCACCCGCAACTCCTTCCTGCGAAGGGCGCTTGGTGACCACGGCGCTGCGCTTATCGCGAACGCGGACGATCAGCCCTTGTAGGAGCGCAGCTGTGCGCGACGGGGCGTCACCGGGACAGCCATCGCGCGCGAGCGCGCTCCTACACGGACGTTGATCAGCCTTCCTGTGCGACCAGTTCGGCCAGCTGCACGGCGTTGAGTGCGGCGCCCTTGCGGATGTTGTCGGAGACGATCCACAGATTGAGACCACGCGGGTGCGAGAAGTCTTCGCGGATGCGGCCGACGAACACCGCGTCCTTGCCCGAGGCATGCGTTACCGGCGTCGGGTAGCCGCCCGGCTTGCGCTCGTCCACCACTTCCACGCCCGGCGACGCTTCCAGCAGCGCGCGCGCGGCTTCGACGGTGATCTTGTCGCGGGTCTCGATGGCCACCGCTTCGGAGTGCCCGTAAAACACCGGCACGCGCACCGCGGTGGGGTTCACCTGGATGTTCTCGTCGCCCAGGATCTTGCGGGTTTCCCAGACCAGCTTCATCTCTTCCTTGGTGTAGCCGTTGTCCTGGAAGTCGTCGATGTGCGGGATCAGGTTGAAGGCGATCTGCACCGGAAAGCGCTGCGGGTCGATTTCCTGGAAGCTGAGCAACTCGCTGGTCTGCTTGCCCAGTTCTTCCATCGCCGAGCGGCCGCCGCCGGACACCGACTGGTAGGTCGCCACGTTGATACGTTCGATGCCGTACTTGCGGTGGATCGGGCCCAGCGCGACCAGCATCTGCATGGTCGAGCAATTGGGGTTGGCGATGATGCCGCGCGGGCGCTGCTTGAGCGCTTCGGGATTGACTTCCGACACCACCAGCGGCACGTCGTCGTCGTAGCGGAAGGCAGAGGAATTATCGATCACCACCGCGCCGGCAGCGGCAAACTTGGGGCCGTACTCCTTGGACACGCTGCCGCCTGCGGAGAACAGCGCGATGTCCACGCCGGTCGGGTCGAAGTCGGCCAGATCCAGCACGTCGACCTTGCCGCCATTGAACTCGACCTGCCCACCGGCCGAACGCGCCGAGGCCAGCGCGTACAGGTTGGCGACCGGGAAGTTGCGCTCGGCCAGGATGCTCAGCATGGTCTCGCCGACAGCGCCGGTGGCGCCCACGACCGCGACATTGAAACGACGGTTTTCGTTGCTCATGAGGATGTCTTTATCGAAAGAGTGAAAAGGGGAATGCGCTGCGCGTGGGTTCGGGGAACCTCCAATGCTGGCCGCGGAGGTTCCCTATCGTTTGGTCGCGCCGGTTTTGCCGGCGTCCACGATCGTGCCGCCGCGTTTGGCAGCTGCGATCGCATCGGCATTGAGCGCGCTCGGCGGACGCCCGGCGTCGGGGCCGTGGCCGAGTGCGGCAATCAGGTTATCCACCGCCAGCTGCACCATCGCGCGGCGCGTCGCCAGGCTGGCACTGCCGATATGCGGGGTAAGCACCACGTTGTGCAGCGCCAGCAGCTCCGGGCGCACCGCAGGCTCGCCTTCGTAGACGTCCAGGCCGGCGCCGGCAAGACGCCCATTGGCCAGCGCGTCGGCCAGCGCGAGCTCATCGACGATGCCGCCGCGCGCGATGTTCACCAGCGTGGCGGTGGGCCGCATCTTGCCCAGCGCGGCGGCATCGATGATGTGGTGCGAGCCCCTGTTGTACGGCAGCACCAGCACCAGGTGATCGGACTGCGCCAGCAAGCTGTCGATATCGACATACTGCGCGTTGAGGTCCTGCTCGATCTGCGCCGGCAACCGGCTGCGGTTGTGGTACAGCACGCGCATGCCGAAGCCGTGCGCGCCGCGGCGTGCGATACCCTGCCCGATCCGGCCCATGCCCAGGATGCCGAGCGTGCTGCCATGAATGTCGGCACCGAGCATGGTCTTGAACGACCACTGCCCCCACTGGCCGTCGCGCAACCAGCGCTCGGCTTCGGTGACACGGCGCGCGGTGGCCATCAACAACGCAAAGCCCAGATCGGCGGTGGTTTCGGTCAACACGTCGGGCGTGTTGCTGGCCAGGATGCCGGCAGCACTCAGCGCGTCGATATCGAGATTGTTGTAGCCCACGCCAACGTTGGCGATGGCGCGCAACTGCGGCGCCGAGGCGATTTCTGCCGCGCCCACGCGCTCGTTGAGCGTGATCAGTGCGCCATCGACGCCGGCCAGGTGCGCGGCCAGCTCGTGCGAGGAATACGCGGTGACGCGCTCGGTAGTGGTCAGCGCGAAATGCGCGCTCAGCTGCGCGACGACATCGTCGAACAGCGGCTGGCTGACCCACACCTTGGGGCGCGTTGCTTCAGACATCGAGTTGACCGGGAATGCGCGGCGACACTTCGCCAACATCGCCGCACTGGGCGCGATGACGCAAGGCCTGGTCCATCAGCACCAAGGCCATCATCGCCTCGGCGATCGGGGTGGCGCGGATGCCCACGCATGGGTCGTGCCGACCGGTAGTGATCACATCCACCACCGTGCCGTCCGCATCCACGGTCGCGCCCGGCAGGCGCAGGCTGGAGGTCGGCTTGAGCACCATCGACGCGGTGACCGCCTGCCCGGTGGAAATGCCGCCCAGGATGCCGCCGGCATGATTACTGAGGAAGCCTTCCGGGGTGATCAGGTCGCGGTGCTCGGTGCCCTTCTGCGCGGCGCTGGCGAAGCCATCGCCGATTTCCACGCCCTTGACCGCATTGATGCTCATCAACGCAGCAGCCAGCTCGGCATCGAGCTTGCCGTAGATCGGCTCGCCCCAGCCGGGCGGTACGCCACCGGCCACCACGTCCACGCGCGCGCCGACCGAATCGCCGGACTTGCGCAACGCATCCATGTAGGTTTCCAGCTCCGGAACCTGCTCGGCGTGCGGCCAGAAGAACGGGTTGTCTTCGACCGCATTCCAGTCGAAGCCGGTCGGGCGGATCTCGCCCAGCTGCGACAGATAACCGCGCACCAGCACGCCGTAGCGCTGCCTGAGCCACTTCTTGGCGATGACGCCCGCAGCCACGCGCATGGTGGTTTCGCGAGCGGACGAGCGCCCGCCGCCGCGTGGGTCGCGGATGCCGTACTTCTGCCAGTAGCTGTAGTCCGCATGGCCGGGGCGGAACTGCTGGGCGATGTTGCTGTAGTCCTTGCTGCGCTGGTCGGTGTTGCGGATCAGCAGCCCGATCGGCGTGCCGGTGGTGCGGCCTTCGTACACGCCGGACAGGATTTCGATCTCGTCGGCTTCGCGGCGTGCCGAGGTATGCCGGCTCTTGCCGCTGGCACGGCGCTGCAGGTCCGGCGTGAACTCCTCCGGCGCCAACTCCAGGCCCGGAGGGCAGCCATCGACAACGCAGCCGATCGCCGGCCCATGCGACTCGCCGAAGGTGGTGACCGTCAACAGGCGGCCGAAACTATTACTGCCCATATCGGCATCCTCTTAACATCGCAGCGGGTGGCGTGGCGCGAAACATGCGCAGCAGATGACGTACTGCCACCAGCATCGGCGCCATCGCAAACAACCCGCTGAACACCATGAAAAACACGTCCAGCTCGACTTTACGAATGAGCATCCAGTCGGCAAGCAGGTAGAGCGCAGCGCTGATCCCGCACAGCAAGCCGATTGTCACCACCAACGTACGCCGCTGATGCGTGCGCAGCGACGCATCCGAGCTGGCGGCCACGATCCAGGCCGAAACAAGGCCGAAAAACGCCATCAAGCCGAAGCCGATTTCTGCCGCTGCGCTCAACCAGCGCTGCGCCGTCGGGCCGCCGTACATCGGGTCGAACAAGCGAAACACCACGTCGAGCAAGCCGAATGGAATGGCCGCACCGAAGAGCGACACCGGCGCCAGCAGCACGATATCGATCAGCTGCGGACGCGCGGCGGGCGCTTCAGCGCGCACCGGCCAACTCGGCGATGCGCGCGCCGTGCGCGATCAGCTCGCGGCATTCCACCGCAAAGATGCCCATCTGCCCGACCTTGAACTCGACCCAGGCCAGGTCCACTTCCGGCAGCAGCTTGATCAGGTGCTGCTCGGACTCGCCTACCTCGCAGATCAGCAGGCCGTCTTCGCTCAGGTGCTGCGGTGCATCGCGCAGGATCTTCAGCACCAGGTCCAGACCATCGTCGCCGGCACGCAAGCCCAGCTCCGGCTCGTAGGAATACTCCTGCGGCAGCGCATCGGTCTCGTCGTTGGTGACGTACGGCGGATTGGTCACGATCAGGTCGTACTGACGCCCGCCCAACCCGGCGAACAGATCCGACTTGAGCAGGGTGACGTTGTCGGCATGCAGGCGCGCCTTGTTTTCGGCGGCCAGCGCCAGCGCGTCGTCGCTGATGTCCACGCCATCAACATCCCACTGCGGGTTGTAGTGGCCCATGGCGATGGCGATGCAGCCCGAGCCGGTGCACAGGTCCAGCGCGCGGGTGACCTCGCGGCCGCCCAGCCATGGCTCGAAGCCGGCCTCGATCAACTCGGCGATCGGCGAGCGCGGCACCAGGGCGCGCGCATCGCTCTTGAAACTCAGGCCGGCAAACCAGGCTTCACCGGTCAGATACGCCGCCGGCACGCGCTCGGTGATGCGGCGCTCGAACAGGCCCAGCACGCGTTCTTTTTCGTCGCGCAGCAGGCGCGCCTGGCCATAGGCCGGGCCCAGGTCGTGCGGCAGATGCAGGCTGTGCAGCACCAGTTGGGTGGCTTCGTCCAGCGCATTGTCGTAGCTGTGACCGAAGGTGAGACCGGCTTCGTTGAAACGGCTGGTGCCGTAGCGGATCAGGTCGATGATGGTGTGCAGTTCGTCGGCCGCGGCGGCAGTCATGGCAACAACTAAAAAGGAATCGGCCCCCGATTATAGAGGTCGGATCGGTATCATGAGCGTCCGTTGCACTGGAAACCGCCATGTTCAATCGCAATACCGGCATCGTGCTGCTGGTGGCGCTGGCCGCCGGTCTTGGGTTGTTGCTGGGCCAGAAGTTCTTCGGCGGAGCGCCCCGCTCGCCCTGGCCGCCCACCCAGACCATCACCTTCTACCCGCAGCCGCGCCCCTTGCCGCAGTTCAGCCTGCGCCAGTCCGATGGCACCCAGCTGGTGTCTGGCGAACTGAGAGGGCATTGGACGCTGGTGTTTCTGGGTTTCACCTTCTGTCCGGACGTCTGCCCGACCACGCTGACCGATCTGGCGGTGGCGCAGAAGCAGTGGGAAAGCATTCCCGACGGGCTGCGCCCGCGCGTGCTGTTCGTGTCGGTGGACCCGCAGCGCGACCCACCCGCACGGCTGGGCGAATACGCCCACGCCTTTCATAAGGACACGCTGGCGGCCACCGCAGACGTGCCGGCACTGGAGCGCTTTGCCACTGCGCTGGGCTTGGTGTTCCAGAAGGTGCCGGGCAAGAACTTCGATCAGAACCCCAACGACTACAGCATGGATCACTCGGCCGGCATTGCCTTGCTCGACCCGCAAGGTCGCCTGACCGGCCTGATCCGTCCGCCGCTCGACCCCAAGGCGATTGCCGCCGACCTCCAACAGCTGACCAAGGTAACCGCTCCGTGAGTTTCGTCACTTCCCTGACCTACGTTCTGCCGCATCGCTTGCTGTCCTCCATGGCGCGCGCGCTGGCGTACTCGGACACGCCTGCGACCAAGCAATGGTTGATCGACACGGTGACGCGCAAGTTCGGCGTGGACCTGAGCGAAGCGCAAGAGCCGGATCCGCGCGCGTATCCCACCTTCAATGCCTTCTTCACCCGCGCGCTGAAGCCGGGCGCACGCGTGCCCGACGCCGACCCGTCAGCCGTGCTGATGCCGGCCGACGGCCGCATCAGCCAGCTCGGCCCGATCGAGAACGGGCGCATTTTTCAGGCCAAGGGGCAGTCGTTCACCGCTGCCGAACTGCTCGGCGACGCCGAAGCGGCGGTGCCGTTCAACGACGGCCTGTTCGCAACGGTGTATCTGTCGCCCAAGGACTACCACCGCGTGCACATGCCGTGGACCGGCACCCTGCGCGAAACCGTGCATGTGCCCGGCCGCCTGTTCAGCGTGGGCCCGGATGCGGTGCGCAACGTGCCGCGGTTGTTCGCCCGCAACGAACGCCTGGTGTGCCACTTCGATACCGAGTTCGGCCCGATGGCCTCGGTGATGGTGGGCGCGCTGCTGGTGTCCGGCGTGGAGACGGTCTGGAGCGGCGTGGAGATTCCGCGCTATGGCGATCGCATCACGCGCAAGGACTACCGCGGCCAGGGCATCGTGCTGGAGAAGTTTGCGGAGATGGCACGCTTCAACTACGGCTCCACCGTGATCGTGCTGCTGCCGCCGGGTGTGGCGAAGCTTGAAAGCGGACTTGCTGCAGAGACATCCGTTCGACTGGGGCAAGCGCTCGCACGTCGGCAAGTGCGCTGACGCGCAGCGGCGCGCCCAGTATCCAGGCGAAGCATTTGAATGAGGCGCGGCGCGCTTCAACTACGGCTCGACCGTGATCGTGCTGCTGCCGCCAGGTGTGGCCAAGCTCGATGGTGGACTGGCTGCGGAAACAGCGGTTCGCTTGGGTCAAACGCTCGCGCGTCGCCAGGTGGGATGATCGCAGCGGTGCGCCGATTGCCGCGGCGTCCCCTATCCCCGCGGCAATCGGCGGGAGACGACGACGCCGTTGTAGGAGCGGGCCTGACCGCGACAGGGCATTCTCGATAGCGTTCGTGCGCAGACGCGTGGTGCACCCCCGCCTCCGATGCGGAGCGCTATCGCCTACGTTGGAGCTATGGGGACGGCTTTGTCGCGGCCAGGTCCGCTCCTACGAAGGGCGCCATTCTCGATAGCGTTCGTGCGCAGACGCGTGGTGTACTCCCGCCTTCGATGTGGAGCGTTGTCGCCTACGTTGGAGCTAGCCGGACGGCTTCGTCGCGGCCAGGTCCGCTCCTACCGGGCACGGGCCGGCGTAGCTCGCCGCGGCGGCTGGCCGATGCTCTAACCGGCGAGGGACTGCTTGCGCTGGTCAGCGATCGCAGCCGGCCAGCTTGATGCTCTGCCCCGGCTTGAGCGCATACGACGGCGCCTTCAGGCCGTTGGCCTTGGCCAGCTCCTTGATCTCGCACTGGTACTTCTGCGCGACGCGGCCGAGCGTGTCGCCCTTGGCGATGGTATAGCTGCGCACCTGCCTGGCCTTGGGCTTGGCAACCGCCGGCTGGCCGGTGGCCACGGTGGTCGGCACGCCGGCCATCGGGCTGACATCGCCCACTGCCACGCTGGGCACGTACTCGGGGGCGCTGCTGCTGCGCACGATCGCGCTATTGAGATCGGCGGTGATCAGCGTGCGTGCCAGGTCCGCGCGCGGGCCGTTGACGCAGTAACGCGTGTACAGGCTGGCAATGCGGTTGGTGGCGTTGATCACGGTGCCGGCCGGAATCCAGCCATCGGATTCGTAGCGCGGGTTGAGGTTGCGCAACGCGCGCATGTAGCCGTCGCGCGTGCCCATGCTGCCCAGGCAGATGGTCAGTTCATAGATGGTGGTCGACTTGGCCAGCTTCAGCGTGGCTGGTTGCGCATCGAGCTTGGCGAAGTCCACGCCGTACTGGCGCGGGTGCAGGAAGATCCACGCCGCCGCGATCACCATCGGCACGTAGTCCTTGGTTTCGGCCGGGAACTGGTTGTACACGTCCTGCTCCCAGAACCCACGTCCGCCGCTCTGGGTAAATACGCGCGCGGCGCGGCCCTCGCCACCGTTGTAGGCGGCTAGCGCCAGTTCGATGTTGCGGTTGAGCCCGGCCATGCGCTCGTTGAGGTAGGCGGCGCTGGCTTCGGCGGCGCTGCGTGCATCGAAGCGCGTGTCGAAGCCGGTGCCGTCCGGGCCCAGCCCGAAGCGACGCCCGGTGGCCGGCATGAATTGCATCAATCCGGCCGCGCCGGCACGCGAGCTGGCGTGCACCTTGCCGTTGGATTCCTTGGCCATGATGCCGAACAGCAGCGCCTCGGGCAGGCCGCGCTTCTGCCATTCCGGCCACATCACCCCGCGCAGGTTGCTGTAGTTCTCGTAGCTGGTCAGCAACGCCGGGCGCATGTCGGTCAGCCAGCGGCGGATGCCGGCCTGCACTGCCGGGTTGTATTGCACCATCTTGTCGAAATCGTGGCGCTGGTCGTTGAGCAGCGTGGCGGCACGCGCCGCCTCGGGCACGCCGTTCGCCGCCGGGCCCAGGTGGTCCGGGTCGGCCTGCAGCAGCGTGTCGTCGTCTTCGGGATCTTCGGCCGCCGGCGCTTCGGCATCGGCGCGTGCCTTCAGCAGGCGCTTGTAGGTGGCCAGCTGGTTGGCGACCAGGCAGCCGCGCTGCTTGATACACGCATCGATGACGTCTTCCATGTCCTCCAGCGCGGCATCGCCTTCGGCGCTGCCCTTCGGGTCGGAGTTGTTCACCAGCACCAGCGCATCGCGATAGCGCTTTTCGGCGGCGGCCATGCGGACATCGAGCACGGCGGCCTTCTCCGTGTCGCGCTTGGAGATGGCGTGGGCGGCGGGGACGACAGACATCAGCGCCACCACAGCCAGGACAGGCCATGGGCGCAAACCAAAATGAGCGAGCGGCATCGGAGACAGTGCAGCGGAAAGTCAGGCAGGGTAGCCGCCGGGGCGACACCGGGGCAAGGCAACGCCGCCGGCAGGTCAGTGGCGCGTTAGCTTGGGGTGCCCGCCCGATGCATTGAAGACTGGCGGAACCGGTTGTCTGGCACCTGCGCGCATGCGGTCGATCGTGCTGGATCCCGGTGCCGGCGCGTCGCACAGGCTGACCGTCACGCCCCAGCCGTCGCTCGCCGATTTGCGCGACAAGCTTGCCCGCTAGAATCCGGTCTTTCCTCACTGGATCTGCCCAATGGCCTCGTTCCTGCTCGGCAAAGGCGTCACCGACGATATCCCGGTCGTGCTCGAAGGCCGCTTCGGCAACCGTCATGGCCTGGTGGCTGGCGCCACCGGCACCGGCAAGACCGTGACCCTGATGACCCTGGCCGAAGGCTTCTCGCGGCTGGGGGTGCCGGTGTTCCTGGCCGACGTCAAAGGCGACGTGGCGGGCCTGGCCGTGGCCGGGGACGGCGCGCCCGGCGTGCTGCAGCGCGCCACGGATGTGGGCATCGCCGATTACGCGCCGGCCGCCAGCCCGGTGGTGTTCTGGGACCTGTACGGGCAGCTCGGCCACCCGGTGCGCACCACCGTGAGCGAAATGGGCCCGACCCTGCTTGCGCGCATCCTGGAGCTCAACGACACCCAATCCGGCGTGCTGGACATCGTGTTCAAGCTGGCCGACGACCGCGGCCTGTTGCTGCTGGATCTGGACGATCTGCGCGCATTGCTGGCGCTGGTGATCGAAGAACGCAAGGAGCTGTCGACCAGTTACGGGCTGGTCTCGGCGCAATCGGTGGCCGCGATCCAGCGCGCCCTGCTGCGGCTGTCGCAGGATGGCGGCGAGCAGTTCTTCGGCGAACCGGCGTTGGAGCTTTCCGAGCTGATGCGCGTTGCACCGGACGGCCGTGGCGTGATCGGCATCCTGGCGGCCAACCAGCTGGTGCTCAAACCGAAGCTGTATTCCACGTTCCTGCTGTGGCTATTGTCCGAGCTGTTCGAGGGCTTGCCGGAAGTGGGCGACCTGGAACAGCCCAAGCTGGTGTTCGTGTTCGACGAGGCGCATTTGCTGTTCGACGATGCGCCGGCAGCGCTGGTGCAGCGGATCGAGCAGGTGGTGCGGCTGATCCGCTCCAAGGGCGTGGGCATCTATTTCTGCTCGCAGTTTCCCGATGATATTCCCGACACCATCCTTGGCCAGCTCGGCAACCGCGTGCAGCATGCGTTGCGTGCCTACACCCCGCGCGACCAGAAAGCGGTCAGGACCGCGGCGCAGACCTTCGTGGGCAACCCCAAGCTCGACGTGGCCACTGCCATCTCCAGCCTGGGTACCGGCGAGGCGCTGGCATCGCCACTGCAAGGCAAGGGCGTGCCGGCCCCGGTACAGCAGACCCTGATCGCGCCGCCACGCTGCCGCATGGGCGCCATCAGCGCGCCCGAACGCGCGCAGGTGCGCGCAACCAGCCCGGTCGGCACCCGCTACGACACCGCAGTCAACCGCGAATCGGCCGCCGAGCTGCTGGCGCGCCGCGTCGAACAGGTGGCCGAGCAGACCGCCGCCCCGCCTGCACGCACCCGCGAGGACGAGGACGCGCAGGACAGCGGTTTCGGAAAAGCGGTCAAGGACGCCGTATTCGGCACTGGCCGTCGCCAGGGCATGCTGGAAACGATGGCCAAGCAGACCTCGCGCACCATCGGCAGCAAGATCGGCCAGCAGATCGTGCGCGGCATCTTCGGCAGCATTTTTGGTGGGAAGCGTTGAGTAAAACGAATAACCACAGGGACGAACACTATGCGCAAGATATGGATGCATCTTTGTGGGATTGCCATGCTTGTTCTGACTGCAACTTGCGGAGCACAGGAGAAAACACGCAACCCCAACTACGACTACCACGATCCTGGCTATGGCCCAATCAAGTGGCCATTGCGCAGCCAACACCTTCTCGCCGGCCATTACTCAGGCCTCTTGCAGATAGAGGGCGAACGCCCTGAATGCGCAAGTGCACACGCTGACTTGT
This sequence comes from Xanthomonas sp. 3793, assembly GCF_024806835.1. GTDB lineage: Bacteria > Pseudomonadota > Gammaproteobacteria > Xanthomonadales > Xanthomonadaceae > Xanthomonas > Xanthomonas arboricola_F. Next base: position 826,655 of record NZ_JANTYU010000001.1, read on the forward strand.
GGCTGGAAGCCGCCGTCAAGGATCAGAAAAGTCATCGCTATACGTTGAAGTACACCTGTCTGTCTGGACAAGATCCTAAACATCACAGACAGACAGTGACCTTGCGTAGTACCTGGTGGGTGGATGAGATCGCGGGCAGCTGCTTGATCTTGCAAGCAGAGCCCGACCCACGCTTTTCCTATCCCTCTCCGCTCTACGGATTCCGGATTGATGAAACCGACAACCCCAAACCCGGTGTTGCTGAGTTCCTATCCCAGGATGGCGGAAGCTGTCAGAGCGGCGGAGCATCCGAATACCAGGACAAGTTCCTGAAGCGCGTGCATTGAGTTGCAAGCGACCTAGATCTTTGGCAGCCGACTCTGAGGCGCTACCGCCATAGCGCAACGTGCTGCTCTATGCCAACACACCATGCAACTTGGCGTACTGCAACAGCATGATGGTCTTGGCATCGGCGATTTCGCCCGAGCCGATCATCGCCAGCGCTGCATCCAGTGACAGCTCGAGCACCTCGATCTCTTCGCCGTCTTCTTCGAGTCCGCCGCCCTCGCTGACCTTGTCGCCGTCGAAGTATTCGCCGATGAAGAAGTACAGGCGTTCGGTGACCGAGCCGGGGCTCATGAAGGCCTCGAATACCTTGCGCACGTTGTCGATGCGGTAGCCGGTCTCTTCTTCGGTTTCCTTGCGGATGCAGGTCAGCGCATCGTCCTGGTCGAGCAGGCCGGCGCAGGCTTCGATCAACATGCCGTCCGGGTTGCCATTGAGCAGCGTCGGCAGGCGGAATTGGCGGGTCAGCATCACCGTCTGCCTGGCGCGGCTGTAAAGCAGGATGGTGGCCCCATTGCCGCGGTCATACGCTTCGCGCGACAAGGTCTGCCAGCGGCCATCCTTGCGCTGAAAGTCGAAGGTGACCTTGCGCAGCACATACCAGTTGTCGGACAGCACATCGATGCTGCGAATGCGAACCTGCGGGGTGTCGGCGACGGATGGATTCAAGCGAATTCCTTGCAATGGGGGGACCGGCCGCACCTTCGCGATTGCACGCAAGCGCATGCCGCCGGCAGCACCATCGCCACATGGCGGGCGGCCGACAGGTAGCGAACCACAGGTTCTGCGCAGAAGTCCATGCGCGGCTGACGGAAATGATGGCCCATGGCCCGCCGAATGCAATGATCACGATCATCGCAATCGGCGCAAGCCCTGCGTGTGCCTGCACCATCGGTGGGCCTTCGCACGGTCGACTGCGCAGGCCCGCCTCCGCCAGCGGCCTGCGTCACACGCCATCCATCGCTGCGCGCAGGGCAGCCGCCTGGTCACAGGCGGGCGCCCCGCCCCCACTCGACTGCACCTCCGCGAGCCAGACGCGACCCCCAATTGCACCCGGCCGCGCATCGCCTCACAATCCCTTCACATCACACGCCTGGGGAGCGTCATGGAAGATCGTTTTCGCGCACGCAAGGCTGCCGCGCAGGCTGCGCCTGCACCGTTCTGGACCCGCATTCCGGCGATCGCCACCTATCCGCTGCGCGGCCCGGCGCTGTATGCGTTGATTGCGCTGACCCTGTGCAGCGCGTTGCTGGTGTTGCCGGGCATCCTCAAACTGGTGGTCATGGGCGTATTGGGCATGGCGACCTACACCTACGCCTTCGACATCCTGCGGCATACCGCCGATGGCCAGCCCGATGCGCCCCGGCTCGGCTATGACAGCTTCGACAGCGCGGTGCTGCGCCTGATCCTGCTGGCCATCGCATTGGGCATCGTGATCGGCGTCGCCGCCGGGATCGCAGGCCCCTTCGGGCTGACCATCGCCTACCTGGGCACCATGTTGCTGCTGCCCGGCATGCTGATCTCGCTGGCCATCGACGGCAGCCTGCGCCGCGCGCTCAACCCGGCGGTGTCGATCGACATGGCGCTGCGGATCGGCTGGCCGTATCTGGCCGCCTACGGGCTGCTGTACGTGATCCAGGGCAGCGGCACGGCAGCGGTCTTCGTCGCGCTGAAGTACCTGCCGCCGCTGGTGCGCGAAGCGACGGTGATGATGACCTCGATCTGGACCCTGTTCGCCAGTTTTCATCTGCTCGGGTATCTGGTGTACCAGTACCACGAAGAGCTGGGCTACGTACCCAGCGGCGGGGCTGCGCACGAACGCATCGACCCGGACCAGCGCCTGCTCGACGAGGCCGAACAATACGTGCGCGACGGCCATTCCGACGAGGCGTTCCAGGCCCTGCGCGGCGCGGTGCGCTCGCGCGCGGTGAGCCTGGCGGTGCACGAGCTGTATCAACGCCTGCTGCGCCAGCATCATCGCAACGACGAGCTGCGCGAGCATACCCGGCAATACATCAACCGCTTGTTGCAGGAGAAGCAGGAGCGTCGTGCGCTGGCGCTGCAACGCGAGGCACTGGATCTGGATGCGGCATTTACTCCGTTGACGCCGGAGCAGGCCACCCTGCTGGCCGAGCGCGCCAAGATGGCCGGCCAGTTCCAGCTTGCGACCGATGGGCTGCTGGCCGCCATCGCGGGCTGGCCACGCGATCCGATGTGGCCGGGCTGGTCGCTGGATGCTGGCCTGATGCTGGCCGAGCGATTTGGCCGCGACGAGCAGGCCCGCGCCATCCTGCAAAACGCCGCGGATCGCTGCGACGACGACGCACAACGGGCGAAGCTGGATGCAGCATTACGGGCGGTTGCGATCCAACCGGCCTAGCGCATCCCAGACACCGCCGCGAGCGGTCGCGAGCCGTATGCGAAACGTCTTGACGCGCTGCATAAACCGCCTGTACGGCCGCACGGCGGACGCCGTCGGCACTGCCGACGGCATGCATTGGGATGCCGAGCGCGCCATCCACGCGCAACGACGACCGCTCGCCAGGTTCCGCAGCCGCTCCTGATGCGGCTTCAGACCCCCGCCGTCGATGCCCGGAATCTGGTCGAACGCGCCGCCGCGTCAACCATTCTCAAGCAGGAAACGGGCCTTCGCCGCCTGGCCCTGCTCCGGAAATTGATCGCGCACCAGCTGCAGCAACCGCGTGCGCTGCTCGCCGGCCTGCAGTTCGCCATGCCGCAGCGCCAGCACAAACCAGTGCTGGGCCAGCTCGGCGCGTGGCGCATCGATGTCGCACTCCTTCAATAACCGTTCGGCATCGGCCAGCAGCCCGTTACGCAGGCACGCATCGACCAGAGCCATGCGTGCCGGTAGCGCAACGGCGATCTTGTCCTTGCTCAGTTCTGCTGCCACGCCCAGCTGCACGCGCGTCTGTTGCGCGTGATGGCTCGGCAGGTGCAACAGTGTCTGCGCATGACGCACGACGTCCTGGGTGCGCCCGGCGTTGCGCGCAACGCGGTAACGGGCCAGCGCGACGTCCTGGCTGTGTGGCTGCTCGCTGGCCAGCTCGGCAAGCAGCCGCTCGGCTTCGAGGTTCTCCATGCGGCCCAGATGGCGTTGCGCACGCTCCCAGCGGTCGTCCACCTGCGCGGCGGCGTCCTCGTCCATGAAGGCCGGGCGGGTTTGCCGCACTGCCACCAGCAGCGCGCCGAGCAGCGCACCGCTGATCAACCCGCCGGCATGCGCCTCGAACGCGACACCGCCGTTATCGCTCCCCAGCAGGCTGTAAAGCTCCCAGCCCAGCCACAGTGGCAGCAACAGGATCGCCGGCCCGCGCACGTAGTTGAAGACCACAAAAAACCAGTAGAAAAACCGCACACGACGGCGGCCCCACACCACGCAGAACGCCCCCATCAAGGCGGCGATGGCACCGGACGCGCCCAAGCCACCGCCGGGCTCGCCCCAGCGCCACCACAGGCTGGCTGCGCTGGCGCCAAACCCGCCCAGCAGATACAGCAGCAGGAACCAGCCGCTGCCGATCGCCCCTTCCAGCAAGGTGCCCAGCGCCAACAGAAACACCATATTGCCGAATAGATGATCGAAGTCGCCATGCAGGAAGGTGGCGGTGAGCATGCGTGCCGGCGACCACTCCGAGCTGCGTTGCAGATGACGCAGCGTGAACACCTGGGACAGGCGGGCATCGTAGGGCGCACGCAGGCCGCGCCATTGGCGCATCTGCGCTTCGTCCTTGAACAGCGTGCCTTCGCGCAAGGCCTGCGCGAAGGCGACATCGTGCATGGTCAGATGCGCCAGGTACGCGGTGCGCTGCGGCGCCGGCACGCTGTCCAGCTTGCCCTGCCGCGCAGCGCGTCGCTTGGGGTCAGCGGTCTGCGCCAGGTAGCGCGCGTGGGCCTGCGCTTCCAGCGTGCCCAGCCCGGACTCGACGTAGTAGTGCACGGCGTTGTCGACCAGGTCGTCGTCCCTGCGCTGATAGCCGAGATAGACGACGACATTGATCAGCACCAGCAGCAGGGTCACCCAGGGGATGTTGTGGCGCGACCAGGGCTTGTGCAGCGGCATGAGCAACATGACGACGTCCGTGTCTTGAGAATGGCGCAAAGCTTCGCCGTGCGGCGACAGATGCGCAAGTGGAGCATGCGCGCTAGCATCGCGCCCCACTCCCTCGCCCCCCAAGCCTGTCCATGAGCCGCTGGCGCCCGCCCGCCGAAAAAAGCACTGCCTTGATTACGCCCGAAGGTCACGCCCGTCTGAAGGTCGAACTGGAGGATCTGTGGCGGGTGCGTCGACCGGAGGTGGTACGCGCGCTCGCCGCAGCTGCTGCCGAGGGCGATCGATCGGAAAATGCCGAGTACACCTATCGCAAGAAGCAGCTGGGCGAGATCGACCGGCGTGTGCGCTATCTCAGCAAGCGGCTGGAAGCGCTGCGCGTGGTGGATACCGCGCCCACCGACCCGCACGCGGTGTTTTTCGGTGCACAGGTGGAGCTGGAGGATGCCGATAGCGGTGAGCTGTTGCACTATCGCATCGTCGGCCCGGACGAAACCGATGCCGGCCTGGGCTGGATCAGCATCGATTCGCCGCTGGCGCGCGCGCTGCTGAAAAAACGCGTGGACGACGAGTTCGAAGCGCAGCTGCCGGCAGGCAAGCACACCTTTGTGGTGGTGTCGGTGGATTACGGCAGCCCGTAGGCATCCATTGGCAATCTGCTGCGGCGTAGGAGCGCACTTGTGCGCGATGAGGCGTTATCGATAACGCCTCATCGCGCACAAGTGCGCTCCTACGGACCGATGTGTACGGGCCAGCGCCCAGTTACACCATCTGCAGATTCAACGACCGCCCTGGCTGGATTGCGACATTGGCCGGCAATGCATCGCCGAACAGATCGTGCTCGTCGCTGTCGGTGATTTCCACATCGACCAGGTCGCCGACCTTCAGCCCAAGCTCGCCGCCGTTCTGGATATGCACCAGGCCGTCGATTTCCGGCGCGTCCGCACGCGAACGGGCCACTGCGATGTCGTCTTCGACCAGGTCGACCAGGCATTGCTGCACGCTGCCGATCTTGGCCTCCAGCCGCATGGCGGAGATTTCCGCCTGCCTGGCCATGAAACGCGCCAGACGCTCCTGCTTCACTTCTTCCGGCACCGGGTCCGGCAGCGCGTTGGCGCTGGCGCCGTCCACCGGCGAATAGGCAAACGCACCGACGCGATCCAGCTGCGCCTGATCCAGAAACTCCAGCAGCGATTCGAACTCGGCATCGGTCTCGCCGGGGAAGCCGACAATGAAGGTGGAGCGCACCGTGATCTCCGGGCACATCGCCTTCCAGCGCTGCACGCGCTCGAGGGTTTTTTCCACCGCACCGGGCCGCTTCATCAGCTTGAGGATGCGCGGGCTGGCGTGCTGGAACGGAATGTCCAGGTACGGCAGCAGCTTGCCTTCGGCCATCAGCGGAATCACATCGTCCACGTGCGGATACGGATACACGTAATGCAGGCGCGTCCACACCCCCAACTCCGACAAGCCTTCGCACAATGCCTTCATGCGGGTCTGGTACGTGCGGTCGCGCCAGGGACGCTCGGCGTACTTCAGATCCACCCCATAGGCCGAAGTGTCCTGCGACACCACCAGCAGTTCCTTGACACCGCCGCGTACCAGCCGCTCGGCTTCGCGCAGCACCTCGTCTACCGGACGCGAGGCCAGATCGCCACGCATCGAGGGAATGATGCAGAAGCTGCAACGGTGGTTGCAGCCTTCGGAGATCTTCAGGTATGCGTAATGGCGCGGGGTCAGCTTGATGCCGTAGTCGGGCACCAGATCCACGAACGGGTCGTGGCGCGGCGGCAGCGCCGCGTGCACCGCCTCCATCACGCTCTGGTAGTCCTGCGGGCCGGACACCGCCAGCACCTGCGGGTAGGCCTCGCGGATCTGCTCCGGGCGCTTGCCCAGGCAACCGGTGACGATCACCTTGCCGTTGGCGTTCATCGCCTCGCCGATGGCGTCCAGCGACTCGGTCACCGCCGAATCGATGAAGCCGCAGGTATTGACCACCACCACGTCGGCCGCGTCGTAGCTGGGCACGATGTCGTAGCCCTCCACGCGTAGCTGGGTGAGGATGCGTTCGGAGTCGACGAGCGCCTTCGGGCAGCCAAGGCTGACGAAGCCGACTTTGGGGTTCAGCTGGGACATGGAAGCAGGAGCCTGGGAAACGGAGCGGCCTGGGGCCTGGGCAAGGCCAATTATAGCGGCGTGCGGGCGGCGCTCTGAACCGCCTGGCCTCGCCAGCCCGGCCGGCTTTGCGAAACCCTCACTTTTCGCGATGCCGGTCCGGTCGATAATGCGCGTCTCCCTCGCTGCACATCAGGAATTCCCATGGGTCACTGGACCACGCTCGACACCCCCGACGGCCAGGTTGCCGCCTGGCACGCCACCCCCGCCTCCAGCCCGCGCGGCGGCCTGGTGGTGATCCAGGAAATCTTCGGCGTCAACGAACATATCCGTGCGGTGGCCGACGACTACGCCGCACGCGGCTACGAAGTGCTGGCGCCGGCCTTCTTCGACCTGGAAGAGAAGGACGTGCAACTGCCGTACGACCAGCCAAGCGTGCAACGCGGCCTGGCGCTGGCCAACGCGGTGGGCCTGGAGCGCGCGGTGGAGGTGGTGAAATCCGCCGCCACCTTGCTGACCCGCGCCGGCAAGGTCGGCACGGTGGGATATTGCTGGGGCGGCTCGGTGGCACTGCTGTCGGCCATCCGCCTTGGGCTGCCGTCGGTGAGTTATTACGGTGGCCGCAACACCCAGCTGCTGGACGAAACACCCAAGGCCCCGGTGATGTTCCACTTCGGCGAACAGGACGCCAGCATCCCGCCGGAAGCGATCCAGGCGCACCGCGAGAAACTGCCGCAGATGGAAACCTTCGTGTATCCCACCGGCCATGCCTTCAACCGCAGCATCGACCCCACCCACTACGACGCCGACAGCGCCGAGCGTGCGCTCGAACGCAGCCTGGGCTTCTTCGAGGCGCATCTGGGATGAGCGCACCGGCCTCCCGCGCGTCTGCAGCAAGCGACTTCCAGCTGGATCCGCGGCTGGCGGCCGACAGCGTGTTCGTCGCCGACGGGCCGCTGTCGCAGGTGCGCCTGATGGACGACACCCGCTTCCCCTGGCTGGTGCTGGTGCCGCGCGTGGCCGATGTCAGCGAATGGATCGATCTGGATGGCGGCCAGCAGCGCCTGTTGCTGGCCGAAATCAACCAGCTCTCGCAGCTGCTGCGCGTCGAGCCTGCCGTGACCAAGCTCAATATCGGGGCGCTGGGCAATATCGTGCAGCAACTGCATGTGCACCTGGTCGGCCGTCATCCAGGCGATGCGGCCTGGCCGGGGCCGGTCTGGGGCAGCGGCCCGGCGCAGCGGTTTGCGGCCGACGCACTGCAGGAGCGTGTCGCGGCATGGGCGCAGCGGCTACGATAGGCGCCCGTTCGCCAACCTGCCTTCTCGCATGAAATCCAATGTCGTCGCTGCCCTGATCCTGATCCTTGTCGGCCTGCTGTTTTTGGCCAACAACCTGGGCTGGACCAATCTCAGCCTGGGCAAGCTGATCGCCACCTGGTGGCCGGCCGCGCTGGTGGCCTGCGGCATCGGCATGCTGTTCGGGCGTGGCAAGTAGGTAGGGCTGGGATTGGGGAGTCGGGATTGGGGATTGGTAACAGCGGTGTGTCTCGGTGCTGGTGACTGGGGTGGTTGTCCAGCGGCATGTCGCTGCCCTGCCCTTTGCCCCTCGGGAGAAGATGCCCCGAAAGGCGGCTGAGGGTCCGTGCGAGGACTCATGCCTTCGATGACGCGTTCTGATCCAGCACCATCCCTTGATGCAGTAACGTCTGCGGCCATTGCATCTTCGCTCCCACAGCGTGCGCCTTGATTGCTCCTCACGATCGATGCGCACCCGGCAGCGGCGCGACATGACGACTGTCACCTGCAACTGTTGACTTCCGGCACCTGATTGGCGGGGCCATCGCGCGCAGCATGGCCTCACACCCAACGAGGACGCCGCCATGCACAGCCGCCTGATTCCCGCCCTGTTCCTGATCACCCTGGGAACGCTGTTCCTGCTGAACAACCTCGGCCTGACCAGCATGGACCTGGGCGGCCTGATCGCAACCTGGTGGCCGGCCTTCCTGGTCGCTGCCGGGGTGCGCCAACTGCTGCGCTACCGCGAGAAGACGAGCGCGACCTGCTGAAGAGCACGGCCACGCCCGGGGCTCAGGTGCGCGGCAAGGTCACGCCGGTCTGGCCCTGGTACTTGCCGCCGCGGTCCTTGTACGAGGTCTCGCAGACTTCGTCGGACTGGAAGAACAGCATCTGCGCCACGCCTTCGTTGGCATAGATGCGCGCCGGCAGCGGCGTGGTGTTGCTGAATTCCAGCGTCACGTGGCCCTCCCACTCCGGCTCCAGCGGCGTCACGTTGACGATGATGCCGCAGCGCGCGTACGTACTCTTGCCCAGGCATACCACCAGGGTGTCGCGCGGGATGCGGAAGTATTCCACCGTGCGTGCCAGCGCAAAGCTGTTCGGCGGGATGATGCACACATCCGATTCGATATCGACAAAGCTGCCCGGGTCGAAATGCTTGGGGTCGACGATCGTCGAGTTGATGTTGGTGAAGATCTTGAACTCGCGCGAGCAGCGCACGTCGTAGCCGTAGCTGGAGGTGCCGAAGCTGACGATGCGCTGGCCGGCGGCGTCGTGCTTGATCTGGCCGGGCTCGAACGGCTCGATCATCGCGTGCTGCTCGGCCATGCGCTTGATCCAGCGGTCGCTCTTGATGCTCATGCGGTGTTCCTTGAAGACGGAAGGCGGCGGGCCGAGCGGCCCGCGCGAAGACGGCGAATTCTACCAGCGGCCGGCACCGGAGGCCGGCCGACGCATTACAGCAGCGAGGCGGAAATCGGGATGCTGGCGCGCGGACGCTTGCCCAACTCTTCCGACAAGCGCCTGGCTGCCGCCAGGTAGGCCTGCGCGGCCACCGAGTCCGGCGCGGCGATCACGATCGGCTGGCCCGCATCGCCCTGCTCGCGGATCGCGATTGCCAGCGGCAACGACCCCAGCAACGGCACGCCGTACTGCGCCGCCATGCGCTCGCCGCCACCTTCGCCGAACAGATGCTCGCGATGCCCGCAGTTGCTGCAGGTATGCACCGCCATGTTCTCGACGATGCCCAGCACCGGCACTTCGACCTTCTCGAACATCTTCAGCGCCTTGCGCGCATCCAGCGTGGCAATGTCCTGCGGGGTGGTCACGATCACCGCGCCGGCCACCGGAATCTTCTGCGACAGCGTCAGCTGGATGTCGCCGGTGCCGGGCGGCAGATCGATCAGCAGATAGTCCAGGTCGTCCCACAGCGTGTCGTTGAACAGCTGGGTCAGGGCCGAGGTGGCCATCGGCCCGCGCCAGATCATCGGCGTGTCCTGGTCGACCAGCAGGCCGATCGACATCGCCTCGATCCCGAACGCACGCAGTGGTTCGATCGACTTGTTGTCCGGGCTGTCGGGCTTGCCGCTCAGGCCCAGCATCGCCGGCACGCTCGGCCCATAGATGTCGGCGTCCAGCACGCCCACGCGCGCACCCTGCTGCCGCAGCGCCAGCGCCAGATTGACCGCTGTCGTGGACTTACCTACCCCACCCTTGCCCGAACCCACCGCAATCACGTTGCGGATGCGCGGGTGCGGCGCCAGCGCGCCCTGCACCGCGTGCGTGGCGATCCTGCGTTCGCCGCTCATGCCTGGCCGCCCGGTACTGCGCCGGCTCCTGCGCGCGGAGTGTTGTCCCACATCGTTGCCATTACCTGTCCTATCCCGTGTGCGAGCTACGCGGGCCATGCCCGCCGCAGCGCGAAAGACGCCCAGTTTACCGGCTCGTGTAGACCGGCTCCGCTATTGCATTCGCTGCAAAGCAGGCAATGGCAGCGGCTGTGCCCGCCAGAAGCCAATCCATTCACAATTATGAATAGATGAGGGCGTTTCATCTGCCGAAATCGATGCAGCCCGTACCCAGCACGCGCAGCTACAGGTCATGGCTAGACGAAGCAATTGGACTCTGACATCAACTCGGCGATGTACGACAACGTCTGTCGAAGCTTCTATCTGGGACGACGATGGGAGTGAACGGAATGGCCGCTTGAAAAGAAGCCTTGCTTGTCGGGGCCTCTATTGCCGACATGGCGGGCGCGCCCGCTATTCTTCTCGCCAGCTATCGGCCTGCTCATCGCTGTCGCGACCGCTTCACCCCCCCCCCCCAAAACAGCCCTGTCGCCGGATTATCTGTATCGAATGTAACTACTAAATGTTCGCCATTGTTGAGGTTGTTTCTTTCTCTGTGTCGCAGTCACTGGAATTGTGCCGAGTTCCTCACTTTCGATGCGGATTTCAGTTATTTCATTAACAAATCATTTCGTTTGCTTGCGTTGCAGTGCAGACATTCATTACGTTCGAGTTAAGGCCATCTGACTCCCCGATGACCGCCCCTTATTCGCACTCCCAGTTGAAAGGTCAGGAATGAGCAATCAGTTTCGTCGCCAAGTCCTCAAGCGCACCGCGTTAGCCGTCGTACTCGGTGCTTGCCTAACCAATGGCGCGGTCTACGCGCAGAGCACCACCGGCAGCATCTATGGCAGCGCCCCCTCCGAAGCCGGCAGCACGATCGTCGTTCAGAGCGACACCGGCCTGAGCCGCACCATCACCGTCGACGCGAACGGCCGCTACAACCTCGGCTCGCTGCCGGTGGGCGCCTACACCGTCACCCTCAAGCGCGGCGACCAGATCGTCGACACCCGCAAGAACGTGCAGCTGCGCGTCGGCTCGGGCACCGAAGTCTCGTTTGCTGGTGCCAGCGCCGCAGGCAGCAACGCAGATGCGACCACGCTTGGTGCGATCACGGTCACCGCTGCCAACGCACCGAAGATCGATGTCAGCTCCACCAGTTCTCGCTCGGTGATCACCTCCGAGCAGTTGGCCACACTGCCGCTGGGCCGTAGCGCCGAAGCGATTGCGTTGCTGGCGCCGGGCGCGGTATCCGGTAGCGGAGCCTTCAGCAATGGCTCGCGCTCGGTCGTCTCTTTTGGTGGCTCGGGCGTAACGGAAAATGCCTACTACATCAACGGCTTCAATGTCAGCAACCCGCTCAGCAATCTCGGCGGCGTCAGCTTGCCTTACGGAGCAATCGACCAGCAGGAAACCTACACTGGTGGCTACAGCGCCAAATACGGCCGCTCCACCGGCGGTGTAATCAACCAGCTTGGTAAGCGCGGCACCAATGAATGGCATTTCGGTGTGCAGGCCATTTGGGAACCGGATTCGCTGGCCAGCTCGCCTGGAGACGTCTGGTTCCCGAACAAGTCGCTTCCTGCAAACTACAACTACACCAACCCCGACCAGCCGGGCACATTGTTCCGTCGCTCCAAAGACGACACCCAGACACGAACGGTGTATAGCGCTTATGCAGGCGGCCCGTTGATCGAAGACAGACTGTTTATTTTTGTTGCCGGTGAAAGCGAAAAGACCGAGGGCGTCTCCACCAACTCGGTAATTTCCAGTATCCAGGGACGCAACAACTACGACTACAGCACGCCGAAGTTCTACGGCAAGTTGGACTGGAACATCAACGACAACAACATCCTCGAGTACACCCGAGTGCAGAATACCGATCGACGTGCCGGTTACTACACCGCATTCGATTACGACGGTCTCGTTGGTGGAAACGCGACTGGCACTTTCCCTGATACTTACAAGATCAAGGACACCTACGACATCTTCAAGTACACCGGTTATCTAACCGATGACCTGACCTTGAACGCCACTTGGGGACGCAGCAAACAGCATAACCAGCAGTTCAATCCATTTATTTCGGATCTACCATTTCTGGGCAACGTCACCAACCAGAATCCTGCATACAATGGCGGTACGCCGATCCGCAATGATCAGGCGACAAACCGGGCCAAGGCCGAAGACCCGATCAATAAGACCCGCAGTCTGCGCCTTGAGCTTGAGTACCGCCTCGGCAGCCATGACCTGACTGCAGGTGTGGACAACATGTACTTCAACGCCTACGACGAAGGCGTGCGCACGACTGGCCCAGGATATCAATGGATCTATGGCAAGCAGGCCAATCCGAACGTCCCCATCAACGGAGCACTTGGAGTCGGCCCATCCGGTGGAGAGGGCTACTATGCCCAGCGCCGTATTTTCACAACTACGACCAGCATGGCCGTCGAGCAGAAGGCCTATTACCTGGAAGATCGCTGGCAGGTAAATGACAATTGGCTGGTGACGCTGGGCATTCGCAACGACCAGTTCACCAACTACAACAGCGATCACGTCGCCTACGTCGATAGCGGCGATCAGTGGGCCCCACGCTTGGGCGCCAGCTGGGACGTCTTCGGCGATTCGTCGCTGAAGGTCTTTGCGAATATTGGCCGCTATTATCTCGCCCTGCCAAACAGCGTCGCAGTCCGCGGGGCATCCGCATCGACTTACACCGACGAATATTTCACCTACACCGGTATCGACGCCAACGGCGAGCCTATTCTGGGCACCGCGCTTGGTCCCGGCCCGGTTTCCAGCAACGGCGAATACGGCCAGGCTCCCGATCCAAATGCGTTTGCTCCGACCGATCTGAAGTCGCAGTATCAAGACGAGCTAATTCTTGGCTTCGAAAAGACGCTGGGCGACAGTTGGAATTCTGGTGCAAAATTCACGTATCGTAAGTTGCAGACCGCTATCGACGACGTTTGCGATACCGGCCGCATTGCAACCAAGCTCACGGCGGCGGGCATCGATTCGGATACGGTAGCGATTCCGGGCTGCGTAATGTTCAACCCCGGCGAAACCAACACTTATAATCTGGCTAATGTCGATGGCTCGGGCTACACATCTGTCCGTATGTCGCAGACTGATTGGGGCTTCACGGATAAGGCGAAGCGTAGTTACGTTGCCGTGGACCTATTCCTCGAACACCCGTTCGATGAGAAATGGTACGGTCGCGTCGATTACACCTGGTCGCACAGCTACGGCAACACCGAAGGTCAGGTAAAGTCTGACATCGGTCAGTCCGACGTCTCAAAGACGCAGGACTGGGACTCGGCTGAGTTGATGTACTACGCGGGCGGCAGTCTGGCGAACGATCGCCGTCACCAGTTGAAAGCCTTCGGCGCTTACCAGATCACACCCGAATGGATGGCATCGGCTACACTACGAGTGATGTCGGGCACACCAAAGTCTTGCCTGGGTTACTTCGGAGCTGACGCAAGCGACCCAATTGGATACGGCTCGGGCTACCACTATTGCGCCGGATCGCCGTCTCGACCCGGTGACGCAGGGCGGACACCGTGGATCAAGAATCTCGATCTTGGGGTGACGTATCGCCCATCCTTCGCAGATCACAAATTGGCGCTGGGTTTGCAAGTCTTCAACGTTGTCAACGATCGCTCGGTGACACGTATCGACAGCACCTACGAAGACGACAGCTTTACGGTTTCCAATACCTATGGAATTGGTACGCAACCATATTTCTACAACACTCCACGCTACGTGCGTCTGTCGGCATCCTACGACTTCTGATCGTAGGCGCCGGAAGCGTTGTCACGACGCTTCCGGTGATGTGATTCATGACTCCAAGGCCCTGGTCTCCAGGGCCTTTTTTCATGCGTCAGCCTGGGGGCACAGATCTCACCTACCCAAAATCACCTGCGCCGCATTATGCCCAGGCGCACCAGTGACCCCGCCACCAGGATGGGTTCCCGCGCCGCAAAGATATAAGCCGGGCACCGCGCCGCGATACGCGCCCTGCCCGAGCATCGGTCGTGCGCTGAATAATTGGTTGAGGCTGAGCGCGCCATGGAAGATGTCGCCGCCAACCAAGCCAAAGATACGCTCCAGGTCGACGGGACTCAGGACCTGGCGGCCCAGGATCGATGCAGCAAAACCCGGTGCATACCGCTCCACGGTGGCGATCATCAGGTCGGCGACTTCGTCGCGATGGTCGTCCCAATGGCGGCCATCCGACAGCGTCGGTGCAACATGCTGGCAGAACAGGCTGGCCACATGCTGCCCGGGCGGTGCCAGCGAGTCGTCCAGCTTGCTGGGTATCAGTAGTTCGACCACCGGTTCGCGCGACCATCCCGACGCACGCGCGTCGAGCCAGGCGCGGTCCATGTAGTCCAGGCTGGGGGCCAGAATGATGCCGGCGGTGAGATGGTCGCCAGCGCCGGGAAGCGCCGTGAAATCGGGAAGACGCGACAGTGCGACGTTCATGCGGAAGGTGCCCGAGCCGCAGCGGTAATGGGCGATGCGTTCGCGCGTGGCCTGCGGTACGTCTTCGGCCCGCATCAGGCGCTGGTAGAGCAACTTCGGGTTGACGTTCGCCACCACGGCACGCGCGCGGAGCGTCGCGCCATCGGCCGTCACCACGCCCACCGCACGCCCCTGCTCCATCAGTACCCGCCCCACCGCACAGCCGGTGCGAATCTGCGCGCCGTATTCGCGCGCACTGGCGGCCATCGCCTGGGTGATGGCGCCCATGCCGCCGATCGCGTGGCCCCAGGCGCCCTTGACGCCGTTGCTTTGCCCGAACACGTGATGCAACAACACATACGCCGTCCCCGGCGTGTAGGGGCTGGCGTAGTTGCCGACGATGCCGTCGAAACCGAAGAGCGCCTTGATCGGCGCGCTTTCAAACCAGCGATCCAGGTATTCGGCGGCCGAAATGGTGAACAGGTCGAGCAGGTCCTGCCGCAATGCGATCGGTAACTGCTGCAGCTGCAGCCCCAGCTTGCCCGCACGCCACAGCTGCGGCAACGCACGCAGCCATCCGGCATCGGTGACATCGGGTGGCGGCTGCAAGGCCAGCGCACGCAAGACATCAGCAAGTTGCTCCAGGCGCGCTTCATAGGCTGGCAATGCAGCGGCATCGCGCGCGGAGAACTTGCCGACTTCCAGGGCCGTGCGCCCTGCGCCGGCCAGCAGGTACTCGCCATCGGGCAGCGGCAGGAAATTGTTGATGCGGCGCGCCACCACGCGCAACCCGTGCCGCTCCAATGCAAGATCGTCGATGACCTTGGGCTGCAGCAACGACACCGTGTAGGACGCCACCGAGTTACGAAATCCGGGATGAAATTCTTCGGTGACGGCTGCGCCGCCAACCACATCGCGCGCTTCCAGCACCAGCACGTGTTTGCCGGCCCTGGCCAGATATGCAGCGCACACCAGGCCGTTGTGGCCGGCACCGATGATCAAAGCGTCCAACGGTTCGGAAGCGGTAGGCATGCATTTGTATATAGCACCGCTTGCGCCGCTGGACCATTCGGGCCTTGGCCCCAACTCGCTATCGGCACATCGACATTGACGACCAGGCCACCTGACCACGAGCATGGCAGGCAGCCGCAGCGCCCAGGACGAGAAGAACTCCGGACTGCCGCCACGCACAGCGCCTTGACGGTAACCGTCGCCTACCAGAGCGCGCCTAGCCAGCTCTTCTACACACCCCGCACCCATGACCTTCGACACCATGCCTGTCGGCTGAGCAGGCGTAGAGTGCCGGCCACGGCCCCGTGACGGGGCTCCCCAATCGACTGTTGCTCCTGGAGCCTTTGTGATTCGAACACCTCATCTATTGACGCTGACCCTGGCCGTGGCGGCCGCGCTGAGCGGTTGCAAGAAGTCCGACGACGCCGCGCCTGCGGCCCCGGCGGGCGATACCGCGGCGGCAGCGCCCGCCGCACCCAAGACCCTGACCCTGGACCAGAGCAAGCTGCCGGCGGTGAATCAGTTCACTGCGGCCGACCTGGACCCCAACGGCAACGCCTGTACCGACCTCAACGCCTACGCCAATGCCAAGTTCCTGGCTGCCAACCCGGTGCCGGGCGACCGCACCAGCTGGGGCGCGTTCGAGATGCTCGATGAGCGCTCCAACGCGATCCAGCAGCAGCTGGCCGAACAGGCCGCCGCCGACACCGGCACCACCGGCGTGGAAAAGATCGTCGGCGACCTGTGGTCCACCGGCATGGACGAAGCCAAGATCAATGCCCAGGGCATCGAGCCGCTGAAGCCGGAACTGGCCGCCATCGACGCGATCAGCGACCAGGCCAAGCTGGTCGACTATCTGCGCAGCAGCGCGGCCAAGGGCAACAACGATCTCTTCGGCTTCGGCGCCGAAGCAGACTTCAAGAAGTCCAGCCAGAATATCGCCTACGCGATGCAGGGCGGGCTGGGTCTGCCGGATCCGGAGTACTACACCAGCGCCGGCAACAAGGCCAAGCTGGAGGCGTACCAGGCGCATATCGCAAAGGTGCTTGAGTTGTCCGGCGTGGCTGCTGCCGATGCCGCGGCGCAGGCCAAGCAGGTGGTTGCGTTCGAGACCCGTCTGGCCAAGGTCTCCAAGACCAGCACGCAGATGTCGCGCGATGCCTCGCTGGCCTACAACCCGATCTCGCCGGCCGATGCCGACAAGCTGACCCCGAACTGGTCGTGGACCGAGTTCTTCAAGTCGCAGGGCGTGGCCACACCGGAGATGTTCTCGCTGGCAATCCCCGCCTTCCACCAGGAAGTGAGCAAGATGATCGCCGATACCGACCCGGCGATCTGGCGCGCTTATCTGCGCTTCCACACCGTCGATGGCGCCTCGCCGTTCCTGAGCCAGCCGTTCGTGGACGAGAACTTCGCGTTCTACAACAAGACCCTGCGCGGCCAGAAGGAAATCAAGCCGCGTTGGAAGCGCGTGCTGGCCACCATCAACGGCCAGGCCGGCGAGACGCTGGGCCAGATGTACGTCAAGGTCGCCTTCCCGGCCGATTCCAAGGCCAAGATGGAGACCCTGGTGAGCAACCTGCGCACCGCCTTGAAGGCGCGCATCGAGAAGCTGGACTGGATGAGCCCGGAGACCAAGGCCAAGGCGATCGCCAAGTGGGAAAGCTTCACCCCCAAGATCGGCTTCCCGGACAAGTGGCGCGAGTGGAACGGCCTTGCCACCAATCGCGATAGCTACCTGGGCAACGTGCTGGCCGCGCAGGAATTCAACTACAAGTGGAACCTGTCCAAGATCGGCAAGCCGGTGGACAAGACCGAATGGGGCATGAGCCCGCAGACGGTCAACGCCTATTACAACCCGCTGCAGAACGAGATCGTGTTCCCGGCCGCGATCCTGCAGCCGCCGTTCTTCGACCCGAATGCGCCTGAGGAAATGAACTACGGCGGCATCGGTGCGGTGATCGGCCATGAAATGACCCACGGTTACGACGACCAGGGCAGCCGCTTCGGTGCCGATGGCAACTTCATCCCCGATCCGGGTTGGTGGACGCAGAAGGATCTGGATGCGTTCAAGGCCCGCACCGGTAAGTTGGTCGCGCAGTTCGACGGCTACCGCACCCCGGCCGGGGACAAGGTCAAGGGCGACCTGACGCTTGGCGAGAACATCGCCGACCTGGGTGGCCTCAACACCGCCTACGACGCGATGAAGACTGCCACCGCCGGCAAGGACGACCCCAAGAGCGACGGCATCACCCGCGACCAGCGCTTCTTCCTCAACTGGGCCACGGTGTGGCGCCGCAACTTCACCCCGGAAGAACTGGTGGTGCGCCTGAAGACCGACCCGCACGCACCGGCCAACTTCCGCGCCATCGGTGCACCGTCGAACATGCCGGCGTTTGCCGCGGCATTCTCGTGCAAGGCAGGCGATGCGATGGTGCGCCAGGGCGATCAGCAGGTCGTGATCTGGTAATTGCGCAAATGCGGTAAATCAGGCGGGCGGCGATCCAAAGATCGTCGCCCGTTTTTTTTGGATTCTTCGGATCTTTCTTTTGGTTGACAGGTGACTCACGCTGGCCTGCCAGGTTTATTTCTAGTCACAACATTTCAACCAACGCCGCCCCAGCGGCGCGCTGTACGCCACTGGGCCTGCATGCACGACGGTATCGGCACACAAGCCTCAACAAAGCTCAACGCGTGCGCAGGCAAGGCCGCGCCCGCTTATGCTCAGCGTCCTTGTCCCTCACTGCGGCTGACGTTCATGCCATTGCTCAAGACTTCCACGCTCGCCTTTGCCCTGGTTGTGGCCCTGACATGCTGCAAGCGCAACGCCGAGGACACCGGCACGCAGGCAGACACCGCGCCCCGGACACCTGCGGCTGCCCCTGCTACTCCGGCAACGCCTGCGTTCGACATCAGCGAACTCGGCCCAGCAGCCAGCGCATGCCAGAACCTCGACGAATTCGTCAACGGCAAATGGGCGAACACCAATCCGATTCCGCCCGATCGCACCAGTTGGGGCGTGGACGAGATCCTGACCGAAAAAAGCATGGCCATTCAGCGCAACCTTGTTGAAACGGCCGCGCAGCCGGGAAAACCGGCAAATTCGCTGGAGCAAAAAATCGGCGCGCTCTATGCCGCCGGCATGGACGAAGCTGCCATCGAAGCGGCAGGCGCCCAGCCGATCCAGCCACAACTGGACACCATTGCCGCGTTGAAGTCAGGCAAGGATGTCGCCGGTTACATCATTGACCGTCATAGCGAAGGCGATGGACAGGTGTTCGGATTCGGTGCCGGCGCAGACTTCCACGATGCCGACATGCAGATCGCATTCACCCAGGAAGACGGCCTGGGCCTTCCAACCAAGGACTACTACACCGACGCCGAGCACGCATCGATCCGCGCCGCTTATCTTGCCTACATCGCCAAGTCGTTCGAACTCACCGGCAGTTCTGCCGACGTGGCCAAGACGCAGGCAAACGATGTGTTGGCACTCGAAACACGTCTGGCTGCCGCGTCGATGAAGCCGGTGGAGGCTCGTGAGCCGAAAAACCAGTATCGCCTGGTCAGTCTCGCCGAGGCAGACAAGCTCACGCCGCACTTTCCGTGGAAAGACTTCTTCGCCACCCAGGGCGTGGAGGTCGGCAAGGGCTTCTCGCTGGCGCAGCCGCGCTTTTTCGCTGCGTTCGATCACGAACTGGCCACTGCGCCGATCGCGCAGTGGCAAGCTTATCTGCGCTTCCATGCGATTGATGAAGCAGCCGCGCAGCTCAGCAAGGCATTCGTCGACAATCGCTTTGCTTTCTACGGCAAGACCCTCTCCGGGCAGCCAGAGCAACTTCCGCGCTGGAAGCGCGTCCTGCGCGCGGTCAATGGCGCAATGGGCGAAGGCGTGGGTCAACTCTACGTTGCCAAGGTATTTACGCCCGAGGCCAAGCAACGTGCCAGCGAACTGGTGGACAACGTCCGCGCCGCACTCAAGACACGCATCGAGAACGTCGACTGGATGAGCACGGAAACTAGGGACAAGGCCATCGCCAAGTGGAACACCTTCCTGCCCAAGATCGGCTATCCGGACGCCTGGCGTGACTGGTCCGGGTTGGAGATCGTCCCCGGCGCGTATTACCGCAATCTGCAGGCAGCGGCCAAGTTCAACCATCGCTACGACATCGCGCAGATCGGTAAACCGACTGACCGCAAACGCTGGCAGATGACCCCGCAGACGGTCAACGCGTATTACGACCCCAGCACCAACTCCATCAATTTCCCCGCGGCGATCCTGCAACCGCCGTACTTTGACGCCAGCGCGGACGATGCGTTGAACTACGGCGGCATCGGCGCGGTGATCGGCCACGAGGCGACCCACGGTTTCGACGACCAGGGCAGCCAGTTCGATGGTGCAGGCAATAACGTCAACTGGTGGACGGCCGAGGATCGACGCAAGTTCGAGCAGCGCAGCGCGCAGCTGGTCAAGCAGTTCGATGCCTATACCCCACTACCCAAACACCCGACGCTGCACGTCAACGGCAAGCTCACCCTGGGTGAAAATATTGCCGACCTGGGCGGCACCAACGTGGCTTACGACGCGCTGCAAACCGCCCTGCACCAGCATCCCGAGCGGGCAAAGTCGGTCGACGGCTACAGTCCCGATCAACGTTTCTTTCTGGCCTTTGCGCGCAGCTGGCGTCAACGCGTACGCGAGCAACAGCAGATGGTCTACCTGGCCTCGGACCCGCATGCGCCCAGCAACCTGCGCGCCATCGCGCCGCCTTCGAACATGCCGCAGTTCGCCAGCGCATTCGCCTGCAAGCCGGGCGATGCGATGGTGCGGCCCGAGAAGGACCGCGTGGTGATCTGGTAAGCCCGCGCAGCCAGCAGCTGCAAGCGCTTCCAGCACAGTGGCAGCACGCACAGGCCCGCACACGCGGGCCTGTCGCATTCATGCAGACGGCCGGTACCGATGACAAACGGCGGCGGGCGCCCGCCTGTACGAGGCGCAGCCTTGCTAAACTCCGCCGACTTTACTCTGGCCACCCTTCTTCTCGATGCCCACCATTCGCCCGCTTGCCCTCGCTCTTGGCTTCAGCCTGATCACGCTGCTGTCCGCTCCCGACGCCGACGCCGCTCGCAAGAAGAAGGCAGCTCCCAAGGCCCCGGCCGTCTCCGCGGCCTGCACCGATTTCTACGACTACGCCAACGCCGGCTGGCTGAAAGCCAATCCGGTCCCGCAGGCTGGCGCCGTGACGGCGCTGGGCCAGCTGTCCGAGCGTGCCCTGCAGCAGCAGCGCGAACTGCTGGACGCCTCGATGAAGGCTCCGCAGGGCAACGTGCAGAAGCTGCTCGGCGATTTCTGGGCCAGCGGCCTGGATGAGGCGGCGGTGGAAAAGGATGGCTCCAATCCGATCGCCCCCTTGCTGTCGCGCATCGACGCGATCAAGAAGGCCAAGGATGTGCCCGCTTCGATCGCCGCGTTGCATCAGGTCGGCATTCCGGTCGGCTTCAACTTCGGTCCGGACGTGGACCTGAAGGCGCTGGACCGCCACATCGGCTATTTCATGCAGGGCGGCATGGGCCTGCCGGATCCGGCGTTCTACACCCGCACCGATGCCGACACCCAGGCGCTGATGGGCCGCTACCGCGCCTACGTCAAGCAGATCCTGGCGCTGACCGGCACACCGGCCGACAAGCTCGACGCCGATGCCGCCTCGGTACTGCAGATCGAAACCGCATTGGCGCGTAGCGCGCAGTCGGTGCAAGGCATCAACAACCCGTTCAACAACTACGCTCCGATCGCCACCAAGGAGCTGACCAAGCAGTACAAGAACCTGCGTCTGGCCGACTTCCTGGAAGCGCAGGGCGTCAAGGACGACCTGGTGTCGATGGCCGACCCGGCCATGTTCAAGCAGCTCGACAGCATGATCGTCAGCATCAAGCCGGAACAGTGGAAGGCCTACCTGCGCTGGCGCGTGGGCGATGCGATGGCGCCGTACCTGTCCAAGAGCTTCCACGATGCCGAATACCAGTTCCGCGGCCGTCTGCTGCGTGGCGATGCCCTGCCGCCGCAGCGCTGGCAGCAAGTGCTGGACGCGATCAATATCGCTGCCGGCCCGATGCTCGGTCGCGAATACGTGGCGCGTTACCTGAGCAGCGACACGCGCCGCCAGGCCGAAGCCATCGCCGACCAGGTGCGCGACGCGCAGCTGGCCGCGCTGGAGCGCACCGGCTGGGGCAACGGCGAAGTGATCGCCGAAGCCAAGGCCAAGCTGGCCGCGATGAAGATCGAAGTCGGCGCACCGCGCCGCGATCTGGATTACACCGTGCAGCCGATGGGCCGCGGCAGCTTCGGCGGCAACATGCTGATCGCCTCGACCTGGCGTCACCGCGAGGAGATGAAGCGCATCGGCAAGGGCAACGCCGACCGTCGCTGGGACGTGCTGCCGCAGCAGCCGGCAGTGGCCTACGACATTGCACAGAACCGCCTGATCGTCACCGCGGCCGTATTGCAGGCACCGGTGCTGACCACCGGCAGCACCCCGGCGGCCCAGTACGGCGCCTACGGCGCGCTGGTCGCGCACGAACTCACCCGTGCGATCGATGCCAAGGGATCGCTGGTCGACGCCAAGGGCGAGCTGCGCAGCTGGTGGACACCTGCCGAAAAGAGCAGCTGGAGCCAGCTGACCGGCAAGGTCGCCAACCAGTTCGCTGCCTATCCGTACCCGGGCGTGCCCAACGTCAAGGTCAACGGCGCGCAGACCGCCGAAGAAAACCTTGCCGACCTGGCCGGCGTCGAACTGGCCCTGCAGGCCTTCAGCAAGGCGCAACCGGCAGCCACCGAGGCCGACAAGCAGGCGTTCTTCACTGCCTGGGCCGGCCTGTGGGCACAGCAGCTGTCGCCGAACGAAGCGGTGCAGCGCGCAAGCGCCGACATCCGCGCACCAGGCCAGTGGCGCAGCAACGGCCCGCTGTCCAACCTGCCGGAATTCGGTGCAGCCTTCAGCTGCAAGGCTGGCCAGCCGATGCAGCGCGTGGACGCAGACCAGATCAAGATCTGGCGCTGAGTCCCGGCACGATCGGCAAAAAGTCGGCAACAAAAAAGAGCGCGGATTCCGCGCTCTTTTTCTGTTTTGGGCATTCGTGACGGAAATGCTTGATCTGTCTTTCGCTTGATCTGCTTCGGATTGATTTGCGCTTTGCTCAATCCATCTTTGCTTGATCTACATGGCTCGATCTGCTTTTCGCCTGATCGCCTTTCGCTGATCCGCTTTCCGCTAGATCTGCTTTCTGCCCAGCCAAATCTCCCCTCTGACCAGCATTCCAGCCAGCCCTTGCTCGGGGTGCATTCCGACCTGCACGCTGCCCGGCCCACTGGTCGCCCTATGCAGCAGCGGCACACCTGCTTCCGACGACATGCCGCCCGCCATCTTGCTCTCGTAGGAGCGGCCTTGGCCGCGATGAAGCATTACCGGCAACGTCAATCGCAGCCAGCGTCACTGCCACGAATCAGGCCGCCCCGGTAAACCGTCGTCTGACTCAGCGCACCACGCGCAGCGGCGGCTTGCGCCCCTTTCCGCCACCACCCTTGCGGCCACCGCTGCCGCCAAACGGTGACTGGCCGCGCCAATAGCGGATCATCAGCCAGCCGAACAGCATGCCGCCCAGGTATGCGAAATACGTTATCGCCGATCGCTGACCCAATAAGCCCAGCATCACTTCGGTAATGCCAACCACGATGACCAAGGTCCTGGCCTTCATGGGAATCGGCGGAAACAACAGCATCACGCGCTGATTGGGGAACAGCATGCCATAGGCGAACAACAGCCCAAACACGGCACCGGACGCGCCCACGACCGGTGCACCGCCTCCGGTGATCCACGCCATCAGCAGCTGGCACACGCCCGCGCCGGCCACACATACCAAGTAGTAGGTCAAAAAGCGCTTCTGGCCCCAGGTCAGCTCCAATGGTGCGCCGAACATGAACAGTACCAGCGCGCTGAAAAACAGTTGATTGAAACCGCTTTGCAGAAACGCATAGGTCAACAACTGCCACGGCATGAAGCTGGCGCCCGGCGAGAACGCATCAAAGCCGTCGGAAATCGGCCACAGCATGAGCCACGACAAGGTGGAGTCCGATGGCAACACCCCAACCCCCAGATCGCCCAGGGCCCATTGCAGCAGGAACAGGCCGATATTGGCGATCAACAGTGCTTTGGTAACGGGCGGCAATTGAGGCATGGCGGCATCCTTCTGAATGCTGCCAATGATAACGGCAGCGTTATGAAGGACCCCACACGGCCGCATCCAGCCGCTGCGCAGCGCTGGCTCGGCGCACCCGCCCCTGTACCACCGGCACCCCCTCGGCACGCAGCCGCTGGCATTGCTCGTGGTAGCCAGGCGACCCCGACGGCAACGCAATGCGACCATCGCTACGAAGCACGCGATGCCAGGGCAGATCCGGATCGTCATTGCCACTGAGCACGCGCGCCACCAGGCGCGCACGCCCAGGCAACCCGGCACGTGCAGCGACCTCGCCGTAGCCGGCAACCTGACCGGCAGGAATGGCGCCGATGACGTCAAGAATCCGCAGCCGCGCCTGCTCACCTGAGGGCGCTGCCGGCGTTGACGCGAAACAGGCGGCGGACTTGGCAGATGCGAACGGACGCGAAGATGGCTGGCGGGGTCTGGACATCAGACAAGAATGCCAGCAGACGCGACTCAATGCCGGCCGGGCCGCCGCGCTTGTGCGACCAAGCGCGTCATCCAAGGCTGTCTCGACGAAAACGCTCAACGGCCCCTCTCCCGCCGGGAGAGGGGTTAGGGTAGGGTGCGGGCCAAGCGATGCAGAGCAAAACGGCTAGCCGCTCAACACAGCGCGCAACAGTGCATGAGCACAAGGCCGGTCTCGCCAAACGCAGAGCCAGTGTTGCCTACCACTTTCTTGATGGCCAACCCTCACCCCAATCCCGCTCCTGGCTGGAGCCGGGCCCTAGTTGCGGTTGGCGGTTGGCGCTGCGCCCTCTGCTTGCACTCGCGCCCCGCCTGCCTTCCTTTGCGCCACTTCCACCGTTGCCCTGCCGCAGACAGCTGACGCTCCCACCCACTCCACACCAATGCATCAATGCATCAACACGATCTCTTCCGACGAGGTAGGGTGGATCGCCACGGTCTCGTCGAAGTCGCGCTTGGTGGCGCCCATTTTCACTGCCACGGCAAAGCCCTGCAGCATTTCGTCGGCGCTTTCGCCAAGCAGATGTACGCCGACCACACGCTCCTCGTCGCCCACGCAGACCAGCTTGAACAGACTGCGTTGCGGCGCATCGGCCAGCGCATGCAGCATCGGGCGGAAGTTGCTGCGATACACGCGTACCGCGCCACCGTAACGCGCGCGCGCCTGTTCTTCGGTGAGTCCGACATGGCCAAGCGGCGGATGCGAGAACACCACGCTCGGCACGCCTTCGTAGTCCATGCGCGCATCCGGTTGATTGCCGAACAACCGGTCCATCAATTTACGCCCGGCCGCAATCGCCACCGGCGTCAGCCCGACCTTGCCGCCGACATCGCCGATGGCATGGATGTTGGGCACCGTGGTGGTCTGACCGTCATCCACCACCACCTCGCCCTTCTCGCCCACCGCCACACCCACGGCGTCCAGACCCAGACCTGCGGTGTTGCCGCGTCGGCCGATGGCGAAGAACACCTTGTCGAACACGTCGTTTCCCTGCTCGCGCGGGTGCGCCGGATGGCCATGCACGCGCAGCCCACCTCGAGCATCGCGCTCAAGGCCGGTGGTGGTGAAACCGAAGTGCAGGCGCACGCCCAGGTGGCGCAGGTTGTCGGCCAACTGCTGCGTCAGTTCCGCATCGAAGCGTTCCAGCAACCGGTCGCCCTGTACATACAGATGCACACGACTGCCGAGCGCCTGCAGCAGGCCGGCGATTTCCACCGCGATATAGCCGCCGCCGATGATCGCCACGTGCGCAGGCGCATGACAGAGATTGAAGAAATCGTCGGAGACCTCGCCATGCTCGGCGCCTTCCACATTGGGGCGCAACGGATGCGCACCGGTTGCGATCACAATGTGCTCGGCCGTCACCGCCACCCCATCGCCCCCCATGATGGTATGGCGGTCCTGCAGCACGCCGCGTTGCGGAATCAGCACCACGCCGTCTTCGTCGAGCCGACGCCGATAGCTGGCGTGGATGTTGGCGATATAGCCCTGCCGATGGGTGACCAGCTCCTGCCACTGCAGCGCCGGCCGCGGCACGTCGAAACCGAGCGCGCTGGCGAGCTCGATCTTGCCGGCCAGATCGGCTGCCAACCACATCGCTTTTTTCGGCACGCAACCAAGATTGACGCAGGTGCCGCCCAACGCATCAGGCTCCATGATCGCCACGCGTGCGCCGTGCTTTGCCGCGCGAAATCCCGCCGCCAAACCACCGGAACCGCCGCCTAGAATCACCACGTCGTAGTCGTAACGCGCACTCATTCGTAGCGCTCCGCCCGGTAGGGATGCGGGTCCAGCGCAGGTGCGCGGCCCGTGATCAGGTCGGCCATCAGTTGTCCACTTGCAGTACTCATGCTGATTCCGAGCATGCCATGTCCAGCTGCGAGCCAGACGTGAGGACGGCCAGGTATTGCGCCCAGCACCGGCACATCGTCCCAGGTCATTGGCCGCCATCCATACCAACGCTCGATCACCGCCGGCCCGCGGGGCGCATGCAGATAGTCGGCCGCCGCGCGCTCCAGCGCTGCCAGGCGGGTGGGATTGAGCTGCGTGTCATGACCGGAAAATTCCATCGTGCTGCCGATCCGCAAACGATCACGCCAGGGCACCACGAACACCCAGCGATCCTTCAGCACCACCGGGCGACGCGGCATCAGAGGTGGCGCGCTGTAGGTGATCGAATAGCCCTTGCCGGCCTGCACCGGCAGGCGCAGGCCAAGCCGTGCCGCCAGCAACGGCGACCACGGCCCGGTGGCGATCACCACTTCGCGTGCGTACAGCGTGCCATGTGCGGTCCGCACGCAGACCGCCGAGGGCTCGGCAACCACAGCCTCCACGCGACAGTGCTCATCGAGTTGCGCACCTTGCGCGCGCAATATCCTGACCAGCTCGGCGGTGTAGCGCTCCGGGCGCAGATGCGCGTCTCCCGGAAAGTGGATCGCGCCGGCAATCCCCTCGCGGAACGCCGGATCCTGCCGCGTGTAATCGGCGCCTTCGATCACCTGTGCCTGGATTCCCCACTGCGCCAGCAGCGCGCATTCTTCCCGATACTTCGCAAAGCGGCGCGCATCGCCGAACACATAGTCCAGCCCGTCGGTGCGGAACTCGCACTCCAATGCATAGCGCGCCACCCAGTCGTCCAGGCGCTGGCGCGCATCTTGCAGCAAGGCCGCACGCGCCTGTGCACTGGACTGCCAGTCGCGCGCATTGCACCGCCGCGCAAACCGCAGCAGCCAGTGCCACAGCGCCGGGTCCAGACGCGGTGGGATGTACAGCGGCGCATCCGGCGTCAGCATCCATTTCAGCGCCTGCGCGATCATGCCCGGTGCCGCCAACGGCGGCGCATGGCTGGGCGTGATGGTGCCGCAGTTGCCATGCGAGGTGGCAGCGCCCAGCGCTCCGGCATCGAGAACACGCACCTGCCGGCCCGCCTCCAGCAACGCCAGCGCCGTGGCCAGCCCGATCGCGCCGGCGCCGATCACCACAACGTCCTCGCGCCCGCCAGCCATTGGGTGCTAGTGGCCGCGCGCGTTGCTGCGCCGCATCGGCGGGACCCGCAGATAGGTTGCGCTGCGCCACACCCACTCCACCGGCCCGAAGCGGAACCAGTGCAACCACGCCTGGCTTGCCACCACCTGCAGGGCAAACAGCCCCACCGCGAACGGCAGCTGCCACAGGCGCGGCAGCTGTTCGAAATAGCCCAGCCCGTAGCCGTAGAAGATCCAGCTGCACAGCAGCGACTGCAACAGATAGTTGCTCAATGCCATACGGCCGGCCGGCGCAAGCCAGGCCAGATGCGAGGCAAAGCGCACCACCCACGCGGCGTAGCCCAGGCTCATCAGCGGCCCGGCTACCAACGCCAGCGCGAACGCGCCGGACAGGCGCATGCTCAACCGCGCCGGGTCCATCCAGGGCTCCACGGCATAACTCAGCAGCATCACGCCCAACCCAAGCGGTAAGGCGCCGTAGCGCAGCACCCGGAACAGCCGTGGGAAGCGCTCGGGCGCGGCAATCGCGCCACTGCGCACGAACCAGCTGCCCAGCAGAAACATGCCGAGCATGGCCGGGCCGTTGATGCTCAGCCCGCTCATCGCTTCGCGCAGATCGTGCCAGCGCTGCGCAGTGGCCTGCAGGTAAGTGCCGTGTCCAAGTGCAGCGCGCTGTGCCTGCACATTGGCCACGGCCTGCTGCGCAACATCGGCCATGGCCGATTTCCAGTCCACCGCCGATGCCGGAGCGGCCTGCATCATCGCACCGGCAACGCCGTACAACAGCACCAGGGCCGGCGCGCACAGGTACACCAGCGCGGCAAGCCACGGCAGCGTCACGGTCGGCGCATTGCGAGCGCCCAGCAGCAACACCGCCAGCAAGGCATAGGTCACCAGAACGTCGCCCGACCACAGCAGCACCGCATGCGCCAGACCGATGACCAGCAAGCCGGCCGTGCGCCGCAGATACATGCCGAAAAACCCGCGCCCGGCACGTTCGGCGCGCTGCGCCATCACCGCAAACCCCATGCCGAACAACATCGAAAACAGCGGGTAGAACTTGCCCTGCACAAAAATGTAGACCAGCGCATCGGCTACGCGATCGGCGCCGTGCCAATGCGGCTCCACGCCGCTCAGCGCCAGATCCAGCGGACCGACAAAGGCCTCGATGTTCATCAGCAAGATGCCGAGCAACGCAAAGCCGCGCAGGACGTCCAAGACGACGATGCGCTCGGTCGCGGCAATGGGTAACAGCAGATCGCGTGGTGTCATCGCAGCTCGGGCAACCGGATGCGGCGTTGCGCACCGCAGAAAGCAGACGGCCCGCCGAGGAGCGGGCCGTCAGGAAGACAGCCATCGCGGGCTGCGGCCACCACCACGTTGGGCGTCACCACCAGCCGGCTGCAGGTGGCATGCAGACCTCAGCGTGCGCCCGCAGTGCTTGCTGGCGGCTGGCCGGGCGTACCCAGCCAGCGGCCGCACAGTGGCATTGACCGCCGCGCTTAGTGATGATGACCGCCGTCGCCGTGCACGTGGCCATGGTCGCGCTCTTCCTGCGTGGCTTCGCGCACTTCGACGATTTCCACGTCGAAGTGCAGGTCCTTGCCGGCCATCGGGTGGTTGAGGTCGACGTCGACCACGCTCATGCCGACCTTCTGCACGGTGACCGCGCGCGGGCCGAAGTTGGTCTGCAGCACCACCTGGGTGCCCGGGACCAGCTTGGTGGCGCCGAAGTGCTTCTTGGGCACGCGCTGGCTCAGGCCTTCGCGGTATTCGCCGTAGGCCTCGGTGGCCTTGACGTCCACGCCGAAGCTCTCGCCGGCTTGCTTGTCCATCATGGCCGCTTCCAGACCCGGGATGATGTTGCCGTGGCCGATCATGATCGCCAACGGGTCGCGCTCCTTGGAGCTTTCGATCGGCTCCTGGCCAATCTCCGAAACGGTGTAGTGGAAGCGGACGACGCTGTCTTTTTCGATCTTCATGCCTGGCTCTGGATAGGCTGCCCGGTGGCAGACGGTGGAGGACGGCTTGTCGGCCGCCGGGTGCGCCGCCATCATGGCGACCTTTCGAACCGCCCATTATCCCGGCTCCATGCATATCACGCCAGTTGTCGCCGCCCGCGCCCATCGCGCCGCGGCCTGTCTGTTGCTGAGCCTCGTCCTGCTGGGCGGCTGCTCGTCGAAGGCGCCGGTTCGGCGACCTTCTGCCCCGCCGCCGTCGGCACGCGTGTGGCCCCAGGTACCGCCTGCCGATCCCGCTGCGGCCAACAACATCCTGATGCGTGCGCTGGGGCTGGTCGGCACCCCGTACCGGTTCGGCGGCAATACGCCTGAGACCGGTTTCGACTGCAGCGGCCTGGTCACCTATGTCTACAAGGATGTGCTGGCGCTGTCGTTGCCGCGCACCTCGCGTGACCTGGCCGCGATTCAGGGCCCGCGGATCCCGCCCGAGAAGCTGGCCACCGGGGATCTGGTGTTCTTCGGCGCCGGCGGAAACGTGAGCCATGTGGGCATTTATGTGGGTGAAGGCCGCTTCGTGCATGCGCCGACCACTGGCGGTACCGTCCGCTTGGATTTTCTCGATGGCGCCTATTGGCGTGACCATTATTCAGGTTCAAAGCGGGTTTTACATTGAAATGTGATGCCCATCACAAGTAATAAAACGGAAAGTTAACTTTTTTTGAACGTAACGATTCGTTCACCAGGGCATCATCCCGCATCGACAGCAGAATTGTGATTCCCGCGTGACGAACGACGAACAGATCAAAACTGGCGCCGCACCGCTTCCGCTCCGGAAACCGCTCCGCCTGCTATGCGTCACCGCTCTCTGGATTGCCGCGCTGCCCGCTCTGGCGCAGACCGCCACTACCGCCCCATCCGCTCCGCAGACAACCACGCCAGACAGCGCCGTCGCCGCCGAGAAAGCCGCAACCCGCAGCCGCGCCGACGCCGCTGCCACCGCTACCCTGGCCGCCCTGCTTCCGCACCTGGCCGCCAATGACGCCATTCCGCTGATGGACCGCTCGGCGATGTTCGCCGGGGACCTCAGCCGCCTGCTCGCCAATTACGATGTCTCGCAGAGCGCGGCCAATGCTGCGCAGAACGCCGTTGCCGACAGTCGCGTGCAGGTGATCCTGCAGCGTGCCATGGCCCTGCTCGGCACCCCCTATGTGTGGGGCGGCGAGTCCACCGAAGGTTTCGATTGCAGCGGTCTGGTCGGCTACGTCTTCAAGACGGCGCTGGGCATCGACCTGCCGCGCGTCTCGCGCGATATCGCCCGCGACGAATCGGCCGAACTGATCAAGGACCCGAACGCACTGAAGGCCGGCGATCTGGTGTTCTTCGGCAAGCGCGGCCGCATCGATCATGTCGGCCTGGTGGTCGGCGACGGCAAGTTCCTGCACGCGCCCAGCCGCGGCAAGGACGTGCGCGTGGATTCGCTGGCCAGCGGTTACTGGAGCGAGAAGTTCATCCAGGCGCGCCGGGTGCTGTGACCCTGCCTGCCGTGAACGCCTCAGAAAGCCGCGGCAGATCCGCGGCTTTTTTTGTGCCCATTGTCACCGAGACGGTCATGTGACTGCCGCGTGGCAGCCGCGACTGCCAACGTTCCCGCAGCTGGCCTGTCAGCGCTCGTAACAGCACCCGGCGTCGGCGGCGTCGATGCATCGGGCCAATCGCCAGGTCCAGCGCTACTCCGCCTGGAGCAGCCAACAAACGGCTGTGCTGCCGCCGAGCGGATGTTGCCGGGGCTCGTTGCGGCATCCACCGCTCGTCCCCGCCGGTCTGAGCGCGTCGTCCGCACTCACCTGTCCCTGCGCGCGCCGTTCTGTTGGCCGTTCTCAGCCGGACGTATCGGCTTTGTAGTGGGCCATGGTGTCCTCGATGCCCTTGCTCAGCTCCATCACCTTGAGCGCGTATTCGGCCAGGCGCTGATCCTCGGGCGTGTCAGGCCGCCAGGACGGCACTTCCACCGGCGTGACACCATCCGGGTCCATTGCCACGAACACGATGATGCAGTGGGTGCACAAGCGCGAATCGCCGCCCATCGGGCTGCGCGCACGCACATCGATGGCGAAATGCATGCTGCTGCGCCCGGTATAGACCAGCTTGGCCGACACCGCGACCAGATCGCCGATCCGTACCGGCGCCACAAAGCGGATCCCGCCCACCGCCACCGTCACGCAGTAATGCCCACTCCAACCGCTGGCCGCAGCAAAGCCGACCTGGTCGATCCACTTCATCACCACCCCGCCATGCACCTTGCCGCCGAAGTTGACGTCGCTGGGCTCGGCCAGAAAACGAAATGTCAGGTCACGTTGTTGGCCAATCACTGCACGCTCTCGCAAGGGGATGAACCGAAAGTGTGCCATGCGCGCGGGTTGAAGGGATTCGCCCCGCGTACTCGGATGCGCCAACGCACAGCGCCTCCCTGCGCTTGCTTTGCAGGTTCCCACGCCCGCAGCATGTGGTGACGAAGCCTACACAGCCCCCAGGCCGTTGAGCAATCGCTTGCGCGCTCCGGACCGGCAAGCGCCGCATCGACCACCGGTCCCTGGACATGTGGCCTGTCTGCAGCGGAGCGCGTGCACGCGTCATCGAAAGTCACTTACCCTCGGCATCCGGGCAAGGCTGCCGGCAGCAGGAGGCATCGCGTCATGTCGGACCGAAGACGATTCACCATCGAGCATGCAAGGCGGCATCTGGAACGCGACGGTTGGCCGCGCCTGCAGATGAGCGCCATCGTGTTGATCACGGCAACAGGCGGGATGCTGGCCTCGTTCCTGCTGCGCAATGCAGGCGTGAACGCGATGGTGGTGCGCTACCCGATGGCGACGCTGGTTGCCTATGGCCTGTTCCTGCTGCTGATGTGGGCATGGGTGCGCTGGCGCAACGAGGTGGATGGCGAGTTGGTGAGCGACTGCGTCGACCTCGGCAGCAGCGTGGCGCAGGACACCTCGGGATGGGCCGGCCACGGCGGCAACTCCGGCGGCGCAGGTGGTTCCGGCACGTGGAGCGCGCCATCCGGATCCACCCCGGATGTTTCGGGCGACAGCGAACTCACCGACGTTGTCGATGGCGAAGCCGGACTGCCGATCCTGGCGATTCTGGCAGTGCTGGCCGCCGCCGCGGTCGCCATCGTCGCTGCCGCCTGGGTGGTATGGTCGGCGCCGGTATTGATGGCCGAGCTTCTGGTGGACGCGGCGCTGGCAGGCGGGCTGTATCGACGCATGCGCGGCGTGCAGGCGCAAGGCTGGTGGTGGTTGTGCGTTCGCCACACGCTATGGCCGCTGATCGGCGTGCTGACGTTCTTCATCGTGGTCGGCGCGGTCGCGCAGCACCGGGCGCCTCCAGCAACGACGTTGCTGGAGGCCATGCAAGGGCGATGACCCCGCCGAGTTACCGTCCCCGGTTGTCCTGCTTGCGAAGACACAACCATGGAAAATGCGGCTGGCGCAGCTTGAGCATGCGGCGCACACGCGCACGCGCACGACGCGGATCGAACAACCATTGCACTGCGAACGCGTCGAAGGCGGCGTAGGTGTGCTGGTGATAGTGCCCGGCCAATGCAGGCACGCCCAGGCCGGTGAAATAGCGCAGGCTGCGTGCAGCGCTTTGGTCGGCGCGGTGCCGGTCTGGGTACAGCGGGCTGTCGAGGATGTGCAACTCGCCGCCGTCGCGCAGCTGCGCAAGCAGGTGGCGCACCAGGGCGGCAGGATCCGGGAAATACTGGATGCACGCCGGCACCACGATGACGTCGAAGACATCGTGCGGCAGCGCAAAGGTCTGGATATCGGCAGCGACAAAACTCAGCCGTTGGTCGTGGCCGAACACGCGCGCGGCCTGCGTGAGTTCGGTGCGATTGACGTCCACGCCGCACACGTCGCGCTGCAGCGATTGCGCCAGCAGCTGCGATAGCCAGCCGTTGCCGCACCCCAGCTCGAGAATGGCGCCCTCACCGCCGCGTGCCTGCAGGTGCCGCACCAGCAATCTGCTGGACAGCGCGCGCACCTGCCATTCCAGGCTGGCACCGAGCTTGCCGCTGGGGCGCGGCAGGCTGCGCACCTGCGCATCGGTATACAGCCGGCCTTCCTGGCGCCGCACCTCCAGATAGCGATCCTCGAACGGATCTTCGGCAAGCGTGCGTTGAACGAACACGCCATCCACGCTGTCAAGCTCGGGCAGTTGCGCCAGGCGCTCACGCAATACGGGCAATCCAACCGTCATGCGTTGCGCTCAGCGCAGCGGCTTGGCGCTGTCGGCCGGCGGATCTTCCAGCCCCACGTTGGTGGATGCCGATTCATAGACCGCCTTGTCCAGCAAGCCGGTTTCCTTGGCCACCAGCACCGGCACCAGCATCTGCCCGGTGACGTTGGTCATGGTGCGCATCATGTCGAGGATGCGGTCGATGGCGTACAGATACCCGATCACTTCCAGCGGCAGGTTGGCCGCGCTCAACACCACCGTGGCCATGATCACCGCAGTGCCTGGCACACCGGCCGTGCCGAAACTGCCCAGCACCGAGGCGATCAACACCACGAAGTATTGGTTGGCCGTCAATGGCACGCCGGTGTATTGGGCGATGAATACCGCACACAGCGCCGGGTAGATCGCGCCGCAGCCGTCCATCTTGATGCTGGCGCCCAGCGGTACCGCAAACGCGGCATAGTCCTTGCTGACCCCCAGATTGTGGGTGATCGAACGCATCGCCACCGGCATCGCGGCAAAGCTCGACGAACTGACGAAGGCCACCTGCATGCCAGGCGCCGCACCACGGAAGAACTTCCACGGGTTGAGCCCATGCGCCAGCAACAGGCTGCTGTAGACCACCAGGATATGGATGGCGCAGGCCACATACAGCGCGAGCACGAAACTGCCGAAGGGCAGCAACTTTGTGAAGCCGTAGCTGCCCACCAGGCCGGCAATCAGGCCGAAGGTGCCCAGCGGGGTCATCTCCAGCACGAAGCGCGTCACCTGGATCATGATGTCGCTCAACTGCCCGGTGAGCTTGCGCGCCTCGGCCACCCGCTCGCCGAGCTTGACCATCGCAAAGCCGAGCAACGCGGCGAAGAAGATCACCGGCAGGATCGAGCCGCGCCCGGCCGCCAGCACGGTTTCGCCGGCCGCATTGGTCTTGGTACCGATGCCGGTCAATGCATAGAACGGGTTGGACGGCACCACGTCCAGCAACACCTTGATCGGGCTGGGCACATCGCGCGGCTTCCACGCCGAGTCCACGCTCAGGCTGAAGTGCCCGGCACCCGGCTGCATGATCGTGCCCACCGCAAGCCCGATGCCGACCGCCAGAGCGGCTGTGATCACGAACCACAGGAAGGTGCGGCCGCCGAGCGCGGCGACGGATTTTTGCCCGTGCAACGAGGAGATCGCATTGATCACCGCGAAGAACACCAGCGGGATCGCGATCATCTTGATCAGGGTGACATACAGATCACCGAGGGGGCCGAACCACACATCGGCCGCCGGGCCCATCAACGCCCCGGCAATCGCGCCGAGAACGAAGCCGGCCACCACGCGCTGCCAGAACGGAATGCGCAACCAGGCCGCAACCAGTCTCATGTCGTCGAATCATCCGGGGGGAGAGTGCATGCACCTTAGCGCAGGCCTGCCTTGCCCGCGAGGCCACGACTGGAACAGCGGCGTGTCATCTGTGCGACGGACCCGGGCCGGCATAATGGGGGCCGATTCAGTCACGAGTTCGAACCCGATGCGTTACCGCCTGCCTGCCCTCGCCGCCCTGACCACCCTGTGCGTGGCCGCCTGTGCCTCCACTGCCGGCACACCCGTGTCCGCACCGGCCGCCGTCCGCGTGGACGTGCCGCCGGTGACGCACCCGGCCGGCGAGACCCCGCAGTGGTGGTACCGCTCCGGCGCCGCACGTGCGGCCGGCAATGGCGCCATGGCCGGCAAGGCGCGCAACGTCATCCTGTTCCTGGGCGACGGCATGAGCCTGACCACGGTGGCGGCCGCGCGCATCCTGGATGGCCAGCGCAAGGGCGGGCCCGGCGAAGAGAACCTGCTGTCCTGGGAGCAGTTCCCGGCCACCGCCTTCAGCAAGACCTACAACACCGATTCGCAGACCCCGGATTCGGCCGGCACCATGACCGCGATCACCACTGGCGTGAAGTCGCATATGGGCGCGATCGGCGTCAGCAGCGGCAACCGCAGCGACTGCGCCGACAGCTTGAACAAGGGTCTGCTGAGCTGGTTGCAGCTGGCCGACAGCGCCGGCATGGCTACCGGTGTGGTCACCACGACCCGCCTCACCCACGCCACCCCGGCGGCGACCTATGCGCATTCGCCGGATCGCAACTGGGAAAACGACACCGACCTGCCCGAGTCCGCGCGTGCCGCCGGCTGCCAGGACATCGCCCAGCAGCTGTTGTCGACCGCCCGCTACGGTCGCGGCCCGCAGGTGGTGCTGGGCGGCGGCCGCAGCCAGTTCCAGACCGTGCAGGAGCGCGATCCCGAGTACGACGACAAGGTCGGCCTGCGCCTGGACGGCCGCGACCTGGTGGCCGAATGGAAACAGGCGCATCCGCAGGGCGCGTATGTCTGGAACGAGCAGCAACTGCAGGCCGCGGCCGGCGCACCCGCGCTGCTGGGCCTGTTCGAGCCGGACCATATGCAGTTCGACCACGACCGCAAGCGCGGCCCGCAGGGCGAGCCCAGCCTGACCGAAATGACCCGCACCGCGATCCAGGCGCTGTCGCGCGATCGCAACGGCTTCGTGCTGATGGTCGAAGGCGGCCGCATCGATCACGCCAACCACGCCGGCAATGCCTATCGCGCGCTCGACGAAACGGTGTCGCTGTCCGATGCGGTGCGCACCGCCGTGCAGACCGCTCCGGCCGACACGCTGATCATCGTCACAGCCGACCATTCGCACACGCTCAACTTCGTTGGTTACCCGGTGCGCGGCAACCCGATCCTGGGCAAGGTGCGCGGCACCGGCGGCGAAGAAGGCGACCGCAGCCAGCTGGCTACCGACCTGGCCGGACAGCCCTACACCACCCTCAGCTATGCCAATGGCCCCGGCCACACCGGCGCGACCAATGCACAGCCGGCCGGGCCGAAAAAGTACCCGCACGAACCCAGCAGCAGCGAGCCGGCCCACGGCCGGCCCGACCTCACCCATGTCGACACCGAAGCGCCCAGCTACATGCAGGAATCGCTGGTACCAACCAAGTCCGAAAGCCACGGCGGCGAAGACGTCGGCATCTGGGCCACCGGCCCGGGCAGCGCGGCGTTCCGCGGCACGCTGGAAGAGAACGTGATCTACCACGTCATCGTGCAGGCCACCCCGCGTCTGCGCGAGCGCCTGTGCAAGGCCGGCACCTGCGACAGCGCCGGCGTGCCGGTGCAGTTGCCTACCCCGGCCACGTTCGAGGCAGCGGCAACGCGTTGATGTGCAGATGGCCGCGCGATGGCGACGGATGGGTCTACCAGCAACGCCACCTTGCCGGACACGCCTCCCGCATGGGCGGAGCGCGTCCGAGATGATGCGCGGCGGTCTGATCGTTCTGCTGCATGATCACGTGGTGCCCAGTGCACCGCGTGCTGCGATGACGAGCACGACGATGGGCCGCCGTTCCCCATCGCGGGCGATGCGATCCAGCGCCCGCACCGTTCGCGCACAGCGGTGGCGGGCCCCTCCAGCAACGCTCCGCATCGAGTGAGCACCCGGTGACCGACACGCCGCCACTGCTGCCCGCCACCCCGCCCGGCCCGGTGCTGGTCGCCTACAGTGGCGGCATGGATTCGCAGGTGTTGCTGCACGCGCTGGCGGCCATGCCGGCGTACCGCGAACGTGGCCTGCGTGCGCTGCACGTGCACCACGGCCTGCATGCCGATGCCGACGCCTGGGCGGCGCATTGCCAGCGCAGCTGCACGGCGCTGCAGGTGCCGCTGCACATCGTGCGGGTGCAGGTCGCGCGCGATAGCGGCCTGGGGCTGGAGGCCGCCGCGCGGCAGGCGCGCCACGGCGCCTTTGCCGACAGGCTGGCGCCCGGCGAATGGCTGGCGCTGGCACACCATCGCGACGATCAGGCCGAAACGTTTCTGCTGCGCGCACTGCGCGCATCGGGCCCGGACGGCCTGGCGGCAATGCGGGCACAGCGCCCGTTTGCCCAGGGCATCTTGTGGCGCCCGTTGCTGGCGCATACACGCGCGCAGCTGCAGGCCTATGCACGCCTGCACGGCTTGCACTGGATCGACGATCCCAGCAACGCCGATGCCCGCTACGACCGCAACTTCCTGCGCACGCAGGTGCTGCCGTTGCTGCAGCAACGCTGGCCGCAGGCCGCCGATGCCTTGGCACGCAGCGCCCAGCTGAGCGCCGACGCCAGCGACCTGCTGCTGCACGACGATCTGGCCGTGCTACCCGGCCTGCAGACCGAAAGCGGCGCCCTGGACCTGCACCTGTTACGCGCGCAGCCCGCCGCACGTCGGCTACGGTTGCTGCGCGCATGGGCCACCGCAGCCGGTGCGCCGCCGCTGCCCGCGCAGGGCGTGGCTGCGCTGGAGCGGGAAATCGACAATCACGCACCGGATCGGCAAGCCTGCTTTGCCTGGCAACAGGTCCAGGTGCGGCGCTGGCGACAGTGCCTGTACCTGCTTCGCCCAGCACCGGCATGGCCGGCGCAGTGGTGCGCGCACTGGGACGGCGCGAAGCCGTTGCGGCTGCCCGACGGCGCGCAGCTGCACCTGCAAGGCCCCGCGGGGCTGCGCTTCGCGCAACCGTTGGCGGTGCGCGGCCGGCACGGTGGCGAGCGCATCGTGCTGCCGCAGCGCAGGCATTCGCATCAACTCAAGCATGTCCTGCAAACCGCCGATCTGCCGCCATGGCAACGCGATCGCCTGCCGATCCTGTGGGCCGACGACCAGGTCCTCGCCGCCGGCGATCGCATCGTCTGCGCTGCGTTAAACGACTGGCTGCAAGCCCATGGCGCACGTCTGCAGTGGCGCGTCGATGCCGACGCGAATTGACCCGCCTGCGTGCGCGCCGCACACTTTAGCGATGGCCAAGAAGTCCTTGAACGAAACATCCCCGGTTGCCCGCTTCGAACAGTCGCTGGAAGAACTCGAGCAACTGGTGCAGAAAATGGAAGTCGGCGACCTGAGTCTGGAGCAGTCGCTCAGCGCTTACGAACGCGGCATCGGCCTGTACCGCGATTGCCAGCAGGCGCTGGAACAGGCAGAACTGCGCGTCCGCATGCTGACCGACCCGGCCCGCCCCGAGCTTGCCGAAGCCTTCGAACCGCCGTCGCCGGACGGCGGCTGAGGTGAGTTCCGCGTTGTTCGAACACTGGATCGCTCGCACCGAACGCAGCCTCGACGCAGCCCTGCCCAGCGCTGCGCTGGCGCCGCAGCGTCTGCACGCGGCGATGCGGCACGCGGTGCTGGGTGGCGGCAAACGCATGCGGCCGCTGCTGGTGTACGCCAGCGGTGCGCTGTTTGGCGCCGAAGAAGAGCGATTGGATACCCCGGCCGTGGCGGTCGAACTGATCCACGCCTATTCGCTGGTGCATGACGACCTGCCGGCGATGGACGACGACGCGCTGCGCCGCGGCCAGCCCACCGTGCACATCGCCTTCGACGAGGCCACCGCCATCCTGGCCGGCGATGCCCTGCAGACCCGCGCCTTCGAATTGCTGGCCACAGCGCCAGTCGGTGCCGAGCTGCGTGTCGGCTGGTTGCAGAGCCTGACCAGCGCGGCCGGTGCCGCCGGCATGTGCGGCGGCCAGGCACTGGATATCGCTGCCACCGGTCAGTTGCAGTCGCTGCACGCTCTGCAGCGCATGCACGCGCTCAAGACCGGCGCGCTGATTCGCGCCGCAGTGCGCATGGGCGCGCTGACCGGTAGCGCCGCCGCGGCCGACCAGCAGCGCGTGGACGACTTTGCCGACGCGCTGGGCCTGGCCTTCCAGGTGCGCGACGACATCCTGGATGTGGAGTCGAGCTCGGCGCAGCTGGGCAAGACCGCCGGCAAGGACGCCGCGCAAGCCAAATCCACCTACCCCGCCTTGCTCGGCATGGACGGCGCCAAATCCAAGCTGGCCGAACTGGCCACACGCATGCGCGACGTGCTGCAGCCCTATGGCCAGCCCGGCGAAACCCTGGCCACCCTGGGCCGGTTTGCGGTGGACCGCGCGCACTAAACGCGTCTAACCAGGCGTTGCGAGCGGCTGCCAGGCGTGTGATCGGCGCGTGGGCAGCGAAGTGCGTGAGCGGCGTGCCGATTCTGAGCGACGGCTGCGCCAGCCTGCTGTCGGCTGGTCGTGCAGACGCCTTGCCAGTCGCTGCGTGCGCCACGGGCAAGGCGACGGCACGATCGCGGTGCGGGCGCATCCGTCGCCTGGGTCCAGCGCCCTGCATGCGTGGATCACGCTTGCGGGCACTTCTCACGCGCACCAATCGCCGTCCCGACATGTACCCAGCGCTGAGGTCCCGCACCGGCAGGCTGGGGACGACAACCGCAGGAAGGCAGGCCTGGAGGCCCGACCCCGGCACTGAGTGCGTCTGCCCCGGAGTCCGAGGCCGACACAGTCAGCCCGCGTGTCACCGCCATTGCCCGACAACGCCCCGGCCCCGCTGCCGCCCGCACTCGATGCCGTCCGTCGACATCCAGCGCCGGCCCAATCGACACCACGGCAACTTCCAGGGCCAACGCACTGACAGCGGATGCCGTCCGCAGGTTCGCTTTGCACGACACAGTTGCGCATTCCGTGCGCCACCGCACGGTCGACCGCACAGGTCCATTCAGGCAACGAGCGAGCCCGATCACAAAACGGCACATTGGTCGCCGGACTTTGTGTCAGCCGGCGACACACAACCGACAACATTTCATGACGGCCGGCACGCTTTATTGCTGAATTAT
Source organism: Xanthomonas sp. 3793 (assembly GCF_024806835.1). GTDB lineage: Bacteria > Pseudomonadota > Gammaproteobacteria > Xanthomonadales > Xanthomonadaceae > Xanthomonas > Xanthomonas arboricola_F. The sequence continues at coordinate 866,884 of NZ_JANTYU010000001.1, forward strand.
ATGCACCGGTGATGTATCGGGATGCATAACCAATGCATGACATCCAGAAATATCGCTAATTGAATGACTTGTCGCGCCCGCTCGCTCTGCCTAGGTTTGGCCTGCCCGCGCTTGCGGGCATCCCCCGACCAAGGAGAGTCACTGGTGAAGAATGTTTTTCTCGCATCGTTTGCAGCAGGCACGCTTGCCGTCGTCGGCGTGCTCGGTTCGGCGCAGGCGCAGTCCGTGCGCGGACCGGTTCCGTTGACCATCGAACTGGCGCCAGTGGCCGACCAGGCCGGGCGACATCAAGGCAAGATCGCGGTCACCGTCACCAACAATGGCAGCCAGGTTGCCCGCGTTCCGACCTATCAGCTGCCGCTCAAGTCGCTGGACAATGGCATCCTGGACGTGAGTCGCGACGGCAAGCCGGTGGACTACACCGGGCGGCTGGTCAAGCGCGGCCTGCCCAAGGCCGCCGACTTCACCATTCTGCAGCCGGGCCAGAGCGTCAAGGGCGAGGTGGATCTGGCCGGTGCCTATGACCTGTCCACCAGCGGCAACTACACCATCCAGGTGCGCTCGTCGCTGCAATACGCGTCGCTGTCCGACGGCAGCCTGATGAAGGCGGCCAACGGCCTGCCGGCAGTCGCCACCAGCACCCCGCTCACCGTCTGGCTGGACGGCGCACGGCGTGGCGTACAGCGCCAGCTCGCAGTCGGCCCGACCGCCGTGGTCAACGGCATCAACTATCTCAACTGCAGCACCACGCGCACCAACCAGGCCGCCAGTGCCGTCACTGCCGCGCGGAACTACTCGCAGAACGCGCGCAACTACCTCAACGCCGGCAGCACCGGCGCGCGCTACACCACCTGGTTCGGTGCGTACAACGCCTCGCGCTATAGCCGGGTCAGCTCGAACTTCGTCAACATCGACAACGCGCTGGACCAGAACAACGGCCAGCTGACGATCAACTGCAGCTGCGAGGCGGATCTGGCCGATGCCTTCGCCTACGTCTATCCGAACCAGCCGTACGAGATCCATGTCTGCAACGCGTTCTGGAGTGCGTCGACCACCGGTACCGATTCCAAGGCCGGCACGCTGGTGCACGAGACCAGCCACTTCACCGTGGTGGCCGGCACGCAGGACCGCGTCTATGGTCAGTCCGGCGCGCGTAGCCTGGCGATCAGCAACCCGGCCCAGGCGATCACCAACGCCGACAGCCACGAATACTTCGCCGAGAACACCCCGGCGCAGAACTGATCGCGTCATCGTCTGAAACGACAAAGGCCCGGCAGCGATGCCGGGCCTTTTTCATCTCACCATGCCGGATTACTTGATCAGGCGCAGCGTGAACGGGTAGCGGTAATGCTCGCCGTTGTTGGCCTTGACCGCGGCCAGGATGCAGAACACCAGGCTGCCGATCCATACCAGGGTCGGCAGGAAGAACAGCATGCCGAACGACACCATGGCCAGGATCACCGCCACGATCATGGCCAGGACCACGGTGATCTGGAAGTTCAATGCCTCCTTGGCCTGATCGGTGGCAAACGGCTTGGACGGGCTGGCGTCCTTGCTGATCAGCCAGATCACCAGCGCGCCGACGAAATAGGTCAGGATGCCCAGCAGATGTGCGGCCAGCGCCAGGGTGCGCTCCTCCGACGGCGTGCTGGTGCCGACCGGCGGCGGTGGCGGCGCGGCATGTGTCTCGAATTCGCTCATCTGTCTCCCCAAACATGATTGTGGTGCGGCGGACTATAACAACGATTCAGCCAGCCACCAGTGCGGGAAGACATGGTCTGGTTTTGCTCACCTGGCAGGAGCGATATCACGCACGCTGCGTGGAGGCGATGCCGCCAGCGATAGCGCTGCCGCATGGCGCAAGCGGCGCCGGGACAAGCTCCTTGTTGCTGCGCGCCGGGCAGGTCCACCCCGTGCGCCTTTGGCGGGGAATCGAGACAGCACGCACGCAGGCCGCCCGCAGGGCCAGCGCTGCGACAGCCCCTGGCCCGGCCCATCGACCATGCCTGTCAGGCATGGCCGGCCTAAGGCCGTCCCCTCAACTATCGCCGGCCACGGTCATCCGGTTGACCAGCACAGAGCCGATCTTGACGTGCGAGCGTGGGTCGACATCGCTGCCCACCGCTTCGATGCCGGCAAACATGTCGCGCAGGTTGCCGGCGATGGTCAGGCCATCGACCGGATAGGCGATGACGCCGTTCTCGATCCAGAAGCCGCCGGCGCCGCGTGAGTAATCGCCGGTCACCGGATTGACGCCGTTGCCCATCAGCTCGGTGACCAACAGACCACGCGACATGCCGGCAATCATCGATGCCAGATCGCCGGCGTTGGCGCTGACCTGCAGGTTGTGCACACCGCCGGCATTGGCGGTGGTCTGCAGGCCCAGCTTGCGTGCCGAGTAGCTGCCCAGCACATAGCGCTGCAGCACGCCGTCGGTGATCAGGGCCGAGCGCCGTGTCGCCACGCCTTCGCCGTCGAAGGCGGCCGAGCGCAGCCCGCGGCGCAGATGCGGCAGTTCTTCGATGTTGAACCAGTCCGGGAACAGCCTGGTGCCGACGCTGTCGAGCAGGAAGCTGGCGCGGCGATACAGCGCGCCACCGGAAACCGCACCGAGCAGATGGCCGACCAGCGAGCGCGCCACTTCCGGCGCGAACAGCACCGGCAGCTGGCCGGTGGGCAGCGAGCGAGGCTGCAGCCGCGCCAGGGTGCGCTCGGCAGCATGGCGGCCGATCGCCTCGGGCGCTTCCAGGTCCTCGCGCGCCAGGGCGCTGCTGTACCAGCCATCGCGCTGCATGCCATCGCCCTGCCCGGCGATCAGCGCGCAGCTGATCGAGTGGTGGGTGCCGCGCTCGCGTCCGATGAACCCGTGCGAATTGGCGTACACCGACAGGCTGAGCCCGGTGCTGGCCGAGGCGCCATCGGAATTGCTGATGCGTGCATCGGCATCCCTGCCGGCGGCCTCGCAGGCCAGCGCCAGGTCCACCGCGGTGTCGGCGTCCAGCGCCCACGGGTGCCAACTGTCCAGATCGGGGAAGTCATGCGCCATCAACTCCCGGTCGGCCAGGCCGGAGGCCGCATCGTCTTCGGTATAGCGCGCAATCGCGCAGGCCTGGGCCACGGTGGACTCCAGGCTGGCGTCCTGCAGGTCGGCGGTGCTGGCACTACCCTTGCGCTTGCCGAAGTACACCGTCACCGCGATGCCGCGGTCGCGGGTGGACTCGACCGTTTCCACATCGCCCAGGCGCACGTTGACGTCCAGGCCGCGCTCTTCGCTGCAGCTCACTTCGGCCTGGGTGGCGCCGGCCGCGCGGGCGCGCTCGAGCAGGCGTTGCGAGATATCGGTCAGCGCATCCAGACGCTGCAGGCTGTCGTCGGTGACACGGGTTTCGGAGGAGAGTGCGTTCAATGCTTTATCCTTTGGATGCGGATCCGTCCGCGAAAGCCCGGCCATCGTGGCCGGGCTGTCTGAATTTGGATGCGGATCCTCCGCAGAAAGCTCGGCCATCCCTGGCCGCAGTGTCTGAATTTGGTGCGGAGTCTTCCGCCGGAGTCCGGCCGTTCACGGCCGGAAATTTAACTAACCAAGTTTCGGGATGTAGTGGCAATGCGCGGACGCGATGAAGAGACCGGTGAATTTCGTGGCGCCAGCCGCAGCCAGCAACGGCGCGAGGCGCTGGAAATTTTCGACCTGGGCGAAAAGCTGGTGGCGCTCACCCCGGCGCAGCTGGCCAAGCTGCCGGTGCCCGAGTCGTTGATCCCGCATATCGAAGAGAGCAAGCGCATCACCTCGCACATCGCGCACAAGCGGCAGCTGGCGTTTCTGGCCAAGCACATGCGCCGCGAGGACGATGAAACGCTGGCTGCCATCCGCGACGCGCTGGATGCCAACAGCGACACCGCGCGCCGTGAAGTGGCGGCGATCCATCGCGTCGAGCGCTGGCGCGAGCGCCTGCTCGCCGAAGGCGACGTCGCGCTGGCCGAGTTGCTGGAAGCCTACCCGGCCGCCGATCGCCAGCAACTGCGCCAGCTGGTGCGCAACGCGATCCACGAACGCGCCAAGAACAAACCGCCGCGCGCCTACCGCGAGCTGTTCCAGGTGCTGCGCGAGCTGTCTCAGGAGCCGGGATTGGGGAGTGGGGATTCGGGATTGGAAGAAGACGACCGGAATCTGGAAGACGACGAATAGGGCCTGGCGGCCGCAATCGCGGAGCCGCTCAACGAGCGCCTCCGCCGCAGCCAAACTGGGCAGCATGCGTCCAACATCTGCAACCTGGGTAGGCGACACCTGCGCGCCGAGAACGCTGCGCGCCTCTCCTGCTGCGCTTCCCGATGCCCTGATCCCGATTCCCGGTATCAAGACCGACGCGGCGCAAGCCTCTGACACGCGATAGCCCGCTCCTGCCGTTGCGACTCCCCAATCCCGATTCCCGAATCCCCGCATCTCAGGCCTGCGTTCCGCCAACCGTGATGCCGTCGATGAGCAACGATGGCTGGCCCACGCCGACCGGCACGCTCTGCCCGTCCTTGCCGCACACGCCCACGCCTTCGTCCAGCGCCAGGTCGTTGCCGATCATGCGCACCTTCTGCATGGTTTCCGGGCCGTTGCCGATCAGCGTGGCGCCCTTGACCGGCGCGGTGACCTTGCCGTCCTCGATCAGGTAGGCCTCGGTGGCCGAGAACACGTACTTGCCGCTGGTGATGTCGACCTGGCCGCCGCCGAAGTTCACTGCGTAAATGCCCTTCTTGACCGAGCGGATCATCTCTTCCGGGTCGTGCTGGCCGGCGCGCATGTAGGTGTTGGTCATGCGCGGCATGGTCAGGTGCGCGAAGGATTCGCGACGGCCGTTGCCGGTCGGTGCCACGCCCATCAGGCGCGCGTTGTGGCTGTCCTGCATATAGCCGACCAGCACGCCATCTTCGATCAGCGTGGTGCACTGCGTCGGCGTGCCTTCGTCGTCGATATTGAGCGAGCCGCGACGTCCGTCCAGGGTGCCGTCGTCGACGATGGTCACGCCAGGCGAGGCGACGCGTTCGCCCATGCGCCCGGCGTAGACGCTGGTGCCCTTGCGATTGAAGTCGCCTTCCAGCCCGTGGCCGACCGCTTCGTGCAGCAATACGCCGGGCCAGCCCGGCCCGAGCACCACCGGCATCACGCCGGCCGGCGCGGGAATCGCCTCCAGGTTGACCAGCGCCTGACGCAGCGCTTCGCGGGCGAAGCCTTCCGGGCGGCCGTCGGCGAACAGTTCGGCATAGCCGTAACGGCCGCCGCCGCCGGAATAGCCGGATTCGCGCCGCCCACCCTGCTCGACGATCACCTGCACGTTCAAGCGCACCAACGGGCGCACGTCGGCCGCCAGCACGCCATCGCTGCGCGCGATCAGCACCGTGTCCACGCCACCGGACAGGCTCACCATCACCTGCTTGACGCGCGGGTCGGCGGCACGCACGTACTGGTCGATCCGGCGCAGCAGGTCCACCTTGGTGGCGCTGTCCATGTCGTCGATCGGGTCGGTGGCCGGATACAGCGCGCGGCCGTTGCCGCGCACCAGCGCGCGGCTGGATTGCGCGCCGCCGTCGCGCGAGATCGCACGCGCCGACTGCGCCGCTTCCAGCAAGGTGTCGCGCTGGATGTCGTCGGAGTACGCAAAGCCAGTCTTCTCGCCGGCGATCGCACGCACGCCCACGCCTTGTTCGATGGAATGCGCACCGTCCTTGACGATGCCGTCTTCCACGCTCCAGCTCTCGCGTCGCGAATGCTGGAAATACAGATCGCCGAAGTCGATGCCGGGGCCCAGCAGGGCGCCGAAGGTGCGGTCCAGATGGCCGGCATCCAGGCCGGAGGGGAGCAGCAGCCGGGTTTCGGCCAGAGTGAGAGCGTTATCGGTCATGCGGTCAGGATGGGGCCCGCGCGCCGGGGAGACAAGTCGTCCGGCTGAACATGCGGCGCGGCTATCATCGCCGGCTCGCTCTTCCAATCACTGCCCGCGCATGAAGCTCATCGCCCACGTTCTGGATGGCCACACGCTGGACATCCGCCCTGCCCCGCATGCGCGCGACTGGATGGACGCCACCGATCAACGCTATGCATACCGCTGCCTGCCACTGGCGATCGCGAACGCGCATGGCTGGGAGCTGCTGTGCCAGTCCGGTTTCGAGGCCAGTTGGGATGGGCGCGATGGGCTGGATGCGCTTCGGATCGTTGCCGATGAAGGCAGCGTGGCGCCGGCGATCAGCCACTTCGGCTACGGCGTGCTGACCTTTCATGTGCCCTGCCTGTTTCGCACCGACGCAGGCGTCGACCTGTTCGTCACTGGCCCGTTGAACCGGCCCAAGGACGGCATCGGCGCGTTGAGCGGCCTGGTGGAAACCGACTGGAGCCCGTACACCTTCACCATGAACTGGCGCTTCACCCGACCCGGCCAGGTGCGCTTCGACGCAGGCGAGCCGTTCTGCCATCTGTTCCCGCTGCAGCGGCAGCTGATCGAACAGGTGCAGCCGCAGTGGATGCCGCTCTCCGAGGCGCCGGAACTGGCGCAGCAGCACGCCGACTGGACCCGCAGCCGCACGCGCTTTCTGGATGAGCTGCCGGATACGCAATCGGCCGCGGCGCGCGAGAAATGGCAGCGGGGGTATTTCCGCGGCGTGGCCGGACCGGAGCAGACGGTGGTACCGGGCCATCGCGCGCGGCTACGGCTGCCGATGTTCAGGCGTGCCGGCAGCGACGACGACGCTGCAGCCGACTGAGTCCCTCAGCGCGGCGGCGCGGCGGGCTTGCCAGCTGGCACAGGTTTGCTCGGCGCACGCTCGCGCGCTTCGCGCTCGACCACGTCCACCTGCGGGTCCTTCCATGGCCCGGTGACGTGGTAGGTCTTGGCGCCGATCGCGCCCAGCGGCTTGCCGAGCACGGCGTTGGCGGCCGCGCCCACCGCCGCACCCACCGGCCCGCCGGCCACTGCACCGACCACGGTCAGCAGGTTGCCGGCCTTGGGGTTCACATCCACGGTCTGGTCGAAGGTCTGCGCGCGCAGATCGGTCTGGCCGCGGATGGCGATCTCGGCCGCGGGGCCTGCGATGCGGATGGCGTCGGTGCGCGCAAAACCGTCGCCGAAGCGCACCTCCCCGTCCAGCGTGTTGAAGGCCAGGCCCTTGGAGAAGAAATCGCGGAAGTCGAACATCAGCCGGCGCGGCAACTGCGCCACGCTGAGCAGGCCCAGCACGCGGCCGGCACCCGGATCCACTTCCAGCAGCTGGCCGTTGCGGATATCCACCTTCAGGTTGCCGTCCAGCGAGCCGAGCGCAAAGCCGGTCGGCGACCCCTGCCAGCCGGCGTTGAGTTCCAGTTGGCCTTCGCCGCCACGCAACTGGCCGCCCAGGGTGAGGTTCTGCAGCAGGTTGCCGAGGTTGCGGCTATCCACACGTGCCGACAGCCGCGTGCTGGCGGCATCGCCCTTGCCGCGCCAGGCGCCGGTCAGGCCGATGCTCTGGTCGTCCGAGCGCAGCTGCAGCTGATCCACCTGCATGCCGTCGGTGAGCCGGCTACTGCGCAGGATCGCCGCACCCAGGGTCATCTTGCCCACGCGCAGGTCGTCGATATCCAGCGCCAGCGGCGGGATCGAGACCGGGTCGAACTCGGCGACCGCGCGGCGTGCCGGTTCCGGCAGGGCACCGGCCAGCGGGTCGCCGGGCTCGGGGGCCGCAGGCTCGGGCGCATCGGCCACCGGCTGCCAGCGCACGGTGCTGAGCTTGCCCTGCACGATGCCGCCGTCGGCGTTGGGCACGGTGAGTTGGCCGGCCAGCGAGGGACCGTCCAACGTGACCGCCACCGCATCGCGGGTCGGGCGCAACCGCAGCCGGGTCTGCGGAAACACGCCGCCGATCATCAGCAGCCTATCCGCCTGCACGTCCACCTGTTGCAGCGGTACAGCATCCTTCCTGGGCGTGGCCGGCTGACCCGGCAGCGGTGGCATGTCCGCATCGCTGCTGCCGCGCGCCAGGCTGATCCAGTCGATCGCGTCCAGCGAGGCGGTACGGCCGGTCACCACCAGTCCGTTGGCCGGCGGACGCTCGGTCACCGTGTCGGTGCCCATCACCACGCGCACGCCGGTCTGGTCGCCATGGCTGCTGGCCTTGAGCGCCACCAGCTTGCCGAAGGCCACATCGATATCGCCATCGCCGACCGGCAGGGCCAGCTTGACCTGCGTGTCCAGCGGTTGGGAGGCGGCCTTGTCCAGCGGCGCGGGCAGATCCAGCGTGGTGCCCACCAGCTCCGAGCGCAGCGTCAGCAGCGCCTGCGCATCGGCCTGCCCCGGCGTCGGCAGCGGCACATCCACGCCCACCTGCCATGGCGCGCTGCCATGCACGTAGGGGCGCAGCCACTCCATCTGCGGGGCGCGGTCGAACAATTCCTTGACATCCACGGTGGCGCCAAAGCGCGCCTCGAAGGCCTGCCTGGGGTCCTGCACAAAGCCACCGGCACGCAGCGCCAACTCGCCGGTGCGGCCCTGGTGCTGCACGCTCAGATGCTCGGCCGCAAATCCGCTGTCGCGATACTCGGCTTGCCCGCTGACCTGGTCGAAGGCCAGATTCCAGCGCGCGTCGGCCAACTTGGCGCCCTGCAACGCCACCGTGCCCTGCAGATGGCCACCCACGCCGTTGGTGCGCAACGGGCGCAGCAAATCGAAGCGCACCGTCGCCGGGCCGGACACGCTGAGGTTGCGCAAGGTATCGCCATAACGTTGCTCCAGCGGGCTCTTGCGCAACATGCCCAGCAGTTGCGCCGCATCGGCCTGGGTGGAAGCGCGCACATACAGCTCGGAGGTCTTGAAGCTGGGAATGCCGGCGTCCAGCTGCGCGATCGGGGTGCCGGCCAGATCGCCGCTGCCCTGCAACGAAAATCCATTGCCGACGAAGCGCAGATCGGCCTGCACCTGGTCCATCGCCGGCCAGTCCGGACTGAAGCGAATCGTGCCCTCGCGGATCTGCCCGAACGCCTCGAAGCGCCCGTCGTTGTCGTCGAACGGCCACTGGTCCAGATCGCCGCTGACCAGGCCGGTGCCACCGGTGATCACGCCGCCGGCCACGGCCATGTCCAGCCAGTCGATGGCCGCCTTGCTCATCTTGGAGCGGATCCAGAACTTGCGCGCCACCGGCAACGCCACATCATCCAGTTGCGCGGCCAGTTGCATGCGCGGGCGAGTGCCGTCGTTCTGGAACCACAGCCCGCCGCGCACGTTGGCGCCATAGTCCCTGGCCTGCACGCGCAGGGCCGGGGTGGCGACCTGCCAGCCCGCACCTTCGCGCCAGCCGACGATCTTGCCGGCCAGTTGAATCTCATGCACCACGCCAAAGCCGGTGGGCCAGTCGAAGCGCACCGTGGCGCCCGGCGCGGTTTCCAGCTCGCCGCCCTGTGCGTCGCCGTCGATGCGGCCGCGCAAACCGCTGATTCCGGGCGAATTGCCCACCGGCAAGAAACCGAGTTCTTCGATCTGCCCTTGCGCACGCACGGCGCCACCCTGCTCGCCGGCGATCTGAAGATCGGCCACACGCAGCTGCGGTTTGGACAGGGTCAACCAGCGGCGCAGCGCAGGCGACAGTTGATCGCTCAATGCGGCGGCGGCAATCAGGCCGGAGACTTCGCCCTGCCTGGCAACCACCGCATAGTGCCGCCCGCCGGCGATGCTCAGCCCGTCCAGATGCTGCAGCGCGGCCGCCTGGCCCAGCCGCAGCACCGGTGCATCCAGCCGCCAGCCGCCGTCGATGGTGTGCCAGCGCGCACGTGCCTGCAGGCGCTCCCAGCGCAGCGTGCGGCGTGCGGTTTCGTCCGGCAACGGCGCGCCGGACAGCGCAATCTGGGTGAGATCGGCATCGACGGTGACCCCAGTGATACGGCGGGCACGCAGCTGCGCCCAGGCCTGCAGGCGCCCACCGCCACCGTCCACGCGCATGCCGCCCACCTGCAGCAGCGACGCCCATGCGGCCAGATCGGCAGGATCGGCCTGCGCATAGGCACTGCCGTCGCCGCTGTCGCGGTCGAATTCCAGGACTGCGGTCAGCGGGGCACGCTTGAGATCGATCCAGCTACGGCTGCCTACCTTGACCGTCGAACCGCTCACGCGCAGACGCAGGTCGATCCGCGGCAAGGCGGTGTCCAGGCCGATCGATGGCGCGTTCACCTTCAGCCGCGCCTCGGCCAGCTGGATCTCGCCAAGCCGACGCAATGCCTCCAGCGGGTCGGAACGCTTCCCGCTCGGCAGGCCCTGGACAGACCACACGCCGTCGTCGCTGCGTTGCAGGGTCAGCGCCAACCCGCGCAGGCGCACCTCGGTCAACGAATGCCCGGGCAACAAGCCGGCGTACATCGCCAGCAGTACCTCCGCCTGGCCCACACGCACCTCGCCATGCGGGCCGATCCGCAAACCGTCCAGCCGCAGCAGCGGGCCACGCCGGGTCCACTCGGTGTCCAGACGATCGAAGGCGATCGGCTGCCCGGCGCGCTGACTCAACCAGTCGGCGATCTGCTGCGGGTGCTCCTCGGCCAACGGCAATGCCTGGCTCGCCGCGCCCACCAGCAACGCGACCGCCACCACCGCAAGCGCGCAGGCAGTGATCGCATAGCGGCGGAACAGGCGCAGACGGCGGCGCAGCGGGGTGGGCATCAGGAGCGGAGATTGGGCATTGGAGAGTGGGGATTGGTCAAAGCAAGGCCGCGCACACAGCCTTCAAGCGCCATTATCGGACCAAGCCACGCTAACAGAGCCGGCTTTGACCAATCCCGAATCCCGACTCCCTACTCCCGGCCTCACAGCAGCACCACGTCGAACTGCTCCTGCAGATACTGATCGTCGGACTGGAAACGGATGCTCTTGCCCAGGAATTCTTCCAGCTCGGCCACCGCTGCGGATTCTTCGTCGGTGATGCGTGCGACCACCTTGGACGAGGCGATCACCAGCAGCCGTGCGGCATCGAACTGGCGCACTGCACGGGTGATCTCGCGGAAGATTTCGTAGGTCACCGTTTCTGCGGTCTTGATGGTGCCGCGCCCGCCGCACTGGCCGCAGGTTTCCGACAGCTGCCGCTCCAGGCTCTCGACGGTGCGCTTGCGGGTCATTTCCACCAGGCCCAGCGGCGAGAACTCGTACACCGTGGTCTTGGCGTGGTCGCGTGCCAGCGCCTTTTCCAGGGTGCGCAGCACCTGGCGGCGGTGCTCGGGATCGTCCATATCGATGAAGTCGATGATGATGATCCCGCCCAGGTTGCGCAGCCGCAGCTGCCGCGCCACCGCCTGCGCCGCCTCCAGATTGGTGCGGAACACGGTTTCTTCGAGATTGCGCTGGCCGACGAACGAACCGGTGTTGACGTCGATGGTGGTCATCGCTTCGGTCTGGTCGATCACCAGATAGCCGCCGGACTTGAGTGGCACCTGCTTGTTCAAGGCGCGGCCGATCTCGTCCTCGACCCCGTACAGGTCGAAGATCGGCCGGTCGCCGGTGTACAGCTCCAGCCGCTCGGCCAGCACCGGCATGTACTTGGCCACGAAGGCCTGCAGCTGCACGAAGGTTTCGTTGGAGTCGACCTTGACCTTTTCCACGTCCTTGCGGATCAGGTCGCGCACCGCCCGCAACGGCAGGCTCAGGTCCTCATAGATGATGCTGCACGGCGGCGCTTCGCGCCCGCGCCGCTCGACCACCGTCCACACCCGCGACAGATACGCGATGTCCTCGGCCAGCGCCTCGGCTGGCTGGCCCTCGGCATTGGTGCGGATGATGTAGCCGAAGCCGCCGTGCTGGGCCGACACCTCGCTGACGATGGTCTTCAGGCGCAGCCGCTCGGCCTCGTCCTCGATCCGTGCCGACACCCCGACGATCTTGGACTGCGGCAGCAGCACCAGGTAGCGCGAGGGAATGCTGATCTGGGTCGTGAGCCGCGCGCCCTTGGTGCCGATCGGGTCCTTGACCACCTGCACCACGATGTCCTGCCCGTCGCGCAGCAGCTCCACGATCGGCACCGCTGCGGCCGGCGGCGGCGGGATCGGGGTTTCTTCGGTATCGACCACGCTGGCCGGTGCCGGTGCCGGGCGCACCACGTCGTTGGCGTGCAGGAACGCCGCACGCTCCAGCCCGACCTCGACGAATGCCGCCTGCATGCCGGGCATCACCCGCTGCACCTTGCCCTTGTAGATGTTGCCGACCACGCCCCGGCGCCAACCGCGCTCGATATGCAGCTCCTGCAGCATGCCGTTCTCGATCACCGCCACGCGGGTTTCGCGCGGGGTGACGTTGACCAAGATCTCTTCCGACATCAATGCGCTCCGAAGGCTGTGAGCAACTGCGAGGTGTGGTGCAGCGGCAATCCCATCACGCCGGAATAGCTGCCGGACAAATGGCTGATAAAACGTTCTGCGCGCCCCTGGATCGCATAGGCGCCGGCCTTGCCCATGGGCTCGCCACAGGCCGCATACGCGGCGATCTGCGCCTCATCGAGCGTGTCGAAAGTCACCTCCGACACCACCAATACCTGCGCAGGGGCGCGCTGTGCGCAGACTAGAACCACCGCCGTGAGTACCTGGTGGGTGCGCCCGGACAACACGCGCAGCATCGCGATCGCGTCGTCGACATCGACCGGCTTGCCGAACACGCGCTCACCCAGCACCACTTCGGTATCGGAGCCCAGCACGATCGCATCGGGGTCGCGCGCCTGCACCTGCGCAAGGCCGGCATGCGCCTTGTCCAGCGCAACGCGCCGCACGTATTGTTCGGGCGACTCAGCGGGCGCGCGCAGCTCGGGCACATCCAGTTCCAGGGTCTGGAATGGCACATCCAGGCGTTGCAGCAGTTCTTGTCGGCGTGGCGAACGGGAGGCGAGATAGAGCATCCGCCCAGCATACCTGTTGGCCGTGCTCGCCCGCTGACTTCGCACCCCGCGCGGCGGTTGCGCGGCAGCGTTCGACTCACAACATATTCATCCACCTCCCAACACGCTCGCAGCACAGACAAGGAGATCCCATGCGTACCACCTTCAAGCCGTTGTTGCTGGCCCTGTCCATCGCTGCCGGAACCGCCATGACCGCACACGCCCAATCCGCGTCCAACTACACCATCCCCAGCGATGGCACCCTGCTCAACATCTCGGCCGAAGCCGAAGCCAAGCGCGTGCCGGATATCGCCACGTTGTCCGCAAGCGTGGTCACCCAGGCTGCCGACAGCAACTCCGCGATGCGCCAGAACGCCGAACAGATGAGCAAGGTCATGACGGCGGTAAAGGCCGCCGGCATCGCCGACAAGGACGTGCAGACCAGCGGCATCAATCTGAGCCCGCAGTACACCTATAAAGAAAACGAGGCGCCCAGGATCAACGGCTACCAAGCCAGCAACACGGTCAGCCTGAAGGTGCGCGATATCTCCAAGCTCGGCAAGGTGCTCGACACCCTGGTCGCGCAAGGCGCCAACGACATCAACGGGCCCAGCTTCTCGGTCGACCAGCCCGAGCCGGCCTACGACGAGGCCCGCGTGGCCGCACTGAAGAAAGCCCAGACCCGCGCCGACACCTATGCCAAGTCGCTGGGCCTGAAGGTGCGCCGCATCGTCAGCATCTCCGAAGGCCGCAGCGGTGGCGGCGTGATACGCCCGATGATGATGGCCGCCTCGATGCGCTCGGCCAAAGCCGAGATGGACACCCAGGTGGCGCCCGGCGAGAGCACGCTGTCGATCACGCTGGATGTGACGTTCGAACTGGGTCGCTGAAGAAGCAATCCCATTCCGCAGCTTGTCGCTCACTGCCCTCCTCGGAGGGCAGTGTCGTTTTCGCAGTCCCATCGGAAGACGTGCTGCTTTGTCGTCTTCATGCGAACCATTAAGTTTCTTTTAAAACCTTAAAGACCGCCGGCTGGCAAGTGTCCAAAGTCACATCACTTGAACATGAATACGCGGATATGTGCATTTGTGCTTAAAAAAACATGAAATTTAGAGAAAACGTTCTTTAAGCAGCCTCTACAGCGCTCTAGCATCGGTTGTCAGCGCACCGTCATATTCGTGATGGCGCTCCTCTGGAGAGAGATGATGTCCGGCAACGTTGCTTCAAAGCGCACCTTCCATCCAGCGTCGCGGGCACGCTATGCCCGCATCAGCGTGCTTGCGCTCGCGCTGAGCGGCGCCGTCGGCGTGCTGGCCTCAGGCACTGCCGCCGCACAAAGCACCACTGCGGGGATTTACGGCAGCGCACCCGCTGCCGCCGGTGCAACGGTCACGGCACAAAGCGATACCGGCTTTGCCCGGACCGCGATCGTCGATGCCAACGGGCGCTACGCGATCGGCAATCTTCCCGTCGGCACTTACACGGTCACCTTGCAACGCGACGGACAATCCGTAGAGACACGCAAGAACATCGCCCTGCGCGTCGGCGCAGGCACCGATGTGTCCTTCGGCGGCGCGGCCGCTGGCGACACCGCCACCCTGGGCACGATCACCGTGACCGGCAAGAACATCTCGCCGGTGGATGTGTCCGCCACCGCCTCGCGCACCGTGATTACCGCCGAGCAGTTGCAGCGTTTGCCGCTGGCGCGCTCTGGCGAAGCCATTGCACTGCTGTCGCCAGGAGCCGTGCAGGGCAGCGGCTATTTCGGCAATGCGATTTCCTTCGGCGGCGCTGGTGTGACCGAAAACGCCTATTACCTCAACGGCTATCTCAGCTCCAATCCGCTTTCCAACATCGGTGGCGTCACCTTGCCGTTCGGCGCGATCGACCAGCAGGAAACCTATACCGGCGGCTACAGCGCCCGTTACGGGCGTTCGGCCGGCGGCGTACTCAGCCAGGTCGGCAAGCGCGGCACCAACGAATGGCATTTCGGCGCGCAGACCCTGTGGCGCCCGAAGTCGCTCTCCAGCACGGACAAGAACGTGCTGTATCCCGACACTGCGCCGCCGGACGGGTACGAATATAGCGACCCCACCCTGCCCGGCACCCTGTACCGCAGCCGCAAGGACGACCGGTTCTGGAACACGGTCTACAGCGCCTATGCCGGCGGCCCGCTGATCGAGGACCGCCTGTTCGTGTTTGTGGCTGCAGAACAGGAACGCAGCGAAGGCGTTTCCACGGCGCGTCGGGACGACCCGGTCATCGGCCGCAACAACTACCGCATTGATGAGCCCAAGATCTACGCCAAGATCGACTGGAACATAAACGACAGCAACATCCTCGAACTGACGGGCGTCAAGAACAACTACCGCGAGGCCGGCAATTACACCGACTTCACCGGCTACTCCGGCGTCGACGGCGACGCCAACGGCGCATTCGCCGATACGGTCAAGGTCAACGACCGCTATTACATCGGCAAGTACACCAGCTACATCACCGACGATCTCACCTTGAGCGCCACCTACGGCAAGAGCCGTCAGACCGATTTCCGCAACAACCCCAGCACCGCACCGCTGCTGACCAACACCAATCTGCAGGACCCGGCCATCACCGGTGGCAGCGAGATCCGCAACAACCAGACCTCCAGCCAGGCGCGCGATGGCGAAAACAAGACGCGCGGTCTGCGCATCGACCTGGAATATGTGTTGGGCAGCCACACCCTCACTGCAGGTGTGGACAACATGTATTTCAATGCCAACAACGAAGGTGTCATCACCACCGGCCCGGGCTTCCGCTGGATCTATGGGCGCTCGTCGCGCCCCACCTCGCCCATCAGCGCTGCGCTGGGCGTGGGGCCGGCCGGTGGCAATGGCTACTACGCCTATCGCTCCGTGTTCAATACCGCGACCAGTATGTCGGTCGAGCAAAAGGCCTACTTCCTCGAAGACAAATGGCAGGTCAACGACAAGCTGCTGCTGACGCTGGGTATCCGCAACGACAAGTTCACCAACTTCAACGACGCGGGTGCGCCTTACGTAACCAGTGGCGATCAGTGGGCACCGCGCCTGGGGCTGAGCTGGGACGTGTTCGGCGACTCCTCGCTCAAGGTCTACGGCAATGCCGGTCGCTACTACCTGGCGTTGCCTAACAGCGTGGCCATCCGTGGCGCATCGCCGTCCACGTTTACGCGCGAATACTTCACCTACACCGGCATCGATGCGCAGGGCAGCCCGACCGGGCTGACGCCGGTCGCGGTCGATCCATCCGCCGGATTCTCCTGCTCGGGCAACATCGTCTCCTCCAATCTGGAATGCGGTCAGGCACCGGATGCCGCCGGCATCGCCGCCACCGACCTGAAGTCGATGTACCAGGACGAGTTCATGCTCGGCTTCGACAAGACCCTGGGCGAGAGTTGGGTCACCGGTGCCAAGGCGACCTACCGCACGCTCGGCGCCACCATCGACGACGTCTGCGATGCCGACCGGATGCGCACCAAACTGACTGCATCGGGTATCGACCCGAGCACCGTCAACGTGCCCGGCTGCATCATCTTCAACCCCGGCGAAACCAACTCCTTCAGTCTGGCCAACCTCAACGGCTCCGGCCGCACCTCGGTGTCGATGTCGCCCTCGGACTGGGGCTTCGACAAGGAGGCCAAGCGCACCTATCTGGCAGTGGACCTGTTCCTGCAGCATCCATTCGACGGCAAATGGGAAGGCCGCATCGATTACACCTGGTCGCGCAACTTCGGCAATACCGAGGGCCAGGTTAAATCCGATATCGGCCAGACCGATGTCTCCAAGACCCAGGACTGGGATGCCGCTGCGCTGATGTGGTACGCAGGTGGCTACCTGGCCAACGATCGTCGCCATCAGATCAAGATCTACGGCTCCTACCAGATCGCACCGGAATGGCTGATTGCAGGCAATATCCGCGTGCTGTCCGGCACACCGAAGTCCTGCCTGGGCTATGTCAGCATCAACGGCATCAGCGAAGATTCCGATGCCGGCGACCCGGTGGGCTATGGTTCCTCCTACCACACCTGCAACGGCCAGCCGTCGCGTCCCGGCGATGCCGGCCGGTTGCCGTGGACCAAGATCGTCGACCTGGGCCTGACCTATCGCCCGGCGTTCGCCGGCAACAAGCTCGCCATGACCCTGCAGGCCTTCAACATCTTCAACGAGCGCAAGCCGCTGCAGGTGGATTCGACCTGGGAAGACGACACCTTCACCCTGTCGAACACCTACAACATGGGCAGGTTCTTCACTCAGCCGCGCTATGCCATGTTCTCGGTGTCGTACGACTACTGACGCACTCTCCCGTCAGCGTCGTTTCCCCAGCCCCGCAACGGGCTGGGCTTTTCTACCGCAAACGCCCAGCTCCGGCTGGGCGTTTGCTTACGAGTATTCCTGTCTGTTTGCGCCTTGAAGCCGGCCAGCGATCGATATCGACATGATCGCGGAATCACTCCGGCATCCTTCGCGATGCGCAACGCCCTTCGCAGACACGCGCCGCGCTTGTGCAGCCGCGCGCGCTGAGGTAAACCTACGCTACCGGATGGTGTAGTGCGTCCGGGCCGCGCTGGTCCTTTCCGCAGTTCCGTTCTGGAGGTGGATGATGGTTCGCACGCAATCGCAGGTTTCTTCCCGTCCCTTTGGCATCGATACCTCACGCGTGCTGGCGATCAGCACGGCCGTGGCGCTGCATTTGCTGGCCGGCGGCTTGTTGCTGATCCCGCTATCGCACCGGGCGGTTCCGCAACCGCCACCCGAGCCGCGCTGGGTCATGCCGATCACGATACCGACCGCACCGCCGCCGCCCTTGGTCCCGGTCGATGTGAAGTTCAAGCCGCAGACGCATACACCACCGAAGACCGTACCGGTCCCGGTACCGGTGCCGACTCCTCTCATCGACCATACACCGGTGCTGGATAGCGCAACGGCTGCCCTACCGGCAGCCAACACCGCGATGGACAGCGCGCCCACCATCGCTGCGCCCAGTGGGCCGATCGAGGCAGGTCAGCTGCAGTATCTGAGCTCGCCCGCACCGAGTTACCCGGTGGCTGCATTGCGTGCGGGGCAACAAGGCACGGTGCTGCTGCGCGTGCTGGTCGGTACCGATGGACGCCCGGCCGAAGTCAGCGTGCAGACCAGCAGCGGGCATCGCGCACTCGACCTGGCCGCACGCAGCCAGGTGCTGCGCAGCTGGCGCTTTCAGCCGGCGATGCAGAACGGCCAGGCGGTACAGGCCTACGGCCTGGTGCCGGTGAGCTTTTCGTTGAATTGAATGGCGACCCGATGCGGCGGCCTGCAACCGCCGCCGCATCGATACAACCGCCCCCACGCGAACGAATACTGCCGGCCATGTCGCTACGCACGAGCACGTTCGGGTTGGCAGGCAGACTCAACATCGCCGCGGCGTCCGTCGATAGACGCATCCGCCATCGATCGCCGGTAACGGCACATCGCGTCAGCAGGCGCTGGACATACCGCACCGCTTGCAACCTGGAACGCTCATGACGCGCCGGCCCCGTCATCAGGAGGCGCAGCCGGTGTTCGGCATCGGCATGCGCCATTCGCACT
Organism: Xanthomonas sp. 3793; assembly: GCF_024806835.1. GTDB lineage: Bacteria > Pseudomonadota > Gammaproteobacteria > Xanthomonadales > Xanthomonadaceae > Xanthomonas > Xanthomonas arboricola_F. The sequence goes on from NZ_JANTYU010000001.1 coordinate 885,315, forward strand.
GTGGTCGGTCCGCGCCATCCAGACACACCTGGCGACTGCTCGCCAGGTCGTGTTGGCTACCCGGTTGCGTCCCTGGTGACGTACGGCGACCACCGCAGCTTGCTGCGGGATCAGCACGACCTGCGCGCCTTGCTATGCGCGGTGATACGGATGATTGGCCAGCATCGCCGCAGCGCGGTACAGCTGCTCGGCCACGATCAGCCGCACCAGCATGTGCGGCAAGGTGAGCGGGCCGATCGACCAACTTTCATTGGCGTTTTTCAGTACCTCGGCGGCATGGCCTTCCGGGCCGCCGATCAGGAAGGCCAGATCGCGCCCCTGCCCGCGCCAGTGCTCCATGCGCTGGGCAAGCTGCTCCGAACTCAGCGGCCGGCCTGGCACATCCAGTGCCACTACATGCGCGTTCTTGGGGAGCGCGGCGATGACGCGGCGGCCTTCGTCGTCGATGGCGCGTTGCCCGTCGCGGCCCTTGCCGCGCAGCCCGGGTTCGATTTCGACCAGCTCCAGCGGCATCCAGTGCGACAGACGTTTTTGATATTCGGCAAAACCTTGCGCCACCCAGGCCGGTGCGCGCTCGCCGGTGGCGATGAGTCGGCATTTCATCGGCACATGATATCCGCGTCACAGCCTGTGCAGTCCGTGACGATTTGTCGTTGCGTGTCATGGCGTGGTTACAGCCGGCAATTAGTGTCGCCCGACCACCCAGCCACGCAGGAGTCGTTCGATGCCGATTTTCGATCCCGCCCGCCGCCAGGTCCTCAAGGGCAGCGCCGCCGTCATGGCCGCCGGCGCCCTTGGCAGCTTGGGCGCCTTGCAGTCGCGCCAGGCCCAGGCCGCCACGTCTGCGTCGGTGCGCCTTGCACCGGTCCCCAGCCGCTACGGCCCGCTTGCACCGGTCGCCGACCAGAGCACCGGCTTGCCCTTGCTGCAGCTGCCGCGCGGCTTCAGCTACCGCTCGTTCGGCTGGAGCGGCGACCGCATGGACGATGGCCAGCCCTGCCCCGACCGTCACGACGGCATGGCCGTGGTCGGTCTGCGCCGTCCCGACTGGCGGCCGGGCAGCGACCCGCTGCGCGGCCTGGAGTACGTGTTGATCCGCAATCACGAGCGCGGCGCAGGCAGCCCGTTCCGCGCACCGGCGATGTACGACACCGGCATCGTCAGCGGCACCCAGTCCGCCGGCGGCGGCACCACCACGCTGAGTTACGGCCGCCGTGGCTGGGGCAGCCTGGAACCCAGCCTGGGCGGCACCCTGGTCAACTGCGCTGGCGGGCCGACTCCGTGGGGCACTTGGCTGAGCTGCGAAGAGATCAAGACCAATGCGGTGTCCAGCACCGGCCGCAAGCACGGCTATGTGTTCGAAGTGGACCCGGACAGCCACCGCACCACCGGTCGTCCGCTGGTGGGTCTGGGCCGCTTCAGTCATGAGGCGGTGGCGATCGACCCGCGCACCGGCATCGTCTATCTCACCGAGGACGACCGCAACAAGGCCGGCCTGTATCGCTTCATTCCCAACGACCGCCGCGGCCGCAATGGCTCGCTGGAAAACGGCGGCCGCCTGCAGGCCGCGCGCGTGCGCGGACGTCGCAATGCCGACCTCACCGTGGCCAGCATCGGCCAGCAGTTCCAGCTGGAATGGGTGGATATCGAAGAGCCGGATCTGGACAGCATCGCCGCACCGGCCGGCTTTGCCGACATCGGCGCAAGCGACACCTTGAGCGGACCGTTTGCACAGGCCTGGGCCGATGGCGCGCTGCGCATGAGCCGTGGCGAAGGCATCTGGTACAGCTACGGCAAACTCTTCATCGTCGATACCAGCACCGGCGTGGATGCGCAGGGCCGGCGCGGTTACGGCAATGGCGCAGTGTGGGTGCTGGACCTGTTCACCCAGCGCCTGAGTGCGCTGTTCGTCAGCGGCAATCAGCTGGCCGCGCACAATCCGGACAACGTCACCGTCAGCGCGCGCGGCGGCGTGGTGCTGTGCGAAGACGGCGGCGAAAGTCCGGACGACTACGGCCCCGGCGCGCGATTGCTCGGGCTGACCCGCGGGGGCGAATCGTTCTACCTGGCCAAGAACAACGTGCAGCTCACCTCGCAGCAGATCGCCGCTGCCGGCAAGACCATTGCCGAAGGCGATTACCGCGATACCGAGTTCTGCGGCGCCTGCTGGGATCCGCTGGCGCGTACCTTGTTCGTCAACATCCAGACCCCGGGGATCACCCTGGCCATCACCGGCCCGTGGGAGCGCGGGCCGCTTTAAGCCGCGCAGCGGTGAGCGATGGCAGACACAAAAACGGCGCCCCAGGGCGCCGTTCGTGTGTTGCGCAGTGCACACCGTGCAGTGCGTGACTCAGGGCTGCTCGTCGGCGTCGTCCTGGTCGGAGGGACGCTGATCGCCCACTGTCCATAGGCGCTCCAGCGCATAGAACTCGCGGACGCGCGGCAGCATCACGTGCACCACCACGTCGCCCAGGTCGACCAGCACCCATTCGGCTTCGCGCTCGCCTTCCACGCCCAGCGGCATCACGTCCAGGCGCTTGGCGAACTTGACCACTTCGTCGGCGATCGATTTGACGTGGCGGGTCGAGGTGCCAGAGACCACCACCATGTAATCGCAGACGCTGGACTTGCCGCGTACATCGATCTCGACCACGTCCTTGGCTTTCAGCTCTTCGACAGCCTCGCGCACGGTGGCCAACAGGGCCGGCACGGACGGCGGCGGATTCGGAATGGAGGTCTTGATGACTTGGGCTTGGCTGGTCAAAGCGGCAACTCGATGGAATTGGCGTGAATTATAGGCCGGTCCGGGCGGACGCGTGTTCAGCTAGCCGGGCGGGCGCAGCCGTACAGGCCTTCCCGGGCAATGAAGCTGGCCACTGCTGCCGGGACCAGCGCCTGCCAGGCGCCGCCGACAGCGATCTGCGCGCGCACGGCGCTGGCCGATTCGCCGCGCAGCGGGTGGTGCAATTGCCACAGCCGGCCGGCCGGCGCGGCGACCAACTCGTCGGCATTGGCAGACCAGCGGCCCTGCACAGCGGCGGCCAGTTGCGGCGCGTCGCGCAGGTCCAGGGACGTGCCGGGCCGCGCGGCGATGACGAAGTGCGCCAACTCGAACAGCGCCTCCCACTGGTGCCAGCGATGCAATTCGACGAAGGCGTCGGCACCCAGTAACCAGGCGATCGGCGTGGCGGGGCCAAGTGCCTGGCGCAGCTCGCGCAAGGTCTCCACGGTGTAGGACGGGGCCAGCTGTTGGCGGGCGCGCTGCAGCTCGCGGCGGTCCAACTGCAGCGCGGGTTGGCCGGCGAGCGCCAGCTCCAGCATCTGCGCACGCTGCGCGGCAGTGGCGCCGGGTGCGGCGCGATGCGGCGGATCGGCAGCCGGCACCAGGTGCACAAGCGCTGCGAGTTCGTCGCGCGCTGCGCAGGCGATGGCCAGGTGACCCAAGTGGATCGGATCGAAGGTGCCGCCGTAGTAGAGGTGGAGCCGGGAATCGATATGGGACCGGGATTGGGGATGGGGGAGTGGGGAGTCGGAAAGAAGCGGGTCTGACGCGGCGGCCTGAGCATCGGTGGCTGGTGACGTTGCAGCCACACCGGTGGGAGCTGCCGGCTTTGCGCGTTGCCCTGCGGTTCCACTGGTTGCAGGCTCCCGCTCTCCGGCGCCGGTGCCTGGCTCAGCGGTTCCGGCCTGCCCCGCGCTCACGCCAGCAATCTCACCGCGCGCGCTTCGGCCACTGCGACCAGCAGGCGTTCCAGGCCGACCCAGGCATCGCCGTCGGCGCGGCCCTTGGCCATGCGGTCCACCAGGCCGGCTTCGGCGACGAAACGTTCCCAGCGGCGCGGCTCGGGATGGCGCTGCAGCGCGCGCTTGAACGGGGCCTGGCGGGATTCCCAGATGCCCTGCGATTTCATTTCCGCAGCCAGGTTGCCGCCATTGGCCTGCACCTTGGCCAGGGCAGCGGTGCGCAGCAGTTCCTTGATCAGGATCGGCATCAACGCCGCCACCGCTTCGCCTTCGGCACGCAGTCCGGCCAGCATGCGGATCACCGCAGCGGCCTGACCGGAGAAGGTGGTTTCGGCCAGCCGGAACACGTCGTAGCGCGCGGCATCGGCCACCAGCGATTCCATCGCCTCCAGATCCAGCGTCTTGCCATCGGCCAGCAAGGCCAGCTTGTCGATCTCCTGCGCGGCGGCCAGCAGGTTGCCTTCCACCCGCTCGGCCAGGCGCTGCACCGCAGCCGCATCGGCACGCAGCCCCTGCGCGCGCAGGCGGCGCTCGATCCAGTCGGACAGTTCGTGCGGCTTGATCGCCCAGGCCACGGCAATGGTGCCGATACGACCGATCGCCTCGGCCCACTTGCCCTGGTGCGCCTTGCTCCAGTCGTTGGCAGTGATCAACAGCACCACGTCCGGCGGCGGGTTGGCGCAGAAGCGGGTGATGACCTCGGCGCCGTCCTTGCCCGGCTTGCCGCTGGGCAGGCGCACTTCCACCAGCCGGCGCGGGCTGAACAGGCTGGGCGCGTTGAAGCTGGCGTCGAGCTGGTTCCAGTCGAACTCGCGACCATCGGCATCGAATACCTCGCGCTCGCCGATGCCTTCGGCGCGCGCACGTGCGCGCACCGCATCGGCCGCTTCGAGCACCCGCAAGGTTTCAGGGCCGGCGATCAGATAGGCCGGCTGCAACGGCTGGCTGGACTGGCCGGCCAGCTGTTCGGGGCGAAGTTCCATGACTACGGAAATTCCATCACTACAAGGGCACGCGCGACTGAAGCGTCACGGACAAGACAGCGTCTGCAGCACTCGCCGGGGCATGGCGACCGCGCAGCAAGCGCACCATGCGCCTGGCGCAATCCAGTTCCAGACTCCGGGCGCGCTTGCCCGGCAGCTGCGCGGACGGGCTGATCACGACCCGCTCAGTTGTTCGACGAAGAGGCGGGCGGCAGCGACGCCGGCACGCTCGATTCCGGCGTCGACGGCTGCACGGGCGGTGTGGCGGCCGGCGGCAGCGGCGCGGTTGGCGTGCTTTCCAGGCTCTCGCCGCGCTGTACGCGCGCGCGCACCACGCTATCGATACGCCGCAGGATCGAGGCCGACATGTCCTTGCGCAATTCGTCGGCCAGGATCTCGCGCTCGGTCGCGGTACCGGTGGCGTCCACCGGCGGCGACACGTAGTCGCGCGACAGCTCGATCACCTGCTGCGGCACCAGCACCGCCCCGTTGGCGGTGGTGACGGTAAAGATGGCGGCGTAGCGCAGGCTGTATTCCTGCGCACGTCCCTGGCTGTCGATGGCGATCGGCAGATCGCCCCAGCGCTCGGACAACACCTGCACCTGCGCAAAGCCGGTCTTGGCGTCTTCGTCGGCCAGCGTGGCACCGGCCGCCCTGAGGCCACGTCGCAGCAATTTGGCCAGTTCGCTGTACTGCACTGCGGACTGCACCTTCACCGCCGGGGTATCGGGTGGCAACGCAAGCGAATTGCGCAGGTGGAAGCCGCAGGCGGTGAGGCTGGAGACCAGCACGAGGGACGCAGCGAAAGCAGTAGGAAATCGAATCATGGGCACAGTCTGGATGAGCGCCCCGGCGGCGGCAACAGGCGGCTAGCCTGACGCAGCCCGCGTGAACGGGGCTTGATAGGCGCCGCGAAACCACCCGGCGCCCAGGAATGACAAACGCGTCGCCACGCGCCGGTGAAACGGATGACCGCAAGCCACCCCGACAATCTCGCCTGCACGTCGCCAGGCGCGACTGACCTGAAGTCCCGGGAACCATCGCGGAAACGTCACCCTGCGTCGCGACGCATCAATGCAGTCAATCGCAGAGAACCACTGCAGCAACCTGACCCGCGCAGCACCACATGCCAGTGCAGCACATTGCCAATACAGCCGCAGCAAGCTTGCACCGCGCCGCCACGCCGATCCGGGAACTGCCCGGATCGGCAATGGCAACCCGAGCGATCACCCCGCCACGATGTTCACGATCTTGCCCGGCACGATGATGATCTTGCGGATCGTCAGCCCATCCAGGAATTTCGCGGCATTGGGCTCGGCCTGGGCCAGCGCTTCGATCTGCTCGCGTGCCGCGTCCGCGGCCACCTCGATGGTGCCGCGCAGCTTGCCGTTGACCTGCACCGCCAGCGTCAGTGCATCGCGCACCAATGCGCTGGCGTCGACCTGCGGAAACGCGACATCTTCCAGCAGCGTTTCGCCACGGCCCAGCACCTGCCACAGGGCGTGGCTGGCGTGCGGGGTGATCGGGTTGAGCAGCAGCACCATCGCTTCCAGCGCTTCCTGCCGCACCGCCCTGCCCTGGTCGCTGGCGTCGTCGAACTTGGCCAGCGCGTTGGACAACTCCATCACCGCGGCGATGGCGGTGTTGAAGCTGTGGCGGCGGCCATAGTCGTCGCTGACCTTGCCAATGGTTTCGTGGGTCTTGCGGCGGATCGCCTTCTGCTCGGCGCTCAGGCTGGCGGCGTCCAGCGCCGCTGCGCTGCCCTCGCCCACATGCTTGTGCACCTGCACCCACAGCCGGCGCATGAAGCGCGCCATGCCGTCCACGCCGGCTTCGTTCCACTCCAGCGATTGCTCGGGCGGCGCGGCGAACATCGAGAACAGCCGCACCGTATCGGCGCCGTACTTGGCCACCATCGACTGCGGGTCCACGCCGTTGTTCTTGGACTTGGACATCTTCTCGGTGCCGCCGATGTGTACCGGCTGGCCATCGGCAATCAGCACCGCACCGGTGACGCGGCCGCGCTCGTCGCGCTGGATCTCCACGTCGGCCGGGTTGATCCAGTCCTTGCCGCCGTTGTCGGCATCGCGATAGAAGGTGTCGGCGATGACCATGCCCTGGGTGAGCAGGTTGGTCACCGGCTCGTCGCTGTCCACCAGCCGCGCGTCGCGCATGAGCTTGTGATAGAAGCGGAAGTACATCAGGTGCAGGATCGCGTGCTCGATGCCGCCCACGTACAGGTCGGCCGGCATCCAGTAATTGGCGCGGCGATCGACCATGTCGCGTGCGTTGGGGCTGGTGTAGCGCGCCACGTACCAGCTCGACTCCATGAAGGTGTCGAAGGTGTCGGTCTCGCGCTCGGCCGGGCCGCCGCAGTCCGGGCAGGTGGTCTGGCGCCAGGTGGGGTCGGTCTTGATCGGCGAACCGGTGCCGGCAAATTCCACGTTTTCCGGCAGCACCACCGGCAGCTGGTCTTCCGGCACCGGCACCGCGCCGCACTTGGCGCAGTAGATCACCGGAATCGGGCAGCCCCAGTAGCGCTGGCGGCTCACGCCCCAGTCGCGCAGGCGGTAATTGATGCGGCGCTGGCCCTGGCCCTTGCGCTCGAAGCGCTCGGCCAGCGCCTCGAAAGCGCCGCCGAAATCCAGCCCGTCGAACTCGGCCGAATTGATCAGCTCCAGCGGGCGGCTCTTGTCGGTGTACCAGTCGCGCCACTGGGTGGCATCCCAGGTCTGTTCGTCGTCGTTGCGCGGCTCGCGCAGCTTGACCACCTGCACGATCGGCAGCTTGTACTTGTTGGCGAACTCGAAATCGCGCTGGTCGTGGCCGGGAACCGCCATCACCGCGCCGGTGCCGTAGCCCATCAGCACGAAGTTGGCCACCCACACCGGCACCTGCTCGCCGCTGATCGGATGCACCGCGGTCAGGCCGGTGGCCATGCCGCGTTTTTCCTGGGTTTCCAGCTCGGCTTCGGAGACGCCGCCGTGCTTGAGCGTTTCCAGCAGGGTGGCCAGCTCGGGATTGGATTTGGCCGCATGCAATGCCAGCGGATGCTCGGCGGCGATCGACACGAAGGTCACGCCCATCAGCGTGTCCGGGCGGGTGGTGAACACGCGCAACGGATCCAGCGCGGTGCCGTCGGTGTCGCGCACGTCGAACTGGATCTCCAGCCCTTCCGAGCGGCCGATCCAGTTGCGCTGCATGGTCTTGACCGAGTCCGGCCAGCCGTCCAGCTGGTCCAGGCCGTCGAGCAGTTCCTGCGCGTAATCGGTGATGCGCAGGAACCACTGCGGGATCTCGCGCTTTTCCACCAATGCGCCGGAGCGCCAGCCGCGGCCATCGATGACCTGCTCGTTGGCCAGCACGGTCTGATCGATCGGGTCCCAGTTCACCACCGCATTGCGGCGATAGGCCAGGCCCTTGCGCATCAACCGGGTGAACATGCGCTGCTCGTGCACGTAATAGTCCGGCGTGCAGGTGGCGAACTCGCGCGACCAGTCGATGGCGTAGCCCAGCGATTTCAGCTGGCCGCGCATGTGCTCGATGTTGGCGTAGGTCCACTTGGCCGGCGCGGTCTTGTTCTTGATCGCGGCGTTTTCGGCCGGCAATCCGAACGCGTCCCAGCCCATCGGCTGCATCACGTTGTGGCCGGTCATGCGCTTGTAGCGGCTGACCACATCGGAGATGGTGTAGTTGCGCACATGGCCCATGTGCAGCGCACCGGACGGGTACGGCAGCATCGACAGGCAATAGAACTTGGGTTTCTCCGAGTTCTCGTCGACCTGGAAGGCGCGGGTGGCATCCCAGAACTGCTGGGCGGAGGATTCGACCTGCTGCGGGTCGTAGGCGTTCGGTTCGACGGTGGACATTGGGAGCGGATGCTCGGGCGGTGCAAAGCGGTACAGGGTACCGCAGTGCAGCAGGTGCACCAAACCGCTCGCTCAGATCGCCGGCTTTGCCGGCCAGATCCAGGCGGCGACCGCCAGCCAGCCGACCCAGGCCAGAAACGCCAGGCGCTGGGCGATGGCCTGCCGCAGCAGGCCGGGCGGGCCGAACGCCAGCACCGCCACCATCAGCCCGGCCGCCAGACTGAGCCAGGCCAGCGCGCGGGTCTCGGCGGCATTGAGCAGCGCAGCGGCAATCAACAGCATGCCGGGCACAAAGGCCACCGCCCACAGCAACCAGGCCGTGGCATGGGCCTGACTGGCGCGGCCGTCCAGATCGGTGGGATCCAGCGGCAGCATGCCCATGCCGACGAAGGCCAGCCCGGCCAGCACGATCAGCTGCCCGCCCACGCGCAGGCCCCAGCCGGCCCTGGGCGGCATGCGCGCCAGCAGGCTGACGCCGGTGACCATGCCCAGCGCGCCGACCAGCACGAACGCCAGCAGGTTGAAGCCCAGCGCATGCGGCACGCCTTGCGCGCCCAGCAGCGCGACCGGGTGGCTGGCCTGCAGATAACCCGGCAACGTGGCGCCGAACCCGGCCAGCGCCAGCACGAACACGCTTGCCGCGATCAGCCCCAGGTAGCGCTGCGCGCCGTCAGTCCTTCCCATTATCGTGCTCCGCTGCGGGGCGCGCACGCCACCAGGACGCGGCATTGTCGTGCCGGGCGGGCGCGCCGTGAACCCCCTCCGGCGTCCCGGACCGGCCTTGTGTCAGCCGGGTTTGCCACCATTACCTCCCACTGTTGCCGTCACCCCATCAGGAAGCCCATGTCCGACAAGCCGCATGTATTCGATGCCACCACCGACACCTTCGAGACCGAGGTCCTGCAGAAATCGTTGACGACACCGGTACTGGTGGACTTCTGGGCCACCTGGTGCGGGCCGTGCAAATCGCTGACGCCGATCCTGGAAAAGCTGGCAGGCGAGTACAACGGCGCATTCGAGCTGGGCAAGGTCGATGTGGACAAGGAACAGCAGATCGCCGCAGCGTTCCAGATCCGCTCGGTACCGACGGTGTTCCTGGTCAAGGGCGGCGAGATCGTCGACGGCTTCCCCGGCGCGATGCCCGAGGGCCAGGTGCGCGAATTCCTGACCCAGCACGGCGTGCTGCCGGCCGAGCCACAGGCGCCCGAAGCGCTGCAGCCCGAGGCGCCGCTGGACCCGCAGGCACAGGCCGCCGCATTGCGCGAGGCGATCGCCGCCGACCCGGACAAGGACGAGCTCAAGCTGGACCTGGCGCTGGCGCTGCTCAAGACCGGCGACACCGCCGAGGCCGAACAGCTGATCGACGCCCTGCCCGCCAACCTGGCCACCGATGACCGCGCGGTGCGTGCCAAGGCCCGCCTGAGTTTTGCCAATGTGCTCAAGGACGCCCCGGACGCGGGCGCACTGCAGGCCAGCGTGGACGCCAACGGCGCCGACCTGCGCGCCCGTCACCTGCTGGGCGTGCGCCATCTGCTCGACGGCAACGACGAAGCGGCGCTGGAGCAGTTCCTGGAAATGCTGCGCCAGGATCGCGCCTTCGAGGAGAACCTGCCGCGCCGCAGCCTGATCGATGCCTTCCGCGTGATCGAAGACGAAGACCTGGTCGGCCGCTACCGCCGCAAGATGTCGGCGCTGGTGTTCTGATAGCCGGTGGCGCTGCAGCGCCACATGGACACGTAGCAGCGGACCTGGATGCGACGAGGCACTGTTTCCGCGTAGGAGCGGACCCGGCCGCGACGAGGCATCCCCTGGTCGCGACAACGCCCCCAGGTATCAGTGACGCACCGTCGCGGCCAGGTCCGCTCCTACGAGGGTCGATGCCCTGCTGCCTACCGCGCACAAGCCGCACCCGGCACAGCGCTGACCTCTTCAAACCCCCTCCTAACGCGTAGGAGCGGACCCGGCCGCGACGAGGCATCCCACGGTCGCGACAACGCGCCAGGTATCGGTAACGCACCGTCGCGGCCAGGTCCGCTCCTACGAGGGCTGCCCCGCCGCAGCGGGCCCTCGCGCGGGTGCACCAAGCGGCGAGACACACTGCGCGAGCGGCGACGCGTCGCCTGGCCCGACTCGCAGCGCGGACACGACCGCCCCATGTCGACCTGCGGCAATGTCACCATACGCATGCGAATGTTATGCTATGGGCTCCACCCGCCATGGAACCAAGGCCCGCATGCGCGCTTCACTGTTCAAGCTCGGCATCAACCTGTGGCCGCCCTATCTGTTCTCGGGGATCCACGTCACCGTGTTGTCGGCCGACTATCGCTTCGCGCGGGTGGAACTGCGGCAGCGCCCGTGGAATCGCAACTACGTCGGCACCCATTTCGGCGGCAGCCTGTTTGCGATGACTGATCCGTTCTGGATGCTGCTGGTCATGCAGAACCTGGGGCGCGACTACTACGTCTGGGACAAGGCCGGCAGCATCGAGTTCGTCAAACCCGGGCGTGGCACGGTGAGCGCGGACTTTGTGATCGACAACGCCATGCTCGCCGACCTGCGCCAAGCCACCGCCGGCGGAGAGAAGCATCTGCGCTGGTTCGAAAATGCGGTACACAACCGCGATGGCGAGGTCGTTGCGCGCGTGCGCAAGCAGCTCTACGTCAAGCGCAAACCGGCGCGGTAATCGCAACCCTGTCGACCTGACTGCAAGACAGACGCTCGCCACATCCACGTGCCGCTCGCTCGTCACGCGTCCGCTCGATGTCGGTGTCATGGCTGCACTGCGGGCGGCGCAACCGCATGCAGTCACCGCCGACATGACGCCCGCGTAGTACGGCGACGTCGCGATGTGCGAATCGCCGCTTTGCGTCCTTGCGCGCCTTGGTCAAGAATCAGGCACCTCTCCTCGCTGGTTGCCTTCATGCTGCTGCGCACTGTTGTTTCTGCCTGCCTGCTCGCTCTGGTCTTGCCCGCTACCGCCCACGCGGCCTATCGCAGTCCGCAACAGATCCTGGACAGCTCGCCGGCCGACGCGTGGCGCGTGCTAGACCCCGATCGCACGCTGTACCTGGAGCTGGATGGCGGGCGGGTCATCATCGAGCTGGCGCCGCAGTTTGCGCCCGAGCACGTGGGCAACATCCGCACGCTGGCCCACGAGCGCTTCTGGGACGGGCTGAGCATCTACCGCTCGCAGGACAATTTCGTGGTGCAGTTCGGCGACCCCGACGGCGAGACGCCCGGCAAGGCCAGATCCCTGGGCTCGGCCAAGACGCATCTGCCGGCCGAATTCGAACGCCCTGCGCAGGGCCTGGATTTCCAGCGCCTGCCCGATAGCGATGGCTGGGCGCCGCAGGTCGGTTTTGTCGAGGGCTTCCCGGCAGGCCGCGACAGCGCCAGCGGCAAAGCCTGGCTGGCGCATTGCTACGGCACGCTGGGCGCAGGCCGCAACAACGACGAAGACAGCAGCATCGGCGCCGAGCTGTATGTGGTCACCGGGCAGTCGCCGCGGCAGCTGGATCGCAACATCACCGTGGTCGGACGCGTGGTCAAGGGCATGGAATTGCTCAGCGTGATCCCGCGCGGCCCCGACCCGATGGGCTTCTACGAAGACCCAGCGCAACGCTCGCCGATCCGTGCGATCCGCCTGGCCAGCGAGGTGCCGGTGCCCGAGCGCACGCCACTGCAACTGCTGCGCACCGACAGCCAGACCTTCCGCGACGTGGCCGAAGCACGCCGCAATCGCAGGGACGATTTCTACAAGCGCCCGGCCGGGCATATCGATCTGTGCAATGTGCCGTTGCCGGTGCGGGCGCCGCCTGCTGGTTGAATCGAGATCGGGGATTGGGGATTCGGAATTGGGGATTCGTAAAGGCGGGCTGCGCGTGGTTTAGCCCGGCCAACAGGACGTAGCCAGCGGCCATCAAGCGGTCGGCGGACGCGGAACCGGAGTGTTCAGTGGTCCACGCCCACCGAATACCGAGTACAGGCCGCGCGTCCTGTCGGCGAGCACAGTGGTCTTGCTAGCTGCTCTCAGCGCGCGCGCTGGCTGAAGGCGACGCTGCCCAGGATCAGCACCGCGGCCAGCAACATGGTCCAGGTCAGCGGTTCGCCCAGCAGCGACCACGCCAGCAGCGCACCGAACACCGGCACCAGGTAGGTCACGGTGGATGCACGCGCCGGGCCGATGCGTTGGATCAAGCGGTAATACATCAGGAACGCCAACCCGGTGCAGACCACGCCCAACGCGGTCGCGCAGACCCAGGCCACTGCCGGCACCGGCGTGGTCGGCCACTGCAGCCAGGCCAACGGCGCCAGCAGCAACGCACTGCAGCCCAGCGTGGAGGCCGCCGATGCGGCCGGTGGCAGGTCGCCCATGTGGCGCTTCACCAGGTTGTAGCCGATGCCGTACAGCAGCGAGGCGGTGGCCCCTGCCAATGCCGCCGGTCCCACGCTCAACCCGGCCGATTTGCCGGTCGCCAGCACCAGCACGCCGATGAATCCGACCAGCAAGGCCAGCGCGCGCCGCGTGCCGATGCGCTCGCCAAAGAACAGGAACGCGATCAAGGCGGTGAACAACACCGTCATCGCATTGCAGATCGCACCGACGGCGGCCGGCGCGTGCTGCGCGCCCCACGCGAACAGCAAGAACGGCAGGGCGGAGTTCAACACGCCGATCGCGGCCAGCATCGGCCAACGGTGCAAGGGGAAGCGGTCGCGCGCCAGCCACAAAAACGGCAGCAGCACCGCCGCACCCAGTGCCAGGCGGATTTCCACCAGGGCCACCGTGCCGAACTTGGGCGCCGCCACGCGCATGAACAGGAACGAGCAGCCCCATACGATGCCAAGAAACCCCAGCTCCAGCGGGGTCCGCCATTCGCGCGTCGCAACGACCGGCTGCGTCGACGAGTGCGCACTCATGGGCGTGCTCCGGCACCATGCCGTGCGGTACTGAAACGGCAGCAGACAAGCGCGGGCAGACAGCTGGGCATGGCACGATCATCGCAACGGGATGGCGCAGCATCGGCTGCCACTGCGGGCGCGACAAGCGCGTAGTATCGCGGTCAGCCACAAATCTGACTCATGTCTCGATGAATCTGCGCCCGACCCTGTTGCCCGCGCTGGGCGTGTTCGCCGCCGCCGCGCGCCACCAAAATTTCGCGCATGCGGCCGAAGAACTGCATCTCACCGCCAGCGCGGTCAGTCACCACGTGCGCAAGCTCGAAGCGTTGCTGGGCGTCACCTTGTTTCAGCGGCTGCCGCGCGGGGTCAAGCTCACCGCCGAAGGCCGCCAGCTGGCCGACGCCGCCACCGCCGCCCTGGCCGAGATCGCGGCGGTGGCCGGCAACCTGCACCCGCGCGAAGACGCCATCCCGCTACGCGTGACCACGCTGCGCTCGCTGTCGTACTGCTGGCTGTTGCCGCGGCTGCCGCGCTTTTGCCGCGCCCATCCGCACATCCGCCTGGACCTGCAATCGGACCCGGCGTTTTCGCGTTTCGAAGAAGGCGGCCCCGAACTGGGCATTCGGTATGGGCAAGGCGCATGGCCCGGACTGACCTCGCAGCATTTGATGGACGATGAGTTGTTCCCGGTGGCCTCGCCTTCGTTGCCGGAAGTGGCGGCACTGCGCACACCGGCGCAGATCGCCCAGCTGCCGCTGCTGAGTGACATGTCGCCGCAGGGCTGGCGCGACTGGTTTCGCGCCGCCCAGGTGCGCGGCACCACGCTGCCACCGATGCATACCTTCAACGACAGCACCGATGCGATGCGCGCGGCGGTCTACGGCCTGGGCGCGGTGCTGGCACGCAAGCACATCGCCCAGCCCTACCTGCAACGCTACGAACTGGTGCGGCTGCCAGGTCCCACGCTCAAGGCCCGCTACGCGTATTACATTGTGCACCCCAGCCACCGCGAGCCCAGCCCGGCGGCAGCGTTGTTCATCGACTGGCTCAAACGCGAAGCCCTGGACGAACGTACCCCGATGCCCGCATTGCCGGCAGAACTGATGGCAATGCCTGGTGCCTGAGGCGGCTGGCTTGACCACTGCGGTGTTGCTGGCCGGGCTTCGCTGGCCTGCATGACGTAAGCGCGGTGCGCGACCTGCGCGCAGGTGCTGGCGGACCGATGCGGCACGCCAGTGCGACAGGCGCACGACAACACACTCCAGCGTCAGCAACCGGCAGCGGCCTGCATCGCAACGCTGGCAGATCCCTTGCGCGCTCGACGTCGACAGCGCCCCCATCGCCAATCACGGCAAGGCCCGCGACGGGCGCCAGCTGCATCCGGCCGTGGACGGGCGGCGCAGCCCCGGAAAAAACACTTGACATCGGCCGCCACAAAATCAATTAATTAGCTAATTCGTTAATTACTTAAGCCCTTATGTCCATCGACCGCATCTTCGAAGCCCTCGCCTCCCAGCCCCGCCGCAAGATGCTGGCGTGCCTGGCAGACCAGGAACTCACCGCCGGCCAGATCGGGCAGTTGTTCGAAATGAGCGCGCCGGCCATCTCACGGCATCTGTCGGTACTGGAAAGCGCCGGGCTGGTGTCCAGCGAGCGGCGCGGCCAGTTCGTGGTCTATCGGCTCACCCCGGACAACATGGTCAACACGCTCAGCAGCTTTGCCTTCGAAGTCTGCCCGGCCTCGGCGCCGCTCAAGCGCAAGGCGCGCGCCCTGACCAAGAAGACCTCCTGACCCTCCTCCGGCCGCAAAGGACTCATGCCGATGTTCAGCACGCCCCAGCAACGCCCTGCCGATGCACACGCAGGTTTTCCGTCAGTCCGTCTGGAGTCCTACAGCGGCGGTCTGCCGGTGGAGGTCACGCTGATCGCACAGCTGGGCGTGGGCGCAGGCAACCCGTTGATCGAACAGGCCTGTCGCCGCCAGCGCGCGCATCCCAGTTTTCACGATGCGCTGGACGAGCCATCGGCACGCCTGGCCGGCACCGACTTTGCGCACGGCGAATCGACCGCGCTGTTCTCGTTTGCGGTGGGCGCCAACGGCCACCCGTTCCATCGCCACGCCGGCCATCGCATGTTCACCGCCATCACCGGCAGCAGTGGCGCGCAACTGCGCTTCTGCACCGCCTCGATGGAACAGATCGAACAGGATCCGCAGCACTTCCTGGCGGCGTTGCGGCATATCGATCTGCCGGCCGACTGCCTGTTCACCGTGCGCTTTGGCGGCGGCACCTGGCATCAGTTCGCACCGCTCAAAGCGCAAGCCGCACACCCGGCATTTTTCGCATTGTCCTGCCACAGCGATGAGGCCGGCGGCGACTTGAGCGATGCGGTGCGCGCACGCGTGCTGTCCGGCACTGCCGATATCGCCACGCTCACCGAAACCCTGCCCGAGGCGGTGCTCGGGCTACTGGCCTCGGCGCAGGCGCGTGCGCTGCAGATCCCCACCGTGCGTCTGTCGCTGGCCGCATCGCCAGGCAGCAGCAGGTTTGCCTGGTGCGGCCGGCTGCGCTCGCTCAGCGGCAGGCTGCGCCAGGCAGTGAGCCGGCTGCGTCGGCCGGTGGGGTTTGTTGCGCTGGCACCGCAGCTGGCGCAGGTCAGCGTGCATGCCCAACCCAAGCCCGGCTCGCTGCTGACCCGGCACCTGCAAGGCTTCGATCATCAGGACAGCGTACGCCTGCGCCTGCAGCCGCATCAGTTGCGTCAACGCGGTGCGCACACCTTGATGGCCTTGCTGCTGGAGGGGTTCACCGAGCGCGCGCCGCGCGGCGTCACCTGGTTGATGCGGCTGCGCAATGCGCTGGTGGCGCCGCTGCAGTTGCGGACATCTCCGCTGGGCTGCCCGGTGTCTTCGTTGCTGTCGGCACAGCGCGACTGCCTGTTCGCAGGGCGATTCCCGGTACTTGCGCAAGACACTGCGCCACTGGATCGACGCGTGCAGGTGTTGCTGGGCGCCGACGACCGCCACCTGGTGTTTCGCAGCAGCGTCGGCGTGGAAGTACTGGAGGATGGCGGTGTGGAGCTCAGCCTGGAGACGCGCGTGGCCTGCCGCAACCGCTTTGGCCGCATCTACATGGCCTTGGTGGACGGCGTGCACCATCGCTACATCGCACCGGCGCTGCTGCGCACTGCCGCCCAGGCCCTGCTGGTGCCGGTATTGGATACCACTGCGACACAGGCAAGCGCGCGGCGCCCGTGAGCGGCCGGCGCACGCAGCCATCACCCGATCTTGCCTGACGGCTGCCTAGGCTTTGGGTCCCCAATCCAAGGAAGCTCTCCCATGCCGACTCTTCGCATGCGTATCACCGGCACCGACGACGACGCGCGTGCCATCGCCAACCTGCTGCAGAGCATCGAAGGCATCGAGCACGTCGAAGAAGTGGACGATCTGATGCCGCATCTGGACGACGACGATTCCAGCTCGGCCGGCCTGTCCGACGACGAAGGTCCGGGCAGCCACGAGTTCGAAGTGGAAGCCGGCAACGACGCCACCGCGCAGAAGGTGCGCGACGCCGTGCAGGAACTGGCATTGCAGCTGGACGTTTTTGTCGAGTACGAGTTCGACGAAGGCTGAGCTTGCGTTAGGCGCGACTGCAGTATCGATCGACGCCTGCAGTCGGCCTGCCCTCCTGCCAGATCGCATGGCTTGCTGCGCCCTGCACTGTGCAGGCACCGCCGCATTCCAGGCAGCGGTGAGTTCGAGGGCGCACGCTGCTGGCCACAACATGCGGCCAACGCGGCTGGGCCGCCCAGCCGCGCGCAGGTCAGGACGTCCTGCGCCGCCGCGCGCGCCAGCGCCACGCCTGCAACAGCAGCCAGCCGGCGATCGCCGCCAGCAGCGCCACTGGCAGCAACGCCGCGATCGCACGGATCACGAATGCCACGCTGGAGGAGAACACCTGCCCGAACTCGGCAGTGGCCTGCGCGATCTCGCTTCTGCCCTGTTCCCCACCCGTACTGCGGAAGTTGAGCGTCAGTAACTGCGTGCGGATACGCCGTTGCTGCTGCGCGGATTCCTGCTGGGTCTGCTGCGCCTGGGCTTCGATCTCGGCCAGGCGCTTGGACAATGCAAGCAGATCGCTTACCGCCAGATCGCGGCGCTGCTGCAACTCCAGCAGGCGCGCGTGCTCCTTTTGAAGACGTGCCTGCGCCAGGCCGGTATCGGCAATCTGCTGGGCCAGATCCTCGGCGCGCGTGCTGCGTGCCGCGACCTCTCCGTGCTGGCCGGCCAGTTGCACCAATGGCTCGACGCCGTCGGGCACCGTGCGCACGCGAACGCTGCCGCTGGGCTCGCGTCCGCCATCCTGTTCCACCGCCAACAGTGCGCAGGTGCCGAACTGCGCGCTCTGGCAGGCAGTGCGCACGGCCGCGATGCGCTGGCCGATCTGATCGGCGGGCAACTCGATCCGCACATCGTGTTCGTACGCAAGCGCATCGCCTTGTCCGGCTGGCGGCGCTGGCGGCGCCGGGGCACCGCCATCTGCGGCCATCTCCCCCTGAGGCCGCGCACACCCGCACAGCGCCCAGCCGACCAGCAGCGCGATGCCGGGCCAGCGCATGCCGCGCCTCATCGGCTGGCTCCGTCGACCGTTTGCACGTTCAAGGTGGCCAGATCCAGCGCGGGCAGGCAACGTACGTTGACCGCCACGCTGGCTTCGCCGGTCTTGGGGTTGGCCCCCTCGCTGAAGGGCGCGATGCCGCACTGCGGGCAATGATGATGATCGATATGGTGGCGATTGAAGCGGTAGGTGCCGACCGCGTCCGGGTCCGCCTGCAGGCGCAGCTGGGTACGCGTGCCGAACCAGAGCAGGCCACCCCGACGGCGGCACAGCGAGCAATTGCAGTCGTAGACCTCGGTGATCGGGGCATCGGTCTCCAGCTCGAAGGCGATGCGTCCGCAATGACAGCTACCGGCATACAACATGGTGTTCCTCCTTGGAATGCGCCACCTCGCTGTGGCGTGCAACAGGCATACGGTGGCGACATGAAGGCGGGCCAGGCGCCAGCCAGGGCCTGTGCCGCAGACCGGCCGATTCAGCATGCCGGCAGCACCCGCTTGGCGCGCGACGCACCGCGTCGACCGCCACTCTAAACCAATGGCGGATGCGGACAACCGCGCAGTTGCCTATGCTGGCAGATTGACTCCACCAGGACCCACCATGCGTCAACGCCTGCTTGTCCTCGCCCTGATCGCCGGCCTGAGTGCCTGCCAGCAGCAGCCCGAATCGCCGCGCGCCGATACCGCGCCGCCCGCCGGTGCGCACGATGCGCAGACCCCGGATGCGCGTTTTGCCGCGCTGTCCAAACAAGCCCTGGACACCTGGATGCAGCTGTCGCCGGTCACCGCCACCCAGACCGGCGATCACCGCTTCGATACGCAGATCGACGATCTCAGCACCGCCGGGCGCCAGCGCAGCCTGGAGGCAGGCAAGAAGCTGCTGAGCGAGCTGGATGCGATCGACGTCGCCAAGCTGTCGCGCGAGAACCAGGTCGATGCGGCGATCCTGCGTAACCAGCTGCAGTCGGAACTCTGGAACACCGAGGTCCTGCAGAGCTGGGCCTGGGACCCGCAGGTCTACAACGGCCTGGCCGGCAGCGCGTTGTACGGCCTGATGGCGCGCGAGTTCGCGCCGCTGCCCGAGCGGCTGGCGTCGGCCACCCAGCGCATGGAAAAGATCCCCAGCATCTTCGCCCAGGCGCGCGCCAACCTGGACCCGGCGCGCGTGCCCAGGATCCACGCCGAGACGGTGGCCAAGCAGAACAAGGGCATCCTGAGCATCGTCGATACCTTCATCGCGCCCAACATCAGCCAGCTCGGCCCGATCGAAGCGGCGCGCGCGCAGGCGGCCATCGACAACCTGCGCAAGGCCGTGACCGAGCAACAGACCTGGCTGGACACCGTGCTGGTGCCCAATGCCAAGGGCGACTTCCGCGTCGGTGCGGACAAGTATGATCAGAAGCTGAAATTCGCGCTGCTGTCGTCGCTGTCGCGCGCCGACATCAAACAGCGTGCGGAGTCCGAACTCAAACGCGTGCGCAGCCAGATGTACGACATCGCGCGTACCGTGCTCAAGGACAAGCCGGGCGCACCGAAGCTGCCCGCCTCGCCCAGCGACGACCAGCAGCAGGCTGCGATCGAAGCCGCGCTGGAACTGGCCTATGCCGACAAACCCGCGCGCGACAAGGTGGTGGACGATGCCAAGGCCGCGCTGGCGCAATCCACCGAATTCGTCCGCCAGAAGGATTTGATGACGCTGCCGGATTCGCCGGTGGACATCATCCTGATGCCGGAATTCCAGCGTGGCGTGGCGGTGGCGTATTGCGATTCGCCTGGCCCGCTCGACAAGAATCTCAAGACCTTTTACGCGGTCTCGCCGATTCCCGACGACTGGAACGACCAGCAGGTCGATTCGTTCCTGCGCGAATACAACACCCGCATGATCCATCTGCTCAGCATCCACGAGGGCACGCCGGGCCATTACCTGGAAGGCTGGCACTCGGCCAAGTTCCCCTCCACGCTGCGTGCGGTGCTGCGCTCGGGCATGTTCGCAGAAGGCTGGGCGGTGTACACCGAACGCATGATGCAGGAGCAGGGCTATCTGGAGAACGACCCGCTGTTCCACCTGGTGCAGCTCAAGTTCTACCTGCGCACCATCGCCAACGCCATCCTCGACCAGGGCGTGCATGTGGACGGTTGGGATCGCGACAAGGCGATGCATCTGATGACCCACGACACCTTCCAGCAGGAAAGCGAAGCCTCGGGCAAGTGGGTGCGTGCGCAGCTGTCGTCGGCGCAGCTGCCGACCTACTTCGTCGGCGTGCAGGAACACCTGGATACACGCAAGGCGGTGCAGGACAAATTGGGCAAGGACTTCAACCTGAAGGCCTACCACGACAAGATGCTGTCCTATGGTGCGCCGCCGGTGCGCTTTGCACGCGAGCTGATGCTGGACCAGCCGATCGAGTGATCGATCCTTCTCCCGCGCGCGGGAGAGCGGCTACTGCCTGGTTTGATGCATGTTCCTTCTCCCGCGCGGGAGAAGGTGCCCCGAAGGGGCGGATGAGGGTGCGGGCGAAGCCTCTTGTGGCTGAACCAGCGAGCGGCTTCGCCCCGTACCCTCACCCCAACCCCTCTCCCACAGGAGAGCGGGCTTGCCAACGCCGTTGCTGCCCTTTTTTAAACAATCCCCCCAAGCAAGCTCATCACCCATCCGCCGCCACAAACCCGCCGGTCTGCCGCGCCCACAGGCGTGCATACAGCCCGCCCTGTGCGATCAATTGCGCATGCGTGCCGGTCTCGACGATGCGTCCGGCGTCCATCACCACCAGCCGGTCCATGCGCGCGATGGTGGACAGCCGGTGCGCAATCGCAATCACCGTCTTGTTGCCCATCAACGCGTCCAGGCTGTCCTGGATCGCCGCTTCCACTTCCGAATCCAGCGCCGAGGTGGCCTCGTCCAGGATCAGGATCGGTGCGTCCTTCAACAACACGCGCGCGATGGCGATGCGCTGCCGTTGACCGCCTGACAGCTTGACCCCGCGTTCGCCCACATAGGCATCGAAGCCGCGTCGGCCTTCGCCATCGACCAGCGTGTCGATGAAGCCTTCCGCGCGCGCCTTGCGCACCGCTTCCAGCATCTGCGCATCGCTGGCCTGCGGCCGGCCGTACAGCAGGTTGTCGCGGATCGAGCGATGCAGCAGCGAGGTGTCCTGGGTCACCAGGCCGATCTGCCCACGCAGGCTTTCCTGGGTGACCTGGGCGATGTCCTGCCCGTCGATGAGGATGCGTCCCTGCTCCAGGTCGTACAGGCGCAGCAATACGTTGACCAGGGTCGACTTGCCCGCACCCGATGGCCCGACCAGGCCGATCTTCTCGCCGGCACGCACCTGCAGATCCAGCCCGGCGATCACCCCGCCGCGCTTGCCGTAATGGAAATGGATGTGCTCGAACTGCACTTGTCCTTGCGTCACCTGCAGCGGCACCGCATCGGGCGCGTCCTGCACCAGCACCGGCTGCGAAATGGTCTGCATGCCGTCCTGCACGCTGCCGATGTCTTCGAAGATGCCGTTGACCGTCCACATGATCCAGCCGGACATGTTGTGGATGCGGATCACCAGGCCCGTGGCCAGGGTGATCGCGCCCACGCTGATCTGCCCGCGGCTCCACAGCCACAGCGCCAGTGCGCAGGTGCCGACGATCAGGAAGCCGTTGGCAACGGCAATGGCGGTGTCCATCGCCGTGGTCACGCGCGTCTGCCTGCGATGCTTGACCGCCAGTTCGTCGATCGCGTCGCGCACATAGGCTTGTTCGCGGCCGGCATGGGCGAACAGCTTGAGCGTGGAAATGTTGGTATAGCCATCGACGATGCGTCCGGTGGCCTTGGAGCGCGCATCCGATGCCACCCAGGCGCGCGCCTTCATGCGCGGCACGAAGAACGCCATCAACCCGACATACACCACCAGCCAGATCAGCAGCGGCGCCATCAGCCAGGGGTCGGCCTGCGCGAACAACCACAGCGCGCTGCCGGTATAGACCACGATGTACCAGAGCGCATCGACCATCTGCACCGCCGACTCGCGCAACGAGGTACCGGTCTGCATCACCCGGTTGGCGATGCGCCCGGCGAAATCGTTGTTGAAAAAGCCCAGGCTCTGCCGCACCACGTAGTTGTGCATCAACCAACGCGAGCGGTTGCTCAGGCCCGGCACGATCGCCTGGTTGACCAGCAGATTGTGCAGCCCGGTGAACAGCGGCCGCGCCACCAGCGTGATCGCCGCCATCCAGAGCAGTTCGCCGGCATGACGGCGGAAGAAGTCCGCCCCGGGCCGCTCGGCCAGCATGTCCACGATGCGCCCGAGGAAGTCGAACATCGCTACTTCCACCAAGGCCAGCAACAGTCCGGCGATCAGCGTGGCCAGCAGGATCGGCCATAACGGCCGCAGATAATGCAGATAGAAACGCCACACACTGCGGGGCGGCATCTCCCGCTCGATGGGCGGGAAGATATCGATCAGGGACTCGAACCAGCGGAACATTGCAGACACTTTCGGGAAACACCGGGCGATCAGGCTAGCTGATCGCGCGTCAAGCTGCAGTGGCGCTGGCGTTGGACGTGTGCATCATCGCGTCCACGGCAGGCTGCCATGCACGCGACGGGCAAGCGGGTCCGTCGCATCGGACTGCCCAGGCCATGCATGGCCTGGATATCACGGCAGGTCAGGAGGCGTCAGTCGCGAACACGTGCAAGCAAACGATTGATCTCGTCCAGCTCGAAATAGCCCGGATCCAGGCGCCCACCCAGGGTGGCCAGCTCCTGCACGTGTTGCGCATGATCCGGGTCGGCGATGATCTGCAGCAACGCCTGGTAACTGTCGATTCCTTCGCTGCTGTCCGGAGGACAGGCATTGGCGCCATCCACGCAACGCGCCGCGGGCAAGCCCGCATCAGGCGGCAGGATCGCCTCGACCTGGATGCGGTGCTGCCAGCCCTCGCCGCGACCGTAGAAATAGTCGAACCGCTCCAGCTCGCCCACTGCGCTTTCCAGCGTGGCACGGGCCGCATGCTTGAGCCGCGGTCGGTCCGGAACATCCAGCCCGGACTCGCCGTAGCGGCCGCCGCCCAGGTCGAATTCGTAAGGATGCGCAGCGTTCCAGCCCATCACCGGTTGCAGCACGCGATGCAGCGTGGCCAGGCGCAGCGCCCCCGGCACCAGCACGCGCCGCCAGATCAACGGTGCGCTATCCACCAGCGAAACATGCAGCTGGTACACCGGCGCGGGCGCGGGCACCACCTGCTGCGCAGCTTTCTTCTTGGCCTTGGTCATCGGGTCTTGGTCGCCTGTTTCGACGCCAAGTATGGCGCGAGCAGGCCGCGCCTGCATCGCAGTGGCACGGTCAGGCGCCAACGGCGCAGCAACCTGCCCGCACAACCGCTGCATGCAGCACGCTGCGACATGCTGCCCGACCGATGATGGACGATGCCGCAGACCGCGTTGCCAGCACCGTCCAGCGCACGCCACCGAACACCTTTGCCGACCCTGATTTACGCCGCATCCGCTCCACGCCCCGGCAGGTGCAGGCCGAACAGCACGTCGTACAGGATCGGAATCAAGCCCAGCGTCACCAAGGTGCCCAGCGCCAGGCCTCCGATCATGGTGATGGCCATGCCGGTCCACAGCGGGCCTGCGAACAGCATCAGCGGGATCAGGCCGACGATGCAGGTGAGCTTGGTCATCACGATCGGACGCAGGCGCTTGACCGCTGCAGTGACCACCGCTTCGCGGCGCGGCAGGCCATCGGCCAGTTCGGCCTCGATGCGCTCCAGCAGCAGTACCGCGTTGTTGACGATGATCCCGGCCAACGCCAGCAAGCCGAAGGTGGCCATGAAGCCGAACGGATACCCGGTGATCACCAGCGCCAATGCCGCACCGATCAGCACGAACGGCACCGCCGACATCACGATGAACAGCTTGCGGAACGAGTTGAACTGCCACACGAACAGCAGCAGGATGGCGCCCAGTGCGTGCGGCATGTATTGCAGCAGGGCCTGATTGGCCTCTGCAGAATCCTCCAGCTCGCCACCGATCTCCAGCCGATAGCCGGGCGGCAGCTTGAGCGCGGCCATCGGCGCCGACAGCCGCTCGACGATGTCGGTCGCGGTCAACCCTGGATTGCGTGCGGTGACCGTGATCGCTCGACTCAGGTTGCGCCGCTGGATCGCCGAAGGCTCGCTGTCGCGCAGCACCGTGGCCACCGCCGCCAGCGGCACCGGCGCACCACCGGCTTGCGGGTACACCAGGGTGTCGCCGGGCGTGCCATCGGCGGCGCGCTCCTGCGCACTGCCACGCAATACGATCGCCACCGAGCTGCCATCGTCGCGCAGCAACGAGGCGTCCACGCCGCTGTAGCGTGCCTGCAGCGCTTGGGCGACATCTTCGCTGCTCACGCCGGCACGCCGCGCCCTGAGCTGGTCCACCTGCACCACGTAGCGCGGAATACGCGCCTGCCAGTCGTCCTGTACATCCACGGTGCCCGGCACTGCGCGCAGCGCCTTTGCAATGGCCGCCGCACTGCTGCGCAGTACCGCTTCGTCGGGGCCGACCACCCGATACACCGCCATCCCGGCTTCGGTCGCGCCCAGCGAAAACCGCTTCGGTTCGGCGCGTACCGCGGGGAAGGCGCTGAGGACATGCGCGCGTACCCGTGCAATGACTGCATCGATGTCGGTGCCAGGCCGCACGCTCACGGTGAAATACGCCATATTGGCCGCCGGCAATGGTGGATTCAGGCCCAAGACGATGCGCGGGCCGCCGTCGGCGACATAGCCGATGCTGTCGGCAACTTCCGGGTTGGCGCGGCGATCGGCCAACCAACGGCTCAACTCGCTCACCGTGCGCAGGGTTTCACGCGAATCTGTGCCCGCCTGCAAGGTCACCGGCATCTGGAACTGCAGACGATCGGACTTGGGCAGGAAATCGTAAGGAATCGACACCAGCACCGTGACCGCCACCGCCAGCATCGCCACCATGCCGGCGATGAACAGCGTCTTGTGCATCAGCACGCGCTCGATGAGGCAGCGGTAGCCGCGATAGAACCGCGACGGCGCCTGCTCGCTGCTGTACGCGACGTGCACCTTGGCGAAATACATGCACAACAGCGGCGTCACCGTGATGCTGAGCAGCCACGACCCTAGCAAGGTCACGCCGAGCACGGTCGCCAGCGAGCGCAGGTATTCGTTGGTGCTGGTCTGGCCGAAGAAGAACGGCGAGAACGCCAGCACGATCACCAACGAGGAGGTCAGCAACGGGGTGGCCAGGGTGCGGCCGGCAGCGATGCACGCCTGACGTCGCTCTTCCCCGGCAACCAGGCGGCGCTCGATGTCTTCGGCAATGACGATGCCGTTGTCCACCAGCAGGCCCAGCGCCAGGATGATCGCCGCGATCGATACCGTCTGCAGTTCCACGCTCAGCACTCGCATCACGATCAGCGAGGCGAAGATGGTCAGCGGCACGATCGCGCCGACGATCAAGCCAGTGCGCCAGCCCAGGAACAGCATCACCACGGCCATGACGATGACAATGGTTTCGCCCATGACGTGGTGCATCTTGTCCATCTCGCGCTCGACCACGTCGGCCTGGAAGGTGACCACGTGTTGCGCGAACCCTGCGGGTAGCTGGTGCGCGGTCTCGTCCAGCTTGGCGCGCAGCGTTTTACCGAACTCGGCGATATTGCTGCCAGGCTTCATCGCCACCGACACCACCACCGCTGGCTGGCCCTGGTAGACGGCCGCGCTTTCCGGCGGGTCGGCCGGCATCACCTGCACCTGCGCCAGCTCGCCCAAGGTCACCTCGCGCGCGCCGGTGGCGTCAGCTGTCGGCAAGGTCAGCAGCAGGTTCTGCAACTGCGCAGGCGTGCGTATCTCGCCGGAAGTCGCAACCGTCATCGCCAGCCCCGACACCGTCGTCTGCCCGCCGGAGGCCACCACATTCTGCGAGCGCAACTGCGCCATCACGCCGGCCGGGCTCAGGCCGGTGGCCAGCAGCCGCGCGCGATCGAACGCCACGTAGACACGCTCGTCCTGCAGCCCGTACAACCTCACCTGCTCCACGCCCGGCAAGGTGTACAGCTGCTCGCGCATGCGCCGCAGCGGCGCACGCATCTCGCTCATCGAAAAGCCCGGCGCCGTCACCGCAATCGAGGCCACCGACACCCGGCCGAAGTCGTCGTCGATCAATGGCCCGAGCGTACCCGCAGGCAGCTGCGCACCGGCCTCGGTCGCCTTGGCGCGCACGCGCTGCCACAACGCCGGCAGATCCTGCACGTCGTCGTAGGCGGTCAGCTGCACAATCGCGTTGCCGGGCCGCACCGTGGTCACGATGCGCTTGATGCCGGCCAGTTCGCGCAAGCGCTCTTCGATCGGGCGCGCCAACAGGGTTTCCACCTGCTCGCTGGGCATGCCCGGAAACGACGCCGACACGACGGTGTCGCGGACGGTGACCGACGGTTCTTCCTGCGAGGGAAAGCCGAGAAACGCCACGATGCCGCCAACCAGGATCATCACTGCCGCAAACAACGTCAGCCGGCTCGACGTCATCGCCATCCGGGTCAGCATCATGGCGCCGGCACTCCGCCCAGCTGCGTCTGCGCCTGAAACGGTATCACCGGCTGGCCATCGATCAAGAAGCCCACGCCCGTGCTGACCACCTGTTCGCCTGCCTGCAATCCGCGCTGGACCTGGATCCGGCCGCCGACGATCGACCCGAGCTCGACCGCACGCTCGACCACGATCCGTTGTGCCGGCCGATACACGAACACGCTGGCCTGTTGACGATTGAGCCTGGGCAATACCGCCGACAGCGGCACGCTGGGCGCGCCTGCGGCATGTGCAGGCAATTGCAGCAGGACACTGCCGCCGCTGCGCAACGCGTGTGGCGCGCGCACCACCTCAAGAATCGCCAACGCAGTGGCGCCGTTATCCAGGCGGCTGGACAGGCTGCGCAGTCGCAACGTCAGCGGCACCGCAGGCTCGTCGGCCAGTGTGGCCTGCACGGTTTGCCCTGGCGTCAGCCCGGCGGCAACAACAGGCGGCAGATTGGCCAGCAATTGCAGATGCGCCTGCCCTTCCACCTGCAGCACCGCCTGCCCCGCCGCCACATCGGCCTGCGGTTGCTGCAGGCGTGCGATCACACTGCCATCGAACGGTGCGCGCAACTCGCCCAGACGCGATGCGCGGCGCGCAAGCGCCAGGTCGGCCTTTGCCACCTGCAGCTGCGCGCTTGCCGCATCCGCCGCCGCACGTGCGGCGGTCAGCGTGGCCGCAGAGCTGGCGCCATCGTCGAACATGGCCTGCTGCTGGCGCAGTTGCAGCTGCCGCTCGCCAGACTGTGCCATCGCTGCACGCAGGTTCGCGTCGGCCTGCTGCTGGCGCAGCTGCAGCGGCTCGGCATCCAGACGTGCCAGTACCTGCCCTTTCTGCACGCGATCGCCCACATCCACCAGCACGGCGGCGATGCGTCCGCCGCTTTCGAATGCCAACTCGGCGCGCTGTTGCTGACGCACCATCGCCGGCACCTGCAGCCAGCCGTCGTGGCCGGCACCGAAGCGCTCCAGCTTGACCGCCCGCGGTGTCTCGGCAGCCGGTGCATCCGCTTGGCTGCAACCGGCCAGCACGAGCGACAGAACGCACCACGCCATGCTGCGAAAAAAATCCTTCATCACGCTCTCCCCTGCCATGCGCCGCTCAGCGGCTATAGGTCACTGCAACCGTGCCGCTGACGAAACTGCGGCGTACAACCAGTGGGCTATCCTCAGCGTTGTCGGCATAACGTGTTCCGGTCACGCCCACCGTGGTGGCCCAGTGATCGCCCAGCGAGTGCGTCCAGCTGCTCCCCACCGCAGCGGCATAGACACCGGACCCTGCATTGAAGCCCTGCAAGCCCGAACGTGCCGCCTGCGCATCGGTGACACCGAAGTACGCCTGATTGAAACGACGGTCACCGGCATGCACGTCCAGATCCAGCGTCACCGTGTCGCTGGCGCTGTGCAGCAGGGTGAACTCCATCCCGGCGCGATAGCGATTGCGCCGCGCATCGTCCTTGAGCGCAAATTCGGCTTCGGCATTGATGTTGAGGTACGGGGTGATCTGCTGCATCACCAGCGTGCGCGCCGTGACCGATCCCGGCACGTCGCCCATGCCGGCCAACAGCCGCGAACCCGCACGCCAGTCGTTGTCGCGTTGCAGACGGCCCAGGTCGTAATACACCGATTGCGACGCATAGAAGCCGGAGTCGCTCTGGAATTGCAGCCCCGCGCCACGCGCGGTATCGAAGAACAGCATCCCGCGCTGGACCACCAGCACCGGGTTGGCCTGCACGCGGGCGCGCTCGGCGCCGGCATAGCGCGGCGCCGCAACCGCCGCCGCGCCCACGGTGATCTCGGTACGGTCGCCCAGCAGCCGCGAGCTGCCGGTCAGATCGGTCTGCGCGTGCGCAAGGCACGGTGGCAACAGGCCGGAAGCCAACAGCGACACGTGCAGGGCAGCGCGACGATGCAGCCGCGTGGAAAACACAATGGCCATGAAAATCTCCGTCAGCAATCAGCAAAAGGGGGCAGGCAAACGCCGTAGAACGCCTGGAACAGCGCGATCCGGCTCAGCACGAGCTGGCGTGCGGTGGTCAGGTAATCCAGTTGTGCCTGCGTCGTGCGCAGGCGCTCGGTCAACAGCCTGGTGCGGTCTTCCAGGCCTGCGTCAACGCGCCTGGCCATCCGCGTCACGCGTAACTGCTCACGCTCGGCCTGCGCACGCACGCGTGGCTCGGACTCGGCCAAGGTGGCGTGTGCGTCGAGCGCATCGGCAACCTCGCGGAAGGCGGATTGAATCGCCTGTTCGTAGGCAGCGACATCGGCGCGCTGGCGTACCTGCGCCAACGCAAGATTGGCGCGATTGCGGCCGCCATCGAACAACGGCAGATTCAATTGCGGGCTGAAGCTCCACATGCCGTGGCCGGCGGAAAACAGCCCATTCAAGCCGTCGCTGGCGGTGCCCACGCTGCTGCTCAGGGTGATCGATGGAAAGAACGCAGCGCGTGCGGCGCCGATATCGGCGTTTGCCGCGCGCAGTTCCAGTTCCGCCTGCTGGATGTCCGGGCGTTGCAGCAACAGCGAAGAATCCAGCGCACGCCATGCCGTGCTGGACGTGTCTGCGGCAACCAGGCGCTGCAGGTCGCCGGGCACCGGCGCGCTGTCGTAACCGGCCAGCAACTGCAGCGCACGCAACGCCGCAGCGTGGTCGTCGGCCCCCTGCAGTGCCGCGACGTGCGCCTGGTCGGCCTGATGCTGCTGGCCATCGCGCTGCTCGCGTGCCATCAGCCCGATCCGGTACTGCTGCTGTGCGATCGCCAGCAGCGCAGCGCTGTCGGCATCGGCAGCCTGCAACTGCTGCAGCGCCTGGGCGCTTGCCCGTTCGGCGGTGTATGCGCGCAGCACCTCGGCAATCAGCGCGCCGCGCGCCGCATCGCGTCCATAGGTGCTGGCCAGATAGCGCTGCCGCGCCGCCTCGGACATCGCCTGCAGCTTGCCGAAGAAATCCAGCTCGACATTGCCGATACCCGCGTTGGCGACCACCAGATCCTGCTGATAGCGTGCGTCCAGGGCCGGATCGTCGAAACGCTGCCGCAGCTGTTGTGCGCCCACGCCGATGGTGGGTACGCGCGCCGCCCGCTCGATGCGGTAGTGCGCCCGTGCCTGCTCCACCTGCAAGGCGGCGCGACGGAAGTCGCTATTGTGCGCAAGCGCGCGTTGCAGCAGCGGCCGCAGATCGCGATCCGGCGCGAACGCCTGCACAAATGCGCGTTCCTGCAGAGTCAGCTCGATACCCACCGGCGCGCTCGGTGCCGCGGCGGCCACCGCCTGCCCGCTGCCGAAGGTGCCCGGCACGGTCACCGCCGGTCGCTGGTAAGCAGGCGTCAATGAACAGCCGCCCAGCAGCACGGCAACTGCCGCAAGATGCAGGGCGCGGGAACAACGATGCGCAGTCATTTGTGGAATCATGGTGTCGGAGTAAACGAGCCAATCTCGACCGACATCCTCGACCTGCAGCGTCCAGGTTGTTTTCGGGATTTATCCAGATTTGATCGAGACGACAGGCACCACGCCATGACGGGCAAAAAGGTTCTGCTGGTGGAAGACGACGCCGATAGCGCCAGCATCCTGGATGCCTATCTGCGTCGCGACGGCTTCGACGTTGCCATCGCCGGAGACGGCGAGCGGGCGATACACCTGCATCGCCAGTGGGCGCCGGATCTGGTGCTGCTGGACGTGATGCTGCCCAAGCTCAGCGGGATCGAGGTGCTGTCGGCGATCCGTCGCGCCGGCGATACGCCGGTCATCATGGTGACCGCCATCGGCGACGAGCCGGAGAAGCTGGGAGCACTGCGTTACGGCGCCGACGATTACGTGGTCAAGCCGTACAGTCCCAAGGAAGTGGTCGCGCGCGTGCATGCGGTGCTGCGCCGAAGCGTGGCAGTGCGTGCGCCGGGCGAGCCGTTGCGGCACGGCCGCTTGAGTGTGGACCCGGCCGCGGTCGTGGCCACCGTGCAACGCGAAACCGGCGACAGCGTTGCACTCGACCTGACGCCGACAGAATTCAATCTGCTCGCGTCGTTGCTCAAGACCCCGTTCAAGGCATTTACCCGCAGCGAATTGCTCGACGCCTGCCTGCCCGACAGCGATGCGTTGGAACGGGTGGTGGATTCGCACATCCACAACCTGCGCCGCAAGCTGGAAGTGCATGGCATCACCGGCGTGCTGGTCACCGTGCGTGCAGTGGGATACCGCTTCCAATGAACGCCCTGCGGCGCTTCATTGCCCGGCGTCGGCAAGCGCCGCTGTGGATGTGGGTCGGCTTGCGGATGAGCGCGCTGGCGGTAGTGACCGTGGTGGTGATCGCCTTCGGCATGTGGTGCTATTTCAATCTGCGCGACAACCTGATCCTGCGAAAATTGCCAGCGGCTGCACGTACCGAACTCGAACAACTGCGCGAACAGCCCACTGCGAACGAGGCGCGTCTGTGGCAGTTGTTCCAGCAATACTACGATGTGGAAAATTTCCTGCCCGGACTGGCCAACCCGGATTGGTGGATGCTGTGGGCCATGGTGACGCTGTCCATCCCGGTGATTGTGGTCTGCGGCCTGCTCGCATCGCGTCCGCTCTCGCGGCAATTTTCCCAGGTCGCCAGCGCCGCGCACCGGGTCAGCGATGGCGATTTCAGCGCACGCGCGCAGCTGGTGGCCGGCGCACCGGACGAGCTCACCGCGCTGGCGAACGACTTCAACGCCATGAGCGGCAAGCTTCAGCAGTACGAACGCGAATTGCGCGACTCCAGCGCAATGCTGGCGCATGAATTGCGCACACCGCTCAACGCCGCCATGGGCCGTGTGCAAGGCATGCTGGACGAGGTCTTCCCACGCGACCCCGAACAACTTCGACTGGTGCATCGTCAGCTGGAACAGATCAACCGACTGATCGGCGATCTGCACCTGGTGTCGCTGGCGCGCGCCGGTCAACTGGTGCTGGAGCCCGAAGACTTCGATCTCCACGAGCTGATGGCCGAGCAGGTGGAATGGGCTGGCCCGACAATCCATGCGTTGCAGATGACGATCACCGCTCCTGCGCCTTCCGGACTCCGCGTCTACGCCGACCGTCATCGCCTGGGCCAGGTGTTTTCCATCCTGATCGACAATGCGCTGCGTTATGCCGCCGCGGGCAAAGCGCTGGACATCCAGATGGGTCGCGATGGCGGGCATGTGATCGTCACGTTCGGCGACCGCGGCCCCGGCGTGGAGCCTGCGCATCTGCCGCACCTGCTGGACCGCTTCTGGCGCGCGGACAGTTCACGCGCGCGGCACTCCGGCGGCAGCGGCCTGGGCCTGGCCATCGCCTCGGCCATCTGCCAGGCGCACGATGGCTACCTGACCCTCAGCAATCGCTCCGGCGGCGGGCTGTTGGCCAGCGTGCGATTGCCACTTTCGCGCTGAGGCGTTCTCGCTTGCGTTGTACCGCTCGCAGCGGCCTGGCACCCCAGGCGGCTGCGCGCATTCACCGCTGTTGCAGACTCGGCACCGCGTCGGTCACGTTGGCGTGGCGGCGCATGATCCAGTTGAACAGCGGCGTGGCCATCAAGGTGGACAGGATCGCCATCAGCACCAGCACCGAGAACAACCCCTGCTCGATCACTCCGGCCTGCAAGCCGATATTGATGATGATCAGCTCCATCAAACCGCGTGCGTTCATCAACGAGCCGATCGCCATCGCATCGCGGTTGTTTTCGCCGGTGGCGCGCGCGGCGGCCCAGCAGGCCACGCCCTTGCCGATGAACGATGCCGCCAGGATGGCCACGCCGGCCAGCATGATCTGCGGCTGCAGCAAGACGCTGAGCTGGGTTTTCAGGCCCGAATAGGTGAAGAACAACGGCAGCAGCAACACCACCACGAACGGCTGCATCATCTCGCGCAGCTTCTCGGTCAGTGCGCCCTTGGGCAGGCACACCCCCAGCAGGAAGCCGCCGAACACGGCATGGATACCGATCGCATCCATCGCCCAGGCGCTGACGCAGAACAGCATCAGCACGATCGCCAGCACGCTGTTGCTGAGCGGCCGATCCGGCGCCACGTGATCGGCCAGGCGACGCAGCAGGTGCCGGCCGACAAACAGCATGAACAACGCATACGCGACGCCGCCGCCGATGGCCAGATACGCGCTGCCCCAGCTGCCGCCGAAGCTGGCCAGCACCACCGCCAGAATGCACCACGCCGCCGCATCGTCGAATGCGCCGGCGGTCAGTGCCAGCGTGCCCAATGGGCTATTGGTCAGGCCGCGCTCGTGGATGATGCGCGCCAGCATCGGGAAGGCGGTGATCGCAATGGCCGCGCCCAGGAACAGCGAGGCTTCCATGAGCTTGGCCTTCTCCGAGAACAGGCCTTGCACATTGAGCAACCACGGGCACATCGCAAAGGCCAGCGCAAACGGCACCGCGATGCCGGCCAGCGACACGCTCATCGCGCTGCGATAGCGCGCACGGAAGTGATCGCCGCGGAAGTCGGTACCGACCAGAAACATGTACAGGCCCACGCCGAACTGCGCGAACACGTACAACACATCCATGGTCTGCTTGGGGAACAGCGACGCTTGCAGCTGCGGCAACACCAGGCCGAACAATGAGGGGCCGAGCATCACCCCGGCAATCATCTCGCCCACCACCTGCGGCTGCCCGATACGCTTGGCCAGCATGCCCACCAGACGGCACACCAGCAAAATCGCTGCGGCCTGCAAAAAGAAGTACACCGACATCTGCGGAGTGGTCATGGGCCCGATGAGGTCCGAGTGAAGAAGCAGCGGATCATAGCGGTCTGCTCAAGCGGCCGATAGCCAAACGTGCCGTGCCGTGCCGATGCCGGCCATCGAATCGGCGCAGCGCAGCGTGCCCACCGGCGCAGGCATCGCGGAACCGCAACGGGCCGCAACGTCGCTTTGCTCGAACGCAGATCACACAACCAAGGCAGCGGCTCTACGTACCATCTACTGGCCCGGTTCGATTCGCATCGGCGCTAGCGTGGTGCAAGCGGCAGCGGACGGTCCTGCACCACATGCTTCATCACCAAGGTGGAGGTGAGGCGTTGAACGCTGGGCAGTGCCGACAGGCGCGTGTCGTAGAGCTGCTGAAAGGCGGCCAGATCGCGCACCAGCACATGCAACAGGTAGTCGGGATCGCCGAACAACCGCTGCGCCTGCACGACCTCAGGCACCTGCGCAACCGCAGCTTCGAACGCTTCGACACCGTGGCGGTCGCCCTCACGCAGGATCACGAAGACGATGGCGGAAAAATTCAGCCCCACTGCGCTCGGGTCCAGCTGCGCACGATAACTCTTGATCACGCCGGACTGCTCCAGCGCACGCACGCGCCGGTGGCACGGAGACACGCTCAGACCGATGCGCTCGGCCAACTCGGTCACGCTGAGCCGGCCATCGGATTGCAGTTCGGCAAGAATGTGTCGATCGATCTCATCCATGCGCAATATCCTGCCTCAATCACGGGATTCTTCGCAAATAATTGGAAGCACTTTGCCGGTCATCAACGATATCATTTCGCACTCTAGCGTTTGACGACCCGTTTCTGCCGTTGAAGGTCGCGGTCCGACACGCTGGTCGGGCAGCCCATGCAAGCGCCGCCGCACGACAGGAAAGACCGCGCGCGTGTCGACGTTTGCCGACCGGTCGGCCCTCCCAACCCAACGTCATAAGGTCTCCCGATGCAACCGACTACGCGCGAACATCCCGCCCCTTACGGCACCGCACCCACTGCCGGCGTGCCGCTGCCGCGCGTACGCATCCCGCACTTGCTGCAGATGAAGAGGCGCGGCCAGAAGTGGGCAATGCTGACCGCCTACGATATGTACACCGCAGCGATCTTCGAAGACGCCGGGATCCCGGTGCTGTTGGTCGGCGACTCCGCGTCCAACAATGTCTATGGACACGACACCGCGTTACCGGTGACCGTCGACGAGCTGCTCCCGCTCGTTCGTGCGGTGACGCGCTCCACCCGCAGGCCTTTGGTGATCGCCGACCTGCCGTTCGGCTCCTACCAGGCCTCTGCCGAGCAGTGCTTCCATACTGCGGTGCGCTTCATGAAAGAGGGCGGCGCCCACGCAGTGAAGCTGGAAGGCGGCATCGACATGCTGCCGCAGGTGCGCAAACTCGCCAGCAGCGGCATTCCGGTCATGGCCCACATCGGCTTCACCCCGCAAGCCGAACACCAGCTTGGCGGCTATCGCGTGCAGGGCCGTGGCGAGGACGCACAGCGTTTGATCGATACCGCGCTTGCGTTCGAATCTGCCGGGGCATTCGGCCTGCTGATCGAAATGATTCCCGGCGATCTTGCCGCGCAGATCACCGCCGCGGTGTCCATCCCGACCGTCGGCATCGGTGCCGGCAACCGCTGCGATGCGCAAGTGCTGGTGTGGCAGGACATGGCCGGCTTGCGCAGCGGTCGCCTGCCACGCTTCGTCAAGCAATACGCAGATCTGCACGGCGTGCTGGGCAAGGCCGCACGCAGCTATGCCGCCGATGTGGAAGCCGGCAGCTTTCCTGCAGCCGAGCACACGTTTTAGAACATGCCCGCGCGCACCACCATCGGGTCGCAGGCATGGCGCACTGAAGCCCTGTGCGATCTGGACGATGGTTCGCTTGCACAGGTCGCGACCGACGCGGCGCCCTACTTCACCGGCGTCAGCAGCAGATCCTGAAAATCGAAGCTGAAATCGGTCAACGGCGAGATTGCCTGCATGCGCATCTCGCGCACCGCGCCGTCGGCAGTGAGCGCGAAATTGACGAAGGCATCGGCATTCAAGCCGCGGTCGTCCCAGCGCACGATAAAGCTGTCGTGCTGCCAATGTTCCAGCGTGCCAACCAGTTGCGCCGTCCTGGAAAACTGCATTCGCAGGCGCTTGCCGTCCTGACGGATCACCACATCGCCGTACCATGGGTCACGATAGGTCGCTGCATAACTGCGCAACGGCAACGAGGGCGTGGAGCGTGACGCGCGCGCGTCCAGATGCTTCTTCCAGCTGGCATCCGCATCGCCGTCGGCTTTTTCCAAGGCCTTCGCATAGGCAGCAGTCCAGTCGGTTGCCGGCACCTGCAAGAGCGCATCCAGCACCTGCAAGGTCACCGCATTGAATGCCGCACCCACTTCCTGATTGGTCAGCACCACCACGCCCAGCTTCTGGTCGGGTACCAGGGTCAACCGCGACACCATGCCCGGCCAGCCGCCGGTGTGCCACACCAACCGATGGCCACGATAATCGCTCAGAGTCCATCCCTCGCCATAGCCGGCAAAATTGGGACGCGCGCCAGCCAGTTCGGGCACCGGCGGCTCGGTAATGGCGATCGGCGTGATCATCGACCACATCTCCTGCTGCCGCTTGGCGCTGAACAGCGGCGTGCCATCGGCTAACACGCCACCGGCCAGCTGCACCTTCATCCACAACGCCATGTCGTGCGCACTTGCGTAAATACCGCCGGCACCGGAATTGTTGGACCAGGTCAACGGCGCAACGGTGCGCAGCTCGGTGAAGTCGTACTTGGCATGGCCCACAGCGGCGTTGTCGCCGGGCTGCAGATGGTCGGCGTTGAAGCGCGTGCCACGCATGCCCACCGGGGCGAAGATGCGCTGCTGCAAAAACGCGGCGTAGGACTGCCCGGAGACCTGCTCGATCACCTTCTGCGCGACGGCGTACAGGATATTGTCGTACGCATAGCGGTCGCGAAACCCACCGTTCAACGGCACCTTGGCCAGGCGCTGCACGACCTCTTCGGTGCTGTAGCTGGTGGTCGGCCAGAACAACAGGTCGCCGGCGCCCAGGCTCAGCCCGCTACGGTGCGCGAGCAGATCGCGCACGCGCATCTCGCCGCTGACGTAGGGGTCGGACATCCGAAACCACGGCAGATGGTCGATGACCTTGTCGTCGAGCGACAGCTTGCCTTCGTCGGCCAGAATCGAGAGCGACGCTGCGGTGAACGCCTTGGTGTTGGAGGCGATCGCAAACAGCGTATCTGCCTGCACCGGCTCGGGCTTGCCGATCTCGCGCACGCCGTAGCCGCGTTCCAGCACCACCTGGCCATCCTTGACGATGGCTACCGCAATGCCGGGCACATCGAATTGCTTGCGCACCCGTTCCATCTGCGCATCGAATTGCTGCATGCCGGCCGGCAGGTCGGCCGCGTGCGTCGTTGTCACCAGGGTCGCCAGCATCAGCACGCCTCCCGTCAGCCATCGGTTCAAGATCACCGCCACACCTCTTTGTTGTCGATCAGATTGCGCCGCCGGCACTGTCCAGCGGCAGCGGCGCGACCAGCACGCCGTTGGTATCGGCGTACAACCAATGACCCGGCACGAACGGGACGCCGGCAAAATTCACCGGCACATCCACCTCGCCCAGATCGCGCCGCTCGGTGCGCCGCGGGCAGGCGGCCAGTGCCAGCACGCCCAGCGGCAGCGTGGCCAGGATCTCGACGTCGCGCACGCAGCCATGGATGAGCACTCCGGCCCAACCATGGGTAACCGCGTGCGCCGCGATCTGGTCGCCCAGCAGCGCATGTTTCAACGAGCCCTGGCCATCCACCACCAGCACCCGCCCCTCGCCCGGCGTAGAGGCCAGTTCGCGCACGCGCGAGTTGTCTTCAAAGCAGCGCACGGTCGCGATCGGCCCGCAGAACACGCTGCGCCCACCGAAGTGGCGGAACAACGGCTCGGCAACGGTCACCTCGGGAAAACGGTCACACAGATCGGGCGTGGTCCAGGTCATCGGTGCGGTCTCGATCGGCTGAGCAGGCATGGTAGCCGGCTGCGGTGGCGTCTGGGTGTCGCCAGGCGACATCGCCCGCTGGCAGCGTCGCTGTCACGCCCCATCCAACCCCGCTACGCCAGGCTATGGCGGTGGCCGCCGCCAGCCACATGCAATCGTGCATACCTCATGCCAGCGAGTATCCCTAAGATGACCGATCTGTTCGCTTCCGCGCCGCCCGCCCTGAACGGCATCCATGTCGGTATCGGCGGTTGGGTGTATGCGCCCTGGCGTGCAGGCATGTTCTATCCCGACGGCCTGGTGCAGCGGCGCGAGCTGGAATACGCCAGCCGCCACGTCACCGCCATCGAAATCAACGGCACCTATTACGGTGCGCAAAAACCGGCGACCTACGCGAAATGGCGCGATGAGGTGCCGCCCGGCTTCGTGTTCTCTGCCAAGGCGCCGCGACGCATTACCCAGTCACGCACGCTGGCGGGCACCAAGGCGCAGGTGGAGGACTTCGTCGGCGGCATTGTCGAGCTCGGCGATACCCTGGGGCCGCTGGTGTGGCAATTCGAACAGGGGCATCGGCTGCAGGCCGACGACCTGGATGCCTTTTTGACGCTGCTGCCCAGACGCGCAGGCCAACGCAGCCTGCGGCATGTGCTGGAGATTCGCGACCATGCAGCGGTGGATGCGTCGCTGCTCGCATTGGTGCGCCGCCACGGCGTGGCCACCGTGTTCACCGATTCGGACGAGCATCCCTCCTTTGCCGATCTTTCCACCGACTTCGTCTACGCGCGCCTGATGCGTAGCCAGGCGCGCCTGCATGCCGGCTATCCGGCGCCGGCATTGAAACGATGGGCCGAGCGGATCCATGCCTGGCGACGCGGCGAAAACCCGGCCGATCTGCCGCATGTGGGTCCCATGTCACCGGCGGCAGGCACGCCGCGCGAGGTGTTCGTGTTTTTCATCAGTGCGGCCAAGGAGCGCAATCCGGCGGCGGCAATGGCCTTGCTGAAAGAGCTGTCCGCTGCATAACGCGTTACCGGCATCGCTGCCTGCCCGGCGGATGCGTTGACCGAACGCGTTCGGGAGCAGCCGGCAACACGGCTGCGCTCACCGCCAGGCAGGCCGGACCAGTGCCCGGCGCGGCATGTTCCACTCGTACACTTCGGCTCTGAGTACGCAGTCCAAGCCCGCCTGGCGGCTGCTCGCCAGGTTTTGTCGGCCGCTCCAGGCACGGCGCCGACCTGCGGTTTTTCGGCGACAATGGCGCATGCCCACGACCGACCTGCGCAAGGCGCAACTGCAAATTCATTTCTGCGTGCTGCTTTGGGGCATCACCGCGATCCTGGGCAAGTTGATCACGCTGCAGGCATTGCCGCTGGTGTGGTGGCGCATGTTGATCGTGGTGGCGGCCCTGGCGCTGTGGCCGCGGGTGTGGCGAGGCTTGCGCGGCCTGTCCGCGCGCGTGGTGCTGGGCTATTGCGGCATCGGCGCCTTGGTGGCACTGCACTGGTTGACCTTCTATGGCGCGATCAAGCTGGCCAACGCATCGGTGGCGGCGACCTGCATTGCCCTGGCGCCGGTGTTCACTGCCGTGATCGAGCCATGGGTGACGCAGCGGCCGTTCCGTCCGCGCGAGTTGCTGTTCGGCCTGGCTGTCTTGCCGGGGGTGGCGCTGGTGGTCGGCGGCGTGCCCGATGGCATG
This sequence comes from Xanthomonas sp. 3793, assembly GCF_024806835.1. Taxonomy (GTDB): domain Bacteria; phylum Pseudomonadota; class Gammaproteobacteria; order Xanthomonadales; family Xanthomonadaceae; genus Xanthomonas; species Xanthomonas arboricola_F. The sequence goes on from NZ_JANTYU010000001.1 coordinate 924,421, forward strand.
CGTGCCGGGGTGGTGGTCGGCGCGATTTCGGCCGTATTCGTCGGGCTGTTCGGCTCTCTCAACAAACGCATGGTGACCCATGCCGACCCGCTCACCGTCACCGCCCTGGAGCTGGGTGCCGGCACGCTGACCTTGACCGTGCTGGCACCGGCCATGCCGCTGCTGCTGCCATCCCTGCATGGCGATCTGTTGATGCTTCCCAGCCTGCACGATGGCGTGTTGCTGCTCGCACTGTCGCTGGCCTGCACCCTGCTGCCGTTTGCGCTGGCGCTGGTCGCGCTGCGCCATCTGAGCGCGTATTCGGTGCAGCTGGTGACCAATCTGGAGCCGGTCTACGCCATCGTGCTGGCCATCGCGCTGCTGGGCGAACAGCGCGAGCTCACGCTGCAGTTCTATCTCGGCGTGGCGATCATTCTTGGTGCGGTGTTCCTGCATCCGGTGCTGGAACGCCGGCGCAAGGTGGTGCACCCGGAAGTGCTGGGCACGGCCGAAGCCAAGAACATCGTCGACTGAGAGCGGCCAACACCACCATTGCGCTCACCGCCACGCTGGCGCAGCCGGTGCCCGGACTCGGCAGGGGTCACCGCTATGCTCCGGTTCCGGGCGCGCCGTCGCCAATCCAGCCGACGACGGTTCGCTATGGTTTATCCGCTACTGCAAGTAGCGCGGCATCACGCGACCGCGCATCCACCGGCAGCGGTTGCAGTGCCGCGTAACACCTGAGCCAGGGCTCCGCAGCGAAGGGGGCGTCTTGATGCCTGAGCGTCAACCGACCTGCAGTCTCCAGTCCGCTGTCAGGGGCACGCTCGAAACCTCGAACGATGCAGTGGTGCTTACCGACCATCGTCAAGCCCGCGCCAAAGCGCACCGCCCTGGCAGCGCCCCGCACCTGACGTGCAGGCGACAACGCCCACCCCTACTCCAGCGCAACTACCTGATCGCGGCCGCCGCGCTTGGCGGCATACAGGGCCTGGTCGGCACGCTTGATCACCGCTTCCACGCTTTCGTGCGGATACAACATGGCCACGCCGATGCTGACCGTCACCGGCAGCGCAATCGTCATTGTCGCCACGCTCTGGCGCAGATATTCGCACTGCACCCGTGCCTGCTGCAGGTCCACATTGGGCAGCAGCAACACGAACTCTTCGCCGCCGTAACGCGCGATGGTGCCGGCACCGGCCACATGCGCACGCAATAGCGCCGATAGCTCGCGCAGCACCAGATCGCCCTGGTCGTGCCCGTGCACGTCGTTGACCACCTTGAAGTGATCCACGTCCAGCAGCGCCACCGACAGCGGCTGGTTGGCGATGCGCGTCTGCTGCGTCGCTGCCGCCAGTGCCGCGGTGAAGGCGCGGCGATTGGGCAGGCCGGTCAGCGGGTCGGTACGCGTCTGCTCGACCAGATCGGCGTTGACCGCTTCCATCGCGGCGTAATACTGCGCCATCTGCTGCTCGTACCATTCGCGCTCGCGCAACTGCCGACGCAGCTGCTTGCCGGCCAGACGCAGCTCCAGCAGATGCGAGGCCTGCCGCGACAACGCCTGCAGCGCGGCACGTTGGTCCTCGCGCAACTGCGCCGGCGCCTGGTCGAACACGCACAACGAACCCAGCGGCATGCCTTCGCTGGTGACCAACGGCGCGCCAGCATAAAAGCGTACGGCGCCATCGCCGGTGACCATCGGGTTGTCGAAAAAGCGCGGGTCCAGCAAGGTGTCTTCGACGGTCATCACCTCGTCCGGGCGCAGGATCGCATGCGCGCAGAACGAGATATCGCGTGGCGCTTCGCTACGCGGCACGCCGTGGGCCGCCTTGAACCACTGCCGATGTTCGTCCACCAGCACCACCGCCGCCATCTGCGTCTGGCAGACGGTGGACGCCACCAGGGTCAGGTCGTCGAAGGCGCGCTCGGGTGGCGAGTCCAGCAACTCGTACTGGCGCAGGGCGATCAGCCGCTCGGCTTCGTTTCCCGGCAATTGCGGTTTGATCACGCGCTCAGCCCCCTGCTGACTCGTTAGTGGCGGCGATATGCCTAAACCCCGTGGAGCGATCCATCCGCGCGAGCACCATTGGCCGCTCGCACATCCGGCAGTTCATCCAACCGGCTTACCAATCGGTGCGCTGCGGCAACAAGCCGCGCAGTTCCGCATCGCTGAGGTTGCGCCATTGCCCCGGCTTGAGTGCGGCAAGCTTGATGTTGTCGATACGCACCCGCCGCAGCTGCGTGACCCGATAACCGAATTCGGCAGCCATCAGGCGGATCTGCCGGTTCAAGCCCTGCTCGAGCACGATGCGGAAGCCGAACTTGGCGATACGCGCCGTGCGGCACGGCAAGGTGGTCTCGTTGTGGATGCGCACACCACGCGCCATGCCACGCAGGAATTCGTCGGTGACCGCCTTGTTGACCGCCACCAGATATTCTTTCTGGTGGCGATTTTCCGCGCGCAGGATCTCGTTGACGATGTTGCCGTTGCTGGTCATCAGGATCAGCCCTTCGGACTCCTTGTCCAGGCGGCCGATCGGAAAGATGCGCTGCTCGTGGCCGACGAATTCGACGATGTTGCCCTTGACCGAACTCTCGGTGGTACAGGTGATGCCCACCGGCTTGTTGAGCGCGATATAGACATGCTTGCGTCCACCGGGCTTCTTGGCCTCGCGCGCGCGCAGCGGCTGGCCATCCACCAGCACGGTGTCTTCCTCGCCCACCACCGCGCCGGTGCCGGCCACCATGCCGTTGACGGTGACGCGGCGCTCGCCGATCAGGCGGTCGGCCTCGCGACGCGAGCAGAAGCCGGTATCGGCGATATGTTTGTTGAGTCGGATTGTCATCGTTGGATTATCGGCCATTTGCAGCCTGCGACGCACACTGGCGCAGTAACGGCCCGGCGCGCAGCGCTGCCGGCGCGCCCTACCCGGTTACCGCCAGCATGGGCTGCGGCATGACCAGGTCTTCCAGCGGGCACGGGCGATGCAGGCTGAAGCCCTGCACCTGGCCCACGCCGGCGTCGCGCAGGCCGGGAATATCCGCCTCCGACTCCACCCCTTCGGCCACCACTTCGATACCCAGTGCCAGGCCAACCTGGGCGATGGAATGCACCGCAGCGCGGTCCACCGCGTCATGCGCGTAATTGCGCACGAAGCCGCAATCGATCTTCAACACATCGACGGTGAATTGCTTGAGGTAGCCGAACGAGGCCAGGCCGCTGCCGAAGTCGTCCAGCGCCACATGGCAGCCACGCGCGCGCACGCTCTGCACAAAGCGCTGCGCATGTTCCAGGTCGCCGATGACGGCGGTTTCGGTGATTTCCATGCACAGCTTGGACACCAGCGTGGGATAGCGCTCGAACAGGGCGCAGACGAAATCGAGAAAATCCGGCTGCGCGATCGATTGCGCGGACAGATTGACGTGGCACAGGTCCAGGGTCGCCACATGCAGCGGGTTGTCGGCCAGCTGCGCGCACAAGGTTTCCAGCACATGGGCATCGACCATGCGCCCGAGCCCGTAGCGCTCCACCGCAGGCAGGAATTCGCCCGGGCTCAGCACCCGCCCATCGCGCGCGCGCATGCGCACCAGCACCTCGTACTGCAGACGGCCGGGGTCGCTCAGCACCTGGATCTTCTGCGCGTACAGCAGCAGCCGGTGTTCGGCGATCGCCTGCTGCACGGCGCTGATCCAGCCACCGTCATGCCGACGCCGCGCCAAGGCCAGATCGTTCTCGCCAAGACACCGGATCCGGTTGCGCCCTTCTTCCTTGGCGGCGAAACAGGCCAGGTCGGCCGCGGTCATCAATGCGTTGACGTCGTTGGCGCCCCGGCGGATTTCCACCACGCCAAAGCTGCAACTCGGCGTCAGCGGCCGGCCGCCCTGATGGCTCCACGGCTGCCCCAGCACGCCATGCATGCGCTCCAGCAAGGCCTGCGCCTGCACCAGGTCGGTATTGGCCAGCAGGATCGCGAACTCGTCGCCACCCAGCCGCCCCAGCCAGTCGCCCGGACGCAACTGCATGGTGATGACGTCGGCGAAGTGGCACAGGAACTTGTCGCCGACCGCATGTCCGAAGGTGTCGTTGACCAGCTTGAAGTGATCCAGGTCGACGAAGCACAGCGCATGGCACAGCTGCGGCGATTGCGGCGGCTCGATCAGATGCAGCAGGCGGCGCTCGATCTCGCGCCGGTTGATCAAACCGGTCAAGGCGTCGTGGCGCGCGTGGAAGGCGACCTCGTCGGCCAGTTCGTGCGCGTGCGAGACGTCTTCGATCACCGCCAGCACCAGCGTGGGTTCCTCCGGGCCAGGCTCCACCAGCGAGGCGCTCCAGCGGCCCCACATCACTTCGCCATCGGCGCGCAGGAAGCGCAGCTCGCCGGACTGCATCAGCCGCGGCCAGTCGATCGTGCCACGGCTGTCCAGCACGATGTCGTCCGGGTGCACCAGCTGGGCGAGCGTGGACGCCTGCAACTCTTCCGGGCGGTAGCGCAGGATATGGGCCATCGATGCGTTGGCGTCCAGCACGTGGCCGCGCAGGTCGAACTTGACCATCCCCAGCGCAGCCTGCTGAAACGCCGTGCGAAACCGGCCCTCGTGCGACAGCAGATAGTCGCGGATGCGGCGTATCGCCAGCACGCAGGTGATCAGCACCAACAACAAGGTGGCCAGGCTGCAGACCACCATCACGTCGTGCAGCAGCCGTGCGCAGCGGATCAGCTGCGCCTGGAACTGCGCTGCATCGCTGCGCATGCGGGCATCGAGCAGATGCAGTTCGTCGCGCAGGTCCTGCAGCGCGCGCGCATCCGGTCTGTTGGCGGCTTGCACGGAGGCAGCACGGTCGGCCAGTGCACTGAGCTTCAACAGATCGGCATCGGTGTGCTTCCACAGCGTGATGGCATCGCCCAGATACGGAATCATCTGGCCGTAGCGATACAGCCTGACCATTTGCGGCATGTCCTCACGGGCATTGCGACCGGCCGCAAGCCCGGCATACACCGCCGTCCAGGCAATCACCGGCTGTTCGACCGCATCGCGCGCCGCGCGATCGCCGAGCGGCACCTCCAGCGCACGGCAGGCGGCCTGCAGATCGCTCGGATCGCCGCTCACCAGATAGCGCTCCAGCCAGTAGACCGACTCTTGCTGGGCATTGGACCAGTGGCCCTGACCGACAATCCAGGCGGTTGCTCCGGATTGGATTTCGATCGCCAGTGCAGAGAGCACGGCCATGCCGACAGCCATCGCCATCAGCAGCGCCAGAGGGAGCGTTAGCCAGCCGCGCACCATGTGCATGGTTTGGCCACTGCGTGTGCCGCGTGCTGACTGCGCCATTGCCATCCGTCCTTCACCGCCCCAGTGCGATTCAGGCGCCCAGTGGGCGCCTGAAGGCTGTAGCGGCCGCAATGGCCGAGTCTGTATGGCGGCGTCCGTTTGCCGGACGGCCGGCGGGAAACGTCAGCCTGGCTGACGATCCGCCGTCTGCGGTCCCGATCGGGACAGGCCTGGCTGCATCACTGCTATGTCCTGAAAGGAATAACAGCACGTGGATGGCTGCGCATGCGCCTGGCTGCGCAGCCGATTGTCAGCCTGGCTTACTCGCCGCGCGGCTTGGGCGGACCCTTGCGATGCGGCGCGCCGGCGCGATCCATCGGACGCCCCGGGCCGTTCGGACGCCCGGACGGCTTGCCACCGCGCGGGAAGCGCGGCTTGGACGGCGACGCCGCGGCCTCGCCTTCTTCCAGCTTGCGCATGTTGAGCTGCTGGCCGGACACCCAGACCTTCTTCAGGTGTGTCAGCAACTCGCGCGGCATGTCGGCCGGCAGATCCAGGATCGAGTAATCGTCCTGGATGTCGATCCGGCCGATATAGCGGCTTTCCAGACCGGCTTCGTTGGCGATCGCACCGACGATGTTGGCCGGCTTCACGCCGTGGGTATGGCCCACCTCGATGCGATAGCTCTCCATGCCGAACTCCGGCTCGCCGCGCGGGGCAACCGGATCGCGACGCGGACGCTCTGCGCCGGCGCCATCACCTGCGAATGCCGGACGTTCTGCACGCGGCGGGCGTGCCGCGCGCTCGCCATCGGCACGCGGACCACGCTCGAACTTCGGCTCGAAGCGCGGACGCTCGCCACGATCGCCGCGGTCGGCACGCTCGTTGCGCTGCGGAGTGAACTCCTCACGCGCACCACGCACCGGCGGGGTCAGCAGGAACGGCGCATCGCCTTGCAGCAACTTGGCCAGCGCGGCGGCGATCTCGATCGCCGGCACGTTGTTTTCTGCCTCGTAGCGCTGCAGCAGATCGCGGTACATTTCGATCTGGCCACCGGCCAGGGTCTCGGTGATGCGGGTCATGAAGCGCGCCACGCGGGTGTCGTTGACCGCATCCACGCTCGGCAGCTGCATTTCTTCGATCGGCTGACGGGTGGCGCGCTCGATCGAGCGCAGCATGCCCTTCTCGCGCGGGGTGACGAACAGGATCGCATCGCCATTGCGACCGGCACGACCGGTACGGCCGATGCGGTGCACGTAGCTTTCGGTGTCGTACGGGATGTCGTAATTCAGCACATGGCTGACGCGCTCCACGTCCAGGCCGCGCGCGGCCACGTCGGTGGCGACCAGGATGTCGAGCTTGCCGTCCTTGAGCTGGGCGATGGTCTTCTCGCGGGCGGCCTGCTGCATGTCGCCATTGATGGCCGCCGCGGCCATGCCGCGTGCCTGCAGCTTCTGCGCCAGCTCTTCGGTGGCCGCCTTGGTGCGCGCAAAGATGATCATGCCGTCGAACGGCTCGACCTCGAGGATGCGGGTCAGTGCGTCCAGCTTGTGCAGGCCGCTCACCCACCAGTAGCGCTGGCGGATATTGGCCGAGGTGGTGGTCTTGGCCGCGATGGTGACTTCGGCCGGGTCCTTCAGGTAGGTCTGCGCGATGCGGCGGATGGCCGGCGGCATGGTCGCCGAGAACAACGCCACCTGGCGCTTTTCCGGCAGTTTCTTCAGCACGGCTTCGACATCGTCGATGAAGCCCATGCGCAGCATTTCGTCGGCTTCGTCCAGCACCAGCGTCTTGAGCTGGGACAGGTCGAGCGTGCCGCGGTCCAGGTGATCGATCACCCGGCCCGGGGTTCCCACCACCACATGCACGCCGCGCTTGAGCGCGCTCAGCTGCTGGGCATAGGGCTGGCCGCCGTACACGGGCAGCACGCGGAAGCCGGGAATGGCTTCGGCATATTTCTGGAACGCCTCGGCGACCTGGATGGCCAGCTCGCGGGTCGGCGCCAGCACCAGCGCCTGCGGCTTGAGCTGGTTGAGGTCGGCGTTGGAGAGCACCGGCAGCGCGAACGCGGCGGTCTTGCCGGTACCGGTCTGCGCCTGGCCGAGGACGTCGCGGCCGGACAGCAGCGCGGGAATGGTGGCAGCCTGGATCGGCGACGGCGACTCGTAGCCGACAGCGGCAACGGCTTTCATCACAGCGTCCGAGAGGCCGAGGTCTGCAAACAGCAGCGGCGCGGAAGATTCTTGGGTCATGGGTAACTCCGGAGGCGCCGCACGGAGCCGGCAGGCGCAAAGCAGCATAGTGTGCGCCCTTACCCCCCTTCGTGTCGAAGGGTCGTGACGTTTTGTTCAGGTTGTGAGGATCCGCCCGCTGTGGCGAATCATCCTGGCACGCCCTTCCCTACCCTGTGCCCCCCCCGCCATCGCCATGCCCCCGGACACAGACCAGCAAACCCGCTTCAGCGCCCTGCTCCAGCAGCACCAGGGCATCGTGCTGAAGGTGGCCGCCAGCTATTGCCGTCACCGCGACGACCGCGACGAGCTGGCACAGGAAATCGCGGCACAGCTGTGGCGCGCTTTTCCCGCGTACGACCCGGCCCGACGTTTTTCCACCTGGATGTATCGCATTGCGCTGAACGTGGCGATCAGCGACTTGCGCGGTCGCAGCCGTACGCCGGATGCGGCGATCGCACTGGATGCGGTAGTTGATCATCTTGCCGACCCGACACCGCACGACCCCGCACGCGAGCAGCAGGTCGCCGCGCTATACGCCTTCATCGCGCAGCTGCCCGCGCTGGAGCGTGCGTTGCTGCTGCTCTATCTGGACGACCACAGCTACCGCGAGATCGCCGAGGTGCTCGGCATCAGCGAAACCAACGTCGCCACCAAACTCAGCCGCCTGAAGGCGCGCATCCGCAACGAACTGTGACCCACGACCTTACCGGAGCTGCAATGGAACTGGACGACATGAAACACGCCTGGCACACCCTGGAACACCGATTGGATCGCCAGGCCGCAGACGTGCACCGACTGCTCGGCGACATTCGCAGCGACGCAGCGCATGCCAGCCTGCGCCCGCTGTGGTGGCGCCAGTGGGCACAGCTTGTGTGCGCGCTGGTACTGAGCGTCGTGGTCGCGCGTCGCTGGCTGGGCGCACCCGATCAGCTCACGGCCATCGTTGGCGGCGTGCTGCTGCAGCTCTGGTGCGTGGCGCTGGCACTCTCGGCGGGGCGCCAATTGCAGCTGCTGTCGCAGCTGGATTTCAGCGGGCCGTTGGTGCAGACGCAACAAGCGCTCGCCCAGCTGCGGCGTTGGCGCACGCGCGTCGCGCCGTGGCTGGGCATCGCGTTCTGGGTGCTCTGGGTGGCCGTCGCCGACAGCGCCTGGCGCAGCCTCACCGGCGCCTCGCTGCCGCAGGCCTGGCTGCTGCTCAACCTGTTGGTCGGCGCGATGGGCGCCCTGGGCACCTGGTACGGCTATCGGCGCTTGCAGCGCGCGCAGCACCCCTGGCTGGACCGCATCGACGATGCGCATGCCGGCCGCAGCATGACCCGCGCGCAACGACTGCTGGAGGAACTTGCGCAGTTTCGCCGCGAATAGGCTGCCGGCCTGCCGAGGCGGGCAGCGCCAGCAGCCCGGCAGCGCTACAGCCTGGCTGCGCGCCCATGCCTGTGTTGCTGACATGCGGCTGGTGGTGCTGGCAGCGACTCCGGGCGGATAATCGATTTCTTTTTGACCGAGCGCAGCATGCAATTCCTGGAATTCGACCTGGACGGCGAGTACATCGAACTCAACCAGCTGCTCAAGCTGGCCGGCATCGCCGATAGCGGCGGACAGGGCAAGGCCATCGTCGCCAGCGGCGCGGTCAGCGTCGATGGCGTGCAGGAACTGCGCAAGACGGCGAAGATTCGTCCCGGCCAGCTCGTGCAACTGGACGACGTGGAAATTCGCGTCATGGCCATGGACCCCGACGCCGAGTCCGGCGAATGAGCGTGATCGAGATCGGCCAGCGCAATATCGCGCCGTCCTCCGAAGATCCCAAGCATGACGTCTATATCTTTTCGATCGAACCCGGCGCAGCGCGTCCGTTCTGGCTGGAGCAATCCATCCATGGCGGCCATGCTGACCGTGGCGGCTGCATCATGCTGGCGTTGCACGAGTTGGACGGCTGGCGGGGCGACTGGCGCCTACATCTGACCCATGCGGGGTGCGCCTGGGCGATCCCGCTACTGGAAGAGGCAATGCGCAACGGCGATGTGCAGGCGGCGATCGATGCGATCGTAGCGCGGGTGCGCGTGCCGGGCTGAGGCGGCCCCGTGCGGCGGAATGCTCGTCTTGCCCACCTGTCGCACTTCCATGCCCGCCAGCAACCATCGGATCACGATATCCGTCGATCGCATGCCGCGCACCCGCTGCCATGGATGCGCCCGGCCTGGAACCAACACATGGCGCGGCGCTTGATCAGGATCGAGCGCGATGCACGGCACACGTGCACGCGTCCGGACCCTCATGCATTACCACCCCAGCAACGCACGCACCAGCTTGACGATGCCCCAGAACGACACCACCCAGATGGCGCTGCGCAGGTAAGGGATGCCGGCCGCGTAAGCCGGCACGTAGGCCACGCGCGCCCACAGATACAGCTGCACGCCCAGGGCGGTTTCGGCACTGGTGCGTCCGGCCACGCTCACCGCCAGCACTGCTGCGGCAAAGATCGGAAAGGTTTCCAGGTAGTTGCGAAACGCGCGATCCAGGCGTGCGGCGACGCCGGTCAGCGGCTTGGTATCGCCATCGCGCGCACTGGCATTCCACTTGGTGCCGCGCTGCGCGGTCATGCTGGCCGATGCAGCCAGCAGCTGTACCAGGCCGAGCACCATGGCCCAGCCCAGCATCTGCAGTTCGATCGTCAGTTGCACGCAATTCTCCTGGCAGGCTGCCGCATCACTTGGCTGCCGAGCGCAGGCTGTAGCCCGCAACGCGCCAGGTCTTGTCTTCATCCAGACGGAACGACACCAGCTCGCGCACCGGTTGCGGCGCGTTGGCGAACCGGGTCGGGAAGCTGACGTTGACGTACAACCCTTCGGGCACCTGCGCGCCGGGGCCGTACTTCACCCGCGTCACCGAGCCCTGGCCACGCCCGACCATCGCACCCAGACGTGTACGCTCGCCGGCGAGCTGGGCGACGAAGGCATCGCGCTTGACCGCAGTCTTGGCCACGCTGGAGGCACCATCCCACAGCGAGGCGGCCTTGTTGGCATCGACCATCTGCGCCACGCGCAGGGCGGCCTGGGTCATCTCGACATCCTGCTTGGCGACCTGCGCCTGCTGGGCCGCGCTCAGCGCCGGTGCCGGCTGGCCTGCAGCCGGCCGCGACGCCGAGGGCGCCGGCTGGGCAGTGGCCGTGCGGGAAGGCTGCGGTTGTTGAGCGAACGCCAGCGCTGGAGCCAACACCAACGCGACAAGCAAACGGGGACGGAGCATGGGACAGCACCTTGAACGGGTTGGAAAGCGATGGACCGCACAGATTGCGGCGGGTAGCGCAGTCTATGACGGGACGTGCGCAACACAAGCGGCGCGCGATTCGGGTTGCAGCGGCTGGCTGCATGATCGGGAAGGCAGTGTCGCGCTGGCGTGTAACCGGCTGTCAGCGCAGTGCGTGCGCATGCCCGAAGCTTGCACAGCCAGCGGGGACCGCGCCTTCAAGCCGGTGCCCGCCGCACGCAGGCTTGCTTGGTCTGGATCGCCTAGCTAGAGCTCGCCGCCGGGCGCAGGCGGTACCGCCGCCACGCCGCGCGGGCGCCACAGCCGCCAGCTGACCCAGAACGCGCGGGCGATGGCCGCCACCAGCGCCACCAGGCTCAGCCACGTCGCCAATGTTGCCGGCCATTGCGCATGCAGGTGGGCAGCGGACAGGCGCAGCAGCTCGGCCACACCGAAGCCCACCAGCACCAGCAGTGCCGATGGCAGATACGCCAGTAACACACCCTTGGTCTTGCCTCGCATACTGCCCCCCCCGGCCCGGTTGTCATGGGGCGACCATAGGCAGCGCGCAGTGCGATACGCGTGAAACCTGTCGCCGCGCTCAACCCTTCGCGTGTGCAGGCGTCGACGACTCGGGCTCCGCCTCTGTCGCGTCCGGCACCGGCGCTGCATCCGGTTCTGCCGGTGGCCGCTCGTCCGCTGCGGCATCGGCCTGTGCCTGGGCCGCCGGGGTAGCCGGCAGGGCGGCGGCGTCGGTCTCGGCGAGCGGGCTCTCTTCCGGGCAGGCCGCATCCGGAAAGCCGAAACGCTGCTTCAGTGCCAGGCCACAGGCGTTGACCGCATCCAGGTCGGCGCCCTCGCCCTTGCACTTTTGATCGAACGCCACCAAAAACGCATCCTTGCGCCGCACGAACGCATCGCCGCACTTGCGCATCTGCCGGATGCGCTCCAGGTCGTCCTGTACCGCATTGGTGCCATCCAGGCCGTACTCGCGCAGCTCTTCCATCGTCAGCAGCCGCAGGCTGCGGTTGGGCACGGTCATCATCAGATCGGCCACTGCCACCGCCACACCGTTACGCTCCAGATAATCCTTGACGTTGCCGTAGACCTCGCGCAATTCGCGATTGAGCTCCGCACGCGAGGTCGCCTTGGAGCTGATCCGCATCATGCGGTGGATGCCGACCTTGCCGGCCACCAGCCGGTTGTCGCCGGCCGCCAGCACGAACACGCAGGCGCTGTGGCAGATCGAGCCCTCGCGCACCCAGATGGTCCAGTTGGATTCGCCGATGGTGTCGCCGGCGCGGATCGCCGCCTCGACCTGCCCGCCACTGGAATCCAGATCCAGGATGCGATGCGGCAGCCGCAATTGTTCGGCCACCGCCGCCAGGCGCCACACCAGCGCGGCAAACCCGGCGTTGATCTTGCCCGCATACCGCACCCGCACCAGCCCGGTCTCGCGACACGGCGCCAGCGCCGCCTCCACGCTGGCCCGATCCAGCGCCTGCAACAGCGTGCCGTCGCCGGCCTCCTTGCTGTAATCGGTCGCGCAACTGATCCACGCCTGGCCCGCTTCCAGCTGTGCCTGCGGCCAGCCCGCCTCGCCCGCCTGCGTGCGCGGACGGGGCGGCGGCGGCGCCGGCTCGGGCGTATCCACCGACACCATGTGGTCGCCGTCGCCGGCCTGCGCCACTCCGGTCTGCTGCGCCCCGGCAGCATCGGCGGATGTGCTGCTGCGGTCGCAGGCAACCAGCAGCAGTGCACAGGCAAATGACAGACAAAGCGGCTTCAGCATCGAGATGAGCACCAGACAGCAGCGTGAGCGGGCTCTCAGTCTAGGGCGGACGCGCACCACGCCCCGAACCCTGCCTTAACCCGCGACCTGTCAGGCCAGTTGCAGGTGTGGCTGATCCGCACGGCACCAGGCGTCGTGGCGTTCCTGCACCTGTCGAGCAGCCTCGGTCACATTGCGCTCGTCGCCAAATGAGGCGATGTACCTGCATGCTGCGAAGGCGGTACTGGCGCACTCATAGTCTGCAATCCACCGCAGACGCTCCGGCAAGGCTGCGTGCTCGGCGCGCCACGCGGCATAGGGGGGACGAATGCGATGAATGCCCACACGCCACGGCTTGGGGCTTACCCGAGCACGAAAGCATTGCTGCATACGACACATCCGAGCGTAGACCGCGTCAACGCCGAGTTGCGAAAAACAAGCGGCGACCTCTGCGTCATCCGGCTCAAAACAGCGGTGCAACGCCAGCAGACGAAACCCGGCAGGCGTTCGATACAGCCGCAGATGCCACTGCGGGTGTGCGGCTGCGAACGCATCGATACGCCGCCGGGCCTGCTGTTCTGGTGTGCCTGCGCGACAAAACCGATGACGGCGCCAACACCTCGCCAGACGGTTCGATAGCCAGGTCACCGCCGTCGCCAGTATCACCCCGCCGAACAGATGGAATTGAAACGTACCAAGCACCATCACGCTCACCAAGAGCAGCAAGCCCCAACCAGGCCCAGGCCCCTACGCGGCAAATGTGCAAAATCCACATCCGCAAACAGCACGTTGGGGGTGTTCAGGCACAAGGCGCCATAGCTGTTGCGGGTAAGCACCAGGCTACCTTCCTGCGCAACGATCTCTTCGCGAATCGGCAGGCCTTCTCCATAGGCCGCGAGCCTTTCCCTACGCGGCAGCGGCGTGCCGCTCAGGATCTCGTCGAGCGCCTCACCGGCACGACCACGCGCATGCAGCTCGGCCGCAGCGTAGCTTTCATCGGACCATCCGAATCGGCGGACGGTGATGCTGCGCTTGCCTTCCCGATGCTGGATACGGGCCTCGGCCCAATGTCTGGGAACAATCATCCCTGCGTCCTGTTTCACGTCTTGGTTGACCAATCCGGCAGAGAATATCCGGGCGGGAACATCCAGGCAGCAACCCTGTCCGAAAACGGCCAGCCGCGGCGCAAGCCAGCGCTTAGACTGGCGTCATGCAAACGATGACGCCCGATCGAATTCAATGCGACCGCGCCCGCCTGGCGCGCGATGCGCGCTTCGACGGGCTGTTCTTTACTGCGGTCCGCAGCACCGGCATCTATTGTCGGCCGGTGTGTCCGGCGCCACCGCCCAAGCCGGGCAACGTCAGTTACTACCCGAGCGCGGCGGCGGCCAGTGCGGCCGGTTACCGGCCGTGCCTGCGCTGTCGGCCGGAACTGTCGCCGCAGGCGCAGCAGCATCTGGGCGAAGAGAGCGTGCAGCGTGCGCTGGCGATGATTGCCGAAGGCCTGTTGCAGGAGCAGCCGGTGCAGACGCTGGCCGATGCGGTGGGCATGAGTGCGCGACAGTTGCAACGGCAGTTCGTGCAGCAGCTCGGCGCCACCCCGATCCAGGTGCATGGCACGCGCCGGCTGCTGTTGGCCAAGCAGTTGCTCACCGAAACCGCCTTGCCGGTCACCGAGGTCGCGCTCGCCGCCGGCTTCAACAGCCTGCGGCGTTTCAATGCGGCCTTTCTGCAAGGCTGCGGCATGCCACCGTCGGCGCTGCGCAAGCAGCGCGCCGACGTTCCGGGCGGCCAACTGTGCCTGCGCCTGGGCTATCGCCCGCCGCTGGACTGGTCGGCGATGCTGGTGTTTCTGCAGCGCCGCGCGATTCCGGGGATCGAGCAGGTCGATGCCAGCGGCTACCGGCGGGTGATCGGCACGCCAGGACACGCCAGCTTGATCGAGGTGGTCGCCGCGCCGCAGCGGCCCGAGCTGCTGCTGCGCATCGGCGCCACCGACCCGCGCCAGATTCCGCAGATCGTGCGCCGTGTGCGTCGGCTGTTCGATCTGGATGCGGACCTGCAGGCCGTGCACGCCACGCTGGCATCCGAACCGCTCCTGGCCGAGGCGATCGCGCGCCGGCCCGGCCTGCGCGTGCCGGGGGGATGGGACGGCTTTGAAGTGGCGGTGCGTGCGGTGCTGGGCCAGCAGATCAGCGTGGCCGGCGCGGCAACGCTGGCGGCGCGGTTGGTGGACCGCCACGGCGGCCATCATGCCGACATGCAGCCCGGCCTGGATCGCAGTTTTCCTACGCCCGCACAGCTGGCCGACGCGCCGCTGGAACAGCTCGGGCTGCCACGCGCACGCGCGGCCACGTTGCGCGCGCTGGCATCGGCATGCGCACAGGGCCGGCTGCATTTCGGCGCCGGCCAGCGGTTGGCGGACTTTGTCGCCACCTGCACCGCGTTGCCCGGCATCGGGCCCTGGACCGCGCACTACATCGCCATGCGCGCGCTTTCGCATCCGGATGCGTTTCCGGCCGGCGATCTGATCCTGCAGCAGGTCCTCGGCGCGCCGGAGCGTCTGAGCGAACGCGCCACCGAAGCGCGTTCGCAGGCATGGCGCCCATGGCGTGCCTATGCCGTGTTGCACCTGTGGCATCTCGCCGTCGACCGCAAGGACACCCGCCCATGAACACGCTGTACTACGACACCTTCCACTCGCCGATCGGCGCCCTCACCGTGGCCGCCGATTCCACTGCGGTGCGCCACATCCTGTTCGCACAGAACCGCTACGACGCGCCCGGACGTGCGAGTTGGGCGCATGACCCCGATGCCGCCCTGGTGCGCGCAGCGCGCGAGCAACTGCTGGATTATCTGCATGGCGGGCGACGCCGTTTCGACCTGCCGCTGGCACCGGCCGGCACGCCGTTTCAGCTGCAGGTCTGGCACACGTTGGCGCGGATTCCGTTCGGCCAGACCTGGAGTTACGCGCAGCTTGCGCAGGCGGTAGGACGCCCCGCCGCCAGCCGCGCGGTAGGTGCTGCCAATGGTCGCAATCCGTTGCCGATCGTGCTGCCCTGCCATCGCGTGATCGGCGCCAATGGCACCTTGACCGGCTTCGGCGGCGGCCTGCCGACCAAGCAGGCGTTGTTGCAGCTGGAAGGCTGGTCGCCGCGCCAGATCGCACGCGCCGACGACCTGTTCGCCGATCAACGCGCAGCGCCGCTGCGCTGACTCCGCGTCGTCATCGCTGCACCGTAAACTGGCGGCATGATCGATCGACGTCTTGTGTCTGCCGCGATGGCCACCGCGCTGCTCGCGGCCTGCTCCACCCAGCCTGGCGTGCGTGAGGCCTCACCGCCGCCCAGCGCATCGTCGCCACTGTCGGCCGCCGCGAGGTCCGACGACGCGCCGCATCCCTTGCTGCTGATTTCCATCGATGGCCTGCGCGCGGACATGCTTGATCGCGGCATCACGCCGACGCTGTCGCAGCTTGCACGCGATGGCGTGCGCGCGCGCTGGATGACACCCTCGTACCCGTCGCTGACCTTTCCCAATCACTACACGCTGGTCACCGGCCTGCGCCCGGATCGCCACGGCATCGTGCACAACAGCATGCGCGATGCCGGGCTGGGCAATTTCTGGCTGAGCAAGCAGGACGCGGTGACCGATGCGCGCTGGTGGGGCGGCCAGCCGGTCTGGGTGGGCGTGGAAAACGCCGGGATGCACGCGGCAACCTGGTCGTGGCCCGGCAGCGAGGCCGCCATCCAGGGCGTGCGCCCGACGCATTGGCGCCATTACGAGGAAGGCGTCGCCATGGACGCGCGCGTGGACACTGTCCGGGCCTGGCTCAAGAGCTCCGGCGCCGACGCCAACCGCCTGGTCACGCTGTACTTCGAACACGTGGACGAAGCAGGCCACGACCACGGCCCGGAATCGCGCGAATACGCCGACAGCGTGCGCGCAGTGGACGCCGCCATCGGCCGGCTGCTGGCCGGCATGCAGCGCGACGGAACCCGCGCGCGCACCAACATCATCGTGGTCTCCGATCACGGCATGGCCGAGGTGGCGCCGGGGCATGCGATCAGCGTGGAAGCCATCGCGCCGCCGGCGATTGCCACTGCGGTCACCGACGGCCAGGTGATCGGCTTCGAACCCAAGCCCGGGCAACAGGCCAATGCCGAGGCGATGCTGCTCGGCCCCCATGCGCAGTACGACTGCTGGCGCAAGGCCGAGCTGCCGGCTCGCTGGCATTACGGCACGCACCCGCGCATTCCGCCGATCATGTGCCAGATGCACGAAGGCTGGGACGCATTGTTCCCCGACAAACTGGCCAAGCGCTCGCAGCACGGCATGCGCGGCTCGCACGGGTTCGATCCAGCCCTGCCCTCGATGCGTGCGGTGTTCGTGGCGCAAGGCCCGGATCTGGCGCAGGGCAAGCGCTTGCCCGGGTTCGACAACGTCGATGTGTATGCCTTGCTGACGCGGTTGCTGGGCATCGCCGCAGCGCCCAACGACGGCAACCCGGCCACGCTGCTGCCGGCATTGCGCGTGCCGCCGGACATTGCGCACTGAGCACTGCGCACACCGGCTGCAGCGCGCCGATGCGACAATGGGGCCATGTCTGCTTCTGATCCCTCGCCGCGTCGCTTGCGGCCGCTGTTGTCCAGCGAAGGCTGGCGTCGTCGCGCCGCACTCTGGGGTGGCGCCATTGCGGTGGCCCTGGTCGCCATCGTGTTCGCCAAGGCCAGCGATGCGGCCTTCCAGTTGTTTCAACGCATCACCGCACACTCGATCTGGTGGGCGCTGCTGCTGACGCCGGGCATTTTCGCCCTGCTCGCCTGGCTGACCTCGGGGGCCATGCGGCCCACCCGCGGTAGCGGCATTCCGCAGGTCATCGCCGCGCTGGAGCATCCGGACCCGGCGTTTCGCGACACCAACCTGTCGCTGCGCGTGTCGCTGGGCAAGCTTGCGTTGACCACGCTGTCGCTGCTCGGTGGTGCATCGGTCGGGCGCGAAGGACCGACCGTGCATGTGGGCGCCAGCCTGATGCATGTGTTCGGGCGCTGGTTCGGCTTTCACGATCCGCGCGAGCTTTCGCATTTTCTGCTTGCCGGCGGCGCGGCCGGTATCGCAGCGGCATTCAACACGCCGCTCGCCGGCGTGGTCTTTGCGATCGAAGAACTGAGCGGTCGCTTCGAGCACCGCTTCTCCGGCACCTTGCTCACGGCGGTGATCGTCGGCGGCGTGGTATCGCTGGGGTTGCTGGGCAACTACACCTATTTCGGCAAGGTGGCGGTGGCCTTGCCGTTGGGCCAGGCCTGGCTGGCGATCGCACTGTGCGGCAGCGTGGCCGGGCTGCTCGGCGGGATCTTCGCGCGGCTGGTGCTGGCCAGCGTCAGCGGCAAACCGCGCTGGCTGGGCGCACTGCGCCAGCGCCACCCGGTGCTGCTGGCGGCGTTGTGCGGCGTGGCGCTGGTCGGGCTGGCGCTGGTGTTCGGGCAAGGCGCCTTCGGCACCGGCTACGAGCAGGCGCGCAGCCTGGTGCAGGGGCATGCGGTGGTAGGCCATGAGTTCGGCCTGATGAAGCTCATCGCCAACCTGGTCTCCTACCTGGCCGGCATTCCGGGCGGCCTGTTCTCGCCCGCCCTGGCAGTGGGTGCCGGTATCGGCCACAACCTGTCGGTGCTGATGCCGAGCGTGGACCCGCGCACCTTCGTGCTGCTGGGCATGTGCGCCTACCTGACCGGTGTCACCCAGGCACCGCTGACCTCGGCGGTGATTTCGCTGGAGCTCACCGACACCAGCCAGATGCTGCTGCCGATCCTGGCCACCGTGTTGATCGCACGTGCGGTGTCCGGGCTGGTGTGCAAGACGCCGATCTATCGCGGACTGGCCGAGCAGTTGCTGACCCCAGCTGCAAAGGCGCCGGCGCCGGACGCCACCCACTAGAAACGCTGCATGATCCAGGCGCGCACGCCTTATCCGATGCACCACGGACGGCGCCTGGCGATGACAGGGCGCCAGCCGCCTTGGGGAGGTCTTGCACCGACCCGCGACGGCTGCCGATAGCGATGAGGTGCTACCGCGGCCACTGCCCAGAGCTGCGGCACCATGGCAAGCAGCTATGCCAGCGTTTGCACTGACGTCAGACATAAAAAAACGCGGCGCAAGCGCCGCGTTTTCAGATCGCAAAGCGGGCTGAGATCAGCTGGCCTTGGCGACGGTCTTCTTGGCAACAGCCTTCTTGGCCGGCGCCTTGACCACGCCCTTCTTGGCAACCGGGGCAGCTGCACCCACGACAACCTTGCTCACCGCGTGCGAACGCGAATTGCCGTAGCTGGCGTTGTAGCGCTTGCCCTTGGCGGTCTTACGGTCACCCTTACCCATTTCGTCGACTCCTGAATGTGAATACAAATTCCCGTGCTGGCACGGGTCTGGCGAGGTTTGCACCGGCGGCGCCCTCGCGCAAGGCCGGCAAGCCTACCACGTCGGCCCGGGGCCGCGCAGCCGCGGGGCCTGCCACGCTCTGAACAAGCCTGCCGTGCATCAGGCCTGCCATCCACGAGCACCCGGCGGTCAGCTCGGCGACCGGGGCCAGCCTGGCACCTGTGTAAAACGATCTTCCGAATGACCGCCTGCACCCAGCGCGCGCTGGTGTATCAGCGCTTGGTCAATGCGCGCAGCTCGCGTCGTGCACGTGCGCATGCCCGTGATTCAGCCGCAGATTGACCAGATGGGCGATGCCGACCAGGGCGCCGCCCAGCGTCATCACCACCGCGTGCGGCACCACCGAATGGTGCAGCGGGTCGTACAACAGGCCCAGCCACAACAGCGCCAGGCCCGGCAGCAGCAACGCCAGCGCATGCAGCGCCTTGTGCCGGCGATATCCCAGGACCAGGCTGAAAAGCCCGAGCAGGGTCACGAACACGACGATCGCCAGCTCCACCCCGTCGCCCAGCCAGAACGACAACCCGAGCGACGGCGCCAGCGCCAGGACCAACGGCAGCACCGCACAGTGCACCGCGCACAGCAGCGAGCCGGTCGCACCGAAGCGGTCCAGCAGATGGCGAAGTGTGGGTAGAGGCATGACTTCCAGCAGGTGCTCGCGGCGACGTGGAATAATATAACATCTTCCTTGTTCCAGGCCCGCACCACTGCATCGCACAGCGCGGGCCTTGCCGTCGGCACAGCAGGCAAGCTGCGCCATCCCATTGATATATAGTAACAATCAGAGAGTCCGATCCACATGGCCCCCACGCTCATCCCCTCGCTGCGCCGCTCCGCCCTCTCGCTGGCACTGGCCAGCCTGCTGACTCCTGCCCTGGCCCTGGCCGAAGACACACCAGAGGTTGCCGACCCACAGACGCCGCCGACATCGGACACCCGGCATGACGCCACCCATTCCAGCGGCCGGCATATCAAGGACCTGGACAAGGTGGTGGTCACCGCCAGCCCGCTGCGCGACGCGGCAGGCGAGCTGAGCCGTCCGGTCGAGGTGCTGGCCGGCGAGCGTCTGGATGAGGTGCGCAGTTCGAGCCTGGGCGAAACCGTGGCCAGCCTGCCGGGCGTGCAGAGCTCCAACTTCGGCCCCGGCGTGGGCCGGCCGATCATCCGCGGCCTGGATGGCCCGCGCGTAGCGGTGCTGCGCGACGGCCTGTCCACCCAGGACGTGTCCACCGTCAGCCAGGACCACTCGCCGGCGATCGAGCCGTTCCTGGCCAACCAGATCGAAGTGCTCAAGGGTCCGTCCACGCTGCTGTACGGCTCCGGCGCGATCGGCGGCGTGGTCAACGTGGTCGACGGGCGCATTGCCGAAACCCCGGTGGACGGCTTCAGCGGGCGCGCCGAAGTGCGTTTTGACGGCGGCGACAAGGACGGCAATACCGACATGTTCCGCGTCGATGCCGGCAACGGCAGCGGCCTGTCCATCCATGCCGACGGCGTGTACCGCAACCAGAACGACTACGACACCCCGCAGGGGCGCCAGCTCAACAGCTGGATCGATTCCAAGGTGGGCTCGATCGGCGCCTCGCTGTCCGGCGACTGGGGCTTTGTCGGCCTGTCGGCATCGCGCTTTCGCGACAACTACGGCAACCCCGGCGAGCCGGGCGACCCGTCCATCGGCGAGCGCGGCGTGTCGTTGAAGCTGCAGCAGGACCGCTACGACCTCAAGGGCGGGCTGACCGACCCGTGGGGCGAAGGCAGCGCGCTGCGCTACAGCTTCGGTCATACCGATTACGCGCATACCGAATTCGAAGGCGAGGAAGTCGGCACCGTGTTCACCAAGCGCGCCAACGAAGGCCGCGTGGAGGCCTCGTTTACCTTCGGCGGCGGCTGGCAGACCGCGTTCGGCCTGCAGGGCAGCGATACCACGTTCCAGGCGGTGGGCGAAGAATCCTTTGTGCCCAAGACCGATACGCGTTCGCTCGGCGCATTCGCCGTGGCGCGCAACAGCTGGGAACGCGTCACCGCCGAGATCGGCGCACGCGTGGACAAGGTCAAGTACCAGACCGACATCGGCGTGGACCGCGATTTCACCCCGACCAGCTTCTCGGCCAGCGGCGGTTTCCGCTTCAACGAGCAGTGGCGCCTGACCGCCAACCTGGACCACGCCGAACGCGCACCGGCCGAAGAAGAACTGTTCGCCAATGGTCCGCACATCGCCACCCTTGCCTTCGAGATCGGCGATGCCGATCTGAAGACAGAAAAGGCCAACCAGGCCGAGCTGGGGCTCAACTTCCAGAACGAGTGGGTGGATGCCAAGGTGGCGGCGTACTACAACCGCTACAACGACTTCGTCTACATCGTCGACACCGGCGGCCAGTGGTTCAACGAAGAAGACAACGACTTCCTGCCGATCCGCCAGTGGACGCAAGCCGATGCGATCTTCCACGGCTTCGAAGGCGAAGCGACCTTCCACCTGGCCAACAACGACACCGGCGCGTGGGACCTGCGCGTGTTTGGCGATACCGTGCGTGCGCGCTTGAGCGATGGCGGCAATCTGCCACGCATCGCGCCGGGCCGCTTCGGTGCGCAGATGCGCTGGAATGCCGATGCGTGGCGCGCCTCGCTCGGCGCCACCCGCACCCTGAAGCAGGACAAGGTGGCGGTGAACGAAACCGCGACCGATGGCTATACCTTCGTGGATGCGCATCTGGCCTACCACGTGGACCGCGGCAGCAATGCGTGGGAAGTGTTTCTGGACGGCAACAACCTGACCAATCAGGACGCACGCGTGCATACCTCCTTCCTCAAGGACGATGTGATGTTGCCTGGCCGCAGTGCCTCGTTCGGCGTGCGGATGTTCTTCTGACAGCGGTCTCTCTCCCCCGCTGGGTAGAAGCGAGGCCGCCTTCGGGCGGCCTCTCTATTTGGGATCGCCAAGCTCCGCGCGGCAGCGAAGATGTGTTGCCTGTCCCCGACCCGGGGGGCGCTTACGCTCCGCTCGGCAGCCGGCGCGGGCTCGGCATCACCACTTGATCGCGCAGGCAGCAGCGTCGTTGCGGCGGCATGCGTTCTGTCGCAGTGCCAATGGATTTCGCAGGCGAAAACCGCACACGGCACACGATCGACTGCGCGACAACCGGTCACGGTCATGGGTGTCGGGCCCAGGTGCGCTGCTACGTGGTTGGCTGGGGATGACGGTTTCTGAGGCAAGCGGCCTTCGCCCGGGTAGCGGGCACACATCCGGCCGCTTGTAGATAGGTGCATATGCACGCAATATGCAGCCATCCTGCGGAGCGCGTCCATGTCCAGCACGTCCAACTGCACCTGCTTTCATCTGCGCCGGGCGGCGCGTCGGATGTCGCAGCTTTATGACCACGCACTGGCGCCGGTCGGCCTGAGTCTCAACGCGTACTCGATCCTGCGCCGACTCGACGCAGCGCAGTCGCTGGGCATGCTGGCACAGGCCTTGGGCATGGACCGCACCACCCTCACCCGCAACCTCAAACCCTTGCTTGCTGCCGGATGGATCACCACCCGGCGCGGCGACGATGCCCGGCAGACCTGGCTGATCCTGAGCCGCAGCGGCCGCGGGCTGCTGCGGCGCGCACAACCGCACTGGCTGGCAGCCCAGCAACGGATAGAAACGCTGTTTGGTGCAGCGCCGACCGCGCAGCTGCATGCCACGCTGGGCCGCCTGGATGCCGTGCTGGAGCACGCCGCATGAGCGCGCCGGCAACCGCGCGCGCAAGTGCGCAATGGGGCCTGCTGCTCACCGCCTCGGCGATGCTGATGCTGACCATGGGGGCGCGCCAGACCACCGGGTTGTTCGTCGAGCCGATCCATCGGCAGACCGGGATCGGGATCGCCTCGATCAGCTTCGCGCTTGCGATCGGGCAACTGGTCTGGGGTGCGGTACAACCGGTGTTCGGGGCGATTGCCGACCAGCGCGGGCCGCTGCCGGTGCTGCTGTTCGGCGGCATGCTGCTGTCGTTGGGATTGGCCTCGACGCCATGGCTGGCCAGCGAATGGGGCTTGATCGTATCGCTGGGCGTGCTGGCGGCGGCCGGTGCGGGCGCTGGCAGTTTTTCGGTCCTGATCGGTGCCACCACCAGCCGCATCGCACCGGAACGGCGTTCGTTCGCGGCCGGATTGATCAATGCCGGCGGCTCGCTGGGCCAGTTCGTTTTCGCCCCGTTGGTGCAGCTGATGATCGATGCGGCCGGCTGGGCCAGGGCGATGATCGGCCTGGCGCTGGTGTCGCTGTTGACCTTGCCGCTGGCCTGGCCGCTGCGCCGCGTGCCATCCGCATCGGGTAGCCAGCCGGCGCGCGCGGTCGACGACATCGGTCTGCGCGCGCAATTGCGGTTGGCGGTGCGCGATCGCAGTTATTGGTGTCTGCACCTGGGATTTTTTACCTGCGGGGTGCATATCGCCTTCCTGGTCACGCATCTGCCCGGCGAGGTCGCGCTATGCGGGCTGCCGGCCAGCGTGTCGGCGGTGTCGATCGCGCTGATCGGCCTGTTCAATGTGGCCGGCAGCCTGGTCGCCGGCAAACTTGGCGAGCGCGTACGCATGAAGTGGTTGCTGTGCGCGATGTATGCCAGCCGCGCGGTGCTGATCGGCCTGTACCTGCTCGCACCGCCCACACCGCTGACGTTCTATCTGTTTGCGGCCGCACTGGGTTTCACCTGGCTGGCCACGGTGCCGCCAACCGCAGGGTTGATCGGCAAGCTGTTCGGCCCGCGCTATCTGGGCACCTTGTTCGGGCTGACCCTGCTGTCGCACCAGCTCGGCGGTTTCTTCGGTGCCTGGCTGGGCGGGTTGGTGCTGGAACACAGCGGCGACTACAGCTGGATGTGGTACGGCGACATGGTGCTTGCGGTTGCCGCGGCGCTGGTCAACCTGCCGATTCGCGAGGCCGCGCCGGTGCGCACTGTTGCCGCGACCTGAGGCAGGCGGGGACAGCGTAACAATCAATTCCGCGCTGCGCGCAGCGACGCTCGCACCTCTGCCACCGCATGGTGCGAGTGTTCATGCGCACCAGGAGCGGCTGCCAACAGCTGGCGAGCGGTCGCCGCAGTGTGCGAATGGCACACAGGGATTCGCGTACCGGCCGCGCCCGCCTGGCGGCTGTACCGTCGTCTTGCGGGCTGCACAACAGCCGCTCGATCCATGCATCACTGCGACCAGCACGCCCGCAGCAATCACTGCATGTGTTGACGCGGCGCACAACAGCTTTTCTGCGCGACTCCGTTAGAACTGCAATACGCGCCGTGCAGGTCCGTTGCGCCATCGATGCAGTCCTGTGCGGCATATCACTTTTCGGGCAGTACGTCGTTCGCTGCGGCGGGATCTGCCGGTTGCTGCGACAGCAAGGACATCGCCATGACCTCACCCATGCCCCGCTATGCGTTATCGCTGACCATCGCCACCTTGCTTGCGCCGATGGCGCACGCACAGACCGCACCGCAAGAGACAGCCAGTCAGGATGCCACCACGCTGGATGCGGTGATCGTCAGCGGCACCGCGCGCTTCAAGGGCCTGGCCAAGCGCGATGCCAGTTTTTCGATCACCACCGCCAGCCCGGAGCAGATCCAGCAAGCGGTGCCGCAGAGCACCGCCGACCTGTTGAAGATCGTGCCGGGCGTATGGGCCGAGCCCAGCGGCGGCGGCACCGGTGCCAATATCTTCGTGCGCGGCATGCCCTCCGAAGGCGACGCGCCGTTCGTGACCATGCAACTGGATGGCTCACCGCTGTTTCCACCGCCGACCCTGTCGTTTCTGGAAAATTCCACACTGTTCCGCGTCGACGACACCGTCGAACGCATGGAGGTGTTGCGTGGCGGCTCCAGCCCGATCTTCTCCAATGGGCAACCCGGTCTGACAGTCAATTTCATCCAGAAAAAGGGCCAGGACGAACCGGAGGGCAGCGTGCGCCTGACCGGCGGCAACAACGACTTGCGTCGCATCGACGTGTTCAACAGTGGGCCGATGGGCAACGGCTGGTACTACAGCGTGGGCGGCTTCTTCCGCGAGACCGATGGGGTGCGCGACCCGCAGTTTTCGGCTGACAAGGGCGGCCAGTTCAGCGCTACCTTGAGCAAGCGCTGGGACAGTGGCGAGCTATCGTTCTACGCGCGGCATACCGACGACAACAACGCGTTCTACACCGCCATTCCGCTGCTCTCGCGCAATAACGGCAACGACCTGTCCAGTTTCCCCGGCTTGAATGCGCAAACCGGCACCCTGCTCGGCCGCGACTTCCGCAATGTCGATCTGCTGGTCGGGCCGAACGGACAGACCATCCGACGCGATCTGGCCGACGGGCGCGGCGTCAACATCGATGTGTTCGGTGGGGAACTGAACTGGGAAACCGGCGCCTGGACCATCGCCGACCGCTTCAACGTGATGAGCGGCAGCGCGCCGACCTATGCGTTGTTCACCGGCGATGCGCCGCTGCGATTGAGCGATTTCATCGCTGGCTACGGCAGTGGCGGCACCGCGACGTACACCAATGGCGGCGGCGCAGTCGACCCGAATCAACAGGTGCTCGAAGCCGGCTGGTGGTCGGTGGACAAGCGCCTGAATTCCTTTACCAACGATCTGCGACTGAGCCGCGAGCTGTTTGCCGGCAATACCTTGACCGTGGGTGCGTACTACGCCAGGTATTCCTCTGCCGACACCTGGTACCTGGGCAACACCATGTTGCTTACCGCGCAAAACAACGCACGTCGCATCGACGTGGCATTGGACGATGGACGCCAGGCAACGCGCCAGGGCTTCACCAGCACCGCGTTCTTCAATCTGCGCGCCAACTACGACGGCGAAAACATCGCGGCCTTCGTCGCCGACGAGTGGGAACTCAACGACAAGTTGCGGCTGGACCTGGGTGCGCGCTACGAGCGCCAGAGCGTGACCGGCAATGTGCACGACACCGCCACGATCGACCTCGATGGCAACCCCGCCACCCTGTACGACAACGCCACCTCGCTGGCCCTGGCGACCACACGCCGTATCGATCAGGACGACGAGGCATTCTCGTGGACGGCCGGGCTGAACTTCAAACTCAACGACAGCAACAGCCTGTTCGCACGGATCAACTCGGGTGTGAAGTTCCCCGGCTTCGATAACCTGCGCGATGGGCAGAATCGCGTACAGGAAGTGGACCAGTACGAGCTCGGCCTCAAGTCCGGCGCCAGCGCCTACGACCTGTATCTCACCGCCTTCTACAACACGTTCAAGAATTCGCCGTTCCAGGCGTTCCTGGCCAATGGCGAAAATTTCACCGCCGTTGGCGATTCGCGCGCGCGCGGCCTGGAGGTGGAAGGCGCCATCCGCCCGTTCGGCGGTTTCGAGCTGGCCGGCACCGGGGTATGGCTGGATGCGAAGTACCGCAACTATCGCGAGTTCACCGGCAACCAGGTGATGCGCCAGCCCAAGCGGCAGTTCCGGCTGACGCCGAGCTATTACTGGATGCTGCCGTTCGGCGACCTCAAGGTGTTCGCCACCTATTCGTACATCGGCGATCGTTTCGCGGACCTGGCCAACAGCCAGCGCCTGCCCTCCTACGACATGCTGGATATCGGCGCCAACCTGCATGTGGGCGAGCATTGGGAAGTGACCGCCAGCGGCAGCAATGTCACCGATACGCTGGGGCTCACCGAAGGCAACGTCCGCGTGCCGGGTGCGGCAACCGGCGGGGTATTCATGGGCCGGCCGATCGCTGGACGGCAGTACCAGCTGTCGGTGGCGTATCGCTGGTAGGCGGCAGGATCAATACAGCGAAACATCGAGGCGTCGATTCCTGGACACATGCGGGATCGGCGCCGTTTCCGTTGCGACAGCACCTGCGGTCACCGGGGCCACACGCGCCTACGGTGCATTGAACGATGCGGGTTGCATGGCGCAGCACAGGCGACCCCGGTCGCACGCCCTCGTACAGCATCTGGATGCCGAGTCGTATGGCATCGCCTGGCTGTGCCCCTTGCGCACACCTGTCGCAGTCGCATGGTGTGCCGTGCCGGATGCGAAGCAAATCCGCGCATCGCGATGCTTTCTGTCAATGCATAATCGCTAGATCGCAATGGATCGCGACCAATCCTGTGCGAAAAACATCGCATCGCGTGCGTGAATCGGCATGTCTTGCATAAATTGCGCAACGGGTCACGCGTCTGTCATCTGACGCTCAGCTTGCGAGCGCGGAGTGCGCCATCTCTAATCGGATCGCTGCCGATGCATTCGCATTGCCAGCGTCGGCTGCGCGGACGCGCACAGGGGAGCCGGCTGGTGCCCCGGTCGCATCCGTCCGGCGTTTCGGACCGATGCGTGTCACTGGCTCTTTCGGGATACACGGACATGGACCCTGTTGCTGCCTCTTCGCGTTGTTCTCCTGCACGCCCCCCCAATCCCACCTGACGTTGATGGCGTGCTCGGACGGGCCAGCGCATCTGTTCGGCGCTGCCTGATCGGTTTTGCTCGCCGCGGCCGCTGCCGCGTGGAGTCACCTGGATTTCTCCCGACGCTTCTGATTCGGGCTCGATAGGCACGGCCTGAATCTGTTGAAGCAGTTACGCCGGCCGATCGCATGATCGGCAGGACGGGAGACTGTGTCGTATCGACCGTGCCTACCCTTGACTGGACTCAAACGGAATGAACCCTTACCGCAGGCGCCCTCTCGCGCTGTTGATCGGTGCCCTACTGATCACAAGCGCACCACTCTCGGCACTGGCCGACACGCCAGTGACCGCTACCACCACTGCCAACTCCAAGGCCAGTCCCAAGGCCAGCGATCCGCTGCTGCGCTACCAATGGCACCTCTCCAACCAGGGACAGGCCGTGATCGGCGACAGTCGCCCGGTGCCCGGCGTCGATATGGATGCGGACATCCTGCATGCCATCGATATCCGCGGCCGCGGCGTGCGGGTCGGTGTGGTGGACGACGGACTGGAATTGGGTCACGAAGATCTGTCCGACAACATCCTGCCCAACGGCTCCCACAACTTCGGCGATGGATCGCACGACACCACGCCGATCGACCCGGATCGTGCGCATGGGACTTCGGTAGCCGGCATCATCGGTGCGGTCGGCTGGAACGGTCGTGGCGGGCGCGGGGTGGCGCCGGATGTCCTGCTGGCAGGGTTCGATTTCCTGGCGCGCGGTTCCTCCAACAACGATGCGAGCGTGCGTTATGCGTGGGGTGACGGGCCGGAGGCGCGCAACATCGATGTCTTCAACAACAGCTGGGGCTCGGTTGCGCCGTTCTACGTCGACTTCTCCGCAGAAGAGCAGCGCTCCTGGGAAGCATTGATGCGCTCGACCCGCAGCGGTCTTGGCGGCATCTACGTCAAGTCGGCGGGCAACAGCTTCGGGGACCTGCTCGGCAGCGATGAGCAAGGCAATACCATCGATCTGTGCAATGCGACGACACGCGCATTGAATGTCGGCTGCGCGCTGGCCAACGTCGACCCACTCAGCAACCTGATCGGCACCATCGTGGTCGGTAGCGTCAACGCGAAAGGGGTGCGTTCGTCGTATTCCTCGTCCGGCTCGGCGCTGTGGGTCTCCGGCATCGGTGGCGAATACGGGTACCAGCGCAAATTTGCACCAGGCATCGACGATCCGAACGTTTATGCGCCGGCGATTGTCACCACCGACCTGACCGGTTGCTCTGCAGGCTTCAACTACGACGGCTCCGATCCCGTCAATGCATTGGACACCAGTGCCTCCAGGATCGATGGATCGTGCAACTACAACGGGATCATGAATGGCACTTCCGCCGCGGCTCCAACGGTTTCCGGGGTCGCGTCGTTGATATTGAATGCCAACCCCAGTCTCAGCGCACGCGATGTCAAGTACATCCTGGCCACCACGGCGCGTCAGATCGATCCCTGGCAGCCGCGCGCGGTCTACCAGGGCAGCGTGATCGACCCGGGCTGGATCACCAATGCGGCCGGACATCGCTTCAGCAATTGGTACGGGTTCGGCCTGGCCGATGGCGCAGCAGCGTTCTACAAGGCGAGCTACTTCACTCCGCTGCCACCCATGCGCGACACGCAATGGGTCGCCTCCACTAACCCGGCCAGCCAGATCGGCGGTCCGGCACGACCTGGCACGCTGCGCATCCGCATCAAGCAGGCGATGAAGATCGAAGCGGTGCAGTTGTCGTTGCGGTCTGCGCATCTGACGCCGAGCAATCTACGCGTGGTGCTCATCTCGCCCAGCGGCACCCGCAGCGTGGTGGCCACGCCGTTCTCGGTCCTGGACCCCGCGGCCTACGCCAAGACCGGCTTCTACATCGACCTCACCTCCAGCAACGCCTTTCTGGACGAGTCCTCGCGCGGTATCTGGACACTGGAAGTCACCGACATGAGCGAGCCTGGCAAGACCGCAGCGCTCAAGGCGTTCAACCTTCGCATCGTGGGGCACTGACATGAAGATCGCGCTTTTTGTTTCCTTGTTGATGGGCTGCAGCGTTGCAAGCGGCGTAGCGCATGCAGCGCAATCGGCCGCTCCGCAGGCCGCGCTGGCAGCCGCCACCGGCGCACGCTTCCGCTCCGGAACGGACACCTTCCGCATGTTGCCTGCTACGGTCATCGAGCAGAAGACCTCCGCGGTCGACGCCAAGCGGAGATCGGGACCTGGCGGCGTTGCGCGTAAGGGCTCTGCCACGCCGCCGCCGGGCGGCAAGGTGATCGCACGCATCGGCAGCTTTCTGGTGGTGCTCGACCCGCCTGCCGGCGCGGCGCGCAACCAACCCCTCGCGCCTGAGCGCACGCTCGCCGCGGCGGTCAACGAGCGGACGGACCGGGTGGTGCTGGTCAGGCCGCAGGTGAAGCTGACCGGCACAACCCCCGCCACGACGACCGCGCTGGCCGGAGGCACCGGTGGGAGCATTGCCTACGCCTCAACGGTGGATGGCAGCGCAGTCATCAGCTACGCCTCGATCGAGCAGGCACAACGCGCAGCGGCCCAACTGCAAGGCAGCAGTGGCATCGCGCAGGCATCGCTGGTGGTGACGCAGGCGGTCATGCAACCGATGTGAGGTCAACGGCCGCAGGCAGACGCTTGCGGCCTTCGCATCTGGTGCGCCGTCACTGGCGCCATCTCCGTAGTTCCTCTTTCTGACCAGAGGTCATGATGATTGCTTCTTCGCAGAGCTCCGTGCTGTCTTCTGCCGTGCTGCTGGCACTGTGCGTATGCGCTGGTGCTGCCAGTGCTGCCGACGTTGTCGCGCAGCGCGGTACCGGCGCAGTGCACCGGCACAAGACACAGCAAGGCGACGACCCGCTGTTCCGCTACCAGTGGCATCTACTCAATCAGGGCCAGCCGGTGTTCGGCGATGGACGCCCGCTGCGCGGCGTGGACCTGGACGTGGACATCCTGCACGCGTTGGGCATCCGCGGCGCGGGCGTCAAGGTAGCGGTGATCGATGATGGCCTGGAGCTTGCCCACCCGGACCTGGTCGACAATATCGTCGCCAACGGCTCGCGCAATTTCCTGACCGGCTCCAACGACCCGACGCCACCAGCGAGCGAGATCGATAGCGACCACGGCACCGCCGTTGCGGGCATCATTGCCGAGCGCGGATGGAACGGGATCGGCGGACGTGGCGTCGCACCGGAGGCCAAGCTGGCTGGCTTCAATGCAATTGCAGAGACGGATGGCAGCAAGCAGTACGTCGACATTCGCTACGCCTGGGGCGATGGGCCGGAAGGGCGCGCCATGGAGGTGTTCAACAACAGTTGGGGCGCTGGGTCGCGCGTGTATCCCTACACCGAAGTCAACGAACAACAGTCGCTCGAAAGACTGATGCAGGCGCAGCGCGGCGGAAAAGGCGGGGTGTATGTCAAAGGCGCCGGCAATGACTTCTTTGCCCTTATCGAGAGCGATGCACAAGGCAATCCGGTGGATCGCTGCGCAGACCAGACCCGCAAGCTCGGTGTCGGCTGCGCACTGGCCAACACCGACCAGTTCAACAACCTGATCACCACGATCGTGACCGGTGCCGTCAATGCCGATGGCGTGCGAGCCTCGTACTCATCTCCCGGCTCTGCGCTGTGGGTCTCCGGGCTGGGTGGCGAGTATGGGTTTCAGCGCGCCTTCGATCCGCACCCGGAAACAGCCCGGCCCTCTTATGGGCTCACCAACCTGCTGCCGCTGCGGCGCTTTTATAAAGCCGCAATCGTCACCACCGACCTCAGCGGCTGTGCAGCGGGCAACAACCGTGATCGCAGTCGCCAGATGCAGAACGCGCTCGACAGCAGCCGCTCCAGGATCGATGCATCGTGCAACTACACCGCGCGCATGAACGGCACCTCGGCGGCATCGCCTACCGTGGCGGGCGTGGCGGCGTTGATGTTGGGCGCCAATCCGCAGCTGACCCTGCGAGATGTCAAATACATCCTGGCAACCACCGCGACCCAGGTCGACCCGACTCAACCCAAGGCCCTCTACAACGGCACCGTGATCGACCCGGGTTGGGTCACCAACGCGGCGGGCCATCGTTTCAGCAACTGGTATGGCTTCGGGCTGGTCGACGCCGCTGCGGCTGTCGAGCGTGCAATGCACTTCACCTCGCTGCCCGCCCTGCAGGACACGACCTGGAAAGTGTATGAAGGCAACAGCAGCACCATCGGGGGTGTCGCGGCACCGGCGAGGTTGTCACTGAACATCACCCAATCCTTCAAGGTGGAAGGCGTGCAACTGTATTTCTCGGCCACCCACAAGGACCCAAGTCATCTGCGCGTGGTGCTGGTGTCGCCCAGCGGCACGCGCAGCACGGTGATGACGCCGTTTTCCACACTCGATCAGGCCCCCGACGGCACCGTGGTCTGGCTGACATCGAGCAACGCCTTCCTGGACGAACCCTCGGCCGGGCGCTGGACCCTGGAGGTGGACGACATGCTCGCCGACCAGGGCAAGGAACAACTGGAGGAATTCGAAATGCGCGTGGTGGGTCACTGACATGAAGACATCCTTGCTCACTCTGCTCGTTGTCGTTGCAGCCGGCGTCTGCGCTCCCGCATCGGCGCAGCTGGTCGACAGCAAACGCCTGCACGCTGCGGCGACCGGACCGACCATCGCTGCAGGACGTAGCAGCTTCCGGCTGATTCCCGGCGCAGTGGTCAGGCTGGCCGAGGGCGCGCCTGCAACGACCGCCGCACGCGCGATGCCGGCGTCGCAAACCACCACAGACGCCCCGGTTGCACGCTTCGACCGCTACGCGATCTATCTCGATGCCGGCACCGCCGCACGCACGGCCGCCGCGGTTCCGGCCGGGCAAGCCCCACGCGTGGCCGCAGCGCTCGAAACCCGCAGCGGCCAGCTGATCTTGCTGGGCGCCTCGATCAAACTCTTCGACACCACGCCCGCCATTGCGCATGCATTGGCAACGCGCACTGGCGGCAAGCTGATCTATGCCTCGGCCATCGATGGCAGCGCGATGATCGGCTACGAATCGGTGACCACTGCACTGGACAACTGCAAACAGCTGCAAGGCAGCAAGGGCGTGGGAGCGATCATGCCCGAGGTGATTCCGCGCGCGGCACGGCCGTTGTGAGGCGGCAACAGTGAGGTATGCCACGCTGTCGCCATCCGGCAGCAGCGTGGCGCAATGGCGCAGCCCGCCTCACACCGGTAGCGGGCTGCGTTCGGCAAAGTGCCCGCGCCAGTACGGGTAATACGGATACGGCGGCTCCACCGCGCTCACTGCATCCAGGCGCGCGCGTTGCGCGTCCGTCAGCGACCAGCCCACCGCACCCAGGTTCTGGCGCAACTGCGCTTCGTCGCGTGCGCCGATCAGCACCGTGCTCACGGTGGGCCGTTGCAGCAGCCAGTTGATGGCGATCTGCGGCACGCTGCGGCCGGTCTCTGCGGCAATCGCGTCGAGCACATCGACGATGTCGAACAGGCGCTCGTCGCTGATCGCCGGCCCGGCGGCCGCAGTGGCATGCAGGCGACTGTGTTCGGGCAATGCCTGGCCGCGGCGCAGCTTGCCGGTCAGCCGGCCCCAGCCCAGCGGGCTCCACACCACCGCACCCACGCCCTGGTCGATGCCCAGCGGCATCAGCTCCCATTCGTAGTCGCGCCCGGCCAGCGAGTAATAGCTCTGGTTGGCGACAAAGCGGCTCCAGCCCTGTGCGTCGGCCACGGCCAGCGATTTCATCAGCTGCCAACCGGCGTAATTGGACGCGCCCAGATAACGCACCTTGCCGGCGCGCACCAGCCCATCGAGCGTGGACAGCGTTTCCTCCACCGGCGTCATCGCATCGAAGGCATGCAGCTGCAGCAGATCGATATAGTCGGTGCGCAAGCGTCGCAGCGAGGCATCCACTGCACGCAACAAGCGAAAGCGCGAGGCGCCGGCATCGTTGGGCCCATCGCCCAACCGCAGGCCGGTCTTGGTCGAGAGGATCACCTGATCGCGGCGGCCCTGCAGCGCCTGGCCGAGGATCTCTTCAGAGGCGCCATCGGAATACACATCGGCGGCGTCGAACAGGTTCAGCCCCGCTTCCAGGCACAGGTCGATCATGCGCCGCGCCTGTGCCGCATCGGTATCGCCCCAGGCGGAAAACAGCGGCCCCTTGCCGCCAAACGTGCCGGCGCCCAGCCCCAGCACCGGCACCTTGAAGCCCGAACGGCCTAGAAAACGTGTCTCCATTGCAATGCTCCTTGAAGCCGAAAGAACGTCTGCGGGCAGTGCCAGCGGGTCCTGCAACCAGCGGCGCCAGGCCCTGCTCGCCCAGCACAGGCGCCGATCGCGCACGCCCGCGGTTGCGCGGCCTACTCACCACGCCTGAAGAACCGCATCAACCCACCTGCGCGCATGCCTCCGGCGCAGCGGCACGCCGGCGCTGCAGGTGCATGCTCCACAACGCGATCCCCAGGCCGACGGCGCTCAACAGCGCGGCGACCCACGGGGTGGCGACCAGGCCGGCGTGGGTGGCGATCGCCACGCCGCCCAGCCAGGCACCCAGGGCATTGCCCAGATTGAACGCGGCGATATTGAGGCTGGAGGCCAGGTTCTGGCCGGCACCGCGTGCATGTTCGAGCACACGCAATTGCAGCGGCGCCACGGTGGCGAAGGCGGCCACGCCCAGCAGCCCGACAACCACCACCATCGCGGTCTTGTTGTGCAGGGCCAGGCCCATCGCAGCGAGCACCGCCACCAGCGCCGCCAGTGTGCCCAGCAAGGCGGCGGTGGCGCGCCGGTCGGCCAGCCGCCCGCCCAGCAGATTGCCCACGACCATGCCGACGCCGAAGACCAGCAAGACCGGCGACACCGCCGCCTGCGCGAACCCGGTCACCTGCACCAGCAGCGGCTGGATATAGGTAAATACCGCGAACACGCCGGCATAGCCCAGCACCGTCATCGCCAGCGCCAGCAGCACCTGCCCGCGCCGCAGTACCGCCACTTCCTGTCGCCACGACACCGGCGCCGCCGCACCTGCGGCGGCCGGCACCCATAGCGCAACCGCAGCGGTGGCCAGCACCCCGATCACCGTTACCGCCCAGAAGGTGGACCGCCAGCCAAGTTGCAGGCCGAGCCATGCACCGGCCGGCACGCCCAGCAGGGTCGCCACGGTAAGGCCTGCAAACATCAACGAGATGGCCGAGGCACGCCGCTCGGGCGGCACCAGCGAGGTGGCCACCACCGCGCCGACGCCGAAGAACGTGCCATGCGCCAGCGAGGTCAGCACCCGCGCGACCATCAGGCTGGCGTAGTCGGGCGCCAGGGCACAGGCGAGATTGCCCAGGGTGAAGACGATCATCAGGCTCACCAGCACGGCCTTGCGCGGCCAGCGGGCACTGAGCAACGTGAGCACCGGCGCACCGATACTCACGCCCAGCGCGTAGCCGCTGATCAGCAGGCCGGCTGCGGTGAGCGAGACGCCCAGGTCGGCGGCGACCTGCTGCAACAGGCCCATGATGACGAATTCGGTTGTTCCGATGCCAAAGGCACCGATGGTCAGCGCCAGCAGGGCTGGTGGCAGACGGGACGCAGGGGAGGACATGACAGAAACCGGGGAAGGACTGTGCATAGCCTGCGCCGGACAATCCTCTTCAAGAAGCCTTGTTATGCTGATTCACTTTCAATGCCAGATTGATAATGCATGGACCGTCTCGGAGATATCGCGCTGTTCCTGCGCGTGCTGGACCTTGGCTCGATCACCGCCGCCGCCCACACCCTGGACCTGTCGGTCGCGGTTGCCAGTCAGCGCCTGAAACGGCTTGAACGCGACCTCGGCGTGCGCCTGCTGCACCGGACTACCCGCCGCCTGCATCCCACGCCGGAAGGGCAGCAGCTGGCGGCGCGCGGCCGGGTGCTGGTGGACGACCTGGAAGCGCTGGCCGACGACCTGCGCGAGAGCGCCCACGACGTCGGCGGGACCTTGCGGGTCACGCTGTCGGCCTCGTTCGGGCGTCAATACATCTCCCCGCTGCTGCCCGCCTTCCAGGCACGGCACCCGCGCCTGCGCATCAGCGCGCATCTGAGCGACGATCTGGTGGACCTGGTCCAGCAGGGCTTCGACCTGGCGATCCGCATCGGCGCGCTGGACGACTCCGGCCTGGTGGCCAGGCGCATTGCCGATAACCGCCGCACGCTGGCTGCCTCGCCTGCGTATCTGCAGCGGCACGGCATACCGCGCACTCCCGCGGATTTGATGCAGCATCCAGGCGTGCTGCTGATGGGCCGCGATGGCCGCCAGGACCTGTGGACGCTGCAGACGCCGGAAGGCGGCCAGGTGCGGGTACGCATGCAAAGCCGCTTCGAGAGCAACTTCGGCGAACTGGTGCGCGATGCGGTGCTCGCCGGGCAAGGCATCGCGATGCATTCGTACTGGCATATCGCCGACGACCTGCGCGCCGGTCGCCTGGTCGATGTGATGACCGACTACCCGCCTCCCACCTCGCAGATCAGCGCCGTGATGCCCGCGCGCCAGCTGCAGCCGCCGCGGGTGCGTGCGTTTGTGGACTTTCTGCTCGAACACTTCGGCCAGACGCCGCCGTGGGAATCGGCAACGGGCGCATGAGCGCCTGCATGGCGGCTAGCTAGAAGATCGTGTGGGCTGCGCACAGGCCGCACGCGCCGTGCCGCCGTCCGCAGGCCCGGGCCAACTGTGCGCGCAGCGCGGCTGCGGGTGGCGCCACGGCGCGGACGCCTTACTTGCCGCTGCGTTGCAGGCGTTTGCCGAGCGCGCGTCGCTGGGCGTCGCTGAGCAGATGTCCGTGCGTACTCAGCAGGCCGACGATCTGCTGGTGCGCCAGCTGCGTGCGCTTGGCAAGCTCGGCAGTCGCCGCCTGCTCGATCGCCTTCCAGTCGGCAGGGGTGG
Source organism: Xanthomonas sp. 3793 (assembly GCF_024806835.1). GTDB lineage: Bacteria > Pseudomonadota > Gammaproteobacteria > Xanthomonadales > Xanthomonadaceae > Xanthomonas > Xanthomonas arboricola_F. Next base: position 960,687 of record NZ_JANTYU010000001.1, read on the forward strand.
AGGCAGCTAAGGGACGGGGTTTGGCAGGCATGACGATCGAGGCACCGGAGACAGGTCGCAAGAATACGGAATGTGCGTGAGCGATCGATCAGCGGCATTGCCTCGATGGCCAGGGCTTCACTGGCACGCGCACGCATCGGCGGCATTGTCGAGTCTGCCACTGCTGGGCGCACCACGGTGTCCCTTGTAGGATCGCGCTACCGCGGCCGTGCCGCATAGCGCCAACGCACGAGCGTCCCGCATGCCCTCTGCCACCGCCGACCTGACCGACATCCTGCTGCGCCACGCACCGGCCGATGGCATGCACGCCACGCCGATCGCCGGGTTGCATGTGATGCGCAGCGCCGTCGCCACCGACTCCATCCCTACCGTCTACACGCCGATGCTGTGCCTGGTGGCGCAGGGCCGCAAGCGCGCGATGCTGGGAAACCAGGCCTATCACTACCACCCGCAGATGTACCTGGTGGCCTCGGTGGACCTTCCCATCGTCGGCTCGGTAATCGAGGCCAGCGCCACCCACCCTTACCTGTGCTTCTGCCTGGACCTGGACACGGCGGTGCTCAGCGAACTGGCGATCCACCACGCGGAACTTGCCGAGCCGCAGCGCGACACCGCGAGCGCCGGCCTGTTGCTCAACCGCAGCACGCCGCAGCTGTACGACACCGCGGTGCGGCTGGCAGGCCTGCTCGACCGACCGCAGGAGATCGCCGCGCTGGCCCCGCTGGTCACGCGCGAATTGCTTTATCGCCTGATGGCCGACCCCGCCAATGCGGTGGTGCGCCAGATGGCGATTGCCGACAGCCGCCTCAACCAGATCTCCAAGGCCATCGTGTGGCTGCGCGAGCACTACGCGCAGCGTTTCAGCATCGAGCAGATCGCCGATCTGTCGGCGATGAGCCGCTCCACCTTCCATGCGCACTTCAAGGCGGTGACCTCGATGACACCGCTGGAGTACCGCTCGCATCTGCGCGTGCACGAGGCGCGCCGGTTGATGGTGGCCGAGGCGCTCACCGCCGCCGACGCCGGGTTTCGGGTCGGGTATGAGAGCGCATCGCAGTTCAGCCGCGACTACGCGCGCCTTCTCGGCGAGCCGCCCGCGCGCGATGCACAACGCTTACGCGCAAGCGCGCCCGACGCGACCGAGGCGGCATGAGACTGCCGGCCTGACCACCGCGGTCTTCTGCACCCGCAGATCGCGCCGCGCGCAACAGCTGCGGCGCTCCTGCAGCGATGGCGATGCAGTCGTTGCAGTCGAAGACGGAGTTCCCAATGCGCCATTCCCGGTCACTCAATCGGTCTTGTACTGCGCATCTGTCACCTGTTCGAGCCAGGTCACCGGCGAGCCATCCACCGACTCGGCAATGGCGATATGCGACATCGCCACCGTCGCGTTCGCGCCGTGCCAATGCTTGACGCCCGGCGGAATCCACACGATGTCGCCGGGGCGGATCTCCTGCGCCGGCTTGCCCCACTCCTGCACCCTCCCCGCACCGGCGGTGACGATGAGCGTCTGCCCCAATGGATGGGTGTGCCAGGCGGTACGCGCGCCCGGCTCGAAGGTCACCGTGGCACCGCCCACGCGTGCTGGTGCATCGGCCTGAAACGGCGCATCGATCCGCACCTTGCCGGTGAAGTAATCGGCCGGGCCCACCGCCGACGCCGCACCGCCGGCACGGCTCACCCTGATCGGCGCCTGCGCGCCCCCGTTCCCCTCGCCACCCGGCGCGGTGGTCGCGGCCATCATCGACAACGACATTGCAGTTGCGAACAGATTCATTGCGGTACTCCTTGAGTGTGGTGAAACAACGTAGCAATGGCTTGCCAGGCCGCGCGGGGTGCCTCGCAGGTCGAAGCGGACCAGCGGCCGATGCGCTATCGGGCCGCCGCCGCATCGGTCTGGCAATCGACAGCAGAGCGCCACCCTGCCCTGCATCCGGTTGCCTGCACTGTAGCGCGCATGCGCAGACACACTCCCCCTGCAAATCCGCATGCAGCTAGAAACCCAGCGCATCAATGCGGCTGCGCTGCGGGCCACCGGCATTGAGGCCATCAAACTCCATCGCGCATGATGCTGGCCGCATGAATCGCATGCCTGGAGCGGCACTGGCAGCAATGGCTCGGGAAAACCTCAACGACCTGCAGGTCTTCGTCACCGTCGCGCGCGAGGGCAGCTTTACCCGCGCCGCCGCGCAACTGGGCGTCTCGCAATCGGCGTTGAGCCATACCGTGCGTGCCCTGGAAACGCGGTTGGGCATCCGCTTGCTGACCCGCACCACGCGCAGCGTTTCGATGACCGAAGCCGGTGCGCGCCTGTTCGAAACGGTGGCACCGCGGCTGCAGGAGATCGACGACGAGTTGTCCGCGCTCACCGACTTCCGCGACAAGCCGGCCGGCACCATCCGCATCACCACCGCCGGGCACGCCGCCGATGCCTACGTGTGGCCGGCGCTTTCGAAAATATTGCCAAACTATCCGGACCTCAAGATCGAAGTCACCGTGGATTACGGCCTGGCCGACATCGTGGCCGAGCGCTACGACATCGGCATCCGCTTGGGCGACCAGGTCGCCAAGGACATGATCGCGGTGCCGATCAGCCCGCGCCAGCGCATGGCGGTGGTCGCGGTCCCTGGGTACTTCGTGCATCACACCATCCCGAGCGTTCCGGCCGATCTGGCGCAGCACAACTGCATCGGCCTGCGCTTGCCAACGCACGGCGGATTGCTGGCCTGGGATTTCGAAAAAGACGGGCGTGAGGTCAAGGTGCGCGTGGATGGGCAATGGACCTTCAACGGCAGCAGCGCGATCCTGCGCGCCGCGTTGGCCGGCGCTGGACTGGCGTTCCTGCCGGATACCATGGTGCTGGACCATATCGCCGCCGGCCGCCTGCGCCGCGTACTGGAAGACTGGTGCGACCCGTTCGACGGCTATTACGCCTATTACCCCAGCCGCCGCCAATCCTCGAGCGCACTCAAGGTGGTGATCGATGCATTGCGGCACGATCTGGTGCGTTGACGCACCTCCGTAGGAGCGCGCTTGCGCGCGATGAGGCCTTATCGGTAACGCCCATCGCGCGCGAGCGCGCTCCTACGACAGCTTCGGTTTGCGGCGAGGGTAAAGGTGGCGGTCGATGCGCTGCGGCACGATCTGGTGCGTTGACGCACTTCTGTAGGAGCGCGCTTGCGCGCGATGAGGCCTTATCGGTAACGCCCCATCGCGCGCAAGCGCGCTCCTACGACAGCTTCGGTTTGCGGCGAGGGTAACGGTGGTGGTCGATGCGCTGCGGCACGATCTGGTGCGTTGACGCACTTCTGTAGGAGCGCGCTTGCGTGCGATGAGGCCTTATCGGTAACGCCCCATCGCGCGCGAGCGCGCTCCTACGACAGCTTCGGTTTGCGGCGAGGGTAAAGGTGGTGGTCGATGCGCTGCGGCACGATCTGGTGCGTTGACGTACTTCTGTAGGAGCGCGCTTGCGCGCGATGAGGCCTTATCGGTAACGCCCAATCGCGCGCGAGCGCGTTCCTACGACAGCTTCGGTTTGCGGAACGTTTAAGATGCGCTGCGGCACGCCTTGCCGCGGTGACACGCTCGTGTAGGAGCGCGCTTGCGCGCGATGAGGCCTTATCGACAACGCCGCATCGCGCGCAAGCGCGCTCCTACGATTGCGGCGGTGTGCGGTCGCTTGCACCGCTGGGGCATTGACCGACCAGCTTCTGTCGCTCCGGGCTGTAACGCTCGCCGACAATCGCCACCGCATCCAGCGCCTGCTGGATGCGCGCAAGATCCTCGCTGCTCAGGGTCAACGCAGCGCCGCCCAGATTTTCGTCCAGGCGATGCAGCTTGGTGGTGCCGGGAATCGGCACGATCCACGGCTTGCGCGACAGCAGCCACGCCAGCGCGACCTGCGCCGGGGTGGCGCCCTTGTCGGCAGCGATGGCCTGGATGCGCCCGACCAGCGCCTGGTTGGCCTGACGGGCTTCGGCTGCGAACCGCGGCACCTGATTGCGGAAATCGTCGGCGGAAAATTGCGTGTCGGCCTGGATGGCGCCGGTCAAGAAGCCCTTGCCGAGCGGGCTGAATGGCACGAAGCCGATCCCGAGTTCTTCCAGCGTCGGCAACACGACGGTTTCCGGCTCGCGCCACCATAGCGAGTATTCGCTCTGCACTGCGGTCACCGGCTGCACTGCATGCGCGCGCCGGATGGTGTCGGCACCGGCTTCGGACAGCCCGAAATGCGTCACCTTGCCCTCGGCAATCAAGTCCTTGACCGTGCCGGCCACCTCCTCGATCGGCACCGCCGGGTCCACGCGATGTTGATAGAACAGGTCGATGCGGTCGGTCTTCAGGCGCGTCAGGCTGGCCTCGGCCACCGCACGGATCCGCTCGGGACGACTGTCGAGCCCGGCATCGGCATGTCCGTCCTTGAAGCCGAACTTGGTTGCAATCACCAACTGGTCGCGGTGCGCCGCCAGCGCCTCGCCCAGCAATGTCTCGTTGGCGAAGGGCCCGTAAGCCTCGGCCGTATCGAAGAAAGTGACGCCACGCTCCACGGCCGCCTGCAGCAAGGCGACGGCGTCCTTGCGCTCGGTCGCCGGCCCGTAGCCATAACTCAGGCCCATGCAGCCCAAGCCCAGTGCCGAAACCTGTAACCCGCTGTTTCCCAACTGTCGTATCTGCATCGCTTGCTCCCGCGGCAATGGCCGCATCGAATGGATCGACCGCAGGCGGCAATACCGCTGCAGCACCGATGCGCCACGATAGTCCGGTGCCGCAGGCTCATTGCACAGCGGGCGGCGCTAACGCTTATGAGCGACCCTCATCAACGCGCAGCGCGCCTGATGCAGTGGTGGCCCTGCATGCGAACGCAGACAACGCACCAGCGACTACTGCCATCCATCGCGCAGTCCTGCTGCTGCAACTAGAACCCGCCAGGCACTTCGCGCTTGCCTGCCGTGCGCACCGCCGACGGTTGCGGCCGATACGCGCGCAGGAACAGCGCTACCGCACTGGCGACATACACCTGCTGCGCTGCAGCCGGTGCCTGCAACAGGTCGCCACGCATCGTCGCGTTGGCGGGCAGCCCGGTCATCAACCCGAAAAAATGGACCGATGCCTCCGGCAGATCGTCGATCGCCAGCGCTCCGGCGGCCACCTCGCGCGCCAGCAAGGTAAGCATCATGCGGTCGTAACGCTCGAAGCACAGCATCCACATCTCCTCGCGCATCTGGCTGGGCAATACCGGCGGGCGCACCAACGCGTACGCGGCATCGTCCAATGCGCTGCGGCTCGCCACGCGCAGCAGCGCATTGGCAACGGCAATCAGGCGCCGATCCAATGGACCTTGCGCCTCCAGCAACCCGTCCCAGTGACTGCGCGGCGCATGCGCCAATGCCTCCAGCGTGGTGCGGAACAGCACTTCCTTGGACGCAAAGTACGCGTACAGCGTGGCCTTGGACACCCGCGCCTGTTGGGCGATGGTGTCCATGCTGGTGCCCTCGAATCCGTAGCGCTCGAACAGCGCACGCGCCGCCGCCAGGATGGCACCGCGCTTGCCGGGTGGCGCAGGCGCACGCAGTGCAGCGTCGGCCGGGGTCTGGTCATCCATGCGGCTGCCCCGTCGCGACGCTGGCCACCTCCGGCTCTGCCGTCTGCAACCAGCCGCCACCCATCGCCTTGTAGAACGTCACCAGATTGGTCAACCGCGACAGCTGCGTGCCGATCAAGGTCTGCTGGGCGCTGTACAGCGAGCGCTGCGCATCCAGTGCCTGCAGATAACTGTCGACGCCACGTTCGAAACGCGCCTGCGACAAGCGATAGCTATCGGCGGTCGCATCGACCAACGCCTGCTGCGCCTGCAACTGCCGGCCCAGCGTATCGCGTTGCGCAAGCGCATCGGACACTTCGCGGAACGCACTCTGGATCGATTTCTCGTAGCGGGCCACCTCGATATCGCGGTTGGCCTTGGCCATGTCCAGATTGGCGCGATTTCGCCCGGCATTGAAGATCGGCAAGGTCAGCGTCGGTACGAAGCTCCAGGCGCGCGTGCCAGAATCGAACAGGTTCGACAGGCTGCTGCTGGATGAGCCCACCGAGCCGGTCAGGCTGATGCTGGGAAAGAACGCCGCACGCGCCGCACCGATGTTGGCATTGGCCGCACGCAGGTTGCGCTCGGCTTCCAGGATGTCCGGGCGACGCTGCAGCAGCTGCGACGGCAACCCGGCCGGCACGCTGGCCAGCACACTGCCTTCCACGCTGGCGCTATCGGGCAACGCACGCGGCAACAAGGCGTCCGGCACAGCCGTGCCGACCAGCAGCACCAGGGCGTTGCGATCCTGCGCTACCTGCGCGGTGTAGCGCTCCACGTCCACGCGTGCGGTTTCCACCGTGGTCTGCGCCTGGCGCAGGGTCAGCTGCGAGGCGACGCCCAATTCGAAACTGCGTTGCTGCAGGCGATAACTGTCGTCTTGGTTACGCAAGGTGGACTGCGCCAATTGCAGCGACGCCTGGTCGGCGGCCAGGGTCAGATACGCGGTGGCGACTTCTGCGACCAGGCTGATATGGGTACTGCGGCGGGCTTCGGCGGTGGACAGGAACTGTTGCAACGCCTGTTCCTTGAGGCTGCGCACGCGCCCGAACAGATCCAGTTCGTACGCGCTGATGCCGATGTTGGCACTGTAGGTGCGAAACACCGCCGGCTGCCCGGGGATGGCAAGCTCGCTCGGCGTGCGCGAATTGTTCGCCGTGCCGGTGCCATTGATGGCCGGCACCAACGCAGCGCGCTCCACCCGGTACTGCGCACGCGCCACTTCGATGTTGAGTGCGGCCACGCGCAGGTCGCGGTTGTTCTCCAGCGCCAGCGCGATCACCTGCTGCAACGCCGGGTCGGTGAAGACCTCGCGCCAGCCGATATCGGCCACGCTGCGCGCCGGTTCGCTTGCAGCCGCGTCGGCCGTTGTGGTGGACCCGGCACCGGCGAAGTGTTCCGGCACCGGAGCGTCGGGACGGGTGTAGCGCGGCATCATGGTGCAGCCAGACAGCGCGCTGGCCACCGCGATGGCGGCAAGTGTCATGCGAATCGGTGTCATGTCAGTGTCCTGTCGGTTGCGCAGTGGCGGGCGTGGCAGGCTGCGCGCGACGCTTGAACATGCCGCTGACCAGCACGAAAAACAGCGGTACGAAAAAGATCGCCAGCACCGTGCCGGACAACATGCCGCCGATCACCGCCGTACCCAGCGCATGCTGCGCGCCGGCACCGGCACCACTGGTGAGCACCAGTGGCACCACGCCCAGGATGAAGGCCAGCGATGTCATCAGGATCGGCCGCAAGCGCATGCGCGCCGCTTCCAGTGCCGACTCGATCAGGCTCTTGCCGCTCTCATGCAGCTCCTTGGCAAACTCCACGATCAGGATTGCGTTTTTCGATGCCAGACCAATCGTGGTCAACAACCCCACCTGGAAGTACACGTCATTCATTTTCCAGGTCAGGATCGCGCCCAGCAGCGTGCCGAACACACCTAGCGGCACCACCAGGATCACCGAGAACGGAATCGCCCAGCTTTCGTACAACGCAGCCAGACACAGGAACACGATCAGGATCGACAGGCCGTACAACAGGCCGGTCTGGCCGGTGGAGGATTTTTCCTGTCGCGACAACCCGGTCCATTCAAAGCCGATACCCGGCGGCAATTTTGCCGCCGCCGCTTCCACGATCTGCATCGCTTCGCCACTGGACGCCGCGCCGGGCAGCGCCATGCCCAGGATCTCCACCGACGGCACGCTGTTGTAACGCTCCAGCCGCGGCGAACCCGATTGCCAGCTGGCGGTGGCGAAGGCGTTGAACGGCACCATGGTGCCCGCGCTGTTACGCACGAACCAGCGGTCGATGTCCTGCGGATTCATGCGGTACGGCGCGTCGGCCTGCAGCAGCACCTTCTTGACACGTCCCTTGTCGATGAAGTCGTTGACGTACACGCTGCCCCATGCGCTGGAGAAGGTGTTGTTGATGTCGGAGATCGACACCCCCATCGCCTGCGCCCGGTGCGGGTCGATCTCCAGCTTGAATTCGGGCGTGTCTTCCTGCCCGTTCGGGCGCACCGCCACCAGCCGCTTGTCCTGCGACAGCTCGGCGAGCAATTGATTGCGCGCCTGCATCAAGGCGTCGTGGCCCAGGTTGGCGCGGTCCTGCAGCATCAGATCGAAGCCGGTGGCATTGCCCAGTTCCGACACCGCCGGTGGCGCGAAGGCGAACACCTTGGCATCGCGAATACTGGCGAAATACGCCCCGGCCTTGGCCGCCACGTCGGTGACGCTCTGGCCCTTGCCGGTACGCTCGTCCCACGGCCGCAGCTTGACGAAGGCAAGCCCCACGTTCTGCCCGGTGCCGGCGAAGCTGAAACCGGAGACCGCAAACACGCCGGACACCGAGTCCTTCTGATCCACCAGGAAGTGATGCTCCACCTGCCGGATCACCTCGCCGGTGCGCGCATCGCTGGCACCCGGCGGCAGTTGCACCAGCACGAACAAGGTGCCCTGGTCTTCATCCGGCAGGAAGCCCACCGGCAATTTCATGAACCCCACCACCACCAGCGCCAGCAGCACCGCATAGGCAAGCATGTAGCGCCAGCCCTTGCCCAGCATGTGCCGCACCACGCCCTGGTAGCGGGTGTTGCCGCGATCGAACAGGCGGTTGAACCAGCCGAAGAAGCCGGTGGTGGCCATGCCATGGCCCTTGTGCACCGGCTTGAGCAAGCTGGCGCACAGGGCCGGGGTCAAAATCATCGCCACCAGCACCGACAAGGTCATCGCCGACACAATGGTGATCGAGAACTGCCGGTAGATCACGCCGGTGGACCCGCCGAAGAACGCCATCGGCACAAACACCGCAGCAAGCACCAGCGCCACACCCACCAGCGCACCGGAAATCTGGTCCATCGATTTGCGGGTGGCGTCCTTGGGCGACAACTGCTCCTCGCCCATCACGCGCTCGACGTTTTCCACCACCACGATGGCATCGTCCACCAGCAGGCCGATCGCCAGCACCATCGCGAACATGGTCAGCGTATTGATGGTGAAGCCGAACGCGGCCAGCACGCCGAACGTACCCAGCAATACCACCGGCACCGCAATCGTCGGAATCAAGGTGGCGCGGAAGTTCTGCAGAAACAGGTACATCACCAGGAACACCAGCACCACTGCCTCGACCAGCGTATGCACCACCTGCTCGATGGAGATGCGCACGAACGGCGTGGTGTCGTAGGGCTTTTGCACCTTCATGCCCGGCGGGAAGAACTTCTCCTGTTCTTCCAGGCTCTTGTCGATGGCGCGCACCGTGTCCAGCGCATTCGCACCGGTGGCCAGCTTGATCGCCAGGCCCGCTGCGGGCTTGCCGTTGTAGCGACCCACCGTGTTGTAGCTTTCGCTGCCCAGTTCGACCCGCGCCACATCGCGCAGCCGCACCTGAGAGCCATCGGACTGCGTGCGCAGCAGGATGTTCTCGAACTGTTCGGCGGTCTTGAGCCGGGTCTGCGCGGTGATGGTGGCATTGAGTTGCTGGTTGGCCACCGCCGGCAATGCGCCGAGCTGGCCGGCCGACACCTGCGCGTTCTGCGCCTGGATTGCGCTGCGCACATCCACCGGGGTCAGGCTGAAATTGCTCAGCTTGTTCGGGTCCAGCCAGATGCGCATGGCGTATTGCGAACCGAACAGCGTGGTGTCGCCCACGCCTTCGACGCGGCTGATGGTTTCCTGCACATTGGCCGCCACGTAATCGGACAGGTCCGAATCGCTCATGCTGCCGTCTTCGGAGGTGAAGGCCAGCACGTTGACGAAGTTGGTGGCCGACTTGGTGACCGTCACGCCCTGCTGCTGCACTTCCTGCGGCAGCAACGGCGTGGCCAGCGACAACTTGTTCTGCACCTGCACCTGCGCGGTGTCCGGGTCGGTGCCGTTGTCGAAGGTCAGGGTGATGGTCACCGTGCCGCTGGATTCGCTGGTGGAGGCCATGTAGCTGAGATGGTCCAGGCCCTTCATCTTCTGCTCGATGACCTGGGTGACGGTGTCTTCCAGGGTCTGCGCCGAGGCGCCCGGATAGTTGGCGGTGATGGCGACAGCGGGCGGCGCGATGCTGGGGTATTGCGCGATCGGCAAGGTGGCGATGGACAGGATGCCGGCCAGCATCACGATGATGGCCAACACCCAGGCGAAGATCGGACGATCGATAAAGAAGCGTGCCATGACGTGTGATCCCGCCTCAGTTGGCCGCACGCGGTGCGGTCGGGGCGGAAGAGTTGCCAGCAGCACCGGCAGCATGACCAGCGGCAGCGGGCGTGCCCTTGGGCTGCCATGGCACGGTCTTGACCTCGATGCCGTCGCGCGCACGCGAGGCGCCTTCGACCACCACCTGTTCGCCGGGCTTCAGGCCACTGCGCACCAGCCACTGGTCGCCGACTTCACGGTCGGTCTCCAGCACGCGCAACTGCAGCTTGTGGTCGGCGCCCACCACGAATGCGGTCGGCTTGCCGGCACCATTGCGCGAGACCGCCTGCTGCGGCACCAGCAGGCCATGTTGCTTGACGCCCTCTTGCAGCACCGCGCGCACATACATGCCCGGCAGCAGATCGGCGTTCGGGTTCGGGAACACCGCGCGCAAGGTGATCGAGCCGGTGTTCTGATCGACGGTGACATCGGAGAACGCCAGCTGGCCCTGCAACGGATAGGCGCTGCCGTCTTCCAGCAGCAGCGAGACCTTGGCCGCGCCCTCGCCGGCCTTTTCAAGGTCGCCGCGCGCCATCGCCTGCTTCAGCCGCAATACCGCCGCGCTGGGCTGGGTGACGTCGATGTAGATCGGGTCCAGCTGCTGGATGGTGGTCAGTGCAGTGGACTGGTTGGCGGTCACCAACGCGCCCGGCGTCACGCTGGAGCGGCCGATGCGGCCGGAGATCGGCGCGTCCAGGCGGGCGAAGGCCAGATTGATCCGGGCGGTCTCCACGCTGGCCTTGCCGGCAGCCACATCGGCTTCGGCCTGGCCCAGCGCCGCGGCGGTGTCGTCGCCCTCTTGCTGGCTGATCGCCTTGATCTGCGCCAGCTCGGTGTAGCGCTCGGCCTTGAGCCTGGCGGTGCGCAGATTGGCCTGCGCTCTGGCCAGGGTGGCCTGGGCGCTGGCGTAGCTGGCGCGGTAGGTCGCCGGATCGATCTGGTACAGCGTCTGCCCGGCCTTGACGTTGCCGCCCTCGGTGAACTGACGCGACTGCACGATGCCGCCGACCTGCGGGCGGATTTCGGCAATCAGGTACGGCACGGTACGCCCCGGCAGCGCGGTGGTCAGCGACACCGGCTGCTGCTGGACGGTCAGCACGGCCATCTCCGGCGTGCCCTCTTCCGGTGGCGGTCCGCCCGGCGGGCTGCCGCAGGCACTCAGCAGGGCGGTGACGACAACGGCGAGCAACGGCAGGCGGAACGAAGCATGAGAACGCACGAGGATGTCTCCGGAGGGACAGTGAGGGTTAAATCTAAACGGTACGGTTCGGTATCCTAATAAGCGTGTCCGTGGCCGTCAAGCATTTCTGCCCAGTCGGTATACTTAAACTTCAAAAGTGGAGTGAGTTGATGCGGGTCAGAACCGAAGAAAAACGCGACGCCATCGTCCAGGCGGCCAGCGAGGTGTTCCTCGAACTGGGCTTCGAAGGCGCCTCGATGTCGCAGATCGCCACCCGGGTCGGCGGCTCCAAGCGCACGCTCTACGGCTATTTCCCGTCCAAGGAAGAACTGTTCATCGCTTTCGCCAGCGACATGTCCGACAGCTACATCGACCCGATGCTTGACGCGCTGGCACAGAGCCGCGGATCCGTCGCACAGACCTTGCAGCGCTTTGGCGAAGACATCCTGGCCTTTCTGTGCGCGCCGACATCGATCACGATCTGGCAGACCATCATTGGGGTGTCGGGGCGATCGGACGTGGGGGCATTGTTCTTCAACGCAGGCCCCGAAGAAGGCATGCAACGCATGGCCGACTACCTGCAGCAACAGATGGAAGCGGGATTGATGCGGCGCGGCGACCCGCTGCTTGCATCCAGGCAGCTGGGTGCGCTGCTGGAGTCGGAAACGCTGATGCCCTGCCTGTTCGGCGCACTGAAAGACCCCTCGCCTGATTACCTGCGCGGCGCCGCGCAGCGTGCGGTCAAGATGTTCCTGGCGGCGTATACGCTCGAGTCGGCACCGGGCTGACGCATCGGGCAGGCATGGCACCAAAGCGCACTCCCGCACTGCGCACACTGGTCATAGGTCGTCGCCCGATGCAGCAATGCCTCTGTGCATGGCATTGGCTCTCAGCTGACCCTCGCCGGGCGCAGGCGCTGCCACCAACGCAACGCCTGCCTCACCTCAGCGATCAACAGACACGCGCCACTGGCCGTCTGCCATCGGCAGCCAGGTGATCTCCACCGGCAGGAACTTCTCGATCAGCCGGGCGTTGCTCGCCAGATGCTCACTGATGGCATCGGTGGTGAACCCGCCACCGCCGGCCAGCGCCATCGGCAGCAACAACTGGTCCGACAGATACTCGCCAACGCAGGCGCCAGCATCGAGATACCGCTGCACCTGATCGGCAAGGCGCTCGCCCACCTGCTCGGCGGCCACACCGCGCTCGCCGTAGCCGGCAAAGGTCTCGACATGCGCTGCATGGCGCACATGCACAAGCGCGACGTTGCCCGGCCCCAACGCAGGACGCACGCTCTCCACATGGCGCGGGCTGGGGTCCACGCCCAGACGTGCAGCCAACACGCGTAACTCGCGATGCCCGATCTTGGTCGACAACCCGGAGATCAGGATCGTCGCCTCGATCGACTCCAACGTCCCGCGTGCATCGAACACGGCACGCTGGAGCTGCGCACAAGGCTCCACCGCCACCTGCAGCACTCCGCCGCCGGCCGGATAAAAGCCATGCCGCTCCAGTACCGCCGACACGCGCACGCCCATCCGCTGCAAGGCAGGCAGATAGCAGTTGGCGATGAAATCGGCACTCGGCGCCAACGGATTGTGCGTCCCGCCTTCGAACGTCAGGCTCGAAGGTGCCGCCGCCTGCCAAAGCGCAGGCAGCACAGTCTGCAACACCAAGGTGGCAGAGCCCGCACTTCCGGTCGCGAAGCGATATGTCCCCGGCAACACCTGGCCCGGCTCGAACCGCAACGCCGTCGCACCGATCTGCGCACCATGCGTACGCGCCTGCCCAATCGCCGCCGCCGCATTGACGGCCGTCAGGTGCTGACGCATCAAACCCGGGCGTGAACGCGCTCCGCGGATATTGTGCATGACAAAGCCGGTCCCGGTGCACAGGCTCAACGTCAATGCGGTGCGCAACAACTGTCCACCGCCTGCCGCTCCATCGATTTCAATCATGTCCATGACGCACATCCATTCAAATAAACGCCCCGATGCCCAGATCGGGGCTGTCAATGCCATGCCGGCGCAGTGTAGTTGGATCCAATGCCCAGGCGGCGCCCGCTGGTTGCACCTGCGCTGCAGCGGTGTCCGATGCCGCAGCGTCGACGCAACGCATCGCTAGCGCTGCGGAAACCAATGCGCAGGCCTATCCCTTGACGCATACCACCTGCCGAAGCGTATGCACGATTTCCACCAGGTCGCGCTGTGCATGCATCACCGCCTCGATCGGCTTGTACGCCGCGGGCGACTCGTCCACCACGTCCTGATCCTTGCGGCATTCCACATGCGCCGTGGCCTTGATGTGGTCGTCGAGGCTGATGCGCCGCTTGGCCTCGGTGCGGCTCATGACCCGTCCAGCACCATGGCTGCAGCTATGGAAGCTGTCGGCATTGCCGAGTCCGCGCACGATGAAACTCTTGGCGCCCATGCTGCCGGGAATGATGCCCAGCTCGCCCTTGCGGGCACTCACCGCACCCTTGCGCGTCACGAACACGTCCTTGCCGAAGTGGTGCTCGCGGCTGACGTAGTTGTGGTGACAGTTCACCGCCTCCGCCTGCGCCTCGAACGGCTTGGCGATGACAGTGCGCACGGCCGCCACCACGTGACGCATCATGATTTCCCGATTGATCCGCGCATAGCGTTGCGCCCAGTCCACTGCAAACACGTAGTCGGCATAGTGCTCGCTGCCTTCCGGCAGGTAGGCCAGGTCCTGGTCCGGCAGGTTGATCATCCAGCGCCGCATCTCGTTCTTGGCCAGCTGGATGAAATGGTTGCCGATCGCATTGCCGACGCCGCGCGATCCGGAGTGCAGCATGAACCATACGCGCTGCGCCTCATCCAGGCAGACCTCAACAAAATGGTTGCCGGTTCCCAACGTTCCCAGGTGCTGCAGGTTATTGGTCTTGTGCAACCGCGGATGGCGCTCGCAGATCAACGCAAAATCGCTCGCCAGCTGCGACCAGCCATCGATCGCATGCCCCGGCGGGGTCTGCCATGCCCCCTTGTCGCGCGCACCCGGCGTGCGCCCATGCGGCACCGCGCGCTCGATCGCGCTGCGGATCGCGGCCAGGTTGTCCGGCAGGTCGCTGGCCACCAACGTGGTGCGCGCGGCGATCATGCCGCACCCGATATCCACGCCGACTGCGGCAGGCACGATCGCACCGATGGTCGGCACCACCGACCCCACCGTGGCTCCCTTGCCCAAATGCACGTCGGGCATGACCGCGATCCAGCGGTGGATGAAAGGCAGCTTGGCGATGTTCTGCAACTGCTGGCGCGCTTCGTCCTCAAGCGGAACGCCGCGCGTCCACAGCTTGATGGGGGCCGCACCCGGCTGGGCAATCACATCGTAGTGTAGGTCGCTCATTGAAAGACTCCTTGCAACAAAACAATGAAAAGGCGCGGTGACAAAGTGGCGGAACAGACTGCAGTGCGACAGCCGCCGCATTGCACTGGGATTTGAACCCACCCATTGAAGGGACACCGATGTAGTTCCAACCGCATTCACCGCAAAGAACGGCATCCCGCGGGCGAGCCGCAGAATGCTTTGACGCAAGACCATCGCCCACCCGAGGCAGGCGCTGGAGCCCGCCAGCGAACCCAGCAGCGAGGCAACGGACCGAAGGCCGATGCGCACGCGTCATAAGCGGCGATGACGGAAAAAAGCGCGGTGACAAAAGTGATGGAATGCTCTGCGTGGCGGCGGCCGGAGCCGCAGCAACGCAGTCGGGATTTGAACCCAACCCAATGAAGGGGATCGATGTAGTTCCACCGGCATTCACCGCAAAACCAAGCCACGCTGCCTGCGACAAGATCAATGAAACGCGCGCTCTACCACTGAGCTACCGTCATGACGGGCGGGATTCGAACCCGCGACCATGGAGTTTCACTTGCATTCGCACGACAACGCAGACAACAAGACCGACGGCGACCACGACAACGGAGATGAAACATCCTGCTCTAACCAGCTGAGCTACCACCCCACACAGGGTGGGCGGGACTCGAACCCGCGACCTGGAGCGTAAGAGGCTGTAGTTTCATCGGCATTCGTGACCGCCGACGGTGAAACCTGTAGGTGGCAACCAGACCATGGCACTGCTGCCAGGTCAGTCGCTACCGCTTAATCACCACATGGCATTTCTGCCACCACCCGGCGGGCCCCATTGCCCGCCGGGTCTGCACACGTCCGTGTGCTCACAGCTCGATCGAGCCGATCCGCTCGACCCAGCGCGTCGCACCTGCACCCTGCGCTGCGAACGTCGCGATCAGGTCGAACACCGCATCGCTGAAACCGCCGACATGCAGGATGTCGTCGCGCTCCAGCGTCTGGCTGGTCGCGACCGGCTGCAGGTCGATGCACACCATGCGGGCCTGCGGACAACGCGCCTTCAACCGCGTCCATTCCTGCATGGTTGCCGTTGCTACACCACTGCGGGTATCGCGCCAGCTCTCGTTATCCGACACCATCACCAGCACATCCACCTGGGCCCGCATCGCATTCAAGTGCGCCAGCGGCGCACTGATGCTGGTGCCGCCCCCGCATTGCGCCGCCAACTGCTGCGCCTGGGCGAGCACGCTGTCGCGTGGATTCAGCCGCAGCGAACGCACCTGCGTATCGAATGGCAGCACCGCGGCTTGCGGGTTCGTACGCTGCATGCACGCGGCAATCAACGCCGCCACATCCACGCAACGCACGCTGGTGGTCGCCCCCTTGCGGTAGCCGGTGACCGGCGATGCCATCGATCCTGAGACATCGACCGCCACCACCACCTTGCCCTCCAGCACCGGCACCTGCCGGGTCGCGATCTCCATCGCGTCCTGCAATGCCCCACCGATCTGCGGGGGCAAGCCGCTAGCCGCGGTATAGGCCATCTGCAATTGATAAGGAAACACGCGGGCACGCTGGATCTGCTCCGGATCACGCAGACGCGCAGCCAGCTTGGCCACCATTGCCGCATCGGCAAACACACCATGACGCGCAAACGTGTTGAGGTTCAACCGCAACGTCTGCCACGACACCCGCTCCGCCAGCAGCGCCCAGTGCGCCCGGGTTAACGGCAATGCCGTGTAGTACTGGAACGGCAGATCCGGCAACGTCTCGCCCGGTGCACGCTTGAACGCCTCGTACGCCTGCAGCACGGCCGGCAATGCGGTTTCCTGGTAGGGCTTGCCGATGACCCACGCATACAGGGCCTCGCGCTCGGCATCGGCCGGCTTCGGGTGCACCATGCGGATCACGTCTGCCAGCGACGGCTGCTGCCCGATCGCCGCCTGCACGATGGTGGCCACCGACGCCTGCTGCAACCACTGCCGCACCATGCGCTTGGGCAGCGAACCCAGCGACTTGCGCCCGACCTGGCCACTGCGCACGATCTGCACGAAGTTGCGCAATAGCCGGCCGTTGTCGACCACGCGGGGAAACGCACGGGCAAAGACCTCAGCGTCGCGGGTGGTCAACGTCGCCAGCAACAATGCCGGCATGTCCTTCATGTGCGCTACCTGACGGGCATAGATCGCGGTCTGCGCAACGAATGCCGGCGGAACCTGTTCGCACAAGGTCAGCACCTGCTGCAACTGCGCGTCGGCGCTCGCATAGTAGGTGCCGTTGAAGCAGCCGGTGGCCGCATACAACGCCAGCGCACCACGCGGCGTGCGCTCGTAGGCGCAACCGCCGGCCTCGTTTCGCGCAGTCGCCTTGGTCCGCAACGCGCCACGCAGCGAGGAGAAGAGTTGAAGATTGGCCATGTCAGGCTCCTGGCGGGAACTGCCCGCAGTGGGTGATGAGCCCTGTACAGCAATGCGCGTGCCAACTTTGGTCATTAGTTCATAAGCCACTGTTTCATAAAAGATTATTTTTATTTTGATGGCACGGCCCTACAGCGTATTTTCTGTTTTTCGTATACTTCAGGCGCGCTTTTTATCTGGATAGATATGGACAGGACCAAGGTCATTTTCGGCATGCTCGGCGTGCAGCTGGATGCCGGCACCGGGCCGGGCCGCTGGGAAAAATGGCGCCCCACGGTGTCGCTGGGCATGCATGACGACTTTCTGGTCGGCCGCATCGAACTGCTCGCCGATGCACGCCGCCATGCAAGATTGGCGAGTGTCGTCCGCAACGATCTTGCCCAGGTGTCGCCAGACACCCAGGTGCAGCAGCACGACACCTACCTGGCCGACCCTTGGGACTTCGAGGGCGTTTACGCCACCCTGCACGACTTCTTCGCCAGCTATACGTTTGCGCCGGAAGAAGAGGACTACTACCTGCACATCACCACCGGCAGCCACGTCAGCCAGATTTGCTGCTTCCTGCTGACCGAGAGCCGGCACTTCCCCGGCCGGCTGCTGCAGACCTCACCGCCTCGCAAGCAAGGCAGCGGCGAGGCGGGCAGCTATGCGGTGATCGATCTAGACCTCTCCCGCTACGACCGCATTGCGCAGCGTTTCGCGCAACAGCAGATGCAGGACCGCGCCCTGCTCAAAAACGGCATCGCCACGCGCAACCTCGCGTTCAACCGGATGATCGAGCAAATCGAGACGGTGGCCACGCGCTCCAGGGCGCCGATGCTGCTGATGGGACCCACTGGCGCCGGCAAGAGCCAGCTGGCCAAGCGCGTGTTCGAGCTGAAAAAACTCAAGCACCAGCTGGGCGGACGCTTCGTGGAGGTGAACTGCGCCACGCTGCGCGGCGACGGCGCCATGAGCGCCCTGTTCGGCCACACCAAGGGCGCCTATACCGGGGCGATCAGCGATCGCCCCGGACTGTTGCGATCCGCCCACCAGGGGCTGCTGTTCCTGGACGAAATCGGCGAACTCGGGCTCGACGAACAGGCCATGCTGTTGCGCGCCCTGGAGGAGAAGCGCTTTTTGCCGGTCGGCAGCGACAAGGAGGTGGACAGCGAGTTTCAACTGATCGCCGGGACCAACCGCGACCTGCAGCAGCAGGTACTGCAAGGGCGCTTCCGCGACGACCTGCTGGCACGCCTTAATCTGTGGACCTACCGCTTGCCTGGACTGGCCGAGCGCATGGAGGACATCGAGCCGAACATCGATTTCGAACTGGAGCGGTGGTCGCGCGAACAACATCAGCGGGTCGCCTTCAACCGCGAGGCGCGTGCGCGCTACCTGGCCTTTGCGACCAGCACAGAGGCGCGCTGGAACGGCAACTTTCGCGACCTCAGCGCCTCGGTCATGCGCCTGGCGACACTGGCCAATGCCGGCCGTATCCAAAGCGAACTGGTGGAAGAAGAAATCATCCGCCTGCGCCAGCAGTGGAAGGGCGCCCACGCGACGTCGCCGCTGGAGGCCTTGCTGGGCGATGGCGTGGAACAGCTGGATCGCTTCGATCGCGTGCAACTGGAAGACGTGGTGCGCCTGTGTGCGCGCAGCAAGTCGCTATCGCAGGCTGGCCGCGAGCTGTTCGCGGTCTCGCGCGGACAGCGCGCCAGCACCAATGACGCCGATCGCCTGCGCAAGTATCTGGCGCGCTTCGGCCTGGACTGGGAACAGGTGCGAACGAGCCCAGACACCACAGCGCAACCCTGAGGCCGCAAGGCCTCAGCGTTGCAAGGAAAGCTACTGCCCGAGCATCCCTCGCCGTGCCAGGCGCATGTTCTTTCCGGGACGCGAACGCGCGCTGCCCGCATGCCGTGCCCGGAGTCGCCCGCCATCTGCCCGCATTGCCAGGGCAGAACCAGGCAACGTCTGCCCGCGACAACGATCACCGTGCCGGGCAGTGACTGCCGCCCGCGCGCGATTAGTCGGCCACCGCGCACTTGGCGCACAGGCCGTGCACTTCCAGCGTCTGCGCCTGCGGCTGGAAGCCCAGCGCCTTGGCGCGGGCTTCCAGTTGCGCCACCACGTCGCGGTCTTCCAGCTCCACCGCGCTATGGCAGCGGTCGCAGATCAGGAACGGCACCGAGTGCTGGGCGCTGTTGGGGTGGTGGCAGGCGACGAAGGCATTGACCGATTCGAGCTTGTGCACAAAGCCATTCGCCATCAGAAAATCCAGCGCGCGGTACACCGTGGGCGGGGCATCGGCGCCCACGCCCTTGCCTTCGCGCACCCAGTCCAGCAATTCGTAGGCCTTCACCGGCTTGCCGGCATCGGCGATCAGCCGCAGCACGTTGGCGCGGATCGGCGTCAACCGCAGGCCGCGTTCGCTGCAGGCGCGCTCCACCGCGCGCACGAAGCTGTTGGCATCGTCGACGTGGTGATGCGGGGCCGTGCAGGCGTGTTCCTGGTCGTGCGTTCGGGTGTGCGTGTGCTTGGTCATACAGGCTCCGGCGTCAGGCCGCTCCTATCTTGATGAGTGCCGCATCGATACGTTTCAAGGCACCCTCGCGACCGGCCAGGTACACCGTCTGCGAAATGTCCGGGCTGACCTGGGTGCCGGTGATGGCCACGCGCAGCGGCTGGGCGACCTTGCCCATGCCCAGTTCCAGCGCCTCGGCGGCGGCGTGCAGCGCCGCCGACACGCTCTCCACACTCCACTCGCTCAGCGCAGCCAGCATCTCGCGCGCCTTGCCCAACGGCACTTCCGCACCCAGTTTCAGGTGCTTGATCACCGCCGCTTCGTCGTACGTTTCCAGCGGCTGGTACCAGACCACGGCCTTTTCGGCCATTTCCTTCAGGGTCTGCACGCGCTCGCGCAGCGCCACCACCACATCGGCCGCGGCAGGGCCGGCGGCGATGTCCAGGCCGAGCTTGGCGAGCTGATATTCCAGCTGCGGCGCGATGCTGGCCGGGTCGTCGGTCTTCAGATAATGCTGGTTGACCCAGCCGAGCTTGGCCATATCCAGGCGCGCCGCCTTGGAATTGACGTCGGTGACGTCGAACAGGTCCAGCAGCTCCTGCTGGGTGAACAACTCCTGGTCGCCATGCGACCAGCCCAGACGGGCCAGGTAGTTGATCAGCGCATGCGGCAGATAACCGGCGTCCTTGTACTGCATCACGTCCGCCGCGCCGGTGCGCTTGGACAGCTTGGCGCCCTGCTCGTCCAGGATCATCGGCATATGCGCGAACTTGGGCACCGGCGCGCCCAGCGCTTCGTAGATGTTGATCTGGCGCGGGGTGTTGTTGATGTGGTCGTCGCCGCGGATCACCTCGGTGATGCCCATGTCCCAATCGTCCACCACCACCGCGAAGTTGTAGGTGGGAAAGCCGTCCGGGCGGAAGATCACCATGTCGTCGAGCTCGCTGTTGGCGATCTCGATGCGGCCCTTGATCAGGTCGTCGAACACCACCGTGCCGCCGAGCGGATTCTTGAAGCGGATCACCCGGTTCGGGTCGTCCCGATACGGCAGCTGCTGCTCGCGCGCGGCGCCGTTGTAGCGCGGCTTTTCCTGCCTGGCCATCGCGGCCTCACGCATGGCGTCGAGCTCTTCGCGGGTTTCGTAGGCGTAATAGGCCTTGCCCTGTGCCAGCAATTGCTCGGCCACCTCCTGGTAACGGGCGATGCGCTGGGTCTGGTAGATCGGGCCTTCGTCATAGCCCAGACCCAGCCAGTCCATCGCCTCCAGGATGGCGTCGATGGCCGCCTGGGTGCTGCGTTCGCGGTCGGTGTCTTCGATGCGCAGCACGAACTGCCCGCCACGGTGGCGCGCCTCCAGCCAGCAATACAGGGCGGTGCGGGCGCCGCCGATGTGCAGGTAACCAGTGGGGCTGGGAGCAAAGCGGGTGCGGCAGGTCATGGAACGCTCGGCGAAACGGGAGTGCGCCGATTTTACCTTGCGCAGCGCGGCCCTGCCCGGCCGGGTGCTACGGCAGTGCTGTCGGGGGCGCATCGGCCCTGCGGGACCCTGGCCGGCGCTGCCGGCACGCCCGCACCCTGCCGCGCAGCGCCTTCCGCCGCGCGCATCTGCGCTGCGACCAGGGCGGTTGCAGATCCACCCGCCGGCTGCACCACGGAGGCTGCAGCCGGCGCGTCGGCATGGCTTAGCGATTGCGCAACAGGTCGCCGTACACCACGCATTCGCCATCGCTGCGCGCCGGGCCGGGTGCGTCGTACAACACCAGCCAGCTGGGGACCTTGCCGGCCAGCTGCGGCGGCAGATTGCAGATGGCCTCGGCGCGGTCGCTGTCGGTGCCATGCGGCAGCACCGCCGATTCCAGCAGTGCATGCTGAAAGCGCACCGGCTCGCGGTTGGCAGCCAGCACGGTGCGTGCATCCGGCCACTTGAACAGGCGGATCTCGCCGTTCAACACCATCGTGGGGCCGGCCAGCAGGTACAGATCGTCGCCGGAATAATGCAGATCGCGGATACCCAGCCCGCCCAGTTGCAGGAAATGCTTGCGCAGCAGTGTGCCGTCCTCGTCCAGTGGCGCCAGGCGCAGATGGTCGCCATGCGCCTCCACCTGGATTTCCAGCAGCGCCGACCAGCCACGCAGCACCGGTCCGCGCAGGCCCAGCAGCAGGCGCTTGCCGTCGGCCACGATGCCTTCGATATCGAAGCCGTTGTCCTTGCCGGGAATCTTCAGGAACGGGCCGAAATGCGCGTCGTCGGCCAGCAGCTCGGTGAGCTGGTTGTGCTTGGCGTCGCCCTTGAGCCGCAGCGCGCGGCGGCCGTCGGCCGCTTCGCGCACCAGACGCGGAGTGCCGTCGGCATCGCGCTCGATCGGCAGGCAGGCCAGCAGACGGCGGTTGGCGTCGAGCTTGAGTTTGGTCAGGCGCTTGGCGTTGTCGGCGTCATCGCGGCCGGGCTTGGCGTTCTTGCGCTTCAAACCATGCGAGCCGATCACCCACAGATAGCCGTCCGACAGGCCCATGCCTTCCAGGTCGGCCTCCTCGGCGGCCTCGCCCGGAAGATCCAGCAGCTCGGCCAGCGGGAAGCTCTGGCCCTGCCCGAAGCGCAGCGTCTCGCGCTGGCCGGGCTGCAGCTTGCGCAGGCGATCCACCGCGCAGGCTTCGTCGCCAGCCACCCACAGCCAGTCGTCGGTGAACGCCGCGCCGGACAGATTGCTGTGCACCAGCGCGCCGGGTGCGAACTCCAGCCGGACGCTGTGCGGAATCAGGGTTTTCTTGGGCATGGGAACCTGGTGGGTGGTATTGCAAGGCTGGGCGATTGAACACCTGTGCAGATGGCTGCGCGGTCGCGGCCGACGGCGGCAGGGGCCAAGGCCCCCGTCGCGTCTGCAGCCGCCGCGCCTGCGCACACTGCAGGTCGCAATCAATCGTGCTTGGTCAATCGAACGCGGCCAGCTTGGCACGCGCCACTTGCGGCGCCAACTGGCCCGGCCAGTCGCGGTCGTTGGCCACCTGCGCGTGCGCGCGGCTGGCCTCGAACGCATCGAAGTCCAGCGCGGCATATGCCCAGACGGCGTCGGCGTCGGTTTGCGCCAGTACGCCGTCGGCGGGGAATCCCACATCCATCGGCGCAAACACCGCCGCCTCGCCGGTGTTGACGTCCAGCGCCGGGCTCCAGGGCGCCTCGCCGGCGGTGACCGATTGCGCGACGAACATGCGGTTTTCCAATGCCCGCGCCAGACACCCGACCCGCACCCGGGTGGCGCCGGCGGCAGTGTCGGTGCAACTGGGCACGATCAACAGGCGCGCGCCGGCTTCGTACTGGGCACGTACCGGCAACGGAAATTCGCTGTCGTAGCAGATCGCAATCGCCGCACGTACCCCATCCAGGTCGAATACCTTCAACGCATCGCCCGGCTCGATCAGCCCGGTCGCCTTTTCGAAGCCGGTCAGTTGCAGCTTGTCCTGCCAACCGTGGCCGCCATCGGGCGTGAACCAGTCACTGCGATTGCGGTAGCGCCCCTGACCCAGATCCAGCAGAAAACTGCCGGCAATCACATGCAAGCGGTGCTGCCGCGCCAGGCCGGCAAACAGCTCCAACCAGGCAGCGCGCAGCGTCTGGATGGCCGCCAGCGACTCCGGCAGGCCGGCCGACACCTGCGTGCCGAAACTGGCAGCCAGCTCCAGCGACAGATATTCCGGCAGCACCGCCACCCGCGCGCCGGCAACCGCGGCCTCGCCGATCACGGCCGACATGCGCGCCGCGAAGGCGGCAAAATCCGCGGGTTTGCCGATCGGATATCTGGCAACGGCAACGGTGAGGGGAGCATTCATCGGCAAGATTCCTCTAACGGCGCTGGAGTGAGGCAATGGTGCACACCACCATGATCGGCTACGCCACGCTCAAGGGTTCAGCGCACGCGTCCACACACTCAAGCTGTGGTCGATCTGCCCGTGTTGCAACTCCGCCCACTCCAGCCGCACCTGCATGCCCGGCTGCGGCGCGTAGCCGCGCTTGCGCCAGAACGCATCGTTGGGCCGATAGTCGGCAGGCTTGCGCGGGTCGTCCGCTGTGCGCTCCACCGAACAGAACGCGGTGCGCGCAAAGCGGCCCAATGCGCGGGCATGCGCCTCGCGACGGTCGAAGAAGGCGTGGCCGATACCCTGCCCGCGATATGCCGGCAACAACACCGACTCGCCAAAATAGAACACGCTGGCCGGGTCGATGCCGCAGGCGCGAAACGGCGCATGGAAGGCCTCGCTGTCGTCGAGCAGCGGCAGGCCGGTGGAAGCGCCGATGACAGCCTCGCCATCGCGCGCCAGCACGAAGACGCTGTCGGGCGAAGCGGCATAGGCGGCCAGATAATCGCGCTCGTAGCCGGCATCGCCGTCGTACAGGTATGGCCATGCGCGGAACACCGCGATGCGCAGCTGCGCCACCGCATCCAGATACGGCAACACCGCGTTGCCGTGGACTGTCTCAACCATCAGGGAGGTGCCGGTCATGCGGCCATGGTAAGCCAGGCCGCGTCGCGCTGCTGCGCTGCCACGGCTCAACGCAGCCAGCCGCCGTGGTCTTGGGTGGCGTTGTCGGGCTGCTGCCACATCAGCCACACCGCCGCGTCGTCCTGGGCCACCAGCACCCCGAGCAGCGCATCGACGCTGCGCGCCCAGTAACTGCCGTTGCTCAAGCGCTGCCACGGCCCGTAGCCACGAACCGCTGCGTCCGCTGAAGGCGCCTGCCGCCGCGCCGCCTGCAAAAACCCGCACCCATCCACGCGCAATGCCTGCGCAGTGCGCGCATGCAGGCGCAGGCCGATCACACCACGGCGGCCCTCGCGCGCCAGCGGCAATGCCGACAGCGGCGAGCATTCCCATTGCGGTAGTGGCGCTGCGGGAAGCAGCGCCACCGTGTCGATTCCGGCGGGCAACAGACGCTGCGCCCGCCGGTACACCTGTGCATGTGCGCGCATGCCGACCTCAGCGCAGGCTGTTGCCAAGCTCGTACCAGTCGACCTTGCGCGTCACCCACATGATGCTGGCCAGGATGCCGAACAGCAGCAGCGAGCCCATCAGCAACGCGTTGTCTTCGGAGACCAGCAGGCTATAGAGCACGCCATACAACGCCGTCAGCATCACCGAGAACCCGGCAGCGCGCACCCAGCTGCGCAACACACCGGACAGGTAGAAGAACTGCAGGCCGATGCACGCCGCCGCCGACACCAGATACGCCTGCCAGAACGCGATGTGCTCGGAAAGGCTCAGCAGCAGCAGGAAGAAGATCGCCAGCGCCAGGCCGACCAGCAGGTATTGCAACGGATGGATCGGCAAGCGCTTGATCAGTTCGAACAGCACGAACGCCACGAAGGTCAGCACGACGAACAGGATGCCGTACTTGCTGGCGCGATCGGCCTGGGTATACACATCCACCGGGTCGACCAGACGCACTTCCAGCGTATCCAGCGACGACTGCGACGACTGCAGCTGCGTTTGCGCACCGGTCGCCAGCGAGGACAACGACCAGCTCGCATCGAAACCGCGCTCGCCGATGGTCGGCGCATTCGGCAGGAAGCGCCCACCGAACAGCGGGTGCGGCCAGGCCGAGCGCAAAGCGATCTCGTTGTTGTCGCCAATCGGCGCGATGGCCAGGCTGCGCGTGCCATCCAGCACGAATGCCATGTCCAGCGTATTGCCATCGACCAGCTTGCCGGCCAGCGGATCGCCCAAGGGCTGCAGATCGGCGTGAATGCCGGCCGAGCGCGATGCCAGGCCGCCAGCGCCGCTTTCCAGCGCAAGCGTGCGGCCGTCCACCCGCAGCGTTGGCGTGCCGACCAGGCCACGTACGTCCGAAATGCCCACGGCCAGATGCGGCTGACCATAGCTGCGCCCGGCCACGGCCGGATACTCGAACGGGTCGAATTCGGCCTTGAGCTTGGCCTTCCAGGAATACACCTGCACGCGGAACAGGCCGATCTTGCGCTCGGACGGGGTCAGCTCGCCGCTCAGGTTGAGCGTGCGCGGGGTCTGCAGCAGTTGCCCATCGCGCTTGCGCCAGACCTTGTGTGGCTTGCCTTCCTCGTCCGGCTCGGTCACCTGCACGTCTTCGGTGTACGGCAGCACCCGCACCGGCGCGATGAACTGCTGCTCGCCGGCCTTGCTCTGCGCCACCCGCTCCACCGCCTGGTCGCGGTATTGCGCGCGATCCTGCACGGTGCCGCGAATCAGCAACAAGGGAATCAGCAACAACAGGATCAGCCCGCCGATGGTGGCGAACCGCAACAACAGTTTCAGGGATTTCATCGGCCATCCTCGTTCTGGGAGGTGGCCAGGGTGCAAGGCGCCGGTGTCGGGGGTTTGAGGTCAATTTGAAGCGAATGTGAAGTGCCACCTCTGCACGGGCGGCGGCCGACACTGTGACGCACACGGAAAATCCAGGCTTCCAGCATCAAAACTGCAACGCAGGCCCGCCGTACGCTTCCGTTTCACCGATGACACTTCGCATCACCGCCGCGCCCGTTCGCGCCAGGCGCAAGGATGGGCACGCAGTTGCGCACTTCAAAGCCATCCAATCGTGTTCTGAGTTGTCGGGCTCACGGCTTTCCGATTGTGTCGTTCGTCCTCGTCCTTTGCGTGCACCGCATTGGTGCCATTCCACCCGCGTGCCAGCTTGCCGGCAGTGGTTTCAAACGTGCGCGCAACTGCATCCCTCTTTTCATCTGGAGTCTGCCTTCCATGAACAAGCAACGTTCACTTGCGCTTTGCGTGCTCGCCGCCCTGAGTTTGTCCTCCGCTGCGGCGCAGGCGGCAATGCACGGAATGGGTTTGAAACCATCGGCGTTGATGCAGCCGGTCACCCCGTTGTTCGGATCCGCGAGTGCGGCCAAACCCCTTCCCGCATCGGTGGACCTGACTGCCTGGGCGATCGCACCGGGCGATCAAGGCCAGGTGGGATCCTGCGCATCATGGGCCACCGCGCACACCCTGACCGGTTGGTATGCCAACGCCAGCAAACAGGCGCAAACCCGCTTTGCGCCGATGTATCTCTACAGCCAGGTCAACGGCGGTGTCGATGAAGGCTCCACGCTGGAAGCTCCACTGGATGTCGCACTGGCGCAAGGTATCGACACCGAACAGCATTATTCGTGGGGCAACTACAACTGGAAGAACCCGCCCACCGCCGCCGACCGCGCCAACGCGGCCAGAAACCCCACGCCTTATCGCAAATACACCGTGCTGTATGCAGGCGATGGCAATGGCGGGCGACCGCTGATCGAGCAGATCAAACTTGCACTGGCCGCGTCCACGCCGGTCGCCATCGGCTTCTATGTCCGGCAGGGTTTCGAGGACCTCACACCCAGCAACCAGGTCGACTACGACATCAAGACGCCGATCCTGGGCGGGCATGCGGTGATTGCACTGGGTTACGACAGCGATGGGCTGATCGTGGAGAACAGCTGGGGCACCGAGTGGGGCAACAAGGGGTTTGGCAAGCTGTCTTGGTCAGTGGTTGCCAAGGACGTCATCGGCGCCGACGTGGTGCATTAGCGCGTTGCGGATGCGCGCTGTGATGCGCGGCTGATACGGATACGGCATGTGCGCTGGCGCATGCCGCATTCCGCACCGGGAGGCCGCTGTTCTCAGCGAGATACTGCTGCACGAAGTTCGACCGGGCCGCTACCAGCCGTTGCCAAGACGACTGCACAGCCGGCGCGTGCAATCAGCATGTAGCACGTGCACTTCCTGGCTCCTGCGCATTGGCCATCCCATCTGACCAGGCTCGCGTCGTGTCAGCTGCGCTTAGCCGATCGGCAAGCGCAGGGTCGCAATCGCACCGCCACCGTCGCGATTGCCCAGCGCCGCATCGCCGCCGTGCAGGCGCGCCACCTCGCGCACGAAGGGCAAGCCGAGGCCGGAACTGCGTTGCCCGGTCTGTGGGCGCGCCAGCGAGTAAAAGCGTTCGAAGACGCGTTCGATGGCGTAATCGGGCACACCACTGCCCCTGTCTTCGACCGACAGCCGCCATTGCCCTGCGTCCATCTGCGCACGCAGCAGCACGCTGCTGCCCTGGGGCGAAAACGCAATTGCATTTTCCAGCAGATTGATCAACGCCTGACGCAGTAGAAACCCGTCGCCGGATATGTACTGCTCGCCGGCCGAATCGGGCAGCGCGGCAACCTGCAGTTGCACGCCCGCCGCGGTGGCGCGCGGCGCCACTGCCTCCGACGCCGCCTGCAGCACGCCGGCCACGGCAATGCGCTCGCGCGTCTGCAGCCAGCCGTGCTGTTCCACCTCGGCCAGCGCGAGCAGCTTGTCGATGGTTTCGGTCAGCCGTTGTTCCTGCGCGCGAATGCTGGCAACAAAATGCTGGCGATCGGCTTCCGGCAACGGTTCGGTCAACAGCTCCGATGCGCCACGGATCGCCGCCAGCGGGCTTTTCATTTCATGCGTCAGCGACTGCACGTAATGCTCGACGTAGGCCTTGCCTTCCAGCTTGCGGCGCATGGTTTCCAGCGCCTGACCGAGGTCGCCGATTTCATCGCCGCGCGGTTTGGGCGGCGGCACCGGGATGCCGGCGCTCACGGCCTGCGCATAGCGGTTGAGCCGGCCGATGCCGCGCATCAACCACCACGTCATCAGGACGCCGATCAATGCAGAAATGCCGATCAGCCAGGCACCGCGCTGCAGGATGTTGCGTTGGCTGGCCTCGATGAACGGGTCGATGCTCCGATTGGGCTGGGCGAGCGTCAGCACGCCGATCAACTTGCCGGGCTGGTCGGGCGCGTAGATCGGGGCAGCCACATGCATCACCGTTGCGGCCGGATCGCCATCGAGTTCCGGGCTGGAACGCGCGCCGTATTCCCCACGCAAGGTGCGGTAGACATCGTTCCAGCGCGAGTTGTCGCGGCCCACGTCGCGGCCCAGCGAATCGAAGACCACCACGCCGCGCGCGTCGGTCACGGTGACGCGGTAATCCACATGGTTCTTGCGGAAGCGCCACACCCAGGCCTTGGGGTCGCGCTGCTGCGCCTGCGCCAGGTTGCGCGCAAAACGGCCGTCGACGATGTGCCCTGCGGCCAGGTCGCTGCTGGCCATTTCCGCCAGCACGTTGGCCGCATCCACCAACGTCGATTCCATCGCCTGGCGCACGCCCGGTTTGACCTCGTTGACGAACACCCGCATCACGAAGAACGCGGCCAGGCCCACGATCAGGAAAAACCCCAGAAACAGCTTGAGACCTAGCCGCATGTCAGCGCGCCGCTCCGCTCAACCCAGCATGCGCAGACCGGCCCATCGCCTACAGCTCCAGTGCGTAGCCAAGGCCACGGTGGGTGCGGATCGGGTCGGCCGGCACGCCGGCCAGGCGCAGCTTGCCGCGCAGCGTCTTGATATGGGTATCGACGGTGCGATCGGCGCTGTCGGCGCTGGCATCCCAGCCGCGATCCATCAACTGCGCCCGGCTCAGGATCGCACCGGGCCGTTGCAGCAACGCGGCCAGCAGCGCGTATTCGTAACGGGTCAGCGGCAACAAGGCATCGCCATAGCGGATGCGGCTGCCTTCGCGGTCGATCGCGAACGCGCCATGCGGCTGCCAGCCCGGCTCGGCCACTGCCGCCACGCTGCGGCGGCGCAGGCGTGCGCGCACCCGCGCCACCAGCTCGCGCGGGGAGAACGGTTTGGCCATGTAGTCGTCGGCGCCCAGTTCCAGCCCGAGCACGCGGTCGATCTCGTCGTTGCGCGCGGTCAGGAAGATCACCGGCACCTCGCTGAAACTGCGCAGGGTGCGGCAGACCTCGAAGCCGTTGATGTCCGGCAGGCCGACATCCAGCACCACCAGATCGGCCGGGTCGGCACGCAGCCGCGCCAGTGCCTCGCGGCCCAGCAGGCAGTGCTCGGCCGCATAGCCTTCGCTGCGTAACGCGTAGAGCACGGTATCGGCGATGGCGGCTTCGTCTTCGACGACGAGCACGCGGACGGAAGTGTCGGACATGGCGCGCAGCATAGCCGCATGCCGGTGCGGCCAATAGCGCGCGTGCGGCCAGGCCGTAGAAGCCCCCAGGCCTTGGCGAAAGCTGGCCGGGGCGCCGCCGCCATCCTGGCGTGCCGCCCTCACGGCCATGCCGCCGGCACATCCCGCCACGCCGCATACCAGCGCGCAGCGCAAAGGGCCGCGCACGCTCTACACTTCCCGGATGAACTATCGCCACGCCTTCCATGCCGGCAACCATGCCGACGTGCTCAAGCACATCGCCTTGCTGGCGCTGATCGACACCCTCAAGCGCAAGGACACGCCGTTCTTCGTGCTCGACACCCACGCCGGGCGCGGCCGCTACCAACTCGGCGGCGAAGAAAGCCGCAAGACCAACGAGGCCGATGATGGCGTGATGCGACTGATGGCCGAATCCACCTTGCCTGAAGTGGTCGAACGCTACCTGCGCGCCGTGCAGGCCGACAACCAGAGCGTTGCCCGCCCCGCCACGCCCGGACAGAAGCCGGCGCGCCCCACGGCCGGCATCCAGCTCAATCATTACCCCGGCTCGCCGCTGCTGGCCGCCCAGGCCCTGCGCGAACAGGACCGCATGGCGTTCTGCGAGTTGCAGCCGGACGAGGCTCAGGCGCTCAAGGGCCTGTTCGCCAAGGACAGCCGCGTGCGCGTGCATGCCGGCGATGGCTATGCCGCCATCCGCGCGTTTTTGCCGCCGCGTGCCGGCGACGCCAGGATCGGCCGTGGGCTGGTGCTGATCGACCCGCCCTACGAGTCGCAGGACGCCGAGTACCAGCAGATCATCCACAGCGTGCGCGAGGCACTGGCGCGCTGGCCGCAGGCGATCTGCATGGTCTGGTACCCGATCAAGCTGCGCCGCAGCCTGCAGCCGTTCATGCGCAAGGCCGCCACGCTGCCGGCCAAGTCGGTGCTGGTGGCCGAGCTGCAGGTACGCCCGGACGACTCGCCGCTGCGCCTGACCGGCAGCGGGCTGTTGATCGTCAACGCGCCCTGGCAGTTCGACCAGGTGCTGGCGCCGGCCTTGCCGGTGCTGAAGAAGCACCTGGGCGAACCCGGCGCCTCGACCCGGCTGGAGTGGCTGCGGCAGGACGCCTGATCCGCCGCCGGCCGTCGCCGTGGCCGTGGCGGCCAGGTAGCGGGACGGCATGCGCCGGCAGGCCGCTGACTGTCACCACGCCAGGCCCCTGGTGCCGACTCGCGGCATGCGCTGCATGCCAGCGCGGGCTGTTCCGGACTGACTGCCCGGCCGCCGGGATGGCGCGCAGAATCGCCGGTTGCCGCGTCGCCGCCCGGACGTGGATTGACCGCACCGGGCCAGCGCCTGTCCCGACACTCTCACGACTGGCTCACGGCTCGGCTCGTTACAGTTGCGTGGGAAGCACTGCCACCCCCTGTTGGCCCTCTGCGGCGCACCGGATTCATTCACGGTTGCGCGCCGGGCTGGTGCCAGAATCTTCCGATCTTTAAGGAACACCGGTCATGGCCATTCGCAATCGCATGCCCCCCTGGCATGAAAACTTCAGCCTGCCCAATGGCCGCACCCTTCTGCTCCGCCCGATCCGTCCCGAGGACGGCCCGCCGCTGCAGGGGGCTTTCAGCCTGCTGGGACCGGAGGAAATCCGCGCGCGCTTCGTGCGCTCCTCCGCCGAAATCACCCCGGAGATGGTGCAGCGCCTGACCCATCCCAATCCCAAGACCGAGATCGTGCTGGTCGCCGCCGAGCAGTTGCCCCCGGGCGAAGCCCTGGTGGGCGCAGTGGCGCGTGCGGCGCTGGTGCCCGGCACCCGCCAGGCCGAATACACCATCCTGGTCAGCAGCTTCGTCGCCGGCCAGGGCCTGGGCCGGCAGTTGATGCGCAAGCTGGTGAAGTGGGCGCGCCGCAAGTATCTGGACTGCCTGTTCGGCGACGTGCTGCAAAGCAACGTGCCGATGCTGCAGCTGGCCGAATCGCTGGGCTTCAAGCCGCAGGCGCATCCGGATTCGCCGGAGCTGGTGCGCATGGTGCTCGAGCTGGATGCCTGAGGGGCTGGGATTGGGGATTCGGGATTTGGGATTCGTGAAGCGGCTTGGAGCGGTTGATCTGCGGCTTGGCTGCCGGGCCCTTGCCCGCCACCATCGCAGGACACGCCGTGAATCCGTCCATGGAGGCTCTTACGCGACGGTGGGCGGGCAAGGACCCGTCGAGATGGTCGGTGTGCCTAATTTAAGAGCAAGGCATGACATGCGCTGGTTGGATCCGTGTGCGTCGACCGGCTTCCCACCACCTTCCCACCGCAAGCCGAGCAACAGACAGGCTTTTTAACGCGCAACCTGAAAACGTCCCGCCTGCCACCGCAGGCCGAACAACACGCCTTCAAGAAAGCCGCCGACCAACTGTCTGGTGCGGTGCCCTCGCCGCTTGCGGGACCGTGTGGCGGCATGGATGCCGCCACCGAGCCTACAGGGACGTAATTGCGGCGTGTCCCGCAAGCGGTGAGGGCACCGCGCTCTCGACCGACCGGGATTTTGACTAGGCTTTCGACTGCGCTCCCGCCTGCATCTGGTCCAACCGGTTGCTTGCCAGGGGTGCCCGCTACAAGCAGGTCGATGCGTAAGGCAGGGCTCTGTGGCGCGCTTGCGCGCAGGCGGCCGGGGCCGGGTTTCACGCCGGATGGACCGGCCGCAGCGGCCGCTCTGATAAAATCGCCGGCTGATGCCGTCGCCAACCACTTTCCCCTCTCCGCCGCTGCCCAAGTCCGGCCAGCTCCGCGCCTATTGGCGCGCTCCGTCTTCGCCGACTGCGCTGGCCTGGTCGATCGCGCGGGCCGCCGAGGCGCATACCGGTCCGCTGCTGGTGATCGCACGCGACAACCAGAGCGCGCATCAGATCGAGGCGGATCTGCATGCCTTGCTCGGCGAGCATGCGACGCTGCCGGTGGTTCCGTTCCCCGATTGGGAGACCCTGCCCTACGACCAGTTCAGCCCGCACCCGAAAATCATCAGCCAGCGCCTGGCCGCCCTGCACCGCCTGCCCGGCCTGACCCGTGGCGTGGTGATCGTGCCGGTGCAGACGCTGATGCAGCAGCTGGCACCGCTGAGCTACATCGTCGGCGGCAGTTTCGATCTGAAGGTCGGGCAGCGGCTGGATCTGGATGCAGAAAAACGCCGACTGGAAAGCGCCGGTTACCGCAACGTGCCGCAGGTAATGGACCCGGGCGATTTTGCCGTGCGTGGCGGTTTGCTCGATGTGTTTCCGATGGGCGAATCCACGCCGTTGCGGGTGGAGCTGCTGGACGAGGATATCGACTCGATCCGCGTCTTCGACCCCGAATCGCAGCGCTCGCTGGACAAAGTCGATGCCGTCAAACTGCTGCCCGGCCGCGAAGTGCCGATGGACGATGCCAGCATCGAGCGGGTGCTGGCCTGCCTGCGCGAACGTTTCGACGTGGATACCCGCCGCAGCGCGCTGTATCAGGATCTGAAATCAGGCCTGGCGCCGTCGGGCGTCGAGTATTACCTGCCGATGTTCTTCAGCAAGACCGCCACCTTGTTCGATTATCTGGACAAGCGCGTATTGCCGCTGGTCGCCACTGGCGTGTCCAATGCAGCCGATGCGTTCTGGGCGCAGGCGCAGAATCGCTACGAGCAGCGCCGCCACGATGTGGAACGCCCGCTGCTGCCGCCGGACGAGCTGTATCAATCGCCAGACGCATTGCGCGAGCGGCTCAACAAGCTGGCGCGTATCGAGGTGTGGGCCAGCGACCACGCGCGCATCGACGAGGCCGCCGCGCTCGGCGAGCAACCGTTGCCGCCGCTGCCGGTTGCCGCAAAGGACGCGCCGGCCGGCCAGGCGCTGGCGTC
Source organism: Xanthomonas sp. 3793 (assembly GCF_024806835.1). Classification (GTDB taxonomy): domain Bacteria; phylum Pseudomonadota; class Gammaproteobacteria; order Xanthomonadales; family Xanthomonadaceae; genus Xanthomonas; species Xanthomonas arboricola_F. The sequence goes on from NZ_JANTYU010000001.1 coordinate 994,205, forward strand.
GTTCCTTGGCCATTACCCGGGCCGTGTGCTGGTTGCCGCCGATTCGGCCGGCCGCCGCGAAGCGCTGATGGAAGTGCTGGCCGCCGCCCAGCTCAAACCGGATGTCGTTGCCGATGTGCCGGCTTTCCTGGCGGCGCCCAAACTGCGTTTCGGCATCACCGTGGCAGCGCTGGAGGACGGCTTTGCGCTGGACGACCCGCAGATTGCGGTGCTGACCGAGCGCCAGCTGTTTCCCGAGCGGGCCAACCAGCCACGCCGCACGCGCCGGGTCGGGCGTGAGCCGGAAGCGATCATCCGCGACCTGGGCGAACTGTCCGAAGGCGCGCCGATCGTGCACGAAGATCACGGTGTGGGCCGCTACCGCGGGCTGATCGTGCTCGACGCCGGCGGCATGCCCGGCGAGTTCCTGGAAATCGAATACGCCAAGGGCGACCGGCTCTACGTGCCGGTGGCGCAGCTGCACCTGATCAGCCGCTATTCCGGTGCCTCGGCCGAAACCGCGCCGCTGCATTCGCTGGGCGGCGAGCAATGGACCAAGGCCAAGCGCAAGGCCGCCGAAAAGGTCCGCGACGTGGCAGCCGAGTTGCTGGAAATCCAGGCCCGCCGCCGCGCGCGCGCCGGTCTGGCCTTGCAGGTGGACCGGGCGATGTACGAGCCGTTCGCGGCCGGCTTTCCGTTCGAGGAAACCGCCGACCAGCTGGCGGCCATCGATGCGACGCTGCGCGACCTGGGCAGCAGCCAGCCGATGGACCGCGTGGTCTGCGGCGATGTCGGCTTCGGCAAGACCGAAGTGGCCGTGCGCGCCGCCTTTGCCGCCGCCAGCGCCGGCAAGCAGGTCGCCGTCTTGGTGCCGACCACCTTGCTGGCCGAACAGCATTACCGCAATTTCCGCGACCGCTTCGCCGACTACCCGATGAAGGTGGAAGTGCTGTCGCGCTTCAAGAGCACCAAGGAAATCAAGGCCGAGCTGGAGAAGGTCGCCAGCGGCGACATCGACGTCATCATCGGCACGCACCGCTTGTTGCAGCCCGATGTGAAGTTCAAGGATCTGGGCCTGGTGGTGGTCGACGAGGAACAACGCTTCGGTGTGCGGCAAAAAGAAGCGCTCAAGGCGATGCGCGCCAACGTGCACCTGCTCACGCTCACCGCAACGCCCATCCCGCGCACGCTCAATATGGCCATGGCCGGCTTGCGCGATCTCTCCATCATCGCCACCCCGCCGCCGAACCGGCTGGCGGTGCAGACCTTCATCACCGCCTGGGACAACGCGCTGCTGCGCGAGGCCTTCCAGCGCGAGCTCAGTCGCGGCGGGCAGCTGTACTTCCTGCACAACGATGTGGAAAGCATCGTGCGCATGCAGCGCGAGCTGTCCGAACTGGTGCCGGAGGCGCGCATCGGTATCGCGCATGGGCAGATGCCCGAGCGCGAGCTGGAGCGGGTGATGCTGGATTTCCAGAAGCAGCGCTTCAATGTGCTGCTGTCGACCACGATCATCGAATCGGGCATCGACATCCCCAATGCCAACACCATCATCATCAATCGCGCCGACCGCTTCGGCCTGGCGCAGTTGCACCAGCTGCGCGGCCGCGTCGGCCGCTCGCATCACCGCGCCTATGCGTACCTGGTGGTGCCGGATCGTCGCTCGATGACCTCCGATGCGGAAAAGCGCCTGGAGGCGATCGCCTCCATGGACGAGCTCGGCGCCGGCTTCACCCTGGCCACCCACGATCTGGAGATCCGCGGTGCCGGCGAGCTGCTGGGCGAAGACCAGAGCGGGCAGATGGCCGAGGTCGGTTTCAGCCTGTACACCGAGCTGCTGGAGCGCGCGGTACGTAGCATCCGCCAGGGCAAGCTGCCCGACCTGGATGCCGGCGAAGAGGCGCGTGGCGCCGAGGTGGAGCTGCACGTGGCCTCGCTGATTCCCGAGGATTACCTGCCCGACGTGCATACGCGGCTGACGTTGTACAAGCGCATTTCCAGTGCGCGCGACCCCGATGCGTTGCGCGAATTGCAGGTGGAGATGATCGACCGCTTCGGCTTGCTGCCCGACCCGGTCAAGCACCTGTTCGCCATTGCCGAGCTCAAGCTGCAGGCCAACGCGCTGGGCATCCGCAAGCTGGATCTTGGCGAAAATGGCGGGCGTCTGGTGTTCGAGGCCAAGCCGTCGATCGACCCGATGACCATCATCCAGATGATCCAGAAGCAGCCCAAGCTCTACACCATGGATGGCCCGGACAAACTGCGCATCAAGCTGCCGCTGCCCGAAGGAGCGGATCGGTTCAATGCCGCACGCGGCTTGATGGCTGCGCTGGCACCGGGCTGAAGCGCAACGCTGCGTTTGACGGCGTTGCAAACAGACTCGACAACACCGGGCACCATGCAGGCCGGCAAGCGCCACCGTCTGCATGACGTGCGCGCGCGACTCTTCCCACGTCGCGCCCATCTGCATTACCCGCAACGGGCTCGCAACCCTTGCCCTTGCTAAGTGCACTGCCCTGCCGTGCGTCTAGACACGCGTGCCTTGTCCAGGGGACTGTCCGGGACAAACGCCTTATGAGTCTGGTTGCGACAAAGCTGAGCAGTTAATTCAAAAACTGCTGATGATTTCGCATTTCCGTCATTCGGCTGAATTTGTCCTAAATATTCCAGCTAGGCGCCGATACCTGCATAGACCGGCATGACCCTGCGTGCAGACCCATACGCAGTTCCATGTCACCGCGCCCTTCTCCCCCGCGTCATCGCACCAACGTGCGCCATCGCTCGAGGCACCAATGAACACTCCATCTCCCGACCTGCCCGCGCCATTGACGCTTGCCCTTGAGGGCGAGATGACCATTCGCCGCGCTGCCGAACTCAAGCCGCTGTTGCAGCCGGCGTTGGCGCATCCGGGTGGCGTGCATCTGGATCTGGCGGCGGTGAGCGAAATCGACACCACCGGCCTGCAATTGCTGCTGGCCACCAAGCAGGCGATCCAGGCCGATGGACGGCCGTTTTCGCTGACCGATTCCAGCCGTGCGGTGGTCGATGTGATCGAACTGCTCGGCCTGCTCGAAGCGCTGTATCCGCATGCGGTTGCCGGCCTCGGCGAACACATTCACTAACGGACTGGTGACGCGCGCATGGACATGAACCAACTGATGCAGACCTTCCTGGCCGAGAGCCGGGACCTGCTCGAAGACATGGAACGGCATCTGCTCGAAGCCGAGCGTGGCGCCTCCTCGCCGGATGCGGTCAATGCGATCTTCCGCGCCGCGCACACCATCAAGGGGTCGGGCGGTTTGTTCGATCTGCCGCAGCTGGTCGGCTTTACCCATGTGGTGGAAAGCGTGCTCGATCTGGTGCGCGAGGACGCGCTCGTGTTGAGCTCGGAACTGATCGGGCTGCTGCTGGTGTGCTGCGATCATATCCACGCGTTGGTGGAGACCGCCGCCGACCCCAGCCATGCCGATGCCGATGCGCTGGCTGCCGAAGCCGAACCGCTGCTGGCGCAATTGCAGACCTACCTGCAAGGCAGCGCCTGCGGCGTCACCGCCGCCGCCATCCAGCACAGCACGCCCGAAAAACAGAGCGGTTACTGGCGCATCTCGCTCAAACTCTTCGCCGATGCGCTGCGCTTCGGCAACTCGCCGCTCAAGCTGATCCGCAATCTGCGTGGCCTGGGCTCGGTGGAATCGATCGGTACCGACTACAGCCAGTTGCCACGATTTGAAGACCTCGACCCGGAAGCCAATTACCTCGGCTTCCAGATCCTGCTGCGCAGCGACGCCGACCGCGCCGCGATCGAAGACGTGTTCGAATTCGTCCGCGACGATTGCGACCTGGACATCGCTGCAGTGCCTGCACCGACCGATGCCGCCACGCTGCTGGTCAGCGAGCCGGTGCTTGCCGCAACACCGGCCGGCGCGCTTGCGGCCGTGCCCAATGCGGCAAATGCCGCTTCGGCGCCGGCCCGCAATGCGCCTGACGCCGGCGGGCGCAACAACGATGCGCGCTCGATCCGCGTGGATGCCGACAAGCTCGATCGCATGATCGATCTGGTCGGCGAACTCATCATTGCCGTGTCCAGCACCAACGCCAATGCACAGCGCACCGGCGATGCGCAACTGCTGGAATCGGCCTCGATCCTGGCCGGGCTGGTGGAAGAGGTCCGCGAAAGCGCCCTGCAGCTGCGCATGGTCAAGATCGGCGGCACCTTCAGCCGCTTCCAGCGCGTGGTGCACGATGTTGCGCGCGAACTCGGCAAGGACATCGCGCTGGTCGTGGCCGGCGAAGACACCGAACTGGACAAGTCGGTGGTGGAAAAGATCGGCGACCCGCTGACCCACCTGGTGCGCAATGCGATGGACCACGGCATCGAGCCGGCGGACGTGCGCGTGGCGCGTGGCAAGCCCGCACGCGGCACGGTGGGCCTCAACGCGTATCACGACTCCGGCAGCATCGTCATCCAGATCACCGACGACGGCGGCGGCTTGAACCGCGACCGCATCCTGGCCAAGGCGCTGGAACGCGGCCTGATCGAACCCGGCCGCCAGCTCAGCGACCGCGAAGTGTTCGCGATGATCTTCGAGCCGGGCTTTTCCACCGCCGAAAAGGTCACCAACCTGTCCGGCCGCGGCGTCGGCATGGACGTGGTCAAACGCAACATCACTGCGCTGCGCGGCACGGTCGAGATCGACAGCGCTGCCGGGCTGGGCACCACCATCTCGGTGCGCCTGCCGTTGACGCTGGCCATCATCAACGGCTTCCAGGTGGGCGTGGGCAAGTCCGTGTTCGTGGTGCCGCTGGATGTGGTGGAAGAGTGCGTGGAATTCATGCCCGACTACGCCAGCGACTACATCGACCTGCGCGGCAGCGTGCTGCCGTATGTGCGCCTGCGTGAACTGTTCGCCCTTGGCGGCAGGACGCCGGCGCGCGAAAGCATCGTGGTGATCCGCCAGGGCACGCAGCGCTTCGGCCTGGTCGTGGACACCTTGCTGGGCGAATGGCAGACGGTGATCAAACCGCTGTCCAAGGTCTTCGCACAGGTCAAGGGCATCAGTGGCTCCAGCATCCTGGGCAGCGGCGATGTAGCGCTGATCCTGGATGTGCCCAGCCTGATTCAACAGTTGCATCCCAACCAGGACGCGTTGGCGGCCTGAGCGTTCGTCGTCCCGCTCCCACAACCCGCGTCGTTCGTTGTTACCTGACTCCAGGAATCATCGCCATGTCACACCGTCTTCCGATCGCTACCCAGTTATGGTTCACCGCCGCGCTTGCGGTGGCCCTGCCCGTCCTCGTGATCGTCGCCGGCTTTGCGCTGACGCTGTCGCACGCGGCCCTGCTCGGCGCCAGCGTCGTGGCAGCACTCATCAGCGGCGCACTGCTGGTGTGGGCGATCCGCATCGCCGGCGGCGCGCTGGACCTGGCGACGACCACGCTGGACGCATTCTCGCGCGGCAACTTCGATGTCGCCCTGCCGCAGACACGCGACGAGCATGCCGGCGAGGTGCTGCGCGGCTTGCGCAAGCTGCAGGGCGGCATCCGCCACGTCAATGAAGAGATCAATCGCGTCTCGCGCGAACACGATGCCGGCGAAATCGATGCACGCATCGATGTGGCACGTTTCGACGGCGACTTCCGCACCATGGGCGAAGGCATCAATCGCATGGTCGCCAACCATATCGCGGTGAAGAAGCAGGCCATGGCCTGCGTGGCCGAATTCGCCCGCGGCAATTTTTCCGCCGAGCTGGAACGCCTGCCGGGCAAGAAGGCCTTCATCAACGAGGTGGTGGACCAGATCCGCGGCAACCTCACCGGCCTGGTCGCCGAGGTCAACCGCATGGCAGCCGAGCACGATGGCGGCGATATCGACGTGGTCATCGACACGCAGCGCTTCACCGGCGATTTCCGTCGCATGGCCGAAGGCATCAATGCGATGGTGGCAGGGCATATCGCGGTCAAGAAGCAGGCCATCGCCTGCGTGGCCGAGTTCGGTCGCGGCAACTTCACCGCACAACTGCCGCAGCTGCCGGGCAAGAAGCGCTTCATCAACGAGACCATCGACCAGGTGCGCGGCAACCTCACCGGACTGATCGCCGAGATCAACCACATGTCGGCCGAGCACGAAGCCGGCGATATCGACGTGATCATCGACAGCGCGCGTTTCGATGGCGACTTCCGCAGCATGGCGCTGGGCATCAACCAGATGGTCGGCGCGCATATCGCGGTCAAAAAGCTGGCGATGGGCGTGGTGGCCGAGTTCGGCCGTGGCAACTTCGATGCGCCGCTGGCGCCGCTGCCGGGCAAGAAGGCCTTCATCAACGACACCGTGGAACGGGCGCGCGGCAACCTGCGCAGCATTTCCGAAGTCATCCAGGTGATGGGCGCGATGGCCGACGGCGACCTCACCCATACCGTGGAAGGCCGCTACGAAGGCGCGTTTGCCGACATGCAGCGCTACGTCAACACCACCATGAGCCGGCTCACCGAGATCGTCGATGAGGTCAACCGCAACGCCGAGAACCTGGCCAGTGCCTCGGAAGAGGTCAGCGCCACCGCGCAGGCGCTGGCGCAGGCCGCCAGCGAACAGGCGGCCGGCGTGGAAGAAACCAGCGCCTCGCTGGAACAGATGACCGCCTCCATCGCGCAGAACACCGAGAACGCACGCGTCACCGACAGCATGGCCGCCAAGGCCGCCAGCGAAGCGGCCGACGGTGGCGACACCGTGCGCGCCACCGTGGTGGCGATGAAGGACATCGCCAAGAAGATCGGCATCATCGACGACATCGCCTACCAGACCAACCTGCTGGCGCTCAATGCTGCGATCGAAGCGGCGCGCGCCGGCGAACACGGCAAGGGCTTTGCGGTGGTGGCCGCCGAAGTGCGCAAGCTGGCCGAGCGCAGCCAGATCGCCGCGCAGGAAATCGGCGAGGTGGCCGGCTCCAGCGTGGAACTGGCCGAAAGCGCCGGCCGTGTGCTCGGCGAGATGGTGCCCTCGATCCGCCGCACCTCCGACCTGGTGCAGGAAATCGCGGCAGCCTCCGAAGAACAGACCGCCGGGGTCAGCCAGATCAATACCGCGGTGGGTCAGTTGAACCAGACCACGCAGTCGGCTGCCGCCAATGCCGAAGAACTGGCCGCCACCTCCGAGGAAATGAGCGCGCAGGCCGAGCAGCTGCAGCAATTGATGGGCTTCTTCCGCCTGGGCAATGGCGGGCGCGGCGCAGGCACCAAGAGCGGCCCACGCCGTGTCGTGCAGGCCAGCCACTCCGCGCCGACCAGCGCACCGCCACGCCGCACCAACGTGCGTCAGCTCGGCGTGGTGGCGGCAACCGCCGACACCATCGACGAATCGCAGTTCGCCAGCTTCTGAGGAGCCGACGATGCACGCGCACAGCACCAGCACCGCACCGTCGCCGACGGCACCGCAGCAGTACCTGACCTTTTTGTTGGCCGGGGAAATGTTCGGCCTGGGCATCCTGGGCATCAAGGAAATCATCGAATACCGCGTCCCCACCGACGTGCCGATGATGCCGGCGGCGCTACGCGGGGTGATCAACCTGCGCGGCGCGGTGGTGCCGGTGGTGGACCTGCAGCAGCGTTTCGGCCGCGATGCCAGCGCCATCACCAAGCGCAGCTGCATCGTGATCGTGGAGATCGCGCAGGGCGATGCACACCACGTGCTCGGCCTGCTGGTGGATGCGGTCAGCGAAGTGCTGGAGATCGCACCGGGTGACATCGTCCAGACGCCCAGCTTCGGCGCCGGCATCTCGCGCGATTTCATCCATGCCATGGGCAAGATCGGCGAGCGTTTCGTGATCCTGCTCGATGCCGATGCCGTACTGGGCCGCGATGCGCTCGCCCAGCTCCCCGCCGCCACGTTGGCGGCCTGACTGCCGCATGCACGCAAGGATTCCCATGCGCCCCGCCCTCCTCTCCTGCAACTGCACGCTCACCGGCCCGGTGCTGGTGGTCGACGACAGCGTGGTGCAACGCGAGCACGCCATGGCCTTGTGTCGCCAGCTCGGCGCCAGCACGGTCGACGGCGCCGTCGATGGCCACGCCGCGTTGGCCTGGCTGGTCCACGCCACCGCGCCCTCGCTGTTGCTGATCGACCTGGAAATGCCTGGCATGGACGGCGTGCAACTGCTCGATGCGCTGGCGCGCGGCAAGCACAACGTGCCGGTGGTGGTGGTGTCGCAACGCGGCGGCGCGCTGATCGATGCGGTGATGCAGCTCAGCCGCAGCGCCGGCGTGCGTGTGTTGGGCGGCATCGAGAAACCGATGAACCTGCAGGACCTGGCCACCGTGCTGGAGTGCGAACCCGAATCCAGCGCCAGCGTGCCGAGCTTCGTGCAAACGGCGATCTCGCCGTTGATGTCCAGCGGCGGCGCGGCGGCCTCGCGCCTGGACCGCGCGATGCGGCGCGGCGAAATCCGCGTGGCCTATCAACCCAAACTCGATCTGAAAGATGGCCGCCTGCGCGGTGTGGAAGCGCTGGCGCGCTGGCGTCGTCCGCAAGGCGACATGATCGGGCCGGATCGCTTCATTCCGCTGGCAGAGCGCGAAGGCTTGATCCACGCCCTGACCCAGCAGGTGATCGACAAGGCGATTGCGCAACTGGTGGATTGGCGCAGCGAAGGTTTTCAGCTGAGCCTGGCGTTGAACCTGTCGCCCCGGTTGCTCAGCGAAGAGGATTTTCTCGAACAACTGTGCGCCAAGCTCAGCGACAACGGACTGCGTCCGGCGGATCTGGTGCTGGAGCTGACCGAAAGCGCCATCGTGGAACCGGCCAATGCGCTGAGCATGCTCGCGCGCCTGCGCCTGCACGGTTTCGGGCTGTCCATCGACGATTACGGCACCGGCTTCTCGTCGCTGCAACGTCTGGCCAGCATTCCGTTCACCGAACTCAAGCTGGACCGCAGCTTCGTGCAGGCCGCGCATCGCAGCCGCAGCCAGCGTACGGTGCTCGAATCCACGCTGGAGCTGGCCCATCGCCTGGAACTGACGGCCGTGGCAGAAGGCGTGGAAACCCCGGACGATTGGCGCCTGCTGCGCGAGCTGGGCTGCGATCTGGCGCAAGGCTATCTGATGGGGTCGCCGATGCCCGGGCCGATGCTGTCGGACTGGTGGCGCGAGCATGCCGTGCGTATCGCCCGATTGAGCGACACCACGCTCAGCAGCGATGCGGATGTGGCCTGAGCCGATGAGTACCGCTACCGCCATCACCGAGCAGGAGTTCGGCCGCTTCCAGCGTTTCATCTTCGAAGCCGCCGGCATCAGCATTTCGTCGGGTAAAAAAGCCATGTTGTGCGGCCGCCTGGGCAAGCGCCTGCGCGAACATCAGTTCAGCAACTACACGCAGTATCTGCAGTTGCTGGAAAGCCGCCAGGACCGCGCGGAGATTCAGACCGCGATCGACCTGCTGACCACCAACGAAACCTATTTCTTCCGCGAGCCCAAGCACTTCGAGCTGCTGCGCAAACTGGCCGGCGAACATCGCGGCGGGCTGCCGTTCCGTTGCTGGAGCGCGGCCAGTTCCAGCGGCGAAGAGGCCTACAGCATGGCGATGGTGCTGGACGACACCTTGCAGGGGCGCCCGTTCGAGGTGGTCGGCACCGACATCAGCACGCGCGTGCTGGCCAAGGCGCGCACCGGGCATTACGCGCTGCAACGCATCGACGGCATTCCGCAGGCGTATCTCAAGCGCTACTGCCTGCGCGGCCAGGGCGAGTATGCCGGCACCTTGCTGGTGGAACGGCGCCTGCGCGAGCGGGTGCAGTTCGTGCACGCCAACCTCAACGCCGCGTTGCCTGCATTGGGGAGCTTCGATGCGATCTTCCTGCGCAACGTCATGATCTATTTCAATGGGCAGACCAAGCGCGAAGTCATCCTGCGCGTGCTCGCCACCCTCAAATCCGGCGGGCATTTCTGCATCGGCCATTCGGAGAGCCTGAGCGAACTCGACATCGATCTGGTCCAGGTGGCACCCTCGATCTTCCGCAAGGCCTGAGCCAAGGATTCACTGTGTCCACAGCCTTCAACCGCCCTGCCGCCAGCCCTGGTGCCCGCACCGATTCCATCAAGGCCATGGTCGTCGACGACTCGGCGGTGGTGCGCCAGGTATTGGTGGGTGTGCTCAACGACGCGGCCGACATCGAGGTCATCGCCACCGCGGCCGATCCGCTGCTGGCGATCGAGAAGATGCGCAAGCAATGGCCGGACGTGATCGTGCTGGATGTGGAGATGCCGCGCATGGACGGCATCACCTTCCTGCGCAAGATCATGAGCGAGCGCCCCACCCCGGTGGTGATCTGTTCGACGCTCACCGAAAAAGGCGCGCGCGTCACCATGGATGCCCTGGCCGCCGGTGCGGTGGCGGTGGTGACCAAGCCGCGCCTGGGACTCAAGCAATTCCTGACCGATTCTGCCGACGAACTGGTCGCCACGGTGCGCAGCGCCGCACGCGCCAACGTCAAGCGCCTGGCCGCACGCGTGGCCGCCGTGCCGCTGGAAGCGGAGGTCAAGCACACCGCCGACGTGATCCTCCCCGCGCAAAGCGGACGTGCGCTGGCGCAGACCACCGAGCGCATCGTCGCCATCGGCACCTCGACCGGCGGCACCCAGGCGCTGGAAGAAGTGCTCACTGCCTTGCCGCGCGTGTGCCCCGGCATCGTGATCGTGCAGCACATGCCGGAGAAATTCACCGCCGCCTTCGCCGCGCGCCTAAACGGCCTGTGCCAGATCGCAGTGAAGGAAGCGGCCAACAACGACCGGGTGATGCCGGGGCGCGCGTTGATCGCGCCGGGCGGCAAACATCTGCTGCTACGCCGCAGCGGCGCGCAATATTTTGTCGAAGTGATGGAAGGCCCGCCGGTCAACCGGCACCGTCCGTCGGTGGATGTGCTATTCCGCTCAGCCGCGCGTGCGGCCGGCAGCAATGCGCTGGGCATCATCATGACCGGCATGGGCGACGACGGCGCCGCCGGGCTGCTGGAAATGCGCCAGGCCGGCGCGCGCACGGTGGCGCAGGACGAACACACCAGCATCGTGTTCGGCATGCCCAAGGAAGCGATCAAACGCGGTGGTGCGGATCGCATCCTGCCGCTGGGTGCGATGGCGCGGGAGATCGTGACGCAGCTGCAGTAGGCACCGCCTGCGGCGCCCAGGTAGCGTCGACCGCGGGCGTGCACAACGCGGCCCACGCCTGGCGCCTGGCGGCGCATTCAAGACCGCGATACACGCGGCAGTCCGGCGCCCGCCACGCGGGCCGGGTCTTCCGGCCACAGCCCGCGCTGCCGCTGCGTTGGCGTCCACGACGGCCTAAAGATCCGCCGTTGCTGCCGCTAACCTGGTTGAAGACCCAGCATTGCGCGGGTCACCCGAAGCGGCGGCATCGCCGTCCCGGGACCGGAGGTGCAACATGACGACGCGCGATCTTGACGATGGCCTGTTTATCGATCCGGTCAGTGTCGACTCGGTGATTGTCGACCCCGTCATCGCGGCAGGTGCCACCATCGGCTGTGCTGCATTGCTGGCACCCGCTGTCCGTGTGGTCGACGACGCGCACTGCGGCCAGCCACCGCTGCAACTGCTGCCGGCCGTGCATTGCCCGCAGGCAGCGCCTCGCCCCGACTGGGCACAGGCACGTGCAGCCTTGCTTGCACAGCCCGTTTCGCAACGCGCTGCAGGCGATGCGCGGGCGCGCGCGGAGTCTCCCCTTTCCCGTTCCCGTATGCACTAAGCGCGGCAACGCCCCCTAGCGCGCAGTCGTCAGCCAGGTGTGGACGGCACGATCCAGTCGGTGCGTCCGCATGCCATCTGCCGCAGCGGGCACCGGCCGCGCCGGGCCGGCGGCGAGCGCAGCGGTTTTGTCAGCCGCACCACATCACCGTAAGCGTTCGACATGCGTGACCAGCGCAGGCGCCGCCAAGCCTTACAGCTGCGAATCCAGCGGTAACCAGCCAAGCAGCTTCGCAGCGCTGCGGCGCCAGACACTGGCCTCCGGCTCGCGCGTCCAGACGCGCGGCGGCTGCGCGGCATCGTCGTGCCAGCGCAGCGCGCCCTGTTCCAGGCTGACCCGATAACTCACCGCCGCACTGACCTTGTGGTTGTAAAGACGCTCGAGCTCCGCAGTGACGGTGCGGTCCTCGAACAGCAGGCCCATCTCGGTATTGAGATTCATCGAGCGCGGGTCGAGATTGAACGAGCCGATGAAACCGCGCGTGTCGTCGACCACAAACGCCTTGGTGTGCAGGCTGGCGCCGCTGGACCCGAACAGGCTTCCATCCGGCTTGCCCATCGGCTTGAGCTCATGCAGGTGCACGCCCTGCTGCAACAGCGGCACGCGGTAATCGGCATAGCCGCTGTGCACGGCCACCACGTCGTTTGCCGCCAACGAGTTGGTGAGGATGTTCACACGTACCTTGTGCCGACGCAGATCGCCGATCCAGCGCATGCCCTCCTCGCCCGGCACGAAGTACGGCGAGATCACCTTCAACTCGCGCTGCGCATGCGCCATCTCGCCGATCAGTACCGGCGTCATCCAGTCCGCTTGCGGCTGCGCGCCGTCGGCTTTTTCCGGCGGGTCGGACACGATGTGCGCATGCGCGAGCCAATGCACCGGGCGGTCGCCCTGCATCAACGCATGCACGCCGGGCGAGCGCCGCAAGCGCTCCACATACGGATGCGCGCGTGCCGACGCCATGCCGGCATCCAGGCTGCCGCGCAACGCTTCCAGCGCCTGCGGTTTTGCGGTCACCAGCGCGGCCAGCGGCAAGGCATTCGGGCTGTTCCAGTAGGCATCGAAGTTGCGCTCGGCCTGCTGCACCGTCGGCCCCAGTACGGCAGCGTCCATGTCCATGAAATTGGTATCGCGCGCGGCATCGAAGTATTCGTCGCCCACATTGCGCCCACCGACCACCGCAATCCGTCCGTCGGCAATCCAGGCCTTGTTGTGCATGCGCCGGTTGATGCTGAACATGCGCAGCACCATCTCCACCCCGCGCATCAACGTGCCTTCGCGCGCGCGGGTGGGATTGAACAGACGGATCTCGATCATCGGGTGGCTGTCGAGCGCCGCCAGGACCGAATCGCTGCCATGGATATTCATGTCGTCCAGCAGCAACCGCACGCGCACCCCGCGATCGGCCGCGCGCAGCAGCTCGTTGTGCAGCAGGTTGCCAGTGAAATCTGCGTGCCAGATGTAGTACTGCAGATCCAGGCTGCGCCCGGCCGCACGCGCGGTCAGCGCACGCACGGCAAACGCATCGATGTTGTCGGACAGGATCACCATGCCGGTCCGGTCGGCATGCGCCTGCTGCAAAGGTGCAACCGCCTGGTCGATCGACGTGGTCACGGCCGTCGCCGGCAGCGCGTGACTCACCGGCCCGCGTTGGCGATCGGCAAAACGGCCATAGCCGTACAGCGACAGCACACTGCCCAGCACTAGAACCAGCATGCCGATGCCGATCCATTTGAAGACGTTACGCTTGGTCACTGCCGGGCCCGAAATTGCCAGCGCCGCAGTGTAGATGCAGCGCTGGTAGCTGCGTGTGCACAGGCTGGCACGCGAGCGGCCCCAACAATGCTGCAAACAAGCGTTTTGCGTTGAAGATCGTCGCTGCGACCGCTCGCAAGCCACGTCGGCGCCGACGCGCAGGCAGCGATTCCGCCGAGATTTTCTGACGCGCCTCGACGATTGTTCTCTGCGCTGGAAACAGGCGTCTGCTCGATCGATGCCGGCACCAGGAAAAACGATTGCGCCCACCACGGCGAACGCAATCGTTCCAACGCCTGCTTACCAGATCGCCACGCGATCCTTGTCCGCACGCACCATCGCATCGCCGGGCTTGCATGCAAACGCCTGTGCAAATGCCGGCATGTTCGACGGCGCGCCATTGGCGCGAAAATTCGCCGGTGCATGCGGGTCGGTGTTCAGCCGCACACGCAGTTCGCCATCGGTGAAATTACGACGCCATACCGTTGCCCAGTTCATGAAAAAGCGCTGATCCTGCGAATGGCCGTCGATGTCCTTGTTGGCATCGGGTTGTTCCTTCAGCGCCATCTGCAAGGCGTCGTAGGCCACCGTCAGGCCGCCCAGGTCGCCGATGTTTTCTCCAAGGGTCAGCTTGCCCTTGACGTGCACGCCGGGAATCGCTTCGTAGCCATCGAACTGCGCCACCAACTGATCGGTGCGCTGGGTGAACAACTTGCGGTCCGCATCGGTCCACCAGGTAGCGAAGTTGCCCTTGGCATCGAACTGGCTGCCCGAGTCGTCGTAGCCATGCATCATTTCGTGCCCGATCACCGCGCCGATCCCCCCGTAATTGAGCGCCGGATCGGCCTTGGGATCGAAGAACGGCGGTTGCAGGATCGCCGCGGGGAACACGATCTCGTTGCGGGTGGCGTTGTAGTACGCGTTGACCGTCTGCGGGGTCATATGCCACTCGCGCTTGTCGACCGGCTTGCCGATCTTGTCCAGCATGTAGCGGTAGTTGAACGCCTGCGCGGCCTGCATGTTGGCCAGGAACCCATCGCCGCGCGTCTCCAGGCCGGACCAATCCCGCCATTGATCCGGGTAGCCGATCTTGGGCGTAAAACTGGCCCACTTTTCCAGCGCGCGCTGCTTGGTGCCCGCGCTCATCCAGTCGAGTTTTTCCAGCCGTGCCTTCAGGGCGACCGACAGGTTCTGCACCAGCTGCTGCATCTGTTCCTTCGATTCGGCGGGGAACGCGGACTGCACATACAGCTGGCCCAGCGCCTCGCCCATCGCTTCGTTGACCGCATTCAAGGTGCGCTTCCAGCGCGGCAGCATGTCCTGCTGGCCGCGCAGCGTCTTCGAGTAGAAATCGAAATTGGCCTGCTCGAACGGCTTGGCCAGATACGGCGCCGCCTCATCCACGCTGTGGAAACGCAGGTACGCCTTCCAGGTCTCCACCGGCGTGTCGGCCAGCATCGCATCGAGCTCGGCGAAATAGCCTGGCTGGCTCAGCGAAAACGTCCCGGCCGGCACCTTGAGCGCGGTGAAGAACGCCTGCCAGTCAAAGTGCGGCGTCACTGCATTGGCACCGGCCACATCGACCGGGTTGTAGCGCTTGGCCGGGTCGCGCAACTCGATGCGCGAAAGCGAGGCGGCCGCCAGGCGGGTCTCGAACGCCATCACGGCCTTGGCTTGCGTGGCTGCCTGCGCGGCGGGAATGCCGGACAACTCCAGCACGCGCGCGATGTAGGCCACATACTGTTCGCGGATCCTGGCCTGCGCCGGATCGGTGTAATAGCCCTTCTCGGGCAAGCCCAGGCCGCCCTGCCCTGCATAGGCGATCATCTGTTCGGAATTCTTGTAGTCGGCATTGGCACCGAACGAGAACACGAAACCCTGGCCCTGCGCGTAGCTGTCGCGCAGCCATGCCGCGATGGCAGGCGCGTCGGTCAGCGCATCGATGGCCTTCAACTGCGGCTGCAGCGGGGCAATGCCGGCCTTGTCGATGGCCACCTCGTCCGAGCCGGTCCGCCACAGGTCGGCGATCTTGGCATCCACCGAGCCGGCCGACAGATTGCCGCGCGCCAACTGTTCCACCAGCGCGTGCTGGATGGTCAACGAGCGCTCGGCGAGTACTTCGAAACTGCCCCAGCTGCTGCGATCGGACGGCACCGGGTGTGCCTTGAGCCATTTGGCGTTGACGAAGCCGTTGAGGTCCTGGCACGCGTTGATGGCCGGATCCAGATCGGCGCTAGCGAACGCCACGATCGGCGCATCGAGCTTGGAGACATCCACCTTGGTCGGTACCGCCCGCGAGGTGGTGGGCGCCGCCTTGGCGGAGTCGTCGGAGGCGCCGCACGCAGATAGCGCAACCACACTGGCCACCGCAAGCGACAGCGGGGCGAACTTGCTCAACTTCATTGAATTCTCCAAGGCACAAGACCGCGTCGTACGCAGTCGAAAAAAGTAGGTGGCCGTCTGGGAGACAACCACACAAATGCTTGCAGCGGCACCAGAACAGCGTGACGTTGGATGCCGCGCCTTATCGAAAACACATCAACGCCGTCGACAGATCATCTGCGCCCCATCCAGGCGGACATTCACCATGTTCTATCGTCGACCGATCAAGCACTGCACTCCGGCGCATGGACGCGCAGCCGAGTGCAGTCATTTCCTCGCGTAAAACGGCGCCATCAGCAGATACACCGGATACGCCAGCAGCATCATCACGAACGCGACTTCATGCCCGGAGGCCGCGCCCGCCCAGGATTCCATATGGCGCGAAGGCCCAAACAGCCCGAACGCCAGCAGCAACACACCCATGATGCAGATCAGCAGCGCCACCAGCAGTGCGTCGCTGGAGACGCTGCCGGCGGCCACTATCCCGAATGCAGCGCTGGCGCCTGCCAGCAAAACCCCTACCGTGACCAGGTAGGCACGGCAGTAGGTGGCGCTCACTTTCTGGTGCCTACGTCTGGCGGACATCCTGTCGTCCCTGCATGCGTGAGACGCCGGGCGCTGAACCACGCAGCACCCGGCGTACCGGATGGAAGTGCCGCAACGCGCTCGCTGCGCCGTGGATACTCCACGCCGCGCCTGCACGCGCCGCATCGGGCATAGGCCTACTTCGCCTTGCCTTGGTTGGCTACCGCCTCGGCCGCACGCTTGGCCGCTTCTGGATCGCCGAGATAGCGGTAGCTCTGCACCTGCAGGTTGTCGTCCAGCTCGAACAACAGCGGGATGCCGGTGGGGATGTTGAGCTCCAGGATCTGCTCATTGGAGACGTCATTGAGGTACTTGTACAGCGCGCGCAACGAATTGCCGTGCGCGGTCACCAGCACGGTCTGCCCGGCTTTCAGCTGCGGCGCGATGGCGTCGTGCCAATACGGCAACACGCGCACCAGCGTGGTCGCCAAGGACTCGGTGCCCGGCAATGCATTGCGATCCAGCGTGGCGTAGCGACGGTCGTGGCAGGGGTGGCCCGGATCGTTGACGTCCATCGTCGGCGGCGGGATGTCGTACGAGCGGCGCCAGATCTTGACCTGCTCTTCGCCGTGCTTGGCCGCGGTTTCGGCCTTGTCCAACCCCTGCAGGCCGCCGTAATGGCGTTCGTTGAGGCGCCAGCTCTTGGACACTGGCAGCCAGTCCTGATCGAGTTCCTTCAGTGCGCCCTGCAGCGTGTGGATGGCGCGCTTGAGCACCGAGGTGTGGGCAACATCGAACTGCAGCCCTTCGTCCTTCATCAGCTTGCCGGCCGCGGTGGCTTCCTGGCGGCCCTGCTCGGTGAGTTCCACGTCCACCCAGCCGGTGAAGCGGTTGTCCAGGTTCCATTGGCTCTGGCCATGGCGCAGCAGTACGAGTTTGCGGGTCACTACGGTTCTCCGATTGGGGGCCGATCAGCCTGCGATTGTAGCGGCAGCCGGCGCATCGCTGGCGTGCACGATCTGCCCACGTGCGGGGCGCGATGCTGCTGCCATGTCCAGCATCGCTCCCGTATTCGCCGATTGGGACGGCAGCGCCGCACAGGCGCGACAGTTGCAGCAGCAACTGGCACACCGCGTGGTGTTGCAGGACGAAGTCGTCGCCACGCCACAGTTCCTGGCCGGTTTCGATGTCGGCTTCGAAGACGATGGCCAGACCACACGGGCCGCCGCCGTGCTGCTGGACGCGCAGACCTTGCGTCCGCTGGAAACGCATGTGGCGCGCGTGCCCACCTCGATGCCGTATGTGCCTGGCCTGCTCAGCTTTCGCGAATTGCCGGCGTTGCTGCAGGCGCTGGCACTGCTGTCGCGTACGCCGGATCTGGTGTTCGTCGATGGCCAGGGCATCGCGCATCCGCGCAAGCTCGGCATCGCCGCGCACTTCGGCGTGGTGACCGGGCTGCCCAGCATCGGCGTGGCCAAGCAACGGCTGGCCGGGACATTCGTGGAGCCCGGTGCCGACCGCGGCGACCACAGCCCGATCCTGCTGGGCGGCACGCAGATCGGCTGGGCACTGCGCAGCAAGCCGCGCTGCAATCCGTTGATCGTCTCGCCCGGGCATCGCGTCTCGATGCACGGGGCACTCGACTGGACCTTGCGCACGCTGCGCGCCCATCGCCTGCCCGAGCCCACGCGCCTGGCCGATCGGCTGGCCTCGCGGCGTGGCGAGATCGACCTGCCCGCACAGGCAAGCCTGCTGTAGCACCGACCCGGCGCACCGGCGCAGCGCAGTCGACTCCGGCACCGATGCAATCTCCAGGCGGTGCTCACAGAACATTCCGTCTTGATCGGCGGCGCTGCGACGGCGTGGCGTGCATGCGAAGCTTTGGCTCCCACCCGTCACGAGCTAACGCCATGACCACCCTGATCGCCCCACGCGTCCACGACATCGGCGGGCTGCAGGTGCGTCGCGCCGTGCCCACCCTGCAGGCGCGCAGCATCGGCCCGTTCGTGTTCGTCGACCACATGGGTCCAGCGGTGCTGGAGCCGGACCACGGCATCGACGTGCGCCCGCATCCGCATATCGGCCTGGCGACCGTGACCTTCCTGTGGGCGGGCGAGATCGGCCACCGCGACACGCTCGGCTCCGATCAGGTGATCCGCCCGGGCGACGTCAACTGGATGACCGCCGGCCGTGGCATCGCCCATTCCGAACGCACGCCCGGCCCCGAGCGCGCACGCGAACATGCACTGCATGGCATGCAGACCTGGATCGCGCTGCCGCGTTCGGCCGAAGAGACCGCCCCGGCGTTCCATCACCACGCCGCCGCGAGCCTGCCGCAGCAACGCCGCGAGGGCGTGTGGCTGCGCGTGATCGCCGGCCGCGCCTATGGCGAGGAGTCGCCGGTGCAGGTGTTCAGCGGCACCCTCAATGTGGCACTGGATCTGGCGCCCGATGCCGAGATCGATCTGGACACCGGCTACGCCGAACGCGCGTTGTACATCCTGGAAGGCGAGGCGCAACTGGATGGCGCCGATGTGCCGTCGCGCCACCTGATCCTGCCCTCGTCCGGCGCGCGTGGGCGCCTGCGCGCCAAGACGCCGCTCAAGGCCATGCTGCTCGGCGGCGAACCGCTGGATGGCCCGCGTCATTTGTGGTGGAACTTCGTGTCCAGCTCCAAGGAGCGTATCGAACAGGCCAAGGACGACTGGCAGGCCGGGCGCTTCGGCAGCATCCCCGGCGACGACAAGGAGTTCATTCCGCTGCCGGAAACACCGGCACCCAATCCGGTCAATTACCCCTGAAACCATGCGCGGATCCGGCCTGGCGACCGCGACCGCTCCAGGTCTCGCAACGGGAGTGCCCCGTCACACAAGCGATGCCAGGCAGGGATGCGACCCATCTTGAGCACGCCCACAGAATTGTGGTAGTGATACCCCCGTAGTCGGAGCACGTCGCGTGGACGGCACGCTCGAGCGGGGAGCTTGGGACGGTGCAGCGGCACGAAAGACGACGTCGCCCCGCATTGTCATCCATCGCCGGGGAACACTTGAATGAAGTCCGCATCCTGCCTGTTCGGCCTGTCCTTGCTGTTGGCCGCCGCAACCGCCCACGCCCAGACCTCGCCGGTCTGCCCGCCCTTGCCGCCCGCATCGGGATTGCAGTGGAACGAGCTGGCCGGTGCCGACTATCTGGTCTGCAAGGCGGTCACCGCCGACGGCCGCCAGGTGGTGGGCGTGATGCTCACCACCCGCGACCCGGCCATGACCCTGGCCCGCGACCGCCGCGCCGAGAAGGGTCAGATCCAGCAGGAAGACTTCTACTGGTACAAGCTCGATCTGGGCGGGCGTGACATTCCGGGCATGGAATCGCGCCGCGTCACCGTGGTGGAACTGGGCAAGAAGCGCTATGCGCAGCTGTGGATCGACGGCGCCAGCACCGAAGAACTCGCCTCAATGCAATCGCTGGTGCAGGCGATGGATCTGCAGCCGGCCAGTCTTGCGTTGCAGCGCTAGAGGTAATGCCAGTTGCCGCGCGGCGTGAATGCCGCGCGTGCACCACGCATGAGCGCCTCGGCAGGTCTGGCGCTTGCCGTGCTGATGGGCTGACTGCTGGCCGCAGGTCACCGCATCCCGGACCGAATGCGATGACCTGTCGACACCCTCAGGGCGCAGGATCGGCAGCGTCCGACGCCTGCAGCCGACTGGAAATACGCACCTCGCCAGTCAACAGCCGATGGATCGGGCATTTGTCGGCCACTTCCATCAAGCGCGCGCGTTGCGCGTCGTCCAGCGCGCCTTCGAGCACGATCTCTCGGCTGATGTCGGTGCCTGCTGCACCACGTTGGGTGTAATGCAGATGCACGTGCACCGCCGTCAACGGCCACTGTTTGCGTGCCGCCACCATCGACACCGTGATCGCGGTGCACGCGCCCAATGCGCCGAGCACTTGCGACTCCGGATCCGGCCCGGCATCGCTACCGCCATTTGCCGGTTGGGTGTCGCCGACCCAGCGATGCTGCCCATCGTGGATGCTGACGGTGTACGGCACCGCTTCGGTACTGACATGGACGGGGCGGTCACTCATGGCACTCTCCTGCGATGCATGACGTCGACACGGTTAGAACCGCCCTTCCTGGAAATCGACGAACGCCTGCATCAATTCCTGCTTGGTATTCATCACGAACGGGCCATGCCGCATCACCGGTTCATTGAGCGGGCGGCCGGCAACCAGGATCAGTTGCGCGCCCTGTGCGCCGGCGCGCAGCGTCAGCCGCTCGCCACCGCCCAGCACGGCCAGTTCCTGCGCCGGCAGCGCGCGGGACGCATCGCCTTCGCCCACTGCGACCTCGCCTTCAAACGCGTACGCAAACGCGTTGTGCCCGCCGGGCAGCAGGTAGTCCCACACCGCACCCGGTGCCAGCGCGATATCCAGATACACCGGGCTGGTGGCAGGTTGCACGATCGGGCCGACCACCTCACCCACGGTGCCGGCGATCACCTTGACCGTCACCCCGGGCGCCGGCTGCGCCACCGGAATGTGGTCGGGCGCGTACTCTTGGTACTTGGGCTCGGTCATCTTGTCGCGCGCAGGCAGGTTCACCCACAGCTGAAAGCCGCGCATGCGCCCGGATTGCTGCTCGGGCATTTCCGAATGGATCAGCCCGCGGCCGGCGGTCATCCACTGCACGCTGCCCGGTGTCAGCAGGCCTTCGTTGCCGTGGTTGTCCTTGTGCCGCATGCGCCCGTCGAGCATGTAGGTCACCGTCTCGAAGCCGCGATGCGGATGGCTTGGAAAACCGCCGATGTAGTCCTCGGCCTTCTCGGTGCCGAACTCGTCGAGCATCAGAAACGGGTCAAGATCCGGCAACTGCTGGGTGCCGATGACGCGGGTCAGCTTGACGCCGGCGCCGTCGGAGGTCGGCATGCCGCGGATGGTGCGCAGCACATGCGCCGCTGTCGTGGTGGTGGTGCTCATTGCGTTGTCCCTGTGCAGTGGGTCGGTGCGCCAATGATGGGTGCGCATGCTGCACCGCCCAACCACGGCGGTTGCAACCGATCGTTCCAATCGTCGGCCTGGTATGGCGGGCGCTAGCGCATCATGTCCCCGAATACTCTACGACCAAAGTTTTACCCTGCCGCAGAACGTCGCCATTGACCGCAGCCGGGGCACGGGGGGACCCTTGAGCGAATCGTTCCTGAGGGGCATGCATGAAAGGGTTCTCGAAGCTGGCCTGGGGCGCGCTCGCGCTGCTGGCCGCGTTCTGTCTGGGTACCGTGGCGCTGCGGCGTGGCGAGCACATCAACGCGCTGTGGATCGTGGTGGCGGCGGTGTCGATCTATCTGATCGCCTACCGGTTCTACAGCCTGTTCATCGCCGACAAGGTGATGCAGCTCGACCCCACCCGCGCCACGCCGGCGGTGTCCAACAACGATGGCCTGGACTACGTCCCCACCAACAAGCACGTCTTGTTCGGGCATCACTTCGCTGCCATTGCCGGTGCCGGACCGTTGGTCGGCCCGGTGCTCGCCGCGCAGATGGGCTACCTGCCCGGCCTGCTGTGGCTGGTGGTGGGCGTGGTGTTTGCCGGCGCGGTGCAGGACTTCGTGGTGCTGTTCCTGTCCAGCCGCCGCAACGGCCGCTCGCTGGGCGATCTGGTGCGCGAGGAAATGGGTCAGGTGCCCGGCACGATCGCCCTGTTCGGCGCCTTCCTGATCATGATCATCATCCTGGCGGTGCTGGCGATGGTGGTGGTCAAGGCGTTGGCCGAGAGCCCGTGGGGCATGTTCACGGTGATCGCCACCATGCCCATCGCGATCATGATGGGCGTGTACATGCGCTACATCCGCGTCGGCAAGATCGGTGAGATCTCGGTGGTCGGGCTGATCCTGCTGCTGGGCGCGATCTGGCTGGGAGGCAAGGTCGCCGCCGACCCCACCTGGGGGCCGGCGTTCACCTTCACCGCCAAGCAGATCACCTGGATGCTGATCGGCTACGGTTTCGTCGCCTCGGTGCTGCCGGTGTGGCTGCTGCTGGCGCCGCGCGATTACCTGTCAACCTTCCTCAAGATCGGTACCATCCTGGCGCTGGCGATCGGCATCCTGGTGGTCATGCCCGATCTCAAGATGCCGGCCCTGACCCAGTTCGCCTCCACCGGCGACGGCCCGGTCTGGAAAGGCGGCATCTTCCCGTTCCTGTTCATCACCATCGCCTGCGGTGCGGTGTCCGGCTTCCACGCGCTGATCGCCTCCGGCACCACGCCTAAGCTGCTCGCCAACGAAGGCCACATGCGCTACATCGGCTACGGCGGCATGCTGATGGAATCGTTCGTGGCGGTGATGGCGCTGGTGGCGGCCTCGATCATCGAGCCGGGTATCTACTTCGCCATGAACAGCCCCGCTTCGCTGGTTGGCACCGACACCATCGCGGTTGCGGCCAAGGTCTCCGAGTGGGGCTTTGCGATCACCCCGGACGTGCTGGAAGCCACCGCCAGGGACATCGGCGAGCACAGCATCCTGGCGCGTGCCGGCGGTGCGCCCACGTTGGCGGTGGGCATCGCACAGATCCTGCACCAGCTGCTGCCGGGCGAAGACACCATGGCGTTCTGGTATCACTTCGCCATTCTGTTCGAAGCCTTGTTCATCCTCACCGCAGTGGATGCCGGCACGCGTGCAGGCCGCTTCATGCTGCAGGACCTGCTGGGCAACTTCATCCCGGCCCTGAAGAAGACCGAATCGTGGGCCGCCAACATCATCGCCACCGCCGGTTGCGTGGCGCTGTGGGGGTATCTGCTCTACACCGGCGTGATCGATCCGTTCGGCGGCATCCAGACGCTGTGGCCGTTGTTCGGCATCTCCAACCAGATGCTGGCGGGTATCGCGTTGATGCTCGGTACCGTGGTGCTGTTCAAGATGAAGCGCGACCGCTATGCATGGGTCACCATCGTGCCGGCACTGTGGCTGTTGCTGTGCACGACCTATGCCGGGCTGATCAAGATCTTCGACAGCAACCCGGCGCAGGGCTTCCTGGCGCAGGCGCACAAGTACCAGGCCGCCATCGCCAGCAACACCATCACCGCACCGGCCAAGACCGTGCCGCAGATGCAGCAGATCGTCACCAATGCCTACGTCAACACCGGGCTGACCGTGCTGTTCCTGTTCGTGGTCGGCTCGATCCTGATCTATGCGGTCAAGACGATCGTGATCGCGCGCCGCACTCCGCAACGCAGCGACCGCGAAACTCCGTACGTGGCCTTGCAGCCACACCAGATGGCGGATCTGTAATGGGCACCCAACTCGTTCTTGCCAGCCAATACCAGGTGCATCGCCGCATCTGGCGCCGGCTCATCCAGACCGCGCGCCTGTGCTGCGGCATTCCCGATTACGACAACTACGTGCGCCACATGCTGGAAAAACATCCCGACAAACCGGTGATGGACTACCCCGCGTTCTTCCGCGAGCGGCAGGACGCACGCTACGGCGGCAAGAGCGGGTTTCGTTGCTGCTGATCGGACGCGTGTCTGATCCGCGAGTGTCCGATCGTCTAGTGGAAACGCAACAGGGCGCGATGCGAATCGCGCCCTGTTGCGTTGATGGCTTGGGGTTGGCTGCAACGGGGCCTCTCGCACTCATCACCGCAGACACGCCGCAAGGCCGGGCGGCTGATGGCCGGCCTTGCCAATGGATCAGTTGTAGAGCGGGTGATCGGCGGCCTGGCTGCAGGGCCCTTGCCCACCCACCGCTGCGGGACACGCCGCGAGGCAGAGCGGCTGATGGACGGCCTTGCGAATGGATCAGTTGTAGGGCGGTTGATCTGCGCGCTGGCTGCAGGGCCCTTGCCCGCCCACCATCGCGGGACACGCCGTAAATCCGTCCATGGAGGCTCTTACGCGGCATCCATGCCGCGTAAGGTCCCGCGACGGTGAGCGGGCAAGGACCAGTCGAGTTGGTCGGTGCGCATGGAAGCGCCGTGCTGGATGCGCCTGTTCGATCATGACGTATCGGCTCCATGTCTGATGGGGCCGCCGCACTACAGACAGCTTTTCAAACGAGCGCCGACCAACTGTCTGATGCGGTGCCCTCGCCGCTTGCGGGACCGTGTGGCGGCATGGATGCCGCCACCGCGCCTACATGGACGTACTTGCGGCGTGTCCCGCGATCGGTGAGGGCACCGCGCGCACGACTCATCGGGCTTTTGACATCCAAGAGACCCTGTCAGCGCCTCAGCCAGCGCGTTTTTGCGCAAGCCGCTCGAACAACGCAGGCAGATCGCGCATCTCGTCGAACACCGCCAGCACACCAAGGCGACGCAAGGTGTCGGCATGTCCCTGCGGGATATGGCTGGCACCGGTGAAACCCAGCACCTGCATGCCGGCCGCCAACGCGGCAGTCGCACCGGTGGGGCTGTCCTCGATCACCAGGCAGCGCTCCGGCGCAACACCCAGGGTGCGGGCAGCCAACAGATAGACATCCGGCGCCGGCTTGGGCCGCTCCACCATATCGGCGGCGAAGATGTGTCCCGCCGCGCGCGCAGTGAGCCCCACCCGTTCGACCGAAGCGATCACATTGTGGCGGCGACTGTTGGAGGCTACCGCCAGCGGCAGCGGGATCTGCTCCAATGCCGCGCGCACACCCGCAATCGGCTGCACCTCGGCGGCGATCAAGGCCTCGCTGCGCGCCTGGATCTGTGCCAGCAAGGTCTCGGGCAACTGCAGCGCAAAGTGTTCCTCCACCCGCCGCAATACCTCGCGTGTGGTCTGCCCGAACGTGGTTTCCAGCAGATGTTCCAACGGCTCGGCCGGCACGAACGCTGCCAGCGCCTCGCGCATCACCCGGTCGGCCAGTATTTCGCTGTCGACAAGAACCCCATCGCAGTCACTGATCAGTAGCTCGTACGCCATTGCACCCATCTGCTTGCAAAGCGCCATTATGCCGGCCCGGTCGTGACCGTCGGCTGTGGCCCGGCGCTAGTACAGGTAACAACTACGCACACGCATTCGCCTGGAAGGCCCGTCGTCAAGCAGTCCCGACCAGACGCCCCGCCTCCGCGCCGATGTCACGAAATCTTACCGCTTGCGATTTTTACAGCTGGTAGGATCAGGCCCGCTGCGGAAGGACTTGCCGCAGCGCCATCAGGAATGCGATCAGGAGAAGGAGATTTCGATGCAACCGCGATTCCCTGCCCTGCTCGTTCTTGCGACCTCGTTTTTCGCGGTCTCATGCACCGCCTCGCCCGGTGCCAAGGAGCAAACCACCATGTCAGCTACGCTGCAGGACCACGCCGTCGCCTTCCGCGACCCCGGTCTGACCGACATCGCCAACGCCGTCGCGCACGGCGATGTTGCGCGGATCAAAACGCTCGCCCCCACCGTCGATCTGGCCGCACACGGCGATCAGAACGTGACCTTGCTGGAATGGGCGATCTGGAACGAACAACCACGCGCCCTGGACGCCCTGCTCGACGCGGGCGCCGACCCCGCGTTACCGGGCATGGACCAGGAAACGGTCGTGCACATGGCTGCAATGGCGCAGGATCCGGAGTACCTGAAGATTCTGCTGCAGCACAAGGCGCCGATCGATGTGGTCAGCGCACGTGCCGGCTGGACGCCGCTGTTCCGCGCGGTGCAAAGCAAGCGCGATGCGCAGATCGGCCTGTTGCTCGATGCCGGCGCCGACGTGCAGCGTGTCGACCACACTGGTAACAGCCTGCTGCATCTGGCCGCGCAGAGCGGCGCCGCCAGCCCGGCAGTATTGCAATTGCTCAAGGCCGGCGTGGACCCCACGGTGCGCAATGCACAGCAGAAAACCTTCCAGGCGTATTTCTTCACCACGCCGGACCGCCTGCTCAATGCCACCGGACAGCAGGTCAGGTCGGATGTGCGTGCATGGTTGAGCGCCCACAACATTCCCGTGGAAAGCAGCCGCTAAGCGCGCTTTCCGTACGACGCACGCAAGGAGCCGCGCATGCCCACGTCAGCATCCACCTCTTCCACTGCCGCACCCACTCCGTTCGCAGAGTCGATGCGCGGACAACAACCGCAACCGCAGGACCGGCAGTTTCCGGAGCTGTTGCAAGATCTCTACGCCACTGCAAACCAACGTCGCGAAGGCGGCGCCGAAACCTTTGCGCCACTGGCCAACGGCTGGTCGCGCATGGACGACAGTGCGCTGCAGCAGGCCGGCATCGATCCGGCCCTGCTGCACGATGCCAAAAGCGGCTTCGATGCCGCGTTCTATCGCAACGATCAAGGCCAGGTGGTGCTCGGTTTTTGCGGCACCGACGAAGGCAAGGACTGGAAACACAACATCGGCCAGGGCCTGGGCTTTGCCGATGCGCAATACGCATCGGCAATCCAGCTCGGCAGCCAGGCCAAACAGGCCTTTGGCGACCAGGTGGTGATCTCCGGCCATTCGCTGGGCGGTGGTCTGGCGTCTGCATCGGCCATGGTCAACGACATTCCCGCAGTGACGTACAACGCGGCCGGCGTCAACGACCGCACCCTCGAACGCGAGGGCCTGGATGCGGCGGCAGCCAAGCAATATGCCAGCGATGAATTGATTCGCGGCTACCACGTCAAGAACGAAATCCTCACCCATCTGCAGGAAGACAGCATTCCGCTGAAGTGGACGATGCCCAACGCGGCCGGTCACCAGATCCAGTTGCCGGAGCCGGACCCGCTTTCGTTCGGGCAGCGTCTGGTGCCCGGCATGATGCTCAAGCACCGACTGGACCTGCACGGGATGGACTCGGTGATCAAGGCGCAGGACATGCAATCGCCCGACCAGGCACGCGGCGCATCGCTGCAACCCGGCAGCCGGTTGTTCAACGACGCGGTCGTGCAACTGGATGGCCAACGCGAGCGGCTGGGGCTGCGTGACGACACCGCGTTTCTCAACACTGCTGCCAGCGTGGCCGCGCGTGCAGGCAACGACGGCCTGCAGCGGATCGATCACCTGGTCCCCAACCGCGATGGCGACAGCCTGATTGCTGTGCAAGGCCGCATGGACGACCCGGCGCATCTGCGCAGCCATGTGCAGACCGCATCCGCTGCCAATGAGCCTGCGCAAGGCAATGTCAGCCAGTTGCAGCAGCACAACCAGCAACCTGCCCAGCAGCAGGAAGAGCAGCGCCGCGTGATGCAGCACTAGAGGGCCTGGCAAACCGTGCCGCACGCAGTCCTTGCCCCATGGACGCGTGCGGCGCGGAAAGCGTCGGGGAAATGGGCGACGGCTCTGCTGCGGTAAACCGACCGGGAAAGCGCATGCAGCTGTTCCAGGCAGCAGCCCCATGACGCCGGCCGCACAGCGCAACGCGGCACTAGCCTGCCCCGGCCATCGCCCGCAGGGTGATGCCGACCAGATAGGCCAGATAGGTACCGGTGGCGTAGCCCATCGTGCCCAGCAGCACACCCACCGGTGCAAGCGCCGGGTGGAAGGCCGCAGCGACGACGGGCGCAGACGCCGGGCCGCCGATGTTGGACTGCGAGCCGATCGCAAAATAGAAGAATGGCACCCGCAGCCAGCGCGCCAGCGCCCACAACAAGGCGATGTGCACGGCGATCCAGATCAGCCCGAGCAGGAACAGCCACGGCCGATCCAGCAGCGCCAGCAGGTCCATCTGCATGCCGATGCAGGCGATCAGGAAATACAGCAGCAACGCGCCGATCCTGGAGGCGCCCGCGCCTTCCAGGGTCCGTGCGCGCGTGAAGCTGAGCAGCAGTCCCAGGCTGGTCGCCAGCACCACCACCCACACGAACGGCGCATCCAGACTGAACTGGCCAGCCCAGCTCAGCTGCGCCTTGCACCACGCCGCCAACGGGTTGGCCAGCGCGTGGGCCAACCCCACCCCGCCAAATGCCACTGCCACGATCACCATCAGATCGGCCAGGCTGGGGATGCGCGCATGTTCGGCCTGGAAGCGCGCCATGCGCTCCTGCAAGGCGTCCAGCGCGCGGGTGTCGGCACCGCTGCGCTGATCGATCTTGCGTGCGCGTCCGGCCAGGAAGATCAACGCCGCCATCCACACGTAGCCGACGCCGACATCGACCACCGCAAACTGCCCGAACGTGGTCGCATCGACATTGAACACTTCGCGCATCGCCAGCATGTTGGCGCCGCCGCCGATCCAGCTGCCCGCCAGTGCCGCCATGCCCGCCCAGGTGTCGCCGGCGACGGTTGCCGGGTGCAGCCATCGCATCACCCAGAAGGCGACCACCGCGCCCAGCATGATGCTCAGTGACGCGCCCAGGTACATGGCGACCAGCTTGGGCCCCAGCCCCAGGATCGCGCGCAGATCGATGCTCAGGGTGAGCAGGATCAATGCGGCCGGCAGCAGCACATCGCGGGCGATGGGGTTGTACAGGCGCGTGTTGGCGCCATCGATCAGCCCGACGGTGTTGTAGATCCCGGGCAGCAGGTAGCACAGCAACAAGGCCGGCACCACGGCATAGAAGCGCCGCCACGGGCCTTGCTCGCGCGAGGAGGTCCAGAACACCGCCCCCAGAGTGGCGGCGATCAGGCCGAAGACGACGATATCGTTTTGAATCAGTGCAGACGCAGGCGCATTCACCGCGGGCGGTCATCCGGACAGAGGGCCGCCGACGCGGATCGGGCCAGGAGCGGCCGATGACCACGAATCTAGCCGACCGCGGCGGTCGCGCAAACCCTGCGGACAATCTGACCGCGGCGGGTCTGGCGATCGCAACCGGTCCATCTGCGGCGCGCCGCATTTCCATGCCAGGCGGATGGGCGGTTGAACAGTCCGTCGAGCGCGCGCCTGTTCGTTACCGGCAGCTTGCTGCCGCGACCGGTCGGTTGGCAGAAGCCGACACAGCCTCGCAGTCGCACAGCCGCAGCCAGACTGAAATGCGGCCACGCGGCCATCGCGATCGATGCCGGGCGCCGGACCAGCGCTTAACCGTAGCGCCGCACCACGCGTTCGCCGTCGGCGGTATCCAGGACCACGCCGCTGGGCTGGCCGGTGGTCAGGCAGTGCAGCTTGGCCATCAGCTCGGCATTTTCCAGGGCGCCCTGCTCGCGCAGATAGCGCAGCGGTGACCATTCCGGGCGGGTCACCCACCAGCTGCCTTGCTCGGGACGAATGCGTACGACGTAGCGGGATTGGTCCATATGGCCTCCGGCCGGTGAGTACAGCGGTCAAACACAGCGGGCGCGCCGGACGGGCGCACCACGCCAGGGATTGGGGCAAGCCACGCCACTTCCGGTAGCCAACATGCCCTTACTCAAGGGGCCGCGGGAGAGTGGCCGATGGCTCCGCGTTTGGCATAGCGAGCATGCGGTTTTACGCATGGCGACACCGTCGGGCGGACACTGGCATCCGAGTAGGAAAATTCTTACGTGACACAGTTCACGCTGAGCGCTACATTCCGCGACGAGGGGTGAAGAAATCTTCACAAGCAGCCGCCACAGGAGCGCCGACGGCTTGCAGGAATCAGGGCGCGCTCGTACCTGGCCTTGGGGAGGGTTGGCATGTATCTGCTCAGAAAGTTCCAGTTTCCGGTCAAGACCGCGATGGTGGTGGGCTACGTTCTGGTGGTCAGGGAAGCCTTGGTGCTCTGGACCTGATCGGCATCGGCGGATTGCGCAGCAGGCTGTCGGAAATCGGTGGCCGATACCCGTCATCGCGTCTCAATCCCGGTCTACCCACCCGCGTTGTTGCGCTGCCGCAAGATCCGCAGGCGTGTCCACGTCCAGCGCCAGCGCCGGTGCGCTGACGCAGCCCAGCGTCTGCACATCCAGACTGGCAAACAGCGCGCGCAGACCGCTATCGCCCTGCAGCGCAACGTCTGCCCAGGCGGTGTGGGTCACCACCGCGGGAATCCCGCGCACGCCCGCATAGCCACTGGTGGCACACCGCGAAGTGGCACGCTCAGCTTCGTCCAGCAAGGCGCGTAAGTGCGGCGCCTCCAGTGCCGGTTGGTCGCACCCCAAAATCAGGCTGCGTCGCAGCGTCGGATCGTCCTGCACATGCCGGCGCAGTGCGGACAGGCTGGAGCCCATTCCGGACGGCCAGTCGGCATGCCGCAGCACTTCCACCTCCAGCCCCTGCAGGACGTCGGCCAGCCTGTCGGCATCGGCGCCCAGCACGACGACGCAGCGCAGTGGTGCGGTCTGCAATGCGATGCGTGCAGCACGCCGCAGCAATGGTTCGCCGTCCCGCATCAGCAACTGCTTGGAGCGGCCGAGCCGGCTCCCCGCGCCTGCCGCCAATATCAATGCGGCATGGTCGCTGCTCATGCGCAGGACCTGCCAGGCGCGTGACAACCGACGCACGTAGCGCGGCAACTGCGTGCCGGATGCAAGCTGCGTGCGTCGCCAGGCGTTGCGTGCATGCACACGGCAACGCGTGGCGATCCGGCAACTGGCACATCGCACGACACAACGTCACAAAGCGAGAGAACAAGGGGCATGGCGACGTCGTGCGTGATGGAGACCGGCTCAGCGTAGAGGCCGCGCTGTGCGTGCGGAGTGACTGCGCAACGCATCGACCGCATGCGATGCTCGCGCTGGTGCGTAGCAGGCGTCAACGCACCATGCGGAGTGCGGATTAGTGCGGAATGCGTGCACGCACACGGCGTTGTGTCGGGATGGATTACCTGCACGAAGCAGCGCTGCGGGCAACCGCCAAGGCCTACGAGGCGCGGCACGACAAACCATACGACAGATGCACGACGACCTAAGTGCTGGCTGCACCGATGTGCAGGTCCGTCACTGCCTGCGTGGCTTCGGCGATGATGCCCAGCGCGATGGTATGCGGCGATGAGCGCCCCATTCGCCAACCCGCCGGCAGGCGCAAACGCGCAAGCGCAGCCTTGTCGTAGCCCAGCGCACGTAACGCCTGCAGGCGGCTGTCGCGCTTGCTCCGGCTGCCCAGGATGCCGATGCATGCTGCATCGGTTTCCAGGCCGCGGCACGCGACCTGCAGATCGATCTCGCTGTCGTGCGCCAGGCTGTACAGAGCCGTGCCGGCGTCCAGCTGCAGATCGCGTAACGCATCGTGCAAGCTGCGGCGATCGTAGTGTTCCGGCGCCAGGCCGGGCGGCGGCTCGCTGGGCCCGTGCGGACGCAGCACACGCGCCTCGATCCCCATTTGATTGGCCAACGCCACCAGCGCCAGCAATGCAGGATCTGCACCCACCAGTACCAGCCGCAAGGGCGGGCGATGGACGCGCAGAAATTCGCCGGCACGCACGTCGTGCACATGGGCGGGATAGCGCACGCTCCCGGTCCTGCGGTCCAGCGCAACATGAAACGCGCGGCGGTGCTGACGCGCATTGCGCCAGCGTGCGAGATGCTCGGCCAGATCCGGCACTGGCCAGACCAGCACGCCAATGCGCCCGCCACAGCTGAGCTGGATGTCCAGCACATCGCTGCCCTCGCCATAGTCCAGCCATCGCGGTTGCCCATCGCGCAATACGCCCATGGCTTCATGCGCAACGGCCGCTTCCACGCAACCGCCGGAGACGTAACCGGCAACCCGGCCATCGGCCGCGATCGCCATCTCGCTTCCCAGCGGGCGCGGCGAGGAGCCCTGCACGTCGATCAAGGTCGCGATCGCCACCCGCTGGCCGGCGCGGTGCCAGGCGGTCAGCACCGGCAGCAGATCGTCGTGCAATGCGTAGCTCGGCCATGCCGGCCACGCCGGCTCGGCCGGCGCTGCATGCGTGGCAGGAGCGACGACTGCACTCACGCGCGCAGTTGCTCGGGCAGATGCGGCAGCAGCTTTTCCAACGTCACCGGGTAGTCGCGCACGCGCACGCCGGTGGCGTTGTAGACCGCGTTGGCAATCGCTGCCGCCACGCCGCAAATTCCCAGCTCGCCCACGCCCTTGGCCTTCATCGGCGAGGACATCGGGTCGCTTTCTTCCAGGAACACCACGTCCTGATGCGGAATATCCGCATGCACCGGCACTTCATAACCGGCCAGGTCGTGATTGACGAAGAACCCGAAGCGCTTGTCCACCGCCAGTTCCTCCATCAACGCCGCACCCGCACCCATGGTCATGCCGCCGATGACCTGGCTGCGCGCGGACTTGGGATTGAGGATGCGTCCGGCCGCGCACACCGCGAGCATGCGGCGGATACGCACCTCGGCGGTGGTGATATCCACGCCAACTTCGACAAAGTGCGCACCGAAGGTCGACACCTGATGGGTCTTGGACAGGTCGCCGAACTCGATCTTGTCCTCGACCACCAGGGCGCCATTGGACGCAGCATCGCCCAGTGGAATGCGCTTGCCGCCGGCACGTACATGGCCATCGGCAAATTCGGCCTTGGCCGGGTCCAGGCCCAGCTGCTTGGCGACGGTTTCGCGCAGCTTCACCGCAGCTGCGTAGACGCCAGCGGTGGAACTGTTTGCGCCCCACTGCCCACCAGAGCCCGCCGATGCCGGGAAGTTGGAATCGCCCAGGCGCACGTCCACCCAGTCCAGCGGCACGCCCAGCATCTCGGCCGCGGTCTGCGCGATGATGGTGTAGGAGCCGGTGCCGATATCGGTCATGTCGGTTTCCACCACCACGCGACCACCCTGCTCCAGGCGCATGCGCGCCCCGGAGGTCATCACCGGCGCGTTGCGAAACGCGGCCGCCACGCCCATGCCGACCAACCAGCGCCCATCGCGGTTGCTGGCCGGCTTGGATTTACGCTTGGACCACTGGAAACGCTCGGCACCGTCTTGCAGGCACTTGACCAGCTGGCGCTGCGAGAACGGGCGCTGCGGGTTTTCCGGATCGACCTGCGTATCGTTGACGACCCGGAACTTGACCGGATCCATCGCGAGTTTTTCGGCCATTTCGTCCATGGCCACTTCCAGTGCCATCAAACCGGGCGCTTCGCCGGGTGCACGCATGGCATTGCCTTCCGGCAAATCGAGCACGGCCAGCCGGGTCGCGACCAGCCGGTTGGCCCCGGCGTAGAGCAACTGCGTCTGCGCGGCGGCGATCTCCGGGCCGCCCTCGGGCAGGTCGCCCGACCAGCTTTCGTGTGCGATCGCGGTGATCTTGCCATCGCGCTCGGCACCGATGCGGATGCGCTGCACGGTCGCCGGACGATGTGTCGTGTTGTTGGCGATCAGCGGGCGCGGCAGCATCACCTTCACCGGACGCTTGACTTCGCGCGCAGCCAGCGCAGCCAGGACTGCATCGGCCCGCAGGAACAGCTTGCTGCCAAAACCGCCACCGATGTACGGCGACATGATGCGCACGTTTTCGCGCGGAATGCCCAAGGTCACTGCCAGGTCGCGCGCACCCCAGTTGATCATCTGGTTGGACGTCCACACGCTCAGCTTGTCGCCGTCCCACATCGCGGTCGACGCATGCGGCTCCATCATCGCGTGCGAGTGATCGGGCGTGGTGTACTCGGCATCCAGTTGCACCGGCGCCGCGGCGAAGGCGCCATCGAAATCGCCGACGGCGCTATTGGGGGCCCCGCCCTCCTTGCTGACCTTGGCGCCATCGCGCGCTTTCTTCAGATCGTATGCGCCGACGTGGCGGCCGTAGTCGACCTTGATCAACTGCGCCGCTGCGCGGGCCTGCTCGAAGGTTTCGGCAATCACCACTGCAATTGCCTGGTGGTAGTGCTGGATTTCCGGGCCGCCCAGCAACTTGGCGGTGTTGAGCTTGCCCTTGTGCAGTTTGCCGGCGTTCTGCGCAGAGACGATCCCGAGCACGCCGGGCGCGTTGCGCGCGGCGCTCAGGTCGATGCTGCGGATGTTGCCCTTGGCGATCCCCGCCCCCACGACATGGCCGTAGGCAGGGCGGCCCGGCAGGTCATGATGTTCGTAGGCATACGGCGCTTGGCCGGTGGTCTTGAGCGGCCCGTCGATGCGGTCGACGGGCTTGCCGACGACCTTGCCTTGATCGATGGGGTTGGAACCGGCAGGAGTGTCGAATTTCATATCAGGCCCTCGCCTCGGCCAGGATCGCGGTCAAGGTGCGTTCCACCAGCGGCACCTTGAATGCGTTGTGTTCGGTGGGCTGTGCGCCATCCAGCAGCACAGAAGCGATGGCGCGTGCGCCCTGGCGCGATTGCGCTTCGGCCGCTTCGCTACGCCATGGTTTGTGCGCCACACCGCCAACGCCGATGCGCGCGGTGCCGTCGCGCTGCACGACAGCGGCGACCGAGACCAGGGCAAACGCATACGACGCGCGGTCGCGCACCTTGCGATAGACATGCGTGCCGCCAAGCGGCTTGGGCAAGGTCACCGCAGTGATCAGCTCGCCACGTTCCAGCACGGTTTCCAGATGCGGTGTGGTCCCCGGCGCACGATAGAACTCGGCCAGCGGCACAGCGCGCGTCTGTCCATCCGGCCGCACCGTTTCCACCGTAGCGTCCAGTACACGCATGGCGATGGCCATGTCGCTGGGATGGGTGGCGATGCAGGCGTCGCTGGCGCCGATGATAGCCAGCTGACGGTTGAAGCCGCCGATCGCCGCGCAGCCGCTGCCTGGCAGGCGCTTGTTGCACGGCTGGTTGGTGTCGTAAAAATACGGGCAGCGCGTGCGCTGCAGCAGATTGCCGGCTGTGGTGGCGCGATTGCGCAGCTGGCCGGACGCACCCGCCAGCAATGCGCGCGACAGCACGGCGTAATCGCGGCGAACCCGCGTATCGGCGGCAAGATCGGTATT
Source organism: Xanthomonas sp. 3793 (assembly GCF_024806835.1). Classification (GTDB taxonomy): domain Bacteria; phylum Pseudomonadota; class Gammaproteobacteria; order Xanthomonadales; family Xanthomonadaceae; genus Xanthomonas; species Xanthomonas arboricola_F. The sequence continues at coordinate 1,029,228 of NZ_JANTYU010000001.1, forward strand.
GCGTACCAACGCACCGATCCGCAAGCCGCCCTCCGGCGTTGCGTTGATGGTGTCCAGATTCAATCCGTTGACATCGATCAGATGCGATGGCGTTTCGATCTGCAGCTTCATCAGATCGAGCAGGTTGGTACCGCCGGCGATGAACTTGGCGCCTGGCTGGCGCGCGGCCTTGACTGCGGCATCTGCCGCCGAGGTGGCGCGCTCGTAGCTGAAAGCCTTCATGCGCGTTCTCCGGCAACTTCGTTGATCGCTTCGACGATGTTGGAATACGCACCGCAGCGGCAGATGTTGCCGCTCATGCGTTCCTGCAGTTCCGGCGTGGTGAGCCGGGTCTTGGCGGTCAGATCGTCGGTTACATGGCTGGGAATGCCGCGCTTGACTTCATCCAGCACGGCCACTGCCGAACAGATCTGGCCAGGTGTGCAATAGCCGCACTGATACCCATCGTGTTTGACGAAGGCCGCCTGCATCGGATGCAGTTTGTCCGGTGTGCCCAGGCCCTCGATGGTGGTGACCTTTGCGCCCTGATGCATCACCGCCAGCGACAGGCAGGAATTCATGCGCTGCCCGTCGACAATGACCGTACACGCGCCGCACTGGCCGTGATCGCAGCCCTTTTTGGTGCCGGTCAAGTGCAGGTGCTCGCGCAATGCATCAAGCAAGGTGGTGCGGTTATCCAGTGTCAGCGTCACCGGCTTGCCATTGATCTCGAAGGCGACCTGGCTGGACGCGTTGGCCGGCTCCACCGCCTGCCGTTGCGACACGGCAGTGGCCGCCATCGAGTGGGTTGCGGCAACGCTCGCTGCCGACGCCGTGCCAGCGATCAATACTTCGCGACGGGTCATCTTGATGTCTCTCATGGCTGGCATCTCCAACAATGCTGGCTAATACAGTTCTTTATCAATGTGCAGGGCCGTCAGTCACAAGCGCGTGAGTGCGGGCTTGAGAACGGTGCAATCGGTGGTTGCCCGATTCTAGTTGTCGCCTGCGCATGCATTGGCGTTGGAGGCAGCATGCGTCTATGAAACGTACTCATCACTGTGCGGCGTCATTAGATAGCGCCGTGGCGATGACGCGCTCGATGCAGCATCGATTGCGGGCGCGGTCACATGCCGACCGGGATGCGCAAGTCAAACCAGCCGCTGCAGAGCAACATCGCTGGACCAGCCGCGATACGAGTGCTGCGGCAGCAACACCTGCAGACCTGCTTGGCCTGGCGCGCCGGCCACCGTCATGAGGCCAGCGCGCCCGGTCAGCTGGTATCAAAACTCCAGCACGATCTTGCCCAGATGCCCACCGGCCTTCTGCAATGCGAACGCCTCGCCGATCTCTTCCAGCGCATAGCTGCGGTCGATGACCGGACGCAGCGACAGACTGTCCAGTGCACGCACCAGCTGCTGCTGATGCCGGCGACTGCCGACCACCAGGCCTTGCAGACGCTGCTGACGTCCCATCATCTCGGCAGTCGGTATCGGGCCAGCCGCACCGGTCAGCACGCCGATCAAGGCGATGTGCCCGCCCACCCGCGCGGCACGGATCGATTGTGCCAGCGTGCCGGGTCCACCGACCTCGACCACATGGTCCACGCCGCGTCCGTCGGTGATCTCCAGCACCTGCCGCGACCACTCGGCGTGCTGCCGATAGTTGATGACGTGATCGGCACCGAGTGCGCGGACCTTTTCCAACTTCTCGTCCGACGAGGACGTGGCGATCACGATCGCGCCCATCGCCTTGGCGAACTGCAGCGCAAAGATCGACACACCGCCGGTACCCAGCACCAGGACGGTGTCGCCCGCCTTCAGGCCGCCATTGGCCACCAGCGCGCGCCAGGCAGTGACGCCGGCAGTGGTCAAGGTGGCCGCCTGCGCATGGCTGTAACCGGCCGGCGCGTGTGTAAATGCCTGCGCAGCAGCTACAACCGCGCTGCGTGCATACCCATCGACGCCATCGCCCGGCGTGGTCGCAAAGCCGGCATGCAGCGGTTCGCCGTCCAGCCACTGCGGGAAAAAGGTCGACACCACATGGTCGCCGACGGCGAACTCGGTGACGTCCGCACCGACCGCTTCGACCACACCGGCGCCGTCGGACATCGGAATGCGTCCATCGGCCGTCGGCATCTGCCCCGATACCACGCCGAGGTCGTGGAAATTCAACGAGCTGGCATGCAGCCGCACTCTGATCTGGCCGTGTGCCGGCTGCCCGGGATCGGGCAGCGCAACAATATGTAATGCATTCAAGCCTGCAGGATGAGCCAAACGAACGGCGCGCATGAGGTGTTCCTTGCTGTAATCGGCGTTTGGGATAACACGCCGGGCGTTATCCGAATGCAGTCGAGCCGGCTTTCGGCTTGCTTGTCGGCTGCCGTCTTTTTCGCCGAGTCGAGCGCGGTGACAGCAACCAACCGGCGGGCGCCAGACCGGTCAGACAGCTCATCCGGTGCAGTCACCGCAGGAACCTGGCGTCACCCTGCAGATGCGACGTCCATCAGCGCATTACCGCGATCCATCCCGGCACCAGCTTCGGCAAGCCTTGCGAATATCTGCCGACGCATGGCTACCGCCACTGCCGCAGCCATTCGATGCAGGTGCAGCGTACAGCCCTGCCTCCTGCCACACGAGGACGCCCGGCCGAACCAGACTCGAGCAATGCCTCCGCTGCTTGGCTGCTGATAACCTGCCGACGTCTACACGGCCGGCTTCCGGAACGCCATGGTTTCTGCCCTCCGCTTTGCATGCGCAGTGTTGGCGAGTCTCGCCCTGGCGCAACCGGTTGTCGCGCGCGCATGGCAGCTTGCCGCCGCCATCACTCCGACCAGTGCTGCCGCGTCCACCCCAACGGCGGCAAACGGCGCACCGGCTGCGATCGATGTCGCCGACATTCCGTCACTGGCCGACGTGGATCAGCGGCTGGCCGAGCGCGCCCTGGAGGCGAATGCAGAGCCCGGCGCACCTGCTGCCTCGTTCGCACGTCGACTGGCGAGGATCGAAGCCGCGGTCGAGGATCCGTTCTGGCGCATCACCTTTGCCGAGATGCGGATGCTGCCGATTCCGCGCCTGGAAAGCCTGTCGCGCCACTGGCGATTCCAGGCACGCCAACTGGCGCGCTGGCAGTCGGATCTGGCCATCGCAACCACGCATCGAGCCAGCGACGCGGCAGGATTGGCGTCCCGCCGCGAGGCCTGGGTGACGACCGCAACATCCGGGCAGGAGCTGCCCATCGCGCTACGCCAAAGGGTGGACGAGGTCGTGGTCAACCTGGCCCAGGCCGAAGCGGGATTATCGGATCCGCTGGCACGGCTGATCGCACTCGGCCGACGCGGCAATGCGGTGGACGCGCGCATCGAAAGCGCGCAACGTCGCGTCGCAGAGGCGATCGCGGCGTACGACACGCGCCTGCTGCGCGTGGATGGGCCGCCACTGTGGCAACTGACCCCGGCCAGCGTCGTGTCCGTGGCCGATACCAGCGATACCGTCCGCAGCGGCCTGGAAATCGAATCGCGCTTTGCCGAAGAGTATGTCAAGGGCGATGCGATGGTCGGCCGGCGCGCCTTGCAGACACTGCTGAGCTGTTCGCTCCCGTTGTTGCTGTGGCTCGCCTGGCGCAGTCGCGGGCCAATCAAGGCTGGCCAGATCAGCCGGACCGAGGCGAGCGTGCTTTCGCGCCCTCTTTCGTGCTGGCTGCTGCTCGTCGTCATCGGCGCCTTTGCCTTCCAGCCCGACGCGCCGATGCTGACCCATCAGCTGGCGCTGGTGATTGCGGTCATCCCGGTGATGCGGTTGCTGCCGACCTCGCACCGACGCCTGCTGGGGATAACGCCACACGTGGCCAGTGCGTTGTTTCTGCTGCTGCGGCTGGGCTTCGTCTTCCTGTCCAGCCCGGTCCCCTATCGTCTTTATATTTTCTCGCTGACATTGCTTGGCCTGGCCGCAGCGGGCTGGCTGCTGTGGCGCGCACATCGCCATGGTCATGCATCGCAGAACGGGCGCCTCGGCAATGCACTGCGCGCCGCAGTGCATGTCGGTGGGGTACTGCTGGGAGTGGCACTGGTGGCCAATGCGTTCGGCAACGTGTCGCTGGCAGAGACATTGACCGGCGGCGTCATCGACAGCCTGTATTTCGCCCTGCTGCTCGCCGCCGGCATGACCGTCCTGGCAACCTGGGTCCAGCTGCTGCTGAAGCGCCCCGGCGTAGCACGCTTCCGGCTCGCACGCGAGCATGCGGGCCCCGCGGTGCAGCGATTGCTCAAACTGCTGACGGCCGCGGCCATCGTCGGTTGGATCGTCTACGCGCTGGATCGCTTCCGTGTGCTGACCCCGGTCGACGACTCGCTGTCGGCGTTGCTGGGACACAGCTGGGCGCTTGGGGATCTGCGCGTGAGCCTGGGTCATGTGTTGCTGTTCGCACTCAGCGTGGTGATCGCCTTCTGGCTCGCCAAGACGGTACGCCTGGTGCTCGATGGCGAAGTGCTGTCGCGGCTGTCATTGCCGCATGGTGTCGCCAACAGCATCGCCTCGTTGAGCTATTACGCGGTGTTGATGCTCGGCCTGATTGGAGCGCTGTCGGCGGCCGGCTTCAAGACCAGCCAGCTGACCTTGGTGCTTGGCGCCCTGGGCGTGGGCATCGGGCTGGGCCTGCAGAACGTGGTCAACAATTTCGTCTCTGGCCTGGTGCTGATCTTCGAGCGGCCATTCCAACCTGGCGACGTGATCGAGGTCGGAGGGACCACTGGCCGGGTGCGCGACATCGGCATGCGCGCGACCCGGCTGTCGACGTTCGACGGTGCGAGTGTCGTGGTGCCGAATGGTCAAATGATCTCCCAGCAACTGGTCAACTGGACGCTCTTCGATCGCAACCGCCGGCTGGAAGTACGTGTCGCCGTGGCCTATGGCAACGCGCCAACAGAGGTGGAAGCCCTGCTGATCGACGTGGCGCGCGCCACGGAGGGCGTCGCGGCCACCCCCGTACCGATCGTGCTGTTCGACAACATGGGCAACGTGGCGATGGAATTCATCGTGCGCGCCTGGACACTGGAATACGACAATGCCGGCGCCATCCGCAGCACGCTGGTCGGGCGTATCTACGAGACGCTGACCGCGCGCGGCATCGGCCTGGCGCATGCCGCAGCGGAGGTCTATCCGCCGCCGTCGCGGACCACGCTCTGATCATCGCGCCTTCGCCACGGCAGTCGAGCGCGTTGATCGCAGACCTGCGTTCGATACGAGCGAGTGGCGCGCCTTTCGCGTAGAGACATCGTCGCCCGACCGTGGCGGCAGTCGGTACGTCAGCCGGTGGTGATCGCCATGCTCGGATCTGCCGTGTTGCCGGCGATCGGCCTCTGATTGCATCTGCAATTACGCCGCATGCATCGCAACGAGGCAAGGCTCAGCGCGCAGGCCTGGATGGATGCGCTGAGCGGCATCGCGAACCGGCGTGCACTCGACCATCGCCTGTCGCAGGCACTGCAGCACGCCTGCAAACGCCGTTGTCGGTGCTGATGATCGATGTCGACCACTTCAAGCTGTACATGGCGGGCTTTCTAGGCCGCCACAGACGCGGAAGCGTGTTGGACACGCTTGCGCCGGGTCACCGCGCAACGGCGTTCGCCATCACGTGTGCGGCAAGGCGTTGCGCGTGGGCCGATCGGCCGATGCAAACGCGTCGGGGCATTGCGCGGAGCGTGGAGCGTGGAGCCACAGGCTACTCGCCGCCAGCGGGGTCAAGCGCCGCAAGCAGCTGCGTGCGACAGGCGAGCAGGATTTCATCCGCCAGCGGGGCATCGTCCGGGCACGCACGCGACAGGACGACCGCGCCCAGCATGTGCGCGAACATGTCGAGCGTTTTCGCCCGGACACTGGCCTGCGACCCAGCATCAGGCAGCACGCCTTCGCGTTCGACGGTCTCCAGCATCCGTTCGAGTCCGGCTGCGAACGTCGCCTTGATCTCCACCGACTGACGCGCCGCGTCGCCACTGAGCGCCGCCATGGTGCAGCCATCGCTCCTGCCGTCTCTGTGCGTTCTTGAGACGTAGAAGTTGATGAAGTCCCGGATCTCCAACCCCTCCACCTGGCGGGAGATCTGTTCAAGCCCGTGCTGGGCCGTCTCGGCGATCAGGTCGGCCTTGGACCCGAAATGCTTGTAGAAGCCGCCCTGGGTGAGCCCGGAGGCAGCCATCAGATCGGCCACGCTCACCCTGTCGTAGCCACGTTCACGGAACAACGTGGAGGCCGTTTCGACGATGCGGGCCCGGTTCTCCAGCGATTGCGCTTTGGTGATTTTCATTGTGTTCCAGGGTCGACGGCAGGCCGTCAATTTACATTGATGTCGACCACAATCAAAGTTGTTGACATTTTTGAGTTCGGTCGACATCATAAATCCACACGGTCGAACGCCACCCGTCGACCACCGCCGCCTCACCTCACCAAGGACACTTCATGAAGACACATAAACCTGTGGCGCTGGTCACCGGCGCTTCCTCGGGCATCGGCGAAGCGGCTGCCCGGCAACTCCTCGCGGCCGGCTATACGGTCTATGGCACCAGCCGGCGCGGTGCGGGAGCCGGCCAGGCGGCGTTTCCGCTGCTGGCGCTGGACGTGACCGATGACGTGTCGGTCGCCGCTGCGATCGCCGAGCTGCAGCAGCGCGAAGGCCGTCTGGATTTGCTGGTCAACAATGCCGGCGTCGGTGTCCAGGGTGCGGCGGAAGAAAGCTCGATCGAACAGGTCCGCTCGCTGTTCGAAACCAACTTCTACGGCGTGGTCCGCGTCACCAACGCGGTCTTGCCCCTCATGCGCAAGCAGGGGAGCGGACGCATCCTCAATGTCGGCTCAGGCCTGGGTCTGATCCCTGCGCCATTCAACGCCTATTACTCGGCCACCAAACATGCGCTGGAGGGATATTCCGAATCCCTCGACCACGAAGTGCGCGGGTTCGGTGTGCGGGTGGTGGTGATCGAGCCGGGCGCGACCCGCACCGCATTCGAGACCAGCACCGTCTGGTCGGATCGGCCACTGGCCGATTACGACGCGCTCCGCGCCAAGTATCGGGCGGCATACGAAAGCGCGATTGCCGTCGCGGCCACCGCCGAGAGCGTCGCCGACACCATCGTCCTGGCCGCACGCGAGCAGCGTCCGCAGTTGCGCTACGCGTCGGGCAAGGACGCCAGACAAGGCGCATTCGCCCGTCGGTTCCTGCCTCGCGCGTTGTTCGACAAGGTGCTGCACAAGCAGTTCGGACTGGCGTAATTCCCGGGCATCAGGCCCATCAATCCACGACATGAAGGATGTGACATGAAAGCTGTTCGATTTCACCAGACCGGCGACGCCGATGTCCTGATCTACGAGGACGTTCCCGATCCGACGCCGCAGGACCACGAGGTGCTGATCCGGATCGAAGCGACCGGCCTCAACTTCGCCGACGTCATGCGACGCCGGGGAGACGATTATCCCGAGCCGTCGCCAGCGCCCTTCATTCTGGGCGCGGAAGTTGCCGGCACGATCGTTGCGGTCGGCAAGGCGGTGACTTCGCTGCAAGCCGGCATGTCGGTACTGGCAACACCTGGCGCCGGCGGCTACGCGCAGTACATCTGTGTGCCGGAGGCGATCGTGGTGCCGCTGCCCGATGGCGTGCCGGCGGTCCAGGCCGCGGCCGTGATGGCCAACGGCTTGACCGCCGCGCTGGTGTTGCGCAATGCCGCGCGGCTGGCGCCAGGTGAAACCGTGCTGATCGAAGGCGCGGCCGGAGGCCTGGGCTCCCTCGCGGTGCAGCTGGCCAAACTCTATGGCGCCGGCAAGGTCATCGCCGCAGCCAGCACGCAGGAAAAGCGGGACATGGCGATCCGGTTGGGCGCTGACGCGGCGGTGGACTACACCGCTGCCGACTGGGCCGAACAGGTCCGTGCCCTCACCGATGGCAAGGGTGTGGACGTCATCGTCGAAATCGCTGGCGGCGACAACGTCGCCGAGGCGTTCAAGGCCCTGGCGCCGTTCGGGCGCCTGATCTTCGTCGGCCAATCCAGCGGCAACACCGCCCTGATCGACCCATGGCAGTTGATCGTTCCCAACCACACGCTGACCAGTTTCTATGTGGGTAGCTACCTGGCGTTCCCGCAACTGATTCAGTCCACGCTGACGGAAATCATGGGCTTGATCCTGTCCGGACAACTTGCATTGCAAGTCAACACCGTGCTGCCGTTGTCACAGGCGGCCCAGGCGCATCGGCTGCTGGAAAGCCGCCAGACGACCGGCAAAGTGGTGCTGCAACCCTGGGTCGAGGCTTGAGTCGATACCGGAACTGAAACAGCAAATGCCGGCATTCAATGCTGTATTGGGTGAACCTGCGACCTGAGAAACTCCTCGAACGCCCGAGGATCCAGCCCAGTCGACACCGGGACAAGAGCATCCAACCGCCCGGCCAGCGGCGCCGCACTGCCGAACGTGCTACGAGGCGACACCGTCCTGGTGCGCGTTGCGCATCTGCAGCGTCTCGGCGCCGCTGCCTGGGCAAACCCGACCGTCGGCGTCCAGCGTCGACAGTCTCTGCAGCTGGAAGCGCGCGCCCGCACATCAGGCCGCCACGGCCTGCATATAAAAAAACCCAGCAGGCGCGAAGCGTTAGCGGGGTTGATCTATTTCAACGTTGCTGATGATCAGAACGGCTGCGCACATCTACCGGATACCCGACTACGTGGCCTGGAACGCCTAGATGGTTGACTCCGAGGGGGCGTAAACAGCCGGCGGCAGGGATATCAACCGACTGCAGGAAGTCGGTCAAGAAGACGGACGAAAGCCGGGGCGCTTGCGGGATCTGCGCCAACGGTCGCGGTTGCCCCACGCCTGCGGTCACCTACCCTTGGGGGCAGCAGTGGATCCACGCAACATCAAACTGAAATCCAGCGTCTGCTGAAGCGGCACGTCCGCCCTTTCGATGATGGCGAGCAGCAGGTTGACCGCGCGGACACCGATCTCCCGCATGGGTTGCCGAATGGTCGTCAATGGCGGCGTGAGGTAACTCGACGACGCCAGGTCGTCGAAGCCGACAATGGACAGCGCATCCGGCACGCGGATGCCCAGGTCCCGGCAGGCGGCCAGGGCGCCCAACGCCATTTGATCGCTGAAGCAGAAGATCGCGGTCGGCGCGGGCGTACGCGCCAATAGCGCCATCGCAGCCGCATGGCCGGATTCCACGGAGAAGTCGCCCGGCACGACGGTCAGGTTGCGCAGACGGCCGCGTGCCTTGCCGGAGGCCCGGGCCCCTTCCAGTCGCTGCTGGTGCAGCGGATTGTCGGGCGGACCGCCCACTACGGCGACGCGCTCGTGCCCCAGTCCATACAGGTGTTCCATCATGGCGCGCGCGGCGGCCGCGTTGTCGATGTGGACGCTGGGGATGCCCAGCGCCGGGTCGAACTCGCAGCCGTTGACCACCGGCGCGGCGGCGCCCAGTTGCTTGACGATCTCACGCGCCGTCGGCGGAAGGCCGTGCCCCAGCACGATCAGGCCGTCTGCCTCGTTACGTCGGAGCATCTGTGCGTAGCGCTCCTCGCGATCGGGCTGGTGTTGGGTATCGCCTAGCAGGACGGCGTAGCCGACGGCTTGCGCCGCGTCCTCCGCACCCTGCAGGATCTGGGCGAAGAAGGGATTGGCGATGTCCGGGACGGTGACCAGGAGCTTGCCGCTGCGCTGGGTCTTGAGCGTCCTGGCCACCGTGTTGGGGACATAGCCCAGCGCGGCGGCGGCCTGCTCGATGCGCGTGCGCGTGGCCGGCAAGACCTTTTCCGGCCGGGAAAGCGCCCGCGACACCGTGCCGGCGGTGACGCCGACGTGCTTTGCGATGTCGTAGATGGTTGTTGCCATGAGCTCGGTTCTTCTTTCCGCTGTGCAGCGCACAACGGGTCTTGCGGGTGGCCCATGCTAGGATGATTCAATCGATTGCATGAGGGCGAATCACGTTGAAGACGCTCAAGGGTCCGGCGCTGTTCCTGGCACAGTTCATCGCCGACACACCTCCCTTCAATCGCTTGGACACACTGGCCGGTTGGGCTGCAGGGCTCGGCTATTCTGGCGTACAAGTGCCGACCAGCGCGCCCCACCTGTTCGATCTGGCCCAGGCTGCGCAGAGCCAGGCGTACTGCGACGACGTCGCCGGCATGTTGGCCGGGTACGGCCTGCAGGTCACCGAGTTGTCGACCCACTTGCAGGGGCAGCTGGTTGCCGTCCACCCCGCCTACGATCAGTTGTTCGACGGATTCGCACCGTCGGACAAGCGCGGCGATCCCGCCGCCCGCCAGGCCTGGGCAGTTGAACAACTGCTGTTGGCGGCCAGGGCCAGCCAGCGCCTGGGGCTGACGGCACATGCCACGTTCTCCGGCGCGCTGGCCTGGCCCTACTTCTACCCTTGGCCGCAACGCCCGCCGGGGCTGGTGGACGAAGCCTTCGCCGAACTCGGCCGCCGCTGGCGCCCGATCCTGGATGCCTTCGACGCCTGCGGCGTGGACCTGTGCTTCGAGATCCACCCAGGCGAGGACCTGCACGACGGCGCGACCTTCGAGCGCTTTCTCGATATGGTGGACCACCATCCACGCGCCAAGATCCTGTACGACCCCAGCCACCTGCTGCTGCAGCAGATGGACTACCTGGGCTTCATCGACCGGTATCACGCCCGCATCGGCATCTTCCACGTCAAGGACGCGGAGTATCGCGCCAGTGCGCACAGCGGCGTCTACGGCGGCTACCAGGACTGGATCGATCGTCCGGGGCGGTTCCGTTCGCTCGGCGACGGCCAGATCGACTTCAAGGCGATCTTCTCGAAGTTCGCGCAATACGATTTCCCGGGCTGGGCGGTGCTGGAGTGGGAGTGCTGCCTGAAGCATCCGGAAGACGGCGCACGCGAGGGTGCCGCGTTCATCCGCGACCACATCATCCGCGTGACCGAACGCGCCTTCGACGACTTCGCCGACAGCGGCGCCGATCCGCCATCGCTGCGCCGCATGCTGGGGATCTGAGCCAATACCGCCTGGGAGGGCAAGCCATGAGGCACACCATGTCGCGCTTGGGCGCGATGATGTTTCTGCAGTTCTTCATCTGGGGAGCATGGTTCGTGACCCTGGGCACCTACCTGGTGCAGGGCCCCCTGCAGGCCAGCGCGAGCCAGGTAGCGACGGCCTTCCTCAGCCAGTCCATCGGCGCCATCGTGGCGCCGTTCCTGGTCGGCCTGGTCGCGGACCGCTACTTCGCCGCGCAGCGCATCCTCGCGGTGCTGCACCTCGCCGGCGCGGTGCTCATGTGGCTGGCGTCCACGGCGACGAGCTTCGGCCTGTTCTCCGCCTGCGTCATGCTGTACATGCTGCTGTTCATGCCGACGCTGGCACTGGTCAACAGCGTGGCGATGCGGCACATGCAAGCGCCTGAAAAACAGTTCCCGCCCGTGCGGGTGGCCGGCAGCGTCGGCTGGATCGTGGCGGGCGTGCTGATCGGCTGGCTGGGCTGGGAACAGGCACACCGGCTCGAACTGACGTTCCGGATGGCGGCGCTGGCATCGCTCGCCCTGGGCCTGTATGCCTTCACCCTGCCGCACACCCCGCCGCTGGCGCAACAGCGCGACGCCGGGCTGGGACAGATGCTGGGACTGGACTCGCTGCGGCTGCTGAAGTCGCGCTCCTATCTGGTGTTCTTTCTGGCCTCGATCGCCATCTGCATCCCGCTGGCGTTCTACTACAACTTCACCAACCCGTATCTCAACGATCTGGGCGTGCGCGGCGCGGCCGGCCTGCAATCGCTGGGCCAGGTGTCCGAAGTGCTGTTGATGCTGGCCATGCCGTTCCTGTTCGTGCGGCTGGGGGTCAAGACGATGCTGGCGCTGGGCATGGCGGCGTGGGTGCTGCGCTACGCGATGTTCGCCTTTGGCGATGCGGGCGGCGGTTTTTCCTTGCTGGTGATCGGTATCGTGCTGCATGGCATCTGCTACGACTTCTTCTTCGTCACCGGCCATATCTACACCGATGCGCATGCCGGCCCCGCCGCGCGCAGCAGCGCGCAGGGCTTCATCACCCTGGCCACCTACGGCGTGGGCATGCTGATCGGCACGTTCCTGTCCGGTGCGGTGGTCGAGCACTACACCACGGCGGCGGGCCCGGACTGGCAGCAGATCTGGCTGTTCCCGGCAGGCGTGGCGCTGGTCGTGCTGGTCGCCTTCCTGCTGCTGTTCCGCGACCGGCCGGTCGCCGCGGCCATCCCCTCCACACGCTGAGAACCCCACCCGATGAGCAAGCTTGGAATCGCCATCGTCGGCACGGGCATGATCGGCGCCGTGCATCGTCGCGCGGCGCTGCTGGCCGGTGCGCAGGTCCGCGGCATCGCCGCCTCATCCCCGCAACGCGCACGCGAGGTTGCGCAGTCCTGGAATGTGCCGCGCGCCTATCGCGACATCGAGGACGTGGTCGCCGATCCGCAGGTGCAGGTGGTGCACGTCTGCACACCCAATCATCTGCACCGCGCCATGGCGCAGGCGGCGCTGCAAGCCGGCAAGCACGTGATCTGCGAGAAACCCCTGGCCACGACATTGCAGGACGCCCAGGCAGTGGCGGCTCTGGCCGCCGCGACCGGGCTGGTTGCCACGGTGCCCTTCGTCTACCGCTATCACCCGGTGGTGCGCGAAGCGCGCGCGCGCATCGCGCAGGGCGACCTGGGGCCGCTGCGCTTGATACACGGCAGCTATCTGCAGGATTGGCTGCTGGATCCCGCCAGCAACAACTGGCGCGTGGACCCGGCGCTGGGCGGCGCATCGCGCGTGTTCGCCGACATCGGCTCGCACTGGTGCGACCTGGTGGAATGGGTCGGCGGTGAGCGTTTTGTCGAGGTCAGCGCTGCCTTCGTGACCGTGATCGCCGAGCGCGGCGCCCTCACCGGGCAGAGCTTCAGCACGCCGACGGCGGGCGGCGCGATGCAGGCGGTAGCGAGCGAGGACGTGGCCGCAGCGATGTTCAGGACCGGCGCGGGCACGCTGGCGTCATTGACGGTCAGCCAGGTCTCGGCGGGGCGCCGCAATCGCCTCTGGTTCGAGATCGACGGCGCCAGGGCCAGCGTGGCGTTCGACCAGGAGGATGCCGAACGGCTGTGGATCGGCCTGCCCGACCAGCGCGAGGAAATCTTCGTGCGCGGGCCGGGTGCCGGCAGTGCCGAACAACGCCGGCTATCCACATTGCCGGCCGGGCATGCGCAAGGCTACGGCGATTGCTTCGAGGCGTTCGTCGCCGACACCTATCGCGCCATCGAAGGCGAGCGGCCGGACGGCCTGCCGACCTTCGAAGACGGGGTGCGCTCGGCGCTGATCGTCGATCGCGTCATCACATCGGCCAGGTCGCGTGCCTGGACATCCATCGATTGAATCCCGGGAGGACTTCCTGATGCATCTGCCTACACGCAGGACCGCGACCCTCGTCCTGCTGCTGCTCGTCGCCCTGCCCGCCTTCGCACGTGACGCCGCCGGCCCGAAACAACCCATCGCGGTGCAGATGTACTCCCTGCGCAACGCCGGCTCGCTCGACCAACAGCTGAAGATCGTCCACGACGCGGGCCTGGGCGCGGTGGAAACGGTCGGCACGCAGAACGTCAGCGCTGCCGAACTCAAGCAGCTGCTGGACAGGTATGCGATCAAGGCGATCTCCTCGCACGTGCAACTGGCCGATCTGCGCAAGGACCTGGACGGCGCGCTCGCCTTCAACCGGTCGATCGGCAACACGACACTGGTAGTGCCCTACCTGGACGAGAAGGATCGGCCGACCGATGCCGCGGGCTGGACCGCATTGGGCCAGGAACTGGGCCAGATCGCCAAGCGGGTGCGGGCCAAGGGCATGCACCTGGCCTACCACAACCACGACTTCGAACTGGTCGACTTCGATGGCAAGACCGGCCTGGAGCTGCTGTTCGCAGCGGCCGGACCCGATCTGGAGACAGAGTTGGACCTGGCATGGGTTGCGCGCGCCGGCTACGACCCGGCGGTGATGCTGGGCAAGTTCAAGGGCCGCATGTTCGCGGTACACGCCAAGGACAATGCCCCGAAAGGCCAGGCCGAGGACGAGGGCGGCTTCGCCGCCGTCGGCCGGGGCGTGCTGGACTGGAACGCGATCCTGCCTGCCGCAGCGGGTGCCGGCGTGCGCTGGTACATCATCGAGCACGACCGTCCGCGCGATCCGGCCACGGTCATCCAGATCGGTGCCGATTACCTGCGTGAACACCTGCCCGCCGGCACCCATCGCTAGCGCGCACAGGAGCCCCGCTTGAAACCGATCCTGACAATGGCCGTGGCTTTGCTCGGAACGACGCTTGCGACCACGGCATGGTCCAAGGACGACCCGACGGCCGGCGCGCAGCTCTACGCAACGCACTGCACGGCCTGCCACGGCGCGACTCGCGCGGGCGTCCCGCCCACGTTTCCTGCGCTAACCGACGTGGGCAAGCGGCTGCAACCCGCGCAGATCAAGGAGAAGATCGTCAAGGGCGGCGGGTTGATGCCGCCCTTCCCTCAGCTGTCGCAAGAGGATGTCGACAACATCGCAAGCTTTCTGGTGCAATAGGGCGTGCCACCGATGCCCGAGAGGTCGCGTTGGGTTTGTCGGATTGCCAGTCAGGCCAAGCCGCGCGGCGCCGGCTGGCGGCCTGACGAGCCCAATCCGCAGGTCAGCTCTTGCGCGCCTGGCGCTACGCCATCACCCCAGCCGCATCCGCCACACATGCGCGCGCTTCTTGCCTGCGTGCATGCGCAAGAGCGGCGCGATCTGCGCGGGGATTGATGGCACACCCCAAGATGCCGGCGACAGCGTTGCGCCGGCGCTACAGCGCGCGCACCCAGATGTTGCGATAGCTGACTTTGGAATCGTGCTCCTGCAACAAGATCGGCGCGCACCCATGCGGCGCATACGACGGCGCGCCGATGTACTCGGTCTTGCCCGACAGGACGGTGTTGTCCTGCACCAGTACGCCGTTATGCAGGACGGTGATGCGGGCAGGTGAGATGAGTCCGCCCCCCTGCGAAAAGCGGGGCGCCTTCCAGACGATGTCGTAGGCCTGCCATGCGCCCGGCGCACGCGAGGCGTTCACCAGCGGAATGGCCTGCTTGTAGATCGCGCCGGCCTGGCCGTTGGCATAGGTCGGATTGTCGTAGCTGTCGAGCACCTGGAGCTCATACAGTTCCTGCAGGAAGATCCCGCTGTTTCCCCGCTGTTGGCCTTCGAACCCCCGGGTCGCGGCAGGCGTGCGCCACTCGACATGCAGCTGGATGTCGCAGAAGCGCTGCCTGGTGCGGATGCCCTTGCTGCCCGGGACCACGGTCAGCGCGCCGTCGGCAACGCTCCAGGGCGCCCGTCCGCCCTGCTCCGACTCCCAGGCGGAGAGATCCTTGCCATCGAACAATACGATGGCGTCGGAAGGCGCGCCGCCCGGGGGCGTGGCCACGGTCGCGGGGACGGGCGTCCAAACCTCGGTCTTGGCCGGATCGCGCGACGGCTCGCCACTGGTCTGCGCGAATGCAGGCGCCGCGGCCAGCAGGCAGGCTGCCATCAGGAGAAGTCTGGTCATGGTGTTACCGGGGAAGTGGCGCAGGGGCGCATCGTCGCAGCCCATCAGTTCGTCGCCCAGGCAGGCGTACCGGGGACATAGGCCATGTCACCGTCGTAGCGGCCCGGCACGGCCACGTAGCGCAGCACGTCGGTCGCGGCGACCTTCGAGGTGAAGAAGCTGAAGATGGCCAGCTGCTTGATCATCGTGAAGTAGTGCGGCATTGCTTTCGCCTTTTCGGCGGTGCCGATATCAGTGGTTTCGACGACATGTTTCCTGGCTTCCGCATCCAGCGCGCGCAGCAGCTCGGTGCGCGCCTGCGGCGCGAGCGACACGAAGCGGCCGCCGGCGCGTTTGTCGATGTCGGCCAGGCCGGCGCGGAACGCCGCCTGCTGCTTGGCGGTGTAGCAGTCGGTGACGAATTGCGCCATGAACGGGCCGGCGCTGGCATCTTTGGCCCCCGGCGTTTTGGTCCGCGGCAGGATGGTCTCGGCGATCTCGTCCAGCGTGCCGACATCGGCGGCGGAGAAGATGGTCTTCGCTCCCTCGGCCGGCGCCTGTGCCTGGCCCAGCGCGGGCAGGCCGATCATGGCCGCGCCCGTGGCGGCGACGATCATCTTCAGCAGTTCGCGGCGTTCCATCACAGGTTCCCCGCTTTCAGTTCGCGCACCGCATGGTCCGCCGCGCGTGCCGTCAGCGCCATGTAGGTCAGCGAAGGATTGACGCAGGCGCTGGACGTCATGCAGGCACCGTCGGTCACGTAGACGTTCGGCGCGTCCCAGACCTGGTTGTGCTGGTTCAGCACGGAATTCTTGCGGTCGCGGCCCATGCGCGCGGTGCCCATTTCGTGGATGCCCTTGCCGGGCGCGTAGTCGTCATCGTGCATCTGCACGTCCTTGACACCGGCGGCCTCCAGCATCTCTGCGGCATCGGCGGCCATGTCCTTGCGCATGGCCTTTTCGTTCGCGCGCAGGGACACATCCATCGCCAGCACCGGCAGCCCCCATTTGTCCTTGCGCTGCGGGTCCAGGCGAATCGTATTGTCGTGGTGAGGCAGCATTTCGCCGAATCCGGTCATGCCGATGCGCCAGTCGCCCGGTTGCGTCAGCGCGTCCTTCAGGTCGGCGCCGATATTCAGCTCGGCGATCTCGCGCGACCACCCGGTGCGGCTGGCGCCGCCCTGGTAGCCGAACCCGCGCAGGTAGCCGCGTCTGTCCGCGGCGACGTTACGGAACCGCGGAATGTAGAAGCCGCAGGGACGCCGGCCGAAGTAGTACTTGTCCTCAAAGCCCTCGACCCGGCCGGAGGCGCCCGCGCCGAAATGATGGTCCATCACGTTGTGCCCAAGCTCGCCGGACGAAGACCCCAGCCCGCCGTCCCAGACATCGGTGGCCGAGTTCATCAGCAGCCAGCTCGAGTTGAACGAAGACGCGTTGAGGAAAATGACCTTGGCCGTGTACTGATAGGTCTGCCCGCTCTCGGCATCGACGATCTCCACGCCGCGTGCTCGCTTGCGGTCCTTGTCGTAGAGCACTTCCTTGACGATCGAGAACGGCCGCAAGGTCAGGTTGCCGGTCTTCATCGCCGCCGGCAGCGTCGCCGACTGGGTCGAGAAGTAGGCGCCGAAAGGACAGCCCAGGATGCACTTGTTGCGATACTGGCAGTTGACGCGGCCCTGCTCGACCATGGGCTGGGTGATGTTGGCGGTACGCGAGTGGATCAGGTGCCTGGTCCCGCCAAAGGCCTTCTTGATCCGCGCGGCCACGTCCCTTTCGACGATGTTCAACGGGATCGGCGGCAGGAACTGGCCATCGGGCAACACGTCCAGGCCCTCGCGCGTGCCGGCGATGCCGGCGAACTTCTCCACGTAGTCGTACCAGGGCGCGATGTCGGCGTAGCGGATCGGCCAATCGGTGGCGATACCGTCCTTGAGGTTGGCCTGGAAGTCCAGGTCCGACAGGCGATAGCTCTGCCGTCCCCACATCAGCGAGCGGCCGCCCACGTGATAGCCGCGGTACCAGTCGAATCGCTTGAGCTCGGTGTAGGGCGATTCCTTTTCGTTGGCCCACATGCCCTGCAGGTTCTCGACCAGGCCGTAGTCGCGCTTCAACACCGGATAGTCGGCCTTCATCGCCTGGGTCGGCCGGTTGTAGTGCGGGAAATCCCACACTTCCTTCATCGCGTTGACATAGTCCTTGACGTGCTCGATGTTGCGTCCGCGTTCCAGCATCAGGACCTTGAGGCCTTTCTCGGTCAGTTCCTTCGCCGCCCAACCGCCACTGATTCCCGAGCCAACGACGATGGCGTCGTAGTGATTGTCTGCCATGGGTTCTACTTCACCTTGGTGGATAGCGTTTCAGACGTCGCAGAGGCGGATCGCCTCGCGCAGCGAGCCGACGGGATCGGGCGCGGAAGGAATGAATTCCTGCGCCAGATAGCCATCGAAACCGGTATCGCGGATTGCGCGACAGATGGCGGGATAGTGCAGTTCCTGAGCGTCTCCGATCTCGTGCCGGCCAGGCACGCCTGCGGTGTGGTAATGCTTGAAGAACGCGTGATGCTTGCCGATGGTGGCTATGATGTCGCCCTCCATGATCTGCATGTGGTAGATGTCGTACAGCAGACCGAAATGGTCCGAGCCGATCCGTCGGCACAGCTCCACGCCCCATGCCGAGTGGTCGCACAGGTAGTCGGGGTGATCGACCTTGGAGTTCAGCAGTTCCATCACCAACACGACGCCGCGCTTCTCGGCGTGTCCGAGGATGCGCTTGAGTCCGGCTTCGGCGTGGGCCATGCCCTCCTGGGGGTCCATGCCGTTGCGATTGCCGGAAAAGCAGATGAGGTTGCGATAGCCGGCATCGGCCACCAGGTCGATGTGCCGCGTGTAGCGCTCGACCAGCTGGTCGTGGAACTGACTGCCGGCGAAGCCCTTGTCCAGCCCCATCTCCGCGCCGTTGCACATCGAGCTGTAGACGCCGTTGGCCTTCAGCGCGGGCCAATCCGCAGGACCGACCAGATCGATGGCGGCGAACCCGATGCCCTTCACCGTCTGGCAAAGCTGGGCGATCGACTGCTGCGGAAACGTCCAGCGGGCCACGGAATGCTTCAGGTTGCCCTTGCGCGGCGCAGCAGCGGCAGCAGCGGCAGACGCAGGCAACATGCCCACGACGCCGAGGCCAACGCTACCGGCGACGGCAACGCGCAGCGCATCTCGCCGCGTGAACCCCGCGGCCGGCGCCGGCCCGCTCGATTGGATAGACATCCGTTTTCCGGCCTCCCAACCGGTATCAAATGCTAGGCATTCGCCGCAATTCAATCGATTGCACCATAAAGTAGACAATCGCGGTTTTGCAAGACGCAGTGCACGAAATCCCTGCTGCAGGGCAAAACCCCTGTCGCGCCAGACGCTGCATCACGGTGATGGAACCTCGGGCGTCGCAGGAGGTGGACGGCCAGACGATCTCAGCCCATTGCGGCGATGTCGACCGCGGCCTTTTGTAAGCAACTCCGCACGCAAGCAGGTAACTCGTTAACGCCTGCCATCGCGCTAGCGCCCGTTTCTCTGTCGATCATCCAGCGTATTCCAGAGGACCCAGTCAGTCGTTCCTGACTCGCATCACGGCAAGCCTGGCATGCAGCGACAGTCTGTCCTGCTACGCATGCGCAGAAGCAAAGTGATGCAGCAGCCTGCGCGGCCCCGGGTTCGCGCACTGCAATCGTCTTGAGCGATTCGGCACCCATCCGCATGACCCCATCTTGCAGTGACGGTAGCCGACTGAATCAGGTAAACGTACCCGTAAGCGTCTTTGGGCGCCGGCTGTGGCGGTCGAACTTGCCAACGCACGGCCCCACTCCGGCCAACCGGCCGTTGCCGTAAGTCTTGCGGCCCACCCAAGCGGTCGGATGCCTGAGCGCGCAGGTGTTCGCTCTCGTCGCTTGGCAACACGGATCAGCAACCGATCATCGCCGATGCGTGTTCCAGCAACCACAGTCGCATCAGCCATTGGTACCGGACAGATCGGCACCGCAGTGCGTCACCGAAAATTGCGCCGGCCGAAAACATCGCTGTGCCGACTTGGATCGCGAGCAGGATGCATCGTCACTTCCTGGGGCGCCAAGAGCGCGCCGACATGTCTATCCCACCGGTCCGGTTTCTTCACGCTGGACACAATAAGGGCGCAAGCACCCAGCAACTCGGATAAAAAAAGGCCCTTGGCAAATGCGCCAAGAGCCCTTGTTTACATCTTTAAAAATGTATTCGCTTAGAACGGAATATCGTCATCGGCAAAATCGTCCATCGGCGGCGCCGACTGCTGCTGGGCCGGCTGCTGACGACGCGGGGCATAGTCCTGGCCACCGCCGCCGCCACCGTAACCGCCCTGGCCACCACCACCGCCACCGCCCTGCTGACGCGGGGCCTGCGCGCGCTGCGGGCGATCGCCGCCCATGCCACCGCCGCCGCCTTCACCACGGCCGCCGAGCATCTGCATCTCGTTGGCGACGATGTCGGTGCTGTACTTTTCCACGCCGTCCTGACCGGTGTACTTGTCGTAGCGCAGTTCGCCTTCGACATACACCTGCGAGCCCTTGCGCAGGTACTCACCGGCGATTTCGCCCAGCTTTCCGAAGAACACCACGCGATGCCACTCGGTGCGCTCCTGGTTATTGCCTTCGCGATCCTTGCGCATGCTGGTGGTGGCCAGGCTGACGCGGGTGATCGCCATGCCGGCCTGGGTGTACTTGGTGTCGGGATCGTTGCCGAGGTTGCCGACGAGGATGACTTTGTTGATGCCGCGGGCCATAGCTGCTTCCGAAATGATGCGCTGGCGCCGGAGGCGCGCAGCGATGAATGTCTGTGCGGCAATGTTACCGCACCTGCCCACCGACGGTCGTGGCAGGTTGCCGCGCCCGGCTGCCGGGCAAGCGCCCCGCCCAGGGTCGGAAATCCAGCCCGCACGGGCCTTTGCAGCCGCGCGACAGCGAATATGAAGGCCGCGGTTGCGCCCGGCGGGACGGATCCTGCCGGTACACCTATAATCGGCGCTCATCACGAACGCCTGCGCATGACCATCGCCGAAGACCTCCCCACCGTGCTGGGCCTGCCCCAGATCCAGTCCCTCGCCGCGCCCGACATGGCCGCGGTCGATGCACTGATCCGCCGCCGTCTGGCCTCGGACGTCGTGCTGATCAACCAGATCGCCGATCACATCATCTCCGCCGGCGGCAAACGCCTGCGTCCGATGCTGGTGATGCTGGCCGGTCACGCGGCGGGCGGCTCCGGCCCGGAGCATCACCAGTTGGCGGCGATCATCGAATTCATCCACACCTCGACCCTGCTGCACGACGACGTGGTGGACGAGTCGGACCTGCGCCGCGGGCGCAGTACCGCCAATGCGCTATGGGGCAATGCACCCAGCGTGCTGGTCGGCGACTTCCTGTATTCGCGCAGCTTCCAGCTGATGGTCGAGCTGGACCGCATGGAAGTCATGCAGATCCTGGCCGACACCACCAACCGCATCGCCGAAGGCGAAGTGCTGCAGCTGCTGCACGTGCATAACCCCGACACCGACGAAGCCGCCTACCTGCGGGTGATCGAGCGCAAGACCGCCGTGCTGTTCGCCGCCGGCACCCGCCTGGGTGCATTGGCCTCGGGCGCGGATGCCGATGTGCAGCAACGGCTTTACGACTACGGCATGCAGCTGGGCTTTGCGTTTCAGATCGCCGACGACGTGCTCGATTACGCCGCAGATGCCACCGACCTGGGCAAGAACCTGGGTGACGACCTGGCCGAAGGCAAGGCCACGCTTCCGCTGATCCATGCGATGGCGCATTCGGACGCGGCCACGCAGCAGCGCCTGCGGCAGATCGTCGAACAAGGCGATGCAGCCGCGATGCCGGAAGTATTGGCCGCCATCCACGCCACCGGCGGGCTGGACTACAGCCGCCAGCGCGCCGCCGAATACGCTGCCGCCGCCGAACAGGCGCTGGACACCCTGCCCGCCAGCCCAGCGGTTGCCGCGCTACGCGGCCTGGCGCGCTACGCGGTCGAACGCACGCACTGATCCGGAGCGCTGGGCGCTCCGGACGGGATTTGGGATTGGAGATTGGGGATTCGCAAAAGCGGCCTTGTTCGCACTCTTACGAATCCCGAGACTTGATCGCCGAACGATTGTTAGGCACAGATCGCTGAGCACAACCAGGGATTGATTGATTGATTGATTGAAGGACGGAACCGCGCTGTTGCGAATCCCGAATCCCGAATCACCAATCCCTGCTACTGACCGAACCGCTCATCGAAAAAGTCGCCAAGCATGCGGTACGCACGCTTGGCCGCGCGCGGGTTGTACAGGCAACCGGGCGGGCTGTTGGCATCGGCTTCGGCAAAGCAGTGCACCGCGCCGCTGAAATTGACGAACTGCCAGTCGGCGCCTGCGGCATTCATCTCGGTCTCGAAGGCGGCGATGTCCGTCTTGCTCACGCTCTTGTCGTCGGCGCCGTTGAGCACCAGCAGCGGCGTTTTGGCCGCGCCGGCAGCCGCCGGGCTAGGCGTGGCGATACCGCCGTGCAGGCTGACCACGCCGGCCAGCTGCGCACCGGCACGCACCAGCTCCAGTACCGTGGTGCCGCCGAAGCAGAACCCCACCGCGCCGATGCGCGATGCATCCAGCGGCGCCTTGCCGGCCTGCGCCTTGAGCACATCCACCGCTTTCAGCGCGCGGGCGCGCAACGTCGGCGGGTCCTTCTTCAGGGCGCCGGCAAACTGCCCGGCCTCGCTGTCGTTGGCCGGACGCTTGCCCTTGCCGTACACATCGGCTACCAGCACCACATAGTCGTCGCCGGCCATCTGCTTGGCCTTGCTCACTGCCGAGTCGTTGACGCCGCGCCAGTTCGGCACCATCACCAGGCCGGGGCGCTTGGCGTCGCCGGCATCGTCGTAGACCAGCACGCCGCTGTAGGTGTCCTTGCCGACTTTCCATTCCAGTGGCTTGGCCTGCATTGCGGCCATCGCTGGAAATGCCAACGAGGCCAACACGCCGACCAGACCCATACCGCTCCACGACCGTTGCTTGTGCATGCGCTTGCTCCCGGGATTTGCGCGAGTGTAGGCCCAGCCGGCGTGCAGGATTGGTCGCGGCGCACGGAAGCGGCATAGCAGTGGCTGCGGCCGCCGGAGCGGCGTTGGTGTGGCGCACGCCCGCCTTGCTCACAGAATTGGCGCACGATGCCTTGAAGCGGCTGACAGAAATTAGCGAACAGTCTTCAGCTGGGTGTGGGTGGTGCGCGCAGCACCGGAGTGTACGCGTGGCCCCTGCCGCACCGAGCACCGGCCGCGCCCGCCTCGGCGGTGAGCACAGTCGTCTGATAGCTGCTGTTGACAGCCAGAGGCCTCACTGCACGCCCAGCCCCGGGATGGCACTGATCGCCGCCGGGTCGAATCCGGCCAGCTGGGCGAAATGCCGCCCGCGTGCGACGTAATCGCTGTACGCACCGAAGCTGGGCGCGCCCGGCGACAGCAGCACCACACCGCCCTGCACGCCCAGCGCGTCGCGTGCCAGCTGCATGGCATGCTCCAGGTCGGTGGCGGCATGCAGGCCGAAGCGACCGGTCTCGGCCAACGGCGCAAGCAGCGCATGGATGCGTGGCCCGTTGGCGCCCATGGTGACGATTTCCAGCGGTGCCTGCTGCGCCATGTGCTTGGCAAAATCCTGCCAATCCAGCCCGCGGTCGTGTCCACCGACCAGCAAGGCCACACGGCGTTGCGCAAAGCAGGCCAGCGCGGCCAGCGAGGCATGCGGTGTGGTGCTGATCGAATCGTTGACGTAGCTGATGCCGTCCACGCTGCCGAGCAACTGCAGGCGATTGGGCAATGGACGGAAGCTCAATGCGGCCGGTGCCAGTGCTGCGGCATCCAGGCCCAGCGCCTCTACTGCAGCCAGTACCGCGCACAGATTACGGCGGTTATGTTCGCCAGGCAGCGGCACGTTGGCGGTATCGAAGATGGCCTGCTCGCCGCGATATACCACATCGCCATGCAGGTGCCAGCCGTCGGCATGGTTGAACCAGCGCACCTCGCTGTCAGGCAGCTGCAGCCCGCGCAACAGCGGATCGGCAGCATTGAGCAGTGCAATCCGCGGCCGGCCTTCGGTCACCAGCGACAGCTTGTCGCGCACGTAGCGCGCCTCGTCGCCGTGCCAGTCCAGGTGTTCGGGAAACAGGTTCAACACCAGCGCCAGTTGCGGGCGCGCGCCACTGCGCCCGACCTCGCCGGTCTGGTAGCTGGACAGCTCGATCGCCCAGTACGCAGGCGGCGGTTGCGGTGCCAGCACTTCCAGCAAGGGTTGGCCGATATTGCCGACCAGGGCGGTGCGATGTCCGGCGCAGCGCAGCAGGTGCGCCAGCAACGCGGTGGTGGTGCTCTTGCCCTTGGTCCCGGTCACGCAGATCGCGCCGGACACGCTTCCGTCGGCCTGCGCGTGTTCGGCAAACCACAGCGCCGTACCGCCGATGAACTGGGTGCCGTGCGCGGCAGCGGCCGTCAGCGCTTCGGCACGATACGGACTGATGCCAGGCGACTTCACCACGACCTCGAACCGGCCCAGCGCCTGCGCACTGGCTTCGGTTTCCACCTGCAACGCCGCATCGGCCAATGCATCCAGCTCGCGCGCTTCTTCGGCGTTGCAAAAGACGGTCAGCGGTTGCGCGGGCAATGCGCTGCGCAGCGCGCGATAGGCAGCGCGCCCCTCGCGCCCCCACCCCCACAATGCAACCGCCCTGCCCTCAAGCTGCGAAATTCGCACGCACGCGCTCCCACAGCGCCGCCGGGATACGGTGCTCGCCGTCGATGGCCATCAACGGCTCGACCTGCAGGTCCTGCGCATCCAGCTGCGGCTGGATCTCGCGGATGAAACGCTTCACCAGCGCGTCTTCCTTCCACTCGGCACGCGTTGCCAGCACCGCCATCGCCGCACGCGATTCGCGGCCTTCGCCCACGCATTCGAACGGCTTGTGGTCCTGGAACTCGAGCAGCGCATCGTAGCCGCCGGCCTGGCTGGCATCGTCGAGCAGATTCCGCCCGAAGATCTTGACCAGGCGCGTCTTGGGCATGAACGGTGCCAGCGCCAGGAACACGAAATGACACTTGGGGCAGACGCCGCACCAGCGATGCACCGGGCGCTCGCCCATGATGTGGAAGTTGCGGTTGCAGCTGGAAAAATGCGCGTCGTAGTGGTCGGTCTTGGCGAACTGCCGCGCCACCGCCAGCTCCGACAGCGGCCGCAGCAGCGAGTAATAACGCAGATCGTCAGCCACGTGGCGCTGCACATACGCACCAAACGCCTGCTCGAATGCCCAACCCTTGGACCACTGGTGATTGACCTCGCCGGTGCCGGGAATCTGGCTGCCGTAACTGGCCGAACGCTCGTTGGAGAACACCACCTGGTCCACACCGGTCAGCAACGCCGACAGCACCAGAATCGCCGAATTCACCGCAGTGACCGGGATATGCCCGTTCCACGCACCCTGGCGATTGAGCTCGAACAACTCCGGCGCCAGCACGCGGCCGATGTTGAGTACCGGCAGGCCGGTACGCTCGGCACAGGCGCGGATCAGTTGCGAGCCGCCGATCCAGCTGACGGTCTGCTCGATGCCGGCATGTCGCAGCGCTTCGATACTGACCAGCGAATCCTTGCCGCCACCGATCGCCACCAAGGCATGCTCGCGCAAGCCCAACACAGGCGCCTGCGCAGCTGGCTGCGCAGCCACCGGGAAGTTGATCTTGCCGTGCAGGTTCAAGCCATTGCGGTAGGCGAATTCGCCCAGGCCATGCAGATAAACACTTTCCACCAGCGCGGCGGTTTCGGCATCGATACTGTAGCTGTCGATGGCGATGGTCGGCGGCACGGCGGCCTTGTAGTAACTCACGCCCGCGATGAGGTGCAGCAACTGCAAGGCCTGTTGCACGGCGGCGGCACGCGCGCCGTCCAGCACGAATGGCGCGCCGGGCACGGCAACGGTTTCCACCAGTTCCGGTCCCTGGTCGAAGGCATACACCAGCGTCGCCACGCCGGTCTGCGCGTCGAGCGCGCAGCGCACGAAACGGAAGGTGGACATCTGGTGTTTGTCGAAAGCGCTCATGGACTACCTGCAAGACCCCGTTGCCGACGCAGGTAGCGTCGGCACAGGGCATATTCAATCATGGAAAACGGCACCGCAGCCCACAGCAGCGGCAGGCAGCCGATGACGAACAACAGCAACATCACTTGCGAGCCAATCACCTGCGCATCGCCGGTGGCCGCCAATGCAACCAGCAGATACAGCAGCAATGCCGGCAGATAGCTGAGCGCACTCAACACCACCGTGCGTACTGCCATGCCACCAGCGTGCCAGGCGGACGCGGGCGCTCGCGTATCGCGCCGACGCTGCCAGCGCGCGGCGCTCCATGCGCCAGCGCCCGCCGCAAGCAGCGCCGGCAGCGCCCATTTCAGGCTATCGGCCCACGGCATCCGCTGGCCGGCCATGTCGATGACAGTGGAAAACACCATCGACACGCCGCCGGCCAGGGTGCTGAGCAGCACGAACTCAGCCAGCGGGCGCATCGATCACCTCTTCGCGCGGCAGCTCGCGTTGGTTGTAGGTGCTGGCCATCGAATAGCCGTACGCGCCCGCGTCGGCCACCAGCACCACATCGCCCGGGGCGGTGGCAGCCGGCAGGCGGCGGCGCTTGCCGAACACGTCAGACGACTCGCAGATCGGCCCGACGATGTCGAAGCTGCAATCGGCCGGCGCGTCGAGCTGGCTGAGGTTTTCGATGTCGTGCCAGGCGTCGTACAGCGCCGGGCGGATCAAGGTGTTCATGCCCGCATCCAGTCCGACGCGTTGCACGCCATCCTTTTCGATCACCTGGGTGACGCTGGCCAGCAACACGCCGGCCTCGGCCACCAGGTAGCGGCCCGGCTCGATCGCCAGCCGATAGCCCGGATGCACGGCCTTGACCTCGGCCAGGCCCTTGGCCCACACATCGAGATCGAACGGTTCGTCCTCGGCGCTGTACGGAATCGGCAGACCGCCGCCGATATCGATGGTTTCCACTGTGCCGATACGGCGGGCGAACCCGGCCAGTTCGTCGTACATCATGCGCCAGTGCTCGCCGGTCTCCACGCCACTGCCCAGGTGCGCATGCACGCCGGTGATGGTGACCTCCAACGTGCGCGCCACTTCAACGAACTCATCCACACGCGTGGACGAGAGACCGAACTTGGAGGCCTTGCCGCCGGTATTGACTTTCTCGTGATGCCCATCGCCATGCCCCAGGTCGATACGCAACCACACGTTGCGGCCGCGGAACACCTCCGGCCAGCGCCGCAACGCTTCGACGTTGTCCACGGTGACGGTCACGCCCAGCGCGAACCCGGCTTCGTATTCGGCCTTCGGCGCGAAGCTCGGCGTAAACAGCACCCGGCGCGGCGACAGCTCCGGCAAGGTGTCGAACACGCGGCGCAGCTCACCGTGGGAGACGCATTCCAGCCCGAACCCGGCCTGTTCCAGCGCCATCAGGATCGCCGGATGCGCATTGGCCTTGATCGCGTAATAACGCTGATCCACTGCGGCAATCTGCGCCAGTGCGTGCGCCCGCGCACGCACGGTGGGCAGGTGATATGCATAGCGCGGCGTGCCGGCCTTGGACAGCGTCAGCAGATGCGCGCGCTCGGCATGCCACCACGGCGTGGGCCGCGGGCGCACCGAGCCGATGATCTGCCGCCAGCGCGGGCCGAACACCTCGCCTTCGCTCACCGGCATCGCGCCGCTGTCGATCAATTCCGCATGCAGGATCGGCAGCAAACCGTCGGCATCGGCTTCGTCGATGACGAAGGTCAGGTTCAGGTCGTTGGACGACTGCGAAATCATGTGCACGCGTTCCTGCCCGAACGTGGCCCATACGTCCGACAGTTTGTGCAGCAGCGAGCGCATGCCGCGCCCGACCAGGGTGATTGCCGCGCAAGGCACGATGATCTTGACCTTGCAGATCTGCGACAGGTCGGCCGACAGCGCAGCCAGCACATCGGTGTTGACAAGGTTCTCGGACGGGTCCAGCGACACGGTGACATTGGTCTCGGCCGAGCCGATCAGGTCCACCGACAAACCGTGCTTCTTGAACAAGGTAAACACGTCGGCCAGAAAGCCCACCTGCTGCCACATGCCGATGCCTTCCATCGACACCAGCACGATGCCGTTGCGGCGACTGATCGCCTTGACGCCAAGTACCGGCTCGGCATTGCCGTCGATGCTGGTGCCCGGCAGATCGGGGCGCTCGGTATCCAGGATCGCCATCGGCACGCCGGAATCGCGGCATGGCTTGATCGAGCGCGGGTGCAGCACCTTGGCGCCGGTGGTGGCGATTTCCTGCGCTTCGTAATAGTCCAGGCGGGTCAGCAGGCGCGCGTCCGGCACTTCCTTCGGGTTGGCGCTGAACATGCCGGGCACGTCGGTCCAGATCTCCACCCGGCTGGCGCCGAGCAACGCACCGAAATACGCCGCCGAGGTATCCGAACCGCCACGCCCCAGGATCGCGGTGCCGCCATCGGCGTGGCGCGAAATGAAACCCTGGGTGATCAGCAGGCGCGTGGGCTGCGCATCGAAGCGCGCGCGCCAGTCGGCATCGGACTGCCACTGGCACGACACCGACAGGCGCTTGGACCATTCGCTCTGATTGGGCTGCGGCGGTAACGCCGACAACCACTGCCGCGCATCCAGCCAGCCCATGTCCAGGCCACTGGCATGCAGATACGCCGCACCGATGGTGGAGGACAGCAACTCGCCCTGCCCCAGCACCTCGGCCTGCCAATCGAGCGTACGCGTGGCAGCGCGCGCATCGGCAACCAAGGCGTGCAGTGCGACCAGCCGCTCGCCGAGAACCGTATCGGCATCGAGCTCGAGCTCGGCCAGAAAGTCGCGATGGCGTTGTTCCAGCGCTGCCACGCGCTGTGCGCTATCGGCAGCGCCATCGGCGATGGCGGTCAGTTCGTTGGTCACGCCCGAGAGCGCGGACACCACCACCAGCACGCGGCCGCCGGTTTCGTTCGCCCGTTTGCTCGCCAGTTTTCCAATCGTGTCCCAGCGATGACGACGCGACACCGAGGTGCCGCCGAACTTGAGGACGATCCAACGATCGGTAGTGTGGGGAGCTGACATGGAGTAGGCGTTTATGATGGGGGAAAGAAGCCGGGATGCCGGGCGGAACCTCCGATTCTACTGCCAATGGCGCGCATCTGACCCCGCGTGCGGTCGCACTCCGCAGCGCCGCTTTGCATCGCGGCAACGGTTTGCGCTGCAACCATCCGCACTTTTCACACCAACGGGATCGCATCGAGCATGAGCAAGCACCGTTACCTGCAACTGGATGTCTTCGCCAGCCGCACCGGCTCCGGCAATCCGCTGGGCGTGGTGTTCGACGCTGGCGCGTTGTCGGCCGAGCAGATGCAGCAGATCGCCGCATGGCTGAATCTGTCGGAGACGATTTTCTTTGTGCCCGTCAGCGCGCCGGATGCCGACTATCACATCCGCATCTTCACTCCACGCGCAGAGCTGCCGTTTGCCGGCCACCCCAGCGTCGGCGCGGCGTGGGTCGCGTCAACCCATGGATTGACCGGCTACAAGGCCGACGGCCGGCTGCACCAGCAATGCGCGGCCGGCGTATTGCCGGTGGACGTGTTCGACCGCCACGGCGCGTTGCAGGTGCGGCTGCGCGCGCCACGCGCACGCGTCATCGCAACCGGCGACACCCACACGACCGCATTGCAGGCGGCCTGCGCCGGATTGCGGGTGACAGCGCAGCCGGCAGCGCTCTGGAACAACGGCCCGAACTGGTGGCTGCTGGAGCTGGCCGATGCCGCGGCGGTGCGTCAGGCCGCGCCGGATCTTGCCGCCATCACCCGCCTGACCCAGGCCAGCGCCGCCACCGGGCTGGCCATTTACGCAGCCGCGCAGGACGGCGACGCAGATCTGGTGGTGCGCGCGTTCTGCCCCGGCGACGGCATTCCCGAAGACCCGGTGACCGGCAGCGCCAATGCCTGCATCGCCGCGCGCCTGCATGGCGAAAACCGCCTGCCGGGCGAAGCGGCGCGTTATGTCGCCAGCCAGGGCCGCGAGGTCGGCCGCGATGGTCGCATCCACGTGGAAGTGGACGATGCAGGCGAAATCTGGATTGGCGGAACGACGCTGCAGGTGATCGACGGCCGCATCGATTGGTAAGCTGCCGCGCCCTGTTCGCGGATCCGCCACCATGACCACCCGCCGTTTCCTGCAACTGGATGTGTTCTCCGCCCGCCCCGGCAGCGGCAATCCGCTGGCGGTGGTGCTGGATGCGCAGGGTCTGGACGATGCGGCCATGCAGGCGATCGCCCGCTGGACCAAGTTGCCGGAAACCACCTTCGTCTTTCCTGCGGCCGATGCGCACAGCAGCTACCGGCTACGGATGTTCTCGCCGCAAAAAGAGGTCCCGTTCGCCGGACACCCCAGCGTGGGCACGGCGCATGCGGTGCTCGACGCCGGACTCGCCGCGCCGGACGATGGCCTGCTGGTGCAGGACGGCATTGCCGGGCAGTTGCCGCTGCGCGTGGAGCAGATCGATGGCCACCGCAGCATTGCCATCCGCACGCCGCGCGCACGCGTTGCCGAACAGGTGGACGTCGACGACCCGCGGCTGCGCGATGCGCTGCGCGGCTGGCCGCTCGGCACCCTGCCGCCTGCGTTGATGGATGGAGGGCGCACCTGGTGGGTGGTGGAACTGGCCAGTGAAGCGGCATTGCGCAGCCTGCAACCGGACTGGGATGCGATCGCGACACTGGCCGAAGCCACTGGCAGCATGGGTGTATTCGCCTACGCGCGTGCCGCTCAGGCAGGCAGCTACGATCTGGCGGTGCGCGCCTTTGTCGGCAACGGCCGGCGTTTCGAAGATGCGGCCTCCGGTGCGGCCAATGCCGTGCTCGCGGCCTGGCTGGACAGCCGCCACGCACTGCCCGGCAGAGACCGGCGTTACGTGGTCAGCCAGGGCCGCGAGATCGGCTTCGATGCGCTGCTGGAACTGCGTATCGACAGCAACGGCGACGTGTGGTCGGGCGGCCAGGTACAGACGGTGATTCGCGGGACCTTGGACTGGGGCTGAGCGCCACGAACTGCGTACTCCGGGCGTCGCCGTATCCGCCAGATCTGACGCGGGTGGTTCGACGGCAACCCCGAAAGGAATTCTTCTGCGCCGGGAACTCGGCCCGATCACCATCCATCGCATGACGCGCCTGCGTTCGGCAGTCAAAGCCGGGGAAGTTTGCTAACTGTCGAATGCGACGCACCAGCGAACACTCTGCGCAAACGCTTACCTGCCCCATCTCCGGCAAGAAAAAACGCTGCGGTCTCCCGCAGCGTTTTTTACAAGAAGCCTGGACGCAATCAATCAGTCGGGGCGTACATCCACGCGTACACGGATCCGGTCGCCCGGGTTGTAGTCGCTGCGCGTGTGGTAGGTGCGGCCGGCATATTCGTACGTCACGTCGTAGCCATCCACACGCTCGCGCGTGGTGCGGTACGACACAGGCTCGCAGACGCTGACATTGCCCTGGTAGGTACGGTGATTGGCTTCGTAGATCGAGCGACCCGCCGCCACGCCGGCCATGGTGCCGACCGCCGTCCCGACCAGGCGTCCGTTGCCGCCGCCGACCTGACTGCCGAGCACCGCGCCGGCGATACCGCCGATCACGCTGGCGACGCCGCGGTTGGAGGCATTGGGCGCGCCATAGCTGCCGCCGTCGCGATAGTAGCCATCATTGCTGGTGTAGTACCCATCGGAAGGGCGGTTGTAGCAACGCTCGCTGCTGCGCTCGTTGTAGGAGTCGGAGACGATGATCGGGTCTACGCGTACGACGCGCGCGTATTCGTAACGGCCGTCCTCGTAGCCGCCGCGATCGTTGTCGCGGTAGCCGCTGTCGTAGCGCTGCGCCGTTGCATTGCCCGCCACGGCCAGACCCATTACCAGAGCACCAAGCACAAGAGTTTTCATTGCGGCAGCTTCACAGGGAGGACACGCTGCCGATGCTCGGCCTGTTGCGGTGAAACCGCCCTGAACCGAACAGGCCGTGCAAAGGCCTATTCAGGTTGCCGCCAGCTGCGCCCGCCGGCATGGTCCGCCGACGCGCGCAGCTTCACGCTGGATCAGTTGGAAAATTCGCTTTCCAGACTGATCGGCACGGCGCTCAGTGCCTTGGACACCGGGCAATTCTTCTTGGCGGTGTCGGCCAGCTCGCGGAACTTGGCTTCGTCGATACCGGGCACCACGGCCTTGAGTTTCAGGCGGATCTGCGACAGTTGCGGGCCGCCCTCCATCGACAGGTCGACGTCTGCACGGGTGTCCAGCGAGGTCGGCGGGAAACCGGCTTCGGTCAGCTGCGCCGACAGCGCCATGGTGAAGCACCCCGCGTGCGCGGCAGCGATGAGTTCTTCCGGATTGGTGCCCTTCTCGTCGCCGAAGCGGCTGCTGAAGGCGTAGCGGGTGTTCTCCATCAAGCCGCTCTGCGGCGTGCTGAGCTGACCCTTGCCGGTCTTGAGGTCGCCTTCCCAGTGAGCGGTGGCGTGACGCGAAATACCCATTGCGATCTCCTGCGATTGAAAGGGACCGTCACCATAGGCGAGCGGGTGTTAGGGCTTGGTGCTTGCTGCCGGGATTGGGGATTCGGGATTGGGGATTGGCAAGAGCGGGCGCTGCTTTGAGCGACTGGCTGCGCTGCCAACGCGCAGGCTGGCGGGGCTGACCACAAATTGCTAACGACAACCTAGACGATGTAGTTGGCGCGAACGAGCCTGTGCGTCTGCGCGGTGGGGCTCGATTCGGGACACTGGCTGCGCGCGGCCAGTGGCTGCGTGGCGATGGTAACGGGGCTCTTGCTCAGACCCCGGCGTGCTGCCGCGATGCGCGCCTGCGTGTTGGTAAAAACAAACGGGCACAGCGACCGCTGTCGCTGCGCCCGGGGCGCCACGCATCTTTCGCACGCACCGCATGTGCGATGCGTGCGAGCGTACGTACGAGCAATCAACCCAGCAGGGTTTCCAGCACCGCCATGCGCACGGCGACGCCGTTGGCGACCTGCCGCAGCACGCACGATTGCGCGCCGTCGGCGACCTCGTCGGTGATTTCCACGCCGCGGTTGATCGGGCCCGGATGCAACACCGCGGCGTCGCGGCCGGCGCGCGCCAGACGCTCGCGGGTCAGGCCGTAGTCGCTGTGGTATTGCTCCAACGACGGCACCAGGCCTTCTTCCATGCGTTCGCGTTGCAGGCGCAACATCATCAAGGCGTCGGCACCTTCCAGCATCGCGTCGAAATCCTGGCCGACCACGCAGCCGTCCAGCATGTCGTCATCGGGCAACAGACTCGCCGGGCCACATACGCGGATCTCGCCAGCGCCCAGCGTGCGCAGTGCGTGCAGGTCCGAACGCGCAACGCGCGAATGCTTCACGTCGCCAACGATCACGACCTTGAGCTTGGAAAAATCGGTGCCTTTGGCCTGGCGCAGGGTCAGCATGTCGAGCAGGCCCTGGGTCGGATGTGCGCTACGTCCGTCGCCGGCGTTGATCAGTGCAGTGCCCTCGCCTGCGGCCTCGGCCAGCGCCTGCACCGCGCCGTCGTCCGGATGGCGCACCACGAAGCCGCGCACGCCCATCGCCTCGAGATTCTTCAAGGTGTCGCGCGCGGTCTCGCCCTTGCGCGTTGAGGAGGTGGACGCGTCGAAATTAAGCACGTCCGCACCCAATCGCTGCGCGGCCAGATGAAATGAGCTGCGCGTGCGCGTGGACGGCTCGAAAAACAGCGTGCAGACCGCAGTGCCGGCAAGCACGTTGCGCTTGCCGACCCGGCCGACTGCGGCATCGCGGATCTGGCCGGCACGGTCGAGCAGCTGCAGCAGCGTCGTGCGCGGCAGTCCTTCCAGGGTGAGCAGGTGACGCAGGCGTCCGTCCGAATCGAGTTGCATGGTGGTCGTCATCGCAGGTCGGGAATCAAGGGAGAAGAGTGGCTTGGTCGGGCGCGGCCAACCAGCGTTCGACGATCACGGCCGCCGCCATGGCGTCCAGCGCGTCGGCATCGCGGCGGCGCTTGCGCCCATCGGCGCGTTCGCGCGCGAACCGCTGCGCGGCTTCGACCGAACTGGAGCGCTCGTCGATCAGGACGACCGGCAACGCATAGCGCGCGCGCAACTGCCGGGCGAAGGCATGCGCGCGCTTGCGTGCGGGTTGATCCTTGTCGTCCAGCGTGAGCGGGTCGCCAACCACCAGACCGTTTGGCCGCCACTCCTTGTGCACGCGATCCAGCGCGACCCAGTCCGGGCCGTTGGCATGAACATTGATGACCGCGACTGCACGCGCACCGGCACCCAATGCGGTACCAACCGCCACGCCGATCCGGCGCGACCCCACGTCGAAGCCCAGCACCGTGCCGTCGGAGCGGATTGCGCCCGCCTCAGGCATGCCCGGAATAATCCGTGAGCCGGAACAGGTCCACACCGATGCGCCCGGCGGCGGTCTGCCAGCGATCTTCCAGCGCGGTGGCGAACAGCACGTTGGCATCCGATGGCGCGGTCAGCCAGCTGTTTTCGCCCAATTCGAACTCCAGCTGGCCCGCCCCCCAGCCCGCGCAGCCGAGCGCCACCAGCGCATTGCGCGGGCCTTCGCCGGCGGCCATGGCTTCCAGAATGTCGCGCGAGGTGGTCAGAAACACGCCCTGCCCCACTTCCAGACTGGAATCCCATTCGCGCGCATCGTCATGGATCACAAAGCCGCGCTCCGGGTGCACCGGCCCGCCGCTGAGCACGATCTGCTCGCGCAGCTGCGCGTCGTCGGTGTCGATGCCCATCTGCGACAGCACTTCGCCCAGCGTGTACTCCGATGGCCGGTTGACCAGCACGCCCATTGCGCCGTTCTCGTCGTGCTGGCAGATCAGCGCGACGCTGCGCGAAAAGGTGGGATCGGACAGCGCCGGAAGCGCGATCAGCAGTTGGTTGGCCAGAGGCGTGGGCAAAACGGACATGGCCGCATTCTAGCCGTTCGTTCCGCCGCGCGCAGAGCCGCTGCCATAATTGCCGCTTGCCGTGAACAAGGACCGTGAATGCAAACGCCCCCGCCCCACACCCCCGGCCCCGCAGAGACGCCGCTCCCGCGCCAGACCCGGGCGTTCATCGTGCTGGTGGCGCTACTGCAGGGCGGGCTGCTGTATGCCGCCGAATGGAGCAGCACCCACACGAGCGGGCCGCTGGCAGCACTGGGGCCACGGGTATGCTGGTACACGTTGGTGCTCACCGTGCCCAGCATGCTGCTGCTCAGCGTGCAGCAGTTGCACGACCGCCGCCTGTGGCAACACGTTGCTGTAGTCAGCGCCGTGTTCGCCGCATTGGCTGGCTGGGCGGCCTGGAGCGCCACCGGCGCGCCCGGCCTGGAAAGCCACAAGCTGCTGACGCCATTCGGGCTGAGCGTGGCGGCCGGGCTGTTTGTCGCACTGCCGTGGCTGCAACATCGCCAGCAGCATGGCCGTTGGCGCGCGGCGTACACCGCACTGTTCGAGCATGCATGGCAAAACGCCCTGACGCTGGCGCTTGCCCTGCTGTTCGTGGGCGTGTGCTGGATGGTGCTGTCGCTGTGGGCCTCGCTGTTTGCGCTAGTGAACATCACCTTTTTCCGCAGCCTGTTCCACGAAGATCCCTTCATCTACCTGGCCACCGGCACCATGGCCGGCCTGGGCATCCTGATCGGGCGCACCCAGCATCGCGCGGTGCAGGTGATGCGGCAGATCCTGTTCGCGATCTGCACCGGCCTGTTGCCGCTGCTGGCCTGCATCGCGCTGCTGTTTGCACTCACCTTGCCGCTGACCGGGCTGCAGGCGTTGTGGCAGACGCGGTCGGCCGCGGCCATCCTGTTGTGCATGGTGTTCGCGCTGGTGCTGTTCGCCAATGCGGTCTATCAGGACGGCCGCGCACAGCCGCCTTACCCGCGCTGGCTGCGCCGCGTGGTCGAGGCTGGTTTACTCAGCCTGCCACTGTATGCCGGCTTGGCTGCGTACGCGGTGGCCCTGCGCGTGGCTCAATACGGCTGGACCGGCGAGCGTTTCTGGGGAGCAACCCTGACCCTGGTGGCAGTCGCCTATGCGCTGGGCTACGCAGCTGCGGTGATGCGTCCGCAACGCGGACGCTGGCTGGGCCATCTTTCCAGCAGCAATATCGCCTTGTCGTGGCTGGTGATCGCGCTGGCGGTACTGGTCAATACGCCGATGCTGGATCCTTACCGCATCGTTGTCGGCAGTCAGACACGGCAGCTACTTGCGCGCACCGGCACAGTGAACCCGGATGCCGAGCGCGATGATCTGGAATTCCTGCGCTTCGACAATGGCCGGCGCGGCTATCAGGCACTCCAGTCGCTGCGCGCCACACCCGCCTTTGCCAAAGATGCCAGGCGCAGCAAACGGCTGGATCAAGTGCTGGCACGCCAGCAGCGCTGGGAGATGGAAGCCGCGCCAGACACTTTGCTCCGCGCACGCATCAGCGACCCGGATGCACTGCGCACGCATCTAGCCGTTGCGACGGGCAGCAAGGCTCCCGCCCCGAACTGGTGGCAGGCATTGGCACAAGGCAAGCTCGACGCTGACGGCTGCCTACAGCCCGATCGCGAATGCATTGTCAGCAGCCAGGACATCGATGGCGATGGCCAGGACGACGCGCTGCTGTGCGAGGTTTCGGATCGCTTTGGCGTCAGCTGTTTTCTGTACACGCGTGACGCACAAGGGTGGTACGAGGTGGACACGCTACAGAGCTTCCCTAAACGCCGTCAGGATCAGGAAGCGCTGCGCGAGGCGGTGCGTCACGGCCGCCTGACCATCCACCATCGACGCTGGCCGGATTTACAGTTTCCCGGCGCCGGGCAGATGCACATCGCACCGCCGGCTACTGCACGCATACGGGAGCAACGACCATGAGCGGCTACTGCAGCATCGCGCCCGGCCACCCGGTACACGGGCATTACCACGACCACGAATATGGGTTCCCGCAGCGCGAAGAACGCGAGCTGTTCGAACGCCTGGTGCTGGAAATCAATCAGGCCGGATTGAGTTGGGAAACCATCCTGCGCAAACGCGGCAACTTCCAGCAGGCCTACGACGGGTTCGACGTGGATACCGTCGCGGCCTACGGGCAGGCCGACGTTGCGCGCCTGATGAGCGACGCCGGCATCATCCGCAACCGCCTCAAGATCCTGGCCGCCATCCACAATGCGCAGGTCATCCAGACCTTGCGCCGTTCGCATGGCAGTTTTGCGCAATGGCTGGATGCGCAGCATCCGCTCGACAAGCCGGCCTGGGTCAAACTGTTCAAGAAGACCTTTCGCTTCACCGGCGGCGAAATCACCGGCGAATTCCTGATGAGCCTCGGCTACCTGCCCGGCGCACATCATGCGCAATGCCCGGTGTTCAAACGGATCGCCAAACTCAAGCCGGCCTGGATGCAGGTGAAATAAGCGCGGCTGACAACACCTAGCGAGCAGTCGTCCGGTGGGAAGGGACGGCGCACTCAGAACCGGCGTGTGTGAGGGGTACATGCTGCACCGGGCAGCGGCCGCGCCCGTCTGCCGGTGAGGACTGTCGTTCTGCTGCCCGCTCCAAGTCGGCGGCATTGGCTACGGGTGTCTGACAACACGCCTGGGCGATGCAACAGGCAGGGTCACGTCGCTGGAGGAGGCCGGCGCTGATTCGGCTCCCTGCGCCTCCATGGCGATACGCCGCGTTACGCCGCGTTACGCCAGCGGTTAGCGCGATGCCATGCAGAGCCCTTCGCGGCATGCATCGATGCCCCGGACATGGCGGCAAACAGGAGGATGCGACCCGCCTCGGTGCATGCGCACTCAAGCGTGCAACGCGAGCCATGTCGCTACTTCGACAACGACATGAGGTGCATGCGCCGTTCGACAACGCATGCCAACCGATTGCCCGGAGCGCATCCGGGCGCGACTGGGTGTTGCAGGCAAGGCGTCATCGCGCCCGGGTGCGCTCCTACGTGGGGAGCGAGGACCTCGCCAGACCGGTCACACTCCCATATAGCGGTGCGGGCGGTGGTTGAACATCAACACCAGGCTCAGCATCAGCGCACCCAGCGCCGAGTACAGCACCTTGTCCGGCTTCAACACGAAGAAGGCCACCACCATCAGCATCGCATCGAAGCTCATCTGCACCTTGCCTGCGCTCAAGCCGCGTTCGCGCTGCAAGTACACCGCCAGGATGCCGATTCCGCCCAGGCTGCCGCGGTGACGGATGAAGAACAGGATGCCCAGCCCGGCCAGCGCGCCGCCGACAATGGCCGCAAACGCGGTGCTCATGTGCGCATACTCGGCCCAGTGCGGAAGCAGATCGGTCAAGGCGCCGCAGGCACCGACCGCGGCGAAGGTCTTCAAGGTGAACTCCCAGCCCATGCGGCGCACGCTCAGCCAGTAGAACGGCAGATTGACCAGCACGAACACCACGCCAAAATTCCAATGCAACGCGTAGTGCAACAGGAAGGCGACGCCGGCCATGCCGCCGATCATCAGCCCGCCCTTGGCGAAGATCGCCAGGCCGAGCGAGGCGACCAACGTGGCCAGCACCATGCCCTGCACGTCCTCGGCCACCGAGTGGTGATACGCATGGTCGTCGGCCGTGGTCCCCGCCGAATCCGGTGGTGGCGTCAACGGCCCGGAGGTGACCACGGTGCCGTCGTCGGGCAACGGTTCTTGCTCCGGACGGAGATCGGAATCGGGAAGGCTCACGGGTCTGGGCACTGCAGTGGGGTGCGATATTAGACACTATCGGCCACCGCGCTTACATCTGAAACAGCAGTGCTTGCCATGCAAGCGTGAGGAAGCGGCGGAAGAACTGGCACGCCCGCGTCGGCCGGCCAGCAAACCACTGCGCACCACGACCGGACGCAATGCCGGGCTCCGGACGGGAGGTCTTCACCGGGTAACTGGCAACACGCGATCCGCCACTGCGGATCGGCTCAGCGACTCAGCTGCATCAGCGCAATCGCCAGCGCAGCAAGCGCGCTGAGCGTGAACAACAGTCCGCCACTGACCAGCCATAGGATGCTCAGCAGGGTGAAACGCTCGCGGTGCCATTCCGGAATGCCCTGCGCACGCTTGAAGCGTCGCAGCCGCGTATTGACCACGGCAATCGGCAGCCAGCCCAACACCAGGAAGAACGGGCGCGATTTTTCGGAGAACGTCAGCAGCAACAACGCGATGAAGACCACTGCGGACAGCCGGAAAAGCCAGCGGGATCGTCCCTGCAGTCCAATAGACTGCCCCAGCAGCCTGAAGCAGCTCATCACCCAAAGCGGCGCAAGCCCCGCCCGCCAGACCGGCCATATGCTCGGGCGTCCTGTAATCGCGCGTAACGCAATCCAGTTGCGGTAGAACCAGTAGCCGCCGTAGGCCCCGAAGCTGGCGACGAACATCGCAACCAGCTTCCAGTTGGAGGGCGCAAACAGCAGCGCCAGCGGATCGTGCGCCCAGCGCTGCGCCAGCGGATCGTCGACATCGTGCGTTGCGCTGGCAGCTTCCACGACGTGTCCCTGCGTCATTCCGGAAGACCTCACCGAACCTCGGCGATCTCCACTCCATCGAGCCCCTGCGACAGCGTCTTGGCGTCGCCGCCCTGCGAGAGCTTGATGCGCAGGCGCACCTCGTTCTGCGAGTCGGCGTAACGCAGCGCGTCTTCGTAGCTGATTTCACCGGCCTGGTAGAGCTCGAACAGGCTCTGATCGAAGGTGCGCATGCCCAGGTTGGTGGACTCCTTCATGATCTCCTTGAGCTTGTGGATCTCGCCATCGCGGATGTAATCCTGCACCAGCGGCGTGCCCAGCATGATCTCCATCGCCACCCGGCGACCGCGCCCATCCGGGGTCGGAATCAGCTGCTGCGCCACCACGCCCTTGAGGTTCAGCGACAGATCCATCAGCAGCTGATTGCGGCGATCTTCCGGGAAGAAGTTGATGATGCGGTCCATCGCCTGGTTGGCGTTGTTGGCATGCAGCGTGCACAGCACCAGGTGGCCGGTCTCGGCGAAGGCGATCGCGTGGTCCATGCCCTCGCGGGTGCGCACCTCGCCGATCATGATCACGTCCGGCGCCTGGCGCAGGGTATTTTTCAGCGCATTTTCCCAGCTGTCGGTATCGATGCCGACTTCGCGCTGGGTGATGATGCAGCCCTCATGCTTGTGCACGAATTCGATCGGGTCTTCGATGGTGATGATGTGCCCGGTGGAATTCTGGTTGCGGTAACCGATCATCGCTGCCAGCGAGGTCGACTTGCCGGTACCGGTGGCGCCGACAAAGATGATGATCCCACGCTTGGTCATCGCCAGCGTCTTGATCACCGGCGGCAGGCTCAGCTCTTCGACCGTAGGGATGCGCGTCTCGATCCGGCGCAGCACCATGCCTACCTGGTTACGCTGGTAGAAACAGCTGACACGGAAACGCCCGACCCCGGACACGCCGATGGCGAAGTTGCACTCGTGGGTCTTTTCGAACTCTTCGCGCTGCGAGGGCGTCATCACGTTCAACACCAGATCGCGGCTCTGCTGCGCGGTCAATGGCGTCTGCGTGATCGGGCTGATCTTGCCGTGCACCTTGATCGCCGGCGGCATGCCGGAGGTAATGAACAGGTCCGACGCCTTCTGGTGCGCCATCAGCTTGAGGAAGGAGGTGAAGTCGATGGTGCTCATGGCGTGCTCCTCTGGAGCCGGGATGCGGAAGTGGAGATTCGGGATTGGCAAGAGCGGGGTCTGGGACGGGAGTCGCCGTTGCGAATCCCCAATCCCGAATCCCGAATCCCGGCTACTCGAATATCCGCTTGTCCTTGGCGTATTCACGGGCCTGGTTGCGCGTGATCAGGCTACGCTTGACCAGATCCTGCAGATGCTGGTCCAGCGTCTGCATGCCGTACTGCTGACCGGTCTGGATCGACGAATACATCTGCGCCACCTTGTCCTCGCGGATCAGGTTGCGGATCGCCGGGGTGCCGACCATGATTTCCCAGGCTGCGGTACGCCCGCCGCCCACTTTCTTGAGCAATGCCTGCGAAATCACTGCGCGCAGCGACTCGGACAGCATCGAGCGCACCATCGGCTTTTCGCCGGCCGGGAACACGTCGATGATGCGGTCGATGGTCTTGGCCGCCGAGCTGGTGTGCAGGGTACCGAACACCAGGTGACCGGTCTCCGCAGCGGTGAGCGCCAGGCGGATGGTTTCCAGGTCGCGCAACTCGCCAACCAGGATGATGTCCGGGTCTTCGCGCAAGGCCGAGCGCAGCGCTTCGTTGAAGCCGTGCGTATCGCGGTGCACCTCGCGCTGGTTGATCAGGCACTTCTGCGAGGTGTGCACGAATTCGATCGGATCCTCGACGGTGAGGATGTGGCCGTATTCGTTCTTGTTGATGTAGTCGATCATGCCGGCCAGCGTGGTCGACTTGCCCGAACCGGTCGGCCCGGTCACCAGAATCAGGCCCTGCGGCTGGTCGATCAACTGGCGGAAGATCGGCGGGCAGCCCAGGTCTTCCAGCGTCAGCACTTCGGACGGAATGGTGCGGAACACCGCACCAGCGCCACGGTTCTGGTTGAACGCATTGACGCGGAAGCGCGCCAGCGAGGGAATCTCGAACGAGAAGTCGACCTCGAGGAACTCTTCGTAATCGCGCCGCTGCTTGTCCGACATGATGTCGTACACCAGCGCATGCACCTGTTTATGGTCCAACGCCGGAATATTGATGCGACGGACATCGCCATCGACACGGATCATCGGCGGCAGCCCTGCAGACAGGTGCAGGTCCGATGCCTTGTTCTTGACAGAAAACGCCAATAGTTCAGCGATATCCATGCGCTGCTTGTCCCCTAGGCTGCGATTGGAAGGTACTCCCCGGTCGGCAGTATAGCGTTCTGGCTGCTGGCGGGAAGCGGCTTGCCACCGGTTCAGGCCGGCGGCGCCACGCGGGGCTGAAGGCGTTGGTTTCTGGTCTTGGCAGGGGGCGGCGACTGCCCGCTTCAGGCCCAGCCAGGCTGGGTGGCTCACAGGAATCGACCGCACCGCCCGCCTCACCGCGGCACTGGGGGCTGGTGCGCGCTGCCGCGGCCAGCGCGGTCACGGCGCTGGAAGCAAGCCACCGGGGGCGTCACACTAGCGCTCCTGCTTCTTTCTGGATCGCCACGTGCCGGCTTCGTCGCTGCAGCAGATTCTCGATGCCATCCATGCCGCAGCAGCCGAGCATGCGCGTGCCGACGTCCGCTTGCTGGCGGTGTCTAAGACCAAGCCGGCCGATGCCGTCGCCGCGTTGGCTGCGCAAGGCCAGCGCGCCTTCGGCGAAAACTACGTGCAGGAAGCGCAGGCCAAGATCACCGCGTTGCGCGAGCTGGGGCTGGAATGGCACCTGATCGGCCACCTGCAATCCAACAAGGCCGATATCGCTAGCCAATGTTTCGACTGGGTGCAGACCGTGGACCGCGCCAAGTTGATCCCGCTGCTGGCGCGCCATCGCCCGGACGACTGCGCGCCATTGAACGTGCTGATCCAAGTCAATATCGACGATGAGGACAGCAAGTACGGATGCGCCCCCGACGCCATCGACCGCCTGGCCGACGCCATCGCACTGCAGCCGCGGCTGCAATTGCGCGGCCTGATGGCGATCCCGGCACCGTTCCCGGACCAGGCAAGACGCAATGCGGCGTTCGCGCGCATGCAGGACCTGTTCGCGCAGCTGCAGCAGCGCCATCGGCAGGTGGATACCTTGTCGATGGGCATGAGCGCGGACTTTGTCGAAGCGATCGCGGCCGGGGCCACCATGGTGCGCGTGGGCACGGCGCTGTTCGGTGCGCGTGCTCCCTCGCCCGCTGCCTCCGCCTGAGCTGCCTCGCGGGTCTCCCCATCCATTCCCAATGACTAGAGGTGCCGCAATGACCCTGCCCACGCCGCCTGCGCCGTCGTCCGCCACTGCCGGACTGGTCGCCTTCATCGGTGGCGGCAACATGGCGCGCAGCCTGATCGCCGGGCTGACCCGGCAAGGCGTGCCGGCTGCCAGCCTGCGCGTCGCCGAGCCGGTCGCCGAGTTGCGCAGCGGGTTGTCGCGCGACTTTGGCGTGCATGTGGTCGAAAGCGCACGCGACGCTGCCGATGGTGCGGCCACCTGGGTGCTGGCGGTCAAACCGCAGGTCATGCCAAGCGTCTGTACGCAGCTGGCCGAGCTCGCACAAGCGCAGCAGCCGCTATTGCTGTCGATTGCAGCCGGCATCACCGCAACCCAGTTGCAGCGCTGGAGCGGCGGCAACACGGCGGTGGTCCGCGCGATGCCCAACACCCCCGCGCTGCTCGGCGCCGGCGTCACCGGGCTGTATGCCACCGCACGCGTTTCCGATGCGCAGCGCGCACAGGCAACCCGGTTGCTGGAAAGCGCCGGCGTGACGGTGTGGATCGACGACGAGGCGCAAATGGACGCGGTGACTGCCGTCTCCGGCAGCGGCCCGGCTTACGTCTTCTTACTGGCCGAAGCGATGGAGGCGGCAGCACTGGCGCAAGGCCTGCCGGCCGATACCGCGCGCACCCTGGTCCTGCAAACCCTGCTTGGCGCCTCGCGCATGCTCACCGAATCGGGTGAAGCACCGCAGGTCCTGCGCCGTCGCGTGACCTCGCCCAACGGCACCACGCAGGCGGCGATCGAAACATTCCAGGCAGGTGGATTGGAGGCGCTGACAGCGCGCGCAATCGCCGCAGCGACCGAACGCGGCCGCAGCTTGTCGGCGGCCAACGATTAGTCGGCAGCGGCTTGCGCGAGCGCTTCGCTGGCTGCATGGGCAATCGCGACGGGTCGCGCTAATCGACGGCCTGACCCGCAAGTCGCCACCCGCCGCAGGCATCCAGCGTCAGGCACCAGGCGGCTTCCCACGCAACGTCGCGCGCTTTGCAATCGATGCCAATACACGCTTGCCAAGCGATCGCCCGCGGCTTTTTCGACACCTTGCGGCGATACAGCCGCCGCCGGCAGCAGAGCGGGTCGATCAATGCGCAGCCGGTTGGCGCGCGCAGTGCGACCGTAGCCTTGCGCGACGACCTGCTGCCCTGCGTCAGATCCGACACATGCCTGCGCGCTGCACGCGTGCCGCACCGCGTTTTACGCAGGTTTTTACGCCGCTGGTGAACGAACCCCCGTCGAAAGACGCTTTTTTGTGTTGTTTCATCGTTTGCCTATTGGCGGCGCGCAGCAGTTGCCCTACATTTCGCGTTGCCGACTGGGTCGGCAGACCCAACACCACCAACGAATACGGAACGTATACCTCATGGCAAAAACCGCCGCTAAGAAGGCTGCCCCCAAGAAGGCAGTGAAAAAGGTCGCCGCCACCAAGACCGCAAAGCCGGCCAAGGCCGCTACGTCGGCCGCGCCGAAGCCGATCAAGGAAGCCCTGAGCAAGACCGGTCTGGTCGCGCACATCGCCGAATCCACCCAGCTGGCTCCGAAGGACGTCCGCGCCGTGCTGGCTTCGCTGGAAGCCGCTGCGCATTCCTCGTTGAACAAGAAGGGCGTCGGCAGCTTCACCCTGCCGGGCATGCTGAAGATCACCTCGGTCAACGTGCCGGCCAAGCCGAAGCGCAAGGGCATCAACCCCTTCACCAAGGAAGAGCAAATCTTTGCTGCCAAGGCCGCAACCCGCAAGGTCAAGGTTCGCCCTCTGAAGAAGCTGAAGGATGCCGCGCTCTGATCGAGCGCGTATCCGGTGTCATCGAGACGGCCTTCGGGCCGTCTTTTTTTTGCGCGCGCATTGCCGCATGCGCCCCCACATTGCGCTCATGACCGCTTGCCTACCCTACGTGCTGATTTGCGACGCAGCAGGTGCATGTGACCGATCCATTGCCCCACACTTCGACAACGCCGCCATCCACGAAACGCAGCCCCGCACGTCGCGTGCGCCGCCTGCTGGTGTCGATCGCCCTGCTGTGCGCTTTGGGTGTGGCAGCGCGCTGGGCCTGGCAGTCGCCGATGGCCGAGCGCCTGCGCACCAGTTGGGAGCTGTCACGGATGCCGCCGCCTACCCATTTGCACATTCCGGTGGACGGAGTACGTGCCCGCCAGATCGCCGACACCTTCGGTGCCCCACGCGGACGCGACCGCAGCCATGCGGGCGTGGATATCTTCGCGCCGCGCGGCACGCCTGTGGTCGCCGCCACCCGCGGCGTGGTCAGCGCCATTCGCGACGCCGGGCTGGGTGGAAAGCAGGTCTGGGTGCTGGGGCCGGCGTTGGAGCGGCATTACTATGCGCATCTGGACGACTGGGCAGCCGGGCTGGCGGTTGGCGATGTCGTCGAGCCAGGCACC
The DNA here is from genome assembly GCF_024806835.1 of Xanthomonas sp. 3793. Lineage (GTDB taxonomy): Bacteria > Pseudomonadota > Gammaproteobacteria > Xanthomonadales > Xanthomonadaceae > Xanthomonas > Xanthomonas arboricola_F. The sequence goes on from NZ_JANTYU010000001.1 coordinate 1,074,175, forward strand.
GCGCTGGGCATGGTGGGGACCACCGGCAACGCACGTGGCACGCCGCCGCACCTGCATTACGGTATCTATGGGCGCAACGGTGCGTACGATCCGCTGCCGCTCCTGCGTAGAACCGGGCCGCAAGCTGCCGACTGAGCACGTTGGAACACTGCGTCATGGCCTGCGCTATCGAGCGCGCGGCGGCCTGCGCCTATGGTGGACGCAGCCCAGGAGTGACGCGACCAACCATGTCCCGAAAACGCTATCGCATTACGGTCACGCCCATCGAGAATGACGGGCGCCCGTGCGACGACCGCTGCACCATCGAGTTCGAACAGCGCTCGCGCGCGGACTGGATGCGCCTGCTCGAAGAGTTGCATCGGCGCCGCGATCTGAGCAGCGACGAATGCGCCGCACTCACCGTCGGCTCGCAATTGCTGGAAGACCTGGCCGCCCGCCCACGCGCGCACCCCAGCGATGCGCTGGATGCATTACGGCCCAGGCTGCAGTTGCTGCTCGAGCGCCTGCAGCGCGTACACCCCGGCGCCTGATTACCCCGCAGCGCACATGCCGGCTACACTGCGCTCCCTGGGGACGGGAGAGGCGCCATGCGCTGGATCGTAAGTGCCATAGCGGTAGCCGCGCTCGCAGGCTGCAGCTGTCACCGCAGTGCAGACCAAGACACGGGCGCGACAACCAACGTGCCTACAACACGTGCGCCGGCAGCATCCGCTGCTGCGAGTGCCAACCAGGCATCTGCGCAGCCTGCGGCTGAAGACTCCAGTGCTGCGCAGGCGCGCGCCAGTCTCGCCCAAGCAAGCGCCACCGTGCAGCGTTATCTGGGCGCACTGCCTGGCGCCGCACGCGCCGATGCCGATGCATTGTGGGCCGGTGGCCGGCCATCGCCGGTGCCGGACGATGCGGTACTGCGCGGTATCGGCGATATCCGCTCGATGCGCATCAACAACGACCCACCGGTACCGTTGGATCAGGAACATCCGCCGCGGCGGATCGAGGTGCCGGTGCGCATCACCGTGCGCACCAGCGCTGGCACGCAGCAGCTGGCCGGCGCCTATCGCCTGCAGCCGCGCGTCGGCAGCGACAGCTGGGAAATCTACTCCGCCAGCTTGCATCCGGTGCTGCGCTAACCCGTGGTTCACCGGCGCTGACTAAGGTTGTGTCACCTGTTGCCGGAGTCACCCGATGAAACTGCGTTCGCTTGCCGGATCCGTGCTTGCCCTCGCCTTGGCGCTCCCCGTGACCAGCGCCTGGGCAGCGCCGCAGATCCAGGGACATCAGATCAGCGTGCAGGCCAGCGACCTGCAGCAGTATCTGGGCGGTCGCTTCCCGCAGACACACGACACGCTTGGCGGCCTGATCGCAATGACGGTCAGCAATCCGGCGCTGTCGCTGCCGCCGGGCGACCGGCTCAAGATGGCGTTCGACCTGGCTGTGGCCACCGCTGGCGGCGCGCCGGCCCCGGTGGGCAATGTGACCCTGACCAGCGCGCTGCGTTACGACGTCGCCAAACAGGGCTTCTATCTCGACCAGCCCAGCATCGACGATTTCCGCCCGGCCAATTCCGGCGCAAAGCTCGATCACAGCACCCGGCAGGTCCTCAATACCTGGCTGGCCGATTACGCACGCAAGGAACCCATCTATCGCATCGACCCGTCGATTGCCGCAGTGATGGGCGCCGTGCAGGTGGAGTCGGTAGGCATCCAGAACGGACGCGTGGCGGTCAACTTCAATCAGAACATCGAACAGCTGGTGCCGGCGGCGGCGCTATCGGGTAAGTAAAATTCGTACGCTGGCCGGCAGACGGCGCAGCCGCTTACTCATCCGCACACGACGCGCCCAACGTTCATCGTGCAAAGGCCCGACGCACCAGCGCCGGGCCTTTCGATTGACGCGGGGTGGAACGTAGCGACTAGCGCGCCTTATGCAGCCAGGGCCTTGGCCACCGCCGCGCTGAATGCCGGAATGTCGTCCGGCTTGCGGCTGGTGATCAGCTGCCCATCGACCACCACCTCGGCATCCTGCCAGCGCGCGCCGGCATTGGTCAGATCGGTCTTGACCGACGGCCATGAGGTGACCTTGCGGTCGCGCACCAGATCGCTTTCCAGCAGGAGCCACGGCCCGTGGCAGATCGCCGCGACCGGCTTGTGGGCCGTGGCGAATGCGCGGATGAAGGCAATCGCCTGGGTGTCCGTGCGCAACGTGTCGGGATTGAGCACGCCACCGGGCAGCACCAGCGCGTCGTAGCTGTCGGCGGTTGCCTGTTCAAGATGCTGGTCGACAGCGACCGAGTCGCCCCAGTCGGTGTGATTCCAGGCGCGGATCTTTGCGCCATCGCCGGGTGCGATCACAGCGACCTTGGCACCCCACGATTCCAGCAGGCGCTTGGGTTCTGTCAGTTCGGATTGCTCGAAGCCATCGGTGGCCAGGACAGCGATGGTCTTGCCGGAGAGCGAATAAGACATGTAGGGCTCCTCGATGAAAGAAGCCCGCACCCTAGGCAGCGCGCTGTTGCGTACCGGTGAACCGATGTGTGCGTCGCGTCAGCGCGCAACGCGCTCGCGCAGGCTCAGCGCTTGGGCTGCAGCATCGTGCCGGTGCAGTTCTTCGACCCGCAGCGGCATTCCCAGATCTTCTTCAAGCGCGGCGTATGCCGCTCGGCCAGGGTGATGCCGTAATTGTAGGTGAGCTCTTCGCCAGCCTTGATGGCGCGTTTGGCCTCGATGAAGATCTTGTCCTTGCTGCGGTCGTCGCCTTCTGCCTCCTCGATCACCGCTTCGCAATTGGGGTTGCAGCTGTGGTTGATCCAGCGCGCGACATTGCCTTCGTAGTTGGCATCCAGCACATAGTCGTCGCTGAGCGTAAAAAGGAAAGTGTGGCCGCTTTCCACGTCGCCGGTGTCGTCGGCATCCACTTCGGCATGCGTGCGCAGGCGTCCCTTGTATTGAATGATGCGCTCGCCCTTGCGGAGCGGGGCGAGGGCGAACATGCCATTGCCGTGGATACGTGACTTGCGGGCGGCAACTTTGCGCGACATGTAAGGGTCCAGTGATGGGGCCGCTCATTGTGACCGCAGCGCGCCCATGCGCCAAGCACAAGCGCACCATCGCCCGCAACGGCCTGCGCTTGCCGGCGGCTGAACCGGGCGGTTGGCCCTGCCCGGCGGGAAAGAGTACAATTTCGGTCCGCTTTAAGGTTTCCTGCTCGCTCATGTTGCGCGTCACCAAACTCACCGATTACGCCACCGTCGTGCTGACCGTGCTTGCCGCACGCAGCGGCGAGGTGCTCAGCGCCAGCGAACTGGCCGAACAGGCGGGCCTGGAAGCGCCGACCGTGAGCAAGATCCTCAAACCGTTATCGCAAGCCGGGCTGGTGGAAGGTCTGCGCGGCGTGCACGGCGGTTACCGGCTGGCGCGCGATGCCGGCCAGATCACCCTGGTGGAAATCGTCGAGGCAATGGAAGGCCCGTTGGCGATCACCGAATGCAGCCAGGACCATAGCCAGTGCGGCATCGCGCAGACATGCGGGGTGCGCTCCAACTGGCGCCTGATCAACGACGTGGTCGGCGACGCATTGCGTCGGGTCACGCTTGCGCAGATGTTGCAGCCTCTCTCTCTCCCTGGCGACAGCCGTCGGCGTTCCATCGCCGCACGCGTCGCGACCACCTGACCTGTAGGCAGCCCGATGGCCACCGAACTTGCTCCCCCGCAGAATGCGCAGATCCTCGAACGATTGGGCCGACGCTACGACGCCGGCTTCATCACCGAGATCGAATCCGATTCGCTCCCGCCCGGCCTGGACGAAGACACCATCCGTGCGCTGTCGGCCAAGAAAGACGAGCCGCAATGGATGACCGACTGGCGTCTTGAGGCCTACCGTCATTGGCTGAAAATGCCGATGCCCGAATGGGCCAAGCTCAAGATCGCGCCGATCGATTTCCAGTCGTTGAGCTACTACTCCGCGCCCAAGGGCCCGAAGTATGCCTCGCTGGACGAGGTGCCCAAGGAACTGCTCGACACCTACGACAAGCTCGGCGTGCCGCTGCACGAGCGCGCCCGGCTGGCCGGCGTGGCGGTGGATGCGGTGTTCGACTCGGTCTCGGTCGGCACCACGTTCCGGAAGGAGCTGGCCGAAAAGGGCGTGATCTTCTGCTCGATGTCCGAAGCCATCAAGGAACACCCGGAGATCGTCAAACAGTACCTGGGAAGCGTGGTGCCGGTGGGCGACAACTACTTCGCCGCGCTCAACTCGGCGGTGTTCTCCGACGGCAGCTTCGTGTTCATCCCGAAGGGCGTGCGTTGCCCGATGGAACTGAGCACCTATTTCCGCATCAATGCCGGCCACACCGGCCAGTTCGAGCGCACCCTGATCGTGTGCGAGGACAAGGCCTATGTGTCGTATCTGGAAGGCTGCACCGCGCCGATGCGCGACGAGAACCAGCTGCACGCAGCAGTGGTGGAGCTGGTGACGCTGGAAGACGCCGAGATCAAGTACTCGACCGTGCAGAACTGGTACCCCGGCGACGAAGAAGGACGCGGCGGCATCTACAACTTCGTCACCAAGCGTGCCGAATGCCGTGGCGCGCGCAGCAAGGTCACCTGGACCCAGGTCGAAACCGGCTCGGCGATCACCTGGAAGTATCCGTCCTGCGTGCTGCTAGGCGACGATTCAGTCGGCGAGTTCCATTCGGTGGCGCTGACCCATCACCGTCAGCAGGCCGACACCGGCACCAAGATGATCCATATCGGCAAGCGCACCAAGAGCAAGATCGTCAGCAAGGGCATCAGTGCCGGGCGTGGCCAGAACACCTACCGCGGCCTGGTCAAGGTGGATCGCAATGCGGACGGCGCGCGCAATTACACCCAGTGCGATTCGCTGTTGATCGGCAAGCAGTGCGGCGCGCACACCTTCCCCTATATCGAGGTGAAGAATCCCGGCGCCACCGTCGAGCACGAGGCCACCACCTCCAAGATCAGCGACGACCAGCTGTTCTACTGCCGTGCACGCGGCATCAGCCAGGAAGACGCGGTGTCGTTGATCGTCGACGGCTTCTGCAAGCAGGTGTTCCGCGAGCTGCCGATGGAGTTTGCGGTGGAAGCCAAGAAGCTGCTGGAAGTCTCGCTGGAAGGCAGCGTCGGCTGACGCTGCCTGCTGGGATTCGGCATTGGAGATTGGAGATTCGCAACGTCTCGCTCCCTGCCTCCCTGCCTCCCTGGCTCTTCTGCTGTTACCAATCCCAAATTTCGAATGACCAATCCCATGCTTACGATCAACAACCTCCACGCCAGCATCGCCGGCAAAGACATCCTCAAGGGCCTGTCGCTGGACATCCAGCCGGGCCAGGTGCACGCCATCATGGGGCCCAACGGCGCGGGCAAGTCCACGCTGGGCAATGTGCTGGCCGGGCGCGACGGTTATGAGGTCAGCGCCGGCACCGTACAGTTCGAAGGCAAAAACCTGCTCGACCTGCCGCCGGAAGAACGCGCGGCAGCAGGCCTGTTTCTGGCCTTCCAGTACCCGGTGGAAATTCCCGGCGTCAACAACACCTATTTCCTGCGCGCCGCACTCAATGCACAGCGCAAGGCGCGTGGCGAGGACGAGCTGGATTCGATGCAGTTCCTCAAGCTGGTACGGCAGAAGCTGGCCGTGCTGCACCTGAAGGACGAGCTGCTGCATCGCGGCGTCAACGAAGGCTTCTCCGGCGGCGAGAAGAAGCGCAACGAGATCTTCCAGCTGGCCGTGCTCGAGCCCAAGCTCGCCATCCTGGACGAAACCGATTCGGGCCTGGATATCGATGCGCTCAAGAGCGTGGCCGACGGCGTCAACGCGTTGCGCTCGCCGGAGCGCTCGTTCCTGGTGATCACCCACTATCAGCGTCTGCTCGACTACATCACCCCGGACGTGGTGCATGTGCTGTCCGAAGGACGCATCGTGCAGAGCGGCGGCCCGGAACTGGCGCTGGAGCTGGAAAAACATGGCTATCACTTCCTCAAGGACCGCGTGGTGCCCGAGGTTGCCGCCTGATGAGCGCCCTGCTCGACTCCCTGGCCCGCGGTTTCTGTGGCAACGATGCGCGCCGCGCCGAGCTCGATGCTGCGCTGCAGGCCGGCCTGCCCGGCCCGCGCGCCGAAGCGTGGAAATACACCTCGCTGCGCCAGCTGGAACGGCGTAGTTTTCAGCCGGCCCCGCTGGTGCCGACGTTGATCGATGCTGCGCTGCTGGACGAGATCCCGTCGCCGCGGCTGGTATTCGTCAACGGCCGCCCATCCGACGCCTTGAGCGACCTGTCGACGCTCCCGGATGGCGTGCAGCTGGACACCTTGTCCGCGTCGCTGGCTGCAGGCGATGACGCCCAGCAATTACTCGGCCGCCGTTTCGAAGGCAGCGACGAAATCTTTGCGCGCCTCAATGCAGCACTTGCCGACGAAGGCGTGCTGGTGCGCGTGCAGGAAGGCGCGCAGATCGAGGCGCCGCTGCATCTGGTCTTCATCGGTGTGGCCGGCGAGCACGACCTGTCCTGGCACCACCGCCACCTGATCGAACTGCGCGCCGGTGCGACGCTGAACGTGGTCGAGCACCACCTGCATGTCGGCGATGCCGCGCATCTGCACAACAGCCTGATGCATGTCCATCTGGCCCAGGATGCGGCGCTGTCGCATGCGCGCGTGCAGGCCGACAGTGCGCACGCAACGTCGCTGTTGCGCACCGATGCGGTGCTGGCGCGCAACGCGCGCTACCAGCGCGTGGATCTGGAACTGGGTGCCAACCTGTCGCGCCACGAGCTCAACGTGCGCCTGGAGGGCAACAATGCCCAGCTCACCGCCAATGGTGTGCTGCTCGGCAACGGCCGCCGCCATATCGACACACGCCTGGGCATCGCGCACATCGCACGCGACACCAGCTGCGAGCTGGTCTGGCGCGGCGTGGGCGCCGATCGCAGCCGGGTGGTCTTCCACGGCGGCATCAACATCCGTCCCGGCGCAGACGGCACCGACGCGCGACTGTCGAACAAGAATCTGCTGCTGTCGGCCAATGCCGAGATCGACACCCAGCCGGTGCTGGTGATCGATGCCGAAGAAGTGCAGGCCGCGCATGGCGCCACCGTCGGCCAGCTCGACGACAACGCCTTGTTCTATCTGCGCTCGCGCGGCCTGCCGCAGGCAGAAGCGCAGCGCCTGTTGAGCGCCGCGTTCTGCCACGAGCCGCTGCGCATGCTGCCCAGCGCACTGGGAGCGGTGCTGGCGCTGCAGCTGGACCGCGCACTGATCTCGGCAGGCGTGGCATGAACGCGCCCGCCGTCACGCAACTGGCCGCGCCGGACTGGGAGCGCGTGCGCTCGGATTTCCCGCTGCTGATGCGGCAGGTGCATGGCAAGCCGCTGATCTATTTCGACAACGCCAACACCGGGCAGAAGCCGCTGCAGGTGATTGCCGCGACCGATGAGTTCTATCGGCGCCAGAACGCCAACGTGAGCCGCGCAGTGCATGCGCTGGGCACCGAGGCCACCGATGCCTTCGAAGGCGCGCGCAGCAAGCTGGCGCGCTTTCTCAATGTGCGCGCCGACGAGCTGGTGCTGTGCAGCGGCACCACCTTTGCGATCAATCTGGTGGCCTATTCCTGGGCGTTGCCGCGCCTGGGCGCCGGCGATGTGATCCTGATCTCACGCATGGAGCACCACGCCAACATCGTGCCGTGGCAGCTGGTGGCCCAGCGTACCGGTGCCAGCATCCGCGTGGCCGAAATCACGCCGGACGGTGCGCTGGATCTGGACGCCTTGCGCCAGGCGATGACGCCGGAGGTCAAGCTGCTGGCGATCACGCATGTGTCCAATGTGCTGGGCACGGTCAATCCGGTGCGCGAGATCTGCCGCGAGGCACGCAAGCGCGGCATCGTCACCGTGGTGGATGGTTCGCAGGCGGCGCCGCATCGTCGTATCGACGTGGCCGGCATCGGCTGCGATTTCTACGCCATCACCGGCCACAAGATGTGCGGCCCCACCGGCACCGGCGCGCTATGGGCACGCCGCGAACATCTGCAGGCCATGCCGCCGTTCCTGGGCGGCGGCGAGATGATCAAGGAAGTCAGTTTCGAGGGCACGGTGTTCAACGATGCCCCGCACAAGTTCGAAGCAGGCACGCCCAACATCGCCGGCTTCATCGGCCTGGGCGCGGCGGTGGATTATCTTGACTCGCTCGGCCTCGATCACGTGGAAGCGCGCGAAGCCGAGCTGCTGGCGCACTTCACCGAAGAGCTGCAGCGGATCGATGGCCTGCGCATCTTCGGCACCACGCCCGACAAGGCCGCAGTGGTGTCGTTCCTGATCGAGGGCGCGCATTCGCACGACCTTGCCACCCTGCTCGACCTGGAAGGCGTGGCAGTGCGCTCCGGCCAGCACTGTGCGCATCCGCTGCTGCAGTACTACGGCGTGGCCGCCACCTGTCGCGCATCGCTGGCCTTTTACAACACGCACGACGAGATCGAGCGCTTTGTTGCCGCGTTGGTGAAGGTGCGTCGCCTGCTGGGTTGAAGGCGGGGATTGGGGATTCGGCATTGGGGATTCGCAAGACCCCTTCGCTACCCTGCAGCGCGTGCGCCAGACCTCCGTGCGTTGGCGCACGTACCCATGACAAGACTCAGAGCAACGCCCCAGTCCCAACATCCCACACCGCGCAAGAAACAGCGTTCTTGCGCTTTTACGAATCCCCAATCCCGACTCCCGCTAAACTGCTCCCATGCAGACCACCACCTTCCGCACCGCTACCGTCGATGACATCGACGCCCTCGTCCAGCTGGTGACCTCGGCCTATCGCGGCGACAGTAGCCGCGTGGGCTGGACCACCGAGGCGGACATTCTCGATGGTGCCCGCATTGATCCGGCCGTGCTGCGTCAGGACATCCTGCGCGAGCGCAGCCTGGTGTTGCTGGTGGAACAGGACGGGCGCCTGCTGGCGTGCGCCCATATCGCCGACGACGATGGTGCGGGGTACTTCGGCATGTTCGCGGTGGACCCGTCGCTGCAGGGCAGCGGCCTGGGCAAGACGCTGCTGGCCGAGGCCGAGCGCATCGCCGCCGCCGAATGGCAGCTGCCGGTGATGCGCATGACCGTGATCGATGTGCGCAACGAACTCATCGCCTTCTACGAACGACGCGGTTACCGCCGCACCGGCATCGTCAAACCGTTCCCGTATGGCGATGAGCGCTTCGGCGTGCCGCTGCGGCAGGATCTGCGGTTCGAAGTGCTGGAAAAGTCGCTGGCCGACGCCGCGCCATGAGCCAGACCTGGACCTTCGTCTGCGCAAGCGACGCGCTGCTGCCCGGCGAACTGCAGACCGTCTGGGATGAGGTCACCGACGCGCCGATCGTGGTGTTCAACCTCGACGGCCAGCTGTACGCGCTGGAAGACCGCTGTAGCCACGAAGACTACGAGTTGTCGCCCGGCAGCTTCGACCCGGTCGCCGGCACCATCGAATGCCAGTTGCACAGCGCGCGCTTCGATGTGCGCGATGGCCGGCCCTTGTGCGCGCCCGCCTACACCGCCGTGCCCAAGTTCCCGGTCAGGCGCGAGCACGACGGCATCTGGACCCGCGACGACCGCTGAGACGGCGGTTTCGGCTCGCGACCGGGCAGGCTGGGGGCCGCCATCTGCTTCAGCGCCTGCGCGTGCGTTCGGTAAGGATTGCAAAGAAGAATGATTTGCATTTAAGATCGCAGCCCTTCAGGTCTTCTTAACATCTGACCTGCCCTGCGATCCCATGCGCCCTGCACTGTCCGACATCTTCGATCTGCGTCCTGTTCGCCTGCGCTTTCCAGCGCGGCGCGCCGGCGTGCACGGTGGACGCCAGCCGGACGCGACGGGCTAGCGACGCACGCACACCCTTCCGCATCCGCCGAGCCGCCGCCAGGCCGGAGCATCGCTTTCCTTTTCGAGACGTCTCATGACTCCCAGGATTTCCCCGCTCACCTCGGCCGTGCTGTTGACCCTGTCCGCTCCCGCGTTCGCCCAGCCCGGCGATGCGCCAGCGCCTCCGGGCGCGGTGGATCTGGATGCCATCCGGGTACAGCAGGAACGTGCGCAAAAACCGTCCTCGCCCAAGTACACCGAAGCGCTGCGCGACACGCCGCAGACCATCACGGTCGTCACCAAGCAGACCATGGACCAGCAGAACCTGCTGTCGCTGCGCGATGTGCTGAGCACGCTGCCCGGTATCACCTTCGGCGCGGGCGAAGGCGGCGGCGGGTATGGCGACAGCATCAACCTGCGCGGCTTCACCGCCAGCAGCGACATCACCACCGATGGCGTGCGCGACAGCGCGCAGTACAGCCGTAGCGACACCTTCAACCTCGAGGCCGTGGAGCTGATCAACGGCGCCAACTCGGCCATGTCCGGCGCCGGTTCGGTCGGTGGCAACATCAATCTGGTGACCAAGACTGCCGGCCAGGGCGATTTCACCAACGTCGTGGTCGGTGGCGGCAGCGACCGCTATGGCCGGCTGACCGCCGACAGCAATTACGATTTCGACAACGGCACGGCCGTGCGCCTGAACGCGATGGGCCACACCCAGGACGTGCCGGGACGCGATGAGGAATTCCGTCATCGCTGGGGCTTTGCGCCGTCGGTGGCGTTCGGCCTGGGCTCGGATACCCGCTTCACCCTGAGCTACCTGCACCAGCACGACAACAACCTGCCGCAGTACGGCGTGCCGTTCGCGCTCAGCCCGTTCAACGACGGCCCGCTGCCCGGCGTGGACCCGGAGACCTTCTTCGGGTATCGCAATACCTCGCGTCAGGAAATCGACGTGGACATGCTGACCGGCGTGCTGGAAATGGATTTCGACGACAACGTCAAACTGCGCAGCCTGGCGCGCGTGCAGCGCGTCGACCAGACCACCAATGCCACTGCACCGCAGGGCACCTGGTGCCTGCCCAACGGCACCGACCCGTACACCGGCCGCGCCTGCGTCGGCCAGCCAGCGGCCAGCTGGAACCCCAACAGCGGCCCGCGCGGCCTGGTGCGCGAGACGGAAAACTTCATCGCGCACAGCCAGACCGACCTGACCGCCACCTTGCACACCGGCGCCATCGAGCACCGCGTGGTCGCTGGCGTGGCCTTCAGCAAGGAAGACTTCGAACTCGATAGCGGCACCACCTTCCGCAATGCCGATGGCTCCACCACCGGCATCACCTACCCGGTGCAGTCCTTCGACAATCCGTACAACATCTGGACCGGGCCGCAAAATTACTTCCGCACCGGGCACAGCAAGGGCAGCCTGACCAATCAGGCGGTCTACCTGTTCGACACGCTGCAGTTCAACGAGCAATGGATGCTCAACCTGGGCGGCCGCTACGAACACAACGAAGGCGACAGCACCACCTACACCGTCAATGCCGCCGGCAACGTCACCGGTGTAAGCGCGGGCTTCCCGGCCGGCAGCGAAGAGGACCTGTTCTCGTATCGCGCCGGTCTGGTGTTCAAGCCGGTCGAGAACGCCAGCCTGTATCTGTCCTACGCCAACAGCAAGACGCCGTCCAAGGCCTCGGTCAACGGCTCGTGCACGCCGATCGCCACCGCCACCGCCGGTGCCAACTGCAACGTCGCGCCGGAAACGGCGGTCAACATCGAGCTGGGCGGCAAGTGGGACGTGCTGAACCAGCGCCTGGCGCTGACCGCTGCGCTGTTCCGCAACGAGCGCGAAAACTACAAGGTCAACAGCGGCGATCCGCTGATCCCCGAGCAGGTGCTGGACGGCAAGGCGCGTGTGGACGGCATCGCGCTCGGCGCGGCCGGTTACCTGACCGAGCGCTGGTCGATCTTCGCCAACTACACCTTCCTCGACAGCGAAGTGCTGCAGAGCGTGTCCAACCGCACCGAGAGCCTCACCGGCGACCCGGTGGCCGGACGCGAGCTGGTGCAGACCCCGCGCAATGCCGGCAACATCTGGACCACCTATACGCTCAACCAGTGGACCTTCGGCTACGGCGTCACCTACCAGGGCGGTTTCTATCCGAACAATTCCTCGGCGGCCGCGTACATCAAGACCGACGATTACTGGGTGCACCGCGCGATGGTCGGCCTGCGTGTCAACGACTGGCTCAGCCTGCAGTTGAACGTCAACAACCTGTTCGACGAGGAGTACTACACCAGCGTGCGCAACAACCTCACTGTCAACGCGGCCGGCACCGTGACCGCCGGCAGTGGCTGGGCGCTTCCGGGCGAAGGTCGCTCGGCGGTGTTGAGCGCCACCTTCAGTTTCTGACCCACTGCCCCACTGACACGCCGTCCGCATGCTGCGGGCGGCGTGGAGACCACCGCATGTTGCTGCCCATTCCCGATGTCCTCACTCCCGCACAACTTGGCGCGTTGCGGGAACGGCTGGACGCGGCCGACTGGGCGGACGGCCGCATCACTGCCGGCCATCAATCCGCGCAGGCCAAGGACAACGCGCAGCTGCCCGAAGACAGCGCGGTCGCACGCGAAGCCAGCGCACTGGTACTGGACGCACTTTCGCGCAGCAGTACGTTCTTTTCCGCGGTGCTGCCGCGTCGGATCTATCCGCCGTTGTTCAATCGTTACAGCGGCGGGCAGTCGTTCGGGTACCACGTCGACAACGCGGTGCGTTACGACCGCAGCCGCGGTGGTGCCGAGCCGGTACGCACCGATGTCTCGGGCACGCTGTTTCTCAGCGACCCGGACAGTTACGACGGCGGCGAGCTGGTGATCGAAGATACCTTCGGCACGCAGTCGGTGAAGCTGCCGGCCGGGCACCTGGTGATCTATCCCGGAACCAGCCTGCATAAGGTCATGCCGGTAACGCGCGGCACCCGCGTCGCCGCGTTCTTCTGGACCCAGAGCATGTTGCGCGACGATGCGCAGCGCCGCCTGTTGTTCGAACTGGACGTGTCGATCCGTCGTTTGACCCAGGACACGCCCGGGCATCCATCGCTGATCCAGCTCACCGGCGTGTATCACAACCTGCTGCGGCAGTGGGCCGATGTCTGAGCCTGTGATCGACCCGGCCCTGTTGATGGCGCTGTTGCAGACACAGCCCGATCAAGCGATCGCGCTGCTGCGCAAGGCAGCCGCCGGGCACGAATTGAATGCACAACTGCTGCTCGCGCAGCTGTACGCGGAAGGTCGCGGCGTTCCCGCCGATCCGGCCATGGCGATGCTGTGGTACGAAGTGGCCGCCAATGCCGGGCATCCGGAAGCGATGAATCAACTGGGGCGTTGCCACGAACTGGGCTTCGGCACGGCGTGCAACATCGTGTTGGCCGCGCTGTGGTATCGCCGCGCCGCCGAGCATGGGCTGGATTGGGGCATGTACAACCTCGCGCATCTGTACGGCTCCGGGCGTGGCGTGGCGCAGGACCACGCGCAGGCATTGGCGTTGTATCGCACCGCGGCCGAGCGTGGTCACGCCAAATCGATGAATTTCGTGGCGCGCTATCTCGACCAGGGGCTGGCCTGCGATGCCGATCCACTCGCAGCGCGCAACTGGTATCGCCGTGCTGCCGAAACAGGCGATTTTCGCGGCCAGGCCAGTTACGCCACCTTGCTGGCAGACGATGGCGACATCGATCAGGCCGAGCACTGGATGCGGTCTGCGATCGCAGGCGGACATGCCGGCTTCCTGCAACAACTCACGCCGCTGCTGACGGGTGCAACGCAGCCACGTCTGCGTGCATTGCTGAGCGACGTGGCGAGGCGACAATCGCTACTGCAGGCATCCGTCGCAGCAACCGCGGCCTGAGCACGCCATGTCGACGTCGAACCAGACCCTTGCCACCACCCAGCAACGCCGCGGTTTCTGGCTGCGCCTGCTGCATCAATGGCACTGGATCAGCTCGGCGCTGTGCCTGATCGGCATGCTGCTGTTTACGGTCACCGGGCTCACCCTCAATCACGCCGCGCGTATCGAGGCCAGCCCGTCCACCGAACACCGCACGCTCACCCTGCCGCCAGCGCTGCTGAAGGCCTTGGGCACGCGCCAGGACGGCGATGCACCGCTGCCGCCGCGCGTGGCGCAATGGCTGGGACGCGAGCTGGAGATCAGCATCGGCACGCGCAACGGCGAATGGTCGCCCGACGAGGTCTATCTCGCGCTGCCCCGCCCCGGTGGCGATGCCTGGTTGAGCCTGGACCGCAGCAGCGGCGCGATCGAATACGAGCGCACTTCGCGCGGCGCCATCGCCTATCTCAACGACCTGCACAAGGGCCGCAACGCCGGACCGGCCTGGGGCTGGTTCATCGACGTGTTCGCCATCGCCTGCCTGGTGTTCTGCATCACCGGCCTGTTCCTGCTGCACCTGCATGCGCGTCAGCGCAGCATGACCTGGCCGCTGGTCGGCCTGGGCCTGCTGATTCCGCTGCTGATTGCCTTGCTGTTGATCCACTGACCTTTTACCGGAGACGATCATGCGCGCCACCCTGACTATCGCTCTGAGCGGCCTGCTCGCCATGCCGGCGTATGCGGCCACGCTCGACATCAACGTCGAGATCCCCAAGCTCACTGTCGCCGAATACCACCGCCCGTACGTGGCGATCTGGCTGGAAGGCGCAGACCAGAAGGTCGCCGCCAATCTGGCGGTCTGGTACCAATCCAAGGACACCGCCGAAGGCCACGGAACCAAGTGGCTGCCGGATCTGCGCCAGTGGTGGCGCAAGAGCGGCCGCACGCTGGAGGTACCGGTCGACGGCGTGACCGGCCCCACCCGGCCTGCCGGCGCGCACGCGTTGTCGTTCACCGATACCAAGGGCGTGCTGAAGTCGCTGCCGGCCGGCCAGTACACGCTGGTGGTGGAAGCCGCGCGCGAAGTCGGCGGCCGCGAACTGGTCAAGGTGCCTTTCAGCTGGCCGGCGAAGTCTGCGCAGACCGCCAAGGCCAGCGGCAGCAGCGAACTCGGTGCCGTCAGCCTGGTCGCCAAACCCTGAGCGTCACCTGCTGGTGGCGGCCGCACGCAGCGTACGCGGCCGACCACGGCGCAACGGCGCAGTGCATCGCGTTGCCAGATACATATCGCTTTCCACGCATCCACGCAGCGCCACACCTGCGCGCTGATCAGACACGTGACCCACCGTCCTCATCGTCCTTCAAGGAGTTGTCATGAAACGTTCGCTCGTCCTGATCGCCATGCTCGCCGCACTACCGGTCAGCGCACTCGCCCACAAGGCCTGGTTGCTGCCGTCGCAGACCGTCATCGCCGGCGAGGCGCCGTGGATCACCGTCGATGCGGCAGTGTCCAACGACCTGTTCTACTTCAACCACGTGCCGCTGCGCCTGGACAACCTGAGCATCACCGCGCCCGACGGCAGCGCGCTCAAGCCGGAAAATCCGGCCACCGGCAAGTACCGCAGCGTGTTCGACCTGCAGCTCACCCAGCCCGGCACCTACAAGCTCGCCATCATCAATGCCGGGCTGTTCGCCAGCTGGAAGGAAGACGGCAAGCCCAAGCGCTGGCGCGGCAACGAGGCCAGCTTTGCCACCGAAGTGCCGAAGAACGCGCAGGAATTGCAGGTCTCGCAATCGCTCAATCGCGTGGAAACCTTCGTGACCCGTGGCGCGCCGACCACCACAGCGCTCAAGCCCAGCGGCAAGGGCATCGAGCTGATTCCGGTGACCCACCCCAACGATCTGGTCGCAGGTGAAGCGGCGCAGTTCACCCTGCAGCTGGACGGCAAGCCGGCAGCCGGGCTGGAGATCGAGATCGTGCGCGGCGGCACGCGCTATCGCGATGCGCAGAACGAGATCAAGCTCAAGACCGACGCCAAGGGCGGCTTCAGCGTGACGTGGCCGGAACCGGGCATGTACTGGCTGGAAACCACCAGCGAAGACAGCAAGACCTCGCTGCCGCAGGCAAAGCAACGCCGTCTTGGCTATGTCGCCACACTGGAAGTGTTGCCGCAGTAATCGCCGCACGCACGCCACTGCGTTGACCGGATGGTCAGTGTAGTGGCGCTGTGGTGGCGACACATGCCATTGGCGGGTGCACAGCGCGGAGCATCAGCCTGCGCATCCCTGCTGCCTCAAGGACAGACCGCGTGATGCAAACGGCACGTTCGCGCGTCACCATGGCTGCTTCAGGCAGCGCCTGCTCGAACGGTCCACACATGCATCCAGTTTCTTCCGCAGACGACGCCGTTGCCTCCCTGGGCGGGCGCAGCATGGGCACGACCTGGAGCGTCAAGCTGGTAGCGCCGCGTGCGCGCGACCTGCATCCCCTGCATGCGCGTATCCAGGCGGCGCTCGACCGTGTGGTCGCGCAAATGAGCACCTGGGAAGCGGACTCGGATATCAGCCGCTACAACCGTGCCGCAGCAGGTGACTGGCAGACCTTGCCCGACGACTTCTTCAGCGTGCTGCGCACCGCGCTGCAGATTGCCCAGGCCAGCGACGGCGCGTTCGATCCTACGGTCGGGCCAATGGTCGAGCTGTGGGGCTTTGGCGCCTCTGGCGGCCGGCGACGCGTACCCTCGCCCGAGCAGATCGCGCAGGCGCGCCTGCGCTGTGGTTGGCGACGCCTGCAACTGGATGGCAGGCGGTTGCTGCAACCCGGCGCTGTCGCACTGGATCTGTCCGGCATCGCCAAAGGCTTCGGAGTGGACTGCGTACACCATGCATTGCGACAGGCCGACATCGAGGACGCCTTGATCGACGTGGGCGGCGAACTGTTCGGCTATGGACGCAAACCCGATGGCAGCGCATGGCGTGTACTGGTCGAATCCGCGCCCGATGAGGACGCCGGCGCTGCCTTGCCGACACGTGTGCTTGCCTTGGACGGGCTGGCAGTCGCCACATCCGGCGATCGTTGGCACCGCTTCGATGCCGACGGCATGCGCTACGCGCACACCTTCGACCCACGGACCGGAGCGCCGATTCCGCACGCGCCTGCCGCCGTCACCGTCCTGGCACGCGACGCCATGCAGGCCGATGCCTGGGCCACCGCGATGACCGTGCTCGGCACCGACGCCGGGCTCGCCCATGCCGCCAGGACCGACCTGGCAGTGCGCTTCCTGACGCGCCACGATGGCAGCTTGCACGAAGCGATGAGCCCCGCATTCGAGCGGAATCTGGCGGCGTCATGAGTGTCGCGAGCCCACGCGTGTGGATGGGTAACGGGATGGCGCTGCTCCTATTGGCCGCGCTTGTCGGATGGCTTGCCCGCCTGCATGACGGTGCGTGGTGGGCCGCGCCCACACCGCATCGTTGGCAATGGGCCGCTGTCGGGATGGCCGCGTATGCCGTGCTGTGCGCTGCGGTCTTCCTGCGCCGCCGGGCTCGCGCCGACACCTCGCACGGCGACAGCAGCGGCGTGTTGATCGTGTGGGCAAGCCAGACCGGGTTCGCACGCGAACTGGCCGAACGCAGCGCCGCTGCCTTGCAATCGGCAGGCATCGGCGTCCATGCATTGCCGCTGCAAGCAGTGGGTGCAGAGCAGCTCGCGCGCGTGCCACGTTTGCTGTGCATCGTCAGCACCACGGGCGAAGGCGACGCCCCGGATCACGCGCAGGCTGCGGTGCGTCACTGGTTCGCCGACAACGGGCAGGATCTGGCCGCCATGCAATACGCGGTGCTGGCGCTTGGCGATCGCCGTTATACCCAGTTCTGCGCATTCGGCAGGCAGGTCGACGACCGCCTGCAGGCGCGCGGCGGCACCCGCCTGTTCGAGCGCATCGAGGTCGACAATGCCGACCCGCGCGCATTGCAGCAGTGGCAACAGCGCCTGTCGGCATTGGCGCCTGCCCTTGCGACGCAGCCCGACTGGAGCGTGCCGACTTATGCCGCCTGGCAGCTGCGCGAACGCGTCCACGTCAATCCAGGCAGCGCAGGCGCACCGATCCATCGACTGCGTCTCACGCCGATCGATGGCACACTGCCGCCATGGGTTGCCGGCGACATCGCCGAGATCGCACCGGAAAACGCTCCGGAAAGTGTCGAGGCATGGTTGCAGCGCCATCGACGCGACGGCGCAGACATCGTCGACGGTCGTACGCTGCGCGCCTGGCTTGGCCGCTCGCACCTGCCGACCGATGCACAGATGGCGGCCACGACGTCATCGGATGCAACCGCCTTGGTGCATCGCCTGCTCGCGCTGCCGCATCGCGAATACTCGCTGGCATCGATCAGTGAGGAAGGCTACGCCGAACTGCTGATCCGCGAACACCGGCATGCCGACGGGCATCTTGGGATCGGCAGTGGCTGGCTGTGCGTGCATGCTCCCGTCGGCGCGACGATCGCCTTGCGCCTGCGCAGCAATCCGGGGTTCCATCCGCCAGCACCCGAGCACCCCATGCTGCTGATCGGCAATGGCACCGGCATCGCCGGCTTGCGCGCCCATCTACGCGCACGCATCGCGGTCGGGGCGAGCGACAACTGGCTGATCTTCGGCGAACGCAATGCCGCGCACGATGCGCTGTATGCCGAAGAACTGCAGCAGTGGCAACACGCTGGCTGGATCGCGCGTCTGGACCTTGTGTATTCGCGCGACCACACCCCAGCGGTGCGTTACGTACAACATGCATTGGCCGCTGCCAGCGATAGCCTGCGCCAGTGGCTCGACCGCGGTGGCTGCATCTATCTCTGCGGCAGCCTGCGCGGCATGGCAGCCGACGTGGACAGCACCCTCGATATCCTGCTGGGCATCGACGTCAGGCAAGAACTGCTACGCAGCGGCCGCTACCGTCGCGACGTGTATTGAACGGCAACCATGCAGGCTGAGCATCGCAACTTGGCACCGTGGAGCGCTACGATCGGTGGCAATCGGTGCGCGGCAGCGACGGCATCCGACACCGCCCGCGATGCTTCCCTCAACGTTGCAGCTCATGCAATCGGCCACTTTCAAGGTCTCTGAATCCGACATGCAGCAATACTCGTTCGCCGGTAACCATGCTCCGCACTGTCACGCTGCTGCATGCATGCATGCAAGATCGCTGACGCCTGGAGGCAGGCAATGCGGAAGAGGCGCGTCAAATCCGACGTGCTAGCCACTGGGCCCAAATCGGATGTACTTGGACTCGCACCCCCAGCCGTTCGATGCATGTACGAACATGCTTGGCTGCCCGGACCAGCTAATCAGAGGTTCCGGCACGCGGACTGACGCGGATCGCCAGCAGCTCGCCGCCGCCCTCGAGCACGTAACGGGTGCGCGTCGATGCACTCAGCCATGCGGTATCGCCGGCAGCCAGCGGCGGCAGTTCACTGTCGCGCCCAAAGCTGGCCTGGCCCGCCAGCAGGTGGATGGCCCAGGCGCTGCCCGGATCCGCGAAGAACAGCATCGTGCCGACCAAGGGGCGATGCAGGAGCTCGGTATGCAGCAGATCGCGGCGCCACATCAGATTGAAATCCTGCGTCGGCCCATCGAGCAAGCGCGCATCGACGGCCTCCTCGCCAGCGAATCGGACGCGCTGGTAAGGCGGCAGCAACTCGACCACGCGCGCGGCGCCGGCAGTGCCTGCGTCGACACCATCGCCATCGGTTGTGCCGGTGATCAGGCCATCCTCATGAGCAGCGCCATCACCCGGATCGAGCACGCCAGCACCAAACTGCAGCCGCATCCCGTTTCCGTGCAGCAGCACCAGTTCGCGATCGATCCCCGGGAATGCAGAAAACGCAGCATCGCGTTCAATCTCGGCAATGGACAGCCGCAATACCCAGGCCTCGGGTTCCCCGAGCCGCAGGATCTCGCGTGTCCAACCCAATTGATTGCGCCACCGCTCGCGGCGGTACTCGGTGGCCGGGATCACCCGGCTGCTCAGGTCTGTCAGCTGCATCGGCGCATTGTGCCCGAAGCCCGGCACTCAAGCCCTGCCAAGGCCACGTGGCAGAGCGACACACCCTGAAACGAAAAACGCCCGGCTGCACATCCAAGTGCAACACCGGGCGATTCCACGTCCTTGTCGGCTTCCAGCCATCCCCCGGACATCCTGTCCAGTTAGGTTGCGGCCACGCATCCTCGCGTCGAACCGTATCTCGGATCCCTTCCCCTTAACGCCGTCCCACCGGTTTCACCGCCGCCCCCTTGGCAGCCTTCTTGGCGGGAGCCATCGTGGCTCCTACTTCGATCAGGTCTCGATTCCGTTCGACCGTCTTGAGTCCGATGCCCTTGACCAGTGCCAGTTCCTCGGCACTTTTGAAGGGACCGTTTGCCTGACGGTGCTCGACGATTGCCTCGGCTTTTGATCGCCCGACATTCGTCAGCACCTTGTCCAATTCCTCAGCAGACGCGGTGTTGATATCGACCTTGTCGAGCGCGTACGCATTCGAGGACAACAACAACGCCAGTAGCAGGGACTTCAGGACTACGGTAAATGACTTCATTGCAACGCTCCTTGTGGCTTGGGTGATGGTCCTAGCCAGCATTCCTGCCGGCGGAGCCAGTGTCCCGCGCCACATGCAGCAATCCTATCGCCAACGAACTTTTCACACAGCCGGTGAACTGCGCGCCGCCTTGTAGGGAAATCCCTACCCCTGGCCTCGGGCGTAGAATGTGTCATTACGTCACGCATTCGGAGCCTTCATGGACAGCGCCAAGATCGACCAATTCATCAGCGATACCTGGGACCGCGAGATCGTCCCGCAGCTGGTCGATTACATCCGTATCCCCAACAAATCGCCGATGTTCGACGCCGATTGGGTGGCCCACGGCTATATGGAGCAGGCCGTGACGCTGATGGAAACCTGGGCGCGTGCGCAGGCCATCGATGGCATGCAGGTAGAGGTGGTGCGCCTGGACGGCCGTACGCCGCTGATCTTCATCGAGATCCCTGCCACGGGTCCGGAGTCCGGCGACGACACCGTGTTGCTGTATGGCCATCTGGACAAGCAGCCGGAGATGACGGGTTGGGACGCCGACCTGGGCCCCTGGGAGCCGGTGCTGCGCGACGACAAGTTGTATGGCCGCGGCGGCGCCGACGACGGTTACGCGATCTTCGGTTCTCTGGCTGCGATTCTGGCGCTGCGCACCCAGGGTCTGCCGCACGCGCGTTGCGTGGTGCTGATCGAAGCCTGCGAGGAATCCGGTAGCTACGATCTGCCCGCGTATGTGGATCATCTGGCCGAGCGCATCGGCAAGCCGTCGCTGGTGGTGTGCCTGGACTCGGGCTGCGGCAATTACGAGCAGCTGTGGTGCACCACCTCGCTGCGCGGGCTGACCGGTGGCAACCTCAGCGTGAAGGTGCTGGAGGAAGGCGTGCATTCGGGCGATGCCTCTGGCGTGGTGCCGTCCAGCTTCCGGCTGCTGCGGCAATTGCTTTCTCGCATCGAAGACGAGGCCACGGGCCGCATTCTGCTGGAGGGGCTGCACGTGGAGGTGCCGGAGGAGCGACTGACCCAGGCCAAGGCCGCGGCAACAACGCTGGATACCGCCATCTTCGACAAGTTCCCGATGGTCGATGGCCTGGTGCCGATGCATGAGGACCTCACCGAGCTGGTCTTGAACCGGACCTGGCGCCCGGCGCTGTCGATCACCGGTGTGGACGGCATGCCGCCGCTGGCTTCGGCCGGCAATGTGTTGCGTCCGCAAACGGCGGTGAAGCTGTCGCTGCGGCTGCCGCCCACCGCCGACGGAAAGGCCTGCGGCGAGCTGCTCAAGCAGGCCTTGCTGCGCGACCCTCCGAATGGCGCGCAGGTCACGCTGGAATTGGAAAAGGCCTCGTCCGGCTGGAATGCCCCGGCCATGGCGCCTTGGCTGGAAAAGGCCATCGACGATGCAAGCCAGGCGTTCTTCGACAAGCCGGCGATGTACATGGGCGAAGGCGGCTCGATTCCGTTCATGGGCATGCTGGGCGAGAAGTTCCCGGGCGCGCAGTTCATGATTACCGGCGTGCTGGGGCCGCATTCCAATGCGCATGGCCCGAACGAGTTCCTGCACATCCCGATGGGCAAGCGCGTCACTGCCTGCGTGTCGAAGGTGATCGCCGAGCATCACGCGGCCTGCCTGCGCGGCGAAACCAGCGGCTCGCCGGTGGCGGCCGACAGCGGTACCCGTCATGGTGGACATGGTTGCTGTTGAGGCCGTGAGACCGCTGCGGGCCGAGGGCGTGCGCTGACGTCAGGCCTGGTATTGCAATCGCATCGAACCAGGCAGCAGCGGCGAGGGGGCAGCGGCCCCTTCCCCAGCTCCCGGCCCGCCAGGACCGGAGCTGGGGGATCGAGCATCCGGTTGAATGCCGATACCTGCACCGGCACTGTGGGGCGGCGCTGCTGCGGCATTGCGAAAGCCCTTGCTGAAGGCATCCCATCAGCGTCGCCGGCACTGCGCTTGCGGCGCAGGTCGCCGCCATCCGAAATGCTAGTCTGCCGATCCCTCTCGCCTTCGGTGCTGCGATGAACACCTTGTTTGGTAGCGACAGCTGGCTCTACATTCTGCTGGTGGGATTTGTGGTAGGCCTACTGGCGCGTTTCATCACGCCGGGCACGCAGCGCCTGGGTTGCCTGCTGACCATCGTGCTGGGCATCGCTGGAGCGGTGGTGGCGAGCTGGTTTGGCCGCTACATGGGCTGGTATCACGCCGGCGAGCCTGCCGGCTTCCTCGGCGCATTGCTCGGCGCCATCGCCATCCTTGCACTGCTGCGCTTGTTCAGCGGCAGCAAACGCTGACCGCCGCAAGACGCGCTTTGCCCTCTACTCCCTGATGCAACCACGACACATGACGGTATCGCCTTCTGACCCTGCGCGCGACGCGCTGCGCCTGCAATGGGCGCGACGCGCGCTGGATGATCCATCTGCCACCTTGCAACGCGCGTCGGTCGACGCCGGCTTTCGCAGTTACTGGCGTACGCAGGGGCGCGGCACCGATCGCATCCTGATGGATGCGCCACCGGAGCTTGAAAACGTGGCCCCATGGTTGCGCATGCACGCCCTGTTGGGCGAGCACGGAGTCCGCGTGCCGCACGTGCTGGCACAGGACCTGCAGATCGGCTTGCTGCTATTGGAAGACCTGGGCGTACCGACGCTGGCGCAGGTGCTGACCGACGCCAATGCCGACGCCCTGCTGGATGGCGCAATCGCGCAATTGCTGTTGCTGCAACGGATCCCGCCGCCCGCCGACAGCGGCGTGTTCGGTGAGGCGTTGTTGCAGCGCGATGCCGGCCTGTTCGAAGAATGGTTCCTGGGCCGCCATCTTGGCGTGCAGCTGGACTGCAGGCAGGGCGAGCAGTTGCAACTGGTGCAACGGCGTTTGATGGACAACGCACTGGCGCAGCCCCGCGTGTTCACCCATCGCGACTTCATGCCGCGCAATCTGATGCCGGTGCCCGATGGCCCGGCAGTCCTGGACTTCCAGGATTGCGTGATCGGGCCGATCGCCTACGACCCGATCAGCCTGTTCAAGGACACCTCGGTCAGTTGGCCGATCGCACGCGTCGACGGTTGGCTGGCGCGCTATCACGCACGTGCGCAGGCGGCCGGCTTGCCGGTGCCGCCGCTGCAGCAATTTCTGCGCGACGCGGACTGGATGGGCGTGCAGCGACACCTGAAAAACCTGGGTATTTTTTCGCGCCTGAGCCATCGCGACGGCAAGCATTGGTATCTGGACAACGTGCCGCGCTTCATCGCATATCTGGACGAAGTACTGCCGCGCTACGCCGAGCTGGCTCCGCTGATCGCGCTGCTGGACGAAGTAGTCAAACCCGCACTGGCAGCACGGGCAGCGAAGGCAGACGCATGAAGGCGCTGATTTTTGCAGCAGGCTTTGGCGAGCGCATGCGCCCGCTGACCGAACACATGCCAAAGCCCTTGCTGTCGGTCGGCGGCACGCCATTGATCGTCTGGCATCTGCGCAAGCTGGCGGCGTTGGGCGTGGACGAGGTGGTGATCAACACTTCATGGCTGGCCGAGCAGTTTCCGCAAACGCTGGGAGACGGCAGCGCATTCGGTCTGCGTCTGACGTATTCCTTCGAGGGCGCCACTCCGCTGGAAACCGGCGGTGGCATGCTGCATGCGTTGCCGTTGCTGGGCGACGCCCCATTCCTGTTGGTCAATGGCGATATCTGGACCGATTTCGACTTTGCCCGCCTGTCGCATGCACCCGAAGGACTGGCGCAGTTGGTGCTGGTCGATCGCCCCGCGTATGCGGAGCGCGCAGACTTTGCGCTGGACGCCGATGGCAAGGTACATGCAGATTTGCCCGCAACGCTTACCTATTCCGGCATCGGCATGTATCGACCGGCGCTGCTGCACGACTGGCAATCGGTGATTGGCCACTTGCCAGAGCAGACCGGCGCGGCGCCGCGGTTTGCATTGGCGCCGATCCTGCGCGCGCAAATGGCGGCAGGGCTGATCGATGGCATCCACCATGCCGGGCGCTGGACCGATGTCGGCACGCCGCAGCGATTGGCGGAGCTGGATGCGCAATTGCTGCGCGACGGCGGCTGATCGCAACCAAGCGCCGCAACCAGCCAGCCAGCCGCGCATCGTGCATTGCTTGCACCACGCACACCGACCATCTCGATCGCCCTTGCAGCCAAGCCGCAGATCAGCCGCTCCGCAACCGATCTATCTGCATTGCAGGCGCCCGCGAGACACAACGCAGACCATGCGCACCAACCAACGTGACTGGTGCTTGCCCGCTCACCGTCGCGGGACCCTGAGCGGCATGGATGCCGCGCCGGAGCCTACATGTACGTACTTGCGGCGTGTCCCGCGATGGTGGGCGGGCAAGGGCCCTGCAACCAGCCCGCAGATCAGCCGTACTACAAGCTTTCAGGTGTAGTGCCTCAAGTGCCTGGACACTGATTTAGATGTGCTGAAGCGAAGTGCGAAGCAACCCGCGCCTACCTTGCGCTGAGCGTCGTACTTCCGTCAGCTGATCGAAGAGCCGCGATCCTCCAGCACCCGCCGCAGGAACGGCACGGTGATGCGGCGCTTGGCCGCCAGCGATTCGCGATCCAGCCGATCCAGCAAGGCCACCAACGTGGCAAGTTCGCGCTCGCTATGCGTCAGCAACCAGTCGATCGCTGCATCGTCCAGCGCCAGCCCACGCCGCTGCGCACGGTCGCGCAGCACGGCCGCGCGCGCCGCGTCGTCAGGTACCGGCAGTCCGATCCGGACGCATTGCGACAACCGCGAACGCAGATCCGGCAGCACCAACGCCAGGCCATCGGGCATCTGCCGTGCGGTGTAGAGCAAGCTGATGCCGGCGGCGCGTGCGCGATTATGGAAATCGAACAGCGCCACTTCGTCGTCGCGCTGGCCGGCGATGCTGTCCACGCCATCCAGTGCAACCAGGCTGCGCCCCTCCAATGCTTCGAGCGCATCGCGCAGGCGGCCGGCTGCTGCATGCAGCGGCAGATACGCGGTTGCGCGCCCGGCCTGCTCGGCCGCCGCGCACACCGCCAGCGCCAGATGCGTCTTGCCGGTGCCGGCGGGGCCGGCAAGATAAAGCCAATCGCTCACCTGCCCGGCCGCCAGGGCCTGCAGCTGCGCAAGCAGGCCCTCGGGCGCGGCGATGTAGCTATCGAAACGCTGGTCGGATGGCGCGCGCAACGCCAATGGCAACTGCGGCACGCTCACGACCGATCTGCGTCCTTGGTCGGGTCGACGATGATGACGCTGCGCTCGGCGGTGCTGGGCTGCAGCACGATGCCCGCGCGCTCGCCGGCATACAGGTCGCTGCGGGTGTACTGCTCATGCGCATACCGCAGCAGCACGTTGGCCACCGCTGCCACCGGCAACGCCAGCAGCATGCCGAGAAAGCCGAACAGCTGGCCGCCGGCCATCACCGCAAAGATCACCGCCACCGGATGCAGGCCGATCTTGTCGCCCACGATGCGCGGTGTCAGCACGTAGCTTTCCAGCAACTGGCCGACGGTGAACACGACGCCCACGCCGATCAGCAGCTTCAGATCCAGCCCCTGCGCCTGCACGACCGCAGCCAGCAGTGCCAGCACAATGCCGGTGGTTGCGCCCAGATACGGAATGAAGCTGATGAAGCCGGCGATGATGCCGATCAACAAACCCAGGTTGAGTCCGATGATCGAAAGGCCGGTGGCGTAGATCGCGCCCAGCGCCAGCATCACCAGGAACTGGCCGCGGATGAAGCCGCCGAGCACGTCATTGGATTCCAGCGCCAGCCGGCTCACGGTGCCGATATAGGCGCGCGGGATGACCGCCGCCACACGCTCGACCAGCCGGTCCCAGTCGCGCAGGAAGTAGAACGCCAGAATCGGCAGCAGCGCCAGGTTGATCACCCAGGTCACCATCGCAAAGCCCGAGCGCTGCACGTAGCCGAAGAAGGTCTTGGCAGCGCCGCCGGCTTGTTCCCAATGGCTGCGGATCCAGTCGATCAGGCGCTCAGGGTCCAGCCAGCCCATCAGCTCCACGCCGGTCTTGGCTTCCAGCCATGGAATGGCGGTACTGATCGCCCAGGTGCGCATCTGCGGCAAGGCGTCGATCAGGGTCATGATCTGGCGCTCGATCATCGGCACCAGAATCATCAGCGCCAGCACGAACAACAGCAGTGCCAGCACGAACACCAGCGACACCGCCATGTTGCGCGAGCGACCGGCACGTTCGATGCGGTCCACCAGCGGGTCGCCCAGCCAGGCCAGCAACAACGCCAGCACGAACGGCGTCAGGATCGGGGATAGCAGCGATACCACCCACAACACGCCGACAATCACCGCCACCCATTTGAGGCGGCGCAGGAACAGGGCGATTTCGGCTTCGGGAGTCAAGGTCATTTCAGGCGGTACTCGGCGTGCTCGTTTTCGAGAATGATCGGACCCTCGGTCGGTACCGACACCGAGACCAGCGGGCTGTTGTCGCCGAGCATACGGTTGAGGCCGGAAATGCCCGTGAGCAGTTCCAGATCCACTTCCATGCGGTCGCCGTTGGCGCTGACCGGGCGAATGCTGCGCACTACCGACACGCCCTGCAGCGCAGCGGCAACCCGCAGGTAATCGTCGGCGCTGTGGATGCCGGTGATCACTGCGCGATACACGCCCGGCACGCCCGAGTCCACGCGCTTGGCGTAGCGCTTGACCAAGGCATCGGCAGCGCCATCGGCACCGGCAGCCATCGCGCGGCGCGCGTCGCCGTCGCTGCTGGTCCAACTGGACAGCACATTGCCGTTGTCCACGAACACCCAGTCGGCGGTCCAGCCGGCCGCATTGCGGTAGAGCTTGCCGATCAGCTGCATCGGCGGGCTGTATTTGGCCGACGCGCGCGACACCGCGGCGGTGTCCTTGCGCCAGATCGCACCGGCCAGCGCCTGCTCGGCCGCCGCACCGCCCGGCAGGCCGAGCCGGTACCCGCGCTCGATCGCACGGTCCAGCACGCTGCGTGCGGCATTGGCCTGGGCGACACCTACCAGCCGTGGGCCGCTGCCATCATCGATGGCCAGCCACAGCACCGGCTTGGGGCGCGGCAGCGGCCACACCGGCAAACCGAGGGCAGCGATCAAGCCATCCACATCGGACTGGCGAAAACGCGCGACCAGGGTGGTACGAAAGGTAGGCGCACCTGTACGCGAGGTGCCCTGATCCTGGCGGTAGTCGTAGTGTTCGACGTAGTTAGGCGCATTGCGCAGCGCCTGCGGCACACCGGGGCGGCTCATCACCGAGCGATCGCCGGAGACCTTGCCCAGCACCGCGCCCAAGGCGCGCGCCAGGGCACCGGGGCGATCGGATTCGCCCTGGCTATTGACCGGCACTTCGGCATCGTAGGCACTTTGCGCCTTGGCGACGTCGCCTTCGGTGCGCAGGTCGGCCTGCGCAAGGGCCGGAACCACAGGCATGGCGACCACGAGGGCGAGAAAGAAAGCGAGACTGCGGCGCATCGACGGTTCCATGGCGTAAGCGTATCCAGGTGAATTGTTGCCCGAATGGGGCGCTAGCGCCAACGTGGCTGTTAAAATCGCCGCCTTTACTGCCGAGCCACCCACGCCCGTGACCAGCCCAACGCCTTCCACTCCCTCGCCCATGACCTACCGCGACGCGGGTGTCGACATCGATGCCGGCAATGCCCTGGTCGAACGCATCAAGCCATTGGTCAAGCGCAGCTTCCGGCCGGAGGTGATGGGTGGCCTGGGCGGCTTTGGCGCGCTGTTCGACCTGTCGGGCAAGTACAAGGAGCCGGTGCTGGTCTCCGGCACCGACGGCGTGGGCACCAAGCTCAAGCTGGCCCAGCAGATGGGCCGCCACGACACCATCGGCATCGACCTGGTCGGGATGTGCGTCAACGACGTGCTGGTGCAGGGCGCCGAGCCCTTGTTCTTCCTGGATTATTTCGCCACCGGCAAGCTGGACGTGGATACCGCTGCAGCGGTGGTCGGCGGCATCGCGCGCGGCTGCGAGCTGTCCGGTTGCGCGCTGATCGGCGGTGAAACCGCCGAAATGCCCGACATGTACCCGCCGGGCGAGTACGACCTGGCCGGCTTTACCGTGGGTGCGGTGGAAAAGTCGCAGCTGCTCGACGGCGCGCAGGTGCGCGAGGGCGATGTGCTGCTCGGCATTGCGTCCTCGGGCCCGCATTCCAATGGCTACTCGCTGATCCGCAAGATTTACGAACGTGCCGGCGCACCGGCCGAACATGTGCTGGACGATGGCACCCGACTGATCGACGCGCTGATGGCGCCAACCGCGCTGTACGTCAAGCCGGTGCTGGCGCTGCTCAAGTCGCACGGCGAAGCGATCCATGCCATGGCGCACATCACCGGTGGCGGGCTCACCGAAAACATCATCCGGGTGATTCCCGACGGCCTGGGCCTGGACATCGATGCCAAGGCCTGGACCTTGCCGCCGGTGTTTGCCTGGCTGCAGCGCGAAGGCGCGGTGGCCGATGCCGAAATGTGGCGCACCTTCAACTGCGGCATCGGCTTTGTGCTGATCGCCTCGCCCGAGCAGGCAGCCACGCTGGAACAGGCGCTGGACGCGCAATCGCTGGCGCATTGGCGCATTGGCCAGGTGGTCGCCGCACACGGCGACGAACGCGTACGCATCGGCTGATCGAGGACTGCATGGACGCTCCCCCCCCTGCCCTGCCGACGCCGGCCAGCGCCAATGACCTGCAGCACCTCAAGCTGCTGTCGACCTTCCATTACGTGCTGGCCGGCATCACCGGGCTGTTTTCGCTGTTTCCGCTGATCCACCTGTTCATGGGGCTGGCCATCGTCACCGGACAGTTACCGATGAACGGCAGCAATGGCGAAGCGGCACCGGACCAGATGCGGATGTTCGGCTGGATCTTCGTGGTGTTCGCGGCCGCACTCATCATCGGCGGGCTGACGTTGGCGGGCTTCATGGCGTATGCCGGCCGCTGCATCGCACGGCGCAGGCGGTATCTGCTGTGCCTGATCGTGGCCGGCATTTCGTGCTCCTTCATGCCATTCGGCACCGTGCTTGGCGTGTTTACGCTGGTCACCTTGCTGCGCCCTCAGGTCAAGGCACTGTTCGGCCCTGCCGCAAGCGCCGCCTGAGGGAGACGTGATCATCAGGGCCCTGCGCCGCGCCAAATCGGCTGCGTTGATCGTCACCCTCGCCGTGTTCCTGGCGAGCTGGATCGCGCCGCTGTGGCCGGTCGAACAGGCCTTGCACAGCTCACTGACGGTGCTCGGGTTGTTCGCGCTGGTGTGGGCCGATCGTCGCTGGCCACTGGGGAACGCCGCGTTCGTGGCGATCTGCGTGTTTATCGCCTTGCACTGCGTCGGCGCGCGCTGGCTGTATTCCAACGTGCCTTACGAGCAATGGAGCATGCAGCTGCTGCACTGGTCGCCCAACGCGACGTTCGGCTGGACGCGCAATCATTTCGACCGGCTGATCCATCTGCTGTTCGGGCTGTGTTTCACGCCGGCCATTGCGCAACTGGCGCTGCGGCTATGGCCCCGCCTGACGCTGCGGCAGGTCTTCGCGCTGACGGTGATGAGCATCATGTGCGTCAGCCTGGTCTACGAGTGGTTCGAGTGGGGCATTGCGCTGCTGCTGTCACCACAGGCCGCCGAAGCCTATAACGGCCAGCAGGGCGACCCCTGGGACGCGCATACCGACATGCTGCTGGCAACCCTCGGCAGCCTGGCTGCCTACCCCGTGGTGAGGACATTGTTCAATGCACGCGACTGAACCGCGCCTGCGCCTGGCCGTGCTGGCCTCCGGCCGCGGCAGCAATCTGCAGGCCATCCTTGACGCAATCGACAGTGGGCGCCTGCACGCGGAGGTGGTCGGGGTATTTTCCGATCGCCCGCAGGCGCCGGCACTGCACAAGGTGGACGCGGGGCACCGCTGGAGCGCCAGTCCACGCGACTTTGCCGACCGCGACGCCTTTGACGCCGCGCTGGGCGATGCCATCGCCGCCGTGCAACCGGACTGGGTCATCTGCGCCGGCTACATGCGCATCCTGGGCGAGCCATTGGTGCGACGCTTCGCCGGCCGCATGCTCAATATCCACCCGTCGCTGCTGCCCAAGTACCGCGGATTGCACACCCATGCGCGCGCGCTGGAGGCCGGCGACACCGAGCACGGCGCCAGCGTGCATCTGGTGGTGCCGGAACTGGATGCCGGCAACGTGATCGCGCAGGCCCGCGTGCCGGTGCTTGCGGGCGACAGCGCCGAGCAACTGGCCGCCCGCGTGCTGGCGCGCGAGCACCTGCTGCTGCTCGCCACGCTGGACCTGCTGGCCAGCGGGCGCCTCCAGGTGGACGGCGATGCGGTGCATGTGGACGGTCAGTGCCTGTTTACGCCACTGCGACTAGAGTCCGCTGACACCGCATTC
The DNA here is from genome assembly GCF_024806835.1 of Xanthomonas sp. 3793. Lineage (GTDB taxonomy): Bacteria > Pseudomonadota > Gammaproteobacteria > Xanthomonadales > Xanthomonadaceae > Xanthomonas > Xanthomonas arboricola_F. The sequence continues at coordinate 1,104,870 of NZ_JANTYU010000001.1, forward strand.
GCCTGAATGCAGATACGCCCTCCTCATCCTGTCTCGGACATCCTTGTGGCCCCGTGCCTCAACTCCAGCGCATGAAAGCCCTCCCGATCGCCGCCGCGCTGTTGACCACGGCCCTGCTCTGCCAGGCCAGCCCGAGCCGTGCGCACCAGGCAGCCGCCCCCCCGATGGCCACGCCTGCCACGCCTGCTGCCCCTGCCGCTGCAGCCGCACTGCCCGCAAGCACCTGGACGCCGCCGCCGCTGGAGCCTTTTGTGGCGACCTACCAGGCGTTCTACCGTGGCAAGGAGGCCGGCGATGCCACCATGCAGGTCAGCCACGGCGACGCAAGCCAGTGGCGGATCGACATGTCGGTGCGCGGCCGCAAGGGCTTCGCCAGCATCCTGGGCTTGAACCTGGAACAGAGCACGGTGTTTCGCGTCGATGGCGACACCTATGTGCCGTTGAGCCAGAGCACCGTGCGCAAGGCGATGTTCTTCGGCAAGAAGGTCACCGGCGTCTACAACTGGCAAGCCGGCACCGCGCAATGGGACGGCGACCTGAAGGAAGAGCGTCAGCAACCCATCCCGCTGCAACACGGCGATCAAAGCGCGCTGTCGCTGAATCTGTCGCTGATGCGCGACGCGCAGCCGGGCCGCAGCCTGAGCTACCGCTATGTCGATGTGGGCCGGGTGCGCAAATACGATTACAAGGCCGCCGATGCCACCGAGGTGGTGCAGGTCGGCGACCTGAGCTACGACGCGTTGCGCGTGTACCGCGTCAACAGCGGCGACAACGAAACCATCCTCTGGATCGCCAACGGAGTTCCGACCCCGGTGCGCATCCTGCAACGTGACAAAGGTGAGGATCAGGTCGATCTCCGCCTGGTCGAATACCAAGGAGTCTGACCATGAAAACCCTCTCCCGCACCAGCGCCTTGATCGCCGCCGCCGCACTGGCCGTGGCCAGCCTGCCGGCGTTGGCCGTGCAGCCGTTCCAGGCTGATTACTCCGCCAATTACATGGGCATGCAGGCCAACGGCACCATGACCCTGGCCGCGGCCGGCGCCAATCAATGGCGCTACACGCTGACCATCCAGAACCAATTGGCCAACCTGACCCAGAGCACGGTGTTCGAGGAAGCCAATGGCCAGCTGCGCCCGGTCAGCAGCAACGATAGCTCTTCGATGATGGTCAAGCGCCGCAACGTCACCGCCAATTACGACTGGAAAACCAGCCAGGCGACCTGGGGCGGCGATATCAAGCCGGACCGTCGCGGCCCGGTCAAGCTGCAGCCCGGTGACATGGATGCATTGCTGATCAACCTGGCGATCACCCGCGATCTGGCTGCCGGCAAGCCGCTCAACTACCGCATGGTGGACGAAGGCCGCATCAAGCCGATGAGCTACAAGGTGGTCGGCAAGGAAACCATCACCGTCAACGGCAAGCAGGAGCAGGCCACCAAGGTCTCGCGCGTGGATGGCGACAAGGAATTGATCGCCTGGGTGGTCAAGGACCTGCCGGTGCCGGCGCGCCTGCTGCAGAAGGAAAAAGGCCAGGATGCGCTGGATCTGACCATCAAGGGGCTGCGCTGAGCGAGATGCAGCTGCCATTTTAAGAGCGCGCCAAGGCGCAAGGCTTTAGATGAGCCAGTGGGTCGAGGGCGCGGTGCCCTCGCCGCTCGCGGGACACGCCGCAAGTACATCCCTGTAGGCTCGGTGGCGGCATCCATGCCGCCACACGGTCCCGCGATCGGCGAGGACACCGCACCAGACAATTGGTCGGTTGTTCGCTTAAAAGCTTGTCCGTTGATCGGCTTGCGTGTTGATCGGCTCGGGTTAGGAGATTAGCGGACGCTTGCTTGTCAGAACTGCAGGGCACGGTGTCTGCTCTTACCATGCACACCGACCATCTCGACCGGTCCTTGCCCGCCTACCGTCACGGACCTTACGCGGCATGGATGCCGCGTAAGAGCTTACAGGGGCGTACTTGCAGCGTGTCCCGTTGGTGGGCGGGCAAGGGCCCCGCAACCAGGCCGCAGATCAGCCGCTCTCCGACTGATCTATCCGCACCAACCCCTCATGCCTCAGGGCTTTGCTGCGGCCTTGTCGTCGCCAGTGCTAAACACCGTACGGCAGTCCACGCGGATCTGTTCGTCGTTGCTGCGCCAATAGAACAGATCGCAGTGGCGCTTGCCTTCGACGGTCTTTTTCACTGCCACCGCATAGAACGACTGCGCGATCTCGTCGCGGCTGGCGGTGCCGTCGCCGTTCCAGTCCATGTCCTTGAACTCGACGCCCTGGGTGATCGCCATGCCGACCGACCAGGCGTAGGCCAGCCACGCCAGGATCAGCACGATCACGCCCAGCAGGATCTTGCGACGGGTGGTGAAGCGTCCGCGCAGGATCATACGGTGCGCCGGATGGTCGCGCCCAGCGCCCCCAGCTTCTCCTCGATGTTTTCGTAGCCACGGTCCAGGTGGTAGATGCGATCGATGATGGTGTCGCCGTCGGCGACCAGCCCGGCCAGGATCAACGAGGCCGAGGCGCGCAGATCGGTCGCCATCACCGGCGCGCCGCTTAGACGCTCGGCACCGCGCACGATGGCGGTGTGGCCTTCAACCTGGATGTCCGCGCCCAGCCGCAACAGCTCATTGACGTGCATGAAGCGGTTTTCGAAGATCGTTTCGTTGATCACGCCCACGCCATCGGCCACACAGTTGAGCGCCATGAATTGCGCCTGCATGTCGGTGGGAAACGCCGGGTATGGCGCGGTGGTCAGGTTGACCGCGCGCGGGCGCTTGCCATGCATGTCCAGGGTGACGCTGTCGGCGGTGGTGGTAATGGTGGCACCCGCCTCGGTGAGCTTGTCCAGCACCGCATCCAGGGTGTCCGGGCGCGCGCGGCGCACGGTGACGCTGCCGCCGGTCATGGCCGCGGCGACCAGGAAGGTGCCGGTTTCGATACGATCCGGCAGCACCGCATGGTGCCCGCCGCCCAGACGCTGCACGCCCTGCACCACGATGCGCGGCGTGCCGGCGCCTTCGATCTGCGCACCGAGCGCGATCAGGCAGTCGGCCAGGTCGGTGACCTCCGGCTCCATCGCCGCGTTTTCCAGCACTGTGGTGCCTTCGGCCAGCACCGCGGCCATGAGCACGTTCTCGGTGCCGGTAACGCTGACCATGTCGAACACGTAGCGCCCGCCCTTCAGGCGGCCGTTGCTGGTGGCCTTGATGTAGCCGTTTTCCACGCTGATCTCTGCACCCAATGCCTGCAGGCCCTTGATGTGCTGGTCGACCGGGCGCGAGCCGATCGCGCAGCCGCCGGGCAGCGACACTTCGGCGGTGCCGTAGCGCGCCAGCAGCGGGCCCAGTACCAGGATCGAGGCGCGCATGGTCTTGACCAGCTCGTAGGGCGCGACCTGGTGGGTCACCGAGCGCGGGTCGACCAGGATCGAGCGGCCCTTGGCCAGGGTGCCTTCGTCGATGGTGACCTCGGCGCCCAGCTCGCTGAGCAGCTTCACCGTGGTGATCACATCGTGCAGGTGCGGCACGTTGCTGATTTCAACCGGCGCATCGGCCAGCAAGGTGGCGCACAGGATCGGCAGCACTGCGTTCTTGGCGCCGGAGATATTGACTTCGCCGTGCAGCGCTTGGCCGCCGGTCACTACGATTTTTGCCATGGGAATCTGAGAAATCCAAAAGTAGAAGGGATGTCGGGGGAATGAAGTGAGGGAAGTATCGACCGTGGTGCACGCGGCGCGCGTCGGAACCGGGGGATCGAGCGGCGCCGGGTACGGCCCGGGACGCGCTGGACACAGTCACTGCGTGAGCGTGGACGACGCCAGTCGAGGCGATTCAGATGCCTACTGACCGACCCTGCTCCGCGCGCCGCGCCGACCCAGCCAGCCTGATGGCGAGCGCGGCGATTGCGCTCAGCCTTCCTCGGGCGTCAGGGTCTTCAGCTGCAGCGCGTGGATCGCCCCGCCCATCAGCTCGCCCAGGGTCGCGTAAACCATGCGGTGCCGCGCTAGCGGGGCCTTGCCGGCAAAGGCCGGGCTGACCACGGTCGCCTCGAAGTGCACGCCGTCGTCGCCGTGCACGTCGACGCGGGCTTCGGGCAAGCCGGTTTCGATGAGTTTACGGATGGTTTCGGCGTCCACAGGGTGTTTCCTCATAAAATGAGCGCACATTCTACTCTTCACCCGAGTCCCGTATGGCCGTCTCGCACCTGCCCACCGCCACCGTCAGCGACGCCAGCCTGGTCGCCAGCGGCCAGCGCGTGCTGGAGATCGAGCGTGAAGCCTTGGCGAGTGTGGGCGCGCGCATCGGCAGCGCGTTTGCCGCGGCCTGCCGGCTGGTGCTGGCCTCCCGTGGGCGGGTGGTGGCCACCGGAATGGGCAAATCCGGCCACATCGCGCGCAAGATCGCCGCCACCCTGGCCTCCACCGGCACGCCGGCGTTCTTCGTGCACCCCGGCGAGGCCGGCCATGGCGACCTGGGCATGATCACCGAGGCCGACATCGTGCTGGCGCTGTCGTATTCGGGCGAATCGGATGAAGTGCGCATGCTGCTGCCGGTGCTCAAGCGCCAGGGCAACCCGATCATCGCCATGACCGGGCGCCCGAGCTCGTCGCTGGCCCAGGCCGCCGACGTGCACCTGGATGTGAGCGTCTCCGCCGAGGCCTGCCCGCTGCATCTGGCGCCTACCTCCAGCACCACCGCCTCGCTGGCGATGGGCGATGCGCTGGCGGTGGCGCTGCTGGACGCGCGCGGCTTCACCGCCGACGACTTCGCCCGCTCGCACCCGGCCGGCAGCCTGGGCCGCCGCCTGCTGCTGCACATCACCGACGTCATGCACGGCGGCGACGACCTACCGCGGGTACGCAGCGATGCCAGCCTCAGCGAAGCGCTGATGGAAATGAGCCGCAAGCGGCTGGGCATGACCGCGGTGGTCGACGATGACGGCCGCCTGATCGGCCTGTTCACCGATGGCGACCTGCGCCGTGCACTGGACAGCGATATCGACGTACGCAGCGCCGGCATCGCCGAGGTGATGACGCGCAACCCGCGCACCATCGGCGCCGACCAGCTGGCCGCCGAGGCCGCGCGGCTGATGGAGGACTACAAGATCAATGGCCTGATCGTGGTGGACGCGCAGCAGCGCGCGGTCGGCGCTCTGAACATTCACGACCTGTTGCGCGCCAAGGTGGTTTAACAGGTTCAGTTTTCACTGCGGAACCCCGTTCTCACCGATTCGTGCCGATGCCCTACTCTCCCATGCTGCACCTCCCCGCCGAGCTGATCGAACGCGCCGCGCGTATCCGCCTGGCCTGTTTCGACGTCGACGGCACCCTGACCGACGGGCGCCTGTACTACGACCATGCCGGCAACGAGAGCAAGGCGTTCAACGTGCTCGACGGCCAGGGCCTCAAGCAGCTCGAATACGCAGGCATCCATGTCGCGCTGATCACCGCGCGCGCCAGCCTGTCGGCGGAAAAGCGCGGCCAGGATCTGGGCCTGCATGTGCAGATCGGGGTCAAGAACAAGCGCCTGGCCGTGCTGGCCTTGTGCCAGGAGCACGGCCTGTCGCTGGACCAGGTGCTGTTCATGGGCGACGACCTGCCCGATCTGCCGGCGCTGCTGGCGGTCGGCCTGCCGGTCGCGCCGGCCAACGCGCATCCCTGGATCGCCGAGCGCGTGCAGTGGCACACCCAGGCCCGTGGCGGCGAAGGCGCTGCGCGCGAGGTCTGCGATGTGGTGCTGGCCGCGCAGGGCCAGGTCGAGGGCATCATCGAAAGGTTCTCCGCATGAGCTGGAACTGGCGCACCACCCTGGGCGTGGTGCTGTTTGCCGCCGCCGTCATCTCCGGCTGGTCGGCGTGGCAGCAGCGCGCACGCCCGGTCGCGGCCGTGGTGGATGAGTCGAAGGCCGACTACGTGCTGCGCGACTTCGAACTGATCGCACTGGACAAGCAGACCGGCAAGGAATCGATGACGCTGCGCGCGCCGGAGATGCACCGCAACCGCGCCGACCAGACCTCCGACATCACCACGCCGGTGTTCCTGCTGCCCGACAACGCCAACCAGCCCTGGACGTTGCGCGCCAAGACCGGCTGGGTCAGCCCCAAGGGCGACGAACTGCGCCTGCGCGGCGATGTCGAAGGCGACAGCCCCACCGGCGGCGCGACCCCACCGACCACGTTCCGTACCCAGAGCCTGGACGTGTTTCCGCAGCAGAACCTCGCCAAGACCGCTGCTCCGGTAACCATGAGCCGGCCGGGTATCATGCAAAGCGGGGTCGGCTTCGAAGCCGATCTCAAATCGCGCCAGTACAAGCTCCTCTCTCAGGTCAAGACCCGCTATGAACCGAATGCTGCCCGCTAAACTGGCGTTTGCCGCGCTGCTGTTGCCTGTCATGGCGATGGCCAAGACCAGCGACCGCAATCAGCCGATGGCGATCGACTCCAATGCCAACGACTGCAACATGCTCGACGACAGCGGCAAGTGCCGCTTCAGCGGCAATGTGGTCATCACCCAGGGCACGCTGGAAATCCACGCCGATACCGCCGACATCTTCCAGAAGAACGGCCAGACCGACCGCGTGGTGCTCACCGGCAAGCAGGCCACGCTCAAGCAGCAGATGGACGACGGCGCGATGATGAACGGCCAGGCCGACAACATCGAATACAAGGTGGCCGACGAGATCATCATCCTGACCGGCAACTACAAGGTCGACTCGCCCAAGGGCACCAACGCCGGCCAGCGCATGGTCTACAACACCAAGACCGGCAACATGCAGAGCGGCGGCGACGGCAGCCGCGTGCGCACCATCATCCAGCCCAAGAACGCGGCGCCTGCGGCGGCAACGCCTGCTCCGGCACCAGCCGCCAAGCCCGCCGCGGCCAAGCCGCAGGGGAAGAAGTAATGCTGGTCGCCACCGGTCTGCGCAAGAAATACAAGCAACGCGAAGTAGTCAAGGAATTCGGCCTCACGCTCGAGGCCGGCGAAGTGGTCGGCCTGCTCGGCCCCAACGGCGCCGGCAAGACGACCTGCTTCTACATGATCGTCGGTCTGGTCGAAGCCGATGCCGGGCGTATCGAACTGGACGGCCGCGACCTCACCGCCGAGCCGATGTACGCCCGCGCCAAGCTCGGCGTGGGATATCTGCCGCAGGAGCCGTCGATCTTCCGCAAGCTCAGCGTGGCCGACAACATCCGTCTGGTGCTGGAACTGCGCGAGGAACTGGACAACGCCGGCCGCGAGAAGGAACTGGTGTCGCTGCTCGAAGAACTGCAGATCACCCATGTGGCCGACCAGCTCGGCGCCAGCCTCTCCGGTGGCGAGCGGCGCCGCTGCGAGATCGCGCGCGCGCTGGCGGCCAAGCCGCGCATGATGCTGCTCGACGAACCCTTCGCCGGCGTCGATCCGATTTCGGTCGGCGAGATCCAGCGCATCATCATTCACCTCAAGGAACGCGGCATCGGCGTGCTCATCACCGATCACAACGTGCGCGAGACCTTGGGAATCTGCGACCGCGCGTATATCCTCGCCGAGGGGGGCGTGCTGGCGCAGGGGGCACCGGACGCGCTGCTAGCCAATCCCGACGTCCGTCGCGTGTATCTGGGGGAAACTTTCCGCCTTTGAGCGCGTCGCCGCGCCATCGATTCTTCCAGTCAGTGCCCGCATGAAAGCCCGGCTTCAGACATCGCTAGGACAGCAGCTGGTCATGACGCCGCAATTGCGTCAGGCGATCAAGCTATTGCAGATGTCCACGACCGAGCTGGAACTGGAAATCGCCGAAGCGGTGGAGACCAACCCGCTGCTGGAATGGGCCGACGAGGCCGCGCATGCGGCCGGCGACACAGCGGTGGAATCCTCGCCGTCCTCGTCCAGCGAGGAACCCCAGCGCGAGGAACCGGCCCCGGCCGAGCGCGACGACGACTGGTCGCAGGACGAGTTGCAGTGGACCGGGTCGGGCAGCGGCGGCAGTTTCGACGACGACGAGTCCGGCGATGCCGCCGAGCGCGTGGCCGAATCGGAAACGCTGGCCGATCACCTGCTGTGGCAGCTGCACCTGTCGCCGCTGTCGCCACGCGACCGCCAGATCGGCGCGCTGTTGATCGATGCGCTGGACGAAGACGGCTACCTGCGCGAACCGCTGTCGGCCATCCTCGAAACCCTGGCGCTCGGCACAGCGGTGGACGAAGCCGAAGTCCTGACCGTGCTGCACCAGATCCAGCGCTTCGACCCGGTCGGCGTGGGTGCGCGCACCCTGGGCGAGTGCCTGGCCTTGCAGCTGGCCGTGCTCGACCCTGCCACGCCAGGACGCGAGCTGGCGTTGCAGATCGTCGCCGGCCCGCTGGAGCGCCTGCCGCGCAGCGGCGTGGCCGGTCTGGCGCACGAACTCAAGCGCTCCGCCGCCGATGTCGAACAGGCCGTGCAACTGGTGCGCTCGCTGGACCCTCGCCCGGGCAAGCAGATCGGCGATCTGTCGCAGGACACCTATGTGGTGCCGGACTGCGTGATCTGGCGCCAGCGCGGCGTGTGGCGGGCCTCGCTGGCCGGCCGTGCCCAGCCCAAGGTCACCATCCACCGTGGCTACGAGAACCTGATCCGGAGCTGCGGCGAGTCCGATGCCGGCTATCTGCGCGGCCAGCTGCAGGAGGCGCGCTGGCTGCTCAAGAGCCTGGAGGCGCGCGGCGAGACCTTGCTGCGAGTGGTGCGCTGCCTGCTGCAGCACCAGGCCGGGTTTCTGGAATTCGGTGCGCAGGCCTTGCGCCCGCTGACCCTGCGCGAGATCGCCGGCGAGCTCGGCCTGCACGAGTCCACCATCTCCCGCGCGATCGCCCGCAAATACGTGCGCACCCCGCGCGGCACCATCGCGCTGCGCTCGTTTTTCGCCTCCGGCATCGACACCGATAGCGGCGGCGAGGCCTCCAGCACCGCCATCCAGGCCATGATCCGGCGCCTGATCGATGCAGAAAACCCCCGTAAACCCTTGTCGGACGCCAAGTTGGCGGATCTGCTGAAAACTTCCGGCGTACCAGTGGCGCGGCGCACCGTTGCGAAGTATCGTGAGGCCATGAACATTTCCGCCTCCCACGAACGCGTACGCATCGCCTGACGTTGCAACCACCGCAACGCCGGCCTGTGCCGGGTTTGTCGGATCACCGGAACGGTTCATTGGCCCACCGACCAATGGAGGTATCCGATGCGCATCGAGACGTATGGCCACCAGCTTGAAGTGACCCCCGCCCTGCGGGAGTACGTGGCAAGCAAGCTGCAGCGACTGCAGCGCCATTTCGACCAGCACTGTGAAGTCCGAACCCAGCTGGCCGTCCGCAAGCCAGACCATCACGTGGTCGCCACCGTCAACCTTCCCGGTCGCACCCTGCACGCAGACGCCAGCGGCTCCACCATGTACGCGGCCATCGACCTGCTGGTCGACAAGCTCGACCGCCTGGTGCTCAAGCACAAGGAAAAGAAATGTAACCACCATGCACGCGAGGTGCGCGACAATCTCGCATGACGCTTCCCGCTTGATGCCCTCATGCCCTTAACCGATCTGATGGCGGCCGTGCGCACCGTGGTGTCGCCGGCCGCCGATCGCGACACCGTCCTGCACACCGCCGCCGCCCTGCTGTCCTGCCGTCAGGCCGGCGCCGACGAGCTCTACGCCAACCTGTGCGAACGCGAGGCCCTGGGCAGCACCGCCATCGGCCACGGCATCGCCATTCCGCATGGCCGCTGCCCCAATCTCACCGAGCCACGTGGCGCATTGCTGCGCTTGGACACCCCGGTGGCCTTTGGTGGCGATGAGCCGGTGGACCTGATCTTCGCGATGGCGGTGCCTGCGCACTACACCCATCAACATCTGATGCTGCTGTCGGAGCTGGCCGAACGGTTTTCCGATGCGCAGTTTCGTCAGCAGTTGCGCGCCGCCCCCGATGCGGACGCCCTGATGGCGCTGCTCACCGACGCCCCGCCACCACAGGCCAGCGCCGCATGAATACCAGCATCACCGCACGCGAACTGTTCGACCAGCAGCGCGACAAGCTGGCGCTGCGCTGGGTGGCGGGCCAGAAAGGCGAGCACCGCGAGATCGAGGCCGGCAGCAACAATGCGCGCCGCCCGTCGCTGGCCGGCTATCTCAATGTGATCTATCCCAACAAGGTACAGATCCTGGGTACCGAAGAGCTGGCCTGGCTGGATTCGCTGGACGCGCGGCAACGCTGGGAAACCATCGAGAAGATCATCCAGGTGCAGCCGCTGGCGCTGGCGATCAGCAAGAACCAGTCCTGCCCGGAAGACTTGCGCGCGGCCGCCGACGAATCCAATACCCCGCTGTGGATCTCGCCCAAGCGCGGCCATGAGCTGCTCAACCATCTCTCCTACCACCTGGCGCGCACGCTGGCGCCGCGGGTCACGCTGCATGGCGTGTTCATGGAGATCTATTCGATCGGCGTGCTGATCACCGGCGAGGCCGGTTCGGGCAAGAGCGAGCTGGCGCTGGAACTGCTCAGCCGCGGTCACCGGCTGGTGGCCGACGATGCGCCGGAGTTCACCCAGATCGCGCCCGACGTGCTCGACGGCACCTGCCCTGAACTGCTGCAGGACCTGCTGGAAGTGCGCGGCCTGGGCGTATTGAACGTGCGCGACATGTTCGGCGACACCGCGGTGAAGAAGAACAAGTACCTGCGCCTGATCGTGCACCTAACCCGCCCGATGACCGAGCCCACCCCGTCCGGCTACGAACGCCTGACCGGCGATTCCGGCAGCCGGCACGTGCTGGATCTGGACGTGCCGCTGATCACCCTGCCGGTGATGCCCGGCCGCAACCTGGCGGTGCTGACCGAGGCAGCCACCCGGCTGCATATCCTGCGCACCAAGGGCATCGACCCGGCGGCGATGTTCATCGCCCGCCACAGCAACCTGCTGGAGCGACGCACGCCATGAGTACCGCGCCCTCCACGCTGATGATCGTGAGCGGGCTGTCCGGCTCGGGCAAATCGGTTGCGCTGAAGACCTTCGAGGACCTGGATTACTACTGTTCGGACAATCTGCCGGTGGAGCTGCTGCCGGACTTCGTCAAGAGCCGCCTGCGTGGCAACCCGATCGGCGACCAACGCCTGGCGGTAGGCATCGACGTGCGCAGCCGCAGCGACCTGACCCAGCTGGCGCAATGGCGCCTGGCGGCGCAGGAATACGGCATCGAGGCACGGCTGCTGTTTTTCGAAGCCAGCGATGAAGCGCTGATCAAACGCTATGCCGATACCCGCCGCCGTCATCCGCTGAGTCATCTGGGCTTGGCCTTGCCGGAGGCGATCACCCGCGAGCGCCAGTTGACCGAGCCACTGCGCGCGCAGGCCGATGCCATCATCGACACCAGCACGCTCAACGTGCACCAGTTGCGTCGCCGGGTGGTCACCGAATTCGCGCTCGGCTCAAACGACCGGCTGTCGCTGCTGTTCGAATCCTTCGCCTACAAGCGCGGCGTCCCGGCGGAGGCCGATTTCGTGTTCGATGCGCGCGTGCTGCCCAACCCGCATTGGGACCCGGAGCTGCGCCCGCTGACCGGCCGCGATGCCGGCGTGCGCGACTATCTGGACAAGGAACCGGACGTGGTGCGCTACAGCGCGCAGATCGTGGATCTGCTCGACACCTGGCTGCCGCGGCTCCGCAACGACACCCGCAGCTACGTGACCATCGCCTTCGGCTGCACCGGCGGCAAGCATCGCTCGGTCTACATGGCCGAACGCATGGCGCGGCATGCGCGCGAACAGGGCTGGCCGGAAGTGGCGACGTTTCATCGCGAGCAGGATTGAGTTGGGGCTGGGATTTGGGATTCGGGATTGGGGATTCGTAACGGCGGGGTCCTGCGTGCTGGAACGTGCGTGGTTTGCTGGTGTGTACTGATGCGTTTGCCGGGGCGCGCATTGCCTGGGCTTGGCCGGGGTTGATCGCGGGACTCGATGTATCTGGCGCGCTTTGTTGCGGCTTCGCTGGCTTGATGCGGTATCGCAGGCTGCACCGCTGCGACACGCGGATGCGCCTTTAAACGTCCGCAGACCTTCGCTGCATCTGGACGTGTATGCGGCTGCGGGGTGCGAACTGCAGCGCTCGCTTGCGCTGCGTCCGGTAGCGACCTGATGCGCGTCACGGATCATGCGTCATATCCGCTACACCGCGCCTGCTGCGCGCCGCGCATACGCCCGATTGCCGCGGTCCTAAACGGCTATTCAGTTCGCAACGCATCGGTGCAGGCAAACGCTATCGCGCGGTCATGCCGACCTGTTAACGTTTCAGCATGGCCTGTGGCATTCTCCTCATTACTCATCCCGGCATCGGCGCAGCGTTGTTGAACGTGGCGACGGGGCTGCTGCGGCATTTGCCGTTGAAGACCGAAGCATTCGATGTGCCGTTCGATGCAGACCTGGACGCATTGTTGCCCCAGGCCTCGGCGGCGATGCGCCGGGTCGACAGCGGCGACGGCGTGCTGGTCATGACCGACCTGTATGGCGCAAGCCCCAGCAATCTCGCCAGCCGGTTGGCCAAGCTCGGCACGCCGGTCCGTCGGGTGTCCGCGCTGAGCCTGCCGATGCTGCTGCGGGTGATGAATTATCCCGAACAAGGTTTGCAGGAGCTGCCCGCCACCGCGGCGGCAGGCACCCGCAACGGAGCGATCATCGACGATGCTTGAACGCGAACTCATTGTGTCCAACCGACTCGGACTGCATGCGCGGGCGACCGCCAAGCTGGTGCAGACGTTGTCGTCCTATCGCAGCAACGCCACGCTGGCGGCCAAGGGCCGCGAGGTGAATGCCAAGAGCATCATGGGCGTGATGTTGCTGGCCGCAGGTCAAGGCACCAGCGTGGTGGTACGGCTGGATGGCGAAGACGAAGCGCAGGCCTTGCAGGCGTTGGTGGAGTTGTTCGAGCGTCGTTTCGACGAGGACAGCTGAGCATGCGCGGCGTCGGTGCCAGTGCGACCGACACGGCGCCGCTGCGCCAGGCACGCGCATGAGTCTGCGCCTGCGCGGACATGGCGCCTCGCGCGGCAATGCGCTCGGACGCGCGCGCGTGCGCCAGAGCCATACGCTGGAAGTGGCCGAACAGCGCGTGCCCGCCAACCAGGTGGAAACGCAGCTGCAGCGTCTGCACGTGGCGATCGAGGCGGCACGCACCGAGATGCAACAGCTGCGCGACCGCCTGCATGGCGCGCTAGCGCGCGAGGTCGGCGAGTTCCTCGAACTGCATGCGCTGCTGCTCGACGACCCGGAGCTGCTGCAAGGCCTGGACGAGTTGATCCGCACCCACCGCTACAGCGCCGACTATGCCCTGCGCGTGCAGCGCGACCGGCTGGCGGCAGTGTTCGATGGCATGGAAGACGCCTATCTCAAGAGCCGCATGGACGATCTGGATCACGTGATCGGCCGCATCCATGCGTTCTTGCACAAGCGTGCACCCGACCTCAAGGGCGTGGCTGGCGAAATCCTGGTCTGCGACAACGTGGCGCCGTCCGAGCTGGCGCAGTTGCAGGCGCAAGGCGTGGTCGGCATCGTCACCACCGCCGGCAGCGCGCTGTCGCACAGCGCGATCCTGGCGCGCAGCCTGCATCTGCCGCTGGTGGTCGGGGTCAGCGATGCGGTGCAGCGGATCGACGATGGCGATGTGTTGATCGTCGATGCCGGTTCCGGCCAGGTCATCGTCGATCCCACGCCCGAGCATCTGCGCGACTACCGCGAGCGCCTGCGTGCGCTGGCCAAGGAACAGCGCGAACTCGGGCGACTGCGCTCCAAGCCCACGCGCACCCGCGACAACGTCGATATCACCCTGCTGGCCAATGCCGAGTCGCTGGAAGACGTGGCGCGCGCGCATGCGCTGGGCGCCAGCGGTCTGGGGCTGTATCGCACCGAATTCCTGTTCCTGCAGCGCAACGAGCTGCCGGACGAAGACGAACAGTTCCACACCTACCGCGCCACCGTGCTGGGCATGAGCGGCCGCCCGGTCACCATCCGCACGCTGGATCTTGGCGCCGACAAGGCCGACCGCACCGGCCTGACCTTGAGCGACGAAGACAACCCGGCGCTGGGGTTGCGCGGCGTGCGGCTGTCGCTGGCGCGACCTGTGGTGGCGCAGGCGCAGTTGCGCGCGATCCTGCGCGCATCCGGCTATGGGCCGGTGCGCATCCTGGTGCCGATGGTCAGCGGCCGCGAAGAAATCCTGTTGCTGCGCAAACAGCTGAAAAAGCTCACTGCGCAGCTGCGCGACGAAGGCCACGAGATTGCCGAGCACATTCCGCTGGGCGCGATGATCGAAGTGCCTGCTGCGGCCCTGGCGCTGGATTGCTTTATCGACGACATCGACTTCCTGTCGATCGGCACCAACGATCTGGTGCAGTACCTGCTGGCGGTGGACCGCAACAACGAGGCGCTGGGCGAGTTGTATTCGCCATTGCATCCGGCGGTGTTGCGGCTGATCGCGCAGGTGATCGCCACCGGGCGCGCCTACGCCAAGCCGGTGGCGGTGTGCGGCGAGATTGCCGGCGACCCGCGCTTCGTGCCGATGCTGCTGGCGTTGGGGCTGACCGAATTCAGCCTGCATCCGGCCACCTTGCTGGAGGTGCGCCGCGCGGTCCGCGACATCCATCTGGCCGAGTTGCGCGTACAGGGCGAAAAACTGCTGCGTGCCCGCGACCGCAAGGGCATCGAGAAGTGGCTGGCCTGCAATGCGCAGGCCGTATTGCGTTAGCGCCACAGGCGACTGATCGCCAGGATGCAACGCGTACGGCGACACGCAGAGTCGGCCACGCATGGCAGCTTGCACACGCTCCACGTCGTTCGTCCGCTGCGGCAAGCTCCCGCGCAATAGGCTCACCAATGCAAGGTGCATCCGGCATCGCTTCGGCAATCCGCATGCGCCTGGTCACGCCGCTGTATGTTTCGTCACCATGCGCAAGCGATAATGCGGTGCTGATCCAGCACCGCGTCTTCCACTGACGGCGCGTCCACTCTTCCGGGGAGCCGCGCATGGCCGAAGCCGTCCGCCACGACAAGACTGCGCGCCAGCTGCGATTGCTGTCCGACGCGCTGGATAGCGGACGCTTAGGGCCGGTACGCCGGCTGGTCAACACGCTGGCGCCGGCGGAGATCGGCAACCTTCTCGAATCGCTGCCGCCCGGCAAGCGCGAAGTGGTGTGGGGCCTGGTCGACCCGGAAGACGACGGCGAAGTGCTGCTGCATGTCGGCGATGAAGTGCGCGAAAGCCTGCTGGCCGACATGGACACCGACGAGATCGTCGCCGCGGTCGAAGATCTGGACATCGACGATCTGGCCAACCTGGTCGAAGACCTGCCCGACACCGTCATCGACGAAGTGCTCAAGTCGATGGACCGCGAGAACCGCGAGCGCCTCGAGCAGGTGCTGTCGTATCCGGAAGACACCGCCGGCCGCCTGATGAACCCGGACGTGGTGACGGTGCGCGCCGACGTCAACGTCGATGTGGTGCTGCGCTATCTGCGCCTGCGCGGCGAGCTGCCCGATCACACCGATCACCTGTATGTGGTGAGCCGTCGCCACCAGTATCTGGGCCGGGTATCGCTGGCCGCGCTGGTCACCCATGAAGACAGTACGCCGGTCAACCGCCTGATCGACGACGAGCAACCGGCGATCGATGTGGGCGATGGCTCCGACGAAGTCGCGCGGCGCTTCTCCGACCACGACTGGATCTCCGCGCCGGTGGTGGACGACAACAACATCCTGCTCGGCCGCATCACCATCGACGACGTGGTCGACATCATCCGCGAACAGGCCGAACACCAGGCCATGAGCGCAGCCGGCCTGGACGAGGACGAGGACATGTTCAGCCCGGCGCGGCGCGCGTTCCGTCGCCGGCTGATCTGGCTGGGCATCAACCTGTGCACCGCGTTTCTGGCCTCCAGCGTGGTCAGCCGTTTCGAAGGCACCATCGAAAAACTGGTGGCGCTGGCGGCATTGATGCCGATCGTGGCCGGCATGGGCGGCAACGCCGGCACCCAGGTGCTGGCGCTGATGGTGCGCGGCCTGGCGCTGGGGCAGATCGGCTCGTCCAACGTGATGACCCTGCTCAAGAAGGAGCTCACCGTTGCGCTGATCAACGGGCTGTGTCTGGGCGTGGGGCTTGGGCTGATCGTACTGGCCTGGTTCGGCCAGCCGATGCTGTCGCTGGTGATCGGCACTGCGCTGACCTTGAACATGCTCACTGCTGCCTTCGGCGGCGTCCTGGTGCCGGTGACGCTCAAACGGCTGGGCTTCGACCCGGCCCTGGCCGGCGGCGTGATCCTGACCACGCTGACCGACGTGATGGGCTTTTTGAGCTTCCTGGGCCTGGCCACATTGATCCTGATGCCGTGAGCGCGTGCGCCCGGCCGCATGCACATGCAGTGCATGCGCCACCAAGAATGAAGGGCCGCATGACGCATCCACATCTCCCGCCGCACCGCGACGTGCCAGCACACCTGCATGCGGCGATACTGCAGCCTGCTGATCGATGGGGAGTGCTGCGTGATCGTTCGTTGCGTCTTGTTTGGAATTCTTGCGCTGGTGCTTGCCGGTTGTTCCAGCATGGCTGAGCGCCAGCACGAAGGGCGGCGCGGCCACTTCGTCGCCCGCACCCTGCAGCTGGAGGGCCGGCTATACCGCTACCAGGTGTTCGTGCCGGCTGCCAAGACGCCGCAGCCACGGCCGATCGTGCTGTTCCTGCACGGCTCGGGCGAGCGCGGCGACAACGGGCGCGACCAGGCCGAGGTCGGCGTCGGCCCCTACCTCAGCGAACACACCGCCGACTTCCCGGCGCTGGTGGTATTGCCGCAGGTGCCCGACGACGAGGAATGGCTGGGCGTCAATGCACGCATGGCGATCGCCGCGCTGGATGCGGCCAGCGCCGAGTTCGCTGCCGACCCGCAACGCACCTACCTCACCGGCATTTCGATGGGCGGCTACGGCGCGTGGGAAATCGGGCTGATGCAGCCGCAGCGATTTGCCGCGATCGTGCCGGTCTGCGGCGCGCTCAAGGCGCCACGCGACGAGCGCCGCACGCTGTATGTCAGCCTGGTCGCCAAGGAAGCCGACCCGTACACGGCAGCGGTCACCCAGCTCAAGCACGTGCCGATCTGGACGTTTCATGGCGCCAAGGACACCTCCGTTCCACCGCACGACGATCGCGCGCTGTACCGCGCCGCAAAGGGCGTGGGCGCCAACCTGCGCTACAGCGAGTATCCCGAAGGCAACCACAACGTCTGGGACGTGACCTATGCGGACCCGGCGATGTGGGAGTGGATGTTCAAGCAGCGCCTGCGCTGAGCGTATTGCGGCGGGCGCGCCCCCCGCGCGCTCGGCCGCGTGGGGGGCGCCGCAGCGAAGGCGAAGCCCGGCCGCGATCATGCCGGCACTTGTCCGGGGTCATCGCACGCTGCGCCTGCCGCTGGGTTCTACCGGCGCAGCACGCGACGCGACAACCGCTGCCATCAATGGTGGTAGCCGGTCTCGGCGGTGATCTTGCCGCGGAACACCCGGTACGACCACACCGTGTAGCCCAGGATCAGCGGCAACAACATCACCAACCCCACCAACGCGAACAGTTGCGAGGACGGCGGCGCTGCCGCCTGCCAGATGGTGTACACCGGCGGCACCAGATACGGCCACATGCCCAGCACCAGGCCCAGGAACCCGAGGACGAACAGGCCCATCGCCAGCAGGAACGGCGCCGTGTCCGCTCGCTCCGGCGCGGTCGAGCGCCATAGCGCATAGCCCACCACCGCAACCAGTACCGGCACCGGCATCAGCCACAGGTAATGGGCGTCGTTGAACCAGCGATCCATCACATGCGATTGCAGCGATGGCAGCCACGCGCTGACCAGGCCGATAAAGACCAGTACGCTGAGGGTCAATGGCCGGCTCAACTGACGCGCAAGCGCGTGCACATGGCCTTCGGTCTTGAGGATCAACCAGGTGCTGCCGAGCAGCGCATAACCGAACACCAAGGCCGCGCCGGTCAGCATCGCGAACGGGCTGAACCAGCCCCAGATCCCGCCGACATAGCGGTCGTTCTCGATCGGCAGGCCCTGCACCAGCGCGCCCAGGATCACCCCCTGCGCGAAGGTGGCCAGGATCGAGCCGGCAGCAAACGCATTGCTCCATAACCGCCGCGAACGCTGCGCCTTGAAGCGGAACTCGAACGCCACGCCGCGGAACACCAGCGCCATCACCATCAGCAATACCGGCAGGTACAGCGCCGACAGGATCACCGCGTACGCCTTGGGAAACGCCGCCAACAACCCTGCCCCGCCCAGCACCAGCCAGGTTTCGTTGCCGTCCCAGATCGGCGCGGCGGTGTTCATCATCAGGTCCAGCTGTGCCTCGTCGCTGCGAAACGGCGCCAGGATGCCGATGCCGAGCACAAAGCCGTCCAGCACCACGTACATCAGCACCCCGAAGCCGATCACTGCGAACCAGGCCACGGGCAGGAAGGTCGTCATGTCCATCACGCAGCTCCATCGATCGTTTCGTCGGCTGCAGACAGCGGCCGTGCGGGTGTGTGTTCGCCGTGGTCCAGCTGCGGCGCATCGTGCGGCGTCGGCCCGATCTTGCCGATCTTGACCAGGTACCAGATGCCCCAGCCGAACACGAACGCATAGCCGGCCACGTACACCGACAACGAGATGGCGGTCATCAGCGCCGACTGCGGGCCCACGGCGTCGGCAGTGCGCAGCAGCCCGTAGACCACATACGGCTGGCGGCCCATTTCGGTAACGAACCAGCCGGAAATCAGCGCAATGAAGCCGCTCGGCAGCATCCAGCGCCAAGTGGCCAGCAACCAGCGCCACTGCACCAGCGTGCCGCGCCACAACGCGAACGCCGACACCCAGGCCACCAGCAGCATCAGCGAGCCGATCCCCACCATGATGCGGAAGGCGAAGAACACCGGCGTCACCGGCGGGCGGTCGGCCGCTGGCACCGAGGTCAGCGGCGCGATGTTGCCGTCCAGGCTATGGGTCAGAATCAGGCTGCCCAGGCGCGGAATCGCCACCTCGTAGTCGTTACGCGCGGCCTGCGCATTGGGCACCGCAAACACCACCAGCGGAAATCCCTTGCCCGGTTCTTCGGCGTGCCAGTGCGCTTCCATCGCCGCGATCTTCATCGGCTGATGCTTGAGCGTATTCAAGCCATGCATGTCGCCAACGAAGATCTGCAACGGCACGGTGATGGCCGCAAACACCACCGCCAGCTTGAGCATGCGCAGGCCAGCCTCGCGGTGCACGCCCCGATGCAGATACCACGCTCCCACCGCACCCACCGCGAAACAGGTGGTGATGAACGAGCCCAGCGCCATGTGCGCGAGCCGATACGGGAATGAAGGATTGAAGATGATCTTCAACCAGTCGACCGGGTGCACGATGCCGTCGATCACCTCGTAGCCGGCCGGCGTCTGCAGCCAGCTGTTGGAGGAGAGGATCCAGAACGTGGAAAACAGCGTGCCCAGCGCCACCATGCAAGTGGCAAAGAAGTGCAGGCGCTCGGAAATGCGCCCCCAGCCGAACATCATCACGCCCAGGAAACTGGCTTCGAGAAAGAAGGCGGTGAGCACTTCGTAGCTCAGCAGCGGCCCGATCACCCCGCCCGCAATGCGGCTCAGCTCCGGCCAGTTGGCGCCGAACTGGAAGGCCATCACGATGCCGCTGACCACGCCCATGCCGAACGACACGGCGAAGATCTTCTGCCAGAAGAAATACAGCTCGCGCCAGACCGGCAGGCGCGTTCGCAACCAACGCCATTCCAGGAAGGCCAACAGGCTGGACAGCCCGATGGTGAAGGCTGGAAACAACACGTGGAAGGCGATGACGAATCCGAACTGGAGACGCGACAGCAGCAGGGCGTCCATGGAGAGTGCTCCAGGAAAAAGGAAGGCAGCCACGCCAGCGAGGCGGCGAGCGAGCCCCGACGATTTGCGCCGTCGGGGAGCATCACCGCAACGCTGTCGCGCCACACCGCAATGGTAGTGACGCTCGCGTCCGTTCCCGATGCGACACGGCGTCGCATCTGCGGCAAAAGGTCGCGCTTGCGCTACCGCCCGATGCCACTTTCCAGCCTGCGACACCTACATATCTTCCCGGCCGCGCCAGGCAGTCGGGCGACCAGCGTCCGCAGCAGCGCGCCTGCGCGCGATGAGCGCTACCGGTGATGCGCTGTCGCGCGCAAGCGCACTCCTGCGTAGCGCTGCGGTCGCTTACTGCCGGTGACGCATCCGCCGCGCCAGCTCGCTGATCAGCGCGATGCCGGCCGTGAGCCCCACCATCGACAGGAATTGCGCGCGGGTGTCGGCAGAAGACGCCAGCAGCGCGAAGATCACCGCCAGGATCGCCAACGCCAGCAGCGTCAACACCGGATACCCACGCATGCGGAACGGCAAGGCGATACCGGCACGGTCGGCGCGCGCGCGCAGGATCAACTGCGACAGCAGCGAGATGGTCCACACCAGCAGGCAGGTGGCACCCACGATGTTGAGCAGCATCGGC
The DNA here is from genome assembly GCF_024806835.1 of Xanthomonas sp. 3793. Classification (GTDB taxonomy): domain Bacteria; phylum Pseudomonadota; class Gammaproteobacteria; order Xanthomonadales; family Xanthomonadaceae; genus Xanthomonas; species Xanthomonas arboricola_F. The sequence goes on from NZ_JANTYU010000001.1 coordinate 1,125,396, forward strand.
AGCACCTTGCCCGGGTACAGCAATTCCAGCACCGCTGCAGCAAAACCGAACAACACGCTGGCGATCACCGCCACCAGCGGCACCTGCTGGCGGCTGGTGTTGCCCAGCCAGCGCGGCGCCTCACCGCGCTGGGCCAGCGAGAAGATCATGCGCGAGGCACCGTAAAGATTGGCGTTGAGCGCCGACAACAACGCCACCACTGCCACCAGCGTGATACCGGTGGCCGCGCCGGGAATCCGCGCCACGTCCAGCACCGCCGCGAACGGCGAACTCAGCGCGGCGCTGGTCCACGGCACCACCGCCACGATGACGCTGATCGAGCCGATATAGAACACCAGGATGCGCCAGGCCACGGTGCGGATGGTGCGCGCCAGGCTGCGCCCGGGATCGGCGGTTTCGGCCGCCGCCACCGCCACGATCTCGGTGCCGCCAAACGCGAACACCACCACCAGCAACGCGGTGCCCACGCCGGCCAGGCCCTTGGGCGCGAACCCGCCGTGCTGGGTGAAATTGGACAGCCCCGGCGATACCACGCCCGGCAGCAAACCGGCCAGCAACGCGCAGCCGATCAACAGGAAGATCACGATGGCGACCACCTTGAGGATGGCGAACCAGAATTCGAACTCGCCGAAATTGCGCACGCCCAGCAGGTTGATCACGGTGAAGGTGGCCATGAAGATCGACGCCAGCATCGGCACCGGCAATGCCGGCCACACGGTCGCCAACAGGCTCGCCGCGCCCACCGCCTCGGCGGCGATCACCACCACGATCTGCAGCCACCACAGCCAGCCGACGGTTGCGCCGGCGGTCGGCCCCATCGCATCGGCCGCATACACCGAAAACGCGCCGCTGGCGGGCTTGGCCGCTGCCATCTCGCCGAGCGCGTTCATCACGATGATCACCAGCGCACCGGCAATCAGGTAGGACACCAATACCGCCGGGCCGGCCGCATGGATGCCCACCCCCGAGCCGAGAAACAACCCGGCGCCGATTGCCGTGCCCAGGCCCATCATCATCAACTGCCGCGGTTTCAAGGCATGGCGCAAGGCAGGCGCAGCGGTCTCAGCAACAGGATCGGTCGGAAGCGACATGGACGGAATCGGGAAGGTGGTAACGCGACACGATACCGCGTCATGACGCCCGCCGCGCCTCTTGACGAAGACGCCTGCGCCAGGCTGAAGGTATGGCCCTGCCGTCGGCAGCGAGCCCTCCGCTCCGAGGCAATGGCCCAAGACCGCGGCGGTGCACGACGAGCACGCGTCATGCTGCAGTGCACACTCACCGCAGCAGCAGAAGCGCCGACGGCGGTGTTTGCCCTTCCAAGCCAGCACCGCGCGCTGATCGGTCTGCAGACGGCGCTGCAACGTGGCGCCCTGGCCCGGGATGTGCCTGCATCGAGCGCGGCCTGCCCATCGCGCACTATCACGAGCCGCAGAAATGTCCGCGCGCCATCCGGGCCAAGCAGGCGGCGCGACGCGGCCGTCATCATCCCTTCTTCGTCCAGACGGCACGTCGCTGCGGAACACGGCCAGGTCAGACATGCGTAAAAGACGTGGCCGACGACCTCGCTGCACATAAAAAATCCCCGGCATTGCCGGGGATCTGTGGATGCAATACTGCGCGGACGCTTACTCGGCCAGATTCTTGCCCGCGCCTGCGGTGGCGATCACCTTGGCCTTGACCTGCGCGGCCGGCGTGACCGTGTAGATGTAGCCCAGCGATTCCGGGAAAACCTTGGAGCTGACCCAGTTGGTGGCATTGGCGTAGGGCTTGCTGCCATCCGGCGTCCCCCAGGTGATGCCGCTACCGACGTAATTGTTGATCAGGTCCCAGTAGCCGATCTCGCTGCTGTCGCGCGAGGTCACCGGGTTCTTGATGTTCTCGAAGTAGTTGGATTCGATCTTGGCCACGCCGCCCATGCGCACATTGATGCCCGAGGTGCTGACGTTGTTGAAGTAGTTGTTGTAGATATGGCTCAGCCCGCGCCGCTGCAACGGCACGCGCGAATCCACGTTTTCGAAGCGGTTGTGGTGATAGGTGGTACGGGCGGCCGAGTTCTTGGTGTCGCTGTCGCTGTAGCCGTTGAGCGCGACCTTCTGATAGTTGTACACGTAGTTGTAGGACACGGTGACGTGGTGCACGCCCTTCTTCATGTCGATGCCACCATCGAACGAGGCATCGCCGGCGCCGGAGCACTTGGTCAATGAGGCGAACACGGTGTTGTGGTCGACCCAGATCTTGGACGGTTCGCCACTGGAATTGCCTTCCAGCGAAATCGAATCGGCGTCTTCGCCGCCTTGCAGCAAGCCGATGGTCATGTTCTGGATGATCACGTTATGCGCGTTGCCCACCACGCGCACACCGAAGTTGGCCGCCGAGCCGTTCGCCCCCCTGATGGTGACATCGCTCTTGTTCTTGATCTGCACGGTCTTGGCCGGCAGCTTCCACTGCGCGCAGACGTCCTTGATGGTGCCGAAGTCGAACTTGCCGGTGTAGTTGAGCACCAGCCCGCCACTGCCGGAATAACTGTCGATGGCAGCCTGCATCGCTTCGAAGGTGGCCACGTTGACGGGGGTCTTGTTACCGCCGCCGGTGGTGGCGGCGCCGTACCCGACCGGGCCGGCGATGGCGCTTGCAGCGCAGGCGGACAGTGCGAGCGCGAGTGCGCCCTGGAGCATCTTGCTGGTCATGCAGCCTCTCCCAAAGAAGACGATAGGCAATGCGCGACGTCTGCGTGATGGCAACGACGTCGGCAAAGCAGTGCGTGGGGGCCGCATTCTTCGCGCGATTTAAAACATAAAACAATTATCCATCTTTGAAAGTTTGACGCACCACGGTGTTCTCTTTGCAGGACATGCAAAAGAGACAGCAAGAGACACGCAGGACAGGACACCGCTGCGCATGCCGTGCATACGTGATTGACAACGTCCAGTTGATGGCGATGCGCAGGCTATGCACGGCAGTCGCGGCGTCAGGCACTGACGACGATGCGGTTGCGTTGAATCGACGCGTTGATTCGAACCGGTGTTGCAGTGCGACACCGCCATCGCACACCGCAGCAAGGCGGTAGCGGCACGGCGCCACATCCCTGCTGTGCAGTGCGGCAGAGAGACGTCCATGCAGCATCGACGCATCGCACCTGCAGGTGCAGCGCTGAAGTGACGCACGATTGCCGCCGACACGGCTCGCTGCGGCGAATACCGACGACACGACTACGCAGGCCGCACGGCATCGGATAAGCCAGGGCGTCTGGCGATACCAGGCTGACTCAGCCAGCGCGAGAAGCGCGGCCAGCAGTGCGTGGATCGCGGGCGCCAGCATGACACGGCGGGTGCGCAACCCGGTTGGACCTGGACTAATGCGGCCGGCAGCGTATCGATCGAGCAGCGCAATCGCACATCATCGATTCACGCGGTCGACACATGGCCGAGCGGTGCTGGTGTGGTGCTGCTGCGGCGCTCCCGGGCCACGGGCTGCCTGCACGGTGCACTACGCCTACAAGGCACACTCGCCGGCAATGCGCGCGGTTCCGAGGGTCACCAGGAACCAGCGCGACGACCACCAAACCGCAACGCAACAGATCAGCGCCTCCAACCGGGGCCGCGCCTCACAAGGCGCGATCGACCAACCCCGACGCATGCGCCAGCTCGCCGCCCGGCCAGGGCGTGTGGTCATCGAGAAAATCGCCGACCAGACGCATGCAGGCAGCGCGTTCTTCCACGTGCGGCATATGGCTGGAGTTGGCGAACACATGCCAGCGCGCATCGGGAATCAGACGCGCGTACGGCTCAACGGTTTCCGGCGTAGCTTCGTCGTACTTGCCCGACAGCACCAGCGTGGGCGCCATGATGCGGTGCAGCCGCTCGATGATGCTCCAGTTGCGCAGGCTGCCCACCACGTGGAATTCGGTCGGCCCGTTCATGGCGTGATACACCGTCGGGTCGGCATCGATGGCGGCGAAGGTGCGCGCCACCTCGTCAGGCCACGGAACCAGCCGGCACACATGCTGGGCGTAGAACACGTCGCTGGCCGCGCGATAGGCCGGATGATCCAGCGTACCGGCCGCCTCGTGTTCTTCCAGCGCGGCCTGTACCTGCTCGGGCAGGCCGGCGCGCAGGCGCAGCGCTGCGGCACGCCACAAGCCCATCGACGCCGGCGAATTGGCGATGACCAGCGCACGCAACCCGCTTGGCCGACGCACCGCATGTTCGGCCGCCAGCATTCCGCCCCACGACTGGCCCAGCAGCGCGTATTGCGCCAGGCCCAAGTGCTCGATCAGCGCCTGCAATTCGTCCAGAAACAGCCCGACCGTCCAGAACGCGGCACCCGCGTTGGGAAGATGGGTGGAGCGGCCATTGCCCAGTTGATCGTAATGAATCACCGCACGGCCGTTGCCGGCCAGATCCTTGAAGCTGTCGACATAGTCATGCGTGCAACCCGGCCCCCCGTGCACCACCACCAGCGGGCAGGCATCGCTGCGCAGGTCGCCGCTGATCCGGTACCAGGTGCGATAGCCGCGGAATTGGACGTACCCCTCGGTGGACTGCATGACCTGCGCCTGCTCGGCAATGATGAGCGCCGAGACTAGCGGGCAGCCGCGCCTGGGTTAACTGGCAAATCTCACAGGTTTGCAGCGGTTTGCAGGCCTCCGCATTCATCGCTTATGTCTCAGACAGGCGGCGGATCAACGCCTGACCGCACAGGTGATTGTGCAGACCAATCGCAAACCTGGTGTTCAGGGTCGGCGACTATCGGCTGCCTCACTGCACCTGCCGCGGCCTGCAACGGAAGGGCCTTCTCTCAATGCCATCGCTGCACTGCAGCGCGTAGGCCCTGCCCACCCTCCAGCAGCACCATACGGGCCTGCGTAACGCGGCGCTGGCCATTGGAAGCGCCGATCACCGCGCATCGATGCGTCGTGTGACGTCAATGCCGCAGGCGGCGACCGTAATCCGCTTATGGTTCCAGCAGTCGATAATGCATACCGCGCACTACCGCTTCCACGCGATTGCGCGCGCCCAGCTTGCGTGCGGCCGAATTCAGATGCAGGTTGACCGTGGCGGTGGACCGATTGAGCGCGGCAGCGATGCTCTTGGCGGTCAGCCCCTTGGCCGAATACTGCAGGCATTCGCGCTCGCGCCGGGTCAGCGCGATGTGGTGACAGCGCCGTTCCTGCGGGTCCAGCAGCTCCTGCGCACGCGCCTGGAACGCATGTGCCAGCAGCAAAAACGGAGAAAGCTGTGCTTCGGCCAGGCGCGGCGCCTCGGCGGCAACCGCATCGACCGCGCCGCTGAACGTGGCAAACGCGCCACCGGGCAGATGCAGCGGCACGGTGACACCGGTACCCATTCCGCTGTCGCAGAGATAGCGCGTCACCTGGCGGTGCTGCGCGCCCACGTATTCCACTCCCGGATGGTTGCCGTCGGTGCGGTACGACCAGACGAAGGGCGTGGTGCGTCGCGTGGCGCGCTGCTGAACGGGGTCATGTTGGTAGTAGCCGTGCTCGCACCAGACATGCTGCATATCCCCGGGCGCATTGCGCTGCATGAACACGCTGGGGGTGATCAGCGCGCCCTCCATGCTCAGCGGCACCGGCGCGTAGTCGTATACCAGCGACTGGAAGCCGAGCGTGCAGACGTCGCCAAACACCCTGTCCAGGCAGGCATCGAGCGTGTGCAGTGCCTGCAGATCGCGGCCCAGGCTGGCCAAAGTGTCGAACATGGGGGTCCTTCGTCGCGGTTGACGCCGCTGGATGACATCCAGCACGGAAAACCTAGCACTTTTACCAATGGATGGGCTTGTCGGCCACATTATCGTCACAATGCCGGTCACACAGCTGCAGCGCAGCATCGGCTCCCCCGGACCGCGCACCTGCGCTGGACGTGCCTTCCCCACAGCGGATACCTGCATGACCGAGACACCACGCCGCGACGATGCGGCCGCGCTGGAACGCTTTGGCTACGCGCAGGAACTCAAGCGCCAGCTCACGCTGAAGGATCTGCTGATCTACGGCCTGGTGTTCATGGTGCCGACCGCGCCGTTTTCGATCTTCGGTGGGGTGTTCGACATCAGTGCGGGCATGGTGCCATTGACGTATCTGGTCGGCTTCTTGGCGATGCTGTTCACCGCCCTGAGCTACCAGCAGATGTCGCAGGCGTTCCCGGTGGCCGGCTCGGTGTACGCGTACGTCGGCCGTGGCTTGAGCAGCGGCATGGGTTTTCTTGCCGGCTGGGCGATCCTGCTCGATTACCTGCTGGTGCCCACCCTGCTCTACGTGGTTGGCGCCAACGCCATGCACAACGTGTTGCCGGCGGTGCCGCAGCCGGCATGGATCGCGTTCTTCGTGGTGCTCAATACCGTAGTCAATCTGCGCGGCATCGAAACGACGGCGCGGGCGAATCGGTTTTTCCTGTTTGCGCAGCTGGTGGTGTTGGCGGTGTTCGTGGTGCTGGCGACGCTGGCCATCCAGCGCGGCGTCAACGGCGCGCACTGGAACCTGCGCCCGTTCTACAACCCGCAGGCGTTCTCGCCGCAGCTGATCTTCAGCGCGTTGTCGGTGGCGGTGGTGTCGTTTCTGGGCTTCGATGCGATCTCCACGCTGTCGGAAGAAGCGCGTGGTGGCAACCGCGTAGTTGGCCGTGCCACCTTGCTGGCCTTGGTGCTGGTGGCGGGCCTGTTCGTGCTGCAGACCTGGCTGGCCGCCTTGCTGCAGCCGGCTCTGCAGCGTTACCCAAGCGCGCAGGCATCCAACGATGCGTTCTTCGAGATCGGCCGGCTGATCGCCGGGCCCTGGCTACAGATCGTCATTGCGCTGACGGTGGCGATCAGTGCGGCAATCGCCAATTCATTGGTGGCGCAGGCGGCAACCTCGCGGCTGTTGTTCGCCATGGCGCGCGACCGCCAGCTGCCGGCGTTCCTGCGCTACATCCATCCACGCACCGGCGTGCCGCAGCGCGCCATCGTGCTGGTTGCCGCGTTGAGCATGGTGCTGGGGGAGGTGTTCGTCGGGCAGATCGCGCTGCTGTCGTCGCTGTGCAACGTCGGTGCGTTGACGGCATTCGTGCTGTTGCATATCGCGGTGCTCTGGCACTTCCGTAACCAGGGCCGGATCGTATTGCATGGCGTGGTGCCGCTGATCGGCATCGTGATCCTGGCCTATGTATTGATCAACGCCGACCGGCACGCGCAGCTGGGCGGCAGCGCATGGATGGTGGTGGGATTGGGAGTGTTGGGGTTCCTCAAACTCAGTGGCCGCTCGACCGAATTCCGCGCCAGCGACGCACTGGAATAGCGCGATACGCACAGCGTTAAGCGCATGCGCGGGCAGGTGGTCGCCAGCCTGCGCGCGCACCGCGTGTGCGCCGCACCATGCACGGTGCCTGCAACCATCAAGCGCCCGCTCGAACGCGGCATGCAGTGCTGCATGACCACCCGCGTCTGGTTCATCGACCTGCGTGGTCGCGTTGCCAGTGGTCCTAACGTGCCGCTCGAATAGCGACATGCACGCAAGCGTGCTTGCGTGACAGGTAGGCACCCGTGCGGTATTGCCGCGCCCATCGCGCATGCGGCGCAACTCATCGATGTGTGCGAAAGCGATTGTATTTTCTCTGACCGTCCATCTCTGAACGAGATTTTCAGCACATATTCAGTTGTAAACATTCGCTAGTCTCGTTCGGCGCCAACGATGGCGCCGCGGGTTGTGGCCCCCGCCGCAGCCTGCCGTTCCCTGACGAGAAGGACTACCCATGAATCGCAAGAATGCGTTGTACCTCGCGCTGCTCTCTGCTGTGTCCGGCGCTGCGCTGGCTGCGCCGCCCACCGAAATGGATGCCGCACCGGTGAGTAGTGCGCCGCAGGCCGCCAAGCTCGGCGCGGCGACGTTGCAGTCGGCCAGCCTGCGCGGCGGCATCATGCCAACGCGCGTGGCGCAACTGGCTGCCCCGAGCAGCAAGGAACTCGGCGCCGTGCGTGAGCGCCGCATTGCGCAGGTCAAGCATGGGCAGCCGCTGCAGATCGGCTTTTCGCGCGCGCTCGCGCAGCCGTTGGTCAACCTGGCCAAACTCGATTGGCAAATGGCTGGCGACGGCTCGCGCGTGGCCACCTTGAAGCTGGGCTCGGCGCAGGCGGCATCGTTGCGTGCGGCATTGGTGCTGCGTGGCGCCGGCGCAAAACCGGGCGACCCGGCCAAGGTGACACTGCGTTTTGCCGGCGACGACGGCCGCGTGTTCGAGCAATCCGGCGCCAGCTTCGTCGGCACCGGCGATGCGATCGGCTGGTCGCCGACGGTGAGCGGCGAAAACCTGCTGGTCGAACTGTCGCTGCCGGCAGGCCTGTACCCGGAGAACTTCAGCCTCAGCGTTCCGCAACTGTCGCATCTGGATATCAGCCCCACCGCCAGCCCGCGTGACATGATGACCATCGCCATCGGCGAAAGCGATTCCTGCCAGAACGACATCGTGTGCCGCGCCAATCCCACCGCCGGCTTCACCAGTGCGGCAAAGGCCGTGGCGCGCATGGTGTTCACCACCAGCCAGGGGTCATTCCTGTGTACGGGAACCCTGCTCAACAACACCAACACGCCCAAGCGCAATCTGTTCTGGACCGCGGCGCACTGCATCAGCACCCAGACGGTGGCCAATACCTTGCAGACCTACTGGTTCTACGACGCGGCCAGTTGCAACGGCAACACCGCCAGTTCGCAGGCCACAACGCTCACCGGCGGTGCGTTCCTGCGCCATGCCAACACCACGCGCGACACCGCGCTGCTGGAACTGAAGACCGCACCGCCGAGCGGCGCGTTCTATGCCGCATGGAACAGCGCGGCGATCGCATCCACCAGCACCTCGATCGTGGGCATCCACCACCCATCGGGTGACGTCAAGAAGTACTCGCTGGGTACGGTGAACGCGTTGAATACCTCCATCGACGGCAAGAGCCCGTTGTATCGCGTGGTCTGGAACGACGGCGTCACCGAAGGCGGCTCGTCCGGCTCGGGGTTGTTCACCATCGCCAATGGCGGTGCGTATCAGCTGCGCGGCGGCCTGTACGGCGGCTACTCGTTCTGCACGGCGCAGACCGATCCGGACTATTACTCGCGCTTCTCCGACGTGTATTCGTCGATCTCGACGTTCTTCGGGCAGTAAGCGTCCAGGCGTTGTCGAGCAAGGCGTGGCAGGCGTTGGAGCGCCTGCCACGTCAGGCGGCGCGAGGCTGCGCATCGTCACCTGCATGATCGACATGCGCAGCGTCCTGCCTGGCGCAATGACGGCAACGCGGTAATGCGTTGCCGCGCTGGGGCGTTCTACAACTGTCTCTTGCTGGCATCGCTCAATCGCGTGGTCGGGTTGCTGTTGCCGGTGCGATGCGTATACAGAATCCAGTTCGGCAGACCCGGCAATGCGCGGTTGGCTTGTATCGCGCGAGTACCCCGAAAGCGCATCAACCGATACACCCAGAACGTATGCCAGCGATGGTCACCGGTAGCCGCCGGGCTGGCGGTGATGACCGACAGCTTCCGCGCCGTACCCAACTGACGGCTGCTCGCTACGTCGTGCTAGCCGCTCCAAACGCCACCAGGCGCAGCCTCGCGTGCCAGGTAAGCGCACGCTCTGGTGGCTGCCTGCCGACGCTGCTGTGGTGCTACGTGCTGCCATGCCCCCGCCAAGTCCTAAGGACGTTCAAGCGAGCAAAGCGCAACGCGATCCTGCAGACTGCAAGCACCTTCATCATCAGGATCGGCATGTCTGCCCACCATCGCTGCCGCTGTCGCCGTGCCGTCACCGCAGTGCTGCTTTCCGCAGTGTCCGCTGTCTCCACTGCCGCGATGGCGGCAACGCCGGCGGCCACGGAGGACGTCAAGGCCTACGCATTGCAGCTGTGCCTGGACCAGAACTACGAACGCAGCGGCCGGCTGGAGTCCGACCAACTGCGCGACCGCTCGTATCTGCTCACCACCTACGCACTGGATAATGCCAAGCCTGGCGCCACCGCACGTTTACAGGCCTTTGTCGCGCAACAGACGGCGGACTACCACCGCGGCGAGGTGCCGATGAAGGACGAAGCACGCCGCGGGCCGTTCACCAGGATCTTTGCGCAATGCATGGCGTTCTATCGCTCACCGGCGCTGCGTGATTTTGTAGCAAGACAACGTTGAGGCGTGCCGAAGCGTGGTGTTTCGTTCGTTGCCGACATGCAGCCCTCCCCAGTATCCCGGAACCGCGATGACCGCATTGACCAAGCTCCGTAGCCGCCGCGGCATGCTCAAGACCGCACTCGGTGCCGGCGCGCTGCTGGCGGCAGGCCAGCTCGCCGCCACTCCACGCAACAACGCTGCAAGCAACGGCGCGGCGCCTGCTCCCTTCCCGGCCAAGGGCAGCGTGCTGGTGCTGCTCGGCACCAAGGGCGGGCCGACACCCTCGCCGCTGCGTGCGGCGGCGGCCAATGCGTTGGTGATCGACGGCCAGCCGTACCTGATCGATTGCGGCAACGGTGTCGCCCAGCAACTGGCCAAGGCCGGCATCCGGCTCCCCGCGCTGCGCGATATCTTCCTGACCCATCATCATTCAGATCACAACGCCGACCTGCTCAATGTGGTGTGGCTGGCCTGGGCCAGCGGCTTGCAGACGCCGGTGCATCTGTATGGGCCACCGGGCATCGGCAGGATGGTGGACGCGTTCGTCGAGATGAACGCCATCGACATCGATGCGCGCATCCGCGAGGAGGGCCGCCCGCCGTTCAAGCAGCTCATCCATGTGCACGAGTTCGACCAGGCCTGCACCGTGTTGCAGAACGCGCAGGTCACGGTGACGGCCACGCTGGTGGATCACTACACGCTCAAGCCTGCATTCGCCTATCGCTTCCAGGCCCGCGACCGCACGGTGGTGTTCTCCGGCGATACCCGCTACCTGCCGGCGCTGGCCGAGTTTGCCAGGGATACCGATGTCCTGGTGCATGAAGTGATGTATCTGCCCGCGCTGGAAACCATGCTCAAGACCAACGACAACGCCCCCACCTTGCTGGACCATCTGCTCAAGAGCCATTCCACCAGCGAAGAGGTCGGACGGATCGCCGCCGCCGCCCATGCGAAACTGCTGGTACTGACTCATTTCGTCCCCGGCGGCGATCCCTCCATCACCGATGCGATGTGGCGCGAAGGCGCACGCAAGCACTACGCCGGGCCGATTGTGGTCGGCGCCGATTTGATGCGGCTGTAGCCGGCAAAGAGTTGCAGCACGCGGGCGGAAGCATGTTGCGCATGGTTTGGGTCGACACGGGATCCAGATCGTCATCGTGTTGACGGCGCTGCCGTTTCTGCGTCGCCCATGCCCGAAACACAGGCGCGCCCATCATGGTCCGGCAGCGCTGCTGCGCTCTACCGAGCAGCCAGCGGCTTGCAGGCATTGCGGCCTTCAGATCAATCGACAGATTTTCCGGTACTTTTGAAACGCAATGCACCAAGCGCCTTGATGTCGTGACGGTCGCCTGGAGCGCGCCGGCGCCTTCAGGTGTGGGTAAAGCGCACTGCACAGCCCTACATCGCCACCCGACTGCGCCCACCCCATACCTGTTCGCCGGCCTGGCAATAGCGCTCAATAAACGCTTGCTGCGAGGGCATTTGTTCCACCACGCGCTGGATCGGCTGCGCAATGCCATCCAGCAGGCGACGCAGATCGGCGTCCGACAATGCGGCAGCCAGCGGATGATGCTGCTGCGGCACGATGCCCTGCCCCAGCAGTACGTGCGTCCAGGAATCCACGCGAAACAGTTCGTCGGTGCCTTGCCAGGCGTGCGCGCGCTCGCGCCAGGCACGCAGACGCAGGCGCAGCGATTCGGGCAATTCCATGTCGCGGCACTGCTGCCACAGCGGCTCGTCGCGCTGCGTCGCGTGGTAATGCAAGATGACGAAATCGCGTACGTGCTCCATCTCGGCGCGGCTGATGTCGTTGAAGACCTCGACCTGCGACGGCGCGATGCCATCGGCCGGGAACAGGGTGATCAGCCGTACCACCGCGGCAATGGTGAGATGGATGCTGGTGGATTCAAGCGGCTCGATAAAGCCGCTGGCCAGGCCCAGCGAGACCACATTCCTGTTCCAGGCCTTGAGCCGTCGCCCGGTACGGAACGGCACCAGCCACGGGTCCTTGACCGGGGTTGCGGCGGTGTCGCGCAGCAGTTTGGCGTGCGCCTGGTCATCGGACATGTGCTGGCTGGAGAACACCAATCCATTGCCAACGCGATGTTGCAAGGGAATATGCCAGCGCCAGCCCGCCTGATGCGCGATGGCGCGCGTGTACGGCACCGGCGGGCCCACTGCTTCGGTCTGCACCGCCACCGCGCGGTCGCATGGCAGCCAGTGGCTCCAGTCCTCGTAGCCGGTGTGCAGCGTCTGCTCGATCAACAGGCCACGGAAGCCGGTGCAATCGATGAACAGGTCGCCTTCGATCACCTGACCGTCTTCCAGCACCAGCGCGGCCACATCGCCGCTATCGGGTTGCAGCGTCACCTGCTGGATCCTGCCTTCGACACGCGTGACCCCGTGCGCCTCGCTACGCGTGCGCAGGAACCGTGCGTACAGCGCCGCATCCAGGTGGTAGGCGTAGTTGACGGCTGGCTCGCGCGGCAGCGCGAAGCGGTCCACGCGCGAGGCCACCGTTTCCAGGCAGTAATCGCCAAATGCGCCGGAGATGCCGCGGCGCTGACTTTCCAGCCACAGATGATGGAAGGCGCACACCAGCGTGCTCTGGCCGGTAATGCCGAACGGGTGGATATAACGCTCGCCCTGCCGGCGCCAATGCTCGAAGGAGATCGACAGCTTGAACGTACCAGCCACCGCGCGCAGAAACTCCTGTTCGTCGATCTGCAGGAACCGGTGGAAGGTGCGAATGGGCGGCACGGTGGATTCGCCCACCCCCACGGTGGCGATCTGATCGGACTCGACCAGGGTGATGTCCAGCAGGTCGCGGAACTGATGCGACAACGCGCAGGCCGCGATCCAGCCGGCGGTGCCGCCACCGGCGATGACAACCTTGCGAATCCTGGCCTGGTTCACTGCGTTCTCCTGTAAGTGGGACCACACGACGGCGGAGCGCTCAGCGATTGAGCTTGCCGATCAGCATGGCGCGCAGCTGGCGCGCCAATGTGGAATCGATCGGGCCCAGCACCTGACGCGCGTGCTCGGGCAGATGTTCGCCGGCCCGCTCTGCAGGGCCGAACACGTAGTAGTCGAACAACGCCCGCCAGGCGGCCTTCTCCGACTCCGGGCGGTCGCGGATGGCCCATAGCGCGTGATACAGCGCCTGCATCGGTGCGGGCAACTGCGCAGGGGCCGTGCTCCACCAATAATTGACCAGCACATTGAACGGTTGCAGCGACTGCACGTGGTGCCACCACATGCTGGGGATGAAGATCGCATCGCCCGGCTCGAGCACGGCCGTGCGCGCCTGCGACAACGCATCGGCCATGCGCGGGTAGCGTGCAAGATCCGGATTGCCCACATCCACCATGCTCACCACCTGGCCGCCGGGCGTGGGCTCCAGCGGCCCCGGATACAGATTGGCCACCTGCCCGGGCGCAAACAAGGTAAAGCGCCGCTGACCTACCGCGCATACCGCCAGGTTATTGGGCGCATCGAAATGGCAGGAGGCGATGACCCGGTTGCCGATCCAGATGCTGGGCGGCACAGCCTTGCCGTCTGCACTGACATCCAGGGCATTTCCTGCAGCAAAACCGGGCAGATGCGCATCGATCGGCAACGAGGCCAGGTAATACGTGGGCGGCTGCTCATCGTCCAGATGCGCCTGGATCGCATCCAGCAGCGCGCCCAGGCTGCCGCGTTGCACGTCGAAGTTGAGATCGCTGCAATCGTCGCGATAGAACGGCCGGCCGCCGATTTCGGGAGCGCCATACGAGTACTGCAATGCCCGGCCGGTGTCCATGCTGCGCAACTGCGCCATGGCTTGCGACGTGCCACGCTGCGCGGCCTGCACCAGCGCCCAGTCGCGCGCAACGCCGCGCAGCACCAGCGGCTGCGCGGACGCACACAATTGCGCCAGCAATGCCGCATCCGGCTGGCAGTCGCTGCACTCGGGCAGCGGGGCGATCGATGACGGTGCGCTCATGCGATCAGGCGCGTGCTGCGACTGCCGCAGCGGCCTGCGTGTGCTGTAGCCGACGCTGCTTTTCGCCCATCAACCGGCGCAGGTTGTGGTGCGAGGCCAGCATCAGGAACGCGCCTTCCAGGTACCCGGCATGATGCAGCTGCTGCAAGGCAGCGCCGTCCAGCGCGGCCAATCGCTCGCGGTCGATGCTGTGCAGCCCTTCCAGGTGCACGCCATGGCTGTCGTCGAGCACTACATCCAGTTTCACCGGTTGGATCAGACCCAGCGCATCGAAGGCCGCGCACATCGCCTGCCCTGCATCCATGCCGTCACGGATGCCGCGCAACACGCTGATGATGTGTTCCAGATAGGCACTGTGCCCGCCTTGCGGCAGGAAGACCGCCTCGCCTTCGGCACGGCTGACGCGCGGATGCTCCAGGTCGACATGAATCACCGGCTCCTGCACCAGCGCGCCATCGATACGCTGCTCCTGAAACCCGATCAAGAATGGCCCCTTGGCGACGATGCCCGGCAGGTAGCCGGCATTCCAGCGTCCGTCCTGCAGAAACAGGTTTTCATCGGGCGCAAAACCCAGCAGGGCCACCGACTGGTAGGCACCGGTGGCCGCATCCTTGCGAAAGAACAGCGGGTATTCGCGTTGCAGCTCGGCGTACTCGGTGACGAAGGCCGGCACGAAGCCCACCGCATCGCCGAATGCGGCACCAAACCGCAGAATCACGCGCAGATCGTGGTGCGCCACATTGTTGAGCACTGCATATCGCGACATCTGGAGCTCCAGCAGTGGCCGGCGATGGCCACTGCACCGGTCGGGGGATCGATCACGCGACGACATGCCGCGTCCGCTGCCCGCGAGCATTGCCAAAAAGTACGACACCGGCAAGCGGCAGGGCAGCATGCGCCGGTGCACGACGGACGCAGGTATCTGGATGATTGCACGCGTCATCCGCATCCCGCTTCCCTTCGATGACGCCGCGCAACCCTGGCGCCTGTTGCGTTCGCCTGCGATGTCGCTGCCGGATGACCTACGCAGCCCGTGTAGCTGCTGCGGTAGCGTCTGGCAGACGCATCCGGACTGATACAGCCCGGATCGCACAGAGAAAACGACGCGGCAGCCGGCGTGCACACCAGGCACACACCGGCTGCATCCATAGGACGCACTGGCGTCGGAACGTCGCCGCCAGTGCGATGCCCTCAGAACGCGTACCGCACACCCAGCGTGTAGCGCGGCTGCTGGTCGATCAGGCGGACAATCTGCTTCTCCGATCGCCCATGCCAACGCACGTCTTCGCCGGTGAGGTTGATCGCCTCAAAGCCCACCGACAGCTGCTTGTTGAACGCGTAGCTGAGGCTGAGGTCGAACTGCTGGTACGCCTCCACGTAGTACGGGTTGCGGTTGGAGGCATCCTGGTTGGCCGCGATCAGGTACTCGTCGCGCCAGTTCCAGGCCAGACGCGCGCTCCAGCCGTATTTTTCGTACATCAGCATCACGTTGGCGGTATCGCTCAGGCCCAGCAACGCGAACTGGTCGCGGTCGATGACGTTGTTGTCGAACGCCACATCGCCTTCGACGATGGTGTAGTTGGCGTAGATGCCGAAGCCGGTACTGCCGAAGAAGTACTGCCCGCCAAGCTCCCAGCCATGGATGTTGGCCTTGTTCTGGTTGATCGGCCGCGACACATCGAACTGGTACAGCGGGTCGGCGGCGGTGCCGACCAGGTCGTATGCGTTTTCCAGCGCCAGGCTCTGCGCGGAGCTGCCGTTATAGGCACCCAGTCCACCGGTGGCCGCGGCGTTGCGCAACAAGGCGGTGGCAGCGAACAGGGAGGTATCGTTGGCCGAACAGGCCGCCGCCACGTCGTTGCCGGCCGCACCGACCTGCGCGGCGCAGGCACCACTCTGCAGGAAGGCCAACGCGGCCTGCGCATCCGGCCCCGAGGTGGGATCGGTCAGCCCGTACAGCGTTTCGCGCGAGACCGTGGTGCCGATGAAATTGCTGACGCGCTTGTTCCAGAACGTGGCCGACACATAGCTGGCATCGGCGAAATACCATTCCAGCGCCAGATCCAGGTTGTCCGATTCCAGCGGGTCCAGCGTGGGCGTCTGCGAGTCACCGCTGGCGCGGTTGGACGGGTTGATCAGGATCGAGCCAGCCGGCGTATTGGGCGTCGGCCCGGCGAGCAGGTTGTTGTACGGCGCGCGCGCGATGGTCTGGCCGAACGAGGCACGGCCTTTCAGCGAATCGGTGATGTCGATGCTGAAATCCAGATTCGGCAGAATGTAGTTGTAGCTGGTCTTTTCGCTGAAGGGCTGCTGTTCGGTAGAGCGCAGCAACTGGAAGTCGTTGTTGGCCTGCCATTGCAGCGCGACGGGCGTGGCCACCTGCGAGGTGGATTCCACATCGGTGCGCTCGTAACGCAGGCCCAGGCGCGTGTTGGTGGTCATGCCGGAGATATCGCCGGTCAACTCCAGTTGCACATACGCCGCCCGGGTCTTTTCTTCGACCTGATTGTCCGCGCTGTACAGCGGGTTGTAGCGCGTCGCAGCGCCGTACTGGCTTCCACCCCATAGCGCCAGCTGGCTGGCATCGCCGCGCCATGCATTAGGCGCCGCGCCATTGGCGTTGAAGTCATCGAACATGCCGACGATGCTCACAGGCCGTAGCAGGTCGGTCATGCCCGGCTCCCTGCCGGCATTGGCCACGCCCCAGTCGCCCAACGTGGAGTAAGTGTCGCTGGTCAGGCGGTGCATGGTGGTATTGGACGAGCTGACGCCGAACTGGAAACGCCCGTCGTCGAAATCGAACTTGCCATCCAGGCGGCCTTCCTTGGTCTCGGTCACCTGCTTTTGATAATAGATGCGCTGCACCTGCGAACCCAGATTGTTCTTGGTGAAATCCGGATTGACCACACCATTGGTGCCAGCCAGCGAATCGGCGACGGTGGGATACCAGGTCCGCGCGCCGATGGGCAGCGAATTGTTGAACCACAGCTCCTGTGCCCATTGCCCGCCGCAGGACGGACCGTTGGTGCAGTTGTTGGTGCCGGCAAAGCTGAAATAGGTCGCGCTGCCGCCGGTGACCGGATCGTTGGGCAGGCTCTGGGTCTTGGAGTTGTGCGCATCGAAGGTCAGCTGGAAGCGGTCGCTCACCTGCCAGTCCGCATTGAAGCCGAGCGAGCCGAGCGTGTACTTCTGCTCGTTGCGCTGCTGCTCCATGCCGAAGTCCTTGGCGCCGTTGGGCACATCGCGCAGATACACCGGCGTGGCCACGGTCTGACCAGTGTCGAACGTCAGATCGGTGAAGCTGTTGGCGCGTTGCAACCAGATGCCCTGCTCGCCGCGTTCCTCGCGGATTTCGTTGGACGAATAGGTGTAATCCAGGGTCAGGGTAAGGCTGTCGGTCGGTGCGAACTGCATCACCGCCTGGCCGTTCATGCGCTCGCGCTGAAAGTCAGCGAACGCGTAGCGGATATCGTTGGGCAGGCCATACAGCTGGCCGATCGCCGGCGCGTTGGTCACCACGGTATCCGGGCGCAGTGCCGGGTCGGTCCCGGTCCAGCGCTGGATGTTCCAGCGGTTTTCGGTGGCCTGCACCGAACCGCCGTGACGCTTCTGGTAGCTGGCGCTCAGGCCGATACCGAAGGTCTTGTCCGGGTTGGTGTAACTGAAGATGCCCGACACTTCCGGGGTCAGCGAATCGCCGAAAGGCTGCGAGCGGTCGGAGACCATCTTGGCGCCGGCATTGGCCACCACGCCCTCGTGATTGAACGGCTTGTCGGTCTGGATGTTGATGGTGGCGCCGATGCCGCCGCTGGGCGCAGTGGCACGGCTGGTCTTGAACACCTCGATGCCGGTGATGGCTTCGGAGGCGAGCTGGGCGAAGTTGAACGCGCGCGTGCCCACGTCCACGCCGCCGATCGGCGTCTGCCCGGGCGCACCGAAGGCGTCGGCACCGGGAATCAGGCGGCCATTGAGCGTGACCGTATTGAATTGCGGGCCGAAGCCACGTGCGGTGACCTGCGCGCCTTCGCCATCGCGGCGTTCGATCGAGATGCCGGTGATGCGTTGCAGCGATTCGGCCAGATTGGTATCGGGAAACTTGCCGATATCTTCCGCGCTGATCGCATCCACCACGCCGGCGGCATCGCGCTTGATGCCCATCGATTGGTCCAGGCTGCTGCGGATACCGGTGACGGTCACGGTGTCGAGCGTGGTGGCGGCGTCGCTGCTGGACTGCGGCGCGGGTGTCGGCGGCGCGAGGTCCTGCGCAAACGCGGGATTGATGACCAACAGGCCACCGACGAAGGTGAACATGGCCTTCGACTTGAAGCTGTTCAACGTACGACGCATCGATGTGTCCTCGGGAGTGGAGTCCAACCGTTTACGGCAAATGTCGCGGCATGCGACACGGCGAAGTCATGACCACCGCCGGGTCGGCGATGGAACAGCCCTGCTCTGAATAAGGTCCCCTAGCGCGCATGCTGCCGATCGCCCCTTCGATCGTCGGCCTGCGTTGTGCGTTGCGTGCCTGCGGCAGACATCGCCGACAAAGGTGGTGTCGGCGACAGGTGCGCAACGCATGCCCTGCACGGCGTGCCGGCCAGTGATAGCGCTAACACGCCGCGCAGCCTAGTCAGGCGATAAAGCGCTTGTCACCGTGCGTTGCAGCATAGTGATGGGCCTGCACTGTTACAGCCGATACAGCAGTCGCTTGAGTCCGCATGCCGTCTTCAATGGCGGCGCGGCTGTAAGCGTTATCATTCAATTGCGCAAAAACCGGCAGCAGCTGCGGCGAAATTCGCACAATCAAACTGCAGCACCATGGTCGCGCAAGACGACTGCGCAAACTGCGCATCGACGACGACGCGATCGACTCGGACGCGCGAGGCACACGATCGTCGTGTGCGACCTCGTGGCGTGGGAAACCGGCACGGAGCCGACGGATGCGCAAGGAAAGCTGCGCAATCGTCGCAATCGATTGCGCCGTGGGTGGCGGTTGCAGCGCGCAGCGATTGCGCGCATCGGCGCGCGTGATCTCGCCGCGGCTGACAAGGTAGCGAGCCGTCCTCGGGTGGCGTGGACGGCGCGGAGGACCCGGCGTGTACGAGTGACACACGCCGCGCCAGGCACCGGCCGCGCCCGCCTGGCGGTGAGCACAGTCGTCTTGCTGGTTGCGCTCGAGCCAGCCTGCGCTGGCGACGGTTAGCCGATCACATCCACGCGATCGTCGCTGCGGTCGGCATCCGGCAGCGCATGATCCGGGTCCAGGGTCACGTGCAGCACTTTCTGGGTGGTGGGCAGGGTCAATGTCGGGGCAGTGTTCTGCAGCCAGGTCTCCACCGGCACGCGACGGTCCAGATGACTGCCATCGGCCAGATCCACGCGCACGGTGACCGGCATGACCAGTTTTTGCCGGCTACGCAAGGTCAGCTGCAGCCCCTTGCCCGGGTCGTGCTCGACGTACTGCGCGCGGGCGATACCCATGTCCAGCTGCCAGTTGTTGAGATACCAGCCGCGCCACCACCAGCTCAGGTCTTCGCCGCTTTCGCTTTCCATCAGCCGGAAAAAATCCGAGGGCGTGGGATGCTTGTAGGCCCAGGTGGCGATGTATTTGCGAAACGCCGGATCGAAGCGCGCAGGCCCCAGAATCTGCTCGCGCAGCAGCACCAGCCCCAACGCGCCCTTGAAGTACGTCAGCGGGTGACGGTAGGTTTCGCTGGTGGCATCGGCGATATCCATCAAGGTCGGCGCACTGCGGTCGGCGAGCAACGGCAGGATTTCATCGACCGGATTTCCGCCCTTGGGCGCATATTCCGAATCACGCTTGGGCGCATATTCGCCCTTGTTGAAGGCATCCGATGCATACACATCGATGAAGGTATTGAAGCCTTCGTCCATGAAGGCGTGGCGACGCTCGTTGGAGCCGACGATCATCGGGAACCAGGTGTGACCGATCTCGTGGGCGGTGATCCAGAACAGGTCCTTGCCGCCGTCCTCGAAGCCGTCGAACACGATGCCCGGATACTCCATGCCCGCACCGTAGCCGCCCAGGTTGATGGCAGCCGGCCATGGATACGGATACCACTGCGAAAAATGCTCGATCGCGCCCTTGACGTATTCGGTGGAGCGATCCCATTTATCCGCGCCCCCCCCCTCCACCGGGTACACCGACATCGCCAGCGACTGCTTGCCGCCCGGCAGCTTGATGCGTGCGGCGTCCCACACGAACGCAGGCGATGCGGCGAACGCGACATCGCGTGTGTGCTGCATATGGAAGCGCCAGGTGCGCGTGACGTTGCCCGCCGGTGCCGCCGCACGTGCGGCCACCTCTGCCGGGGTGCGGATCAGCACCGTGCGATCGCTGTCGCGCGCCTGTTGCAGGCGTTGTTGCTCGGCGCGGCTGAGCACCTCGGCCGGGTTGGTCAACGCACCGGAGCCGGCCACCAGAAATCCGTCCGGCACCGTCACCGCATAATCGAAGTCGCCGTACTCCAGGTAAAACTCCGAGCCCAGATATGGTTGCGTGTCCCAGCCACGCAGATCGTCGTATACCGCCATGCGCGGATACCACTGCGCAATCTCGTAGATCTCGCCCTGCTTGCTGGCGCTATAGGCGGTGCGGCCGCCCCAGGTGCCGGGAATTCGGTAGCGGTAACGGATCTGCAGCGTCAGCGCCTTGCCCTGCCCGGCCAGCGGCTGCGGCAGATCCACGCGCATGCGGGTGTCGTCCACCACGAAGTGCGCCGGCTGGCTGCGGCCGTCGCGCTCGATCTCCACGCTGGCGATCTGCATGCCATCGGTGAACTGGGTGCGCCGCGATGGGCGGCTGGCAGCCGCGCGCGCATCGGCGCGGTACATGTTCTGGTCCAGCTGCAGCCATAGCACGTCCAGCGTATCCGGGCTGTGGTTGGTGTAGTGGATGGCGGCGGTGCCGGTGAGCGTGTGGCTGGCCGGATCGATGCGGGCGTCGAGCTGGTAATCGGCACGGTTCTGCCAGAACAACGGCCCGGGCACGCCACTGCCGCTGCGGTAGGCATTGGGCGCGTCGGGCAATTGCAACGGCGCGAACAACGCCAGTGGGTCGAACTTGTCCGGTGGCGCGACGGTTTGCGCGCCCGTGGCGGCTAGCGCGGGCGCGCTGACGCACGCCAGGGAGAGTGCAACGGTGAGCGAGCGGCGCATGGCGGGGAACATGCTGTGGTCCTGCGACGGGGGGAGTTTCATCCTACGGCGGCGCTCGCCGGGCGTGCACTGCCATTGGTCCCGGTTGGCGCCAGGTCACGCCACATGGCTGGCCGCATTGATGGCGGCACGTGCGTGTCAGCGGAGCGGCCATGCCGTGATGCTGTCGCCCACCCGCGTCGTACTGACGCACGATGCACTGCGATGCCCCTGCCGCTGCATGCGACGACCGAAGACATCGGCGGACGCCGATCGCCCCATTAGCACTCGGCAAGTCCTCGCGCCAAAGCCGCCTGAAAGCGCCGCGTCCCATCCGCCGCGCGCAGTGCTCGACCGGGTGGGGGATGCGCCGGGTGCAGCATGCACACCCGGCGCAGGTCACTTGCAGGCGATTCCCGCACCGGCCAACGGTCTGGCTGCGGCTTGTCTTCGCCGCCAGCTAAGGCGGCAGGCTTCCCAGCCGCACCGCACCATCAGCGCCCTCGCCCAACGCGTCGTCCGGATTGCTCAAGCGGCAGCGCCGCAGCGACAGGCAACCACAGCCGATGCAGTCGGTGAGTTGGTCGCGCAAGGCCTGCAGTTCGCTGATGCGCGTCTCCAGCTGCCCGCGCCAGCGTGCGGACATGCGCGCCCATTCCGCGCGCGTGGGCGTGCGCTGATCCGGCAGTACCGAGAATGCATCCAGCACCTGCTGCAGGGGAACACCGAGCCGTTGCGCGACACGAATCACTGCGATGCGCCGCAATACATCGCGCGCATAGCGGCGTTGATTGCCCGCGGTGCGCAGGCTGCGGATCAGGCCCTTGCGCTCGTAGAAATGCAATGCCGACACCGCCACGCCACTGCGCCTGGCCACCTCGCCCACCGACAACTCATGCTGCATTGCCTTGACCTCAACCTTGGTTGAGGCAGGATGCTGCGCGGCCATGACCGACGCAAGCGCCGGTTATGCCCCTGCTCCCTCGCTCTGGATGTTCGATGCCCACCGATACCGCCCTGCCCCCCGCAACGCTGCACGACACGCCCCCACCGTCGATCCTGGCAGCGCCGTATCGCGCCGCCACACTCGGCATGGTGGCGCTGGTGTCGCTCAATGCCTTCGAGTCGCTGGCCGTTGCCGCCGCCATGCCCACCGTGGCGCGCGAGTTGAACGGCTTGCCGCTGTACGCGCTGGCATTCGGCGGCACCCTGGCCACCAGCGTGGTCGGCATGACCGCTGCCGGGCGCTGGAGCGACCGTCGCGGCCCCGGCGGTGCGCTGGGCTTGGGGCTGCTGTGTTTTGTGATCGGGCTGTTGATCGCCGGCCTGGCGCCGAGCATGCCCGCGCTGATCGCCGGGCGCCTGCTGCAGGGGCTGGGCGCCGGCGCGTATTCGGTGGCGTTGTACGTGATTGTCGGGCGGCTGTATCCGGAAGCGTTGCGGCCACGCGTGTTTGCCGCGTTTTCCGCAGGCTGGGTGGTGCCGTCGTTGGTCGGGCCGAGCATCAGCGGGCTGATTGTTCAGCACGTGGGTTGGCGCTGGGTGTTTCTGTCGGTACCGCTGCTGGCGATCCCGGCCGGGCTGATGCTGTGGCCGGCCTTGCGCGGGCGGAGCTGGACCAACGCAGATCCCGCCGAGCCGGCTGCGTCGCTGGGCTGGGCGATCGGCGCGGCATTGGGCGTACTGGGCGTGTATCTGGGCGGTCAACTGCATGGCACAACTGCGCTGGCCGCGATGCTGCCGCCGCTGCTGCTGACGGTGTATTGCGCGTGGCAGCTGTTGCCGGCCGGCACCTTGCAGCTGGCACGCGGGCTACCCAGCGTGATCGCGCTGCGTGGCATCGCGGCGGCGGCGTTCTTCGGCTTCGAGGCGTTTCTGCCATTGCTGCTGTCGCGCGAACGCGGGCTCACGCCGCTGCTGGCGGGCGTGGCACTGAGCGTGGGCGCGCTCGGCTGGTTCAGCGGCTCGTGGTACCAGGGCCATAGCCGCGCCGGTTGGTCGCGACCGCGCCTGCTCAAGACCGGGGCGCTGCTGATGACACTGGGCATCGTGATCGGCGCAGGCGCGGTGTGGCCGGCGATTCCGGTGCCGGTCGCAGTCGCCGGCTGGGCACTGACCGGCCTGGGCATGGGCTTGCTGTATCCCAGCCTGTCGGTGCTGACGCTGGCCTTGTCGCCACCGGAGCAGCAAGGCGCCAACAGCTCTGCGATGCAGCTGAGCGAAGCGATTGCCGTCGCCGGCATGCTGGCGCTGGCCGGCGCGCTGTTTGCTGCGCTCCTGGCGTCGGCACCGGTGGCGGCCTACCTGAGCGTGTTCGCGCTGGCCTGGCTGTTGGCGGTGGCAGGCTTTTTTGTGGCGCGGCGAGTGTAGCGACTGCTGTGCGGCGATCGCACGGCGTCGGGGTGCCGCGCCATCCCGATACGACGTGCCGCCTCGGTTCGACACGAATGGGGCTTGCACTGTGCCGATGCAGTGCAGACGATCACGCCTGCCGACCGCACTTGCGGCGACATCGTGACGCAGAGCGTTTCCAGGACTTTGCCGATCCTGTCCGGATCGCCGAGCAAGCTGCATCTGCTTGCCCTGCGCGGACGGGTGGTCATTTTTTCGCCACCCATCTTGACAGCGTTACGGGCCGGGGCCTGCGCGCAGTTGTCCACAGCCTTGTGCAAGTTCCATCCACAGGGGGTGTGGAAAACCTGCGCTGCATCACGCGGCCCGCAGGGCTTGCGCGCAACTGCGACGTATGCGAAGCAAACGCCGCAGTCGCACGCAAGCCGTGATGCTGATCGTCGCTACGACCACCTCGCCGGTCTGCAACGCGTCGATGCCTTGCGCTCAGTCCACGATCACATGCGGCACGAACCGC
This sequence comes from Xanthomonas sp. 3793, assembly GCF_024806835.1. GTDB lineage: Bacteria > Pseudomonadota > Gammaproteobacteria > Xanthomonadales > Xanthomonadaceae > Xanthomonas > Xanthomonas arboricola_F. The sequence goes on from NZ_JANTYU010000001.1 coordinate 1,149,540, forward strand.
GAGGTGTCGCGGGTGATCGGGCCATCGTCGTCGCGCATGCCCAATCCGGCGGGGCGATCGGCGACCACCCAACTGCCCACCAGCGCATGGCGGCCATCGAAGACCGGCAGCGGATGATGCGCCTGCAGGATCGCCGGGCCGTCCACGTAAGGCCCGTCGGTGTGTGCGGCCTCGCCTTGCGCAGTGACCAGCGCGATGTTGGCGCCCTCGCGCGACAGCAGCGGCTTGCGCACCCAACCGGCACCAGGTGCTTCACCGGCGTGCGCAAACCGGGCTGCCAGCAGATTGGGATGGCCTTGATGGCGCTCCCACAGCAGCGGCAGAATGCCCTTGTTGCTCAACACCGACTTCCATGCCGGTTCGATCAGGCGCACGCGGTTGGCGATCAACGCCGGGCCGAAGCGCTCTTCCATCATGAATTCCAGCGGATACAGCTTGAACAGGGTCTGGATCACGCGGTCCTGGTCATCGGTGAACCAGCCTTCGGCGCTCAGGCCGATGTCCTGGATGGCGACTTCCTCGGTCGCGATGCCGACCTGGTGCGCGCAATCGCGCAGATAGCGCACGGTGGCGCGATCTTCCAGCGAGTCGCGCACCGCCGAAAAATGCATCTGCGCACCCAGCGCGCCATCCACTGCCAGCGCGCCCAATGTTTCGCACAACAGATCCTGGATCAGGTTGTACTGGTCGGTGCCCGCCGGCAGCACGCCGGCGGCGATCTGCTGCTCCAGCCACAACCACTGGAAATACGCAGCCTCATACAGCGAGGTGGGCGTGTCGTAATTGAGCTCGTACAACTTGGCAGGGCCGTTGCCGGAGTACGCCAGATCCATGCGGCCATACAGGTGCGGGTCGCGGTTCTTCCAGGAGCTGGCGATCCAGTCCCAGTAAAACGGCGGGATGGCCAGCTTGCTCAGCAGCGCCTCGGAGCCGACCACCTCGTCCACCAGCTGCATCGCCATGTCGTGCAGGTCTTGGGTAGGCGCTTCGATGTCGTCTTCGATCTGCCGCAACGAAAACGCGTAATACGCGCGCTCGTCCCAATACGGCTCGCCCTCGATGGTGTGGAAATGAAAGCCGAGCGACTCGGCCTGCGCGCGCCAATCCGGGCGTTCGGCACTTGCGATGCGTTGCATGTCAGCCGCCAAACCCGGAGCTGCGCCCGCCGCTGCCGAACGAGCTGCGTGCCGCCGCGCTGGAGCCGAAGCCCGAGCGCGACACGGTGATCGCACGCGACGGCATGTCGATCGCGCCACTGCGCCCGCGCACGGTGCCGATGCGGTTGCTGGCCAGATCGCCATTGGGCTTGTAATAGCCGCCGCTGCGGTAATCGCGGTACAGCGGAATCGAGCCGCCATAGCGATAGCCACCACCACCGCTCATGTTGCCCAGCGCGTAGCCCAGCAGGAACCCGCCCATCGGCGGGATCCAGCTCTGCTGGCCCTGCGCGGTCTGCACCGCCGTGCAACTGCCGAACTGCTCGTCGCACTCGTAGCGCGTATTGAAGCGCGGCGCGGCCTGCTGGTGCTTGGTCACCGCCTCGTCATAGGCCTTGAGGCATTGCTGGATGTCGTTCTGTTCCTGCTTGACCTGGTAGCAGTCGGAAGCCGACTGCAGCACCACGCCGGTTTCCGGCTCCGAGCCGCAGCCGGTGACCAGCGCGGCGGGCAGTGCCGCCATCAGGGTGAGCTTGAGATTGCGTGATCGCTTCATGGCGCAGCCTCCGTTACGGCGTAATCGCCGCGGCGTTGATCAGGCCGACGGCGATCGACACGCCGGCAGAAAAGATGCCGGCGGCGGTGACGTTGTCGGTGATCTGCCGCGAGATGCGCCCGGCCACCAGGTTGGCCAGCAGATACGCCACCACCTGGATGCCACAGGCGACCACGCCCCAGATCAAGGCATCGATCAGGCTCACCGAATGAGTGATGGCCGAATGCAGCGGCAGCGCCACGCCGATCAGGTTGCCGGCCAGCGCGGTGGCGGCGGCTACGTTGCCCTGCCGCAGCAAGGTGAAATCCTTGTGCGGGGTGACCAGGGTCACCAGCACCACCGAGACGATCAACACGCCCAGGCCGGTGCCGAAATAGGAAAGAAACGCGAGAAAACTCTGCAGATTGATCGGATTCATGACGGGACCGGTTGGGTGAAGGGCGAGCACGCGCTCAGGTGATGTCGAGATCGGCGACGGTGACATCGATGCCGACCGCATAGGTGACGCAGAACTCGTTGGGGCCGGAATCCTCGCCGGTCACCAGCAAAAATTCTTCGCGCTGCAGCTCCGGTACGTCGCGGCTGTAGAGCATGGCGTAATGGGTCAGGTCGCCATCGCGGCGCGGCGGCTGGTAGCGGTACAGCACCTCGTCGTAGGCGATCGGCGGGATGCGCGCACTGTCGTCGGTGGATTGGGTGGCGCGTTCCCAGCGCTTGCCGGCGTACTCGATCTGCGCTGCGCCCAGGTGCGGGTGCTGCATCACGAACTCCTGGAACGCCTGCTTGCTCGGCGGGTTCACCGTCTCGCAGTACACGAACGCCTTCATCGCCTCCAGATCGCCGCCCACGGTCGTGACCTGCAGGAACGCATCGTCATCCAGATAGAACCGGTGCAGCGAATAGCCATCGCCCAGGTTGACGTGGCCATAGCACGGGATGCCCTGATTGCCACCCGGCAACTCGGCGGTCATGGCCTCCGGCGCCATGCGGTACAGCGTGGTATCGATGGCGACCTGGCCGCCCACACGCAGGCCCAGCGGCAGTGCGTGCCCGATGGCGCCGGTGCCAGAGCTTGGCAGCGGCGGCGGTTGCGATTGGCCGAACAACTTGCTGAAGAAACTCATCGTCAGACACCTCGTGGCGATGCAGGAATGGGGGCAGTGGCCGCGCGCAGTGCCTGCCACGCAATTGCGTGCGCAGGTACGCGCTGATCGGCCAGGTAATACAGCATGGCACCACCGGCGACAGTGGTGCGTGCTGGCGGATTCAAGCGCAACGCGCCATCGGGCGCTCGCACGCCCAGCAGCAAGGCGCCGCGCTGGCTGAAATCGGCGGCGAGCCGGCTGTAATCCAGCGCATCGATCTCCACTGGCACGGCAACACTGAACTGGGTGGGGCCATCGTCCACCGACAACAACTCGGCGGTGATGGCGGCACTACCCGGGTCCTGTGCGGCACGCGCCAGGATTTCGGCGGTCATCGGCCGCGTGCACTCGATGGCCGGGTAATGGTGGTTGACCAGCCGCGCGGCGCTGGCCGAGTCGAAATGCGCAACCACATGCGCGCCCGGCGCATGCGCCATCAACGCGAACACTGCCGCCAGGGTCTGGTCGTCGGACGGCGGGTTGACGATCACCCGCGCCGCGCCTGCGATGCCGGCGCGCAGGTACACCTCGGTATGCGTGTACGACTCGGCCGCGACAAAGCGCATGTGGTCGGGCATCGGATTTTCAGCGACGCCTTCGGCGATCAGCACCACGCCTTCGTCGTCGGTGGCGGTGTCAGATAGCAGCAGCTCGAGCAAGCGTGCCGAGGCTGCGCCCTGCCAGCCGATCAGAATGGTATGCCCGCTCAAATCGGCGTAGGCCATCTTGCCCATGTAATGGCGCCTCCAGAACGTGATGAGTACGCCGCTGGTCTTGGCCAGCACCGTGGCGAACAAGGCCACCGCGCCCGGCATCAACACGAACGCGGCGATATAGCGCCCGGCCACCGAGCCCGGCGACAGGTCGCCATAGCCGATGGTGGTGGCGGTGGTCATGTAGTAATACGGAAACGCGTCCAGGCCGACGAGCTTGTGCTCGCCGGCCAGCCACAGCAACACCCAGCTCAGGCCCATGTGGGCCAGCAACGCCAGCGCCACCATGCCCCAACTGACGCGGCGCACGTGGCGCCGCAAGACCCGGAACAGTTTTCCGACGATGATCATGGCGCGTCCTGTGCCGTGGCGTTGCGGATCAGCTGTCGCTGCGCGGAACCTGCTGCACTTCGCGCACCTGGCCGATCAGCGGCGCGCTGCCGCTGGCGGTGTCGTGGCCGAGCTGGGCCGGCTTCTTGAAGCGTGCCAGCACCGCGGCGGCGTTGGATTCGCCTTCCATCAGGCCAGCCGCGGCCAGGCGCCGATTCAGATCGCCATCGCCGGTGGACGATTCCAGCTCTTCGGCCGATTCGATGCGCGCGGAGGTTTCGGCCTGACGCGCCTTGATCCGCTCCAGCGATTCCAGCGCCGAGCCCATCTTGCTGCTGGCACCGGAATGGCGCGCGGCAATGGCGGCCTGCGCCTTCTGCACCGCGTCGGTGGCCTTGACGGTGTCGATCTGCTGGCGCATGCCGCGCAGCTGGTTCTCGGTCTTCTGGATGGTGGCCTTGAGCGTCACCACCGATTGGTCCAGCGACGTCTTGGAGGCCTTGTCGCCGGCGTCTTCGCTTTCCAGCGCGGCCAGCTTGACCGCCACGTCGTGCGCCAGCGCCTCGTCGTTCTTGGCCAGCGCACCTTCGATATAGCGCGTGTACTCGGCCATCTTGCCGGCACGCGCATCGATTTTCTGCTGGGCGAGCTTGCTTTGCGCCATCAGTTTGGTCAGCTCTTCGCGCGAGCGCGTGAGCTGGGCGCCGGCATCGCGCATTTCCTGGTCCAGGATGCGCAGCGCATTGGCGTCGACCGCCTTCTGGCCGGTTTCGTGTGCAGTGCCACGCAGCAGCGTGATCAGCTTTGAAAAGATACTCATGACAACACGCCTTTAGGAAAAGTACGGCTTGAGAGATTCGGCGGCATCCAGCGTATTGGCCGCCAGGGTCTGGATTTCCTCGTCGATCTGGTCGAGGGTGGACGAGGCCGACAGCTCGCCGAAGACCACATAGCTGTCCTTGCCGTCGACCTGCACCAGACCCAGGTTGGATAACGGATTGAGCGGATTGAGCCGCAGGCAGGCGTCGTTGAAGGCCGCGCGATCGCTGACCTGGTCGGCGTTGGCCAGCAGGGTGGAAACGAATACCTGCGAGCCGGAGGCAGCGACCTGGATCTGCATGTCGCCGTGGTCGGCCAGGGTGAGGTTGATGGCCGGCTCCAGCCCGTCGATCAGTTCGACCTCGATCAGCTGGTCGCGGTAGCGCTCGGCCAGCAGGCCGTGCAATTCGACAGTGGTGTACTGCGTCATGGGATGTCCTGTCCTTCGGTCATGGGGCGATGTGATGCAGCAAGCGTCGTGCAATGGGCGGACATACTACAGACTGTCTGCGACCGGCAGAAAGGGCCGGAAGTCAGCGGGTCAGGCAAGCTGCAGGCGGAAGTAGACCACCCGTTCAGTTGGCTCGAAACCGCACGACGCATGCGCGGCCTGGGCATTGCCGTCTTCCAGCTGCGCATCGGAGGCCAGCTCTGCACAGCCCTGTTCCCGGGTCCATTCGGCCGCCGCTGCCACCAGCGCACGACCAAGCCCGCGGCCGCGCCAGGCCGGCACCACGTACCACCCTTCAAGAAAGCCCACCGGCGTGCTGTCGGTGCCATTGACGTAGTCGTGGCGCACCGACACCTCGGCAAACCCCAGCGCCGCATCCGCGTCGTCCACTACCACCAGGTGGCTGGTCGCTGATTGCGCCAGCGCGGCCTGCAGGTCGTCGAGGCCATCGTCGGCATCCGGCCATAACGCCAGGCGCAAGGCCAGCAAAGCCTGTGCATCGGCAGCGACCGCCGCGCGCACCCGCCACCCGGCCTGCGCGCTCATGGGTACAGCATCCGCTTGGTCCAATGGCTCGCCGCATCGGCCTCGTACCGCCAGCGCTCGTGCAGCCGGAACTTGGCCCCATACCAGAACTCGAACGCTTGCGGCACCACCCGGAAGCCGCCCCAGCCGTCCGGACGTGGCACCTCGCGGCCGTCGAAGGTGGCTTCGACCTTGGCGATCGCCGCATCGAACTCGGCGCGCGAGCCCAGCGTCTGCGATTGCAGCGACGCCCACGCGCCGATCTGGCTCATGCGCGGGCGCGAGGCGAAATACGCATCCGATTCGTCCGCGCCGACCAGCTGCACGCCACCTTCGATACGCACCTGGATGCCGGCTTCGCGCAGGCTGCGCCACAAGAACAGCAGCGCCGCCTGCGGATGGGTCTGCAGATCGCGGCCCTTCGCGCTGTCCAGATGCGTGTAGAACACGAATCCGCGCGCATCGAAGGCCTTGAGCAGCACGGTGCGCGCGCTCGGCCGCCCATCCACGTTGGCGGTGGCCACGGTCATTGCGCTGGCTTCCAGCTCCGCGCCGTTCTGCGCCTCGGCATACAACGCGGTAAAGGTGGCAAGCGCTTCTGCGTATAGATCGGGCATGACGGTAGGTGGCAGCAGGACAAGCCCCCATTGTGGGCGCATCGCACGCGCTTGTCGCATGGCCCGGTGGTCGCACCCGGCCGCATGCGCATCGTGATCGGCGCAAATTGCGCCAACCGGCCAGCGTGTGCGGGCCGCACCGATGTCGAGCTGCCTCGCGCGCCCGGTACGCGAGTGCGAAGGCGAATGCTACGATCCCTGCGCATGAACCCCGCACCCAATCTCGTGATGATCGGCCCGATGGGCGCCGGAAAAAGCTGCATCGGCCGCCGCCTGGCCGAGCGCTTCGGGCTGGAATTCGTGGATGTGGATCAGGCCATTGTCGAACGCGTGGGCAGCAGCATCCCGGCGATCTTCGAACAGCACGGCGAAGCGCGCTTTCGGCAGCATGAAGCCGAGACCTTGCAGGCGCTGCTGCAACAGGACAACAAACTCATTTCCACCGGTGGCGGCGCGGTGCTGGATCCGCTCAACCGCGCGCGTATCCAAGAGCGCGGGTTTGTGGTCTACCTGCACGTGAGCGTGCCGGCACAACTCACCCGGCTGGCGCGCGACCGCAATCGCCCGCTGCTGCAACGCGCCGACCGCGAGCAGGTGCTGCACGCGATGGCCGCGCATCGCACCCCGCTCTACCAGGAGGTCGCCGACCTCACCCTGGAAACCGACCACTTCTCCCCCGCCGAGGCCACCGCGCAGCTGGTGCTGCGCCTGGCCGCGCAATGGCGCATGTCGAGTACCCCCGCATGACACTTCCCCGTTCCTCGCGCAGCGTCGATGTCGACGGCGCGCAGCCGTACACCATCACCATTGCACCCGGCCTGCTGGCCGATGGCTCCCGCCTGGCCAGCCATGTCCGCGGCCGCCACGTGCTGCTGCTGAGCGACTCACAAGTGGCCCCGCACTACGCCGCCGGCGTGCGCAGCGCGCTGCTGCAGGCACGCCCGGACCTGCAGCTGGGCGAGTTGGTGATTGCCGCCGGCGAGGCCTCCAAGACATTGGACAACTTAGGCGCGGCAATCACCGCGCTGGCCGAGCTGGGCGCCACCCGCGACGCCTGCGTATTCGCGCTCGGCGGCGGCGTGGTCGGCGATCTGGCCGGCTTCGCGGCCGCCTGCTGGATGCGCGGGGTGGACTGCGTGCAACTGCCCACCAGCCTGCTGGCGATGGTGGATTCCTCGGTCGGCGGCAAGACCGCGGTGGATATCCCGCAGGGCAAGAACCTAGTCGGCGCCTTCCATCCGCCGCGCGCGGTGATCGCCGATACCGACACCTTGCGCACCCTGCCCGCCCGCGAACTGCGCGCCGGCCTGGCCGAGGTGATCAAGTACGGCGCCATCCGCGACCCGCTGTTCTTCCAGTGGCTGCACGCCGAGCGCCGCGCCTTGTTGGACGGCGATGCGGCGGCACTGGCGCAGGCCATTGCCCGCAGCTGCGAACACAAGGCCGAGATCGTGGCGCGCGACCCGCTGGAAAAGGGTGAGCGCGCCCTGCTCAACCTGGGCCACACCTTCGGTCACGCCATCGAAACCGAGCAAGGCTACGGCGCGCCCGGCAACGACAACCTCAACCATGGCGAAGCGGTGGCGGTGGGCATGGTGCTGGCCGCGCGGCTGTCGGCTGCGCTGGGCATGAGCGATGCAAAGGACACCGAGGCGCTGCGCAGCTTACTGCAGGAGTTCGACCTGCCCACCGACATCCCGCCCGGCCTGTCGCCCGACGCCCTGCTGGGGCGCATGCGCCTGGACAAGAAAAATGTCGCCGGCCGCCTGCGCCTGGTGCTGTGGCGCGGCATCGGCAAGGCCGAAGTGGTACCCGATGTGGACGAGGCGGCGGTGCTGCAGATCCTGGCGGGCTGAGGTGGTGATGGTCAGTTGGATGGAGTTGGTCGGTTGAGCTCGGGTCGAGCGCTGCCGCGCCGGGATGACGTTGCACGATTGCGCTCGAACCTCGCCGGCCGGGCGTGAAGTCCGCCAGCCAGCCAATGCAAGCCCGGATTGCCAGCCAGTAACGCAACACCACGGTTGATCGCCGCCCCTGACGCCCACCGTCCCAGAACGCAAAGACACCGCCCTTGTAGAAGCGCACCTGGGCGCGATGGGTCTCGCCGGTAACCCCCGTCGCGCCCGGGTGCGCTCCTACATCACACCTGTGCCTCGATCGGCCGCCCCCATCCGGCCTGCCGTCTTCTCGGCAGCGCAACTGGTTGACAGTCACCAGCCACACTCATCCGACCGCGCGACGCCCGCCTTTGTAGGAGCGCACCTGGGCGCGATGGGTCTCGCCGGTAAACCCCCGTCGCGCCCGGGTGCGCTCCTACCAAACGCCTGCACGCTGCTGCGCGGAGAACGCTCAGCGACGGTCGCGTAGGAGCGCGCCAGCGCGCGAGGGCCTTGCCGACAATCCTGCCGCGCCCGAGCCCCCCTTCACCATCGCATCGGCCTTGCTCGAACAGCCCTGCTGCTGACCGCAGCACGCCGCACCGGCCTCCAAGCAGCTGCCGCACCACTGCCGCCCACCTACCGGCTAGACCTTCGCTACCGGAGCAGCGCAGCGCGCCCACTGCCCCCAGCCTTCAGCACTGCCCGGCTACAATCGGCCGCATGCGCATCCTCCTGCAACACGATTCCGGCGGCAACGAGCCGCTTCGCTACGTCCAGCTGACCTTGCAACCGGACCTGTTCGGTGGCTGGGAACTGCTGCGCGAGAGCGGCCAGATCGGTGGGCGCACGCAACTGCGACGCGACCAGTACCTGCTGCAGGACGAGGCCGACCGGGCCTTCGAAAAGGCCCGCGACACCCAACTCAAACGCGGCTTCCAACTCATCACCGGCGGCGCCGACGCGCCGCGCTGAGGACACACCTCCCATGCTCAAGAACGATCGCCTGCTGCGCGCCCTCAACCGTCAGCCCGTGGACCGCACCCCCGTGTGGCTGATGCGCCAGGCCGGCCGCTACCTGCCGGAATACCGCGCCACCCGCGCGCGCGCCGGCAGCTTCCTGGGCATGGCCAAGAACCCGGACATCGCCTGCGAAGTGACCTTGCAGCCGCTGCAGCGGTTTCCGCTGGATGCGGCGATCCTGTTCTCCGACATCCTGACCATCCCCGATGCGATGGGCCTGGAGCTGTATTTCGTCGAAGGCGAAGGCCCCAAGTTCCGTCACCCGGTGCGCGATGCCGCCTCCATCCATCGCCTGGGCGTGCCGGACATGGAAACCGAGCTGCGCTACGTGATGGATGCGGTGCGCCTGATCCGCCGCGAGCTGGATGGCGCGGTGCCGCTGATCGGCTTCTCCGGCAGCCCGTGGACGCTGGCCTGCTACATGATCGAAGGCGGCGGCAGCAAGGAATACGCGCGCATCAAGGCGATGGCCTTCAACGCCCCGGAGGTGCTGCACCACCTGCTCGGCACAGTGACCGACGCGGTGATTGCCTACCTGTCGGCGCAACGCGCCGCCGGTGCGCAGGCGCTGCAGGTGTTCGACACCTGGGGTGGCGTGTTGTCGCCGGCGATGTACCGCGAATTTTCGTTGCCCTACCTCACCCGCATCGCGCGCGAACTCGAACGCGGCGACGGTGCGCAGCGCACCCCGCTGGTGCTGTTCGGCAAGGGCAACGGCGCCTACGTGAGCGAGCTGGCCGCCAGCGGCGCCGAAGCGGTGGGCGTGGACTGGACCATCGCGCTGGCCGACGCCGCCCAGCGCGCCGGCGGCCGCGTCGCCCTGCAGGGCAACCTGGACCCAGCCACGCTATACGGCTCGCCCGAAGCGATCCGCGCCGAAGTCGGCAAGACCCTGGACAGCTACGCCCAGGGCAACGGCGGCTCGCGCGAAGGCCATGTCTTCAACCTCGGCCACGGCATGTCGCCGGACATGAACCCGGAGCATGTCGGCGTGCTGGTGGAAGCGGTGCAGAGCCTGAGCAAGCGCTGATCCAGGCACGACCGACAGCGCGCGGTCAGCGCTGTCGGTGGCTCGCTCAGACCGATCATTCAAGCAGCCGCAGCTTTTCTTTCAGCCACCGGCAATGATCGGCGGCGCCTGCACGCAGGCCGGCGTTGGACTTTCTGCGGCATGGATGCCGCGCAAGCGCTTACGAGGACATTCTCGCGACGTATCCGACGCAGGTACGCGTGCAAGCACCCGCGTCGCGAGTTGTTGACTGCGTGGCTTCGCCTCGCCCCCTCTCCCGCAGGAGCGGGGCTTGAAGCACGGTCTCGGCCCCCGGATACGACATCGCGCTCCCACTCAGGACTGGCACGCAGCAGGCGCGCTCAGCGGCCGAAGCACACGCGCAAGTTTTTCTGAGTTCGTGCACACCAGCGCGGGGATAATGCGCCGTCCCTTCGACGGCGCTCACCATGTCTCAGCCCGCCCCCGTCCTGCGCGCCTACGCCACCATCAAGCCGCTGCTGTGGCTGGTGTCGCTGGCGATCTTCATGCAGATGCTGGATGCGACCATCGTCAACACGGCATTGCCGTCGATGGCGCACAGCCTGCACGAAAGCCCGCTGCAGATGCAGTCGGTGGTCTTCAGCTACGCGCTGGCGGTGGCGATGTTCATCCCGGCATCGGGCTGGATCGCCGATCGCGTCGGGACACGGCGCACCTTCCTGGCTGCGATCATCGTGTTCACGCTGGGCTCGTTGCTGTGCGCGGCCGCGCAACAGCTGCCGCAACTGGTCGGCGCGCGCATCGTACAGGGCATTGGCGGTGCGATGTTGTTGCCGGTGGGTCGGCTGGCGGTGCTCAAGACGGTGGCGCGCGAGGACTTCCTGCGCGCCATGAGCTTTATCGCCATCCCCGCGTTGATCGGCCCGTTGATCGGCCCGACACTGGGCGGCTGGCTGGTGGAAGTGGCGTCCTGGCATTGGGTGTTCCTGATCAACCTGCCGATCGGCATCGTCGGCTTCATCGCCGCGCTGAAGATCATGCCGGACCATTACGGCGATGCACGCAGGCGCTTCGATCTGGTGGGCTATCTGATGCTCGCCTTCGGCATGGTGGCGTTGTCGCTGGCGCTCGATGGCATTTCCGAACTGGGGCTGCGACATGCGTTTGTGATGTTGTTGGCGATCGGCGGGCTGGCTGCGCTGGCCGGCTACTGGCTGCATGCGGGCAATACCGGCAACGCGCTGTTTCCGTTGGCGCTGTTCAAGGTGGCGAGTTATCGCATCGGCATCCTGGGCAACCTGTTCGCGCGCGTCGGTAGCGGGTCGATGCCGTTTTTGATTCCGTTGTTGCTGCAGGTGGGCCTGGAGATGAGCCCGATGAACGCCGGGCTGATGATGGTGCCGGTGGCGCTGGCCGGGATGGCCGCAAAACGCGCGGCGGTGAAGCTGGTCGGGCGCTTCGGCTACCGCAACACCTTGATGGTCAATACCGTGCTGGTCGGGCTGGCGATGGCCAGCTTCGCACTGATCGATGTAGGGCAGCCGTTGTGGTTGCGGCTGCTGCAGCTGGCCTGCTTTGGCGGTGTCAATTCGTTGCAATTTACCGTCATGAATACCGTCACCCTGCGCGACCTGGATCGCGATCAGGCCAGTCCGGGCAACAGCCTGTTGTCGATGGTGATGATGTTGGCGACCGGTTTTGGCGCGGCGGCGGCCGGCAGCCTGCTGGCCGCCTTCAACACCCATCTGGGCGATACGCATGGCGCTACGGCGGCACTGCATGCCACCTTCCTGTGCGTGGGTGGCATCACCTTGTCGTCGACGCTGATCTTCTGGCAGCTGGCCGAGACGCGGCCGCACCCGAAAGAGGTGGAAGCGGTGGCCGAGTAATCGGCGACATGCCTTCGATCAGGCGCTACGGCATGCATGGCAGCGGCGCCATCAGTGGCGAACATCGCTAGATGTCCTCGCGCGGGCGGCCCCGGCGCAACGCATCGGCGAGGGTGTCGGCCAGCATGTCGCCGGTCAGCGGCTTGCGCAGGAAACTGTCGAACCCGGCCTCCTTGGCGGTGGGCTCGGCGGCTTCATCGGAACGCGCGGTCACCGCAATCAGCGGCATCTCGTAGCCGAACACGCGCAATTGCCGCGCCAGCGCGAACCCGTCCAACCCGGGCAGATCCAGGTCCAGCAGCGCCAGGTCGAACGTGTTGTCGGCAGCTTCGGTCAATGCGGCCAGACCGTGCGGCGCATGCACCACCGAGTGCCCCTGCGCGCGCAGCAGGCCGACGATGACCTCGGCAATGGTCGGGTCGTCCTCCACCAGCAGGATGCGCTGCGGCGCGATGGCCGCGCCGGCACGCGTCACTTCACCGCTGAGCGCAGCGTTGGAGGTGACCCAGCGCAGCGGCAGGTCCACGACAAACCGCGTCCCGGCGCCGAGACGGCTGATCACTTCGATGTGCCCGCCCATCGCCAGGGCCAGTTCCTGGCAGATCGCAAGACCCAGGCCGCTGCCACCGTAGCGCGAGGTGGTCTTGGCGCCATCGCCCTGCTCGAACCGCTGGAACAGCCGCGCCTTCTGGTCGGCATTGATGCCCGGGCCGGTGTCGGCGACTTCGAAACGCAGGCCCTGATACGCCCCCAAGGTGGTCAGCTTCAGACCGACCACGCCGCGCTCGGTGAACTTGATCGCATTGCTGAGCAGATTGAGCAGAATCTGGCGGATGCGGGTAGGGTCGCCGCTGGCGGTGATGTCCCCAAGCAGGGCGACTTCCAGGCTGAAACGCAGGCCGCGTTCCTGTGCCAGCGGCGCCATCAGGGCCTCCACCTCGGCCACCAACTGACGCACCGAGAACGGCTGCAGATCTAGCTCGAGGCGCCCGGACTCGATACGTGCAAGATCCAGCGCGTCGTTGACCAATCGCAGCAGATGCGCGCCCGCGCGCCGGATCGATTCGGTGTAGCTGCGTTGCCTGTGATCGAGCTGGGTCTTGAGCAGCAGCTCGCTCATGCCCATCACGCCGGTCATCGGCGTGCGGACTTCATGTCCCAGCGTGGCCAAAAAGCGGGTCTTGGCCAACGATGCCTGCTCAGCCAACTCCTGCTTGTGCACGGCCAGCTGCCAGGCATTGAAGCGGCGCAGACGACGGCGATAGAGCAAGACCGCCGTGGCGAGCAGACACACTGACAGCAGGCCAAGCGCTGCCAGCCCCCACGGCGACAGCCACCATGGCGGCAACACCTGAAAACGCAAGGTCTGGCTCGCCGACCAGATGCCGTCTGCGGTGCGCCCCTGTACTTCCAACGTGTAATGTCCCGATGGCAGGCGCGAAAACAGGCGCTCGCCAGTGGCGCCGACATCAATCCAGTCCGGATCGTAACCGCTGAGGCGGAAGCGATAACTGGTGGACTCGGGATTGGTGAACGTGGGCATGCGCGCAACGATATGCAGGTCGCGATCGCCGTCCTGCACCTGCAGTGGCGCCTTGTTGGTGACATCCACTTCGCGTTCACCGCGTCGCAGGCTGACGCGTTCGATCAACAACTGCGGGCGGCGTAAATTCGGACGCATCATGGCCGGGTCGAACACCACGACGCCGTCGGATGTCCCTCCCAGGATCTGCCCCGTGCTGGCCTGCACCAGTGTCGCCACCTGCAGGGGCGAGCTCGGAAGTCCATCATGCACGTCGTACACGCGCACCAGCTTGCTGCCCGGATCGACCCGAATCAGCCCACGGTGACTGGAGACCCAGGCCACACCGCCGGCATCGACCACCAGGCCGGTCGGCGACACCCTTGGAAACTCCTGATCCTTTCCCACCGTATCCAGATGCGTGAGCTGGGTGCCGTCCCAGAGATAACGCCGCAATTCTCCCGCCAATCCAACCCAGACGATGCCGCCATCGCCCTGCCGAAACACATAGGTGGGCAGGGACGGCGCGCCGCGTACCGGAACGAACCGATCGGCCTGCGGGTCCCAGCGCCAGAGACCGGCATTGTTGCTCAGCCAGATCTGTCCATCCGGTCCGACACGCATGTCCAGGACGCTCAGCGCTTTCAGCCCGTGACTGGCATAGTCGATCGTCCTGAGCAGCTTGCCCTCGCTGCTCCACAGTTGCACCCCATACGTCAGCAATGCGACCCAGATGCGACCCTGCGCATCTTCGGCCATCCTACCCGGTCTGCCCGCGATTTCGGGGTCGGCTGCGGGATCTTCCATGTGCTCGAGCAGCGGCCGACGCCTGACCTCGCGGGTTTGCGGGTCGTATCGAATCAGCGTCCCCTGTACACCGATCCAGACAATCCCCTGCCTGCTTTCAATGATGGTGTCGGGAACGCGTTCCGGATCGACCGGGACCAGATATGGCTTCACTCGGCCGGTGGCTGGATCGAAGTGCTCAAGAGCACCTCGCGTGCCGACCAGCCAGATTGCGCCCGTGATCGAAGGCGCTGTCGCAACCACCGAGGGATTGGCGAGGGACTGCGGGTCATCTGCACGATGCGAGAACAGCGCGAAGGTGTCCCAACGCGGGGGCAGATGCCACAGCCCGCCCTCGAGGCTGGCAAACCACAGTCCTCCTTCGCGGTCCTGGTAGGAAGTGATCCAGTTCCGGTTGACCAGACCGTGCGCTGAAAAACTGTAGACCGGCACTCGTTCGATCGCACCGCCGTCGACGCTCATCCCCAGGCCGGTCTTGGTATCCAGCCAGTAGCGCCCGAGTCGATCGCGCAGCAGCACGCCTTTGACCTCCGGCGTGGCCGTGACGCTGTGCCAGGGGCGCGGCGTGGACCGCCCGACGGTGTTGAACTGAACTGTATTGCCCTCAATATCGGCAACCCACAGCACCTTGCCGTCGGGCTCCTGGTACAGCCGGTTGACTGCCTGGGATGGCCCCGGGAGCGGCACGCGTTCCATGCGTCGGCCATCCCAGTGCACAAGTCCGCCCCAGGTGCCGATCCACAAGGAACCGTCAGGCGCAACTTCGATACCGACGACGTTGTCGGACGGCAGACTATCCGGATCGTCTGGCCTGGCGGAAAAGTGCTGCATCCGCCCGTCGGGCCGATACCGATACACCCCTTGCTTCGCAGTGCCGATCCAGACCTCGCCGTCTGGCGTCTGTGCCAACGCCCACACCATCATGTCGCGCAGTTCCGGAAAATGCGGATCCTCCAGCCGCTTGAATGTGCGCGTATTGGCTTCCAGATAGCCAACGCCGCCATCCTCGAAGCCCATCCACACCCGGTCCTTGGTATCGACGCAGACGGTCCAGACCACGTTGCTGGCCAGGCCATCTTCCATTCGCCAGATACGGTAGTTGCGGCCATCGAATCTGGCCAAGCCGTCATCGCTGGCAAGCCACAGATACCCCTGTCTGTCCTCGGCCAGTTCATTGATCGTGTCGGACGGCAATCCGTCTGCGATCGTCAGCTGGATGGGTACCGGGGTCGCTGGCGTACGCGCCTTTACGGGAAGCACTGCCAGACACAGGCACACCCAGAGCACAGCGAGCAGCCAATGGGGCAAGCGGGATAGAGAGCGCACCGGATCAGTTTCACGACAAGTCGGCGCATAGTGCGGGCCACGCGCAATGCGGGCAAGCCCGTATCTGCGCATACGGCTGCGCATGCACCCCGTCTCCAGGATGCGTGCGGTAGCGTCGTTGCAACACCCGCCCTGTGCCGCAGTGGTCGCGACCAGCGAGCGCAAGACTGACAGTGTGCCGACAGGGCTTTGGTGCCCTGGCCAAATCATCACGGCCTTGAATGACGGTTCAAACAGCCCCCTCCCTGGCGAACGCGCTGCATCGCAGCCAATCAGCGTTCGCTCAGTCAGGGGCATCCGCGCTGCCTGTCAGCGCTTGCTGCGCAACGCCTCGGCGATGGTGTCGGCCAGCATGTCGCCGGTCAGCGGCTTGCGCAGGAAGCAGTCGAACCCGGCCTCCTGCGCACCTGGTTCCGCGGCTTCATCCGAACGCGCAGTCACCGCAATCAGCGGCATCTCGTAGCCGAACACGCGCAGTTGCCGCGCCAATGCGAATCCGTCCAGCCCAGGCAGATCCAGATCCAGCAATGCCAGGTCGAACGTATTGTCGGCAGCTTCGGTCAATGCGGCCAGGCCATGTGGCGCATGCACCACCGAGTGCCCCTGCGCGCGCAGCAGGCCGACGATGACCTCGGCGATGGTCGGGTCGTCCTCCACCAGCAGGATGCGCTGCGGCGCGACCGCAGCACCGGCACGCCCCGCTTCGCCGCCGAGCGTCGCGTTCGAAGCTACCCAGCGCAGCGGCAGATCCACCACGAACCTCGTCCCGGCGCCAAGCCGGCTGATCACCTCGATGTGCCCGCCCATCGCCAGGGCCAGTTCCTGGCAGATCGCCAAGCCCAGACCACTGCCGCCGTAGCGCGAGCTGGTCTTTGCGCCATCGCCCTGCTCGAAGCGCTGAAACAGACGCGCCTTCTGTTCGGCATTGATGCCCGGCCCCGTGTCGGCCACCTCAAACCGCAGGCCCTGATAGGAACCGAGCGTGGTCAACTTCAGGCCAACCACGCCGCGCTCGGTGAACTTGATCGCATTGCTGAGCAGATTGAGCAGGATCTGCCGAATGCGGGTCGAATCGCCGCTGGCAGTGATGTCGCCAAACAGGCCGATTTCCAGGCTGAACCGCAGGCCGCGCTCCTGAGCCAATGGCGCCATCAGCGCTTCGACCTCGGCCACGAGCTGGCGCACCGAAAATGGCTCCAGATCCAGTTCCAGCCGCCCGGATTCGATGCGCGCCAGATCCAGCGCATCGTTGACCAGCCGCAACAGATGCGCGCCCGCACGACGGATGGAATCGGTATAGCTGCGCTGCTTGGTATCCAGCGAGGTCTTGAGCAGCAACTCGCTCATGCCCAGCACGCCGGTCATCGGCGTGCGCACCTCGTGGCCGAGCGTTGCCAAAAAACGCGTCTTGGCCAGTGACGCCTGCTCGGCGACTTCTTGCTTGTGCACCGCCAACTGCCAGGCATTCAGGCGTCGTAGACGGCGGCGGTACAACAAAATGGCCGCAACGACGACGCACACGCTCAACAGGGCCAGCAAGCCCAAGCCCCACGGCGACAGCCACCATGGCGGCAATACTTGAAAACGTAAGGTCTGGCTCGTCGACCAGATGCCGTCTGCCGTCCTCCCCTGCACTTCCAGCGTGTAATGCCCGGAAGGCAGGCGCGAAAACAGGCGCTCGCCACCGGGCCCGACGTCGATCCAGTCCGGGTCGTAACCGCTTAAACGAAAGCGGTAGCTGGTTGACTCCGAATGCGTGAAGGTCGGCATGCGCGCGACGATATGCAGATCGCGATCGCCGTCCTGCAGTTGTAGCGGCTCCACACCGGTGACATCCAGTCCGCGCTCGCCACGGCGCAGACCTACGCGCTCGATCAGCAGCGGCGGCTGGCGTGTATTCGGACGCATCTGGGTTGGATCGAACAGCACGACACCATCAGGTGTTCCGCCCAGAATCTGCCCGCCAGTTGCGCGTACGAGTGTGTTTTCCTGAAACTGCTGATTGGGAAGTCCGTCATGAACCCCGTAGACCCGCACCATTTTGCTGGCGGGGTCCACTCTGATCAGACCTCGCGCGCTCGATACCCAGGCCACGCCGGCACCGTCCACCACAAGTCCATTAGGCGCCACCATGGGAAACTCTTGTGCCCTGTCGATCGTGTCCAGATGTTTGAGTTGCGTGCCATCCCAGAGGTAGCGCCGCAACTCACCCATCAACCCGATCCAGACAACGCCCGAGTCGGTGAAACGGAACACATAATTCGTTGAAGCAGGTGCACCTCGCACCATGACGAAAGTATCGGCTTTCGGATCCCAGCGCCTTAAACCAGTCGTATTGGCAAGCCACATTTGCCCATCGGGACCGAGCCTGAGGTCATAGACGTTAGCGGTCTCAAGGCCATGACTTCCGTGCGCTATCTCCCGAATGAGCCGTCCCTCGCCGTCGCGAATCTGCAGTCCGGCATTGGTCAGATAAATCCACAACCGACCCTGCGCATCCAGCGCCAGGCGTTCCGGATTGCCGTAATTCATCGATGCCGACCCGGTAGAAAGCGGCCAGCGCTTCCGTTGTTTGGTGCGCGGATCATAGCGGACCAGCGATTCAGGAAGACCTATCCAAACGTAGCCGCTTCGACTTTCGACCAGGGACGTTGGCCAGCGCAATTCATAGATTGGTTGCAAATGACGTTCCACCACCCCGCTATTTGGATCTAAACGCTCAAGAACGCCACGCGTCCCGGCAATCCACACTCCGCCAGATGCGGAAACTGCCGAAGCCTTTACGAACGGATTGGAAATCGATTGACGATCGTCGGTGTGATAAGACAGTACCGCGAAAGTATTCCAATTAGGAGGCAAATGCCAAAGACCACCATTAAGGCTGGCAAACCATATGCCACCCTCACGATCCTCGTAGGCGCTGGACCAACTCGGCTTTATCAGCCCATGGGCAGAAAGGCTGTAGATCGGTACGTTAACGACATCCTTACCATTCGATATCCCTAGACCGGCCATCGTATCCAGCCAATAGCGCCCGGCCCGATCACGCAGTAACACACCTATAACACGTTGCTCTTTTTTATTTTCATACCAAGGCTGCGTTACAAATTGCCTTTTTGAATTCAGCCGATATAGCTGGTAATTTCCGTCAGTGACCCAAAGAGTTCCACGCGAATCCAGTCGCATCCCGTTAGAATATTGCATGTTTCCAGGCAGCTTTACACGCTCAAAGTTTTTACCTGTCCAGCGCGCCACGCCTGAGTTGCCTCCAATCCATAACGACCCGTCAGGCGTGACACGCAAGGCGGCGATGTTGTTTCCCGGCAAGCTCTTCGCATCGTCTGCCACAAACGTAAAGCGCTGCATACTGCCGTCCGAGCGCCGCCGATACAGGCCGTTTCTTGAAGTTCCAAACCATAGATCGCCGTCGGGCGTCTGCGCGATCGCCCACACGGTGCTGCGTCTGAGCTCAGGAAACTGTGCGCTCTCCAACGGTTTGAATAGGCGTCGTTTTGCGTCCAGAACACCCACGCCACCATTATCCAAACCGACCCACACCCCGTCGTCTGCATCGACTCCTAGGGCCCAGACAAAATTGTCTGTCAGCCCGTCTTCCATCCGCCAGATGCGGTAACTCCGCCCATCGAACCTGGCCAGACCATCGGCCGTTGCCAGCCACAGGTAGCCGTTTCTATCCTCGGCAAAGTCATTGACCGTGTTGGAAGGAAGTCCGTCGGCCACGGTGAGCTGGATCGGCACAGGAGTCGTCGGCACTGCCGCAGAGGCAAGCACGGGCACCGCTGTGATCAACAGGACCAACCACAGTGCAGCAAGGGTGCGACTGAAATTGGAACAAAAACGCAGACGTGGCATAAAAATTTCACCGCAGGTCGCAGCATAGTGCGGGCCACATCGAGCATGAGCAAGTAGGCATTGCCTCACTCGGAGACGCCCGATGCAGCGCCATCGGCGAGTGCCGCGCACGCACTCGCCACGTCGCGCGCAGCCGCGATCGCTTCCAGCAGCAAATCGGCGGTGACCGGCTTGCGCAGGAATCCGTCGAAGCCGGCACTGCGCGCCAGGCGTTCGGCATCGCCATCGGCGCGTGCGGTGACCGCCAGCAACGGGAAGCCGTGACCCAGCCGGCGCAGCTGCAAGGCAAGTGCAAAGCCGTCCAGGCCCGGCAGATCCAGGTCCAGCAGCGCGATATCGAAGCCGCCATCGACCGCTTCGGACAACGCCGCCAGACCGTGTGCGGCATGCACCACGCGATGGCCGCGCCCGATCAATAGCCCGCTGATCACCTCGGCCACGGTCGGGTCGTCTTCCACCAGCAGGATGCGCAGCGGCGCGCCGGCCGGGGTGCGTGTTTCGCCGGCAGCACTGCGCGGGGCCGATCGGTCGATCGGCAACGGCAGATCCACGGTGAACTGGGTGCCGACACCCAATCGGCTGCGGACACGGATCTGGCCCTTCATCGCCACCGTGAGTTCCTGGCAGATCGCCAGCCCCAACCCGCTGCCGCCATAGCGCGAGCTGGTGCGCGCACCCTCGCCCTGTTCAAAGCGCTGGAACAGACGCTTCTGTTGCTCGGGCCCGATCCCTGGACCGGAATCGCGGACCTTGAAACGCAGGCAGTCGCCATGCCGACTGACGGTGAGCCCCACTTCACCGCGCTCGACGAACTTGATCGCATTGCCGAGCAGGTTGATCAGGATCTGCCGCACCCGCGTGGCGTCGCCCAACACTGACAGGGTGGCGGGCAGCTGATTGCGGTAATGAAACCGCAGCCCACGCGCCTCGACGATGGGCCGCATGAAATCGGCCAGTTCCTGAGTCAGCTGCGATGGATCGAAGGGCTGCGGCACCAATTCCAGCTTTCCCGCTTCGATCCGTGCCAGATCCAGCGCATCGTTGACCAGCCGCAGCAGATGCGCGCCGGCCTTGCGGATCGCATCGACGTGGCTGCGCTGTTTGGCATCCAGCGGCGTGGCCAGCAGCAGCTCGCTCATGCCCAGCACACCGGTCATTGGCGTGCGCACCTCATGCCCCAGCGTCGCCAGGAAGTGCGACTTGGCAATCGAGGCCTGCTCGGCAAGTTGCTGGCGCTGCTGCGCCAGCACCCACTCCTGCTGTCGGCGCACGCGTCGCCGCCATCCCCATACGCCCAGACAAAGCAGCAGCACGCCCAACAGCACCGCGACCAATTGCGCCGGCGTACTCAGCCACCACGGCGGACGCACCTGCAGGTGCAGGGACGGTGCGGCGATCCAGTCGCCGTCGCCGGTACGCGCCTGCACGTCGATGCGATAGTCGCCTGGCGGCAGCCGCGACATCACGCGTTCGCCGGTGGCGCCCTGCTCCACCCACCCCGCGTCGTAGCCCTCCACACGGTAGCGATAGCGCGCCGAGGCAGGATCCACGAACGACAACAACCGCGCGCTGATGCGCAGATCGCGATCGCGCGCCTGCAGCACGATCGTGCCCTTGTGCGGCAGCGGCTGCGGGTGCTCGGCATCGTTGCGGCGGACCTGCACCGATTCGATCACCAGCCGCGCCACCGGTGCCGGCGCAAAGGCCTGCGCGGGATCGAACAACACGATGCCGCTGGTGGTCAACGCCAGCACCTGCCCGCTCGGGCCGGTGACCGGGGGACGCATCGAGAATTCGCTGTCCGGCAGGCCGTCGCGCTGCCCGAACATGCGCACCTGCCGCTGACCGCGCCGGTAGGCGTACAGGCCACGCGACGTGGTCGCCCACACGGTGTCCGTGCCGCCCAGCGCCAGCCCACGGATCTCGGTGGAGGGCAAGCCCTGTGCATGCCCCACCCGCTCCAGCAGCCGCGCGTGGCTGCCATCCCAGCGGTAGCGCTCGATCGCGCCGTGCCGCCCGGCCCAGAATTCGTGCGGCGTTACGAACGCCAACGCATAGACTTCATGTACCGCGTCGGCGCCGCCGATCACCCTGCGAAAGCGCTCGCCCTGCCACACCCACAGCCCGTCGCCGGCGGCCACCCATGCCGAGCCATCCGGCCGAACCAGCAGTTGCTGCACCATGCCGCCCACCTCGCTGAGGTCGGTACCGAAGCGGAATGTGGCCAGCAGGCGACCATCTGCCGCACGCCGCTGCACGCCGCCTTCGACGATCGACAGCCAGAACTCGCCATCGATGCCCGGCGTCATCAGTTCCACGCGATGGATGTCGGAGGTGCCGAACTGCATCGCCAACGCGTGTTTTTCGCCGGTCCTGGGTTGATAACGCAGCACGCCGTCACTCAGAGCCACCCACAGGCTGCCATCGCCGGCCGGCAGCACCGACTGCACGCTGCGGCCCCCCAGCACATCGCTGTGCAGCACGGGAACGACCTCGCCCTGATCGCCGACGCGATACACCCCTTCGCCGGTCGTCACCAGGAAGCTGTCGCCGTCGGCGGATGCGTTCATCAGGTACAGACTTTCCAGCGGCTTGCCCTGCGCCTGCAGGATCGTGGAGAAGCGCCGCCAATCCGGCGGCAGATAGGCCAGGCCCTGCGAAATCAGCCCCAGCCACAAACCGCCCTGACCGTCCTGCATGACATCGAGCACGCCGCTATGGGCGGTCAGAAAGCCGCTGCCACGATCGCCCTCCATGACGCGCAGTTTGGTCTCGCCCGGCGCAACGCGGAAAAACCCATCGGCTGCACCCACCCAGTAACCGCCATGCACGTCGTGCACCACGGTACCGGCACGCACGCCGGAGGCTCCTTTCCAGGGTGCGGGCTCGAGCACCCCGGCCGGTGTCACCCGATACAGGCCCTTTCCGCTTCCCACCCACAGCGTGCCATCGGGATCCTTGCTGAGCTTCAACACCATCGCGCCCAGTCTGTCCGGCGCGATGCGCACGAAGCGATCACCGTCGCGCATCACCAGCCCACCTGCGGTCCCGATCCACAACCGGCCGCGTGCATCGGTAAGCATGCTCATGATGGTGTCGCTGGGCAGTCCGTCCGCTGCATCGGGCGTGGCACGGAAGACGGTGATACGGCCATTTTCCTCGCGGCGACACAGGCCACCGCCGCTGCTTCCGATCCATAGCGCACCCTGCGCCTGCGCCAGCGCCCAGACCTGCCCGACGCAGGCGTGCGCAACGTCCGGAAAGCTGGTGAATGCCGCACGGTCTGCGTCGAGCATGCTCAGTGGCGAGTCGTTGACGCCCAGCCACACCCGGTCGCGATCGTCGACCAGCAGCGTTTCCACCTCGTTGCCGGGAATCGAGCGCGCGTTGTGCGGGTCGTGCTGCCACACCTGCAGGCCGATACCGTCGTAGCGCGCCAGGCCGTCGCTGGTCGCCGCCCAGACATAGCCCTGCCGATCCTGCGCCAGTGCCAGCACCATGCGCGAAGGCAGGCCTTCGGCCGGGGCGAACCGACGCATCCGCGGCGTCTCGATCTGGTTTACCGCCGCTGCCTCCACGCCGATCAACAGCGCCATGACGGCAAGCACGAACAGCCCTACCTGTTTCATCGTCGTCCTTGTCCCAGCCACCTGCGCGGTCGCGCGCACTCCCCGGCCGGACTGCACTGTACCTGCTCCCGCACACTTGCCCCTAGTCGACAGCGCCCTCGCCCCTGTTCCGCAAGTCCGCAGCGTCGGATAGCACCCGTGCCAGGGCGTTGGCCAGCAGCTCGCCGGTGACCGGCTTGCGCAGGAAACCATTGCAGCCAGCCGCCATCGCCTGCGGCTCGGCATCGGCGTCGGCCCGTGCAGTGACCGCCACGATCGGGAAGTGCACCCCGCGTGCGCGCAATTGCGCCACCAGTGCAGCACCGTCGAGGCCGGGCAGATCCAGATCGCACAAGCCCGCGTCGAAGCTGCGTGTGCTCACCTCGGCCAGGGCGGCCAACCCGTGCAGGACATGGGTGACCTGGTGCCCGCGTGTCTGCAGCAAGCCCACGATCACCTGCGCCACGGTCGGGTCGTCTTCGATCAGCAGCAACTGCAGCGGCGCCTGATCCCGGGCAGCGGCCGCAGGTGCCGGAGTGGCTACCGCCGCAGGCAACGTCGCAACCCAACGCAACGGCAACTCCACCACGAAGCACGCGCCCTGCCCCAATTCGCTGTCGACCCTCACCACCCCGCCCATCGCCGCAGCAAGCTCGCGGCAGATCGCCAGGCCCAGCCCACTGCCGCCATGCCGGGCCAGGGTCAGTGCGCCTTCGGCCTGTTCGAAGCGCTGGAACAGGCGCCCACGTTGCTCGGCGCTCATGCCGGGACCGGTGTCGCGCACCTCCAACCGAATGCCTTGTGCGGGGCTCTGCGGCAACGCCGACACGCGCAATTGCACGCTGCCGCGTTCGGTGAACTTGACCGCATTGAACAGCAGATTGAGCAAAATCTGCTGCACCCGGCTGGCATCGCCATACAGTGCCGGCGGTAGCGCGTCGTCCAGTTCGCATTCGAAGGCCAGCTGCTTCTGCTCGGCACTGGGACGGACCAGTTCGACCGCCTGCCCGATCAGCAGGCGCAGATCGAAATCGCGATTGTCCAGCGGCAGCTTGCCGGCTTCGATCCGCGCCAGATCCAGCGCATCGTTGACCAAGCGCAGCAAGTGCTTGCCGGCCGACTGGATCGCGCCGGCATAGCCTTGCTGGCGCGCATCCAGCGGTGTCTGCAGCAGCAACTCGCTCATCCCCAGCACACCGGTCATCGGCGTGCGCACCTCGTGCCCCAAGGTCGCCAGAAAGCGCGTCTTGGCCAACGACGCCTGCTCGGCGAGCTCGCGCTTGTGCTGGGCCAGCTGCCACTGCGCCCGCATGCGCACGCGATGGCGGTAGGCCGCGGCGAGCAGTGCACTCAGCAGCAGACCGAGCATGCAGGTCAACGCAATACCGAGGTCGCTACGCCACCAGGGTGGCAGCACCGAAAACCGCAACGATTGCACCTGCGATGCATTGCCGAGCGGATCGACACCCTGCATTTCAAGCACATAATCGTCCGGCGGCAACGAGGAGAATTCGCGCATGCCCGCAGCGCCATGCTCCACCCAATCGGTGTCGAAGCCTTTCAATCGCGTGCGGTAGCGGTTGGCCATCGGGTCGATGAAAGACAGCAGGCGCATATTGACGCGCAACTGGCGATCGCTCGGCACCAGCGCAAAGCCACCGCCGATCGGCAATGCGCGACGTCGGTCGCCCTGCTGGACGCTCACCGCTTCCAACCGCATCTGCGGGGTAAACGAGGGAACATCCGGCGCATTGGTGTCGATCATCAAGGTGAATCCATCGGCGGTCCCGCCCACCAGCACACCGTTGTTGGACATCAGCAGACAGCTGCGACTGAACTCCTGGCTGGTCAACCCGTCGCGCGCACTGAAACTGCGGATCTTGGCAGGCGTTGTCCGCGGGTCGATGCGCCACAGGCCACGTGCGCCGGACATCCACACACGACCAAGCGCGTCCAGCTCGAAGCCGTAGGCATCCATGGCGGGAAATCCTTCGGCAGCGCGAATGCGGCTTACCCGTTTCCAGACGCCATTACGTTGCGCCCAGTGCTCGATGCTACCGGGGCGGTAAAGCCAGATGCGATTGCGATCCTTGACCACAAAGCGCTGGATGAAGTCGACATCCAGCCCCGGCACCAGCATGAATCGATGCGTTTCGGCATGCCAGGCATACACGCCACCGGTAGCGCTGATCCACACGCGCCCATCCGGCCCCATGTTGATCTGGTAGTACGGCAATTCCTTCAGGCCATGCAGATCGTTCGAGGAGATCGTCTCCAGAACGCGCCCACTGACGAGGTCGCGTCGCTGGATCACTTGCTCGAACGCTGCCCACACGGTGCCATCGCCAGGCTCCCCGATCCAGAGCGCCGCCTCGGCGGGTCCATCCCCGATGAAATGCGTCAGCTCACCGGTCGCCAGATCCAGGCGCGACAGTGCATGCTGATTGTTACCGAGCCAGAGCTGCCCGCGACGGTCTTCCAGCGCAGAGGTGACTTCCATCTCGCGCAGATCCGGATGCTGGACTCCGGTCTGCACCAAGGCGCCTGACGAGGTGTCGTAGCGCAACAACCTGCCACTGCCATCGAACTGCCACAGGCCACCAGAGCGATTGGCCGGCGCAAGACTGCAGGAGATGCCTTTGCCCTGATCGTTCACCTGCTTGAAGGCTGCGGTCCGACGCCAGTCTTCGCGCAGGTAGGCGAGCCCACGGCCATGCAGGGGCACCCAGATCCCTCCGTGCGGACTTCGCCAGATCGTGGTGACATGCCGATTGGAAACCAATGGTTGGTCACCGTTGTTGACCGGCGCCGGTGGATGACCGGCACGGGTGTGCCATAGCCCCTGCTCGGTGCCGAGCCAGAATTCGCCATCTCCGGCGTCGGCCACCGTCCAGACCCGATTTCCTGTCGCAAACATCGAGGCCCACGCGGGTGTATGCCACCCCCCGGAGGAATCCATGTAGCGCAACCCGGTATCCGAGGAGGTCCATAGCCGTTGCCCTACCCACTGCAGCGCATTGATACCGCTGGCGTCGCCATCCGGTCGCACGCGATGCAGGGCCAGCCCGTCGTAGTACGCCAAACCGCCGAGCGTCCCGATCCACATGCGCTCCCGGTCGTCCAGGGCCAGGGCGTAGACCGGATTGGGGTCTAGCGGATCTTCCATCCTGGACAGATCCAGTGAGCTGAAATTCCCCTTGGCGTCCAGGCGCAAGACATTGCCGGTCGACATGCCGAGCCAGATCTCATCGCCCCGGCCGGCAATGGCATAGATATCTCCCGACCCCAGCGCGGGAACGTCGTCGGGCAGATATGCGGTGAATTTGCTGCGATCGGCGCTCAGCATCGCCAGCCCGGCGCCCGCCACTGCCAGCCAGATGCGATCCTGGTCGTCGATATACATCGCCTGCAAGGCATTGCTGCGCAGCGAGTAGCGATCGGTCGGGTCGTTACGCCATACCTTGAACTCGGCACCGTCATACCGAACCAGGCCATCGGTGGTGGTCATCCACAGATAGCCCGCACGATCCTGTGCGATTGCGGTAATCATGGTCGAGGGCAGCCCTTCGGCCGCGCCCACGATGCGAAAGCGCGGGATGGCGGGCACCTCGGCCAGGGCCGGCACTGCCATCAGCGCAACCAGCAACCCCAGTAACAGACCACGCATGCGGGAATCCTTTCCACGTCCAGCCGGCATGCTCGCAATGGATCGTTGCAAGCGCAAGCCGCGCGCGCGGCACCGGGATGTGTCTAGAATCCGCCCATGACGCCCTTCGCCCGCCTGCTGCTGCTTCCCGCCCTGGCACTGACCAGCCTGGCCGCCTCCGCCGCACCGGTGCGCTATGCGCTGGATCCGGTGCACACCCGCGTGCTGTTCGCGATCGAACATGCCGGCTTTTCCAAGGCCCTGGGCACCGTGTCGGGCAGTAGCGGCACGCTGGTGTTCGACCCGGACGACTGGGCGTCCGCACGACTGGACGTGACGGTGCCGCTGCACCGCGCCGACCTGGGCGATGCCAAGTGGAACCAGGCCACCCTGGCACGCAACCTACTCGACGCCGAGCGTTTTCCCGACGCGCATTTCGTCTCCACGCGCGTGGAGGCCAGCGGCGAGAACCACGCCAAGGTCACCGGCAACCTGACCCTGCACGGCGTCACCCGCCCGGTGACCCTGGACGTCACCCTGAACGCGCTAAAGCGCCACCCGCTGCCGCCGTTTCGTCGCACTGCCGGGTTCTCGGCCACCGCCACGCTGAGCCGGGCGGAGTTCGGGATCGATGCATGGAAATCGATGATCGGCGACACCGTGGAACTGCGCATCGAAGCCGAAGCCGTGCGCGAAGGCCGTACCGACGACGACACAGCGCCGCCGCAAGCCGAACCCACTACCCCTGACGCAGCTGCCAGCCCGGAATCGCGAACATGACCCTGAAAAACATCGAGCGCTGGGGCGGTGTCAGCCAGGCCCTGCATTGGCTGATCGCCTTGCTGATTCTGGTGCTGGGCATCGTTGGCCTGACCATGGGCGAACTGCCCAAGACACCGAAATACTTCTGGGTCTACACCGCGCACAAATCGGTGGGGCTGACCGTGCTGGCGCTGGTGATCGCGCGGCTGGGTTGGCGCCTGTACGCCGGCGCGCCGCCACCGGTGGCCGGCACGCCGCGCTGGCAGGAGCGCATTGCCGGGCTGACCCACTGGCTGCTGTACGCCATGATCTTCGCCATGCCGCTGTCGGGCTGGTTGTACGACTCCAGCAGCGGCCTGCGCCCGTTCCGCTGGTTCGGCCTGTTCGCAGTGCCCAAGCTCAGTGGCCCGGACGAGCAGCTACGTGCCACCTCCCACGCCATCCACGAGTGGGGCTTCTGGTTGTTGATCGCCGTGGTGCTGGCACATGCCGGCGCGGCGCTGTATCACCACATTTTCCAGCGTGATGCCACATTGGCGCGGATGTTGCCGCGCGGTTGGCTGTCCTCCAAACCCTAAGGATTCCCCATGTCGTCCAAGTTGTTCGCCTCTCCCCTGCTGGTCGCCGCGTCGCTGGTCGCCACCTTCGCCACCGCGCCGGTGCTGGCCGCCGACTACGTCCAGGCCCCCGGCTCGACGCTGGTGTTTGCCAGCAAGTACGACGGCGAAGTGTTCACCGGCAAGTTCCCCGGCTTCGATACCACGCTGAGTTTCGATCCGGCCAATCTGGCCGCAGCCAAGCTCGATGTGCGCATTCCGCTGGCCAGCGCGATCAGCGGCAACAACGATCGCGATTCGACCTTGCAAGGTCCGGACTTTTTCAACGTCGCCAAGTTTGCCACCGCACGCTATCGCGCCGACAAATTCCGTGCGCTCGGCGGCAATCAATACGCGGCCGACGGCACCCTGGAACTGCGCGGCGTCAGCAAGCCGGTCACGCTGACCTTCACCTGGACGCCGGGCGCGCAGCCCGTCTTGGCAGGCAAGGCGGTGGTAAAGCGGCTTGACTTCGGCGTGGGCGGCGGCGACTGGGCCGACACCAAGACCATCCCCAACGAAACCGCGATCAGCACCAAGGTCGTGTTGAAGGCGAAGTAAGGCCATAGGCCGCAACCGGACGCGGCCACTGAGCGGCGGACTACCTCGTCGGGTCCGCCGCTTTTTTATGCCTGGTGATTGAATGACACCGCGCGACAGCTAGACTCGGCACTCGCCCAAAGGACGCCGACGATGCGCACACACGGCACGTTGACCCGCTGGAATGCCGATCGTGGCTTTGGCTTCATCACGCCTGCCCAGCCAGGCGATGACCTGTTCGTGCATGTTTCCGCGTTCCCACGCGGCCTCGAGGCGCCGCGCATCGGCGAAGTGATCTCCTTCGAAACCGAGCATGGTCCGGATGGTCGTCCGCGCGCGGTGCGCGTCGTGCGTGCCGGTACGCACGCGCCCAGGCATGACGCCCCCGCGCGACGCAACACGGCACGCACGACGCCGGCAAAAGGACAACTCGGGCTTGGCAAGGTCTTGCTCATGATGCTGGTGCTCGGTGGCGGGGCGTTCGCCTACCAGCAGCGCGATTACCTGATCGATGCGTTTACTCCGGCACCGGCACCTGAGCAGACGTCGCCGCAGGAGCGGCACGTAGTGGCCGCTCCTGCATCTGCTCCCACCTCTCAATATCGCTGTGGCGGGCGCACGCATTGCTCACAGATGACCTCCTGCGAAGATGCCACGTACGTGTTGCAGCATTGCCCAAATACGGCAATGGACGGTGATCACGATGGAGTGCCCTGCGAGCAGCAGTGGTGCCGTTAAATCAATGCGGCCGACACCTTGAACGGGCGGCCGACAAGAATAATTTGTTAGCCGCACCTTGTTGGATGTGGTCAAAAGCACAGGTCAAACGTTTAGTGAGTCGAGAGCGCGATGCCCTCACCGCACCAGACAGTTTGCTGGCTGCTTTACCGAAAACCCTGCACACCGACCATTTTGACTGGTCCTTTCCCGCACACCGTCGCGGGACCTTACGCGGCATGGATGCCACGTAAGAGCTTACAGGGACGTGCTTGCAGCGTGTCCCGTGATGGTGGGCGGGCAAGGACCCTGCAGCAAACTCGCGGCGTCGCGGGCGCGGTGCCCTCACCGCTCGCGGGACACGCCGTGAATCCGTCCGTGGAGGCTCGGTGGCGGCATCCATGCCGCCAACGGTCCCGCAATCGGCGAGGACACCGCACCAGACAGATTGCTGGCCGCTTTACTGAAAATCCTGCACACCGACCATCTCGACAGGCCCTTGCCCGCCCACCGTCGCGGGACCTTACGCGGCATGGATGCCGCGTAAGAGCCTCCATGGACGGATTCACGGCGTGTCCCGCGATGGTGGGCGGGCAAGGGCCCTGCAGCCAAGTGACAGATCGGCCGCCCTGCAGCGTCGGCCCAGATCATCCACTTCGCACCAGACCGGCGCGAAGTCGTTTTCGGCCACCCTGAATCCAAATCTGGCGGGTACCTGGTGCGCACACGCTGCATCATCGCGTGCCGGCATTCAACCACTCGCGCAAACGCCGGCTGTCGAACGGCCAGTCCAACTCGCGCCCATCCGCATCGCGCAGCACTGGCACGCGCTCCCCGTAAGCGGCTTCAAGCGCCGCATCGTCGTCGATGAAGACGCTACTGAACTCGCCCGCGCGCGCCTGCGCCAGCACCTCCACCGCCTGGTCGCACAGGTGGCACTCGTCGCGCTGATAAAGAGTCAAGGCCATTGGAAGGTCCCATGCTGCGCTGCAGCCATGCTGCAATCGCCGACCGACTAGAATAGCCGCCTTTACGCTCACCTCTCCGGCAAGCATGGCTGTCAGCACGTTCGACCTGTTCAAGATCGGCATCGGTCCGAGTTCCTCCCACACCGTGGGGCCGATGCGCGCCGCAGAACGCTTCGTGCATCGCTGGCTGCTCGATGCCGGTCGCCTGCAGGACGTGGTGCGCATCCGCGCCGAAGTCTTTGGCTCGCTGGCCCTGACCGGCCGCGGCCATGGCACCGACAAGGCCGTGCTGCTCGGACTGGAAGGCCACCGCCCCAACCTGATCGACCCGGACATCATCCCCGCCACGCTGGAGCGCATCCGCTCCAGCAAGCGCATCGCCCTGATGGGGCAGCACGAAATCGGCTTCGACGAGAAGCGCGACCTGCCGATGAACAAGCGACAGAAGCTGCCGTACCACACCAACGGCATGCGCTTCACCGCGTACGCCGCCGACGACAGCGTGATTGCCACGCGCGATTACTACTCGGTGGGCGGCGGTTTTGTGGTTAACCAGGACGATGCCGCCGACGACCGCATCGTGGCCGACGAGACACCGCTGCCCTACCCGTTCCTCAGCGGCGACGAACTGCTCGCGCAATGCGCGCGCAGCGGCCTGAGCATCGCCGCGCTGATGTTCGAAAACGAAAAGAGCTGGCGCAGCGAAGACGAGATCCGCAGCGGCCTGCGCGAACTGTGGGCAGCCATGCAGTCCTGCGTGGAGCGCGGTATCCGCCAGGAAGGCACCTTGCCGGGTGGCCTGAACGTGTCGCGGCGCGCACCGGCGCTGTACCGCGAACTGTCGTCCAAACCGGAAGCGGCCATGCGCGACCCGCTGACCACGCTGGACTGGGTCAATCTCTACGCGCTCGCCGTCAACGAAGAGAACGCGGCCGGTGGCCGCGTGGTCACCGCCCCCACCAACGGCGCGGCCGGCATCATCCCGGCGGTGCTGCATTACTTCGACCGCTTCTGCCCCGGCGCATCCGAACAGCGCATCTTCGATTTCCTGCTCACCGCTGCGGCCATCGGCATTCTCTACAAGGAGAACGCCTCCATTTCCGGTGCCGAAGTCGGCTGCCAGGGCGAAGTGGGCGTGGCCTGCTCGATGGCCGCCGGCGGTCTGGTCGCCGCGCTGGGCGGCAATCCGGGGCAAATCGAGAACGCTGCGGAAATCGGCATGGAACACAACCTTGGCCTGACCTGCGATCCGATCGGCGGGCTGGTGCAAATCCCATGCATCGAACGCAATGCGATGGGTGCAGTGAAAGCCATCAACGCCAGCCGCATGGCCATGCGCGGCGACGGCAAGCACAAGGTCTCGCTGGACAAGGTCATCAAGACCATGCGCGACACCGGCCGCGACATGCAGGACAAATACAAGGAAACCAGCCGCGGCGGCCTGGCGGTGAACGTCATCGAGTGCTGAGTCTGCCGGTGGCATGATGCGATCAGAACGCATCGCACCACGCCAGGTTGATCCAGCAATTGGTGCCACGGCTGCAGCGCCTAACCGGCCTGCGCCTGCGGCAGAAAACAAGCCCGCATCGCCATGCCATTCCGCAGAAGCCCCCCCCTTCTCCCGCCTGCGGGAGAAGGTGCCCGAAGGGCGGATGAGGGCAAGTCAGCCCACCACACCCCCTAGCCGTCGCACCGCCCGGATCCACGCCTCCACCACGGTGCGTCATGTAGCCTTTCGGCACGGACCCCGGATGGAGAACACGATGCGACATCTCGCCTGTGCACTCGCACTGACCCTGGCCTGCGGCCCGCTGATGGCCCAACAGGCCAGCTACGGCCCGCGTCTTGAAGGCTTTGATTACCCCTACCCGGTCAAGACGTACGCGTTCACCTCGCAGCAGCAGCCGCTGGAAATGGCGTACCTGGATGTCGCACCCACCGGCAAGCCGAACGGACGCACCGCCGTGCTGCTGCATGGCAAGAATTTCTGCGCGGCCACCTGGGAATCCAGCATCGCGGCCCTGAGCAAGGCCGGCTACCGCGTGATCGCGCCGGACCAGGTGGGCTTCTGCAAATCCGGCAAACCGGCTGCCTATCAGTTCTCGTTCGCGCAGCTGGCCAACAATACCCACGCATTGCTGAAATCACTGGGGATCAACCGCGCAGTGGTCGTCGGCCACTCGATGGGCGGCATGCTCGCGATCCGCTACGCACTGATGTACCCGCAAGCCACCGAACACCTCGCCCTGGTCGACCCGATTGGACTGGAAGACTGGAAGGCCGAAGGTATTCCATGGCGCAGCGTGGATGCCTGGTACGACAACGAGCTCAAGAGCAGTTTCGAGCGCATCAAAAAATATCAGATGGACGTGTACTACGCCGGTCAATGGAAGCCCGAATTCGAACGCTGGGCGCGCATGCAGGCCGGCATGTCGCTGGGCAACGGCAAGCAGGCGGTCGCCTGGAATCAGGCGCTGACTTACGACATGGTGTTCAACCAACCGGTCGTGTATGAGCTGCCCAAGCTGACGGTACCGACCACGCTGTTCATCGGCCTCAAGGACCGCACCGCGATCGGCAAGGACACCGCACCGCCGCAGGTCAAGGCGCGCGTCGGCGACTACACCAAGCTGGGCAAGCAGGCAGCTGCGGCCATTCCGAAGGCGACCCTGATCGAATTTGCCGACCTGGGGCACTCGCCGCAGGTACAGGACCCCGCGCGTTTCAATGCCGCACTGCTGAAGGCCATCGCGCAGTAATTGCAACAGCGCACGGCAATCGGCTGCCGTGCGTTACTTCCCCTGCCAACGCAGCAGCCCGGGCACTGCCGGTTGCGGCCATCACGCAGCGTTTGAAGACGACCACGGCAGGCAAAGCACAGGCCGCAGCCATCATGGGCAACTCACCGTGACGCGAGCGAGCACGTTGCCCCGCGGAGAACGCACCCACCCCTGCCAGGCGATGAAGCGCAGACAGTGCGCAGACAGCTTCCCGGTCCGACCGCCACCAATCATGACGACCGCACCAATCAGCGCTAAGCCCGCGGCAGAACCAACGCTTCTGCCGCGCAACGCAAACATCAACCCGCCACGATCCGCAGCACATCGTCCAGCAACGCGGCTGCCGTGACCTCCGCACCTGCACCCGGGCCCTGGATCAACAACGGCTGCTCGCGGTAACGGTCGCTGCTGATCGCGACACGGTTGTCGGTTCCGGCGCCGCCAGCCAAGGGATGCTCCAGCGCCAGCTCGCGCAGTCCCACGCTTGCGCCATGCGCGTCCACCCGGCCTACAAAACGCAGACACCGCCCCGCTGCGCGTGCCTGCTGCCAGCGCGCGCTTACGACCGCATCCAGTTCGCCCAGGCGTGCATCCAGTTGGCCGATCGGCACGCTGGTGAGCCCGGCAGGCACCAGCGACTCCACGTGTACCTGTTCGGCCTCCAGTTGCCATCCGGCCGCACGCGCCAGGATCAGCAGCTTGCGCCGCACATCCTCGCCGGACAGGTCGATCCGCGGATCCGGCTCGGTGTAACCCGACGCCACCGCTTCGCGCACGCAGTGCGAAAACGCGCCGCTGCCGTCATAGCGATGAAACAGCCAGGCCAACGATCCCGACAGCACACCCTCGATCGAATGGATATGGTCGCCGCCTGCCACCAAGGCGCGAACGCTGCTCAGCACCGGCAACCCGGCGCCGACGGTGGCGCTGTCGCCATAATGCGCGCCAGTGGCATGGCGGGCGGCAAGCAGCGCCTGCGCACGCGACAACGCCGTGCCCTGGCCCAGCTTGTTGGCGGTCACCACATGCACGCCGCGGCCCAACCACTCCACGTGCCAATCGGCCACCACATCGCTGGCCGTGGCATCCACCAGCACATCGCCAGCACGCAACGCGACGGTTTCGGCCCACGGCTGCAGCACGGCCTGCCCACGCGGCGCGGCGTTGGCCTGCAGCAATGCCTGCTCCGCGCTCACGCCGCAATCCTGGGCGATCCGCGAATTGGCCAACCAGTCGAAGCGCGGCAACTGCAACTGACGCTCCTGCAGCGCGGTGTAGCGCGCCACGAACGCACGCCCTACCGTCCCGGTGCCCAGCAAGGCCAGCCGTGGTGTCGGCGTCACTGCTGCCACCGAAGCCCGGCGCGAAACAGGCAGCACAGTGCTCACGCGTCGACCTGCTTGCGATTGGTGGCGGTCAGGGTCGCTTCGGCACGCGCCAGACCGGCGCGCAGGTCGATCAGCAAGTCTTCGGCCGATTCGATCCCGATCGACAACCGCAGCAGCCCGTCGGAAATCCCGGCCGCCGCACGTGCTTCGGCGGTCATTGCCGCATGCGTCATCGAGGCCGGATGCGCGATCAGGCTTTCCACGCCACCCAGCGACTCGGCCAGGGTGAAGTAGCGCAACCCATCGACGAAGGCGCGTACCGCCGCTTCGCCACCGTTCAACTCGAAACTCATCATCGCGCCGAAGCCCTTCTGCTGACGCGCCGCCAGGGCATGGCCCGGATGCGTCGCCAGGCCGGGGAAATACACCTGATTGACTGCCGCGTGCCCGTCCAGCAGCGCAGCGATCGCGTCGGCATTTTCTTGGTGCACGCGCAGGCGCGCATCCAGCGTGCGCAGGCCGCGCAAGGTCAGGAAGGCATCGAACGGCGAGCCGGTCAGGCCCAGCGCATTGGCCCACCACACCAGTTGCTGATGCAGCTCGGCATCGCGCGCCACCACCGCACCGCCCACCACATCGCTATGGCCGTTGATGTACTTGGTAGTGGAATGCAGCACCAGATCCGCACCGAATTCCAGTGGCTTCTGCAGTGCCGGCGACAGGAAGGTGTTGTCCACCACGGTCAACGCACCCACCTTCTTCGCCGCTTCGATGACAAAGCGCAGATCGGTGATGCGCAGTAGCGGGTTGGATGGGGTTTCGATCAGCACCAGCTTGGGCGACTGCGCCAATGCATCGGCCAGCGAACGCGGGTCGGTAAGGTCGGCGGTGATCAGCGCGAAGTGGCCCTTCTTGGCCAGCGCATTGAACAGGCGCCAGCTGCC
The DNA here is from genome assembly GCF_024806835.1 of Xanthomonas sp. 3793. Classification (GTDB taxonomy): domain Bacteria; phylum Pseudomonadota; class Gammaproteobacteria; order Xanthomonadales; family Xanthomonadaceae; genus Xanthomonas; species Xanthomonas arboricola_F. The sequence continues at coordinate 1,185,050 of NZ_JANTYU010000001.1, forward strand.
GCCGTACGCATCGTGCGGCACCACCAGCGTATCACCGGGCTGCAGCACGGCGTTGAGCACCAGGTTGATCGCGCCCATGCCGGTGGAGGTGATGACGCCGCCGGCGCCGCCTTCCAGTTCGGCCAGGGCCTCGCCGAGCAGATCACGGGTGGGATTGCCGCTGCGGGTGTAGTCGTATTGACGCTTGTTGCCGAACCCGTCGAAGGAGAAGTTCGACGACAGCACGATCGGCGGGGTCACCGCGCCGTAGGCGGTATCGCGGTCGATGCCTGCGCGCACGGCGGCAGTGGCGGCGGTACAGGGGGCGTCGGCGGGGTCACGATAGCTCATGCGATTTCTCCGGTAATGCGAAGGGCAGTAGTGAGGATCGCGTCGATGCGATCGATTTCTTTCAGGAAGGCGTCGTGGCCGTACGGCGAACGCAGCACACGCAGGCTGCCGCGCGGGCCCAAGCCTTCGACCAGGCTGACCATGTCGGCCAGCGGCACCAGGCGATCGCCCTCCACCGCCACCACGACGGTGGGCACGCTGACCTGCGCCGGGTCGATGCGATGCAGGTCGATGGATTCGGACAGGCGCAAGTACGCGGTGACCGGCGTGCGGGCCACGTATTGCGCGCCGGCGGCATCCAGATAGTCTTCGGCTGCAACGCGCACGCGGCCATTGATCACTTCCGGCGGCGCATCGAAGCGCTCGCTGAATTCTTCCGGCGTGCGATAGCTGAGCATGGCGAATTGCCGCGCCAGCGCCAGCCCGTGATTTTCCGCGCACTGCAGCTGGCCCAGCGCCACCGCACGGCGCTGCAATGCGCGCCACGCGGCGGCATACGGATGCGCGCGATGCGCCCCGCTCACCGCAATCAAGGTGCCGACCCGGCCGGCATGACGGGTGGCGAATTGCAGCCCGACCAGCGCGCCATACGAGTAGCCGACAAAGCCGTGCAGCCGCGCGATTCCCAGCGCGTCGAGCAGCGCGGCGATGGCATCTGCCTGGTCGGCGGTGTCGATCGGCGCATCCAGCGTGCCGTCGGCGCCTAGGAAGTCGAAGGCCAACAGACGACGCGATGACGGGTCCAACGCGCGGCCCGCACCGACCAGGCCATCCACCCAGCCCTTCTCGGGGAACACAGCACTGGCCGCCAGGTGCCGATGGGCCGAGATGCCGCCGGCGACGAACACCACCGGCGCATTGGCAGCGCCGATCAATTCGTAGCGCAGGCGCACCTCGCGCATGCCGGCATGGCGCATCGGCAACGACACGGCGATGTCGCCGCGCAACGCGATCACGCCGTCGATGTCGGCGGCGGGAGTGTCTAGGTCATCAGTGGTCGTTGGCGATGCTGTAGTCACGAGGCTCATGGCGATATCCGGGGTGGATCGGCCATCGAGCTTCGCGGGAGCTCGCGTTCGACGTGCGCAAGGCACGATTCGAACCATCTTTCGGCGGACGCGAAGGTCCCCGCAGGATTTGGCACCAAACGCGGGCGCTTGCGCGCTCCGCTGGCTGCCCCGGCATCAAAGGGCCTGTCCCTCCGCCGGTCTCGATGGTGAGGCTAAGATGCCACCGCACTTTTGCGATGTCAATCGCTTCATGCGGATGGAGAGATATATTTTCATCCGATACCACCGGACACTGTGATGCACCGCATACTTGCGGCTCCGTTCGCTCAAGCCAATCGCGTGCATCACCGCGTCTTCCGCTCTCTTTCGCCCGTAATGCTTCCGGTGTTGGTCGCCGCCCTGCTGGCAGGTGCGCCGCCCGCCGCTGCGCAACAGCGCTGGCATTGGAACGGCGGCGCGGCACCGGCCGCGTCGCGCACCCTATCGACGCCAGTCGCCTCTGCCACAACGGGCACCAGCCCGGCCCTGCAACTGGAATGGCAGGCACCGGTCTATCTGGCATGGGTGACCAACCCGCTGTCCGGGCCTGCGCAGGTCCGGCTGAGCGCTCCACCCAACGAGGATTACCGCGCCGTGCCGCAACTGCCGCTCACGGTGCTGATGGCTGCGCACGAGCGTCGCCTGCTGGCACGACTGTACCCGGCCAGCAACCAGCGCACCCTGGGTGGGCTGGGACTCAAGCTCGACATCGTGCCTGGCGATCCTCAGGCGCAGCCGCAGCCGGCGGGCTATCAGCTGCCGTTCCGCGATGCGCCGGTGCAGGTGGATCAGGGCTTCGGCGGCCAGTTCAGCCATGCCGATCTACCCAACTGGTATGCGGTGGACTTCGCCCTTCCCCAGGGCACGCCGGTGCTGGCCGCGCGCGAGGGCGTAGTCATGGAGATACGCAAAGACGTCGCTGAAAGCAGCGTCCACGACCCTGGCGCGGGCGGCGGCAACCTGGTGCGGGTGCTGCACGCCGACGGCAGCATGGCGCTGTACGCCCATCTGGTCCCGAACGGCGTGGCAGTGCACGCCGGCCAGCGGGTCGGCGCCGGCGAACGGCTCGGCGCCTCGGGCAATACCGGCTACAGCACCGCCGCGCACCTGCATTTCTCGGTGCAGCGCAACGCCGATCTGCAACTGGTGTCGGTACCGTTCCGGATGTGGGGCCCGCGGGGCGAGCTGCACTTCCCCTCGCCGGCCCCTTAGCACTGACGTCCCGGCGCCCCGATGCCACCTGGCCGCCGGTCCGCAAAGGCCCGTTGCGCCGAAGCCGCTATAATCGTCGGCTTCCTCAGTTTCCGCAGGCGTCCGACCGGGCGCGCACCGCCCATGTCCGAAGTCTCCAACGAAGCCGCGCGCCGCCGCACCTTCGCCATCATCTCCCACCCCGATGCGGGCAAGACCACGCTGACCGAGAAGCTGCTGCTGTTCGGCGGTGCGATCCAGATGGCCGGCTCGGTGAAGGGCCGCAAGGCCGCCCGTCACGCCACCTCGGACTGGATGGCGCTGGAAAAGGAACGCGGCATCTCGGTCACCTCCTCGGTGATGCAGTTCCCGTACGAGGGCAAGATCGTCAACCTGCTCGACACTCCCGGCCACGCCGACTTCGGCGAGGACACCTATCGCGTGCTGACCGCAGTGGACTCGGCGCTGATGGTGATCGACGTGGCCAAGGGCGTGGAGGAACGCACCATCAAGCTGATGGAAGTCTGCCGCCTGCGCGACACCCCCATCATGACCTTCATCAACAAGCTCGATCGCGAAGGCAAGAACCCGATCGATCTGCTGGATGAAGTGGAAACCGTGCTGGGCATCCAGTGCGCGCCGGTGACCTGGCCGATCGGCATGGGCCAACGCCTGAAGGGCGTGGTGCATCTGATCAGCGGCGAAGTGCACCTGTACGAACAGGGCCGCAACTTCACCCGCCAGGATTCGACCATCTTCCCGTCCCTTGAGGCGCCCGGCCTGGCCGAAAAGATCGGCGAGCAGATGCTGGCCGAGCTGCGCGACGAACTGGAACTGGTGCAGGGCGCCAGCAACGCCTTCGATCTGGCGGCCTACCGCGCCGGCCAGCAGACACCGGTGTTTTTCGGCTCGGGCGTCAACAACTTCGGCGTGCAGCCGCTGCTGGACTTCTTCATCGAGCACGCACCGCCGCCGCAGGCGCGCGACACCACCGGACGCCGCGTCGAGGCGACCGAAGCCAAGCTCAGCGGCTTCGTGTTCAAGATCCAGGCCAACATGGACCCGCAGCATCGCGACCGCGTGGCCTTCATGCGCGTGTGCTCGGGCAAGTTCGCCGCCGGCATGAAAGCGCTGCACGTGCGCAGCGGCAAGGAACTCAAACTCGCCAACGCACTGACCTTCATGGCCAGCGACCGCGAAATCGCCGCCGAAGCGTGGCCGGGCGATGTCATCGGCATCCACAACCACGGCACCATTTCCATCGGCGACACCTTCACCGAAGGCGAATCGCTGTCGTTCACCGGCATCCCCAACTTCGCGCCGGAACTGTTCCGCCGCGCACGCCTGCGCGACCCGCTCAAGCTCAAGCAGCTGCAGAAGGGCCTGGCGCAGCTGTCCGAGGAAGGCGCCACGCAGTTCTTCCGCCCGTTGATGAGCAACGATCTGATCCTGGGCGCGGTGGGCGTGCTGCAGTTCGACGTGGTGGCCTACCGGCTCAAGGACGAATACGGCGTGGATGCGATCTTCGAACCGGTGAGCGTCACCACCGCGCGCTGGGTGCATTGCGACAACGCCAAGAAGCTGGAGGAATTCCGCGAGAAGAACGCCGGCAACCTGGGCGTGGATGCGGCCGGTCAGTTGGTCTATCTCGCACCGACGCGCGTCAACCTGCAGCTGGCGCAGGAACGTGCGCCGGATGTGCGCTTCTCGGCAACGCGCGAACACGCGCACGCCAAGGCAATCGACTGACATAGACCAGGATCGCTAAGGAAGCGCAACGGCTGGCGATGCGATTTGCGTGCAGTTACGGTACCTTTTTGGCATGAACGCAGACGCCTCCCCCTCGACCGACCTGCGCGACGAAATCGCCAGCGCCGTGACCCACGGCCTGGGTGCCATCGCCGCCCTGGCAGGCGGTTCGGTGCTGATCACACTGGCCGCCATCTATGGCGATGGCTGGCAATTGGCCACCTCCATCGTGTTCAGTGCCACGCTGGTGTTGCTCTACGTCGCCTCCACGCTGTTCCACGCAATCCCGCATCCGGGCGCCAAAGCGCGCCTGCAGGTGCTGGATCACTGCGCGATCTACCTGTTGATCGCCGGCACCTATACGCCCTTTACGCTGATCAATTTGCGTGGCACCTGGGGCTGGGGATTGTTCGCCGCCATCTGGACGATCGCCGCCGCCGGGGTGCTCTTCAAACTGTTCTTCACCGGCCGCTTTCGCTTGCTGTCGACGGTTCTCTACCTGGCCATGGGCTGGCTGATCATCGTGGCCATCAAGCCTCTGCTGGTTGCGGTGGACACGTGGTCGCTGTGCTGGCTGCTCGCTGGCGGGCTTTTCTATACCTTGGGCACCTACTTCTATCAGCGCGACACGCAACGCTACTTCCACGCGATCTGGCACCTGTTCGTGCTCGCCGGTAGCGCCTGCCACTTCGTTGCGGTGGTCGAACAGGTCATGTGATCGAATGGTGCCGGCCCGTTCGCACGCCGTGCACAAGTCATCGCCAACCATGCGCACGTGAACAACGTGACCCATGCTGCCGATTCCCACGCCTCCCGTACGCTGCGCCGTCGACGCTGGCTGATCGGGCTTGGCGGTGTTGCCGCCGTCCTGGCGATCTTCGTGTTGCTATTCGACTGGAACTGGCTACGCGGCCCGGTCGAACGCATCGTCAGCGCCAAGACCGGCCGCGAGTTCCGGCTGGGACATCTGGATGTGGACCTGGGCCGCACCACCACGGTTCGCGGCGAGCGGCTGCAGCTGGCGAATGCCGCGTGGTCCAAGCGCGGTGCGATGGCAGAACTGAACGCCGCCGAGATCGACGTCGAGCTATGGCCCCTGCTGCGCGGCAAGGTACGGCTGCCGGAAATCCGCCTCGATCAGCCCACCGTCCTGCTGGAAGCCGGCAACGACACGCACCCGGGTAACTGGGTGTTCGACGATCAGGATGGCAATGGCAGCATGCCGCGGCTGGGCCGGTTGCTGGTGACCAAGGGACGGCTGCGCTACATCGACGACGACGCGCGTTCAGATATCGATGTGGCCATCAATAGCCTGGCGCCTGCGCGCAGCGATCAACGTGCAGCACCAATCGGCATCGACGGAAAGGGTCGCTGGAAGGGTTACCCGTTCACGCTGAAAGGCAACACAGCCTCGCCGCTCGAGCTGAGCCAGAGCGAGCATCCCTTCCGCATCGATCTACGCGGCAGCGCCGGCGCCACCCGCACGCATGTGCGCGGCACCCTGACCAATCCGTTCCAGTTCCGTGTCTTCGATCTGCAGATGGCGCTCAGTGGCCAGGACATGCAAGACCTTTACCCGCTGACCGGCGTCGCCATGCCCTCCACGCCACCGTACACACTCGATGGGCGGCTGCGCCGCGATGGCCAGGTGTGGCGCTACGAGAAGTTCACCGGCACCGCCGGCGACAGCGATCTGTCCGGCACGGCCGAGGTGGACCTGCGCAACAAACGCCCGTTGCTGCGCGCCGACCTGGCATCCAGGCGGCTGGATTTCGACGACCTGGCCGGTTTTGTCGGTGCACCGCCCAAAACAGGCGGCGACGAATCGGCCAACGCACAACAGAAGAAACAGGCAGCGCAACTTGCCGCCAGCGCGCGGATCCTGCCGACCACGCCCTACGACCTGACCAAACTGCGCGCGATGGATGCACAGGTGCGCTGGCGCGCGCAGCGCATCAATGCGCCGTCGTGGCCACTGGACGACATGGATGCGTCGCTGACGTTGAAGGACGGTCTGCTGCAGCTGGACCCGCTGAATTTTGGCGTGGCCGGTGGCGACATCCGCTCGGCCATCCGCATGGACGCGCGCAACCCCGTCATCGTCACGCAGCTGAAGGCAGGCATTCGCGGCATTCGGCTGGATCGGCTGTTTCCGGATGCCGCGCTCGCCAAGCAGGCTTCAGGCGCAATCGGCGGCGCGCTGGATCTGCGTGGCCGCGGCAATTCAATTGCCGCCATGCTCGGCAGCGCGGACGGCTCGATCGGCGTCGGCATGGGCCGCGGCCATGTCGGCAACCTGATCATGGAACTGGCCGGCCTGGACATCGCCGAATCGCTGAAATACCTGTTCACCACCGACCGGCAGATTCCGGTGCGTTGCATGTTCGGGGATTTCGCCGTCAAGGACGGGCTCATGCAATCGCGCGCCCTGGCCTTCGACAGCACCGACACCATCATCGTCGGCGAGGGCAACATCAGCTTGAAGGACGAAACCCTGGATCTGCTGCTGCGCCCGCGCCCGAAGGACCGCAGCATCCTCAGCCTGCGCTCGCCGCTGCGCGTGGGCGGAACCTTCAAGGATCCGTCGTTTCATCCCGACTACAAGGCGCTCGGCCTGCGTGGCGCAATCGCGATCGGCCTGGGCATGATCGCCCCGCCCGCCGCCCTGCTGGCCACCTTCGAACCAGGGCCGGGCAAGGACAGCAAATGCGGCGGCAAGTACGCCAAGTAACTGCTCGCGCCGCCCTCAGCTGGCGATATAGCGCTGCAGTTGATCGATGTCGCGCTGCTGCATCTCGATCACCGCCTTGACCAGGTCGCCGATCGAGATCACGCCCTGCACGCGGCCGTTTTCGACCACCGGCAGATGCCGGAAGCGGCCATCGGTCATCAACTGCATGCAGCGCTCCACGGTCTCCGACGGCGACACCGTCACCACCTGCGTACTCATGATCTCCGCCACGCTGGTGGTGGCCGACGAGCGATCGTGCAACACCACCTTGCGCGCGTAATCGCGTTCGGACACGATGCCGACGAGCCGCTCCCCGTCCATCACCAACACCGCACCGATGCCCTTTTCGGCCATCAGCCGGATCGCCTCGATCACTGCGGCATCGGCGGCAACCGCGAACACCTCAACCTGTTTGGTCCCCAACAGCTGTCGTACGGTCTGCATGGCCCGCTCCGCGCTTGGTCTGGTCGTCGCAGACTACTCCCACCGCGCCGCGGTGGGTATCGACCAGGTACAGCGGGCGCTGCTTGGCCTCGTCGTACAACCGGCCCAGGTATTCGCCGATCAACCCCAATGCAATCAACTGGATACCGCCCAGAAACAGGATCACCGACATCATGGTCGGCCAGCCGGCCACCGGGTCGCCGATCAGCGCCGCCTTGACCACCACCCAGGCCCCGAACAGAAATGCCACCAGCGCGGTCATCAGCCCCAGGTAGGTCGCCGCGCGCAGCGGCACCGTGGAAAAACTGGTGATGCCGTCCAGCGCGAAATTCCATAGCCGCCAGACCGTGAACTTGCTGTTCCCGGACAAGCGCGGCTCGCGTCGGTACGGCAACGCCACCTGACGGAATCCCACCCAGCCGAACAAGCCCTTCATGAAGCGGTGCCGTTCGCGCAACTGCTGCAGGGCCTGCACCACTCGTGGCGAAAGCAGCCGGAAATCGCCGGTATCGGCCGGGATCGGCGTGCGCGACAAGCGCCCAATGACGCGATAGAACGCGTGTGCGGCGCCGCGCTTGAGCCAGCCCTCGCCCTCGCGAAAGATGCGCGTCCCAAAGATATTGTCGTAGCCGGCGCGCCAGAGAGCGACGAATTCGGGAATCAGTTCCGGCGGATCCTGCCCGTCTGCGTCGAGCAGCACCACCGCGCCCGGCAGCACATGATCCAGGCCTGCGGATACCGCCACTTCCTTGCCGAAATTACGCGATAGCCGAAGCGCACTGACCTGCGCATCGTCCTGCGCAAGTGCCTGCAGGACGTTCCAGGTGTCGTCGGTGCTGCCGTCATCGACATACAGCACACGCGTCTGCAAGCCATGCAAGCCCGCCAGCACCGCGCACAGGCGCGGATGCAGCAGCGGAATGCTGGTTTCTTCGTTGAAGGCCGCGATCACGACCGTGATGCGTTCGGTGACGGCCGGCAGTTGGGCGTCGTCGATGGTCCTCACCTCACTGCGCCTGCAGATACGCAGCGCCGCCCAGCTGGCGCGCCTGCCGCTGGATCCAGGCGGTGCGTCGCTGCACGTAGGCGCCGGGCCGGCGCGCATCGTAGCGGCGCGGAGAGGGCAATACTGCGGCCAGACGCGCCGACTCGGTGGGCGACAGGCCTGCCGCATCCTTGCCCCAGAACTGCCGCGCCGCCGCCTGCGCGCCATAGACCCCGTCGCCGAATTCGGCCACGTTGAGGTACATCTCCAGAATGCGCTGCTTGGGCCACAACAGCTCGATCAACACGGTGTACCAGGCCTCCAGGCCCTTGCGCACCCAGCTGCGCCCCTGCCAGAGAAAGACATTCTTGGCTACCTGCTGACTGATGGTGCTGGCCCCGCGCACGCGCCCGCCACGCGCATTGTGATCGCGTGCCTTCTCGATCGCCTGCAGATCGAAGCCGTGGTGCACCGGAAACTGCTGATCCTCGGCAGCGACCACCGAAATCGGCAGGCTGGCGGCGATCTGATCGTAATCGCGCCACTGCTGATGCAGGGAAAAGCTCCCATCCCCCTCGCCCCAGGCTTCCAGGTAGCGCCCGACCATCATGCTGCTGATCGGCGGGTCGACCACCCGCAGCGCCAGCACCTGCAGCACGCTCGCCGCAGCAAACAGCAGCGGCGCCGCCAGGATCCAGCGCAGCCAGCGCCGCCGCCGCGGTGGTGTCACCTGCTTGCCATCCAATGCATCCGTCCCCATTAGTTCGCTTCGACCTTCAATCACGATGCCTGCCGCATTATCCGGCAACCAGCGTCCCTTACGTCCGATGTCTCCATGACCGATCACGACCAGCTTTCCCGTTTCCTGCTGCCTGCCGCCGGCGTGCGTGGCGTCCATGTGCGTCTGACCAAGGCCTGGCACGATGTCCAGGGCGCGGCCGAGTACCCGCCTGCCGCGCGCCAGCTGCTGGGCGAAGCGGCAGTGGCGGCTGCCCTGTTCACCGGCCACACCAAGGTCGACGGGCGCCTGTCGGTGCAGCTGCGCGGTAACGACACCCTGCGCACACTGTTTGCCGAATGCACCGCTGCGGGGACCTTGCGCGGCATCGTGCAACTGGCCGAGGGTGCCGACGCGCCCACCGACCTGCGCGAGCTGGGCGAGGCCGCGCTGCTGGCGATCACCATCGAAAACCCCGGCCTGGACCCCCGCGAACCGCAGCGCTACCAGAGCTTGGTGGGCATGCAGGCCCCGGATCTGGCCGAAGCCTTCGAAACCTATTTCCAGCAGTCCGAGCAGTTGCCGACCCGCCTGCTGCTGGCCGCCGGCCCGGATCAGGCCGCCGGCCTGCTGCTGCAGAAACTGCCTGGCGATGAAGGCGACAACGACGGCTGGACCCGCATCGGCGCCCTGTTCGACACCCTCGGTGCGCCCGAGCTGTTGTCGGTGGCCGGCGAAGACCTGTTGCACCGCCTGTTCCACGAAGAAGACCCGCAGTTGCTGGGCGGCAAACCGCTGAGCTTCGGCTGCTCCTGCTCTCGCGAGCGGGTTGCGTCGATGCTGGAATCGCTGGGTGAGGAAGAGGCGCGCGCAGCCGCCGAGGAGACCGGCGAAGTGGAGGTCCGCTGCGAGTTCTGTGGCCGCGAGTATCACTTTGCGTTGACCGAGTTGACCGTACTTTTCAGCAAGGCGCAGCCCTCTCAGCAGGCGCCGGAACGGTTGCAATAGATAGCATTGGCGGTGCGTTGTGGGGAACGCGACCACTTGTTAAATAATCATAAACGCCCTAGCATTCCCATTGCCCGCTCTCGGGAACTTAACAACTGCCCCTGGGTCTGAACTCTGGTATGCGACACCTTCTGCGCCTTCCGCTCGCTTTGCTGGTTGCCCTTGCGGCAGCCACGGGTGTGCATGCGCAGTCCACGTCCCAGCAGTTGCGCGAGAGCACCATCCTGCCGGTGTGGAACAAGGGCAGCGGCAAGGTGGAGGCCTTTCTGTATCTGGAACCCACTGGCGAGCAGAAGGCCGGCGCGCGTTGGCACTTCGGCCGCAATTCGCTGGATGCCGCGTTCGGCCTGACCTCGGGCGATTCGCTGGGCCTGCTCTGCAATAGCAGCCGCGGCACCAACATCAGCGGTCTCGCCAGTCACTGCCTGCTCGCCGGCATTGGCGACGATGAAGAAGACAGCGCCGCCGCATCGCGCCGGGTTTCCGGAACGCTGGGCTTCAATCGCGCCGGCGGCCGTGTAGGCGTCACCGCCGGCACCGGTCGCGACACGCTGCCAGCGTGGTTGATCGGTGCCGGCAAGGCACCACTGACCCGCGTCGAGCAGAACGATCTGACCGTGTTCGGCCAGAAGAACATCGGCCGCGAAGGCTTTGTTTCGATCGGTGGCACTTACGCCCGTGCGCGCCTGGTCCCGCTGGCCGACGTCTCTCCGGCCATCGCCGACCAGTGGGACAGCAAGACCCTGAGCGTCGGCGGCGGCTATGGCGCCTTTAGCGCCAATGTCATCGGGCGGGTCGTCGATGTTCCCGGCCAGCCGGAAAAATGGGAAGGCCTGGGCCTGGGCCTGACCTGGCGCACCCCGTGGAGCGGACAGTTGACGGTCGGCGCGGAGAACGTCATCTCGCGCGGCAAGAACCCGTTTGCGCCGAATAACGAGAGCAACAGTGACGGCACCATTCCTTATGTGAGGTATGAGCAAGACCTGTAATCTACTTCCGTTTTGAAATAATAACGCCACCGTCACATACGGTGGCGTTTTCGTTCATGGCGACAAAAGTTAACGGGACTTTAATTTTTAGGGACGGCCATATACCATCGGTTCACCCTGACGCCTTGGGACCGCATCTTCGGACCCGCTTGCCAGGCCAACCTAACCGTTACACGGAGAGAGAGCCCATGAAGTGCACGTCAAGCAAACTGCGTGACGCCGTCGTACTTGCGCTTGTTGTCGGAGGAGCTTATTCATCGACCTCCTTCGCACAGGACACATCCGCTGGCACAACAACCAACCTCGACAAGATTGAAGTGACCGGATCACGCATTAAGCGCGCTGATCTGGAGACTTCCAGCCCCGTATTCGTGATTGATCGTCAAACGATCCAGAGTTCCGGTGCGGCGACTGTCGGCGAATTTCTTCAGCGCACGCCGGCCATTGCTGGCGCAGCCACCAATCCTCAGGTCAACAATGGCGGTGGTGCAGGCGCGGCTACAGTTGATCTGCGCGGACTTGGTGTCAACCGATCACTCGTCTTGGTCGACGGTAGGCGCTGGATTGGCACCGTCAGCAACGCGAACGGCGCGGTGGACATCAACTCCATCCCTTTAGGTCTCATTGAGCGCGTCGAGGTGCTGAAGGATGGCGCATCGGCCATCTACGGCTCTGACGCAATTGGCGGCGTCGTCAACTTCATTCTCCGCAAAAATTTTGACGGCGTTGAAGCAAGCGCCTATTACGGAACATCGTCACGCGGTGACGCGTCGACTGAACGGTATGACGCCGTTTTTGGCATGACAAGCGATCGTGGCAGCCTGATGCTTGGCGCAAGCTACGATAAAGCCGAAGAAGTACGTGCGGCAGATCGCACCTACTCAAGCCAGCCTTATCAACTTTACGCTGGCGAAAAAGGCATTGGTGGGACGAGCCGTATTTTGACTGGCCGCTATGTCGTGCCGCGTGGGAATGCTGCTGGCGTCAATCTAGCTGACCCCAATTGTGGCGCTGGCGCGAACGTTACTCTTACGCGAATCGATGGGCGTCCTGGCTCGTCACCTTCGGACTTCCGTTGCTTCAATCCGCAAACCGATGTTTACAACTACCAGGCCGATGGAAATTTGACGCTGACACCGCAGGAGCGGACCAGCCTCTTCATGAACGGCACGTACAAGCTCAGTGACAACGTCGAAGCCTTTGTACTTGGCTCGTGGCTGCGGACCGAGTCCTCCTTTGCGCTGGCACCTCTGCCGTTCGACGGCCGACCTGCAGTGGACGACGTTCCGATCAGCGCCGATAGTCTTTACAACCCCTTCGGAGTCGATATTACCGACGCGCGCCTGCGCCTTCGTGATTTCATCCCCACGCGCACGACCCGCTTCGTAACGGAAACCTACCAGATCACCGGAGGCCTTCGCGGAGCGTTTGGTGACAGCAGCTGGAGTTGGGATGCATCGTACGGGTACGGCCGCTCGCCACAGTCATCCTCGGTGAAAGGGTATTTGTTCAGCCCTGGCCTCACTGCGGCACTGGGCCCGTCCATGATCGATCCAGCAACCGGAAATCCTATTTGCGTCCGGACGCCAGGCAACCCAGCCACGGCCATCAATGGCTGCTTGCCGGTCAACTTCCTGGGACCGGCACCAGATGCAAGCACGGCTGCAGGACAGGCTCAGTTGACTGCGCTTGGTCTGATCAATCCAACGATTACCAACACCAACGAAAACACCCTCAAAGTTTTCAACGCCAACGCGACAGGCGACCTGTTTGATATCCCCGCAGGAACCGTATCGTTGGCCGTTGGCGTGGAGCGACGCGAGGAGTCAGCAAGTTCGACCAGCGATTTCCTCACGATCATTCCGCCGGGTGAAACTGTCTGCTTGACCACGCAGGAAGCATGTACGTTTGGTGATATTTCTGGAAAGTTTGACGTCAACGAAATCTACGCCGAGGTACTGGTCCCACTGTTGACCGACGCGCCTTTCGCAGAGAAGCTCAATCTGACACTTGGAACCCGTTACTCGGATTACTCCAATTTCGGCGGCACCAACAACTCGAAAATCGGGCTGGAATGGAAGCCGTTCTCCGATCTGTTGATCCGCGGCACCTATGCAGACGTCTTCCGCGCACCTACGATTGGCGACCTGTTTTCACCCACAGCACCAAGCGCAAATAGCTATGTCGATCCTTGTAACGGTTACTCGGGGCAGGCGACGGCCGATCCGCGCGCCTGCGCAGGTGTCGCGCCTGACGGCTCCTTCCGTCAGAGCAACAACCAGGTCACCTCTTTCCAGGTCTCCAACCCGAACCTCCAGCCGGAAGAAGGCGACGTTTTCACGTATGGTTTCGTGTATAGCCCGAGCTGGCTCGAAGGCTTCAGCGTAACCGCCGACTACTGGCGCGTAAGCCTGGATCAGTTCATCACCAATCTTCCAGAAACCGTGATGCTGAACCAGTGTTACCAATTCGGCCGCTACTGCGACACCTTCATTCGCGACGAAGCAGGCGACGTTGCGCAAATGACGAACGTGATCGGCAACTTTGGTGAGCTGCGGACCAGCGGCGTCGATCTCGGGTTCCGCTATACCACTCAGGAAGCTGCGTGGGGCAAGCTTTCGTGGAATCTCGATACAACATACATCCGTCAGTACGACGTTCGTCTGTTGTCGGGAGACCCGACCAGCGACGTCGGAGCATTCCCGGGTATTCCGGAAAGCAAGGGACTCGCCGGCACGTTCGTTGATTCCGCGTCGTCGGGGTTCGGTAATATCGCGCGCTGGCGCGCGCTTAACGATTTGACCTGGACTTATGGCAACCTGAATGCAAGCCTGACAACACGGTATGTCCACCACGTCAACGAAGCACCGGATGTTGCAGAAGTAGGTACAGACGGCTATGTGGCCAAACGTCAGGTACCCTCCTACACCCAGACGGACTTCCAGCTTGGGTATCGCCTTGAATCGTTGAACAACAGTACGATTCAAATCGGTGTTCGCAACCTGGCGGATCGTCAGCCGCCACTGGTTTATTCCGGCTTCAATGCCTCCACCGACTTGCGGACCTACGATGCCATCGGCAGGTACTACTGGATGCGCTGGACTGCACGATTCTGATCTGAAAAAGGAAAAGGAGGATGCCGCTTCTGCGGCATCTTCCTCTTCAGGTCACCTTCGGCATTTCATTCGAATAAAAGACAATAGTTTGTCCGTACAGTTGTGCGCCAAGCTGGTCGATTCTTTTCAGGCGCTCAGCGAATTTCATGAGAGAAATGGCCAGGGCATTCGCCAGGGCCTGGAGGAAAGTGCCTGGACGGAGTTGGACATCTCCAAACTGTCCGATCGCGCCTTTCTGGGATTCTTCCGTTCGCTGATCAGCGAGGAGCTCAAGCGCTACAACACTGAAATAGATCTGGACATTGCTGTCCCTGATAGCCCGCTACTCAGCCCATTGATTCTCAAGCGCTATCGCGCGGGAAGCGATGAACGCTTCCAGACACATTTCGATTCCATAAACAACGTATGCGATCGATACCTTGTTTTTCTGTGGTATCTCAACGATGTCTCGGAAGGTGGAGAAACTTGGTTTCCAGGGTTGAACTATGGCGTCGAACCGAGAGCCGGCAGGCTTTTGATGTTTCCACCATATTGGATGTACGCCCACCAGGGCAGGCCGCCGCATAGTGGAGACAAATACATACTTTCCACCTACCTGCGCTTCCCGCAACGCTGACTAAGCGTAGCCATAACGGCGACGCCATGGCGCTAGAAGGCTTAGCGTGCGCTGCGAAAAATGGTGCCGGTAATTCTCCCACCGCCCAATTGCTCGATCATTGATCGGCTCGATAACCTGGGCGTAACTCGGCGTATTGATTCGGGTGGATCGCAACCTGGCAAGCTCCTGGAAGTTCGCCATGACGTCGTCCCACTCAGACTCCAGAAAATCTAACAGTGCAGAGACATGCGCAGGCATGTTTTTCACCAGATCTTCGTAGCGAAGCTCGTAGACATTGGCATTTGCTAATGCTCTGTGACGCTCCCAATGAGACATCACCTCTACATACGTCTCTGCGGACGCCTCCAGTGTTGCAAATGAAAGTGCGCCTCCACGCATGCCAAATGCCTGCATGTAGCAGCTCAGCACGCAATCGTGGGGGTCCCGCAAGAGGAAGATATACTTGGCTCGCGGAAATATTCGCGAAATATAAGGAACTCGCGTGAGATTCAAAGGATACTTATCCACCAGACCCGGCTTTATAGAAATGTACCTGGCGGCCACCGCATAATAAAAATCTCTCGCCCGACTGATCTGATCGTCAGAAAGTGCGGCCAGCCAGTCGTCCAGTTGCGGCTCGGCAAAAGGCTTACTCGAACGCAGGCTGGCGATGGCCTCCTCTAACGCCGGACGCTCATCCAATACCGCAAAACCCGGGTGCGCATCCAGTATGCGCTCCAGCAATGTAGTTCCTGATCGCGGGAAACCCACTAGAAATGTCGGATCTCCCGAACGCTCGCCCTTTCTCAAGTCATTCCAAGCCAAAGGAACAGGCTTCTTTAAAGATTCCTCCAACCATCTCAGGGCGTTATCAGCTTCCTGCTCTGGAAAACGCTGGTTGTACGCCGCAACAGCACGCACATGCGCGCGATTCAACGCAGCCATTGCTTCATCATAGCGACTGCCTGCATCGGCATTCTTGGCGCGCTCGAACTCCAGCAGCGCCCCAATTGCTCCACCCCCAACCATTGCAATGCCGGAAGCCAGGCATTTTTCAGCATCTTCGTATTTCTTTTGTCGGCGCAACAGTCGACCCAATGCAAGCG
This sequence comes from Xanthomonas sp. 3793, assembly GCF_024806835.1. Lineage (GTDB taxonomy): Bacteria > Pseudomonadota > Gammaproteobacteria > Xanthomonadales > Xanthomonadaceae > Xanthomonas > Xanthomonas arboricola_F. The sequence goes on from NZ_JANTYU010000001.1 coordinate 1,201,064, forward strand.
CCTTCATCGGCGAAATTTCGCCCGCAGTAACGCTTTTGTGCTGCAGATGACCTTCCGCCTCCTCCAGGCGATTAAGTCTTTCAAGCAAAAGAACGAGCTGTATCCGCAACTCACTCGTTGAGTGCGCATCATCCAGAAGATCCTTATACAGCGCCAACGCGCGCTGCTCTTCACCGCAGTTCGCAAGCAACCAAGCGAAGCTCTCACGCTGCGCGCGTGACATCCCACAATGCTCAAGATGCGAAAGACAGGATTTCATCTCGTCGAATCGCTCAAGCTCCATCAAGCATTGCGAATAAGCTAGAACAACATCACATGCTTCCGGCTCCTGCTGCCAGGCATACCGAAGACTTCTCTCTGCTTGCTGGTACTTTTGCAGATAAAGGAGCGCCAGTCCTTTACCTAACTGACAAGCCACTTCATCCCCAGCGCCTCGCCTTACAGCCTCTTCGAAAGCCGCCAGCGAACCCGAAAAGTCCTCCAGCTCAAGCAGTAGATTGCCGATATTTATCAGATATGCAGGCTCGCCAGGCCGGAGACTTGCCAAATGCCAATACGCATGACAAGCATCGAGCAGCAAGTTGCCATTATGCAACTCCTCTGCAAATCGCGACCAAGCAGCGATACTTGATAGATCAGGCACGACCTCGTCACGAATCCAGGTCCGCATTCTTTCTTTGTGATCAGACAGCAACGTAACCATCGCCAAATGATCTCACATCCGGCCATTAAGACGACGTACGGGCTTCACGCATCACGGTGGAGCGAATACCGCGTCTATCCGCGCTGCCGCACCGCGCCTGGTGCTGATCCGCGCCGACCAGGAAGACGGACGCTTCATCCCAGACGCCAGAACCCCAACCGGACTTGGGACTCCACCTGATTTTTACAATGTCTGATACTCGTATGGAAGCGCATAAACAGCTACGCCCCCGAAGTCGGGGGCGCAGCCTAAGTCAAGCATTCAAACTGCTTATCAGAAACGCTGGGTGTAACGCATGTACAGGAAGCGACCGATGTCGAAGCCGCCGAAGTAAGAAACGTTTGCGCTCGGCTGGCTATACAGGGTCGGACCAACGCGGTCGAATACGTTATTGGCACCGGCAGAAATCGTGGCGTTCCACGGAGCATTCCAACGAACCTGGACGTCGTTGAAGACGGTCGCGCCGCGCTCATTGGTCGGGTTACCAACCGAAACGCCCTGATTGTTCGGAGCGCGATAGTTGGGATCGCTGCACTCGTCCGGGAACAGGGACGCACTCAGGCAGCTTTCCTTCAGACCGGAGAAGTAACGCACCGTCCAGCTTGCACCGAAATCACCCTTATCCCAATTGAATGCCACATTGGAACGGACGCGGAAGTGGGTACCCGTGGTGGTCCCCGCCCAGCCCACACCCGTGAACGGGTTCGGATTGGTAACGGAATTACGGGTGGTAACCAACTCGTCGCGACTGGTGTAGGTAGTCGTCCACTTGACGCCGAAGGTTCCGGCCGTGTCGGTGGCCAGGCGGTAGCCCAGATCCAGATCGTAGCCCTCAACTTCACGGTAACCCGCATTGATCGAGGTGCGGTTCAAGGTGTTGACGATGCCCGTAACCGGATCACGAGTGAACGCGTTGCAGCGCTCGGCAATGCCGTTGATGTAGCAGTCGTTGAGAATCAGATTCGCCGTATCACCGATGATGGTGTTCTCGACACGGATCTGCCACCAGTCAAGCGACACGTTCAGGCCATTGACGAAGCCAGGGCTCCAGACAAAGCCCAATGTCTTGGACGTGGAGGTCTCCGGGGTCAGCTGATCGTTGGAGCCGGACAGGAAGGCCAGAGGCGTCTGCGACGAGGCTGCCGTGGTCGGCACGAAACCCTGCGCTTGCTGACGGAAGGTCGCCGCGTTGACGGGCAGCGCGGCAGCACAGCGTGCGCGCACAGCTGCGCTGGTGCGAGAAGCACCGAACTGGACGTCGCAAGGATCGGTGTACGAATCGAAGCTCTGCGAACCGCCGCCGTAAAGGTCGGAGATGGTCGGCGCACGGAAGCCCTCGGCCCAAGTGCCGCGGACCAGCAACGACTGGAACGGCTTCCACTTGAAGCCGAACTTGCTGTTCACGGTGTCGCCGAAAGTGTTGTAGTCGGAGTACCGGGAGGCCAGGCTCAGACTCAGCTCCTGGGCGAAGGGCAGATCAGCCAGGATCGGCACGTTGAGCTCGGCATAGACTTCTTCCACCTTGTAGCTGCCACCGGTGGGGAAGTTCGCCAGACCCGAGGTGTTGCCCGACTGCGCCAGCGCGTCCGGGCTGAACTCGCCCTCTTCCTTACGCTGTTCAGCGCCCACGGCAAAACCGAGATCGCCAGCCGGCAGGGTGAACAAGCTACCCGACAAGTTGGCCGAGATGACCTTGGTCTTGGTGTCCGCAGTTGCGTGCGTGGTGGGGATCAGGAAGTCCTGCAGGGCCTGGTTGCCCGTAAACGCACCCGGACCGGTCAAGCCAGCGGCGATGAACGGGTTGAACGGCACGCACTGCGCCAGAGCAATCGGAGCGGCAGCCGAGCCGCACTGCGCAACGCCGGATGCATTGATGAAGGACGGACCCACAGCTGCACGCAACGAGGTCAGGTTGAGATCACCGTAACCGCTCTGCACCAGCTTGTTGTTGTTGTACAGGTAGCCCACATCCCAATCGAAGATGCGGTCGCCAACATTGAACGAGCCATCGAATGCACCCGAGAAGCGATACGTGGTCAGCTCGGCGCGCGTGGTGCGCGGCACTTCGGTCGTCCGGCGCCACCAGTTCGGAATTTCACGATTGAGCGGATTGAACGCGCTATCCACCGATATCGGCGAACCGAAGGCGAGTGCCTGGTACGGGTAGCCCGCGATCTGGCGCTCGGAATCACGATTGCTGTACAGCACGTTGGTACGGAAGCGAACGTTGTCGGTCAGGTCGTACGACCCATCCACGAACAGCGAGCGGCGCTCCTGCGGAGTACGCAGGTCGGTCCAGCGGTTGGTGTTGGTCTTGTCCTGGGTAACGGTCTGGTCGGTGTTCTGGACGCGGTAGTCGGCCGGGTTGTCCGGGTTGCCGCCATCGCGCACCAGGACGCGGACTTCGCGGTTCGGATTGGTTGCTGAGGCGGCCGGGTAACGGACATTGGGAAGCGCATCCGCTGGGCGGCTGACGAATCCACCGAACTCGCCGACGGCGGTCCAGCCAAAGTCCGGATGATTGGACGAACGCGGGAATTCCGAGTACGGACGGTCAGAAGCAGCAACCTTGTTTTCCTTGGCATATTCGATGCCAACGGTCAGCGTTCCACGCTCGCCGGTCACGCCCATCACGAAGTCGGCATTGGTCGTTTCGCCATCGCCCTGCGAGTACTGGCCGTAGTAAACGCTGCCGGTTGCGCCATCGAAATTGGTGCGGGTGATGATGTTGATGACACCGGCGATCGCGTCGGAACCGTAGATCGAAGAGGCGCCGTCCTTCAGCACTTCGATGCGATCGATCGAGGAGACAGGAACGGTGGAGATGTCCTGCAGGCCGTCGGTGGTGATGCCCAGACGCTTGCCGTTGACCAGGACCAGCGTACGCGCTGCACCCAGGTCACGCAGGCTGATGTAGGTACCACCGACTGCTTCGCCGGACGACAGCGGCGAGGCGCGGCTGATCGGCGGCGTGCCGACTGCGCTGATGTTCTGCAGGATGTCGGCGACTGACGAGAAACCCTGCTTCTCGATGTCGGCGCGGCTGACGGTCAGAATCGGCTGCGCGGTTTCGGTATCCACCTGGCGGATGCGCGAACCGGTGACTTCGATGCGATCAAGATTGGTCGCGCCGGTGTCCTGGGCGAAGGCGATCGTAGGCAGTGCCGAGGCCGAAGCGCCAACCGCGATGGCGAATGAAATCGCGTCGCGAAGCTTGCTGGTCTTGTGAATCATTGAGCTCTCTCTCTCCAAGATCTGGTAATGGCGTGATGAACAACCGTTCGAGGGATCGAAAAAGCGAGCCCAAAACGAAGGTAGAACGGATAGTAGCTATCAATTTGGAGAAATTAAAGATGCGTTAACAAGAAATTGTCTTCTCGTGAATTTAGCCTCAAACTGTGATACCAGGTATATTATTGAGACCACTAAAGTCATACACCTGCATGCCGATAACGCTGCAAATGCGTGCCCTACACCTGCAGGCGAACACAGGCATTAGCGGGCGCAGGCAAGACTGCACGGCAACCTGGAAGGGCGCCATGCATGCATTTACACATATGTAAGTGAACTGGAAGCCGCAGCTCCCGGGCCAGGATCGCTCAGCCAGGAATCAATGTCTGGATCACATGCTCGACGTAGGACTCGAATTCTTCGCGGGCCTGCTTGGGTTGCTGCAGTTGCAGCGAGAGCTGCAGGAAACCGACATAGGCCGCGTAGGCCAGGCGCGCGCGGTGCTGGGCGTCGGTACGGGACAGGCCGGCCTGGCGGAACGAGGCGATCAGGTAATCGAGGCGGCGCTGCGAGACGCGGTCGATGACCGGGCGCACCGCCGGATGGTCGAGTGCCTTGAGCAACTCGCTGTAGATCACGTGCGGCGTGACTTCGTGGGCGACCAGTTGGAACAGCGCGCGCAGGCGTGCGCTGGGGTCGGGAACGTCTTCCAGGCTGCCGAACACTTCCTTCTGTTCGAAGATTTCCCAGCGCTCCAGGGCCGCCTGCAACAGCGCGTCGCGCGAGGGGAAATGCCAGTAGAAGCTTCCCTTGGTAACGCCTAGCCGACGCGCCAACGGCTCGACGGCGACGGCTCCCACACCCTGTTCGGCGATCAGGTCCAGCGCGGCCTGCGCCCAGTCGTCCGCGCTGAGGCGGTTGCCGCGACCGGAACTGGCACGGGGTGTGGTCGGACTGGATTCGGTAGTGTCGTTCATGGCGCGATTTAACCATACGCCTGAGTCAGTTGCAGTATGTATCACAAAAATGACAGACAACTGCCACGATTCAACGGCTTAACCATCCATACCAGAGAGTATTGACAGCGGGCCGGCAGCCTCCATACCATTAGGTATGGTCACCTCTCCTTCTACGCTTGCCCCTCTTGCGGCCATGTCGCGCATCAGCGCTGGCGATGTGGAGTTGGCTGTGTCGGTACGGGGCCAGCAGCACGCACCAACCGTGGTGCTGGCGCATGGGTTTGGGCAGACGCGGCACGCCTGGGAAGCGACGGCAACCGCGCTGGCGCAGGCCGGCTACCGCGCACTTTCCTACGATGCGCGCGGCCACGGCGACTCGAGCGTCAATGCGGTCGACCTGCCCTATTCGCCAACACAGTTCACCGACGACCTGATCGTGTTGGCAGGCGAGCAGCCGCAGCCGCCGGTGCTGGTGGCGGCCTCGATGGGCGGCCTGTTCGGGCTGCTTGCCGAGGCGCGTTGGCCGGGGCTGTTTCGCGCGATCGTGCTGGTCGACATCACGCCGCGATGGGACACCACGGGCGTTGAGCGCATCCTGCGCTTCATGACCGCGCATCCGGATGGATTCGCTTCGCTGGATGCGGCCGCCGATGCAATCGCCGCGTATCTGCCGCATCGCCCGCGCAAGACCGCACATCAATTGCAGGCATTGCTGCGTCAGCGTGCAGACGGCTGTTGGCACTGGCACTGGGACCCGCGCCTGGTCGACGAACTGGCTGGTCAGGATGCGCAACTGCAGCAGCACGCCCTGGTGGAAGCCGCAGCGCAGGTGCGCTGCCCGATGCTGTTGATCAGCGGCGGGCGCAGCGATCTGGTCACCCCGGACAACATCAGCGAATTCCTGTCGATCGCCCCGCACGCGCAGCACGTGCAGCTGGCCGACGCCACGCACATGCTGGCCGGCGACGACAACACCACCTTTACCGCCACCGTGTTGCATTATCTGGACGCACTGCCCTCGGTTAGCACCATTGCAGCGTCCAACATCACCGAGCATGTCACTGGAGCAAGACCATGAGCATCGTTGCACCGTTCCTCCTCGTCATCCTGGCGGCGGGCATCGCTGCCTATCACCGCATGCGCCTTGCCACCTGGGTTGCGATCAGCGCCTGTGTGCTGGTGGCCTGCTGGCTGCTGGATGCCAATCTCACCGCGACCATCGTCGCTGCGGTACTGGTGGTGCTGGTCTCCGCGCCGGTGCTGCTGCCATTCCTGCGCAAGCCGCTGCTGACCACGCCGCTGATGGCGTTCTTCCGCAAGGTGCTCCCGCCGCTGTCACAGACCGAGCGCATTGCGCTGGAAACCGGCTCGGTCGGCTTCGAGGGCGAGCTGTTCACCGGCGACCCGGATTGGCAGAAGCTGCTCAATTATCCCAAGCCGCAGTTGACCGCCGAAGAGCAGGCGTTCCTGGATGGGCCGGTGGAAGAACTGTGCAAGATGGTCAACGACTGGGAAATCACCCACGTCCACGCCGACCTTCCGCCGGAGCTGTGGGACTTCATCAAGAAGAACAAGTTCTTCGGCATGATCATTCCCAAGCAGTACGGCGGCCTGGGCTTCAGCGCGCTGGCGCACCACAAGGTGATCCAGAAGCTGTCCTCGATTTCCAGCGTGGTCAGCTCCACCGTCGGTGTGCCGAACTCGCTCGGACCGGGTGAGCTGCTGCTGCACTACGGCACCCCGGAACAGAAGGACTATTACCTGCCGCGTCTGGCGGTGGGTGCCGAGGTGCCGTGCTTCGGCCTGACCGGCCCGTTCGCCGGCTCGGATGCGACCTCGATCCCGGACTACGGCATCGTCTGCAAGGGCGAGTGGAACGGCGCCAACGTGCTCGGCGTCAAGCTCACCTTCGACAAGCGTTACATCACCCTTGCACCGGTGGCCTCGTTGATCGGCCTGGCGTTCCGCGCCTACGATCCGGATGGCCTGATCGGCGACAAGAAGGACATCGGCATCACTCTGGCGCTGCTGCCGCGCGAAACCCCCGGCGTGGAGATCGGTCGTCGCCACTTCCCGTTGAACTCGCCGTTCCAGAACGGCCCGATCCATGGCGAAGAAGTGTTCATCCCGCTGAGCCAGCTGATCGGCGGCGTGGAGATGGTGGGCAAGGGCTGGAACATGCTCAACGAGTGTCTGGCGGTGGGGCGTTCGATCACCCTGCCCTCCACCGCCAGCGGTGGCGGCAAGTACGCAGCTGTGGTGACCGGCGCGTATGCGCGCATCCGCAAGCAGTTCGGCCTGTCGGTCGGTCGCTTCGAGGGCGTGGAAGAGGCGCTGGCGCGCATTGGCGGCAAGGCGTATGCCATCAGTGCGCTGGCACAGGCCACTGCCGCAGCAGTCGACCGTGGTGACGTGCCGTCGGTGCCGTCGGCGATTGCCAAGTACCACTGCACCACCATGGGCCGCGAAGTGGTCAGCGACATGATGGACGTGATCGGCGGCAAGGGCATCATCCTGGGGCCGCGCAACTTCGCCGGCCGCGCCTGGCAGGCCGCGCCGATCGGCGTGACCGTGGAAGGCGCCAACATCATGACCCGCAGCCTGCTGATCTTCGGCCAGGGCGCGATCCTGTGCCATCCGTGGGTGATGAAGGAAATGAAGGCGGCGCAGGATCCGGATACGCGCCGCGGCCTGGAAGAGTTCGACCAGAGCCTGTTCGGACATATCCGCTTCGGCGTTTCCAATGCCGTGCGTTCGTTCTGGTTCGGCCTGACCGGTGCGCGCATCGGCGCAGCGCCAGGCGATGCATACACGCGTCGCTTCTTCCGCAAGCTGGATCGCTACTCGGCCAACCTGGCTTTGATGGCCGATGTGTCGATGCTGATGCTGGGCGGCAAGTTGAAGTTCAAGGAATCGTTGTCGGGTCGACTGGGCGATGTGCTGAGCCATATCTACATGACCAGCGCGATGCTCAAGCGCTACCACGACGAAGGCGCACCGGCCACCGACCAGCCGCTGCTGGCCTGGGCGTTCCACGACAGCGTGCACAAGATCGAAACCGCGCTGTCGGCAGCGCTGCGCAACTTCCCGATCCGCCCGGTGGGCTGGCTGATGTGGGTGCTGATCTTCCCGCTGGGCCGTCGCGCCGAAGCGCCGGGCGATCGCCTGGGCCATCGCGTGGCATCGATCCTGATGGCGCCCAACGAAGCGCGCGACCGTCTGGCTCAGGGCGTATTCCTGACCCCGTGCGCGAACAACCCGGGCGGACGTATCGCCAGCTATCTGACCAAGGCAGTGATGGCCGAGCCGGTGGAGCGCAAGTTCCTCAAGGCGCTCAAGACCAAGGGCATCGAGGCGCTGGATTTTCCGGCGCAGCTGGACGAAGCGGTGGCCGAGGGCGTGCTCACCCTGGACGAGCGCAAGCTGCTGGAAGAGCTGCGCGAGATCATGATGGACACCATCACCGTGGACGACTTCGATCCGCACGAGCTGCGTGCGGCCAGCTTCTACGACAAGCCGCAGGCTCAGCAGCCGCGCGAAGCGGCGTAAGACTCAGGTCAAGGTAATGTGCGAAGACGGCGGGCTTGCAGCCCGCCGTCGTCGTTTGCGGAGCCTGGTTATCGTGGAGACCGACCATCTAGCGACTGCGCTGTTTGCCGGCGGCGTCTTAGACCCGTTCACAGCCACTGCACTTAGGCACGCTGTAGGAGCGGGCTTGCCCGCGATGAGGCGTTGCCGGTAACGCCTCATCGCGGGCAAGCCCGCTCCTACGGGAAGCGAACAGGCCGTCTTAGCGCGGCAGCCACACCAGGCCGAGTGCGATCAACGCGGGCAAGGCCTGCACGAAGAAGATGCGGCGGTTGACGCTGTAGGCGCCGTAGCAGCCCGCCACCACCACGCACCCCAGGAAGAAGCTCAGCACATCGAACCGTGCTGCCAGCGCGCCCCAGAGCAGGCCTGCGGCCAGAAAACCGTTGTAGAGGCCCTGGTTGGCCGCCAGCACGCGGGTGGCCTGTGCCTTCTCCGGTGTGTTGCGGAAGGTCTTCAGACCCAATGGGTGCGTCCACAGCGCCATCTCCAGCACCAGAATGTAGACATGCAGCAGACCGACAAGGATGCCGGCGATGATCGCGAACAGGGACATGGCGAGAAAGGCATGTAGAGGTGGCGGCAAGCATAGCCGCGATGCGGCGCCATCTGCCTGGCAAGACGCACAGCGTGCGACCGGTGCATCGCGACGCGCTGGCGTCACCGGCGCAGCACTGGACGATGCAGGGTGAGCGGCGGCGCATGCGGGCCGTCATCCACGGGCCGCCGATGGCGCCCATCGCATCGGGATGGATGCCCCGTGCAAGCGACATCACGCAGCAGCGATTGGCCGCGGGCGCTATGTGCGTCATCGCTGCATGGATCTCCAGCGCGCAGCCACCACGCACCCGCACAGCAAGGGCGTTAGCGGCCCTGCGACTCCGCTGCCCGCGCTTCCGCCACACCATCGCGCTCTGCAGGCAGCTTGCGTGCTTCGCGCAGCAGGCCGAACGTGCCCAGCGTCATGCCCGCTGCCGCCAATAGCCCGACCCCGAACACCGCAGTGGACCCCAGGCCCGACACCAGCTTGTGGATCCACACAAAGCTCAGGTCGCCGCCGCGATAGACCACCGTATCGATCGCCGCACCGGCCTTGTAGCGCCATTCGCGACTGACCCGCGTGTAGAGGGTTTCGCGCGCCGGTTTGGCCAGTGCGAACTCGCTCGAGCGCGTGATCACCTGCACAATGGCGATCATCAGCGGCAACGGCGAGGCCGCCAGCACCGCATACCCCAAGGTGATGGCCACTCCTGGAATCAGCAATGCCGGTGCAATGCCGAAGCGCGACAGCAGCGCACGTGTCACCAGCAATTGCAGCAGCAGGGCGAGCGCGTTGACCGCCAGGTCGATGCTGGCGTAATACGCGGTGCTGGCCGCCGCATCGGTATACAACCTGCGCACCAGCGCCGCCTGCTCGTTGTAGAGCAAGGTGCCCACGCCCACGCCGAACAAGGTCATCAGCGCCAGCCAACGCAGCAACGGCTCGCGCGCGATCAGCTTGAGGCCGCCGAGCACGTCGCCACCGATCGGTACTTCGCCGGAGTCCAGTTGGCGCTCCTGCTCGCGCGCCACCGCCCACAAGCGCAGGCGCAGCACGCACACCACGCAGACCGTAAGGAACCCGGCCGACACCAGCATCAGATGCGCAATGCCGATGCGCTCGACCAGGGTGCGGGTGAGGATCGGCCCGAGAAACGCGCCCAGGGTGCCGGCCGCGCCGATATAGCCATAGTAGTTGCGCGCTTCGGCATTGCTGAAGACATCGGCCATGAAGCTCCAAAATACGGCCACGGCAAACAGGTTGAAGACCGTGAGCCACAAAAAGAACGCCATCCCGCGCCCTGGCACGCCGGTGTCGAACAGCACGTAGAACAGCAGCAGGGTCGCAATGAAGAAACCGTAGACCGCCGGCAGGAACACGCGCCGCGGATAGCGGCTGACCAGCGCGCCATACACCGGCTGCAGCAGCAGCATGATCAGAAAGGTGCAGGTAAACAGCACCTGCAAGGTGAAATCCTTGAGCGGCATGCCGTGCGCGGTGAAGAAGCCGATCATGCCGGCCGGAAACAACGCGGCCACATCCGACGATGCACCCATCGCCTCGCGCACCGGACGCAGCACGTAATAGCCGCTGAGCAGGCAGAAGAAATACAGGAACGACCACGCCAGCGGTGGCGAACTGCGCAGCGCAGCGCCTAGACGGCCAACCGCCGAGCGCGGTGCAGAGGGACTGGTCATGGCGTCAATATCGCCCGTGCGAACGAGCCCGACAGCAAGAACATGGCAGCGGCAGCACCTGGCGAAGGAGCGCGCAAGTTAGCCGATGCGGCGCAGCACCACCAGCAGCGGAGGCAGGAAGCTGCGACGCGCGCGTGGGGCCGCCCGGCACGGCGCTTGCAACCCACTTCGCATGCACCGTCAGAGCGTGCACCTTCGGAGCGTCGCCACGGCCGTGACCGGCCCGATTTCTGAACCCAAATCGTCAATAGGATCAATATGATGCCCATTCATCTTCCGGCAGTTTGTGCTATTGCGAAGCGCGGCGCTAGAATCGCTCCAAGCAGTGGACCAGGCGGGACAACCATGACAGTAATGCGCAGGCGCCGACGGTTCCGTCCGTTGGCCATCGGGCTGCTCGGGGCGTTATTGCCTCTGGCCCTTTCTTCCACGGCACAGACGCCCGCGCCCACCGCTTCTGCGCTGCAGCCGGCGACCATTGCGCAGTCGCCCACCGCCCCGCTTCCGTATCGCAGCGCGTTGCCGGCCAGCAGCGTGTTGGCGCCGGCCGCCGGCTTCGACGTGGCGGCATTCGAATCGATGGCCGATCAGTTGACCTACGGCAACCGCGTACCCGGCATGGCGATGGCGATCGTGCAGGGCGGCAAGGTGCTCAGCGCGCGTGGCTATGGCGTCACCGACGTCAATCACCCGCAACCGGTCGATGCGCATACCGTCTTCCGCCTGGCGTCGCTGTCCAAGGCCTTTGCCGGCACCATGGCCGGCCTGCTGGTCAACGATGGCGTGTTGCGCTGGGACAGCAAGGTGGTCGACTACGTGCCCGGCTTCCAGCTGAGCGACAACCTGGCCACCCGCCAGCTCACCGTCGCCGAGGTGCTCAGCCACCGCGTCGGCCTGACCCGCAATGCCTACGACCGCGATATCGAATCCAACGTCGACTACTACTCGCTGAGCCACAAGCTGGCTGCCGCGCCGCTGCGGTGTGCGCCGGGCGACTGCTACGCGTATCAGAACGTCGCCTTCAGCCTGGTTGGCGATGTGGTTTTTGCCGCCTCCGGCAGTTTCTACGAGCAGTCGGTGGAGCGCCGCATCTTCAAGCCGCTCGGCATGAACGATGCCAGCATGGGTCTGGCCGGCATCCAGGCCAGCCCGCATTGGGCGCGCCCGCACGTGCGTAGCCGCAACGGTTGGGTGTCGCTGACGCCCAAGCCTACCTACTACCGTCTTGCTCCTGCGGCCGGCGTCAATGCCAGCGCCAGCGACATGGCGCAGTGGCTGCTCGCCCATACCGGCCATCGCACCGACGTGTTGCCTGCGCCGCTGCTGGCGACCTTGCATGCGCCGTTGATCTCCACGCCAGGCGAAATGCGTTCGGGCTGGCGCCATGAGCGCGTGGACGCGGCCAGCTACGCGCTGGGCTGGCGCGTGTTCGACTACGCAGGCCATCAAGTGATCTTCCATGCAGGTGCGGTGCAGGGCTACCGTGGCCTGGTCGCGTTGCTGCCCGAACGCGACGTCGGCATCGCCATCATGTGGAACGGCGAAAGCGGCCTGCCTTCCGGCATGCTGCCGACCATCCTGGATCGCGCACTCGGCTTGCCGGCCAAGCGTTGGCTGGATATCGATGTGGACGGCGATTTCGGCAGCGAGAACATGCTGGCGGAGAAGGCCGACCCGGCTGGCAAGGGTGCATCGTCCGGCAAGTCGGTGGCGTCGCCGCGTTGAGTTGACGCCTCGAAACCGACGCGGTGCATGCATGACCACAGGCGGCCTTGGCCGCCTGTGTCGTTTCTGGCTGTCGGGACATGCAGGTGGATGCGTGCGTGGCGATAGCCAGGTGCCGCCGAACAGAGTGCCTAGTGCAAACGCTACAAGCTCATCCGTCACCCGGGGAGGACGGCGGGACTTCGCTCGTCGTCATTGCGACGACAGGGGCGGCTGCAGGGACCGGACAGTAGATCGATGCGAGATGCGTGCGCTGTACCGCGGCCGCTGCCGGTTTCATCGCTGGACCGACGACAGCCTACGCGTCGCCACGACGCATCGAAGCCACTCGCCTGGCAGTTGCTTGGTCGGAATGCAGGTACGGGCAGTGCGAGCGCGACGACCGGTCATTGCATCCGGGAGAGCGGTGGTTCGAGCAATCACACCGCCGGGCGACGACGGGAAGATCCTGCATGAGTTCTGCCAGCGGCACCGCTATCGGCACAGTCTGGAATCATCGCCGCCTCTAAGGCGGTGAGCGTGTGAGCGGCGCGTCCGACGCACAGGACCCATCGATTCGCCGCAACATCCCTTTAAGCCATCGCCGGCCTGGCACTGCTGTTGTCGCTGCCAGCACGGCGCCAGACCCACAGCGCGCCTTCTCGCAGGCGACGTCGCCTCAAGGGCGGCTGGCAGTCGCGTGCTGCATCGGGCCTGGCCACGGTACGGTATCGCCCAATAAAAAAGCTCCCTCCCCGCTGGGCGTCGGGGAGAGAGCTCGATGTTTACGGCGATCGGGTGTTACAAATCAGATCAGCGGTGCCGGAGTTGCGGGCAGCGCGACCGGAGCGGCCTTCTTCTTGCGAGCGGCCGGCTTCTTCTTGGCGACCTTCTTCACAGCAGGCTTCTTGGTGGCGGACTTTTTGGTCGCCTTCTTCGCTACTGCCTTTTTGGCGACTTTCTTGGCGGTCTTCTTGACGGCCTTTTTGGCGGCAGTCTTCTTGGTCGCCTTCTTCGCGGTCTTCTTCACTGCCTTCTTGGCGGCAGTCTTCTTGGTTGCCTTCTTGGCAGTCTTCTTCACTGCCTTCTTGGCGGTCGCCTTCTTTGCAGTCTTCTTGACGGCCTTCTTGGCAGCAGTCTTCTTCACTGCCTTCTTGGCGGTTGCCTTCTTAGCGACCTTCTTGGTCGCCTTCTTGGCAGCGGTCTTCTTCACTGCCTTTTTGGCGGTGGGTTTCTTTTTCGCAGCTTTTTTAGTGGCCATGTAATTGGCTCCTCGTCAGTGAACTATGGAGTTGAAACGCCCAGTTGAACCAAACCCCGCGCCGGCATGCCGTCGTCGGGTACCGTCCGCAGGTAATGCGCGACGGGACGGATACAGAAACACCCGCATCGAACGGCGACACGGGTGCGTGGTCGAAACGACAACTGCTTTTCTGGAGAGAAGCGGACCCGACTCCACCTTTGAGCGTGCTTCGGTGGACCTCTTGAACAAGCGTGTCGGCTCGATGTCGATTCTGCTCACTCTCTTTCGCAGCAATGTCTGCTGGGCGAAACCTAATCACGCTTTTTTTTACTGTCAACACTCTTTTGCAATTTTTTTTCAGCAGACCATCGCCACCTTCGCCATCGAGGTCCGGCAAGTACACCGCGCGCAGCCCGCCGCGCGGGCTCGCAGCGCGCGCCCACGCCACAGCGGCTTCAAAAAAGCGCTTCTTTTCCGCTGTTTTTCTCAAACGCTCCAAATCTGCAAGCCATCGCCGACGGCAACGCTGCGGCGACACGCTGCACGTTGCGGCATCGTCCGCCGCCTGTCCGCCAGCTGAAAATTTTTTATCCCGCAACTCCACTTCCGGCGTCGCACAAGCAGAAATGCGCAAACTTATTGCGCTGTTCGATCGCCATGCACGCGCGCTTGCGCATCGCCGGCAGCATGTCGCACGACATCGATCCGTCGTCGGCGCGCGTTGCACGCGTCGATTTTTTTCACCGAGCACACGCCGGATCCTCACGAACGACTCACGTCAGAAATCCGACGCGCCGGCATGCAGGTGGTGGTGCGTCGATACGTCGGGCATGGATGCCACCGCACGCATCGCATCAAGTCATCACCAACCGCCTTGCGGGCATCCGGTCGTCAGCGCATGCAGGCGACCGTGCAATCGCCCATCCGATCACGCTCGCGTGCGCACATCACAACCGCGTCAGCGGCAGCGCACCCAAAAAAATGGCCGCTCTGCGAGCGGCCATCGGTGTGCAGCAAGGACGACGGACTCAGTGGTCGTCGTCTTCCAGCAGCTCGGCGTAGTCGTCCGGCGACAGCAGGTCGTTGAGCTCTTCCTTGTCGTCGAGTTCGACCACGAAGATCCAGCCTTCGCCGTAGGCGTCTTCGTTGATGGTCTCGGGTTTGTCGCTCAGCGCGCTGTTGACCTCGACGACGGTGCCGCTGACCGGGCTGTAGACGTCGGAAGCGGCCTTGACCGACTCCACCACCGCCGCGCCGTTGCCGGCCTGCACGGTATCGCCGACGCCGGGCAGTTCGACGTAGACCAGGTCGCCCAGCAAGCCCTGCGCGTGGTCGGAGATACCGACGGTTACGCGGCCGCTGCTTTCGACGCGGGCCCACTCGTGGGATTTGAGGAACTTGAGGTCGCCAGGGATCTCGCTCATGGGTGTGCTCCGGGGAAACTGGGGTTGGGGACAGGTGGTTAGTTTAGACCGCGCGACAAGGCAGGTGCACGCGCGTCGGCAGGGCCAGGTTGCATGCGGTGGCAGGATGCCGGCCGACTGCGGCCGGCATCAGCCGGACTCATTCGCCAAGGACGCCGGGCTGCGCCTGGCCATCGCGCACGAACGGAAACTTCACCGCGCGCAACGGTACCTGCTTGCCGCGGATGTCCACGCGCAGATCGTCGATGCTGCCGGCCGGCACGCGTGCGAATGCGATCGCCTTGCCCAGCGTGGGCGAGAACGTGCCGGACAGAATCTCGCCCTGGCCGGCAGCGGTGAGCACGCTCTGGCCGTGGCGCAGCACTCCCTTCTCATCCATCACCACGCCGATCATCTGCCGCGGTGCGCCTTGCGCCTTTTGCGCTTCGAGCACGGCGCGGCCAATGAAGTCGCGGCCTTCGTCGAGCGCGATGGTCCAGGCCAGCGCGGCTTCGTACGGGCTCACTGCATCGTCCATGTCCTGCCCGTAAAGATTCATGCCCGCTTCCAGACGCAGCGTGTCACGCGCGCCAAGACCGGCCGGCTTGACGCCCTGTGCGAGCAACGCATTCCAGAATGCGACTGCCGCGTCCTGCGGCAACACGATTTCAAAACCGTCTTCGCCGGTGTAACCGGTGCGCGCAAGAAACAGATCGATGCCATCGCGCGAGCGCGTCTGCAAGGCGGCGAAACGGCCGAGCTTGCTCGCTGCCGTGGCGCCGGCCGGATCGAGCAGGTCGATGACCTTGGCGCGCGCATTGGGGCCCTGCACTGCGATCATCGCAAAGTCGCCGCGCTCTTGAACGCGCACCTCGAAGCGTGCGGCCTGTTCGCCGATCCACTGCAGATCCTTTTCGCGGGTGGCGGCGTTGACCACCAGACGGAAGAAGTCTTCGGCCATGAAATAGACGATGAGGTCGTCGATCACCCCGCCCTGCGGATTGAGCATGCAGGTGTACAGCGCCTTGCCCGACACCTTGAGCTTGTCCACCGAGTTGGCGAGCAGGTAGCGCAGGAATTCGCGCACGCGTGCGCCGTGCAGGTCGACCACGGTCATGTGGCTGACATCGAACATGCCGGCATCGCGACGCACCTGATGGTGTTCGTCCAGCTGCGAGCCGTAGTGGATCGGCATGTCCCAACCGCCGAAGTCGACCATCTTGGCGCCGAGCGCACGATGGGTGTCGTTGAGGATGGTCTTCTGGGTCATGGGCGCCGGTCCAAGGGAAAGATGCCCATTATCGCTGCCCTGCCGTCGTTGCGGGTAACCGTGTCTGCGCGCAGGCGCGGCGATCACCGAACGACGCAAGCCGGCAAACGCACGCCGCGCTGCAGCAATGGGCGACCGGGTGGCATGCCCTGTCCCGGCGATCAGCTGCTGGATTGCACCAGCAAGGTCATGCCATCGACGCCGACAATGCGCACCGGTGCGCCGGCGGGCAGGTCCGGACCGCTGACCACCCAGAACGCATCGTCGACCTTGGCACGACCTCGGCCATGGTGGATGGCTTGATCGAGCAGCACGCGGCGGCCGATCAATTGCTCGGCACGCTTGTTGAGCAGGGGGCGATCGCTCTGCCGCCCCTTGCCGCGAAACCAGGTGCGATAGACCTGCACCGACACGAAGCTGAGCACCACGAACGCCACGATCTGCCCCAGCAGCGACATGCCCGGCAACGCAAGCACGAGGGCGCAGACGGCGGCGGCGGCGATCCCCATCCACAGCAGGAACGCCCCCGGCACCAGGGTCTCTGCAGCGATCAACAGCAGCGCCAGCACTCCCCAGATCACAACGTCCCAGCGCATGGCTCAGCCTCCGGCGCGCGGCGGCATCGGCGGCACGCGCACGGTTGGTGCGTCGGGCTTGCCGATCGCTTCCTTGGCCAGTTCGGCGATGCCGGCGATCGAGCCGATGATGCCGCTGGACTCCATCGGCATCAGCACGAACTTCTGGTTGGGCGCGGTGGCCAGCGCCTTGAACGCCTCCACATACTTCTGCGCGACGAAGTAATTGATCGCCTGCACGCTGCCGTTGGCGATCGCATCGGACACCACCTGGGTGGCACGGGCTTCGGCCTCGGCCAGACGCTCGCGCGCCTCGGCGTCACGGAAGGCGGCCTCCTTGCGGCCTTCGGCTTCGAGCACGGCAGCCTGTTTCTCGCCATCGGCGCGCAGGATTTCCGATTGACGCGAGCCTTCGGCCTCCAGAATCTGCGCGCGCTTTTCGCGCTCGGCCTTCATCTGCCGCGCCATCGAGTCGATCAGGTCGCGCGGCGGCTGGATGTCGCGAATTTCGATCCGCGTCACCTTGATGCCCCACGGGTTGGTGGCCTGGTCGACCACGCTCAGCAACTGCGCATTGATGGTCTCGCGCTGGCTCAGCGATTCGTCCAGATCCATCGAACCGATCACGGTGCGGATATTGGTCTGCACCAGCGCGATGCTGGCGATCTCCAGATTGGAGACTTCATAGGCGGCCTTGGCGGCGTCCAGCACCTGGAAGAACACCACGCCATCCACGCGCACCACCGCGTTGTCCTTGGTGATGACGTCCTGGCTGGGAACGTCGAGCACCTGTTCCATCATGTTGATCTTGCGCCCTACGCCGTAGACCACCGGCACCAGAAAGTGCAGCCCCGGACTCATGGTATGGGTGTAGCGGCCGAAGCGCTCCACCGTCCACTGAAATCCCTGCGGCACCATGCGCACGGTCTTGAACAACACGATGACGCCGGCAACCAGAACGGCGATGGCCAAAAACGAAGTCGGAAACATGTGCATCCCCTTGCATGTGACGAGTCGATCCCTGCAACAGTATGCACGCGCGCTGCCCCTCGCCGGCTCTGGGGCTGCAGTGCAGGGATACGCTCGCGCGCCCTGCCGTGCCGGCCGGCAAGTGCCTCAGCGTGCGCAGATCACGCGATGATCAGGCTCAGACAGTGCGCGGGGCGAACATGATGACGGCCATGCCGAGCAGACAGCAGGCGGCGCCAAGCAGGTCCCATCGGGTCGGGGTGATGCGGTCCACCCACCACAACCACATCAGGGCGCTGGCGATGTAGACCCCGCCATAGGCGGCGTACACGCGTCCGCTGGCAGCCGGATGCAGGCTCAACAGCCACACGAAGATCGCAAGGCTCAGCGCGCTGGGCAGCAGCAGCCACGCACTGCCGCCTCTTCGTAGCCATAGATAAGGAAGGTAGCAGCCGACCAGTTCGGCCACTGCGGTGGCGACGAACAGCAACAGCGTGGTCAGCGCAGCGCTCATGCGCCGGTTGCGGCGCCGGTACTTGCCACTGCGGCGGCGGACTCGTCGCGCTTGACCTGTCGCCAAAGCGCTTCCTGCGCGTCTAGCGACAACGCATCCAGGGGGGTGCCCTGCGCATGCGCATGGGCTTCCATCGCACGGAAGCGCCGTTCGAATTTCAGATTGGCATGCCGAAGCGCGGCACCCACATCGACCTTGGCATGCCGCGCGAGATTGGCGCAGACGAACAGCACATCGCCCAGTTCGTCTTGCAGGCGCGCCTGATTGTCGGCGACCGGTCCGCGCGCGAATTCCACCCGCAGCTCCTTCACTTCTTCTTCCAGTTTTTCCAGCACCGGCGCCGGGTCGGGCCAGTCGAAGCCCACCCGCGCCGCGCGCGACTGCAGCTTGGTGGAGCGCTGCCACTCCGGCAGGCCACGCGCGATGCCCGCCAGTGCGGAGTCGTCCTGCTGCCCTGCGGCACGGCGTTCTTCGCGCTTGATCTGGTCCCAGTTGGCGCTTACCGCCTGCGCATCGTCCACCGCCTGCGCGGCGAACACGTGCGGGTGACGGCGAACGAGCTTGTCGCTGAGCGTGGCGACCACGTCGGCGAAGTCGAACGCGCCCTGTTCGGACGCCATCTGCGCATGGAAGACCACCTGCAGCAACAAGTCGCCCAGCTCGTCGCGCAGCCCCGGCAGGTCGTTGCGATCGATCGCGTCGGCAACCTCGTAGGCTTCTTCGATGGTGTACGGCGCGATGCTGGCAAAGCTCTGCTCCACATCCCAGGGGCAACCATGTTCACGGTCGCGCAGGCGCGCCATCAACTGCAACAGGCCCTGGATATCGCCGGTGGACGGAGTCTGGAGCATGGTCTATTCCTGAAGCGATCTTGGAAGGCGCATCCGCGCCGGGATCTTCTGCGCGTTGCGGTATCGCGCGTGGCAGCAAGTCCGGCGCGCGATGCCGCCGCAGTGTACCGGTCGATGCGGACCCTGCGCGTGCGCAGCACCTGCCATGCAATACGCGCATGGCAGGCGGGCATGCTCAGGCCAGCCAGTCGCGCCAGGGCAGATTGGGATCGCCCAGCGCGATGAAGTCGCCATTGAGCAAGGTGTCGCGGCGGTTGTAGCGGAACGGCTTGCCGGAAGCGCCGGCCAGCAGCACACCGCCGGCTGCGTGCAGCACGCATTGTCCGGCCGCGGTGTCCCATTCGGAAGTGGGCCCGAAGCGCGGGTAGACATCCAGGTCGCCTTCGGCAATGCGGCAGAACTTCAACGAGGAGCCTTGCGCCACCACGTCGATCTGCCCCATGCGCTCCAACGCAGCGGCGGTGCGCGCATCGCGGTGCGAGCGGCTGGCGGCAACCCGCAAGGGGCTGGCAGCCGGCATGCGGGTGTGCAGCATTTCGTCGCGATCGCCGTCGCGGCGGAAGGCGTTCTCGCCGCGTGCGGCGTACCAGACCCGGCCATCGACCGGTGCCTGCACCACGCCCAGCACCGGCGCGCCCATGTGGATGAGTGCGATGTTGACGCTGAACTCGCCATTGCGTTTGACGAACTCGCGGGTGCCATCCAGCGGATCGACCAGCCAGTAGCTGGTCCAGTACTGACGCTCTTCCCAGGCCATGTGCGCAGACTCTTCCGACAGTACCGGCACGTCGGGCGTTACCCGGCGCAGGCCGTCGACAATGACGCGATTGGCGGCCAGGTCGGCCTGGGTCAGCGGGCTGGCATCGTCCTTGATCTCCACCGCGAAGTCCTGCGCGTACACCTGCATGATGGCCTCGCCCGCTTCGCGGGCAATGGCGATCACGGTTTCGCGCAATTCCATCGGGATGCGGATCATGGGTTGCGCTCCAGCCACTCGCGCGCGATGAACAGGGCGGCCAGCGAGCGGCCTTCGGAGAAATCTTCGCGCAGCATCAATTCGTCCAGACGTGCGATTGGCCAGGGCACCACTTCCATCTCTTCCGGCTCATCGCCGACCAGGCGCTCGGGGTAGAGGTCGCGCGCCAGCACCAACCAGGATTGGTGACTCATATAAGTAGGAGCGAGCGTCATCGCGCGCAGCACCTGGACCTGCCGCGCACCGTAGCCGGCTTCCTCCTTGAGCTCGCGGTCGGCCGCCTGCTCCGGCGTCTCGCCGGCATCGATGCGCCCCTTGACCAGACCCAGCTCGTAGCGATGCACGCCGGCGGCGTATTCGCGCACCAGCAGCACGGTGCTCTCGTCGAGCATCGGCACCACGACGACGGCACCGTGGCCCTGGCTGAGTTGACGTTCGTAGAGGCGGCGCTGCCCGTTGGAAAACTCCAGATCCAGCTGCTGGCGACGGAACGGCCCGTCGCCCAGATCGGTGATCTTGTGGATGGTCGGCAGACGCGGGCTCATGCGTGGCACGCAGCCGCGGAGCGGACCGATAGAATAGGCAGATGCATCGACATGTTCATGAGCCCGAAATCCTAGCAGACCCTGCAGCCTCCGAAACTGCCGAACATTGGCGGCAACGCGATCTTGCCGTGCTGTGGCACCCGTGCACGCAGATGCGCGAGCATCCGCACACGCTTCCGCTGGTCCCCATCGCCGGTGGCCAGGGTGCGTGGCTGATCGGTCACGACGGCCATCGCTACCTGGACGCGGTGAGCAGCTGGTGGACCAACCTGTTCGGCCATGCCGAGCCGCGCATCGGCGCAGCCATCGCGCAGCAGGCCGGCACCCTGGAGCAGGTCATGCTGGCCGGCTTCACGCATGCGCCGGCAGTGCAACTGGCCGAGCGCCTGCTGGCGATTGCGCCGCGCCAGCCCGACCGAGCGCCGCTGGCCAAGGTGTTCTATGCCGACAATGGCTCGGCCGGCGTCGAAGTGGCCTTGAAGATGGCCTTCCATTATTTCCACAACCGCGGCGAGCATCGCCGCACGCGTTTCATCGCACTGGAAAACGGCTACCACGGCGAGACCATCGGCGCGCTGTCGGTGGGCGACATCCCGCTGTATCGGCGCGTGTATGCGCCGTTGCTGCTGGAGTCGATCTTTGCGCCCTCGCCCGATGCCTACCTGGCCGAGCCGGGCCAGAGCGCGGAAGACTACGCGCTGCAGGCGGCCGATGCGCTGCAGGCACTGTTCGAACAATCGCCCGGCGAAATCTGCGCGTTGATCCTGGAACCGCGCGTGCAGTGCGCCGGAGGCATGCGCATGTACCACCCGGCCTACCTGCGCCGTGCGCGCCAATTGTGCGATGCGCATGGCGCGTTTTTGATCGCCGACGAGATCGCCACCGGCTTCGGACGCACCGGCACGCTGTTCGCGTGCGAACAGGCCGGTGTGATGCCCGATCTGTTGTGCCTGTCCAAGGGATTGACCGGCGGCTTTCTGCCGCTCTCGGCGGTGCTGGCCACGCAGCAGTTGTACGACGCGTTTCTGGACGATTCGCGCGAGCGCGCGTTTCTGCATTCGCACAGCTACACCGGCAACCCCCTGGCGTGCGCGGCGGCACTGGCGACCCTGCAGATCTTCGCAGACGACGACGTGATTGCGCGCAACCAGCACACCGCCGCGCGCATGAGCACCTTCGCTGCGCAGATCGGCGAGCACAGCGCAGTGGCGGACGTGCGCCAGGCCGGCATGATCGTGGCCTTCGAACTGACCCAGGGCGGCGACAAGCGCACGCCGTTCGCCGCCGCGGCACGGGTCGGGTTGAAGGCGTATCGCGCGGCGCTGGAACGCGGCGTCGTGCTGCGTCCGCTGGGCGACGTGCTGTACTGGATGCCCCCTTACTGTGTGGACGACGCGCAGCTGGCCTTGCTTGCCGCGACCACCCGTCACGCCATCGAGGAGGCCGTCGCATGCGCCTGACCCGCTCCCATGTCGCGTTGCCGCTGCACTGCGACCAGGAAGTGACCCTGCCAGAAGAGTCCGCCAATCATCTGCTGCGCGTGCTGCGCCTGCGCGAGGGCGATGCCTGCATCCTGTTCAATGGCGATGGCAGCGACTACCACGCACGCATCACCGTGGCCGGCAAGCGCGAGGCACGTGCACTGGTCGAGCGTGCGCAAGCGTTGTCCAACGAATCGCCCTTACGCATCACGCTACTCCAGGGCATCGCACGCGGCGAAAAAATGGACCTGATCCTGCAGAAGGCCACCGAGCTGGGGGTTGCGGCCATCGTGCCGGTCAACGCCGAACGCACCGAGGTCAAGCTCGATGCGGTGCGCATGGAAAAACGCCTTGCGCATTGGCGCAGTGTGGTGGTGTCGGCCTGCGAGCAATCCGGCCGCGCACGCGTGCCGACCGTCGCAGCGCCGCTGGGCTTGCACGAGGCGGCGCAGGCCAGCGATCCACAGGCGCAACGACTGACCCTGGACCCGCAGGGTGAGCATCGCCTGTCCACGCTGAGTGCGAATGTCGACCAGGGGCTCATCGTGGCGATCGGGCCGGAAGGCGGTTGGTCGCCACGCGACCGCGCCACGCTGGCCGATGCCGGTTTCACCGGCCTGCAATTGGGTCCACGCATCCTGCGCACCGAGACCGCCGGACTGGCGGCCATTGCGGCGTTGCAGGCGCGATTCGGGGATCTGTAGGTTCGACGAGCCGTAGGACATCGCGGCCGACGACGCGAAGTGCGGGACATGCATTGCCTCGTGAGACCGGACGTTTGTCGCGGCCAGCAACCCGCGTAGGAGCGCGCCTGGGCGCGAGAGGCCATACCGGGAAGACCCAGTCGCGCCCAGGTGCGCTCCTACGGGATGCGGTGATGCGATGCCGGTCGGCCCGATACGGCGACACTGGAATGACCGCAGTGTCGTGAAATTCCGGGCCCACGCGTAGGAGCGCACCCGGGCGCGAGAGGCCTTCCCGGGAAGACCCGTCGCGCCCAGGTGCGCTCCTACGGTGTAGCGCCGCGCGTCAGCGGCCGTGTTGCAGAAACCAGCTGGCCGCGCCGATCACGCCTAGCTGGCCGTGTTCGACGATGCTGACCGGCACCTGTTCCAATGCGGGCCGCAGCGTGCCCTTGTCGAGCAGGCGGGCAGCGAAGTCGCTGGCGGCGATGAACCCGGCGATCTGCGGCAGGAATCCGCCGGCCAGATAGACGCCGCTGCGGATGCCATAAAGCAGCATCATGTCCCCGACCACGCTGCCCATGAACCCGCAGAACGCCTGCAGCGCATCGCGCGCGAGCGCGTCGTTGCCGGCCAATGCGGCGGCGGTGACATCGGCCGGGCCCTGATGCAACGCCTTCTCGCCACGCAGCGCCGCCAAGGCAGTGTAAAGATTCAGCAGGCCCGGACCGGACAGCAAGGTTTCGGTGCCCACGTGCGTGCGCGTGCGGCGCAGCTCCTGCAGCAAGGCCACTTCCAGATCGCTGGCAGCGGCGAGCGCGGCATGGCCGGCCTCGGTCGGCAACACCATCGGGGTGGCGCCATTGGGAATCCACACCGCCGCGCCCAGCCCGGTTCCGGGACCGAGGACCAGCGCCGGGCCAGGTGCGCCCTGGGCGGGACCGGACAGCTGCATGACCTGATTGCCGGTCATGTAATTGGCTGCGTAGGCGACCGCTTCGAAATCGTTGACCAAATGCAACGCCTGCATGCCGAGCTGGCGGCGAATCTGTTCCGGCGCCAATACCCACGGCAGGTTCGCGGTGATCACGCTACCGTCTTCCAGCGCATAACCGGCACTGGCGATCACACCGCGCCGCACCGGCGCGCATCCCAGCTCTGCAAAGAACGCGGACATGATCTCGGCCAGGCCCGGGTAATCGGCGCAGCGGTACTTGCGATAGTCCAGCACCGTGACCGGCTTGCGCGCATCGGTGCTTGCGCAGACCAGCGCAAGGCGCACATGCGTCCCTCCCACGTCTGCGGCAACGAAGGTGTCGGGGCGCGGAAAGGCCACCGCGTCCATTGGGCTGCTTGCGCTCACGCATTCTCCTGATAAGTGGCAGCGGGCTGGCGTCATGTCCCGCTGTCCGACGAACGGCAGTGGGTAGACAACGTTGTCAGTAATCGCCTTGTAACGCAACTGTGGCGACCACGGTCGGCGCGATCTTCCGCACCACCCATCATCCACGAAAAATCCGCACGCATCACGGAGATTTCCGCACAAAAACCGAGTCTCCGCGATTGGAACGCCATTTAGCCATTGAAAGTGCCAATTGCGCACGCGAGGCATGGCTGCATGTGTGCGCAAGCGCTCAGCCACTTCCGGGATTACGTCGCAGAAAATGCTGCGTTGCAGCGCAATCGCAGCCACATCAGAGATCTGTGACGATGTGTTGACAACGCTGTCAACGCTACGCGAGACTCGATCCAAATCGAGGTTCTGGCAGGAGGGGCCGGGAACTGTTCGGTAGTTGAAGAACGGCGCTTCCCTCGCCTGTCACCCCAGATTCGCGAGTGGCGCGTCATCCGACGCTCGACTCGCCGATGTCGCATTCGCTTCACCGCTTCACCACACGGGGGACACCTCCTCTACCACGCGAATCGACGCCACCTGCTGCCATTGCGGAGCCAAGGAGTGCGATCACCGCGATCGGTCAGGGCGTGTTGTTTTGCCGGCCACGCCGAGCGCGTGACGCCTTTGACGGCGGCGCGCTCACAGCACTAACCAACGAGGTTTAGCCATGCACAGCCGCACCACGACGTTAGCACTCTGTATCACCGCCGCTCTGTACTGCTCCGGCTCTGCAATGGCTGCCGGACAAGAACAACAGGCCGCGGCTGGCACCACGCCATCTGCCACCACCGAGTTGGACACGATCACCGTCACCGGCTACCGCGCTTCGCTGGAGAAGAGCCAGGCGGTCAAGCGCTCGGCCAACTCCATCGTCGATGCGATCAGCGCCGAAGACATCGGCAAGTTCCCGGACATCAATGCGGCCGAATCGCTGTCGCACCTGCCGGGCATCAGCGTCGACCGCCAGTTCGGCGAAGGCGAAAAGGTCAGCATCAACGGCACCGACCCGGCCTTGAACCGCGTGCTGCTCAACGGCCAGACCATCGCCTCGGGCGACTGGGGCGGCAATCCGACCGACACCAGCGGCCGTACCTTCAACTACACCCTGCTGTCGCCGGAAATCATCGGCCTGATGGAGGTCTACAAGACCCCGGAAGCGCGCATCGACGAAGGCTCGATCGGCGGCACCGTGATCGTGCACACCCGCAAGCCGCTGGACCTGCCCAAGAACACCATCCGCGGCTCGGTCGGCTACAACTACAACGACCGCTCGGAAGAAGGCAATCCGCGCGGCTCGGCGCTATGGAGCTGGAAGAACGACGACGAGACCTTCGGTGCGTTGATCTCCGCCACGCATGACAAGCAGGACCTGGCGCGCGCCGGTATCGAATACTTCGGCTACGTCACCGGCCGGGACAGTAACGGCCGGGGCATTCCGCCGTCAGCCACCATCACCGGCGACGGCAGCGATGTGGCCACCGCCCGTGTGCCGGCAGGCATCAACAGCGCGTTCTTCCAGCAAACCCGCGAGCGTAGCGGCGTGCAGGGTGCGTTGCAGTGGAAGCCGAACGAGCAGAACGAGTTCAACCTGACCGGCCTGTACATCAAGGGCAAGTACAACAACTTCAGCGAATCGCGCTACGTCTGCCCGGCCTGCAACAACGACCTGCAGAAGGTCACCAGCGCCAATGTGCAGAACGGCGTGGTCACCTCGGCAACCTTTGGCGATGGCGCTGCCGGGCAGCCGTATGCGCAGTTGGATGCCAACTACCGCGAGAGCACCGTCACCACCAAGAGCCTGAACCTGCGTCACGACTGGTCGGGTGAGAAGTGGGTGTTCACCACCCAGGTTGGCGACACCAAAGCCACCGGCGGCAAGAACCCCGAATACTTGATGAAGTTCCTGATGGCTGACGGCGGCTACAACTACGCCTTCGACGGCCGCAATACCGCGGTGAACTACGACAACGGCGGTGCATCCAACTGGACCCTGCCGGGTTCACCGGCAGGCCTGCCGGCCGGTTCACAGGATGCCAGCGCCATGCAGGCCGGCGGCATCTTCTATCAGAAGAGCACCGACGAAGAGAAGTACTTCCAGTGGGATGCCGCGCGCGACCTGGAATGGGGTCCTTTCACAAAGCTGCAGTTCGGCTACAAGTACATCAATCACAACAACGGGGTAGATGCGCGCGGTAACCGCATCAACACCACCGATCCGATCTCGCTGACCCAGTTCAATCCGGGCACCACGCCGAGCGGTCTGTACGACGGCCTGGGCGCCAGCGGCGACCTGACCACCTGGCCGACCGCAAGCCTGAACGCGGTGCGCAGCTACCTGTTGTCGCAGCCGCAGGGTCCGTACCGTCCGGACTACGGCTCCTCGTTCGAGGTGAAGGAGATCACCCAGAACGTCTACACACAGCTGAACTACGAGACCGGCAAGTGGCGCGGCAACGTCGGCGTGCGTCTGGTCGACACTACCGACAAGTCGCTCTACTGGCAGACCGCCGATGGCGGCACCAACTACTCGCGCGTGGCTGAAAACAACGACTACCGCAAGGCGCTGCCGAGCTTCAACCTCGCATACGACATCACCGACGACGCGGTACTGCGCTTCTCGGCGGCCAAGGTCATCGCACGTCCGCGTTATGGCGATCTGGCCGGCACCTTCAGCATCAACAGTGCCAACGGCAACCTGACCGCCGGCGGCGGTAACCCGGATCTGAAGCCGTACGAATCCACCAACTACGACCTGGCTGCCGAATGGTACTTCGCACCGTCCAGCATGCTGTCCGGTGAAGTGTTCTATCGCGATATCAGCTCCTACATCGTCAACACCACCAGTCAGCAGCAGCTGACCGATCCGATCAGCGGCACCTCCGGCATCTACACGGTGACCTCGCCGATCAACGTCTCCGACGCCAAGGTCAAGGGCGTGTCGGTCAACTACCAGCAGAGCTTCGGCCTGGGCTTCGGGTTGCAAGCCAACTACACGTTCGCCGAGTCCGACTCCAGCTCAGGCTTGAACCTGCCGTACCTGTCGCGCGATACCTACAACGTGATCCCGTACTGGGAGCATGGCGACTGGACGGTTCGCGTGAACTACAGCTACCGCTCCAAGTACTTCACCCAGATCGGCCGGCTGGCATCGCAGGACTTTGCAGACAGCTACAAGCAGCTGGATCTGAACGCCTCGTATCAGATCACCGACTACATGGGCATCACCTTCGGCGCCACCAACCTGCTGGATTCGACCTACCGTCTCTTCAGCAACACGCGCGATACTCCAACGGCGTTCTACAAGAACGGCCGCGGCTATCAGGCCCAGCTGAACTTCAAGTTCTGATGTAGCACCGGCGCGCCACCGACCCTCCACGGTGGCGCGCTTTTTTTTGAGTTGTGCGTTGCATGCAGCGCACCGCTCGATGTTGTACCAAGGAGTGGTACTGGCCACGCCCCTTCGCGGTTGAGGGAGCATGGCCAGGCCCGCTTTTGCCATCCACGCACGGTTGCAGCATCGCCGGCGCGTCTTGCTCAACAGGAGTGCAGTTCCCATGACGACCGATAGCCGCGTGTTTGCGGCTCCATCCCGCCGCCACGCCGGAGCTGTACCCAGAACGCGAATGCTCGCGCTCGGTCTGCTGCTCGCGTTGCCTGCCGCCACGCTCAGCGCGCAATCGCCCACCGCGCCCACCGCTACCACGCTCAGTCCCGAGGTCATCGACCAGCAGTGGCTCGATGCCACCGCCAAGTACGCGCCCGAACGCGATCGCCTGGTGCGCGAAGCCGAAGCCGGCGCACGCAAGGGCCCGTTTCGCCCCGACTGGGCCGCGCTGAAGGCGTATCAATCGCCGGCGTGGTACGACAACGCCAAGTTCGGCATCTTCATCCATTGGGGCGTGTTCTCGGTGCCGGCGTTCGGCAGCGAGTGGTATTCGCGCAACATGTATCTGCAAGGCTCCAAGGAGTTCGCCCATCACGTGGCCACTTATGGCCCGCAGGCGAGCTCCGGCTACAAGGACCTGATTCCCAAGTTCACCGCGCCCAAGTTCGACCCCAATGGATGGGCCAAGCTGTTCCGTGAATCCGGCGCGCGCTACGTGGTGCCGGTGGCCGAACACCACGACGGCTTTGCGCTGTACGACTCCAAGCTGTCCGACTGGACCGCGATGAAGATGGGACCCAGGCGCGATCTGTTGGGCGAATTGTCCAAGTCGATCCGTGCGCAGGGACTGCACTTCGGGCTGTCGTCGCACCGCGCCGAACACAACTGGTTCTTCGACGGCGGGCGTAAATTCGATTCCGACGTCAACGACCCGCGCTATGCGGCGCTGTACGGCCCGGCGCAGGTGCGCCTGCCGGGCAAGGACGATGCCGACGTAGCCAACGACTGGACGCCGGTGTCGCAGGCCTGGCTGGACGACTGGCTGGCACGCACCACCGAGTTGATCGACACCTATCAACCGGACCTGATCTATTTCGACTGGTGGATCGCCCACCCCACGTTCCGTCGCAGCCTGCCGACGATGCTGGCGTACTACTACAACCAGGGCGCGGCGCGCACCGAAGCCGATCGCGGCGTGGTGGTGAACTACAAGCTCGGTGCGTTTCCGGAAGGGGCCGGCACGCTGGATATCGAACGCGGCCAGCTCACCGGCATCCATCCCACGCATTGGCAGACCGATACCTCGGTCAGCAATGCCTCGTGGGGTTACATCGAAAACGACACCTACAAGTCGCCGACCTTCATCATCCACATGCTGGCCGACGTGGTGGCCAAGAACGGCAACCTGATGCTCAACATCGGCCCGCGGGCCGATGGCTCGATCCCGGATACCGAGCGCGGCATCCTGCTGGCGATCGGCAAGTGGCTCAAGACGAACGGCGGCGCGATCTACGACAGCAAGCCCTGGCGCGTGTATGGCGAAGGCCCGACCGAAGTGGTGGGCGGCACCTTCCAGGACGTCAAGACCAAGCCGTATACGGCCGAAGATTTTCGCTTCACCACCCGCGATGGCGCGCTGTATGCGATCGAGCTCGGCTGGCCGACCGATGGCGAGGCGGTGATCCGCTCGCTCACACCCGCCGATGGCGTGCGCGGCGTGACCCTGCTGGCAAACGGCAAGAAGATCCCGTTCGAACAACGCGCCGATGGCCTGCATCTGCGCCTTCCCGTAAAGCCGGTTGGCGAGAGCGCGTATGTGTTCCGCATCGACCTTTCTTCCTCCACTCCCTGACGGATGTTGTCTTTCATGAGTAAGCGATTGACCTGGATGTTGCTTGCGCTGGCACTGACCTGCGCCCCGGCCCTGGCCAAGAACCCCACGGCGTTGTTCTATCTGATGAACACGCAGAAATCGACCAACTCGTTCATTGCCAACGTCGACAAGATCGATGTGGTGGTGCCCACCTGGTACGGCGTCGACCAGAACGGCCTGGTCAACGGCACGCCCAATATGTACCTGTACGACATCGCCAAGCAGAAGAACCTGCGGGTGATGCCGATCCTGTCGATGACCACCGGTCGCGACGGCTTCCACAAGCTGATGCACGACGAAGCGGCCAAGAAGCGCATGATCGAATCGCTGCTGATCCACGGAAAGCAGCACAAGTACTATGGCTTCCAGTTCGATTTCGAGAACATCGCCTGGACCGATCGCGATGCCTACACCTTGATGGTCAAGCAGACCGCCGACGCCTTGCACAAGGCCGGCTTCAAGATGTCGGTGGCGGTGGTGCCCAACGCCCCGGGTCACGCCGAAGGCGGCCAGTTCTCCAAGTGGATGTGGGAATACTGGCGCGGTGCGTACGACCTCAAGGCGCTGGGCCAGGCCGCGGATCTGATCAGCATCATGACCTACGACCAGCACACCCGCTGGACCACGCCCGGCCCGGTGGATGGCATGGTGTGGATGAAGAAGCACCTGGATTACGCGATCACCCAGGTACCGAAGGAAAAACTCTCGCTCGGCATCGCCACCTACGGCTACCGCTGGTACACCGGCAACCCGGTCAAGGAAGACGGCACCGAAGCGTCGAACATCTCCGCAACCTACATCGATGCCGACGAATCCTTCCCGCTGGCGATCGAACAGAACGCCACCGTGCAGTGGGATCCGGTGGAGCAGGAATCGTGGTTCTACTTCTACCGCGACGACATGCGCGAGTGGGTGTTCCGCCCGGACGCGCGCAGCTTCAAGGCACGCTACGACATGGCCAAGCAATACGGCCTGGAAGGGTTCAGCTGCTGGGTGCTGGGTGCGGAAGATCCGAAGGTGTGGGACGAATTGCCGGTCGCGCAGCGCTGACCCACACACCCGACTGGCGCAGCGCGTTGAAGCGTGCGCCAGTCCCTGCGTAAAGCGTGGCGGCTTTGCTACTGTGCGTTGCGCGACGCATGAGCAGATCGCCATGTGCACCCGATCCGGCAAGCGATGCGCATGCGCTCGAAATCATCGGTCGCCACTCGTACACTGCAACGGGGCTGCAGCCATTGTCGCCACATGTGTGAGTCGCATCGTCGCAGCGGCCAGGCATCGCTGGCTTGCGGCGCTGCACGATGCGGCTGCCCTACCCCGCTGCGTCGGTGTCTTGTCGCAGCGCCCCGCTCTCCGCCATATCGGGATGTGATTGCATGATGGTCAACACCAGCCGGACTCCACACACACCATTGTCGAGAGTGCTGTGGCTGGACACGTCGCCATCGGGCACACCCTTATCAAGTACGCCCTTATCAAGCACGTCTGCATCGAACAAGCTGTCATTGCGCATGCCGTCGTTGGGCATGCTGTCAGCAGGCGCGCTGCCGTCGCGCCTGCTTGCGTTGTCGCTGGTCGCGCTGATGCTGGCCGGCTGCGGTAAACGCGAAGCCGGTACTGCACCGGCTGTGGCACGTGCAGGCGCCACAGCGGCCGCACCATCGGCCGATGCACCATTCCCCCTGATTCCAGCACCGGTCGAGGCGACGCCTGCGGCCGGTCGTTTCACCATCGACACCGGCACCGTGATTTCGATAGAAGCCGGCGACGCCGATGCGCGGCGCAGTGCCGAGTATCTGGCCGGCCTGCTCAAGCGCACCCGCGGGCTGACGTTGGAAGTGCGTGCCGAGGCCACCCCTTCTCCGGCCAGCATCCGCCTGGAACGTAACGCGCAGGCAGCGGTGCCGCAGAAGGAAGGCTACAGCCTGGACGTCACTGCCAAAGGCATCCGCATCGCTGCGCGCGATGGTGCCGGGCTGTTCTATGGCGCAATCAGCGCTTGGCAGTTGATGACCCCCGATGCGCGCAAGGGTGCCGTGACCGTGCCCGGTGTGAGCATCCGCGACTGGCCGCGCTTTGGCTGGCGTGGTCAGCATCTGGACGTGGCCCGCCATTTCCACGACGTGGACACCGTCAAGCATGTGCTGGACGCGATGGCCGTGCACAAGCTCAATGTGCTGCACTGGCATCTGACCGACGACCAGGGCTGGCGCATCGAAATCAAGCGTTACCCCAAACTTACCGAGGTCGGTGCCTGGCGCACACCGCCGGGTGCCGGCAGACACGGCACGCCGGAGCGCTCCGGTGGTTTTTATACGCAGGAGCAGATCAGCGAAATCGTCGCGTATGCGGCGCGCCTGCACATTACCGTGTTGCCCGAGCTGGACATGCCCGGCCATGCGCAGGCAGCCGTTGCCGCCTACCCCGAAGAGGTGGGCGTGCCTGGCGTGCGCACCCAGGTGGGCGTGGACTGGGGCGTCAACCCGTACCTGTTCAACACCAGCGAGCGCAGCCTGAGCTTCATCACCAACGTGCTGGATGAAGTGCTGACATTGTTTCCGTCGCCGTATATCCACATCGGTGGCGATGAGGCAGTCAAGGATCAATGGGAAGCCTCGCCCGCGGTGCGTGCGCAGATGCGCAAGCTGGGCGTCAAGGACGCGCATGCGATGCAAGGCTGGTTCAACGAACAACTGGCGCATTATCTGACCGCGCACGGCCGGCGCATGATCGGTTGGGACGAGATTCTGGAAGGCGGCGTGCCGCCCACTGCGTCGGTGATGTCGTGGCGTGGTGTCGAAGGTGCAGTGACTGCAGCAAAGCAAGGCCACGATGTGGTGCTTGCGCCGGGCGACTGGCTGTATCTGGACAATCTGCAGACCACCCGAAGCGACGAACCCAACGGTCGCCTGACCGTGTTGCCGTTGTCGAAGGTCTACGCGTTCAACCCGGTGCCTG
This sequence comes from Xanthomonas sp. 3793, assembly GCF_024806835.1. Taxonomy (GTDB): domain Bacteria; phylum Pseudomonadota; class Gammaproteobacteria; order Xanthomonadales; family Xanthomonadaceae; genus Xanthomonas; species Xanthomonas arboricola_F. The sequence continues at coordinate 1,233,609 of NZ_JANTYU010000001.1, forward strand.
CCGAGCTCGGCGCCGAACAGGCCAGGCACGTACTGGGCGCACAAGGTGCGTTGTGGTCCGAATACATCCCCTCGCGCTGGCATGTGGATCACGCGCTGTTCCCGCGCCTGTCGGCAGTGGCGGAAATGACCTGGTCACCGCAGGCGGCACGCAACTGGGACAGTTTTCTGACACGCATGCCGGCACAGCTGCAGCGCTACAAGGCACTGAGCATCGATTACAGCGACGGCGCCTTCGCCGCCGAGATCGCCCTGGAAAACGGCCCCAACCCGGTGCTCGCCGGCGGCCCGGCCAAGGTGACGTTGAGCACGCAGACTGGCGCAGGCGCACTGCATTACACCGTCGACGGCAGCGACCCCACCCCGGCATCGCCGCGCTATGAGGCGCCGTTGACGATCAGCCTGCCGACTACGGTCAAGGCCACCGCGTTCACCGCCGATGGCATGCCGCTGGCCGCAGCGCGCAGCCGCACCTTCGACCGCGCCTCGCTGTTGCGCGTGGACACGCAAGGCCTGCGCGATTGCGTGGCACAGGGCGCGCTTGGCCTGCGCTTGCCATTGCTGCCGGAAATGACCGGCGCCGCGACGCCTGTCTACAACGTCGATCTGTTCCATGCCTGCCGGCTGTATCCGCAGGCACGACTGGATGGCGTCGGCGCGATCCGGATCGAGGCCGCGCGCCTGCCCAACAACTTCGGTCTGGCGCACGAGCAATCCAAGGTGGTGCAGTACCCGGCCAAGACCCGCGGCGGCGAGCTGGAAGTACGCCAGGGCTGCGACGGCGAACTGATCGCCAGCGTGCAACTCCCCAGGAGCGACACCCTGGGCGAACAGTTCACCCTGGAAACCCCGCTGCCTGCACGCACCGGCATCCATGATCTCTGCCTGCGCTTCACCGCGCCGATTCGCGGCCCGTTGTATGCCATCGGCGCCGTCCAACTGATTGAAACCACCGCGCAGGCGCCCCCCGCCGCCACGCGCTGACCCATCCAAGGAGACTCACCCATGCCCCTGCCGCATCGCACTGCCCCCGCACTGTCACTGCTCACACCCGCCCGTCTCGGGCTTGCCCTGACCTTTGCACTTTCGCAGGCCTGGGCGGCACCGCCTACGGCAGTGAACCTGGACAGCGGCTGGCAGGTGCGTCTGGTGCCGGGGCAGGAACAGGCCAAGACCTATCCCAAGGCCGCCAGCTGGATGCCGGCGCAGGTGCCGGGCGTGGTGCAGACCGACCTGATCGCCGCCAAGGTGGTGCCCGACCCGTTCCTGCGCGACAACGAGGGCAAGATCCAGTGGGCCGGCTTGAGCGATTGGCAGTACCAGACCCGCTTCAACGTGGATGCGGCCACGCTCAAGCGCGAGCACGTGGAGCTGGTGTTCGACGGCCTGGACACACTGGCCGAGGTCACCCTCAACGGCAAGCCGCTGCTGAGTGCCGGCAACATGTTCCGGCAGTGGCGCGTGGACGCCAAGCCGCTGCTCAAGCGAGGCGACAACGTGCTGGAAATCAAGTTCCTTTCGCCGATCAAGAAGATCCAGCCGTGGCTGGCCAAGCAGCCGTATGCGCTGCCGGGCGCCTACGATTCGGCATTCGGCGATGAGCCGGACGGGCGCCACAGCTCCACCTACGTGCGCAAGGCGCCGTATAGCTACGGCTGGGACTGGGGCCCGCGCATGGTCAATGCCGGCATCTGGAAAGATGTGCGCGTGGAAGCCTGGGATGCGCTGCGCGTGGACGGCCTGCATGTCGCCCAGCAACGCGTCGACGCGGATGCTGCGCAATTGCAGGCGCAGCTGGAACTGCAGGCCGGCCGCAGCGGGCCGGTGCAGGTGACGCTGGATGTGCTGGGCCCGGATGGGCAAAAAGTCGGCCAGTTCACCCAGGACGCGGTGGTCGACCCGGGCAAGAACCGCATCGACCTGGCGGTACGCATCGCCAAGCCCAAGCGCTGGTTCCCGGCCGGCTACGGCGCGCAGGACCGCTACACCTTCGTGGCCAGCGTGCGCGACGCCGATGGCGACAGCCAGCAGATCAAGCGCGTCACCGGCCTGCGTTCGGTGGAGCTGCGCCGCGAAAAGGACACCTGGGGCAAGAGCATGGAGATCGTGATCAACGGCATCCCGATCTTCGCCAAGGGCGCCAACCTGATTCCGCTGGATGCGTTCCCCTCGCGAGTCAGCCAGGAGCGCATGCGCAGCACCCTGCAGGATGCGCGCGACGCTAACATGAACATGCTGCGCATGTGGGGCGGCGGGCATTACCAGGACGACCACTTCTACGAGGTGGCCGACGAGCTGGGCATCATGATCTGGCAGGATTTCATGTTCGGCGGCGCGGTGCCTCCGTATGACGTGGAGTTCCGCGAGAACACGCGGCAGGAGGCGATCGAACAGGTCAAGCGCCTGCGTGATCACCCCAGCATCGTGTTGTGGTGCGGCAATAACGAGGTGCAGACCGGCTGGGAAAACTGGGGCGACCGGGTCAAGTTCAAGCAATCGCTGGACCCGGAAGAACGCACCCGCGTCGAACGCGGCATGACCACCCTGTTCGGCACCGTGTTCCGCGAAGTGGTGGCCACCTACGATAGCGACGTGCCGTACTGGGCCACCTCGCCGGGTACCGACTTCGACGGCGGTGCCGACCAGACCAACGATGGCGATATGCACTATTGGAAAGTGTGGGGCGGCCCCGCGCTGCCGGTGACCGAATACCTCAACGTCACCCCGCGCTTCATGTCCGAGTACGGCCTGCAGTCGTTCCCGGACATGCGCACCGTGCGCGTGTTTGCCGATGCAGCCGACATGGACCCGGAATCGCCGGTGATGCGCGCGCACCAGAAGTTCGACAAGGGCAACGGCAACAAGCGGCTGATGCTGTACATCCGCCGCGAATTCGGCGAGCCCAAGGATTTCGAAAGCTTCGTCTACCTGAGCCAGCTGATGCAGGCCGAAGGCATCAACCTGGCCGCCTCGCACCTGCGCGCCTCGCGTCCGCAGTCGATGGGTTCGTTGTACTGGCAGCTCAACGATGTCTGGCCGGGCGCGTCGTGGTCCAGCGTGGATTACTACGGCCGCTGGAAAGCACTGCAGTACCATGCGCGCCGCTTCTATGCGCCGGAACTGATCGCCGCATTGCGCAACGACAAGGGCCAGACCCAGGTCTCGCTGATCTCCGATCGCACCACCGCCTTGAATGCACGCTGGCGCATGCGGGTGATGAGCATGGACGGCAAGGTGCTGAGCAAGCGCGAGCAGAAGACCACGGTCAAGCCGCTGAGCAGCCTGCAGGTGGGCAACTTCAGCGATGCGCAATTGCTGGGCAAGGCCGACCCGAAGCGCAGCTATGCGGTGTTCGAGTTGCTGGAGGGCGACACGCTGCTGTCGCGTGAAGTGGTGTTCTTCGCACCGGCCAAGCAGCTCGCACTGCCAACCGCCAAGATCGACGGCCAATGGCGCGCCGATGGCGATGGCTATGCGCTGACCCTGACCAGCAACACGCTGGCGCGCGAGGTGTGGCTGTCGTTCGGCGACCTGGAGGTGAAGGTGGCCGATAACGCCTTCGACCTGCTGCCGGGCGAACCGTTGACGCTGCACGTCTCCAGCAAGCTGCCGATGGCGCAGGTGCAGTCTGCGTTGCAGGTGCGCGATTTGGCATCGACGCTGGCCGGCGCTCCGCCGGAGCCGCCGGAGGCAGCGGCGACGAAATGAGCTCCGGGACGGCCCTCATCCGCCCTGCGGGCACCTTCTCCCGCCTGGCGGGAGAAGGACTCGGTATCCGCTCATGCGTGCCCTTTCCCACATGCATGGCCGTCCCCTCACACGCATGACCACGCCCGCGTTGGGTGTCCTTCTCCCGCTGGCGGGAGAAGGTGCCCCGCAGGGGCGGATGAGGGGCCGCCGCAGTACCAGCAACAACCATTGCACCAATGGCGTGCATGACACCGCCGCGCCGGAACCCAAGCTCGCCGCAGCCGCAGCCGCAGCCGCTGCGGCAACACCAGAACAACGCCTGGCGGATCTTTCCGCTGCGCAGGAGTGAATCGATGTCATCCGTGTTTGTAACGCGTCTTGCCCTGGCACTGAGCCTGAGCCTTGGCCTGCCCTGTATCGCCCTCGCTGCGCCTGCCGACCGCAGCGGCACGCCCGAACAGCGCGCCGCCGCGTTGGTGGCGCAGATGAGCCGCGAGGAAAAGGTCGCCCAGGCGATGAACGATGCGCCGGCGATTCCGCGCCTGGGCATCCCCGCCTACGAATGGTGGAGCGAAGGCCTGCACGGCATCGCGCGCAATGGCTACGCCACGGTGTTTCCGCAGGCGATCGGCCTGGCCGCCAGCTGGAATACGACTCTGATGCAGCAGGTGGGCACGGTGGTCTCCACCGAGGCGCGCGCCAAGTTCAATCTTGCCGGCGCCCCCGGCAAGGACCACAAACGCTACGCGGGCCTGACCATCTGGTCGCCCAACATCAACATCTTCCGCGATCCGCGCTGGGGCCGTGGCATGGAAACCTACGGCGAGGATCCCTTCCTCACCGGGCAATTGGCAGTGGGCTTCATTCGCGGCCTGCAGGGCGACGATCTCGATCACCCGCGCACTATCGCCACGCCCAAGCACATCGCCGTGCACAGCGGCCCGGAACCGGGCCGGCACGGTTTCGATGTGGATGTGTCGCCACGCGATGTGGAAGCGACCTATACGCCGGCCTTCCGCGCCGCGCTGGTCGAGGGACAGGCCTGGTCGGTGATGTGCGCGTATAACTCGCTGCATGGCACACCGGCCTGCGCGGCCGACTGGTTGCTCAATGGCCGCGTACGTGGCGACTGGGGCTTCAAGGGCTTTGTGGTGTCCGACTGCGATGCGGTGGACGACATGACCCAGTTCCACTACTTCCGCCCGGACAATGCCGGCTCATCGGCCGCCGCACTCAAGGCCGGTCACGATCTCAATTGCGGGCATGCCTATCGCGACCTCGGCACAGCGATCGAACGCGGCGAAGTGGACGAAGCCTTGCTCGACCAATCGCTGGTACGCCTGTTTGCCGCGCGCTATCGGTTGGGCGAACTCGCGGCACCGCGCAAGGACCCGTATGCGCGCCTGGGCGCCAAGGACATCGACAACAACGCCAACCGCGCACTCGCGTTGCAGGCCGCTGCCGAATCGATCGTGCTGCTGAAGAACAACGCCGATACCCTGCCGTTGAAAGCCGGCATCAAGCTGGCGGTGATCGGCCCCAATGCCGATGCGCTGGCCGCACTGGAAGCCAACTATCAGGGCACCTCCTCCGCACCGATCACCCCGCTGCTCGGCCTGCGCCAGCACTTCGGTGCGCAGCAGGTGCGCTACGCGCAAGGCGCGCCGCTGGCCGCCGGCGTGCCGGGCATGATTCCGGAAACCGCCCTGCGCAGCGACGGCAAGCCGGGATTGCGTGGCGAATATTTCGACAATGTCGACATGACCGGCAGCCCGGCGGTGGTACGCCAGGACCGCACCGTCAGCTTCAACTGGGATCAGGTCAGCCCGGCCAAGGGCGTACCGGCCGATCGCTACGCAGTGCGCTGGAGCGGCGAACTGCTGCCGCCAGGCGCGGGCGATTACACGTTGGCGGTGCGCGTGGCGCGCTGCTTCGACTGCACCGGGCATGACCCGGTGCGGCTGTATATCGACGACAAGCTGGTGGTTGCCGGCAATGCCGAAGACAAGCACGTGCCGGCCGGCATGCACAACGCCGATGGCCGAAGTGTGGAAACCGTGCTGCATTTCGACGACACCCGCCCGCGCAAGATCCGCCTGGAAATGGAACATCGCGGCCAGGACCAGGGCCTGCGCCTGGAATGGCTGGCACCGGCCGCCGCACAACTGGCCGAAGCCGAACAGGCAGTGGCGCAGTCCGATGCGGTGGTGGCCTTCGTCGGCCTGTCGCCGGATGTGGAAGGCGAGGAACTGCGCATCGACGTGCCCGGCTTCGATGGCGGCGACCGCAACGACATCGCCCTGCCCGCCCCGCAACAAGCCCTGCTGGAGCGCGCCAAGGCCTCCGGCAAGCCACTGGTGGTGGTGTTGATGAGCGGCAGCGCGGTGGCGTTGAACTGGGCCAAGGCCAACGCCGACGCCATCGTGGCGGCGTGGTATCCGGGCCAGTCCGGCGGCACCGCGATCGCGCGCGCACTGGCGGGCGAGGACAACCCCGGCGGGCGTCTGCCGGTCACGTTCTACCGCTCCACCAAGGACCTGCCCCCGTATGTCAGCTACGACATGAAGGGCCGTACCTATCGCTACTTCAAGGGCGAACCGCTGTTCCCGTTCGGCTATGGGCTGAGCTACACCAGCTTCGCCTACGACGCACCGCGCCTGTCCACCACCACGCTGCAAGCCGGCAGCACGCTGCAGGTGACCACCACGGTACGCAACACCGGCAGCCGCGCCGGCGATGAAGTGGCGCAGGTGTATCTGCAGTACCAGGACCGGCCGCAATCCCCCTTGCGCAGCCTGGTCGGCTTCCAGCGCGTGCATCTGAAACCGGGCGAACAACGCACGCTAAACTTCACACTGGATGCGCGCGCCCTGAGCGATGTGGACCGTACCGGACAGCGTGCGGTGGAAGCGGGCGACTACACGCTGTTTGTCGGCGGTGGTCAGCCGGGAACCGGCGCGCTTGGTGCAGCGGCAGCGTTTTCGATTTCGGGACGTTCGCCGTTGCCGAAGTAAAGCGTTCGCACACCTGCTGCACAACAGGCGTCGGCTGTCGTGGCCGGCGCCTGTTGCTCAATGCACGTGTTGCAGCGCATCGCAGAACGCCTGGATTGCGTCTGCGCAATGGCCAATTGGTGATCTATCTGCAAGCACCACGATGATGTCCGCACATACTTCACACGTGCTTGACAGACATTCAAACGGGGTCTATCACTGACCGAGGTCGGCACCACGCGCCATCGGCGAGACGACCGACCCACCTTGACGGCAACAACGTTTCCACGCAGTACCTGCACCAGGAGATGGTTGAATGCAGCATCGTCGTATCGACCAGCGCCTGGGTGTGGCCGATCGTGCAGTGCATCGCACGCACGCCTGCTGCGCTGCTGTCACGCTGGTGCAGCCGTCATGACCAAGCACTACAAACTGAGCGCCATGCGCTCGCGCTCGAAGTGCATCGCTGGCTACTCGCCGCCACGCCACTGACGCCTGCACCGCTGTAACAGCTGGCAGACGCTCCGGCGCCAACCCCGTTCGGTCTTTCGCACACGCTTCCGTTGCGTGCCGTGCGTTGCCGTGCGCGCACACCGCCGTGCAGAGCGTCTGCCCTAGAGCAAGGCATCGGAAGGCGTTGCCATCGGCAACGTTGCCCAGCATCTGGCGAGGTGGCATGTGCACAAGCATGAGCGTTTGACCCGCAAGCGATTGATCGTGGCGATCCTGGCCGTGACCGGCATGACCTCGGCGGCCTGCGCCGTGGCCGGCACGGTAGAGGGAACCCTCAAGGAGCGCGGCAGCGGCAAGCCGGCCGCCAACGCAAAGGTGCGCATCGCAGGCACCGCATACAGCGCGGTGGCCGATGCGCGCGGGCACTTCGTCATCCGCGACGTGCCGGCCGGGCAGTACGCACTGGCGCTGGACTACCCGGGCTTCGGCGCGGCAGACACCCGCATCCAGGTTGATGGCAGCGGCACTGCCGCGGTGGACGTCGCACTGGACGAGGTCAAGCAACTCAAGGCGGTCAGCGTGGTGCGCAACCGCTACGATGCCAGCGATCTCAAGATCAATGCGGCCAACACCGTCGATGTGCTGTCGGCCAACGACCTGCAGCGCACCGCCGTGCACAACGTGGCCGAAGCGTTGGGCCTGATCGCCGGCATCAACATCACCAGCACCGGCTCGGGCTACTTCGGCGGCATCGATGGTGCAGCGCGCGGCGAAGGCATGTTCGCCTCGGTGCGTGGGCTGCCGTCCGAATACAACGTCAACATGATCGACGGCGTCACCGTGGCACAAGGCATGCCGTATAGCCGCAGCGTGCAACTGAGCCTGTTGCCGCCCACCGGCCTGCAGACCATCGTCGCCAACAAGACCTCCACCGCCGACATGGACGGCGATGCGATCGGCGGCACGCTGGATTTCCGCACACCCACCGCCTACGACTTCAAGGACATCACCAGCGGTAGCGTCACCGGCAGCGGACGGGTGGAAAGCCGTGCGCGTGATTACGGCGGCGATGGCCTGGGCGGTGGATTCGGCGGCGAATTCCAGCACAAGTTCGGTGAGGCGCAACAGTTTGGCGTATATGCCAGCGCCTACTACGACTACCGCACCACCACCAACAGCGAGGTGGCCGCGGCCACCAGCGCGCTCAACGATGGGTCGTGGGAATATCTGAATACCGATGCCGAAGGCGGAAACACGGCAGGTTTGGATCCGCAACACAACCTCACCAGCACCGGCATGAACGTCGGCATCGCTGCCGGCTGGGAGCGTCGCTACGGCGGCAATGCCTCGTTCGACTGGCATGTGGACGACAGCCTGTCGCTGTATGCGCGCATGACCTACGCCTATGCCAAGACCGATCAAGGCACCACCTTCGTGCAGCTGTTGCCGCAGGATGTGAGCTATGTGCCGACCGGCACAGCCGGCGCTTTCACACCGAATATCGGCCGCATCGCGGCGCGGTTCTGGTACGAAACCAATCCGGAGGTCGCCGACCTGGCCACCTTTCAGATCGGTGCAAAAAAGATTGTGGGTGGCTGGACCTTCATGCCCAACGTGTTCTACAGCTTCGGCGACAACGACCGCCCCGACCATGTCGAAATCGACGGGCGAGAGGACAAGTTCAGCCAGGACAACTACGCCTATTCCGGCAACACCTTGGTGCGCTACGGCGGCGGTGCATTCCCGTATCCGCAACTCACACCTGCACTGCAGGCGCAGGTCAACAACATCCCGGCGTTGTATGCCAGCAGCTATGGCGAGCTGACCAAGATCTATTCCGGCCAGAAGAAAGGCGGCGCGCGTTTCGATACCCGCTACGACTTTGCCGATGGCGCGCTGCGCTCGCTGCAGTTCGGGGTGAAGTACAGCAGGAGCCGTCGCAGCTTCAGCAATCGCGACTGGTATACCGGCGGCGTGGATGGCACCACCACGCTCGGCGATCTGGGCATCTTCACCGGCACCTACGCATCGATCTTTCCCGGCAAATATGACTGGAACACGCCGCGCGTGAGCGAAGCGGCAGTGGCCGGCGTGATTGCGCAACACCTCACCGACGACGATCTGGATACCTGCGGCAGCGCGTTCTACGTCAACAACTTCAACTGCAACACCATGCGCGGCACCGAGGCGGTGAGCGCGGCCTATGCCAGCGCCACCTTCACCATCGGCAACCTGGATATCGTGCCGGGCGTGCGCCTGGAGCATACCGCCATCGACAACACGTTCTGGGTGACCCCGGTGGATGCGGACGGCAACCAGGTGGTCGGCAACTTCGCCCATAACAGCACCACCTACAACGAGCCGCTGCCCAGCGTGTTCCTGACCTGGCGGCCGGACCTGCGCACTGCCTACCGCGCCTCGCTGTGGACCAGCTACACCCGCCCGGCATTCGTGCAGTTGGGCGGCGGCAGCCAGATCGGCATCTCCAACGGCGTCACCACGATCACCCAAGGCAACCCCGACCTGAAGCCGATCGAATCCACCAACCTGGATCTGTCCGGCGAGTGGTCCACCGAGCGCGGCGGCTTCTTCTCGCTGGCGGGCTTCTACAAGCAGTTGCGCAACTACATCTACGATGCCGGCTCGGCCCAGGCCAACGGCAGCACCACCGGCAGCGGCACGGTGCTGTACCACATGCCCACCAATGGCGGCGACGGCAAGATCTACGGTGTGGAACTCAGCGCGCGGCAGAAGTTCCAGGACCTGCCCGCGCCCTTCGACGGCCTGGGCATCAGTGCCAACGCCACCCGCCAGCATGCGCGCGCCGACCTGGGCCTTGCTGGCTTCGACAACGAACACATGCAATCGGCGCCGTCGGCGATGGCCAACCTGGAGTTGTTCTACGAGCACAACGGGTTCTCGTTGAACCTGAGCTACCACTTCAGCAGTTCTTACCTGCTGGGCTACGACTTCCTGCACGAAGGCGCGCCCTGGAACGACCTGTGGGCACGCCCGACCCGCCGCGTGGATCTGCACACCGGCTACCGCTTCGACAATGGCGTGAGCATGGACCTGTCGATCTCCAACCTGACCAAGGAATACAGCTACTGGGCGCATGTGGGCCGCAACAACCTGGCGATCTCCGACATCGTCGATGCCGGCAGCACCGCCTTGCTGACGGTCAAGTACGCGTTCTAACGCACCGGCATGCAGCGCCGCGCACCACTAGCGCGCGGCGCGTTGCAACGCGGCTGGTTCCTTCCCCTGGTTGGAGACACCATGAAGCGCAGGACCTTGTGCACGTTCGGCCTGCTCGCCCCGTTCGGGCTGGCGGCATCGCCGCAGCCGCAGCCGTCGCTGCACGCACCGCAACCGGATGGGCAGGCGCATGCATTCGGATTCGCGCAGGGGCACTTCACCCTGGATGGGCAGCCCTGGCAGCTGCGTAGCGGCGAAATGCATCCGCTGCGCATCGCGCGCGCCGATTGGCTGCACCGCATCCGCATGGCCAAGGCGATGGGCCTGAATACCATTGCGTTGTATCTGATGTGGAATGCGCTGGAACGCGAACCGGGGCAGTTCGACCTGGATACCGGCGAGCGCGACTTCGTCGCCTTCATCCGGCTGTGCCAGCAGGAAGGCATGTGGGTGTACCTGCGCCCCGGTCCCTATGTGTGCGCGGAATGGACGCTGGGCGGGCTGCCGCCGTACCTGCTGCGCGAGCCGGGCATGCGCCTGCGCGACCGGACCGACGCGCGCTACATGGCTGCGGTGCAGCGCTACATCGATGCGGTGGCGCCGCGGATCGCACCGCTGATGGCCAGTGCCGGCGGCCCGGTGCTGATGCTGCAGATCGAAAACGAATACAACATGCACGGCGCCGATGCGGGCTACCTGCAGGCATTGGCTGCACTGTGGCGCACGCACGGCATCGATGGCCCGTTCTCGTTGGCCGAAGGCATGAAGGATCTGCGCCGACGCAAGGCCTATCTTCCCGGTGCCGCGCTGGGACTGGATGGCGCCGATCTCGCTGAACTGCAGGAAGCAAAACAGATCGCAGGCAATGCGCCGGTGTGGGTGGCCGAAGGCTATCCCGGCTGGTTGACGCATTGGGGCGAAGAGGCCTTCGCGCAGCGCGACTACGCGCCGATGCTGCAGCAACTGATGGCCGCCGGTGGCTCGTTCAATCTCTATGTGGTGCACGGCGGCAGCAATTTCGGATTGAGCGCCGGTGCCAATGCCGAAGACGATGGTTCGCAGTTCCAGCCCGCGCTGACCAGCTACGACTACAGCGCCCCGATCGACGAAGGCGGGCGCGCCACGCCTGCGTACCTGACGCTGCGAAACATCATCGCGACGCACACCGGCAGCGCGCTGCCGGCGCTGCCGGCGCCGCCACCGCGGGCGTGTTTTGCGCCGGTCATGGCGCGGCCGATCGCCGCGCTGTGGGACAACCTGAGCACCGGGCCGCTGCAGGTCGCACGCCCGACCGACAACCAGACCCTGCTCCGGCAGAACCTGGGTCTGGTGGTATACCGGCGCCGCATCGCGGCCGGTACGCATCTGCAACTGGGGCGAGTGCACGACTACGCGAGCGTGCAACTCGACGGTCGCGAGATCGGCCATGTCTCGCGCATGCAGCACGCACGCCTCAGCAGCGATCCGCAGCTGACCTTGCCGGACGTCACCTCCACCGAGCGCGTGCTGGAGGTGCTGGTGGACAGCTTCGGCCATATCAACTTCGGCCCGGCGCTGGGCGATGCAAAAGGCCTGCTTGGTCCGGTGCACCTCGATGGCAGGGAACTGCGCGACTGGCAGGTGCAGGGCATGGCGCTGGACGGCGATGCGCCGCCCACGCTACGGCCGTTGCAAGGTCTCCCCACCCGGCCTGGCCTGTTCTTCGCCACCGAAATCACCCTGGACACGGTCGGCGACATCTACGTGGACATGCGTCAGTGGCGCAAGGGCTATCTGTGGATCAACGGCAGGCTGCTCGGGCGCTACTGGGAAATCGGCCCGCAGCACTGCCTGCATTGCCCGGGCGCCTGGTTGCGGCCCGGCCGCAACGCGGTGCTGGTGCTGGATCTGCATCAACTGCAGCCCGCCGCCATCCACTGTGCCGACGGGCTGACCGCCTCGGTCAAACGCAGCAACGACGTATCGCTCGCGCATGCGGAGCGCTGCGCATGTTGAGCGCCCCCATCGCACCTTCACCGGCCACGCTCGTCGCTGCGCCACCGCGCACGCTCGGAGTCTGGAGCGCGCTGTCGGCGAACCTGCTCAACATGATCGGCATCGGCCCGTTCATCACCATCCCGTTGGCGTTGTCGGCGCTGGCCGGGCCGGCGGTGTTGCTGGGCTGGGTCGCCGGCGCGCTGCTGTGCGTGTGCGATGGATTGGTGTGGGCCGAACTGGGCGCGGCGATTCCGCGCTCCGGCGGGCCGTATCACTACCTGCGCGAGGCCTACGGGCGCGAACGCTGGGGGCGGCTGTTCGGTTTTCTATACCTGTGGCAGACACTGTTGACCGCGCCACTGTCGGTTGGCTCGGCAGCGGTGGGCTGCGCGCAATACCTGGCTTTCCTGATGCCGGGACTGAGCCAGAGCCGGCTCACGGCGATTGCGATGGCGCTGTGCGCGTTCAACACGTTGTTGCTGTACCGCAAGGTGCGCTCGGTGCAGTTGCTGTCGTTGCTGGTCAGCGCGGTGGTCCTGGGCGCCTGCATGTGGATCATCGGCAGTGGCGTGCTGCATTTCGATGCCCGCATCGCCAACGCATTCTTGCACGCGCGCCCCGCCTCGCCGCATGGGTTCTGGCTGGGCTTCGGTGCGGTGGCGCTGATCGCGGTCTACGACTACGGCGGCTACAACAACGTGTGCATGCTCGGCGGCGAAATCCGCAAGCCGCGGCGCACGATTCCGCGCGCGGTGCTGCTCTCTATCCCGATCGTGGCGCTGCTGTACCTGGGCCTCAACATCACCCTGCTCGGGGTGCTGCCGTGGCAGCAGGCCGCGCACTCCAAGGCGGTGATGGCCGACTTCATGCAGGCCATCTACGGCCCGGCCGGCGCCACGGTGGCCGTGGCGCTGATTGCGCTGGCCGCGTGGGGCTCGGCGCTGGTGGTGCTGCTGGGCTACTCGCGGGTGCCGTACGCCGCCGCTGCGGCCGGGCAGTTCTTCGGCGTGTTCGCGCGGCTGCATCCGCGCGGCGGTTTCCCCACCGTGTCGCTGCTGTTCGTCGGCGCGACTTCCACGCTGGCCTGCCTGCTGTCGCTGGACGATCTGATCGCCACCTTGATGATCATCCAGATCCTGTTCCAGTTTCTGGCGCAATGCCTGGCGGTGGTGCTGCTGCGTCGCAAGCGGCGCAGGCGAGCGTTTGCGATGCCGCTGTATCCGTGGCCGCTGCTGATCAGCGTGTTCGGCTGGATCTATCTGCTGGCGACCAGCCCGGGGCGACGCGTGCTCGCCGCGGTGCTGGCGCTGTGCGTGGGTAGCGCGGTGTATCTGCTGCAGGCACGGAGGGAGCGCGCATGGCCGTTCCAGCTGCAATGAGCGCAGCGCAGATCGCGGTAGTCGGCGAGGTCTACCTGGACCACATCTTCAGCGGCTTCGCACGCTGGCCGGCGCCTGGCGAAGAAGCGCTCGCGCAGCACTACCGGCGCGAACTCGGCGGCGGCACGCTCATCACCGCCTGCGCGCTGGCGCAGCTGGGCTGCAACGTGCGCGTGATCGGCGCGATCGGTGCGCAGGACCGTGCGCTGTTCGCGCACCGCCTGGGCGACTTCGGCGTTTCGGCCGACGGGCTGATCGACTCGCCCGTCGGCACCGGCGTGACCACCAGCGTCTCGCTGCAGGACGACCGTTCGTTCTTTACCTATGCCGGCGCCAATGCAGACCTGGGTGGGTTGCTGCTGCGCGACGACGCCATCGCTGCAATGTGTGCGGCCACGCATGTGCACTTCGCATTGCCGCTGCCGGCCACGGTCGCGCGCAGCTTGCTGCCGCAGCTGGCGCGCGCCGGCTGCAGCACTTCGCTGGATGTCGGCTTCAGCCCGCAGTGGCTCGCCGACCCGGACAACCGCGCCACCTGTCGCGCGGTGACCTGGTTCCTGCCCAACCAGAAGGAAGCCGCGCTGATGGGCTGCGGCGACAGCGTTGACGCCTGCGTGGCCTGGGCGCAGGCGCAGGGCCTGCGCGAGGTCGTGGTCAAACACGGTGCTGCCGGCGCGATGGTCGTCGATACCGCCGGCGGCCGTTCGATTCCCGCGCCCCAGGTGCAACTGCGCGACAGCACTGGCGCCGGCGATGCCTTCGATGCCGGCTTCATCGCCGCGCGCCTGCACGGGCTGTCGCTGGACGCTGCCGCCCGGCAGGGCTGCCGATGCGGTGCGGCGTGCTGCAGCGCGCTGGGTGCGCTGGACGGCCTGGCTTCCCTGCCTCCCCTTTTCTCCCCCCCTGAGGACGTTCCATGAGCAGTTCTGTCGACAATCGCAAGCTGACCCTGATCGGCGGCGGCGGCGTGCGCACGCCGTTGGTGGTGTACGGCGTCAACGAAGCGGCCGAAGCGCTGGGCGCACGCGAGATCGTGCTGTACGACCCCGACCAGGAGCGCCTGGCATTGATGGTGGCGATGGGCCGCGCCATCGTGGCCGAGGCCGGCGGCAGCCTGCAGGTGCATGCGGCGCCCTCGCTGGAAGCGGCCGTCGAAGGCGCCCACTTTGTACTCAACAGCATTCGCGTCGGCGGTATCGCCCAGCGCGCCTCCGACGAGCAGACCATCATCGGCCACGGCTACTCCGGCCAGGAGACCACCGGCCCCGGCGGCGTGGCCAAGGCATTGCGCACGGTGCCGGTGGCGATCGAGCAGGCGCGCATGATCGAGCGGCTGAGTCCGGATGCGTGGCTGGTCAGCTTCACCAATCCGGCCGGGCTGATCACCCAGGCCATCACCGCACATACCCGCGCGCGGGTGGTCGGCATCTGCGACACCCCGGTGGAGCTGTTCCACAACATCGCCCGCGCGCTCGGCGAGCCGGCATCCGACGTGGAATGCGATTACGTCGGCCTCAACCACCTGGGCTGGATCCGTGCGGTGCGCCTGCGCGGGCAGGACATCATGGATCGCATCCTCGACGACGACGCCATCCTGCGTCAGCTCTATCTGGCGCCGCTGTTCGATGTCCAGATGCTGCGCGCCTTGCGGCTGATCCCCACCGAGTACCTGTACTTCTTCTACGAGCGGCGCCGCGCCCTGGACAACCAGCGCGCCAGCGGCGCCAGCCGCGGTGGCGAGATCGAGCGGCTCAACCGCAGCCTGATCGGCGACCTGGGCAGCCGCCTGCAGGCCGGCGACACCGCCGGCGCGGTGCAGACCTATGCCGCCTACCTGGCGCAGCGCTCCGGCTCGTACATGAAGCTGGAGGCCGAAGCCGGCTCGGCCTTCGCACCCGACATGGCGCCGCAGCCGGACCCGTTCCGCGCCAGCACCGGCTATCACCGCATCGCGGTGGACGTGATGAGCGCGCTGACCGGCGCGCGCCCGGGGCGGCATGTGGTCAACGTGCGCAACCGCGGCGCGATGGCCGAGCTGGCCGACGACGATGTGGTGGAAATTGCCGCAGACATTGATCGCGACCGCGTCGTGCCGATTCCTGCCGCGCCTCTGCCGGACGCGGTGCATGGCCTGGTGCGCGCGTTCAAGGCCTACGAACACGCCGCGATCGAGGCCGCGCTCAGCGGCAGCCATCGCGATGCCTGCAAGGCCATGCTGATCCACCCGGCGATCGGCGAGTGGAGCCCGTCGCAGCGCCTGCTGGACGCCTTGTTCGGGCACGAGCACGACGACGGCCATTGCGCGGGGCCGGCGCACTGGCGCGGGCATGCGGCTGGATGATGCACCCGGCACGCGGGCCGTCGGCGTGCCGGCACCACGCTAACGGCAGTGCCCGCTTCTGCAGCCGCCGTGCCACCTCCGTTGGCAAGCATCCGGCAGCGCCCGTCCCCCGAAATTGTGCGAGCGCACTATGCAGTTTCGACGCACACGTTGTATGGTCATCAGGAATTGGTCATGCATAGGTCTCATCGCCCAGGCTGCCGTCTTGCAGCCGCCAGCGCGGGGAGAACCATCGTGCGGATCGCAGGTTGAACCCATGGAGTCTTGAGGTCATGCATACCCGCCGCGACATTCTTCAGCTGCTCGGCGCCAGCGCCGGTGCCGGCCTGCTGGCCAGTGCCCTGCCTGCCTTCGCGGCCGCGCCCGCTGCCGGCGCCTCCACGGCCGCCGGTGCCTTCGTCAGCAAGCGCCCGCCCAAGGCCCAGCGCCGCTTCGTCAGCAAGGCGGTCGAGCAGCAGATCGTGCGGATCAAGGCACAGATCGCCGACCCCGAGCTGGCCTGGCTGTTCGAGAACTGCTACCCGAACACGCTGGACACCACGGTGGAAACCGGCACCCGCAACGGCAAGCCGGACACCTTCGTCATCACCGGCGACATCCATGCGATGTGGCTGCGCGACTCCTCCGCGCAGGTGCATCCGTACGTGCCGCTGGCCAGGCGCGACCCCGCGTTGCGACGCATGTTCCATGGCCTGATCCAGCGCCAGGCCGCGTGCATCCGGCTGGACCCGTATGCCAACGCCTTCCTGCCCGACGGCCAGACCCAGCGCCTGAAGTGGTCGCTCAACGACATCACCGAGATGAAGCCCGGCGTGGGCGAGCGCAAGTGGGAGGTGGATTCGCTGTGCTACCCGATCCGCATCGCGCACGAATACTGGCGCGCCACCGGCGATGCCGCACCGTTCGACGACGACTGGCGCGCGGCGATGCACGTGGTGGTCAAGACCTTCCGCGAGCAGCAGCGCAAGGACAACCGTGGTCCGTACGTGTTCCAGCGTCCCTCCCCGCTAGCCACCGAAACCCTGGTACTGGAGGGCTACGGCCAGCCGACCAAACCCAACGGCATGATCCACTCGATGTTCCGTCCCTCCGACGACGCCTGCGTATTTCCGCTGTTCGTGCCGGCCAACCTGTTTGCGGTGACCTCGCTACGCCAATTGGCAACGATGAGCACCGCACTGCATCGCGATGCCGCGTTTGCCGCCGAGTGCACCGCCCTGGCCGATGAGGTGGACACCGCAACGCGCCAGTTCGGCCAACTGCGCGACAGCGACGGCCAGGCGTACTGGGCCTTCGAAGTGGACGGCTTCGGCAACCAGTTGTTCATCGACGATGCCAACGCCCCCGGCCTGCTTAGTCTGGCCTACCTGGGTTGCTGCGACCGGCGCGACCCGGTGTTCCTGCGCACCCGCCAGCTCGCCTGGAGCGAACGCAACCCGTATTTTTCGCGCGGCAAGGCGGCCGAAGGCGTGGGCAGCCCGCATAGCGGCATGGGCACCATCTGGCCGATGTCCATCGTGCAATACGCGTTGGTCAGCGACGACGATGCGCAGCTGCGCCAATGCCTGCAGTGGCTCAAGACCACCCACGCCGGCACCGGCTTCATGCACGAGGCGTTCGACAAGGACACCCCGAGCACCTTCACCCGCGACTGGTTCGCCTGGGCCAACACCTTGTTCGGCGAACTGATCATCGACCTGCACCAACGCAAACCCCAGTTGCTGCGCAGCGCCTGATTCCCCACCGGAAGGGCACAGCGTTCGACGCTTCCCTTCTCCCGCCGGGAGAAGGTGCCCGAAGGGCGGATGAGGGTGCCCCGGCATCGGCCCGCACATTCAGAGACCACACACATGGCAACACGACGCGGTTTTCTCCAAGGCGCCATCGCCGCAGCATTGTTCGGCAGCGTAGGCCTGCCCGGCGCAGCCCGCGCACGCGCCGGCAATTACGCGCTGCCGGCCGATGCGCGCGTGCGCGCCGACCTCACCCGTCACGTGGACGTCTTCATCGGCACCGGCGGCCATGGCCACACCTTCCCCGGCGCGACCTTGCCGTTCGGCATGGTGCAGCTGAGCCCGGACACCTATAACGCGGTATGGGATTCGTGCTCGGGCTACCACGAATCCGACGGCTCGATCATGGGCTTTTCGCACACGCATCTGTCCGGCACCGGCATCGGCGACATGCTGGATTTCCTGCTGGTACCCGCCACCGGCGAGGTGAAGCTGGTGCCCGGCCCACTGGACGACCCGGATGCCGGTTACCGCTCGCGCTACGACCACAGCGACGAAGCCGCCTCGCCGGGCTATTACCGCGTGCGGCTCAAGGACAGCGGCGTGCATGCCGAACTCACCGCCACTGCGCGCGCAGGCCTGCATCGCTATCACTTCCCCAAGGGCAAACCGGCGCACGTACTGCTGGACCTGTGCCACGGCATGCAGGACAAACCCGGCATCCCCACCCGCGTCAGCGATGCGCAGCTGCGTGTGGTCGACGAGCGCACCCTCACCGGTGGCCGGCGCGTCTACCAATGGGCGCAGGGCCGCTACATCTATTTCGCCCTGCGGCTGTCGCGGCCGTTCAAACAGGTGCAGCTGTACAACGAAGACCAGCCGCTGGCCGCCGGCACGCGCAGCGCCGATGGCGTGCATCTCAAGGCCGCACTGCACTTCCCCGATGCCTCCGATGCGCCACTGCTGATCAAGGTCGGCATCTCCGCCGTCAGCGCCGACAATGCACTGGCCAACCTCGACGCCGAGCTGCCGGACTTCGACTTTTCCCGCGTGCATGCGCAAGCGGTGGCCACCTGGGAGAAGGAGCTGGCACGTGTGCGCATCGACAGCGATGACGACGCGCAACGCCGCATCTTCTACACCGGCCTGTATCACAGCCTGCTGGCGCCCACGCTGTTCAGCGACGTGGACAACCGTTACCGCGGCATGGACCTGCAGATCCACACCGCACCCAAGGGCTACAACAACTACAGCACCTACTCGTTGTGGGACACCTACCGCGCCGCGCATCCGCTGCTCACCCTGGTACAACCCGAGCGCGTTCCCGACCTGGTGCAGTGCCTGGTCCGCGGCGCCAACGAATGCCCGGACGGCGTGGGCATCTGGCCGCTGCAAGGCGTGGAGACCGGCTGCATGATCGGCTACCACTCCGCCGTCGTGCTGGCCGAAGCGCACGCCAAGGGCTTTACCGGAATCGACTACGCCGCGGCGTGGCCGGCCTACCGCAAACGTGCGATGGACGACACCACGCACGGCCTGGGGTACTACCGCAAGCTTGGCTACATCCCCGCCGACAAGGTGGACGAAGCGGTCAGCCGCACCCTGGAATACGCCTATGACGACTGGGCCTGCGCGCACCTGGCGCAGGCTGCCGGCGCCACCGACGATGCACGCGCGCTGCGCGCACGCTCGCGCAACTACCGCAATGTTTTCAACCGCGACAGCGGCTTCGTGCAGGCGCGCCTGGAAGACGGCAGCTGGGCCAAACCATTCGACCCGCGCGGCATGGGCCACATCGCCAAATGGCGCGACTTCACCGAATCCAACGCCTGGCAGGCCACCTTCCTCAACCAGCACGACCTGTACGGTTACATGGATTTGTACGGCGGCCGCGACGGTTTCGTCGCCAAGCTGGACGAACTGTTTTCCACCAGCTCCGAACTGCCGGCCGATGCGCCGCCGGATATCGACGGCCTGGTCGGCCAGTACGCGCACGGCAACGAGCCCAGCCATCATGTGGCCTATCTGTTCGCCTACGCCGGCCAGCCGTACAAGACCCAGGCGATGGTGCGCCGCTTGCTGCGCGAGCAATACCATGACGCGCGTAATGGCCTGTCCGGCAACGAAGACTGCGGGCAGATGAGCGCCTGGTTCGTGCTCAGTGCGCTCGGGCTGTATGCGGTGGACCCGGTCAGCGGCAACTACGTGCTCGGCAGCCCATTGTTCGAGCGCGCCACGCTGGACGTGGGCAACGGCCGCACACTGCGCATCGTGACCAAGGACAACAGCGCGCAGAACGTCTATGTGCAGTCGCTGACCTTCAACGGCAAATCGCTCACCCGCGCCTGGCTACGTCACACCGAGCTGGCTGCCGGCGGCACGCTGGAATTTGCGATGGGACCCAAGCCGAACCCGGCCTTCGGCGCAGACAAGAAGGATCTGCCACCGTCGTTCGCGTAATGCCGGTACGTCGCTTGCGCGAGCGGCGCGTTCGCTTCTTGCTGCGCGAATGGGGAACGTCCTTCCCCGCTCACGCAAAAACAAGGATCGCTTGTTTATTCGCGAGTGGAAGTTGCTTTCTGATTCCGCAGGCGGGGATTGCTCTTCCCTTCTCCCGCAAGCGGGAGAAGGTGCCCGCAGGGCGGATGAGGGCAGAACGCAAACACGGCCGCCTGCCATCCACCCGCACCACCGGCCCCACCTACATCGAGACCTCCATGCTGCGTACCACTCTTGCCCCCCTGGTTCTGGCCCTGGCGCTCGCGCTGCCCGCCTCCGCTGCTACGCCCGAGTCCTGGCCCGCCTTCGGCACCCAGGGCACGCAGTTCGTGCGCGATGGCAAGCCGTATCAGATCCTCTCCGGCGCCATCCATTTCCAGCGCATTCCACGCGCTTACTGGAAGGACCGCCTGCAAAAAGCGCGCGCACTCGGCCTGAACACCGTGGAGACCTACGTGTTCTGGAATCTGGTCGAACCGCAGCAAGGCCAGTTCGATTTTTCCGGCAACAACGATGTGGCCGCCTTCGTGCGCGAAGCCGCCGCGCAAGGCCTCAACGTCATCCTGCGCCCCGGCCCCTACGCCTGCGCCGAATGGGAAGCCGGCGGTTATCCGGCGTGGTTGTTCGGCAAGGACAACATCCGCGTGCGCAGCCGCGACCCGCGCTTTCTCGGCGCCAGCCAGGCATACCTGGATGCGGTGGCAACACAGGTGCAACCGCTGCTCAACCACAACGGCGGCCCGATCATCGCAGTGCAGGTGGAGAACGAATACGGCTCCTACGATGACGACCACGCCTACATGGCCGACAACCGCGCCATGTTCGTCAAGGCCGGCTTCGACAAGGCGCTGCTGTTCACCTCGGACGGCGCGGACATGCTCGCCAATGGCACCCTGCCCGACACCCTGGCAGTGGTGAATTTCGCGCCAGGCGAGGCGAAGAGCGCGTTCGACAAGTTGATCAAGTTCCGCCCCGAGCAACCGCGCATGGTCGGCGAATACTGGGCCGGCTGGTTCGATCATTGGGGCGCGCCGCACGCCAGCACCGATGCCAAACAGCAGACCGAAGAACTGGAATGGATCCTGCGCCAGGGCCACTCGGCCAACCTCTACATGTTCATCGGCGGCACCAGCTTCGGCTTCATGAATGGCGCCAATTTCCAGGGCAATCCCAGCGACCATTACGCGCCGCAGACCACCAGCTACGATTACGACGCCATCCTCGACGAAGCCGGCCAGCCCACGCCCAAGTTCGCGCTGATGCGCGATGCCATCGCCCGGGTCACCGGCGTGCAGCCGCCCGCATTGCCGGCACCGATCGCCATGGCCGCACTGCCGCAAACCCAGTTACGCGAATCCGCCTCGCTGTGGGACAACCTGCCCGCACCGATCGCCATCGACACCCCGCAGCCGATGGAGCACTTCGGCCAGGACTACGGCTACATCCTCTACCGCACCACCATCACCGGCCCGCGCAAGGGTTCGCTGTATCTGGGCGAGGTGCGCGATGTGGCGCGGGTGTACGTCGATCAGAAGCCGGTCGGCAGCGTCGAACGCCGGCTGCAGCAGGTCGCCACCGACGTGGACATTCCCGCCGGCCAACACACCCTGGATGTCCTGGTCGAAAACAGCGGCCGCATCAACTACGGCCCACGCATGGCCGACGGCCGCGCCGGCCTGGTCGACCCGGTACTGCTGGACAACCGGCAGCTCACCGGCTGGCAGGCCTTCCCGCTGCCGATGCGCTCGCCCGACAGCCTCCACGGCTGGACCCGCAAGCCCGTGCAAGGCCCCGCCTTCCACCGCGGCAACCTGCGCATCGGCACGCCCACCGACACTTACCTGGACATGCGCGCCTTCGGCAAGGGCATCGCCTGGGCCAACGGCGTCAACCTGGGCCGCCACTGGAAGATCGGCCCGCAAACGGCGCTGTATTTCCCCGCCCCGTTCCAGCGCAAGGGCGACAACAGCGTGGTGGTGTTCGACCTGGACAGCACCGCCAAACCCGGCGTGCGCGGCCTGAAACAGCAGGTGTGGCTCAAGCCGGAGCAGTGATCGCTGCACCGTCGCGCAGGCCGTGAAGGTGGTACGCGACTGCAATGCTCAAGCCCCTCTCCCTTTGCGAGAGGGGTTGAGGTGAGGGTACGAGGCGACCGGCCGGCACCATCGCGCGGCACGCGTCAAACCCATTGTTTCCCTGGAAGCCAACCGCGTGCGCCAGCACTGCCCCACTGCGTGATGCGCGTGGTCCCAGGCACACCAAGCCATGCCGCCCCGTATCCGCCCCTGCGGGGGCACATTCTCCCGAAAAGCGAAGCGATCAAACCCCAGCCGCCCTCGACAGAGCCCCTTTCCCGCCGGAACAGAGGTTGAGGTGGGGTACGGATCAATCCGCATGGACTGCATGGCCGCATGCAGCCAGCCTGCGCCTGGCACATCCCCGCGCAAATCCACGGTCCGGCCAACAGCGTTACGGCACGGACACACCCCTCGCCCACCCTGCGCCACCGCCAAACCCACCGCAGGCCAACTGCGCGTCAGCCGCCCAGGCTCCCTGCCCTTCAGTCCGTGCCCTCCGCGCCGCTATCTGGAAGTCCGGTGCACCTGTACCGCCTGCTGCCGCCCTGGTATCGGGCGGACCATATTCCAGGCAAGATCACCGGCTGACACCGTTACGGGGGCGCTTTGGTTGCTACGTAGACGGCCTGATTGCAGGTTCCAGGAGCGTTGCATGTCGTCGTCCACCGTTGTTGCCGAAGAGTCCACCTCCGTTGCCCCGGAGCATACCCAGCACGCATTTGCCCAGCAGCTTCACAGCAAGCCGATGGACAGCACCGAAGCGGCGCACACAATGACCTTCCTGTGCCAGACCCAGTCGGCCAAGAAGCCGCAGACGCTGTTGCCGCCGCAGGTCCGCGACGACAACGCGACCTGAGCACACCGAGGACGTGCAGCGGTGGCGGCCGCGTTCGCAAGCCGCCAACGCGCATCAGCTGCCGGACTGGAACGATTTGAGCACGGTGAGCAGGCTGGTCAGATTGTCGGCCACGCCGGTCTGCGCCACGTGTTCGCTCGCGCCGGCGCACGCCGTGGTATCCACGCTGTAGATCTGCATCACGCCCTGGTCGGTCGCGGCCTGCGCCAGGGTGTTTTGCTGTTGCTGCGCCGCGACGGCGTTCTGGAACAGGATGCCGCTCGAATGGGCCATGGTCTGGTAGACCGAGCCCAGCGCGATCGCTGGCGCTTCGCCTACGACCTTGACGTTGGACTGGGTGACGGCATCGGTGATCTGGTCATTGACTGTAGTTGGAATGGCCATGCTCGGCTCCGGGGTGGGCGGAATGCACGGCTTGCGCCCTGACCGTTAATGGCCTGCTCGCGACGTCGCGATGCACAGACCGGGCTACAACGCACGCGGTGCCCTTCCGATAACGGCGCAGGGGCGTATCGCTGAATCGGCGCAATGCAGCTTCGCAATGCACGTCGCAACACCGATGTGCCGTCCAGCCACCAATCGTCGATCGGACCATGGCGCCAGGCCAGCTCCACCAGCTGCGCCGGCATGAACCTTGCCGTCAACGCACTTGGCCACGTGGCGATCCTGCGGCAGCAGAGACATGCCAACGCCTGTGGACTTGCTTACCGACCGCCTCGCTGGCGCGCCCGACCAGTTGCCCTTGCCGCACATGGTTGGCAACCGCTGCCACCCAGGATGGTCAAGGCACAGGTATTCAATAGATGATAAAGAGGTCTCTATTGAATCCACACAACACCGGACCCCGATGTTTTCCACTCGCCTGCTGACCTGCCTTGTTGCCGGTCTTGCGGCCTGCAACGCGCAGGCACGCTCTCCCGTGTTTCCGCCTTCGCCGATCATGCTCAGCGAGTTCATCGCCGACCCGGCACCCACCCCGCAGGCGCACGCATCCACCCTGCTGGAAACCCGCGATGGCCATCTGTTGGCGGCCTGGTTCGGGGGCGCATACGAGGGCGCGGCCGACGTCGGCATCTGGCTGACCCGGCGCGACGCGCAGCAGTGGCAGCTACCACGCCGTATTGCCGATGGCACGCACGCCGGCACGCAGGGAGCGAGCGTACCGGCCTGGAATCCAGTGCTGTTTCAATCGGCCACCGGCCCGGTGCAGCTGTATTACAAGCTCGGTCCCAACCCGCGGCAATGGTGGGGGCTGCGCATGACCTCGGCCGACGATGGAGCGCATTGGTCTGCGCCGCAGCAGTTGCCCAACGGCATTCTCGGGCCGATCAAGAACAAGCCGCTGCAACTGCCTAGTGGACGCATCCTGGCACCCGGCAGCAGCGAAGACCGCGGCTGGCGTGCGCATCTGGAATGGAGCGACGACGACGGCGCGCACTGGCAGCGCGGCATGCCGCTCAACGACCCCGGCGTGATCGGCGCCATCCAGCCCAGCCTGTTGCTGCATGCCGACGGCCGCGTACAGGCGTTGGGCCGCAGCCAGCAGAACAAACTCTTCAGCACCTTCTCCGACGATGGCGGCCTGCATTGGCAGCCGATGCAACTGCTGGATGTGCAGAACCCCAATTCCGGCACCGACGCGGTGATGCTGCGCGACGGTCGCGCCTTGCTGGTCTACAACCCCGCCATCGCCGGCAAGGACTGGTGGGAGGGACGCGGCACGCTGGCGGTGGCACTGTCGGACGATGGTGTGCACTGGCAGCGGGTAGTGACGCTGGAAGACAGCGCCAAGAACGAATTCTCGTACCCGGCGGTCATCCAGACACGCGACGGTCTGGTGCACATCAGCTACACCTGGAAGCGCCAGCGCATCAAACACGTGGTACTCGATCCGACACTGCTTGCGGGCCAGGGCGGCGGCTGACGGCGGCGCGATGTTCCGGCGCCGGGTCGATCGCGCGCGCCTCGCGCCGGCGCTGCCCCGGCATCGCCACACGCTGCGCTTCAGCGTCTCGACGCCGCTGCAGTCCGGCGCCCCCGCCGCCATCGATCAACGTTCCTTCTCCCGCCTGCGGGAGAAGGTGCCCGAAGGGCGGATGAGGGCCGCGCTGCACCAGGCATAAAGCAGCAGCCCGGAACGCTCAGCCAGCTGCAGCAGCCGACGCGCCCAACACGTCCACAATCCTGCGCACCCGCTGCACGTCGGTGCGCTGGTAATCGCCGCCCAGGTCGCTGATGTAGGCATGCGGCGCAGGCACCTGCGCAGCCACCGGGCCACGGGCGGATGCATGGAATTCGCAGGCACCGGTCCTGGCGCGCAGGTCGGCGACATTGTGCTCGGAGACACCCGCGCCCGGCATGATGCCGATGCGGCCGGCGGCCTGCCGCACCAGCGCGGCGATGACGTCCGCGCCCTCGATGGCACTGGCGCGTGCCCCGGAGGTCAGCACGCGTTCGCAGCCCAGCGCGATCGCATCTTCCAGCGCGCGCGCAGGCTCGGCACTGACGTCGATCGCACGATGGAAGGTCACGCCCAGCGATCCGGCCGCATCGATCAACACCCGCATCGTGTCCATATCGACCTGGCCATGACGATCCAGCGCGCCCAGCACCACCCCATCGCAGCCCAGCGCAACGCACTGCTGCACATCGCGGCGCATCGCCTCCACCTCATCGGCACTGAACACGAAGTCGCCCACGCGCGGGCGTATCAGCACATACAGCGGAATCCGCAAGCGCGCGCGCACCACCGCCAGCGTGCCGAACGAGGGCGTCAGGCCGCCGCCATCCAGCCCGCCGCACAGCTCCACCCGCATCGCCCCGCCGTCCTGCGCGGCCACGGCCGATGCCACCGAATCGGCCGCCACTTCAAGACCCGATGCACTCATGCCGCCGGCTCGCTGGTGTAATGGCTCTCGCCGGGCACCAGCAGATCCTGCCGTTGCGCATCGCACACTGCGTAACTGAAGCCTTTCTGGATCGCGAACGCACCCACCTCGCCACGCTTGTTCATCGCCAGAAATCCCACCTGCAGCGTGCGCGTCAGCTCCGGCTTGCGGCGGATCAACCGCATCACCACCTCGCGGCAGGCGTCGGCCGGCGACTTGCCCTGGCGCATCATTTCCACCACTGCAAAACTGCCGACATTGCGGATCACCTCTTCGCCCACGCCGGTGGAGGTCGCGCCGCCCACCTCGTTGTCCACGTACAGGCCGGCACCGATGATCGGGCTGTCGCCGACCCGGCCGTGCATCTTCCACGCCATGCCGCTGGTGGTGCAGGCGCCGGACAGGTTGCCGTGCGCATCCAGCGCCAACATGCCGATGGTGTCGTGATTGTCCTTGCCGCCGGGCAGTTTGGCATCGCGCCAGGCGCGGTTTTCCACGTTGGCCTCGGGCGAGTACTTGGAGGTCTTCAACCATTGCTTCCACGCCGCTTCAGAGCTGGGCGTCAGCAGCTTGGTCTTCGGAAAGCCCTGTTCCAACGCGAACTGCCGCGCACCATCGCCGACCAGCATCACGTGCGGGGTCTTTTCCATCACCGCGCGCGCCACCGAGATGGCGTGCACCACATCTTCCAGCGATGCCACCGCGCCGCAATTGCCCAGGTGATCCATGATGCAGGCATCCAGCGTCACCCGACCGTCGCGATCGGGGTAGCCGCCCAGGCCGACGGTGGGATTGGTCGGATCCGCTTCGGGCACGCGCACGCCCGCTTCCACCGCATCCAGCGCAATGCCGCCGGCACTGAGGATTTTCCACGCGGCCTGATTGGCGGCCACGCCGAAATCCCAGGTGGAAATCACCCGTGCCTGACCTTTGGGCAACGCCGCAGGACGTACCGCCGCCGTGCCAGCGGCCGCGGCCTGCGCACGTGCGCCCCATCCGGCCAGGCCGGAAGCGATGGCGCCCAGGGTGGCGCTCTTGAGGAAATGACGACGTTGAATCATCCAGGCGAACTCCATAACGGAAACAGATGCCGCGCACTGCGCCGCATCCTCCCATCATGCGGCAGCAACGTCCGCGGATAAACCGCATTACCCCGCGCCGCGATGCGGATTGAGGCATAACGCCCGCAGGCATGATGCGCGCAGCCGCGCCTGCTTTCGCAAGGTCGCAGCTTCGGCCAGCGGCTGCTGCGGCAGACAGCCTGCACGGACGTCGATGCGATGCAGGCCGGTGGACTCGGGCACGCCGATGTCGGCGATGGCTGAGCTGCGCACTCACCGCCGGGTCGATGGCATGTGCCAAGACCTGCCCGCCAATACAGAGCCAAGGCGTCGGGCGGGCAAGCGGCAACACGTCCGGTCCACCGCGTGCAGTCGCCAGCCGCCACTGAACAAGCGACCTGATACGTCGGCGACACGCCCACGCTCGGCTCCCAGGACACTACCTGCGCGAATGAAGGGTTCTGCACCAGTCCTACCCCCCGTCGCGGGCTCTCCACGCACTTCAACCCACCAGCGCGGCTACGTCCGCCGCGCGTCGCCGAGCCGGATCCGCAACGCAGCGGACACGACCATGCCACTGCCGCTGACGGCCATTGAGCGCCACGGCAGCGCTTGGAAAAAAAACTGCATCCGTTTAACCCCGTTTGCCGCCCTGGCCCGTTTCACCTGCAGAGGCGCAGTGCACGGCGACCTCGGGCTGCCCGGTTGTTCACCCATTCGTTCTCGCCACGCAAAGGATTCCCATGCCACGTCACAGCCTTCTCGCGCTCGCCTTGCTGCTGAGCGCCTGCTCGCACGAACCCACCTCACCCGTCGTTGGCGATCCACCCGCATCGCCCGACGCAGTGGCGCCGCCACCTTCCACAGCCGAGATCGAGTACACGCCTATTGATCAAGCCATGCCGCCTCCGCCGGTCGCGTACACGCCCGCCCCCCCAGCTCCACCAGTGCACGCGCGGCCTGCAACGATGCACAACGGCGCGCTTGCGCGGCAAGCGCCTGCTGCGGCGCTGATGGCACTCCCCGAAAGCCGCAGCATGATCATGCCGGCTCCACCGGCCGCCCCGGTCGAGAACCGCGAGACCTATCAGACCCTCAGCGACAACCCGATCGTGCAGGCCGCTGAAAGCCCGGTGTCCACCTTCAGCATCGATGTCGATACCGGCAGCTACAGCAACGTGCGGCGCTATCTCACCAGTGGCAGCCTGCCGCCGGTGGATGCGGTGCGCGTGGAAGAGATGATCAACTACTTCCGCTACGACGACCCCGCGCCCCGCGATGGCCAGCCCTTCGCGGTGCGCACCGAACTGGCTCCCGCGCCCTGGAACGGCAAGCACCTGCTGCTGCGCATCGGCATCAACGGACGCGATGTCCCGACCACCGCGCTGCCGGCAGCCAACCTGGTGTTCCTGGTCGATGTCTCCGGGTCGATGGACGCGCCCGACAAGCTGCCGTTGCTGCAATCCTCGCTCAAGCTGCTGACGCGTCAATTGCGCGCGCAGGACCGCATCACCCTGGTGACCTACGCCGGCAACACCGCCGTGGTGCTGCCGCCCACTTCAGGCAATCAACAAGCGCGCATTGTCGAAGCCATCGACAGCCTGCAATCGGGCGGCGGCACCGCCGGCGCCAGCGGCATCGAGCTGGCGTACAAGGCGGCGCAGCAAAGCTATCTGCGTGGCGGCATCAACCGCATCCTGCTGGCCACCGATGGCGACTTCAACGTGGGCGTCACCGACTTCGATACGCTCAAGGGCATGGTGGCCGAGAAGCGCCGTTCCGGCGTGGCGCTGTCCACGCTGGGCTTTGGCACCGGCAACTACAACGACACCTTGATGGAGCAGCTGGCCGACGCCGGCGACGGTGCCTACGCCTATATCGACTCGCCGCTGGAAGCGCGCAAGGTCTTGACCCACGAGCTGGGCGCCACGCTGGAAACCATCGCGCGCGACGTCAAGATCCAGGTCGAGTTCAACCCGGCCACCGTGCAGGAATACCGCCTGATCGGCTACGAGAATCGTGCGCTGCGCCGCGAAGACTTCAACAACGACCAGGTCGATGCCGGCGACATCGGTGCCGGTCACAGCGTGACCGCGCTGTATGAAATCACCCCGGTCAACAGCACCGCGTCGGTCGATCCGCTGCGCTACGCCGCCAGCCTGCTGCGTCCGGCGGGCAACGCAGACAACGAACTTGCCCACCTCAAACTGCGCTACAAATTGCCAAGCGCGCACCGCAGCAGCCTGCTCGATACCGTCATCCGCCGCGACCAGCAGGTGGCATTGAATGCCTCCAGCGAGGCCTTCCGCTTCTCTGCGGCCGTGGCCGGTTTCGGCCAGCGCCTGCGCGGTGGCAGCCAGCTGCACGGCTGGGATTTCCCGCAGGTGCGCGCCCTGGCCGCAGGCAGTATCGGCAAGGATCGGTACGGGTATCGCGCCGACTTCCTGCGCATGGTGCAGCAGGCCGAAGCACTCGGCAGCCGGCCGGTCGCAACCACGGACTGATGCACGCGGCGGTTGCCTATACTGCGCGGATGCATCCAGCCGATCTTGCGCCGCTGCCCGACGAGGAGCTCATGCTCCTCGTCGCCAATGGTTTTGTCGAACAACCGGCCACCGAGTTGTTCAAGCGCCATAACCGCGCCCTGTTCAACTTCCTGGCCTGGCAGTGCGAAGGCAATCTGAGCGAGGCCGAAGACCTTGCGCAGAAAACCTGGGTCAAGCTGATGACCCGCTGCAGCGACTATCGCCCGGGGCAGGCCGCCTTCACCAGTTTCCTGTTCCAGATCGCGCGCAATGCCTGGCTCGACACGCGGCGCAGTGCCTACGTCGCCACCTCGGTGCCGCTGGAAGACCCCCATCTGCAGCTGCCCGACGATGACCTGTCCACCGAGCAACTGGCCATGCTGGGGCAGCAGCAACAGCGCGTGCGCGCAGCGGTCATGGCGCTGCCCGATGCGCAACGCGAAGTGGTGGTATTGCGCTTCTTCGTCGGGCTGGCGGTGGAAGACATCGCGCAGGTGGTGGGCGACGGCTTCGAGACGGTCAAGAGCCGGCTGCGCTACGCCTTCGCGAAACTGCGCCTGAGCCTGGACGCGGTGCAATGAACGCGGCCTTCGAACGCTTCCTCGCTGGCGACGACGGCCTGGCTGCACTGTTGCAGGCCCAGCCGGGCTATCTTCCGCCTGCGCGCATGGATGCCTGGTTTGCACAGGCCGCGCAGCAGGCCGAGCGCGCACGCAACACCGCTGCGCAAGACGCCGCACAATGCGGACCACTCGCGTCGATGGACGCGCCAGTTGCCGCGTCGGCTGCGCAATCCGATCACACGCAAGCCAGGCCGCAAGCAGAAGGCGCGCGCAATGCGGCCATGCAAGGAACCACGCAATTCGAGCCGCCCGCATCGATGGATGCGCCGGTTGCCGCGTCGACTGCGCAATCCAACCAGACGCAGGCCATGCCGCCGGCGGAAGGCGCGCGCGATGCAGCCATGCAAGAAACCGCGCAGTTCGAGCCACCCGCATCGATGGATGCCGCGTTTTTTGCATCGGCTGTGCAGGCTGACAGCCCCCACACCGCAACGCCGACTGACGGCTCGCGCAATACAACGGCGCAGCAGTTCGAACCGCCATCATCGATGGCTGCGGTGTTTGCTGCTGCAGCCGCGCAGGCCGACCTGTCTCAGGCCGCACGGCGCGCCGCCATCCAGGGGCGTCTTGGTGCCGGCGAGGATGCGGCACAGGCACTGGGCGCACCGGTGCAGGACGCGACGCGTGCATGGCTGCAGCAGCTGCCGCCGGCCACCGGCAGCGACTGGACCGATGGCGATGCACGGTATCGGCACGACGGCGCTGAAGCGGATGCGTCGACCGGTGACAGTCAGCCAGCTGCGCAGGCTGCGACCGCGGAGGTCTCCGGTCCTGCAGCGGACGATTCCGCGCAGAGCGCGGCCCAGGCCATCGCAACGGCCGAAGTGACGACCAACGCAACAACGCCCGACGCTGCGGCAGTAGCCGATGCGCTGCATTCGGCAACACCGGCGGTGCGGCGCGCGCGCCGGCAACGCTGGATGCCGGCGCTGGCGCTGGCCGCCTCGGTCACCCTGGCCGTGGGTGTCGGGCTGCACTGGCGGGCCAACGTAGCTCTGCCCGCGCCGCCCATCGAGGCGGCACGCGTCGCCGTCCAGGAGCCTGCAGACCGGACCAATGAACCGCAGGCTGCGTCGGTGGCGGCAAGCCCGGCCGAGTCCGACTCTGCACCTGCATACGAAGGCGGCCTGGTCGCAGAACGCTCGCCGGTGCCACCACCATTGGCATCCATGCCACCACCCGTATCGGCAAAGCCCTCAGCCGCATTCGCCGCTCCCCCGAGTCCAGCGCCGTCTGCCTCGCCCGCTCCACCGGCACCGCCTGCGCCTGCGCCTGTTGCAGTCTTGCCGGAACCGATGGTCGCTGCACCGTCCCCATCGATGCCTGCAGCCCCGATGGCAGCGATTGCCGACACGGACGTCGACGCCACGCAGCCCATCTCTGCCGAGCGCGAATCTGTCGCGATTGCCGACGGCAGCGCGCAACAGACCACGCAAGAGCGGCCGAACGCAGTGGCGCCCCCCTCGGCACACGTGCCCGGCATACCCTTGCCGGCCATCGACACCCAGCAGCGATCACTCGCCGAAGCCGGCAAGTCGCCCCCCTCCATCCAGGCTGGCAGTGCCACCCCAGCCACTCAGCCTTCCGGGCTGCTATCGCGCACTCCGCCGAAAACGGCTCCACTGAAAGCCCCCGCGGCGCAGCGACGGCAGGCAGACAACACTGCAGCAATGTCGGCCGAAGCAGTGGCGCCAAAACCGGTATCGGCCCGCAGGCTTGCGACATCCGACACTGCGCGGCAGCGCGCTGCGTCTGCCGCGGCAATGCAGTTGCTGCCACTGTCGAGCACTCCGGGCGAATGGATCGATCGCCATCTGCGCGCGGGCCAGCGCGCGCCGATCAGGCTGCGTCTCGAAGCCGCCACACCGGATGCACCTGACGTCAGGCGTTGGGTGGACCAGCTGCGTACCGCCTGTCGCGATCGCGGCTGGTCCACGCAGATCGAGATCGCGCCCAATGCGCAGCTACCGGATGATCGCCTGCGCATCGAGGTACAGGTCGCCCTGAGCGCCGATTGAGCCCGGCGCCTACAGGTGGGTTTCGGCCGCCAGCCAGGCACAACCCTCTGCCTGGAACCGACATGGACCAATCGCGCAATGGCTGTGGACGCTGCCTGGTCTTGGAGGCCAACCGCAGCCGTTCGGCAGCAACTGCTTAACCGTGCCACCGCAAGAGCAAAACGTGGAGCGCAGTGCGCACCGATGTATGCGACCCGTGCCGTTCGCTGTTGCGCAGAGGATCGATGAAGACAGCCGAGATTGCAGCGACCTGCTGCAGGCATGCGGGCGGCTGACGGCTGACGGCTGGCGGCTGGCGGCTGGCGGCTGGCGGCTGGCGGCGGCAATATCCAAGCCCAGCGCATCCGCGTACAAGCGTTCCACCTTCAGGCTCACAGCGCATCGGTGCGCGTGCGCCTGCGGCGTTGATGCCAGTGCCAACGCACTCCATCGAGTACCGCAGCTCAATGGCGCGCTTGGCCGCTGAATGCGGATCAACGCGCGCAGTCCGCCCAAGTTCCGGCCAAGGCAGGGTCACGCATGCGCTCCTACCCGCGCCGTCCCGGCATCAACGCGTGGTGCAACGCGACTCCAGGCGTCACTGCTCGCCAGCAGCGTGCAACGACCAGTAACAGCAGAGACGTCACAAACTGCCCGCCTTCGCTGCGCCGATCAGCCTTCGGCCACCTCACCGTTCTCGCCAGCCTCGCCATCCTCGCGCAACAGGCTGGTCAGCACATGATCGCGCCAGACGCCGTTCAACTGCAGATAGCGTCGCGCGCGGCCTTCGATCTGGAAGCCCAGCCGCGCCAGCACCTGCGCGCTGCGCACATTGTCCGGCACGTACTGCGCCATCACCCGGTGCAGCCCCAGCGGACCGAACACGAACGCAATGCCCTGCGTGGCAGCCCACTGCATCAGGCCACGCCCTTGTGCCGCGGCATCCAGCC
Source organism: Xanthomonas sp. 3793 (assembly GCF_024806835.1). GTDB lineage: Bacteria > Pseudomonadota > Gammaproteobacteria > Xanthomonadales > Xanthomonadaceae > Xanthomonas > Xanthomonas arboricola_F. The sequence continues at coordinate 1,266,849 of NZ_JANTYU010000001.1, forward strand.
CATAGCCGAGATGGCAGCCCTGAAACGCGCCGCGCTGAATCTGGGTAAAGCCCAGCGTGCCGATCACCTCCTGCCCGGCACACAGCACCAGCTGCAGCTCGCGCTCGCCGGGTACCGACGCGCGGTAGGCGATGCACAACCGCCGCCAGCCCTCGGCGGTATAGAACGCCGGCGGCCGCAGCGGCATCGCCTCGATCAGATGGGCGCGGTTGCGTGCGTGGTAGTCGGCGACGGCAGCGGGGTCGATGTTGGCCAGATCGGACAACACCACACCGTCCGCATGGCGCACGGGCTTGAAGGCGGGCAGACTCATGGCATCCCTCTGCAACCGCGGTATTGCGCAGCGTATCGAACGATGACAGCCGTGCATCGCACCGTCAAAGCTGCGCTACCGGTAGCGAACCGAACCCCGGCCTGGCTCTTGCAGCCGCGTGACCGCGAACGCATCGCCCGGCTTGCAGTCACTGCCAGCGCGGCGCCCGATACGCTGGCTGCATGTCCCGGTTGGATCCGACAATCGCACGGAGGCTGCACTGCGCGCGCACGCTCTGCCGATGGGGAGCACCGCAAGTGCCGGTCCGACGACTGCGGTGTCGCTCTACCGGCTGCCCTAGGCGGCGGCAGCCGAGTCAAGCGCCTGCGCCACCTGCGACTCGATGGCATCCAGATTCGGTAGCAGCGCGCTTTGTTCGCCGAGCAGCACACGCATGTGCACGCCGTCCGGCAGCGCGTCTTCCGAGGCGTCGGCCAGCAAGCCGTCGCGCGGCACCGAAATCAGTTGCGGGAACGAGGCAGTCAGCAACGCGAAGTACGGCAACGCAGGATTGCCGCCCAGCGCCTTCAACACGATGACCTTGTTGTTGACGGCAGTGGGCTCCTCGCCCAGGCCGCTGAGGCGTGCGAACGACAGCAGTGGCACTTTCCAGCCATACCAGTCGATACGCCCCACGACCCAGCGCGGCATGTCCGGCAGCGCTTCGACTGCCACGCGCGACATCACCTCGGCCACCGTGGCGTTCGGCAGCAGCACGCGCTCGGTGCCGGCCTGAATCAGGACGCCGCGGATTTCGTCATTGTTGGCGTAGCTCATCGCACCATTCCGATCTGAGAGGGAGCGCCCGGCTTACGCCGGCCAACGCTGTGCCAACGCCTGCGCCAACTGCGCAGGATCGCCGGTCAAAATGCCTTGTCGGGCCAGGCGCGCCGCAGCGGCCGGGTCGTAGCAGCCGTCGGCGGACTGACCGGCCAACCAAGCACCCTGCTCGGCCAGTGCCAGCGATGCCTCCACCAGCGCCTCGTTGGCGCCGCTGAGCATCAGCACCGCACTGTCGTTGGCCGGCAGCGCGGCGATCAGCGCCGCAGGATCGCTGTGCGCCACGAACGCCAGCGCACCTGCGTGCTGCTGTACGCCAAGTTCGTCGGACAACACATAGGCCTTGCCCGGCACGACCACCTGCCCAGGCTCGCCCAGTTCGACCGGCAACGCGGACACGCGCCCCATCTGTCGCACCAGGTTGCCGTACTGGCCACCATCGAGGGTCATCCGCACCAGCACCGCACGCGGGAAATTCGGCGGTAGCGCAGCCAGCAGGCGGCGGATCGCATCCGGACCACCGATGCCGGCCATCACCAGCACTGCGCCGGTCACCTCGCCGCTGTGCTCCAGATCCACCAGCGACAGGCCGCCGGTCGACAGCGCAGCCACATCCACTTCGGTGCGCGGGCGCACCACCACGGCAACCTCGTCGACCAGGCCCCAGGTGCTGGAATCGCCCAGCGTCGGGCCCTGCTTGTCGGCACCATTTGAGGTCTGCGCGTGATCGACGGCACGCGTGAACATCGCATCGCCCGGCATGCTTTCGAAGGCATGCGCGGCCGCTTCCAGATGTTGGTCCAGTTGCAGATCCGAATGCTGTCGCGGTGCGAGCGTCAGGCCCGGCTCGGGTTGCAGCGAGGGCTCGCTTTCGGTGCCCGGCGGCAACACATCGGCATGGCCGTGCAGCTTGGCGGCCAGATGGCGCACCCAACGCTGTGCTTCCCAACCCTCGCGACGTACCGTGAGTTCGGCCTCGTCGAAGATCACCGTCACGCCGGGCATGTTGAAGGCCGGCTCCAACGCTTCCAGCGCATCTTCGATCGCCGGCTCCAGCGCGACCAGCACCGCGACCGGCTCGGCGTCGCGCAGCATCTGCACGTCGACCGCCGACGGTTCGTCTTCCAGCACGACCTGCGCACCGGCCAGGCCGAGCGCTTCGCGCAGGCGCTCGCGCGCCTGGCCCGGCCGACCCAGCAGGGCGACCGGAGTTCCCATTGCGCCATTAGTCTCGGACACGGGCGATCCCCAGCAGGTCATACACGTTTCGCATCAGATCCAACTCTTGGTAAGGCTTGCCCAGGTAGCGCTGCACGCCGATCTCGAAGGCGCGCTGGCGATGCTTCTCGCCGCTGCGCGAGGTAATCATCACGATCGGCACCGACTTGAAGCGCGGGTCGGCGCGCATCGCAGTGGCCAGCTCGTAGCCGTCCATGCGCGGCATTTCGATATCCAGCAGCATCAGGTCCGGCACGCGCTCTTCGAGCAGCTCCAGTGCCTCCACGCCGTCGCGGGCGGTGGTGACATCCAGGTTGTGGCGTTCCAGCACGCGGCTGGTGACCTTGCGCATGGTCAGCGAGTCGTCGACCACCATCACCAACGGCACCTGGCGCTGCGCTTCGGCCGGGGTTTCCAGGGTCGGACGCGCCGGCTGGCTGAGGTAACGCCGCACCAGCGGGGCCACGTCCAGGATCACCACCACGCGGCCATCGCCGGTGATGGTGGCGCCGTAGATACCCGGCACCGAGGCGATCTGCAGGCCCACCGGCTTGACCACGATTTCGCGGTTGCCCAGCACCTGATCGATCGCCACTGCGGCGCGCAGATCGCCCGCACGCACCAGCAGCAACGGCACCTGCGCCTGACCATCGGCGCGCGCAACCGGCTGGCCGACCAGCGAGCCCAGGTCGTGCAGCACGTACTCTTCGCCGGCGTAGTGATAACCGCCCTCGCCCGATTCGTAGCGGGTGCGCGAGATGCGGCCGATACCGCTGACCGAACCCACCGGCACCGCGAACGTGGTTTCGCCGATGCGCACGAACACCGCCTGGGTGACCGCCAGCGTCTGCGGCAGGCGCAGGGTGAAGGTGGCGCCCTGGCCGCGCACCGAGTGGATATCCACCGAGCCGCCGAGCTGACGCACTTCGTTGCGCACCACGTCCATGCCCACACCACGGCCGGACAGCTGACTGACCTGTTCGGAGGTGCTGAAGCCGGAAGCGAAGATCAGGCCATCCAGTTCGGCCTCGCTGAGCTGCTGGCCGGGCTCGATCAGGCCGCGCTGCTCGCCGCGGCGACGGATCGCCTCGCGGTCCAGCCCGGCGCCGTCGTCGGCCACTTCCAGCACGATTTCCGAACCTTCGCGGCGCAGACGGATGGCGATGCTGCCTTCTTCCGGCTTGCCGGCGTCGCGGCGTTGCTCTGGCGTTTCCAGGCCATGTGCGACCGAGTTGCGCAGCATGTGTTCCAACGGCGCGACCATGCGGTCGAGCACGTTGCGATCCAGTTCGCCCTGGGTGCCTTCCAGCACCAGGTGCACCTGCTTGCCGGTATCGCTGGCTGCCTGGCGCACCACACGGCGCAGGCGCGGCACCAGACCGTCGAACGGCACCATGCGCGCGCGCATCAGGCCGTCCTGCAGTTCGGAGCTGACGCGCGACTGCTGTTGCAGCAGGCCGTCGTACTGCCGCGACAGATCTTCCAGCACGCCCTGCAAGCCGCCCAAGTCGGCCGCCGATTCGTTCAGCGCGCGGCTGAGCTGCTGCAGGGTGGAGAAGCGGTCCAGCTCCAGCGGATCGAAGGTGCGATCGCCCTGGTCCTGTTCGCGCTGATAACGCGCCACGATCTGCGCTTCGGTTTCCAGATCCAGACGACGGAGCTGGTCGCGCAGACGGGCGTTGGTGCGATCCAGTTCGCCCATGGCGCCGCGGAAGGCGCCCATCTGCTGTTCCAGACGCGAACGGTAGATCGCCACTTCGCCGGCGTGATTGACCAGGCGGTCGAGCAGGTCGGCACGCACGCGCACCTGTTCCTGCTGCGCGCGCGGCATCAGTTCTTCTTCGACCTGGCCGTCGACCGGCACCGGCGCCGACAGCGGCGCAGGCTCCACCGATGCCTTGGCGATCGCGCGCACATCGGCGTCGCTGGGCGGGGCGGCATTGCGGCCACGGGTGCGGGTTTCGAAGGCTTCCACCAGGTCGGTCGGCATCGACACGGCGCGGTGCATGCCGGTACGGGTCAACAACTGATGCAGGCGGTCGAAGCCGCGTTCGAACAGGCGCACGTCATCGCGATCGATGTCGGTCCGGTTGGCCGCCACTGCTTCGAGCAGCGATTCGATCGCATGACCGAGGTCGCCGATGGCGTTGATGCCGGCCATGCGCGCGCCGCCCTTGAGCGTGTGCAGATCGCGCTGCAGTCCGTTGAGGACCTCGCGGTCTTCCGGCACTTCGCGCATGCGGGCGAGCAGACCGTCGCAATGGTCGAGCAGGTCGCGGCCTTCTTCGACAAAGATGTCGACCAGTTCGCCATCGAGCTGATCGAAGTTGAGCGGGCCGATATCGAACGCGGCGCCCACCTCGTTGGTGGCCGCTTCGACCGGCGCGGCGTCTTCCACCGGTGCGCTGAGGGCCGCCGCTGCGCTGGCTTCGTGCTCGACATTCTCAGGCTCGGCCGTCGCGGATTCAGCGGCGTCGATGTGCTCTGCCCGATCGCGCGTTGCAATCGCGTCGTCGTGGGGCGCGTCGGCGTCGGTGGTCGCGCTGTGGTCTTGCAACTCCGGCACGGTCTCGGACTGCGGATCGCCCGATTCTTCGACCTGATCGGCCGCATGCGCCATTTCGAACGCCTGCACCGACGCGATGGTCTGCTCCGGCACGGCGTCATCGGCATGCACCGTCGCGGCGTGCTCGGTCTCGGCGTGCTCGTCCTCTGCGTGCGCTGCATCCACGTGCTCGACGTCCGCCTGCGCTACGTTGTCGTCAGCTTCGGCGGTCGGCGCATCGTAGTGCGCTTGCTCGTCCAGCTGCGCCGGTTCGATCGCGTCCGCCTGCTCGCTCGATTCAACCAACGGGTCCGACTGCGACGGTGCGTCGTACGCCGCCTGCGCTTCGGAATGCGCCGCCTGCTCGGCGTCCGCATGGTATTGCGCCCCGGCGTGATCGTCCGCTTGCGCAGCGTGCTGCGCTTGTTCGCTCGTCGTTACATCTGCGTCGTGCGCCTGCACCGATTCGGCGTGCTCTGCGGCCTGGTCGGCCGCATGCTCGCCATGGTGATCCTGCGCGCCGGCGGCGTGTTCGGGCGACGCGGCGACGTGGTCGACATACCCCTGATCGAGGCCCTGACCATCGTGGTCGGTCGAAACGCTGTCCAGCGCCGCAGTTTCCGGGGTCCAGTCCTCGGCGATCGCGGCAGGCGCCTCGTCGGCGACCGCGACATCGGTGTGCACCGCATCCAATGCGTCGATGGTTTCGACAGTCGCTTGGTCTGCAAGCGTGTCGGTATCGGCCACTGGTGCAAGCGTTTGCGTGTGGCCCAACGTGGCCTCCGCCTCGGCCAGCTCGTCTACCGCAACGCTGTCGTCCAGGTGCGTGGCATGGTCTGCAGCGTCGTGCGCAGACGGCGTTGCATCGGCAGCGGCGTACGTTTCGCTTGCTGCATCTTCGACAGGGTCGGCAGGCTGCGATGCCGCATCCGCTGCCTCGCCGTGCTGCAGCTCGGTGGCATCCCAGGCGTCGGCTTCGACCGCCGGCTCATCGACCGAGCTGTCGTGCGCATCGGTGCCCTGGGCTGCGGCTTCGTCATGCTGCGCGGCTTCGCCGTGCAGCGAGTCGGCCTGCTCGGGGTGCGCGAGCGGGGCGACGCCATCGCTGGATGCGGCATCGGCATCGGCAGATTCGGCGAACGCGTCATCCTGCTCCAGCGCTGCGACGTGCTCGTCGCTGGCTGCAGGTACCTCAAGCGCGTGTAGCGAACTGTCTGCCTCGGCGCCGGCCAGCTCGTCCACCGCAATCGGAGCCTCGGCGTGTGCATCGGCGTCTTGCGGCTGGTCGGCCGGATGCGTCGGTGCAGCGGTATCGGCCGGCAGTGCGCTGGAGTCCAGGTACTGCGACAGATCCTCCACGCCGGTGAGTTCGACCGTTTCGTTGGCGTCGAGCTCGTCGCCGGCAGCGTCGAGCTCGTCCAGCTCGTCCAGGGCCACCTGCGGCGGCCACTGCGCTTCGGGCAGCGTGTCCACCAGGGCGCGCAAGCGCTCGGTCAACGGCGCAAACGACGGAATCAACGGCGCGTCGGCGCGCAGTGCGGTAACCGTGGTCGCGATCGCCGCAGCGGTAGCGGTGATCGCATCGATGCCGTCCTGCGAGGGCGTTTGCGACGCCGCAAGCAGACGCTTGACATAGCTTTCGGCCGGCGTGGTCACCAAGGTGATTTCCGGCACATCGGTCATCGCGAACGCGCCACTCATGGTGTGCACGGCACGCAGCAACTCTTCGGTTGCCAGTTGCGGCTCGACCTGCGTGGCCTGCAGCCAGGCGTTGACGGTTTCCAGATGCGTGGCGACTTCGGCTTCCAGGATCTCGCGCAGCACGCTGTCCACCGACGCCGGCGTGCCACTGGCGACAAGCGCCCCGGCAACGGCAGGAATCGCAGCAGGTTCAACCGCCACCGGCGTTGCCGGTGCGGGCACGTAATAGACCTCTTCGCCCGCGGCCACCCGCTCGGCGATTGCCTGGATCTGCGGCAAATCGGCACCGATGCGGCCCTGGTCGCGCAGCGCTGCGTTCAATTGCGGCAGCACTTCGTAGGCCAGCTCGACCATCGCCACCACCGCCGGGCTGGCCGGGCGCGAGTTATCGAGCACGCGGTTGAGCATGCTCTCGATCTTCCAGCTGAATTCGCCCAGCACGCTGGCACCGACCAGACGCCCACTGCCCTTCAAGGTGTGGAAGACGCGGCGGATCGGGCGCAGGTGGTCCGGACTATTGGGCGCAGCGCGCCAGACCGGCAGCAACTGGCCGAGGTTGACCAGTTCTTCGTCGAATTCTTCGAGGAAGACATCGCGGATGTCGTCATCGATATCGCTGTCGCCAAAGCCGCCGAAAATGCCGGCATCGGCGGTATCGGCCGCCGCCGCTTCGCTCGCTGCCTGCAGCGGCGCTGCATCGGACGCTGCGTCGCTGGGGGCCGGTGCATCCTGCGGACGCGCCACGTCGAATTGCGCGGCGGCCGCGTCGAGCTGCGCCAGGAAGGCGGCCGAAGCATCGTCCAGTTCGAACTCGCTGACCGTGGCCTGCTGAACGCGCGGAGTCGTTTGCTCGGCGCTGGCGTCGGCCGGCGCGTCCGGTGCAACGTCCGGCGCGGACTCGACAAACGGATCGTCCAGTTCCTGCGGCGGAGCCGGCGGCGGCGAGAACGCATCTTCGATGCTGGTCTGCGCGCGGCGCGCATGGTTCTCGGCAATGAAATCCAGCGGTGCGTCGACCTGGTCCATATCGCCAGGCAACTCGATCTGCTCGATCTGCAACGGCGTGGTGTCGGCCACCACAGGCGCAGCGGCCTGCTCCTGTTCCAGCGCGCTCAGATCCACGGTGTAGCTGACCTGCGCGGCCTCGCTCGCTGCGTGACCGTCCTGCTCGGCCGATACCGGGTCGAACGCCGACGTGGCGATCGGTGCAGCCTGTTCGGTGGTTTCCAGCTGCCAATCGCCGGGCGCATGCGTACCGTCGTCGGACAAGTCCAGCGGCGCAACCGTAAACGGCACGTGCGCCTGGCCGGAGAGGGTTTCTTCTGCAGCCACCGGGTCGAACGAGAACACCGTATCGGTCGCCGCGGCGCCGGTGTCGTGCACCACGCTGGCCGCGAACGGCGTTTCGACCACGGTTTCGTTGGCCCATTCCAGCGGCGCGACAGGCGCCGCATCGTTGGCCGCCGCGTCCGGCGTGCCGGCATGCTGGGCAAGCGACACGGCAACCGGCTGCACCTCGGCAACGCTGCCCGGCTGGTCGGCACCGACCGGCAATTCGGACGGCTGGCCCGAAGGCAGCGGCCAATAGCGCAGCGTTTCCAGGCTGTTGCGGGTGATGTCCAGAATCTCCTCGCGGCCGGGACGGCGCTCGCGCAGGGCTTCCAGGTAATACTCCAGGCTGGCCATCGCGTCGGCCAGCGTATCCAGCTGACGTCCGCTGGGCACGCGTTGCTTGCCGATCAGTTCCAGATCGACATAACGGCGCACGCCTTCCAGGTAATCGGCCGCCTGCGGCAGTTCGAGGATGCGCAAGGCACCGCCGACTTCGCCCAGCAGATGCGGCACGTCGGCCAGACGCGCGTGATCCCAATTGGTCTCGATGAAGGCGACGAAGTGTTCGCGCGCCGCACCGAAGTTGGCGATCGCCTCCTGCGCCAGCACATCGACGGTGCGACGCACTTCCGACGAGGTGGCGCTGTTGCTGGCCTCGTTGCCGTCGCCGCTGTCGGCGCCCAGACTGGCGACCTGATCGTCCAGCGACGCATCCACGTACAGCAGCGCGCCGGCGATATCCAGCAGCACGCCTTCGTCCATCTGCACCTGGCCATCGACCACGCGCGCCAGCGCATCGCGCTGCTGCACGACGACGTTGCGCGCCACGCCCAGGCCCATCATGCCCAGGGTGTCGGCCACACTGCCGAGGTCATTGACCTGGGTCTGCAGCTCGGCGATGTCGCCGCCGGTGCGCAGATGCAGATCCAGCGCGTCTTTGACGCGCAGCAATTCTTCCTTGACCGCACTGCCGACCGTGTCGAGCAGTTCGCGATTGCGGCCGGACAGGCTGCCGCGTGCGTGATCCAGCTCGGCTTCGGTGGCGACACCGGCCTGCGGATCGAACGCGAACAACACGCTTTCATTCAGACCCGGCTGGCCACGGGTGGCACGGATTTCGTTGAGCAACGGCAGCAGCACGATCGGAATGTCGCGATGGCCGTTCTGCAGGCGTTCCAGATAATCGGGCAGCAGCACGGTGCCGCGCATCAGCATGGCGCAGGCTTCGTCGCGGTCGCTGACCTCACCGGCCTGCACCGCGTTGGCCAGCAGCTCCAGTTCCTCGGCCACCATCGCCGGCGCGTATAGCTCGACCATGCGCAAGGTGCCCTGCACCTGATGCAGGTAACCGGCGCAGAAGCGCATCCGACTGGTGTCGGACGGTTCTTCGGCGAAGTATTCGATCTCGTTGCGCGCCTGGCGCAAGGTCTCGTCCAGCTCCGGCTTGACCCAGCCCAGCGCGGCGTGGCTCATCGCATCGCGAAGCGCACTCATTGCAGCCCCCTGACAACGGCCGGCTCACCGCTTGCGCGGTCACCGGTCACTTCCTGCATCGACGTAATGCGACTACGCGCCATCTGCTGATCCTTTCCCGTTCCGCGTCGTGGTCACGCCGGCAGCTTGAAGTCGGCGACCGAACGGCGCAGATCGGCAGCGAGCTGAGCCAGGTTGCCGATCGACTCGGCCGTCTGTTCCGCACCCTGCGATGTCTGGCTGGTGATCTGACGGATCACGCCCATGGTCTGTGTGATGTCCGTCGCCGCAGCCGACTGCTGGTGTGCGGCGATGGAGATGTTCTTGATGAGGTTGTTCAGTGCGTTGGACACGCGCTCGATTTCGGTCAGCGCGGTGCCGGCGTCTTCGGCCAGGCGCGCACCGGACACCACTTCGGAGGTGGTCTGCTCCATCGAGCTGACCGCTTCGTTGGTATCGGCCTGAATCGTCTGCACCAGGCCTTCGATCCGTCGCGTCGCACCGGAGGTGCGTTCGGCCAGGCGCTGCACTTCGTCGGCCACCACGGCGAAACCGCGACCGGCCTCGCCCGCCGAGGCGGCCTGCACCGCGGCGTTGAGCGCCAGGATGTTGGTCTGCTCGGAAATGTCGTTGATCAGTTCCACGATCGAGCCGATTTCCTGGGTCGATTCGCCCAGGCGCTTGATGCGCTTGGAGGTTTCCTGGATCTGGTCGCGAATCTGGTCCATGCCCTGAATCGTCTCGCGCACCACACCGGCACCTTCGGCGGCGATGACCACCGAGCGCTGCGCCACTTCGGCCGACTCGGTGGAGTTGCGCGAGACCTGTTCGATGCTGGCAGCGATTTCGCTGATGCGCTCGGACGCGGTGGTGATCTGGTTGGCCTGCTGGCCGGCCGCGTCGGCGAGCTGCATCGCCGTGGCCTGGGTTTCCTGGGTCGACACGGCCACCTTGGCCGAGGTGTCGTTGATGGTGGTCACCAGGTGGCGCAGCTCGTCCACGGCGTAGTTGATGGCGTCCGCGATGGCGCCGGTCATGTCTTCGGTCACCGACGCCTTGACGGTCAGATCGCCTTCACCCAGCGAGCTGATTTCGTCCAGCAACCGCATGATCGCCTGCTGGTTGCGGCTGTTGAATTCCACCTGCGCCTGGTAACGCACGTCCTGCTCGCGGGTCCGTACGCGCACCGAGCTCCACACGAAACCGACAATGGCCAGCAATGCGATCAAGCCGGAAACCACACCCAGCCAGAAGTTCGGAAACAGGCGCGTATCGCGCACCGAACCGAACGCAGAGAACGCATCGAACAGCTTCTTGCTGTCGTCGAGCATCTTGTTGGAGCCGGCGGTCAAGGCGGCGGCCGAGGACTGCGCGGCGAACAGGTTGCGCGAGCTGGCGAGGATGGCGTCGATGTCCTTCTTCATCGTCGTCCACTGCGCCTGCGACTGCTCCAGTGCCGACAAGGCGGCCGGGTTGCGCACCGCGGCGATGCCCAGTTCTTCGTTACCTGCGCGCAGGCCTTCCAGCATCTGCGTGAACACCACCGAGTCGCGCGCCAGCGCGTCGCCCGAGGCAGCGGCATTGGCGCCGCCGGCGCGCATTTCGGTCACCCGGCGCGCCATGGTGCCGGCGACCACCACCTGCTGCAGCGTGTTGTAGATCTGCGAGGCAGGTGCGCCGCTGACCGTCATCGCGCGCACCACCTCGTTCAACTGCGCCTGCAGCTGCGGCACGCTGCCGGTGAAGCGTTCGGCGTTGCCGGCCAGACCGAGCACCGCCGGTTCGCTGGCGATGATCTGGTCGGCGTTCTTGCTGAGCGGCACCCAGGTCGCCTTGAGCTGGGCCATCGAACTGGCGACCGAGCCTTCCTGGCCGTAGCGGCCATCCAGTTCGCTCACCGTGCTGTCGATGCGGCCCTTGGTCTCCTTGAACGCGGCGAACGCCTTGGGATCGCCGGAGACCGCTTCGCGGCCCTGGTTGGCCAGCTGCTGCGAGAGCACCTGCAAGTCGGCCGCGCCGGTGCCGGCACCGGCAAGACGACTGCCCTGCCAGGTCGCGACGCCGGTGTTGGCGCCAAACACGATCATCGACAACACCAGCAAGCCAAGCCAGAAGCTGGTGCTGACGCTGCCGAGCTTGTTGGTCTTGCGGGCGTCCGGGGCGGTACTCATGGTTCGACCTCGATCTGTATGACGTGGCGGGGTCGCGGCTTAGGCCGCGGCCTGCCGGAATTCAGGAGTGCGCGACAGCAACGCCAGGGAGAACACACCCCAGTCCTGCGTCTCGTTGCGGAAGGCACGATCGATGAAGTGGGCGTAGCGGCCTTGCGCCAGCTCGCCGGGTTCGACCGCCTGGGACTGTTCGAAGCTGCGCTGGCCATACAGCTCATCGATGGTCAGCGCGACGTCGCCGCCGCTCTGACGCATGATCAGCACCCGCTGGCCTTCCTGCAGCACCGTGCGACGGCCCTCCAGGAACTGCTTCAAGTCGATCACCGGAAACAGGTTGCCGCGCAGGTTGCCCACCCCCAGCAACCAGGGCTGCCCGCCGGGCACCGGCGTCACCGGTGGCATCGGCACGATTTCCGCCACTTCGCGGAAATCCGACACCAGTCGCCGGGTCCCGACGCGATAGCCGACGCCACGCCAGATATCGGCCGAGAACTGGCGCTCCGGCAGCGGCGTGGCGTGCGCAAGACTACGACGCTCGTAGTCTTCGAGAATGTCGAATGGAGAGCGCATCAACGCACCAGTTGTTTGATGCGAGCGATCAGATCGTCTTCGCGCGGCGGCTTGACGATGTAGTCGCTGGCACCTTGTCGCAAACCCCATGCCTTGTCGGTTTCCATCCCCTTGGTGCTGACCAGCAGCACGGGGATGTCCTTGGTGGCCTGGTCGCGTGCGAGTGCACGCGTTGCCTGGAAGCCGCTCATACCTGGCAGCACCACATCCATCAGCACCAGATCGGGCGCCTGGCTGCGAATCAGCTCAAGTCCCGCTTCGGCGTTGTCGGTGGCGACGACCGTATGGCCAGCTTTTTCCAGCCATTGACTGAAGACTGCCCGATCGGTGGGCGAGTCCTCGATCAATATAATTCGAGCCATGTTGCCTTTCCCCCTGGTCAGGCGTGGACGTACGTGCGGATCGCGCTCAGTAGTTCTTCACGGGTGAATGGCTTGGTCAGATATTGCTCGGAGCCGACGATGCGGCCACGCGCCTTGTCGAACAGGCCATCCTTGGACGACAACATGATCACCGGCGTCGACTTGAAGAGCTGGTTGCCCTTGATCAACGCGCACGTCTGGTACCCATCCAGGCGCGGCATCATGATGTCGACAAAAATGATCTGAGGTTGCTGGTCCGCAATCTTGGCCAGTGCCTCGAAACCATCGGTCGCTGTCACTACTTCACAACCTTCCCGCTTCAGCAGCGTTTCGGCGGTGCGGCGAATGGTCTTCGAATCGTCGATGACCATCACCTTCAGTCCTGCGAGTTCCCCACCCGCAGCAATGTTTTCACTCATGCAAATATCCCCGGACGCGCAACGCTTCATCCCTTCCGACGTCGCTACGAAACTGCATGTATATCCCAAGACCCGCATCGACTGTCAAGGGCGCATTGCCGGGGCCCCGCCAGGCGGACGTTCCGACCGCGGCCAGGTGCCTCCGGACCGGCAAGTCGCGCATCCGCGACCTGTCGGGCACGCCATCGCCCACCGCTTGAAGTTACCATCGGCAGCTTGTTCGAAAGGTTTAGCCCCATGTCGCTCGACGTCGTTGTGGTGATGGATCCCATCGCCTCCATCAAGATCGCCAAAGACACCACCTTCGCCATGCTGCTGGAAGCCCAGCGTCGTGGCCACCGCTTGCACTATGTGCGCCCCGGCGGGCTCAGCCTGCGCGAGGGACGCGCCGTGGCGCAAGTCGCCCCCTTGAGCGTGCGCGAAGACAAGACAAGCTGGTTCACGCTGGGCGAGTTCGCCGAACTGGAATTCGGCCCCGGCCAGGTGGTGCTGATGCGCAAGGACCCGCCGGTGGACGCCGAGTTCGTCTACGACACCCAGGTGCTGAGCGTGGCCCAGCGCGCCGGCGCGCAGATCGTCAACGACCCGCAGGGCCTGCGCGACTACAACGAGAAGCTGGCGGCGTTGCTGTTTCCGCAATGCTGCCCGCCGACGCTGGTGAGCCGCGATGCGGCGACGCTGAAGGCGTTCGTGCTGGAACACGGCCAAGCCGTGCTGAAGCCGCTGGACGGCATGGGCGGGCGCTCGATCTTCCGCAGTGGCACCGGCGACCCCAACCTCAACGTGATCCTGGAAACGCTCACCGACGGCAACCGCAAGCTGACCCTGGCGCAGCGCTTCATCCCGGACATCACCGCCGGCGACAAGCGCATCCTGCTGGTGGACGGCGAGCCGGTGGACTACTGCCTGGCGCGGATTCCGCAGGGCGACGAATTCCGCGGCAACCTGGCCGCCGGCGGGCGTGGCGAAGGCCGCCCCCTGTCCGAGCGCGACCGCTGGATCGCCGCGCAGGTCGGCCCGGAAATGCGCCGGCGCGGCATGCGCTTCGTCGGTCTGGACGTGATCGGCGATTACCTGACCGAGGTCAACGTCACCAGCCCCACCTGCGTGCGCGAGCTGGATGCGCAGTTCGGCCTGAACATCGCCGGGCTGCTGTTCGACGCGATCGAGGCCGGCACCGCGCAATGAGCAAGGCCGCGGCGCAGCCTGCAGCGATGGACGACCGCCAGCGCCTGAGCGCGATGCTGGTGATCTCGCTGTTGCTGCACGCCGCGCTGATCCTGGGGGTGGGTTTCACGGTCAGCGAGGATGCGCCGCTGGTGCCGACACTGGACGTGATCTTCAGCCAGACCAGCACGCCGTTGACGCCGAAACAGGCCGACTTCCTGGCCCAGGCCAACCAGCAGGGCGGCGGCGACCACGACACCGCCCAGCGCCCGCGCGACAGCCAGCCCGGCGTAGTACCGCAGGACCGCACCGGGCTCGCGCCACAGGCGCAGCGCGCCACCAGCGTGCAGGCACCGGAGCCGACCCAGACCCGCGTGGTCAGCAGCCGTCGCGGCGAGCAGACGATGCCCACGCCGCAACCCAACCCGCGGACCGACCCGCTCACCCCGGCCGATGCACAGCGCGTGCAGCGCGACGCGGAAATGGCCCGGCTCGCCGCCGAGGTGCATCTGCGCTCGGAGCAGTACGCCAAGCGCCCCAACCGCAAGTTCGTCTCGGCCAGCACCCGCGAATATGCGTACGCCAACTATCTGCGCGCGTGGGTGGATCGCGCCGAGCGCGTGGGCAATCTGAATTATCCGGACGAAGCGCGGCGGCGCCGGCTGGGCGGCAAGGTCGTCATCAGCGTGGGCGTGCGCCGCGACGGTAGCGTGGAAAGCAGCCGCGTGCTGATCTCCAGCGGCGTGCCGGCGCTGGACGATGCCGCGTTGCGCGTGGTGCAACTGGCCCAGCCGTTCCCGCCCCTGCCCAGGACCAAGGACGACGTGGACATTCTGGAAGTCACCCGCACCTGGCTGTTCCTGCCCGGCGGCGAGCTGCACGACGATCGCTGAGACCGCCCAGGCGCGCGCTCTGCGCGATACACCACCCCACGACCAGGCGCGATCCTGACCCGGTAGAAGGCGGCAACGCAGGATCAGCGGCACGTAGTCCTCGCACCGTCGGTGAGGCAGCCTGCATGAGCGTGGATGCCGAGCGTGCACCCCTGCTCACCGGCTGGAACGGCGGCGTGGCGTCCGACCTGCAGCAGGCCGGCAACGCCGGCGTGCGCTCGACTGCCGCACCTGGAAATGTGCTCGACGGCGTGGACACCTGTATTACCTGCCGCGTGCGGCAGATGGAGCGGCACGGTCCGCCGCGGCCCGGACCTCAGGCCATCGATGCGGCGGCATGCAGCCGATCGGCCAATGCCATGATCTCGGCCGCGTCCTGCACCCGCTCGCGCCAGGCGGCCGGAATGCCGTCGACGCCGTAGAACGCCCCCGCCAGCTGGCCGCAGATGGCGGCGGTGGTGTCGGCATCGTCGCCCAGATTGGCTGCACGCAGCACCGCATCGGCGAATGTCTCGGTGGTGGCGAAACACCACAGCGCGGCCGACAGCGAATCGACCACATAGCCGGTGCCGCGGATCTGCGCCGCGGGCACCGCCGCGTGGTTGCGTGCGGCCAGTGCGCGCACTGTCGGCGTGACTAACTCGTTGCACTGCGTCTGCAGCACTGCCCCACGCTCGCCACCCAGCAACGCGGCATGCAGCTGCAGCGCGAACAGCCGGCAGGCGTCCAACGCTTCGGCGGCGGCATGCGTGGTACGCGAACTGTCCGCAGCACGCGCGCCCAACTCAGCCGGGCGATACGCGTAATACATCGCCACCGGCGCCAGCCGCATCAATGAGCCGTTACCGGCCGCGCGCGGGTCCTCGCTGCCGCTGAAGGCCGGACCGCCATCGAGATAGCGCTCCAGCGCCTGCCGCACGGTGCTGCCGATATCGAAACAGCTGCCGGTGCTGCTGAGGTAGCCGTGCTGGTACCAGTTGCAATAGCGATTCATCTGATCGGCGGCATCGAATCCGTTCCGATGCAGCAGGCTGTGCGCCAGGCACAAGGCCATCGAGGTGTCGTCGGTCCATTGCCCGGCACGCAGCGCGAACGGGCCGCCTCCGCGCATGTCGTCGATCGGGGTAAAGCTGCCCGGCGCGCAGAATTCCAGCGTGGTGCCAAGCGCATCGCCGACCGCCAGGCCCAGCAGACAGCCGCGAAACCGCGCGCGTTCGCGTTCGCCGTGCGTCATGGCGCGGCTGCGCCCGCCTTCGCTGCGCGTGCGGCCTGCTGCTCGACCAAGGTCAGTGCGACGTTATCGCGCAGATACGCCGGTTCCACACGCTCCGGCGCCACGCCTTCGCCACGCTGCAACGCCGGCAATGCCAGCGTGAGCAGGTCGGCGGCGTGCGGCAGGGCGCTGGCATCGATGCCACTCAGCTGCGCTGCAAAACGCCGCTGCAGCAGACCATCGGCGGCAGCGAAGCCGGTGCCCACTCCGGCGAAACGGTGCGCGGTGTCCGGCACGACCAAGGTGTCGGGCGTGCACACCACTTCAGGCATCAGTTCCAATACACCATCGTCGTGACGCACAAAGACGCCGGCATACACCTCGCCCATGCGCGCATCGATGCAGGCCAGCACATGCTTCGCCTCGGCAGGCGCGCGCAACGCCAGTACCTGCAGCGTGGAGACCGCCAGCACCGGCCGATCCAGGCCTAACGCAATGCCCTGCGCGATACCGATGGCCAGGCGCACGCCGGTAAACGCACCGGGCCCGCGGCCGACCGCAATCGCATCGAGCTGGCGCCGCGTGATGCCGGCCTCGGCCAGCAGCTGCTCGGCCCACGGCAATGCCAGTTCCGCGTGACGACGCGGCGCCAGTTCGAAACGCTCGATGACGCACCCGCCCACGTGCAGCGCGACCGAGCAGGCTTCGGTAGAGGTTTCGAATGCGAGAACGTTCATGGCAGGGCCGTGGCAGCAAGAAGGAGGAAGATCAGCCGTCGTCGAACGGCAACGCCGGGACGCCATTGTCGCCCAGCGGCGCGGTGGCGCCAAAAAACGCCCGCACTTCGTCGATCTCGCGCGTGCGCGCAAACGGCGGCAGCGATTTCATGAAGGTGCGGCCGTAGCTCTTGTTCACCAATCGCGGGTCGCACAGCACCAGCACGCCGCGGTCGGTCTCGCTGCGGATCAGCCGGCCCACGCCCTGCTTGAGCGCGATGACCGCTTGCGGCAATTGCTCGTCGCGGAACGGGTTGCCGCCCTCGCGGCGGATCGCGTCCAGGCGCGCTTCGAACACCGGGTCGTCGGGCGCGGCAAACGGCAACTTGTCGATCACCACCACGCTCAAGGCGTCGCCGACCACGTCCACGCCTTCGCGGAAACTAGCCGACCCCAGCAGCACGCCGTTGCCGGAATCGCGAAAGCGCTGCAGCAACGTTGCGCGCGGCGCTTCGCCCTGCACGAACAGCGGCCACGGCGCACCACGCAGCGCTTCGGCCGCCTCGCGCAGCGCACGGTGCGAAGCGAACAGCAGGAACGCGCGGCCATTGGAAGCTTCCAGCACCGGGGTCAGTGCCGCGATCAAGGCCGTACCGAAACCGCGCGCGGCCGGATCGGGCAGGTTCGGCGGCAGGTAGCACAACGCCTGACGCCCCCAGTCGAAGGGGCTGGGTTGCAGCAAGGTCACCGGGTCGTTCAAGCCCAACCGCAGCGCGATGTGGTCGAACTCGCCACCCACCGCCAGCGTGGCCGAGGTGAACACCCAGGCCGCCTGCGATTTTTCGCGATGCTCGCGCAGCGGCCCGGACACGTCCAGCGGCGTGCGCTGGCAACGGAATCCACGCGGACTCAGCTCATACCAGAGCACATCGTTGTCGACGGTTTGTTCCGGCGGATCCTGCGCGAAATCCGCCACCGCTACGTCCTCGCCCAGCCAGCGCGACAACCTGTTCAACGCTTCCTGCGCGCGCGCCGTGCAGCCATCGAATCCCGGCGAGGCCTCGCGCAACGGCAGCAGCGATTCGGCCAATCGTGCCAATGCCGACAGCACCGCATCGAACCCTTCGCGCACCTGCGGTTTGGCCAGTGCACGCCATTGCGTGCCGCGCGGCGGCAGGCCTTCCATGCCGGCACGCAAGCCGCGCAAGGCTTCGTCCAGGGCCAGGATCGGCTCCTGCAGACTGGCCTGCGCGCCGGCGACCAGACGCGCTTCGACCATGCAATCGCGCGCCAGCTCCTGCCACGGGCGCATGCCGAAGCTTTCGCCGAAGAAATTGGCCGCCAGCTCCGGCAGCTGGTGCGCTTCGTCGATGACAAACGCCTGCGCGCCCGGAAGGATCTCGCCGAAGCCTTCCTGTTTGAGCGCCAGATCGGCCAGCAGCAGATGGTGATTGACCACGACCAGATCGGCGGCCTGCGCACGCTGGCGCGCCTGCACCACAAAGCATTCGCCGTAGAACGGGCACTCGGTGCCCAGGCAGTTGTCGACAGTGGAGGTCACCATCGGCAGCAGCGGCGAATCGTCCGGCAAGGCGTCCATCTCGGCCATGTCGCCGTACTGGGTACGCCCGCTCCAGGCCACGATGCGCTGGAATTGCGACACCTGCTCGGGCGTGGCCAGGCGCGGCTCGCCGCGCGCCTGCTGGGTGCGGTACTTGCACAGGTAATTGGCGCGGCCTTTCAACAGCGCGCTGCGCAGCCCGATGCCCAACGCGGCGCGCACGCGCGGCAGGTCGCGGTGGAACAGCTGATCCTGCAGCGCGCGTGTGCCGGTGGAGACGATGGTCTTGAGGCCGGACAGCAATGCCGGCACCAGATATGCGTACGTTTTTCCGGTACCGGTACCGGCCTCGGCCAGCAGCACCTCGCGCTGCTCGAACGCCTCGGCGATGGCGCCGGTCAGGCGCAACTGCGCATCGCGCGGTGCAAACGCATCGAGCTGACGCGCAAGCGCCCCGCCCTCGCTGAGCGCCTCGATGCTGGCAGTGGCTAGTTGGGACATGAGACCAAGGAGAATGCGGAAGATGAAGCACGACAGCCTAGCGCGTGCGCGGGGATGCTGCCTGGATCGGGCCTGCAGCAGCCGGTAAACACTTCATCGCGGCAAGGCGGCTGCGGCGCACGTGGCCGGCGATGTGGCGACCTTGTGACTGCGCCGCGCCATCCGCGCCTGACGAGGATGGCCCTCGACATTCCACAGGCTTTCGATGCAGTAGGGCCATTGCGTCATCGGTGTGTCCTAGGCGCTGTTGTGTGGTCGTCGCTACACCGCCCACCCCATTCCACGCACAGGGTGTGCATCCCGGCCGGCATTGCACACTCCTCACCCGGCGGTTGGGCCGGCATGCATCGGCGACTTGCAGACGACAAGAAGGATTGCCCATGCCATGCGCGCGGCAAACAACGCATCACACTCGAAGACTTCAGGCCCGCTGCGACGCGGCGGTGGGCGCCCCGATCGAGTCGACCTGTCCGCGGACCGCAGGATGCAGCCACACATCCCACTCCCGCATGGCGCAGCCGGCCGGGCCGGTCGCGCTGCCTGCAGCGCAACCGGTAGTGCACGCACTCAGTAGCGTTTTACGCCCGGCACAGTGCAACCGGCGATCTGCGCCTTGGCCGAGGCGGCATTTTCCTTTTCGCCACGCGCCAGCCGCGATTGCTCGATGGTGGCCCAATGACGACGGCACAGCGGGCCGGTCTTGGAACCCAGCTCCACTGCCTGGTTGGCGAAGCGTTCGGCCGCCGGCCAATCGGCCTGCAGCACGGCCACTTCGGCACGCTCCTGCAAGATTGCCGGGTCACCGGACACCAGCTTCAGCGCCTGATCCAGCGCCGCCGCTGCACC
Organism: Xanthomonas sp. 3793; assembly: GCF_024806835.1. GTDB lineage: Bacteria > Pseudomonadota > Gammaproteobacteria > Xanthomonadales > Xanthomonadaceae > Xanthomonas > Xanthomonas arboricola_F. The sequence goes on from NZ_JANTYU010000001.1 coordinate 1,286,630, forward strand.
GGGCAGGTCGCCGGCCTGGCGCTTGGCCTTGGCGCTCTCGCGCAGGTCGTCCACCTGCGGGTCGCGCAGCGGCTGCACCGACAGCTCGGTGTCGTCCACGCCGGCTTCGCGCTCGATCAGCAACAGCCGTTGTGTCGGCGTGGTCGGGTCCACCGGCGTCGGCGGCGGCGCGGGCGGCGCACTGACGCAGGCAGTGACTGCGGCGAGCACGCCGATCAGGGCAACAAGGCGATGCAATCGGATCATGGGGTCACTCCAGTCAATGTGCAGGGGGCGCCGACGCGGGCGCCGGTGCGGGTTCTTCCGGCTTCTTTTCCAATCCGAAGAAACGCCGCCAGCCGCCGCCGCTGGATTGCTCGGCAGGTGCGGACCCATCGTCGGGCACGCCTTCGATGGAGGGCGCATTGCCGGCGCACGACGCATAGGCCGGCGTGAAGCCGACCACGAACGGGAACTGCCGCGCGCCCGGGCAGCCGGCATCGGTAACGCCCGTGCCGGCCGCGTCCACCCACTGCCAGTCCAGGCCCTTGCCGTTCACCTTCAACGGCGCGCTGGGCAGGCGCGCGAAGATGCTCGACCACACCCGCATCGCGCCGGTGGCGCCGTACAGGCCGGTCTCGGCGTTCTGGTCGTTCCCCATCCAGATCACCGCCAGATGGTCGCCGGTATAGCCGGCATACCAGCTGTCGCGGCCATCGTTTGAGGTTCCGGTCTTGCCCGCAGGCGACAGGCGCCCCAGGCCATCGCCCAGCAGCTGCCGCGCGGTACCGCCGCTGACCACCTGCTGCAGCGCGACGCTGATCAGGTTGGCCGCCACCGAGTCGCCTTCCTGCGCCGGTGCCGGCGTCTTGTCGTAGCGCTTGAGCAACTTGCCCTGCGGATCGAGCACGCCACGCACCGCATGCAGCGGCTGGATCTCGCCACCGGCCGCCAGGAACTGGTACAGCTGCGCCATGCCGTACGGGCTCTGATCGGTCGCGCCCAGGATCAGCGAGGGGTTCGGGTCGGCCTTGATGCCGGCCAGCACCTGGATCAATTGCGCCACGCGATCGGCGCCGACCTGCATGCCCACCCGCACCGTGGCCTGGTTATACGAATGCGCCAGTGCATCGACCAGCCGCACCGTGCCGTGACTGCGGTTGTCGGAATTGCCCGGCGACCAGGTCTTGCCCCGGCTGAGCTGCACCGTCACCGGGGAATCATCGACCCAACTGGACAAGGCCCAGCGGTCCGGCGAAGCCAGTGCCAGCAGATAGACGAACGGCTTGAGCAACGAGCCCACCTGCCGCTGCGCCTCCACCGCACGATTGAAGCCGGGCTTGGCCACATCGCGGCTGCCGACCACTGCCAGCACATCGCCGTTGTGCACATCGGTCACCACCAGGCCGGCCTGCAGCGGCGGACGTTTCTTGTTGTCCAGCCGCTTGATGGTGCCGGTCACCGCGCCTTCGGCATAGGCCTGGGCGGACGGCGACATGCCGGTGAGCACGCTCATGCCGGCGCCCTGCAGCACGCCTTCGGGATAGTCGTGAGCCAGCTGCCGGCGCACCAGGTCCACATAGGCCGGGAAGCGGTTGGCCGCGACCAGGCCCGGTTCGGTGGGCACGCCCAGCGGCGCAGCCAGCGCGCGCTTGTACTCGGCATCGTCGATCAGCTGGTTCTCGTGCAGCTTGCCCAGCACGAAGTTGCGCCGGTCCAGCGCGCGCTCCGGATTGCGCCGTGGGTCGTAATACGACGGCCCCTTGACCAGCCCGATCAGCAGCGCGATCTGCTCGGTGGTCATCGAGGTGAGCTCGCGGCCGAACCACAGCTCCGCACCTGACGACACGCCGTGGATGGCCTGCCCGCCGCGCTGGCCCAGATAGACCTGGTTGAGGTAGGCCTCCAGGATGGTGCGCTTGTCGTAGCGCGCCTCCATGATCACCGCGTACAGAATCTCGTTGAATTTACGCGTGACCGTCTGCTCCTTGCCGATGCCGAGCAGACCGCTGCGCGCCAGCTGCTGGGTCAGGGTGCTGGCGCCCTGACGGACCTGGCCGCCGGAGCGCAGCATGATCCAGGCCGCCCGTACCATGCCGCTCAGATCGATGCCGTGGTGGCTGTTGAAGTCGCGGTCTTCCACCGCCTGCAAGCCGGTCACCAGCAGCTCGGGCACTTCTTCCATGCGCACCAGGCGGCGCTCTTCCTGCTTTTGTCCATACAGCGTGGCGATGCGCGCCGGGTCCAGCCGCGCGCTCTTGAGCGCCTTGCGATCGCCGGCATCGCGCAGGCTGGCCACGCGCCCGCCGGACAGGCTCACCTCGATGCGCCGCGCAGGCACGCGCCCGTCCACGTCGTTGTAGCCGCGGCTGGCGATGGTGAAGCGGCTGCCTTCCTGCCGATAGGTGCCGGCCAGCTTGGCCTGGCCGTCGTCGCGGTAGGACGCCGCATCGAGTTCGGTCTTGAGCGTGGCCGCATCCAGCGCATTGCCGGGCACCAGCACCAGCGGGCGCCCGTACACACGGGTCGGGATCTGCCAACGCAGCTCGCCGAAGCGCTGGCTGACCTGCTTGTTCAGATACACCGTGTAGGGGATCAGGAAACCGAGCGCCAGCGCGATCGCGGCAAAGCCCCAGACAATCAGCCTGCGTTGCCAGCGGGAGCCTTGCGCGTTGGAGTCGTCCTGAAAGTCGTCGGAATCGTCGTGGTCGTAGCGTCGGGGCACGGGGATGCGAAAATGTAGAGTCCGGCGAGTCTAGCGCAGCGCTGTCGTGGTTGCGCCGCGCTGGCCCCGCCGACTTAAGCGCGGCTAACAAACGCCAACGCCCGCCTCCGCGCCAGCGGAGCCTGTGCTCGGCGCGGCCAGTGCCCTCTCGTTACACTGGCAGAGGTTGTCGGCCGGCTGTGCCATCGCACCACCTGCCCGCTACGCTCACCGGTCTCTCCGCTGGAGTTTCAACGCAATGTCGATGTCACTGGCCGATGCGCGCTATCTGTTCAATCGCGTGCTCGGCCTGATCCACCGCAGCGTGGCCAGCATGCGCACACGCGGATGGCGTGCGACCTGGCAGCGCATTCGGGTGCACACGCAGCCCCCCCCGGTCGCGCTCGGCACACCGTTGTGGCTGCCCGACGCCACGCCGTTTGCCGCATTTGCCGTGCCGCACAGCGCCGCGCCGCGCGTGACGGTGGTGATCGCGGTCTATGATCACATCGCCCATACCCTGGCCTGCCTGCGTGCGCTGGCTGCACATCCGCCGCAGCGGGAGGTGGAGATCGTCGTGGTGGACGACGGCAGCAGCGATGCCACCGCCGTGCAGCTGCCGCAGATCGCCGGCCTGCGGTACCACCTGCGCGCCAGCAACGGCGGCTTCATCGCTGCCTGCAACGACGGGATCGCGCTGGCACGCGGCGAGTACGTGGTGCTGCTCAACAACGACACCATTCCGCAGCCCGGCTGGCTGGATCGGCTGATCGACACGTTTGCCGCGTATCCGGACGCCGGCCTGGTCGGCGCGCAGTTGGTGTACCCGGACGGGCGCCTGCAAGAGTCTGGCGGTGTGGTCTTCGGCGACGGCAGCGCCTGGAGCTACGGCCGCTTCGAGTCGGCCGACGACCCGCGCTATGCCTATGTCCGCGCGATGGACTACTGCTCCGGTGCGGCGATTGCGCTGCCGCGAGCGCTGTTGCTGACGACCCTGGGCGGCCTGGACGGCTGCGACCCTTCATCGGGCTGGAATGCTGCCGACCTGGCCTTCGCAGTGCGCGCTGCCGGGCGTCAGGTCCTGGTGCAACCGGCCAGCGTGGTGGTACATGACGAAGGCACCAGCGACGGCACCGACACGCGTACCGGGGTGAAGGCCTATCAGGTGCGCAATCAGGCGGTTTTTGCGGAGAAATGGCAGCAGGCGCTGGCGACGCAGTTGCCGGTCGGCACGGTGCCAGGCCCGGCGCACCTGCATCGCGCGCAACGCCAGGTGCTGATCCTGGACGAATGCGTGCCGCAGCCGGATCGCGATTCCGGATCGCTGCGGCAGTTCAATCTGATCCGGCTGCTGCGCGAAGAAGGCGCGCATGTGGTGTTCGTGCCGACCCGGCGCGAACATGCCGGGCGCCATACCCAGGCACTGCAGCAGCTGGGCGTGGAGGTCTGGTACGCGCCGTTCCTGGACGGCATCGGCAGCTGGTTGCGCACGCACGGCGCGCGCTTTGCAGTGGTGCTGCTGGTACGCCATCACGTTGCCCACGCCTGCCTGCCGCTGTTGAAACAGTACGCGCCGCAGGCACGCACACTGTTCGACACCGTCGACCTGCACTACCTGCGCGAGCGCCGCGGCGCCGAGCTCGCCGGCGACGCCAATCTGCTGCGCAGCGCCGAACGTACCCGGGTCCGCGAGCTGGAGATCATGGCGGCCACCGACGTCACCGTGCTGGTGTCTGCCGCCGAACAGGCGCAATTGCACGCGGATGCGCCACAGATCCGCACCGCCCTGCTCTCCAACCTGCACGAGGTCGCCGGCAGCGGCCACAGCTTCGAACAACGCCGCGACCTGGTGTTCGTGGGCGGCTTCCGGCATCCGCCGAACGCAGATGCGGTGCAATGGTTCATCAGCGCGATCTTTCCGCAGGTGCGCGCGCACCTGCCCACTGTGGAGTTTCACTGCATCGGCGCGGATCTTCCGGAAGCGCTGAAGCTGCTCGCGGAAGAATGCCCCGGCGTGCGCCTGCACGGCCATGTGCCGGATCTGGTGCCGTTCATGGACAGCGCCCGCATTGCGGTCGCCCCACTGCGCTTCGGTGCCGGGGTCAAGGGCAAGATCAACCTGAGCATGGCGCATGGTCAACCGGTGGTCGGCACCACCTGCGCGGTGGAAGGCATGCATCTGCGCGATGGCGAGGATGTCTGCGTGGCCGATGAGGCCGATGCTTTCGCCAATGCCATCGTGCGGCTGTACCAGGACGCGGCGCAATGGCAGAAGCTGGCCGATAACGGCCTGCGCAACGTGGCCGAACACTTCTCGCTGGATGCAGCGCGCGCAACGGTCCGCGAGCTGTTTATCGCGGGGTGAACGGCGCCGCGGGTGAGCGACTGGCCCGTTGCGGATCGGGCAGATGCATTGGTCGTGCTGCGCGGAGGATTGCGGGCTGCCCTGATGCGGGCGCGCGCAGCGCTTGATGGGTGACGGGATTGGCCCATCGCAACGACGAAGGCAGATATGGATCGCGATGCTTCGCGCGCACCCTCATCCGCCCTTCGGGCACCTTCTCCCGACGGCAGAAGGGATCGACAGCCGGGATGTCTTGCGGCCTGGTCGCCACCTACCGCCGGCGTCCACAGGCCGAACGCCAACGACGACAACCCACGCCTCAGCGCTGCTCCGCCACCGCCCTGACCCGGCGCGTGAATTCGGCCAACTCCGGCAAACCGGGATCCAGCTGATGCGCTTGTTCCTGCGCACGGCGTGCGAACGCCGCATCCTCCTGGCCCAGGCGCTCGCTGCCGACCGCAACCCAGCGCTGCGCAAGACGTCGACGCGCGCCGGCCAGCGCATCGCCATTCGGGGTCAATGCCTGCCAGGCATCCAGGCAGCCGCGCGCGGCGCGCAGCCGGTTGTTGCGTAGTTCGTCTTCGAAACAGCGCTGGCTGGCCGGCGCCACGCGCGCGGCGGCCTGCAGTACGCGTGGGTCGCGCGGTGCCAGTGCCTGCGCCGCGCGCACCGCGTCGTAGGCGCTGACACCGGGTGGCGTCATCCATTGCTGGCGCGCTTCGGCATCGGCAACACGTTGCAGCAGCCCCCGCAAACGGCGCTCGCGAACGCCGCGTGACAGACCCGTTTCCGGGCCGCGCTGGGCATCGCGGGCGCGCGCGATGGCCTGCTCGGCCTGGGCGATGGATGCGGCACCCGGCACCAGCGACTGCGCCTGTTGCAGCGACTGCATCGCCGCGTCGAACTGAAAATCCGCGGCCTGCCGGCCTGCCTGCGCGGCGTATTCGCTGGCCACCCGTTCCAGCCCGCGATGCGCACCGACATCCTCCGGCTCGGCCGCCAGCACCGCGTTGAAATCGCGTGCCGCAGGTGCCAAGCGACCACGGCGCAACAATACCTCGGCGCGCTGCCGGCGCTGATCCAGCACACGGTGATAGTGCCCCTCGGTCGACGGCACGTCGGCGTGCCCGGCGTCGTAGCGCTTGGCGGCGGCCAGCAGGGCCGCCGCCTCGCCGAGGGCGTCGCGCGCCAGCGCATGACGCGCCTGCGCCAACAGATCGGTCAGGGCATCTTCGCGCCCTTCCAGCGCGTCGGTGCGGTCGGGCGCCAGGGTCAGGATGCGCTGATACAGCGGCAGCGCGCTGTCGGGCGTGCCATCCAGGCGACCTTGCTGCTGGGCCGCAGCGGCCTGCGCCAGCAGGGCATCCAGTCCGGCGCGGCGTGCCTGCAACTGACGCAGCCGCAGCGCAACCGGCGCGATCTGCGCCTGCGGCACCTCCAGTGCGGTTGCCAGTGCCAGCGTGCGCTGCGCGGCGACCGCATCGCCGGCCGCGATCGCGGCACGCGCCTGCACCACGGCCGCCATGCCGGTCCGCGCCAACCCGATGCGCGCCTCGCTGCGATCGTTATCCAACGCAAGCGCAGCGGTGAACAGTTCCTGGGCACCGCTGCCGTCGGCGGCACTGAGCTTGCCGCGCGACAGCGCCGCATCGCCACGTTGCAGCAATTGCTGGATGCGGGTGTCCGGCCACAGCAAATCGCCCAACGGCTTGCGCGCCGCGATGACGCTCAACAGCAGGCAGGCGGCAAGTACCAGCACCACGCGCCATAGCGCAAGGCTGCGCAACGGCGCCCAAAGGCGCGGCGACCTGACCCAGCGCGGCAGGGAAAACATGCGGTGGCGTCCATCCTTGGCGCGACCTGACGGGGACGCGTTCACGTGCCTATGGTAGCTGGCTGTGCCGCGAAGACGGTGTGGGTGGGCAGGAGGGGCGGATTCGGGAGTCGGGATTGGTCAAGGCAAGCGCGACGGGAGCCGGCGCGCTGCCCGAACTGGCCCGGTGCATCGATGCATCCTCCAGCATCTGCAGGCGGCCCGGGGAGCCTGCCAGGCACGCGTTTCCGCCGCACGGCGGCCACGCACGCCACGTTCGAAAGCGCAACGCGCGCAGAGGCAGTCGATGATGCGCCCCGACCAGCGGCTAAGCCGCCTACCCGCGCTCAGCCCAGTCGCCGCACCTCATTCACGCCCGGCAAGGCATCCAGCTTGCCGAGCAGGGCGGACAGCTGGTCGTAGTCGCTGACCTTGAGCCGCAGGCGCAGCTGCGCCCTGCCGGTGTCGCGCACGTTGTCGCTGTTGATTTCCAGCACGTGCGCATCTTCCTGCGCGATCAGGTTGGTGATGTCCTTGAGCAGCCAGCGGCGGTCCACCGCGCGCACCTGCACATCCACTTCATAACCGCTGCCGGCCTTGCCCCACTCCACCGGCAATACGCGCTGCGGGTGGGCGGCAGCCAGCCGTGCCAACGCCGCGCAGTCGGTGCGGTGCACAGTGATGCCGCGGCCGCGGGTGAGGTAACCGGCAATCGGCTCGCCGGCCACCGGCTGGCAACACCGCGCTAGTTGCACCAGCAAATTGCCCACGCCCTCTACGGTGAATTTGGATTTACCCAAGCCCTCGCGGCGCGCGGTGGGTCGCGGCGGCGGCGGCACTGCAGGTTGCGAGGCGGCGCGCTCGGCTTCCAGCAGCGCACGGCTGACCTGGTTCGGCCCGGTATCGCCCAGCGCCACCTGGATATACAGATCGTCAAGGTTTTCCGCGTGGAACTTGCGCGTCGCCACGCTCAGATCGGCGTGCTGCAGGCCCAGACGCTTGAGTTCGCGATCGAGCAGGTCCTTGCCCGCCTGCACATTGCGCGCACGGTCGAGCTTGTGGAACCACGCGCGCACCTTGTCGCGCGAGCGCCCGCTGGCCAGAAAGCCGTTGGACGCCAGCAGCCAGTCGCGGCGCGGGTCGGCTTCCTTGGCAGTCATGATCTCCACCCGGTCGCCGCTGCGCAGCCGATAGGTCAGCGGCACGATGCGGTCGTTGACCCGGGCGCCACGGCAGCGGTGTCCCACCATGGTGTGCACGTGATAGGCGAAATCCAGCGGCGTGGCGCCCTGCGGCAGGTCGATGACCTCGCCCTTGGGGGTCAGCGCATACACGCGGTCTTCGATCAGCTCGGCATCCAGCGCGCCGGCCAGCTCGCCGTGCTCGCCTTCCTGCACCTGCTCCAGCAACTGGCGCATCCACAGGATCTTGCGGTCGAAGGCTTTTTCGCCGCCCTTGCCGCCTTCCTTGTATTTCCAGTGCGCGGCCACGCCGAGCTCGGCCTGCGCATGCATCTCGTGGGTGCGGATCTGGATTTCGATGGTGCGCCCTTCCGGGCCGACCACGGCGGTATGTAGCGAGCGGTAGTCGTTGGCTTTGGGCCGGGCGATGTAATCGTCGAACTCGCTGGGCACCGGTGCCCACAACGAATGCACCGCACCCAAGGCGGCGTAGCAGGCCGCCACGTCCTCGACCATCACGCGCACCGCGCGGATGTCGTACAACTGATCGAAAGACAGTCGCTTCTTCTGCATCTTCCGCCAGATGCTGTAGATGTGCTTTGGTCGCCCGCTCACCTCTGCGCGCAGGCCCTGCTGGGCGAGCGCCGCCGACAAGGTGCGCTTGACCGCTTCCAGATAGCGCTCGCGCGCCACCCGGGTTTCGTCCACTTCGCGCGCGATGCGGCGGTAGGTGTCCGGTTCCAGGTGCCGGAAGGCCAGGTCTTCCAGCTCCCACTTCACTTGCCAGATGCCCAGCCGGTTGGCCAGCGGCGCATGAATGTCGCGGGTGAGCTGGGCCAGCGCGCGGCGCTGTTCTTCACTGAGACGGTCGGCCACACGCATGCGCGCCAACTGCCGCGCCAGCAGGATCGGCACCACGCGCAGATCGTGGATGATGGACAGCAGCAGCCGCCGCAAGCCCTCGCTGTTGCGCCCGGCCTCGCGCCCGGCGTGCAGCGCCCAGACCTGGTCGGCCGCATCCAGACCGTCCAGCAGCCCTTCTACCGCCACCCGCCGCTCCACCGGTTGCCAGGGCAGGCCAGCCACCGCCCCGCGTAACGCAGGCAGGTCGAACAGCAGTGCCGCAATCAACGTCGCCTCGTCGGCTGCCAGCGATGCCAGCACGTCCAGCGTGTCGGCCAGCAATGCCCACGGCACGCCGTCGGCCTGCGCGGGCGGCGCATCCTGCCAGGCCTGCGCCAATGCATCGCGTAATGCCGGCGCAATCGACGCAAGGGCCGGGCGCTGCAGCAAGGCATGCAGGCGTTCGAATGAGGAACTGGTCACAACGGTGGACACGGCGGCCGGCAATCACTGGGGTCTGATCGCTACGGTAACGTGCGCGTCACCTTCTCCACAACGCGCAATTTCCGCGCAAACGGCTGCCGGCAGCCTGCCTGCGCTTATGCCCGGTTCACCCGCCAAGGCCTTGATTCGCAACCGCTCTGCGATGGATTGGCATCAGCGCGCCAAGCCAATTGCGACGCGATCGCGGCTTTTTACAAGCTCTTTACAATTGGAGTAAACCGGCTGCCTATGCTCGGTCCACGTCATCGCTGCATTACGCCGCGACGGCGTTTTTCCATCCACTGCGAGGTAGCCGATGAAGACCTGGAAGAAGCCTGTCGTTCGTGAAGTCAACTGTGGCGCCGAAATCAACTGCTACGTCTCTGGCGAGTTTTGATCCGGCACGTCTCGATCGCACCAGCCGCCTTTCCTCTTGATGCATGACCGGCACCTGCCGGCAGATTAGGTAACGGTTTCCATGCGCATCATCGTTCTGGGATCGGCGGCCGGCGGTGGGCACCCGCAGTGGAATTGCCACACCCCCGCGAGTCAGCGGGCATGGCAACAAGCAGACGGTGCCCAACGTCGTACCCAAGCCAGCATCGCGGTCAGTGCCGATGACAAGCGCTGGGTGCTGATCAATGCTTCACCCGATTTCCGCCAGCAGATTCTCGCCACACCCGCGTTGTGGCCGCAGCACGGTCTGCGTCACTCCCCGATCGAGGCGGTGCTGTTGACCAGTGGCGAGATCGACCATATCGCCGGGCTGTTGTCGATGCGCGAAAGCCAGCCGTTCTCGCTGCATGCCAGCAGCCGGGTGCTGGACCTGCTGTCGCAAAACCCCATTTTCGATGCGGTCAACCCGCACCACGTGACGCGCCAGCCGTTTGCGCTGGACACACCGGTATCGCTGCTGGGCCTGCAACTCACGCCCTTCTCGGTGCCGGGCAAGGTACCGCTGTTCATGGAGTCGCGCAGCGGCGGCGACCTGGCCGGCTCCAATGAAGAAACCCTCGGGCTGACCATCGACGATGGCCAGCACCGCGTGCACCACATCCCCGGCTGCGCAGCGATGACCGATGCCTTGCGCGCGCGCCTGCAAGGCGCCGAGCTGGTGTTTTTCGACGGCACGCTGTGGCGCGACGATGAGATGGTGCAACTGGGCATCAGCCAGAAAACCGGCCAGCGCATGGGCCACATGAGCATCGACGGCCCCGATGGCAGCATCGCCGCGTTCGCGTCGTTGAATGTGGCACGCAAGATTTTCATCCATATCAACACCACCAATCCCGTGCTCGACATCCACTCGCCGCAATACGCCAGTGCGCGTGCCAGCGGCTGGGATGTTGCCTACGACGGCCTGGAGATCACGTTGTGACCGCACTGCTTACCCCCGACCAACTGGAAGCGGATCTGCGTGCGATCGGCGCTCGTCTGTATCACGACCAGCACCCGTTTCACGCCCTGCTGCACGACGGCAAGCTCGATCGCGGCCAGGTGCAGGCCTGGGCGCTGAATCGCTTCGAATACCAGCGCTGCATTCCATTGAAGGACGCCGCGATCCTGGCGCGCATGGAAGACCCGGCGCTGCGGCGGATCTGGCGCCAGCGCATCCTCGACCACGATGGCAATAGCGCCACCGATGGCGGCATCGCGCGCTGGCTGCATCTGACCGACGCGCTGGGCCTGGATCGCGGCCTGGTCGAATCCGGACGCGCCTTGCTGCCCGGCACGCGCTTTGCGGTGCAGGCGTATCTGCACTTTGTCCGCGAAAAAAGCCTGCTCGAGGCGATCGCCTCCTCGCTCACCGAATTGTTCGCTCCCAACATCATCGGTCAGCGCGTGGCCGGCATGCTCAAGCATTACGACTTCGTCTCGCCCGAAGCGCTGGCGTACTTCGAGCACCGGCTGACCGAGGCGCCACGCGATTCGGATTTCGCGCTCGACTACGTCAAGCAGCATGCCGATACGGTCGAAAAGCAGCAGCTGGTGAAAGCCGCCCTGCATTTCAAATGCTCGGTGTTGTGGGCGCAGCTGGATGCCTTGCACGTGGCCTATGTCGCGCCGGGCATCGTGTGGCCGGACGCATTTGTGCCCGATCGCGACGCCCGCCGGGCCGCTGCGTGAGCGGCATTACCCGCGAGAGTCAGCCGGCCCTGCGCGCGGGCGTGCGCCTGCAGCATGACCGTGCACGCGACCAGTGGGTGCTGCTTGCACCCGAGCGTGTGGTCGAGCTCGACGAGATCGCGCTGGTGGTGGCGAAGCGTTACGACGGCGTGCGCTCGCTGGCACAGATCGCGCAGGAACTCGCCGCAGAATTCGATGCCGACGCCACCGAGATCGAAGTGGATGTGATCGAACTCACCACCACTCTGCATCAGAAGCGTCTGCTGCGGCTATGACGACCGCACCGCCACCGCTATCGGTATTGCTCGAGCTGACCCATCGCTGCCCGCTGGCGTGCCCGTATTGCTCCAACCCGATTGCGTTGGCCGCGCTGCGTGAGGAAATGGATACCTCCGGTTGGCGCTCGCTGCTGCAGCAGGCGGCCGACATGGGCGTGCTGCAGGCGCACTTTTCCGGCGGCGAGCCGATGTTGCGCAAGGATCTGCCCGAACTGGTGGCGCATGCACGCGCGCTCGGGCTGTACAGCAACCTGATCACCTCCGGCGTGGCCGGTGGCGAGCCGATGCTGGACCAGCTGCAGGCGGCCGGGCTGGAGCATGTGCAGCTGAGCGTGCAGGACGTCGACCCGGCCGGTGCCGACCGCATCGCCGGTTATCGCAATAGCCTGGCGAAGAAACGCGAGTTCGCCGCGGCCGTGCGCGCGCGCGGGCTGCCGCTGACGCTCAACGCGGTACTGCACCGGCATAACGCCGAGCGCGTGCCCGGCATGATTGCGCTGGCGCTGGAATGGCAAGCCGAGCGCATCGAAGTGGCGCACACCCAGTACTACGGCTGGGGTCTGCGCAATCGCGCCGCGCTGATGCCCAGCCGCGAGCAGCTGATGGCCACCATTGACGCGGTGGAAACCGCGCGCCGCGAGCTCGGCGACCGCCTGGCGATCGACTTCGTCACCCCGGACTATTACGCGCGCCAACCCAAACCCTGCATGGGTGGCTGGGGGCAGCGCTTCGTCAATATTTCCCCGCGCGGCGACGTACTGCCCTGCCACGCGGCCGAAACCATCGATGGCATGCGTTTCGACAACCTGCGCGACCGCTCGCTGGCCGATATCTGGAACAACGGCGAGGCGTTCGTGCGGTTTCGCGGCACCGCCTGGATGCCCGAGGTCTGCCAGGGCTGTCCCAAGCGCGAGATCGACTGGGGCGGCTGCCGCTGCCAGGCGCTGGCGCTCAGTGGCGATGCCGGCACGCTGGATCCGGTATGCGAACGTTCGCCCGACCATGCCCAGGTGCGCGCTCTTGCCGACACCGAGGCGGCCGCGTCGCCGCCGGAATTCATCTATCGCCGCCCTGCCCGCCCCGCGCATGCGACAGCGTCCACTGCAGACAGCCTGGACTGAGCGGCGTCGGCCGGCACGAAACAGCGTCTACACTAGCCACCTCTTTCCTGTCGGATGGCTTCCATGTCGCTCGCGCGCCGCATTCCCCTGCTGGTCTGCCTGTCTTTTGCATTGACCGCCACCCCGGCCCTGGCGCAGCGCGCAGTGCACGGCGATCTGCAGTCGCAGATGAGCGCCGAACAGTTCAAGGCCGCCGGCCTGGACAAGCTCGATGCCGGCGAACTGGCCGCACTCAACGACTGGCTCCAAGGCAAGGTGGCCAAGGAAGCCGCCGTCGTGGTCGAACAGGCCAAGGAGGCCGGCCGCCAGGAAATCATCGTCAAGAACCGTGGCTTCTTCGACTTCGGCAGCAAGGAGCCGATCGAAAGCAGCATCGTCGGCGAGTTCAAGGGCTTTTCCAAAGGCCGCATCTATACCCTGGCCAATGGTCAGGAGTGGGAACAGACCGACGCAGCCAGCCTCGCCGGCGCGCGCAAGGACGCTCCCAAGGTCAAGATCAAGCCCGGCCTGGTCGGTGTGTGGTATCTGCAGATCGAGGGCTACAACACCCCTGCCAAGGTGCGGCGGATCAAGTAACAGCCGCCAACAAAACGATGGCGCTCGCGGTCAGGCGCGCGCGGCCGGTACTCGTGATGGCGTGGGCCAGTCGCACGCTTCGATGTTGAGCGCGCAGTCACTGCCCACCCGACGACTGCTCGCTGCGCGTTTAGCCCCTGCAGGTTTTAGCCCGTACAAACAGTGCGGACGGCGGAAACGTGCTACCGAAGCACAGAAACCCGGCGCCCGCATCCAGGCGCGCGGAAGGTGCGATGAGGGCTTGCCGACAGACCCCATCGCAGGCAAGCGCGCCTTTGCGAGACGCCAGCGAGTCAACGAAACGACCTCCATTCGCCGACAACGTCGACGTCGTTTTGGTCAGCACACGGCGTAGGCACTGCAACGAATCCATGCGCCGTACGTGCCAGACTTGCCACCGACGACCGGCTCGATGCATGCGTCCGGCGCAGCAGACCGGGCACTTGATCGCGCCGCCCCCAGCGCCGCTCACGGAGAACGCCGATGCGCCTGATGACACGTTACGGGATTGCACTGCTGGCCTTGATCGCAGGGCCGGCGCTGGCGTCCACCGCTGCCGAGCGCTGCGCCACGGCGCCGGAGGTCGGGTTCGATCAGGCCCTGGTCTGCTATCGCGATGCAGTGGAACAGCAGCCGCTGGTCTACACGAAAGGCGCCATCAGCCGGATCGCCGGGGTCGAGCGGCGCGAGTACCTGCTGACCTCGCAAACATGGTCGCCTGAAGGACTGGTCACCCCGGCCACCTGGCAGCATGACGTGGCGATGTATGTGCCCGCCGATGCACTGCAGACACGTGCGTTGCTGATCTCCACCAACGGCACGCGTCACCCGCCCGCAGGGAGTGCGGCGCAGCCGGCCAGCGAGCTGTCGCCCGAAGCGCTGGCGGCGCTGGCGCAACGCAGCCGCACCGTGGTCATCGCGCTGAGCGATATTCCCAATCAGGCGTTGCAGTATCAGGGCGATGCCAGCGCGCGTCGCGAGGACGATAGCGTGGCCTACAGCTGGTCGCTGTTTCTGCAATCGCCGCAGCAACGCAAGACCATGCCGCTGCATGTGCCGATGACGGCGGCGATCGCGCGCACCATGAGCCTGGCCGAGCGCGAGCTGGCACCGCTACAGATCCATCGCTTCATTCTTGCCGGTGCGTCCAAACGGGGTTGGGCCAGCTGGCACGCCACCATCGCCGACCCACGCGTCGATGCAGTGGCGCCGTTCGTGATCGATATCCTCAACATGCCGGCCGTGCTGGACCATATGTACCGGGCATACGGCGGCAACTGGCCGATTGCATTCAACGCCTATGCCAAACAGGGAATTACTGCGCAACTGCAGACCCCGGCGTTTGCGCAACTGGTGCAAGTGCAAGATCCGCTGAGTTATCTGCGCACGCCGCAGCGCAAGCGCCTGATGGTGCCCAAGTACATCGTCAACGCCAGCGGCGACGATTTTTTCCTGCCGGACAACACGCAGTTGTTCTATGACGCGTTGCCTGGCAGCAAAGCCTTGCGCATGGTGCCCAACAGCGCGCACAACGGCATCCGCGCGTCGGTCGTCGACAGCCTCGTACCGTTCGTTGCACGGCTGCAGCAACAGCGCGCGCTGCCAAAAGTCAGCGACAGCTTGCGCACAGGCGACGCCGCCACGATACGTTTCCGTTCGTCGGAACGACCGACGCAAGTGCGGCTATGGTCGGCCACCAATCCGCAGGCGCGCGACTTCCGCTACGCCTGCGGCATCCGCTATCGCGCCACCCCGGTCGTGCTTGCACGCGGCAACACCGTCTCGGTGCCGGTGCAGACTCCAGAGGTCGGTTGGAGCGCCTATTTCGTCGAAGCCACCTATGCGGATGGATTCGTCGCCACCAGCCAGACCTACGTGCTCGGCAAGCAGCAATATCCTTCCAGCGCGCCGCCCACCGACAACGCCGCCTGCAGCACGTTACCCGGCATGGCCACTCGCGCCGCTGCGCGTTGAAGGTGATTGCGGTTGCGGTCAGAGCGAGCAACGGATCGCTGGCCGCCCTCAGCCATTTTCCGGAGGCAGGCTTGATCCGCGACCTGCCGTGACGCTGCGTGACGTCGGGTACGCCAACGACTTGATGGGACGGTTGTCCGCGATGCCTTGCGGCACTCCCGAATCAGGGCGGGTCACCGGTGAGCGTGCACCTCACGATCGCTGCGGGTAGTCGCACCAGGTGAGCACGCCGCTACATCCGCAATATGCAGGCTGCAGACCCGACGACTGCACCGTCTTGTCCGCGTTGCGCAATGAAGTCCGCACAGAAGCGGCACCAGTCGCGGTTTTGGCACTTGAGCCCGCCACCAAGATCGATCCAACCCGACTGAACCATTGACATCGTTGTCACCAACTCCTAAACAGGCCGCTACGCGCTGATGGCATCGGCCGATCAGACGGACCAAAGGACTGCATGTGGCTGCGACTTCGCGTTCTGCTCACGTTTCTGCCAGGCCCGTTGTTCCTGTCGCCGCCGGCTTCATCGCTGCCGATGTCGGCGGTACGCATGTGCGTCTTGGCCATGTAGTGCAGACAGAGGACGCCATCGCGCTGGCGCATTACCGCACCTATCGCTGCGCCGAGTACGTCAGCCTTGAAGCCATCCTGGCCGACTTCCTGCCGCAGGCCGGCCGTGTCGAGACGGCCGTCATCGCCAGCGCCGGCGTTGCGCTGGACGACGGCAGCTTCATCAGCAACAACCTGCCCTGGAGCATCTCACCCACCCGCCTGCGCGCCACGCTGAAGCTGCGCAACGTGCATCTGGTCAACGACTTCGAAGCGGTTGCCTACGCAGCGCCGCAGATGGAGCCGCGCGCGCTGCTGCAACTGAGCGGGCCTACGCCACGGCATGCGCGTAGCGCCGGGCCGATTCTGGTGGTCGGCCCAGGCACCGGATTGGGAGCTGCGGTGTGGATCGATGCCAAGCCCCGCCCCATCGTACTGGCGACCGAAGCCGGCCAGGTGGCACTGGCCAGCACTCACGCGCACGAACATCAGCTGCTGCGCATTCTGCTGCGCGACCGGCACTACCTGCCGCTGGAGCACGTGTTGTCCGGGCCTGGGTTATTGCGGCTATATGCCGCGGTGTGCACGCTGCACGGCTTGCCGCAACGCCACCAGCAGCCTGCGGCAATCACGCACGCGGCATTGCATGAAGACGACCCACTGGCGCGCGAAACGCTGCATGTGTTCTGCGCCCTGCTCGGCCACGCAGTCGGCGACATGGCGCTGGCCTACGGCGCCGCTGGCGGCATCTATCTGGCCGGCGGCATCCTGCCGACGATCGGAAACTTTCTGGCGTCCAGCGCATTCGGCGCGCGCTTTCTGGACAAGGGCAACATGCGCGGGGTGCTCGAACGCATCCCGGTCAAGCTGGTCGAGCACGGGCAGCTGGGCGTGCTCGGTGCGGCCAACTGGTATCTGCACCACCACGCTGACATGTCGTAAGCGTTCCACCGCACGTTTTCCCGGACGTGCGGTTGCTAGCCCCCGCATCCGGCGAGCCACGGCCCGCCATCCATCCCTGTGCGTGATGAGGAGAGACATCATGAAAGACAGCACCAAACTGCTGTGCAGTGCGATTGCGTTGTCGTTGGCGGTGACCGCGCAAGCCCAGGACAGCGCTGGCCAGCAAGCCACCGAACTGGATGCCGTACAGGTGGTCGGCATCCGTGCCAGCCTGGAAAAATCCCTGGATACCAAACGCAACAACGCAGGCATTTCCGAAGCGATCACCGCCGAAGACATCGGCAAGTTTCCCAGCACCAACGTGGCCGAAGCGCTGTCGCAGATTCCCGGCGTCACCCTGGATCGCCGCTTCGGCCAGGGCGAGCGGGTCAGCATCGACGGCACCGACCCCAGCTTGAATCTGTCGTTCCTGGATGGCCACCCGGTGGCGCAGGCGATCTGGTTATACGGCGAGCAACCCAGCCGCGGATTCGATTACACCTTGCTGGCGCCGCAGATCCTGGGACGCGCGGAGATCCTCAAATCCTCCGAAGCGCGGCTGACCGAAGGCAGCCTGGGTGGAACGGTGCTGATGCACACGCGCCAACCACTGGATCTGGAAGCCAACGAGATCGCCGGCTCCATCGGCTACAGCTATAGCGACCAGGCCAGCAAGGGCAAGCCCAATGCGGCGCTGCTATACAGCTGGAAAAACCCGTCAGAAACCTTGGGCATCGCCGTGTCCGCGCAGCATTACGAAGAACGCGTGGACCGCCGCGGCATGGAGGTGTTCGGCTACGCGCCCGCCAGCACGTTTGCCAACGCCGCAGGCACGGTGCCTGCCGATGCAGATGTGCCCAACTCGATCAACGCTGCCTGGTTCCAGCAGGACCGCGAGCGCGACAGCGCGGTGGTCAACCTGCAACTCAAGCCCAGCGACGCACTGGAATTCAACCTCAGCGGCTTGTACATCAACGAGAATTTCGACAACTACAACCAATCGATGTACAGCTTTCTGACCTGGAATGCCGGCACGGTGGCTGCAGTGGACCAGCTCGGCGATGTGCGCAACGGCGTGGTGACCAGCGGCCACTCCGGCGCCAATGCCGACCCGCTTGGCGGCACGGTGATCTACGACAACAACGTGCGCGAATCGGAAGTCACCACCAAAGGCCTGGACCTGCGCGGCGCATTCGCCGGCGATGGCTGGGGATTGAAGGGACAGGTGGGCCAGAGCAAATCCGAAAACAAGGATCTGTCGCAATACTTCATCGAGCCGTTCTACAACGGCGGTTTTCGTTGGGACACGCGCCGCGGCATCCAGTTCGACGACCCTGCAGCCGCGCGCAACCCGGCCAACTGGGGCTCGGCCGGCGGCTGGTTCGGCAACAACGGGATCTTCTCCACGCAGAGCAAGGACACATACGGGCAACTGGACCTGGATCTGCAGTTCGATGGCGTGTTCAACCAACTGCTGCTCGGCGTGCGCCATGGCAAGCATGAGGAACGTTTCGAACTCAACGTCTACGGCGGGGTAACCCCTGGCACATTGGCCGACGTCGGCACGATCGGCCTGACCGACCTGCAGGATTTCTATCCCGACCACGGCCGGCACGTGCAGGCCGGGCGCAACAATGTGCTGAACTGGATCCGCAACAGCCCGGTCGATTACAACGCACCGGATCCGGCCAGCTATCTCAACAACAGCTGGGCACTGCAGCAGACCAACAACGCCGCCTACGCACAGCTGAATTTCTCCGGCGGCGGCCTGCGCGGCAATCTGGGCGTGCGCTATGTGGACTCCAAGACCGAAGGTAGCGGCTTCGTCTACAGCGGCACACCGTCGTTGGCCAATGTCGATAGCCTGTGGCAGACGCGTACCCGCAAGGAGGACTTCCTGCTGCCGTCGCTGACCTTGTCCTATGACACCAGCCAGGACTGGGTGTTCCGCTTCGCCGCGGCCAAGGTGATCGCCTGGGCGCCTTACAACCAGATGGTCAACAACACGTTCCTCAACGACACCACGCTGACCGGCAGCGGCGGCAACGCGGAGCTGTCGCCGTACGAATCGTGGAATTTCAATCTATCGGCCGAGTACTACTTCGCGCAGCAGTCCGTGGTCGCATGGTCGGTGTTCTACAAGAAGATCGACAACTACATCGACACCAGTGCCAGCGTGGAGCGTCAGTACAACGCGCTACGCGACACCGCACCGCAGAGCTGGGCGCAATTGCTCGGCAGCAATGGCTGCACCGCCGACGGCTACTGCGATTACAGCGTGCAACGCCCGCGCAACGCCGGCGACGGCAAGGTCAAGGGCTTCAACATCGCATTCCAGCAACCCTTTGGCGACAGCGGCTTTGGCCTTACCGCCAACTACACCTACGCCAACGGTGAAAACAACACCGGCGATGCGCTGCCGTACCAGTCGCGCAACAGCGTGGCGTTCAGCCCGTACTTTGAGAAAGGCCCGCTCAATGCGCGGCTGACCTACAACTGGCGCGACAGCTATCTTGCCGGCGGCTATGTGGCCGGTGCGGCGCCGGCCAGCGTGGACGACTATGCCGAACTCGGCGCCAGCATCGGCTATGCATTCAGCCCGAACTGGTCGCTGCAGCTCGATGGGCAGAACCTGCTGGACGAAGAGTATCTGCAATACCTCGGCGACAAGGACCATCTGGCTGGCCGCTACAGGAGCGGGCGGCGCTATATGGCGAACCTGCACGTGAAGTTCTGACGTCGGCGCCGTCGTGGGTGCGGCCATTACCGTGTGGCCGTACCCGCCAGGTACTGGATACCTAGACGCCTGCGCTGCTTGGCGATGCGTATGCACCGCCCTTCTACGCAGCTTGATCTGCACGCCGCGCATGGCGCTGCGGGAAACCGACATGGTGACTGCGGCGGTCAGGCACCCGGCCCATCACTCGCTACGCACATGCGAACCGTTCCCACTGCAGCGGGCTGCGAGCAGCCCGCGCGCAATCGGGCAGCGCGACTCAGCCGCGCAACGCCGCCACGCGCTGCGACAATTTCTTTGCCGACACGCCGGACCTGGCGCCGAGCTCCTGCGCGAACACCGACACCCGCAACTCTTCCAGATCCCAGCGCAGCGCCTGCCAGTCGGCACCTTGCTGCAATCCACGCGCGGCCGCATCGTCCAGCGCATCCACAAACGGCTTGAGCTCGAGCATGCGTGACTGATCGCGCGCCGGATCGCGTTTGGCACGCTCGGTCCGCAGGATCATCGCCTTGAGATAGCGCGGATAGTTGGCCAGCGCTTCGGCCGGGGTGTCGCGCAGGAAGCCGGCATGCACCAATGCACGCAACTGCTGCTCCATATCGTCCAGATTGCCGCGTGCCCAGCCCATCAAGGGCGCTTCCAGCAGCGGCTTGAGCTCGGCAACCGCCCCGAGGATGCTTTCGGCAAGTTTCAGCCGCTCCATCGCTTCGCCGAACAGGCGCTTGGTCGCATCCTCGCGACGGTGTGCAAACGCAGCCGGGTCGCGGATCGCGCCCAGCCCGTCGGCGAGCACCGCATTGAGCGCAGCATCGACCAGATCGCCACGCAGGCGCTCCTGCGATTCGATCGCCGCATACAACAGGCCGGTTTTGGGCGAGACCGGCAACTGTTTGCGCGCGTGTTTGATCTTGTCGGCCAACGCGATTTCCAACAGGCGACGCACGCCGCGTGGGTGCGCCTGCGCAGCGTCGTTGCGGTCGGCAAAGATGCGCAAGGCAGCGTCCTCGCCCTGATCCACCAAGGCCGGGTACGCCGGCACACCGGCCTCGCCCGCAACCTGTTCGGGAATCGGGGTGCTCGGAAAATCGCGCAACCCTTCTGCAGCCAGGGCACGCCCGGCACGCGCGGCAAACGCCTGTCCGGCGCGTTCGCCAAAGCGTGCACGCAGGCCGTCTAGGTCGCGCGATTCAGCCAGCACCTTGGCGTCGTCGTCGCGCAGACGCAGGTTCATCAGCAGATGCGTATCCAGCGATTGTTCGTCGAAATCCAGCGCCGATACTTGCACGCCGGTGGCCTTGGATAGAAAACGCGCCAGCTCGCCGCGGATATCGTCGGCCGACGGCAGACTGTAGGCCTCGTAGAACGCACGCCCGAAATCTGGCGCCGGCACGAAATTGCGCCGCTGCGCCTTGGGCAGGCTGCGGATCAGGGCCGATGCCTTGTCGGCGACAAAGCCAGGCGCCAGCCATGACAGGCGCGCTGGGTCCAGCGCATTGAGCAGATGCAGCGGCACGTCCAGGGTGACGCCGTCATCGATCGCACCCGGCTCGAAACGGTACTGCAGCGGCAGCCGCGCATCGCCCAGCGGGAAATACTTCGGGAAGCGATCGGCCTCGCTTCCCTCGCCGGGCAGCAGATCGTTCAGGGTCCAGTGCAGGCTGCGGCGTTTGTCCGGCGGCAGGCTCTTCCACCACGCATCCAGCCCGCTGGCCGAATGCAGCTCGGCCGGAATGCGGTCCAGGTACCAGCGCGCCTGCCAGTCTTCGTCGGCGACGATGCCGGCGCGACGCAGCTTGGCCTCTTCCTCGCGCGCCTGTTCCAGCACCTTGAGGTTATCGACCACGAATGCGGCGCGCGTGTTGATTTCGCCGGTCACCAGGCCTTGCCGCACGAACAGATCGTGCGAGGCAGCCGGGTCGATCTTGCCGAAATGCACCGGTTTCTTCGGCGCCAGCACCAGCCCGAACAGGCTGATCTGCTCCGACGCCACCACCTGCCCCTGCGCACGCGACCAGTGCGGGTCGAAATGCTTGCGTGCCAGCAGATGCCCCAGCTCGGCGATGGCCCAATCCGGCTCGATTGCCGCGTTGGTCATGCCCCAGACCTTTTGCGTATCCAGCAGCGTGGCGGCCAGAATCCACGGCGGCGGCTTGCGTGCCAATGCCGAGCCGGGGAACGGCACGAACCGGCGTTGCCGCGCGGCGAGAAAGTCGCCTTTTTCGGTGCGATGGCCGATCTGCGTGGGTAAGCCGGCCAGCAGCGCGCGATGCAGCGATTGATATGCCGCAGCGCGTTCGCGCTCGCTCGCTCGCGCCGACACTTCCGCGGCCTCGGCCTGTTTGTTGGACACCGCAGCGGTGGATTGCGCTGGTGGCGCAGCCGGATCGGGCTTGCCTTCGCGCGCAAGACGCGCGGCACGGTGCAGCTGCCCGCGCGTCGGCCGGTTGGCATTGTGACCATCCTCGCGCGCAGGCGCGCTGGCGCCCGCCAGCAGCGGCGCCAGCATCACGTTGGCCGGCTCCTCGCTCCAGCCGAGCTCTTCGCACAACAGCCGCAATTGCCGATGCAGTTCGCGCCACTCGCGCATGCGCAAAAAGCCCAGAAAATGCCGGTTGCACCAATCGCGCAACTTGGACTGGGTGAGGTCTTCGTGCACCTGCCGGTAGGCGTCCCACAGGCGCAGGATGCCGACGAATTCAGAGCGCGCATCGGCAAACAGCGCATGCGCATTGTCGGCCGCCTCGCGCGCTTCGGGCGGGCGTTCGCGCGGGTCCTGGATGCCCAGGAACGAGGCGATGATGATCATCTCGCGCAGGCAGCCATGCTGCTGTGCGGCCACCAGCATGCGCGCCAGCTTGACGTCCACCGGCAGGCGCGCCATCTGGCGACCGATGGCGGTGAGACGCCGATCGGCATCGATCGCGCCCAGCTCCAGCAGCTGCTGCCAGCCGTCGGCGACTGCGCGTTCGTCCGGCGCTTCCAGGAACGGGAAGTCCTCGATCCGCCCCAGCCCCAGTTGCAGCATGCGCAGGATCACACCCGACAACGACGAGCGCCGGATTTCCGGGTCGGTAAACGCCGGGCGCGCGGCAAAGTCCGCCTCGGCATACAGCCGGTAACAAATTCCTTCGGCGATCCGCCCGCAACGGCCCATGCGCTGATTGGCACTGGCCTGCGAGATCGGCTCGATATGCAGGCGGTCCAGCTTCTGCCGCGGGCTGTAACGCTTGACGCGCGCAAAGCCCGGGTCCACCACATAGCGGATGCGCGGCACCGTCAACGAGGTTTCGGCCACATTGGTCGCCAGCACCAGACGCCGGCGCGGGCCGGGGTTGAACACGCGGTCCTGATCGGCCGCCGACAGCCGCGCATACAGCGGCACCACTTCGGTCTCGCGGTATTTGCGTCGTTCCAGCGCATGATGCGCATCGCGGATCTCGCGTTCGCCCGGCAGGAACATCAGCACGTCGCCGCGCGGATCGATGCGGGTGATCTCGTCGATCGCCGCCACGATCGCATCGTTGACGCTGCGCTCGCCATCGCGGCCGGTGTCCTGCGCTTCGTCGCCGCCGCTTTCTCCTTCGAGCGGCCGATAGCGCACTTCGACCGGAAAGGTCCGCCCCTCCACATTGATCACCGGCGCATTGTCGAAATGCTGCGCGAAGCGTTCGGTATCGATGGTCGCCGAGGTCACGATCAACTTGAGATCCGAGCGCTTCTTCAGCAACTGCTTGAGATAGCCGAGCAGGAAATCGATGTTGAGGCTGCGCTCGTGCGCCTCGTCCACGATGATGGTGTCGTAGGCCGACAACCAGCGGTCGCTGGCGATCTCGGCCAGCAGGATGCCGTCGGTCATGAACTTGATGCGCGACTGCTCGCTCACCCGGTCCGTGAAGCGCACCTGGAAGCCCACCAGCGTGCCCAACGGCGTCTTCAGCTCGTCGGCCACCCGCGCGGCCACCGCGCGCGCGGCGATCCGGCGCGGCTGGGTGCAGCCGATCATGCCGGCCGCACCGCGCCCGGCCGCCAGACACAGCTTGGGCAGCTGGGTGGTCTTGCCGGAGCCGGTTTCGCCGGCGATGACGACGACCTGATGGTCGCGGATCAGCCCAATGATGCGCTCGGCTTCGCGGGCGATCGGCAGCTGCGTGTCCAGCGTGATCGCCGGCTGCTGCGCGGCACGCGCCTGCCGCTGCGCCAGCGACACCGTCAACGCCTGCTCGAACGCATCGCGCAGTTGCGGGTTGCCGGGCTTGCCCTGCCAGCGCGACCATAGGCCAAGCAAGCGGCCCCGGTCGCGGCTCAGTGCGCCATCCACGGCGTGGCGGCGCTCACGCAGCAGCGCGGCAAGGTCGGTGTCGATAGCGCTCATTGATGGAGAAATGTGAAAGATTGAATGACGTTTGATCCTTTAGCCTGTCTATTGTGACGCCATATCTGTTCCCTCAGACACCCACCTCCTCAGAAGGGCCATTCCATGTCCAAGAAAAAGAACGCCAACAAGCCCGTCGTCATCAACGATGCTCTGCCGGTCGCTGCAGCGTCGGCGCCGCATATCGATATCGGGATCAAGGACGCCGATCGCAAGCAGATCTCCGACGGTCTGGCCCGCTACATGGCTGACGCCTTCACCTTGTACCTGAAGACCCACAACTTCCATTGGAACGTCACCGGGTCGATGTTCAACTCGCTGCACACCATGTTCGAAACCCAGTACACCGAGCAGTGGGCTGCACTGGACGAAGTGGCCGAGCGCATCCGCGCCCTGGGCTATAACGCACCGGGCTCGTACCGCGAGTTCGTCGCGCTGACCTCGATTCCGGAAGAGCCGGGCCTGAGCGACAGCGCCGACTGGCGTGAAATGGTGCGTCAGTTGGTCAGCGGCAACGAGGCCGTGTGCCGCACTGCCCGCAAGGTGCTTGGCACCGCCGACGACGCCGGCGACGACCCGACCGTGGACCTGCTGACCCAGCGCCTGCAGACCCATGAGAAGTACGCCTGGATGCTGCGCTCGCTGCTGCAGTAAACCCGCAGGGCTTCGCCCCCTGCAGGCTTGCCCAAGGTTTCGCTGCGCCGAAACCTTGGGGCCCTGGCCACTCCCCCCGCCTTCGGCGCGCCCCCTGACTCAGGGGTCGCGACCATCTCCGCTTCGCGGACATGTCCCCCAACGTTTACTTTGCAAACGTCGGGCCCCGCTACGCACCCCCATACCCCCGCCTTCGGCGCGCCCCCTGACTCAGGGGGCTGGGATGTGCTGTCGGTTGTTGCGCCCTGTCCCGGCGGGAGAGGGGTTGGTGAGGGTGCGGAGCGCAGCTCAGTGCCCCAACGCGCAGCCACCGGCCCGGCCCTGCACTGCACTGCGCCGCAGGCTCCAGTCACACCCCATGTGCGCATTCGCCCGCCACGTCCACCACATCGCGGCAATCCCCGACCCGCTATCGGGCAACACTGCCGACATGACACCGACCAGGGCTTGACCCGCACGGTATCCTACGGCGATGTCTTCCCCCGCACACGAACTGCTCAGCCGCGTCTTCGGTTACGACGACTTCCGCGGCCCGCAACAGGCCATCGTCGAACACGTTGCTGCCGGCAACGACGCCCTGGTCCTGATGCCCACCGGCGGCGGCAAATCGCTGTGCTACCAGGTGCCAGCGCTGTTGCGCGATGGCATCGGCATCGTGGTTTCGCCGTTGATCGCATTGATGCAGGACCAGGTCGAGGCGCTGCGCCAGCTCGGCGTGCGTGCCGAATTCCTCAATTCCACCCTGGATGCCGAGAACGCGCAGCGCGTCGAACGCGCGCTGCTGTCGGGCGATCTGGATCTGCTCTACGTCGCGCCGGAACGGCTGCTGACCCAGCGCTTCCTGTCGTTGCTGGAACGCAGCCGCATCGCGCTGTTCGCCATCGACGAAGCGCATTGCGTGTCGCAATGGGGCCACGACTTCCGCCCCGAATACCGCCAGCTCACCGTACTGCACGAGCGCTGGCCGCACATCCCGCGCATGGCCTTGACCGCCACCGCCGACCCGCCCACCCAGCGCGAGATCGCCGAGCGCCTGGATCTGGTGGATGCACGCCACTTCGTCAGCTCCTTCGACCGCCCCAACATCCGCTACACCGTGGTGCAGAAGGACAACGCGCGCAAACAGCTGCAGGAATTCCTCACCCGTTATCGCGGCTGTGCCGGCATCGTCTATGCGATGTCGCGGCGCAAGGTCGAAGAAACCGCCCAGCAGTTGTGCGCGCAAGGCTTCA
The DNA here is from genome assembly GCF_024806835.1 of Xanthomonas sp. 3793. GTDB lineage: Bacteria > Pseudomonadota > Gammaproteobacteria > Xanthomonadales > Xanthomonadaceae > Xanthomonas > Xanthomonas arboricola_F. Next base: position 1,312,539 of record NZ_JANTYU010000001.1, read on the forward strand.
ACGCCCTTCCCTACCACGCCGGACTGCCGGCCGAGGTACGCGCGGAAAACCAGCGTCGCTTCCTGCGCGAGGACGGCATCATCATGGCCGCCACCATTGCGTTCGGCATGGGCATCGATAAGCCGGACGTGCGTTTTGTCGCGCATGTGGACCTGCCCAAATCGCTGGAAGGCTACTACCAGGAAACCGGCCGCGCCGGCCGCGATGGCGACCCGGCCGAAGCCTGGCTCTGCTACGGCCTGGGCGATGTGGTGCTGCTCAAGCAGATGATCGAACAGGGCGAAGCGGCCGAGGAGCGCAAGCGGCTGGAGCGCGCCAAGCTCGATCACCTGCTCGGCTACTGCGAATCCATGCAATGCCGCCGCCAGGTGCTGCTGGCCGGCTTCGGCGAGACCTACCCCAAGCCCTGCGGCAATTGCGACAACTGCCTGACGCCTGCTGCCGCCTGGGACGCCACCGTGGCCTCGCAGAAGGCACTCAGTTGCGTGTACCGCAGTGGGCAACGCTTCGGCGTGGGGCATCTGATCGACATCCTGCGCGGCAGCGAGAACGAGCGCATCAAGCAGCTCGGTCACGATCAGCTGAGCACCTATGGCATCGGCCGTGACCTGGACGAACGCACCTGGCGCAGCGTGTTCCGGCAACTGGTTGCGGCCAGCCTGCTGGAGGTCGACAGCGAAGGCCATGGTGGCCTGCGCCTGACCGACGCCAGCCGCCAGGTGCTCAAGGGCGAGCGCCAGGTGATGATGCGGCGCGAGAACCCGGCTGCCGGGCGCGAGCGTAGCGCGCAACGCACCGGCCTGCCGGTGCAGCCGCAGGACCTGGTGCTGTTCAACGCCCTGCGCGGCCTGCGCGCGGAGCTGGCCAAGGAGCAGAACGTGCCGGCCTTTGTGATCTTCCACGACAGCACGCTGCGCAATATCGCCGAACAGCGGCCCACCAGCATCGACGCACTCTCGCGTGTCGGCGGTATCGGCGGCGGCAAACTGGCCCGCTATGGTGCGCAGCTGATCGACATCGTGCGCGAGCAGGGCTGATGCAACAGCGTGTGTCAGCGCCATGCCAGCGTCGACGCAACATCGGTTGGAATCGACAGCGCGCATTCAATCAGCCGTTGCTAGTTTCACAGGGCGAGCTGGCACGCGCTGCCAGTCCCTCTTAGAGTCGAACCGATGAAACGCAGCCTGCTTCTCCTGGCCACTCTATTTACCGTCGGTGGCGCGCTCGCCCAGACCGGCGATGTTAGCGCTGAGCCGGCCAGCGCGCGCTCGCTGGACCTGAGCGTCCCGCAAGCGCCGCTCCAGTACCGCTCCGATCCGGAATACAGCACCGACCCGCCGGGCACGTTTTACGGCGACAAGAGCGGCCCCCGCCCGGCCCTCGCACGGCCAAGCGCTGCCTTGATCGCGGCAGAACGTGCCGAGCAATGTCAGGGCAAGCTGCATGGCGCGGTCGAGACCGGCATGGGCTATTCCAACCGTGGCGGCAACAGCAACTGGCAGGCGGTCAATTTGAACTCCTGCAAGACCTATTACGACGACGACGGAAAAGCGCATCAGATCGGCGTCAGCATCAGCGTCGGCCGCGGCGAAGGCCCGGTCTTCGGCCCACGCTACGCACCCGGCGGCTATGGCCCGGGCCCGTTCGGCTGGTAACCATACGGCTGCGTCTGCGTTGACGGTGGGTTCACTGCCGCATCGCTGAGAATGTGGTCTGCCTTACGAGACGCGCTCATGTCACAGAACAAGGAACGGCCAGTTGTATTCGTCGTCGAAGACGGCGACGGCACCCGACAACTCAGCTGCCTTGTCCTGGAAAGTTACGGCTTTACCTGCCGCAGCGCAGGGTCTGTCGAAGAAGCGCTCGCCCTGATCGAAAGCGACCCGCGTGTCGATGTGCTGTTTTCCGATATCCATTTCCCCGGCGGCCTGACCGGCGTGGATCTTGCGTTGAAGACCGCGCATGCACCGTACAACCTGCCGGTGCTGCTCACCTCCGGCCTGGCGGTGGAGTACGTGGAAGAGATCCTGCCCGACGGGGTGGCTTTCCTGGAAAAGCCCTACACCCCGGAGCAACTGCTCACCGCCATCCGCAGCGTGATGGCAAAGCGCCGCGTGCTCGCCACACCCGGCGTATGACGCACACGGCCGCAACTGGAGGGCGGCCAACACTCCCGATATGAAATGGCGGCCGGCGCGCGATTCGGTGGCAACGGGGATTGATCGCGGCACCGCTCTCCCGAGGCTGCGGCGCACTGTCCACTTGGTGGCCGCAAGGCGCTATCGTGGCGACAAGCGGCGGCCCGCATCACGAGGCGGTGACAACGCTCCTGGCGGCCGATGTACCGCTGCTGCACCTGTCAGCGTTGCGACTTCGCCGGCCGCCGCTGCGGCCTCGCCGACGCCTGCAAGCATGGCGATGTCCAGCGAACCATCCAGGGCACGCGCCCAAAGCGTTAGCAGCGGCCTGAACTGCAGCCAGTTGCAGCCAGCTGGCCCCATCCGTTTCGCGGCGACCTGCCAGAGAGGCGGCGCGGTACAAATCGACTGTGCCCGCTTCCACTGCACTTCCAGCCCTCGCTGCCCCCGTGGCTGCGCGCAGCTCAAGCCGGCACGGCTGTCGGGAACGTCCTGACAGCGTGTCGGCGTGCCCCCGATTTACGTGACGCAAGTCTCACTTAAACTGCAGCCACCGGACGCGAGGCCAGTTGGGCCGCTCAACTCGCGGGGCGCTGAGCACGCCCCTGCCGGAACACTGGTGGTACCGAACTGCGTAGCGCACTGCATTGGGCGCCAGGCGATAGGCGCGTAGACCGCTGCAAAGCGATCGCCGCCCCGGTTGGGTTGCTTGATCGCATGCACGTGTTCCTGCGTGCAAGCGCAGTTGCGCTTGTCGATCGAGACCCGCACGTCGATCGGATGCGGCGAGATACGCCTGGCAATGCGAGCGACATCACTGTGGCAGGCGACGCACGTGGCGGCCGTCACTGGTCGGCTCGCCGATCCAATCGATCTCGCCTACCGGAGGCTCTCATCGATCCGCGCGGTGGCCCAATGCATGACCTGCTCGCGCTTACGTCGCGCTGTTGACTGTCACCGCTCGCAACACCGCAGCAGTTTCCACACATCGCTGCGCAGTTTTGTGACCTCACACAGCGCTGACTGCATCCGTCGCATCGGTTGTATTCGCATCAAATGGCCCGGCGCGCGCAGCTCCCACTGCATCGATGCGTCAAAACCGAGCGACAGCGCTGCTGGCCTTCCATCAAGGCAAAAGCGCATCTGCGCGCAATGCAGCGCATTTCACGCGATCAAGCAGGCCGCTCGCTAGGCTAACGTCAGTGCAGCGCTTCGCTGCAGATGACTTTCGGGAGATTTTCATGGGCGACAACTCGTTTCTAACACCGGCATTCGCCATCTTGGTCATCGGGATCATCGCCGTGGTGTTCTGGCTGGTGACCCGCGCCAAGAAAAAGCGCAACAAGAAGTAAGCGAGCCGGGCGGCAGCCGCAAGCAAGGACACGCTGCACGCGATTGCGTGCGATGCGGCTCGTCAGGTATCGGTCGACCTGCGTCGGCCGCTACTTGAAAAGCTTCAGGATTCCACCTTGCGGCATCGCCAAGCATCGGCACAAGCATGCTGGCGCTGACAGAAGCACATGCACTCCACGCGCACGACCTGACCGACATGGACGATGCACTCGCGTCCGCTGCCTGCACAAGCTGCACCCACACCTAGCAAGATGCGCCTCAGAAACGCTCACCCACCGGCAGATAGCGCCACTGGCCGATCGCCAGCTTGCCCAGCGACACGCGGCCCACGCGTAGCCGACGGATGCTGACCACGTCCAGTCCCACCTCACCGCACATAGAGCGCAGTTGGCCTGGCTGCACGTGCTTGATCGCAAAGCGCAGCCGTTCTTCGTTCTGCCAGCTCACCTTGCACGGCGGCAGGCTGCGCTGCTGATACACCAGACCATGCGCCAGCCGCGCCATGCCATAGGGGCGCAGCTCGCCGCGCACTTCCACCAGATATTCCTGCTCGATCGAGCCTGCATCGACCGTCAGCCTACGCAGTACCCGCCCGTCCTGGCTCAACACCAGCAGGCCGCTGGCATCGTCTTCCAGCGGCAGCGGCGCATTGAGGCGCAGAAAATGCCGTTTGAGCACGCGCACCTCGGCGTTGTCCAGTTCGCTCCGGCTTGCCGGGTTGGCCAGTGCCATCGCAGCGTCGGCAGTCATTCCTGCCGGCTTGTGCAACAGCAAGGTGGCGGGCTCGGCGGGTTCCAGCACCGCATCCGGCGCAAGCGCCACCTGCGCGGCGGTTGCCAGGGCCTGCGGCTCTTCGACCACCACCCCATCCACGCTGACCCAGCCGCCCTCGATGTACTGCTGCGCCTCGCCACGCGAGCAGCCGAACTGCGCGGCAACGCATTTATCGAGACGGATGGGATCGGACATCAGGCAAGCTCAGCATCAGGGCACGGCAGTGTACGTGCTGGCCCACCGAATGCGAGAGGCAGCGGCCTCTTCGGGCACGTACTGCACCGCCGGGCCACACCACCAGAGCGCAGTACGCTACGGCCAGGCCTTGCACCACCGCAACGGCCCCGTCGACCGCTGCTTCTGCCCTGCACCACAACGTGGGAAACTCGGCGCTCACACAGGAGCTCGCAGATGTTCATCAAGTTCGGCACCACCCGAGTCCGCCTCACCCACATCTCGGTCATCAGCGATCCATTCAACGCAGGCGAAAGCTTCGGCTCGTACTGCCACTCCGTACGGGTCGGCCTGATTTCCGGCGAAGAAGTCTTTGCGCGTTTCAACAGCGAGTCCGACGCACAACAGCTGCATGCCAAGGTGCTGGCTGCGCTGGAGGGCTGATACCCGTCCGCAACGCAGCGCGCTCGCCCGGCTGCCGAGGTTTGCCTTGTCACCAGATGCAGTGCGCGCTGCCGACACTGCTCCCAGCTCGCGCACATCGCGCGGCACCGCGGGGCACTGTCGCCCTGCTTGCACGTCGACCTCGGCGTTTGCTGAGGATCCAGCGTCTGCGCAAGGCGAATTTCAGGTGGTGGGCGAACGCAAACCGAAGCGCGCACCAGCGCTTCACGTGCCGCATGACAAGCGCTCTGCAAATGACACGCATCGATCCAGCCAGAGCTTACAAGCACGGCTAACAAATGGCGCATGTGATCGGTCGTCGATGCGGAATCCTGCACACACGATGCGATGACATGCGTATTGCGCCGGTCGTTTCCAGCATCGGCAACATCTGTTTAACGTGCACGCAAAAGCGGCGTTAGCTGCGCTCCCTGGCTCTCGGCAGATCACGATGTCAGGCGCCGATGGACAGCTGTCGGGGAATCTCTTCCGCGCAATGAATCGGCTGTAACTAGTACAGAACGGAAGGCTTTAGCACGTCGGTATCCAGCCGCTAGCTGGGCAAGACGCTTGAGTGGACGCACCCCGCATCCACCGGGCCCTTCAGCTGCACTAACTGGATGCGGTTATGAACGATTACTTGCAACGCCTCAATGTCGGCCGCCGCCTGGGCATGGCCTTCGGCATCTTGATCCTTTTGTCGGGCCTGCTTGTTGCAACCGGCCTGGTCACCATGTCCAACGCCCGTTTCGAGCTGGATACCATCGTCAACAGCAACATGGAGAGGATCCAGCTGTCCTCGGAAATGCTCGACGCCAACACCAATGTGGCGATCGGTCTGCGCGATATCGTCATGGTCGCTGGCGAAGCAGCCAACCGTCGTGCAATGGACATGATCGACAAGAACCGCACACGCTACAAGCAGGCACACGACGCCTTGGCCGCACTGCCCAGCAGCGCGCCCGAAAAACAGGCGCTCGACCTGGTGCAGGAAAAGCGCGACATCTCGGTCAAGCTCAATAACCAGATTCTCCAATACGGCCTCCGCGATCAGAACCAGGAAGCACAGGCGCTGTTGCAAGGCGACGCCGCAAGGGCCATGGATGCCCAGCAGACGGCGATCCGCGAGAACGCTGCACTGGAACGCCGCCTCAGCAAGGATGCCTATGCGGCCGCGGTTGCATCGATGCATCGAGGGAAGATCACCCTGGCCACCGGCGGCATTGCCGCACTGGTCATCAGCGGCCTGCTCGCGTGGCTGATCACACGCAGCCTGACCCAGCCGCTCAGCCAGGCCACACGCACTGCAGAAGCGATCGCGGCCGGCAATCTGCACAACGATGTGCACACCAACGCCAACGATGAAACCGGCCGTCTGCTCAAGGCCATGGACAAGATGCAGCTGCAACTGCGCAACCTGATCGCTGCGCAAACCGACATGGCCAGGCATCACGACAACGGCCAGATCAGCTTCCGCATCGATGCGGCGGCATTCCCGGGCGACTATGGGCGCATGGCCAACGACACCAACCTGCTGGTTGCCTCGCACGTGGCAGTGCAGACCGATCTGGCACGCATCATGGGCCGCTATGCGGTGGGCGAACTCTCCGAAGACATGCAGCCGCTGCCCGGCGAAAAGGCCGTTTTCAGCGACACCATGTCGCAGGTCAAGCTCAACCTGTCGGCGATGAATCACCAGATCAAGCATCTCGCCCAGGCCGCTGCCAATGGCGACTTCAGCGCGCGCGGCGATGCCGAGCGCTTCCAGTTCGACTTCCGCATCATGGTCGAAAGCCTCAACCACCTGATGTCCACGGCCGACGGCAACCTGCAGTCGTTGTCGTCGCTGCTGCAGTCCATCGCCGCGGGGGATCTGACTGCACGCATGAGCGGCGACTTCCGCGGCGTCTTCGCGCAGATGCGCGACGATGCCAATGCCACCGCCAGTCAGTTGGCGCAGATCGTCGGCAACATCCAGCAATCGGCAGTATCGATCAATGCCGCTGCCAGCGAGATCGCGGCCGGCAACCAGGACCTGTCGCAACGTACCGAACAACAGGCGGCCAATCTCGAAGAGACCGCAGCGTCGATGGAAGAACTCACATCCACCGTCAGGCAGAACGCCGAGGGTGCGCGCCAGGCCAATCAGCTGGCGATCGGTGCCGCGCGCGTTGCCTCGCAAGGTGGCGACGTCGTGGGCAAGGTCGTCGAGACCATGAGCGGTATCGAAGCCTCATCCAGGAAGATCGCCGACATCATCAGCGTCATCGATGGCATCGCGTTCCAGACCAACATCCTCGCGTTGAACGCTGCGGTGGAAGCTGCACGTGCAGGCGAACAGGGCCGTGGCTTTGCCGTGGTCGCCTCCGAAGTGCGCACGCTCGCGCAGCGCTCCTCCGGTGCGGCCAAGCAGATCAAGGACCTCATCGACGACTCGGTGCAGCGGGTAGCCGACGGCTCGGCGTTGGTGCGCAGTGCCGGCAAGACCATGGACGAGGTGGTTGCGAGCGTGCAACGCGTCACCGACATCATGGGCGAGATCTCCGCGGCATCGCAGGAGCAATCGGCCGGCATCGAGCAGGTCAACCAGACCATCACCCATATGGACGAGGCCACGCAGCAAAATGCAGCGCTGGTGGAAGAGGCAACGGCAGCCGCACGTTCGATGGAGGAACAGGCAGTGCAACTCACCGACGCGGTGGCGATCTTCAAGATCGATGCACGACAGGCAAGGCAGGCCGACCACCGAGCGGCGGCACCGGTCGCTCATCTGCTGAACAAGGTCCGCAGCGCCTGAGCGAGCGGCAGGCACTGCGCCGTTGACCAGATCGTGGGTGCGGGCATGCTGATGCGACAGAGCAGATGTACCCGCAGCCATTGACACTTTGCACACCAAGAAAGCGCCCTTGCGGGCGCTTTCTTGGTCTAACCCGCATGCTCCACCGGCATCCGACGCACTCATCCCGGGCATCCGTCACGCGCGGTTAGTGCGCAGAAAAAACATTAGAAAACAAGTATTTGAACCACTAAAGAGTGCTTGCTTCCAGCGCCACGCCTGGTTACCCTGCGCCGGTCGAAAGAGAGCAGGCCGGATGGTAGCCCGGCCACCGTCTGCAGCGCAGGCGGCATCTTAGCCATCGGTACCCACGACATCCGCAGCCGGCGCCGCCGGCACTGCAGGTGTGTCCGTGGGCGCTTTCGTCACTGCGCGACACGCCTTCTCAATCAGGAAGGATCACCCGTGAACACCAGCAACGACAATCGCGCTCCGCAGCGTCCACTCAACGGCGCGCATGCCCCGGTGCAGGCTTGCGCTTTCGCAACGGACGCAGGCGATGGCCGGCACGGCGATGCCTTCTCGCACTGGCGACAAGGCCATCTCGACGCACGCGTGATCTGGCGGCGGCAGCTCATGCTCCAGGACGGCACGTCGGTGCTGTTGGCGGCTTGGCAGATACCGCATTCGCAGCGCTGGGAGTGGGAAGCCATCGACCCGCTGCAGGATCGCCACCTGTCCGGCGGCAGCTGCGCATCGTCGCTGGCGGCAATGCGCGCTGCCGATGCCTGGCCGGCACTGTGCCGTGTCGAGGTTGCAGTGCTCGCCTGACAGCGCGCAGCGCACACCGCACGTCTGTCCCGACGCGGCGCCGTGACGGTGCGCACTGCGCAGTCCGCCCACCGCAGCTAGCGCGTGTAGGGACCGGGGCGATAGCATTCCATCAGCGACTGCGGAGACAGCGGCGGCGTGAAGCCCTGGCGCGCATGAAGACCATGCGCATCGCTGGTGGCCAGGCTTAAACGGCGCAGCCCCTGCAGATTGGGATGCACCGTGACCGCATCAATCACTACCTTGCCATCGCCCTTGCCCTGGTGCTCTGGCAACACGAACATATCGCCCAGGTAGGCAAAGGTTGCTTAGTCGCAAAACCACTCCCGCAAACGCGACCTGCTCACCCTTCAGAAACCTGCCCAGGCACAGCGCGTTGGCGATGGCGCGCTGTACCAGAGTAAGCGGGATGTCCCTGGCCCAGACGCTGCGCTGCGCCAGGGAGCGATGGATCAGCGCAACATCGAGTTCGGACTGATCGGTGGACACGCGCAGCGGCGACATGGCAACAACTCCGGCACCAATGGGCCTCAGGTGAGCGACTGCGAAGGCAGCAACAACAGTGCGCATAGCACCAGCATGAATCCTGCGATCGCAGCATCCAGCAGACGCCACGCGCGCGGATCGCGAAAGGCCGGCTGCAGCAAACGCGCGCCATAGCCCAGACCAGAAAACCAGGCGATGCTGGCCAGGCACGCCCCCGAAGCGAATGCCCAGCGCAACTGGCCCGGGTAACGCGCGGCCAGACTGCCCAGCAGCAGCATCGTGTCCAGATAGACATGCGGGTTGAGAAAGGTAAATGCCAGGCACGTCAGCATGGCGCGTTGCCAACGCTGGGCGCCGCCTTGCGACGGTGCCAACCCGCTGGTGCCACGCCAGGCCCTGCGTGCAGCCAACGCGCCATATGCCGCGAGAAATGCAGCTCCCGCATAGCGAAGTAGCTGCAGCAAGTCCGGCCACTGCGTCACCAGTACGCCAATCCCGGCCACGCCCAGCACGATCAGCGCGATGTCGCCGAACGCGCAGATCGCCACCACCAGACCGACATGCTGGCGCTGCAGTCCCTGCCGCAGCACGAATGCGTTCTGCGCTCCGATTGCGATGATGAGACCTGCGCTGGCGATGAAACCAGCGATGACGGCTTGAAGGAACACGAATACCTCCCGGATCAGTGGCGCCAATGCTGAGCGCTCCGCCGTAATTAGGAAAACTAAATATTCTGTATGCTGCTTAGAACTTCTAATCCTGCCGAGCGCCATGGATCTTCTGCATCCGCAACTGGCTGCATTCGCTGCCGTTCTCGAGGAAGGCAGCTTCGATACCGCTGCGCAACGGCTGTCGGTGACGCCGTCGGCGATTTCGCAACGGGTCAAGGCGCTGGAAGACCGGCTCGGTCAGGTGCTGGTGATCCGGAAAGCCCCTTGCCGCCCCACTCCCGCCGGCGAGCGCCTGCTACGCAGGGTGAAGCCGATGCAGGTGCTGGAATCCGAAGCGATCGCCGACTTCCTTCCCGGCGACAGCAGCGTTGGGCACCTACGTACCCTTTCCATCGCGGTCAACGACGATTCGCTGCAGACCTGGTTGCTGGCGGCGCTGTCTGCCTTGCATCAGGCACACGGGTTTCTCTTCGATGTGCAGATGGACGACCAGGACCATACTCTTGAGTTACTGCGTGCGGGCAGCGTGCTGGGCGCAGTCACCTCAGAGCGCAAGCCGTTGCAGGGCTGCAATGTGCATGCGCTGGGCGTGATGCGTTATCACGCCATCGCGTCGGCTGCCTTTGTCCAGACGCACTTCAAGGACGGCTTCACTGCCGCTTCGCTGGGCCACGCGCCCATGCTGGTATTCAATCGCAAGGACGCGCTGCAGGCGCGTTTCGTCAAACGCATTACCCGCACGCAACTGGCTCCACCGACACATTACCTGCCCACCTCGACCGGTTTCGTCGAAGCTGCTGCGCGCGGACTCGGATGGTGTCTGGCGCCGGAGTCGATGGTGACGCCAGCCGCTCGCAGCAAGCAGGTCGTCATCGTCGACCCAACCCGCTGGCTCGATGTTCCGTTGTACTGGCAATACGCCGCAGTGGGCTCGAGCGCTCTGCAGCAACTCAGTCAGGCGCTACGCGAGGCAGCCGCGACGAGTTTGCGTGGAGGCAGAAGCTTCGCAGCGGCATGAGCATGCGCCGTGCACGAGGTATTGAAGTCGGCCGACACGCTTCAGTGGCCTCCGGTCCGAAATCCGGCCAGCCTGTACTCGCTCGTTGCAGCAACGCAATGCGTTTCGATGACCCCACGAATGAAGAGACTTGTGCAAACCCCGCCCCTGCCGGCGCTTCTGTGCAGGTCAGCACTGCACCGCCCTCACGAAGATATGGGCGTGTTGCGCGCATCAAGAGCTCCTGCAACCGGAAACGACACTGTCCCGCCAGGATCGGACGTCCATTGCGGCCAGATCTGAAACACCCGCGTGTCTAAACGCCCAGCGTGGCTTGTGGCAACGCCTCTTCGATACGCGACCTTGCTGTGTCGTCCTGATATTCGGCCATTGCGGTTATGTTCCTGACCCGCATCGCACCCTCACCGATTGCCGTGAATCGCGCGACCACGGCGACATCCGGATGCGGGCACCCCAGGCTGGCGTCCCTTCCGCGTTGTATCGCGCCTGATGGTTCAGGCAGACATCTCCATGGCTACGAAGTGGCATCGACCAAGGCGGTACATCGACGCCGCCGCGCTAGACAGTGAACGCGCCTGGATCTGGCGCGACCGACCTCGCCTGCGCCAGTAATCGATGCGTTCAAACGGCCTGGCCGACTCGCGCTTGAACCGCGGAAAGCCGCGGCTTCCGATGCCGCCGCCCTCCCCGCGCTGAATGCTGGAACAACCGATTCGATTCGCAACCACACGGTCACCTCGGCGTCTTATCCGCACCGTAGCTTGCCGCCGAAAGTTGCCAACTCCCTACAGTCCACCACTCGAATCGGACCAGACCATGTCTTCCTCATCGCGCAAGATCCCTCTCGTGGTTTTCGGAATCATCGTTTCCTCCACCTTGATCACCACTGCCTCCGCAAAGTCGCTGCATGTCGTCTCCCGCACCGAGCAGATGACATCGTTCACCCACACCGGACCGAGCAGGACCGAGGTGTTCAATCAGCAATGGGCCGACGGTGCGGCGCAATGCCGCGACGCGTTTCCGCAAACCACCTCGGTGCAGCTCGGTCAGGTCAATACCCGCGCGATCAACGCAAAGACCTTCAAGGTCACCGGCAAGTGGATCTGCAGGGGCTGATCATTGCTGCGGGCAGGGCGGCCCTCACACGGGCATAGGCAGCCCATCGCCAAGGGGCGATGGGCTCCGGCTACGGCAGCGACTTGTCAATCTCGGTGCCGCCACAGGCGTGCTCTGTCAAAGGCGCAACGCCAGCGCATCGACAGCAGCCGTCGAGTTGCGCAAGCGCGCGCATCGTTGAACAGGCACCCGAGTGCATCGGCATCGCGTCCTGCCGGCACTCCAGATCGTCCAGCACCACGCGCCCATCGAGCGCATTAGTCGAGTCAACAACGGCGAAGGCCCCGGCAATTTCCGAGCGCACAAAAAAGGCGCCATCGGCGCCATCTCCATCTGACCTGCTGAATTAAGTGGTGGGCCGTGATGGATTCGAACCATCGACCAAAAGATTAAAAGTCTTCTGCTCTACCGACTGAGCTAACGGCCCACTGACCCGACTGCGCGTCGGGGTCCGCATTCTACCCTACACAGGCGTCAAGACGAAATCGTGTAATGCGTGGGGTCCTGAACGCCGGCATCGGCGAAGCCAGCGGCGCGCAGCCGGCAGGCGTCGCAATGGCCGCAGGCGCGGCCGGCGGCGTCGGCGCGGTAGCAGGACACGGTCAGGCCGAAGTCCACGCCCAGGCGCACGCCTTCGCGCACGATGTCGGCCTTGCTGAGGAACTGCAGCGGCGCGTGCACGCGCAGCCCGGCGCCCTCCACGCCAGCCTTGGTGGCGAGGTTGGCCAGCACTTCGAAGGCGCGTACGAACTCGGGGCGGCAGTCGGGATAGCCGGAGTAATCCACCGCATTGACGCCGCAGAACAGGTCGTTGGCGCCGACCACTTCGGCCCAGCCCAGCGCTAGCGACAGCATGATGGTGTTGCGGGCCGGTACATAGGTGACCGGGATGCCATCGCCGCCTGCGTCCGGCACCTCGATGTCGTCGGTGAGCGCCGAGCCGCCGATGCTGCGCAAATCCACGTCGACCACCTTGTGCGCGACCACGCCCTGCGCTGCGGCAACGCGTGCGGCGGCATCCAGCTCGGAGGTATGACGTTGACCGTAGCGCACGCTCAGCGCGTACACGGCAAAGCCCTGCTCCTGCGCGAGCGCAATGACGGCGGCGGAGTCCATGCCTCCGGACAACAGAACGACAGCTTTTTTCATTTCAGAAAGGCATCGACAACATCAAGACGCAAAGGCTAGCAGGGTCGGCGCCAGGCCGCGACGGCGCCGTCCATTCGGCATGCACATCGGCACGCGAGGTGCCGGCTGTTTGCCGCCCTTAGCGGCCCGGCTCGTCGTCCCAGAGGATCTTGTGCAGCTGCATCTGAAAGCGCACCGGCAGGCGATCGGCGACGATCCAGTCGGCCAGCTCCCGAGGCGTGATCTCGCCCTTGCTGGGCGAAAACCACACCGTGCAACGACGCTCGAGCGCATGCGTCGCGACGATGGCGCGCGACCACTCGTAATCTGCGCGGCTGCAGATCACGAACTTGATCTGGTCGCGTGCGGTCAGCAATGCCAGGTTGTCCCAGCGGTTACGCTGTGCTTCGCCGGAGGCGGGGGTCTTGATGTCGACCACACGCGAGACGCGCGCATCGACCTCGGAGACATCCAGTGCGCCGGAGGTTTCCAGCGAGACATCGAAGCCGGCATCGCAGAGCTTCTGCAGCAGTACCAGGCAGCGCTTTTGCGCCAGCGGCTCACCGCCGGTCACGCAGACGTGCCGCACGCCATGGCTGGTGACTTCGGCCACGATCGCGTCGATGTCATGCCACTGGCCGCCATGGAAGGCGTAGGCGGTGTCGCAGTAGGTGCACCGCAACGGGCAGCCGGTCAGGCGCACGAACACGGTGGGCCAGCCAGCCGCCTCGGCTTCGCCTTGCAGGGACAGGAAAATTTCGGTGATCTTCAATCGCGGCAATGGCGACTGGACGATCTCGCTGGGGACGGCGGCGGCGTTCATGGGCAAAGTATGCGCCGCGCCAACGGGCGGCGGCGCGCGGGCTCAGCGCAGTTGCTGGCCTAGGCGGATGGACTGCAAGCGTTCCTGGGCCACACGTGCTGCATCGGAGCCGGGATACTGCGAGACGACCTGCTGCAAGGTTTGCTGGGCTTCGTTGTTCTTGCCTTCGCCGTACTGCGACAGGCCGAGCTTCAACAGACCGCCAGCGGCCTTGTCATGCGTGGGATAGCGGCTGACGAGATCGCGGAACTGCGCCTCGGCAAGCTGGAAATTGCGTGTGGCGTAATAACTCTCACCCAGCCAATACAGCGCATTGGGGGTGTAGACACCATTGGGATAGAGCTCGAGAAAGCTCAGGAACAGCTGCGACGCGTCGTCGTACTTGCCGTTCTTCAATGCATCGAACGCGACGTTGTAGGCGGTGCGCTCATCGTTGCTGATGGCCAGCGTACCTGCATCACCGTGCACGGACGGCGGCTTCTCGGAAGTGGCCGCCGCTGCAGGCCGCACGGCCGGAGCCGGGGCTGGGGTGACGCTGCCGGTGGCAGAAGGCAGTGGAGGCGTTGCGCCACCTGCACCTTCCAGCCGGTTCAGACGTCCGTCCAGGTCCAGATACTGGTCCTTGGACTGTTGCTTGAGTTGCTCGTTGTCGTGCTGCAGCTGTTCGACGGTCGCACGCAATGCCTGCAGGTCCGAACGCGCCTGCTGCAGCTGATTGAGGAGATCGTTGTTGGCCTGACTGTTAGCCTGCTGCTGCTCGAGCACCGCCACACGATCAGCGAGACTGGCTCGCTGGGCGTATGCCGGCGCGGCGACCACAAGGGCCGCCGCGACGAACAGAGATGTCACTCGAAAGCGCATCGTTTCTTACTGAGCCGTGTACACGATTTCGACGCGGCGGTTCTGCGACCAGCAGCTTTCGCTGGTTTCGGTGCAGACCGGACGCTCTTCACCGTAGCTGACGACGGTCAGCTGGCTGGCCGAACCACCGGCAGCCTGCAGCGACGACGACACAGCGTTGCCGCGGCGCTCGCCCAGGCCCATGTTGTACTCGCGCGAACCGCGCTCGTCAGCATTGCCCTGCAGGGTGATGCGCGAGGAAGGACGGTCGCGCAGGTACTTGGCGTGGCACGCCATGATGGCCTGGAATTCCGGCTTCAGGGAGTCCTGGTCCAGATCGAAGTAGACCACGCGCTGGCGCAGGCAGGCATCGGTATCCAGGTCGCCCGGGCCGTACAGGCCGGAGGTGGACGGGCCGGTGGGAACGGAGGAACCGGCGGTGGTATCGGTTGCGGGAGGCGGAGTTTCCTTCACCTTCTTCGAGCAACCAGCCAGCACGGCAACGGACAGCAGGGAGACAAGCAAGACGCGGGTGGACTTGTTCATGGGATACCTATGGAGGCTCTGGGCCAATGAGTGGTTTAACGCAGCGAAATATTAACATTAATGCGCGGTTCGGTAAGGCCCCCAAGCGGGTTCTCTCACATCACCATCGGCCAGAACCAGACGCTGGCGGACCCGAGCGTCGGCGGATACGGCGTAAAGCACACCCCGGCCACCCTCACGTGCGGCGTACAACACCATGCTGGCGTTGGGCGCGAAGCTCGGCGATTCGTCCAGCGAACCCGGCGACAGCGTGCTCCAGCTAGGCGAACCCAGGCTGCGATCCATCATCGCAATGCGGTAGCTGTTGCCGCTGCCCTGCGCAACAGCAATCTTCTTGCCGTCGAACGAGACACTGGCGGTCGCGTTGTAATTGCCCTGAAAGGTCACCCGGTTGGCGCTGCCGCCGCTGGCAGCCACCTGGTAGATCTGCGGACGGCCGCCACGATCGGAGGTGAAATAGATGCTGCCGCCATCCGGCGCCCAGGTCGGCTCGGTGTCGATGCCGAAGTGGTTGGTCAACTGGGTCAGCTGCTTGCTGCCCAGGTCCATCACGTAGATCTCGGGGTTGCCGCTGCGCGACAGCGCCAGGGCAAGCCGGCGACCGTCCGGCGAGAACGACGGTGCACCGTTGATGCCGCGGAAGCTGGACACCAGCTCACGTGCGCCGGTGGCGATGTCCTGCAGGTAGATCGATGAATTGCCGCGCTCGAAGCTCACATAGGCCAGCTTCTTGCCGTCCGGGCTCCAGTTCGGCGACAGCAAGGGCTCGGCCGAGCGCACGATGGTCTGCGGGTTGTAGCCGTCCGAATCGGCGACCATCAGCGCATAACGCATCGCGCCGCCCTTGCCGCTGGCGGTCACGTAGGCGATCCGGGTCCAGAACGCGCCACGCACGCCGGTGATCTTTTCGTAGATCGCATCGGCCATCTGGTGCGAGACGTCGCGCATCGCATTGGCGCGCGCGGTCATCGCCAGACCGAGCATGCGCTCGCCCTTGGCCACGTCGAACAATTCGTACTCGACGCGGTACGCGCCCTCGCCCGCATCCATCACGCGGCCGACGACGATGTAGTTCTGCTTGAGGGTGCGCCAGGTCTGGAACTGCACCTCCGTGCCGCGGGTCGGCTTTTCGACGATCTGCGCAACTGGCAACGTGCGGAATTGCCCGGAGCGATCCAGGTCGGCACCGACGACGGCCGACACATCCGTCTGCGGCGCGGTGCCCGAGCCTTGGTAGGGCATGGGGACAACGGTGATCGGCGTCGCCGAGGCGCTACCGCCCACGATGTCGATGGTGAGCCCTTGCTGTTGCGCGAGTGCGCTCAGCGGCAACAACAGGGCGGTCAGGGCAGCTAGCCAACGCAGCGGTTTTTTCATGGACGGCTCGGATCGGGCAGGAAAAGTGTGCAAGGGATACCAATCAGCGAGTGAACATACTCGCAATCATGAACGAGACAACGTGAAAATGGGGCGAGCGGTCGAGCGGCCGGGCAACTCGGCCAGGCCCGGAGCCGGTCGGGCGCTGCCCTGCCGCAATCGAAGCCGGCATGGGGAGAGAGCGCATCGCCCGATTGTCATCGGACGCATCGCCCGCCCCGCTGCAGCGCTCGCACGCTGCCGCAGCGCAATCCATCACCGCACTACTGATCCTGCGCAGTGAACACGAAGGTCAGATTGCGCTGGAACACCGACTCGAAGCCGCGATACGGCAATGGCTGTGCGCTCAACACCGCAGCCTCGATCGAACGCTGGCCGGCCTCGTCGTACGGGCAACCCGGCGCGACCTTGGCCTCCATCACGCTGCCACCGGGCAGCTGACGGATGTTGATGGTGCACTTCTGCCCCGGCGGCACCGATGGCGGGCGCACCCACTGCGCCAGCACCTTTTGCTGGATCGCGGCGGCGTACTTGGCCGACAGGTCGGTACTGGTGCCGCCCTGGCCTGCCGTGGGCTGCGCGCTGGTCGCCGCAGCGGCAGAGGCCTGCTGGGCGCGTGCGGCGGCGACCTGGCGCAGCTTCTGTTCGGCCAGCGCGGCTTCCTTGGTGGCCTGTTCGCGCTGCCGGCGGATATCGGCGATCTTCTTCTGGCGCTCGGCGTCTGCAGCCTGCTCGGCAGCAGCCTGCTTCTTCTTGGCGTCTGCTTCTTCCTGCTGCTTGGCCAGGCGCAGCTTCTGCTCGGCCTCTTCCTGGCGCTTGCGCTCGGTCAGGTCGATCTGCTCCTGGCGACGCTTGGCTTCCTGTTCCGCCTTGGCCTTTTCAGCGGAAATGGCCAATGCATCGACCTTGTCCTGGTCGACCTTGTCCGGCTGGGCCACGCGCTCCTGCGCCTGCGCCTGCTGCGGGGTGGGCGCATCCTGCGGGTGCGGCTCGGGAATCGGCTGCGGTGGCGGCACGCTGTCTTCCGGGGCGGGCTCGGGCAACGGTGCCGGCGGCGCTTCCACCGGGGTGGCCTTCAGCGCCTGACGGGCGACACGCGCCTCGGCGGCGGAGACGTCCAGCGAGGCTTCCATGCTCGGGTCGCCCGCGGCCGGTTCGACCGAGCGTTCGGGCGACCACAGCCAGCCGGCAATGAACACCAGCGCGACCAGAATATGCACGACCAAGGCCAGCATGACCGGTCGCAGCCAGCCATCCTCGCGCGCGCCCTGGGTGGGGAGTGCGTCAGCGTGCATCGCTGCCTGCGGTGCCGCCGGAGTCGGAGATCAGGCCGACCTTCTCGACCTTGGCCTGCTTGAGCACGTCGATGGCATCCATGATCTTTTGATACGGCGCGGCGCGATCGCCGGCCACGACCACGCGCGCATCCTTGTCCTGCGCCACGATGGCAGCCAGCTGCGCCTGCAACGCATTGACGTCCATGGCCTGCGGCTTGCCCTTTGGCAGCTGCAAGGCCAGTTGGCCATCGGCCGCGACCACCACCACGATCGGGTCCTGCTTGCTCTCCAGCGCCTTGGCGCGCGAGCTCGGCAGACTGACGTCGGTGCTCAGGGTCAACAGCGGCGCGGTCACCATGAAGATGATCAGCAGCACCAGCATCACGTCGATGTACGGCACGACGTTGATGTCGGATTTGAGCTTGCGCTTCTTGCGGCGGGAAATACCGGAGATCATCGCGAAACGTTCCTAATTAATCCTCGGCGCCGGGCGGCAGCGGAGTCGCGCGGCGCCCGGGTGAGGGACAGCCGCGCATGACGCTGTGCATCGACGCGACTGGCTCGCCCGGCCACGTCCCGCATCAAATCGTGCGGGTGCATGCCGGGAGCGCGCATCACTCGTCCGCGCCAGCCTGGCGCTGCAGGATGGAGCTGAACTCGTCGGCGAAGGTTTCGTAACGCACCGACAGCCGTTCCACACGGGTGGTGAAGCGGTTGTAGGCCCACACCGCCGGAATCGCCACGAACAGGCCGATGGCGGTGGCGAACAGCGCTTCGGAAATACCGGGTGCGACCGCGGCGATACCGGCCTGCTCGCCGCTGCTGACCATGTCGTGCATGGTCACCATGATGCCGAACACGGTGCCGACCAGGCCGACGTACGGCGCGGTGGAACCGATGTTGGCCAGCAATTCGAGATTGCGCTCCAGCTGATCGACCTCACGGGTGAAGGCGGTGCGCATGGCGCGCTGTGCACCTTCGAGCTGCACCCGCGCATCCAGGCGACGGCGATCGCGCAGCCGCGAGAACTCGCGGAACCCGCTTTCGAACATCGATTCCAACCCACCGACGGTGCGGTTGCGGTCGGTCGCCGAGGCGTACAGCTTGGCCAGATCGGCGCCGGACCAGAAGCGGTTTTCGAACTCGTCGGCCTCGCGGTTGGCCTGCTTGAACGCACGCGCCTTGCGGAAAATGATCACCCAGCTGATGAACGAGCCGATCAGCAGCAACAGCACGATGATCTTGACCGGGATGCTGGCCCTCAGGATCAGGTCCACATAGTTGATGCTGCTGTTGTGCGCCGCCGTGGCGGTTTGCGCCGCGGCCGCGGTGACTTCCTGCGGTAGTGCTTCCACTACCGTGTCCTGCAGGGCCAGGAGCAATGCAATCGACATCCGTTCGTTCCTCAGTAATCGGAATCTGGGGTTTCTAGAGCTTTCAACACGTCGTACAGCGCATCGTCCATGCCGCGCGGGCGAAAGTCGCTGGTGCCGAGTGCGGCAATGCGCACCTCGGCAGTCAACAGCACTTCGCCCTCGCGACGGACCGACTGCGCAAACAGCAGGCTGGCCCGCCTGCATTTCAGCAGGACCGCCGACACTGACAGCGCGTCGTCGAGCCGGGCCGGCTTGAGGAAATCCAGTTGCATCGAGCGGACCGCAAACACCAGACCGTGGTCCTGGCGCATCAGATCCTGCCCGTAGCCGGCCGCGCGCATCCACTCTGTGCGCGCGCGCTCCATGAAGGCAACGTAGCGCGCGTGGTAGACCACCCCGCCGGCGTCGGTATCTTCCCAGTACACGCGTGTCGGCCAACTGAATACAGGCGGGGATTCGGGATTCGGGAATCGTGATTCGGTGGTCATGGGCACGGAATGTCGGTCGGGACGGCCCGGGTGGGCGACCAATGGAGCACCATCAGAACAGCTCTCCCGGTTCGCCGATGCCTGCGGCGCGGTCGCGTGGCGGCTTCAGGCCCAGGTGCAGGTAGGCCTTGGGGGTGACCATGCGGCCGCGCGCGGTGCGGATCAGAAAACCCTGCTGGATCAGATAGGGCTCGATCACGTCTTCCAGCGTGCCGCGCTCTTCCGACAGCGAAGCGGCCAGGGATTCCACGCCCACCGGGCCGCCGTCGAAATGTTCGACGATGGTGCGCAGCATGCGGCGGTCGAGCTCGTCAAAGCCCTCCGGATCCACTTTCAGCATCTGCATGGCGGCCTGCGCCACCGGCAGATCGATGTGCCCCGCCGCCTTGACCTGCGCAAAGTCGCGCACGCGGCGCAGCAGCCGGTTGGCGATACGCGGGGTACCACGCGCGCGACGCGCGATCTCGGCCGCACCTTCGGGCGTGCAGTCGATCCCCAGGATCGCGGCCGAGCGGATCACGATGCGGGTGAGCTCTGCGGGCGAATAGAACTCCAGCCGCTGCACGATGCCGAAGCGGTCGCGCAGCGGCGCGGTCAGCAGGCCGGCACGGGTGGTGGCGCCGATCAGCGTGAACGGCGGCAAATCGATCTTGATCGAGCGTGCGGCCGGGCCGTCGCCGATCATGATGTCGATCTGGAAGTCTTCCATGGCCGGATACAGCACTTCTTCCACCACCGGCGAGAGGCGATGGATCTCGTCGATGAACAGCACATCGTGCGGTTGCAGGTTGGTCAGCAGCGCGGCCAGATCGCCGGCCTTTTCGATCACCGGTCCGGAGGTGGAGCGCAGATTGACGCCCAACTCGTTGGCGATGACGTGGCTGAGCGTGGTCTTGCCCAGGCCGGGCGGGCCGAAGATCAGCACGTGATCCATCGCTTCGCCGCGCGCCTTGGCGGCCTGGATGTAGATCTCCATCTGCTCGCGCACCGGCTGCTGGCCGAGATAATCGGCCAGGCGCTTGGGGCGGATGCTCGCATCGGCGGCATCGTCTTCGCGGGTGGCGCTGCTGGCGATGATGCGCTGTTCGGTCATCCCGCCATCTTCGCATGCCGCGCGCGGATGGCCCAGGGTCTAGAAATCAAGCTCGGCCTGCCGCAGCACGCTGAAGAACGCATCGAAGCTCGGCGCGCGCCAGGTGGGCACCAGTTGCTCCCAAAGCTCGAAATAGACCACCTCCGGCTCGCATTGCGGGCCGTGTGCGCGGTAGTCCAGGCACAACAGGCTATCCACGTTGTGGCACGACAGCACCAGGACCTGATCCAGACCGGCATGCAGGCACGCCGCAGCGCGGAAGTCGTCCGGGTCTTCGAACGCGGCAGCCAGATCCAGCACGCTGCCGATGCTCGCCAACGGCGTCAGGTAGCGATCCACCAGCACGCATTCCCAATCCACGTAATGCTCGGACGGAAAACGGGTACGCGGCACCCAGCACCAGCCGGTATCTCCGCCGTCCTGGACACCGTAGAGACGCTTGAACAATGCCGGCAGGCGCACGCCCAGGCGTGCTTGGGCGGCAGCGAAGGCATCGGCGTCCGCCGCGGCTCTGCCGTCGTCGCGGCCCCCGGCGCCGCTCCAGAACGTGGTCAACGCGGGCGGCTGCGGCTGCCACTGCACCACCTCTGCGTCGTGCCTGGCCTGCAATGCGGGCGACCAATAGTGGACATCGACCAACTGCGCCAGCAGCTCGTCCACGTTGGCGAACACCGCCAGCCGGCGATTGTCGCCTGCATCGACGTAGACCAGGGTGGGCTCGGCATCCGATGCCGAATAGTCCAGGCACAGCGCCCGGCTTGGCGAACGGTCATCGGCGGCGATGACGATCAGATGGCGATCATCGCCACCGGCAGCAAGACCGGCAAACGCGTCGTCGCGGTACTCCTCGCGGGCACGGACCTCGGCGAAAGAAAACAGCTGCGCGCTGCCAAGCAGGCGCGCACGCGGGATCAGCCATTCGGCCTTGAGCCAGTTGTCCGGCTCCTCAAGCGACTGACCACGCGCCATCTGCACCGCGCCGCCGTCGTAACGTGCGTACAACTCGCACAGCCAGGCTGGCAGGCGGACACCGAGCCGCGCTTGCGCCGCAGCGATCGCTGCATCGGTGGCCGGCACGCGCCCGAGGTTGAGCGCTTCATCCCAGAAGGTCTCCAGGCTCGGCGAGCGCCCGTAGACCATCCACTTGAGCGCGGCCACGCTCAGATCTCCACTTGCGCGCCCAACTCGACCAGGCGGTTACCGGGGATGCGGAAGAAGCCGGTCGCCGGAGCGGCATTGCGATGCATCAGCGCAAACAGCTTGTCGCGCCAGATCGGCATGCCGCGGTTGGCGCTGGCCACGATGGTCTCGCGGCTGGCGAAGAAGGTGGTGTCCATCGGGTCGAAATGGATGCCGCCCTGGTCGCAGGAACGCATCAGCGCCAGCGGCACGTCGGGCGTTTCCATGAAGCCGAAGCGCACGTAGACGCGGTAGAACTCGTCGCCGATCGATTCGATCTGCAGGCGCTTGTCCACCGGCGCGTACGGGATCGGCAAGGTATCGACGTTGAGGAAGATGTTGCGTTCGTGCAGCACCTTGTTGTGCTTGAGGTTGTGCATCAACGCATGCGGCACCACCATCGGGTCGGCGGTCAGGAACACCGCCATGCCCGGCACGCGCGCCGGCGGTGCCAGCATCAGGCCCGGCAGGAAGCTGTCGATGCGGATGCCGTCCTTGCGGATTTCCTCGCGCAGCAGCGCGCGGCCGCGGCGCCAGGTACGCATCAGGGTAAACACCACGATGCCCAGCGCCAGCGGGAACCATGCACCCTGCAGCAACTTGGCGCCGTTGGCGATCACGAACGCCAGCTCGATGATGAAGAACACCACGCACAACGGCAGCACCCAGTTGCGCCAGCGCGGCCACAGCGAGCGCGCCACCAGGGCCAACAGCAAGGTGTCGATCAGCATGGTCATCGACACCGAGATGCCGTAGGCCACGGCCAGATTGGTGGAGCTGCGGAAGATCAGCACCAGCGCGATCACCATCACCATCAACAGCCAGTTGATGCCGGGCACGTAGATCTGGCCGATGGTGGTGCGCGAGGTGTGCTTGATCAGCATGCGCGGGATGTAGCCCAGCTGCATGGCCTGGCGGGCCACCGAATAGGCGCCGGTAATGACTGCCTGCGACGCGATCACTGCCGCCAGCGTGGCCAGGATGATCATCGGATACAGCGCCCAGCCCGGCACCGCCTCGAAGAACGGGTTCTTCAGCGCGGAGGGATGGTTGAGCACCAGCGCGCCCTGCCCCAGGTAGTTGAGCAGCAGCATCGGCAGCACGAAGAAATACCAGCCATGGCGGATCGGCTTGGCGCCGAAATGGCCCATGTCCGCGTACAGCGCCTCGCCGCCGGTCACCGCCAGCACTACCGCGCCGAGGATGAACACCCCGTGCCAGCCGTGCTCGATGAAGAAGCGGATCGCCCACCATGGATTGAAGGCCTTCATCACCTCCGGCGCATCGACGATGTTCCAGGCACCGATCGCTCCCAGCGACAGGAACCACAGACAGGTGATCGGGCCGAACACCTTGCCGACCTTTTCGGTGCCGAAGCGCTGCACCATGAACACGATCAGCAATACCACCACGGTGATCGGCACGATGAAGGGGTGCAGGCTGGGCGCGGCGATTTCCAGGCCTTCCACCGCGCCCATCACCGAGATGGCCGGCGTGATCACGCCGTCGCCGAAGAACAGCGAAGCGCCGAAGATGCCGAGGATGCCCACCACATACGCCGAGCGCGAGCCCTGCTTGAGGGTACGCTGGGTCAGCGCCATCAGCGCCATGATGCCGCCTTCGCCCTCGTTGTCGGCCCGCATGATGATGGTGACGTACTTGAGCGTGACGGTGATCATCAGCGCCCAGAACGCCAGCGACAGCACGCCCAGCACGGTGTCGTGATCGCTGGTCAACCCGTAGTGCGGCGAGAACGCCTCCTTGAGGGTGTACAGCGGACTGGTGCCGATATCGCCGAAGACGACGCCGATGGCGCCGACGACCAAGGCCATATGGCTATTGGCAGGCGCGTGGCCGTGGCCAGCTGCGGGAGTGGAGGTCTGTGACATGAGTGGGCAGGGTATCGCCGAAGGACGTGAAGAATGAGAAAGGCCGAGCCCGCTTAACGCAGCGCGGCCTGGAGTGCCTTGCGAATGACCGTAGCGACTTCGTCGCCTTCTGCCCCGGCCTCGCGTGCCATGCGCGCGGCCTCGGCCGGCTTGTAACCCAGTTGCTGCAAGGCGACAGTGGCTTCGGATACCGCATCCGGACCCAACTGGCCGGTGATCGGCGCGCCACTGCTGAAGTCGGCCGCCCGGTCGCGCAGCTCCACCACCATGCGCTCGGCGGTCTTCTTGCCGATACCCGGAATGCGCGTGAGCGCGGTGATGTCGCCGCTGGTGATCAGGCGGGCGAATTCATCCACACTGACCCCGGACAGCACCGCCAGCGCGATCTTGGCGCCGATGCCGGTGACCTTTTGCACGTCGCGGAACAGCCGCCGCTCGCCCTCGCGCAGGAAGCCGTACAGCGCAACGCTGTCTTCCTTCTGCGCGTAATGGGTGAACAGGATGACGTCGCGGCCGACATCGGGCAGGTCGTAGAAGGTGCTCATCGGCGCCTCCAGCTCGTAGCCCACCCCGCCCACGTCGATCACCAGCCACGGCGGCTGCTTGTAGGCCAGGATCCCGCGCAGACGGCCGATCATTGGGCACCTCCAAGGAGGTGCCGGGATTGGGCATTGGGGATTGGGGATTGGTTACTTCCCGTGCGGCCGTTGGCGACTGCCGCGTACAGCCCGATCAGCTCAGCACAGGCGGACCCGCTTTTTCGAATCCCCAATCCCGACTCCCGAATCCCGATACTCATTTCTTGCGGCTCCAGGCCTGTTGGGTATTGACGCCCAGGCGCTGCGCGGTGGCGCGCACGTGGGCGTGGGTGATGGCGACCGCCAGTGCATCGGCGGCGTCGGCCTGCAGCTTGCCTTTCAGGTTGAGCATGATGCCGACCATGTGCTGCACCTGCACCTTGTCCGCCCCACCCTTGCCGACCAGCGCGAGCTTGATTTCGGTGGCAGCGTACTCGTGCACCGGCAGGTCGCGCATGACGACCGCGCAGATCGCCGCGCCGCGCGCGTGGCCGAGCTTGAGCGCCGAATCGGCGCTCTTGCCCATGAAGACCTTTTCGATCGCCACTTCGTCCGGCCGGTAGGTCTCGATCAACTCGCCCAGCCCGTGCAGCAGGCGCTTGAGTCGCTGGGCAAAATCGCCCTCACCCAGCAGCAGCAGCGGTGCGTGATGCACATGCCGGCTGCGACCGCCCTCGTCGACGTCGATGATGCCGACCCCGGTGCGCTGGGAGCCGGGATCGATGCCCAGGATGCGGGTCATTGAAAGGCCGGGATCGGGGATTGGGGATTCGGGATTGGTGACGCACCTGCAGTGCGGCGATCGCATTGCTGTTGCGAATCCCGAATCACCAATCCCGCCATCCCGGCCATCATCAGGCGCCGAGCGCCGCTTGATCGACGTTCGAATACACGTCCTGGACATCGTCCAGGTCTTCGAGCATGTCGAGCAGCTTGCGGACCTGCACGGCGGTGTCGCCGTCGACGGCGATGTCGTTTTCGGCACGGAAGGTGATTTCGGCGTGGGCCGGTTCCAGGCCGGCGGCGGTCAGGGCGTCCTTGACCTGGGCGAAGGCATCCGGGGCGGTCAGCACGTCGATGGCGCCGTCTTCCGGGTACACCACCACGTCGTCGGCGCCGGCTTCGATGGCCGCGTCGGTGAGGGTGTCTTCATCGCTACCGGCGGCAAAGCTGAGCACGCCCAGGCGCTTGAACATGAAAGCCACCGAGCCCTCGGTGCCCATGTTGCCGCCGCATTTGCTGAAGGCATGGCGCACGTCGGCCACGGTACGCACGCGGTTGTCGGTCAGGCAGTCCACGATCACCGCCACGCCGCCGGGCGCGTAGCCCTCGTAGCGGATTTCTTCGTATTCCACGCCTTCCAGCTCGCCGGTGGACTTCTTGATGGCGCGTTCGATCACGTCCTTGGACATGTTCGCCGACAGGCCCTTGTCCATGGCCGTGCGCAGGCGCGGATTGTTGGACGGATCGCCACCGCCGGCGCGCGCGGCAACGCTGATCTCGCGGATGATCTTGGTGAACATCTTGCCGCGTTTGGCGTCGGAGGCGTTCTTGCGGCCTTCGATCGAGGGGCCTCTACCCATGAGTGGTTCCGGACTGGCTTGGATGACAGGGCGCGGATTTTACCTGATTGCTTGCACTCACCGGGGCCGCACCATCCGCCAGCGGATGTTCAAGCCGCAAATCGGCCGTTGCGCAGGAACACCAGCGCCTGCCGGGCGGCCTCGGGCGAGCGCAACAGCCCGCTGTGGCTGGCTTGCACCACGCAGTGGTCGCGCAGCCCGGGCAGGCGGGTTTCGGCCAGCGCCACCGTGCCGTCCGAGTCGCCGTCCAGCGGCGCCAGCCAGCGACCGACGCCGCGCGGCACGCACCCGGCCACCTGGCCGATCTCCGCCTGCCCGTCCCAGCGCGCAAACCCTTGCTGCAGCAGGGTGGCACTGCGGCCCATCGCCCAGACGCCGCCGCGCCGCGCCAGCCCGCGCGCGGCGGCACTGCCGCACAGGGGCGAGCCCAGGCAGACCACGCGGCGCACCGGCAGGTCGGGGGCCTCGCACAAGGCCTGCAAGGCCATCAGCCCACCCAGGCTGTGGCAGACCAGCAGTTGCGCGCGGCTGGCGCGCAGGCGTTCGATCAGGCGCGGCACCGCCTGCGCCGGCCCGCCGAGCACGCTGGCATAGCCGAACAACGCGGGCGCCAGCCCGGCGGCGCGCATCCGGCGCGCAAGCGGCAACAGCCAGTGCGCGGTATTCCAGATGCCATGCACCAGCAGCACGTCGGCGGTGGCGGCGACCGCGCGCTTGCGCAGACGGCGCCGGGGCATGACCGGGATGGCGGACGATGGGCTGGACAAAGGCGTGGTTACCAGGAGGAGAGGCGGAGGTCAGGCGCGTGTCTGACGCGCGCACGGCATGCCGGAGAGTGGCTGGTGCCGATAGCGCGCATGCGCTGTGCCGATCTTGCGGCAAGCGCCACGCACCACGGGCACACCGCCGCATCAGCTCGTGCGGGCGCCGGGCTTAGTCGGCCGCAGCAATCGGCTTGCGGCGCAGGATGAACTCCCGGTCGACGATCTTGCCGACCGGGAAGTCGTATTCGCCGACCTTTTCGAAGCCGTAGCGGGCGTAGAAGCGCTGCGCGCCGAAATTCTCCGACCACACACCGATCCACAGCGTGCGTGGGCCGTTTCGTTCGAGCCATTCCAGTGTGGTTTCGAACAGCCGGCTGCCCCAGCCGCTGCTCTGATAGTCCTTCAGCAGATACAGGCGCTTGAGTTCCCCGTCGCCGGGGCGGACCTCAGCGTGCGGCAGGCCGCACGGGCCGGCAGCGGCGTGGCCGACCAGCAGGTTGTCCAGCTCCAGCAGCCAGATCGCGTACTCCGGATGCGCCAGCACGATGCGCGCGCGCTCCACCGCATAGGTCTCTTCCAGAAAGCCACGCAGGTCTTCTTCCGGATACAGATGCCCGAAGGTTTCGGTAAAGGTCTGCGCGGCCAGAAGCGACAGCGCTTCGGCATCGTCCGGCGTGGCGCGGCGGATGCGGGTCATGCGGGACTCTCGTGCCGGGTGGACGTGGCAGCTTCTCGCATGCGGCGGCGGTTCTGCAAGATCGGGATTGGGGATTGGGGATTGGGGATTGGGGATTGGGGATTGGGGAATCGGGAATCGGGAATCGGGAATCGGGAATCGGGAATCGGGAAAGCATCCGCGCTGCGTGGATTCTCCCCAGGAAGTCGTATTCGCCGATGTGGGCAGGAGTCGGCATGGGCGCTGACGGGTTCGACCACGCACGCACGACCGGCTCGCATGGCACCGCGCAGGAAAGATGAACACTGCGAGGTCTGGCTAGCTGCTGGCGGAGCTGGGCGCGCTTGGGACGGACCTGCAGGACGCACCGCCGCCGGTGATCGGCGGCGGTTGGACGGCGGTAACCCGTGCCCTGGCACTGACGGTTCCACCAAAACACGCAGCGCTGGCCGTCTTGTACAGATGACCACGCACACCGCATGGCCATCTGCCGGCGCAGGTCAGACCTGCTTGGGGCGCACCTGCACGTGTACTTCGGCCAGTTGATCGGCGGCGATCGGCGACGGAGCGTCGGTCATCAAATCCTGCGCGCCGGTGGTCTTGGGGAACGGGATCACGTCGCGGATCGAGTCGGTGCCGGCCATCAGCGCGGCGATCCGGTCGATGCCGAAGGCGATGCCGCCATGCGGCGGTGCGCCGTAGTTCAACGCATCCAGCAGGAAGCCGAACTTGGCGCGCGCTTCTTCTGCGCCGATGCCCAGCAACTCGAACACCGCGCTCTGCATGTCCGGGCGGTGGATACGGATCGAACCGCCGCCGATCTCGTTGCCGTTGAGCACCATGTCGTAACCGCGCGATACCGCGGTGCGGGCGTTGGCGCGCAGGTCGGCGATGTCGTCCACCGCCGGCGCGGTAAAGGGATGATGCAGGGCCACGTAGCGCTGCGCCTCCTCGTCCCATTCGAACATCGGGAAGTCGGTGACCCACAGCGGCGCCCAGCCATCGGCGATCAGCTTGAAGTCCTTGCCGGCCTTCAGGCGCAGCGCGCCCATGAAATCGGACACCTTGTTGTAGCCGCCGGCGCCGAAGAACACGATGTCGCCGTTGCCTGCACCCACGTGCTTGAGCAGCGCGGCAAAGGCTTCTTCGCTGAAGAACTTGGCGATCGGCGAGCTGACTTCGCCGGTCTCCGACAACTTGATGTAGGCCAGGCCCTTGGCGCCGTACTTGGCGGCGTGCGCTGCGTACTCGTCGATCTGCTTGCGGCTCAGCGTTGCGCCACCGGGGATGCGCAACGCGGCCACGCGGCCATCGGCATCGTTGGCGGCGGCGGTGAACACCGGGAATTCGCTGGTCTTGACCAGTTCGGCCACGTCGACCAGTTCCAGCGCGATACGCAGGTCCGGCTTGTCCGACCCATAGCGACGCATCGCCTCGGCCCAGGTCATGCGCGGGAACTGCGCGGCCAGCTGGACATCGACCACTTCCTTGAAGATGGCGCGGATCATGTCTTCGACAAAATCCTGCACGTCGCGCTCGCGCACGAAGGCAAATTCCATGTCGAGCTGAGTGAATTCCAGCTGGCGGTCGGCGCGCAGCGCTTCGTCGCGGAAGCAGCGCGCGATCTGGTAGTAGCGGTCGAAGCCGGCCACCATCAGGATCTGCTTGAACAGCTGCGGGCTCTGCGGCAAGGCGTAGAACTCGCCCGGATGCATGCGCGCCGGCACCAGGAAGTCGCGCGCGCCTTCCGGGGTGGCCTTGGTCAGGATCGGGGTTTCGATGTCCTGGAAATCGCGTGCGTCCAGATGCCGGCGCAGCGCCTGCACCAGCTTGATGCGGGTGCGCTGCATGCGCTGCATTTCCGGACGGCGCAAATCGAGATAGCGATACTTCAGGCGGGTTTCTTCGCCCGGGTTCTCGTGCGCATGGAAGGGCAGCGGCGCGGCCTTGTTGAGGATGCTGATGCGGGTGGCGATCACTTCGACCTTGCCGCTGCGCAGTTTGTCGTTGACCGCATGCCGCGCACGCACCACGCCTTCGACCTGCAGCACGTCTTCGTAGCCCAGGCTGGCGGCCACCGGGAACACCTCTGCGTTCTCCGGCTCCACCGTCACCTGCACGATGCCCTCGTGGTCGCGCAGGTCGATGAAGCACACGCCGCCCAGGTTGCGGGCCACGTCGGTCCAGCCGGCGAGAGTGACGGTTTGGCCGATCAAGGTCTCGTCGACCAGGCCGCAGAAGTGGGTACGCATCGAAAGCTCCGCTGAAAACCCGACGCAGGCAGCGCCGGAAAGCCGGATATTCTGGGGCCGGCGGCCGGCAGGAGCAAATGCGGCGACGGTCACCGGCGCTTAAGTCAGCGCCCGGCTGAATAGGCGCCATGCCCCTCCCGTCACCAAGGACGTCACGATGCTGCGCACCGCCCTGCTGATCTCCGGCTTCAGTCTTGCCGCCCTCGCGGGCGCCCTGGCCAGCCACCCCGCCGCCGCGCAGGACCGCGGTTTCAACGGCCCCAGCATCACCTGCTCCAGCAACGACAACCGCCGCCGTGAGTGCGACACCCCGTTCCGTGGGCGCGCGGCCCTGGTGGAAAACATCTCCGGCACGCGTTGCATCGAAGGCCGCAACTGGGGCAGCGACCGCGGCCGGGTCTGGGTGGACAACGGCTGCCGTGGCCGCTTTGTCGAGGCGCGCGGCGGCTGGGGCGGTGGTGGCTGGAATGGCGGCGACGACCGCCCCGGCAATGCAGCCGCCGGCACCGTGCGTTGCGAAAGCCGCGACCAGCGCCAGGCCATCTGCAACACCGGCTGGCGGCGCGCGACGATCGTGCGCCAGCTCTCCGGCACGCCCTGCGTGGAGGGCCGCAACTGGCACCAGGAAAATGGCCGGATCTGGGTGGATGACGGCTGCCGCGCCGACTTTGCGCAGGCCCGTGGTGGTGGCTGGGATCGCGATGACGGCTACGGCGGCCGCGACGATCGCCCGCGTGGCGACTATTCGGTGACCTGCAGCAGCGACGACCGCCGCATGCGCACCTGCGATTGGGACGTACGCGCAGGCCGCCCGGTATTGACCCGCCAGTTGTCGGACACCCGTTGCGAGGAAGGCCGCACCTGGGGATTCGACCCGCGCCGCTCCGCAGTCTGGGTCAACGACGGCTGCCGCGCACGGTTCGACGCGCGCTGAGCCGGTTCGACGCCTGGCCGCGCTGTCGCCGGGCCCCAGGCGCGCTGCCATGCACAGACACTCAGCGCCGCATTGCCGCACCACGGACATCTGCCCGGTCACGCGGCCGGACAGATGCACAAGGCCGCGACGAAACCGGCGCGCAGCTGCGCCGACGATCGCCAGCTACCGGTCATCTGGCGCAACCTGGACTGCTGTCGATTCGCGGCGCCCGACGCTGGAAAGGCATCGCCTGAGTCTCCGCCAGATAGGTTGGGGCACATGCCGTGCTCACTCTCTGCCCAGCCCCAGCCCCAGCCATCGGGCCACGGGCCGGACCGGCGACTGCCGCACCCAGTCTTTCTCACACCGCGTGGCGCCGCATCCAGCGAACGGGCCGCTGATTTCGCGGGGTGGAAACCCGGCCATCGCAGCGGGCGCCCGGCGCGCAGTGCTCAACCGCCCCACGGCGCGGGCGGCATTGCGACCGGCCGGGTGAGATCGAATGCCTCCCGAAACAGCCGCCCATCCGGACGACTGAGCTCGTACGCCACGCGCCGGCCTGGCTCGACCTCGATGGTCAAGGCGTTCTTCGACGAGGCCGTGCCACCCGATCGCTTGCACACTGCAATCGAGTCGGCATCCACCGGGAATTCCTGACGACTGGCGCTGCTTGCACGCGTGCTGTCGCCACCGTAGCTGGACAGTGCATCTGCGTTGCCGTCGGCATGCCGATGGTCGTGCCTGAGCCGCACGAAGCCGGCGGACGGGGCAGCCGCCATGTGCGCGCCTGGTTGTCGCCCACATGGAAGGGCACCCGCAATGCGCGCACCGGCCCCTCGTTACCGCGCATGCATCATCAGTGTCTTGCCGGCAAACAGACCAGGCGTTGCCGATGCGGGCGCATCGACCAGCACGCAACCGGCGAAGACCTGCCCGCAGGAGGCGGCGAGCGCGGCCGGAAAGCGATCGGCCGGCGCGCCCGTGTGGCGTGCAGGAACTCCGTCGCGGTGGCGCAGCCGCTAAACGCAGCGATCTTTAGCTACGGCCAGCGACGCAATTCCAGGCTGGCGACACGGCCAGGCCTGGCGGTGCTCACGCCTTGTCGGATGCCGGCTTGGCCGCGGCTGGTGCGGCCGGCTTGCCGTCACTGGCGGCCGCGGGCTTGGCGTCGCCGCTGCTGCTGGTTTCGGTGAGGTTCTTTTTCCTTTCTCCGGCCGACTTGAAATCGGTCTCGTACCAACCGTTGCCCGACAACCGGAACGACGGTGCGGTGACCTGGCGCTTGATGGCGTTGGCGCTGCAGGCGGGGCAGCTCTCCGGCACCGGGTCGGACATTTTCAGCAGCCGATCGAACTGGTGATCGCAGGCGGTGCACTGGAAGGCATAGATAGGCATGGCACATCAAAAGGAAGGAACGCGAGGGCGCAGATTCTAGAGCCAGTTCCACGCCGGCGCGCAGCATTGCGCGCCATCGGGTGAAACAGGCCACTGCAATCAAGCTGGTACAATTGCAAACGTGACCGACGCGCCTTTCTCCCCACGAGGGCCGCATACGTGTTGCGGTTGACTGCGCTGTTGCTCGGCGTGGCCTTGCTGCTGACCGGCAGCGGGCTGCTGGGCACCCTGCTCGCCGTACGCGGTGGCCAAGCCGGCTTCGATGCACGCGCATTGGGGTTGATCATGTCCGGCTACTTCGCCGGCTTCTTTCTGGGCACATTCTTCGCACCGCCGCTGATCCGCCGGATCGGGCATATCCGCGCGTTCGCGTTTTACGCCGCACTGGCCGCGATCGCGGTGCTGCTGCATCCGATCTGGCTCAACCCGTGGGGCTGGGGCCTGCTGCGGCTCGTCACCGGCGCTGCGCTGGTCGGCCTGTACACTGTGATCGAAAGCTGGCTCAACGCCGAGCCGGACGCGCGCCGCCGCAGCCGGGTGTTTTCGGTCTACATGGCGATCAACCTGTCGGCATTGGCCCTGGGCCAGGTGTTGCTCAGCGCCGGCGACGCCACCGCGCCAGCGATGTTCACGCTCACCGCGATCCTGATCTGCGCGGCGGTGATGCCGGTGGTGACCACGCGGCTGATTCCGCCGGAGGTACCGCACGTGTCGCGGCTGCGGCTGGTGACGCTGTATGCGCTGGCGCCAGTGGCGACGATTGGCGCCGGCCTTTCCGGCCTTGCGATGGGCGCGTTCTGGGGCCTGCTGCCGGTGTACGCCAACCGCATCGGGCTGGATGCCGACGGCGTGGCGATGTTCATGCTCACTGCCATCGTGGGCGGTGCGGTACTGCAGTGGCCGATCGGGCGCATCAGCGATGGCCACGACCGTCGCATCGGCCTGGTCGCGGTCAGTGTGCTGGCCGCCGGCATCGCCATCGCCGCCGCGCTGCCGATGGTGCAGGCGCAGACGCAGGTGCTGTTCCTGCTGTTCTTCGTGTATGGCGGACTGGCGTTTTCGCTGTATCCGTTCGCAGTGGCGCACATGCTCGATTACCTGCCGCGCGAGGAGTTGCTGTCCGGCTGTAGCAGCCTGCTGCTGGTACACGGCGTGGGCGCGGCGATCGGCCCGGCGCTGGCGGGCGGAGCCATGCAGAAGTTCGGCCCGGCTGCGTTGCCGGTCTATTTCGCGGTGATGTTGCTGGCGCTGGCCGGCTTCACGCTGGCGCGCCTGCTGCGCTTCGAGCGCCTGCGCACCCACCCCATTGCATTCCGTCCGATGCTGCGCACCACCCCCTCGGCGCTGGAACTGATGCCGGAAACCGATTCACCCTCCCCTCCCCAAAAGGAAGCACATTGATCGATCAAACACGACTCTCGAACACCTCATCCCTGACCCACCCCCGCCCGGATCCGGCCGTGATCCTGGCCACCGACCTGGACGGCACCTTCCTGGCCGGCTCCGCCGAACACCGTCACCAGTTGTATCGCCTGGTCGACCAGCATCCCGAGATCCGCCTGATCTTCATCACCGGGCGCGGACTCGAAGCGGTGATGCCCCTGCTCACCGACCCCACCATTCCCCGACCCGACTATGTGGTGTGCGACGTCGGCGCCACCGTGGTGGACGGGCACACGCTGCAACCGCTGCAGCCCCTGCAATCGATGATCGACGCGCATTGGCCCGGCGAGCAGGTGGTGGCGAAGGCGATGCGCGCATTCCCGCAGCTGCAGCGCCAGGACGTGCCGCAGGAACGCCGCTGTTCGTATTTCTGCGACCCGGCCACGCTGGCGCCGCTGCGCGCGCAGATCGAGCAGGCCGCACGCGCGCTGGGCTGCGATGTGCTGTATTCGGCCGACCGCTATCTGGACATCCTGCCGCCGGACACCGACAAGGGCCGCACCCTGGGCGCACTGGCGCGCCAGCTGGAACTGCCGCGCCAGCGCATCCTGGTGGCCGGCGACACCCTCAACGACCTGTCCATGTATCTGGCCGGTTTTCGCGGCGTCTGCGTGGGAGACTCGGAAGCGGCGTTGACGCAGGCAACCGCACACCTGGACGCCACCTATCACGCCAATGCGCCCGGCTGTGGCGGCATCCTGGAGGCGATTGCGCACTTCGGCCTGCTTGCCGACGACGACCCGCATGTGCCGGCAGCGCAGGTCCCGCGCAAGGGCGGCGCGGACCTGGTGATGGTCTACCACCGGCTGCCGTATGACGAAGTGGTCGAACACGGCGAGCTGGTACGCCGCGCGCCGCGCTCGCCCAACGGCATCATTCCCTCGCTGCTGAGCTTCTTCCAAGGCGGCCAACGCGGATCGTGGGTGGCCTGGAGCGTGGACGACCCCAAGCGCAGGCCCTTCCAGACCCATACCGAAGTGGATGCGCAGCGCTACCCCACCCTCACCGCCGCGCGCGTGCCGCTGAGCAAGAACGAGGTGGATATCTTCTACAAGCGCTTTTCCAAGGAAGCGTTCTGGCCGATGCTGCATGCGTTCTGGGAACGCGCGCGCTTCCGCGAGGACGACTGGCAGGTTTTTCTCGGCGTCAACCGCAAGTTCGCGCAAGCCACCTCGGCCGAGGCCGCGCAGGGCGCCACGGTGTGGATCCACGACTACAACCTGTGGATGGTGCCGGCGTACCTGCGGGAGTTGCGCCCGGATCTGAAGATCGCCTTCTTCCATCACACCTACTTCCCGTCGGCCGACGTGTTCAACGTGGTCCCGTGGCGACGCGAGATCATCGGCAGCCTGATGTGCTGCGACTACATCGGCTTCCATATTCCACGGCAGGTGGAGAACTTCGTCGACGTGGTGCGTGGGGTGATGCCGGTGGAGCGCCTGGCGCAGGAAAGCTGCGCGCCGCGCTTTCTGACCTACGGCTGTGCGGTGGGCCTGGACACCATGACGACCTGCCTGCGCGTGGCAGATCGCGATGTCGCGCTGGGCGCGCATCCGGTGGGCACCGACCTGCGCCGCATCCGCGCGGCGCTGGGCAAACCGGACGTGCGCAACGATATCTTCAAACTGCGCCGCGAGATCGGTGCGCGCAAGCTGGTGTTGTCGGTGGAGCGGCTGGATTACACCAAGGGCACGCTGGCAAAGCTGGAAGCGTTCGAGCGCCTGCTCGACAGCCAGCCACAGCTGCTTGGCAAGGTTACCTTGCTGATGGTGTGCGTGCCGGCCGCACGCGAGATGACGGTTTATCGCACCTTGCAGACGCAGATCGAGCAGGCGGTGGGCCGCATCAACGGACGGTTCTCGCGGCTGGACTGGACCCCGGTGCGCTTCTTCGCCCAGGCGCTGCCATTCGAGCAGGTAGTGGCGCATTACGCCGCGGCGCAGCTGATGTGGATCACTCCGCTGCGCGATGGGCTGAACCTGGTGGCCAAGGAATTCGTCGCGGTGCAAGGCATCGAAGGCGGCAGCGGCGTGCTGGTGCTGAGCGAATTTGCCGGTGCTGCGGCAGAACTCAAAGGCGCGGTGCTGACCAACCCGCACGACCCAGCCGATCTGGCGGCCGGCCTGTTGCAGGGGCTCTCGATGCCCGACGACGAGGCGGCCGGGCGCCTGCGCCAGCTGTACGACAGCGTGGAGTACTACACCATCGATCACTGGGGGCGCGACTTCCTGGCGGCGGTGGCACGCAGCCGTGGCGCGCATGCGCGCCTGCCCGCGGCAGCAGCCAGCGCAGTGGCCGAGCCGGTCGACTAGCCACGCGCCGTTACGCGTTCGGCAATACCCGTAGTCACACGCAAACGCCTGGGCTCTCCGGGCGTTTGTGTACTTTAGGACAAGCGTGACGCTGGCCCATCGACGGCGCGGTCATGATCACGCAACGCAAGCGCGGCAGGCTGGGCGCTCTTCATCCTGCCCATGGATCGCAATGAATTCGTTGTCCTGCTCGCGCGCGCGGCGCCCGGCCACGCTGGTCCTGCTGCTGATTCCGATCGCCCTGCCCGCCTACGCGCAGCAGAGACCAGACGGCGCAGCGCCCTCGGCGCCGGTTGCCGACGGCAATGGCCAAGATGCACAGGTCTCCACGCTGGGTCAGGTGCAGGTGGTCGGCCAGGCGATGACGTACTCCAAGACGACCGTGAGCAAGGAAATGCTCGACCGCCAGTTCGTGCTGGGCAGCGTCAACGACGCGCTCAACGAACTCCCGGGCGTCGTCGTGACCGAAGCCGATGCGTTCGGCTCGTCGGATTGGGGCACGCAGATCAGCATGCGTGGATTTGTCAGCAACCGCGATACCCAGCAGATCGGTACCACCGTCGATGGCGTGCCCAACGGTGGCTCGGCCTATGGCGGCGGCTCCAAGGCCAATCGTTTCATCGACATGCCGGATCTGGAAACGGTGGAGGTGAGCCAGGGCACCGCCGATATCGCCTCGCGCTCGAACGAAGCGTTGGGCGGCACCCTGAACTACCTCACCGGCGAGCCGCTGGAAGAGCAGCGCGTGCGCGTGATCGGCGGCATCGGCGACAACCAGGCGCGCAAGTATTACGCGCGCTACGACACCGGCCTGCTCGGCGGCAACACGCGCGCCTGGGTCAGCGGCTCGTCGGCGCGCAACGATGACTGGATCGACGGCAGCGGCCACACCAGCCGCGATCATCTGGCCGGCAAGTTCGTCAGTGCGTTGAACAAGTGGACGCTCAGCGGCTATGCGTCCTACGACGATGCCGACGAATCCGAATACACCAGCGTGACACCGGAACAGTTCGCGCGCGATCCCGAACACGATCTGCTGACCGGCACGCTCACGGGTATTCCGTATCTGGATCAGAACTACCGCTCAGGCTCGCGCGCGCTGCGCAAGAACACTTTCGGCTATCTGCGCGGCGCCTTCGATGGTGGCAATGGGTTCAAGGCCACGCTGACCGGCTACGCGCACCGCATGCAGGGCCGTGGCGACTGGATTCCGCCGTATCTGGTGGATGTCAGCAACGATGGCGCCGGCGCAGCGGAATCCGAAGCGCGTGGCGGCAACACCGTGTATGCCGGCAGCGACCTGGGCAAGCTGTATTACCTCACGCCCGGCGGCGCGGCCGCGACCATGCTGGCCGGCTGCGCCGGCAGCGATGCGGTGCCGGCCGAATCCAACCCGGCCTGCTATCCGGCAGGCTCGGTACCGGTGCAGTCGTATCGCCATAGCCACTACGACAACCACCGCGCCGGCGCGATGGCCGATGTGGAATGGCGCGCCGATCTCGGCGCCATCGACAATACCGTGCGCGCCGGCGCCTGGCTGGAGCGCTATGACCGCAGCGTCACCCGCGACTGGCATCGCCTGCTCAACGTCGGCACCAACATCGGCTTCGATCATCAGCCGTACTGGGTGCAGTTCAAGGACGACTACCAGACCGACGAGCAGATGTACTACGTCGAGGATGTGATGCGCTACGGCGCATTCGCCTGGCGCGTGGGCGTCAAGCAGTTCTTCGTCGACCAGACCCGCGACCGCCGCATCGGCGACGCGCAGCATGTGGAATCGGATTCGCATTCAGACCCATTGCTCTCGGCCGGCCTGACCTGGACCACCCCGGTGCAGGGCCTGGAAGCCTTTGCCGGGTATTCGCAGAACTTCGCGGCGATTCCCTCCGGCGTCCTGGGCGAAACCGACCCGGTCGCACTCAGCCGCGTGCAACCGGAGACCGCCGACAACGTCGAGCTCGGCCTG
The DNA here is from genome assembly GCF_024806835.1 of Xanthomonas sp. 3793. Lineage (GTDB taxonomy): Bacteria > Pseudomonadota > Gammaproteobacteria > Xanthomonadales > Xanthomonadaceae > Xanthomonas > Xanthomonas arboricola_F. Next base: position 1,350,224 of record NZ_JANTYU010000001.1, read on the forward strand.
CGCATCAGCCGCTGGCCATTGACCGGCAGCGTGACCTTGTACGACATCCGCTTCGACAACCGCATCGTGTATGTGCCTGCCAACTTCGTCAGCGGCATCGACTATCTGGGCGAGACCGACGGCGTGTACGAAAACTTCGGCGGCGTGCATGCACGCGGCGTGGAGGCGGCGCTGGGCTACGGTTGGGACAATGGCTGGCGCATCAATGGCGCCTACACCTACAACAAGGCCGATTACCTGGGCAGCGGCGATGCCGCGCGCGACACCGCCCTGGACATCACTCCCGGCGCGCAGGTGATCGGCCAGCCGCGCAACACCCTGGTGGTCTCGGCCGACTGGCGCGGGCAGGCCTGGCGCTTCGGTGTGTCCGGTCGTTATCTGGGCAAGCGCTATCTGGATGCATCCAACCGCGCCGCGCTCGATGGCGTGACCACCTTCAACGCCAATCTGGGCGTGGAGCTGTCGCAACTGTCGTCGCAGCTCAAGGGCCTGCAGCTGGCGCTCAATGTCAGCAACCTCACCGACAAGCGCTATCTGGAAGGGGTGGACGGCAGCGATAGCGCGTTCATCGCCGCACCGCGCACGTTGGGGCTGACGCTGACGCTGGATCTGTAACGGCGACCTGCCATGCTATGCGACGCCCGCAGCGCACACCGGTGCGGGCATCCCTTTCGATGCGATGCGAGCCCCCATGATCGACCTGCCCCGCCGCCGTTTGCTGCAAGCCGGCCTCACCAGCGGCGCGGCCGCACTCTCGCCCAGCATCGCGCGTGCCGCAGCCATCGCACCGGACCGGCGCAACGGTACGCTGGAGGATCTGCAGCATGTGGTGATCCTGATGCAGGAAAACCGCGCGTTCGATCATTACTTCGGTGCGCTGCCCGGCGTGCGCGGGTTTGGCGATCGCTTTCCGATTCCGGCCCCGCCGCTGCCGGGCGCGCCCTCGCGCACGGTGTGGCTGCAGCCCAGCGAAGACGGCATGCAATGGCTCACCCCGTTCGCGCTGGATACCGCCGCGCAATTCGGCTTCATGCGCGTCAAGGGTACGCCGCATAGCTGGCCCGATGCACAGCAGGCCTGGGATCAGGGCCGGCTCGGGCACTGGGCGGCGGCCAAACACAATCATGCGCTGGGCTACTACGGACGCACGGATATTCCCTTCCAGTACGCGCTCGCCGATGCGTTCACCCTCTGCGATGCGTACCACGCCTCGATCCAGACCGGCACCAACTCCAATCGCGTGTTCCTGTGGACCGGCGGCAACGATCCGCAGGCGCGCAATGGCGGGCCGGTGATCGGCAACTCGCACGACAACTTTCCGGAACTGGGCGGCTTTGCCGAGCCGTATCGCTGGACCACCTATGTCGAACAGCTGCAGCGCGCAGGCGTGTCCTGGCAGATCTATCAGGACATGGCCGACAACTTCACCGACAACCCGCTGGCCGGGTTCGAAGCGTTTCGGCAGGCCTACCGCAATGCGCCTGACCACGATGCGCAGTTACGCGCGCGTGGCATCAGCACGCGGGGCGTTGAGCAACTGCGCGCGGACGTGGTGGCCGGTCGGCTGCCATCGGTAAGTTTCGTCATCGCCGATGCTGCCGGCAGCGAACATCCGGATCCCTCCAGCCCTGCGCAGGGCGCGGCCTACACCGCACGCGTGCTGGATGCGCTGACCGCCGATCCAAAGGTATGGAGCCGCACTGCATTGCTGCTGATGTTCGATGAGAACGACGGCTTTTTCGACCACATGCCGCCGCCGGCACCGCCATCGCCGGACCCGCGCGCCGCAGGCGGGTTTGCCGGCGCCTCCAGCATCCCCACCGACGACGATTACCATCGCCACCCGGCACCGGGCGAGCAGAAAGTGGATCTGCCCGAACTGCGCGGCCGTCCCTACGGCCTTGGTCCGCGCGTGCCGCTGTATGTGGTTTCGCCGTGGAGCCGTGGCGGCTGGGTGGATTCGCAGGTGTACGACCACACCTCGGTGTTGCGCCTGCTGGAACGCCGGTTTGGCGTGCCCGCACCGGAGATCACGCCATGGCGGCGTGCAGTGTGTGGCGACCTGACCAATGCGTTTGACTTCCGCAACGCCGATGCACGCCCATTCGTCGCCGCGTTGCCCGATGTGGGCGATGCGGCAACGCGTGCAGCAGCCTTGCGGGAGCACACGCTGCCGCCGCTGCCGGCCACCTTGCAGCCGCCCGTGCAACCGTTCGGCGTGCGCCGTTCGCGCACCGTGCCGTACCGCCCGAGCGTGCAACTGGCGCATGTGCCCGAGCGTGGCGAGGTGCGGCTACGCATGACCAACAGCGGCGCGGCGGCAGTACTGCATGTCTATGACCGCTACGACCTGGCGGCGATCCCGCGCCGCTACACGGTGGGCAACGGCGCCACACTGGACGCCGACTGGACCACCTACGACGGCCGTTACGATCTGTGGCTGGTCGGCCCCAACGGATTCCATCGTCACTACCGTGGCGACCTGAGCGCCCCGTTACTGGTGGCTGAGATCGCACAGGATCCGAACGACGCCACATCCGTGTTGCTATCGCTGCACAATGGCGGCGGCGCTGCCGTGCAGGCGGAGCTAAAACCGGGTGCCTATGCAGCCGCGCAGCCGCACGAGCGCCTCAGCATTGCGCCCGGTGCGACCGAGCAGCGCCGTTGGAAAGCGGCAGGAACCGGCGGCTGGTACGACCTGTGGGTGCACCACGACGGCGCGGCCCAGCGCCTGGCTGGTCGTATCGAAACCGGCGCCGACAGCGTCAGCGATCCCGCCATGGGTGGGCCGGCGCGACTGCAACAGGACAGACCTGTCGTGATCCGCGCGCTGGGTTGAGTGACCGTGCCAGGTTGAATGTTGCTCCTGGCCAGCGACAACCATCGCTTTGCATCACCGCCACTGCGTGGGAGAAAGTCGCAAACTCCGTCACCGCGCCTGCCGAATCGACATGCGCCGCTATCGCCACGTGTCGCTTCGGCAGGCTCACCTTCCAAACGATTCCCGCACCGCGACCGCCACCGCCTTCAACGCCGCATCGCGTGCAGCGTCGTCGACCTTGGCACCATTCAAGTACGTGGTCAGCAACAGTGGCGACCGGCCCTTCGGCGGCCAGAGGATGGCGATGTCGTTGCGGGTATCGGTGCCGTTGCTACCGGTCTTGTCGCCGATCTTCCAGCCGGCCGTGAGCCCCGCGCGCAGGCAATCGTCGCCGGTGCGGTTGTCGATCATCCAGTCGGTCAGCTGCGTGCGCGAGGCAGGCTGCAGGGCATCGCCAAGCAGCAGCGTGCGCAGCGTCGACGCCATGGCCGCCGGGGTGGTGGTGTCGCGCGGCTCGCCAGGGGCGAACCCGTTCATCTCCGGCTCGTAGCGGTCACTGCGGGTCTTGGCATCGCCGATGCTGCGCAGGAAGGCGGTCACGCCGGGCGGGCCGCCGACCAGCGGGAACAACAGGTTGGCGGCCGGGTTGTCGCTATAGATCATCGTGGCCCGGCACAGTTCGCCGACACTCAGCGTGCCGCCGACATGGCGCTCGGTGACCGGCGCATGCGACAGCATGTCCGAGGCACGGATGTTGACCGGTTGCGCCAACGACAGCTTGCCCCGGTCCACTTGCTGCAATACTGCGGCAGCCAATACAAATTTGAAGGTGCTGCACATCGGAAAGCGCTCGTTCTCGCGCTGCCCGAGACGCCAGCCGGTGGCGCTGTCGAGCAGGCTGATGCCCAGGCGACCACCGGTGCCACGTTCGATTTCCGCCCATTGTGCCCGTAGCAGATCGTCCATATTGACCGCCGGACTGAGGGCCAGTGCGGGTCTGGACGCCGCAAACAGCATGCCCGCGCCGGTTGCGCACAAGAACTCTCGCCGATTCAACATGTGTTTGCCTCCTTGAGGGAGCCCGCAGTATCGATGCGCACGGCGCAACCGACCATCGCGATGTTTCGATCACAGGCATGAATTGAACTAATCTCTCACGATGCCCCGCCCCCGCCTCCCGCTCAATGCCCTGCGCGCTTTCGAAGCGGCCGCGCGCCATCAAAATCTGACCCGGGCGGCGAACGAGCTGTGCGTGAGCCAGGCCGCGCTCAGCCACCAGATCAAGGCGCTGGAGCAACAGCTGGGCACCAGCCTGTTCCACCGTCTGCCACGCGGCGTGGCACTGACCGACGAGGGCGCGGCGTTGGCGCCAGTGCTGGGCGAGGCCTTCGACCGCATCGCCGCCACCCTGGAGCGCTTTGCCGACGGGCGCTATCGCGAGGTGCTCAACGTCGGCGTGGTGGGCACCTTCGCCACCGGCTGGCTGCTGCCGCGATTGCCGGCCTTTCATGCCGCGCATCCGGATATCGAATTGCGCCTGTCCACCCACAACAACCGGGTCGATCTGGCCGGCGAAGGGCTGGATCTGGCGATCCGGTTCGGCGATGGCGACTGGCAGGGCCAGATCGCGCATGCGCTGATGGAGGCGCCGTTTGCGCCGGTGTGCGCGCCCAGCATGGCGCGCGGCCTGCGCACGCCGGCCGATCTGGCGCAGCTGCCGTTATTGCGCTCCTACCGCCTGGACGAATGGCCGCAATGGTTTCGCGCGGCAGGCGTGGCCGAGGTTGCCGCGCGCGGGACGATGTTCGATTCGTCGTTGACGCTGGCCAGCGCGGCGGCGGCCGGTGCCGGCGTGGCGTTGTTGCCGTTGCCGATGTTTCGCCAGGATCTCGACGCAGGGCGGCTGGTGTGCCCCTTCCCGATACAGATCGATGCCGGACGCTATTGGCTCACCCGGCTGCGCTCGCGCCCGGAAGGCGATGCCGATGCGCGACTGCGCGACTGGCTGGTAGCGGAGCAACAGCGCTCCGGCTAAACGAGCGCGTTGCTGCGCTCAGCGGCGCGCGGACGCCGCGATCCCCTGCACCGCCACGCGGCGAAACGCCTCGTAGTGCGCCTGATCGGCGAACCAGTGCGGGGCGAACAGCTCGAACAAGCGGTCGTTGTGATACAGCAGCAGCACCCGCTCGTTCTCGCGGTAGCGGATGTAATCGGACCAGGGCCGGCGCAGTCGCCCGTCCGCCCAGGTGATTTCCAGCCCGGTCTCGTCCCATGCGAAGGTGTAGGTATGCCGCAGCGCGGCCTGCTGGGCGTGCAGGCGCCTGATCTTTCGTGGCAAGCCCCAGAGGTGCAGCACCGCCAGGCCGATCAAGCCGCCGCCCCCGGCGCCGATCAGCATCGGGCCGATGATTTCGCCGGCCCCAATCAGTTGAAGCAACCCCGCACCGATCAACAGCAGGACCACCAGGATCACGATCAACAGCTTGGCCGTCTGTCGCGCATGCAGGCGCTGCGCGGCCAGATGGTCTTCCAGACTGATGGTGGCGCTGATCATGTTCGCTACCTCCTTGTGCTCGGCCCGACGCGCATCGTAACGCCTGCGCGTTAAGCCCCGTCGATCAACTCCATCCACGCAGCTTCCGCTGCGGCCAGCTGCTGCGCCGTCGCCTCGCGGTCGCGGCCCAGCACCGCCATCTTATCGGTGTCGGCATAGTTCCCCGGGTTGGCCAGCTGGCGGTCGAGCTCTGCCAGCGCGGCTTCCAGTTCGCCGACGCGCTTTTCGGCGCTGGCCAGCTTGTGCGGGTTGACGGCCTTTTTCGGCGGCAGCGGCTTGGTCGGCGGTGGCGGGGTCGGTGCCACTTCGGCCATCTTCTGCTTGGTGCCCTGCGCGGCCGGGCGGCTGCGCAACCAGGCGGCGTATTCGTCCAGATCGCCATCGAACGGCTCGACCACGCCATCGGCGACGCGCCAGAAACTGTCGCAGACCAGGCCGATCAGATGGCGATCGTGCGAAACCATCACGATGGCGCCTTCGAAGTCGCTCAGCGCCTCGGCCAGCGCCTCGCGCATTTCCAGGTCCAGGTGATTGGTGGGTTCGTCGAGCAGCAGCACGTTCGGCTGCTGCCAGGCGATCAACGCCAATGCCAGGCGCGCGCGCTCGCCACCGGAGAAGCCGTCCACCACTTCGAATGCGCGGTCGCCGGCGAAATTCCATTTACCGAGGAAATCGCGGAACGCCTGATTGGAACCGTCCGGCGACAGATCGCGGAAGTGATCCATCGGCGACTGGCCCTCGTGCAACGATTCCACCGTGTGCTGGGCGAAATAGCCGATCCGCAGGTCCGGATGCGCACTGCGCTCGCCAGACAGCGGCGCCAGCTCGCCCACCAACGTCTTCACCAGGGTGGACTTACCCGCGCCATTGGGACCCAACAACCCGATGCGGTCGCCTGCTTCCAGGCCGAAACCGACATCGTGCAGGATGACCGTGGCAGCGTCTCCCCCATCCGCCCTTCGGGCACCTTCCCCCGCACGCGGGGGAAGGGAGGTCGGAGCCGGATAGCCGGCCTGTAGATGATTCAGCCGGATCAACGAAAACGGCAGCCGATTGGGCTGGGCGAACTGGATGCGGAACTCGCGCTCGGCGCGCACTGCCTCGGTGCCGGCCATCTTGGCCAGGCGCTTCATGCGGCTCTGCGCCTGGGTAGCCTTGCTGGCCTGCGCCTTGAAGCGGTCGATGAAGCTCTGCAGATGCGCGCGCTCGGCCTGTTCCTTGTCGTGCGCGATCTGCTGCTGGCGCAGGTGCTCGATGCGCTGGCGCTCGAAATCGGTATAGCCGCCGACGTACAGCTTGGCGGTGCCGCCGTGCAGATGCAGCGTGTGCGTGGCCACGTTGTCCAGGAACTCGCGGTCGTGCGAAATCAGCAGCAAGGTGCCCGGGTACTTGAGCAACCACTGCTCCAGCCACAGCACCGCATCCATGTCCAAATGGTTGGTCGGTTCGTCCAGCAGCAGCAGGTCGCTGGGCATCATCAGCGCGCGCGCCAGGTTCAGGCGCACCCGCCAGCCGCCGGAGAACGAGGACACCGCGCGGTGATGGGTGTCGGCCGGGAAGCCCAGGCCGTGCAGCAGCTTGCCGGCGCGCGCCTCGGCGTCGTAGGCGCCGAGTTCGGCCATCTTCTGGTGCGCGTTGGCGACCGCTTCCCAGTCCTCGCGCGCGGTGGCCGCGGCCTCTTCCTGCAGGATCGCCGAGACCTCGATGTCGCCGCCGAGCACGAACGACAGCGCCGGATCGGGCAGCGACGGGGTTTCCTGCGAGACGCTGGCGGTGCGCACCTTGCCGGGTAGATCCACGTCGCCCTTGTCGGCTTCCAGCTCGCCCTTCACCGCGGCGAACAGGCTGGACTTACCGGTACCGTTGCGACCCACCACGCCGACGCGGTAGCCAGCATGCATGGTCAGGTCGACGTTGGACAACAGCAGACGCTCGCCGCGTCGCATGGAGAAGTTGCGCAGGGAAATCATTGATGGACAGTCCGATAGAACGAAAAGGAATGAGCAGATGAGCAGCATTCCTGCGACGCCATTCTAGCGTTAACGAATAATTAGCGCCTTCAGGTTGGACGACACGTGCGCTTCGCACGGCCGTGATCGCCACCCGCCCAGTCTAGTTGGCCCCGCTCGGGCTGCCGTTTTCGGAGTTGTCATGAACATCCCCCTGTCCTGCCTTGCGACCGCCGTGGTCGCTGCACTGCTTGCCTCTCCCGCCCTGGCGCAGGATGCGGCGCCCGCCACCGCCAATACCCTGGATACGGTGATCGTCACCGGCACCCGCGTGTCCGACCGCACCGTGGCCGAGTCGCAGTCGCCGATCGACATCATCAGCGCCGAGTCGCTGCAGGCTACCGGCACCCCGGAACTGGCCACCGCCCTGGCGCGCGCGCTGCCCTCGCTGAACTTCCCGCGCCCGGCGCTGAGCGATGGCACCAGCGCGATCCGCCCGGCCCAGCTGCGCGGCCTGTCGCCGGACCAGGTGCTGGTACTGGTCAACGGCAAGCGCCGCCACACCTCCTCGCTGCTCAACCTCAACGGCACGATCGGCCGTGGCGCGGCAGCGGTGGACCTGAACACCATCCCGGTGGCGGCGATCGCGCGGGTGGAAGTGCTGCGCGACGGCGCCTCGGCGCAGTACGGCTCCGACGCCATCGCCGGCGTGGTCAACATCGTGCTCAAGGGCGCGGAAAAGGGCGGCAGCCTGCAGGCCGGCTTCGGCCAGTATTCGGCCGGCGACGGCAGCAACTACGAGCTGTCCGGCGACACCGGCGTGGCCTATGGTGGCGACCGCGGCTGGCTGCATGTGGCCGCCCAGCTCAACCAGCAGGACCCGACCGACCGCGCACGCGGCTATGCCGGCGCGCCCAGCGCCTCGCAGCCGGCCGTCGGCCAGAAGGCGTTCAAGATCGGCGACCCCGACGTCAACGCGCAGGCCGCCTCGCTCAACACCGAATACCAGTTCAGCGACAGCATCACCGGCTACGCGTTCGCCACCGCCAGCAATCGCGACATCACCTCGTTCGCGTTCTTCCGCGCGCCGGGCAGCAGCCAGAACCTCCTGTCGATCTACCCGCAGGGCTTTTTGCCGGAGATCCAGAGCTATGCCAAGGACCGCTCGCTGGTGGCCGGCGTGCGCGGCTCCACCGCCAGCGGCTGGGACTGGGATGCCAGCTACAACTACGGCTACAACAGGATCGATTTCCACACCCGCAACACGCTCAACGTCAGCCTGGGGCCGACCTCGCCGACCTCCTTCTACGACGGCGCGCTGGAGACCACGCAGAACATCGTCAACCTGGACGTCAAGCGCGGCTTCGACTGGGGCCTGGCATATCCGGTGACGGTGGCCTTCGGCGCCGAATACCGCAACGAGAAGTGGAACCAGTCGCCGGGCGAAGTGGGCTCCTACTTCCAAGCCGGCACGCTGGCCGGCGGCGCGCAGGGCTACGGCGGATTCGCCCCCAGCGTATCGGGCCAGTATTCGCGCAACAGCTACGCGCTGTACGCTGACCTGGAAGCCGACTTCACCGACAAGTTCTCCGCCGGCCTGGCCGGCCGTTACGAAGATTATGACGACTTCGGTAGCCAGGCCTCGGGCAAGTTGTCCGGCCGCTATGCGTTCACCGACAAGATTGCGCTGCGTGGCACGGTAGCCTCGGGCTTCCGTGCGCCGTCGCTGGCGCAGCAGTATTTCCAGTCCACCAGCACCACCTTCCTGGCCGGCAACCCCAATCCGTTCGAGATCCGCACCTTCCCGGCCGACAGCAACGTGGCGCGCGCCTTCGGTGCCGAACCGCTGGATGCGGAAACCTCGCTGTCCTACAGCCTGGGCCTGGTGCTGCAGCCGACCGATGCGCTCTACCTCACCATCGATGCCTACCAGATCGACGTGGACGACCGCATCGTACTGTCGTCCAACCTCACCGGCACCGGCGTGCGCAGCCTGCTGGAAGCACAGGGCATCTTCGGCATCAACGGCGGGCGCTACTTCACCAATGCGGTGGATACGCGCACGCGCGGCGTGGACGTGGTCGGCAGCTACCGCTGGCAGCTCGCCGCCAGCAGCGTGGACCTGACCGCCGGCTACAACTATTCGGAAACCGAAGTGCGCAGCGTGGCGGCCAACCCGGCGGCGCTGTCGGCCAACGGGCTTAGCCTGGAGCGCATCGACCGCACCGAACGCGGCCGCATCGAAGAAGGCTTCCCGCGCGACAAGTTCCTGATCAACGGCAGCTGGAATTCCGATCACTGGACGCTTGCGCTGGGCGCCACGCGCTATGGCAAGTACAGCACGCGCCCGGCGGCGGCGATCAACGACCAGACCTTCGGCGCCAAGTGGGTGGTGGATGCATCGGCCAGCTACAAGGTGGACCGTTGGACGCTGACGCTGGGCGCGGACAACCTGCTGGACGAGTACCCGGACGAAAACAACTTCGCCAACTCCACCAGTGGCCAGTTTCCGTACAGCAATCTATCGCCGTTCGGCTTCAATGGTGCCTATGTCTATGGTCGTATCAACTACCGTTGGTAAATGCAGCCGACGCCGCTAGCTGCGGCCGACACGGGATCGCGACTGCACGCTGATGGCGTGCAGCGCTGCAGCGTCGATCTCTAATACCGGCTGACAAAACGTAGCGAACAGTTGTCAGGTGGGGGACGGCGCGGAGGAACCGGAATGTAGCGAGTGGTACATGCCGCACCGAGCACCGGCCGCGCCCGCCTGGCGGTGAACACAGTCGTTTTTGTCAGCCGCTCCAGGTTCGATCACACGCTCCGGCCAGTCCGGGGCGTGTGCGTTCTTGCGACTGCACGGTTGCAACAGACGCGCAAGCAGGCGCAACCGCTCCGCGAGTGCCGCTCTCCATGCGTGATCCGTGCAGGACGCGCACTGCACATGTGCCACGTGCCTGCCATGAAGCGGTGGTGCGCAGGCCTGGCTGCCAGGCTTCCACTCATGCGGTGAAACGCAACGCAACGCGATGACGAGGCATACGCCCGGCTCGTGCTATGACCGGTGCTCCTGTCCTTGCCGGAGTACGCCAATGGAAGCATCGCAGCTGAGTCGGGGCCGCCTGATCGATCACCTGCATCTGGTGGTGCACGACCTGCCGGCAAGCAGACGCTTTTATCAGGCCGTGCTCGAGGTCCTTGGCATTCCCATCGGCGGCGAAGGCGATGGCTACTTCTGGGCCGACGAACTGTTCGTCTCCGACCGCGACACGGTGGCGCAAGGCGTGTTGACCGGCCGCCATCATCTGGCCTTTCAGGCGCACGACGCTGCGATGGTGCAGGCGTTTCATCGTGCCGCGCTGGCCAATGGCGGGCGCGACAATGGCGCGCCGGGGTTGCGGCCCTATCACCCGGGTTATTACGCCGCATTCGTCCTCGACCCGGATGGCAACAACATCGAGGCGGTCTTCCACGGTCCTGCGCAACGCAGTGCCGATGCGGTGCAGATCATCTATTGATGCACAAGTTTCATAACAGGTATCGATGCCCAAAATGGGGCGTCGTAATCCGTTATGCAGCGTGGGGGACTGCAATCGACGCCTCACTTTGGTGCACGATGACAACGTTGGCATGAGCATATGTTCGATGACGGTTGCATGCGCAACGTAACCAAAATTTGACATGTGGTTACGCGTGGTTAATGGTTGAGAACGCACCGCAGCTGCCGCAACGGACGCGGCCTGGGAGGGGGCCCACTGCGTGCATCCGTTCCCCACTCGGAGTTGTTACCGCATGAATTGCAAGTCCAGTCCACTCGCAGTCGCTGTTGTTGTTGCCTTGTCGTTTTCCGCTTCAACCGCAGTTGCGCAGTCGCAAGCTCCCACCCAGAAAACCCTCGACACGCTGATCGTGACCGGTACGCGCGTGGCCGACCGCACCGTGGCCGAATCGGCATCGCCGATCGACATCATCTCGCCACAGGCACTGGAATCGACCGGCACCACCGAGTTGGCTACCGCGCTGTCCCGCGCGATCCCCTCGCTCAATTTCCCACGCCCCGCCATCTCCGACGGCTCGGACGCGGTACGCCCTGCGCAGCTGCGCGGCCTGTCGCCCGATCAGGTGCTGGTGCTGGTCAACGGCAAGCGCTATCACAGCACCGCGCTGATCAACCTCAACGACACCCAGGGCCGCGGCTCGTCGCCGGCCGACCTCAACACCATTCCGATCGCGGCGGTGGAGCGCATCGAAGTGCTGCGCGACGGTGCATCGGCGCAATACGGCTCGGATGCGATTGCCGGCGTGATCAACATCGTGCTCAAGGGCAGCGGCGAAGGCGGCAGCGTCAATGGCCGCTACGGCAAGTACAGCGCCGGCGACGGCGAGCAGTATCAGCTGTCCGGCGATGCCGGCTTCAGCTTCGCCGGCACCGGCAAGGTGCATCTGGCTGCACAGGCCGGACACTCGGACCAGACCAACCGCGCACTGCCGTTTGGCGGCCGCGTGGAGCAGCGTTACGGCGACCCGGAGATCGACCAGGGCGCGATCTCGTTCAACGGCGAATACAGCCCCACCGATTACCTGACCTTCTACTCGTTCGGCATGGTCAGCCGCCGCGAGGTGCTGTCCAACGGCTATTTCCGCTTTGCCGGCGACAACCGCAATCGCCCGGAAATCTATCCGGACGGCTTCCTGCCGCAGATCTACAACGTCAGCAAGGACGTGTCCTGGGTCGGTGGCTTGAAGACCTCCACCGAAGGCGGCTTGAACATCGATCTGAGCTACAACTACGGCCAGAACAATCTCACCTTCGATGTGCGCAACAGCTTGAACAACAGCTTGGGGCTGGCCAGCCCCACCGACTTCCACGCCGGTACGCTGGAAGTGACCCAGAACGTGCTAAACGCCGACTTCACCAAGACGCTCGACTGGGGCCTGGCGTATCCGGTCACGCTGGCCTTCGGTGCGGAATGGCGCGGCGAGAAGTTCAACCAGTCGCCCGGCGATGCGGCGTCGTCGGCCAACGGCGGCATTCCGTCGGCGGCCGGTACGCTGATCCCGGGCGCACAGGTATTTCCGGGCTTCAAGCTCTCCGATGCCGGTTACTACAACCGCAACAGCCACTCGGCCTATGTGGACCTGGAAGCGGATCTGACCGAAAAATTCTCCGCAGGCCTGGCCGGGCGCTACGAGAAGTACAGCGACTTCGGCGACACCGCCACTGGCAAGCTGTCGTTGCGTTATGCGTTCACCGACAAGATCGCAGTGCGTGCCACCGCCTCCACCGGCTTCCGCGCACCGTCGTTGCAGCAGCAGAACTTCCAGTCGATCGCCACGCAGTTCCTCAACGTGGCCCAGCCCAACGGCACGACCTCCGCGATTCCGTTCGAGATCGGCACCTTCCGCACCGACAACCCGGCCGCCATCGCACTGGGCGCCGAGCCGTTGAAGGCCGAGGAATCCAACAACTACGGGCTTGGCGTGGTGCTGCAGCCGGTCGAAAACCTGTACATCACGGTCGATGCGTATCGCATCGATATCGACGACCGCATCGTGCTGTCGGAGAACCTGACCTCTGACCGAGTCCGCGGCTACCTGCAGGCCAATGGTTTTCCCGGTATCGGCGGCGGGCGCTACTTCACCAATGCGGTGGATACCAAGACCCAGGGCGTGGATGCAGTCGGTACCTATCGCTGGAACCTGGACGGCGGCAGCGTCGAGCTGACCTCCGGCTACAACTACAACAAGACCGAGGTGGAACGGGTCGCCGACAACCCCGCCGCGCTGGAAGCGATCGCCCCGGGCACCGTGCGCATCGGCCGCGCGGAGCTGGGCCGGATCACCGAAGGCACGCCGCGCGACAAGTTCTTCCTGGGTGGTACCTGGTCGCCGGGCAACTGGTCGTTCACCGGCACCGCCACGCGCTGGGGCGAGTTCACCACCTTCGGCACCAACGCCGGCAGCGACCAGACCTATGCGGCCAAGTGGACGCTGGACCTGGCCGCGTCCTACAAGCTGGGTGCGTGGAACTTCACCGTCGGCGGCGACAATGTGCTCAACGAATATCCGGACCGCCAGGAAGCCGGCCTGGGCACGCGCAACTACCTGCCGTACAGCAGCGCCTCGCCGTTCGGTTTCAACGGTGCGCTGGTGTATGCCAACGTGAACTACAAGTGGTAGTCGCGGGCGCCGGCCGGTAGCGATCGGCGCTCGTCATGTAAGGCGACGCAGCACAGTGCGTTGCCGACCACTGCGTTGTGCGCCCGCACTCTCGTCAACGGGAGTGCGGGCGCTCAGCCCTTGGTTTCGCCGCTTTCGCAAGGACGCCCGGCAAGGATGCACAACGCGCTGCATGGCGCGTTGCAGATCGCCGGCATTGCCGCGGCTGCCGCTTTGCAGCTGCAAAGACCCGGCATGCATGCGCGATCACCCCACGCAGTTGTCTTCCCCCGCTTACACGCACTTCACCGCTGCGTCCTTCATCCCCTTTGAGCCTCGATTCCCATGCACACCTCCAACGCACTCTCGCTGGCGATTTCAGTCGCACTCACCGTCTGTTCCTTCGCTGCCAGTGCGCAGTCGCAACCGACCCAGCCGCAGAAAACCCTGGACACCCTGATCGTCACCGGTACGCGCGTCAGCGACCGCACCGTGGCCGAATCCGAATCGCCGATCGACATCATCACCGAGCAATCGTTGCAGGCCACCGGCGCCACCGACATCGCCACGGCGCTGGGCAAGCTGCTGCCGTCGCTGAATTTCCCGCGTCCGGCCATCTCCGACGGCAATGACGCCGCACGCCCGGCCACGCTGCGCGGGCTGTCGCCGGACGCGGTGCTGGTGCTGGTCGATGGCAAGCGCTACCACACCTCTTCGCTGATCAACTACAACCCGTACGTGGGTCGCGGCTCGGCGCCGGCCGATCTGAACTCGCTGCCGATGTCGGCGATCGCGCGGATCGAAGTGCTGCGCGATGGCGCCTCGGCCCAATACGGCTCAGATGCGATCGCCGGCGTGGTCAATATCGTGCTCAAGCACGGCGCCGCTGCGGGCAGCAACAGCATCTCGGTCAACGGCGGCATCATGGACAAGGGCGATGGCGAGCAGAACGGCATCGACGGGTCGGTCGGCCTGGCCTTCGGCGGCAGCGGCGGCGACACCGCGCCGGGCTGGGTGCGGCTGTCGTGGAACTACCAGAACACCATGAGCACCAATCGCGGCGAAAACACCAACCGCGCCACCACCGTGCCCGGCACACCCAATCCGGGCGGGGTGCCGTACCAGCGCCACGGCGACCCGGCGTCCAACTTCTATCAGGGCCTGGCCGCATTCGGCTACGAGTTCTCGCCCAATGTGGAGCTGTACGGCCACCTGAGCATGAGCCGTCGCGAAGTCACCTCCAACGGCTACTACCGCGCCGCCGACAACACCGCGCGCAACGTGCAGGCGATCTATCCCAACGGCTTCCTGCCGCAGATCTACAACCCCACCAACGACCGCTCGGCCGTGTTGGGCCTCAAGGGCAGCACCGAAAGCGAGTGGAACTGGGACGTGTCGGCCACCTATGGCAAGAACGACATGACCTTCAACATCCTCAACAGCATCAACACCAATCTGTACTACAGCACCGGCAGCTCGCCGACCGACTTCAACTCCGGCGGCTTCGAGACCGAGCAGGGCACGGTCAATGTCGACATCAACAAGTCCTTCGACTGGGGCCTGGCGTATCCGGTCAATGTGGCCTTCGGCGCCGAGCACCGCCAGGACCGCTACGAGATCACCGCCGGCTCGCCGGCCTCGTACTTCTTCGACCCCAACACCATCAATCCCGACACCGGCGCGCCCTACCCCGGCGGCGCGCAGGTGTTCTCCGGCCTGGAGCCGTCGGTTGCCGGCGGGTTCGGCCGTCATAGCAACGCGGTCTACGCCAACCTGGAAGCGGACATCACCGACAAGCTCTCCGGCGGCATCGCCGGGCGCTTCGAAAACTACAGCGATGCCGGCTCCACGCGCTCGGGCAAGCTGTCGGCGCGTTACGCCTTCACCGATACGTTCGCGTTGCGCGGCACCATCTCCAACGGCTTCCGCGCCCCGTCGCTGGCGCAGCAGAACTACGCCTCGGTGGTGACGCTGATCCAGGACGGCGAGCTGGTGCAGGTCGGTACCTACCGCACCTCCGACCCGGTGGCCGTCGCCTTGGGCGCGCGCCCGCTGAGCCCGGAGAAATCCACCAACTACGGCCTGGGCGGCGTGTGGCAGCCGACTGCCAACTTCACCTCCAGCCTGGACGTCTACCAGATCCGCATCTGGGACCAGATCCTGTATTCGGACCAGCTGCAGCTGGCGCAGCCGATCGGCCAGGTGGCGGCGGTGCAGTTCTTCGTCAACGGCGCCACCAGCCGCACCCGTGGCGTGGACTGGATCAACAGCTACCTCGCCGATCTGGGCAGCTACGGCAAGCTCAACCTCAGCGCCAGCGCCAACTACAACAAGACCACCATTCTGGAACTGTCCAACCCCAACTTCGGCCGCGCCAGCCAGGGCCTGCTCACCGATGCCACGCCGCGCACCAAGTACATGGCCGCTGCGGACTGGTCGATCGGCGGATTTGCGCTGAACTTCAACGCCACCCGCTACGGATCGATCAAGCGCATCAGCGACCCGGCCGATGGCAGCCAGGACCAGACCTACGACGCGCGCTGGCTGTTGAACCTGGCCGCAAGCCAGACCTGGGACGCGTTCACCTTCACCGTGGGTGCGGACAACATCACCAACCAGTACCCGACCAAGGCGCAGCTGACCACCGCCTACGACGACCGCGCCGGCGGCCTGCAGTATTCGTCGTTGTCGCCGTTCGGCTTCAACGGCCGCTACTGGTATGGCCGGGTGACCTACCGGTTCTGATGGCCGAGGTGCGTTGACTGGTGGGCGCCTGCGCTGATCGAAGACGAGGATCAGCGCAGGCGTGGTGCAGGTAGCGTCGCTCGGCCGGCGCTGCCTGTTGCCGTGTTTGCGACGATGCGTGTCTGGGTTTTGGCCGTGTGGCGCATGCAGGGCGACATCCGTCGCATCACCAGGACGCCGGCAAGGCATCCACGCCGCGTAGATTGGCGCGGTCGTTCCAGGTGAGCGTCTCACGCTGCTCCAGGCGCAATGCCGGCAGCTGTTCCAGCAGTGCGGCAAGCGCTGCCTCCATCTCGATCAAGGCCAGCCGGTTGCCCAGGCAGTGGTGGATCCCACCACCGAACGACAGCGCGCGGCCCTGCTGCCGGCGGATATCCAGTACCTGCGGGTCGTTGAACTGCACCGGGTCGTGATTGGCCGCACCCAGCATCAGATACACCATCTCGCCTTCGTGCAACACGCTCCCGGCGATCTCGAAATCCTGCAAGACCGTGCGCGTGGCCATCTGCACCGAGCTGTCGTAGCGCAGGCATTCGAGCACTGCATTCGGCAGCAACGCTGGGTTCCCCTGCAGCAGCGCCAACTGCTCGGGATGCCGATGCAGGGCGACCAGGGCATTGCAGATCATGTTGGAAGTGGTTTCGTGGCCGGCGAAGAACAGCAGGATCACATTGGAGACGATCTCATCGCTGCTCAGCCGGTGACATTCGTCTTCTGCGCGGATGAAGCGGGAGATCAGATCGTCGCCGTCGCTGCTTCGACGCGCCTCGATCACGGCATGGAAATAGCGTTCCAGCTGTAGGTACGCCGCGCTGGTGGCCTCCAGCTCGTCGCGCGTCATCATCGGGTCGAACACCTTGGCCAGCGCGCTGGTCGCAGCGCCGACCGTGGTGGCATCGGCAGGGTCGATGTCCAGCATGCGGCAGATGATGCGGATGGGCAGCGGAAAGGCGAAGTCACGCAGCACATCGCAGTGCCCGTGTGCGCGAAAGGTCGCAATCAACGCCGCCGCGGTGTCGCTGGCCACCTGGCGCATGGACTCCATCTGCCGCGCACCGAATGCCTGGGTCATCAGCCCGCGCAGGCGCGTGTGCATTGGCGGATTGACCAGCAGGAACATGCGGCTCATGCCTTGAAACAGCGGCATCTCCACGGCGGCCTCGCCGTAGCGCAAACGGATGCTCTGCAGATAGTCGCGGCCGACGCGCCGGTCGCTGAGCAGGCTGTCGACCACTGCGTAGTGGCCGCTCATCAAGCGACGTTCTGCAACCTCCACCAGCGGCCCTTCGGCGCGCAGGCGTGCGTAGGTCGGATACGGATCCTGGCGAAACTGTTCTGTTGCGAAGTCGCTGAGGCGCATGACCGGGGCTCGTGGGCTTGATCGCGGGATGCGCGATGGGGGCGTAGGGAAAAAGTGCCGACCGCTTGCATGAAGCGACGCCCGAATTGTCGGTTGTCGTCGCTCACCCGCCTTGCGCAGGCACGAAGCCTTGTCGTCAAACGACAAGCGCTCTGCATCGGCGTAGCTGCGTCAGCGGCTGCGCAGGCCGATGACAGTGCGTCACCGCTTGCGTTCTCGCCTGCGCACCGGTACGCGCATCGCGCAGTGCGAAAAACGAGCACAGCCATGTGGCGCTTCATCGCGTGCGCTGCAGCGGGAAACCGCAGATGGCGTACACACGCAGACCGTCGCCAGCGCCGGTCACTCGGCAACATGCCGCACGGCATGGCCATGCGGCGGTGCCCCTCTCCAATGCCATTTCGCCCTGCAGCGCCGTCGCAGTGTGCCGTCGATGGCAGCCACTTGGGCTGCCATGCCGCGGGATGTCGCAACCGTCCAAGTCTGTCAGTCGGCATTGCTGACGCATCGCGGCGACCTGCACGCAACCGCCTACGGCTTGCCCAACCTGCCTGCATGCGCTGCGTGTCGCATCGCGTTAATCATGCGCTGTGTACTATGGGCGTCCGGCCAACCGGACCGCCTTGCGGCCCTGTTCTCCCGCGCCGGATTCCAGCACTTCATTCGCGATGCCCGCAGGCGCTGCCCGGCGCAGTTCGCTTGGCTGGTCACGCCGTTTCATCACCTCGGACACTCACACAACGGATTGGAATGCACCACGACACCAGCCTCATCGACATCATCGCCGTCGGCCTCGCGGTCGCCTTCATCCTTGGCACGCTCGCGCAGAAGGTGAAGCTCTCGCCGCTGGTCGGCTACTTGTTGGCTGGCGTGTGCGTTGGGCCGTTTACACCGGGATTCGTGGCCGATCAGACCATGGCCAATCAGCTGTCCGAGCTGGGTGTGATGTTGCTGATGTTCGGGGTGGGCCTGCACTTCTCGCTCGAAGACCTGATGGAAGTGAAGTGGATCGCGGTGCCCGGTGCGCTGGCGCAGATCGTGGTGGCGACGCTGCTCGGCTGGGCATTGGCCTGGAGCATGGGCTGGCCGTTGATTCATGGCCTGGTGTTCGGGCTGGCACTGTCGGTGGCCAGTACCGTGGTGCTGTTGCGCGCCCTGGAAGAACGTCGCTTGCTGGACACCCAGCGCGGCCGTATCGCAGTGGGCTGGCTGATCGTCGAAGACCTGGTGATGGTGTTGGCCCTGGTGTTGCTGCCGGCGCTGGCGGATGCGCTCGGTACCGGTACGCCAACCGCGCATGCAGGCGAGTCCAGCTCTTTACTGGCAGCGCTCGGGCTGACCTTGCTGAAGATGGTGGCGTTTGTCGCCGCGATGCTGGTGATCGGCCGGCGGGTGATCCCGTGGTCGCTGGAAAAAGTGGCCGCCACCGGCTCGCGCGAGCTGTTCACCCTGGCCGTGCTCGGCATCGCACTCGGTGTGGCCTTCGTGTCGGCCACCCTGTTCGGCGTGTCGTTTGCACTGGGCGCGTTCTTTGCCGGCATGCTGCTCAAGGAATCGGAACTCAGCCACAAGGCCGCCAGCGACTCGCTGCCATTGCGCGATGCGTTTGCGGTGCTGTTCTTCGTGTCGGTGGGCATGTTGTTCGACCCGATGATCCTGATCGCGCATCCGTGGCAGGTGCTGGCCACCTTCCTGACCATCACCTTGGGCAAGTCGCTGGCGGCGTTTGTGATCGTGCGCGCATTCGGCCACCCCACCGGGACGGCGCTGACCATTTCCACCAGCCTGGCGCAGATTGGTGAATTTTCTTTCATCCTGGCCGGGCTGGGCGTCCAGTTGGCGATCCTGCCGGAGACCGGGCGCGATCTGATCCTGGCCGGCGCGTTGTTGTCGATCGTGGCCAACCCGTTCCTGTTCTCGTGGCTGGACCGTTGGCAGGCCAGACAGGCGCAGGACGCACCGGCCGCCGTGGAGCCGGAACTGCCGCCTGGCCCGCCATTGCCGGCGGATGGGCATGCCATCGTCATCGGCTACGGCCGCGTGGGCAGCGCGCTGGCGCAGCTGCTGCGCAGCCGCGGCGTCCCGGTGCTGGTGATCGACGATAACGGCGACCACGTGGCCAAGGCGCATGCGGCCGGCATCCCGGGCATCCGCGGCAGTGCGGCGGCAGACCGGGTGCTGGCCGAGGCACGGCCCGAGCACGCCAAGATCGCGATCCTGGCGATCCCGCAACCGCTGGAGGCCGGCGAAGCGCTGGCCAAGCTACGCGCGATCAATCCGTCGCTGACCCTGCTGGCGCGCGCGCATAGCGATACCGAGGTCAAACATCTGCTCGAACACGGCGCCGACGGCGCGGTACTGGCCGAGCGTGAACTGGCCTACTCGCTGGCCGAAATGGTGATGTCCACGCCGCCGTACCGTGCGTTGAACGTGCCGGCGTCGTAACTGCAAGGCGGGGTGACGCAGCGCTGCAAGACACGAACCCGCCGGCAGTGCCTGCGGGTTTTTTGTTGCCCGCAGGTGGTTTAGGGCGGAACGGCTCGCACCCGTGCATTGATCAAACTGCGACCAGGGCACGGAAAACTGCCCACTAAACCCACTTGATAATCATTCCCATCCGGAGCAGGATGAGCGCCCGTTCCCTTGGCGGCCTCATCCATGGCGTTTGCGGTTGGCGTTCTCAATGCGTTGCCCAGCGTGCAGTTGTGCGAACTGCTGGGCCGCATCGGCTACGGCTTTGTGATGCTCGATCTGGAACACGCGCTGCGCGCGCCGGACGAACTGGAACACGCCATCCGCGCCTGCGAGCTGTCCGGCTGCGAGGCCTGGGTGCGGGTGCCGGAGGTGGACGAAAAACTGATCGGCCGGGTGCTGGATGCCGGCGCGCGCGGCATCGTGGTGCCGCGTGCCGAATCGGCGCAGCAGATCGCGCGTGCCGTCGCCGCCGCGCGCTTCCCACCGCTTGGTCGGCGCGGGATCACCGGTGGCCGCGTCACCGGCTTCGGCAACCTCGATCTGCCCAGCTACATCGCCCAGGCCAATCGCGATATCCGCATCGTGCCAATGATCGAAAGCGCGGCCGGCGTCGCTGCGCTACCCGAGATTCTCGCTGAGCCGGGCGTGGCCCTGGTGATGGAAGGCGCGCTGGACCTGGCGCTGGATCTGGGCCTGGGCCCGCAGCCCACCCATGCGCAGGTGTGGGAGTCGCTGCTGCAACTGCACGCGCACTGCCGCGCCGCCGATGTGCCGTTCTGCCCCAATCCACGCACCGATGCGCAACGCGCGTACTGGCTGCAACAACCGGATCTGCGCTGGCTGCTCGCCGGCGAAGACCGCGCCCTGATTCAACGCGCGCTGCGCGGCCATCTGGCCAGCTTCGACGCGCCCGCCCCCCTACCCGCCTGCAGGAGCACGCCGTAGATGTCGCCGATCCGTTTGCACACCCTGACCCTCGCCATCGCTGCGGCCTGTTGCGGCCTGTCGCAGGTGGCGCTTGCCAGCGATCCTCCGGCTGACACTGAGACCACTGTCGCCGAGGGCGATACACCGATCCGTGCACTGGATGCGATCCAGGTGCAGGGCAGCCTGCTCGGGCGTTCCAAACCCGACGATGTGCAGCGTTATGCCGGTAGCCGCCAGGTGATCGATCGCGAGCAGCTGCGCACTGGCGGCAACCGCTCGCTCGACGATGCGCTGCAACGTGTGCCCGGTATCAAGATCTTCGATGAAACCGGCACCGGCGCGTTGCCGCAGCTCATGTTGCGCGGCCTGTACGAAAGCCGCAGCGGCCGCGTACAGGTGCTGGAAGACGGCATCCCGCTGGCGCTGGCCCCCTATGGGCAGACCAGCCTGTCGTTATTCCCGGTAGGGCTGAACCAGATCGATCGCATCGACATCGTGCGCGGCGGCGCGGCCGTGCAATACGGGCCGAACAACGTGGGCGGGGTGATCAATCTGGTCAGCAAGGAGATTCCCAGCGACTGGAGCACTACGCTGGCGCACAAGGTCACCGCCGGCGGCCAGGGCCAGTTCCTGCAGGACAGCGCGCTGAGCAGCGGCGGCTATCTCTCCGACAACTTCGGCATGCAGGTCGATGCCAATCGCACCTGGGGCGAGTACTGGCGCGCGCACAGCGATACCGACATCAGCAATCTGCGCATGCGTGCGGAGTGGTGGCTGGACGACACCAAGCTGCTCAAGGCCAGCGTGCAGCGGTATCTGGTGGACATGGATCTGGCCGGCGCGCTCAGCCCGGACGATTACCGGCGCGACCCGCGTCAGTCCACGCGCCCGCTGGATACCTTCAACGGCCGTACCACGCGTGCATCGTTGAGCTATGAGCAGTTGTTTGGAGACTGGGGCCCGCTGAAGGATGTTCGGTTGTCTTGGACCAATTTCAGCGCGCGCAGCAGCCGCAACTTCATCGTCGGCATGCGCCAGGCCACCACCGAAACCTGGCGTTCGGATCTGCCGCCGCAATTGCGCCAGACCGCACCGCGCGACTTCCGTGTGGCAGGCAGCGAGCCACGCCTGACCTGGAGCATGGGCGATGCCGGCGGGGTGCGTCAGCAGTGGACCGCCGGCGTGCGCGCGGTGCGCGAGGACATCGATTTTCTGGTGGGCAATCTACGCCTGCGCGATGGCTTGTTCACCAGCGTGCGCGATTGGCAGTTCGAAGACCGCGCACTGGCCGCCTACGTCAGCAATGCGATCACCTTGCCGGACGAGCGCATCACCATCACCCCCGGGTTGCGCTACGAGCGCCTGGATTCGCGCTATTTCAACCGTACCACCGGAATGAGCACGCTCAACCAGACGCGCGATGTGCTGCCCGGCCTGACGGTCGGCTTCCAGGCCAACGCGCAATGGTTCTTCTATGCGGACGGGCAGCGCTCGATGCGCGCGCCGCAGGTCACCCAGATCATCTTCGGCAACAATCTGGATGCCGAGCTGGCGTGGAATTACGAAGCCGGCACGCGCTACCAACCCAACGACCGTACCCGCATCCAGGTCGGTGGCTACCTGATCGACTTCGATCAGCAGATCCAGCTGGACAACACCACCCGCGTGTTCCGCAATCTGGGCAAGACCCGTCATCAAGGTGGCGAGGTGGAGCTGCAATGGAGCCCGGAACAGCTGCGTGCGCTGACCCTCAACGCGGGCTACGCGTATCTGGATGCCAGCCAGGAATCAGGCGCGTTCCGCGGCTTCCGCGTACCGTACACCTCGCGCAATCAGATCACCCTGGGCGGCAACTACGCGCTCGGTCATACCACTGTCGCGCTCTCCGGCTACTACTTCAGCAAGGCCTTCAGCGATGCGGCCAACACCGTGCAGGAGAACGCCATCGCCTCGGTGGGCCAGTTGCCGGCCTACATGGTCTGGAACACCCAGGTGAGCCATACCTTGTTCGAACGCGATGGACAGAAATTCAGCGCATCGCTGGCGATCAACAATCTGTTCGACCGGCAGTACTGGTTCCGCGGCGTGGACACCAGCCCGTGGGGCCGCCAGGCCGCACCCGGACGGACCTTCACTGCAGGCCTGGAGTACACGTTCTAAGCGCGTTTCGCGTTTGGCGGTAGCAACCAGCAATGCAACCAGTGCAATCGGGATTGCTCGCCACCACCACGCGCACCCGATCAAGGCTTGCACCGTTTTCCCAGCGT
Source organism: Xanthomonas sp. 3793 (assembly GCF_024806835.1). Lineage (GTDB taxonomy): Bacteria > Pseudomonadota > Gammaproteobacteria > Xanthomonadales > Xanthomonadaceae > Xanthomonas > Xanthomonas arboricola_F. Next base: position 1,373,481 of record NZ_JANTYU010000001.1, read on the forward strand.
CATGCTGCACGGAGCAGCAGCGCCACACGACCGATGGACAGGGGCATCGGTCGCCCACGGCGGCAACGGCGCTCACGCCGTTGCCGGCGCCGGAACCATTGCGTGCATGAGGCACGCATCAGCGCCGCAGCACGCGGCATTGCGATCGATGCATCGCAGGCCACCCAACGCCGATCGCGGCGCCAGGCAGCCCGTTTCAGTACCGGTTTTCCCACCGCCCTGTCGAACGAGAGCTGCCATGACTGCGACATCCGCTGCACCGTTGGTGATCCTCACCCATGTCTGCCACCCGGCCATCACCGACGGCTTCCTGCCGGCCGCGCACGCGCAAGGCGTCCCGGTGTGGCTGCTGACCGACCATCGCCTCGATCACCTTGCCTACTTCCACGACCATCCGGCGCATGCGCCACAGCGGGTGATCGAATGCGACGTGTTCAATCCGCTGGGGGTGCTCGATGCGCTGCACGACACCGGCGTGCAACCGCGCGCGGTGTTCAGCAACAGCGATCATCTGCAGACCAGCACTGCGCTGGTCGCCGCGGGTCTTGGCCTGCCCGGCAAGGATTGGCAGGTCTGCTACGCGGCCAAGAACAAGGCGGCGATGCGTCAGCGCCTGCGCGCGCGCGCACTGCCATCGCCGTGGTTCTGCACGCTGGCGCCGGGCGCTGCATTGCCAGCAGACATTCCGTGGCCGGTGGTGGCAAAACCGCGCGAGGGCGTGGCCAGTCTGGACGTGCGCCACTGCGCCGATGACGCGCAGTTGCAGGCCTATCTGCACGATCTATGGCAGCGCAACCCACAGCGCACCGTGCTGCTGGAAGGCATGTTGCACGGCCCGCTGTTCACCCTGGAGACCCTTGGCGACGGCAACGCGCTGCACGCCATCGGTGGCTTCAAGGTGCGGCTGTCGCCGCCGCCGCACTTCGTCGAATGCGAGGCGCAGTGGGATGCGCAGGTGCATACCCCGGTGATTGCACAGGCCCTGCAGCAGCTGCGCGCCTTCGGTGTCGGGTTCGGGCTGTGCCATAGCGAATTCGTCCTCACCGCCGACGGCCCGGTGCTGGTGGAGATCAACTATCGCAGCATCGGCGACCGCCGCGAATTCCTGCTCGATGGCATGTTCGGCGGGCAATGGTTTTCCGCCGCGCTGGCGCCGCACCTGGGCCAGCCGTTGCCGCAGCTGCGCAGCGACCGCGCGCATGCGCTGCTGCGCTACTACGTGGCCGAGCGCGACGGCGAGCTGGTCACCGCCAGCGAAGACCGCCGTCATCACGATGCGCACAGCGATGTGCACTACCGGCGCATGCGTGCACCGGGCGAGCGCATCCAGCTGAGCCATTCCAACAAGGATTACCTGGGCGTGTTGAGCGCCGTGGCCAGCGATGCGCAGACGCTGCAACAGGCCGTGGTGCATGCCGAAGCGGGCCTGCACTGGCGCATCGACAGCGCGCAGGTGCGCGCATGAGCAGCGCCGCCGATCAGCGCTACATCACCACCCGCATCATCGATGCCTGCCTGCGCGAGGACCTGCGCGCGATCGTCAGCCGTGGCACGCCCGCCACGCCCGCCCCCGGCGTGTTGGCCGCGTGGAGCGACCCCACCCCGGTGGAAGGCTGGTGGCGCATCGCGCATCTGCCAAACGGAACGCTATGGCTGCCGATCCATCGACACGGCGTGCTGCAGTACATCAGCGCCTGCGGCGATCGCTGGATCGTGCAGACCGCCGACGCTGCGCAGGTCGAACACGGCGCGCATGCGTGGCTGCACCGCATGAGTGCCGAGTTGGATGCGCAAACCCGGCAACTGCATCGCGCCTATGCCGACGAAGCCGACTGCGCCGCCGCGCACCGCGGTCTTGCGCAACAGGCGTATGCCGCGCAGGCACCGGCCTTGGCGCATGCGCTACAGCACGAAGAGGCGGCCGAGCGCGCATACCGCTGCGACCAGCTGGCCAGCTACCGCGATCATCCGTTCTACCCCACTGCACGCGCAAAGGCAGGGCTGGAAGCAGACGAACTGCGCCACTATGCACCGGAATTTGCGCCCACCTTCGCGCTGCGTTGGCTGGCGATTCCGCGCACACTGGCCAGTTGCACCAGCGCGCCGCCGGACGCGTTATGGCCGGACTTGGCCACCCTGGGGCTGCCGCCCGCGCTTGCCACGACGCACATCGCCTGGCCGGTGCATCCGCTGGTCTGGGAACGCCTGGAGCAACCAGGCTTTGCGCTTCCACCCGGCACGCTGCGCGCACCGCAGGCCTGGCTGGAAGTCCGCCCCACCTTGTCGGTGCGCACGCTGGTGCCGCTGCGGCATCCGCACCTGCATCTCAAGCTGCCGATCCCGATGCGCACGCTGGGCGCATTGAACCTGCGCCTGATCAAACCCTCCACGTTGTACGACGGGCACTGGCTGGAGCGCGCGCTACGCCGTATCGACGCGCACGATGGCGCATTGCAGGGACGTTGCGTGTTCGTGGACGAGTCGCATGGCGGGCATGTCGGCGACACCCGGCACCTGGCCTATCTGGTGCGACGCTATCCCCCGCTGGATGACACCACGCTGGTCCCGGTGGCCGCGCTGTGCGCGCCGATGCCCGATGGCCGGCCGATGGCGCTGCATCTGGCCGAACGCTTCGCGCACGGCGACGTGCAGGCCTGGTGGCGCGAGTACACCGAGTTGCTGCTCGCGGTGCATCTGCGGCTGTGGCTGCGCTACGGCATTGCGCTGGAAGCCAATCAACAGAACAGCGTGCTGGTCTATGCGCACGGTCAACGCACGCGTCTGTTGATGAAGGACAACGACGCCGCGCGCATCGCCATGCCGCAATTGCGTGCGCAGCTGCCGGATATCGACACGCTGGGTGCGCTGCAGGACCCACGGATCGCAGTGGACGATGCACACGCGCTGGCGCAGATGTTCTGCACCATCGTGCTGCAGCTGGACCTGCAGGCGGTCCTGGACGGCCTGGCCGACTGGCAACCAGCCTTGCGCGCGCCGCTGGCGGCGCAACTGCAGGACCAGGTCGCGCCGACGCTGGCAGCGCTGGATGCCGATGGCATCGATACCGCGCCCGCGCGGCGCCTGCTGGCCGCGCCGCGGTTGCCGGTGAAATACCTGCTCAGCGCCGGCAGCCTGCTCAGCAAGCAGCTCACCGGCGCCTCCGACATCAACAAATTCTACGGCGACAGTGCGCCCAATCCGTTCGGCACGGCGTTTGTCCAGGCACAGACACAACCGCAGCCGCGTCGCCACGCCGGTGGTCAGCGATGAAGCGCGTCCTCGGCCCGGTGCTGGCCGCCCACTATCTGGCGGCCTTCACCGCCCTGGGCATGCCGCTGTTCTTGCCGCAGGTCTTGGCGGAGCTGGCGCCGAGCGCAGCAATCGGCTGGAGCGGCGTGCTCTACGTCTTGCCCACCTTGTGCACTGCGTTGACGGCAAGCAGCTGGGGCAGGCTGGCCGATCGCTATGGACGCAAACGCTCGCTGCTGCGCGCGCAACTGGGGCTGGCGCTGGGCTTTGCGATTGCCGGCTTTGCACCGTCGCTGAGCTGGCTGGTGCTCGGCCTGATCGTGCAAGGTACCTGCGGCGGCTCGCTGGCGGCGGCCAATGCGTATCTGGCCAGCCAACCGCAGGCCGGCCCGCTGGCGCGCGCGCTGGACTGGACGCAGTATTCGGCGCGGCTGGCGATGGTCAGCGCACCGGCGTTGCTGGGGCTGGCGCTTACCCTGGGCCCGGCGCAATCGCTTTACCGCGCGCTCGCACTCCTGCCATTACTGGCCTTCGCGTTGACGTGGCGGTTGCCGGCGGATCAGCCCATCAGACGTCCAGGCCCGAAAGCGCAATCGTCGTCGGGCACCGAACCTGCAACACGTCCACCGGCCTCCACCGCATCGTTGTGGCCGGCCTTGTTGATCGCGCAGTTTCTGTTCTGCTTTGCGATGGTGGTGACGTTTCCGTATTTCATTCCCTACGCACTCGAACGCGGTGCCGGGCACGACGCGCTGGCCGGCCTGCTCTACAGCCTGCCGCATCTGGTCTACCTGGTGGTATTGCCGTGGTGGCGGCGCGGCGCTGGCGAGGCGTGGCTGATCCCGGGGTTGCTGATGTTTGCGCTGGCCTGCCTGTGGCAGGCGCTGTTGCACGACGCCATCGGGCTGGCGGTGGCGCGGCTGTTGTTCGGCGTCGGCATGTTGTTCGGCCTGCGCGGGCTCAATCGCAGCCTGGCCCTGGCCGCCAGCGGCCACGATGCCGGCCGCCTGTTCGGCCGTTTCGATGCCTGCGGCAAGTGGGCCGGCGTGGCCGCTGGCGCCGCCGCCGGTGCGCTGGCCCAGGCGGCCGGCCCCGCACTCCCTTTCCTGGCCGCCGCCGTCGCTGCGGCTGGCGCTGCGCTCACCGTTGCGGTGCGCTTTCCCTCGAGGAGAACTGCCGATGTCGCTGCACACGATGCATGACCCCTGGTACGACAGCATGGCCGACGCGCAGGCCTGCAGTTGCTGGTTGAACTGCTACCTGCGCGAGTTCGCCATCCCGCAACGCGCAGTCGATTTCGATTACCGCGGGCTGGATCGCCCCGGGCCGCGCGTGGCCGAGCAGCGTTGGCTGCGCATCGATCTCGGCGATAGCGGCGCGATCTGCGTGCGCATCGCCTACGCAGACCGCTTGGGACGTTGCCGCTTCGCCTCCACGCCGTTTCTCAAAGGCGCCGGGCAAGCGTGGCAGGCGCTCGATGCGCATGCGCTGGCGCGCTGCCTGTTGCAGTCGCTGGGCAGCACGCAGGCGGTCAACCCGGAGTTGCTTACGCAAAGCGCCAACAGCGTGGCAATCACCGCAGCGATCCTGCGCAAGGCGCAGCGCGGCGCACCCACCGGCGATGCGATGATCGATGCCGAGCAATCGATGCTGTGGGGTCATGCCCTGCACCCCACACCGAAGAGCCGCGAAGGCATCGCGCTCGAGCACGTACTCGCCTGCGCACCGGAAGCGCGTGCGGCGTTCCAGTTGTTCTGGTTCCGCATCGACCCACGGCTGCTGCGCGTGCAAGGCAAGGACGTGCGCGCCAGCCTGAGGCAGCTGTCCGGCAGCGACGATCTCTACCCCTGCCATCCGTGGGAGGCGCAACGGCTGCTCGACGATCCGCTGCTGCGCACCTTGCAGGCACGCGGTTGGATCACGCCGGTCGGCCTGCGCGGCGATGCACTGCGGCCCACCTCATCGGTGCGGACGCTGTACCACCCGCAGCTGGATTACTTTCTCAAATGTTCCGTGCATGTGCGGCTGACCAATTGCGTCCGCAAGAATGCCTGGTACGAACTGGAAAGTGCGGTGGCGCTCACCAACCTGCTGGCGCCGAGCTGGCAGGCACTGGCAGCGCAGGTCCCTGGCTTCGACGTGATGCTGGAGCCGGCGGCCACCTCGCTGGACGTCGCGCAGGTCGACCGCGCCCTGCACGATGCCGATCCGCAGGCAGCACGCGCATTGTCCGAAAGCTTCGGCATCCTGTATCGCACGACCATTCCTGCCACGCAACGCGCACGTTGGCAGCCACAGGTGGCCGCCGCCCTGTTTACCTGCGATGCACAGGGCAACAGCGTCTGCGCCCAGCGATTGCAGAGGCTGGGCAGCATGCAGCTGGACCGCCACACGACCACGTTACGGTGGTTCCGCGCCTATGCGGGCCTGTTGCTGGATGGGGTGTGGAGCGCGCTGTTCCAGCATGGCATCGCGCTGGAGCCGCATCTGCAGAACACCGTGATCGGCTTTGCCGACGGCTGGCCGACTCGCGTATGGATCCGCGATCTGGAAGGCACCAAATTGCTGGCCCACCACTGGCCGGAAGCTCGCCTGCGCGGCGTGGGCGAACGTGCGCGACAATCGCTGTACTACACGCCGGAGCAGGGCTGGAACCGCGTCGCCTACTGCGCCCTGGTGAACAACCTGGCCGAAGCCATCTTCCATCTGACCGAAGGCGACGGCGTGCTGGAAATGCGGCTGTGGCAGTGCGTGGGCGAGCTCGCCGCCGGTTGGCAACAACGCCACAGCGCACAACCGGCGCTGCAGGGCCTGATCGACGGCGCCCCGCTGCCGGGCAAGAACAATCTCGGTACGCGCCTGCTGCAACGGGCCGATCGTCAATCCGACTACACGCCATTGCCCAACCCGATTGCGCACATCACCACGGCACGACAGGTGGCCGCATGAGCCTGCGTATCGACACCGCCGCGGTCATCCACGCATTGCCGCAGCTGCGTGCGGGCAGCGATGGCCCGCTCTGTGCGTATCTCTACGATCTGGAGGCACTGCACGCGCATGCGGCATGGATGCGCGCGCAGCTGCCGGCGCAGTGCGAGCTGTTCTATGCGGCCAAAGCCAATGCGGAACCGCAGATCCTGCAGACGCTTGCGCCGCACGTGGATGGATTTGAAGCCGCCTCCGGCGGCGAACTGGCCTGGCTGCATGCGCAGCAACCGCAGGCAGCGCTGCTGTTCGGCGGGCCGGGAAAACTCGACAGCGAGCTGGCCCAGGCCGCCGCGCTGCCCGACTGCACCGTGCACGTGGAAAGCATCGGCGAGCTGCAACGGCTGGCCACCATTGCGGCACACGCCGGCCGCCGCGTCCCGGTGTTCTTGCGCATGAACATCGACGTGCCCGGCGCACAGAGCACGCGATTGATGATGGGCGGGCAGCCCTCGCCGTTCGGTCTGGACCCGCAGGACCTGGACGCTGCCATGCAGCTGCTGCGTGCCAGCCCGTCGCTGCGGCTGGAGGGATTTCATTTCCATCTGATGTCGCATCAACGCGATGCCGGTGCGCAGCTGCATCTGGTTGCCGCGTACCTGCGCATCGTCCAGCAATGGCGGCAGACCTATGCGCTTGGGCCGCTGTGGGTCAATGCGGGCGGTGGCTTCGGCGTGGACTATCTGGCGCCGCAGTCCTCGTTCGACTGGGCCGGCTTCTGCGCCGGGTTGCCAGCGCTGCTGCGCGAGCACGGCAGTGCGTTGCGCCTGCGGCTGGAGCCCGGCCGCTATGTCAGCGCCAGCTGCGGCTGGTACCTGATGGAGGTGCTGGATATCAAGCGCAGCCACGGCCAGTGGTTCGCGATCGCACGCGGCGGCACCCACCATTTCCGCACCCCGGCCGCGCAGGCCCACGACCACCCCTTCCGCGTGCTGCGCGGCACCTGCGCTCCGGTGATCACCGACACGCAGGTCACCCTGGTCGGCCAGCTGTGTACGCCCAAGGACGTGCTGTCACGCCAGCAACCGGTGGCCGCGCTCGCACCCGGCGATTGTCTGGCCTTCCCGCTGGCCGGCGCCTATGCGTGGAATATTTCGCACCAGCAGTTCCTGATGCACCCGCCGCCGCAGCGGGTGTTTCTAAAGGAGGGGCATTGACTTACCGATTGCGGACGAACAAAGCTTAAGCCTGGGTCAGCAGGCTCACATGCAGATGTGCTGTTGCCGTAAATTCCTGAGGTGACTTGAATTAGCTGTGGAGAAATTTCGTAGAAGTTAGCCAAGCGGATCTCTGCCCATTGGCAATTCTCCTAGGGAAGGTCTGAATAACCCACCAAACCTCTCAAATTCCAGACTTTGCATGTCAGTGACGAGCAACATGTCGCGTTTGGGGCGATTTCTGCCACTTTCTAGCGGCTTTAGCTGCCGCCAGGCAGCATTACCCCGGGCCGGCAGCAGTTGCCGGCGCACCATCCATCAGTTGGCCTCTGGCTCGGCTCTTGCCTGTGCCCTCAGACCCCGGCCAAGGATGAGATCGCGGCATGACTGAGTTAGACCCGCACCATCGTATAGGTCTGACCGGCCCTCGGGCCGGTTCTATTTCCTCGGTGATCGCCTGATCACTCCCCGAAGGTTGCGAGCTGCTCCCGGAAGATTTGGCCTGGCTGTCGCTCACCGCCTGCCAAGCGCAGGAATGGCGCCGGATGCCGGAAGCTGCACGCTCGGAACCGTTGCTCAACCGCGCCGCGCTTGAACTCGGCACTGAACTTCCTATGCTTTGACACGAATACTCATCATGGCCTGAATCGACCTTCTTGTCAGTTTCCGTGAAAACGGGGTAGAACCCCACTGCAATCCTGGAAGGCTAAGCTATGGCCCGTAGCCGCTTGCATAGGGTCACGACAAGAATTGCACGAAACCGTATGTCAAGGACCAACGAATGGAGAACGATTTCAGATGAAGAATTGGCTGATCGGCTTAGTAGTCACCATGGCATGGACTAGCCCCTGCGTTGCTCAAATCGCCCCTGAGTTGCTCGGAGGCGCGGATCCGGATAAGCCGATGTTCAGCGAATCCTTCTACAAAGGGGTTGAGGGTAATTGGGTGCTGGTACGCGAACCCGTCAACACCGGTTACCACTGCTCGGTTAATTTCATCACGCCAGATTCCACCTTGTCGCTTCGCGGTCCCGCCGACGCCGGGATGGCGAAAAAGGGTCATGGCAGTCTTTGGCTCATCAGCGAGGCAATCCCCCCGGTGACAAAGGCCGAGATCGCTCCGATCACGTTGTTATCTACCAACCACCCTACGCAGAATGTTCAGGCCGCCCATGTGAGCATGCCTGGCCAGAGCAATGGGGCGTTACTGCTGACCATCGACGTGCAGAAATCGGTGCAGGAAAAGCCGGACAGTAATGAGCTCGCCATCCAGCTTCAGGGGAAAGAGGTATTCCGGTCAAAAGTTGTCCAGTTGCAACTGGCGTATCGCCAGCTTTCGGCTTGCATGAGCGCGGCTCGAAAATAGACCATGGTTTCAGCCGTTTGGCACGTTCAAGATGTCGGTGCAGGCGCGACGCATCCCTCTTGTGTCGCCACTTGACTCAACGAAGATATTCACATCGGCAACCCTCAGCATCCCGGCGCTGTCCGGGATCAGCACATAGCGGACGTTGCAACTTTTATAACCGCCGCCATCGTAAGTCGCGCCGGTCACGAGATTCTGCCACATGACGCGATTGTCAAAAGCCTGCCCATAAGAGAGCGTCCGCGCGATCCCGGCCTGACGGACAGCCGGGTTGCCGTTCGCGGCGACGACCTCTTGCTCAGTCTTACCCACCCACACCTGGATCAGGAGCGATTCACTACGCGTTAAACGCCTTTTTTCACGGTATTCAGCGGCGATCTGAATAAAATCCTGATCGGCCTTCATCGCCGCCAGATTGCCCTGCACCGTCCCCTGCGCTTCGGTTACTTGTTGCTGCATTTGGGCCAATTTTGCCGTGAGCGCTGCCGATTCTGCTGGCGTCAGCTTGCGGCCGCCATTGATCGCGGGCTTCGGCACGTCAGACCACAGCGTTTCCCAGGTAAAATCGGCAAGCGAACTCATCGACAGTCCGGCGGGGACCAGTTCCAGTCCATTCAAGCCACTGGCTGCCAGTTTCGCTCGCAATGTATCGGACTTAACCACACGATCGACCGCCGCAGCTTGTTTGGCATCGCCAATGCTGGCACTGTTGCAGGCTACATTCCATGCCTGTCGCATCGTGTAGCTGGTCGTGCTTTGCCAATCGGTGGGCTGGAGATCAATGATCGCCGGATCCTGTTTCATGGTCTTTGCGCCGCTGGCCACCCGGAATTCTACGGAATCCGGCGTGTCCAATATGCCGGTTGAATCAGCCTTGTGCTTTGGTGCGCCACGGCCGCGCCGAATCGACTTGGGGCATTTGAACTGAAGTTGATATTCCAACCATAGGGGTTGGTCGACCGCTTCATAGACCATCGTCAAATCAATCTGAATGACACGGTTTGAGTCAGGATTTGCGAGATCATCATTGATCGGTGTGTAGTCCATAATTGCGTCACTGGCGTAGACGTTGACACGCTTTCCGGCTGCACCTTGCATATCGATCAGAAACTTGCTGGCCCCGACTTGCGTTGCGATGGCCATAATGCCCGCGCCGATTACGAGTTTTGTGATTTGTCGTGTCATGAGCGCTTCCTTACCCGTTATGTCAACTCGCGCTCTACCGCGCACGTATGTTACTGATATCAAGACGTTCTCAAAATTTGAGTACGCAATTTTGAAGCTTCTTCCGGAACCAGCCGCCTCCAGGTCGATTGTGCTGCAGCGACATCGGAAATGCTAAGCCTTGTTGCGGAACGCCCTCGTTAGGCTTGTGGACCAAGCGCGGAACGTCTCTAACTGCCGGGAAGCCACGAGCGACACCGGTGTTGCACCTGCGCCGGAGAACGCAGCAGGCAACGCACGCTGGCGGATGCCGATGGTCGCAGCGCCCACGGCCGCTGCGCAGGCGCAGACGATGCGCGGGCCGGGGTCCATCCGTCGGGAGGACGATTGCGTCAGCTGCAGCGCCTGCCTGTTCAACCCGACCACAGCGCCAGAGCCACCAGCAGCGCAGCTTCGGTCAGTTCCACTAGTGCGCCGCAGGTATCGCCCGTCATGCCGCCCAGCCGCTGCAGGCAGGCGCGGCGCCAGAGTGCGAACACCAGTGCGGAGATGCCGACGCACAACGCCGCGGTGGCCAGCCCGGCAACGATGCACGCTGCATCTGGTTGCCGCGTACCTGCGCATCGTCCAGCAATGGCGGCAGACCTATGCGCTTGGGCCGCTGCGGGTAAACGCGGGCGGCGGCTTCGGCGTGGATTATCTGGCGCCGCAGTCCTCGTTCGACTGGGCCGCCTTCTGCGCCGGGCTGCCCGCGCTGCTGCGCGAGCACGGCAGTGCGTTACGCCTGCGCCTGGAGCCGGGCCGCTACGTCAGCGCCAGCTGCGGCTGGTACCTGATGGAGGTGCTGGATATCAAGCGCAGCCACGGCCAGTGGTTCGCGATCGCACGCGGCGGCACCCACCATTTCCGCACCCCGGCCGCGCAGGCCCACGACCACCCCTTCCGCGTGCTGCGCGGCACCCGCGCTCCGGTGATCAGCGACACGCCGGTGACGCTGGTCGGCCAGTTATGCACCCCCAAGGACGTGCTGGCGCGCAACCAGCCCGTCGCCGCACTGGCAGCAGGCGACTGCATCGCCTTCCCGCTGGCCGGTGCGTACGCATGGAATATTTCGCACCAGCAGTTTTTGATGCATCCGCCGCCGCAGAAGATGTTTTTGCCGGTGATCGACTGAAGACGACCTCACGAAGGCATCGATGTTGCGCTTGCAGCTGTTCCACGCGCAGGCAACAGCTTGCACAACCGCTCCGCACGCTCGCAGATCAGCCGCGCGCGGCGCGGCATGCGTACCCTCAACCACGCGTTTCGATCGCCACTACCGGCACCCGGATATCGGCGCGCAGGATCGCCTCGGGCGTTTCTTCCGGGTCGTCCAGATACAGGTAATGCAGCGGTGCATCGCGCAGCACATAACCGCTGTCGGGCAGCCAGGCGGCCAGCAGCTGGTCCAGCGCATCTTCCAGCCCGGCATACGAACCGACATGGCGCAGGACGGCGTGCGGCCCGCCATCCAGACGACGCAGCTGCAAGGGCGCTGCGGGCGTGACCGCCACGTCGAAGCCCACGCCGCATTCGAACAGATGCGCGTGCGCGGGAACGTCACGGTGATCGCTCAGCGGCAATCCCACCAGGGACTGCAGGCTGTCGACGATGCCGGTGTGCGCCGCCCAGGCTACGATCCGGCCGAAGCCGCGATCCAGATCGTCGAACGCGCCGCGCTTGTGCAGTACCACCAGTTCGAACGGCTCCAGCGTCTGCACGCTGACCTGCAGCGGCGCTGACGGACGCTGTGCCCCGGCTGCCGGCGCAGATAACTGCTGCAACTTGCTGGCCCGCAATGCCGGTGTCGAGCGCAAGACGGTGGGACTGGCCTGCAGCGCGCTGCGGCAGGCACGCGCCAGCGCCTGTGGCGTCTGGTAACCGACCGCGAGTGCAACCGCAGTCACCGACGCCTCTGCGCTGCCCAACAAATGCAGGGCCTGGCTCAACCGCAAGCGCGCCACGGTCTGGCCCACGGTCTCACCGGTCAGGGCGCGATAGACCCGATGAAAGTGATACGGCGATTGATGCGCGATGGCGGCCAACTCGGCCAGATCCGGCAAGGCAGCGCCGTTGCGAATGCTGGCCTGCAGATGCGCAATGACGCGCTCCACGCCCCGTTGCCAACTGGTGACTGCTGAGTCTGCTGCATGCATGGTCTTGGCTCCCTGGTGACGGCATCAGCATCGCCTGCATCGGCTGCCGGCGCGGTCCCGATCTTGCGCAATGGTGCATCCATTGCACCGCGTGCGACTCAGCCCGGCCACACCGCCAACGTCACCAGCAGCGCAGCTTCGGTCAGTTCCACCAGTGCGCCGCAGGTATCGCCCGTCATGCCGTCCAGGCGCTGCATGCAGGCGCGGCGCCACAGAACGAACACCACTGCGGCACTGCCGAGGCAGGCAGCCGCGATCGTGGTGCCGGCAGCCATGCAGACCACGACCGCCAGTAACAACGCCAGCCACAAGCCCCCACGCGGTGCGGCGACCAGCGCGCTGCCGATGCCGGCGGGGCGCACATATGGCGTGGTCAAAAAGGCCGCCACCACCGCGGCGCGTGCCAGCAAGGGCGCCAGCCACAACGCACCCGCTGCATGCGGCAGCAGCGTGGCCAATGCAGCGCATTTGAGCAGCAACACCAGCACCAGCGCAGTCACCGCCATCGGGCCGCTGCTGGGGTCTTGCATGATCGCCAGCGTGCGTGCGCGGTCGCCCATGCCGCCGACCCAGGCGTCGGTCGTGTCGGCCAGCCCATCCAGGTGCAGGGCGCCGGTCAGCCAGGTCCATGCGCCCAGCAGCACTGCCGCGCCAAGCAGTGGCGCCACATCGCGCAGGCACCATGCCAGGCCACACAGTAGCGCACCGAGCAGCAGGCCGACCGCCGGATACCACGGCAGCGAACGCGCCTGCGCGCCCGGCCGGGCGAACACCGCGCCGGGCACCGGAATGCGGGTCAGGAAGCCGATCGCCGCGAGCAGCCCATCGATCATCCGGCGTCGCGTGCCGACTGCGGCTCCGACGGCAGCGCCGCGGCGACGCCGTTGGCCGGCGGCCAGGCCAGCGGATGCAGCGAGGCATGCGGCACCGCCAGTTCGGTCATGCGGGCAAATCCCTTGCCTGCCACCATGCAGCGCAGCGCGCGGATCGCACCGCCGTGGGTGACCACCAGGACACGTCGGTTCGGATGGGCGCCAACGATAGCGTCGAGCGCGGCCGACAGGCGCGCGCAGAAATCGGCAAACGGCTCGGCCTGCGGCGGCGGGTAGCGCAGCGGGTCGGCCCAGAAGCGACCGAGCGCCTCGCCTTCATCGCGATCGATCTCGGCCACCGGCACGCCCTGCCAGCGGCCGAAGTGATATTCGCGCAGCCGTGCGTCCAGCTGCAGCGGCAACCCACGCGCGCCGGCCAGTTCGGTGGCGAAGGCCGCGCAGCGCTGCAAGCTGGACGACACCACCACGTCCCATTCGCCTGCGGCGGTGGCTGCGCGCAATTGCTGCCAACCCAACGCGGTGAGCGGGTCGTCGAGCTGGCCGCGGTAGCTGCGCTGGCCGGTGTCGCCATGCCGCAACAAGCTGATCTGCGCGCTCATGCGTCCGACACCCCGGCTTCAGCAAAGGTGGCCATGCCGTTGTGCAACGCGCACGCGCTACGCAACAAGGGAATCGCCACCGCCGCGCCGCTGGCTTCGCCCAGGCGCAGGTCCAGTTGCAGCAGCGGCTCGGCATCCAGGGCGCGCAACAACGCGGCGTGGCCGCGCTCCTGCGAGCGGTGCCCGAACAACAGCCATTCGCGCACGCCGGGATTCAGGCGGGTGGCCACCAGCGCTGCAGCGGTGGTGATGAAGCCATCCACCAGCACCGGAATGCCGGCCTGCGCGGCGGCGATATACGCCCCGACCAGGGCGGCGATCTCGAACCCGCCGAGCCGGCGCAGCCGTTCCAGCGGGGTGGCGGCATCGGCATGCAAGGCCAGCGCGCGGCTGATCACCGTCGCCTTGTGCGCGATGCCCTCGGCGTCCAGCCCGGTGCCGGCGCCGGCCATCGCCTGCGGAAACTGCGACAACAGCGCGCAGCCCAGTGCGGCGGCGGCGGTGGTGTTGCCGATGCCCATCTCGCCGCCGACGAACAGCTGCGTGTCGCAACTCCTGGCCTGCGCGATGCTCTGCGCGCCGGCGGCCAGTGCGTCGCGCAACTGGCCGGGCGTCATCGCCGGCTGTTCGCAGATGTTGGCGCTGGACGGGGCGATCCAGGCGCGACGCACGCGCGGCAGATCGCCGGGGTCGTTGACCACGCCCAGGTTCACCACTTCCAGCCGCGCGCCCAGTTCGCGCGCCAGCACTGCGATGGCCGCACCGCCGCGTGCGAAGTTGCGCACCATCTCACCGGTGACCGCCTGCGGAAACGCCGACACGCCTTCGGCGGCGACGCCATGATCGGCGGCATACACCGCAATCCAGACGCGCTGCACTGTCGGCTGCTCATTGCGTTGCCAGGCCGCCAACTGCACGGCCAGCTGCTCCAGCCGGCCCAACGCGCCGGGGGGTTTGGTCAGTTGTTCCTGCCGTGCCAGCGCAGCCGCGCGCACGCGCGCATCCGGCACCGCGCATGCGGCAAAGATCCAGTCGCTACTCACAGCCGTTCTCCCTTCAGCACCATCGGCAAACCTGCCACGACAAACACCACACGCTCGCACTGTAGCGCCAATGCCTGATGCAGCCGGCCGGCCTCGTCCACAAACCGACGCGTGAGTTTGCCCAACGGCACGATGCCCTGCCCCACCTCGTTGCTGACCAGCACGATCTGCCCGGGCAACTGCGGCAGCGTTGCGAGCAGTGCGTCGCGTTCGCGCGCAAATGCACCCGCATCCGGGTGGCCGAGCAGGTTGCTCAGCCACAGCGTCAGGCAATCGACCAACACGCAGCGATCGGGCGCGGCCTGCGCCTGCAGCGTGGCGGCCAGCGCGACGGGTTCTTCCACGCAGTGCCAGTGCGGCGGGCGCTGGCTGCGGTGATGCGCGATGCGCTGGCGCATCTCGTCATCGAATGCCTGCGCGGTGGCCACATAGTGCACCTGCCCTGCCGCGTCGGCGGCGAGGCGTTCGGCCAGTGCGCTCTTGCCCGAGCGCGCGCCCCCCAGGATCAACTGCCGCATGCCGGCTCCTTGCTGGTGAGCCGCAGCAGCGCAGCGGTATCCAGATGCGTGTGCACTGCATCGGCAAGACGGTCGAATGTGGCCTCGCGCAACGCCGCCAGATCCAGCGGCGTTGCCTGCGCCAGGCCGGCCCATGCAAGCAGCGCGGCCAGTGCCTGCGGGTGATCGAAGATGCCGTGCAGATAGGTGCCCAGCACCTGGCCGTCGTCGGACATGGCGCCATCGCTGCGGCCATCGTCCAGCTGCAGCAGCGGCCGCGCCAGGGCATCGCCGGTGCTGATGCCGCAGTGGATTTCATAGCCGACGGCCACCGCATCGCCCAGCGCCAGGCGCCCTTGCACGCGATGCAACTGCTTGTGCGGATGCAGCTGCGTTTCCAGCGCCAGCCAGCCCAACCCGGTACTGCTGCCGGCAGGGCCTTCGATGCCATCGGGGTCGTGGATCTGCTCGCCCAGCATCTGCAGGCCGCCGCAGATCCCGAGCAGCTTGCCGCCGTAACGCAGATGACGTGCGATGGCGGTGTCCCAGCCGTGCGTGCGCAGCCACTGCAGATCCTGGCGCGTCGCCTTGCTGCCCGGCAGCACGATCAGCTCGCAGGCCGGCGGTGTCTGGCCCGGGACGACCAGGTGCACATCCACCTGCGGATGCGCCCGCAAGGCATCGACATCGGTGTGATTGCTGATCCGCGGCAGCACAGGCACCACCACGCGCAGCTGCGCCTGCGGCTTGTGCAGCGCCTGCCGCGGCAGCGCGTCTTCGGCTTCCAGCTGCAGGCCATGCAGATACGGCAACACACCGAGCACCGGCTTGCCGGTCTCGCGTTCCAGCCAGTCCAGGCCCGGTTGCAACAACGCCAGATCGCCACGAAACCGGTTGATCACAAACCCGGCGATCCGTGCGCGTTCGCTCTCCGACAGCAAGGCCAAGGTGCCGACCAGATGCGCGAACACGCCGCCGCGGTCGATGTCGGCGATCAGGATCACCGCGCAATCCACCGCCTCGGCATAGCCCATGTTGGCGATATCGTTGGCGCGCAGGTTGATCTCCGCCGGGCTGCCGGCGCCTTCCACCAGCACGACATCGAAACGCTCGACCAGCCGTGCGTGCGAGGCCAGCACCGCAGTGCGCGCAGTGGCCTTGTAGGCGTGATAGCCCACCGCATCCAGCGTGGCGACCGGGTGACCATGCACGATCACCTGCGCCCCGGTGTCGCTGGCGGGCTTGAGCAGCACCGGGTTGAAATCGACCTGCGGCTCCAGCCCGCAGGCCTGCGCCTGCACCGCCTGCGCGCGGCCGATCTCGCCACCGTCGACGGTGACGGCCGAGTTCAGCGCCATGTTCTGCGGCTTGAACGGCGCCACTGCCACGCCCCGGCGATGCAGCCAGCGGCACAGCGCGGCCACCAGCGTGCTCTTGCCGGCGTCGGAGGTGCAGCCCTGCACCATCAACACGCGTGCGCTCATGCCACCACCTCGCCCAACGCGACATCCAGGCGCGCTTCGGCGGTCGCATCGGGCGGCAGACCGAAGCGCAGACTGGCCGGGGTATCGAACAGGCGGGTCAGGATGCCGCGTTGCGCCAGCGCTGCATGCAACGCCGCCGCATCGTCGCGCCGACACCACTGGAAAAACGCAGTGCCTGCGGTGGGCGCAATCGCATGGCGGCGCAACAGCTGCGCAAGCCGTTGCGATGCCGCGTGCAGGCGTTCGCGCGCCTGCGCGTGCCACTGGGTATCTGCCAATGCCTGCTGCAGCGCCCAGCGGGTGGGGCCGCTCACGGCCCATGGCCCCAACTGCTCGCGCAGCGCGTCCAGCAGCTGCGGCTGCGCGCAGACGAACCCGGCCCGCGCACCGGCCATACCGAAGAACTTGCCGACCGAACGCAGCACGATCAAGCCCGGCTGTGGCGTCTGCGCGCACACGCTATCGGAGGGCGTGGCATCCATGAAGGCTTCGTCGATCACCAACCAACCGCCGCGTGCCGCAAGACGCGCATGCAGCTGCAACAGGACTTCGCGATCGAACCTGTCTGCACCCGGGTTATTGGGATGGATCAGCACCACCGCGTCGAAAGTGTCCGCCGCCTGCAACAACGGACCGGCCGGCAGCGGCACGACGGTATGGCCGGCACGTCGCCACGCGTGCGCGTGTTCGGCATAGCCCGGCACCAGCACGCCCACACGGCTGCGGCTGCGCAACAGCGGCAAGGCCTGAATCGCCGCCTGCGAACCGGCGACCGGCAAGACGTGCGGCGCGCCGTAATAGGCCGCAGCGCTGTCGGCCAGGCCATCGTCGTCTTCCGGCAGGCGCTGCCACACCTGCCCGGGGATGGCAGGCACCGGCCAGGCGAACGGGCTCACCCCGGTGGACAGATCCAGCCAGTGCGGCAGCGCAATGCCGTAGGCCTGCGCGGCGCGGCGCAAGCGGCCTCCGTGTTCAAGCATGAGCGGCTCCAGATGATGCTGCGTGACTGCACGCAGGTTGCCGATGGTCGGCGCAGCGCCTGCGCGCGAAGGGGGTGCGGCCCGTCATGGGGTCGGCAGCGCCAATGCCAGTGCGCCGAGCAATACCCACAGCAGCACCCCGGCACGTACCAGCACCAGCGCGCGACGCACGCTGCCAGCGCTGGCCGGCAAGCCCTCGCCCAGCGGCGGCCGTATCTGCCAGTGGCCGTGGTACGGCGCCGGCCCACCCAGCTGCACCTGCAGCGCGCCGGCACCGGCCGCCATCACCGGACCGGCGTTGGGGCTCTTCCAGCCGCGTCCCTGCCGCCAGGCGCAGCGCATGCCGGCACGGCTGTGGCCGAGCAGCGCATAGGTCGCGGCGGTGCAGCGCGCGGGCAGCCAATTGAGCACATCGTCGATGCGCGCAGCAGCCCAGCCGAAGTTGGCGTAGCGCGGCGTGCGATAGCCCCACATCGCATCCAGCGTATTGGACAGTCGATACAGCACCGCACCCGGCGCGCCAAGCAGCACGCCCCAGAACAGCGCGGCGAACACCGCATCGCTGCCGTTTTCCAGTACCGACTCGGTGGCCGCGGCGGCGACCTGGGTGGCATCGAGCGCAGCGGTGTCGCGGCTGACGATGCGACCCACGGCCAGACGCGCCGCGGCCAGGTCGTCGGCCTGCAACGCGTCGATCACCGGCTGCGCATGCTCGCCCAGGCTGCGCAATCCCAGTGCCAGATACAACAGCACGGCGGCAAAGGCGGTTGCCGCCCATACCGACCACCACCACAGCAGTGTTTGCAGCGCTGCGGCCAGCAGCGTCCATGGCACCACCGTCGCGCACCATGCGTACATTCCTGCGCCGCGATGATCGCGGTACAGGCGCGCTTCCACGCGCTGCGCCCACTGGCCGAACAGCACCAACGGGTGCGCGCGTCGCGGCTCGCCCAGCAGCAGGTCCAGCAGCACGGCGGCAACGGCAATCACCAGCGTCATGGCACGCAGCCCTGGATCATTGCAGGCAACACGCCGATGCAATTGCAAGCCCTGGCAGGTGCGTGGCCATGCCTACAACTCGATACCGAGCTGCGCCTTGATGCCGGCGTCGAAGGCATGCTTGATCAGGCGCATCTCGGTGACGGTGTCGGCGACGTCGATCAACCCGGCCGGCGCACCGCGCCCGGTGATCACCACATGCTGCCCCGGCGGACGCGCGGCCACTGCCGCAAGCACCTCATCCAGCGCGATGTAATCCTTGACCAGGGCAATATTGAGTTCGTCCAGCAGCACGAAGTCGTAGCGCGGATCGGCCAGCATGCCGCGCGCCAGTTGCCACGCCGCCTGTGCAGCGGCGATATCGCGTGCGCGGTCCTGGGTTTCCCAGGTAAAGCCTTCGCCCATCACGTGATAGTCGAGCAGATCCGGAAAGCGGCGGAAGAAGGCTTCTTCGCCGGTGGAAAAGGTGCCCTTGATGAATTGCACCACGCCGCAGTACAGGCCATGTCCGAGCGAGCGCGCCAGCATCCCGAAGCCGGACGAGCTCTTGCCCTTGCCGTTGCCGGTATTGACCAGCAGCACGCCGCGATCGATGACCGCCCGCGCGATGCGCCGGTCCACCAGTTCCTTCTTGCGCTGCGCGCGTTGCCGGTAATGCGCGTCGTCGTGTTCGGGGGGGCTCATGCACGTGCTCCGATCGGTGGACGCGCGGCGATGCCACGCAGTGCTGCCAGCAGCACGAAGGCGATGCCGACATAGCCTGACAGCGTGCCGAGTGCATGCGGATAATAGTCCGGCACGCGAGCGACAAAACCGCTCAGCGTGGCCAGCGGATAACGGCCGGAGAGGAAGTAGAAGCCGCCCTTGGAGAGCAGATACGCCAGGCTGCCGCTGAGCAGCACGGCGCACAGCAGGCGGGCTGCATCGCGCCAGGCGTCGGCATGCAACTGCAGGGCGTACACGCGCCCACCCAGCCACAGGACCGCATACGCCAACGCCAGCGCCCAGTAGGCCGGCGACAGGCACCAATCGCTGATGCTGCCAGAGACCAGCCCAATCAGATCCAGCGCAGATGCCACCCCGAACAGCAGCGGCAGCATCCATCGCGGGCGCAGCAAGGCCCCGGCCAGAAAGAACACCGCCCAGGATGCGCTGGGCAATGCATCCACGCTGGCGAAATGCTCGCCGCGGGTGCACACCATCAGCAACACCAACGCGCTACCGCAGACCCATGCTGCAGCGCCTTGCAGTGGCGCACGCGCCGGCGTGCCGGTTCGTCGCGCAACCGTCACGACAGCTCCAGCGGGGCCGACAGCGGCGCCGCAGCGCGCGCGGTACGCCAGCGCACCACGCACCACGCAGCGGCAAGCGCAACCGCCAGATACAGCGCGGTGGTGCGCACGAACAATGGACCCCACTGCGCTGCGCGCTGCAGATACTGCGCCCAATGCGGCTCGGCATAGCGCCCACCCCACCAGTAGAACGCGCCATTGGAGATCAGGAACGACATCACCGCGGCCAGGCTGCCCAGCCCCCACGCAAGCCACAGCGACCTGGCGTCCGGGCGCAGGCGCGCGTGATACGCACGGCCGGCGTACCACAGCACCCCGTAGGCCAGCGGCAGCGCCGCATAGGCGGCGGTGATGCAGAAGTCGCTGACGCCGGCCAGCGTGACCGCGGCCCAATCGATGGCCACCGACAACCCCAGCAGGGCAACGAAGAACACGTGCCGTCGCACTGCCAGACCGCCCAGAAAAAACACCGCCATCGATGCATCCGGCAGATGCAGCCAGTCGCTGACGTGATGAAAGCGGGTGGCGGTCATCACCAGCATCAAGGCGATGAAGACCGTGCGTTGGGCGGGACGGGAGAGTGGGGTCATCGGTGTTCCCTTGAAGACAGACGCAGACGCGCTAGCAATGGAGACAGTTAACCGGGTCGATGCTGCAGTGTACGAGTAGCGCATGACTGCCGATGTTGCCGGGCCGCTGGCAGCACCGCTGCAGCGGTCTGCTCACTGGTGCTACAGGACAACCCATTGCCGCCGGTACGGGGAACTGCGCGATGTTGCCACCGGCGGCGTGCATCCCACCATCGCACAGTTCATCGGCTACCTCCGCGTTACTGCGCCGCCTGGTAGCGGAAGGTCAGCAGATAATTGCGCCCCGGCTGCGCGTACCAGCGTGCGGTCTCGTACTGGCGGTCGAAGACGTTGTTTGCGGTGAACTGCACCTTCCAGTCTGCGGTGATCGCATAGCTCACGCGCAGATCCAGCAGGCCATAGCCGGCCAGCCGCTCGGTGTTGGCAAGATCGTCGTAACGCTTGCCGGAACCGAACAGGCTGGCCCCGACACCGAAGGCGCCGAAACTGCGGTCGGCATCGATGCGCCCGCTCTGCCGCGCCCGGCGCGGCAACCAGTTGCCATGGTTGACCTCTCCATCGGCCTGCGGCTGCAGCCAGGTCAGCGCGCTGCGCAGGGTCCAGCCGGCCAGGTCGGTGTCGTAGCCGGCTTCCACGCCGCGGATGCGCGCCTTGTCGATGTTGTTCGGCTGGCCGAAGGGGTGCGCCGCATCCACCAGCGCAGCGTCGTAGGCGATCAGATCGTCGATGCGGGTCTGGAAGGCGCTGAGCGTCCAGGTCCCCCAGGCGTAGGTGCCGCGCAGGCCCAGCTCGGCACTCTTGGAGGTCTCCGGTCCCAGCAGCGGGTTGCCGTAATCCGGGTAGTACAGCTCGTTGAAGGTGGGCGCCTTGAACGCGGTACCGTAGCTGGCGGTCAGCCGCAGATGCTCGGCAACATCCCAGCCCCACAGCAGGCTGCCGGTGGTCTTGCCGCCGAACTGGCTGTTGTCGTTGCGGCGCAGGCTGGCCTGCAACGACTGGCTGCCGAAGCCCTGCTGCCACTGCGCGAAGGCGGCGCGGTCGATGCGGCTGTCGGCGTCGTAGGTGTCGCTGCTGGCGATGGCGTCGCGCTGCCAGTCGAAGCCGACCGTAAGCAGGCCCGGCCCGGTGTTGACGTCGGCCTGCAGCGAGCCCTGCTTGCGACGCGTGTCGTAGCTGGACAGGTACGCACCCTCGTAATACGCATCGCTGAAATCGGCGCTGCTGCCCAGGCTGGCGGTGAATTTCAGCGCATCGCTCGGCGCATAGCGCACGCGGCCGCCCACGGCCTGCTGCACCCCCTTGGACAGATTGCCGCCGAAGGCCGAGCCGTCGTATTCGTTGCGGCTCTGCGCACGCAAGGCGTGCACATCGGCATCCCACTGGCGATTGAAGCGCCATCCGCCCTGCATGCTCAACGAATCGTTGCGATAGCCGTCGCGGTCCGGGTCGTAGGCGCTGGAACTGGTATCCAGATACGCATTGATGCCATCGGTTTCGTCGTGCACCGCGTTCACTGCGTACCAGCCGCCGGCCTCGCTCAGATCGCCCTGGCTGCGCCCGGCGACACCGGCGCCATAACGGCGCGCATTGTCGCTGCCGGCCGCCACGCTCAGCGTGGGCACGAAGCTGCCTTGCGGGCGACGGGTGAAGATCTGGATCACCCCGCCCAGCGCCTCGGAGCCGTACAGGCTGGAAAACGGCCCGCGCACGATCTCGATGCGCTCGATCTGCTCGATCGGCAGATCCTGCAGTGCCGCGCCGCCGGCAGTAGCCGATCCGATGCGCACGCCGTCGATCAATATCACCAGATGATCCGATTCGGTGCCGCGCAGGAACAGCGAGGTCTGCTTGCCGGGACCTCCGTTATTGGCCAGCGACACACCGGCCTCGCCACGCAGCAGGTCCTGCAACGAATTGACCTGGCGGCGCTCGATCTGCGCGCGGTCGATCACGGTGACCGGCGCCAGTGTCTGGTCCTGAGTCTGCGCGGTGCGCGAGGCGGTCACCACCACTTCGTCCAGATCGATGGCGGCCTCGGCCTGGGCCAGGTTGGCCAGGCACAGCGACAATCCCGCGGCCAACACGGCGCGACATGGCAAAACGGAAGAAACGGACATCGACTGCTGCTCCTGGAACCGCGCCTACCCGCGCGGGGGCAATGGGGGTCGGCAGGCAGCAACGGGCCAGGCATCCGGCGCGCAAGCACCAGATGCACAGGGCCACGCCCACCGCGTGCCGGATCAATCCCTCAGGCCGGTCTCCGGGCTTGCGAGCGGAAGCGGTCGCTTCCCGGATCCACGCCTTCCCATGCACAGCACAGTGGCTTTACCTGCGGACCCTTGTCTCGCCCACCGTTGCGGGGGCAGCTCCGGACTTGCGCATCGCCCAAGGCGATGCGCGCACCGGATTCCCGTTTAAACCACCGGCCAGCCGGCAGTCACCTCAGGGGCGCGCATGGTAGCAGGCGCCTCCACGGTCTGCGACCACCGGCCAAGCCAAGCCAAGCGCGTCGCCACGCGCCGGAATGGTGAATGCCGATGCCTTCTCCCCGGACATTGCCCTGTTTCATGAGCAACAAGCTGCCCCGAAGGATCGGATGAGGGGACGGAGCGCAGCCTCATGCAGCGTAGGGAAGTAGCAGGTCGGGCAGATCCGCTGACGAGCTTCATCGCGCACAGACGTATGCGCTTTGTCCCCGTACCCTCACCCCAACCCCTCGCTCCGCGCCCCCGCCCGCGCCGGCGGCGCTCCGAGGCACGCGCGCCAATGGCGCGCAAGCCATACCTCATCGCCCCGCGGGGAGAGGGGCTTGTTCCCTTCTCATATCGAAAGCCTGTTCCTTCTCCCATCGGGAGAAGCTGGCGCGCAGCGCCGGATGAGGATGCGAGCGAAGCCTTATGTGCATCTCACGCTCCCTGCAGCGCCTGCTCCAGATCGGCCAGCAGATCATCGATATGCTCGATCCCGATCGACAGCCGCACGGTGTCTTCGCTCACGCCGGCATGCTCCAGTTCGGCTGGACCGAGCTGGCGATGGGTGGTGGACGCCGGGTGCGTCGCCAGTGACTTGGCATCGCCGATATTCACCAGCCGGGTGAACAGCTGCAACGCATCCAGAAACCGCGCACCGGCCGCGCGTCCGCCCGGCAAGCCGAAGGTCAGCACGCCCGAACCATGCCCGCCCAGATACTTCTGCGCCAACGCATGTTCCGGATGGTCCGGCAGCGCGGCGTAATTGACCCAGGCAACGCGCGCATGCTGCTGCAGGTAGCGAGCAATCGCCAACGTGTTGGCGTTGATGCGCTCCATGCGCAGCGGCAAGGTTTCAATCCCTTGCAGTATCAGAAACGCATTGAACGGCGACAACGCCGCGCCGGTATTGCGCAGCGGCACCACGCGCGCGCGGCCGATGTAGGCGGCCTCGCCCAGCGCGTCGGTATATACCACGCCGTGGTAGCTGACATCCGGCTCGTTGAGGCGCGGGAAGCGCGCCTTGTGTGCGGCCCACGGAAAGCGCCCGCTGTCCACGATCGCACCACCGATGCTGTTGCCGTGACCACCCAGGTACTTGGTCAACGAATGCACCACGATGTCGGCACCGAAGTCGATTGGCCGCAGTAGCGACGGCGTGGCCACGGTGTTGTCCACGATCAACGGCACGCCGTGCGCATGCGCTACCGCGGCAACAGCTTCGATGTCGGTGATGTTGCCGCGCGGATTGCCGATCGACTCGACGAACACCGCCTTGGTGCGCTCATCGATCAATCCGGCAAACGCCTGCGGATCGCGATAATCGGCAAAGCGCGTGCCGATGCCGAACTGCGGCAAGGTATGCGCGAACAGATTGTAGGTGCCGCCATACAAGGCACTGGAGGAGACGATGTTGTCGCCAGCCTCGGCGATGGTCTGGATCGCATAGGTCACCGCCGCCTGCCCCGACGCCAGCGCCAACGCGCCGATGCCGCCTTCCAGCGCCGCCACGCGCTGCTCCAGCACGTCGTTGGTCGGGTTCATGATGCGACTGTAGATATTGCCCTGCACCTTGAGGTCGAACAGGTCCGCGCCATGCTGGGTATCGTCGAAGGCATAGGCAACGGTCTGGTAGATCGGCACCGCCACCGCGCGCGTGGTCGGATCGGGACGATAGCCCCCGTGCACGGCGATGGTTTCGGGCTTCCACTGCGGATCGGTCATGGCGCGGCTCGCTCTCGGAAAGAGTGCCGACCATAGCCGGGACTGCAGGTGCGTTTGCAAACCAGCGGGAATGACCTCATGCCGCCGCGTTGTGAGCGCCAACGAATGCCCCGCATGCGCCATCCATTTACGCAAACGGGCACTGCCTGCGCAGTGCCCGTTGCTTGCTTCAAGTTCTACCAGCGCTGCGGCCGGCGCCGCGTCTCAGCCCTTGGTGAACAGCAGCCGCCCACCTTCTGCACGCACGCGCACGGTGTCGCCGCTGAGATAGTGGCCGGAGAGGATCTGCTGGGCCAGCGGGTTCTCCACCTGCGACTGGATCGCGCGCTTGAGCGGGCGCGCGCCGTACACCGGATCGAAACCAACATTGCCGAGCAATTCCAGCGCTGCATCGTCCAGGTCCAGCTTGAGGCCGCGCTCGGACAGGCGTTTTTCCAGCCCATGCAACTGGATGCGCGCGATCGACTTGATCTGCGCCTTGTCCAGCGGGTGGAACACAACGATGTCATCCAGCCGGTTGATGAACTCCGGGCGGAAATGCGCCTGCACCACGCCCATCACCGCCGCCTTCATCTGCGTATAGGCCTCGGCGCTGCCGTCGCCGGACAGCTCCTGGATCTGGTGCGAGCCCAGGTTGGAGGTCATCACGATGACGGTGTTGCGGAAGTCCACCGTGCGGCCCTGGCCATCGGTGAGGCGGCCGTCGTCGAGCACCTGCAGCAGGATGTTGAAGACATCGGCGTGCGCCTTTTCCACCTCGTCCAGCAGGATCAGCGAATACGGACGACGACGCACCGCCTCGGTCAGATAGCCGCCCTCCTCGTAGCCCACATAACCCGGAGGCGCACCGATCAGCCGCGAGACCGAATGCTTCTCCATGAACTCGCTCATGTCGATGCGGATCATCGCCTCGGTGCTGTCGAACAGGAAGTCCGCCAGCGCCTTGCACAACTCGGTCTTGCCCACGCCGGTGGGACCCAGGAATAGGAACGAACCGCTCGGACGATTGGGATCGGACAGGCCGGCGCGCGAACGCCGCACCGCATC
This sequence comes from Xanthomonas sp. 3793, assembly GCF_024806835.1. GTDB lineage: Bacteria > Pseudomonadota > Gammaproteobacteria > Xanthomonadales > Xanthomonadaceae > Xanthomonas > Xanthomonas arboricola_F. Next base: position 1,399,153 of record NZ_JANTYU010000001.1, read on the forward strand.
GGAGACGACTTTGATCGCCTCGTTCTGGCCGACCACGCGCTGGTGCAGCTCGTCTTCCATGCGCAACAATTTGTCGCGCTCGCCTTCGAGCATCTTGTTGACCGGGATGCCGGTCCAGCGCGACACCACCTCGGCGATTTCCTCGGCGGTCACGCGGTCCTGCACCAGCTTGAAGTCGTGATGTTCGACCTCGTTGGCCAGCAGCATCTGCTTTTCCAGCTGCGGCAGCACGCCGTACTGGATCTCGCTCATCTTGGCGTAGTCCTGGCGCCGTTGCGCGGCTTCCAGTTCCAGCTTGGCGTGCTCGATCTGCTCCTTGACCTTGGTGGTGCCCTGCAGCGCAGCCTTCTCCGACGTCCACAACTCGTTGAGGTCGTAGAACTCGCGTTCGAGCTTGTCGATGTCGGTTTCCAGATCGGCCAGGCGCTGACGCGAGGCCTCGTCCTTTTCCTTCTTCAGCATCTCGCGCTGGATCTTGAGCTGGATCAGGCGGCGCTCCAGGCGATCGAGTTCCTCCGGCTTGGAGTCGATCTCCATGCGGATGCGCGATGCCGCCTCGTCTATCAGATCGATCGCCTTGTCCGGCAGCTGGCGGTCGGTGATGTAGCGGTTGGACAAGGTAGCGGCGGCGACGATGGCCGGGTCGGTGATCTCCACGCCGTGATGCACCGCGTAGCGTTCCTTCAATCCGCGCAGGATCGCGATGGTGTCTTCCACCGTCGGCTCGCCCACGAATACCTTCTGGAAGCGACGCTCCAGCGCGGCGTCCTTTTCGATGTACTTGCGGTATTCGTCCAGCGTGGTGGCGCCGATGCAGTGCAGCTCGCCACGCGCCAGCGCCGGCTTGAGCATGTTGCCGGCGTCCATCGCGCCATCGGCCTTGCCGGCGCCCACCATGGTGTGCAGCTCGTCGATGAACAGGATGATCTGGCCTTCGTTCTTGGACAGGTCGCTGAGCACGGCTTTGAGGCGTTCTTCGAACTCGCCGCGGAACTTGGCACCGGCGATCAGCGCGCCCATGTCCAGCGACAGCACGCGCTTGCCGCGCAGGCCTTCGGGCACTTCGCCGTTGATGATGCGCTGGGCCAGGCCCTCGACAATGGCAGTCTTGCCCACGCCGGGTTCGCCGATCAGCACCGGGTTGTTCTTGGTGCGCCGCTGCAACACCTGGATGGTGCGGCGGATTTCTTCGTCGCGGCCGATCACCGGATCGAGCTTGCCGCTCTCCGCACGCGCGGTCAGGTCGATGGTGTATTTCTCCAGCGCCTGGCGTTGTTCCTCGGCGTTTTCCGATTGCACGGTCTCGCCGCCGCGCAGCTTGTCGATGGCCGCTTCGATCTTCTTCTTGTCGCCGCCGGCCGCGCGCAGGGCCACACCCAGCGGGCTGGCATCGTCAGCGGCCGCCAGTACGAACCACTCGCTGGCGATGAAGGCATCGCCGTGCTGCTGGGCCAGCTTGTCGGTCTGGTTGAGCAGGCGGTTGAGATCGTTGCCGATCGACAGGTTGCCTTCCTGCCCCGACACCTTGGGCAGCGTGTCCAGCGCCTCGCCCAGCCGCTCGCGCAGCAGCGGCACGTTGACGCCGGCCTGCGACAGCAGCGGGCGCGTGCTGCCACCGCTCTGGTCGAGCAGCGCGGCCAGCACGTGCACCGGCTCGATGATGTTGTGGTCGCGGCCCACGGCCAGCGACTGTGCGTCGGCCAGTGCCTGCTGGAACCGCGAGGTGAGCTTGTCCATCCGCATGGGAAATCCTCTGAACGGGTGGCCGGCAACGCCGGCGATACCGTGCAGATGCGGTTGCTGTGCGGGGTTTCAAGGTGTGGCCGATGCCGCAAGTGCAGATGCGGGGCACCAAGCCCGGCGCACGCTGCCTGCTGTGGGGCTGCGCAATGTTGGCTTTGCGCGTTGGCTCTGCGCGTTGGCTCTGCGCGTTGGCATTGGCATTGGCTTGGGGGCGGACCCAGGCCGACGACCCGCCCGCTAGACGATCCGCCGCAGCGGCACAGTGGCGTGCGTCGCACCGCCCTGCCCCGCACCGGCGTCCTCTGCGTCCTCGGCATCTTCAGTGGCCGCCGGCGCCGGCAGCTGTGCGGTCCCCAGCAGACGCGACAGCACCTGCCCCTGGATCGCGGCGAGCGCCGGCAAGCCGGGAGTGCGCGGGTGCGCTACCGGCACTGCCACATCCAGGCCGACCTGGCCGTGCTCGATCACCACGATGCGGTCGGCCAGCGCGCTGGCTTCGGCGACGTCATGGGTGACCAGCACCAGGGTGAAGCCATGCTGCCGCCACAGCTGCACGATCAGCTGCTGCATCTCGATGCGGGTCAGCGCATCCAGTGCGCCCAGCGGCTCGTCCAGCAGCAACAGCCGCGGCCGATGCACCAATGCGCGCGCCAGCGCCACGCGTTGCCGCTGCCCGCCGGACAGCGCCGCAGGCCAGTCACCGCCGCGCGTGCCCAGCCCCACCGCATCCAGCGCTGCCTGTGCCTGCGCGCGCCCGGCACGGCCCAGGCCGAGCGCCACATTGTCGATCACCCGTTTCCATGGCAGCAGCCGCGCATCCTGAAACATCAGCCGCACCGCATCGCGCCGGCGCGCCAGCGGCGCATCGCCACTGTCCAGGCGTCCGGCATCGGCACTTTCGAGACCGGCGATGACTCGCAACAGCGTGCTCTTGCCGCAGCCGCTGCGACCGACCACGGCCACGCAGCTGCCTGCTGCAATCTCCAGATCGATGCCGCGCAATACATCGCTGCCGCCATAGCGCTTGACGATGCCACGCAGGCTCAGCGGCAGGCCGTTGCCTGGTGTGGTCATCGCGACACCTGCGCGCGCCGTTGCTGAGCCGGATGCCAGCCCAGCCACCAGGCCTCGAGCCCGCGTGCGGCCAGATCGGCAAGCTTGCCGAGCAGTGCATACAGCACGATCGCCACCACCACGATGTCGGTCTGCAGGAACTCGCGCGCATTGGTTGCCAGGTAGCCGATGCCGGAACTGGCCGAGATGGTTTCGGCCACGATCAAGGTCAGCCACATCAGTCCCAAGGCAAAGCGCAGCCCGACCAGAATCGATGGCAGTGCGCCGGGCAGCAAGACATCGATGAACAACTGCGGCCCACGCAATCCGTAATTGCGCGCCATCTCGATCAACGCCGGGTCCACGCTGCGGATGCCGTGGTAGGTATTGAGATAGATCGGAAAAAAGGTACCCAGCGCCACCAGAAACAACTTGGCGCCCTCATCGATGCCGAACCACAGGATCACCAGCGGAATCAACGCCAGGTGCGGCACGTTGCGCAGCATCTGCAGGCTGCTGTCGAGTACGCGTTCGGCCACGCGCGACACGCCGGTCAACAGGCCCAACACCAGGCCGAGGCTGCCGCCGATGACCAGGCCCACGGCGGCGCGCCAACTGCTGATTGCCAGGTGCTGCCACAGCTCTCCGCTTTGCACGAGCGTGGCCGCCGCACGCAGCACCGCGTCCGGCGCCGGCAGGATGCGCTGCGGCAGCCAACCGATCGATGCCGCGCCCTGCCATGCGGCCAGCACCGTCAATGGCAACAGCCACGGCAACAGCCGGTTGCCCCACCGCCATGCACGGGCGCTCATTGCATCGCCCCCGTGGTGGCGGTGCGCATCTGCGACGCAGCCACCCGCATCACTTGCGTGCCGCTTGCGCGGCAACCGCGGCCGGCGCACGCCACACCGCCGGTGCCACCAGCACGCGCCTGGGCAATAATCGCTGCGCGTAGAACAGATCGGCAGTGGCCTGCTGCGCCTTGATGACCTCGGCGCTGAGCGGCTGCACGCTGGCAGGCGGGCGATGCGCCAAGGTGCGCTCGACCACCGCAGGCGACAGCCCGCTCACCTGCGCCAGCACCTTGATGCTGCCGGCGCGGTCGCGTTCCAGCAGGCCGTCGGCCTGGTTGAGCGTGCCCATCACTTGCTGCACGAACGGACCCCACGCCGTGGCATAGCGGCGCGAGGACAGAAAGAACCCGCCGGTCAACCCCAACCCCTCGCCGTTGGCGAGCAGGCGCGCACTGCCATCCAGCGTCAAGGCCGAATACCACGGGTCCCAGATCGCCCACGCGTCCACCTGGCCGGCTGCAAACGCGGCGCGCGCATTGGCCGGCGACAGGTACAGCGGCGTGATGTCGCGCAGACTCAGGCCGGACCTGGCCAACAACCGCAACAGCAGATTATGCGCGCTGGACCCTTTTTGAAACGCGACCCGCTTGCCCTTGAGATCGGCCACGCGCCGCAGCGTGCTCTTGGCCGGCACCAGAACGGTCTCGGCCTTCGGCGTCGGCGGCACCCAGCCCACGTACAGCAGGTCGGCACCGGCCGCCTGCGCGAACAACGGCGGAATATCGCCAGCCCCGCCCAGATCGACGCTGCCCACGTTCAGGGCTTCCAGCAGTTGCGGCCCTGCGGGAAACTCCACCCAGCTGATCTTGGTGCGCGGGAAGCGCTGCTCCAGCAGGCGATGCTGCTTGGCCAGCACCATGCTCGACACCGCTTTTTGGTAGCCGATGCGCAACTGTGCAGGCTCGGCCGCAGACGCGCACGGCAACCACGCGACACTCATCATCAGCATCAGCGCCCAGGCAATCAGCATGCGCATCGACGATCTCCTCATTGCCAATCGGTTGACGGTTTTTCCCAAAGGTTGATGCCGCCCTCGACCGCAAAACGATCGATCTCGGCCAACTCTTCCGGGCTGAAACTCAGGTTCTGCAGTGCCGCGACGTTCTCGACCAATTGCTCCGGCCGGCTGGCACCCAGCAACGCCGAACTCACGCGCGCATCGCGCAGCACCCAGGCCAGTGCCAGCTGTGCAAGGCTTTGCCCGCGCTTCCGTGCAATGGCATGCAACCCACGTGCGCGTTGCAGGTTGTCGTCGGACAGATGCTCTGGCCGCAGCGATTGCCCACCGGGGCGATTGACGCGCGCATCGGCCGGCACGCCATCGAGATACTTGCCGGTGAGCAGACCCTGCGCCAGCGGCGTGAATGCAATCACGCCGGCACCGATGTCTGCGGTAGTCTCCAGCAGCTCCTGCTCCGGCCAACGGTTGAACAAGTTGTAGGCCGGTTGATGGATCAACAACGGCACCTTCCACTCGCGCAGCAGTGCCGCGATCTCGCGGGTGCGCGCCGCCGAATACGACGACACGCCCACGTACAGCGCCTTGCCCTGCTGCACCGCACTGGCCAGTGCGCCGGCGGTTTCTTCCAGCGGCGTGTCCGCATCGAAACGGTGCGAGTAGAAGATGTCCACATAGTCCACGCCCAGCCGTTGCAGGCTCTGGTCCAGGCTGGACAACAGGTATTTGCGCGAGCTGCCGCCCTGCCCGTACGGGCCCGGCCACATGTCCCAGCCGGCCTTGGTGGAAATGATCAATTCATCGCGATACGGTTTGAAATCCTCGCGCAGCAAGCGGCCGAAGTTCAGCTCAGCGCTGCCATACGGCGGGCCGTAGTTGTTGGCCAGATCGAAATGGGTGATGCCCAGATCGAAGGCGGTGCGCAGCAAGTCGCGCTGCGTCTGGATCGGCGTGCTGTCGCCGAAGTTGTGCCACAGGCCCAGCGACAGCGCCGGCAGCACAAGGCCGCTGCGGCCGACACGGCGGTAGGCGATACGGTCGTAACGATCGGGATGTGCGAGATAAGTCATGGGTCTGTCCGGTAGATCAGCGGGCGCTGAAGCGATTGACGGGGCGTGCCAGCCCCAGATGATCGCGCAAGGTACGCCCTGCATAGTCACGTCGGAACAGGCCGCGTCGCTGCAGCTCCGGCACCACGTGCGTCGCCACATCGACCAGGCCGCCGGGCAGGTGCGGTACCAGCACGTTGAAGCCATCGGCGGCGCCCTGCTCGAACCACGCCTGCAACTCGTCGGCGATCTGGGTTGGCGTGCCGATCAGGCTGTAATGGCCGCGCCCACCGGCGATGCGGCGGCCGAGCTGGGCAATGCTCAACTGCTCCTGCCCGGCCAGTTCGGTGAACAACTGCTGGCGGCTGCGCTGCCCGGTTTCGGTGAGCGGCAACTCCGGCAACGGGCCATCGGGCGGATAGCCGGACAGGTCGAAGTTTCCCAGCATGCGCGACAGCAGCGCGATACCCACCTCCGGCTCCACCAACTGCTGGAACTGCTCGAATTTGTCCTGCGCTTCGGCCTGGCTTTGCCCCACCACGATGAACACGCCAGGCAGTACCTTCAGCGCATCGCGCGAGCGGCCAAACTGCTCCAGCCGCCCCTTGATGTCTGCATAGAACGCCTGTGCCTTGGCCAGCGACGATTGCGCGGTGAACACTACCTCGGCCGTTTCCGCCGCCAGCGCACGCCCGGGCTCGGACGAGCCGGCCTGCACCAGCACCGGGTGCCCTTGCGGCGCGCGCGCGATATTGAGCGGCCCGCGCACCTGGAAATGCGTCCCGCGATGATCGAGCACATGCGCACGCGCCGGGTCGTGATGCAGGCCGGCGGCCTTGTCGACGATGAACGCGTCGTCGTCCCAACTGTCCCACAGGCCGGCGACCACCTGCTGGAACTCGCGCGCTCGCGCATAGCGCTCGGCGTGCACGTAATGCGCATCGCGATTGAAGTTGAGCGCCTCGTCGGCGGCGTCGGAGGTGACCAGATTCCACCCGGCCCGGCCGCCGGACAGATGGTCCAGCGAGGCGAACTTGCGCGCCACGTGATACGGCTCGTTATAGCTGGTGGTCATGGTGGCGATCAGGCCGATGCGCTCGCTGACCGCCGCCAATGCGCTGAGCAGCGTCAGCGGCTCGAACAGGCTGGAACGCGCCATCCGCGGTGCGATCGGCCCACCGGCTGCGGCCAAACTGTCGGCGACGAAGACTGCATCGAACTTGGCGGCCTCGGCGATGCGCACCATTTCGCGGTAGTGCGCAAAGTCCAGCGTGTCCGCGCTCGCCTGCGGGTGCCGCCAGGCCGCGACGTGGTGGCCGGTCGCCATCAGGAACGCGCCCAGCGACAGCTGCCGTGGCGCGCTCATCGCCTAACACCCGACATGATGCCCTGGCGGTCCTTGCACCCACTGTTGAAACCCATCGACTGCATCCTCAAAAATCCTTGTGCACTTGCAGGCCGAGATAGCGGCGATCATCGCGCGGTACCAGCCGGTAGACGTTGCCGGTGGCATTGGCCAACAACGGCGCATACGCGCGGTCGCCGAGATTGCGGCCCAGCACCGCCACCCGCCAGCCGTGCACGTCATCGGCCAGCGCGATGCTGGCATTCCAGATCGCATATGGGCCCTGGAGGGTTTGCGCGGTCTGGCTGAGGTCGTACTGCACGCTGTCCTGCCAGCTCACGTCGCCGTTGAACTCCAGCGCCAGGCTGCCAAGTAGCGGCACGCGGTAGCCGGCACGCAGGTTACCCTTCCAGTCCGGCGAAAACGGCAACGGCTTGCCGTCGACATTGCAGTTGGCCGCCGCTGCCGCCGGGCACGCGAAGCGCTGGATACGCGCCTGCGTATACGCCAGCGATGCGGCCAGACTAAGTCGCTCGGTCGGCCGGTAATCCAGGTCCAGCTCCAAGCCCTGCGTACGCACCTGTCCGGCATTGATCAGGCGTGTCACCACCTGCCCAGCCACGGTGTCGAAGAAGTTGGCCTGGTAATCGGAATAGTCGGTATGGAACAGCGCCACGTTCGCACTGAGCCGGTCGTCCAGCGCGCGTGTCTTCAGCCCCAGCTCCCAGGCGTTGGAGGTCTCCGGCTTCAACGCCGGCGTGTCGCGCGGCTGCATGTTGAAGAACACGTTATAGGCCGGGCCTTTGTAACCGCGCGAATAGGTCAGGTAGCCGGTGGTCTGCGCATCGATGTCGTATTGCAGGCCGGTGCGGCCGGACACGCCGTTTTCCGCAGTGCTGCCACTGCTTGCGGTGGACGGCTGAATACCGGTGACCGGTGCGGCCGAGCTGGATACGCGCTGATGCCGATACTCGAGCGTGTCGCGGGTAAAGCGCGCACCCAGCAGCGCACGCAGATCCGGGCGCCAATGCCAGGTGGCCTCGCCGAACACCGCATAGGTCTGCGCGCGGGTGGCGTAATCGGCCACGCCCACGTTGCTGGCGGTGGGCGTCGTCACCGTGCGGCGATAGGTTTCGTCGCTGCGGGCATGCAGGTAATACAGACCGGCGACCGCTTCCACCGCGCGGTCGCGTGGGGTCTGCACGCGCAATTCCTGCGAATACTGCGTGTAACCCAGCTCGCCGCGATCATGCGATGCGGGAAACGTCGCGCTGCGTTGCGCGGTGCGGTCGCCATCCTGGAATTGGGTGTTGTCCCACTGCCGCCATGCGCTGATCGAGGTCAACAGCGCATCGCCGAGGTGCTGATCCAGCTGCAGCGAGGCGCCCTTGTTGATGTCGTCCAGATGCGTGTGGTAATCGCTGTTGATCTGCCGGTTGTCGGCACTGGCAACCACTGGTGCCAGCGCCGCAGCGAAGTCCGCACGTGTGCTGGCCACGACCACGCCGCTGGGCGCGTCGCTGCTCGATTGCAGGTAGTCGGCGAGCAGCGTTGCGTTCAAGCTGGGGTTCGGCGTGAGATCCAGCCGCAGCCGCGCGCCGGCGCGCCGGTAGCCATTGACGGTCTGCCCGTCGGCCACATTGCGCACGTTGCCGCCATATTCGGCCCACAACGCAGACACGCTGGCCTTGAGCACCTCGGGCACCAGCGCACCGCCGATGCTGGCACGCATGCGGTCTTCGTCGCCGCCGCCGAAGTGGGAATAATCCACATAGCCGCCGAACACCTCAGGCGCCGGCTTGCTGACGATACTGAGCACGCCGGCCGAGGCGTTCTTGCCGAACAAGGTGCCCTGCGGCCCGCGCAGCACTTCGATGCGTTCGACATCGAGCAGGTCCAGCGTGGCCTGGCCCGGACGCCCCAGCACCACCCCGTCGATCACCGTGGCCACGCTGGGCTCGACCCCTGGCGAGGTGGAGATGGTGCCCACGCCACGCAGGAACAATGAGGTGTCCTTGTTGGAGGCACCGTTGCGAAAGGTCAGGCTGGGCACCAGCGCCGGCAGGTCGGCCACGCTGTTGCGGTTTTCGCGCTCCAGTGTCTCGCCCTGCACCACCGACACCGCCACCGGCACTTGCTGCAAGGTGGTTTCGCGACGCGTAGCGGTCACCGTCACTGCGCCCAGGGTCTGCGCGGCACGCTCCGGCGTGGCAGCAGTCTCGCCTACTTCATCGGCCAGCGCTGGCGTACATGCCCACGCCAGGCTCCACGCCAAGACCTGCGGTTTGGCCAACCATCTGGAAGCAGCAAAGATCCCCGCCGGGGTCCGGTGTTGCGCAGGCATGTACGTCCTTTCGTGGCGTCGGCTGTCGTGTAGCAGCGTTGGTGAAGTTGGTTGTCCGGCAGCGCGATCAACGCGCAGCGAAGCTGGCGCAGCGCAGGCCGGGAAGGCGGTGCAGTGCAATAGCGCATGCTGTTTGCAGCTGCCACGAGCGTCAAATAACCAATGTTTAGGTGGTTATTCACTCACGCCCTGCAGCGCCTGCAGACCACCGGTGAGCGCTGTGGAAGAGGCCCAATGCACAACGCCGGCCCTGTGGCGATAATGGCGACATGGATGTATCCACCAAGCCCTGGCACCTCTACCTGCTGCTGTGTCGCAACGGCAGCTATTACGCCGGCATCACCAACGATCTGGAGCGCCGCTTTCACGCGCATGTGCGTGGCACCGGCGCGCGCTACACACGCGCAAATCCGCCACTAAAAGTGCTCGCCAGTCACCCGTATCCCGACCGCGCCGCTGCCTCGCGTGCCGAGTGGCAGCTCAAGCAGCAACCCCGCACGCGCAAGCTGGCCTGGCTGCTGGCGCAGCCGCCCTGCAGCGCCGGGTCACACCCTTCTGACACCCCGATCACGCCCGCCTAGCCGCCCGCTTCCTACGCTGCGCCATTCCGACACCGGAGCAGCGCATGCACTATCAGCTCTATTACTGGACCGGCCTGCAGGGTCGCGGCGAATTCGTCCGCCTGGCACTGGAAGACGCCGGCGCCAGCTACACCGACGTGGCGCGCATCGACGGCGACGAGGTCATGACCGCCTTCCTGGAAGGCAAGCACGCGGGTGCACACCCATTCGCACCGCCGTTTCTGCGTGCGGGCGAGGTGGTGATCGCGCAGGTGGCAGCCATCCTGCATGCGATTGGCCCGCAATTGCAGCTGGTGCCCGCCGCCGAGGCGCAGCGCCTGCAGGCACTGCAGTTGCAGCTGACCATCGCCGACCTGGTGGCCGAAGTGCACGACACCCATCACCCCATCGGCGTGGGGCTGTACTACGAAGATCAGACAGCCGAAGCGGCCAAACGTGCCCAGGATCTGCGCGACAACCGGCTACCCAAGTTCCTCGGCTATTTCGAGCATGTACTGCAGCAGGCAGGCGGTACGCACGCGCTTGGCACCCATTCGTACGTGGATCTGTCGCTGTTTCAGCTGGTCAGTGGATTGGAATACATGTTCCCCAAGCGCATGACGACGTTGTCCAAGGAGTTGCCGGGGCTGAAGTCGCTGCAGCAGCGCGTGGCCGGGCGCCCGCGCATTGCCGCTTACCTCGCATCCGAGCGCCGCGTGGCGTTCAACACCAACGGCATCTTCCGCCACTACCCGGAGCTTGATGCGGCGTAGGCGCCGTACCGGCATCAGACGGCGGGCGGCGGGCGCCTAGTGATACGACGTGCTCACTGCGCAGCTGATGCTTGCGATTGGCCTGTGCTGCGCGTTCGATCCTGTCGTTACCGTTCCCGCGTGATCGGGCACCGCCATATGTTGCCTGATATCGCAAGTGCAAGGCCGCACGGATGCGGCCTTTACTCTTGATGCAGCCGAACCGACAGCCTCAGCCGCCCTGCAACAACGCCGCACGGATGGCCTGCAGTTGCACCTTTACTGCGGCGGCCTGGGTCGGCCCCAGCCGCAGCAATGCCTTCTGCCCGACCGACGCAGATTCCAGCGCAGGATCGGCAAAGAGATAACGGCCACGCGCGTCGCGCACGACGGCGATCGGCTGGCTTGGCTCCGGCGTGCGCAGCAGATGGTCGATCACATCGATCACGCGGTCGTTGAAGTAACGGTCCGGCGCGCCCAGGTTCGCATAGGCCTGCTGAAACAATGGGTAGAAGCGCACATAGCTCCGCACCAGGGCGTGCGCATCCACGTTGGTGAACGCGGCGACGTAGGGCGCATAGCGCGCAGCGTTGGCCTGGTCGATCACGCTGCGCTCGGCGGCGTTGGACACCTGCAGCTCGCCCGGCACCGGCTGCAGCACCGATGCGCGACGACTCATGCTGGGCTGGGTGAGGTTGTCCACCATCACCACCACGCGTTCGATCAGATGCGCGCGCAGCACGATCGACAGCGCGTCGTCGTGTTGCACAAGGTCCAGCAACGCCTGCCATGCGGCATCGTCGCTCTGTGCCAACGCAGGAATCGCTGCATCGGCTGCATCGGCCGATGGCGTCTGCACCGGATGACGCGGCGCGGCCGGCGCTGGCGGTGACGGGGTAACAGCGGCAGCCACCGCGCTCGCGGTCTGGCTGATCGGCGCGGGCAACGCGCCCGATGGATCGGAGGGCCCGCGGAACAGCCACCAGGCGGCGCCGGCAATGAGCGGCACGGCCAACAGCCACGGCCAGCGCGAGGACTTGGTTTGCATCATGGAACTCCTGACATCGACAACATCCAGGGTGTGACCATGAGATGGTGCGGTGGTTCCATCGATGTGAGGTGGCCGCGCATTCATCAATTGCGCGCATACATGGCCAGGCGAGGCTTTGGCATGCGCACGCAGCGCGAACACGCTATCTGCGCGTCATGCACCAGGCGGTCGACGCGAGGTCGGGCGCGAACGACCAACGACGAACCGCCGACGCCAAAAACGAGGCGTCATGCGCGACAAACCGCGTTCAATTGGCGAAGTTCAACCGCGCATTCACCCAGGCCGCCACGATTGCCGCTGCCACCTGATCGGCCTGTCTTGCAGGCAGCTGTTTTTCACGCACCAGCCACGCAGCGGTGTCTGCGCGCACCTTGGGCAACAGTGCGCGCACCGCCTTGCGATCTGCCGCCGGCCACTGGCTGCCATCGCCGTCCCAGGCCGCAATCGCCTTGTCCGGATCGTCGCCATAGCGCTTGCGCAATGCCGGTTGCAGGTACAGCAGCGGCGACACCGATGCGCGCAGCGCAATCACGCCCCACTCGGCGTAGCTGGCATAGCGGATGGTGCCGGCGTCCTTGCTCAGGGCGTCGATCAGGGGATCGAACCCATCGTCCAGCTGCTTCCAGCTGGCCAGCGCAAACAAGCCGCCCGGCGGCTTGCACACCGGCGCGAACGAGTCGCGTGTGGAAGCATACAGCGGCCCGAATGCCTCGTACGCTGGCTCACCTACCGCCGCGAAAATGAAGCAATGCACATAGGGCCGGTTCCCGCTGTCGTCTCGCTCGATCCACATGCGCAGCAGCATGAGCACGCGTTCGTGCTGCGGCGTTGCAGGCGTGCCGGCAGCGTCATCCAGCAACGATGCCGCAAAGTCATCGGTCTTGCGCAGGGCCTTGCGCGCACTCTCGAACCGCGTATTCGCCAATGCGGCGTCCACACCGGCGGCAGGGACGAACTGATGCAGATACGCCAGCCATGCCGATGCCAGCGGTGCGTCGTACGTCTGCAGCTGCCGCGCAGCCTCGGCAGGCTTGCCGGGGATGCTGGCGATGATGCGGTCCAGCGCCTGCTGCTGCACGGTGAGTGTCTTGGCCAGCACATCGGCCCTGGCGGTGAGGCTGTGCCGCAGGCAGTCGTCCGGCCTGGCGTCCTGCGCGCAGGCGTTGCGCTGCCGTAGCCACGCACGTTGTTGCTCGCGCACGCCGGCCACCGCAGCGCGCGGCGTCGTTTGCACCAGCGCCTGGTAGCTTGCGTCCAGCTGCTCGTCCAGCGCACCGAGTGCGGGCACTGCACAGAGGCGCTTTTCGACCGGCGTACCGGCCTGTTTGCAGTCGAACGAGGCCGCCCACGCACCGCCGGCGCTCAGCACCAGCGCGCTGCCAAGCAGCAATCGGGCCACACGCGTGTGGTGTTTCACTGCATCGCCTCCTTGCGTGCCGGCAGCAGCGACAACAACAGCAACGTCACCGCCAGCGCCACATAGGCCCCGACGAACTGCCAGCTGATCACCCGTGCCAGACCCTGCAGCGACCAGGGCAGGTAGATGCCGCCGCGCGGGTCCACCGAGTGGATCAGGCCGAACAGCGTCAGGCCCGCAGCGACCAGCAAGAACACCGCACCGCGACGCAGCCGGCCATCGATCATCGCCGCCACCGTGGCGATCCACAGCATCGCAGTGATGATGAAGCCATTGCCGAGCGCAAAGATCACCGCCAGTTCCGGCAGGCCGTGGCCATCCACCTTCGTGGTCAGCGCAACCAGTTGCTCCGGCGCGAGCCAACCCGGCGCCTTGATCGTCAGCAGGTACGCCACCGATGGCAGAAACCCCAGCACCATCGCGCCGGCATGTTGTTTGGGCGTGGCCTGGAACGCCTGCTTGGTGATGTCGATCGACACGTACACGATGATCGGCGCCAGCACCGCCAGCGGCAGCCACTGCACCAACCCGGAGATCACACCCAGCATGCCGCCGATGCCGACGAACACGCCGGTCAACAACGTGTAACCGGAGCGCGCGCCCATGTGCTTGTAGGCCGGCTGGCCGATGTACGGCGTGGTCTGCGCCACCCCGCCGCAGACGCCGGCCACCAGCGTGGCCAGGGCCTCCACCAGCAGGATGTCGCGGGTGCGGTAGTCATCGCCAGCGGCACGTGCGCTCTCGCTGACATTGATGCCGCCCACCACCATCAACAAGCCGAACGGCAGCAGCAATGGCAGGTACGCCACCGTGGCCGGCAATCCTTCGATAAAGCCCAGGTTCGGTAGCGGCAGCACGATCTGCGGTGGAGTCCACGCCGGCACGCTGAAGCCCGGCGCGCCCAACCCGGCCAGCCCCAGCCCGTAGTACAGCGCCGTGCCGATCACGAACGCCACCAGCACGCCCGGCAATTTGGTCGGCAGGCGGCCCTTGGCCAGCAGCACATACAGCAGCAGGCCCAACGTGACGAATCCAGCCACCGGCGAACGCAGGGTTTCCAGCAGCGGCAGCAGGCCCATCAGCACCAGCGCGATGCCGGCGATGGAACCGAGCAAAGCTGCGCGCGGCAGCGCGCGCGTGACCGCCTCGCCAACGAACGACAGCACCAGCTTGAGCAGGCCCATCACCACCAGCGAGGCCATGCCGAGTTTCCAGGTGGCGATGGCGGCCGCCTGCGGGTCCAGCCCCTGCGCCTTGAAGCCGACGAATGCCGGGCCCAGCACCAACAGCGCCATGCCGATGCTGGTCGGCGCATCCAGGCCCAGCGGCATCGCGGTGACGTCGTCGCGCCCGCTGCGTGCGGCCAGCCGCCGCGCCATCAAGGTGTAGAGCAGGTTGCCCACCAGCACGCCGAACGCGGTGCCGGGAAACATGCGCCCGAACACCACCTCGGCCGGGAACTGGAACATCCCGACCAACGCCATCGCGATGAAGCCGAGGATGGAGAGATTGTCGACGACCAGGCCGAAGAAGCCATTGAGGTCGCCGGCGACGAACCAGCGCGGCGATGCCGCAGTACGCGAGGAAGGGGCCGACATGGGAGCCAGGAAGCGTGGGGATCGGCCGATGGTAGCCGCTGCTCATCACGCGCGACAGCGCCGCGGTGGATCAGACCGTGTCGCCGCGACTGCGCCCGCCAGTCCTGCGTGCGGCGACCTTGAGGTGGCGACGCTACGCTACTTCATCGCCGCCTCGACCTCGATCCAGCCGACGATGTGGCCACGGTTGGCGCTGCGCTAGCGCACCGGCACCGGCGTGGTATCGGTGCCGACATCCAGCGCGGTGGCACGCCGGTGCGTGCCGATCGTCACCTCGCACTGGTATCTCGGGCCACCACCGCGCATGACAGCCCGCCAAGTGCGGCAGACAACGCCACGCGTGCAGCGCTCACGCGCATTCGGTGCAGCGTTTCAACGCGCATGCTCACCAGAGCCGGCAGATGACCCTGCACAGCGTTGCTCGCTGGATGGGCGCAACTGAGGCGTATCACTGCAACGTACGCGCAGCACAGACAGATGCCGATTCGAGCGCCGCCTGTGCACGCGCTACCGACACACAACCGCGCTGGCAGCTGCTCCGATCGACACCTCTCAGAACGACACCTCCACCGCCTGCCGCGACCACAGCACCGACTGGTGGCCGGTGGCCTGCTTCCAGGCCAGCCGGATCGCTTCGATGTCGCGGCGCCGCTGCGGGGTGTCCTCGTGCAAGATCACCAGCACCTTGGTACCCAGGCGGTTCGGCTCCTTGGCGCCGCGGAACAGCCACTGGCCGTAGGCATCCAACACGGTCAGCCCATCGGGGAAGCGCGGGGTCACTTCCTTGTCCAGAAACGCGCGCCATTGCGTCTGGTCGATGGTGCGGGTCTGCGGGCGATCGGCCGGGCCGGTCTCCTCGCCCACGCCAAAGTAGAGCTCGCTGCGTATCCAGCCATGCGCATCGCCGGGACGTTGCGTATCGCCCTGCATGCTGGCGGTGGCCGCCGCCGCGGGCGCCTTGCCCGGTGTGGTGGCGCAACCAGACAACGCCAGCACGGCGGCGATCAACACGGATGGCAGCAACTTCATCGATTTCTCCAACGTTTTCGGGGGCTAAGAACGCCGATGCACACCGGCGCGGCCAGCGCGTACAAACGACCGGCGCAAGGGCGCAAGTGTACGAGCGGCACTGCTGCAGCGTTATGCCAGTCGTGCCAGCGCTCATGCGGCCGCACCATCAGCTCATGCACGCGTGCGCACCGCGTCATCTCGCGCAGGCCTGAACAACGCGATAATATCTCTCCATCCGGATGAATGTAGGACAGTCCGACCCTTGCGCACCAGCCGGCCGGACGCCGACCCCGCTGCGCGTTTGCAGTTGCAGGAGAGAGAGCATGACCCGCCCCACCCTTTCGGCCATCGGCCTGGCCGTCGCCGCCGTGTTGAGCGCCACTGCACAGGCCCAGCAGGCCGCCCCCGGCGCCACCACGCTGGACACCGTGATCGTCACCGGCACCCGCGCCAGCGACCGCACCGTGCTGGAATCGACCGTGCCGGTGGACGTGCTCACCGCCGAAGACATCCGCAAGGCCGGCGTGGTCAATGGTGAGCTGGGCAGCGCGCTGCAGGCGCTGCTGCCCTCGTTCAACTTCCCGCGTCAGTCCAACTCCGGCGGCGCCGACCATATCCGCGCCGCGCAGCTGCGTGGGCTCTCGCCCGACCAGGTGCTGGTGCTGGTCAACGGCAAGCGCCGCCACACCTCGGCGCTGGTCAATACCGACAGCAAGATCGGCAAGGGCACCACGCCGGTGGATTTCAATTCCATCCCGATCAATGCGATCAAGCGCATCGAAGTGCTGCGTGACGGCGCCGGCGCGCAGTACGGCTCGGACGCGATCGCCGGCGTCATCAACGTGATCCTGGACGACAACCCCGAGCGCGGCGAGCTGGAAGCCAGCTTCGGCGCCTACAACACCGACGTGGAGCCGATCGATCGCCGTGTCACCGATGGCCAGACCAGCTATGCCAGCGCCAAGGTCGGCTCGCTGCTCGGCGATGACGGCGGCTTTTTCAAGGTCGGCCTGGAGCTGAAGAATCGCGAAGCGACCAATCGCGCCGGCTTCGACCAGATTCCATCGTTCGAAGAACAGACCCCGGCCAACCTGGCCCTGGCCGGCCGGCGCAACTACGTGCTCGGCGACGGCGCCACCAAGGGCCTGAACGCCTGGCTCAACACCAAGATTCCGTTCAGCGCCAACGGCGAGTTCTACGCCTTCGGCACCTACAACCAGCGCGACACCGAAGGCGCCAACTACTTCCGCTACCCGGACGGCAGCGCCAACTGGCGCGAGATCTACCCCAACGGCTACCGGCCTATTTCCGAAGGCGAGAATCGCGACCTGCAACTCGTCGCCGGCGCGCGTGGACAGCTCGGCGACTGGGACTACGACGCCAGCGTCAACTACGGCCGCAACGACTTCACCTACCGCCTGCGCAACTCGCTCAATGCCTCGCTTGGGCCGGGCAGCACCACGCGCTTCAAGACCGGCGATTTCGCGTTTGCGCAGACCGTGGGCAATCTGGATCTGACCCGCGTGTTCGATGCGGCCGGCGCCACCCATACCTTCGGCACCGGTGCCGAGTTCCGCCGCGAGCAATACCGCACCCATGCCGGCGACCCGGCCAGCTATGCGGCCGGACCGTTCACCGATCGCCCCACCGGCTCGCAGGCCGGCGGCGGGCTCACTCCGCAGGATGAGGCCGACCTGTCGCGCAATGTGGCCAGCGCCTATGCCAACGTCTCCAGCCAGTTCGGCGACAAGTTCTCCACCGACCTGGCCGGCCGCTACGAGCATTACCAGGATTTCGGCAGCCAGTGGACCGGCAAGCTTGCCGCACGCTACGCGTTCGCGCCGGCATTCGCGCTGCGTGGCGCCATCTCCAACAACGTGCGTGCGCCCTCGCTGAGCCAGATCGGTTACGAAGCCACGTCCACCGGTTACGACGCCGCCGGCCGGCTGACCCAGGGCCGCCTGCTGTCGGTCAACAACCCGATCGCCCGCGCGCTCGGCGCCACCGATCTGAAGCCGGAGAAGTCGGTCAACTACAGCCTGGGTTTCACCAGCAAGCTGGGCGACCACTTCGACCTGTCGCTGGATTTCTTCCAGATCGACATCGACGACCGCATCGCCTTGTCCGAAGACATCACCGGCGACACGCTGACCGATTTTGTGCAGCAGAACTTCGGCGTCGCCGGCGTGCAGAGCGCCAGCTATTTCCTCAACGCCGCCGACACCCGCACCCGCGGCGCCGAGCTGGTGGCCAACTGGCGCCAATACGCCTTCGGTGGCGATCTGCTGCTGACCGGCACCTACAGCTACGCCAAGACCGAGCTGGAGAACATCATCGCAACGCCCGGGCAGTTGCTGGCATTGAACCCGGACTACGTGCTGTTCGGCGTGGAAGAGAGCAATACGCTCACCGACGCCGCACCGCGCACGCGTGCCGCACTGGCCGCCAACTGGACCAACGAACGCTGGAACCTGCAGACGCGCGTGAACCGCTACGGCAGCGCCACCCGCGTGTTCGACTTCGGCAGCGGCTTCGTGCCACGCCAGACCTATGGCGCCGAGTGGCAGCTGGATCTGGAAGCCGAGTATCACCTGGGCACGCAGTGGACGCTGGCCATCGGCGGCCAGAACATCCTGGACAATTACTCCGATCGCTCCATCGACGACATCGCCTACTTCGGCAACCTGCCCTACGACGTGCTGTCGCCGATCGGCAGCAACGGCGCGTATTGGTATGGACGGGTGCGGTATTCGTTTTAAGCCGGGATCGGGAAATCGGGGGTTGGGATTTGCAAGAGCAGCATCGCTGCGAATCCCGGACCCAGATTCGCCTTGTCCGCACTACCTCATCGTCTAGCCAGTCGGCAGTTGTCGGAACTGGGGATGTGGGATTGGCAAGCGCGGCTGCAGCGAATCCCTAATCCCGACTCCCCAATCCCCGCCGTTCCATAACCTGAATCTCACACCGGTTTGCGCACACTAGCGCAATGGCAGACGCGCATTCCCCCCTTCCGTCGCCGCCATTGCTGGACGATGCCTGCGCATTGTTCCTGGACGTGGACGGCACCCTGATCGACTTTGCCCACAGCCCCGAGGCCGTGCGGCTCCTGCCCGAGGTACGCGAGGCCATTGGTCGCCTCAGCGATCGCCTGCAGGGCGCCATCGCATTGGTGAGCGGGCGCCCGCTCGCACAGCTCGATGCATTGTTCGCGCCGCTGCTGCTGCCGGCCGCCGGCCTGCACGGGCACGAACTCCGCAGCGACATCGCCGCACGCGCCGCCATGCCGCAGGACACCTCTGACTTCCTGCATGGCCTGCATCAGCGCGCTGCGGCACTGACGCACAAACACGCAGGCGTACTGGTCGAAGACAAGGGCGTCGGCGTGGCGCTGCACTGGCGCGCCCAACCGGACGCCGGACCGGACGTGTTGGCCTTCGCCCAGGATGAAATCGCCCAGCTCCCCGGCTATCGCCTGCAACCGGGCGACCATGTGGTCGAATTCGTCCCCGAAGGCAGCAACAAGGGGCTGGCCGTCGAGCAGCTGATGCAGACCGCCGCGTTTGCAGGCCGCACGCCGGTGTTCGTCGGTGACGACCTCACCGACGAATTCGGTTTCGACGCGGCCAATCGTTTGGGCGGCTGGAGCATCCTGGTCGGCGATCGCGCGCAGACCAGCGCACGTTTTCGCCTCGACGGCACCGCCGCTGTGCATGCGTGGCTCCACCACAACGCGCGCAACGCATCACCGTAGGCGCGCCTCCTCTCGTTACTTACAGGATCGTTTGCACCTCATGACCGAGCCAAACCTGGATCTGGGCGTCATCGGCAATTGCAGCTTTGGCGCACTGGTCGATCGACAGGCACGCGTAGTGTGGAGCTGTCTGCCCGCCTTCGACGGCGACCCGGCTTTTTGCAGCCTGCTATCGCCCAAGACCGAAGGCGGCGACTTTGCCGTCGAGCTGGAAGACTTCGTCAGCAGCGAGCAGCATTACCTGCCCAACACGGCCGTGCTGCGCACCGTATTGCGCGATAGCCACGGCGGCGAGGTGGAAGTCATCGACTTCGCACCGCGCTGGCGCAATAACGGCCGCTTTTATCGGCCTGTCAGCATCATCCGCCAGATCCGCCCGCTCGCCGGCAACCCGCGCATCATCGTGCGTGCGCGCCCGCTGGCCGACTGGGGTGGCCGCACCCCCGATACCACCTGGGGCAGCAACCATATCCGCTGGGTGTTGCCGGAATTCACCTTGCGCCTGACCACCGACGTGCCGGTGCGCTTCGTGCGCGACGGCTTGCCGTTCGTGCTCAGCCATCCGGTGAGCCTGGTGCTGGGCGTGGACGAATCGCTGACCCGCTCGCTCACCGGCTATGTGCAGGAAGCGCAGGAACGCACCGAGGAATATTGGCGCGAGTGGGTGCGTTATCTGTCCATTCCGCTCGACTGGCAGGAGGCGGTGATCCGCAGCGCGATCACGCTCAAGCTGTGCCAGTACGAAGACAGCGGCGCCATCATCGCCGCGATGACCACCTCGATTCCGGAAGCGCCCAATACCCCGCGCAACTGGGACTACCGCTACTGCTGGCTGCGCGACGCCGCCTTCGTGGTGCGCGCGCTCAACCGGCTTGGCGCCACCCGCACGATGGAGCAGTTCATCGGCTACATCTTCAACATCGCCACCAGCGACGGCACCCTGCAGCCGCTGTACGGCATCGGCTTCGAGTCGCAGCTGGAAGAGCATGAAGTCGACACGATGGAAGGCTACCGCGGCATGGGTCCGGTGCGGCGCGGCAATCTGGCGTGGATTCAAAAACAGCACGATGTCTATGGCAGCGTCGTGCTGGCCTCGACGCAACTGTTCTTCGACCTGCGCCTGAAGGATCAGGGCGACGCCGATACGTTCCGCCGTCTCGAACCGCTGGGCGAGCGCGCTTACGCGCTGCACAACGTGCCCGACGCCGGCCTGTGGGAGTTCCGCGGCCGCGCCGAGGTGCACACCTATACCGCCGCAATGTGCTGGGCCGCCTGCGATCGCCTGTCCAAGATCGCCGATCGCCTGGCATTGCCCGAGCGCAGCGTGTATTGGCGACAGCGCGCCGACAGCATCCGCGAGCGCGTCCTGCACGAAGCCTGGAGCGAAGAACGCGGCTACTTCACCGACACGCTCGGCGGCCACCGTCTGGATGCGTCGCTGCTCTTGCTGGCCGACATCGGCATCGTGGATGCCGACGACAGCCGGTTCGTACGCACGGTCGAGGCAGTCGGCCGCGTGCTCAAGCATGGCGATGCACTGTATCGCTACATCGCGCCTGACGACTTCGGCGAGCCGGAAACCAGCTTCACCATCTGCACGTTCTGGTACATCGACGCGCTGGCCGCCATCGGCCGCAAGGACGAAGCGCGGGAATTGTTCGAGCGCATCCTGGCGCGTCGCAATCACCTGGGCTTGCTCTCGGAAGACCTATCGTTCGAAGACGGCGAAGCCTGGGGGAATTTCCCGCAGACCTATTCGCACGTCGGTTTGATCATCGCAGCGATGCGCTTGTCGCGGAGCTGGCAGGAGGCGTCATGAGTCGTTTGGTGGTGGTATCCAATCGTGTTGCAGTGCCCGGCGAAACCCGGGCCGGCGGCCTGGCGGTCGGGTTGCTGGCGGCGCTCAAGGAGCGCGGCGGCATGTGGTTCGGCTGGAGCGGAAAGACCGCGCGCGGCGAGAGCGGCGGCATGCACGAGCAGACCGAAGGCGACATCACCTTCGTCACCATGGACCTCAACAAGCGCGATATCGATTCGTACTACAACGGCTTCGCCAATCGCACGTTGTGGCCGTTGCTGCACTTCCGCCTGGACCTGGTCGATTACGACCGCGCCAAGCGCGAAGGCTATCTGCGCGTCAATCGCCTGTTCGCGGAAAAGCTCGCACCGTTGCTGAAAGACAGCGACACCTTGTGGATCCACGATTACCACATGATCCCGCTGGGCGCGATGCTGCGCGAGCTGGGGGTGGGCTGCAAGATGGGCTTCTTTCTGCACGTGCCGATGCCCTCGGCCGATCTGGTGCAGGCAATGCCCGATCACGCGCGCCTGTTCAGTACCTTCTACGCCTACGATCTGGTGGGCTTCCAGACCCAACGCGACGCCGAACGTTTCAAGGCATATGTGCGCCTGTTCGGTGGCGGCCGCATTCTCGAAGGCGATCTGGTCGAAGGTCCGGGCGGGCGGCGCTTCACGGCTTCCTCGTTCCCCATCGGCATCGACACCGATCTGATTGCCAACCAGGCAAAGGCGTCTGTCAGCAAGCAGGCGGTACGCGATCTGCGCGAGAGTCTGCGCGGGCGGCAGCTGGCGATCGGTGTGGACCGTCTGGATTATTCCAAGGGCCTGCCGGAACGTTTCCAGGGGTTCGAGCGCTATCTGGAGCGTTACCCGGATCAATCCGGCAGCCTCACCTATCTGCAGATCGCCCCGGTATCGCGCGGCGATGTCACCGAATACCGTCAATTGCGCGGGCAGCTGGAGCAGATCGCCGGCCATATCAATGGTGGGCATGCGGGGCCGGACTGGACGCCGTTGCGCTATGTCAACCAGAACTTCAGCCACGCAACCTTGACCGGTTTCTATCGCGCTGCATCGGTGGGCCTGGTGACGCCGCTGCGCGATGGCATGAACCTGGTCGCCAAGGAATTCGTCGCCGCGCAGGACCCTGAAAATCCGGGAGTACTGGTGCTTTCATTGCTGGCCGGCGCGGCCGACGAAATGAAGGAGGCGCTGCTGGTCAATCCGCATGATCTGGACGGCGTGGCCGATGCAATCGCAACGGCAGCGAGCATGCCGCTGGCAACGCGCATTGAGCGGTGGCGGGCAATGATGGATCACCTGCGCAAGAACAACGTCAATCACTGGCGCCAGCGCTATCTGCAGGCACTTGCAGACGTCTGATCCTGCTCCGGTTCGGAGAAGGCGCCCGAACTCGCTGCAAGCTTTTCCTTCTCCTTCCCAACGAACAAGCCTTTCTTTCTCCCTCCGAAAGAAGATGCCCAAGCGGGCCGCGAGCTTTTCCTTCTCCCTCCGGGAGAAGGTGCCCGAAGGGCGGATGAGGGTACGGCTGCCAGCGCTTTCCAACAGGTGCCTGCACGTGGCTGCGGTGCTCGGCTTGCTGTAAGGCAAATGAGCGAGACCAAGGCAAGCGCCAAGCGAAGCAAGGCACACAGCAATTCGACAGCGACAGCGATTCTTGCCTGCACACCCTTCAGCTGTCATCGCGCATCAGCTCACGTGCCATCGCCCTTCACCGCGCTGCTCGACTTCTCCGTAGATTCGGCGCATCCGAGCGGCAGGTTGGAACGGTGGTTCCTATTCCGTCACGGACAGGCGGTGCTCAGAGGTCTAAAATATTCGCATGATTAGCGCTGAGGACCCTGGGAGGGGCTGCGCGTTCATATCCAAGGTCGCCGGCAGCCTGTGCCAACGGGCGACCTCTCTCCCTCCACGACTTGTCGCCCATGGCGGCCCCAAGTCCTTCCTGATATCTCAAAATGACTGATCAATCCTCAAAACGTGGGCTAGGCACCTGGTTGCTGGTGGCCTATGCAGCGGTGATCGCCGTGCTCGGCGCGGTGCTCGCCTATGAAGGCGGCCGCCTGGTGGCCGTTGGTGGTTCCTGGTACTACCTGCTCGCAGGTATCGCGCTGCTGCTTGCCGGCGTGTTGCTGGCGCTGGGCAAGCGTGCCGGCCTGTGGCTGTTTGGCGCCACGCTGGCCGCCACGATCGCCTGGGCACTGTGGGAAGTGGGCCTGGATGGCTGGGGCCTGGTCCCGCGTCTGGCCTGGATCTCCGTGTTGGGCCTGGTGCTGCTGCCGTTCTGGGGCGTGGCGCGTCGGCGCATGCAGCCGCTGTCCGGCGCCGGCTATGTCGTGGTGACCGGCGTGCTGCCGATCCTGGGCGCCGCCCTGATCCTGTGGCCGCTGTTTGTGCCGCGCAACGTGGAACTGGCCGATGCATCCACGCAGCCGGCCGCCAACGCTGCCGCCTTCAGCCGCGCCACTGTGCCCAGCCCTGACGGCAACGTCGCTGCCAATCACGACGCCAGCAACTGGACCGCCTATGCCGGCTCCAACCTGTCCAACCACTACACGCCCGGTGCGCAGATCACCCCGGACAACGTCAAGAACCTCAAGGTGGCCTGGGAATTCCATACCGGCGATCTGAAACCGGCCGGCTCCAAGCTGGGCTACGCCTTCCAGAACACCCCGCTCAAGGTCGGCGAGCTGCTCTACATCTGCACGCCTACCCAGAAGGTGATCGCGGTGGAAGCGGCCAACGGCAAGGAGCGCTGGCGCTTCGACCCGCAGACCAACCCGAAGGCGATGGCCGGCGTTGCCGCCACCACCTGCCGCGGCGTGTCGTACTACCAGGCGCCGGAAGGCACCGCCGAGTGCCCGACCCGAATCTTCTGGCCGATGGTCGACGGCCGCCTCGGCGCGCTGGACGCGCAGACCGGCAAGCTGTGCGCCAGCTTCGGCAATAACGGCTACGTGGACCTCAATGCCGGTACCGGCAACACCAAGCCGGGCTTCGTCGGCCCGACCTCGCCGCCGGTGGTGATGCGCGGCGTGGTGATCCAGCCCACCGGCCAGGTCCGCGATGGCCAGGAAGGCGATGCGCCGTCCGGCGTGGTGCGCGGTTTCGATGCGCTCACCGGCCAGCTGCGTTGGGCCTGGGACCTGGGCAACCCGGCGATCACCGCCGAGCCGCCGGCCGGGCAGACCTATACCCGTTCGACCCCGAACGTGTGGTCGCTGATGGCTGCAGACGATGAGCTGGGGCTGGTCTATCTGCCCACCGGCAATGCCTCGGGCGACTTCTTCGGCAAGGGCCGCACCCCGCAGGATGAGGAATACACCGCAGCGCTGGTCGCCGTGGATGCGGCCACCGGCAAGGAGCGTTGGCACTTCCGCACCGTCAACCACGACCTGTGGGATTACGACATCGGCCCGCAGCCGAACCTGGTCGATTGGCCGGTGGCTGGTGGCGGCACGCGTCCTGCGGTGATCCAGGCCACCAAGTCCGGCCAGGTGTTCGTGCTGGATCGCGCCACTGGCGCACCGCTGATGCCGGTCAAGCAGATCGCCGTGCCGCAGGGCACCGATCATGGCGACTGGACCGCTGCCACCCAGCCGATCTCGCCGGGCATGCCCAATACCGTGGGCGCACCGAGCCGCGAATACGAGACCATCATCGAATCCGATGCCTGGGGCATGACCCCGTTCGACCAGCTGGCCTGCCGCATCCAGTTCAAGCAGCTGCGCTACGAAGGCATGTTCACCCCGCCGACCCTGCAAGGCTCGCTGGCCTTCACCGGCAACCACGGCGGCATCAACTGGGGCGGCGTCTCTGTCGATCTGCAGCGCGGCATCATGGTGATGAACAGCAATCGCCTGCCCTACACCCTGCAGGTCTATACCCGCGAAAAGATGAATGAGCTGGGCGTGGTGTCGGTGTTCGACGGCAAGAGCAAGACGCCCGGCTACATGGCGCAGAAGGGCCTGGCCTACGGCGCCCGCAAGGAGCCGTGGATGTCGCCGCTCAACACGCCGTGCGTGGCACCGCCGTGGGGCTACATCTCCGGCGTGGACCTGCGCACCCAGCAGGTACTCTGGCGCCGTCCGCTGGGCACCGGCTACGACCAGGGCCCGATGGGTATCCCGTCCAAGACCAAGTTCGAGATCGGCACGCCCAACAACAGCGGCTCGCTGGCCACCGCCGGCGGCGTGACCTTCATCGGCGCGACCCTGGACGACTTCATGCGCGGCTTCGACACCCGCACCGGCAAGCAGGTCTGGGAGACCCGCGTGCCGGCCGGCCCGCAGGCCGCCCCGCTGAGCTACACCATCGACGGCAAGCAGTACATCGTGGCCGCCGTGGGCGGACACGACCGCATGGAAACCAAGTCGGGCGACAGCGTGATCGCCTGGGCACTGCCGGACGATGCGCAGGCCACGCCGGCGAAGTAATCGCCGGCGCGCTCGCGCAGTGACACAACAGACCGGCCGTCGCGAGACGGCCGGTTTTTTTTGTGGGCGCGGCCTGCCGATTGAGCAGAGTGACGCTGCGCGGCTGGGGTGGAGCCATGGCGTGCGGTCGGACTCCGTGGCTGCAGCAGCAGGTCTCAACTGCACATCGTTGCGCCCGCCGATGACAGCTGTGCCGGAACCGCGGCTTGACGGCCGGGGCATCTGCATCGCCCTGACCTCTCCTCGGATTGCCGTTTTTTCCGACGGTCCTGGATCACCGCGCGCGACGTTCTGCTGCTGCGATTTCCCGATGCCCAGGGCAACGTCATGGCGTCGCTGTGTACCGACGCTGACGTCAGCGCGGAACCTGGCGACCGGCAGACCTGCACAGCGAACCGGTCACCGCTACCAGGCCGCTGAGAGACAGGCCGCCCAGGTGCAGTCCATCGGAGTGCGGACTGCCTCAACCGCGGCGCCCGAAATTCACACGGAATTTACAAATACAGGTATCGATTTCGCACGCCGGCCGACCGCTGGGAGCTTGCACACGCTCACTGAAACCGCTTCCAAATCAACCACATCGGCTGTTTCCCGGCTCGGCGGCACGCATTCCGACAAACGGTCCGTTCACACCATCATGATTCAGACCCAGCCGCCGATACCCCATTGCAGCCTACTCCTGCTGCACACCGTTCCCCCTTTCCCAGAACACACGTTGGACTCAGCCTATGTTGCCTTCACACGATGCCGCACCCGTTACCCGCCCAACAGCGGGCGCAAACGTTGCGCGTACGACTTGGACTGCATGGATGCCCGCTGCCGCACACCTCGGGCTGCTGGCCTTGCTGACGTTCTACGCCGCCACGCTGATGCCCGGCGGCGTCGGTAGCGCCCTTGCGAAGCTGTTCCCGGCCCTGCTGGTGCTCGGCGCGGCCAGTGTCGGCCTGTGGTGGTGGGCGCGTCATCGCAACAGTGCGCAGCTGCAGCAGGCGATGAATGCGGTCGCTGCGCTGGGCGAAGGCCGCTTTGAGCGCCTGGACCTGCGCAACGTTTCCGGTGAACTCGCACCGCTGCTGAAGACCTTGCAGGCGAGCCAGGACAAGCTGGCCATCCGCATCGACGTGATGGAGCAAGGCCTGCGCCATGGGCAGTTCGTGATCAAGGCACTCGACGATCTGGACACCATGATCCGCATCGCCGACGACGACGGCCAGGTGCTGTTCGCCAACCGCAAACTGCTGGCGATGCTCAAGCTGATCGAGCCGGATGTGCAGAGCTTCCGCCCCAGCTTCCATGCCGAAGGCTTCGTCGGCGGCAGCATCGGCGACATCTATCCGGACAGCCAGGCCGCCATCGACCGCATGCGCGCGTTGAATGCCTCCAAGGCCGTGCGCGCCCCGTTCTTCGGCCGCCAGATCGACTTCGTCTACAGCCCGATCATCGCCGCCGACGGCACCAAGCTGGGCACCATCGCGCAGTGGGTCGACGTCACCGCGCAGGTCAACGCCGAGCAGGCGCTGATCCAGATCATCGACGCCGCATCGGCCGGAGATTTCAGCCGCCGCATGCAGCTCGACGGCATGGACGGCGTGCTGCTGTCGTTGGCACAAGGCATCAACCGCATCTACGACTCGGTGGAGACCCACCTTGCCGCACTGGCGCGCGTGATCGGCGCACTGGCCGAAGGCGACCTCACCCAGCGCGTGGACGGCGATGCGCACGGCATCTTTGCGCGTCTGCGCGACGACACCAACCAGACCGTGGACCGCCTGACCGAAATCATCGGCGGCATCCAGACCGCCTCCGACACCATTCGCCAGGCAGCAGTGGAAATCGCTGCCGGCAATACCGATCTGTCCGAGCGCACCGAGCAGCAGGCCGCCAACCTGGAAGAAACCGCAAGCTCGATGGAAGAACTCACCTCCACCGTGAAGCAGAACGCCGACAGCGCACTGCAGGCCAACCGTCTGGTGGTGGGCACCGGCGAAGTGGCGCAGAGCGGCGGCCAGGTCATGGACGACGTGGTCGCCACCATGAGCCAGATCAGCACCGCCTCGCGCAAGATCGGCGAGATCATCGGCGTCATCGACGGCATCGCCTTCCAGACCAATATCCTGGCGCTCAACGCCGCGGTGGAAGCCGCGCGCGCCGGCGAACAGGGCCGCGGTTTTGCGGTGGTGGCCTCGGAGGTGCGCGCACTGGCGCGCCGCTCGGCCGACGCCGCCAAGGAGATCAAGACGCTGATCGCCGATTCGACCGACAAGGTGGAACTGGGCTCGGGGCTGGTGCACCGCGCCGGCGCGACCATGCGCGAGATCGTCGGCTCGGTGAAGCATGTCACCGACATCATGAGCGAGATCACCTCGGCCAGCGCCGAGCAATCCAGCGGCATCGAACAGGTCAATCGCACTGTCGCGCAGCTGGACGAGGTCACCCAGCGCAACGCCGCGCTGGTGGAAGAAGCCACCGCCGCCGCACGCAGCCTGGAAGAACAGGCGGTGGAACTGGCCGATGCGGTATCGATCTTCCGCCTGCAGCCTGCGCACGGCGGCAACGCGAATGTCGTGCGCGCAAGTTTCAACAGCGCGGCGGCCTAAGCCGCCAGCACAGCGCATCGCACAATCACCGTAGGAGCGCCCTCGGGCGCGACCGAGCATTGCCGGTAACGCCACCTCGCGCCCAGGTGCGCTCCTACGCAGAGCAAGCGTGCCTGCCCGCCATGCTGATTTGAAACACGCCGCAGAACGACAAGCCGCACCGCAGGCCATCGCGCAAATCCCCGGATCACCGTAGGAGCGCACCCGGGCGCAACCAAGCATTGCCGGTAACGCCACCTCGCGCCCAGGTGCGCTCCTACGCGGAGCAAGCGTGCCTGCCCGCCATGCTTGATCCGAAACACGCCGCAGAACGACAAGCCGTACCGCAGGCCATCGCGCAAATCCCCGGACCACCGTAGGAGCGCACCCGGGCGCGACCAAGCATTGCCGGTAACGCCACCGCGCCCAGGTGCGCTCCTACGCGGATCAAGCGTGCCTGCCCGCCATGCTTGATCCGAAACACGCCGCAGAACGACAAGCCGCACCGCAGGCCATCGCGCAAATCCCCGGATCACCGTAGGAGCGCACCCGGGCGCGACCGAGCATTGCCGGTAACGCCACCTCGCGCCCGGGTGCGCTCCTACGCGGAGATGGCTTGCCGGGAGTGGGGGTTAATCCAGAAACCGCGTGCGCTGCTCGGGTGTGGGCAGCATGCAGTGCTCGGTCCGGCCGAACCAGCGATAGCGGTTGCGTGCGATCAGGCGGTAACCGATATCGCGCAGGCCACGTGGCACCACGCGCAACACGGTGACCAGGTGCCACAAGCCACCCAATCCTGCCAGCACACGCACGATGGCATCGCTGTCGGTCCAGGCTCCGGTGTCGTCCACCAGCAGAAACGACAACGGATCATCCGGATCCAGCCCATGCTGCTGCAGCAGCGTGCGCCCGGCTTGCCCCTGCATCGCGGCAAAGCGATAACGCCCGCGCCGATCGTGGCGCAGCAGGAACGTGACCCAGCCATTGCACAGCAGGCACACGCCATCGAACACGATGGTTGCCGACGCACTGCGCGTATCAACCTGCGGCGATTCAACCTGGCTCAAGCCAACCCTCGTAGCGAATGAACGGCCCCACCAGCGGCAGGTGCACGTCGACGAAAAATCCATAGCGGCCGGTGTCGGCATGTTCCCGGCAACGCACCTGCTCGAACCAGCGCGCGGGTAGCGGAATCACGCCGAACGCCCATACGCGCGTGGCCTGCCAGTACAACGCGTCGGCATCGGCACGTAGCGCGAATTCGAAACGCACCGCCCCCAGGTGCTCGCGCAGTGCGCCCCCCTGCCGCCACAACCGCGAATACATCGGCAACCCAGCAAACCGCCGATGCCAACGTTCGCCGTGCGCATCGACCAGAAATTCCACCTCGACATCCACCTCGCCACTGCGCGGCAACCGGCTCAACAGCGCCAGCAACGGCACCAATGCGTGGCGGCCGCGCTGGATCTGCGCCCTTCCGACGAAGGTCTGCCGCTGCTGCACCGAATGCAGCGCGCGCACCGGCGCGGGCAGCTGCGCAAACGCAGCCTGGCCCACTATTTGCGCAAACAGCGGCGTGCTCAGGGCGCGATCCAGGCCAGCGTGGCCACGCGTCCGCTGCGACGATCGCGGCGATGCGAAAAAAAGCGTTGCGGATCGGAAATGGTGCACAGCCCGCCGCCATGGATCGCGTGGGCCAGCACGCCGGCACGCTGCAGGCGCTGGCGCGCCAGCGCATACAGATCCACCCGCCAATGCCCCGGCCGCGTGGCGCTGAAGGCGGCCTGCGCCTGCGCGTCATCGGCGAGGAAGGCGTCGAACACGTCCTGACCGATTTCATATGCCTGCGGTCCGGCTGCCGGCCCCAGCCATGCGACCAGCCGCGACGCCGGCGTGCGCATGGCGGCCACGCTGCGCTCCAGCATGCCGTCGGCCAGCCCACGCCAGCCGGCGTGCGCTGCGGCCACTTCGCTGCCGTCTACAGCCGCCAGCACCACCGGCAGGCAATCGGCAGTCAGGATCGCCAGCACCACGCCAGGCACGGCAGTGACCGCCGCATCGGCCGCGGGCTCGGACGCAGCGGGCGCGTGATCGCCTGCTGGAGCCGACTGCGCACCCGGTGCAAGCGGCGGCGCTTCGACGCGCACGACCTCGACGCCGTGCACCTGCCGCAACCAGTGCGGCGCGCTCGGCAACGCCAGCGCCTGGGCCAGCTGTGCCCGGTTGCGCTCCACCTGCTCGGGCGTATCGCCATCGGCACTGTTGCGATTGCCGAGGTTGAGCGTGTCGAACGGTGCCAGCGAGCCGCCCAGGCCGTAACGCAAGGTGGTCAGCGCCTGGATACGCGGTGGCGCCGGCCAGTCGGCCGGCAGCACGAACGGTGCAGCCACTGCCATATCAACGGCGCGCCAGCTCGGCCGCGCGTGCACTGTCGTCGCGCAGCGCGGTCATCAGCCGCTGCAGGTCGGCCGGCACCGGCGCGCTGGCGCGCACCGGCTCGCCGCTGACCGGGTGCAGGAATTCCAGGGTTTCGGCATGCAGCGCCTGGCGCTTGAAGGTGCGCAGCTCGTGCACCAGTTCGTCGGTGGCGCCCTTGGGCAGCTTGAGCGCGCCGCCGTACAGCGGGTCGCCGACGATGGGCGATTTCAGGTGCGCCATGTGCACGCGGATCTGGTGCGTACGCCCGGTTTCCAGCCGGCACTCCAGCGCGGTGTGCGCGCGGAAGCGCTCGCGTAAGCGGTAATGGGTGACCGCATCGCGGCCGTCGTCGCGCACCGCCATCTTCAGGCGATCGCGCGGATGGCGGTCGATCGGCGCATTGGCGGTGCCGCCGGAGACCAGCGCACCGACCACCACCGCCAGATACTGGCGATGCACATCACGCGCAGACAGCTGCTCCACCAGGGCGGTCTGCGCCTGCACGGTGCGGGCGACCACCATCACGCCGCTGGTGTCCTTGTCCAGCCGATGCACCACGCCGGCGCGCGGCACCGCCGACAGCGCCGGGTCGCGGAACAGCAGCGCATTGACCAGGGTGCCGTCCGGGTTGCCGGCGCCCGGGTGCACCACCAGGCCGGCCGGCTTGTCGATCACCAGCACCTGATCGTCTTCGTACAACACGTTCAGCGGGATGTCCTGCGGCGCCGCATGGGTCTGGGTTTCCAGCACCACCTGCAGCTGCACGCTCTCGCCGCCGCGCAAGGTGTCGCGCGGACGCGCCATTTCGCCATCCAGCAGCGCATCGCCGGACTTGATCCATTCCGACAGCCGCGAGCGCGAGAATTCGGGGAACAGCTCGGCCAACACCGCGTCGAAACGGCGCCCTGCGGCGTTATCGGGCACGATGGCCTGACGGATGGACGGGTCGATGGGGTCGGCAGATGGGTCAGACATGGACACTGGCACTCGGGCAAAAACGGGAATTTGGGGGTCCGCGCGGCAGGAGTCAGTCGCCGGACAGGCCACTAGGCTATCATCGCGCTTTCGTTTTCCTGACGCGTCCTGCCCAGACCCATGATCCGACGGTCCACGTTTTCCGCGCCTGCGCGCCTGATTGCCCTCATGCTGGTCATGGCGTTCGTCGTCACCGGCTGCCACCGCGGCGCCAAGGACAAGAATCCCGACGAGGGCATGCCGGTCGAGCAGCTCTACGGCAAAGGCCACGGCCTGATGGAGAAAGGCAACTGGGCCGGCGCCGAAGCCAGCTACAAGCGCCTGATCGCCCAGTACCCGTATGGCCCGTACACCGAGCAGGCGATGATCGAAACCGCCTACGCGCAGTACAAGGCCGGCAAGCACGACGATACGGTGTCCAGCGTCGACCGCTTCATCCGCACCTATCCCACGCACCGTAATATCGCGTACCTGTACTACCTGCGCGGGCTGGCCAACAGCAACCGCGACACGGTGTTCCTGCGCCGGGTGTGGTCGCTGGATCCGAGCCGTCGCGACCTGTCCTCGCCGCAGCAGGCCTACAACGACTTCAACACGGTCACCGACCGTTATCCCAACAGCCGCTACGCACCGGACGCGCGCAAGCGGATGATCGAGCTGCGTGACGTGTTCGCCCAGCACGAACTGGACAACGCGCTGTACTACCTGCGCCGCAACGCCTGGGTGTCCGCAGCCGGTCGTGCCAACTATCTGCTGGAAACCTACCCGCAGAGCGCCTATCAATACGATGCCGTTGCGGTCCTGGCCGAGGCCTATACGCACCTGGGCAACAAGACCCTGGCCGCAGACGCGCGCCGCGTGCTGGAGCTCAACAGCCCGCAGCACCCATGGCTGACCGGCGACTGGCCGAAGTACCCCTGGGCGATCCGCAAGCTCAACCCGTTCGCCGGCGAGAAGTCCGCCGCTACCGGTCAGCGCAATGCACAGATGAATCGCGACTGAGATCATCAGTCGCCGGTGTCATGAGAAAGGGGCCGCAAGGCCCCTTTTCTATTGCGGCGACGCGGATGCAGCCACACGCCTGCGGACGGCGCGCTGATTGCCGCAGGCGCTTGTGGGGTCTGACGACGGCGACGCCTGATCGACCGGGAGATTGCCTGTCCAGCATCGCGCGTCTGCGCCCCCCCTGCCCCGTAGCGCGGGTCGCAGCGACCTGCGACAGCTGCGGGCACGTCGCAAGACCCGGCACCAGATCACCGAACCGCTCCTGCGCGCTGCCTATACTCGGTTTGAACAAGATCCGACTCCCCGCTGGCGTCAGCTCAGGAGGCCGCATGTCTCGCCACATCGCCCCGTTCGTGCTCGCCCTGTTGCTGGCAGCAATAGCCACGTCTACTACCGCCGCGCCCATCGTCTACGGCGTCAACGCCCACGACAACCGCCCTGGCTATCCCATGAGCCAGGCCGAGGCACGCTTCAAGCTGCTGGCGGCACGCAATCTGCGCAGCTACCGATTCGATGTGGATCCGCGCGACTACGCAACGCTCGATGCGCTGGTCCCACTGGCGCGCAAGTACGGCATCACCCTGCGCCCGATGGTCTATCCGATGTCGCGCGAGATCGGGTATCAACTGGC
>NZ_JANTYU010000001.1:1437500-1485004 GCF_024806835.1 Xanthomonas sp. 3793
GCTGGAAGCGATATAGGTGATGGTCTTGGTGCCGCGGTCGACCAGGATCGACAGGTACAGCTCCTTGACGATCTCGCCGGCGGTGGTCACCAGCACCAGATTGATCGGCAGCTCGACGCCGGCGGTCTGGTAGGTGGACATCTTGGTGCCGAGCATCTTGGCCGCTGCGGCCTTCACGTCGTCGGTGGTCTTGCAGAACTTGACGCCGCCAGCCTTACCGCGACCGCCCGCGTGGATCTGCGCTTTCACCATCCAGGGGCCCTTGCCCAGGGAATTGGCGACTTCAACCGCTTCGTCCGGGGTCGCCGCGACCTTGCCGGCCGGAACGGGGATGCCGTACTCGGCAAGCAGCTGTTTTGACTGGTATTCGTGGAAATTCATGCGTCACCGTGGGAAAAGGAAACGACCGCTGCGTGCAACGCAGACCGCCTGAGCGGCACGTCAAGAGACGCGAACGGGCCGCCTATTGTGGCCGACCACGCCGTGCGGCGCAAAATTCGCCGGGATTGGCCGCCCCGTCGCCGCGCTTGCGCGCCGCCCGACACTGTGCGCACGCGCTGTGCGCAGCACCGCAGCTGCCTATACTCGCGGCTTGTTCGGACGGGGAATCGGCTTGGCACCCATCGCATCGCTCATCGCCCGGGTCCAGTCCGCGCCGCAGCGCGAGCTGTACTTTTTTTCGCTCTACCGGGTGCTGGTGGCCGGGTTGATTGCCGCGCTGGTGTTCAGCCCCTTGTCCGACGCAATCCCCGAGCCGCGCTACCCGCGGCTGGCTGCTGCGGTGGCGATCGGCTACCTGTGCATGGCCATCCCGCTGCTGTTCTGGGGCCGCAGCGAACGCCGCCTCACCGCCACCGTGCTGTGCGCGGTGGTGGCCGACATCCTCGCCGCGACCCTGGCCACCCACGCGCTGCCCGGTGCCAGCGCCGGCATCGCGATGATGCTGCTGTTCAATGTCGCTGCCGCCTCGATCCTGCTGCGCCTGCGCTACGGCATGAGCATTGCGGTGCTTGCCAGCGCCGCCATCGTGCTGGAATACCTGTGGACCCTGTTCGAAGGCGGCGGCGCGACCCGCCCGGTGGCCGAGCTGGCCATGTTTGCCACCAGCTACGTCGCAGTGGCCTTCATCTGCGAGCAGATCGCCTCGCGTGCGCGCAGCAACCAGGTCCTGGCCGAAGAACGCGGCGCCCAGGTCGCCAACCTCTACGAGATCAACGAGCTGATCATCCGCCGCATGCGCACCGGCGTGCTGGTGGTCGACACCCACAACCACATCACCCTGGCCAACGAGGCGGCCCTGGCCCTGCTCGGCGATGGCGACCAGCGCAATGCGCCGGCCGACCTGTCGCTGGTCGCGCTGACCCCGGAACTGGCGCGCCGCCTGCAGCGCTGGCGCAGCGGGTGGCGCCAGGAGGAAGCCCCGCTGCAGTTGGGTGCCGACCGCCCGGAAGTGCAGCCGCGCTTCGTGCGCCTGCTGGCCGACAGCGACCTGGTGCTGGTCTTCCTGGACGACGCTTCGGTGGTCTCGCGGCGCGCCGAGTCGCTGACCCTGTCGGCCATGGGGCGCTTTTCGGCCAGCCTGGCGCATGAAATCCGCAACCCGCTGGCAGCGATCAGCTACGCCTCGCAGCTGCTGGAGGAATCGCCCGATATCGGCGATGCCGATCGTCGCCTGCTGCAGATCATTCACCAGCAATGCCAGCGCACCAACGGCATCGTCGAAAGCGTGCTCGGCCTGGCGCGCCGCGAACGCGCCAGCCCGGAAAACCTGGACCTGGCCGCGTTCGTGCGCCGCTTCGTGGTCGAGTACCGGCAGACCCTGTCGATGGAAACCGACATCCTGGAAGCCAGCATCCAGGGCAGCTCGGTGCATGCCCTGGTCGACCCCAAACACCTGCACCAGATTCTCACCGCCCTGGTCCACAACGCGCTCAAGTACGGCCGCGTCATGGACGAACCCGCCCGGGTGAAGTTGCGGGTCGAACGACAGGACCGCATGGCGGTGATCGATGTCATCGATCGTGGCCCCGGCATCCCGGAGACGGTAGCCGCGCAACTATTCCGCCCGTTCTACACCACCTCCGAACACGGCACCGGGCTGGGCCTGTACATCGCCCAGGAGTTGTGCCGCGCCAACCAGGCGCAACTGGACTATGTCTCGGTTCCGGGCGGCGGGGCATGTTTCCGGATTGCATTGCAGGGGCCCAACAGCTTGCTGGGCAAGTAAGTTGGCCGATTCGGGCATTTTGCCAGTGCATGTGTGGGCGGCCGTGGTGCACCGATGTTGCATCGCGTGTGGGCATGCGCTCGATAGGCGGCGTCCAGGCTGTCCTTGTGCCATCGCCGATGGTTTCGAGAGCCGCTTGCCGATGCTCAACCGCTTGAAAAACGGCAGCAAAAGCAGGCATCCATCGACGAGCGGGCCGCGTGCAACTCAGATCACCTGTGACTGGCAACCGCGCCGAGGCCTTGATGGCTGTCCGCCATTTCTGGGCAGCGTTCAAGCAGATCCTTCGACCAGCCGCGCCGCGCCCTTACTGCCGGCAATTGTCGAGTGTCGTCACGCTGGGCTATCGTGCGCGGCATGAACGAACCGAAAAGTGCCCTGGTCGTCGATGACGAGCGTGACATTCGCGAACTGCTTGTCCTCACCCTGGGCCGCATGGGCCTGCGCATCAGCACCGCCGCCAACCTGGCCGAAGCGCGCGAACTGCTGGCCAACAACCCCTACGACC
This sequence comes from Xanthomonas sp. 3793, assembly GCF_024806835.1. Taxonomy (GTDB): domain Bacteria; phylum Pseudomonadota; class Gammaproteobacteria; order Xanthomonadales; family Xanthomonadaceae; genus Xanthomonas; species Xanthomonas arboricola_F. The sequence goes on from NZ_JANTYU010000001.1 coordinate 1,440,236, forward strand.
TGTGCCTGACCGACATGCGCTTGCCTGACGGCAACGGCATCGAATTGGTCACCGAAATCGCCAAGCACTACCCGCAGACCCCGGTGGCGATGATCACCGCGTTCGGCAGCATGGACCTGGCGGTGGAAGCGCTGAAGGCAGGCGCCTTCGACTTCGTCAGCAAGCCGGTGGACATCGGCGTGCTGCGCGGCCTGGTCAAGCACGCGCTGGAATTGAACAACCGCGACCGCCCCGCCCCGCCCGCACCGCCACCGGAGCAGGCCAGTCGCCTGTTGGGCGACTCCGGTGCAATGGAAGGCCTGCGCGCCACCATCGGCAAGGTCGCGCGCAGCCAGGCGCCGGTCTACATCGTGGGCGAATCGGGTGTGGGCAAGGAACTGGTCGCCCGCACCATCCATGAGCAAGGCGCCCGTGCGGCCGGCCCGTTCGTGCCGGTCAACTGCGGCGCCATTCCGGCCGAATTGATGGAAAGCGAATTCTTCGGCCACAAGAAGGGCAGCTTCACCGGCGCCCACGCCGACAAGCCCGGCCTGTTCCAGGCCGCGCATGGCGGCACGCTGTTCCTGGACGAAGTGGCCGAGCTGCCGCTGCAGATGCAGGTCAAGCTGCTGCGCGCCATCCAGGAGAAATCGGTGCGTCCGGTCGGCGCTTCCGGCGAAACGCTGGTGGACGTGCGCATCCTGTCGGCCACACACAAGGACCTGGGCGACCTGGTCTCCGACGGCCGCTTCCGGCACGACCTGTACTACCGCATCAACGTGATCGAACTGCGCGTGCCGCCGTTGCGTGAGCGCAACGGCGACCTGCCGCAACTGGCCGCGGCCATCATCGCGCGCCTGGCGCGCAGCCACGGCCGGCCAATCCCGTTGCTGACCCAATCGGCACTGGACGCACTGAATACCTACGGATTTCCGGGCAACGTCCGCGAGCTGGAAAACATCCTCGAACGCGCCCTGGCCCTGGCAGAAGACGACCAGATCAGCGCCAGCGACCTGCGCCTGCCCGCCCACGGCGGCCACCGCCTCGTGGCCACCCCCGGCAGCGCCGCCATCGAACCGCGCGAAGCTGTGGTCGACATCGATCCCGCCTCGGCCGCCCTGCCCTCCTACATCGAGCAACTGGAACGCGCCGCGATCCAGAAGGCGCTGGAAGAAAACCGCTGGAACAAGACCAAGACCGCCGCGCAGCTGGGTATCACGTTTCGGGCGTTGCGTTACAAGTTGAAGAAGCTGGGGATGGAGTAGAGAAGCTGGGATTGGGGATTGGGGATTGGGGATTGGGGATTGGGGATTGGGGATTGGGGGAATCGGGAATCGGGAATCGGGAATCGGGAACACTTTGCAGTTCGATTGCTCTTACAGGGCCGAAGCTAAGTCGATATCAGCACACGCATGGCTCGCCTTCGACTCCCTGATCCCCACTCCGGCTCCCCGCCGCTCAGCCCTTTCACGTCGGTGCAAGAAACTGCACGAGGGCGACTCAAAGCACCACCAACCCGCAACACAAAGCACGCTACATACCCTTCTCCCGCCTGCGGGAGAAGGTGCCCGAAGGGCGGATGAGGGCGCTCAGTCCTTGGTCACGCGATTGATCTCGGCCAGGCTGGTCACCCCGTGCGCCGCCTTGACCAACGCCGACTGACGCAGGTCGCGGATGCCGATACTCTGCGCCGCCTCGGCGATCTGCATCGCGTTGCCACCTTCCAGCACGATCGCACCGATCTCGTCGGTCATCGGCATCACCTGATAGATACCGGTACGGCCCTTGTAGCCTTCGGTGCATTCGTCGCAGCCCACCGCTTCATATAGCTCGATACCGGCAGCGATCTGCGCCGGCGTGAAGCCTTCGGCCAACAACGCATGCTCGGGCAACACCGCCTTGCGCTTGCAGTTGTTGCATAGGCGGCGCGCCAGACGCTGCGCGATCACCAGGGTCACCGACGAGGTGATGTTGTAGGGCGCGATGCCCATGTTCATCAAACGTGCAATGGTCTGTGGCGCATCGTTGGTATGCAGCGTCGACAGCACCATGTGACCGGTCTGCGCCGCCTTGATCGCAATCTCGGCCGTCTCCAGGTCGCGGATTTCGCCGACCATGATGATGTCCGGATCCTGGCGCAGGAACGAGCGCAGGGCCGCCGCAAAGGTCATGCCGCGTTTGTTGTTCTGCTGGACCTGGTTGACGCCGGGCAGGCGGATTTCCACCGGATCCTCGGCAGTTGAGATGTTGCGCGTCTCATCGTTCAGGATGCCCAGCGCCGTATACAACGACACCGTCTTGCCCGAACCGGTTGGCCCCGTCACCAGCACCATGCCGTAAGGTTTGTGGATCGCATCCAGGAACAGCTTCTGCTGATCCGACTCGTAACCCAGCTTCTCAATCCCCAGCTTGGCCGCACTGCCGTCCAGGATACGCAACACCACCTTCTCGCCAAACAAGGTCGGCAAGGTGCTCACACGGAAGTCGATCTGCTTGGTCTTGGACAGGTTGAGCTTGATGCGTCCGTCCTGCGGCACCCGCTTCTCGGCGATATCCAGCTGCGACATCACCTTCAGGCGCGCGGCGATGCGCTGGCTCAGCTTCACCGGTGCCTTGGCCACGTTCTTCAACAGCCCGTCGATGCGCAAGCGCACCCGGTAATCGTCTTCGTAGGGCTCGAAATGGATGTCGGAGGCTCCCCGCCGGATCGCATCCACCAGCACCTTGTTAACGAACTTCACCACCGGCGTGTCGTCGCCTTTCGCATCGACCCCGGAATCCCCGCCGGCGCCCATGTCCTCGTCCCCGGCCGACACGTCCAGGTTGTCCATGCCCTCATCATCGTCACCGAGCGACGACCCAAGCGACGCATTGCTCGCCTGCCACTGCTCAAGCGTGCGACGAATCTGATCCTCATCGACCAGAATTGGCTCGACCACCAGATTCGTATGGAACTTGATGTCATCCAGTGCCCGGGTCTGGGTCGGGTTGCTCACTCCCACGAACAATCGGTTACCGCGCTTGAACAGCGGCAGCACCTGGTACTTCTGCAGCAACTCCTCACTGACCAGCTTGACCGCGTTCTGGTTGGCATCAAATGCCGATACATCCAGCAGCGGCATGCCAAATTCGACCGCGTTGGCGGCGGCGAGCTGGGATGCAGCAACCAACTTTTTCTCGGAGAACCATTGCGGTAAAGGAATCTTTGCCGCCGCAGCTTGGTCCATTGCAGTACGCGCTGCCGCTTCTTCCAAGGCGCCGTCTTGGACCAGCCGCCTGGCAATGCCGGTGATTCCGACCAAATTAGCCGTTCCCATGACACTCATAGCAGTACTCGCGAGCGATATAGCAAAGGATATCCGAAAAAGCCCAACTAATCGGCTCTATTTTCAACAAAAAATGGCCCCACAGGGTGGGGCCATTTCTCATTACTAGACACTAATGCAAAGCATTAGGTGCACTTGCCGGGCTTGTACTTCGCATCCAGATCGGATCCGCAGCTCCACAGCCCAGTCGCGGCATCACGAGTCCAAGTCAGGTTCTTGCCGTTGAACTTCGTTGCGTTTCCTCCCCGAGTAGCACAAACGATGGTGTTTGCAGTCACCGTCACGGTGCAGTAAGAAGTAGTACCGCCCACACCGATGTAACCTGCGTCAGCGGCAGCGGTACTCGGGGTCTTACCCTCATTGGTTGCCTGCTCGAAACCAACCTTTCCGGGTGTGATTTCGGCGAGTGCCGCTGCGGCCTGCGACTTCACAACGTAGTCTTGGTAGGCAGGAAGCGCGATAGCAGCCAGGATGGCAATGATCGCAACAACGATCATCAATTCGATTAGCGTAAAACCTTGTTGCTTCTTCATAGGTATCCCCTAGATTGTTAATTAAGGTTGTCCGCCCGCGGGCCACTCCCCTTGGGCGCCGCGCGGCGGGTGCCACGTGCAGGACCAACCAAGCAGAAAGCATGCCAACTCTGACATGACCCAGCAGGTCCTTGAAGACATGATGCCCCAGATCACCGCAAATGCACGCGGCACGTGATCAGTCTGCTACGGACATCCAACTAGGCCACACTGGGTCACAAGGTGACGCAAAACGACAGTCAAGTCATGACGCTGCCGACCTAAGCACAAAGGTGCCACAAGACGCAGAACCAGCTAACATCGCGGCTGTATTCGCCTGGGGATGGCGGATGGGGATCTCATATGTCAGCAGCACGCAGTGCAACCAAAGGCAGTTCGGCCGCAGCCGTCAACCAGATGAGCCTGTTTGTCTGGGAGGGTACAGACAAGCGCGGCGTGAAGATGAAAGGGGAGCAAAACGCACGCAACGCAAACTTACTGCGTGCCGAGCTTCGTCGTCAGGGAATCACCCCGAGAGTCGTAAAAGCAAAGCCTAAGCCTCTTTTCGGCGCAACTGGCAAGAAAGTTACGGCAAAAGACATTGCGTTTTTCAGTCGTCAAATGGCGACAATGATGAAATCAGGCGTACCTATCGTAGGGGCTCTTGAAATTATTGGCGAAGGCCAGAAAAATCCGCGCATGCGGAACATGGTCGGTCAGATCAGGACCGATATTGAGGGCGGCTCTTCACTTCACGAAGCTATTAGCAAACATCCGGTTCAGTTTGACGAGCTCTATCGAAACCTTGTTCGCGCGGGCGAGAGCGCAGGCGTACTGGAAACGGTGCTAGATACGATAGCCAGCTACAAGGAAAATATAGAAGCACTTAAGGGAAAGATAAGAAAAGCACTGTTCTACCCAGCCATGGTGATGGCAGTGGCATTATTGGTGAGCTCCATTTTGCTGATATGGGTTGTCCCCCAATTTGAAGATGTCTTCAAAGGATTTGGAGCTGAACTTCCTGCATTCACGCAAATGATTGTGAATGCGTCGCGCTTCATGGTCTCTTGGTGGTGGGCACTTTTGATCGCAGTAGTAGGCGCAGTTGTGGGTCTGATTTTTGCCTACAAACGCTCCCCAGCCATGCAGCACAGCATGGACAGATTAATCTTGAAAGTGCCAGTTATTGGCGAAATCATGCACAACAGTTCGGTCGCGCGCTTCGCTAGGACAACTGCTGTCACTTTTAAAGCGGGCGTACCATTGGTTGAAGCGCTCAGCATCGTGGCAGGCGCCACCGGCAACTCTGTTTATGAGGCTGCCGTGTTGCGTATGCGTGATGATGTATCCGTAGGCTACCCCGTAAACGTTGCGATGAAGCAGGTCAACCTGTTCCCGCATATGGTGGTTCAGATGACTGCTATTGGCGAGGAGGCCGGCGCACTGGATGCGATGCTGTTCAAAGTTGCGGAATACTTTGAGCAGGAGGTCAACAATGCTGTAGACGCACTCAGTAGCCTTCTGGAACCTCTCATCATGGTGTTCATTGGTACCATCGTCGGTGGCATGGTCATCGGCATGTACCTGCCTATCTTCAAGCTCGCTTCGGTGGTTGGATAAGACGTAATGGCATTTCTCGACCAGCATCCCGGTCTCGGCTTTCCCGCCGCGGCCGGACTGGGACTGCTGATCGGCAGCTTCCTGAACGTGGTGATCCTGCGCTTGCCCAAGCGCATGGAGTGGCAGTGGCGGCGCGATGCGCGCGAGATCCTGGAGTTGCCGGAGCTGTATGAGCCGCCGCCGCCTGGGATCGTGGTGGAGCCCTCGCACGACCCGGTCACCGGCGACAAGCTCAAGTGGTGGGAGAACATCCCGGTTCTGAGCTGGGTGATGCTGCGCGGCAAGTCGCGCTATAGCGGCAACCCGATCTCGATCCAGTATCCATTGGTGGAGCTGCTCACGGCCTTTTTGTGCGTGGCTAGCGTTTGGCGGTTCGGGTTCGGGTGGCAGGGCTTCGGCGCAATTGTGCTGAGCTGCTTCCTGGTGGCGATGTCCGGCATCGACCTGCGCCACAAGCTGCTGCCGGACCAGCTGACCCTGCCGCTCATGTGGCTGGGCCTGGTCGGCTCGATGGACAACCTCTACATGCCGGCCAAGCCCGCCCTGCTGGGCGCGGCGGTGGGCTATGTCTCGCTGTGGACGGTGTGGTGGCTGTTCAAGCAGCTCACCGGCAAGGAAGGCATGGGCCACGGCGACTTCAAGCTACTGGCCGCGCTCGGCGCCTGGTGCGGGCTAAAAGGCATCCTGCCGATCATCCTGATCTCCTCGCTGGTCGGCGCCATCCTGGGCTCGATCTGGCTGGTGGCCAAGGGCCGCGACCGCGCCACCCCGATCCCGTTCGGCCCCTACCTGGCCATTGCCGGCTGGGTGGTGTTCTTCTGGGGCAACGATCTGGTGGACGGCTACCTGCACTTCGCAGGCTTGCGTTGACAGGGGCGCGGCGATGAGCGACTTCATCGTCGGCCTCACTGGCGGCATTGCCTCCGGCAAGAGCGCCCTGGCCGCTGAGTTCGAGAAGCTGGGCGTGCCGGTTATCGATGCGGATATCGTGGCGCGGAAGTTGGTGGCGCCCGGCCCTGTTCTCGATGCCATTACGGAGCATTTTGGCCAAGGCATCTTATTGCCGAATGGCACGCTAGATCGCCAGGCCTTACGCAAGATCGTCTTCGGTGATACAGCTCAACGAAAAGCGCTAGAGGCGATCACACACCCTGCCATCCGCGCAGAACTGCAGCGCGCCGCGCAGGCGGCCGAGGGCCCTTATGCCATTGTCGCGATCCCCTTACTGGCCGAAGCTGGCGGCCGAGCGACCTATCCTTGGTTGGACCGCGTCTTAGTCGTTGATACGCCGGTCGAACTGCAGCATGCCAGACTTATGCAACGCGATGGCAGCACGGCGGCGCTGGCTGATCAGATGATTGCTGCGCAAGTCTCTCGCGAAGAGCGCCTGGCACTTGCCGATGACGTGGTCAGCAACATTGGTCCGCAAGAATATCTGATAAGCGATACGAAAAAGCTAGAAGCGCTCTATCGTATCCACGCTGCCGCCAAAAAGAACTCGTCATGCACCTTTGAAACAAGAGCCTAGAATTCGAATCCAGCTGTTTTAGATATTTTGCACAGACCGTCAAGCTCAAAACATTGCAAGCAAACGCACCACTGGATATCCGCACAATTATCTCAATAAATTACTAGCCAACAACCGCTATTAGCTTGCAAATAACCACTGAACTCAGGGATAGAGAATGAAAGAATTTGATGGAATAGAAAAGCCAAATTTAACATATTGCAACACCACACCTTTAGGATATTTTACCATTTTATCCTTGATAGCATTATTTTATCTGCTCTCAACTGGAAGTGCTGCGGGAGAAACCATCGTCGACCAATGCCCACCGATGAACTACCCCTACATGGATCGACCGTGCAATGAAGGCCAAGCATATATAGAGGCCAAGCGGCAGTCGATCATATGGCTAAAAGAGCGGAAGGACTTTAAGGGCCCTCCCAGAATAGAAAGGGATTCTGGATATAGTAGATATGATGCTTTCTGCGGAACAGACATTCCGTGGATACCGTTCACAGGTTGCGGCACTGGATATTACAGACCAGGTGCTACCTGCGCATCGTTACCTTTCAAAAATAATCCAAACATTGCAATAAATTCACTCGCCTGCGATCAAGGCTGTGAGTTTTTATCGTCAACGCAAGGAGTCCAATCGCCCACTGGGGAAGTGTGCTCGCCTCCCCCCCCCCATCGATCCAGCCAAAAACAATTGTTGCACTGCGGGTGGCCCAGTGACCGCAGCCAATCCAGTAAACATCTTTACTGGGGTCAAGCTAGAGAGCAGCCTAGATTACCGCTCTCCATTAGGCGGCTTGGAATTTACTCGTTACTACACCAGCGTCGCTGGCTTACGCACAGTCGCCGATCTTGGAAACGGATGGCGACACAGCTATGCAAGAAGCATCGATGCAATCGATGCGTCTACCGTCAAGGTCAATAGGGCCTCTGGCGACTCTTACATTTTCAAGAAAAGAACTGGAGTATGGTTGCGAGACCAAGATGTCCCGTATCAGCTGACTGAGGTCTCAGATCCCGGCTCCACTGGAGCACGCTGGGTGCTGAATACACCTGATCGTACAGTAGAAAGTTTCAACACGGACGGCCACTTAATTCAGATTTCCTGGCCAAACGGCGATATCGTGTCGCTGTCCTATGCAAACGGACTTCTACAATCAGCCACTGACAAGTCAGGACGAATAATCTCGTTTATTTTTCAACAGGAAAAAATCACCACAGTCTCTCTTCCTGATAAAAACAGCCTAAACTATCAGTATGATGACAACAAGAATCTATCGACAGTGTGGCTGACTGATGATCAAGGTGCCAGGCACCTAGTATCTAGATATGGTTACGCCGCATCGGATGTCGGCAACGTATTGACAAAGCATTATGATGAAACAAATACGCTGTACGCTAGCTGGGAGTACGATACCCTTGGCCGGGTAATTCGTAGTGTGCATGGAGATATAGCAGGCAGCATTGACGAAACTACGTTTTCTTATGCGCCAAACGGCACGACACTAAAAGATTCCGCAGGAAACCAAGTGGTAGCTGCGCCCATACTGATGCATGGTCGAGCCCTTGCCGCCAGCTTTACCGGCCTCTGTCCTACATGCAACGGAAAAATCTTCGCTAGTCGCACCTACGATAGCAATGGTTATCCCGACATCGAAATCGATTTAAATGGGATTGCCACCGACTGGGACTACAGTCCGGATGGTCTTGTTATGCGTAAGTCTGAAGCAATCGGCGCAACAAGCAAAGGACAGCGTGTCACTGAGACTACGTGGGATACAGGTCTAAGGATTCCGCTTCAGCAAGAAACTTCAAGTCCTCAGGATGGCGTAAGGCTAAGGGTAAATTTCACATACAACGGTCGTGGGCAGCTGGTCACAACAACGCGTACAAACCCGATCGACAATGTTGTTCGCACGATTGATCAGGCTTACTGTGAGCAGGAAGATGTGAACGCAGGCATCTGCCCTTTGCGGGGCCTGCTGACGTTGGTGGACGGAGCGAAACAGGGCCCGGTTGACGCCGTGACTTATCGCTACTACATGGCCGATAGCGCGGAATGCGCATTTAGCTCTTCCCGTTGCCCGCACCGCAAAGGCGACCTATGGAAAGTCGCCAACGCCCTCGGCCAAGTCATCGAATACCTCGCCTACGACGGCGCCGGCCGGCCGCTGTCCATCAAGGACGCCAACGGCATCGTCACCGACTACAGCTACCACCCGCGCGGTTGGCTGACCGCCACCAAGGTGCGCGGGGCCGACGCGTCCAGCGAGGCCGATGACCGCATCACCCGCATCGACTATTGGCCCACCGGCCTGGTCAAGCAGGTCACCCAGCCCGATGGCGCGTTCACCGCCTTCACCTACGATGCCGCGCATCGGCTGACCGATATCACCGATAACGCGGGCAACACCGTCCACTACACCTTGGACAATGCCGGCAATCGCGTCAAGGAAGACACCAAGGATGCGGCCGGCACGTTGAAACGCACCCTTTCGCGCGTCTACAACGAGCTCGGCCAGCTCAAGACGCAGGCCACCGCCGAGGGCGATCCCACCGACTTCGGCTACGACGCCAATGGCAACACCACCGCCGTGACCGATGCGCTGGGCACTGCCACTCAAAGCGAGTACGACCCGCTCAACCGCCTGTCGCGCACGCTGCAGGATGTAGCCGGCATCAAGGCAGGCACCACCTTCGACTACGACGCGCTGGACAACCTCACCAAGGTCACCGACCCCAAGGGCCTGGACACCAAATACGAGTACAACGGCTTCGGCGATCTGGTGAAGCTCACCAGCCCGGACACCGGCGTCACCAGCTACACCTATGACAGCGCCGGCAACCGCGCCACCCAGACCGATGCGCGCGGCAACACCACTGCTTACGGCTACGACGCGCTCAATCGCCTGACCAAGGTCACCTACCCCACCACCAGCCTCAACGTCATCTATACCTATGACGTGACGCAAACCGCCTGTGCCAGCGGGGAGACCTTCTCCATCGGGCGCCTGACCAAAATGCAGGACGGCGGCGCCATCACCCAGTACTGCTACAACCGCTTCGGCGATCTGGTGCGCAAGGTGCAGACCAGCAACGGCAAGGCGCTGGTGCTGCGTTACGACTACACCGTCGGCGGCCAGCTGCACCGCATGACCTATCCCGACGGTGCAGTGGTCGATTACGTGCGCAACACCCAAGGCCAGACCACCGAGGTCGCCGTGACCCCGGCCGGCGGCAGCCGGCAGGTGCTGCTGGGCAATGTCAGCTACTACCCGTTCGGCCCGGCTGCCGGCTGGACCTACGGCAATGGCCGCACCCTTGCCCGCCAGTACGATCTGGACTACCACCCGCAAGCGATCCAGGACACCCGCCCGGGCGGGCTGGAAGTGGGCTTCGGCTTCGACCCGGTCGGCAATCTCACCGCATTGACGCCCGCCGGCAATGCCACGCCGGAGATCGGCCTGGGCTACGACACCCTGGGCCGCCTCACCGGCCTCAAGGACGGCCGCACCGGCACGCTGATCGACGGCTACAGCTATGACGCCACCGGCAACCGCCTCAGCGCCAAGGTCGGCACCGCCACACAGGCCTACACCTACCCGGCCGACAGCCATCGCCTCAGCGCGGTGGCCGGCGTGGCCCGCAGTTACGATGCCACCGGCAATACCACCGCCATCGGCGGCACCGCGCGCCAGTACACCTACGACACCACCGGCCGCATGACCCAGGCCCGCCGCGCCGGCGCAGTGACCATGAACTACCGCTACAACGGCCGTGGTGAGCAGGTGCGCCGCTTCCTGGGCACCACCAATACCTACACGCTCTATGACGAAGCGGGCCATTGGCTAGGCGACTACGACACCAGTGGCGCGCCCAAGCAGCAGGCGATCTGGCTGGACGATCTACCGGTCGGCCTGCTGGCCAATGCCAACACGCTGCATTACATCGAACCCGACCACCTGGGCAGCCCACGCGTGGTGATCGACCCCACCCGCGATGTTGCGGTGTGGACGTGGAGCTTGAAGGGCGAGGCCTTCGGCAACACCGCGCCGAATCAGGATCCTGATGGAGATGGTGCTGCGCTGGTATTGGATATGCGCTTCCCGGGGCAGCGGTACGATGCGGCGAGTGGGTTGAATCAGAACTACTTCCGGGATTATGAGGCGGCTACCGGGCGGTATGGGCAGAGTGATCCGATTGGCTTGAGAGGTGGCATCAGCACTTTTGGATACGCATTGCAGACTCCTTTTGTCCACATGGATTTTTATGGCTTGGCAACTTGGAAGGGCTCTACTTTTGGAGTTGGTGTCGGGGCAGGAAAGTTCGGCTTGAACATAGACTTCTATCAAGTCACTTCCCCCTGTCCGGGTGGCGGACTCGCATATGCCTATGTGATGGCATTCGGAGGCGCAGGTGGATTAGGGGCACCAATTTCAATGGCTGGTTCGCAAGTAGAACTCACGGACTCCAATGATGTGCCAGACCCTGATGTATTCAACGGTCCTTATGCGAAATTCTCTGCAGGATCAGTTTCATTTGGTTTGGGCTATCAGATGTATCAAAAAATATCGATTGGCGGAGCCTGGTGGAACTTCGGCGCTGGAGCTGAAAGCACAGGATGGCATCAGAGCCAAGGCGGATTTGACGCCACTGTTTATGGCGCTGCCGCAGGCAATGCCGTTGTTATCCAGCAGAAAAAATGTTCATGTGAAGCGCAGTGAAGCTGGCTTATATCCTAGCGATGCTTGCAGGTGGATTTTTTCTTGGGCTAGGGGGCCTGATTCGATGGGGGTCGTTCTTGGCTGCGCCTCAAGCGAAGCCTTTCCGATCAGCATGGGACAAGAGAGGTTTGATAATGGCAATTGCAGGCGCGTCGTGGATGATCTTTGTTACGGTAATTTACGAATCACTTCGCTAGCGTTTTAGTTCTGCATGTCAGTAAAAATGAGCTATTCAATTGCTAACAGAAGTATCTATGTCTAGCCGCTGTGGCGGCTAGACATAGGCAAGACTAATGTCGTCAAACAGTTGACATCCCAAGCAACCAGTAGCAACCTCTGCCTCAAGGAGCGTAGAAACTCCTCTCATAGCGGTACCCACTTCCGTCAAACCGGTGGGTTTTTTGTGCCTGTTCGCAGGCGCAAGCCGACGCGATGCCTGCGTCGGGAGGGCGGCTAATACAACACTCCTTCGGGAGGAATACGCCCGCCGGCTATGAGCGGTTTCTAACCTCCCGACATCCCGTCGCCGGCCGGCGATGGTGCCTGTTCTTTGAAGGAGGCGTTGTAATGGCAAATGTATCGATCGTGCAGATCGTTAGGCGTCGTCGCTCCACAGTGCTGGCGGAGGTGAGGCGATGAGCGGGGCGCCGTCTTCGACCGCCAAGCGGTCCAAGCCGAACGCCAGACGCGCCGCTACCGCAAAGCAAGCAGCCACGCCGGTGAAAGACGCGCAGCCCATGCAGCTAATGCCCTCGCCCGCGTTCGACGTGGACAACCTCGACTTCGACCGTCGCCCCAGGCGCCGCGTGGACGATCTGCCGCCGCGTCCGCCGCGCAAGGCGCGCATGCCCACGCGCTGCACGGTGGGTTACGCGTTCTACGATGCAGAGCCGGGCCGGCCGCATAGCCAGCGGATTCCCAGCGTGCGCTTGCGTGGGTTATGGCTGGAGCAGCTGGGGTTTGCGGTGGGGTGCAAGCTGCAGATCACTGCGCGCGAGGGCGAGTTGGTGGTGACGGTGGTGGAGCGCTGAACTGGGTTTTGGGTGTGGTTGTTGTTTGGAGGCACTGCAGTGGGGAGGACGATACGTGTAACGCCCTCGCGCACGAGTGCGCTCCTACAGAAACGAGCTTGGTTGGTTAGCGGTGGAATGCCAGTGTTGCTATGACGCCGCGCTGCTGGCCTGGGCGTACGCTGACGCGCCAGCCGTATAGGTCGCAGAGGCGGCTGACGATCGACAGGCCGATGCCGCCGCCTTGCGAGTGGCCGGCGTGGGTGCCGCGGTAGCCGCGCTGGAACAGTTTGGCGGCATCCTCTTCGCTCAGGCCGGGGCCGGAGTCGATGACTTCCACGCAGTCGCCGCGCACGCGCACGCGCACCTGGCCGTCCTGGGTGTACTTGACCGCATTGCCGATCAGGTTGCCCAGCGCCACCGACAAGGCGGATTCGGGCGCGTCGATGACCAGGTCGCGCTCGCCTTCCAGCAGCAGCTCCAGCGGTTTGCCGCCGAGCTGGGCGCGGTGCGCGTCGATCAGCTGTTCGGCCACCTTGGCGACATTGCTGCTGCCTTGACCGCGCTCGTTGCGCGAGAGCAGCAGCAACGAGCCGATCAGGTCGCTGCATTGTTGCTCGGCGCGCTGGATACGTTGCAGGCGTTGCAGCATCTTCTCGTCCAGGTTGGGCTTGGTGAGCAGCAGTTCGGTGGCGCCACGGATCACCGCCAGCGGGGTGCGCAGTTCGTGGCTGACGTCGGCGTTGAACTCGCGGTCGCGCTGCACCACTTCGGTGAGGCGGGCCGAATAATCGTCCAGCGCTTCGGCGAGCTGGCCCACTTCGTCGTCCGGGAAATGCGCGGCCAGCGGCTTGGGCTCGCTGGTGCCGCCGCGGTAGGCACGCAGGCGCGCGGCCAGGTCCGACACCGGGCGCATCACCTTGGATGCGGACCACCAGCCGATCAACAACGAGAAGCCGCTGAACACCAGCACCGAGAGCATCAGCGTGCGCTTGAGCTGGATCTCGCCCTTGAGGGTCTGGGTCATGTCGTAGGCGAGGAAGAACCACTCGCTCGGTGTCTTGCGCACCGCCAGTTTGTACGAATACGCGTTGCCGCCGTCGTCCACGCCGGAGATGGTATGGATGCCGTCGGGCAGTTGATACCACTCCGGCTGCTCCAGCCGCAGCGCATCGAACTTGTCGCTTTTGACCACGCGCCCGCGCATCTGCTGCACCGGCAAATCCGGGTTACGCAGCGGGTCGGAATAGAACCGCTGCGCGAAGGCGTCGATATTGCGGTTCATTACGTCTTCGACCAGCTGGTTTTCCACGCGCGCACGCGCCCAGTTGGTGGCGAAGGCGAACAGCGTGGTCAGGCAGAACCCCAACAGCACGAACGACAGAATGATGCGGCTGCGCAGGCGCCGCCGGTAGCGGCCGCGCTTGCGCGCGGGCCGCAGGCCAATGGCACTCTCAGGCATCGGGCGAGGCGATACGGTAGCCAATGCCGTGACGGGTCTGGATCATCGGTACGTCGAAAGGCTTGTCGACCACCGCGCGCAGACCGTGGATGTGCACGCGCAGCGAATCCGAATCCGGCAATTCTTCGCCCCAGACGCGGGTTTCCAGCTCCTGGCGGGTAACCACGGCCGGCGAGGCCTCCATCAACGCCTGCAGGATCTTCAGCGCGGTCGGGTTGAGCTGCAGCAGCTTGCCCCGGCGGCGCACCTCCAGCGTATCCAGGTTGTATTCCAGGTCGCCGGTTTCCAGCACGCGGGTGTGCACGCCCTTGCCACGACGCGACAGCGCGTTGAGGCGCACTTCCACTTCCTGCAGCGCGAACGGCTTGATCAGGTAGTCGTCGGCACCGGAGTCGAAACCGGCCAGCTTGTTGTCCAGCGAATCGCGCGCGGTCAGCATCAGCACCGGCGTCTGCTTGCGCGCTTCGTTGCGCAGCTTGCGACAGACCTCGATGCCATCCATGCCGGGCAGGTTGAGATCGAGCACGATGGCGTCGAACTCGTGCACCACCGCCAAATGCAGGCCAGTGACGCCATCGGCGGCGAAATCCACCGTGTGGCCACGGTCTTCAAGATAGTCGCCCAGATTGGCGGCGATATCGCTGTTGTCTTCAATTACTAGAATTCGCACTGGAACCTCGTTGTTGGGTCATGTACCCGGTTGCTTCAGGACTGGCTGTCGCTGCAGCCGGGTCAATTCGTCTTTATTGCTTTCTCGAAGCCGGCGCCGTTCGGCAGCCGTCATGCATTGCGTCGTGGACAAATGGGACCCCACGGTACGCACACGCTGACAGATCATCCGACTGTCTTCACCAGCCCTGGTCAACAGCGCGTTGACCAATTCCTGATCATTGAACACCGCCACCTTTGACTCGGGCGTGAGTTGCATCGGATTCGGGCTGGATTGCAAAGCCATTTCCATGCGCTGCAAAGCCGACAGCACCTTGCTGCGGTCCTCGTTTCCGATTTGCGAATAGGTGTCGCCGGTACTCAGATCCTGGCGCACCTTCTCGGCCTGTTCGGCGAATGGGCGGGGGTTCTCGACATCCACGGCCTTTTTGTTGCCGGCGAGCGCGGGCACCGCGATACACAGCATCAACAGCAGGAGTGGTCCTTTCATGGCGTTGCTTGTCGTTCCATCGCTGATAAGTAAGGAAAATGTAGACGCGAACCCAGGTCCCGGCAAGCCGTCCATAAAAAGGCCCAAGTGCGACACCGCACTTGGGCCAAAAGTTCATCCCGATCACCGTCACTGCCGAGAGCGGAGCTACGGTCGACAGAGGCTAGCGATCAAAGGATTACATTTTCGTTAATTTTCCGCTAAAAACAGCCTACTGCCGATCAACGGGCCGATTGCTCCAGATGCTGGATGATGCTGGCGGCCACATCGACGCCGCACACGCCCTCCACGCCTTCCAGGCCAGGGGTCGAATTGACCTCCAGTACCAGCGGCCCGCGCTTGGATCGGATGAGATCGACGCCGGCGACCGCCAGGCCCAGCGCGCGCGCCGATCGCACCGCCACCTCCTGCTCCTGCGGAGTGGCCTGGGCCACCGCAGCGGTGCCGCCAAGATGCAGGTTGGAGCGGAAGTCGCCCTCGGCCGCCTGACGGCGCATCGCTGCGACGACGCGGTCACCGACCACGAAGCAGCGCAGGTCGGCGCCTTCGGCTTCGCCGATGAACTCCTGCACGATGAAATTGGCGTACAGCCCGCGCAGCGCTTCGACTACCCCACGCGAGGCGCTGGCCTTCTCGGTCAGAATCACCCCGGCGCCCTGGGCACCCTCGTTCAACTTCACCACATGCGGTGGCGGGCCGAGCATGGAGAGCAGGTCCTGGGTGTCGTCCGGGTTGTCGCCGAACACGGTGACCGGCATGTCGATGCCCTGCGCGGCCAGCAGTTGATGCGCACGCAGCTTGTCGCGCGAACGCAGGATGGCATCGGAGGGATTGGGCGTGTAGGTGCCCATGAACTCGAGCTGGCGCAGCACCGCGGTAGCATAGCGTGTCACCGAGGCGCCGATGCGCGGGATCACCGCATCGAAGCCGGTGATCGGCTTGCCCTTGTAGTGCAGGCTGAAGCCGTCGGCGGCGATGCGCATGTAGCAACGCAACGGGTCGAGGATGCGCACGGTATGGCCACGCTTACGCCCGGCCTCAATGAGCCGTCGGGTCGAATACAGCTTGCTGTTGCGCGAAAGAATGGCGATTTTCATCGCAGCAGGAACACGGCGCGGCCTGGACATGGTCGAAGTCTGATGACGAGGTGACCCAAGTCCGTACGTCTGCCGGCCGACCGCGCGTGCGGGCGCGCTGGACCCTGCTCGCGACGATGGAACTGGTATGCGACGGCCCCGAGGATGGAGAGGCGATGGCGCCTCGGCATGTGTTGCAACAACGCAAGGCTGCGCTGCCCCAACCGGTTCGATGCTAGCAGGGCGTACACGCGGCGCTCAAGCAATCGGCAGCTGCGTTGCATGCGCCAACACGCGTTGTCATGCAGCCAAGGCTCGGACCGAAGGCGCGTCACCGCAGTAATCAGTCATGACCGGCGAACGCTGCGGCCGCGACAAGCGAACGCCGCAGTTGTGCCATGTCATCGCAGCTGCCTCGCGCCATGCCTCGACCTTGCGCCCTCACGCCGCACCCGTGTTGCCGTGACGCGTCTTGCACAGCGGAAACCGCAATGCTTGAGCCCCCTCAATGCCGGCATGCCGGCGCACCCGAGACTCTCAATGCGACGTCCAGCAAGCGCGGCCTATGCCAATCCCTCCCGAATCCGCCAGGGGCGTCCGTTTCCCCGCGGCGCCGTCTTCGATGGCAAGGGCACGAATTTTGCGCTGTTTTCCGCGCATGCCACCCGTGTGGAACTGTGCCTGTTCGACGAACAGGGCAACGAAACACGCGTGGACCTGCCCGAGTACACCAATGAAATCTGGCATGGCTATCTGCCCGATGCCAAGCCGGGGCAGCGCTATGGTTACCGCGTGCATGGCCCGTATGCGCCGACCGAAGGTCACCGCTTCAATCACAACAAGCTGTTGCTGGACCCGTATGCACGCGAGCTCGAAGGCGATCTGATCTGGGCCGACGAGCTCTATGGCTACACCGTCGGCCATCCGGACGGCGACCTGAGCTTCGATGAGCGCGACAGCGCTCCATTCATGCCCAAATGCGTGGTGGTCGAAGACACCTACGATTGGGGCGACGATACGCGCCTGCTCAAGCCGTGGAACGAAACGGTCATCTACGAAACCCACGTGCGCGGCTACACCATGCGTCATGCGCAGGTGCCGGAGGCCGTGCGCGGCACCTTTGCAGGTCTGGCCCAACCGCAGGTACTGCAGTACATCAAGGACCTGGGCATCACTGCCGTCGAGCTCTTGCCGGTACACGCGTATCTGGATGATCAGCATTTGCTGGACAAGGGGCTGCGCAATTACTGGGGCTACAACACCATCGGCTTTTTTGCGCTGAAGTCGCGCTATCTGTCCAGCGGCCACCGCGACGAGTTCCGCGACATGGTCAAGGCCATGCACAAGCAGGGCCTGGAAGTGATCCTGGACGTGGTCTACAACCACACCGCCGAAGGCAGCGAATTGGGGCCAACCCTGTCGTTCAAGGGCATCGACAACGCCAGTTATTACCGGCTTGCCGAAGACAAGCGCTATTACATCAACGACACCGGCACCGGCAACACGCTCAATCTGAGCAACTCGCGGGTGATCCAGTTCGTCAACGATTCGCTGCGCTACTGGGCCGGCGAAATGCACGTGGACGGTTTCCGCTTCGATCTGGCCACCATCCTGGGGCGTGAGCCGAGCGGTTTCGACCAGCGCGGCGGTTTTCTGGACGCCTGCAATCAGGACCCGCTGCTGTCGGAAGTCAAACTCATCGCCGAACCTTGGGATTGCGGCCCGGGCGGCTACCAGGTGGGTCATTTCCCGCCGGGCTGGTCGGAGTGGAACGACAAGTTCCGCGACAATGCGCGCGAGTTCTGGAAGGGCGAGGATGGCAAGCTGGCCGAGTTCGCCACCCGTTTCACCGGCTCGGCCGATCTGTTCGATCGCCGCGGCCGCCGCCCTTGGGCCTCGGTCAACTTCATCACCGCGCATGACGGTTTTACCCTGCGCGATCTGGTGAGCTACAACGAAAAGCACAACAGCGACAACGGCGAAGACAACCGCGACGGATCGTCCAACGACGGCTCCTGCAATTACGGCGAAGAAGGCGAGACCGACAACGCCGACATCCTGCAGATTCGCGAGCGGCAAATGAAGAATCTGCTTGCGACGCTGCTGCTGTCGCAGGGCACGCCGATGATGCTCAGCGGCGATGAGCGCGCACAGTCCCAGGGCGGCAACAACAACACCTATTGCCAGGACAACGAAATCACCTGGCTGGATTGGGAAAACGACCCGACCGATGGCCGGCTCACCCAATTCGTCAAGGCATTGACCGCGCTGCGCAAGCGCTACCCGATCCTGTCGCGTGGCCGCTTCCTCAATGGGCAATACAACGAAGAAGCCGGCCTGCGCGATCTCACCTGGCTCAATCCCGGCGGCACCGAGATGGACGATGCGCATTGGACCGATGCCGGTGCGCGCTCGGTTGGCCTGCTGCTCGAAGGCAAGGCGCAAACCTCGGGCGTCAAGGAACTGGCCAACGACGACACCTTGCTGATCGTCATCAACGCCTATCACGAGGGCGTGACCTTCACCCTGCCCTCCACCGATGAGCCGGTGCATTGGAAGCTGGTGCTATCGACTGATGAAGCGCTGGAAGTGGACATGATGCCGGCGGGCGCCAGCGAATTCCTGGCACCGCCACGCAGCGTGTCGGTCTTCGAGTGCAAGAGCGATCAGTAACGCTTGAACGGTCGACAGGCTCGCTGCCACCAGCATGGTGGACAGCGAGCTTTTTAATGCGCGCCAGGATGCTCGCGGAGCGACAGCGTGCGAGATGCGGTTATCAGATGCGGTGCAACTCCCGCATTGACAGCACCAACATCAATTCCCAAATACAACTGCGACAGCTTTCTTCGCGAATGCGTCAGCCAGGCTATAGCCGAATTCGTTGGAGTCTACATATCTCCCGCGGCCGCCAGACATGCGAGCAACGCGACGGGAAGCGGATCGACACGTCTGGCGACTGACGATTGGCGATCAACAAATGGGCGTAATGCCTCCACGCTGGCCGAATTGCGCCTGCAGCTTGAATCCGTCACCGACTCCCGCCAGGACGATGCGCATCACGATCCGTTCGCTTCCATGCATTGTCTGTGGCCGTGATGACGAACGTACAACCGGACGAACGCGCACGGCGAAACGCTGCATGCAGCAACAAGTGATCACGCGGCTAACCGACTCGACCCGGATCCAAGAACCCACGAACACGCCAAACCGGCGACAACTCACCCTGGATAGAGCGGGAAACGCTTGTCCGGATGCTTGGACTTCCATTCCTTATAAGAGCTGGTGCCTTCCCAGGCCTTGAATGCACGCGGCGTGCGGCCACGGCCGGACCAGGTTTCGCCGGAATGCGGAAGCCAGTATTTGGCAACCACCTCGCCGGTGGACGACAGCGGGCCCTTGGACTTGCCGGTCATGGCAAGCGAGGCGATCTGGGATTTCTGCTTCGCGTTGAAGCGGCTACCGAACTGGGTGAGCACCTCGACGACCTGGTCGAAGGCTTCCAGGGTCTGGGCATACTTGAGCTGCGCCTCTTCCTGCTCGAGCTTGCGCAACTCTTCCAGCAGTTGGGCTTTGGCGGCGGCAGAGGGTGAAGCGGGCGGAACCTGGCGCATTGACGAAACTGAGGTTTGGGCTGGTCAGCGAGTATTGCCCCTGCGCCGGCCAGCGTAAAGCGTCCAGGCCGCGCCGGGTCTGCTGGCGCTCAGCGATGACGCAGCAAGGCGTGCTCGCGGGCCATGGTGAGCACCGGCCCGATGCGCCCTGCCCGGATCAGCTCGCTGCAGTGTTTGCCGACAAATTCGACCCTGGGCGCGGTGAACCACTGCACCACCCGGTCCAGCTGCCCGGCGTTGATCGACCACGCGTGACAGACCGCCTCGCCGAGCTCCTCCACCCCGACCAGGCCGATCTGGCGAATCTGATCGGCGTCGAGCCTGAACATCTCAAGCACCTTACCGGCGTCGTCAGGCGTGCCGCACGTACTCGCCTGATCCGCCGGCCCGGTGCGATAGGCAATGGAGGCCGCGCGCGCCGACTCTGCACGGCGCATGCCTTTCATCAACGCACCGATTAGCTGGGAGTGAGTAGTGGTCATGGTGTCCGCTCAATGATGCAGTCACTATGGTGGACATGCGAAGCGTTCTCAATCAGGAGGTTCCTGACCCTGAGGAAGAAAAAGCCGAAGCTGTGGCGCACTTTTTACAACGAGTAAGCGCCTGCAATCGATGTCATTGGCAGCACCCATCGCAGCGATAGAGACCAGCTTGGGATTGCCGCATCGCGCCAAGCCGGCGACACCGGTCGAATCGTCCCGGCAGGATGCACCGAACTGATAGCCGAGCTAAGAGCGGCCAACAACACTGCTGTGCTCACCGCTAGGCTGGCGCGCGGGCGCGGCCGGTGCTCGCACGGCAGTACTGCTCGTGCATTCGGGTTCTGAGCGCTCCACCCCACACCCACCTGACAACCACTCGCCACGTTTGTTAGCCGCTGCAGAATCAAATAAGCATGTATCTGCCATCGTGATATCCGAGACCGCGCCTGCAGCACGTGCAATGCGGCGAACCGGCCTTGTGGAACCCGCGATATCCCGCATCGTCGTTGCAACGCATCACCGCACCAACGACTGCTCCACATCCTTCAACATGCGTCCGTAAGACGCCCGCTCTGCTGCACTGAGAAAGCCTTGCTCGCGCACGAGCCTGGGAACGTCTGCAGCAATCTTCGACAGGTAAGCGGTCAGTTTTTTCGCGCGTACGGGCGTCATCGACTTGCTCTTGCGCGCATCCGCAATCGCACTGCGCAAGGTCTCCACGCGCTCGGCAAAATACAGTTGCTGCGCCTGATTGACGCGCCAATGGTCATCGGCCGGCCCGGCTTCGAGGCCACTGCCACGCACCGATTGAATGAAAGCCTGATCGGCGCTAAAGGACCCCTCCAATGCAGCGGCATGCCTGCCCTGCAGAAGCGATGGATCCACTTCCACCGCGCATCCGGTTACGTGGGCCAGCTGTTGCAAACGCTCGTCGAGCCGCTGTGCAGGCAGCGAGACGGCAAACGGCCCGGGCTGGCAGGCGGCGGCGACCGGCCCCGCACAAACGATGGAACCCAGCGCAACGATAATTGAGGGCAGCCGATGGCGAACGACAGACATGACAGCATCCGGAGTACACGGACATCCGTGCGTTGCGCACGCTAGACCGGCGATCCCGAACGGCAACGAAACCGGCGTCGTACGGCGCCGCTATCGCCAACGCTTCCGCGGCCGCACATCGGCATAGCGCCGCGAACCTATCTGGCGATCTCCATCAGCACGTATTGAAATGCAACGGCACCGTAGGCCAATGCTGCCGCAACTAGACCGAACCACATCCATCGCCGCGGCCCGCACGCGACGCCCACAACAACCGTGCACAGCGACAACGCAAGCATCACCGCGAACTTCAGCACGTACGCCGAGGAAGGCAACCACGCTGCCAGCGGCAGTCCAACGGCCACACTCGCCATCGCACACTGTTTGATGACCATCGAGGCACGCCCCGACGCATGTCGAACCAGCATCATTGCCACCAGTGAAAAGGCGACAAACCAGATGGCGATTGCCGTTTGACCCGCTATCGCATCCGATGAAGATGCAAACACGCCCTGATGCCTCCCTGCGATCAGAATTGAGCAACGCGGGTCGATAGAGCGAGCCAGCGCCTGACATTGCCACGCAAACGAGCGGGCTGGCGAAGACAGCAAGGATGACGCGGCGAGCGGCGTGGCCGCCTCGACGCGCCCAGGCCGTTGCGGCCATGGAGCGGGCGATGGGAACAGAATCCAAACCACCCTAACCCATTGATCCACCTTAATTTCAGGCAGAACAAGGAACCCCAAAACGACACCTCGAACGATACCCAAACTATCAGGACTCACATCCTGATTCAAGCTGGCAAAGTCGCATCTAGAGTGGTGGCACTTCCTGGGACTGCGCTTGATCAACGACGCTTGCGAGGCTTTTCCCAAGTCAACTCTCCAGTGAGTTCGGGCAAGCCCCCGTCGTCCTGCCAGCGCTTTCCAAAGCGGTCATGCTCAACTTCTGGGAGCTCTTCTTGGTCGAACCACAACAATGATGTTGTGGTGTCCCTCAGCGAAAAGTGCCTGCCGATCTCGCAAAGCTCAAGACCCTTTTCCCAGTTCTCAAACCAAATATCTTGTGGCACCCAATCTGAGTCGGTGCCATTGCCCCCTAACTCGCGTAAGCGATACGCCACAGAACCAGACGGGATGCTGGCCCTTGGCGGGATCCATGCCTTGACCTCACGCAGGGCTTTGGAGAGCACTGAGTAGCGCACGACGCCACGCTCCATGGTGACGAATGCACAGGGATAGTCAGTGAGGCTGGCGTAGCGTGAAGCAGCGGCAGGAAATGATGTGCCAAAGTGCGCGGCCATCTGCTCTATCACCGCAAGCGAGGGCTCGTCCTTGGGGACTGTCGCGAGCCACTCCTTGTAGGGCATCAACAGTTCAGAAGCAAAGACGTCGCAAAAAACCTCGTTGGGGTCGCGCTTGGCGTATCCCCACTGCGGCACTTCTTCGTGCTTTGAGGGAAGCCCCAGCACCACGTGGGCAATTTCGTGGCAGATGGTAAAGCGCTGACGCTCTGCGCTCTCCAACTCATTGACCGTAATGATACTCTTACCGTTCTTGCCGGGAACCGTGTATCCAGACTCCCCATCGTCCAAGGGCTCTCTTCGAAGCTTGGCGTTGGCAGCGATGAGGTAAGGCGATAGATCCTCTCGAATGCTGGAAGTATCCAGGTTCGCAACAAATCTTCGCGCCAGCTGGCGCACGCCCGCCTCATCCATGATCAGCCTTCCTCGTCGTCTTCCTCGAAGATACGCCTGGTCCTAGCAATCAGCACTGCCGGATCGGGCCGCGTCGCTCCTCTATGCCTGACTCCAGCGGCTGCTGTAAAGATATCAAGCTCAACCGATTCGTCTTTAAGGACGAACTCGACCAACAGCGGGTCAGCATCCTCGTGCATTGCGAGCCAATTCACGATCTCGGCATCGCGCGCACTGGGCTTGAGGACCTTAACTAGCTTGCCCAACAGATCCTGGGATGGGCTGGTCTTGTCCCCTGACTCCAGGCGATGGACGTAGGCATGGTCCACCGAGGCTAGTTGACCAACTTCTCGTAGAGAGAGAGTCCTGCGCTCGCGCAAGGTCTTTAGGGCAACGCCCAAGCCTGTTTGAGGCATAAAAAAATCCACTGAGTGACCAAAAGCGGGCCTTCGGACCACCCGCACCAAAATCGCACTAACGCCCCAGACTTTGTGACCGTTGCATCAGTCACAAAGTTCTGCTAGCGTGTTGTCCAGTCAGACAACAGATCGCATCTCTAGCCGCAATCTGCTGGTTTGGCTGCCTTGCTCTTGTTGTCTGAGCAAGCAACCCATTGTGCATTGGGCTTTAGCAATTGACAACCCAGCCGCCTGGTCGGCGGATCCCTTCAAGCAAAAGGAACCAAGCAATGGCAGGCAAGAACCAGCATGTAGTGCCCCACCAGGATGGCTGGGCAGTCAAAGGCGAAGGCAATGGGCGGGCAACTTCTGTCCATGACACCCAACAGGAAGCAATCGATGCAGGGCGGGAGATCGCTCGCAACCAGCAGTCGGAGCTGGTTATCCACCGTCCCAACGGTCAGATCCGTGACAAGGATAGCCACGGCCACGACTCGTTCCCACCCCGGGGGTAAGACGCCATGGACGATATCCCGCCCCTCCACGTGCTGGCCCTTTCGGGCGGCGGCTACCGTGGCCTGTATACCGCCACGGTCTTGGCCGAACTGGAACAGGTGCTCGGGCGCCCGATTGCCCAGCACTTTGATCTGATCTGCGGCACGTCGGCGGGCGGGATGTTGGCCTTAGGGTTGGCCAACGAGATCCCCGCGAGCGAGCTGAAGGACCTTTTCGAAAAGCACGGCGGGCGCATCTTCGGCTCTCGCAGCCTGGCAAGGCGGCTGCTTGGCTTCTGGCTTATCGCCAAGCACAACCCTGGCGGGCTGCGTGAGGTTCTAGCGGAACGCTTTGGCGAGACCACGCTTGGCGACCTCAAGCACCCCGTGCTCATTCCCGCCGTGAACTACTCCACCGGCAAAGGACAGTTCTTTAAAACACCGCATCACCCCAGCTTCGAATTGGACCATCGCCTTAAAGTGATGGATGTGGCCTTGGCAACCGCAGCAGCGCCGGTCTACTTCCCTCTCGCGCGCAACGAGCGAGGGGTGTTTGCTGATGGCGGTCTAGTGGGCAATGCACCCGGCCTGTTTGGTCTTCATGAGGCGCGCCACTTCCTCGCTACCGATCCAGGCGTTCAAGTTCGGGTGCTTTCGATTGGCACCATGACCGTCGGTTCCACCGTGCGGGGGAACGCCAGTCTGGATCGCGGCTTCGGCAAATGGCGTGGTGGGCTGTTCGATCTGGTGATCTCAGCCCAGGAGTCGTCGGTCCATCACTTGCTGGGGCATGCTTTGGGTGCGGACTACTACAAAATCGATGACCAAGCCACTCCGGACCAGAGCAAGGATGTCAAAGCTTTGGATCGAGTCTCGGTTGCTGCGACGAACACGCTGAAAGATCGAGGCAACCACGCAGCGCAGCGCGCCATTGGGGATCTGGCATTCCGGCCATTCCGCGATCACCAAGCCGCCGCGCCGCGCTTCTATCACGGCTCTCACAAGAACGCTTAGGAGGCAACCATGCTGAACTTGAGCCCGCTGTTTTTCACTACTGTCGAAAATCGGACCTGCCTGCATGGTGCGCTGGACTTGGAAGAGGCGCAACGCACCTACATTGCCCAAGCACGCCTAGATGTCCGTAACTGCCTGCGCGCAGGCATCCCGGCGGTCCTCAGAGCACGTGGCTATCCTGGCCAAGTGCCAACCCCTCGATTTTTCACCCAAGGGTCCTGGGCCTACAAGACTCTCAACGCACCTGCCAAGCCCCCACAGCAAGCTGATGTCGATGATGGCTGCTACCTGCCGATGAGCTTTGTCTCGCAGAGCAATCGACCAAGCGTTGCATCCGAGGTGTTCTTCTATGCTGCACAGGAATCTCTGAAACCCTTGGTCGATCGGAACAAGTGGCAGCTCATCACCGATAAGGACACCTGTATCCGGATCGTGATCGCCAAGGACGCCCATATCGACATCCCGCTTTACGCCATTCCTGACGAGGAGTTCGTCACTCTGGCTAAGGCGTTTGAGAGCCGTGGGCTGACCATGGACTCAATCACCTTTGCTGAGGAGGAGGATGTCTGGACGAAGCTACCTCGTGACAAAGTGCTGCTGGCTCATCGCCAAGAGAACTGGAAAGTCTCTGATCCGCGCCCGGTCAAGGAATGGTTCTTGGGCGAAGTCGAGGCGAAGGGGGAGCAGTTCCGTCGCACGGTGCGCTATCTCAAGGCCTATCGTGACTGGCATTGGGAAAGCGGCGGCCCGTCTTCGATCCTTTTGATGGCAGCGGCAGCCCCGCTCTTTGCAAAGCACGATAGTCGTGATGATTTGGCTTTGCTCGCTGTGGTCGAGAGGCTTCCAGACGCTTTGCGCAGCGGAGTGAACAACCCAACAGACGACAGCGAATCTCTGACCGGTCGCCTTGGCGCCGCAGGTGTCGAGAATGCGGCTAAAGCCTTCGATGAGTCCGCTGTCATGCTGCGTGGTGCGATTCACGCATCCAGTGCCTCACAGGCCTGCATCTGGATGCGCCAGGAATTTGGCTCCCGTTTCCCCAATGATCCGGACAGGATCAAGGTCGTCTCTGTCGCGAGCAGCATCGCATCGTCCTCCGCTATCGTTGGCCCAAGCGAACTGATCGGGCGCTCGAAGGCTGGATGAGCGCGAATCAGGTCTATGCAGTGATTGAGGCGTTCGAGCCCCGGGGCTTTGCCTTCGCTGGTAAAGCACCGAACGGCCGATTCCTCCTTCATGGCCACCTGACTTCCCCAGGCAATCAAGACATCCCGTGCGAGGTCCAGCTCGATCCAGACCTGTTCGCCTTGCCCAAGATTGTTTTGCTTGAGCTTCCCAAGGAGCTGTCAGGCCCCACGGTCCCGCACCTCAATGGACAAGGCGAGCTGTGCTATATCGCCGCTGGAACCATCGCTCTGGACATCTTTGACCCAATTGGCCAGTCGCTGGCATGCCTTGATCGCGCCCAGCACGTGCTGACTCGGATCATTAGGGGAGAGATGGTCGATGACCTGGCTGAAGAGTTTTTCGCTTATTGGGAAGGAAACGGCTGGTGCTTTTCTGACATCCAAGGCAATAGCCTCGGCAACATGTGCTGCACGATCATCGAAACGAAAAGTGGCAAAGACCTTTGGTTCGTCACCGATGATCCGGAACGCACAGAGAAAAAGCTCACTGCCATGGGCTACCTAACAAATGCTCCTGAGGCGCGCTGCGTCCGAATCAAGACCGATGCGCAACCTCGCCCATTGGAGGGGAACTGGCCACCCAAGTTTGTGCGCGATGTGCTTGATTGGCAAAGCATGCTCGATACCGCATGTCGACGCAAGATTCATCGGAGCATCTATGCAGCAGAAGCAAGCAAAGCAAACCACTTGCTTGTGATCATCGAGTCGCCGTTGATGACTTATGCTTTCGGGGTGTTCTTTGACCGTGCCCAGCGCGCCGCACCAAAGAAGCTGTCTGATCGTCGAGATCCTACTTATCAACTCAGGGTCAAGCCGCTCTCCATGCTGCGGATTGATGATCGCTATTTGGCTGAGCGCAATACACCCAAGCGCCGGACGCTTGCAGGAAAGAAGATCGCCCTTGTCGGTTGCGGAACCATCGGTGGCTACATGGCCGACATGTTTGTCAAGGCTGGTGCTGGCACCAGTGGTGGTGAGCTAACGCTTATCGACCCTGATCTTTTCCTACCTCAGAACGTCGGGCGACATCGCTTGGGATTTCCAAGCTTGCTCGGCAACAAGGCCACTGCTCTGGCTGCTGAACTTCAGTGCCTGGCACCTGGCGCACTCCTTGCTGCCGTTCCTCGTGACGTCAGGACCGAGCATCTTGAACATCTTGATCTATTGATTGATGCCACGGGCGAGGAAGCGTTAGGCCATTGGTTGAGTGCGCGTTATCGCGATTCCACTGACATCCTGACCGTCTGGATTGAGGGACCAGGAACAGCTGTTCGTGCTCTTTTGGCCAAGCAAGGCACGAGTCCTTGCTATCGCTGCGTTTGGCATCACACTCGCGAAGGTGCTTTCCCATCCGTCAAAGGCGAACTGCCCACCACGCTTGCCGGACAAGGATGCGAAGGCCTTTATGTGCCCTTCCCCGCCACAGTCTCTGTCCAGGCGGCGAGCCTCGGAACCGAACTTGCGATCGATTGGGTTAACGGCGTCTTCAGTCCTTCCTTTCGCACCCGCGTCACCGATCAAGCGTTCGAGTTAGCAACGGCGGATTGCGATCTCCCAGCCCATGAGAGGTGCTCTGTATGCCATTCATGAGCGCATGGGGAACATCCGACCGAAAGATCTTGGTCCATTTCTCCGAAAGCACCCTTGCCATTTTTCAAGATCATATCCAGCGCGAAGCGACTGACCCAGAAGCCGGAGGGCTGCTTCTAGGAACAGTCCATGGCAACCACATGCTCATCGAGCAAGCCACTACCCCGACGAAGTGGGATAAGCGCTTCCGCACGCTGTTCGAGCGCATGCCGTTTGGCCATCAAGCCATCGCCTTGGCCAGATGGAATGCCAGCAAAGGCACTGTGCGCTATCTGGGCGAGTGGCACACGCACCCAGAAGACAACCCTCAACCTTCGGGTCTTGATCGCTCTGAGTGGAATCGCCTGTCCGGTTTACGCCAGGATCATCGCCCTATGCTGGCCGTGATTGTAGGACGATGCGATCTCTATGTTGAGCTGGCACCACAGAAGGGCGTGGGCCCAGAACTTCTCGGAATTGAGTAACTTCCAGACGATGCAGGCCAACCCATTTTTCAAAAAATTTGCTTGCGTGAACTTTCAGAAATCAGATCTTAGCGGTTTGGCGGCGAAGGCAATACAGGATCTGACTTTGGCAGACCAGGGTCCCAATTGCCCATAGGAAAATAGATTCCTTCATATGTCCACGTTCTTTTGAGGCGCTTTTCGATGACTTCTTCAGAGAAGTTCTCGCGCAACAACGCGAATGACAGTGAGGAATCAAGAAAATAAGGCTTGGCGTCAATCATATAGGTGTAGCGAACCTGCTCAATGTCTTCCGAGACCCCTTTAATCGAGGCGACAAGATGGCAGGGAATCATGCCTCCGGGTGGCAAGTAGCCCAAGGGGCACCGCTTGGTCTCGTAAGTCACACTAGGACTTTGTTTGGGAACGAAGCTAAGGCGAATTCTGAGATTTGAAAGCCAAACCCCTCGGGAACCTGTGTTCTTGATGGCAACCGGGATCACCAGTATTCCATCTTCACCCACAGCTGCTGAGGTATCGGCCTGAAGTGAAGGAATGGCAGCATCAAGCAGTTCATCAGCGGATCTAGCGTAGTCAAGCTTGGCTCGCTTGTAGTCAAGTTCAGATGCTGCCTTTTTGTCTGGGTCTCGCAGATCGTGGACGGCCTGCTCCGCTAGAGCCGCCTCAGCGGTCTCTTTACGCTCAGTTGTTCTCAGAGCAATTACCTCAGAATGAAGCTTTTCCAGCTCCGGTCCAGTTCGGAACCACGTAATTCCGCAGCTTGCCGCCGCGACTACAACAGCAAGCAGGGCCGAAATAGTTGCCGGCGACTTCCATCCCCCCTCGTTATACCTCCCGGCGAGATAGTTTTCTTTTTCGCCCTCCAACGCCCGATTACGCAACTTGCGTGACCTATTCATCCGTTCTTGGCCCGACTCATTGATATAAAATAGTATCCAGCGACGCCCCTCAGGGTGGGCACTGACGGTTCTGCATTCCGCTGGCTAACTTCGACCAGCGCTTGGCGGATACCGCCAGGCTGGGTCAGAGCCACCTGGTGGGCTACCCCGTCCGCGCCAGTCTGGTGATGAACGATAGGACTGTCATAGCCGTATTGCCCAGCCTCGTTACGTTGGAGTTGGGCCGAGGGCGTCCAGCTCGCGCACAACGTCGCAGAGGTAGTGGCGCGGGCCTGGCGTTCCGTCGGCTAGACGGTAGTCAACGTCTGCGAGAGCAAACGCCTTCGGATCCACGGCCACCATCGCGTCATGTAGGCGTTCGGACACCAGCCAGTAGCCGCTGAACCCAGCCTCCAAGTCCCGAGGCTTGGGGCCGGCGCTTGGGTCGTAGGTCAGCAGTGGAGTTTCGCGAAGGGGCGGAAACCCATCTTCCTCCGGCCGCAGGATCAGCCTCGGCGGCGAAAGAAGCTGGCGCTCGTTCGTGAACTGAACCCCGCAGACGGGGCGGTTGCTCTCCATGTCAGACACCAACATGAAGAAAGTGCCTGGCGCTGGCTCGTTCGATTCCATGTGTTGCATCCCATCCATTTGGCGCGGCTTCGCTGTGTCTAAGAACAGCTTAACCCCAGGGGTAGACATCCAGTCAACTCCCCAGGCAGAGACCATCACCCGACTCAGATGGCAGAACGCAACCATCAAAAAGCCCCCTTTACAGGGGGCTGTCGCTCCGGCGCTTGATGACGGGGTTTCCCTTCCGCCCCCCCTTCCGGGCCCCACCTGATCTGCAAGCAGACCGGTCGGGATTGGCCTCATCTGATTATGCATCTTGCGGGTGTGGTGGCTTGGGCGGCTGGTTCAGCGTCCTCCTGAACCACCCATCTCAATATCAGACAATGCCTTGCCTACCGGTCAGACTTTTCCGAAAGCAGCTGCGAATACTGTCACATCGATGGCCTGGGTGGCCGAAACTTCAACTCCCAATCCCCGCTCTGTTGTTCTCTCGCAACCACAACCTGCTCGACCTCCGAATTTTCTGTGGGAAAACTTTCATGGGACTGCAACTTGAATTCTTTCTCCAAGGCCTCAGCCGCTTCCACCATCGCCTTTCGAGCCCGCTTGATGCGCCATTGCTGAATGGCTTGGATGCGAGGAGAGACATGCACCTTTGCCCTCCCCAAACGCCGGCGTGCCCTCGCCACCGCTTGCGCGTCTCCGCTGCCTTCTTGCTCAACAAGCTTGGCTTGCGCATCCAGCACGGCCACACGCGCTTTGTAGGGTCGCACCAGCATATGGGCATATTTACTGATTGAGCGAGCCAGCATCTCTGTGTCCTCGAACAGAAACGGCTTGGTGGCATAGCTGTCCACACGCCGGCAGATCAGCGTCCCATACGCTTGCTGAAATTCCTGCTCAATCTGGATCCCTGGGATCTGCCGCAATACTTCGAGAGACTGCTGCGCGACCTCCCGTTGCGCTTCGAGCCAGTCTTCGATGAGCTGAGCCTCCGCATTGAGCACCTCCGCGTCTTTTCGGCCCGAGGAACGAGCCAAACGCGTCACGCGACCAAGATGCCGGGTCTGGCCACTGTAAGGCGTGTAGAGTCCTGAGCTTGGCGCTGGCGCACGCGCCAAACGCTCTTTGATCTGCCGCACCCGCTCTGCGCCTGACAATTTTCCCTGTCCAACCGCTGTGCCCCCTTTCAATCCAGGCTCTTTTGCGTTGGCCCGATCCCGAATTGCGGCCGCATGACTGTGAGATGGTGGCACCTCGTGCACGAAGCTCCCGCTCTTTTTCATATGCTCAGCAACTAGCTTCGAAAGCGCTAATGCCGCAGCTTTCCCACCAGCACCCTTGACTTCTGCGGTGAACTTCGTCTTGCGCATCACCGCGACCTTGGCTTTACCCAAGTGCTTGCCAGGCCGGCGCGTGAGTTCGCGGGCGCGTTCAAACTCCCCATTGCGCGCGGCATCCTGCGCTTGTGCTCGGAGACTGCGATGATCCACACGAGCCGCGTTGCCGGCATTTTTCAGATGCGCATTGATAACCGTTGCGATGTCTTTGCGGATTTGCCGCAACGCTCGCGTTCCTCCGCCTTGTCGGGCGTCAAACTCAGCGCAGGCGCGCTCACCAAGCCCACCCGGACCGACTTTTCTGGCTGACATCAGCAAATGCACATGGTGGTTGCGCTGATCACCCAGCTTGCTTGGCGTGTGCACCGCAACCAGCACGGCGACTTGGAAGCGCTCGACGAGCAATTGACCCAGCGCCAAGGCAAGCACTCTTCGTTGGTGTGGATCGAGTTGATGCGGAAGCGACACCTCGACTTCTCGGCAAACGCGTGCGTTCTTGCGCGTCTCGGCCGCTTCGTTCGCGTTCCAAAAATACTGCGCATCAAAGCACCACTCGGGCGCTCCTTTCGGCGCAAGCATCTGATGGAAATCGACACCGCCTCGGTGGGAATAATTGTGACCAAGCCCCGTGCTTGTATCGAGCAGATCAAACCCTGCGCGGTAGGCTGCTGCTGCGACGGACGAGTCGCCGTTGCCTCGGCTGAAAGACTTCATTGTTGCGTGATAAATCGCCATTTTGTGAAACTCCTGTTTGTGGAGCACACAAAGAAGCGGCACAACATCCCGTGTCGAGAGAAAAGCGAACTCGACAGCAGAGAGACCTTGATCACAGGGTTTTGAAGTGGCTGTGTTGCCTAGCGGAGCATAGGCAACGAGGTGGCGAAGCCACCGCACCGACGCGCAGCGTTGGCGCACGGTTTCTGCAAAGCAGAAACCATAAGTGCGCTCTTGTTGTTAATTCTTAGCTATTCGATAATCCGCACATCAAAAAACAAATTCATGTATAACAATAATTTATAGCAAAATATAAACGTGAACTGTACTGCTACAGATTTTCATACTCACTCCAAATTCGATTATAAAGATCTACGCGCTCAAGAAGCCGACCAACGCACCACAATAATAAATTTTTTGGCGTCATTTCCAAAGTGACCGGAGAAATTGCGAGACGAGTGGCATGATGAAAGCCTTGGATATATCGAAGCCATCAATGGCCGACTATTTTTCTAATGATGCACGCTTTCTCTTCAATCGCCTTAGACATTGAAAACTAAAACAAGCACAAATGATTGCAAAAGGAATTACCAGATAGTCAGCCACCTCAATTTTCTGCCCCACATAAACCTTGCTAAAGAAGTAGAATAAAAATCTTGCTGAGGAAAGCCCAAAAATAAAAGCCCAGAATTTAAGCCAAAATAAGGACATAATTTATCCGCCACAATTACAAGGAGTTGGACCGGCTGCATCTTTAGCACCCTTGATAATATCCATTATATCTTTATCGGTGGCAACGCCCCTCCACCCACCAACAACGCCGCCAAGTGCCCCTTTGAATGTTAAACCCTTAGATAGCATTTCACCAGCGGTAGCCCCAGTACCCCCCAATAAAGCGCCGCCAACCACCTTCATAAGCGGATCACGCTCCTTACCATCTATCGCTGTTCCAATACCAACAACGCCATCATGTAAAGTAGCAATACCCAACATTGAAGCGGCACCTCCGCCAAAAACCAAGCTATTATCATCCAGCGCCAGACCAATCACTAGCGCAGGCCCACCTGCAGCAATTTCATTATATCCCATGTAGACATCCGCAGCGCCCAGGACTAGACCCAGGAAATCAATGCAAGCTTTAAGACCAAGTGGATCAATTGCAGAGATGGGATTTCCACCAACATAGGCGTACGAATTCAAGCCACCCCTGAGGCCGATTGGGTCACTTTGCAGATAACGCCCAACACCCGGGTCATAGTCACGAAAACCGTTATACCAAAGCCCTGTTTCCTTATCGAAATACTGACCTGGAAAACCGATATTGAAACCGCCGATGCTATCTTGCTGCACGGTCCGTCCGTAGGCGTAGTTATACGCCCTCCAAACAACGTCACCAGCATCGTTTGTCAGCACCTCAGGCCTGCCCAAATGATCATTGTGAACAGCATAAACGCCATTTCGTCGAACGATTCCGATCAACTCATCACCCAACCAGATATAGTCGGCAATTGCTCCACTGGGCTCTTGTTCGGACAACAGTTGATTTTGTCCCGCATAGGTAAAGACGCTAGTGCTCGCGCCATTTGCATCCTTCTTACCAATACGCTGACCCAACGCATTTATTTCATATTCCGTGCGTTGACCATTTACAGTTGCGCTAGCCATGCGATTGAACGGGCTATATCCGTAGGTGCGGCTGTCGCCAGCAGCAAACTCTGAGACCCGATTACCAATCGCGTCATATCCATACTGGCGGCTTTCGTCACCAGACTTCGTGCTAGAGTATCCCAGCAGACGATTGTTATTGGCATCAATGTCATACGATCGAACGGAGCGGCTATCATCATAAGAAATCCAGTTCCCATTGCTGTCGTATTTCAATGTGTGTTGCAGCCCTCCTCGTTGAAGTTCTCCAAATCGACCCAACGTGTCATAGTCAATGGTTTGATTTAGGTTGGAATTTATGCCATCAGCGATAGAGCTAATTTCATCGACGCTGTTGTAACCGTAGGTCAGTTGCTGAGTAACGCGGTCTCCCACTTTGACGGCAATATTCGTCAAACGCATATCGGAATCGTAGCCCAATTCTCGCACCACGCCATTTCCTGACGTTCTACGCCAGGGCACGTCGCTCCAAGCTAGATAACTCGCCGAATCGACGAGTCTAGTCACTTGGCCACCCACATTGACACTTACCGCCGATGGTTTGCCGTCGGTGTAACCATAGCCTGCGGTAACGCCACTTGGATAAGTGATACTGCTTAATCGCGCCATTTCATCATAGGCATAACGAGTCCGCATCTCACTGACTGTTCTTCCCATTACGGCCGTATCGACCCGCTCTGCAACTTGCCCTTGCAGCGTATAGCTCATCGCAAGAGTCGTGGTTGGAGTCACTGCACTACACAGCAGACCTATCCCGCCGGCGCAAGAATCATATCCAAACATGTGCTGTTGGCTTCCCGCAGCAATCTGAACCACACGACCAAGGCCGTCATAGGCGTAGTTGGTCACCACGCCGTCAGCTCGAGTCATGCTGGTGCGCTGACCGGCTCCGTCGTATCCAAACACCGTCTGCCCTGTATCGGGACTTACTTGACGACGAAGGCCCCCGAAACCGTCATAGTCGTAAGTTGTTGCTTTCCCGCGTGGATCAACAACCTTGGATAAGCGATCACCCTGGTCGTAGGAAAAATTTGTCGTGTTTCCCGATGCATCGGTGGTGGCGATCAAACGACCACGTGCGTCGTATCGCATCGTCGAACGCCGACCTAAGGCATCGGTCGATGCCGTACGACGCCCTTCGGCGTCATATTCATACTTATAGACCTGTCCATTATTCCCACGCTCAACAATGACACGTCCAAGTTCATCGTATTCAGTAGTGCTGCTAAAAACCAATGCAGCACCCATCAACATCCCTGTAATCACTTGGCATCCCCCTGAATTTTAATCTTATCGCCCACGGACATTGGTTGGGTGCAACGGATGCCTGTGCAACCACCTGCCCCATCAACCGAAATGATCCCCGAAGCTAGGGCACCAAAGGGTGCTCCATCTACAAGCATCTGAGATACCACGTGGTAGCGCGTTGTCGTCACCGGACGAGGTGCCGTGTAGCTCCACGAGAATGACACTCGATCCCCAGGATAGACTGGCCTTGGCAAGCCATGAGTCTGATTAAGACTGTTTGTGGCAGATCCTCTGGCCATGTAAATATTTCCAACGCCAGCAGCTCCCCACACTACGTTCCCGGTGTTCTGGAACGTTGCTGATATCATGCGGGTCTCACCTGGGGCGTAGGGACCGACGTTGTTCCAGCCGACAAAAGCAGAGCTCCGGTCCATGCGAGGCAGCGCGTGCGTTCCCGAGTTGGGAAGCATGTAGTCAGAAAGAGCGCCTCCCGGCGTCAAAGCCACCGCATAGATACGGCGGTCTCCCAGCGAATTCCGGAGATTGAAGTCCAGCGGGAAGCGGAAGGTGCGGCCTTGAGTTGCGGTATCACACTGGGCTGCCGCGCCAGCATCTTCCGCCTGGTTGGCCCACACGGTAGCAAAATGCGTGCCTGCGCCGGGTCCACCGCCGGCATAGAGCAGAACCGCAACGTGGTCGCTTATGCCTAGGCCGCACGCCCACCCCTTCACGGAGTAATTCCAGTTGCTATCGTATTCGACAGCCTGGATATCGCCCCGCATGCCAGTTGCGGGAATAGCAAAAGCGCCAGACCCGGCAATCGTCGAGTGCTCTCTACCCACAGGTGAAATGCCGTGGATGAAGATGCTTTTGCCACCATGATTTTTTCTAACGTCAGCGGGAAGCGGGATATGAAAGCGATAAGCACTTCCTGCGGCTTGGCACTGTTGGGACAGGGACGCATCGCTCCCTTGATTAGCAGTCGCCGCCAGCAAGAAGGAGCCTGCACCGGCTGACCCGCCCACATACATGTGCACATCGATCGATGCTGCTGTGCCAGTCGAGCACGCCCAACCGTCGACATACCAGTTATAGGCGCTATCGCGATAAACCTGATCGATATTGCCAATGACCTTCGGCACTTCGGGAATGAAGTGCTTGCCTGAGCCATTAAGCAAAGAGTGTTCTAAGCCTGCTGGTGAGATGCCATGCACATACAATGGCTTGCCGCCATGCGCATTTCGAACATCACCAGGAAGCGCAATATTAAAGCGATACGCCGACCCGCTTGTTTGGCATTGCTGTGCTACAGCAGGTTCGCTTGCTATGTTTGCAGTAGCCCCGGGTAGTGCTGTTCCGTAGCCTGCGGAGCCGCCGACATAAGGATGCACATCGATCGATCCGGCGTATCCAGTTGAGCATGCCCAGCCCGCAACATACCAATTCCAGGCTGCATCGTGCCAGAGACCATCGATGTTTCCGGTAACATACGTTGAACCGGTATAGGCAGTGTCGAGCACTTCGGTCTTCGTGACCAACGACGCATTGTTGTATTCAAAGCGCTTGCGCTCATACATCCCATCAGACTTGGGTTTGTAAACCTCTTTGACGCGGCGAGCGGCATCGTAGAGATATGTCTGCGAGACTCCATCACCAGTGCGCACCGTTGCAATATTCCCCGCACCATCATAGGCAGTTGTTGTAGCCACCCACGCCCCGTTGATTGAGGTGCGGCGTTCAACCTCGCGTCCGCGCCCGTCATAGCGATACTCCATGACATCACCGTTTGGACCTGTCACGCGGCCAGGTTGTCCAAGAGCGTTGTGCGCAGAGTAGGTGGTCGCTTGGCCGATGCCATTTGCAACACTTGTCAGATCGCCTACTGAAGAGAAAGACTGAATGACGCTGTCTTGAGATCCCGGTAGCGGGCCGTCTACCTTCATGGTGGCCAATAGGCCATTGCTATGCTTGGTGTAGCTATACGTAGTGGCCTTCGTGGGGCCCTGTCCGTAGTCCGTCAAATCAACAAGCGTATGCCTCGAGACACGGCCGTCTGCGTCATATTCAACGCGCGTCTCGTGATCTCCTGCAATGGTTTCACGCACCATCCGATTGGCCTGATCCCATGCGTAGGTCAGCGTGCGTTCGGCACTAGTGCCCTTTGCTTCAACCTTCTTCAGTAGATGGCCTTGGACGTCGTAATCGAAGTCGGTGAGGTTGTCAGCAAAGTCGCTAGCGATGTCCTCATATCCATTCGCATCGTAGGTCTTCGTCTTGTAGCTTGCGGGGCAATGAGGACTCGCAGCCCCTGTAACCTCGGTTTGCCGCCCGTCTTCATAGGTGTAGGTTGTCTGCCGCCCCAGCGGGCTGGTCTCGGTTACCAACATCTTTTTCGGAATGGTGCTGCCTGTCGCCGCCGCCGTTGCCATAGGGCTACCAGCGTTAGTGGACATGCTTTGCGCGGACAGTCGGACGGCACCACCCCCTACCGAAGATGGGCGGACGCAAATTTCTCCACTACCAGGACGCGGGGTGCTACATGATCCACCGGTCTCTCCGCCCGTAAACCCACCAGGTGGAAGTGGCGCAGGAGGTGGCGTGATTGCTTGTGTTGCCGGAACGGAGTAGCTAAACGAAAAGCGCTCAACGCCTCCGGCATGTTCAGTCGACGTCGCCCGACCCTGATCATCATAGGCAAAGGTCGAGTAGCGTTGACCATTGAATGACTTGCCCGTCAGCGCACCAACAAATCGGGCATCTTCATAATGATAGCTGACGACCGTTTCTGGGGCTCCTGGAAGGGTCGCCGACGCAAGCCGGCCTTTGCTCAACCCCAATCCGAAGACGTTCTGCTGGTAGCCATAGCGGTAGACATTTCCAGCAGGATCGGTTGCTTGGGTGACAACGCCATCGGCCCAGGCAAACTTGATGCTGCGCCCGGAAGTGTGTGTGACTTC
Organism: Xanthomonas sp. 3793; assembly: GCF_024806835.1. Lineage (GTDB taxonomy): Bacteria > Pseudomonadota > Gammaproteobacteria > Xanthomonadales > Xanthomonadaceae > Xanthomonas > Xanthomonas arboricola_F. The sequence goes on from NZ_JANTYU010000001.1 coordinate 1,477,972, forward strand.
TTGCAGATATGCGCCGTCGTAACGGAAGCTCCATGCAACTCCTTGCTCATTGCGCCGCTCAGTGATGTAGCCACGCTTGTCATACTTTTCGGTGCCTCGTGTCTCGTTGTAAAGAACGAACGATCCGTCAGCTTGTTTGACAACAAAAGCGACCGGTGAGGCTTTTTCTTCAAGGTAGTGACCGCTGCCCGCGTCTAACAAGAACTTGATACGGCGCCCATCGGGTCGCTGTGCCCAGATGGTATTACCAGCTGGCACAAGGGTGTAGTCGAAGTTGCTGAGCCAATACGTGCCAAAAAGTCCACGTGCGGTCCAAAACGCATTGTAGGTGCGCTCTAAATAAAGACCCATCTCTCCATTGGCGGCGAAGTCCAACTCAGGCTCAACTTTGTTGCCCGTCGAGATGACCACAGGATTGCCACTTTTTTCCCCACTGCAATCCGCGCTATCGCGCTTGTCGTTCGTTGGCTGCTCTTTTGCACCGGGCGATGTGGCAAATCCGCCACTGCCACCACCATCGTTCGCCCGGACGCGCGCCCTACCGTTCGTTGTAGTGCGGGTCGCCTCACCCGCATAGTCTTCCTGAAACCAGCAAACCGGTGAAAACAAACGCGGCCCGCCAGCAATATTAGTGAATCCGCCACTGCAGATGTATCTACCGAAGCTATTTGCATCTTGTGCCGGTGCTAATAGGGCAAGCGCCCCAAGTGACTGCACGCCAAGCACCAAAGCACCCAGACGTCGTTTAACCTCAACACGTGGAGCTGCCTTATCGACGGCCTCCTGCCTTACTACACTTGAATCGTCCATATGTCCTTCGATTTTTGGAAGCTATGCTAACAACGTCAGGCATGCTCGCCGAGCCACAGCGTTCGAAACGCGACGCAGCACAGAAAGCAAGCCTTAAACCTATCAGTATTGTTGTGTCCGCCATCCCCGGCGGCACTGATCCTGCAAGGGGCCGGATCGTAGCGGAGGACATGCGTGGTGTGCAAGTTCTGATATGCCTTTTCAACAAGCTTGCAGAGGATGGCCCACGGTGCACAGCAGATGCACCTGCACCGCCAAATGGTGCGGTTTTCCATGGGGCAGCCTATTATTTCGCTCCGAAGCACGCCCTCAACTTTCAGGAGGAACTGCAAGACTCAGCTCTCTAAGACACGAGCAACAATGAGGTGAAATCTATGCCTCAGCCTCAGCCGCCCCCGCCTCCGTCACCACTGGACGCGCCTGACATCGCCTGTTGCTGAGAGCGAGCGGCCATCGTCATCACGGGGCCCGTTGGGTTCCTGTCGATTTCTTCGCGCTCGCGTTGAAACTGCACCATCTCCTGCGCCCGTTGTTGATCCATTGCCTCTGTCTTCTGCAAGGTCTCATTGATGCCAGGCGATGGCGTGTTGAGGGCGGTTTCCGAGTGAAAGCCGGGCGTCTTGCCAAAGACAAAGGCGACATCATCTTGGATGGTCACTTTCCGGAGTTGATCCGCGCGCTCGATCCCTGACTCTTTGACGGCATGGAACACTTCGGCCGCCTTCTCATCGGAGGTGCCTTTCGGGAGCTGCGCCTGTATGGCGGAGAACAACGCGTAATCCCGATGATCAGAGGGAAACGCCTGCTGAGCGGCATCTTGGGAGGGTCTCGCTTGCTCGACCCGATCCTCATCGTTGATACCTGGGTTTGAACGCCCGCCAGCCCCACCGAAGCTCGGCGATGACGCATAGGAGGACGTGCGCTCAGCCAAGACGATTTGTGCCGGCACTTCGCTCTGCGTTGGCGTTGGCATTGCCGGCGACGACGCCTGCATCGCCTCTTGCTGTTCTGCCTGCAATGGAATAGCCGATGTCGCTTCGTTCTGTGGTGCAACTCCTTGCGCTTGCTGCTCACCGCCCTGCTCCACCGCCGCATTTGCCAATGTCGGCCCTGTCGGTTTCAGAGCTTCTCGGCGCGCGTGTTGTGCCTGGGACAACGCTTCATCCAGGTCTTGCCCGGCAATGCCCGTTGCCGGCAATCCTTGGTCTTGCTGGAACTGCCTTACTGCATGTTCGGTCTCTGGACCGTAGTGCCCGTCTTGCGGCACGGCCTGGCCGTTTGGACCACGCGCGTCCACTTGCTGCAAGCGATACTGCAAGAACTCAACCTCTTGCCCTCGGTCGCCCAGGCGCAGCCCTTCCACTTCCTGAAATGACGGCGGCGTTGGAACAGTTGCCTGGCTTGGGAACGTGAGAGCTGATGAGGGCGATCCGACGCTCGGCGCAGATGCGCTTGCAGAGGCTGGCGCCACTGCCTCTGCCGTCGGTTGGACTGCGCCGGCTGTCGAGGGTGCGGCAACCTCAGATGTTCGGGTTTCTTGGGGTTCGCGCTGTGGGACAGACTCGGGCTTCGGTTCGGTAGGCTTGGCAACCGGACGCACGTCTTCTGGCAGCGGCGCGTTGACGGATGCAGGCATCACGACAAGAGCAGGAGTCGCCGTCTCCGCAACGGCAGGCGCGTCGGTTGTGCGTGCAACGTCTCGATCTCGCTGCACGTCAATGGCTGCCTGAGGCGCTTGGCTTTCGTCTACACGCGGAGCGGTGACGGTCGTTGCGGCGAAGCTTGCGACCTGTTGCGCTTCTTGCGTAGAAACACCTTGCCGATTGGCCTCCAGCAGGGCCTGCTCGTAGGCGTCACGCTCTTGGGGCGATTGCGCGTCAATGCGCAGCTCTGGTGCACCCGTCGAAGGTGGTTGCTCCTGCCGGAGTGACTGCACCTCGCTGAGCGCCTGATGGATCGCATCAGTGCTGGTGGTTGCTGCAACACGCACCACACCATCGGCGTCACGGCTCAAATGCTGGATGGGACTGTCCACCGAGTATTGACCGGACGCATCACGCTCCAATGCCAGAGAGCTGGTCGCTGCATCGATCCCGTTTGCGTCACGAGTCTTTTGCACCGCAAGCTGGATCGCGCCAGCAGTCTGAGCATTGGGCGCAACGCCATAGGCGGCATAAGTCGCCTCGGTATTGGCCTGATCCTGCTGCTGCAGCGCTGGCGTTTGCCTTGCCGGCATCTGTGCCATTGCCTGCGCATGCTGCTCCAAGGCCGGTTGCAAGCGTTCGCGCGTTGCATTGAGTTCCAGCGGGACATTGCCTTCGGCAGCAACGCCGTCATGCCGCCACTGACCTTGCGTATCGCGCTGATACTGCTTGCCGTCCGAGGCTTGCAGTGAGTCGGGGTTTAAGGCGGCTTGCACGGCCGCTGGCACGGGGCCAAAGTCGTCCCAACCATTGCGCTGATAGGCAGCTTGATAGGTTGCCGCAATTGCAGCTGGGCCACGGGCAATGTTGGCGTCCACCACCTGAGCTGCCTGCTGATCCAACGCGGCACTACGCTCAGGATTTGCCGGATCAACCGTCCAGACGGGCCGATCGTTCCGATCAACGTCGTCGGCGACCATCCGTGACCATTGGCCACTCGCTGGATCGTGTCTCCAATCCCGTGCGTAAAGATGCGCCGCATCAGCATCACTGGATGGCTGCACATAAGGATTACTGGGTTGCGCCTTGCCCAGCACCTGCTCGGTCGCTTCGCTACTGGCGTGATAGTTCAGCTCGCGCACTTTTTCTGGCAGCGCGAACATGCCCTGCTTCTGTGGGGTATCCGTGCCATCGTTTTGCAGGTCGGCTTTTTCTTGGCGAAGCCACTGGCTGCCGTTGAACTCCCAGCTCACGCCCTGCTTGTCGGTTTGCGTATAGATCTGGCGGTTATCCCAAAGCGTGACGGCCTTTTCGGCAGCAGCACTGAACAGATAACCATCGGCCACCACCAGCGCGACGGGTCCGGCACCACTTGTGCCAACAACGGCAGCGGCAGCAGCACCTCCCGCCCAGCCGCCCGCGCCTCGGGCAGCAAAGTGCAACGCTTCTGAGCGCGCAGCGGTGAGGTTGTCTTGTGCCAACAGCGTGCCAACACGCTCTCCGGTCTGCGACGCGTCGTAGGCGGTCGCGGCAACGCCCAAGCCCGCAAGCCCTGCTGTCATCCCGGCGCGACGCAAGCCCGGGATCTCCGGCTCGGGCACAGGCACGCGTGCAGGCGGAGCCCCCGGCCGCACGAGTTCATCAATGGTGGCAATGCCTTCCATGCGACTAGCAACTACATCGCTCACCCGGAGCTTGGCATGCTCCTCAAGCAGTTTTGCTTGGACAGCAGGATCAGATTTCGGGATCGCTTGTGCGTGTTCCGGTAGATCACGGTGCCAATCGACTTGCTTTTGCCAGGCATCCCGAAGATGCTCGGTGAAAGCGGGATCTTTAAGCCGCGCGTTGCGCGCTTCCTCCATCGCTTGACCAGGCATGCGTGCGTCGGTGCGACTATCGTAAAGCTCGATGCCCTCACGATTGAAGATGCGGATGGGCACGTTGCTGTTCGTATGGATGGTATCTAAACTGACAGGGAGCTTTCCGTAGATTGCATCACGCGCGCCCTCAGGCACATGGCGACCGTAGCCTTGCCTGTCGGTGTTGGCCGTAAAACGCTCATCGACACCATGCTCACTCTCCAACTTGGGAGAAGCAACAGCACGCACCTCGACCTCATAGCCCTGCTCTTGCAAGCCCTTGATTAGCGTCTCCGATGCCCACTTTCCATCGCTTAACGTGGTGTCGAAGATGAGGTTCTTTTTTTCGGCAGTCGCTGCCATGCGCAGCTCATCGGCCCAAGAGCTCGCGTCCTTGTGGGTTCGACCAGACCATTCATAAGGATTTTCGCGTCGAAAGTCAGCAACGCGCGGGTGGTAGCGGCGCAACTCATCGGGGTCGATTGTGACCGCATTTTGATCAAGCTCGGCCTTCGCCTGAGCGACAAGGCCGCCCTTACCCGCACCAGGCTGGCCGCCCAGAATGACTGCTTTCGGCTGCTGCTGGGCTGTTGAATTGATGAAATCTGGGGCGGTTAGTATTTGCTCGCGTAGGATCTGCTCGTGGATCCCTTTCGGCAGCACATCGCTTTCATCAGCCATGACGATGACTCGAACTTGGGAAACCAAAATAGTCCATTAAATTCTGCTCCTTCCATGTGCCCTTAGCGGCGCTATGAAGCATGAGTAGATGCGTTGCCTTCGCCAGTGCGATTGCTTCTTGGTCGCCCGTTTGTTCTGCAATCCTGAGCTTTTCACGTGATTCGTCGATAAAGGTATCAAGACAGCCCTCGATCGCCCAGATCGCAAACTCCAAGGGGGGGGTAATCGGCGATGGCTTATCGACCGACTCTTGGAGCGCACTTTCCAACCGCGCGATGTGATCGGGGTAATCCTTGAAGCTTTCGCGCAAGCCTTGTGGCACTGGCGGTCTTTTGCCGACCGAATCAGGGGAAGAATCGTTAGTCTGAGTCATAAAAGCATCCTGATTGAGGCGTTGCATTGGACGTGGAAGATTGGGCTTGCGCTTAGGCGTTGCTACGGACGCCCCGGTTGCAATGGCCCTAACTGCTGCACAGTGCGCGCATTGATTAATGCCAGGTCACGCAGAAGCTGTTGACTGTGACTGCCATCAGCCTTCAATCGATTCTGAGGCACATTGGAAGGTGTGCTATCACTCATGCGGGGACCATCTGTAAGGCTTCAATCTTCACCCTTGGCAACAAGCGCTTGGTGAAGTAGGTGTCTTCGTAATACTTAATCTTCTCGCAGAGCACCGGGCTTGGGATGCCTTCATAGAGGAAGACCTCCTTGTCAAAGCCCATCGCCTTCAACTCCTGTGGCAGCATCAATGCGCGACGTTGCTCGGTCTCGGAGTAGGACACACTGCTTTGCTTGCCACTGGTGTGCGACTTGTTCTTCTTGCGCACCGTGGTGTAGCCAAGCATGTCCGAGTAGTCGTTGGCGTCTTGCTGCTCGCGCGGGGCGTAGACGATTTGCAAGGCATGGTTGGTGATGATGGTGCGCGAGACATCCTTGCCATAGGTCGCGTCCAGCTGCGCCATGCTCTGGATGATCGGCAGCAAGCGGATGTTGTAGCCGGCCATGTAGCTCACCGCGCTTGCAATGATGTCGACCCGGCCGATGGACGTGAACTCATCCATCAGCAGCAAACACTGGTGTTTGAGCGCCGGATTGTTCTGCGGCAGCTCTTTGGTGTTGAGGTTGATGAGCTGGCTGAAAAGCAGGTTGATCAACAAGCGGCTTTCGGCCAGCTTGTTCGGCTGGATGCCAATGTAGATGCTCATCTTCTTCTTGCGCACATCCGTCAACAAGAAGTCATTGCCGCTGGTTGATGCATCCAGGATTGGGTTGATGAACTGGTTGAGCGGCTCCTTGAACGTGCCCATGATCGAGGCGAACGTCTCTTCGGCTTGCGAGAGCAAATTGTCGAACGCCATCTTGGCGTCGCGACCCAGGAAGTCGCGCTGCGAGAGCTTTTTGAGGTAGCCCTTCAAGTCGCTTCCATCGCCAGATGACACGCGATAGAGCATCCCAAGGGTTGGGAACATCCAGGTGTCTTTCGGGTGCTTGCGCTTGATCTGATCGTCCAAGCTATCGAACAGATAGAGCGTAAACGCCATGAAGGCGTTGCGCGCTTGGCTCACCCAGAACTTCTGGGCGTTAGAGCCGTCTGGATAGAGCATCGCCGCGATACTCATCAGATCCGACACGCGAAAGGCGGGATCGGGCGAAATGTAGCTCAGGGGGTTCCAGCGGTGGCTGCGCCCGTCTTCGGCAAAGGGGTTGAACAAAAAGACCTCTTGGCCTTGGCTCTTGCGCCAGCCGGAAGTCAGATCGAAGTTTTCCTGCTTGATGTCCAAAACCACCACCGAGCCTTGGTAGTCGAGCAGATTGGGAATGACGATGCCAACACCCTTGCCCGAACGCGTGGGCGCGGCCAGGATCACAAACTGTTGCCCAGGTAGGCGCACCAACTTGCCGCCGTGCTTGCCGACCACGATGCCGGTTGGCGAGGGTTTTAGCATGAGCTACCCCCGATTTCTCGGACAGGTTAATTAGGGAACAACAACCATCTTTTCGAACTCGGCCGGCGAGCGGTAGCCCAGCGCACTGTGCAAC
>NZ_JANTYU010000002.1:0-656137 GCF_024806835.1 Xanthomonas sp. 3793
CGCGGCCAGGTGCTGTGCAAGCCGGGTTCGATCAAGCCGCATACCGAGTTCGAAGCCGAAGTCTACGTGCTGTCCAAGGATGAGGGTGGCCGTCACACCCCGTTCTTCAAGGGCTACCGTCCGCAGTTCTACTTCCGCACCACCGACATCACTGGCGCCTGCCAGCTGCCGGAAGGCGTGGAAATGGTGATGCCGGGCGACAACGTGAAGATGGTCGTGACCCTGATCAACCCGGTCGCGATGGACGAAGGTCTGCGCTTCGCGATTCGCGAAGGCGGCCGTACCGTCGGCGCCGGCGTGGTTGCCAAGGTCATCAAGTAAGCAATGCCTGCAGTTCGGCGGCTTCGGTCGCCGACGCAATCTAAGGGGTCGGCGCAAGCCGGCCCTTTTTTTGCGTTGGAGTGCGGGCGGGGTGTCGGATTCTTTTTGGTTAAGCGCTTGCGCACCTAAATCCGCATCGCTATAATGCGCGGCTCGGTGTCCCTGGGTAGGGCGCTGGGTTCACAAGCGAAAAGAACGGCAGGATGCCGCTCGTGTTCGCCAGACCGGGAAGGTCGCGTTGCATGGAGCACTCAACAACTCACCTGTTGTTGACCGTGCTCTATCTGCGCATTATACTTTTCCGTCTGGGCAGGCCGGTTTACCGGGCTGCCTCAGTTTTTGGGCGGAGGAAAGCCCTCGTCGGCAGGATGTCTGGCGATTTCACCAACGCAGGAATATCGGGGCAGGTATCCCAGAGGCCTTGCCCGTCGCTCTTTTAACGAAGGAAGCTTCCGTCATGTCGGAACAAAAGATCCGGATTCGGTTGAAGGCGTTCGATCATCGTTTGATCGACCGTTCGGCCAGCGAGATCGTCGAAACGGCTAAGCGGACCGGCGCGCAAGTGCGTGGCCCGATCCCGTTGCCGACCAAGATCGAACGTTACACCATCCTCGTATCCCCGCATGCCGACAAGGATGCGCGTGACCAATACGAAACCCGCACGCACAAGCGTGTGCTCGATATCGTCGACCCCAACGACAAGACCGTGGACGCGCTGATGAAGCTCGAGCTCGCGGCTGGCGTCGACGTACAGATCAAGTTGACCTGAGGACTACGACCATGACGAAGAAATATTCGTTGGGCTTCGTGGGCCGCAAGGCTGGCATGAGCCGCGTCTTCACTGAAGACGGCCGCTCGGTGCCGGTTACGCTGATCGAAGCAACTCCGAACCGCATCGCGCAGATCAAGACCGTTGAAACCGACGGTTACAGCGCGGTGCAGATTACCGTTGGCGCGCGTCGCGCCGCACTGGTCAACAAGCCGGCCGCCGGTCACTTCGCCAAGGCGAAGGTCGAAGCGGGTCGTGGCTTGTGGGAATTCCGCGTTGAAGATGCGCAGCTCGGCGATTTCGCCGTCGGCGGCGAAATCAAGGCGGACATCTTCGAAGTCGGCCAGAAGGTCGACGTCCAGGGCGTCACCAAGGGTAAGGGTTTCCAGGGCACCATCAAGCGCTACAACTTCCGTATGGGCGATGCAACTCACGGTAACTCGCTGTCGCATCGCGCGCCGGGTTCGTTGGGTCAGCGCCAGACCCCGGGTCGCGTTTTCCCGGGCAAGAAGATGTCGGGCCACATGGGCGCCGTGCAGCAAAGCACGCAGAACCTGGAAGTGGTCAAGGTCGACGTCGAGCGTGGTCTGATTGCTATCCGCGGCGCCGTGCCTGGCGCAGCTGGTGGCGACGTGATCGTCCGTCCGGCGAGCAAGGCATAAGGAGAGATGACGATGGAACTCGTTATCACGGGTAGCAACAACAAGGTCTCGGTCTCCGATGCCGTGTTCGGTCGCGAATTCAGCGAAGATCTGGTTCACCAGGTCGTCGTCGCTTATCGCAATGCCGGTCGCGCTGGTACCAAGGCACAGAAGACGCGTTCGGAAGTTGCGGGCACGACCAAGAAGTCGAAGAAGCAGAAGGGCGGCGGTGCGCGTCATGGCGCGCTGACGGCTCCGATCTTCGTCGGCGGCGGCGTGACCTTCGCGGCCAAGCCGCGCAGCTTTGAGCAGAAAGTCAACCGCAAGATGTACCGTGCGGCCATCTGCGCGATCTTCTCTGAGCTTAACCGCCAGGGTCGCCTGATGATCGTCGATGCGTTCGACGTCGAAACCACCAAGACCCAGGGTCTGATCGAAAAGCTGAAGGGACTGGACGTGGGCAAGCGCCCGCTGATCGTCACCGAAGAAGCTTCCGAGCACCTGTATCTGTCCGCCCGCAATCTGCCGTATGTGCAGGTGCGTGATGTGCAGGGTCTGGATCCGGTCGCTCTGGTCGGGGCCGATACGGTCGTGATCACCGCCGATGCGGTCAAGAAGGTCGAGGAGTGGCTGGCATGAGCAGCAACGAAAAAATCTTCAGCGTGCTGCGTGCTCCGCGAGTCTCTGAAAAGACCGCGCGCCTGCAGGAAATCTCCAACCAGTATGTCTTCGAAGTTTCGAACGAAGCCACCAAGGCCGATGTAAAGGCCGCGGTTGAGCAGCTGTTCGACGTCAAGGTCAAGGCAGTCAACGTGGTCAACGTCAAGGGCAAGAGCAAGTCCTTCCGTAACCGTGCTGGCAGCCGTGGCAATTGGCGCAAGGCGTACGTCCGCCTGGTTGATGGTCAGTCCATCGACGTAACGGCCAAGGCCTGAGGTCCATCCCATGCCATTGATGAAGTTCAAACCCACCTCTCCCGGCCGTCGTTCCGCCGTGCGCGTGGTTACTCCCGATCTGCACAAGGGCGCACCGCACGCGGCGCTGCTCGACTCGCAGAGCAAGTCTGGTGGTCGTAACCACCATGGCCGCATCACCGTGCGTCACGTCGGTGGTGGCCACAAGCAGCACTACCGCATCATCGACTTCAAGCGCAACAAGGAAGGCATTCCGGCGCGTGTGGAGCGGATCGAATACGATCCGAACCGTACCGCTCATATCGCCCTGCTGTGCTATGTCGACGGCGAGCGTCGCTACATCATCGCCCCCAAGGGCCTGAAGGCTGGCGACCAGGTCATTGCCGGTGCCAATGCACCGATCAAGACCGGCAACACGCTGCCGCTGCGCAACATCCCGGTCGGTACGACGGTCCACGGTATCGAGCTGAAGCCGGGTAAGGGCGCTCAGATCGCACGTGCTGCCGGTGCAGCCGTCCAGCTGGTCGCTCGCGAAGGCATCTATGCCACGCTGCGTCTGCGCTCGGGCGAAATGCGCAAGGTGCCGGTCGAGTGCCGCGCCACCATCGGCGAAGTCGGCAACGACGAGCACAACCTCGAGAAGCTGGGCAAGGCCGGCGCCAAGCGTTGGCGCGGTGTTCGCCCGACCGTTCGCGGTGCGGCCATGAACCCGGTCGATCACCCGCATGGTGGTGGTGAAGCGAAGGCTGGTCAGGGTAATCCGCATCCGGTCACCCCGTGGGGTGTTCCGACCAAGGGTTACAAGACGCGCAAGAACAAGCGCACCCAGCAATTCATCGTCCGCGATCGTAGGGGCTAATCGACCATGGCACGTTCACTCAAGAAGGGCCCGTTCGTCGATCACCACCTTGCAAAGAAGGTGGAGTCCGCTGCGGGTAGCAAGAAGCCGATCAAGACCTGGTCGCGCCGTTCGATGATCCTGCCGGAAATGGTAGGCATCACCATCGCCGTGCATAACGGCAAGAACCATATTCCGGTGCTCGTCAACGAGAATATGGTCGGCCACAAGCTCGGCGAATTTGCCGTCACCCGGACCTTCAAGGGTCACGGTGGCGACAAGAAGTCGAGCAGGTAAGGAGAGATGACGATGGAAGCGAAAGCAATCCTGCGCACCGCGCGCATCTCCCCGCAGAAGGCCCGCCTGGTCGCTGACCAGGTGCGTGGTTTGTCCGCCGAGCGTGCGGTCAATCTGCTGAAGTTCTCGGACAAGAAGGCTGCACACCTGATCAAAAAGGTTGTGGAGTCGGCTATTGCCAATGCCGAGAACAATCAGGGCGCGGATGTCGACGAGCTGAAGGTCAAGACCATCATGGTTGATGAAGGTCCGTCCCTGAAGCGTTTCATGGCGCGGGCGAAAGGCCGCGGTACCCGCATCCTCAAGCGCACCAGTCACATCACTGTGATTGTCGGCGCCGCCAAGTAAGCGGAAAGGAAAAGACCATGGGTCATAAAGTTCATCCGACTGGAATCCGTCTTGGTATCTCCAAAGACTGGAACTCCAAGTGGTACGCAAACAAGGGCGATTTCGCTGCCTATCTGGCAGCCGACCTGAAAGTGCGTGAAATGCTGCGCAAGAAGCTCGCGCAGGCAGGTGTCAGCAAGATCTTGATCGAGCGCCCTGCCAAAACCGCCCGCGTGACCATCCACACTGCCCGTCCGGGCGTGGTGATCGGCAAGCGTGGCGAGGACATCGAAAAGCTGCGTAAGGAAGTGAGCGAGCTGATGGGCGTTCCGGCGCACATCAACGTCACCGAAGTGCGCAAGCCGGAGCTGGATGCGCAGCTGGTCGCCGAGTCGATCGCGCAGCAGCTTGAGCGTCGCATCATGTTCCGCCGCGCAATGAAGCGCTCGGTCGGTAACGCGATGCGCTTGGGTGCCCTGGGCATCAAGGTCAATGTGGCTGGCCGCCTCAACGGCGCAGAAATCGCCCGTTCGGAGTGGTACCGCGAAGGCCGCGTGCCGCTGCACACGCTACGTGCCGACATTGATTACGGTTTTGCCGAAGCGTCCACGACGTACGGCATCATCGGCATCAAGGTCTGGATCTATAAGGGCGAAGTCTTCGACTTCTCTCAGGTTGGCCAGGAAAAGCAGGACGACAGCCCGCGCAACGATCGTAACGATCGTGGCGACCGCGGTGACCGCCCGTCGCGCCCGGCTCGTGAAGCGAGGTAACGGCAATGTTGCAACCCAAGCGAACCAAATATCGCAAGATGCACAAGGGCCGCAATGACGGCCTGGCATGGAGCGGAAACGCCGTCAGCTTCGGCGAATACGGCCTCAAGGCCACGGCGCACGGTCAGCTGACCGCACGCCAGATTGAAGCAGCACGCCGCACGATCAGCCGCCACGTCAAAAAGGGCGGCAAGATGTGGATCCGTGTGTTCCCCGACAAGCCGATCACCAAGAAGCCGATCGAAGTCCGCATGGGCTCCGGTAAGGGCAACGTGGAGTATTGGGTCGCGCAGATTCAGCCGGGCCGCATGATCTATGAAATCGAGGGGATTCCCGAAGAGACCGCACGTGAGGCGTTCCGCCTTGCCGCTGCCAAGCTCTCGGTGACGACCACTTTCGTGACCCGGACGGTGCGCTGATGGATATCAAACAACTCCGCGAGAAGTCGGCTGACGAACTGAAGGCCCACCTGACCGATCTGCGTAAGGAGCAGTTCTCGCTCCGCATGCAGCAGGTCACCGGCCAGCTGCCGAAGACCCACGAAACCCGCCGGGTGCGCCGCGAGATTGCTCGCGTCAAGCACCTGCTCGGCAGCACCAAGTAAGGACGGCCGCGATGAGCGACAACAACGAAAAGCAAACGCTGCGCACGGTCGAAGGCCGTGTCGTCAGCAACAAGATGGACAAGACGGTCACCGTGTTGGTGGAGCGCCAGGTCAAGCACCCGTTGTACGGTAAGTACATCAAGCGCTCGTCCAAGCTCCACGCACACGATGCCGACAATGCCTGCAATGAAGGCGATGTCGTGCGCGTGACCGAGATTGCTCCAATGTCCAAGACCAAGAACTGGCGGGTGGTCGAAATCGTCACCCGTTCGGCCGGCTAAGGGAGATCTGAATCATGATCCAGATGCAGAGCTACCTCGATGTGGCCGACAATTCGGGTGCCAAGGAAGTGATGTGCATCAAGGTGCTGGGCGGCTCCAAGCGCCGCTACGCACACATTGGCGACATCATCAAGGTGACCGTCAAGGACGCCATTCCGCGTGGCAAGGTCAAGAAGGGCGAAGTCTACGACGCCGTCGTGGTGCGTACCCGCAAGGGTGTGCGCCGTCCCGACGGTTCGCTGATCCGCTTCGATGGCAATGCCGCTGTGCTGTTGAACAACAAGCAGGAGCCGATCGGGACCCGCATCTTCGGGCCGGTGACGCGCGAGCTGCGTTCCGAGAAGTTCATGAAGATCGTCTCGCTCGCTCCCGAAGTGCTGTGAGCGGAGGACATACACATGGCTAACCGTATCAAGAAGGGCGACCAGGTCGTCATCAACACCGGCAAGGACAAGGGTAAGCAGGGTGAAGTTGTGCGTGTGGACGGCGATCGCGTGATCGTTTCCAATGCCAACGTCATCAAGCGCCACACCAAGCCGAACCCGCAGGCGGGTGTCGCCGGCGGCGTGGTCGAGCGTGAAGCGTCGATCCATATCTCCAACGTCAATATCGTCAACCCGGCAACGGGCAAGGGCGAGCGCGTTGGCTTCAAGGTGCTGGAGGATGGACGCAAATTGCGTGTGTTCCGCTCCAGCGGTGAGGCGCTCGACGCCTGAGGAATGAGATCATGAATACGCGTCTCGAAAAGTTTTACAAGGAAAACGTGGTGCCGGCCCTGATGAAGGAATTCGGCTACACCAATCCGATGGAAGTGCCGAAGCTGGTCAAGGTCACGCTCAACATGGGCGTGGGTGAGGCGGCTACCAACAAGAAGATTCTTGAGAATGCGGTCGCCGACATGTCCAAGATCTCCGGTCAAAAGCCGGTGGTCACCAAGTCGCGCGTCTCGGTCGCATCGTTCAAGATTCGCGATGGTTGGCCGATCGGCTGCAAGACCACCTTGCGTCGCGCCAAGATGTACGAGTTCCTGGATCGCCTGATCAACATCTCGTTGCCGCGCGTGCGCGACTTCCGTGGTGTCTCCGGTCGTTCCTTCGACGGTCGTGGCAACTTCAACATGGGTGTGAAGGAACAGATCATCTTCCCGGAAATCGATTTCGACGCCGTCGATGCGATTCGCGGTATGGATATCGCCATCACCACCACCGCCAAGACGGATGCGGAAGCGAAGGCGCTGCTGGCAGCGTTCAAGTTCCCGTTCCGTAACTGACCGTCGAGGACATCCGAAATGGCAAAGACCTCCATGATCCACCGCGACATCAAGCGTGCAAAGCTGGCGAAGAAATTTGCCGGCAAGCGTGATGCGCTGAAGAAGATCCTCTCCAGTCAGGATGCGTCCTACGAAGAGAAGATCGATGCGTCGACCAAGTTGCAGAAGCTGCCGCGCGATTCGTCGCCGAGCCGCCACCGCAACCGTTGCGAGCTGTCCGGCCGTCCGCGCGGTGTCTACCGCAAGTTCGGTCTGGGTCGCAACATGCTGCGCAAGGCCACGATGAACGGCGACGTTCCGGGTCTGCGTAAGGCAAGCTGGTAACAGCATCCCGGCCGTTCGCGGCCGGTTTGAACAGGATGGTTCTGTTCAACAAGGGAGTCCGACGCAAGTCGGGCTCTTTTGTCGTATACTTCCGCTTCTGTCTTGCCCGTAGCGGCTCGGCATGGCGTCAAGGGTCCTGGCCCGTCCCCAGGAAAACACAAGATTTTCGCGAAAGCGGATATCGGTGCACTCAAAGGTACTCATATGAGCATGACTGATCCCATCGCCGACCTGCTGGTTCGCATCAAGAATGCGGCCGCGGTTGGTAAGCAGACGGTGAAATTGCCGTCGTCCAAAATCAAGGTTGCGATCGCCCAGGTCCTGAAGGACGAGGGTTACATCACCGACCTGCGCGTTACGGCCACCGAAAACAACAAGTCGGAGCTGGAAATCGTGCTGAAGTATTTCGAAGGCCGTCCGGTCATCGAGACCCTGAAGCGTTTCTCGCGCTCGGGTCTGCGTCAGTACCGCGGCAAGACCGAGCTGCCCAAGGTCCTCGGTGGCCTGGGTATCGCCATCATCTCCACGTCGAAGGGCATCATGACCGATGCGCAGGCTCGCGAAGCCGGCGTTGGTGGTGAAGTCCTGTGCTTCGTGGCCTAAGGGAAGGAATCGAACATGTCCCGTGTAGCCAAGAAGCCTGTTTCCCTTCCGAAGGGTGTTGAGCTCAACGTCCAGCCTGAGCTGGTCAGCGTCAAGGGCCCGAAGGGTACGTTGACCCTGCCCAAGCCGGTGGGCGTGGAAATCGCCATCGACGGCGATGTCGCAACCCTGTCGGCAAACGATCCGTCGCAGCTGGCCATCACCGGCACCGTGCGCGCCATCCTGGCCAATATGGTCAAGGGCGTGTCCGAAGGCTTCGAGCGCAAGCTCGAGCTGGTCGGCGTCGGTTACCGCGCTGCCATGCAGGGCAAGGATCTGAGCCTGGCGCTCGGTTTCTCGCACCCGCTGGTGTTCGTGGCGCCGGAAGGCATCACGCTGTCGACCCCGACCCAGACCGAAATCGTGGTCCAGGGCGCCGACAAGCAGCGCGTCGGCGAAGTCGCCGCCAAGATTCGCGGTTTCCGTCCGCCCGAGCCCTACAAGGGCAAGGGTGTGAAGTACGCCGGTGAAGTCATCATTCGCAAGGAAGCCAAGAAGGCGTAAGGCAGGTCCCTCTGCGAGGAGTCCGGCCATCCATGGCTGGACTTCTTATTGCAAAAGCCTGTTTTCCTTCAGCTTTCGTAGGATAAATATCATGAGCATCAACAAGAACATCGCCCGCCTGCGTCGCGCCAAGTCGACCCGTGCACACATCCGCGAGCTGGGCGTCGCGCGTCTGTCGGTGCTGCGCACCGGTCAGCACCTGTATGCCCAGGTCTTCACTGCCGACGGTTCCAAGGTGATTGCTGCGGCGAACACCCTGCAGGCCGACGTCAAGGATGGCTTGAAGAACGGCAAGAACAGCGATGCCGCCGTCAAGGTCGGCAAGCTGATCGCCGAGCGCGCCAAGGCTGCCGGTATCGAGAAGGTCGCATTCGACCGCTCGGGCTACCGCTACCATGGTCGCATCAAGGCGCTGGCCGATGCGGCTCGCGAAGGCGGCCTGCAGTTCTAAGCACTGCTGCGGATGTGGCCATCGGCCGCATCCGCGTTTCCGCCGGCAGGGAGATGCCGGACCGTCCCGTTCTTTTGCAGCGGCCACGGGACCACCGTTCCACTCCACAACCATAAGCGGCTTCGAGCCGTACATACTCAATCAATCAAGGAATCAAGATGGCAGAAGAACGTGCACCGCGGGGTCGTGATCGCGACCGTAACCGCGAAGAGAAAGTCGACGACGGCATGATCGAGAAGCTGGTCGCGGTCAACCGCGTCAGCAAGACGGTCAAGGGCGGTCGCCAGTTCACCTTCACTGCGCTGACCGTGGTCGGCGATGGTCTGGGCAAGGTCGGTTTTGGTTATGGCAAGGCGCGCGAAGTGCCGGTCGCCATTCAGAAGTCGATGGAACAGGCGCGCAAGAACCTGGCTACTGTTGATCTGAACAACGGAACCTTGTGGCACGCGGTCAAGTCCGGCCATGGCGCCGCACGCGTGTACATGCAGCCGGCTTCCGAAGGTACCGGCGTCATTGCCGGCGGTGCGATGCGCGCCGTGCTCGAAGCGGTTGGCGTGAAGAACGTGCTGGCCAAGGCGGTCGGTTCGCGTAATCCGATCAACCTGGTCCGCGCAACCCTGAAGGGTCTGTCGGAAGTGCAGTCGCCGGCCCGTGTTGCGGCCAAGCGCGGCAAGAAGGTGGAGGAGCTCAACCATGGCTAAGGACACCAACAAGACCGTCAAGGTGCGCCTGGTGCGTGGCCTGCGTGGAACCCAGTCGCGTCACCGCCTGTCGGTGCGTGCGTTGGGCCTGAATAAGCTCAACGATGTGCGTGAACTGAAGGACAGCCCGCAGGTGCGTGGCCTGATCAATACGGTTCACTACCTCGTCAAGGTTGAGGAGTAATCCAATGACTCTGCGTCTTAATGACCTCAAGCCGGCCGACGGCGCCCGTACCGAACGCACCCGCGTCGGTCGTGGTATCGGTTCGGGCCTCGGCAAGACCGCTGGTCGCGGTCACAAGGGTTCGTTCGCTCGCAAGGGCGGCGGCAAGATCAAGGCCGGCTTCGAAGGCGGCCAGACCCCGATGCAGCGCCGTCTGCCCAAGATCGGTTTCCGCTCCAAGATGGCGCGCGATACCGCTGAAGTGTTGTCCTACCAGCTGGACAAGCTGGATGCCGGTGATGTCGACTTTGCAGCGCTGCGTGCGGCCAATCTGGTCCCGAGCCGCGCCAAGAAGGCGAAGATCGTGCTGAAGGGCGAGCTGAGCAAGAAGTTCGTGCTGAAGGGCGTTGCGGCTACCGCAGGCGCCAAGGCAGCAATCGAAGCTGCCGGCGGCAGCGTAGAGGAGTAATCGGCAGATGGCGCAGGCTGGCATTGGTAACCTCGGTGGCGGGCTCGGCAAGTTCACGGAACTTCGCCAGCGGCTACTGTTCGTCCTCGGGGCATTGATCGTCTATCGCATCGGCTGCTATGTGCCGGTGCCGGGCGTCAATCCCGATGCCATGCTTTCGTTGATGCAGGCGCAGGGCGGCGGCATCGTGGACATGTTCAACATGTTCTCGGGCGGCGCCCTGCACCGTTTCAGTATTTTTGCGTTGAACGTGATGCCGTACATCTCGGCATCGATCGTGATCCAGTTGGCCACGCATATCTTTCCCGCCCTCAAGGCGATGCAGAAGGAAGGCGAGTCGGGCCGACGCAAGATCACCCAGTATTCGCGCATTGGCGCGGTGCTTCTGGCGGTGGTGCAGGGCGGCAGTATCGCGCTTGCGCTGCAGAACCAGACCGCACCGGGCGGCGCTCCGGTGGTGTACGCGCCGGGCATGGGCTTTGTGCTCACAGCAGTGATCGCGCTGACGGCAGGTACAATCTTCCTGATGTGGGTTGGCGAGCAGGTCACCGAGCGCGGCATCGGCAACGGTGTGTCGCTGATCATCTTTGCCGGCATCGTGGCCGGTCTGCCGTCGGCGGCCATCCAGACCGTCGAGGCGTTCCGCGAAGGCAATCTGAGCTTCATTTCGCTGTTGCTGATCGTCATCACCATCCTGGCGTTTACGCTGTTTGTGGTGTTCGTCGAGCGTGGGCAACGGCGGATTACGGTCAATTACGCGCGCCGCCAGGGCGGTCGCAATGCGTATATGAACCAGACCTCGTTCCTGCCGCTGAAGCTCAACATGGCGGGTGTGATTCCGCCGATCTTCGCCTCCAGCATCCTGGCCTTCCCGGCGACGCTGTCGATGTGGTCGGGTCAGGCGGCATCGGGTAGTGGCGTGGGTTCGTGGTTGCAGAAGATCGCCAACGCGCTTGGGCCGGGCGAACCGGTGCATATGCTGGTATTTGCCGCGCTGATCATCGGTTTCGCGTTCTTCTACACCGCGCTGGTGTTCAACTCGCAAGAGACTGCCGACAACCTCAAGAAGTCGGGCGCATTGATTCCGGGCATCCGCCCCGGCAAGGCCACGGCGGATTACGTCGACGGCGTGCTGACGCGGCTGACCGCGGCCGGTTCGCTGTACCTGGTCATCGTCTGCCTGCTGCCGGAAATCATGCGCACTCAGCTCGGTACCTCGTTCCATTTCGGTGGTACGTCGTTGCTGATCGCGGTGGTGGTGGTGATGGACTTCATTGCGCAGATCCAGGCGCATCTGATGTCGCACCAGTATGAGAGCTTGCTGAAGAAGGCCAACCTGAAGGGCGGCTCGCGCGGCGGCTTGGCGCGCGGTTAAGTGGTACACTAGATCTTCATTACGTGAAGACGGCCTGGTTCCCGGGCCACGATCTTCCGATCAGAAGGGCGGCTCGCGCGACGTCTCGCGTGCGGGTGTGACGGGGTGGTCCTGTGCGGGAGTAGCACAGGCGGTTCGGAGAAGTTTTCTGGATCAACACCGTCCGGCGCCGGAGCGAGGGCACACTCCCCACGCCGGGTCCATGGAACCTCTGGTTCCACGGGCTTCAAAGCAATCCGAGGCCTTGCTATAATTCCGAGTTCACTTTTGATCCATCCTGCCGGATGGCGCCTGGGCGCTGTCGGGCCATCACTCAGTTGGAGAATCGCGTCATGGCGCGTATTGCAGGCGTCAACCTGCCAGCCCAGAAGCACGTCTGGGTCGGGTTGCAAAGCATCTACGGCATCGGCCGTACCCGTTCTAAGAAGCTCTGCGAATCCGCAGGGGTTACCTCGACCACGAAGATTCGTGATCTGTCCGAACCCGAAATCGAGCGCCTGCGCGCCGAAGTCGGCAAGTATGTCGTCGAAGGCGACCTGCGCCGCGAAATCGGTATCGCGATCAAGCGACTGATGGACCTGGGCTGCTATCGCGGTCTGCGTCATCGCCGTGGTCTCCCGCTGCGTGGTCAGCGCACCCGTACCAACGCCCGCACCCGTAAGGGTCCGCGCAAGGCGATCAGGAAGTAAGGGATAGATCATGGCAAAGCCAGCAGAAAAGAAAACGAAGAAGAAGATCAAGCGCGTCATCACTGACGGCGTCGCTCATGTCCACGCTTCGTTCAATAACACCATCGTCACCATCACCGATCGCCAGGGCAACGCCTTGTCGTGGGCTACGTCCGGCGGCGCCGGTTTCCGTGGTTCGCGTAAGTCGACCCCGTTCGCTGCTCAGGTTGCCGCCGAAAAGGCTGGCCGCGCTGCGCTCGACTACGGCGTGAAGTCGCTGGAAGTACGTATCAAGGGTCCGGGTCCGGGCCGTGAGTCGGCCGTGCGTTCGTTGAACAACGTGGGCTACAAGATCACCAACATCATCGACGTGACGCCAATCCCGCACAACGGGTGCCGTCCGCCGAAGAAGCGTCGCGTCTAAAGGGAGCGATAAGAAATGGCTCGTTATATCGGTCCTACCTGTAAGCTCGCCCGCCGCGAAGGCGCCGATCTTTCCCTCAAGAGCCCGGCGCGTGCGCTGGACTCCAAGTGCAAGCTTGAGCAGAAGCCCGGCCAACACGGCGCGGCTCGCAAAGGCAAGCTCTCCGACTACGCTACCCAGCTGCGTGAAAAGCAGAAGGTCAAGCGTATCTACGGTCTGCTGGAACGTCAGTTCCGCAACTACTACAAGAAGGCCTCGACCAAGAAGGGCAACACCGGCGAGAACCTGCTGCAGTTGCTGGAAACCCGTCTGGACAACGTCTGCTACCGCATGGGCTTTGCCGTCACCCGTCCGGCCGCGCGCCAGCTGGTGTCGCACCGTGGCGTGCTGGTCAATGGCAAGTCGGTGAATCTGGCTTCGTACCAGATCAAGGCCGGCGATGCGATCACGCTGTCGGAAAAAGCACAGAAGCAGCTCCGCGTGCAGGAAGCCCTGACCGTGGCTGAGCAGCACGACATGACGCCGTCGTGGGTTGAAGTCGATTCGAAGAAGTTCAGCGGCGTATTCAAGGCCGTGCCGGATCGCGCTGACCTGCCTTCGGATATCAACGAAGCGCTGATCGTCGAGTTGTATTCGAAGTAATTCACATTGGAGAACCTCCGGCACTGCCGGAGGTTCGCAGGAGACCCCGCAACATGACGGTTACCGCCAACCAGGTTCTGCGCCCCCGTGGTCCGCAGATCGAACGTCTTACCGACAACCGTGCCAAGGTCGTGATCGAGCCCTTGGAGCGCGGTTACGGGCACACGCTGGGCAATGCCCTGCGTCGTGTGCTGTTGTCGTCGATCCCCGGTTTTGCGATCACCGAGGTCGAGATCGACGGCGTGCTGCACGAGTACACCACGGTCGAGGGTTTGCAGGAAGACGTGCTTGACGTCCTGCTCAACCTGAAAGACGTGGCGATTCGCATGCACAGTGGCGACAGCGCCACGCTGTCGTTGTCCAAGCAGGGTCCGGGCACGGTCACTGCGGCCGACATCAGGACCGATCACAACGTTGAGATCATCAACGGCGACCACGTGATCTGCCACCTGACCAAAGACACCGCACTGAACATGCGTCTGAAGATCGAGCGTGGGTTCGGCTACCAGCCGGCTGCTGCGCGTCGTCGTCCGGATGAAGAGACCCGTACCATCGGTCGTCTGATGCTGGACGCGTCGTTCTCGCCGGTGCGTCGCGTTGCCTATGCCGTGGAAGCTGCGCGCGTCGAACAGCGCACCGACCTCGACAAGCTGGTGATCGATATCGAAACCAACGGCACGATCGATGCCGAGGAAGCCGTGCGCACCGCCGCCGACATCCTCAGCGATCAGCTGTCGGTGTTCGGCGATTTCACCCACCGCGATCGCGGTGCGGCCAAGCCGGCTGCCAGCGGCGTGGATCCGGTGCTGCTGCGCCCGATCGACGACCTCGAGCTGACCGTGCGTTCGGCCAACTGCCTGAAGGCCGAGAGCATCTACTACATCGGCGATCTGATCCAGAAGACCGAAGTGGAACTGCTCAAGACCCCGAATCTTGGCAAGAAGTCGCTGACCGAAATCAAGGAAGTGCTGGCACAGCGCGGCCTTGCGCTGGGCATGAAGCTGGAGAACTGGCCGCCGGCCGGTGTCGCCCAGCACGGCATGCTTGGTTAATGCATCACCCGCATGGGCGTCTTCGGGCGCCCATGTTTGTTTTTTACATCGACGGGCCAAAGCCCGCGGTGACATCCGGTCAAGGGACGGCCGGTTCGGACCAACCGCAGTCCATTCAACAGCGCCAGGATGGCGACAACGTCTCTCAAGCAGTCTCAACATTCCTTAGGAAATCACACTCATGCGTCACCAGAAATCCGGTCGTAAGTTCAACCGCACCAGCGCGCACCGCGAAGCCATGTTCCGCAATATGGCCGCTTCGCTGTTCAAGCACGAGCTGATCAAGACCACCTTGCCGAAGGCCAAGGAACTGCGTCGCGTCGCCGAGCCGCTGATCACCATCGGCAAGGTCGATGGCGTTGCCAATCGTCGTCTGGCCTTCGCTCGCCTGCGCGACAAGGAAGCCGTGGGCAAGCTGTTCGTCGAGCTGGGCCCGCGTTACGCGACCCGTCCCGGCGGCTACCTGCGCATCCTGAAGGCCGGCTTCCGTGCCGGTGACAATGCGCCGATGGCGTATGTCGAGCTGGTCGACCGCCCGGTCGTGGCGGAAGAAGTGGCCGAGTAATCGGAGCGCTTTGTAAAGATGCTTAGAAAAGCCCGGCTCGCGCCGGGCTTTTTTATTGGGGCGTTAGGGGTGTCGTCGAGGGACGCAGCAAGGTGCAAATCGCCGGCGCGGCGCGATCACCGGATGCTGCGGTACGGCCAACGTGGGTCGAAGAATCCGCGAATGTCCTGACGCGCTGGCTTGGGAGTGAAGAGGATCCGGAGTGCGTAAAGTGGGTCGTGAGTTGGACGGAGGGCGAGGTTGGCGTTTGAGTGACGCACCGCATCTCGACTAAGCAGCCACCATGGCGTGGGACGGCGCTTGGCTCGGTGGCCGGTTCCCCGGAAGCCTGGGTCTGCCAAAGGTGCTGTGGAGACAGGGGGCAGGCGCGCGGTGGATCCGGCATGGCAATGCTTTCATCTTGTCCGCGGCACGCATGTGGTGGCGACGCGATCACGGCGCATCGGCCGTTCGTGCCCGAGCCGGATCCATCCGCAGCAGGCGCTTTGGATGCCTCCGCCCTCCTCGAGGGGCGCTTGAGTGCTCTGTAGGTCACCGATAGCGCCGACAGCACCGCGCAGATGCTGTAGCGCTTCGTAGCAGGCGCTTCGGCAGACGCATGCATGCGTGGTCATGTCGGCGGTCATGGCTGATAATCGAGGCCTTGGTCCTAGGCAAGCGGTCACGATGAATCCATTCCGTTGGGGTTTCCGGGCACAGTTTCTGTTGGGGTTTGTTGCTTGCGCAGGACTGCTGGCCTACGCGATCTATGTGCAACTGCACCTGGGACTCGAGCCATGCCCGTTGTGTATTTTTCAGCGGATCGCATTCGCGGCGCTGGCGGTAGTGTTCCTGCTGGGTGCGCTGCATGGGCCGCGTGCTGCCGGTGGGCGCAAGGTCTATGGCGTGTTGGGTTTCATCGCAGCGGGCGTGGGCATGGGGATCGCGGCGCGGCATGTCTGGGTGCAGATCCGGCCCAAGGACATGATGTCGTCGTGCGGGCCGCCACTGAGCTTTCTGAGCGAGACGATGGGGCCGTTCGAAGTGTTTCGCACGGTGCTGACCGGTACCGGGGATTGCGGCAACATCGATTGGCGCTTCCTGGGCCTGAGCATGCCGATGTGGAGCATGGTGTGGTTCGTGGCGCTTGCATTGTGGGCGTTATATGCCGGCTTCAAGGCGCGGCGTAGTTCGGTGCATCACCACTGATGGGCCGATGGCAGGTCTCTGTCGTTTGCACAAAAAACATCGAAATTGCACAGTGAATCCCGCGCCGTTCAGCCGTGTCCGTCGCTTTGGTCGCTGCCCTCAGTGGAGATAGGTGACTGGCAGCGGTGTGCTCCGCAGCCAGGGTGCTTTGCGTAGCGATCAGGCTCTGCCACCATCGCAGGCTGTCCAGGAGTGTCACTGCCATGAATCCTTCCGCCCCTTCTCCCGTTTCCGATTCCGCCGCCTCGTCGTGGGCGCCGGGTAGCTGGCGTGGCAAACCCGCCCTGCAGCTGCCGGTGTATCCGGACCAGGATGCGCTGCAGGCCGCCATGAGCGAGTTGGGGCAGTTGCCGCCTCTGGTGACCTCGTGGGAGATCTTCGCGCTCAAGCGCCAGCTGGCAGAGGCGCAGGAAGGCAAGCGCTTCCTGCTGCAGGGCGGCGATTGTGCGGAGAATTTCAGCGATTGCGAATCGGGTACGATCTCCAATCGGCTGAAAGTGCTGCTGCAAATGAGCCTGGTGCTGGTGCATGGCCTGCGCCTGCCGGTGGTGCGGGTAGGGCGCTTTGCCGGGCAGTACGCCAAGCCGCGATCGGCCGATACCGAAACGCGCGATGGCGTGACCTTGCCCAGTTACCGCGGCGATGTGATCAATGCGCCGGCCTTCACCGAGGCCGCGCGCGTGCCCGACCCGCGCCGCATGATCACCGCGCACTCGCGGTCGGCGATGACGATGAACTTCGTGCGTGCGTTGATCGATGGCGGTTTCGCCGACCTGCACCACCCCGAATACTGGAATCTGGACTGGGTGGGTTATTCGCCGCTGGCGGCCGACTACCAGAAGATGGTGGCGTCGATCGGCGACGCGGTGCGCTTCATGGAAACCCTGTCCGGGTCCGAGGTGTACAACCTCAATCGCATCGACTTCTACACCTCGCACGAAGCGCTGTTGCTGCCCTACGAAGAGGGCCTGACCCGTCAGGTGCCGCGTCAGTGGGGCTGGTTCAACCTCAGCACGCATTACCCGTGGATCGGCATGCGCACCGCAGCGCTGGATGGCGCGCATGTGGAATATCTGTGTGGGGTGCGCAATCCGATTGCGATCAAGGTGGGGCCATCGGTGCAGCCGGATCAGCTGCTGCGCCTGATCGATGTGCTCAACCCCGAGGACGAACCCGGGCGCTTGAGCTTCATCCATCGCATGGGTGCGACCCAGATTGCCGAAAAATTGCCGCCGCTGCTGGATGCGGTCAAGCGCGATGGCCGACGCGTGTTGTGGGTCTGCGATGCGATGCACGGCAATACCGAAAGCACCGGAAACGGCTATAAAACCCGGCGTTTCGACAATATCCGCAGCGAAGTGGAGTTGTCGTTCGACCTGCATGCGGCGGCCGGCACACGGCTGGGCGGCGTGCATCTGGAACTGACCGGCGAAGACGTCACCGAATGCACCGGCGGTGCGCGCGAGCTCACCGAGCGCGATCTGGAACGCGCCTACCGCTCCAGCGTGGATCCGCGGCTGAACTACGAACAGTCGCTCGAAATCGCAATGGCGATCGTGCGCAAGCAACAGCAGGTGGCGTCGCAACCGCTGGGCGCGTGATGTCACCGTACGCATGACGTGATGCTCATGCCGCGTGCGGCATGATGCTGCAGCCATCCCTCTTTCCCCCCACAGGAGGAACGGTTTGACTGCCGATTGGAACGTCATCCGCGAATACGCAATCCCGCTAGGCGCCGCGCTGCTGGCGGGCATCGTCACCTGGTCGCTGATGCTGTGGCTGTTCCGCCGCATGCAGGGCCGCGACTACCGCCGCGCACGCATCATTCGCGTGGTCACGCTGCCGGCGGCCTTCATCCTGCCGCTGCTGTTTCTGGGGGTCGCCACTGAAGCGACGCCGCTGTCCGGCAAGGCGCTGGCAGCGGTGCAGCACCTGTTGCATGTCGGCATCGTCGGCTGCGTCACCTGGCTGCTGGTACGCGCAGTAGCAGCCGGCGAGGCGGCAATCCTGCGCAGCAATCCGATCGAGGTATCGGACAATCTCACCGCGCGGCGTATCCAGACCCAGACACGGGTGCTGAGCCGGGTGGTGATGGGCGCGGTGATCCTGCTCGGCATCTCGGTGGTGTTGCTTGGCTTCGAGCAGGTGCGCCAGATCGGCAAGACGTTGCTGGCATCGGCCGGCATCATCGGGCTGGTGGCCGGTATCGCGGCCAAGCCGGTCTTCGGCAATCTGATTGCCGGGCTGCAGATCGCCTTGACCCAGCCGATCCGTCTGGACGATGTGGTGATCGTGGAAGGCGAGTGGGGCCGCATCGAAGAGATCGGCAGCTCGTATGTGGTGGTGCGCATCTGGGACGAGCGACGCATGGTGGTGCCGCTGACCTGGTTTATCGAAAACCCGTTCCAGAACTGGACGCGGGCCAGTGCGGATCTGCTCGGTACCGCGTTCTTGTGGCTGGATTACCGCACGCCGATCGCGGCAGTGCGCGCGGAACTTGAGCGCATCTGCCAGAGCGAGCCGCTCTGGGATGGGCGCGTGTGCGTTACCCAGATCACCGACACCAGCGACAACACAATCCAGGTCCGCTTGTTGGTGAGCGCGCGCAATTCTGGCGATGCGTTCGATCTGCGCTGCCTGGTGCGCGAGCGCATGATCGACTTTCTGACCCGCGAGCACGCGTACGCGCTGCCCAGGATCCGCGCCGAAATTGCAGCGCAGGAACAGCCGGTGTCGCGTGCTGCAGCACCGATCTCGCCGGAAGGCGTCCGCTCGCCGGGTGCGGAAGACGGCGAGCCGGCGGCATCGATCTAGCGGAGCCTGCCGACGCGCCCGCCCGCGATGGTGTGCGCATGCTGTCGATGTCTGCACCGCCTCCTTGCTCGTTCAGTCGGGCGTGTTCGGTTGCGGTGTGGTCGCAGGTGTCGCCGGCGGTGCGCTCGGCGCGTAGCCGGGCGCAAATCGCGCGTGACTGCGCTGCTCATAGGCATAGGCCAGGGCGATCAGGCGCGGCTCGCTCCACGCGGTGCCCATGAACAGCAGTCCGAGCGGCAGTCCCCGGGTCTGCCCCATCGGCACGCTCAGGCTGGGATACCCGGCCACTGCGGCGGCGCCGTACCCGGCGCCGGGAAAGTTGTCGCCCTTGCCGAGCGTGGTGACCCAGGCAGGGCCGGTGGTCGGCACGATCAGCGCATCCAGGCGATCGGCCTTCAGAGCTGCGTCGATGCCTTGTTCGCCGGCGAGCCGCCGGGCGCTGGCGCGTGCGCTCAGATAGCCAGGATCCTCCAGGCCCGGCGCAGCCTGCGCCTGCTCGAACAATTCCTGGCCGAAGTAGGGCATTTCGCGCTGCGCATTGGCGCGATTGAAGGCAATCAGCGCATCGAGGTCTTTGACCGGTGCGGCGTGGCTGCGCAGATAGGCATTCAAGCCGGCCTTGAATTCGACCAGTAAGACCATCTGCTCAGCAGCATCCCACTTGCCATCCGTGACCAGGGCAGTCTCAACCACCGTGGCACCGGCCGCGCGCAAGATCTGCACGGCGCGATCCAATGCTGCGGCAATCGCCGGATCTTCGCGTAGTGGATTGCGCAGCAGGCCCAGGCGCGCGCCGCGCAGGCCATCGGGGTTGAGCTGGGCGAGATAGTTCGGTGTGGACGACGGCGCACTGCGTCCCGCCGGGTCCTGTGGATCGGGCGCGGCGATGGCCTGCAGCAGCGCGGCCGCGTCGGCGACGCTGCGCGTCATCGGGCCGGCGGTGTCCTGGCTGGCCGAGATCGGAATGATGCCGTCGCGGCTGACCAGCCCGACGGTGGGCTTGAGCCCGACCAGGCCATTGACCGCAGCCGGGCAGGTGATGCTGCCATCGGTTTCGGTGCCGATGCCCACCGTGGCCAGGCTGGCGGCAATCGCCGCGCCGGTGCCGGCGCTGGAGCCGCAGGGGTTGCGATCCAGTGCGTACGGATTGCGGGTCAACCCGCCGCGGCCGCTCCAGCCGGAGCTGGACTGGGTGGAGCGGAAGTTGGCCCATTCGCTCAGGTTGGTCTTGCCCAGGATCACTGCGCCGGCCGCGCGCAGCCGCTGCACAAGGAAGGCGTCGCGGGCAGGGCGAAACCCGGCCAGCGCCAATGAGCCGGCACTGTTGACCATGGGCACGGCGTCGATGTTGTCCTTGAGCAGCACCGGGATGCCGTGCAGCGGTCCGCGGATGCGGCCGGCGGCGCGTTCCGCGTCCAGGGTGCGCGCATCGGCTTCGGCTTGCGCATTGCGCTCGATCACGGCATTGAGCGTGGGGCCGGCGCGGTCGATGGTGTCGATCCGTTGCAGATAGGCGCGCGTCAGGTCCAGGCTGGTGGTGTCGCCGCGGGCCATGCGGGCTTGCAGGCCGGCGATATCGGCATGGATCAGGTCGAGCGGTTTGGTTGCCGGCGCGGTGCCGGTTGCCGGGCGCTGCGGGTGGTCCGCATGCGCGCAGCCGCATAGCGCCAGCAGCAGCGCAAAGCACAAGGAGGTGGAGCGCATTGGCGGTTTTCCGCTGGGGGACTTGCCGCAGGCTAACGTCGCTGCGTCGGAGTAACAACGTGCCGGGGTGCCCGTGGACGGGCGGCAGGGTCAGCGACGTCGGCGCTTGACCAGATCGCGTGCCAGCACGCCGACCACGATCAGGTTGATCGCCAGCACGGCCCAGGCGGTCCAGCCAGGATGGCGGACGATGGCGTAGATATCGAAGGGTAGATAGATGGCCGCCGACAGGCAGCCCAGTAGCGAGGCCCAGGCCTTGGCACGCCACAACCCCCAGGCTTCCACCACATGCAGCAGGCCATAGGCCAGCATGGCAGCGGCCGCCAGATGCACCGCATCGGGGCTGATGGTCTTGAGCAACGACGGCAGTGCGCCGTGGTCCGGATCCAGATTGAAGCGGCGGATCAGCGTGCTGACCGCGTTCTGCAGCGGGAGCGGGCCCAGAATTTCCAGGCCCGTCGCCGCCAACAGCGCAAGCCCGCCCTTGACCGCCTCCAGCAAGGCGATCGCGTGGAGACCCGGATGCGCACGCGGATCCGGGCTATAGGGCGTCTTGCTCACGACTGGACGTCAGTGCTTAGCCGGAACGGCCAGCGCGCTTGCGGTCGCTTTCGGTCAGGAACTTCTTGCGCAGGCGGATTTCCTTCGGGGTGACTTCCACCAGCTCGTCGTCCTCGATGAAGTCCAGGGCCTGTTCCAGCGTGTACTTGATCGCCGGGGTCAGCTTGATCGCGTCGTCCTTGCCCGAAGCGCGCATGTTGGTCAGCGGCTTGGTCTTGATCGCGTTGACGGTCAGGTCGTTATCCTTGGAGTGGATGCCGATCAGCTGGCCTTCGTACACGTTGTCGCCTTCGGCAGCGAACAGGCGGCCACGCTCTTCCAGCGGCCCCAGCGCATAGGCCGGAGTTGCGCCCGGTGCGTTGGCGATCATCACGCCGTTCTGGCGCTTGGCGATGGCGCCCTGTTCCTTCGGGCCGTAATGGTCGAACACGTGGAACAGCAGGCCCGAGCCCTGGGTCAGGGTGCGGAACTCGTTCTGGAAGCCGATCAGGCCACGCGCCGGGATCATGTAATCCAGGCGCACGCGGCCCTTGCCGTCCGGCTCCATGTTCTTCAGCTGGCCCTTGCGGGTGCCCAGCTTTTCCATCACGCCGCCCTGGTGCTGTTCTTCGATATCCACCACCAGCTGTTCGATCGGCTCCATCTGCTTGCCGTCGATTTCCTTGATGATGACTTCCGGACGCGACACGGCCAGCTCGTAGCCTTCGCGACGCATGTTCTCGATCAGCACCGACAAGTGCAGTTCGCCACGGCCGGAGACCAGGAACTTGTCGGCGTCCGAGCCTTCTTCGACCTTCAGTGCCACGTTGTGCACCTTCTCGCGGTCCAGACGGTCGCGCAGCTGGCGGCTGGTCAGGAACTTGCCACCGGACAGGTCCTTGTTGCCGGCGAACGGCGAGTTGTTGACCTGGAAGGTCATCGAGATGGTCGGCTCGTCCACAGTCAGCGCCGGCAGCGCTTCCGGGTGCTCAAGCGCACACACGGTGTCGGAAATGGTCAGCTCGGCCACGCCGGAGATGGCGACGATGTCGCCGGCCTCGGCGGTGTCCTGCTCGATGCGTTCCAGGCCCAGGAAGCCCAGCACCTGCAGCACCTTGCCCTGACGCTTCTTGCCTTCGCGGTCGATCACGCTGACCGGCATGTTCTTCTTCAGCACGCCGCGCTGGATGCGGCCGATGCCGATCACGCCGACGAAGTTGTTGTAGTCCAGCTGGCTGATGCGCATCTGGAACGGGCCGTCCGGATCCACGTCCGGTGCCGACACATGCTGCATGATCGCTTCGTACAGCGGGGTCATGTCGCCGTCGCGCACGTCCGAATCCAGGCTGGCGTAGCCGTTCAGTGCGGAGGTGTAGACGATCGGGAAGTCCAGCTGCTCGTCGGTAGCGCCGAGCTTGTCGAACAGGTCGAACACCTGGTCGATCACCCAGTCCGGGCGTGCGCCGGGACGGTCGATCTTGTTGACCACCACGATCGGCTTGAAGCCCATCGCGAACGCCTTCTGGGTCACGAAGCGGGTCTGCGGCATCGGGCCGTCCATCGCGTCGACCAGGATCAGCACCGAGTCCACCATCGACAGCACGCGCTCGACTTCGCCACCGAAGTCGGCGTGTCCCGGGGTGTCGACGATGTTGATGCGGTTGCCGTTCCAGGTAATGGCCGTGTTCTTGGCCAGGATCGTGATACCACGTTCCTTTTCCTGATCGTTGCTGTCCATCACACGCTCAGCCAAGACGGTGCGTTCGGACAGGGTGCCGGACTGCTTCAGCAGGCAGTCGACGAGGGTGGTCTTGCCATGGTCGACGTGCGCGACGATGGCGATATTGCGGAGTTTTTCAATGGACATGCGGAAAGGGCCCCTGTCTGGCGCCAGTCTTGAGATGAGGTAAGCCCGACATTATAGCGGTTTCGTTGCGTTGCCGTTGCGGATTGACCGACGTCGGTTCAGATCGCCCATTCAGCCAGCGTGACGGCGCTCAGGATCCGGGCCCGGCCACGTCGTTGGACCATGGTCGTAACTGCGCGGTCGTCCACGCGCCCGGGTGTATCCTAATGGGCTGTTGATCACCCCAGAACCTGCAAGGATTTCCATGTCCCTGATCGCCACTTTCGACACCTCCCGCGGCCCGATCGTTGTTGAGCTGTATCCGGAGAAGGCGCCGCTGACCGTCGCCAACTTCGTGAATCTGGCCAAGCGCGGCTTCTACAACGGCCTGAGCTTCCACCGCGTCATCGCCGACTTCATGATCCAGGGCGGTTGCCCGGAAGGTTCCGGCCGCGGCGGCCCGGGCTACCGTTTCGAAGACGAGACCAATAACGGCGTCGGCCACGAGCGCGGCGTGCTGTCCATGGCCAATGCCGGCCCGAACACCAATGGCAGCCAGTTCTTCATCACCCACACCGCCACCCCGTGGCTGGACGGCAAGCACACCGTGTTCGGCAAGGTCACCCAGGGTCTGGACGTGGTGGACAGCGTTGCCCAGGGCGACACCATCAACACGCTCACCATCGAAGGCGACACCGACGCCGTGCTGGCCGCCAAGGCCGACCGCGTTGCGGAGTGGAACAAGATCCTCGCCGCCTGATCGCAGCCCCCCGTCGAACGGCCGCCTTGCGCGGCCGTTTGCTTGTCAACGCGCGCCGCCAGGCCTTGCGGCCCCCGCCAGCGCGCGACCCCCACCAACGCTTTTTAGCAGAGGAAACACCCCATGAAAGCACCTGTTCGTGTTGCTGTGACCGGCGCTGCCGGCCAGATCGGCTATGCCCTGCTGTTCCGCATCGCCTCCGGAGAAATGCTGGGCAAGGACCAGCCGGTCATTCTGCAGTTGCTTGAACTGCCGATCGAGAAAGCCCAGGCCGCCCTCAAGGGCGTGATGATGGAACTGGAAGACTGCGCATTCCCGCTGCTGGCCGGCATGGTCGGTACCGACGACGCCGAAGTGGCCTTCAAGGACGTCGATGTCGCCCTGCTGGTCGGTTCGCGTCCGCGCGGCCCGGGCATGGAGCGCAAGGATCTGCTGCTGGCAAATGCGGAGATCTTCACCGCGCAGGGCGCGGCCCTGAACAAGGTCGCCAAGCGCGACGTGAAGGTGCTGGTGGTCGGCAACCCGGCCAACACCAATGCCTATATCGCCATGAAGTCGGCGCCGGACCTGGACCCCAAGAATTTCACCGCGATGCTGCGCCTGGACCACAACCGTGCGCTGAGCCAGCTCTCGGTCAAGCTCGGCAAGCCGGTGGCCGGCATCGAGAAGCTGGCGGTGTGGGGCAACCACAGCCCGACCATGTACCCGGATTACCGTTTCGCCACCTCCGATGGTGCTTCGGTAGGCGATGCGATCAACGACCAGGAATGGAACGCGTCTACCTTCATCCCGACCGTGGGCAAGCGCGGCGCGGCGATCATCGAGGCGCGCGGTCTGTCCTCGGCCGCATCGGCTGCCAATGCCGCCATCGATCACGTGCGTGACTGGGTGCTGGGCAGCAACGGCAAGTGGGTCACCATGGGCGTGCCGTCGGACGGTTCCTACGGCATTCCGGAAGGGGTGATGTTCGGCTTCCCGGTCACCACCGAAAACGGCAAGTACACCATCGTCAAGGATCTGCCGATCGACGACTTCAGCCAGAAGTACATCGACAAGACCCTGGCCGAGCTGGAAGAAGAGCGCAGCGGCGTGTCGCATCTGCTGGGTTGATTCGCAGCGCATTGCTACAAGAACGCCGGGCGCTGCCCGGCGTTTTTTTGTGTCTACGTGCGGGCGCTGGACCTGCATGCGGAGCTCGATATGTTGCGATCGTTTGCGGGCAATGCGTGGCGACGACCCCGCAGGCGCTGCGAGGGGCGGCCTTGCCGTGTGACGTTACGCCAGCTGTCAGGCCGCAGTGCCGATTACGACAGGCCTTCGGCCTTCAGGGCGGCCTGCACATCGGCATCGGCATGCATGCGCTTGAATAACGCATCCAGTGCGGTCAGGCCGGTGAGGTCGACGCCGGCTTTGTTGGCCCACCGCAAGGTCACGAACAGATAGGCATCTGCGCCGGTATGGCTGTCGCCGGCCAACCACTGCCGGCCCTGCAGATGCGTATCGACGCGTGTGTAGAGAGCGCGCAACTTGCTGCGTGCATCGTCGTGACTGCGCGCGATCAATGCCTGATCCTGCAGATACGCCGTGCTGCCGAAGATCGGCTTGAAGGTCGGATGTACATCGGCATTGGAAAAGGCGATCCAGCGATTGATTTCGGCGCGGCTGCGCGCGCTGCCATCACCGCCCAGGCCGGTGAGCGGTGCAACATCGGCGATGTAATTCAGGATGGCCGCGTTCTGGGTCAGGGCCCAATCATCGACCATCAGCAACGGCACTGCACCAGCGGGATTGAGCTGCAGATATTCGGGCGACTTCATGGTTGCTGCATCGACCACGACCAGGTCGAACGGAAGCCCGGACCAGCGCAATACAATGTGGTCTGCAAGTGAACAGGCCCCGGGCTTGGTGTAGAGCTTCATGTGCATCCAATGGTGAAGAGGGGATGCAAGCTTAGCCGGGTTGTGCGGCAAGCTGTGCCGCCTGCCCATCGGCGGTGGCCTGGGCGCTGCCGCCCATCGGCATCGTCACGCGTAGCGATCTGCAGGCTGCACGCACCGGGCGCCGGCTGCATCGGGGGGCATGCTGCGCAGTCGCGCATCGACTGGCGTGTGCGAAAACCTGTCGCTGTTGGCCGGCCGCGTCATCGCAACGGTTCGGACACGTTGCAACGCGCTATCGGCGCACGCTGTCGCTACGACGCAGTCCGCGGGCGCAGCTTCTGCACGCGGTAGAAGGTGTGATCGCCGATGGTGGCAACCTGATACGCATTCCGCCAACTCGGGCTGGCAATCGCGCTGGCAGCAAAGTGGCTCGCGCCAGGCACGATCTCCTTGCGCTGGCCCACCGGCAACGCCCAGTTGCGTTCGGCGGCGAGGGCAACACCCAATGCCTTGTTCCAGGCGTCGTCGTTCTTCAACTGCGTGCCTGGCGCGACGATCGTCGGTGCAAACTGCTTGCGTGCAGTGACCACCTCACACATCGAGTCGCCCCACAAACCGCTGTCCAGTCGACGCAACGCAACTTCCGCAACAGCCTGTTGGCCGCGCAAGGTCTGGTCGCGCGCTTCCAGATAAACGGTCGTACTCAAGCACAGTGAATCTGCAGCTGGCTGCGGCATCAATTGCGCCAGCCAGAATATCCAAATCATCTTCATACAACTCCTTGCTCCGTATGGGCCGGTCCGCAGAGCATCCAAGGTGGATGCACCAATACGAAAGGCTTGGCGTCATGGGGAGGCGACCTGTCACGGGCCGCCCGGTCTTCGGTGAAAGAGGGATCTACCGAAGGTGCCCACCAAGCGAGGTGGGTCAAAAAGTTGGCGCAAGGTAGGCGGCGATCACATAATCTTGGCTGAATGGGCGGGGTTGACGCGGCGCGACTTCGGCGGTGTCTGCGTTATGCCCAAGGCACAGCACGCAAAGCAGCTGTAACGCGCGTCGCATTCGCCCAGGCGACAGCGGCGCGTGCAGTGCCTGGTTCCGATATCGCGTGCACTGTGCAGCAAGACGTTTGGCTGATTCTGCGTTCACGCCGGCTGCACGTTTCTTCTGGGCTACGAAAAGACACGCGGCGAACCTGCGCATCATCGAGTCGACAATGATGGTCCGTCGCACGCGATTGCATACGTGGGCACTGCGCATCTGTCGGCATCGTCGAGCAAGCCGTTGACGATGCGCAGCATGAACTGGCATGCGATGTCGGACGTTGCGTTATCGCATCGCTGTCGCACGATTCTGATGGCCGGGTTGTCGCACTCATGGGTGCTCAACCGCGTTGCGCGATGCGCTCACGCTTCGCTCGCGAGGCGTATATTCGAGATCGCCAAGCTAGGTGGCTGTCATGATGCTCATCGCGACGGTCGTGCGCATCGCGAGTGGATGCCGGAGCCCAATCTACGATCATACGCACGCCGGCAACCGCAGCTTCAAAGCAAGCAAGTCGTCGGGTGACGATGCATATCGAATATGCGCGTGGCTTCGGCAGCGAAAACGGAAGGATTTATTTCGAGCGTCGGCTATGTTGGTCACTACAAGTGACGCCTGAGGGCGACTAAAAAACTGCCCAGCCACCAGGCTTGCGCGGCCATTGCCCGCAGTCGGCGTTTTCCGTTCGTAGACTCCTGTTCCCGTGCGCCGTCCACGCTCATCTGGCCACTGTTCGCTACGTTTTATCAGCCGCTAAATGGCTCGGTGCAGATTCAACAAACTATCTTCGCGCCGGTGTGGTCAAGGATCGGCTTTGGGTGCATCCGGATACAGGCAGTCAAGTGTGTAATGGTCTCGATTGTGGTGTCGCTTCTGCGGGCAGTCGTCGCTCAAGTCGCGATACACGGTTGTTCCAGGCCAGCAGCAGACAGGCCGCGCCGCAGGCGACAGGCCCGATTGCCATCGACCATGCCAGTTGCGCTTGAGCTGCGCCGTGGTCGTTGTACAGTTGCAACAGCAGGCCGACCACCGTGCTGCCTAGCGCAAGCGCAACCTGTGCCACCGCTGTCAGCACGGCAGAGCGGCGAGCTTGTTGGGTGGGGCCGTACTGCATGCAAAGTTCGGCATGGCGCGCCCAGACCCATTGTCCGGCGCTGCCCGCGGCCATGCCCACGCAAAGTGCCAGCGCCGCATCCAGGCGGGTGCTGCGGGTTGGCTGCAGCGCAAACAGCAGCCCACAGCCTGCCAGCGCGGCGCCGCTGTATCCCAGGCGCTGGAACGCGCCGGTGTGCAGACGCGCTGCCAGCGGTTGTACGACCACCGAGCCAATGGCGTAGCTGATCAGCAGCGCGCTGCCCCAACGTTGCGAAATAATCAGTGTCTGCGCCAGATACGGCGCCAGTTTGGTAAACGTAGGCAAGGTCAGCGACAGCAGCGCGATCACCATCAGCGGCAACAGTGGATGGTGACGCAAGGATGTGAACGATCGATCGGTTGGTACGCTGTTGACGTGCTGCGTCTGCGGTTGCAGCGTCAGACGCAGCCACCACGACGCGGTCACTGCAATGCAGCTCGCAATGCAAACCACCGTCATCGCCATTGCAGTACCCGCATGCGGCCTGGAGAGCAGCAGCCCGATCGCTGCACTTATCGATAATGCAGCCAGACCGCTGCCGATCAAGCGCAGTGCGCTTACGCCTTGCGCTCCGCGCCAAGGCCAACGGCAGAGCCCAAGTAACGTGTTCTGCGCGACATCGCCGATGGCGTAGGCCGCACGAAACGGCAGGCTGAGCAACAGCACGCAGGGCAGGCGTGCAGGCGGCGGCAACAGCGGCACCAGAAACAGCAGTGACATCGCCGCCGCCGCCAGCGCCATGCCTCGCCATTGCGTGCGCCCCGCCCATGCCAGGCTGATGCCCGCTTGCCAGCGGCGCGCAGCCAGTAGCCCCATTGCGGCACTGACCAGCAGCCCGGCGGCGACCGACACGCCGGCAGCTGTTGCACTCAGTCCCACGTATTCGGTCAGGGCGAAGATCAGCAGCAGCTCGCCGGTGTACCAGAGCAGACTCTTGCCGAAATGCGCAGCCGTGTACGCCAGCAACGTTTCCATTGACAGGGTAGGGATCAGGCGCGTTTTCGAAGCAGGCGGCATCCGCCGCTTATAGCGCAGCGCCAAGACACTACGAAGAACCGCGCACGCGTCGAACGCGGGATGGCGCTAGTACGGACGAGAGCGGCGACCATGATGGCGCAGCTTCCAAGCCCCTCCCAAGCGGAGAAGGGCTTGCACCTGGGTGGACATCTCTCCCGGACGGCGCGGCACCGCCTCAGCGGGTGCGCGCACCGATCACAGTAGCGCAGCGAGTCGGCTGGCCTGGTTGATCGCGCGTTTGGCGTCCAGCTCGGCGGCCACGTCCGCGCCGCCGATCAGGTGCGGTTGCTGGCCGTTGGCCTGCAGCGCGGCCAGCAGCTCGCGTCGCGGTTCCTGACCGGCGCAGATCACCACGGTGCCGACGTCGAGCAATTGCTCGTTGCCCTCCACGCGAATACGCAGTCCGGCGTCGTCCACGCCCAGATATTCCACGCCGCCGAGCATCTTGACGCCCTTGGCCTTGAGCGTTGCGCGGTGTATCCAGCCGGTGGTCTTGCCCAGGCGGGCACCTGGCCGCCCGGGGCTGCGCTGCAGCAGCCAGACCTGACGGGCAGGGCGCTCGGGTTGCGGCTTGGCCAGCGCGCCGCGCGCTTCGAAGGTCGGGTCCACGCCCCATTCGGCCATCCAGCGCTGCGGATCCAGCGCCGACGACTCCCCGGCGTGCACCAGATATTCGCCGACATCGAAACCGATGCCACCTGCGCCGATGATCGCCACCTTGGGAGCAGCCACATGCCGGCCCAGCACCACGTCCAGGTAGCTCACCACCATCGGATGATCGGCGCCGGGAAAGTCGACCTTGCGCGGCTCGATGCCGGTCGCCAGCACGACCTCGTCGAAGTCCTTCAGGTCTGCTGCCTGCACATGCGCGTTCAAACGCAGCTGGACGCCGGTGGCTTCGATCCGGTGACGGAAATAGCGCAGCGTTTCGTTGAATTCTTCCTTGCCCGGGATGCGCCGGGCCACATTGAACTGCCCGCCTATCTCGCTGCCCGCATCGAACAAGGTGACGTGATGCCCGCGTTCGGCCGCCACCGTCGCGCAGGCCAGGCCCGCAGGTCCGGCGCCGACCACGGCAATGCGCCTGGGCGTTGCGGTAGGTGTATAGATCAGCTCGGTTTCGTGTACGGCGCGCGGGTTGACCAGGCAGGTGGCGAGCTTGTTTTCGAACACGTGATCCAGGCAGGCCTGGTTGCAGGCGATACACGTATTGATGGTGTGCGACTGCCCGGCGCGGGCCTTGTTGGTCCACTGCGGGTCGGCCAGCAGCGGGCGCGCCAGCGACACCATGTCTGCTGCGCCGTCGGACAGGATGCGTTCTGCCACTTCCGGCATGTTGATGCGGTTGCTCGCCACCACCGGAATGCGCAGATGCGGTTTGAGCTTGGCGGTGACTCCGGCGAATGCGGCGCGTGGCACCGAGGTGGCGATGGTCGGCACGCGCGCTTCATGCCAGCCGATGCCGGAGTTGATGATGGTCGCGCCGGCGGCTTCGATGGCCTGCGCCTGCGCCAGGATCTCCTGCCACTGGTTGCCTTCTTCGACCAGGTCCACCAGCGACAGCCGGTAGATGATGATGAAGTCGGGCCCGCAGGCTTCACGGATGCGGCGCACGATTTCCACCGCAAACCGCATGCGCTTGGTCGCGTCGCCACCCCAGGCATCGTTGCGCTTATTGGTACGCGCGGCGGTGAACTCGTTGATCAGGTAGCCTTCCGAGCCCATCACCTCGACACCGTCGTAGCCGGCCTCGCGCGCCAGCCGCGCGGCGCGCGCGTACGCGGCGATCTGCCGGTCCACCGCCGCTGCCGACAATGCGCGCGGAGTGAACGGATTGATCGGCGCCTGCAGCCTGGACGGCGCCACCGACAACGGGTGGTAGGCATAGCGCCCGGCGTGCAGCAGCTGCATGCAGATCTTGGCGCCGTGCGCGTGCACCGCGCGGGTGACCTGGCGGTGCGGGCGGACTTCCCAGGGCCAGGACAGTTTGCCGCCGAACGGCTTGAGCCAACCCACCACGTTCGGCGAAAAGCCGCCGGTGACGATCAGGCCGACACCGCCTGCGGCCCGTTCGGCGAAATAGGCGGCCAACCTGGGGAAATCGCGCGCCCGATCTTCCAGCCCGGTGTGCATCGAGCCCATCAGGACGCGGTTGCGCAATTGGGTGAAACCCAGATCGAGTGGCGTGAACAGGTGCGGGAAGGACGAGGCGGACGGGCCGGTGGCGGGCGACATGATATGGATACGCTGGCGTACGGAGTGCGCACGATGCAGGCAAACGGGCGTGGCGGCAAGTCCCAAGCTGCCGCTTTGGCGCTGCCGGCCGCGATGCAGACCTTGCCTGGCTGACTTCACCGCATCGGTTATGCGCGGGCCCGCCATGGGCTGCGGCTGACCATGTAGCGGGCATGCCTGGCCATCGCCGCGCAGCCCGATGGCGGGCGTAGTCCAGGTCTGTCTGCAGTGTTGCCGCGCAAACAGGCGGCGCTACCCGCTGTGGCTACCACCCGGCCAACACCAGCTTGCCGATGGTGCTGCCGCTCTCCAGCCGCCGATGCGCTTCACGCAGGTTGTCGGCGTTGATCGGCGACAGCGTTTCGGTGTGTGTCGTGCGCAGCTCGCCGGCGTCGATCAGGCTCGCGGCACGGTTGAGGATGCGATGCTGTTCCACCATGTCGTCGGTGGCGTAGCGCGACCGCGCGAACATCAGCTCCCAATGGATGCCGATGCACTTTGACTTGTACGGGTCGCCAATCATCAGCGGGCCGCGTGGCTCGACGATCAGGCCGACATGCCCCTGCGGCGCCAGGATCTCGCCCAACTGCTGCCAGTAGCGGTCGGTGTCGGCCAGATTCAGCGCCGCATCCACCTGTTGCAGGCCCAGTGCCTGCAACTGCGCGTGCAGCGGTTGGTGGTGGTCGACGACGTGCTGCGCACCCATCTGCCGCACCCATTCGCCGCTCTCCGGGCGGGAGGCCGTGGCGATGACGGTGAAGCCGGCATGTCGCGCCAGCTGGATCGCAATCGATCCCACCCCGCCGGCACCGCCGATGATCACTAGATAGCGGCCGCGGTTGCGTGCGCCATCGAATGCGAACGGCATGCGCTGAAACAGCAGCTCCCACGCGGTGAGCGTGGTCAATGGCAAGGCAGCCGCCTGCGCAAAGCTCAGCGAAGTGGGCTTGCAGCCGGCGATGCGCGCATCCACCAGCTGATACTGCGCGTTGCTCCCCGGCCGGCCGATATCCCCGGCGTAGTACACCGCGTCGCCCACGGCAAACGCAGTGACGTCCGGGCCTACCGCCTCGATCACGCCCGCAGCGTCGTATCCCAGGATTTTTGGCTCGGTCAGTGGCTGCGGCTTGGGCGCACGCACCTTGGTATCGACCGGATTGACCGAGATCGCTTCCACACGTACCAATAAGTCATACCCCGAAGGTGCTGCGGGGGCGGGGACGTCGATGTCAAGCAGCGATGCTGGATCATCGATCGGCAGATAACGGGTGAGGGCGACGGCTTTCATCGGGACGCTCCTGGTGGGGAGTTCAGGGTGCGTTGTGGAGCGAGGCGGCTGCAATAACCGACTCCGCAATTCAGCTCGGCCGGGGCCTTGCGTTCACCAATGTGGTTTTTTGCGCTGACCAAGCCCCTGCAGAACGCCTTGTCTGGAACCGTATTCAACAGGCTCAAGTGGGCTGCCGTTCAGATGCGTTGACTGGCGAAAGTGGGTGCCCGGTCCTTTCCTTCATGAAACTGTATACGTAGTATTGGATGGGCTCAGCCGCCATGGTGATTGCTTTCACATGTTATATGACCGTTAACGCGATCTTCACTGAGGCCGGCTTAATCTGCGCCCCGATGGCTCTGGATGTGACGAGCATCTTTACCAAGAACAACGCCTCTATCGGTTTATCTCCCAAAGAAGGAGCTGTATAAATGAACAAGAAAATTCTCACTGCCGCGTTGCTCGGCGGTCTGGCAGTTGCCCAGGCTGCGTCCGCGCAGGAGTTCGATGACCGTTGGTACCTGACCGGTAGCGCTGGCTTCAACTTCCAGGACAGCGATCGTCTGACCAATGATGCTCCGTTCGTCACCCTGGGCCTGGGCAAGTTTGTCAGCCCGAACTGGTCGATCGACGGTGAACTGAACTATCAGAACCCCAACTTCGATGCCAACCAGGATCAGAACTGGAGCCAGTACGGCATCTCGTTCGACCTGCGTCGCCACTTCATCCAGGAAGGCCGCGGCTGGAACCCCTACCTGCTGTTCGGTCTGGGCTACCAGCGTTCGGAAGAAGAGTTCGACGCAACTCCGAACCCGGTTTCGCCGGGCCAGCAGAAGGACGGCAACTTTGCCGCCAAGGCTGGTGTCGGTCTGCAGACCACCTTCGACAAGCGCGTCGCCGTGCGTGCTGAACTGGCCTACCGCGCCGACTTCAACGACCAGAGCGTTGCTGCTCCGCAGGAAGACTGGTTCGGCGACGTGCTGGCTTCGGTCGGCGTCGTGATCCCGCTGGGACCGGCTCCGTCGACCGCTCCGCCGCCGGCTCCGGCTCCGGTTGCCCCGAGCTGCGCAGACCTGGATGACGACGGTGACGGCGTCAACAACTGCGACGACAAGTGCCCGGCTTCGCAGCCCGGCCAGACCATCGGTCCGGACGGTTGCCCGGTTCCTGTGTCGATTGACCTGAAGGGCGTGAACTTCGACTTCAACAAGTCGACCCTGCGTCCGGACGCACAGTCGATCCTGAGCGAAGCGACCGAGATCCTGAAGCGTTACCCCGACCTGAAGGTCGAGGTTGCCGGTCACACCGACTCGAAGGGTACCGACGCGTACAACCAGAAGCTGTCCGAGCGTCGTGCGACCACCGTGTACGACTACCTGACCAAGAACGGCGTCGATGCGTCGCGTCTGGTTGGTCCGATCGGCTACGGCGAGAGCCGTCCGATTGCTCCGAACACCAACCCGGATGGTTCGGACAATCCGGAAGGCCGTGCGAAGAACCGTCGTACCGAGCTGAACGTCCAGAACTAATCGGACCGCTAGCTTGTTCCATACAAAACCCGGCCTTGTGCCGGGTTTTGTCTTTGTAGGACCACCAAAAGCGGGTCGAGGCACCGTCTAACCTGTCTGTGTTGCCGTCCAGGCACGGTTCCGGTTGAAACAGCGTTCATCGCTGCCTACACTCGCCGCGTCAATACCACACTCATAATTGGAAGAATCCGATGCTGCGTACCGCCACGGCAGGTTTGCTCTGTCTCGCCTTGATTCCCGCCGCCTACGCCGCTCCGAACTGCGCCGGCAGCACGGTGTCCCAGCCGCTGCCGTTGCCCGCCACCGTCATCGCACCGGCGGCCGCCGAGTTCTATACCCGTAGCGTCCAGCTGGGCATGCCCACCGGCGTGTTGGCCCAGCCCTATACCAGCGAGCAATCGGTGGACCGCGTGCTGCTGCGTCTGCGCGTGGAAGGCTGCCAGGACGTGGCCAAGGTGATTCCGCCGGGCGGCACGGTCAACCCGAACGACCCGGCCGCCTACAAGGCCACCACCGCATTCGACAACACGCCGTGGCGCTTCGACATGAGCCAGAACGGCAAGCGCATGACCGCCGAAGAATTCGATGCCTGGATGAAGTCGCGCGGCGTGCGTGTGGTCAAGGCGCGCCCGGTTGCCGGCGCAGCGCCGGCGGCAGCGGCACCTGCACCGGCGGCCGACGCCAAGCCGGTCGAAAACAAGTAAGCCGCGGGGTCGGGACGGCATGACCCGGCGGCCCCCGCCGGCGACGTCCCGGCATCGCAGCCGTGGTTCGTCGGTGCCGATGCGCCCGACGCGTGCCTCGGCGGCAGGACCAGGCATCACCGCGCCACGTCATGGGCTGGCGCGGGTGTTGTCCAAGCTGGGTGTGTGTTCACGCACCGAGGCGGCACGCTGGATCGCCGATGGGCGCGTCAGCGTGGATACGCGGGTGGTTCGCGACCCCGAATTTCCGATCCGTGCCGACCAGCATCAGGCGATCTCGGTGGACGGCCAGCCGCTGGCCGGGCCTGCGCGGGTCTATCTGATGCTCAACAAGCCGCGTGGCGTGGTCACCACGGTGCGCGACGAGCAGGGCAGGGACACGGTGTATCGCTGTTTCGACGGCGCCGGCCTGCCGTGGATTGCACCGGTGGGGCGGCTGGACAAGGCCAGCGAGGGCCTGCTGCTATTCAGCAACGACCCGCAATGGGCAGCGGCGGTGACCGATCCGGCCACTGGCCCGGACAAGACCTATCACGTGCAGATCGACTGCCGCCCCGACGCCGGGCAGCTGGCGCAGTTGCAGACCGGTGTGATCGATCCCGACCCCGAGGGTGATGGCGCGCTGCTGCGTGCCAAGCGGGTGCGCTTGCTGCGCGAGGGTGAGCGCAATGCATGGCTGGAAATCGTGCTGGACGAAGGCCGCAATCGGCAGATCCGTCGACTGCTGGCGGCCGTGGAGATTGGGGTGTTGCGGCTGGTGCGCGTGGCGATCGGGCCGCTGGCGATGGGCGAGCTGGGTAAAGGCGTGTGGCGAGCGCTCAGCGCGGAGGAAGTCCAGGCGCTGACGTCGGCTCCCGCCAGCGCGCCAGACGCGCGCTGAGCAGCGCAGCGACGACTTCGCCGGCGCGTGCATCGCTGGCGCCATTGGCATCGTGGCGCCGACCTTTGGCGTGATTGCAGCCGGCACAGGCCAGCGCCAGATTGCGTGCATCGTTGGGGTCGTCGCCGACCTGCGCGCATAGCGCTGCTGCTGCGCGGCGCCCGAACCAGGCCTGCGGGACCACGTGTTCGAGCGTGGTGTGCCCCAGCGGTTCGCCGTCGATGCCGATGTGCAGGCGGCGACGGCAATGCAGGCAGCGGGTCTGCCAGCTGCCGGCGAGCAACTGCGCCTGGGCATCGGTGTGCGCCGCGAGCAGGAGCCGTTGGCGCAGCACCGTCCGCACGCTCAGGCCTTGATGACGTCCAGTTCGCGGCCGATCTTGATGAAGGCGTCGATGGCCTGGTCCAGATGCTCGCGGGTATGCGCGGCGCTGATCTGGGTGCGGATGCGCGCCTGTCCCTTGGGCACCACCGGGAAGAAGAAGCCGATGGCGTAGATGCCTTCTTCCAGCAGGCGCTCGGCGAACTTTTGCGCCAGCGGGGCGTCGTAGAGCATCACCGGGCTGATCGGATGCACGCCGGGCTTGAGCTCGAAGCCGGCGGCGGTCATGCGCTCGCGGAAATAGCGGGTGTTGTCGACCAGTTGCGTGCGCAGCTCGCCGGCCGCTTCCAGCATGTCGAATGCCTTGATGCCTGCAGCCACCACGTGCGGCGGCAGCGAATTGGAGAACAGATAGGGGCGCGAGCGCTGGCGCAGCAGTTCGATCACCTCGCGCCTGGCGGTGGTGAAGCCGCCCAATGCGCC
Source organism: Xanthomonas sp. 3793 (assembly GCF_024806835.1). Lineage (GTDB taxonomy): Bacteria > Pseudomonadota > Gammaproteobacteria > Xanthomonadales > Xanthomonadaceae > Xanthomonas > Xanthomonas arboricola_F. The sequence goes on from NZ_JANTYU010000002.1 coordinate 36,366, forward strand.
GCCCATCGCCTTGCCCAGCGTGCCGGTGAAGATGTCGATCTGGTCCAGCACGCCCTTGACCTCGGCCGAGCCGCGGCCGGTGGCGCCCAGAAAGCCTGTGGCATGACATTCGTCGATATGCACCAGCGCGTTGTATTTGCGGGCGAGGGTAGTGATTTCGTCCAGCGGGGCGATGAAGCCGTCCATCGAGAACACGCCATCGCTGGTGATCAGCTTGGTCTTGCAACCAGCCGCATCGGCGGCCTGCAGCTGCGCTTCCAGATCGGCCATGTCGCAATTGGCGTAGCGGAAGCGCTTGGCCTTGCACAGGCGCACGCCGTCGATGATGGAGGCGTGGTTGAGCGCGTCGGAAATGATGGCGTCGTGCTCGCCAAGCAGCGGTTCGAACAGGCCGCCGTTGGCGTCGAAACAGGCGGCGTAGAGGATGGTGTCCTCGGTGCCGAAGAAATCGGCGATGGTGCGTTCGAGCTGCTTGTGCAGGTCCTGGGTGCCACAGATGAAACGTACCGAGGCCATGCCGAAGCCGTGCGTGTCCAGCGCGTCCTTGGCAGCCTGGATGATGTCCGGGTGGTCGGCCAGGCCCAGATAGTTGTTGGCGCAGAAGTTGAGCACGCTACGGCCATCGGCCAGGGTGATCTGCGCCGACTGCGGGCCGGTGATGATGCGCTCGGACTTGAACAGGCCCTGGGACTGGATGGTTTCCAGTTCGGCGGCGTAGTGGGCGGTGAGCGCGGCAGGCGGACGGGTCATGGCGGTCGCTGTGGCAAAGAAAGAAGCGCAATGTTAACGATCACAATGGCATACCACTACGTCATGCAAAATCGGCATAAGCGGCGGCGCTGATGTCATTTCACCGCCCGCGTGCCGCTGCGCAGCATGGCATGCTTGCTGTTCAGCTGCGCCCACCGGCCAGGAGATCGTTGTGACATACCCCCATATCCGTCTTGCTTCCCTGCTTTGCACCCTGCTGGCCCTGGCCGGCCCGGCAGGTGCGCGCGACATCGGGCTGCTCAACGTGAGCTACGACCCCACCCGCGAGTTCTACCGCGACTACAACACCGCCTTTGCGGCGCAGTGGAAGCAGCAGCACCCGCAAGACACGGTCAGCGTGGAGACGTCGCATGGCGGCTCCGGCAAGCAGGCGCGCGCGGTGATCGACGGGATCGAAGCGGACGTGGTGACGCTGGCGCTGGCCTACGACGTGGATGCCATCGCGCAGAAGGCCAAGCTGATCGATACCGATTGGGAGAAGCGCCTGCCAGACAACAGCGCGCCGTATACCTCCACGATCGTGTTCCTGGTGCGCAAGGGCAACCCGAAGAACATCCACGATTGGCCGGACCTGCTGCGCTCGGGGGTGTCGGTGGTGACCCCCAATCCCAAGACGTCCGGTGGCGCGCGCTGGAACTACCTGGCCGCCTGGGCCTACGCCGACCACATCTTCAAGGGCGATCGCGAGCGCATCGTGCGCTACATGCAGGCGTTGTTCCGCAATGTGCCGGTGCTGGATACCGGTGCGCGCGGCGCCACCACGACCTTCGTGCAGCGCGGAATCGGCGATGTGCTGCTGGCCTGGGAAAACGAGGCGCTGCTGGCGCGCGAGGAGCTGGGCAAGGACAAGTTCGAGATCGTGGTGCCCAAGCTGTCGATCCTGGCTGAGCCGTCGGTGGCGCTGGTCGACAAGAATGTCGACAAGCACGGCACGCGCGATGTGGCCGAGGCCTATCTGCGCTATCTGTACGCGCCGGAAGGGCAGAAGCTGGCGGCCAAGCATTTCTATCGTCCGCGGCACCCGGAATTCGCCGACCCGGCGGACCTGGCCCGCTTCCCGGACATCAAGCTGGTGACCATCCAGCAGGCGTTCGGCTCCTGGGACAAGGCGCAGCAGGAACACTTTGCCGACGGCGGCCTGTTCGACCAGATCCAGGCCAAGAAGTAGGCATGCAGACGTCGGTTGCACGCCCAGCGTCGCCATCGCGCCGACGCGTGATGCCGGGGCTGGGCCTGAGTCTGGGTATCACCCTGGCCTGGCTGGGATTGATCGTGCTGATCCCGCTGCTGGGGATTTTCATCAAGACCAGCGGCCTGGGCTGGGAGGGCTTGTGGAAGGTCTGGAGCGAGCCGCGCGTGCTGTCGGCGCTGCGGGTGAGCTTCGGCACCGCGTTTGCGGCCGGCGCCTTCAATGCAGTGATGGGCACCTGGGTGGCGTGGGTGTTTGTGCGTTACAGCTTTCCGGGCAAGCGCCTGTTCGATGCGGTGATCGATCTGCCGTTCGCGCTGCCGACCGCAGTGGCCGGCATCGCGCTGACCGCGCTGTACGGCGGCAACGGCTGGGTCGGGCGCTGGCTGGAGGCGATCGGCATCAAGGTGGCCTACACCCAGCTGGGCATCGTGCTGGCGCTGGTGTTCGTCGGCCTGCCGTTCGTGGTGCGGGTGGTGCAGCCGGTGCTGGCCGAGAGCGAGCGTGAGCTGGAAGCCGCTGCCGCCACGCTGGGCGCCTCGCGCTGGCAGACGGTATGGCGGGTGGTGCTGCCGGGGCTGTGGCCGGCGGTGCTGACCGGCTTTGCGCTGGCCTTCGCGCGTGGCGTGGGCGAGTACGGCTCGGTGATCTTCATCGCCGGCAACCTGCCCAATTCCACCGAGATCGCACCGCTGCTGATCACTATCCGGCTGGAAGAGTTCGACTACGCCGGTGCCACCGCCATTGCAGCGGCAATGCTGTTGCTGTCGTTCGTGATCCTGTTGCTGGTCAATACGCTGCAGGCACGCCTGTTGCGCTATCAACGGAGGCCCGCATGAGCGATGCTGTTTCATCGCTGCCTTCCATGTTGCAGACCCGCACGATGACCGAGCAGGCGCGCCGCATCACCGATTCGGCCACCAACGAGCCGCGCTGGGTGCAGTGGCTGATGATTCTGGGGGCGCTGGTCTTTCTGCTGGCGTTCCTGCTGCTGCCGCTGGTGCTGGTGTTTGCCGAAGCGCTGCGCGGCGGTTGGGAGACGTTTCTGCGTGCAGTGGTCGACCCGGATGCCTTGTCGGCGATCAAGCTAACGTTGCTGGTGACGGCGATCGTGTTGCCGTTGAATCTGATCTTCGGCGTTGCCGCTGCGTGGGCCATCAGCAAACACCGGTTCTGGGGCAAACGCCTGCTGGTCAGCCTGATCGACCTCCCATTCTCGGTCTCGCCGGTGGTGGCAGGCTTGATCTTCGTGCTGATCTTCGGCCGCAGTGGCTGGGCCTGGCCGTTGATCGACGAGGGGTGGCGGGTGCAGTTGCCGGCGCTGGGCGAGATGGTGATCCAGCTGCCGCGGATCGTGTTCGCGCTGCCGGGCATCGTGCTGGCGACGACCTTCGTCACCTTCCCGTTCATTGCGCGCGAGTTGATGCCGCTGATGGAGCAGCAGGGCAGCGACGAAGAGCTGGCCGCGCTGAGCCTGGGTGCGAACGGCTGGCAGATGTTCTGGCGCGTGACCTTGCCCAATATCCGCTGGGGCCTGCTGTATGGCGTGCTGCTGTGCGCGGCGCGCGCGATGGGCGAGTTCGGCGCGGTGTCGGTGGTGTCCGGGCATATCCGCGGGCGCACCAATACGTTGCCGCTGCATGTGGAAATTCTCTACAACGAATACGCCTACAGCGCCGCGTTCGCGTGCGCCTCGCTGCTGGCATTGACCGCGCTGCTGACGCTGGCGCTGAAGACGTATCTGGAATGGCGGCACGGCGATTCGCTGGCCGCCAACCACCGCCATTGAGGTGACCATGGGCATCCGCATCCACCGCCTGCGCAAGCAGTTCGACACGTTCACCGCGCTGGACGACATCACCCTGGATGTGCGTCAGGGCGAGTTGCTGGCCTTGCTGGGGCCGTCCGGTTCGGGCAAGACCACGCTGCTGCGGATCATGGCCGGGTTGGAGCATGCCGATGGCGGGCAGGTGCTGTTCGGCGACGAAGATGCCACGCGCATGAGCGTGCAGTCGCGCCGGGTCGGCTTCGTGTTCCAGCACTACGCGTTGTTCAAGCATATGGACGTGTTCGAGAACATCGCCTTCGGGTTGCGGGTGCGGCGCGGCAACGAGCGTTGGGCCGAAGCGCGCATCCGCGCGCGGGTGGAAGAGCTGCTGGCGTTGGTGCAATTGCAGGGTCTGGAGCAACGCTATCCCACCCAGCTATCGGGTGGACAGCGGCAGCGTGTGGCGCTGGCGCGTGCGTTGGCGATCGAGCCGCGCGTGCTGCTGCTGGACGAGCCGTTCGGCGCACTGGATGCGCAGGTGCGCCGCGATCTGCGCCGCTGGTTGCGCGCGCTGCACGAGCAGACCGGGTTGACCACGGTGTTCGTGACCCATGACCAGGAAGAAGCGCTGGAATTGGCCGACCGCGTCGCCATCCTCAACCGCGGCCGCATCGAGCAACTCGATACCCCGGCAATGATCTACGACAAACCGGCCTCGCCGTTCGTGTATTCGTTCGTGGGGGCGGTGAACCGCATCCCGGGCGTGCTGGCGCAGGGGCAGATCCAGGTGGCAGGCCACGCGTTGCCGGCTGCCAACTCCGCACTGGCCGCCGGCCCGGTCGAGGTCTACGTGCGTCCGGAGGATCTGGTGCCCGACGACACCGGCTGGCCGGCCACGGTGGCCTGGTCGCAACGCAGCGGGGCGCGCCTGCGCCTGCGCGCCACGCTGCAGCCGGCCGGCAACGAGGTGGAGGTGGAACTGCCGGCCTCGGCAGGAAGCTTCGAGACCGGCCAGCAGCTGCGCCTAGCAGCACGCCACTACGGCGTCTTCCCGGCCTGATGCAGCCGGATGGGCGGGCACGCCCTGCATCTGGATAGGCGATCGGTAGTGAAGATTCGCCAGTGGTAGCGTCCTGCTGTGGCTGTTGCGGATCCCCAATCCCCAATCCCCACCATCAAGATTCGGCCCAGGCGGTCGATGAGACGAAGATCTGACCAGCGCATCGGCCTTGCGGATGTGCGCTCGATCAAGCGAGCGCGGCATTTATGTTGCGCTGCAATGACAGTTGGACTAAGAAGTCTGTGCAGTCCTCGCTCGCCAACCGACCGCCCATCGTTTCAGGAGATGCCCATGAAGCTTTCCCCGCTCGCTAGTTGTCTGTCGTTGCTGCTGTTGGGTGTGGTGCCGCTTGCACAGGCGCAGGACGAACAGCCCGCCTCGGCACTCAGCGGTACCTTTGCGGTGACCAGCGATTACCTGTTCCGCGGTATCTCGCAGACCAACGAAGAACCCGCGTTCCAGGCCGGGCTGACCTACAAGTTGCCGTATGGCTTCTACGTCGGTACCTGGACCTCCAATGTCGATTACGGCGCCGGCGATCCGGATTGGGAAGTGGACGGCTTTGTCGGCTACAACACCGACCTGAGCGCCAACTTCAATCTCGATGTGATGGTGAACCGCTACCAGTACCTGGGCGCCGGTGCCTCCAACTACGCCGAGCTGATCACCAAGACCACGTTCCTGAAGACCTACAGCCTGACCCTTGCCTACACCAACGATCTATACGGCACCGAGACCGACGGGTACTACTACGCGCTGGACGCCAACTGGGCGTTGCCGCATGACTTCACCGTTGGCGCGCACGCCGGGCACAGCATCTACACCTCGGCGCTGAGCCAGGTGGACCACGACTACAACGACTTCGGCGTGAATGTGGGCAAGACCTTCGGCCCGTTGGGTCTGACCGTGGGCTACTACGACACCAGCGAAGCGGCCGAGTTCGGCTTCGGGCGGCAGAATTCGCAGAACCATCTGGTGGCCACCGCAACCGTCACCTGGCCGTGAGTGCGATACGCTAGGCGCATGGCTGGCGCATGTGTGGCGGGCGACGGCTGCCATGCATGACGCAGCTGTATGACATCGAACACGCGACATGCAAAAGGCGCCCTGGGGCGCCTTTTGCGTTTCTCACCGCGGGCCGATCAGTTCCAGCTCAACACGACCTTGCCGGCCTTGCCTTCTTCCATCAGGTCGAAGCCTTTCTGGAAGTCGTCGATCGGCAGTTGATGCGTCAGCACTTTTTGCAGCGGGAAACCGGACAGCACCAGCTGGGTCATCTTGTACCAGGTCTCGTACATCTTGCGGCCGTAGATGCCTTGCACGGTGAGGCCCTTGAAGATGATCTTGTCCCAGTCGCAGCCGGCGCCACGCGGCATGATGCCGAGCATGGCGATCTTGCCGCCGTGGTACATGCAGTCGAGCATGTCGTTGAACGCGCGCGGGTTGCCGCTCATCTCCAGGCCCACGTCGAAGCCTTCCATGTGCAGGTCCTTCATCACGTCCTTCAACGAAGTATTGGATACATTGACCACGCGCGTGGCGCCCATGTCGGCGGCCAGCTTGAGGCGGAAGTCGTTGACGTCGGTGACCACCACGTTGCGCGCACCGATGTGCTTGCAGATGCCGGCGGCAATGATGCCGATCGGGCCGGCGCCGGTGATCAGCACGTCTTCGCCGATGACATCGAACTCCAGCGCGCAGTGCGCGGCGTTGCCGTAGGGGTCGAAGAATGCCGCCAGCTCGGAAGGAATCTGGTCCGGGATCGGCCACAGGTTGGAGGCCGGCATCACCATGTATTCGGCAAAGGCGCCGTTGACGTTGACGCCGATGCCGACCGTATTGGGGCACAGGTGCGGGCGGCCGCCACGGCAGTTGCGGCAATGGCCGCAGACGATATGGCCCTCGGCCGAGACGCGTTGGCCGACCTGGTAGCCGGTCACCGCCGAACCGAGCTCGGCCACGCGGCCGACGAACTCATGACCGATGGTCAGGCCAGGGGTGATGGTGCGCTGGCTCCACTCGTCCCACAGGTAGATGTGCAGGTCGGTGCCGCAGATGGCGGTCTTTTCCAGCTTGATCAGCACCTCGTTGGGGCCGGGCGTGGGCACGGGAACCTGCTCCAGCCAGATGCCTTTGTTTGCTTCGCGCTTGACCAGCGCCTTCATCGTCTGCGCCATCTGGCGGGGCCTGCTGAGTGAAAGATAAGCCGGCGATTATATGCGGGGTGAGGCCGGTGCCATGTGGCGGTGCAAGAACAACGATCTGCGTTGGTGCGGGCAGTCCGGGTGGGGAGCGACGGTAGCGCTGGGTTGGTTGGCGGACAGCATGCGTCTGATGCCAGGCGGGTGCCCCATCCGCCCTTCGGGCAGTCCCGCGCAGGCGGGGAAGGGCAGGGACTTCGAGAAACAGGCAGGCCAGCAAGCAGGGAAGCCGCCACGCAGGGAAGGCAGAAGAAACGGCAGGGCGGACAGAAAGCGGATGAAACCTGAAGGCGGCTACGCCGAACGAGCCGAACAAGCCCAACAAGCCGAACAAGCCGAACAAGCCGAACAAGCCGAACAAGCCGAACAAGCCGAGCAAGCCGAATCGAGTTGAACCGAGCCTAGCCTAGCCGAGCCGAGCCGAGCGAACGTACAGTCTCGGGAAAGGGTGCGGCAGGCCGGCTCACGGCGCCGGGGCACCGTCGGCATGCCTTCTCCCGCACGCGGGAGAAGGTGGCGCGTAGCGCCGGATGAGGGCGCCTTGCGCTGGTGCAGAGCGCTTAAAACTTCACGTCCAGACTCATGAAGTACTGGCGTGGCGCACCCACCACCATGGTCTGGTTGTAGCCGTCCGGATCGGAGGCGACGTAACCGTTGGTGCCGGTGCTGGCAAAGTAGCGCTTGTCGGTGAGGTTGGTGATGTTCAGGGCCAAGGCAATATCCGCCACGCCGCCCACGCGACCGAAGTCGTAGCGCGCCCCGGCGTTGAACAGCCAGTACGAAGGCACCTGCGAATCGTTGAGGAAGGTGATGTAGCGCTTGTCCACGTACTTGCCGTCCAGGTCCAGGCGCAGGTTGCCCAACTGGTAGCTGGCGCTGGAAGAGAACATCAACGCGGGAATGCCCACCACGTCCTTGCCCGAGGTCGCGACCACGCCGTTGTTGAGGTAATCGTCCTGATAACGCGAGCGGTTCCACGACAGCGAGTTCAACCAGCTCAGGCCTTCGGTCGGGCGCCACATCAGCGCCAGATCCGCGCCGGCGCTATGCACTGCGCCGACATTGCTCAGGATCGAGGCGCAGGTCTGCACCGCGGTGCACGGCGAGGTGGTCAGCAGGCGGTTGGAGAACTTGGTGAAGTAGGCATCGGCCGAGAGCTGGAATTGCTCGTCCTGCATGCGGTACCCCATTTGCACGGTTTGCGACTCTTCCGGCTCCAGCGTGGAGCGGCTGCGATCGAACGCGGCCTGCGAGGTGGCGAACGGGGTGAACCCGAAGGCGGCGATGTTCTTGCTGTAGGACGCATAGACGTCCTGGCGTTCGTCGAGTTTGTAGTTCACGCCCACTTGCGGCAGGAAGCCGTCTTCGGCGCGGATGCGGCCTTGCGCCAGCGACGTGGTGGGCACCAGCGACTGCGCGCGCGTGGTGGTGTTGAGCGCCTTTGCGCCGTAGTTCAACGTCAGCCGGTCATCGAGCAGGCGCACGGTGTCCTGCACGTAGAGCATGCGGGTCTGGGTGGTGTAACGCTGCAGGAAATCGCGGCGAAACGGCGTCTGCGCTTCGTACACGTTGTACAGCGAGGTGTAGCCCTCATTGCCCAGCGCGAAGTAATTGCGCCCTTGCGTGGTGCGTGCATTCTCGGCCCACACGCCGGCTTCCAGATCGTGATTGCCCCACGACCACTTCAGTGCGCTGGTGCCGCCGAAACGGTCCAGGCCATAGTCGGTGGTGCGCATCGACACCGGGATCTGCGCCGAGGTGACGACATACGGCGTCACCCATTGTCCTTCGCCGCGATTGGCGTGGTAATAGCCTGCGGCATCCAGGGTTGCACCGCCGAACACGAACGTGCCCGACAGGCCTGCAAGATTGTCGCGGCGCAGGCCGCCGCCGGCGTAATAACTGGCATCGAGCCAGCTGTAATCGCTGGGCAGCCCGGCCAGCGATTGCGGGTAGCCGTTGGCCACACCGCTGGTCGCGCCGGTGGTCTGGTAGGCGCGCGCCATCTGTACGGCGGTGGCCCAATCCGGTTGCAGGTAGTCGTAGTCCCAACCCAGTGCGCGCTGGCTGGTCAACGACAGGTCCATATAGTCGTATTCCTTGCGCCGCGAGGTATCCAGGAACAGGCTCAGGCGATTGCCCTCGCCCCATTGGTAGACGGTCTTGAGGTTGGCCTGTTCGGATTGCTGATCGCCGAAGCCTTTCCACTTGTCGGTGGTGGCATTGGCGTAGGACAGATAGGCCGACAAGCCATTGCGATCGCCGGTATCGGCGCGCACGAAGGTGCGTCGCGTGGCATCGCTGCCCACCGTCTGCACCAGCCGCGCGCCGGGCGTGGTCTGCGGATCGGCGGAGTAGAACTGCATGGTGCCGCCGAGGTTGGTGTTGGATGCGGTGCCGAGCGCGCCGGCGCCTTGTGCAATCTCCACCGAGCCGAGGTTTTCGGAAATGATGGCGCGGGTGATGTGCAGGCCGTTGGTGACGCCGTAGCTCATGTTGCCCAAGGGAATGCCATCGAGCGTGTAGCCCAGGCGGCTCTGGTCGAAGCCATGCAAGGTGACCTGCGTGGACCACTCGTAGGTGCCGAACGGATCGGCGGACTGGAATTGCACGCCGGGCAGTTTTTCCACCGCCTTGAAGGCACTGCTGCCCGGCGTCAGCTGTTCGATGTCCTGCCGGCTGATCCGCTGCACCTGCCGTGTGCTGCCTTGCGAGACGACGTTGACCGCATCCAGCTGGGTCGCGTTGCCCGCGGCATCGGCAGGCGTCACCGGTGCATCGGCTGCGCTGGCGACGGGTTCTGCGGCGTGCGCGATGACGGGGAGCAGCGCGGCGAGGGCGAGTGCCAGTGGCGTGACATGGAAACGACGGGCGGAAGTCATGGGGGAGTCCTGTTCGAGCACGGCTGAGGGCGGACGCACGGTGCAAGACCGGCGTTTCGCGACGCAGGGTGTCAAGGGCTCATGAAACATTGATGACGGTGGCTGTCGCAAAACTGTCGCGCAGGCCCGCTATACGTAACGTGTGCGGCCGCCGTGCGCGCTGCACGTCACCGACCTTTGCAGGATTTTTCGTCATGACGTTATCTTCTTCGCGCCGCGACTTCCTCAAGCGCGTCGCTGCGCTCACCGCTGCCGGGGCATTTCCGCCGTCGATCGGTCGCGCGCTGGCATTGCCGGCCAATGCGCGTACCGGCACGCTGCGCGATATGGAACACGTGGTGATCCTGATGCAGGAAAACCGTTCGTTCGACCATTACTTCGGCGCGTTGCGTGGTGTGCGCGGGTTCGGCGATCCGCATGCGCTGCAGTTGCGCGACGGCCAGCCGGTGTGGAGTCAGCCGGCGGCCGATGGACGACGGCTGCTGCCGTTTGCGTTCGATACGCAAACCACGAGCGCACCATTGATCAAAAGCCTGGATCATTCGTGGAAAGCCGGTCACGGGCAGGATCCGGCGCGCTGGGCCGAATACGACGCGTGGGTGCCGTACAAGGGCGAGCTGACGATGGGGTACTTCCAACGTCAGGACATTCCGTACTACCACGCGCTCGCCGATGCGTTCACCATCTGCGATGGCTACTTCTGCTCGATGCACGGGCCGACCAATCCCAATCGCATGTATCTGTTCACCGGCACCAGCGGTCTGAGCGTGGGCGATACCCGTGCGCAGGTGGCCAGCAACGCCGATGACGGCAACTGGACCGCCGACATGGCGCGCGACAAACCCGGCTATGCGGCGATGGGCTGGACCACCTATGCACAGCGCCTGCAGGCGGCCGGCATCGATTGGCGGGTGTATCAGGAATACGACAACTTCGGCTGCAACTCGTTGGCGTATTTTGCGCACTACCGCGGGCTGGACACAGCTGACGAACGTTATCGCCGCGCGCGTGCCTGTGTCCCCGGATCCACCGCGGACAACGCCGCCAGCACGCAGGCCGATCACCTGATCGCCGCAATCGCTGCCGACGTGCAGGGCAATCGCCTGCCGCAGGTGTCGTGGGTCATTCCGCCGACTGCCTATTGCGAACACCCCGAAGCGCCGCCGGCCTACGGCGAGTCGCTGGTGTCGCGGTTGATCGATGCGCTGACCTCCAATCCGGACGTCTGGGCGAAGACGGCCTTGATCATCAACTACGACGAGAACGACGGCTTTTTCGATCATGTGCCGGCGCCGCTGCCGGCGCTGGACGCACGCATGGGCCGCAGCAATGTCGATGTGCGCGGCGAGGCCTACAACGGCGTGCCGGTGGGCCTGGGCATCCGCGTGCCGATGCTGGTGATTTCGCCATGGACGCGCGGCGGCTGGGTCAATTCGCAGGTGTTCGATCACACCTCGGTGCTGCGCCTGCTGGAACGTCGCTTCGGTGTGGCCGAACCGAATATCAGCCCGTGGCGTCGCGCGGTCAGTGGCGATCTCACTAGCGTGTTCGATTTCCGCAAGCCCGACGATTCGGCGCTGAGCGCACTGCCGTCCATCGACGACTACCGCACACGCACGGCGGCGGCACGCGACAAACCATTGCCCGTGCCGCCGACCAAGGCCGTCATGCCGCGACAGGAGCCCGGCCAACGTCCGGCGCGTGCGTTGCCGTATGCCTTGCAGGTGCACGCGCGCGCGCAAGGCGATGGCGCGCTGCAGTTGCAGTTCGTCAACACCGGCACGGCTGCGGCTGCATTCAACGTCTACACCAGTGCTCCCACTGGGGGGCCGTGGTACTACACGGTATTACCTGGTACCCGGCTCGATGACGTTCCGGTGGGCGCCGCGCACGACGGCGCGTATGGGTTGCGCGTGCACGGGCCGAACGGATTCCTGCGCGAATTTGCCGGCGAGCTGGCGACCACGCCGCAAGCAGCGGCAGCGCCGTGGGTCGAAGCGCGTCAGGATGGCGGCACGCTGGTGCTGGAGATCGGTAACGCGGGGCAACGGCCCTGCACCTTGCACCTGCGTGCGCTGGACCACGCAGATCCTGCCCCGCGCGCGCTGCAGCTTTCCGCAGGTCAGCGCCAGGTGCTGCATCTGCCGCTGGCCGCCAGCGACCACTGGTACGACGTGGTCGTGGAGCAACCGGGCGGCACGTTCCGGCGGCGTCTGGCCGGTCACCTGGAGACCGGCAGCCCCAGCCGCAGCGACCCGGCGCTCGGTCGCGCCTGAGCACGCCTGATTCATTGGGCGACGGCTGGATCGGCGCGGTGTTGCGACCGTATCGCGTCGCGCACAGCGCACAAGAATTGCGCGGTGTGCGCGGCAGTGCGGTTCGCTGCGCGCGGCGATCACCCCGGATGCCGAGCTCCATGTTGAACATGCCGGCAGCATGCCGGCCTCGACACGTCGCCAAGTTCCCGCGATCGGCAGTGCGGTGCGTCAGCGCCGGAGACCAGCCGGGGGCGGGGCGCAGCAGGGCATCGCAGGCACGCAGCGCGGTCGGAAGAGCAGGGCGTGCGCGCAAGCGCAGAGGGAACGAGTGGGAGCGGTTATGATGCGGTCCGGTTTCGCCGCGGCGTGCCGGCCCCTCCCCCCAAGGAACTCTCAGCGCATGCGCATCCTGCTTGCTCGTCACGGCGAGACGCCGTGGAACGCCGAAGGCCGTTACCAGGGCCAGATCGATATTCCGCTGTCGCCGGTGGGCGAAGGCCAGGCACGCGCGTTGGGCGAGCGGCTGCAGGCGTTGCAGATCACCCGTGCGGTCGCCTCGCCGCTGTCGCGCGCGCAGGCCACAGCCAAGGCTGCGTTGGGCGCATCGCGCGAAAGCTTGCTGCAGACCGATCCGGACCTGCAGGAAATCGCCCATGGCGAGTGGGAAGGCCTGCTGGCCAGCGAGATCAACGACAAGGATCCGGCGCGTCTGCGCGCCTGGCGCGAAGAGCCCGATACCGTGCTGATGCCTGGCGGCGAATCGCTGCGGCAGGTGCTGGACCGCAGCTGGCGCGGCCTGGCGCGCGCCGCCGACGGCCTGGGCGCCGACGACACCTTGCTGGTGGTCGCGCACGATGCAGTCAACCGCGTGATCCTGTGCAAGATCCTCGGCCTGCCGCTGTCCAAGCTGTGGAGCTTCCGCCAGGCCCCGACCACGCTCAACCTGCTCGAAGGCGACGATGTCGATCACCTGGAAGTGGTGCGCCTCAACGACTGCGCGCATCACACCCCGTTTTTCGGTGAAGCCAAGCATCGGGCGCTGTAGCCTTGGTGGTGGCGTGTTGCGCTCAGGAATAACTCTTATAGCTTTCACGCTGCCAACATTCAGGTGCTCGAGATGGGTTTCCATGCATTGCTGCTTGCAATCCAGGCGTCCTCTTTAAATTTGCACGTTTGAAGAGGGGTGTCTGGTCTCGGTCTTCAGCGTTTGTTGGCCGCTGCGCAGCATGCGCATACGTCTGAGGGATCAGTTCGGTGAAAACAAAGCTGTTCGCTTTGATGAAGGTTGCCTCTATCTTCGTGATGCTTGGGCTTATTCCGCCGAGCTTGTTCGCCACATTTATCCCCGTCGAGTTCCTTCAGGGGCGCTATTGGAAGTGGCCGGCCTTGGTGATGGGTATCGCGCTAACGGTGCTGCTGCGTAGGCGTAACCGTCGCTTAGGTCGACCAACAGACATGGATGGTGGCGGGCACGTCCTTAAAGTCTTTATGTTCCTCGGGATGCCGGTAATGATGGGCTTTCTCTCCTGGTTGTTTCTGGCAAAAGCCATCCCTTGGGGGGTGACATTGCTGGTGGGGACGACGTTCGAGGAGGCATATCTCATGCAGACCTACCATCAGTCGAAAAGCGATTTTTGCGAATATCAATTGCGCGGTGGTCCGATTGATCATGCGTTTCCAGATCATCTTTGCATCAAGGAGGAGCTGTACCTCCGCTACCCAGAGCAGCAGATCGCGGTAACCTTGAAAGGGCAACGCTCGGTCTTGGGTGCGCGGGTCACTGAGATCTACGGGCCGCAATGAGTGGTCGAATGCCTGGTTTTTCTGGCAATTGGTGTCTCCAACATGGATTGTCGCCGGTAAGTCCAAACAGCCGTCAATGTCACGCGACGCATATCGCCTGTGCGAATTGATGACGCGCCCTGCCGTGCATCGGTCTGACCAAGCATTCGCGAGGCATCAAGCGCCAACGTGGCGTGCGATGCGCACGCGCAAATGGCGATAATGTGCCCCTACTCTGCGCAGCCCTCCCCATGAACGCAACGAACTCTCTCTCCGACTGGCTCGTCTACATCGAGCAACAACACCCCAGCAGCATCGCGATGGGGTTGGAGCGCGTGCGCGAGGTCGCCGCGAGGTTGCAGATCGCAGCGCCGGCAAAGCACGTCATCGTCGTAGGAGGCACCAACGGCAAGGGCTCGACGGTGGCCTTTATTGAGGCGATCGGGCGGGCGGCCGGCTGGAAGGTGGGCACCTACACCTCGCCGCATCTGCTGCGCTACAACGAGCGCGTGCGTATCGATGGCAGCGAGGCCAGCGACGTGCAACTGGTGGATGCATTCGCAGCCGTCGAAGTGGCGCGCGGCCAGACCGCACTGACCTATTTCGAGTACGGCACACTGGCCGCGTTGTGGCTGTTGCAGTGCTCCGGTCTGGATCTGGCGGTGCTGGAGATCGGCCTGGGCGGTCGCCTGGATGCGGTGAACATCATCGATTCGGATGTGGCGGTGATCACCACCGTGGATATCGATCACACCGATTGGCTGGGCGAAGACCGCGAGGCGATCGGCACAGAGAAGGCCGGCATCATTCGTGCCTGGAAACCGGTGGTGCTGGGCGAGATCGACCCGCCGTCGAGCGTGTTGCGGCGTGCTTATCAATTGGGCGCCAACGCGATCCGCGCCGGTAGCGATTATTTCTTCGAGCCGATCGACACACCGCACCCCAACGCGCAGCACTGGCGCTGGCGCGATGTCGCGGTGACCTTGGAGCTTCCGATGCCGGCTTTGCACGCGCCGGTGCAGCTGGCCAATGCGGCCGCGGCGATCGCCGCGCTGCAGGCATTGCCGGTGCAACTGCCCGCTGCTGCCTGGGCGCAGGGCATCACCAACGCCCGGGTGGCCGGGCGCCTGCAGCGCATCGACGTCGATGGCGTGCAGGTGTTGCTGGATGTCGGCCACAACCCGCAGGCCGCGCGCGCGCTGGCCGATGCACTCGGCGCGCAGGCGCATGCCGGCAGCACGCATGCGATCTACGCCGCATTGGGAGACAAGGACGTGCTGGGCGTAGTGGAGGCGGTGGCCGCGCAGATCGACCACTGGACGCTGGCCGGGCTGGAAGGCGTACGTGGGCAGTCGGCCGAGGCCTTGCAGCAGCGCCTGCAGGGCAGCGCTGCGGCGCAGGCGCCGCGCCAGCGCGACGTCGCAAGCGCACTGCGCACGGTACTGGCAGCAGCAAAGCCCGGGGACCGCGTGCTGGTGTTCGGCTCGTTTCATACCATTGCCGACGCGCTGAACGCACTTCGTTCAGCCCACTAGGGTCGGCGAGGTGGCGCCGGCCTTATAATCGCCGCGGCACCCCGCCACGCCTGTAGCGCTCTTTACTGTGGACACTGCTCTGAAACAGCGACTGATTGGCGCCATCGTTCTGGTGGCGCTTGCCGTGATCTTCCTGCCGATGCTGGTCAAGGGCCCCGCGCCGTCTAGCGGTGTGGCCGATGTCCCGCTGGAGGCGCCTGCCGCGCCCGGCAATGGCGAGTTCGAAACCCGCGAATTGCCGCTGGTCACCCCGGGCAATGCGCCTGCGGGTGGCGCGCTGGGCATGGCCGGTGCCCCCAGCGCGCCGGCCGCAGTGCAGGACAACCCGGACGCCGCCGATCTGGCCACCCCCTTCAGCGCCCCGTCCGCGCCGGAAGTGGCGGCCGGCAACTACGCGGTGAATTTTGGCGCGTATGCCACCAGCACCGATGCCGATGCGGTGATCGCGCGGCTTAAGCAGGCGCAGCTGCCCGGCTTCAGCGAGAAGACCCAGATCAATGGTCGCCCCGCCTGGCGCGTGCGCGTGGGGCCGTATGCCGACCAGGCCCAGGCCGAATCGGCGCGGCTGCAGGCAGTGAAGGTGCGCAGCGACGTCAACGCGCAGGTGGTGACGCTGGACGCCAACGCTTCCGCACCGGCGCCGGTTGCCACGCCGACGCTGACGCCTGCGCCGGCCGCAAAGCCTGGCAGCAGCGTGGCCGCCGCCAGCGCGCCTGCCGCGCCCAAGACCGAGAGCCTGCCACCGGAACCGGCCAAGCCGGTCGCCGCTCCCAAGCCGGCCGAAGCGCCCAAACCGGCGCCGGCCAAGCCTGACGTTGCCAAGCTGGAACCGGCCAAGCCAGAGCCGGCAAAACCGGTTGCGGCCGCACCCACCGTGCCGGCGGCTCCTGCCGCAAGCGGTGTCGGGTTTGCGGTGCAGCTGGGCGCGTTCGGCCGCGCCGAAGATGCCAATGCCCTGCGCGACCGCGTGCGCGCTGCCGGCTTCAGCGCCTTCGTCGAACAGGTCCGCACCGACAAGGGCGCACTCAACCGCGTGCGCGTCGGCCCGGTCGCCAATCGTGGCGATGCCGAGCAGTTGCGCGCACAGGTGGCGGCCAAGGTCGGTATTTCCGGCATGGTGCGTCCGCATCCTTAGAGATGCTCTCGACCTGCCGCGCCGCCTGGCGTCTGCGGTAGCGGTGCGAATCGGCGTGAGCCACGCGTCCGGTCCACGTGTTGCAGGCGCCGAAGAGGCGGATGATCAGCGCTGGCGTCTTTCGGACACACCCGCAGTTTCGACAGCTTCACGCCCACGGAGGGGAAGGCAATGATCAGCAAGCCACGTTGGACCGGCGTACGCGCCGCGCGGAGACCTCGCCAATGATCGACATGGTGTTGAGCGTCATCATTCTGGTGTCGGCGCTGTTGGGCCTGCTGCGCGGCTTCGTCGCGATCGTGGTCGGCACCTTGTCGTGGTTGCTGGCGGGCTGGGCTACGTTCCTGTTTGGCGGCTCGGCCGCGCGCTGGCTGGCCGATGGCAAGCATCCGTCGGCCACCGAGTCGTTCGGCGGCTACGCCATGGTGTTTGTCGGCGTGCTGATCAGTGTGGCGGTGATCGGCATGGTCATTCGCGCCGGCGTGGATGCGGTCAAGCTCGGCGGGACCGACCGCATGCTCGGGTTCGGTCTGGGCGTGGTGCGCGGCGGGTTTCTGGCCAGCGTGCTGGTGCTGCTGATGGGCTTCACGCCATTGCCGCGCGAGGCGGCGTGGCGACAATCGGTGCTGCTGCCGATCCTGCAGCCCGGTGCCGGCTGGATGCGAGCGCAACTGCCGGCCTGGCGCATGCCGTCGATGGACATGCCATCCATGGAACTGGGCAACCTGCCCACGGAGTTGGGGAAGTTGCCTTCGACAGGCGATAATGCGGACCTGGGCAAAATGCTGTCCGGGTCCGGACTGAGCGACACCGTGTCGCGGGCGCTCGGCAAACCCGGCAACGCCGCCAGCGACGCCAGCGACGGACGCAATCCGGCGCAGGCGATGCCGGCCAATATCGATCCGGCGCAGGTTCGCGGCGGAGAAAGCGACCCGGCTCGGGTCGAATCCCAAGGCCAGGCACGGCCACCTTCACAGTAACGGCGCAAGCCGCAGCGGAGAACGCGCACCATGTGTGGCATCGTCGGTATTGTCGGCAACCAAAACGTCGCCGGGCAACTTTATGACGGCCTGACCGTCCTGCAGCATCGTGGGCAGGACGCCGCAGGCATCGCCACCGCAGACGGCACGCGGTTGCGCGTGCAAAAAGCCAATGGCCTGGTACGCGATGTCTTCGACGAGAAAAAGATGGCGGTGCTGGAAGGCCGCGTCGGCATCGCGCATTGCCGCTACCCGACCGCAGGCTCGGAAGGCATGGACGAGGCGCAGCCGTTCTACGTCAATTCGCCCTACGGCATCGCGCTGGCGCACAACGGCAACCTGATCAACACCGAGGCCCTGCGCCAGCAGGTGTTCGAAGCCGACCGCCGCAACATCAACACCGATTCGGACAGCGAAGTGCTGCTGAACGTGTTCGCCTACGAGCTGGATGCGCAGCGCATGCTCACCCCCGAGGCGGCGATCCGCGCGGTGGCCGGCGTGCACCGCCGTTGCAAGGGCGGCTATGCGGTGGTGAGCGTGGTGCTGGGCCTGGGTCTGGTGGCCTTCCGCGACCCGCACGGCATCCGTCCGCTGGTGCTGGGCAAGCGCGAGCACGCCGAAGGCACCGAATACATCGTCTCCTCCGAATCGGCCGCGCTTGACATCCTCGGCTACCAGCGCGTGCGCGACGTGCGTCCCGGCGAGGCGATGGTGATCACCGCGCGCGGCGAGCTGTTTTCGGAAGTCTGCGCGGCGCCGACCGTCAACGCGCCGTGCATCTTCGAGTACGTGTACTTCGCGCGCCCCGATTCGATGATCGACAATATTTCGGTGCACAAGGCGCGTATGCGCATGGGCCTGAAGCTGGGCGAGAAGATCCTGCGCCTGCGCCCGGATCACGATATCGACACCATCATTCCGATCCCGGACACCTCGCGCGACGTGGCGCTGGAAATGTCCAACGTGCTCGGGGTGAAATACCGCGAGGGTTTCGTCAAGAACCGTTACGTGGGCCGCACCTTCATCATGCCGGGGC
This sequence comes from Xanthomonas sp. 3793, assembly GCF_024806835.1. Classification (GTDB taxonomy): domain Bacteria; phylum Pseudomonadota; class Gammaproteobacteria; order Xanthomonadales; family Xanthomonadaceae; genus Xanthomonas; species Xanthomonas arboricola_F. The sequence continues at coordinate 54,963 of NZ_JANTYU010000002.1, forward strand.
AGGGCGAGCGGCAGAAGTCGGTGCGCCGCAAGCTCAACCCGATCCACCTGGAATTCCGCAACCGTGTGGTGCTGCTGGTGGACGATTCCATCGTACGCGGCACCACCAGCCGGCAGATCGTGCAGATGGCGCGCGATGCCGGTGCGCGCAAGGTGTACTTGGCCTCGGCCGCGCCGCCGGTGCGTTACCCCAATATCTACGGCATCGACATGCCGGCCGCCGAAGAGCTGATCGCGCATGGCCGCAGCGAGCTGGAAATCCAGGAATTCCTGGGCTGCGACTGGCTGATCTACCAGGACCTGGAAGATCTGGAAGTGGCGGTGCGCGAAGGCAATCCGGACATCCAGCAGTTCGATTCCTCGTGTTTCAACGGCGAGTACATCACCGGCATCGAACCGGGCTATTTCGAACGCATCCAGCAACTGCGCTCGGACGATGCCAAGAAGCGTCGCCGCGCCTGAATTGTCACGGCGCTGCGGCCACCTTGCCGTGGTCGCCGCCGTGGTAGCCCTGCTGCTGTCGGGCTGCGTCGTCGATGACGCTGCGCCAGTCCGCACCGTGGACGATGCGCGCTTGCGCAACGGCCAGGTGCCTGTTGCGCTGAGCACCACCTTGGACATGCAATTGGACTGGCAGCAACAGGCCGCACTGGACCCCGCATTCGCCACGCCCGCAGGCGCGCAGCGGCTGGATCTTGCCGGCGCCACGCGCGTGGGCGAGGCGATTGTGGTGGTGCGGCTGCGCGAGGCGGCAGCTGCAGGCGCACCGCCAGCGGGCCTGGCCGAATGGACGTACGCGGTGGATTGCCGCAGCGACCAGGCGCGCTTGCTCGGCGCCGGAGTCGGCATTGGTGCGGGTGAACCTGGCGCATTGCCATCAGCGGTGTCCGCGCCTGCACAGGCCGATCGTACGCGGCTGTTCGCGCTGGCCTGTGCCAAACGCACCGCTTGCCAGTTGCGGATCAAGGCAAACCCGTGCGAGCGGGTGCGTGCAGCATCGCTGGCAGCACTGGGCCGGCAACCGCTGCGGCAGGCCCGGTGAGCATGGATCTGTTCGATGCCGCACGCGGGTGCCTGGACGCTGCCGACCCGCTGCGAAAGGTCGCGTTGACGCAACAGTGCGCAGCCGCGTTTCGCGAGGGCCGGCTGCTGTTGGACGCGGCCGCTCCTGCACCTGGGCCGATCCGCATGCCGGGTCGGCCAGCCACGCCGGTGCTGGTGCACCCGCGCGAGCTGCCGCGGCGCGGGCTGGGCACGCCGGAAGGGCGCGCTGCCTTCATCCATGCGATTGCGCATATCGAACTCAATGCGATCGATCTGGCCTGGGACGCGGTGTATCGCTTTCGCGGCCTGCCTGATGGCTTCTACGCCGATTGGGTGGCGGTGGCCGACGACGAATCGCGTCACTTCATGCTGCTGCGCGCACGCCTGCAGGCACACGATCGCGACTACGGCGACTTTGCCGCGCACAACGGCTTGTGGGAAATGTGCGAGAAAACCGCGCATGACGGTCTGGCGCGCATGGCGTTGGTGCCGCGGGTGCTGGAAGCGCGCGGCCTGGATGTGACACCGGCGATGATCGTCAAACTGCGTTCGCTCGGCGATGCCGCCACGGCCGAGGTGCTGGAGACGATCCTGCGCGAGGAAGTGGCGCACGTGGCCGCCGGCTCGCGCTGGTACCGCTGGTATTGCGCACAGGCCGGTATCGAACCAAGGGCGCGCTTCAAGGCGTTGTTGCGCGAGTACGCCGGCGGTTATCTGCATGGCCCGTTCAATCTGCAGGCGCGGCTGCTTGCCGGTTTCGACGAAGACGAACTGGCCGATCTGGTGGAGCAGGCCGGCTGAGGGCGTGGTTCGATGCCGCTGTCATGCAACGGTATACGCATGCGCAGTCGGGCACGGGGCGCAGAGTGATTTAGGTGCGCTTGACGCGATCCGCGCTTCGCAAGCGGCGCTGGTCGAGGCTGCAGTGCCCTCACCAATCGGAAGCTACGCAGCGCATCCATCCCTGCGGTCACCGCGTCCTGCAATCGGTGGGATGCCACACCACGGACTTTGTCGATTGCTCGATTGAAAACCAGGCACACCCACCATCACGACCGGTCCTTGCCCGCCCACCGTCGCGGGCCCTGATGCGGCGTGGATGCATAAGAGTCTGCATGGACGGATTCACCGCGCGTCCCGCGATGGAGGGCAGTTAAGGCCCCTGCAGCTAAAGCACGGATCAAGCGCTTTGCAAGCGCTGAATGCAGCGCAGCTAAGCCTCCCAAGACAGCCAAGAACCTTCTCGTCAGAGCGGCTGACAGAGCGCCGGGAACACACGCAGGTTGCTGCCGGCCGCGCCCCCCGGCTGGCATCCGACCTGTCCATTCGATACAGGCCCAGCCAATGACAGCGATGCCCGCCTGATCGACGCGCGTTGGTTGGCGCGTGGTTTTCGGTCTGTCGGTAGACCTGCGTACTTGGTCTGACTTGCGCCGCTGCAACATCGGCGATGCAGCGCAACGCGCGCGTCTCGCCGCCACCCCTTTCGACCGGAACTGTGCGCTACGTCGTCACGCATGCGGCCGGAATCGCATCCAGTCTTCGGTAAGCATCACAAAAACGTAATTTTCTTTTGTAACAACTTGCATTCGGTACATTCCGGCGCGCCCTAATGGCGTCCCGGGGACAGGGGCCCGGTGTTTCGCACCCATTGCTTCCATGTCTTAGGAGAGAGAGACGATGAAGTCGAAGTCGATGTGCACCACGGTCGGTCTGATCGCCATGTGCCTGGCCGGGTCGGCCGCTGCTGCCGGCAAGCCCCTGTACCAAACCGGCCCGGCGCTCAGCCGCAGCGCCGCGGCAACCGCCACCGCAGAACCCTCGCTGCAACGCCTGTTGAGCGCCCCGTCCACCACCAACGCACAGGTGGTGCAGCTCGATGCCGGCGCGGTGACCGCTGGCGAAAAACTGCTGGAATTGCAGCTGGATGGCCAGACCATCACCGCCACGCAGGCCAAGGTGGATGCGTTGGAGGGCGGCGACAGCGTGTGGTACGGCAACCTCGGCCCGCGCGCCGGCACCCGCGCGCGCACTTTGTCCGGCGTGGACCCGTTGAACTCGGCCATCCTGGTGCGCAGCGGCGAGACCGTCACCGGCACCATCCGCTACGCCGGCAAGCTGTATCGCCTGCGTCCGTTGGCTGATGGCCGCCATGTGCTGGTGCAGGTCGACGAGCAACGCATGCCGCAGGAACATCCGGCCGAATACAGCCTGCTGCCCAGGTTCGACATGCCCGGCGACGGGCGCGTGACCGCAGCGGCCGCCTCATCCGGCAGCCCGGCCACCATCCGCGTGCTGGTCGTGGCCACCAACAAGGCGGTAACCGCGTACGGCGGCAACATGCAGTCGCTGGTGCAGCTGGCGGTGGCCGAAGCCAACCAGGGCTACATCAACAGCAATGTCGGCATCACCCTGCAGCTGGCGCGCTACGAGACCACCAGCTACACCGAAACCGGCAACTTCACCACCGACCTGCAGCGCTTCCGCGTAACCAACGACGGTTACATGGACAGCATCCACACCAGCCGCAACACCTACACCGCAGACGTGGGCGTGATCGTGCTGGACAACAGCAGCTACTGCGGGCTGGCCTCGGGCATCGGCTCCACGGCCGCGAGCGCCTTCGCGTCGGTGTACTGGGACTGCGCGACCGGCTACTACAGCTTTGCGCATGAAATCGGCCATCTGCAAAGCGCCCGCCACGATGCCACCAACGACCCGAGCACCTCGCCGTACGCCTATGGTCACGGCTATCGCTACGGCAACAGCTGGCGCACCATCATGGCCTACGATTGCACCAGCGGCTGCCCGCGGCTGAATTACTGGTCCAACCCCAACATCAGCTACAACGGCGTGCCCATGGGCAATGCCAGCACCGCCGACAATCAGCGCGTGCTGGTCAACACCAAGGCCACCATCGCCGGCTTCCGCTGATCGGTGTGCGATTGCGATGGCCCGGCACCGAGCGGTGTCGGGCCATTGCGCGAGTGCGCTACACCCGGGCGCGATGATCGCGCAGACTAGACGCACCGCCGGCGCCTGCCGGCCACGTCCTGTCGAGCGGAGCACTCATGTCCACGTCCCCGCGTTATGCGCTGCTGTGCCTGGTCGCGCTGGCAGTTGCCGGATGCAAACAGCAACCTGCCGAGCCCGCCGCCACCCCACCCAAGCCCGCGGTTGCCGTGCCGGCGCCCGCCACCGAAAACGCTGCCCAGGCGCGCGCGCTGCAGTTGCTCGAAACACGGCTGCAAACCGACAAGGTCTACCCGGACAACTGCATCAGCATCATGGCCGAACAGGACGATCCGCCAACACCGGACGCGTTTGAGTTTGCCGTGCACGAACGCCACGGCGACGGCTGCCCAGGCGACCCGCAGACCAGCCCGGTGCGCGATCGCTTCCGCGTCCAGGCAGATGGCACGCTGTTCTGGTACGACGTGGTCAATGCGGATTTTGTCGACTACGCCGAGCGTGCGCGCAGCGTTCAATGACACGCTGTAGCGACTTGGCCAGCCGGGACTGCGCGCAGGCGTCTGGTTGCCGGCGAGCGCTGCCACTGGGTATTGGCGCATCCGGACGCGATGTTGGTAGCGGCATCCGTTGCCGATGAAGGTTGCACTTTAGGGACTTTCAGCAGCGCGATTGATCGATGTATCCGATGCCGGACGGATTGGGTGCGGCACCCGAATCGAGGGTGCAACGCGCGCGCTGCGCCGTGTTGAGCGCGAGGGCTGGACTGGACGAGGTGTTCGCTGTCTTCAGCGGCACGCCGTCGTGCGTGCGAAGCAGTGGCCGCACCTGGCCTGCGATGCGAAGCGCAGCCGCCACATTCGCGCAACCGGCGGCAACGGACTCACCGCAGCGCAATCCCCGCATGCGGGGGCGGCTGCGGCTGCCGGATCTAGAGCGGCAACTGCTCCAACGCAACGCCATCGGCATCCACCCGCAGCACCGAGCCTTGCTCGTACCAGTCGCCCAGCACGATGCGCGTGCAGGTGTTGCCACCGGCTTGCAGGGTATGGATTGCGGGGCGATGGGTATGGCCGTGGATCATGCGATCCAGGCCGTAACGCACGAAGGTCGCTTCCACCTCGGCCTGCGACACGTCGGTGACGGTTTCGAGCTGCGCCTGGTCGCCCTGCTTGAGTTCGGCGTAGCGGGCCTGACTTGCCGCACGCGCCTGCTGCGCGAAGGCCACGCGGGCGGCCAGCGGCTGCGCCAGAAACTGCGCCTGAAACACCGGGTCGCGGGTCTGCGCACGGAATGCCTGATAGGCGGTGTCGTCGGTGCACAGCAGGTCGCCGTGCAGCAGCAGCGTCGTATGACCGTAGAGATCGATCACGGTGGGGTCGGGCAAAATGCGCAAGCCGGCGCGCTGCGCGTAGGCATCGCCCACCAGGAAATCGCGGTTGCCCGGCATGAAGAAGACTGGGACGCCGGCATCGGCCACCGCATGCAATGCCACCGCGACCTCATCTGCAGCGGTGGACGGGGTGTCATCGCCGATCCAGGCTTCGAACAGGTCCCCAAGGATGTACAGCGCATCGCTCCCGGGCACCTGCGTGCGCAGGAAATCCAGAAACAGCGCGGTGATCGCCGGCCGGGCCGGATCCAGATGCAGGTCGGAAATGAACAGTGTCGTCATCGCGCCATTGTACGTCCGGACCGCCGGATGGCGAGGCGCGGTAGCTGCGATTGCGTGAGCGGGCAAGCAACGCATCGCAGCGGTATGCACCTGCGCAGGCACCCGGCCCCAGTCCCGGTCTGTCGCGCAATAACGATGAGGAAACCGGGCCAGGCCTACGCGAGCTCGCGCGGCGCGGTGCTGCCGCAAACCTCTACCCGATCAGTGCCGGCAGTCCCCACAACGACAGACTCGCCAGCGCGACGCCGATCGCCGTGGCGGCCAGCACGTCGCTGGGGTAATGCAATCCAAGCACGACGCGCGATAGCGCCACGCATGCCGAAAATGGCACCAGCAGCGGGGCGAGCCACGGGTAGTAGGCCAGCGCCACGATGCTGAAGGACACCGCATGCAAGGTGTGGCCGGAGGGAAAACTGAACTCGTCCAGCGGCGCCACCCAGGCGCGGATGCGCACGTCGGCGGCGTAGGGACGCGGGCGGCGGGTCCAGCGCTTGAGTGCCTTGTACAGCGTCAAGGCGAGCACGCCGGTGGCGGCCATGTGCGCCGAGGCGCGAACGCCACCCATGCCGTCGAGCAGCACCAGCAGGCCCATCAGGCTGTACCAGAACACACCATCGCCCAGGCGGCTGATGGTGGCGAATGTGCGGCGCACCGTGTGTCGGCGGCACCAATGGTTGGCGCGTCGGCACCAGCGCGCTTCATGACCGCGCAAGACCTCAAGCCGCGTTGACGACATAACGCCCCCGTGCCGCAGTGATGCCCAGCAACAAGGCATCGAAGTCGGATACCACATTGTCCGGATGCAGTTTTTTCATCGCCTGCGCCGCCGCCGCCGCCGCACCCAAGCGCTGGCGTAGCGCGTCGTCCTGGGTGAGTGCGACAGCGGCCTGGATGAAAGCCGCGTCGGTGTCCACCGCCGCGCCGGTCTGGCCATTGCGCAGGTATTCGCGCGCGGCACCGTAGTCGAAGGCGACCGTCGCCACACCGCTGGCCATCGCTTCCAGGGTCACGTTGCCGAAGGTTTCGCTGCGGCTGGGGAACAGGAACAGGTCGCCGCTGGCGAAGTGGCGCGCCAGGGCCTCGCCGCGCTGGACGCCGCAGAAGATGAAGTCGGGATTGTCGTGTGCGATCTTTTCGCGCGCCGGGCCATCGCCGACCCACACAAAGCGCGCCTTCGGGCGGACCTGCTGCAGCCTGCGAAATGCCTGCACCGCCAAGGGCAGATTTTTTTCGTTGGCGATCCGTCCGACATAGATCGCTGCGAAGCCTTCGCCTTCGATACCCCACTCGGCGCGCAAGGCATGATCGCGGCGGCCAGGATCGAACTGCCGGCTGTCCACAGCGCGCGCCAGCAATTGCACACGCTCGAACCCGTCCTCGCGCAGCAACTGTTGCAGTTCGCGCGTCGGCACCAGGGTGGCGTCGGCCTGGTTATGAAAGCGTCGCATCCAGCGCAGCGCGGTGCCCTGCAGCCAGGCGGCGCCGTAGTCCGGCAGGTACTCGTCGAAGCGCGTGTGGAAGCCGGAGGCGACCGGAATGCCCAGCCGGCGTGCCGCACGCATCGCCGACCAGCCCAACGGGCCTTCCGTGGCCACGTAGATCGCATCCGGTTGCGTCGTTCGCCAATGGCGGATCAGCCGCTGGGTCGCCGGCAACCCGAATTTCAGCCCCGGGTAGCGCGGCAGCGACGCGCCACGCACCAGCAATGCATCGGATGGGGCGGTGTCGCAGCCCTGGCGTGGACGCACCACATCCACCTGATGCCCACGCGCGCGCAGGCCGGTTTCCAGGCCGTGGACCGTCAGCGCAACACCGTTGACCTCGGGGGGATAGGTTTCGGTAACGATCGCGTAGCGCATGCCCGTTCTCCGGTTTTCGCTAGCTTCCGGCAGGGCGATGGCATCGATGTTGCGCCCATAAGTCGCGGCGGTGACAAGTGCGACGGGATTGGGAATTCGGGATTGGAGATTCGCAAAAGCGGCCTTCGCGCATCTGGGCGAACACGCAATACATCACGTGCCGCGGTCAACGAATCCCGAATCCCGAATCCCGAATCCCGAATCCCGAATCCCGAATCCCGCCGAAGGCCGCAGGCCTCAGGCCACAAACGGTTTGAACGCGATGCCCAGGCCGGCCATGCTTTCGACTTCGCCGATCAGGTCGGCGCGCAGCAGCGGGCGCGAATCGATCCAGCTTTGCGACAGGATCAACGACAGCCGCGTGTCGTCGGCGGTGAGTTCCAGTGTCGGGATCGGGTCCGATTCGTGCGCACGGTGCAGCAGCACTGCCAGCCGCAGCAGCGCGGCCTTGCGGCGGGTGGGCAGCAGCAACCGGTCCGGCAGCGCATCGAAGGCGGTCTTGGGGACGTTGCGCCGGTGCGTGCGTACCAGCGCTGCCAGGACCTGCTGTTCCTGGCGCGAAAACCCGGCGATATCCGAATGTTCCAGGATGTAGCTGCCATGCACGTGATACTGGCTGTGCGCGATGATCAGCCCCAACTCGTGCAGGCGTGCGGCACGCCGCAGTACCTGCGCATCGTCGCCATCCAGATGCCAGGATTCGCAGACCTGATCGAACAGGCGGCAGGCCGTGGCTTCCACGCGCTGCGCCTGCACCTCATCGATGCCGTAGCGCTGCACCAGCGAGGCCACCGAGCTGTCGCGCGGGTCGTTTTGGCCGCCGCGGCCGAGCATGTCGTACAGGATGCCTTCGCGCATTGCGGCCTTGCTGACCATCAGCTTCTCCAGCCCCAGCGCCTGGAAGGCCGCTTCGAGCACCAGGATTCCACCGGCGATGATCGGCCGCCGCTCGGCCGCCAGGCCGGGCAGCTGGATGTCTTCGATACGCTTGGCCTTGAGCAGCTCATCGCGCAGCGCCGGCAGCGCCTGCGCGGTGATCGCCCCCTTGGTGAGCTTCATCGCCGCGCAGATTTCGCCGATCGCCTTATGCGTGCCGGACGAACCGATCGCTTCATGCCAGCCCAGCGCCTTGTATTGGCCGGCGAACTGCTGGAATTCGGCACCGATCTCGGTCAGCGCATCCTTCCATTTTTTCTTCGACAACTTGCCGCCCGGGAAAAATCGCCGCGTGCTGGCAATGCAACCGGCCTGCAGGCTTTCGCGTTCCAGGGTCTGGAAGCCCTGGCCGATGATGAATTCGGTCGAGCCACCGCCGATGTCGATCACCAGCCGGCGTTGATCGGGCTTGGGCGGTTGCGCATGGGTCACGCCCAGATAGATCAGCCGCGCTTCCTCGCGCCCGCTGACCACTTCGATCGCATGCCCCAGTGCAGTTTCCGCCGGCATCAAGAAAGCTTGCGGCGAGCGCAGCTGACGCACCGTATTGGTCGCCAGTGCGCGCACGCGCAGCGAGGGAACTTCACGGATGCGTTGGCCGAAGCGTGCCAGGCATTCGAGCGCACGCTGGCGCGCTTCGTTGGACAGACCGCCCTTGCCATCCAGGCCGTCGGCCATGCGCACGGTTTCGCGCAGGCGATCGACGACGCGCAACTGACCCATCAGGTAGCGCGCAATGACCATGTGGAAACTGTTGGACCCTAAGTCGATGGCGGCAAGAAAATCGCCATCGCGCAGGGGCGGAATCGTGGGGGAGGGCATTGGCATGGCCGCATGGTAGCCGATGGGCGGTTGGCCACGTGAGAGCCCACGGCCCTCGCGTTCTCAGATCCGATCGAGCAAGGTCATCTGCGCCGAATGGGCCGGCTCGCCAGGGCCGGGGGTGCGCTTGTGGTACACGCCTTCGGCATCCAGTTCCCAGGCACTGACGTTGTCGTCCAGGTAGTTCTGCAGCACTTCGCGATAGACGCGCCTGGCCAGATCCGGTTCCAGGATCGGGAAGCAGGTTTCCACGCGGCGCAACAGATTGCGTTCCAGCCAATCGGCGCTGGCGCAGTACAACTCGGCCGCGCCGTCGTTGCCGAACCAGTACACGCGGCTATGTTCCAGGAATCGCCCCACGATCGAGCGTACGCGGATATTGTCGGACACGCCGGGCACCCCGGGCCGCAGCGTGCAGGCGCCGCGCACGATCAGGTCGATCTGCACACCGGCTTGCGAAGCGGTGTAAAGCGCACGCACGACTTGCGGCTCGTTGAGGGCATTCATCTTGGCGATGATGCGGCCCGGGCGGCCGTTGCGGGCCAGCCGCGTTTCGCGCTCGATCCGCTTCAACACGCCGGCGTGCAGGGTGAAGGGCGATTGCAGCAACTGCTCCAGCTTCATGCGCGGGGCCAGCCCGGACAATTGCTGGAACAGCATGTGCACATCGTTGCCGATTTCCACATCCGCCGTGATCAGGCTGATGTCGGTATACAGCCGCGCGGTGCCGCTGTGGTAGTTGCCGGTGCCCAGGTGCACATAGCGTTTGAGCTTGCGTCCCTCGCGCCGCACGATCAGCAGCATCTTGGCGTGCGTCTTGAAGCCGACCACGCCATAGACCACCTGCACGCCGGCTTCCTGCAGCTTGTCGGCCAGGCCCAGGTTGGCCTCTTCGTCGAAGCGCGCGCGCAGCTCCACCACCACGGTGACGTCCTTGCCGTTGCGCGCGGCAAGGATCAGCGCATCGACGATCAGCGAATCCTTGCCGGTGCGGTACAGCGTCTGCTTGATCGCCAGCACGTTCGGGTCGACGGCCGCCTGGCGGATGACGTCCAGCACCGCGGTGAACGCATCGAAGGGGTGGTGCAGCAGCACATCGCCCTTGCTGACGATCTGGAAGATGCCCTCGCTGTCGCGCAGGGTGCGCGGGTTGAACGAGGGGTACTTGAGTTCCGGGCGCTGCACCAGGTCGTAGACCTGGGTGACGCGGCTCAGATTGACCGGCCCGACGATGCGATACACCGCGTTCTCGTTCAAGCCGAAGTTCTGCAGCAGGGTGCGCATGATCGGCGCCGGGCAATCGTGCGCGATCTCCAGCCGCACCGCCGGCCGGTAGCCGCGCGTGACCAGTTCGTCGCGCAATGCCAGTGCCAGGTTTTCGACTTCCTCTTCGTCCACCACCAGCTCGGAATTGCGGGTGACGCGGAACTGGTAGGAGCCTTTGACCTGCATGCCCGGGAACAATTCGTCCACGAACTCCGACAGCACCGAGGACAGGAACACGAAGCTTTGCGCGCCCTCCGGCGACAGGCTGGCCGGCAACTGGATGATGCGCGGCAACGAGCGCGGCGCACGCACGATGGCCAGATGGCCGGCGCGCCCGAACGCGTCCTGACCTTCCAGCACCACCACGATGTTCAGGGTCTTGTTGAGGATCTTCGGAAACGGGTGCGCCGGGTCCAGGCCCAGCGGCGACAGCACCGGCATGATCTCGTTGCGGAAGTAGGCGCGCAGCCAGCGCTTCTGGCGCGAGGTCCAGGTCGCGCGGCCAAGCACGGCAACGCCGGCCTCTTCCATCGCCGGGCGCAGCACGTCATTCCATGCGTGGTACTGCTGCTCGACCAGCTTGGCCGCGCGGTCGTGCACGGCGTTGAGGATGGCCGTGGGGCTCAGGCCGTCCGGTGCCGGCGGCAGGCCGAACTCCTGCGCGTGCCGCACGGTGGCGGCGCGAATTTCGAAGAACTCGTCCAGGTTGGTGCACGAGATGCACAGGAACCGCAGCCGTTCCAGCAGCGGCACCTGTTCGTCCAGCGCCTGCGCCAGCACCCGGAAATTGAAGTCCAGTTGCGACAGTTCCCGGTTGATGTACAGCGCCGGATCCCGCAAGGGATCGGTGGCGATGTCCTCGGAAGGTGTGACGTCGTGCAGTTGTTTGGCGTGGCCCATGGAGTCGGTCATCAAGACGGATTGGTGTGCGGTGTTGCCGCGTGCGCGCCGCGGTGCAACGCACGTTGCGCAGGTACCTGCGCAACGTGCGTCGACGCGCACTGCCTACATATCACGCCAAGCGTGACAGTGGCAGGGACTGTTCGCGCTGCACGACGCGTGCGGCCACAAAATGACACGAGAATTCGCTGCCGCGTCCCACTTCGCTTTCGATCTCCAGCCGTGCCTGGTGCAGGCCCAGGATATGCTTGACGATCGACAGCCCCAGCCCGGTGCCGCCGCTCTCGCGCGAGCGGCTGCTGGACACGCGGTAGAAGCGCTCGGTAATGCGCGGCAGATGCGAGGCGGGAATGCCGTAGCCGGTGTCGCGGACCGCCAGCGCCGCGCCGTCGCCCTCGCGCAGGAAGCGGATCGTCACCGTGCCGCCCCCGGGCGTATAGCGCACTGCGTTGGTCACCAGGTTGGAAAACGCGCTGTGCAATTCCTTGTTGGAACCGAGCAGATCCACGCCGGCTTCATCGATCACTTCCACCGTGTGGCGGCCCTGGCTGTGCGCCTCGGCCTCGCGGCGCAAGGTCGAAAGCATCGGCGCCATCGCCACGTTTTCTTCGCCGAGCTCTTCCTGCGATTCCAGCCGCGACAGGGTCAGCAGGTCCTCGACCAGCTGCGCCATGCGCTGCGACTGCTTGCGCATCTCCGCCAGCATCGGGCCAGAGTCGGGAAAGTCCTCCGGGTCGAGCATGTCCAGGTATCCATGCACCACCGTCAACGGCGTGCGCAGCTCGTGCGACACGTTGGCCACGAAATCGCGACGCACCTGTTCCAGGCGCAACAGCTTGCTGACATCGCGCGCCACCAGCAGCCAGTAGTCGTCGGAGTAGGGGATCAGGCGCAGATTCAGGCGCAGGTCCGGGTCCACCGGCGAGGCCGCATCCAGCATCGGCTCGGCATTGCGACCGGCCGCCAGCCAGTGGGCAAGCGGCAATGGCTGCAGGCGTTCCACCACCGACACGCCCATATCGCCAGGATGATGCAGCCCGAGCAGGCCGCCGGCCGCCTTGTTGAACCACTGCACGCGCTGGCTGTTGCGGTCCACCACCACCACCGCATCCGGCAGCGCCTGCGCCGCGGCGCGATAGGTGCGCAACATGTCGATCAAGCGCCGCTTGCGCCCGCGCATTTCGGCCTGGCTGCGATACAGCAGCCGATCCAGTTCGTTCCAGGCGCCGACACCGGCGGCAGGCTCGGCACGCTGGCGCGCGGTGAGCCGGCGCAGCACTTGCCGCAGCCGCCAGTAATGCCAGCTCAGCACCCCCAGCGCGGTGAGCGTCAGCGCCATCCACACATGCCCGATCAGCACGCCCACCACGACGGCAGCGCCCAACAACAGCGCAAGGGTGCCGAGCGTCTTGAGCCAGGCGGAACGGATATGTTGAGGCATGGAAGGCGTTACCACGAAGCGTCAGGTAGGCAGGCGACCCGGCCGATCGGCGGCCGGGTCGCGGTGCGGCATGTACTAGGTTGCCGACGAAAAACGATAGCCCGAGCCGCGCACGGTCTGCACCATGTTTTCCAGGCCGAACGGTTCCAGCGTCTTGCGCAGGCGGCGGATGTGCACGTCGATGGTGCGCTCTTCCACGTACACGCTGCCGCCCCAGACATGGTCCAGCAGTTGGGTGCGCGTGTACACGCGCTCGGGATGGGTCATGAAGAAGTGCAGCAGCCGGTATTCGGTCGGGCCGATCGGCACCGGCGCATCGCCGGCAAACACCCGGTGCGCGGCGCCATCGATGCGCAGGCGGCCCACGGCCACGCTGCCGTCCTCGTCGTCCTCGCGGGTGCGGCGCATCACCGCCCGGATACGCGCCAGCAGCTCGCGTGCCGAGAAGGGCTTGACCACGTAGTCGTCCACGCCCGCTTCCAGCCCGCCGACACGGTCGTTCTCTTCGCCACGCGCGGTCAGCATGATGATCGGGATCTCCCGGGTCAGCTGTTCCTTGCGCCAGCGCCGTGCCAGATCCAGCCCGCTGGTGCCCGGCAGCATCCAGTCCAGCAGGATCAGGTCGGGCACGCGGTCGGCGATGGCGGTCTGCGCCTCGCGCGCGTCGCCAGCATGGATGGGCTCGAACTCGCCTTTGCGCAGCGCGAACGCCACCATGTCGCGGATCGCGGGTTCGTCATCGACGATCAGAATGCGTTTCTGCACGCGGGGCTTACCGTCTGGCTTTGGTGATCGCCAGTAGACTACGGTTTTGTGACTTTAATGTGACATGGCGGGCGTTGCCTCCTGCCAGGCTGTCATTCTGTGAAGCGGGCTGAACCGCTGCGGGCGCGGTGAAGCCAGGCGCAGCATGCCGCGCGATGCGTATTCGCGGACCCGATGTCACTGCGTGGACAGATCCGGGTCGCGGATACCTTGACGACGCAGTTCCAGCACGGTCGGCGTGATTGCGGCAATCCGCGCATCCACACGCGCCCGTGTCACATAGTCCAGGTCCTTCTTTTTCAGCGCCTCCAACTGGATCAGGGCCTGCTCCGGGCGCCCGTTCAGGGACGCCGATTCGGCATAGGCCTCGCTGGCCCGCAGATGATCGCCGGCGAGCTCGCAGGCGCGGGCGTAGGTCTGTTGCAGCAACGGATCCTCGCCGCTGCGGTAGAGCAGGGGCTCCAGCACCTGACGAGCGCGCTGACCGGATTCCTTGCTGGCTTGTTCGTTGAGCGCGCCGGCATAGGTCAGCGCCACCGCACGGTTGTTCGGCAGCCGCTTGAGCAGCGCATCGAAGCGGGCGTTGGCTGCCTCGCGCTGGCCCACGCGTGCCTGCGCCTCGCTCAGGCCCAGCGCCAGCCACAGGTTGTCCGGATGCGCTTCCAGCAGGCCGGCCAGCTCGGCCACCGGTTCGCTCGGCCGGCTCCCGCTGTTGCGCAGTTGCGCCAGCGCCAGCCCGTAACGCTGTGCATCGGTCAGGCCCTGCTTGGCGCTACGGCGCAGGTTTTCGTATTCGCGAATGGCCGCATCGGGCGTGCTCGCACTGAGCACGCGCAGGCGCTCCTTGGCCCAGTCGAAACCCTGTTGGTCGCCGCCACGGCTCAGCGCATCCACCGGCAATCGCAGCGCATACGGCAGCAGCGCGTTACCGTTGCGGCTCAACGGCTCCGACAACGATGGATCGGCCGGGTCCACGCGCTCCTGGCGCGTTCCGCCCGGCACCGAGGTGGTCAGCACCACGGTGTTCTTCTTCATCTGCTCGGCGCGCGCCTTGGCCTCGCTGATGCGGGTGGTGGTCACCGGGTGGGTCTGCAGGAAGTCCGGTGCGCTGTAGCCGCCCTCGTTGGCGCGCATCGCAACCGACATGCGCTCGAAGAAGCCGGCCATCGCGTCCACGTCGTAGCCGCTGCGGACCAGCGTGCGGATGCCCAGCCGGTCGGCCTCCGATTCGTTGGAGCGGGTGTAGTCGATCTGGCGTTGCTGCATCAGCCCCATCGCACTGGTGATGGTGGCCATGGTGGCATCGCCCTTGGAATTGCCGCCGGCCTGCTGCGCCGCCACCACTGCCGCCAGCATGCCGAGCAGGATCGGGATCTGGTCGCGCTGGGCGCGTTCCACCCCGCGCAGCACATGCTGCTGGGTGACGTGGGCGATTTCGTGCGACAGCACCGCGGCCACTTCGTCCTCGCGCTCGGCGGTCAGCACCAGCCCGGCATTGACCGCGATATAGCCGCCCAGCGTGGCGAACGCATTGATCTGGCGGTCGCGCAGCATGAAGAAGGTAAAGGGCTGCTGCGGCTGGTCGCTGTTGGCGCCGAGCCGGGTACCCATGGTCTGCAGCCAGTCGCCGATCAGCGGGTCGTCCAGCACGTAGTCGTAGTTGCGCAACTCGGCCAGCATCATCTTGCCGTACTCGGCCTGGCGGGCCGGAGTCAGCAGCTCGCCAGCCGACGAGCCGATATCGGGCAGGCGACTTTCCTGCGCAGGTGCCACGCCCATGGCGAGGGCCAGGGTGAGGGCGGTAGCGAGCGGAAGCAGGCGCAAGTGGAACTCCCAGGTGGTGCGCGGAGCATGCGGGCAGCGCAGCGCAGCGGCGTGAATCGGCAATTAATCCACAGTGTTGCGGTGACGACATGGAAATTCCAGTCGCCCGCTACCATGTGTCAGACCTCAAACCCACCACGGAGTTTCCCGTGAGCCAAGACACCAACGTGCAGGATGCGGCCACCGGCCCGCAGATCACCCTGTATTCCACCGCCATCTGCCCGTATTGCGTGGCGGCCAAGAACTTCCTCAAGAGCAAGGGCCAGACCTGGACCGAGGTGCGGATCGACCTCGACCCGGCCGAGCGCGACAAGATGGTCGCCCTGGCCCGGCGCACCAGCGTGCCGCAGATCTTCGTCGGCGACGTCCATGTGGGCGGCTACGACGACATGATGGCCATGCATCGCGCCGGCAAACTCGAACCGCTGTTCGCCGCCGCAGGCGGTCAGGCATGAGTGGTTCCGACGACGGTAGCGCCGATCGCCTGCGCGAGTTCACGCAATTCCGCCAGCGCATGAACCAGCGCATCCTGGCCGAGCCCAATCAGGTCGTACGGCGTTTTTTCGCGCTGGACACCCAGACCTACCAGGCCGGCGCACTGGACGTGAAGACCAAGGAGTTGCTCGGCCTGGTCGCCTCGATGGTACTGCGCTGCGACGACTGCATCAGCTACCACGTGGCGCAGTGCAAGGAAGCAGGCGTCACCCGTGAAGAGTTCTTCGAAACCTTCTCGGTCGGTCTGGTGGTCGGCGGCTCCATCGTGATCCCGCACCTGCGCCGCGCGGTGGATTTCCTCGATCAGCTCGAAGGCGGCGCACAGCCTCCCGAGCAGCATGCGCATGCCTGATGGACACCCGTAGGCGGCTGATTGGCGAGTGCCGGTCAGGATTCGGGATTGGGAGTGGGGATTCGTAAAAGCAGTTCACGCGCCGCCGTTGAGGCGGCGCGTCCCGTTTTGGCAATGCGCTCGGGGTTGCCAGCCGAGAGGGGCTGGGTTGTCTCCTGGCCGCTTGCCGACCTGGCGGCCTGTCGACGAGGGCGCCTGACTGCCGTTGCGATGGCGATAGCCGTCCGATAGGTGGGATCGCATCCGGATGGGCCTTGGCGGATCTGGCCGCCTAGGTCCCTCGCTCCGCGGCGTCTTGCCGGCAGCGTTTGGCCGGGCGGCCTGGTGCGCACGACCGCCGTCGCGCTGGTGAATCGCCTGCTGCAGCAGCAACGCGCTCGCCCTTGCCGGCGAGCCGCGATGCCTTAGACCAAGGTCGGTTTGGGCGCCGTCACCGGCATCGGGCATAATTGCCGGTGAAACCTCCTTGCGCCGCTTTGCCGGGTTAACGGCTGGCGCTCCCCCCTTCAAGTTCGGAAACCCAACGTTATGACGCAGACAATCACGGTCATCCGCGGCGACGGTATCGGCCCGGAGATCATGGATGCCACGCTGTTCGTGCTCGACGCGCTGCAGGCTGGCCTGACCTACGAGTACGCCGACGCTGGCCTGGTCGCGCTGGAAAAGCACGGCGATCTGCTGCCCGAGTCCACTCTGGCGTCGATCACCAAGAACAAGGTGGCGCTGAAAAGCCCGCTGACCACGCCGGTCGGCGAGGGCTTCAGCTCGATCAACGTGGCCATGCGTCGCAAGTTCGACCTGTACGCCAATGTGCGTCCGGCCAAGTCGTTCCCCAACACCAAGTCGCGTTTCGCCGATGGCGTTGACCTGATCACGGTGCGCGAGAACACCGAAGGCGCTTACCTGAGCGAAGGCCAGGAAGTCTCGGCCGACGGCGAAGTGGCCGTTTCCGGCGCCCGCGTCACCCGCAAGGGCTCCGAGCGCATCGTGCGCTACGCCTTCGACCTGGCGCGCGCCACCGGCCGCAAGAAGGTCACCGCGGTGCACAAGGCCAACATCATCAAGTCGACCTCGGGCCTGTTCCTGAAAGTCGCTCGCGACGTGGCCGCGCAGTATCCGGAAATCGAGTTCCAGGAAATGATCGTCGACAACACCTGCATGCAGCTGGTGATGCGTCCGGAGCAGTTCGACATCATCGTGACCACCAACCTGTTCGGCGACATCATCTCCGACCTGTGTGCGGGTCTGGTTGGTGGCCTGGGCCTGGCCCCGGGCGCCAACATCGGTGTCGATGCGGCGATCTTCGAAGCCGTGCACGGCTCGGCGCCGGACATCGCAGGGCAGGGCAAGGCCAACCCGTGCGCGCTGCTGCTGGGCGCCGCGCAGATGCTGGACCACATCGGCCAGCCGCAGAACGCCGAGCGCCTGCGCGAAGCGATCGTCGCCACCCTGGAAGCCAAGGACGCGCTGACCCCCGACCTGGGCGGCACCGGCAACACCATGGGCTTCGCCAAGGCCATCGCCAGCCGCCTCTGAGCGACATCGCTACAGCAAAAAGACAAAAAGAAAGGGCGCCCAGGCGCCCTTTCTTTTTGCTCGAAACCCAGATGCTCGAGGAACCGCTGTTGCGATTCCCGAATCCCGAATCCCGGCTCAGTTGCGCGACTGCAGCTTCGACAGCAAGCGCAGGAACTCGATGTACAGCCACACCAGCGTCACCATCAGGCCGAACGCGCCGTACCACTCCATGTGCTTGGGCGCGCCCTGTTCGACGCCGCTTTCGATGAAGTCGAAGTCCAGCACCAGGTTCAGCGCGGCCACCACGACCACGAACAGGCTGAAGCCGATCCCGATCAGACCCGAGTCGTGGATGAAGGGAATGCGCACGCCAAAAAAGCCCAGCACGATGGTCGCCAGATACACCAGCGCAATGCCGCCGGTGGCCGCTACCACGCCCAGCTTGAAGTTCTCCGTGGCCTTGATCATGCCGCTGCGGTAGGCGAACAGCAGCGCGAACATGGTGCCGAAGGTCAGCAGCACCGCCTGGAACACGATGCCGTTGAAACGCGCCTCGTAGACCGCCGAGATCGAGCCCAGGAAGAAGCCTTCCACCAGCGCGTACAGCGGTGCGGTGACCGGTGCCCAGGTCGGCTTGAAGCTGGTCGCCAGTGCGAACACCAGCCCGCCGATCGCACCGGCGATCATGTACAGGCGTGCTGCCGGTAGCGGCATGCCGTCGGCACCGATCGATTGCGACCAGGCGAAGGCGGCAGTGAGTACCGCCATCAGCAACAGCAGGCCGGTCTTGTTGACGGTGCCGTTGAGGGTCATCGCCTGACCATCGCGGGTGACCACCGAGCCGGAGCCGAGGTCGAGGAACGTGGATTCCCGAAGGGCCGGGTTACCGCTACGCATAGGTGTTCTCCATGAAGGTGGTGCTCGCCGTATGGGTGAGCGTTGCAGCGAGGATACCGGATCGCCCGATTTACACGGAAATGATTGACAGCGAGGCCAATCGTTCCCAAAATAGCCGACCTTTCCAGCCTTCGGGATGGAAGGGTCCCGCCGGGGTATAGCGCAGTCTGGTAGCGCGCCTGCTTTGGGAGCAGGATGTCGGGGGTTCGAATCCCTCTACCCCGACCATTCCGAGCTCTTGACGGCGTGGGAATGCGAAGTTCGGTCCGGGCGCCCGTAGCTCAACCGGATAGAGCACCGGCCTTCTAAGCCGGCGGTTACAGGTTCGAGTCCTGTCGGGCGCGCCATCGGCGGTACGGTAGGAAGCAGGTTTTCAGTGGTGGCTGTAGCTCAGCTGGTTAGAGTACTGGATTGTGATTCCAGATGTCGGGGGTTCGAGTCCCCTCAGCCACCCCACTGATAGCAAGAAAGTTTGACCCGATGCGTCGCGGGGTGTTGCAACGAAGCAAAAAAGCGCATATCATGCGCGACTCAGTTTCAGGGCCGTTAGCTCAGTTGGTAGAGCAGTTGACTCTTAATCAATAGGTCCAAGGTTCGAATCCTTGACGGCCCACCAATTAAAGCAGCCACTTAGCGCAAGCCAAGTGGCTGTTTTTCTTTGCGTCGGGAAAATTGCCGGGAAAATTGGCGGGGAGGCGTGGATGCTTACTGGGTGGATTGGTTTCGTTGGCGTCCTAGCTGGGGCGATCGTTACAGGTGGAATTGGGTGGTTCACCGAAACTCGGAGAGAAAGGCGGCAGTCTAAGTCCCTTGCAGTTGCGGTCGCTGCTGAGGCTGCCGCCATTGCTGAGATTGTTAGACGTCGTCAATACGTCGATGGATTGGTGGCCCACGCAAGCGCAGCGAAGGCTGGCCGCGTTTTCGGTATGCAGGTGAAGCTTCCAGCGCAAGTTGCAGTCGTCATTAAGGGAGCGCGTGAAAGGGCGGGCACACTGCCGGATCAGCTGCCTGCGCTTGTGCCCAAGCTGGCCATGCTCATAGAAAGCCTTGAAGTTGACATGCAGCGGCTTTTTGAACATCCAGTGGATAGCCCTCAAGCTCTCCTTTCTTCGAATGATGTGCAAGGGGCCATCGATTTTTACGCCGAGACGCTGGCAATCATCTGCTCGGTCCTTTGGTACTGCGATCTGGTGGTGTCAGTGGTCAAACGACTGCATCCGATAGAGGCTGCAGCCTTGGTCGTATGCCGAAGTCAGGTTGAGCGTGATCTCTTTCCTCAAGGTGAGCCCGGTTCTCGGCAGATTGTGATGAACCCCTCAATCATTTAGCGCGCGAAGTTAGGGGGCGGCACAACAGGTAAATCGTGTGCGTAGCGGTTTGTCATTTGTTGCGTGGCGTGCCCAGCAGCTTCTTGCTTGTCCGCACGTGTGCCCACGGTATCGGTGATGCCACGATGCTTCAGACCGTGCAGGCTGAATCGCTGCTCAGCCGTTATCGCGCCATCTTTGATCGCCAGCAGGATCATCCGTTGCCAAGCGCTGTCGAGCGCTGATTTGCTGAGAGGCGTACCTGACTGATTGACCAACAGCCTGCGTCTCTCGGGCTTCACTTGTACAGGGCGGCCATGCGCCTGCATCGCTTTCTGTCGGTACGCCGCAAGCCATGCCCATGCGTTACGGAGATCATCGTTCCATGCGGTGACAGTGTCCCTTGAACCCTTACGGCGGCTGCTTCGAATCCCCTCCTTCTCAGCATGGGCATCCGTTAGGTCTGTGACCTCAATGCCGCGCAAGCGCACGTTATAGGCCAGCAGCATCACGGCGTGGAGGTAAGGCGGCACGCTGCCACGGGTATGTGCCTTGAGGCTGCCGCGCTCGAGCGCGAAGGTCAGCACGGTGGCAAATACATCGGATTCGGGCATGTTGTGCTCGCCGCGCTCCTTCGCCTGGCGGACACCCTTAGCAGGGTTGTTCTCGCATAGGCCCATGCGGATGCCCCAGCCGAGGGTGCGGCGCAGGTAGCGCAAGACATGGTTGGCTTTGCTCGGGCGCGGTTCGATTGCCGGCTGCAGTTTGGTTGCTGGCCGACCTCCCGCTAGGGTCTCGACCAGGCGCTGCATCGCCGGCACGTTGATGCGCGCAATCTGCATCTTGCCGAGCAGCGAACCATCCTTGAGCACATACGAAGTCGCGGTCTGCGCGCACCAGCGGTAATCCCGCTGTGTGTCCTTCGACAGCTCTGCAAATTCCGTGGACTCCTCGAAGCGCTCCGCGAGGTAAGCCAATGTGCCCCGGGCCTCATTGCCGGCGGCGGCTTCAGCAATGCTGTGGAGCTCGGAAAGCCGGATATCAGCATGGGCGACCGTCTTCTTTCGCGGACGGCCCCCTTCGGGATGAGCCTCTAAGAGATACCAGCGGTTGTCTTCCCAATAGATGCCCTTAGGAAGCGCTGCTTGGTCAATATGTGCCGGAATATCCGGGTTGAACTTCCGTTTTCTACCGCGTCCCATCAGATCAGCTCCATGGTGTTTGTCGTTTCTCCCTGAGCGGTATGCAGGCCAAGCGCGGCATTGAGTGCGTCCACGGTTGTCCAAATGCCGCCGCGACCGTCGTACTTGAAGCGAATGCCCTGATCGCTGGCCCAGCGCACTACTGTGGATGCACGGGGAGCAGGACCGATCGGCGCGCAGAGGCGACGCAGATCCTCGAACGTAATCACCGGACTGCTCACGCGCCTTGTCCCCCGATCCACTCCCGCCTGCGCCGCCATTGCTCGCGCATTTCCTCCACGAGCACGTCAGCTGCGACGTAGCCGCGCTGGGCCGCGATGCGGAGCCGTAGCTCTCGCACCTTGGCTGCATCCACGTAGCCCTGCCGAAGCCAGTGGCGCGCCTCGCAAGCCCTGCGAAACCCTTCCATGTTCGCGCCCTCGATCATCGCTGGCGCGCGCCAGTGAAGCGCAGACCGAGCTGCACGACGTTTGGGGCGCAGTGACGTGGCTGGCGTGCTGCGCGGATCCGATGCGCTCGGCGCCATTCGATCATGGCCAGCTCGTAGCTGGGATGCTTCTGCGTGCGCCCACACACGCACTCGATGAAGTGCCCGCCGCCCGCCTCGGGGCGGCGGGCATCGAGCATATGGCGAGCAATGTGGCCGTTCCTGCAGGGCGGCAGAGGATTATCGTGGTCGACCTGACGTTGCGTCACGGTACCTCCCGGCGCAGCACGCGCTCGGCGTCCCGAAGATGCTGCACGGTGTCGGAGTCGATCCGGTCCAGCGCCTGGGCAATGGTGTAGTCCATCTCGGCCAGCCAATCGGCACGATTCAGCACCAGAGCGGCGGTCAGCGCCTCTCCGGTGGACAAGGTGCCAGGCTCTCCCATACGCGCGGCAGCGCGGGCAATTTCGATCGTGCGCTGCAGGTTCATGGCTGCGTCCTCCATGCGGTGCCGAGCTGGGTGCGTGCTTCATCGACACGCATGAGGCGCAAACCCCAGCGAACCGACCAGGTGTGCGCTTGCTGTTCGTCGCAGGTCAGGATCAGCTGCCCGGAAGACTCCAGGCGATCAGCGCGGAACGCGAACAACATATCGTCCAGCTCGATGACCTCCTGCAGACCCAGCTTCTGACACAAAGCCTCGGCGTTGAGTGATTTGGCGCTGCCCTGCGGGCCGAGGAGGATGACGGAATCAGCCATGAGCAGCCTCCCGCCGCACGGCCATGCGCGTGCGGCGATGTAGCCGCTGCGGCACCTGTCCGACAGCCAGGCCGGTCTGAGTGCGGCGCGGACGGCGCGAGGTCCACAGCTTGTAGACCAGGGCACCACCGGCCGCCGGCGCCAGGATCATTGCCAAAGCCAGCAGCTCACCCATGGGCCACCTCCCGTTCGGCCTGCGCCATCGCAGCGGCCGCAGCCGCGGTGGGCCTGCGCGGCAGCATGTTGGCCAGATCGAAGGGGAAGTCCAGGCCGTCCATGAACTCGGCCAGTTCCGTACTGATGCGGTCTTCCGCCGTCGTCCACAGGCGGGGGCCGTCGATGAGTTTCCAGCCAGTGCCGGTGCCGCGACGCCGTTCCCAGGACTGACGCACCTGGCGAAGCGGTCCCATGTTCAGAGTGGCGGTGACTACCACCGCACCATGCGTGACGTGCATGGTGATGGTCGCCGAGCAGTCACCCATGCCGCGATCGTAGGCGACGACGGCCGGCGTGCTAGCCTCCGCTCCAGGTCCGGTGCTCAAAACCAACGGACGTGCTGCCGTGGCTGGACGTGTTCCAGTGTGCTGTTGCATATCGACTCTCCTGAGTTGCGTTGGTGGAGGGCCTTGGGGCGGTGTTACAGCACCGCCCGCCGGCCCGCTGTTGCGGGGTTAGATCAGGTCAGCGCCGGATGGCGGGATGCTGGGGTCAGGCTCACGCAGACGCTGCGCGCCGTTGAGCACATCAAGTAATTCGTGGCGGATGTACTCGGCCACTGCTGCCGGTCCGTCGTGATTGATGCCTGCCTCGATCGCGACATCATTGGTCAGCGCCGCGAGCAATGCGGCCGCGTGGTACGCGCGCCAGAGGCGGTATTGCTCCTCTTCGTTGATCGAGAAATCGGCGTCCGCCGGCAGCTGTAAGTTCGGGTGAGCAGCGTCCATCAAGCCACCTCCAATGTGGGCATGCGATCGATTACCCATTCCTGCAGCGCGGCGGCCTCGGCTTCCGGCATCACAACGTGCAACGAGCCAATGGCCAGGCCAGTGCCGTTATCGACCAGGAACAACTCGGAAGCCTTTTTGATCGCGCTGCAGGCGAACATGACTGGCGCGCGATCATGCAAGCCATCGGCATACAGCTCGGCTAGCACGTCGGTCGCCCGGATCTGCAGGAGCAGGTAGACGCCGGGAGCGAGGCGCAGCGCTTTATGCAAGTCGCGGCGGCTCACTGGCGCACCTCTGCCAGGTCGGCATTGGTGGTGGAAATGGCGGCCTCGACATCGGCCAGCGTCAGTGCTTCGGGCGCCTTGCCCATGGCCTGTAGCTTCGCCTGCAGGGCGAGCCAGGCGGTGTGGTTCCAATCGAGGGTGTTGGCGATCAGGCCGAAGTAATGGGCGATCTGACGCGCGGCATTGGCCGGCGCTTCTTGAGCGTCGTATGTCATGGTGCAGGCTCCGTTGTAGTTGGAGTCCGCCACGACGCTGTCAAACGAGGTGGCGGACGGTGCGCGGTTGACAGACCGGTCAACGGAACCGGCAGGCCCGAAGGCCTCCGCACACCGCCCGCCATAGAACTGGCTGGCAAACGCCCGCGACTGCACAGCGAGCGAAAAAAAAGCGCCGTGCATCGGTCGATGGGCGCTGGTGCGCCGTTGATTCAGGCTGTCAAACCCGGTCGCCGATTGTGCGGCGACGGAGTAATGGTTGCTCCGCTCCTGGGCGGATGTCAACGAAAATTTCTCAAAATCTCTCACACGTGCGAGCGCGCTCATTTTTGGAACACCCAGCACTTCACAGTGGTGCCGACGCCGGTCAGATCGTCCTTGAGGACGGCACTGTTGACGGCTACGTTCGCGCCGATGAACTTGTGCCGGCGGGAGTCCCCGAGCAGCGCACGCAGCACCTTGAGATCAGGCACGGACTGGCTGAACTGCGAAGCACGCGCAGCGAAGTGATTGAGGTTGATTGCAATGCGCTGCGCGTCGCGGCTGTGGTTGACCACGGCTTTGCCGTGGCCGGTGGCTTCGAGGTATTCGTAGGCTTCCCAGAACTCGTTGACCATTGCGTGGTCCGCGCTGATCGCCTTCTGCCTTTCCAGGGCCATGTCCAACAACGCGAGCCGCGTCTGCTCGACCATGTCGTCAGGCAGAGCGACGACCAGGCGCAGACAGTCGAACAGCGCCAGCATCTGCGCGTGGTTCTTGATGACACGCTCAAGGCGCAGATCCTGCTGCGCGCGCAGCTTGGCCTCGAAGACCTTCACACGCTCGGCGAACAGATCGAGGATGGCACGCTCCTGGCGGATGGCGCGCACAAGGAAATGGCTGACTTCTTCGACCTGCAGCGCGTTGAGGTTGTCGGCCGCGATGCGGCTTTCGGTGGTGACCTGCGGCCGTTTGAAGTGCAGCTTCACGATGCGCGTGAGGATCGCCTCGCTGGCGTCCACCGCGGCGTTCTGGGTGATCACGATCGTGCCGCGAAACGGCGGCTCGTAAGTCTCGTTGCCGCCGTTGCGCACGCCACGGGTTGCCAGGGTGCCGCCGCCGAAGAAGTCCTTCAGTTCATCCCACTCGAACGTCTTGGAGTGCGCTTTGTCAGGCTCGCTGCGGTCGGCCTCCAGCAGGACGACGGGCATGCCGGACACCTGGCCCATGGCGCGCGCACGGCCGGCCTTGGACGACTTGGCCGGGTCGAAGCCCTCGTAGTCCGAGCGGCCCAGCAGCTTCCATAGGAACGTCAGCAACGTGGTCTTGCCGGCGCCGGCCTCACCGGTGGCTTCCAGGAACGGAAAGCTCTTGTGCCCGGCGCGGATCTGCTCGGCGAACAACGAGCCAAACCAGAACGTCATGGCGACCATGCCGTGCGTGCCGAAGCATTGCCACAGCCAAGGCAGCCAGTCCACACGGAACGCCTCGGCGTCGCGTTGAATCTCCAACCGGATGGACTTCTGCGTGGTCTTCAAGCGCAGCTTGTCGAACTCGAAGTAGTCCTCTTCGTTGGCCGTCACCAGCTCGCCGTCGCGCACGGCCATATCGCCGAGCAGATAGGCGCGGTGTTCCTTGCTGTAGCCCACGAAGTCGATGGCGTCGACCTTCTTGATGGCCTCGGTCTGCTCCTCGATCAGGCGGTCCAACTGGTGGCCGGTACCGGTGAACATCGCGCCGGCCGCCAGAGAGATCAGGCGCTTTTTGAATTCGGACGCGCTGGAGACATGGCCACCGGTAAAGGTGCCCTTTACGCTGGGCTCGTCGTGCGGGAAATCGACGCGGAAGTAGTACCAGCTCTCATCCGTGACCTCCTGCCGCTGGAAATACAGTGCCTCCGGGTAGCAGTTGGCGATCTTCTGCACGGAACAGGCGGCGCGCTTGATCTTCCTCAGATCCTCGGCAGCAACCTCGTCGCCGTCGTCGGCATCGATGTCGCCCAGCTTCTCCTTGCGCAGCTTGTCGAAGCGTTGCGTGTCGAAATCGAACCAGTACAGGCGGGAGCGATATTCCAGCCAGAAGTCGTTGCGTCCGTCGTGCTCAAACATCAACAGGCCTTTGTCCACCGCCGTGCGGGCCACGAGCAGGTCACCCTGGTAGCGGGCTTCCTTGACGTCGTTGTCCCATTGCTTGGAATCGTCGGACGCGATCGCGCGCAGATGCAGGTCGTTCCAGTCGGTCTTCTTGCCGTCGCGCTGCACGATCTGCGCGGCCCGCGAGCCGAAGCCCAGCGCCGCTGCGCGCTTGATGTGCTTGTGCGTGTAGGCACGGGCACCTGGCTCGTTGTCCAGTGCCCACACGAGCGTCGGAAGATCGGCCATGCGTGCCTTGGCCAGCTCGCGCAGCGATTCTTCCGGAAATGCGTTGGAGGACATGGCCGACACTGCACACACGCCGTGCTGCAGGAGCGCGATCGCATCGAAGATGCCCTCGACGATCCACACCTCGCGCGCCGTCTGCATGGCTGTCAGCGATGCAGGCGCCGCCCACCACACCCCTGCATAGCTCTGGCCTGGCGCAAAGCGCGCCTTCTGCTTGCCGAAGCGATGCGGACGATCGATCAGGCGCTCCCACCAGCCGCCCTTGCCCAGCGCAAAGCGCACAGTCGCAGTGCCCGCGCTGATCTTGCGATCGTAGTGGCTGTCCTGGGTGTAGAGGCCCTTCAGTGGCGCCAGGTCAAAGCCACGTGAGAACTGCAGGTATGCATCGGCCGCAGCGTTGGGAGCCGCAGCCGTTGGCTGGAAGCGCTTGGACCAGTCGTCGAACAGGTCGTCGTACAGATCCTTGACGTGCAGCTCGCGCCCGCACTTGGATTGGCGGCCGCACTTCACCACCCAAGGCTTGAGATGGTTGGTGTAAAGCTCTTTCTTGCCGCACGACGGGCACTTGCCGCCGCGCATGTACTCGGTACCACTACGGTGCTTGAGTCCGTAATCCCGTTCTAGCCGGGACAGCACCTGTTGCCGCAGATCCTCTTGCATGTGCGTCCTTACGCGCCTGGCCGGCGCTGAAGCGCTGGCATGGCCGGAGTGCCGTCGAGCACGATGTAGGCACCGCCTGCCAGGCGGTGTGCTTCGATAGCAGCAGTTAGGGCTTGGGCCTCGGCGTGCTTGGCGCACGGACGGACACGCTGCGGCGCGTGCGCAGCGGTGTCGACAAAGCGCGGCTCCTGCGCGCTATACCAGCCACAGGGCGCCCTCACGCGTTCGCCCCGGTGCGCGGCGTGTTCGCGTGGAACAGCACCATGGCGGAGTCGGTCAGTGCCACGCGGCGCTCCTCGATGCAATCAGCAGTGAGCAAGTCGTGTTGCATGAGCTGTGCAATGACAACGGCGCCGAAGCGCTCCTGCGTATCGGCAGGCGCATCGCCACCGATGTAGCCATTCTCGGTCTGCAGCAGGCCGCCGTGCAGCAGCGCAACCTGCAGGCAAAGCTTCGCCGTGGGCGGCAGTGCCGCCCAGTCAAGGGTGTTTCGCATAGGGGTGCCTCAGATGAGTGGGAAGACCGGCTCCCCGCCGGTGGTGATCAGATCGAGCTGACGGTCGCCGAGCGTCTCGCGGTAGGCCTGGAGGGCCAGGGCGCGTTCAAACGCGGGTGTGGGCGGCAATTCACTGTGTGCGGTCGGGACGCCGCTTGGACTGGCGATACCGGTGAGCTCTGAGTGGCCGGTGTAGGTCGCTCCACACATCGGGTTCTCGCAAACATAGGAGTCGTGCCGCAGGTACTTGTGCGCCAGCGAACTGGTGCGCTTGATCAGCCTGCTGCTGCAGGCCTCGCAACTGAAAACAACCTTCTTCCGACCGAACATGCTCACCCCCTTGAGCTCTTGGCGGTTGGGATTTGTGTGGCACTATTAGGTGGTTCCTTGAGACCCAATGCGACTGCCGCTTTATGCGACTCGCCGTATTTGCCTTGGGAACGGCCACGGAGCAGGTCATGCACGATCGACCGATCCACGCCGTTCTGTCTGGCGAATGCCGAGACCGTGATGCCATTTGCTTCGAGCCACTGCCGCGCCTGTTCTGGGCTGCGGGGCGTGAACTGCTGCATTTGACTCTTCCGGGGCATGTGGCGGTTCCGTCTACTTTTGGGAATTTTGTGGACTTAACTCAACATTGTCAAGTAAGGAAATGCCTGTAATGACCGTAGGGAAACGCCTGAAGGAAGAGCGCAAGCGACTTGGCCTGACGCAGGACGAGATGGCTGTGCAACTCGGCCTCACGCGCTACGCGCAACTGAACTTCGAGAAAGACATCAATCTGCCTGGCGGAGCTTATCTACTGGCCGCGCTAGACCGTGGCGTTGATGTCATGTACGTGCTGTCTGGACATCGGGCGCAGTTGGATCCCGCCGACAGGCTTTTGCTATCTGCGTTCAAAGACGCGTCACCGGCTGCACGCAACGCTGTGCTTGCTGCATTGGGTTTTTCGGCCGATGCCTCGTCTTCCAAGGCTAGCCCCGGCCCTGTCTTATCGTTCAACAACAACGAAATCGGCTCCGTGATTTCTACCAACGCACCGATCGATCAGAGCAACATGCAGATTACTGTTGGCGGACGTAAAAAAAAGAAGTCCTGATCAACTTAAACATAGGACAGCTGGTCCTCGCAAAAGAGTGCGTTATCGGCAGCGGCCGGCAGACGTTTAGATGCTGAGAACCGCAAGGCAGAGTAGGTATGAAAAAAGCCGCCGGTGTTTGGCCGGCAGCTCTAAGGGTATCGGCGCATTGCTCCGTGCGATCGAGTGGCAACCATCCTGGCGGCACGAGATGACCTGACATCCGTGACTAGAATTGCTTAGGGAATCGCTAGTGACTATAGGAGAACTGCCAACTGACTAGTAGGAAATTAACTAGTTCTTGTAAAGTTTTGCGTTGTTGATGAAGTGACATCTAAAAATTAGTGAAATCACGCGCCCACGAAATTTCTTTTTCCGACGGCGAGTATTGATATGCTTCGCGATTCTCTAAGTTTATCTCAACTCTTGACCAATAGCGCGGTCTATTTATTATGTCGAGAAAAAGCAATTCGCAAGTTACATAAGCCATCCAGACGGCAGATGAAATAAAGTGGAGGTTCAATTTGAGCTGTTCGTTGGACTCCGAGTATTCTCGAATTGGTGTTAATTGTTTATGGAGATTCCCTATGTGGCTAAATTCATCGCTATAGAAGCCGTACATATGCCCAAATGGAGGGAAT
The DNA here is from genome assembly GCF_024806835.1 of Xanthomonas sp. 3793. Classification (GTDB taxonomy): domain Bacteria; phylum Pseudomonadota; class Gammaproteobacteria; order Xanthomonadales; family Xanthomonadaceae; genus Xanthomonas; species Xanthomonas arboricola_F. Next base: position 84,102 of record NZ_JANTYU010000002.1, read on the forward strand.
ACTACCTTTGCGCTCTTTATCGCATTCGATGACTTGAAATTATCAGCTTTGTAAGACGGCAGGTCATTTTGATTTTGCACCAGATGCAAAATGACCGCCAAGGATTCAAAGCTAGATCTAAGAATTATTCCGGGTTGTAGCACAAATCCGCCCCTAAGCAATAGGGTCGCCGCACAAATAGTATTGAGTGCATTAAAAAGGAGCTCGCCGCAGGCAGTCCGCAATTCATCTTCCTCACGCCCCGCCTGAATAAGCCCCGTCATTAAGAGGGCGGAACACTTAGCGAACTGCTCACTTATCTTGAGCAAGGCATCTTCATGAATTTTATCAAACGAGAGGCCAATCCGTGTTGCATCTCGCGTTATTTGATTTACAAGTACAGTATTTTTTATCTCGGTGACCCTGCCATTAGCTGGGTCAACTACGATCGCGCATACATCGGATTTTTCTGAATTCATTGGTGTCAATCCTTGAGGTAGCCTACTGCACTCATTTCTTTTTTCAACTCTTCTTTCCACCGCCCTGCTGCATCCAATTGAACGTACACAACACCACTAATATCGTTGGGTGTTTCCAGCTCGCCCTTAACGACGGCTGCCACTCTTGATCGACTTAGCTTTCCAATAAGATAGCCATGTTCGAACACTACGTTCTGGCGTGCGCGAAATGAAGAGGCCAACGCACCTACCTTGGCCCCCACGTCGCATGGTGTATATAAGACTATGCCAAATCCGACATTTGAATAATGCTCGATCTTCTCAATAATTGTGCGGCCCGAGCTAGCTTGCATGTGCAATATGATAGGTTCCAGTTTCAAGCTCGAAATAAAATCTGACATCTCAAGTTTGGCTAATTCATCATGCCCATGAACTATGAATACTTGCTTCTTGTTGAACTCGCCTGGCGGGCTGGGTATTTTCGGCGGGTATGTTGATTCGCTGCTTATAAAGCTCTGTGAAGCTTGTATATGGTTCTGTGTTATATAGCCTTTGCGCAGTAAAATATCTAGAATTGGCTCATCTTTAACGGCCCAGTGCGTTCTTGAGAGCTCCCATCTTCCCAAGTCGATTTCTGACCTGATATTTTCGATAGCACCCCTCGGTAACGCTGGAATACTGGGGTCAAATTCAAAGCGAATCAGCACGGTAGACTGACGCAATCTAATTTCTGTTATCTTTCCAATTCTCGATTCTTCAGCTTCGTTCTCGATAACGAATAGCGTAACGAACCCTTTCAGCTCTTGAATCATTTCAGGGCTTAGATTTCTATAGCGCTCGCTAATTTCATCAGCGGTGTATTCAGTGGCAACGCGATTCCTGTCTAGTTCGCAGAAATTGTCCGTCAAGATGTCTGGATTGGAGGAGATTACCAAGTTAAACATGTCCATCCTTGTCGTTATATTGCGATTGCGTGGCGGCCTAAATCAATATCGGCTAGATGCCACCATAACCAAATTAATGTACTGAATGCACTAGCTGAGTACGCTTTCCAGTACTACAGAGCTCTTAAACCCACTAACGTCGATTGTGTGCGCTGCTTTTGCAACTAACCATGTTTGGGCATCTATTTCAGGTTTGAAGCCGACTACAGCAATGATTTGCTCCGGAAATATCTCAGCACGTCCGATCGCCAGCGTGTAGTCAAACTTCGCCAAGCCGCGTTTCACCCGCTCCAGCTCCGCATGCGCATGCTGGCGCGCCGTTGCTTCATCTGCATACGACTCGCGCAGGCGCTTGGCGTTATCGTCTGTGCCCACCAGCACCGACTGCCGCCGCGCTTTGCCTTTGTCCACCCAGTACGCACGCACGCCGGTGTAGGCATCGCGGTCGGCAACGGAGTAGCGGTGTTGGTCGCCATCGCGACGCGTCAGGGTGACGGTAGGCAGTGGCTTGCCGGTCGCTGTAGTGCCGGCGCCGATCGGCGCAAACACCAACGCACCTCCCTTCACCGTTGCCACCGCATCGAAGCGCTGCCCCAGGCGGGTGAGCAAATTCATGTCGCTCTCGTTGGCCTGGTCAAGATGGGGCAGCTTGGTGCGTGCCAGCGCCTCGGCGACGCGCGGTGTCAGTCCATGCTCGCCGGCAAGCGTGTTGAGCACCGCGCCGAGCGTGGTGTTGTGCCAGCTGCGTTCGCGCCGCGTGCGCATGTCGGCAGTGAGGTCTGCGCTACGCGCGCGCACAGTGATGATGTCCGGCGCACCGCTGTATTCCACTTCGTCCACGATGAACCTGCCTTTGTCGACCAGGCCGGTGTCTTTCCAGCCCAAGGCTACGGCCAAGCGCACGCCGCGTTTGGGCAGCGCCATCTTGCCGTCGTGATCGTGGATGCGCAGATCCAGTTGGTCGGCTTCGCCGCCTCGGCATTCGGTGAGGGTGAGGTCGAGCAGGCGCGGAGCGATGCGCTCGGTGAGGTCGCTGCCATCGAGCACCACGCGCCATTGCGGAATGGGGTATCTCATGCGGCGGTCGCCTCGGGCGCAATGTCGTCGGTGCGGCGCAGGCTCAGTTGAAACTCGACACGGCGTGGCGTGCCATCCGGGAAGAACAGCGAGGCCGTCTCGTTGACCGCCAGCAGCACATACGGCCCATACACCCAGCCGGTGCCATCAACCAGCGGCAACGGCTCGCCGGCGGCTGCGAGTCTGCGCAGCGTGGTCAGAGACCCACGCGAGCCGGTCAGGTCCGGTGCGATCAAGCCTGATAGCTCGATGGTTTCATCGCCTGGGCCCAGGAACTGGCTGGCCGCTCGCGCGCCGACGCGATCGCTGGTGGCGTGGCGCCAACTCATCTGCCGCTGCAGCTGCAGATAGGCGGCGCTATCGAGGGCAAACACAAACGTGCCGTAGGACATCATCATCGGGGTGGATCCTCAGTCGTCGCGCAGACTGGAGCGGCGGGTCGCCGCCGTGCGCCGGTCGCGCTCTTCAAGTTGGCGGGCGACTTCGCGCGCCAGGGCGGTCGCATCCATACCGGGTGCGGCATGGACGTGGATGACGTAGCTGTTGCCGCCTGCAGGCGCGCTGGCGGCACGCACAGGGGCCGACAACGGCGCACGGCTGTCGATCGCCGCCACGGGCGCTGTGGCCGTCGCCAGGGCCAGGCCGGCGCCCACCGCCCGCATCCGGTTGCCGAGCGCCGTGACGGCCTGCACAGGCTCGCCCTGGCCGCGTTGTAGGCCCACGGTGAGGCCCTGCATGGTGAAGTCGCCCAACTGGGCAAACACGCGCGAGGGGCTGTGGATGCCCAGCAGGCCCTTGAAGCGATCGACCACACCGGTGCCGACGCTGGCGATCGCATCGCCGGCCGCGCCGAGCTTGGAGCGGATGCCCTGGATCAGGCCGCTGATCATGTCGGCGCCGGCCTGCAGCATCCGCGCCGGCCAATTGGCCAGCTGCAGGTTGATGCCCGCCCACAGCTGCAGCAGACCCTGGCGGATGCGATCGCCGTTGCCGGTGAACACCCCCACGATCAGCGACCAGGTGCCCTGGACGGTCTGCCACACGCCGCCAAGCACCTGCTTGATCACCGGCAGCACGAACACAAACGCCTGCACCAGCCAGCCGATCGCCTTGACCGCCAGCTGCAGCTGGGTGACCAGCACCGCGCCCAGGATCTGCCCGAACCCGCGACCGGCCTGCGTTGCACCGTTCAACTGCGCGGTGGTGGCCTCGAATGGCGTCAGCAGCTGCTTGACCCACGCCCAGGCCTGGCCCATTGCAGCGGCCACGGTGTCCCACACCGGCGCCAGCGGCGCGAGTGCGGCCTGCAGCTCGGCCAGCACCGGCGCGGCGACATCGACGATGCCTTGCCACACACCAATGGCGAAGGCCTTGATCGGCCCCCAGTACTTCCACACCAGCAGCGCCACCGCAGCGACAGCCGCGCCGATCGCCAGCACCGGCAGGCTGACGCCGCCCAGCAGCGGCAGCAGCAGGCGCGCGCCATTGGCGAGCATGGGCAGCACGCGGCCGCCGAACGCCAGCCCCTGCCGCAGCAGCGCACCAAAGCCGCCACCACCCGACAGCAGCGCCACGGCGCCATGGATTTGCGAGAACGCCATCGCCGCCACGCCGCCGGCCACCAGCAGGCCACCCAGGATCGTGACCAGCGCGGCGGTGGCGATCGCCGTCTTTGCGATCGCACCCACCAGCACTGGATTGGCGCGGATCCACGTCGTGACCTGGCCGACCACCGCAGCCGTGCGCTCGGTCAGTTCCTTGAACTGCGGCAGCAGCGCCTGGCCGATTGACTGCGACACCACTACGGCGGTGTTCTTCAGCAGCTGCAGCGAGTTGGCCGAGGTGGCCACCCGCGAGGCGTACTCGGCCGACATCGAGCCGCCATAGCGCTGCGCATCGGCGACCTTGGCGAAGTTGCCCTGCAGCAGCTCCAGATTGGTCAGCAGCGGTGCGATCGCGCCGATCGACTCGCGCCCGAACAGCTGCGTCATGGTCGCGGCCTGCTCAGCCTTGGGCAGTGCGCGCAGCTTCTGCAGCACCGACATGATCGCCCCGCCTGCATCCTTCTGCATGACCTGGGCCATGGTCGTGGCCTTGATACCTAGCTTGTCGAAGGCCTCGCGCTGGCTCTTGGTGGCCGACTCGCCCGAGGCCAGGGTGAGCAGCATGTTCTTGATGCCGGTGGCCGAGACTTCCGACTCGATGCCCATGCCGGCGACGGTGGCGCCCAGCGCTGCCAGTGGCCCGCTCTGCAGGCCGGCGACCTCGCCCAGGGCACCAATGCGGTTCACCACTGCACTGATCTTGTTGACGCTGGCAGGGCCGGTGTTGCCGAGATAGTTGATCTTGTCGGCCAGCACGACGACTTCCGCCTGGCCCATCCGGAAGGCGGTGCGCCAGGTGGCCATGGTCTGGCCGGCTTCCTCAGCGCTGCTGTCGAAGGCCACACCCATCTTGGCCGCGTCCTCGGCGAAGCGAACCAGCTCCTGGCGCGGGATGGCGGCCTGGCCGGCGGCCGCGACAATCTTGGCAATGTCCGTCGGCAGCATCGGCAGGCGCATGGAGAGGTTCTCGACATCGCGGCCCATCTGCAGGAACTGCTGCGGCGTCTTGAAGTCCACGACCTTGCGCACGTCGGCCATGGCCGACTCAAACTCCATCGCATCGCTGATCGGCAGCACCGAGACGCCCAGTGCGCGCTGGCCGGCGAACGCCATGCCGGCACCGTAGGCGCTCGCCTGCAGGCCAGCGCTCTGGATGCGGGCGCTGCGACGCTGTGCGGCATCGATCGCCGCCAGGCGCTGTTGCTGGGCGCGCATGGCGGTGTTGGTGCTCTCGATCTCGCCGCGCAAACGGCGCTCATGCGTGACCAGCTCGCGGGTGCTGATTCCGGCCGTCTCCAGACGACCACGCAGTCGCTGCAGGCCGGCCTCCTGCGCGCCGTGGGCTGCCTTGAGTTCGCGTGCGGTGCGAACGGCTCGCTCGAACTCGGCATTCATTGCCGCCGTAGGCGTGCCGGCCGCGTTCATCTGTTGGGCAAGCGTGCGCACCGATTGTCGCTGCGCGTCGAGCGCGGCCTTGGCGCGCTGCGCCATCGCGACCTGCTCGCGGTAGGCGCCGATATCGCGGTGTTGGCTGTTGAGCTGACGCAGCGCGTCGCGCTGGTTGCGCAGTGCGGTGGCAACGCCGCGGCTACCGCTCAACACGCGACGGAACGGGCCAGTGGCGCGGTCGACGGCCGCCAGGATGACCTGCAGGCGCAGATTGTCGGAGGCCGCCATTTAGGCGGCCTCGTTCGTGGGGTGGGGCATCATTCGGCTCCGCTTCGTAGGCGGGCACGCTCGCGCCACGCCGTGAGTTCGTGCAGCGACCAGCCGTCCATTTCAGACGGCGGCCAGTGGAAGATGGCCGCGATGTCGGCCATCGCATCCTCTACGCAGTCGGGAAATCCGCTTCCCTCTGTGCCTTCGGCAAGAAAAAAACCTGCACCTCCTGGCCTACCGCCAGCAGGTCGGCCGGATCCATCGCATTGACGTCGGCGGTGGTCAGCGTGGGCGAGGAAATGCGCGGCAGCAGTGTTGCCAGCGCGGTGACATCCAGCTGCAGCACGTCGGTCAGCTTGAGGCCGCGCAGTTCGCCGGCGCCGGGCTTGCGCACCTTGAGGTCGGTGATGGTCTGCTCGCCGCGCACGATCGGTTGGTCGAGGGAAATGGCTGGGGAAAAGGTCGGGGTCATCGGGAGGTCTCAGGGTGGAGGCCTGGCGGCGCCAGGCCGGGAGGGTCAGGCGCCGATGGCGCGGCGATGCGGGGCGAGCAAATCCACGCCGTTGACGATCTCGATCATGTTCATCAGATCGATCTCGATCACGGGTGCGCCGTTGATGCTGAGCTTGTAGTAGCTGGCCGAGGTCTTGACCGAAAACTCGGTGTCATCGCCGGCCTTGCCGGTACCGGGATCAATCTCCTTGTGACGGCCGCGCACGACCACTTCCACTGCATCCACATCGCCGCTGTCATCGCGCTGATAGGAGCCGGCAAAGCGCAGCTGCACGGCGTTGTGCGTGGTGGCGCCGTACTGATTCAGCACGCTGCGCATTAGGCCGCCGCACTTCCATTCGAGATCGATCTTCTCCTGGCCGAAGTCGATGTCGACCGGTCCATTCATGCCGCCGCCACGGTACTCCTCCATCTTGCGGGACAGCGTGGGCAGCTTCACTTCGACCACCTGGCCGAGATAGCTTTCGCCGTCGTTGAACAGGTTGAGCGCTTTGAGTTTCTTGGGCAAAGCCATGGGGTTCTCCGGGAATCTAAGGCGGGTGCGTTACGCGTTGACGCGCTCGGCGAAATCCGCCAGGTAGCTGGTGGTGATCTTCTGGTACAGCTGCAGGTTCTCCAACGGCGGTACCGGCGTGTAGTCGTAGTCAATACGCAGCGCGCCATCGGCGAGCGTGGTGGCGCTATTGACCGTGCCGTCGTACCAGGCGTTGGCATCGATCAAATAGCCGGACGACTTCAGGTCGCGGAACTTGGCATTGATCGTTTCGATCAAGTCTTTGACCAGCGACGGATGCATCGGCTTGTCGACGTAGAACGCCACGCCCTCGGCGATGGTGTCGGCCAGGATCTGCGCAGTACGCGTGGCCGTCTCGAACGCGAACATCGCGTCTTCTGCACACGTGCGTGACCCCCAGAAGCGTTGCCCGTTGAAGGTCACCAGCGTGGTGATGTCGCCCTCGTTGAGGACGCCGGCGTCGGTGGTCGGGTCCTGCAGATCCCAGTGCACATCCTTGGAGATGCCGGTAACGCCAGATACGGGCACGTTGGATAGGCTCTTGTGCCAGCCCTGGTCGGTGTCGATCTTGGCGCGTAGCCCAAGCGCACGCGCAGTGGCATACGCGGCCGTCGTAGTGCTGGTGGCGGTGTCGAAGGCCAGGAAGTCCGGCCAGATCAGCATCAGCTCGCGGTCACTGAACTGCCCACGGTAGGTGACCGCCTCGGCGACGGTCTCGGCCACGGGGCGCACATAGGCCATGGCGCGCAGCTTCTTGGCGATGGTGGTCAGCGCCTTGGCGACTGGCAGCGTGTCCAGGCCAGGCGCGCCCAGGATGCGCGGGCGCACGCCCAGCTGTGCCTGCGCGGCGAGCAAGGCATACAGGCCGGTGTAGCCGCTGGACTTGGCCTCGCCAATGACGTTGCTGGTGGTCTTGGCCGCATCTGCGTCCTCGGCCACGCGCACGACGATGGTCACCGGGTTGGTCTGGTCGGCGATGCCCTGCAGCGTGGCGCGCAAGGTGCCCTGGGTGCCGGCGCTGGCGACCGCACCCAACACATCCGTGATCAGCACCGCCTTGTTGAGTGGAAATACTTTCTCGTCCGCATCGGAGGCCGTGGCGACCAGGCCGACGACAGCAGTGGAGACGGTGCGGATGGTGCGCGTGCCCGCGCTGACTTCGATGACGCGGACGCCGTGGTGGTAGGCAGTGGACATAGATTCCTCGATCAGGACGAGCGGAAGCGGAGCGGGATGGTCATGCGCGAGCGCGCATTGGCGGGGGCAACGTCGGTGCGTTCGCCTTCGATCGTCAGCACAAAGCTGCCAGGCGCATCACCGACGACCAGGTCGACGCGGGTCAGGCGCAAGCGTGGCTCCCAGCGCATCAACGCAGTGGCGGTCGCGCCATAGAGCAGCGTGCGGGTGGCGCCGTTGAACGGCTGGTCGATCAGCTCGGGCAGCAGCGAGCCGAAGTCGCGGCGCTGCTCGCGCGTGCCGATGGGCGTGGTGAGGATGCAGGCGATCGACTGGGCGAGGTGCTGTTCGCCCTGAATCACGCGACCCGTGGTGGCATCGACGCCGATCACTGGGGGCCGCCACTGAGCGCACTGCCGGCTGTGACGCCGGTGGTTTTGTGGTGTTTGAGGCTGATCCCGCCTGCCACGACATCGGTGGTCGCAGTCGCGGTACCGGCGATCGTGATGTCGCCGTTGAGCGTCGTCTCGCCGTTGACGGTTAGCGGACCGTTGAGCGTGATGCCGCCATCGGCGGTGATAGTCGCTGTGCCGCCGCTGGGTAGTGTGGCCTGCAGCGCATGCGCCTCGGTGTCGTAGTGGATCTGCGCGCCATCGGCAAAGCGCAGCACGTGCAGCGTGTCGGATGCGGCAGGCGCTGCGAATTGGTCGGAGTACAGGCCGCGAAGCACCAGGCCGTCGGCCAGGTCGCCGGCCGGCGACAGCACTACCACTTGTTCGCCAACCGCTGGCGCCGACCAGATGATCGTGGTGCCGGCCAGCGTGACAACCCAAGGCAGATAGTCGGTCAGCATCTCGCCGACCTGCACGCGGCACCGCGCGGTGGTGAGATTCACCTCGGCAACGGTGCCGAGACGAATGGCGTTGCTCAGTGCGGAAGATGCGTTGCCCATGCAGTCATGGTCGGTGACCGTGAGGAGCAAGTCACAACAGGTATCTTGTAAACCTAAGGGTTACCCGGAGCGTGAGACAAATTGTCGGGCGGGAGTTCAGAGGTGAGCTAGCTTGATAAAAAGTCGATGCGGAGGGTTTGGAAATGTCAGCAGTTTATGGCAAGGGCGGTTTTAATCCGCCTGACGGGGATGATAAAAAGCCACTAAGAGTGAGTTCGCGCTTGACTCGGCCTGCAGTTCCACAAGGATGGGATGTTGTGGTCTGCGAGGGGCATGGGGAATGGGTGAAGAGTGGAGGCGTCTATGGTGAGTTCGTGGTTCCAAAAGATATCCAGATCGTCATATACCAGGGGGTAGGTGTCGGATTGGATGATGCGCATGGGATTGCAATTGCTTCAAATGATCTTTTGCCGGCACGTTTGCCCATTTTGTGGGATAAAAAAGCAGGTGAGTACGACACTGATCCGGATGGGGATGTAAGCGTTAATGCTAAAACGCGCTGGGTGTATGCTCAGGGTGAGAAATGTCCAAACTTCACCTTGTTTGCCTACAATGAGCCGGGTTTTTCAGTAATCGATAAGCCTAAGGACACTTCGTACACCGTCCTATCGAAAAATCCGCGCACGCTTTATGCGATTTGCGAACATTTCAAATCAAAAGGTGGAGTGCAGATTCGCTGGGCTGCTTGCACCGTGTATGGGAAGTAGAGAGAGCGGTTAACCAATCGTGTCATCAGGCGTGAGTGAAAGCGCCGACCAGGCCTGTGCATCCTCGTCCCACACCGGTGTGCCATCGGTCACCATCGGAGGCGCCACAGTAGTCAGCTGCCCGGGCAATTCGATGCCCGCGGCCAGGCGCGCTGCGATCGCGCCGGTGGCTTTCTCCCACACCAACACTGCGCTGTAATCGGGATCTGCGCGCCAGCTGGCACGTACATCGTCCCACACGTTGCGGCGGAAATCGCCGGGAAGAAAGGCGATCGGCTGCGAGGTTGTGCATCCCAGCGGCAGAGCATCACCCAACGCCAGCGTGTTGGCGACGGGCATGGCGGTGTTGGTGCTGTAAAGCATCACGCCCCGGTAGTCCGGAACCAACTTCCAAGCTCCAGTGGCTGACGACAAACGATGGCGCTGATAGAGACCTGCAGGTGGTGCCGGCGCGGTGGAAACCGTGTTGGGCGGCAGCGGGTAGCGACCTTCCAGCTCAGAGAGATAGACGACCACCGGGCCGGTGAGCTCGCCGGTGGTGGGATCAAAGGCATAAGCGGTGCTGGTGCGTGGGAGCGTTGCGGTCATGGTGAGTCCTCAATAAGCAATGCAGTAGGTCATGCGCAGACCGGCCGGCAGGTTGTCTTCGCCGCCGGCGGCATTGACGGTAATGGCGTGGTCGTGGGCGCCGGCGCCGCGGTGGTCCACCACGTGGACGTGATTGCCGCCCTCGGCGATGCCGATGCCGTGGGTGTGGTTGCCGGAGCCGTTCATGCCGATGTTGTGTGCGTGGTTGCCTGCGCCATCGGTGCCGAAGCTGTGTGCGTGGTTACCGCCTGCACCTGTCCATCCATCTGAAGGTGCCGCATCGTTGTCGCGCTCGCGGAAAACGCCGTATCCGTTCACGGCGCCCGACGGGATCACGCCCGGGTGCTGGTGGTCGCCGGAGGCGCTGGTGCTGCCGCTGTGGCCGTGCCAGCCCTGCGTATCTGTCCACGCGCCATGGGCGTGGTCGCCGGCTGGGTTACTGCTGGCACCGTGTGCGTGAATACCAGCTGCGCCGAGCGCTGTGTAGTGCGCGTGGTCGCCCACGGCGGCTGCAGTGGCGCCATGCGCATGAGAGATGACCTGGCCGGCGCCGTACGAACCCACGGCGGTGGCCAGGCTGGTATGGGTGATGACCGTGCCGTCCTTGATCTTGGGCACGTTGAACGTGGTGCTGCCGTCACCTGCGCCGTAGACCGTGCCAATGGCGGCAAACAGGGCAGGGTACTTGGCGCGTGAGATCGCCGCACCATCGCAGACCAGCAGGCCGTTGGGCGGGTACAGCGATGCCATGACGACGATCTGGCCAGGCAGCAGGAACGACTGCGGCACGTTGAGCATGTTGCGGAAATCGCGGTACCACTCGCCCTGGCGGCCATCCAGCGTGTCCGCATCCAGGCCATTGCCGTGACCGGCGTCGCTGAGTGCAGCCGTGCGAATGCCCAGGAGGCTGCGGGCAGTCGCTGCGGTGGGGCGCGACAGCAGCTCCTTAATGAATTCGGTCGGCCCCATGGCGCCCAGGCGCTGGTCAAGCGATGCGAGCAGGTTGGCCGGCGACACCGCCCGCTCTTTGTCCAGGCCGGCGACGGCCTGGGCGTCGGTGGCCAGGCGAACCACGCCCGGCACGTCGACGGTTGCCGCTGGGTCGGTGAAGTTGGTATCGCCGAAGGTGATCTGGGCGGTATCTACGTCTGCCAGCACCACGTCAATCGCCAGGAGCACCGAGGCGGCGCCGGACTTCTCGACCAGCAATGCGGGCTGGCCGTAGGCGGCAAACAGCGTGCCATCGGCCAGGTAAAGGCCGAACCCGTAGCAGCTGTATACGCCATTGGATTCGTCGCGCACCGACACGTGGATCGTGTCCTTGGCGGTGACCGACCCGCCGATGGTGGTCAGGCGCTTGATCTCGGACGGCAGCGCCTTGAGCTCGGCATCGGCCACGAACGCTGCGCTGGTCAAACCGACGGCGGCGATGGTCACCGCCTGTGTGCCGGTCTGCTTGGCATTGACCAACGCTTGGCGGCCGGCGGTGGTGATCTTGAGTTTGAGTCCGGGCATGTGTGCTCTCTAGCTCGCCTTGCACTGCAGGCGCAGGAACAAGGTGGTTCTGCCGCACGCCACGACGTTGAGTCGGGCTTCGGCCTGGAATCCTTGGGTGAAGCTGAAATGCGAGCGCACGGGCTTGGTGCGCTCGACCTCGGCGATGACTTCCTCTACGAACCGGGCGCTGGCGCTTTGTCCATCGGCACCGGTCAGCGTTAGCGCCAGCTCGAAGGTGTGCGGCTGGCCGCGCGGCTCGGTCTGCCACCACTCGCGGATGGCGACCGCACCGCCGAACGACTCGACGACCATGCGCACGCTGTTGGCTGTTCCCTTGCGTCGCTGGATCGCCATGGCGCTACGCAAGCGCGAGCGCTTGACCGCATCGCTCCAGTCGGCTTTCCAGTCATCGACCGAGAGCGTCCAGGCCAGCCACGGCAAATGACCTGCCGGGCAGGTATCTGGATTCCACAGGTCCGGATACGGCAGCGGGATGGCGGCCAAGCGCTCGGTGACGGCCGCCAGGGCACGTTCCATTGGCGTGGCATTGGGCGGTAGCGGTGAACTACTCATCGATGCCGGCGTGCACGATGTCGATCGAGATGCAGTACGCAGCCTGCGTGCGGCTGATCCGGATGTCGGCAGCCGGAGAGTCCAGCTCAACACGCTGCACGCCATCGACGAACAACTTGGCCTTGATCGCTGACTCGGGCACGTCACGGCCGATGCGTTGAGCTTCGTCCAGATACGCCTGCAGGCTGCGCATCGCTTCGCGCATGACCACTGCCGAGTCTGGGCCAGCGTAGGTGTAAACACGCCCACGAATGGCATACGGGACGATCTGGGCGCTCTGTACCGCAACATTGTCGGTCAGCGGGCGCACGTCGTCGTTGGTGAGGATCGCCGCGACCTCGTCCAGCAACGCCTGGGGAGCCGTGCCATCGCCGGTGCGCGATTGAACGGTGACCAGGACTTGGCCAGGCGCGGGGCTGGTGGCGCTGGCGTCCATGACATCGGCCGCTGCACTGAGCGCGTGATAGATGTAGGCGCCCTCGGGGCCAGCAACACTGAAGCCTTCCGGCGCCAGCTGGATCCGGCGGCGGAAGTCCACGTCCGACTCGTAGGTCGGTGCGATGTCGATCTCGGGTTGGCCCGGATCGAGCACCAGACGCGCAACGCCGAACAGCGCGCCGAGGTGATCGAGGTTGGTGCCGGTGGCAAAGGCCAGCATGGTCTGCTGCGCCTTGTCGTTGGCGCGCTGGCGGAGCAGCAGCTCGCGGGCCGAGAACAGCTGCAGGAGCTTGTAGACCGGGTCTGCTTCCGTGAGCGCAGAAAACTCGGGCATCAGGCGCCGGAACTGGGCCAGCGTCTCGGAAAAGATGCTTTCGAAGTCCAGTACCTCGATTAGGTCTGGAGCCTGGAGTTTGGAAAGGTCGACAGCCGTAAATGATGCCATGGTTCAAACAATGGTTTCAGTACACCAAAGGCTGATCTGCCGGTCATTGGAAGGCGAGACGGTTAATGAGTAGACTCGGCGCATACAGGATTTATCGTTGATGCTTTTGGGTCTTTTAAGAAGGGTGCTGCTTTGAAACAGTCGGAAATAAAAAGTTTCTTGGATTTTATCAAGGTAACTGATGAATACGGCTTCTTTGGGGAGCTTATCCTTTTTCGCGGGCAGGCTATAAAAGGCAATCTTTTGCCTGGCATAGCGAGGTCAGAGCCTGGCAGGAATACCGAGAAGATTGAGCGGCATGTGCTTGAGCAGCTACAGCTACAGGGCGCTTCCCTCCTATCAATGTACGGTGGGACGTTGTTAGATGATCTGGTGGTTGCACAACACTACGGGATGAAGACTAGATTATTGGATTGGACGATTAATCCGCTGGTTGCACTCTGGTTTGCCTGCTCAGATAGAGAACCAGGTGATGCGTATGTCTATGCTCTAGAATCAGATAATTTTCTCGTCAAGGATCTATATAAGCAAGATCCATTCGATCAGTCGAGAACGCGTGTATTTCAGCCGAGATTGAATAATGAGCGAATAATTGCTCAGGATGGTTGGTTTACGCTTCACCCCTTTTCAAATGTTGCACGTAGGTTTGTTCCTCTAGAGGGTAATTCCGATGTCAAGCAAAAGCTGCGGGCGCTTCGAATTCCTGCCGATTGCCGTATGGGAATACTATATTCGCTCGAGCGGCACGGCGTGACTGCTAGGACAGTCTATCCTGGACTTCACGGGCTCTGTCTATCTCTCAATGGGAAATATAATGACAGGCAATTTGGATAGACGGATTCCCTTTCTATCTATATTCGATGCAAAATTACCACTTCAGCCATTCGGCTTTGTGGAATAATAGAATTTACTTTTATCGCACCTTCTCGAAAAGGGCATTCCGCTCTTCGAGGCAGTATTGATGATCTGGCTCAAGATTTTCATCCTTAGAGCCATGGGGGCGCCGAGCTATGCGAATAGGTGAATCAGGCATCTGCAGAAGTCCCCCTCGCGAGATTGCTTCTATCACTGCGCCATCGCGACGCAACCGCAAGGATTCTAGCTCGACTTTCCTGCCGCCAATGTAGTCATATATTGTAATGCTAGCAGTGTTGCCCGTGATTGAAATTTCCCCATCGACCAGATTGTAGTTGAATAGTGGGATAGCTCGGCAAATTGACTTGCTTGCAACGGTTCCACTGAGTGCCCCATTCGATGCCGATAAAATTAATACAAGATCGGAGTTTGAAAGATCCATCTCCGAAGAATTAATATACCCTTCTGATGAGGCTGACCAATATCCATTCCACTCTTCATCTTCATGTAGCCAGGCACTGAAAGTTGACCACGTTTTTATGGTCTCAGATGGAAGTGCTCGTGAATTCTGTAATGCTGTAGGTCCGTTAATTAGAATCCAGGCAAAAAAGCCAAGGACAGACGGAATCGCAGCCCATATTACTAATTTCCTTAATCTCCAGGCGCCTGGTTGTTGGCTACCGCTTCCTTCATCGTCAGGCATTTTTTTGATTCGCCAAGTGACTGGTAATTCGATTAACCCTCTTCTGCAGGGGTGTCGCAGATGTAACACTCTTCTCCGTAGATTGAGTCGTAATCGCCAGTAATCTGCACTATGATCTGATCCTCGCCACGCTTGCTATCCTCTTCGATGCAGTTCTCACAAACTGTGACCTGTGGATATTGGTCGGCAGCGCTATCGGCACTCATGTCGCCATATAGCATTGCAGTCTTGAATTCGGTGTTCATGATTGCTCGTTCTGTGGTTTGCATGGAGTGCACTCCGATCATAAAGGAGAATTCGCGAATTTTGCGAGGATCAGATTCATAATTTCTTCCTTGTCGTGCTCGCTTATGCCTAGCAGTCGACGTCTAGCATAAGTGGCACTTGGCCCACTTGGGCGCACTCGTTCTGTCATTCCCTCTTGATGCACACGAGCGATTCGGGACACGCGCCCCATGAATCCCACGCTCACCTCGTTGGGACTGGCGCTGACCTTGAGGAACTTGGCTTGCCGCAGCTTGGCAAACATCTTCTTGCGTATGACTCTGCCGGATTTATCGCGCAGCTGCTCTTTGCGCGGTGCGTAGGGCGTCCCGTCAGGTGCCTGTTGTCGACCGATGCGCTGGCTCTGCGATCGCCGCAGGGCGGTGCCGATTTTGCGCGCGAGCTTGCGGCGCTCGCCTTCCTGCAGACGCGCCAGCAAGGGTGCGGCCCAGTCTTCCAGTGCGGTCAGGTCATCCATGACGGATCGATCTGCGGCTCAGGCGCATGGGTCATGTCGTAGCCGCCCCCATCCTTCGCCGTCACCACGACACGCTCGGTCAGCGGCAACTTGATCGACAGATCCACTGCATCGTTGGCGAGGATGTCGGCTTCGAAGGCGATGTCGCCTCGGCGCGCCGGGTTGGACAGCAGCTCCGACTGATTGACCTGCACCCATTCCAGCAGCGGCAGCATCACGCTGTCGGGATGGCCGGCATAGTCGGTCATGATCAGGTTAAGGGTGTACTGGTACTCGAACGACAGCCCGGGCTGGAACGTGCTGAGCAGGCTGCCGGCGTCGATAAATACCAGCAGCCGGTCGGCATCGCGGGCTAGGTCCGGTAAGGCCGCAACCAGATGCGCGCGCAGGCTGGCAGGCTTGATCATGGCGCCGGCTCCGGTGCATGCAGATCGATCCAGTCCTGCAGCGCGCTCAGCTGTGCGGCGGTGGCATGGCAGCTGGTGTAGTTGTCGGCGACGGTACCGGCAATGCCAGAGAGCGTAATGCCGGCGGCCGGCGCATCAGGATCTCCGGTGGGCGGCCCGGCAGGGTTGCCCGAGGCGGCGGCGTCATGCAGCCGCACAAAGCCAGCAGGGATAGCGCAAGCAGCGTCTGCTTTCTGGGTGACATAGATCGGGATCTCGCGGGTGATGGTGGCGCCGACTTCGCGCACGATCTGCACGCGGTCGACGTACTGCGTCACAACGGTGGTGGAGCCTTTGGCGCTGTCGCGTTCTGCCTCGGCCTGGCGCTTGGCCTGCAGCGCGGCATCGCGGTCTGTCTGCGCGGCGCTGACGCGCTGTTCCTGCCACACGCAGCCACCGACGAGCACTGCAATCAGCGCCAGCAGGATGATGACGCGCGTGATCATCAGCTGACGCCCAGGATCTGCAGGGCGCGCTGTGTGCGAGTGACGCGATCGCTGTGGCCCTCCGGTAAGCGCTTGGCTCGCACGTTGCCTAGGTTGATCTTGCGGCCCAGGCCCAGCACGTCCCCCGTATCGGCCAGCGCGTTGAGGCCGTTGTCGTGCCAGTACGCTGCCGCGCCCAGTGCGCTTGGCTCGATCTGCAGCAACAGGTCGGGCTGGTCTTCGACGGGCAGGCCGATCAGCTCACCGATACGGCGGTAGTTGCCACGGAAGGTGTGCTGCATCGGACCACGGCCCCGGTAGCGGTGACCGTCTCCGCTACCGGCGTCGCCGTTGCCCAAGCGGTCGGCGTAGACAAAGTTGGCCAGGCCGACCGGGTTACGCAGAAACTTGGGCGCCTGGGCAGGTGTGATCCGCGCGCCAAACACCTCCAACAGTCGAGCGCTGGTGGTGTAAATCAGCCCTTCTTCCATGCGCGACAGGCTCAGGCTTTCGTGACCGACCTGGCCGAGCCAATGCGCGGCGCGGCGCTTGGTGGTGATGCCAAAACGGTTGGCGGCGGCAAGCAGTGGGCCGTGCCAGCGCTGTGCGCGTTGCGCGGAGCACTGCATGATCGAGGCAAGCTGGGTATCGGTGAACATCAATCGACCTTGAGGATGCGCGCCACATTGCCCTGGGCGCGGTAGGTGAGCACTGCCAGCACGGTCAACGTGCCCAGGTGCCACGGACTGACGTGGGAGCCGGCGCCGGCCATCAGGATGTGCAGCGCCTGGCCGCCGGTGCTGGCGATCAGCAGCCACGCGCACCAGCCCGCGCCGCGTCGATGGCGCGCATCGACGGGCCGGTGGTAGGTAAGCAGGCGGACGCAGATGGCGAGCGAGGCCATCAACGTCAGGACGGTGACCAGGCTATGCACTGGGCGGACCTCCACGACGTAGGAAGGAAAAGTCGAAGGACTTGCTCTTCTCGATCAAGCCCAGCGTGACGGTGATGGCGCACGCCGCGCTGGCGAAGGCCGCCACACCGCTGGACTTGATGGGGAGCCAGCGCAGGAGCTCCGGTGCCAACTGGTAGCCGGCGATCACGCTCACCGGGAAATAGATCAGCCGCGCCAGCAGCGGTTGCTTGGCGGCAGACACCACGAACAGCGCGCCGCCGGCGAAGGCGCCGATCAGCGCGTCGCCGTCGATGCCGGGCAGCACGGAGGCAAGGCCCACACCGGTGGCGATCAAAAAGCCGCTCGATACGGAGGTGGGTTCGGTCATCAGGTCAGTCCCATAGCTGCACGAGCGGCGTCATCGCCGCCGTGGTGGTGGTTACCTCGGGCAACTCCACTGGCGTGCCATGCGGCAGCATGGCGCCCAGTTCGGCCAGGCCGGGATTGAGGAGGTAGGTGCGCTCGACCAAGCCGGCCGTGCTGCCCAGGTGGCGCCAGCACAGCAGGTCGACGGTGTCGCCTTGCATGGCATGCACGCGCATCAGATGAGTTCCACCGTGCTGCGCGGCAGGTTCTGCAGATCGCGCACGGCCCAGCGCTGGTCGCGGCGCAGTTCGGTGATGCTCGGCGATAGGTCGTCGGCGCGCTGGTTGGCGCTGTCGGTGGCGTCGAAGCTGCGGTAGCGCTCTGCCACCTCGACGGCGGTGGCACATGCCACGGCGCGCAGGTACAGCTGCACGCGTCGCGAGACGCCATCGACGGTGGTGCTGGGCACATCGCTCAACGCCGCGTATCCAGCCGCCTGGTGCATATCCGCCCAGGACTGCAGCTCATCGTTGACCGCCAGCATGGCGGCGACGACGGCCTGGCGCAGACGCGCATCGGTGATGGTGCCATCCAGGCGCATGTTCGCCCGTACGCCTGCCGGTGCGATCGCCGGCCAAAACGGCGCATTGGCGATCGCATCGGGCGCGGCGCTGGTGGTGCCGGTGGCAGTGAATCCGCTCATGGATGGCTCGGAATAGATCGCCGGTGGTCGGGGCGTCACCGCAGCGGGAGAGAGACGCTGTGGATCGGCCCCGAGCCGGCGAGGGTTGCGGGGACGCTCGGTTATGCGCTGGTGCCCGCAGGCTCAGCGCTGAACTTCTTCAGGAGGCGCTCGGCGCGCTCCAGATCCTTCTTGCCGCCGCAGCTGCCGTGCAGCGCGATGGCGCGCTGCAGGTCAGCCACGGCGGCCGCGGCGATGGGTTGCGCCTGGTCGGCAGGCGTCTCATCGGTGATACCCGCCAGCGATGCGCGGGCGAGTGCCAAGTGCAACTTGGCGCGGACCTCATCGGGCATGTCCTGCTCGGCGGTCAGCGTGGCGGTGTCGGCCAGCACGGCCGCATCGAACGCCAGGCCGGTCTTCTGCGCTGACAACGCCGCCTCGGCGACTTCCTCGGCCAGCACGCAGCCCACCGTGCGGGAGAAGCGGTCGGGCATCTGCAAGCTGTGCTTGAGTACATAGGCGCCCAGCTCCAGCGCGCCGGCATAGTCGCCGGCATCAATGCGCCACACCATGCACGTCATGACGACCTCGTCTTGCGCGCCTTGGCCGCCGGCCAGCACGCCGGCAAGGTACGGCGCGTACCCGGGCAGCAGCTGCACCTTCAGCGCGGCCTTGCCCTGGGTGGACTGGATCTGCTTCAAGCGCAGGCGATCGCTTTGCAGCTGCGCCATGTGCTGCTCGTAGGCGGTTGCACCGGCCATCAGCTGGTGCGGGGCGCGTTGGGCGGCTTCCAGCTCGGCGAGCACGCGGCTGTGGTGGCGCTTGGCGGGACTGTCGGCCATGGCTTAGGCCTCGATCTCGATGTGCTCGACCACACAGCCCAGGCCGTAGTCTTCGACCACGTAGGCATCGTTGGAGGACTCGTAGTTCTCGATGCGATCGCGTGCCGGCACTTCCTGGATGTAACGGCGACGGCCGCCGGTCTGGTAGTAGATCGACAGGTTCGCCAGCGAAGTGACCATCAACGCGCCGTCCGGCAGGTAAGGCACCTCGGCCACCGGCAGGCCGCCGACGCGGCGCTGGCTCAGGATCAGGTCGGTGGCGATCTTCTCGCTGGCCGGCTGGTCCTTGTTGACCATCGGGAAATACTTGTCGTGCATCAGGTCGCGGCCGAGCACCACCACCAGGCTCGGATCCTTGCGGTGCCACGGGTCCAGCAGGTTGCTCACCACGTCATACACCAACGCATCGAGGTTGCCGTAGTCGGCACCGGCGCCGCCGATAACGACCTTGCCGGCCGCCTTGCCGCTCGCCAGCACGCGCTGGGCGGCGTTGGTGCGGTACTGCTGCAGCCAACCGATGTTGACGTCTTCCAGCAGCGGGAACGTGGCGCGGTCGGTGTCAGCAGCGGCGTGCGTGCCGCTGAAGCCAATCTGCAGGCGGTCCAGTGCCTGGCGCTTGACGATGGCATCGCGCAGGCGTGCCTGGAAGTCCGGGAACTTGGCCCAGGTATCGAGCAGCGCATACGGGATGGCGGTGTCGAAGTCGGTCTTCTTGGCGATGTACTCGTTCTTGTCGAGCGCGGCGACGCTGCGCGGGATGCGGGTCTTGCCGGCACCGGTGTCGGTGCGGCTGGCGATGCTGCCAGTGACGCCGATGCCCACCTTCTGCCCGGACAGTTCATCTACCGGGATGATGTTGATCTTGGACAGGAACTCGCTCGATTCCTGCATGCGCGATTCCAGCTTCTGCTGCACGGTCGGATCGACGGCGAACGAGTGGAAAGCGGAGGTGATGCCGTTGAGCTTGGCGATCTGCTCGGCGAACTGATTGAACTGCAGGCGGGTGGCGTTTTGCATGGTGGCTCCGAAAGTGGGGCGCTGGCGGCGTGTGTGGTGTGTGGGATCAGCAGTCGGTCAGCACGGCTGCGCCGCTGCCGGTGACCACCGGACGTGCGGGCTGTGCGGGATCGGGCTGCTGTGAGAGCGATTCGCGCAGCTGCGCCAAGTCGTTCGCCAGCTGCTCGTGTTTGCTCTTCTGCTCGGCGTGCTCGGCCTGCAGGCGGTTGAAGCGTTCGTCCTGGCCGCGCACGTGCTCGGCGATCTCTTCGACGCCCTGGCCGAGGTCGGCAAACTGCTTGGCGGTGATGCTGGTGGCGTCCTCGCTCTTGAGCGCGGTGCGGATCCGGCTGAGCAGATTGGCGACCGGGCCGTCGCTGACTTCGCTGAATTCCAGCGCCGTTTCTTCCGCGACGGTGAACAGGTTGCCGGGCGATTGCTTGCGATCGGCCAGCGGGTTGGCATCCGGGTTCTGGCTGGCGAAGCTGAGCATGGAAGTACCCAGGCTGGCCGGCGAATCGGTCACAGCCAGGCCGACCA
This sequence comes from Xanthomonas sp. 3793, assembly GCF_024806835.1. GTDB lineage: Bacteria > Pseudomonadota > Gammaproteobacteria > Xanthomonadales > Xanthomonadaceae > Xanthomonas > Xanthomonas arboricola_F. The sequence continues at coordinate 104,718 of NZ_JANTYU010000002.1, forward strand.
GATAGGCCTTGCCGGTATTGGCGAATTTCTCCTGCACCTCGATGCTGGTGTAGAGCTTCTGCTTGGACTTGTTGATGGTGATCAGGTCGGCGGTCGGCTCGATCTGTGCGAACAGCGCCAGGCGCTTGGTGCCGTCGATCTCCACCTCTTCCGCCTTAACCGCAGTGACATCGCCATACGCACGGAACGGCGAGTCCGGCAGCAGGCTGCGCATGTGCTCGATCCAGATGCGGGCGTTGTAGGTCTCGCGGTTGTAGGTCGCGGCCATGTCGTCGATCCAGCTGCGCTGAATCGTGCGGCCATCGGTGGTGGCGCCTTCGACGGCCACGCGGAACCAGTTGGAACGAAACTTCTTGGCCTTGGCCGACATGGGTGTCCTCTGCGCTGGATGCGTTTGCGATGACCCATGGTCAAACGCAGCGCATAGCGCAGCAACGTAAGCGCCGTGTAAACCAAGCGATTACGTGTCTATGCGCTGTCGAGATTAGAAGGAGCGCTTCACTCTGGTGGCATGCAAAGCGTTGCCACCCAGCTCCCGATGGACACCCGCAGACAGGCCAAGTTCCTGTACTGGATGGGATGGCGCGTGACCGAAATTGCGCAGGCCATCGGCGAGAACGAGAAGACTGTACACAGCTGGAAGTCGCGTGACGAGTGGGATCGCGCAGATAACGTCGAGCGCATCGGTGGCGCACTGGAAGCACGCCTGGTCGTGCTGATCATGAAGCCGGAAAAGTCCGGCGGCGACTTCAAAGAAATTGATCTGCTGCACCGGCAGCTGGAGCGCCAAGCGCGCATCCAGCGCTACCAGGGCGGCGGCAACGAAGCCGACTTGAATCCGGCTGTCGCCAATCGCAACGCCGCGCCCAAGAAGAAGCTCAAGCGCAACGACTTCACAGAGGAACAGATCGAGCAGCTGACCACCGCGTTCGTCGATGGTTGCTTCGACTATCAGCGCGATTGGTACCGGGCAGGCAACGAGCGCACGCGCATCATCCTCAAGTCGCGCCAGATCGGTGCCACGTTCTACTTCGCCCGCGAGGCGCTCATCGACGCGCTCACCACCGGGCGCAATCAGATCTTCCTCAGCGCGTCCAAGGCGCAGGCGCACCTGTTCCGTGGCTATATGCAGCAGTTCGTGCGCGAAGCGATTGACGAGACGCTCTCCGGCGGCGACAGCATCGTGTTCCCCAACGGCGCCGAGCTGTTCTTCCTGGGCACCAATGCGCGCACCGCGCAGGGCTACCACGGCAATTTCTACTTCGACGAGTTCTTCTGGACCTACGGGTTCAACGAATTGAACAAGGTCGCTAGCGGCATGGCGATGCACAAGAAGTGGCGCAAGACCTACTTCAGCACGCCATCGAGCATGGCCCACGAGGCCTACACGTTCTGGACCGGCGAGCGCCGCAACAAGGGCAAGCCGGCCGCGCAGCGGATCCAGATTGATGTCTCGCATGACGCCCTGGCCGGTGGTCGCCGCTGCCAGGACCGCGCGTGGCGGCAGATCGTCAACATCCTTGATGCCCAGCGCCGTGGATGCGATCTGTTCGACATCGACGAGCTGCGCGAGGAATACAGTCCGGACGCGTTCGCCAACCTGTTGATGTGCGACTTCGTTGACGACGGCGCCAGCATCTTCCCGCTGGCGATGCTGCAACCGTGCATGGTGGACAGCTGGGTGGAGTGGGGCCAGGACTACAAGCCGTTCGCCGCGCGCCCCTACGGCGATCGCGCGGTGTGGATCGGTTACGACCCGGCCGAGACCGGCGACACCGCCGGCCTGGTCGTGGTGGCGCCACCGCAGCAGCCTGGCGGCAAGTTCCGGTTGCTGGAGCGGATCCAGTTCCGGGGCATGGACTTTGCAAAGCAGGCCGCCGAGATCGAGCGCATCACGCGCCGCTACTGGGTGACCTATATCGGCATCGACACCACCGGCATGGGCAGCGGGGTGGCGCAGCTGGTGAAGCAGTTCTTCCCGAATCTGGTCACCTTCAGCTACTCGCCGGAGGTCAAGACGCGCCTAGTGCTCAAGGCGTTCGACGTGATCCACAACGGCAGGCTGGAGTTCGATGCGGGCTGGACCGACGTGGCCCAGTCATTGATGGCCATCCGCAAGACCATGACGGCCAGCGGCCGGCAATCCACCTTCACTGCTGGCCGCTCGGAAGAGACCGGCCACGCGGACCTGGCGTGGGCACTGTTCCACGCGCTGCAGAACGAACCGCTGGAAGGGCGCACCGCGCGCAACTCCGGCTTCATGGAGATCTCTTGATGTTGACCGACCAGCTGCCCGCCACCGCGCCTGCAGCGCCAGCCGTACCTGCACGCACCGAGGCGTTCACCTTTGGCGACCCGACGCCGGTGCTCGATGGGCGCGGCGTGCTGGACTATCTGGAGTGCTGGCAGAACGGGCGCTGGTACGAGCCGCCGGTGGCCCTGGACGGCCTGTCCAAGACCACGCGTAGCAATCCGTTCCTGCAGTCCGGTCTGATCTTCAAGCGCAACATGCTGGCGCGCACCTTCAAGCCGCACCGGCTGCTGACACGCGAAGCCTTCGAGCAGCTGTCACTGGACTGGATCACGTTGGGCAATGGCTACCTCGAGCGCCGCCGCAACCGCATGGGCGGCGCGCTGTCGCTGGCTGCGCCGCTGTCCAAGTACGTGCGGCGCGGTGTTGCGGAGGGCGAGTACTTCCAGGTGCGCACCTGGCACGACGAGCACGTGTTCGAGCCGGGCAGCGTGTTCCAGCTGCGCGAAGCCGATGTCGATCAAGAACTCTACGGCCTGCCCGAGTGGATGCCGGCGATGCAGTCGGCGCTGCTCAACGAGTCGGCCACGCTGTTTCGCCGCAAGTACTACAACAACGGCTCGCATGCCGGCTTCATCCTGTACCTGACCGATCCGCAGCAGAGCCAGGAAGACGTCGATGCGCTGCGCAACGCCATGAAGGGCGCCAAGGGGCCGGGCAACTTCCGCAACCTGTTCCTGTACTCGCCGGGCGGCAACAAGGACGGCCTCAAGCTGATCCCGGTCAGCGAGGTGGCGGCCAAGGACGAGTTCAGCGGCATCAAGGGCATCACCCGCGACGACATGCTGGCCGCGCTGCGGATCCCGCCGCAACTCATGGGCATCGTGCCACAGAACGCGGGCGGCTTCGGGTCGATCCGTGAGGCCGCTGCCGTGTGGGCCGCCAACGAGCTGGAACCGCTGCAGGCGCGCATGTTGAAGATCAACGACTGGGTGGGCGATGAGGTCATCGCCTTCACCCCCTACGCGCCGCCAGCGGCCGCGTAATCCTTTCCCACCGCAAGACCAAGCAATGCTCAAGAACCTACGTTGTGGCGAATGCGCCCGCCTGCTGTGCAAGGCCAGCGCCTTCGATGAAATCCAGATCAAGTGCCCGCGTTGCGGCACGCTCAATCACCTGAAGGCCGAGAGCCTCACCTCCGATCGCCGCGAGCGAATCCAAGAAGGCTCTCACCATGAAAAACCAGCTGCTCCAGGGCGACGCTCTGACCATCCTGCCCACGCTCGAAGCGAATTCGTTCGACGCGCTGATCACTGATCCGCCGTATGCGAGCGGCGGCCTGACAGCCGCTGCCCGGGCACGGCCGCCGTCGACCAAGTACTGCCGGGATGGCGGACATGCCGACTTTGTTGGCGATGAGCGCGACCAGCGCTCGCACCTGAAATGGATGCACCTGTGGCTGTCCGAGTGCGCGCGCGTACTCAAGGAAGGCGCCCCGGTGCTGCTGTTCACTGATTGGCGGCAGCTGCCGCTGACCACCGACGCGCTGCAGATCGCCGGCTTCACCTGGCGCGGCATCACCGTCTGGGACAAGACCGAGGGAGTACGGCCGCAGCTAGGCCGCTTCCGCAACCAAGCCGAATACATCGTGTGGGGCAGCAAGGGCAACATGCCGCTGGATCGTCGTGCGCCGGTTTTGCCTGGTGTGATTCGCGAGTCAGTGCGCAAGGCCGATAAGCACCACTTAACCGGCAAGCCAACAGGGTTGATGCGACAGCTGGTGCGGATCTGCGAGTCCGGGGGAAGAGTGCTCGACCCGTTCGCCGGAAGTGGCACAACAGTAGTTGCGGCAGATTTAGAGGGCTACAAGTGGACAGGCATCGAAATGACTGCTTCTTACTTCGAAATTGCTTCTGGAAGGTTAACAGCCTGCACTTAAGTTTAAGGGCTGCCTATCGGCAGCCACTTTAGAAGCTGAGTTTTTCGTTCGCCATGAACTGCTCTAGATTGATGCACGGTATGCCGAAGTGCTGGCATACCGTGGGTATCTTGGCAGAATTTGGTTTAAAGACTTCTTCGGTAACAACGGTGAATCCGCGTGTTGCGGCTGCTGCGATCACGAAGGGGTCGGCAACCGGTGAGCCCGTCAGCCTCTGCTGCTCGCCGATGATGTTTTGGAAGTTCGGTATCACGAAGATTGCTGCAACGAATTGCAGCTCGTTCGCGTTTGGAGTCGTGAACATCTGTGAATGAGAGTCGAACCATTGGATCAGATGGGGGACAGGGGCTCCATTGCCCAGTTCCCTGCGCACTTCACGCGTTGAAACTATCACGCCGCTTTGAGCAAGAGCACTCAAGTGTTGCCAAAGAGAGCTGAATACTTGCGGATAATAGTGTTTAAGCTTGCTATAAGAGCCTGTGTCGAAGACGTACATCAGTTGCTCGTCCTGTGCAGAACAAGGTCTTCCAGACCGGGGATGTTTGCTGCCTTCACACCTAGATACTCAGCCGCGCGCTCAGACGATAATTGTCCTCGTAGTCGACGTGCGAATACTTCCCTTAAGAGCGTATCGCTTAGGTAGGCTCCTTTACTCGCATACCAACTCCCGCCGCCTGGTTCGCGCTCAGACATCTGAGCATTCCATTCTTCAGCCTTGCCCTCGTAGAAGACCTTGGTCGCTCGGCCTTCATTCAAGAAGCGGCGCAATATTGCCTCGCGGCTTACTCCGAAGTGCCGAGCAATAGCCGAAAAGTATGTGTCACCTAGTGCTTCAACATTACCAGGCGCCATCGCGGTCACTCGCGCAAATTCTTCTCGCGGAATGAGTACTTCGGCAGCCACTGCATTGCAGAAAACCTCTAAAGCTTGCTCGCGTGCGGGAAGTGCAGTGACGTAAGAAGAATCAAATTTAGAAATCCCGCTAACATTAAAAAGAATGTGTGCGAGCTCATGCAGTAGCGAAAATATTTGCCTGGTTTTAGTAGTGCTGTTGTTGATGTAGATCAACGGGAAATCTTGATCCCGCAGGCAGAAGCCGGAAATGGAATCCTGTTTGAAGCTGTCTTTAAAAACGAATATCCCAGCTTTTTCGATCGCTGCGCGCCAAGCTTTCAAAGCACGATCATCGTTACCCCAACCAGCCTGGCTGGCGCTATCGATTCCGAGTTCTTCTCGGATCAAGGTCGCTTGAGCAGCTAGATCTTGGTCCCAATTTAGCGAAATGTGATGCCAGATTTTCCTTGGGGCTGGATTGATATGGCTGTAAAGATCTTCCAGCCCAACTTGATAAGCGCGCGCTTTGCGCAGGTGCAGATAGGTGTCCCTTGAAAGGCTAGCCAAGTCTTCTTCAGGTAGGGTCCTGAACTGTTGCTTAGGGCTGACCTCTTGTGGAGGTGCCGGAAGGAAGAAGACAGCGAGCGGCCTCTTGTAGAGCTCGTACGCGAGGCGCTCGAGTTGTGGGTAGGTAGGAGCGCCTTGCCCAGACTCCCACGATTCCACCTCGGCCAGCTGCCGCTTCAACCGATTTGCTACGTCGTCCACTGACATACCGGCGCTCTCTCGAGCCCAGCGCATCACGCTAGGCTGGATGCCCACTACTGGCTCGCCTCTCATTGCAACTCCTTCCGTACAAACGAAGTATCGCCATTGAGGCTGCCCGACGCCAGTCCCACCGTGTGAGAAGCCGCCACGCCTTTACAGAGAGCGAACGCTGGCGCGCGCAATCGTCGCCCCGCCACGCCTGCGGGCTTCATGCATGGTTTTCGCTGCACCCCCGCAGGGTGGCACTAGGCCGCGCTGCTGCTGCCGATCCGCGCGGTTCGAGGGGGCCGCTCTTCCCTGCGGATCCCTGCGCGCCCTGGGGCTTTTGCGGGGGAGCGCGGCTGCGTTCCGTGGCTAGACCTCCCGGCGCATTTCGGCAAATGACCATCGGAACCAGGTAATCGGTAATCGGTGACCTGAAACAGGATCTAAGCGATTGATGCAACTGGGAAATTTAAGATTACCTTTTGGGGTGATTTAGGGTAATCAGCCTCCCATACGAAAGTTATGTGATTGAAATTTAAGGGTATTTTTTGGGAGGTTGATTACCTCCCCAAAAGGTAATCCCATTACCTCCCAATTACCCTTTAATTACCTTTGATATTGTTAAATAGGTTATTGATAAATATGGGGATTGTGGCGTATCGTGGCGAGGATTACCTAAATTACCTTGTTCCGATGGTCATCCCAAAAATTTCCCATTAGGGGCCTTTAAGGGGGCTCCAGCTACCGCCTTGCGCCCACGCTTGAGCACTCGCGCACTGACCGCCCGCCTTGCGTGATTGGCAACGCCTGCAGGGTGCCGCAGAAGTTCGAACTAGACCGAGCTGCCTGAGTCAGGCCTGCTGGCGCGCCGTCAGCACGTGGCGCGCGGAAGATCTGCCAGTGAGGTAGTGAAGCGTCCCGACAAGAGCTCTTGCCGCGAAGCCCATGCTGGAGAGTTCTGCCACCCGCTTGCACCGAGGCCGGCCGTACCCCGGCCGAAGCGTCGGTTGATAGCGTCCAAGGCGCTCATCAGCTTCTCGTCGCCGATGCGAGCCGGTGTGAATAGGTCGCCCTGCAGGTCTTCAGGCTTGGCTAGATCCATCAAGCACACGCCGGCCTTTTTGTAGGCGAAGCCTTCTCGCATGAAGCCCTGGAACAGCCGGCGTACAGTCGTGAGCACGATGCGGCTGTCAGAGGTGGCGGAGGCGAGTGGGGCGGTGCGTGATGGGTTGTGCTGCGGTACGCCCGGCTTGAACGAATCCGTTTCGGCAAAGATGCCAATCGCGCTCGAAGTCAATCCGCGAGCGCGCAGCTTCTCGGTGGCACGCATGGCGAAGGTGGCCAGCGCCTCTGACATATCTTGCGGGTCGCTTACCCATGTCCCGAACGATCGGCTGACCATGATTTGCTGCCGGTCTGGCTCGACCTCCTCGAGCTCGAGGCAGGCGTGACCCTGCAGCTCGCGCTGCGTGCGCGCCATCACCACTCCGAACTCCGCGAGCAGGTCGTCTGCAGCCGCATCCCGCAGATCCGCTGCCGTATACACACCGCGTGCCTGCAGCCTGGCGCTCCAGCGCCTACCAACGCCCCAGAGGTCGCCAACTGACGTGGCCCGCAGCACGGCATCGAGCTCGCTTGCACTGAGCGCTGCCAAGTCACAGACGCCGGCCAGGTCGGCCGGGTAGCTGCCCGGTTTGCGCGCCGCATCCTTGGCGACCCGGTTGGCCAACTTGGCCAAGGTCTTCGTCGGCGCGATGCCGATGCAGTTCGGGATGCCAGTCCATTGGTGAACGCGCTTGCGTAGGTCGACCGCGAGCTGCCGGCGATCGCGGATCCCGGCCAGGTCAAGGAACGACTCGTCAATGGAGTAAACCTCCACACGCGGCGCGGCTTGGCGAAGGATCACGCCGATGCGCGAGGCGATGTCGCCGTACAGACCGAAGTTTGCGGAGCGCAACGCCAGCCGCCGGCGGATCTGCGTGGGCACCTTGTGGATGGGCTGTCCCATCGTCACGCCTAGCGCCTTGGCCTCGTCCGATCGCGCAATGGCGCAGCCATCGTTGTTGCTCAGCACGACCAACGGCCTGCCGCGCAGCTCGGGCTGGAACACCCGCTCGCAGCTGGCGTAGAAGTTGTTGCCGTCGATCAACGCGAACATCAGCGGCCAGCGCGGGAATGAGCGCGCGTGACCTGGCGGACCACGCCCACGACCGCGAACACCTCGACCTCTGTGCCTGGCGCCAGGACGATCGGCGCGCAGTGTGGGCTGCGGCTGTGGAGCTCGATGTGGTCGTCCGCGACCTGAAGGATCTTGCAGACCGGCTGATTGCCGTCCCAGATGGCCAGCACCATGTCGCCATTGATCGGACTCACTGAACGATCCACCACAAGGATGTCCCCGTCACAGACGCCGGCCAAGATCATGCTCCAGCCCTCGGCCCGATACAGAAAGGTAGCCGGCGGATTCCGGATCAGTACCCGGTTCAGATCGAACTCGTCGTCCTGAAAGTCTTCAGCGGGCGAGGGGAACCCCAGCTGGATCCGGAGTGCGCTGACCGGCAGGTTCAGCGGCGCTGGCTCAAGGCAGGCAGGCCCGAGCAGGCGGGCGTAGGTATGGGGCGGCGGCAGGGACAACATGGCGCGAACTCTCGCGGGACGATGTCTCACAAGTCGAGACGGCCTGCCAAGTTAGCAAAATTACTAACGATTACGGCTCTGGCCGTGGACAACCGCACCAAACATAAGCGGAGTCATCCATCAGAATGCAGCAAGGGGTTGACAGAAATACAAGTACGGATATATAGTTCCGCGTCTGTCCATTGGACTGGTCAAGTGATGGCTCTATGAGCTACTTGAAGAATTATGAATACACAAAATATCTTTGAACTTCTAACCGACGACCCCGTCGAGTACACCTTAAATTCGCTCAAGGCTAAGCTCGCAATAGCGTTAGTTGAGCTCATCCGAGAAAAAGGCTGGACCCAGACCGCAACGGCTGAACAGCTCCAAATATCTCAGCCGCGCGTCAGCAACTTGGTGCGAGGCAAGTTGGACAAATTTTCCATTGACGCGCTTCTAAGCATGTTGGTGAGGACCGGTTATAAGATCGACTCAACCTTCGATCCGTCGAACAGTTCTATTCCCCTGACCATGGAAGTAAAAAAAGGGCGATGATCAACATCGCCCCCCTGAGCTAGCTCAGCTTTCGCACTCTTTTGATCACCAACTCTATCAGCTGACGATCTGTCCCGTCGGTTGTCTTCTTGCCCACGTACACCACATGAAGCTTGCCTGCTACCTTGGTGGTGTACACACATCTGAAACCTGGGCTGCCATTGATCTTGAGTTCAATGGCCGACATGCCTTTGGGAAGATGCAGATGAGCGAACTGAAGAAATGGCGCCCGTCCATGTTGAACAGCGGTAAGGCTGTTCCCGATTTGGGTGCGCTTATCCTTGGGGAGCTTTTTCAAGTCTTTGAGGGTGGAATCCACAAAGACAAGTTCTAACGGCACAAACTGTGCTTCAATCTTTTCTGCGTTTTCTTTCATTTTGGTTAAGACCCTTTTGTAGTTTTATTGCTCGGACGTTCATGACGATTCCTCTCTTTTGGTCGTCGGAGTGACGACCTTCATTACCAGCACAGTTGTGCGGGCTCGGCTATTATATCCAAGATTGCATAATTGTCAATGTGTGACGTTCGTCGTTGCAAAGCGTCACGAACCGACGATTGGCCGGATCGTTTGGCGGACGCTAGTGAAGGATTGCGGGAGGGGGGCGTACTGCACGCGCGTGCGCTAGCCTGTGTCCTATCTAAAAAAGATTGAGGGCCGCTTGGCGCCGAAGTCGCAGGCTGGAGTATCGGCACGCCCGGCACGCCCGGTGCAGCGGACGGTGCTGCGCAGGTTTACTCGCTCAGTGCTGATCCCGCAGTACTTAGGACGGCGTCTATTCGGCCGCTGGCGACGGTGCAGCCGCGTAGATAGAGGGGCAAGGTCCGGGGGGGGGGGCGTACTTAGGCAAGGCAGCGTGCTGACTCAGTTCTTACTTATGACTAACACCGATCAGTCGCGAATGAGACAGGTTTAGCCAGATAGCCTTCTTGATCTTCGCCATGGCGGCTGTGTCACTAGAAGGCTGCCGGTGGCCCAGCCACGGCACTCAGGCTCCTCCCGGAGCGGGAAAATGCACAGCAGGGCCATTGAGGGACTTGATGTTCGCGCCGTCCTGCCGGGAGAAAAAATAGGCTTAAGCTATTGATTTATAGTCTTAATGAGGCTTACTCTTAATCAATAGGTCCAAGGTTCGAATCCTTGACGGCCCACCAGACAGGCAGCCACTCAGCGAAAGTTGAGTGGCTGTTTTTCTTTGTGGCAAGCGCTGGTGCAAGCGGCGCTGCAACCGTGGTGTCGGCATGGACGCGCGTTCTTGTCTCTGCATCGATCGCATGACATGCGCCACGCTGTCGCGCGCGGTCGACAGGTCCCAGGCAGTAGCTGCCTGGACGTTGCAACGGACCGACTGACGAGCGGCGGCAGTGTCCTGCGCGCCGTCCGCCGTGGTCTCATCCTGCGTCCGTGGCGCCGTGCGCCTGCCGCTAGCGCTGCTTGTCGAGCAGTTGCTGGCGCACCGCGATGATGCAGCTCTCCTTGGTCAACAAATGCTCGAGTGCACTGTTGTCTGCGCGATTGCCGCTGCCCAGATCCACCACCGACACCTGCGTGCTGCCGCGTTGTTTGAATGCAGCGATGGCAGTGGTGGCGTTCTTCAACGGCACCGTGGCGTCATTGGAAGAGCCGCAGAGCAGCGTGCGTGTCCGCGGTGTCCAGTCCAGCAGATCGTTGCGGGCAAGATCCTTGCGGAAGGCGTTGTTCGGGTTGCGCGCAAAGTCGTTGTAGAAACTTGGCTGGAAGTAGCTGCGCACCTTGTCGATGGTTGGCAGCGAATCGCCGAGCGCCAGGTCGGTCAGTTCATGCGTGCCGGGGAAGAGCGCTTCGACCTTTCCGGCCCACGGGTCCTGGAAGACCTGCGACGGCGCCAGATAGAGGTTCTGGTAGGCGTGCTGCATACCGACCAGTGCGTAGGTCGCCAGCACCAGTCCGAAGCTGCTTTCGCCCACCGCGTTATGCCCGCTCCAGCTGTCCAGGAAACTCTGGCTGAGCGCGTAAGGCCCGGAAATCGGTGCGCTGGCAACCAGGTTGAACTCCTTGGAGAAATGCGCCTCGATTTCGCGCTGGGTTGCCATCGCGGCGTGTCCGCCTTGCGAGTACCCCGCGAGCATGACCTTGCCCGACAGCGGCGTGTTCAAGCGTGTCAGCACCTGCCGTGCGGCACGCATCGCGTCGATACTTGCACTGGCTTCGCTGGCGGCATGTAGATACGGATGGAAGGCATAGTTGGATTTGCCCAGTCCCAGGTAATCGGTGCTCACCACCACATAGCCCTGGCCGGCGAGCCGGGTGACCAACGGGTCATCGCCCTTCGCGTCGCGAATTTCCTTCGCCTGTTCTGCAGTGCGTAGTGGTTCGGTGCCCTGGTCCCAGCCAAGCAGGGGATAGGGTCCGTTGCAGGTTGCGCCGCCCGGCACCAGCAACACGGCCGACGCGGTGGCTGGCTCTCCGTGCACGCCGATCGTTGCATAGGTGATTTCGGCAACGCGGACATCGCATCTGGGCTGCTCGGCGGCCTTCTCGTCGGGCAGCAACGCGGCAAGCGCACTGCGCGTATAGCTGGTGAGGAAATTGCTGTTGAGCAAGGTACCTCGTGCGGGCGATGCCAATGCCATCACGGGTAACAGCGCCAGGGCAGTTGCAATGGCGGTAAACAGGCCGGACGACTTGCGAAGGTGTGTCTGAACCATGATGCATTTCCTCAGCGAGGTTGCCCCGTGACCGGGGTGTTGGGGATTGGCAAGGCGCTTGACGGTGATGTCGGTCGATAGCAAGACACGATGTTTCTCGACTGCCATACATGTGCTCTGTTCGCGACCGCAGTCGGCGACGAGCCATTGCCACGCGCTGGTCGTGAATGTTCGATGGCGATGCAGTCGATGTGGTGGTAGCCAGAAATGCCGGGACGTTCGGGTCGCCAGACTATGGGCTTGTGGATCGGGCAAGGATTCCGTATCCGCGAAGCGCGCACTCCCGGCGCGAACGCGAGATGCTCGGGTCACCCCATCGCCGGGATGTGTTTATCGGGTAGTGGCTACGCCAGGAAATGTGGGGTCGATGGCCGACCAATGCAGATGCGTTGCATGTAAGTGCATATGAGCATGCGACCGACGCCAGCGACGACGTTGCATCGGCGCGTATCAGCGATTCGATCTGGGATAGCGCATTGCAGGCGGTGTTCCGAAGCGCGCGCTGCATGCAGAGGATGCGTCACGTACCGATGCAGCAGCGACGGTCATCAGGCAGAGCTGTCGGAATAGTCGGTCATCAGGCATGCGTAGATCGATAAGACAGTGCTGTTACCGATGGATTGCACGCATCGGCACCATCAAGTTTCGCATGGCGATTTGCAGGCAGGCGCACTCGTCCTCGATCCATCGCTCATCGCCGACGCCACCCGTGTCCGCCTGTTGCCGTTGCTGGAACAATAAGACTCACCGCAGCCGAGCTGCCGGCCATCATGCAGTCAGCACGGTCTACGCGTTGCTCGTGCACGCATCCGCAAGCGCCCATCAGGCGTCGGCAGGTTGCAGTCGTGGGAAGGCAAGCGTAAAGCGCGCGCCCAGACCCGGTGCCGACGTCACGTCGACAAATCCGCCGGCCTGCCGGACTGCGCTGTACACCTGCGCCAGGCCCAGACCCGCGCCCTTGTCCGCACTTTTGGTGGTGAAATAGGCCTCGAATAACCGCGATTGCACATCGCTATCCATGCCATGTCCATCGTCGGCGACTGCGATGGTGACGTACTCCCCAGCGGGTTTTGTCAGGCTGGCTTCGGCGTCTGTCACGCTTGCATGGCCAGTCTCCACGCGGATGGTATCGCCGCCGTCGCATGCATCGCGCGCATTGATGACCAGGTTGAGTACTGCGCGCTCGAGGGTGTGCTGGTCAACCATGGCGCAACATGCGCCTGCGTCGTTGCGGACCTGCAGGCGCAAGTCCGCGCCGATGACCTGCTCCAGCAGCGGGGTGAGCTGTGCTGCCAATGCGCCCAGGTCGACCACGTCGGGGCTGTAGGGATACTGGCGCGAGAAGCCCACCAGGCGTTGCGCCATCACCGAGCCGTGCTGCAATGCTGCGTCGGCAACCCCGAGCAACTTGGTGTCCTGCGCATCGATCTTCCCGCGCTGGACCACCAGGTCGATCGCCGAGGTAGCGGCCTGCAGCACATTGTTCAGATCGTGCACGACGCCGGCCAGCAGTTGCCCAACCGCCTCGCCCTTTTGTGCCTGCTCGGAGATCTTTTCGGCAGCGCCTTGCGCGGCGCGCGCAATGTCCAGATCGTCTTCGATGCGTTCGCGCAGATCGCGCAGGTTATGCAGCTCGGTCGACAGGGTGTCCGCGCGCGTGCGCGCCAGCATCAGCGCGTCCATGGAGAATTCGCGCTCTGCCTTCAGGGTGCGATCCAGCGTGTGGAAAGCCGCTTCCAGCGCACGGCGGTCGGAGATGTTCTTGCTGACCGCCAGGATTGCCTCGACGTTGCCGGCCTCGTCGAACAGTGGGCTGGTGACCACCTGCCAGGTCTGGCGTACGCCTGCGAAGTTGACGCAGCTGGCCTCGAATTCATGGATCGAGCCCGCCAGCGATGCCGCCAGCGCCGTATCGACCAACGCGACGGCCTCGGCCGGCCAGAACTCCCGCCAGGGGCGAGAAAGCATCTGCTCCGGACCACTGGCGCCCAGGGCGGTCAATCCATTGACATTGACCGCTGTGATCCGCCCGTCGAGGTCGATCTCTTTGATGCAGTCTCGCGACAGTGCCACGATCTGACGGTATCGGTCTCTCATTGCGACAGCGCGCTCTCTGGGCTTGGGTTTAACGGAATTTTCGCAAATATTGACGCAGTCATGCGCACGCGACATCACCGGGTTTGGGCTGGAATCAGGCTGGCAGCGTAAACCGTTCAGTCGAGTCCGGTTCGCACTGGTCTCCAGAAAGCGAGGGCAGGCGGTCGCGTGCCGGCCTGCCACAGACCAGTCGCACCGCCTTGCCGGCCCGTTCGCAGCGCTTTTTCTTTGCCGGCATCCCTGCAACAATGCGCAGGCACCTGCGACATCGCGAAAGTGGCGGAATTGGTAGACGCACCAGATTTAGGTTCTGACGCCGCAAGGCGTGGGGGTTCGAGTCCCCCCTTTCGCACCAATGCAGTGCGGCCGTGAGTGCTCCGGCCGCTGCAGCTCCCGCAAACCGGCTTCAGGCTGCAGGCGCCATTGCGCGCGTCCCGCTGGTAGCCGCCGCCGTTATCGGCGAAACTACAAGGCTCGGCGGCTTTCTCGCCATCCGTCAACCCGCATCTTCCATCTCGTGCCGACGCTTGTGCAGTCGGTGGCAGGAGTCAACATGCAAGCATCGATCGAATCCACCGGCAATCTGGAACGCCGCCTGACCTTCACCCTGCCGCAGGAGCGTCTGGAGACCCACGTCGGCGGTCGCCTGCGCGAGCTGGCGCGGACCACGCGCATCAAGGGCTTCCGTCCCGGCAAGGTGCCCACCAAGGTCATCGAGCAGCGCTTCGGTCAGCAGGTGCGTGCCGAGGCGATGGAAGGTCTGTTGCGCGAAACCTTCGACACGGCCGTGCGCGAGCACTCGCTGCGTCTGGCCGGCAACCCGCGCATCGACCAGGGCGAAAGCGACTTCGACTTCGTCGCCACCTTCGAAGTGGTGCCCGACTTCGGCGATATCGATGTCGCCACGCTGTCGGTGGTGCGTCACACCGCCGAAGTGACCGATGCCGACATCGACCAGATGATCGAAAACCTGCGCCTGCAGCGCCGTACCTGGAACCCGGTCGAGCGCGGCGCGCAGGTCGGCGACCTGGTGGCGCTGGAGACCTGGTCGCAGGCCGGCGACGAGCGTTTGCCCGCCGAAGGCGTGGAGACCGGTAGCAGCGTGCTGGGCTCGGGCGTGATGTTCGACCAGATCGAAAAGGGCCTGGAAGGTCTGGCCAAGGGCGAAGACAAGACCCTGACTGTCGATTTCCCGGCCGAATGGCGCGTGCCGCAGCTGGCCGGCAAGACCGTGCAGGTGCACGTCAAGGCGGTCGAAGTCTCCGAGCCGGTGCTGCCGGTGGTGGACAAGGAGTTCATCAAGAGCTTCGGCGTCAAGAGTGGCGATGCCGAGCAGTTCCGCGCCGATATCCGCACCAACCTGGAGCGCGAGCTCAAGGGCGCGCTGATGAACCGCCTGCGTCGCGAAGTGGGCGAGCAGCTGATCGCCGCCTACGCGCACGTCGAAATGCCGCCGCGTCTGGTCGAGAACGAGGCCCGTTCCATGCTGGCCCAGCAGGTCGAGCAGGTGCGTCGCAGCGGGCGCGATCCGGGCCAGGTGCCGGACGATGCCTACCAGGGCTTCATGGATGCCGCCGGCAAGCGCGTGCTGGTCGGCCTGCTGGTCGGCGAAGTGGCCCGTCGCAACGAGCTGCGCCTGGAATCCAAGCGCGTCAGCGAAACGCTGCGTCTGATCGCTTCCACCTACGAAGAGCCGGAACAGGTCATTGAGATGTACCGTAACGACCCCCAACTGATGGGTGGGCTGCAGAGCCGTGTGATGGAAGAGCAGGTGATCGACTGGATCGCCGAGCGCGCCCAGCATACCGAGCAGCCGCTGTCGTTCCAGGACGCCATTCGCGTCTGATGCGGTAGCAAGAGAAGGACTGCGCCCTGCAGGATCGGGGGCGTGGATGTCGAACACGGGCAGCGGCACAGGCCGCTGCCATAACGGGAAGACTGATGAGCATTGTGACCAAAGCCCTGAACCTGGTGCCCATGGTGGTCGAACAGACCAGCCGTGGCGAGCGTGCGTACGACATCTACTCGCGTCTGCTGAAGGAGCGTCTGATCTTCCTGGTCGGTCCCATCGACGACCATATGGCCAACGTCATCGTGGCCCAGCTGCTGTTCCTGGAAGCGGATAACCCGGAAAAGGACATCAGCATCTACATCAACTCGCCCGGCGGCGTGGTCACGGCCGGCATGGCGATCTACGACACCATGCAGTACATCAAGCCGGACGTAAGCACGATCTGCGTCGGCCAGGCTGCCTCGATGGGCGCATTGCTGCTGGCCTCCGGTGCCGCCGGCAAGCGCTATGCGCTGCCGAATTCGCGCGTGATGATCCATCAGCCGCTCGGTGGCTTCCAGGGCCAGGCGACCGATATCGACATCCATGCGCGCGAGATCCTGACCCTGCGTTCGCGCCTGAACGAGATCCTGGCCAAGCACACCGGCCAGTCGCTGGAAACCATCGCGCGCGACACCGAGCGCGACAACTTCAAGAGCGCGGTCGACGCACAGGCCTATGGCTTGGTGGATCAGGTGCTGGAACGTCGTCCGGAAGAGTCGATCCAGCCGTCTTGATCGCCAGATTGCTGAAATTGCAGGAAAAACCGGCAGGGTCGGGCTGGGCGAATGTCCTCCCGACCCTGTGCTATTCTCGAAATCGAACCCCCGTGCATCGGGTGGGGTAACTGGGTAACAGAAGCATGAGCGAAGACCGCCAAGGTCGTTCCGGCGACAGCAACAAGATTCTCTACTGCTCGTTCTGCGGTAAGAGTCAGCATGAAGTCCGCAAGCTGATTGCCGGTCCCAGCGTATTCATCTGCGATGAGTGCGTTGAGCTGTGCAACGACATCATTCGCGAAGAGCTCGAAGAGAAGGCGCAGTCGGCCCGTTCCAGCCTGCCCAAGCCGCGCGAGATCCTCGAAGTGCTGGATCAGTACGTGATCGGGCAGTTGCGTGCCAAGCGCACGCTTGCAGTGGCGGTGTACAACCACTACAAGCGGATCGAGAGCCGCAGCAAGAACGACGACGTCGAACTCGCCAAATCCAACATCCTGCTGGTCGGTCCGACCGGCTCGGGCAAGACGCTGCTGGCCGAAACGCTGGCGCGCCTGCTCAATGTGCCGTTCACGATCGCCGATGCGACCACTCTGACCGAAGCCGGCTATGTCGGCGAGGACGTGGAAAACATCATCCAGAAGCTGCTGCAGAAGTGCGACTACGACGTCGAGAAGGCGCAGCAGGGCATCGTCTATATCGATGAAATCGACAAGATCTCGCGCAAGAGCGAGAACCCGTCGATCACCCGCGACGTGTCCGGCGAAGGCGTGCAGCAGGCGCTGCTGAAGCTGATCGAAGGCACGGTCGCCTCGGTGCCGCCGCAGGGCGGGCGCAAGCATCCGCAGCAGGAGTTCCTGCAGGTGGACACCAAGAACATCCTGTTCATCTGCGGCGGCGCCTTCGCTGGCCTGGACAAGGTGATCCAGGCGCGTTCCAACGATGCCGGCGGCATCGGCTTCGGTGCCAAGGTCAAGAGCAGCGAGCGCAAGCAGGAAGTCGGCAAGATCCTGGCCGAGGTCGAGCCGGAAGACCTGATCAAGTTCGGCCTGATCCCCGAGTTCGTCGGCCGCCTGCCGGTGGTCGCAACGCTCGAGGAACTGGACGAGCCGGCCCTGATCAAGATCCTGACCGAGCCGAAGAACGCCATCACCAAGCAGTTCAAGAAGCTGTTCGACATGGAAGGCGTGGAACTGGAGTTCCGCCCGGACGCACTGTCTGCGATCGCCAAGAAGGCGCTCAAGCGCAAGACCGGCGCGCGTGGCCTGCGCACCATCGTCGAATCGGTGCTGCTGGACACGATGTACGAGCTGCCATCGCAGGAAAACGTGAGCAAGGTGGTGGTGGACGAGTCGGTCATCGAGCACAAATCCGAGCCGTATCTGATCTACCAGGCGCAACCGGCTCCGGCCAAGGCCGCGTCGGGCGACTGAGTCCTGTGGCCGTGGAGCCAGGCCCAGCCCCGGCTCGCGGTTAAAGGGGATCCAAGCGCTACTTGCAACACCTCGCCGATGGCCCCATAACGGGGCCATCGGCTTTTTTTACGCCTCAAATCCCCATTCCTGCGGAGCGCCCCATGGCCCAGTCCCAACCAGAAGTTCTCGATCTGCCGGTGTTGCCGCTGCGCGACGTGGTGGTGTTTCCGCACATGGTGATTCCGCTGTTCGTCGGCCGTGACAAGTCGATGCGCGCGCTGGAAAAGGCCATGGAGGCGGACAAGCGCATCCTGCTGGTGGCGCAGAAGTCAGCCGAGACCGACGACCCGGCTGCCGGCGATCTGTACACCGTCGGCACCCTGGCCCAGGTGCTGCAACTGCTCAAACTGCCCGACGGCACCATCAAGGTGCTGGTCGAGGGCTTGTCGCGGGTCACCGTCGACAAGGTCGTCGAGCTGGACGGCGCATTGCAGGGGCAGGGCATCGAAGTCGAGGCCAGCGATGGCCGTGAGGCGCGGGAAGTGGAAGCGATCGCGCGCTCGTTGATGTCGCTGTTCGAGCAGTACGTCAAGACCAATCGCAAGTTGCCGCCCGAGCTGTTGCAGACCCTGGCCGGCATCGACGAGCCAGGCCGCCTGGCCGACACCATCGCCGCGCACATCGGCGTGCGCCTGGCCGACAAGCAGCGCCTGCTGGAGATCACCGAGATCGGCGAGCGGCTGGAGCTGCTGGTTGGGCTGGTAGACGGCGAAATCGACGTGCAGCAGCTGGAAAAGCGCATCCGCGGTCGCGTGAAGTCGCAGATGGAAAAGAGCCAGCGCGAGTACTACCTCAACGAACAGATGAAGGCGATCCAGAAGGAGCTGGGCGATCTGGACGACGCGCCGGGCGAGCTGGAAGAGCTGGCGCGCAAGATCGCCGAGTCCGGCATGCCCAAGCCGGTCGAGACCAAGGCCAAGGCCGAGCTCAACAAGCTCAAGCAGATGTCGCCGATGTCTGCGGAAGCCGCCGTGGTGCGCAACTATCTGGATTGGTTGCTGGGCGTGCCGTGGAAGAAGCGCACCAAGGTCCGCAAGGACCTCAAGGTTGCCGAAGACACGCTGGACGCCGATCACTACGGCCTGGACAAGGTCAAGGAGCGCATCCTCGAGTACCTCGCCGTGCAGTCGCGGGTGAAGCAGATGAAAGGCCCGATCCTGTGCCTGGTCGGCCCGCCGGGCGTGGGCAAGACCTCGCTCGGGCAGTCGATCGCCAAGGCGACCAACCGCAAGTTCGTGCGCATGAGCCTTGGCGGTATCCGCGACGAGGCCGAGATTCGTGGCCATCGCCGGACCTATGTCGGTTCGATGCCCGGCCGCCTGGTGCAGAACCTCAACAAGGTCGGCAGCAAGAATCCGCTGTTCCTGTTGGATGAGATCGACAAGATGTCGATGGACTTCCGCGGCGACCCGTCGTCGGCGCTGCTGGAGGTGCTCGACCCCGAGCAGAACAACTCCTTCAACGACCATTACCTGGAAGTGGACCTGGACCTGTCGGAGGTGATGTTCGTCGCCACCTCCAACTCGCTCAATATTCCCGGTCCGTTGCTGGACCGCATGGAAGTGATCCGCATCCCCGGCTACACCGAGGATGAGAAACTCAACATCGCCATGCGTTACCTGGTGCCCAAGCAGATCAAGGCCAATGGCCTGAAGCCAGAAGAGATCGAGATCGGTAGCGATGCGATCCAGGACATCGTGCGTTACTACACGCGCGAATCGGGCGTGCGTAATCTTGAGCGCGAAGTGGCCAAGATCTGCCGCAAGGTGGTCAAGGAAATTGCGCTTGCCGGTCCGCAACCGGTTGCCAAGAAGGCGGTCGCCAAGAAGGGCAAGCCAAAGGCACTGGTGACGGTCAACGCGAAGAATCTCGACAAGTACCTGGGCGTGCGTCGCTTCGACTTCGGTCGCGCCGAAGAGGAAAACGAAATCGGTCTGGTCACCGGCCTGGCCTGGACCGAAGTCGGCGGCGAGCTGTTGCAGGTCGAATCCACACTGGTGCCGGGCAAGGGCAACCTGATCCTCACCGGTCAGCTCGGCAACGTCATGAAGGAGTCGGCATCGGCGGCCTTGTCGGTGGTGCGTTCGCGCGCCGAGCGTCTTGGCATCGATGTGGATTTCCTGCAGAAGCAGGACGTGCACGTGCACGTACCCGATGGCGCGACGCCGAAGGATGGCCCGAGCGCAGGTATTGCGATGGTGACCTCGCTGGTGTCGGTGTTGACCCGGGTGCCGATCCGCGCCGATGTGGCGATGACCGGCGAGATCACGTTGCGCGGTCGCGTGTCGGCGATCGGTGGCTTGAAGGAGAAATTGCTGGCGGCACTACGTGGTGGCATCCGCACCGTGTTGATCCCCGACGAGAACCGCAAGGACCTGGCGGACATCCCGGCCAACGTCACGCGCGACTTGAAGATCGTGCCGGTCAAGTGGATCGACGAAGTGCTGGATCTCGCCCTGGAGCGTCCGCTGGCACCCAAGAAGGTGGGTAAGGAAAAAGCCCGCAAGACTGCGTCGCGCGTTGCTGTGCGTGGCAAGTCGCGCACTACCCCGGGTACCCGCGTCAAGCACTAACGTGCGCTGTCTAAGACGTCCCGAAACAAGCCAAAACCCGCGTCGTTATTGGGTTTTGGCTTGCGTGCTGTTGGGGGCGCTGGTATAAATGCACGACTCGTGGGCGCGGCAAAATGTGATGCGTCACGCGATACCACTTGTGTCGGGTTCTTCGCTAACGGCAAGAGCGCCGATTGTCGATTCCGCGGCATCTGCCGCAAAGGGAGTTTCAAGAATGAATAAAACCGAATTGATCGATGGCGTTGCCGCTGCCGCTGACATCTCCAAGGCTGAAGCTGGCCGTGCTGTCGACGCGGTTGTGAGCGAAATCACCAAGGCGCTGAAGAAGGGCGACGCTGTCACCCTCGTTGGCTTCGGCACCTTCCAGGTCCGCGAGCGCGCTGAGCGTACCGGCCGCAATCCGAAGACCGGCGACAGCATCAAGATCGCTGCTTCGAAGAATCCTGCATTCAAGGCTGGCAAAGCCCTGAAGGATGCAGTAAACTAATCGACTCGCTAGGGTGCTTAGCTCAGCGGTAGAGCGTCTCCCTTACACGGAGAGGGTCGGGGGTTCGAAACCCTCAGCACCCACCACTAAGCACCAAGCAAAGTTTTAAGCGCGGAGCGGTAGTTCAGCTGGTTAGAATGCTGGCCTGTCACGCCGGAGGTCGCGGGTTCGAGTCCCGTCCGCTCCGCCAGTTACACCGAAGCCCCTGAGCAATTGGGGGCTTCGTTTTCTCCACGACATTCGCGATGCGACTGCAGTGGGGTAGATGTCCAAGTTTAAAGCGGAGCGGTAGTTCAGCTGGTTAGAATGCTGGCCTGTCACGCCGGAGGTCGCGGGTTCGAGTCCCGTCCGCTCCGCCAGTTATACCCAAGCCCTCGGCCTTGTGCCGGGGGCTTTTTTGTTGGCTGTTTGAAGTTGTCCGGCGAGTGGATGGCGCATTGGCCTTTGGTGGTGGGAGCTCGGATCGGGCGCGGCGGTAACCCGATCCCATGGCGATCTCATCGCGGCGCTTGCCGTCTGTGCCGATGCAGTGCCTCACCTTTGCTGCATCTTGACCCGGGGCTGGCGGGCGTTGGGCTGGGTGCTTGGCGTCAGGCGGGTTACACTGCGCGGCTCGCCCACAGGCCGTGATTTGCCAATGCTGCAGAAACTTCGCGACAAGACGTCAGGCTGGATCGCTACCGCCATCCTGGGGTTGCTGATGATTCCGTTCCTGTTCGTCATCGACTCCAGCTACCTGGGCGGCATTGGCGCCAATAATGTCGCCAAGGTGCAGGCGCCACCGACCTGGTGGAAATCGGCACCCACGTGGTGGCCGGTCTCGCTGCTGTGGCAGCACCATGAGATCAGCACGCAGGATTTCCGTGCGCGCTTCGAACAGGCGCGCATGCAGGAGCGCCAGCGGCAGGGTGAGAACTTCGACCCGCGCACCTTCGAATCCCGCGAAAACAAGCTGCAGGTGCTCGACCAGCTGGTGGACGAGCAAGTCGTACGGCTTGGCGCCGAAGACGCCGGCATCGTGATCGGCGATGCCACGGTACGCGATTACATCGCCAATATTCAGGCGTTTCAGGTCGATGGTAAGTTCAGCCCGGACCAGTACCGCGCCGCATTGGCGCAGGGCACGCCACCGCGCACGCCGGCGCAGTTCGATGCGCTGGTGCGCGACAGCTTGCAGCAGTCGGTGATCCCGCAGGCCGTTGCCGAATCGGGGTTTGCGACCAAGACCGAATTCGAGCGCCTGCTCAAGCTGATGGGTGAAACGCGCGATGTGGAGTTGGCGATGTTGCCGGCTCCGGCTGCCGATACCGCACCGGTCAGCGATGCGCAGATCAAGCAGTGGTACGACACCCATGCACAGGATTTCCGCCAGCCGGAGACCGTGAGCATCGAGTACGTCGAGCTCAATGCCGCCACGATGCCGCCGGCGACTGCTGCCGACGAGGCGACGTTGCGCAAGCGTTACGAAGAGGAAAAGGCGCGCTTTGTCGAGCCGGACCAGCGTCTGGCGTCGCACATCCTGATCAGTGCAGGTGGCGATGCCGCTGCGCAGAAGGCGGCCGAAGCCAAGGCGGCCAAGCTCGCTGCGGAAGCCAAGCAGCCGGGTGCCGATTTCGCCGCGCTGGCCAAGGCCAATTCGCAGGACCCGGGCTCCAAGGATGCCGGTGGCGACCTGGGTTGGGTCGAGAAGGGCACCATGGTCAAGCCGTTCGAAGACGCGCTGTTTTCGATGAAGGCCGGCGACGTGGTCGGGCCGATCAAGACCGAGTTCGGCTATCACGTGATCCAGTTGCGCGAGGTCAAGGGCGGGCAGGGCAAGTCGTTCGAGCAGGTGCGCGACCAGCTTGCTGCCGAGCAGCTCAAGGCCGACGCCGACAAGGCGTACGCCGATGTCAGCGGCAAGTTGGTGGATCAGGTCTACAAGAATCCGACTGCCCTGGAGCCGGCGGCCAAGCAGGTCGGTTTGCCGGTGCAGACCCTGGGCCCGTTCTCGCGTACCAACGCCAGCGGCATTGCGGCCAACCCGGCGGTGCTGCGTTCGGCGTTCTCCGAAACGTTGGTGCAGGACGGCACGGTGAGCGACCCGATCACCATCGCCCCTAACCACAGCGTGATGCTGCGCGTGACCAATCACACTGCCGAGCAGGCATTGCCGTTGGACAAGGTGCGCGACAAGGTGATTGCCGCGGTGCATGCCGACCGTACCGAGAAAGCCGCCGCCGCCGCCGCCGATGCACTGCTGGCACGCGTGCAGAAGGGTGAAACCCTGCAGGCGCTGGCGGCAACCGAGAAGCTGCAGGTGCAGCCGATCCCGGGGCTGCCGCGCACGGCGCCGATTCCGACGCCGGCGGCAAATCGCGCAATCTTCAGTGCGCCCCGTCCGACCGAGGGTAAGCCCTCGGTGGGCAAGGTGGAACTGGATGGCGGCCGCTTTGCGGTGTTCGTGATCAGCAAGGCGACGCCGGGCGACCTGAAGCAGATGCCGGCCGAGCAGCAGACGATGCTGCGCGAGCAGCTGAGCCAGATCGATGGCAACAATGCCGCGCAGGCCTACGTCAAGGAAATGCGCAAGCGCTACAAGATCCAGATCGAAGAGGCGCAGCTGTAACGGCTGGCTGTCAATGGATACAAGGAAAGGGCCCGGGCGACCGGGCTTTTTCTTTGTGCGCTGGTGGCGTTGGGTGTCGGTACGGTGCGCATGTGTTGCAGCCGCTGATACGAACGGGGACGAAGTCAACGCTTAAGTGATTGGCGAGTGCACGTGGGCTGCGCGGTAGGTGCCGCCGATGAGCAATCGCGTGGCTGCGGGCGGGTGCAGCCGGTGCTAGGAATCGGGATGTAGCGCTCGTGCACTCACCAGATGCTGAGCGCCGCCCACACCCGGCTGGAGGACGCACTCGATACCTCCAGTCGCCCGTAGCGGTGCGGCGACGCATTGCTCTTGTCCGGGACGTGAGGCTTGGATGTTGGCAGTGCGGATACCTGACCAGCGCTGCGCCAACCGTTCTTGGAGCGCGCCGCACATCTTCCTCTGATTCGGACAGCTGAAATCCGTGCGGGAAGCGCGCAGGGCCGATGACTGGAACGCCGGTGGCGCGTTGCCGCGTCGACCGATGCCGGCAAGCGATCAAGACATGCGCGATGTCACTCGATACATGCGCAGCAGTCAGTCAGGGCGCTTGGAGGCCTGGGGTCTTCTTGAGCGACAGCGACAGGAGAGCCAGGCACGCGGCAGCCAGTCGCGCGCGGCCGATCAGGCGGCCTGCTCAGGGCGTGTCGTTGAACGACAACACCATGCCCGGCTTCAAGACGGCACGCTTGTCCAGGCCATTGCTGGCGAGCAGGGTGGCGACGGTAATGCCGTAGCGACGGGCGATGGCCCACGCGGATTCGCCGTTGCGCACGGTATGGGTGCGGGCGGGTGAAGGGCGGGACATCCTGGTCGTCGTGGTGCTGGCGACCGCTGTCGCAGGGCCTGCAGTGTCAGCATTCATGCCCGCAGGGGTAGATGCGACCACCGCACCGCTGGAGCCGGGCTGCGCTGCCGCTGCGGGGGCGAGTACGTGGACGCCTTTGGGTGCCGCACGGGCGCTTGCCACTGCAGGGTTCAGGCGCGCCAGCAACTGCGGCTCGATCGCGCGCTGCCCGGCCCAGGTATTGAGGCTGGTGCCGGCCGGCAGTGCGTGCTCGGTCAGTACCGGCACCTGGCGATCCAGTGAGGTCAGCAAGGTGCCCTGCTGCTGCGCATGATCGAGCACGCAGGCCAGTGCATGCAGCTTTTCGACATAGTCGTAGGTGACCTTGGACATGCCGGGCAGCTCGGACGGGCGCGCGTTCTGCGCATTCATGCCGGCACTGCGCATGGCCTGCAGGACGCGGTACTCGCCAGCGTTGTAGGCCATCAGTGCCAGGCGCCAGTCGCCGCCGAACATACCGTACAGGGTCTTGAGGTAGCGCACCGCGGCGGTGGTGGAATCCACGGCCGACAGGCGGCCGTCGTACTGCGCGCCGACCGGCACATGGTGATTGCGCGCGGTGGTGGCGATGAACTGCCACAGCCCTGCCGGGCCGCTGCCGTTGCGTGCGCCGGGGCGGTATCCGCTCTCGACGAACGGAATCAGCGCAAATTCGGTCGGCATGTCCGCGGCTCGCAGTTCGTCGACCACGTAACCAAACAACGGCAGGACGTCCTGACCGTCGTCGGCCAGGCGCGCGGGGGCCCGCGAGAAATGCTGTTCCCAGCGGGTATCGCTATGCTCGCTGTCGCAACCCGGATCGGCACGGCCTTCCAGGAACGACGAGAAGATCTCGCGGCCATTGCGCGTATCGGGCCCAGCGGATCCGGCAGCAGCGGTGGCGACGGAGCGACTTGCGTCGTTGGACCAGGCCGCTGCCGGCGCGATGGCCGCAACGGCGGCCAACGCTGCCAAAATCACCCGCCTCATGCGCGAAATTCGTCTTTCCAGCGCCTAAGTTCGGCGAAAACGTCTACTTCGGAGAAAAGTGCGCCGGCTGCGTGTGGTGCCACGGCGGCGCGGATTTCAGGACGGCTGGTACGTAAGAACGGATTGGTGGCCAGTTCACTCTTGAGCGAAATCGGCAGGGTAGGACGGGCTGCTTGACGCATGGCCTGGGCTTCCTGTTGACGGCGCTGCAAGGCAGCGTTGGTTGGATCGACGTGCAGCGCGAAGGCTGCGTTGGCCAGGGTGTATTCATGGCCGCAACACACAAGCGTTTCGCCGGGCAGAGATGCCAGGCGCTGCAACGAGTCGAACATCTGAGGAGCGGTACCTTCGAACATCCGCCCACAGCCTAGGCTGAACAGGGTATCACCACTGAACAGATGGCGATCTGTCACAAAGGCGATGTGGCTGCGGGTGTGGCCGGGGACCTCGATCACCTCGAAGCTGGTTTCCAGCAGCTGCAAGCGCTCGCCCTGGGCAACGCGCCGGGCATCTGCAGGGATGCGTTGGTCATCGGGACCGAACAGTTCGAGTTCCGGCCAGCGCTGCTGCAGCGCGGCTACGCCGCCGATGTGGTCGTCATGGTGATGGGTGAGCAATACCGCGCTGGGGGCCCAGCCATCGCGCTCCGCGGCGGCGATGACCGGCTCGGCCTGGCCGGGGTCGACAACGACGGCGCGGCCATCCGCGGCGACCAGCGCCCAGATGTAGTTGTCGTCGAATGCGGGCAGGGCGGTCAGTCGCATAGAATTGGGACCATGCCTGCCGTCCCATTCTCCCGTCAAGCTGGCGTCTCATCCTGGTTTGATACGGAGGCGGGGCGAAGCCTGCTCCAATCCGAGCGTCGCCTGGCGCTGGAGTCCCTGCAGCGGCGGCCATCCCAGCCCTGGTTGTGGGTGGCCCCAACCAAGGAATTGCCGCCGCGCGAGATGCTCGATGGCCGCGGCCTGCGCCTGTTTCGTAGCGCCGGACGCTTCGCGGGCGATGCGCGCTGCGCGATGCCGTTTCCGTTGCCCACCGAAAGCCTGCAGGCCATCGTGGTGCAGCATGCGGTCGTTGGCGGCGCGGCGGAATTTCTGGCCGAATGCGAGCGGCTGCTGATGCCGGGAGGCCGGCTGTGGCTGTTCACGCTCAATCCGCTGAGCCCGTACCGCTTTCATTGGGCGCGTCGCGGCCCGGTGGCATTGCGCCCGGATCGCTGGCGATCGCTGGCACAGCAGGCCGGCCTGCAGTGCGTGGAAACGGAGCGCTTCCTTGGGCCCATCTGGCGGACCGGGCGCGGTTCGTCCGATCCTGGCCGCGCTCCATGGCGCGCGGTGTATTTACTCGAAGTGGAAAAACGCGCCTCCGCACCGATCGCGCCGACGCCGATCGCGCGGCCCACGCGCTGGCCGCAACCGGTGGCCACGATCTGACCTTAGTACGCGACAACTCTGGAAGCTGATGAAATCAATTGAAGTGCATACCGACGGCTCCTGCCTCGGCAATCCGGGGCCGGGCGGTTGGGCGGCCCTGCTGCGTTACAACGGCCGCGAGAAGGAACTGGCCGGCGGTGAAGCGGTATCCACCAACAACCGCATGGAATTGATGGCCGCGATCATGGCGCTGGAGACGCTGACCGAGCCGTGCCAGATCGTGCTGCATACCGACTCGCAGTACGTGCGCCAGGGCATCACCGAGTGGATGTCCGGTTGGGTGCGGCGTGGCTGGAAAACCGCCGGCGGCGATCCGGTCAAGAACCGCGAACTGTGGGAGCGGCTGCATGCGGCCACCCAGCGCCACAGCATCGATTGGCGCTGGGTGAAGGGTCACAATGGCGACCCGGACAACGAGCGCGTCGACGTGCTTGCCCGCAATCAGGCCATCGCCCAGCGCGGCGGCGCTGCAACTGCGTAAGAGGATCCATGCGTCAGATCATTCTCGATACAGAAACCACCGGCCTGGAATGGCGCAAGGGCAACCGCGTCGTCGAAATCGGTGCAGTGGAGCTGCTGGAGCGGCGCCCGAGCGGCAACAATTTTCATCGCTATCTGAAGCCCGATTGCGACTTCGAGCCGGGCGCGCAGGAAGTCACCGGATTGACCCTGGAATTCCTGGCCGACAAACCCTTGTTCGGCGATGTGGTGGAGGAATTCCTCGCCTATATCGACGGCGCGGAGTTGATCATCCACAACGCTGCGTTCGATCTGGGCTTTCTGGATAACGAGTTGTCGCTGCTGGGCAATGGTTACGGCCGCATCGTCGACCGCGCCACCGTGGTCGACACCTTGATGATGGCGCGCGAGCGTTACCCGGGGCAGCGCAATTCGCTCGATGCCTTGTGCAAACGCCTGGGCGTGGACAACGCGCATCGCCAGCTGCACGGCGCCTTGCTCGATGCGCAGATCCTGGCCGATGTGTACATCGCGCTGACCTCGGGCCAGGAGGAGATCGGCTTTGCCAGCGCCGATGCCGGCCAGAACAGCAATGAGGACAACGGCATGATCGCGTTCGACCCCGCGTTGCTGCTGCCGCGCCCGCGCGTGATGGTGACTGCGTCGGAATCGCAGGCGCACGAGGCGCGGTTGGCGCAGCTGCGCAAGAAGGCCGGACGCGCGCTGTGGGACGCGCCTGTCGAAGAGAGCGCTGTCGCCGGCTGAAGTGGCGCTGCACCCTTGCCCGCGCCGGCAACGGGTGCAGCGCATGATCAGGACGTCGTGAGCTTCTGTCGCGCGTTCGAGGGCCGGCCTCGACGCTGTCTTGCCGTGCTCAGTAGCTACGCACCAGGATCGCGGTGATGTTGTCCGAACCGCCGCCATCCAGTGCCGCGGCGACCAGGCATTCCACGCACTCCTGTGCGCTGCAGTCCGCTTGCGACAGGGTTGCCGCAATCGCCGCATCGTCCACTTCTTCGGTCAGCCCATCGCTGCAGAGCAACAGTTGCATGCCGGATTTGAGCTCGCCCTGCATGGTGGCAACGTTGAGATGGACCGGATCGGTGACGCCCAGTGCCTGGGTCACCACGTTGCGATGCGGATGCGCACGCGCCTGCTCGCTGGTGAGCGTGCCTTGGGCGATGAGTTCCTGCACGTAACTATGGTCCTGACTCAGCTGTGCCAGGCGCCCGTCGCGCCACAGGTACGCACGGCTGTCGCCGACCCAGGCCACCTCGAAACGCTGGCCCAACACGCGTGCGGCAACCACGGTGGTGCCCATCGGCAAGGTGTCGTTGCAGTGGCGCGAGGTCTTGATGATCTCTTCGTCGGCGATGCGCACGGCCTGCGCGAGCGGGGTGCCGGCGCGGACTTCGCGCACGATGGTTTCGCGTGCCAGCGCGCTGGCGACTTCGCCGCAGGCATGTCCGCCCATGCCATCGGCCACCAGCCACAGCCCCAGTTCGCTGTCGCCGTAATAGGTGTCCTCGTTGAGGTCACGGCGCAGGCCGACGTGGGTGAGGTGTCCGAATTCGAGCATGGGGCCGGGTCGCCAGGGAGAAGATGCGTGCCAATCATCGCGGCCCGGCCGGCCAGCGGCAACAGAGCGCTCGCGCCGGTCGCAGTGCCTGTTCACGCCGCGCCGACACCCGGGCGGTGGAGCGCTGGCCCGGGCCGCTTGTGGCCTGGCGCGTGTGCCCGTATGATGCACGGCCCCAGGACACTGGGGACCATCTGGAGAGGTGGCAGAGCGGTTGAATGTACCTGACTCGAAATCAGGCAGGCGTTTATAGCGCCTCGGGGGTTCGAATCCCCCCCTCTCCGCCAGATTGAGGCAAGCAATTGCGCCAGTGGCGCGTGAGTGTTGCCGGCGTCATTGGGAGGGTGAGAAGCCCCAGGTTCGACAGGCAGCATCGCTGTCTGCACGGCGAGCCGCCCGCAGGGCAAAGGCACGCAGTGCCGGGCGAATCCCCTTCTGACGCCAGATCCCGCATCAGCCCCCGCAAGGGGGCTTTTGTTTATGTGCCGCCACCGCCCGTTGCTGCGATGGCTACAATCCGCTCGATATCCGTTGGAGGCCTGTCATGTCCGAGATCCTGGTACCCGTGTCCTTTGGCGAGCTGCTCGACAAGATCGCGATCCTGCAGATCAAGTCCGAGCGCATGAGCGACCCCGCCAAGCTGGCCAATGTGCGCAGCGAGCTGTCGGCGCTGGAGACCAGCTGGATGGCGCATCCGGCCGCCGGCCACGACATCGTGCGTCTGCGTGCCGCGCTCAAGGCCGTCAACGAGCGGCTATGGGTGATCGAGGACGACATCCGGCTCAAGGAGCAGGCGCAGAACTTCGACGACGGTTTCGTGCAGCTGGCGCGCAGCGTCTATATCGAAAACGACGAGCGCGCGCGGATCAAGAAGGAAATCAACCTGGCGCTGGGTTCTTCGTACGTGGAAGAGAAGTCCTACCAGGACTATCGCGCGACCGGCGCCTGAGTGGATTGATGCGCCAAGTGTGCCGGCACCAGCCTGCGCACTGATGCGCCGAGCCGCCTGTCTTCGCGATAGACGGCTGGTGCGATGCCGGTGACATCGGCTTGAAGGCTGGATGCCAGGCGACTTGAGTCCTGGTGCAAACGAAAAGCCGCGCGTGGTGGGCCGAACCGATCTGACGATCAGGTGGACGCCGGCGTTGGACAGGGGTTAGCGGGGATGATCGGCCCGATAGCGCTCGAACGCAGCAACTGCGTCGTCGACGGTAATCAGCGACATCACATCGTCGAACTCGATCTTGGTGCCCCAGCTGAGCTGATCGGCCGGCGTGCGCAGAAACTTGCGCGCTGCCGCGTCGTAACGGTCCACGCAATAGCGCACGTCCGAATACGGGCCGCTGCGTCGCGGATTGCTGGCCGCATGCAACCCCAGCACCTTGCTGCCCATCGCATTGGCGATATGCAGCGGGCCCGAATCCGGGGTGACCACCAGATCGGCGCGGGCGAGCAGCGCGGGAAGCTGCTTGAGCGTGTCCTTGCCGACCAGGTCCAGCAGCGGCGCGCGCGTGGTCGCCACGATGGCGTCAGCCGTGCTGCGCTCCAGTTCGCTACGTCCGCCGCACAGCACCACGCGCCAGCCCTGGGCCGCCGCATGGTCGGCAAGGGCGGCGTGGCGGTCGGGGTACCAGTTGCGCCGCACGTGGCTGGAGCAGGGCGAAATCATCAGGACCGGGCGGCCATCGTCGTCCCACTGCGCGCGCGCCCAGGCATGCGCCTGGTCGGGGACCGGCAGGTCCCAGCGCACCTGGGTCTGGCGCAGGCCCAGCGGCTCGGCGAAGCTGCCGATGGCGTCGAGGACATGGATGCCGGGGCGGTCGGCAATGCGCTCTTTGACGAACAGGCCATGCAGGTCCTTGGAGCGGCTGCGGTCGTAGCCGATGCGGCGGCGCGCCGGCACGAAGGCCGACAGCACGTTGGCGCGCAAAGCCACCTGCATCTGCAGCAGGGCATCGAAGCGACCCAGGGGCGCCAGCGACTGGCGTAGTGCGCGCATGCCGGCCACGCCGGTGCGCTTGTCGTACGCATGGAACTGCACGCCCGGCAGACCGTCGAGCAATTTCAGCCCGGCCTTGTCGATGATCCAATGCAGCTGGCTTGCCGGAAATCCCGCCTGCAAGGTGCGCACCAGCGGCACCACGTGGGTGACGTCACCCAGGGCGGACAGGCGCAGCAGGCATACCGAAGCGGGCGTAGAAGCCATGGTGTTGTTAGACTCGATAGATGGTTTCTTTCGACGCCACCGAAGCGCTGACGCCGTACCGCGAAGCTCGCGGCTATGGCGCCATTCTGTTCGACCGCGAACGGCTGCGGCAAGCCGATGCCGGGCTGTTTTCGCCGCAACGCTGGGGCGACAGGGCGCGGCCGGTCGACGAAGGCGGGCGGGGCGGTGCGTGGTTCGTGGATGCGCCGTTCGGCCGCAGCGTGTTGCGGCAGTACCTGCGCGGCGGCATGGCCGCACGCGTCAGCCGCGACCGGTATCTGTGGAAAGGTGCCGGTCGCACGCGCAGTTTTGCCGAATTCCGTTTGATGCGCGAACTGATCAAGCGCAAATTGCCGGTGCCGCGTCCGTTGGCGGCCTGCTATCTGCGCGAAGGCCTGGGCTATCGCGCGGCGTTGTTGATGGAACGGTTGGAAGACGTGCGCTCGCTGGCCGACCACGCGCAGGTGGCCGGCCGCGGTGCGCCATGGGAAGCCGCCGGGCAGTTGATCGCGCGTTTCCATCGCGCCGGCCTGGATCACGCCGATCTCAATGCGCACAACATCCTGTTCGATGCCGGCGGGCATGGCTGGATGATCGATTTCGACCGGGGCGTGCTGCGCATTCCGGCCACGCGTTGGCGCGAGCGCAATCTCAAGCGGCTGCATCGGTCGCTGTTGAAGCTGCGCGGCAGTCGCAGCCGCGAAGAGGTCGACAAGGATTACGAGCGGCTGCACCGCGCCTACGAGCTGGCCTGGGGCCGGGGCTACTGATGCAGTGGGCGTTGCGCGTGCAGGGGGTCGGCAATGCGTCGGCAGTGGCGCTTGGTTCGCCGATGGCCACGCTCGAGCGCGCTGGCGCACCGTGGCTGACCATCGACTGCGGCAGCGAAGGGCTCACCGCCTATCAGGCGCACTACGGCCAGCTGCCGCAGGCCATCTTCATCACCCATGTGCATCTGGATCATGTCGGCGGGCTGGAGCGGGTGTTCGTCGACAGCTATTTCTCCGAGCGGCGCGGGCGCACGCGCCTGTACGTGCCGGCGCCGGTGGTGCCGCTGCTGCAGCGGCGTATTGCCGACTACCCGAATGTGCTGGCCGAGGGCGGGGCGAACTTCTGGGATGCGTTCCAGCTGGTGCCGGTCGGCGATGCGTTCTGGCACGACGGGATGCGGCTGGAGGTGTTCCCGGTGCGCCACCACTGGCCGGAGACCGCCTACGGGCTGCGTCTGAAAGGCGCGCTGGTGTGGACCGGCGACACCCGGCCGATTCCGGAAATGCTGAAGCGTTACGCCGACGACAACGAGCTGATCGCGCATGACTGCGGCGTTCACGGCAACCCGTCGCATACTGGCGTGGATGAC
This sequence comes from Xanthomonas sp. 3793, assembly GCF_024806835.1. GTDB lineage: Bacteria > Pseudomonadota > Gammaproteobacteria > Xanthomonadales > Xanthomonadaceae > Xanthomonas > Xanthomonas arboricola_F. Next base: position 137,015 of record NZ_JANTYU010000002.1, read on the forward strand.
CTGGAGCGGGAATATCCGCAGGACCTGTTGACCCGCATGCTGCTGTACCACTACGCCAGCGACGCCGACGGCCACGTGCTGCGCGCACGCGGCCATCGCGTCGCCGTGCCCGGGCAACACCTGGCACTGGCGGACCCGACCGCCGACACGGTGCGCTGATGGGCGCCTTGTCGCTGCCGACCCTGACCGGCGCCCCGATGCAGGACCGTTACGGCCGCCCGCTGCGCGATCTGCGCCTTTCGGTGATAGAAGCCTGCAATTTCCGCTGTGGCTATTGCATGCCGGCCGACCGCGTGCCCGACGATTATGGCTTCGACGCGCAACAGCGCCTGAGCTTCGATCAGTTGGAAACGCTGGTGCGGGCGTTCGTGTCGGTGGGCGTCACCAAGGTGCGCCTGACCGGCGGCGAGCCGCTGCTGCGTCGCGATCTGCCGACCTTGATTGCGCGGCTCACCGCCATCGAAGGGATCGAGGACCTGGCGCTTACCACCAATGGCGCCTTGCTCGCGCGCCAGGCCGAGGCGCTGCGCCAGGCCGGGCTGCGGCGCATCACGGTGAGCATGGATGCATTGGAGACGGCGCTGTTCAAGCACATGAGCGGCGATCGCGGCGACATCGCGCAGGTCCTGGCCGGCATCGCTGCCGCCGAGCAGGCCGGCTTCACGCGGCTGAAGATCAATTGCGTGGTGCAGCGTGGCGTCAATGAGGATCAGGTGTTGCCGCTGGTGGAACACTTCCGTGGCACCGGGCATGTGCTGCGCTTCATCGAATTCATGGACGTGGGCAGCTGCAACGGCTGGACCCCGGATGCGGTCGTGAGCTCGGCGCAGTTGCACGCGCGCATTCACGCGCGCTGGCCGCTGATGGCGCTGGATGCCAATTACACCGGCGAAGTTGCGCAACGCCATGCGTTTGTCGACGGCGCGGGCGAGGTGGGTTTCGTCAGTTCGGTCAGCGTGCCGTTCTGCGGCGATTGCCAGCGCGCCCGCGTATCGGCCGACGGGCATCTGTACACCTGCCTGTTCGCCAGCCAGGGCCACGATCTCAAGCCGGCCTTGGCCGACGGTGAGCAAGGCCTGGCCACGCACTTGCGTCAACGCTGGAGCATGCGCGGCGACCGCTACAGCGAGGTGCGTGCATCCGCCGCACCGCGGCGTGGCAAGCCGGTCGAGATGTTCCTGATCGGCGGGTGAGCGCCTGTGCGCTGCTGACGCAGTTGCGTGGCTTGGAGCTGCGTCTGCTGGATCCGCAGCTGCGTCGCTCGGTGCCGGAGGAGCTGGAGGCACTGCTGGAGCCGGCGTTCATCGAGTTTGGTGCCTCGGGCCGGCGCTATGCACGTGAAGAGGTCATCGCTGCATTGACCACCAGTGCGGCGGCTGCCGATTACGTGGCCGACGGCTTCGTCTGCGTGCTGTTGGCCCCGCAGCTGCACTATCGCACCCGTGCGCACGCCGACGGCGTCGTGCGGTGTGCCTTGCGCAGTTCGTTATGGCGCCTGGACGGTGCGTGCCGGCGGATGTTGTTCCATCAAGCCACCACGTTCACCGACAATCCCGCATCCTGACATCCTGTTTTCGTGCCGCCTCCCATGCCAGCAAAGACCACTTCCGCACGCCTCACCCACCTGGATGATGCCGGGCTGCCCACCATGGTGGACGTCTCGGGCAAGCAGGTCACCGCACGTAGTGCCACGGCAAGCAGCCGGGTGCGGTTTCCTGCCGCGGTGGCGGCGCAACTGCGCACCAATGGCTTGCGCAGCGCCAAGGGTGGCATCGTCGAGACGGCGGTGATCGCCGGCACCATGGCCGTCAAGCGCACGCATGAGCTGATTCCGTTCTGCCATCCATTGCCGATCGATGCCTGCCGTTTCGAGATCGACTGGGCAGGCGAGCAGGTGCTGGAGATTCACTGCACCGTGCGCTGCGTGCATCGCACCGGCGTGGAGATGGAAGCGCTGACCGGTGCCAGCGTGGCAGCGCTGACGATCTACGACATGTGCAAGGCGTTATCGCATGCTATGACGATCGGGCCGACAAAATTGCTGTCCAAGCGGGGCGGCAAGCGCGATATCGGAGCGGCGCAATGACGGCAACGGTAACGGTGTTGTATTTCGCCAGTCTGCGCGAAGCAGCCGGGATCGCCGACGAGCGCGTGCGATCCGGCGCGCCGGACCTGTGTGGCCTGTATGCCGAACTCGATGCGCGGCACCGCCTGCGCTGGACGCCTGCGCAGTTGCGTGTTGCCGTCGATGGCGCATTCGCGCGCTGGGACGATGCACTGCGCGATGGCAGCGAAGTGGTGTTTATTCCGCCAGTGTCGGGAGGTTGAGCGTGAGCGATGATGTCGTAGCCGTCTTTGCGCTTTCCGATGTGCCATTGCCGGTGGAGCAGTTGCGCTCCGGCGCAGCGCATCCGCAGGCCGGTGCGTTCGCCAGTTTCGAAGGCTGGGTGCGCAATCACAACGAAGGCCGTGGCGTGGCCGGGTTGCGCTATGAAGCCTATGCCGCGCTGGCGCAGGCCGAAGGCCAGCGCGTGCTCGACGAAGCGTCGCGCCGGTTCGCCATCGTGCATGCGCACTGCGTGCATCGGGTGGGCGAGCTGCAGATCGGCGACATGGCGGTCTGGGTGGGCGTCAGTGCGGCGCATCGTGGCGCTGCGTTCGACGCGTGCCGCTACATCATCGACGAGGTCAAGGCGCGCGTGCCGATCTGGAAGCACGAGCACTACCTGGAAGGCGACGCGGGTTGGCTGCATCCCGAGGCGCAGTGAGGTTCTCGGTCGCAATGACCTGTGCAACAACGTGTCTGCACTGGCGCGCTGCGCTGCAGGTTTGACCGGCGCCATCGCGTTCGATCGCGCCGCGTCTTCGACCCCGCCGCGTCAAAGCCGGTCTGCGTGATCCATGAAGGTTCCGCAGCTACCTTGAAACGCGTAAGGCAGATGGTCTGCGAGCCGAGACTTGCCTGAAGGATGGGAGTGTCCCGCAGGTTGACCTCGGCGCTGCATCGATCGATAACCGACGGGCGGAACCATCGTCCATCGTGGAAATGCCTGATCCATTTAAGACTGTCAGCCATAACGGACGAAGATCTTGGGCATGGCGCAGGCGCATTCGTGATGCTGCCGCTGCAGGCAACGACACGTGGCTGGAACATCGACCGGGTCGATCCAGCGCGTGCACAGACAAGTAGGGTGGTGTCCCCGCCGGTTGACCTCGGCGCCCGCATCAATCGATACCGTTGCTGCCTTCCGGCCCTGGCGGGATTTTCGATCTAGCGTCGCGAGGGACCGACGGGGCCACCATAAGACGTGGGCCACTGGCATGGCCCTGCGATTTGCGGCATTGGTGTCATTGCGCAAATCATGAAACTGGCGGAGAGAGGGGGATTCGAACCCCCGAAGCGCGGTTTAGACGCTTACACACTTTCCAGGCGTGCTCCTTCAACCACTCGGACACCTCTCCGTACCTGTACGACCGGGGTCTAACAGGGCCGCAGATTCTAGCGGTCGCCGGCCCGTACCACAAGCTGAATCTTCCCGGCGCGGCCGGTGAGACGCGCCGTGGCACAATATCGGCTCAGAACAAGCTGGTTGCCCGATGTCTTATCTCGTTCTCGCCCGCAAGTGGCGCCCGAAGCGTTTTGCCGAGCTCGTGGGCCAGGAACACGTGGTCCGCGCGCTCACCAACGCGCTCGACAGCGGGCGCGTGCACCACGCGTTCTTGTTCACCGGCACCCGCGGCGTGGGCAAGACCACCATCGCGCGCATTTTCGCCAAGTCGCTGAACTGCGAGACCGGCACCAGCGCCGACCCGTGTGGCATCTGTCCGGCCTGCCTGGACATCGATGCCGGCCGCTACATCGATCTGCTGGAAATCGACGCCGCGTCCAACACCGGCGTGGACGATGTGCGCGAGGTGATCGAGAACGCGCAATACATGCCCTCGCGCGGCAAGTTCAAGGTCTACCTGATCGACGAAGTGCACATGCTCTCCAAGGCGGCGTTCAACGCGCTGCTCAAAACCCTGGAAGAGCCGCCGGAACACGTGAAGTTCCTGCTCGCCACCACCGACCCGCAAAAGCTGCCGGTGACGGTGTTGTCGCGCTGCCTGCAGTTCAACCTCAAGCGCCTGGACGAGGACCAGATCCAGGGCCAGATGACCCGGATCCTGACCGCCGAGGAAATCGAGTCGGATCCGTCGGCGATCGTGCAGCTGTCCAAGGCGGCCGATGGCTCCCTGCGCGACGGCTTGTCGCTGCTGGATCAGGCGATCGCCTATGCCGGCGGTGCGCTGCGCGAGGATGTCGTGCGCACGATGCTGGGTACGGTGGACCGCACCCAGGTCGGGGCGATGCTGCAGTCGCTGGCCGACGGCGATGGCGCGCGCCTGCTGCAAGTGGTTGCAGCACTAGCGGAATTTTCGCCGGACTGGAGCGGGGTGCTGGAAGCCCTGGCCGAGGCCCTGCACCGCGTGCAGGTGCAGCAATTGGTGCCGTCGGTGGCGTTCGTCGGCGACGGTATCGACCCGACGCCGTTCGCGGCACAGCTGCGACCGGAAGTGGTGCAGCTGTGGTACCAGATGGCACTCAACGGGCGTCGCGATCTGTATCTGGCGCCGAGCCCGCGCGCCGGTTTCGAGATGGCAGTGCTGCGCATGCTGGCATTCCGCCCCGCTGCGGCAGTGCCGGCGGGAAGCAGCGACGATGGACGCGGCGCCAGCACCGGCGGCGGCGCACGCACGGCCGCTGCGGGCGTGCAGGCGGCGGCACCGGCGACGGCTGCGGCGGTAGTGCCTGCCAAGCCGGTCGAAGTGGTTGAAGCATTACCGGGTGCAGGGACTGCTGCGGCACCGGTGGCTACGGCAACGTCCGCTTCGACATCGGCACCAATCCCAACATCCGCACCAACACCAACGGCAGCAGCAGTCGCCGCGGCACCGGCACCGGTTGTGGTGCTTCCCGCGCCGGATGCGTTGGCTGATAGTCGCTCGTCCGCCGCTGCGCGCACCGACGATACGCCGCCTTGGGCGGTGGACGATGCGCCGGTGCGTACGCATGCTGCGCCGGTGGCCGACACGGCAGTCGTGCTTGCGCCCGAGTCTGCAATGGCGCCGCCGCCGGAAGCCGCTGCCGCGGCGCCGATCACGGCGATACCCGAACTCGTGCCTACGATTGCAGGTGCCGCTGCTCCCGTATCGGCAGAGATGGCTGCAGAGGCGTCCTCTGTGGCTGCGCCCGCCGAGGCGTCGCCAGCTTCAGCACCGTCATCCGTGTCTGCACCCGGCAACGAGTCTGGCACGCTGATCGACGACGGCCGCATTGCCGACGCCGAACAATGGCTAGAGCTGGTCACCCGTAGCGGATTGAACGGCCCGTCGCGCCAGCTCGCGGCCAATGCCGCCTTCATCGGCCATCGCGATGGCGTGCTGCGGCTGGCGTTGGCGCCAGGCTTCGAATATCTCAACTCCGAGCGCTCCATCGCCAACCTTGCGCAGGCACTGGCGCCGGTTCTAGGAAACACGCCGCGCATCGTGATCGAAACCGGCAGCGCCGATGTCGAGACCTTGCACGAGCGTGCCAACCGGCAGAAAGGCGAGCGCCAGAGCGCAGCCGAAACCGCCTTCATGAACGACCCGAATGTGCAGCAGCTGATCCAGCAGCAGGGCGCGCGGGTGGTTCCCGATTCCATCCGCCCTTACGACGAGTAACGACCCATGCGTGGAAACATTGCCCAATTGATGCAGCAGGCGCAGAAGATGCAGGAAAACCTGCAGCGCGCCCAGGAAGAACTGGCCAAGCTGGAAGTCACCGGCACCGCTGGCGGCGGCATGGTCAGCGTGACACTGACCGGGGCCAAGGAGTGCCGCAAGGTGCGGATCGACCCCAGCATCCTCTCCGACCAGGAAATGGCCGAGGACCTGATCGCCGCCGCCTTCAACGACGCCTCCAACAAGATCGACGCCGAGTCCAAGGACCGCATGGGTTCGGCTACTGCCGGCATGCAGCTGCCGCCGGGCATGAAGTTGCCGTTCTGAGCGAGGGGATTAGGGATTCGCCAGAAGCGGGGTTTGCTTCTGCATTTGCGAATCCCGAATCTCCAATGCCCAATCCCGGCCACTCAATGTCCTCTCTTCTCGAACAACTGATCGAGGCCTTCCGGGTATTGCCGGGTGTCGGCCAGAAATCGGCGCAGCGCATGGCCTACCACGTGCTCGAGCGCGAGCGCGAGGGTGGGCGTCGTTTGGCCGCAGCGCTGGGCAATGCGGTGGAAAAGGTCGGGCATTGCGTGCAGTGCCGCGACTTCACCGAGTCCGAGATCTGCGCGATCTGTGCCAACAGCAGTCGCGATCGTCAGCAGCTGTGCGTGGTGGAATCGCCGGCCGATCGCCTGGCGATCGAGCACGCCACCGGCTACCGCGGCGTGTACTTCATCCTGCAGGGGCGCCTGTCGCCGCTGGATGGCATCGGCCCGCGCGAGCTGGGGCTGGACCAACTCGGCGAACGCCTGGCTGCCGGCGAAATCACCGAAATGATCATCGCCACCAACGCCACCGTGGAGGGCGAGGCCACCGCGCATTACCTGGCGCAGCTGGCGCGCCAGCATGGCGTGCGCCCCAGCCGGCTCGCGCAAGGCATGCCGCTGGGCGGCGAGCTGGAATACGTGGACCGCGGCACCCTGTCGCACGCCTTCGGCACCCGCGGTGAGGTGCTTTGAGGGCGGGGATTGGAGAGTCGGGATTGGAGAGTCGGGATTGGGGATTGGCAAAAGCCGGTCGGCGCGCGCGGTAAGCTCTTGCCAATCCCCAATCCCCAATCCCCAATCCCGACTCATGACCGACACCATCTTCAGCAAGATCATCCGTCGCGAAATCCCTGCCACCATCGTCTATGAAGACGACGAGGTGCTGGGCTTTGAAGACATCGCGCCGCAGGCGCCGGTGCATGTGCTCTTCATCCCCAAGCAGCACGCCATTCCCACCCTGGACGATGTGCCGCCGGAGCAGGCGTTGCTGGTCGGCAAGTTGGCGCTCGCCGCTGCTGCATACGCGCGTGAGCAGGGCCTGGCGCAGGACGGCTACCGCATCGTGATGAATTGCCGCGAGCATGCCGGGCAGACGGTGTTCCATATTCATCTGCATCTGCTGGCCGGTGCCCCGCTGGGCCGCTTCGGCACGCCCTGACGGCATCGCTGGGCATTGCCATCGATGTGAGCGGACCGGTCGTTGAGTGGCAAGGATAGGCCGGGGGCGAGCATGCTCGATCGCCCATCTGCTGCGGCCACACGACGATGCGCATCAGCAGGCACTCGCGCCAGTGCAGCCGCTGTCACAGTAGGGGGGGGCGCAGCGCGGGACCGGCGGTTACAGATTCAGCACGAGCGCGTTGGTATCGACGGCCTAGCCACAGAAACAAAAACGCCGCTCCTTCAAGAGCGGCGTTTTGCATCACAGCTGACTCAGCGATTGCTTACCACCAGCCGCGGCCCCAGCCCCAGCCGCCGCCCCAGCGCGGACCCCACGGGTCGCCCCACGGGCCGTACGGGTAAGCCGGAATCACGTCCACGTCGCGCACTTCCGGCCACAGATAGACCACGTCTGCCGCCACCTTGGGCAGCTTGTAGTCGTACTCGCCGATCTTGGTGGTCTCGTAGCCCTCGATCTTGCCGATGAAGGTGACTTCGCGGCCGGGTTCGAACACTGCCGGGTCGTAGAAGCCTGCACGGCACGCCAGGAAGCGGCCATCGCTGGCATCCACGGCATTGCGATCCGGACGGCCGCTGGCGTTGAGTGGGCGCGAAATCAGCTCAAAGCAGGTCTGGCCCTGGCCAGGCTTGGTCTGGATGATCTTGCCGCCCCAGCGCACCGAGGTGCCGAGTTGTGCGCTGGCAGTGGAGTCGCTCGGGCTGACCGTGGGGAACTGGCCCTGCAGCGGCTTGGGCGCGGTGGCGCAGGCTGCGAGCCCGAGCACAGCGACAATGGGAAAAAGAAAGCGGGTGCTCATGAGGAAACTCCGGTTCGCGGGCGATGCTGCTGCAGATCTTTAAGGAGTGAGGCGCTGTCCGAATCGGCGCCAGCGTAGCGCGCGGCAGCGAAACGTTGGCTGAGTGCCAACAGTGTGGTGTCGGGGTGGGTGCGGGCGACGCGTTGCGCCCAGGCAATGGCCGGTTCGTGCGGTTCGCGGGCAAGGCCCAGCTTGCCGTAACGCCGGCCCAGACGATGCCAGGCACGCAGCAGCGGATCACGCTCGCGTTCGCCGCGCGCCAGCAACCAGCTCATCCACGCCAGTGCACCGACTGCGAACACCCCGAAGATGGCGGCCAGCTGGGTGGGCTCCAGGCGCTCGATGCCCAGCGGCTGCAGCAGCCGTTGTTGGCGGTCGGCATTGAAGGACAGCACCAGATCGTTCCAGCCGCGGCGCAGCCAGTCGCCGACCTGGCTCAGGCCGGCCCAGGTGCCGAGCTGGGCGAAGTTGTTGCCATCGGTCTGCAGGCGATCTTCCAGCGTGTCGTAGATGCGTTCGGGCGCCACGGCGGCAGTCGGGTCCACCCGCACCCAGCCGCGACCGGCCAGCCATACCTCGGTCCAGGCATGCGCATCCATGCGGCGCACCACCCAGTAGTTGCCCAGCCCGTTGTAGGTGCCGCCGGCATAGCCGGTGACCACGCGTGCGGGGATGCCTGCGGCACGCATCAGCACCACGAACGAGGAGCTGAAGTGCTCGCAAAACCCGGCCTTCTGCTGGAACAGGAACTCATCCACGCTGTTGCGGCCAAGCAGTGGCGTATCCAGGGTGTAGGCGAATTCGCGGGTGATCCACCCCAGTGCGCGCTGCACGACGGCATCGTCGTTGTTGCCGGCGTCGGCCCGCCATTGCCTGGCGAGCGCGACGGTGCGCGGATTGAAGCTGGGTGGCAGCGCGAGTGCGCGCTTGCGCAACTGCTCGGGCAGGTCGGTATCGAAACGTGCCGGTGGCGCCGATTGCAGCTCCCAGCGGGTCAGTGCGCTCAATGGCCGCTGCGCGAACAGTTCGTAATCGGGCGACAGCTCGGCGCTGGCGACGCCCTGGGTCGGCAGGTCCAGCGACACCAGCTGGCGACGGTCGGTGGGCTCGTAATCCAGTCGGTACCGATAGGTCTGCGGGCCGGGTGTGACCGATGCGGGTTGTCCGCGACCGGTCCAGCGCGCGCGCTGCCAGGTGCGGCCGTCGAAATCCCACATCACCGGCCCGCGCCAGTAGCGCTGCTGCGGCGGCGGCGCCTTGCCGGTGAACTGCACGCGCAGCGCCGGGCTGTCGTCGGCCATCAGGTCGATCCATTCGCCCGGCGACATGTTGTCCGACAGGCCGGGCCGCGACAGCGCGCGCTCGGGCACGCCCCACAGCGGCGAACTCAGGCGCGGCAGCAACCAGAACGTGGCCATGGCCAGCGGCACGCCGATGGCCACCAGCTTGCCGATCCCGCGCAACTGCAGGCGCAGCCCAGGGGTGCTGGTGCGATGTTCTTCGTCGGCCAGCCGCTGCATGCTGAGCAGTGCGCTGACCACTGCCAGCAACGCCAGCCCCATCGTCGCCGGCCCCTGGTCGAGCAGAAACGCCGCGAACGGGGCGAACAACGCAAAGCCGAGCAGGCTGCGCGCATCGCGCAAGGTGCGCAGCTCGGAGGCCTTGATCGCCAGCATCGACGCCAGCACCGCGCAGCCGGTATCGCGGCCGAAGCGCATGCCGATCTGCCAGTACACCGCCGCCAGCATCGCGATCACCAGCAACACCCGCACCGGCGCCATCACGGTGCCGCGCCAGCTCAGCACGCCGACCAGGACCGCGGCCACCGCGATAGTGGTGGCAAGCAGGCCAGGCAACTGCAACAGCAGCGGCGCCAGGGCCAGCCAGCTGGTGGCCAGCACCCAGCCGCGGCTGGCCTGATTGATCGGAAGGGGCGGCTCAGTCATGGGGAAGCAGCGCCAGGGCGCGCAGGCACAGGTGGTGGTGGGACGGACCTTGTGCAGGCCCCAGTGGCGGCTGGCCCGGCAGCAGCAGGCGGTAACGCCGCCCGTCGCGTTCGGCCAGATTCACCCAGCGGGCAAGCCGCGCGATGCGGCGTTCGTACGGCAGTGCGTGCAGCGCACGCCAGTCCAGCGTGACTTCGATGCCCAGCGGCTGTTCGTATTCGCGTACCAGCAGGCTGTCGCGGCGCGCCGAGTGCTTCCAGGAAATCGTGCGTGGCGCATCGCCGGCGCGGTACGGACGCAGCTGATGCAGTTCTTCGCCTTGCGCATGCAGGCGGGTCTGGTTGGGCGAGCCTGCGCCCTCGGGCAATGCCGGGCCCTGTTCTTCGGGCTTGGGATAGGCCAGCAGCGGGGTTTCCGGCCACACCCACGACCAGGCGCGCACCAGCCCCAGTGGCTGGGTGCTGGACAACCGGATGCGTTCGATGTCCTGCCAGCCGCGCCGCTCGGTAGGTACAAGCAGGTCGATCTCGGCCATATCGTGCTCGACCAGCGAGCAGAAACCGCTGCTTTGCAGATGGTCCAGTCGCAGCCCCCGTCGCACGCGGGTATCGCGACGTGCCAACGACACCCGCATCCGCAGCGGCTCGCCGGCCACCACAGGTTCGGCCGAGACCGCTTCTATGCGCAGCGCCGACAACTGCAGGTGCGCCATGATGCTGCTGGCGATCCCGGCGGTGGCCAGCAGCAGGGCCAGCAGCAAGGCCGGGTTGTTGTTGTAGTTCAACGCGCCCAGCAGCATCGCCAGCAGCAGGGCGGTGACGAACAACCCGAAGCGGGTCGGCAACACATAGATGCGCCGCCGATCCAGCACGATCGGCAACGCTTCCGCTCCCCGCGGACGGGCCAGCAGGCTGAGCCGGCGGCCGATGCCGCGCAAGAGTGCACGCACCTGTGTCAGTCCACCGGCACGCTGTGCAGGAGCGCCTTTGCCAGCGCCGGCCCGGAGGACGATTCTGCTTCCGGCACCAGCCGATGACCGGCCACTGCCACGAACAGCGCCTGCACGTCTTCCGGCAGCACGTGCTCGCGCCCGAGCAGCAGCGCATACGCCTTGGCGGCACGCAGCAGCGCGATGCCGGCACGCGGTGACAGGCCCACGCGCACCCCGGCATGCTGGCGGCTGCGCAACAGCAGCGCCTGTACATAGCCGATCAAGGCGTCGCTGGTATGGATCTGGTTGACCACCGCACGCAGCGCGACCACGTCGGTATCGCTGAGCTGCGGTGCGGCCTGGGCGATCAGCTCGCGGCGGTCCACCCCGGAGAGCAACGCGCGCTCGGCATCGGCGCTGGGGTAGCCCAGGCTCAGCCGCAGCAGGAAGCGATCCAGTTGCGAGTCCGGCAACGGAAACGTGCCCGACAGGTCGACCGGATTCTGCGTGGCAATCACGAAGAACGGTTCCGGCAAGGCGTGGGTCACACCATCCAGGGTGACCTGTTGTTCGGCCATCGCCTCCAGCAGCGAACTCTGCGTGCGCGGCGGGGCGCGATTGATTTCGTCGGCCAGCAGCACGTTGGTGAACACTGGGCCGGGATGGAACTGGAACTGGCGCGAGGCGGCATCGTAGACCGACACACCCAGCACATCGGCCGGCAACAGGTCCGAGGTGAACTGTACGCGCTGGAAGCCCAAGCCCAGGCTGGAGGCCATCGCGTGGGCGAGGGTGGTCTTGCCCAGGCCGGGCAGGTCTTCGATCAGCAGATGTCCGCCGGACAGCAGCGCCACGAACGCCAGCCGCACTTCCTGCGCCTTGCCCAGCAGCAGCGAATTGACCTGGTCTTGCGCGCGCCGCAGCGATTGACGCAGCGCATCGGTTAGCATTTCCGTGGAACGCAGCGGTGTCGACATCACAATTCCGTAGGTGAAAGAAGAGTGCACAGGGCAATGCAGGGGGACCAACGCGCACATCGCACCTTCGTGATCCTGTGGACACTGGCGACGGCCGTCAAGCTGTTGATTGCCGCGCGGTTGCCGCTGTTCGTCGACGAGGCGTTTTACTGGCAGGAAGGCCAGCACCTGGCTGCGGCGTATTCGGATCTGCCGGGTATGACCGCCTGGCTGGCGCGGCTGGGTGTGGAGGCCGGCGGCCACCACCTGTTGGCGCTGCGCCTGCCGTTTCTGGCCATCGCCGCGCTGCTGCCGTGGCTGGTTGCGCACATCGCCACCCGCTGGTTTGGCTCCACCCTGGGCTGGCAGGCCGGCAGCCTGACGCTGCTGATGCCGCTGTCGGCCACGCTGGGCATCCTGGCCGTGCCCGACGTGCCGATGGCCCTGGCAGCGGTGCTGTGCATGGACGCTGGCGCACGCCTGCTGCGCGAGGTCGATGCCACCAGCGCGCTGGAGCTGGCGATCGGTCTGGTGATCGGCGCGCTCAGTCATTACCGCTTCGTCGGCGTGATCGGCGTGGGCTGCATCGCGCTGCTGTGCATCCCGCAAGGGCGTGCGGTGCTGCGCGACCCGCGCATCTGGCTGGCGCTGACGGTCGGAGCGGTGAGCTGGCTGCCGCTGCTGTTCTGGAATACCGACCACGACGAGGCAGGGCTGCGCTTTCAACTGGTCGACCGGCATCCGTGGCGGTTCCAGATCGGCGGACTGTGGTTCCTGCTGATCCAGACGGTGGCGGTGACGCCGTTGTTGGCCTGGGCCATGCTCAAGGTGGCCCAGGCCGGCACGCGTTCCGGCGGCGGGTCGCGCGCGCAATGGCGGTATTTCGGATTGCTGGGCGGCATCTCGACCGTGGCGATCTTCGTGCTCGGCTTCTTCAGCGATGCCGAGCGGATCAGTTTCCACTGGCCGCTGCCTGGCTATCTGGCGTTGCTGGTGGCGGTGCCGGTGATCCTGTTGCGTTGGCCGCTTCCGGTGCGCCGTGCCGCATGGCTGCTTGCGCTGCTCGGCACGCTGGGGGCTTACGGCTACTACCTGGCGGTGTCGGTGCCGTCGATCCGCGCGCATGCGGCCGGCGAAAAATACTACCCGCGCAATTTCGCCGGCTGGAACGATCTGGCGCGCGCGGTCAAACGTCAGCTGGCGCAGCTGCCGCCGGGCACGCGGGTGCTGGCAGAGAACTTCAAGGTGGGCGCCGAGCTTGGTTTTCAGTTGCACGATGCGCAGATCGAGGTATTGCGTGCCGACTTGAACGACAAGCACGGGCGCAGCGCGCAATTGCAGCAATGGGGCCTGCTCAGCGACGGACGCCGCGATGGCCCACGTCTGCTGGTGCTGTCGCCCAGCGATCAGCGTTACCGCGACCTGCTCAAGCGCTATCACGCCATCTGCGACATGGTCGGCCCGTTGCCACCGCCCACGGTGGTGTCCACCGATCACGGGTATCAACGTTTTCTGCTGTTCGCACTGTCGGCGCAACGCGCTCCCGGGCCGTGCATCGCCCCGGCGATGGCCTGGATCGACACGCCGCTGCCGGATGTGCGCGTGTCCGGCCAGGTCCAGGTGCGTGGTTGGGCGTTCAAGGACGGTATCGGCCTGGCCGATGTGGAGCTGCTCCTCGATGGCCGTGCGGTCGCGCGAGCCGACTACGGCAGCCCGATGGATGTCCGTCCGTACTGGAAGATCTCCACCGACCCGCAGCATCCCAACGTCGGCTTCTCCGCCACGCTCGATACGCGCGCGCTGCCACCCGGCACGCATTGGTTGGGCCTGCGCCTGCACGGCCGCGACGGCAGCGTCGAGGACTGGTGGGAGCAGCCTGTCACCGTTTCCACACCTTAGATCACGCAATGACCGACACCATGACTGTTGTCCCTCCCGTGCCTGTGCCCCGGATCCGAATCGCCGTGCTGGTGCCCTGCCATAACGAGGCGGCGACGGTCGCCTCGGTGGTCGCTGCATTTGCTGCTGCCTTGCCGGGCGCGGCGATCCATGTGCTGGACAACAATTCCAGCGATGCCACTGCGGCGATCGCGGCGGCGTCGGGCGCGCAGGTGAGTCGCGTGGCGCTGCAGGGCAAGGGCAATGTGGTGCGGCGTGGATTTGCCGATGTGGAAGCGGACATTTATGTGCTGGTCGATGGCGATGCCACTTACGATGCGGCTGCCGCACCGGTGCTGGTGCACAAGCTGATCGACGAGCGCCTGGACATGGTGGTCGGGGCGCGGCGCGATCAGCAGCAGTCCGCGTATCGGCCCGGTCATCGCGTCGGCAACGTGTTGCTGACGCGTTGCGCGGGGCTGCTGTTCGGTCGCAGCTTCGACGACATGCTGTCTGGCTATCGGGTGTTCTCGCGGCGCTACGTCAAATCCTTCGCTGCGCATGCGCACGGATTCGAAACCGAAACCGAACTGGCCGTGCACGCATTGCAGTTGCGTATGCCGGTGGCCGAGGTCGAAACCGCCTACGGCGTGCGCCCGGAAGGCTCGCAAAGCAAGTTGAACACCTGGCGCGACGGCTGGCGCATCCTCACCACCATCGCCAAGCTGTTCAAGGCCGAGCGGCCGTTGTTGTTCTTCTCGGTGGGCTTTATTGCCTGTGCCCTGGCTTCGGTGGGGTTGGCGATCCCGTTGTTTGAAACCTACGCCCAGACTGGCCTGGTTCCGCGCTTTCCCACCGCCATCCTGTGCGTGGCGCTGATGCTGCTGGGGTTCTTGCTGCTGGCCTGCGGGTTGATCCTGGATACCGTCACCCGTGGACGCATCGAAGCCAAGCATCTGGCCTATCTTGCCGAGCCCTTGCTGGGGCCGGAGGGGCGTCGATGAGTGCCCTGCTCGCGCGCGTCTACGCCGGCGCTGCGGCATCCGGACCGGCGCGCGCGATCGCCCGCTTGTTGCACTGGGCCGATCCCCGCTTCGCTTTTCGGCGCCCAGCCAACGTGGTCGCTGCGGTGACCGTCGTTGCGCTGCTAGGTGGCCTGGTGGCGTTGTGTCTTGGACAGGATGCGAACTGGGACCTGCGCAATTACCACGTCTATAACGGCTATGCGTGGTGGCACGGCCGTCTGACCCAGGATCTGGCCCCGGCGCAATTGCAGAGCTACTTCAATCCGGCGCTGGATATCGTCCAGTACGGGCTGCTGACAGGTTGGCCCGGGCCGTTGGCCGGCGCGTTGATGGGCGTACTGCATGCAATGGTGTTCGTGCCGGTGGCGGCAATTGCCTGGTATGTGCTGGACGCAGACTCCCAGCGCGCCCGCCTGGCCCCGCTGTTGGCGCTGGCTGGCCTGTGCAGCGCGGCATTCCTTTCCGAATTTGCCAACACCATGGGCGATGCGAGCACCGCGCTACCGTTGCTGGCGGCGCTGGCACTGGTGATGCGCGCGCAGCGCCGACAACAGGCCGGTAGCGCGCTTGCCGCCGGTCATTGGCTGCTCGCCGGGCTCTTGCTTGGTCTTGCCGTGGCGTGCAAGTTGACCAATGCGCCCTATGCAGTGGCATTGGCCTGTGCGGCGCTCTGCGCCGGTGGACGGCTGCGCGCACGGGCGCTTGGCGTGGTGAGCATGGCGCTGGCGGCGTTGCTGGTCTTTGCCCTGATCGCCGCACCCTGGTATCTGCGGGTCTGGGAGCAGTTCGGCAATCCCTTGTTTCCGCAGTTCAATGGCGTGTTTCACGCGCCGCTCGCGCAACCTGTCTCGCTCGGTGATACCCGTTGGCTGCCGCGTGGTGTGGGCGAATGGTTGGCGTGGCCGCTTGTACTGACCTTCAACCCCTGGCGGGTCAGTGAAATTGCGCTGTTTCAATGCATCTGGGCGCTGCTTTATCTGGCCGTGCTGGGAATCGTGGGGCGTGCGCTATGGCGCAGGTCTTTGCCCGTTCCCGGCTGGAATGCACAGGCCACTACGTTGTTGGTGTTTGTCGGCGTGGGTTATCTGCTCTGGCAGGGTATGTTTTCGATTCATCGCTACCTAACGGCGCTGGAACTGCTGGCGCCGTTGGCACTCTGGCTCTGCTGCCAGCGGCTGTTTGCCGCCGCCCAAGCCCGCACGGTGGCGGCCTGCCTGGTGCTCTTCAGTGCGGTGATCGCGCTCGGAGGCTGGAACGACTGGGGTCATGAATCCTGGGCACGGCACAGCATCCAGGTGCAGTCACCACCGATCGATGCGCCAGCGACCAGTACCGTGTTACTGGTCGGAAATCAGCCGCAGGCATGGCGGATTGCGTTGCTTGCGCCAGCGGCGCGTTATGTCGGTGTAGCCAGCAACCTTGCCGAGTCGGATGCCTATCGGGCCCGCGTACGCGCGCTGGTGGCCGAGCGCCCGCAGCTGTATGCGTTATGGGATGCCACGCAGGACAAGCAGGGTCCGCGCGTGGAACGGATGAATCGGTGGGCGCGGCGCCTGGGATTGAGCACTCAGCCGGAATGCACCCAATTGCGATGGCTGATGGCGCATGGCTTGCGAGCCGAACTCGATGCATCCCGGCCCGGACTGTGTGAGTTGCGCGTTCCCGAGCATAAGGCGATGGAACTGGTCGCTGCCGATCGCCGTCTGCTGGAGCAGGCGCAACAACAGTTGCTTGTCTATGGGGTAAAACTGGATCCGGCCAGCTGTCGCAGGCTTTCTTCGCAAATCGGGCAGGGGGAGTATCCCTACCAGTTCTGCAGGCTCGATCGATGAGACCAGTGACAGCTCAAGGCAGTTGAAACCCGGCCTGCCGCAGCAGCCGCGCCAGCGCGATCAGCGGCACGCCGACCAGGGCGGTCGGATCTTCCGAGCGGATCGCATCGAACAAGCCGATGCCCAGACCCTCGCACTTGAAGCTGCCGGCGCAATCCAGCGCGGGTTCGGCGGCCAGGTAGCGTTCGATTTCTAGCGGTGTCAGCGGGCGCAGCTGCACCTCGGTCACATCCAGCGCATGCAGGTGGCGGTCGGGGCCGGCCAGGCTGACGGCGGTGTGGAAGCGCACCGCGCGCCCGGACATGGCGCTCAGCTGCGCGCGCGCCTGGTCCAGGGTTCCCGGTTTGCCCAGGGCCCGGCCGTCCAGGTCGGCAACCTGGTCCGAGCCGATGACCCAGGCCTCGGGCGCCTGCGCGGCCACTGCGGCGGCCTTTTCGGCAGCCAGGCGGCTTGCCAGCGCGCCCGGCGCTTCGCCCGGCAACGCCTGCTCGTCGACCTCCGGGCGGGCGGTGGTGAAGTCCAGCCGCAGGCGGCCGAGCAGCTCGCGCCGATAGACGGAGGTGGAGGCAAGGATCAGGCGTGGCATCATGAACGTCGAAAGAGGCGGGCAGGGGAGTCTGCCAGCCCGCGCGTCGTGCGGCACATGTGAATGGGTGCATTTGACATGGCTACTGCGGGTCTTTAACATTCTGCGGCTTATGTCCGCGAACGTACCCGAAATGCTGGATGCTTGGCGGATGGTCGCAGCGCGCAGGCGCTTCGATGGCCGCATCCCGCTCTCTGCGATGACCCGTTTGCAGGGAAGTCTGGTCGATACCGAGGGCGAATGCGTCTATTCGCTCCAGTTCGATCAGGACGCCCTGCTCAAGGTCGCCTATGTCGAACTCAGCATCGATGTCGAGCTGCCGCTGGCCTGCCAGCGCACCTTGCAGCGTTTTCTGTATCCGGTGCAGATCAGGCAGCGTCTTGGTCTGATCCGCGACGAGGACGAAGAGGCGGCGTTGCCGCCCGATTACGAAGCCTTGCTGGTGCCCGACGACGGCATGCTGCGGGCGACGGATCTGGTGGAGGACGAACTGGTGCTGTCGGTGCCGGTGGTGCCCATGGCGCCCGGCAGCGAAGCCGTCGAGGCCGAGTGGGTGCCGAGCCAGGAAGAGCAAGACAAGGCCAGTCCGTTCGCGGCGCTGGCAGCGTTGAAGAAACAGTAACCGCCGCTGTTAAGGGCGGAAAGACAGGTCGACGCGGGCGTAGAGCGTGCTGTTCGACTCAACAGACAAGTTATCGAACTAAAGTTGGAGCAATCCCATGGCTGTGCAGAAATCCCGTGTCACCCCGTCCCGTCGCGGCCAGCGTCGTTCGCACGATGCCCTCACCGCCAAGCAGCTGTCGACCGATCCGACCAGCGGCGAGATCCATCTGCGCCACCACATCACCGCTGACGGTTACTACCGTGGCAAGAAGGTGATCGCGACCAAGTCGTCGGCCGTCCAAGAAGATTGATCCGTGGCACCCGCCGCAGTTTTACCGGCGGGTGACCCTCGATACTTCCGGAGCCGCCAATCACCGCGGCTCTTGCACCAGGAAACAGCATGAGCAAGCGGATCTATTCCAGAATCGCGGGCACGGGTAGCTATTTGCCCGAAAAGGTGTTGACCAACGACGACATGTCCAAGATCGTCGACACCAGCGATGAATGGATCTTCTCGCGCACTGGTATCCGTGAACGCCACATCGTCGCCGACGACCAGACCACCAGCGATCTGGCGTATTTCGCCTCGCTGAAGGCGATGGAAGCGGCTGGCGTCACCGCCGACGAGATCGACCTGATCGTCATCGGCACCACCACGCCTGATCTGATCTTCCCGTCCACGGCCTGCCTGCTGCAAGCGCTGCTGGGCAACGTCGGGTGCGGTGCGATGGACGTCAATGCCGCCTGCTCGGGCTTTGTCTACGCGCTCAGCGTGGCCGACAAGTTCGTGCGCAGCGGCGATGCCAAGACCGTGCTGGTGGTGGGTGCGGAAACGCTGACCCGCATCGTCGACTGGACCGACCGCACCACCTGCGTGCTGTTCGGCGACGGTGCCGGCGCGGTGATCCTCAAGGCCGACGAAGAGACCGGCATCCTCAGCACCCATCTGCATGCCGACGGCAGCAAGAAAGAGCTGCTGTGGGATCCGGTGGGCGTGTCGGTGGGCTTCGGCGAAGGCAAGAACGGTGGCGGCGCGTTGCTGATGAAGGGCAACGACGTGTTCAAGTACGCGGTCAAGGCGCTGGATTCGGTGGTCGACGAGACCCTGGCCGCCAATGGCTACGACAAGCACGACCTGGACTGGCTGATCCCGCACCAGGCCAACCTGCGCATCATCGAAGCCACCGCCAAGCGGCTGGATCTGCCGATGGAACAGGTGGTCGTCACCGTGGACCGCCACGGCAATACCTCCTCGGCCTCGGTGCCGCTGGCGCTGGACGAAGCGGTTCGCTCCGGCCGCGTGCAGCGCGGTCAATTGCTGCTGCTGGAAGCATTCGGCGGCGGATTTACCTGGGGCTCGGCGCTGCTGCGCTATTGAGTCCCACAGGCGCCGCCGCGTCCGCCGGCGGCGCCTGACAGCGTCAGGGACGGACCCGTCATGGCAGAACCCATCGTCATCGCCGGACAGCGCGTCTGGCTGAAGCAGTACCGCCGCGACAGCCGGGCGGTCTCGCTCGGAGCACTCAACTTCGTCGCCCGCCGCTGGGGCCTGCACGCCTTGCGTCCACCGCCGCACCGTGGCGGCGATGCTGCGCGCGATCTGGAAGCGCGCCGGCTCGGCGAACTGCAGGCGCAAGCGGTGAATGTGCCGCGCGTGGTCGGTTGCGGGCAGGCGGCCCTGGTACTCAGCGACAACGGCCGCTCCTTTGCCAGCTGCCTGCGCGAGGCCGATGCGCCCGAGCGCGACCGGCTGATCGCGCTGGCGGTGGCCGCCATTGCCGATGCCCATCGCGATGGCGCGTATTTCGGCCAGCCGCTTCCGCGCAACATGACCTTCGACGGGCAGGCGGTCGGCTTCATCGATTTCGAAGAAGACCCGCTGGAAGTGATGGACCTGGCGCAGGCGCAGGCGCGCGACTGGCTGGTGTTCGGCTACGGCGTGGCCAAGTACTACCGCGGCCGCCGCGAGGTGCTGCAGCGGTTGATGACGGGCGCCTTCGATGCGGCCGGCCCGGCGGTGGCGGCGCATGCGCATGTGGTGACCGGGCGCCTGCAGCGGTTTGCGCAGCTCACCGGTCGCCTGGGCCGCTCCGCGGGGGCGCTGGCGCGCGCCATCCTGGCCATCCACGCGGCGACCTCGCTCGGCGTCTTGCTGGTACTGGTGATGTGCGTGGACTGGCTGGCCGATGGCGAAATGGATCTGCTCAACGCCTTGCTGTAGGTGTCCCCGCGGTCGCGCTGGCCGGGCCTTGCATACGCGGCAGTACAGACGCCGGGGCGATTTCGCACGTATCATCCCGGCTCGATTTTTGCAGGCAGCAACGCGTGACCGAAACCACTCTCGCCTTCGTCTTTCCCGGTCAGGGCTCGCAGTCCTTGGGCATGCTGGCCGAGCTGTCCGAGCTGCATCCGCAGATCCGCGAAACCTTCGCCGAAGCCTCCGAGGGCGCCGGTGTCGACCTCTGGGCGCTGTCCCAGGGTGGCCCGGAAGAGATGCTCAACCGTACCGAATACACCCAGCCGGCCTTGCTGGCGGCGGGCGTGGCGGTGTGGCGGCTGTGGACTGTGCAGCGCGGTGCGCGACCGGCCTTGCTGGCCGGGCACAGCCTGGGCGAATACACCGCGCTGGTGGCCTCCGGTGCCTTGTCGCTGCACGACGGCGCGCACCTGGTGCGCCTGCGCGGGCAGTTCATGCAGGCCGCCGCGCCGGCCGGTGTCGGTGCGATGGCCGCCGTGCTGGGCGCCGAAGATGCCTTGGTGATGGAGGTCTGCGCCGAGGCGGCCGGCAGCCAGGTGGTGGTGCCGGCCAATTTCAATTCGCCCGGTCAGATCGTGATCGGCGGCGACGCGGCGGCGGTGGACCGTGCGCTGGCCTTGCTGGCCGAGCGCGGCGTGCGCAAGGCGGTCAAGCTGGCGGTGAGCGTGCCTTCGCACACGCCGTTGATGCGCGATGCCGCCAATCAGCTCGCCGAAGCGATGGCCGGGTTGAGCTGGCAGACGCCGCAGATTCCGGTGGTGCAGAACGTCGATGCACGCGTGCATACCGGCAGCGAGGCGATTCGCCAGGCGCTGGCCGAGCAGCTGTACCTGCCGGTGCAGTGGACCGGCTGCGTGCAGGCGCTGGCCGCTCAGGGCATCACCCGGATCGCCGAATGCGGCCCCGGCAAGGTGCTGAGCGGGCTGATCAAGCGCATCGACAAGCGCCTGGACGCCCGTCCGCTGGCCACGCCTGCCGATTATGCCGGCGCGCTCGAGGCGTGGACGCACTGATTCGACGCACCTGCCGGTCCTGCCGGCATCCCTCACCGTTCGCGGCTGCGGTCGCGCGCTTTTCACTCGAGGAACAGCATTCATGAGCAAGCCTCTGCAGGGCGAGATCGCCCTCGTTACCGGTGCCAGCCGCGGGATCGGTGCGGCCATCGCCGCTACGCTGGCCGCCCAGGGCGCCACCGTGATCGGCACCGCGACCTCGGCCTCCGGCGCCGCGGCGATCGGCGAGCGCCTGGCTGCCGACGGCGGCCACGGCCGTGAGCTCAATGTCACCGACGCTGCGGCGGTCGATGACCTGATCGATGCGATCGGCAAGCAGTTCGGCGCGATCTCGATCCTGGTCAACAACGCCGGGATCACCCGCGACAACCTGTTGATGCGGATGAAGGACGACGACTGGCAGGCGATCATCGACACCAATCTGACCAGCGTGTTCCGCACCTCCAAGGCGGTGATGCGCGGCATGATGAAGGCGCGCAAGGGCCGTATCGTCAACATCGCTTCGGTGGTGGGCGTGACCGGCAACCCCGGCCAGACCAACTATGCCGCGGCCAAGGCCGGCATCATCGCGTTCTCCAAGTCGCTGGCCAAGGAAATCGGCTCGCGCGGGGTCACTGTGAATGTGGTGGCGCCCGGTTTCATCGACACCGACATGACCAAGGCATTGCCGGAGGAGGCCAGGGCCGCCTTGCTGCAGCAGATCGCGCTCGGTCATCTGGGCGCGCCGGAGGACATCGCCAACGCGGTGGCCTTCCTGGCCGGCCCGACTGCCCGCTACATCACTGGCGAGACCCTGCACGTCAACGGTGGCATGTACATGCCGTGAGCGTGCGCCGCCGGGAGGCGCTAAGTGGCTGATCGGCCGGGACTTGTGATGCAATGCAAGGCTCGGGCGCTTCCACTACACTATCCAACGCGGCCATCGCAGCGGCGATGGCGTTTTGTGAGTCCCTCACAGGAGCACCGCACATCCATGTGCGGGGATCCTAAAACTCGAACCACCACTACTCCAGCTGGAGCGATATCCCCAATGAGCACCATCGAAGAACGCGTCAAGAAAATCGTCGTCGAACAACTCGGCGTCAAGGAAGAGGAAGTCACCACCAGCGCATCGTTCGTCGATGACCTGGGTGCCGACTCGCTGGACACCGTCGAGCTGGTGATGGCGCTGGAAGAAGAGTTCGAGTGCGAGATCCCGGACGAAGAGGCCGAGAAGATCACCTCGGTCCAGCAGGCGATCGACTACGTCAAGGCTCACGTCAAGAGCTGATGCGTTGTTCCTGATGGCGGCGGCGTGCGTCATGCCGCTGCTGCGTCAGACATTCCATGGGGCCGCTGATGCGGCCCTGTGTTTTTCAAGCGTCACCCGCAAACCGCAAGCACCGTCCGTTCCGTGGTGAGGAGATCTGCAATGAGTCGTCGTGTTGTCGTTACCGGCATGGGCATGGTGTCGCCGCTGGGCAATGATCTGGCCAGCAGCTGGGATGGGATCATCCACGGGCGCTCAGGCATTGGCCCGATCACGCAGATCGATGCCTCGCAGTTCACCACCAAGATCGCCGGCGAAATCAAGAATTTCGACCCCACGCTTTTTGTGTCCGCCAAGGACGTCAAGAAGATGGATTCGTTCATCCACTACGGTGTCGGTGCCTCGTTCATGGCGCTGGATGACTCCGGACTGGAGATCGACGAAAGCAATGCCGAACGCATTGGTGCCATCCTCGGCTCTGGCATCGGCGGGCTGCTCGGCATTGAAGAGCAGACCATCAAATTCCATGAGGGCGGCGCGCGCAAGATTTCGCCGTTCTACGTGCCCAGCACCATCATCAACATGCTGCCGGGCCAGGTGAGCCTGATCAAAGGCCTGAAGGGACCGACGTTCTCGGCAGTGTCCGCCTGCGCCACCTCCAATCACTCGATCGGCACGGCGATGCGCATGATCCAGTACGGCGATGCCGACGTGATGCTGGCCGGCGGCGCCGAGCGCGGTTCCTCGCCGAGCTCGGTCGGCGGTTTCTGTGCAATGAAGGCGATGTCCACCCGTAACGACGACCCCACCGCTGCATCGCGTCCCTGGGACAAGCAGCGCGACGGCTTCGTGCTGGGCGACGGCGCCGGCGTGCTGGTGCTGGAAGAGTACGAACACGCCAAGGCGCGTGGCGCGCGCATCTATGCCGAGCTGGTCGGCTTCGGCGCCAGCTCCGATGCGTTCCACATGACTGCGCCGAGCGAAGACGGCGAAGGCGCGGCGCGCAGCATGGTCGCGGCCATGCGCGATGCCAAGCTCAACCCCGAACAGATCGGTTACCTCAACGCGCACGGCACTTCCACGCCGCTGGGCGATCTGGCCGAAACGCTGGCGATGAAGCGCGCGCTGGGCGAGCATGCCTACAAGACCATGGTCAGCTCGACCAAGTCGATGACCGGCCACCTGCTCGGCGCTGCCGGCGGTGTGGAAGCGATCTTCTCGGTGATGGCGCTGCACACCGGCATCATCCCGCCGACGATCAATCTGGAAGAGCCCAGCGAAGGCTGCGACCTGGATTACGTGCCGAACGTGGCGCGCGAAGTGCAGGTGGACGCGGTGATGTCCAACGGCTTCGGCTTCGGCGGCACCAACGGCACGCTGGTGTTCAAGCGCGTCTGAGCCGGCGCGTCTGCGCTGTCGCATGGCGCATCATGCAACAGTCCCTGGCCGCCGCATGCGCTGCGTGCGTGCGGCCAGTGGACGGTGTCGGTTCGACATATCCCTGATCCAGTCATTGCGCGCGCTGCCTTTCTCAGGGGCGGCGCGCTTTCGTATCCCACGCCACCCCGGACCGATGACGCTCACCCGATCACTGCACGCGGACATCGACTTGCTGGCGCTGCACCGGCTGGCGCCGCAGCGCTATCCGGCGCTGCTGGAATCCACCGCCTCCGGCACCGAGCACGGGCGCTGGGACGTGCTGTTGCTGGCAGACGGCGCCAGCTTGCGGCTGGATCCGGACGGGCGCACGCGCGATGGCGATGGGCGGGTGATCGACAGCAATTTCCTGGACGCGCTGGACGCCGCCTGGCAGGCCGAACGGGTGCCGCGCGATGCGAGCAGCGTATGGCCGTTTCGTGGCGGTTGGGCGGTGTTGCTGGATTACGAACTGGCCGTGCAGGTCGAACCAATCCTGCAGCTGCCTGTGCGCACCGACCGCCTGCCGAGCGCGCTGGCCCTGCGTGCGCCGGCGGCGGTGTTGCGTGACCGCGTGGAAGGGCGCTGCATCGCGCTGGCCGAACCGGGTCGCGACGATCTGCTGGCCCGTATCGTCGACGACATCGGCGCTTGCGCCGCGCTGCCGCCGTTGCCGGCCTGGGCGGGGCCGGAGGCAGTGGAGGAAGACGTACCCGGGCGCTTTACCGATGCGGTGCAGCGGGTGCTCGATTACCTGCATGCCGGCGATGTGTTCCAGGCCAATATCTCGCGGGCCTGGAATGCACGGTTTGCCGCTGCGGTGGATCCGGCGGCGCTGCATGCCCGGTTGCGCTCGGCCAACCCGGCGCCGTTCGCCGGTGTGTTCGTGGCGGCCGGTCGCGCGGTGGTGAGTTCATCGCCCGAGCGGCTGGTGTCGGTGCATGGCGATGTGGTGCAGACGCGTCCGATCGCCGGCACCCGTGCGCGCTTTGCCGGCGACGACGACGCGGCACGCATCCGCGAATTGGTCGGCCACCCGAAAGAACGCGCCGAGCACGTCATGCTGATCGACCTGGAACGCAACGACCTGGGCCGGATCTGCGCGCCGGGCACGGTCGAGGTGGATGAGCTGATGGCGGTGGAAAGCTATGCGCACGTGCACCACATCGTCAGCAACGTACGCGGTCGCCTGCGTGCCGGCGTCACCCCGGGCGAGGTGATTGCGGCGGTGTTCCCGGGCGGCACCATCACCGGTTGCCCGAAGGTGCGCTGCATGCAGATCATCGCCGAGCTGGAGCAGACCGCGCGGGGCGCCTACACCGGCGCGTTCGGTTGGCTCAATCGCGATGGCGACATGGACCTGAACATCCTGATCCGCACCGCCGAGGTGGCCGGCAACCAGGTCTGCTTCCGCACCGGGGCCGGCATCGTGGTGGACTCGGACCCGCAACGCGAGCTGGACGAAACCCGCGCCAAGGCGCGTGGCGTGCTGCGCGCGATCGAGCGGACATGAGCGCTTCAACGGGACATCACCGGTGCGCGGTATCCTGCGCGGCGATGGAGCAATGACGAGGTGGGTGTGGCGGTGACTGGCAAACGCGGATGTCTGGCCGTGCTGGGCACGGCATTGCTGCTTGCAGCGCTACTGGCGATTGCCGCTCTGGTGGCATGGCGGCATTACCTGCACTTTGCGCAGACGCCGGTGAGCGCCACCGCGCCCAGCGTGGTGATTGCGCCCGGCGATTCGCTCAAGGCCACCTTGCGCAAATTGCGCGAGGCCGGCATTGCGCAGGGCACCGATCTGGAATGGCAGCTGCTGGCGCGTCAGGTCGATGCGGCCGGCAAACTCAAGGTGGGCGAATACGCACTGGCGCCGGCCCTGTCGCCGCGCGAATTGCTCGGCCGCATGCGCCAGGGGCGGGTGATCCAGTACCGCTTCACCATCGTGGAAGGTTGGAATTTCCGTCAGCTGCGTGCCGCACTGGCGACCGCCACGCCGTTGCAGCAGACCCTGGGCACACTGGATGACGCCGCGC
The DNA here is from genome assembly GCF_024806835.1 of Xanthomonas sp. 3793. GTDB lineage: Bacteria > Pseudomonadota > Gammaproteobacteria > Xanthomonadales > Xanthomonadaceae > Xanthomonas > Xanthomonas arboricola_F. Next base: position 162,742 of record NZ_JANTYU010000002.1, read on the forward strand.
TGATGGCGCGGCTGGGGGTTGCCAACCAGCATCCGGAAGGCCGCTTCCTGCCGGAGACTTATCTGTATCAACGCGGCGACAGCGATCTGGATGTGCTCAAGCGCGCCCACGCGGCAATGGACAAGGCACTGGCGCAGGCCTGGGAGCAGCGCGCGCCCAACGTGCCGCTGACCTCGCCGGAGCAGGCGCTGATCCTGGCCTCCATCATCGAAAAGGAAACCGCGCTTGGCAGCGAGCGGCCGTTGATCGCCGGGGTGTTCCTGCGTCGTCTGCAGCTGGGCATGAAGCTGCAAACCGACCCCACCGTGATCTACGGCATCGGCAGCAGTTACGACGGCAACATCCGCCGCCGCGACCTGACCACCGATACGCCCTACAACACCTATACCCGCACCGGCCTGACACCGACGCCGATCGCCATGCCCGGCCGCGAGGCGCTGCTGGCAGCGGTGCGCCCGGCCCCCGGCGATGCGCTGTACTTCGTGGCGGTGGGCGACGGCACCGGCGCCCACGCCTTCTCGGCCACCTTGGCCGAACACAACGCTGCGGTGGCGCGTTATCTGCAGCGTCGCCGCGAGCCGACCCTGCCGCAGAAGGAGCCCACGCCATGACCGCCGCGTTTTCGCCCTGGCAGCAGCGCGCCTTCGACCAGACCGTGGCGGCGCTGGATGCCGGCCGGCTCGGACACGGGCTGCTGATCTGCGGCCCGGAAGGGCTGGGCAAGCGCGAAGTCGCGCTGGCCTTGGCCGAGCACGTGCTGGCCAGCTCGCCGGACCCGGCGCTGGCGCAGCGCACCCGGCAATTGATCGCCGCCGGTACCCATCCGGACCTGCAGCTGATTTCGTTCATTCCCAACCGCACCGGCGACAAGCTGCGGACGGAGATCGTCATCGAACAGGTGCGCGAGATTTCGCAGAAGCTGTCGCTGACGCCGCAGTACGGCATCGCCCAGGTGGTGATCGTCGACCCGGCCGATGCGATCAATCGCGCGGCCTGCAATGCCTTGCTCAAGACCCTGGAAGAACCCTCGCCGGGGCGCTATCTGTGGTTGATCAGTGCGCAGCCGGCGCGGTTGCCTGCCACCATCCGCAGCCGCTGCCAGCGTCTGGAATTCAAGCTGCCGCCTGCGCACGAAGCGCTGGCCTGGCTGCTGGCGCAAGGCGTCAGCGAGCGCGCCGCGCAGGACGCACTGGAGGCTGCGCGCGGCCATCCCGGTCTTGCGGCGCAGTGGTTGCGCGAGGATGGCCTGGCGGTACGTCGCGCAGTGGCGCAGGACCTGGAGCAGATCGCCAGCGGCCGCGTTGGTGCGGTGGAGGTTGCGCAGCGCTGGACCAACGACGGCCAGGCCGATCAGCGTTTGCGGCATGCGGCCGACCTGGCGTTGGCACAGGCCTCGGCCGGCTTGACCGATCCGTCGCGGTTGCACAAGCTGGCGACCTGGTTCGACGCCGCCAATCGCACGCGCGATCTGCTGCGCACCACCGTCCGCGCCGACCTGGCAGTGACGGAATTGCTGCTGGCCTGGCGCGAGGGAGAGCGCCAGCCACGTTCTAGGGGAACTCGATGAGTGCAATGAATGCACGCCAAGGCATTTTGTCGCTGGCGTTGAAAGACAAGCCGGCGCTCTACAGCGCCTACATGCCGTTCGTCAAAGGTGGCGGCATCTTCGTGCCCACCCCCAAGCGCTACATGCTGGGCGACGAAGTCTTCCTGCTGCTGACCCTGCCCGATTCCAGCGAACGCCTGCCGGTGGCAGGCAAGGTGATCTGGACCACGCCTGCGGGCGCGCAGGGCAACCGCGCCGCCGGCATCGGCGTGCAGTTCCCGGATGGCCCCGAAGGCGAGGCGGTGCGCAACAAGATCGAAACCCTGCTGGCCGGCCTGACCACCTCGGACAAGCCTACCCATACGATGTGACCCGGGGCCGTGGGCGCGGCCAAACCGGCGTGCTGTGGATGCGTTGCAGTGCGGCCGAACCCGTTGCAGACGCGGGCGCAGCAAGGACGATGTGGCTGCGGCGCGGGCACGCGACCTGCCCAGATGGACACCTGTTGACGATTGCCGCAGCTACCCTATAATGTGCGGCTCGCGTCACCGGGCGGTTAGCTCAGCGGTAGAGCATTGCCTTCACACGGCAAGGGTCACAGGTTCGAACCCTGTACCGCCCACCATGCATTCAGTGTCAGATAAAGAACCGGCGACAGCCGGTTTTTTTATGGTCGCAAGATAGCTGCTGCCGTGGGGACTGTGGATACGGCAGCGCGCCAGCCTTCTTTGAATCGACTGCTCGGCAGTCACTGCCGCGAACCCAGCGGCCCTGCGGTGCGGTCGATCGCCTTGGCGAAGGGCACGGCGATGTTCGTCTTTGTGCGTTCGATCAGAGTCTGCGATCTGCGTGGCTTGGCGCTGGGCTTTATCGATCGCACCGGTCATGAATGCCTGGCCGGTGTCGCTGTGAAGCGTACGCCTGCGTTGCGTTTCGATAGACGCCGTAGGTAAGCACTTTTCGCTAGGGTCGATGCCTTGCGGGCTCGACAGGGACTTGCCATCCTGCAAGGCCCGGGTCGAGATGGAGTGGCGATGAAGACGCTGCTTGGAAGTGCGCTGGTTGCGATGTTGCTGTTGGCCGGGTGCGCGCGCGATGTTGGTGAGCAGTATGTGGGCAAGTGGGTCAACGTGAAGTCGCAGAAGAATGTGCTGAGCATCGAGCACAACGGCGAGAGCTTCATCATTCGCGACACCACGCCTGAATTGTTCGGCAGTGGGGTCCGGACCCGAAATTATCCGGCGCTGCTGACCAAGGGGGTGCTGCAGGTGTCCAGTGGTAGCGGCACGCTCAACTACGCGATCGATGAGGCGACCGGGCGCCTGAGCACCGGGGATACCGAGTACACGCGGGTCAAGTGAGCGTGCATCCGCTGTCGACGGATCTTTCCGCTGGCCAAGCCGCGCGTGGTCATTCGATGATCGTGTCTACGTGGATGCGATGTGGCGCTGCTTGCTGTCTATCGCATCAACGGGTTTCGCTGTTCCAGGTTGGGTGCGCAGGTAGGCGTCGCTGCCTCCGTGATTCGGGGGCATGCTGCTGCACTGGACCCGGTGCCAGCAGCATCGCCTGCTGCTGGCGTTTACGGACCTATTTTGGAGACGCAATCATTGCTTGATAGAGCGCGTTGATCGCATGAAACCGCGGCGCCACCTCAATGGCGGAGCGCTTGGCCTTCTGCACGTCTACATGCCAGGACATGCCGCGTAACGATTCCTGGTTGAACGTCATGCGTAACTCGCTTTCCATCAGGCCCCCGGAAGTGACTTGCCAGGTACCTGGTGGAGAGAAGACAGTAAAGATGGAAATATAGGTGATCACCTCATCCTGACTCAGCTGCACGGCTTTATCGGAGGAAAAGCCGGTGATCTTCCAGTCCTCACTGATCTGCCAGGGCGTCTCTTGCGCGATGCTGCTTTGGGGAAGGTTGGCGATGCCAAACGATGCACGGATCGAATCGGTACCACGTTCCTGCAGCCGCGCCCGATCCTTGAGCATGCCGATCAGGTTATCGTGTTTCATGTATTCGTTCTTGATCTCCGATTCCAATAGCTGCCTGAAGCGGTTTGCGAACGTTCTCCAGCGCACACGCAGTGGGGTATCGAAAAATTCCCAGATGGGCAGGCAATTGTCGTATCCGATGATGTCCCAGTTGGCCGGATCTTCCAGTGACTTGATCCACTCGGCAGGCGACTCCGCCAGTCCGGCAGCACCGCCGATCATATGCAACCGCCTGCTTGCGGCCTGCTTGCTGTTGCTGGTGGTCGTCCCTTTGTTCTCTGCATTGCCGATCTGAGTCTGCGCATCGATCTTGACGCCGGCCTGCTTTGCCTCGGCAGCCACATCCTGCTCAAAGGTCACCTTCTTCTCATCCTCGATGGAGGTCAGCGTTTGGTCGCTTTGCATCTGGTCCTTGATGGTGATCTGACCGCCAAGCAGATAAGTCCTCGGAATCATCGCGCCCTTCGACCCAAGCACGCGCAAGACATCTTCGAGTGCTTTTCCTGGGTCTTGCAGGCTTTCACCAGCGAAGTTTGCGCTGCTTTCAAGCGCATCTAATGCATTTTCGAAAACGGATTGGATGTCTCGAGAAACATGGATGATTTCGCGGGGGAGTGTGATCGATGCCTTGGTCACCCGGCGCACGGAGGAGACATGCACCGAACGCTCTCGCTGCTTAGTCAACTGCCGATTGCTGCTTTGATAGGAAAAGTGGTCTTCGCCCCCGACCATGATGCCGTCCACGGTGCCTTCAGCGCCTGCGGAGTAAACCAGCTTGAATGCGGATGAGCCGTGCAGGTCGCGCAGTAGCAACGACTCGCTGGCCCACACGTCCTTGACGTCCTCGCTGCGCACGTTGATTCGGATGCTTGCTTGCAGTGCCTGATTGATGGCTGCGCTGTCGGCGCCAGGGTCGTGGGGCATCCCCAACGAGATGGCATCGTCTTTGAGCGACAGCGCGTTGTCGGCCATGACCAGCAATGGGAATTTCCCGCGTCGGCGCGCGGAGTCGAAGACCGAAAAGGCGGTCTGGGTGCCGCTGGGACTCTTGATCGCCTCGCCGCCTTGCAGGGCGGACTTCCAGAGCTCTTCAAAGGACTTGAACGGATCCGCCTCCAGCTTGCCCTCAAGAGGCTTCGGCAGCTCGAGGACCAGGGCCGGATTGCGCTTGCGGACCGGAGAAGGCGTTGGAGCGGGAGTTGTCGCTGCCTTGGCAGGAGTGTGAGTGCCCTCGGAGGCTGGAGCGCTTGATGGTTTGGCTGGAGTTGCTTTTGGCTTACCTGTTGCAGGCGCGTTCGTATTTTCCTGGCTGGACGGGCGGCGCTGAATGCCATCGGCGTCCTTACGCGTGCCAGCACCGGCCGACGTTGTTGCGGCTGACTCGGGCTTGGCGACCGGCTTTGCCGTGCCGTTGGCAGATTTCGCCGAGGTCTTGGCTGGCGAGGCCGCGATTGCAATCTTGCCATCGGCGGCGATCAGTCCAGCCAGGATTCCGCGCTCCGATTGCATCGGCAGTGCATCGTTCATTTTTTGGAACTGCCATGCTGATGGAAGCGGGAGACCGAGGTTGTCGATGTCGGCTCGCAATTCCTGCAAGGTTTTTTTTTCGATATCGATGGGTGTTTCGCTGATGGCTTTCCCGTTCAAGAAAATACGGATTTTCACAGCTTCCCTCCAGGTGTGATGACACGTTCGCCCAGGGCGCTGGCCTACGTTTTGAGTAGCGCTTCCATGCCATGGGCCAATCGAGCATACGGCGCTGGATCCAACGCATGCGGCCGCTGTCGACACAAACAGGATGGTGATGTCATCGCTGTGCGCTGGAGGAGACCTGGAGCGTGATACGCGTTCGATTCCAAAGACGAGCGCGAGTGACGGACATCTCGTCATTCAATGGGATGTAATGCCATCTGCGCTTGACTCAGTGGTCACCGCGCATCCAGCGCCATAGCGTGGTGCGCGAGACGCCGAGCGTCTGGGCGGCGAGGGCGCGGTTACCGTTGGCGTGTTCCAGGGCCGTACGCACCGCTGTGGCGGTGAGCTGCAGGCGGGATGCTGCGAGCTCGGTGTGGACCTGCGGTGCAGGGACGGTGTGTGCGTCAAACAGTTCCGGCGCCCAGCGTTGGAGTTGTTCCAGGCTCAGGTGGCCCTGCGCTTGCGCCTTCCAGTGAATGCATAAGCGTTCGACCAGGTTGCGGAGCTCGCGCACATTGCCCGGCCATGCATGTTGCTGCAGCCGCTGCAGCGCTGCGGGCGACAAGGGCGATGCAATGCTGCCCAGTTGCTGAAAATAGTGCGTCAGCAGCAGCGCGATGTCGTTGGAGCGATTGCGCAACGGCGGCAGGGCGATGCGCAGTGCGGTCAAACGGTAGAACAGGTCGCGACGAAAACGCCCTTGCTCGACCAGCGTATGCAGATCCTGCAGGCTGGCTGCGATCACGCGCACATCCACGGCAATTGGCACGGTAGCGCCGACACGCAGGACTTCGCGTTCTTCCAGGACACGCAGCAGGCGCGTCTGCAGCGGCATCGGCAAGTCGCCGATTTCGTCCAGGAGCAGCGTGCCGCCCTGTGCGGCTTCGATCAGGCCGGTGTGGCCGCCGCGGCGTGCGCCGGTGAAGGCGCCATCGCTGTAGCCGAACAGCTCCGCTTCCAGCAAGGATTCGCTGATGGCGCCGCAATTGATCGCGACAAAGCGGCCGCGCCGGCGACTGCCTGCATGCAGCTGTTGCGCCACCAACTCCTTGCCGGTACCGGTCTGGCCGCTGATCAGCACGGTGCCGGTGTGCGGCGCATACAACTGCACCAGCTCGCGGACATGCACCATTGCCGCGTCGTCGCCGAGCAGGGTTTCGCTGCGGCGCAGCCGTCGTGCGTTGCTGCGTGCGGTTGGGCGTTCCTGACTGGAGGCGTTGCCCAGGGCGATGGCGTTTTCCAGCGCGTGACGGACCGAATCGGCCGAATACAGCAGCACGCCCGGCAGGCCGGCCTGCTCGGCGAAATCGATCGCCATGCCGGTGCCCACGATGACCTGAATGCCGCCGGCGCGCAGGTCGGCGATGCGGTCGCGCGCGTCTTCGGCGGTGACGAAGCGGCGGTGCTCGATGTCCAGATCGAAACTGTCCTGGAACGCGCGAAACGAGGGCACGTCGGAGGCATGGGTGACCACGCCGATACGTGGGGCGATACGGCGCGCACGCGCCAACGCTTCCATTAGGTCGAAGCCGGTGGCCTGGATCGGCGCCAGCGGCAGCGCGAGCCGGCTGCGCAAGTAGGCGGCGTTGGAGCCGCCGGCGACTAGGACGTCGCAGCGCTCGCGGCGCAGGCGCTGGCCGATGACGTCCACTGCATCGGCAAAGCCGAGGTTGATCTGCTCGATGCGTGCGCGCTGGTCGAATTCGGGGATGACATCGGCCAGCAGACCGGTCAGCCGCGACACGCTGACGGTCCAGATCACCGGAGGCGATGTATCGGCCAGCGCTGCAGGTGCGGGGCTACGCATGGGAGTTGGCGTGTTGCATGGGTGTTTCATGTTGCGTCAATCGTTTCATATCTGCAACGATGGACGGGCATGCTGTATTGCAATCAAGCACTTACGATTGGCATGGTGTTTGCGCTTTATCCCAACATCCCATCCCAGGAATCGCCATGACGTCCTCGCCCATTTCTTCCGCCGGTACCCGCTTCCGCGCGGCGCTGGCTGCCGAGTCGCCGCTACAGGTCATCGGCGCCATCAATGCCAACCATGCGCTGCTGGCCCAGCGTGCCGGATATCAGGCCATCTATCTGTCGGGCGGCGGCGTGGCGGCGGGTTCGCTGGGGCTGCCGGACCTGGGCATCAATACGTTGGAAGACGTGCTGATCGATGTGCGTCGCATTACCGATGTCTGCGCGTTGCCGCTGCTGGTGGACGTGGACACCGGCTTCGGGCCGAGCGCGTTCAACATCGAGCGCACCATCAAATCGCTGATCAAGGCGGGCGCGGCCGGCTGCCATATCGAAGACCAGGTCGGCGCCAAGCGCTGCGGGCATCGGCCTGGCAAGGAGATCGTCAGTCAGGGCGAGATGGTGGACCGGGTGAAGGCGGCGGCCGATGCAAAGATCGATCCGGCATTCTTTTTGATCGCGCGGACCGATGCCATCCAGATGGAAGGCGTGGACGCGGCGATCGAGCGCGCCATCGCGTGCGTGGAAGCGGGCGCCGACGGCATCTTTGCCGAGGCCGCCTACGACCTGGAGACCTACAGGCGTTTTGTCGATGCGGTGGGCGTGCCGGTGCTGGCCAACATCACCGAGTTCGGCAAGACGCCGCTGTTTACCCGCAATCAACTGGCCGCTGCCGGTGTGGCGATCCAGTTGTTTCCGCTGTCGGCATTTCGCGCGGCGAACAAGGCCGCCGAGGACGTCTACACCGCCATCCGGCGCGACGGCCATCAACAAGCGGTGCTGGAAACGATGCAGACGCGCGAAGAGCTGTATGAGCGCATCGGCTACCACGATTACGAACAACGCCTGGATGCACTGTTTGCGCGCAAAGGCGCATGATCGCCGCTTGCTGCGTCCACCTGGTCAATCCTCAGTGACATCGCAACACGCCACCGCTTGGGAGCTCATCGCATGAACGACACTGCCATTCCCGGTTTCAAGCCAAAAAAATCCGTTGCCCTGTCCGGCACTTCCGCCGGCAACACCGCGCTGTGCACCGTGGGGCGCAGCGGCAACGACCTGCACTATCGCGGTTACGACATCCTGGATCTGGCAACCACCAGCGAGTTCGAGGAGATCGCGTACCTGCTGGTGCACGGCAAACTGCCCAATAGCGGCGAATTGCGCGGTTACAAGGCCAAGTTGCGTTCCTTGCGTGGCGTGCCCGCCGCGGTGAAGGCCGCGCTGGAGCAACTGCCACCGTCGGCGCATCCGATGGACGTGATGCGCACCGGCGTTTCGGTGCTGGGCTGCCTGCAGCCGGAAAAGGACGATCACAACCATCCGGGCGCGCGCGACATCGCCGACAAGTTGATGGCCTCGCTGGGCTCGATGCTGCTGTACTGGTACCACTACAGCCATAACGGCAAGCGCATCGAAGTGGAGACCGACGACGATTCGATCGGTGGGCATTTCCTGCATCTGCTGCACGGGTTTGCGCCGAAGGACTCGTGGGTGCGTGCAATGCACACCAGCCTGATCCTGTATGCCGAGCACGAGTTCAACGCCTCCACGTTTGCATGTCGCGTGATCGCCGGCACCGGCAGCGATATGTACAGCGCCATCGCCGGTGGCATCGGCGCATTGCGCGGTCCCAAGCATGGCGGCGCCAACGAAGTGGCCTTCGAAGTGCAGAAGCGCTACGACACGCCGGATGAAGCCGAGGCCGACATCAAGGCGCGTGTGGAACGCAAGGAAGTGGTGATCGGCTTTGGTCATCCGGTGTATACGGTGTCCGACCCGCGCAACAAGGTGATCAAGGACGTGGCGCGCGAGCTGTCCGATGAGCAGGGCAGCCGCAAGATGTACGACATCGCCGAACGCCTGGAAACGGTGATGTGGGACATCAAGAAGATGTTCCCGAACCTGGATTGGTTCAGTGCGGTCAGCTACCACATGATGGGCGTGCCGACGGCGATGTTCACGCCGCTGTTCGTGCTGGCGCGCACTGCAGGTTGGAGCGCGCATATCATCGAGCAGCGCGTGGACGGCAAGATCATTCGGCCGTCGGCCAATTACACCGGTCCGGAAGATCAGGTGTTTGTGCCGCTGGATCAGCGCTCTTGAAAGCCGCTGCGTGCGACTCGCCCTCATCCGCCCTTCGGGCACCTTCTCCCGCGTTGCGGGAGAAGGGAGCGTGGCGAGCAGTACGTGGTGACAGCAATGCCAGCACAAGCACCAGCCACAACAGCACCAGCCACAACAACACCAGCCACAACAACAACAACAACAGCAACAACAACAGCAACAACAACAGCAACAACAACAGCAACAACAACAGCAACAACAGCAACAACAGCAACAACAGCAACAGCAACAGCAACAGACCCCGCCCGCTTTGTGATATCGCCAGCCATGAATAGCCAGTACCGCAAGCCCCTGCCGGGCACGTCGTTGGAGTACTTCGATGCACGTGCCGCCATCGATGCGTTGCAGCCCGGCGCGTATGCGGCATTGCCGTACACCGCGCGCGTGCACGCCGAAAATCTGGTGCGACGCGCGCAGCCGCAGATGCTGGAGGCCTATCTGCGCCAGTTGATCGAGCGCAAGCGCGACCTGGATTTTCCGTGGTTTCCGGCGCGTGTGGTCTGTCACGACATCCTGGGGCAGACCGCGCTGGTGGACCTGGCCGGCCTGCGCGATGCCATCGCCGAACAAGGCGGCGACCCGGCGCAGGTCAACCCAGTAGTGCCGGTGCAGCTGATCGTGGACCATTCGTTGGCGGTGGAATACGCAGGATTCGACAAGCAGGCGTTCGCCAAGAACCGCGATGTGGAAGATCGCCGCAACGCCGACCGCTTCCACTTCATCGAGTGGACCAAGCGCGCGTTCGAGAACATGGAAGTGATTCCGCCGGGCAACGGGATCATGCATCAGATCAATCTGGAGAAGATGTCGCCGGTGATCTACACACTGGACGGCGTGGCGTTTCCGGATACCTGCGTGGGCACCGACAGCCACACCCCGCACGTGGATGCGTTGGGCGTGATCGCTGTGGGTGTGGGCGGGCTGGAAGCGGAGAACGTGATGCTGGGGCGCGCCTCGTGGATGCGGCTGCCGGACATCATCGGCGTGGAACTGACCGGCCGGCCTGCGCCGGGCATCACCGCCACCGACATCGTGCTGGCATTGACCGAGTTCCTGCGCCGGCAGCGCGTGGTAGGGGCGTACCTGGAGTTCTTCGGCGCCGGCGCCAGTGCGTTGACCATCGGCGACCGCGCCACCATTTCCAACATGACGCCGGAATTCGGTGCCACCGCGGCGATGTTCTACATCGACCGGCAGACCATCGACTACCTGCGACTGACTGGTCGCGACGATGCGCAGGTGGCGCTGGTAGAAACCTACGCGCGCCACACCGGCCTGTGGGCAGACGACCTGGCGACGGCGCACTACGAGCGCGTGCTGCAGTTCGATCTATCCAGCGTAGTGCGCAACATGGCCGGGCCCTCCAACCCCCACAAGCGCGTGGCGACCAGTGAGTTGGCGCAGCGCGGTATCGCGGGGCAATGGGACGAGGTGCCTGGACAGATGCCAGATGGCGCGGTGATCATCGCTGCGATCACCTCGTGCACCAATACCTCCAATCCGCGCAATGTCATCGCCGCCGGCCTGCTGGCGCGCAATGCCAATGCGCGCGGCCTGACCCGCAAGCCGTGGGTCAAGAGTTCGCTGGCGCCGGGGTCAAAAGCGGTGCAGCTGTATCTGGAAGAAGCCGGCCTGTTGAGCGAGCTGGAGCAGCTGGGCTTCGGCATCGTGGCGTTCGCCTGCACCACCTGCAACGGCATGAGCGGGGCGCTGGATCCGGCGATCCAGCAGGAGATTATCGAGCGCGATCTGTACGCCACCGCCGTGTTGTCGGGCAACCGCAATTTCGATGGCCGCATCCATCCGTATGCCAAGCAGGCGTTCCTGGCATCGCCACCGTTGGTGATCGCCTATGCCATCGCCGGGACGGTGCGCTTCGATATCGAAAAGGATGTGCTGGGCATCGACGCCGAAGGCGTGGCGGTGACGCTCAAGGATCTGTGGCCAAGCGATGCGGAGATCGATGCGGTGGTGGCGCGCAGCGTCAAGCCGGAGCATTTCCGCAGCGTCTACGACCCGATGTTCAAGCGCAACGTGGGGCAGGGACTCCGGGTGAGCCCGCTGTACGACTGGCGCCCGCAAAGCACCTATATCCGCCGCCCGCCGTATTGGGAAGGCGCGCTGGCCGGTGCGCGCAGCCTGCGCGAGATGCGGGCGCTGGCGGTGCTGGGCGACAACATCACCACCGACCACCTGTCGCCATCGAATGCGATCCTGGCCAGCAGTGCGGCCGGCGAATACCTTGCGCAGATGGGCGTGCCGGAAGAGGACTTCAATTCCTATGCCACCCATCGCGGCGACCACCTCACCGCGCAGCGCGCCACCTTCGCCAACCCGAAACTGGTCAACGAGATGGCGGTGATCGATGGACAGGTGAAGGCAGGCTCGCTGGCGCGGCTGGAACCGGAAGGCCAGGTGCTGCGCATGTGGGAGGCGATCGAAACCTACATGACCCGCAAACAGCCGCTGATCATCGTTGCCGGTGCCGATTACGGCCAGGGCTCCTCGCGCGACTGGGCCGCCAAGGGCGTGCGGCTGGCGGGCGTGGAAGCGATCGTGGCCGAGGGCTTCGAGCGCATTCACCGCACCAACCTGATCGGCATGGGCGTGCTGCCGCTGGAGTTCAAGCCCGGCACCGATCGCAAGACGCTGGGTATCGACGGCAGCGAAACCTTCGATGTGGTCGGCGAGCGCACGCCGGGCGCCACGCTGACGCTGTCGATCCATCGGCGCAACGGCGAGCAGGTGCAGGTGCCGGTGATCTGCCGGCTGGATACCGCGGAGGAAGTCTCTATTTACGAAGCCGGTGGTGTGCTGCAGCGGTTTGCGCAGGATTTTCTTGAGGCAAGCAAGGCCGCATAGGGCAGCATCATGGCCGACCCTTCGCGATTGATCTTCATGCTCAAGCCGCCACCGCAGGTGCTTGACGCCATGGTCGGTGCCGTGGCTGCACACCGTCTCGATGCGATGCTTGGCGATGCCTATTTCGATCCTGACAACTGGCATCAGTCGGTCTCGGATCGGTTCGAAGGGCCTGCTGCGCGTGCGGCCATGCTACGTGCGGGTGATCGCCTCGATGCCCAGGTAGTCACGTTTTGCTTGAACCGGATTACAAGTCGCGGAACAGACCCAGTGCATTGGGCATTTCGGGCAGAGGGCAATCCATCTGCTTTCGTTGCGTTACAGGCTGCTATCGCAGCAGCGCTACGTGCCGAAGGCTTTCACGTTGCGAGCGGACATACGCCGCACGTAACGATTAGCTATGCGGCGCCGAGCAAGTTGACGCAGCCCATTGTGCCCATCACGTGGCACGCTACCGAAGTGTTACTGGTCGAGGGCGGTGGGCGGCCGTATCACTGTGCCCCCATTGCATGTTGGCAGTTGCGACCCGACGGCCTCCTGCCTGACCAGGCGCACTTGCCGTTCTGATCTGCGCAGGATTGCATGCTTGAGATTTTCACGGTGACGCATTGCCATATCGTATCGATGCGATACGCAGAATTTCCGGTACGTCCGCACCTCGTTTTCAAGGAACCTTCATGGCATTTGCTCCCCAACTCCGCATCCCCGCCACCTACCTGCGTGGCGGCACCAGCAAGGGCGTGTTCTTTCGCTTGCAGGATCTGCCCGTTGCCGCGCAGCAGCCCGGGCCGGCGCGCGATGCCTTGTTGCTGCGCGTGATCGGCAGCCCCGATCCATATGCCAAGCAGATCGATGGCATGGGCGGGGCGACCTCCAGCACCAGCAAGAGCGTGATCGTCTCTGCAAGCATGCGCGACGGTCACGATGTGGACTACCTGTTCGGGCAGGTATCCATCGACAGCGCATTCGTGGACTGGAGCGGCAACTGCGGCAACCTGTCGGCGGCAGTGGGGCCGTTCGCGATCGCCAATGGCCTGGTCGATGCCGCGCGTGTGCCCCGCGATGGCATTGCGACGGTACGGATCTGGCAGGCCAATATCGGCAAGACCATCGTGGCGCACGTACCGATGAGCGATGGCCAGGTGCAGGAAACCGGCGACTTCGAGCTGGATGGAGTGACCTTTGCTGCTGCCGAAGTGCAGCTGGAATTTCTCGACCCCGCCGATGCGACCGAGGGCGAGGGCGGTGCGATGTTTCCCACCGGCAATCTGGTCGACCAGCTGGAGATTCCCGGCCTGGGCACGATCGCCGCGACGCTGATCAATGCCGGCATCCCGACCATCTTCGTCAACGCGCACGAGCTGGGTTACACCGGCACCGAATTGCAGGAGACGATCAACGGCGATGCGCGTGCGCTGGCGATGTTCGAGCGCTTGCGCGCGCACGGCGCGTTGCGGATGGGCTTGATTGCGAAGGTGGAAGACGCAGCGACGCGGCAGCACACGCCGAAGGTGGCCTTCGTCGCGCCGCCCGCTGACTACACCGCGTCCAGCGGCAAGCCGGTGCATGCGGACGAGATCGATCTGCTGGTGCGCGCGATGTCGATGGGCAAGTTGCACCACGCAATGATGGGCACTGCCGCCGTCGCCATCGGAACCGCTGCTGCGGTTCCCGGCACCCTGGTCAATCTGGCCGCCGGGGGCACTACGCGGACGGCGGTGCGCTTCGGCCATCCGTCCGGCAGCTTGCGCGTCGGTGCGGAGGCGACACTGGTCGATGGGCAGTGGCAGGTGACCAAGGCGCTGATGAGTCGCAGTGCGCGGGTGTTGATGGAGGGCTGGGTGCGGGTTCCGGGCGATGTTGCCGGGCTGGGGTAATCGACGCAGCGAAACAGGCCCGCTTGGCGTCTACGCGCCGATTCGACGGTGAGGCCACCGTAGCGCGTCGCTGAGACCGGCGGCGTTCCAGCGCACAAATTGCATGACTCTGTTGCATTAATTAGAACACTCTTGCGAATTCCGAAAACTTTTTCGCACGTGCCCTGCCATATTTGTGTAAATCGTGTTAATTCTGTTGCACCGCGGCATGCAGGCCAGGCAGCCGCCCCGCCACCAGAATTCGGAGTCTTCCCATGTCAGCCAGCCGGTCGCTCAAGATCAGCGCGCTTGCCGTTGCCGTCGTTTCGCTTCTCCCGTTCCACGCTGCTGCACAGCAGGCTTCTGGCGACGACGGTGTCGTGCGTCTGGATGCGGTCAAGGTCACGGTCGAACGTCGTTCGGAAGATTCCAAGGATGTGCCGGTGTCGGCCAGCGTGCTGCGCCCGGAATTTCTGGACGCCATCTCCACCAGCGGCTCGGACATCCGCGTGCTGGCTGGCAAGGCGCCCAGCCTTAACATCGAATCGTCCAATGGCCGTGTGTTCCCGCGCGTGTACATCCGCGGCTACGGCAACACCGACTTCAATACCTACGCCTCGCAGCCGGTGTCGCTGATCTATGACGACGTGGTGCAGGAAAACGCGTTCCTGAAGGGCTTCCCGATCTTCGATCTGGAAGGCCTGGAAGTGCTGCGCGGCCCGCAGGGCACGCTGTTCGGCCGCAATACGCCGGCCGGCGTGGTCAAGTTCAACTCGGTCAAGCCGACCATCGGCGCCAATGACGGCTACGCCAGCCTGTCCTATGGCACCTACGGCACCATGACGCTGGAAAGCGGCCTGAGCATCGCCATGGGCGAGCATTGGGCAGCGCGCCTGTCCACCTTGGGCCAGCGCCGCGACGACTGGGTGGAAAACCGCGACGGCCGCGATCTGGAAGGCTATACCGACTCGGCCGTGCGCCTGCAGCTGCTGTACCAGGCCAGCGACGATTTCAGTGCCCTGTTCAACGCGCATGCGCGTCACCTGGATGGCACCGCGCGCCTGTTCCGCGCCAACATCATCCAGCCCGGCACCAACCAGCTGGTGGACGGCTTCGACGAAGAGAAGTCCTTCATCGACGGCGCCAACACCCAGGAACTGCAGACCTATGGCGGCAGCGCCAATCTGACCTGGGACCTGGGCGACATCGCGCTGCACTCGATCACCGCGTATGAAGGCATCGGCAAGTACTACAGCCGTGGCGACATCGACGGTGGCTTCGGCGCGGTGTTCGCACCGCCGTCCGGCCCGGGCGTGATTCCGTTCCCGGTGGAAACCGCCGGCGGCATCAAGAGCCTGGACCAGTACAGCCAGGAACTGCGCGCCGAATCGCAGTACGAGGGCCCGCTCAACTGGCAGGCCGGCCTGTACTACTTCCACGACGATGTGGAAGGCGAGAACTACACCTACAACACCTTCAGCGGCGGCGATCTGGCCAGCTACCAGCTGACCCGCCAGCGCAACACCTCGTGGGCGGCATTCGGCTCGTTGAACTATGCGGCCACCGATCGCCTTAACCTGCGCGCCGGCATCCGCTACACCTACGACAAGAAGACCTTCGACGTGCTGGCGCTGGACCGCGTCACGCTGGTGGAGCCGTCCAGCGGCGAGACCGACAACTCCAAGGTCACCGGCGATCTGGCGGCCACCTTCGCCATCAACGACGACGTCAACGTGTACGCCCGTGCCGCACGCGGCTTCCGCGGCGCCAGCTTCGGCGTGCCCTCGGGCACCGCGCCGCTGACCGTGGCCGAGCCGGAGACGGTGGATTCGTTCGAGATCGGCATCAAGTCGGATCTGTTCGACAACCGCGCGCGCCTGAGCTTCGACATCTACGATTTCCGCGTCAAGAACCAGCAGCTCACCGCAGTGGGCGGCGTCTCCAACGACGTGCGCCTGCTCAACGCCGACAAGACCAAGGCGCGCGGCGCCGAGTTCGACTTCGAAGCGCTGCTCACCCAGAACCTGCGCGTCACCGCCGGCGGCGCCTACAACTGGACCCGCATCGACGACCCGAGCCTGTCGGTGGGCGTGTGCCGCACCTGCACGGTGACCGACCCGCTCAATGCGGCCGGCAACGCCATCATCGACGGCAACGACCTGCCGCAGGCTGCCAAGTGGATGGCCAACGCCACGCTGCGTTACGGCATCCCGATGGGCAACGATGGCGAGCTGTTCTTCTACACCGACTGGTCCTACCGCAGCGAAGTGAATTTCTTCCTGTACGACTCCAAGGAATTCACCGGCCAGCCGCTGGTCGAAGGCGGCGCCAAGATCGGTTACAACTGGGGCGCGGGCGCGTACGAGTTGTCGGTGTTCTGCCGCAACTGCACCAACCAGATCCGCGTGACCGGTGCGATCGACTTCAACAACCTCACCGGCTTCATCAACGACCCGCGCATCGTCGGTGCGCAGTTCCGCGCCAACTTCTGATCGGCGTGGTGGTGTAGCACGATTGAACCGCCGGCTATGATGCCGGCGGTTTTTTTTATGGCGGCAGGAGTAGGTGCATGCAGCGCAGATGGCGAAACATGTGGTGGATGCTGGGGCTGTGGTGTGTGTCGGCAGTGGCATGGGCGCAGACGCCTGCCGTGACCGCAGCGCAGGCGGCGCCAACGCCCGCATCCACCGAGTTGCTGGTGGTCTCCACCGATATCGGCGACGACATCGACGATGCGTTTGCGCTCGGGTTGCTGCTGCGTAGCCCGCAACTGCGGGTATTGGGCATCGCATCGGCCTGGGGCGATACCAGTTTGCGTGCGCAGCTGCTGCAGCGCCTGTTGCAGCAGGCCGGACGTAGCGAGATTCCGTTGGCGGTGGGCGCGCGCACCACCAGCACGATTCCCTTCAGCCAGGCGCGCTGGGCGTCCAAGGGGCGGTTGCCGGGCAAGTTGCCGGATGCGGCGGCGATGATCCTGCAGCAGGCGCGCCTGCATCCTGGCAAGGTGACCTTGCTGGTACTGGGGCCGATGACCGACGCCGCACTGGCGCAGCAGCGCGACCCGGCCGGCTTTGCCAAGCTCAAGCGCATCGTGGCGATGGGCGGGTCGGTGCGCGTTGGTTATGGCAAGTCGGCGTATCGGCCGGCCAGTGCGCCGGCGCCGGAGTACAACATCCTCTCCGATGTGTCGGCGGCGCAGCAGGTGTTCGCAGCCGGCGTGCCGATCGTGTTGCTGCCGCTGGATGCCACCCAGATCACGTTGGAAGAACCCGAACGCGTCGCGCTGTTTGCGCACGGCGATGATCTGACCGATGCGCTCACCCAGCTGTATTACCAGTGGCGCAATACCGACCAGCCCTGGGCCAGCGCCACGCCGACCCTGTTCGACGCAGTGCCGGTGGCCTGGCTGCTGCGCCCCGACCTGTGCCCGACCACGCCATTGCATCTGGAGGTCGATGCGCAGGGGTACACCCGCGAGGGCAGCAAAGGCACCGCGAACGTGCAGGCGTGCCTGCGCGCGGACAAGCCGGCGTTGATCGACATGTACATGCGACAGCTGCTGCGCTGAGACCCGGGCCGCGACATTGCCGGCATGCGCCTGCGCAGGTGGCGCTGTCGGTACTACGCCGGGTTATTGGTCAGGCACGGCGGCGTGAATCGTCCCTCATCCGCCTCCGGGCACCTTCTCCCGTCAATGGGAGAAGGGAGAGTCATGAGCTTTTTGGGGCTGCTGGTACGGCTCAAGTGTCGAAACAGCTTCCGTGGGTACGAGGCAGGCGACAGCTGCTGCGCTGAGACCCGGGCCGCGACATTGCCGGCATGCGCCTGCGCAGGTGGCGCTGTCGGTACTACGCCGGGTTATTGGTCAGGCACGGCGGCGTGAATCGTCCCTCATCCGCCCTTCGGGCACCTTCTCCCGTCAACGGGAGAAGGGAGAGTCATGAGCTTTTTGGAGCTGCTGGTACGGCTCAAGTGTCGAAACAGCTTCCGCGGGTGCGAGGCAGGCGAGCCTACGAACAAGGACACACGTCGCTTGCTCGAATGCAGCGACACGACGCGCGGTGCCAAGCATTGCGCCGTACGTCCATCAATTCCTGGTACTCCTTCTCCCGCGTGCGGGAGAAGGTGCCCGAAGGGCGGATGAGGGGGCTGTTGACTGCCCGAGGCTGTCGCAAAACGCATGGCGCGATCCCTGTGCTGCCGCGCAGCGCATGCAGGTCAGGCGCGTCGCTATACTGGCCGCCTCCTTCATGGGATAGCACGAATGGACAGCCGGGAATCAGGGATGAGGGCGTTGGGTACGCGGCGCATGTTGCTGTGGGTGGTATTGCTCACGGTGGCGCTGGGCAGCGTGGCCTGCAAGCGCAACGAAAGCGGGCAGCTGCCTACTGCCAGCGGCGAGGCGATCAAGGCCGACAGGCAGGCCATCACCGGATTCGCGTTGGCGCGTGCCTATCCCGACCAGGCCGGCGACGGTCTGTCGCTGGCGCTGGAATTCTCGCGTCCGCTGGTCGGCACGCAGGATTTCGATGCGCTGGTGCGCTTCGAGGAGAAGGTCGGCACCGGCGACAGCAGCTGGACGCTGTCCGACGACGGCAAGACGCTGCGTTACCCGTATGTGGAAGCGGCCAAGGACTACACGGTACTGATCGACGCCAACTTGCTGGCCGCCGACGGCAGTCGCCTGGGCAAGCCGCTCAAGCAGAAGGTCTATACCGGCGCGCTCAAGCCGGTGGTCGGGTTCGCTTCGCAAGGCAGCGTGCTGCCGGCGCGCGAAAGCCGCGGCCTGCCGGTGGTATCGGTCAACGTGCCGGAAGTGGACGTGGAGTTCCTGCGCGTGCGCGAGAAGTCGCTGCCGGCGTTCTTCCAGCAGTTTCAGCGCGGCGGTCGTCGCGGCAGTTGGGAGCTTGAGAGCCAATACAGCGGCAAACAACCGCTGTCCAAGCTGGCCGACCCGGTGTACGTCAACCGTTTCATCCTGGGCGGCAAGCAGAACGAGCGTGTGCTGACCTACCTGCCGACGCAGGACATCAAGGAACTGCAGGAGCCTGGCCTGTATTTTGCGGTGATGAAGCGCGCCGGTAGTTTCGAGAGCGAGCAAGAGACCGCGTTCTTTACCGTCAGCGACATCGGCCTGCATACGCGCGCCTACAAGGACAAGCTGTTCGTGCACACCGCCTCGCTGCAGAGCGGCGAGCCGATCAAGAACGTGGAAGTGCGCATCCTCGATGCCAAGGGCGAGCTGTTCCTCAAGGGCGCCACCGACGGCAACGGCAATGCGCTGCTCAACTACACGCTCGATGCCGGCCACGTGCTGGTGGCGCGCAGCAAGACCGACGTTTCGTTGCTGCCGTTCAACCAGCCGGCGCTGGACCTGAGCGAGTTTGCGGTGGCCGGTCGCCAGAGTGCGTGGTTCGACGTGTTCGCCTGGGCCGGTCGCGATCTGTATCGCCCCGGCGAGACCATGCGCGTGTCGGCGATCCTGCGCGACAACGACGGCAAGCCCACCAAGCCGCAACCGGTGTTCCTGCGCCTGAAGCAGCCGGACGGCAAGACCTTCCGCGAAACCAAGTTGCAACCCGGCCAACAGGGCTACTTCGAATTCACCCAGCAGATTCCGGCCGACGCGCCCACCGGCCGCTGGCAGGTGGAGTTCCGTACCGACCCGGCCAGCAAGGATGCCGTGCAGGGCATGACGGTGCGGGTGGAAGAGTTCCTGCCCGAGCGCATGAAGCTGGATCTGGATGCCGCGCAAAAGACCTTGAGCGCCGGCCAGCCGTTCAAGCTGGTCGCCAATGCCGCGTATCTGTATGGCGCGCCGGCCGATGGCAACCGCTTCACCGCCAAGCTGGCGGTCAGCGTCGAGCAGCATCCGCTCGAGTCCTTGCCGGGCTGGTTCTTCGGCGACCCCACGCTGGAGCTGCCGCGCGAAGCCAAGGACGTGATCGATACCACGTTCGGCAGCGACGGCATCCTGCGCGAAGACATCGCGCTGCCGGCCGAAGCCAAGCCGGTCAGCACGATCGCCGCGGTAGTCTCCGGCAGCGTCTACGAAACCGGCGGGCGCACCGTCACCCGCACCGTCAAGCGGGTGCTGTGGCCGGCCAAGGCGCTGGTCGGCGTGCGCCCCCTGTTCGACGACAAGGACGGCGCCGATGCCAACGGCAGCGCGCGGTTCGAGCTCACCCGCGTGGATGCCGACGGCAAGCCGCAGCCGGCCAAGGGCCTGAAGGCCACCCTGGTGCGCGAGCTGCGCGACTATCACTGGAACTACACCGACGACCATTGGGACTACGACTTCACTCGCCGCTTCGAGAACAAGGACACCCGCACGCTCGATGTGGGCAGCGGCAATGCCAAGCTCGATTTCCCGGTGGAATGGGGCGAGTACCGCCTGGATGTGTTCGACCCGGCCACCGGGCTGACCACGCGTTACCCGTTCCGTGCCGGCTGGAGCTGGAACGACGAAAACCGCGGCCTGGACGCGCGCCCGGACAAGGTCAAGCTGGCGCTGGACAAGACCGGCTACCGTGCCGGCGACACGCTCACCGTCACGCTGACCCCGCCGCATGCCGGCAAGGGCGTGCTGCTGGTGGAAAGCGACAAGCTGCTGTACGTGCAGGACATCGACGTCAAGCCGGGTAGCACGTTCGACATTCCGGTGACCGAGGCCTGGGAGCGTCACGACGTCTACGTCACCGCGCTGGTGTTCCGCGGCGGCACCGCGCCGAGCAAGATCACTCCCGCGCGTGCGGTGGGTGTGGCGTATGTGCCGATGGATCGCAAGGCGCGCCGCGTGGCGGTCGGCCTGTCCGCGCCCAAGCAGATGCGCCCGGAGCAATCGCTGCCGGTGACGGTGAGCGTGCCGGAACTGGCGGGCAAGGCGGCGCACGTCACCATCTCGGCGGTGGATGTGGGGATTCTCAACATCACCCGCTTCCCGGTGCCCGATGCCAACGCGCAGTTCTTTGCGCAGCGGCGCCTGGGTACCGATGCCTACGACATTTATGGCCGCGTGATCGAAAGTTTCGAAGGCGCCAGCGGCAAGCTCAAGTTCGGCGGCGACATGGCGCTGGAAGCCTTGCCGCAGGCCAAGCGCCCGACCGCGCGCGTGCAGACCGTGGACCTGTTTTCCGGGTCGGTGACGCTCGATGCCCGTGGCAATGCGCGCGTGCAACTGCCGGTGCCGGATTTCAACGGCACCTTGCGGGTGTCGGCACTGGTGTATTCGGACACGCGCTACGGCAACCGCGACATGGAAACCATCGTGCGTGCGCCGATCCTGGCCGAAGCCAGCATGCCGCGCGTAATGGCGCCGGGCGACCGCAGTACGGTGACGCTGGACGTGCAGAATTTCACCGGCAAGCCGGGCGAGTTCAATGTGCGTGTGGATGGCATCGGCCCGCTGTCGATTGCCGAGGCGGCGCGCAGCATCAAGCTGGACGTGGATGCCAAGCAGACGCTGAGCTTCCCGCTGACGGCCACTGAAGGCTATAGCGTGGCCAAGGTGCGCGTGCGTGTGGACGGTAATGGGTTCAAGGCCGACCGCAACTACGAGCTGCCGGTACGTGCCGGGTGGCCGCAGGTGCTGCGCACGCAGACGCGCGTGCTCGACCCGCTGGCACCGGTCGCCCTGGACAGCGCCAATGCCGATGGCCTGATGGCCGGTTCGGTCACCGCGCGCATGCTGGTCAGCCCGCTACCGCCGATTCCGTTCGCCAGCGCCATGCAGGGCGCGCTGGAGTATCCGTATGGCTGCGCCGAACAGACCACCAGCAAGGGGTATGCCGCGCTGCTGCTCGACGAGGCAACTGCCAAGGCGCTGGGCACCAAGGGGCTGGATGCGGCCACGCGCCGCGAGCGCATGGAAGGCGCGTTCGGCCGCCTGGCGTCGATGCAGATCGCCAGCGGGCATTTTTCGATGTGGGGCGACGATGGCTACGTCAATCCGGGCTTGACCCCGTACATCGCCGAGTTCCTGCTCGATGCCAAGGACGCCGGCTTTGCGGTGCCCGACAACGTGCTGCAGAAGGCGCTCAACCGCCTCAGCGAAGACCTGCTGTCCGGCGGCAACGAGTTCTATGGGCAGGACCGCCGCGACAATCTGAAGTTCGCCAACCAGGCGTGGTCCGGCTACGTGCTGGCACGCGTCAACCGCGCTCCGCTGGGCACGCTGCGCGCGCTGTACGACAACCAGCGCAGCAAGGCGCTGACTGGCCTGTCGCTGGTGCATCTGGGTGCGGCGCTGTCGCTGCAGGGCGACACCAAGCGGGGCGAGGCGGCGATCAAGGCCGGCTTCGCCAAGGACAGTTCCGAGCGGCCGCCGTATTTCGGCGACTACGGCAGTGCGATTCGCGACGATGCCTTGATGATGGCCTTGCTGCACGAACGTGGCCTGTCCAAGCCCGAGTACGACACCCGCGTGGTGGCCCTGGGGCAGGCGCTGGATGCACGCCGTGCTGGCGGTGTGTTGTGGCTGAGCACGCAGGAGCAGATCGCGCTGGCGCGGCTGGGCAAGGCGTTGATGGTGGGGCAGGGCAAGCAGGTCTCGGGCAGCTTGACGGTGGGCGATGAGGTGCAGCAGATCGCACCGGCCCGCGTGTTCGCACGCAGCTTCGACAGTGCGGCGCTGGCCCGCGGCGTGCAGTTCGCGCCGCAGGGCGAGGCGCCGATGTATGCCAGCATTGAAGTGGCCGGCATCCCCCGTACCGCACCGGAGGCGGACACGCGTCACCTCAGCGTGGAGCGCAGCTGGTACACCACCGACGGCAAGCCGTGGACGCCGCGCGCGTTGAAGGAAGGCGAGGCGCTGATCGTGCGCGTCACCATCACCGCCAACGAATCGATGCCCGACGCCTTGCTCACCGATCTGTTGCCGGCCGGCCTGGAAATCGAGAATTTCAATCTCGGCGATGCCAAGCAATGGGCCGATGTGGTGGTGGACGGCATTGGCATCAGCGAGCGCTCCAGCGCCGCCGACGTCAAGCACGAAGAGTTCCGCGACGACCGTTATGTGGCCGCGCTGGCGTTGTCGTCGGGCAGCAAGGCGCAGGTGTATTACCTGGTGCGTGCGGTGACGCCGGGCACCTACACGGTGCCGCCGTCGCTGGTGGAAGACATGTACCGGCCGGAGTTGCGTGGCGTAGGCCGCACCACCCCGGCAACGATCACGGTGGTGCAGCCGTAAGGCAACAAGGTAGGAGCGCGCTTGCGCGCGATGGGGCATCACCGGGAAAGCCTCATCGCGCGCAAGCGCGCTCCTACGGTTGCGAGTTTTTCTCACCGAAGCGAGCGTCCGACTCCGATGCAAGGGTTTGCGCGGGCGGGCCAGCATGCATCGATGATCAGCTCCATTTCCGCAGGACATCGAGCGCTACGTCGCTGCCGGCGCTCGCTTGCAAGGTGCTGCTATCTCCTCACCGCCACAACCTGGCAGCGGCGAACGGTGGTGCAGCCGTAAAGCAACAAGGTAGGAGCGCGCTTGCGCGCGATGGGGCGTTACCGGGAAAGCCCCATCGCGCGCAAGCGCGCTCCTACGGTTGGGAGTTTTCTCACCGAAGCCAGCGTCCGACTCCGATGCAAGGGTTTGCGCGGGCGGGCCAGCATGCATCGATGACCAGCTCCATTTCCGCAGGACATCGAGCACTACGTCGTGGCCGGCGCTCGCTTGCAAGGGGCTGCTATCTCCTCACCGCCACAACCTGGCAGCGGCGACGGGTGTTCGACGATTTTCCGCTGGCCGCGTCGGCGTGCCGCGCCTTTATCGCCGCAGTGCCGGAAGATGCCTCGTTGCTTGCCTGGGTGCTGATGCCGGACCACGTCCACTGGCTGGTGCAGTTGGGGGATGTGACGCCATTGGCGCGGACGGTGTCACGCATGAAGGCGGCAAGCACGCGTGCAGTCAATGAGCAACGCGGGGTGCGCGATGCGGTTTGGACGCGCGCCTACCACGACCGTGCCTTGCGCAATGACGACGATCTGCGCATCGCGGCTCGCTACCTGATCGCCAATCCGCTGCGTGCCGGACTGGTTGAACGGGTTGGCGCTTATCCGTTCTGGGATGCCATCTGGCTTCCGTAGGAGCGCGCTTGCGCGCGATGCGGCGTCACCGGGAAAGCCACATCGCGCGCAAGCGCGCTCCTACGTACGATTGGCGTCAGCGGGAAAGCCACATTGCGCGCAAGCGCGCTCAAAGCCGCTGGGAATATCGCCGCGCGCTGTCTTTTTGATGCGATGCGGGTGGCACGCATAGGTCATTGCGACTGGTCACGCTGGCGCGCCTTCCTAACAGCGGGGCGTCTTTACCTGATCGCCAATCCGCTGCGCGCCGGGTTGGCTGCACGGGTTGGCGACTATCCATTCGGGTATGCCATCCGGCTTCCGTAGGAGCGCGCTTGCGCGCGATGCGGCGTCACCGGGAAAGCTCATCGCGCGCAAGCGCGCTCCTACGTGCGATTGGCGTCAGCGGGAGAGCCTCATCGTGCGCAAGCGCGCTCCTACGTCGACGATACCGCTGCTTCGCATGCGGGGACATCGCTGCGCACTGTCTTTTCGATGCGATGCGGGTGACACGCAAAGGTCATTGTTACTGGCTACGGTGGCCTGCTTTCTCACCGGCGCGGCGTCCTTGCTGCGCGATCCCGGGATTCCATGCAGCGCTCCGATTCGTACCGTTTACACCTGTCCGTTCTCACCGTGGCCATTGCGGCCTGCTCGCCTGCTTCGCAGGCATGGGCCAGCGCGCGTGCGGGGATTCCAGTCGAGGCCTCAGTTGAGGCGGCTTCTGCGGCTATGGCCACGACCGCGAGTGCGTTGACGAGCGCAGGTACGGCGACAGCCAACGCCACAGCTTCAGCCACAGTCAGTAACGACGAGGAAGCCACGCCCGATGCCGAAGTTGCGACTGCAAATCGACGTTCTGCAGTGTCAGCAGATGCATCTGCAGATTCCATGAACGCCGCAGCGATAGACCCTGCCTCGGCTGTCTTACCTGTATCGTCGCAAGCCGATGCAGCCAATAGCGGCGCACCGGCCACCACCAGCAGAACCGGCGTGCAGACCCTCGACGCCATGCAGGTCACCGGCGTGCGGCGCGCCAATGCGGCGGCGGTGGAGAGCAAGCGCGCGGCAACCAACATCACCGACGTGATCAGCGCCACCGATGTGCGCGCACTGCCGGACAGCACGATTGTTGAAGCGTTGCGTCGCGTTCCCGGGTTGTCGGTACTGCCGGCCACCGATAACGAGCATCCGCGCGACGAGGCGGCCACGCCGGTGTTGCGCGGCCTGGGGCCCTCGTACAACAACGTCACCATCGATGGCTTGACCATCGCCTCGCCCGGTACGCCCAACGGCACGCTTGGCTCGATCACCCGCGGCGTGCGTCTGGATCTGTTGCCGGCCTCGATGGTCAGCGAGTTGCAGGTGGTCAAGACGTTTACGCCGGATCTGGACCCCAATGCCACCGGCGGCGCGATCAATCTCAAGACGCGTAGCGCGTTCGAGAACGGCGGCAAGCCGTTCTTCAGTGCCGAAACTGCGCTGGGCCACGCCAACGATGTCGGCAAGCCGCGCGATCAGGACGACCCGGGGTATCGCTTGAATGCCACCGGCAGCCGTACCTTCGGCAGCGAGCAGCAATACGGCGTTACGCTGTCGGCCAACTACCAGACGTTGAGCAGCTACACCGAAACCCATATGACCACCGATACGGTGCATTACGGGTTCTACGACAACAACGGCGTGCTGCAGACTGGCGCCAATCTCGGCAACGGCTGGGCAGTGCCGCAGCAGGACAAGTACTGGTACGTGCAGAACCAGCGCGACCGCTATGGCGTCACCGGCAAGTTCGAAATGCGCCCCAGCGCTGCGCTCGAAGCCTATGCCATGGCCGGCTACTACTACTTCAAGGACAACATGGAGCGCAACGAGGTCATCATCGACCCGCGCAACCGCAACCGGGTGTTCAATCAGACCGCCACCTCCGGCAGTTATCCGGGCGGCGATATCGAGGTGGGATATTCCAATCAGATCGTCACCACGCGCACCAAGGTTGCGCAGTTGGGAACGATCTGGCGGCCGACCGATCGGCAGCAGTTTTCTGCGCGCGGCGCGTGGTCCGACGCCACCTACGACGAGCCGATCCGGATGATCAAGTACGCCACCGGCATCAGCCGCGCCGCGCCGGTGCCGGTGGGCCAGACCGGCAGTGGTGTGACCGTCAATGCCACGCCCAATTACGCATTCAACTACGACACCTCCGGTTTCGATCAGCGCTTCGGGGTGTCGCCGCAGGCCTACAACACCCTGGATAACTACAGCCTGTCGTACTGGCGGCCGGACTACAAGCGCACCGCTGCCGATCGCATCCTCACCGGACGGCTCGATTACGGCTTCAATCAGGGCGAAAGCGACCAGGGCATCGGCTTTGCGGCAGGCGTGTCGTACACCACCGACAAGCCGTCCTACGACATCTATCGCGTCGAGTATCAGCCCAATACCAGCGCGCCGGCGTTCGGCCTGGCCGACGTGGCCGGCACCGGCCGGGCGCCGATGCGTTACGCCGGATTGAACCTGATCACCATCGATCCCGACAAGGCCAACCGCGTGCTGGCGGCAGCGCCGTTGAGCGCATTCAACAGCACCGACCAGCAGGCCTTCAGCAACCAGGACAACTTCACCCATACCGAAAAGACCTTCGGCAGTTACGGGCTGGTGAGCTATCGCAGCGATCGGCTCAACGTGCAGGCCGGTGTGCATTTCGACAGCACCAAGCTCGACACGGTGGGCCGCCAGCGCCAACTCGATGCTGCCAGCAACCGCTATGTCTATGTCGATAACCCGACCAGTGCCGATTACGACTATCTGCTGCCGTCGGCCATCATGACCTACCACCTGACCGACACGCTGGACCTGCGCGCCGGTGCCAGCCGCACGCTGGGCCGCCCGCCGTACGACGCGTACGCAGCCCGCACCTCGATCGGCTTCGTCAACACGACCGACGCCGGCAACCCGAATGCGCAAGGCGTCACCGTCACCATCGGCAACCCGGACATCAAGCCGCGTGTGTCCAATAACCTGGACCTGTCGCTGGAATGGCGCCTGCCCGGCGACTTCGATGCCTTCGCGTCCACTGCGGTGTTCGACAAGCGCATCCAGGACGAGATCTTTACGCTCTCGCGCACCGACAGTTTCACCTTCGACGGCACCACCTACGCCAATGCCTTGATCAGCACACCGGCAAATGCCGCCAAGGCGCGCATCCGCGGGGTCGAGTTCAACGGCATCGTCAACACCTTGGCGCCCATCGCGCCGTGGCTCAGCGGTGTGGGCTTCAGTGCAAATTTTGCCGTGCTCGATGGCAGCCTGGACGTGCCTTACAGCGTCGGCAGCGGTACGGCTGTCACCCAGCGCGAACGCAAGCTCGCCAACCTGGTCGGCCAGCCGGACTACACCGCCAACGCAACGGTGTTCTACAACACCGGCGGGCTGGAACTGCGTGCGGCCTACAATCGCCAGGGCAAGGCCTTGCGTGCCATCGTCAGCAATATCGATTGGCAGGACCTGTATTGGTCGCCGCGCTCGCAGCTGGACTTCACCGCCACCTATGCCATCAGCAAGCAACTCAGCCTGATCGGCCAGGTCAGCAACATCACCCACAGCCGCATCACCAGCGTGACTGGCCCAGGGCAGAACCTGCTCAAGGACAGTTACTCGGTGCCCACCACCTACTGGTTCGGTCTGCGCTTCACGCCGACGTTCTGAGCGTAGCGTTTGAAGGGCCTGCCATGGGCCGGATGCCGATGGCGCGTTGGATCGCAAGTACAAGCGTTGCTTGCCGCATCCGGCTTGCATGCACATCGCCTGGTGCAGATGCCGTCAGGCGATCAGTCACCCACTCGAGAGTTGTTCAATGACATTACGTTCTGTTGCCACTGTCGCCGCCATGCTGTGCGCGGCGCTCGCCAGCCCTGTGAATGCAGCCCCCACCGGGGTGGCGGCGATCCAGGCCCGCTTGACCAACCCGCAGGGCGGCATCGTGGTGGTCGCCCATCGCGGTTGCCACGCGGCCGCACCGCAGCATGGCTTCACCGACACCGCACCGGAGAACTCGCTGGCAGCGCTGCGGCGTTGCATCGCCATCGGCGCCGATGTGATGGAAACCGACGTGCGCCGCGCGGCCGACGGCACCCTGGTGATGCTGCACGACGCCACCGTGGACCGCACCACCGATGGCACCGGCAAGCTGTCAGAGCTCACGCTGGCCGATCTGCAGAAGCTGCGCTTGCGCAGCGACGAAGGCGGCGCGCAAGCGCCGTTGACCGATCAGCGCGTGGTCACGCTGGAGCAGATGCTGGACGCCGCCAAGGGCCACATCCTGCTCAATCTGGACGTCAAGGATGCGATCTACGTGCAGGTGGTCGATGCGGTCACGCGCGCCGGCATGCAGCACCAGGTGATCGTCAAGGCCGAAGCGGGCATCGCGACCCCGCCGTTGGCGGCGATGCAGCCGTTCGACCGCGTGTACTTCTTCCCGATCCTGATCAACGCGCACGGCACTGCCGATCTGGCCGCGATCGCCACTGCACAAACCCGCAATGCGCGCCCGATGGCCTTCGAGCTGCCCAAGATGGCCGCATCGCAATTGCCGGCATTGGCGGCAGTGAGCAAGGCGCACAACGTGCGGCTGATGGTCAACTCTTTGTGGGAAGGGTTCATTGCCGGCTACGGCGGCGACGCCGATGCCGAACGCGATCCGGACAAGGTCTGGGGCCGCCTGCACCGCGACGGCATTTCCATCATCCAGACCGACGCACCGGAAGCGCTGTTGCGGTATCGGCAGACGCTTGAGTCGCAGTAACGGAGAGCGCCGTGCCACCGGCCTGGCTGCAGATGAGCGCAGCGGGTGCGGTTGGTACTGCGCACATGAGGGCCGCAGGCTGAGCGCAGCTAACCGCTGGGTCTTATCGGGCACGCAGGCGCCAGTTCGCACTGCGATGACATCGAGACGTTGAGAAAACCGCCGACACACTTGGCCAGCAGTCGTCAGGTGGGCGCGGACAGCAGGCCCGGAACCGGAGTGGACAAGCAGTCCATGCCGCACCGAGCATCGTCCGCGTCCGCCTGGCGGTGAGCGCATCCGTTGGTCAGCCGCGCTAAACCGATCACGCTGCGGCCGATGTCTGGTAGATGAGCTGCATCACCGGCGCCACGCGTCTCGATGAGGCGGGGCGGTCGTGCTCGATAAAGCGAGGTGCAGCACGCCGTTGCCGACATGACATGCGCAGCTTGCACTGACGTGCGCCAGCAGCATCTGCGGATCCCGGTCTGCACCACGCTGCCGCGCGCATGCATGGACAGGCCGCGCCACTGTCCGGTATCGGATGTGCATGTACGGAATCGTACAGCGCAGTACGCGCATGGAATCGGCGATCGCGTTGCAAATCAAGGCGTTGCAGTCGGCGACTACATGGCACGCGTCCTGCTGTCACCTTGGCATGGATATCGCCAAGTCTCCCCGTCGTTTTCGTCTGCGCCGCCTGCACGTGGGTGTGTTGGTTGGTGGCGCCGTGCTGCTGGTTGCCGGGATCGCGGCCGTGGGCCTTGGCCGCGCCAGCCCCCGCGTGGAGCGTGCCAGCGTGTGGATCGGCACCGCCGAACGCGGCGATATGTTGCGCGAGATCCGCGCCACCGGTGTGCTGGTCCCGCGCGACACGCGCTGGATCACCGCTGGCGCGCCGGCCACCTTGGAGCAGGTGCTGGTGCAGGCCGGCAGCCGGGTCGAAGCAGACACGCTGATCCTGCGGTTGCAGAATCCCGAGCTGGTGGCCAACCAGGAAAAGGCCACCGCCGCGTTGGCCGGCGCCGAGGCGGAGGTGGCCGCCGCACGCACTGCACTGGCCTCGCAACTGCTCGATCAACAGGCGCTGCAGACGCGGGCCAGTTCCGATTGGCGCATTGCCGAAGTCAAGACGCAGGCCTATGAGCGCGCGCATGCGGCCGGTGTCATTTCGGCGATCGAATTGCGCGAGAGCCAGATCACCGAGGCGCAGCAGCGCGGCCGCGCGCAGATCGAACAGCAGCGCGTTGCGGCATTCCGGCAGAACATGGCCGCCCAGTTGCGTGCGGCGCAGGCACGTCGCGACGAGGTGGCCAGCAGCCTGGCGATCGCGCGTCAGCAACTGGCCGCGCTGCAGGTGCGTGCCGGTATCGCGGGCATCCTGCAACAGGTCGACGTAGAGCCCGGGCAGCAGGTGGCTGCAGGGGCCAAGCTGGCCCGGGTGGCGCGGCCGGATCAGCTGCTGGCGCGGCTGCAGGTGCCGGAAGTGCTGGCCAAGGATCTGTTGCTGGATCTGCCGGTCAGTGTCGATACCCGCAACGGTCTGGTCGCCGGCAGCGTGATCCGTATCGACCCTGCGGTGCGCAACGGCAGCGTCAGCGTGGATGTGCGCTTCGTGCAGCCCTTGCCGGCCGGCGCCCGGCCGGACCTGTCGGTCGATGGCCGCATCCGGCTTGGCATGCTGCGCGATGTCATCAGCGTCGCGCGCCCCGCGCTGGCCGCGCCGAATTCATCGGCCGCACTGTTTGTCGTGCAGCCCGGTGGCGATGCCGCCGTCCGCGTGCCGGTGCGGTTTGGCGCCGTCTCCAGCGACCGTATCGAAATACGTGCCGGGCTCCGGCCCGGCGACCAACTCATCCTGTCCGATACCAGCCAGTGGGCAAGGTTTCCACGGTTACGTCTACGCTAGACCTTCAAGGAGAGCTCCATGCAGCCCACTGTTACCCCCGCCGCTCCGCTGATCCGCCTGCACGGATTGAGCAAGGTATTTCACACCGATGAGGTGGAAACCCACGCGCTTGCCGAGATTGCGCTGGAGATCGCGCCGGGCGATTTTGTCGCGATCACCGGGCCTTCGGGCTGCGGTAAATCCACGCTGCTGTCGATCCTGGGCCTGCTGGATGCGCCCAGCCACGGCGACTACCTGCTGCAGGGCCGCAATGTCGCCGATCTCACTGCCCGCGCACGTGCCCGCGTGCGCAACGACCATATCGGCTTCATCTTCCAGGCCTTCAACCTCATCGCAGACCTTACCGTCGAAGAAAACGTGGCTTTGCCGCTGACCTACCGCGATGGCATCGGGACTGCCGCGCTGCGCCAGCGGGTGCGCGAGGTGCTGGAACTGGTCGGCATGCACCACCGGCAGCGGCACTATCCCGGCCAGTTGTCCGGCGGCCAGCAGCAACGCGTGGCGGTGGCGCGCGCGCTGGTGGGGGAGCCGGCGATCCTGCTCGCCGACGAGCCCACCGGCAACCTCGACACCCGCAACGGCGAGTCGGTGATGCAGTTGCTGGAGCAGCTCAATCTCACCGGCACCACCTTGTGCATGGTCACCCACGATCCTGCGTTTGCGCGCCGGGCCTCGCGGATCGTGCACATGCTCGACGGCCGCATCGTCGACGAAGACACCTTCGAGCGCATTCGCCACGAACACGACAGCGTCTTGCCGACGCGGGTCACGGAGCCATCGCCGTGATGGCGCACGCGCTGCTGTGGCGCGAAGCCAGGCAATCGTGGCGGGGCCTGTTGCGCCGGCCGGGCTATCTGCTGTTGGCCAGCCTGACGCTGGCCCTGGGCGTGGCGACCACCACGGCCGTATTCGCGCTGCTGGACCAGGCGCTGCTGGCACCGTTGCCGTTTCCGCAGGCCGAACAATTGGTCACCCTGGGGCGCCCTTCCGAGCAGGGACGCAACGTGGCAGGGCCCGGCTATTACGCGCCGCTACGCCGCCTGCCGGGCCTGTCGGCCACCGGGATGCTGCGTGCCTGGCCGTTGCCGATCAATATCGCCCGCGGCGACAGCGCCGATGTGGTGCAATCGATCAGCGCGGACCGCGGCTTCCTGCAGACGCTGGGTGTCCGCATGGCGGCCGGGCGCAACTTCGACGATGCAGAAAATCAGCCAGGTGGTCCGTCTGCGGTGATCCTGAGTTACCCATTCTGGCAGCGCTATTTCGGCGGCGACCCGGGCGCAGTGGGGCACCTGTTGCAGGTGGAAGGCCGTGCGGTCCCGGTGGTCGGGGTGTTGCCGGCGCAGTTTCCGTGGGCCGAGCCGTTCGATCTGATCCAGACCATGCAGCCTGACCTGGCCACCACCAATCTCTCCACCAACGAAATCATCGTCGGGAGGCTGAAGCCGGGCGTGCGTCCGGAGCAGGCCTCTGCGCAGGTGGCAACGGCCCTGGAGGCCGCACTGCGGACCAACCCCGGCATGACCGATACCTGGTTTCAGGAGCTGCAGCGGCATCCCGCCAACGCGTTGCCGCTGAAGAACGCGCTGTATGGCGCCAATAGCGGCAACATGCTGTGGCTGTTCTTTGCCGCCGCAGGGTGCGTGCTGGTGATTGCGGCGGTGAACCTGGTCAGCCTGATGGCGTTGCGTGCACTTGGCCGCAGTCACGACAGCGCGGTGCGTGCGGCGCTCGGTGCATCGCTGGGTCGGTTGAGCCTGCCGGCGCTGGCCGAAGGCGTCTTGATCGGCCTGATCGGCAGCCTGGGTGGTGTGCTGCTGGCGTGGATCGGCCTGCGCCTGTTGGCCAGCTGGGTGCCGGTGATGTGGTTGCGCGGCGACAGTGCGCATCTCACCGGTGGCAGTGCGCTGTTTGCGCTGCTGGCAGGGATCGGCACCGCCGTGCTCGCCGCCGCGCTCGGTGTCGCGCGCAATCGCAACCGCAACCTGGTGCTGGAACTGGTCGGCGGGGGGCGTGGCGGATGGAGTCTGCAGGCCGGGCGATTGGCGCGTGTGTTGGTGGTGGTGCAGGTGGCCATTGCCGTGGTGTTGCTGGTGGGGGCCGCCTTGTTTGCACGCTCGTTGCAGCAACTCTCGCAGGTGCCGATGGGGTTCGAGAGCAGGGCCGCAGCCATCTTTACCCTGGCACCGGTCAAGCAGCGCTACGCCACGGCGGCGGACGCGGTGGAGCAGGCGCGGCGCATCGTCGAACGCTTGCAGCGCGAGCCCGGAATCGCGCTGGCAGGCGTGTCCACCAATCCACCCACCACCACCCAGCTGAGCTGGAGCGTGTCGACCGCGCAGGCGCCGTCGTTCAATACGCAATACCGCCTGGTCACGCCGGGATTTATGGAAGTCTTTCGGATCCCGCTGCTTGCCGGCCGCGCGATCGGCAGCAACGACAGCGCAGGCGCCGAAAAGGTCTGCCTGGTCAGCGTGTCGTTTGCGCAGCGCTATCTGGGCGATGAGGCCATCGGCAAGCAGGTCGTGCTGGAAGATGATGGCAACAATCAGCGCGTGCCCATGCGTGTGGTGGGCGTTGTCGGCGATGTCCGCCAGGCCGGGCCGGCCGAGCCTGCGCCCCCCATCGTCTATCAACCGTTGGCGCAGATGAGCGATGCGATGTACCAGGTCCTGCGCAGCTTCGGCGGCCTGACCTACGCGGTGCAACTGCGTGCGCAGGCGCAGCGTGTGGACGAGCGCGCGTTACGCGCCGCCCTTGCCGAGGTCGCTCCGCAACAACCCATCGCCGACCTGCAATCCATGCAAACCGTGGTGGCCACCACCACCAGCGACCAAAAGCTCAACCTGTTGCTGGTGGGCCTGTTTGCCGGGCTGGCCTTGCTGCTCGCTGTGGTCGGCCTGTACGCGGTGATGGCGGTGGCGGTGACCGCGCGGCGGCACGAGTTCGGCGTGCGTGCCGCGATGGGTGCCTCGTCTGCGCGCTTGCTGGGCCAGGTGTTGCGCGAAGCGGCGCTGCAGCTGGGCATCGGATTGGCGATCGGTCTGGGCATCGCCATGGCGCTATCACGCGTGTTGCAGCGATTCTTGTTCGACGTGCGGGTGGCCGATCCCCTGGCCATTGGTGGCGTGCTGCTGGCACTGGGTCTGACGGGCCTGCTCGCCGCGTTGGTCCCGGCCTGGCGCGCGGCCTGCGTCTCGCCGATGCAGGCGTTGCGGCTGGAATGAAGACAGGCACAGCTCCACCGACACGCGGGCAGGCCGCATGCACGATGCGGTCGGGCACGCATGCGGCCGCCTGCGCGCTGGTGTCCGCTGCCCGCGCATTGCGGGCATGCGCATCGCGCCGCGTCGCGATCCGGCGCATGGCCGCTAGACTCTGCGCATGACGGTTCCTTCAACTCCCGTATCCCGCATCCTGGTGGTCGACGACCAGCCCGACGTCCGCGAGGCGATGCGGCTGCTGCTCAAGAGCGCCGGCTACGGCATGGTGGGCGCGGAGTCGCCGGAGGTCGCGTTGGGTTGCCTGCGTGGCGATACCTTCGCCGCAGTGCTGGTGGACATGAACTACCGTCGCGACACCACCTCTGGCGAAGAAGGGCTGGGCTTGATCGCGCAGATCGCCGCGCAGTGGCCGGGCTTGCCGGTGGTCGCAATGACGGCCTGGGCGAGCGTCGGCCTGGCGGTCAACGCCATGCAGCATGGTGCGGTGGATTTTGTCGAAAAGCCCTGGCAGAACGCGCGCGTGTTGAGTGTGCTGGAGAGCCGCATCGCGCTGGACCGTAGCCGCCGCAGCGAGCGCCGCCTCAGCCAGGCGCAGGCGTTGCGGCTGCAGGAGGCGGCCGGCGGTTTTATCGCCGAATCGCCGGTAATGCAGCGTCTGCTCGACGATCTGTCGCGCATCGCCAAGAGCGACGTCGGCGTGCTGTTGCTCGGCGAAAACGGCACCGGCAAGAGCGTGGTGGCCGACCTGCTGCATCAGTGGTCCGCACGGCATGCGCAGCCCCTGATCAAGGTCAACATCGGTGGGCTGGCCGCCAGCGTGTTCGAGTCGGAGATGTTCGGCCATGTGCGTGGCGCCTTCACCGATGCGCGCCAGGACCGCAGCGGGCGCTTCGAGCTGGCCGATGGCGGCACGTTGTTTCTCGATGAAATCGGCAATCTGCCGCTGGAACAACAGGCCAAGCTGTTGCGCGCCATCGAAGACGGCGAGTTCGAACGGGTGGGCGCCTCGCGCACCCAGCGCGTGGACGTGCGCATCGTGGCGGCAACCAACGCCGATCTGGGGGCGGATGTGGCTGCCGGACGCTTCCGCCAGGATCTGCTGTATCGCCTCAACACGTTTCAGGTACGCGTGCCGCCGCTACGCGAACGCCATGAGGACATCCTGCCGCTCGCCAGGCACTACCTCGCTGCGGCGTGCACGCGTTATCGGCGCGCCCTGCCCACGCTGGCCCGCGATGCCGAGCAGGCCTTGCTCGGCTATGCATGGCCGGGCAACGTGCGCGAACTGGCGCATGCGATGGAGCGCGTTGCGCTGCTGGTCGATGGCAGCGAGATCGGTGCCCAGGACCTGCGCATGCGTACCGCGGCCCAGGACACAACGACAGTCGCGGCACGCATGACCCTGGACCAGGCCGAGGCGCTGCTGTTGCGCACCGCGCTGGCCGACCAGCAGGGCAACCTGCAGCGCGCCGCAGAGCAACTGGGCATCACCCGCCAAAGCCTGTACCGGCGCATCGGCAAGCACGGGCTACGTGGCGACGATGTCGGGTAAGCCACTGCGCTGGCAAGCGTGGTGGGGGGCGGTGCCCGCGCTGCTCGCACTGGCGGTGGTGCTGTGCGTGGGAGCGCCGGCACCCACCGAGGCCGCGCTGTTACTCGCCTGCGTGCTCCTGCTCACCGCGGTGGTGATACGCCTGCGTCGGCGCCGTGATGGTCACCGCCAGCGCACGCTGGCCGGATTGCTGGACGCATTGCGCGAGGGCGACTACAGCGTGCGGGCCGTCTCGGTCGCCGACAGCGATGCCATGCTGTTCGCACGTTTCAATTTGCTGGCGCAGCGCTTGCAGGACGAGCAGCGCGACGTGCACGAAAGCCTGCAGTTGTTGAGCAAGACCTTGGCAGCGCTGGACGGTGCGGTGTTCGCCTTCGAGCAGGACTGGCGCCTGCGCCTGATCAACCCGGCCGGCGAACGCTTGCTGGGAGCCACTGCCGACACACTGCTCGGTTGCTCTGCCGAGTCGCTTGGCCTGTCGGAGTTGTTCGCGGTGCCCTCCGGAAGCATCCACGTGCAGACATTTGCCGGCCAGCAAGGGCGCTGGCAAGTGGGGCACGCGGCCTTGCGCAGCCGCAGCCAGGCCGGTCATCTGTTGGTGCTGCAGCCGATGGAGCGCGCATTGCGCGATGAAGAGGCGCAGGCATTCCGGCGCTTGCTGCGTGTGCTCAGCCATGAGATCAACAATTCGTTGGCGCCGATCGGCTCGATCGCCGACACCCTGGCGCGCATGGTGCCGCCGCCGGCAGCGGTGGTGGACGCGGAGCTGCACAACGATCTGCGCGGCGGGCTGGCGGTGATCGAACAGCGCAGCGTCGCGCTGCAACGCTTCCTTGGCGGCTATGTACGCCTGGCACGCCTGCCCCCACCGAGCGTGATGCCGATTGCATTGCAGCCCCTGTGCGCGCGCGTCCAGCAGCTGCTCGACGACCCACGGCTGTGCATCGACATCGCGCCTGCGCTGCAGGTGCAGGCCGATGCGGATCAGCTGGAACAGGTGCTGATCAATCTGGTGCGCAATGCGCTGGAAGCTGGTGGACAGGCACAGGTCTGGCTACGCGCGTGGCCCGGCGACACGGACGCCCGGATCGAGATCGTCGACGGTGGTGCCGGGCTACCGCCCAGCGACAACCTGTTTGTGCCGTTCTTCACCACCAAGCCCGGTGGCTCCGGCATCGGGCTGGTGCTGTCGCGGCAGATCATCGAGGCGCAAGGCGGCAGTCTGAGTCTGCATGCACGTACCGATGCGCTTGGCACAGTGGCCGAAATTCGCGTGCCGCTGCATGCTTTGCGCGATGGATGATCGACGCACCGACACGATGAGCACCACGACACAGGACAGTGTGGCCGGGCACAAGGCAGTGACGCCCAAGCGCAGCCGCCGCTGGCGACAGTGGCTACGCTGGAGCGCGGCGGCCGTGCTGGCCACGTTGCTGGTGCTCGACCTGGCCTTCCCGCTGCCGCTGCCCAAATCGCGCGCTACCTCGACGCTGGTGGTGGCGCGCGACGGCACGCCATTGCGCGCGTTCGCCGACCGCAATGGCGTGTGGCGCTATCCGGCCAGCCCGGACACGGTGTCGCCGTTGTATCTGCAGGCGTTGCTGAACTACGAAGACCGCTGGTTCTGGCGGCATCCCGGGGTCAACCCATGGGGCCTGTTGCGTGCCGGCGGGCAGTGGATGGGGCAGGGACGCATCGTCTCCGGCGGTTCGACTTTGACCATGCAGGTGGCCCGCATCCTGGACCCGCACACGCGCACGCCGTGGGGCAAGGTCAAGCAGCTACTGCGTGCGCTGCAGCTGGAAGCGCATCTGAGCAAGCGCCAGATTCTCACCCTGTATCTGGAGCGCGCACCTTACGGCGGCACCATCGAAGGCGTGGAGGCGGCCAGTTGGGCGTATCTGGGCAAGCCGGCCAAGGCGTTGTCGCAGGCCGAAGCGGCGTTGCTGGCGGTGCTGCCGCAATCGCCCAGCCGGTTGCGCCCGGACCGTCACCCGGAAGCGGCGCAGCGTGCGCGCGACAAGGTGCTCGACCGCATGGTGGAGCTGGGCGTGTGGTCGCGCGCGCAGGTGGACGATGCCCGCATCGAGCCGGTGGTCACTCGCTCGCTCAAGCCGCCGCTGCATGCCGCGCTGCTGGCGCAGCGTCTGCATAGCGCCCAACCGCGTGCCGCGCGCATCGTGACCACGCTGGATGTGGAGTTGCAGCGCACGCTGGAAGAACGCGTGGCCACGTATTTTTCGCAATTGCCCGAGCGCACCTCGGCCGCCTTGCTGGTGGTCGACAACGCCAGCATGGAAGCGCGAGCGTATGTCGGCTCGGCCAGCTTCGGCGATCGCAAGCGGCTCGGTCATGTGGACATGGTGCAGGCCTGGCGCTCGCCCGGCTCCACCCTCAAGCCGTTCCTGTACGGCATGGCGCTGGACGATGGCCTGATCCATTCGGAAAGCCTGCTGGTGGATGCGCCACAAAGCTTCGGCAACTACCGGCCCGGCAACTTCGATGCGGCCTTCAACGGGCCGGTGGGTGCGGCCACCGCACTGCGGCTGTCGTTGAATGTGCCGGCGGTGGATCTGCTCGATCGCATCGGCCCGGCACGCTTTGCCGCACGGCTGTCCAATGCCGGCATCGCGCTGCACTTCCCGCGTGGCAGCACGCCGTCGCTGGCGTTGATCCTGGGCGGCACCGGCGCGCAGTTGCAGGAACTGGTGGGCGCGTTCGCGTCGCTCAATCGTGGCGGTATCGCCGGACGCGTGCGCTACACGCCGGACGATGTCCGGATCGACCGACGGCTGATGTCGCCAGGTGCGGCCTGGATCGTGCGCGAGATCTTGCAGAGCAATCCGCGCCCCGGCTACGGCAGCGGCACCTTCGACACCGCCGCGCGCCCAGGTGTGGCCTGGAAGACCGGCACCAGTTATGGCTACCGCGATGCCTGGGCGATCGGCGGCACGCGGCGTTATACCGTCGGCGTCTGGGTGGGCCGCCCGGATGGCACGCCATTGCCGGGCCAGTACGGTGCGGTGACCGCATTGCCGTTGATGTTCGAAGTCATCGATGCATTGCCGCGTAACGCCGGCGACAGTGCGCCGCCACCGATGCCGGCCACGGTGCAGGCGAGGGAGATCTGCTGGCCCCTTGGTGGCGCGCTGGAGCAGACGCCGCCGGACCTGTGCGCACGCCGTGCCGAGGCCTACGCACTGGACGGCGCGTTGCCGCCCACCTTCGCCGAACGCGACGCGCGCCTGTGGCAAAGCGGGCGGTTGCAGTTCGAAGTGGACGCGCGCAGCGGCCAGCGCCTGTCGCAGGAGTGCACGCAGCCGCACGTACGCACGTCCCGTGCATTGGCGCGCTGGCCGGCGCTGCTATCGCCCTGGCTCAGTGCGGCAGAACGCACGGCCGCACAGTTGCCGCCACTGGCAGCGGACTGCCTGCCGGACGGGCGCATGACCGGCGGCGGCGTGCTGCGCATCGACGGGCTGAGCGACCGCGCCACCTTGGCCCGCGCAAACGACACCGCACGCCCGGTACGCCTGCAGTTGCGCGCGCTCGGCAGCGAGGCGCGCATCGACTGGCTGTTGGACGGTCGCTGGATTGCCCAGACCGACGGACGCCAGGGATTTCAGCGCGACTTTGCCGAAGTGGGCGCGCACACGCTCACCGCCATGGCCAGCGACGGCGCCTGGACGCAGGTGCGGTTCCGCGTCTTGCGTTGAGTGGGGAAGTCGCCGCGCACGTTGGCGCGCAGCTGGGCGCGATGGGGCGTTCTCGGTAAGGCTGCGTCGCGCCCGGGTGCGCTCCTACGGTGGGCAGGGTTGTGCTGCCGTCCTCACCTGCCATCAGATACGAGCAGGGCGCTCAATGGCATCGTCTTCAATGCGGTATCCATATCGGCGTTGTACGGCCAGGCAGGCCAGCAGACGCTCACCGCGATGGCGATCGGCAGGTGTGAACAGAGTGAACTGCACGTAGGAGCGCACCTGGGTGCGATGGGCCGTTATCGGCAAGGCTTCGTCGCGCCCAGGTGCGCTCCTACGGTGTGGGTATGGGATGGTTGTGGCCGCCGTCCACACAAGCCGCCAAGAAAACAGGGCGCCAATGGCGCCCTGTTTTCTTGCATCTTCAACAGCGTCGCCGCATCGGCGCGATCCGCACCCATGCAACACACTTACTCGCCGATCCAGCCTTCCAGCATGTCGGCAAATTCGTCGGCGTGCTCTTCTTCCTGGGCCAGGATGCTTTCCAGGATGCGCTTGGTGGTGGTGTCCTTGTCGCCGATGAAGTCGATCATCTCGCGATAGCTGTCGATGGCGATGCGCTCGGCGATCAGGTTCTCCTTGACCATGTCGCGCAGATCGGTGCCTTCCTTGTATTCGGCGTGCGAGCGCTTGGTGAGCGTGTCCGGATTGAGGTCCGGCTCGCCACCCAGCTGCACGATGCGCTCGGCCAGCTTGTGCGCGTGCGCCTGTTCCTGCTGCGCATGTTCCAGGAACTCGCCCTTGACCGCGTCGGCAAGCATGCCCTTGGCCATGAAGTAGTGGCGGTAGTAGCGCAGCGTACACACGTACTCGGTCGCGAGCGCGGTGTTGAGCAGTTCGATCACCTTCTCGCGATCGGCGTGGTAACTCTCGGTGATGGCGCCGTCTTCGATGCTCTGGCGTGCGCGTGCGCGCAAGGTGGCGGTATCGGTGATACCGGCGGAGGTTTTGCTGGCTGGCTGATCAGACATGGCTGGCCGTTTTCCTTCTGAGTGGACGGGGGAATCGCTCTTTCAATCTGGCAGATGCTGCAGCACGTAATCGGCCGCAGACACCTTGAACTCGCCGGGCTCTTCGACGAACAAGGCCTTGACCACGCCGTCGTCGGCATACAGCGCGTAGCGGCGCGAACGCAGGCCCATGCCCGAACCGCTCGCGTCGATTTCCAGGCCCAGCGCGCGCACCAGTTCGGCGTTGCCGTCGGGCAACAGGTGCAGGCCATCGGGAATCAGCTGGCTGCGCCCCCAGGCCTGCATCACGAACGGGTCGTTGACGGCGGTGCACAACACTTCGATCCCGCGTTTGCGGAACTCCTCGAAGTGCTCCACATACCCCGGCAGGTGCTTGGCCGAGCAGGTAGGCGTGAATGCGCCCGGCACGGCGAACAGCAGGACCTTGCGGCCGGCGAACAAGCTATGCGTGTCGACCGCTTCGATGCCTTCGCGCATGCGCTTGAGCACCACTTCGGGAATGCTGTCACCAACGGCGATGGTCATGGTGCTGGGCTCCTGTGGCTGAACGGATTCTAGAAAAGGGCAGGGGAAAAGCGCGTCAACGCGCTTGAAATCCGCAAGGCCACGCCTATCTGACGCACATGGCCGGCGCGGCGGTGCATGCCGCAGTCGCCGGCCCCTCACCCAACCTTTTGGAGGCTTGCAATGAACATCGTTCGTTATCCCCAGTGGCCCACGCACGCCCTGCAAAACGAGATCAAGCACGTGTTCGATCGTTTCTTCGAACAGAACAGCGATAGCGACGAATCGGCCGTGGTCACCGCCCAGTGGGTGCCGCGTGTGGACATCAAGGAAGAGCCCAACCACTTCGTACTGTATGCCGACCTGCCGGGCATCGACCCCAGCCAGATCGAGGTGCAGATGGACAAGGGCATCCTGTCGATCAAGGGCGAGCGCAACAGCGAGTCCAGCACCGAGACCGAGCGCTTCTCGCGCATCGAACGCCGCTACGGCAGTTTCCACCGCCGCTTTGCGCTGCCCGATAGCGCCGATGCCGACGGCAT
Organism: Xanthomonas sp. 3793; assembly: GCF_024806835.1. GTDB lineage: Bacteria > Pseudomonadota > Gammaproteobacteria > Xanthomonadales > Xanthomonadaceae > Xanthomonas > Xanthomonas arboricola_F. The sequence goes on from NZ_JANTYU010000002.1 coordinate 204,099, forward strand.
CACGGCGGCCGGCCATAACGGCGTGCTGGAAATCCGCATCCCCAAGCGCCCGGCAGCGACCCCGCGTCGTATTCAGGTGGGCAACGGGCACGACACCAGCGGCAGCACGGTGCAGTAAGCGCCAGCACGTGCAGCGGCGGCTGGTCAGGGCCAGGGCTTTGGGGTGTGCATGACACCCGGACCCGGGTCGCCAGTTGCAGGCGCCCGGCAGCGCGGCGCGCTGCCGGGTACGTGCTGTCAGGCAATGGACCTGGAGCGGGGTCGCCGACTTCGCTCCCCGGCGACGGCCGCGCCGTAGAATAGGCGCGGTCGCCCGCCCGGCTGCGAAGAGATCGGCCAGCAACCCAGTTGCGTGACCGCCCCGCGGGCGCGGTTGGTGTCTGGAATCGTCAGGTACGGCACGTATCTGACGATTCCCACCCCCGCGTCACGCATGGCCGTCCCAACCCGTTGTCTGCCTCTCGAACTGGCTCGTGGCCCTGGCTGCGGGCCGTTTTTTTTCCAGAGGTGAACAGATGGAATTCAAGGATTACTACGCAACGCTGGGCGTTGAACCCAGCGCAGGCGACGCGGAGATCAAGACCGCCTACCGTCGATTGGCGCGCAAGTACCACCCCGACGTCAGCAAGGAAGCCGGCGCCGAAGACAAGTTCAAGGCGATCAACGAAGCCTACGAGGCGCTGCGCGACCCGCAAAAGCGCAAGGCCTACGACCAGTTGAAGGCGCAGGGCTATCGTCCGGGCGACGAGTTCCAGGCACCGCCCAGCTACGGCGGCGGGCAGGGCTTCGACTATGAAGAAGTGTTCGGCAACGGTGGCGCCGGTGGCGGCTTCAGCGACTTTTTCGAAAGCCTGTTCGCCGGCCAGCGCGGCGGCCGTCCGCGCGGCCCCGGTGCCGGTCCTGGTGCAGGCGCCGGTCCGCAGGCGCGTGGCGACACCCGCGCCAAGCTGGCGGTACCGCTGGAAGCGGTGCATTCCGGCGACAGCGTCCGCATCACCATCAACGGCAAGCAGCTGGACGTGCGCGTGCCCAAGGGCGTGCAGCCCGGCCAGGTGATCCGCCTGAGCGGGCAGGGCAACGGCGGCGGCAATCTGCTGCTGGAAATCGAATATGCCGCGCACCCGCAGTTCGAGGTGGACGGGCGCAACATCCTCTACACCCTGCAGGTCATGCCCTGGCAGGCGGCGCTGGGCACCACCATCAGCGTGCCCACCCTGGGCGGCTCGGTGGAGTTGAAGGTGCCCGCCGACTCGGAGGCCGGCCGCAAGCTGCGCCTGCGCGGCCGCGGTTTGCCGGGGACCACCCCGGGCGATCAGATCGTGGAGCTGGAAATCCTGGCTCCGGCGCCCACCGACGACGCCCAGAAGAAGGCCTACCGCAACCTGGCCAAGGCCTTCGGCGAGACGGTGAGCTGAGCCGATCAAGGCAAGCCGGATGCGTCGCTTGCCATGCGGCAAAGCAGGCAGGTGCCCTCCCGGCGAAGGAGTCAGCCAGATCAACCCCTCTCCCGGCGGGAGAGGGGTTGGGGGGAGGGGACGTGGGCCGGTCGTACAGCCGTTGACGTCTCTCTGCGCCATCGCAGTGCGTCCGCACCCTCATCCGGCGCTGCGCGACGCCGTCTCCCCATGAGAAGGCAGTCGGAATCGCCGTCCGGTGAGTCCTGCGTTGAATCCGGTGTGTGCCGTCCGACGTACTAGTTGCGGCGACTCGAAGAGACAGCGCGTCAGTCCATCGTGGATCGCGACACTCATCGGCCAGCAATCGCAAATCGCCAAGCAGTTGGCCAGGCCCAGCTACCGCAAGCGCAGCCTTGGCACTACACTCGCCGCGCACACTAGGGGAAACACATGGCACGCATCTTGATCGTTGACGACTCGCCGTCGCAGCTGCTGGGGATTCAGCGCATCGTCGAGAAGTTGGGACACGAAACCATCACTGCCACCGATGGCGCCGCCGGCGTGGAAGCGGCCAAGGAGTCGCTGCCGGATCTGGTGTTGATGGACGTGGTCATGCCCAACCTCAACGGCTTCCAGGCCACGCGCACGCTCAAGCGCGAGCCCACCACCCAGCACATCCCGGTGATCCTGGTGACCACCAAGGATCAGGACACCGACCGCATGTGGGGCATGCGCCAGGGTGCGCGCGCCTACATCACCAAGCCGTTTTCCGAAGACGAACTGCTGGAAGTGATGGAACGGGTGTTCAACCAGAAGGACGAACCACCGAAGGCGTGATCGCTGCCATTCCGCAGCGACCGAGCTGAAACTCTCCGACGGGCAGGCGATGGCGTCCGGCGTCATCGCCGCACCGAGTGGCAAGCGTCTGGATGCCAACGGCTACCGCCAACTGCCCACTGTGGGCTTGTCCGCGCCTGCCATGGGATGCGTTCGGTGCGGCGTGGTGCGTCCGCCACGGGGGGTGTGTTCGAGCAAACCTCCCGCCAGCGGGGCGGCCGGCTCCGCGCCTTCGCTGTTGGCGCCGTCCTCGCGCGTCGAGGGCTCCTGCCGAGCCATCACCTGCCGGCGCTACTTCGTCCCCAACCCGGCAGCACCGGCCGACCCCTCGATTCATCCCGTCGGCTAAACCGTCGATGCACCAGGTGGGGCCTTTCAAAACGGCCGGTCTGCCCCATCTAGTAGAATCGGCGAATCAAACAACACGGCGGCACTGCGGGACTGGCCCGCACAGCCCCTCGATCATGGAGCGTGCATGGCCTGGAACACACCCGGCAACAAGGGCGGAGACGGCCCGGATCCCAACCGTCGCAGGTCCTGGGGCCCGCGCGGTGGTGGCGGCAACGGTGGTGGCTGGGGCAATCTGCCCGCGCCGTTGAAGGAGCTGTTCGACGGCGGCGTCGGGCGCTGGATCCTGGTCGCGGTGGTGCTGATGGTGCTGTTCTCCAGCTTCCAGCTCATCGGCGAGCAGCAGCGTGGTGTGGTGCTGCGCTTCGGCCAGTTCTCGCGCATCCTGCAGCCAGGCCCCAGCTTCAAGTTGCCCTGGCCGATCGAATCGGTGCGCAAGGTCAACGCGACCGAGATCAAGACCTTCAGCAATCAGGTGCCGGTGCTGACGCGCGACGAGAACATCGTCAATGTCTCGCTCAACGTGCAATACCAGATCAGCGACCCGCGCAAGTACCTGTTCGGTTCGCGTAATGCCGATCTGGTGCTGGAGCAGGCCGCGCAAAGTGCGGTGCGCGAGCAGGTGGGGCGGTCGGACCTCAATACCGTGCTCAACAACCGCGGCCCGCTGGCGATCGCATCCAAGGATCGCCTGCAGCTGGCGCTGGATGCCTACAACACCGGCCTGGCCGTGACCGGCGTGACCCTGCCCGATGCGCGTCCGCCGGAAGAGGTGAAGCCGGCCTTCGACGAGGTCAACGGTGCCCAGCAGGTGCGCGAGCGCCTGATCAACGAAGCCCAGGCCTATGCCGCCAAGGTGGTGCCCGAGGCACGCGGCCAGGGCGCACGCACCCGCACCGGCGCCGAAGGCTACAAGCAGGCGGTGATCTCCAAGGCCGAAGGCGACGCCGACCGCTTCACCCTGCTGCAGGAGCAGTACGCCGGTGCCCCCGAGGTCACGCGCAAGCGCCTGTGGCTGGAAACCGTGCAGAAGGTGCTGTCGGAGAACCGCAAGGTGATCGGCAGCGACGGCCGGCAGGTCATCTATGTGCCGCTGCCGGCCGATGCCGGCAGGGCTGCCAACGCCGGCGGCAACGCGAGCACGGGCGGGATGCCGTCGATGGTGCCGCAGGACGTGCTGTTGAATCCGCCGCAAAGCGCCACCAGCGAGGCCATCCGCAACCCGGAACGCGGCCCGCGTCCGACCGGCCGTGAGGGAACCGAACAATGAAGAATTCGCTAGTCATCGGCCTGATCGTTGCCGTGTTGCTGACCCTGATGGGCTCGGTGTTCGTGGTGCGCGAAGACCAGACCGCCATGGTGCTCAACCTGGGCCGCGTGGTGCGTGCCGATCTCAAGCCCGGCCTGCACTTCAAGATTCCGGTGGTGGAATCGGTGCGCGTGTTCGACCGCCGCTTCCAGGTGCTCGATACCGCCCCGGCGCGTTACTTCACCGCCGAGCAGAAAGACGTGAGCGTGGACTTCTTCGCCATCGGCTACATCTCCGATGTTCGTGCGTTCTATCGCGCCACCGGCGGCGAGGAGTCGGTGGCAAATTCGCGCCTGGCACCGATCATCACCGACTCGCTGCGCAACCAGATCAACTCGCGCACCCTGCAGCAGCTGGTCTCCGGCGACCGCAGCGAATTGATCGCCAGCCAGCTCAAGGGCATCAACGGCGCCATCAAGGGCCTGGGGATGCAGATCACCGACCTGCGCATCAAGCAGATCGACCTGCCGACCGACAGCCAGGTGATCACCGACGTTTACGAGCGCATGCGCGCCCAGCGCAAACAGGAAGCAAGCAAGCTGCGCGCCGAAGGCGAAGAGCAGGCGCTGACCATCCGTGCGCAAGCCGACCGCGAAAGCACGGTGATCAAGGCCGACGCCGAACGCGATGCGCAGAAGTTGCGTGGCGAAGGCGATGCGCAAGCCGCGCAGATTTACGGGCAGGCCGGCTCCAAGGATCCCTCGTTCTACGCTTTCTACCGCAGCCTGGAGGCTTACCGCGAGTCGATGACCGACGGTAATGGCGTGGTGGTCCTGGACAAGAACGACCCGTTCCTGCAGTACCTCAAGAGCGATCGCTGATCGCTCTGCTTGAACCAAAGACGCCCGCCCAACGCGGGCGTTTTTGTATGGCGCTCTCCTGCCGACCGAGCAGATACGCGCCCCCAGCCGTAGGAGCGCACCCGGGCGCGACCGCTTTACCGGTAATGCCCATCGCGCCCAGGTGCGCTCCTACGAGGTGCGGCGTGTCGGGGTGTTGATCCGGTTGCTTCGTGGATCGAATGATCGTGCTTCGGACGGTCTGCAGATCTGGCGAGGCTCGCCACCTTGCCACGTAGGAGCGCACCCGGGCGCGACCGCCTTGCCGGGAATGCCCATCGCGCCCAGGTGCGCTCCTACGAGGTGCGGCGTGTCGGGGTGTTGATGCGGTTGCTTCGTGGATCGAATGATCATGCTTCGGACGGTCTGCAGATCTGGCGAGGCTCGCCACATCGCCTGGTAGGAGCACACCCGGGCGCGACCGCCTTGCCGGCAATGCTCGTCGTGCCCAGGTGCGCTCCTACGAGGTGCGGCGTGTCGGGGTGTTGATGCGGTTGCTTCGTGGATCGAATGATCGTGCTTCGGACGGTCCGCAGATCTGGCGAGGCTCGCCACATCGCCTGGTAGGAGCGCACCCGGGCGCGACCGCTTTACCGGTAATGCCCATCGCGCCCAGGTGCGCTCCTACGAGGCGCGGCGTGTCGGGGTGTTGATGCGGTTGCTTGGTGGATCGAATGATCGTGCTTCGGACGGTCTGCAGATCTGGCGAGGCTCGCCACATCGCCTGGTAGGAGCGCACCCGGGCGCGACCGCCTTACCGGCAATGCCCATCGTGCCCGGGTGCGCCCCTACGCGTGGCGCGCGTCTGCCGACGGATCGGGGGCATGGCATGGCCTTTCGTGGAATGCCACGTTGATGGGCATGTCCGGAATCGGCAAATGCTTGGCGCCGCTCTCGCATCGTGTTGGTCAGACTCGTTCCGCTAGGTGCGCACCTGGGCGCGACGTGTCTTACCGGCCGCCCCCACGGATTGCCGTTGACAGTCAGTCGCCACATGGATCCCCCTAGCATAGAGCGCGGCAATCTCCGATATCCCGCATTGTCCAGGGCCGTGAGCATCGCGCCATGGACAACATCGACTCTCCAGGGCATCGCGCGCTGCGCCGCGGCAGGCAGTCTTCGCCCAACAGCGTTTACCTGCTGACCACCACGACATGGCAGCGTCGCGCCGTGTTCGCAGATTTTCTGCTTGCAGCACCCGCCTGCCGGGCATTCACCTCAGCAACGCCTTGCGATGCCAGGCTGCTGGCCTGGGTGTTGATGCCGGATCACGCACATTGGCTGTTGCAGCTGGGGAGCGTCACCTCGTTGGCCGACGCCGTTTCCCGCATGAAAGCGTGCGCAGCGCGTTCGGTGAACGATCAGCGGCAGCATCACGCACCGGTCTGGAGCCGCAGCTACCACGACCACGCGTTGCGCAAAGACGATGACTTGCACGCAGCCGCGCGTTACCTCATCGCCAATCCGCTGCGGGCCGGGCTGGTCACCCATATCGGTGATTATCCGTTCTGGGACGCAATCTGGGTTTGAGCAAAACCATTGCGTGCCCACTGGTTGCCTTACTCCGCACGTAGGAGCGCACCTGGGCGCGACGGCTTTACCGGTAAAGCCCGTCGCGCCCAGGTGCGCTCCTACGAGGTGCTGCGTGTCGGGGTGTTGATGCGGTTGCTTCGTGGATCGAATGATCGTGCTTCGGACGGTCTGCAGATCTGGCGAGGCTCGCCACCTTGCCACGTAGGAGCGCACCCGGGCGCGACCGCTTTACCGGTAATGCCTGTCGCGCCCGGGTGCGCTCCTACGCGGTAGGGCGGTCGGGTGGCCGAACCGGCACACTGTAGTCCCCCATGTTGTCCTGGTGCTGTTGATGCACGAGTTTCTGTCAGCGTTGTGCCTGATCGCCGTTATCGAAGGTTTGCTGCTGTTCGCCGCGCCCACCGCCTGGAAACGGATGGTGGAGCAGTTGTTCAGCCTGCCCACTGTGCAATTACGTGCCATCGGCGGCGTCACGCTGCTGCTGGGCGTGATCGCGTTGTGGGTTGTGCGTCACTGAGCGAGTGGTCCAGTCCGACAGCAACGGCAGCGTAGGAGCGCACCTGGGCGCGACGGTTTCACCGGTAATGCCTGTCGCGCCCAGGTGCGCTCCTGCGACCCACGATGGGCGGTTGGGCTTGTCGCTGTGGTGATCCGTCCGGGCTAGGGACCGGCAGCGCCCGGAGCACCCGGCAACGGCCGCCCGCTGCAATCTGACCAGTCCCCGTTCTGCCGCCCCGGCAGGGGTAGTGCACGTCACCCGAAACCCGGATAATGCACAAAAGCCGGCCGGGCATGCTCCAACCAGAGCACCCCGTTCGGCTTTTTCCGTGTCCGGGCTGGTCGCCTCTGCAACGCTTCCCGATGGAGCCGCGCGCAAGGTGGCGCCGTCAGCCCCGAACCGGTCCCATCCCGCGGCCCCGATGGCCGCAGCAAAACTTTAGGAGTCCACCCGTCATGGGTCAGTCAGTTGTCGTGCTCGGTGCCCAGTGGGGCGATGAAGGCAAAGGCAAGATCGTCGATCTGCTTACCGAGGAGATCGGTGCGGTGGTCCGCTTCCAGGGCGGCCATAACGCCGGCCATACGCTGGTCATCAACGGCAAGAAGACCGTCTTGCATCTGATCCCGTCCGGCATCCTGCGCGACGACGCGCTGTGCCTGATCGGCAATGGCGTGGTGATCTCCCCGGCCGCGCTGATCAAGGAAATCAGCGAGCTCGAAGGCGCCGGCGTGGAAGTGCGTTCGCGCCTGAAGATTTCGCCGGCTGCGCCGCTGATCATGCCGTACCACATCGCCCTGGATCAGGCGCGCGAAAAGGCGGCCGGCGGCAAGGCCATCGGCACCACCGGCCGCGGCATCGGCCCGGCGTATGAAGACAAGGTGGCCCGCCGCGGGATCCGCATCGCCGACCTGCATTACCCGCCGCAGCTGGAAGAACTGCTGCGCACCGCGCTGGATTACCACAACTTCGTGCTGACCAAGTACCTGGGCGTGGAAGCGGTCGACTTCCAGAAGACCTACGACGAAGCGCTGGCGTTCGGCGAGTACGTGCAGCCGATGAAGTACGACGTGGCCGGCATCCTGCACGATCTGCGCAAGCAGGGTAAGCGGGTGCTGTTCGAAGGCGCGCAGGGCGCGTTGCTGGACATCGACCACGGCACCTATCCGTACGTCACCAGCTCCAACACCACCGTGGGCGGTGCGCTGGCCGGCACCGGCGTGGGCGCCGACGCCATCGACTACGTGCTGGGCATCGCCAAGGCCTACGCCACGCGCGTGGGCGGCGGCCCGTTCCCGACCGAGCTGGACGACGAAGTGGGCCAGGGCATCCGCGACCGCGGTGCCGAGTACGGCGCCTCCACCGGCCGTCCGCGTCGCTGCGGCTGGATGGACATCGTCGCGCTCAAGCGTGCGGTGGCCATCAACGGCATCTCCGGCCTGTGCATCACCAAGCTCGACGTGCTCGACGGCATGGAAAAGCTCAAGGTCTGCATCGCCTACGAATACCGCGGCAAGCGCACCGAATACGCACCGCTGGATGCGCAGGGCTGGGAAGAATGCACCCCGGTGTATCTGGAGTTCCCGGGCTGGACCGAGAACACCCACGGCATCACCGTGTGGGACGAGTTGCCGCCTGCCGCACGCGCCTACCTGCGCGCGCTGGAGGAGCTGGCCGGCTGCCCGATCAGCATCGTCTCCACCGGCCCGGACCGCGACCACACGATGGTGCTGCAGGACCCGTTCGCCTGATCGGCTGAGGCTGCACACCTCATTGCGCAACGGCCCGGCTTGTCCGGGCCGTTGGCGTTTGAGGATTACTGAGATTTGGCATGACTTTTGGCGGTGCCTGCGTGCACTGTTCCAGCGGATCATCCGCGGCCTGACGCCACCGCGTGCCCACTTCGCCCACATCGAGAATTTTCCATGCGTCTTCCCCTGGTGACCGCCATCGCACTGGCCCTGGTCGGTACAAGTCCGGCTGCCTCCGTTTTCGCAGCTGCGCCCGTGCCGCAGAGCGCCGACGCCGCGTCCATCACCACCCAGTTGCCGCGCACCGCCAAGCCCACGCATTACGCAGTGGAGATCACTCCGCATGCCGACAAGATGCGCTTCGACGGCAAGGTCGCCATCGATATCGTCGTGCTGCAATCCACCGACCGCATCGTGTTGCAGGCGGCCAACCTGACTTTTGCGCGCGGCACGCTCACGCAAAAAGGCGGCAAGCCGCAAACGGCCAAGATCAGCACCGATGCCGATGCGCAGACCGCTACGTTCGCGTTCGGCAAGCCGCTGGCAGCGGGCGAGTACGTGCTGTCCATCGATTACAGCGGCGTGATCAACACGCAGGCCAACGGCTTGTTCGCGCTGGATTACACCACCGCGCAAGGTGCGCGTCGCGCGTTGTTCACCCAGTTCGAAAACTCCGATGCGCGCCGCTTCATTCCTTCCTGGGACGAGCCCAACTTCAAGGCCACCTTCGACCTGGCGATCAATGCGCCGGCCGGGCAGATGGCGGTGAGCAACATGCCGGTCGCCTCGTCGCGGCCGGGCGCAAACGGGCGCACCCGCATCGCGTTTCAGACCTCGCCCAAGATGTCCACGTACCTGCTGTTCGTCAGCGTGGGCGATTTCGAGCGTGCCACCGTCACCGCCGACAATGGCACCGAGATCGGTGTGATCGCGCAGAAGGGCAAGGTGGACCAGGCGCAATTCGCGCTGGAATCCGGTCGCGATGTCTTGCACGAGTACAACGCCTACTTCGGCGTCCCGTATCCGCTGCCCAAGCTGGACAACATCGCCGCGCCCGGGCGCAGCCAGTTCTTCAGCGCCATGGAAAACTGGGGTGCGATCTTCACCTTCGAGTACTCGTTGTTGCTGGATCCGGCGGTGTCCAACATCGATACCAAGCAAGGCGTGTTCACCGTCGCCGCGCACGAGATCGCGCACCAGTGGTTCGGCAATCTGGTGACCATGGCGTGGTGGGACGACTTGTGGCTCAACGAAGGCTTCGCCAACTGGATGGAAGCGCGCACCACGGCAAAACTGCATCCGGAATGGGACATCGACAAGACCGGCCCGGCCAAGAAGAGCCGCTTGGCCATGCGGCGCGATGCGTATGTGACCACCCACCCGGTGGTGCAGCACGTGGCCACCGTGGAGCAGGCCAGCCAGGCCTTCGACGCCATCACCTACGCCAAGGGCGAGGCGGTGATTGCCATGCTGGAAGACTACGTCGGCTCGGATCACTGGCGCGAAGGCGTACGCAGTTACATCAAGCAGCATCAGTACGGCAATGCGGTGACCGACCAGTTGTGGCAGCAGATCGACGCCGTGGCGCCGGGCAAGCAATTCACCCAGGTGGCACACGATTTCACCCTGCAGCCGGGCGTGCCGTTGATCAAGGCCAGCACCCGCTGTGTGGGTGGCCAGACCGCGGTGACGCTGGAGCAGGGCGAGTTCACGCTGGACCGCCCCGACAAGCAGCCGTTGCGCTGGCATGTGCCGGTGGTCGTGCGTAGCGGCGACGCCACGCCGGTGCGCGTGCTGGTAGACGGCACCGCCCAGGTGCAGGTGCCGGGCTGTGACGCAGCGGTGGTGGTCAACGCGGGGCAAAAGGGCTACTTCCGCACCTCGTATGCGCCCGCACAGTTCAAGGCGCTGGCCAGCAGGTTTGGCGCACTACCGGTGGTGGACCAGTTGGGCGTGTTGAACGACACCGACGCACTGGCCGACGCGGGCGTGCAGACACAGGCCGATGTCTTGGATCTCACCGCACAGGTGGCAGTCGGCGCATCGCCCGACGTCTGGGACATGGTGGCCAGCATCTACGATGGTGTGGATGGCAGCTTCGAGCATGACCCGGCTGGGCGCGCCGCGTGGCGTGCCTATGCCGTGCCGCGGCTGTCGGCCGAATTCGCAACCCTGGGCTGGGACAACCGCGATGGCGACTCGGCGCAGATCCAGCAGTTGCGTACCCGCCTGATCGCCAGCCTCAGCGACATGGGAGATGCCGCAGTGATCGCGGAGGCGCGTCGGCGCTTTGCCGCTTTCCAGGCCACTCCCGCATCGCTGTCGCCGGAGCTGCGTGACAGTGTGCTGGGCGCGGTTGCGCGCAATGCCGACACTGCCACCTGGGACGCCTTGCATGCCTTGGCCAAGCAGGAAACCTCCTCGATGGTGCGCGACACCTATTACGATTTCCTCTCCATGCCCATCGACGAGGCGCTGGCCAGGCGCGCGCTGGCACTGGCGTTGACGCCGGAGCCGGGCGCCACCACCGGCGCAAGCATGATCGCCGGGGTCGCTTCCCAGCATCCGGAGCTTGCCTTCGATTTCGCGGTGGCGCACCGCACGCAGGTGGACACCCTGGTGGACTCCACCTCGCGTGCCCGCTACTACCCCAGCCTGGGCATGGACTCGGCAGAGCTTGCCACCGCCGACAGGATCAAGGCCTATGCCGACCAGTACATCGCGCCGACCTCGCGGCAGGCCGCAGACAACGCCATCAACACGATCCAGACGCGGGTGAAGCTGCGGGAGGCGTCATTGCCGCAGATCAAGGCGTGGTTGAAGGCGCGCAAGCGCTGAGCGTTGCGGTCATCGCAGCACAGGAAACAGCCCGGCCTTGCCGGGCTTTTTCTTTGCCGCGCTGCCGGCCACCGGGAGGTTGCGGGAGGCAATCGATGTGCTGGAAACCAATCCGCTGATCGGCCGGCCGGCTGGCGGGGACAAGCGCGAACTGGTGATCGGTCGCGGCGCGCACGGCTATCTGGCGCTGTACTGCCATGTCGCGCAGATATTGACACGGTGTTTGTGCTGGCCGTTCGCTTGCAACGTGAGGCGGGCTTTGCCGGGCCGTGACGTCCGCAGTTCTCTGATTGCTGTAGCCCGGCGTCCCTGTTATTCGATGCGCTGCCACTTGACCCGCGCAAGCCGGTGCCGGAGATCGTTGCGCGCCACGCCGACGTTGCCAACCGGTATCGCCTGCACGCCATTGCCCAGAAGCCGCCGCAATGCCTCGCTACCCGCCTAGCGCCGTTATCCCATGCGCATCGACGCACTCTCACGCTGACGGGTATCCATCTCCTGCTGTTGGCTCTGTGCCAACGCCTGCTGGCGGTCGGTAGTGGCGACTTCCAGCTGTTGCAGCGATTTTTCCACCGGCGTCTGCACAGCCACGTCGGTCGGCATGTGGGCGCGCAGGTGCGCCGGGTTGTTCAACTCACCCTGCACCACAAACACGTTGCGCCCGGCCGGGCTGTCGGCGGTCTGTTCGCTCAGTACCACGTGGTCGGCCCGGTCCAGATTGTTCTGGCGGGCGAGGGTCATCACACTGGCGATGAGGCGCTCGCTGTTCTCGTCCGGTGTGCGCCCGGCTTGCGCATCGATCGCGTTCACGCCTGCGCGCACCTGCTGCAGCAATGCGTAGTCCCGGTGCTCAGGGCCGATATCTGCGAGTTTGGTGGGCGGCTGCATCCGATCGGGCAGCCCGTCGACCGATGCCGTGAACGGGCTGCGGGTGATGGAGCGGTGCGGATCGTCTTCGTGGAACTGCGTGGTTTTCTGCTGCCGCTCCAGGCGCACGGCGCGGGCATCATCGAGTTCGGCGATACGGCCGGCATTGGTCTCTTCGCGCATGGACAGATGCCCGCCGCCTGCGCTGACGTTCACCCACTTCTGTTCTTTCTCGAAGTACATCGCGTAGAAGCTGTTGCTGCCGATGACGTTTGGGTCGACGGCGGAGCGGCCCTCCAGCATCTGGATCGCCTCGGTGGTGCCCAGCTTGGCCAGGTACTGGCTGCCGGCCGCCAGTCCCATCTGCGCAAAGGTCTCATAGCCGGTATTGCTGATGCGAGTGGCGCCGACGTACTCGTTGTCGAGCATGTTGACCCAGATCTGTTCCAGCTTCTGGGGGCCGCTTTTTTCCAGGGCCGCTTGCAGGAGCACGCGTGGGGTCCAGCAGTTGGGGTCGAGACGATGCTGCTCAAACGCGCGGTCGTGCGCGAGCATGACGGAGGCGCCTGGTAGGTTCAGTGCCAGATCCGGACGGTCTCGACGGAGCCATGCTTGCCGAAGTTCCAAATCCCTCTCCAGCAACGTCTGTCCGAAGCTCTCCCACTGACGTTCGCTCAGTTGAGCATTAGCAAAGCGCGAGCCGCTGTCGTGCTGCGTGTTCGCATAATCCTGCGCGTAACTGTTCGCAACGCGCCCCGGCAGACTGTCATTACGCACGACACCAAGCGCGAGCGTCCCGTAGCCGTCCGCACCGGGCAGTTGCGAGAGGTAATTCCAGTACAGCTCACGATTGCCTGCTTTTGCGTAGCTGCCCAGGATCGTCAAGTCCTGCTGAGTTAATCCACTCATGATGTACTCCTTGCAAAAAAGTGTGGATCACCCAACTTTGGTGCGTGCCAAAACGTCCCGAATCGCGTTTTCCATACGTTTCCAGTCCCTTAGAAACGCGCGATGGTAGTTGAGCGTGATGGATAGTTTGTTCTCGACATCCACAAGGTAGTGCGTACATCCGGCGACAACTGGTTCTTCGTCGTCGATGACTTGGTCGCCCTCAAGCCGGATGCCGTCCTTACGAAACTTGACGCTATCGCACTTGATGAAAGTGGTGAGATTGCCGCCGGAATCGCGCGCGACATACCAATCGTCCTCAAACGCGGGGTTGCGTGTCGGAGGTTTGCTGTAGCGAGCTTCGTACGCTCTAACGTACACCGCCATCTTGTCTTCATCGATGGCATAGGGCGTCAATCCGAGTGTTTCAGGCTGTGCGATACGCAGATCGAGTCTGTCGACGGGATCACCTCGTTCGACCGAATCAGGCTCGGTAATTGCTTCGTTGGATGAGTAGCGTGCCAGCAATGCCTCGATGGGGACGCGGTCGACATAGTCAACCGAGGCATGGATTTCCTTGCGGAAATCATTCGTACGCGGGTTGGCCCGTGCCCCAGGCGGGGTGGGGGTCATATCTGGCCACTCGATGACCAGCGTGACGCCTTCGCCCGGCCACGGTGCGATCTGGCTGTCCAGGTAGTTGGCGGGGATGCGGAAGGTGTTCGGCCCCAGCTTTACATCGACGGGGGCATCCGAATATGTGTGCCCGTTGATGGTGCGGCCTGTGGTGACGTTGTCTGGCATGGGGGAGGTCCTTTTCTGTTCGGGTGATGGCGTCCGTGCACAGGCACTGCCGGTCACAGCGACGGCGAGTGCAAGGGCCAGGCACCGGCCGGATGACATCATGTGCATTGGTCAATCCATTGCAGGGTTCGCCGCAACTATAGGCAACCTGGGTTCAGCGCGACAGCAAGGGCCAAGCCTGCAATTGTCCTTGCCATGCGCCGCATGGCATGGGAATGCGATCACGCGCTGCCGGCAGGATTACAGGCGGACCAGGAGGCTGGCCATGCAACGGCAGCTCGCCATGTGTGTTGACGGAGGGCGTTTGCCGCCATCGGTCGCACGTGTCGAGCTGCAGTGCCATCAACGCAGACGTCGCCGCGTCACGCCCCAAACGCACCATCGATCGTATGCATCGCCCCGGTGACAAAGCCAGCTTCCGGGCCTGCCAGCCAGGCCACCATGCCGGCCACTTCGTCGGTGCGGCCGTGGCGCTTGATCGCCATGAAGCTGTGCATCAGGTCTTTCATTGGCCCGTTTTCCGGGTTGGCGTCGGTATCGATCGGGCCTGGTTGCACCACGTTGATGGTGATGCCACGCGGCCCGAAGTCGCGGGCCAGCCCGCGCGCCAGCCCTTGCAGCGCGGATTTGCTCAGCGCGTAGGACGCCATGCCGGGCAGCGGCATGCGGTCGCCGTTGACCGAGCCGATCACGATGATCCGCCCGCCGGGTGGCATCTGCCGCGCGGCCTCCACGGCGGCGTGGTAGGGCGCGTGCACGTTGATGCGGAACAGCCGGTCCACCGCGTCCGGATCCTGGTCCAGCGCATCGCCGAACAGCGCGATGCCGGAGTTGACCACCAGCACATCCAGCGGCCCGCTGCCGCGCACCGTGTCGATGACCGCATCGCGGTCGGCGCTGTCGGCCAGCACCGCGGTGCTGCCGGTTTCACCGGCCAGGCGCTGCGCCGCCTCGGCAGAGCCGGCATAGGTAAACGTCACCCGCGCGCCCTCGGCCACAAAGCGCCGCACGATGGCGGCCCCAATGCCCCGGCTGCCACCGAGCACCAATACCGACTTGTCTTTGAATGCTGACATGCATCACCTCGCAATTAATGTAGCGAGTAATACATAATAGATTTCGCTTGCCGTCAAGGATTTTGTAACAATGACTACAAAAATCTCCCGGGCCCGCGGCCGGCCACGCGCATTCGACCCGGACCAAGCGGTCGCCACTGCGCAGCAGCTGTTTCATGCGCGCGGCTACGACGCACTGAGCGTGGCCGACCTCACCCAGGCACTGGGCATCAACCCGCCCAGTTTCTACGCCGCCTTCGGCAGCAAGGCCGGCCTGTACGCGCGCATCCTCGACCGCTACGCGCAGACCGGGGCCATCCCGTTGCCCCAGATCCTGGGCACCGCCCGCCCGCTGGCCGACGCGCTGGCCGACGTACTGGAGCAGGCCGCCCGCTGCTACGCCGCAGACCCCGCCGCCACTGGCTGCCTGGTGCTGGAAGGCACGCGCAGCAACGACGCGCAGGCGCGTGAGGCGGCCTGCGGTTTTCATGTCGCAGCCCAGGAGTTGATCCGCTCCCACATCGCCCAGGAGTGCCCGCACGACGCAGACCGGCTGGCGGATTTTGTCAGCACCACCATGGCCGGGCTTTCCGCCAGCGCCCGGCATGGGCAGAGCCTGGGGCGTCTGTTGGCGAGTGCGCGGTTGGCGGGGGAGGCGCTTCGGGTGGCGCTGCGCGGATAGGCAAAGCGCGCGCGGGCAGAGGGCTGTCGGTGGCGTGAGCGCACCTGCCCGCTAATCGAGGTGACCTTGCAACTACGCAGTACGGTCAATCGGCAGGTGGTACAGGATGGTCGCGATCTGCCGTCGCTCTGGCGAAGTCGTTGTCGGGTGACTGGTGCGGTGAATCGGGATGGGGCAGGGCAGCGTCTATGAGCCATTCCATGTTCTAGGCTGGCTTCAACACAGGCCACTTCAACCTCCTTGTGCAATGCTGGCGATCACAGGGAGCCGCGCGCAGCGTGTTGGTTGAACGTTTCAAACTAGCCGAATTGCTGTCCAAACCGGACGGTCGCACTGAATGCCTACCAGATGGCATCGTTGCGAGATCCCGTGTCTATTTCGGTCCAACAATGGGAGCGCTGCAGGACCATTTTTCGTCTTTGATCAGTCGCTTGACCCATCCTCTTCATGCGGCCACAGTCCGGGACGTTCGCCCTCTGCGTTCAAGGATGCCCGTGAAGAAGCTGACGCATTGCATTGTGGCGACCGCGCTGGTGCCCATCATGACGCTTGGGTGTGCACGGCTTTCGATGGAACAGGCTGCCGCAAAGCCCCCAAGTGGTGCACACGAAGCAGCGTCTTTTCCTCAGGCGCCTGCTGCCACGCCTTCACCTTGGGTGCCCTTCAAACTGGAACGGCAGATGGGCGCCGTCTGTGTGGACCGTACGCAATCACAGGGCTCCTCGCCTGCGCCTTTGCTACGGGACGGGTTTTGCAAAGGCCCGGCACCTGCGCATATGGCGGCTGCATTGCTTGCCCTGCCTGCAGATGCGGTCGATGCCTCGCCGCAAGCGCGCGAAGCGAGCCTGCGCGATGCCGTGTACGTGGCCGCACCCGGATTGGGACGGCGCGCTGACTTCACCGTGGTTGCCGGTGATCTAACGATCCGTTCGTTTGAAAGTGCTGATCCCGACAAAACGGTGTACTTGGTCTGGCCGGTGAAATGTGGCGCGGGCGAAGCTGGCCTCGCGTGCCAGTCAGGCAAAGGGCGAAAGGCGTATCGCGTCACCAAGGACGGCACCGCACGCGATGTCAGTGCAGCGGTGTTTCCACCAGCGCCTAGCCTGACTGCAGAAGATGTTGCCCGGCAAAACGACCACGGCGGCTCTGAGCTTTTTCTGTTCGATGACAAACTGCCCTTGGCGCCGACAATGCGATGGTTGATGGAATTCGATCCTGACCAGCCGCTGGCCACCGATGACCCGAAGCGCGTCGGGTCTTACGCCCATTTTGGTTTTCTTCGGTGGACAGACGAACGCTTCGAGCTGGTAGAACGAGTCGCTAGAGCGCAGTGGCCTTGTCGCCAGCAGCGCACCGGCGAACCGGCATGTGCGGAGTATCCAGAGAGTGAGGACCCTTTCGTTTCCCGGTAATGCAGTGTGGCAGTGCAGATTGCCAAGCATGGCGTGCGGCATGAGGTGAGCGGCTCACGCGCAGGTCGCACCAGGCCAGAGCAGTAACCGGTGCGACAGAACACTAAGAGTGTCATCTGGTAAAAATCGGCCTGTCTTAAGCCAGGCCATCCAGACGGAGCAGAGCATGCGGCATCGCCATTTGAACGGACTGGTTGTGGGGGCCGTGTTCATCGTCGCAGCTGGATGCGCCCAAGACAGCGCCCGCTCGGCACCCCGGCCCCCTGCGACAGCACCCGCCACCGGAAATGCTTACCCGGCAGTGCCTTCGTCTTCTCCAAAACCTTGGAAGCGCTTCGCGCTGGAGCAGGGCATGGGGGCAGCCTGTTCAACGCGGTCGCAGCGAAGCGCTTCCGGTCGCAGCGCGCTGCTGCCTGCCGACGAATGCATCGGCCCTGCGCCGCGTCCGCTGGCCGAGGTCATTTTGTCGCTCCCATCGTCTGATCTGGCGGTTGCCCCCGAGGCACGTATGCAGGCCTTGAAGAATGCCACGTACGTTGCTTCGCCTGGGTTGGGCGCACGCGCGGATTTCACGTTGGCGACCAATGCTTTCTGGGTGCGCTCGTTCGAGTCGCGCGAGCCGAGCAATACCGTTTACCTGGTTGGCGGGGCGACGTGCACCGATCAGGCAATGGACTGCAAGGATTCGGGGGGCGTCCGCGCGTTCCGGTTTGAGGGGCAAGGCCGGCTGGTGGATGTCAGTGGAGAGGTGTTGCCAGCTGCGCCCACCTTGTCCGAACAGGAGGTTCGGCGCTATCAAGCCTATGCCGAGCCGGTTCCCCTTCTGGATGTATCGCGCCTGTGGCAGGTTCCCGTGTTGCGCTGGGTCATCGAGTCGGATCCGGATGCGCCGCTTGCCAATGACCCGCGCTATTACAACGACTGGGCGTATCTGCATTTCGGATTTCTGGTCTGGACCGGGCAGCGCTTTGAATTGATGGACAAGGTTGATCGCTCGCGATGGCCGTGCAGGCCGGTGGCCGAAGGAAAGCCTGCCTGTTCCAACGCGCTGGACAGCAGGGGCGATCGCTTTGTCACGCCTTCCATGCAGGGAGAGCACGGATGGCAAGGATCATAGAGATCAGCATCAAAGCGCGTGCAGACGAGGTGGCTGCGTTGTTCAATGCCAACCGTTCCGCAGTGGCAGTTGCCTTGCTGGAACCGCATCGCCAAGGGCAGCCAGAGGTGGTACAAGAAAGCCTGGATCGCTATGTTGGCATCCAGGCCGAGCGGTTCAAAGCAACCCTGCACAGACGCGCTGGCAATACGTGCTGACCAGCACCACACCCGGGCCGGTGCGGGTGCAGCCACGGGACCAAGGGCAAGTGCATGAAGGGGCACAGCCAGGGCAGAAAGAGCGGGGGCATCCGCCGGCCCAGCCGCAGCGGCAGAACGGCGGGCCTGTAGCGCCCGCGCCTGGGAGGCCGCGACACGCAGCAGAAGACGCCCAACCCGCGTCTCACCCGTTGCATGCACAGGCCAGCACCTTGGTTGGCCGGTTGGACGCCAGTATGGCCGCGCCAGCGATGCGCATAGCGAGCGGTTGAGCGCCAGCCTGGCCAGTCTGGCAAAAGAGCACGGGATCGAGCGGATTGACCACGTGCTGCAAAAACCTGTCGCTCGACGGATATTCCATATTCCAGAATATGGAATATGGCGGGCCGGCTGTGGAACTGAAGCCCCAGGATCTGGTGGTGCTGTACGAGCAGGTCGCCCAGGCCAGCCAGGCCTGGACCTACTTTCCAGTCACGACCTGGAGGACGTCCTCAATGTCGTCGAAAGACGGTTGGAGTCCGGTAAACGCGGATGTGGTCTACGCGAACCGCAAGCGCGCCATGGCGTCGGATGTCTTCGATACCTACCCCCTGAGCTGGAAAACGCAGCGCCCTGGGGCGCTGCAGTAGGAGCTTGTGGCGAAGCTCTAAGCGATGGCTGTCAATCAGTCTCCACCGCTGCAGCGCGCTTTCCCATTGCCGCTTCGATCAGCGCCAAGAGGTTCTGCTGGCGCTGATCGCAGAAGCTGTCGAAGTCATCGGCACGCAGGGCGGCGACCGGGATGCGATGGCTGGTCAGCAGCGCATCCATGCCAACGTTGTCCAGCTGGACCTGCTTGTGGGCCTGCAGGGCGGCCAGATAGCTGGAGGGGGCCGATCCGCCAATCATGCGGTTGGCCTTGTAGGAGATCGGCGTCTTGTTGATGATCGAGTCGTAGCGCCGACGCGGGATGTCCTGCTTTTCGCACCAATCGCGCGGGAAGATGTGGTGGATGTCCAGCGCTACCTCGTCGGCTTCCAGGTCGCGGATACGCGATTTCCAGAACAAGTCCTGTGCGCCTTCGCGCAGCACCAGCACGTTGATGCCCTTGTAGGCGGCGCTCAGTCGCGAGGTCAGCGAGGCGAGGCGGTCGATCTGGAAGGTGGCATCGGCAATCGTGCGCGGCGGTTGGCCATCGTGTTCGATCCAGCTCAGCAACTCATCGACATCATTTGCAATACGGGTCTCCACCGCGCCGCCGTAGAGTTCGCCCAGCACGCCGCACCAAAACCACTGCGCCAGCTTCTGGTGGATGCGCGGCTCGCGCCAGTGTTCGTTGGCCCCGATCAATGCCAGCACCGCTGCCAACGGCGCCAGCTGGGTGCGGTAAGGCAGGTCGCGTGGCGCAGTGAAGCATTCCTGGCGCAGGAACTTGGCCGCACGCAGGAACCCTTGTTCAACTGGGTCAGCCCAGCGCTTGTAGGCATCCAGCGGCAGTTCCAGCACCGATGCGCGCTTGGCGCTGACCGGGGCCACCTGCTTGCCGGTCTTGCCGGCCTCGATATCGGCACGGCGCTTTTCCAGCGTGTGCAGCATGGTCACCGCCTGCAGAAAGTCGGTGTTCTCCACCCCGCGCAGGATTGGTTCCTTCGCCAGCCGCTTGTAGCGCGAGGACACCTTACGCAGCTCGCTGCCGTACCAGTCGTCGCGCAGGTTGTAGCCATCGGCGGCGTAGCTGGCGGTCACCAGCTCGAACACCGACAGCGGGACGCCGCCGGTGTTGACCTTCTCGAACACCAGGCACACTGCTTCCTTGCTGGTCTCCTTCTTCAGCACGATCAGTGGAATCTGGTACTCGTTGTATGCATCGAGCACCGTTTCTTTGAACTCAAAGAATTGCGCCTGCGCAGCGGCGTTGAACTTGAACAGGTCCTGCAGCCAGCCCATCGCCTCCAGGATCTCCGAGCATGGGAAGTACAGCTGTTTGCATTCCAGCTCGCGCGTGGACAGGTCCAGATCCAGCCTGCGGCCGAAGTCGCTGCGCTGCTGGCGGCTGCCGTCGGTGGCGATGATGGCCTCGTCCAGCCGGTCAGGGCCGGCCAGGGCGGTGGGGATGTGGATGTAGTAGTGGCGGTCGACCGGCTTGCCTTTGTCGGTGGTGGTCTTGACCGGGCCGGACAGCTTGAGCACCTGGGTCAGCGTAGTCAGACGCTGCTGACCGTCGAGGATCAGCTTCTCCGGCGCGGCCAGTCCCTGCAGCGGCACGTTCTCCACCGGGCGGACCTGGAAGCGCACCTCGCCGCCGGTTTCCAGCAGCATGACTGCGCCCACCGGGAATGAGCGCCCCAGGCTGACCAGCAGGCTGCGCACATGTTCGTCATCCCAGACCCAGCCGCGCTGGAAATCCGGTAGCTGGATCTTGCCTTGGACGACGTCCTTGAGCAGGTCCTTCAATGGCAGTTTGGTGCTGTCGAATGTGGTCATGGGTTCGCTTCCTTGTGATGGATGGGATGGATCAGATCAGCTTGTCGCCGCCTTGCGGCCGCGCTTCGGTTTGGGCGTGGCGGCGCGCTGGGTGCGGATGCGTTCCAGCAGCACGCTGGCCGGTTCGTCGCTGGGGTCCTGCGGCACCAGTTCGCCGCGGAAGGCCTTGGCAAGCAGGCTCTGCGTCAGCGCGTCGATGCGCTGCTTGACGGCGGTGACCTTGGCTTCCAGCTGGTTGGCGTAGGCGAAGAGCTGTTCGACGCGGCGGACGATCTGCTGTTGCTGCTGCAGATCGGCAACCGGAATAGTTAGTGATGACACTTTGCTAATGCTGAGGGTGTGCAGCCCAGTGGTGCTCTTGGCTACCTTCACCAAATCAGATCTTCCCTGTGGTGATGAGAGATAGATCATTACAAACTCTGGTAGAGCACCTCCATTGGATCTCCAGCGAATCAAGTGGTTCTGATGACAGCAGCCATTGATCTCACCGTGCCACGTGGCGGCTCTGCCGATGTGCTCAAGACTTCCGTTTCCTTCAACTATTAGGATGTCGCCTCGCTCGAGCGCGGTCTTTTGCGCTTCTGACGGTGAAACCCCAATGTCGCGCACTTCCGTAAGATCAAGGTAGCCAGCTTGTACATTCGCCACCCGCAGATAAGGAACGGAGAGTTCGAAAGAGCCTCGCTTCGCATTCTTAGTGATGCCGCCGGTGATCTCGCCGACCTTCGAGAGCTGGATGGTGGCGGTGAAGGTGACTTCTGTGAGCTTTCCAGTAATTGCCGACGCAAGTACGCCTTTGCGGAAGCGCTTGAGCAGGGCGGGGACGGCGTCGATGCGGGCCTTGAGGGTGTCGACCTGGGCCAGCAGCGCATCCAGCTTCTGCGCAATGCGCTTTTGCTCTACGAGCGGCGGCAGGGTGATCTGCGTTCTCTCGAAAGTGCCTTTAGTGACATGGCGCAGACCCACGCCCCCCTGCGCTGATCCAATCAGCTCGTCCAGTTTCTGATTGATAGCGTGCCGAAAGAATGTTTTATCTACCTGCTCAGTATCGAATTCGATCTTGAAGATGTGCTGATTCAGCGCTGCCGATGGGCCATTCCATACGTGCGCCCCGAAGGAAGTTCCGGGTGTTCCAGACCACGCAAAAAGCAGCTGCCCTGTCACTACAAAGTGGCGGGGGTCAAGTTCTCCCTTGAAGAAATTGAACGCGGCGTCGGGGCGATTTAGGTTCTGGATGCGGATGATGGGCAGTCCTTCTTTGCACCATTCTTGGGGCTTGAAGGCACGGCCATTGACCAACTCGCACAGGTCGCCGATTTCGACTTCCACCCACCCAACCGGCAACTCACTCACCGTCCACCTCGCTGCTGGTCACTTCCAGCCCCATCACCTCGGCCAGCAGCCGCTTCTGTTCCAGCGCTTCATCGCCGGCGCCCAGCGCCTGCATCAGCGCGTCGAGCTCGCGCAACGCTTCGCTGAGTTCGGCCATCGCTTCGGCGGCCAGCACTTCGGGCGCGGGCAGGCTGTTGGCATCGACGCTGTCGGCATCCTTGAGCCAGCTGATATCCAGCGAGTCGCCGCGCTCGGCGATCTGGGCGCGGGTGAAGCAACGGAAGCGGCTTTGCTCGCCTTCATCGGTGCGTGGGCTGGCGCCGTTGGGGTCGGTGCCGTAGGCCTCCTCGAACGGTTTGAGGTGCGTCGGCCCGAACGGGGTGCGCTTGCCAAAGTTGGGCATGTTGCTGCGCAGGTCGTAGACCCACGTCGCCTGCGTGCAGCCGGTGTCCTGGCGCGGGTTGGCGGCGGTGCCTTTCTGGAAGAACAGCACATTGGTCTTGACGCCCTGCGCGTAGAAGATGCCGGTGGGCAGGCGCAGCAGGGTGTGCAGGGTGCACTTGTCCATCAGGTCGCGGCGAATCTCGGTACCGACGCCGGCCTCGAACAGCACGTTGTCCGGCAGCACCACGGCGGCGCGGCCACCGGGCTTCAGGCCACGGTAGATGTGCTGCAAAAAAGCGAGCTGCTTGTTGCTGGTCTTGTAAGTGAGGTCGTCACGGGTGGGGCCGCCGCCGCCCTTGGCGGTGCCGAATGGCGGGTTGGACAGGATGATGTCCACCTTGGGCAAGGCGGCGCCGGCATTGCCGAGGCTGTTGCCGAGCTGGACCACGCCGGCGCCTTCGCCGGACATGCCGTGCAGCAGGCAGTTCATCAGCGCCAGGCGGCGGGTGCCGGGCACCAGCTCCATGCCGGTATAGGCCTTTTGCTGCTGGAAGCGGCGGGCCTTGTCGTCGAGCGTGTACAGATCGTCGGTGTTGGCCTTGATGTAGGCATCGGCGGCGATCAGAAAGCCGGCGGTACCGGCGGCCGGATCCTGCAGGGTTTCGCCGGGCTGCGGCTGCAGGCAGCGGATGATGGCGTCGATCAGCGCACGTGGGGTGAAGTACTGGCCGGCACCGGACTTGGTCTCGTTGGCGTTCTTCTGCAACAGGCCTTCGTAAAGGTCGCCCAGGCCGTCCTGGCGCGCGCTGAACCAGTCCAGCCCGTCGAGCGCGGTGACCAGGGTTTCCAGATGGCGCGGCTCCTTGAGCCGGGTCTGCGCGTCGGCGTAGATGGCGGCGATCATCGGATCGCTGCTCTTGCCCAGGTCCAACAGCATCTGCCGGTAGTGGTTGAGCAGGTTGAGGCCGGACTTGCCGTTGAGATCAGGCCAGCGGCTGCCGGCGGGCAGCTTGTGCTCGAAGGCGTCGTTGTTGCGTACCTGCTCGTATTCCATCTTGACGAACAGCAACAGCACCAGCTCGGTGACGTAATCGCTGTAGTTGATGCCGTCGTCGCGCAGGACGTCGCAGAGGTTCCAGAGTTTCTGGACGATGTCGTTATGGGTCATGGGGTGCTGCCTTGTTCTGAAGTGGTGCGGGCCGGCAGCGCGATGCTGGAGGCCGGCGTGTTGATGGCGTAACGGGTGCTGCGGCCACTGCCGGGCAAGCGGCGCAGGCAGCCTTTTTCCAGCAGGTCGGCCAGGTGGCGGGTGGCGGTGGCCTTGGAGACCTTGGCCACGGCCTGGTATTGCGAGGCGCTGATGCCGTGTTCGAAGCCGCGCTCGCCGCCATCGAGCAGGCGGTTGAGCACCTTGACCTGTTCGGCCGACAGCGGCTGCGCGTGATGCTGCTGCCAGAAGCGTGCTTTGGCCAATACCCGATCGATACGGTGCAGTGCCTGCACCAGGCTGTCGTGCAGGGTGGTGAGGAACCAGTGCAGCCAGTGGGTGATGTCGAGCAGGCCTTTCTGGGTAGTTTCCAGGCTGCGGTAATAGCCGCTGCGGTCGGCAAGGATGCTGGCCGACAGTGCGTGGAGGCGGATCGCCTGCGGTTGCGCCTGGGCCAGGGCGAGATCGGTGAGTGCGCGGGTGAGGCGGCCATTGCCGTCGTCGAACGGGTGCAGAGTGACGAACCACAGATGGGCGATGCCGGCACGCAGCAGCGGGTCCAGCGTGGCGTCGGTGCGCGAGCTGGCGAACCAGTCGAGGAAGGCGGCGAGCTGGGTGTCGAGCCCCTCGCGCGGCGGGGCTTCGAAGTGGACGGTGGGGCGGTCGAGCCGGCCGGAGACAACCTGCATCGGCTCATCGCCACGCAGCGCGCCGATACGGATGCGCGTGGGCAGCAGGCTGCCCTGTTCGGCAAACAGCCAGCGGTGCCATTGCAGCAGGCGGGGCAGGTCCAGCAGGGCGTCGGCGTGGCCAGTGGCGTCTAGCATCAGCTCGGCCAGCCCCTCGCTGCGGCCAGTGGTGCGGCGCGGGCTGTCTTCGGCCAGGCCCAGATGGCGGGCCAGCGAGGAGCGTACCGAGCCGACATCCAGCCGCTCGCCCTCAATGGCCGAGGAGGTGACGATGTTGGAGAGCAGGGTGTCGAGCGCTTCGGCGGCCTGCTGGTCGCCGGCGACCGCGCCGGCCATGCCGAGCAGCTGGCCGTGGGCGTGCTGGCAGTCGCGCAGAACTGCCGCCAGGGCATCTGCCTGCCAATGG
Source organism: Xanthomonas sp. 3793 (assembly GCF_024806835.1). Taxonomy (GTDB): domain Bacteria; phylum Pseudomonadota; class Gammaproteobacteria; order Xanthomonadales; family Xanthomonadaceae; genus Xanthomonas; species Xanthomonas arboricola_F. The sequence goes on from NZ_JANTYU010000002.1 coordinate 228,950, forward strand.
AAGCGAGGCCAGTCGGGCTGCTGCCAGATCCAGCGGGGGCGGGGTTCGGTTGTGTGGTTGGGCATCGGTGAGCCGATTGGCTGGGTTAATTGGCTCTTTGGATGAGCCGATTATCCCGGCTAATCGGCTCATGCGCCAGTGTGAACTACCAACTCAGCCCGTCTGTTCCCACAGATGCTCGCCCAGGTCGCCCAGGATTTGGTCCAGCCGGCCATCGAGCAGGCGGTCCAACTGCAGGGCGCCGCCGTCGCCGCTGAAGTTGCGTTGTACCGTGTCGCGGTCCATCACCACCTCGTGTATCAGCTGCTGGGCCAGCCGCTTGAGCCAGCGCCGCTGCACCGGCGTCCAGTTGCGCTGGGCATAGATGCCCTGCATGGCCTTGTCGACGCGCTGCTCGAACGGTACCAATGCCTCGCCCAGCGCGGCACGGCGTATGTAGCCGATGATGCTGGCAGCGACCTCCTGCTGGGTGCTGTCGCGCCAGGCGCCGCGCAGGTGGGCCTCGCTGTAGCCGTGCTGGTCGAGCAGCAGGCGCACCTCGCGCAGCTGGGCGCGGGTGAGGTCGCGGGGGCGGTTGACGATGACGCTGAGCGCGGCGGACTGGTTGATCTGCTCGCGGATGAAGGCGTTGAAGCTGTCCAGGTAATCGGCCGGGGCTTCGTTGACGCCGTAGTTCTGTGCGCGTTCGAGCAGGGTGTCAGTGTGTTCGGAAATGACCGGGTAGCGGTCCGTGCCCAGCAGCACGCCCACTTCGGCCAGTTGCTCCACCAGGCGCGGGTGTTCGCGGAGGAAGCTGGCGGCATTGCGCGCGCCGAGCTTGTGCAGATGGGTGTGCAGCACGGCGGGCGCCACGCCCCAGGCGGTTTCCAGCTCGCTGAGCTTGTCGCGCAGATCCGGGCGCTGCTCGGCGCGATGCTGGGCCTTGCGCAGCACGCGCATGATGCGCTGGCTCAACTGGTCGAGCGCGTCGTCGGCATGGCTGCCGCCGTTGCTGCCGGGGGCATCGAAGCTGCGCTGCTGGCCGAGCTCGTGGACCAGCTGCTCGATGCTGATGTTGGGGTCCTTGACCAGCGGGCGCATGGTGTCGACGTCTTCGAGCGCGGCGTACAGATCCACCGGATCGAAGATGCGGAACACGGTCTTGCCGATGTCGTCGCAGCGGCGGGTGGCGCGGCCCTTCATCTGTTCGTAGAGGATGCGCGAGCGGACCCGGCGCATGAACACCAGGTTGGCGATACGCGGCACATCGACGCCGGTGGTCAGCAGGTCGACGGTGATGGCGATATTGGGGAAGCGCTCGTTCTTGTAGTTGCGAATCAGCTGGTCGACCTTGTCGCTTTTGCCGGTGATCACCGCGACGCTGGCCTGGTTGTAGTAATTGCCATGGACCTGTTTGAAGGCCTCGTCCAGCTGGTTCTTGACGCGTTCGGCGTGGGGCTGGCTGACGCAGAAGATCAGGGTCTTTTCCTCGCCGTCCGGGTCCAGTTCGATGGCGAGCTGCTCGCAGACGACCCGGTCGAAGTCCGCGGTGATCACACGCCGGTTGAACGACTCGATATTGAAGTCGAGCTCGTCTTCCAGGTCTGCGGTATCGACTTCGCCGGTCTGCGTGTTGATGACGCTGACGCGCTCGCCGCGATCGAAGTGGATGCCGTTCTTGCCGAGCGCGGTGGTGTAGCGGATGGGCGGCTCGTGGTCGATCAGCCAGTCATCTGCCACTGCTTCGCGGTAGCTGTAGGTGTAGATCGGCTTGCCGAAGATTTCGGTGGTGTGCTTGGCCGGCGTGGCGGTCAGGCCGATACGGCAGGCATCGAAGTAGTCGAGCACGCGGCGGTATTGCGACAGGTATTGCGCGTGGTCGCGCACGGCCAGCTCGCCGTCGGTCATTTCCTGGTCGAGCGTGTAACCGCGGTGGGCCTCGTCGACGACGATACAGTCGAAGGTGCCGATCGGTGGCCGGTCATCGGACTGGAAAATGCGCCGGACCATGGCCTGCACCGTGGCGACCTGCACGCGGGTCTCATCGGCGGTGCGGGTGTCGTCCAGGCCATCGAGATTGTAGATCTGCGCCAGCGTCTGGTTCTGCTCAAGCTGCATGTCCTGCATCGTCTCGGTGGCCTGGGTGCCGAGCGCGGAGCGGTCGACCAGGAACAGAACCCTGTGAAAGCGCTCGGCCTTGAGCAGACGGTAGATCAGGCCAATCATTGTGCGCGTCTTGCCGGTGCCGGTCGCCATCGCCAGCAGGCAGTTGCGTGAGCCCGATGCCAGCGCGCCTTCCACTGCCTGGATCGCGCGCTGCTGGTAGTCGCGCAGGTTGAGGTAAGCGAAGCCTTCCTGGGCCAGGTCGCGCTCGGCCTGGTCGCGATCGCGGCTGAGCAGATCGGCGATGTCCTCGGGCGTGTGGAACTTCTGCAGCGGGCGCCGCAGATTGGCCGGTGAGCGCAGGTCGCGGAACCAGATGCCCGATTGCTCGGCCAGTTGTTTCACGAAAGGACGGCCATTGCAGGCGAATGCGAGCGGCACTTGGAAATGGCCGCCCTGGCCGTCGGCCCAGCCTGCGATCGAGGGGGTGGCCGGGTAGGCGGGGGCCAGCTCGCCACGCATCACAAAGTCGCGCGCGTAGCGCTCGGCCTGGGGAATCCGGTCGGCGATGTTGATCTGCTTGCGCTTGGCCTCGACGATGGCGACCGGCGTGAGACCGGCGAACAGCACATAGTCGGCGTTGGCGCGCGGCACCTTGGTGGGCCACTCGGCGATGGCGAGGTTGCGACCTTTTTCCGGGCGGATGCCCTTGGCGTGGGTGAGGTCGAGCGAGTCTGCTTCCCAGCCGGCCTCGCGCAGCTGTTGGTCGATCAGGATGCGGGTGAGGTCTTCGCTGAGGTCAAAATTGTTGCTGGCCTGCTGGGTGGCGCCGGCGACCTGTTGGGTGGCGGCCTGGCGGGCGGTATCCGGCCGTTGCAGGCTGGCGATGCGTTGTTCGAAGTCCTGGCGAAGCCGTTGCAGTTCCTGTTCGCGTTGGACTGCCAGCGCCGACTGCGCACGCGCTTCGACGTCCATCGCTTCGGCGAGCTCGGCGTTGAGCTTGGCTTCGCTGTCCTTGAGTTCGGCGAGCGCCTGGCTCTGGTCGTGTTGCTGGCGGGCGGTATCCAGCTCCGCTTTCAGGCGATGGACCTCGGCCTGTACTTCACGCAACGGCGCGGCTGGATCCTTCGGGGGCAGGAAAGCACCAGCCTTGAATTCGGCGGCGTTCCTGCCGAAGGCCCGGTGGTACCAGACCGCCAAGTCGCGGGCGACCTTCAGGCCATCCATCGCTTCGCGGTGTTGCGTGGTGAAGCCGTGGGTCGCCTTGTTGCCCTCGACCCGCAGTACGTGGAACAGCTCCTGGATCCGCCGGTCCAGGCGCAGCTCGCGTGCGAGCTGGTAGATCAGATCCGCCTGGGTCGTCCGTTGGTCGTGGATGATGCCGGCGCGCCCAGCGAGATCCTGGGCAAGCGCTTCGGCGAACTGCCGGAGCTTGATCAGCGTGGTGTTGGGATCGCTGGCAAAGACCTGCTCGGCCATCGAGGCCAGTTTGAAGAAGACCGGATCGTGTTCCTGCAGGAAGGAAAAGTTGCTGTCGACAGTCACACGCGTATCCGTACTTGGCGCCCGGCGGGATGGCATCTCGCGGTAGCCCTCATAGGTCACCGACGCTGCCGTGGTCATTCTAGCGCCGGATGCGATGGACCGATATGCGATGGCTTGGGCCGTCGCAGCGACCTTGTTGGCAACTGCGCAAGTTTTTCCTGTGAATTCCCAGTCTTTTGTCGACAACACAAGTCGTTGCCGCAATGAAATTCGGCGGCAGCATGGATGCTTCTGCCTGATGATTCGTTTGAAATGAGTCTACTGCCTATATGAAATTGCAGGTGCCGAAGGCCTTGAAGGCGGTACTCCTTGACGACGGTAATCTGTAGTAGCACGATCACCTCACGGAGCCTCGAAACTCCCCGAACAGCGGTACCCACCTCCGACAAACCGGTGGGTTTTTTGTGCCTGCAACTTTTGTGGGTGCAACCGACGTGATGCCTGCGTCGGGAGGGCGGCTAATACAACACCCGCAAGGGGAATACGCCCGCCGGCTGTTCGCGGTTTCGAGCCTCCCGACTTCCCGTCCGTCGCCTTGCGGCGGGCGGGCTGATTCCATGGAATGAGGAGCAGGCCATGTCGGACGTTTTACGAGATGCGCAGTCACACCCGGGCTACTACCTGCCAGAAGGCGCGCAGTACCGCTTGCAGCAACTGCACGACCACATGCGTTTTTTGGCGCGCCTGGCGCAGCCGCGCTCGAGGGCCGAAGAGCAGGCGAGGCAACCAGTCATCCGTATGGACGAGCTGGCGTGCTGCCTGGAGCTGCTGGCCGAGCAAGTAACGCAGGCACTGGCACAGGTGCAGTGGCCCGCACTCCTGGAGCCCGAGGCCCCTGACCGTGAGCGTGCCGGCTCAGGGAAGGCCGTATGAGCCGGCCGGTGATGGCGTCGGCCCCGGCGCGAAGGCGGGCAGGGGATGGCATGCAACCTAATGCGTTTGCCTTCGGCATTACCTTGGAGCAAGTAGACGCGCTGGATCAGTTGTTGCTGACCATCGCCGCCCTTGGCGATGTGATCGTTGCCGGCAACGCCGATTGGCTGGACCGCCGCACCTTGCCCGTGCTGGGCGGCGCGATCTTTGATGCGGCCGGTGCCATGCATCGCATCCTGGACCAGTTGGAGCTTCAGCGGATTTAATGACTCAGGCCATTGGGGCGCTGATGTTTCGGCGTAGGTGTGCTCTGTAACCGCGACGTCGAGCAACTACTAAGCTGGGCTGGACGTGTCGACAGTCATCGCGCAGATGCCTCACTTGTCGGCAGTGACGTAGCGATCTTCCTCGATGCATTCCGACGGCCTGTCCGTACACGGCCATAGGCTTGCAGGCACGGTGTCGCGGTTCTCGAAGTGGTCGCCGTTCCAGAGAAAAAAGCCGGCATGCACCCGCATGCCGCGATCGAAGGCGCGGGGCGCGTCTTTGGCTAGCGGTTGCTCGGGGTCGAGCTCCATGATCCATCGGCCGACGGGGACTTGGTCCAGGCGCGAGGCATCGAGGAACGCCTCGCTTGCACCGGCGGCCTGATAGCGCTTGTAAAGTTCGCGGCCTAGCGTGTCTTCGGGCTGTCGGATGCTCGTGGTCACATCCTCGGCTTGGCCATTTGCAATGCGGTATGCGCGCAGGCCGCCGCCTAATCGCTGATTGCCAGGCTTTGCGCACTGTTGTCTTGCCGCATCCAACGTTTTGTCGGGCGGAAGGTGCTCAAGCTCCTTGCAGGATGCGCTGACAAGCGCAAGGTACCCCACCACGCCCGGGGACACGCCTTGAAAGACACGTACCCATATAAAGTACGCGGCACCGGACTGCCCGGTACTGGTGATGCGCAAGTCGGAGGGCGAGGTGCCATGCGGTATCTCGACGACGTAACTGCTCTGCTTCTCCAGCAGATGCTTCAGAAGCGGGCGTGGGATGTGGAGTGAGTCTGTTGGCAGCGAAAGCAGCGCAGCAATGACCTCGTCGGGAATAGGTCGATAGCTGCCGTTGGCTGCAGTTCGATTGTTAGGGCTTGCGACCCCAGGCAACGCCTGGGCAAGGTGAGGTGCGTTTTTGGGGCCCGTGCTGGAGTCGGGAAGTGGTGTGGTAGCCGGCGGATTGATCCTGGCAGACGACGCAGGCGCTTGCTGGGAACAGCCGGTAACTGTCAGAAACGCGAGAAGTGCGAGTGTAGGCAAGCAACGGTTGCTTTGCATTTTCATCTGCCTCCAATCGCAGGCTGTTGCTGTTGCTGTTGCTGTTGCTGTTGCTGTTGCTGCCCTTGCGTCTCGATCGCAGTTTGCTGCTGCTGGTGAAGCCGCTGCAGACTTGTCTCGACGGGCGTTGCTGCAATGGTGGCCGTCTCGCTGGCAACCCTCAACGCCGCAGGATCGTTGTCTTGCCCCTGAACCAGAAAAATTCGCGTGCCTTCGGCCTGTGTTCCGGTTGCGTTGCTGGGGACCAGATTATCAACACGTGTCATGCCGTTTGCCTTGGCTTCGTAGAGTAATGCCAAGCTGTAGCTACCTGCATTTTGCGCGTAGTGCCCGCCTAGTGCGGTCAAATGGCCACTGATTTGTTGCTGTAGGCCATGGTCCGGGTGCCCGGGCGCCCGAGGATCAGGGGTGGTACCTGGCTGAAAATTCTCCCGCTCTTGATTCTGTCGCAACGTTTGCGTCGGTGCCACTGAAGTCAATACGTACTGCCAGCGGTCCTGACCAGGCGTCCCACGGACCGTGCTTACGAAGGTGTCGTAATCGTTACCTCCTATGGTTTGGCATCCAGCTGAGTCGGTATTGCGCCCGCTGCCGCGATGAATCTTAAACGTGTTGTTGAGGTCTTGAACGCCTTGCGTGTCGCGAGCATCGAACCACCCATCGCCATTGCTATCGCGCTCAACCCGGCGACTCCCATTCGCCATAGCCGCATCTGTAGGACGCAATGCGAATTCATCGGGATGGCCGCGTCGCGGATGCGTTGCTCGGCCCATCTCCGTTGTTCCCTCCGCCATGCGCCCAAGGTCGCGAACACCATCACGATTGACATCTTCGCCCTCGGTTTTAGCCTTGGCGTTTACCTGTTCATAGCCTTGGCTGCGTGGAGTTGTCTTGGCGTGTCCGTCGTACTGAGCAGTGGGTTCCGTTGTCACATCATTGAATTCGCGTGCGTGACGTGTGCCGTCGGAAGCCCTCCACAGCACAACGATGCGATCGTCATACACACCCGTACCCCTACTGTTCGTGTCTCCCGTTTGTGAATCGGTTCCTTGCGTTGTCCGATTTTCGTTGCGAAGCCCAACAATGACCCTATCTTGCGTCGCCAAGGCTTGGTGCGCGGCATCATCGCCTCGCGTTTCAACAATGCTTGCGTAAATGTCGTGTTGCTGCGCCTGAGAAAGATCGCGCGTTTCCTCAGCACCAGGAAAACGGGGAGCATTACGTGCTGCTTCCAGTCGAGTAATAACTGGCCCTACTGTCGAAGCGTCTGTTGCCGGCAGCCCGCCGGGGCGCTGAAGTGCATCAATTCGCTCCGCTGCACGCGAAGCGACTGAGCGGTCCAAAGCCTCTTGCACTAGTAGTGATTGGTCCTGGCGCAACGCGTCCAGCCGCATGGCTGCCTCGCGGGCCTGGCCTTGGTTGAACAGGCGTGCGACTTCGTCAGCAGATGCGTTGATATCAAGTTCCGGCATGTCTCTCTCCTTGAGGTCCTTGGATGGCGATCAGCGAGCTGAACAAGTTGCCGATGTACCACCGAATTAGCGATGATTCAACCGCTTCGCAGCTGCTGATCTGTATGAATAGCAGCTTCGCCCGTAACGGTACGGAATGTCTCATCGATCTGCGTCCGACGCAGGCTTTAAATATCGGACAGATTCGGTTGAAGATCGAACGCTTAGGCTTTCAGTCGCTACACCGGCGCAGACTTCAAAATCCCCGACAAACTCTCCCGCAGGATCAGCTGCAAATGCATGCGGTTGAGTTCCATGCCGCTGGTCATCACGCTGTGCAGGCCGCCGCACATGGCGGCAACGGCGAAGACGCGGGCCTGGAATTCCTGTTGGCTGCTGGCCGGGTCGGCGTGGCCGCGCAGCAGGCGCTTGAGCAGGGCGCTGAGGTGTTCGATCAGCGATGCGCTTTGCCTGCGCATGAAGGCGGCCAGCACCGGGTCGCGCAGGGTGGCCAGGTGCAGTTCCAGGTCGATGCGGGTGCGCTTGATGTTGATTTCCTGCAGCAGCCATTCTTCGAGCAGGCCGGCGATGAAATCCACCACGTGCACATTGGCTGGGCGTTCCACCAGCCACATCTGGCGGATGGCGCGCATGTAGTTGCGCTCCAGCAGGGCGCGCACCAGCGCGTCCTTGTCTTCGAAACGTTGCAGCAGGCTGCCGCAGCTGACCTTGGCGCGCTCGGCGATCAGCTCGAAGCTGGTGGCACTGAGGCCGATGACGTCGATGCACTGCTCGGTGGCGTCCAGCACCTCTTCCAGCAGCAGTTCTTCGCGCTCTTTTGCCGTGCGCAGCAACAGGACGTTGGACATGGGGCGGTAGATCAGCGGGGGGCTGCAGTATAGCGGCGCGGCGTTAGTCGTCCGTTGCGTTCGCTTGCTGATAGGCCATCAGTCATGGATGCGCATGCGTATTGAAACGCCGGTCACAGATGCGCTGGTCAACCATGTTTTCACGGTGGCTGTGCGACATGTGAGGCGACGTTATGCAGGAGAAGCGTGTGAGTGAGAACAGTGCGGTAGCCGGCGTGTCGGCGCAGTGGCCGGCGCGGTTGTGGGTGGTGCGGCATGGGCAGAGCGCAGGCAATGTGGCGCGCGACGTGGCGGAAGCCAATGGTGCGGCGCTGATCGACCTGGAGCATCGCGATGCGGATATTCCGCTCTCGCCACTGGGCGAGCGCCAGGCCGAGGCGTTGGGGGCGTGGATGGCCGGTCTGCCCGAGCAGGAGCGCCCGACGCTGATCCTGAGTTCCACCTATGTGCGTGCGCGCCAGACCGCCGCTGCAGTGGCGCGTGCGCTGGGGCAGCCGGCCGAGTCGGTCAGCGTGGACGAGCGTTTGCGCGAGAAGGAATTTGGCGTGCTCGACCGTTACACCACGTCCGGTATTCGAGAGGCGTTTCCAGCGCTCTTCGAGCAACGCAACCTGGTAGGCAAGTTCTACTTCCGCCCGCCCGGTGGCGAAAGCTGGTGCGATGTGATCTTCCGGCTGCGCGCCATCGTGGGCGATCTGCAACGCAACCATGTGGGCGCGCGGGTACTGATCGTGGGGCATCAGGTGATCGTCAATTGCTTCCGCTACCTGATCGAGCGGATGGACGAGGCAACCATCCTGGACATCGATCGCGAAGGCGATGTGCCCAACTGCGGGGTCACCGGGTATGCGGTTGCGGCCGACGGGCAATCGCTGGAGTTGCTGCACACCAATTTTGTGCCGCCGGAGCTGGCTGATGAGCCGGTGACCACCGAGTCCGACCGCCCGGCCGGCGCGCGCTGATGGCCGCCCCGCGCGTGCGCCTGCTTACCGCCGCCGCCTTGCGGTCGATGCCGTTGCCGGCACCTGGCGGCGACAAGGAGCAGCGCGGGCGCGTGTTGATCGTGGGTGGCTCGATGCGCGTGCCGGGCGCGGTGCTGTTGGCCGGCGAGGCGGCGCTGCGCACCGGTGCGGGCAAGTTGCAGATCGCCACCGCCGTCAGCGTGGCGCCGGGCATGGCGTTGGCTGTGCCCGAAGCCCTGGTGTTGGGATTGGCGCAGAACGCGCACGGCGAGATCGTGCGCGGGCACCGCGCGCTGGATGGGGCGATGGCGGCCTGCGACGCGGCAGTGATCGGGCCGGGCATGGCGTCGTCGGCCACCACCACGGCGATGGTCAGGCGCGCTGCCGAACAGGCGGTGTGCACCTTGGTGCTCGATGCCGGTGCGTTGTCGCGCGGCTTGCGGGCGCCGATCGGGCGGCCGTTCGTGCTGACGCCGCACGCGGGCGAGATGGCGACCCTGGCCGGCGACGACAAGGCAGCGGTAGAAGCGGCGCCGGGGGAGTACGCGCTGAAGTTTGCGCAGAAGCTGCGCAGCGTGGTGATCGTCAAGGGCGCGGACAGTTTCATTGCCGGGCCCGACGGTGCGTTGTGGATGCATCGCGGGGGCGCATCCGGGTTGGGCACCTCCGGATCTGGCGATGTCCTGGCGGGATTGATTGCCGGGTTTGCCGCGCGCGGCTGCGATGCGTTGGGCGCTGCGCTATGGGGCGTGTTTGTGCATGCAGCAGCGGGCAGGCAGTTGGCCAAGCGGATCGGGCCGGTGGGGTTTCTGGCGCGCGAGCTTGGATTGGAAGTGCCTGGGATTTTGGATCGGTTGGCGCGCCGGTGATTGAAGCCAATCGCTTGATGCCGCACGCGGACCAAAGCCCTGTCCAGTGGGAGAGGGGTTGGGGTGAGGGTACGCTTGCTGGAGTCGTGGGGCTGTCTTTCCAGATGGGGTTTATGTTGCTGCCTGATTGCAGGGGGCAGCTTGCACTCTGAGCAGACGTACCCTCATCCGGCCCTTCGGGCCACCTTCTCCCGAGGGGAGAAGGGAAAGTGCGGCGATGGAAGGATGCATGGTTGCGCTCGTTTGTTGCGCGATGTTGCGCCGCGTTGCTCGGTTAGGCTTGGTCACCAACCTGGGAGGGTGCACGGTGAAGCGAACGATTGCCTGGTCGATGGTGGGGGTTCTGGGAGTTTGGGGTGCTGCGACTGAAACGGTGTTGGCACCTGCATCTGCATCTGCATCTGTATCTGTATCTGTATCTGCATCTGCAACAGCAGCAACAGCAGCAACAGCAGCAACAGCTGCAGCAACAGCTGCATCTGCAACAGCAGCAACGCTGATTCCGAGGCCGGCATCGACGGCACCGTCTGCATCCACGCCCGCATCGACGGCGGTAGACGCTGCGGTTGCGGATGCTGCTGCTCCGCCAGCAGCACCCGCCGGCGCACTACGCGTCTACACCTCCGCCCAAGGCGCAGCGCAGCAGATGCGCGCCAGCACCGCCGAGGCGCCCAGGGCCGGGCATGCGTTGACCGAGAAGGAGAACTCCATCTTCGTCAATCCGCAGCGGCGCTTCCAGGAGGTGCTGGGCATCGGCGGGGCGATAACCGATGCCAGTGCCGAGACCTTCGCCAGGCTGCCCAAGCCTGCGCAGCGCGCATTGCTCACCGCCTATTACGACCCGCAAAAGGGCATTGGCTATACGCTGGCGCGCACCACCATCCACAGCTCGGATTTCAGCAGCGGCAGCTACACCTACATCAAGGAAGGCGATGCGGCGCTGAAGAGCTTTTCGGTCAGGCACGATGAGCGTTATCGCATCCCGATGCTGCGCCAGGCCATCGCGGCGGCCGGCGGCACGTTGACGACATTCGCCAGCCCGTGGAGCGCGCCGGCCTTCATGAAAGACAGCAACAACATGCTCAAGGGCGGCAAGTTGCTGCCCGCGTATGCGCCGGCCTGGGCCACCTACTACACGCGTTTTATTGCGGCCTACGAAAAGGCCGGCATCCCGATCTGGGGCATCAGCCTGCAGAACGAGCCGATGGCGGTGCAGACCTGGGAGTCGATGGTGTTTTCCGCCGAGGAAGAGCGCGACTTTTTGAAGAACTACCTCGGCCCGACGATGGAGCAGGCCGGCTATGGCGACCGCAAGATCATCGTGTGGGACCACAACCGCGACATGATGCTGCACCGCGCGCATGTGATCTTCGACGATCCGGAAGCCGCCAGATATGCATGGGGCATGGGCTTCCACTGGTACGAGACCTGGGCCGGGTTCGCGCCGATGGTGGAGAACGTGGCGGCGGTGGCGCAGGCGTACCCGGACAAGCCGCTATTGCTGACCGAAGCAGCGGTGGAAAAGTTCGACCCGGCAAAGTTGCAGTACTGGCCCAACGGCGAGCGCTATGGCACTGCCATCATCAACGATCTCAATCATGGGGCGGTGGGCTGGACCGACTGGAACATTCTGCTCGACCAGACCGGCGGGCCGAACCATGTGGGCAATTACTGCTTTGCGCCGGTGCATGCCGACACGCGCACCGGCGAGGTGATCTACACGCCGAGCTATTGGTATATCGGTCACTTTTCCAAGTTCATCCGCCCCGGTGCGCGGCGGGTGAGCGCGGCCAGCAGCCGCAGCAATCTGGCAACGACGTCCTTTCTCAACACCGATGGCAGCCTGGCGACGGTGGTTATGAATGCCAGTGACGTGGCGATCCGTTACAACCTGTATGTGGGTGAGGCGTCCAGTGAATTGGAGATCCCGGCGCACGCGATCCAGACGGTGGTGATGCAGTAAGCGCGGACTGTGGGCGGAGTTTTAGTAGAGATTGCGTACCCTCATCCGCCCTTCGGGCACCTTCTCCCGGGGGGAGAAGGAGGCTTCTGCATGATCGAAGCCTTCCTTGCGTAGTCGGTCGAATTACCTTGCGTTTCCGTTTTACGGATACATCAGCCCTCGATATTGTCGCCAGTAGCAAAGACGCGATCGCCAGCACCAAGAACGCCACCGAAGAAAACCCTGCCGATACGCTCCGTATGCAGCGATCGGCAGGGTTCTGGTGGCGTGACGTTGGAAGTGCGCTTTCAGCTGCCTCAGGACAGCAACAAACCGCCGGTGGCACCGAATACTTCGCCCGTCACATAGCTGGATTCCTGTGAGGCCAGGATCACATACAGCGGCGCCATCTCCACCGGCTGGCCGGCGCGCTTGAGCGGGGTTTCCGAGCCGAACTCGGGAATCTTTTCCGGCGGCTGGCCGCCGCTGGGCTGCAGCGGGGTCCACACCGGGCCGGGGGCGACGGCGTTGACGCGGATGCCCTTGTCGGCGACCTGCTGGGCCAGGCCCTTGGTGAAGTTGACGATGGCGGCCTTGGTGGACGCGTAGTCCAGCAGCGTCGGCGAGGGCTGGTAGGACTGGATCGAGCCGGTGTTGATGATGGATGCGCCCGGCGGCAGGTGCGGGATGGCCGCCTTGCACAGCCAGAACATCGCGTACACGTTGGTCTTGTAGGTGGCGTCGAACTGCTCGGTGGTGATGTCGGCGATATCCTTCATCGCGGTCTGCTTGCCGGCGATGTTGACCAGCAGGTCCAGCCCGCCGAGCTCGGCGACCGCGCGTGCGACCAATTCATTGCAGAAGGCTTCGTCCTTCAGGTCGCCCGGGATGCTGATGGCTTTGCGGCCTTCGGCCTGGATCAACTTCACCACTTCCGCGGCGTCCTGCTCTTCTTCCGGCAGGTAGTTCAGCACGATGTCGGCGCCTTCGCGTGCATAGGCAATCGCAGTGGCGCGGCCGATGCCGGAGTCGGCGCCGGTGATCAGCGCCTTGCGGCCCTTCAGGCGGCCGAAGCCCTGGTAGCTCTGCTCGCCGTGGTCGGCCTTGGGCTGCAATGCATGGATGGTGCCCGGCGCTTCCTGGGTCTGCTCGGGGAACTTGGGCTGCGGAAACTGGGTGAGCGGGTTCTGCATTTCGTACTGGTTTTTGGTGCTGGACATGCGCTGGCTCCTGCAGTGGGGGATGGCAGGGCCGCAGCGTGCTGCGGCCGATGCAGTGCAGTCTGGAAACCACGGCGATGCGTGCGGGTGAACGAATGTTGTGCATGATGTGAACGCGTCACGCAGATGGCGTGCGTGCGGTGCTGCTGCGCCGTGCACGCAGGCCACGACCGGGAGGACCGCAATGCAGTGTGTAGGGATCGATGGCGCCGGCAGCGGATGGCTGGCGGTGTGGGAGGCCGGCGATGGCTTGCAGTTCGCCGGCTACCCCAGTGTTGCCGCGCTGGCGAGCGCATTGGGCGGCGTCGCTGTGCTGGGCGTGGACATTCCGATCGGCTTGAGCGAGCACGCACCCCGCGTTGCGGATGCGCAGGCGCGGCGCTTTGTCGGTGGGCGCCGCGCATGCAGCATCTTTGCCGCGCCACTGCGGGGCATGTTGCATGCACGTACGCAGGCAGAAGCCTCTGCGTTGCATCGGGTGCTGGACCACGACGGGCAGCGCGGCTTTGGCGCGCAGTCGTTTGCGCTGCTGTCGAAGATTCGCGCCTGGGACGATGCCTTGCGCGCCGATCCGGCGTGGGCGGAGCGCGTGTTCGAGGTGCACCCGGAAGTTTCCTTCGCCGTGCTCGCCGGCGGGCATGGCCTGGCGGCGGGCAAGAAGAGCGGTGCGGGCCACCAACAGCGCGCCGCCCTGCTGGGCCAGTGCTATGGCGCCAGGCAGGTGGCCGCGTTGCTGGAGCGCGTGCCGCGTGCGCTGGCCAAGCCGGACGATGTGCTGGATGCCCTGGTGGCCTGCTGGAGCGCGCAGCGCATTGCCGCAGGTACCGCCGGCAGCCTGCCGGCGGTGGTGGAGCGCGATGCCTGCGGGCTGCGCATGGGCATCCACTACTGACTCAGCGCGTCTGCGTCGACATCGAATACGGCCGCTGCGCCGGATCGGTGGCCCATTGCGTGTTCGGCGTGGCCTGCATGCGGAAGCGCAGTTCGCCGCCGGCCTGGATTTCTTCATGCGTGAGGTAGGCGCGGCTCAGCGGCTGGCCGTTGAGGGTGGCGCTGCCGACGTAGCTGCGCGCCTTGCTCAGGCCATCGGCGATCACGCTGAAGCGCTTGCCATTGGGCAGCTTGAGCGTGGCGCGCGGCAGGAACGGCCGGCCGATGATGTACTGGTTGCTGCCCGGTGCCACCGGATAGAAGCCCAGCGTGGTGAACACGTACCAAGCCGACATCTGGCCGAGATCGTCGTTGCCGGCCAGGCCTTCGGGGCCGGCGTGATACTGGGTGTTCATGATCTGGGTCAGCCGCGCCTGGGTGCGCCAGGGCTGGCCGGCGTAGGCGTACAGATAGGCGACATGGTGGCTGGGCTCGTTGCCGTGCGCATACCAGCCGATCAGGCCGGTGATGTCTTCCATGTGTTCGAACACCTTGGGGTCGACCTTGGCATCGAACACCGCATCCAGGCGCGCGAGCAGCGTGTCTTCGCCGCCATGTGCGGCTGCAAGTCCTGCGACGTCCTGCGGCACATACCAGGAGTACTGCCAGGCATTGCCTTCGGTGTAGTCGCTGCCGTAGCCGCTGGCCGAGGGGGCGAACGGCGCGCGGAAGTCGCCGGCACGGGTGCGTGCGCGCATGTAGCCGGTGGCCGGGTCGAAGGCGTGCTTCCAGTTGCCGGCGCGCTTGCTGAATTCTGCGGCGATGGCGGGCTTGCCGAGCTTGTCGGCCATGCGCGCGATGGTCCAGTCGTCGAAGGCGTATTCCAGCGTCTTGGACGCGGCTTCGCCTTCTTCGTCGATAGGCACATAGCCCAGCTCGCGGTACTGCGCGATGCCGTCGTAGGGGCCGTAGTTGGCGCTGGCGACCATGGCGTCCAATGCTTCGTTGGCATCGAAGCCGCCGATGCCTTTCATGTAGGCATCGGCAATCACCGGCACGGCGTGGTAGCCGATCATGCACCAGGTTTCCAGGCCGTGGAACGCCCAGACGGGCAGGATGCCGTAGGCGCTCTCGCGGCGCGAGGCGAGCAATGAATTGACCATGTCGCTGCTGCGTTGCGGCGGCTGCACCAGAGTCAGCAGCGGATGCAGCGCGCGGTAGGTGTCCCACAGCGAGAAGGTGGAGTAGTTGGTCCAGCCACGCGCCTGATGCACGGCATTGTCCGGCCCGCGGTACTGGCCATCGCTGTCCATGAACAGGGTGGGGCCGAGCAGGGTGTGATACAGCGCGGTGTAGAGCTGGGTGCGTTGTTGCGGCGTGCCTTGCGCGTCGATCGCCGACAGCGCCTGCGTCCACTGCGCGCGTGCATCGGCGCGCACGCGGTCGAAATCGAAGCCGGGCACCTCGGCATCGAGATTGGCGATGGCGCCGGCTTCGCTGACCGGCGACAGCGCGACCTTGACCACCAGCGGCGTGCCATCGTTGGCGACATCGAACACGCCGACCAGTTGCCGGCCTTCGATCTGTGCGCGCTGCGCGGGATTCTTCTCGCCCGGCGGCGGAAAGCCCTTGTACGGGACGTTCTGCTCGGTGTCGTGCAATTGCGTGGCGGTGAGCGGGCGGGAGAAGCGCATGGCGAAGTACAGCTGGCGGCCGGGTGCCCAGCCGCGGGTTTCGCGAAAGCCGGTGACGGTGCCATCGCCGCGTACGCGCAGCCGCGACCACTGCACCTTGCCGGGGTAGTCGTACAGGCTGGTGCGCAGGTCCACCAGCACATGCGCCGGTACGCCCTTGGGGAAGGTGTAGCGATGCACGCCCACACGCGCACTGGCGGTGAGTTCTGCGCGGATGTTGCGGTCTTTCAAGGTGACCGCGTAATAGCCGGGCTGCGCCTGCTCGCTGGCGTGGTCGAACTGCGCGGTATAGCCGCTGCCGGGCTTGGTGATATCGCCGCGTTCGAGTTTGACCTCGCCAACCTGCGGCATCAGCAGGACATCGCCCAGGTCCGAATGCCCGGAGCCGGAAAAGTGCGTATGCGAGAAGCCCACGATGGTGCTGTCGCTGTGTCGGTAACCGGCGGCCCAGCCATAGGCCTCCTTGCGCGGCTTGATCTGCGTATCCGGGCTCAGCTGCACCATGCCGAACGGCACCGTGGCGCCGGGATAGGTGTGGCCTTCGCCACCGGTGCCGATGAACGGATCCACTGCGCTGAAGGCGGCCTCGGCCGCGCGCGGCGCTGCGTTGCCGGTAGTGACAGCAAGGCTGGCCAGCAGCACCAGCCAGCGCAGGCGAGAGGATGCGATCGATCGGTGCGGCATGCGAAACGTCTCCGGGCGGATGCAGCGCCGGACCGTAGCACAGCGGCGTTGCCGGCCACAGGCATTACGCCGTGAACGACCAAGTAGTCGCTGTTGCGGCCGTTAGCGCCATATGTGTTGGCGATGCTTGGCAAAGCGAGTACGCAAGCAGCAGCGCAGCATCCCATCGTGCACGAGGAGGCGCGGCATGCGGCTATCGCGTTGAAGATTCCGCATCGGGATGCTTCAACGCGTGCGTCTGTGCCAATCAACATCTGCCAGTCAACGACATCGAACGCCGCTATCGTCGATCGATGTACGTGACCAATGTTGCGGGCGGCTCGCTGGGGCCTTGACCTGGCCGGCATGCTTGCCACTGACGTACCCAACCAGAACTTCTACGGCACGTCCGCCAGATGCGCCGCTTCATTCGGTGGCGGTATGAAAACGCCGCCCCGCTGCGTGCGGCCAACACGATGTGCGCCACGTGCTCGGCAACGCAACAACAACTTGGTCAGCGCAGCTGGACGGGTCGCAAGCGAAGGCCTTGGCAGTAGAGGTGCGATGCACGGAACGAGGCGGCAACTTCCAGAACTGAGCACGTGATGTAAACGACATGCGGGCTGCATCTATCGCAGCACGAAACTGAACTGGTCGGGTTGGCGCACTGGATACCCGCATCGCGCAGCTGAAATCTCGGACACGCGCCCGCATATGGCGCGGATGGATTTGTTCGACACCCCCGTCGCGCCCTTGCAGTTGCTGGACGATGCCGAAGGCGGTGTGCGCTATTGGCCGCAGCTGCTGACGCCCGCACTGGCGCTGGCGTGCTTTGCGGCACTGCGCGAGCGCGTCGATTGGCACAGCCAGCGGCGTGAGATGTACGACCGCGTGGTGGAGGTGCCGCGTTTGCTGGCCTCCTACCGGTTGGACGACGCCTTGCCGCCCGGCCTGCCGCTTCAACGCTTGCTGGAGACGGTGCAGGCGGTATTGCCCGCCCCGTACAACGCGGTGGGGTTGAATCTGTACCGCGATGGACGCGACAGCGTGGCGATGCATCACGACGCACTGCACACGCTGGTTGCGCCATATCCCATCGCGCTGTTATCGCTGGGGGCTGCAAGGCGCATGAATCTGCGGGCAAACGATGGCCATAGCCGGGCCATCGCCTTGGAGCTGGCATCGGGCAGCCTGTTGGCGATGAGCCATGCCTCGCAGCTGACCCATACGCATGGCATTCCCAAGACCAGTCGGGCCGTGGGCGAACGCATGAGCGTGGTGTTTCGCGTGCGCCCGGCCGAGCGCATGGCGGCAGGCCAGCACGGCCCGCATTGGCAGCCGACGCAGCGGTAACGCGCACGCTTGTGTCCGTTTGCCCGGTGGCGCTCCACTGAACGTTGGCCGGTGCAGGGCGACGAACACGTTACTTTGATAGCGGCCTGCGCTCGCGTGCGCTTGCCTCTATGTTGCGCCCGGCATGGCTGACATTGCCCATTTCGGGTGATTGCCATTGCCGTCACCACTGGCCATGCTTGCATGCAATCCCCCCCAAACGCTGCCGATCCATGCCTCTGGACGCTACCCGTCACCATCAGATGTTTCCCGAGCTGGACGCGGGCCAATTGGCGATCACGCGACGCTTCGCCAGCGGGCCTGCGCAGCGGTTCGACGCCGGCGAGATTGTGTTCGAAGTCGGCGATGCGCACGCCCCGGTCTGGGTGGTGCTGGAAGGCGCCATCGAGGTGGTGCGTCGCGACGGGCTGGGCAACGAAAAGCCGATTACCCGGCACACGCCCGGCCAGTTCACCGGTGAGGTGAGTCAGCTGGCCGGGCGCGCATCGCTGGCGGCTGGGCGTGCCGGCCAGCAGGGCTGCCTGGCGCTGCCATTCGACACCGCGCATCTGCGTGCGCTGATGATCAGCTCGGCCGAAGTGGGCGAGGTGGTGATGCGTGCGCTGATCCTGCGCCGGGTCGGCCTGATCGAGGGCGATGCGTCGGGCTCGGTGTTGATCGGTGAGCCGGACGACCCGCATCTGACCCGTTTGCAGGGGTTCCTGACCCGTAACGGCTATCCCAACACGGTGATGGATGTGTCCGATGCCGAGGGCCGCGCCCTGGTCGAACGGCTGGGCATCCAGGAGCAGGATCTGCCCGTGATGGTGTGCCCCAGCGGCCGGGTGCTGCGCCAGCCCAGCGATGCCGAAGCTGCGCATTGCCTGGGCATGACGCCGGATATCGACCCGGACAAGCGCTACGACGTTGCGATTGTGGGCGCCGGCCCTGCGGGTCTGGCGACGGCGGTGTATGCCGCGTCCGAAGGCTTGTCGGTGCTGGTGATGGACCAGCGCGCCATCGGCGGCCAGGCCGGCGCGTCGGCACGCATCGAAAATTATCTGGGCTTTCCGACCGGCATTTCCGGCCAGGCGCTGGCCGGCCGCGCCTACAACCAGGCGCTGAAATTCGGTGCCGAGCTGGCCATCCCGATCGAGGCGGCAACGCTGGAATGCGGGCGCGACGATGGTGCGCTGCATCTGGACCTGGCCGATGGCAAACAGGTGTTGGCCAGCACCGTGGTGATCGCCTCGGGTGCGCGTTATCGACGCCCAGAAATTGAAGGGCTGGAGCGCTTCGAAGGCCATGGCGTGTCGTACTGGGCCTCGCCGGTGGAAGCGCGCCTGTGCGAGGGCGGTGTGGTGGCCCTGGTGGGCGGCGGCAATTCTGCAGGGCAGGCGGTGGCCTTTCTGGCGCCGCGCGTGAAGGAGCTGCACCTGATCATTCGCGGCACGGGGCTGGAAGCCTCGATGTCGCAATACTTGATCGAGCGCATCTCCGCGTTGCCCAACGTGCAATTGCATACCGGCACCGAAGTGACCGCGCTGGAAGGCGACCACGATCGTGGGCTGCAGGCGGCGGTGCTGCGGACGCGCGATGACGGTGCAACTACGCGCGTGGAGTTGCGGCACCTGTTCTTGTTCGTCGGTGCCGACCCCAATACCGGTTGGCTGCAGGAGTGTGTGCAGACCGACAAGCGCGGCTTTGTCATCACCGGGACCGCGCGCGGCGATGGCGTGCCGGCGTGTCTGCCGCTGGAGACCAATCGCCCCGGCGTGTTCGCCATCGGCGATGTGCGTGCCGGCTCGGTCAAGCGCGTGGCTGCCGCCGTGGGCGAGGGCGCCGCCGTGGTCGCGCAGATCCATCAATACCTGGCCCATCAGGCCAACCCGGTGCCGGCTTCCGAACTGGCCAGCGCCAATCAGGAGTCGACCACCGCATGAGCCACCCTTGCACCCACACCACGCAGATCGAAGACGTCACGCCCAGTGCGCGCGGCTGCGAAGAGTGTCTTGCCATCGACAGTGCCTGGGTGCATCTGCGCCTGTGCCGAAGCTGCGGCCATGTCGGTTGCTGCGATGATTCGCCGCACAAACACGCCACGGCGCATTACCACGCCACCGGCCATCCCATCATCGAGGGCTATGACCCGCCCGAAGGCTGGGGCTGGTGCTACGTAGACGAA
Organism: Xanthomonas sp. 3793; assembly: GCF_024806835.1. Classification (GTDB taxonomy): domain Bacteria; phylum Pseudomonadota; class Gammaproteobacteria; order Xanthomonadales; family Xanthomonadaceae; genus Xanthomonas; species Xanthomonas arboricola_F. The sequence continues at coordinate 248,823 of NZ_JANTYU010000002.1, forward strand.
GTGGAAGTGGAGCTGCCGGACCAGACGCCGCAGCTGGGGCCGATACCGCGGTATGTGTGAGGGGCGCTGGATGGTTGGCGGAGTCGCTGTTGGGCTACCAGGCGCCGCTGGGAATGGGGAATGGGGAATCGTAAGAGCGCATGCCTCTGCTTGGTGTTCCTTGCGAGCGCCTTGCATGGTGATTGCGTTTGATGCTGGTCGCTCTGAGCGTGCGTTATTGGGTGATTGACCGGCGCGCACGCGTGCACGCGGAGCCAGTGTGGCCAACACGACGTAGCGGGCGGTCATCAGAGGGTGTGCTGCGGGCGGCGCGGCCGGAACCGCTGTCTACGCGTGTCGATTCCGGGCGTCAGCCGCGCAGGCCTGGCGGATGCGCATGCGTTGTTAGCGCTTACGCCGGCCACTGCACCTGCGGTAGCGCTCCGATCTGCGGGCGGGCGAACAGGTAGCCTTGTTGCAGGTGAATGCCCAGGTCGCGCAGGGTGCGGTATTCGTCGGCTTGTTCGATTCCTTCGGCAATGACGGCGATGCCGAGTTCCTCGCACATGCGGGCGACATGGCGCACGATGGCCTGGCGGCTGCGGTCGGTGTCGATGCCGCGGATCAGTGCGATATCCAGCTTGAGCAGGTCCGGCTGGAAGTCGGCCAGCAGGCCGAGCCCGGCATAGCCGGCGCCGAAGTCGTCGATGGCGGTCTTCAGTCCGCGCGCCTGGTAGGTGCGCAGGATCTCCAGCAGATGCGCCGGATCGGCGAGGTGTTCCTGCTCGCTTACCTCGAAAATGATCGCATCCAGCGGCCAACCATGTTGCGCAGTGGCCGAGAGCGTGGCGCGCAGGCAGTGCTCGGGGTTGTAGACCGCATTGGGCATGAAGTTGATCGACAGCAATGCCGGCAGCGCGATCTGCGCGGCGCATTCGATCGCCTTGATGCGGCAGGCCTGGTCGAAGGCGTAGCGGTTGCGCTCATCCACGGCGGCCAGGATGCTGCCGGCCGACTCGCCATTGATGCCGCGCACCAATGCCTCACCGGCATAGATGCTGCGCCTGGCGACGTCGACGACCGGCTGGAAGGCCATGGTGATGGCGGTGGGAAATGCTTGGCCATCGCGGCAGGCGTTGCAAACAGGAACTTGGGTCATGATGTAGACACAATCGTGCGGTGTGGATCGAGCCTAATCCTATCGGCCGCAATGGCGCGTCATTGAGCCAATTGCGCATCGCAGCATCCTCACCCTGCGTGTGGTCTGGCTCGGGGATAATGCGACATCCCTCGCATCGGACGCCCCATGACCGCTCTCACCGAACGTTACGCCCTGGCCGTGGACTACGCACGCATCGCCCATGCCGGACAGGTGCGCAAGGGGACGCAGATTCCGTACCTGAGCCACTTGCTCGGCGTGTCCACGCTGGTACTGGAGTGCGGCGGCGATGAAGAGCAGGCGATCGCCGGCTTGCTGCACGATGTGGTGGAGGACTGCGGCGGCGGGCACGAGGCCTCGATCCGTGCGCAGTTCGGCGATGCGGTGGCCGACATCGTGATGGCCTGCACCGATGCCACCGCCGAAGACAAGGCCGAGGTGGACAACACCGAGCGTGCACGCAAGCGCGATTGGCGCGAGCGCAAGCTGGCCTACCTGGAGCATCTGCGCAAGACGCCGGAGCGCGCATTGCTGGTGTCCGGCTGCGACAAGCTCTATAACGCGCGCAGCATCGTGCAGGACCTGGAAAACCCCGCCGTGGGCCAGGACATCTTCAATGTGTTCACTGCCGGCCGCGAAGGCACGCTGTGGTACTACGGCGAGCTGGAAGCTATCTTTCGTACGCGCGATGCCGCCACAGCGCGGTTGTTCACCGGTGTGGTGACACGCATGCAGGCATTGGCCGAGACCAGCGAGCAGCCGGTGCCGGCGCATGCATTAGGGTGATCGGGCTGTAGAGAGGCTGATCCGCGGCCTGGCTGCAGGGCCTTGCCGCCCACCATCGTAGGACCACGCTGGAAGTACGTCCCGCCAGGCGCTTACGCGGCATCGATGCCGCACCACCAGTTTTTTTATTAAGAGACCGACCAACTCTCTGGTGCGGTGTCCTCGCCGATTGCGGGACCGTGTGGCGGCATGGATGCCGCCACCGAGCCTACATGGACGTACTTGCGGCGTGTCCCGCGAGCGGTGAGGGCACCGCGCCCGCGACGCTGCGAGTTTGCTGCAGGGCCCTTGCCCGCCCACCATCGCGGGACACGCTGCAAGTACATCCTTGTAAGCTCTTACGCGGCATCCATGCCGCGTAAGGTCCCGCGACGGTGAGCGGGCAAGGGCCAGTCGGGATGGTCGGTGTGCAGGGTTGCAAGCAATGCATGGGATGCTTCTGACTCGCTAGCTCATTGCAGTTCTGTAGCCCGCACCAGCAAACCGCAACTCGCGATAACACCAGTTTCTTCTCAAGCGACCGACCAACTTTCTGGTGCGGTGTCCTCGCAGATTGCGGGACCGTGTGGCGGCATGGATGCCGCCACCGAGCCTACATGGACGTACTTGCGGCGTGTCCCGCGAGCAGTGATGGCACCGCGCCCTCGGCGCTGCGAGTTTGCTGCAGGGCCCTTGCGCGCCCACCATCGCGGGACACGCTGCAAGTACATCCTTGTAAGCTCTTACGCGGCATCCATGCCACGTAAGGTCCCGCGACGGTGGGCGCGCAAGGACCAGTTGAGATGGTCGGTGTTTTCAGTAAAGCAGCCAGAAAAGTGTCTGGTGCGGTGTCCTCGCCGATTGCGGGACCGTATGGCGGCATGGATGCCGCCACCCAGGTCCCAGGGACGGGTTCACTGCGCGCCTCGCAAGCGGTGAGGGCACCGCGCCCTTGATCGTCGCATTCCAAGGCGATCAGCGAGTTGGTTGATTCAAGCGCCGCAGGACTCGCGGTTAACACTGACATCGGCTGCATGCCCATCGCGCTAGGCTAGTGCGCTGTCGAATGTCGGTCTGGTGGTCATGTCCAACGCAATCTCGTCGTCCTCCGGCCTGGTGCGTGTGCGCGGTGCGCGCGAGCACAACCTCAACAATGTGGACGTGGACATCCCGCGCGATGCGCTGGTGGTGTTCACCGGCGTGTCCGGCTCGGGCAAGTCGTCGCTGGCGTTCGGCACCATCTTCGCCGAGGCGCAACGCCGCTATCTGGATTCGATCTCGCCCTATGCGCGGCGCCTGATCGACCAGGTGGGCGTGCCGGAAGTGGATGCCATCGATGGGCTGCCGCCGGCGGTGGCCCTGCAGCAGGCGCGCGGTGCGCCGAGCGCGCGCTCGGCGGTGGGCAGCGTTACCACCATCTCCAACTCGCTGCGCATGCTGTATTCGCGTGCGGGCAGTTATCCGCCCGGGCAGGACATCATCTATGCGGACGGGTTTTCGCCCAATACGCCGGCCGGCGCCTGCCCGACCTGTCACGGCCTGGGCCGCATCTACGATGCCACCGAAGCCACCATGGTGCTGGACCGCAACCTGAGCATCCGCGACCGTGCCGTGGCGGCCTGGCCGGGCGCCTGGCATGGGCAAAACCAGCGCGACATCCTGACCACGCTGGGCATCGATGTGGACCTGCCGTGGCACAAGTTACCCAAGAAAACCCGCGACTGGATTCTGTACACCGACGAGCAACCGGTGGTGCCGGTGTACGCCGGCTATGGCCTGGACGAGGTCAAGCGCGCACTCAAACGCAAGGAAGAGCCCAGCTACATGGGCACCTTTACCAGTGCACGTCGTTATGTGCTGCACACCTTTGCCACCACGCAGAGCGCGCAAATGAAAAAGCGTGTGGCGCCTTATCTGGTCAGCACGCTGTGCCCGCAATGCGATGGCAAGCGGCTACGGCGCGAGGCGCTGTCGGTAACCTTTGCCGGGCTCGATATCGGCGAGCTGTCGCGCAGGCCACTGGATGAGGTAGCCGAGTTGTTGCGCCCGGCGGCCGATGCCGATGTGCGGCCACAGGCGAAGAAGAGGGGCGCAGCGCAGCACCCGGAACAGGTGATCGCCGCGCAACGGATTGCGGCAGATCTGCGCGCGCGGATCGCCGTGGTGCAGGCACTGGGCCTGGGCTATCTCAGCCTGGAGCGCAGCACGCCCACGCTGTCGCCGGGCGAGCTGCAACGCCTGCGGCTTGCCACGCAGATCCGCTCGCAATTGTTCGGCGTGGTGTATGTGATGGACGAGCCATCGGCGGGCTTGCACCCGGCCGATGCGCAGGCGCTGCTCGGCGCGCTGGACCAGTTGAAGGCTGCGGGTAATTCGGTGTTCGTGGTCGAGCACGAGGTGGATGTGATCCGCCACGCCGACTGGATCGTCGACGTGGGCCCTGCGGCGGGTCTCCACGGCGGGAAGGTGCTGTACAGCGGCCCGCCTGCGGGACTGGAGGCGGTGGAGGCATCGTCCACGCGACGTTATCTGTTTGGCGCGTCACCGCCAGTTCAGCGCCATGCGCGCACTGCGACCGGCTGGCTGCAGTTGCGCGGCATCACCCGCAACAACGTGCGCGCGCTGGATGTGGACCTGCCGCTGGGTGTGTTTAGCACGGTCACCGGCGTGTCCGGCTCGGGCAAGTCGTCGTTGGTGAGCCAGGCATTGGTGGAATTGCTGGCCGCGCATCTTGGGCAAGCGCAGGCAGAGGACGACGAAGCGCTGGATCCGCTGGAGCGCGGCACACAGGTGCCGCTGGGTGGGGCGATCGTCGGCGGGCTCGACCAGGTGCGGCGGCTGGTGCGGGTGGATCAAAAGCCGATCGGCCGCACGCCGCGCTCCAACCTGGCTACCTATACCGGGTTGTTCGATCCGGTGCGCAAGCTGTTTGCGGCCACCCCCACCGCACGACGCCGTCGCTACGATCCCGGGCAATTCTCCTTCAACGTGGCCAAGGGCCGCTGCGCGACCTGCGAAGGCGAGGGCTCGGTGTCGGTGGAACTGCTGTTCATGCCCAGCGTCTATGCGCCATGCCCGACCTGCCACGGCGCGCGCTACAACGCCAAGACGCTGGAGATCGAACTGCTCGGGCACACCATCGCGCAGGTGCTTGAGATGACGGTGGACCAGGCCGCCACCTTCTTTGCCGACGATGCCAGCGTGCTGCGCCCGCTGCAGGTGTTGCGTGAAGTGGGGCTGGGCTATCTGCGCCTTGGCCAGCCGGCCACCGAGTTGTCCGGAGGCGAAGCGCAGCGCATCAAGTTGGCCACCGAACTGCAGCGCGCCCAAAGGCGCGACACCGTCTACGTGCTGGACGAGCCCACCACCGGCCTGCATCCGTCCGACGTGGATACCTTGATGCGTCAGCTGCAAGGCCTGGTGGACGCCGGCAATACGGTGATCGTGGTCGAGCACGACATGCGCGTGGCCGCCAGCAGCGATTGGGTGCTGGACATGGGCCCGGGCGCGGGCGGTGCCGGCGGTACGGTGGTGGTGGCCGGAACGCCGGATGTGGTCGCGCAACATCGCGCCAGCCGCACTGCGCCGTTTCTGGCGCAGGTGTTACGCGGGGAGTGAGTCGAGACGCTGCTGCCAGCCCGTGCGTGAGTCTCGTACGTCATGTCGTACAGCCGCGTGCCGGCGGACGGATGGTGTCGGCTGAGCCATTCCGATGGCGGTTTGTACTCAGCCCATCAATTCAAAACTCGCTGATACGCCCGACGCTTCGGCAGAAGGCGCCACCCACACATCGAACACGCCGGGCTCCACGGTTGGTTTCAAGGCCTGGCCGATAAACAACAACGCCTCACGGCGCAGCACGAACTCCACCTCCACGCTACTGCCTGCCGGCACCGCAAGCTTGCGAAAATCCTTGAGCTCGCGCACCGGGCGGGTGACGCTGGCGCTGCGGTCGCGGATGTAGAGCTGCGCCACTTCTTCGGCATCGTGTGTGCCGCGGTTATGGATGCGCGCGCTGATGCGCAGGCTGCCGGTCGCGGTCAACGACGTATCGCTCAAGCGCAGCTCGGCGTATTCGATGCGGCCATAGGTCAACCCGTGGCCGAAAGGAAACAGTGCGGTGTTGGGCACCGTTCGGTAGTGCGTTTTATACGGCTCCAGGACATCCGGCCGCGGGTTGGGGCGGCCGCTGGCGGGGTGGGCATAGAAGTAGGGCACCTGGCCTGCGGCGTGCGGAAAACTCACCGGCAAGCGGCCCGATGGCGCATGTGTACCGAACAGGATGTCGGCCAACGCGCCGCTCGCCTCCGAACCCAGGAACCAGCTGACCAGGATCGACGCGCTGCTGAGCACCGGCCCCTCTAGCGCGAGTGCGCGGCCGGTGCTCAGCAGTACGACCACCGGCGTGCCGGTGGCGATCACAGCAGCCAGCAATTGCTGCTGTATGTCGGGGATGCTGATCTCGGTGCGCGATTGCGCCTCGCCCGAATAGCTCAGCGGCTCACCGATGGCCAGCAGCGCCACATCGGCATCGCCGGCGGCCGCCACTGCCGCCTGCATGCCGCCCGGCAGGGCGTGATCGAACCCGCAACCGTCTTCCACGCGCAGCGCATCGGGGTCCTGCAGCGCGCCCGACAGTGCAGCGGCCAGGGTGTTGCTGTTGTCTTCTTCGTCGAACAAGCTCCATGGCCCGGCGTGATTGAGCCAGTCGCGCGCCATCGGCCCGATCAGGGCAATGCGCTGGCCGCTGCGTCGCAAGGGAAGCAACTGCCCGTCGTTCTTCAGCAACACCACCGATTTGCATGCCGCTTCGCGCGCCAATGCCAAGGTCTCGGCGCGGCGCTGACGCGACTGCGCGAGCCTGGGGCGGATGCGCCGGAACGGATCGTCGAACAGCCCCAACGCCGCCTTGAAGGTCAGGACGCGGCGTACCGAAGCATCCAGCCGTGCCATCGGCACCTCGCCTGCGGCAACCAAGGCAGGCAGGTAGCGCAGATACAGGCCGCTTTCCATGCTGATGTCCACCCCGGCCATGAAGGCCAGCCTGGCTGCCTCGCGGTCGTCGGCTGCAACGCCGTGTGCCACCAGTTCCTGGTCGGCGCTGAAGTCGGACACGACCAGGCCTTGGTACGCCCACTCCCGCCGCAGCACGTCATCCAGCAACCATGCGTTGGCCGTTGCCGGAACGCCCGACAGTTCGTTGAAGGCGGCCATGGTGGTGACCGCGCCGGCAGCGAAGGCGGCCTGAAACGGCGGGAAGTAGACCTCGCGCAGAGTCCGCTCGGAGACATCCACACGGTTGTAATCCAGTCCGCCTTCGGCCGCGCCATAGGCGGCGAAATGTTTTGGACAGGCTGCCATCGCATCGGCATCGGCCAATCCCGCATCGCCCTGAAAGCCGCGCACCCGCGCCTGTGCGAACCGCCGTGCCAGCAGCACGTCCTCGCCAGCGCCCTCGACACTGCGGCCCCAGCGTGCATCGCGGGCGATGTCCACCATCGGCGCGAAGGTCCAATCGATACCGACGGCACTGGCTTCCATGGCGGCTGCACGCGCCGTGCGCTGCGCCAGCTCTGGTTCGAAGCTGGCCGCTTCGGCCAACGGCACCGGAAAGACGGTGGTGTAGCCATGGATCACATCGGCGGCGAACAACAACGGAATGCGCAGCCGACTTTGCAGTGCTGCCTTCTGCAGTTGCTGGTGCCAGCGCACGTTAGAGCCATTGAAAACCCCGGTCAGCCGCCCGGCCCGGGCGGCAGCCAGCTGATCGTCCCCATCCGCAGAGCGGGCGAGCGGGTTGGCGACGACCGCTTTGCCATCTTGCTGCGCCGAGCTGAACAAGCTGAGCTGGCCGGCTTTTTCTTCAACGCTCATGCGCGCGATCAGGGCGTCGATGAACGCAGGAGTGCGCCCCGGCCCAGGCGACAGCGCCCAGCCGGCGGGAACGCGTGCGAGCAGGCCTAGCGCCACTGCACCACCCAGCAATTGGCGTCGCGTCGTGCGTGGAGACATGTGAGGATTCTTGGGTGGCGTGGGTGCACGCTACAGCATGGGCAAGCCGGGCAACCAGACCGCTTTCGCTTTCCGAGCGCCTACAGCGCACCGGCCTGCAGATCGATCACAAACCGGTAAAGCACATCGTTGTCGTGTACGCGCGCGAAGGCCCGCTGCATAGATGTAGTCGGCCCACCGTCGTGCTGCATCCAGGCCAGGCGTTGTACATCGCGCGCACAACGCCCGGCTGACCTAATCCGCCATCACCTTGTCCGGTGTCATCGGTGTGCTGCGGATGCGCTTTCCGGTGGCATGGAAGATCGCATTGCAGATCGCCGCCGAGACACCGACCAAGCCTATTTCGCCCACGCCTTTTGCGCCCAGGCTGCTGACGACACGGTCGTCCTCATCGGCGAAGATCACATCGATGTCGTGGATATCGGCATTGGCCGAGACGTGGTACGTCGCAAAATCGTGATTCATGAAACGGCCGAAGCGGTGATCGGACTGGGTGTGTTCGTGCAATGCCTGGCCGATGCCCCAGACCACGCCGCCAACGATCTGGCTGCGCGCGGTGATCGGGTTGAGAATACGCCCGGCCGCGATCGCGCTGACCACGCGGGTCACGCGCACCGTGCCCAGCTCTTCGTCCACACGCACTTCCACGAATACCGCCCCGTGCGTGGCGCGGGTGTATTTACGCTGCTTGAGTACATTGGGCAGCAGCAGGAACTTGTCTTCGATCTGCTCCAGTGCGGCCGCGCGCAGCAACTCGGGCAATGCAACCGCGCTGCTGGCGTCGGCGCGCAACGCAAGCGTGCCGTCGGCAAACACCACATCGTCCAGCTTGACCCGTGCAAAGCGCGAATCGGGCAAGGCCTGGGCCAGGCGCAGCAGCCGCGTGCGCAACTTGCCGCACACGCCATCCACCGCCGAGCCAATTGTGGCGACATGCGAGGAGCCGCCTTCGATCGGGGCGACCGGCAGCGTGGAATCACCGAGTTGAAAGGTGACCTGCTCCAGCGGCAGGCCCAGCGCTTCGGCAGCGATCATCGCCATCACCGTGTAGGTACCGGTCCCGATATCGCTGGCCGCACTGCTCACCACCAGCCGGCCATCGGCATGCAGCACCGCATGCGCGCGCGCGAACATCTGCATCGCATCCCATTGACCGGTGGCCATGCCCCAGCCGACCCATTCGTTGCCTTCCTTGCGGGCGCGCGGTTGCAAGGGGCGTTGCGCCCAACCGAAGCGCTCGGCACCTTGCTGATAGCACGCGCGCAGCGCCTTGCTGGAATAAGGCTTGTCATCGGCCGGGTTGACCTCGGCGTAATTCTTCAAACGCAGCGCCAACGGATCCATGCCGAGTTCATACGACAACTCGTCCATCGCCACTTCCAGCGCATGCACGCCATGTGCGGCGCCCGGCGCGCGCATGTCCATCGGGCTGAACTGATCCAGGCTCACCAGGTTGTAGCCCAGATGCACGTTGTCGCAGGCGTACAGCTGCCCGCTCCAGTTGACCACCACCTCGACGTAATCCTCGATGCGCGAGGTTTCGGCAATGGCTTCGTGCCAGATCGCGCGCAAGCTACCGTCGCGGTCTGCGCCGAGTTTCAGCCGCTGCAGCGTTTCCGGGCGATGGCCGAAGGTGAACATCTGTTGCCGCGTCAGCACTACGCGTACCGAGCGGTCCAGCAGGATCGAGGCCATCACCGCCAGCGGCAACTGATACTGCGGGCGCAGCCCGGAGCCGAAGGCACCGCCCACATACGGATTGCGCACGGTGACCTTGCGCTTGCTCAGGCCGAACACATGCGAGACATACCAGCGGCTGTTCTGCGAGCCCTGGGTCTTGTCGTAGATGGTGAAGTGGCCGTCGTCTTCGCGGATCACGGTGGAGGCGAACAACTCCATCGGATTGTGGTGCTCCACACCGCTGTAATAGTCGGCCTGGATCTGGACTGCAGCATTGGCAAAGGCGGTATTCGGCTCGCCCTTGTCCTTGGGCGGCGGCGAGAAACCGGCCTTCATGGCCTTGGGTTTGTGCGCACGGTCCAGGTTGGTCATCAGGTTGGTGTCGTGCGGATCCTGCAGCAGCTCCACCTCCACCAGGTGGGCCGCGTGGCGCGCCGCTTCGAAGGTGTCGGCCACCACCAGGGCGATCGGCTGGCCGCTGTACAGGATCTTGTTGTCGTACAGGGGCCGGAACGGCGAGCCGGCCGGTGCGGTCATGTCCTTGTAGAACAGGTCCATGCCACGCATATGCGGGCGGTTCTCATGGGTGATGATGTCCAGCACGCCGGGCACTGCGCGTGCAGCGGTGAGATGGAAGGCGACGATCTCGCCCTTGGCAATGCTGCTGTTGACCACAACGCCATAGGCCAGATCCGGAACTGGCCATTCGGCGGCGTAGCGCGCCTGGCCGGTGACCTTTGCGCGCCCATCGATGCGGGTGACGCCAGTGCTGGTGGGGCGATAACCAGTGCCAATATCGGCAACCGGTGGCGCCATGTCGCTGTTGGATAGATCGATGCTGCGTGCGTTCATGGCGATTCCTCCAGCGCGCTGGTTCGCCCGCGGTTGTCGATGGTGCCCTCACGGGCGACGTCCAGGGCACGCACGATCGCGCGCCGGGCCAGCGGCAGTTTGAAGGCGTTTTCGCCCTGCGATTGCGCGCCTTGCAGGAGCGCATCGGCCAGGCTGCTGAAACTCTCTGCCGTGGCCGGCTTGCCCACCAGCTGCGCTTCGGCCTCGGGATTGCGCCAGGGCTTGTGCGCCACCCCGCCCAGTGCGACGCGTACCTCGCGGATGCTGCCGTCTTCTGCCAACTCCAGCGCTGCGGCCACCGAGACCAGCGCAAAGGCATACGACAGGCGCTCGCGAATCTTCAAATAGGCACTGTGCGCAGCGAAGCGCCGCGCATCGGGCAGGTCGATGTGCACGATCAATTCATCCGCTGCCAGCGTGCTGTCCAGCTCCGGATGATCGCCCGGCAAACGGTGGAACTGCGCAAAGGGAATGTCGCGTTCGCCAGTGGGGCCTTGCACATGTACGACTGCGTCCAGTGCCGCCAGCGCCACGCACATGTCGGACGGATGCGTGGCAATGCAGTGCGCGCTGGCGCCGAGAATGGCGTGGTATTTGGTCAGCCCGCCGAGAGCCGAGCACCCCGTGCCCGGCTCGCGCTTGTTGCACGGCGTGGCATGGTCGTAAAAATACATGCAGCGCGTGCGTTGCAACAGGTTGCCGCCGTTGCTGGCCATGTTGCGGATCTGCGGCGAGGCGCCGGCCAGGATCGCTGCGCTCAGCAACGGGTAGCGCGTTTCCACGTCCGGGTGATATGCAGTGTCGGCGTTGCGCGCGAGCGCGCCCAGACGCAAGCCACCCGCCGGCAATGCGCTGATGCTGTCCAGCGGCAGGCGGTTGATGTCGACCAGGCTGCTGGGCCGCATCAGTTGCAGCTTCATCAAATCGGTGAGATTGGTGCCGCCGGCGATCAGGCGTACGGGGGCTTCGGCAGGCACCGGATGCGGGTCGCTGCCGCGCACTGCAAGCGCAGTGAGCGCCCCATCGACGTTGTCCGGGCGCGTGTAAGTGAGCGGGATCATGCCGGCACCGTCCCTGGCGTCCACGGCGTTGCAGCGCTGTCGCTGCTGTCGCCGGGATTGCCCATCACCTCCATCACCGCGTCGGTGATCTGCGGATACGCACCGCAGCGGCAGAGATTGCCGCTCATCAGTTCGCGTACCTGGTCGCGGTCGTGCGCCTTGCCTTCGTTGAGCAGGCCGACCGCAGAACACAACTGACCCGGCGTGCAGTACCCGCACTGGAATGCATCGTGCGCGATGAAGGCGCGCTGCAGGGGATGCAGTTGCTCGCCATCGGCCAGGCCTTCGACGGTGGTGATGTCGGCGCCGTCCTGCATGACCGCAAGGGTCAGGCAACTATTGATGCGGCGGCCATCGACCAGCACCGTGCATGCACCGCACTGGCCGTGATCGCAGCCTTTCTTGCTGCCGGTGAGATCGAGCCGGTCGCGCAGCAGATCGAGCAGGCTGACCCAGGCTTCCAGTTGCAGGTGATAGGGCTGACCGTTGATGCGCAGGTTGACCGGGTAGGTTGGCGCAGCGGTGGCGGTTGCCGGCGCCGTGTGATCGGCAATGGCGGGCGTGGCATTCATGCGAACCCCGTGGCGATGGCTGGGAGGAGGGCCCTCACCTTGACCCTCGCAGGGTCAAGGTGCGGTGTAGGGACGGTGTAGAGGTAGCGATGCTGCGATCGCGCTCGCGCGGGCAAACAGCTGCGCTGTGGCGTTCGCTCGGCTGCACTGTGGTATCGCGCGATGGGCGATCGGTTGCGCAACCCAGCGGCCTGCAGTGCGCGCGGCGCGTCATCGTGGTGTCACCTGAATTGGCCAGGCTAGCGCGCCCAGCGCAAGGGGAGCGCGCACGATGAAAGCCAATGCCACCCGCGCGTGGAGCCAGGTGTTCACGCAGCACGGATCTGTGCTGCGCGGTTTCTTTGTGCGCCGCGGCGCCAAGGAGGACGCCGAGGACCTGGTGCAGGAAACCTATCTACGCCTGTTGCGTGCGCAGCAGGACCAGGGCGAGGGAATCGCCAACCCGGAAGCCTATCTGTATACGGTGGCGCTGAATCTTGCGCGCGAGCAGGCGGTGCGGCGCAAGCAGGCGCCGCTGCAGATCGATGAAATGGAACAGTTTTCGCAGTTGCTGGCCGCCGGCGAGGATGTGGAAGATGCCGCGCACCGTCAGCAGCGCCAGCAACGTCTGCAGGCCTTGCTGGCCACCTTGCCGGAACGCACCTGCGCGGTGCTGGTGATGCAGTACCGCGATGGGCTCAGCTACAAGCAGATCGCCGAGCGCATGGGCGTGTCTGCGCACATGGTCAAAAAACATGTGGTGCGTGGGTTGTCGGCTTGCAGGCAGGCGGTTGCCGACAGCGGGGAGAGCTGGTGAGTACACGCATTCTGGCCGCCCGCAGCGCTGCTGGCGAGGCCGCACACTGGCATGCGCTGCAGCGCATGCAGGCGCTGGACGCGCAGCAGCAAGCCAGTTTCATGCAATGGCTGACCGCATCGCCGCTGCATGTGCGCGAGTACATGGCCGTGCTGCGCGTCGCCGGCGAGCTGGGCGACGTAATGCGTGGCATGGAACTGGATGTGGATGCCTTGCTCGATGGCGATCGCCGCACGCGTGCGGCTGCAGCATCGCCCAATGTGATCGCGTTGCCGTTGCCGTCGCGATTGCCGCAACCACCACCGCCTCGGCATGCGGCGCCTGTGGGCCGTCACGATGGCCAGCGCGGCGCGCGTCTACGCGGCTGGAGCCTGGGCCTGGCCGCGGCGTTGTGCGGCGTGGCGGTCTTGACCGGCTGGGCCTGGCCGCGCACCCAGACCTATGCCACCGCGCATGGCGAGCAGCGCCGCGTGCAACTGGCCGATCGCAGCGTGGTGCATCTGAATGCGCTCAGCAGCGTGCGCGCGACCATGACACCGTGGAGCCGTCGCCTGCAATTGCTGCAGGGTCAGGCCAGCTTTGAAGTGGCTCAGGACCGCCGTCGGTTGCAGGTGTATGCAGGCCGCCTGCGTGTGGAAGATATCGGCACCACCTTCGATATCGCGTTGTATCGGCAGCAGGCACGCATCGAGGTCACCGAAGGTCGCGTGCACGTGTGGCGCGAAGACCGCAAGCAGCAGCCGATGCTGGCAAACCTGGGCGCCGGGCAGAGCGCACGGATCGACGCGGTGTCCGGCCGGGTCGAGGTGTCCAGCGAGGATGTCGCCGCGATGCATGCGTGGTGGCAGCGACGCATCGTGTTCCGCGATGCGCCGCTGACCACCGTGGCCGAGGATTTCAATCGGCTCAATCGCACCCGCCTGCTTATCGACGATGCCGCCGCCGGCGCGTTGCGGCTCACCGGTAACCTGCGCGGCGACGATGTCGCCTCGCTGCGCGCGTTTCTCGACGATCAACCCAACCTGCGCGTGGTCGATGCGCCGGGCGTGCTGCGCGTGAGCAGCCGGCCAGCGCAGGGCGTCGCCGCGCACTGACGACCGCGGCGTGTACGACGCCGTCATGTGCCAGGTGACATCTCCGATATGGGTGCGCACCGCGGGGCGGCATCGTGTGCGCGCCGCGCCCTGACATCAGCCATGACCCTGTGGCAACTGGCCGGCGTGCGCACGCGTGCAGATGCACCCGCATCGTGCGGGCAGTGCAGTACGCCTGCGTGCATGCGCGCTACCGGTGCGCGCGTGTCACAGAAAATTCATCAAAAAACGGTGCCCGATCGTCGCTGTCGTCCCTCGTAGTCCAGGTACAACGCAGCATTCCCGCCCAAGCGTGGCGCTGCGCATTGCTTCCTCCCCTACTGGATTCCACGATGCGTCGTACGTTGGTTCTTTCGATCGCTCTCGCATTGCATGCCGGTACTGCCGGTGCCCAGACCACGCCTGCGGCGGTGTCGGTCGATGCGATTCCCGCACAACCGCTGGCACGCGCGCTCAATGCGCTGTCGCGTCAGACCGGGCTGCAGTTCGTGTATGCCGCCGGCGTGGCCGGCAACCCGCAGACCCGTGCCACCCCTGCAGGCATCGCACCGGAGCAGGCGTTGCAGCAATTGCTCGATGGCACCGGCCTGCGTTACCGCTATCTCAATGCGACCACGGTGACGATCGAAACCGCCGAACCAGCGCCCGGCGTGCCGCAGGGGGTTCCTGCAACGGCCGCAGTCGCAACGACCGTCACAGTGCCAGCACCGCGCGCAGACCCACCGGTGCAGGAACTGGACAGCATCCAGGTGCTCGGCAGTTACGCCGGCAGCCTCGGCGCCGCGCTGCGCCAGAAGCGCTACGCCGACAGCGTGGTGGATGTGATCGCCGCCGAAGACATCGGCAAGCTGCCGGCACAGAACGTGGCTGAAGCGCTGCAGCGCGTGCCCGGTGTCTCGATCGTGCGCGACCGCGGCGAAGGCGTGTACGTGCGCGTGCGCGGCCTGGGGCCGAACTTCCAGGTCACCACGCTCAACGGCCAGACCATGGCGGTCAACGAGAACGTGCGCACGTCCGGTCAGACCGGGCGGCAGTTTCGCTACGACACGCTGCCGGCCGAACTGGTTTCCGGGCTGGACGTGATCAAGAGTCCCACCGCCGACCTGGACGAAGGCGCCATCGGCGGCATCGTCAATGTGCGCACGTTCCGCCCGCTGGAGCTGGGCAAGGCCCTGACCAACGTATCGCTGGAATCGAGCCAGGCACAACGCACGCATGCCAACGATCCGCGCGTGTCGGGGCTGTTCAACTGGGTCAATGCCGAGGGCACCTTCGGCATGCTGATCTCTGGCGCATATGCGCAACGCAGCTTGCGCCAGGACCGCGTCAACGAGGTGAGCTGGGACTACTACCGTAACGGTGTGCCGGGCGTCCCCGGCGCCAGTTACGTGCCGACGGGCCTGCGGCCGACGCTGGAGCTGGAAGAGCGCGAACGCACCGGCGTGGCGGCATCGCTGCAATGGAAGCCTAGCGCACAATGGGAAACCAATCTGGATCTGCTCTACGCCAGGCAGACCGTGCATTATGACGAATACAGCATGGGCGTGGGCTTTGACAGCCTGGCCAAGCTGAGCAATCTGCGCGTGGAAAACGGTGGCATCACCGGCTTCGACTATCGCAATGGGCAGGTGCAGATCTCGCGCGAGACCTCTGGCATCACCGACGACAATCGCAGTGCGCGCCTGTCCAGCACCTGGAGCGGCGACCAGTGGACGCTGGGCGCGGTGGCCTTCCACTCGCAGGCGCACAGTTACGATTCGGACCCGATCCGGCGCACCCGCCTGCGCAGCGGCACCAACCTGTCGATGCGCGTGGACATGCCGCAAGCCGACGGCGACAACGTGCCGGACTGGCGCTTCAGCAACGGCTTCGATCCGACCAACCCGGCCACCGTGGCGGGGCGCCGGCTGGAATGGCGCGAGATCGATGCGCGCGACAAGGAAGACGCGCTGCAGTTCGACGCCAGGCGCACACTCGACGGCAGCTTCTTCCGCGATTTCAAGCTGGGCGCCAAGTATCGCCAGCGCTCGCGCACCTACGATCGCGCCGACCTGCTGCTCAACAGTATCGCCGGCGTCCGTTTCCCTGGCAGCTATTTCACCGCCTTGCCGGTGGGCGACATGCTGGCCGACGCCAGCGGCAACCTGCCGCGGCAATGGCTGGCGCCGATCGAATCCGCGTTCTGGGGCAATTGGCCGACCAGCGCCGATCTGAGCAACACCCCCAACAGCGCCGACCTGCAGAACTCCTATGAAGTGCAGGAAAAGATCGCCTCGGCGTATGCGATGTCCAACTTCGGCACACAGCTGGCGGGCCGCGAACTGCGCGGCAATCTCGGTGCACGCGTGGTGCGTACCGAACAGGCCACCGATGGCCATGCCGACGTCAATGGCAGCGCGCAGCCGGTGCATTTCGAGCGCAGCTACACCAACGTGCTGCCCTCGTTCAACGCCGCCTGGGACGTGCGCGATGACATGGTGCTGCGCACCTCCGCGGCCAAGGTGATCACGCGCCCGGACCTCACCGATCTGTCGTCCAAGCTCACCTTCAATTCCAGTGGCGAACGCCTCACCGCCAGCGGCGGCAACCCTGCGCTGCAGCCGTTCGAAGCGTGGCAGTACG
Organism: Xanthomonas sp. 3793; assembly: GCF_024806835.1. GTDB lineage: Bacteria > Pseudomonadota > Gammaproteobacteria > Xanthomonadales > Xanthomonadaceae > Xanthomonas > Xanthomonas arboricola_F. The sequence goes on from NZ_JANTYU010000002.1 coordinate 265,415, forward strand.
ACCTGACCTTTGAGTGGTACATCGACGGCACCTCGGCACTGACCGGCGGTCTGTTCTACAAGGACATCTCCAGCTTCATCCAGACCCAGATGTCCAACCTGGTCTACGAAGGCCAGACCTATCTGCTGTCGTCCAAGACCAATGGCAGCAAGGCGATGGTGCAGGGTGCGGAGGTGGCGTATCAGCAGGTGTTCAGCGGCCTGCCATCGCCGCTGGATGGCCTGGGCATGCAGCTCAACTACACCTGGACCGACAGCAAGGCGACCTATCACGACGGCACCAGCAGCTTTACCGACAGCCTGGAAGGGGTGGCCAAGAACACTTACAACGCCGTTCTGTTCTACGAGAAGGGGCCGTTGATGGCGCGCGTCAGCTACAGCTGGAGCGACGAGATTCTCAACGCGGTGGGCACCGCCAATGTCGCCACGCTCAACAGCGACAAGTTCGGCAGCCTGGATGCCAACGTGGCCTACAAGGTCAACGACACGCTGTCTGTGTTCGTCAATGCGATCAACCTTACCGGCGAAGTGCAGCGCCAATTCGTCGGTGATCACCTGTTCGGCGGTTATACCGACTACGGCCGCACCTGGTCGCTTGGAGTGCGCGCGCGGTTCTGAGTGGGGTCCAAGGCAAGCCGGTAGGCGGGGATCCGTCGAGGATGGTGCGCTCCATCTGGCACGCGTGTAGCGCGACATGCTGCAACCGCGGTCTTTTGGGAGATAGCCGCTGCGATAGCCGCTCCAGCGTTGCCGACAACAGCCAAAGGCCACAACAGGGCGCCTTCCAGCAGGGCGTCATCTGCACCTGCAACGGCGCCCGCTGTGGCGTTGTTGCCAACTGCCGGTCGCGCCCTGTCGCAACACAGGGTGGCGCCATGATCGAGATCGAAGGCATGTCATCACTACCGCGTCTGTGTCTTGGATATTTTGCTGCTGTCGTTGCTGCGCTGATTCCGCCGGGAACCGCGCACGCCGCCGCAGCAACGCCTGACACGCTTGAAAAGGTCGTCATCCTCAAGCGCCATGGCGTGCGCGCGGCGATGTCCAGCCCGGAAGCATTGGGCAGGTACTCCGCACATTCCTGGCCACGTTTCGGCGTGCCTGCCGGTTATCTCACCGAGAACGGCGCACGTCTGGAAGCCTTGTTCGGCCGCTACTATCGCGCCCATTACGCAACGCTCGGCCTGTTCGATGGCGATGCTTGCGACAAGGTCTACTACTGGGCCAACCGCACCCAGCGCACCATCGCCTCGGCACAGGCGCTGGCAAGCACGCTTACGCCCGGGTGCACGAACACGGTGCACCACGTTGCCGACGATGCATCCGATCCACTGTTCGATGGCGCGCCGGCATTGCGCCAACCCGCTGCCGCCGCATTGATGCGCGCAGCCATCGCCGGCCGCGTCGGCGGCGATGTTGCGAGCTGGAATGCGGCGCAGCGCGATGCCATCGACACCTTGCAGCAACTGCTGTTGCAATGCACGCAGCGGCCGTGCCCGGCGCAGGCCGTTGCCGGCAAGCAACGCCTGGATGCGGTACCTGCACGCATGGGCGATGCGCACCACGGCATTGCCGGGGTCGAAGGCCCGGCAGCGGCCGCATCGGGCATCAGCGAGAGCCTGCTGATGGGCTGGGCCGACGGCCAGGACTTTGCCGCACTGGGGTGGCAAGGCCTGGACGAAGCCAGCCTGCTGCGCGCGTTCGCACCTCACCAGGCCGAGTTCGCGCTGCGCCTGCGTGCGCCGACGGTGGCGCGGATGGCCAGTTCGCCGTTGGCGGCGCGGCTGCTGGCAACCTTGCAGCAAGGCGGCGAGGCCAACGGCAGTGCAAACGCCACTGCAGCGCGTGCCACGCCGATTGGTGGGGATGCACGGCTGGTGGTGCTGTCCGGTCACGACGGCACGCTGACCCTGCTGGCCGGCATGTTCGATCTGCATTGGCAGCTGCCGGGGTACCAGCCGGACCAGACCGTGCCTGGTGGTGCCTTGGTCTTCGAACGCTGGCGGCGTGCCGACGGGCAGCGCGTGATCCGCCTGCGCTACACCGCGCAGACGCTGGCGCAACTGCGCGAACACCGCGCGCTGACACCGCAGGCGCCGCCGCCGTCCTCGCCGGTGTTCATTCCCGGCTGCAGCAGCGCCACGCCGGAGTACGACTGCGCGCTGCCGACCCTGGCCAGCCTGATCGGCGCGGCGATCGACCCGCATTACCTGAGCGAATGACGCTGCGCGCGCCGGCCGCCGCCGGCGCGTGTGGTTGCATCGGCGTTTGAGCGCCGTATCCCTGGCCGCCGTGCCAGCCGCTGTTTCTCATCACTGCAAGAGGCGATTTATGCTCCACCAGCGACGTACTCTCGTCAGTCTCGCACTCACTCTCGGTCTTGCCTGCGCCAGCATCGCACAGGCGCAAACGGACGTCGGCGTACTCGACGTGTTGACCTACAACATCGCCGGCCTGCCCGAAGGCCTGTCCAGCGGAACGCCGGCCACCAACACCGCACTGCTCGCACCGAAACTGGCCCCTTACGGGCTGGTCAACGTGCAGGAAGACTTCAACTACCACGCCACGCTGTACGCTGGCGACGCGCATCCCTACCGTACCGCCACCAGCGGCGGTGCCGCGTTCGGTGACGGGCTCAATACGCTCAGCAACTATCCCTTCAGCGACTTCACCCGGATCAAGTGGAACCAGTGCAACGGCACCGACTGCCTGACCCCGAAGGGGTTCAGTTACATGCGCGTGCGCCTGGCCGATGGCGTGCTGCTGGACGTCTACAACGCGCACCCCAATGCCGGTGTCGAAGCGGGCGATCTGTCGGCGCGTCGCGCAAATATCGGCCAGCTCTCGCAATTCATCCAGACCTGGTCGGCCGGCAACGCGGTGCTGGTGATGATGGATTCCAATACGCGCTACACCCGCAGTGACGACAACATCCGCGAGCTGATCGCCTCCAATGGGCTGGCCGATACGTGGGTGGAACTGATCAAGGGCAGCGCACCGGCGGCCGGTGCCGCGCCGCTGCTCTGCGGCACGCCGCCCACCAATAGCTGCGAGGTGGTCGACAAGATCCTGTACCGTGACGCCCCGCAACTGACCCTGGTGGCCAATCGCTATCAGCTCGATGGCGGCGGCTTCTACGACAGCGCCGGCAAGCCCTTGTCCGACCACTACCCGCTGTCTACACAGTTCGGATGGGCGGTGGGCGATCGACTGCGCACCAGCGACCAGTTCGGTGGTCCGCACGGCATTCCGTTCAACGATCTGGCCGGCAACCCCGGCGTGCGCCGGCTCAGTGGCGTGACCCTGCGCGGCGGTGCGCGCCTGGATGGCGTCGGCGTGATCCTGGACAGCGGCAAGCTGCTCGCGCATGGCGGCAGCGGTGGGCAGGCGACCACATTGTCGCTGGGTGCCAACGAAACGCTGTCCTCGGCCACCTTCAGCGTTGGTAGGTACAACGACCGCACCCGCCTGTTCTCGTTGAGTCTGCGCACCAATACCGGCCGCAGCGTGCAGGTGGGCAGCCCTACCAGCGAGACCTACACGCTGACCGCTCCCAGCGGCTGGCATATCGCCGGTTTCACCGGCCGCGCAGGTGAGGAGATCGATAAGTTGGGCGTGGTGTATGCAAAGGATTAGGCGCTGGCGCTAAACCTCATGCAGCTTGATCGTCGGTTCGGTGATAGCTGCAGGGCAGCGATGTTGGCCAAGGATGGCCATTGCGCACATTTTTTCTAGCGTACGAATCACCCGTATGTGGGCGCTGATTCGTGCACGCGATCTGGATGCCGCACTTGCAGGCGTGAGCGCAACCACGCGGCGCAGGCCGCTTCATCGAGTGAGCCATCGGCCAGACCGATGTAGAAGCCGTAGAGTTCCAGATCATCGGCGACCAAGGTTGCACCATTGAGCACGATGAAGGTTTCGCAGGCAACCGCCGCAGTGCGCTTGTTACCGTCGACAAACGGATGGTTGCGGCCCAGTCCGTAGGCAAGACTGGCCGCAAGCGCAGCCAGATCCGGTGGTGGATCGCCGTAGGACTGCAGGTGTTTCGGCCTGGCAAGCGCCGAGTCGAGCAGGGCGTCGTCGCGCACACCGCTTCCGCCTCCGTGTTCGGCGAGTTGACGATCGTGGATGGCCAGGACAAGCGGCCGCTCGATCCAGATGATCATGGGCGCGCCTTATTGCGCCAGTTTGTGCAGCAACGTGCGGCGGTTGCGCATCACCTGCTCGGCCACCTCCATCTGCGCGGCCAGGGTCGGGTCGAACGCGGTCAGCTTGATGCCGTCGGGCGTTTCCAGTGCATAGAGCTCGTCGCCCTTGCCCAGGCGCAGGCGAGCGAGCAGTTCCTTGGGCAGGATGACGCCAGCGGAATTGCCGATGGAGGTGATCTTGAGCTTCATGGTAATGCCTCACGTTAGTACGTAGGTTATAACTCTGTCGTCACCCGCCCGCAAGCGCTGTGCTGAAGTGGCTCAGCAAGTCAGTCTCGTCTCCTGCGATTGAAAAGTGTACAAATGTACACCTCGTCCTGTCGGCCGCCGCACTTTCATGCAACCTCTCTCTCCCAAGCGTCTGGCCGTGCTGGCTTTCCTGCAGGAGCAGGCCCGCACAGGGGTGTCGCCCAGTCTGGCCGAGATCGCGCAGGCATTCGGCTTTGCCTCGCGCAATGCCGCGCAAAAGCACGTGCAGGCGCTGGCCGAGGCGGGGTTGATCCAACTGTTGCCCAACCAGAAGCGCGGCATCCGCGTGCCAAGCGGCGCCGGGCGCGATGCCTTGCTGGCCTTGCCGGTGCTGGGACGGGTGGCGGCCGGTGTGCCGATCGGGGCGGATATCGGGCTGGAGCGGCAGCTGTGGCTGGACCGCACGCTGTTTTCGTTGCGTCCGGATTACCTGCTGAAAGTGCAGGGCGATTCGATGATCGACGACGGCATCCTGGATGGCGACCTTGTCGGCGTGCATCGCAGCAACGACGCGCGCGATGGGCAGATCGTGGTGGCGCGGGTGGATGGCGAAATCACCATCAAACGCCTGGAGCGCGGTGCCGAACGCATCCGCCTGCTGCCGCGCAACCGCGCGCATGCGCCGATCGTGGTGGCGGCCGACGCCGACTTCGCGATCGAAGGGCTGTACTGCGGCCTGATCCGGCAGGGTTGAGATGAGCGAGCCCGTGCAGCTGCGACAACACGGCAATGCCGCGCTGGCGATGCCGCTGGACGCCTTGCTGGCTGCGCGCACGGTATGGCGCGCAGGCCACGGCACTGCCACGGCCAATGGGGGCGAATCCACCGGGCATGCCGCACTGGATGCGCTGCTGCCCGATGCCGGCTGGCCGCGGCGTGCGCTCACCGAGTTGCTGTTGCCCGCACATGGCATCGGCGAAATCGCCTTGTTGCTGCCCACGCTGGCGCGGATGACCGGTGCTAGCAGCCGGGTGGTGCTGGTGGCACCGCCCTTCATCCCGTACGCACCGGCCTGGCAGGCGGGCGGGGTGGTGCTGGAACATCTGGAAGTGGTGCAGGCCGAGCCGCGCGACGCCCTGTGGGCATTCGAACAATGCCTGCGCAGCGGCGCCTGCGCAGCAGTGCTGGGGTGGCCGCAAACCGGCGATGCGCGCGCCTTGCGGCGGCTGCAGGTGGCGGCCGACAGCGGCAATTGCTGCGCGTTCGCGTTGCGCGATCGTCGGCATGCGGTCAATGCATCGCCGGCGGCCTTGCGGCTGGAATTCCTGCCCGAGCGCGATGCCTGGCAGGTGCGCAAGTGCCGCGGCGGCCAGGTGCCTTCGCAGCCGTTGCGGCTGGCGCATTGAGCCGCGCGCATGTTGTGGGCCTGCATCTTATTGCCGCAGCTGGCACTGGACGCCGTTCTACGGCGGCTTGAAGAGCCGGACGCGCCGCTGGTGCTGGTGCAGGGGCCGGCGCAGTTGCGCAGCCTGCATTCGGCCAACCCCGCCGCTGCCGCTGCTGGATTGAAACCGGGCATGCGCCTGTCTGCGGCGCATGCCTTGATGGCACAGGTGCGCACGGTCGATTACGACGCGCAGAACGAAGCACGTACCCAGCGGTTTCTTGCGGCCTGGGCGTATCGGCATAGTTCGTTGGTGAGCCAGCAATGGTCGCGCGCCATCGTGCTGGAGGCCGGTGCGAGTTTTCGTCTGTTCGGTCCATGGCCGCGTTTCGAGCGACGCCTGCGCGATGAGTTGCAGGCATTGGGTTTCCAGCACCGGCTTGCACTGGCGCCCACCCCACGCGCGGCGCGCGTATTGGCCGGGCTGCGCGATGGCATGGTGCTGACCCAGGTGCCGGCCTTGCACAGCACCCTGGACAAGGTGCCGGTGCGCCGGGCCGCCTTGCCGGGCGATGCCGGCGAGCGTCTGCAGCACATGGGCGTGCGCACGCTCGCCGCAGTACGTGGCTTGCCGCGCGACGGGCTGCAGCGGCGTTTCGGTGCGGGTCTGCTCGATCATCTGGACCGCCTCTATGGCAGCGTCGATGACACGCTGGAGTGCTACGCGCCCCCGGACCACTTCGACCAACGCGTGGAGCTGGGCTACGAGGTGGAAACCCATCCGGCCCTGTTGTTCCCGCTGCGCCGGTTGATCGGCGATCTGTGCACGTATCTGTCCATCCGCGATGGCGGCGTGCAACGCTTTTTGCTGCGTCTGGAGCACGAACAAGGCGCCACCGATGTCGAGATCGGTCTGCTGACGCCGGAGCGTGCGCCCACGTTGTTGTTCGAGCTGGCCCGCAACCGGCTGGAGCGGGTGGAGATTCCGCGGCCGGTGGTGGCGATGCGGCTGTTGGCGCGCCAGCTGCCACCGTTCGTGCCGGCGATGCGCGACTTGTTCGACCAGCGTGCGCAGCAATCGGTGGACTGGCCGCAACTGCGCGAGCGGCTGCGTGCGCGCCTGGGCGATGAGGCGGTGTACCGCGTGCTGCCGGCCGACGACCCGCGCCCGGAACGCGCCTGGCGTCGCGCCATCGGCGATGCAGTGCGCGAAGCTGCGGCGCCGCCACGCCCGCCGCGGCCCACCTGGTTGCTGCCGCAGCCGGTGCCTTTGCACGATCCGCACCTGCGCATCGTCTCCGGTCCCGAACGACTGGAAAGCGGCTGGTGGGACGACGACGAGGCGCGACGCGATTACTACGTGGTGGAGACCGCACGCGGCCGGCGCGGCTGGGCGTTCGCCGCCCCCGGCCGTGTGGATGGCTGGATGCTGCATGGGTGGTTTGCGTGATCCGGCGTAGGCCACTGCCAGAGTGGGGCGTGGGGTGCCTGGATGGTCATCGCAGCGCTGCCGCCAGCGCCCGATACCATGATGCGAAGGGGCTGCTGCAACCATGCGATCTGCCGCGCATTGCAAAGACGGCGCGGTGGCGGCGCGTTTTTGCAGGTATACGCCCATGAGCTGGGACGACGCTGTCGATGGCGTGGACCGCGACACGCCGGGCGGGCGCATGCCGCGCGGCTGGAATGTGGCGGCACGGCTGCGCGCGGCCAACGACGACATCGTCCATGCGCAGCACGCCGACGGCCTGCCTGGCTATGCCGAGCTGCATTGCCTGTCGGACTTTTCGTTTTTGCGTGGCGCCTCCAGTGCCGAGCAGTTGTTCGCGCGTGCGCAACACTGCGGCTATAGCGCACTGGCGATTACCGACGAGTGCTCGCTGGCCGGCATCGTGCGTGGCCTGGAAGCGTCGCGTGCCACCGGCGTGCGGCTGATCGTCGGCAGCGAATTCACGCTCGTCGATGGCACCCGCTTCGTCCTGCTGGTGGAAAACGCACACGGCTATCCGCAGTTGTGCGCGCTGATCACCACCGCGCGGCGTGCGGCAGGCAAGGGCGCGTATCGACTCGGGCGTGCCGAGGTCCAGGCGCAGTTTCGCGATGTCGTCCCCGGTGTGTTCGCGCTGTGGTTGCCCGGTGCGCAGCCGCAGGCAGAGCAGGGCGTCTGGCTGCAGCAGGTGTTCGGCGAGCGTGCCTTCCTGGCAGTGGAACTGCATCGCGAACAGGACGACGCAGCGCGTCTGCTTGCCTTGCAACTGTTGGCCCAGCAACTGGGCATGACCGCATTGGCCAGTGGCGATGTACATATGGCGCAGCGGCGCGAGCGCATCGTGCAGGACACCTTGACTGCCATCCGCCACACCACCCCGCTGGCAGAGTGTGGGGCGCAGCTGTTCCGCAACGGCGAGCGCCACCTGCGTACGCGGCGTGCCCTGGGCAATATCTATACCGATGCGCTGTTGCAGGCCACGGTGGAGTTGGCGCAGCGTTGCACCTTCGATATTTCCAAGATCAGCTATAGCTATCCCAAAGAATTGGTGCCGGAAGGGCATACGCCCACCAGCTACCTACGCCAGCTCACCGAGGACGGTATTCGCGAGCGCTGGCCGGACGGCATCTCGACCAAGGTGCGCGAAGACATCGAAAAGGAGCTCGCGCTGATTGCGCTCAAGCGGTACGAGGCGTTTTTCTTGACCGTGCAGGACGTGGTGCGGTTTGCGCGCTCCAGACAGATTCTCTGCCAGGGGCGCGGCTCATCGGCCAATTCGGCGGTGTGTTATGCGCTGGGGATCACCGCAGTCAATCCAGACGAAACCCGCTTGCTGATGGCGCGTTTTCTCTCCGAAAAACGCGACGAGCCCCCGGACATCGACGTCGATTTCGAGCACGAACGCCGCGAGGAGGTGCTGCAGTATGTCTACAGCAAATACGGACGCGAACGCGCGGCGTTGGCGGCGACGGTGATCTGCTATCGCGGCAAGAGTGCCGTGCGCGACGTGGCCAAGGCCTTCGGCCTGCCGCCGGACCAGATCGCGCTGCTGGCCAACTGCTACGGCTGGGGCAATGGCGACACGCCGATGGAGCAGCGCATCGAAGAGGCCGGGTTCGATCTGGCCAATCCGCTGATCAACAAGATTCTTGCGGTGACCGAACACCTACGCGATCACCCGCGCCATCTGTCGCAGCATGTCGGCGGCTTCGTCATCTCCGACGAACCCCTGTCGCTGTTGGTGCCGGTGGAAAACGCGGCCATGGCCGACCGCACCATCATCCAGTGGGACAAGGACGACCTGGAAACCATGAAGCTGCTCAAGGTCGATTGCCTGGCGCTGGGCATGCTGACCTGCATCCGCAAGACGCTGGAGCTGGTGCGCGGCCACCGCGGGCGCAAATACACCATCGCCACGCTGCCATGCGACGACAAGCCGACCTACAAGATGATCCAGCGCGCCGACACGGTCGGCGTGTTCCAGATCGAGTCGCGCGCGCAGATGGCGATGCTGCCGCGGCTCAAGCCTGCGGTGTTCTACGATCTGGTGATCGAAGTGGCGATCGTGCGCCCCGGCCCGATCCAGGGCGATATGGTCCACCCGTATCTGCGCCGCCGGCAGGGCCGCGAAGAAGTGAACTATCCATCGCCGGAGGTGGAGGACATCCTCAAGCCAACACTGGGTGTGCCGCTGTTTCAGGAGCAGGTGATGGAGCTGCTGATGCACGCTGCCGATTACACCGAGAGCGAAGCGGACAATCTACGTCGCTCGATGGCGGCCTGGCGGCGCGGCGGCGACATGGAACAGCACCGCGCGCGGGTGCGTGAGCGCATGCAGGGCAAAGGCTACGCCTCCACCTTCATCGACCAGATCTTCGAACAGATCAAGGGCTTCGGCTCCTACGGCTTCCCGCAAAGCCATGCCGCCTCGTTCGCCAAGCTTGTCTACGCCAGCTGCTGGCTCAAGCGCCACGAGCCGGCGGCCTTTGCTTGCGGGTTGCTCAATGCGCAGCCGATGGGGTTCTACTCGGCCAGCCAGATCGTGCAGGATGCACGCCGCGGCAGCCCCGAGCGCGCGCGCGTGGAGGTGTTGCCGGTGGATGTGCTGCACAGCGAGTGGGACAACACGCTGGTCGGTGGCCGGCCCTGGCATAGCGACGAAGACCCTGGCGAACAACCGGCGATCCGGCTGGGCATGCGCCAGGTCGCCGGGTTATCGGAAGTGGTGGCCACCCGCATTGTCGCGGCACGCATGCAGCGGGCCTTCGCCGATATCGGCGATCTGTGCCTGCGCGCCGCACTCGACGAAAAGGCGCGCCTGGCCTTGGCCGAAGCCGGCGCCTTGCAGGGCCTGGTCGGCAACCGCAATGCCGCGCGCTGGGCGATGGCCGGCGTGGAAGCGCGCCGGCCGCTGCTGCCAGGCAGCCCGCAGGAACGCGAGGTGGAGTTTGAAGCACCGCGCGCAGGCGAGGAGATCCTGGCCGATTACCGTTCGGTCGGTTTGAGCCTGCGCCAGCATCCGATGGCGCTGCTGCGCCCGCAGATGCAGCAGCGGCGCATCCTCGGCCTGCGCGACCTGCAGGGCCGTCGCCACGGCAGCGGCGTGCATGTGGCCGGGCTGGTCACCCAACGGCAGCGCCCGGCCACCGCCAAGGGCACCATCTTCGTCACCCTGGAAGACGAACACGGCATGATCAACGTCATCGTCTGGTCGCATCTGGCGCTGCGCCGCCGCCGTGCATTGCTCGAATCGCGCCTGCTCGCCGTACGTGGCCGCTGGGAGCGCGTGGACGACGTGGAGCATCTGATTGCCGGCGACTTGTACGACCTCAGCGATTTGCTCGGCGAGATGCAGCTGCCCTCGCGCGACTTCCATTGAGGCAGGGCGGCAAAGGCCGCATGTCGCGTGACCACGCCCGGCGCTGCTCGGTGCAAGCGCCGAGGGCCGCTGCGTGCTGGCGGTGCGATGCATGTGCACTCGCTCGCCCATCCGAGCTGACCGCCAGGTGGTGCCAGGTGATGCCAGGACCGATCGAGGTGGGCGCCAGCGCGCAATCGCAGTACCTGCGTCGGTCGGTCGGATGTCGCCGCCTGCCAGCGACGCGTCGCAAGCAAGGGTGACGCCGGGCAGGATTGGCGAGGTTGCTGCAGATACCGCTTTTCAGCTCGGCCCGGTGGCGGTCATCGCCGCGGAACCGGCCCGTGTTACACCAGGGAGGGCGTCCCGCCTGGCCGGACCGAAACCGTTGGCAACCGACTGTGCGGCGGCGGCAGGCGCAGTGTTCGGGATCGGCGGCATCGGACGTACACTTCGTGGCTTGCGCGCCGTCCGCACCGGGCCGACCCGCGCTCCCGTTGTCAGCCACACTCATCACCATTGACCTGCGAGGCGATCATGAAGTTGGAGGCGTTGTTTGACCAGTTGCACACCTTGCCCACCGTGCCCAAGGTGGCGCAGGAACTGATTGCCCAGTTCGACAATCCCAATACCAACATCGATGTGTTGGCGCACACCATCGAGCGCGATCCGGTGATCGCTGCCAAGGTGTTGCGCCTGGCCAATTCGGCGCGTTTCCACGGCTTGCGCGATTCCACCAGCGTGGAAGACGCCGCAATGCGCCTGGGCTTCAACACGCTGCGCACCCTGGTGCTGGCCTCGGCCATGACCGGCGCCTTTCGCGCCGGCCCCGGCTTCGATCTGAAGTCCTTCTGGCGCCACAGTTTCGAGGTGGCCGGCATTTGCCGCCTGCTGGCGCGCCAGCACGGCCTGGATCCGGAAACCGCCTTCACCTGCGGCATGATGCACAACATCGGCGAGTTGCTGATCCAGTCCGGCGCGCCGGAGTATGCCGGCCGCATCAATCACGAGACCTCATCGGCCGGCCACGCCGCCGAGGAAACCCTGCAGCTGGGTTTCGGCTACCCGGAGGTGGGCGCCGAACTGGCGCGCCGTTGGCAGTTGCCTGCGGTGATCCAGCAGGCGATCGCCTACCAGGTCCGCCCAGCCGCCGCTCCGGACGGTGCGCCGATGGCGCTGGTGGTTGCGCAGGCAGCCCAGGTGTCGGATGCATTGCATGCGCATGCCGGTGCCACGCCGGCCGCACTGGACGCGCTGCGCGGGCCGTTGATGGATAGCGTGGATCTGGATGCCTTGTTCGCGGCGCTGCCGGACGTGATCGAAGCCGATCGCGCGTTTGCCGAGCTGCTGCACTGAGGATCGGCCCCGTCAGGGGCTGCGCACGCGCGCCGCTGCGTCATTCCAGGCGCAGCGGCTCGAACGCGCAGTCCTTGAGGCTGCGAGTACAGGCGTAGAACTGATCTTCTCCGGGTGCCGGTGGTTGATCGAGCAGCCAAACAGCGGGATGTTGGAGCGCGACGATCAGGTTGCGTGGCGTTTGTGGCGTTTGCTGGTCGAAGTAGGCCAGGTCGACATCCTCGCCGGTGGGCAACGCATAACTGCAATTGACCAGCACACCCGTGCTGGTCGCTGTATCGGACCGCTTGCCGTAGTACAGCACCGAGGACAGATGGCGCGGCATGCCGGCGTTGGCTTGTGGCGTACTGGACCACTCGCCACGTCCGGAAGCCACTTCGATCCGCGCATGGGCACGGTAGCGGCCGGCCGCGTAACGCACCGCTGCAGGGGCGGGCACCGCGTGCCGTGCGCAGCAGGCTCGTTGCCGAATGCGCCGACGCTTGGCAGCGACAGCAGCATGCCGGCCAGCAGGGAAGCGCTCAATGGATGGTGCATTGTCGGGACCTCTCGGCATGCGGCTGCGTGCTGGTGCGGGGGGCGTGTCGATGGAGATCGGCCAGCGCAAACAGCATCGGCCGACTGTGGGGAGCGCGCTCCCGCTAGGGCGGGGCCGTAGAGCGAGGGTGCCGATCGCCACGCTCCCGGCCGGCGTTCGAGGCGAATCGATGTCGACACCGGCGTACCGACCTGGCCTCGCTGCACCAGGCCAACGCATCGATGGCGTAGTCCGGAGCATGCCCGCTGCGCCTGTGCTCATGGATGGTGTTCCACCCGCCACAGTGGGCACACTGTCACGCCGCGCCGCAGCTGGACTCGCGTCGGCCCAGGCGCTAGCGTGGTACGGATTTTTTGCCCACAGGGGAATGCCCAATGAGCCACGACGCGCAACCGCGCCAGCTCACCTTCCGCGCCGTCGTGCTGGCCATCGTGCTGGCGGTGGTGCTTTCGGCCGCCAACGCTTACCTCGGCCTGTTCGCCGGTTTGACCATCGCCACCGCCATCCCGGCGGCGGTGGTGTCGATGGGCGTGCTGCGCCTGCTCGGCGGCGGCACCATCCTGGAGAACAACATCGTCCAGACCGGTGCCTCGGCCGGTTCGTCGATCGCGGCCGGGGTGATCTTCACCATCCCCGCGCTGGTGATCATGGGCTACTGGCCGGACTTCAAGTACTGGTGGGTGCTGGGCATCGCCGGCATGGGCGGGTTGCTGGGCGTGCTGTTCTCGGTGCCGCTGCGGCGCTCGATGATCGTGGAAGACCCGCTGCCGTTCCCCGAGGGCAAGGCTGCGGCCGAGGTGCTCAAGGCCGGCGAAAATCCCGGCCCGGGCCTGAAGATCCTGGCGGCCTCCGGCGCCATCGGCGCGCTGGTCAAGCTCGCCGCCGCCAGCGGCCTGCGCGTGATCCCGGACACCTGGGCGCAGGCCACCTACCTGGGCAGTAGCCGTCTGGTGGGCTATATCGGCACCAACCTGTCGCCGGCGCTGCTGGGCGTGGGCTACATCGTCGGCTTGAACGTCGGCATCGTGGTGTTGTCCGGTTCCATCCTGTCCTGGCACATCGCCATCCCGCTGTATCAGCAGTTCTTCATGGGCTCGGACCCGGCGCTGGCACAGAGCCTGGCCGGTGCGCCGGCAGCCGATGCCGCGTTCGGTATCTGGGGTGCGAAGATCCGCTACCTCGGCGTCGGCGCGATGCTGATCGGCGGCGTGTGGACCTTGTTCTCGCTGCGCAAATCGCTGTTTTCCGGCGTCAAGAGCGGCTTTGCTGCCGCACGCAAGAGCGGTGGCGGCGTGGTCGCCGAGACCGAGCGCGACCTGCCGATGAAGTGGATGCTGGTGGCGCTGGTGCTGTGCACCTTGCCGCTGCTGGGCCTGTATCAGGCCATCGTGCAGCAGTGGCACGTGTCGATCCCGATGACCATCATCATGATCGTGGCCGGCTTTCTGTTCGTGTCGGTGTCGGGCTATCTGGCCGGGCTGATCGGCTCGTCCAACAACCCGGTGTCGGGCATCACCATCTCCACCATCCTGTTCGCCTCGGCGGTGCTGGTGCTGTTGCTGGGCAAGGACGGTCTGGTGCCGGTCGGCATCGGCGCCGCACCGCTGGGCGCGGTGGCGGCGATCATGATCGGCGCGGTGGTGTGCTGCGCGGCGGCGGTGGGCGGCGACAACCTGCAGGATCTCAAGGCCGGTTATCTGGTCGGCGCCACGCCGTGGAAGCAGCAGCTGATGCTGGGCATCGGCGCGTTCTCGTGCGCGCTGATCATGGCGCCGGTGTTGAACCTGCTGGCCCAGGCCTACGGCATCGGCCCCGCCACCCCGCAGCACCCCAACTCGCTGGGCGCGCCGCAGGCCACCTTGATGGCCTCGGTGGCCAAGGGCCTGTTCGGCGGCCAGTTGCCGTGGACCATGATCGCCATCGGAGCGGTGGTGGGTGCGGCGATCATCGCGCTGGACGAATGGTTGAAGGCCACCGGCAAGCGCTTCCGCGTGCCGGTGCTGGCCGCGGCGATCGGTATCTACCTGCCGCTGGAGCTGATGGTGCCGATCTTCATCGGCGGCCTGATCGCGCATCTGGTCGAGCGCTTCCACAACATCCGCGCCGACGACGAAGACGGCCGCGATCGGGTGCATCGTCCGGGCGTGCTGTTTGCGGCCGGCCTGATCACCGGCGAGGCCTTGATGGGAATCGCGATCGCCGTGCCGATCGTGCTGTCCAGCCGCGCCGACGTGCTGGCGCTGCCGGCTGCCCTGCAGCTCAATCAGTGGGTTGGCCTGGCTATCCTCGCCGTGGTCGGCTGGCTGCTGTATCGCGTCGGCAAGCGTGGCGAACAGGCGGCCTGAGCCTGTTACAGACACGGCGCATGCGATGCATGCGCCGTCCTGGCGGGCGCGCAAGGCGACCTGCCCGCAGCGCCTGCCGCTGCCCTCTGCAACCTAGCCACGCATCGCCGCGGCAGCCCCCCTCGGCCGTCCACGATGGCGCTTGCTGGTCTGCAGCCAGCCTTTGCGCCGGCTTTATGCCAACTCCGGCGCGCATGCATAGCGCCTTTATGCCGCCGCTCCGTATCGTGCCGTCTCCCGCACGGATGATGCGTTACGGCTGCCGCATGACTCGATCGACCCCGCTGATCTCCGCGCCGTAGGCCATCGCGCCGCCGCTGCTGCCTGGCAAAACCGTTAGCCCAATCACACTGCGTCTCTTCCGGCGCGCGGTTGCGGTCGCTTTTTGTCATACGAGCTCGACAGTTCGATAGGATCGACCGGACGCTGCCATCCCGGCGTCGTGCAGTCGATCCACCTCTCCACGTGCATTCCCCCTCACTCACTGCTGGTCTGTCGTGTCATCGATCCAGCGCTCTGCCATGGAGTTACTGCAATGCTGACTGTTATTTCCCGTTCCTCGTCCCGCGTACGGCGCACCCCTCTGCTGGCCATCGCCGTGGCCGGCGTGCTGTGCGGCATGGCCACTCAAGCGCAGGCGCAAGACGCCACCGATGCGCCGCTGTGCACCGATCGGCCGACCAAGGCCAATTCCACCTGTACCGTGCCGACCGGCGCCTGGCAGCTGGAAACCGACATCGGCAGCTACACCCGCGACAGCCAGCCCGGCACACGCATCGAAACCTCGGTGTTCACCAATCCCACGCTCAAGTACGGCGTCAGCGACCGCATCGACCTGCAGCTCAACTGGGCGCCGCAGCTGCAGGTCAAGACCACCGATCGCGCCACCGGTGCACGCAGCAGCCTGAGCGGCGGCGGCGACATCTATCTGCGCATGAAGGCGCGCTTCTACGAAAGCGATACCGCTACCGTTGCGGTGCTGCCGTTCGTCAAGGCGCCGACCGCGCGCACCGGCCTGGGCAACGACGAATGGGAAGGCGGCGTCGCTCTGCCGATCAACTTCGCCTTGCCCAACAGCTTCTCGTTGACCTTCGGCCCGGAGGTCGACTGGCTGGCCGACAGCGATGGCAGCGGCAAGCACGTCGCGGTGATCAATGCGATCAACCTGGCGCGCCCGTTGACGCCGAAGCTGTCGATGGCGGTGGAAGTGTGGTCCTCGATCAATCGCGACCCCGCCGACACCATCGAGCAGTATTCGGCCGACATCGCCGCTGCGTATCTGATCAACCCGCTGTTGCAACTGGACGTGGGCGCCAACTTCGGCCTCAACGACCGCACCCCGGACGCGCAGGTGTATGTGGGCATGTCGCACCGCTTCTAGGAGTGGCCAACAAAACGTAGCGAGCGGTTCTCAGGTGGGTGTGGACAGCGCGGAGGAACCGGAGTGTACGAGTGGTACATGAGGGTTCCGACACTGGCCACGCCCGTCTGGCGGTGAGCACAGTCGTGTTGTTGGCGGTTCTTCGCCGCAGGACGGGCCAGGGGCAGGGTGGGCTGCCGTCCATGCACACCCCGTCTCGTCGTGCATGGCCAAGTCCGTCTGCGTCACGCCAGGCGCTGCCGCTCGTCGCGCAAGGCTGCGGTGCACTGCCGCAGTGGAAGCCTTTCTCGATGTAGCGACCGCCAGTGCGCCCACCGTGGCAATCACCTCTCCAACGCAGCGCGCAGGAGGCAAGCGGACCTGGGCGGCGTGACCGGCCTCGCTGCCCGCATGAACCATGCCGTCATGCGCGCCAGCCATTCGCGTTTGACGTCACCTGCCTTGGCGTCTGGTCGTCGCGCCCAGGCGCGCAATCCCCTGCACGAGGCGATGCCCACGCGACCGCACAGGCAGACCCAAGCGCAAGCCTTTGCGCGTGCGCTGCAGCAACGCCTACCATCGACGTTTTGCCGTTGCAGGAATCTCGATGAAGCTGCGTCACGCCGTGCTGCCTTTGTGTCTGTTGGCTGTCTTGCCAACCCTTGCCGCTGCGCGCGGTTTCGATGTGCGCGACATGGTCGCGCTGGATCGGGTGTCCTCGCCCACGCTCAGCCCCGATGGCAGCGTGGTGCTGTTCGCCAAACGCCAGGCCAAGACCGCCAATGGCAAGCCGGCCACCGGCCTGTGGGTGCGCAATCTGCGTACTCGCGATCTGTCGCCGCCCAAGCGGCTCACCCCGGAAGGCTGGAACGTCAACAGCCCGGCGCTGTCGCCCGATGGCAAGACGGCGTACTTCCTCAGCAGCAAATCCGGCAGCCAGCAGCTGTATGCGCAACCGCTGGCCGGCGGCACCCCGCAGCAGCTCACCGCGTTTGCGGTGGACGTGGACAGCTACAAGCTTTCCCCGGACGGCAAGCGCATCGCCTTCAGTGCGGGCGTGTTTCAGGACTGCGGCTCGGACCTGGAGTGCACCAAGAAAAAGCTCGCCAGCGTAAAGAATGCCAAGGCCAGCGGCGTGGTGTACGACCAGCTGTTCGTGCGCCATTGGGACACCTGGAACGATGGCCGTCGCAACACCTTGTTCGTCTCCGAGCTGCCCGCAACCGGCGCCAAACCGGTGGTTGGTGCCTCGGCGATCAGCGCCACGTTGGCGGGCGATGCACCGTCCAAGCCGTTCGGCGGCAATGACGACTACACCTGGTCGCCCGATGGCAGCAGCGTGGTTGCCAGCGTGCGCATCCCGCAGCCGCATGGTCCGGAGGCCGGCAAGAATGCCAAGGCTGCCGCCAAGTCCACCGGCAACGACGAGCCGTGGCAGACCAACTTCGACCTGTACCGCCTGGATGCGGCCGGCAAGGCGGCGCCGGTCAATTTGACTGCCGCCAACCCGGCCTGGGACGCCGGCCCGGTGTTCAGTGCCGACGGCAAGACGCTGTACTACCGCGCGATGAAGCGCCCGGGTTTCGAGGCCGACCGTTTCGGCCTGATGGCGATGGATGTGGCCAGCGGCAAGACGCGCGAGATCGCGCCAAAGTGGGATCGCTCGGCCGGTGAAATCGTCCTTGCCGATGACGGCAGCAGCATCTACACCAGTGCCGATGACCTGGGCGAACATCCGCTGTTCAAGATCGACATCGCCAGCGGCGAAGCGACCAAGCTGGTGGGCGAGGGCAGCGTGCATGCGCCGACGCTGGCCGGCAGCACGCTGGCGTTCACCCGCAACTCGCTCAAGAGCGGCGACCAGGTGTTCGTCAGCGACGTGCAGGGGCAGGGCCTGCGTGCGATCACCCAGAGCGCCGGCGAGCTGCTGCCGGACGTGCAGTTCGGCGACTACGAGCAGTTCCAGTTCAAGGGCTGGAACAACGACACCGTGCACGGCTACGTGGTCAAGCCGTACAACTACCAGGAAGGCAAGACCTACCCGGTTGCGTTCCTGATCCATGGCGGGCCGCAGGGCAGCTTCGGCAACGGCTGGAGCAACCGCTGGAATCCGCAGACCTACGCCGGCCAGGGCTACGCGGTGGTGATGATCGACTTCCATGGCTCCACCGGCTACGGCCAGGACTTCACCGACGCGATCAGCCAGCATTGGGGCGACCGCCCGCTGGAAGACCTGCAAAAAGGCTGGAGTGCTGCGCAGAAGCAGTACGGCTTCCTCAACGGCGACAAGGCGTGCGCGCTGGGTGCCAGCTACGGCGGCTACATGGTCTATTGGATGGCAGGCAACTGGAACCAGCCGTGGAAGTGCCTGGTCGATCACGACGGCGTGTTCGACAACCGCACCATGGGCTACGCCACCGAGGAACTGTGGTTCAGCGAGTGGGAAAACGGCGGCACCCCGTGGCAGAACCCGGCCGGCTACGAGAAGTTCAACCCGGTGCTGCACGTGGACAAGTGGAAAGTGCCGATGCTTGTCATCCACGGCCAGCAGGATTTCCGCATCCCGGTCGAGCAGGGCCTGGCCGCGTTCACCGCGTTGCAGCGCAAGGGCATCGACTCCAAGTTCCTGTACTTCCCCGACGAGAACCACTGGGTGCTCAAGCCGGATAACAGCGTGCTATGGCACGACACGGTCAATGCCTGGTTGAAACAGCATATCGGCCAGTAGTGCTTTAAAACACCGGCATGCCGCCTTGCCGCGGCGTGCCGGTGTTTTTTTGTGTCGCGGTCAGTCGCCGCAACAGACGGGTGCCGCTGCCGATCGAAGATTCGGCAACTGCGTATTGCCCAGGAATGGCTGGTGTCGCGTTAAAGCCGCTGATAAACCTGCTGTGCTACCGCCAGGTGGGCGCCACCGGCGCGAGGGGCAGCATGTCCCACTCGTAAACGCCGGTTTCTCCGCGCCGTCCCCCCGACAACTGCTCGCCAAGTCTTTTGGCCGCGGTTCGATGCTGGAAAGGCAGGTTGTTGCAGCGCTCGCTCAAGCAATACCTTGTGCCGCCGATATGGTCGCAGTCGAGTGCGCTTGCGGCTCGCTGCTGGATAACCGGTGATGAAATGGCTGTTGAGCGCCTGCGGGCAGCATCGCCCCGTCGTCATGTCGGCGTGTCAAAATAGCGCTTCTTTAACTTTCCCCATCCCTGCCAGGATCGCAAGGATCTTTTGCATGCGCACGTTCGTCCGCCCAGCCTTCCTTGGACTTGCCCTCATCTTCAGCCCTGCCTGGAGCGCCGCACCGCGGCCTGCGGCGGCGGTGACTGCACGTGCGCCTGTGACTGCGGCGCCCGCCGTTGCCAACGCGACGGACGCCGACAACAGCGAGCTGCTGGTGCCGTTGCCGGCGACCCTCAAGCCAGGCATGAGCTATCGCGCGTTTTCGCAGGCGATCGCCGCGCAGGGCTGGCAGCCGGTCGACCCGCTGGCGGCAGATAGCTGCATGGCCGCGGGCGACTGCGCAATCGAATTCGTAGCGCCTACTGCCGGTGCGCGTCTGCGCGTACAGGTGGGCTCGCAATCGGGTGCGGCAGTGGTGCAGGCCTGGGCAGCGCGGCGGACGCCGGCCGATCGCATGGGCGCCACCAGTGCGTCCATCGACGCTCCGAAGGACGCCCCGGCTGCAGTCAGCGGCGCTGTGGCCGAACAGCCGCGCTGAGCGTCTGCCAGCGTAGCGACAGGCGCGGCGTATCATGCGGTTGCGCACCGGTGGTGCGTGCAGGCGCTGGTGCGTCACTGCAACGTTGCGCCTCTCCTGGCCCCGAGTCTCTCGTACCGCATGAATCCTCCCGCATGAAGAGCATCGATCCTGCCGATCTGGAAGCGCTGTTCGATGCGGTGCCGGACGTGTTGTTCTTCGTCAAGGACCGCGAGGGTCGCTATACCCACGTCAACCAGACCATGTTGCGGCGCCTGGGCCTGAAGTCGCGCAAGGAATTGATCGGCAAGCGCGTTGCCGAGGTTTACCCGAGCGGACTGGGCGCCAACTACGCCAATCAGGACGAGCAGGTGCTGGCCGGTGAGGTGATCGACAACCTGCTGGAACTGCATCTGTTCGCCAATCGCGAGCCGGGCTGGTGCCTCACCTGTAAACGCCCGCTGCTGGTCGACGGCAAGGTGCAGGGCATCATCGGCATCTCGCGCGATCTGGGCCCGCAGGATGGGCACGAATCGCAGTACGAAAAGCTCCGCCTTGCCTTGGCATATCTCAATGCCAATTACGCGCAAAACGTGCGCATGCAGGCATTGGTGGAGATCACCGGGTTTTCGATGTCCAAGCTGCAACGCTCGTTCCGCAAGGTGTTCCAGCTCACGCCACAGCAGGTGCTGGCCAAGTTGCGCCTGCAGATGGCCATGCATTTGCTGCATGGGAACAAGAGCCTGACCGAAATCGGCCATGCCTGCGGTTTCAGCGATCAGAGCGCGTTTGCCCGGCAGTTCAAGCAAGCGGCGGGCATGACGCCGCGCGAGTACCGCGCGCTGGCAACTGTGCAGCAATACGTACCGCTGCCTGCGCTCGAATGACGGGCTTCGCCGTTGCGCGCATGCGCTATCGAGGGAAGAAATGACGCATCTGCAATGGATTGAGTCAGGAGGTGGGCCGCTTGTTCTCCTGCATGCGACGTCTTTGTCCGACTGGTCGGGCACTGGGCCTTCCTTAAGCCACAGCGGCACGACCGACTACGCGCGTGCCTGCATGATCGATGACGAACTCGGTCTGGTGGAGGCCGCCTCCGGCTACGCGTTGGTGCTGGGCGATGAGCCCGATCGGACGTCGCTGATCGAACGCGATGCGGCGGTATTCATTGTCCGATGGCGCTGGGCGCCGTCGGAAGATGCCTTGCTGTCAGCGCTGTACAGTGCGCTGCCTACGCTGGAATTCGCTGTGGCAGGAATTTTTTCCACGCGTCCTGGCGCGCACGTTCTGTTCGATTCCGCGGCGCCTGGTGCGCATGTGGATGCGGACAGGTCCGACGCGCTGGGTATCAGC
The DNA here is from genome assembly GCF_024806835.1 of Xanthomonas sp. 3793. Lineage (GTDB taxonomy): Bacteria > Pseudomonadota > Gammaproteobacteria > Xanthomonadales > Xanthomonadaceae > Xanthomonas > Xanthomonas arboricola_F. The sequence continues at coordinate 286,688 of NZ_JANTYU010000002.1, forward strand.
CTGGCGGTGCCGCGGCTTTCACTTGCAAGCGCAGCCTTCCAGCCCTCCTCCAAGATCTGCGCTCTGATTCATCGCCTCGCGCCTGACGACACCAGCGCAGCTGGCTGAGGTCGATCGGGACGCCTGCTGCGACTAATCATTCTTGATCGTTCTCTCAGGTTCTGAGGTGGCATCGATGTATTGATGCATCAGAAACCGGGTTCCAAGCAGTCATGCGAACTGCCTGGCCGAACAACCCGCTCCACTCTCTGGCGGCTGTTCCCCGCTCTTGGACACCTGCTACACGCAGGCGATAAGGCGACAGGTATTTCTCTGCAATACGCCCCCGGGCGCGAGCGACATCCATGACGTCACCAGTGTCCGGGGGCGCGGTTTGCGTTAACGCGGTCATGCCAACATGCGCACCTTCGGTTCGCGTGCCCATTGGCGGGTCTTGGCTGCGGCGATGAAGGCTTTGGTGTCGGCAGCCGGGACGATACCGGCATCCTTGCCGACATTGCCTGCCTTGAGCAGCAGCTGCGCGCCATCGTCGAAGGCAATCGCCTTCAAATGCGCCCAGGCATTGCTGACGAAGTCCAATGCCGCAGATTCGTTGGTCAGCAGCTTTGCCGCTTCCGACGACAGCAACACGGCCACCGCATCGAACACGATCGACGGTGTGCCGGCCAACTGGCCATCGGCGGCCAGCTGCTTGCCATCGCTGAGTTTGGCGCCGCCGAGTTTGGGTGCGACGATCTTCACCGTTGCGCCGGCTGCTTCGGCGGCTTTGCGCACGGCCTTGATCGCCGCGGCATCCGATCCGTCGTGGATCAGGATGCCCACCGTGCGTCCCTGCAAGGTGTCTTTCATCTTGCCGATCAATTGCAGCGCAGGCGACAGCGGCATGTCGGTGGGCGCAACCGCTGCAGGAGGTGCGGGCGGCAGCTTGGTCATCCCCATGCCGTCGGCCACGCGCTGTGCCAATGCCGGGTCGACATGACGCAGATGACCCACGATGGCTTCGCGCACATGCGCGGTTTCGACCTTGGACAGTTCAAACACCAGCGCCGACGCCATATGCGCCTGCTCCGGTGCCGTCTGGCTGCGATAGAACAGCCGTGCCTGGCTGTAGTGGTCGGCAAAACTCTCTGCGCGCACGCGGCCCTTTGCGCCATCTTCCGCAGGCGTGGCATGGCTGGGGAATCCACGCAGCGCCTCACGCGGCGCATCGGCCTGCAGCGAACTGGGTTCGTAGGCAACGCGTCCCTTCGGTACACCCATCTGCATATGCCCATCGCGCTGGTTGTTGGCGAACGGGCACTTGGGCGCATTGATCGGGATCTGATGGAAATTCGGCCCGCCCAGACGGCTCAGCTGCGTATCCAGGTACGAGAACAGACGGCCCTGCAGCAGGGGATCGTTGCTGAAATCGATGCCGGGAACGATGTTGGCCGGGCAGTACGCCACCTGTTCGGTTTCCGCAAAGAAGTTGTCCGGCCAGCGGTCCAGCACCATGCGGCCGACGATCTGCAGCGGCACCAGTTCCTCGGGAATGACCTTGGTCGAATCCAGATGGTCGAACGGGAATGCCTCGGCTTCGGCCTCGGTGAACAGCTGTACGCCAAGTTCCCACTCCGGGAAGTCGCCGTTTTGAATCGACTCGAACAGATCGCGTCGCTGAAAGTCGGGGTCGGCACCGGCCAGCTTCACTGCCTCGTCCCAGATGGTCGACTGCAGGCCCAGCTTGGGGCGCCAATGGAACTTGACGAAGGTGCTCTCGCCGGCTTCGTTGAGGAAGCGGAAGCTGTGGATGCCGAAGCCTTCGATCATGCGCAGCGAGCGCGGGATGGTGCGGTCGCTCATCGCCCACATGATCATGTGCATCGATTCGGGGGTGAGCGAAATGAAATCCCAAAACGTGTCATGCGCGCTGGCTGCCTGCGGGAAGCCGCGGTCCGGTTCCATCTTCACTGCATGGATCAGGTCCGGGAACTTCATCGAATCCTGGATGAAGAACACCGGGATGTTGTTGCCCACCAGATCCCAGTTGCCTTCCTTGGTGTAGAACTTCACCGCGAATCCGCGCACATCGCGCGGCGTGTCCACCGAGCCGGCGCCACCGGCGACGGTCGAAAAACGCGTGAACAACGGAGTCTTCTCGCCGACCTCGGTAAAGATCTTGGCGGTGGTGTACTGACTCAGCGATTTGGTCAACTCGAAGTAGCCATGCGCGGCGCTGCCGCGCGCATGCACGATGCGCTCGGGGATGCGTTCGTGATCGAAGTGGGTGATCTTCTCGCGCAGGATGAAGTCTTCCAGCAACGTCGGCCCGCGCGGTGTGGCGCGCAGCGAATTCTGGTTGTCGCCAACCGGAATGCCCTGGTTGGTGGTCAATTGCGGATGCGAGCCGCCGGCTTTCTGATGCAGTTCGTCGCCGGTGCCGCGCAACTCGTGCGCGTTGGCGGAACTACCGACAGAAGGAACCTGTGCGGATTTGCTTGGGGATTTGGCCATGGGGGACTCCACGTTGGCGGGCTTGAGGATGCGGGCTATCCAACCGAGCCTGGGAGTGGCGCTGTTAAACGGATGTGTCTACATGCGAGCAAACACTCACACGCGTGCGCTTTGCATGGCCAAGCGTGCGCGACCGCGCGTTGTGCATTGCCAGCAGGCCACATGCGTAATTCGAAGCCGCCACATCCACCGCGATGCACGACCCAGCGTGCGGATCTACAACAGATCCAGCGGCTGTTTGCGCGTGGGCGGCGGGAACGCGCTATCCAGGGCGGCAAGATCCTGCGCATCCAGCTGCAAGGTACACGCCGCGGCGTTTTCACGCACATGCGCGGGTGTGCCCGATTCGGGGATGGCGATCACCTGGCCGCTGCGGATCGCCCACGCCAATGCCACTGCGGTGGCTGCCACGCCACGTCGTGCGCCGATGGCATGCAGCACCGGATGATCGAGCAAGGCGCGGCTACCCAGCGGCGAGTACGCCATGACCGTCACCTCATGCTCGGCGCACCACGGCAGCAGATCGAATTCGATCCCGCGGCTGCCGGCGTGATACAGCACTTGATTGACCAGGCAGCGCTGTCCGCCATCGATGCGCCACAGATCCTGCATATCGTCCACATCGAAATTCGACACGCCCCAATCGCGGATCTTGCCGGCGTCGCGCAAGGCTTCAAACGCCGCGACCACCTCGGCAAGATCGCTGCCGCCGCGCCAGTGCAGCAGGTACAGATCCAGCGTACGTACGCCGAGCCGCTGCAGGCTGGCTTCGCAGGCGCGTGCAATGCCGCGCGCGCTCGCATTGCCCGGCAGCACCTTGGACACCAGATACGGTGCCTGTGCGCTGTCGATGGCCTGGCCAATCAACTGCTCGGAACGGCCGTTGCCGTACATCTCGGCGGTGTCGATCAAGCGCATGCCAAGCTGCTGGCCGGTCCGCAACGCCTCGATCTCCTGTTGTGGCGGATGCCGGCCCTGGCCCAGATTCCACGAGCCCAGGCCAAGTGCAGCGACACGACGCCCGGTGCGCAGCAGCACCTCGGGACAGGGGGATGAGATGGATGTGGACATGGAACACTCCCGTAACGTTGATTGCAGACAACTGAGCGACGCCGACACTGCGGCACCCGCATCCGCGTCGCCGACGCATTTCGCTGCGGCGACGAGACCCTCATCGTTGACCATCGCCTGTGAGGTCCGGCTGATGCTGTTGCATACGCGACGGTAGCGGGAGTGCAGCAGCCTGTGCATGTGCATCCCAGAACGCGCAGCGGTGCCGCTGTACGAAGTCGGGTGTGGTGCCGATCCTGCGCGGGGACAGTGTCAACGGCATGTCGCCCTCCAGGCGCGGCCACAGCGGTCGTCCGCCACCGTTGGGATCGCCAGTGCGGGCGAACGCACCCCAATAGTCCTGGAACGTGTTGGAAAACGCCTGTTGCGCGGCACTGAACTGCGGGTCGCCACTGAGCACCCAGGGGCGCTGGAACAGGTACACCAGCTCGGAGGCGTGATACGCGCCCAATGGGCGCGAGAACGGCAGGCGCCACAGGCCGTATGGCGCCTGTGGGTCGTCGAACTCATACGCATACACCGCCACATGCGTGCGCAACGCTTGCCCGAGGCGCCGCGTGGGGCAGGCGAAGCCGCCGTCGGTGACGATGTCGGCAAAGGCCTCCCAGCGCGATTGCGCCGCGACATCCGCATAGTGCGCCATGATCGGCGCCGGTGCCGCATACATGCGCTGGATGCGCGCCTCATAGCCGCTGCGCAGCGTCAGCTTGCCGATGTAGGACAGCAGTTGGGCGAACAGACGCCCCTCATCGCGGTTGTTGCCGAGCAGTACCGGGACCTGCACATGCTGCGCACCGGCAATCGCCTCGGCGGGCGCCAGCGGCAGCACATCGCCGCCTGCCATCGGCGCCCAGGCGTCGCTGCCGGTCAGGCCGCGGCGTTGCGGTGTTGCATCGGCCAATGCATCGGCAGGAAGCCCGCGCAGGCAGGCTGCAGCATCTGTGTCATCTGTGCATCCCAGCGCGTGCGCCATGCGGGTGCCGCCGCTTTCGGCCTGCTGGCGTGCCACGCTCGAATCGGCGGCCAGGCAGCTGCCGCTCTGCAGGATCGCGCGCTGAAACAGGCCGCGCGCGCCCGGCGAGGCGAGCTGGTAACAGATGCTCCATGCGCCGGCGGATTCACCGAAGACGGTGACGTTGTACGGGTCGCCTCCGAAGGCGGCGATATTGCGTTGCACCCAGCGCAATGCGGCCTGTTGATCGAGCAATGCATATGCCCCTTCGCCTTCTTCGCGCAGACCCGGATGCGCGAAGAATCCGAAGACCCCCAGCCGGTAGTTGGGCGCCACCACGATGACGTCCTGCCGCGCCGCCAGTGCACTCAGGTCGTAGTCGACATTGCTGCCCAGCTCCAGCGCGCCGCCGTAGATCCACACCATCACTGCGCGCGGATGTGCCGGCGCCGGGCCGGGCGGGGCGTAGATGTTCAAGGTGAGGCAGTCTTCGGAGAGGTTCTTTTGCCCGAAGCGATAGCGCGACAGGCAGGCTGGTCCGGCTTGTGTTGCCTCGCGTACATCCTTCCAGGCCGTTGCCGGCTGCGGCGCGCGAAAGCGCAACGCGCCCACCGGCGGCGCGGCGAACGGCACGCCCAGAAATGCCTTGCCTTGTGCGCTGGCCGCACCGCGCACCACGCCCGCATCGGTGCGCACCAGCTCGGCACGCGCATCGGGCGCATGCACCAGTGCCGGCACTTCGCCGGGGCGGCGCGGTGCGCAGCCGATCAGCAGGCCGGTTGCCAACAGCAAGGTGCCGAGATGTTTCAGTGCAGGCATGTGCAGGGATCTGCCATGTGGGGAGGGCGTTGGCCATCATGCCCATCGCACGTGTAGGCGAGGCAAACGCACGCGCCGTGCGTGCGCGGCATGCGTTGGGAGCCGCGTTCTGCGATGGCTCTGAAACAAGCCAGTGCAGGCGCACACCCTCTGCAAATGCGATGTCGATACATGCTGGCCGCTGCAGCGGCGGTTCTGGTAGCGACCGTGTCGCTGCCAGCATGTCGCTGCCGCGCGTTCGGTGGTGGTGCTGCCACCGGCGTTCGGTGGCCGTCGATGTCGCCCTCTCGCGACTGTGGCTCGCATCGCATGACGCAACAAAAAACCCGGCTGTCTCACCAGCCGGGTTCGATGGTGACCGTCTCTGGTCTGTCAGTCAGGCCTCGGCGTCTTCCTTGTACGCATCCACCGGGATGCAGGCGCACATCACGTTCTTGTCGCCGTAGACGTTGTCCACGCGTGCCACCGGCGGCCAGTACTTCTGCTGCTTCAGGCTGGGCAGCGGGAAGGCGGCCAGTTCGCGCGGGTAGGCGTGGGTCCACTCGCTGGCCGACACCTGCGTGGCGGTATGCGGGGCGTGCTTGAGCGGGTTGTCGTCGCGGTCCAGACGGCCGTCTTCGATGGCGCGGATTTCCTCGCGGATCTGGATCATCGCGTCGATGAAGCGGTCCAGCTCGTGCTGCGATTCGCTTTCGGTCGGTTCCACCATCAAGGTGCCGGCGACCGGGAAGCTCAGCGTCGGTGCGTGGAAACCGAAGTCGATCAGGCGCTTGGCGACATCTTCGGCGCCGATGCCGCTGGTCTTCTCCAGCGGGCGGATGTCGAGGATGCACTCGTGCGCCACCAGGCCGTTGCGGCCGGTGTACAGCGTCTTGTAGTGCGGCGCCAGGCGCTTGGCGATGTAGTTGGCGTTGAGCAGGGCCACCTGGGTCGCCTTGCGCAGGCCGGCGCTGCCCATCATGGTCACGTACATCCAGCTGATCGGCAGGATCGAGGCCGAGCCGTAGCTGGCGGCGCTGACCATGCCGACGTCGCCTTCGCCGCCCAGCGTGCGCGGTAAAAACGGCGCCAGGTGCGACTTCACCGCGCACGGGCCCACGCCCGGGCCACCGCCGCCATGCGGAATGCAGAAGGTCTTGTGCAGGTTCAGATGCGACACGTCCGAGCCCCACTTGCCGGGCTTGGCCACGCCGACCAGGGCATTCATGTTGGCGCCGTCGGTGTAGACCTGGCCGCCATGCGCATGCACGGCTTCGCAGATCGCCACCACGTCCTCTTCGAACACGCCGTGCGTGGACGGGTAGGTGATCATCAACGCGGCCAGACGCTCTGAGTACTTCTCTGCCTTGGCGCGGATGTCGTCCACGTCCACGTTGCCGTTGGCATCGCACTTGGTCACGACCACGGTCATGCCGCACATCTGCGCCGAGGCCGGATTGGTGCCGTGCGCCGATTCGGGAATCAGGCAGATATCGCGGTGCGCCTCACCGCGCGAGCGGTGATAGGCGCGGATCGCCAGTAGGCCGGCGTATTCGCCCTGCGCGCCGGAGTTGGGCTGCAGGCTCACCGCGTCGTAGCCGGTGCATTCGACCAGCATCGCTTCCAGCTCGTCGATCAACTGCGCGTAACCGGCCGACTGCTCGGCCGGCGCCAGCGGATGGATCGCGCCGAATTCCGGCCAGGTCACCGGGATCATTTCGGCAGTGGCGTTGAGCTTCATCGTGCAGCTTCCCAGCGGGATCATGGTGCGATCCATCGCCAGGTCCTTGTCGGCCAGCGAGCGCATGTAGCGCAGCAGTTCGTGTTCGCTGTGGTGGGTGTTGAACACCGGATGGGTCAGGAACGCGCTGCTGCGCAGCAGGCCTTGCGGCAATGCGTCGGCGGTGGCGGCATCGAGCGCGTCCACATCCGCCTGCGCGCCGAACAACGCGGCCAGTGCGACCACGTCGGCGCGCGTGCTGGTTTCATCCAGGCTGATGCCGACCGCTTCGCTGTCGATCGCGCGCAGGTTGATGCCGGCCGCACGTGCTTTGGCGTGGATGGCATCGGCATCGACCGCCTTGACGTGCAAGGTGTCGAAGAAACGCTCGCCCACAGTGACGCCGGCGCCGCGCAAGGCGGCGGCCAGGATCGTGGCCAGGCGATGGGTGCGCCGCGCGATGCGGGTCAGGCCCTCGGGGCCGTGGTAGACCGCGTACATCGAGGCCATCACCGCCAGCAGCACCTGCGCGGTGCAGATGTTGGAGGTGGCCTTCTCGCGGCGGATATGTTGTTCGCGCGTCTGCAGGGTGAGGCGATAGGCCGGGTTGCCGGCGGCATCGATCGACACGCCGATCAGCCGGCCCGGCATCGAGCGCTTGTAGGCATCGCGGCAGGCCATGAAGGCCGCATGCGGGCCGCCGAAACCGAACGGCACGCCGAAGCGCTGCGAATTGCCGACCACGATGTCCGCGCCCCACTCGCCGGGTGCGGCGATCAGGGTCAGCGCCAGCAGGTCGGTGGCCACCGCGACCAGCCCGCCTTGCGCGTGCACCGCATCGGCCAGCGCGGCGTGATCGCCGATGTGTCCGAAGCTGTCCGGGTACTGCAGCAGCACGCCGAAGCACTCGGCCTGCAGCGCCTCCTCCGGCGTGCCGACGCGCAGCACGATGCCCAGCGGCTCGGCGCGGGTGCGCAGCAGTTCCAGCGTTTGCGGGTGCACCGCGTCGTGCACGAAGAAGGTCTCCGACTTCGACTTGGCCGAGCGCTTGGCCAGCGTCATCGCTTCGGCCGCGGCGGTGGCTTCGTCCAGCAGCGAGGCATTGGCGATCTGCATGCCGGTCAGATCTGCGCACAGGGTCTGGAAGTTGATCAGCGCTTCCATGCGGCCCTGCGAAATTTCCGCCTGGTACGGCGTGTAGGCGGTGTACCAGGCCGGGTTTTCCAGGATGTTGCGCAGGATCACCTTGGGCGTATGCGTGCCGTAATAGCCCTGGCCGATAAAGGTGCGCTGCACCTGGTTCTTGCTGGCGATGGCGCGGATCTTGGCCAGCGCCTCTTCTTCGGTGATCGCCTCGGGCAGCGCCAGCGCCGCAGGCGACTTGATGTTGCCCGGCACGATGGCGTCGGTCAGCGCATCCAGCGAGGCGTGGCCGACCACGCCCAGCATCTGTGCGATTTCTGCGTCGTTGGGGCCGATATGGCGTTCGACGAACGCACTGTGGTGTTCGAGGTCGCGCAGGGAAGACGTGGTCTGGGACATGGCGGGCATCCGGGGCAGGGGGCAGACGAATGGTCGACAGCCACCGAACCGGGGTGACGCGCGCAGCGCATCACCTCCTGTCGCAGCGACAGTCTTCCTCGCGCCCCTCTGTCCTTTTGCCTGAGAGTTTAAGAATGCGGCATGGCGCTGGGCCTGCCTGCGTTCCGTGCCCCTTCGGCGCCGGCATCGGCCGGTCTCTCCAGAGTTGTACTGCGGATGGTATCGGGCCTGAGCGATTACGGGCTGTTGCGCCTTCGGCAGCGGCAGTGCCGCTTCTCCCACCGTGTTGCCGGGGCGATTATAGCGTGGGTGCATGCCGCCGGCGCATCCAGCGGGCCAGGCCTGCGCAGGCTGCCGCACTTGCGTTCGCTTAACCTTGCAACGGCGAGCGCCTATCATCGACGCCCTTGTGCCCATCCCGACACTGGCCCCAGGCCAGCGCCGGCGTGCGTCCCCCGATGCACCACGTTTCGGATCCCTGCATGACCCCCACCACGCCTTCCACCCGTCGCATGGCGCTGCTGCTCGCCGGGCTGGCGATGTTCGGTCCGTTTTCCATCGACACCATCTTCCCGGCGTTCTCGCGGCTCAGCCGCAGCCTGGCGGTGGACCAGGTGGCGATCCAGCAGACCATCAGCATCTACCTGCTGGCCTACGGGGTGATGAGCATCGCGCACGGGCCGCTGTCCGATGCTTGGGGCCGCAAGCGGGTGATCCTGGGCGGGCTGGTGCTGTTCATCGCCGGCTCGATCGGCTGCGCCCTGTCGCAGGATCTGCCCACGCTGCTGGCATTCCGCGCGCTGCAAGGCCTGTCGGCCGGCGTGGGGATGATCGTCGGGCGGGCAGTGATCCGCGACCTGTTCCATGGCCCGGATGCGCAGCGGCTGATGAGCCAGGTCTCGATGATCTTCGGCATCGCGCCGGCGATCGCGCCGATCATCGGCGGCTGGATCCTGCTCAGCGGCGCTGGCTGGCCGCTGATTTTCTGGTTTCTGGTGGTGTTTGGACTGGTACTGCTCATCGCGACCATGACCTGGCTGCCGGAGACCCACCCGGTGGAGGCGCGCACGCCGCTGCAGCTCAAGCGCTTGCTGCACGACTACGTACGGATCGGCTTCAACCCGCGCTTCCAGCGCCTGGCGGCGGCCGGTGCGTTCAATTTCGCCGGCATCTTCCTGTACATCGCCTCCGCGCCGGTGCTGATCATGCAGCACCTGCATCTGGGCGAAGGCGACTTTGCCTGGTTGTTCATTCCCACCATCGGCGGAATGACGCTGGGTTCGTTTTTGTCAGGGCGCATGGCCGGCCAGATGAACCCGGTGCGGCAGATCCGCATCGGCTTCATCTGCTGCGGCGTGGCGGCGCTGGCCAACCTGGGCTACACCATGGCGGCGGCGCAGATCGCGCTGCCGTGGGCGGTGCTGCCGATCTTCCTGGCCGGGGTCGGCATGGCGTTGATCTTCCCGATCCTGGCGCTGGCGGTGCTGGACATGTACCCGCAGCAGCGCGGCCTGGCCTCGTCGCTGCAGGCCTTTACCCAGCTCATGACCAATACGGTGGTGGCCGGGGTGCTGTCGCCGCTGCTGAGTGAACACCCGCGGCATCTGGCGATCGGCATGACCGGTTTTTTCCTGCTGGGCTGGCTATTCTGGCGCTGGGAGCGCCGCAGCGGCCGCCGTCTGCGGCACCGCCAGGCCACCGAGGCAGTGCCGCTGGAGCCGGCCGACCATCTTTGACCCCTACACAGGAGCCCGCATGTCCACCGATTCCAAGTTGCGCCGCGATGCCCGCAAGCGTGCCGCCGAGCGCCAGCGCAACCAGGTCGCCGCCAAGGCCACGGCCGAATCGCCGATCGAGGCGCATGCCGAACTGCGCGACCAGCAACGCACGCTGCTGGCCGGCATCGTCCGTCGCGACGGCGAATGGGTGCTGGGCATGGACGGCCGCATCGCTGGCGAGAGCACCAGCGCCGCGCAGGTGTTGACGCTGATCATGCGCGCCGCCGAACTGCACGAGCGCCAGGGCACCCCCGTGCGCCTGACCTATTCGGACGCGCTCAAGGATGCCGCGCATGCGGAGGCCCAGGCCGGTGGCATGGAGTTCGAGCAGTTCAAGGCCAGGTTGAGCGAACGCTTGCAGGGCGGCGCGAAGCTCAACTGAGTCGCCCCCGCGGCGTGCCTTCGCCGGCCCGGGGGACGTGGCGTTGTGGATGGATCAATCGGGCTGCCGTGCCTGCGGGCCTGTAGCAGGTCGGCCCGGCTTTGGCGGGTAGGCGCTGCGCTGCAGATGCGTGGCGCAGCGTCACCGGCGCGCCAGCCGATCAGCGTCCCCGACCCGGTACGCTGGGCCAACACCGCCGGTTGGCCACACTTGCGATCGAGCTCTTTCGATCTGCAAAGTCGGTGCGACTGAGCGCGGCTGGCACGACGTGGCGAGCAGTCGTCAGGTGGGCGCGGAGGAGCCGGCGTGTACGAGTGGGTCCATGCCGCGCCGAACACCGGCCGTGCCCGTCTGGCGGTGAGCACCGCGGGTTCGTTGGCTGCGCACAGGTGCGCCGTCTCAGCGCGCCTGTGCCTGCCGCTGCGTTTCCTGCTGCGACACCTGCGCCTGCGCCGCGGCATCGCGCTGCGTGCCGGTTTCCAGCGCCTGCAGGCGTTGCAGGCTGGCTGCGACGGGCTCCTCCTGCACGGCCTTGGCATCGAAGCTGCCCCGCAGATGCGCAGGCGAGTCGAGTGCTCCCTGCACCACGAAGCCACGTGCAGGATCGTTGCCGAGCAGCACGTGATCGACCCGCTGCAAGCCATTCTCGCGTGCGGCCACCACCGACCCCAGGGCCAGGCGTTCGCTGTCCATCCCGGCTGCCGGGCCCGGTGCCGCTTGCAGGCGCCCCACGGCCGCAGTGCATTGCTGCAGCAGGGCATGATCCGGGTGCGTTGCATCGCGCGGGTCCGGGAGCGCCGGGGCGGCCTCGGTCGGTCGCGGCAGGACGGTGGCATCGATACGCTGCAGCTGGCCGTCGTACGTGCCGTCGGCGCCGTCGGCGATGCGCTGCAACCGCTCGGCGAACGCATAAGGCGATCCACCCACGTTGCGGGCCATCGCGATCGCAAACTGCTCGGGCGACTGCGCCGGGGCGTTGCGATCGCCGACCAGCGAGGTCAGGGAGCTGCCGCCGATCCTGCTGGCGTCGACGCTGGCGCGGGTCTGCTCCAGCAGCGCCTGCATCTGCACCTCGTTGAATTCCAGCGTGGTCTTCTGTCCTGGTGCGATCGCGCCGGTGCCCGTCATCTCGCCGTTCAACGCGCTGTTGAGGGTCTGCGCGATCGCCTTTTCCTCGCTGGCCTCGTTGCGCCCGCCCAGGCGCTGCAACAGGCCCGGCGCGGCCACATCGCCATCGATCTGGAAACGGTAGCTGCGCTGGTCCACGCGTTCGGTCTGATTGCCGTCGTACTGGCGCACGATCGTCAGCGGCACGTTGTCGCCGTATTGCAGCTGTTGCACCAGGGTGTAGCCATCCTGGCCCGGCGTGCTGATGCGTACCTGGCTGCCTTGGTTGCGGTTGCCGGCGACATCGGCGCTGAGCGGGCCCAGTTCCAGCTGCAGACGCTGCTGCGAGCTGAAATTGATCCGCTCCAGCGTCTGCATCTCATCGACGCCGGGCACGCCCGGTGCAAGCCTGCCCTCGCGCACGAATTGGCCCATGGCCGCGCGTGCGCGCGGATCGGCCAGGTCGAACTGCGCGCTGTGCACCTGCGACTGGCCCAGGGAGTCGGCGCGCCCGAGCAGTGCCTGCGCCGGTCCGGCCTTGACGCCAAGCGCATTCACCGCCTCGATGGCCGCGTTCGGCCCGGTCACCACGCGCACATGGCGCTCGTCGACGCGCTCGATCATGTAGCTGCGGCCGCTGGCTTCGGTGATCTGGCTCTGCGCGGTCAGCGATCGCAGGCTCGCCGAGGATTCGCGCTGTACGAAGGTCTGGGTATCCATCACCGCGCGTGCGCCGATCGGAAGGCTTTCCGGCTGCAGTGGATTGACCTGTCTGGCGGCCTCCAGCGGCTGGTCGACACCGGGCAGCGTCAGTGCGTAGCGCATGCGCTGCCCGGCACTGGCGCCGGCCTCGATGCTCAGCTTGCTGTCGCCAAGCTTGGACTGCAGGCTTTGCTGCAGGCCGGTCTGCGCGTCGGCCTCGAGGCTGAAGGTGGTGGTCTTGGCATCGGCATCGCTGAGAACGCCTGCACTCAGCGAGCCGCCGTGGCGCAGGCTGGTCTCGCCCAGCGGCTGCGTCAGGCTGCCATTGCCCTGCTCGCTGGTCTGCGCATACTTGACCGACTGCTCTGCCGGGTTGACCGAAACGGTGGCGCTTCCCAACTCCGCCGCGTACTCGCTGTTGGGGCTGCTGTAGGTCGGGTCGAATGCGCGATCGTTGGCATCGTCGATGAACTGCGTATTGCGGTCCACATCGCGCACGTCCGGGCCGGTGGAGGCATTGCTCATTGGATGCTTCCTGCATGCTGCGGCTGCGCAGCGGGCGCGCAGTATATCGCCAGCGTTTTAGGCGTTTATCAAGGGAATGTTATGCGGCGGCCGAGGCGACGGCCGTCGCATGTCGTAGCGAAATCGGCGCCTCAGTGCAGCGTGGCAGGCGCAGGCGCGTTGTTCGCGGCAGCAGGCGCAGTGGCTTGCCAGCCGCACAATTGGCCTTGATTTTGCTGCTTGAGCCATTCGCTCATCGGTGCGAAATATTCCAGCATCGGGCCGGCGTCGAGTTTTTCGTTGCCGGTGAGTTCCTTCAGCGTGGTCTGCCAGGGCTGGCTCGATCCACGTTGCAACATCGACCAGAATTTCTGTCCGGCGTCCTTGTTGCCGTAGAAGCTGCACTCGTACAACGGGCCTTGCTGCCCGGCCGCATCGCACAGGCCCTTGTAAAACTGGAACTGCAGGATATGCGCCAGAAAATAGCGCGTGTACGGCGTATTGCCCGGCACGTGGTATTTGGCGCCGGCATCGAAGAACTCTTCGCCGCGCGGGGTCACCGGCGCCACGCCCTGGTATTTGGCTTTCAGTTCCCACCAGGCCTGGTTGTAGCGCTCGGGCGGAATCGAGCCATCGAACACGCCCCAGCGCCAGCGGTCGATCATCAAACCGAACGGCAGGAAGGCAACCTTGCTCAAGGCCATGCGCATCTGCGAATTGATCAAAGCTTCGCGCCCGGCCTGCTGTTCGCCGACCATGCCGATCGACTGCAGATACCTGGGCGTCATCGCCAAGACGATAGTGTCGCCGATCGCTTCGTGGAAGCCGTCGTTGGCGCCGTTCTGGAACAGCGGCGGCAGCGGGTTGTAGGCCAGGTCGTAATAGATGTGGCCGAGCTCGTGATAGATGGTGGTGAAGTCTTCTTCGGTGGGCTTGATGCACATCTTGGTACGCACATCTGCGCCGATGTTCTGGTTCGGTTCGCCGCCCATGTTCATGTCCCATGCGCTGGCATGACAGACCACATCGCGGTCCAGGGGCTTGATGAACTGCGAGCGTTGCCAATAGGTGTCGGGCAGCTTGGGCATGCCCAGCGACGTGTAGAAATCCTGCGCGCGCTCGGTCATCTGTCGGGCGGTGCGCAGTTGCGCCTCGCGCTCGGCATTGAAGCGTGCGGCCGTCCCGCCGTCGCCACCGGTGTTGCGCGCCAGCACCGCGCTCAGGTTGCCCTGGTACTGTTTTTCCAGCGCAGAAGTGATGTCCAGATCGCCGGCGCCGGGGTAGGGCTGCAGCAGATCCCACAGATTGCTCCAGTCCTGCTGCCACATATTGCCCATCAGATGCGCGGGCAACAGGCCGCCGGCCAGCTCGCCCTTGTCCTTGCCGTATTGCGTATCCAGCTTGCCGCGCGCGTAGCACTGCAGCTGCGCATACAGCGGCTTGACCTGCTCCCACAACCGGTCGGTCTCGCTGGCCAGTTGTGCCGGCGGCATGTCGTAGCCGCTGCGCCACATCACCCCGACATCGGCAAAGCCATTGCCGCGCGCACCTTCGTTGGCCAGCTCGACAAAGCGCTGGTAATCCTTGCGCATCGGCTGGGCGGTGTCATGCCAGCCCTGCCAGGCATCGAGTTGTTCGTTGTAGTCGCGGCTGCTGGCCAGCACCTGTTCCAGCTCGCCGAGCTGGCGGCAACGGCGTTGTTCGCCATCGCCCACGCAGTAGCTTCCTGCGCCGTAGTCGCCTTCCATCTTGGCGGCGATGCGGGTGAGTTCGGCAAGCTTGGCCGGGTCGCGCGGTGCCGGCAGGGCGCTCATCAGCTTGAGCAGCTGCAGTGCGCGTGCGCTGTCGGCCGACATCGGCGTGCCGGCGTAGTGCCTGGATTGTTCGATCCAGCGATCCAGCTGCGCCAGCGAACGCTCGTTGGCCTTGGCCGCCAGCAGCTGCGAGTCGCCGTTGATATAGGTCGAGGACAGCCACTGCGCGGCAGTGACTTCCGGGTAGGCGGCCTTGTACTCGGCGCTGATGCGCGCAACGAATTGGTCGGCGCTTTCGGCAGGCGCGGCCTTGGTCGCGGCCGGTGTGGCCGGCGGCGCGGCGTCCTTGCGGCAGGCCGACAGCGATAACGTGCCGGCGGCGACAGCCAGTGCCAGCAACAGCAGACGAGGATTCACGGGTGGTCCTTGCGGTGAAGTCCGGCGAAGGCTAGAGCGCGCGAGGCTTCAGGGCAAGCAGTGTTCAAGGCAAGCGGTGCCGCTGCCGCTGCCGCGCAGCGGCGGCCGATCCCGCCGCTGGCGGTGCCAAAACGCTCAGCCTTTCCCCGTGCACTGCGCAAAGACATCGCGTTCGCGCGCATACGCGCTGGTCTTGACCTGCATCAGGCCCAGCACCGACGGGAACAGCGCATCCTGGTCGGTGTATTGCCCGGCGCGGTGGCGCAGGCAGGCCTCGTCCAGGCCGCGGTCGCGCGCGAATTCCGGCGAAAACCACATCACCATCGGCACGTGGGTTTGCTCCTTCGGCGCGATGGCATACGGCACGCCATGCAGATACAGGCCCTTCTCGCCCAACGATTCGCCATGATCGGAGAGATAGATCATGGCGGTGTCGTAGTCGGACAAGCCGCGCAATGTATGGATGGCCTGATTGAGGAAGTGATCGGTATAGCTGATGGAGTTGTCGTAGGCGTTGACGATGTCCTGGCGGCTGCAGCTGCCCAGGTCGGCGGTCCTGCACACCGGCTTGAAGCGCTCGAACTGCTCCGGGTAGCGTTCGAAGTAACTGGGGCCGTGGCTGCCGAGTTGATGCAGTACCACCACGCGGTCGCCGGGCCTGGCACGCACTTGCGCCGCCAGGTCGCGCAGCAGGATTTCGTCCATGCAACGGCCGTCGGCGCACAGGCCTGGCGTGGTGGCGTCATCCAGCTTCTGCATGTCCAGCCCCTCGCACACGCCCTTGCAGCCGGACTGATTGTCGCGCCACAGCGTGGAAATACCGGCATGTTCAAGCACGTGCAGGAACGACTGGTGGCCGCGGATCATGTCTTCGTTGTAATCGCGGCGGCCGAACGGCGAGAACATGCAGGGCACCGACACTTCGGTGCTGGTGCCGCACGAATGCATGTCCGGGAAATTGATCACCCCTGCCTGCGCCAGCTCCGGCGTGGTCTGGCGCGCATAGCCGTTGAGGCCCCAGTTCTGCGCGCGTGCGGTCTCACCCAGCACCAGCAGCAACAGGCGTGGGCGGCTGCCGGCAGCGCGCGGCGTTGCGCTGGCATCGTGTTCGATCGGCTGCTTGGGCGCGCGCTTGATCGGCGACTCGGACTTGAGGTTCTGGCGCAATGCGACGATGTAGTTGATCGGCGTGGCCAGGTAACGCACTTCGCGGTGATTGCGCATCAGCGCCGAAATGTCCTGCGACGACAACATGGTGCCGGCGGCGCCCACCACTGCCACTGCCAGCAGGAATCCCAGCCGTACCAGCAGCGACTTGCCGACACTGCGCGCACGCAGGCGCGTACGCCACAGCAGTATGGTGGGAATCAGGAAGTAGCACAGCAGCGGAAAGATCAGCCCCGGCGTCAGCAGCTCGCGCGATTCCTTGTGGTCGGTATGCAGCACGTTGCGCAGCATGTCCGCATCCAGATAGACGTTGTAGCTGTCCATGTAGTGCGCAGCCAGCGCGGTGGTGAACAGCAGCAGGGTCAGCAGCGGCCTGGCGTTCCAGCGCCACACCAGCAGACCCAATAACAGCGCGTGCACGGCGACCAGCAGCGACATCAACGAAATCGCAAACCCGACACTGCCCGGGTGGGTGGCCATCGCCGTGCGCCAGAACAACTGATTGCACACCAGCGCGAAAAACAGGCTCGACAGCAATACCAGCGCTTCGGTCGATACGGTCGGCCGGGTACTCCATGTCAGCACGCGCGCATTGGTGCGCCCGCGCGGTTCCGGTAACCAGGTGCTCATGCTGCATCCCCCGATGGCAACATCGAATCGGACGCGCGATGCGGTCGAGCCAGCATCACGCAGTACAACGCCAGTGCCGTCAGCCAGCACACTGCCAACGACCATACATCGTGCGAGAGAAAATGCGCGCCACGCAGCTGCTGCGCAACGCCGAAAATGAGACCTGCCAGCAACCCGGTCAACAAACCTGGGACGCGCCACGCAGGACGCAGCGACAACGCGCAGAAATACAGCGCAACCCACGCATATCCGGCACTGGCATGGCCGGCCGGAAAACAACCGGACGCGGCAACGCCCTGGCGCGATTCGAATAGCCCGATCATTGCCTGGGTGCCGCCATACCGGCTCAAATCCCAAGGGCAATCCATCGCCGTCCACGACTTGAGCAACGACACCAGCGAGGTCGACAAGGCGACCGATGCGGCCAGATAGGTGAGCGGCCAGCGCAGTTTGCCCAGGCGTGGCCTGCACCAGGCAGCCACTGCCAGAATCACGACGCTGACACCCGCCGCCGTGCTCAGCCCTCTGCCGATGCGATGAATCACGCCGCTGGTGAACCAGTGGTCCTTGAGCAGCCAGTGCCCGCCTTCCAGCCGGTACAGCACATCGGCAATCCACTGGTCGCCGCCGGCACCCATCAACAACGCGCTGAGCAGCAGCACACCCGTCAGCGGCATCCACAGATGGCGCGCAAGAAAGCGCGCCCGCACATCGGGGGCGGTGTGCGCCAGGACGGGCGCATGGACGGGAAGCGTGCTCATCGGGATGTCGGCCTGTGTCATTGCCCGGCATCTTCGAAACCCGGATGTCGGAGAGCGGTCGGACCGGAGTTGCCCAGCCGTTAATCGACACCGAGCATTCAGTCTGGATCGCCGTCGCTACCGGTTTGTTCGGTGTCGGACGCAGTGGCGGTGCAACCGGCACGCCACGCGGTGCCCGGCACCAGTTGCCATTGATTGCGATTGGATTCGCCGATATCGATGCGTTGTGCCGGATCGATGCATGTCGGTACAGCCTGCTTGAGCACGAACAGCCAGCGTTTTTCCGGCGCCTGCGCAAGCCACGGGCCTGCCTTGTCCCATTGCTGCTGCCAACTCGCCTTGAAGCCGAAGTCGGTCACCGCGCGGTCGGCCTGCAGCAGGTTCTGCTCGCGCCAGGCCAGCATGCCCAACTCGGCGTCCGGGCCGATCCGCTGGCCAACGCGCTGCATCAGCCGCGCGGACGAACTGTAAGGATCCAGTGCCGGCATCAAGCCAAGGCCGTACACGATCCACAGCGCCGCCGTCATGACCACTACTGCGGTGCCCGCACGCCGGCCGCGCGACCAGGCCACCACGGCAAGGCCGATGATGCCAAGGCCGATCAGCCAGAACCCCACCGACTGCAACGACGCCAGCTCCATGCCGCGTTTCAGCGCAGTGTTTTCGGCCCAATGCAGATGCAGCGCAATGCCGCCACCCAGGCTCAGGCCGGCGAGCGCAAGCAGCAACACATAGCCGGTGAGCAGCGCACGCACACCGCGACGGCGCAGCAGCCCGGCCAGCAACGGCGCCGCCACCATGCACAGCGCTGGCAGCATCGGGAAGATGTAGACCTCGCGTTTGCCCGGGCTGGCACTGAAGAACAGCAGCACCAGCACGCTCCACTCCAGCAGCAGCACATAGCGCGGGTCGCCGCGGCGCAGCCGGCGCCACCATGCCGGCAGCAGCCACGGCAGCAACAGGCAGCCCGGCAGCCACAGCGTGGCGATCACCTGCAGGTAGTACCAGAACGGTTTGACGTGGTGCCAGGCGTGCGCATAGCGCGTGCCGGTCTGCTTGAACAACAACTCGTGCGCATAGGCGTGCAATTGCGGGTTATCGCCATGCAGCAGCGCGATGCCCAGCGGCCCCAACCACACCGCAGTGCCAGCCAGAAAGGCCGGCAGTACCAGCAACCAGCTGCGCCCGGCCTGCGCACGCGCCGGCAACACGCTCCAGTGCCTGCGCGGCAGCGCCATCCACGGCAGCAACAGCAGCAGCGGCAGGAAACCAACGCCTTTGGTCACCGTGCCGACGCCGGCGGCAAACACCCCCAGAGTCCACGCGCGCCAGTCCGGCCCGCGCAACACATGCCGCAGCAGCCCCCACAGCGACAGCGTGGTCAGCGCCACCAGCACCATGTCGATCTGCGCGCGTTTGGCCATCAGGCCGAACTGCAGCACCGCAAACAACGCCGGCACCGCGTAGCCGGCCACGCGCCGGTTCCACAGCCGGCGCGTCATGTCCCAGGTCAGCCACAGCGTTGCCAGCGCGGCCAGCAGCGAGGGCAGCAGGAACGCGATCGGCCAGTGCGGCACCAGCGCGTGGCTCGCCGCCTGCAGCCACATGAACACCGGCGGCTTTTCCGCGTACAACTCGCTGCCACGGTGCGGCAGCAGCCAATGCCCGCTTTCGACCATGGTGCGTGCGGCCAGCACGAAGCGCGGCTCGTCCGGCGGATTGGGTTGGCGCAGCCCGAGCCCGGCCAGCAGGCTGACAACGATCAGCAGCAACGCGGCAAGCAGCGCGCGCCGACGGGAGAGAGAGGCAGAGCTGGCAGGCGACACGTGCATGCCCCGGTCAAAGGGGCAGAACCATAGCCGGCAAGCAGGTCGGAATTTTGTCGGAATGCGCGCAACGCCGCCGGGAGCGGTCGGGTTCGGCTCGGCTCGGTTAGGATGCGCACACCGTCCCTGTCGGGCCGCTCTGGAAACCGCCCCATGCGGCTGCTGGTCATCGAAGACAACCGCAATATGGTCGCCAACCTGTTCGACTATTTCGAAGCGCGCGGGCATACCCTGGATGCGGCGCCCGATGGCGTCACCGGCCTGCATCTGGCCACCACCCAGCAGTACGACGTGCTGGTGCTGGACTGGATGATGCCGCGCATGGACGGGCCGGAGGTGTTGCGCCGCCTGCGCGAGCACCACCACTCCGAGCTGCCGGTGATCATGCTCACCGCACGCGACGAATTGCCGGACAAGATTGCCGGCTTCCGCGCCGGTGCGGACGATTACCTGACCAAGCCGTTCGCGCTGCCCGAGCTCGAGGTGCGTATCGAGGCCTTGCTTGCGCGCGCGCACGGCCGCCGCCGCGGCAAGCTGCTGCAGGTGGCCGACCTGCGTCTGGATCTGTCCACCCTGGAGGCCACCCGCGCCGGCCAGGTGCTGCACCTGTATCCGGCCTGCCGCAAGTTGCTCGAAGTGCTGATGCAGGCAAGCCCTGCCGCCGTCACCCGGCAGCGCCTGGAGCAATCGCTGTGGGGCGACGACCCGCCCGATGGCGACATGCTGCGCTCGCATATCTACGAGCTGCGTCGCAGCGTGGACGGCCCGTTCGCGCAGAAGCTGATCCATACCCTGCCGCGGCTCGGCTATCGTCTGGCAGAACTCGAAGGCGCCAGCGAACCGACGAGCAGCGATTGCGCCGATGGCTAAGCCGCGCCCGCTGGGACGTCGGGTCATGGTGTGGTTGTTCGGCTACACCTTGCTGATGACGTTGGCGGTGTTCGGCACCGCGCAATACCTGCACGAGCGCGCCGAGCATGGCGTATGGCGCTCGCTGCTCAACTCGGAACTGGACAGCATCCTGGACAGCAGCGCGCAAAGTCCCGGCTACCATTGGCAGGATTCGGACACCTTGCGGCTGTATCGCCTGGACGGCGGCAAGGCCGTACCGCCGGTATTGCGAACGCTGCATCCCGGCCTGCATGAGCATGACGTCGACGGCCGCCCGAGTGCGGTGATGGTGCGCGACACCGCGCAGGCCGGTCGTCTGGCGCTGGTGCTGGATATCACCGATTTCGAAGCGCTGGAGAAATTCCTCACCCGCTGGATGTTGGCCGCCGGCGTGGCCCTGATCGGCATCACCTTGCTGATGGGCGCCTATGCCATGGCCCGACTGGTGAGCCCGTTGGTGGAGCTGGCCCGCGATATCGGTGCGCTGCGTCCGGAACGGCGCGCGCAACAGGTTGCGGTGGGGGCGCAGGGCAGCGCCGAGCTGTACGTCATCGCCGATGCGCTCAACGATTACCTGGAGCGCAACGGCCAGTTCGTCGAGCGCGAACGCGCCTTCATCGACAGCGCCAGTCACGAGCTGCGCACGCCGATCGCGGTGATCGGCAATGCGGTGGAGCTGGCGTTGGAGCAGCCCGGCACGCCGCCGGCGGTGCGCCATCAGTTGCAGCGCATCGCACAGACCAGCGCGTCGGTGGAGCAACTGATCGCCTTGTTGCTGGTGCTGGCGAAAGATCCCGGCCGATTGGTACGCAGCAGCGACACAGTGCGGCTGGACCATCTGATTCCGGATATCGTCGCCGACCACGCGCACCTGTGCGCAGACAAGGATCTGCAGCTTGTCATCGAGCCGTTGCCGCCGTGCAGCCTCACCGCGCCGGTCGCCATCGTGCAGACCGCCATCGGCAATCTGCTGCGCAATGCGATCGAAAACAGCGACCGCGGCATCATCCGCATCGCGCTATCGGCGCCGGGCGTGGTGCGCATTTCCGACCCGGGCCACGGCATGACGCCGGAAGAAATCAGCGCGATCTATGCGCGCCTGGCGCGCGGCGATGCACGGCAGGGCAATGGCATCGGCCTGGAGCTGATCGGGCGTCTTTGCGAACACCTGGGCTGGAAGCTCAGCCTGGAATCCGATGCAGGGCAGGGCACGGTCGCAACGCTGGATCTGGGCGGTGCCACGACAGCAATCGAGCCGACACACGCCTAGCGCAGCGCAGGCGCAGCCCGTCGACGTGCGCCACGCGGCCGTGCACACGCTGCGCATCCCGGTCGGCATCAGGCAAGCCATGCCTTGCCATCCAGGGCAACCAGCGGCCAACTCAGGCCGGCAGCAGTCCGCGTTCGCTCAGCCAGTTGCGTGCGTTCTCGGCATCCTGCTCGAACCAGGCGCGGGTGGATCCCAATCGGTAGGTATAGCCCCAGGCATCCATGTCGGCCATCAGCCGCGCGCTGCCCACGCCCGGCAGCTGTTCGGCCAGCAGAATCTGCAGGTAGCAGGTGGCGTCTTCCTCATCCACCGAATCGGTGGCATCGGTATGCACGGCGGCGCGTTTGTCGGCGGGCAGCACGATCAGATGCCCGGCCTCGTGCAGCATCGAGTGTACCGGCGTGTCGTCGCGCACATAGACATCGCAGCCGATGATGCCCGCCTCCGGTTCGCCCCAGAAGCTGCCAGGGATCGCAGCGCCCGCGTCCACGCGATGCAGGCGCAGGCCATACCGGCCCAGCAGGGCGGCCGGGGCGTCCAGGCCGATATCGGCCACGCACAGCACCGCGGACGCATCGGATGGGGAAGCAGGATGAGAAGTCACGCGCAGTCGCTCGCGGTCGGGCGCGCTACAGGGCGCGCCATGGGGTAGATACCAAAACGGTACCGTGCGAACACGGTACCGTCGTAATGATGGTGCGGCCATCGCCACACAGCGCGCGAGCATCGATGACCTGCACGCTGGTGGCAACGACCGCGTTACTTGTCGCCGTCTTCCGGCAGGGCGACAGAAATATCCAGCACGTCGTGCTCGCCGTCCTTGACCAGATCAACCCGCACCGCATCGGCGTCGATGTTGACGTACTTCTTGATCACTTCCAGCAATTCGCGCTGCAGCAGCGGCAGGTAATCCGGCCCGCCGCGGTGGTTGCGCTCCTGCGCAATGATGATCTGCAGGCGGTTCTTGGCCGTCTCGGCGGTGTTCTTCTTGCTCTTGAGAAAATCGAGCAGGCCCATGCTTAGCCTCCGAACAGCTTGCTGAAGAAGCCTTTCTTCTCCACGGATGTGAATCGCATCGGGCGCTCTTCGCCCATGATGCGGGCGACCGCGTCGTCGTAGGCCTGGCCGGCCGGGGACTCGGCATCCAGGATCACCGGCTCGCCCTTGTTGGAAGCGTTGAGCACGTCGCCGGATTCGGGAATCACGCCGATGGCCTTGAGCCCCAGCACTTCTTCCACGTCGGTGATGCTGAGCATCTCGCCGCCTTCCACGCGGCCCGGGCTGTAGCGGGTAAGCAGCAGGAACGCCGGCACCGTCTTGCCTTCCTCGGCCTTGCGGGTCTTGGAATCGAGCAGGCCGATGATGCGGTCGGAGTCGCGCACCGAAGACACTTCCGGGTTCACCACCACGACGGCGCGGTCGGCGAAGTACATCGACAGGAACGCGCCCTTTTCGATACCGGCCGGCGAGTCGCACACGATGTACTCGAAGCCGTCGGCGGCCAGGTCCTTGAGCACCTTCTCCACGCCGTCCTGGGTCAGCGCATCCTTGTCGCGGGTCTGCGAGGCGGCCAGCACGTACAGGTTGTCGAAGCGCTTGTCCTTGATCAGCGACTGCTTGAGCGTGGCTTCGCCGTGCACGACGTTGACGAAGTCGTACACCACGCGCCGCTCGCAGCCCATGATCAGGTCCAGGTTGCGCAGACCGACGTCGAAGTCGATGACGGCGACCTTCTTGCCGCGCCGCGCCAGCCCGCAGGCCAGGCTCGCGCTGGTGGTGGTCTTGCCAACGCCGCCCTTGCCGGAGGTGACTACGATGATTTCAGCCAAAGGATTTCTCCGAAATATTTCTGTGGTTGGGCTGCGTCAATCCAGCGCAGCGATCTTGATCTGATCCTGCTCCAGCCAGACCTGGACGGCCTTGCCACGCAGGTCCATGGGAACATCGTCCAGCACCTTGTAGTGGCCAGCGATGGCAACCAGTTCGGCGTGGAAGTCGCGGCAGAAGATGCGCGCGTCAGGGTTGCCCTGGGCGCCGGCCAACGCGCGGCCACGCAGGGTACCGTAGATATGGATGCTGCCGTCGGCGATGACCTCCGCCCCGGCGCCGACCGTATTGAGTACGGTCAGGTCGCAGTTTTCCGCATACAGCTGCTGGCCCGAGCGCACCGCGTTGCGTTGCATGCGACCCGGCGCCGGGCGCGCGACCGGCGCTGCGGGTTCGGCGCGTGCCGGCGGCGGCGCAGGTGGCGGGCTGACCGCAGTCGGTTCGTATTGCGCGCGGAACTTGGCCAGCAATGGCACGCCGAGCTGCTGGGAGAGCAGGTCGATCTCGCTGGTGCCGTAGGCCAGCGCCACCGGCAGCACACCCGCAGCGCGCAGGCCATCCAGCAGCGCCTTGGCGGTGCTCACGTCCGGCACCTGCGACAGCCCGCCGAAATCCAGGATCACTGCCGCCCGCCCGAACAGCTTGGGCGCCCGGGTCACGCGCTCGCGCATTTCCTGCACCAGGCGCGGCACATCCAGGGTGCGCACGCGCAGGTTGGCGATGCCCACCTGGCCGATCTTCAGTTCGCCGGCCTGTTCAAAATCCACATTCACACTCGACACGCTCAGGCCCCCGTCGATGGATTGTCGGTGGCGGCGGCATGCCGCGGCCGGCCGACCCACGGCAAGTGCTCGGGCAACTTGCCGCCATAGGTCTCCTTGACCCACGGATAGCTGCTCATGTCCTTCATCAGCATGCTCGCGCGCACCTCCACGTCGGGCATGGTGTTCTGGCCCACTTCGCGGAAGCCGAAGCTGCCATGGAACAGCAGCGCCGCATCGGCGCCATGGTCCAGGAACACTTCGCAGGCCAGCTGCGGGTAGCGCAGCTCGGTGTAGCTCTGTACATCGGCATAGAACGCCCGCCCGACGCCGCCGCCGCGACGGCGGCTGGCGACCACGATGCGGTCGATATAGAAAAATTCCGGGTGACGGTCCCGGAACCAGGCGAAATTGCTGCTGTCATGGGCACTGCCACTGCCGAACCCGACCAGGAAACCGGCCAGGTTGCCGTCGCGCTCGGCGACGCGGAAATATTCGGCATGCTCGTAGAAGCGTTGCAGCTTGTTTGAATCCAGCGGCAGGATCGCCAGTCCGGCATTGTTGTTCAGGGCCAGGACGGAATCGAGCTCGTGCTCGCGCACGTCGCGGATGACGATCGACATTGGGACTCCGTGGGGTAACGCTCTCGACCCGAAATCGGATCTGCGTCGGATTATTGCATGCGTGGCCTGAAGCGGCGACCCGCCGCGTGACCACGGCGGGCAAGTCGCCTTCGCGCCAAGCGCGCCAAGGCGGCGCGCAGGCGCAAACCCGGCCTTGCCGGCAGGCGCGTGCAGGCGCACACGTGCATGCATGACTTCCGGCAAGAGGGCAACGCCGGCGCTTGGGCCTAAGATGCCAGCATGTTGGGATACCTCAGTCATACGCGCGTCCTGCGCTTCGCCGGCCTGTTCACCTGGGCGATGATCGCCATGCCCTTGGTGTTCATCTACTGGGCGCCCGCCGAAGAGGGCGATCACCGCAGCGTGCTGGAGGCGGCCACGATGTCGGCGTTCTTCGTCGGCTTTGGGGGCAGCTATTTCTGGCTGACGCGCGGCTTGAGCAGCGGCGGCCATGCGCATTGGTACGACCGGCTGATCCTGCTGCTGCTCACGGTCTGCGCGCTGGCGGTCAGCTATCTCACCCGAACCGGCCTCGGCAGTATCTTGATGATGGTGGCTGCCGGGGTAATCCCCTGGCTGCTGCCGCTCCGTGTGGGCGTGGTGTGGCTGGTGCTGAGCCAGTTGGCGGTGCTGCCGGTCTACCATCTGCTGCTCGGGTTCCCGGTCTCCGGCGCCCTGATGCAGTCGCTGCTGTACGGCGGGTTTTCGATGTTCATCTTCGTCACCAGCCTGGTCGCCCGGCAACAGACCGAAGCACGCGAAGAACAGCGCCGGCTCAACGCCGAACTGCGCGCCACCCGCGCGCTCCTGGCCGAAAGCGCGCGTATCAACGAGCGCACCCGCATCTCGCGCGAGCTGCACGATCTGCTCGGCCACCATCTCACCGCGCTCAGCCTCAACCTGGAGGTGGCCGGCCACATCACCGAAGGCCAGGCCCAGGAGCATGTGCGCCAGGCGCATACGCTGGCCAAGCTGCTGCTCACCGACGTGCGCGAGGCGGTCAGCCATTTGCGCGACAGCGGGGCTATCGATCTGGAGGCGGCGCTGCGCCCGCTGGTGACCCAGGTTCCCTCGCTGGACATCCACCTGGATATCGCCCAGCCGTTGACCCTGGACGACCCCGAGCGGGCGCATGTGCTGTTGCGCTGCACCCAGGAAATCATCACCAACGCGGTGCGCCACGCCGGCGCGCGCAATCTGTGGATTCAGGTGCGGCGCGACGCGGACACCGTGCTGATCGACGCCCGCGACGACGGCCATGGCGCCGATGCGGTGGCGCCCGGCAACGGCCTGCGCGGCATGCGCGAGCGGCTCAGCCAGTATGGTGGGAAGCTGGAAATCCAAACCCGGCGCGGCGACGGCTTCGGCCTGCGCATCTGCGTTCCAGGCGCGCCGGCACTGATGCCTGCGGCCGTTACCCAAGGAGTGTTCTAGATGATCCGTGTCTGCCTGGTCGACGACCAAACCCTGGTGCGCCAGGGGATCCGCTCGCTGCTGGCGCTGGATAACGGCATCGAGGTGGTGGCCGAGGCCTCGGACGGCAAGCAGGCGGTGGAGCAGATTCCGCAGATCCAGCCGGATGTGGTGCTGATGGACATGCGCATGCCGGTGATGTCCGGTCTGGAAGCCCTGCAGATGCTGTCGCGCAACGGCACCCTGCCGCCGACCATCATCCTGACCACCTTCGACGACGACCAGCTGGTGCTGGCCGGGCTCAAGGCCGGCGCCAAGGGCTACCTGCTCAAGGATGTCTCGCTGGAACAGCTGGTCGGCGCGATCCGCACCGTGGCCGACGGCGGCTCGCTGGTGCAGCCGGCGGTCACCCAGCGCCTGCTGTCGGGCCTGGAGCACATGCGTAACGAATTCGTCAGCCTGGACCGGCCCGATCCGCTGACCGATCGCGAGACCGAGATCCTGCGGCTGATGGCCAGCGGCTTCTCCAACAAGGAGATCGCCAATTCGCTGGGCGTGGCCGAGGGCACCATCAAGAATCATGTGTCCAACATCCTGTCCAAGCTCGGCGTGCGCGACCGTACCCGCGCGGTGCTGAAGGCGTTCGAGCTGCAGCTGGTCTGATGGCAGGATGTCCCGCCCGGCGCAGCGCGCCGGGCGTTCGAGTTGCAATTGGTCTGACGGCCGGGCCGTCGCAATGCGCTGACGTTCAAGGAGATTGCAGCCTGACGTGGCATCGCGGTCCTAGACCCCGGTGACGCGATTGCGCCGCGCCGGGCGCACGGCGATACGGCCGTTCGTACCTCTGACTGATGCGGCATCACACGCACGCAGCGCACGATGTGCATGATGACTGCGCGCGATCGGCGCAAACCCTTGCGCAGGCTGGGATTGCGCAGTTTCGCAACGGCGTTGCGCGCGCTGGATGACACCGCAAGACCGCGCTACCCGTCGCACAACTGAACATCTTTCTCGAAGCCTGCTAGGATGGTGGCTTCGCTTCACTCAACCCGGCCGTGGGATCGGCCCCGGAGACCTCCTGAATGACCCGTATTATCGAGTTCCTGATCGCCTTGGGGATCGTGGCTGGCTTGTTTGTCGTGGTGGGCTTGGTGTTGCCCTCGGAGCGGCAGATGTCCGAGAGTGTTGAGACCAACCGCAGAATGACGATTGTTTACGACACCGTGAACAGCTTCCGTCGTTTCAAGGATTGGAACCCGCTTGTGCTGCGTGACCCGAAGATCCAGCTGAAGCTGGCCGGCCCGGAAGAGGGCAAGGGTGCACGCGTCGAATACAGCTCCACCGAGGGCTATATCGGCAACGGCAGCTGGGAAATCAAAAACACCGTCAAGAACGAGCGTGTTGAGATCGCGATCGAAGATCCCACCAAGGGCTACGACAAGGTCACCAATTTCACCCTGGCTCCGACCGGCAAGAACAACAAGAACGTCAAGATCACCCAGGATTACAGCGTCAAGTACGGCTGGAACCTGTTCGGTCGTTATGCCGGCCTGTATGTCAGCCGCCACGTGGGCGACGACCTGAAGCTGGGTCTGTCGCGTCTGGCCACCGCACTGGCCACCGTGCCGAACTTCGACTACCGCGCGCAGCTGGACGGCAAGCCGGTGTTGAGCGATCTCAAGCTCGTCGATGTGCCGGCCGAGGACCTGTTGGTCGTCACCGCAGGCAACATCGATCGTGACAACGAGACGATCAAGAAGTCGATCAAGGACAACCAGGAGTGGATCAAGCGCGTGATGGACGCCAACGGCCTGGAAGCTGCTGGTCCGGTCCGGATCGTCACCACCGACTTTGCCACCGACAAGTACGCGTTCGACGTCGTGCAGCCAGTCCGCAAGCGTGCCGGTGGTGCGCCGAAGGCCGATGCCAAGACCGACACCGCCAAGACCGATGCCAAGAAGGACGACGCCGCTGCTGCCGCGCCGGTCGACGCGACGCCGGTTGCCGCAACGGGTGAAGAGCTCAAGCTCAACATCCCGTCCGAAGCGCCGGTGAAGTACGAGCGCACCAAGGCGCACCGTTCGGCATTTGCAACCTACGCAGGTCACATGGCCGGCCTGGACGCGGTGCGTAGCTCGCTGCGTGCCTGGGCTGCCACCAGCGGCAACGACGTGACCGAGCGTCCGTACGAGTCGTGGAAGGGCGGCGTGGACAAGTCGTTTACACAGGACGGTACCTACGACGTCTACTGGGCCATCAAGTAATCGCTTTACTACGATGATGTGATCCAGACGAAAACGCGCCGCAGTCTTGCGGCGCGTTTTTTTTTGCGCCACGGCGCTGCCAGGAAGTTGCCCGTATGTCTTTGCTCGATCGTCGCAAGAAACATCCCTCGTTGCTGGCCTTTCTTGGCGGCTTGCTGGCCGCCGTCGCCGTGGGGTTGTCGGCCTATGCCTCGCATGGCGTAACCGACGCGCTGGTGCAGTCGCGGCTGCAACTGGCGTCGCTGTACGCATTCGGTCATGGCGCCGTGCTGGTTGTGCTGGGTGCAACCGAGACACGTGCGTTCGGACGGGTCGGCTTGTACCTGTTGCTGCTCGGCACGTTGCTGTTTGCCGGCAGCCTGGTCGGTGGTGCCTTGCTGCACTGGCCGACCGGCCTGGCACCGATCGGCGGCATCAGTCTGATGCTTGGCTGGGTGGTGCTGGCGATCGGCGCGTTGCGGCGCTGAGATGCCACGTCATGTCCGCGGATTCGATGTGGAGGCGGCGTTCGCGCAGTTGAGCCGGCGCGACCGCGTGCTGGGCGCGTGGATGAAGCGTATCGGTCCCATCGCGCCGCAGCCGGGCTGGCGCAAACCGTTCGACCCGGTAGACGCATTGGCGCGTGCCATCCTGTTCCAGCAACTGAGCGGCAAGGCCGCGTCCACGATCGTGGCGCGGGTAGAGGCGGCGATCGGATCGAACCGGCTGCACGCCGACACCCTGGGGCGCGTGGACGATGCCGGCTTGCGTGCCTGCGGTGTGTCCGGCAACAAGGCGCTGGCACTGCGCGATCTTGCCCGGCGCGAAGCGTTGGGTGAAATCCCCTCGCTGCGCAAACTCGCCTTCATGGAAGACGATGCGATCGTCGAAGCGCTGGTACCGGTACGCGGCATCGGCCGCTGGACGGTGGAAATGATGCTGATGTTCCGCCTGGGCCGCCCGGACCTGCTGCCCATCGACGACCTGGGCGTGCGCAAGGGCGCCCAGCGCGTGGACAAACAGGAGCATATGCCCACGCCTAGGGAGCTTGCCGAGCGCGGGCAACGGTGGGGCCCGTACCGCACCTACGCCGCGTTTTATCTGTGGAAGATCGCCGACTTCAGCGTTGCGACCAAAGTGCCGACCCCGCGCTCGCAGGAGTAGGTGCACCGGGTGGATGTACAGGCGCGCACGCCGGCGCGAGCGGGCCGGGCGTTATCAGTTGTCAGGGGTGTCCCGGGCACCGGCAATGGCCGGTTCCCGGCGTTGCTCAGCTAGGCAGGTACTTGTCCCACAAGTGGTTGCGGAAGCGACGCCCGGGATCGATGTTACTTTTGAGGCTCGCAAAAGACCCGGCTTCCGGGTAAGCGGCGTCAAATTGCTGCTGGCTGGCATGCAACCGGTAGGGTAGGTAGTAGCGGCCGCCATGCGCCAGCGCCGCATCGATCAACTGCCGGGTCCAGGCCACCGTTGCCTTGTCAGGCGAGCTGCCGCTGCGCTGCTTGTAATAAAGCACGAAGGAAAACACCGGCTGCGGTGCCCAGCGCAACAGCGACACCGTATCGGCAGGCGAGTGGCGGATCGAGATATTGAGTGCGTTGACATCGTGGCGGCGCAGGATTGCGGCCATTTCGCGCGCGAATGCGGTAAATGCAGGCACCGGAACGAAGTATTCCTGCAGCAGATAGGTGGACATGCGCCGCGTGCGCGGTTCCAGCGAGCGTGCATCCAGGCTGGCCTGGCAATTGCGACGCATCACCGCCGGCGTCTGCAACAGCGGCGCGGTCTGATAGCGCTCGCGCAGCGACTTGCCCAGCGGCAGTTCCGATGCCGCCCAGATCAGATTCTGTTCGCGGGAGTAGTCCAGGTCGCGCGGAATCAGGCGCCTGGCATCGGTTGGCGGGGCATCGCTGCTGACCCAGGTCACCGCCAAGGGGCGATCAAAGTGCGGCGGCGTCAGGTCGGCATTGTGCATCACCGCCAGTGGGTCGGCGGCGATGCGGTCGGCGAAAAAGGCGGGGTAATCGTCCAGCGCCACTGGTTCCACCCGTCGCTCCAGCATGTCGTTGAGTGTCAGCGACAACTCCACTTCGGTGACCACGCCGAGCCCGCCGTAGCCTCCAATGACAGCGGCGAACAGCGCCGGAGTGCGCGTGCGGTCGAGTTCGTGTATGTGGCCTCCTGCGTCCACCAGCTGCAAGGCATGCACCGTGTGCGCAATCGGCCCGGCATGCAGGTAGCGGCCATGGCAATTGACCCCGATCGAGCCACCGACGCTGAAATTGCTGTAGCTCTGCATCACCGCGACCGCCAGGTCATGTGGATCGATCAGCTCCTGCACGTCGCGCCAACGCATGCCGCTACGCACGCGGATGCGTCGGGCAGCGACATCCAGGTGCACCAGGCCGACCAGCTCGCGCAGGTCCAGATGCAGCGAAGAGGGCGAAGAGATTTGCCCTCCCATGCTGTAGCGCGCGCCGCCGATGGATACCGTGCCGGTACTGCCCTGTAGCAGGCTGACCACCTCGTCCACGCTGCGCGGCCGCGCGATGCGTGCCACCGTGGTGCGATCGATGCCGGCAATATCGGTGACCTGCAGCGATGTGTCGGAGCGCTTGCCGCATCCGGGCGTGGTCAATGCAACGCCGGCACCCAGGAGTACGGCGGTGGCAGTGCGGCGCTGTCTATCGATGTGCTCGTCCATAAGCGGATGTTTCCAGCAGGGTTGGGAATCAGGTGACGGCCGGCGGCGGCCTGTCGAGTGGTGCGTCGGACCACGGCCAGAGGATTTGCAGGCAATGGAGGTGATGGCGATGCAGCGCGCGCTCACGCGTTGGAGCTGTCGTCGCGATGACACAGAGTGCGGCAGGCTTCATGGCGCGTGCCAACACCAATGCCAGGGTTCGTAGACGATGCCATGCGGATTGTCGCGCGGATAACTCAGGCGGTAGCCGAACTGCTCCGCGTGACTGCCCAGCCAGGCAAATGCAGCGGTGGCTTCGAACGATTCTTCGGCCGGGGGTTCGCCAGGAGTGCCGATATCGAGTGCGTCGCCGCTGTGGTGTTCGCTGAAGCCGGGCGCGGCGTTGACTGCCAGAATCTGCTCCAGCGCCAGCCCGCGTGCGAACTTGCGTTCGAAGATGCCAAGTTGGTAATCGTGGCTGCGATAGCCGGAGATTGCATCGAGCACGATGTCCGCACGCAGTGCGGCCGCACGTATCTGCCTCCATGCACGCGCGGCGCCTGCGCTGAGCCAGAGCGGCCGGCCGAAGCGATCGCGCCCGGCGTACTGCAGCGTTGCCGGTTCGGCGATCAGGCGCAGGCCGGTGCGTTGCACATAGTCATCGGCAACAAGCCCGAGCTGTGTCAGTCGATGCTGCAAGCCGTCGATCGCAAGAACGCCGGCGTGGCCTTGGCGGCATCGAACGGTCGCGTCTTGCAGTCGGTCCAGTGCCTCGTCCAGGCCGGGCTCGTTTGCCAGTCGCGGCACCAGCGGCATCAGCCCGTGCGGCAGTTGCGCGGCCAGATAGCGTCCATCGCGCTTGCGCCGCAGTAGCCAGTCGGCCTGCGCCAGCACGCGGGCGTCGGCATTGCCGCGCGCACGCAGCAGGGCGGCCGGTACCAGCTCGATAGCGGTGGTGTTGAGCAGCAGGGACGGCGTTGTACGCATTGCGACAGGGTAGGGCTAAGCGCGTTGCGCGGCCAGTTGCTGGAGATCCTGCAGCAGCTGGCGCGGCTGTTCGGGGCTGAGCACGAGTACGCTGCCGTCCTTCAACGGGAGGGCCAGCACGCGGGCAGACTGGGTGATCAGATAGAAACCCGGGCTCGCCTGCCTGCTGCGGTAGTACCCGGACTGGAAGCCCGGGTAGCCAAAACCCAAGGACTTTCTGCCCGGTTTGAAGGCAGTGTCCCTGGCCAGGTCGATCACGCGCGCCGTGTCCAGCCGGATCTGGTCGACGGGCACCCGCCTGGTGAATAGTGTCGAGCGCACGATCAAGCGCTCGTCCTGGAGCCGGATACTGCGTCGCGCATGCGCGGCAGTGCAGCTCACCGCAACTGTCAGCAACAGTGCTAGGTGGGCGTACAGGGCGGCAGGATGCCCGTCGCGGGCATTGCCCGCATGGACCACGACGATCACGCATGCGGCAGCCAGCAACGGGAGCCACAGCCACAGCGCCAGCCTCCAGGGCGCGACCGTAGCGACGGCGTAGTCACGCCGGTATGGTGGCGGACGGTGACCGGTATGTGCAGTGGGCGGTGCGACGTTGCCGGGGCGTTGGCCTGTTCGCGTTGTCATCTGGCTTCCCTGGCGGGCACCGGCGACACAGCCCTCGCCGTCATGTGTGGGTGTCTGGCAGCGAGCATGTCGAAGGTGTGTGGTGCGGCAACCACAACCTGGATGTCATCGCCGTTGAAGTCTCGGATAGAGGGCCGCGATGCGGCAACGCCACGCCCGGTCCAGCGCCCGCTCATGCCTCGGATTCCTTGTCGTCGCGTGGCTTGGGCAAACGTCCGGCCTTGCGTAGCGCATCGCGCAACACGTATTCGATCTGCGCATTGAGGCTGCGCAGTTCGTCGTCGGACCAGCGCTGCACGGCTGCCAGCACATCGGCGCTGATGCGCAGCGGGTAGGCCTTCTTTTCGCTCACTCGCGCTCACCGCGGCCGCTGTGACGGCGCAGGTGCATGACCATCGAGACGATCAAGACGTTGACGCCGATGATCATGCCGATCACCACTGCGTAGATACCGGCGCGGTTGTCGCCGGCCCAGTACAGGCAGGCGGCACCGATCAGGATCACCAGGCTGATCAAGGCCCAGCGCAGGCCCAGGCCGCGCGCGCGGTCGTCGTCGTCCGCACCGATGGAGGCGGCGATCGCCAGTGCGGGCAGACCGGACAGGGCGACCACCAACGGCACCATGACATTCATTGCTTGACCTCAATAGAGCGAGCCGGTGTTGACCACCGGTTGGGTGCCGCGATCAGAACACAGCACGGTGAGCAGGTTGCTGACCATATGCGCCTTGCGCTCTTCGTCCAACTGCACGACGCCGCTTTTCTGCAACTCGGCCAATGCCATTTCCACCATGCCCACGGCGCCTGCAACGATGCGCGTGCGTGCGGCGATCACCGCATTGGCCTGTTGCCGCTGCAGCATGGCCTGGGCGATTTCCGGTGCGTAGGCCAGGTGGCTGATGCGCGCTTCGATGACGTCCACGCCGGCCTGGGTCAGGCGTTCGTCCAGATGCCGCTTGAGCTGTTCGCTGATTTCGGCCGGATGGCTGCGCAACGAAATCTGCCCATCTTCGTGCTGGTCGTAGGGATAGCTGGTGGCCATCGCGCGCAGCGCCGCTTCGGACTGGATGTGCACGAAGCTTTCGTAATCGTCGACGTTGTAGACCGCCTCCGATGCATCCATGACCTGCCACACGATCACCGCGGCGATCTCGATCGGGCTGCCATCGAGCTCGTTGACCTTGAGTCGTCCGCTCTCGAAGTTACGCACGCGCTGGCTGACCCGGCGCTTGGCGTAGAAGGGGCTGTTCCAGCGCACGCCCTGGTCCTTGACGGTGCCGACGTACTTGCCGAACAGGCTCAGCACTGCGGCCTGGTTCGGTTCCAGGGTGTATAGGCCGGCCAGCACGAACACATTGCCGGTTGCGATCAGGATGGCCGGCAGCATGCTCAGAATCGGCAGCAACCCCATGCCGGCCGCGATCAGCGCCGCGGCTGCCAGCAGCAGCACGACGACACTCGCGGCGATCACCGGAATGCCTGGGACGGAGCCGAGCGACTTCTCTTTCATGGTGGGGCATCCTTGATGGGTGTGGATAAAAGATATCAGATTGATATCAGGATTCGACTGGTTTCCGACCAGCGGTCGTGCCGCCCGCCCGTTAGAATGGCCGCCCCCTTCCGATCTGGACCCGCGCTCATGACTACTCTCGGCACGCCGTTATCGCCCTCCGCCACCCGGGTGTTGCTGCTGGGGTCGGGCGAACTGGGCAAGGAAGTGGCGATCGAGCTGCAGCGCTTCGGCGTGGAAGTGATCGCCGCCGATCGCTACGCCAATGCACCGGCGATGCAGGTGGCACATCGCTCGCACGTGCTGGACATGCTCGATCCCGCCGCGCTGCGCGCGCTGATCGCCGCCGAGCAGCCGCATTTGATCGTGCCAGAGATCGAAGCCATCCATACCGAAACGCTGGTGGCGCTGGAGCGCGATCAGGGCCAGCGCGTGATTCCCACCGCGCGCGCCGCACGCCTGACCATGGACCGCGAAGGCATCCGTCGCCTGGCTGCCGAAACCCTGGGCCTGCCGACCTCGCCGTACCGGTTTGTCGACACCGCTGCCGAGTACCGCGATGCGATCGCCGCGGTGGGCCTGCCGTGCGTGGTCAAGCCGGTGATGTCGTCCTCCGGCAAGGGCCAGAGCACGTTGCGCAGCGAGGCCGACATCGATGCGGCCTGGGACTACGCGCAGACCGGCGGACGTGCCGGTGCCGGCCGCTGCATCGTCGAGGGCTTCATCGATTTCGATTACGAGATCACCTTGCTGACCGTGCGGCATGCCGGCGGAACCTCGTATTGCGACCCGATCGGGCATTGGCAGCAGGACGGCGACTATCGCGAAAGCTGGCAGCCGCAGCCGATGTCGGCCGCCGCCTTGCAACGTTCGCAGGAGATTGCGAAAGCCATTACCGACGATCTGGGTGGCTGGGGACTGTTCGGGGTGGAGTTGTTCGTCAAGGGCGACGAAGTGTGGTTCAGCGAAGTCTCGCCGCGCCCGCACGACACCGGCCTGGTGACGCTGATGTCGCAGGACCTGAGCGAATTCGCGCTGCACGCCCGCGCCATTCTCGGCTTGCCGGTCGGTGCCGAGAACGGTGGCGTGATCCGTCAGAGCGGCCCGTCGGCGTCCTGTGCGCTACTCGCGCACGGCAATGGCGTGCCGGTGTTCGGCAACGTGGCCGCTGCACTGCGCGACCCGGACACCGCCCTGCGCCTGTTCGGCAAACCGCGCGTGGACGGCCACCGCCGTGTCGGCGTCACCCTGGCGCGCGCAGAGAGTATCGATGCGGCACGCGAGAAAGCGCGTGTGGCTGCTGCGGCGCTGACGATCCAGTTGCAAGGCTGAGCAGCGGCCTGCTTGAAAGAGGTCCGCCCGGTGTTGCACTTCTTTCGGAAAGCCAGCTGCGGTATGTGTCGACACGCTTGCCATCACCATTGAAGGCAAGCGTGCGAGCGATCACGCGTCGACGTGCGGCGGGCGTCAGTTCGCGACGGGGCCGATTCGCGCCGTGCGTGCGTTCGCTCTCCCCGTCATGCCGGCTCGGGAAGTAAGACCGGTTCCAACGACGCGACTTTGCCCCCCACCCGCTAATCCCGGCTACAAGCCGACATCCACCCACACCGCATGATGGTCGCTGCCATCGGCAATCGCCGCTTCCGGAGCGGTGCTGGCCGGCCAGAAGATGCCGCTGCCGATCAGGGTGAACCGGTGCGATGGCAGCACGTAGTCCAGGCGCATGGTGCCGGCCTGCGGGCCGAAGTCGCCGGTGACCTGGTGCGGGTCGCCGATGTGCACGATGCCTTGCGCGGCGTATTCGGCAGTCTTTTCCGGGCCGCCGTCGCTACGTGGGGTGGGGTACTGCAGCACGCGCGGGTGATGGATCAATGCGCTGATCGCTTCGTGGCGGCCGGCACCATCGATCGGGTCGTTGTTCAGATCGCCAAGGATCACAAAGTGCGCATCGGCCGCCAGGCCGCCGCAGATTCCCTTGTCATCGCACAACCAGCGCTTGCTGTCGGCCGCGTTGTCCAGATATGCACGCCACAGCGCGAGCTCGTCGTGGTTGCGGGCGGCATTGCGTTTTTCCGCGCCATCGAACACCGGCGGCGTCGGGTGCGAAACCAGCGCATGCACGACACCGAGCGGCGTGCGCACCGGCACATCCCAATGCGATTTTGACGACAGGCGCAGCTGCGACCAGATCGCGTCGCTGTAGAACGAACGCCCGGTCCCCGGATCCAGCGGCCGCAGCGCACCCGGCAACGCGCTCCATTTGAGCAATTGAAAACTGCGCACGGCCTGCGCATCGATCGGATACCGCGACAGCACCAGCATGCCGTACTGGCCGGGATGCAGCCCATAGCCCCAGGCATCGTTGCCGCGGGTGCGGCCGTCGCCACCGACACTGCCGTTGTTGTCCAGGTCCAGGCCGCTCGGCACGCCGGTATTGACCGGTGCCAGATACCGATATGGGTAGCGCAACGCGTCTCCGCCGCCCGGCTGGGCGACCTGCAGATAGCGTTGCTGGAACAGATCGGCAGCGCGGTGGTCGGGATCGAAATCGAATTCGTTGAGCAGCACCAGATCAGGGCGCACGCGCTGCAGCACGGCGGCGATCTTGCGTGCATGCGCGCTGTCGCCCTGCAGTTCGCGCACCAGGCCGCCGGCCTCGTCGGAGTACAGCGAGGTGTTGTAGGTGGCGATGCGCAGCTGGGTCGGCACAGCGCCGCCCGCGCTATCGGAGGTGGCGGCCGATGCAGGCGTGCGATGGGTACAGGCGGCGCAAAGCGCGGTCAATGCAAGCAACAGAAGAGGTCTGATCATCGCCCGATTCTCGCATGCCGGATGCGACAGGCCGATGTCGCGCGCTGCGATTCACGGTGCCGATGCGGCCGGCGGCAGCCCGCGCCACTGACGGCCGTCGTAGGCCTCCAGTGCGTTGAAGCGACGCTTGTAGTTCATCTTGGCGTGGCCATCGATCCAATAGCCCAGATACACGTGCGCGCGTCGCTCGCGCTGCGCCCATTGAATCTGCTGCAGGATCGCGAAGGTGCCCAGGCTGCGCGCGGCCGCCTCCGGCGCGTAGAACGTGTACACCGCCGACAGCGCATGCTCGGTCACATCGGTGACCGCGACGGCGAGCAGTCGTCCCGGGGCATGCGCCACGGACGGTTCGCGGATTTCCAGAAACCGCCCATGCGACCAGCCGCCGATCAGGAACTGATCGAATTCGCTGCCGCCGTGCTCGTCCATGCCGCCACCGGGGTGGCGGGATTTAAGGTAATGGCGGTACAGGGCCAGTTGCTCGTCGGTGCGCTGGGCCGCGACCACGCGCACGACCAGATCCTGGTTGCGCGCAAGGCAGCGGCGTTGACTGCGATCGGGCCGAAACGCATCCACCGCAATGCGCACCGGCACGCATGCGCGGCAGCGCTCGCAATGCGGCCGGTACACCAGATCGCCGGAGCGACGGAATCCCCATGCCAATGCCTGCGGATAGATCGTGCCAAGGCGCGGGTCATGCGGGTCCAGCACCAGATCGCGCGCACGACGCTCGGGCCAGTAGCTGCAGGCATGCTCACCGGTCTGGAACAGGCGCAGGTCGTCGTGGGTGTCGGCGTGAATGGCCATGCGCGCAGGATAGCGCCTGTGCGTCGCAACAGCGGCGACTGTCCGCCGGATGAATACGCCAG
This sequence comes from Xanthomonas sp. 3793, assembly GCF_024806835.1. GTDB lineage: Bacteria > Pseudomonadota > Gammaproteobacteria > Xanthomonadales > Xanthomonadaceae > Xanthomonas > Xanthomonas arboricola_F. The sequence continues at coordinate 324,806 of NZ_JANTYU010000002.1, forward strand.
GTGCGCGCGTCAACGTGCGCGCCGATGGCTCGTTGATGTGGGTGTTGGTGGCAGCGCACGGCCTGTCCGGATGCGCCACCCACGCGATGCGGCCCATGCAGGTGCCGCGTGTGGTTCCCACAATCAGGAGTTTCCCATGACGTCTCGCAAACCTTTCCTCGCCCTGGCCGTGCTGGCTGCACTGTCCACCGGCGTCGTGTTCGCCGCCACTGTGCCTGTTGCCGGCGATGCGCCGCGTCCTGGCAAGCTCGACAGCAATAACGATGGCGTCATCGATCGTAGCGAAGCGGCCGCCGCCCCCAAGCTGGCCGCGCAGTTCGATACGCTGGACGCCAACAAGGACGGCAAGCTCTCGCGCGATGAGCGCCCGCGTCATCGCGGCCCGGGTCGCGACGGACGTGGTGACTGGATGGCCAGATTCGACACCAACAAGGACGGCCGCATCAGCCGCGAGGAAGCCAAGGCCGATCCGAAGTTTGCCGCGCGCTTCGATCAGATGGACCTCAACAAGGACGGCTTTGTCGATCGTGCCGACCGTGAGCTGCGCATGCAGCAGCATCGCGATGCCTGGTTTGCCAAGGCCGACACCGACAAGGACGGAAAGCTGAGCAAGGCCGAGTTCGATGCCGCATCGAAGCTGCGCGGCGAGCACGGCCCGCGTGGCCCAGGTGGGCACGGTGAGCATGGCGACCATGGCAAGCGTCCGATGCCGGCCAAGCCTGCCGCAGGCAACTGAGTATGTAGGTGCAGTGCAACGGGTTGAACAATGCAGTGCTCGGATGATGCCGCCGTCATGGCGGTGGCTCATCCGCAACAGGTAACAAGGCGCCGATCGACAGACGGCCTCCCGCAAAAGCAGGAGGCCGTTTTTTGTGCGCACGTTGTCGGATCTGCCAGGTACGGGGAGTGTTTACCGCCTCTAGTTACGGCAACCGCCTCATCGCTGACTAATGGCCACCTCCAAGCGCCGTTGGTCGACCTGGGGCGGAACCTCGATCGCGCCTTCTGCAGCGGCAAGGGTGCGGCAACTTGCGGGCGCCACGTTGGTCAATCGACATCATCCGATGACCGAGATCGCCTCAACAAGCCAGACAAGCGCCACGTAGAATGCTGCCGGCACGCGCAGGTGGCACACCTCGCGCATGTTGGTGACAAACGCGCTACGCGCATCCGGCCGATCTGCCACGTGCGGGCCCCTGGCATGCGGATCGATCCCTGTGTTGGAGTACCTCATAGCATCCCCAGCTTGATGTAGTGACGCAGGATCGGCAGCACCACCGCGACGTTGCTGACGATCACTGCGCCAGGGCTGAACATGCAGCGGTAGAGCAGCGGTGCCCGGGTGGCCCCACGCCGACGTGCATCGCGCTCCAGCATCGGGTGCATCACCCGCGGCAGCACCATGAGGGACTGATAGTTGACCACCAGCAGGCCTGCGCATAGCGCCAGCAGCGACGCCCATGGGCTGACTTCGACCCATCTCAGCATCAGCGTGGCGCTGCAGACCAGCACGGAGACCAGTGTGATTGCACGTATAAAACGTCGCACGGCTGCCGCCTCGCTGGGCGATTGCGCAAAGCGCAACAGGTAGTGGCCCGACCAGTAGGTGGCCAGCGCGGCGATCAGCACGCTGCCTGCGGCCAATAGCGCCGGCGCGCCCAACCAGACACTCGCCGCGCCTGCTGCGCCACCACTGCCGAGTGCCGCGCCGGTCAATCCACCGGCGCCGAGTTTACCTGCGCCCCCGAGACTGCCCAAGGCGATGGCCGCGCTGGCGGTGCCGGGTGCCGCCAGCATCGTCGCCGAGGTCACTGCCGTGGCAAACGCGACACTGGGGGCACTGCTGCGTGCGACTTCGCCGAACCTGCGCAGCAACTCGTCGCGCACGCTGGCGCGCGCACGCGACAGGCGCTTGCGAACCGCCGCATCGCTCAGACCGAGCAGCGAGGCCACCTGCTGCGAGCTCTGGCTTTCGCGGTAATACAGCAGCAGGGTTTCGCGGCTTTCTTCGGGCAATGCGGACATGATGTCGAGCGCGGCGATCTCTTCCTCCGCCTTCAGCAGGCGGTCGGCGGGCGAGGGCGCAGGGTCGGCGGCCATGGCGATCGCCAGATCCGCCGCCTCGCCGCTGAGTGCGCGATGGCGATTGGCGCGTAGCCAGTCGCGTGCCAGATTGCGGGTGATCTGGCGCAGCCACGGCAGGAAGCTGGCGGGCTGATGCAGTTGCGCCAGCCGCTGCCAGGCGCGCAAAAACGCTTCCTGGGCGATGTCCTCGCTGGCGGCGATATCGCGGGTGATCGCAAGTGCAATCGCGGTGACGGTGTTCTGGCAGGCACCGACGATGCGGCCGTATGCCTGCTGACAGCCGGCCGCGGCACTGGGCAGTTCGCGTTGCAACATCAGATCCAGTGTGTCGGCATTCATTGGCGCAATCCCCGTCCTGTTCCCAGCATGACGCATGGGCACGGTGGATGTGACCGATACGATGTGGTGGTGGGCGGATGCGGCCTTCGAGACGCCGGTCAACGATCATGCACGGGCGCAGCCGAGCCGATGCTCCATCGACCGGGGCTGGCCCGGCTCTTCAACGCATGAGGACACGGTCCGCAGCGAACGCATTGTTGGTGTCGCCAGGTGGGTCACCCGGTCCCGGCAGTAGCGGCATGACACGATCGGTACCGGCGACCGCAAGCGATAAAGGTCGAGCGACTGCCGACCGCGACCGGGTCTGAGCCGCATCGACGGCGCATGATGGCTGCCGTCCGCGCCGAACCCACCGTCGGTGTCGATCCACTGATCGACCTGCACCCCAGGTAGCGGCGCAGTGGGGAAGTGCTTGTAGCCATGGTGGGCAGCGAGCGAGTGGGTACGCCCATGCCGGCCCGAGCCGACCCACGCAGCATCAGCGGCGCTCAGCGCGCCGGCTGGATCCGCACCCGCATTTCTTCCTCGTCCGCCGGCGGTGTCGCGTCCGGGGTCGATCGTGGGGCGGGCTGGGTGGCCGGCGCGACCGGCGCCGGAGCGCTGCGATGGCGCATCACCACCACCATGGCGACCGCGCCAATCACCAGCAACAGCATCAGACGGATGCGCCATGCCCAGCTGCGTGCGGTGGTGCTGGAGCCGTTTTCGCCTTCGCGGAAGGTGTATTCCACGTTCGGCAGATCGCGGCGGGTGGTATCGAGCAGGCGTGCTTCGCGCAGCAGGTCGCGCGCGCGCGGCTGGTCGTCGGCGTGCACGATCCACACCGTGGGATAGGCCTGCGCGTTGCCTTGCTCCAGGTAGCTGAACTGGCCGGTGCGCTTGCTCTCATACGAGCGGCCATTACTCATGCGCACGTCGATGCCGGCGTTGCGCAACAGATTGGCCACGCCCTCGGCGGTTTCGATACGTTGACTGCTGAAGATCTTGCGCATGCTGGTGAAAACCGCCGTTGGGTCCGGAACAGATGGCGCCAGTGCTGCGCCGGTTCAAGATGAAAGAAGGATGCCGCTGATCGCTGTCGCTAGCTGGCCGCACGCGCGCCGGCGAACACACCCGCGCATGGTCGTGGCCACTCGCATGCCGGGTGGTGAACCGCCAGCGCGCCCAGCTTCTGCGCTGGCGATGAATGAGTCCGCGCCACAAGCGCGCCACGCATCTGCGCCTAGCCCTTGGCCGGCACGGCAATCGCGCTGCCGTCGGGCACCACGCGGATCAGGCCTTCCTGCGTGGTGCTGGCGACCAGCACGCCATCGCGGGTGAAGAACTGCCCGCGTGCCAGGCCGCGCGCGCCCTGCGCGGTGGGGCTGTCCAGCGAGTACAGCAGCCAGTCGTCGGTACGGAAGGGGCGGTGGAACCAGAGTGCATGGTCGAGCGAGGCCATCTGCACATTCGGCGTGTAGTAGCTGATGCCGTGCGGAAAGGTCGAGGTGCCCAGCAACTGGAAATCCGAAGCGTAGGCCAGCAGCACCTGGTGCAGGCCGACATCGTCGCCGATCGGGTCGTTCAGGCGCAGCCACATCTGCTGGAACGGTGGGCGCTTGGGTGGCTTGAGCTCGTCGCGCGGAAACACATGGCGAAATTCGAACGGCCCACCGCGCGAGAGCCAGCGCTGCACCTTCGCCGGCAGCTTTGCCAGCACCTCCGGCGCCAGCGGCGCGGCCGGTTCGATGTCTTCCGGCGGCGGCACCACCGGCATCGCCGACTGATGCTCGGCGCCGTCTTCGTGTTCCTGGAACGAGGCCGCGCAGAAAAAGATCACCTTGCCGTGCTGGATCGCGGTGACCCGCCGCACCGAGAAACTGCCGCCATCGCGGGTGCGGTCGACGTCGTAGACGATCGGGTGGTCGATATTGCCTGCACGCAAAAAATAGGCGTGCAGCGAATGCGCCTGGCGGCCGTTTTCCACCGTGGCCTGCGCGGCCGACAGCGCCTGGCCCAGCACCTGCCCGCCGAACACGTACTTGGTGCCGATGTCGCGGCTCTGGCCGCGAAACAGGTTGTCTTCCAGGCGCTCCAGCGACAGCAGGCTGATCAGTTCGGAGACGACGGGTTCGGCGGTGGCGGACAAGAGGCTGGCCTGGGCGTGCGACGGACCACGATTATAGCGGGCCGCCTGCCAGCCACCGTGCGGGGGCCGGGCTCAGGCCTTCTGTAGCCGTGCGGCCAGGCCGCGCAGCGCGGCCTGGGCATCGGGTGCGTACCAGCCATCGACAAAGCGCTCCAGCTGGATCAGCTCCGGCGCCAGTGCAGCGCGCAGATCCGCCCTGGCCACCGCGCGCGTGGCCAGCATCGGCTGCCGTGGCAGTTGTTGCAGCTCCTGCAGCCACGCCACCGCGCGTGCGGTGACCAGCTCGCCGTCCACCAGCTCGTCCACCAGGCCGATCTGGGCGGCCTGTTCGGCCGGCAGCAATTGCCCGGAAATCAGCAGGCGTTCGGCGCGATGCGCCCCGACCACGCGGCGCAGCAGCCGCTGGATGCCTTCCGGCGCCGCCAACCCCACCTGCACTTCATTCAGGCCGATCGTGTACGGCCTTGCGGTATCGGCGCTGCGCGCCATCACCCGGTAGTCGCAGCACAGCGCCAGCACGCAACCGCCGGCCGGCGCATGGCCGCCGATCGCCGCCACCACCGGCACCGGGCAATGGGCCAATGCCTGCGCTGCCTCGAAGAAGGCCGTCCAGCTGGCCAGCAGCGCAGCGCGGTCGGTGCCATGCGACAGCAGGTGCGGCACATCCATGCCACCGGAAAAAATGCGTTCGCTACCCGACAGCACCACGCCGTCGACATCGCTTCCCAGCTGCTGCACGGCGGAAGTCAGTGCCTGGCAGAGTGCGGTATCCAGCGCATTGACCGGCGGGCGCGCCAGGCGGAGTTCGCGAAGACGGCCGTGGTCGAGGATTTGGATGCTCATGCGGGGCTCCTGAAAGTCGGGTCATGATAGACGGCCGTCGCTGCATGCAGCGCGTACATGCAGGCGCGCTGCTGGTCCGGTGCTGCGTTTTGGCGTGCAGGCACATCGCACATCAAGCGCATATGCCGAGCCGGCTGTTTCACCAGGGGCGGGAAATGCGCAAATAAAAACGGCGGCTCCATCAAGAAGCCGCCATGCGTCATTCAACCGCGTCCGTGCTGAGCGCGATCAGCTGCTCGCTGCGCGTACCGCATCCGGCAGCGCCGCGCTCTTGCCGGTCTGCGTATCGATCCACACCACCACCACATTGCCGTCCGAATACAGCACGCCCTCGTCCTTCTGGTCGACGATGCGGTGGCCGATGGTGATGCTGCTGCTGCCCAGGCGCTCGACGAACAACTCCACCGTGATGTCGTTGGGCCACACCAGCGGGCGTTTGTAATTGACGTTGGTGGCGGCGACCACTGGCGCGATACGGTCGGTCATCGACACGCCTTGCACGCCCAGCATCCAGCGCACGCGCGCTTCTTCCAGGTACGAGATGTATTTGGCGTTGTTGACGTGGCCCATGCTGTCCATGTCGCGCCAGCGCACGCTGATCGGGATGCGTGCCAGGATCTTGTGTTCGCTCATCAGCTTGCCTTCTTCTTTGCAGTCTTCTTGGTGGCGGACTTGGCGACCTTGGTCACCTTCTCCGGTTTGACCTTGCGCGGCGGGCGCGCATCCGGCTTGTTGGCCATCGCGGCCGGGCGGGTCTCGCGCGCCTTGACCGACGGCAGCATCTTGGCCAGGAACTGCCCGGTGTAGGATGCCTCGTGCGCGGCCACCTCTTCCGGTGTGCCGGACACCAGGATGGTGCCGCCACGATGGCCGCCCTCCGGGCCCAGGTCCACGATCCAGTCGGCGGTCTTGATCACGTCCAGATTGTGTTCGATCACCACCACCGTGTTGCCCTCGTCGCGCAGCTTGTGCAGCACGCCGAGCAGCGCTTCGATGTCGTGGAAGTGCAGGCCGGTGGTCGGCTCGTCGAGGATGTACAGGGTGCGTCCGGTATCGCGACGCGACAGTTCCTTGGACAGCTTGACGCGCTGCGCCTCACCGCCGGACAGCGTGGTCGCGCTCTGGCCCAGCTTGATGTAGCTCAGGCCGACATCGACCAGCGTTTCCAGCTTGCGCGCGATCGACGGTACCGGCTCGAACAGGCGCAGCGCATCTTCGACGGTCATCTGCAACACGTCGCTGATGTTGAAGCCCTTGTAACGGATCTCCAGTGTCTCGCGGTTATAGCGTTTGCCATGGCAGACATCGCACGGCACATAGACGTCGGGCAGGAAATGCATCTCCACCTTGATCATGCCGTCGCCCTGGCAGGCCTCGCAGCGGCCGCCGCGTACGTTGAAGCTGAAACGGCCCGGCGAATAGCCGCGCGCGCGCGACTCGGGCACCTGTGCGAACAGCTCGCGCAGCGGAGTGAACATGCCGGTATACGTCGCCGGGTTCGAGCGCGGCGTGCGTCCGATCGGCGACTGGTCGATATCGACCACCTTGTCGAACAGATCGAGATTTTCGATCTCCCGATGCGCCGCCACCGGATGCGAGGCGCCGTTGATCTCGTTGGCTGCCAGCGAAAACAGCGTGTCGTTGATCAAGGTCGACTTGCCCGAACCGGACACACCGGTGATGCAGGTCAGCAGGCCGGCCGGAATCTCCAGGTCGACATTCTTGAGGTTGTTGCCGGTGGCCCCGCGCAGATGCAGCATCATCTTCGGGTTGGGCTTGTGGCGCTGCTTGGGAATCTCGATGCGGCGCTTGCCGGACAGGTATTGCCCGGTCAGCGAACGTGGCGAGTCCAGGATGTCCTGCAGCGTGCCTTGCGCGCAGATTTCGCCACCGTGCACGCCCGCGCCGGGGCCGATGTCCAGCACATGGTCGGCCAGACGGATGGCGTCTTCGTCATGTTCGACCACGATCACCGTGTTGCCGAGGTCGCGCAACCGCGTCAGCGTGCCCAGCAGGCGCTCGTTGTCGCGCTGATGCAGGCCGATCGACGGCTCATCCAGCACATACATCACCCCGACCAGGCCGGCGCCGATCTGGCTGGCCAGTCGGATGCGCTGCGCCTCGCCGCCGGACAAGGTGTCGGCCTTGCGTTCCAGAGTGAGGTAATCCAGGCCCACGTCGACCAAAAAGCCCAGGCGCTCGGCGATTTCCTTGACGATCTTGCTGGCGATCTCGCCGCGCCAACCCGGCAGCGACAGGCCCCGGAAAAAGCTCAGCGCTTCATTGACCGGCAACACCACCAGCTCCGGCAGCGGACGATCTGCCACAAACACGTTGCGCGCAGCACGATTCAAACGTGTGCCATTGCAGGCAGGGCAGGGCTGCTGGCTGACGTACTTGGTCAGCTCTTCGCGCACGGCCGGCGATTCGGTCTCGCGGTAACGGCGTTCCAGGTTCGGCAGGATGCCTTCGAAGCGGTGCTTGCGCGTGGTGCGCCCGCCCGCATCGGTGAAGTAGGTGAAGCTGATCACCTCATCGCCGCTGCCGAACAGCACCGCCTGGCGCACCTTGGCCGGCAGCGAGTTCCACACCGCATCCACGTCGAACTTGTAGTGCTTGGCCAGCGAGGCGATCAGCTGGAAGTAATAGGCGTTGCGCCGGTCCCAGCCGCGCACCGCGCCGGCCGACAGCGACAGCTCCGGATGCACCACGACGCGATCCGGATCGAAGAACTCGGCCACGCCCAGGCCATCGCAACTGGGGCAGGCGCCCACCGGTGCGTTGAACGAAAACAGTCGCGGCTCCAGCTCCGGCAGCGAGTAATCGCACACCGGGCAGCTGTACTTGGACGAAAACAGGTGCGGGGCTGCGGCCGGGTCGTCCAACGACTGCACTGCCACCATGCCTTCGCCGAGCTTGAGTGCGGTTTCGAAGCTTTCCGCCAGCCGTTGCTTGATGTCCTCGCGCGGACGGAAGCGGTCGATCACCGCCTCGATGGTGTGCTTCTGGCGCAGCGCCAGCGGCGGCACCGCGTCGATTTCGTACAGCTCGCCATCCACGCGCACGCGCACGAAACCCTGCGCGCGCAGCTGCTCGAACACCTGCGCATGCTCGCCCTTGCGCTCGCGGATCACCGGCGCCAGCAGCATGTAGCGCTGCTCCTGGTCCTGGGTGAGCATGTGGTCGACCATCTGGCTGACCGTCTGCGCTTCCAGCGGGAAGCCGTGATCCGGGCAGCGCGGCTGGCCGACGCGCGCGTACAGCAGGCGCAGGTAGTCGTAGATCTCGGTGATCGTGCCGACCGTGGAACGCGGGTTGTGCGAGGTGGATTTCTGTTCGATCGAAATTGCCGGGGACAGGCCTTCGATATGGTCCAGGTCCGGCTTTTCCATCACGCTGAGGAACTGGCGCGCATACGCCGACAGCGACTCGACGTAGCGGCGCTGGCCCTCCGCATAAATGGTGTCGAACGCCAACGACGACTTGCCCGAGCCGGACAGGCCGGTGATCACGATCAGTTTGTCGCGAGGCAGGTCGAGGTCGATGTTCTTGAGGTTGTGCGTCCGCGCGCCGCGGATGCGGATGAAATCCATCGCCATGGGGGATCCGATGTCGGGCCGGCGAACCGGCAGTGGTGCGAGCGTGCTCAGCAGGAATGAGTGGCAGTCGATCAGCCTACCCGCCGACCTAGGTGAGGGCAATTGCCCCAAATGCCAGTCTGCCGGGGCCGTTGTGGCGGCCGGATGATGCGTTCCACCCGTCCGATTCGGGTGCGCGGCTGCGAACCTGCTTGCGGGTTGACCCGAAACCCGCTAGGCCAGTACAATCCCGCTCCTGTCTGCCCCATGGGCAAGTCAGGCGACCATAATAACTACAGAGGAACACCTGGTCATGTACGCAGTTCTGGTAACCGGCGGTAAGCAATACCGCGTCGCGCAGGGCGAAACGCTCCGCGTGGAAAAGCTCGAAGTCGAAGCAGGCAACGAGATCAAGTTCGACACCATCCTGATGCTGGGCGATAGCGATGGAATCAAGCTGGGCGATGCGCTGAAGGGCGCCTCGGTCACCGCCAAGGTCGTGGCCCATGGCCGCGCCGACAAGGTGCGCATCATCAAGTTCCGTCGCCGCAAGCACCACATGAAGCGTCAGGGACACCGTCAGTACTACACCGAAATCGAGATCACCGGCATCGCCGGTGGCGACAAGAAGTAAGGAGAACCAGTCATGGCACATAAAAAGGGCGTAGGTTCCTCGCGCAACGGTCGCGATTCCAACCCGAAGTACCTCGGCGTGAAGATTTTCGGTGGCCAGGCCATCGACGCCGGCAACATCATCGTGCGTCAGCGCGGCACCCAGTTCCACCCGGGCGCCGGCGTCGGCCTGGGTCGTGACCACACGCTGTTTGCGTTGGTCGACGGCAAGGTGGAGTTCTCCACCAAGGGTCCGAAGAAGCGTCGTACCGTCAGCGTGGTTGCCGAGGCGTAATCGCCCGCTCCATGCAGGCCAGTTCGTCAGGCATCGCTGCCCGGCGGACGAGACGGAAAGCCCCGCTTTTGCGGGGTTTTTCGTTTGACGGCCGGGAGTAGGGATTCGGGATTGAGGATTCGCAACGGCGGATTTCGATCGTCCCGATACCGTAGCTTCCTGTTATCTCCGCGTTCGCCAAGCGGCGTCCTGCGGTGGTGTTACCAATCCCAAATTACGAATCCCAAATCTCATGAAGTTAGTCGACGAAGCAGAAATCCTGGTGACCGCCGGTAATGGCGGCAATGGCTGTGTCGGCTTTCGCCGCGAGAAGTTCATTCCACTTGGTGGTCCCGACGGTGGCGATGGCGGTGCCGGCGGCAGCGTCTGGATCGTCTCGGACGAGAACGTCAACACCCTGGTCGATTTTCGTCATGAGCGCACCTTCAAGGCGCAGCGCGGCGAGAACGGCATGGGCCGTCAGGCCTATGGCAAGGGGGGCGAAGATCGCGTCATCGTGGTGCCGGTCGGCACCGTGGTCATCAATGTGCAGACCGACGAAGTGATCGGCGACCTGACCCAGCATGGCGATCGACTGCTGGTGGCCAAGGGCGGCAAGGGCGGTCTGGGCAACATGCATTTCAAGAGCTCGGTCAATCGCGCGCCGCGCCAGTCCACCACCGGCGAAGAGGGTGAGGAGCGTCTGCTCAAGCTCGAGCTCAAGCTGCTGGCCGACGTCGGCCTGCTGGGTTTCCCCAATGCCGGCAAGAGCACGCTGATCCGCGCGGTGTCCTCGGCGACGCCGAAGGTGGCCGACTATCCGTTCACCACGCTGTACCCGAATCTGGGCGTGGTCAGTGTCGAGGCCTATCGCAGCTTCGTGATCGCGGACGTGCCGGGCCTGATCGAGGGGGCCGCCGATGGTGCCGGCCTGGGCACGCAGTTCCTACGCCATCTGCAGCGCACCCGGCTGCTGCTGCATCTTGTGGATATTTCGCCGATGGATGGGGGCGTGGACGCCTCACCGGTGGATCAGGTGCGCACCATCGAGCGCGAGCTGGAACGTCACGATGCCGAGTTGCTGAAGAAGCCGCGCTGGCTGGTCCTCAACAAGGCCGACCTGATGTTCGAGGACGAAGCGCGTGCCGCCGCCGAAACCATCGTGGCCGAGCTGGGCTGGACCGCGCCGTGGTATCTGGTGTCAGCGCTGGGGCGCGATGGCACGTTCCCGATCATGAAGGATGTCATGGCGTTCTTCGATCGCCAGCGCGAGGACGAGCTCGAGGCGCGCAATGCGGGCTGAGTGCACGTACAGGCACACAAAAAACCCGGCCGAGGCCGGGTTTTTCTGTGTTACCGGAAGCCAGGCTTCCGGTAACGGCGCGGCTGATCGCTTACGCGGCCTTGATGGCCTTGATGCGAGCGGTCAGACGGCTCTTGTGGCGCGCAGCCTTGTTCTTGTGAATCAGGCCACGGGCGCTGAAACGGTCGAGGATGGGCTGAGCAACGGCGAAAGCAGCTTCGGCGCCTGCGGCATCGTTGGCGTCAAGGGCCTTGATCACCTTCTTGACGGCGGTGCGCAGCATCGAGCGCTGTCCGGTGTTGCGCTCATTGCGCACAACGGTCTGCTTGGCGCGCTTCTTGGCGGACTTGATATTGGCCACGGTGGTGGTTTCCTGAAGAATCGGTGTAGTGGAAAAAGCAAGCGGGAAAGTATGATGGACCCAGATATGTACGTCAAGTCAGTTGTCAAGAGGGATGCAGCGTGAGCAAGCCTGGCATGTTGAGAGGCCTGCTCTCATTCAGCAGTATGACCATGGTGTCGCGGGTGCTGGGACTGGTTCGCGACCAGGTCATCACCACCACCTTCGGCACCAATGCAGTGACCGATGCGTTTTGGGTGGCATTCCGGGTCCCCAATTTCCTGCGCCGGCTATTTGCCGAAGGGTCCTTCGCCACCGCGTTCGTGCCGGTGTTCACCGAGATCAAGGAAACCCGCCCGCATGCGGACCTGCGCGAGTTGATGGCACGGGTGGCAGGCACGCTGGGCGGAGTGCTGCTGCTTGTCACCGCGCTGGCGCTGATCTTCGCGCCGTCGCTGGCCACGCTGTTCTCCAGTGGGGTAGATACGGATCCGGCCAAGCATGGCCTGCTGGTGGATCTGTTCCGTCTGACCTTCCCGTTCCTGCTGTTCGTCTCGCTGACCGCGCTGGCCGGCGGGGCGCTGAACAGTTTCCAGAAGTTCGCCATGCCGGCGCTGACCCCGGTGATCCTCAACCTGTGCATGATCGCCGGCGCCGTGTGGCTGGCGCCGAAGCTGGGCGGCACTCCGGAAAAACAGATCCTGGCGCTGGGCTGGGCGGTGCTGGCGGCAGGCATGCTGCAGTTGCTGTTCCAGCTGCCTTCGCTGAAAGGCATCGACCTGCTGACCCTGCCGCGCTGGGGCTGGCAACATCCGGGCGTGCGCAAGGTGCTGACCCTGATGGTGCCGACCCTGTTCGGCTCATCGATCGCGCAGATCAACCTGCTGCTGGACACCATCATCGCGGCCAGGCTGACCGATGGCTCACAGTCGTGGCTGTCGCTGGCCGACCGCTTCCTGGAATTGCCGCTGGGCGTGTTCGGGGTGGCGCTGGGCACGGTGATCCTGCCGGCGCTGGCGCGCCATCACGTCAAGACCGACCGCAACGCGTTCTCCGGCGCGCTGGACTGGGGCTTTCGTACCACGCTGCTGATCGCGATGCCGGCGATGCTCGGCTTGCTGCTGCTGGCCGAGCCGCTGGTGGCCACCTTGTTCCAGTACCGCCAGTTCACTGCCTTCGATACGCGCATGACCGCGATGTCGGTCTACGGGCTGAGCTTCGGCCTGCCGGCCTACGCCATGCTCAAGGTGCTGCTGCCGGCGTTCTACGCGCGCCAGGACACCCGTACTCCGGTACGCGCCGGCGTGGCGGCGCTGGTGGCCAACATGGTGTTCAACTTCGCGTTGCTGGCAGTGGTCTACCAGATCATGGTGCCGCCCGAGCTCAAGGCCCAGGGTGTGATGCAGGCGCTGGGCAAGCAGCCGGGTCTGCATCTGGCGCTTGGCATTGCGAGCGCGCTGTCGAGTTATCTCAATCTCGGGTTGCTGTGGTACTGGCTCGGCAAGTCCGGCGTCTACCAGCGGCGGCCGGGCTGGGGCGGCTATGCGGTACGCCTGTTGCTGGCGTGCGCGGCCATGGTAACGGTGCTGTTGGGCGTGTTGTGGTGGCTGCCATCGTTCACCGTGATGGATAAATGGCATCGCATCGGATGGTTGGCGGTGCTGGTCGGCAGCGGCGGGCTGACCTACGTGGTCGCCCAACTGGCGTTGGGGTTGCGGCCGCGGCATCTGCGGGAGAGCTGAGCCGCCCTGGTTCCGAACATTGCAGCGGCCCCTGGCGAGCTCCGCCGGGGTGTCTGCAATCAGCGCGGCCGCACAGGCGTGGAAGGTCCGCGGCGGCCCTGGCCGACGTTACGGCCGGGGAGCGGATACCAGTCGCTGCCTGCCCAGGCCACGCGCGTGGGTGGTGCTGCGCGCGCCGGGCGCGCCCATGCGGCTTGACAGGCACGGCTATACTTACAAGTTATGTATCAGCGAGGGTCGGCCACCAGGCCGGCATCTGTTTGGATCGAGGAATGAGCAGGCTGTTTAGAGACGTCGAGGGCGGGACGCTGTTCCCGCACGGAAGCGTGGTCTGCATCGGCGCTTTCGATGGCCTGCACCTGGGGCATCGGACGCTGGTGCAGCACGCCATCGCGCGCGCGCGCGCACTGGGCGTGCCGGCGGTGGCGTTGAGCTTCGAGCCGTTGCCGCGCGAATTTTTTGCGCCGGCCGCGCCGCCGCCGCGCTTGACCCTGGCGCGCGCCAAGATCGAAGGCCTGTACGACTTCGGTGCCGACAGCGTGGGCCTGATCCGTTTCGACGGCCGCTTGTCGGCAATGAGTGCCGAAGACTTCGTACGGCTGGCGCTGGTCGGCCGGCTATGCGCCAAAGAGGTGTGGATCGGCCCGGAATTTCGTTTCGGCCATCGGCGTGGCGGCGATATCGGCTTGCTGCGTGCGTTGGGTGAACAGCATGGATTTGCGGCTGGCGAAATCACGCCGGTGCACCTGCACGGCGAGCGGATTTCCGCCACGCGGATTCGCGAGCTGCTGGGCGCCGGGGAATTCGTGCATGCCGGGGAACTGCTCGGCCGCCCGTATGCCATCGGTGGGCGGGTGGTGCGCGGCAAGCAACTGGGGCGCACGCTGGGCTATCCCACCGCCAATCTGCGTTTCCCGCGCACTCCCGCGTTGTCGGGCATCTACGCGACCTGGGTGCATGGCGTGGCCGAGCGGCCGTGGCCATCGGTGTCCAGCTTCGGTACCCGGCCCACCGTGGCCGGCGTGGAGCCATTGCTGGAAGCGCACCTGTTCGATTTCCAGGGCGATCTGTATGGCCGGCATATCGAGGTCGAATTCGTCGCCAAGCTGCGCGATGAAGAAAAGTTCGATGGGCTGGACGCGTTGACCGCGCAGATGCATCGCGACGCCGAGCAGGCCCGCGCCGTGCTCAAGGCGAGCCCCTCGCGCCTGCCTGCCGATGCGGGCGTTGCTCGTTCCGTCGGTCTTCCCGTTGAGGGGCAGCGTGACAACGCTTCGCGCCATTTGGCAGATGCAGACGCCGTCGATGCCACCGCTTCGCAACATCCCCGTACATCTCCTTACGCAGCGCAACGGTAGATTCCTGTGACCCAAGACTACAAAGCCACTCTCCATCTGCCTGCGACGGAATTTCCGATGCGCGGCGACCTGCCCAAGCGTGAGCCGGCGATGCTGGACCGCTGGGAGCGCGATGGGCTGTATGCGCAACTGCGTGCCAACGCGGCGGGGCGCCCGCTGTTCGTGCTGCACGATGGCCCGCCGTATGCCAATGGCCAGATCCATCTGGGTCACGCGGTCAACAAGATCCTCAAGGACATCATCGTCAAGTCGAAGTATCTGGCTGGCTTCGATGCGCCGTACATCCCGGGCTGGGATTGCCATGGCCTGCCGATCGAAATCGCGATCGAAAAGAAGTACGGCAAGGTCGGCGTCAAGCTGGACGCTGCCGAGTTCCGCCAGAAGTGCCGCGAATACGCGACCGAGCAGATCGATCTGCAGCGGCGCGATTTCAAGCGCCTGGGCGTGGTCGGCGATTGGGATAACCCGTACAAGACGCTGGATTTCCGCTTCGAAGCCAATGAAATCCGCGCGCTGGCCAAGGTGGTGGACAACGGCCACCTGACGCGCGGCGTCAAGCCGGTGCATTGGTGCTTCGATTGCGGCTCTGCGCTGGCCGAGGCCGAGATCGAATACGCCGACAAGGTCTCGCCGACCGTGGATGTGGCCTATCCGGCGCGCGATCCGGCGGCGGTGGCTGCCGCATTCGGTGCCAGCCTGCCGGCAGGCACCAGCGTGGCGGTGCCGATCTGGACCACCACGCCGTGGACGCTGCCGGCGTCGCTGGCGGTGAGCCTGGGTGCGGAGCTCGATTACGTGCTGGTCGAAGGCCCGGCCGACCGCGGCCAGCCGCGCTGGCTGGTGGTGGCTGAGGCCCTCGCGGCCAGGGTGCTGGCGCGCTACGGCGTGGACGAAGTGGCGGTGCATGGCCATGCCAAGGGCGCCGTGCTGGACCAGATGCTGCTGAACCACCCGTTCTATGCCGAGCGCGAGATCCCGCTGCTGCTGGGCGACCACGTGTCGGCCGAGGACGGTACCGGCGCGGTGCACACCGCACCGGGCCATGGCCAGGAGGACTACCAGGTCTCCAAGCAGTACGGCCTGCTCGAGCGTTACGGCGCTGCGCAGATCAACCCGGTGGACGGGCGTGGCGTGTACCTGCCCTCCACACCGCCGCTGGGCGACACCGTGCTGGCCGGGCTGCATATCTGGAAGGCCAACGACGTCATCATCGAGGCGCTGGGCGGCACCGGTGCGTTGCTGGCGGCCAGCAAGATGGAGCACAGCTATCCGCATTGCTGGCGCCACAAGACACCAATCGCGTTCCGTGCCACGCCGCAGTGGTTCATCTCGATGGAGCAGGCCAACCTGCGCGCCGATGCGCTCAAGGCCATCGAGCAGGTGACCTGGTACCCGGCCTGGGGCCAGGCGCGAATCGCCGGCATGGTCGACGGCCGCCCGGACTGGACCATCTCGCGCCAGCGCACCTGGGGCGTGCCGATCGCGCTGTTCGTGCACCGCGAAACCGGCGAGCCGCATCCGCGCAGCACCGAGTTGCTGCGCCAGGTCGCCGACCGGGTGGAGCAGGGTGGCGTGGACGTGTGGTACACGCTGGACGCGGCCGAACTGCTGGGCGACGAAGCGGCCCACTACGACAAGATCACCGACATCCTGGATGTGTGGTTCGACTCCGGCGTGACCCATGAAGCGGTGCTGGTGGACCGCGGCCTGCCCAAGCCGGCCGACCTGTACCTGGAAGGCTCGGATCAGCATCGCGGCTGGTTCCAGTCCTCGCTGCTGAGCGGCGTGGCAATGGACAAGGCGGCGCCGTACAAGCAGTGCCTCACCCACGGGTTCACCGTGGACGAGCACGGCCGCAAGATGTCCAAGTCTTCCGGCAACGGCATCGAGCCGCAGGAGATCATGAAGACCCTGGGCGCGGACATCCTGCGCCTGTGGATCGCGTCAAGCGACTACAGCAACGAGATGTCGCTGTCGCAGGAGATCCTCAAGCGCAATGCCGATGCGTATCGCCGCCTGCGCAATACCGCGCGCTTTTTGCTCGGCAATCTGCATGGCTTCGACCCGTTGCAGCATCTGGTGGCGCTGGACGACATGGTGCTGCTGGACCGCTGGATCGTGCATCGCGCGCACGAGCTGCAGGAAAAGATCGTCGCCGCCTACGCGCGCTACGACTTTGCCGAGATCGTGCAGGCGCTGCTGAATTTCTGCAGCGTGGACCTGGGCTCGCTGTATCTGGACGTGACCAAGGACCGCCTGTACACGATGGCCGAGGATGCACGCGGCCGCCGTTCGGCGCAGAGCGCGATGTATCACGTGGCCGAAGCCTTCGTGCGCTGGATCGCGCCGGTGCTGAGCTTTACCGCCGAAGAGCTATGGGCGTATCTGCCGGGCGAGCATGTCGGCAACGTGTTGTTCGCCAACTGGTACGACGGCCTGGCGCCGCTGCCTGCCGATGCCGCATTGACCAGCGCGGATGTCGACAAGTTGCTGGCGCTGCGCGAGCAGGTGGCCAAGGTGCTGGAGCCGATGCGTGCCAATGGTGCGATCGGCGCGGCGCTGGAAGCGGAGATCACGGTTGCCGCCGATGCGCAGACCGCGGCGCGCTGGCAGCCGCTGGCCGAGGAGTTGCGTTTACTGTTCATCAGCGGCGATGTCACCGTGACCGCGGCCAGCACCGACGACATCTTCGTCAGCGCGCAACCGACCACCAAGGCCAAGTGCGTGCGCTGCTGGCACCACCAGGCCAGCGTGGGCAGCGATGCGCGCCACCCGGAGCTGTGCAGCCGCTGCGTCAGCAATATCGAAGGCCCCGGCGAGGATCGTCGCTGGTTCTGATGGGTTTGCACGATGCGCATGGCGGGCCGATCCTGCCACGCGTGATCCAGAACCCGTATGGGCCCGGCTTGCGCCTGCGTGCGACCTCGTTCGCAGGCGCTGCGGCAGGGTGACTGCGCCAGCATCGCATTTCCCAGCTTGCTGAAGCGTGGCGCATGCGGCAAGGCGGGGCGGGGCGGCTGGCTCCGAGGTCCATGCCATCCTTGCGCGCCTGTCTTCCGGCTTTCGTTCTGCCACCGTCATCCTCAACGCCATCCAGGCATCTTCTCCGGCGTCGGAGAAGTCACCACCAACTGCGACCTTCCGACATGAGTCAACGCCCCAAACCCTCCGCCCTGATCTGGTTGCTGCTGTCCGCACTCGTGGTCGGGCTGGACCAGTGGAGCAAGGCCTGGGTGTTGTCCAGCCTGCCCGAATACACCCCGGTGCCGGTCATCGACGGCTTCTGGAACTGGTACCGCACCTATAACACCGGTGCAGCCTTCAGCTTCCTGAGCGATGCCGGCGGATGGCAGCTGTGGTTCTTCACCGCGCTGGCGGTGGGCATCAGTGGCCTGCTGGCGTTCTGGCTGTCGCGCACCGCGCGTGGGCAGTGGCGCAGCGCGCTGCCCTACGCGCTGGTGATCGGCGGGGCGATCGGCAATGTGATCGACCGGTTGATGCACGGCCACGTGGTCGATTTCATCCAGTGGTATATCGGCAGCCATACCTGGCCGTCATTCAACATCGCGGACTCGGCCATCGTGGGCGGTGCCATCGGGATTGCAGTGTTCGGGCTGTTCGACAAGGGCGGCAAACACGAGCCGGGAATCGGGAATCTCCCCTGAAGCCCCGGTGCCGACGCGCGTCACCCGGTCCGACCCCTCTTTCTCCATTCCCGTAGAATGCCCGTCATGGATGTCCTGCTCGCCAATCCCCGTGGTTTCTGTGCCGGTGTCGACCGCGCGATCGAGATCGTCAAGCGCGCGATCGAGACGCTGGGCGCGCCGATCTATGTGCGCCATGAAGTGGTGCACAACCGCTTCGTGGTCGACGACCTGAAGCAGCGCGGTGCGGTCTTCGTCGAAGAGCTCGACGAGGTGCCCGACAACGCCACGGTGATCTTCAGCGCACACGGCGTCTCGCAGGCGGTGCGCCAGGAGGCCGAGCGCCGCGGCTTGAAGGTGTTCGACGCGACCTGTCCGCTGGTGACCAAGGTGCATTTCGAGGTTGCCCGCCACTGCCGTGCCGGTCGCGATGTGGTGCTGATCGGCCATGCCGGGCACCCGGAAGTGGAAGGCACCATGGGGCAGTGGAGCCGCGAGCGCGGCCCGGGCACGATCTATCTGGTCGAGGACATCGAGCAGGTTGCCACGCTGCAGATTCGCCAGCCCGACAATCTCGCCTACACCACCCAGACCACGCTGTCGGTCGACGACACCATGGGCATCATCGAGGCGCTGCGTGCGCGCTACCCGGCGATGCAGGGGCCGCGCCACGATGACATCTGCTATGCCACCCAGAACCGCCAGGACGCAGTGCGCGATCTGGCGCGCCAGTGCGACCTGGTGCTGGTGGTCGGCTCGCCCAATAGCTCCAATTCCAATCGACTGAGCGAACTCGCACGCCGCGACGGGGTGGAGTCGTATCTGATCGACAATGCCGGCGAGATCGATCCGGCCTGGATCGTCGGCAAGCAGCACATCGGCCTGACCGCTGGCGCCTCCGCCCCGCAGGTGCTGGTCGATGGCGTGCTGGCGCGGTTGCGCGAGCTGGGCGCCAACAGTGTGTGCGAGCTGGAAGGCGAGCCCGAATCGATGGTGTTCGCGCTGCCCAAGGAATTGCGGTTGCGCCTGGTCAGCTGACTTCACGTCAGCAGCCAAAGCTGCCGGGCAGGGCAGGGAGAGCGACGTCCGGGTGTCGGCACGTCTGGCAGACCATTCGCGCAGCTGGCCGCCACGGCGGCGATTGACCAGCCCCTGGCTCCGCTCCTACAATGCACGGCTCGCCGGAATAGCTCAGTTGGTAGAGCGGCGCATTCGTAATGCGTAGGTCGTAGGTTCGATTCCTATTTCCGGCACCATCGCTTCAGCACTGGGTCGGCCCTTGGCCGGCCCAGTTGCGTTTCTGGCGTTCGCAAGCGTATTTCACGTGATTTGCGCATCGATTGCACTGCAACCGCAGGCTGCGACGACGGGCGTCATGGCCTGCATCTTTGCTTACGCTGCGCTGCGACAACATGTCGCACGGTTTTGCGCGCATTTATTGCGGCAGATCATTGCCAATGGGTTTCGTGCAGGTGCAGCAAAGATTAAAATTGGCGCGCTAACCTGCAACTTCGGTCTGCGTGGGCCCTCCCTCAAAAAGAAGGGCATCGCCGGACATCTCCCTTGCTGGAGACGATGCGCGGCTGGCGTTCCTTCGCACTTGGATCGACCGATGATTCCGCTGAAACATCTCGGGCGTTTACTTCGTCCAGGTCTGATGTTGCCGTTCCTGCTGTTGGCAGGCTGCAACTCGGCCATCCTCAATCCGAAAGGCCAGATCGGCCACGACGAGAAGCAACTGCTGATCACCTCGGTGGTGCTGATGCTGATCGTGGTCATCCCGGTGATCGTGATGACGATTGCGTTCGCGTGGAAGTACCGCGCATCCAACACGAAGGCGCGCTACGAGCCGGACTGGTCGCATTCCACCGCGATCGAAGTGGTGGTGTGGTCGATCCCGTGCGTGATCATCCTGGTGCTGGCGGTGCTGACCTGGCGCTCGTCGCATGCGCTGGACCCATACCGGCCGCTGGATTCGGACGTCAAGCCGATCACCATCGAAGCGGTGTCGCTGGACTGGAAGTGGATGTTCATCTACCCGGACCAGAACATCGCCACGGTCAACGAGATCGCGTTCCCGGTGCATACGCCGCTGAACTTCAAGATCACCTCAGACACGGTGATGAACTCGTTCTTCATTCCGCACCTGGGCACCATGATCTACGCGATGGCGGGCATGGAAACCAAGCTGCATCTGGTGGCCAACGAGCCAGGCGAATACTTCGGCCTGTCGACCAACTACAGCGGTCACGGCTTCTCGAAGATGAGCTTCAAGGCGCATGCCGTGGATCAGGCCGGCTTCGATGCATGGGTGGCCAAGGTCAAGGCATCGCCGACCGCGTTGAACGCTGCCGAGTACCAGGTGCTGGCCGCCAACCGCAACGACAAGGAACAGTATCCGGTCACCTACTACTCGTCGGTGCAGGACGGCATGTTCCGCTCGCTGGTCGACAAATACATGAATGGTCCGGGCCACAACAAAGGCCACGGCGACCATGAGGCATCGGCTGCAGAGCCGGTTGCCATGTGCACTTCTGGAGACAAGTGATGCTAGGCAAACTTACGATCGAGGCGGTTCCGTACCACGAGCCGATCATCATGGTCGCTCTCGGTGGTGCCGGCCTGCTCGGCCTGCTCATCGCTGGCGCCATCACCAAGTACAAGCTGTGGGGCTACCTGTGGAACGAGTGGTTCACCTCGGTGGATCACAAGCGCATCGGCGTGATGTACATCATCGTGGCGCTGGTCATGTTGCTGCGCGGCTTCGCCGATGCGGCGATGATGCGTACTCAGCAGGCGCTGGCGGGTAACGGTGGCGAAGGCGTCCTGCCGCCGCACCACTATGACCAGATCTTTACCGCGCATGGCGTGATCATGATCTTCTTCATGGCCATGCCGTTCATGACCGGCCTGTTGAACCTGATCGTGCCGCTGCAGATCGGCGCACGCGACGTGGCGTTTCCGTTCCTGAACTCGCTGAGCTTCTGGCTGTTCGTGGCCGGTGCGGCGCTGATCAACATCTCGCTGGGCGTCGGCGAATTCGCGCAGACCGGCTGGCTGGCCTATCCGCCGTTGTCGGGGCTGGAATACAGTCCAGGGGTCGGTGTCGATTACTACATCTGGGCATTGCAGGTGTCTGGTCTAGGCACGTTGCTGACCGGCATCAACTTCTTCGTGACGATCATGCGGATGCGCGCGCCGGGCATGACCCTGATGCGCATGCCGATCTTCACCTGGACCGCGCTGATCACCAACATCCTGATCATCGCTGCGTTCCCGATCCTGACCGTGGCGCTGGCGCTGCTGGGTGCGGACCGTTACCTGGGCACGCACTTCTTCACCAACGACGGTGGCGGCAACGCCATGATGTACGTCAACCTGATCTGGATCTGGGGTCACCCGGAGGTCTACATCCTGATCCTGCCGGCGTTCGGCATCTTCTCCGAGTTGATCGCCACCTATAGCCGCAAGCGCCTGTTCGGCTACACCTCGATGGTCTACGCCACCTCGTGCATCGGCGTGCTGTCGTTCGTGGTGTGGTTGCACCACTTCTTCACCATGGGCTCGGGTGCCAACGTCAATGCCTTCTTCGGCATCACGACGATGATCATCTCGATCCCGACCGGTGTGAAGATCTTCAACTGGCTGTTCACCATGTTCCGCGGTCGCGTGCACATGACCTCGCCGGTGCTGTGGACGATCGGCTTCATCATCACCTTCACCATCGGCGGCATGACCGGCGTGATGCTGGCGATCCCGGCGGTGGACTTCGTGCTGCACAACAGCCTGTTCCTGATCGCGCACTTCCATAACGTGATCATCGGCGGCGTGGTGTTCGGTTACCTGGCCGGCCTGACCTACTGGTTCCCGAAGGCGTTCGGCTTCAAGCTCAACGAGAAGATCGGCAAGGCCTCGTTCTGGTGCTGGATCATCGGCTTCTTCGTGGCCTTCATGCCGCTGTACGTGCTCGGCTTCATGGGCATGACCCGTCGCATGAACACCTACAACCATCCCGAGTGGGCGCCGTGGCTGTATGTCGCTGCGGTGGGTGCTGCGATCATCGGCCTGGGCATCTTCCTGAATCTGGTGCAGATCGGTTACAGCGTCTGGAAGCGCAAGGAGCACATGGACCACACGGGCGATCCGTGGGATGGCCGCACCCTGGAGTGGGCCACCTCCTCGCCGCCGCCGTTCTACAACTTCGCCGTGCTGCCGCACATCGACGACCGCGATCAGTTCTGGGCCGACAAGCAGAACGGCAAGGGCTGGGTGCGTCCGTCCAAGTACGAACCCATCCACATGCCGCGCAACACCGGTGCAGGCGTGTATATCGGCGCCTTCAGCGTGCTGCTGGGCTTCGGCCTGATCTGGCACATCTGGTGGCTGGCCATCATTGGCCTGGTGGGCATGATCGGCAGCTTCATCGCGCGCACCTTCGACGACGACATCGATTACTGGGTGCCGGCCGATGAAGTGGAGCGCATCGAAAACGCGCGCTTTGCGCTGCTCGAACAGCAACAGGCGGCGCAGGCCGCGAAGGTGGTATGACCATGGCTTCCTCGACCACGCTTGACCACGCCGCCCACGCGGGCGGCCACGATCACGACCACGAGCATCACGACGGCGGTGGCAACACCGTCTTCGGGTTCTGGGTCTACCTGATGAGCGACTGCCTGCTGTTTGCCGGTCTGTTCGCCACCTATGCGGTGCTCTCCGGCGCCACGGTGGATGGGCCGACCGCCAAGGAGCTGTTCGACCTGAAGTTCGTGCTGGTGGAAACCTTCCTGCTGTTGTTCAGCAGCTTGAGCTTTGGCTTTGCGATGATTGCCGCGCACAAGCGCAAGATGGGCGGCCTGTATGGCTGGCTGGCTGTCACCGCGCTGCTGGGTATCGGCTTCCTGTGCATGGAAATCTGGGAGTTCAACCACCTGATCCATGAAGGTGCCGGCCCGGGACGCAGCGCATTCCTGTCCGCCTTCTTCACCCTGGTCGGTACCCACGGTCTGCACGTGGCATCGGGCCTGTTGTGGATGGCGGTGCTGGTGATCCAGATCTCCAAGAACGGCCTGACTGCGCGCAACAGCACGCGTCTGGCCTGCCTGAGCCTGTTCTGGCACTTCCTGGACATCATCTGGATCGGTGTGTTCACCGTCGTCTATCTGCTGGGAGCGCTGTAATGGCCAATCACCACCACACCGATACCGCGGCCGATGCGCATGCCGGCGGTTTGAAGTCCTATCTGATCGGCTTCGTCATGGCTGTCATCCTCACCGTCATCCCGTTTGCGATGGTGATGAGCGGGGCGTTCTCCAAGGGTGTCACCATCGTCGTGATCTCGGTCATGGCCGCAGTGCAGATGCTGGTGCACATGGTGTACTTCCTGCATATGGATCGCACGCCCGAGCAGCGCTCCAACGTGCAGGTGGGCCTGTTCTCGTTGCTGATCATCGGCATCGTGATCGTCGGCTCGCTGTGGGTGCTGCACAACATGAACGTCAACATGATGCATTGAGACGGCGCAGTGCCGGATCGGAGAAAGCCGCCAGCGATGGGCGGCTTTTTTTTGCGCATGAATTTGCCTGCGGCATGACCAATGGCATACGGGGAAGCCGTGGTGGGCGCTTAGCATCGTGGGCTTGCCTGTTCCAGGTCACCTGCGGAGTTGCGATGAAGATGCCCACCCTGTTGTCCGTGTCGCTGCTGGCAGCGCTGTCGTTGCCGGTCGCCGCGCAAACCGCGCCGCCGCAGGACGTGCCGTTCGACGGCACCTTGAAGATCGACGTCGATGCCACCGATCTGGCCCACCGCATCTTCAAGGTCAAGACCACGATGCCGGCCAAGCCGGGCCCGATGACGCTGCTGTATCCGCAGTGGATTCCGGGCAACCACTCGCCGACAGGGCCGATCGACAAACTGGCTGGTCTGGTGATCAAGGTCGACGGCAAGGTGGTGCCATGGACGCGCGACCAGTTCGATGTCTACGCGTTCAAGGTGGACGTGCCCCAGGGCGCCACCGAGCTGGTGGCCGAGTTCAAGTTCCTCTCGCCGCAGGCCCCCAACCAGGGCCGGGTGATGATGACTCCGGAAATGCTCAACCTGCAGTGGAACACCACCGCGCTGTATCCGGCCGGCGTGTTCGCGCGCAACATCAAGGCCCAGGCCAGCGTCACCTTGCCAGCCGGCTGGAGCTATGCCACGGCACTGGAGACCGACCGCCGCGTCGGCGACACGGTGACCTTCAAGCCGATCGATTTCGACGACCTGGTCGACTCGCCGATGTTCGCCGGCAAGTACTACAAGCGCGTGGAGTTGAGCGCCGGCAAGCAGCCGGTCTACCTCAACGTGTTCGCCGACGAAGCCAAGTCGCTGGAGGCCAAGCCCGAGCAGATCAAGGCGCATGCGTCGCTGGTGCAGCAGATGGACAAGCTTTACGGCGCGCGGCATTTCGATCACTACGAATTCCTGCTGGCGCTGACCAAGAAGTTGGGCGGCATCGGCCTGGAACACCATCGCTCCAGCGAAAACAGCGGTGTGCCGACCTACTTCACCGAGTGGGACAAGAGCTGGACCGGGCGCGACCTGCTCGCGCACGAGTTCAACCATTCCTGGAACGGCAAGTACCGCCGTGGTGCCGACCTGGCCACGCCCAATTTCAACGTCCCGATGGGCGACAGCCTGCTGTGGCTGTACGAAGGCCAGACCCAGTTCTGGGGCGAAGTGATGGCTGCACGTTCGGGCCTGTGGACGCAGGATCAGGCGCGCGAAATGCTCGCTGGCGTGGCAGCCCAGTACGAGCGTGGGCGCCCCGGCATGGCCTGGCGCACCGTGCAGGACACCACCAACGACCCGACCATGTCGATGCGCCGCCCCAAGGCCTACCGTAGCTATCAGATGGCCGAAGACTATTACTCCGGCGGCCAGATGATGTGGCTGGAAGTGGACAGCAAGCTGCGCGCGCTGACCAACAACAAGCGCTCCATCGACGATTTCGGCAAGGCCTTCTTCGGCATGAACAACGGCGATTGGGACGTCAACCCGTACACCTTCGACGACATCGTGGCCACGCTCAACGGCGTGGCGCCCTACGACTGGGCCAGCCTGTTACGCAGCCGCATGGACGGGCACGGTTCCTTGAATGCCGGCATCGAGGCCAATGGCTGGAAGCTGGTCTACAACGAGGAGCCGAACCTGGCCACCAAGGCCGACGAGAGCGACGACAAGGACGCCAGCCTGACCTATTCGCTTGGCCTGTCCCTGAAGGCCTCCGGCGAGATCGGTGATGTGCTCTGGGACGGCCCGGCCTTCAATGCCGGCCTGATCGCCGGCAACACCATCGTGGCGGTCAACGGCCGCGCCTTCAGCAGCGAGGTGATCAAGGACGCGATCAAGGCGGCCAAGGGCACCACCGCGCCGATCGAGTTGCTGGTCAAGCGCCTGGACCGCTACGACACCGTGCGCATCGATTACCACGGCGGCCTGCTGTATCCGCATCTGGAACGTATCGCCGGCAAGCCTGACCGCCTGAGCGAGTTGTACAAGCCGCGCTGAGTGGCGGCCGCCCGCTCGCAGGCGTTGAAGCGGGCAATGGCAAGACCTGGAGCTGCATGACCGGCTGCGATCGATCATGCGGCTCCAGACGCTGGTCTTGTTCGGTACCGATGCCGGTGCCGACCGATCAAAAGACATCGCGCCAGCCAAATGCTCGGCGCCATCGATGTCCGAGTGAGAAAGCAGCAGCAGGAATGCGCGGTTGCATCCATTCCTGCGCCGCCGCAGCCTGGCCGATTCCCGAATCCCGAATCCCGAATCCCGAATCCCGAATCCCGAATCCCGAATCCCGAATCCCGAATCCCGAGCCAGCGTCGCGCATCCTGAGACCAACGCCGACTATCCTGTCGCTCCAGAAGCGATTGGTTAACTGACGATGGCGAAGGCGAAGACGGCCTATGTCTGCGGCGAGTGCGGCGCCGAATACAACAAGTGGCAGGGACAATGCACCGAGTGCGGAGTGTGGAATACGCTCAGCGAAATCTTGCTGGAAAGCGCCACGCCCGGCGGCAAGGCCTCGCCTGCGGCCTCGCGCCGCACCGGTTGGGCCGGCAAGGCCGAGGCGCCCAAGATCACCGCGCTCAAGGATGTGCAGCAATCCGAGCAGGCGCGCGTGTCCACCGGCATCGGCGAGTTCGATCGCGTGCTGGGTGGTGGGCTGGTCGAAGGTGCGGTGGTGTTGATCGGTGGCGACCCCGGCATCGGCAAATCCACGTTGTTGTTGCAGGCGCTGGCCAGCATGGCGAGCACCTTGCCGGTGTTGTATGTGACCGGCGAGGAATCGCTGGCGCAGGTGGCAGGGCGCGCGGTGCGGCTGGATCTGCCGTTGGAGGGCTTGAACGCGCTGGCCGAAACCGGCATCGAAAACATCCTGCAGCACGCCAGCGTGGCGCGCCCGAAGCTGATCGTGGCCGACTCGGTCCAGACGCTGTGGACCGAGTCGTTGACCGCGGCGCCGGGTTCGGTCAGCCAGGTGCGCGAGAGCGCGGCGCGGCTGGTGCGCTACGCCAAGGAGACCGGTACCGCGGTGTTCCTGGTTGGCCATGTGACCAAGGAAGGCGGCATCGCCGGCCCGCGCGTGCTGGAACACATGGTCGATGCGGTGCTGTACTTCGAAGGCGAAAGCGGTAGCCGCTTTCGCCTGTTGCGCGCGTTCAAGAACCGCTTCGGTGCGGTCAACGAACTGGGCGTGTTCGCGATGGGCGAGAAGGGCCTCAAGGAGGTCTCCAACCCGTCGGCGATCTTCCTGTCTGGCGGCAGCACCCAGCAGCCCGGCAGCTGCGTGATGGTCACCCGTGAAGGCACCCGGCCGTTGATGGTGGAGGTGCAGGCGCTGGTGGACGCCTCGCCGCTGTCCAATCCGCGGCGCGTGGCGGTGGGCCTGGAGCAGAACCGGCTGGCGATGTTGCTGGCGGTGCTGCACCGCCATGGCGGCATCGTGGTGGGCGATCAGGACGTGTTCGTCAACGTGGTCGGCGGCATTCGCGTGCAGGAGACCGCGGCCGACCTGCCGGTGTTGCTGGCAGTGTTGTCCTCGCTGCGCGACCGGCCGTTGTCCGAGAAGACGATCGCCTTCGGCGAGGTCGGGTTGTCCGGCGAGATCCGTCCGGTGCCCAATGGCGAGGATCGCTTGAAGGAAGCTGCCACGCATGGCTTCAAACGCGCGATCGTGCCGCGTGCCAATGCACCGAAGACGGCCAGCATCAAGGGGATGGAGATCATCGCGGTGGAGCGGCTGAGCCAGGCGCTGGAGGCCGCGGCCGACTGAGGCATGCGTTGCTGCGTGGGGACTGGCAGGGCAGACGACCCGGCCGAGCTGGCCGTTGGGCCTATCCGCAGGCGGCCCTGCCCAATATCGCCATCGCCCGATGGGCTTTGCCTGCGCAGGCAACCGCCTGTCGGCTGGTGGCAGCAATCTGGATTCGGGTGTGAAGAAAGCGTTTTCACCAGAGTGCGGCTATGGCACCATGCGCGGCCCGTTGCACTGTGCACCGGATCACAGACACCGCCGATTGCTCGAACTGGAGAACCACGATGGAATGGATGTTGTTGCCGCTCAAGCGTTACGCCGACTTTGAAGGTCGCTCGCGTCGCAAGGAATACTGGATGTTCATATTGATGCAGGTGATCGTTCTGGCGGTGCTGGGCATCATGTTCGGTATTGCGGCGGCGGTGATGGGAGGCGAGAACGGCCCTGGTCCGCTGGCCTGGGTGGTCGTTGCCATCATGGCGATCTTCGTGCTGGCGCTGATCGTCCCCAGCATTGCGGTGACCGTGCGCCGGCTGCATGACCAGGACAAGTCGGGCTGGTTCTATCTGATCAGCTTCGTGCCTTACGTCGGCGGTTTTATCGTGCTCGTGTTCATGTGCCTGGAAGGCACCCCGGGCCCGAACCAGTACGGCGAGAGCCCGAAGCAGTAATCGCCTCGCACGATGTAGGTTGAACGATGGCGCAGGAGTTTCCTGCGCCATCGTCGTTTATGCGATTTGGAGCGGCTGGCAACCCCCAGGGTGCGGTGTCGCGTGCACTGTCTTCCGCGTTGCGCGCGTGTTACCTGCCGATGCCGGGACGGCGGCTCATGGCCACACATCCACCGCATGGCGGATCGAGTACGCCGCAGCCGAATGATCACGGCAACGCGTGCTGCGTTAGCAGCACGCCTGCTCCTGCCTGGCGGCTACGCCGTCGCTCTGGTGGCGCTGTTGAATTTTTGCAGTGGCGAGATGCGCGGGCGCAGCGCCCTCATCGCAATCGGTTGTACGGGTGCCTGTTCAGGCCTCCCTTGCTCGCCCAAAGGGAATCAGAAAGTTTCCGAAGATCGCAAGGTGTTTCGACCTGCGGTTGCGTCACTCGGCATCGTGCGTGAACAGCCGATCTGCCCGGACTTCATATTCGCAGCCTGAGCCACTGCCGATCTCATCGTTGGTCGATTCAACTTGGTTTGGTCGAACAACACAGTTTGAAATGACTTAATACAACGATTCAAACACCTTGAAACCGGCGAGTGGGGGCGGGCGCATGGCGCCATGGCAAGCCGATGCAGGCCGCCAGCGTCACGATCCGCCATGCACGTACCTCGATAAGTGCATGGCGCGGGTCTGATCCAGAATCAGCGCTCAGCAGGCGGCCGCGCGATGTCCGGCGCTCGGGCTTGCGCTTTTGCCCGGCGCCAGCGGGTCCTTGCCCTGTAACGCGAGCTCCAGCTTGTAGCCATGCGAATACACGGTTCTGATGCGGACCACGCCGCTGTGGTTGCACAGCTGCAATTTCTTGCGCAGCTTGTAGATGTGCTGCTCCATGGTGCGGTCGGTGAACTCGGTGTGGCTGCCCCAGACCGCTTTGGCGAGCTGGCAGCGGCGGAAACAGACCCCGGGGCTGGAAAACAGCAGCCAGGCGATCGAGAACTCGCGCGCGGTGAGCACGATCGGCTTGCCATGCAGGTAAACCGTGTTTTCTTCGCGGATCAGCTGGTACGGGCCGACGGTGAGGTGTTGCGACTCCTGGCAGGCCTCCGGGGCGGGGGAGATCGCCAATGCCGCTCGCACCTGAAGTTCGCACGAGTTGAATGGGAGCGCTAACACTTCCTGCGCGCCGGCCTGGTACCAGGCCAGGATGTCGTCGGGGCAGTCGAACCGCCCCAGCACGATCAGCGGCGTGGGATGGCCGCTGTGGCAGCGGTGCCAGGCCAGGACCGAGCTGTCGTCGGAGGCGACGCAGCTTGCATCGAAGATCAGCAGGTCGCAGGGCGAATGCCGCAAGTTGCGCAACAACTCCAGCTCATCGGAAAACACCGCCAATTTGGGTGCTAGTGAGGCCAGGCTCGCGTTGACCTGCGATGTCAGGCGCGCGTCCTGCGTCAACAGGAACGCCGCTCCGTGCTTGCCGGGAGAAGGGGTGTGCATCATCCGGCCTTC
The DNA here is from genome assembly GCF_024806835.1 of Xanthomonas sp. 3793. Lineage (GTDB taxonomy): Bacteria > Pseudomonadota > Gammaproteobacteria > Xanthomonadales > Xanthomonadaceae > Xanthomonas > Xanthomonas arboricola_F. The sequence continues at coordinate 354,515 of NZ_JANTYU010000002.1, forward strand.
CCGTGACGGCACACGTACCAGTCATGCGTGGGATGCCGGTGACGGGCGGCAGGCGCCGCTACAAAATCCACAGATAGAGATAAGTGCATCGCCATACCATCCGGCTGCGAAAGGGGGGAGGGTCTGACCGAGGTCAGGCGAATGGTATGTACCATTCCAGCGGCAGAAAGTTTCACTGCTGCGTACTTTTCTTCGGGTTTGGGTGGGTACGCTTTAACTCGCGCTCATCTATACGCAACGCAGCTCTTACGTCTTGGGCATGCGGGCGCGCATCCACGCATATCCTTGGCGTATTGCCCGGACATGTCTGTCCGGGCGATACGCAGAAATTGGTTGGAAAGGTCTAGACCAAGGTATTGCGATTACGACGAATGCTGCCTCCGCAAGGAATAGGTCCGGCGAGCAGGTAACACAAAAGTTACTTTGGTTATGAGCGGGACGTGTGTGCAGCAACGTGGCCACGTCCCGTCCAGCGCTCGCGCAGCAATCGGAGCAAACACCCAAAAATCTGCGATCAACGCGTGCGTTGGCAGATGTTGCGCGAAGGCACCGCGTTGCCTGGTCGTGCCGCAACCGCAACCAGCGTCCAGGCGTTAAGTAATGTCCATCGCTGGACACTACGTGCGCTTTGCAAAAAAGAATCCCGCATATGCAAAACGCACGGCGGACGCGCTGGAAGACAGAGTGAGGTTTTTTGATTTTTGCGGTGTGCGCAGGTGAGAATTTCCATTGGATCCGCTGCATACAATCGTTTGCGCCAGCCAGACCGGCGCATTGTTTGTTTTTTGCTCGTCCCCCTCAGAGAGAGCCCGGCATGATCCTTTCAACCTACTTCGCAGCGATTTCTGCGTTGTCTTACGCAGATCGTCTTCCTACCTATACAAGCAGGATGCTGGTTGGTGCCTGGCCGCAAGGTCTGCAACATCTTCAACAACGTCGCGATGGCCAGGCAACACCGGACGGCCCCGACGACGAGGTCAGCCTGCTGGGAGCCAGCGGCGATGCCTTGCTGATTCTCGAATACCAGGAAGAAGCCGAAGACGCCTACCGCCACGCATTGAAGGCAATGCGCGGCCATCAGCGGCAGCTTCGGCTGTTGTCGTGCCGCAATACCGCCTGGCTGATGCTGAGCCAGCGGCGTTTGAGCGCGGCGCTGAACTGCTTTGCGCAGCTTGCGATGGACCGCGACACGCCGGCCTGCCTGTGTGGCGAAGGTCTGCTGGGCAAGGCGCTGACCCACTTTCACCTCGGCCAGAGCACCCTGGCCCTGCAGACGCTGGAACGTGCGCGTGAAGCGCTATCCGAGCTGGAAACCGGCGCCTCCGACTGGCTGCGCATCGCCACCGCGCTGCGTCTGGACATGATTGCGCAGCTGCGTATCCGTCGCGCCGACCGCATGAGCGACCATGTCTTCTGGCAGGCTACGCTGCGCCAGGAAGATGCCGCGCATGCGTTCGAGCCCAGCGAACTGCGTGCCTGCATCGCCGATCTGGCCGAAAGCATGCCGGTACTGGCGCAGCGCATGCGGCATGTGCGCAACCTGTTGCGGATCGCTGGCGGCGACACCTTCGGGTTCGACGCGCAGATCGATGCGCTGCCGGCCGCGGCAACCGGTTGCCCGCCGTGCGCGCGCCAGGATGCGCAGGTGGAGCTGGCGCTGGCTGCACTGGCGGTCGGTCGCGCCGATCTGGCCGAGCGTGCCCTGGCCGGTGCCGGCCGGCATCATGCGCCGCGCTGGAACCTGGAGTTCGAGTACTGCCAGGCCAAGATCAGCCAGGCGCTGGGCCGTACCGAGCAGGCCTTGCTGCTGTACAACCGCTACGCATTGGGCGCCGTGCAATGCCTGCGCAGCGAAGTGCAGGCACCGCGTCTGCTGGAAAGCGGCACCCCGGCGCACGTCAGCGACGATATCTCCGCGCGCCTGCCGGCCAAGTACCGCCGTGCCTACGGGTACATGATCACCAATGCGCACCGTTCGGACCTGTCGATCAACGAAGTGGCTGCGCAGATCGGCGTGACCGGGCGCGCGTTGCAGCAGGCATTCAAGTCGGCCACAGGGCTGTCGCCGACCCAGGTGCTGCGGCGTTACCGCATGCAGAGCATCCGCGACGAGTTGCTGGCCGAAGGCGGCTGCGGCAGCGTGTTGCAGGCGGCCAGCCGCTGGGGCGTTGGCAGCCGTTCAGCGCTGGCCAAAGGGTACCGCCAGCATTTCAACGAGGCACCGATGGAAACCCTGCAACGCTAGTCGACAGCGCCACCGCCCGGCATGCATGCCGGGCGGTGGCGCATCGTTTCCGACGGCACATGTCAGGCGCAGTCCGCTGCGCGTATGCGCCTGTATACGCGCCAGCGCAGGAGCCAAAGTGAGACGTGCGTGCAGGATGGCTTGCGGCTATCCTTGCCGGCTCGCACTGCCACCCAGGAGGCGCGTCCGAGGATGGGCGTGGCCGCCAAGGAAACGACGACGATCATGCAAGATCACATCTCCGAGGCGACGGACGCCTCACAGATCCGCCGCGCCGGCGTCGATCTCAACGGACTGATGTCCGTCCTCAGCAAACATCTGTATTCCACTCCAGTGGTCGCCCTGCGCGAGCTGGTGCAGAACGCGCACGACTCGATCCTGCGACGCCGCCTGGAACAGCCCGATTGGCAAGGCGAATCGTGCATTCATGTCTATGCCGATCCCGCCCAGGGCATCGTGCGCATCACCGATACCGGTGCCGGGCTCACCCAGCAGGAAATCCACGATTTTCTGGCCACCGTTGGTGTGGGGTACACCCGTGGGCTGCGTCAGGGAGGGCACGAAGACAGCGGTCTGATCGGGATGTTCGGGTTGGGGTTTTTGTCGGCATTCGTGCTGGCGCGACGCGTCACCGTGCGTACCGCCTCGTACCAGAATCCGACACTGGCCCATTGCTACATCTCCAGCAATGCCGAGCAATACACGGTCAGCCCGATCCCGGCGCGTGCGCAGGTCGGCACCGAGGTGGTGCTGGAGCTGCACGATCAATATCTGGCGTTGGCGCAGGACGCGCGCCTGCACGAGATCCTGTCGCGCTACTGCGCGTTGTTGCGCGAGCCGATCCGGGTCGGTGCCGATGCGCAGCCGATCAATCCCGAGCCGCCGCCGTGGCGCATGGACGATGCGGTGCCGTTGCATCCGGTGCAGGCATGGCGTCGGCAGCGCGAGTTTGCGGCGCGCTTCGAACGGAATTTCGAGCCGCTGTGCTGCATGCCGGTGCGTGCCGCCGACGGCAGCGATGCGGTCGGCCTGTTGTGGGTGCAGGACGGCGCCACCTACGGCACCAGCGATAACCGCAATCTATCGGTGTTCCTGCGCGGCATGTTGCTGGACGACAATGCGCGCGAGTTGTTGCCGCCGTGGGCGGGTTTCATCGGCGGGGTGATCGAATCCAACCGGTTGACGCCGACCGCGAGCCGCGAGGATCTGCAGCGCGATGCGGTGTACAGCTCGGTGCAGCACGCCTTGTCCGAAGCGCTGGTGCAGGGCCTGGCGGACGTGGCGCGGCAACAGCCCGAAGCGTGGCGCCGCATCCTGCTGCGGCATAACGAAGCCTTGCTGGGCGCGGCGCTGTGCGATGAGCGCCTGTTCGACCTGCTGTTGGAACATGTGCGCGTGCCGACCTCGCAGGGCGACTTGCCGGCGCAGCAGTTGCCGGCGCGTGGCGCGGTGCATGTGATCCTGGATAGCGACAGCGGTTTCGAAGAAATGCTGTTCCGCGCGATGGGCGTGCCGGTCGCTTACGGAAACCGCTACGCGGTGGTGCCGTTCCTGCGTCGCTGGGCGCAGGCCAAGGGCGTGCGCCTGGTGGAGCTGGGCACCGAGCACGGCAACCGCCAGTTGTTCCATCTCGACACCCTGCCGGCCGACGAACTGGCGTGGCTGGAGCAGCATCTGGGCGATGGCGAGGCACTGGTGCCGGCGCGGTTCAGCCCCGAAGAACTGCCGCTGGTGGTGGTGCCCGACCGCGAGGCCGAACTCAAGCGTCGGCTGGAGCAGGACGACAACGACAAGCGGGTGTCCACTGCAGCGCTGCGGCTGGCGCGGCAGTTCACCGCGCGTATCGAAGCGCGTCAGACCCAGCGGCTGTATCTCAACCTCGACAATCCTGCACTGCAGGCATTGCTGGCCGCACAGCGTGCGGGCAACCCGCAAGCCGCGGTCGCTGCACGCTTGCTGCGCTCGCTCAAGGTGATCGTGTCTGCGCAGGGGCGCGCGCAGCCGCAGGCCGGCGGCGCCGAGTCGGGCGGTTCGGATCTCAACAAGGCGTTCGGCGATTTTGCCGACGCCGTGACCCAATTGCTGGCGCGCTGAGCGCTGCATTCAAGGAACAACGTAATGGAAATCTGGAACTGGGTTGAAAAACTGCAGGACGATCTGGGCGAAGCCGGGCAGCCGCAGAACGCGCAGCTGCTGACGCGCCTGACCGACCATATCTGCGATCTGCAGATCGAACGTGCCGAAGCGCTGCTGCCCGAGGCGCGCGCGCTGGGCAAGACGCTGGCCAACCCCTGGCTGGAAGTGTTCGTCGGCCATTGGGAAATGCGCAACCGGGTCGGCAATCTGTGCGAAGGCGAGCGCGCGCTGGGCGATGCGGTGGCGCTGTTCGAGCGCGCGCACCGTGCCGATGCGGTGGAGTGCCCGCAATCGGTGTGCGTCACCCAGGATCTGGCCGCCTGCTACGCCAATATCGATGGCCCAGGCTGGGTGGAAGAGCGCATCGAGGTCTGCGATGAAACCCTGGGCCGCATCGATCCGAGTTGGTCGTGCTACCAATGCCTGAGCTGCGAAAAGGCCGATGCCTTGCTCGACGATGGTCGCGGCGACGCCGCGCTGAGCTATCTGGAGCAGCAGTCGCAGACCATCGTGGCGCACGGCGGCCAGATCTACGACGGTGTGCCGGACATGCGGATCTCGATCCTGCTGTCGCTGGGGCGGGCAACCGATGCCCTGGCGCTGATCGAACAGCGCGAAGCCGAGGCCGCACGCGAGGGTGCGGAGTGGGCCAACTGCAGTCAGCCGCGCCGCCTGCAGAAGGCGCGCGCGCTGGCGCTGTTGCAACGCGACGAAGAAGCCATGGATGCGTTGCTGCCGTGGCGCGAGGTGGCGCCGCGCTATCGCCTGCACTGGTTGCGCGCGGTGGCGGTGCTGGCCTCGCGCGCACCCGAGCGCAATACCTGGGACCTGGGCAGCCGCCTGCAGGTCATGCTGGATCATTACGCGCAGGTCGGTGCGCATCGCATCCTGATCGAGGCTGCCGAGCTCGCGATCGATCTGGCGCTGCAGCGCGGTGCGGTGTGGACGGCACGCCGGCATCTGGCGCTGGCGCGTGCGCATGTGTCCAAGTTGCGGCAGGACCGTGGCGCCACGCAGGCGCTGGACGGTTGGGCTGCGCGCATCGCATCCGCATCGGCGGGCGAGGATGCACCGGTCGCTGCCGCACAGTTGCTGGAATGGTTGAACGCGCAGGGCGACGATGTGGTGCGCAATCCCGAGCGCGAAGCGCAATGGTTGCTGCAGGCGGTGGCCGAGCGTCCGGACGATGCCGAGTTGGTCGATACCGCGGCGTCCGCATTGAGTGCCTGCGCGGCGGACGAGCAGGCGATTGCGCTGCTGTGGGCCTTCGTGGAGCGGCATGCCGATCGCGAAACCAGCCCCACCTTCCGCCTGATGAATCTGTTGCTGGCCCGGGGCGATGACGCGGGCGTGCGCCGGCTGGCGTTGCTGTATCGGCCGCAGGTGCCGGTGGCGGCGCTGTGGTGCGAGGCCCAGCTTGCGCAGCGGTTGGCCGATTGGCCGGCGCTGGAGCAGGCATGCACGTCGCTGCTGGATCTCTCCCCAGGCTCGCACGGTGCGCGCGGGCTGCTGGCGCGCATGTACCTCAATACCGGCCGTTTTGCCGAGGCGGCCGATGTCTACCGCCAACTGATCGCGCTGATGGACGAGCCGCGCTCGGCGCATTGGGATCTCATGACCGCCGCCAGTGCCGCGCAGGACTGGGATGCGGTGCGTACCTCTGCTGCCGCGATCGGCATGGAACTGAGCAGCGCCAGTGGCGTTGTCGAAGAAGACTGGGGCTGGGTGATCGTGCGGTGTGTGGACGATGGCGACGTTGCCGAGTACTACGCGCGCCGCACCGGCCCGGTGACCGCGCGCATCATCGAAAACGCACCGGCCCATCGCCGTCAGCATGTGGGCGACTGGGTGGTGTTCGATGCGGATCTGTTGTATCCGGCACCGGAGGACGAGGCCGAGCGTGCGCGCTTCGTGCCGACCTATGCGCAGGTGCATGTGCTGCAAGCCGGCGGTTTTGGCAGCAGCTGGCTGGTGGACGGCGTGCATCCCGGCGACGAGGTGATCGAGGCGATGCGTGCCGACATGGAGACGCGCGGCTGGAAGATGTGGCTGCACAGTCGCGACGACTATCGCGTGGTCGACCCGGATCATCCGGATGCGTTCGATCCGGAGGATGCAACATCCGGGCTGCCGGGCGTGTTGTTCACTGTGGCGCTTCCTGAAAACGTCGCCCCGCAGGAACTGCATCGCGTGCTGCGATGCACGACCTCGCGCTGGTCGCATCCGATGTGCTGGCTGCGGCTGGCCGAAGCCTGCGAGCAGGACACGCGTCCGCATCTGGAAGCGGTGGAGCGTTACGGGCTCTAGAACAGCGAGCAAAACGACTGCGCTCACCGCCAGGTGGGCGCGGCCGCTGCTCGGTGCGGCATGTACCCCGCATACATCCGGTTGCTCTGCGCCGTCCGCAGCCAGCTGACGACCACTCGCCAACTTTTGTCAGTCGTTGTTGGAGCGGCGTGGCGTCGTAACGATCGGTACGGCGATTGGCGTGCTGTTTCGCATGCCATCGGTGCGGTCTGCGGAGAAGTACCAGGCTGCCTTCGTTCCCGCGCGTGCAGCGATCGTGGTGGGCTGGGCCCGTCCTTGCTTGAGCGCAACGTTGCCGCGCGCGGCAACGTTGCAGTCCGTGTCCGCTCAGCTGCGACTGCCGTACCGCTCCAGCCAATGCGCGTACGACGGCGGCAGCACCCAGGACGGACGCGCTTGTTGCAGTGCCAGTGCCGCCTGGTACGGCCAATGCGGGTTGGCCAGGTGCGCGCGTCCGACCATCACCAGCTCCATTTGCCCGTCGGCGACGACGCGGTTGGCCTCGATGGGGTCGTCGATGTTCCAGGACGAGGCGACCGGCAATTGCGCCTCGCGGCTGACGCGTTCGGCGATCGGTGCCAGCAGCGCCGGGCCCCATGGAATCTGCGCATTCGGTGTGCTGAAGCCCATGCTTACGTTCAACAGATCCAGGCCGCTGCGTTTGAACTCGCGCGTCAGGTCGATCGCCTCGGCCAGGGTTTGTTCGTCGCGGCCGTCGAACTCGATGACACCGAAGCGTGCGGTCAGCGGCAGATGTTCCGGCCACACCGCACGCACGGCCTGCAGCGTTTCCAGCAGAAAGCGCGCGCGGCCTTCGGCATTGCCACCGTAACCATCCTGGCGGTGGTTGGCGTGCACCGAGAAGAAACTCTGCGCCAGATAGCCATGGGCAAAATGCAGTTCCAGCCACTGGAAGCCGGCATCGCGCGCGCGCTGCGCGGCGGCGACAAAATCGCCACGCACGCGGGCGATGTCGTCCAGTGTCATCTCGCGCGGCAGTTTGCCAAGACCGCCGCCGAAGGCGACCGCGGACGGTGACAGGGTGTCCCAGCCGCGCGCATCGCCATCGGCGATATGGTCGTCGCCTTCCCACGGTGTGTTGGCGCTGGCCTTGCGACCGGCATGCCCGATCTGGATGCCGGGCACCGCGCCTGCCGCGCTGATCGATGCGGCGATGCGGGCCAGCCCCTCGGCCTGCGCGTCATTCCACAGGCCCAGACATCCTGGGGTGATGCGCCCTTCGGGCGACACGCCGGTCGCCTCGACGATGACCAGCCCGGCACCACCGCGCGCCATGCCGGCGTAGTGGACCTGATGCCAGTCGTTGCTGAATCCGTCGACGGCAGTGTATTGGCACATCGGCGGGATCGCGATGCGATTGCGCAGCGAGACGTCCTTGAGGTGGTACGGCGTAAAAAGCGACGACATGGCGGGGCGGGAACCTTGGGAAAATTGGTTGGCGATCAGACCACGTCGGCGGCCGTATCAAAACACTGCCGGTGGCACACCGCGTTGCAGCGGCCTGGCGCGCGCACCGTCGAGGCCGGTGGCGCTTGCTTGAGTAAGACGGCGTGGTGGGGGGGGCAGAAGCGCAAGGGCAGGTGCGCAGCGCACGCTTTCCAATGCGCCTTGTCGCGCACGCAAGACCGGTGCGACAACGCGTGGCGACCATGGCAGTGCCGCGGCATGCAGCGTGCAAGAGACCTGCATGCGCCGTTGCCGGCGCACCTGCCAGCAATCAATCACTTGCGCGCAGTCCCCGCCTGCGAAATCCCGACCAACAACTGCCCACACCCAATACCCCACACCCAATACCCCACACCCAATACCCCACACCCAATACCCCACACCCGATTCCCGATTCCCCATTCCCCATTCCCCATTCCCCATTCCCCACCACGTGTCCCGGCGCACGTTCGGTGCGTGCGCTGCAATGTCAAACTGCGGGCGGCAACGTCCTCTGACCGCTACAGGTTGGGTTGCTGGTTGCCGAAACTGAATTGCTTTACTCTCCTACGCATCGGCGTGGGGGCGCCGCGTCGGTCCAGGCGCAGTCCAGCCCGCATGCCAGCTTCTTTTATTCATTTCTTTGGCGGGTGATCTCATGGTGGCACTGCAGCAGCGCTCGATCGACGCGATCCGTGGCCAGGAAGCGGCGTTGTTGGCCGCGTGGCTGGGCTCAGGCCTCGGCAACGATGCGCGTATCTCCCGGCAGGATCAGCAGGCCCAGGGTGCGGACTTTTTGCGGCTGCTGGCCGCCTCGTTGAAGGACGATGGCAGCAGTCTGGACAGCGCCGAGTGGAGCGAGGTCCGTCGCTTCCTGGAAAACCTGTCGCGCGACCGCGCCACCCGCGGCTTCGATTCGCAGGAAACCGCCAACTTCATTTTCTCGCTCAAGCGCGTGCTGTTCGAGCTGGTGCAGCGCGAATACGCCAGTACTCCGGAAGACCTCGCGCAGCAGTTGTGGGCGCTGTCCGAGCTGCTGGACCGTCTGGGCCTGTACACCGTCAAGGCGTTTCAGAAGACCCGCGAAGACATCATCGCGCGCCAGCAGGAAGAGATGCTGGAGCTGTCCACCCCGGTGGTCAAACTCTGGGACGGCGTGCTGGCGCTGCCGATGATCGGCACGCTGGATTCGCAACGCACCCAGGTGGTGATGGAGTCGCTGCTGCAGCGCATCGTCGATACCGGCTCGGAGATCGCCATCATCGACATCACCGGCGTGCCCACCGTGGACACGCTGGTTGCGCAGCATTTGCTCAAGACCGTCACCGCGATCCGGCTGATGGGCGCCGATGCCATCATCAGCGGCGTGCGCCCGCAGATTGCGCAGACCATCGTCCATCTGGGGCTGGATCTGCAGGGCATCGTGACCAAGGCCAACCTGGCCGACGCACTGGCGCTGGCGCTCAAGCGCACCGGGCTGACCGTGAGCAAGGCGCTCTGACATGGAGCGCATCCCGATCCTGCGGATGGGCAACCTGTTGCTGGTCACCATCCAGGTGGACATGCACGACCAGCTCGCGCTGCAGCTGCAGGAAGACCTGTCGGAAAAGATCAGCGTCACCTCCGCGCGTGGCGTGCTGATCGACATCTCCGCACTGGATATCGTCGACTCGTTCATCGGCCGCATGATCAGCACCATCTCCGGGCTGGCGACGCTGATGGGTGCCCGCACCGTGGTGGTGGGCATGCAACCGGCGGTGGCGATCACCCTGGTGGAACTGGGGTTGACCTTGCCGTCGGTGCGCACGGCGCTGGACGTCGAACGCGGCATGCGGCTGTTGCAGCAACCCGACACCGCATCATGACCACCGGCTCGCAACCGGTCCGCACCGAGCAGGACGTGGTGCTGGCGCGACAGACCGTGCGCAAGCTGGTCGTGCAGTGCGGCCTGCGTCTGGTCGACCAGACCAAGCTGGTCACTGCGGCCAGCGAGCTGGCGCGCAACACCGTGATCTACGGCGGCGGCGGCGACATGGACTGGGCGCTGGTGGAAAGCGGCATCCGCAAGGGCGTGCAGCTGACCTTCCGCGACGAAGGCCCGGGCATCCCCAATCTGGATCTTGCGCTGACCGATGGCTGGACCTCCGGTAGCGGGCTGGGGCTGGGCCTGTCCGGCAGCCGGCGTCTGGTCGACGATTTCACGCTGGACACTGCGGCCGGCAAGGGCACGCGCATCACCATCACTAAATGGAAGTGAATGTTGCCGGCGCACTCACCCAGGTCATCCGCGTCGAAGAAGTGACACAGGTGGGGCAGGTGCGCCGCGATGCGGTGGCGCTTGCGCAGGCCAATGGGTTCGACGAAGGCGCTTGCGGCCGCGTTGCGCTGGTCGCGACCGAGCTGTGTACCAACCTGCTCAACCATGGCGGCGGCGGGCAGATTCAGCTTTGCCGCGTGGCCGGCAGCGCTGGCATCGGCGTGGAGCTGTGCGCGCTCGACCAGGGCCCGGGCTTCGTGCTCGCCGATTGCCTGCCCGACGGCTACTCCACCGGCAGCACGCCCGGCAATGGTCTGGGCGCGGTGCGACGGCAGGCGGCGCTGCTGGATGCGTATTCGGATCATGCCGGTACGATGGTGCTGGCGCGGGTCTATGCCGATGCAGGCGCCGCGTCCGATCTGCCGTACGGCGCCATCCGGCTGCCGCTGCACAGCGAAGCGGTCTGCGGCGATGCCTGGCATCTGGCGATCGATGCGCAACACGTCACCGTCACCATGATCGATGGCCTGGGCCACGGTCCGGGCGCGGCCGATGCTGCCGATGCCGGCACGCGCGCTGCGGCCGCTGCCAGCGGCGAACCCGACGAACGTCTCTTGCGGCTGCATGCCGGCATGTCCGGCAGCCGGGGCGGCGCGGCCGCGGTGATGCAGTTCGACGGCAGCAGCGGGCACGTGCGCTTTGCCGGCGTCGGCAATGTCGCCGCAGCCTTGTGCGATGGCGATGGTGTGCGCGGCATGCCCTCGCATCCGGGCATCGTCGGCGTGCAGTGTCGCAGGGCCAAGCCGTTCGATTTTCCGCAGGCGTCGGGCAAGCTGCTGGTCATGCATAGCGACGGCCTGCAGACGCGCTGGAACCTGCGCGATCACGCCGGGCTGTTGTCGCGCCATCCACGCATCATTGCGGGCGTGCTATTGCGCGATTACGCGCGCGGCCGCGACGATGCCTGCGTCTTCGTCATGCGCCTGGGAGCCATGCAATGAACGCATCCGATGCAGTACCGGGCAGCGATCCGATGAGCGAACTGGCGAGCCTGCGCGAGCAGAACCAGGCGCTGCGCGAGGAGTTGGACGAAACCAACCAGGGCGTCCTGGCGTTGTACGCCGAACTCGACCAGCAGGCCGAACAGCTGCGCGAGGTATCCGAGCTCAAGAGCCGCTTCCTGTCGTACATGAGCCACGAGTTCCGTACCCCGCTAGGCTCGATCCTGAGCATTACCCGGCTGCTGGAAGACGGTATGGACGGGCCGCTCAACGACGAGCAACTCAAGCAGGTGCGCTTTGTCAGCGCATCGGCGCGCGAGCTCACCGAGATGGTGGACGACCTGCTGGACCTGGCCAAGATCGAGGCCGGCCGCATCACCATTTCGCCGGGCTGGTTCGACCTGATGGACCTGTTTGCGGCGTTGCGCGGCATGTTTCGCCCGCTCACCGACGTGGGCACCACCACCTTGATCTTCGAAGACCCGCCGGTGCTGCCGATGCTGTACACCGACGACAAAAAGCTGGCCCAGATCCTGCGCAACTTCATTTCCAACGCGCTCAAGTTCACCCCGCAGGGCCATGTGCGCGTCCTGGCGCAGATGGAAGGCGACGACCACGTGCGCTTCAGCGTGCAGGACACCGGCATCGGGATCGCGCCCGAACTTCACGAGACCTTGTTCGAGGATTTCGTACAGGTGGACTCGCCGCTGCAGAAGCGCCTGACCGGCACCGGCCTGGGCCTGTCGATCTGCAAGCGGTTCGCCGAACTGCTGGGCGGGCGGGTCGGCATCAACAGCGTGGTGGGGCAGGGGTCGGAATTTTTCGTCGTGCTGCCGGTGACCCTGGCAGCGGAGAAGGCACTTGGGCAGTAAGCAGCACATTCTGGTCGTCGACGACAACGCGGTGACGCGCTATTCGGTGCGACGTGTGCTCGAGCACCACCGCTTCGTGGTCGAGGAAGCCGGCACCGGCACCGAAGGCCTGGCCAAGCTGGCAGCGCAGGCGTTCGCGGCGGTGGTGCTGGACGTCAATCTGCCTGACATGAGCGGCTTCGACATCGTGCGCAGCCTGCGCGCCGAGCCGCGCACTGCGTTGCTGCCGGTGGTGCACGTGTCGGCGGCTTCGATCGCCACCGGCGACATGATCACCGGGCTTGATGCCGGCGCCGATGCCTACCTGATCCACCCGGTGGATCCGAACGTGCTGGTCGCCACGCTGCGCACGCTGTTGCGCGCGCGCAATGCCGAAGAAGCGTTGCGGCTCAGCGAGGCACGTTTCCGCGAGATCTTCGAGCACATCAGCGCGCCGATCGCAGTGGTCGATGCCGCCTTGCACACGCATGAACTCAACGCGGCGTTCCAGCGCCTGATCGGCGATGCCACGCCGGGTGAAGCGATCCACGCTGCGGGGCTGGATCAGACGGCCACCGTGCAGGCGCTGACCGGCGCACTGGCGCAGCGCGAGCGCTGGAGCGGCACGCTGTCGATCCTGCGCGATGGCAAGCTGTGCGAAACCGAATGGCGGGTGTCGCCGTACCGCGAGCCGGACCTGGGCCTGCTGATGGTGGAGGACGTCACCGAGCGGCGCCTGCGCGAGCGCGAGCAGCGTCAGGAACTGGATACCGCCACCACCGAGCTGGCGCACCAGATCGCCGAGCGCCAGCGCACCGAAATCCAGCTGTTGCAGGCGCAAAAGATGGAAGCGCTGGGCAAGCTCACCGGCGGCATCGCGCACGACTTCAACAACCTGCTGACCAGCATCATTTCCGGCCTGGACATGATCCAGCTGGCGGTGGAATCCAACCGCATCGAGCGCGTGCCGCGCCTGGCCGAAATTGCCACCGGCTCGGCGCATCGGGCAGCGGCGCTGACCCAGCGCATGCTCGCGTTTGCGCGCAAGCAATCGCTGGATGCGCAGCCGTTCGACGTCAATCTGCGCGTGCGCTCGCTGGAAGACATGCTGCAACGCTCGATCGGGGAGAACATCGCCCTGGAGCTGGAGCTTGCCGATGCCTCGCTGGTGGCGGTTGCCGATGCCAACCAGCTCGAGAACGTGGTGCTCAACCTGGTGATCAATGCCCGCGATGCATTACGCGGGCATGGCACCATCTGCGTGCAGACCGCCGCCTACGTCGCGCTCAACGACCCGGAACTGGACGATGGAGAGTATGTCGCGGTCAATGTGATCGACAACGGCAGCGGCATCGAGCCGGCCATCCTCAATCAGGTGTTCGAGCCGTTTTTCACCACCAAACCCATCGGCGAAGGCACCGGCCTGGGGTTGTCGATGACCTACGGCTTTGCACGCCAGTCCGGAGGTACCGCGCGCATCACCAGCCAGATCGGCCAGGGCACCACGGTGACGTTGCTGCTGCCGCGCGGGCTGTCGGCGAGCGAGGTGCCGCCGGCACCGTCGCCGACGACGCAACGCGCGCGCAACGCGCGCATCCTGCTGGTGGACGACACCGACGTGGTGCGCATGATGGTCAGCGAGGTGCTCAGCGACGCCGGATATCAGGTGATCGAAGCCGAAGACGCCATCGGCGCGCTGGAGCAGTTGCGCACCGATCTGCAGATCGACCTGGTGGTGTCCGATGTCGGCCTGCCGGGCATGAACGGGCGCGACATGGCCGATGTGGCGCGTACGCTGCTTCCGGGGCTGCCGATCCTGTTCATCACCGGCTACGCCGAAAACGCGGTCACACGGCAGGAATTTCTGGCCGACGGCATGGCCTTGCTGCCCAAGCCCTTCAGCCTCAACGATTTGCTCAATACCGTCGGGCAGATGCTCGACAGCAGCGTGCTGGCGCGCGCTTAGGAAGCATTGGTTCGATTGCCCGGCAGTGCGGTGTACGCGCGCCGGCAGTCAACGCGAGTACGCGTACGGCCCGAACGTGGCGCCCAGAAAACCGCCGGCCGTCTCGGTGCTGAGCAGCAGGGCGTCGCCCTGTTCGAGCAGCGTCTGCCACTGACCGTTGCCTACCGCGAAATCCACATGCACGCGCGCGCCGTCCAGCGCAAAGCGCAGCTGCACCGGTTGGGTCGCATCGGGCAGCGGCGCACGTGCCAGCACGGTGCCGGTGCCGGGGTCCTGCAGGCCTGCGCGGCGATACAACACGACAGCGGCGCCGGCCTCGTCGCGCACCAGCATGGCCGCCAGGAAGTGGCTTTCCTTGGCCACCATCGCAAGGCCTGCCTGCTCGCCGATTGCCAGCGCGCTGCCATCGACAGTGGCCGCCAGCGTGGCGTGGTGATGCTGCAGGCGATGGCCCAGATACGCGGGTTGACCGCGGCCGATATCGCCCAGCGCCACCTGCGAGGGGGTGATGCGCAGACCCTGCGGGCCGGGCAGGTACCACGGCTGGGTAGGCGGGTGGAAGGTCATCCATTGCATCGGCACGCGCGCCTGTTGAAAGCGCTCGCTCCATTGCATCGGGCCGCTGGTGGGCAGGGCCTGGGTGCCGGTAGGCAGTGCGGAGCGCGTGGCGATCGGCGGCACGGCGCTGCCATGCGGCAATACCTGCGGCCAGCCGTCGCGCCATTGCACCGGCAATAGAAAGGTTTCGCGGCCAAGCGCGTAGTGGTTGCCCTGATACGGGCGTGTGCCCAGGAACACCGCCCACCACGTGCCGTCCTGGAGCTCGACGAACTGTGCATGCCCGGTCGAGGTGATCGGTGCGCTGCGGCTCGGGTCCAGGTCGCGCTGGGTCAGTACCGGGTTACCGCTCCAGGGCTCGTAGGGGCCGGTGATCTGGCGGCTGCGGTAGATCATCTGCGCATGCTGCTCGCCGGTGCCGCCTTCGGCTGCGGTGAGGTAATAGTAGCCGTCGCGGCGGAATAGATGCGGGCCCTCGATATGTTCGGGATTGGTGGCCGGTTGAAAGCCCGAGTCCACGATCACCTGACGTGTGCCGACCAGCGTCATGCGGGTCAGATCCAGCTGCTGCAGCCAGATGGCGCGGTGTCCGTCGTAGCGCAGCTTGCCGGCCGGCACGTCGTTGTTGACCAGCCAGGCGCTGCCGTCGTCGTCGAAGAACAGCGACGGGTCGATGCCCTTGGCGTCGAGCCAGATCGGGTCGGACCACGGACCGGCCGGATCGGTGGCGGTGATCAGGAAGTTGCCGCCGTCGCAGTAGAAACAGGTGTTGGCAATGTAGAAGGTGCCGTCGTGGTGGCTGATGCTGGCGGCGAACAGGCCGCGGGTCAGCTCGTCGCGGCCGTAGTCGATCTGGTCGGGGCGATCGATCGCATTGCCGATCTGGGTCCAGTGCACCAGGTCGCTGCTCTTGAACACCGGCAGGCCGGGAAAGTAGCCGAACGTGGAGTTGACCAGATAGAAGTCGTCGCCGACCCGGACCGCGGACGGGTCCGGATAAAACCCGGCCAGCACCGGATTGCGGTACTGCGTCTCGGTCGGCAACGCGCCGCCGTCATCGCCCTGGTAATCCACCTGGGTGATCAGCGCGCTGCCGGCATGGGCCAGCTGGCAACTCACGGCGGCCATCAGGCCCAGTATCCATCCGACTCGTTTCACGACAGGTTCCCCGATACGCGTCCACTGGCCTGGCGCCAGCCTCGCGGCAGCATGACAGCTCTGCGCCTGGCACGGCATGACGTTTTGCCATGCCGCAGGCGCGTGCTGGCATGGCTGTGCGCAACGCAGCCTCTGGGCGCGGATCGGTGCGCCTGCCACTTCGCTGCAACATTGCTGACATATCGTGCGCGCGGCGCCATGCTGCGCCTCCTGCTGGCAGGCCCGTGCCGCACGGACTCATCTTCGCGTCTTCATCCAAGGATCAACCCGCATGTCGTTGTACTCGTCTGTCTCTCCGTCGCTGACGTCCGCTGTTGCGCATCTGTATGCACGTGCACCGCAACGCACGCCGCTGGCACGCGCCTGCGCCGGTCTGCTGCTCGCTTCGATGGCCGCTGCCGCATCGGCCCAGCAGGCGCCGGCCAGCCAGGGCGAGGGCAGCCCCACCGCGCTGGACGCGGTCACCGTCACCGCCGAGCACCGCGAGCAGAACCTGCAGGAGGTGCCGGTGTCGGTGGGCGTGGTGCAGGGCGCGGCGATGCGGCAGTACACCGCCGGCGGCGACGACACCTTGCTGGCGCTGTCCGGCCGCGTGCCGGGCTTCTACGCCGAGACCACCACTGGGCGCATCTTTCCGCGCTTCTATATCCGCGGCCTGGGCAACATCGACTTCTATCTCGGCGCGTCGCAGCCGGTGTCCATCATCCAGGACGACGTGGTGCTGGAGCACGTGGTGCTCAAGTCCAACCCCGTCTACGACGTGGATCAGGTCGAAGTGCTGCGCGGCCCGCAGGGCACCCTGTTCGGCCGCAACACCACCGCCGGCATCGTCAAGTTCGACACGGTCAAGCCGGGCGACACCTATACCGGTCGCGTCGATGCCAGCTACGGCAGCTACAACACCATGTCGCTGGACGGCGGCTTTGGCGGGCCGATCAACGATGTGCTGTCGTTCCGCGTGTCGGCCCTGTACCAGCACCGCGACGACTGGGTGGACAATACCTTTGCCGGCAGCAGCGCCGATGGCACGCGCACCCCGCGCAAGGACACGATGGGCGGCTACAACGACCGCAATGCGCGCCTGCAGGTGCTGCTCAAGCCCAACGATGCGTTCTCGCTGCTGGGCTCGGTGCACACCCGCGACTACGACGGCACCTCCACGTTGTTCCTGCGCAATGCAGTGACGCGCGGCAGCGACAAGGTCGACGTGCCGCGCGACCGCGTGGCCTACGACGAGGCCAACAACAACCCGCAGGCCTACAAGACCGATGGCGGCTCGATCAAGGCGATCTACGACTTCGGCGGCGTGTCGCTGACCTCCATCACCGCCTACGAAACCACCTCCGGCTACAGCCGTGGCGATACCGATGGCGGCGCGGCGGCCAATTACCCGGTCAACGGCGTGCCGAACGGCTTCGGCCAGTCGATGGGGCAGATCCGCGACCTGGATCAATACACCCAGGAGCTGCGTCTGGCCAGCGAAGGCGACGACGCACTGCAATGGCAAGTGGGCGCGTTCTACTTCGATGGCCGCGACACCACCGACTTCTATCAGCGTGCGTATTTCCTGCGCACCGCCGCGCGCAACCCCAACAACTGGGTGCGGCTGCGTAACACCAATACCTCATGGGCCGGCTTCGGTCAGCTCAGCTACAAGGCCACCGATGCGCTCACCTTGACCGCCGGTCTGCGCCAGACCAAGGACAGCAAGGAGACCTGCCTGCTCAAGACCGCCGATACCGCCGCCGGTGCGGTGACCTATCGCGGCCGTCGCGATGTGCGCATGTCCGACACCCAGCCCAGCTGGGACCTGAGCGCGATGTATGAACTCAACCCGGACCTGAGCGTGTATGCACGCGTGGCACGCGGTTTCCGCGGCCCCACCATCCAGGGCCGCAGCGCGGTGTTCAATTCGGACTTCACCACCGCCGATTCGGAAACCATCCTGTCCTGGGAAGCCGGCATCAAGAGCAGCCTGTTCGACAACCGGCTGCGCCTGAATGTCAGCGGCTTCACCTACACCGTCGACGACATCCAGCTCAACGGCAACGATTCGGACGGCAACGGCGTGCTGTTCAATGCCGACAAGGCCAAGGCCTACGGTCTGGAAGCGGACCTGGACTGGCGCCCGATCTCCAACCTGTCGCTGACCGCCGGCCTGAGCCTGCTGCACAGCGAAATCCAGGACAGGCGCGTGTTTGCGCAGGCCTGCGCGCTCAATGGCGTGGTGGTGTGCACGGTCAACGACCCGACCATCCGCGTCGGTGCCAACACCTTTGCGCAGATCGACGGCAACCCGCTGCCCAACGCGCCCAAGTACAACCTCAACCTGGCCGCGCGCTACGACATCCCGATGGGCAACGATGGCGCGTTCTTCGTTTCCACCGACTGGAACAAGCAGGGCGAAACCAGCTTCGTGCTGTACGACTCCACCGAGTTCCGCGCCGACGGCAACTTCGAAGGCGGCCTCAAGCTGGGCTACACCGGTGGTTATGGCGCGTGGGAAGTGGCGGCATTCGCGCGCAACATCACCAACGAAAAGAACGTCAAGGGTGTGATCGAAAACTACATGGCGGCGGTCTATAACGAGCCGCGCATCGTGGGCGTGTCGGTCAACGTCAACTGGCAGTAACGCCTGCCTGGGGCAAGGCCGCGGCGCAGCCCTCGCGGCCCTGTCCGATGTGTCAGCCAAGCCAGCGGCGTGGATGCGCCGCTGGCTTTGTCATCTCAGCCTTGGCTCAGGACCGAGCGCACCCAGCTGACGATCTGCGCGCTGCTCACCGCGCCGGAATGACGGCCGATCTCATGTCCACCGCGGATGACCAGCAGGGTCGGGATGCTGCGGATGCCAAAGCGCGTGCCCAGCGCCGGATGCAGATCGGTATCCACCTTGGCCAGCCGCACCTGCGGCTCCAGCGTCGCGGCAGCGGCCGCAAACTGCGGTGCCATGCTCAGGCACGGCGCGCACCACGGTGCCCAGAAATCCACCACCAGCGGGAGCGCGCTGCGCACGGCGTGCTTGTCGAAATCTGCCGCCGACAACGCCACCGGTGACCCCAGAAACAACGGCCGATGGCAACTGCCACAGTTGGGCGCATCGTGCAGGCGTGCGTGCGCCACGCGGTTCATGGCAGCGCAGTTCGGGCAGGCGATCAGAAGCGGTGCGTCGGTCATGCGTATGGTCTCCGATGGGCAGGCAGCGCGTCGCTACGCCAGACATCGCCGGCGGCGATTGCGGCTGCATGCCACCAGTGTAGCGGCCGCGGCCGACGCTGCTGGGCCCGCAGACCGGTGGCCGCACCAACGGCGTGCGGCCGCCATGCGATCGCGCGTGCAGACGCGCGCTGCCTCGCTCAGGCCGATTGCCCAAGGGTCACGATCGGGACAAAGCCGCCGTAGATCATGCGTTTGCCGTCGAAGGGCATCGGGTTGACCGACGGGTCCATGCGCGGGTCCTCCATCATCTTGCGCATGCCGGCATCGCGGGTGGCCTTGTCCGGCCATTCAATCCAAGAAAACACCACGATCTCGTCGTCGCTGGCATCGACCGCGCGCTGGAAGTCAGTCCACTGACCGCGCTGGACATCGTCGCCCCAGCACTCCACCACACGCAATGCGCCATATTCCAGGATCACGGCGTCGCCCATGCGGGCGTGCTCGATAAACGCATCCTTGTTGGCTGCAGGCACTGCAAGCACAAAGCCATCGATATACGACATAACCGCCTCCGCTGACATGGCGCACGGCGTGCGCCTGATGATGACGAACAGATCTAGGTGCGATCGAAGAACCAGCAACGCAGCGCTCGGGCCAATGGCGCCAGGGCATCGGCTGCGAGCATACGGTGCATTGCCGCAACTGGCACTGCTCGTGCTCGCATGACGCCAGGATGCAGGCGTTGAGCCCGGTTGTGTGCTTCAAGGCCTAGCGGTGATGGCCACCCACAATCGATGAGCTCGCCAGGCGCGGTTGCGAGGCTGGATTACCTGACGGGCGGTTATCGCAACACGCCTGTGTCGGGCATCGCGTGGGATGCAAGGCGCACTGCGCAACGCTGCTGCAAGCGTGGCGTGGTGCGCCAGTGCGTTACCTGGCGGCCGGCGCGTGCCGGGTCATGCAGCCAGGTTGTGCCGCCGCAGTCTTGCTTCGAACACCACATTCCCGTCCTCGTTGCGGGCCTGCAGCGTCCCGCCGTGCGCCCTGACGAACTGGTCGGCAATGAACAGCCCCAGCCCCAGTCCCTGGCTGGCATGGAAGCTGGCCTTGAACGGCTCGAACAGGCGCGGCATCAGGCTGTCGGGAATATGCCCGGCATTGCGGACCGACAGGCGCAGCACGTCGCGCTCGCGGCCATCCAGATGCACCTGCACCGGATGGCTGCCGCCATGCAGCACGGCGTTGCCGACCAGGTTGGACACCACCTGCGCCAGTCGGTCGCCGTCGCCGTCGCCGTCCAGGTCGCCTTCGGTGCGCAGGTCGATGGCGGTGTGCGGGTTGGCCTGCGCCACCTCGCCGACCACGCTGTGGGCCACCTCGCCCAGATTGCAGGGGCCGAACTGCATCGACAGCCCGTCAGTGCGCAGGCGCGAGAAATCCAGCAGCTGCTCGACCATGCGCGCCATGCGCCGGGCGCTGTTTTCCAGGTGTTCGAGCGTGCGTGCCGCCGAGCCTTCGCCGTCGACGTCCAGGCTCAATTTGTCTGCGCACAACAGGATCACCGACAGCGGCGTGCGCAGGTCGTGGGTGAGCACTGCCATCATGGTTTCGTTGAGCGCGAGCGCGCGTTCCAACGAGGCATTGCGTGCCTTGAGCAGCCGGCGCTGCTGATACAACTCGATGAATACGTTGACCTTGCTCAGGATCACGTGCGGCTCGATCGGCTTGTGCAAAAAGTCCACTGCACCGGTTTCGTAGCCCTGGAATGCGCGCATCGGATCGTTCGGCGAGGCGGTCAGGAAAATGATCGGCACATGCCGGGTGCGCTGCGAGCCGCGCATCAATTCCGCCAGCGAAAAACCGTCCATTTCCGGCATGTGCACATCGAGCAGGGCCAGCGCCACATCGTGCTCGAGCAGCAATTCCAGCGCGTGCGCACCGGAGGGTGCGCACAGCACCTGGATGCTGTCGCGTTGCAGCAACGCTTCCATCGCCACCAGATTCTGCGGGACATCGTCCACGATCAGGAGCTTGGCGGGTTCGTCGCGGTGTGTGGCAAGACCGGTCGCGGTGAGGTTCATGGGTGAAAGGCTTCCAGTCGGCTGCAGATCGCCTGCAGGGTCAGCACCGCATCGGCACCGGCGTGGGCAAGGGCGGAGGCAGGCATCAGCGGAGACGCGGCATCATCGGGTCGCTGGATCCAGGCGGTGCCGCCGGCTGCACGCACCGCGGCCACGCCGGCACTGCCATCGCTGCTGGCGCCGGTGAGCAGGATCGCCAGCAGGCGTTCGGCAAACACGTCCGCGGCCGATTCGAACAGGGGGTCGATTGCCGGGCGCGAAAACAGCACCGGCGCATCCATCGACAACGCCAGGCTGTCGCGGGTTTCCACCAGCAGGTGATAATCGGGCGGGGCAATGGTCACGGTGCCGGTGCGCAATGGCTGCTTGTCGTCCGCCTCGCGCACCGGCAGCGCGCAACGCGCATCCATCAGCTCGGCCAGATGGCTGGTGCGGTCGCGCGGCATGTGCAGCACCACCAGTACCGGCATCGGCAGATCTGCCGGCAGGTGGGACAGCAGCGCCTGCAGCGCCATCACGCCACCGGCGGATGCGCCGATCACGATGGCATCGAACCGCCGGGGCGCGGGCATGCTGCTCATGCGGCCTTCCGGTACAGCCGTTGTTCGCGTGCGCAGGTTTCAAAGGCCTGCGCATGCGCGCCGAATTGCAGCGATTCCTTGCTGCCCAGGCCAAGAAATCCGCGGTGCACCAGCGCATCGAAGAACAGGCCCACGGCACGGTCCTGCAGGGTGCGGTTGAAATAGATCAGCACGTTGCGGCACGACACCAGATGCACTTCGGAAAACACCGTATCGGTGGCCAGGCTGTGATCGGCGAAGACGATATTGCGCTTGAGGCGGCGATCGAACACCGCGCCGTCGTAGGCGCTGGTGTAGTAGTCCGACAACGACCCGCGGCCGCCGGCCTCCAGATAGTTGCGGCTGAACTGGGCAATGCGATCGATGCCGTAGGCACCGGCTTCGGCCATGTTCAACGCTTCGGGATTGATGTCGGTGGCGTAGATGACGGCTTTTTCCAGCAGGCCTTCTTCGTGCAGCAGGATTGCCAGCGACCAGACCTCTTCACCGGTGCTGCAGCCGGCCACCCACAGTTTGATCGACGGGTAGGTACGCAGGACCGGTACCGCATGTTCGCGCAGCACGCGGAAGTACGCCGGGTCGCGAAACATCTCCGACACCTGCACGGTGAAGAACTGCATCGCCTGCGCAAACGCGTCGGGTTCGTGCAGCAGCCGGTGCTGCAGATCGGCCACGCGTGCGCACTCGAAGCGCGCCATGGCATGGCGCATGCGCCGCCGCAACGACGACACCGCGTAGTCACGGAAATCGTAGTGGTAGCGCTGGTACACCGCTTCCAGCAGCACACGCAGTTCCAGGTCGAACAGTTCCACTGGATTCATTGCCGCGAGCACCACACCCGGCACAGCGACACCAGCTTGTCCACGTCGATGGGCTTGGCGATGTAGTCGTTGGCACCGGCCTCCAGGCAACGCTCGCGGTCGTCGGCCATCGCCTTGGCGGTCAGCGCGATGATGGGCAGATCCTGCCACTGACGATTGGCGCGGATCTGACGCATCGCGGTGATGCCATCCATCTCCGGCATCATGATGTCCATCAACACCAGGTCCACCTCGCGCTCGGCCAGGCGCTCCAGCGCCTCGCGGCCATTGCGTGCGATCTGCAGGGTCACACCCAGCGGTTCGAGCACGCTGGACAGCGCAAAGATGTTGCGCACATCGTCTTCGGCCAGGAGTACGGTGGCGCCGTCGAGCACCGCATCGCGGCGACGCGCTTCGCGCAGCAGGCGTTGCTGGTCGCTGGGCAGCGAGGCTTCCACGCTGTGCAGAAACAGCGTCACTTCGTCCAGCAGGCGTTCGGGTGAGCGCACGCCCTTGATGATGATGCTCTTGGAATAACGGCGCAGGCGCTGTTCTTCGTCGCGCGTCAGTGCGCGCCCGGTGTAGACGATCACCGGCGGGAACGCGACCGCATCGTTACCGGCCATGCGTTCGAGCAGGTCGTAGCCACTTCCATCGGGCAATGCCAGGTCGGTGACCATGCAGTCGAAGGTGGAGCCCGCCAGCTGCGCCATCGCCTCGGCAATGCTGCCCACCGCAACGATCTCCAATTGGTCGCGCGCCAGCAGCAGCTGCAGGTTTTCGCGCAGGGCGCTGTCGTCTTCGACGATGAGCAGGCGGCGCACCGCACGCGCGTTGGTATCTTCCAGTTGACGGATCGCACCGGCCAGCAACTCGCGCGTTGCCGGCTTGATCAGATAGCCCACCGCGCCCAGTTCCAATGCGATCTGGCTGCGTTCCAGCGCCGACACCACGTGCACCGGAATGTGGCGGGTCGCGGGGTCGCGCTTGAGGCGTTCGAGCACGCTCAGGCCGGAGGCATCCGGCAAGCCGATGTCGAGCAGGATGCCGCTGGGGCGCAAGTCGGCGGCCAGCTGCAGCGCTTCTTCGGCGCTGGGGGCAACCACGCAATCGAAGTCCATCTCATGCGCCAGGTCCACCAGTGCCTGCGCAAAGCGGGTGTCGTCTTCCACCGCCAGGATCAGCCGACCGCTGCGGGTGCGTTGATCGCGGTCGTCCTGCGCACGTTGCTGTTGCGCAGCGCTGGGCGCAGGAATCGGCAGCGGCACTGCCGTGGGTGCAGCGCTGCCGGGTGCGCCAAGCCGCGCAGCCATTGCGGTGCCGGTGGGCTGATGCAGGGGCGCGGTAGCGTTGATCGCGCTCGATGGCGACGTCGCGTTCGCCTCGGTGGCGCTCATCCCTTCTGCCGGCGCGCCGTCGGTCGGCAATTCCAGGGTGAAGCAACTGCCGCGACCGGGTTCGCTGTCCACGCTGATGCTGCCGCCCATGCGCTGTGCCAGATCGCGCGAGATCGACAGGCCCAGGCCGGTGCCGCCATAGCGACGTCGTGTGCTGCCGTCGGCCTGACGGAACGCTTCGAAGATCACATCGGTCTGCTCACGCGCAATGCCGATGCCGGTGTCGTTGACCTTGAACAGCACCCGTCCCGGTGCACCCGCCTGGATCGAAAGGCTCACCGTGCCGCGCTCGGTGAACTTGATCGCGTTGGCCAGCAGGTTCTTGAGGATTTGTTGCAGCCGCTGGTTGTCGACCACCAATTGCGTCGGTGCGGCGGCTTGAACGCCGATCTCCAGGGTCAAGCCCTTCTGCCGCGCCATCGGTTCAAAGGTGTCGCGCAGGCGTTGCAGCACCGCGTCGGTAGCGACGGTTTCGTCGGCCAGTTCCACATGCCCGGCTTCGATCTTGGACAGGTCCAGGATGTCGTTGATCAGCGCCAGCAGATCGTTGTTGGACGACAGGATCGCCTGCGCGTACTTCACCTGATCTGCGCTGAGCGTGCCGTCCTTGTTGTCGGCGAGCAGCTTGGCCAGGATCAACGCGCTGTTGAGCGGGGTACGCAGCTCGTGCGACATGTTGGCCAGGAACTCCGACTTGTAGCGCGAGGCGGTGGCCAGTTCGTTGCCATTGCGCACCAGTTGGCCTTGCGCGATCAGCAGCGCCTGCTTCTGGGCTTCCAGTGCCTGGGTGCGCTCCTCGAGCTGCACATTGGTCTGTTCCAGCTCGGCCTGCTGCTGCTCCAGATCGCTTTGCGACTGCTGCAGGCTGCGGCTTTGTTCTTCCAGTTCCTCGTTGGCCACGCGCAGCTCTTCCTGCTGCGTCTGCAGTTCCTCGCTCTGCCGCTGGGTTTCTTCCAGCAGGGACACCAGCTGCGCGCGCAGCAGCGCGGTGCGCAGCGCCAGGCCGATGTTCTCGCCGCAACGCGCCAGCACTTCTTCCTCGCGCGTGCCCGATGTCTGCGCGCTGGTGACCCGGCCCAGCTCCAGCAGACCGATCACGCGGCCATCGGCGGTCACCGGGGCCAGCAGCAACTCCTGGCACGCGCTCTGGCCCAGGCCAGAGGCAATCTGCAGATGCCCCGCATCCACGCCATGCACGCGACGCACCGTGCCACGCTGCAACACCTCGCCCCATTGGCCGGCGTTGCTGGGCAGCGTTCTGGGCATGTCGACCGGCAGCGCCGCACCGCCGGTGAGCCGCAGCCGCTCGCCTTCCACGCGGTACAGTGCGCCGACCTGCGCATCCAGGGTGTCGCACAGGGCGCGTAGCGCCGCATTGGACAGATCCTCAGGGCTTTGATCGCCACGCAGGCTCGCTTCGACGGTGTTCTCTGCCTGCTGCAGCCACAACGCCAGCTCGGCCTGACGTCGCGCGCGGATCGCCTGCGTCACCACCAGCGCCATCGCCACAAACGAGACGCCACCGATGCTGCGGTTGATCGACGAGAAGCTCGAATTGGTGCTGGGCGGCGCCAGATGGAAACCGATTGCCAGCAGCACGCACGACAGCACACCCACCACCAGTGGCGCCTGCGGGCGGTTCTGGAACACCGTCACGCCCACTGCCACGAAGTAGGTCAGCCATACCGCATACCCCAGCGGCGTGACCAGCTCCACGCCCAGCGTGCCAGCCATCAAGGCCCCCGCGATGACCCAGATCCAGCGGTCGCGTGTGGTCGAGATGTTCTGCATGGGGCACGCGTACCGACTTGAGAGGGCGGTCATGGTAGCCGATAAGTTTCACGGGCCAATCGCCGGGTTTTTGACGCTTTTCCGGCCGGGTTGGCTTGCACGCAACCTTCACGGCAACGTCACTAAGGTCGCGCGCTTTTGCAGGGGAACATCGCGCGATGGAGACGGAAACGGCCATCGGCAGCATCGGGCCGCTGTCGCACGACAGCCGGCAGTGCCAGCTGTTGGTGCAAAGCGTCTCCGACTACGCGATCTATATGCTCGACACCGGCGGCTACGTGCGTAGCTGGAATCCCGGCGGTGAGCGTATCAAGGGCTATTCCGCTGCCGAAGTGCTCGGTTCGCATTTTTCGCGCTTCTACCTGCCCGAGGATGCGCAGCGCGACGAGCCGATGCAGAACCTGGACATCGCCAAACGCCAGGGGCGGCTTGCTGCCGAAGGCTGGCGCGTACGCAAGGACGGCAGCCGCTTCTGGGCAAGCGTGGTGATAGAGCCGGTGCTTGAATTCGGCGTGCTGGTCGGGTTTGCCAAGATCACCCGCGATGTCACCGACCGTCATGAGGCGCAACGCCTGTTGCAGCAGGCGCAGCACGCGCTGTTGCATTCGCAGAAAGTCGAGGCGCTGGGCCGGTTGACGCTGGGCATGGCGCACGACTTCAACAACCTGCTGACGGTAATGGTGACCAGCCTGGATCTGATCGCGCTGCGCGCCGGCGACGATGCGCGCACGCGCATGCTGGTGGAAGCGGCGCAGACCGCGGTGGATCGCGGCACCTTGCTGACCCGCCAGCTGCTGGCCTTCGCGCGTGGGCAGCGCCTGGTGCCGGAGCGGCATGCCGCCAACGCGCTGGTGACGCGCACGCTCGAGCTGTTGCGCCGCGCCTGCCCGGCCGGAGTCGCGCTGTCGCTGGACTTTGCCGAAGCGCTACCGGATGTGCGCGTGGACTCCAGCCAACTGGAATCGGCGCTGCTCAATCTGGTGTTCAATAGCTGCGACGCGATGCCGGTCGGTGGCGCCATCACCGTGATCACCGCCGCGCAGCAACGTATTGCACCGTCAGCTTCGCAAGGGACGCAGCGCAGTTATGTCAGCATCGCCGTGCGCGACAATGGCCCCGGCATGTCGGTACAGGTGGCGCAGCGCGCCAGCGAGCCGTTTTTCACCACCAAGGATGTCGGCAAGGGTTCCGGCCTGGGATTGAGCCAGGTGTATGGCTTTGCGTCCCAATCCGGTGGCTTCGTCGATCTGGAAACCGCACCTGGGTGCGGCACCACCGTCACCCTGTTTCTCCCGGCCATCGAGGAGGCCGAGCATGACTGAATCCCTGCGCCTGTTGATGGTGGAAGATCAAGAAGAACTGCGCGAGTTGATCGGCGAGGCGCTGCGCGATGCCGGCATCACCGTCGACACCGCCGACGATGCGCAAGGCGCCTTGCACATGGTGCGCAACAGCGGCCCCTACGATGTGGTGTTCAGCGATATCCGCATGCCCAACGGCATGTCGGGAATCGAATTGAGCGAGCAGGTGGCGCAATTGTTGCCGCAGGCGCGCGTCATCCTGGCATCGGGCTTTGCAAAGGCGCAGTTGCCGCCGCTGCCGGCAGGGGTGGATTTTCTGCCCAAGCCCTATCGCCTGCGTCAGCTCATCGACATGCTGAAGGGCATCCCGGCCAACGCCTGAGCACCGGCTGCGGGCGCGCGTCCGCTGCCGGCTCAACGGCTCTGGTAATAGACCTTGTCGATGGCGATCTCCACCGGTGCTGCCGGCGGATCGGCCACCAGCATGAAAGGCTGTTTGACCGCCTGCAGGTCCAGGTCGTAGAACGCACTGAGTGGAATGCTCACTTCGTGCCAGGCGCCATCGCGCACCAGGCCGTACTGGTTGCCGCCGGCCGCAAAATCCACCCAGCTATCGCCGAAGCTGGTGTTGATGCCGATCTTGAATGTCGATGCCGTGGTGGTCTTTAGCTGCAGCTTGAGCGCACCACCGGCGTAGGCGGCCAGATTGCGGTAATCGCTCTGGATTCCCAGCCCATACCATGCCCCCGCATTGGCGCGATACGCCATGACATTGGATCCTTCGAACGGCGCCTGCGCGATCGGGGTGAGGTTGTTCCAGAGATACAGCTCGGCATCCTGGCCGAAGGTCAGCCGCGCGCTGGTATCGGTCTGGTCGGTGAACACGCCAAAGCGTCCGGCCGGTGTAGCCTGTTGGGAGCCCACATACAGCTGCGAACCGGGGTTTTGGTACAGGCGGATGTAGTCGACCTCCATCTTGCCCGGTAGCGGCGCGGTGACTGCGGCCGGTGAGGTCACCCCGGTGTAGGTGCCACCCACTGCCAGATTGAGCAGCAGATACTGCTGCTGATGGAACTCATGCAACGAGGCGCCTTCGATATTGGAAATCGCAAATTCGAAATACTGCTGCCCGTCGATCGAGACGCGGATGAGCTGCGGGTCCCAGGTCATGCGATATACATGGAAATCGTCATGCAGATTCACCGGGCTGGTGTAGCTGGTGTCGTAGTCGGCTTGCGAGCCGTTGTAGTCCCAGTGCACGGCCGCACCGATCCGGCGATTGGCGGTGCCGTTGGCGATCGCCGCGGCCATGCCGGCTTCCATCAGATCGATTTCGCCACGCCCAGGCCACACGCCGATGGTGCCCAGCATCCAGTAGGCCGGCCATAGCCCGTTGCCGACGATCGGCGTCTTGATGCGCGCTTCGAGCGTTCCGTATCTGAAGTGCATGCGGCCTTCGGTCTTGAGCCGCGCAGAGGTGAAGGGCATGCCGCCGAACGCTTCGCGGCGCGCTTGGATGACCAGCCTGCCGTTCTCGATGCGCGCGTTGTCTGGGCGACTGGTGTAGTACTGCATTTCGCCATTGCCCCAGCCGCACAAGCCGATCTGACACCCGTTGCCGACGTCGTAGGTCCACTTGGTGCCGTCGATGGATGGCCCGTTGAAGTTGTCTTCCCACACCAGGGTCTGCGCGTGCACGCAAGGTGTCAATGCGAGGCCCAGCACAATAGCGAACTGCACGGTGACGCTGCGTACGACGCTCATGCGTATCTCCAACGATGGACCGGTGTCCGTGGAGTAGCGACGCTGCGCAGCGCTTGGTTCAGAGTCAAAGCAATTGTTCGATCTGATTCCGTTTCGTGGTGTTCATTCCGGAATAATCCATCAATGGTATGACGCCGGTCGCAAACGTCGGCTGCTGCATCTTGCGCGGCAGCAGCCTGGTGCGATCGGCACTACCCGGGGCTGGTACTCCCTTCCATCGGTACGCTTGCGTACACCCAGCAAAGCCTGGTGCTTGTCGAGGACGCATGGAGCCTGCTCAGCACATCCGGGCGCCGCGCTCGCAGACCATCCGCCGGGTCTGATGCATCTGGCGCCAGCAGCATTGCCGGCGCTGCTCAATGCCCTGCATGCACCGTCCACGCGACCAGGCGGACCACCAGCGGCCGGACCACCAGCACGCAGCAGAACGCAGTGGGCATTGCGATGCGGTAGGCGTCCAGTACGCGCCACCCGAACCCTGACGCCAGGCCGGTGTTGGCGCCGGTAATCACGATGCACATCAGCAGCGCCATGATCGCGGCCATGTAAAACGCAAACACGAACGGCGTGGCGCGTACGCCGAGCTTCCAGCGTGGGCGCGCCAGTGCGGATGGGGGTGGGGATGACGACATGCGGTGACCTCGCTTGCCGCGAACCAGCGGCGTGGTGCAACTCTAGGATGCGGGTCGCCGGGCGGGTAGATGGCGTAACCTTGCGGCTTACGTAAGCAGATCTTACGAATCGCCAGGGAATACTTGCTCCATAAATGAATATTCTTCAGTCGATTCGCAGTTTTGTCAGTACGGTCGATGCCGGAAGCATTGCCGGTGGGGCCAAGTTGTTGGGCGTCAGTGCCGCTGCAGTCAGCCAGAACATCGCGCGGCTGGAGCACCACCTGGGCGTGCGCCTGCTGCATCGGACCACCCGCAGCCTGGCGCTGACCGAGCGCGGCGCGCTGTACTTCGAACAGGTCAGGCAGCTGGAGCGCGACCTGGAGCGTGCACGGCAGCTGGTGGCCGGCCCGCAGCATGCGCCGGCCGGGCGATTGCGCGTGGCCAGCACCGCTGCGTTCGCGCGTCACGTGCTCGCACCGATGCTGCCCGCGCTGCGGCAGCGTTACCCGCAGCTGGAGATCGAGCTGCTATGCACCGACCGTGCCGTGCAGCATGCGCAGGAAAGCGTGGATGTCAGTCTGCGTATCGAGGCGCAACTCGAAGATGGCCTAGTGGCACGTTGCATCGCCCAGGTGCCGATGGTGATCTGCGCAGCGCCCGATTATCTGGCCCGCTGCGGGACGCCGCAGGGCGCGGACGATTTGAAGTATCACGATTGCCTGTTGCTGCGTTACCCGGTCGACGGACGCTGCCTGCCATGGAATTTCGTGCGCAATGGCGTGCGTTTCCAGCCGGAGCCGGGCAAGGCGATGGTGAGCGACGATATCGACGCGCTGGCCACCATGGCCGCTGCCGGCGGCGGCATCGCGCGCCTGGCAGCCTATGTCGTGCAGCCTTACCTGCAGCGCGGCGAACTGCAGCCGCTGTTTGGCTCCGATCTCGGCAGCACCACGCAGGCCGTGCCGGAGCCGCTGCGGATCTACCTCTGCGTGGCCGACCGCCGCGACTTCACTCCGAAGGTGCGGGCCTTCATGGCGCATCTACTCGAACGCCTGCCGCCGGAGTGGCGCCTCGCAGAGCCGGACGCGCTGCCGACATCGGCACCCACATCCGTCTAGGTCGGCCAACCAAACAGGGCCGGCGACGGCCAGGCGGGCATGGGTGGCGCGCTCACTCCAGGGGCGCGCGTTACATGATGATGTCGAGCACCGGCCTGGCCTGCGTGGTGTTCGCGCAGTTGGTTTGTTACCTGCTCCCAGGGCGACAAGCCTGCGATGGCGCGCTCATTGCAGCTTGAGCATCACCACCGAGTGCGCAGGCAGCGCCACCGTCAACACCTTCGCTTGCAGACGGGCGCCGTTGAACGCCTTCGGCTCGACGACGCGTGGTTGCGCAAAGGTGTTGTGCGCGGTGATCGCCGGCGCGGTCAAGATCTGCCCATCGACACGGCGTGCGGACAGCCCTTGCACGTCGACGCGGACGGAGGCGGGCACGCTTGCATCCAGGTTGGTCAGCGCGACATACACATGCCCATCCTTTGCCTTGACCGCCGATCCATGTACCGCCGGCACATGCGTGTTGCCGTAGCGGTACTCCGGTGTCTGCAACTGCAGTGGCAGGTGTGTGGCGTCCTGGTAGGGCTTGTACAGCGCAAACACGTGGTAGGTCGGCGTCAGCACCATCCTGTCGCCGTCGGTGAGGATCATTGCCTGTAACACATTGACCATCTGCGCGATGTTGGCCATTCGCACGCGCTCGGCATGCGTGCTGAAGATATCGATGTTCAGTGCGGCCACCAGCGCATCGCGCAGGCTGTTTTGCTGGTGCAAAAAGCCCGGGTTCGCATCGGGCAGGCCTGCATACCAGGTGCCCCATTCGTCGACCACCAGTGCGACTTTCTTGCCCGGGTCGTATTTGTCCATGATCGCGCTGTGCTTGGTGATCAGCTCGTCCATCACCAGCGTGCGCGACAGCGTGTCGATCCAGGCGCGCTGGTCGAAGTCGGTCGACGAGGCGCGCGGCGGCCAGCCGCCGGGCACGGTGTAGTAATGCAGGCTCAGGCCGTCCATCAGCGTGCCGGCCTCGCGCATCATCACCTCGGTCCAGTGGTAGTCGTCGTTGTTGGGGCCGGGCGCGATCTTGAGGATCTTCTGGTTGGCCGGCGCCTTGACGAAGGTCTGGTAGCGCCGATACACGTCGGCCGCGTATTCCACCCGCATGTTGCCGCCGCAGCCCCACAGCTCGTTGCCCACGCCGAAGTAGGGCACCTGCCAGGGCGTATTGCGGCCGTTGGCGCGGCGCTCGCTGGCCAGGCTGGAGCGTGTGGGCGCGGTCATGTATTCGGTCCACTGCGCAATCTCGTCCGGCGCCGCATTGCCCACGTTGCCGGCGATATAGGCCTGGGTGCCGAGCAACTCGGTGAAGTCCATGAACTCGTGGGTGCCGAACCGGTTCGATTCTTCCACGCCACCCCAATGCGTGTTGACCCGGATCGGGCGCTTGGCCGGCGCCCCGACGCCGTCGCGCCAGTGGTATTCGTCGGCAAAGCAACCGCCCGGCCAACGGATGTTCGGCACTGCGATGGCTTTCAGCGCGGCGAGCACGTCGTTGCGGTATCCGCGCGTATTGGCAATCGGGGAGTCTTCGCCCACCCACACGCCGCCGTAGATGCCGGTGCCAAGATGCTCGGCAAACTGGCCAAACAGCTGCCGCGAGACCTGCGCGCCCGGTTGGTCCGCACGCAGCGTCCCGGTCACCTTGACCTCGGCGGCAGAAGTGCTACATGCGCCGGTCGCCAGGGCCGCCGCAACGACGGTATGCGTCAGCCGCCTGCAGGCTGTCCGCAACGTGAGGGGAATCCACTGCATCGGCTTGGCGCTCCTGTGTTGGTCGTCGGGGTGGTCACGCGCCGCTGCTGCAGCAGTGCGGCGGTAGCGTAGTGCGTGCTGCCGCCGTTTGTCGTGTTGCAGCGCGAGCGAAGCAGGCGGGCACGGCCGCGCGCACCGATAGGTGGTTGTGGAGTGTGCCGCCGAGATGTGCGCAAGGGCATGGTCGGCAGATGCGTGACACCGCTATGCTCGCCAGCTTCCATCAGTGGCGGGGCGATTCATGCAGCGAGTGTTCGGGCAGTTGCCAGACGGTGTCGAGGTCCACGCGCTTACCCTGCGCAGCGATGCCGGGCTGGAGGCCGAAGTGCTGACCTATGGCGGCATCCTGCACACGCTGCGGCTGACCACCGCACAGGGCGTGGTGCCGTTGCTGCTGGCCTTGCCGGACCTGTCTTCCTACGCGGCCGATGGCGACAGCCTCAATATCCTGGTGGGCCGCTTCGGCAATCGCATCGCCGGTGCGCGCTACACCCTGGATGGGGTGACGCACGTGCTCGCAGCCAACGAGGGGCGCAACCAGCTGCACGGCGGCCTGCGTGGGTTCGGCCGACGCGTGTGGAGCGTGCTGGAGCAGAGCTCCGATCAGGTACTGCTGGGTTACCACTCGCCCGATGGCGAAGAAGGCTACCCCGGCAATCTGCAGGTGCGTGCGCGTCTGGCACTGCACGAGCGCAGCCTGCAACTGGACTTCCAGGCGCATTGCGATGCCGCCACGCCGTTGAACCTGACCCACCACCCGTACTTCAACCTGTCGGGCGACCCGCAGACGCGGGCGGCATCGCAGGTGTTGCGCGTGCCGGCCGACCGCTATCTGCCGGTGGATGCCGAGTCGATACCGACCGGCGAGATCGCCCCGGTGACCGGCACGCCCTTCGACTTCCGCACGCCTGCCGCGCTGGCCGACCGGATCGACCCCGCGCATCCGCAAGTGGTGCTCGGCAAGGGGTATGACCAGTGCCTGGTGCTGGCGGACGGCGCGGACCGCGCGGCTGAGCTGTACTCGCCGCACAGTGGCGTAGCGCTGCGCATGACCAGCGATGCCCCGGCAGTGCAGCTCTACGAGGGGCAGCATCTGGATGCCCATCACCCCGGACTGGGGCGCGGTGTCTGCCTGGAGCCGCAGGACTACCCGGACGCCCCCAATCACCCCAACTTCCCGTCCACGATCCTGCGCCCGGGCGAGACCTACCGCCGCCGTATCGTCTATCGCTTCGCCATCCCCGGACCGGACCAGCCGTGGGATGTGGTCAGTGCGGCGCTGGATGCTTGAGGCTTGGCGTGGGGCAATAGGATGCCACTGCGCTGCGCGGCTCGTGTCTGAAACAGGCGTTGCTGCGTTTGGTAATGCGCACATATGGAGCGCGCGCGTCAGCCGGGCGCCAGCGACGCGGCGAAAGCGGCATACGCGCATTGCACGAAAGCCTGCGCATCGGTCGGATCAGTCTGGCTGGCTTGCTATTGCATGCGCGCCGCAGCAGGGCAGTTCCGGGCCTGCGCTCTGAAGCGCATCGCCCGCGGATTCGCAAGGACGCCCGGTGGTTGCGTCAGTGACATCGACGTGCAGTTACCCCCGGGGCGGACACACTCCGGCATGCCGTCCCGCGGCGATGACGCCCAAAACAGCTCCACGTCCACCGCCATCAACGCGGTCCCAGCACCAGCTCGATCACGAACTTGCTGCCGAAGAACGACAGCACCAGCAGCGCCATCGCGGTCAGCGTCCAGTGCACCGCCTTGCTGCCGCGCCAGCCGTTGCGCCAGCGGCCGACCAGCAGCGCGCCGAACACGATCCACGACAGGATGCTGAGCACGGTCTTGTGCAACAGCCGCTGCGCCAGGAAATCCTGCACGAACAGCAGCCCGGTCAACAGGGTCAGGCTCAGCAGCACGAAGCCCACCGTGATCGTGCGGAACAGCAAGGTTTCCAGCTCGGTCAACGGCGGCAGCGCACGCAACCAGGTATGGAAGTCGCGCCGCCGCAGCGCACGCTCCTGCAGCCACAGCATGATCGCCAGCAGCGCGGCGATGCCCAGGGTGGCGTAGGCCAGCAGTGCCATCCAGGCGTGCAGCTCCAGCCGCCAGCCCAGGTCCGCACTCGGTTCGTGGCCGTAGGCGTGATAGCAGGCCAGCAGAATCGCCGACAGCGGAAACACCACTACGCCCACCGCCGCCATGCGCCCGCGGCCGCCGAACACCGCCGTCAGCGCGGCCATGCCCAGGCCGCACAGCGACAGGGCCGCAAAGAAATGCATGTCCGGCCCGCCCGCAGTGCGGAACGCCACCAGGACGTGATATCCGGCGTGCAATGCCACCGCCGCCAGCGCAGGGGCCAGCCAGCGCGCAGGGGCCTGGTTGCCATCGCGCAGCACCGCCTGGGTGAGCAGCGCCGTGGCCAGCAGATACAGGGCGAACGCGATGAGAACGATTGTCATCGTGGAAGTTTCGCATATTGGTGGGGCTGGGATTCGGGATTCGGGAGTCGGGATTCGGGAGTCGGGAGTCGAGAAAAGCAGGTTGCGAGCTGCGGGGCTTGAGCTGGGCTGGCAGGCGGGGCAGGGCGCGAGTGGGTAAGGGGGCTTGGGATGCGGGGGTGGGGTGGCTGCTTTCCTGCGGCTGCCGTTCCCGTGCATCGCGGCGCTGTCGCTGGTTGGCTGTGCGTATTGCCGCGCTTGGGCGCGGCGGCTGCCCGAGCTGGCTCCGCCGCTGGACGGCGGGCCGGCCGGGGCGGCGCATTGGCCGGTGCCGCTATAATCGGTGCCCGTTTCCCCTTACGCGGTCCCTTGCGCATGTTCGAGTCCCTTACCCAACGTCTCTCCGGCACCATGGAGCGCCTGCGCGGCCGCGGCCGCCTGACCGAGGAGAACATCCGCGAAGCCACCCGTGAAGTGCGCATCGCCTTGCTCGAAGCCGACGTGGCGCTGCCGGTGGTGCAGGCGCTGATCGAGCGCATCAAGGTGCGTGCGGTCGGCCAGGAAGTGCTCAAGTCGCTGACCCCGGGCCAGGCGCTGATCAAGATCGTCCGCGACGAGCTGACCGCGGTGATGGGCGCGGCCGCCACCGACCTCAACCTCAATGTGCCGGCGCCGGCGATCATCCTGATGGCCGGCCTGCAGGGTGCGGGCAAGACCACCACGGTCGGCAAGCTCGCCAAGCACCTGAAGGAAAAGCGCAAGAAGAAGGTCATGGTGGTCTCGGCCGACGTCTATCGCCCGGCTGCGATCGAGCAGCTCAAGACCCTGGCCGAACAGGTCGGCGTGCTGTTCTTCGCCTCCGACGCCTCGCAGAAGCCGGTCGACATCGTGCGCGCCGCGATCAGCGATGCGCGCAAGTCGTTCGCCGACGTGCTGCTGGTCGATACCGCCGGCCGCCTGGCGATCGATGCGGCGATGATGGAGGAGATCAAGGCGCTGCACGCCGCGGTCAACCCCACCGAAACCCTGTTTGTGGTCGATGCGATGACCGGCCAGGACGCGGCCAACACCGCCAAGGCCTTTGGCGAGGCGCTGCCGCTGACCGGCGTGGTGCTGACCAAGACCGACGGCGACGCCCGTGGCGGTGCCGCACTGAGCGTGCGCTACATCACCGGCAAGCCGATCAAGTTCGTCGGTACCGGCGAAAAGACCGACGGCCTGGACGTGTTCCACCCCGACCGCGTCGCCAGCCGCATCCTGGACATGGGCGACGTGCTGTCGCTGGTGGAGCAGGTCGAGCACAGCGTCGACCAGGAAAAAGCCGCCAAGCTCGCCGCCAAGGTCGCCAAGGGCAAGAAATTCGACCTCAACGACATGAAGGAACAGCTCGAGCAGATGCAGAACATGGGCGGCATCCATGGGCTGATGGACAAGCTGCCGGGCATGGGCCAGATCCCGGACAACGTCAAGCAGCAGGTCACCGGCAAGGAAGTGCCGCGCATGATCGCGATCATCAACTCGATGACCAAGAAGGAGCGCCGCAACCCGGCCCTGCTCAACGGCTCGCGCCGCGCCCGCATCGCCCGTGGTTCGGGCATGTTGCCGGCCGACGTCAACAAGCTGATGAAGCAGTACCAGCAGATGGAAAAGATGATGGGCAAGCTGGCCGGCGGCGGCATGAAGGGGCTGATGCGCAACATGAAGGGCATGATGGGCGCCATGGGCGGCCGCGGCGGCATGCCGTTCCGCTGAGTCTGCTCGTTCGCTCACGCGACGCGATAAGTGCATGCGGTAGGTGCGGTCGTAAGTCATACAGGGCAGCACGAGGATGGGCTTGGCACAATTGGCTGAACGTTGCGTCGCAGCGTTCAGACTGCATGCCACCAACGCGCGCGCAGGCGAATGAAAGGCGCCCATGCGCGCGTTGGAACCGGTTGTCGAAGTGAAGTGCTGTTGAGAGTCGCCGCCATGCCGCGCTATTGCCTGCCTCTTTCCGGCTTCTGACCAAGGCTTGCCTGGCGTGGCCAGCGGCGCCTACTTCGAGATGGATAGATGACCGAAAGCCGGATGTACCCCGCCCAGGACGACGCCGCGATGTTGGCGGCGTATGCCGCTGCGCGCGCGACGTTCAAGTTTTTCTGGCGTGAACTGTCGTGGGAATATCGTCGGATCGTGCCGGCGTTGTCCCTGGCAGCGATCAAGTTACCGTTTGCCACCGATGCATTCGCGGTTGGTGCGCCCTCGCATGAGCACATGTGGGTATCGGACGTGCAGTTCGACGGCGACCAGCTGTCTGGCAAGCTGGTCAACAAACCGGCTTGGATCTCGGGGCTGGCCGCCGGCGACGCCGTCTCTGCGCCGATCGGCGAACTGGAAGACTGGATGTACGTCATCGATGGGCTGGCTTACGGTGGCCATACCATCGACGCGATGCGCCGCGCGATGTCGCCGGCCGAACAGATCGAGCACGATGTCGCGTGGGGCCTGGACTTCGCTGAGCTGGGCGAAGTGCGCCTTGTGCCTAAGCCTGTGCAGGAGCGTAAAGGTGGCCTGCTCGACAAGCTATTCGGTCGCAAGCCGGGGCAGCCTGCCGCAGCGGAGCAGGATCCGTCCGAGTGCGAGCATCCGATGAGTGAAAACATGGGGCCCCCGTTCGATCAGGGCCTGCGCGATCAGCCCGACATGGTGCATTTTCGCGACGATGCTGGTTGGACGTTATTGCAGCGCGAGGCCTTGGCTGGCAATTACCAGCCGGTTTCGCTGCTGCTCAAGCACGGCGCGGATCCGTCGCTACGCACGCCCGCGGGACAGAGTGCGCTGGATCTGGCACGTCAGATGCAGTGGCCCAGGATCGTGCAACTTCTTGAAGGCCATCGCTGAGGTAGTCATGACACAGTCGCTCGCATCGGATGGCCCGTACTCAAACGTCGCCCATTTCTGCGAGCGCTTTGGCGTGCGTGTCCCGATCCTGCTCAGCCCCATGGCCGGCGCCTGCCCGGTGCCGCTGTCGGTCGCTGTCGCCAACGCCGGCGGCATGGGCGCGATGGGGGCGGTGTTGTCGCAGCCGCAGGACATCGTGGCGTGGATGGCCGCCTTCGCTGAAGCGAGTGCCGGGCCTGCGCAAGTCAATCTGTGGATTCCCGATCCGGCCCCTGTCCGCGACGCAGAGGCAGAGGCGCGTCTGCGCGGGTTTCTTGCGCACTGGGGGCCGCCGGTGGCCGAAGCCGCAGGCGATGCCACGCCAGCCGACTTCGATGCGCAGTTCGAGGCCTTGCTCGACGCCCGCCCGGCGGTGGCGTCCTCGATCATGGGCCTGTTCCGGCCCGACCAGGTTGTGCGCCTGAAAGCGGCCGGCATCGCGTGGTTCGCCTGCGCCACCACCCTGGAGGAAGCGCGTGCGGCGCAGGCTGCCGGTGCCGACGCAGTGGTTGCGCAAGGTGCTGAAGCCGGTGGCCATCGCGGCGCGTTCGCTGCGGGCCAGGCCGCGCAGCAGATGACCGGGTTGTTCGCCTTGCTGCCGCGGCTAGTCGATCAGCTGGAGATTCCGATCGTCGCCGCCGGTGGCATCGCCGACGCGCGCGGAATCGCGGCGGCGCTGATGCTGGGCGCGAGCGCAGTGCAGATCGGCACCGGCCTGTTGCGTACGCCCGAAGCGGCGCTGCCAAGCGCCTGGGCCGATGCACTGGCGGCCGCCGAGCCGGAACATACTCAGCCAACCCGCGCATTTTCCGGGCGCCTGGGGCGGGCATTGCTCACGCCTTACGTGCGGGCCGCCATCGCTGCGGATGCACCGCCGCCTGCGCCCTACCCGGTGCAGCGCGGGCTGACTGCAGCGATGCGCCAGGCAGCGGCGCGCGACAACCGTCTGGCATCGATGCAGGCCTGGGCGGGTCAATCCGCATGGATGGCACCAGCCCGGCCGGCCGGCGAACTGGTCGCGCAGTGGTGGCGGCAGGCGCAGGCACTGCTATGTCGCTGATCTTCTGCAATGGCGCTCCGGCCAGCGCGCAACAGCTCGGCGCTGCTGCGCTGATCAACTACGGCCACTTCACCACGCTGCAGGTGCGCGGCGGCGCTACGCTGGGACTGGAGCTGCATCTGCAGCGGCTGCAGGAAGGCAGTCGCGCGCTGTTCGGCAAGGAGCTGGAAGCAGACCAGCTGCGGGCGCAGATGCGCGCTGCGTTGCTGGCATCGGCCATGGCCGATGCCAGCCTGCGCGTCACCGTGTTCGCGCCCGACTACGATTTCCGCAACCCGTTGCGTGAAGTCGCACTGGATGTGCTGGTCGCCATCTCGCCGCCGGCCGACATGCCCGAGACCGGGCTGCGCGTGCAGGTGACCGATTACGTGCGCGAACGGCCGGAGCTCAAGCATGTCGGAACGTTTGGGCTCCTGCATCTGCGTCGGCTGGCGATGCAGGCAGACCACGACGATGTGGTGCTGCAGGACCGGCAGGGCAGGGTACTGGAGGGTGCCTTCTGGAATCTGGGTCTGTGGGAACGCGGCGGGCTGGTCTGGCCGCAGGGGCCGGCACTGCTGGGGACCCGGCAGCAGTTGCTGCAGTCCGGCCTGAAGACGCTGGGTATCGCCCAGATCAGCCGCCCGGTGGAGCTGGGCGAGCTGGACCGTTTCGATGGCGCATTCGCCTGCAATGCGCGTGGGCAGCAGGCCATCGTGGCGCTGGGGCCGGCGCGCTGGGGGCCGCATGCCGCGCAGTTGCCGCTGCTGGAGCGGGCCCTGCAGACCCATGCCTGGCAAGCGATCTGAGCGATCTGCTGTGCCGGCGCCGGGTGGCTTGGCTTCGCCGCCGGAGCCCGCTATAATCGCCGGCTTACCGCGCCACTTCAGGCGACTGGGCAACTTAGGAAAACGACACCATGGTCAAGATTCGACTGACCCGCGGCGGCGCCAAGAAGCGTCCGTTCTACCACATCATCGTGACCGACGTGCGCAGCGCGCGCGACGGCCGCAACATCGAGCGTCTGGGTTACTACAACCCGGTTGCACAGGGCGCAGAACCGCGCGTCGTGCTGGACGTTGCACGCGTCGACCATTGGGTCGGCCAGGGTGCACAGCTGACCGACAAGGTGCGTAACCTGTATCGCGAAGCATCCAAGTCCCAGGCCGCTGCGGCCTGATCTTGAGGGCCGGGCATCGCTGCCTGGCCCAGAGTCGACACAGATGAAGCCGACCGAGCGCCGCATCCTGTTAGGCAGGATTGTCGGCGCTTTTGGTGTCAAGGGCGAGCTCAAGCTCGAATCCTGGACCGAGCCGCGCAATGCGATCTTCCGGTATCAACCGTGGATCGTGCGTTCGCCATCGGGGCAGGAAACGGTTGTGAGCGGCGTGCGTGGGCGCGACCAGGGCAAGAACCTGATTGCGGTGTTCCCGGACGTGACCGACCGCGATACCGTCGAGGCCATGCACGGGACCGAGATCTACGTCGCCCGTAGCGCATTGCCGCCGCCCAAGCCCGACGAATACTACTGGGTGGATCTGGAAGGGTTGCAGGTGGAAACCGTCGAGGGCGTCAAGCTCGGCACGGTGTCGCATCTGTTTTCCACCGGTTCCAACGACGTGGTGGTGGTGCGCGGCGATCGTGAGCGGATGATCCCGTTCGTGTTTCCGGAGTTCGTCAAGTCGGTGGACTTCGAGGCCAATCTGATCGTGGTCGACTGGGATCCGGATTTCTGATCGAAGCGCTGCCCCGGCTTCGCTTTCGCTCTACCCATTCCCCAATCCCGATTCCCGATTCCCCAGTGCGCATCGACGTCATCAGCCTGTTCCCCGAGTTCATCGCGCAATGCGCGGCGTTCGGCGTGGTCGGGCGGGCGCAGGAGCGCGGGTTGCTGGAGCTGCAGGGCTGGAATCCGCGCGACCATGCGCAGGGCAATTATCGCCGGGTGGACGACCGTCCGTTCGGTGGCGGGCCCGGCATGGTGATGTTGATCGAGCCGTTGCGGGCCTGCCTGGACGCTGTGCACGCCGCCGATCCGCGGCCGGCACCGGTGATCTATCTCAGCCCGCAGGGGCGTCCGCTCACCCAGTCGCTCGCGCGCGAGCTGGCGCAGTTGCCGCGCATGGTGCTGCTGTGCGGGCGCTACGAGGGGGTGGACGAGCGCTTCCTTGCGCAGGCGGTGGATATGGAAATCTCCATCGGCGACTACGTGTTGTCCGGTGGCGAGCTGGGCGCAGCGGTGCTGGTGGATGTGGTGACGCGCTTGCAGGACGGGGTGTTGAACGACGCCGAATCTGCCGCGCAGGACAGTTTCGAAGGGCCGCACGGCCTGCTGGATTGCCCGCACTACAGCCATCCGTCGACCCATGCCTGGGGCGATGTGCCGGACGTGCTGCGGTCGGGCAATCATGCTGCCATCGCGCGCTGGCGGCGGCAGCAGTCGCTGGGCCGGACCTGGTTGCGTCGCCCCGATCTGCTGGACGAGGCCGGGTTGGACAAGAACGATCGTCGTCTGCTGGACGAGTTTCGCCGCGAACTCGCTCCAAGCGACGATCAACCCGGTGACGAGAAATAAGAGCTCACCCCTAGCTCTTGCAAGATTGATTGGGGTACAATATGCGGCTTGCTGGCCAGCCTTGCGTCTGGCCCTCTTACGAACCTCGAGCAATCGCCGTGCGGCGACTGCCGGTCCAATATCACCAGACACGCGGTGCCCATCATGAGCAAACTCAACAAGACCATCCTGGCTGACTTCGAAGCCGCCCAGATTCAGCGCAAGCTGCCGGAATTCAACCAGGGCGACACCGTTGTGGTGAACGTCAAGGTGAAGGAAGGCAACCGCGAGCGCGTGCAGGCCTATGAGGGCGTCGTGATCGGGACCAAGAATGCCGGCCTGAACTCCGCTTTCACCGTGCGCAAGATCTCGCACGGCTTCGGCGTCGAGCGCGTGTTCCAGACCCACAGCGCCATCATCGACTCGGTCGAAGTGAAGCGCCGCGGTAAGGTGCGCGCCGGCAAGCTGTACTACCTGCGTGGTCTGGAAGGCAAGGCTGCCCGCATCAAGGAAGATCTGGCCGCTGCTGCACAGGCCAAGGCCGCTCGCCAGGCTGCTGCCAAGGCCGAGTAAGCCAACACTGGCAGATCGTCGATCTGCCACTGCCAGACGGCCGCCTTCGGGCGGCCGTCTGCGTTTGGCATTGCAGTGGCGGGTGCGTTGGGGAGGTTGCGCGGGCCGTGGGAGCGGTTTCGTCGCAGGCCCTTTCGTCGATCGCCATTTCAGGGCGACGCACTTCTTTCGTTAGGACTGGCCGTTGCACGGCAATGGGCTAGCCATCGGCGCATGGACGGCCTGGAGACCGGGCCGGCTCCTCTGGCGCCATGGCGCGCAAAAAGATCGCTGATCGCAGCTGCCTGCTGTCAATCGTGAAGTCGGCCGACGTGGCGTTTTGCGCTTCAACAGCTTGCCGGTCTTGCAAGGGCTCATTCCAGGCTGTTGCGTTCTTTCAAGGGCAGGTGGTTCGTGTCTTGATCGGGATCGACCGCGGTATCCGTCGCGTGGCGAGGGCCGGGCTCACTGCTGCCGAGGCTCTGCCGGGTTGGTGATCGGAGCCGGGTCGGCGACGGGGGAAGCGGGGTGCGCGGGCACTTCGGCAGCGGCAGCCAAGGCTGACGGATGCGTCGGTGTCGCCAGCATGCGTGCCTTGCGCCAGCCGCCCCAGCGGTAATATGCCAGCGACAGCAGCATCGAGCAGGTGGAGCTGATCGGGAAGCTCCACCACACCGCATCAGCCCCCAGATGCGGCAGCAAAGCGTTGGCCAGCGGCACGCGCACGCCCCACAGCGAGAACGCCAGGATCAGCAGCGGCGGGATCACCGCGCCGGTGGAGCGCACCACGCCCGAGACCACAAAGCTGACCCCGAACAACAGGAACGACCAGATCGCGATGTGGTTGAGGTGGCGCGCGATCTCCAGCGTGGCGCTGCCTTCGGGCAGAAACAGCGCCAGGGTCCAGCGATCGAACCCAATCAACAGTGCAATCAGCAGGCCGGTCATCAGGAAGTTGGCGGCGATGCCGGTGCGCGCGACGGCATCCACGCGCGACCACAGGCCGGCCCCCACATTCTGGGCGGCCATCGACGAACAGGCAGCGCCGACGGCCATTGCCGGCATCTGCACGTAATTCCACAGCTGCAGCCCGGCGCCGAATGCGGCGGCGGTGTCGGTGCCGAAGCCGTTGACCAGCGACAGCATCGCAATCATCGCCAGCGAGATCATCACCATCTGCAGGCCCATCGGCACGCCCTTGACGATGAGCGCGCGCAGGATGGCAGGATCGATCCGGAACAGGTGCAGGTCGCGCCGCCCCAGCCAAAGCACGTTGCGTTTCTTGCGCAGATAGATCAGCAGGCCGGCCAGCGCGACCACCTGGGCGATCAGCGTGGCCCAGGCCGCACCGGCGATGCCCAGCGCGGGAAATGGGCCGATGCCGAACAACAGCAAGGGGTTCAACACGATATCCAGCAGCACCGACAACAGCAGAAATCGAAACGGCGTACGCGCATCGC
Source organism: Xanthomonas sp. 3793 (assembly GCF_024806835.1). Lineage (GTDB taxonomy): Bacteria > Pseudomonadota > Gammaproteobacteria > Xanthomonadales > Xanthomonadaceae > Xanthomonas > Xanthomonas arboricola_F. Next base: position 397,748 of record NZ_JANTYU010000002.1, read on the forward strand.
CGGTGCCACGCAATGCCGCCGACAGGAAGGCGAACAGATACAGCGTTGGCATCGCCAGGAAGATCACCCGCAGATACGCTTCGGCCGGCGCCTGCGAGGCGGCCGGCGTGCCCATGGCGGTGAGCAGGTGGGGCGCCAGATACCAGCCGAGCACGGCAATCACCGCCGACAGCCCGCCGAAGAAACTCGCGCTGGTGCCCATCACCTTGCGTGCCTGCGCGATGTCGCGCGCACCCATGGCCTGGCCGATCAGGATGGTGGAGGCCATGCCGATGCCGAACACCGAGCCGATCAGGAAGAACATGATGCTGTTGGCGTTGGCCGCAGCGGTCAGGGCTTCCTCGCCAAGATAGCGGCCGATCCAGATTGCGTTGACCGAGCCGTTGAGCGACTGGGCGACGTTGCCGGCCATGATCGGCAGCGCGAACAACAGCAGGTTCTTGCCGATCGGGCCTTCGGTCAGGACAGCGGATTTGGGCATCGCTTGGCATCGTCGCGCAGAAGCTGCGCACACTAGCATCGCTGTGTGAGATCCGATGCATGCCATGCGGTTTGCGCTGCAGATTTCGTTGGGACACGCTCTACGTTCGACACCAGCGGTGACTGCCTTCGCAGAGATGTTGCGCTTGCTGTTGGGATGCGCTGTAGCGCAGGGGCGTGTCCCTCATCGGACGCTGCGCGCCACCTTCTCCCGCAGGCGGAAGACGGGTTGGAGCTCGCGAGCGCTTATTGGATTGGGGTTGCGCATGGACAGCCGGTCCCTTCCCCTGCCTGCGTGGGAAGGTGCCCGCAGGGCGGATCGGAGCGCGACGACCATCGACCTGGCAATCGGTCACCATCGCGGGGTTGACGGTCCAGCTTGAGTTCCCAAATGGCTGCCCAAATATCGGCTACCAGACAGAGCGAGACAGCAAGGCGCATGAATCCGGAGCTGGAACAGGGCACAACGGTCAGGCTGGATGTGTGGTTGTGGGCGGCGCGCTTTTTCAAGACGCGCAGCCTGGCCAAGGCGGCAGTGGAGACCGGCAAGGTGGATCTGGCCGGGCAGCGGCCCAAGCCGTCGCGCACGCTGCGTAGTGGCGAGCAATTGCGCATCGACCGCGGTGGCGAAATCTTCGAGATCACCATCGCCGCGCTAAGCGATGTACGCGGCCCGGCACCGGTCGCGCAGACGCTGTACGTGGAAAGCGATGCCTCACGCGAGGCGCGCGCGCAATGGCGGCTGCAGCGCGCTGCCGAACGCACCGGCTATCGCGCACCCGAGGGCAAGCCGGACAAGCGCGCACGCCGGCTGATCAACGCGTTGGGCGATATCGACGCGTTGTAGCACTGCGTGGTTGTCCGCTGCGAATTGGATGGTGGAAAGAGAAACGCCTGGGTCTTCGCCACGCTGGTCGATCAAGAAAGAACGGCGCTTTCCCGTTGAGGTGGGAAGCGCCGTTTTCTGTTGCGGTGCGCGATGCAGCCGGTGCAGAACCATCGATCAGAAGCTTGGGAACGACTCATAAGACCTGGCCGGCGGTCGCGTGGTGGCGGTGTTGGCCACGTTTGGCGCCAGGTAGGTGGTGCAAGCCGCACAGTAATCCGACCAGCGCATCATGCTCTGCTCTTAACCATGCACACCGACTATCTCGACGGGTCCTTGCCCGCCCACCGTCGCGGGACCTTACGCGGCATGGATGCCGCGTAAGAGCCTCCATGGACGGATTCACGGCGTGTCCCGCGATGGTGGGCGGGCAAGGGCCCTGCAGCCAAGCCGCGGACCAGCCGCTCCACCATGGAACTCTCCGCGCAGACCAATCGCTTCAAGCCAATCGCTTCAGACCAATCACTTCAAGATCACCGACATCTTGTGCCGAGTCGATGTCTTGTGCGTGGTTCCCCCGAGCGCTATAGGCGCACGCACGAAGGCGTGCGTGCGCCTTGCCACTCACGCCAGATCGAAACGATCCAGTTGCATCACCTTGGTCCAGGCGGCGACGAAGTCCTGGACGAACTTCTCCTGTGCATCGGCGCTGGCATAGACCTCGGCCACCGCACGCAGGATCGAGTTGGAGCCGAACACCAGATCCACGCGCGTGCCGGTCCACTTGGCTGCACCGGTGCTGCGGTCGCGGCCTTCGTAGACCTCCTTCGATTCGGAGGTGGCTTTCCATTCGGTACGCATGTCGAGCAGGTTGGCGAAGAAGTCGTTGCTCAGCACGCCGGGGCGGGCGGTGAATAAGCCATGGCTGGAGTCGCCGACATTGGCGCCGAGCACGCGCAGGCCGCCGACCAGCACGGTGAGCTCGGGTGCGGTCAGGGTCAGCAGCTGCGCCTTGTCGATCAGCAATGCTTCGGCAGGCACGGCGTAGCGACGCTTGGCGAAGTTGCGGAAGCCGTCGGCCACCGGTTCAAGCACGGCGAACGATTCGACATCGGTCTGCTCTTGCGAGGCATCGGTGCGGCCGGGTGCGAACGGTACGGTGACGCTGTGGCCTGCGGCGTGCGCTGCATGTTCCACCGCGGCGTTGCCGGCCAGCACGATCAGGTCGGCCAGCGAGATCTTCTTGCCGCCCGATTGCGCCGCGTTGAAGTCGGCCTGGATGCGTTCCAGCGTGCCGAGCACCTTGGCCAGTTGTTCGGGCTGATTGGCCTGCCAGTCCTTCTGCGGTGCCAGGCGGATGCGTGCGCCGTTGGCGCCGCCACGCTTGTCCGAGCCGCGAAAGGTCGACGCCGACGCCCACGCGGTAGAGACCAGCTGCGCCACGCTCAGGCCCGCATCGAGAATGGTCTGCTTGAGGGCGGCAGCGTCCTGCGCATCGACCAGGGCATGGTCGACAGCCGGCACCGGGTCCTGCCACAGCAATTCTTCGCTCGGCACTTCAGTACCCAGGTAACGCGAGCGCGGGCCCATGTCGCGATGGGTGAGCTTGAACCAGGCGCGGGCGAAGGCATCTGCGAACTGGTCGGGGTGTTCGTGGAAGCGACGCGAGATGGCCTCGTAAGCGGGGTCGAAACGCAGTGCCAGATCGGTGGTGAGCATGGTCGGGCGATGCTTCTTCGATGCATCGTGCGCATCGGGGATGATGGCCTCGGCATTCTTGGCCACCCACTGGTGCGCACCGGCCGGGCTCTTGCTCAGCTCCCACTCGAACTTGAACAGATGGTCGAAGAAGTCGTTGCTCCACTGCGCCGGGGTGGTGGTCCAGGTGACTTCCAAACCGCTGGTGATGGTGTCGGCGCCCTTGCCGCTGCCGTAGCGGTTGTGCCAGCCCAGGCCCTGGCTTTCCAGCTCGCCGGCTTCCGGCTCGGCGCCGACGTTGTCGGCCGGGCCGGCGCCATGGGTCTTGCCGAAGGTGTGGCCGCCGGCGATCAGCGCCACGGTCTCTTCATCGTTCATAGCCATGCGCGCGAAGGTATCGCGGATGTCGCGCGCGGCGGCGACCGGATCGGGCTTGCCGTCCGGGCCTTCCGGATTGACGTAGATCAGGCCCATTTGCACGGCGGCCAGCGGGTTTTCCAGATCGCGGGTATGCGGCACCTCGCTGTCGTCGTCCTTCACCAGCACGCCGTGCGCTTCGTCCACGCCCGGCGAGCCGCGCGCGTAGCGGTCGTCGCCGCCCAGCCACTTGGTTTCGCGGCCCCAGTACAGGTCCTGATCCGGCTCCCAGGTGTCTTCGCGGCCGCCGGCAAAACCGAAGGTCGTAAAGCCCATGCTTTCCAGCGCGACGTTGCCGGTGAGGATCATCAAGTCGGCCCAGGAGATCGCCTGGCCGTACTTCTGCTTGATTGGCCACAGCAGCCGGCGCGCCTTGTCCAGGCTGACGTTGTCCGGCCAGCTGTTGAGCGGTGCGAAGCGCTGCTGGCCGCGACCGCCGCCGCCGCGCCCGTCGCCGATGCGATAGGTGCCGGCGCTATGCCAGGCCATGCGCACGAACAGGGGGCCGTAATGGCCGAAATCGGCCGGCCACCAGTCCTGCGAGTCGGTCATCAGCGCACGCAGCTCCTGCTTGAGCGCGGTCAGGTCGATGCGCTTGAACGCCTCGGCATAGCTGAAAGTCTGGCCCAGCGGGTTGGACTTGCTCGAATGCTGGCTGAGCAGGTCCACGCGCAACTGCGTGGGCCACCAATCGCGGTTGGTGGTTCCGGTGCCGACGACGGCGTGGTTGAACGGGCACTTTGCTTCGGTTGTCATGGCAATACCTGTGTGCGTGAGCACTTGGGGAGCTGTGTGCCGAAACTGCGGACACGTGCTGGTGGAGTTGAAAGGGCGGGCAATGCGTCAGCGGTGGTCATCCATCGAAGGCGCACATGCGGCCGTGGGGGCATCGAGAAGCGTCGCCGCGTGTGGCGATGCTAGCGCCTGCCTGCAGGGGCGGGTATGGGGCGATCTGCAGAATGTGACTGGCAGGCATGCGCATCAGGCGGACTCATCGTGGCAGCGTGGGTACACGATAAGCAGCATCGATCGGTTGGGGAATTCGAATTATTCAACCATATCGATAGCGAGGTGCTATGGATGAGACCGGTGCCGAACCGACGTGCGCCCGCGCTGTCAGCGCTTGCCGAACAGGCTGCCACCGAGCTTCATGACATCGCCCAGTCCAAGCTTTCCGTCGCCATCCTGGTCCAGCACGCTGCTTAGCAGGCCGTTGACGCCGTCATTGCTGCTGACCTGCTGGCGTTCCTGTGCCAGGGCAGGGCCGAGTTGGCTGCTGGCGGTGGCATTGCCACCAAGGAAGCGCTTTGCCAGATACGCCATTACGATGGGCGCCAGCAATTGCAGCAGCTGATTGGCCTTGCCGGTTTCCAGCCCGGTGGCCTGGCCCAGGCCTGCAGCAGCCTGCGGTGCCTTGTCGCCGAACAGATGCCCCACGATACCGGCGCCATTGCCTTGCGCACCGCTGGCCGAGCCGCCCAGCAGCGAGCCGAGCAGGCTGCCGATGTCCGGGCTGCCGGCATGATCGCGCTGCAAGGCACCCAGCAACGCATCGGTGCCACCGGCCTGCTGGCTGTTACGGCCCAGCGCGCCCATCAATAGCGGCAGCGCGGTCTGCACCGCCGATTGGGCCTGCTCGGGCGCGATGCCGAGCCGGCTGGCGAGTTGCTGCAACTGCGGACCTTGCAACTGCGCGGCAAGTTGATCGGTCAACGAGGCGGACGTGGTCATCGGTGTCTCCGGTTGGACAAAACGTTGCGGCAGCGTGCGCCCGTCGCGCCATCAGAGCAATCCGCGCGCTGCGCATCACCGCGCAGGGCGCGATGCAGCGCTGTCGCAGGGCAGCATTCGAGCAACCACGCAAACCTGCAACAGCAATGGATCATCAGGTCTCGCAAGCGTCAGGCATGCAGCTAAAGCCGTGGCGAACCTCCAAACCGGCATTCAAACGACCAACCAACCCTGCTGCCGTGACAGATCCGTAAGCGCAGCAAGCTGCGCCGTGACGAATCCCCAATCCCGACTCCCCAATCCCCGCCCTCAAAGCAACGCCTTCAACCGATACAGTGCTTCCAGCGCCTGCTTGGGCGTGAGTTCGTCCGGGTCCAGCGCCTGCAGCGCTTCCTGCGCAGCAGACGAGGGCGCGGTGAACAGACCGAATTGTTGCGGGGCGTCCAATGCGGCCGGCGCCATCTGTGCGACATGGCTGTCGCCGCCGCGTTGTTCCAGTTCGGCCAGGCGATGACGCGCCTGGGTCACGGCGGCCTTGGGCAAGCCGGCGAGCGCGGCGACCTGCAGGCCGAAGCTGCGATTGGCCGGGCCGTCCTTGACCGCATGCATGAACACCAGGCGCTCGCCGTGTTCCACCGCGTCCAGATGCACGTTGGCGATGCCGCTGGCGCCGCCGGCATGCGATTGGTCGGCCAGTGCGGTGAGCTCGAAGTAATGCGTGGCAAACAGCGTGTAGCAGCGATTGGTATGCGCCAGGTGGCGCGCCACCGCGTCGGCCAGGGCAAGGCCGTCGTAGGTCGAGGTACCGCGGCCGATCTCGTCCATCAGCACCAGCGATTGCGGGGTGGCGTGGTGCAGGATGTAGCTGGTTTCGGCCATTTCCACCATGAAGGTGGATTGCCCGCGCGCAAGGTCATCGCCGGCGCCGATGCGGGTGAGGATGCGGTCGATCGGCCCGATCACCGCGCGGCTGGCCGGCACGAAGCTGCCGATATGCGCCAGCAACACGATCAAGGCGTTCTGCCGCATATAGGTCGACTTACCGCCCATGTTCGGGCCGGTGATGACCAACATGCGGCGGTCTGTGTGCAGGTCCAGATCGTTGGGTTCGAACGGTTGGTCGCGCACCGCTTCCACCACCGGGTGGCGGCCGCGTTCGATGCGCAGGCACGGTGCGCTGTCCAGTTCCGGCTGCGACCAGTCCAGTGCCTGCGCGCGCTCGGCGAAGGCGGCCAATACATCCAGTTCGCTCAGGGCGCCAGCGCAGCGCTTGAGGCCTTCCAGTTCGCTGCCCAGCGCATCGAGCAGGCCTTCGTACAACAGTTTTTCGCGCGATAGCGAGCGCTCGCGCGCCGACAGCACCTTGTCCTCGAAGCTCTTGAGTTCTTCGGTGATGTAGCGCTCGGCATTGGTCAGCGTCTGCCGGCGGCTGTAGTGCAGCGGGGCTTTCTCGGCCTGGCCCTTGCTGATCTCGATGTAGTAGCCATGCACGCGGTTGTAGCCGACCTTGAGCGTGGCGATGCCGCTGCTGGCACGTTCGCGCTGTTCCAGGTCGATCAGGAATTGATCGGCATTGGTGGACAGGCGGCGCAGCTCATCCAGATCGGCGTCGTAGCCGGTAGCGATGACGCCACCGTCGCTGAGCTTGAGCGGTGGTTGCTCGGCCACTGCGCTGCTCAACAGATGCGCGGTGGCATCGTGCTCGCCCAATTCGGCGAACAGGGTCTGCAGGCGCGGCGAATCCAGTGGTGCCAGGATCGTACGTACCTTCGGCAACAGCGCCAGGCCATCGCGCAGGGTGGAGAAATCGCGCGGGCGCGCCGAGCGCAATGCAACGCGCGTGAGAATACGTTCCAGGTCGCCAAGCGCGCGGAAGGCTTCGCGCACGTCGGCATCGGTGCCGGAGTCGATCAGGCTCGCCACTGCGTGGTGGCGCTGCACCAGCACATCGCGCAGGCGCAACGGGCGATGCAGCCAACGTCGCAGCAATCGCCCGCCCATCGGCGTAACCGTGCTGTCCAGCACACCGAGCAAGGTGTTACGGGTGTCGCCATCCACGCGCGTGTCCAGCTCCAGATGCCGGCGCGTGGCTGCGTTCATCGAGATCGCCTCGCTGGCCACTTCCATCGCGATGGAGGTCAGATGCGGCAAGCGCTGTTTCTGGGTTTCCTCGACATAGCCCAGCAGCGCACCGGCGGCGGCCGTGGCGCACGGCTTGTCGTCGATGCCGAAGCCGGACAGATCGTGCAGCTTGAAGAACGCCAGCAGCTGCCGACGCCCGCTGTCCGCGTCGAACAGCCACGGTGGCCGCCGCCGCACGCCGATGCGGCCGCGCAGGAACTCCGGCCAGTTGTCCTCGTCCGGCACCAGCAGCTCGGCCGGTTCCAGGCGCGCGACTTCCGCTTCCAGCGCATCCACGCTATCGACTTCGTTGACCAAGAAACGCCCGCCGGCCAGATCCGCCCAGGCCAGGCCATAGCCCTGCTTGCTGCGCGAGACCGCCATCAACAAGGTGTCGCGGCGCTCGTCCAGCAGCGCCTCATCGGTGACCGTCCCCGGGGTGACGATGCGCACCACCTTGCGCTCGACCAGGCCCTTGGCCAGTGCCGGATCGCCGATCTGCTCGCAGATCGCCACCGACTCGCCCAGCGCCACCAGCCGCGCCAGGTAGCCTTCGTACGCATGTACCGGCACGCCCGCCATCGGGATCGGTGCGCCGCCGGAGCTACCGCGCTGGGTCAGGGTGATGTCGAGCAGGCGCGCCGCCTTGCGCGCATCGTCGTAGAACAGCTCGTAGAAATCGCCCATGCGGAAGAACAGCAGCAGGTCGGGGTAGTCCGACTTGGCCGCGAAGAACTGCTTCATCAGCGGGGTGTGCTCTGGAACTCCGCCGCTGGGCTTGGATTTGTCTTTGGTGTCAGTGCTTTGCAAGAAACGGCTTCCGAAATCTGGGCGCGGTAGGGGCGGGCAGGCGATGGCGTGCAGGGCGTACGGCATTGGCCTGCCGGGCGCCGCGTGCGGCGGCGGCTGTGGTCTGGTCGGGCGTGGGGAGGCAAGTTTAAGCCGAGCGCGCCGGAACCGCGATCCAGGATGCAGCGCTGGCCGCTTGGGGAGAGGCAACAGGTGAAGGGACCGGAGCGGCGGGTTCAGTGCGTCGCGACCTTGTGGAGGGTGCACTCTCAGTTGGCCAGCGCAGCCTGCGACGATCGTGCGGGGTGTCGCGGCAAGGCGTCGTCGATTGTTGTCCGGAGGTCGTCGGGCGAGCTGGCCATGCATCTGCTTCCACCGTGTCGTGTGTCAGTGACAATCCACGACTCTCTATCGCTGCGGCGAAAGCCGGGATGGATAATGGTTCCATTTAAGTAACCACGTGCTGATTATGGTTGGAATGAGATCTGTCTCGAGAAATTGAAGTAAATCAAAATTTTTTGCAGTTGGCGCCCGATCGTCTTCGATGATCTGCAGGGAACCACTTTGTGATGTATGTCGCGATGGATCTGCGTTCTGATCTTCAACTCTCGCTAAAAGTTGATTTTCCCCATCGGAAGCGATTTACGGCGCCATCGGAAAGAGGTGGGATCGATCGCAAATGTCATCGGAAAATCGTCGGGGTATTAATAAAAATCTGCCGCTATAAGTGCTAAGTTCCGTCCCGTTGCGGATGAGAGCGCTTAGGACCTGTCGGTTTGTTGCATGCATCGCGTGTGGGCTGGCCCAGGTCCGGGTGTGTCCTGCAGTTGCAATGGCATATCACGCTGTGCGCAAGCATGGTTGTGTGTTCTCGCTTGCCAAAAATAGTGGTCGGAGCGCTTTCACTAATTGAAAGTCGATTTTCTGTGGCTGAAATATGGGAGAAAGTATGTTGAGTAAACTTCATCATGTGGGTTATCGCTGCCGGGATGCGGCAGAAACAGTGCATTTTTATACGGAAACCCTGGGTTTGAAGTTTGCGGCGGCACTGATCGACCACGTTCCTTCCAGTGGCCTGAAGGCCACGAACAATAATGTCTTCTTTGAAATGGAAGACGGGAGCTATATCTGCTTCTTCGAGGTGCTTGGCAGTGCGCTTCCGCTGGTGCCGGTCGAGGAGGATTGGGCTCAGCATCTGGCGCTTGAAGTGCGCGACAGCAAGCGGGCGGATGCACTGTGCGCTCGCCTGCGTGCCAGCGGGGTCGAGGTGGAAGGACCGGTGATCCACGACGTGGCCGGGGACGGGAGGCATGCCGAGCTGGCCAGGTCGTGGTATTTCCGCGACCCGAATGGGCATCGACTGGAGCTGATCGTCAAGCCGGAGGTGGCGCAAACGGCCATTTGGGACGATCTGGAGAAGATGGCCTACGCCAATCTTGCTGCGTGGACGCAACTGAAAAAGGAGCATTTGCTTGGATGATGCCGGCCGCCTGGATGCAGAGCCCGCCCTGGCGTCGCAGCACCGGAAAGGCGCGCGGGCGGTAACGGCGAACTACTGGGACTACATCAAGGTCGAGAAACTGCTCGCCCTGCAGGGAGGGCTTGACGATGACGAAGCAGCGGTCAGCAACGACGAAGCCTTGTTCATCAGTGTGCACCAGGTGCATGAGTTGTGGTTCAAGCTAGTGCTGCGCGAGTTGACCTACACGCGCGATCTGCTCAATTCACGCGACGTGGCGGGGCATCAGATTGTTGCCGGGGTACGTTCGCTGCGTCGCGCAATCACGGTGTTCGAGCAGGCGAACCAGCATTTTCGATTGATGGAGACCATGACCGCGCGCGACTTTCTCGAGTTTCGCGAGCGGCTGACGCCAGCCAGCGGGTTTCAGTCGGCGCAATTGCGCGAGATCGAGATCCTGCTGGGTCTTGAGGATGCGCAACGTATTTCCATCGGCGCCGGTTCCTATCGCGATGCGCTCAAGCTGCCGGACGGCAGTCCTTCGACTGCCGCGCAGCGCGTCGACGCGCGCGCCAAGGCCGGCCCCACGCTGAAGCAATGTCTCTACGCATGGCTGGCTCGGCTACCGATCGACGGCGCCACTACGCCGGTAGCGAAGGAGCGCTTCGCGCGCCGCTATATCGAGGCGATGCGTGCAGACAGCGAGCGCCGCTGGCGTTTGGCTGCCGACCGGGCCGCCACTGCGGAAGAGTTGCAACGGCTGCGGGCGCGGTATGAGGCGGAAGACGATAGCGCTCAGGCGTTCCTGCTGGCCGACGAGCACGCGCAGCTGGGCGCGCCCGCCCACGACGCACACCGCGCGGTACGCGCTGCCTTGCTGTTTGTCGAAAGTCATCGTGAGTTGCCGCAGCTTGCGTGGCCGCGCGAACTGCTGGAAAGCGTGGTCGAGCTGGAACAGGCGATGTTGATCTGGCGGCAACGGCATGCGCGCATGGTTGAACGCTTTATCGGCCGTCGCGTTGGTACGGGTGGCTCGGCGGGTGTGGACTACCTGGATCAGACCGCGCTGCGCTACCGGATTTTTGCCGAACTCTGGACGGTACGCTCGTTGTTGCTACGCGCCTCCAGCGTGCCGCCGATCGACAACCCGGCGGCGTATGGATTCGCGCCGGAGGATGGACGGTGATGTCGAGGTTTGCGGTCGTTCGCCGGTTGCCGTTTGCCTACGACCTGTCGGCATACGGGATCGATGCGGATGCAGGCTGGCTGCCATGAGCGACACCTCGCAGGTGCTGGTGGTCGGCGGCAGCATCGCCGGTCTGATGAGCGCACTGGCGTTTGCCAGGCACGGCTACCAAGTGACCGTGCTTGAACGGGACGAGTTCGTCGACGGGGCATCGCTGGCGCGCGATGCCCATCTGCCCACGCAGCGCTGGTGGCGCAAAGGCGTGCCGCACGCGCGTCACACGCATGCGCTGGCCGCGCTGGGGCGACAGGTGTTGCGCGAACGCGCACCGGACGTCTGGCAGGCACTACTGGATGCCGGTGCGGTCGAGATGCCGTTCGGTGGAACGCTTGAACCCTCTGTCGCTGTGCCGCGCTGCGGGGATGCGGAGCTATTCGGCCTGTCGACGCGCCGCCCGTTGATCGAGGACGTCGTTCGTTCGGTGGTGCTGGCAGAGCCCAACATCACGGTGCGCGATGCGGTCGGCGTCCATGGCCTGCTGGTTGGTGCCGAGGATGGTCCACTGGTGCAAGGAGTGTGCACCTCACGCGGCGAGCTGCGTGCGGCGCTGACCATCGATGCACTGGGTCGCGGCTCTGCATTCGGCAAATGGCTGCGGCAGGCTGGTGTGCAGACGCCCGATACCTTGGTGGAAAGTTGCGGGCTGGCATATTTCACGCGCTGGTATCGCTGCCGGCAGCGTCCGAATGTGCAGCTCACGGCGGGATTTTCGGTGGGCGGCTATGCCGCCTCCAGTGGATGCATCGTGTGTCCGGCCGATAACGGCTATGTCTCCATCACGCTGATGGCGCCGCATGGCGACAGCGCCTGGCATTGCATGGCCGAGCCCGCGGTGTTCACTGCAGCCGCATGCGCGCACGCCGGCATTGCGCCCTGGCTCGAAGCCGCCGTCTGCGAACCGGTGTCAGGCGTGCTGCGCTGGCCAGTGTGCGAGAACCGCTACCGGCCGGCGGTGGTCAGCGGCATGCCGACCGTCGCCGGGACGGTCGCGGTGGGGGATGCGTTGTGCACCACCAATCCGACCTATACGCGCGGCATGTCGTTGGCGATGCGCTACGCGTATGCCGTCGCCGATCTTGCCCACCGCCAGGGACTGGATGACCCGCTGCGGCTTGCCATCGATGCCGATGCCCTTGCGCAGCGTCTTGTTCGGCCCTGGCACGCCGATAGCGTGGCGCAAGACCGCATACGTCGCGCAGTGTGGGCCGAGCAATCGCCTGTGGCGCAGCACCCGGATGCGATCGACTTGCCGCAGATTGCCGCAGCCGCGCGCCAGGATGCAGTCGTCTGGCACGCACTGGCGCGGCGCACCGGAATGCTTGAAGACCCGTCTGCGATCTTCAACCAGCACGAGGTCATGACGCGGGTGCGCACGCTGGCAGCGACACATCCCGCGCCAGCGCCGGCCACACCCTCCCGACAGACGCTGTTGCAGCTGATCGCTCAGCACCGCGCCGCGCCCGAGTCCACCCTTGTTTCCTGATTTGCCGTTGCCAAGAGGACGTAACTGATGCAACCACCGTGGCAACCCGACGCACCAGCGATGCGGCTGAAACACCGTTTTGCGCTCGACCCGACAGTTGCCTGCCTCAATCACGGCATGCTGGGTGCCTGCCCCAATGATGTATTGGAACGTCAGGCGGCGTTTCGTGCACAGATCGAGCGGCTGCCGTCTGCCTTCATCCTGCGCGATCTACCGCGTTTGCTGGATGACTCGCGCGAGGCGCTGGCCGGGCTCATCGGTGCCGATCCAACCGATCTGGTGTTGCTGCCCAATGTCACCACCGCACTGAGTGCGGTGCTGCGCTCGTGTCTTTTTGTCCCCGGCGACGAGATTCTGACCACGGACCATGCGTATCTGTCTGCGCGTAACGTGCTCGATTTCGTCTCCGGCACCACCGGGGCACATGTGGTGGTTGCGCAGGTCGGCGTGCCGGTTCCGGACCCGCAGCATGTCGTGCAGGCCGTGCTGGAGCGGGTCACCGCACGCACGCGGCTTGCCGTACTGGATCACGTCACCAGCCCCACCGGGATCGTATTTCCCATTGCCGCCCTGGTCGCCGCGCTGGCCGAACGTGGCATCGAGACGCTGGTCGACGGCGCCCATGCACCGGGCATGTTGCCGTTGGACGTGCAAGCGATCGGGGCGGCGTATTACGCAGGCGATTGCCATAAATGGCTCTGCAGCCCGCGTGGTGCGGGGTTCCTGCATGTGCGTCGCGATCGTCAGGCGGGAGTGCATCCGCCGGTGATCAGTCGCGGCTATGGCGACCGCAGCAGCGCTCGCCCGCGCCTGCATCTGGAATTCGATTGGCTGGGTACCTCCGACCCCACGCCGCTGCTGTGCATTCCCGAAGCGATCGTCTTCCTGCAGAACGTGCTGCCCGGCGGCATGCCTGCGCTGCTTGCACACAACCGTGCGCTGGCGATGCGGTGTGGGCACTACCTGACGGCGCGACTGCCGCTCAAGCGCCTGGCCGCCGACGACCACCTTGGCAGCATGGTCGCATTCGCGCTGCCGCCTCGCATCTGCGCGGCGTATCCCGATGCGGCTGCGCTGCAGGACTGGCTGTACGACACGTCTTCCATCGACGTGGCAGTCAACGCATGGCCAGACAACACCAGCTACGTGCTGCGTGTCTCCATGCAGGTGTATGCGGCGATGGAGGATGTGGTTCGACTGGGCGATGCGTTGCAAGGCGCGCTCGCTGCCCTGGACGAACGCGATGCGTTGATGCAGGCCGTCACTGCGGGAGTTGCGCGATGAATGCGATCGGGATGGATCGTAAACATGTGTTGATTACCGGCGGTGTAGGAGGGATCGGCGTCGAGCTGGTGCGCCTCTTTGCGCAGGCCGCGTACCGGGTGAGCTTTACCTACCGCCCCGGGGAGGAGAGCCGGCAACGTGCGCAGGCGCTGCTCGATAAGGTTGGCGAGGAGGGCGTGCACGCGTTGGAACTGGATGTGGGTGACCGACAAAGCCATGCGCGGCTGATGGACGCGCTGTCATCACCGCTGGACATCGTGATCCATAACGCCGGCGTCGGCACCAAGACCGTTGAGCGCGCTGCGGCCACGTACAAGGAGCAGGACGAGGTGTTTTTCCGGGTCAACACGCTGGGGCCGTTGTGGCTGAGCGAGGATGTGATCCCGGGCATGCTGGCGCGTGGACACGGCAAGATTTTATTGATGAGCTCCGTGGATGGCGGCATCACGCACTTTCCGCGCTTTCGCGCCGCCGATGGCATGAGCAAGGCGGCGGTGGCGTTTCTGGGTCGGCAGCTTGCGGCCACCTACGCCTGCACGGGTATCGATGTTTTCACCGTCTGTCCCGGTGCCACCGATACGCCGATGTTTCAGGCCAGTACCCTGGATGCATTGTCGGCCGAACAACGCCGGCTACTCGAGGCATCGCTGCCTGGCGGGCGTTTGATCGCGCCGCGGGAGATCGCCGATCTGTGCTTTTACCTGTGCCGCGACGAGGCCCGCATTCTGCGTGGCGCGGTGATCGACGCTTCGCTTGGTCTGGGCGTGTGCCCGGCCGTCATGGAATAAGGGAGCCACATGCATGCCTGTGCCATCGAACAGTTTCTGGGAGCAATGGCTCACCGCGCATCGCGCCAAGCCCGATGCCTGCGTCACCTATTCGCTGTCGCCATCGCCGCCGTTGCAGCGCTATCTGGCGCACCTGGATCCTGCGCAGTCGCTGGACTGGACCGGCGAGGACTATCAAGGTTTGCCACTGCTGCGCGAGCGGGTGCTGGCGCAGTATGGGTATGCCAGCACATGCGGGTTGCAGGATGTGTTGATCACCGCCGGCGCGCAGGAGGCGAACTATCTGGTGCTGACGCAATTGCTCGCTGCCGGCGACGAATTCGTCATCGATGCGCCGGGTTGGCAGCAACCGCTGGTGCTGGCAAGACAGATCGGTGCGATGCCCAAGTTGGTGACGCGTTTGGAGGCCTCCGGCTGGGCGCTGGATATCGACCAGCTCGAAGCGCTGGTCACGCCCAGGACCAAGCTCATTTTTCTGTGCAATCCCAACAACCCGACCGGGCGCGTGGAGAATCTGGCAACGCTGCAGCGCATCGTGGCGGCGGCAGAGCGCGTGGGGGCCTACATCCTGTCCGACGAGGTCTATCGCGGCCTGGAGTGGGATAGGCAAGAGACGCCACGCATCGCGGCTCTTTACGACCGCGGTGTGAGCACCGGCAGCGTATCGAAGTTGCTCGGCCTGCAGGGGTTGCGTACCGGCTGGATGGTGACGCGCGATCGAGCCCTGCTCAATGCGGCGATGGTGCTGCGCGAAAACACCAGCGAAATCATGAATGTGCTGGGAGAGCGCATTGCCGAGGTCGCGCTGCGACCGGAGCATTTCGATACTGCGGTCGCGCACTCGCGTGCGATGGGGCACGCTCGGATCGATCTGCTGGATCGCTTTGTCGCCGAACAGCCGGCACTGACCTGGCGGCGGCCGCAGGCAGGCCTGCTCGGTATGGCGCATCTGAACCTGCCGATCGACGCCGATGCCTTCAGCAGCCGGCTGCTGGCGCCGCCGTACAAGACGTTCGTGATGTCCGGTGGTGCGTACGCATACCCGCAGCACCTGCGCCTGGGGGCGGGTGGGGTGTCACCCGAGGAGCTGGAGCTGGGTCTTGCGCGGATGGCGCAGTTGCTGGCCGAATGGGGCTGATCGCTGTTTGGGCGTTATCGATTGAGACGTGCTTGGGCGCAACACAGAAGGCCGGCTGCTCACGCAGCCGGCCTTCGTAGTGCGCCATCTATTGCTGACAGCGACGGCTTAGAACTCTTGCCAATCTGCGCCACTGCTCGACGCGCTGGCGACAACCGCCTGCCTGACCGGGCGCTTGACCGATGCCGCGGCAGCCTGTGGCTTCGGTGCGGCAACGCCGGCCGGCTTCCTGGGATGCAGCACGGTCGGTGCGGCTGCGCGCGCAACCGACGGGCGTTCGGCTTCGATCTTGAAGATCGACACCGCCTGCCTGAGCTGTACCGCCTGTTCTTCCATCGACCGTGCGGCGGCGGTGGCTTCTTCCACCAGCGCGGCATTCTGCTGCGTGGTTTCGTCCATCTGGGTGACGGTGAGGTTGACCTGCTCGATACCGGCCGACTGCTCCTGCGAGGCGGCGGAGATCTCGCCCATGATGTCGGTGACGCGCTGCACGCTGGCGACGATCTCGGCCATGGTGGTGCCGGCGCTGTGCACCAGTGTCGAGCCTTCGGCCACGCGCTCGACCGAATCGTCGATCAGGCTCTTGATCTCCTTGGCCGCAGCCGTGGAACGCTGGGCGAGGGTGCGCACTTCGCTGGCGACCACCGCAAAACCGCGGCCCTGCTCGCCAGCGCGTGCCGCTTCGACCGCTGCGTTCAACGCCAGGATGTTGGTCTGGAAGGAGATGCCGTCGATGACGCTGATGATGTCGGCGATCTTCTTGGACGATGCCTCGATGCCGGTCATGGTGCCCACGACCTTGCTGACGATGTCGCCGCCCTGCGAGGCGACGCTTGCGGCACCGATCGCCAGCTGATTGGCCTGGCGTGCGTGTTCGGCGTTCTGACGCACGGTGGAAGTGAGTTCTTCCATCGATGCGGCGGTTTCTTCCAGATTGGCCGCTTGCTGCTCGGTGCGTTGCGACAGGTCCTGATTGCCGGCGGCGATCTCGCTGGCGGCCGAATTGATCGATACCGCCGAGTGCTGGATGCGCCCGACGATCTCGGCCAGTTGCGCGGCGGTGGCATTGGCGTCGTCGCGCATCTGTGCGAACACGCCCTTGAACTCGCCGCTCATGCGGGCGGTGAGATCGCCGGCGGCGATGGATTGCAGCAACGACGACAGCGACTGCAGATTGCCGTCGGCGGTGGCCATCAGCTGGTTGAGGCTGTCGACCATGATGTGGAAGTCGTACTGGAAGCGGGCCGCATCGCCGCGCGCGCTGAAGTCGCCATTGGCCGCCGACACTGCCAGCTGCTTGATTTCGGCATTCATCGCCGACAGGTTGGCCTTGACCTCGTTCATGGTCTGGGTGAGGACGGCTTTTTCGCCGGGCAGCGCGTCCATGCTCTCGCTGAGGTCGCCAATCGCATAGCGGCCCATGATGCGCGCGAGCGTGGTCTGCACCGCAAGATGCGAGGCGACCAGGGTGTTGGTGTCGTGCGCCATGCGGCCGTAATCGCCGGGAAATGCATTGGCATCGATGCGGAAGCTGATCTGGCCGTCGTTGTGGCGCTTGGCCATCTCGGCTTGCGCGCGCAACAGGGACTGCAACTGGGTCTGCATGCCGCTCATGGCGCGCAGCAGGCGGCCGGTTTCGTCCTGCGCGTCTGTCTGCACCTGGTTGTCCAGCTGGCCCTTGGCGATCGCTTCGGCTGCCTTGGTGGCACGGGCCAGCGGATGGGTGAGGCTGCGGGTGATCAGCCAGGCCAGCAGGCCGCTGATCGTGACCACGGCAACGCCGCCGATCAACAGCAGCAGCTTGGCGCGATTCATCGATTGCACGGCTTCGGTGTACGCCTGCTGGCTCTGTTGTTCCTGCCGGGTGACCAGTTCGCGGATCTTTTCCTGCCAGGCCAAAGTGGCAGGCCTGGCTTTTTCGTTCAGCAGCGTTTGCGCCGCGGTGTTGTCGTTCCTGGCGGCCAACGCCATCACCTGGTCGTTGAGCGTGCCCGAGATGGCACGCTTGGCATCCATCTCGGCCCGGATCTTGCGACCTTCTTCGGAGCTGGGCAGGGTGTCGAGCTTGGCGCGCAAGTCGTTGTAGCGTTGCCGTTGGGTCTTGATCGTCGCGACCGCGTCATCGTTGAGTTGGTCACTGGTGGCCATGGCGTAGGTGCCCAGCGCGATCATGATCGACGAGTTGGCATCCAGCATCCCGTTGCCCATCTGGATCTTGGCCATGCGGTCCAGCACGATGAAATCCAGTTGTTTTCTGGCGCTGGCCATCGAGCTCAGCCCGATGGCGACAAGCAGGCCCGACAGCAGGATCAACAGGCCGAAGGCGGCGCCGAGGCGGCGGCCGACGGAATAGCGTTGGAGTAAGGCGGTCATGCGGCAATCCCAGGTGCGAGTCGAAGGGTGCCGTCTGGGCAACTGCGTGAAGAACGCATGAGTGTCGGGCCGGCGTGTGGATAACGACGCGCCATTGGGAAACTTGACCCCACTGTACCGCTCGGATTTAGCTGCAGATTGCCTTCGGCAGCGGTCAGGAATTGCCCGACTGGCGAGTGCTGCGTGAAGGCGCGCAGACTACCAAAGCGGCTGGACTGCGCGCTGTCATCCAGGCGGCCGGCTGCTGCACGGTATCGTTGCGGCCGCCACGTTAGAGTGGTTTGCCAACGATTAACTACGACACGCCGCGCATGGATAACCGCAATCAGGAATGGATGCAGGCCGTCACCGACGCGCTCAGCGATCTGCTGGCCGCGCGTGTGGCGCAGGCCACGCTGCTGGAAGCCATGCTGGTTTCGCATCCCGATCCGGTGGCCTTGAGGAAGGCCTGGGACGAGTTGTCGTCTCAGCGGATCGCGATCGTTGCACAGAACAAGGCCGTCGCGTCGGTGGAACGCCCCATGGACGAGTACACGCTGGAACAATTCCAGGCCTGGGAAGAAAAGTTTCGCCGCTATTTTCCGCGCGATGTGGGTGGGCCGTAGGTCCACGGGCGCGCCTTTTCGTCGCCGTAGAAAACACAAGGCAAGTGACGGAGCGCATTGTATTTTTCACGGCGCATGTTTGTTTGGCCCGATGCTAGTGCTCTGCATAACCTGCATAACCTGCATAACCTGCAGAATCTCTGAAGTTCAAAGGCAGTGCCTGGAGGACGCGCCTAGTGGGTTTGAGCTTGGCAAAACGCCGCGGGATGCGGGGCTCATTCAGCGTTTCGTCCATCGCTGGATCGCGCAAGACCTGTCAACGCTGCAGTAGAGCAATCCACACCAGCCTCGTCACTGCGTACGGCTGACGAACAGGGCGTCCTGACATCGAGGAGTGCGCGCAATCAGCCCGAGCAATTGCTGCCACACAAGGTCCTGTGGACCCTGCAATGCAGTGCAAGCCAAACGATAAGGTCTGCGGTCAATCTTGATGACAAAACTTGGCGGGTGCTGGCTAGTCCAGACTGTCTTGCGGTCTTGGCGGGGTGTCATCCAGTCATTGTTTGTCCTGTCCGCGGAACTCGCTTCGCGTGCGGAAAGACGAGCCGCCCTGCTGGCACCACAGCGCAGCGTGGGATGAGACAAGCGGCGGTTGAACCACGCATCGTTGCAGCTCGCTTCGCACGCTGTTCAGTGACAGCCGCGCAGTGGCCTGCTTGCGCGCGTTGCCTTGCATCACTGCCGGTTGCGTCGTTGCGAGGACTCATTCGCCTTTGAAAAAGCTAAGATCGAAACTTGTGCAAAGTCGGAGGCGCCAATGATCGATCGTCGTACCTTTCTTGCCACGGGCGTGGTAGCCGCTGCTGCCAGCTTCAGTTCCCCGGCGGCGCGGATCTCACAGACGCCGCGCGCAAACGGGCCGGCACCGTGGGGTGCGGTTCCTAGCAAGCGCCAGCTGCGGTGGCATCGGTGGGAGCAATATGCTTTCGTGCATTTTGCGATGAATACCTTCACCGACAAGGAATGGGGCTACGGCGACGAGGATCCGGGCAAATTCGACCCCAGCGATTTTTCGGCCGATCAGATTGTCGCTGCTGCCAAGGCCGGCAATCTGAAAGGGCTCATTTTCACGGCCAAGCACCACGACGGCTTCTGCCTCTGGCCGACGCGCTTGACCGAGCATTGCATCCGGAACTCGCCGTACAAGAACGGCAAAGGCGACATCGTCGGTGAGATGGCCGCGGCGTGTCGACGCGCCGGCCTGGCATTCGGCATCTATCTCTCTCCCTGGGATCGTAACCACGCCGAGTATGGGCGCCCCGGCTACCTCGACTATTTTCGCAAGCAGATCGTCGAACTCTGCACGGGCTATGGCGAGCTGTTCGAGTTCTGGTTCGACGGCGCCAATGGTGGCGACGGCTATTACGGTGGAGCGCGCGAAGCGCGCAAGATCGATGCGCCTGCTTACTACAACTGGCCAAAAATGATTGAGTTGGTGCATCTGCACCAGCCGATGGCCTGCACCTTCGATCCGCTCGGCGCCGATATTCGCTGGGGTGGCAACGAGGACGGTATCGCTGGTGATCCATCCTGGCCGACCATGCCCAATGCGCCCTACACACAGGAAAACGGCAACTCCGGGGTGCGCAGAGGGGCGCTGTGGTGGCCGGCCGAAACCAACACCTCGATCCGCCCGGGCTGGTTCTACCATGCCGATGAAGATGGCAAGGTGCGCAGCCCGGAGAACCTGGTGCGCTATTTCGACACCTCCGTCGCGCGCGGCACCAACATGAACCTCAATCTCCCGCCCGACCGACGCGGCCGCATCGCCGACCACGACGTGGCAGTGCTGCAGAGTTTCGGCGACGCAATCCGCGCCAGCTTCGCCATCGATCTGGCCAAGGGCGCCAAGGCCAGCGCCAGCGCGTCGCGCGGTCCTGGCTTCGAGCCGGCGCGCGTGCTTGATCGGCAGCCGGACAGCTACTGGTCCACGCCGGATGACCTCACCACGCCCACGCTGACGCTGGACCTGTCGGCGGTGCACAGCTTCGACCTGATCCGGCTGCGCGAGTATTTGCCGCTGGGCGTGCGCATCACTCGCTTCGCGGTCGAAGCCGAGGTCGATGGGCAATGGCGTCGGCTGGCCGAAGCGCAGTGCATTGGTGCGCAGCGCATCGTGCGGCTGGAGCGCCCGATCGCCGCGCGCCGGGTGCGTTTGGTCGTGCTTGAGGCGCCGGTGTGCCCGGCAATCAGCGAATTCGCGTTATTCCGGGCCGTGGCGCCAGTGCCGGTTGCGCGGCCGATGGCGAATGCGCCGGACGTGCTGTCCACCGCTGGCTGGCACATCGTCGAGGCGAGCGCGCCCGGGGCGGAAAAATTGCTCGACGACGATGCCAGCACGATCTGGATCACGCCCGCGCCCACGCCGGGCCATCCCGCGCAGGCGACCATCGATCTGGGCGCGCTGCGTCAGGTGGCCGGTTTCAGCCTCACGCCCTCGCGCACGGTGATGAACGGTGCGGCGCCACCGAAGGGCTATCGCGCCGAAACCAGCGAAGATGGCAAGCACTGGCAGCCGGCCGGCGCCGGCGAGTTGTCCAATATCGCCTATGCGCTCTCGACCCAGCGTCTGAATTTCCCCGAGGTCCGCCAGATCCGCTACCTGCGGTTGTCGTTCGCGGAGACGGCGGTGCCCGCTGAGCGGCTGGCGATTGCGGGGATCGGCGCGTTCTCGCGCTTGCGATAAGGACTTGCGCTCCCTCGCGACCACGCGCCGCGAGGGGAAGCATCCGGGGTGACGGAGTTTGGCGGAATTGAGACGCGTCAAGCGACGCGATGGCGCCAGAAATCGCCGCATTCAGACCACGTGGCGAACCTGGAATTCATCCAGGGGCATGGCGCGCTCGTCGTTGCCTTGGCCATACAACTTGGTGCGAACGCCTGGCGGCACCAGCTCGATGACTTGCACGTTGCTGTCGGCCAGTTGCATACGCAAGCGTTCGGTGAAGGAGTGCACGGCGGCCTTGCAATTGCCAAGAAGGCGGGTGTCGGGCAGGGAACTTTCTGCCGGCACTTCCCGACCCGGGAGGCCTTGGTGATCGAGGTCTATCGCCACGAAATGCTGCAGGTCACCGGTTTAGCCGAGTAGCTGCTGAAGACGCTTCGGCCGGAGCAAGCACTCCGCGAATGGATGAACCGCCTGGCCGAATACGCCATCACCAAGGCGGGTCTGGCGGATGCACTGCGGACCGTCGCCAACGCGAAAGAATGCGAGGGCAATGCAGGCTATGCATCCGTGATCGCTGCCGCGCAACTGCTGCTCGATGCCAACGAGAAGGCCGGAACGATCCGTCCGGGGGTCACCACAGACAAGTTTTTCCTGGCCATTGCGGGTATCTGGCAGATAGACGCTACCGAGAACTGGCAGCCCCGCCTGACCTGGCTGATGGAGACGGTCATGGAGGGGTTATGCGCGGGAGCGCCTGGCCAGCCCACAAGCGGATAGCGGCATTAGGCTTGCAGTCTGGAAACGTGCAGCGCCACGTGTGTTAGTGCTGCAACTTGCCCTGCTTGAGCTTTTGCCACATGTCTTCGGCCTGCTGGGACAAGCTGCCGATGTGGCGTATCAGACAGATCTCCGTGCTGATATCCCACTGCGTGTGTCCGGGCGCTGCATGGACGAGCCGCCCCTTGGCGACGTCCTCTTCCACCAGCGTGCGCGGCAGCCAGGCCACCCCGCCACCGGAGCGGCACATGGCCAGCAAGGTCGCGGCAAGGTCGGAGGTGAGTGCAGGGGTCAGGCGTGCTTCCACGTCCTTGAACGCCGGATGCCCGGCGATGATGCGGCCCAGCCCGGAATCTGCGCTGTAAGACAACAAGGGCATTGCATCGGTGGAAGCGAGCGACCAACGCGGGCTGCCGTCGCTATTTTCCTTCGGTGCACTGAAGGGTTGCAGCACATCGCTGCCAACCACAACGCGCTCGAAGTGTTCGGGATCCAGCCCAAGCGGCATGCGCGGATGATGGTGGCACAGCAGGAATTGCGCTGCCCCTTGCTGCATCAGTTTTTCGCACGCCCTGAGCGTGTCGGAGACCAGCTGAAACGCGCCGATGCCGGTGTTCGATTCGATGCGTCTTACAAAGGCCGGAAAGAAGGTGAAGGAGAGAACATGTGTGGCAAGGAATGCCAACGCAGGCCGTTGTTGTCCGGCCACCTCAAGCGCTTCCTGCCGCGCGGCGTAAATCGCCGCGGCCAATCCGGATGCCTTGCGAACGAAGGCTTCTCCAGCCGGCGTCATCAGCACCTCTTTGCGCGAACGCGTAAACAGCGGCGTTCCCAGCCATTCTTCGAGGGCATGAATACGCCGACTGAAGGCCGGCTGGGTGACGAAGCGACGCTGTGCCGCGCGCGAAAAATTGAGGGTGTCAGCCAATGCCAGGCAGTCTTCGAGCCATGTCAGTTCCATGATGCCGATTGTGCATCAAGCGCATAAAAAAGGCATTGGCAGCGCTTGGGAGGTGCCCCTTACGCTCTGACTCGAGCTTGCAACGCCTCGACACGCAGGTCGTCCGGCAAGCGGCAATTCCGGTGAATTCGCATGTCGACGGGAGCGGGCGATCATGCAGAAAAGAAGTGGCATGAGAGGGGCGTTGAGCCAACTCTATGTGCAGGTCTTGATCGCCATCGTCATTGGTGGCCTGGTGGGCTATGTCTGGCCGCATCTGGGTGTGGTCATGCAACCTGCTGCAGAGGGTTTCATCAAGCTGATCAAGATGCTGTTGGCCCCCATCATCTTTGGAACGGTCGTGGTTGGGATCGCCAAGATGGGAAGTGTCAGAGAGGTCGGAAAAACCGGCATCAAGGCGCTGATTTACTTCGAGGTCGTCTCGACACTGGCGCTGGCGATCGGTCTTGTCGTGGTGAACATCATCCGGCCGGGCGATGGCATGAACATCGATGCCGCATCGATCGACAGCAGCGCGATTGGCCAGTATGTCGATCGTGCAAAAGACGACGCGGGCATGGTGGATTTTGTGTTGAACATCATTCCCACCACGTTGGTGGATGCCTTTGCCAAGGGCAACATGCTGCAGGTCATTCTGGTGTCGGTGCTGTTTGCAGTGGGGCTGTTGCAGCTGGGCGAGCGTGGCAAGCCGCTGGTCGATCTCATCGATAACGGGCTGCAGGCGCTGTTCAAGATGATCAACATGGTGATGCGGCTCGCGCCGCTGGGTGCCGGGGCAGGCATCGCTTTCACGATCGGCAAGTATGGCCTGGCCACCCTGTGGTCGCTTGGGCATCTGATGTTGGCCGTCTACGTGACCTCGGCACTGTTCGTTTTCGTGGTGCTGGGAGCGATCGCGCGGTGGACCGGCTTTCCGCTGCTGCGCCTTCTGCGGTTCATCAAGGACGAACTGCTTGTCACGTTCGGAACCTGTTCGACCGAAGCCGTTCTGCCGCGCATGATGATGAAGCTCGAACTGGCCGGTGTGCGCAAATCGACGGTTGGCCTGGTTCTGCCAACGGGATACACCTTCAATGCGGATGGCACCTGTATCTATCTGACCATGGCGGCCATTTTCGTCGCGCAAGCGACCAATACACCGCTGCCGGTCTATCAACAAATCGCACTGCTTGGCGTGTTGTTACTGACCTCGAAAGGGTCTGCTGGCGTCGCTGGCGCGGGTTTTGTCGCGTTGGCAGCAACGCTTTCCACCATCGACACGGTGCCTGTTGCAGGGCTGGTGCTTTTGCTGGGCGTCGATCGCTTCATGAATGAGGCCAGGGCGGTGGTCAATCTGATCGGTAACAGTGTTGCCACGCTTGCGATCGCCAAGTGGGATGGCGCGCTGGATATCTCCAAGACCGAGGACATCATTCGTCGTCAACAGGCGGGCGAGCCAATGCCTGTTGCAGCCTCTTCAACCGATTCATAACTCACCACACCTCGCGGGAGACTACCCAATGCGTATCATCGATGTCGTCGAAATCACCAAGCCGATCTCCTCGCCGATCCGTAACGCCTACATCGACTTTTCCAAGATGACCGCCAGTCTGGTGGCGGTGGTCACCGATCAGGTGCGCGACGGCCGTCGGGTCGTCGGCTACGGATTCAACTCCAATGGGCGCTATGGACAGGGCGGACTGATACGCGAGCGGTTTCGCGATCGCATTCTGGAAGCCGAGAGCGCTGCGTTGTGCAACGACGCCGGCGACAATCTGGATCCTTCCAGGATCTGGACGGCGATGATGTCCAACGAGAAGCCGGGCGGTCATGGCGAGCGCTCGGTGGCGGTGGGCACGCTGGATATGGCGGTCTGGGATGCCACCGCCAAGATTGCCGGTCTGCCGCTGTTTCGTTATCTGGCGCAGATAAAAGGCTGTCAAGCCAATCCCCGCGTCTTTGTCTATGCAGCCGGTGGCTACTATTACCCGGGCAAGGACAACAGCGCCCTGCGCAAGGAGATGCGCGGCTATCTGGATCGTGGTTACAACGTGGTCAAGATGAAGATCGGTGGCGCCTCCATCGACGAGGACCGCGGCCGCATCGAGTCGGTGCTTGAGGAAATTGGCGGCCAGGCGCGTCTGGCGGTCGATGCGAACGGTCGCTTCGATCTGGAGACCGGCATCGCCTACGCCAAGATGCTGCGCGACTACCCACTGTTCTGGTATGAGGAAGTCGGGGATCCGCTCGACTACGCGCTACAAGCCAGCCTGAGCGAATTTTATCCAGGACCGATGGCGACGGGTGAAAACCTGTTCTCGCACCAGGATGCACGCAACTTGCTGCGCTACGGCGGCATGCGCCCGGATCGCGATTATCTGCAGTTCGACTGCGCGCTGTCTTACGGCCTGGTGGAATATCTCCGCACGCTGGAGGTGCTCGAGCAGTTCGGCTGGTCGCCCGCGCGTTGCATCCCGCACGGTGGTCATCAGATGTCGCTCAACATTGCCGCAGGCCTGGGTTTGGGCGGCAACGAGAGTTACCCGGATCTGTTTCAGCCGTATGGCGGGTTTCCGGACGGCGTAAAAGTTCAAGACGGGCACATCGTGATGCCGGAATTGCCAGGCATCGGTTTCGAGGGCAAGTCCGACCTGATCAAAGTGATGCGCGAGCTTGCTGAGTAAGGATCGAGGTCACTGCTACAGCGACCTCGTGCCTGCCATTTCCGGCGAGTGCAGAGGCCACAACGAAGAAGCCATGATACGCAACCGATGCCTCAACAAGCGAGGGTACTCAGCACTGCTGCACGCTGCCGTAGAGCTCAAATCATGGAAACGTGCTGCAACAAGAACGGCCCGGTCAAACACTTGGCGATAAGACACCAGCCGCTGGTGTCCAGCGGCTGGCTGATAGCGATCGTATTACTCTAAAAATCTAATCACTATCTTATGCAGCACGGCGGACATAAAGCTTATGACAGCAGGACATCCACCTTCGACTTGCTGAACAGCGAGCGTCAGGTTTTGGTGTAGAGGCAAATCTGGCGTTCGAATTCAGGCAGGTAACCATCCACCGTCTGGCCTGCCCCATTGAACGTGCACAAGGTTCGACGTCCCCACTTGCCAGAGAAGTCCGATGCAGTGAAATGCGATGGACAGGCTGCAAACTGTCCGGGAACAGAATAGGTCTTAGCCGAGATCATCTTGATCCGCCCAATTCGCTCGCCAACCCAGTTGGCGGCCCTGCCCTCAAATCCAGGATCCGGTTGGCAAGTCAACGACTCGGCCCGCTCATGGCAAGCCGACCAGCTTTTACCCCCGCCGCCGCTCAGGGAAAATGCACCCCAGACGGGCGGGATGGGCGGTTCCCAACTTGCTCCGATATTAAAAGACTGCTCCACACACTGACTTGTCCCGGAGGTTTCCTGCCTCTGCGGGCATGCACCTCCGCCGCCTCTCAGGCAGGCAACGGCGTCCTTTGATATATTGACATAGGAAGCCTTTTGCTGATGCCCGAGCCATTGCTGGAAGTTGTCATGGATGGTCTGTGCATGCGCAGAACCGATGGTCATGACTGACAGAGCAACAGTCATCAAAACGTCTCGAAAACGTAGGCACCGATTAAATCTATGGCTATTTAACATAATTAAACTCCTCGGTAATTGGATAATATATTCACGCATCTGGTGACAAGTCGAACACCAAATTAGGGTGCATCAGCATGATGGGTATTTAAATAGATTGCATGAAATGCAAATACACCGATTACAAGCAGCTATTAAAAACGACCTTCCTTGCCAATCGTGGGTCAACTCCCTCGCGACTTCTCAGGCAACAGGGCTTTTACTGAAGTGAGCGAGTCATGATGTAAATACCGACTACGTGTCATAAGTTCGAGCTGGGGTTAGTGTCCTTGCAAGACCACCGAGTTGTAATGTGCGACTGCGGCAGCGGGAAGCGAACCTTGTGCGACAGCAGACGCAAGCGCGGACCGCAATGCCGGTGTCAGTTCCACATCGCCGCTAGAAACCGAGTAAAGCGTTTGATCGACCATCCATGGATTGGCGCCATCTTTTCTGACGAAGCCGGCTGCTAGGTTTGCTGCATCTTCGGGTGAAGAGAGTTGATATATTTTTTGCGCTGCGATTCCGCGCACCGATTTTTCTTGATCATTTGATACAAGCGAACTCATTTGCGAAATGGCTGCTTTGCGCAATTGAGCAGCGTCAGGCGAATCGTCCTTTTCAATTGTGCCGATGAGATTCAATGCTGCGACAGCTGTTCCGCTCCCAATGTCATGCGTACTGAGGTCAGCAATGGCATCGGCGATAACCGGTTTAGGAGCTTGGCCCGGAAATCCCGAATAGGTCTCATACATGTGTTGGTACGAGTCCTTTTCCTTGCTCTCCCATATCCGCTTGGCCTCGTCCAGCATCACTCCACGACCCACCGGACTAACTGCGAGCATGTTCCGCATGAGGTCGCGCTGCATCGCTTTTTTTGCAGGAATCTGACTGTAATAGTCGGAGACCGCTTTTCGGACCTCCTTGTCGCCTTCAAGCGCCAACGCAAGCCGATAGGCAAAGGCGTCTCGTTCCGCCAGTGTCATTGTTTTGTCTGAATAAAGCCTTAAAAAAAAGCCGTTGAGATGCGATACAACATCGCTTGCTGTGAAAGGCCGATCGGTCGCTGCAGGGTCCGAAAAGTCGGATACATCCCACTGCCCATTAGCGTTACGAGTGGGAGACGCGCTTTTTAACGTTGAATGATTGGAACTAGCTGATTTTGTGGTTCCAGATGTAGTCGTCGTAGTAGCACGTGCACCATGTACGAAGTAAAATGCTGTTGCAGCTAAGATCCCTGCGGCAAGAACGGAAACGAGGATTGGTTTCGTCGATCTGGACACTGATTAACTCCTGCACTCTATTGGAGACTACTTAAGGGCGCGGCCGCGCGATCACGTCGCGACAATTGCCCGTCATACCTATTTATAGAAAAATGTGTCTAAATGAAATATATTTACTTGCCACGTTGAGGTGCGCCCCCGCAGTGAGGCTCCGAGACTTCGTATAATTCGAATCGAGCCGGTAAGGGCTTATCAAAATCAGGTTCGAATTGTTGTTGTCTCCGATTAACGTACATGTTCAAGCAACGTTATCTGTGTCAGTTCTTGCCATTAATCGCCACGCGGCGTGATAAAGTTGGTTACTATCTTTACGTAAAATATTGCATGCAGGAAATAGCGAACTCGCGTGGCTATAAAGCGTCCGTTGATCTCAAAAGATAACCAGATCGTTGCGTGGAAAAGTGACCTGGAATTGCGAAGGGGGTTCGATTTAAGCGATGCATTACTCGATGGCTGAGGCTTTTTTTTGACACTCATGACGAGTCCAGGTGTGTCTTATATGGCTGTGGAATAGCGCAGGCTCATCGGGCGTTGATAGAGCAGCGCTTCAAACTATTTGCAGCACTCAAGAAAATAAATTTTTATCGTTTCGCTTTCGGCCAAGCGATATCGCCTTTCTGCCCGCTATGTGCGCCGCTAAGTTCAGTGCCGCCGCGCGCTGGGATGCACACGCAATGACGATTGCGGCGCCCCCTCTCGGAATGGTTTTTGCGAGTTGGCTCGTTTGGCAGCAATACGTACGCGGCTGCACAACGCCATGTGCGCTGACGTCCAGACCGAGAAACGTGACCTTGTGCAAAATCGGCGCGTGGGAACAAGCGGTCATCTGCTCGATTGCTTGTCGGAGCGAATAGATGTGCAAGAACGTCCCAGTACTGCTTTGCCACTGAGACTGTCTCTCGGCAAGCGCGTCCGTCAGCGTTATTGCTTCCCGACTGGCCGTTGGGTAGGAAGTGCTGCCAGCATTGAGCGATGATCGGTGAAGTCCCCGTAGAAGATCGCAGGTGGCTCAAGCCACAAAAATTCACGCGGCGAAGTCAGGCGCCGCTTCAGGGATGTCGGGCCTGTACGGCGCGCCCTGTCGATCACCGTGGCGACCGAGGACTCCACTGCCCGCGCCGATCAGAAGCACGGGACTGGGCATGGGCGAACTGCACCTGGTGGTCTAGGTTCAGTCCACCGACGGCCGCAAGGCCGACTTGGCAGCCTGCAGACGCAAGGTGGCCGATGTCAGACCTGGCGCACTGGCCTGCAACAGAATGTCGCCAGCCTTTCGCGTTGTTTGGAGTAGCGCCGCACATAGGCCGTTGAACGCTTTACGCTGCGCTGCCTTGTCGTCCTCGTGGCTGCTGGGGTCGCCGTTGCCGACGCCGATCAGCTTGCCTGCGCCGTGCACGGCGAACTGCACTTGCGTGTCGGCAGTGGGAACGAGGCGGCCTTGTGCATCGACAATCTCTACCTTGATCACTGCAACATCTTCTGCGTCGGCGCGCAGCGCCTTGCGATCGCAACTCAAGCGGATCGCAGCCGGCTTGCCGACGGTCTCGCGGCGTTCGGTGAGCACCAGCTTGCTGCCGCGATAGCCGCGCGCTTCGATCACGCCTGGCGCATACGCGACGCGCCATTCCACATGCCCGTAGGCCGGCACGTGTTGCAGGCCCTGGCTGACGCCGTTGACCAGCAGTTCTACCGCTTCGAGATTGCTGTGGCACCAGACGGCGACGCGTCCCTTGTCGTCGGGCTGCAGCAGGCCGTCCCAGTTCCAGTGCGGAAACAGATGCAGCACCGGTTCGCTGGTCCATTGCGCGCGGTAGTACCAGTAGTTGTCCTTGGGAAAGCCGCAGCTGTCGAGCACGCCGAACTGCGAAGCGACATTCGGCCAGCGGTTGTAGGGTGTGGGTTCGCCGCGATAGTCGAAGCCGGTCCAGATGAAGCCGCCGGCGATGTACGGGCGTTGCGCGACATAGCTCCACCAGGCTTCGGCGGTACTGGCCCACCATGGGTGCTCCAGGTCGTAGGCGCGGGTATAGCCGCGTGCGTCGTCGCGCTGGTAATTGCCTCGCACCGACACGGTGCTGCCGGTTTCGCTGCCGTAGATGGGGATGTCGGGGTATTGCGCGTGGAAGCCGTCCATCTGGCTGGTGCGGTAATTGAAGCCGACCACATCCACCACCTGGCCCACGCCGTCGCCAAAGCCCTTGTCCATGGCAAAGGTGGTGGGGCGGGTGGGGTCGAGCTGGCGCACGCGCTGCTGCATGCGCGCGACGATGCGCGCGCCGCGCTCGGTCACCTGCTGCGGTTCTTCGTTGCCGAGCGACCACAGGATCACGCTGGGATGATTGCGCCCACGCCGGACCATGGTTTCCAGTTCGCCCATCGCTTCGGGGTCGGTGGACATGCGTCGGGTTTCTTCGATCACGAACATGCCCAGTCGGTCGCACAGTGCGAGCAATTCGGGGGTGGCCGGATTGTGCGAGCTGCGATAGGCGTTGCAGCCCATCGATTTGAGCTGGCGCAGGCGCCATTCGTGCAGGGCGTCCGGGATGGCGGTGCCGACGCCGGCATGGTCCTGGTGGTTGTTGGTGCCGTGCAGCTTGAGCGGGGTGCCGTTCAACAGGAAACCGCGCTGCGCATCGAAGGCGATGCTGCGCACGCCAAACGGCGTGGCCACCGCATCGGTTGCCTTGCCATCGCTGTGCACGCTGGTGGTGAGCGTGTAGAGCTGCGGGGCGTCGATCGACCACAGGGCCGCCTGTCCCAGCGGGAGGGTCTGCTCAAGCAACTGCACCTGGCCCGGCGCCACCGTCACCACCGCGCTGACCGCCTTTGCAACCACGCGACCATCGGGTGCAGTGATGCTGGCCTGCACGCTGCACTGGCGCGGGGCAGTACCGTCATTGCGGACTTCGGCAGACACCTGCGCGGTGGCGCTGTCGCCGTGCACGGTGCTGCGCACGAACACGCCGTGCTGCGGCATGTGCAGCGGATCGGTCTTTTGCAGCCACAGATGGCGATAGATGCCGGCGCCTTCGTAGAACCAGCCTTCGCCCAGCGTGGCATCCACACGCACGGCAATCAGGTTGGGTTTGCCGTAGTCCAGCACTTCGCTCAGGTCGACCTCGAAGCCGCAATAGCCGCTGGCATTGCGCCCGACGATGTGGCCGTTGCAGAACACCACGCAATCGCGGAACACACCGTCGAACACCAGGCAGATGCGCTTGCCCAGATCGCTTGCCGGAATCTGCAGCGTGCGCCGATACCAGCCCACGCTGTTTTCCGGAAAGCTGGTCCCCAGCGCCTTGTAGCCGTGTGCGGCCGCCGGGTCTTCCTCGGTCATCGAGGCGGAGATCGGCTCCGGGCGGAACGGCAGTGTCACGGCCCAGTCGTGGGGCAGATCCACCTGCTGCCAGCTGCTGTCGTCGAAGGCCAGTTGCGCGCAGGTGGCGGTGTCCTTGCCGGCCTTGGCAAAGGTGCGTTGAAACGTGCCGAAGTCGAAATCGCGCGACGCATCGCCGGCATGGCCCAGATGAAAGCGCCACCCGAAATCCAATAGCAGCCGCTCGCGTGGTGCCAGCGTTGGGTCACCCAGTGGGCCAACCGGCACGGTGTTTTTGGCCGTTGCCGATGCGGCAACGCCGGGCACCAGGGCGGCAGCGGTGCCAACCGGTAGTGCCGCGCTCACGCCGCTCGCAAGCATGCCGCGCAGCAACGCGCGGCGATTGATGCCGGTCATGGCCGTGTCCTCGTGCCGGCGCCTGCCGGTTGTGCCGATGCAGGCGTGTGCACTGTGGGCACATACGAAGGTGGCGCGCCGGTGTATGGGTGGTGCATGAAGTCGATCGCCGGCAGCACTTCATTGCCATGCTTGAAATCGAAGAAGCTGGCGTTCTCCCATGACGAGCCGGTGCCCCAGCGCGTCTTGCAGCTGCTGCTGGTCCATGCCGGTTCCCAGTACACGACACCGGCACCGCCGGTGTCGATCACCAGCTGGGTGAGATCGATCATGTACCTGGACTGCCCTTGCGGCGTGGCCGGGTAGCCGGCAATCAGCGAGTCTTCGCCAAGCAGGTTGTGCGAGGTGTCGCCGGACTCCAGCGTCCACGGGTAGGCGGTTTCCACCACCACCACGTCGGCATCAAAGCGGCTGCGCAGGCGCTTGATGGTCTTGCCCAGTTGCGCCATCGATTGGGTGGACCACTTGCGGTAGTAGCTGATGCCGATCAGGTCGAAGTCGGTAACGCCGGCCTTGGTGGCGGCGGCGAACCACGGCTCCACATTTTCCGGTTGGGCGATATGCAACATCACCCGCGGTTTGATCGTCGAGCGCGCGCTCATGTCGCGCACCGCCTTGATGCCTGCGTTGAACAGTTTGGCGTTGCGTTGCCAGTCGATGGGGCGTTTCTTGTCCCAGGGCTGGCTGTCCATCAGGTCGGAATTGCTCTCGTTGCCCACCTGCACCAGTTCGGGCATCAGCCCGGCGCGGTCGAGCGCGCTGAGGGTGTCGTAGGTGAAACCGTAGAGCGTGCGCGCAAGCTCGTCGGTATCGGTGATGCTGGCCCAGGCCTTGGGGATCAGCTGCTTTTCGCCATCGGCCCAATCGTCGGAATAGTGCAGGTCCAGCAGTACCTGCATGCCCTGCGCACGCGCGCGTGCGATGGTCTTTTTGACATCGGTCAGGTCGCTGTACTTGGTCCAGCGTGCATCGTTCCACAACCGCACCCGTACCAGGTTGGCGCCATGCGCGTGGAACAGTTCGAATGGATCGGTGACCGCGCCGTTTTCGCGGTACTGCACGCCGCATTCCTCCATTTCGTTGACGTAGGACAGGTCCGCACCGAGATACAGCGTGGCGGGAGGCTGGGCGGCGTGTGCGGAAACGGACAATGCCAGCGCCAGCAGCGTCGGCGTCCAGAAGCGGCGTGTAGAGCGCATGCTATTCCTCGACAGATCAATCATGAAGCGGCCAACAGCATGCTGCATGTGGCCGTCGTGCGACGCAGGCGCTGTGCGGAATCGCAACCAGGGTTGCAGTTTGTTCCCGCGGATCGACTTCACTGGCCTGC
This sequence comes from Xanthomonas sp. 3793, assembly GCF_024806835.1. Lineage (GTDB taxonomy): Bacteria > Pseudomonadota > Gammaproteobacteria > Xanthomonadales > Xanthomonadaceae > Xanthomonas > Xanthomonas arboricola_F. The sequence continues at coordinate 430,539 of NZ_JANTYU010000002.1, forward strand.
TGCCCGGCGCAGCGTGCGCCGGATGCATATGTAGGGCTGCAATAAAGCATGACGGTGCAGGCGCCAGGGGCATGGCGGCCTGCACGGAACCGGCACGCATGACGCGTAGCTGCCGGTTCCTGTGTGCCGTCGATGCGTTGCCGGCGACTGCGCGTCATGGTTCGCCGCCATGCCTAGAAGCGGTACGTCGCTTCCAGCTGGTAACGACGGCCGAACAGCTGGTAGCCGCCATCGTCCTGATTGGCCAGGCGGTTGGGCTTGTTGTCGGTATAGGCGCGCAGCGGCTCGTTGGTGAGATTGCCGGCCTGGAAGCGGAAGCCCAGCTGTTTGCTGTACTGCCAGTTCAAGCTCAGGTCCACGGTGCCTTCGCTCTGCAGGCGTGCCAGCCGCGCTGCATTCCAGCCGTACACCACGGTGTAGGGGCTGTGGTACTTGTAGCCCACGCGTGCTTCGAAGGTGCCGTTGCTGTACCACAGGTCGAAGGTGCCGGTCTTGCGGGCCAGGCCGCTCAGCGGCAGCGGGTTGTCTTCCGGCGAGAATTCCTTGAGATTGGAATCCACCAGCGAATAGTTGGAATAGACGCCGAAGTTTTCCATGTGCGGGATGAAGAAGAACGGCGTCTGGAACGTGAGTTCCACGCCATTGATGTAGCCGCCACCGCCATTGAACGGTGCGCTGACCAGGTAGTCCAGGCCGTTGATCACTTCGCGGTCGGTCCGGTAGCCGATGCTGGAATCGACTTCCTTGCGATACACGGCCAGTGCAGCCAGCGCTTCCTTGTGGAAGTACCACTCGTAGGAGACGTCGACCTGGGTGGCCTCGAATGGGTCCAGCTGCGGATTGCCGCCGCTGCCGGTGAGCTGGCCGACGGTGACGGTGGGGTCGTCCAGGCGACGGCCGGTGCGCAGTTCGTCCAGCGGCGGGCGTGCGATGACCTTGGCCACCGCAAAGCGCAGGATGCGTTGATCGTCGATCAGGAAGTTGAGCGTCGCGCTGGGCAGTACGTCGGTGTACTCCTTGCTGTCGCTGCTGGCCTGCACCGTGCCGCCGACCGAATCGAAGCCGTTGCTGCTGGTCTTGGTGTTGACCAGGCGCACGCCGACGTTGCCGGTGACATCGGTGCCGAACAGCTGCGAGCTGAAGACCGCCTTGGCGAAGGCTTCGCGCACGTCTTCCTTGACGTTCCAGTGGTCGAGCATCTGCTCATTGAGCGTGGTCGGGTCGAAGCCGCCGAATCCGATCCGCGCGATCTCGCCCAGATTGCCGCCGGTCAGCGTGGGGACGTTCAAGTCGGGCATGGTGACCGGGTAGATCAGGTCCTGGTACGCCGAGATCGGTTGGTCGTAGCCGGACTGGTTGCTGATGAAATGCCGGTTCTGCTTTTCGCGCCGCGCCGCGCGTGCACCGAATTCCAGCGAGGTGAACGGGCCTGCATCGACCGAGCGGCTGGCATTGAGCGCCAGCGCGGCGATCTTGTCGCGCAGCGCCTGCGGTTCGGTCTGCCCGGCAATGCCGTATTCGGGCGTATCGGAGCTGGTGCTGATCGTGGGTGTCACGCTGCGGCGGAAATCGAACGACACCGTGTCCGGATTGCTGCCGAAGCGCACCGCCTGCCAGGTGTTGTCGCGTTTGGCCTGCGAGAACGACAGATCGCTGCCCAAGGTCCACACATCGCCGTTCCACTTGGCATTCAGGCCGCCGGCGGTGAGCGTCTTGACCTCGTTGTAGTGGCTGACCACATGGTCGACCTGCAGGTTGGAATTGGCCAGGGTGCCGGCCACCACGTCGCCGTCGACGATGGTGTAGGACGAGCCCGGCGTGGTGTACGGGTTGGTCGCGCCGGAAAAGGTACTGAAGGCCAGGCCGTTGAACCAGTTCTGCAGCTGGTCTTCGTCGATTTCGATGCGCGAATACAACCCGTCGAACTTCAACTCGAAATTGCCCGAGCGCCATTGCACGGTGCCCATCGCGCCGGTACGGGTCTGGTCGATCAGCTTGAGCTGATCGGCCGCGCCCCACGGGGTGGGATCCGGAGTGCCATCGCCATCGACGTCGCGCGAGGTGGTGGCATCGGTATAGCCCCAGCTGCCGATCGAGGAGCTGGCGTTCTTCTGCTTCTGATAGGTCGCGCCGAAGGCCACGGCCAGATTGTCGTTGAACTTGTGCACCCAGCTGGCGCCGAAGCGGCTGCCCCACGGGGTGTAGCCGTCCACGTCCTTGGCGTGGTCGTAGAACACCGGGCCGGCGGTGCCGACGAAGCCCGGGCCGGTGTAGTCCAGTGGGCTGATGGTGGAGATGTCCACGGTAGCGGCCAGACCGCCGGCGACCAGGTCGGCCGACTGGGTCTTGTAGACCTTGACGGTGGAGACGATCTCGGTGGGGAACACTTCCCAGCGCACCGCACGATTGGGCTCGGAGGAGGCGATTTCGCGCCCGTTGACGGTACCCATGGTCATGCGCGGGCCCAGGCCGCGCACGGTGGCCAGGCTCTCGTTGCCGCGGTCGCGGGTGCCGTTGACGCCGGGCAGGCGCACCAGCGCTTCGGCTACGGTGACGTTGGGCATCTGGCCCATGTTGTCTGCGGAGATCACTTCCATGACGTGATCGGACATCTGCTTGGCCTGCACGGCCTGATTCAGGCTGGCGCGCTGGCCGATCACGGTGATGTTGTCCAGCGTCACCGGTGCCTGCGCATTGCTGGCGCTGGTGTCGTTGGCTGGCGGCGCGGCGGGCGCGGTGTCCTGCGCTTGCGCACTGAACGCGGTGGCGAGCACGAAGGCGATGGTGGTGCAGAGGACGTCGCGGACCGGCGTGCGGCGCAGGCGCCGGCTGGCCGGGTGACCGGTATGGTGAACAGGCATCGGTTGATCCCTCCCAGGATTAAGTGACCGAATAAGTGATGGCGGCTGGTGCTGCCCGCCGGCGCCGACCTGGGTCTGGCGCGATCGAGCGGGTATGGCGTAGTGCGGTGACGCGGTTACGGCGAGTGCGTTGCTGTGGCGCTGCCACGATCGACGATCGACGATCGCGCTGGCGTCCCCCTGTCCTGCATGTGTCCGCTTCAGGGTAGAAGCGCGAGCCATTCCATTCCAATGAAGCATTTTGCGGGAGCTATCTCGGCTTGGAATGCTGCACTGCAGCGCTAGCGTCTGCTTCGTCACAGTCTGGCGTGGGTGCGTGCGGGGCGATCAAATGTTGCCCAGGTGGCAGTGGCGCGGGGTGGTCTCGCTAGCGCGGACTGACCGGCAACCGGGGCAGGGCGGGGAATGCGCGCTGCACGCAGTCGCTGCGCTCGCAGGTCAGGCAGCCCGGCCCGATCGGTACCGCGTCGTCCACCGCGCCCAGGTCCCAACCGCGCGCATAGACCAGCTGGTCGGCATGGCGCAGGTCGCAGCCCATCGCCAGTGCGAAGGTCTTGCGCGGACGGCCGTAGCCGGGCGCACCGCTGCTGACCTGACGCGCCAGCCAGAAATAGCGTCGCCCGTCGGGCATGCGCGCGATCTGGGTCAGGATGCGGTCTGGCTGGTTGAAGGCCTCGTACACGATCCATAGCGGGCAGGCGCCGCCGACATGCGAGAAGTGGAAGTCGGTGGCTGAATGGCGCTTGGAGACGTTGCCGGCGCGGTCCACCCGCATGAAGAAGATCGGCAGCCCGGCCGCGCCGCGCCGTTGCAGGGTGCTGAGGCGGTGGCAGACCGCCTCGAAACCCACCCCGAAGCGGTCCGCCAGCCATTCGATGTCGTAGCGCGAACGCTGCGCACTGCGCAGGAAATCGCTGTAGGGCATCACCAGCGCGCCGGCGAAATAATTCGACAGCCCGATCCGCGACAGCGCGATGCGCTCGGCATCCATGAATCCGGCATCGGCGATGCGCGCTTCCAGCAACGGTGCACATTCCAGCAAGGCCAGGTGCGCGGCCATCTGGAACGCCTGCTGGCCGGGCCGCAGATGGGCGGGTAGCCACAGCACGCGCGCCTGCGCATCCACGCTGCGTTTGTCGCTGTGCAGATCGGGCGCCTCCTGCACCAGCAGGCCGTGGCGGTCGGCAAGCCGCTGACGCAGCCGCAGCGGCAGGTTTTCCGGAGTCAGGCCGAGTTCGGCGTACAACGCCTCGGCGCGCTCATCCAGTTCGGGAAGATAGTTGTGCGCGCGGTTGAAGTAATCGCGCACCTGCTCGCCGGGCGACAGCGACGGCATCGCCGCATGCTCGACGCCGATCTGCATTTCCAGTGCGGCAGTGCGCTCCAGCAGGTGCTGATGGGCGCGGTGCAGATCCAGCAGCGCCTGCGCCACCTGCGGCAGGTTGCCGGTGAGCGCGCGCAACTCGGCCGGCGACAGCGTGTGGCCCAGGCTGCGCAGCGACTCGTCCAGCGGGTCGGCCAGGGCGGCCGGGTCGTCCAGATCCAGCAGGCCTTCCAGATCGCCCAGGGTGGCCTTGAGACGCTGCTGGATCGCCAGCGTCAGCGGGCGCTGGTTGCGCTCGATCTGGTTGAGATAGCTGGGAGACAGGCCTAGCCGGCGCGCCAGCTCTGCCTGGGTCAGGCCGTGGCGCTGGCGCAGCCGTTGCAGGCGCAGTCCGAGCTGATGGCGGAGGGCAGGGGGTGGCTGCGGCATTCGCAAGATTCGCAAAATTGTGCCGCAAGCTTAGCGCGATTAAGCAAGTGAAGGCTGGGAAAGCCGGTGCGGGCTGCGAACAATGCGAAGAACGGGGCCCGTCGGCCCGATGTCCTTCTACAAGCGAGCCCTGTGATGAGCGAATCCGTCCCCCGCGTGTCCCTGCTGATCGATGGACAAATGCTGGTCTCGACCAGCGATCAGTGGCAGGACGTGGTCAACCCGGCCGACCAGTCGGTACTGGCGCAGGTGCCGTTCGCCACCACGGCCGAAGTCGATGCTGCGGTGGCCGCCGCCGGCCGCGCCTTCGTCGGTTGGCGCAAGACGCCGATCGGCGCCCGCGCACGCATCTTCCTCAAGTACCAGCAGCTGATCCGCGAGCACATGCCCGAGCTGGCCGCGCTGCTCAGCGCCGAGCAGGGCAAGACCCTGGCCGACGCCGAAGGCGATGTGTTCCGCGGCCTGGAAGTGGTGGAGCACGCCGCGGCGATCGGCAACCTGCAGCTGGGTGAGCTGGCCAACAACGTCGCCACCGGCGTGGATACCTACAGCCTGCTGCAGCCGCTGGGCGTGTGCGCGGGCATCACGCCGTTCAATTTCCCGGCGATGATCCCGCTGTGGATGTTTCCGATGGCGATTGCGACTGGCAACACCTTCGTGCTCAAGCCGTCCGAGCAGGACCCGATGGTCACCATGCGCCTGGTCGAGCTTGCCTTGGAGGCCGGCATTCCCAAGGGCGTGCTCAACGTGGTGCACGGCGGCGAAGACGTGGTCAACGCGCTGTGCGATCACCCGGATATCAAGGCGCTGTCGTTCGTCGGCTCGACCAAGGTGGGCACGCACGTCTACCGCCGCGCATCGCTGGCCGGCAAGCGCGTGCAATGCATGATGGGCGCCAAGAATCACGCCGTGGTGCTGCCGGACGCCAATCAGGAACAGACCCTCAATGCGATGGTCGGCGCCGCATTCGGTGCTGCCGGCCAGCGCTGCATGGCCGCCTCCACGCTGGTGCTGGTGGGCCAAGCGCAGCAGTGGATTCCCGCCCTGGTCGCCAAGGCCAGGACCTTGTCGCTGGGTGCGGGCAACGCGCATGGAACCGATGTGGGCCCGCTGATTTCCTGCGCGGCGCGTGAGCGCGTGGAGGGCCTGATCGCTTCCGGCGTGGAGCAGGGCGCCACGCTGGAACTGGACGGTCGCAGCCCGACCGTGCCGGGATTGGAGCAGGGCAACTTCGTCGGCCCGACGATCTTTTCCGGCGTCACCCCGGGCATGCGCATCTACGACGAAGAAATCTTCGGCCCGGTGCTGGTGATCCTGGGCGCAGACACGCTTGACGATGCGATCGCGCTGGTCAACGCCAATCCCAACGGCAACGGCACTGCATTGTTCACCCAGTCCGGTGCTGCCGCGCGGCGCTTCCAGGAAGACATCGACGTGGGCCAGGTCGGCATCAACGTGCCGATCCCGGTGCCGGTGCCGCTGTTTTCGTTCACCGGCTCGCGCGCCTCCAAGCTCGGCGACCTGGGACCGTACGGCAAGCAGGTGGTGATGTTCTACACCCAGACCAAGACCGTCACTGCGCGCTGGTTCGACGACGAAACGCTGGGCCATGGCGTCAACACCACCATCTCTCTCAAGTGATCTCAACGCCATGAATGCAGCCATCCAGCTACACGCCAACGCGGCCGATCTGAACGACGAGCAGGAAGCGTTCCGCGCCGCCGCGCGCGACTTCGCCGACAAGGAGCTCGCCCCGTATGCCGCGCAATGGGATGCGGAAAGCCACTTCCCGCGCGAGGCGATCGCCAAGGCCGCCGAACTGGGTTTCTGCGGCCTGTACACCGACGAAGGCGTAGGCGGCCTGGGCATGCGCCGGCTGGATGCGGCAGTGGTGTTCGAAGAACTCGCCACGGTCGATCCGTCCACCTCGGCCTTCATCAGCATCCACAACATGGCCACCTGGTTGATCGCCAGCTACGGCAACGACGGCGTGCGTACGCAATGGGGCGAAGCGATGACCAGCGGCGCCAAGCTGGGCTCGTATTGCCTCACCGAGCCGGGTGCCGGCTCGGATGCGGCATCGTTGAAAACCCGCGCCCAGCGCGACGGCGATGCCTATGTGCTCAACGGCAGCAAGGCCTTCATTTCCGGTGCCGGCGCCACCGATGTGCTGGTGGTGATGGCACGTACCGGCGACGATGGCGCACGCGGCATCAGCGCCTTCGTGGTGCCGGCCGATGCGCCGGGCATCAGCTACGGCCGCAAGGAAGAAAAGATGGGCTGGAACAGTCAGCCCACGCGCGGAGTGACCTTTACCGATGTGCGCATCCCGGCCGGCAATCTTCTGGGCAAGGAGGGCGAGGGCTTCAAGATGGCGATGAAGGCGCTGGACGGCGGCCGCATCAATATCGCTGCCTGTTCGCTGGGCGCGGCGCAGGGCGCGCTGGATGCCGCGCGCCGCTACATGGGCGAGCGCCGCCAGTTCGGCAAAAAATTGGCCGATTTCCAGGCGCTGCAATTCAAGCTCGCCGACATGGCCACGCAGCTGGTGGCCGCGCGGCAGATGGTGCACACCGCTGCACGCAAGCTCGATGCAGGCAGCCACGATGCCACCGTGTGGTGCGCGATGGCCAAGCGCTTCGCTACCGATGCCGGTTTTGCCATCTGCGACGAGGCGCTGCAGATCCACGGCGGCTACGGCTACATCCGCGAATACCCGATCGAACGCCTGCTGCGCGACAGCCGCGTGCACCGCATCCTGGAAGGCACCAATGAGGTGATGCGCATGATCGTGGCGCGCCATCTGCTCAACGGCGAGGAGGAACTGCGATGAGCACTTGGGAAGGACGCGTGCATGCCGGCCTGCAGGTCGAGCGCGATGGGCATGTGGCCATCGTCACGCTGAGCAACCCGCCGGCCAACACCTGGACCGTGCAGAGCCTGGCCGCCTTGCGCGATCTGGTGCATACGCTCGATGCCGACCGCAGCGTGTACGCGCTGGTCATCACGGGCGAGGGCGAAAAGTTCTTCAGCGCCGGCGCCGACCTCAAGCAGTTTGCCGACGGCGACAAGGCCGCCGCGCGGGAGGCCGCGCGTCGCTTTGGCGAAGCGTTCGAGGCGTTGAGCGCCTTCCGTGGCGTGTCGATCGCCGCCATCAACGGCTATGCCATGGGCGGCGGTCTGGAATGCGCGCTGGCCTGCGACCTGCGCATCGCCGAACAGCAGGCGCACCTGGCGCTGCCGGAAGCCAGCGTCGGGTTGTTGCCATGCGCGGGCGGCACGCAGAACCTGCCGCGCCTGGTCGGCGAAGGCTGGGCCAAGCGCATGATCCTGCTGGGCGAGCGCATCGATGCCGCCACCGCCCACCGTATCGGCCTGGTGGAGGAGGTGGTGGGCAAGGGTGAGTCGCGCGCGCTGGCGGTAGCCTGGGCGCAGCGTGCCGGCAAGCAGAGCCCGGTGAGCGTGGCGGCCTGCAAGCGTCTGGTGCAATCCACCCGGCATGGCACGCACGCTGCGGCATTGGTGGCCGAGCGCGAAGCCTTCGTTGACCTGTTCGAACAGGCCGACCAGGCCGAAGGTGTTGCCGCATTCTTGGAAAAGCGCGCACCGCAGTGGAGCAAGCGCTGATGGCGGAGGCAAGCGCAACCGACGAGGCGCCGGTGCTGTTCGAGCAGCGCGATTGTGCCGACGGGCATCGCATCGGGATCGCAACCTTGAATGCGCCCAAGACGCTCAATGGCCTTTCGCTGCAGATGACCCGGCTGCTGGATGCGCAGCTGCAGGTGTGGGCCGACGATGCGCAGATCGCCTGCGTGGTGCTGCGTGGCGCCGGCGACAAGGCGTTGTGCGCTGGCGGCGATCTGCACGGGCTGTACCAGAGCATGCGCGCGCATCGCGATGCGGTGCCCGATGCGGCCCAGCGCTGCGCACGGCCGCAGGACAATCCGCATGCCGCCGCATTCTTCGAAGAGGAATATCGGCTGGATCACCGCATCCATACCTATGCCAAGCCGCTGCTGTGCTGGGGGCATGGGATCGTCATGGGCGGTGGAATCGGCCTGATGTCCGGCGCCAGCCATCGCGTGGTCACCGAGCGTTCTCGCCTGGCCATGCCCGAGATCAGCGTCGGCCTGTTTCCCGACGTGGGCGGCAGCTGGCTGTTGCGACGCGTGCCGCACGGCGCTGGCCTGTTTCTCGCCTTGACCGGCGCGCCGCTCAATGCCAGCGATGCCATCTACGCCGGCCTGGCCGACGTGCGTCTGGAACATGCCCAATACAGCGCCGTGCTGGACGCGTTGAGCGCGCACGCTTGGACCGGCGACGCCGGCATCGACCGCGAGCAGTTGGGCACGTTTTTACAGGGCATCGCGCAGCCGCTGGAACCGGGCCCGCTGCAACTGCATGCGGCATTGATCGCGCAACTGGTGGCCGCCGACACGCTGGAGCAGGTGGTCGATGCGATCCAGGCCCTGCAAAGCGAGGACAGTTGGCTGCAGGCTGCACGTGCGAGCCTGGCCGCTGGCTCACCCGGTTCGGCACGGCTGGCATGGGAGCTGCAACGTCATCCCGGCACCGCCACACTGGCCGATACCTTCCGCACCGAGTACGTAGTGGCGCTGCATGCCGCCGCCCACGGCGATTTTGCCGAAGGCATCCGTGCGCTGCTGATCGACAAGGATCGCCAGCCGCAGTGGCAGCCGGCATCGCTGAGCGAAGCGGATACGCAATGGGCGGCGGCTTTCTTCAATGCGCCGTGGCCGGCTGCGCAGCATCCGTTGGCAGATCTTGGTGTGTATCAGACATGACGACCGCGTGCGTCGCAGGTTCGACGCGCCCACGTAACCGCCGCGCACGTTGCGTGCATGAAGCCGCTTGCGATCAAGCGCTGCGCGTGCGCCCGACACGTTCGCTATTTGCTCCACTGTGGAGATCGACACGATGAGCAAGATCGCTTTTATCGGCCTGGGCAACATGGGTGGCCCGATGGCCGCCAACCTGATCAAGGCCGGCCACCAGCTACGCGTCTTCGATCTGGTGCAGGGCGCACTGGATGCGGCATCGGCCGCCGGCGCGCACGCAGCAGGCTCGGCGCCCGACACCCTGGCCGATGCCGAGATCGTCATCTCGATGCTGCCGGCCAGCCGGCATGTCGAAGGCTTGTATCTGGGCGATCGCGGTATCCTGACGCAGATTCCCGACGGCGCGCTGGTGATCGACTGCAGCACCATCGCGCCGGTCTCCGCACGCAAGGTGGCCGATGCCGCGCGCGCGCGCGGGCTGGCGATGCTGGACGCGCCGGTGTCCGGTGGCACCGCAGGCGCCGCCGCCGGCACGCTGACCTTCATCGTCGGCGGTGCCGCCGACGCGCTGGAACGCGCCCGCCCGGTACTGGAGTCCATGGGCAAGAACATTTTCCATGTCGGCGACAACGGTGCCGGTCAGGTCGCCAAGCTGTGCAACAACATGGCGCTGGGCGTGATCATGGCTGCCACCGGCGAAGCGCTGGCGCTTGGCGTGGCGCAGGGCCTGGACCCGGCGGTGCTGTCGCAGATGATGGCGGTCAGCACCGGCCGCAGCTGGGCCACCGAGGTCTGCAATCCCTGGCCGGGCGTGCTGCCCAACGCGCCGGCTTCGCGCGGCTACAGCGGTGGTTTCGGCAATGACCTGATGCTCAAGGACCTGGGCCTGGTGGCCGAATCCGCAGTGCAGGCCGGCGTGTCGATTCCGCTCGGCGAGCTGGCACGCAACCTGTACGCCATGAACAGCCAGGCCGGCAACGGTGCGCTGGATTTTTCCAGCGTGGTCAAGCTTGTGGCCAAGGTGTGAGAGCGACTACGACGCCCACCGCCAAGTGGGCGTCGCCAGCGTGGTAACGCGCCTTCGTATCGACAGGTGATCGAACAACGTCACCGCCAGGACGACATCACTCCACCGGCTGACGAATGCAGCGTGGTCGGCACATTGCCGCCACTGCTGCGGTGTTCGAGGGATTTTGTGGGCCGCTCCGAGTTGCCGCCCGGCTTGGGCAACAAGGCGCCGCGCTCACGTGATGTGATGTCATCACGCACGGGTGTAATAGTCTCCGCCATCGCACGCGCCTAAGGTGCGCGCATCGCACAAGGCCACTGCACCCCATGGGACACGATCACAGCCACGCACCCAGCGAAATCCGCCACGAAGCACCGTTGTGGTGGGCGCTCGGGCTCACTGCCGCCTTTCTGGTGGCCGAAGTCATCGGCGCCTTCGTGTCCAACAGCCTGGCGCTGCTGTCGGATGCGGCGCACATGGCCACCGACACGCTCGGTCTGATGATCGCGCTGCTCGCGGTGCGGCTGAGCCGGCGCCCGGCGGACGCGCGTCGCACCTACGGCTATGTCCGTCTCGAAGCCTTGGGTGCCCTGGTCAATGGCGCGCTGTTGTTCGGTGTGGGCGCCTATATCCTTTGGGAGGCCGCACAACGCTTCCGCGCGCCGCAGGACATTTCCTCCAACGGCATGCTGCTGATCGCCGGCTTCGGCCTGGTGATCAACCTGATCGCGATGAAGCTGCTGCATGCCGGCAGCGGCGAGAGCCTCAACGTCAAGGGCGCATACCTGGAAGTCTGGAGCGACATGCTCGGCTCGGTGGCGGTGATCATCGGCGCCTTGCTGATCCGCTGGACCGGCTGGCAGTGGATCGACCCGGTACTGGCCGTGCTGATCGGCCTATGGGTGCTGCCACGTACCTGGGTGCTGCTGCGCGAGGCGATCAACGTCCTGCTCGAAGGCGTCCCCAAAGGCATCGACCTGGCGCAGGTCCGTCAGGCCTTGACCAGCTATCCCGGCGTCGACGATGTGCACGACCTGCACGTCTGGGCCCTGGCCTCCAGCACGCCGGCACTCACCGCGCACGTGGTGGTCGGTGACAGCACCGACCGCGATCGCCTGCGCGACGCCCTCGTCACGCTGCTGCACGACCGTTTCGACATCGCCCACGTCACCTTGCAGGTGGAAAGCGGCGATTGCGGTACGCCGCCGTGTGGCACGTCCAAGCCCGCGCGGGCAATGGCGGATGGTGATCACCATGGTCATGCGCATGGGGTGCATCACCATCACCACTGACTGCGTCGCCACGCTCTCCGCAGACAGGTCAGCAATGTCGGCGCAGCGCAGCAGTGAATTGCACGGAATGCAACGAGTCGCTAGGGATGCTTGTGACCGTCCGCGCAATCGAATCGGTATGCGTTGCCATTGAAATCGATGACTTCCACATATGCGGGATGCAGCGTCAGTTTGCCAGTGAGGATATTGGCGCCTGCCGACGACCAGATGAGATGGCCGCTTTGATCGAAGCGGGAGATCGCGAGCTCCCCGTGCGACAAGAGAGCATCACACGCGGGCTGGTGATAGACCCCGAAACAGGTCGCTTGGTCTGCTTGCATAGCCCAATGCCATTGAAATGGACACGTGCTGAAACACACGATAAACGGCCCAATAGCCAGATAGCTACGACCGCCTACTGCAATCATCGAGTTGGAATGAATGTTGGTGGCGCCACCGCAGGCGCCAAAGACAGCGATCGGCAGGCCGTCGATGCGCACGCCATGCACGGAGCTTGGATGATGTTTGTCGGAAAGGTTTAGTTCGAATGGATAACTCCCAGCCTGTCCGATGGAACCAAATGCATACGCCGGCTCGTCGACGGCCTCGATAATGCTCATTGCGTAAATCTTGAAAGATCTAGCGCGTCGACCAGATGCATGTCTGTGCATCCTCCATGTTCTGCATCGAAGAGCAGGTCCGGGACAACGCCACCGAGGTCTGCCGTAGGCATGCGGCAGCAACGCTGTCGGTGGCGGCCTTGCTGCGTACTTTCACTGCCACTCGTCCAGGACGCGCCTCACGCCACCGGCTCGCGCAACACCGGCGAGTCCCAGCCCGGGCGCGGGGCAAAACGCTCGCCATAGCGGGCGTGCAGCGCCTGCAGGCGTTCGAGCAGGGCATCGGCACCGACGCTGCGGATATGCTGGATCGGGCCACCATGGAACGGCGCGAAGCCGGTACCGAAGATGACACCGGCATCGAGCAGGTCGGCATCGGCCACCACGCGATCGTGCAGGCAGGCAACCGCCTCGTTGAGCATCGGCAGGATCAGACGGTCTTCCAGATCGGGCGGCACGGCATAGCCGCTGGCCACCTCGGGTTTGACCGCGCGGCCGTTTTCCCACTTGTACAGGCCCTGGCCGTCCTTCTTGCCGCGTTTGCCGGCCTCCACGGTGGCAAGCGCCGCAGGAATCGGCAGATGCAGGAACGGCGCAAGCTCGGCGCCGACGCCGGCAGCGACATCCAGCCCCACCGTATCGATCAGTTCGATCGGCCCCATCGGCATGCCGAACTTCACTGCGGTCTTGTCCAGTACCGGGCCCGGCACACCTTCGGCATAAGCGGTGGCCGCTTCGAGCAGATACGGAAACAACACGCGGTTGACCAGGAACCCGGGCGTGCCCGCCACCGGCACCGGGAACTTGTCCAGCGCCTTGCAGAACGCCGCCAGGCGCGCCACGTTGGCCGGATCCAGGCCATCGTGCTGCACGATCTCCACCAGCGGCATCATCGCCACCGGATTGAAGTAGTGCAGGCCGGCAAACTGCGCCGGACGCTGGATGTGTCCACGCAACTCGGTCAACGGAATCGACGAGGTGTTGGTAGTCAGCACCGCGTCCGGCTTGAGCTGCGGCTCGACGGACTGATATAGCTCGCGCTTGGCCTGCGGATTCTCGATGATCGCCTCGATCACCAGGTCCGCCTGCGCCACGCCCGCACCGGCCAGATCGCCACGCAGGCGCGCCGCCACCGCCGGGCGCTTGGCCTCGTCCTTGACCCGCTTGGCGAACAGCTCGCCGCCACGGCCCAGCGCCGTATCGATGAAGCGCTGCTCGCGATCCTGCAGCGTCACTTGGAAACCCTTGTAGGCCGCCCAGGCCGCGATATCGCCGCCCATCACGCCGGCACCGATCACGTGCACATGACGAATCGGCGGCAATGCGGCCGCGCCAGCATCCTTGCCACCCAGCGCCTTCAGCCGCTCGGTAAGAAAGAAGATGCGGATCAGGTTGCGCGCGGTCGGCGTGCTGGCGAGCTTGACCACCGCCTTGCGCTCGGCTGCAAGCCGCGCCTGGATACCGCTGCCGCCAGCGCGCTCCCACACGTTGATCAAGGCGTACGGGGCCGGGTAGTGCTCCTTGCGCGCCTTGCGTGCGACCTGCTTGCGCATCTGCGGCGCCAGCAGCTTGCGTGCCACCAATGTATTGGTGGCCCAGGCAGTCGCACGTTGCTTGAACGGACGCGTGGTGCCGTTCAAGGCCAACGCGGCGGCGACATCGACCAGCACGGCAGGTGCAGCGACCTTGTCGATCAGCCCCATCGCCCGCGCGGCCCTGGCTGCGACGGTGCGCCCGGTCAGCATCAGATCCATCGCCGCCGGTGCGCCGATCAGGCGCGGCAAGCGGGCGCTGCCGCCCCAGCCGGGAAAGATGCCGAGCTTGGTTTCCGGCAGGCCGATGCGCGTGCCGGCATCGTCGGATGCCACCCGGTACCGGCAGGCCAGCGCGATCTCGGTGCCGCCCCCCATGCAGAAGCCGTGGATCGCCGCCACCGTGGGGCAGGGCAGCTCCGCTAGCTTCTGGAACACCTGCTGGCCGCGATGGATCGCATCGTTGACCGTGCCCTTGCGGTCGAATTCCTGGAATTCCTTCAGGTCGGCGCCGGCGATGAAGCCGTTGGGCTTGGCCGAGCGCAGCACCACGCCCTTGGGCGGGTCCAGCGCCAGCCGCTCGACCAGGGCGCCCAGTTCGAGCAGCACCTCCTGCGAGAACGCGTTGACCGGTGCGCCCTGGCGATCAAGGCTGAGCACGACCACGCCGTCCTCGCGCAGGTCGGCCTGCCAATGGCTGAATCGGAGCCCGTCGAAACCTGGAAGCATGCGTCTGGCCATCCGGCGATATAAGGAAAGGCCGTTATCATCCAGAGGTTGTTTCCATCACGTCAAATACCCATACCAGTCGACAGGGCGGCATGCGCTTCGCAGGAGGCGTCGCCAGCGGCGCACCCGAGCCGCTACCCTGCTACGTGACGATCGTACCGATCGGTATGAACTTTCCTCTTCAACGGCGGTCTCATTGCCCGACTTCGGTGGGCTGACAGGAGTGCGGCCCGACATGGCCGAAGTCGATACACCTCAGGAGCTGGACCTGGAACTGGTCCGGCGTGTGCAGCGCGGCGAGAGCGCGGCGTTCGATGTGCTGGTGCGCAAATACCAGCACAGGATCGTTGCATTGATCGGGCGCTACATCGCCGACTGGAGCGAATGTCAGGACGTGGCCCAGGATACGTTTGTGCGCGCCTACCGCGCGATCAACAGTTTCCGCGGCGACTCCCAGTTCTATACCTGGCTGCACCGCATTGCCGTCAACACTGCCAAGAACCATCTGGTTGCGCACAACCGCCGTCCGCCCACCGACGACATCGAGATCAGCGATGCCGAGCAGTTCGATGGGGCGACCCGTTTGCGCGACAACGACACCCCGGAGCGCGAATTGATGCGACAGGAGCTGGAACAAACGGTGATGCGTGCGGTCCAAGCCCTGCCGGAAGAACTTCGGTCGGCCATCACCCTGCGCGAGGTGGAGGGGCTGAGCTACGAGGACATCGCGCGAAAGATGGATTGCCCGATCGGAACGGTGCGCTCGCGCATCTTCCGGGCGCGCGAGGCCATCGACATCGAGCTGCGGCCTCTGCTGGAGACCGAAAGCGCTACCCGTGAGCGACACCGTGTATGAGCGATAACCCTGCCATGTCCACCACCGACAAATTCGAACGTCACTACCGGCAGCAGTTGTCTGCACTGGTCGACGGAGAGTTGAACGCCGACGAATCGCGCTTTTTGCTGCGCCGTCTGGCGCACGATGAGGAGCTGGCCGGCTGCCACGAACGCTGGCAGCTGTGCGGCGACGTGCTGCGCGGTGCGGCCAGTGCGCCGGCGCCGCTGGATTTTGCCGCGCGTGTCCGCAGCGCCATTGCCGATGAGCCCGCGCCGCAGGCGCAGCCGTCACCGCGCTCGGCCGCACGCTGGCGTTGGGGTGGCGGTGCGGCGATTGCGGCGTCGGTTGCCGCCATCGCGTTGTTCATGGCGCGCGAGCGCTTGCCGGAGACGGCGTCGCCAGCATCCGCTGTGCCGGTCTATGCCACCACCGCGCAAGTGCCCGGCCTTGCGCAGCCGCCAGCGGCGCCGAAGACGCCGGCCGTCCCCGACCCGGCTAACCCCGGCGATGGTGGCGCCTTGGTTGCGGCGGTGCCGGCCGCTGCGCTGGCGTCCACCCGCCGCGGTGCCGCCACGCGTAACCAGCAGGTGGCGCGCAGCGCGGCAACACGTCAGCAACCGACCCCGGCACGGATGGTGGCCTCCGCGGCCCCGGCTCCTGCGGCAGCGATGAGCCCGGCAGCAAGCTCCAATCCATTTACGCATCCGGATACGACGCTGCAGGCGCGCCCGTGGCCGCGCTCGGCCCTGTCCGGTGCAGGCGACAGCCCGCTCAACGCCAGTTTCAGCCAGAGCCGCCAGGGTCCGGCGTTCTATCCGTTCGAGCCTGCGCCCCAGGCGGCCGGCACTGCCGCGCCAGGCCGGCCGCTGCCGGTCCCGCAGAACTGATCCTGCTGCCGATCTTCATCCAGTCGGCGCCCTTCCTCCCGTTAACTTGCCGGGCCCGCGTCATGTCGCGGGTTGCGGCCCCTGTCGCCCTGCCATCGGAGGCAACTCGATGAATCACCGCATGCGTACCCAGATGTTTGGCCTGATCGCCATGACCTTGCCGCTGGCAGCCTGTGCCCAGCAGGCGCCGCCGCCGGAGGCCAAGACCAGTGCGCCGATTGCCGCCAACCGCAGCGCGACACCGGCGCCGCAGTTGGTCGCCGGCCTGCCGGACTTCACCAATCTGGTCGAACAGGTTGGCCCGGGCGTGGTCAATATCGAAACCACCATCACCCGCAAGGATGCGATGGCACGTTCTGCCCGTGGCGGGCGCGGTGGCCAGGGTGGCATGCCCGGTCAGGGCGGCATGCCGGACGACGAGCAGATGCCGGAGTTCTTCAAGCGCTTCTTCGGCCCGGATTTCCAGATGCCGGGCGGCCCAAGGCAAGGGCCGGGCCAGGGCGATGACGATGGCGGTATCGCCGGCAAGTCGATGGGCTCGGGCTTCATCATTTCCGCAGACGGCTATGTGCTGACCAATCACCACGTGGTCGATGGCGCCAGCGAGGTGACCGTCAAGCTGACCGATCGCCGCGAGTTCAAGGCCAAGGTGGTGGGCAGCGACGAGCAGTTCGACGTGGCGTTGCTGAAGATCGAGGCCAAGGGCCTGCCGACCGTGCGCCTGGGCGATTCCAATACGCTCAAGCCAGGTCAGTGGGTGGTGGCGATCGGCTCGCCGTTCGGGCTGGACCACTCGGTCACTGCCGGCATCGTCAGTGCCACCGGTCGCAGCAATCCGTATGCGGATCAGCGCTATGTGCCCTTCATCCAGACCGACGTGGCGATCAACCAGGGCAACTCCGGCGGCCCGCTGCTTAATACCCGCGGCGAAGTGGTCGGCATCAACTCGCAGATCTTCTCCGCGTCGGGCGGCTACATGGGAATCAGCTTCGCGATCCCGATCGATCTGGCCTTCAGCGCCGCCGAGCAGATCAAGGCTACCGGCCATGTGAGCCGCGGCATGCTGGGCGTGGCGGTCGGCCCGATCGATTCGCTCAAGGCGCAGGGCCTGGGCCTGCCGGATACGCGCGGCGCGCTGGTCAACGACATTCCCGCGGGCAGCCCGGCCGCCAAGGCCGGAATCGAGGTGGGTGACGTGATCCGCGCCGTCAACGGCAAGCCAATCGATGTCGCCAGCGATCTACCGCCGATGATCGGCCTGATGGCGCCGGGCACCAAGGTCAACCTGGATGTGCTGCGCGACGGCAAGCCGCGCCAGGTGTCGGTTGTGCTGGCGCCATTGCAGGATGGTCGCGACGACGCCGCGCCGCGTACTGCGGCCGCGGACGCCAAGCCGGAAGCTCCCGCCAGCGTGGCCTTGCTCGGCTTGCAGGTCGCCGACCTGACCGCTGCCGAGCGCAGCCGCCTGGGCCTGGAAGCCGGCGAGGGCGTGCGGATTGCCGCGGTCACCGGGGTTGCGGCGCGCAGCACCCAGCCGCCGCTCTCGCCGGGCCTGGTCATCGCCCGCGTCGGCCGCACCAAGGTGGGCAGCGTCGCCGAACTCAACCGCGCGCTGTCCAGCTACAAGAAGGGCGACGTGGTCATGCTGCTGGTCACCGATGGCAAGGCGACCAGCTATGTGGCCCTGAAGGCTGGCGGCTGATCGAGGCCGGGATTCGGGATTCGGGATTGGCAGAAGCGGCCCCGTGATACGCAGCGGCTGCCCTGCTTTTGCGATTCCCGACTCCCGATTCCCCAATCCCCGGCCCCAAAGGGGCCGACCGTGCGATAATGCTGCGTTACCCTGACGACGGCACCGCCGGCGCCCACCTCAATGTCCTCTGATTCAATGCGGAATATCCGCAACTTCTCCATCATTGCCCACGTCGACCACGGTAAATCCACCCTGGCCGACCGGATCATCCAGCTGTGCGGCGGCCTGCAGGCGCGCGAGATGGAGGCCCAGGTTCTCGACTCCAACCCGATCGAACGCGAACGTGGCATCACGATCAAGGCGCAGTCGGTGTCCTTGCCGTACACGGCAAAGGACGGGCAGGTCTACCAGCTGAACTTCATCGATACCCCCGGGCATGTCGACTTCTCCTATGAAGTCAGCCGCTCGCTGGCCGCCTGCGAAGGCGCGCTGCTGGTGGTCGATGCGGCGCAAGGCGTGGAAGCGCAGTCGGTGGCCAACTGCTACACCGCGGTGGAGCAGGGGCTGGAAGTGGTGCCGGTGCTCAACAAGATCGACCTGCCCACCGCTGACATCGCCCGTGCCAAGGCCGAGATCGAAGCGGTGATCGGCATCGATGCCGAAGACGCGGTGGCAGTCAGCGCCAAGACCGGTCTGAACATCGATCTGGTGCTGGAAGCGATCGTGCACCGTATCCCGCCGCCAAAACCGCGCGATACCGACAAGCTGCAGGCGCTGATCATCGATTCCTGGTTCGACAACTACCTGGGCGTGGTGTCGCTGGTGCGCGTGATGCAGGGCGAGATCAAGCCGGGCAGCAAGATTCTGGTGATGTCGACCGGGCGCACGCACTTGGTCGACAAGGTCGGCGTGTTCACCCCAAAGCGCAAGGAGCTGGCGTCGTTGGGCGCTGGCGAAGTGGGCTGGATCAATGCCTCGATCAAGGACGTTCATGGCGCGCCGGTCGGCGACACCCTGACCCTGGCGGCCGATCCGGCGCCGCATGCATTGCCGGGTTTCCAGGAAATGCAGCCGCGCGTGTTCGCCGGCTTGTTCCCGGTCGATGCCGAGGACTATCCGGATCTGCGCGAAGCCCTGGACAAGCTGCGTCTGAACGATGCGGCGCTGCGCTTCGAGCCGGAAAGCTCCGAGGCGATGGGCTTCGGTTTCCGTTGCGGCTTCCTGGGCATGCTGCACATGGAAATCGTGCAGGAACGTCTGGAGCGCGAGTACAACCTGGACCTGATCAGCACCGCGCCGACGGTGGTGTATGAAGTGCTCAAGACCGACGGGTCCATCATCAACATGGACAACCCGGCCAAGCTGCCGCAGTTGAACCTGGTGCAGGAGATCCGCGAGCCGATCATTCGCGCCAACGTGCTGACGCCCGAAGAGTACATCGGCAACATCATCAAGCTGTGCGAAGAAAAGCGCGGCACCCAGATCAGCATCAATTATCTGGGCAGCCAGGTGCAGATCAGCTATGAGCTGCCGATGGCCGAAGTGGTGCTGGATTTCTTCGACAAGCTCAAGTCGGTGAGCCGCGGATACGCCTCGCTGGATTATCACTTTGTGCGCTTCGATGCCGGCCCGTTCGTGCGCGTGGACGTGCTGATCAATGGCGACAAGGTCGATGCGTTGTCGCTGATCGTGCACCGCAGCCATGCCGACCGGCGCGGCCGCGAGCTGTGCGAAAAGATGAAGGACCTGATCCCGCGGCAGATGTTCGACGTGGCGATTCAGGCCGCTGTCGGCTCGCAGATCATCTCGCGCTCCACGGTCAAGGCGATGCGCAAGAACGTGTTGGCCAAGTGCTATGGTGGCGACGTTTCGCGCAAGAAAAAGCTGCTCGAAAAGCAGAAAGAAGGCAAGAAGCGCATGAAGCAGGTCGGCCGCGTGGAGATTCCGCAGGAGGCCTTCCTGGCCGTGCTGCAGATGGATAAGTAGCTGGGATTCGGGATTCGTCATTCGGGATTGGCAACGGCTCGTCCGCCTTCCTGCTGTTGCGAATCTCCAATCTCCAATCCCGAATCACGTTCCGAAGGAACACCAATGAAATGGTTTGAAATCATCCTGGTTGTGCTGACGCTGGGTACCGGCTTTATCTGGCTGCTGGACAAGCTGTTTTTGGCCAAGCGCCGTGCCGCACGTGCCGGGCTGCTGGACAGCGAGCCGGCGATCATCGATTACTCGCGTGCGTTCTTCCCGGTGCTGGCGGTGGTGCTGATCCTGCGCAGCTTCGTCGCCGAGCCGTACAAGATTCCGTCCAGCTCGATGATGCCCAACTTGCTGATCGGCGATTTCATCCTGGTCAACAAGTTCGCCTACGGTTTCCGTCTGCCGATCACCAATACCAAGTTCATCCCCACCGGCGAGCCCAAGCGTGGCGACGTGGTGGTGTTCAAGCCGCCGCATGCGCCGGACCAGAACTGGATCAAGCGCGTGGTCGGCCTGCCGGGCGACAAGATCGGATTTCATGGCGATACGCTGTATATCAACGACAAGCCGATGCGCTACACGGTCAAGGGCGAGTACATCGGCAAGGGCAAGGGCGCCGAGATGACCGGCACCACGCTGCTGGTCGAGGACCTGCCGGGCCGCACGCACACCGTGCTGGAGTGGGTGGACCGCAACATGCCGGCCGGGCAGGGCGACTGGACGGTGCCTGCAGACAGCTATTTCGTGATGGGGGACAATCGCGACAATAGCGAAGACAGCCGGTTCTGGACCCAGACGCATTTCCTGCCGGAGGCCAATCTGCGCGGCAAGGCGTTCTTGATCTGGCTCAATTGCGAAGGGTGGTTCTGCAAGGGGAGTTTCGATCCATCGCGGATCGGGACTGGAATCCAGTAAATGCACGCACGGCGTGCCGGGGAAAGCACAATGAAGCGCAAGCAAAGCGGTATGACGTTGACGTCGTTCGTGGTGGTGCTGGCGGTGGTCGGATTTGGCCTGTACATCGGGATGAAGCTGTTTCCGATGTATCAGGAGTATTACTCCGTCCGCACTGCAATGAAGGGCCTGGCCAATGAGCCGGGGAGTGCCAACATGGACCCGTCCAAGTTGCAGGACCTGTTCTTCCGTCGCCTGTACATCAACTACTCGGAAAACGTCAAAAAAGAGGACGTCAAGTTCGAGCGTGTCGACGGCGGCTGGCGAATGAAGGTCAACTACGAAGTGCGTCGCGAGCTGATCGGCAATCTGGATATCGTAGGCAAGTTCGATACGTCGCAGGACATGACCGGACGTGGTGTCGAATAGAACCTTCCAGCGCGGTGATCCGATCGGGCATGCGTTCGCCGATCCGGGTCTGCTCGCCCAGGCGCTGCGCCATCGCAGCGCCGGGACGCCGCATAACGAGCGACTGGAATTTCTCGGCGACGGCATCGTCAACCTGCTGATCGCCGAGGCGCTGTATCGGCGCTGGCCCAAGGCCGACGAAGGTGCATTGACGCGCGCGCGCGCCGAACTGGTTCGCGAAGGTGCGCTGGCGGTGATCGGACGCACGCTCAATCTCGGCGAGCGGCTGACGCTGGGCCCGGGCGAACTCAAGTCCGGCGGCCATCGGCGCGATTCGATCCTGGCCGATGCGGTCGAGGCGATCGTCGCGGCGATCTATCTGGACTGCGGGTTCGAGCGCTGCCGGGAGGTGGTGCTTCCGTGGTTTGAACCATCGCTGGCGGCACTGCCGGTCGGCAAGGCCGAAAAAGATCCCAAGACGCGGCTGCAGGAATGGCTGCAGGCACGGCAGCTGCCGTTGCCCAATTACGCTCTGATCAGCGAGAGCGGCGACGAACATGCCAAGCAGTTCCACGTCGCCTGCATCCTGGAGCAGCCCATCGCCCGCGCCGAGGGCCAGGGCACGTCGCGCCGTCTTGCCGAGCAACAGGCGGCGGCTACCGTCATCGCACAACTGGATGTAAACACGTGAGCGAAACCACTCCCCACCGTAGCGGCAGCGTTGCCGTCATCGGCCGGCCGAATGTCGGCAAATCCACCCTGACCAACGCCCTGGTGGGCGCCAAGGTCAGTATCGTGTCCAATCGGCCGCAGACCACGCGGCATCGGCTACTCGGCATCGCCACCTTCCCGGAAGGGCAGTTGATGCTGGTCGACACGCCCGGGCTGCATCGCGAACAAAAGCGCGCGATGAACCGGGTGATGAATCGCGCCGCGCGCGGGTCGCTCGAAGGCGTGGATGCCGCCGTGCTGGTCATCGAGGCCGGCCGTTGGGACGAGGAAGACACGCTGGCGTTCCGGGTACTCAGCGACGCCGGGGTGCCGGTGGTGCTGGTGGTCAACAAGGTCGACCGGCTCAAGGACAAGACCGCGCTGTTCCCGTTTCTGGCGCAGGTCAGTGAAGGGCGGACGTTTGCCGCAGTGCATCCGGTGTCCGCGCTCAAGCGCAAAGGGCTGGAAGCGTTGGTGAGCGATCTGCTCAAGCTGGTGCCCGAAGCCGAGGCGATGTACGGCGAGGACGAAATCACCGACCGCAGCCAGCGTTTTTTGGCCGGCGAGCTGGTGCGCGAGCAGCTGATGCGTCAATTGGGCGAAGAACTGCCGTATGCCACCACCGTGGAAATCGAGCGCTTTGCCGAAGACGGCGCGCTGCTGCGGATCGGCGCGGTGATCTGGGTCGAACGCGAGGGCCAGAAGGCAATCGTCATCGGCAAGGGCGGTACCCGCCTGAAGGAGATCGGCGGCAAGGCGCGTCTGCAGATGGAGCGGCTATTCGGTGCGAAAGTGTTCCTGGAAACCTGGGTGCGCGTGCGCGAGGGCTGGTCGGATGACGAAGCGGCGTTGAAGGCGTTCGGGTACGAATGAAGCCGGGACCTGGGACCCGGAAAGCGGATCCTGTCCGCAAATGCGCCGGCAATGGCGCGATTATGTCGACGGACGATGTCTCGGCATGCCCTGCCCCGTGTTGAGCGAGTACCGCTCGCTCAACACGGGGCAGGGCATCCAGTTTTGCGGAACAATGACAGGGTCGCCGTTGTGCGCATAGTGCGCGTTTTTGTGGCTCGCGCATGCAGCTCCGACCGCGCCGCTGTGCACGGTCGCCACCCCGAGGCCGCTGCCCGTGCTGTTTACGGATCTCTGGTCCCCGGTTCCCAATCCCGGCAACTGCCCCCATGCTGATCGAGCACGAACACGGCTTCGTCCTGCATGTGCGTGCCTGGCGCGAAACCAGCGTGCTGGTGGAAGTGCTGACCGAGCAGCACGGACGTGTCGGGCTGCTGGCGCGTGGGGTGCAGGGTCCGCGCAAGCAGGCCCTGCGTGCGGCGCTGCAGCCCCTGCAACTGATCCAGTTCACGGCCGTGCAGCGCGGCGAACTTGCCCAGCTGCGCCAGGCCGAGGCGCTGGACACTGCGCCGCGGTTGGTCGGCGAGCGCATGCTGGCCGGTTTCTATATCAGCGAGCTGTTGCTGCGCCTGGCTCCTCGCAATGATGCGGTGCCGGAGCTCTACGCGTGCTATGCACAGGCGCGGGCGCATCTGGCGTCCGAGTTGTCGCTGGCGTGGGGGTTGCGCCGGTTCGAGCGCGATGTGCTGGATGGACTGGGGTTTGCCTTCGATCTGCAGCACGACAGCGACGGGCAGCCGATCGACCCGGCGGCGCGCTATCGACTCGATCCGCAAGAGGGCGCCATGCGGGTATTGAGCGAACGTCTGGCGCAGGATCGGCGCGAAACCGTGACTGGCGCAGCGCTGCTGGCGCTTGGGGAAGATACGATGCCGGCCACCGATGACATGCCCGGCTTGCGCCGCAGCATGCGCAGCGTGCTGTTGCATCATCTGAACGGACGCGGCCTGAAATCCTGGGAAATGCTCGAGGATCTGGCGCGGCGGCGTTGATCTGCACGATCCGGACCAAGCGCCGTGTCGCGTGTCATTGGACCAGTCGCGTCTCCGCTCCCTTCGACACCCAGCCAGCGCCTGACCTTACCGGCGCTGGCGGCTGCGGCAGCCTCAGCTCAATGCAATAACGCGGCCACTGCGGCATGAAACTGGGTCTGCGCGGTGCGCGACTGCGGGTCACCACGCAGCAGCCGGACCGCGCCGGCCAGCCGGGCGGCGCCGACGAAGCCGCAACTGGCCTGCAGCCGATGCAGGTGATTGCGCAGCGCCTGCTCGTCGCTGATGTTCAGTGCGGAGGTGACCGCATCGCGTGTGCCCGGCAGCTCTGCCAGGAACAGTTCGCGCAGAGCGTTGAGATGATGCTGCTGGCCGTTGAGTGCGCTCAGTGCTGCCGCTTCGTCCCAATCGCTGGCGGCGATGTCGACCACGCCGACCGGCGCCACGCTGTAGCGGCCCCGCGCCAGGCCGCGACGCACCGCCTGCAACAGGCGCTCGGTGGTCAGCGGCTTGACCAGCATCTCCAGAAAGCCGTCGGACTGCAGGCCGCGCTGCATCGCCATGTCGCCATCGGCGGTATGCGCCAGTGCGGGCACATCCGGGTGCAGCAGACGCAACGCGCGCAGCAGGCCGCTGCCGGTGCCATCAGGGAGGTTGACGTCGATCAGCCACAGGTCGTGGCGACGTTCGCGCGCGCGGTCCAGCGCCGACGACAACGAATCGGCGCAATCCACCTGGGCCGGGAGGCTTTCCAGGGCAGCCTGCAGAAAGCCGCGGCTGATCGGGTCGTCTTCCACCAGCAAGAGTCGTGGGTGGGGTTCCTGACGTGTCGCCATATTCATGTGCTGCCTCCTTGTCAGCGGTGCCGCGTCCTGAGCTGCGGCGCGCAGGCCAAGTTTGCCTGTGTTTGCAGGGCACGACAATTGCCATCCCGCGCAGGGCGGCCTCGGTCGATCGCATCTGCGACAATACGCACCCTTTTTGCCCGCAGCTTGTCGCCACGTGGCCAGAACCCGAAACCGTTTCGACCGTACTCCCTTTCAGACCGCCATCACCGACCTGAGCCATGACGGCCGTGGGGTGGCGCGCCGCGACGGCGAGGGCGGCAAGGTCACCTTCATCAGCGGCGCCTTGCCCGGTGAACTGGTGCGCGCCGAACCCACCGCGCGCAGCCGCCATTTCGATGAAGCCAAGACGGTTGAAGTGCTGGAGGCCTCGCCGCAGCGGGTCGCCCCGCGTTGCCCGCATTTCGGCGTGTGCGCCGGCTGCGTGTTGCAGCACCTGGAAGAGTCGCAGCAGATCGTGGCCAAGCAGCGCGTGCTGATGGACAACCTCGAGCGCATCGGCCACGTCAGCCCGCAGGCGGTGCTGCCCGCGCTGGTCGGCGACGCCTGGGGCTATCGGCGCAAAGGCCGTTTCTCGGTGCGGCGGGTAGAGAAGAAGGACAAGACCCTGGTGGGGTTTCGCGAACTCGACCCGCGTTTTGTGGCCGACCTGTCGGTCTGTTACACGGTGATCCCGCAGATCGGCGAGAAGATTGAGCTGCTGGCCGCCCTGGTCGAAAGCATGGACGGCAAGCGCGACATCCCGCAGATCGAGTTCATCGCCGGCGACGATGCGGTGGCGTTGACCATCCGCCACATGCAGCCGCTCAGCGAGCGCGATCGGCAGGCCTGGGTGGACTTCGCGCAGACGCACGGGTTTGCGGTCTTCCTGCAGCCCGGCGGCGTGGACAGCGTGCATCCCTTGTGGCCGCAGGACGTGACGCTGTCGTTCCGCCTGCCGCAATGGGATGTGGAGCTGGCGTTCCGGCCGCTGGACTTCATCCAGGTCAATGCCTCGCTCAACCAGAAGATGATTGCGCACGCACTGGCGCTGCTCGATGCCAGCCCCGACGACCGCGTGCTGGATCTGTTTTGCGGTCTGGGCAATTTCACCCTGCCGCTGGCACGGACGGTGCGCGAGGTGGTCGGCGTGGAGGGCGATGCCGGTCTGGTCGCACGTGCCAGGGAAAACGCGCAGCGCAACGGCCTGGACAACGCGCAGTTCCATGCGGCCGATCTGACCCAGGACCAACGCAATGCGCCCTGGATGAAGCAGGGCTTCGACAAGCTGCTGCTGGACCCGCCGCGTTCGGGCGCACTGGAAGTGCTGCAGCAACTGCCGTTGAAAAAGTTCGAGCGCATCGTCTATGTCAGCTGCCACCCCGGCTCGCTGGCGCGCGATGCCGGTTACCTTGTCAACGAACAGGGCTTCACGCTCAAGTCCGCCGGCGCGATGGACATGTTTCCGCATACTGCGCATGTGGAAAGCATTGCGGTGTTTGAGCGGCGGTGATTGGGGATTGGGCATTGGGGATTCGCAGGAGCGCATTCCCGTCGCCCGCCAGTTAGCCGCTGTGACTAATCCCCAATCCCCAATCCCGAATCTCTCATCCCCCAAATCCCATGCCCATTGAAATCGAACGCAAGTTTCTCGTGACCGGCGACGGTTGGCGTAGCGCCGCGCATGCGGTGATCCCGATGGCGCAGGGCTACATCAACGACCAGGCGGCGATGCGCAGTGGTGCGCAGAACGCGTCGGTGCGGGTGCGCATCCAGGGCGAGAGCGCATTTCTCAACCTGAAGTCGCGGCAGGTGGGGCATACCCGGCAGGAGTTCGACTACCCGATTCCGGTGGTCGATGCGCGCGCGCTGCTGGCGCTGTGTGTCGGCGGTCTGATCGACAAGCGTAGGCATCTGGTCGAGTACCAGGGCCACGTGTGGGAGGTGGACGAGTTTCTCGGCGACAACGCCGGGCTGGTGGTGGCCGAGATCGAACTCGGGAGTGCCGACGAGGCCTTCGCCAAGCCCGAATGGATCGGTGCGGAAGTCACCGACGATGTGCGCTATTACAACCTGGCATTGGCGTCGCATCCGTTCAGGAACTGGGGCGGGGATTTGTGATTCGGGATTCGGGATTGGGCATTCGGGATTCGTAACAGCTGAAGTGGCGCGTCGGACTTGGGCTGCTTGCGTTGCGACTCGCCAATCCCTGCCTTGGTATTGGGTTTATGCTTTGCCAATCCCCAATGACGACTCTCCAATCCCCGCCCATGCGCATCGATATCTGGTCTGACGTTGTCTGTCCCTGGTGCTGGATCGGCAAGCGCCGTTTCGAGCAGGCGGTGGTCTCGCTGGGCGCGCAGGCACCTGCGCTGGACATCCATTACCACGCGTTTCAGCTGGACCCTGACGCCGGCCTGGAGCCGACGCCGTTGCGCGATGCGCTGGCGCAAAAGTTCGGCGGTGCCGCGCGCGTGGAGCAGATGCTCGCGCAGACGCAGGCCACTGCGCGGGCCGAAGGCCTGCCATTCGATTTCGGACGCGACCAGGTGCAGGTCAGCACGCTGCGTGCGCATCGGCTGATCTGGCTGGCGAGCCGCGAGGGCGATGTCGAGGCGGTGATCGAAGCGCTGTTCCATGCGCATTTTGCCGAAGGCCAGAACGTCGGCGCGACCGAAACGCTGGTGTCTGCCGGAGCCGCTGGCGGTCTTGATGAGGCGCGCGTACGCGCGCTGCTGGACTCCGACGAAGGCAGCGTTGCGGTCCAGGCGCAATTGGCGCAAGCCGCTGCACTGGGAATCCGCGCGGTGCCCAGTTTCGTGATCGACGGACGCAGCCTGATCCAGGGCGCGCAGCCGCCAGAGAGCTTTGCGCAAGCGTTGCTGCAGCTGGCGGCCGAATCGACGCCCATCGGTGGTCCCGATGTCTGCGGGCCGGACGACTGTGCGGTGTGAACGGCCAACGGCATCTTGCAACTCCCAACAGCTGAAGAGATGACACCGGCTGCCCGCCCGAAGACGGTTGCGGTGATCGGCGCCGGGTTGGCCGGGCTTGCCTGCGCGCAACGGCTGCAGGCGCAGGAGTTTACCGTGACGCTGTTCGAGCAGGGCGATGCGCCCGGAGGACGCATGCGCAGTTGCGCAGGCGATGGCTGGCAGTGCGACCACGGCGCGCAGTATTTCACCGCACGCGATCCGGCGTTTGCGGCGGTGGGGGACAAGTGGATTGCGAGCGGCGTCGCAGCGGCCTGGCCTGCACGCGTCGCCAGTTGGGATGGCACCGACTTTCGCGCTTCGCAGAGCGAGTTGACGCGTTTGGTCGGTGTGCCGGACATGGCCGAACCGGCGCGTGCGCTTGCGGCGGAACTTGATGTTCGATTGCTGACCGCTGTGCGATCGCTGCAGCGCGACGGTGACACATGGCAGCTGGCAGTGTCGGGAGACGAGACGACACGCGCTTTCGACACCGTGTTGCTGGCAGTGCCTGCGCCAGTTGCAGCTGCATTACTGGCCAACAGCGCGCCCACGCTCGCGACGATTGCCGCTGGCGCGAAGATGCGGCCGGCCTGGGCGGTGGTGCTGCATTTCGACACGCCGGTGGATCCCGGTTACGACGCCTTGTTCGTCAACGTCGGGCCATTGCGCTGGGTGGCGCGCAACTCCAGCAAGCCTGGACGTCAGGGCGCCGAAACCTGGCTGCTGCATACCACCGCCGATTGGAGCCAAGCGCATCTTGATGCACAACCCGAAGCGGTGATCGCCAGTGTGCTGCCAACGTTGCCTGTGCTCGGTTTGCCATTGCCGCAGTCCTGCGACGCCTATCGCTGGACTGCGGCCAGCACCGATCCGCCCTCGCAGATCGGCTGTGCGTGGGATCGGCGATTGAGCATCGGTCTGTGCGGCGACTGGTTGGCCGGCGGCAAGGTCGAAGGTGCCTGGCAAAGTGGTGTGGCATTGGCGGAGCGTGTGCGCGCCAGCGATGCCGCGCGTAGCGGCCACGAGTGACGCTGTGGCAGGCGCAGCCGACCTCACCCCACAGGCATCCGCACACACCTTGCGCCTGATCCTGGGCGATCAGCTCAATCCGCAGCACAGCTGGTTTGCCGCGCACGACCCGGGCGTGGTCTACGTGCTGATGGAGGTGCGCGAGGAAACCGATTACGTGCTGCATCACGCGCAGAAGATCCTGGCGATCTTTGCGGCAATGCGCGCGTTTGCCGCGCGCTTGCGGCATGACGGGCACCGCGTGCGCTATGTCGCGATCGATGCCCCCAGTAATCGGCAATCCATCCCGGCCAATCTCCAGGCCTTGATGGCGCATTACCGTGCACAGCATCTGCAGTATCAGGCGCCGGACGAGTGGCGGCTGGATGAAGCGCTGCGGCACTGGAGCGCGGGCTGCGCGTTCGCCACGCGCATGGTCGATAGCGAGCATTTTCTGACCGAACGCGATGAGGTGGAAGGGTGTTTCCGCGCCGCAACGCAGTGGCGCATGGAGGTCTTCTATCGACGCATGCGCACGCGCCATCGCATCCTGCTCGATGCCTCCGGCCAACCGGAAGGGGGGCGCTGGAATTTCGATCGCGACAATCGCGCGCCGTGGCCGGGCGATCCGCCGGCACCGCAGGAGTGGCGCGCCGCGCACGACCATGGCGCGTTGTGGCGCAGCATCGAAGCCGCCGGCGTACGCAGTTTTGGTGCGCCGAATGCGCAGGCGCTGCCATGGCCGCTGGACCGCGACGAAGCCTTGCGGCATCTGGATGCCTTCATCGCCACTGCGTTGCCGGATTTCGGCCGCTATGAAGATGCGATGAGTACGCAAAGTCCGCGGCTGTTTCATTCGCTGCTGTCGTTCGCGCTCAACGTCAAGATGCTGCACCCGGCCGAAGTGATCGCGCGTGCAGAGGCGGCGTGGCGGCAGGGGCATGCACCGCTGGCATCGGTGGAAGGCTTTATCCGCCAGATCCTGGGCTGGCGCGAGTACGTGCGCGGCGTGTACTGGTCGCAGATGCCAGGCTATGCGCAGTCCAATCGGCTGGATCAGCATGCGCCGCTGCCGCACTGGTTCTGGGACGGGCAGGTCGGCATGCGTTGCCTGGCCGATGCCGTCGGCAATTCGCTGGCCGACGCGCATGCGCACCACATCCAGCGGCTGATGGTGATCGGCAATTTCGCGTTGCTGGCGGGGCTGGACCCGCAGGCGCTGCATCGCTGGTATCTGGGTGTCTATATCGATGCGTTCGAGTGGGTGGAGTTGCCCAACACGGTGGGCATGAGTCAATTCGCCGACGGTGGCCTGCTCGGCAGCAAACCGTATATCAGCGGTGCGGCCTATATCGATCGCATGAGCGATTACTGCAGCGGCTGCAGCTATCAGCGCAAGGCGCGCGTCGGTGCGCGGGCCTGTCCCTACAACGCGCTGTACTGGGATTTCCTGGCGCGGCAGCGCCCGCTGCTGGGCACGAACGAGCGCCTGGCGATGCCGTATCGGCAGCTCGACGGCATGGCGCCGCAGGTGCTGGAGGGCATCCAGACCCAGGCCGCGCACTGGCGGGCGAATCTGGAACGTCTTTAGAGCAGCTGACAAAGGAGCGTGCTCTCCGCCAGGCGGGCGCGGCCGGTGCTCGGTGCGGCATGGGCCACGCGTACACGCCGGTTCTGAGCGCGCCGTCCACACCCACCTGACGACCGCGCGCGACGTTTTGTCAGCCGCTCTTGGAGTCGGCGCATGTTGAACCCGTCTGCCCTGGGTGCGGAAGGCGGCCGCCTGTGCCCCCGAAGACCGCCACGTGGAGGCGACCAGGCCAGCGCAGCCACAGTGGCTGCCGGGTCTGCCGGCTACCGGATATGCGGTGCGAACGAATGTCGCCAGCCAGTCAGCGCAGCAACCTGGCCACGCAGGCAATCACGCGGGCGGCGGCTGCGCGCGGCACCGCAACGCCTGGTCGCAAGGCATTTCGGCGGAGAGACGTCAGCCCTTGCCTGAATGCGCAATCTGACGCTGCAACGCGCATCTGCGACAATGCCGCGCTGCGCCCTCGTGGCGCCTGGCCCGGGAGTCCCCCAACATGCTTCTGATCGGCGTTGCCGGTACCGAACTCAGCACACAGGAACGCGATTGGCTGCAGCACGATGCCGTCGCCGGTGTGGTGCTGTTCAAGCGCAACTTCGCCTCGCGCACCCAGGTGGCCGAGTTGTCGGCCTCCATCCGCGCAGCCGCGCCGCGCCCGGTGTTGCTGTGCGTGGACCAGGAAGGCGGCCGCGTGCAGCGGTTCCGCGAAGGCTTCAGCGCGCTGGCGCCGTTGCAAAGCTTCGGTACGCAGTATCTGCAGGATCCGCAAGGCGCGCTCGCCGCGGCCGGCGCGCACGCGCAGCTGATGGCCAATGAAGTGCGCGCCAGCGGCGTGGACCTGAGTTTTGCGCCGGTGGTGGATCTGGGCCGCGGCAACCGCGCCATCGGCGATCGCGCCTTCAGCGACGACCCGCAGATCGTGGCCACCTTCACCCGCGCCTATGTGCAGGCGCTGCACGGCGCCGGCATGGCCGCCACGCTCAAGCATTTCCCCGGCCACGGCACGGTGCTTGAAGACACCCATGTGGACCATGCCAGCGACCCGCGGTCGCTGGAGCAACTGCAGGCCGAAGATCTGCTGCCGTTCGTGGCCGGCATCGAGGCCGGCGCCGATGCGGTGATGATGGCGCACGTGGTCTACCCGCAGGTCGCGCCGGAACCGGCCGGTTACTCGCAGCGCTGGATCGAACAGATCCTGCGCGGACAGCTGGGTTTCCGCGGCGTGGTGTTTTCCGACGACATCGGGATGGCGGCTTCGTTCAGCGCCGGGGGCGTGGCGGGCCGGGTGCACGCGCACCTGGATGCCGGTTGCGACGTCGTGCTGGTCTGCCATCCTGAACTGGTCGACGAATCGCTGCAGGCGGTGCAAAACCGCAGCCTCAACACTGCAGCGCTGATCGGCCTGATCGGTCGCGGCGCGCTCGGCTGGGACGGCCTGCTTGCCGGTACCGACGCCTCTTTCAACACTCCTTCCGCCCCTTTCGGATCAATTGCCTGATGTCCACGCTCACCATTTCCCAGGCCCTGGCCCAAGCCGATCTGCTGGTCGACCGCCCGGCCATCGATGCTGCCGTCGCCACCATTGCCGATGCCATCGCGCGCGACTATGCCGGCGAAGTGCCGGTCTATCTCACCATCATGCACGGCGCGCTGCCGTTCTCCGGCCAGTTGGCGCTGGAGTTGGGCGCGCGTGGGCAGGACCTGCAGTTCGATTACCTGCACGCCACCCGCTATCGCGGCGAAACCGTCGGCGGCGAGCTGGTGTGGAAGCACCGCCCGGCCACCGCGCTGTTCGGCCGCCGGGTGATCCTGGTCGACGACATCCTCGATGAAGGCTATACGCTGCAGGGCGTGCGCCAGTGGTGCCTGGAGCAGGGCGCCACCGACGTGCGCGTGGCGGTGTTGACCGTCAAGCGCCACGACCGCTGCGTGCCGGGCGTGACCGCCGATTACGTGGGCGTGGAAGTGGCCGACCGCTACGTGTTCGGATTCGGCATGGACGTCAACGAACAGCTGCGCGGCATTCCTGCCATCTACGCGATGAAGCAATAAGACGCGCGCTGCGACCCTCAACGCGGTGGCGTAGCCGCCAGGTGAACCTGGCAGCTGCGCAAGGTGGGTTTGCACCGGGGCAATGCGCTGCCTCGGCGGCCAAACCCGGCGACAGATCGCCCGTCCTATGTTGCTGGTCGCTTCCAATCACCGGTCCGCCATCGCGCGGGCACTCCTGCGCGCTTGCGCGCTTCCACGTCCGTTATGTTGCAGAGGTCGGTTGTGTCTTCCCATTCCATCGCATTGGCCGTGATCGGCGGCACTGGTGTCTACAAGCTCGCGCAGCTCGATGACGTGCAGACCCACGAGCTGGAGACGCCCTATGGCGCGCCATCCGGACCGATCCGCGTCGGCATGTTGCTCGGCCATCGGGTCGCATTCCTGGCGCGGCATGGCGAAGGCCATTCGCTGCCGCCGCACAAGGTCAATTACCGCGCAAACATCGCTGCATTGCAGCAAATCGGCGCCTCGCGCGTGCTTGCACTCAACACCGTCGGCGGCATCACCGAACAGTTCGGCCCACGCGTGCTGGCGTGTCCCGATCAGCTGATCGACTACACCTGGGGGCGCGTGTCCACCTTCTGCGAAGAGCCGGGCAGCGAGGTGCAGCACGTGGATTTCGGGCATCCGTATTCGCCGATGTTTCGCAGCAAGGTCATCGCTGCGGCCAAGGTGACAGGCGTCACGATGGTGGCTGGCGGTTGCTACGGTGCGACGCAAGGGCCGCGTCTGGAAACGATTGCAGAGATCGCCCGCATGCGTCGCGACGGCTGCGACCTGGTCGGCATGACCGGCATGCCAGAAGCCGGGCTGGCGCGCGAAAAAGGCCTGGAATATGCGTGTTTGGCGATCGTGGCGAACTGGGCGGCCGGGTGCGGCGACGCGCAGGAAATCACCATGGCCGAGGTGCTGGCCAACGTGGATGCCGCCTCGTCCGGGTTGCCCGAACTGATCGGCGAACTTGCACGCGGGTGATTGTCATTGGGGAATAAGCTTTGCATACTCGGCGCGTACGCACCGCCGTACACCACCCATTAATTATTGCAAAGGTCTCGCATCACCATGCCGAACGGTACCGTCAAGTGGTTCAACGACGCCAAGGGATTTGGCTTCATCTCACCGGAGGACGGCAGCGCCGATGTCTTCGCGCACTTCTCCGCGATCAACTCCAAGGGCTTCCGCAGCCTGCAGGAAGGCCAGCGCGTCAGTTATGACGTGACCCAGGGCCCCAAGGGTGCCCAGGCTTCGAACATCACGCCGGTCGAGTAAACCGACTCGATTGTGCGGTTGAAGAACCCCGCCACGGCGGGGTTTTTTTTACACCGGCCCATGCGGTGCCGGTGCCGGCGAACCAGAGCAGGGACGATGCAACAAGCATTACGGATTGCGGTAGTGGGGTATGGAACGGCGGGGCAGGCACTGGCGGTCCTGCTGGGTGCCGATGGCCACCGACTGGACGTGTTCGAGCGCGCCGAAAGGCCCGGGCCGGTCGGTGCCGGTTTCCTGCTGCAGCCCAGCGGCCTGCAGGTGTTGTGGAAGATGGGCTTGTTGCCGCAGGCACTGGTGCATGGCGCGCCGGTTCGCCGCCTGTACGGCGAGACGCCCTGCGGGCGCGCGGTGATGGACATGCAATACCGCGATCTGGATGCCCGTCTGATGGGGGTGGGCATGCAGCGCGGTGCGTTGTTCTCGCTGTTGTGCGATGCCTGGCCCGAGTACGCGCAGCTGCATACCGATACCCGGATCACCGCCATCGACCACGAGGGCAGGCGTGTGCAGGACCAGCGTGGGCAATGGCATGGTCCTTACGATCTGATCATCGCCGCCGATGGCTCGGCTTCCACGCTACGCGCGCAGGTGCAGGGAACCCGGCTGGATCGGGTATATCCATGGGGCGCGCTGTGGTGTCTGTTGCCGCGCGAGGACTGGCCGTTCGTCGACGAGCTGCGCCAGCGCTATATCGGTGCGCGCAAGATGATCGGGCTGTTGCCGGTCGGCACGCGGCCTGGCGACGATACCCCGCGGCTGAGTTTTTTCTGGAGCCTGCCGTGCAGCGATTTCGCAGCCTGGGAGCAACGCGGCATCGGCGCATGGCGCGCGGAGGTGGCGCAGATGTGGCCGGACGCGCATCTGCGCCTGGACAGCGTACAGATGCACACCGCGCTGGCACGCGCCAGCTATCGCGACGCGGTGATGACGCGCTGGCATCGTGGCCGTTTCGTGCTGGCCGGCGACGCCGCACATGCGATGAGCCCGCAGCTGGGTCAGGGCGTCAACATGGCGTTGCTGGATGCGTTGGCCATGCGCGACGCATTGCGCGCGGGCGAAGATATCGATGACGCCTTGCAGCGCTATCAGCGCGAACGCCAGGCGCATGTGGCGATCTATCACCGCTGGAGCCGCTGGCTCACGCCGCTGTTTCAATCCGAGCGCGACCTGTGGGCGCGCGGGCGCGATCTGTTGCTGCAGCCGATGGGACGCGTACCGGGCGGTCGTGGCCACATGTTGCGCGTGCTCAGCGGCACCCAGCACGGCTGGTTCGGCAAGTTGGCACTGGCCCCCGAGTTCGTGGACGCGCTGTCGCAACCATTGCCCCAAGCGCTGCCACGGCCACAGGGCGTTGCCACCGCAGCTGACCAGACGCATGTGCCCACCGCGCGTGGCGAGTCGTCGTAAGGCGCACGGATCGCCGGGCTTCGGTAGCAATGCATCGACCGCAGCGCTCGGCGACGGTTCGCCGCGCTGTGTGCGTGGCTCCATCTGGCGTAGTGGCAACGCGACGTCGCCTGCGTGTACGCGGTTTGCCAGCGGCAACTACAAAGATGGGCGCGCAGACGTCGGATAGGGATGGCGCACCCGGAATCGGAATGTACGAGTAGGCGTGCGCGAGGAAGGCATGCCGCACCGGGCGCCGGGCGCGCCTGCCTGGCGGCGAGCGCAGTCGTTGCCAGCGACGCAGCGGCTAACGTACTGGCAAGGCCACCGCATCGCCTTCCACGCAGGCCACCAGGCGCTCGCCCTCGCGCAGTGTCGGCACCACGCCCGCGGTGAAATGCGAGAACGCCGGCAAAATGGTGACGCGTTCGCGCAACCAGAATGCCGGCCAGCGTCGCGACAGGCCCGGCAGTGCCGCCAGCGGGTGCAGATGCCCGCACAGCACGTGGCCGGTGGGATGCGGCAACGGCTCGTGGCGCAGCACGAACGGCCCGTCTTCGACCTGCTCGCCGGCCGCTTCGATCTGCAGCTCCGCACCGGCCACCGCGCGGTCGTGGTTGCCGCGGATGGCAATCACGCGCAGATCGCGATGCTGCTCGCGCCATGCACTCCAGCGGCGATGCCAGGCCGCGCGCGGGGCAGGGCCATGCAACAGGTCGCCGAGTATCCACAATGCCTCGACCTGGCGCTGCGCAAGCAACGCATCCAGGCGTTCGAGATCGTGCGCAGTGCCGCCGGCCGGCAGTCCGATACCGGCGCGTCGGAACACATCGGCCTTGCCCAGATGCAGATCGGCGATCAACAAGACGCGCTGTGCCGGTCGATACAATGCACGTTCGCCGAGCAGTTCGACGGTTTCGCCGGCCAGCTGCAGGTGCACGCTATCGCCCATGCCTGCGCTCCAGTTGCTCGGCGGCGCGCAACACGCGCGCCTTCCAGTCCTCGGTACTCAATTGGCCCCGCATGCGTTCGGCCCACAGCGGGAACGACAAAGGGGTGAGGCTGCGTGGCGTGCACAGACGCAGTTCGCGGCGTGCGCAGTCCTCCAATGCATGCGCCAGGCGCGCCAGTTCGAGCTGGCCTTCAAAGACTTCGCGTTCGGCCTGCGCCAGCAGCAAATGCTCCGGATCGAAGCGCTGCAAGACGTCGTAGAGCAAGCCGCTGGACGCCTGCAACTGGCGCAGGCTACGCGGCGCACGGCCGGGCAGCGACGGCGACAGCAGCCCGGCCACGCGCGCGATCTCGCGGAACTGCCGGCGCGCCAGCTCGCCCAGGTTGAGACTGTCGCGCAGATCGTCGAACAACCCGGTCGGCGACAGCAAGGCGTGCAGCACGTCCGGATCGATCTCCACCTCCTGTGCGGGCGAGAGTACAAAGCCGTAGTCGTTGGCAGCGAAGCTGAAGGTATTGCGCTGACGTCGGCCCCAACGCGCGGCCAACAGCGCCGCCAACCCTTCGTTGACCTGCCGCCCGGCGAAGGGATACACGAACACGTGCCGGCCATCGCGCGCCTTGATGCTTTCCACCAATAGATGATCCGGACCGGGCAGCGACGAGAGCGATGCCTGCAAGTGCAGCAGCGGCGCCAGCGCCTGCATTTCAGGCGCATCGCCTGGCGTGGCGAAGACCGCTTCCACTTCGCGTCCCAATGCCGACGACAACGGCATGCGCCCGCCCATCCACTTGGGCACCACGCCGCTGCCGCCCTTGGCCACGCGCACATAGGCGGTCATGTCTTCCAGGCGCACCAGTTCCAGTAATCGTCCGGCGAACTGAAAGCGATCGCCACGCCGCAGGCGGCCGACGAACTGCTCTTCGACCGCACCCAGTCGGCCGCCCCGCAGGAACTGCACGCGCACGCTGCCATCGCTGGTGATGGTGCCGATGGACAAGCGGTGGCGTAGCGCGACGCGGCGGTCGGTGACGCGATACAGGCCGTCTTCGTCGCGCACCACCTTGTGGAAATCCGGGTAATGCGCCAAGGCGCTGCCGCCTTGCACGATGAAGTCGAGCACCGCGTTCCAGGTGGGGGCGTCCAGCGCAGCGAAGGCATCGGTGCCGCGCACCTGCGCGAACAAGGCATCGGCATCGAAGCCGCCGCCCAGGGCGAGGGTGACGCAGTGCTGGGCCAGGACATCCAGCGACAGCCGCGGTGGCGGCCGCGCTTCGATATGGCCATTGGCAATGGCACGACGTGCCGCGGCGTACTCGACCAGTTCCAGGGCATGCGAGGGTACGCACACCACATGCCCGGATTCGCCAGGGCGGTGCCGCGCGCGGCCGGCGCGTTGCAACAGGCGCGCGATGCCCTTGGGGCTGCCGACCTGCAGCACCTGATCCACCGCCGGGAAATCCACGCCCAGATCCAGGCTGGAGGTGGCAACCACACAACGCAGGCTGCCGTCGCGCAGCCCCTGTTCGGCGGCCGCGCGCAGGCTGGGGTCCAGCGAGCCATGATGCAGCGCAAGCGTGGCCAGATCGTCCGGCCACACCGCGCTCAATGCCTGGTGCCATAGTTCGGCCTGCGCGCGCGTGTTGGTGAACACCAGGCTGGTGCGCTGCTGCATGATCTTCTGCAGCACCCGCGCCAGCTGCGCCAGACCCAGGTGGCCGGCCCACGGAAAGCGCTCGCCGCTGTCGGGCAACAGCGTCTCCAGCGTCATGGCGCGCGGTCTGACGCCCGACACCAGTGCCGCATCGGGCAGATGCGGCAGCAGGACATCGCGTGCCTGCGACAGGTTGCCCAGCGTGGCCGACAGGCCCCAGATGCGCAGCGCGGGCGCCCAGCCGCGCAGGCGCGCCAGGCACAGCTGCAGCAGCACGCCGCGCTTGTTGCCCAGCAGCTCGTGCCATTCGTCGACGATCACGCAACGCAGCGCGGACAGCTGCGGCGCGGTGTCGGAGTAGGACAGCAACAAGGCCAGCGACTCGGGCGTGGTCACCAGCACATCGAGCTTGCCGCTGCGTGCCAGCCGCTTGTCGCGCGCGCTGGCATCGCCGGTGCGCAACCCCACCTGCCAGTCCAGTCCCAGTGCGTCTACCGGTTCGCGCAGTGCGCGTGCGGTGTCGGCGGCCAGCGCGCGCAAGGGCGTGATCCACAGCACCTGCAAGCTGCGTTGCTGCTGTCGGCGCGCTGCGGCGGCAGGTTTGGCCGAAGTGATCGGCAGCGCGCGGCCACGCGCGGCCAGTGCCTCCAGCAATGGGCCGCCGAAGGCCGCCAGCGTCTTGCCGCTACCGGTTGGCGTGTGCAGCAACCCGGATTCGCCAGCGAGATAGCGCTTCCACACATCACGTTGAAACGGCAACGGCGTCCAGCCGCGCTGCGCGAACCAGTCGCGCCATTGCTGCAATGGCGTGCCGCGCGCCTGCTGCGCCGCCGTCACCGCGCCAGTGCCTGCAGGCTGCTCAGGTGATCGGCCTCGGCAAACGGTTTGTCGTGCCGCCAGCGCAGGATGCGCGGAAACCGCACCGCAATGCCGGACTTGTGCCGCGCACTGCGGTTGACCGCTTCAAAGCCCAGCTCGAACACATGGTGCGGGTTGACCGCGCGCACCGGACCGAAACGTTCGGTGGTGTTGGCGCGGATCCAGCGGTCCAGCTGCAGGATTTGTGCATCGTCCAGGCCCGAGTACGCCTTGGCGACCGGCACCAGCTGCCCTTCGTGCCACAGCCCGAAGGTGTAGTCGGTATACAGCGTGCTGCGGCGGCCATGGCCGGCCTGCGCGTACAGCAGCACCGCGTCGATGGTGAGCGGGTCGATCTTCCATTTCCACCAGTCGCCACGTCGGCGGCCGGCCTGATAGACCGAGTTGGCGCGCTTGAGCATCAGCCCTTCCACGCCGCGTTCGCGCGCCTGCACGCGCAGCTGCGCGGCGGCATGCCAATCGCCGACCTGCACCAGGGGCGAGGCGACGATGCGCGGATCGTCGAGCGCGCTGAGCACGTGCTCCAGCAGTGCGCGCCGCGCGTGCAAGGGGCGCTCGCGCAGGTCAGCGCCATCCAGTTCGAGCAGGTCGTAGGCCACCACGCGCGCGGGCGCGGCCGCCAATGTCTTGGGGCCGGGCTTGAGCCGCTGGATGCGCGTCTGCAAGGCGGTGAACGGCATCGGCAGGGGGTGCCCGGGTTGCCAGGCCAGCAGCTCGCCGTCGATGACGGTGCCATCGGGCAACTGCATGGCAGCGTGTTCGATTTCCGGGAAACGGCCATCCAGGCGTTCTTCGCCGCGCGACCACAATGCCGCTTCGCCGGCGCGCCGAAGCAGTTGCAGGCGAATGCCGTCCCATTTCCATTCCAGCAGCCAGTCGTCGATGGCGCCCAGCGTGTCGACCTCGGCTTCGAGCGGCGAGGCGAGAAAGAACGGATAGGGCTGCTGGCGGTCGCCCGGCAGTTCTTCGTGTGTCAGCAGATCGGCAAGATAGGTCGGGTGCGGCCGCCAACTGCCGAGCATGCGCTGGGCGATGCGTGCGATATCCACGCCCGACAGTTCGGCCAGTGCCTGTTGCACCAGCCGCTGCGAAACGCCTACGCGCAAGGCGCCGGTCAGCAGTTTGTTGAACACCAGGCGCTCGTCGAAGGCCAGGCTGCGCCAGGCCTGCACGATGCACGCCTTGCGCACCGCAACGTCCTGGTTGGCGATCGGCAGCAGCCGCTGTTCGATCCATTCCGCCAGTGGCAGATCGGCCGCTTCGGTGATGGGGTCGTCCAGCAACAACGCCAGCGTTTCGGCCAGATCGCCGACATGGTCGTAGCTGTCGGCGACCAGCCAATCGGCAATGCCGGCGGTATCGGTGATCCACTCGCGCAGCTCACCGCTGCTGGCGATGCGCATGCGCGGGCCGGCGACCTTGCCGCCGGCCAGCAGATACAGCGCCCAGGCCGCGTCCAACGCGGGCGCCTGGCGAAAATACGCCACCAGCGCAGCACGCTTGTCGAGCGTCCCGGTGCTGCGGTCGAGCGTGCGGTACAGCGCGGCGAAACGCTTCACTGCAGCGCCTGGGGTGTCGTGTCGTCAGCTGCCGCGCGCAGCTCCAGCGCACGCCGGGTAAATGCGGCCAACGTGCGTGGACGGCGCTGCGGACGTGGCGGCCCGATGGCTGCAGCCGGTGCGCCACGATGCACGCGAAACGCCAGTGCGTGCCGGCCAAACGCCAGCGCGCCGCTCAAGCGCGCACGCGCACGGGCGCGGGCATAACGGCAGGCGGGAAGCGGGTTCATTCTTCGGCTCCAAAATCGGTGCGGAACGCTTCGGCCGCAACGCCGCGCTCGCGCAGGTGCTGGATCAAGGCATCGGTATTGCCGTGGGTCGCGATCACCCGGCGCGCGCCAGTGTCTTCGATGGTGCGCAGCAGATCCGGCCAGTCGGCATGATCGGACACCACGAAGCCGCGGTCGTAATTGCGTCGGCGCCGATTGCCGCGAATACGCATCCAGCCCGAGGCGAATCCCTGTTGCGCATGCCGGAAGCGGCGGATCCAGGGACTGCCCGCAGCCGAAGGCGGTGCCAGCACCAACTGGCCGGCATAGTCGGCGCCGCGCGCATGTTCGCTGACCGGCTGGGTGTCCAGCATCGCGATGCCGGCCTGACGGTACACCTCCACCCCTGCAGCAATCGCGCCGTGCAACAGTGCGGGCTGGGTATCCCAGGCGCGCAGTTCCGCCAGCACACGCTGCGCCTTGCCCAAGGCGTAGCAATACAGGATGGCCGCCTCGCCGCGTTCGGCGCATTCGCGCCGCCAGGCGACGATATCGGCCGCCACCTCCGCCGTCTCCGGCCAGCGATACACCGGCAGGCCAAAGGTCGCTTCGGTGATGAAGGTGTCGCACGGCACCACCTCGAACGGAGCGCAGGTGGGGTCGTGCTGGCGCTTGTAATCGCCGGAGGCCACCCAGACCTCGCCATCCACCTCGATGCGCACCTGGGCCGAGCCCAGCACATGCCCGGCCGGATGCAGCGACACGCGCGCGCGTCCCAACGTGAACGCTTCGCCATCGGCATGGGGGTGATAGACCTGCTCGCCGAGCCGCCATTGCAGGATCGGCAGGCTCTCGCGCGTGCAGTGGTATTGACCCATGCCGCCACGCGCGTGATCGCCATGCCCATGCGTAATCACCGCACGCGCCACCGGCCGCCAGGGGTCGATATGGAAGTCGCCCTGCGGGCAATACAGCCCCTCGGGGCCGAGCACCACCAGATCGCCGCGTGTGTTCGTGTCGTTGCCATTGCGCATGCCCGCAACTCTGGCCAAGCCGGTGTGCAGATCCTGAGAATGGGAATGGCGCGCATCGGCGCGACCAGGCGACTGCGGCCATAGTCACGAGTGCGGGACCGAGAACCTGCTTGTATCGGCGCCAAGAGCGCGTCAGTACGCGGGTTTGCGGTGGGCGCTATGGTGCTCGGCGTCACTCGTGTGGCGCATGCGAACCCCGTGCCGCCACTGCGCCAGTGTGATGCCACAGCTGCGAGGTCGCGCTCACCGCGCTAATGCCGCGTTCGTCGCCCCGGCGAGCGCACCGCGCTCGCTTCCACCGCCAGTGTGAATCCGCGTTCTTCGCCGCCATGCATCGCGCCCACGTCGACCACGTGGCGGCGGATCTCCTCGCCCTTGCCGTTACGCACCACCACCACCACCGTGTATTCCCACGGATCGCCATCGGCGGGGTGACGGATCGTGCCGTCGACCTTCAACGGCACGATCGGCGCCGGCTGCGCGTGTTGCGCAGCCGCCGAATCGAAGCGCAGATGGTGCTTGCAGGCAGGGCAGATGATGGCGCTTTCCAGGATCGTCGCCTTGCAATGCGGACAGCTGCGCGTGGCTCCGGGCGTGCCCGGGCGGGGTGCACTCATGTGGCGTCGTTGTCGCCGACGATGGCCGCCTTGCCGGCGCTTGCCGGCTTGCCGGTGTCATCGCCCCAGCCGAAGTCGGCCTGGCCGCGCATGCGCGCGCCCGAGGCCACGGTGAGGCTGCCGGCCTTGACGTCGCCGACCAGCACGCCGGAGGTCTGCAGCTCCACCTGCGCGGCCGATTCGATATTGCCCTCCAGCTCGCCGGCGATGATGACCTTGTTGGCGCGCACGCCGCCATTGAGCTTGGCGCCGCGTTCGATGGTCAGGTCGCCCTTGACGTTGACGTCGCCCTTGAAGCGGCCAGCCAGACGCACGTGGCCGGCGCCCTCGATCTTGCCTTCGATGCTGATGTCGGCGGCGATCAGCGATTCCTTGGCCTCGCCCTGGCGCTGCGGCACTGCGGCGGTTGGCGCGACGCTGGGCGTGGCGGTGGCGGCCGGCACCGGCGGGGCAGGGCTGGCATCGGCATTGAACAGCCGCCCATCGGCGGCAGTAGCCTCCGGCGTTGCGGGAACGCCGTCTTTCTTGTTGGGACCTTGATCGCGCCACATCGACATCGGATTGCCTCGCTTCGGGGATCAAGGCCGACTATCGCTGCGTCAATCGATCTTTTGTGTGACAGAGCGCGCAATCCGCGATCGACAAGCTGCCTGCTCAGGCCCCGCTGTCGGTCGCGCGCGGCGCGCCGTCGCCATGGCGCTCGACCCGGTTACGCCCGCGATGCTTGGCTGCATACAGCGCTGCGTCGGCTTTCTGGATCAGGCTCGCACCGAGTTCGCCATCGGCCGGAAAGCTGGCCACGCCGATCGAGGCGGTCACCCGCGGCAATGCGCGCTGGCCATCGCTGACCGCCAGCGCCGCGATGTGGCCGCGGATCTGCTCGGCCACCCGCATGGCTTCCTCGCCATCGGCCTCGGGCAGGATCACGGTGAATTCTTCGCCGCCATAGCGGCACGCCACGTCCTCGGCGCGCAACCGGGTCAGCAACAGCTCGCCGACCGCCGCCAGCAGCAGGTCGCCACCGGCATGCCCCTGGCTGTCGTTGAACTGCTTGAAGTGGTCCACATCCAGCATCAGCACCGACAACGGCAGGCCGCGACG
The DNA here is from genome assembly GCF_024806835.1 of Xanthomonas sp. 3793. GTDB lineage: Bacteria > Pseudomonadota > Gammaproteobacteria > Xanthomonadales > Xanthomonadaceae > Xanthomonas > Xanthomonas arboricola_F. The sequence goes on from NZ_JANTYU010000002.1 coordinate 473,532, forward strand.
CGCGCAACGCGCCAGCTCGTGGCTCAACGATTCTTCCAGATAGCGGCGGTTGTACAGCCCGGTCAGCGCGTCGCGGATCGACTGGCGGCGCAGCGACTCGCGCAGGCGCAGATTGCTCAACGCCAACGACAATTGCTCGGCCGCCGCCTCGGCGATTTCCAGGCGCTGCATCGGCCCCGGACCAGGCGAGGACAGAAACAGGAAACCGAGCTGTGTGCCCTGCGCCGACATCGGCAGGCATGCGGTGGTGATCGGTGTCGGGTGCTCCGGTGGGTCGATATGCGCGCACAGCGCATCCCGCGCGAGGTCTTCGATGATGTGCGGCTGGCCGCGGCGCAACGCCCAGCATTCCTCCGGCAACAGATGCGGCGCGCTCTCCACCAGCGGTTCGCCCCAGTGGCTGATCGCTTCGGCGCGATCCTGCGAGGCGCGCAGCAGGTACACGCTTCCGGCAACGCCCGGCAGCAGGCTGGCCAGGGTCCGGCTGGTCACCACCAATGCCTCTTCGGCACTGATGCAGCTTTGCAGCAGGCCGGTGTAGCGGCTGAGCAGATTGAGATCGGCGGTACTGCGCTGCAATGCGCCGACGCTGTCGCCCAGTTCTCGATTGGCGTTTGCGGCACGGCGTTCGGCCTGCGCACGATGTCGCAGTTCGCGCATCAGCAGCGCATAGACACCCCCGACCACCAGCAGCCCGAACGGAATGCCGGCCAGGGCCAGCGTCAGCAACAAGGCCGCGCTTTGCCGGCTGCTTTCCGCGCGCTCGGCGAGCAGTTCCTGCTCACGTTGCACCATCGTCAGCGCCTGCTCGCGGATGGCGCTGGTGGTGCGGAACGCGCTCTGCCGGATGCTGGCACGTGCCGGTTCCAGGCCGCCTTGCGCGTAGACGTCCAGCACATGCTGAATCTGCCGCAGCCGCGTCTCCACCATGGTCTGCAGTTGATCCAGATGCCGCTCTTGTGCGGGGTTGTCGATAATCAACGTGCGCAGATTGCCGAGCAGGATCGGCAGGCGTTCCACGCTGCTGTGGTAGTCCAGCAAATAGGCCTCGTTGCCGGTGAGCAGGAAGCCACGTTGTGCCGACTCGGCGTCCAGCAAGCGTGCTTGGATCTCGTCGACCCGCCCGATCACTTCATGGGTATGCGAGACCAGCGCGGCATCGGCCAGCGAGCGGCGCGCACCGACGAAGATGCCGATGCCGATGGCGATGAAGATCAGGGCAGAGAACACCAGCGCCAGCTGGTTGCGACGCCGCGATGTAAAAGAGTTGGGCATGCCGAATGCTAGCCTGCCAGGCTCGACAACACGAGATCCATCTCGACGCAAGACGTGTGCACGCGCACGAAATTGTGGGTGCGTAGATGCAGCGCCATGAGCGGTTCAGTGCAGCTGGCAGGCAATGCAGGCTGCCGTTGGCTGGCGGGATGTTGCTCTGGAACGCAAGCGGATGACCGGGGCCAGTTCATGCGATGGACCGCGCTCACCCGCCGGTGAGCGCAGCGGCTTTGTCGTCGCCGTTAGTGCTGCGGGTGCTCGGCATCGTGCTTGTCGGCGTTCTGCTCTGCCTTGTTGGCCATCTCGCGGGTCTTGTCGGCGGTGGCGTCGGCAGCGTTGGCGGTCGCGCGGCTGGCGTCGGCTGCCATCTCGCGCGCGGCCACGCGCGCATCGGCGGTGGCGGCCTTGGCCTGTACTGCAGCGCGGTCGGCAGCCTGTTCGGTGGCAGCGGCAGCGTGCTTGGCGGCGGACGCGGCGTCGCGACGGGCCTGCTCGGCATCAGGGCCCTGGCAGGCGGCGAGGGTGAGGGCGGCGATGGCGCTCAAGGACAGCATGCGGATCGTCTTCATAAGTGGTCCTGTTCCTGTTCCGGTGTTGGAGAGCGGAGCTTATTCAGGAGCCGATGCAGCCTGTGTCAAGGGGCGGCCACCAGCGTGCGGCACAAGCACGGGGCTTGATCGCGTCGGCGCGGCGCATCATCGTGGCCGGCAGGTCGCTCGACTCGAATCGCAGGCAAAGAAAAAGCCGCTGGAAACCAGCGGCTTTTTCCGAACTCGCTTGGAGCTAAGAAGTGATTACTTCTTGGCTTCTTCGGCGGTGTCCTTAGCAGCTTCGGCGGTGTTTTCAGCCGTCTTGGCAGCGTCGGCAGCCTGGTCGGCAGCAGCGTCGGTCGCGGCGCCGGAAGCAGCCTGGGCAGCGTCAGCAGCGGTGTCGGCCGAAGCAGCGGCGGTGTTGGCAGCAGCCTGAGCGGCGTCAGCCGACTGCGAGCCCGAGGCAGCAGCCTGGTCAGCAGCGGTCTGCGCGTCAGCAGCGGCTTCGTTAGCCGAAGCAGCAGCGTCCTGAGCCTGTTCCGGCTTCGAGCAAGCGGTCAGGGCCAGGCCCAGAGCCATTGCGATCAGCAGCTTGTTGATGGTCATTGTTTCAATCCTCGTCGATTAGATTAGGCAACGCGCTATTGCGCGCCCCCGACATGATGACGGCCCGAAGACTAGTGTCAAGCGCGCGCGCATTCAGCTTTGCAAATTCGCTGTTAATGGCAATCAAATCAATTCGATAGCGATGGCGGTCGCTTCGCCGCCGCCGATGCATAGCGTCGCGATTCCGCGCTTGCCGCCGCGCATGCGCAACGCATTCACCAATGTCACCACCAGGCGCGCGCCGGATGCGCCGATCGGATGACCCAGTGCGCAGGCGCCGCCGTGCACGTTGACCTTCTCGTGCGCGATGCCCAGTTCCTTGATCGGCGTCATCGCCACCACGGCAAAGGCTTCGTTGATTTCAAACAGGTCCACCTGGTCCAGCTGCCAGCCGATCTTGCCGAGCAAAGACTGGATCGCCGCCACCGGTGCGGTGGTGAACCATTCCGGCGCCTGCGAGTGGGTAACGTGGCCGGCGATGCGCGCCAGCGGCGTCACGCCACGGCGCTGCGCATCGTCAGCGCTCATCAGCACCGTGATTGCCGCACCGTCGGAAATGCTCGACGAGCTGGCCGCCGTGACAGTGCCGTCCTTCTTGAAGGCCGGCTTCAGGGTCGGGATCTTGGCGATATCGGATTTGCCGGGTTGTTCGTCGCTGTCGACGACCACTTCGCCCTTGCGCGTGGCGACCTTGACCGGGACGATTTCATCGGCGAACGCACCGCTGCGTTGCGCGGCCTGCGCACGCTCCACCGAGGCGATCGCGAAGGCATCCTGATCGGTGCGGCTGAACCCGAATTTTTCTGCGGTGGCTTCGCCGAACACGCCCATCGCCTGCCCATCGTAGGGATTGGTCAAGCCGTCCCACGCCATGTGATCCACCGCCTGGAAATTGCCGTAGCGGTTGCCGGTGCGCGAGTTGGGCAGCAGGTGCGGGGCATTGCTCATCGACTCCATGCCGCCGGCCACCACGATGCTGGCAGAACCGGCCTTGATCAGGTCGTGTCCGAACATGATCGCCTTCATGCCCGAGCCGCACACCTTGTTGATGGTGGTGGCGCCAGTGGACGTGGGGATGCCTGCGGCAATGGCGGCCTGGCGCGCCGGTGCCTGGCCAAGATTGGCTGGCAGCACGCAGCCGACAATGACCTCGGACACGTCGGCCGGTGCGATTCCCGATTGCGCCAGCGCGCCTTCGATGGCGGCAGCAGCGAGCGTCGGTGCGGGCACACCGTTGAATTGACCGAGAAACGAGCCGATGGCAGTGCGTTTGGCAGCAACGATGACGATGTCGGACATGAGCAGATACCGTTTAAAGTGAAACGATTATCTGCCTCATGGTCGATTCGCGCCAGCAAGCTGAAGTGCGTCTGCAGGCGCGCCTCGATGCCGTATATGATTCGGTTCGGGCCCGGGATGGGGCCCAATCCATGGAATGGGTTCGGGGAGAACACCAAATGAAGAAGAAAGACGTCGCCAGGACTGTCCTGGCCTCGGCGTTGGCTGTGGCGTTGACTGCGTGTGGCGGCGGTGGTGGCGGAGGCGGTATTCGCCCGACCACGCCGAGCGCACCGCCACCGACCTCGCCACCTCCGCCGCCGCCTACCTCACCGCCGCCGCCTCCACCGCCGGTCACTGCACCGACGCCGGAACCGGCAATCGACGCGCATCTGGCATTGACCAATGCACGTGCCGCGCAGGCACTTGGCTTTAATGGCGCGGGCTATCGCATCGGCGTCATCGACAGCGGCATCAACGCCAATCATCCTGCCTTGCAGGGCCGGGTGAGCGACAGCTTTATCTATGTCGACCCGCGTACCAACAATGTTGCGGTGGGCGATGTAGTCGGGCATGGCACGGTTGTCGCCGAGCTGGCGGCCGGGCGTGCGGTGGGGCAGTGGCCGGGCGGCATTGCGCCGGGTGCGGGCCTGGTGTCGGCGCGCATCATCAGCGACCGCGCGCCGGTGGACGATGGCAGTGGCCAGGGCAATGAAGTCGACGGCCCGCTCGGTCTGGGTCCGGTGCATGCCGACCTGATCGGCGCAGGCGTGCGCATCATGAATAACTCATGGGGCGGCCTGTACTGGAACGACCCGACGGTGACCAATCAGATCGCGCAGGAATACCGCTCCTTCATCATCGGCAACGATGGCCTGGTGGTGTTCGCCTCGGGCAACGAGTCGCGCGCGCAGCCGTCCGATACTGCCGCGTTGCCGAGTCAGCCCGGACCGAACGGAACGCTTCCGGCCGCCGACCTGGAGCGTGGCTGGCTGGTGGTCGGCGCGCTGGACACCGCCAATCCCACGCAGCTGGCGTCGTACTCCAATGCCTGCGGCGTGGCGATGCGTTATTGCCTGGTGGCACCGGGCACGTCGCTGTTCATCGACCCCGATGCAACCGCCAGCAACATCCGTTACTTCTACGGCAGCGGCACCTCGTTTGCGGCGCCCCTGGTATCGGGTGCAGCGGCACTGGTGTGGCAGGCGTTTCCGTATTTCAACAACGATCTGGTACGTCAGACGCTGTTGGGCACGGCCACCGATCTGGGCGCGGCCGGCGTCGATCCGACGTTCGGCTACGGCCTGCTCAACGTTGGCAAGGCGGTGCTGGGGCCGGCGCGGTTCGATTGGGGGACGGTAGATGTCACGGTCAACACCTTGCGGTCGACCTGGGCCAACGACATCAGCGGCGGCGGTGGCCTGATCAAGCGCGGCACCGGCACGCTGGTGTTGGGCAGCGACGCCAATACCTTCACCGGCGACACCCAGGTACTTGGGGGAACCTTACAGACGGCCAGTCTGCAAAGCGCGCGGGTTGGCATTGCCAATGGCGCGAGCCTGGTCGCAGCCGGCAGGATCGGCGGTCGTGTCGACAATGCCGGCACCTTGCAGGTCAACAGCGCGCTGCTCTCGGTCAACGGCAATTACAGCCAGGCCAGCAACGGACGCTTGGCGCTGACTGTGGGCGACCGCATGAACGTCGCCGGCACCGCAACCATTGCAGGCGACCTGCAATTGCTCGGGCGGCGCAATTACGTCGTCGACAACGTCACCTATCCGGTGCTGCAGGCGACCAATGGCTTGCAGGGAACCTTCGCCTCGCTCAGCAACGGGCCGGCAGTGACCTTCCTCAACGCTACCATGAGCTACGACGCCAACACCGCGTACGTGTCGCTGCAGCGCATGGATGTCACCGCCGTCGCCGCTTCGCTTGGCGCGGTCGGCACGGCATCGATGGATTCGGCAATCCGCGTCGAACAGGCGTTCCAGAAGGTCGATGCGCAGCAGCTGCAGGGCAACGGCGGCATCAGCAGCGGTTTCATTCGTGCCGCGGCGGCATTGCAGCAATCACCCGATGCCAAGACCGCTGCGGATTCGCTGCGCAGCCTGTCCGGACGCGCGCATGCTGCGTCGGCAGCGATGAGCTTCGACACCATCGATCTGGGCCGGCGCGCGTTGTCTGCGCATTTCGATGGCCTGTCGCAACAGCCGCGCATGCTGGGCACCTGGCAGCGTGCGCTGGGCGGGCCGGGCGAGGGCGGGGTGACCACCGCAGGATTCGCTACCTCCGGCTGGATGATGGGCAACGATCTGCGCCTGGCGTCTGGCGCAGTCACCGGTTTCGCTTTCGGCGAAACCCGTTCCAGCAGCCTGGGCGATCTGGACGGCGCACGTGGCCGCGATCGGCAGGTGCAGGCGCAACTTTACTGGGGCACGACGCTGGGCTCGGCGTACACGCTGGGCCAGCTGGGCTTCGGTAACGTCAACCGGCAGATCGAGCGCAACCTGCAACTGGGCGAAGACCGCAGCAGCGCCTTCAGCGATTACAGCGGCAGCTATCTCAGCGGCAACCTGGAGACCGGGTATCGCTGGGGCCATGCGGCTGCGTCGCTGACGCCGTACATGGGCCTGGATTACGTGCGCCTGCGTAGCGAAGGTTTCCGCGAAAGCGGTGGCGATGGCTTCGGCCTGCGTGCCGATGCAAGCACGTCTTCGCGCACGCAGGTGCTGGCGGGTGTGCGTTCGGCGTATCGCTGGCGCGGCCTGCAACTGGGCGGTTATGCCGAATGGCAGCAGGCGTTGAGCAGCCAGGGGTTGATGCTGGATGCCAGCTTCACCGGTGTTGAAGCATGGGCACCGATGAGCGGCATGCAGCCGGCGCGCTCGGGCGGCGTGTTCGGCATTGCGGCCTCGGCGCCGTTGGGCCAGCAGAGCCAGCTGCGTTTCGGCTACGACCAACGCGTCGGTGAGCGCGGCGACGACCGCGCGTTGAGCCTGAAGTACAGCGCCGATTTCTGATCGGTGTGGGTGATGCCCGGGTGCAACGCCCGGGCGTCACGTGTGCGGCGGCCGTTGCGTTATCGCACGTGTCGTCAAACGCGGCTCGACTGCCGGCTGGCTTATTCGCCGCGCAATTTATGCAGAAAACGCGGTGCGGTACGGCCCAGCGGAAGTTTGAGTTTGCTGATGGCTTCGATGCGCGTCTCGGCAATCTGATCGGCCGCCTGCTGCGGTGAAACATTCAACTGCGTGGACAGGTCGAAGACCTTTTCCAGATTGTGATAAATGCTGCGGATCAGGCGCATTGCGCGTTCGCGATTGTAGCCGTCGATCTCCAGCGACACATTCATCACTCCGCCGGCATTCACCACATAATCGGGCGCATACAAAATGCCGCGCTGGTGCAGTTCTTCGCCGATGGCGGCGCTGGCGAGCTGGTTGTTGGCGGTGCCGCAGATGATCTTGGCCCTGAGCTGCGGCAAGGTGTTTTCGTTGATCGCACCTTCCAGCGCGCAGGGTGCGAACACGTCGGCCGGCACCTGGTGGATTTCGTCCGGGCGCACGGCTTCGGCGCCGTATTCGGCCACTGCCCTGTCCACCAGCGCCTGATTCAGATCGGCGACATAGAGCTTTGCGCCGCGTTCCTTGAGCAACTTCACCAGCTCCATGCCGATATGGCCCAGGCCCTGGATGGCGATGCTCGCCTTGCCCACTTCTTCGTGACCGAGCTTGCGATTGAGCGAGGCCATCAGCGCCTGCAACGCACCGTAGGCGGTGAAGGGCGCCGGGTCGCCGGAGCCGCGGTGCACCTGATGCACGCCGGTGACGTACTCGCTCTCCAGGTAGATCTGTTCCATGTCGTTGACGTCGGTGCCGACATCTTCGGAGGTGATGTAGCGGCCCCCCAGCGTGTCGACAAAACGGCCGAATGCGCGAAACAGCGGCTCGCTCTTGTCGGTCTTGGGGTCGCCGATGATCACTGCCTTGCCCCCTCCGACATTCAGCCCCGCCAGCGCGTTCTTGTAGGTCATGGTGCGGCTGAGCCGCAGCGCATCGGCGAGCGCCGCCTCGCTATTGGGATACGGGCGCATGCGCACGCCGCCCAGGGCCGGGCCAAGCCGGGTGCTGTGCAGGGCGATGATGGCCTTGAGGCCGGCATCGCGGTTGTGGCAAAAGATCACCTGCTCGTGACCGGTGGTATCGAGGGTTTCGAAAAGCATCGAAGGCTCCGCGGGGCTGCGTGATGTGCCTCCCCTGACGCCGGGCCTGGACCCGTGCAATGAGGAAACAAAAAAGCGACGTCTGCAGACCCTGTCCGATCACGTCGCGCTGCAACATTTTAAACCACGTCGGTAGGGCGCAGTGTATGAATCTGTTCACCAATCCCGATAGCGCTGCTGCCGGAACCACAATGTCGCCAGCCACTTGGTTCCCGTGGTGACCGGCAGGCCTGCATGCAGCGAATCGGGATCGGGCTGTCCGTCGGCGTGCAGGTTGTCGAAACACACTACCGAGCCTGCGCAGGGCTGCACGCTGACACCGGCGACCGGGAATTGGGTGTGACCACCTGCCGCGACCGCATTGAGGTAGACGCAGACGGTGCGCAACCGGTTACCGGCGGCGGGACGATCCGCCGCGATCCTGCTGGCCGGCAGGTAGTCGCGGTGCGCGCGATAGTGCTCCCCTGGCGCATAACACAGCACCGACAACGGCTCGGCGTGCGTCAATGGCAGCCGTGCGCAGGCGGCCAGCCGTGCCTGCGCAACGCGGGCGGCGAAGTCTTCCAGAATCGGGTCCAGCGTGGCGCCGCGGCTGGTGCGGATCGGCGTGCGCTGGCTGCTTGCATCTTCCGGATCGACCACCTGGGAAGCACGCAGATGCGGGCGGGCCAGCAGGATCAGCAGCCGGCACTCGTCGGCCGACAGCACGGCCGCGTGCCTTTCGATCGTTGGACTCTGGTGGAGCGGGGTCGGTGCGCTGCGTGGTGTGAAGTGAAGGTGGTCCAGCGCGATGTCACCGGCCGGATCGGGCGGCGCGATCTGCACGTCGGGTAGGGCCGTGACACCCAGTGGCTGTAATTGCCGTAGCAGGTGATGTGCTGCATCGGGTTGGGCGGTAACGCCTTCGCCGCGCAGCAGGCGCTCGGCAAGCAGCGCTGCGGCTGGCACGTCGCCTGCCGATGCAGCCTGCTCCAGCAGGCGAACGCAGCGCTGTTGGTGTTGCGGATGATCGATTCGGCCGTGCTGGATGGCCAGCGCACGCAGCGCCGGCAGGTAGTGTGCAGCCGCTGCCGTGTGCAGCCGCGCATGCGCTTGCGTGCCCAGTTGCTCAGGATCCTGGCCGACAGCCAGCGTCGCCAGCAGGTAAGACGCGGCGGCCACGCCGTTGCGTTCGGCGTGCTGCCAGTACGCGACGGCTTGGGGGACATCCACTGGGCCGCCGATGCCGTAGGCCAGCATGCGGCCGGCTTCGATCTGGGCGGCGGCATCACCTGCAGCGGCGCCACGGACATACCAGGCCAGGGCCTGCCCGGTCTCGCCGGCGCGAACCAGCGCCTGCGCCAATGCGTTGATGGCCGCAGGCTGTCGGCTTTGTGCGGCAAGGGTGAGCTGCGCGAGGGATGGGGTGTGCATGGCCGCATCCTAATGCGTGCCCCGGCACAACGCGATCAGCTATCGGCAACGAGTGCCAGCTGGGTCAGATACAGGCGCAGGTCGAACTCGATCTGGTGGTAATCCGGCGTCATGTGGTTGCACAGCTGATAGAAGGCCTTGTTGTGATCGGCCTCTTTCAGGTGCGCAAGCTCGTGCGCCACGATCATCTGCAGGAACGGCTCCGGTGCATCGCGAAATACCGAGGCAATCCGAATTTCGCGACTGGCCTTGAGCCGGCCGCCGTGCACGCGCGAGATGGCGGTATGCGTGCCCAGCGCATGTTTCACCACCTGCAGGTGGTTGTCGTAGATCGCCTTGTGCAGGGTCGGCGAGGAGCGCATGTAACGCTCCTTCATTGCCTTGACGTAGTCGTACAAGTGGCGATCGGTGCGAATGCTGTGCCGCTCCGGATAGCGCCGCGCCAGTACCGCGGCGAGCTTGTCCTGTGCGATCAGCTCGCGCACCTGATCCAGGACGGCGGGCGGGTAACCGGCGAGGTAGCGAAGAGTGTCCATGGCGATCGATTGATGCAAGACCTGCATGATCGCCGATGCCGGCGGCGCTGGCGAATCCGGGAAAGCGGGTGTGCTGCATGGCGTCGGAACAATTCCCGGCGATTGCTTTCACTGCCACCAGTCTCAAGTATGGACGTGCGACCGGCTCGCCCGCTGCGTGGTCGCTGTCGACCTGATGCCTCTTGCAAACGGTCTTGAGAGATAGCGACTTTGCGATGTCCACGCACCGTCGACGCGCCTGGTCTGTGCATGATTCCTGCGCGCCATTGGCTCTGAGCACCGTCTGCGTGTGGCAGCGTGTGTCAGCTGTATTCACGAATGCGGCACATGCGGATGGGTAGCGTGCAGCGCATGTTTTGCGGCGATGTGTCGCAAGCACACGATCGAACACGGCACCGTGCCGGATTAGGAGACAACAACATGATCAAGTGGGCCATTATTTTCGCCATCATCGGACTGATTGCCGGTGCGCTCGGATTCGGCGGGATGGCAGGCGCTGCGATGGGGATTGCCAAGTTCCTGTTCTGGGCCGGCATCATCATTGCCATCGTGCTGTTTGTGCTGGGCATGACGATCGCCAAGAAGGTGACCTGACGCGCCACGTGCAGCTGGGCAGCGCCTTGCTGTCGGCTACACTTTCGCAAGGAGAGCGGCCACTGGCCGCTCTCTTTTTGTCAGCGCCTTGTACGACGCGATCGTTGAAGGCGATCTCAACCGCAACTACCTCGCGGACGCAGATCAGACGCCCGTGTCGTCGGCGGTCGTGTGCAGCGCTATGTTGAGCTGGTCGATGGTCACGATCCAGTCGGCATCGTCGAGACGTTCTTCACGTAGCAACTGCGCTTGTGCAGGTGTCCAGAATGGCGCTTCTTCCACGCGCATATCGCCCGGCAAGGGCGAGTGCTTGGCGATGAAGTTGCCGATGCTGACCTCATCGGAGGGCAAGCCCAGCTGGGCGAACAGGTCAGAAAATGGGTGGACAGGTTGTTCCATGGCAGATCCTTCGTGAGTGCGGATGACGGGTGTTGATGGCTGAATGTTAAAGCCCCCAGTTTGAGGGCACTGTGCACGGCCGGCTTGGAATTGCCTGCGCCAATGACCATATCGTCAGCCTGACCAGACAAGGTGAGACGAGCATGGCGACCGGATGGGCGGGTGATGGGGCGGTGCAGGACCAAATCGATGCCACCGTCGAAGATGCGATCCAGCGAGCGCGCAGCCAGCTGCACCAGGGGCCGAGCCTGACCCATTGCGAAGAGTGCGATGCGCCGATCCCCGAAGCGCGACGCAAGGCAGTGCCTGGCGTGCATCTGTGCGTGAACTGTCAGCAGGCGCATGACCTGGAGCAGGGCGCGCAGGGCGGCTTCAACCGTCGCGGCAGCAAGGACAGCCAGCTGCGCTGAATGCGTCGGCGCGCCTGCGAATGGCTGGCGCCTCAGTTGACCTTCAACCATCCTCGACGCGAGCGGGTTGCCCCGTCAGCCGCCATGGCTTCGCGCGCTCTGCGGTTGCCAATCACCGCTACCGTACCTTACGCACCCTTTGCTGGCTCAATTCGCGCTGAAGCCGCTGCTCTCGCGCCACCGGCGCGTGGTGCGCTGGAAGAACAGGCTGTTCGGAACCTGCAACACGCTGCCCGCATGGTCGCCGGTTTCTTCCAGGGTGGTGTAGATCACGTTGATATCGATCACGCGCCCCTTCAGGCCGGGCTTGTCGCCACCTTCGAGCAATTCGATATGGTCGTGCAGGCGAAACGGGCGCGTGGTGATGATCAGGAAGGTGCAGAAGATATTGGACAGCACGCTCCATGCGGCGAAGAACGCCACCGCACCGACCGCAGCAAAGCCGGTGAAGGCCGTCCACAGCGTGCCGCCAGAGACACCGGCAACGCGCAGGACCATCAGCAAGGCGCTGATCGAAATGACGAAGCTGCCAACGCGGCGGATGCCGATCATCATCTCGGCGGGCACGTTGTAGCGCGTGCACAGGCGCCGCAGCAATTGCCGCAACAACAGCCGCACCAATCCGGCCACGGCAAGTATCAGCACGATCTTGATCGTGGGCACTGCGATTGCCAGCCACTGCGGGTTCCAGTGAGGCAACAGGCTGCGGATCATGGCGGGCAAGGGGTCGGACGCGGACATCGGATCGGGCAGACATAGAGCGGGCATCCATTGTAACGGCGCAACCTGCACGCGGCAGGTGCGGGGGATGAATGCGTGGAGTGCCGAGTGTTATCGACAGCAGCGAGTGCTGTCGCTGCTAGGGACTCAAAACGCCGCGTCTCCGATGCCGAGCGTCTTGTGGTGTGCAGGCAACGCGTCTTCCGTTGCGATAGATGGTTGCCACTCAGTGCCGATCACGTGCGTCATGTGTCACCAAAGCCGCCAACCGCTGCAACGTCTGCGCGATTGCGTGGACAGCCGCCCACTGATCCGGCGTGCTGGCACCGATGCAGGAGGCGTGCTTTGAACGAGTCTCCAGCAGGCAGGCCTCGATCCGCGTAGGCGTCAGCCTGAGTTGCACTTCTTGCAGCGGCAGCGCATCGGAGCAGTGGGGTGTGCACAAGGCCAGGACCAGGCCGAGCAGGTGTGGCATGACGATCTCCAATGTCGATCAGGCGTGACACCACGGTGGTGGCGGCTTGCAGCGAGATGGCGCGGGGAGCGCACGGTTGCAGACTTGGATGCGGCGGCCGGCCAAAAGGTTTAGGGCAGTCGAACAAAGGGCCGTGCTCGGCGCCAGGCGGGTGCGGCCGGGCTCGGTGCGGCATCTATCCCACGTACACGCCGGGTCCTGCGTGCCGTGTGCGCCTGCCTGACGCTGCTTGCTGCGCTTTGTCAGCCGCTTTTAGAGCGGTGGCGGCTGCCACGCGGCGTGCCACTGGCAAACACTGCGACGCCTCCAGTAGCCAGAGCGCTGGCGCCGCCCCGGATCAAGCGATGCGGGGCTGCAGGGATGCCGGCAGGTCAGTGGTCTTTCGACCGGTCTTGGAAAAGTTCGCCAGGCCTTAAACCTTTCCGTTGCCCGGCGCATCCAACTGGCTATGCTCGACACCTCCGTGCCCATCGACGCCCTGCCTTGCGCCACTCCCGCCGACCGCGACGACGCGGCGTTGGCGCGTGCGGCAGCCGCTGGCGAACGCGCAGCGTATGAGACGATCTATCGCCGCCATTCGCCGCGGCTGTACGCGCTGGTGTGGCGTCTGTGCGGCGGGAATGCCGCGCGCGCCGACGACGTACTGCAGGACACCTTCATCGCCGCGTGGAAGGCGTTGCCGCAGTTTCGCTTCCAGAGCGCGTTGGGCACCTGGTTGCATCGGCTTGCCGTCAATACCGCATTGATGGAACTGCGCGCGCGCTCGGCGTTTGGCGATCGCGCCAGTGACGACGCTGACGAACTTCTCGCGGCGGTTCCCGATGGCGCGGGTTGTCATTCGATACGGATGGATCTGGAGCGCGCCCTGGAAACCCTGCCGCCACGTGCGCGGGCGGTGCTGGTGCTGCACGATATCGAAGGCTGGAAACACCATGAAATCGCCGACCAACTGCAAATGGCAGTGGGCAGTTCGAAGGCACAACTGCATCGCGCGCGCGGTCTGCTGCGCGCCCGGCTTGGAGAACACGCATGACCCCCGATCCCCCTGATCGCATCGACGCCGAGTCCACGGCCGAAGACGCTGTGCTGCGTGCCCACCTGCAGGCGTTGCCGCAGCAGCGCCTGCCGCCTGCGCAGGTGTGGGAGCGCATCGCGCCGGCATTGGTGCCGCACACCGCTGTGGTGGCGTGCCGGCCGCGCGGCCGGTCCTGGGCGATGCCGGTGCTCGGGGTGGCGCTGGCAGCGGCGGTGGCCGTGGTCGCGATCGTGCCAGGTCTCAGGCAGCACACATCGCCGCTGCGTCCTGCGCAGCCGGCGCTCGTCGCGCAGGCGCAGGCGATGGCCGGGCAATACCAGCAGGCCATTGCGCAGGTTCCGGTACAGCAGGTGCCGGCCGATTTGCGCCCTGCGCTGGATGAGCTGGATCAAAGCGCACAGGCCATCCATGCCGCCATCGCGCAGAGTCCGCGGTCGGCCTTTTTGTTATCGCAACTGCAGCGCACCTACGCCAAGCGGCTGCAGTTGACCCGTCTCGCCTCCCAGGGCCAGACACCCTTTCTAAGTTGAGGAGCATGCTCATGCACTACGCATCTGTTTCCCTGTTGCTGTTGGCTGCGGTGTGCGCTGCACCGGCAGCTGCGCAAACCGCGGTCAACCAGAGTCATCCCCTGGCGCGCGGCGGGCGCGTGGAGCTGGAAAACATCGCCGGGCAAATCCGTGTGCGCGGTTGGGACCGCGACGAGGTGGCGCTGACCGGGACCTTGGGCGAGGGTCAGCGGTTGGAGGTCGATGCGAGTTCGAACCGGTTGCAGCTGGAGGTGATCTATCCGCGCACCAGCCGCAACGGCAAGGGCGCCCAGCTGGAGTTGCGCGTACCGCGTGCCGCCATGCTGCAGGTGGATGCGGTCAGCGCGTCGGTGGATGTGGATCAGGTCGATCTTGCGCGGCTGCAGCTCAAATCCGTCAGTGGCGACGTGGTGGCACGCGGGCGTGCCAAGGAAGCGCAGCTGGAGACGGTCAGCGGGACGTTGCGCAGCACGGTCAGCAGCGGGCGGGTGACGCTGGGCACGGTCAGCGGGCAGATCGACGCGCAAGCCGGTGCCAGCGGGGTCGTGTCGGCCGAGTCCGTCTCCGGCGATATCCGGATCGGTGCGGGGCAGGTCTCGCAGTTGCGTTCGCAGAGCGTGTCTGGCTCGACCGCAGTGACGGTGACCGGACTGGCGCCGGGCGGCAGCATCTCTGCCGAGAGCGTCAGCGGCACGATCACGCTGGGGGTGCCGCGCAACGTATCGGCGGCGCTGAATGCAGAGGTCTTCAGTGGCGACATCCGCTCGGTGGCCGGGCGGGTCGAACGGCCGGAGTACGGCCCCGGCAAGAGCTTGCGTGCGACGCTGGGGGCAGGCAACGGCGATATCAAACTGGAGTCGCACTCGGGTTCGGTGCGTATCGACTACAGCAACTGATGCCGAAAACAAACGTGCCACCTTGCGGTGGCACGTCGGTAACACGTCAAGGAAACCCTTGGCTGCAGCTGCTTGAGCGCGCGCTGCGCAGCAAGCGCTAGCGTGCTCGCTGCTTACGCGATCTTGTCGCCGTCGTTGCGGGCGGGGCCGAAGTTGGTGGTGAGCACTTCGATCCGGCCGCCGGTCTTGCGGAACGCGGCGATGTCGGCAGCGATGCGCTCACGACTGAGCGGCTGCGACTTGCCTTCGCTGCGAGCGATGCTGGGCTGGGATTTCTGCTTGGTCGCGGGACGTGCCATGTGGCCTCCTGTAGCGGGGAAGTGCAATGACACCGCGTGCGGCCAGGGTGGTGCGCGCGGAAGCGGTGTCGAGAAGTGCGATCGCGTTCGGTGCGCCATCGCGGTGGCACGGCGAGCGTGCCTTGCTGACACGACGGCGGGGCGTCAGGCAGCAACCGCTTATTATAGGCACTGAGCGCCGATTTGTGTTAACCGTCCGACGGGCGGACGTCTTGTGCCGCCGCCCATGCCAGGCCCTGCACCACGCCGAACGAGGGGTCGCCATGCACCAGGCGCGATTCCGGGAACACCGCGGCCACGGTGTCGCGGATATAGCCGGCGCGCGACATGCCGCCGGTCAGGAACAAGGTAGCCGGCGGCGCAGCCAGGTCGGCGCGCACCTGCGCAAGCAGGCCTTCCAGCTCGCGCAGATAACTGGAAGCGGACGCAACCAGCGCGCTGGCCTGCACGTCCACGCCCAGCCCGCGTTCGATGAATTCCAGCGATGCCTGGTGCCGGTCGAGCTCGCTGAGCGCGATCTTGCAGGCTTCCACGCCGCGATACAGGCGCGCGGTATTGCCGGTGTCCTGCAATGCCTGCAGGCGTTTGTCGAACGGGGCAGGTACGTCCTGGTACTTGTGCAGGCGGAATTCGCGTTGGCGGGTCATGTCCTGCACCATCGCCGCTTCCACGTAATGGTGCGCCGGCACGCGGGTGATGCCGCGGCCGAACAGCGGCATGTAGGCGGCGAGACTGAGTGCCAGATCGATGTCGGTACCGCCGCGCGCGATGCCCCAGGCGCGGTGCACCTGCGGCGGGGCGCTGCCGCCGACGCTGGCATGGGCGATGTCGGTGGTGCCGCCGCCGATGTCCACCACCACCGTGTCGTGGCGGGTGTCATGGCTGACGTGGTAGTGCATCGCCGCCGCTGCGGGTTCTTCGAGAAACTCCACGCTGTCGAACCCTGCAGCGATTGCCGCAGTCTGCAGAATCTCCAGCGCCTGCGCATTGCCGGCCTCGCCGATCGAACTGCGAAATTGCACCGGGCGGCCAAGCACGGCGGTGCGGATGTTGAGATCGAACTGGCGCGAGGCGGTCAGGCGGATATGCTCCAGCACGTGCGTGGCGATGCCGGTGATGGTCTGGCGCGCGCGCGGGTGCAGGTTGTAGCCCAGCATCGACTTGGGACTCTGCACCAGGTTGCCTTCGCCTTCGAGAAAGTAGGCGTCCAGCGCATCGTCGCCGTATACCGCGTTCTGCAGCAGTGCCGCCGAGCTGCGCGGCTCGCGCACCTGCTCTTCCATCCATTGCCGACGCACGATGCGCAGCGCCTCGCGGCGCAGACTGTCCTGATTGGGCGTTCGGCCAGCGGCAACGGCGTCGCGGCGGCCGGAGTCGATCAGGCGCTGCATTTCGTATTCGAGCGCGGGCGTGAGGCTGAAATCCTCCGGGTCGCGCATGGTGTCGGGAAAATACACCGTGGTACGGAACTGCAAGGCCTCGCCGAAGCGCACCGGCGCCACCTGCCCATCGACGATCGCCGCGGCGGCGGAGTTGCTGGTACCGAAGTCGATGCCGAGTTTCATGCACAGTGCCTGAGAGCGGGGCGCGCACTGTACTACGGCTGCCGCGTGCTCCGTCCAGATCGGCACGCAGGCATTGCGCCCCGGCCGATGTGCCGCGTGCGCGTCGGCACGCGGCACAGCACGTCAGGCTGCGATGTCGTCCACGTGACCCTGGTTCAATTCGTCCGTGGTGGCTTCGCGCACCTCCACCACCTCCACCGCGAAGTGCAGGGTCTGCCCGGCGAGCGGGTGGTTGCCGTCCACGGTGACCTGATCGGGGCCGACCTCGGTCACGGTGACCAGCACCGGGCCCTGTTGGGTGCGCGCCTCGAACTGCACGCCGGGTACCACCTCGACATCGGTGGGGAAGGCATCGCGCGGCACGTGCTGGATCAGCTGCTGATGACGCGGGCCGTAGCCTTGCTCAGGCGCGACATCGGCAGTGAGCGTGTCGCCGACGCGCCTGCCGTCCAGGGCCTGCTCCAGGCCGGGAACGATATTGCCGGCACCGTGCAGATAGCTCAGCGGGGTGTCCGGGGTGGAGCGGTCCAATACCTGGCCACTGTCGTCGGAAAGTGTGTAGTGAATGGTCGCAACGCGACCTTGGCTGATTTCCATTGGAAACCTCCATGACGGGTGATCGAAGGGGAGTGCATCGGCTGATTCACGATGCGAACAGATGCTGCCCGCACACCGTAGGCAATCGAAGCCGGTCATGCAACCGCGGCTGCAGTTGCGGTTGGGGCGAGGATCAGCTTGGTGGAGAGCGTGGCTGGACCAGGCCGCGCAGCAATGCCTTGCTGCGTGGGCACGGGCGATGCGGGTGCAGATCGGCTCGTGGCGCGGTCTGCGCCGATGCGCTGGCGGCCGTGTGCTGGATCTGCTGCAGCGCGAATCCGGCTGAAACGCCGCACCCCGCGCACGCTCGCGTGCGCGTCAGACATCTATGGACCTGCTCAGTCGGTCTGCGCGCCACGCTCGATCTGTGCCCGGCGCGCGCGCCAGGTTTCCGGTGTCTGCGGTTTGATGAACAACGCGGTGAGCTCGGGATGCTGGCGCTTGGCCGCCGCTTCGATGCGCCCGACACAGGCTTCGATCTGCGGCGTGGTGCGGCTGTCTTCGAACTCGGCGCTGAGCGCGGCAACGACCTGGTTGGGGCCCATCTGCATGGTGAGCACGCCGTTGGCGGCGCGCACATCCGGGTCGCTGGCGGCGATGCGTAGCAGCGACTCGGTGACATGCGCATGCGCCGGCTCGCCGATCAGCAAGCCCTTGGTTTCGCGCGCCAGCAGGAAGGCGGTGAAGGCGAGCACGCCGGCAATGCCGATCGATGCGATGCCGTCGAGCTCGGGCATGTCCAGCAGCTGCGCGCCGGCCAGGCCAAGCAGCGCCATGAACAGGCCGATCAACGCTGCGCTGTCTTCCAGCAAGACGGTGAAGGTGCTGGGGTCCTTGCTCTGGCGAAACGCCTCGAAATAGCCCATGCGGCCCTTCTTGGCACGAAATTCGCGCAGCGCCACCACCCAGGAAATGCCTTCGAACACGATCGAGACGCCGAGTACGCAGTAGGCGACAAGATGGCTCTTGGCCGGCTCGGGATGACGCAGGTGCACGATGCCTTCGTACAGCGACACGCCGGCGCCCATCGCAAACACCAGCAGCGCGACGATGAAACTCCAGAAGTACAGTTCGCGCCCGTAGCCGAATGGGTGCGTCGGCGTCGGCGCTTGCGCGGCGCGGCGCAGGCCGTACAGCAGCAGCACCTCGTTGACGGTATCCACCAGCGAATGCACGCCTTCGCTGAGCATGGCCGAGCTGCCGGAAATGCCTGCCGCAATGAATTTGGCCACTGCGATGGCCAGGTTGCCGGCCAGCGCAACGTAAACCACCAGGTGCGAGCCCTTGGGCTTTGCAGGAGTGCCTGGGCTCGCATTGCCGGGGCCGCCGCTGGCGTTACCGGTGTCTGTGGCGGTCGGTACGGGAGGCGCTGGCTGGTTGGACACGTACGACCTGCAAGGTATTCGATAAGCCCGGCACTATCGCGCTGCGGCCGTGCCGGGTGCGTGATCGCAACGCCGGAGAGCTACAATCCACAGCCGTTTTTGATCAAGGACCCGCATGTCTACCGTTCCCGCCTGCCCGCAATGCGGCCAGGACAACACCTATGCCGACGGCGCGTTGTCGATCTGCGCCGATTGCGGTTTCGAATGGAGTGCAGGTGAGGCTGCCGCGAGCGCGACGGTCGTGCGCGACAGCAATGGCAACGTGTTGCAGGCCGGCGACACGGTGACGGTGATCAAGGATCTCAAGGTCAAGGGCTCGTCGATTCCGCTCAAGCAGGGCACGGTGATCCGCAATATCCGCCTGGTCGAAGACGATGCCGAACATATCGAAGGCAGCTCGGAAAAGATCAAGGGGCTGGTGCTGAAGACCTGTTTCCTGCGCAAGGCCTGAGCCTGCCGCCGCCTTGGTCAGGTGTCATCTGGAGTCAGATGTCGTCTGGCGTGTGTAGGAGCGCGCTTGCGCGCGATGATGCATGCTCGATGACGCTTCGTCGCGCGCAAGCGCGTTCCTGCGCTGCGGCACGCTCAATCGCGCGGATACACCGCTGCCACCATGCAGCTCTGGCGCATGCGACCAAACTGTCCGCCGCGCGTCGTGCTCAGGTCGCCTTGCTGGCCCGCACCGACGCTGGCGCCGGCAAGGCCGATTTCGTCGAGGACATCGACCTTGTCGCCAGGATTGCCGCAGATCGCATTCAAGCCCATGCCGGATACGAAGCGAATCGGCGGTGCGCCGCTGAGTTCGCGGCAGCTGTCCATCAACTCGACGCGATAATGGCGGTGCGTGCCGGGGTGGCGCGGCGACACTTCCACCACCAGGCCCTGGGCGTCTTCCGACCACGCGCGCAACATGCTGGGATTGAAGCAGTAGCTGGATGAGCCGGCGAAGCTGCGACGTCGCGCCTGGCGGACGCTGACGCCGTCCAGCGTGGGGATTCCGTCGCGGTCGCGTTGCCGGGCAATGCCGGCGTAATCGCGCGCGCTGAGCGTGGCGACCTGGCCGATGGCGCAGCGTTGCTGCCCGACGCCGACAAACGCCTGGGCGCCGTTGCAGACCCAACCGTGCGGGGCGAGCAGCGTGGCATCTGCCTGTGCGGCGAGCTGTGGGCAGTCCTGCGCCAGCTGCAGGCGGAACAAGCGGCCGTCGTGTTGGGCGACGGCCAGCGTGCGTGCGTCGGCCTGATGCAGTTCCGCAACCTGCCGCGCATCCAGGCAGTCTGCGCCTGGCGCCGCAGGACGTGTGGTTTGTGCCGATGCAGCGGCCATGCTGCAGGCCGCAACGTGGATACCGAACAGAACCGCAGCGAACAGGCGCATCACGCACATCCTTGGCAATGAGGTCGCCGCATCATGTGCCTGTAGCGCCGCGTTGACAATCGCGCGATCCGTGGCACTGGATCAGCCCGTCAAACAACAACGCTGCGCGGTGGGGGAGGGTGGCACGCGGCACGCCGCGCGAGCCGCGGTCGCTGCCCCCGCCTGTCCAGTCAACGCGCTGATGGCGCGCTCATGGCGTTTCAGGCGGGTCCGAATCCAGCACCTGCAGCTTGGCGCCGGTGGTCTGCGGCAGGATGCGCTGGTCGGTGGCGACCAATACCACGCCAGGGGTCAGCAGCGGCAACAGCCCGGCCAGAAATGCGGGCGGCACCTGCAGGCGCGCGACGGTGGCGGCGTCCAGTGCCTGCCCTGCCGCGGATGTACTGCCGGGAATGCCGATTCGCATCCAGTTGGGCATGCGCTGGCCGGGCAGTCCGGGCAGGTCGCCCGGCAGAAAGCCCTGGCCGACGATGAACGCCTGCGTGCCCAGCGGCGCTGCGCCGGGCTGTGCATGCAAGGCCACCTGCGCGCGTCCGATTTCCACACCGTTTCGGTAAACCACCAGTTGCTGGTCGGTGCTGCTGATCAGCATCGAGATCGGGCCGGTCGGTGCCAGCTCCGGCTGCCAGGCGAATGCCTGGCCGCTTGGCAGCGGCAGCAGGGCGCGCTCGGCGCCGGTGGTGGGATCGATCGGGCTGAGCGCGCGCGGATGCACCACATCGTCGGCGCTGATGCCGGCCTGTGCGACCACCACCACCATGCCCATGTTGGAATTGTCGAACAGCAATCGCGCAAATTCCGAAGGCAGATGCACGCAACCGTGCGACTCCGGATAGCCGGGCAGGCCGCCGGCGTGCAGGGCGACGCCGTCCCAGGTCAGCCGCTGCTGATACGGCATGGGGGCGGCGTTGTAGATGTTGGAGCGGTGGTCCTTGTCCTTCTGCAGGATGGTGAACACACCGGTGGGCGTTTCGTGCCCGGGCTTGCCGGAACTGATGGTGGACACGCCGATCAGGATGCCGTTGCGATACGCATAGGCGCGTTGTTCGGTCAGGCTGACGATCACCGCCATCGGCCCCCAGCCTTTGCTGACGCCACCCCAGATCCATTGGCCCGGTTGGAGCTGCGCGGGCAGGGTATCGGCAGGGCTGGACTGGCGCGCGCCCCAGAACGGCACGGCGAGCGCCTGCCCGCCGATCAGCAGCGTGCAGCACAGGGCAAACGAGAGAAGGCAGCGCATGGGTCGTCCAGCAGCAAGGGCTGCCTGGATGCTAGCGGCATGCGCTGTGCGCGTCATGTGGCGACGCTGCGGTGTCGGCGTGCCACGCGAACCTGGGCTGCGCACGCAGGGTAGCCAAGCTGGCCGGTCTGCGTTGGTAGTGCCGCACTGCATCGCGCACTGCGCGTACGCACTGCATTGGCTGCCGATCACTGCCGCCTGGTTCCGGCAGTGATCGGCCAGCCGGGGCGGAATCAATCCGCCAGTGCGGGGTAGTCCGTATAGCCCTTGGCACCGCCACCGTACAGGGTGGCCTGGTCGACCTCTGTCAGCGGCGCGTTCTCGCGCAGCCGACGCACCAGATCCGGGTTGGCGATGAACGGGCGGCCGTAAGCGATCGCATCGGCGTAGCCGCTGCTGATGGCCTGTTCGGACATGCCGCGGTCGTAGCCGTTATTGGCGATCCACGCACCATCGAACTTGGCACGCAACGCGGCGTAGTCGAAGGCGATGTTGTCGCGCGGGCCGCCGGTGGCACCCTCGATCACGTGCACGAAGGCCAGCCCGCCGATCAGGTTGAGCCGCTCGACTGCACGTTCGAACAACGGCTGCGGATCGGAGTCGTGTGCGCCGTACACCGGGGTCACCGGCGACAGCCGCACGCCGGTGCGCTCGGCGCCGATTTCATCGGCGATGGCCTGCACCACCTCGCTCAGCAGGCGCGTACGGTTTTCGATATCGCCGCCGTAGGCGTCGGTGCGCTTGTTAGAGCCATCGCGCAGGAACTGATCCAGCAGATAGCCGTTGGCGGCATGCACTTCCACGCCATCGAACCCGGCATCGATCGCATTGCGTGCGGCGATGCGGTAGTCCTCGATCAGCGCGGGGATTTCCTCCAGCGCCAGTGCGCGCGGCTCGGAGACATCTTCGAAGCCGTTCTTGGTGTAGGTCTTGCCTTCGGCGCGAATGGCGCTGGGCGCGACCGGTACTTCGCCAGGAGGCAGCACGCTGGTATGCGAGACGCGGCCGACATGCCATAGCTGCAGCACGATCTTGCCGCCACGGCGGTGCACTGCATCGGTGACTGCGCGCCAGCCTTCGACCTGCGCCTGGGTGTGGATGCCGGGGGTGTCCAGATACCCCTGGCCGAGCGGGCTGATCTGCGTGCCTTCGGCGACGATCAGGCCGGCGGTGGCGCGCTGGCCGTAATACTCGGCGGCGAGCGGCGAGGGCACTTGGCCGGCGCCGGCGCGGTTGCGTGTCAGCGGCGCCATGATCACGCGGTTGGCAAGATCCAATGCGCCCAGGCGCACCGGGGAGAACAACGGAGATTCAGTGGATTTGGACATCAGCAACCAGTTCGAGTTGGATCGCGCCAGGCGCGGCACCACGCCGATCGCGGTGCCCCACAGCGATGGTGGCGGACCCAAGCAGATTCGAGCGACGTCAATAGGACACTGCGTCCCCACACCGCGTCAGGCCAGTGGAACTGTGATGTGCTGCGGATCAGCGCTGAACCGTCATCGGCCGACACCTTTCGCCGATTGCTGCATTGCACAATAATAAGCCGCCCCGTCATCCTGGAGTCGGGCATGTCCGATATCGACCTCTCCGCGCCGCCGCGCGTGCCACGGCGCGACTACGTTCTGATCCTGCTTGCGCTGGCGATGGGCGGTTTTGCGATCGGCATCAGCGAGTTTTCCACGATGGGCCTGATGACGCAGATCGCGCAGGGACTGCAGATCAGCGAACCGCAGGTGGGCCATGTCATCAGTGCCTATGCGCTGGGTGTGGTGGTCGGTGCGCCGTTGCTGGCGATCCTGGGCGCGCGCTGGCCGCGCCGCACCTTGTTGTTGTTGCTGATGGTGTTCTACGCGCTGGGCAACCTTGCCAGTGCGCTGGCGCCCAGCTATCACACGATGCTGTTGTGTCGCTTCATCGCCGGCCTGCCGCACGGCGCGTATTTCGGCGTCGCGTCCCTGGTTGCCGCCTCGATTAGTCCGCCCAATCAACGCGCGACCGCAGTGGGGCGCGTGCTGTTGGGCCTGAGCGTTGCCTTGCTGGTGGGCAACCCGCTGGCGACCTGGCTGGGGCAACTCGTGAGCTGGCGTTGGGCGTATGCCTCGGTGTCGGTGATCGCGCTGGGCACGGTGGCGGCGGTGGCGGCGTTGCTGCCGCCTGCGCCGGACGAGCCACGTCAGCAGCCACTGCGCGAGCTGCGTGCGTTCAATCAGCCGCAGGTGTGGCTGGCGTTGGCGATCGGTGCGGTGGGATTCTCGGGAATGTTCTGCGTTTTCAGTTACCTGGCGCCAACCTTGACGGCGGTCACCGGCGTCGCGCCTGCGCGCATTCCGTTGGCAATGGCCGCATTCGGCGTTGGCGGCGTGCTTGGCAGCATCCTGGGTGGGTGGTTATTCGACCGCATGCAGTTCCGCGCGGTGCCGGTGCTGCTGGTGTGGTCGATCGTGGTGATGCTGACCTTCCCGCTGGCCGCGCATTCGGGGCTTTGGGTGTTCGTCTCCATCGTGGCGGTTGGCACGATGGGCGCGCTGGCGCCTGCGTTGCAGACCCGCCTGATGGATGTGGCGGCCGAAGCGCAAACCTTGGCGGCAGCGTCCAACCATGCCGCCTTCAACACCGCAAATGCCTTGGGCCCCTGGTTGGGCGGCATGGCGATCACCGCGGGCTGGGGCTGGACCTCCACCGGGTACGTGGGTGCGGCCACGGCACTTGGCGGCTTACTGGTCTACGCGCTGGCGGTGTGGCAGGAGCAGCGCCAGCGCACGTTGGTGACCCACTGCTGATGGGTTGCTCCGCGCAGCTGCGTTTGCCGGCCGGCGTGGGCTGCGCTGCTTGGGGTGGGCTGTTGACGTTGGGCCCGCGCCTTCCATCTGGGAAGCGTGCGACGCCGGCTGACGGCGTGGCGGGCTGATCAACACGCGACAGCGCTTGTTCGCTGTCGCGTCCCTGTGGGCGCCGCATGCGCGCATCCACGATCAACTCACAGCGATGTGTCGAGACTGCACGCTCAATGCAAGCGGACCGAACAGCGCCATGACCGAATTCACTCCGCCGCCGTGGAAGCGGCCCACTCCCAAGCGAAAGAGCGCATCCACACCGTTGACCGAGGCGCAGAAAGCCGCCGCGAAACAACGTGCAGCAGCGGCCGGGCGGCCGTATCCGAATCTGGTCGACAATATGTGGGCAAGTCGGCAACCAAAGGAGTCTTGATGCGTCGTTGCCATCGATGAATCGCAGTTCATCGGCCGCACGATGGCGTGAGGACGAGCCGCGCATCGCTCACATGCCGATTATGGTCGCGCCGCCAGGATGCAGCCGTACACAACGTTTACGGCATCGCAATCAACGCATCGATTGCGCTACTCCCCGAAAGCCGACGCATCGCACTTCCGCAGCGTCAGCGCATCCAGCAAGGAGCGACACATGAGCATTCAGAGCAAGACCGAGCATAGCCTCAACGACCTTATCGCCATTTCCCGCGACGGCAAGGACTTCTACGACGAAGCCGCGGCCAAGGTTGGCGACGCAGAGCTGGCGACGTTGTTCCGCCGCATTGCCGGCGTCAAGACCGATATCGTGAGCAGCCTGAGCAGCGTGGTCGTCTCGGCCGGTGGGACGCCGGAAAAGCACGGCACCATGGTCGGCAGCATGCAGCAGTTCTACGGCAAGGTGCGCGCGACGCTGGGCGACACCAAGTACGGCTACGTGGCCGAGCTGGAAGAGTCCGAAGACCGCCTGCTGAAGGCGTTCGATGAAACCATTGCCGATGCCGACACGCCGGCCGCTGCACGCGACGCCGCACTGCGCCTGCTGCCGGAAGTGCGTGCATGTCACGACGTGATGCGCAATCGCAAGCATGCGATGAAGAACGCCGCATAACGCGGTAGCAAGACCGAAGCGCATCTGTACCGATGCAGCTCTCGGAGTAGATCGATACAGGCGGGAAACGGGTAGCGCGAGCTGCCCGTTTCTTTTTGTGTGCGCGGCACGCTGCCCATCATGTGGCGAGCAGATCGCCACATCGAAGGTGCCGTTCCACGGCGCTGGTGTGTTCCACGCTGGCGATGGATTGCGCGGCATATTCGCGCGTGCGTCAGGTCTGCTAGTATCCGCCGCCCTTCTTCAGCCAGGCCCGCGCAGGCGGTCGTGGAATCACCCCATGAAGCAGCAGTTTCTATATCTGTCATCGGCCGAGGCGCAGTTGTCGCTTGGCTTGGGGGAAGAGAAGACCACCGAACGTCTGTTCTTTGCGGTGATGGCCGACGCCACCACTGCCGAGCGTGCGGCAGGCATCGCCAACGGGCTGCTGCAGAGCGGGCAGGTGGATGGCAAGCCGTTGGGACGCGAGCGGCTGCATGTGACCTTGCATCACCTGGGCGATTACGCCGGCGGGCTGCCGCCCTCGTTGGTGAGCCGTGCAAGCCAGGCCGCCGGGCGGGTGGCGATGGACGCCTTCGAGGTCGAGTTCGACCGCGTCGGGACGTTCGGTGGACGGCGCTCACAACTGCCGTGCGTGCTGCGTGGCGAAGAGCGCGTGCGCGGGCTGTATGCGTTGCAAGGGGCGCTTGGCCGTCAGCTGGCACACGTGGGCATCGCTGGCGATGCGCAGTACACGCCGCATATGACGCTGCTGTATTGCAACCAGAGCTTGCCGCAACGCCGTTGCGACGCGCTTGCCTGGACGGTGCGCGACTTTGCGCTGGTGCGCAGCTTTCTCGGCCAGTCGCGTTACCAGATCGAAGGCCGCTGGCCGCTGCGTCAGGCCGCAAGCTGCGTTGATCGGTAAGGCTGTGTGCAGACGCGCATGCACGCGGTAGCCTGCGCGCATGGATGCCATCACACCCCTGCCGTTGCATGCCGACCATCTGGCCGCGTTGGAACAGGCCTATGCCACGCCGCCGCGCGCCTACCATCACTTCGGCCACGTGCGTGCACTGCTGCACCACTATGCCGAGGTCGCTGCCGGGCCGGGTTGGCAACGGCCGATGGAGGTCTGGCTGGCGGTCCTGTTCCACGATGCTATCTACCAGCCCGGGCGCAGCGACAACGAAGCCGAATCTGCGAAGTGGGCGATGGACTGCATCCCGCGCTGGTGGCCGCAGGCCGAAGTGGATCTGCAGCGCGTGCAGGCGCTGATCCTGCTCACCGCGCGCCATGGACAACTGCAACCGCAGGATGTGGACGAGGAGGCCGCGCTGTTCCTGGATTGCGACATGGCGATCCTGGCCGCGCCCGCTGCCGTCTTCGATGCTTACGACCGCGCGATCGCCGAGGAATACCGGGGCCATGTTCCGGCATTGCTGTTCCGGCTCAATCGCCGCCGCTTCCTGGCCGGGCTGCTGAAGCGCCCGCGTATCTTTCTCAGCGACTATTTCCACGCACGCATCGATACGGCCGCGCGGGACAACCTGCGTCGCCGGTTGGGTCGCTGAGCCGTCGCTGCCACCGCGTGGTGCGCGACCCCGCAGCGGCGGATGCGCACGACGCTACAATAGCCGCATGCACGACAGCGCCATGTCCGCCTCCGATCCCCGCCCGCAACCGCCGCAGGCACCCGCGCCCAACGAGTGCTGCGAAAGCGGCTGCCCGCTGTGCGTGCACGATCTGTACGCCGAAGAAATGACGCGTTACCGCCAGGCCCTGGCCGCCTGGGAAGCCCGTCAGCTGGCGCAGGCGCGGTGAGCGAAGCGCCGCGCTTCGCGGCGAGTGCCGGAACGATTATCTTTGGATCACTTTTCCCGATGGTGCGACATGCGACGACTTGAACGATGGAGCGCGCTCTGCGGCGCGGCGATGGTGACGCTGTCGGGAATGGCCGCCGCCCAGGCTCCGGAACCGATCAGCCACGGGCGTTTCGAACAGATCCCGGTGTTGATGCCCAAGGACGAGCCGCAGCGCGTGGTGATCTGGCTGGCGGGCGCAGGCAATGCCGGCAAGCGCCAGGCCCAGGCGCAAGCGTTGCGCGACGATGGCGCGATGGTGGCGATGGTGGATACCGCGCATCTGTACGCGGTCCTGCGCAAGGCCGGCGGCACCTGCGCGTTTTCGGTGGGCGATGTGGAGAACTTCTCGCGCTACCTGCAGGCCTTCTATCACATCCCCACCTACCGGTTGCCGTTGCTGGTGGGCGATGGCGAAGGTGCGGCGCTGGCGTATGCCATCGGCGCGCAGGCCAAGCCGCATGTGCTGGCCGGCGTGCTCACCGATGGTCTGTGCCCGGCCACGGTGTCCGATCAGGCGATCTGCCAGCCAGGTGTGCGTCCGGGCGGCAATAGCCTGGTTCCGGCGACGCTGCAGATTCCCTGGGTGCTGGCCGGCAGCCAGGACAAACGGTGTCCTGCAGCAGCCGAGGACGCCTTCCTCAAGCAGGTTCCGCAGGCCCGCACCTTCAAGCGGTCTGCGCAGGGCGACATCCTGCCCGGCCTGCGTGCCGCAGCCCGTTCGCTGGGCGAGCAGAAGGGCGTTGTCTTGCCGCCCCCGCCGGGCGGCCTGACCGACCTGCCGGTAGTCGAATTGCCGGCCAAGCCGGACGGCGACGGCGACGACGACACCTTCGTGATCTTCGTGTCCGGCGACGGCGGTTGGGCCGGGCTGGACGAAGAAGTCGCCGATGCGCTCGCCGCGCAGGGCATCCCGGTGGTCGGGCTGGATTCGCTGCGATACTTCTGGACCGAGCGCACGCCGCAGGGCTTCGCCACCGACCTGGACCGCATTGCGCGCGTGTATGCGCAGCGCTGGCAGCGCAAGCGCGTGGTGCTGATCGGCTTCTCGCAAGGCGCCGATGTGCTGCCGGCGGCGATCAACAAGCTGCCGGCGCAGACCAGGCAGAACATCCGCATGACCGCGCTGCTGTCGGTCGGCAAGCTGGCCGATTACGAATTCCATGTCAGCAACTGGCTGGGCTCGGATGACGAAGGCCTGCCGATCGCGCCGGAAGTGCAGCGTCTGCCGGCCGGCACCACGGTGTGCATCTACGGCCAGGACGATGGCGATGCGTTGTGCCCGAGCCTGCCGGCGCAGGCCGCCAAGCGCGTGGCGCTGCCGGGCGATCACCACTTCAAGGGCGATTACGCGACCCTGTCCAAGGTGATCATGGAGCAGCTGCACGGCTTGTCGACGCCTTGACGTGCAGGGCATCGTAACCACGATGCCCTTGCCATCGGTCGGTGCGGCTCAGGCACTGAACCAGGCGCGGCTGTCAGTGCTGCAACGCTCCCAGCCAGGCGGGCGCGGCCGCTGACAGGTGTGGCTGTGCCACTGGTGTGCGCCAGCTGTGGGGGCGCCCCTGGCGATGGTTGACTCCATTGCGGCAACCTCTCCAACCGCCCAGCCACATCCTGCGATCTGCGCACCCACCTGCGCCGCAAAGCGGACAGGCGGGTGCATCGCGTCATTCCTGCCGGCCGGGGTCCACCGAGATCAGCCGGGTCACGTCCAGCAGCGCGGCCGGCAGATGCATGCCGCCCGGCGCGACCAGATAGCGCGGGCGCCAGGTCGGGGCGAACTTCGACTTGAACCGGCGTAGCCCGCTGAAGCCGTAGAAGCGCTCGCCATGGCGTGCGACCAGGCTGGCGAAGCGATTCCAGCGCCCGGCCAGGCGGTGTTCGGCCAGCCCCGACAACGGCGCCATGCCCAGCGAGAAGCGCGTGTAGCCATTGGCCTGGCCCCACAGGAACAGCTCGATGAACAGGAAATCCATTGTGCCCTTCGGCGCCTCGGCGCTATGCCGCATCAGGTCAACCGACAGCTCGCCGCCGGCCGGTGCCCACCACACATTGGCAAAGGCCACGATCTGCCCTTCGGCCTCGGCCACCGCCACTGGGAACCGGCGCAGATAGTCCGCATCGAAGCTGCCGAGCGAGAACCCTTTCTCCTCGCCGGATTTTTCTTCCAGCCATTGTTCCGATACCTCGGCCAGGCGCGGCAGCACGGCGTCCACCTGCTCCGGCTGCAGCATGCGGAAGGTCAGGCCGCCACGCTTGCCGCGGTTCCAGGCCTGACGCAGATCGGCGCGGTCGCGGCCTTCCAGGGTGAAGCCCTCCAGTGGCACGATCGCTTCTTCGCCAAGCTTGACCAGGGTCAGGCCCATATCCAGATAGGTCTGCCAGTATTTTTCGCCGACCTGGTAGAACACCGGGCGCAGGCCCATGTGGTCGGCCTCCTCGCGGAAGCGCCAGATCAGCGCGCGGGCCACCTCCGGCGGCCCGACCGGGTCGCCCATCGAAATCAGCGAGCCACCGTAGCGCTGCATCATGACAAAGCCCCGGCCCTGCGCATCGAACAGAAACGCCTTGTCGCCGGTCAACGCCAGACAGGCCTGGGTGTCGGTACTGATTTCCAGAATCGGCGCCAGCGTCTGCAGGGTTTGCGCATCGGCGGCCGGTATCGGTCGGCGCCCGCCGCGCAGCAGCCGCGCCATGCCGAACATGATCACGCCCACGCACAGGATCAGCGCGGCGCGCAACGCGCGCGGCGCATTGGCCGAGGTGGCGAATTGCCACCACAGGTCGTTGCTGTATTCGACGTGGCTGTAGACGAAGAACAGCAGCCAGAACGTGGCCACCAGCACCAGGCCCAGATTGCTCAGCCAGCGCCATGACCAGGCTTCGTCCAGCAGCGCGCCCTGGCGGTAGAACTCGCGCCGCGCGGCCCACAGCGCCAGCGCTGCCAGCGCTGCCGACAACGACACCGAAATGTGGCTGCCGCGCAGCAGCGACAACGGCGGCAGCAGCACGCATACGCCCAGCGCCAGCATCCAGGCCGCATGACTGCGGCGTTGCAGGCCCTGGCCGATCAGCAGCAGCAGCATGCCGCCCAGGCTGACCAGCAGATGCGAGGTTTCGATCAGTGGCAGCGGCGCCACTTCCTGGCGCGCACGCGGCGTCGGCAAGGTGCCGTCGATCATCAGGCCCGCGCCCACGGCGAAGACCGCCAGGGCCAGGATCTGCGGCAGCCACGGACGCAGCGTCTTCCACACCGTGCGTGCGGTGCTGGCGCTGGCGCGGACCGGCGCCCCCAGCCCGGAGGCCGCCGCCATCGCCACCGAAATCAGCAGCGGCACGATGTAGTAGGTGACCCGGTACGCCAGCGCCGCAGCCAGCACGGCGGCAGGCGTCACATGCGGCAGCAGCTTGAGCAGGCTCCACTCGAACACGCCCAGCCCGGCCGGCACGGTGGAGATCAGGCCGGCCACCACCGCCACCAGCCAGATGCCGATAAAGCCGAAGTAACCGGTGCCCGGATCCGGCGGCAACAGCACGTAGAACGCAGCCGCTGCCAGGCCCAGCTCGACCACGCTGAGGGCGGTGACGCCGAGCACGGTGGTGCGGTCGGGCAGCCAGAAGCGATGGCTGCGGATCCCGAACTCACGGCCTTGCTTGCCCACCAGCACCAGCATCGCCACATAGCCGGCCAGCAAGGCGATGCCGGCGATGCGGATGCCTTCTGCCGTGATCGGCAGGGCACGCGCGGCCGCTTCCGGTTCCAGCATCAGCGCAAGCCCGAGCAGCACCCAGGCGCCGAAGATGAAGCCCAGCGTGCTCATCAGCACCACCTGGCCAATCTCGGCCAGGGTCAGCCCGACGCTGCCATAGCCGCGCAGGCGGACCGCGCCACCGGTGAGCGCGGCAAAGCCCAGCGTCTGGCCGACCGCATGCGCCATGAAGGCAGTGATGCCTACCCGGGCCGGATGCAGCCGCTTGCCGGTGCGCTTGAGCCCCACCCAGTCGAAACCCACCAGGCAGGCGTAGCTGCTCAACCCGAGCAGCAGGGTCAGTGCGATCTGCCCCGCGCCCAGCGCCCGGAACGCCTGGCGGATCTGGCGGTACCCATGGTCGGTGAACTGCGCCGACAGCGCGTGCAGCGCCATAGCCAGGATCGCCAGGCTGATGATGACCGGCAGGGCGCGACGCCAACCGCTGGCAGGCGCTTCGGAAGACACGGGGGTATCCGTCATGAGGGCAACGGGATCTGCATAAGAGGGAAAGAGGACGCATGCACGATACGTGCCGCGTGCGCAAAGATCTGCATGTGCCAAGCGGGTTGAAGAAGCATGCAGCGTGATCGCGAAGTGCCGAAACGAGGTGAACGCAGGGTTCGTGAGAGCCGACACCTGTCGGCCCGGGACGGCCGCGCGCATCATAGGGCAAAGGCGCAGGTGCGTGCCGCAGGGGAATGGATGAACGGCGTTACCGTTGGAAGGCAGACAGGCTGCTGATGCGCACGACCGACTTTCGCACGGATGGTGCGCAGGCCACCCCGGGGGGGGCGCCACGCTGGAGCGGGCATGCCGGGGCGCTGGCCGCTGCCGCCGGCCTGGCCTTCATCGGGCTGGTACTGGTGCTGCAGTGGCTACGCGGCGATCTGTGGTGGATCGACGCGCAACTCAGCGCCTATCTGCACGGCGCCTACGGCCTGCTGCTGCGCACGGCGTACTGCCTGTTGGCCGCAGCGATGGCGTGGCTGGCGGCGGGCCTGTATGCGGCGCTGGCGCCGGCGGCACGCAGCCGCACGGTGTTGGGATTGTTCTGGCTGGCAGGGCTGGGCTTGTGCGCGGTGGCGATCGGCGACAGCTGGATGCCGGAGCTGGCGCCAGACGCGGCAACACTGGTGCATGTGGTGTCGGCCGACGCCACGTTCCTGTGCGTGATCGCGGCGGTGTTGCTGCAGTCGTGGTACTTCTGCCGCGATCGCGCATGGCGCGCGCATTGGGTCGGAGCATGCGTGCTCGGTTGGGCGGCATTTGCGGTGCTGCTGTTCCATGTCACGGTCACTAGCGCGCCGCCGGGGATCAGCCAGAAGATCGCCATCGTGCTGATCGTGGCCTGGATGGTGCGGGTGGGGCTGTGGCTGACGCGCACCGTACGCGGTGGGGCTGCACGCACCGCGCATTCGCGTGACAATGGCCGGGTCAATCAACCGTAGGAAGTCTGAAATGCTGCAGCGATTCGATGCGGGTCCGCGTATGTCCGAGATGACCGTCCATGGCGGCGTGTGCTACCTGGCCGGCCAGATTGCCGATGACACCAGCGAAGACATCACCGGGCAGACCCGCCAGGTGCTGGCCGAGATCGACAAGCTGCTGGCGCAGGCGGCCAGCGACAAGACCAAGATTCTGCGCGCCGAAATCTATCTGGCCGACATCGCCGACTTCGACGGCATGAACGCCGCCTGGGACGAATGGGTGCCGCACGGCTTCACGCCTGCGCGCGCCACGGTCGAAGCCAAACTGGCGCGGCCGGAATGGAAGGTGGAGATCGTGATCACCGCCGCGGCGGGCTGATCGCGCGCTGCATGCGCCTATCGATACGGCTGCGCATCCGCCAGGGTGCGTGGCGGTGTCTGCGACCGGTGTGTCTCCTCCGCACTGCGCGCTTGCAAGCGCGGTGCACGGATGCCGATGCATGGCATCGGCTCAGACGCATCGTGCTTGGCGCGCTTCACCATCTGAGGTCCGAGCGCGTTATGCGTCAGGTCGCCTGCAATGCGCAGGCTGCCACGATGCGCGACTGCGGTCTGTCGCGCCTTCTCCCCATCGCCAACCAATGCGATGGTTCGTTTACGTCGCGATGCACGGCAGCGGTGGCTGCTGGTCCGTCATCGCCATCCAGGCGTTCGAGGCAGCGTGCCCTCAGCGTTTGACGAAGCGGTAGTGCGCCACACCCCATTCGCGGCCGTGGTCGTAGCCGAACAGCTCCGCGCAGGCCAGCCAGAACATGCGCCAACGCTGCCACCAGCGCTGCGCATCGTCGCCATAGGTCTGCTTCAACAGCGGCATGATCTGCGCGCGGTGGCGGTCCTGGTTTTCCAGCCAGGCATTGGCGGTTTTTTCGTAGTGCTCGCCCGACAGGACCCAGCGTTGTTCGATCACCACGTCCTGCTGGAAATGCAGCAGGGTGTCGGCCGCCGGCATCAGCCCGCCGGTGAAGAAATGCCGCCCCATCCAGTTGTCTTCGCCGGCCACCTCGAACGGATAGGCCAGATCGCGGTGGCAGAAGATGTGCACGAACAGCTTGCCGCCGGGCGCCAGCCAGCTGCCTACACGTGCAAGCAGATCGCGGTAGTTGCGCATGTGCTCGAACATTTCCACCGACACCACGCGGTCGAAATTGCCCGGCGGCAGCGCCAGCGCGTTGACGTCGGCGGTGATGACCTGCACGTTGCCCAGGCCGCGGATGCGGCACTGCTCCAGGATGTGCGCGCGCTGCGGGCGTGAGTTGGACACTGCGGTGATGGTGGCGTTGGGGTAGCGCTCGGCCATCCACAAGGTCAGCGAGCCCCAGCCGCAGCCCAGTTCCAGGATGCGTTGGCCATCGGCCAGCTCGGCGCGCTCCCCGTACAGCGCCAGCATGCGTTCTTCGGCCGCGTCCAGGTCCGGGGTGCTCGCGTCCCAGTAGCAGCTGCTGTATTTCAACCGTTTGCCCAGGCACAGGGTGAAGAACTGCGGCGGCAATTCGTAGTGCTGGCGATTGGCGGCATCGGTTTCGATCGCGATCGCGCTGGCGCGCAGGCTGTCGATGAAGACGCGCTGCCGCTCGCCGTTGGCATCGGCATCGCCGCCGCGCTCATCGCGCAGGCGCTGCGCGCACAGACGCCGGATGCCGTAACGCAACGCGGCGTCGGGCAGCACGCCGGATTCGGCCAGACGGGTGGCAAAGGCTTCTTCGGGCAGCGAGGAGGGCGGGGCGGTGACGGTGGACATGCGACTCTCCAGGCAACTCAGGACGAAGGGGGAAGCGGGAAAAACGCACTGGTGGTGCGCTGGTAGTGCGCGTAATCCTCGCCACGCGAGCGCAGGGCCTGCTGCTCGGTGTAGGGAATACCGGTGAAGCGATACAGGAACACGAACATCACCACCGGCCCGAGCGCGCACAGCGCCACCGGCCAGGGCCCGGCGCCGACCGCCAGGGCCAGATAGGCGAACCAATGCACGAACTCGAAGAAATAATTGGGATGGCGCGAATACCGCCACAGTCCCTTGCGACAGGTCTTGCCGCGATTGGCCGGGTCGGCCTTGTGCGCAGACAGCTGCCGGTCGGCCAGTGCCTCGCCGCCGACGGCAACCAGCCACACCACAACCGCCAACGTGCTCCATACGCTCCATGCCGGGTTCGGGTTGCTGGCCGCAGCCAGGAACGGCACCGCAAACAGCACCACCACCACCGCCTGGGCCAGGAAGAAACCGAGAAACTTGCGCTGGTCGCCGTTCCAATGTTCGCGCAGGGCGCGATAACGGCCGTCTTCGTGCGGGTCGCCGAACACGCGCACGCCCAGATGCCAGGCCAGACGCGTGCCCCACAGACCGCCAAGCACCGCCACCAACACGCGCGGCAGCAACGCACCGTCGGACATCCACGCGCAATACGGCGCAGCAATCGCCAGGCAGGCCGCCCACAACACGTCGACCGGGCCGGCATTGCCGCTACGGCGTTGCCATAGCCAGCCCAGCACCATCACCCCACTTGCGAATACGCCCACATGCAGCAGCGGCCACACAGTCATTGCAGTTCTCCGGTCATGTCGTGCGGCAATGGTCGCGCCAGACGCCGTGCATACAGCGACAACACGCCGCAGGCCACGCCCCAGCCGGTGCCGACGGCGAGTACCGCATGCAGCGGCGGTGCCGACAGTTCCACTGCATGCCAGCTGCGTTGCGCCAGCCAGTACGAAAACGGGCCGAAGATGGCGCCAAGCACCACCGCCAGCCACGGGCGTTGCATCACGCTGCGCAACGAATGATTGAGCGTGAGCGCAAAGCCCACCCACAGCGCCAGAATCCATGCCGGCGCCAGCACGCTACCGGGCCACGCCGCGGCGTACCGCACCCAGCCCCCCGCTGCCAGCGTGGTGTCCAGCAGCAGGCCCAGCGCCAATGCGGCGATCAGCAACGGACCATCGCCGGGCGCGCGTCGCGAGGGCCACAGTTGATACAGCGCAAATAGCGCCAGCACCAGTAGCGTTGGCCAGACGCGGCCGTGCGCGGCAGCGGCCACCGCCACCACCCAGAGCACCTGCAAGCCGAGATAGTTGCCGAGCTGCTTCATGCCTCACGCAAGACCGGGCACGAACTGCGGCGGGCGTGCGCCGGGCTTGCTCAGCCACAGGTGCACGTCGCCGATCGAACGTTCCAGAAAACCGGCTTCGCAATAGGCCAGGTAGAACTCCCACATGCGGATGAAGCGCTCGTCGTAGCCCAGTGCGCGCACCTGCGGCAGCTGCGCCATGAAGCGCTGCCGCCAGGCGCGCAATGTCAGCGCATAGCTGGGACCGATATCTTCGAGATGGAACAGGCGCAGGTCGCTGGCGCGCGCTACCGCCCCGGTCATCGCGGCCACCGACGGAATGAAGCTGCCGGGGAAGATATGCCGCTTGATGAAGTCCACCGAGTGCAGCGCCTGCTTGTAGCGATGATCCTCGATGGTGATGGCCTGGATCAGCGCCTCGCCATCGTCGCCGAGCAGGCTGCCGACCTTGGCGAAGTAAGTGTCCAGATACTGGTGGCCGATCGCCTCGATCATCTCGATCGACACCACGCGGTCGTAGCGGCCCTGCAGGTCGCGGTAGTCGCTCAACAACACGCTGACCCGGTCGCTCAAGCCGGCTTCGGCGATGCGCTGGCTCGCCAGATCGAACTGCTCGCGCGAAATGGTGGTGGTGGTGACGCGGCAGCCGTGTTCGCGCGCCGCATGCAGTGCAAACCCGCCCCAGCCGGTGCCGATCTCGACGACATGATGCTGCGGGCCGAGGCGCAACTTCTGGCAGATGCGTTCGAGCTTGCGCGTGGCCGCACGTTCCAGCGCCGCTTCGCCCTGGGCTTCTTCGCCATCGACGAAGATCGCCGACGAGTACATCAGGTTCTGATCCAGAAACAGCTTGAACAGCGGGTTGCCCAGGTCGTAGTGCGCGGCGATGTTGCGCCGGCTGCCGCTGCGGGTATTGCGCGCAAACGTATGCAGGCTGCGCATCGCCCAGCCACCCAGGCGCGCGGTGCCGGTCTCCATCGCATCCAGCCGGTCGCGATTGCGCAACAGCAGGCGCATCAGCCCGACCAGATCGTCGCACTGCCATTGCCCGTCCATGTACGACTCGCCCGCGCCGACGCTGCCGTTGAGTGCGGCCTGCCGATAGAAATCCGGGTCGATGACGCGCAACTGCATCTGCAACGCGTGCGCACCGCTGGCGTTACCCAGCGTGGTGACCGTGTCGGCTTCGCGCAGCTGCAGCTGCCCGTCGCGCAGGTCGCCGAGTGTGGCCAGCAGGCGCTTGCGCAGCAGGCGGTCCGTCCAGGAAGCCGCGCGCGGCGCAGCAGTGTCGGGCAGGGAGGTGGCGTTCATCGGGAATCTCGCACAGGCGGATGGGGGTGATCGTGGACAGGGTTGCCGCGCAGCCACAGGCGCAGGGCCTGCCAGTGGATGGCGAGCACCACCTGCACGGTCATCAAGGGGTAGGCGAGCAGGGTGCGCGCCAGCGTGCGCGCGGTCAGTGGCTGACGTTGCAGGACCAGCGTGGCATCGAAGCGTCGGGTGCCGCTGTTGTTGATTGCGTCGGCAGCGTCGTCGTCACTGGCATCCAGTACGTCCATATGCACGCGCAGTTGCGCATCCGGCACGCTGAAGCGCCAGTCGTAGCGGTGCTGCATGCCCATGAACGGCGAGACGTGGAAGCGTTTGTCGAAGCGCCATGCATGCACATCGCGATGCGTGCGGGCCTGCGCCACCGGCAGCACATAGGTGTGACGTTGCTGCCAGGGCGTGTTGGTGATTTCCGCCACGATCCAGCGCAAGCCGTCATGCCGGTCGAAGCAGTAATAAAAGCTCACCGGGTTGAACACGTGGCCGAAGTAACGCAGATGCGTCAGCAGCCGAATGGCGCCTTCCGGGCGCTCGCCGGTCTGCGCCTGCACGCAATCGCGCACTGCCTGGTCCAGCGGAACGCTGGGATCGCCCAGGTAGTCGCTGCGGCGGAACTGCGCCAGATTGGCGCGGCCTACCGACCATAGCCAGCGATGGGCGAACACCTGATCCAGTTCGGACAGGTCCAGGTACATCAGGAACAGGCGGTAACGGAAATCCAGCGGTTTGGGCGCGAAGCGGCGATGTCGCACCCATCCGGTGTAGATCGCGCTGCGCAAGCCGCCCGCCACGCTGCCGGCACCGCTGTCCTCACCGGGAGGCAGCGGCACCGCGTCGGTACTGGCTTCGCGCAGCAGTTGCATTACCAGGTCACTCCCAGGCCATGGGCCACATCCACGCCGCTGCGCAGGCCGTCTTCGTGGAAGCCGAAGCCCCATGCCGCACCGGCAAACCAGGTGTGGTGCCTGCCCTGGATCTCTGCCTTGCGGTCCTGCGCCGCCAGCGCGGCGGCGTTCTGTACCGGGTGGCGATAGCGCATGCGCCGCAGCACCTTGGCCGGGTCGATGTCGTGGTCGCGGTTGAGGCTGACGATGAAGGGCTGCGGCGCGTCGATCGACTGCAGCGCATTCATCCAGTAACTCACCGTGCATGGCGCCTGCGGGTCGGCCGGCACATGCGCGTTCCACGCCGCCCACGCGCGCCTGTCGCGCGGCAGCACGCGGGCATCGGTATGCAGCACGGTGTCGTTGTCCTGGTAGGTGATGCCACCCAGGATCTGCCGCTCGGACTCGGTGGCATCGCTGAGCAAGGCCAGTGCGTCGTCGGCATGGCAGGCCAGCACCACCTCGTCGAAGTATTCTTCGCCGCGCAACGAGTTGAGCATGATGCCATCGGGGGTGCGCCGGATCGCGTGCACCGGTGTGGACAAGCGTTCCAGCACCTGCCAACGCCGCCGCAGCGCACGCACATAGCTGTTGGACCCGCCACGCACCACCTGCCACTGCGGCCGGCCGCTGATCTGCAGCATGTGGTGGTTGGCCATGAAGCCGATCAGCTGGCCCATGGGGAATTCAAGGATGGTCTGCGACGGCGATGACCACAGCGCCGATGCCATCGGTACCAGATGCTGGTCGCGAAACGCGGCCGAATAGCCATGCCGCTGCAGATACGCGCCCAGCGTGCTGAAGCGCTCGTCGCTGTGCAGTACCTGCGGCGCCTGCCGATAGAAGCGCCGCAGGTCCGCCAGCATGCCCCAGAAGCGCGGGTTGAGCAGATTGCGCCGCTGGCAAAACAATCCATCCAGGCTGCCGGCGTTGTACTCCAGCCCGCTGCCGGCATCGTGCACCGAAAAACTCATCGTGGTCGGCTGCGAGGCCACGTCCAGCTCGGCGAACATGCGGGTGAGCAGCGGATAGTGCTGCGGGTTGAACACGATGAAGCCGCTGTCCACCGCGTAGCGCTGGCCGTGCAGTTGGATGTCGTGGGTGTGGGTGTGGCCGCCGAGATAATCGGCCGCCTCGAACAAGGTGACTTCGTAGCGACGCGACAGCAGCCACGCCGCGCCCAGGCCGGCGATTCCGCTGCCGACCACGGCGATTCTGCCCTCCCTCATCGCGCCACCCGTTGCGCGCGGCGCGTGAGCATTGCCGGCATCGGCTTGAGATCCCATACCAGGCCTACCCACGACATCGCCTTGAGGCCATACCAGGTGACGTCGTACTCCCACCAGCGCATG
This sequence comes from Xanthomonas sp. 3793, assembly GCF_024806835.1. Taxonomy (GTDB): domain Bacteria; phylum Pseudomonadota; class Gammaproteobacteria; order Xanthomonadales; family Xanthomonadaceae; genus Xanthomonas; species Xanthomonas arboricola_F. Next base: position 512,501 of record NZ_JANTYU010000002.1, read on the forward strand.
CCTTGCCGCGCCGAGCCGGGGAAAAAGTGATGGTTGTTGTGCCAGCCTTCGCCGAAGGTGATCAACGCCAGCAGCCAGTTGTTGCGGCTGTCGTCGCGCGTGTCGAACCGCCGGCTACCGAAGCGGTGGGCCAGCGAATTGATGGTGAAGGTGGCATGGAACAGCGCCACCGTGGACAGCACAAATCCCCACACCAGCAGCTGCGGGCCGTTGGTGTGCAACGCGGGTGCAGCGTCGGCCAGCCAGTCGCCAAGCAGATACAGGCCGAGCGCCAGCAGCACCGGCATCACGATGTCGAAGCGGTCGATGAAACGCAGTTCGCCGAAGCGACGCAGGTCCGGGATCACCTCCCAGTCGGTGCGGAAGTTGCGCGGAGTGAGGAACCAACCGGTGTGGCTCCACCAGAACCCGTGCTGGGCCGGCGAATGCGGATCGCGGCCGGTGTCGGTGTGCCGATGGTGGTTGCGGTGATGCGCCGCCCACCACAGCGGCCCGCGCTGCACGCAGGTGGCGCCGATGGCGGCGAACACGAACTGCAATGCGCGCGAGGTCTTGAATGCACGATGGGAAAAATAGCGGTGATAGAAGCCGGTGAGCGCAAACATGCGCAGCGCGTACAGCGCCAGTGCTATGCCGGCGGCAAACCACGATGCGCCGACCCAGAACACCGCCAGGCAGGCCACATGCAGCGCGATGAAGGGCAGGGCGCGCAGCCAGTCGATGCGATCGGCGCGCGCCTCGTCCAGCGGCTCGTCGGCTTGCGAATCCACCCAGCGACGCAGGCTGCCGATGCGCGATGCCACCCAGCCGCGATGCTTGGGCGGGGGCTGAGGCGATGCGACGTGGGGGTCGAGTCCAGTGCTCGGCACGCGTGGTTCTCCGTAGGTTATCGAAACCCTTTACGCAAGCTGCCGGCAAACAGATGCACCAGCCCGCTTGATCGTCGCATGCAAGGGTGGGATTGACGCGCTTGCGCACCCCCAGGACGCAAGCGCGCACACCGATATGTGCGCTCAGTATCAGTGACGCAGATGAGGTGGGTTGTGAAGTCGCCGGTGCGGGCAGCGCGGGTGCGTAAAGCCATCGCGCTGGGTAGGCGTGCTCATCCCGGTGCGGAAGGCACACAATGACGGTGAGAACGATGACTCCATCGCGCAGTTGCTGCGCTCCGTCCGGTGGCGGCGCAGCAACTGCCCGGGCATCCGATCAGGGCGCCATTGCCAGCGTGCTGATGCCGCCCTTGGCGACCACCGTGCCGGTGGCCACGCCACCCGGCGCGCCGCCCGGCGGCTCCAGCGTCACCGCCAGAATCGCCTCGTTGCTGAGCATGGGCATCAGCTGGTCGGGAATCTGCGCGCGACGCGCGCGCTGATCGTCGAAGGTGCCCATCGAATGCGCCTTGCCGTCCGGGGTGATCAGCCACAGCTCGGGCACCTTGTCGGCGGTGGCGGTGCGATCCAGCGGCGTCACCGTGATGGTGTGCTTGTCGGCATCCATCAGCGCCACATAGCCCGGACGTCCGTCTTCGGTCGCCAGCGTCGATGTCATTGCGATGCCGGTCTCCGGCGGTGTGGTGGCCGCAGGCGGGGTGACCGGCGTCTGTACCACCGGCGTATCGCCCACGGGCGGTACCGGTGCCGGCGGCGTGCGCAGGTTCAGCAAGGCAAGCACGCACACTGCAGCGGTCGCCAGGCCGCCGGCGCTGGCCCAACGCCACACGCGGACGTTGTTCCACAATGGCGTGGCCGGGGTGCCGGTAGTGGCTGCCGGCGCGGCCGATGTCACCGCGCGGAGCGGCGTGTCGAAGCCCAGCGCCTGCCGCACCTGCGCCCAGACCTGATCGGGCGGGGTCACGGCGGCGATGTCTTCCAGCAGCGGGGCCAGCAGATCCTGCCATTGCAGGACCGCCTGCGCGAACTGGGCGTCGGTGGCGATGCGTTGTTCTGCTGCCAGGCGTTCTTCTGCGCTCAGCAGGCCGAGCACGTACTCTCCGGCCAACACTTCGCGCGGCGGTTCCTGGTCGATGGGAAAGGGCGTGCTCATCGTTCCAGACATGCCTTGAGTTTGGCCAGGCTGCGGCGGATCCAGCTTTTGACCGTGCCGATCGGTGTGTCGGTGCGCGCGGCGAGTTCCTCGTAGGTGATGCCTTCGAAGAATGCGGTGCGAATCAGTTCGCTGCGCGGCGGTTCGAGTTCGGCCAGGCAATGGTCGATGCGGCGACGCGTACTGGCGCGCTCGGTGCGCTCCAGCGGCGACGCATCGCCATCGCGCAGTTCGCCGGCATCGTCCAGCGCGACGTTGCGGCGCTGCGGCGCATTGGCACGCAGATGATCGATCGCCTTGTTGCGCGCGATCATCGCCAGCCAGGTCAGCCCGCGCGCGCGCGCGGGGTCGAACTGCCCGGCCTTGTGCCAGATCAGCGTGAACACGTCCTGCAGCACCTCTTCGGCCTCGGCACGTTGCGGGATCATGCGCAGGCAGACCCCGAACAGCTTGGGCGAGGTCTGCCGGTACAGCGCTTCGAAGGCATGCCGGTCGCCACCCGCGGTTGCGGTCAGCAGGCGTCCGGTTTCATCGTCGTCGTGGCCAGGAATGGCACTCATGCGGTCGGGCGTTGGGTAAGGTGGGGGCGATGCTACCGGAGTGCGCAGGCGCTGTCTGTCACTTGCGCAGCCACAACAGTACGGCGGCGAGCAGCAGCAGGATCTCGACACCGGCGAGTGCGACGGTTGGCGTGGACACCGGCCACAGGCGCGACAGCGAGACGCTGCGGAACAACACGATGGGCACGTAGAACGCCAGTGCGACCAGCAGACCGGTGCGCGGTTGATTGATCCAGGCGAAGTAGCCGAACAAGAACGCCATGCCCAACTGCAGCCCGCCATAGATGACCAGATATTCCGATTGCCCGGCCGGCGAGAGCTGGGTATAGCCAACCGCGTTTGCGGTCTTGGTCGGCGACAGCGTGCACCAGATCGCCAGGACGACGTAGAGCACTGCGTTGAGCCAGAGATAAGCCTTTGCCATGGACGTGTTCCTGTACAGGGAGTGGGTGCCCGGGCCGTTGTACGCAACGGCGCGTGGTCGAACGTGAAGATGACGCGGGTCTGGCTCATGACGCGCTGCAGCTGCGGGTCAGCGGCTGCTCGCGTGCCTGGCGCAGTTCGTCTGCACTGGCGGCACGCGCAGCGGTGTCCGGAAACACGATGCGCACGCGCGGGTAGCGCCCCTGTGCGTCGCGCAGATTGCCTACGCCGCGGAACTCGAGCAGACGTTTGCTGGCGATCGCGTAACGCACCTCCAGCGAGGGCACTGCCGCGCCATACCAGGCGTCGAGCGAAATGCGGAAGCGACGCTGGCCGGCGCTGTCGTCGACGCGTTCGACCCGGAACGCCAACTGCCGTTGCAAGCTGGGCAAGACGAAGTCCACACGTTGCGGGGCGCTGGCCAGCGCATCCCAGTGGTTGCGCAGATAGGCATCGAAACCGGCATCGATCACGCGCTCGTCTTCGCCGGCCGGTAACGCCGTGCTGCGCTCCGGCTTGCCGGGCGGCTGCTGGAACATCTCACGCACACCATTGCGCCTGCGCACGCCTTCGCGGTAGCCGTCGCGACCGTCGATCAGACTGAAATCGGGCGAGCTGCCGCCGCCATCGACCTGCTTGCGTGCGAACGCTTGCCCGTTCGGGCAGCGGTACAGCACCAGCCGCCCGCCATCGTCGAGCAGCCAATGCGACTCGCGGTAGCGCAGCGCGCCCTTGTCGGCATCGAAGACATCGCCGTCCACCCGCGTGACCGCTGCCGCGCTGAGCGGCGCGCTGCCCAGCACCAGCAGCAGCAACGGCGGAATCGGCCGGCAGCGGAGTGCCAGCGCAGCAACGACAGCAGCGAATGGGCGCATCGGCCGATTCCTCGATGGGAGTGCCTATGCATACGGGCACAGCCGCAGCATGGATGCGCCGGCGGCGTCAGGACGTTCCTGACCGAAGGTAGGGTGCGGCCGCCATGGCCGGTGGCATCGGCGTTGCCGGTGGCGCGATTTCGGGCCGTTGCGCGGGGAAGGCGTCGCCGGTCATGCCGACAGGTCGGTTCACCGTTGCGACGTGCGTCGAGGTGGCTGGCGAGCAGACCCGCCACGTCTGGCATCGGTTAGCGCCTGCGCAGCAATCGCAGAGCCACAGGTGGCGGATGCAACGTGCACTGCCGGTCGTGCCGGACGGGGCGCGCCGGCTTGCGCTCGCGTTGCCTAGCCGAGGACGCGCAAGGCGATGCAATCCACCGGGCACGCCGGCAGGCAAAGCTCGCAGCCAGTGCACAGCGGCGCAATCACCGTGTGCATGTGCTTGGCTCCGCCGACGATCGCATCCACCGGACAGGCCTGGATGCATTTGGTGCAGCCGATACAATCGGCCTCCACGATCCAGGCCACCTGTGGTGGTTTGTGCGCGCCGCGGCTGCGATCGAAGGGGCGCGCCGGCACCTCCAGCACCTGCGCAAGGGCACGTGCGCCCGCATCGCCGCCCGGCGGGCAATGGTCGACGTCGGCCAGTCCGTCGGCCATGGCCTGCGCATAGGGGCGGCAGCCGTCGTAGCCGCATTGACCGCATTGGGTCTGTGGCAGCAGGCGGTCGAGGCGTTCGACCAGGGAGGGCGCGGAGACGGGCATGGGCGATCAGTGGCGATCAGTGCAGCGGATTGCCGCGATACCAGCGCTGTTGCGCCAGTGCCAGCATCGGCTTGTCTTCGCGGCTGTCGCCGTAGGCGTGCACGCAGTCGTACTGCAACAGGTCATAGCGTGCGCGGATCTGCGCGGCCTTGTGCGGTCCGCAGTCGCTGTCGGCATACCGTCCGCTCAGGCGGCCGTCGCTGTGGTCCAGCCGGTTGCAGATCAGCGACAGCCCATGCTGGGTGCACCATGGCTGCAGATACAGGTCCACCGATGCCGACACCAGTACCACCTCATGCCCTTGCGCCTGGTGCCAGTCGATGCGTTGCATCATCTCTGCACGCAGCACGCCCGGCAGTGCGCTGCGCGCGTAGTCCGCGCCGTGCGCGGTCATTTCGTCCAGCGCACGGCCGCTGAACACCATGCGCGTTACGCGCGCACGCAGCGCGGCGGCCGACACCATGCCGAGCCGATAGCCCAGCACCCATGGACCGACCTTCCACTTTGCCGACGCCAGCTGCGCGGGCGTTGCGACCTTGCGCAGGAAGCGCGCATAGGTATCGCAGGTGGTGATGGTGTGGTCGAAGTCGAACAGGGCCAGGTGCATGGGGGCGGGGATTGGGGAGTCGGGATTGGGGATTGGTTAAAAGCGCGGTGACTGGTTGTTCCCTTCTCCCGCCTGTGGGAGAGGGCGCTACAGCGTTGATCTATCTCCCTTCTCCCGCTTGCGGGAGAAGGTGCCCCGCAGGGGCGGATGAGGGGACGGGCGCAGCCATGTGCAGGTGGAACGGTACCAGGGCTTGGCCCCACACCCTCACCCCAACCCCTCTCCCGACGGGAGAGGGGCTCTGAAATCTTCCCTTCTCCCGCTTGCGGGAGAAGGTGCCCCGCAGGGGCGGATGAGCGGACGGGCGCAGCCATGTGCAGGTGGAAAGGTAACAGCGCTTCGCCCCGCACCCTCACCCCAACCCCTCTCCCGACGGGAGAGGCTCTGAAATCTTCCCTTCTCCCGCCTGCGGGAGAAGGTGCCCCGCAGGGGCGGATGAGGGGACGGGCGCAGCCATGTGCAGGTGGAAAGGTAACAGCGCTTCGCCCCGCACCCTCGCCCCAACCTCTCTGTCGGCGGGAGAGGGCTCTGAAATCTTCCCTTCTCCCGCTTGCGGGAGAAGGTGCCCCGCAGGGGCGGATGAGGGGACGCGCCAAGCACTCGAGTCAGGTCTCCCTCAACAATCAGCTCTGGCTTCTACGAATCCCGAATCCCGAATCCCGAATCCCGAATCCCGCTTCACCGCACAGGCATGCCCGGCTGGGCGCCGCTGTCGGCATCCAGCAGCGCCAGCGCGCCGCCGTCGAAGCCGGCAGAGAGGATCATGCCTTCGCTGATGCCGAAGCGCATCTTGCGTGGGGCCAGGTTGGCGATGAACACCACGCTGCGGCCGACCAGCGCGTCCGGTTCGCCATAGCTGCCGCGGATGCCCGAGAAGATCTGGCGCTTGCCCAGTTCGCCGGCATCCAGTTCGAAGCGCAGCAGCTTGTCCGAGCCTTCCACGAATTCGCACACCAGCACCTTGCCGATGCGCAGGTCGAGCTTGGCGAAATCGTCGATGCCGATGAGGCTGGGAGTGGGGATTGGGGATTGGGGATTCGCAACGGCGGCGGGCGCTACATTGGCCTTGGCCGGTGCGGGCTTGGTAGCCACAGCGGGTGCCGCAGGTGCGGCCAGGGTGTCTTTTGAAGCGTCGGTCATGGCGTCGATCAGTTTGGGGTCGATACGGGTGAACAGGGCGGTGTAGGGCTGGATCGTGTGCGCGGTGAGCGGGCGCTCCACGTCTTCCCAACTGGTCATGGGCGCCGACAGGAAGGCTTCGGCCTCGGCACAGGTGCGCGGCAGGATCGGCTTGAGTGCGGCAACCAGGATGCGGAACAGGTTCAGGCCCTGCGTGCACACCGATTGCAGCTGCGCATCGGCGCCGTCCTGCTTGGCGATCACCCACGGCTTGGTGTCGTCGATGTACTTGTTGGCCTCGTCGGCCAGCGCCATGGTCTGGCGGATCGCGCTGGCCGCATCGTTGCGCTCGTAGGCCTCACGGATCGGCGCCAGCGCGGCGACGAAGCGGTCGTACTGCGCCGGGTCGGGCAGGGCGTCGGCCAGCTTGCCGTCGAAGCGCTTGCCGATGAAGCCGGCGCAGCGGCTGGCCAGGTTGACGAACTTGCCGACCAGATCCGCGTTCACCCGCGCGATGAAATCGCCCAGGTTCAGGTCCAGGTCGTCCACGCCGCCGGAGGACTTGGCCGCGAAGTAGTAGCGCAGCGCCTCCGGCTCCAGGCCCACATCCAGGAAGGTCCGCGCCATCACGAAGGTGCCGCGCGACTTGGACATCTTTGCGCCGTCCACGGTGAGGTAGCCGTTGACGTGCAGCCGGGTCGGCGCGCGGTGGCCGGTGCCGTGCAGCACCGCCGGCCAGAACAGGCCATGGAAATTGACGATGTCCTTGCCGATGAAGTGATGCAGCTCGGTCTGCGTGCCGGCGACCAGATGCGCTTCGAACTCCTCGCCCATCTGCGCGCACAGGGTCTTGAAGCTGCACAGGTAGCCGATCGGCGCGTCCAGCCACACGTAGAAATACTTGCCCGGCTGGCCGGGAATCTGGAAGCCGAAGTACGGCGCATCGCGCGAGATGTCCCAGGCGCGCAGGCCGCCTTCGGTGTCCAGCCATTCCTTGAGCTTGGCCTTGACCCCCGGCAGCGCCACATCGCCGGCCAGCCACTCGCGCAGGAAGCCGTCGAAATGGCCCACCTCGAAGAAGAAATGCTCCGAATCGCGCAACTCCGGTGTGGCGCCGGAAATCACCGATTTGGGCTCTTTCAGCTCGGTCGGCGCGTAGGTGGCACCGCAGACTTCGCAGTTGTCGCCGTACTGGTCGGCGCTGCCGCAGTTGGGGCAGATGCCCTTGATGTAGCGGTCGGGCAGGAACATGCCCTTGGCCGGGTCGTAGAACTGCGCCACCGAGCGGCGGCTGATGTGACCGGCGGCCTCCAGTTTGGCGTAAAAGGCCTCGGTAAGCGCGCGGTTGACCGGCGAATTGGTCGAGTCGTAATGGTCGAAGGTGACCCCGAACGCGGCGAAATCGCGCTCATGGCTGGCCTGGATGTTGGCGATGAAGGCTTCCGGGGTGACCCCGGCCTTCTCGGCCGCCAGCATGATCGGCGTGCCATGGGTGTCGTCGGCGCAGACGAACCAGGTCTTGTCGCCGCGCAGGCGGCGCGCGCGCACCCAGATATCGGCCTGGATATAACCGACCAGATGGCCAAGATGCAGCGGGCCGTTGGCATACGGCAAAGCGGTGGTGACAAGTGCGGTGCGGGTCATGGCAGGCGTGATGCGGGGGACAGCCGATTATCGCATTAGTCGCGAGCCGGGATTGGGGAATGGGGATTGGGGATTCGTCAAAGCAGGATCACGCCGACTGTCTGTCCAGACGCGCGGCGTTGGCCGTCTGTGCGGCACCAGCAGCAGACGATCCCGTGCAACAGGACAAGCCCCAAATGCGCCGACGCACAAAAAAGGCGCCCCGAAGGACGCCCGCTCTTGCCAATCCCCAATCCCGATTCCCGAATCCCCGCTATTCACGGATCCAGGTCTGGGTGCGGCCCAGCGCTTCGATGCCGACGTAGCCGCGCATCTGCAGCTTCTTGCCGCCTTCGGTCAAGGTGATCTTGGCCTTGTAGGTCTTGCCCTTGGCCGGGTCCAGCACCGAGCCGCCATCCCACACGGCGGTGCCGTCGGCCTTGAGGCCCCACAGGATGGTCATGCCCTTGATCGGCTTGCCCTTCAGCGCGCCATCGCACTTGTCGCAGGTCGGGTTGGGCCCATGGTTGGACTGCAGGATCTCGACCACCTTGCCGCTCAGCGTGCCGTTGGCGGCCTGTTCGATCTGCACCACCGACTTGGGCTTGCCGGTCTCGTCGTCGATGGTCTTCCAGCGGCCCACCGGCGAATCGGACGCCTGGGCCAGCAGCGAGGCGGCGGCCAGCGGCAGGGCCACCATCAGGGTCTTGAAGGTCTTGCGCATGTGTCCCCTCCCAGGGATTGCTGTGGCCGCCGTCGGCGGCCTGATGGCGAATGTATACCGTGGGGTATGGTGCGGGAAAGATGCGCTGCGGGATGCGTTCATGCGCGCAGTTGCGGTGCCGTTGCTGAGCCGCTCCCATTGAAGATGCCGGCTGCGCAGGCTGGCCGCTTCGGGCCGGCGCTAAGTCGGCAGATTCCGTCGTGCGACGTACGCGTTGTCCGGCATCCGGGAGGAGGACGGGTGAGCGCAGTCCGTTCGCTGCGACTGAGTCGACGACGCGCGCAGGGCTCGTCGTCACGCCGGCCGTCGCGGACTGGTCCGGCTCGCTTTCAGTCGTTGGCCGTGCGCGTCGCCGGTCCTGGCCGACCGCCAATCATCGGCCAGCGAACGCTTGCCCGCTATTGCAGCGTCACCCGCTTGCGATTGTCGTCCGGCACCCGGTCGATCAGCTTGTTGTCGGGATCGAACCCGGCTTCGATGGGAAGGGCGTCGACGGTCAGGGTAAAGCTGGGCGTGGCGCTGGTGACGTGCTGCCGCCGCAGCGCCAACACCGGCGCCTGCGCATTCTTGCCGGCGGGCAAACCGTAGATCCCCACTTCGATCCAGTCGTCCATCGGCACCGCATGCTCCTTGCCGCGGCCATCGGCCTGCAACTTGGCCGCCTGCGTCTGCACGGTCACATCGAAGCGTCCATCCGGGCGCTTGTGGGCCTGTGCGCCAACCACGCGATTGTCGTAAAAGGTGATCTTTTCAAACAGGTCGGTGATCATTCCCTGCTGGTCCGGGCGTGCCTCGGCACGAATGGCCTGCAACAGCTCGGCCGAGGTGGTGTAAGGCGGCTGCTGAAACGCCTTGGCCTGCAGGAAACGCTGCAATGCGCGATTGAGCGCCTGCTCGCCGATCTCCTCGCGCAGCCGGTAGAACGCCAGCGAGCCCTTGCGGTAGTGGATGTATTGCTGGTTCTCCACCCGGTACAGCGGCAGTTCGTCGATGGTTTCGCCGCCGCGGCCCTCCAGATAGCGGTCCAGTTCGTACTTGAGGAAGCGACGCATGTGCGCACGCCCGTACTCGCGCTCCATCACCATCAACGCCGAGTACTGCGCCAGCGATTCGGACAGCACCGTGGCGCCCTGCACATTCGCACCGATCACCTGATGCGCCCACCATTGGTGCGCCACTTCATGCGCGGTGACGTAGAACACGTAGTCGATGTCGTCCTTGTCGCGCAGGTCGGCGATGAAACCGATCGATTCGGAATAAGGAATGGTATTGGCGAACGACTGCGCAAACCCCGCATAGCCCGGAAACTCGATGATGCGCACCTGGTGATGCTGGTACGCAGTGAAATTGGCCTCGTAATAGGCCAGCGATTTCTGCACGCCTTCGATCATGCGTTGCACGTTGTACGGGTGCTTGGGGTCGTAATAGATCTCGATCGGAATCTTGTTGTAATAGGCCTTGCGCACCTGCCAGCGCGCCGACAGGTAGGCATAGAAGTTCAGCATCGGGCGATCCATTACATAGCGGAAGCAGCGCCTGCCAGCCTGCCGGAATTGCTTCTGCAGATAGCCCGGCGCCAGCGCGATCTGGTCCGGTGCGGTGCAGATGGTGCTGGCGAAGCTGAGCCAGTCGGCATCGTCGCTGACGTAGGTGTTGGCGCGTGCGGCCTGGTCTTCCAGTTTAGGCATGCGCGTGGGCTCGCCCAACCCACGCTTGCGGCGGTCGTTGCGGTCGGTGATCTCGGTTTGGCTGTTGTAGCCGAACCAGGGCAAGACCTGGCTGTTGAAGAAGCTGCCGTTGGCGACCAGATCGGTCTGTGCCTGCCCGGCGGTAATGCCATGCGGGTGCTGGTCCACGCGGAAGCGGAACACGCGCTCCTGGCCGGGTTGCAGCGGTGTGTGCAGGCGATAGATGCGGTAACCGGCCGGTACATCGTGCGTGATCAGCGTCTGCCCGCCCAGATCTACCTGCACCAGGCTGCGGTCGCCGGTACTGCCTTGCATGCCGATGTGCACGTCGCTGATCGGCGTGGGGTGGGTGTTGCGCACGGTCCAGGTGGCATCGATGACGACCGATTGCGTTTCCGGATGCAGGTCGACATGGTTATCCACGGCAATGATGCGCGGCTGCGGCAGGTCCCGGTACTTGCCGTACTCGCGCTCGTAGCGCGCTTGCAGGTCCAGCTGCTGCTCTGGCGACAGGAAGCTGTTGTAGACGTTGGTGTTCCAGTACAGCCAGCCGCCGACCGCTGCGAAGCCGAGCAGGGTGACCGCCAGGGCCGCACCGGTCGGGCTGCGCAGGCGCTGCAACGCCAGCCGCAGACGTTGGCGCACACCGTGGCCAACGCCACGCGGCCAGAACGCCGAAGACAGCAACAGCAGGGCCAGCAGGAACAGGCCCCAATAGCCCTGGAACCACAACTGGCCGGGCAGGAAGTGGCCGTAGCCGTTCATGTCCGAATATGGCGCGTTGGGCCAGCCGCCGAAGGTGTAGAGGTTCTGGGTGTAGTCGAGCATCGACAGCGCCGATTGACCGATCAGCACCAGCATCAGCAGCGCATAGCCGACGAACTTGTTGTTGCTCAACACCTGCAGCGCCAGCGCCATGCCGCCCATCAGCACATACAGCACCGAGCCCAGCGCCAGCGTCTTGAGATACAGCAGTGGCTCGATGCTGGTATAGCCACGGCCAAGCTGCAGCGCGATCGCGGTCAACGCGCCGGCGAGCTGGAAGCTGGCGATCACCGCCAGCAAGGCCACAAACTTGCCCAGCAGGGGAACCCAGTCCGGCACCGGCATGGCATCGGTGATGCCGTCGATGCGGTTGCTGCGTTCTTTCCACACCAGTTCGCCGGCATAGAACAGCACCACGATGATCAGCAGAAAGCTGTAGCTGTTCTGCAGCGCCTGCAGCATCAACGAGGTGACCGGCAGCACGGCGGTACCGTAAAGGCGCGCAGTGAACAGTGCGGTCGGAATGAAATTGGCCAGGCCCAGCATCAGCAGCACTACGAACGGCGCGCTGCTCAGCACGCCGAGCGTGTCGAAACGGATCTGGCGCAGCAGTTGCTGAAACGCGGTGGTAGCCGCGAAGGCGGGTGTCACGGTGAGGCGGGTGGTGGTGACGCGCACGCTGGCTGCCGGTGCGCTGGTGGATGCAGCAGGCACCGCTCCGCGTCGACGACGCGTGCCGCTACGTTCGGTGCGGAACAGTGCGAAGGTCGCAGCGAACAACAGCCCGCTCATGCCCAGCCAGAGGGCGCGATTGGCGAGCAGGTAACCGGTCAACGGAGGAAGCTGCAGGTTGCGTTGTTCGGCCGACCAATAGCGCAATGTCTGCGACAGTGCGCGGATGCCGAGTGGATCGGACAGGGTCGCGAGCCAGACGTTGTCCAGATCGGCCAGCAGTGCACGGCTCACGCCGTACAGCACGAAGAACACGATCACGCCGATATAGACCCACAGGATGCTGCGCGTGGTCACCGCCAGCACTGACAGCAACGCGGTGGTGAACAGCAGGTTGGGCAGCACCAGCACCAGCAGCGACCACAGATAGGGCAACACGGCGACCGGACCCAACCGCGCCTGGTCGATCCAGGGCATGAACTGCGCCATGAACATGCCCAGCGCGATCACCAGATACATCACCGTGCCGGCGATCAATGCCGCACCGATGCGGCCGACCAGGTAATCGCGGCGGCGCACCGGTGTGGAGAACACCAGCTCGGCGGTGCCCAGGTCGAAGTCCCGCAGCAAGGCGTTGCTGACGAACAGAGTGGTCACCAGCAGGCCGAGCAGGCTGAAAAGGCTCAGCAGCGTGGCGATCACGGTCGGCGCATTGCGCAGCACGTTGCCGATGCCGCCGCCGATCTGCACCGCATCGCTGGAGAGTGCGGCGAAGGCCAGCAAGGCGTACAGCGCGGCCAGCAACCACAGGAAGGGCGAGCGCAGTTGCTCGCGCAGCTCGAAGCGCAGGAACGCCAGGATCATCGCAACGCTCCGTCAGGCGGCCAGCGCTTGCTTGCGCAGGCGCTGGAAATAGACATCCTCAAGATCGGGAGCGACCTGCTCGAAGCCGGGCTCCGGGCAATCGGTACTGAACACGTGGATCACCGGGTGGCCGGCGATCAGGCGCGTGGACAACACGGTGAAACGTGCTTCGTAATCGGGCAAGGCCTGCTTGCTGACCTGCTTGCGCCAGACCTGCTGATGCAGCATGTCGATCGCATCGACGGGCCGCCCGGTCAGCAGCACCTGGCCCTTGTTCATGATGGCCATCGTCGGGCAGAGGTCGGTGACGTCTTCGACGATATGGGTGGACAGGATCACCACCACGTTCTCGCCGATTTCGGCCAGCAGGTTCAAAAAGCGGTTGCGCTCTTCCGGATCCAGCCCGGCGGTGGGCTCATCGACGATGACCAGTTGCGGATCGCCCAGCAGTGCCTGCGCGATGCCGAAGCGCTGGCGCATGCCGCCGGAATAGGTGCCGAGCTTGCGCTTGCGCGCATCCCACAGATTGACCTGCTGCAACAGCCGCTCGACCACCTCCTTGCGTTGGGCGCGATCGGTGAGCCCCTTGAGCACGGCGAAGTGATCGAGCATGTCCAGCGCGCTCACCTTCGGGTACACGCCGAAATCCTGCGGCAGATAGCCCAGCCGGCGCCGCAACGCGTCCTTGTCGGCGAGCACGTCGATGCTGCTGCCATCGGCACCGGTCAGGCTGACGCTGCCCGAGTCCGGCTCCTGCAGCGTGGCCAGCGTGCGCATCAGCGACGATTTGCCGGCGCCGTTTGGCCCGAGCAGTCCGAACATGCCGCGAGGAATGTCCAGCGTGACGCCTTGCAGCGCATGCACGCCATTGGCATAGGTCTTGGACAACGCACGGATCTGCAGCATGGACGGCTCCTGTGTCCTGGGGTGGTTCGATCTTCACGACGTTGCCGCATCGCCACATCCGCCGGAAGTCACGGCGACGATCGACTACAGCTGTTCGACGTGACCGTGCGGCGGATGTGACCGAACCCGCCGGCGCCGCTGCGCTCAGCCCACCTCGTACAGCTCCAGCGGCAAGTCGTCCGGGTCGGCGAAGAAGGTGAAGCGGCGGCCGGTGTACTCGTCGATGCGGATGTCCTCGGTGGCCACGCCATGCGCAGCGAGATGCGCCACGGCCGCGTCCAGATCCTCGACACGGAAGGCGAGATGGCGCAGGCCGCGTGCTTCCGGGCGGCTGGGGCGCAGCGGTGCGGCGGGAAACGAGAACAGCTCGATCTGGCCGCCATCGGGCAGTGCCAGGTCCAGCTTCCAGGAAGCGCGCGCCTGCCGGTAATGCTCATCGAGCACCCGCAGGCCGAGGATGTCGCAGTAGAACGTTTTGGAGACCGCGTAGTCGCCGGCGATGATCGCCACGTGGTGGATGCCGGCCAGCTTCATGCCGCGCCTCGCACGCGTTGCGGACGCTGGCGCTGCCCGGTGGCGAGCAGGGATGCACGGAGCGTGGTGACAGCGCTCGGGGCTGTGAGACGTGCCGGCAGCCGGGATGCGCTCCAGCGCTGCGTCTGCGCTGCCGTGCGTGTGTGCAGATGATGTGGCATGGCAACAGTCCGGATGAGCAGTCGCGAGGATACCCTCGGTAGCGCCCGGGCGTGTCGTGCAGGCCGGGCCGGGCGCGAAGCATGCGTGGGCCGATCGTGGGCGCGACCTGCCGCATGGCATCCCGCAATACCTGGTTGCGCGTCACGCCTGGCCACTGCATGGCTGTGCTCGCCTGCGCGCGCATGGCAGGATGCGCTGCCACCGATCAGACACGCCGATGCCCGAGCCGTCGTCCAACGCCGCACCGCAATTCCAGCGCAGCATGCAGGTGCACCATCTGGTGATGCTCTCGCTGGGCGGGGTCATCGGCACCGGGCTGTTCTTCAACACCGGCTACATCATTGCCAGCACCGGTGCGTTGGGCACGGTGATCGCCTACCTGATCGGTGCGCTGGCGGTGTATCTGGTGATGCAATGCCTGGGCGAACTGGCGGTGGCGATGCCGCAGACCGGTGCCTTCCATGTGTATGCGGCGCGCTACCTTGGCCCGGCCACCGGGTACGTGGTGGCGTGGTTGTACTGGCTGACCTGGACGGTGGCGCTGGGTTCGAGCCTGACCGCTGCGGCGTTCTGCATGCAGTACTGGTTTCCGCACACGCCGACGTGGCCGTGGTGCCTGCTGTTCTGCGCGCTGATCTTCGGCCTGAACACGGTGTCGGCGCGCTGGTTTGCCGAGGGCGAGTTCTGGTTTTCGTTGATCAAGGTGATCACGATCCTGGTGTTCATCCTGCTGGGTGGCGCGGCGGTGATCGGCCTGCTTCCGTTGGCCGATGGCTCGCCCGCGCCCGGGCTGCGCCATTTGCGTGCCGATGGCTGGTTTGCGCAAGGCACGCTGCCGATACTGATGACGATGGTGGCGGTGAATTTCGCCTTCTCCGGCACCGAATTGATCGGCGTTGCCGCAGGCGAAACCGCGCAGCCGGCGCGTGCGATTCCGCTGGCGATCCGCACCACATTGATACGGCTGGTGGTGTTGTTTGTCGGCACGGTGCTGGTGCTGGCCGCGCTGCTGCCGGCCGAGCAGGCGGCGGTAGACACCAGTCCGTTCGTGCGCGCGTTCGAGTTGCTGGGTATCCCGTATGCGGCCGACATCTTGAATGCGGTGATCCTGACCGCGATCCTGTCGGCGGCCAATTCCGGCCTGTATGCGGCCGCACGCATGCTGTGGTCGCTGGCCAACGAGGGCACGCTGCCGGCGCGGCTGGCACGCCTGACAAAGCGCGGCATTCCCTTGCCGGCTTTGCTGTTGAGCATGTTGGGCGGCCTGTTGGCGCTGCTCACCGGCGTCTACGCGGCCGATACCGTGTTCGTGGCGATTTCGGCAGTATCGGGTTTTGCGGTGGTGGTGGTGTGGCTGAGCATCTGCGCCTCGCACTATTTTTTTCGGCGCCAGTTGTTGCGCGACGGCATCGCAGTAGAGACATTGGCCTATCGCGCGCCGTGGTATCCGTGGACGCCGATCCTGGGCTTTACGCTATGCCTGCTGGCCTGTGTCGGCTTGGCATTCGATCCGCAGCAGCGCATCGCGCTGTGGTGCGGGATCCCGTTCGTGGCACTGTGCTATGGCGCCTATGCACTGACCCGATGGCTCGCAGCCAGGAGACTGCACGTATGACGACACTTCCCCGCCAGCCGCGCGTGGATGCGCCTTTCAGTGCGGCGCTCCAGCACGATGGGTATGTGCTGCTGGATGGCGCGCTTGCCACCGAGCTGGAGCAACGCGGCTGCGATCTCAACGATGCGCTGTGGTCGGCGCGCGTGCTGATGGAGCAACCGGAGCTGATCTATCAGGTGCATCGCGACTACTTCGCTGCCGGCGCGCAGTGCGCGATCACCGCCAGCTACCAGGCCACGCCGCTGGGCTTTGCGGCGCGCGGGCTGGATCTGGCGCAGTCGCAGGTGCTGATCGCGCGCAGCGTGGCACTGGCTGCGCAGGCGCGTGCCGATCATCTGCAGATGCAACCGCAGGACGCGCCGTTGTGGGTGGCGGGTTCGGTCGGGCCGTACGGCGCCTATCTGGCCGATGGTTCGGAATACCGCGGCGACTATGCGTTGCCATTGGCGCAATTGATGGACTTCCATCGCCCGCGCATCGCCGCGCTGGCAGCGGCGGGCGTGGATGTGCTGGCCTGCGAGACGCTGCCCTCGGCGAACGAGATCGTGGCGTTACGTCTGCTGCTGGAAGAGTTCCCGCAATTGCATGCGTGGTTCTCCTTCACTTTGCGCGATGCCGACCATCTGAGCGATGGCACGCCGCTGGCGCAGGTGATTCCGGCGCTGGATGCCTGCGTGCAGGTGATCGCGGTGGGGATCAACTGCATCGCGCTGGATCGGGTCACCGCCGCATTGCAGAGCCTGTCGGCGCTGACCGCCTTGCCGTTGGTGGTGTATCCCAACTCCGGCGAGCACTACGATGCTGGCGACAAGCGCTGGCATGCTGGCGATGCGCCGGCCTGCAGCCTGGCAGACCAGCACGCGCAGTGGCTGGCTGCAGGCGCGCGCCTGATCGGCGGCTGCTGCCGCACCACGCCGCGCGACATTGCAGCGCTGGCAGCCGCACGCGTGGCGGGATGAACGCAGCCGGTAAAGCGGCGGCGTTCATCGCAGGGCAGGGCGTCGGGCGGACCGGTCAGCCGCGTGTGTGCCGCTGGCAGACGCTGGCGCGGCGTCAGGTAGCCTGCGCCTTGGGCGATGCCCACAGGTGACGCGCCTGGTCCGGAGCGCGTGACCTGCAGTGGCTTGACGACCGTGATGCCGCGCCAGGTCGCCTCACCCTTTTTGCGTTGCGATCCAGCGCTGGATCTTGTCCTGCAGGATCTCCAGCGGCACCGAGCCATCCTTGAGTACTTCGGTATGGAAGGCACGGACGTCGAAGCGCGGCCCCAGCTCGCGCTGCGCCTGCTCGCGCAGCTGCGCGATCTTCATCTCGCCGACCTTGTAGGCCAGCGCCTGGCCGGGGATGGCCATGTAGCGGTCGACTTCGGCTTCGGCATCGGTGCGGCTCATCGCCGAGTTGTCCAGCATGTAGTCGATGGCCTGGGCCCGCGTCCAGCCCTTGCTGTGCAGGCCGGTATCGGCAACCAGCCGGATCGAGCGCCACAATGCGTTTTGCAGGTAGCCGTAGTAGTTGTAGGGGTCCTGATACAGCCCCAACTCGCGCCCCAGCGATTCGGCGTACAGCCCCCAGCCCTCGATGTAGGCGGTCTCGCCTCCGAGGCGGCGGAACTTGGGCAGGTCGGTCAGCTGCTGCTGCAGCCCGAGCTGGTAGTGGTGGCCCGGAATCGCTTCGTGCAGGTACAGGCTCTCCGCTTCCCAGGTCTTGCGCGAGGGCAGGTCGGAGGTATTGACGTAGAAGATGCCCGGGGTGCCGCCATTGCTGCCGGTGACGCTGGGACGCATGTACGAGCCGCTGGCTGCCGATTGCGCGCGCTGCGGTTCCACCGCGCGTACTTCCAGCTCCGGAATGCCCTGCAGGGCGAACAGCCGCGGCACTGCGCCTTGCACGCGCCCCTGCAGGCCACGGTAATACCCCAGCAGCTCGGTGTCGCTGCGGAAGCCGAAGCGCTTGTCGGTCTGCATGAACTTGTAGAACTTGGGCAGGTTGCCGCGGAACTTGACCTGCTTGGTCAGCGCGGTGATCTCGCCCTGCAGGCGCGCGACCTCCTCCAGCCCGATCTGGTGGATCTGCTCCGGGCTCAGGTCGGAGGTGGTGCTTTGCCGCACGTCATAGGCGTACCACGCCGCGCCATTGGGCAGCGCGGCCAGGCCGTCGCTGTCGCGGCAGGCGGGCAGGTATTCGGTGGCGATGAAACCGCGCAGCGCGCGATAGGCCGGCAGGATGCGCACTTCGATCAGCCGCTTGTACTCGGCGGTGAGGCGCTGCTTGTCGGCCTCGGGGATGTCGGCCGGCAGGTTGCGGATCGGCCCCCAGAACAGGCTGTCTTCGGCGCTGCGCGCGATGATCGCATCCAGCTGCGGCAACACCTTCTGCATCAGTACCTTGGGCTGCACCACGCCGGCCTGCATGCCGGCGCGCATGTTGGTGATGGCCTGATCGAACAGGTCGGGAATGCCCAGCGCACGCCGCGACCAGTTGTCGTAATCCTTGACCGTCTTGAACGGCTGCGCGCCGGTGCCCGAGCCCAGCACCACCGTAATGCTGGCGATGTTGTAGAACTGGTTGATCGGTAGCATCCAGCTGGGGAACTGCTCGGCTGCCAGGGCGCTGCGCGCATCGCGCACGAAGATCTGGTAGCTGAGCAGGTCCTGCCCGCTCAGACCGTCCGGCCCCAGTGCTTCGGCCTTGCCCAGCCACAGCACGGTGAAATCGTGCGACTGCTGGCGGAACGCCGGCGACAGGAAGTTGGGCAGCTGGTCGTTGTAGCGGGTCTCGCCCTGGAAGGTGGCCTGCAGCGGGTTGAGCTTGAGCGAAGCGTCCCAGTACTGGTCGTAGAGCAGGTTGAGTTGCTGCGCCTTGGTCAGCACCACCGGTGCGGCCACTGCGCGCGGCCTGGCCTTGGCGGCCTTGCTGCCTTTGGCCGTCTTGGAGGCCTTGGCCGCCGGCTTGGTGGTCTTCTTGCCTTTGCTCGCCTTCGCGCGCGTCTGCGTGGTCTGTGCCTTGGCGGTCTTCTTCTTGGCCGCATCGGCGGGCGCTGCCACTGACAGGCTCAACACGGCGGCGAGGGCCAGCGACAGCAGGCGGGAAAAGCTGAGGGGCATTACCGGCTCCGGAAACAAGCGAGCGGGGAGCTTGCCCGATCCGCACCGTTACGGCCAGCCGTGCGGCGCATGCGGCGTACATGCAATTCAGATGCGGCACGGGCAGGGGAGGGGGCCTGGCTGCAATGGTGCGCTGCGATAACCCGCCGCGCAGCGTGCTGCCATGGGCGCTGCCGGCCTCGGTCAGGCACCGTGTGGGCACCGCGCCGTCTCAGGAGCAGCCAACAAAACGCCTGTGCTCATCGCCAGACGGGCGCGGCCGGTACTTGGCCCCACGCGGACCACGCGGGTACCCCGATGCCGAGTGCGCCGTCGGCCCCAGCCGACGACTGCGCGCTACGTTTGGTGGCCGCTCTTAGTCGGCAGCGGCTTCTTCGCGCAACTGCTCGGCGCGTTCGGCACCCAGATACGCGCTGATGGCGCGGCGCGCGAGGTATAGCAGCGGAATCAAGGCGATCGCAAAACCCATCTTGTAGATGTAGTTGAGTGTGCTCACCGCCAGGAACTGGTCGGTGGACCAATGCTGCGGGCCAAGCACGAAGGCGATGTAGATCACCACGAAGCTGTCCACCAACTGCGACACTGCGGTAGAGCCGGTGGCGCGCAGCCAGACGTGTTTTTCGCCGGTGACCTTGCGGATGCGATGGAACACCGACACGTCGATCAACTGGCCGAACAGGAAGGCCACCAGCGAGCCGCCGATCGTCCACAATCCCTGCCCGAACACCGCCGCGAATGCGGCCTGGTAATCCGGCACGCCCTGGCTCTGCGCCGCAGTCACCCACCAGCCTGCAGGCGCTAATGCGATGGCGGCAAACGCGAACACGAAGCCGTAGCCGATCAGCGCAACCGCCACCCACGAGATGAAACGCACCCCGCGGCTGCCGAAGAACTCGTTGATGGTGTCGGTCATGATGAACACCACCGGCCACAACAAGGTGCCGGCGGTGAAACTGAGCGAACCGGTCTGGCCGAACAGGTTCCAGTTCAGCGGCGCGATGCCGAGGGTGTCTTCCAGTGCGAAGATCTTGACGCCGATGAACTCGGCCAGGGCCGCGTTGACGCAGAAGAATGCCGCCAAGGCAATGAACAGGCGGACCGCACGATCGTCGAGGGTACGCGTGTGTGTCATGGGCTTCAGCGATCCGCAGTACGGGTGAAGGGAACCGACTCCGGCGCAACCGCGCCACCGGAAATGATGAAACTCATCGCCTGGTCCACGCTCCAGTCGGTGGGCGTGAGCAGTTCGACCGGCACGATTTCCAGATAGCCGGAGGTGGGGTTGGGCGTGGTCGGCACATACACCGCCGCCAGCTCACGGCCGGTGCCTTGCTCCTTGATCACGCGCGTGACCAGGCCGACCGACTTCATGTCGCGATGCGGGAAGTCGATCAGCACCACGCGCTGCGTGCTACCGGGCTGGGTCTGCAGGATGTCGAGCAGTTTGCGCGCGCTGTCGTAGACCACGCTGGCCAGCGGGATGCGCCGCATGATCGCCTCGAACCAGCGCAGCAGGCGCTGGCCGATCACCCGCCGGCTCAGGATGCCGACGAACAGGATCGCCCCCACCGTGGCGACCAGGGCGATGGTGTTCTGCACCCACAGCGCCTTGATCCAGCCCAGGTAATCGGGAAACGAGGCCGCGATGCGCTCGGACAATGGCACCACCCACGGGCTGCTGATGCCAGAGAGCAATGAAAAGACGAACTTCACCACCACCCATGTCAGCCAGACCGGCAGCAGGGTCAGCAACCCGGTCAGAAACACGCGTTGCAGGGAAGGGCGGGGATGCGGAGTGGGGGATTCGGACATCTGCGTAGTGTAGGCATTCGGCCGCGTCCGGTGCAGGTAGGGCGGGGATTCGGGATTGGGCATTGGTAAAAAAACGACGCACTGCTGCTTGGTGCAGCCTAGCCATCCAGCAGCGGCTCGTTGAGTGCCCAAGGCTGCATCAGCTCATTTCCGGCTTCCGCCAGGAGAAGGG
Source organism: Xanthomonas sp. 3793 (assembly GCF_024806835.1). Lineage (GTDB taxonomy): Bacteria > Pseudomonadota > Gammaproteobacteria > Xanthomonadales > Xanthomonadaceae > Xanthomonas > Xanthomonas arboricola_F. Next base: position 533,534 of record NZ_JANTYU010000002.1, read on the forward strand.
GCGCGCGTATGACAGCGGCAACTGCCTGGCGACCCGGGCTGATATCGCGCTGCTCCAGCCAGATATGGGCCTGCAGCGGGTGGCCAATGGCATGCGGTGTTGGCCGAGCGGCGTGCGGTCGTCAGTCGAACGGCTCTCGATGTTTTTGCATACTGAAATATCCCGCCCTCTTGGTGTCGATGCGCGTTTGCTTGTTTGACATCTGCACTCAGGTGGCACTGAAAGGCGTCACTCTCCAGGGGAGGCACGCAAGACCTGAAAATAGGCGCAGCTGACGACCGCTGGCCGTTGGCGGGCAGTGCGCTTGAGGCAGGGCGCCGTTGATTCAGTAAGGACAGTGCCTTTTCGATGTGCCCGGCACCGTCAGGCCGATGACGGATGCGGACCGCGTTTGCGTGCACCGCAGCCGGTTGCGGCGTGGTCGACCGGCGGAGCAGCGCGACCATCCGTCGCCACAGGTGACCGAAGGCAGCGCTTGTCTGTTGCGTGCAGCGTGCGAAAACCCCGGGGCATCAAAACGATCAACGCTGAAAACCAACATGCCGCGTCCTTGCCGGACGCGGCATGTGATCCAACAGCGACTGGTTTAGAAACGCACGCACACCGGGTCGGCACATTGCAGCGCCGACAAACGGCGTTTAGAACCGGAAGTTCAACCAGCCCATCACGAAGGTCGAATCGCCGTAACCGGCCTTCTCCAGTGCAGGCCCTGCCATCAGATGCTCGGCGCGGAAGGTCACCGACCAGTTCGGATCGATATTCCACGTCGCGTTGATGCGCGGCATGGTGCCGATGCGACGCTCGCCGGTGCCCTGGGTGCGTGCATAGGCGCGCGCCTGATTGTTGTAGATCGCATCGCTGGTGGTCTGCCGCCACAGGGTTTCCCATTCCAGGTTCACGGTGAGCTTGGAGGTGGGCGAGAAGGTGAACGTCGGGGCGGCGGTGACCAGGTTCACCGGGCCAAAGAACGTGGCCCAGCTGAAGTAGATCGTATTGCCGTACAGGAAGTTGTTGTTGCGCAGCGTGCCGGTGCCGGAGGTGCCGCCGCCGCCGGAGGCGATTTCGCTGTGGAAGCCCAGGCGCGGCTTCCAGCCGTTGTCGCTCAGTGTCCACGCATTGGAGGTGCTGGCCATGTAGGCGCGCAGGTCGCGCCCGCCGAAGCTGCCGCGTTGCACGGTCACGAACGAGTCGGTACGCAGCTTGCCCACGTTGCCCCACAACCGCAGGCCGTAGTAGTTGCGGTTTTCTTCCGCGGTCTGGCGGCCCCACACCTGGTTGTCGTTGCGGAACTGATAGAAGAACGGCTCCAGATACATCGGTTTGGCGGTCGGCAACCGATAGCCGCCCACCACGCCGCGGAAATGCCGCGAGCGGTCGATGCGGTCATCGCCCAGGCCTTCGGTGCCATCCAGGTTGAAATTGAAATCGAATATGTCCACTCGGGTCTTTTCGCCGATCGCCCAGGCGCGTGCGCCGTTGAAGGTCACGAAGATATCGGTGTTGTCGCGCAGTGCCATCAAGGTGGTGGGGCCGTCGACGAACACCTGGCGGCCGACCCGCAGGCCGGTGTCGGCGCCGCCGATGTTGCCCTTCACGTCGAAGAAGACCTGCTGCAGGATCGCGTTGTTTTCCTGGGTACCGGTCTTGGCGCCCTCGTTGCGCCCATCCAGGCTGCCGTGCGCCAGTTCCGTGTACAGACGGAAGTGCTCGCCCACGTGCAGGTCCGCACCGAAGAACGCGCGCAACAGGTATTGCTGCTGCGAGTGGCTGCCGGGAATCAGCCCCGGGTTGGTGATGGTGTTGCTGCGCACGCGCAGCTCGTTGCTGAGCGAAACGTAGACATCGCCGTCTTCGCTGAGCGGGATGTACTTGAGCGGATCGAACAGGCTCTTGCGCTTGGATGGGTCCTTCAGATACGACCAGTCCTCGGCCCAGCGCACCTGCCACATGTTGCCGCCCTGCTTGGCGCCCCAGCCCTGCGCCTCGAGCGGATAGCCCTTGGCGGTGGCGGGTGCGGCGGTGACCGGCGGCTTGGCAGGCTCCGGCTGGGTCTGTTCGGCATTGGCTGGCGCAGGCTGTGTCTGCGCAAAGCCCAGCACCGGCAGCGCCAACCCGATCGCAAGGCACAGGCGCCGGGTGGCTCCAAAGGAAGTTTCAGCCATGGCCGGCTGCGCCAAGCGTGTCAATTGCATCGTATTGCCCCGTCGAAAGTGAAAAACCCCTGAGCGAAACTTATCGGCACGGGGGACGTCGACTGTAGTTAAGCCGTGCCAGAAAGGCAGTAACCCAAAGGTTCTAAGCTCATGAACGCACTGGGGTTTGCACAGGCGAGCGCGAGTGGGGTGGGGAGTGGGGATTGGGCATTGCGGGGTTGGTAACGGCGGCGCTGGGGTCTGCGGTGGACCGCATTGCGATGCCGACGATTGCCCAAGCGAGCCGGCGGCCCCGCCTTTGTTTTTGCTTTCGCGAATCCCCAATGCCGACTCCCCCATCACCGCCCATGACTACCGGCACATTCGCTATAGCTAGGTTCTACATAGTATGAGCTTCGACCTAGCGGAGATGACCGATGAGCGAGCCGGATGTCTACCTGCGCAAATTCCAGAAGGAGCTGAGTGCAGGCACCGTGTCGCTGGCCTTGCTGGCGGTGCTGGCCCAGGCCGAAGAACCGCTGTACGGCTATTTGATCGCCAAGCGGCTTGAGCGGCTGGAGGGAGTGCTCAGCGGCAAACAGAGCGCCTTGTATCCGGTGTTGCGCAATCTGGAAGGGGCGGGGCTGTTGCACAGCCATATCGAGCCGTCCGCATCGGGACCGCCGCGACGCTACTACCGCATTACCGACAGCGGGCATGACTGCCTGCGCCAATGGATCGCCGCCTGGCGCGCCACCCGTGATTCCGTTGATTCCGTGCTGGAGGGGACCCACTCATGATGACGATCGCACAAACACGTCCGTTGCCGACCACCATTGCCGATTACCTGACGCAACTGCGGCAGGCGCTGGCCGGTGCCGACCCGGCGATGGTCCAGGATGCGCTTTACGACGCCGAAGAATATCTGCGCGCCGAGCTTGCCGAACACCGTGACAAGAGCGAAGCGGAGGTCATCGCAGGCGTCGCCGGCAGCTATGGCGCGCCGGATGAGGTAGCCGAGATCTATCGCGAAACCGAAGTCACCGTCAGCCGTGCGCTGCGCCCGCCGCTGCCGCCTCGCCGTGCCTCATGGATCGGCAAGTTCTTCGGTGTGGCCGCCGACCCGCGCACCTACGGCGCGCTGTTCTACATGTTGCTGTCGCTGTTGACCGGCATCTTCTATTTCACCTGGGTGGTTGCCGGGGGCAGCCTGTCGTTGGGCCTGTTGATCCTGATCATCGGCGTGCCGCTGCTGGTGCTGTTCTTCGGCTCGGTGCGGATGCTGTCGCTGGTGGAAGGGCGCGTGGTGGAGACCTTGCTGGGGGTGCGCATGCCGCGCCGGCCGTCCCATCCAGGCCTGCAGGGCGGCTGGCTGCAGCGGATCGGCGAGATGTTCACCGACCTGCGTACCTGGAGCACCATGCTGTACTTCCTGCTGATGCTGCCGCTGGGCATCGTGTACTTCACCGTGTTCGTCACGCTGCTGGCGATTTCGCTGGGGTTCGTCGTCGCGCCCGTGCTGTCACTGTTCGACTCGGGCGTGGTGATGACCTTCGGTGGTGTGGATGTCGTCAATGGATGGCTGACGCTGCCGATCTGCGTGCTCGGTGTGCTGCTGCTGTTCGTGACCCTGCACCTGGCGCGTGCGATCGGCGCTGTGCACGGCATGCTGGCCAAGCATCTGCTGGTCAAGAGCGGTGCGATCTGAGTGGATCGATGCAGGCGGCCTCGCGCAGGCGGTCTCGCTGAGCAGGCCTGCGTCCTCCGCGAGTGGTTCAGAGACGACGACGGCCGCACGCATGTGTTGCTGCAGATATGGATGAGGCAGTCGCGCGCATAAAAAACGCTCCCGGTCGACGACGACCGGGAGCGTTTGTGCGTGCGCTCAGGCGCGCTTGCCGCGCTTGCGGATGGGCGTGACGGTGGCGGGGTCGCGGCTGCCGACCGGGTCTGCGTCATAGCGCGCGATGAACTCGCGCACCTGCGGGTAGACCACTTCGCGCCAGCGGCGGCCACTGAAAATGCCGTAATGGCCGGCCCCTTCCACCACCAGGTGGCGACGGTGCGCCGCATCGATACCGGTGCACAGATCGTGCACCGCTTCGGTCTGGCCGAGCCCGGCGATATCGTCCAGTTCGCCTTCGATGCTCAACAGGGCGGTGTTGCGGATCGCCGACGGCTTGACCAGCTGGCCGTCCACTTTCCACTTGCCCTGCGGCAGCAGGAAGTCCTGAAACACCACGCGGATCGTGTCCAGGTAATACTCGGCCGGCATGTCGAGCACGGCGTTGTACTCGTCGTAGAACTGCCGATGCGCCTGCGCATCCTGCAGATCGCCCTTGACCAGATCGGTGTAGAAATCCCAATGCGACATCACATGTCGGTTGGGGTTCATCGACAGGAAGCCGGCATGCTGCAGAAAGCCCGGGTACACCTGGCGGCCATGCCCCGGATACGGGAACGGCACGGTGTGGATCAGGTTGTTCTGGAACCACTCGATGCCGTTTTCCGTCGCCAGGTTATTCACCTGGGTGGGGCTGCGGCGTGCATCGATCGGCCCGCCCATCATCACCAACGAGCGCGGCGTGGGTTCGTCGTTGGTCGCCATCAGCGACACCGCCGCCAACACCGGTACCGTGGGCTGGCATACGCTCACCACATGCAGGCGCTCGGCGCCGATATGGCGGATGAAGTCCTGGATATAGCTGATGTAGTCCTCGAGCCGGAACGCGCCTGCCTCCAGCGGCACCATGCGCGCGTCCACCCAGTCGGTCACATAGACCTTGTGGTTGCGCAGCAGCGTGCGCACGGTGTCGCGCAGCAGGGTGGCGTGATGGCCGGACAACGGCGCCACCACCAGCACGGCTGGTTGCTCCTTCATCTTGCCGATCAGCTCGACGTGGTCGCTGAAGCGCTTGAAGCGCAGCAGGCGACAGAAGGGCTTGCTCAGCACCTCGCGTTCGATGATCGGCAACGAATGGCCGTCGACCTCGACATCGTCCAGTGCCCAGGCCGGCTTTTCGTATTCCTTGCCCAGCCGATGGAACAGCTCGTTGCTGGCCGCCATGCGTTCGGCGCCGGGCAGCGAAGCCCACAGGCTGTCGGGGTCGGAGAACATCTTGGCGTTCGCCTGGGCCTGATGCACCCAGGGGGCTAGCAGATTGCGGGTCAGCTCATGCAGTTGATAAAGCATTCCACCCATCCGTGCGGTTTTGCTGCCGCGCAGCATACCGGGTTTGGCGCATTTGCACCTTAATGGGGCTGCGGACGGTAGAGGCTGTCATAGAAGGTATGGCGGGCGTAGGCAGCTTTGTCTGCCGCTGGTTGTGGTCTTTCGAGCGGCTTCGTACGGCTTGCAGATCGCGTTCGCCGGCAGGGTAAGCACCTCTCGGGACAGGGGGCGGGGTGAGGGGGATGGGCGAAGCCACATGTGCATTCAAACTCCATGAGGCTTCGCCCGTACCCTCATCCGCCCCTGCGGGGCACCTTCTCCCGGCGCGAGAAGGAACAGTTTCGTGTGGCTGGAAGATAGCCTTCGCCAGCAGAGTAACGTTCGGCCTGCACAATCTAGCCCCTCTCCCTGCGGGGCGAGAAGGCACTGCTTGCGCGCCATGGCGCGCGTGCCTTGGAGCGCCCGCGCCGCAAGCGCGGGCCGGGGCGCGGAGTGGGGATTGGGGAGAGGGTACGGAGCGAAGCTACACGCAATAAGTGCCTCAAGTAGCCAACGGACTCGTCAACCGCGCTCCAGCGCAGATGTCTCATCTGCCAGCTGCGGCGACAACCAGCAATGCGACCCCAGCGCAGCGAATCCGACGCTGGCAAAGCGCTTGCGATACCAGCGCGCCGGGCGGGGCTGGAAGCCGTCGTGATCGCCTTCGAATGCGTCTTCCTGCGCAAAGGTCTCCAGAAACGCCACGCCCGCGCACATGTCGGCCAGCCCAGGCAGGCCCTGGTTGAATTCGCGCGTGGGCACGTAATGCAGCACGTCCGAGCAGATCAGCAGGTCCACCGGTGCGCCGGGGCGTAGCCAGGCGAAATCACCGAAGCGGGCGGGGTGGATCTGCCGGCTGCGTCCGTAGCGCTGCACGGCGTAGGCGCTGCTGTCGAAGCCCAGGTAGCTGAGCTTGGGCCGCAGCGCCAACAAGGGCGCGCGCCAGGCCGCTTCGCCACAGCCGATATCCAGCACGCTGCGGATCGGTCGCTCCAGGTAATACTCGGCCTGTGCGACGGCGAGTGCGACCTTGCGTCGCAGGCGGGCCGGGTCGGCCAGCCCGGCATCGCGGTACCAGCGGCGGAAATACCGGGCGTCGTACTGTTTTTCGTCTGACTGCTGCATGGGGCTCAGCTGCTTTCGCGTGCGCGGATAGGTGAAAATGCGGGCCATCCTACGCGAGCCAGCGGAGCCAGCGCATGACCCTGTATTTGTGGATCAAGACCTTCCATCTGCTGTTCGTGATCGCCTGGATGGCGGCGGTGTTCTATCTGCCGCGCATTCTGGTCAACATCGCCGAAGCCGGCAGCGAGCCGTCCGTGCGTGCGCGGCTGGTGCTGATGGGCCGACGCCTCTACAGGTTCGGCCACAGCATGCTCGGTCTGGCGCTGCTGCTGGGTGCGGTGCTGTGGCAAGGCTATCGCGTGATCCCCGACTTCCCGACGATGGTGACCGGCGGCTGGCTGCACGCCAAGCTGTTGGCGGTGGCCTTGATCCTGGCGCATTACATCGTGGCCGGGCGCTGGTTGAAGGGCGTGGACCAGGGCCGCGCGGTCCCGAGCGGGCGGGCATTGCGCTTGTTCAACGAGGTGCCGGTAATCCTGCTGGTCGGTGTGATCTGGCTGGTGCTGGCCAAGCCTTTTTAGGCCGCGATACCGACAAGGCGGCGCAGCGTCGCCTTGTCGGCGTGTGCCACTCCGGTGCGGTCGCTGCATGGCGCGCTGGTCGCTGTCGCTGCATGCCATCAATGAGTGGGGAAGGGGCAGATTTGCGCAGATGGCGCATACCCCGGCCTGACTCAGGCGATCGAATCCAACTCGCGTAGGCCCTTGCGCGCCTGATCGATCCAGCCGCGTTGCTCACGCTGGTAATGCTTGGGCGAGGCGGCGGCGCGACGGATTACCTGGTCGAACACGGCCTTGGCTTGCTCCGGACGCGCAGCGCGTTGCAATAACTGCGCATAGCGCACGCGTGCCTCTTCGCCAGGATAGCCCTGCACCAGCGTCTGGTATTCGTGCAGCGCTTCTTCGATGGTGCCGCTGCTTTCCACCGCACGTGCGTATAGCAGATGCCCGTCATGCGAGCGGAAGTTGGGGTTAGCGGCGATCAAGGCATCCAGGGTCTGGCGTGCCTGCGCGGCATTGCCAAGACCGAACTGCGCCTGCGCCAGCCCCAGCATCAGGTCCGGGTCGTCGCGATACAGCCCGCGCAAGGCGCCTTCGTAGACCTCGGCGGCCTGCGCATGGTTGCCCTGTTCGAGCAGGGTGCGGGCCAGCTGGCGGCGGTTTTCCGGAGTGTCGGAGACATCCAGTTTGCGTGCGGCATCGCGCTGGTCGCGCTGCGGGTCCAGCGTCCGGCGCACGCGTTGCAGGCTGCGGCGTGCGCTCGGGTCGTTACGCATGTCTGGGATGAGCGCGACAAACGCGTAGATCAACACCGCCAGATACGAAAATGTCAGCAGGATCAGGATCCAGTACAGCGGCCGTCCGCTACGCACCACATGCACGCAGCAGGCGATCTGCAACACGATCGACAGAAGAATGAGGGGGCTCATGCCGGTAGGAGTCCTTGTCCCTGGTGCAAGTTCCTTGGGGCTCCGCCAGGCGGAGCCGCAGGATTCAGTTTCCTTCGTAGGCACCGTAGCTGCGCAGGCGCTCGTAACGCTGTTGCAGCAGCGCTTCGACCGGGATTTTCTCCAGCGCGTCGAGCTCGTTGAGCAGCACCGCTTTCAAGCGCTTGCCCATTTGCTCGGGGTTGCGGTGCGCGCCGCCGGTGGGCTCGCGGATCACCTTGTCGACCAGGCCCAGGCCCTTGAGTCGCTTGGCGGTCAGGCCGAGCTGTTCGGCGGCGTCCTTGGCCTTGGCTGCGTCCTTCCACAGGATCGAGGCGCAGCCTTCGGGCGAAATCACCGAGTAGGTGCCGTATTCCAGCATCAAGGTGCGGTCGCCCACGCCGATCGCCAGCGCGCCGCCGGAGCCGCCTTCGCCGATCACGGTGCAGATCACCGGAACCTTCAGCTCTGCCATTTCCAGCAGATTGCGCGCGATCGCCTCGGACTGGCCGCGTTCTTCGGCGCCGATGCCCGGGTAGGCGCCGGGGGTATCGATGAAGGTCAGCAACGGCAGCCGGAAGCGCTCGGCCAGCTTCATCAGGCGCAGCGCCTTGCGGTAGCCCTCCGGGCGCGGCATGCCGAAGTTGCGCGCCACCTTGGTCTTGGTATCGCGGCCCTTCTGGTGCCCGATGATCACCACCGGGCGGCCGTCGATGCGGCCCAGGCCCCCGACAATGGCCTTGTCGTCGGCATAGGCGCGGTCGCCGGCCAGCTCCTGGAATTGATCGCAGATGGTATTGATGTAGTCCAGCGTGTACGGGCGCTGCGGGTGGCGCGCCAGCTGCGAGATCTGCCACGACGACAGGTCGCGGAAGATCTGTGCGGTGCGCACGCGTGCCTTGTCGCGCAGCGCCCGCACCTCGGTCTCCACGTTGACCGCAGGGCCGGTACTGGCGTTGCGCAGTTCCTGGATCTTGGCTTCCAGATCGGCGATGGGTTGCTCGAAGTCGAGGTAGTTAGGATTCATGCAATGGCGTCGTCAACGTAAGGCGGGGAGTGTAGCTGAAGCGGTGTGGCTGGCCCGTACGGAGCCGTTCGGAGGCGGGGATTGGGGAGTCGGGATTCGGGATTCGCAAGAGCAGTACCGCGCCGCTTCGGCATGGCGGTAGACCGCCGTTGCCAATCCCCAATCCCCAATCCCGACTCCCCAATCCCCGCCCCTTAAGCCCACGGCGGGCTGTACTTGATCTTCAAGGTCCGCACCGCCGGGTCGGCGCGCAGGCTGTCCATCAGGTGCTGGTCGATGCGCACCGAGTGGCTGCCGTTGAGGTCGAGCATGCCGGCCACGCCGCCGCTGGACGCGCGCAGCAGCAGGTCCAGGCGCAGGGGGGTCTTGCCGGGGCGGTGCTTGGCCAGCAACGCGTCGATGCGTTTCCATGCCTGCTTCTCGCGCAGGTCCAGGCGCAGCGACAGACGTTGCGCATGCTCGGCACAGATCTGCTCGTAGTCCCAGCACTGGCGGATGCGCAGGCTGTAGCCGCCGTTGAATTCGTCCTCGCGCAGGCCGCCCTTGACGATCAGGATGCGGTCGCGGGTGAGCAGGTGCCCGAACTCGGCCATCGCATCGGAAAACGCGCTGCACTCGACCCGGCCACGACCGTCTTCGAGCTGCACGAACACCTGGCTGTCGCCCTTGCGCCGCACGCCGATCACCTGGCCGGCCAGGATGGCGCTGACTTCCGGGCGCCAGGCGCGTTTTTCGCCATCGCCGCCGCCACCGCCGCGTTGTTGCGAGGCCAGGATCTTTTCCAGTGCACCCAGGTCGCAGCCGACCAGTTCGCGCACTTCGTCGCGATGCGGATCGAACGGGTGGCCGCTGAGGTAGAAGCCCAGCGTTTCGCGCTCGCCGGTGAGCAACTGGCCCAGCGGCCATTCCTTGCTTTCGGGCAGATCCAGCCGCATCGCCGGGGCGCTCGGGTCCGGCCCGCCGAACAGCGAGTTCTGCCCCGAGGCGCGTTCGCGCGCCATCTGCTCGGTGGCCTTCATCACTTCCGGCAATTGCAGCATCAGCGAGGCGCGGTTGCTGCCCAGCCCATCCATCGCGCCGGCATTGATCATCGCTTCCAGCGTGCGGCGGTTGAGCTTTGCGGTGCCCACACGCGTGCAGAAATCCAGCAGCGTGGTGTAGGGGCCGCCGCGCTGGCGTTCTTCGACGATCGCCTCGCACGCGCCCTGGCCGACGCCCTTGATCGCGCCCAGGCCGTATTGAATCGTGTCCGGGCTGGCGGCTTCGAACATGTAGGCCGATTCGTTGACCCGCGGCGGCTTGACGGTGAGGCCGAGGTTGCGCACTTCATCGAGAAAGCCGACCACCTTGTCGGTGTTGTCCATGTCCGAGGACAGCGTCGCGGCCATGAATTCGGCCGGGTAATGCCGCTTCAGCCAGGCGGTCTGGTAGCTGACCAGCGCGTAGGCGGCGGCGTGCGACTTGTTGAAGCCGTAGCCGGCGAACTTCTCCATCAGGTCGAAGATTTCGTCGGCCTTGGCCGCGCTCACCCCGCCCTTGGCCGCGCCTTCGCGGAAGATCTCGCGGTGCTTGGCCATTTCGGCCGGCACCTTCTTGCCCATCGCACGGCGCAGCAGGTCGGCGCCGCCCAGCGAATAATCGCCGACGATCTGCGCCATCTGCATCACCTGCTCCTGATACACCATGATGCCGTAGGTGTCTTTCAGGATGACTTCGGTGCGCGGATCCGGATAGACGATCTCCTGCTGGCCGTGCTTACGCGCGTTGAAGTCCGGGATCAGGTCCATCGGGCCGGGGCGGTACAGCGACACCAGCGCGATCAGGTCTTCGAAGCGGTCCGGGCGCGCGTCCTTGAGCAGGCGACGCATGCCCGAGGACTCGAACTGGAACACCGCACCGGTATTGCCCGAGGCGAACACGCCCTTGTAGGTGGGCACGTCGTCGAGCGGAATGGTGGTGATGTCGACCGGGTCGATGCCGGCGCGCGCATGGCGCACGTTGATCGCCTTGACCGCCCAGTCGATGATGGTCAGCGTGCGCAGGCCGAGGAAGTCGAACTTCACCAGGCCGACCGCTTCGACGTCGTCCTTGTCGAACTGGGTGACCGGATTCTTGCCGCGGCCGTCTTCGTCGTGTTCTGCGAACAGCGGACAGAACTCGGACAGCGGATCGGGCGCGATCACCACGCCACCGGCGTGCTTGCCGGCGTTGCGGGTGAGGTCCTCGAGCTGGCGCGCCAGGTCCATCAGGTCGCGTACGTCGTCCTCGACCTGGTAGCGCTGGATCAGGTCCGGCGAGGCCATCTCCGAATCCTTGCCTTCGCCCATCGCATCCTTGAGCGTGATGCCCAGGATGTTGGGGATCAGCTTGGCGACGCTGTCGACTAACCCGTACGTGAAGCCAAGCACGCGCCCGGCGTCGCGCACCACCGCCTTGGCGGCCATGGTGCCGTAGGTGATGATCTGGCTGACCCGTTCGCGCCCGTACTTGCGCGCCACGTAGTCGATCACCTCGTCGCGGCGATCCATGCAGAAGTCGATGTCGAAGTCGGGCATCGACACGCGCTCGGGGTTCAAAAAGCGCTCGAACAGCAGGTTGTACGGCAGTGGGTCCAGGTCGGTGATCTGCAGCGCCCAGGCCACCAGCGAACCGGCACCGGAACCGCGGCCCGGGCCGATCGGGATGCCTTGATTCTTGCCCCACTGGATGAAGTCGGCCACGATCAGGAAGTAGCCGGGGAAGCCCATCTTGATGATGGTGTCCAGCTCGAATTCCAGCCGGTCGACGTAGTCCTGGCGGGTCTTGCCCGGTGCGATCGGGTTCTTTTCCAGACGTGCGGCCAGACCCTCGCGCGACTGGCTGCGGATCCAGCTGTCCAGCGTCTCGTCTTCGGGCACCGGGTAGGCAGGCAGAAAGTAGGTGCCCAGGCGCATCTCGATGTTGCAGCGCTGCGCCAGCGCATGCGTGTTGTCGATGGCATCGGGCACGTCGGCGAACAGCGCGGCCATCTCCTCGCCGGATTTGAGGTACTGCTGGTCGCTGTAGTCGCGCGGGCGTTTGGGGTCGTCGAGCACGCGGCCGGAGGAGATGCACACGCGCGCCTCGTGCGCGTTGAAGTCGCTGGCATACAGAAACCGCACGTCATTGCTGGCCACCACCGGCAGCCCGCGCACGCCAGCGGCATGCAAGGCGAACTGGTTGAAGCGTTCCTCGCCCTCGCGTCCGGTGCGGGTCAGTTCCAGATGCAGGCCATCGCCGAACACGCGCTGCCAGTCGGCCAGCTGCTGCTCGGCCAGATCGGCGCGGCCCTCGGAAAACAGGCGTCCGGCCAGGCTGTCGCGGCCGGCCAGGGCGAACAGGTTGGCGTGCCCGGCCTGCAGCCATTCCGGGTGGATCGCCACCCCGCCTTCGGGGCGGTGGCCTTCCATCCAGGCGCGCGTCAGCAGCCGCGACAGGCTCAGGTAGCCCTCGCGGTCGCGGCACAGCAGGGTCATGCGCCAGGGCGTCATGTCCGGGGTGGCGATCATCACGTCGGCGCCGGCGATCGGCTTGATGCCCACGCCCTCGGCGGCCTTGTAGAACTTGACCAGCGCGAACAGGTTGTTCAGGTCGGTGACCGCCAGCGCGGGCATGTCGAGTTCGACCGCGCGGCTCAGCAGGTTGGCCTGCTTGGCCTTTTTCGGGTCAGCCTGATCCGGTTTCTCGGGCACACGGATGGTGGAATCCGCCAGCGAGAACTCGGTGTGGACGTGCAGATGGACGAAACGGGAAGTGGACATGCGAGACCGGAATAATGCGCGGTCAGGGTAGCGAGCGTGGTCGGGTCGAACAAGGCTTGACAGCGCCGGCGCAGGGCCGCGGCCAGCTGCCACGGGGGCTGGGCGCGGCAGCCGATTCAGGCTTCGGCTAGCTGCGTGCGGCGCAGCAGTGGCGATTGCGCGGATCGGCGGCCCGCGGACGCGGGTGTGCGAGGTTCGATGCTCGAGGCCCCGGGCGAACCGGCTGCTTACGCGTCAATGGAGGGATGGCGCCGGTAGCGGGCCGGTCTGCCTGGGGTGCGGTCGTTCAGTCGGCCCGCAGCAGGTCGTCGGCCGGGGTTGCGCAGGGCACGTCCCACGGCGACTGCGCCGCCTCGATTCCCAAGGCACGCCGTACCGGGGCGAAGCTGCGACGGTGCTGCGGGCACGGCCCGTGGCTGCGCAGCGCGGCCAGATGCACCGGCGTGGCGTAGCCCTTGTGCTGGTCGAAGCGGTATTCGGGATGCTCGGCGTGCAGCTGCTGCATCAGGCGGTCGCGGGTGACCTTGGCCACGATCGAGGCGGCCATGATGGCGCGATCGAGCGCATCGCCGCCGATCAAGGCCTCGGCCGGGCAGGGCAGCCCCTTGGGTACGCGGTTGCCGTCGATCCGCGCAAACCCGGCCACGTGCGCCACGCCTTCCACCGCGCGCCGCATGCCGAGCATGGTCGCCTGGTAGATGTTGATGCGGTCGATCTCTTCGCTGTCGATCAGCACCACCGACCACGCCAGCGCCCGCTCGACGATGCGCGCGTACAGCTGCTCGCGGCGCTGCGCGGTCAGTTGCTTGGAATCGTCCAGCCCGTTGATGCGCGGCTTGCCGGGGTCGAACACCACCGCAGCCACCGCCACCGGCCCGGCGAGCGGACCGCGGCCGGCCTCGTCGACACCGGCGATCAAACGCCGGGATTCGGCATTCGGGATTTGGGATTGGTCGAACAAGGGCGACTGGCGCGCCTCGGCGTTGGCGCTATCGGCGTGTGCGCGCGGAGCGAGGATCTTCATGCTTTCGCTCCTGACGAATCCCGAATTCCCACTCCCGAATCCCCGCCTTCCAGCAGCTCCGCCACCGCATCGGCCGCACGCGCCGACGCATCGCGGCGCAGTTCGGCGTGCAGGGCCAGATAACGCGGCTGCAGCGCGGCGACCTTTTCCGGGTGCTTGAACCAGTCCAGCAGGGCCACGCATAGCCGTTCCGGGGTGCAGTCGTCCTGCATCAGCTCCGGTGCCAGGTCGTCGTTGGCCAGGATGTTGGGCAGTGCGTAGCGGTTGACCTTGAGCAGGCCCAGCGTCCTGACGATGCGGTAGGTCAGCGGGGCGACCTTGTAGCCGACCACCATCGGGCGCTTGACCAGCATCGCCTCCAGCGTGGCGGTGCCCGACGCCAGCAGCACCACGTCGGCGGCCAGCATCGCGGTGCGCGCCTGGCCATCGAGCAGGTGCGAGCGCAGCACCGGCAACGAACTGCGCGATAGCTGCTCGGCCAGCAGTTGTTTGCAGCCCGGGTTGGCGGCGGGCACCAGTACGTGCAGGTTGGGCAGGTGCTCGGACACCAGCCAGGCGGCCTGGAAAAAGGTGTCGCCCAGCTTGCTGATCTCGCCATGCCGGCTGCCCGGCAGCACCGCCAGCACGGTGCTGGAGGCGGAGATGCCCAGGGCCGCGCGGGCCGCCTCGCGGTCTGCCTTGTAGGGGATGTCGTCGGCCATCGGGTGGCCGACAAAGCGCGCATCGATGCCGTGCCTGGCGTAGATCGGCGGCTCCATCGGAAACAGGCATAGCACCAGGTCGGCGCTGGCACCGATCTTCTCGGCACGTTTCTCGCGCCATGCCCAGACCGATGGACTGACGTAATGCACGGTGCGCACGCCGCGCTGCTTGAGCCAGCGCTCGACCGGCAGATTGAAATCGGGTGCGTCGATGCCGATGAACACGTCCGGCTTCCACGCCAGCACACGCTCCCGGAAGGCGCGGCGCAGCTTCAACAGCCGCGGCAGATGCTGCAGCACTTCGGTCAGCCCCATCACCGCCAGCTCGCTGGCATCGAACCAGGTCTGGCAACCGGCACCACGCATCGCGTCGCCGCCGATGCCGACGAACTCGGCGTTCGGATAACGTCGCTTCAATTCATCGATCAACCCGGCGCCGAGGATGTCGCCGGAAGCTTCGCCGGCGATCAGCGCGATGCGTGGGGAGCGGAGATTGGGGATTGGGGATTGGGGATTGGCCAGCGCGTCATGCACGACGTCGCCCGGTGTGGTGTGGACGCTTTGCATCCCCAATCCCGAATCCCGAATCCCGGCCTTCATCGCAACAACGGCCTTTCCGCCGCCTCGATGAACTCGAGCAGCCCGCGCACGTCCTCGCTGCTCTTGGCCTGTTCGGCCAGCTGCGCCTTGGCCTCGGCCAGCGGCAGCCCGGCGACGTACAACGTGCGGTAGGCGCGCTTGATCGCGGTGATGCGCTCGGCATCGAAGCCGCGACGCTTGAGCCCTTCGCTGTTGATGCCGCGCGGGCGGCCCAGCGATTCGCTGCCGACCATGGTGAACGGCGGCACGTCGCCGTTGGTCAGCGCGCCCATGCCCAGGAAGGCGTGCGCGCCGATGCGGCAGAACTGATGCGCACCGGCAAAGCCGCTGATGATCACGTAGTCGCCCACGGTGACATGGCCGGCCAGGGTGGTGTTGTTGGAAAACACGCAGTGGTTGCCGACATGGCAGTCGTGCGCCACGTGGGTGTAGGCCAGCATCCAGTTGTCGTCGCCGACCACGGTGATGCCGCCACCGCCGCCGGTGCCGCGGTTGATGGTGACAAATTCGCGGATCACGTTGCCGTCGCCGATCACCAGTTCGGTGCGCTCGCCGGCGTACTTCTTGTCCTGCGGTTCGCCGCCGATCGCCGCATGCCCGATGAACCGGTTGTTGCGGCCGATCCGGGTCGGGCCGTGGATCGAGCAATGCGGCCCCACCTCGGTGCCGGCGCCGATCTGCACGTCGGCGCCGATCAGCGAAAACGCGCCAACGCGCACGTCGTCGGCCAGTTGCGCCGACGGGTCGATGACGGCGGTGGGATGAATCAAGGGTGCTTGATCACGCATCGTGTCTCACCTCCAAAAACGGATTATTCCTTGGCGCCGGCGCACATGACTTCGGCACTGGCCACGATCTCGCCGTTGACCTTGGCCTCGCCGTAATAGCATCCCATGTTGCGGATCAGGCGCTTCATCTGCACCTCCAGGATCAGCACATCGCCCGGCACCACCTGCTTGTTGAAGCGCGCGTTGTCGACCTTGACCATGTAGAACAGCTTGGACAGCGCATCGCGGCCCAGGCCAAGCTGGGTCATCACACCGCCGGCCTGCGCCAGCGCCTCGATGATCAGCACACCCGGCATCACCGGACGGCTCGGGAAGTGGCCCTGGAAGAACGGCTCGTTGATGCTGACGTTCTTCTGGCCAACGATGCGCTTGGCTTCCAGGTCCAGCTCGATGACCCGGTCGATCAGCAGGAACGGGTAGCGGTGCGGGATCAGCGTCTGGATCTGGTTGACGTCGATCGGCAGCTCGTAAACGGGGTGACTCATGCGTTCTCCTTGCCCACAGCCAGGATGCGCCTTGCCAGCGCATCGAGTTGTTTGAAGCGCGCGGCATTCTTGCGCCACGTGCGGTTGTCGGTGAGAGGGGTGCCGGACGAATACTCGCCCGGCTCATGGATGGAATTGCGCACCACCGACTTGCCGGTGATCACGACCTTGTCGCAGATCTCCAGGTGGCCGACCACGCCGACGTGCCCGCCGAGCAGGCAATACCGGCCGATCTTGGCGCTGCCGGCAATGCCGGTGCAGCCGGCGATCGCGCTGTGCGCGCCGATCCGGCAGTTGTGGGCGATCTGCACCAGGTTGTCCACGCGCACGTCTTCTTCGAGCACGGTATCTTCCAGCGCGCCGCGGTCGATGCAGGTGTTGGCGCCAATCTCGCAGTCGTCGCCGATCACCACACCACCCAGCTGCGGCACCTTGATCCAGTGGCCGGCATCCATCGCCAGGCCGAAGCCATCGGCGCCGATCACCGCGCCGGGATGAATCCGCACGCGCTTGCCCAGCCGCACGCGGGTGACCAGGGTGACGCGGGCGATCAGCTCGCTGCCGTCGTCCACCACGCAGTCTTCGCCGATGATGCTGCCGGTGCCAATGATGCAGCCATCGCCCACGCGGCTGCGCGCACCGATGCTGACGAACGGCCCGACATGCGCACCGGGCGACACCTGCGCGCTGGGGTCGATTACCGCCAGGGGATGAATACCGGGCTCGCGCACCGGCGCCACGTCGAACAACGCGGCGATCTTGGCGAATGCGGTGTACGGGTCCTTGGCAACCAGCACGGTGCCGTGCGCCGCCTCAGCGTCATCGGCGCGCACCACGACCACCGCCGCGTGCGTGTCGGCCAGCTGCGGCCGGTAGCGCGGGTTGGACAGGAAGCTCAGCTGGCCCGCTCCGGCGTGCGCCAGCGTCGCCACCCCGGTGACTTCGGTTGCGCCGTCGCCAACGACGGTCAGACCAAATTGTTCGGCAATCGCACTGGCGGTCAGGGGCATCAGGTGAACCTCGTGTAAACAGTAAGTGGCTGTTTTTACGGAAAAAAAACATCGCCAAGAATCCGCTAAACAGTCAGGCGTATCTGTTGCCTGGCCGCAACCGAGCGGCTAACCCAGGAAGAAGCATATGAAAACTCTCCTCTCCATGTTCGCCGGCGTCGTCCTGCTGGGCGCAGTCAGCAGCGCCTCGGCCGACGATTTCGCGCAGCAGCGCGCCGACGCTCAGAGCTTCTGGGACCAGCAGGTCCAGTGCGTCAATCCGTCCGATTGGAGCGGTACGGCCAGCTGCCTGAGCACGCTGTTCCAGAGCTACCTCTGAACCGGTAGCGCTTCAGCTACGACAGACAAACGATGGCGGCCCGATCAATCGGGCCGCCATTGTCTTGTGTGCGTCTTAGAACTGGCCGCCGAAGGTGAACTGCAGGCGCTCGATCTCGTCGTTGTCTTCCTTCTTCAGCGGGAACGCGTAGCTGATCGAAATGGGGCCGACCGGAGCGCGCCACAACAGCGCCACACCGGTGGAGGCGCGCAGCTCGTTGGCCTTGAAGTTGTCCACGCCGCTGTACACGTTGCCGAAGTCGAAGAACGCCGACACGCGCGCCGACGGGCTGTCGAACAGCTTGGGGAAATACATTTCCACCGAACCGACGGTCTTGAACGAACCACCCAGCGGCTGGCCGCGGTTGAAGCCGTTGATCGGCTCCGAACGCGGACCCAGGGTGTTGTCTTCGAAGCCGCGCACCGAATTGGTACCGCCGGCGTAGAAGTTCTCGTAGAACGGCAGGCCGGTGGCGGTGATGGTGCGCGAGGTGCCATCGGGGTTGGTGACTACGCGGGTGCTGTCGTTGCCGTAGCTGTCGCCGTAACCCAGCTCGAAGCGGGTGTTCAACACCAGCGCCGGGATGATCGGCCAGTAGTTGGAGATCTGGTAGTTGAGCTTGTAGTACTCGACTGTCGAGCCGGGCAGGGTGGTTTCCAGGCCGACGCGCTGGTACATGCCGCGGGTGGGCATGAAGAAGTCGTTGCGGGTATCGCGCGCCCAACCCAGCTCGCTGCGCCAGGCATGGAAGGTGCGCGTGCCGATCGCATCGATGTAGTCGACGATCGCCTGCGGCGTGGTGCCCGGGAAGGTGGTGATCTGATTGCTGTCGATGCCCACCATGGCCGAGACAGTGTCGTTCTCGGTGATCGGCACGCCGAACACTACCTGCGCCGAGCCGTTCTTGCTGTTGAACTGCGCGGTGTTGAAGTCCGAGTAATCCAGCGAACGCCACGACAGGTTGTAGCCCAGCGACACGCCGTCGTCGGTAAAGAACGGGTTGGTGTAGGAGAACGCGTAACGCTGCTGGAAGGTGCTGCGCGAGGCTTCCACCGCCACGCGGTTACCGCCGCCCAGGAAGTTGTTCTGCGACAACTGCACCGAGGTGGTCACACCGAAGCTTTGCGAATACCCCAGGCCGAACACGAAACTGCCGGAGGTGGTTTCCTTGACGTCGTAGATCACGTCGACCTGGTCGTTGCTGCCAGGCACCGCCGGGGTCTCCACGTTCACCGACTCGAAATAGCCCAGGCGCTGCAGACGAATCTTGGAACGGTCGATCGCCGCCTGCGAGTACCAGGTGTTCTCGAACTGGCGCATTTCGCGGCGCAAGACCTCGTCGGAGGTGCGGCTGTTGCCCTTGTAGAGGATGCGGCGCACGGTCACGCGCGGGCCCGGCACCACCTGCAGGTTCACCGCAACGGTGCGGTCCTCGCGGTTGGGGGTTGGAATCGGGTTGACCTTGGCGAATGCGTAACCGACGTTGCTCAGCGTGTTGGTGATCGCATCGGAGGTGTATTCCAGCAGCGCGCGCGAGAAGATGTCGCCGGCCTTGGGGATGACCAGGCGCTCGATGTCGGCCTGTGGCAGCACGGTGTCGCCGGTGACCTTGATCTCGGAAATCTTGTACTGCTCGCCCTCGGTGACGCCAGCGCTGACGAACATGTCGCGCTTGTCGGGGCTGATCGAGACCTGGGTGGAGTCGATGCTGAAATCGACATAGCCACGGTCCAGGTACCAGGAATTGAGCTTCTCCAGGTCGCCGGACATCTTTTCCTTGGAGTACTGGTCGTCGCGGCGATACCACGAGGCCCAGTTGTGCTCCTTGGATTCCCAGTTCTCCAGGATGTCCTCGTTGGCGAACTTCTCGGTGCCGATCAGGTTGACGTGGCGGATCTTGGCCGCCTTGCCTTCCTTGATCGCAATCGCCACGTCCACGCGGTTGCGGTCCAGCGGGCTCACCGTCGGGGTGATCTCGACGTTGTACTTGCCGCGGTTGTTGTACTGGCGGGTCAGTTCCTGGGTCACGCGGTCCAGGCTCAGCCGGTCGAAGGTGCCGCCCTCGGTCAGGCCGATGTCGCCCAGGCCCTTGAGCAGTTCCTCGGACTTGATGTCCTTGTTGCCGGTCACGGTGAGCTTGTTGATCGCCGGGCGTTCCTTGACC
Source organism: Xanthomonas sp. 3793 (assembly GCF_024806835.1). Classification (GTDB taxonomy): domain Bacteria; phylum Pseudomonadota; class Gammaproteobacteria; order Xanthomonadales; family Xanthomonadaceae; genus Xanthomonas; species Xanthomonas arboricola_F. Next base: position 553,325 of record NZ_JANTYU010000002.1, read on the forward strand.
GTGATCACCAGGATGTTGCCCTGGCGGTCCAGCTGTACGTCCTCGAAGAAGCCGGTGCGGTACAGCGCCCGGATCGAGTCGGCCACCTTGGTGTCGTCCACGGTGTCGCCGCGGTTCACCGGCAGGTACGTGAACACGGTGCCGGAAGCGATGCGCTGCAGGCCGTCGACGCGGATGTCGCTGGCAACGAACGGCTCTGCGGCCAGGGCAACGGCTGGCAGGCTGAGGCCGGCGGCAAGAGCGAGGGCAAGCAGGCGGCGAGTGGGAAGACGCGTCATGTCACATCCGGTTGGAGTCGATTTCGGGTGTTGCTGGGTGCCGGCGTATGACGACGACAACAGGCGGAAAGAGTGGAGCAGTTTCATCGTGGAACCAGGCCGAGGATGTCGTTGTAGAACGCCAGTCCCATCAACCCGGCCAGGACCGCCAGGCCGACATATTGCCCGGCAATCATGGCCCGTTCGCTGATCGGGCTGCCCTTGACCAACTCGATAAGGTAATACAGCAGATGCCCACCGTCCAAGATCGGGATCGGCATCAGGTTGATGATCGCCAGGCTGAGCGACAGCAACCCCAGGAAATACAGGAACCAGTCGAGCCCGCGTTCGGCCGAGGCATTGGCGGCGCGCGCAATCGTGACCGGGCCGGAAATGTTCTTGACCGAGGCCTGGCCGGTCAGCATGCGCTTCATCATGCCCAGCGAATCGGCGGTCATCTTGCCGGTTTCGCGGATGGCCGCGGGCACCGCCGCGAAGATGCCGTACTGCTGTCGGCTGTCGTATTGCGGCGCCGGTGCGGCGGCGGGGCGGACACCGATCATCCACTGGCCCTGCGGCGATTTGCGCGGTGCGATTTCCAGCGCCAGGCGGTCTTCGCCGCGTGCCACTTCGATCATGCCCGGCCCGCCGTGTGCGCCGAGAGCCTGCACTTGCGGAATGATGTCGTCGGCCGAGCGGATCGGCTGGCCATCGATGGCCACGATGCGATCGCCCGGCTTGAGCAGGCCGTCGGCCACCGAACCGGGCACCACCTCGGCGATCACCGGCGGCTGCAACATGAACTGCCAGCCGATGCCGGCCAGCGATGCCACGCGGCGCTCGTCGAAACCGACCGGCAGCTGCGAAAGACGCAAGGTGTGTTCGCTGTGGCCTCCACTTTCGGCGGCGGTGAGTACCCGGATGTCGCGCTTGTCCATGGCCGCGGTGGTGAGCTGCATGCTGGCATCGCTCCAGCTGCTCACGCTGCGTCCGTCGATGCGCACGATGCGCTCGCCCGGTGTCAGCCCGGCTTCGGCGGCCAGGCCATCGGCGCGGCCGACGGTGGCCGAGTAATCCTGCTTGCCGACCACGAACATCGCCCACAGCATCGCCATGCACAGCAACAGGTTGGCGATCGGGCCTGCCGCGACGATGGCGATACGTTGCCACACCGTCTTGCGATTGAACGCCTGGTCCTGTTCGGCCGGATGCACGTCGCCTTCGCGCTCGTCGAGCATCTTGACGTAACCGCCCAGCGGGATCGCGGCCACCACGAACTCGGTGCCATGGCGGTCGCGCCGCATCCACAACGGCTTGCCGAAGCCCACCGAAAAACGCAGCACCTTGACGCCGCAGCGGCGCGCGACCCAGAAGTGTCCGAATTCGTGGAACGTCACCAACAGACCCAGGCTGACGATCATCCACCAGACCGAACCGATGAAATCACCCATGGATGCAACTCGGCTGCGTGGATCGATCAGGCATGAAGGGCGTGGTTGGCGAGGGCGCGTTCGGTGGTTTGCCGGGCTTGCGCATCGGCAAAAAGCAGGGTGTCGAGGGAGTCGGCATTGTGCCGTGGGAGCGTTGTCAGCGTGTGTTCGACCAACGCAGGGATCGCTAGGAAACCTATTTGGCCCTGAAGAAACGCTGAAACAGCCACTTCGTTGGCCGCGTTCAGGATCGCCGGCGCGGTCCCGCCGGCGCGCAAGGCCTCCCAGGCCAGGCGCAGGCAGGGGAATGCGGCGGTATCGGGCGCCTCGAAATCCAGCCGGCCCTGCTGCAGCAGATCCAGGCCCGCCACGCCCGAGTCGACCCGTTCCGGCCAGGCCAGGCCCACCGCCAGGGTGGTGCGCATGTCCGGCAGGCCGAGCTGGGCCAGGGTGGAGCCGTCGACGAATTCCACCAGCGAATGCACCAGGCTTTGCGGATGCACCAGCACGTCGATCTGCTCGCCGGGCAGGCCGAACAGATGGTGCGCCTCGATGACTTCCAGGCCCTTGTTCATCAAGGTGGCCGAGTCCACCGAGATCTTCGGGCCCATCGACCACTTCGGGTGCGCAACCGCCTGCGCCGGCGTCACTGCCGACAGCGCGTTGCGATCCCAGCCACGGAACGGGCCGCCGGACGCGGTCAGGATCACCCGACGTACGCCGCGGCTCGCATCGCAGGAGCGCAGGCACTGGAAGATCGCGCTGTGTTCGCTGTCGATCGGAATGATCTGCGCGCCCGCCGCAGCCGCGGTGCGGGTCAGCAGCTCGCCGGCCAGGACCAAGGATTCCTTGTTGGCCAGCAGCAGGCGCTTGCCGGCGCGGGCGGCGGCAAGCGTGGAGGGCAAGCCAGCCGCTCCCACAATCGCGGCCACCACGGTGTCGCAGGCATCGCTGCCGGCCAGCGCGTCCAGCGCCGCCGTCCCGGCATGCGCCTGGGTGGCCAGACCGGCCGCATGCAGCCCGTCACGCAAAGCCGGGTACAGGGTCGGGTCGGCAATCACTGCATGCGCGGGGCGATGCGTGGCGCACAGCGCCAGCAGCGCATCCACCTGGCTGCCCGCAGACAGCACGCTGGCGCGCAGCCGCTGCGGATGGCGGGCGATCACGTCCAATGCCGACGTGCCGATCGAGCCGGTCGCGCCGAATACGGCGACCTGGCGGGGAGAAGAGCCAGCCATGCTTAGAATCCGAGAATTTCCTTGCCGAGTGCGAACACCGGCAGGGCGGCGAGTACGCCATCGATGCGATCCAGCACGCCGCCGTGTCCGGGAATGACCGTGCCCGAGTCCTTGGCGCCGGCATGGCGCTTGAGCAGGCTCTCGAACAGGTCGCCCAGCACCGACGCCAGCACCGCCACCGCCGCGACCAGGACCAGCTGCGGCACATGCGCCAGGGTCAGTCCGGCCAGCCAGCCGAAGGCGCAGGCCACCGCGATACCGGCGACCATCCCGCCGAGCAGGCCTTCGATGGTCTTGTTCGGGCTGATGCGCGGCGCCAGCTTGTGCTTGCCGAACGCGCGCCCGGCGAAATACGCCCCCGAGTCGGCCGCCCAGACCATGGTCAGCGCGGTCAGCAGCCACAGGTTGCCCCTGTCCGGGTTGGCGTGCAGCAGCACCAGCGCGGCCCAGGCCGGAAGCACTGCCAGCGTACCGGCAGCGAGCTTGAGCGCGCGCGCCTGGCCGTTGCCATGATCGGCGCCAAAGGTGAAAAAGCGCAGCCACAGCAGCGCCAGCAGCCACCAGACCACGCCCACCAGGGCGGCGATCTGGAACAGCACCATGGAGCCGGCCGACGCCCACACCATCAGCACCATCAGCAGCAGATTGAGCATCAGCAGCACGGTGCGCGGCAGGCTGTCGTCGATGCCGGAGAGCTTGAGCCACTCCCACAGACCGGTCAGGAACAGGATCGCCGCCAGCGCCGCCAGCCATTGCGTGGGCAGCAGCACGATCGCGCAGATGGCGAGCGGCGCCATGATCAGCGCGGCAATCACGCGGGTCTTGGTCATGCGGAGGAGCTCTCCGTCGCCTTGTCGGCGATCTGGGCACTGGTCAGGCCGAAGCGGCGTTCGCGCCCGGCATAGTCGTCCAGCGCCTGCTGCAGCACGCCGGCATCGAACTCCGGCCACAGGGTTTCGGTGAACCACAGCTCGGTATAGGCCAGCTGCCACAACAGGAAATTGCTGATACGGGTATCGCCACCGGTACGGATGAACAGGTCCGGCGCCGGCAGGTCCGACAGGGCGACCCGGCTGGACAGCAGTGCCTCGTCGATCTGGTGCGGTTGCAGGCGTCCGGCCGCCACCTCTTCTGCCAGCGCACGCGCGGCCAGCGCGATGTCCTGGCGGCCGCCGTAACTGGCCGCGATGCTGAGCACTAGGCGTGCGTTGCCGGCGGTAACGCGCTCGGCAGCGGCCATGCGTTCGCGCAGCGGTGCGGCGAAGCGGCTGCGCTCGCCGATGAAGCGCACTTGCACGCCTCGCCGCTGCAGTTCTTCGACCTCGCGGTCCAGCGCATGCAGGAACAGTTTCATCAGCGCATCGACTTCCTCCTGCGGGCGGCCCCAGTTTTCACTGGAAAACGCGAACAGGGTGAGTGCCGAGACGCCTTTTTCCAGGCAGAAATCGATGGTGCGATTGACCGCACGCGCACCGGCGCGATGGCCGATCATGCGCGGACGTCGCCGACGCTGCGCCCAACGCCCGTTGCCATCCATGATGATGGCAATGTGGCGCGGTATCGCGTCGGTAGAAGGGGCTGGATGCATGGCAGGAGATGCCACGATCAGACCGTCATCAATTCCTGTTCCTTGCCCTTGACGACCTCATCCACATCCTTGATGGCCTTGTCGGTCAACTTCTGGATGTCGTCTTCGGCGCTGCGGGCTTCGTCTTCGGTGACCTTCTTGTCCTTCAGCAGATCCTTGACCTGCTGATTGGCATCGCGGCGGATGTTGCGGATGGCCACCTTGCTGTCTTCGCCTTCGCCATGCACGGACTTGCTGAGCTCCTTGCGGCGCTCCTCGGTCAGCGGCGGCAGGTTCAGACGGATCACCGTGCCCACCACGGTCGGGGTCAGGCCCAGATCCGAGGCATACAGGGCTTTTTCCACATCCTTGATCATGCCCTTGTCGAACAGGCTGATCACCAGCGAGCGGCCTTCGGAGACGCTGATGCTGGCAACCTGGTTGAGGGGGGTGTCGGTGCCGTAGGCCTTGACCTTGATGCCGTCCAGCAGCGCCGGCGAAGCGCGGCCGGTACGCACGGTGGTCAGGGAATGGCGCAGAGCATCGATGCTCTTGGTCATGCGCGTGAGCGCGTCTTGTTTGATCTGGTTGAGCATCGCCGGAATCCGTGTGGAGCTGAATCCGGGGATTATAGCCGGGACTGGGGTTTCACGACTCGCCGGCCTGCATGGGCCGGCGCAGCCGGTTCACTTGCCGGCACTTCACGCCCGGCGCCGCCATCGTGAGCTATCAGCGCAGCCCGGGCGCCGCGCCTTTGCGACTCCCCAATCCCGATTCCCGAATCCCTAAACTCAGCTCCGGCCCTGCACCAGGGTGCCGATCTGCTCGCCACGCAGGATGCGCAGCAGCACGCCGGGCTCGCTCATGCCGAAGATGCGCAGCGGCAGGTCGCTGTCGCGCGCCAGTGCAAAAGCGGCGGTGTCCATCACTTCCAGGCCCTGCATGATGACTTCGTCGTAGGTCAGGCTGTCGTAGCGCACCGCGTCGGTGTGCTTCTTCGGGTCCTTGTCGTACACGCCGTCGACCTTGGTTGCCTTGAGCAACAGATCGGCACCGATTTCGATCGCGCGCAGCGCCGCGCCCGAGTCGGTGGTGAAGAACGGGTTGCCGGTACCGGCGGCGAAGATCGCGATGCGGCCCTTTTCCAGGTGGCGCATGGCGCGGCGACGGATGAAATCCTCGCAGACGTCGTTGATCTTGATCGCGCTCATCACGCGCACCTTGGCGCCGAGCTTTTCCAGGGCGTCCTGCATGGCCAGCGCATTGATCACGGTGGCCAGCATGCCCATGTGGTCGCCGGTGACGCGGTCCATGCCGCTGGCAGCCAGGCCGGCGCCGCGGAAGATGTTGCCGCCGCCGATCACCAGCGCGACCTGCGCGCCGGCCTGCTGGGCTTCGATCACTTCATGGGCAAGGCGGTTGATGACCTTGGGGTCGATGCCGTAATCCCCGTCCCCCATCAGCGCCTCCCCGGAAAGTTTGAGAAGAATGCGGCGATAGGAAAGTTCGGACATGGGGGAGACCTCGGGGGTGGGGGACGGCAAACGCCGGCAATTCTAGCGGAAGCCTGCCACCGGGCGTGGTAAAAATTCCTTTGTCGGCATCCAAGTGACGGCGTGCTCAGTGTGCCCGCAGGTTCGGCGGCGTCGAGACATCGGTCGCATCGTAGGCGGTGACGCGGTTGCGGCCGCGATGCTTGGAGCGGTACAGCGTGCTGTCGGCCGCCTGCAACAGATGCTCGATGCTTTCGAACTGGCGCTCGATGCCGCCATGCGTGGCCAGGCCGGCGGAGAAGGTGATGTGCAGCGGGCCGCCCTGCAACTGCGCCATCGGCGTGCGCGCGGTCTCGGCAAGGATGCGCTCGATCACCATCAATGCCGCATCGGCAGGGGTGTTGGGCAGGATCACCAGGAATTCTTCGCCGCCATAGCGCGCCACCAGGTCGCTGGTACGCACCATGCGTTGCAGCGTCTGCGCGAAGTTGCGCAACACCTCGTCGCCGACCAGATGGCCGTGCGCGTCGTTGACGCGCTTGAAGTCGTCCAGATCGATGAAGGCGATCGACAGCGGCCAGCTCTGTCGCGATGCCAGTTCGAATTCATGCGCCAAGGCGGTGCCGAGCTGATGCCGGTTGAACACGCCAGTCAGCGCATCGCGGCTGGCCTGCTCGGCCAGGTGACGCATGCGGTTTTCCGATTCGTCGGCGTGTCGGCGCGCTTCGGCCACATCCTGCAGTTCGCGCAGGCTGCGCAGCATCGCCAGCTCGCGCGCCTGTTCGAAGATCAGCTGGATGTGCTCGGGTTGCGGCACGCGGATATCGAACAGCGCTTCCAGCTCGGGCAACGATTCGGCGATGCGTTCGATCACTTTTTCGAAGCGTTCGGCATCCAGTTCCAGCACGTCCTGCGCCTGGCGCTGCGCATGCTCGGTCGCGGTGACGGCGCTGGCGGAGAGCCAGATGTCGGCCAGGTGCCCGGACAGCGCCACGCAGGCCATGAAGGGCTCCAGCCCTGCCGGCTCTTCTTCGCTCTGCGCGATCGCATTCTGCAGGTAGTGCGGCAACTGCCACTGGTGCGCAAGCCAGGCGCCGATCTCGGCGTGGGTGGCGCCCAGGTGCTGGCGCTCGGCCTCCAGCAGCGACGCGTTGTCGGGTGCCTGTTCCAGCAGTGGGGCGTACAGCGCGGGTGCGCCTTGCAGCAGCGCCAGCTTGCCGATGTCCTGCAGCAGGCCGGCCAGCATCAATTCTTCGGGTTTGCGAATGCCATAGGCCTGGCCCAGGATGCGGCTTGCCAGGGCGCAGAGGCCGGCGCGACGCCAGATGCGCTCATGCAACGGATGCGCGGCGAAGGTGCTGCGCACGCCGTGCACCATCGAAAATCCCAGCGCCAGGCTGAGGGTCGCATTGAGGCCGAGCATGGTCAGTGCCTGGCCCAGGTTGTCGACGCGGCGGCGACTGGCGTACAGCGGCGAGTTGGCCACGCGCAGCATGCGTGCGCTCAGGGCCATGTCCATGCCGATGACCTTCGCGGTGGTGGTCATGTCCACATCCGGGTCCTGCGCCAGCTCGATGATGCGCAGCGCGACGCCCGGGGGCGAGGGCAGGTTACGGCAGTAGTGCAGGGCGGCCTGGAGATCTGGTTGCATGAGTCATCGCCAACAGTGAACGCAAGCATACAGCTGCGTTCGGTGAGTTTGAGCACGCCACGGCCCGCGTTCGCCGCGCTGGAATGCATGCGCGGCGGGTTCTGAGAGTGTGGTTGGCATCCAGGTTTAGCGGCAACCCCGACGACATCTATAGCGTCGAGGCCGGCTGAAGCCGCGACGGATGCGTGCGCTTCAGTTTGCTGCGCTGGGATGCGGCGCGCAGTGGAAGGCAAAAAAAAAGCCGCGGCATGGCCGCGGCTTTCTTCACGCTGTGGCGAAGATCAGGCCAGGCCGGCCTGCTTCATCACTTCGGCGGCGTAGTCTTCCACCACCTTCTCGATGCCTTCGCCAACGGCCAGGCGCTGGAAGCCGATCACCTCGGCGCCAGCGGCCTTGACGGCCTGCTCGACGGTCTGATCGGTGTTCAGCACGTACGGCTGGCCGTACAGCGTCACTTCGTTGACGATCTTGCTGATCTTGCCGCTGATGATCTTTTCCAGGATTTCGGCCGGCTTGGACTTGTCCTTCTCGGACATCTTGGCCAGTTCGATTTCCTTTTCCTTGGCGACAAACTCGGCCGGAACGTCGGATGCCTTGACGTGCGGCGGGTTCATGGCAGCGATGTGCATCGCAATGCCGCGCGCCAGTTCGATGTCGCCGCCCTTCAGCTCGACCAGCACGCCGATGCGGCCGCCGTGCACATAGGCTGCGACGTTGTTGGCGCTGTCGACACGGACCAGGCGACGCACCTGCAGGTTCTCGCCGACCTTGGCGATGACCGCAGCGCGACGCTCTTCGATGGTTTCGCCGCTGTCCAGCTTGACGCTCTTCAGCGCATCGGCATCGGCCACGTCGGAGCTCAGTGCGGCATTGGCCACGACTTCGGTGAAGGCCAGGAAGTTCTCATCCTTGGCGACGAAGTCGGTCTCGGAATTGACTTCGACCAGCACGGCCTTGCCGCCGGCCTGTGCGGTGGCGATGCGGCCTTCGGCGGCAACGCGGTCAGCCTTCTTGTCGGCCTTGGCCAGGCCCGACTTGCGCAGCCACTCGGCCGCAGCGTCGATGTCGCCAGCGTTTTCGACGAGTGCCTTCTTGCACTCCATCATGCCGGCGCCGGTGCGCTCGCGCAGTTCCTTGACCAGGGAAGCAGTGATTTCCATGGAATTACCTCGTATGGACGAATGCGTACGGCGGAAGTGTTCCGCCAGTGAGGAGACGGTGCAGCGTGCGCGCCGTCCCCGTAAGAATTTTTGGTGGCCTCAGCGACGGGGCGCGATGGACCCGTCGGGGCTGCGGCCGCCCAGCATGGAGCGGCCGCATGGCATGCCGATTACTCGGCAGCCGGTGCCGCAGGTGCGTCGGCCTTCTTGTCGGCCTTCTTGGCCGGAGCGCGACGGCCCTTGCCTTCGTCGCCGGCTTCGGCCGAGAACTCTTCTTCGCGAACCGACGCCGAGTTCGGCGCAGCAGCCTTGCCTTCCAGCACGGCATCGGCGGCGGCACGTGCGTACAGCTGCACGGCGCGGATGGCGTCGTCGTTACCCGGGATGGCGTAGTCGACCAGGGCCGGATCGTAGTTGGTATCGACCACTGCGATCACCGGGATGCCGAGTTTCTTGGCTTCCTTGATGGCGATGTCTTCATGGCCGATGTCGATCACGAAGATCGCGTCGGGCAGGCGGTTCATTTCCTTGATGCCGCCCAGCGAGGCGTCCAGCTTCTCGCGCTCGCGACGCAGGCCCAGCACTTCGTGCTTGACCAGCTTTTCGAAGGTGCCGTCGGTTTCAGCGGCTTCCAGTTCCTTCAGGCGGGCAACCGACTGCTTGACGGTGCGGAAGTTGGTCAGCGTGCCGCCCAGCCAGCGCTGGGTCATGAACGGCATGTTGCAACGCTCGGCTTCTTCCTTGATCGACTCGCGCGCGCTGCGCTTGGTGCCCAGGAACAGCACGGTGCCGCGCTTCTGCGCGATCGAGGACAGGAAGTTCATCGCGTCGTTGAAGAGCGGAACGGTCTTCTCGAGGTTGATGATGTGGATCTTGCCGCGTGCGCCGAAGATGTACGGCGCCATCTTGGGGTTCCAGTAGCGGGTCTGGTGGCCGAAATGGACGCCGGCTTCCAGCATCTGGCGCATGGTGACTTGGGGCATTGAAGTAACTCCGTAAGAGCGGAATCGCCGTGCGCGGCCTGGACTTTGAAGGGTCCGCACATGGATGCGCGGGCTGTTGCGAGGCACTCGCATCAAAACGCACATGATTCCGGGGTTGGGCTTCCCTGTCGCCTCCGTGACGAACCCCTTGTGGGGGCACCCCGGCACGGATGGCGGCGGCAGGTGTGAATTCGTCGATGACGTCCGACGTGGACGGCGCGATGCGTGAAAGACGCAAAACAGCCGGCGGAGTATAGCCGGCTGGGCGGGGCGGTGCAATTGGGTGGGGTGGGATTGGGGATTCGGGATTGGCAAAAGCTGGCGCTTCCTCGATGCGAATCCCCAATCCCCAATCCCGAGCTTACGGCTCGAGTGCCAGCGTAGTCTCGATGTCGCTGTTGATGCGCGCCACGAAGCGGCCATTGCCAACCGGCAGGTCGGCGGGCAGCGGCCAGTGGCGGGTCTGGCCCGGCAGCACGTAACCGGCGAGGTCGTCGCGGATGCGGCGGCGGGTGCCACCGGCATCGATGTAGGCCAGGTCGGCCAGCCTGGCATGGCCTGGCCCGGCGTTGCGGATTTGCAGTGCGCGGCCGCTGCCGTGGCCGGAGAGACTGGCCTGCAGTGCCGGGTGCGGGTCGCCCGGTTGGCTGGGCAGGGCGAATACCGGCGTGGAGTACCGCAACAGTTCGCTATCGCTGCCGGTGGCATGCTGGGTGACCACCAGCCGGTAGCTGTCCTCGGTCTGCACCGGGCCGGGGCCGAGGCGGATCACCCGCAGCAGCTGCCGGCCTTGTGGAGGAATTTCGAAATGCGCCGGGCTGACGGTGGCGGCGGCGGTCGGTTCGAGCAGCTCGCGGTCGCCGTCCTGGCGCCAGCGGTAGAGCTTGGCGTCGGCCCGCCACGGCAGTGCCGCCTGGTTGTACAGCCAGACGGTGGCCTGGTCGTTGTCGGCGGGAATGCGCGCTGTCGTCGGGGCGATCGCGATCTCGGCGCCAGCGGCGCTGCCCGCGATGGACAGGCCGGCCAACGCCAGCGTCAGCAGGCAGCGACAGGGGCGGGGCGCTGCCATGCTCAGAACGCGATCGTGGTCATGCGCGCGCTGCCGGCAGGCGCAGGCCCGGCAAGTGCGCTGGCATCCTGCCCGGTGCTGGTGACGGTCGGGGCTTCGGCGGTGCTGGCTGGCGGGGCGATCGCCATCGGCGTGCCTTTGGAGCAGCTGGCGCGCGGCGGCGCAGTGCGCAGCTCGCAACCGCTCAGCAGCCGCAGTCCGATGTGCAGGGTGAAGTTCTCCGGGCCGCGGGCGGTGGCCGGGCTGGCCGCGGTCGAGGTCGCGGTGCAGACGAGGGCGGCCAGCGTCAGGCGCTTGAGCGAGGTGACCAGCGTCATGAAGGCAATCGTTTGCATTGGAGACGTAACAAATAGCGACGTCCCCGATGCGAACTTTATTAACTGTCAGTAAGTGATGGAGACGGTCACCGTGTCGTTGTAGGCGCCTGCAATGGGCTGCTGCGGTGCCGGCGCGCGGCCGTGGACGGTCACCGTCTGCGCCAGTCCGTTGCCGGTGCCGCTGAGCGTGTCGACGCCGATGCTGGTGCCCCAGCGGTTGCCGCGGCCGGCATCCCGGTACAGCTCATAGGTAATGTAGTTGGCACTGCTGGCATGGCGCATGCGCCGGGTGCTGCCGCTGGCATTGATGCCGTCGCCCAGCCCGATGTTCCAGGCGGTGCGGTTGGTGCACGACAGGCTGATGGTGGAGGTGCGGTCGATGGCGGTATCGATGGTGCCGGCGATGCTGCCGAAATCCAGGTCGGTGGTGACATAGGTATTGCAGCGGGCCGGCACGTTGGCCGAGGCGGTGAACGGAAACGCGTTGCTGGCGGTCTTGGCGCCGCTGCCGCCGGCCGTGCAGCTGCTCGGCGCCGGCGGGATGCCGATGATGCTTTCGTTGTAGGAGTAGCGCAGCACGGTGTCGGCCCCGCCGAAGCTGCTGGTGTGGTTGCCGACCGACAGGATCTGGTTGGCCGGAATCCGCCCGTAGACGGTGATGGTGGTCGTCTGCGAGCCGCCGGTGATCACCGGGACGCCGTAGGACAGGGTCAGCAGGCGCGGCGAAGGCGTCGTGGATCCGGTGGCGCCCCAGACCTGGGTGCGCGTGGCCTCGCTGTAGATCTGGAAGTCCAGGCTGTCGCTGGTGGGGTTGAGCATGCGGCGCGGTGCATACAGCCCGTTGCTGGCGCTGCCCGGGCCAAGGTCCAGGCAAAGACTCACCTGGGCATAACCCAATACGCTGAGCGCGGCGGTCGCGCAGGAGACGTTGAGCGTTGCCACCGCATGGGTGGTGCCGTTGGCCGCCACATTGCCGAATGCCAGCGGCGTGCCCAGGGTGACGCTGCAGGTGGTGTCCGCACGCGCGTCCTGGCCGGGGACAAGCCATAACGTGGCGATCGCCAGCGCAAGCAGCAGGCGCCAGAGCGCGAGCGGGCTCATGGGGCCTTCTGCTCGGGGACGCAGGGCAGCGGGCCGACCCGCGGGATGCCGCCGGGGTTGGCCGGGTAGGTGAACCGCGCGCTGCAGCGGCCAGCGGGCAGCTCGACCAGGATGCGGTTGTCGATCTGCAGGTTGTCCAGATAGGTTTCGCCGTCGTAGCCGACCACCACGCGTTCGGCATCGCCTTCGCGCTGCACCACGCTGCCGACCGGCAACGGCACGCCCTGGGCGTCGTGCAGCACGATCATGGCCGCGCGTACCCGGGTGATGCCGAAGCGCACCGCCACCCCGGACTGCTGGCGCGGTGTCACCGCGGTATCGACGCGGTCCACGCGCAGGTCCGCCGGCAGGCTCAGGGTGTCGATGGACAACTGGTTGCGCTGCCAAGACTGCAGCGGGGTGACCAGCAGCATCCCGCGCGCGTCGGTGACACCGATCAGGCGATTCTCCAGCCGCACCGGAATGCCGGGCTGGCCGTCGGTGGACACCACCGCGAAGGCATCCTGGATGTCGCGTGCGGCAAAGCCGCTGCCGTTCATCCACACCAGGCTGCCGCTGGCGCTGGCATAGCCGAAGTTGTCGCCATCCTGGTTGGCGACGCCGAGGTTGTAGCGGCCGATGCGGTTCAACCACCCCAGTTCTGCCAGGCCGCCGTTGGCGTCGTCGCCGGCACGCCCCTGCAGCCGCCAGCCGACCCCGCCCAGGTCGCCGTCGCCGGGCAGCGGCTGGCTGAGGTCGGCCACGAACCCGGTGCGGTTGCCGTTGCGCTGCATCGATGCGCTGGCCTGGCGCAACTCGCCGAATGTGGTCGACAGCGACAGGTACAGGCTGCGGTCGCTGCGCACATCCAGGTTCTGGTTGCCGGACAGGTTGGCCGCCCAGTTGCGCCCGAAATTGCGCGACCAGAACAGGCTCGCGTAACGCGAGGTGTCGCCTTGCGGGTAGCTCAGTCGCACATAGCTGGTGCCGAGCGAGCCGATCGGATTGACGTTGACGCCGAATGCCACGCGGTCGCTGATGCGCGCCGGCAACGCGCCCTGCAGTGCGCCCAGGTCGCGATAGTCGCCGTGGGTGCGCTGGGTGCCGGCGGTGAGGTTGAAGCGACGGTTGTTCCAGGCATAGCCCAGCACGTACTGGCCACCGCGCAGCGCATCCATACGGCTATGCGCGTAGGCGACGTTGGCCACGCCGCCCACGCCGAGCAGCCACACACCGCCCGCACCGGCATTGACCACGCCGCCGCCGGCCTCGGCATGCGCTTCGATGGTGAAGTCTTCGCGCAGGCCTTTGCGCAGCGTGGCGCTGGCGACCGTGCGCGACGCGTAGGAAAACGAGCGCACGCCGTAGTCCTGGCGCAGATGGCCGATGCCGGCCGACCACTCGGAAATGCCGCGCGCCAGCAGTTGCGGCGTGCCATAGAACGCGAAGTCCAGCCGGCGCACCTGGCCGAACGCGTCGGTCACCACGATCTGCGCCTGTCCGGTGCCGCTGATGCCTGGTTGCGCGGCCAGCTGGAACGGGCCGGCCGGCACCTGGCCGCTGTACTGGCGCAGGCCATCGACGTAGAGCTCCACGGTCGAGGGCACCACCGCCTCGCCCAGGAAGCTGGGCGTGGGGGTCAGCACGCGATACGGCTGCAAGGCGTAGTTGCGGCCGATCTGCACACCGCCCAGGCGGATCGAGCGGCTCCAGTCGACAAAGCCGCTGTAGAAATCGCCGACCGTCAGGCTGGTGGCGCTGTCGGGGAAGTCCATCTGCCAGGCGCTGTCCAGGCGCACCGCCTCGCTGCGCCAGCGCTGGTCCTGCGGGCGGTCGTAGGCCAGGAACACCGCAGTGGTGTCGACCATGCCGCGGCCGATGCCGAAGCCGCGCAATTCGGTCGCCAGCGACACGCTGCTGGCCCCTGCATTGCGCGTGGCATAGAAGTCGTAGTTGAGCAGCATGCCCGGCGAGGCGGTGGCGCTGGGCGGCGCGACCTGTTCGGCCTTCAGCACCGTGGTGGAAAGCGACAGCTGCGCCAGCGGCACCTGCAGCGCCAGCCGTTGCAGCGCGGCGTCGTAGCGCACTTCCACGTCGGGCAGGCGATCCAGGTCGACCAGCTCGCTGGCGGCGCGGTCGGCCAGGATGAAGCCCAGCTTGCGTAGCGTGTCGACCGAGCCGCGCAGGTGGCCGTCCACCAGTTCGAACGGTGCCAGGCCGCGGTCGGCCTGATTGAGGGTGACATCCAGGTACAGCGTCTGCGGCAGGGCCGCCACGTTTTGCGGGGCCTGGTCGGGAAGTGGCGCCACGTCGGCCAGATCGGCGGGCGCGGCATGGGCCAGGCAGGTGGCGGTCGCAAGCAGCGTCATCGCCAGCCGGCCCGCATCACGGCGCTGCTGGCGCGGCCAGCAAGGTGCGTTCGTCCGCCTCACCATTGATCCTTGCGATGATGGTACCGCGGCCGAACTGGGCCAGCGGCGCGCCCAGCGACCAGCGCATGGTCTGGCCGGGCAGGACATAGCCCACCAGCCCGTTCAATGCGGTCTTGGTCGTGCCATCGACCCGATGCTGCAGGTCGGCGACCTGGGCGTGGCCGTCGCCGGTGTTGCTGATCTGGATCTGCGCATTGCCATCGCTGCCGGCAATCACCTGGGTGCTCAAGGTCGGCATGGAGTCGGTCTTGCCCGGTGGCAACAGGAAGATCGGTACCGAATAGCGCAGCACGAACTGCATGCCCTTGCGATCCGCATCGGCGTTGGGCAATTCGTCGACGATGATCCGGTAGCAGGCCTCCTCGCTGGTGGGCGCAGGCCCGGCGCGAATCACCCGGATCAGCTGGCGCTCGCCGGCGGCCAGCGTGCGCATCGGCGGGCTGATCAGCAGTTCCTGGGTCGGGTCGAGCTGATCCTTGCCGTCGCGCTGGGTCCAGCGATACGCGCGGGTCTGCACCTGGACCGGCGCGCTGCCACTGTTGCTCAGCCATAGCCCGTCGGCCGACTGCTGGGCGCTCAGCGTCAGCGAGGTCGGTGCCAGCTGCAGGCTGGCCGCATGCGCCGGCTGCAGCGGCAAGCCGCTGCCAAGCGCCAGCGTCAGGGCCAGTCCGGCGCTGATCAGCCAGGCCGGCGTCCGGTACGACAGGGGGTGGTGCAATGGCATGCGCGCGCTCAATAGACGATCGTGGCGGTGATGGTGTCTTGGTAGGTACCGGTCGCGGGATTGTTGGCCGACGGGTTGGTCACGCGGCCGTAGACCGGATAGACCTGGTTGATGCCGGTGGCGGTGCGGCTCAGCGTATTGGTGCCGGTGGTGCTGCCCCACACCGTGCTGCGGCCCAGATCCTGGTACAGCTGGTAGGCGATGAAGTTGTTGGTGGTGACCAGCGCATCGGTGTTCTTCATGCGGCGGGTGGTGACGTCGTTGGCGGTGCCGGCATTGCTGCCCGCGCTCAATGCGATGTTGTACGGAGTCAGCGCGGTGCACTGTGCGGTCACGCTGCCGTTGGCGTCGGCATTGGCGGTCGAGGTGGACAGCACCGAGCCGAAGTCGACGTCCGTCGCGGAGGCTGCCGTGATCGTGCAGGCCTTGGTGACGGCGATCTTGACATTGAATGTGGTGGTATCTGCTGCACTGGCAACGCCAATGGTCGAGAGCAGGCCGAGGGACAGCAGGACAGGGCGGACAGTACGCATGGACATTTCCTTGACCGGTCTGGTCATTGATGACGCGACAACTCGTCGCCCTGCCTCCAATGCATCAGCTGTGCCAAAGATTACCCTGAATGGTTTGGCTATCTCGCTGTTTATCCTGCGATTCTGCGCGAAATTGCGATGTCTTTCGGATGACTTCGCTCAGGGGTTTCTTGACGCGGATGGCTGTGCGTCACACATGAATACGCGGTACCGTCAGTTTCCTGTTGCCCGGTCCGTTTCGGCGGGCTGGGCGTGCAGGATGAAAAAACGCCTGCGCAGGCCGTTCAGATTCAGCCCGAATCGGCGATAATCGCTGTCATGAGCGTCAATCTGAAAACCAAAGAAGAAATCGAACTGATGCGCATCGCCGGCCGTCTGGCTGCCGAGGTGCTCGACATCGTGGGCCCGCACGTCAAGCCGGGCGTGACCACTGCCGAGCTGGACCGCATCTGCCACGACCACATCGTCAACGTGCAGGGCACCATTCCTGCCAACGTCGGCTATCGCGGCTTTCCCAAGAGCGTGTGCACCTCGGTCAACAACGTGATCTGCCACGGCATTCCGAGCGCGGCCAAGGTCCTGAAGGACGGTGATATCGTCAATATCGATGTCACCGTGATCAAGGACGGCTGGCATGGCGACACCAGCCGCATGTATTACGTCGGCACGCCGTCGGTGATGGCCAAGCGCCTGGTGGACACCACCTATGAAGCGATGTGGCGCGGCATCCGTGCGGTCAAGCCGGGCGCCACGCTGGGCGATGTGGGCCATGCGATCCAGAAGTTCGCCGAAGCCGAGCGCTTCAGCGTGGTGCGCGACTACTGCGGCCACGGTATCGGCAAGGTCTACCACGACGAACCGCAGGTGATGCATTACGGCCGTCCCGGCGAAGGCCTGGTGCTCAAGCCCGGCATGACCTTCACCATCGAACCGATGATCAACGAAGGCACCTATCACCATAAGACCCTGCCCGATGGCTGGACCGTGGTGACCAAGGACCGCAAGTTGTCCGCGCAGTGGGAGCACATGGTCGCGGTGACCGAAGACGGCGTGGATGTGCTGACGCTGTCGGCCAATTCGCCCGCGCCGGTATGACGGACACGCCGGCGGACCGACCCGACCCGGGCGTCGCCGGCGACGCGGAGTGGGCCGCGCAGGCCCGTCCGCTGCTGGTGCATGCCGACATGCGGCTGTGCAAGCGCTTCGATCAGGGCGAGCCGATCGAACGGCTGGTTGCGTTACGCGCACGCGCGGTCGACCAGTTGATGCGCAACGCCTGGACGCGTTGCATTCCGGCCGATAGCGGCCTGTCGTTGCATGCGGTCGGTGGGTACGGCCGCGGCGAGCTGTTTCCGCGCTCGGACGTGGACGTGCTGGTGTTGGGCGACACCGCTGCGCAGCAGCACCATGAGCAGGCGCTGGCCCGCTTGTTTGCGTTGTTGTGGGATGTGGGTCTGCCGATCAGTCATGCGGTGCGCTCGCCGGCGCAGTGCACCGCTGCGGCGATCGATCAGACCGTGCTCACCGCCCTGATCGAGTCGCGCCCATTGGTGGCCGATGGCGAAGCGCGGGCAGCGCTGGCTGCGGCGATCGCGCCGCAATGGGTATGGCCGCCACGCGACTTCTTCCAGGCCAAGCGCGAAGAATTGCTGGCGCGGCATCAGCGGTTCGGCGATACCGCCGATAACCTCGAACCCGATATCAAGGATGGCCCGGGAGGCCTGCGCGATCTGCAGACCCTGGGCTGGATGGCGTTGCGCGCGTTCGGGGTCAAGGATCTGGAAGCCTTGGTCGGGCTGGGCCATGTCGGCTTCGATGAAGCGGCCGCGTTGCGGCGCGAGCGCGAAGAGCTGGCGCGGCTGCGGTTCGGGCTGCATATCGTGGCCAACCGGCCGGAAGAGCGGCTGCGTTTCGATTACCAAAAGACCCTGGCGCAGCGATTGGGCTTTGCCGACGACCCGGAAAGCCTGGGCGTGGAAAAAATGATGCAGCGCTTTTACCGCAGCGCTGCATTGATCCGCCGGATCAGCGACCGGCTGCTGCAGCGCTTCGAAGAACAGTTCGACGGCGAAGCGGTACCAGAGCCGCTGGGCGATGGTTTCAGCCTGCGCCGCGGCTACCTTGCCGCCGATGCCGAGAGCTGGCCGGATGGCGATGTGCTGCAGGTGTTCGCGCTGTTTGCGCAGTGGGCGGCGCATCGCGATGTGCGCGGCCTGCATTCGTTGACCGCGCGCGCGCTGGCCGAGGTGCTGCAGCAACTGCCGGCCTACGACGTGGCCGATGCCGCCACGCGCGACCGCTTCATGGCGCTGCTGCGTGGCCCGCGCGCGGTGGAGACGCTCAATCGCATGGCGCGGCTGGGCGTGCTTGGGCAGTGGATTCCCGCCTTTGCCAGCGTATCCGGACGTATGCAGTTCGATCTGTTCCACGTCTACACGGTGGACCAGCACACGCTGATGGTGCTGCGAAACATCGCGTTGTTCGCCGCCGGCCGCGCCGACGAGCGTTTTTCGATCACCCACGAAGTCTGGCCGCGCCTGCGCAAGCCGGAATTGCTGCTGCTGGCCGGGTTGTTTCACGACATCGCCAAGGGCCGCGGCGGAGACCATTCCGAGCTGGGCGCGGTCGATGCGCGTGCATTCTGTCTTGCGCACCGGTTGAGCGAAGGCGATACCCAACTGGTGACCTGGCTGGTGGAGCAGCACTTGCGCATGTCGGTCACTGCGCAAAAGCAGGACATCTCCGACCCGGAGGTGATCCATCGTTTCGCCACCCTGGTCGGCACGCGCGAGCGGCTGGATTATCTGTATCTGCTGACCTGCGCCGATATCGCCGGCACCAGCCCCAAACTGTGGAACGCGTGGAAGGACCGCCTGCTGGCGGACCTGTATTTCGCGGCGCGGCGCGCGCTGCGCGAGGGCCTGGAACATCCGCCGCCGCGCGAAGAGCGGCTGCGCGAAGCGCGCGAGTCCGCGCGCGCGCTGATGCAGGCGCAAGGGCATGACGATGCCACCATCGACCGCCAGTTCGCCGGCATGCCGGACGAAAACTTCCTGCGCTTCCGTCCCGAGCAGCTCGCCTGGCAGGCCGTCTCGCTGATCGAAGTGCAGATCGGCCAGACCCTGGTCAAGGCGCGGCGTGCGGTGCCGGACAACGACGCGCTGGAACTGTTCGTCTATTCGCCGGACCGCGATGGACTGTTTTCGGCGATCGTGGCCACCCTGGATCGCAAGGGTTACGGCATCCACCGCGCGCGCGTGCTGGATGCACCGCACGATGCGATCTTCGACGTGTTCGAAGTGCTGCCGCAGGAAGGCTATGCCGATGGCGATCCGCAGCGTCTTGCCGCAGCGCTACGGCAGGTGCTGGCCGGCGACCTGCAAAAAGTGCGGCCATCGCGGCGTGCGGTGCCGCGCCAGTTGCGGCATTTCCGCTTCGCGCCGCGCGTGGAGTTCAGCGAAAGCGCCGGCGGCCGCCGCACCCGCATCAGTCTGGTCGCCCCCGATCGCCCCGGCCTGCTGGCCGATGTGGCGTATGTCCTGCGCATGCAACATCTGCGCGTGCACGATGCGCGCATCGCCACCTTTGGCGAGCGTGCGGAAGATCAGTTCCAGATCACCGACGAGCACGATCGCCCGTTGTCCGAATCCGCCCGGCAGGCCCTGCGCGATGCGTTGTGCGCCTGTCTCGACCCCGCCTAGTACGACCGGAGACCCCCATGGCCACCACCAAGAAGACCGTGCGCAAGCCCGGTGCCACCACCGCCAGCGCCGCACCCAAGCGCGCAGCCACCTCCACCGCCAAGGCCGCCAAGACGTCCGCAGCAGACACGGCCAAGCCGGTAGCGAGCGTCGGCAAGAAGGGTGCCGTCAAGACGGCTGCGGTCAAGAAAGCCGCGGTAAAGAAGACCGCTGCAAAGACCGCAGCCGGCGCGCCGCGTGTGGCCAGACAGGCGACTGGCGTGGTGTCGGCGCCGACTGCAAGGAAGGCCGCCGCCGCGAAGAAACTGTCCATTGCCGAGCAGGCCGTGCACAGCGCTGCAACCCAGGTGGGCAGCGATGAACTCAGGTTCGGCATCGAAAGCGCCTTCGAGCGTCGCGCCACCTTGACCATGGACGAGATCGACGGGTCTACCCGCGCCATCGTCAATCGCGTCATCGACGGCCTGGAAAGCGGCGAGTTCCGCGTCGCCGAGCCGGACGGGAAGGGCGGCTGGACCGTCAACGAGTGGCTGAAGAAGGCCGTGCTGCTGTATTTCCGTGTCAACGAGATGGCGGTGATCGACGCCCAGCCGGCGCCGTTCTGGGACAAGGTGGAATCGCGCTTTGCCGGCTTCCATGAAGCGCAGTTCCGCAAGGCCGGCGTGCGCGTGGTGCCCGGCGCGGCGGCGCGGCGCGGCACCTATTTCGGCAAGGATGTGGTGCTGATGCCGAGCTTCACCAACATCGGTGCCTATGTCGGCGAAGGCACCATGGTCGATACCTGGGCCACGGTGGGATCGTGCGCGCAGATCGGCAAGCACTGCCATCTGTCCGGCGGTGCCGGCATCGGTGGCGTGCTCGAGCCGCTGCAGGCCAGCCCGACCATCATCGAAGACCACTGCTTTATCGGTGCGCGTTCGGAAGTGGTCGAAGGCGTGGTCATCGGCCACCACAGTGTGATCGGCATGGGCGTGTTCATTTCGCAGAGCACGCGCATCTACAACCGCGCCACCGGCGAGATCTCCTACGGTTATGTGCCGCCGTATAGCGTGGTGGTGTCCGGCCAGCTGCCGTCCAAGGACGGGTCGCATTCGCTGTATTGCGCAGTGATCGTCAAGCAGGTCGATGCCAGGACGCGCAGCAAGACCAGCGTCAACGAACTGTTGCGCGGTTTGGCCGATTGAGTGCCGCACACGCGCCTGCCGGCACGCTGCTGTCGCGTCCGGCCAGTGGCTGGATGCGGTGGGGCATCCCGGCGCTGTGGCTGGGATGGGCTGCGGTCTACGTGATGGGCTCGCTGGTGCGCGACGGCGTCCCGCAGCAGCTGGATGTGCGGCGCTGGCTGGCGCCTGTCGCGCTGGTGGGGCTGGCCGTGCGGCACCTCGTGTCATGCAGGCGGTGGGCGCAGGTGCGCGATGCCGGCGATGCGCTGGAGATCACCCGGCAGGGGCGATCGCAGCGCGTGGACCTTGCGCAATTGCGTGCGGCGGTTCCTGCCTGGCTGCTCCCGCCGACGCGGCTGGCATTGAAATTCCACGGTGAGCGCACTCAGGTGGTGTTCCTGCCCGCACACGGGCTGGACCCCGCCGAGTTGGCCACCACCTTGCTGACGCGTGCGGGCGCGCGCCAGGCAGTTGAAGAGAGCACGACATGACCACGCTATATGGATTGAAGAACTGCGATACCTGCAAGAAAGCCACCAAGTGGCTGGACCGCTTCGGTGTCGCCTATACGTTTGTGGATTACCGCGACAACAAGCCGTCGCCGGAGACGCTGCTGGAGTGGGCCGGCAAGGCCGGAGGATTCGATGCCTTGATCAACAAGTCGTCTACCACCTGGCGGCAGTTGCCCGACAACAAGAAGGCGCCCGGCTCGGAGGCGGAGTGGAAGCTGCTGCTGCGCGAGTATCCGCAACTGATTCGTCGTCCGGTAGTGGTGAGTGACGATGGAGCCCTGACCCAGGGCTTTTCCGATAACGGCTTCAAGCAGCGCTTCGGCATCGGCTGAGTCGCGCAGCTGCATGCAGACTGCGGCGACGCTGCAGGCCTGCGCCTGCTGTTTCGATGGTGCAGGATCAACTCACGCCGCCAGCGGCGGCCTCCACGCAGGTGATGTTCCATGAGCGATGTACTGGATTTGACCCGCGATCTGATTGCACGCGCGTCGGTAACGCCGGTCGACGCCGGATGTCAGGCAATGCTCGCGCAACGTCTGGATGCGGCCGGTTTCCGCTGCGAACACCTGCGCCTGGGCGAGGTCGACAATCTATGGGCCACGCACGGTAGCGGCGCGCCGGTGCTCGTGCTGCTCGGGCATACCGATGTGGTGCCGCCCGGCCCGCGCGAGGCGTGGACCAGCGATTCGTTCGATCCGCAGATCCGCGATGGCGTGCTGTACGGGCGTGGCGCGGCCGACATGAAGGGCAGCGTGGCTGCGTTCGTGGTGACGGCCGAACAGTTCGTCGCTGCGCATCCGCAGCACCCAGGCACGCTCGCGGTGCTGCTGACCAGCGACGAAGAGGGCGATGCCATCGATGGTGTGCGGCACGTGGCACGGCTGTTCGCCGAGCGTGGCCAGCAGATCGATTGGTGCATCACCGGCGAGCCATCCTCCACCGAGCGGCTGGGCGATCTGCTGCGGGTTGGCCGCCGCGGCAGCCTGTCCGGCACGCTGGTCGTCAACGGCGTGCAGGGCCACGTGGCGTATCCGCACAAGGCACGCAACCCGATCCATCTGGCGGCACCGGCGCTGGCCGAACTGATCGCGCGCCGCTGGGACGAGGGCTTCGAAAGTTTCCCGCCCACCAGCCTGCAGATTTCCAATATCCACGCCGGCACCGGCGCCAACAACGTGATTCCCGGCGAGCTGCAGGTGGCCTTCAATCTGCGCTACACCCCGCATTGGGATGCGCCGCGTCTGGAGGCGGAAATCACCGCAGTGCTGGAGCGCCATGCACTGGATTACACATTGCGCTGGCACCGCAGCGGCGAGCCGTTCTACACGCCGGAGGGGCGGCTGCGCAGTGTCGCGCGCGAGGTGCTGGGCCAGTTTGCCGGGGCACCACCGGAGGAGAGCACCGGCGGCGGCACCTCCGATGCGCGCTTCATCGCCCCGCTTGGTGCGCAATGCATCGAGGTCGGCCCGGTCAACGCGTCGATCCACCAGGTCGACGAGCATGTGCGCGTGGCCGACCTGGAGGCGCTGCCATCGCTGTATCGCACGCTTGTCGAGCGCTTGTTGATCGGTTGAGCAGGCGCCGCGCCGCCGTCGTTGCCGCTGAAACAGTTGCGCCAGCGAAAACGAACGGTTAGCGTCGGCTGCATGGTCATCCGCTTCGCCAACGTCAATAACGCCAACCGCAACACGCTGCGCGCGAATAATCGTGCGCGGTCGATGCGGGTCTGCGACTAGGCGAAGTAAAACCAAACGCCCAGGAATCAGAAAACCCGCATCGGCCGATGCGGGTTTTTTTTTGGGCGTCACTTGCATGCAGCATGCTCATCCATCGGCCATCCATCCCCGCAGTTTCATCAGGAGTGTTTCCATGTGTTCCATCTTCGGCATTTTCGGCCTGCAACCCGGCGACGATCTGCAGGCCCTGCGCCGGCAGGCGCTGGAATGTTCGCAGCGGCAGCGGCATCGCGGTCCGGACTGGAGCGGTGTGTATGTCGACACCGGTGCGATCCTGGTGCACGAGCGGCTGGCCATCGTCGATCCGGCTGGCGGCTCGCAGCCATTGCTCTCCGAAGATGGGCAGCTCGCATTGGCGGTGAATGGCGAAATCTATAACCATCGTGAACTCAAGCAGGAACTGGTGCAGCCGTACGCCTTCCAGACCGGCTCCGATTGCGAGGTGATCAACGCGCTGTATCGCGAAGATGCGCCGGCCTCCTATCTCAACCGCCTCAACGGCATCTTCGCGTTCGCACTGTGGGACAAGGCGGCAGGGCGGGTGATCATCGCGCGCGATCCGATCGGCGTGGTGCCGCTGTACTGGGGCCACGATCGCGAAGGCCGGCTACGTGTGGCCTCCGAGCTGAAGTCGCTGGTGGACGATTGCGCCGATGCGGCGCAGTTTCCGCCCGGGCACTGGTACGACAGCGCCACCGGTGCATTGAGCCGTTACTACGAGCGCTCCTGGCGCGAATACGCCGAAGTGGAAGGCGTGCAGGTGCAGTTGCAGGAGTTGCGCGAGGCCTTCGAGCGCGCGGTGCACCGTCAGCTGATGACCGACGTGCCGTATGGCGTGTTGCTGTCCGGCGGGCTGGATTCTTCGCTGGTCGCAGCCGTTGCCGCGCGCTATGCACGGCACCGCATCGAAGAAAACGACACCACCGAAGCGTGGTGGCCGCGCCTGCATTCGTTCGCAATCGGCTTGAAGGGCTCGCCGGACCTGGCCGCCGCCGAGGTGGCCGCCGCGGCGTTGGGGACCGTGCATCATGGGTTCGAGTACAGCTTCGAAGAAGGCCTGGACGCGTTGCCGGAAGTGGTCCGCCATATCGAAACCTACGACGTCACCACCATTCGTGCGTCCACGCCGATGTTTTTGCTGGCGCGGCGGATCAAGGCGATGGGCGTGAAGATGGTGCTGTCGGGCGAAGGCAGCGATGAAATCTTCGGCGGCTATCTGTATTTCCACAAGGCGCCGAATGCGCGCGAGTTCCATGAAGAGCTGGTGCGCAAGCTCGACGCGCTCAACAACTACGATTGCCTGCGCGCCAACAAGTCGATGATGGCCTGGGGCGTGGAGCCGCGCGTGCCGTTCCTGGATCGCGAGTTCCTGGACGTGGCCATGCGCATGGATGCCAGCTTCAAGATGATCGACAAGACCAGCACGGGCGCCACGCGCATGGAAAAGGGCGTGTTGCGCGAAGCCTTCGCCGGCTACCTGCCCGAATCGATCCTGTGGCGGCAGAAGGAGCAGTTCAGCGATGGCGTGGGTTATGGCTGGATTGATGGACTCAAGGCGCATGCCGCCGCGCATGTGAGCGACCGCGAGTTGGCCGCGGCCGACCGGCGTTTCCCGGTCAATCCGCCACAGACCAAGGAAGCGTATTTCTATCGCAGCCTGTTCGAGCAGTTTTTCCCGAGCCAGGCGGCCGCGGAAACCGTGCCCGGCGGCAAGTCGATTGCATGCTCGTCGCCGACCGCGATTGCCTGGGATGCCAGTTTCGCGGCGATGGCCGACCCGTCGGGTCGTGCGATCGCCGGCGTGCACGAACAGGCACTGGCCTCGTAACGCACAGTGCAGGAACAGCGGCCGGCTTGCGCGGCCGGCCGCTGTCGTATCGCCCGTGCTTATTGCTCGTGGCGCACGCAATAGCCGTAGCGCTGCGGCTCGATATCCACACCGGCCACATCGGCCTGGTTGTTACGCCACAGGTTCGGCTTGAAGTCGCCCGCGGTGCAATTGGCCGCACGGTCCACACCGATGGTGTAGGTGAACGGCGTATTGGAGAAGCGGTTGTTCTCGAACACGTTGTCCTGGCTCATGCTGTTGTCCCAGCACAGGATTTCCGGCGTGCGATAGCGGATCGCGCAGGCCAGGAACACGCCGGCCACCTTGTTGCCATCGAACACGTTGTTGCTGAAGCGGTTGCGCCGCGCGTCGGACAGGTAGATGCCCTGGCTGCCGTTGCGCTCGAAGCGGTTGTTGCGGATCTCGCTGTCTTCCAGATGTTCGGTGGTCAGGCCTGCGGCCACGTTGTCGTGGATGTAG
The DNA here is from genome assembly GCF_024806835.1 of Xanthomonas sp. 3793. GTDB lineage: Bacteria > Pseudomonadota > Gammaproteobacteria > Xanthomonadales > Xanthomonadaceae > Xanthomonas > Xanthomonas arboricola_F. The sequence goes on from NZ_JANTYU010000002.1 coordinate 578,679, forward strand.
TTGTTGACCATGGTGACCTTGGCGGTGCGGTTGAACGACACCCCGTCCCAGATCGCCCCGGACACATCGTTGTTTTCGATGGTGATCTCGCGGGTGTCGTATTCGCTCAGCAGGCAGGCGCTGCGGCATTTGTTGACCTGCAGGCCGGCCAGGCGAATCCCCTGGCCGGAACGCACGACCACCGCGCTATTGCTCAGGTACGGGCGCTCGGGCATGAACTCCTTGTCGCCGGTGCTGGCGACGATCTGCATGTCTTCAATGCTGACATTGCGGATCACGCCGGTCGGCTGCTGGTTTTCGTAGTCGCCGACCACCAGTGCCGGCTGCTGCACGCCATCGGCCATGCGCAGCACGGTGGTCGGGCCCTTGCCGCGCAGGGTGAGATTGCCGCGGTGGATCGAGACCAGGCCATTGAGCGGGAATTCGCCTTTTTCCAGGCACAACACCGCAGGCGTATCGCTTTGCGGGAGCTTGTCGATGGCTTTTTGCAGATCCTGTCCTGGCTTCACCTTGGCGGTGCAGGCAGCGACGGGCGCGGCCGGCGGGCCGGACCGGGCGGGCGGCGCTGCCGAGCAGGCAGTGGCAACAAGCAGAGGCAACAAGGCGGAAACGGAGCGGGCAAGCAGAGGCATGCGGATTCCGGTCAGTGGGGGGAAGAGGGCGATGCTGTGGAGCGGTACTCCACATCGCGACGGCCTCTAGTGTGTCCCACCGGACGTTAAAGTCTGGCTGATTCCGGCCTGCCTGATTCGGCGCAGGTTCATTGCACAGCCGTCGTCGAGGCCGCAAACGCGCGTGTAGCGGTCGACGAACGTCACATCTGAAGCCGCGCGCAAGGCCTGCGCAGGCGCGCGTTCGCCACGCTTAAAAACTATAAGCCAGCTGCGCGTAGATGCGACGCGGCTCTCCGGGAAAGTGACCAGTGCGCTCAGTGAACCCGCTGACGGCGTAAACCTTGTCGAACAGGTTCTTGAGGTTGACCTGCAGCTTCCAGGCATCCCACTGCGTCTGCCAGCTGATGTCGAAGATGGCGTACGGCTTGACGCGCTGACCTTCAAGGCTGACCCGCTCGCCCACGTAGTCGGCACCGAAGGCAATCGCCGAGTTCCAGGCCGGCAGGTCGTAACGCGTCCACAGACCGAAGGTGTTGCGCGGTGCATTGGCGAAGCGGTCGCCGGACGCATTGGTGATGCCGTTGGTACCCGCATCGAGCACGCGCGCATCGTTGTAGGCGTAGGTCAGGTTGAGCACCCAGCGTTCGGTGAGGTCGGCCAGCAGATCCACTTCCAGGCCTTCGCTGCGCACCAGGCCGAGCGCGGAGAGCTGGTTGACGCCGGCAACGATGCTGCCGTTGGCCTGCACGATATTGCTGCGTTCGATGCGATATAGCGCGGTGTTGAGCGTCAGCCCGCCGTCGTTGAGCGCGGTTTTCAGGCCGACTTCCCACTGCGTGCTGCGCTCGGGTTCGAACGGGCCCCCGACGCTGCTGTCCTGGTTCGCCGCATCCTGCGGCAGGAAGCCGCTGGCATAACTGGCGTACGCGTTGACGCCATCGCGCAGCACGAAGGTGCTGCCCACACGCCAGCTGAGATCGTTGCCGGTGACGCGCGAGCCGTCCAGCCGGTTGTCGTCCTTGAAGCCGTCCCAGCGCAGTCCGGCCATCGCAAACCAGCGCGGCGTCAGGGTGAGTTCGTCCTGCAGATACGCGCCGTAGCGCTGGCTGTGCGTGCTGGTGGCACGCCAGGGCAGCGCGTCCAGGCCGTAGTCGTAAAAGCCGCTGCGGCCATACACCGGGTTGAACAGGTCGATGCCCGGCACCGGCCCGCGCACGCGTCCGGTATCTGCGGTATTGGCCGTTTGCGCGCGGAAATCGGCATCCAGGCGATAGTAATCAGCGCCCATCAGCAGCTTGTGTGCGATGGCACCGGTGCTGGTACGGAACACCGCATTGACGTTACTGGAGATCGCATCGTTGTCGCGGAACTGATTGCGCAACTGCCGTGTCATCCACTCGGCGGTGCCGTCGCGATCGCGATCGATCAAACCCATCGGCTCGTGATAGATCTGGTGCTCGTCGTTCTTGAACCAGCGTAGCGCCATGTCCACGTCCCACGCATCCGACGGCGCAAAGCGATATTGCGCGAACGCCACCTTGGCGCGCATGTCGAGAAAATCGGTGGGCTCGTTGTGGTTCCAGCGACGGTCGGTGAGGAAGTTGCCTTCGTCATCGACCGGCACACCGCGCAAGCGGTTTCCGCCCAGGTTCTGGGTGATGTCGGTGTACTGCAGGGTGAGCTCGCCGGTGTCGCCGACATCGAAAGCCACCGATGCATCGCCGATCTGGCTCTGGCTATCGGTGTTCCAGCGAAAGCCATCCTCGCCATCGGCATAGGCGCCGATGCGATAGCGGATGCGGCCGTCTTCGCGCGCAGGGCCGGTGGCTTCGAACGACGCCGCGCCGAACGATTGATTGCCCAGCTGCAGCTCCACGCGCCGCTGCGCCTGGTGCGCAGGCTTGCAGGTGACGTAGTTGATGACGCCGCCGGGTTCGCCGCCGCCATACAACGCACCTGCCGGGCCCTTGAGCACTTCCACGCGTTCGATGTTGAACAGCTGCGGCACCGAGAAGCCGGCATACGGGTCGCCACGCAGACCGTCGTAGAGCACGTTTTCCTGGCGAAAGCCACGCAAGGTGACGCCCGCATAGCTGAAGAAACTGATGCCGCTGATGCTGCGATACAGATCGGTGATCTGGCGCGCGGCCTGGTCGTCGATCAACTCGCGCGGCAGCACCTGCACCGATTGCGGCACCAGCGACAGTGGCGTGTCGGTGCGCGTGGCGACCGCGGCGTCGTCGGACTTGTACAGCGTCTGCGCACGGCCGACGACGTCGACGCCATCCAGGTCGGTGACGGTTGCCGAGGTGCTGGTGTGTTGGGCAAAGGCGCGGGGCGAGGGTAACGCCAAGACAGCGGCGAGTGCGGTGACAAGGAGCGTGGGGCGCATTGGTCACTAATGGGAATGGTTATCAAATGCATCTTAGCATGTTGTGCCCGCTTGATTGCGCAGGTCGGCAGGCGGACATAGTCGCGGACACTTGCGCGTGCCGATGTGCCGGGCGCGATCTGTAAACAGCAAAACGTGCAATTGCGTCGGTCGCATGGCAGGCGCCCATACCCTCACCCCAACCGCTCTCCCGGCGGGAGAGCGCTTGCTCAAGCAGATGGATGAAGCGCTGCCTGTCTGCCTTCTCCCCTCGGGAGAAGGTGCCCGAAGGGCGGATGAGGGTACGAGCGAAGCCTCGTGCTGTCTGTCGTGCAGGACGCCATTTTGCGATGCAGGAAACCGATCGAAGCCAGCGCAAGCTGAGTCGCATCGCCTGCCATCGGTCGCATGGCAGGCGCCCGTACCCTCACCCCAACCGCTTTCCCGGCGGAAGAGGGGATTGCTCAAGCAAACGGATGAAGCGCTGCCTGTCTCCCTTCTCCCATCGGGAGAAGGTGCCCGAAGGGCGGATGAGGGTGCAGGACGCCGACCTAGAGACCCGTGTCGACAGACAAAGAAAGCACGACCGCCTACTCCGGTTGCAAGTGCAGCGTGTAGCGCATGGCTGCCGGCAGGAATGGGGTCGGCCGGCCGTGCACCCAATCGTCGTGCCCGGCGCCCCAGAACGGCGACAAGGGATGTCCGCTCTGGCCGCCCGGCATGTGCACGATGCCGTCCTGCTCGTGGCCGGGCGACACCACCATGCGTTCGGATGCGCCGAAGGCCGGGCCTTGCACGCGCGGCATGTCGCGGTCGCCTGGCAGTTGGTCGGGCGGCATGCACAGCCAGTGCTTGGCGAGCGCAGGCAATGCCCGCGCGATCGGGTGACAGATGGCGGCGGTGTTGCGTTCGCCCCAGCTGCGCTTGTCGAGTGGCTGGCCGGGCGCCGCCTGCGCGATCAGGTCCGCCTGCGCGCTGCGTGCGGCATCGCTCAGCAACTGGTCCCAGTCTGCGAAGGCCGGTGGCAGCAGGTTGGCGGGGCGCTGCTGCAGCAACGGCCAGACGATGCCTTCCAGCTGTGCGCGACGCGGCGCGAGAAACTGCTCGCCCAGCGCTGCTTGGGCCGGCGCCAGCAGACCGGCTTCCACCGCAGCGATGGTCTTGCTGCGGAACTCGCGCACGATGCGGTAGCTGGCCGAGCTGGTGGATGCATGGCCGTCCCACCGGCGCGTTGCCTGTTCGATCTGCTGCAACGCCGGGTCCTTGTCGTGCTCGACCACACCGCGCAACAGCTGCCACCACCGTGTCAGCAACAACGCACGATCGTCCAGCTGGATCGCCAGCAGATCGCGCTCGCTGAAGCGCTGCTTCGCGAACAGGTCGTCGCGGATCTGCTGCGCACGCGCGCCGAGGTCGTAGCCGGCATTGCCGAGCGTGGCCAGCTGCTGCGTATCGACCACGCGGCTATTGGCTGTCCATAGTCGATGCGAGGGCGGGTCGATCAACGCCGGCGCCGCATCGCTGCGCACCGGCCATGGTGTGCAGGCGGCCGCTGGTGTGTCCGCTTGCGCAGCGGGTGTGGGCGACGCAGACGGTGATGCGGCGCTCGCGAGCTCGGCAATGCCGGTCGGCTCGCATCCGGCATTGCGGGCCGGGCGCGCACCGATCAGGCGCCAGGCGATGCGCCCGCTGCGGTCGGCCAGCAACAGGTTCTGCGCCGGAATGCCCGAGCGGTCGGCCACTTCGAAGGCGCTGCGCAGGTCGCGTGCGCTGCTCATCTGTGCGAAGTCCAGACGGATCGCGCCCGGCAACTGCGCGGCCCAGCGCAGCGCCAGCAGGCTGCCATCCGGGTTTTCATGCAGGATCGGCCCCCACGCCGCTTCGCGCACCTCCAGACGCACTGACTCAGCGCCCGCTACACCAATGGTTTCGACATGCGTGGTCAGCGCCTGCGGATGACCGGGCGTAGCTGCGGGAATCCGCGCAAAGTCGGCGGTGTCGATATAGCTGTTGGTGAACGCCCAGGCCACATGCCCATTGCTGCCGACTACCACCGCGGGCAGGCCGGGCAGGGTGAAGCCGGTGACGTCCACCTTGCCGTCCGGCGCAGCGCTGTCGGGGTAGCGCAGCCGCGCACGGAACCAGATGTTGGGCGCGCGCAGCCCCAGATGCATGTCGTCAGCGACGATGGCGCGCCCGTCTGCAGTGAGGCTTCCATCCACCGCAAAATTGTTGCTGCCTGGGGTGGGTTGCTCGGCAGGCGGTGTGGCGGGCGGGTGCGGCAAGGCACGCAGATCCAGTGCAGCCGCGTCGGGAAGCACGGCATCGCCATGTACCGGGCCCAGCAGCGGCGCGTCCCAGCTGGAGCCTTGATGATCGAGCAGCGCCGCCAGCGCAGGCGGCACCACGGCGCGGATGCGCGCGGCGGCCAGTTCGGTCTGGTTGTCGCTGTCCTGCAGGTCGGCATACATCGCCAGGCCGGTCAGGATGGAGTCGTCCAGCGTCCAGGCGCGCGGGGCCTGGCGCAGCAGCAGATACGGCCACGGGCGTACCGGCAAGGCGGCCAACCCGGCATTGACGCCGTCGGTGTAGGCCTGCAGGGCAGCGCGCTGGCTGCCGGCGGCGATGTCCAGGTTGGCATGCACGCGGGCGCGCAGCCGATGCACGCGCCTGCGCTTGTCCAGATCCACCGCCTTGGGACCGAACAGTTCGGACAATTCGCCGGCGGGCGCGCGGCGCATCAGGTCCATCTCGAAATAGCGCTCCTGCGCATGCACGTAGCCGAGCGCGCGCATCGCATCGCTCTGGCTTGCCGCGTCGATGGTGACCACGCCGTTCTGGTCGCGCTGCACGCTGACGGCGGCGGCCAGGCCACTCAAGGGCGTGTCGCCATCCAGCTGCGCCAGGCTGCCACGCAGCAGCAGATACAGCGCCAGGCCGGCGGCGAGCACCAGCACCACAGTTGCCAGCATCAGCCGGGCCAGCCATTTGCGCATCGTCGGTTCCTTGGAGCGTGGTTCGGGGGTTGCCGATAGACCTGGGCGGTCAGTGGAGCGAGAGATGGCGGCTCCGGTGCATCAGGCGCGATGCGGGGCGAGGCCGCCCGTTCCTGCTGCGCCGAGGTGCGGGCCGTTTCAGTGTGGCTGCAGATCATGACCGCGACGGGTCTGGCCGCAAGCGCAACTGAAAGTGATTCCGATTAGATCATTGCCCGCCGGCTTAGTGCACCATGCGCGCATTGCGTCGCTGGAGCACACCATGAAAGGCCATCCCGAAGTCGTCGATTACCTCAAGCAGCTGCTACGCGGCGAACTGGCGGCACGCGACCAGTATTTCCTGCATTCGCGCCGCTACGAGGATCAGGGCCTGATGGCGCTGTACGAGCGCATCAACCATGAGATGCAGGAAGAAACCGAGCACGCTGACGCGTTGCTGCGGCGCATCCTGTTCCTGGAAGGCGACCCGGATATGCGCCCGGCCGAGTTTGCGCCGGGCAAGACCGTTGTCGAGATGCTCGAGCGCGATCTGGTGGTGGAATACGAAGTGCGCGCGGCGCTGGCTGCCGGCATGAAGCTGTGCGAAGAGCACGGCGATTACGTCAGCCGCGACATGTTGCTCAAGCAATTGCAGGACACCGAAGAAGACCATGCCTGGTGGCTGGAGCAGCAGCTTGGCCTGATCAAGCGGATCGGCCTGGAGCTGTACCAGACCTCGAAGATCGACAAGGGCCACGTGGCCGGTTGATTGCGGGATTGCTGGACTGGCGTACGCTCCAAGGCCGTGCGCTGGTGCTTGAGGCGGCCACGAACCGTGGTGCTTGGCGCATGCGGCCGGCACGTTGCACCGGAGTGTGCAGACGTGCAGACCTCCGTTACGTCACAGGCTCCAGTGCTGCAGATCGCCGGCTCGATGCCGGCTTTTTCATTCAGGCCATCCCGGCGCCCGGATTGGCGCTGCAGACCTGGTCTCGACGCTGTCAGTTGCGCTGCAGCCGATACACCGCAGTCGATAAGGCGGTGACGCCATCGGCACGGAAGCGCGGCTCCTGATCCAGGATGTCGCGCAGTTCCAACTGTTGCACCTGCCATGGCGCCTGAAACAGCGACTGCACCTCGGCCGCATCCACTGCAAAAGGCGGGCCGGCCTTTTCGGTTTGCGGATAATCCAGCGTGATCAGCAGCCCACGACACATTGCCGGCAAGTGCGCGTAGGTGGTTTGCAGATACCGCTGGCGCAGGTTCGCCGGCAAGGCCACCAGCGCAGCGCGGTCGTAGACCGCCATGCAATCGGCCAATACGTGCGCGTCCAGCGCAAAGGCATCGCCGCAGATGATCTCGATGGGGCCGGCGACGAAATGTTCGGCAGCGCCGCTGCTATGGCGCTGCGGTTGCAGGTTGGCGTCATCGAAGAACTGCGTCACGGCCAGTGGCGAGACCTCCACGCCCAGAACGCGATGGCCTTGCGCGGCCAGCCAATGCATGTCCAGCGTCTTGCCGCACAGCGGCACCAATACGCGTGCAGCGTGTGGCAGCTGCAGTGCCGGCCAGTGCTTCTGCAGCAGCGGCATCACCTCATCCTGGTGAAAGCCGGTCTGTCCGTCCTGCCAACGTTGCAACCAGAAATCTGTGTCCATGGTCTCGTCATGTCGGTGCACCCCAGTGCGGTACCGCGCTTACGAAAAAACGCGCCTGTGTGCGCAGTGCGGCAGGGGTGCTTAGTGTTGCGGGTGATGAAGTTGGTTTTGCAGCCAATCGCATCGATCAGATCGCCGGCTGCGTGGTTGCAAGCTGGGGAAGGTCCCACCGAACTATGCCCGCTGCGTTAGTCCAGACGCTACAGCACTTGCCGGAATCAAATCGCGTGACTGGGTGATTCAATTGGCTGGTAGGCGTGCAAGAAGTAGCAGTCCCTCTGCATCGGCAGAGGCCTGATCGTAATGAACCAGGCCACAAAAATCCGTGTCGACCATGATGCCGTGGCTTAGATAGCCCCAGCTCTCGTGGCCCGGAAGATAATCGGCTGTGTCCATGCAGGCAACGACATTTCCGCGGTATTGAGTGTCGATCTCGATCAGATCACCGGCTTTGGATTCCTGGCCATCCGCATACAGCATTGAACCTCCCAGCCAAGACACCGCAATGCGGTGCGTTGGTGATCCGCGCCTCAGCGGGCTGGGGCGACCGCAGTGTCAGCCGCGCCGCCGCGCGCGGTGAGCGGATGCCGTTACCGCACTTCCAGCCCATCGACTTTTTTGCCGCGCCTCAGCAGCCTGAGGCGATAGCAATGTCAGTCGCGCCGCCGCGCGCCAGACGAGTGAATCACCGTCACTGCACCTCCAGCCCATCCACCTTCTGCCACCCGCGCGGCAACAACGATCCACGACTCGCACGCGCGCCCACGTACGTATCCAGATCCTTGAACGACAGGCTCATGGTGCGCGCGCCGCTGCGCACCAGCAGGGTGTTGCCCGGCGCCACCGCGACCACTGCCACCACGCGCTCGGTGCCGAGCTTGGCCTTGGGGATCTCGATGATCTTGTTGCCTTTGCCCTTGTCCAGCTCGGGCACGTCGGTGGCCGGCACCGCCAGCAGGTTGCCGGCGCTGGTGACGGCGACGATGCGGTCGGTCTGCGGGTTGCTCACCTGCGCAGGGCTGAGCACATGCGAGCCGGCAGTCAGGTTGAGCATCGCCTTGCCGGCCTTGTTGCGGCCGGTGAGGTTTTCGAAACGAGTCACGAAGCCATAGCCGTGCGAGGACGCCAGCACGAAGCGGGTGGCGTTGTCGGCACTGGCCATGACCTGGAACGATGCGCCCGAGCCGGGCGAGAAGCGTCCGGTCAACGGTTCGCCGTTGCCGCGTGCCGAGGGCAGGGTGTGCACGGCGGTCGAATAGGCGCGGCCATCCGAATCCAGGAACGCCACCTGATGCGTGCTGCGGCTGCGCACCGCCGCCAGCAGGCTGTCGCCGTCGCGATACGACATGCCGGCCGGATCGACCTCGTGGCCCTTGGCCGCGCGCACCCAGCCCTTTTCCGACAGCACCACCGTCATCGGTTCGCTGGCGACCATTTCGGTCTCGTCGATCGCCTGCGCGGCGCCACGCTGCACCAGCGGCGAGCGGCGCGCGTCGCCGAACTTCTTGGCGTCGGCGGTCAGCTCGTCCTTGATCAGCTTCTTGAGCTTGGTCTTGCTTTCCAGGATCGCCATCAGCTGCGCGCGTTCCTTGGCCAGTGCTTCCTGCTCGCCGCGGATCTTCATTTCTTCCAGGCGCGCCAACTGACGCAGCTTGGTTTCCAGGATGTATTCGGCCTGTTCCTCGCTGAGCGCGAAGCGGGCAATCAACACCGGCTTGGGTTCGTCTTCGCTGCGGACGATGCGGATCACTTCGTCCAGGTTGAGGAAGGCGATCAACAGGCCTTCCAACAGGTGCAGGCGGCGCTCGACCTTTTGCAGGCGATGGTTGAGGCGGCGGGTGACGGTATCGCTGCGGAAGGTCAGCCACTCGCTCAGCAGCTGGCGCAGGTTCTTCACCTGCGGGCGGCCGTCCAGGCCGATCACATTGAGGTTGACGCGGTAGCTGCGCTCAAGATCGGTGGTGACGAACAGGTGGCCCATCAACTGTTCGGCGTCGACACGGTTGGAGCGCGGCACCAGTACCACCCGCACCGGGCTGGTGTGGTCGGACTCGTCGCGGATGTCTTCCAGCCACGGCAGCTTCTTGGCGCGCATCTGCTGGGCGATCTGCTCGATCACCTTGGACGGCGAGACCTGGTACGGCAGCGCATCGATGACGATGTTGGCGTGTTCTTTTTTATAGGTGGCACGTGCGCGCACGCTGCCATGGCCGGTCTCGTAGATGCTGCGCAGGTCGGCGGCCGGGGTAATGATTTCTGCGGTGGTCGGGTAGTCCGGGCCCAGCACGTGTTCGCACAACTCGGCGACCGTGGCATCGGGGTTGTCGAGCAGGCGCAGCAGCGCGCTGACGATCTCGTTGAGGTTGTGCGGCGGCACGTCGGTGGCCATGCCGACGGCAATACCGGTGGTGCCGTTGAGCAGCAGGTGCGGCAGGCGGGCCGGCAACCAGGTCGGCTCTTCCAGGGTGCCGTCGAAGTTGGGCGCCCAATCGGTGGTGCCCTGGCCGATTTCGCCCAGCAGCACTTCGGCGATGGGGGTGAGCTTGGACTCGGTGTAGCGCATCGCCGCGAACGACTTGGGGTCGTCAGTGGAGCCGAAGTTGCCCTGGCCTTCGATCAGCGGATAGCGGTACGAAAATGGCTGCGCCATCAGCACCAGCGCTTCGTAGCAGGCGCTGTCGCCGTGCGGATGGTACTTACCGATCACATCGCCCACGGTGCGCGCGGATTTCTTCGGCTTGGCAGCCGCGTTCAGGCCGAGCTCGCTCATCGCGAAGATGATGCGGCGCTGCACCGGCTTCAGGCCATCGCCGAGGAACGGCAGGGCGCGGTCGAGCACCACGTACATCGAATAGTCGAGATAGGCGCGTTCGGCGTACTCGCGCAGCGGCAGCTGTTCGAAGCCATGGAAGGTGGGGCGGGTCAGATCGGTCATGTAAAGCCAGGTCCTGCGTGAGAGGAGACCGCGCCGCAGCGCGAGCTCGAAGAGCGCCGATTATCCGGATGCGGCGGGGGATGCCAAGCCGCGCGCGTGGCCGGCGGCCAGATAACGGGTGGGCGGGGCGCCGAAGTGGCGGTGAAACACACTGACGAAGGCACTGGGGCTGCTGTAGCCGAGCTGGTCGGCCACCTGCGCCACCGCGCTGCCCTGGCTGAGCCGGCGCAGGCCCTCGGCCAGGCGTGCCTGCTGGCGCCATTGCGCAAAACTCAGCCCGGTCTCGTCGCGAAAATGCCGGCTCAGGCTGCGCGGCGACAGCCCGCCCCAATCGGCCCAGGCATCGAGCGGGCGTGGGTCGGCAGGGGTGGCGAGCAATTGCCGGGCAATCCGCAGCAGGCGGCGGTCGGCCGGCATCGGCAGGTGCAGGTGGTCGATTTGGACCTGGCATAGCTCGTCCAGCAGCACCGCGGCCAGCCGCTGCTGGGCGCTATCCAGCGGCCGATCCAGCGGCCAGCCGGCGGCACGCATGATCGCCTCGCGGGCCAGCCCGGTCAGCCGGATCACTCCGCCTTGCGCGGGCAGGGAGGCGCAGGCATCCGGCCGCACCACCACGCCCCAACCGCGCATCGGGCCGGCCAGCTCGACGGTGTGCTGCTGGCCAGGCGGCATCCAGCCGGCGCAGCCCGGTGGCAACGACAGCGTGCCCTGTCGGGTATGCACGGTCAGCACGCCTTGTTCGACAAACATCAGCTGTCCGCGTACATGCGCATGCCAGGCGGTTTCGGGCGCCCACACCGCACGCAGGTCGGCCAGGAAGGCGATCAGCACCGGGCCGTCGGCCCATTCGAAGCTGCTGCGCACGCCGGGCGGCAGTGCGTCCACCGTCGTTGGCGGGTTTTCGATAGTCATTGGCCTGATTGTATTACCGGGCCAGTTGGAGTGGCGCGTAAGGTGGCGATCCTTGCTGGCGGTTTAATCCCGGGTGAGATATTTGCGTTGACAAATATATTTTTCGGAACAAAATGTGCCGCATGAATTTACCGCCCACCGCTCCGCCGTCGTTCGGGTTGCTGTTGCGCCAGGTGCGCGACGCGCTGATGCGTCAGCTCGATGCCGAGATGAAGGGCGAGCTGCCCGACTTCGGTTTCAGCCACTACGTCGGTCTGAAGATCCTGGCGGTGCGTTCGCCGTGTACGGCCAACGAACTGGCGCTGGCGCTGGACCAGACGCCGAGCGCGGTGACCCGCCTGCTCGACAAGCTCGAGGCACTGGGCGCGGTGCGGCGCGAGCCGCATGCCCAGGACCGGCGTGCGCTGCAGATCGTCATGACCGAGCAGGGCGTGGCGCTGTGGGAACGGCTGCGCTTGCGCGGCGAACGTGCGATCGAGCATGGCCTGCGCGACCTGGATGCCTCTGAGCGCGAACAACTCACCTCTCTTCTTATCCGTGTCCGCGATGCACTCAACTCATGAACGCTGCTAGTTTTTCCATCCAGACGCTGCGCCCGCGCCCGATGCGCCGCGCGCGGCCACTCGTTGTCGCCGCCCTGACGCTGGCGCTGGCCGCCTGCGCCAGCAGCCGTGGCCTGGCGCCGCAAGCCACCGTGCTCGACGCCAGCCAGCTGCATGCCGAGCGCACCCTGGGGCAGGCCGGGCTGAGTGCGGCCGCATGGCCGGCCAGCGATTGGTGGCGTGCGCTTGGCGATGCGCAATTGAACGCGCTGATCGGCGAAGGCCTGCAGCACAGCCCCAGCCTGGAGGCGGCCGACGCGCGCCTGCGCCAGGCGCAGGCCCGCATCGGTACCGCGCAGGCCGATCGAGGCCCCAGCCTGTCGGTCTCCGGCGGCTATGCGGGCGTGCAGTTGCCGGAGTCGGTGGCCGGCGAAGAGCGCGGCGGACGCTTCGGCGGCAACGGTCAGCTGGTGGTGGACTTCCGCTATGGCGTGGACCTGTGGGGCGGCAAGCGCGCCGCCTGGGAAGCGGCGGTGGACACCGCGCACGCGGCCGAGGTGGATGCGCAGGCCGCGCGCCTGAACCTGTCGGCGGCGATCGCCGAAGCCTATGCGCAACTCGACTACGCCTGGCGTCTGCACGACGTGGCCGACGAGGAACTGGCGCGCTCGCGCAAGACCGTGGAGCTGACCCAGCAGCGCCGCAGTGCAGGCATCGACAGCGATCTGCAGCTGCGTCAGGCCCAGGCACGGGTGCCGGCGGCGCAGCAACAGGTGCAATCCGCACAGCAGCAGATCGACGAAGCGCGCAACGCGCTGGCGGCGTTGCTTGGCCAGGGCCCGGACCGCGGGCTGGACATCGCGCGCCCGCTGCTGGGCGCGAGCGTCGCCGCGCAGCTGCCGAGCAACCTGCCGGCCGATCTGCTCGGCCGTCGCCCGGACGTGGTGGCCGCGCGCTGGCGCGTGGAGGCGGCCGACAAGGACATCGCCACGGCCAAGACCCGCTTCTATCCCAGCTTCAACATCACCGCGCTGGGCGGTGTGGTGAACCGCGATGTCGGCCAGTTGCTGGAAAGCGCTTCGGTCTTCGGCGTGGTCGCCCCGGCATTGAGCCTGCCGATCTTCGACGGCGGCAAGCTGCGCGCCAATCTGGCCGGCAGCGATGCGCAGTACGACCTGGCCGTTGCCGACTACAACCAGAAGGTGATCGCGGCGTTGCGCGAAGTGGCCGACCAGGTCAACGCGGTGCGTTCGCTGGAGCAGCGCGCACGCGCCCAGGACGATGCCGTGCAGACCGCCGCCGCCGCCTTCGATCTGGCCGAGCAGCGCTACCGCGCCGGCATCGGCGGCTACCTGGAGGTGCTCAGCGTGCAGGAGCAATTGCTCGTCGCACGCCAGCGCATGGCCGGACTGCAATCGCAACAACTTTTGGCCTCGGTGAGGTTGCAGCGTGCGCTGGGTGGCGGATTTGCGCCGGAGCCCGCACGCGACACCGCACACACCGCGCCCACTTCCGCACAACCGAATTCCTGAGACATCGACGATGAGCCAGACGACTCCAACTTCTTCCCAACCCGCGCCAGCCGCACCCAGCAAGCGCCGCGCGGCGCTGCGCATCGTGGCCATTGTGGTGATCCTGGCGATCATCGGCATCGTGACCTGGTACGTCCTGGTCGGACGCTGGTACGAGGACACCGACGATGCGTACGTGCAGGGCAACCAGGTGCAGATCACCCCGATGGTGGGCGGCACGGTGGTCAGCATCGGTGCCGAAGACGGCATGCGTGTCGAGCGTGGCCAGCTGCTGGTGCAACTGGACCCGGCCGATACCGCCGTGGCGCTGCAGCAGGCCGAAGCCAACCTGGCCAAGACCGTGCGCCAGGTGCGCGGTCTGTATCGCAGCGTGGAAGGCGCGCAGGCCGAATTGTCGGCACGCGAAGTCACCCTGCGCAGCGCCCGTGCCGACTTTGCGCGACGCAGGAATCTGGCTGCCAGCGGCGCCATTTCCAATGAAGAACTGGCGCATGCCCGCGAAGAGCTCGCTGCCGCCGAAGCGGCCGTGAGCGGCTCGCGCGAGAGCTTCGAGCGCAACCGTGCGCTGATCGACGACAGCGCGCTGTCCAATCAGCCGGATGTGCAGACGGCCGCAGCGCAGGTACGTCAGGCCTATCTCAATCATGCGCGCACCGGCGTGGTGGCGCCGGTATCGGGCTATGTCGCACGACGTTCGGCGCAGGTCGGTCAGCGCGTGCAGCCGGGCAGCGTGTTGATGGCGGTGGTGCCGCTGGAACAGGTGTGGGTGGAAGCCAACTTCAAGGAAACCCAGCTCAAGCACATGCGCCTGGGCCAGGAAGTGGAACTGCATTCGGATCTGTATGGCGGTGGTGTCGACTACACCGGTCGCATCGAGAGCCTGGGCCTGGGCACAGGCAGCGCGTTCTCACTGTTGCCGGCGCAAAACGCCAGCGGCAACTGGATCAAGATCGTGCAGCGCGTGCCGGTGCGCATTTCGGTGGACAGCAAGCAACTGGCCGACAATCCGCTGCGCATTGGGTTGTCGATGAAGGTCGACGTCAATCTGCATGACCAGCAGGGCAGCGTGCTGCCGACCAAGCTGGCGACCGGTTCGGTGTTCTCCACCGATGTGTACGCGCAGCAGTTGCAGGCTGCCGACGCCGACATCCATCGCATCATCCAGGACAACCTGCCGTCGCAGGCTGCCAGCAAGGCGGGCTAGGCCACCATGTCTTCGCAAGCTCCCACTGCGTCCGGCGGCCCGGCAGCGCCGGCGCCCGCTGCCGGCTTTCGTCCGGCCAGCGTGGCGTTGTGCACCATGGGCCTGGCCATGGCCTCGTTCATGCAGGTGCTGGACACCACCATCGCCAACGTCTCGCTGCCGACCATTGCCGGCAATCTCGGCGCCAGTTCGCAGCAGGCCACCTGGGTCATCACCTCGTTCGCGGTGAGCACGGCGATCGCGTTGCCGTTGACCGGCTGGTTGAGCCGGCGCTTTGGCGAAACCAAGTTGTTCGTGTGGTCCACGCTGGCCTTCACCATCGCCTCGTTGCTGTGCGGGCTTGCCCAGAGCATGGGCATGCTGGTGGTCGCACGCGCGCTGCAGGGGTTTGTCGCCGGGCCGATGTATCCCATCACCCAAAGCTTGCTGGTGTCGATCTATCCGCGCGAAAAACGCGGGCAGGCGCTGGCGTTGCTGGCGATGATCACCGTGGTCGCGCCGATCGCCGGCCCGATCCTGGGCGGCTGGATCACCGACAACTACAGCTGGGAATGGATCTTCCTGATCAACGTGCCGCTGGGCATCATCGCCAGCAGCATCGTCGGTTCGCAGTTGCGGCATCGCCCCGAACAGCTCGAAAAACCGCGCATGGACTATATCGGCCTGATCCTGCTGGTGGTCGGCGTGGGCGCGCTGCAGCTGGTACTGGATCTGGGCAACGACGAGGACTGGTTCTCTTCAGACAAGATCGTGGTGCTGGCCTGCGTTGCTGCCGTGGCGCTGGTGGTGTTCGTGATCTGGGAGCTCACCGACAAGGACCCCATCGTCGATCTCAAACTGTTCCGGCATCGCAACTTCCGCGCCGGCACCTTGGCCATGGTGGTGGCGTATGCGGCGTTCTTCAGCGTGAGCCTGTTGATCCCGCAGTGGCTGCAACGCGATATGGGCTATACCGCGATCTGGGCCGGCCTAGCCACCGCGCCCATCGGCATCCTGCCGGTGCTGATGACGCCGTTCGTCGGCAAATACGCCTTGCGCTTCGATCTGCGCATGCTGGCAACCGTCGCCTTCATCTTCCTGTCGTTCACCAGCTTCCTGCGCTCCAACTTCAACCTGCAGGTGGACTTCAGCCACGTGGCCACCGTGCAATTGGTGATGGGCGTCGGCGTGGCGTTGTTCTTCATGCCGGTTCTGCAGATCCTGCTCTCCGACCTGGATGGGCGCGAGATCGCCGCGGGCTCGGGCCTGGCTACCTTCCTGCGTACCCTGGGCGGCAGCTTTGCCGCATCGTTGACCACGTATCTGTGGGCGCGCCGCACGCAGGTGCACCACGCGCACATCACCGAACACATCTCGGTGTACACGCCCGGCATGCAGGAACAGGTCACCGCCATGGGGCAGGGCGACCTGCAACGCGGCGCGGCATCGCTCAACAACATGATCAACCACCAGGCCTCGCAGATGGGCTTCAACGACATCTTCTATCTGCTGGGCTGGACCTTCCTGGCGATCATCTTCTTCCTGTGGTTGGCCAAGCCGCCATTCGGCGCGGGCGCCGGTGGTGCGGCGGCGGCCGGGGGGCATTGAGCGCACGGCAGGTTTTGCCGCTGGGCTAGACTGGCGCTGTTCACTCGGGAGCAGCGCCGATGGTCGGGTGTTGGGCAGGTAGGGCATTCACGGATGGAGCTTTGCCAGCGGCGTCGCGATCATCGCACCTGCCAGCGCGGCGGCGACAACTGACCCAGTGGTTTGCATGGCTGCTGCTGTGTCTTGCGTTGTGCTGCTGCTTTCCCGTTGCTGCCACGCCTGAGTCTCTCGGCGACCGCCTGGCCCGGCAGATGCAGCTCAATCGGCAGCGCTACGGCATCGTCGGCCAGGCAGTGGTTGTCGTGCACAACGGCAAGCGGGAATTTTGCGCAGTCGACGGCGTCGCCGATCTGCAGACACAGCAACCGATCACGCGCGAGCAGATCTTTCCCGTATTTTCGATCGGCAAGCTGTTTGTCAGTACCTTGATCATGCAACTGGTCGAGGCAGGGCAGATCGACCTGGACCAGCCGGCCAGGCAGTATCTGCCCGCGTTGCCCGCGCCCTGGAAGCGCATCACCGTTCGGCAGCTGCTCGATCATACCTCCGGTCTACCGGAGTACTTCGAGCCGTCGCAGATGCGTGGCTCGGTCCAGGACAATGCGCGCTTTCCAGCCAGCGCGCAGGCGATGTTCGAGCGACTGGCCATACAGCCCTTGGTTGCCGTTCCCGGCAGCCAAACGCGCTACACCAACACCAATTACGTGGTGCTGGCGCAGCTACTGCAGGCGCACTACCGCAAGCCGTATCCGCAGATCGCATCGGAGCGGATCATCGCCAAGCTGCATCTGACGCGCACATCTGTTGGGCTCCCACTGCTGCCTGCACACAGCGTGGCCAGCGCGTACCTCGGTAAAGACGGCAAGCCGGAGCTGGAGCCGACTGTCGCCTGGCCGGACTACGCGCTCGCACATGGGCAGTTGTATACGAGCGTCGACGATCTGAGCACGTTCCTGGAGGCGGTGCGGACCGGGCGTCTGGTGGGCCAGGACACGCTGCGCCAGCTCTGGCAACCGCAGACGCTTGCCAATGGACAGCGCGGCTGGTTCGCCAGTGGGTGGGAGCTCGGGCAGGACGACGCGTATCAGGCGATTGGCCACGATGGCGGCGCGCGGGCGAGAGTGCGGATCCTGTTCGATACGACGCTTGATGGGGACAGTTACAGCGTCGTCTATCTCACCAATGGCAGCGCACGCGGTGTGTGGAGCAGGGTGCTGCTGGATAGCGTGCTTGGCACGCTTTCGCCGCAACGGTTTGCCGATAAGTCGCTGGCTGAATCGCTGATTGCCTACGCGCTGCGCGCTTCCGACGAGCAGGACAACCGTCTCTTTGTGCAGGCACTGCGGGCACGGCCCGGCCTCTCCGACACTGCGCTCGAACGCGCGATCAATACGACCGGCTACACCGTGCTGTCCAACCTGGGCGCCACCGCCGCGATCAGGGTGTTTGCACTCAACGTGGACGTGTTCCCGGCATCGCGCAATGCGCAGGACAGCCTGGCTGAAGCGTACGAGGCGGCCGGAGACCTTGCACGTGCCAAGCGCATCAGGCAAGCGATCAAGGGCAAGTCCAGCAGTGCCGACTGAGGGCAGCTAACAAACCGACTGTGCTCACCGTCAGGCGGGTGCAGCCGGTGCCCGGTGCGGCATGGACCACGTGTCCCCCCGTTTTTGAGCGCGCTGTCCGTTCCCGCGTGACGACTGCTCGCCACGTTCTGGCCACTCTGGGTGCGGCTCACACGCCGCTGCGCGATCTCCTGGCGGGTGCGGCCGGTGTTCGCAATCGGCAGATGCCGCTCCTAGGACCCGTTTCTCCGCGCCGTGCGCCCGACCTCGCTCGCGGCATGTGGCAGTCGCTCCGGCACACTACTGATGCGTCACCGCAGCTGCCGGCGTGCCTTCGGTGCCGCCTTGCAGTTTTACCGGTTGCGGCAACGCAAGCGCTCCATCGTTGGCGATCTCTTTTTCAACCGGTGCGCGCGTGCGCGCGGCTGCGGTGATGGCGTTGCGATCGTCTTGCGGCACTGCATCGAGCAACTGCAGTGCATGGCCCTGATAGCGCACGTCCAGTGCATCCTGTAAGGCGCGTAGCGTTTGTACATCGCTGCATAAGGCGCTGGCCCTGGCTTCGATTGCGCGTGCCCGCGCATCCAGTCTGGCGTCGAGTTGGCCATCCATCGCCTGTGCGCGTGCATCGATCGCATCCGAGCGGCCGGTCATGATCTGCCACAGCATGTGACGCTCGATGCTGCCTTTGAAGGCTTCGGCTTCGTGTTCGACATAACGCTCGAAGTTCCCGTCGAAGGCCTGTTGGTCCCAGCGTCCCTTGCCCAGCGTGGCATCGACATAGTCGTTGGCACGCGTGCGCAGGCGTGCGATCTTGCGGGCGTTGAGCGAACTGCCGGTCAGCACCTCGATCACGCCGCCCAGCGCGTCGTAGCTCAGGTCGACCACCGCGTGCGCCATATCGGCGACCTGCGGCATCAGTGCACGGGCGTGTTGTTCCATCTCGCGCAATCGCTCGCTGTCGGCAGCACTGATCTGTTGCACCTGGTGATCAATGCTCAACTCGCCAGCGTGGAAGAACACCTCGCGCGGCACGCCAGTGTCGCGGTAAAGCCAGATGCCGCCGCTGTCGGCGAGCACATTGAACGCTGTGCCAAGGCCGCATTGGTGCGATGACACCTGAGCTCGATGCGTCTGCGCCGCGCCGCTATGGGCCTGCTGTGCCCATGCGGGCGTGCTGAACGTGGCAATCAGCATCAAGGCAAGTGGCAGCGAACGGCGCATCGGGGATTGCCATGATGGTGACGAGGCATCCTCATGCGTGTGGAGCGCGTGTGGCGCGTGTCGAAAGTCACTGCTATGGCGCTTGGGTGTGTGTTGGGTGCGACGGCGCGCAGTGATGTGTTTCTGGCAACACATCAGGAGATCACCACGCATGCGCTTGCTGCCCGGGCTGAGCTTGGCCCATGCCCGGTGACCTGGCCGCGCGATGGCGGAATCGTTCGATGCTGCTGCTGCCGGAGACTGCCTGCAACAGACCACGGCGCAATGGCGAGTAGTGCGCGAAGGCAGGCGCCCAAACGCAAATGCCCAAACGCAAAAAACCCCGCCGAAGCGAGGTTTTTTGCGATCTACCGTGAGTCGTGGTGCCCAGGAGAGGACTCGAACCTCCACGAAGTTGCCCCCGCTAGCACCTGAAGCTAGTGCGTCTACCAATTCCGCCACCTGGGCGACTCAGGGGGCGAATTGTGCAAGCTGCGCGCGCGGCTGTCAACGCATCTGGCACAAATTCTTGACGTGGCTGGCGCCTGCCGGCGATGTGAGAAGACGGCGTGGCGGCCATGCGCATTGCATGGCCGCCACGGCACGCGATTACGGCAGCTGCGCCGCCTGCAAGATGACCTCCGCACTTTGCACCGGTTCGCTTGCCGAACGCGCCAGCTGCACTCGGTAGGTGCCGGCAGCGATCTTCCAGTGACGTGCCTTGGCATCGAAATCGGCCAGCGTCTTCGGCTCGGCCACCACCTGCACGCTGCGCTTTTCACCCGGCTTGAGCGTGAGCTTCTGCCAGCCGATCAGGCGCAGCGGGGTGGGGTGGCCGTCGGGCAGGGTGACGTAGAGCTGCGGCACGGCGGCGCCTTCGCGCGGGCCGGTGTTCTCCACGTCAAAGCGCGCGGTGAGGGTACTGCCTTGCGCGTCCACCTGCAGGCCGCCCATGCGGAACTGCGTGTACGACAGACCATGGCCGAACGGGTACCTCGGGGTCAGCTTGCGCGCGGCAAACCACTTGTAGCCGACGTTGGCGCCTTCGATGGCGTAGTCGATCGTGTCTTTGCCCGGCTTGGCCGGCTTGAAGCCCAGCCCCGGAATCGAGGGGCGCGGCAACTGCGATTCGTCCACCGGCCAGGTCACCGGCAGATGGCCGGAGGGATTGACCTTGCCGGTCAGCAGGTTGGCGATCGCCTCGCCGCCGCCGATACCCGGATACCAGGCCTGCAGCACTGCCGGCACGCGTTCGGCCCAGGGCATGCGCACCGGGCCGTTGGTTTCCAGCACCACGGTGGTTTTGGGGTTGGCCTTGGCCACCGCCTCGATCAAGGCATCCTGGTTGTCCGGCAATTGCATGTCCGGCAGATCCACCGATTCGGCGGCCCATTGGGTGGCGAACACGATCGCCACATCGGCCGCCTTGGCCGCGCGCGCGGCGGCAGCGCGGTCCTTGCCGTCGACATAATCGATCTGCACGTTCGGCAATGCCGCGCGCAGCGCCTGCAACGGCGAGGACGGATGGATGATCACCGGGCCCGGCCAGGTGGTCGGGGTGAGCCCGGGCACCGCGTTGCCGCCGTTGATGGTGTAGTCCACCCGCGAGGAGCCGCCGCCGGACATCACGCCCTTGTCGGCGTAACCACCGATCACCGCGATGCGGCGCACGTCCCTGGACAACGGCAGGGTCGCCTGCTCGTTACGCAGCAGCACGCTGCCTTCTTCGGCGACATGCTGCGCGGCCAGCAGCCCGGCCTTGCCGTCGATCGGCTGGCGCTTAGTGGGATGATCGAACGCGCCATGCGCGAACAGGCTGCGCAGCACGCGCTTGACCATATCGTCGAAGCGCGCGCGTGGTACCACGCCGGCCGACACCGCCATGCGCAACGGGGCATCGAAGAACACCGCCGCATCGAACACTTCGCCGGCCGATTGCTGATCCAGTCCGGCCAGGGCCGCCCTGGAGCCGCTGTGCACGCCGCCCCAATCGGACATCACATAGCCAGGGTAGTTCCATTCCTGCTTGAGCACCTGGTTGAGCAGGTAATCGTGCTCGCAGCCGTAGATGCCGTTGATCTTGTTGTAGGAGCACATCACCGAAGCCGGGTCGCCGATCTTCAGCGCGATCTCGAATGCCAGCAGGTCCGATTCGTGCATTGCCTGCTCGCCGATCTGCGCGCTATGGAAGTTGCGGCGCGTCTCCATGTCGTTGAGCGCAAAGTGCTTCATCGTCGACAGCACGTGCTCGCTCTGCACGCCGCGGATCGACTCGCCGACCATGGTGCCGGCCAGCAGCGGGTCTTCGCCGGCATACTCGAAATTGCGTCCGTTGCGCGGGTCGCGCTGCAGGTTGACGCTGCCGGCCAGCAGCACATTGAAGCCCTGCTGCCAGGACTCGCGGCCCATGGTCCTGCCGCCGGCGTAGGCCAGTTGCGGATTCCAGCTTGAGGCGGTCGAGGGGCCGGACGGCATCGCGGTGGCGAAGTCGCCCTTGCGGATGCCGCCGGGATTGGTCACGCCCACCCCGGCATCGGCCAGCTGCTGCGCCGGGATGCCCAGGCGTGGAATGCCGGGCACATAGCCGGCCGACCCCAGCGCGCCTTCGGGCTTGGGAATCTTGTCGGTGCCCAGGCCGAAGTAGCTGCGCAACATCTGGAATTTTTCGTCCTCGCTCATTTGCGCCAGCAGCCGATCCGCACGCTGGTCGGCGGTCAATGCGGTGTCCATCCATGGCTGCG
The DNA here is from genome assembly GCF_024806835.1 of Xanthomonas sp. 3793. Lineage (GTDB taxonomy): Bacteria > Pseudomonadota > Gammaproteobacteria > Xanthomonadales > Xanthomonadaceae > Xanthomonas > Xanthomonas arboricola_F. Next base: position 600,518 of record NZ_JANTYU010000002.1, read on the forward strand.
ATGCCGGTGCGGATTGTGCGATTGCCAACGGTGCAGCCAGCGCAATGCCCAGGCCCATCACCACCGCCAATACGAGCGGGCGACGGCGATAGACGGTTGTTGTAAACGTTTTCATATCGGGGTGTGGCACGGGGTGTCCTTGTGGTGCTGGGTCATTACAAAACTAAGGGGCACCGGGATGCCCGAATGGTAGGGGCGCACAGGCGCCGCTCGGCCGCTCGCCGGAATCGGCGCTGCGGTTAGAAATCGGTCTGCGCGGTACGCAGCACCGGATACAGCTGGTAGCGCTCGTCCCAGGAGGAATGACGCCTGGCGAAGAACTCCAGGCGCGCTTGCGGGCTCTTGGCGAACTCCGGGTCGCTGGCGATGCGCTGTTCGAACTGCGCCTTCAGCGCGGGGTCGTTGGCCAACATGTCGCGCGCCACGTCTTCGGCCACGTAGGCCTCCATGTATTCCTTGCGCTCGAAGGCCGAATTGAAAAAGCCCCACTGCAGCAACGAGTCCGGTGCCTGCGGCTCCAGCATCGCCATCAGCAGGCGCGCCTTGGGTTGAGCGATCGGCACGAACAGCGAGCCGGCGGACACGGCGCGGGTTTCATCGCGCCACTGCCCAGCGACGTCCAGCGTCTGGTGGCCTTCGTTCGAGCGCGCGGCAAAGCTGGCGGTGTCGGCGCGGAACGTCTGCACCGGGTGTTCGGCCGCACTGGCGACGGTGCGGAAATCGATGCCGTGCAGGCGCAATTTGTCTGCGACGAAGGCAGCCTGCGCGGCCGGCACCAGATACCCGCCACGCGGTGCGTCGACCACCAGGTCGGGCTTGATCTGATCGCGCAGCGGTAGCTTCCAGATCTGCGGTTTGCTCTCGTCGTAGCGCGTCATCAACGCGCCGGAAATCGGCGAGGGCGTGCGCGTGTACGCATAGCCGCGGAACGCCACGGTGCGCGCGGCAGGGCCGGCAGCAAAGCTCAGCGGCTCGGGCATGCCGGCCAGCTGGCTGGCGCGCCGATCGGCCGCCAGCGCATCGGCGCGCCAGGCGCTGCCGTGTTTTGCGGCCTGCTGCAGCACCGACACGATGGCATGACGGGTTACCCGCACGCGCGTGGGATAGTCCTTCCACGAATGGGTCTCCACCAGCATGCCGAAGCGGTTGCGCAGCAGGAAATACCCATGCGAAAAGCGCGGCGGCGATACGTCGTCGGCAAAACCGGAGGCGGGGTCGTCTTCGTGCACGAAAGACGGGTAGTACGGCAGCGGCAGCGAACCTTGCCTGGCCAGATCGCCAAGCACCGCATCGCGCCAACGCGTGCCGTCGCGTTGCAGCGCGGTATCGCCGGCGTGCACCGGCTCGACCTGCACCGAGACGTCGTGCTCGAACTTGGCGCCGTCGGTGACATGCAGGTCCACGTACATCAGCGGGTCCCATTGCTGCACCAGCCGCAGCATGGCCTGCATCTCCGGCGCGTCGGCCTTGACGTAGTCGCGGTTGAGATTGAGGTTCTGCGCGGTAGTGCGCCAGCCCATCTGCTCGGGGCCGCGCTGGTTGGGGCGGTTCCAGGCGCCAAAGCGCTCATGCCCATCCACGTTGAACACCGGCACGAACACCCAGACCAGCTTGTCGAGCACGCCCTTGCCGGCCTTGCCATCGAGCAGCTGGCGCAAAGCCAGAAAGCCCGCGTCCTTGCCATCGATCTCGCCGGCATGGATGCCGCCCTGGATCAATACCACCGGCAGCTTGCGCTGCGCGGCGCTGTCCGCATCCAGCGCGCCGCTGGTGGAGGCGATCAACGCCTTCATCGGCCGGCCTTCCGGCGTGGTGCCGAACTCCACGCAGCGCACCGCCTGCGGGTAACGCTGGGCAAAGGCATCGCACAGTGCGACGACTTCGTCGTAGCGTCCGGTCTGGACGAAGCCGCTGCGCTCGGCCTGGGTAGTCAGCGGTTCGGCGGCCAGCGCGGCAGGGGCACAGGTCAACAACAACAGGCTCAGGGCCAGGCGGGTAAAGCGGGGCATCCAGCGGTCCAGTGTTCCAGGAAAACGTTTGCAATGTAGCCGAGCCGAGCTGGCAGGCCAATCTGCACTGCGACATTTGCCGACCATTCAAAGCGGGCGCGAGCGCTTCGAACACGCTGCTTCGCCGGCTATCGATACGTTCTGCGCGCGCCTGCACGCGGCGTCGATTGCGCGCCGTCCGATGTCGGCAGCGCGCCGCGCCGGCCGCCGGCCTGCTCCTGCATGGCGGCCGGCCTCTCGGCGCCGGTACGATAGGGGCTGTTTACCGCTCGACCGGACCGCCTTTGACCACCTCGACCCTGCCGGGCCCCACGGCCGGCGCGCGCCTGCCGCGCCAGATTCCTTTCATCATCGGCAACGAAGCCTGCGAGCGTTTCAGCTTTTACGGGATGCGCAACATCCTGGTGCAGTTTCTGATCACTTCGCTGTTGCTGCAGGAAGTTGGCGGGCCGGGCCGCGAGGCCGAAGCCAAGCACATCCTGCACAGTTTCATGATCGGGGTGTTCTTCTTCCCGCTGCTGGGCGGCTGGCTGGCCGATCGGCTGTTCGGCAAATACAACACCATCCTGTGGTTCAGCCTGATCTATTGCGCCGGCCACGCGTGTCTGGCGATGTTCGAGGGCAGCCGTCACGGCTTCTTCGTGGGGCTGGGCCTGATCGCGCTGGGCGCGGGCGGCATCAAGCCGTTGGTGGCCTCGTTCATGGGCGACCAGTTCGACCAGTCCAACAAGCACATGGCCAAGGTGGTGTTCGACGCCTTCTACTGGATCATCAACTTCGGCTCGTTGTTCGCCTCGTTGCTGATTCCGCTGGCGCTGAAGAATCTGGGCCCGTCGTGGGCGTTCGGCATCCCCGGCATCCTGATGTTCGTGGCCACGCTGGTGTTCTGGCTGGGGCGCAAGCGCTACGTGCTGGTGCCATTGCCGCCGAAAGACCCGCACGGGTTTGGCGCCGTGCTGCGCACGGCATTGCTGGCGCGCGCGCCCGGGCAGGGGCGGCCTGGTCTGGCGCTGGCCATCATCGCGGTGGTCGCTGCACTGGCCTGCATGGCGCTGATCGAGCCGCTGGGCATCGTCATCTGTCTGTGCATGGCGCTGGTGCTGCTGCTGGCCGGGATCGGTGGCGGCACCTGGTGGCAGCTGGAACGCGCGCGCGGCCTGCATCCGGATGCAGCGGTTGAAGGCGTGCGCGCATTGCTGCGGGTGCTGGTGATCTTCGCGCTGGTGACGCCGTTCTTTTCGTTGTTCGATCAGAAGGCTTCGACCTGGGTGCTGCAGGGGCGCGAGATGACCATGCCGGCGTGGTTCACCGCCTCGCAGATGCAGGCGCTCAATCCGCTGCTGGTGATGTTGCTGATCCCCTTCAACAACCTGGTGCTGTACCCGCTGCTGCGCCGTCGAGGCTGGGAGCCGACGCCGTTGCGTCGCATGACCAGCGGTATCGCCTTCAGCGGGGTGGCGTGGATTGCGGTCGGCGCGATCCAGGTCGTCATGGATGGCGGTGAGCCGATGCACATCGCCTGGCAGATGCTGCCCTATGCCTTGCTCACCTTCGGCGAGGTGCTGGTATCGGCCACCGGCATCGAGTTCGCCTACAGCCAGGCGCCGCCGTCGATGAAGGGCGTGGTGATGAGCTTCTGGTATCTGACCACCACGGTGGGCAATCTGTGGGTGCTGCTATCGAACGTGGCGGTTCGCAACGCGACGGTGACCTCCCATATCGCCGATACTGGGCTCAGCGAAGCGGCATTCCTGATGTTCTTCTTCGCGGCCTTCGCGTTTCTGGCAGCACTGGCCTTCGGCCTGTACGCACGCCGGTATCGCATGGTCGACAATTACCGTTCTGCCTGAGGTCCGCATGATTACCCTGATCCTGATCGCCATCACCGGCATCGTCTCGTGGATGGCGTTCAACAACCGCAAATTGAACGACCGCTTGATCCTTTGGCCTCCAGCGCTGGACAAGCAGCGCCAGTACGACCGCCTGGTGACCTACGGCTTCATCCATGCCGACCTGGGGCACCTGGTCTTCAACATGATCACGCTGTTCTTTTTCGGCCGGGTGATCGAAAGCGTGATGACACAGCTGACCGGCAGCGTGCTGACCTATCCGCTGTTCTATCTGGCGGCGCTGGTGGTGTCGATCCTGCCCAGCTATCTGAAAAACCAGAACAACCCCAATTACCTCAGCCTGGGCGCCTCCGGTGCGGTGTCGGCGGTGCTGTTCGCCTTCATCCTGCTGCAGCCGTGGACCATCATCCTGGTGCTGTTCATTCCGGCACCGGCGATCATCTATGCGGTGTTCTACGTGGGCTACAGCCTGTGGATGGACCGCCGTGGCGGCGATCGCATCAACCACAGCGCGCACCTGGCCGGTGCGGCATTCGGGGTGATGTTCATGCTGATCATGGAGCCGCGGGTGTGGCAGGTCTTCCTGGAGCAGCTGTCCAATCCCCGCTTCGGCTGAGGGCGCTGGCCCGTCCTGCTGCCTGGGGGTACCGGGCTGGCCGGCGCTGCGGTGACGCAGCTGACGCATCAGTGCAGCGGTTGCCTGCGGCAACCGGGCCAGGACCGACGCCATGGCGTCGCAGGTCCTGGCGGATGGAGCGAGGCCGGCGTCAGGCCGCGTTGCGTTCGCGGTCGGTGCTGAGCGCTGTGCCCGACGCTGCGCCGTAGGCCTGCTGCAGACGTTCGTAGACGGTATCGTTGAGTTGCGCGAAATCGGGGTTGTGGGTGTCGCCATTGATGGCGAACTGGAACAAGCCTTCCAGCAGCGAGCTATCGCTGTCCGTGCCGTTTCCTGCCGAATCGTTGTGCATGCGGTGACTCCTCGTTGATAAGGCGAGGGCACTGGCCAGGCCGGAGACCGGTTGCAGGCAGCGCCGTCGAGTCAGCTATCGGCGCTGCCGCGGCGAACTTAAGGACGTCGTCGCCAAGTCGGGCCGGCGGTCACAGCGGGGATTCATTTTCACGCAGGCGCGGCGTCGCGCTGGTCACACTTGGCGCATATTCACTGCCGGGCGCAGACCACGATGGAGGCAGCGACAGTGCACGCCGAACACGATTCCACGCAGCAGCGCTTCGTTGTTGACACCGAGGGACATCATGCCGAGCTGGTCTATCAGCTCGAGGGTGCGCGCATGACCATCACGCACACGCTGGTGCCGGATGCCATTGCAGGCCGCGGGATCGCCGCGGTGTTGGTCGAGGCCGCTCTGCAGCATGCGCGCCAGGCTGGGCTGAAGGTCGTGCCAGCGTGCAGCTACGCCGCCGCCTACGTGCGCCGGCATCAACAGTTTCAGGATCTGCTGGCCTGATGGACAGCAGTGGGTGGTTCGATCAGGGGAGCAGGTGGGATGGGGCGGTTGCTTGGATTCAATAGTGCGCGCGGTCTGCTGATGCTGGCCCTGTTGACGGGCTGTACGCAGCGCGAACCTGCGGCAGTCGAGTCGACCGAGCCGGCAGCCGATGCGGGCGCACCGACAACGCCGGCTCCGGAACCGCAGATGGTGCAGAGCGGCCCGCTGGAAGATGTGATCGAACACGCGCCGGCCTACATGATTGGTATCAGCTATCCGCCCGGGCTGGATGCATACCCGGACCTGGCTGCGTTGATTCGCAAGTATGCGCAGGATGCCCGCAGCGAGTTGATGGAGGCCGTCTCCGGTCTGGGCAACGACAAGCCCGCCGCGCCTTATGAGTTGTCGCTGGCATTCGAAAAATTGTTGCAGACCACGGACCTGATCGTCATCGCCGCCGATGGCAGCCGCTACACCGGCGGCGCGCATGGCGAGCCGCTGGTGGCGCGTTTCGTGTGGCTGATCAAGGAGCGCAAGCAACTGACCGCGCAGGCGTTGGTCCCCGACCCGGCCGGATGGGAGAAGATCGGTCGCGATGTCGCTGCGCAATTGCATGCGGCGGCTACCCAACGTGTGGAAGCCGATCGGGTACCGGTCGAGGAACAGGCCGAACAGGTCGCATCGGCCGACCGCATGATTGCCGAAGGCACTGCAGCGCAAGTGGACAACTTCGCGCAGTTCGTCCCGGTGTTGAACGCAGCCGGGCAGATCACTGCCGTGCGCTTCGTGTTTCCGCCTTACCAGGTCGGGCCGTATTCGGACGGCACGCAAACGGCCGAGGTCGCTGCAGCCACCTTGATGCCCTGGGTCGCGCCGGAATATGTACATCTTTTCGCTCGCTGAGGTGTTGCCCCGCAAGTGATGTGATTGAATGGTTCGGCCATTCAGTAATGTAGCCAAACGGGTGATATGAGTAGTTTCGATCCAACCGCAAATCGCGTGGACCACACCTGCGCGCGCTACCCAGCCTTCCCGCGGGAGCCCGCTGTCCTGGTGAGGTTGATCAAGCATCTCTACAAGCGGCTGCACACCATCAGTTGTGTGCGACTCAAGCCGTACGGGATCAGCCCGCCGGAATACGAAATCCTGATGATGCTGTACGGCACGCCTGAGCAGGCGATTACCCCGACCGAGGCGGCAGAAGCCGCCAGCGAGAAACCGGCCAACATCACCCGGCTCACTGACCAGCTGTGCGAGAAGGGCTTGATCGCGCGTGGCAGCAGTCCCGACGACCGCCGCAAGATCATGCTGACCCTGCAGCCGGCCGGGCTGGCATTGATCGAAAGCGTGTTGCCGGAAGCATGCACGCTGTTGCACGAACAGACGGCCGACCTCAGCGAAGCGGAGCAGGCGCGTCTGGAAAAGCTGCTGAAGAAGCTGCTCAATGGCGTGGACGCCGTAGACGCCTGAGCGCCACGCGGCAGCTGCGCTGCATGCCTTCGCAAAAACCACAACGCCGCCCGGATCGCTCCGGGCGGCGTTGTCGTCATGCAGGTCCGATTACGGCTTGGACTGCGGCGCTTCCGGCGTTGCCCCATCGCCCCCCTGCGCGCTCAGGCCGCGCTTCTCGAGCAGTGGCTCGATCTGCGGCGCATGGCCAGCAAAGTTCTGGAACAGCTCCATCGCGTCCACACTGCCGCCGCGCGACAGCAGCGTCTTGCGGAAGCGGTCGCCATTGGCCCGGCTCAAGCCGCCATGTTGCTTGAACCACTGCTGGGTGTTTGCATCCAGGACTTCGGACCAGATATAGGCGTAGTAGCCGGCCGCGTAACCGCCCATGATGTGGCTGAAATACGGGGTCTTGTAGCGCGGCGGCACCGGCGCGTAGGCGATGCCGTCCTGCTGCAGGGCCTTGGCTTCGAAGGCCATCACGCCGGCCGCATCCGGCACCTGACTGGCGCTGATCTGATGCCAGTTCTGGTCCAGCATCGCCGCACCCAGATACTCGGTGGTGGCAAACCCCTGGTTGAACTTGGACGCGGCAATCACCTTGTCCAGCAGCGCCTGCGGCATCGGGGTGCCGTTCTGGTAATGCTTGGCGTAGTTCTTCAGGATCGACGGCTCGTCGGCCCACATCTCGTTGACCTGCGAAGGGAACTCGACGAAGTCGCGCGGCACGCTGGTACCGGAGAAATACGGGTATTTGACGTCGGAGAACATGCCGTGCAGCGCATGCCCGAACTCATGGAACATGGTGGTCACTTCATCCCAGGTCAGCAGCGTCGGCTGGCCGGCCGGCGGCTTGGGGATGTTGAGGTGATTGGCCACCACCGGCTTGAAACCGGTCAGGTCCGACTGCGACACGTAGGAGTTCATCCATGCGCCACCGCGCTTGGATTCGCGCGCGTACATGTCGGCGATGAAGATCGCCAGCTGCTTGCCGTCGGCGTCGAACACGTCGTAGACGGTGATGTCGTCGCGGTAGGTCGGCAGGTCGGTACGCTGCTTGAAGGTCAGGCCGTATTCCTGGTTGGCCGCATAGAACACGCCGTTTTCCAGCACGTTCTTCAGCTCGAAATACGGCTTGAGCTGCGACTCGTCGAAGTTGTACTTGGCCTGGCGCACCTTCTCGCTGTAGTAGGCCCAGTCCCAGGCTTCGAGCTTGAAGGTCGGCTTGCGCGCGGCCTTTTGTTCCTTGTCGATCATCGCCTGCAGGTCGGCAGCCTCGCGCTTGGCATTGGCCACAGCAGCGGGTGCCAACTTGCCGAGCATCGCGTTGACCGCTTCGGGGGTCTTGGCGGTCTGGTTTTCCAGCGAATACGCCGCATAGGTCGGGAAGCCGAGCAGCTTGGCCTTGTCGGCGCGCAGCTTCATGATGCGCGACACCAGCGCAGTGTTGTCGTACTGGCCGCCGTGGCTGCCGCGCGACACCGACGCGTCATAGATCTTCTTGCGCAGGTCGCGATTCTTCAACTGGGTCAGCGGCGGCTGGCCGGTGGTGTTGAGCAGCGCGATCACGTACTTGCCGTCGAGCTTGCGCGCCTTGGCCGCTTCGGCGGCTGCGGCGATCTGTTCTTCAGACAGGCCGTCGAGCTGCTTGACGTCATCCACCACCACTGCAGCGGCGTTGACCTCGGCCAGCACGTTCTGGCTGAAGGTGGTGCCCAGGTTGGCCAGCTCGGCATTCATCGCCTTGAGCGTGGTCTTGTCGGCCTCGGAGAGCTTGGCGCCGTCGCGGACGAAGTCGCTGTAGTACTTCTCTACCAGGCGCAGGCTTTGCGCATCCAGGCCCAGCTTGGCGCGCTGGTCGTACAGGGTCTGGATGCGCGCGAACAACTTGCCGTTGAGCGAGATCGCATCGCGATGCGCGGCGAACTTCGCCGAATAATCGGCCTGCAGTTTCTTGCGTGCATCGTTGGTGTCGGCACCCACCAGGTTGAAGAACACCGTGGTTGCGCGATCGAGCGTGGCGCCACTCTTTTCCAGCGCGACGATGGTGTTGTCGAAGCTCGGCTTGGCTTTCTGGTTGGCGATCTTGTCCACTTCCTTCAACTGCTCGGCCATGCCGGCATCGAAGGCGGGGGCAAAGTCGTTGTCGGTGATCTTGTCGAACTGCGGGTAATGCAGCGGCAGCGTGCTGTCGGCAAAGAAGGGGTTGGCTTGGGTGGCAGCCTGCGTGGTCGCGGGTGCGGCGATGCTGTAGGACGGCATGGCAAGTCCCAGGGAAGCGGCCAGGGCAAAAGCGAGACGGGTGGTCAAGAAGGTAGCTCCAAAGTGCGAACCGCCGAGGCTAACCCAGCCTGCCGGGACAGGCGTGTGACAAAAGGCATGGCTGCCCTGGCTTCGCGCAGTCAACTGGCAGACGCGGCCGACGCGTGAGGCCGAGCTCGCCGGTTGGCCGGTCGTCATGCTGGCGGGTTCGGCCCGTGGCCGGCGTCGCCGGACCGCGATTCGCACGGCGTCGTGCCGGCATGGCAGGCAGCACGCAAGCGCCGTAGCGAAGTTCGCCCGCTGTGCGGGCCCTGCGATTGCGGGAGCGCTTCGCTCGGCGGAGCTGACTGGCGTTGCAGCCGCGACGTCGGCGCGGACCGGGCGCAGTGCTGGCAGGTGCGGACGGACGCGCCAGCGCGCTAGCTGTCGTTCTTCACCCTTGCACGGGGGAGCCGGGTCAGCCTTACCGCTGCAGTGCTGCATGGCCCGCGGCTGCGCTACGCTGCCGCTTCCCCTGGGCATTCGAGCACGCCATGAGCGATCTCTCCACGTTTGAATTCACCGACCTGGACGGTCGCACGCAATCGATGCGCGATTACGTCGGCAGCGTGGTGCTGGTGGTCAATGTCGCATCCAAATGCGGGTTTACCCCGCAGTACGCCGGTTTGCAGTCGCTGTGGCAGCGCTATCGCGAACGTGGCCTGGTGGTGATCGGGTTTCCCTGCGATCAGTTCGGTCACCAGGAGCCAGGCGATGCTGCGCAGATCCGCCAGTTCTGTTCGCTCGATTATGCGGTGGATTTTCCGCTGTCTTCGAAGATCGAAGTCAACGGCAACGGCGCGCATCCGCTGTGGCAATGGCTCAAGCACCAGCAGCGCGGCGTCTTGGGATCGGAGGCGATCAAGTGGAACTTCACCAAGTTCCTGATCGGCCGCGATGGCGCGGTGCTGGAGCGTTACGCGCCGACCACCAAACCGGAAGCCCTGGCAGCAGATATCGAGCGCGCGCTGGGCACCTGACCCGCAGCGTACGCCCCCGTAGGAGCGCACCTGGGCGCGACGAGGCGTTCCTTGTGATGGCTATCGCGCCCAGGTGCGCTCCTACGACAGCGGAGTCAGGTGGCGGGTTAGACGAGACGCCGGATCGCGTTGATGCTTCATGCGCGCCACATCACTTCCGATCTCCCAAGACCCACGCCCACCCGTAGGAGCGCACCTGGGCGCGACGAGGCGTTCCTGGTGATGGCTAGTCGCGCCCAGGTGCGCTCCTACGACAGCGGAGCCTGCACGAGGCGCCGCGTCGCGCGCGCCGTATCACTTCTCGACGAAGGCGCGCTCGAACACGTAATGCCCCGGCGTGCCGATGCGTGGCGAGGTCTGGAAGCCGCGCGCGTCCAGCAGGGTGCGCAGGTCGGCCAACATCTGCGGGCTGCCGCAGATCATGAAGCGGTCGTTGGCCGGGTCCAGGGTCGGCAGTCCCAGCGTCTGCTGCATGCGGCCATCGGCCATCAGCTCGGTCAGCCGGCCCTGATTGGCGAACGCTTCGCGGGTCACCGCCGGGTAGTAGAGCAACTTCTCGCGCAGGATGTCGCCCAGGAATTCGTGCTGCGGCAGCTCGCGCTCGAAGTAGTCGCGATAGGCCAGGTCCTGCACGAAGCGCACGCCCTGGGTAAGGATTACCTTGTCGAAGCGCTCGTAGGTTTCCGGGTCCTTGATGATCGACAGCCACGGCGCCAGGCCGGTGCCGGTGCCCAATAGATACAGATTGCGGCCCGGGTGCAGGTCGCTGATCAGCAGTGTGCCGGTGGGCTTCTTGCCGACCAGGACCTTGTCGCCGGGTTTGATGTGCTGCAGACGCGAGGTCAGCGGACCATCCGGCACCTTGATGCTGAAGAACTCCAGATGTTCTTCCCAGTTGGCGCTGGCGATCGAGTACGCCCGCAGCAGGGGGCGGGTTTCGGTCTCCAGACCGATCATCACGAACTGCCCGTTCTCGAAGCGGAAACCGGCATCGCGGGTGGTGGTGAAGCTGAAGTAGGCATCGGTCCAGTGACGGACCTCAAGCACCGTTTCGGCGCCGAAAGCGGAAGACATACCGGTAAGTGTCGTGGGAAGAGTACCGGCCAATTCTACCTCAAGCCGGCCAAATGAGAGAGGCTCTCATTTGGCCGGCCGGGATTCGGGAGTCGGGATTGGGGATTCGCAAGAGCTCCTGGCTCATCCGCGAGCCCGATACGTCCAGGACCCCGGATCTGCTATAGCGAATCTCCAATCCCGACTCCCCAATCCCCAACCTCACCGATACCCCGCCGCCTGCAACTCGAACAGCTCCGCATACCGCCCACCCTGCGCCATCAGCTCGGCGTGGGTGCCGTTGGCTTCGATGCGGCCGGCGGCCAGCACCAGGATGCGGTCGGCCATGCGCACGCTGGAGAAGCGGTGCGAGATCAGCACCGCGGTACGGTTGTCGGAAAGCTCCTTAAATCGCTGGAACACCTCGAACTCGCTGCGCGCATCCAGGGCGGCGGTGGGTTCGTCCAGGATCATCAGCTGCGCATCGCGCATGTAGGCGCGTGCGATGGCGATCTTCTGCCACTGCCCGCCGGAAAGATCCACGCTGTTCTTGAAGCGGCGCCCGACCAGCTGGTCGTAGCCATCGGGCAGGCTGTCGATGAGCTCGCCGGCCATTGCGCGCTGCGCAGCGGTCTGGATGCGCGGCATATCGTCCATTGCATCGACCTGGCCGACGCCGATGTTCTCGCCCACGCTCAGGTGGTAGCGCACGAAGTCCTGGAAGATCACCCCCAGGTTGGCGCGCACATCGTCCAGGTCGTAGTCGCGCAGGTCCTGCCCATCGAGCAGGATGCGGCCTTCGTCCGGGTCGTACAGCCGCGCCAGCAGCTTGACCAGGGTGGTCTTGCCGGCGCCGTTTTCGCCGACCAGGGCCAGCACTTCGCCGGCGCGCAGTTCGAAATCCAGGTGCCGCACCGTCCACTGCTCGGCATCCGGATAACGGAAGCCCACGTCCTCGAACACGAAGCCCTGGCGGATCGGGCGCGGCACCGGCAGTGCGTTCGGGCGCGAGCGGATCTCCGGCACGATGTTGAAGAACGAGTACAGATCGTCCAGATACAAGGCCTGGCCGGCGACCTGCGAAAACCCGATCAGCAGCCCCTCCAGCAACTGACGCAGGCGCAGGAAACTGCCGGCCAGGAAGGTCAGATCGCCGATGCTGAAATCGCCGCGCACGGTGCGCCAGGCGATGTAGCCATAGGCCATGTAATAGCCGAGCGTGCCCAGTGCAGCGAGCAGTGCGCCCCACAACGCACGCTTGCGCGCCAGTGCGCGGTTGGCCAGGAAGAACTTGTCGGCCAGGCGCCGATACCGAGCGATCAGGAAACGATGCAGGTTGAGGATCTTGACTTCTTTTGCGGTCTCGACGCTGGCACCGACCTGGCGCAGGTAATCGAGCTGGCGGCGTTCCGGCGTCCACTGGAAGTTGAGCGAATAGCCCAGCGCATTGAAGTGCGCCTCGCCGATGAAGGCCGGGATCAGCGCCACCGCCAGCAGCGCGATCAACCACGGCGCATACACCACCAGGCCCACCGCCAGGCTGACCACGGTGATCGCATCCTGCACCTGGCCGAACAACTGGCTCATCAGGTTCATGCGGTTCATGGTCTGGCGCCGCGCGCGATCCAGCTTGTCCTGCCGGTCGGGGTCTTCGAAGTCTTCCAGATCCAGCTGCGCGGCATGTTCCATCAGCCGCACGCTGGCAGCGTTGTTGAACAGCTCCGACAACAGCGCATCGGCATAACCGACCATGCGCCCGAGCAGGTCCGAACCGATCGCCAGCGCCAGTTCCAGCGCCAGCAATTCCAGCAGGCGGTTCAAGCGCCCGTTGCCCAATGCCTGGGTCAGCGACTCGAACGCCGGCGGCTGGCCGACCAGGTGGATCGCCTCGTCGATGATCAATTTGCCGATGTAGAGCGTGGCCACCGGCATCAACGCGCGCAGCACGCGCAGGCCGATGCTGCTGGCGCTCAACCAGCGGCTGGTCTGCCAGATCTGGCGCAGGAACGGGGGCAGATTACGCAGCGCATCCAGGCGCTCGCGCAGGGTGGGGCCGGTACGGGCGGCGGCGGGCGCGGTGGCGCCGGAACGGGAAGCTGACATCGCGCTAGTGTGCCGCGCGCGGCGTGGGTGCGGGGTGTTGGCACGGGCACGGCGGGTGCAGCGTGGGTGGCGATGTCGGCGCCCCGTCGGGCTTGTCCTGGCAGGCGCACGCGTTCCACCTGTCAATCGCTGTGATTGATGCCACATCCGGCCGCGCCCGCGGTTTGCTCTAAAATATGCGGATTGCCCCCGCCAGCCGTAGAGCCAGCCGTGACCTCGATCAAGCAGGAAGACCTCATCCAGTCCGTCGCCGATGCGCTGCAGTACATCAGCTACTACCACCCGGTCGACTACATCAGGAATCTGTCCGCCGCCTACGAGCGCGAAGAATCGCCGGCGGCCAAGGACGCCATCGCGCAGATCCTGATCAACTCGCGCATGTGCGCCGAGGGCCATCGCCCGATCTGCCAGGACACCGGCATCGTTACCGTGTTCCTGGAAATCGGCATGAACGTGCGCTGGGACGACGCCACCATGGGCGTGGAAGACATGGTCAACGAAGGCGTGCGCCGCGCCTACAACCACCCCGACAACAAGCTGCGCGCCAGCGTGCTGGCCGACCCGGCCGGCAAGCGCACCAACACCCGCGACAACACCCCGGCAGTGGTCAATACCAAGATCGTGCCGGGCCACCATGTCGAGGTGATCGTCGCGGCCAAGGGCGGCGGTTCGGAAGCCAAGAGCAAGTTCGCCATGCTCAACCCGTCCGACTCCATCGTCGATTGGGTGCTCAAGACCGTGCCGACCATGGGCGCCGGCTGGTGCCCGCCGGGCATGCTCGGCATCGGCATCGGCGGCACTGCCGAAAAGGCGATGCTGCTGGCCAAGGAAGCGCTGATGGAGCCGATCGACATCGTCGACCTGCAGGCGCGCGGCGCGTCCAATCGCGCCGAGGAACTGCGGCTTGAACTTTATGAAAAGGTCAACGCGCTCGGCATCGGCGCGCAGGGCCTGGGCGGCCTGACCACGGTGCTGGATATCAAGGTCAAGGATTACCCGACCCATGCCGCCAACCTGCCGGTAGCGCTGATCCCCAACTGCGCGGCCACCCGCCATGCCCATTTCACCCTGGACGGCAGCGGCCCGGTGATGCTGGACCCGCCGTCGCTGGAAGACTGGCCCAAGCTCACCTACAACCCGAGCAACGCGCGCCGGGTCAACCTGGACACCATCACCAAGGAAGAGGTCGCCAGTTTCAAGCCGGGCGAGGTGGTGCTGCTCAACGGCAAGCTGCTGACCGGCCGCGACGCCGCGCACAAGCGCATGATCGACATGCTCAACAAGGGCGAAACCCTGCCGGTGGATTTCACCAACCGCTTCATCTATTACGTCGGCCCGGTCGATCCGGTGCGCGACGAAGTGGTGGGCCCGGCCGGCCCGACCACCGCCACGCGCATGGACAAGTTCACCCGCCAGATGCTCGAGCAGACCGGCCTGCTGGGCATGGTCGGCAAGTCCGAGCGCGGCGATGCCGCGATCGATGCGATCCGCGACAACAAGGCCGTGTACCTGATGGCGGTCGGCGGTTCGGCCTATCTGGTGTCCAAGGCGATCAAGGCTGCGCGCGTGCTGGCCTTCGAAGATCTGGGCATGGAGGCGATCTACGAGTTCGAGGTCAAGGACATGCCGGTCACCGTGGCGGTGGATTCCACCGGCGAATCGGTGCACAAGACCGGCCCGCGCTTGTGGCAGTCGCGTATCGGCAAGATTCCGGTCGTGGTGGAATAACGGCAGTCGCAACCTGCCAAGCAGACCGTCAGCAAGGCGGTCTGCGCCCGTTGGCGGAACAAGCGCGCAGACTCGCCTGACGACTGCGCCACAGTGCGCTCGTCAGGCGTGGCTGGAACCGCGAGGCAATGGCACGCCTTGCCGTTTGCTGCAGGTCACCGGGCAGATGCAGGCTGGTGCCGGCAGCGGGTCCAGTGCCGTCGGAGAGGCGGCATCTGCGATCTCTCGACAGAGAAGACAGGCGTGACTCCACGGGAACCGGCTATGCTCGCCGCACTGACCGGTGACCTTCAGGAGAACAGGAATGCTCCGACTCGTCTGCGTTGCGCTGTTGTCGTGCCTGAGCCTGAGCTCGGCGGCGCAGCAGCAAAAAGCACCCACGGTGTTGTTTCCCTCGCGCAACTACGCGCCGCCACCTGCCGCCCCGGTGCCGTTCGCAGAGCGCAAGCTGCTCAAAACAAACGATGCCGCGACACGCTTCAACGGACCCTCGGCTGCGGATCGCTGCATCGCGCAGTGCAACAGCGGCGCCCGACAATGCCGCGCAGACCGGCCCAGCGAGTCCAGTTGCAGCAGCAGGGTGGCGCCGCGAGGAAAGCGCTGCGACGACGTACAGAATCCGGCGCAACGGGCCAACTGCATGGCGCAGGTCTTCGACTGCACTCAGCAAAGCGACGACAATCGTTGCGAACCGCGCAAGCTCGCCTGCCTGCGCGCCTGTACCAACTGACCCGAGACCCCGCATGGCCGCCACGCTCTACCACACCCCCAGTACCGCCGCCCTGGTCGTCCATTGGCTGTTGATCGAACTGGACGTTGCGCACGTGCTGCATCCGCTGGATTTCGAACGGGGCGAGCAAAAGGCGCCGGAGTATCTGGCGCTCAACCCGGCCGGGGTGGTGCCGACCCTGGTGCTGGACGGGCAGGTACTCACCGAAGCGGCCGCCATCGTCATGCACCTGGCCGATCTCTACCCGCAAGCCGGGCTGGCGCCGCCGGTGGCCACGCCCGAGCGTGCGGCTTACTACAGGTGGATGTTCTTCTGCGCCAACACCTTGCAGCCGGCGTATCGCGCCTGGTTCTATCCGCACGAGCCGGCCGGCGCTGCGCACGTCGATGCAGCGCAGACCCAGGCACGCGACAAGCTGGAAGCGGCCTGGACCCAGGTCGATGCGCATCTGCAGGCGCACGGGCCGTATCTGCTCGGCCGGACGCCATCGGCCGCCGATTTCATGCTGACCATGTTGATGCGCTGGTCGCGCAACATGCCGCGCCCGACCGATACCTGGCCGGCACTGCAGGCGCATGCGCAGCGTATGAAGGCGCGTCCTGCGTTTCAGGAAACCTATCGCCGCGAGGGCCTGACGGACTGGACCTGAACCTGCGGCGCGTGGGCGCGAAGTCATGTCCGTATAACCTCTCCGGCAGGCATTTTGCCGCGCTCGCCGCGTAGTAGGATCGCGACACCAACCAGAGAGCAGGGGCTCGTCCATGTCGCATTCCGCATCCCGCCGAAAATTGCTGCAGTGCGCCTGTTGCGCGCCGATCGCGGCCGCTGCCGCATCCCTCCCGTTCGCGGTGCGCGCGGCAGCACCCTCGAAAAAGACCGACTTGAATGCCGAACAGGCGCTGCAGGTGCTGCGCGACGGAAACGCGGCCTTCGTCGAAAATCGCCCCAAGAAGGTTATTTCCGACAGCAAGCGGCGTCTGGAACTGGCGCTCGGGCAGACTCCCTTCGTGATCCTGGTGTCGTGCTCGGACTCGCGCGTGCCGCCAGAGCTGCTGTTCGGCCGCGGCCTGGGTGAGATGTTCATCGTGCGCAACGCCGGTAATACCGTGGACACCACCGCGCTTGGCTCGATCGAATATGCGGTGAGCCAGCTCGGCGTGCCGTTGGTGGTGGTGATGGGCCACGAAAGCTGCGGCGCAGTGGCGGCGGCGGTGTCGGTTGTCGAACAGAATGCCTTCTTCCCCGGCGCGATCGGCTCCATGATCGAACCCATCGTCCCGGCGGTGCTGGCCGCCAAGAGCAAGGGCAGCGACGACCTGCTCGCCGCCTCGGTCAAGGCCAACGTCAAGCGCACCGTCGACCGCCTGCGCGGCGCCTCCGAACCGGCATTGCTCGAACCGCTGCGCACAGGCGCATGCCGCGTGGTGGGCGCGTACTACACATTGAAGGACGGCAAGGTGGATTTCTTCGACGTCTGAGTCCCCGCCTGAAACAGGGCGGCTGGCAACGGTCTTTCGCCGTCCCTGTTGTGCGTGCGGTAATCGCGACACAAAAAAGCCGACATCGCTGCCGGCTTTTTTTATTCCTGTCCCTCACATCGCTGAGGTCCCACGCAGTCTCAGCACGTGGTCAGGCTGCGACGCACGCGTTGTCGTAATTCCGGAAACGTCAGAACCACTCCAGCAACGACACGCCCAGGCCGATGTAAGTGGCCTTGTGGTTGTAGTCGATCAGGCTTTCGCCGTAGCCGTCGAACACCTGCACATGGCCGCGCAGCAGGTTGGTGATGGGGAAGCCGTAATCCAGCTGCACCGAGCCATGCGAGCGGTCGCCGCCGCGCAGCGAATGCCGCGCGATCAACGCAAATTCGTGGCCGTCCTTGTTGTAGACCAGGGTCGCGTCGCCGCGGCCCATGTAATCCTCGATGTCCGGGTTGTTGTCGTCGACACGGTCTTCCTTGATGCGGAACCACGGGCGCAGCGTCAGCGCCCAGTTTTCGCGATCCAGCCCGATGTTGAGGATGACCCGGTTCCAGGAGCGCGACAGCGGATCTTCGCGGCCGTTGGACATGTGGTTAATGCTGATGCCGCTCATGCGGCCCTTCCAGCCGAACAGGCTGTAGTTGTTGCGGAACACCAGCATCGCTTCCGGCTCGTAATTGGTTTCCCGGAACGGGCGCGAGGCATCGGTGTTGTAAGCCTGCCAGCGCGAACTCTGGGTGTAGCCCATCCAGATGTCGCCGTTGTCGCCGAACAGGTCTTCGACCACCTTGGTCTTGAAGCTCAGCTGGAACTTCAACTCGGCGCTGTCCAGTTGCTGTGGCGTGCTGACCGAGTTGGCCGGATTCGGCGATTGCGGAGTGCGGTTGGAGTCGCTGGTCCAGAACGCCGGCAGCAGGTAGACCGGCTTGTAGCCGCGCAGCTGGAAGGTCCCCAGTTTGGAGTCCTTGGCGAGTTCCCAGCGGCGATCCAGCAGCGAACCGCGGCCGGCATTGGCGACCGCTTCTTCCTTCGGCTGATCCTGACCGTCGGCGCGGAAAAAATCGCCTACGCGGCTGGTCTTGCCGGTGTCTTCCGATTTGGCGGCTTGCTTGGCCAACTGCGCTGCGGCATCTGCCTCCTGCACGGCCTGCGGGGTGTAGCCCAGCGCCTGGTCGTAGCACGCCAGGCGCGCGGCATCCGAGGTCACGGAGGTACAGGCCTGCGGCGATGCGGGCTGCGGAGCGATTTCCTGCCCGTGCGCCAATGGCGCAGCGGCCAGGGCGATCAGCATCAGGGGACGGGTGCGGTGCTTGGGCATGGGCAGTCTGGCCGAGTGTAGGCGCCAGGCAGGCGCGTCAGGCGCTTAGCTTAACGGTCGCGTCTGCATACGCCGTGTGTACACGGTGGCATAACATCCGGGGCGGTGCGTTTAGGCAGATGTCGCTGCGCTGGCGGGGCCGTTATTGAGGGCCGGTCTGCACGCTCGCGGCAACCGCGGCCGTGCCGGCCTGGGACATCGGCTCGCGTGTCAGAACAACCAGGCAATCGCAAACACGCCCAACATGCACATGCCCAGCGCCAGCTTGGTGGCCGTGCCCAGCATGATGCCGACCCAGGTGCCGAAGCCGACCTTGGTGGCCTGGCCGGTCTTGCGGGTCTGGTAGTACTCGCCCAACCACGCGCCGGCGAACGGGCCGACGAACAGGCCGATCGGCATGAAGAAAATCCCGGCAATGGCCCCGATCACCGAACCCCACATCGCCATCTTGCTGGCCCCTACGCGCTGCGCGCCATAGAGGGTGGCAAGGAAGTCGATGACAAAAGACAGGGCGGTGATCAATCCGAGTATCACCAGCGCGACCCAGCCGACATGGGTGAACCCATCTGCCCAGGCGGCCACCAGCAATCCGGCAAAGACCAGCGGCAGGCCCGGCAGTGCGGGCAGGATGACGCCGGCAAGACCCACCAGCACCAGTGCGCCAGCCAGCACGTAATAAACGACAGTCGTGTCCATGAAGGTTTGGAAATGTCCTATTTCAGGCTTGACAAAAATACGCAAGGGGTGCTTGAAAATTGGTTTTGCGCGGGTTAAGTTGCAGCCGCTGCTGTTTGCAAAGGTCACCGTGAATCGTGGCCTGATGCGGTAGATCGCCCGATCCGCTACATCCTTGTACCTCGCTTCCTCCTTGCAATCACAGCCACCACCGCCAGTCCATCACAGTGTCGTAGGGAGTCAGTCGAGATGTCCAACATCGAACGCGAGAATGGTGTCGTAAAGTGGTTCAACGATGCCAAGGGCTTTGGATTCATCAGTCGCGAAAACGGCGAAGACGTCTTCGTCCATTTCCGCGCCATCCAGATCCAGGGCTTCAAGAGTCTCAAGGAGGGGCAGAAGGTCAGCTTTACCGTCGTGCAAGGTCAGAAAGGCCTGCAGGCCGATGCGGTGCAGGTGGTCTGAGCTACGGCATCGGGGGCGATGCATCACGCGCCCAGCAAAAAGGCCCGTCACCGGGCCTTTTTGTTGTCTGCACGTCGGCCGCAGCCGTTGCTCAGCGCAGCACTACCTTGCCGTTGACCACGCGCACGTAAGCGTTTTCGCGCACACCGGCCAGGTCGCGCTGGTTCACCACGATGACGCGGCCATCGTCCATGCGCACCTGCACGTCGAAGCTCTCGCTGGTGACGTTGTTCTGGATGGCGTTGCCCGCCAGCGCGCCGGCAGCGGCGCCAGCCACGGCCGAGACATTCTTGTTGCCCTTGCTGCCGCCGGTTTCCTTGGAAATCTGGCGGCCGGCCACCGCGCCGACGATACCGCCGAGCACCGCCCCGGTGCCGGTGGGCGCGGTGCGGGTGGGGCCGACTTCGTCGATGCGGGTGACGATGCCGCAGTCCACGCAACGCGGCGCAGGCTGCGAATAGCCCTGGTCGTAGCCGCGGTCGCCGCGATAGCTGCCGTACTGGGGCTGGGATGTGGCGCAGCCGACCAAGGTCGCGGTTGCAGCCAGGCCGATAACGAGCAGTCGGGTTTTCATGGGTGTCTCCAGGTGGGTCGACAAGGCGGTCGGGGCCGCGGCGACGTCATCCTGTGTTGGTCCAGGTGAACGGTCTGCCAACTGGATCACTCCAGGCTTAACGAAACCCGAGCGTCGCCTTCATCCAGGCTCATCGAAAGTCGCGGTGACATGCCTCGCAGGCCTCCGCGACCTGCCGTTTGATCGGCACGAACGCGGCGCAGCTGGACGGCGCGCTGCGCTGCGCCTGCTCCAGGGCGACACGCAGTGCCTGAGCATGTTCGCTGAAGCGGCGGTCTTCGCCAATCTGCGCAAATGCCGGTTCCAGTTCGTCGGCAAGCAAGCGCAGCGATTGCAGTCGCGCCTGCTGCTGCGCAGCTGTGCACGCGCTGCCGGGCTGCGGCTGCAGGGCGCGCAGTTGGTAGTCCAGCACGTGCATCAGGCTGTCGGGCAGCGGGTCGCGCCGCGCCTGCAACACCCGCGCCAGCATGACCGTGGTGATCAGCCCGATCAACACGCCCAGCACCAGCATGAAGGCGTAACGGGCCGCGCGTGACTGATGGGGAGGTGTGGCGGACATGGCGAGCTGCTCCGGCATTAAAGCCCGCGGTGGGGCGGACGCGCGCACGGCGGCGCGCGTAAAATAGGCCGATGAAAGCACAATGGCGTGAACGCTTTGCCGGTATCGACCGGCTGTACGGAGTCGGCACGGTAGAGCGGTTGTCCGCCTGCCGCGTGGCGGTGGTGGGCATGGGCGGTGTGGGCTCGTGGGTGGTGGAGGCGCTGGCACGGACCGGCGTCGGCCATCTCCGCCTGATCGATGCCGACGACTTGTGCGTGTCCAATACCAATCGGCAATTGCCGGCGCTGGCCGGGCAGTACGGACGCAACAAGGCGCGCGCCATGGCCGAGCGCTGCATTGCGATCAACCCGGAGATCGATGCCGAGGCGGTGGAGGCGTTTCTCACCACCGGCAACATCGAAACCCTGCTAGGCGACGGCCTGGATCTGGTGATCGATGCCTGCGACAGTTTCCGGGTCAAGGTGGAAACCATTGCCTGGTGCCGCCGCCGCAAGCTGCCGATGCTCACCGTGGGCGCTGCCGGCGGGCGCACCGATCCCACCCTGGTGCGCGTGCGCGATGTCTCGCGCACCGAGCACGATGCGATGCTGGCATTGATCCGCAAGAAGCTGCGCAGCGACTTCAACTTCCCGAAGAATGCGCAGCGCTATTTCGGCGTGCCGGCGGTGTACTCGCTGGAAAACGTCAAATACCCGCAGGCCGACGGCAGCGTGTGCGGCATTCGCCCGCAACTCGATGCCGATGCCACGCTCAAGCTGGATTGCGGGGCCGGGCTGGGCGCAGCCACGCATATCACCGGCACGTTCGCGTTTGTAGCGGTCGGCAAGGCACTGGAGATGTTGCTCAAGCCCAAGGCCGCTGCGTCCAAGCCGGTGGCCGAGGTCGCTGCCGCGTCATCGTAACTGCATGCGCGCGCTGCGGCGGCAGCCTGCCTGATCAGCCCGGCAAGCCGAACAGGGCGCGTGCGTTTGCCGTGGTCTGTGCGGCGATGCGCTCGACGTCTTCGCCGCGCAGCTGCGCGATGCAGTCCACTACCGTCCGCAGCGCGGCCGGCTCGTTGCGCTCGCCGCGGATGCTGGCGTCGGGTTGATCGGGTGCGTCGGTTTCCAGTAGCAGGTACTGCAACGGCATGGTTGCGGCCAGGCCGCGCAGGCGATTGGCGCGCGGGTAGGTGACCGGGCCGCCCAGGCCGATCATGAAATCCAGTGTCCACAATTGCCGCGCCTGCTCAGGGCTGCCGGCAAAGCTGTGCACCACGCCGCGCAGGCCGCCGACGGCCTTGATGCGGGCGATGACTTCTTCGGTAGCGCGGCGCGCGTGCACGATCAGCGGCAGGTCGTGGCGCTTTGCCAGGCGCAGCTGCCCATCGAAATAGTCGCGCTGGGCCTGCGCGTCCAGTCCTTCGAGATAGAAATCCAGCCCGCATTCGCCGATCGCGCAGGGGCGCTCGCGCTCGATCCACTCGGCCAGCAGCTCCAGATGCGCGGGCCGGTGTTGATCCAGGAAGATCGGGTGCAGGCCATAGGCCGGATGCAGCCCAGGCGCCATTTCACACACTTCACGCAAGCCCGGCCAGCTGGCGGCAGTGACGGCCGGCATCACTTGTTGCATGACGCCGGCTTGGCGCGCGCGCGCGATCACCGCAGGGCGGTCGTGGTCGAATTCGCCCGCGTCCAGATGGCAATGGCTGTCGATCAACTGCATCAGTCGCGGCGCACCGGTGCCGGCAGCGGCGCCTTGCGGGTTTTCCAGTTCGCCAGCAGCAGCGTGGTCAGGCCGAACAGCAGTTCGTCCACGAACGGCACCAGATCCGGCACCAGCACATCCACCACGAACAGCGTGGCTGCCAGCTTGAACAAGGTGGGATAGCGCAGCTTGGCCGCCCATTCCAGGGCACGTGCGGTCAGGGGATTTCGCATGCGAAGACTCCGGCTGTTAGAAGTGCATGAAGTAACCGCTAGCTGAACTTAACCGTGGCGTTCATGAGCGAGGGCGTTTTCGTTCAGGGTTCCCGTGCTGGAATCACGCCGTCAACAACGCGGTGCGTCCGCAGGGAGCTGGTCATGAAGAGCAACACGACAACTATACTGGTCGCCGCTGGTGCCTTGCTGGTGGGAGGCGTGGCCACTGCCGCCTTCATGAACAACCGACCGTCCTCGGGCGATTTCGTCGCCAACGGCGAGCCGGCACCGCGTGGTCTGGAATATGCCGACGTGGTCAAGGTCGCGCCGATCACCCAGCGCGAGCCGCAGTATGCGCAGGTCGTCAACAGCGCGGCCATTCGCGAAACCACCACCAGCTCCTCGCCGCGCGAAGTGTGCCGCGACGTGGTGGTGCAGGAACGTCTGCCCGAGCGCGATGGCAACGTCGGCGGCACCGTCGCCGGTGCGGTGATCGGCGGTCTGCTCGGCAACCAGGTCGGCGGCGGCAACGGCCGCAAGCTGGCCACGGTGGCCGGTGCGGTCGGTGGCGGCATGGTCGGTAACCGTGTCGACCGTAATCATGTCGGCGGCCGCGTAGTCGACCGCACCGAACGCCAGTGCCACACCGAGAACGCCAATTCGAGCTCCTCGCGCGTGGTGGGCTACGACGTGACCTACCGTAATGCCGACGGCACCACCGGGACCATGCGTATGGACAGCAAGCCGGGCGAGCGCATCTCGCTGGGCGACGCCGACAACGTGGTGGCCTACGACGTGACCTACCGCTACGATGGGTTCGAGAAGACCGTGCGTATGAACGACAAGCCGGCGAGCGATCGTCTGCCGGTGGTCGATGGCCAGCTGGTGACCCAGACCGCTTCGACGGCCGGTGACCGGGGCGTCCGCGTGGATGCGGGCAGTACGCGCCAGTAACACGCTGGCAGCCTTCCGGCTGGATCGCTGCGTCAGCAAAAAGAGCCGGCACTGCCGGCTCTTTTTGTTTTCAGGCCAGCGGTAACTCCCGTGCGCTGTACACGTCGCCGCCATGTTCGGCAGGCAACTGGCAGATAATCGCCGCTTCTCCAGTGGTGGAAATCAGCATGCCGGTGCGTCCCGATGATCTGTTCGATGTCCGTGCGCTGCTGACCGACGAAGAACGGGCGGTGCAGGACGCCGTCGCGCGTTTTACCGATACGCGGGTACTGCCGGCGATCGGCGATGCCTTCGATGCGGGGCGGTTCCCAAGCGAGTGGGTGCCTGAACTGGCGCAACTGGGGCTGCTGGGCGCCAGCCTGCCGGTCGGCGATGGCGGTGCGGGTCTGGGAGCGGTGTCCTACGGGCTGATCTGCCAGGAACTGGAGCGCGGCGACAGCGGCCTGCGCAGTTTCGTCAGCGTGCAGTCCTCGCTGTGCATGTATCCCATCCATGCCTATGGCAGCGACGCGCAACGCCAGCGCTGGTTGCCGGAGATGGCCGCCGGCCGCGTCATCGGCTGCTTCGGCCTGAGCGAAGCGCAAGGCGGCTCGGACCCTGCGGCGATGACCACGCGTGCAGTGCGCGATGGCGACGGCTGGCGCCTGAACGGCGCAAAGATGTGGATCACCAACGGCAGCATCGCCAGCCTGGCCATCGTCTGGGCGCACACCGACGATGGCGTGTGCGGTTTTCTGGTGGAAACCGCCAGCCCCGGTTTCACTGCGCAGGACATCGCCCACAAGATGAGCCTGCGCGCCTCGGTGACCTCGGCGTTGTTCCTGGACAACGTGTTCGTACCCGAGCAGATGCGCCTGCCGAACGCGGCCGGGTTGAAGGCGCCGCTGGGCTGCCTCAACCAGGCACGTTACGGGATCGCCTGGGGTGCCATCGGCGCGGCGGTGGCCTGCCTGCGCGAGGCGCTGGCCTACGCAGGCGAACGCATCCTGTTCGGCCGGCCGCTGGCGGCCACCCAGAGCGCGCAGATCAAGCTGGCCGACATGGCGCGGCGGATTTCCACCGCGCAGTTGCTGGCGCTGCAGCTTGGCCGCCTGAAGGAGGCCGGGACGCTGCGACCGGAACAGATCTCGCTGGCAAAGTGGAATAATTGCCGCATGGCGCTGGACGTGGCGCGCGAGTGCCGCGACCTTCTGGGGGCGGCCGGCATCACCACCGAACATGTGGCGATCCGGCATGCGCTCAACCTGGAATCGGTGATTACCTACGAGGGCACCGAAACCGTGCACCAGCTGGTGGTGGGACGTGCGCTGACGGGGCTCAACGCGTTTTGACGAGGAGTGGGTGTTGATCGGCAAGGATGTGGTGCGACGCCTGAGAGGCGTCTTCTGGACGATGTGCGGAATCTGCGCGATTGCCGCAATCGCGATACCGGCGCAAGCGAACGAGGCGCCTAGCATGGCGCCGGCACCGGCATGGGTGGTGGCCGATGCGGTGCCCGACAGCGTGCCGGGTGCGAGCGGGCTGCGCTATGAGCTGGTGTCCGATCAGGTCGATCTCACCGGCCCGGCGGTGCGCGCGTACCGCCGGTTGAGCTATACGATACAGCGCGCCAAGAGCCTGGATGAGGCCGGGCAGATCTCCATCGATTACCAGCCGCAGTATCAGACATTGCAGCTCAACAGCCTGGACGTCTGGCGCGCGGGTCAGCGCATCGACATGCGCAGCCGTGCGCATTACGCCAAGCTGCGCCGCGAAAGCGGGCTGGAAGACGGTTTGATCGATGGCGCGCTGACGCTGTCGATCACCTTGCCGGATCTGCGCGTGGGCGACCGGGTCGATTACGGCGTGACCATCACCGGCAGCAATCCGGTGTTCGGCAAGGGCTATTACGACATCTTCGATGCGCGCTACGGCGTGCCGCTGGGCGAACGGCGGGTCCGTGTGCGCTATCCCGCCGACATGGCCTTGCAGTGGCGCATCAGCGCGCCGGGCTTCAGCCGCAATGTCGGCAAGGCCGATGGGGTCGCGCTGTTGAACATCGGGGCAAGCAACGTCGCCGCCGTGCAGGAGGAAAAAGGCGCTCCCGACGATGTGGACCCGTACGGGCTGATCGAAGTGTCCACTGCCGGAAACTGGGCGCGTG
Organism: Xanthomonas sp. 3793; assembly: GCF_024806835.1. GTDB lineage: Bacteria > Pseudomonadota > Gammaproteobacteria > Xanthomonadales > Xanthomonadaceae > Xanthomonas > Xanthomonas arboricola_F. Next base: position 626,242 of record NZ_JANTYU010000002.1, read on the forward strand.
TGGCGGCGTGGGCCGCGCAGTTGTACCCGGATGCATTCAAGGATGCGCAGGTGGCTGCCAGCATGAGGCAGAGCCTGCGGCTGCGCAGCGACGATGCGCAAGGCGCACTGATGCGTGCGGTGGCCTTCGTGCAGGGCGAGATCCGTTACGTCGGCCTGGACATGGGCGAGAACTCGCATGCCCCGCATGCGCCGGAAGTGACATTGCGCAACCGCTACGGCGACTGCAAGGACAAGGCGACGCTGTTGATCGCGCTGTTGCAGCTGGCCGGCATCCGCGCCGAGCCGGTGCTGGTCAACAGCGACAAGGGCGCCACGCTGGACAAGCGCCTGCCGAGCCCCTACGCATTCGACCATGTCGTGGTGCGCGCGCATCTGCCGCAGGGCGATGTGTGGGTGGACGCCACGCGCGACCGCGAGGAAGGCTCGCTTGCGCAGCGTCGGCCGCTGCCGTTTGTGCGCGGATTACCGGTCCTGGCGGGGCAGGACGCCCTGGTCGACGTACCGGCGCCGATGCCGACCTTGCCGCAGGTCGAGGTGATTGAAGACATCGCGATTTCGCTGCGCAAACCGCAGCGGGTGGCCACCTTCAGCGTGGACACCACCTACCGGCAGGGACGCGGCGAGCGGGTGGCATCGAGTTTCGAAAACGATGGCGCGCAAACGGTGGGCGAGCGCTATCTGGAGTTCATGCAGCAGTACTACACCGCGCTGACACAGGTCGATGAGCCCACCATCGACGCTAGCGATGCATTGAATGTGCGCACGCACGAGACCTATCGGCTGGAATGGCCGGCGGCCGAAGGCGACGAAGTGGGCTTCCCGCTGTTTCAGCTCGGCGACTGGATGGACAGCTTGCCCAAGGAGGCGCGCAAGAGCCCGTTGGCGTTGCGCGGGCCGCAGCTGGCGCGGCAGACCGTGCGCGTGCAGACCGACCCGGCGGCCAAGGTGGATGCAGACACGCAGATCGTGTCCAACCCCTGGTTTCGCTTCTCGCGCACGATTGCGATGCGCGATGGCCGTATCGAGATCATCGGGCAATGGCAGCGCTACACCGACCGCATCCCCGCCAATGGGGTGGCACGTGCGGCGGCCGATATGGAGCGCGCGCGCGACCTGCTGTACTTCAATCACGACCTCAAGCCGCAGCGGCGCAAGCAGCCGACCGATTGGCGGGCGCTGAGCTACCCACTAATCGGATTGCTGGCATTGATCGTGCTTGTGCTGGGTTGCCTGGCCTGGTGGCGTGGCGGCGGCCTGGGCGGGCTGCTGTTCGACCCGCACGGCACGGTGCAGCGCATGCCGCAGCAGAGCGGTTTGCGCCGCAGCGCCTGGGCGGTGTTTGCGGTGACCACGCTGTTGTCGGCGTGGATGTGGCTGCAGGCCTTGCCATGGTGGATGCAACTGGCCGGTGCGCTGGCCGTGGGAGCGCTGCTGGTGCTGGGCTGCGTGCTGCTCAAACAGCTGTTGCGCTGGATGGACAGCGCAGCGCAGCTCGAGCGGCTGCTGCCGGCGATGGCGGGCAGCGTCTTGCCATGGCTGGTGTGCGTGCTCGCCGGGCTGGTCGCGCTCAAGGGCAGGCCGGCCCTGCTGCAGAGCGGTGCCAGCGATCCGGCCGGCATGGCGCAGTTGTCGACGTGCGTGCTGCTGTTGCTGCTGGGCAGCCTGTGGTGGTCGGTGTGCTCGGTTCAGGCCGTTGCCGGTGCCGCCGGATGCGGGCGCACGCGCGCCTTCGGCGCCTGGGCCTTGACGCTGTCGCTGCTGGGTGTGGTCATCGCGGTGCTGGGCGTGCCGGTGGCGCTCGTGGCGACAGCCTGAGATGGGCCATCGCCGCAATGCCGCTGGCGATGGCAACGATGGCGGCAGGCAGCTGAGATGCATGCAAGGGCTTTGCAAAGGCGCACAGGGCTGTGACACTGCCAGCCCCTCGTCGTTGCCGCGGAGCCAGCTTGATGTCGACCGTGCGTCCCCCGTTGACCGTGCATGGCATGTCCAGTTCCGGCAACTGCTACAAGGTGCGTCTGCTGCTGGAGCAGCTGGGTAGCCGCTATCACTGGGTCGAAGTGGACAGCGTGGCCGGGCAGACCCGCACGCCGGACTACCTGGCCAAGAATCCCAATGGCAAGGTGCCGATGGTGGAACGCGACGACGGCCGCGTGCTTACCGAATCCAACGCGATCCTGTTCTGGCTGGCCGAGGGCACGCCTTACCTGCCCACCGATGCGTGGCAACGCGCGCAAGCGCTGAGCTGGATGTTCTTCGAGCAGTACAGCCACGAGCCGTATTTGGCGGTGGCGCGTTTCATCAGCCTGTGGACACCGCGCGATGCAGCGCGCCGCGCCGAACTGCCGCAGCTGCGTGTGCGCGGCGAGCAGGCGCTGGCGGTGATGGAGCAGCATCTGCAGCAGCACGCCTGGTTCACCGGCAGCGATTACGGCGTCGCCGATATCGCGCTGTTTGCGTACACCCATTGCGCCGAGGACGGCGGCTTCGATCTGGAACGCTGGCCGGCGATCGGCGCCTGGCTGCAACGCGTGCAGGCCTTGCCCGGGTTTGTCGCGATGCCGGCGCCCGCGTCCGCCTCGGTGAGCGCATGAGCGATATGCACGGCATCGGCCGCCCGCAGGAGCACTGACGATGTGCGGATTGGCAGGAATGCTGCTGGCATCGCCGCGCCTGCATGGCGAGCAGCTCGATGCGCTGGTGCGACCGATGGGCGCGGTCCTGCGCCATCGCGGCCCGGACGATGCCGGCACCTGGTGCGATGCGCAGGCCGGTGTGGCGCTGGCGCATCAACGCTTGAGCATTCTGGATCTGTCGCCGCTGGGCCATCAGCCGATGCGCTCGGCCGACGGCCGCTACGTGCTGGCCTACAACGGCGAGGTCTACAACTTTGCGCAGCTGCGCGCTGCACTGGCCGCGCTGGGGCATCGCTTCCGCGGGCATTCCGATACCGAAGTGCTGCTGGCGGCGGTGGTGGAGTGGGGGCTGGACGACACCCTGGGCCGCTGCAACGGCATGTTCGCCATCGCGCTCTGGGACGAACGCGATAACTGCCTGTATCTCGCCCGCGATCGCGTCGGCAAGAAACCGCTGTACTACGGCTGGGCCGGCGACACGCTGGTGTTCGGTTCCGAACTCAAGGCGTTGTGGCAGCACCCGGATTTCGACAACGGCGTGGATCGCGATGCGCTGACCTTGCTGCTGCGGCTGGGCTATATCCCGGCGCCGGCCTGCATCCACGAGCGCACCTTCAAGCTGATGCCTGGCCGGGTGCTGCGGCTGGATGCGCAGATGGTGGCGGCCGGCGCGGCCGCGCATCGCCCCGACCAGGCGCAACAGCCGTTCTGGAACGCGCGCGAGGCGATGCAGCGCGCGCTGGCGGCGCCGTTCACCGGCAGCGATGCGCAGGCCGAAGAGCAACTCGATAGCGTGCTGCGCGATGCGGTGGCGCTGCGCATGGTGGCCGATGTGCCGGTGGGTGTGTTCCTGTCCGGCGGCACCGACTCGTCCATCGTCACCGCGATGATGCAGGCGCAAAGCAGCCAGCCTGTGCATACCTTCAGCATCGGCTTCGAAGGCTCGCATCACGACGAAGCGCCGCTGGCGCGCGAAGTGGCCACACATCTGCACACCGACCACACCGAGCTCTACGTCAGCGGCGCAGACGCGCTGGCGGTGGTGCCGACCTTGCCTGACATGTTCGACGAGCCCTTCGCCGATGCCTCGCAGGTGCCGACCGCGCTGGTGGCACGGCTGGCGCGTGGCGGGGTGACGGTGGCGCTGTCCGGCGATGGTGGCGACGAGTTGTTCTTCGGCTACGGCCGGTACCAGCGTGCGCTGCGCAACTGGCGCATGCATGGGCTGGTGCCGGGGCCGCTGCGGCGGTTGATGGCGCTGGCGGCGCGCCGCAACGGCGAGTCCTCGCGTACCGGCGGCCTGGCCGCGCTGGTGGCCGAGGCCGGCGCACGCGGCATCGGCGACATCTACCGCAACCGCATCTCGCGCTGGCGCGATCCGGCCGCGGTGGTGCTGGGCGCCACCGAGCCGGACAGTTTCTACAGCCTGGCCGACCCGCTGCACGGCTCCGGCACCCCCGCCGACGCGATGATGCTGGCCGATTTCGCCGCCTATCTGCCCGACGACCTGCTGTGCAAGGTGGACCGCACCACCATGGCGGTGGGCCTGGAGGCGCGCGCGCCGCTGCTGGACTGGCGCGTGGCCGAATTCGCCTGGTCGTTGCCGCTCTCGCTCAAGTACCGCGACGGGGTCAGCAAGTACCTGCTCAAGCGCGTGCTGTGCCGCTACCTGCCCGACCCGATGGTCTACCGCGGCAAGCGCGGCTTCGGCGCGCCGGTCAGCGCATGGCTGCGTGGCGACCTGCACGGCTGGGCCGACGATCTGCTGGCGCACGCCACCCTGGAGCGCGAAGGCGTGTTCGCCGCCGACACCGTGGCCGGGCTATGGCGCGACTTCAACGGTGGCGAGCGCAAATGGCATACGCACCTGTGGACGGTACTGATGTTTCAGGCCTGGCAGGCGCATTGGCGCGCGCAACGCGCGGCGATCACGCGCTGATCCAGGTCAACGTGGTGATCTTGGATGCGGCGGCCAAGCGCTGCGCGGTGTGCGAAACCGCGCTGCCGTTGCCGAGGTGTTGCTGACGCTTGAACCTGCCATTCGGACATCGGGCCGGGCAGGGCAGGGCGCGTCAGCGCCTTGCGGACTGTCACGGCGCCGGTTGCCGGTGCCTGCGGTCGATCGCCCGGAGCCGGACGGCGCTTCACCGGCTCTGAGCATCGCGCTGGGTAGGGTGGGGCTCGGTTTCCACGGAGCGTCTCCCATGAGCAAGATCACCATCGCCGTCCTGGTCGGCAGCCTGCGCGCAGAGTCCTACAACCGTCAGCTGGCGCGCGCGCTGGAGCATCTGGCCGGCGACAAGGCCGTCTTCGAGTATGTGGAGATCGGCGATATCCCGCTGTACAACCAGGACCGCGACAGCGACTACCCGGCCGAGGGCACGCGCCTGAAGCAACAGATCCGCGCGGCCGATGCGGTGTTGTTCGTCACCCCCGAATACAACCGGTCGATTCCCGGCGTGCTCAAGAACGCCATCGATACCGGCTCACGTCCTTACGGCGACAGCGCGTTCAGCGGCAAGCCGGCAGCGGTGGTAGGCATCTCGGTCGGTGCGATCGGCACCGCGACCGCGCAGCAGCATCTGCGCAACGTGCTGGCGTATCTGAACATGCATGTGCTCGGCCAGCCGGAGGTCTTCCTGCAGTACAAGGACGGCCTGTTCGGCCCGGACAATCAGATCGCCAATGCCGACAGCCGCAAGTTCCTGCAGGGCTTTGTCGACGCGTTTGTGGGCCTGGTCGCGCACCTCAAGCGCTGAGTTGATCACAGCGTTGTCCCGGCGGGTGCACGCTCGCCGGGAAGCTTGGTCGGTGGTCTGAAAGCCAGGCAGGGCAGGGGTCGCGGCTGCTGCGACAGTGCTCGCGTACAAGCGTGATGCACTGGCTGTCCACCAGTTATCCACAGAGTTGTGCATGGTCGTCGGCGCCGTCGATGACTATGCTTCCTGCCCTCGTCTCCCCGCGTCAGGTTTGTCTGTCCATGTCCGCTCGTCCTGGTTTCCGTTCCAAGCGCAATCGCGATCGCGACGACGACGATTACGATCGTCCCGAGCCGCGGATTGACCAGCTGCGCGTGCCCCCCCATTCGGTCGAGGCCGAGCAGGCGGTACTCGGCGGGCTGATGCTGGCGCCGGATGCGTTCGATCGGGTCAACGACCAGCTCACCGAAAACGACTTTTACCGTCGCGATCACCGGCTGATCTACCGTGCGATCCGCGAACTGAACGAGAAGGACCGCCCCTTCGATGCGGTGACCCTGGGCGAGTGGTTCGAATCGCAGGGCAAGCTGGAGCAGGTTGGCGATGGCGCATACCTGATCGAGCTGGCCAGCACCACGCCGTCGGCCGCCAATATCGCCGCATATGCGGAAATCGTCCGCGACAAGGCGGTGCTGCGGCAGCTGATCGAGGTGGGCACCACCATCGTCAACGACGGTTTCCAGCCGGAAGGTCGCGAGAGCGTGGAGTTGCTGTCGGCCGCGGAAAAGGCAGTATTCAAGATCGCCGAGGCCGGCGCGCGCGGACGCACCGATTTCGTGGCGATGCCGGGCGCATTGAAGGACGCGTTCGAAGAGCTGCGCAACCGTTTCGAAAACGGCGGCAACATCACCGGCCTGCCTACCGGCTACACCGACTTCGACGCGATGACCGCCGGCCTGCAGCCAACCGATCTGATCATCCTGGCCGCGCGCCCGGCGATGGGCAAGACCACCTTTGCGCTGAACATTGCCGAGTACGCCGCAATCAAGTCCAAGAAGGGCGTGGCGGTGTTTTCGATGGAAATGTCGGCATCGCAGCTGGCGATGCGTCTGATCTCCTCCAACGGCCGCATCAATGCGCAGCGTCTGCGTACCGGCGCGCTGGAAGACGAGGATTGGGCGCGCGTGACCGGCGCGATCAAGATGCTGAAGGAAACCAAGATCTTCATCGACGATACGCCGGGCGTGTCGCCGGAAGTGCTGCGCTCCAAGTGCCGCCGGCTCAAGCGCGAACACGACCTGGGCCTGATCGTGATCGACTACCTGCAGCTGATGTCGGTGCCGGGTAACAGCGAAAACCGCGCGACCGAAATCTCGGAAATCTCGCGTGGTCTCAAGGGTCTGGCCAAGGAACTCAACGTGCCGGTGATCGCGCTGTCGCAGCTCAACCGCTCGCTGGAAACGCGCACCGACAAGCGCCCGGTGATGGCCGACTTGCGCGAATCCGGCGCTATCGAGCAGGACGCGGACATGATCGTCTTCATCTACCGCGATGATTACTACAACAAGGAAAATTCGCCGGACAAGGGCCTGGCCGAGATCATCATCGGCAAGCACCGCGGCGGCCCGACCGGCTCGTGCAAGTTGAAATTCTTCGGCGAATACACCCGCTTCGACAACCTGGCGCACGATTCGGTCGGCAGTTTCGAGTAAGCGTTCTGTTTTGGTTCTCCAAAAAGCGACGACGCTCAGCGGGCGCGGCCCGCGTCGTGGCGTCCGTACGTACGCGACCACGTTGGCAGCTGCGATGCCCTCACCGCTTGCGCGACCGTGCGGCGGCATGGATGCCGCCACCGAGCCTGCATGCACGCACTTGCGGCGTGTCCCGCAAGCGGTGAGGGCGTCGCGCCCTCGACCCGCTCGGCGTGGCAACATCCAAATTGCGTTGAAGCTCAGCTCTCGGTCGCCTTGATCGGTCGCCTTGAGAGGTGATTGAACGGCGTGGATGCGGTGTTTTAGAGCGGATGATCTGCGGGTCTGCTGCAGAGGCCGTGCCCGCCCACCATCGCGGTGCACGCTGCAGGTACGTCCATGTAAGCTCTTCTGCGTCATTCATGCCGCATAAGGTCCCTCGACGGTGGACGGGCAAGGACAAGTGGAGATGGTCGGTGTGCATGGTTGCGAGCAGTGCATGCTGCGCGGCCGGTTGATCAGGTGCGGGGTGATCAACTCAGTTCGATCTGAACCGGACAATGTCACTGTTGTTCACGATATCGCTCCACTGGTCAACGAAGGCTGGCATGGCCAACCGCGCTGCCGCCATCGCTACAGGGGGCGGGAGGGCTCTTAGCGGGGCCAGGAGTGCTCACCCTGCATCGCGCCATCGTTGCACCTGCTGTCTTATGCTGCGCAGCCTTATCGTCGCTGCCGAGTTCGTATGTCCTACGCCATCGTCTGGTTCCGTCGCGATCTGCGTCTGCAGGACAACCCGGCCCTGCGTGCCGCGCTCGATGCCGGGCATGACCCGATTCCGCTCTACATCGACGCACCGCACGAAGAAGGCGAGTGGACCCCTGGCGCAGCGTCGCGCAGCTGGCGGCATCGCTCGCTGGCGGCGCTGGACAACGCGCTGCGTGCGCTGGGGAGCGGCCTGGTCGTGCGTGCCGGCGACAGTGCGCAGGTGCTGGATGAGGTGATCGCGCAGACCGGCGCGGTGGCGGTGTACTGGAACCGCAAATACGAACCGGCCACCCAACCGCGCGATGCGCAGATCAAACGCAGCCTGCGTGAGCGCGGCATCGAGGTGCAAAGCTGCAATTCTGCGCTGCTGTTCGAGCCCTGGCAGTTGTCCACCCAGCAAGGTGGCCCGTACAAGGTGTTCACCCCGTTCTGGCGCAACGCGCTGAGCCAGCTGCAGTTGCCCGCCGCCGTGCCTGCGCCGCGCAGCTTGCCGCCGTTGCCGGCAGCGCTGAAAACCGCTGCGCTGGAGTCGCTGGCCTTGCTGCCGCGCTTGAACTGGGACCACGGGTTCTGGGAGCACTGGCAGCCCGGTGAGGCCGGTGCGCATGAAATGCTGGAGATCTTCAGCGACGGTGCGCTCAACGGGTATCGCGAAAACCGCGACCGTCCCGATCGCGTCGGTACCTCGCAGCTGTCGCCGCACCTGCACTTCGGCGAGATCGCACCGTGGCGTATTGCCGGCATGCTGGACGCGCAGCGCAATGCGCGCAACGGCGCCGAGATCGATGGCTATATCCGCCAACTGGGCTGGCGCGATTTTTCGTATCACCTGCTGCATCACTTCCCCGACACCACCAACCAGAATCTCAATCCGCGCTTCGAAGGGTTCGACTGGGCCAAGGCCGACCCAGTTGCGCTGCAGGCCTGGCAACGCGGCCGCACCGGCATTCCGATCGTCGATGCGGGCATGCGCCAGCTCTGGCATACCGGCTGGATGCACAACCGCGTGCGCATGATCGTGGCCAGTCTGCTGTGCAAGCACTTGCGCGTGCACTGGATCGAAGGCGCGCGCTGGTTCTGGGACACGCTGGTGGATGCGGACCTGGCCAACAACACCATGGGCTGGCAATGGGTGGCCGGCACCGGTGCCGATGCCGCGCCGTATTTCCGCGTGTTCAACCCGGTGACGCAGGCGGAAAAATTCGATCCGCAGGCCGCGTACATCACGCGCTGGGTGCCCGAACTCGGCAAGCTCGCGGTGAAGGAACGCTTCGCCCCCTGGCTGCATCCGTTGTCGCTCGCGCGCTTGGCACCAGAGTATCCGCGCACACCGATCATCGGTCTGGCAGAAGGGCGTGATGCGGCGTTGGCTGCGTATGCAAAGACAAAGGGCTGAGTGAAACGTCGCTGTCAGTGCGCGTGCCGATGTGCTTTTCTTGATGAGACGTCGCGCCACGGGCGCGTCTTCGAAGCGGCCATCTGGCGATGCAGGAAGAGGTCGTTTTGGTCTTGTTTTCGCGCGTGATTATCGAAAACGTTTTCCTGAATGGACGGCTATCCGCGCGGCGGCGATGGCCGGTTTCATCATGCGCCAATCGCGTCGGTCTGTTTATCCTCGCCGACACGATTGAGCGCCGGATGTTCCGGCCACAGGAGAACACCATGTCCCCAGCAGCCACCAAGAGTCTCGCCGTTGCCCTGGCCAGCGCCATCGCGCTGTCCGCCTGCGCCACCGGCGGCTCGTATGTGCAGCGCGATCAATATGGCGACCAGACGCAACAACAGAACCGTACCGGCCGCAATGCGCTGATCGGCACCGCGATCGGTGTGGCTGCGGGTCTGCTCACCGGCGATAGCGCCACCGAGCGTCGTCAGCACGCGATGGTCGGTGCCGGCATCGGCGCGCTCAGCGGCGCGGCCATCGGCCAGTACCAGGATCGCCAGGAACGCGCGTTGCGCGAGCGCACCGCCAACACCGGTATCGACGTGCAGCGCCAGGGCGACAACATCACCTTGAACCTGCCTGACGGCATCACCTTCGACTTCGGCAAGTCTGCCTTGAAGCCGCAGTTCTATGGCGCGCTCAATGGCGTGGCATCGACCTTGCGCGAGTACAACCAGACCATGGTGGAAGTGGTAGGGCATACCGATAGCGTCGGCAGCGATGCGGTGAACCAGCGCCTGTCCGAAGAACGTGCCGGTGCAGTTGCACAGTATCTGACCGCGCAGGGCGTGCAGCGCGAGCGCATGGAAACCATGGGTGCTGGCAAGCGCTATCCGATCGCCGACAACAGCACCGACGCCGGCCGCGCGCAGAATCGACGCGTGGAAATCCGCCTGATTCCGCTGCGTGCGGAAGGCGCTGCCAGCAATACCGGCATGCGTTGAGGTGATGCAATGAATCGTGGCGGGTCGATTGACTAGCCGACGATGCATGCGAAACACAGGCCGCGAAAGCGGCCTGTTTTTTTGCGCTGCGTATCTTGTTGATCAAGAGCGGTGCATAAATCTCCCGAGTGCTGTTTTGGCAGGTGTGGAGCCTTTGCGGTTTTGTGGGATCCACGGGGCGGCATGGACCCTTCCGTGTATGGGTCATGGCGCGCAGGAAGAAACAAGGCGAGAGCATTGCGGACTCGGTCCACAGCGGTGATGGTGGCCGGCCACGACAAAAGGACCGGCGCCGGATGGCCCCGACACTCCTGCAGGGATTCGGGAGTTGTAGCAGCCAGGACGTTTTCGCTTGTGCGGGCAACGTCCCCCCATCGCCCTTCGGACACCTTGTCCCGAGGGGGACGAGGGTGCTCCGTCAGGCGACTGTTTGAGTGCGGGCTACGCCGTGACGTTTTCCAGGATGCGCTTGCCCTCGGCACGCAGTTCCGCTTCTGCGCCCACCTCGACTTTCGCATCGTTGTCGGCTTTTTGCGCGGCCAGACGGGCCGGACACTGCGCCATCATGTAGTCAGCGTCGAAGTTCATCCGCGTGACCAGGAAATCCACGAACGCGCGCACTTTCGGCGACACCAGGCGGCCGCCGGCAAACACCGCATTGAAATCCACTTCCGGCCCGGTCCAGCCAGCGAGCACGCGGCGCACCAGACCCGATTGCACGAAGGGTTTGGCCATCACATCGCCGGTCAGCAACAGCCCTTCGCCGCATAACACCGCACCGTTGAGCGCGGCCGGGTCATTGGCCACCATCAGTGGATTGACCGGGAAATCGCGCACATCGCTGCCGTCGCTGAGCGACCAGAAAAATCGGTTGTTGTGCACGTTGCGGTTCTTGCGCAGCGCCAGCGTGCGATGGAATTGCAGCTCGTCCGGATGCAGCGGCTCGCCATAGCGTTCGATATACGACGGGCTGGCGAACACCTGCGTGCGCAGGCTGCCCAGCTTGCGTGCGACCAGGTTGGAATCGGGCAGGGCACCGACGCGCAGGGCCAGGTCGGCTTCGCCGCCGATCAGGTCCAGCTTCTCGTTGCCCAGGTGCATGTCCAGCTGGATTTCCGGGTATTGCGCGTGGAATTCGCCAAGCAACGGCGCGATCCAGGTGATGCCCAGCGAGTACGGCACGGTAAACCGCAGCCAGCCGCGTGGGCCGGACTGCAATTGCCCGACCGCGCTTTCGGCTTCTTCCAGTTCGCGGGCGATGCGCTGGCAATGTTCGTGGTACACCGAGCCTGCTTCGGTCAGCCCGATGCGCCGCGTGGTTCGGTGCAGCAGGCGCGCACCCAGGCGGGTCTCCAGTTCCTGCACCTTGCGGCTGACGGTGGTCTTGGGTAGGCCAAGCGCGTTGGCGGCGGCGATGAAGCTGCCCTGTTCGACCACCTTGACGAAGATCAGGGTGTCGTTGAGATCGTGTGTCATGGGACTGCCTTCCGGGGGTCAGGAGGGATTAGACCGCTTACGGGACGATTATTCCCCTAAATCCGGACTAATCAAGTGCTGCTTTGAGGCCTAGCTTATGCAGCATCCCTTCAACGCAGGAGCACGGCCATGTGGTTGTGCGATGTCTTCGGCTTGTCCTCCAACTCCCGCAGCGCCCTTGAAAGCGCCTTCGATCCGGTGGTTTCCCCGGCAAGAAGCCCGCGCGCCAGCGTTTCGCGTGGCTTTGCCGCGTCGCCGAAGCGGCAGGCCGGCGGTGCGCCGACGCAGCGGACTGGACTGCAAGCGCGTTGGGTTCAGCGCGGAATTGTCCCGATGTCGGGAGTGAAAGTCCCATGACCGGGATGGTCCAATCCGAAACCGTCGTGATCGGCGGCGCGGGCAACGTGGGTGCCGGGATCGTGACCGCACTGCTCGACGCCGGCATGCCGGTTCTGGTGATTGGACGCGATGCCGCCAAGCTCGACGCGCTGCGCGCGCAGCATCGCAATGCTGCGCTGCTGGACACCCTGCAAGGCTCGGTGGCCGATGATGCCTCGGCGCAGGCGCTGGCCACCGAGCTGGCGCAGCGCCCGCGACCGCTGGGCGCAGTGATCGCCAGCCTGGGCAGCCCGTTGAAGGCCGGGCGCCTGCTGGACCGGCCGGTGACCGCACTGCGTCGACGCCTGGAGCGCGACGTGCTGCCGCATCTGGCTGCGGCACGTCATCTGCTGCCGCTGCTGGCCGAAGCAGATGGCGGCGGACGCTATCTGTTGCTGGGCAGCCCGTGCGCACTGCGCGCCTGGGCGGCGCATGGCGACATGTCGGTGGCCGCGGCCGCCATCCGCATGCTTGCCCAGGTGCTGCATGAAGAAGCCAAACCGCTGGGCGTGCGCGTGCATCTGCTCTCGGTTGAACAACCGGTGTGCACGCCGGGCCGCACCAAGGACGCGTGCCCGGAATGGATTCGCGCCGTCGATGTCGGCCGCGCCGCGGTCTCGCTCATTACCGGGCCCGGCCAGCCCGCACAACCCATCGTGACCGTCAGCCGTCGTCTTTCCACCGCTCCGTCGGTGGACCGGCTGGCCGGCCTGCATTTGCCCATCCCCACTCGAGAGATCTCACCATGACCCCGAACGCCACCCCGTTCCGTTTTCCAATGCGTACTGTTCTGACGGGCGCCGTGCTCGCGGTGGTGCTTGCCGCCTGCGGCGGCGGTGCTGCGCAGACCGGCGCGCCGCCGCCGCCCAGCGTCAGCGTCGCACCGGTGCTGATGAAGGAGATCAACCAGTGGGACGAGTTCAGCGGCCGCATCGAGGCGGTGCAAAGCGTCGAGCTGCGCCCGCGCGTGTCCGGTTACATCGACAAGGTGAACTACACCGAAGGCGCGGAAGTGAAAAAGGGCGATGTGCTCTTCAGCATCGACGACCGTAGCTACCGCGCCGAATTCGCGCGCGCCAACGCAGCGATGGTGCGGGCGCGCACCCAGGCTACGCTGGCGCGCAGCGAAGCGGCGCGTGCGCGCAAACTCTCCGATCAGCAGGCCATTTCCACCGAAGTGTGGGAGCAGCGCCGCGCCGCCGCCGACCAGGCCGATGCCGATCTGCTGGCCGCACAGGCCGCAGTGGACACCGCCAAGCTCAACCTGGACTGGAGCCACGTGCGTGCGCCGATCGATGGCCGCGCCGGGCGTGCGATGGTCACCGCCGGCAACCTGGTCACTGCCGGCGACAGCGCCAGCGTGCTGACCACGCTGGTGTCGCTGGACAAGGTGTTCGTCTACTTCGATGCCGACGAAGGCACCTTCCTGCGCTACTCGCAGATGGCCCGCAACGGCGAACGTCCGGACGAGCGCGGCGGCCAATTGCCGGTGCGTATCGGCCTGGTCGGCGAGCAGGGCTTCCCGCATGCAGGGCGCGTGGATTTCCTGGATAACCAGGTGACCCGCAGCACCGGCACCATCCGCGTGCGTGCCGTGCTGGACAACGCGCAGCGGCAGTTCACGCCGGGCCTGTATGCGCACGTACAGCTGCTGGGCAGCGGCCAGTTCAAGGCCATGCTGGTCGACGAAAAAGCCGTATTGACCGACCAGGACCGTAAGTACGTCTACGTGGTCGACAAGGACGGCAAGGCGCAGCGCCGCGATGTGGAACTGGGCCGCAGCGCCGATGGACTCCGCATCGTGCGCAAGGGCCTGGCTGCCGGCGACCGTGTCGTGGTCGACGGCGTGCAGAAGATCTTCATGCCCGGCATGCCGGTCGATGCCAAGGCCGTGGCCATGGCCGCGACACCGGACAAGCGCACCGCGTCGAACTGATTCATCGCTGCATCGCGCCTTCGACCACCGGCCTGGTAACCAGGCCGGTCCGGGGCCGCCGTGCCGCGCCGCCACCTGGCGGCAACCTCTTTCAGGACCACCCCAATGGACTTTTCCCGTTTTTTCATCGACCGGCCGATCTTTGCCGCGGTGCTGTCGATCATCATCTTCGCGGCTGGCCTGATCGCCATGCCGCTGTTGCCCATCAGCGAATACCCCGAAGTAGTACCGCCGAGCGTGCAGGTGCGTGCGGTGTATCCGGGCGCCAACCCCAAGGTCATCGCCGAGACCGTCGCCACGCCGCTTGAGGAGGCGATCAACGGCGTCGAAAACATGATGTACATGAAGTCGGTCGCCGGCTCCGATGGCGTGCTGATGGTCACCGTGACCTTCAAGCCTGGCACCGATCCGGACCAGGCGCAGGTGCAGGTGCAGAACCGCGTCAGTCAGGCGCAGGCGCGCCTGCCCGAAGACGTGCGCCGCCAGGGCGTGACCACGCAGAAGCAATCGCCGACGCTGACCATGGTGGTGCATCTGACCTCGCCCAAGGGCAAGTACGACTCGCTGTACCTGAGCAACTACGCCACCTTGAAGGTCAAGGATGAGCTGTCGCGCCTGCCGGGCGTGGGCCAGATCCGGGTCTTCGGTGCCGGCGATTACGCCATGCGCATCTGGTTGAACCCTGACAAGGTCGCCGCGCGCGGGCTCACTGCCAGCGACGTGGTCGCGGCCATCCGCGAGCAGAACGTGCAGGTCTCCGCCGGCCAGCTCGGCGCCGAACCGATGCCCAACAAGAGCGATTTCCTGCTCTCGATCAATGCGCAGGGCCGACTCACCACCGAAGAGGAATTCGGCAACATCGTGATCCGCAGCGGCAACAGCGGCGAGATCGTGCGCCTGAGCGACGTGGCGCGTCTGGAACTGGGCGCCGGCAACTACACCTTGCGCTCGCAGCTGGACAACCAGAACGCGGTGGGCATGGGTGTGTTCCAGTCGCCCGGCGCCAATGCGATCGAATTGTCAGACGCCGTGCGCGCCAAGATGGCCGAGCTGGAAAAGCAGTTCCCGCAGGACATGGCCTGGTCGGCAGCGTATGACCCCACCGTGTTCGTGCGCGACTCGATCAGTGCGGTGGTGCACACGCTACTGGAGGCGGTGCTGCTGGTGGTGCTGGTGGTGATCCTGTTCCTGCAGACCTGGCGTGCCTCGATCATTCCGTTGCTGGCGGTGCCGGTGTCGGTGGTCGGTACGTTCGCTGCGCTGTATCTGCTGGGTTTTTCGATCAACACGCTGAGCCTGTTCGGCCTGGTGCTGGCGATCGGCATCGTGGTCGACGATGCGATCGTGGTGGTGGAAAACGTCGAGCGCAATATCGAAGAAGGCCTCACCCCGCTGGCGGCCGCGCATCAGGCGATGCGTGAGGTGTCCGGGCCGATCATCGCCATCGCGCTGGTGCTGTGCGCGGTGTTCGTGCCGATGGCGTTCCTGTCGGGCGTGACCGGCCAGTTCTACAAGCAGTTCGCGGTGACCATCGCCATTTCCACGGTGATTTCGGCGATCAACTCGCTGACCCTGTCGCCGGCGCTGGCCGCGATGTTGCTCAAGGCGCACGACGCGCCCAAGGATGGCCCGTCGCGTTTGATCGACCGTCTGTTCGGCTGGTTGTTCCGTCCGTTCAACCGCTTCTTCAACAGCAGCTCGCACAAGTACCAGGGTGCGGTGTCGCGCACGTTGAGCAAGCGCGGTGCGGTGTTCATGGTGTACCTGTTGCTGCTGGTGGGCGCCGGTTTCATGTTCAAGATCGTGCCGGGCGGTTTTATTCCCACCCAGGACAAGCTGTACCTGATTGCCGGTACCAAACTGCCGGAAGGCGCCTCGCTGGAGCGCACCAATGAAGTGATCCGCCAGATCAGCCAGATCGCGATGCAGACCGAAGGAGTGGATCACACGATCGCGTTCCCCGGGTTGAATCCGCTGCAGTTCACCAATACGCCCAACACCGGAACGGTGTTCATCACGCTCAAGCCGTTCAGTCAGCGCACCCGCAGCGCGGTGCAGATCAATGCCGAGCTCAACGCGCGCATCAGCCAGATCCAGCAGGGTTTTGCGTTCGCCTTCATGCCGCCGCCGATTCTGGGCCTGGGGCAGGGCTCGGGCTACTCGCTGTATATCCAGGACCGTGCGGGTCTGGGTTATGGCCAGTTGCAGAGCGCGGTGAATGCGATGTCCGGTGCGATTTCGCAGACGCCGGGCATGCAGTTCCCGATCGGCACCTACCAGGCCAACGTGCCGCAGCTGGACGCCAAGGTCGATCGCGACAAGGCCAAGGCGCAGGGCGTGCCGTTGACCAACCTGTTCGACACGCTGCAGACCTACCTGGGTTCGTCGTACATCAACGACTTCAATCGCTTCGGTCGCACCTATCAGGTGATCGCCCAGGCCGATGGACCGTTCCGCGACAGCGTCGAAGACATCGCCAACCTGCGTACCCGCAATGCCAACGGCGAGATGGTGCCGATCGGCAGCATGGTCACGCTGGGCCAGACCTACGGCCCGGATCCGGTGATCCGCTACAACGGCTACCCGGCCGCCGATCTGATCGGCGAGGCTGACCCGCGCATGCTCTCCTCCACCGAGGCGATGCACACGCTGGCCGGCATGGCACCGAAGGTGTTGCCCAACGGCATGAACATCGAGTGGACCGACCTGAGCTATCAGCAGTCAACCCAGGGCAACTCGGCGTTGATCGTGTTCCCGATGGCGGTGTTGCTGGCGTTCCTGGTATTGGCCGCGTTGTATGAAAGCTGGACCCTGCCGCTGGCGGTGATCCTGATCGTGCCGATGACCTTGCTGTCCGCACTGTTCGGTGTGTGGCTCACCGGTGGCGACAACAACGTGTTTGTGCAGGTGGGCCTGGTGGTGTTGATGGGCCTGGCGTGCAAGAACGCGATCCTGATCGTGGAGTTCGCCCGCGAGCTGGAGATGCATGGCAAGGGCATCGTGGAAGCAGCGCTGGAAGCCTGCCGCCTGCGTCTGCGCCCGATCGTGATGACCTCCATCGCCTTCATCGCCGGCACCGTGCCGCTGGTGTTCGGCCATGGCGCCGGCGCCGAAGTGCGTTCGGTCACCGGGATCACGGTATTCGCCGGCATGCTGGGCGTGACCTTGTTCGGCCTGTTCCTGACCCCTGTGTTCTACGTGGCGCTGCGCAAGTGGGTGACCCGTCGCGGGCCTGCTGCACCGGCTGCCGTTTCGCATGACCCCGTGAAGGCGTAAGCCAGTCACTTCCCCCAATTCAAGAGGATGCACCACATGAGCAACACCAAGATCGCACTGGTCACCGGCGCCACCCGCGGCATCGGCCTGGAAACGGTTCGTCAACTCGCACAGGCCGGCGTGCATACGCTGCTGGCCGGTCGCAAGCGCGATGACGCGGTGGCCGCCGCGCTCAAGCTGCAGGCCGAAGGCCTGCCGGTGGAAGCGATTCAACTGGACGTCAACGACGACATCAGCATCGCTGCGGCGGTCGGTACGGTGAAGGAGCGTCACGGCCACCTGGACATCCTGGTCAACAACGCCGGCATCATGATCGATGACATCCAGCGCAAGCCGTCCGAGCAAAGCCTGGACACCTGGAAGCGCACCTTCGACACCAATCTGTTCGCGGTGGTCGGCGTGACCAAGGCCTTCCTGCCGCTGCTGCAGCGCTCGCTGGCCGGCCGCATCGTCAATGTGTCCAGCATTCTCGGCTCGCTCACGCTGCACAGCGACCCCGGCTCGCCGATCTACAGCTTCAAGGTGCCGGCCTACAACGCGTCCAAGAGCGCCTTGAACAGCTGGACCGTGCATCTTGCCTACGAGCTGCGCGATACCTCGATCAAGGTCAATACCATCCATCCCGGCTACGTCAAAACCGACATGAACGGTGGCGAGGGCGAGATCGACATCGAGCAGGGCGCGCACAGCAGCGTGCAGATGGCATTGATCGATGCGCACGGCCCGACCGGCAGCTTTACCCACCTGGGAGACACCTTGCCATGGTAAGAACATTGCTTGGCGCGGCGTTGGCCGCGTTGGTGCTCAGCGGTTGCGCGGTGGGGCCCGATTACCGGCCCGACCCGCCGCCGCCGGTCACGCTGCAGGGCGCGCAGGATGCCGCGTTCAGCGCACAATCCCCGGTCGGCAACTGGTGGTCGCAGTTCGACGACCCGGTGCTGGAGCAGCTGGTGCGCGATGCCTTGTTCGCCAACCACGATCTGCGCATTGCGGTGTCGCGGGTGAAGCAGGCGCGTGCGGTCTTCGTGGAGCGTCGTCTCGACCAGGCCCCGCACATCACCGCCCAGGGCAGCTTCGATCGACGCGAGCAGCAGCAGGTGATCGCCGGCAATCAGCGCTTCCTCACCGAGCAGACCACCCTGGGCCTGGATGCGGCCTGGGAGCTGGATCTGTTCGGCCGCCAGCGCCGCGCCTCTGAAGCGGCGCGCGCCGATCTGGACGCCGAGCAGGCCAGCCTGCAGGACGTACAGGTCACGGTCGCTGCCGAAGTGGCGCGCAATTACTTCCAATTGCGCGGCACCCAGAAGCAGCTCGATGTCTCCAAGCGCACCCTGACCAACCTGCGCGACACCCAGAAGCTGACGCAGACGCGTTGGGATCTGGGTGCCGGCAGCGAGCTGGATGTGCAGAGCAGCCTGGCGCGGTTGAAGGCGATCGAGGCGGATATTCCGTTGCTGGAAACTGCCGAGGCGCAATACCGGCACCGGCTTGCCGTATTGCTTGGCCAACAGCCGAATGCGCTGGACGCCACTCTGGTCGCACGCGCCATGCCGGCATTCGCGCACCCGTTGCCGTTGGGCGATACCGCCGGATTGCTGCGTCAACGTCCGGACGTGCGCAGTGCCGAACGCCGTCTGGCCGCAGCCACCGCGCAGGTCGGCGTGGCCACGGCCGATCTGTTCCCGCGCATCAGCGTCAGCGGTTTTGTCGGCTTTCTGTCCGGCGATGCGGCCAGGCTGACCCAGGGCAATGCGAAGGCCTGGTCGGTCACCCCGTCGATCAGCTGGGCCGCGTTCGACTTCGGTACCGTGCGTGCACGCCTGCGTGCCAGCAAGGCGCAGGCCGACGGTGCGTTGGCGCAGTACCAGCAAGCGGTCTTGCTGGCACTGGAAGACACCGAAAACGCCTTGATCGGCTATGGGCGTCAGCAGGCGCGCCTGGCGATCGTGGTCGACCAGGCCAATGCGGCGCGGCGTGCCGAACAGCTGGCGCAGATCCGCTACCGCGAGGGCTCGGAAGACTTCCTGACCTTGCTGGATGCACAGCGCACTCAGCTGGCGGCAGACGATGCGTTGGCGCAGGCCGAGGCGGCAGTCAATGTCGGCGTGGTCGGCGTGTACAAGGCCTTGGGCGGCTGGAAGCAGGGCGAAGCCCCCGCCGCACCGGTGGCCGTGGTCAATCGTTGACCGATGGACGGGGCGGCCGTTGGGTCGCCCCGCCTGGCAGAAGGGCGTGGTTCCTGATGTTGCGATCCAGCCCGCAGCGCTGCGCTCAGTCGGCAACCCGCACGCTGTCGCGGCCGCTGTTCTTGGCCAGGTACAGTGCTGCATCGGCACGCGAAAACCAGTCTTGCCAATGGGTTTCGCCATCGTGGCGCGCAGCGCCCAGCGAGACCGTGATGCGCCCGCCCGGGCCGCGCAATCCACTGCGGATCACCTTGCGCAAGCGCTCGGTGGCCGCTTCCAGTTCCGCTAGCGAACCTGCGCGCAGCAGTACCACGAATTCTTCGCCGCCGAACCGGAACACCTGATGCGGCTCGCGCACTTCGTAGCGCAGGATGGTCGCCAGATCCGACAGCGCCGCATCGCCGGCGGCATGTCCGTACAGATCGTTGACCTCCTTGAAATGATCCAGGTCCAGGATGATCAGGCTGTTGAGCCGGTCCTGCGGTTGGCGCTGATCGATCTGGTGGGTCAGCGCGCGTTCCAGCATGCGTCGGTTGGGCAAGCCGGTCAGTGCATCCAGCGAGGCCAGCTCTTCCAGGTGCACGCGGTCGTCCTGCATGCGTAGCGAGAACGAATATCCCACCGCCAGCGTCACCAAGGTCACCACTACGGTCGACACCCCCTGGCCGGGGCTGACGATCAAGCCGGGCAGGAACAGCAATGCCGCCATCAACGGCAGGCTCAGCAACACCGCACGCTGCGGCCCGCACAAAAAATAATTGGTTGCCAATACCGGAAACAGCCAGGGCAGGGCGCCATCGCCCCCGGTCCAGCAAGCCACCAGGCAGCCGGCGACATTGATCGACGCCAGCCAGACACCGCCGGCAGCGGTGCGTTCGGCCGCGCGCATCTTCCAGCCGCGCCAGATCGCCAGCATGCCCAGCGCTGCGGTGATCAGGCACGCAATCGCCTGGCCGGTCATGGCCAGATACACCGCATAGAGGCAAAGCAACAGCGCGGTGATTGGCCCAAGCATCTTGACGATGCCGAGGCGGAAATCCCGCCGCAGGTGGAGGATCACAGGCAAGGTTCTGTCGGAGTCGGCATCATTATCGGCCGGCCTGTGCGAAAGTTGAGCATGCAGCCGCCGCTGCAGCGGGTAGGAAAATGAAGCGTTGCATGGCAAGGCTTCGCGCGTCCTTGACGGCCTTGCCGCAACCGTAACGGCTTTGATGCCGGAGCCTGTTATGCCTACACGCAAAGAGCTCGAGACGCGCCTGGACGCGTTGCAGGACGAACTGCCGCAACTGTCTGCCGATGAGGATGCGGATTTTGACTATCTGGATTTCCAGGCACGCGCCGAAGCGGTGCTGCGCAGCGCCGACCCCGAAGATGCGGCCTATGTGCGTACCCGCGTCGACGGCATGCTGGCTGGCGCCGGTCTTATTCCCACCGACGAAGAGGGACGCGGCTGACGGTGATGCTGCGCTGCTCGAAGCCGGATGATGCGGGTAGCAAACGCGGTGAACGCCAATCTCGGCGCGGTGAGCTGGCTGCAACCCACCAGCGCAGCGGTACCCAGCAACGGCCGGGCTCGATCTGTCGCAGACCGATATAAGTGAAATTGCATAGTTGCGCCTGGATCGCCAAGCGGTTAGCGACCAGTGGCGCCTGGCCGGCGGTCTGGCCAAGCGCATCAAGGCCAGGTTCGCGACGTCTCTTGCTGCCTTCAGGGCTGCTGCGCACAGTCGGCGTTCGCAGCGTCCGGTGCGCTGACCACCTGATTGCGGCCGGCCTGCTTGGCCCGGTACAAGGCCTCGTCCGCGCGCCGCAGCAGTTGCGCCGCAGTGCCCGCGTGTTCGGGAAAGCTCGCTGCGCCAAACGAGGCGGTGATCTTCGGCAGCGATACGCCATCGGCCATTACCTGCAAGGCCTCGATCCCGGCGCGCAGCTTCTCCGCCATCCTGCGCGCAGTTGCCAGATCCACTTCCGGCAGGATGATCGTCAATTCTTCGCCGCCGTAGCGGCAGCAGATATCTTCGCCGCGGGTCTGCGTCAGCAACAGTTCGCCGATGGCCGCCAACACGCGGTCGCCGCCACTATGCCCATGCAGATCGTTGAAGCGCTTGAAGTGGTCGACGTCCAGCATCAGCACCGACAACGGCTGCTCGCGGCGCGTACAGCGCGCCAGTTCGTGATTGAGCGCTTCTTCCAGATAGCGGCGGTTGTACAGGCCGGTCAGTGGATCGCGGATCGATTGCTGACGCAGCGTTTCGCGCAGACGCAGGCTATGCAGCGCCAGCGAGAGTTGTTCGGCCGCCGCTTCGGCAACGGTCAGTGAGCTCAGACCACCTGGCTGGTCGCTGCGCAGCGCCAACATGCCCAGTTGCGTGCCTTGAGCCGACAACGGAATGCACACCGTGCTGGCGTGCGTCGGAAGATTGGCGTCGGCATGGCGACACAGCATGCCCTGGCTGGCATCTTCCACCACGTGCGTACGATCGCGGCGCAGCGCCCAGCACGTCTCCGGCGCGATGCTTGCGCTGTCGCCGTCGGCCATCGCGCCCCACGCCACGACCTGCTCGGCGCGATCGCGCGATGCGCGCAGCAGATATACCGCGCCGGCTGCGCCGGGGATCAGCGGCGCAATCGTGCGTGCGGTGATTTCCAGTGCTTCTTCGGCGTCGCGGCAGTTCTGCAGCAGTCCCGAGTAGCGTGCCAGCGCTTCCAGTCCCGCAGAGGTTCGCTCCAGCGCCGCAAAGGATTCGACCAACCGCTCGCTGGTATGGCTGGCATCGTCCTCGGCGCGCACGCGGCGTTGCAGCTCGCGCGCCAGCAAGCGGTAGGCCAGCAGCATCACCAGCAGCCCGCTGACGATGCCGATCACGGTCATCCGCAGCACCCACTGCGCACTGAGTGCATTGGCCTGCGTCCGCTTCACCAGTTGATGACGTTCCAGCTCGGTCATGATCTGCACCTGGCGCCGCAATGCCGAAGAGGTCTGGAACACGCCGCGCGCGATCGACCCGCGCGCGCCTTCCAGCCCATGGCTACGGTAGTTGAGCAGCAGATCGTTGATCTGCACCAGTCGCGTGTTCACCAATCGGTTGAGCTCACGCGCATTGCGGCCCTGTACCGGGTTGTCCTGTACCAGCGCCTCCAGCCGCACGATGCGCTCGGGCAGGCGCCCGATCGCGTCGGCATAGACGCCCAGGAACGCCTCGTTGTCGGTCAGCACGTAGCCACGTACCGACGACTCCGCCGACAGCAGCCCGGCCTGGATTTCGTCGATGCCCGCGAGGACCTCCTGTGTATGCGTGACCCAGCCCGCATCGGCCAGCGAGCGCTGCGTGGTGAAGTAGCCGCCGATGCCGATCACCACGAAGATGGCCCCGCCCAGCAGCAGCGCTCCGGCTGCATGACGTTTTGCTTGTTTGGTCAACACCGTGTTCCCCAACACCGATGGTATGGTCGAGGTCGATGCAAGTCGCGTGCCTCAACCGCCCAGTCAGCTGGCAGACGGGGGCGGGACTCGCCGCCGCGATCTTGCGACGGTATGCTCATCACGCACCGCAGAGCCGAGCCCAGTTTGGTCATTTTTCTTGGAAACTATCAGCTGATTTGCCATGCGGCCCCAAGCCGTGGCGTCGACGCGACCTGGAGCGCGGACTGGCGTATCGAACAGATCGGCATGGGACGGAAAGCGGGCGAACTCGCAGGCGCCACTCTTGCGCGCACGTTTCCCGACCACCGCAGCGCCATGTCTGCCGCGCGCAGCGCCGGCATGGTGACCCTGGAAGTCATGCACGCCGAAGCGCAACGGCAGCTCGACTACAGCTGAGTCGAACACGGCTTGCATTGGCGCAGACCCAGCCCGCGGACAGGCGAGACGACAGCATGGCACCCGATGGCCGGGCAGCGCATCGTGCAAGGTTGCGGCTACGAATCTGCTTGCCTGACCCAACCTTGACCAACCCGGATCAGGTGCCGTCATGCTGGCACGCAGTTTGCGTCGCCGGCATCAGGAGCGCTGGGGAGCGCCGTCGGACCACATGCAATGGATGAACCCAACAAGAGTGCCCTGGTCCTGCTGCAGCAGGAGGCTACCGAGCTGCTCGCACTGTTCGACCAACTCCGCGGCGACCTTCCATCGGCGCGCGCGTGTGATGGCACGACCTGCACGTCCACGCCCACCACATCCGAACCGACCGACTGCGTCACTAACTGACGCGGCCGGTAGCGGTGATCGCTGGCGCCTCCCGTGCGAGCTGATTGAGCCGCAGTATCGTCCATGAAAAAGGCCGAGAACCTCTTTCGAGAATTCCCGGCCTCAGTCGGCCGTCTTAGGACCGTTGTGTGGTGGAGGTGGGCGGAATCGAACCGCCGTCCGGAAGCACTCCATCCCCGGCACTACATGCTTATCCCTCCGTTAGATCTCATTCCCAGGCAGCACGGCGGGCAAAGCGCACCTGGAAACCAGCCTGCTTGATTTAGCCGGTAGCTGACAGGCAGCCACCACCGGCGGTTCCGTGATAATGACCCTACATCTACGAGCACGGGCACAAGTAGTTTCGGGGGTTCGCCTTAGGCGGCTGTAGAACTACAACTAAAGCCAATTAAGCGGCGATAGCGAAGTCCGAACCGTAGTTGTCGTCGTTGGCAACTAAAAGTTTGCTGCTGGATTAACGAGGAAAGCTGCCCCCTCGGCATGCGCCAAGCGACTTCGCGACCCCCGTCGAAACCAGTGCACCCCCGGGGAAAGCATCAAACGCTGACCAGGCCAGTGTAGGGATCGGCGCGCCCTGTCACAAGTGGTGAGATGGACAGCGCTTACAGTGGCTTCAGTCCCGTACCGGACCGAACAGTCTGTAAACGAAGGAGCGAAGCGATGGCGACCGGCAAGCCCCCACGTCCACGTTCGACACGCGCAGCACCGCGCGCTGCCGCTGTACCTGCCAGGCAGCCACACAAGCGCGCACCGCAGTCAGGCACGCAGGCCGCGGCTGCGGCTCGCGTGCAGGGCAAGGCGCGCACCGTGATCTATATCCACGGCATCGGCAACAAGCCACCGGCCGACGTATTGCGGTGTCAGTGGGACAAGGCATTGTTCGGGCGCCCGATGGGCGAGCGCACCCGGTTGGCGTACTGGGTCAACCGCGAGCGGTATCCGGTGGCGGAGCCCGGCAATTGCGACGGGCGCGATGTGGGGCCGGCGCTCAACCAAAGCGTGCAGCGTGCATTGACGACGCTCGGTCTGGTGCCGGGCGGGCAGGATCTGCACGTGCTCGCCGACGCCTTGGCACAGAGCGATCAGGAGCGGGCCGACCTGCATCGCTTGCTGGACGAGCTGGAAAGTACGAGCGCACCCGGCAGCGTGCAGGCAAAGGGCCCGATCGACGCGATCAACCGGGTGCTGCTGCGGCTGATTTCCGCAGCGCTGCTGCAGGACGTGCACGACCTGTTCTTCGTGCCCGAGCGCGCGGCGTCGATGCGCGACAGTCTGACGCAGCGGCTGCGTGCGGGAGGCGGGCCGTTCGTGGTGGTCGCGCATAGCCAGGGTTCGATGATCGCCTACGACGTGCTGCGCCAGCTCGAGGCGGCCGACTGCGAGGTGACGTTGTTCCTGACCCTGGGATCGCCGCTCGGGTTGCCGCAGGTGCGCAGCATGTTCAAGCGCTGGACCGGCACCCGCAAGCTGCCGTTCCCTGCATGCGTGCGGCAGTGGATCAACGTCGCCGAGACGCGCGACCCGATCGCGCTGGACGCCGATCTCACCGACGACATCGCCAACGCGAAGGGGCGTTTCGAAAACATTGCCGGCGCGCGGATCAATCCCGACTGGCAGCACAACGCGCATTCGGGCTCGGGTTATCTGTCGATCCCGCAGGTGCGCGCAGCGGTGCGGCAAGCGGTGGGCGTGGGCTTCGACCAGCCGGTGTCCAATGCGGTGTTGATCAAGGACCTCAGCGAGCAGCTCGAAGCGCACGGCCCCGAGCATCGGCATGAAGTCCTGATCGAACTGGACCGGCGGCTCGCCGGCAACGATCCGGCCGGTGTGCGGGCAGTGCTGATACGCCATCTGCGCGAGGTCGCTGCGCGCAGCACCGGCCTGCAGGGCGACGCGCTGGATGAGGCGATCGAATTGGAAGATGGCTTGCAGCGCTTCGTATCGGCGCGGTTGACCCGCTTCGAAATCGAATCGCTGCAGGGCCGCTATCGTGCGCTGGGGTTTCGCCGGGTGTGGCGCGATGCCGGCAAGCGCGCGCTGATCCACATCTCCGGCAACGTGCTGCATGCCGACGCAGCACGCAATGCCTATCGGGCGCGCGGGCAGCAGATCGGCTGGGCAGTGCTGGATACCGGTATCGCCGCCAGCCATCCGCATTTCTTCGTCAAAGGCCAGCGCGACAACGTGGTGGCGCAATGGGATTGCACGCGGCGCGGTGCGCCCAGGCAATTGACGCGCGCCGATGGCGATGCGTTTGCCCGGCTCGATCGGCACGGCCACGGCACCCACATCGCCGGGATCATTGCCGGCCATTGCCAGGCAACGCTGCCGGATGCGCAGGGCAAGCCTGGTCCGCCGCTGGAATTTGCCGGCATGGCGCCGGATGCGCAGCTGTATGGCTTCAAGGTGCTGGACGACGCCGGCGATGGGCGCGATTCGTGGATGATCAAGGCAGTGCAGCAGGTGGCTGCCATCAACGAGCGCGCAGGCGAGCTGGTCATCCACGGAGTGAACCTGAGCCTGGGCGGCTATTTCGACCCGGAAAGCTACGGCTGTGGCTTTACACCGCTGTGCAACGAGTTGCGCCGGCTATGGCGACAGGGCGTACTGGTGGTGGTGGCTGCCGGTAACGAAGGGCTGGCCTGGTTGATGGGCAAGGATGGGGATGCCTACCCGGCCAACATGGATCTGTCGATCAGCGACCCCGGCAATCTGGAAGAGGCTATCGTGGTCGGCTCGGTGCACAAGAGCAGCCCGCACAATTACGGCGTGTCGTATTTTTCCTCGCGCGGGCCCACCGCCGACGGCCGCGGCAAGCCCGACGTGGTGGCGCCGGGCGAAAAGATCGTCTCGACGTATTACGACTTCGATCCGAAAGATCCGGCAAGCCTGATGGTGGAAATGAGCGGCACCAGCATGGCTGCGCCGCATGTCTCCGGCGTGCTGGCCGGCTTTCTGTCGGCACGCCGCGAGTTCATCGGCTTTCCGGACCGGGTCAAGCAGCTGATGCTCGACACCTGCACCGATCTGCAACGCGACCGCTACGTGCAGGGCAGGGGGGTGCCGAATTTGATGCGGATGCTTGGAGCCACGTGATTCGGGAGTCGGGATTGGGGATTG
This sequence comes from Xanthomonas sp. 3793, assembly GCF_024806835.1. Classification (GTDB taxonomy): domain Bacteria; phylum Pseudomonadota; class Gammaproteobacteria; order Xanthomonadales; family Xanthomonadaceae; genus Xanthomonas; species Xanthomonas arboricola_F. The sequence goes on from NZ_JANTYU010000002.1 coordinate 653,005, forward strand.
GCAAGAGCAGCAAGCCCGCGCCTTGCCTTGGTACTAAATGGATCGCAAGCCAGCGGCGCGCCAGTTCATGCACAACTGCTGTAACGAATCCCTAATTACTAATCCCCAATCCCCGCCCCTCAGGCATCTCGATTGTGCCGCCGCATCACGCGCTGCTTGTCGCGCTGCCAGTCGCGGTCCTTGGCGGCGTCGCGCTTGTCGTGATTCTGCTTGCCCTTGGCGAGCGCAATTTCCAGCTTGACCTTGTTGCTGCTCCAGTACAGGGCGGTGGGCACCAGGGTGTAGCCTTCGCGCTCCACGCGGGTAAGCACCTTGTCGATTTCGCTCCGGTGCAGCAGCAACTTGCGGTCGCGACGCTCCACCGGCACGGTGTGGGTGGAGGCCTGGATCAGCGGGGTGATCTGCGCGCCGATCAGGTAGATCTCGCCGGAGCGCACATACGCATAGCCGTCCACGATATTGGCGCGGCCGGCGCGGATCGCCTTGATCTCCCAGCCCTGCAACGCCAGGCCGGCTTCGTAGCGCTCTTCCAGGTGGTATTCGTGGCGCGCACGCTTGTTCAGCGCGATGGTTTTCGTGGCCTTCGCGCCGTTTGCTTTATCCTTGGTTGGTTTCTTGCTCATGACGCCATTGTCGCCGATTCGGTGTCGTCAAACGATCTTCCGTCTTTCACAAGTTAGCGAATGCCTACCATCCGTCGCAGCGCACTGGTCGAACACAGCGCCTCCCGCATGTTCGATCTGGTCAATGATGTCGCCGCCTATCCGCGCCGCTTCGGCTGGTGCGACGCTGCCCATGTGCTGGAGCAGGACGATGCGCATATCGTGGCGCGCCTGGACCTGGGGCTGGGCTCGTTCCGCACCTGGTTCACCACCGAAAACATGCTCGAGCGGCCCGAACGCATCGTGATGCATCTGCGCGACGGCCCGTTCAAGCGCCTGGAAGGCCTGTGGGAGTTTCAATCGCTGGGCGACAACGCGTGCAAGGTGAGCCTGACCCTCGAGGTGGAAACCAGCTCGCGCTTGCTGGGGCCGGCATTGGCGCTGGGCTTCCAGGGCCTGGCCGATCGCATGGTCAACGATTTCGTGCGGGTCGCCGATCGCGGCGACGTGTGACCGTGCAGGTCGAAGTCATCCTGGCCTGGCCGGATCGCTACAGCGCGATCGTGCTTGATCTGCCGCAGGGTGCCACCGTCGCCGAGGCAACCGCCGCATCCGGCCTCTGCGCAGAGGCCCCGCCCGCAGCGATCGCCATCCACGGTGTCGTGGTGCGCCCGGACCAGGTGCTGCGCGCCGGCGACCGGGTCGAGTTGCTCAGGCCGCTGCTGCTGGATCCGAAAGAAGCCCGTCGCCGTCGGGCTGCACCTGCGAAGAAAGCCGACACCGGCAGCTAGTGGCGGGATTGGCCGCAGTCGGCCGCATTGCTGGTGAGCGAGCTCTTCCAGATGGGGCGCCATTGCTGTGTCTTGCGTCGTGTCATGCGACGGCGCGTTGCGTCAGCTGCAGACCCATTGCCTCCGGCGTGGGTGCGGGCAAACGGGTTCCGAGGACATCTGGCGCTGCGCTGAGTCGTGCGGCGGCTGTGCATGGGCGTAGCGGTACGGTAGCGCCGCTGCCATTGGCGTGGGCGCTCCGCCCAGCAGTCGGGCGGCCTGTCGAGATGGGCAGGCGCGTCGCCGTTGGCATGCCGGTCGAGGGCATTCAGGCGAGAAAATAAAGAAAAACCGGCACCAAGGCCGGCTTTCTGGCGCTGCGCGTGGTCAGGCGATCGCGCGATCGCCGACCCACTGCATCAACGGCCGCGCTGCTTCTTCTTGTCGCGTGCCAGGTTGCGGCCAAACTGCTTGGGGGCCGACTTGGCCAGCTGCTCGTCCTGCGACGGGAAGTAGTCGCCTTCCCAGCGCGCCACCTGATCGTTCTCGAAGAACACGGTGAAATTCTTGATTTCAGTACGCGCCAGACGGTCGACGCGCTGGGTGGACGTGTAGTCCCAACGCTGCGCATGGAACGGGTCCGGAATCGACGGAGTACCCAGCAACGCGCTGACCTGCTGCTTGCTCTGGCCTACCTGCAGTTGCTCCACGGCGTTCTGTTTGATCAGATTGCCCTGGTAGATCGGCTGCTTGTAGATGATGCCGCAGCCAGCGGTGGAAAGAGCAACGGCGGCGACCAGCAGGAGATTGCGCATCGGGGAATAAGTGCTGAGGAAATCACGCCGATGATACACTCCCGCCGGTCGCCGCGACCCGTTTGATGGCAGCTGGCGCTAAATCGCCAATGAACGGAGAACATATGGAAACCCACGACCTGCGCAAAGTCGGGCTCAAGGTGACCCATCCGCGGATGCGGATCCTGGAGCTGCTCGAACAGAAGAGCAACCAGCACCACCTCAGCGCAGAAGACATCTATCGGCAGCTGCTCGACCACGGCGACGAGATCGGGCTGGCCACGGTGTACCGCGTGCTGACCCAGTTCGAGGCGGCCGGTCTGGTGCTCAAGCACAATTTCGAAGGCGGCCAGGCCGTGTACGAGCTGGACCGCGGCGGCCACCACGACCATATGGTCGATGTGGACACCGGCCACGTCATCGAATTCGAAAGCGAAGAGATCGAGGCGTTGCAGCGTCAGATCGCCGCCAAGCATGGCTACGAACTGGAAGAGCATTCGCTGGTGTTGTACGTGCGCAAGAAGCGCCAGCGCTGAGCGCGATGCATCGCCAATGAGAAAGACAGGGCGGCTTCGGCCGCCTTGTGCGTTCTGGGGCGTGTTGGTGGGTATGCCGCAGGCCCATGCCCCCATGCCCCCATCCGCCCTTCGGGCACCTTCCCCCGCAGGCGGGGGAAGGGAGCGGTGGAGGGGTGCCGTGCAATCGAGAGATCACGCGCAGCCAGGCATCGCTTCTCCCGCTGGCGGGAGAAGGTGGCGCGTAGCGCCGGATGAGGGGCAGCACCGTTTGCGCTTGTCGCGCCTGTGGTGGTCGCGTCGCAGCGATGTTGCCCCCATCCGCGCTTCGGGCACCTTCCCCCGCAGGCGGGGGAGGGAGCGGTGGAGGGGTGCCGTGCAATCGAGAGATCACGCGCAGCCAGGCATCGCTTCTCCCGCTGGCGGGAGAAGGTGGCGCGCAGCGCCGGATG
>NZ_JANTYU010000002.1:656232-952126 GCF_024806835.1 Xanthomonas sp. 3793
CGCTTCTCCCGCTGGCGGGAGAAGGTGGCGCGCAGCGCCGGATGAGGGGCAGCACCGTTTGCGCTTGTCGCGCCTGTGGTGGTCGCGTCGCAGCGATGCTGCCCCCATTCGCCCTTCGGGCACCTTCCCCCCCGCAGACGGGGGAGGGGAGCCTTGTCAGCCAGGAAGGGAGCTTCGTCAGCGGGGAGGGAACGGGTCCTTTGAATTTGCGAGCTGCTCGCTGCGCTCAGGCGCTCTGCAGCAACTTGCGCGCCGCCGCGCGGGCTTCCTTGCTGACTTCCACGCCGCCGAGCATCCGCGCCAGTTCTTCCTGGCGTGCCTGCGGGCCGAGCAGTTCGACCGCGCTCTGGGTCATGCCGTCCACCGGTGCCTTGCTGACCCGGTAGTGCGCATGGCCCTTGGCCGCGACCTGTGGCAGGTGGGTCACGCACAACACCTGGCGTTCCTCGCCCAGCGCGCGCAGCTTCTGCCCGACGATGTCGGCCACCGCGCCGCCGATGCCCGAATCCACTTCGTCGAAGACCATGGTCGGCACGCTGTCCAGGCCGAGCGCAGCCACTTCGATCGCCAGCGAAATCCGCGACAGCTCGCCGCCGGAGGCGACCTTGCGCAAGGGGCGCGGCGGCTGCCCGGCGTTGGCGGCGACCAAAAATTCCACCCGCTCGGCGCCATTGGGGTCGGGGCGCAACGTGTCCTGCGGCTGCAGCTGGATCAGGAATTGCCCGCCGCCCATGCCCAGCTCGCCGATCAGCGTGGTGGTGGCGGTGGACAAGGCCTCGGCGGCGGTCTTGCGACTGTCGCTGAGCACCCCGGCCGCGCTGCGCCAGACGCCGGTGGCGGACTCGATATGCTTGTCCAGCTGCTGCAGGCGCTCGTCGGCGCCGCGCAGGCTCTCCACTTCCTGGCTCATGCGGTCGCGATGGGCGGCCAGTTCGTCCGGGGTGACGCGGTGCTTGCGGGCCAGGTCGTGCAGGCGGCCGAGACGGCGCTCCATCGCCTCGAACTGGGCCGGGTCGGCGTCCAGGTCGTCGCGCACGCGGTCGAGCAGCGCCAGCGCCTCTTCGATCTGGATCACGGCGCTGTCCAGCAGTGCGTCCACCTCGCCCAGGCGTGGTTCGTGTTCGGCGACGCGGGCCAGGTCGTGGCGGCTGTCCTGCAGCAGGCCCAGCGCGCAGGCGCCATCGTCGCCGTTGAGCTGCTGGGCCACGCTGTCGCAGGCGCCGATCAGTGCGGTGGCGTGCGCCTGGCGCCGGTGATTGACGTCCAGCGCGGCGATCGCTGCCGGGTCCAGGTCCTCGCGTTCCAGTTCGCCCAGTTGATGCTCGAGAAAGCCGATGCGGTCGGAGACGTCACCCTGCGCGGACAGCGCGTCGCGCTCGTCCAGCAGCGCCTGCCAGCGCTGGCTGGCCTGGCGCACCTGCTCGCGCTGGGCGCTGTTGCGGGCGTAGGCGTCGAGCAGGGCGAGCTGGCTGTTGCGGGCCATCAGGGCCTGGTGCTCATGCTGGCCGTGGATTTCCACTAGCCTTGATGCCAGCTCGGCCAGCTGCGAGGAGGTCACCGGGCGGCCGTTGATCCAGGCGCGCGAGCCGCCGTCGGCACGGATGATGCGGCGCAGCTGGCATTGGGACTCGTCATCGAGCTCGTTGTCGGCCAGCCAGGCCAGGCCGGGGTGCTCGGCCGGCAACTGGAATTCGGCCGACAGTTCTGCGCGGTCGGCGCCATGGCGCACCACACCGCTGTCGGCGCGCAGGCCGGACAGAAAGCCCAGCGCGTCCACCATCAGCGACTTGCCGGCGCCGGTTTCGCCCGACACCACGGTCATGCCCGGGCCGAATTCGAGCTCGGTGGCGCGGACAACGGCGAAATCCTTGATTGAGAGGTGTCTGAGCATGGGGGTCGGGTGTGAATGCGTTGGGGAAGCTTAGGGCAGGAAGGCGCGGGCAGGGAGTCGGACGCTTGCCATCCCCGGTGCCAGACATTATCTATGCCCAGTCTCACCGGATGATCCCATGCGCGCGTCCCAGTCCCCAATGCTCGACCCCCGCGCCCGCCAGCTGCTGCGCACCTTGATCGCGCGCTACATCCGCGACGGCGAGCCGGTGGGCTCGAAAACCCTGGCCCAGCATGCCGGGCTGGATGTAAGCCCGGCCACCATCCGCAACATCCTGGCCGACCTGGAGGACGTGGGGCTGCTCAGTTCCCCGCATACCTCGGCCGGGCGGGTGCCTACCGCGCACGGCTACCGGGTGTTCGTCGACAGCCTGGTGCAGATGCAGCCGCCGGGCGAAGAAGAAGTGCGGCGCCTGCGCGCGGAGCTGGCCAGCGGCAATGGCACCCAGTCGCTGCTGGGCAGCGCCTCGCAGATGCTGTCGGCGATGAGCCACTTCGTGGGTGTGGTGAGCGCGCCGCGGCGCGCGCAGTTTGCGTTCCGGCATATCGATTTCGTGCCTCTGGACGCGCGCCGGGTGCTGGCGATCCTGGTGTTTGCCGACAACGAAGTGCAGAACCGGGTGATCGAGCCGCGCCGCGCCTACGAGCCGGCCGAGCTGGAGCGGGTGGCCAATTATCTCAATGCACAGTTCGCCGGGCGCGCGCTGTCGGACATCCGCGCCAGCCTGCTGCGCGAACTGCGGATGGCCAAGAACGAGATGGAGCAGCTGCTGGCGCACAGCGTGGACCTGGCCAGCGAGGCGCTGGTGCCGGCCGATGCCGACGACATGGTGATGGCCGGGCAGACCCGGCTGATGGGCGTGCAGGACCTGTCGGACCTGGACCGGCTGCGCGAGCTGTTCGAGGCCTTCGCCAGCAAGCGCGAAATCCTGCAATTGCTCGAACGCACCATCCAGGCGCCGGGCGTGCGCATCTTCATCGGCGAGGAAACCGGCATGGTGTCGCTGGACGATGTCTCGTTGGTCACCGCGCCGTATGCCGCCAATGGCCAGGTGCTGGGCGTGCTGGGCGTGATCGGGCCCAAACGTATGGCCTACGACCGGGTGATCCCACTGGTGCAGACCGCCGCCCAGGTGCTGGGCGCGGCGATGGAGCCGCCCGACAGGCGATAAGCGGCAGCGATCGATGCGATCGTTTTGCTTGAAACGCGCGCACGCGCCCACATACGGGGTGACGTTGGGGCGGGCGTTCCGCTTGCCCGGGAACTGCACATGAACCAAGACCACCCCGAATTCGACTCCGAAGACCTGTCCCAGAACCCACCCGAGACCGATCCGCTCAAGGCCGAGATCGAGTCGCTGCGCAGCGAGATCGCGCTGGTCAAGGCCGATGCCCTGCGCGAGCGGGCCGATCTGGAAAACCAGCGCAAGCGCATCGCGCGCGACGTCGAAAACGCTCGTAAGTTCGCCAACGAGAAGCTGCTGGGCGAGCTGCTGCCGGTGTTCGACAGCCTGGATGCCGGGCTCACCGCGGCCGGCAGCCAACCCAGCCCGCTGCGCGATGGCCTGGACATGACCTACAAGCAATTGCTCAAGGTCGCCGCCGACAACGGCCTGACCCTGCTCGACCCGGTCGGCCAGCCGTTCAACCCCGACCAGCACCAGGCGATCAGCCAGGGCGAGGCCGAGGGCATTGCGCCGGGCCATGTGGTGCAGGTGTTCCAGAAGGGCTACCTGCTCAACGAGCGCCTGCTGCGCCCGGCCCTGGTGGTCGTGGCCAAGCACGACTGATTGCCGGCGCCCGGCTGAACTGCCGGGCGCGCGGTTGGAACACAGATGCGCACAGATGGCTTGAACACCTGCGCGCCACCCCCACATCTCAGCCAGACCCGGCGTCGCCGGACACAGCTAAAGACTCATCAGGAGCGTATCCATGGGCAAGATCATTGGTATTGACCTCGGCACCACGAACTCGTGCGTGTCGATCATGGACGGCGGCAAGGCCCGCGTCATCGAAAATTCCGAGGGCGATCGCACCACGCCTTCGATCGTCGCCTACACCAAGGACGGCGAAGTGCTGGTCGGTGCCTCGGCCAAGCGCCAGGCAGTGACCAACCCGAAGAACACCTTCTACGCAGTGAAGCGCCTGATCGGCCGCAAGTTCACCGACGCCGAAGTGCAGAAGGACATCTCGCACGTGCCGTACGGCATCCTGGCGCACGACAACGGCGACGCCTGGGTTCAGACCAGCGATGCCAAGCGCATGGCGCCGCAGGAAATCTCCGCGCGCGTGCTGGAAAAGATGAAGAAGACCGCCGAGGATTTCCTGGGCGAGAAGGTCACCGAGGCCGTGATCACGGTGCCGGCCTACTTCAACGACAGCCAGCGTCAGGCCACCAAGGACGCCGGCCGCATCGCCGGTCTGGACGTCAAGCGCATCATCAACGAGCCGACCGCCGCAGCCCTGGCCTATGGCCTGGACAAGAACGGTGGCGACCGCAAGATCGCCGTGTACGACCTGGGCGGCGGCACCTTCGACGTGTCGATCATCGAAATCGCTGAAGTCGATGGCGAGAAGCAGTTCGAAGTGCTGGCCACCAATGGCGACACCTTCCTGGGCGGGGAAGACTTCGACAACCGCGTCATCGAGTACCTGGTCGACGAGTTCAACAAGGATCAGGGCATCGATCTGCGCAAGGACCCGTTGGCACTGCAGCGCCTGAAGGATGCCGCAGAGCGCGCCAAGATCGAGCTGTCTACCAGCCAGCAGACCGAAGTGAACCTGCCGTACGTCACCGCCGATGCCTCGGGCCCGAAGCACCTCAACATCAAGGTGACCCGTGCCAAGCTCGAAGCGCTGGTGGAAGACCTGGTCAAGAAGTCGATCGAGCCGTGCCGCACCGCGTTGAACGATGCCGGCCTGCGCGCCAGCGACATCAACGAAGTGATCCTGGTCGGCGGTCAGACCCGCATGCCGAAGGTGCAGCAGGCGGTTGCCGATTTCTTCGGCAAGGAGCCGCGCAAGGACGTCAACCCGGATGAAGCGGTGGCCGTGGGCGCTGCGATCCAGGGCGGCGTGCTGGCCGGCGACGTCAAGGACGTGCTGCTGCTGGACGTAACCCCGCTGTCGCTGGGTATCGAAACCATGGGCGGCGTGTTCACCAAGATCATCGAAAAGAACACCACCATCCCGACCAAGGCCTCGCAGACCTTCTCCACCGCCGAGGACAACCAGTCGGCCGTGACCGTGCACGTGCTGCAGGGCGAGCGCGAGCAGGCCCGCTTCAACAAGTCGCTGGCCAAGTTCGACCTGTCCGGCATCGAGCCGGCCCCGCGCGGCATGCCGCAGGTGGAAGTGTCCTTCGACATCGACGCCAACGGCATCCTGCACGTGTCGGCCAAGGACAAGAAGACCAACAAGGAACAGAAGGTCGAGATCAAGGCCGGTTCGGGCCTGTCGGACGAAGAGATCCAGCGCATGGTCGCGGACGCGGAAGCCAACCGCGAGGAAGACAAGAAGTTCCAGGAACTGGTACAGGCCCGTAACCAGGCCGATGGCCTGATCCACGCCACCCGCACCGCGATCACCGAGCATGGCAGCAAGGTCGGTGGCGATGTGATCGGCAAGGTGGAAGCGGCATTGTCGGATCTGGAAAAGGCCATGAAGGGCGACGACAAGGCGCAGATCGAAGCGCGCAGCAAGACCCTGGAAGAAGCCGGCCAGTCGCTGTACGCAGCGGCCGCCGCGGCAGAGCAGGGCGGCAACGCCGATGCGGCCAGCGGCAACGCGCAGGCCTCCAAGGCCGCCGATGACGTGGTGGACGCCGAGTTCACCGAGGTCAAGGACGACAAGAAGTAAGCCGTGATTTGGGAGTCGGGAGTGGGGATTGGCAGTCGATAAACGTGCCAGTCCCCATCCCGATATCCTTTACGCGTCGCGTCGCCAAGGCGGATCAGCACACGCTGTCCGCTTTTGCGTTTCAACGAATCTCAAATCACGAATTCCAAATCCCCGCTTATGAGCAAACGCGATTACTACGAAGTGCTGGGCGTTGCCCGTGGCGCCAGCGACGAGGAGCTGAAGAAGGCGTATCGGCGCTGTGCGATGAAGCACCACCCGGACCGCAATCCAGGCGACGCTGCTGCCGAGGCGATGTTCAAGGAGTGCAAGGAAGCCTATGAGGTGTTGTCGGACGGCAACAAGCGCCGCGCCTACGATGCGCATGGCCACGCTGCGTTCGAACACGGCATGGGCGGTGGTGGCGGTGGGCCGGGTGGCCCGGACATGGGAGATATCTTTGGCGATATCTTCGGCAATATTTTCGGCGGTGGCGCCGCCGGTCCGCGCGCTGCGCGACGTGGTGCCGACGTCGGTTACGTACTGGAGCTGGATCTGGAAGAAGCCGTCGCCGGCATCGAGCGACGCATCGAGATCCCGACCCTGATCGAGTGCGAGCCCTGCCACGGCAGCGGTTCGGAAGACGGCAAGGTCGAGACCTGCGGCACCTGTCATGGACGCGGCCAGGTGCGCATCCAGCGCGGCATCTTTGCCATGCAGCAGAGCTGCCCGCACTGCGATGGACGCGGCACGCTGATCCAGAACCCGTGCAAGACCTGCCATGGCGCCGGTCGCGTGGAAGAAGACAAGGTGCTGTCGATCAAGGTGCCCGCTGGCGTGGATACCGGCGACCGTATCCGTCTGGCAGGCGAAGGCGAAGCCGGTCCGGCCGGCACGCCGCCAGGCGATCTGTATGTGGAAGTGCGCGTGCGCGAGCATGCGATCTTCCAGCGCGACGGCGACGACCTGCATTGCGAAGTGCCGATCCGCATTTCGCAGGCCGCGCTCGGCGACACCGTGCGCGTGGCCACCCTGGGCGGGGAGGCGGAAATTCGCATTCCGGCCGAGACCCAGACCGGCAAGCTGTTCCGGTTGCGCGGCAAGGGCGTGCGCTCGGTGCGCAGCCGCAGCGAAGGCGATCTGTACTGCCGTGTGGTGGTCGAGACGCCGGTGAACCTGACCGCTGATCAGCGCGAGTTGCTGCAGCAGTTCGAGGCAACCTTCACCGGTGAGGATGCGCGCAAGCATTCGCCCAAGTCGGCCACCTTCATCGATGGCGTCAAGGGTTTCTGGGATCGCATGACGTCGTAAACGACGTCATGGCAGTGGGCGACGCTGCCCAACGCCACGCCTGCTCCTGCCGGGAGCAGGCATGACGTCGGGCAAGGCGAGTGAGTGAAAGACGGCCTCGCTTCGCTCGCTGCAAAGCGATTGGGCAGCGACATCGTTCTCCCTTCGTGGAACGTGCCACACGAACGACATCCTTCTCGCTCGGCAGAAGTGCCAGGCGCGCGTTCGCAAGAAAACTACAAGAAGCTCGCTCGCAAGAAATGCCAGAAGAACGACATCCTTCTCGCTCGGGAGAAGGTGCCAGAAGAACGACATCCTTCCCCTCGGGAGAAGGTGCCAGAAGAACGACATCCTTCTCCCCTCGGGAGAAGGTGCCCGAAGGGCGGATGAGGGTACGGCATGCCGACTGTTAAAGCCGCCCTGCATCGATAGCCTGGTCGCTCGCTCTGGTTCAGCCGGGCAGCACTACAACTATCCTAATGACAACGCCTCGTTCTGCGCTCCGTGCAGGCCCGCGCTTCATGTTGTCACGCGCCGCTCGATCGAATCGATACGCCACGCCGCGGACTGCACCTGCGCCGCTGACACCATCGCGATGCCACGTCGATACTCGCCCGGTCAGCACCATCGCGCCTGGTCAGACCGGAACATCTGCACAACATGCAGATATTGCGCAGCGCTGACGCGTTCGGCTCTGGCGTGTGCGTCACCGCCCGGCTCCAATGTCGGCGCCCTTCCGGATCGCATCCAGTCAAGCGCGTCGCACCGAACATTGCGCGGCTCCACACTCCACGCGCTCACGCATTGCGGCAGATAATGGAGCTCTCCTTTCACGACGGCGTCTCCCATGAGCGATGCAACAGATAGCCATCTCGTCCACGGTCGCCGCCAGCGCCCGGAGGGTCCCTCGCCGATCGATGTGATCTCGGTGCAGTCGCAACTGGTCTACGGCCATGCCGGCAACAGCGCCGCCGTGCCGCCACTGCGTGCGCTTGGACTGCGTGTGGCTGAAGTGCCAACCACCTTGCTCAGTAACGCGCCGTTCTATGCGACCTTGCGCGGCCGTATCCTGCCGGCCGACTGGCTGGCCGACCTGCTGCTCGGTGCCACCGAGCGCGGCCTGCCGCAGCGGGCGCGCATGCTGGTCTCCGGCTATTTCGGCAGCCTGGCCAATGGCGAAGCATTCGCCGACTGGCTTGAACAGACCTTGCCGCAGGCCCCGCAGCTGCGCTACTGCCTGGATCCGGTGATCGGCGATACGCATACCGGCCCCTACGTCGAGCCGGGGCTGGAGCGCGTGTTCGCCGAACGGTTGCTGCCGCATGCCTGGCTGGTCACGCCCAATGCGTTCGAGCTGGGACGCCTGACCGGTCTGCCCAGCCTGGAGCAGGACGACGCCATCGCCGCGGCGCGTGTCCTGCTCGCCCGCGGCCCACAATGGGTGCTTGCGCACAGCGTTGCCGGCGCGACAGGCGAGTTGGTGACCCTGGCGGTCAGCACGGATGCGGTTTATCGCTGGGCCAGCCCGCATCTGCCGGTCGACGTGGCCGGCACCGGCGATGTGCTGATGGCGCTGCTGATCGGCTTTTTGCTGCGCGATATGCCGTTCGAGCAGGCGGTGGGACACGCGCTAACCGGCGTACACGGGGCGCTGGAGGCAACCCTGGCCGCAGGCTACGAGGAGTTCGACGTGCTGGCCGCCGCGCCGGCCGCGCTTGCGGCACTGCCGCGCTTTGCCGTCGAGCGTCTGGCATGAGTGCGCGGCCGGTGGTCGGCATCGTCGGCATTGCCGGCGCCTACGGACGCTGGCTGGCGCAGTTCCTGCGCACGCGCATGGGGCTGCAGGTGATCGGCTTCGATCCGGCCGGCGACGGCGATATGGACGAGGCCACCCTGGCGCAGCGTGCGGATGTGCTGATTTTTTCTGCACCGATTCGCCACACCGCGACGTTGATCCAGCGCTATGTGGAGCTTGCCGGCCCGCGTGCCGCGTCGCAGTTGTGGATGGATGTCACCTCGATCAAGCAGGCGCCGGTCGCTGCGATGCTGGCGTCGCAAGCAGACGTCGTCGGCCTGCATCCGATGACCGCGCCGCCCAAATCGCCGACCTTGAAGGGGCGGGTGATGGTGGTCTGCGAAGCGCGCCTGCAGCACTGGTCGGCGTGGGTGCAGACCTTGTACGCAGCACTCCAGGCAGAGTGCGTGTATGCCACGCCCGAGCACCACGACCGGGTAATGGCCTTGGTACAGGCAATGGTGCATGCCACCCATCTTGCGCAGGCTGGCACCTTGCGCGACTACGCACCGCTGTTGGGCCACTTGCAGGCGTTGATGCCGTATCGCTCTGCGTCGTTCGAGCTGGACACGGCGGTGATCGCGCGAATCCTCTCGCTCAATCCATCGATCTACGAAGACATCCAGTTCGGTAACCCGTACGTCGGCGAAATGCTCGACCGCCTGCTGTCGCAGCTGCAGCAGTTACGCGCACTGGTGGCGCAAGGCGACGATGCGGCACGCGCGCAGTTCCGCAGCCAGTTCCTGGACGCGAACGTGCACGCTTTGCAACACACTGCGCTGGCTGCAGGCAACTACACCTACGAGCGCGTGGGCTACCTGCTGGCCGACCTCACCGAGCCGCTGACCTTGAGCGTGTATCTGCCCGAAGACCAGCCCGGTTCGCTGCGCACGCTGTTGCATGTCTTCGAGCGGCACGCGGTAAACCTGTCGTCGATCCATTCCTCGCGCACACCGGCGGGTGAGCTGCATTTTCGTATCGGGTTCGAAGAGGGTAGCGATTTTCAGTCATTGGCAGATGCGGCGAGCGAGATCGATGCGCGTGGGATCGGGCGCGTGCTGGATCTTCCTGAGCGGGGACAGTGATTGCCCGAGGGATGCCCTGCGGCGGTCCATAGCTTCAAGACGCTAGTTGTGCCTGCGGTGTGCCTGTCACGCCGAAGCGCCTTGCGCTTGGTGAATGCATCTTCGGCAACCGCCTGGTTTGCCGGCCGGATTCGGTGCCTTGTCTTTGTGTGAGCGTTGCTCGGTGCGTTGTTCAGTCCGCCTTGCGACATGGCAAGTGCGGTGTACGGGATTATCTGTGGCTTTTGCTCGTCTGGGCGGCAACGGTGTCGGGACAGACAAGGTCGGTGGCGTTGGTCATTGATTGCGTACGCCTGGCGATGAGGTTGCGATGGGTTTCTGGACTTAAAAGCAGGTTGTTACGGTTCTGCAGTACAGTCATCTTACTATTCACTCAAGCCGATGCCGTTTTACTAGACGGATGAATCCAGACACGACGCCATGCAAATTTTCTTGAAAATTTTGATGGTTCTAGGGAGCTTTGCAGCTGGCGCTGTGGCTAGCGTCGTCATGGCGAGCATTTTATGTGAGTGTCAGCTATTCCTGCCAGCCTGCTCCTGGCGAGCCATGTGATGCTGGCGGCTATGCGGGTCTGAGCATGGCTATCCTTCTGACACCGGTGCTCGGTCTATCATTTGCCTTATTTGGCTACTGGCTGATTGTGCGCTATCAACGTCGATTAGAGGCTGAGTAATTGATCAAGCCAGCCGCTCCGCGGTGCGGCCGCCATCAGCGTTGGTGTACACATAGGTCTCAATGGAATGTGCAGTGGCGGGCGCAACTGATATTGCATCATGGCCGGACCCTCATCGGGTCGAATTACTTCGGGCGCTAGCATCAAAATGACTGCATTCGCATTTCAAGCAAACATCGTCACCACGGCAAATACTGACGGTGGGTTCCTGTTAGTGGGATTCGCTGATCGTGAAGCCGATGCCGAGGTCTACCTCGTACTTCAGCGCGGCTTGGATCTCGATGGGCAGGACGTGGAGCATGGTATGGACACTTATTACGTTGAGTGGTCTGGCCAGCAATACGCTTGTTACGGTGGCATCTCCAGGTTTTCGCTGCGGTCGAACCGTGCCGTTATCACGTTTGCTCCAGATGCAGCGGGGGTGCTCGGTGGCATGGAAGCTCTCACCATCTCATTCCAATTGGAAGCGTCCAGGCATTTGGCGTTACGTGAAGCGCTAGAGCGTGTGTTCGAGGGAAGTGACTGCCTCGTCGTTGCCGATGCCTGAAAATTTATTCAAATAGCTGCATTTCGATGCTCGCTTCGAGCCTCATGCCTCCATGGAAATAGTGGGTACTCGCCGCCGTCTTTCAGGCTGTGCAGCGGCCATAGAACGCCTTGCATGGAGGCGTTGCCCACCCAGTAGAGCCCCCTGGCGTCGACGGAATCGGTTCCTCGTTGCCTGAAGCCGACAAATGCGGATTTCATCCACACGGGGTGTGGATGAAAGTTGCACAAGCATGTGGATAACCGGTTGCAGCCCTTGCGGGGCAAGGGCTGTGTTCTGCTTGGTCAAAAATTGACCAGCCAGTGCTCAGGGCGTGGAAAGTTGCAGCTCGCCGCCGTCGGTGATGAACCGCTGGCCTTGCCGTTGCAGGTGACGGCCATCGGGGAGCTCGTAACGTGGCGCTGGATGCGCGCCCGGGCCAGTTGACTGTTCGTCGCGGAATTCGATGATGACGTACGGCTCGCCATCTGCGCCGATCGCGGGAAATTGCCGAAAAGACATATGCACCTCCGAGGGATTCCAAGCTTGCCGTGCGGACCACTGGCCCGCACCGCCAGCAGTCGGCTGGCACACCGAGGATGCGCACGCCGATGTTATTCAGATGTCGTCGTGGGATGAGGGGGGGAGCTGGAATGGCGCGCTCGCCATGCGGCGTCGATTCGGAGCTGTCTTTGCCCGGTCCCAGCGCATTAGGGTGCAAGGTCGCGGCTGCTTGCAAGCGAGGCAGCGGCGATGCCTGCAGTCCGGTGCCGGCCGAGGCGATGCAGGTTTGTACAGGGCGCCCGGCGGTATCGTGATGGATGCAGCGTAAACCCTATCAGGCACTGCATGCGCCGCAGCGCAGGATCCACGCGTGCAGACGTGGACCAGCACAGGCTCGACCCATCAACGACTCAACTGCAATGCATCGCGGTCCGCGGTGGCTGCTGCCAGCTCTGCGCGTGCCGACGCAATCCGCGCCTGCGCGTCGATCAAGCGCACGCGCGCGTCGTTGGCGGTTTCTTCGCGTTGATTGACCAGGAAGAAATCGCCGGAGCCCAGTTCGAAGCGCCGCCGTTCGGCGGCCGCCAGGCGGTCGGCGAGGCCGCGTTCTTCATCGGCCATCTTGGCCAGTCGCTCTGCTGCGTTGAGCGAGATGACGATCGACTCCACCTCCACCGAGATCTGGTCGCGCAGGAAGCGGCTGCGCTGATCCAGTGCTTCGATCTCGGCGCGCGCTTCGGCAACGCGGCCTTTGGCGGAGCGGTTCTCCAGCGGCACGCTGAAACGAAAGCCGATGATCGCATCGGTCGGCGAGCGGTTCGGCCCGCCCACGCCGGGGGGGCCCAGATCCTTGCTGACTTCGAAACTCACATCCAGCCGTGGCTTCAGATCGTTCTGCGCCAGCATCAGCCGCGCAGTGGCCTGGTCGATGCGGGTCAGCACGGCGCGGTAATCGGGCCGCTCCACCGGCGCGGTGATCTTGCTGGCACCGGCCAGACCTTCCAGCGCGGAGGTATCGGGCGGCAGGCGCTCGCTCGAGACGATCAGCGGCATGCCGGCGTCGTCGCGCAGATACAGCGACAAGGCATTGGCCGCATTGGCGAAGTCCTGTTCGGAGCGCACCACCAGTGCGCGCCGGCGCACCAGGTTCTGGTCGTTTTCGGTCAGCAGAATGGTCGGGCGCGCGCCAAGCGTCACCTGCCGCGAAATCGCATTGCGGCGCCGCTCTGCCAATGCCAGCAGGTCGTTGTACGCACGCAGCTTCAGGCCGGCCGCCACCCAGCTCTGGTAGGCGTCCACGGCGCGCCGCTGCACGCCGATCGCCACCATCTCCGCTTCGTACTGCGCCACATTGATGTCGGCGCTGGCGACGTTGCGCCGGGTACGGCGCTCGTCCACCACGCGGTCGCGCAGCAGCGCGTACAAGGCACCGACCTTCACTTCGCCGCCGCGGTCGGTATACGACTTGTCTTCGTAGACCGGGAACGCACCACGCGAGGAGCGGTAGCCGCCGTAGTAATAGCCGCCGTTGTTCTCGAACGGTCGCTTGACGCCGCTTTCGATGGTGCTGCCGTCGTAGTAGCCGGCCTCGCGCGAGCGGCCTTCGATGTCGAACACGGTATCGAACGCACCGTCGGCCGATATGCCTTTGCCTTCGGCCTGGCGGACTTTTGCCAGCGCTTCGACGATCTGCGGCGCAGAGCGGGCCGAGGAGTGCAGCACTTCGTCCAGGGTCAGCGGCGCGGCCTGGGCGAAGGCCGCACCGGGGCAGAGTGCGATCAGCAGGACCAGCAGATGCCGCATCATTTCTTGCCCGTCGTGTCGTCTTCGGACTTGTCTGCGGCGGGCTTGGCCTTGCCATCGTCCTGCGTGGCGGCAGAGGGGCGTCGGCCGAATTCCAACGGGAAGTTGTTGAGCTGGCGCCACAGTTCGTAGCCCACCCGCACCGTCTCGCCCAGCACCCAGCCGCGCACCTTGCCGCCCTGGCGGGCGAATTCCTGCGCCGGCCAGGCCGGTTTTCCCGGCTGCGGCTCGACCAGGATGCGGAACAGCCCATCCGGCGCGGCATTGGGGTCGATTGCGCGCACGCGGCCATCGAACATGCCGTGCGCCACCGACGGCCAGCCGCTGAACTGGATCGCCGGCCAGCCTTCGAACTCCAGCCGCACCGGTCGGCCGGGGCGAATTAGCGGGACGTCGCGGCCATCGATATACAGCTCCACTGCACGCTCCACGCGCTCGGGCGCGATCACCGCCAGCACCGTGCCGGGCGAGACCATGGCGCTGCCGCTGGCGGCGTTGAGCTGCTGCACGCGGCCATCGCGCGGCGCGCGCACCAGCTGCGCGGACTGACGGTTCAACTGGATGTCGATGCGGGTCAACTTGGCGCGCGATTCGGCCAGCTTGGCGTCGGCCTCGGCCACCTTGATCTGGGTCAGCTCGTAATCGCGGCGGCCGGCCAGTCCTTCGGCGAGCAATTGCCGGCTGCGTTCCACGTCGATGCTGGCGACCGCGCGCGATTGCTGAATGGCGGTGATTTCCGCCGCGACCTGCGCGCGCTCGCTGGCAAGCCGGGTGAGCAGATCCGGGTCCAGGTCGCCGACGCGCGCGATCGGGTCGCCCTTGGAGACGTGCTGGCCGTCGTGTACATACCAACGTTCGACACGGCCAGGCACAAAGGCGGTGACCTGCTGCTGGCGATCGCCCGGATCGAGCGAGACCACCTGGCCCTTGCCGCTGGCGGTCTGCACCCACGGTGCGAATGCCAGGATCGCGCCGGCGATGGCGACGCCGATCAACAGCATCCACGCCAGCACCCTGGCGATGCTCGGTGGCCGCATCGAGGCCAGCGTGGGGAAGTGCGCGATCCGATCAGGGGCGTGCTGCATTGTCGGCCTCCTGGGTGGATGCGATCAGTTCGGCGCGGGTGGCGTAGCGCTGCTGGCGCTCTGGCTCCAGGCGGAACCAGCCATCCAGTTCGATGTCTTCCGGCCTGCCGGTGCATAGCAGCACGGTGGTGCCGGCCTCCTTCAGGCGGCCTAGCACGCGGGTCAGGCGTTCTGCCGGGAGCAGGTCGTAGAGCTGCGACAACATCAGCACGCGCGGGCGCACCAGCAAGGCGTTGGCCAGCTTCAATGCCATCACTTCGCCGATCCACAGCGGGAAGCCGGACGCGGCAAGACGCGTGTCCAGGCCCTGCGGCAGCGCGGCGATGCGCGCGCGCAGCCCCACCGTGTCGATGGCTTCCAGCATCGCTTCGGAGCTCACGTCCGGCGAGGCCATGGCCAGATACTCGCGGATGGTCACCTCGACAATGGTCGGTCGATCGAGCACGGTGACTTCCGAGCGCAGCAGGTACATGTCGAAGGTGGCCAGGTCCGCGCCACCCACCATGACCAGGCCACGATCCGGCACCACATGGCGCTTGAGCACCATCGCCAGCAGCCGTTCGGCGCCGCCATCGGCCAGCGTCACCAGGTGCTCGCCCGCTTCCAGGGTGAAATCGAAACGCGCGCCTTCGATCACCACGCCATCCAGCCGCACCGCGCTGTTGCCGGGGATCTTGCCGGCCGCCGCCACGGCGCGTTCCTGCGGAATGGCATACAGCAGCGACAATTCTTCCGCGCTGGCAACCAGGTCGTAGAACGTGTCCAGATAGGCGCCGAGCTGCGCGATGCCATAGAACACTGCGCTCAGGATCAGCTCGGCCGCCACCAACTGCCCAATCGACAGCTCGCCGCGCAGGATCAGGCTGCCGCCCAATGCCAGCAGCGCCGCGCTGGCAACCGCGTACAGCAGCAGGAACGCCACCGTCTGGGTGAAGCTGTAGCGGAAATGGCGCCGGTGCCGGTCGACATAGGCCGCAGTGACCGCCTCGGAGCGATCCATCGCAAAGTTGAGATGGCGGCTGGATTTGTAGAAACCGTTGGAACCGCCGACGCTTTCCAGCCAGTGCGCGGCATTGTGCTTGGCGTGGCTGAGCTCGACCGCAGTGCGGATCGAACCGCGCGACCAGATCATCCAGATCGCGAAGATGATCAGCAGCAGCAAGGCGTTGAACCCGAGGAAGAACGGGTGGTAGAAGCTGGTGACGACCAGGCCGACCGCCGACTGCAGCACGATGGTGAAGGCGCCGATCGCCAGGCTGGGCACGGCTTTTTGCACCACCACCAGATCGAAGTAGCGGTTGAACACATCGCCGCGGTTCTGGTCGGCGAAGAAGGGGTTCTGCGCATGCACTGCGCGCACCGTGATCTCGGCCACCACGCGCGCAAACAGGCGGCGTTCGAACAGCGCCATCATCCACACCCGCATCGCGCTCAGGCACGCTACCAGCAGCAGCAGCCCCAGCAGCAGGCCCGACAACGTCCACAGCGGCGTGGGCAGCGCGGTGTTGGCAACGCTGTTGATCAGCAGCTGCACCGAAATGGGCGTGGCCAGCGACAGCAGGCTGATCGCCACGCCGTACACCAGGGCGAGACGCACATACGGCATGTCCGGCCCGACGATTTCCGCCAGCCAGCCCACCGCTTCCCGCCATCCGATCCGCTGTGACGCCATTGAACTTCCATTGATGAGTTCAGTGAAGCATTGACGAGTTGCCGCTATAGGACAAGGCCGGAGCGCTTATCCGTTGTATAGGATTTTCCTATGCGGCTGCCGCACGCAGCAAATCGGCGATCAAACCGAACGCCGGCGCACGCCCTGCACCTTGCCGCCACAGCAGCCCGATCTCGCGGTAATAGCGGCCGCCCTTGATCGGGCGGACCACCACATCGTCGCCTTCGCGGATTTCCTGGCGCACGTACAGGTCCGGCAACAGCGCCAACCCCATGCCCATGCCGGCCATCTGCCGGATCGCATCCAGACTGGTTCCTTCGTAATCGCGCAGCACATGGGCGCCGACATCCATCGCGATGGCGGCGACCTGTTCGGCCAATCGGTACTCCGGCATCAAGGTGAGCAGGTTGGCACCGCGCAAGTCGGCAGGGGTGACGTAGCGTTTGGCGCGCAGCGGGTGATCGGCGGCCATGGTCACGTGCAGGGGTTCGCGGAACAGCCGCTCGCTATGCAGGCTGCGTCCGGCCACCGGCAATTGCGCCAGGATCAGGTCATGCACGCCGTTGGCCAGGTCGCTGGCCAGGACGGTCGGCAGGCCCTCGCGCACGTGCACGCGCAGCGCCGGGTGCTCGCGGTGCAATCGTGCGACCAGGCTGGGCATCAGGTAGGCGCCCAGCGTGGGCGAGACCCCGAGCCGGATGGTGCCGATCAACGTGTCGGCCGCCGTGGTGCGCACGTCTTCCAGATCGGTCACGTCGAGCAGGATGCTGCGCGCGCGATCGAGCAGGTCGCGCCCGAGCGGGGTCAGGATGGCCGGCACGCCGCGCTCGAACAGCGGTGCGCCGATGATGCTTTCCAGTGCGCGGATCTGCTGCGACAACGAGGGCTGCGACACGCCCATCTGTTCGGCGGCACGGGTGAAACTGCCGGTGTCGGCAAGTGCGACGAAGTAGCTCAGTTGGCGAAGGGTGGTCTTGGGGCGGGGCATGGTCGCATCGGTCCGTCGGGTCGCTCGGAGTCGCACTGCCGGCCAGGCCGGTGCGCGGGCGCGTGGCCCGCAGCGGGCATCAACCAGCGGTCATTGATCGATGAATTGCAGCCGCGCCAGCTCGGCATACAGTCCACCTTCGGCGATCAACTGCGCATGCGTGCCCTGCGCCACGATGCGGCCGGCATCCATCACCACGATGCGGTCGGCCTTGAGCACGGTTGCCAGGCGGTGCGCGATGACCAGGGTGGTGCGCCCCTGCATCAGCCGGTCCAGTGCCTGCTGCACGGCGCGCTCGCTCTGCGCGTCCAATGCGCTGGTGGCTTCGTCCAGCAGCAGGATCGGCGCGTCCTTGAGCAATGCACGTGCGATCGCCACGCGCTGCTGCTGGCCGCCGGACAGGCGCGTCCCGCGCTCGCCCAGTTCGCTGGCGTAGCCTTGGGGCAGGGCGCGAATGAACCCGTCCGCCTCTGCCGCTGCCGCTGCCGCTTCCACCTCGGCATCGCTGGCCTGCAGGCGGCCATAGCGGATGTTGTCGGCGGCGCTGGCGGCGAACAGGGTGGGTTGCTGCGGGACCAGCGCGATGTTCTCGCGCAGGCGCACCGGGTCGGTCTGGCGCAGGTCCACCTCGTCGATGCGGACGCTGCCGCTGGCCGGGTCGTGGAAGCGCAGCAGCATCGCCAGCACCGTGCTCTTGCCGGCGCCGGACGGGCCGACCAGGGCAACGGTCTCGCCCGGGCTGACGTGCAGGTCGAAGCCGTCCAGCGCCGGTGCGTCGGGGCGCTGCGGATAATGGAATGCCACCTGGTCGAAATGGATCGCTCCGCGTAACGGCTGCGGCAACGGCGTCGGGTTGGCCGGTGCAACGATCGCCGATTCTTCGTCGAGCAGTTCGCCAACCCGGCCCATGCCGCCTGCGGCGCGCTGCAACTCGTTCCACACCTCGGCCAGTGCGCCCACCGAACCGCCGCCGATCAGCGCATACAGCACGAACTGGCCCAGCGTGCCGGGTGTCATGCGCCCGGACACCACGTCGTGTGCGCCCAGCCACAGCACGCCCACGATGGCACCGAAGATCAGCATGATCGCGATGGCGGTCACGCCGGCCTGGGTGCGGATCCGCAGCCGCGCGGTATCGATCGCCGCAAACAAGGCCTGGCTGAAACGCTGGCTTTCGTAACGCTCGCGCGCATGCGCCTGCACGGTGCGTACCGCACCAAGCGTTTCGGCCGCCAGCGTATTGGCATCGGCCACGCGGTCCTGGCTGGCGCGCGAAATCTTTTGCAACCGGCGCGCACCCAGCACGATCGGAAGCACCGCCAGCGGAATGCCGATCATCGTGAATCCGGCCAGGCGCGGGCTGGTGACGAACAACATCACCATGCTGCCGATCACTGTCACCGAGCTACGCAACGCCACCGACATGGTGGTGCCGATCAGCCCGCGCAGCAGTTCGCTGTCGGCCGACAGTCGCGACACCAGCTCGCCGCTGCGGCTGCGATCATGAAAGCCGGCATCCAGCCCGATCAGGTGCGCATACAGGCGGCCGCGCAGATCGGCGACGACCTTTTCGCCCAGCAAGGCCACGAAGTAAAAGCGCGCTGCGGTCGCCAGGGCCAGCACCACCGCCACCACAAACAACAGCGCAAAGGCCTGGTTGATCTGCGTGCCGCCGGAGAAGCCGTGATCGATCATGCGCTTGACCGCGGCCGGCAGGCTCAACGTGGCTGCCGAAGACACCGCAAGTGCGATCAGCCAGGCGGCGAACAGGCCTCGCTGACGTTGCACGAAGGGCCACAAGGTGCGCAGGCTGCCAAGCTTCCGCAATGGGTTGGGCCTGGCGGCGGCTGGCTGATTCATGCGGCTTCCGGTATTGAGAGATGGACACGATTGCGAGTGGCGTCGCACAGACGGCTTTTCAAGCCGGCAAGCTGATCGGCAGGCAGTTGCACGCGCAACGCTGCGCCTTGGGCGTGGAAGTGTTCGTCCAGCTTGTCGACATGGAATGCGGCAAGCGCCGCGTGCACCAGGCCCAGATCGTCGAACTGGCATTGCAGGTCGAGCAGGGTCAACGCGACCAGCGGTCGCCGCGTGGCCAGGCGCAGGCATTCGGCAGCGGTACCGCCGTAAGCGCGCACCAGCCCGCCGGCACCAAGCTTGATCCCGCCATACCAGCGCGTCACCACCACCACCACGCGATCGAAGCCTTGGCCATCGATGGCGGCCAGAATCGGCCGGCCGGCAGTGCCGCTGGGCTCGCCATCGTCGCTGGAACGGTACTCCTGCCCGAACCGGTAGGCCCAGCAGTTATGCGTGGCGTCGGGCACCGACACGCGCTGCACGATCTCCAGCGCCTGCGCGGAAGAATCGAGTGCAGCAGCATGGGCCAGAAAGCGACTGTGCTTGATGTCCAGGCTATGGTGCGCGTCAGCGGCGAGGGTATCGAGCATCGCCGCCATTCTATGCGAGGCAGCGATGCCGGTTGCGGCAGTCAGCGTGACTGCCGTTGCAAGCTCGCAGACCGGGGCATTCGGGACGAGGTGCGTCTTGGCGATGCACCGTTGCCGTGCGTCGGACGTTGGCTAATGACATCGCGCCTGGCGGGTATGCGCGCGCCAGCAGGAAGCGGCGCGTCCAAGTCCGCGCAAGGCCGGCAAATCCTGATTACACCAGCGTGGAACGGCGCTTCTCGTCGATCCACTTGGACGCCTGGGCAGGCGTGTAGTGCTGCATCCACTCCAGCATCTGCGCCATGTCGTCGCCGTACCACAGGTCGGCGCGTTGATCCGGATGCAGGAACCGCTCTTCCACCATCCGATCGATCATGCCGATCAGCGGTGCATAGAACCCTGCGATATCCAGGAAGGCGCACGGCTTGTTGCCGATGCCCAGCTGGCGCCAGGTCAGCATCTCGAAGATCTCTTCCATGGTGCCGAAGCCGCCGGGCAGGGCGACGAAGGCATCGGACAGCTCGAACATGCGCATCTTGCGCTCATGCATCGAGCCGACGATTTCCAGCGTGGTCAGCCCGCGATGCGCCACTTCCCAATCGGCCAGCTGCTGCGGAATCACCCCGGTGACTTCACCACCGGCGGCCAGCACCGCGTTGGCCACCGTCCCCATCAAGCCGACATTGCCGCCGCCATAGACCAGGCGCAGGCCCTGCTTGGCGATGCGATCGCCCAGCGCCATGGCGCGCTCGACGTAGACGGGTTTGTTGCCGGCATTGGAGCCGCAGTAGACGCAGATGCTTTTCATGGGATTCGGGAGTTGGGATTGGGGATTGGTAAAAGCGAGGCGGCACTGCGCTGTGGCAGGTGGTGCCGTCGGCAGCAAGCCGCGCTGATTGTTTGAGTTCTTGCCGGGCTTGAAAAACAGAACGCCGGGTTTTCACCCGGCGCCATGTCATTGCCGGAGAGGGCCGGGACCGGGAGCCGCACTTGCGAATCCCCAATCCCGAATCCACCAATCCCGGTCAGTTAGCCTTATGAATCGCGCGCTTGCTCACCGCCATCGCGGCGTCGTGGATCGCTTCGGACAGGGTCGGATGCGCGTGGCAGATACGTGCCAGGTCATCGGCCGAGCCGTTGAACTCCATCGTCAGCACGCCTTCGTGCACCAGCTCGGAGACACCCACGCCGACCAGGTGCATGCCCAGCACGCGGTCGGTTTCGGCATCGGCGATCACCTTGACGAAGCCGGCCGGCTCGCCCATGGCTACCGCACGGCCGATCGCCGCGAACGGGAAGCTGCCGGCCTTGTAGGCAACGCCCTCGGCCTTGAGCTGCTGCTCGGTCTTGCCGACCCAGGCAATCTCCGGCTCGGTGTAGATGACCCACGGAATGGTGTCGAAGTTGACGTGACCGGGCAGGCCGGCGATCAGCTCGGCCACCGCGATGCCTTCCTCGAAGCCCTTGTGCGCCAGCATCGGGCCGCGCACGCAGTCGCCGATGGCCCACACGCCGTCGACGCCGGTATGGCAATGGCCATCGACTTCGATCTGACCGCGGTCGGTCACCTTGACGCCGGTGCCGTCAGCCAGCAGGTTCTTGGTCGCAGCCTTGCGGCCCACGGCCACCAGCAGCTTGTCCACGGTCAGGGTCTGCTCGCCGGCGCTGTCGGTGTAGCTGAGCACCACCTGCTTGGCATCACCGCTACCGGTGATCTCGGTCTTGCTGACCTTGGCGCCCAGTTTGATGTCCAGGCCCTGCTTCTTGAATTCCTTCAGCGCGGTCTTGGCCACTTCGGCATCGGCCAGGGCCAGGAAGTCCGGCAACGCTTCGAGGATGGTGACCTCGGCGCCCAGGCGCTTCCACACGCTGCCCAGTTCCAGGCCGATCACGCCGGCGCCGATCACCGCCAGGCGCTTGGGCACGGCGGTGAAGTCCAGGCCGCCGACGTTGTCGACGATGGTGTCGCCATCGAACTTGGCAAACGGCAACTCGATCGATTCCGAGCCGGCCGCCAGGATCACGTTGGTGCCCTTGAGCTCGATCTCGCCGCCTTCGTGCTGGGCGACCTTGACGACGTTGCCCGGCAGCAGCTGGCCGAAGCCGTAATACGGGGTGATCTTGTTGGCCTTGAACAGCATCGCGATGCCGCCAGTGAACTGCTTCACGATCTTGTCCTTGCGGCCGATCATGGTGGGCACGTCCATCTTGGCGTCGTTGAAGCTGATGCCGTGGTCGCCGAACAGGTGGCCCATGTTCCAGAACTGGCGCGAGGAATCCAGCAGCGCCTTGGACGGAATGCAGCCCACGCGCAGGCAAGTGCCGCCCAGTGCGGGCTTGCCGTCCTTGCCGAGTGCGGCGTCGATGCAGGCGACCTTCATGCCCAGCTGGGCCGCGCGAATCGCCGCGTGATAACCGGCCGGACCGGCACCGATGACGACGACGTCGAATTGTTCTTGTTCGCTCATTCTTCGCTCACGAGATTGGGGATTGGGGATTGGGGATTCGCAAAGGCGGGGATGCTCAGGAAGGGGCAGCTCTCGCTAATCCCCAATCCCGACTCCCCAATCCCGGCTTTCATCACAGACCAAACAACATCCGGCCCGGGTTTTCCAGCTGATTCTTGATGTCGACCAGGAACTGCACCGAATCCTTGCCGTCGATGATGCGATGGTCGTAGGACAGCGCCAGATACATCATCGGCGCGATCACGACCTGGCCGTTTTCGGCGATCGGACGTTCCTTGATCGCGTGCATGCCCAGGATGGCGCTCTGCGGCGGGTTGATGATCGGGGTGGACAGCAGCGAGCCGAAGGTGCCGCCGTTGGTGATGGTGAAGGTGCCGCCCTGCAGATCGTCCAGGCCCAGCTTGCCGGCGCGTGCCTTGGCGGCGTAGTCGGCGATACCCTGCTCGACGTCGGCGAACGACTGGCGCTCGACGTTACGCAGCACCGGCGTGACCAGGCCCTTGTCGGTGGACACGGCGATCGAGATGTCGCTGTAGCCGTGATAGATGATGTCGTCGCCGTCGATCGAGGCGTTGACCAGCGGGAAGCGCTGCAGCGCGTTGGCGGCGGCTTTGACGAAGAAGCTCATGAAGCCGAGCTTGATGCCGTGCGCCTTCTGGAACTCGTCCTGCAGTTCCTTGCGCGCGGCCGACACCTTGGCCAGGTTCACTTCGTTGAAGGTGGTCAGCATCGCGGTGGAGTTCTTGGACTCCATCAGGCGCTTGGCGATGGTCTTGCGCACGCGGGTCATCGCCACGCGCTCTTCCGGGCGGGCGCCGGATGCCTTGCCCACGCCGCCGGCCTTGGCGAAGTTGACGATGTCTTCCTTGGTCACTGCGCCACGACGGCCGGTGCCCTCGACCTGGGCCGGGTCCACGCCCTGGGTGATCGCGGCAAAACGCGCACCCGGAGGCAGCGCATCGGCAGCGGACTTGGAGGCAGCGGCAGGCGCAGCGGCGGCAGCCGGGGCCGGCGCTGCGGCCGGGGCAGCAGCGGCCGGAGCCGGTGCATCGGCCTTCTTCTCTTCGGCAGGAGCGGCGGCGGCAACGGCGCCTTCTTCGATGATCGCCAGGATCTGGTTGCTGGTGACCGTGCTGCCGGCTTCGAACTTGATTTCCTTCAGTACGCCGTCGACCGGCGAAGGAACTTCCAACACGACCTTGTCGGTTTCCAGGTCGACCAGATTCTCGTCGCGCTTGACCGCTTCACCGGCCTTCTTGTGCCAGCTGGCGATGGTGGCGTCGGAAACGGATTCGGGCAGTACCGGAACTTTGACTTCGGTGGCCATTCGGGGAGCGTCCTAGGGTTTTCGTTCTTTGGGGAAGAGGAGTTATTCAGCGACTTGGTCGTTGAACGGATTGAGGAGCGCATCGGCGACCAGCTTCTGCTGTTCGACGATGTGGTCGGCCATGTGGCCGGCGGCAGGCGAGGGCGAACGGGCACGGCCGGCGTAGTGCAGGCTCTGGCCGCTGGCCAGGCAGAAGTTCAGATGGTGGCGGATCTGATACCACGCACCCTGGTTCTGCGGTTCTTCCTGGCACCACACCACGTCGGTGGCGTTGGCATAGGCCTTGAGCTCGGCGGCCAGCTGCGCACGCGGGAACGGATACAGCTGCTCCACGCGCAGGATGGCGACGTCGTCCTGGCCACGCTTGGTCTGGTCTTCGAGCAGGTCGTAATAGACCTTGCCCGAGCACAGCACCACGCGCTTGACCTTGCCTGCATCGGCCTTGGCGTCGGGAATCAGATGCTGGAACTGCCCTTCGGCCAGTTCTTCCAGGCTCGACACCGCCAGCTTGTGGCGCAGCAACGACTTGGGCGTCATCACCACCAGCGGCTTGCGGGTGGTCATGCGCATCTGCCGGCGGATCATGTGGAAGCACTGCGCCGGGGTGGTCGGCACGCACACCAGCATGTTCTCCAGCGCGCACAGCTGCAGGAAGCGCTCCAGACGCGCGGAGCTGTGCTCCGGGCCCTGGCCTTCATAGCCGTGCGGCAGGAACAGCGACAGGCCCGCGATACGGCCCCACTTGGCTTCGCCGGCGGCGATGAACTGGTCGATCACCACCTGCGCGCCGTTGGCGAAATCGCCGAACTGCGCTTCCCAGATGCACAGCGCATTCGGGTCGGTGGTGGAGTAGCCGTACTCGAAGCCCATCACCGCTTCTTCGCTGAGCAGCGAGTCGATGATGGTGGCGTCTTCGGGGTTCTGCACCAGCTGGCGCAGCGGCAGGTGGTAACTGTCGGTCTTCTGGTCATGCAGGATCGCGTGACGGTGGAAGAACGTACCGCGACCGGCGTCCTGGCCGACCAGGCGCAGCTTGTGGCCTTCGGCCAGCAAGGTGGCATAGGCCAGGTTTTCGGCAAAGCCCCAGTCGCCGGCCTGCTCGCCGGCGGCCATCTTGACGCGGTCGTCGTAGATCTTGCCGACGCGTGCATGCAACTCGACGCCTTCCGGAATCGTGGTGATCAGCTTGGCCAGACGATCCAGCTGATCGCGCTTGACGCGCGTGTCCACCGGATCGGCGGCGGTGCCGACCAGGTACTTGGACCAGTCGATCGCAAATTCGTCCGGCTTGCGCTTGGCCAGTTCGGTGGTGTACTCGCCCGAATCCAGCTTGTTGCGGTAGCCGTCGACCAGCGCCTTGGCCTCGTCTGCGCTCAGCACGCCGTCGCTTTCCAGCTTGGCGGCGTACAGCTCGCGGGTGGTCTTGTGCTTGCGGATGGTCTGGTACATCACCGGCTGGGTCGCGGCCGGCTCGTCGGCCTCGTTATGGCCCCAACGGCGGTAGCAGACCAGGTCGATGACCACGTCCTTCTTGAACTGCTGGCGGAATTCATAGGCCAGCTTGGACACGAAGATCACCGCATCCGGGTCGTCGCCGTTCACGTGGAAGACCGGCGCGCCGATCATCTTGGCCACGTCGGTGCAGTACAGCGTGGAACGGGCATCGTCGCGCGTGCTGGTGGTGAAGCCGATCTGGTTGTTGACGACAATGTGCACGGTGCCGCCGACCGCGAAACCGCGCGCCTGCGACATCTGGAACAGCTCCATCACCACGCCCTGGCCAGCGAATGCGGCATCGCCGTGGATCAGGATCGGCAGCACGGTCTTGCGCTCGGCATCGCCGAAGCGCTCCTGGCGCGACCGCACACTGCCGACCACGACCGGGTCGACGATTTCCAGGTGCGAGGGGTTGAACGCCAGCGCCAGATGCACCTGGTTGCTGTCGCCCACGGCGATATCTGCCGAGAAGCCCATGTGGTACTTGACGTCGCCGGTGTGCGCGCGGTCGTCGTGGGCGTGCTCGAACTTGCCTTCGAATTCGTCGAACAGCTTGCGCGGGTTCTTGCCCAACGTATTGACCAGCACGTTGAGGCGGCCGCGGTGGGCCATGCCGATCACGATGTCCTTGACCTGGTCCTTGCCGGACTGGTGGATGATCGCGTCCATCATCGGAATCAGCGCATCGCCGCCTTCCAGCGAGAAGCGCTTCTGGCCGACGTACTTGGTGTGCAGGTAGCGCTCCAGGCCTTCGGCGGCGGTGAGCCGCTCCAGCGTGCGCTTGCGGCTGGCCGCGTCGCCGGCGATCTTGCCGCCGGCATCTTCCAGGCGCTTGTAGATCCACTGGCGCTGGTCGAATTCCTGGATGTGCATGAACTCTGCGCCGATGGTGCTGGCG
This sequence comes from Xanthomonas sp. 3793, assembly GCF_024806835.1. Lineage (GTDB taxonomy): Bacteria > Pseudomonadota > Gammaproteobacteria > Xanthomonadales > Xanthomonadaceae > Xanthomonas > Xanthomonas arboricola_F. Next base: position 682,021 of record NZ_JANTYU010000002.1, read on the forward strand.
TAGGTCGCCTTCAACCGGGCCAGCAGGTCCTTCAGCTTCATCCGCGGCTGGCCACCGACGCCGCCGGTGCTGAACTCGCTGTCCATGTCGGCCTGCGACAGGCTGTGGAACGGCAGGTCCAGATCGGGCGGATTGACCGGCGGGGTGAGCCCCAGCGGATCGAGCTGCGCGCCAAGGTGGCCACGCGCACGATAGGCGGTAATCAGGCGGCCGACGTTGCGCTCGCGCTCGTCACTGGCGCCTGCGCCGGTCCCTGCATTGGCGGCTTGCCTGGACGCGCTGAGGATGTGGGCGATGGCCGCCGAGTGCGGGACATCACCGGCATCGCGACCTTTGAAGCCGTCGAAGTACGTCTTCCACTTCGGATCGACACTGTCCGGGGCGACGAGGTACTGCTCGTACAGATCCTCGATGTAGGCGGCGTTGCCGCCGGCGAGCTGCGATGACTGCGCGAACTGCTTTAGGAGATTATCCACGATGGTAAGTCGGGTCTGCTGTGGGGATGATTGTGCGGAAGCGGCAGGGCGAGTTGCCCTATCGGTCGGTCTCAAATCTCGAAAAATTATACCCCCTTGCGCTTGTGAGGGGGCGTCTGCGAGCTGACCGGCGAGGTAGACCAATTGGCCGGGCGCCTACGCGCAAGGGGCGCTGCGGCGTCAGATGCCGAGCGCGCGCGGTTCGTTCCAGAGCGTGCTGCGCTCCCATATCTGCGCGAATTCGCGCTCCAGCTGGCGGCTGCGGGCCGCACCGGACAACCAGGTTTCGCCATCGTCGTAGCGATGACCTGTTGGACGAAAGTAGTAGGCGTCGTCGCCGACCAGGTAAGCCGCCGCATAGCTGGTATCGACCGGATCGCTGACCGCGCGGAACCGGAACACGCTGGGCAGGCGCTGGGCCAGGCGCAGCATTGCGCTGCTGCTGGCAGTGGCGCTGGCGGTGTCCTGCACCAGCACCTGCACGCGCTTGTCGTGGCGTGCGGTGGCAAAGCGGCGCAGCGCATCGAGCACGGCGGGGTTGTCGAACAACGGCGGGTCCAGTGCGCGGGTGTAGATCAGCACCTGCCGGCGTGCGCTGCTGAGCAGGCCGGTGGTGGCGGCCAGGGCCGCGGCGAGATCGTCCACCGCCATCGGGCCATCGAGCCGGCGATGCACGGGCTTGCCTGGCGCAGCGCCGGCATCGGCAGTGCGCCCATGCGAAGGATGCGGAAGTAACCCGGGTAGGAAGCCCAGGCGTGCGAACACCGCCTCGGCGCTTGCGGTGACGCGGGCGTGCAGGCTGGGCCAGCCCCGCTGGGTGGCGGCATCCACCGCTGCGGCAAGCAGGTGGTCGGACAGCCCGCGACGCCGCCAGTCCGGCACCAGGCCGAGCCGATCGATGCGGCGATCCGGCGTCACCCGCACCGAGGCGACCAGGTGGCCGTCATCGGTGCGCGCGGCCAAGTGCAGGCTGAGCGGGTCAAGTGCATCCCAATCGGTCTCGTGGACGATGTCCGCGATGTCGGTCGTGCAGGCCTGCCGCAGCGCACGCAGGGCCGCGGCATCGGATGCCGGGTCCAGCGAGACGATCTGCGGCCGGCCGTGCGGACTCATGCGCGCTCCGGGGTCTCTGCGTCGTTGCCGTCTTCGGCAATATCCGAGGCCTCGGAGTCGTCATCCGAGTCCTGGCTGATGTCGACGAGTTCGGCCGGGGTGTCTGCCTCGTCCGCCACCGCTTCGACATCGGCCTCGGTATCGATGGCCTCGTCTGCGTCCGCGCGATCGTCGTCGTCCTGATCGTCGTGGTGGTCGGCCGACACCGTGAGCGCGTGCGCCTGCTCGTCGTCGATGTCTTCGTGCGCGTCGTCATGGGCGCGCTGGTAGTGGCCTTGCGCCAGCAGCTCCAAGACCACTTCGCGGCCGCGCGCGGTCAGCTGCGCGTAAAGCCCTCCATCGATCTCTTCGGCCGCCGCCAGGCGCGCCGCGTCCTTGGCCGACAATGCGAATTCCAGGCCGCTGCAGAACAGCGTGGCACCGCGCTTGGCGCGCCGCCAGGCCAGCCGCGACCAGGGGTGGCGGTACAGCACCACGCCTTCTTCCAGCGCCTGTTCGACCGCTTCGCGCGGGATCGGCTCGGGCGCCGGCACCACGTCGCCGGAGGCGCGGTAGGTGGTCATGAAGCGGCCGAACCAGTCGCCCAGCCGATCGGGGTCGTTCATGCGCAGCGCATTGAGCGCTTCGACCACGCGGTTCATCGCGGTGACGTCGATCTCGTATGGATCGGCCGGCACCTTGAGGTCTTCGTCGTGGTAGCGCACGGCCTCGTCGGCATCGGCGATCAGGGTGTCCAGGTAATCGCCGATCAGCTCGGCCGAGGAGGGCGCGCGGGTGCCGATCGAGAAGGTCAGGCAGGCGTCTTCTGCCACGCCGTGATGCGGTAGCAGCGGCGGCAGGTACAGCATGTCGCCCGGACCCAGCACCCAGTCGTGGGTCGGCTTGAACTCGCGCAGCAGCTTGATGTCGACGTCGTCGCGGAACGCCTGCGGCGTGGGCTTGCGGCCTTGCGAGGTGCGGGCGTCGATCTGCCAGCGGCGATGGCCCTGGCCCTGCAGCAGGAACACGTCGTAGTGATCGACATGTGCGCCGACCGAGCCACCGGTGGCGGCGAAGCTGATCATGATGTCGTCGATGCGCCAGCGCGGCAGGAAGCGGAACTGGTCCAGCAATGCGCGCACGTCGGCGTCCCACTTGTCCACGTCCTGCACCAACAGCGTCCAATCGCGATCGGGCAGGCCGGGGAAGTCGGTCTCCTGGAACGGGCCGGTACGCACGCTCCAGTCGTCGGTGGCGCGGTCGTGGCTGATCAGGCGCGCCAGCACGCCGTCCTCGCAGGCCAGGCCAGCCAGATCTTCCGGCTGCAGCGGCGAGGCGAAATCCGCAAAGGCGTTGCGGATCAGCAGCGGGTGCTTGTGCCAGTAGGTGCGCAGAAAGCGCTCCACCGGCATGCCCAGCGGCTGCCCGGGGCGGGCCTGGACTTCGATGACGGGAGGGTTTGCCTTGCGTGCAGCCATGGGGAGTCCTTGCAGATGTCGATGGGATGCTGGGGCGCGGCAGTGCCGGCGCAGATGCTCCATTGTCCGATGCCTGCGCCGGATCTGCACGTGCACGTGGGGCTGGCGACAGGCCATGCTTCAGGGACGTGGTGGTTCGGCCTGCGCGGCGCGGGAGAATGCTCCGGATGGCGGTCACCTCACCCAGTTCCATAGTGCTGTGCGGGCGGCAACAGTGTGCCTGCCTTGGGAGCTGGTGACGAGGTGCGTGGGCTGCTTCGCGGCCAAGGCCGCTCCTACGGAAGCGGGGCGGGCCGGACCATGGGGTAGCAGGTCACGCGCTGCGAGGCGCGTCACTTTCGGGGTTGCCGCTGACGCCGCCCGACAGGCTGCAGTTGGCGATGCTGTCATCGACGTGTACGCCGCAATGCAGCCCGCATCAAGGTTGAGCGGACGAGACACTGCCTTGTGTGATCGTACGCGGCACCGTCAAGCGCGCCGTAGCGCTTTTGGCGGCGCGGCGACCGTAAGTGCTGCGGCTCGGGCCGTGATGGCGTCCCGGGTGGCGCGTTCATGGCCCGTGCCGGCTGACAAAGATGACGAGCACCCGGCACGCACGGCGCTCCATGCGTGCGTCATTCGCAATCTTGCTGCCTTGCCTTGCCTTGCCGTGCGAAGGCTGCGCTAGCGCACCGTCGCGGCCTCACATCACCTTGTTGCCGCTGCCGCGGTCATCCAGCGTGGGTTTGCTGGACGGGTTGACCGTGTTGTCGTTGCCGGAAAAACGGACCTGCTTGATCTCACGCGCCAGCACCAGGTTCTTGTTGCCCTGGATGTCCACGCTGTCGACCTTGGTCAGATTGAGCGTGTTGTCATGGCCGATGATGCTGAGCTCGCCAAGCTGCTTGTTGAGGACGGTGAAGTTGCTGCCTTCCACGCGGATGCTGCGTGCGTTGTCCAGATTCATCGCACCGCGCGAGGCGGTGATGGTCACCGTGCCGCAGTTGCCGTGCAGGATCCACTCGCTGTCGTCGCGGGTCAGGCGCACATCCTTTCCGTCGCAATCGGCGCCGCTGGCCGGGTCGGTCACTGTGGACGAGACGGCCGATACCGCCTGGGCCGCCGGGCCGTCGGCACCGCAGCCGCCCAGTGCGACGATGCTGGACAGGGCAAACAGCGACGCGATACTCCGAACTGCACGCATGGATGGACACTCGCTTGGATGAGGCCGGCACCATAGCAGTCACGCCGGGAAGCGTCGTTGACGCCGGCTCGACGCCTGGGGATTGCCGGCACATCCGGCCGCGCATCCCGTTCAGAACAGGGGCGCAGGCGCGGGGATCCATGGCACATCAGCAACGGCCGCGCCTGCCTGGCGCGGTGGCGCCGGTGGTTTTATCCGCGGGGAGCGACCGACATGCCGTAGCGAGCGGCCTTGGATCAGCAAACAAACGTAACGAGCAGGCGCCGGGGGGATGGATGGCGTGGAGCAACCGGAGTGTGCGAGTGGTACCTGCCGCACCGAGCCGCGGTCCCGCCCGCCTTGCGTCTGCACTTGAGCTTTGTCGGCCGCTGTCAGGGCGCGCACGAAAACCGGAAGCGACCAGTGGCGCATGCCGACTCCGTGCACCGCCCGCATGCGGACGGTGGTTGTGCAGCAGTTCGGTTGGCCGTGCCTAGATCGCGCGCGCCAGCTGCTCTGCCAGACCGGTGTAGCCGCCTGGGGTGAGCGTACGCAGGCGCTGCTTGTCCTCTTCGGGCAGCTGCAGGCTTTCCACGAAGGCCTGCATCGAGGCGGCGGTGATGCCGTGGCCGCGCGTCAATGCCTTCAATTGTTCGTAGGGGTTGGGCAGGCCGTGGCGGCGCATCACCGTCTGCACGGCTTCGGCCAGCACTTCCCAGGCGGCGTCCAGGTCGGCATCCAGGCGCTGCGGATTGACGGTCAGCTTGCCCAGGCCCTTGGCCAGCGAATCCAGCGCCACCTGGGTGTGGCCGAACGCGGTACCGAGCGCGCGCAGCACGGTGGAGTCGGTGAGATCGCGCTGCCAGCGGCTGATCGGCAGCTTGGCGGAAAAATGTTCGAACAGCGCGTTGGCGATGCCGAAATTGCCTTCGGCATTTTCGAAGTCGATCGGGTTGACCTTGTGCGGCATGGTCGATGAGCCGACTTCGCCTTCCTTGAGCTTCTGCTTGAAGTAGCCGAGCGAGATGTAGCCCCAGATGTCGCGCGACAGGTCGATCAGGATGGTATTGGCGCGGCGGCTGGCGTCGCCGATTTCGGCCACGTTGTCGTGCGGCTCGATCTGGGTGGTGTACGGGTTGAACACCAGGCCCAGGCTCTCCACGAAACGCTGCGCGAATGCGGCCCAGTCCAGCTGTGGGTACGACACCAGGTGCGCGTTGTAGTTGCCCACCGCGCCGTTGATCTTGCCGGTCAGCTCGACCGCGGCGATCTGCTTGCGCTGGCGCTCCAGGCGCGCGACCACGTTGGCGATTTCCTTGCCCAGCGTGGTGGGCGAGGCGGTCTGGCCATGCGTGCGCGAGAGCATCGGCTGGCCGGCCTGGGTGTGGGCGAGGGTGCGCAGCGTGGCGGTGATGCCGTCCAGCGTGGGCAGCAGTACCTCGCGGCGCGCCTGTTCCAGCATCAGGCCGTAGCTGAGGTTGTTGATGTCCTCGCTGGTGCACGCAAAGTGCACAAATTCCAGCGCCGGGCCAAGCTCGGCATCGTCCTTGAGCTGTTCCTTGATGAAGTACTCCACCGCCTTGACGTCATGATTGGTGGTGCGCTCGATCTGCTTGACGCGTGCGGCGTGGGTCACGCTGAAGTCGTCGGCCAGTGCGCGCAGGCGCTGGCTGGCGGCGGGCGAAAACGGCGCTAGCTCGGCGATGCCCGGCTCGGCGGCCAGGGCCAGCAGCCATTCGATCTCGACCTTGACCCGCGCCTTGATCAGGCCGTATTCGGAGAAGATCGGGCGCAGCGCATCCACTTTGGAAGCGTAGCGGCCGTCGAGCGGGGACAGGGCGAGCAGGGCGGAATCCGACATGGGCAGGGCACTGGGAGGCTGGCGGGGGTGCGTATTCTACGCCGCCCCGGCGCCGGCTTCGCCGATCGGCCGTACCGTGATCGCCTGGATCCGGTGCCCGGCCATGCGCCGCACCGTCAGTGCATGGCCGTCCAGCTCCAGGGTCTCGCCTTCTTCGGGCAGCCGCTGCAGCCGGTGCACGATCAGCCCGCCGACCGAATTGACATGGTCCGGGGCGCTCAGGTCCTGGCCCAGCAAGCGTTCCAGGCGAAAGATCGAGGTGCTTCCGGCCACCAGCAACGAGCCGTCCTGGCCGCGCACCGGGGCGTCGCGCACCACATGGCGATGTTCGTCCTCGATCTCGCCAACCACCACTTCCAGCAGGTCTTCCAGGGTGAAGAAGCCCAGGATGCGGCCCTGGTCCTCCACGCACAGCGCCAGATGGGTGGTGCCGGTGCGGAACTGCTCCAGCGCGCTGGGGATCGGGGTTTCCAGGGTCAGCAGGGTGGCCGGGCGCAGCAGCGGGCGCAGATCGTCCAGGTCCTGGCCGCGTGCCATCGCCACCAGCAGATCCTTGGTGTGCAGGATACCCAGCACCTGTTCGCCATCGGCCTCGAACCAGGGGTAGCGGCTGTAGCGCGATTCGCTGAACTCGGCCAGCACCGCCTCCAGGTTCATGCCTTCGCGCAGGCTGCGCAGGTGCTCGCGGGGCCGCATCAGGTCGCCGGCAACCAGATCCGGCAGTTCCAGCGCATGGCTCATCAGCGCCAGCCCATGATCGGCGGTAGCTGCGTTCGGGTCCTGGCGGCCGACGATCAGCTTGAGTTCCTCGCGCGAATAACGGTGCGACTGGTGCTCCACATCGCCCCATCCCAGCATGCGCAGCAGCCGGTTGGCGCTGGTATTGAGCACCCAGATTGCCGGATACATCAGCCAGTAGAAGACATACAACGGCGCGGCAGTCCACAACGACATGCGCTCCGGGCGACGGATCGCCATGGTCTTGGGCGCCAGCTCGCCCAGCACGATGTGCAAGAACGAGATCAGGCTGAAGGCGATCGCCAGGGCGGTGAACTGCGCCGCGTCCTCGGACATGCCCAGCACATCGAACAACGGCTGCAGCAGATGCGCGAAGGCCGGCTCGCCGACCCAACCCAACCCGAGCGATGCCAGGGTGATGCCAAGCTGGCAGGCCGACAGATACGCATCCAGATGCGCGTGTACCCCCAGCAGCAAGCGCCCGCGCCAGCCATGGGTCTGTGCCAGCCCCACCGCCTGCGTGTGCCGCAGCTTGACCAGAGCGAATTCGGCCGCAACGAAGAATCCGTTCAACAGCACCAGCAGCAGCGCGACGATCAACAGCAGCACATTACCGAGCATCGTCGCCTCCACGCGGTGCAGCGGCGGCGGGTGAGCCCATCAACGCAGGGATATGCGTGGTGGCGTGGTGTGCAGCGAAACAGAACGCAGGCAGTGCGTTTCTACAGTCAGGGTCGTCGCCCATGGCGGCGTGGTACCTCGTATGGATCAGCGCTGAGTCTAGTCCACGCGCCGCGATGACATCGTTGCAACGCTGCCAGCGAGTATCGTAATGGCCCTCGCCAGCGTGGGTGCGCCCGCTGCCAGCCATTGCGTCACCACAATCCAACAATGTGCGGAGAATGCAGATGAGCGAACGTTTCAGGACCGAACACGACAGCATGGGCCAATTGCAGGTGCCTGCCGACGCCTTGTGGGGCGCGCAGACCCAGCGCGCCGTGCAGAATTTTCCGGTGTCCGGCCAGCCGATGCCGCGCGGTTTCATTCGCGCGCTGGGCTTGATCAAGGCCGCCGCTGCCGGTGTCAATGCCGAGCTCGGGCTACTGCCCAAGTCGATCGGCAAGACCGTGCAGGAGGCGGCATTGCAGGTGGCCGACGGCACGCACGATGCGCAATTTCCGATCGATGTGTACCAGACCGGTTCGGGCACCTCGTCCAACATGAATGCCAACGAGGTGATCGCCACCCTGGCCACGCGCGCCGGCAAGGACGCGGTGCATCCCAACGATCACGTCAATCTGGGGCAGAGTTCCAACGATGTGGTGCCCACCGCGATTCGCGTGTCGGCACTGCTCGCGGTGCAGGAACACCTGCAGCCGGCGCTCAAGCACCTGCGCAAGACCATCGACAAGCGCGCCAAGTCGCTGGACAAGATCGTCAAGACCGGCCGCACGCATCTGATGGATGCGATGCCGCTGACGTTCGGGCAGGAATTCGGCGCCTGGTCTGCGCAATTGAGTTCGGCGCAGGACCGGCTGGACGATTCGCTCAAGCGGCTGCGCCGTCTGCCGCTGGGTGGTACCGCCATCGGTACCGGCATCAATGCCGACCCACGCTTCGGCGGTAAGGTGGCCAAGGCATTGTCGGGCCTGAGCAAGGTCAAGTTCGAAAGTGCGGACAACAAGTTTGAAGGCCTGGCCGCACAGGACGATGCGGTGGAGTTGTCCGGTCAGCTCAATGCGCTGGCCGTGGCGTTGATCAAGATCGCCAACGACCTGCGCTGGATGAACGCCGGCCCATTGGCAGGCCTGGGCGAGATCGAATTGCCGGCGCTGCAGCCGGGCAGCTCGATCATGCCGGGCAAGGTCAACCCGGTAATTCCGGAAGCCACCGTGATGGCGTGCGCGCAGGTCATCGGCCACCACACCGCGATCACCGTGGCGGGGCAGACCGGTAACTTCCAGTTGAACGTGACGCTGCCATTGATCGCCTACAACCTGCTGGATTCGGTCACCTTGCTGGGCAACGTATCGCGCCTGCTGGCCGATACCGCCATCGCCGGCTTGAAGGTGCGCCAGGACCGCGTGCGCGAGGCATTGGACCGCAACCCGATCCTGGTCACTGCACTCAACCCGATCATCGGCTACGAGAAAGCCGCCGCGATCGCCAAACGTGCCTACAAGGAACAGCGGCCGGTGCTGGAGGTGGCGCTGGAAGACAGCGGGCTCAGCGAAGCGGACCTGCGCCGTTTGCTGGATCCTGCTGCACTGACGCGTGGTGGCATCCAGGCCGGCAGCACCGGCGGCGGTGGCTGATCACTGACAGCATGTGCATGTAGGAGCGCACTTGTGCGCGATGAAGCCTTCCCGATAAGGCCCCATCGCGCACAAGTGCGCTCCTACACGGTCTCGCGCCAGTTTACGGTTTTGTGCGGCCTTGGACGGCGACTCAGTGCCGCTCGGCCTGCACGTTGCCGAAGCTCTCGCGATACGGTTGCAGCGACGGGATCTCGTCCAGCAATTCGCCGCTGAGCTTTTGGATCTCGGGCGTGGCGGTCAGCTTGATCGACTTGTACTCCGGGTCCGGGCCAGCGTCGTTGACTGCCTGCTGGCGCAGCATCTGCAGATGCCCGAACAGCAACTGCAGCTTGGCGCGGGTCGGTTCCTTCTGCGGCAACGCGATGTCGTCGATCTTGAGCGTACCGTCGGGCGTGATTTCCGCATTGGCAGCCGGCGGGCGGCGGATCATCACCGATTGCGTGGTGATGGCGACGCGCGGTTTGCCGCGTTCGGCGCGGCGGGACGACTGGTCGCCACAGGCGGCAAGGGTGCACAGCAGCAACGCCATGCAGAGCATCACGAACTTGTTCATGGGGTCGATGATCGGGGAGAGCGCGTTAGTGTAATCCCGCGCGGGTCTGCGAATCGTCGCAGACGCGATGCCTGGGGGCTGACAAAATGTCGCAGGGTGATGCGTGAGATATGCTGGCGAGCGGGCCAGGTCCTGCCGCGATGCGGGTGCTTGTTTCCGACGCCATCGCACGCCGTCATGCCTGGCGAAGGTCAATCGAGGCAGGCGCAGGTAACGCTGCGCAGGAGGCATCCCTCCGTCTTTACCAGTCGATCGCTGCCATTGGCAATTGACGCAAGGCCCATGCCTCACCGCCGACAGGCATGGATCCGACGCGATCATCATGGGTGGATACGGCAGGGGGGGCAAACGCGACGGCACCGATCTCGCCGCTGGGTGTGCACCCGCCTGGTGCACACCCGACCAAGGTCCGCGGCAGTGGCGCAACGCGTGACGTGTAAGCCGCAGCCGCAATCAGTTACGGCAGTCGTCGATATCTTTCTGCGTCAGGTTGGCGTATGGCCCGAACTCCGGCACCACGCGAGTGGCGGCGTCCTGCGCAGTGCGCAGCTTGTCTAGCTGGTCGCAGATCAGCATGGCTTTTTGTTTGAAGGTCTCCGCCTCGGCCTCGATCTTGTCGCCGATCTGGTCGGGGTTGCCACTGAGCACGCCCTTGAGCGCTTCACCGGCCGCATGAGCGCCGAATGCAGCGCCTTGGGTGCCGATATCGATGCCCTTCGCGGCAACGCCCTGGATCTGCGTGTAGACGCTGCGCATCGCCAGCTGCTGCGCAGCGTTCAAGGCGACCGGCTTGCCATCGATGCTGAGCGCGCCGTCCGCGCCGACGGTGGCTGCAGGCAGGCCGTCACGCTTGAGCGTCACGCTCTTGCCATTGAAGGTCACGCCACCGCCGTTGGCCTGGGCCGATACGTCGACGGTAGGCTCGGACTTGCCGCAACCGACCAGCAGAACGCTTGCCAACACCGCGGAAATCAACAGTTTCATCAGGAGTTCCCCCTCAAATGGTCAATGACGCAATTACTGTTGGGTCGGCACGCGGGTGTTGCCGGCAACATCGCTGACGTCGATATCGCCGCTGCCCTTGCGCGCAACGCTGACGTCGCCGTGCACCTTGTGCACACTCAGTGCGCCGGAGTTGACCGCTTCCACGCCGACATCGCCTTGCACATCGTCGATGTCCACATCGCCGGAGCCGATCGTGCCGAGCTTGACGTTGCCTGCAACGCCGCGCAGCTTGACGTCACCCGAACCGACCTTGCCGATCTCGGCCGCGCCACGTATCTGCGTGGCCTTGAGATCGCCCGAGCCGACCGCCAGCACGCGCAGCGACCCCATGTCTTCCAGCTCGATATCGCCGGAACCGACCTTGGCGGTGACCCGGCCCTTGGTGCGGCGGATGGCCATGTCGCCGGAACCGACATCGGCACTCACCGCAGCAGCGCCACTGATCTCGGCGTCACCGGAGCCGACGTCGAATTGCACCAGGAGCGAGTCCGGCACGCTGCCGCGCAGGTCCAGGTAGGAGTAGCTGTCGCCGATGGAGATGCGCAGCGGGCGATCATCGGCCAGCGTCACCACCAGCTTGTCGCCGTCGCGCTTCTGGGTGACGGTCAGGCCCTTGAGCAGATCGGCCCTGGCAGCACAGGCGCGGCCGCCAAGACGCCCGCTGTTGCCCGGCGCAGCGTCCAGATGCAGATCGTTGGAGGCGACCTCGAACAGCACCGACTTCACTCCGCTCAGCTTCAGCTCCAGGCTGCGCGGTTCGGAAAATTTGCATTGCTCCTCGGCAGACGCAGCGCCAGGCAGTGCGAACAGGATGGCCAGGGTCAAAGGCAGGCGCATGGGAGGTCCTCAGGCTTCGGAGCGCCGGCGGCGCAGGTAGATGGAAGCGGCGATCAGCGCGATGCCGATGGCGGCGCCGATCCAGATGTCGGGATCGGCATAAACCCGCGAACTGTCGGTGTGCTGCAACGCCCACTGCACCAGGTCGCTGGGGTTGCTCATCGCACTGCTGTCCAGATTGCCGCTGACGGCAAGCGGCGACCAGGTGCCGGGCAGGGCGCTGAGCAGGCCGCGATAGCCGACGATGTACCAGATGTCGCCGATCGGCAGCGACACGCCGGGCATCGCCGACAGGATGCTCAACATCACGCAGGCCAGCAGCGGAAACAGCACCGCCCACAGGAACGGCTTGCTGCTGGCCCAGGCCGAACAGAACATCAGCCAGCCCACGGTCGGCAGCGACCACAGCAGGCCCATCGGCACGGTCCGCAGCATCAGCCACAACAACGAGAACGGATGCGAGTGCGTGGCCAGCCCCCATGGATTGGGCACCCCGGCGATCAACGCGCCGCCGATGGCGATCAGCCATAACGCCAGGCCGACCAGCACGCCGATGGCGATTGCGACCAGCGGCGCCAGCAACAATGCCCAGGCGGCCTTGGACAGCACCGTCTGCACATCGGACACCGGCAGCGATTTCCAGAACAGCACGCTGCGGTCGCGGCGGTCGTCGTACAGGCTGCCCAGCGAATAGAAGAACACCACGAACGCCAGGACCACCGAGGCGATACCGACGCCGCCGAGCAGCAGGCCATCGCCGACCTGGCCCAGCGTGCGGGTGTATTCGGCCAGATCGTTCATCGTCATGCTGTCGCCGACCATGTTGCGGCGTGCGCTGATCGCCCCGATCACCGCGCCCAGCAGCGCGAAGAACACCGCGATGCCGCCGGTGATGACCTGTGCCCAGACGAAGCCGCCACGGTGTTCCCAGTACTCGCGTTTGAGCAACCAGCCGAACGTGCGGGCGGGAGAAGCTTGGTGGGTGAGTGCATTCATGCGTAGGTCCCCTTCATGACCGCGACGAACAGGTCGGCAAGGCCGGGATTGCGGGTTTCGCCAAAACGGGCGAGCTGCGCTTTCGGCTCGCCATCGAACAGCATGACGGTCTTGCCGAACGGCAGGCTGCGCTCGTCGATCGGTTTCATGGCTCTGGCAGCGTCCAGGTGCTCGGCACTGACCAGCACCTCGGTGTAGCGCTCGGCGACGTTTTCCATGTCGGCGGTCAGCACGATGCGGCCGTCGCGGATGAACATCACATCGGTGAGGATGTGTTCGATCTCTTCGACCTGGTGGGTGGTGACGATGATGGTCTTCTGCTCGTCGAAGTAATCCTCCAGCAGGCGCTGGTAGAACTGCTTGCGATACAGGATGTCCAGGCCCAGGGTGGGTTCGTCCAGCACCAGGATGCGCGCGTCGATGGCCATCACCAGCGCCAGATGCAACTGCACGATCATGCCCTTGGACAATTCGCGCACCCGCGATTTGCGGTTGAGCTGGGTGTTGGCCAGAAAGCGTTCGCACTTGGCGCGATCGAAGCGCGGATGCACGCCGGCAACGAAATCGATCGCTTCGCCCACCCGCAGCCAGCGCGGCAGCACCGCCACGTCGGCGATGAAGCAGACCTCGTTCATCAGCGCGTTGCGCTGGGTGCGCGGGTCCATGCCCAGCACCTTCAACTCGCCATCGAAGTCGGTCAGCCCCAGCACGGCCTTGAGCGCGGTGGTCTTGCCGGCGCCGTTGGGGCCGATCAATCCGACGATGCGGCCCGGGGCGATGGTGAAGCTGGTGTTGTCCAGCGCCAGCCGATGTTTGTAAGCCTTACGCAGGCCACGCGCGTCGACGACATGGTCGGTGGAGACGGCGGTCATGGTGTTTTCCCCTGTGGCAACAGATCGTCGATGGACAGGCCCAGGCGCTGGATGCGTTCCAGTACCGCCGGCCATTCTTCATTCAAGAAGCGGTCGCGTTCGCTTCCGCGCAGCTTCTGTGCGGCTTCCGGGGTCATGAACATGCCCAGGCCGCGGCGTTTTTCCACCAGGTTCTCGTCGGCCAACTCCTGGTAGGCGCGCGAGACGGTGATGGGGTTGAGTTGGTAGTCCGCCGCCACCTGGCGCACCGAAGGCAGGGCGTCGCCAGGTTTGAGGATTCCATCGAGCATCATGGCAATGACCCGTTCCTTGAGTTGGCGATAGATGGGAGCGCCGTCGCTCCACTGGATGTCGTTCATGATCAGCTCCGTGGGCGCAGAACCTGCGCGAAGGAGAAATAGGGCATCGACAGCGAGGCACGCAGGTGCCGGCTGGGCCGGGTGCGTCCCTCGGGGGGAGTTGTCGCGTTTTCCGTAACCGCCTCCGACACGCCATAATCGGCGCCGGACTCCGTGACCTGACTGGAAGCGGCTCCCAGCCAACCAATGGCAAACAGGGTGCTGCCGAGCAGCAACAGCGGAACTGGTCGCCTGACACGTGTGCTGTTCATGCTTTCCCCCTGCGTTGGATGACTGGTGTTGTATTCAACTATAACACCGACACGCAGGCAGTCAACTGCCTGTCATACCCAACTGATGGCACCCCGCGCAAAACTGGGTGCCGCACTATCTTCGAGGGCCTGCCAATGTTGCTCAACCGTCTATTGGTCGTTGTATTTGCTGGTTTTTTTGCCAGCTCGGCGCTGGCCGCCGGAGCGCCGTTGCTGGATCTGGAGTACCGCCCGCTGGCCGGCAAGGCGCCAATCAACCTGAACCATAGTTACGGCGGCAAGGTGGTGATGGTGGTCAATACCGCCAGCAAATGCGGCTTCACCCCGCAGTACGAAGGCCTGGAAGCGCTCAACCAGCGCTTCGCCAGCCGGGGGTTTGCGGTGCTGGGCTTTCCGTCCAACGATTTCCAGGGACAGGAACCGGGATCTGAGAAGCAGATCCAGGAATTCTGCACGCTGACCTATGGCGTCAAGTTCCCGATGTTTGAGAAGGTGCATGTGCTGGGCAAGCAGGCGACGCCGCTGTATCAGCGCCTGACGCAGGCCACCGGCGTGGCGCCGGGCTGGAACTTCCACAAGTATTTGATTGGGCGCGATGGACGCGTGGTGGCGCAGTTCCCCAGCAAGATCAAACCGGACGATCCGAGCGTTGTGGCGGCGATCGAACGCGAGCTCAATGCGCAGTCGCGCTGAGCGCGGCTCTCGCAACGCCGCGTGCGCATGCGACAATGCGTGTTCAGCGCCGTCGGTGGCGTGTCTTTTCACTTTCGGGAAGTGCATCGAATGAAGATGGGAAAGCGCGGCGCGGCGGCGTCGCTACTGATGGTGGCAATGACGGCTTCGATGCCGGCGATGTCGCAGCAACCGGCCGCAGCGGCCACCAAGGAGAAGCCAGTTTTGAATGCATCGTCTGAGAAGAGCACGCGCGACAACGTCAGCTACGCCATCGGTATGGACGTGGCGCGCTCGTTCGAGCCGATTGCCCAGGACATCGATCTGAGCGCGATGCAACGCGCCATCGAAAATGCCTTCAAGGGTGGCAAGCCGCTGTTGTCCGACGAGCAGACTCAGGCGACCGATACCGCATTGCGCACCGCGCTGGCCGCCCGTAACGGCCAGCAGGTGCCGGGCATGGCGCCGGGCTCCACGCCGGCCGCGCCGTCCAAGGAAAACGTCGGCTTGATGCTCGGCGACCGCGCGGTCGGCCCGTCGCTGGCCGGCATCAAGGACGAGATCGATCTGTCGATCCTGATGGAAGCGGTGCGGACCGTGTTCGCCAAGGGCACCACCCGTCTGACCCAGCAGGAAGCCGCTGCCACCATGCAGGCGTTCGCCGCTGCCAAACAGGGCGCTGCCGGTGCCAAGAATCGCGAAGAAGGCAACGCCTTCCTTGCCAAGAACAAGACCGAGAAAGGCGTGATCACCACCGCGTCCGGCCTGCAGTACATGGTGCTGCGCCAGGGCAGCGGCGAGCGCCCGATGCGGACCAACAAGGTGCGTGTGAACTACGAAGGCAAGCTGCTCAGCGGGCAGGTCTTCGACAGTTCGTACCAGCGCGGCCAGCCGGCCGAGTTCGGTCTGGATCAAGTCATTCCCGGCTGGACCGAGGGCGTCGCCTTGATGCCGGTCGGTTCGAAATATCGTTTCTGGATTCCATCCAACTTGGCCTATGGCCCGAACGGCACGCAGGGGGGGCCGATCGGACCAGACGCAACGTTGACGTTCGATGTCGAACTGATGGGTATCCTTCCCTGATCCCCCACAGGAGTACCCCCACCCATGCGAGTTGCGATCTTTGGTACCGGCTATGTTGGTCTTGTCACCGGTACCTGTCTGGCGGAAGTAGGTCATCACGTTATCTGCGTGGATATCGACCAGGCGAAAGTTGATGGTCTCAATCGTGGGGTGATTCCCATCTATGAACCCGGCCTGGAGCCGATGGTGAAAGCCAACCACGCCTCTGGCCGGTTGCGCTTCACCACCGACGCCGCCGAGGCGATTGCGCACGGCGAAATTACCTTCATCGCCGTGGGCACGCCGCCGGACGAGGATGGCAGTGCCGACCTGCAGTACGTGCTTGCGGTTGCGCGTACTGTCGGTCGCCATATCGATGGCCCATCGGTCGTGGTCAACAAGTCCACCGTGCCGGTCGGTACCGCCGACAAGGTGCGCGCGGCGATCCAGGAAGAGCTGGACGCACGTGGCGTGGACCACGAATTCGATGTCGTCTCCAACCCCGAGTTCCTGAAGGAAGGCGATGCGGTGGCCGACTGCATGCGTCCGGACCGGATCGTGATCGGCGCCAAGAAGCCGGCGGCGATCGCACGCATGCGCCGTCTGTATGCCCCGTTCAATCGCAACCGCGATCGCATCGTGGAAATGGACGTGCGCTCGGCCGAGCTCACCAAGTACGCGGCCAACGCGATGCTGGCGACCAAGATCAGTTTCATGAACGAGATCGCCAATATTGCCGAGCGTGTCGGTGCGGACGTCGAGCACGTGCGTAACGGTATCGGCTCGGACCCGCGTATCGGCTGGCACTTCATCTACCCGGGTGCCGGTTACGGCGGCTCGTGCTTCCCGAAGGACGTGCAGGCGCTTGCCAAGACTGCCGAGCAGTACGGCATGGAGCCGACCCTGCTCAACGCAGTGGAAAGCGTCAACAACGCGCAGAAGGGTCACCTGTTCGAGCTGGTGCAGCGTCATTACGGTGGCGAAGGCGGCAGCATCGCCGGCAAGACCTTCGCGGTGTGGGGCCTGGCGTTCAAGCCCAATACCGACGACATGCGTGCGGCATCCAGCCGTCGTCTGATGGCGCAGTTGTGGGAGGCCGGTGCCACCGTGCGCGCCTACGACCCGGAAGCCACCCATGAGGCCAAGCGCATCTTCGGCGAGCGCGACGACCTGACCTTCTGCGACGAAGCCTTTGCTGCGCTGGAAGGCGCCGATGCACTGGTCGTGGTCACCGAGTGGAAGCAATTCCGCAGCCCGGATTTCAGCAAGATCAAGCAGGCCTTGAAGGACGACGTCGTGTTCGACGGTCGCAACCTCTACGACCCGCAGGAGATCGAGGCTGCAGGCCTGGCTTACTACGCCATCGGACGAGGCCGTTCGTTGCATGCATGAGCAACTCTCGCCGCGCGACCAGGAACTGGACGCGCGGTTGGTGGAACTGGAAACGCGCCTCTCCTTTCAGGAGCAGGCGCTCAATGAACTGAGTGAAGCACTTGCGGACGCCCGTTTGACGGGCGCCCGCAATGCCGAACTGATCCGCCACCTGCTCGAGGACCTGGGCAAGGTGCGCTCCACGTTGTTTGCCGATGCAGCGGACGAACCGCCGCCTCCGCACTATTGATTGCAGATTGCCACCGCCATGAGCGATACCTTACGTGACCAGTTGCTTGGCCTGGGCTTCAAGTCCGCGCCCAAGCCCGAACGCAAACCCGACGCACGGCCTGCCGCGCGTCAGCATGGCAATGGTGGCAAGCCCGCGCCCGGCGGCAACAGGCCGGGTGGCCAGGGCAGGGGACCGCAGCGGCCGCACGCCGCTGCGGCGACCGATGCAGCCGGCGCACGTAAAAGCGATGGCCGGCCCGACCGGCGCCACGATGGCAAGCCGGCAGCGTCGCCGCGCCCGCAACAACCCAATGCAGACCGACGCGGCCCCCGGCCGGCGCGCACGCGCGAGGACATCGACCTGGCCAAGGCCTATGCGATCCGTGCGCAGCGCGAAAAGGACGAGCGCATCGAAGCCGAGCGGCTGAAGCAGGAAGAAGCACGCCTGCGTCGCGAAGCCAAGGCCAAGCTCGAAGAACTGCTCAAGGACAAGGGCCTGAACCATGCCGATGCCGACATCGCGCGGCATTTCCCGTATGGCGGCAAGATCAAGCGCATCTACGTCACCGCCGATCAGCTCAAGGCGCTCAACGCCGGCGAGCTGGGCGTGCTGCAACTCAACGGCCGCTACCTGCTGGTGACCGCCGAGGTGCTCGCCGAGGCCGAATCCGTATTCGCGCCGTCGGTCGCCCTGAAGGTGGACCCGAATGCACCGGCAGGCGACGACCCGTACGCCGATCCCAAATACCAGGTGCCCGACGATCTGGTCTGGTAACACCTTGATCCACTGATGATGTGACACCTGGGCACCTGTTGGGTGCCCTTGTTGTTTGCGATGTTTTCCATGCCATGCAACGTTGGATGCGCTTGCATCGTGCTGGTGCAGCCCGTTTCATATCGTCTCGTGTAATGCAGTTGCCCGCTGCACGCTGCGTCTGGGTCGGCCTAACAATCTGTCGCCGATCAAGTCGGCAATCGATGCCCTCTTGTAGGGCGACAACTGGCGCGAACACTGGCAATTGCTTATCGATTCCGAGCGCTGCCGTGCATCTGTCTGGATGTTCTTTGCAGGCCGCCGGTTGCGGTTCAGCGACGGGAGTACAGTCGCTATACAGGCTGGTCACGGCCAGGGCCGCACTATGCGCGCCATTACAGATTGGCGCTCGCAGTCTTCGAGTCTGTTGCGTCGTGGCTCACTTCCCGATTGGTGCTGCATATGTCCACATCCTCGAAATGCATGAAGCCCTGCGCTGGCGAATCGACTTCATCGGCCACGGGTAACGCACTGCGTTCGCATGCCGGTCGCCTGCTCGCGTCGTTCGGCGTAGTGTTTGCGGCGTGTGGTGCGAGTCCGCACGCATCTGCGCAGTCGGAAGATGCGCCAGCCTTTGATCGTCCCGGCATCCCGTTCGCTGCCGAGGTGCTGCAGCCCGGTGCGTTCGCCTGGGAGCAGGGATTGCCCGATGCCAGTACCGACCGTGCAGATGGTCAGCGCACGACGCTGTATACCGCTGACACTGTACTGCGTCTGGGGCTGTCACAGCAGGTGGAGCTGCAACTGGGCAGCGACAGTTACAACTGGCAGCACGGCGGTGGCGCGCGTGTCCGGGGTGGCGGCGACAGCCATGTCGGTTTGAAGGTCGCCTTGCCGTCGCGATCGGAGAGTTTTCATTGGGCGGCACTTGGCACCTATAGCGTGCCGACCGGCAGCCCCGCTTTCAGCGATGGGTATTCACGCGAGCTCGGGGTGACTGCATCCTGGGATCTGTCGCAGCAGCGCGCGCTGGCCTTGTACGTCAACTACGCACGCGACAACGACGGGCACACCTGGACGTTCTCGCCCAACTACACGTTTTTCTCGGGCGAGCATTTCAGCAGTTACGTGGAAGCGGGTCTGGATACCGGCAGCGAGCATTCGCGGGTGGCGGGTGCTGGCGGCGCCTGGCAGCTGCCGCATGCGATGCAGCTCGATGTCTCGGTGCTGCGTGGGCTGACGTCGGAAAGCCCTGATTGGCAGGGTGGGATCGGGTTGTCGATCGCGTTTCAGTAATCGAGCAATGGCAGCGCACGAACGCATGCGACGCAGAGGCGCGACATCGGGTGCTGCTTGATTATTGGGGGCATGCCCCGGTAACAGTGCCGCCTCTGGCCAACGGTGCTTGCGTGACCACGATTCATCGAGCTGGAAACGTCATTGGGTGTCGGTAGACAGGTGGGCGAAGCGAGTGTGGGGTTCGCGTGCGGCGCCAAGGACAGCGTATCGGCAACTCACGCCGCGTCTGCTGGAAGCTGGAGCAACCTGTTGTTGCCGACGGATGCAGCGACTCGATGAGGTGCCGACATTGGGGAAGCCTCTGGCGCCGGCCGGCAAGGGCGGTAGTCCAGGCTGCACCGAGAGCACCATGCCCATGCTGCACTGCCGCATGCATTGAATGGCGGGAAAAGGCTTAATTGGATCGATCCAATTCCAGTCCATTGCATGCACGTGTTTCATTCAGCGGAGTCCGGCGCTTGACGCGTCCCAAGCAAGCCTCGGCCGCCGCGGAGGCCGGCGACGCGCGCCTGGCGCGGCGCGGGGCGGTGACGCTGCGCGACATCGCAGGCGCAATCGGTGTCTCGCGCGCGACCGTGTCGCTGGTGCTGCGCGGCAGCCCCCTGGTGCATGCCAGCACGCGCGCGCGCGTGGAGGCCGAACTGGACCGGCAACATTACGTCTACAACCGCGCTGCCGCCAATTTGCGCCAGCGGACCTCATCCAGCATTGCGCTGGTCATCAACGATCTGTCCAACCCGTTCTTCGCAGAGTTTGCGGCTGGCGTTGACGAAGCGTTGGGCGCGGCCGGCTATGTCACCCTGCTGGGCAGTACCGGCGAGTCCACGCAGCGTCAGCAGGCGGTGCTGACCTCGTTGATGGAACACACACCGGCCGGGATCATCCTGTCGCCCGCCGAGGGCAGCCAGGCGCAGGCCCTGGCGCAGGTGCTCGGCCGCCAGCGCAACGTGGTGTTGTTCAACCGTGAGGTGGAGGGCGCCGGTTGGGACCTGCTGGCGCTGGACAACGAGCAGGGCGCGTATCTGGCCTGCACGCATCTGATTGCACAAGGCCATCGGCAGATCGTGTTTTTCGGCGGGCATGCCGAATCCAGCTCGTGCCGGCAGCGTCGTGCCGGCTATACGCGCGCCATGTCCGCTGCGGGCCTGGCGGTGCGGTACGTCGAGTCGGCACCCAATCGGCAGGATGCGGCACTGTGCGGCGCGCGTATGCTCGACAACGCCGACCACGCTGCGACTGCGGCGGTTTGCTACAACGACAGCGTTGCGCTCGGCCTGATGGCCGCACTGGCGATGCACGGCAGCGTGCCGGGCCGCGATTTCGCGGTGACCGGCTTCGACGACATTGCCGAAGCGGCATTGTTCACTCCGGCACTGACCACGCTGGCTGCCGATCCGCGCGCGCGCGGCCAGCAAGCTGCGCAGCTGGTGCTGCAGCGCATCGGCAGCCCGGACCTGGCCTCGCAACGGCTGACCGCTGCAGTTGCGCTACAAGTCCGCGCGAGCAGTGCGTGCGCACCCTCTCACCTGTCTTCTTCGCACCATCCCGCAAGCGATTCCCCCGTCCATTCCCCCACCAAGGCCTCAGGCCGCTGACCAGGCAACTCCTATGGTTTCCCTTTCCACGCAATCCACTGTGCCAAGCGGCAACAAGGCGCCCGTCAACAACGGCGTCGCGTTGTCGGTGGTGACCACGATCTTTTTCATGTGGGGCTTTCTCACCTGCCTCAACGACATCCTGATTCCGCATCTGAAGGCGGTGTTCGAGCTCAACTTCGCGCAGGCGATGCTGGTGCAGTTCACCTTCTTCGGTGCGTACTTCCTGATGTCGCTGCCGGCAGGTTGGCTGGTCAATCGCCTGGGTTACAAGCAGGGCATCGTGGCCGGGCTCGCGGTGGCGGCAGTCGGTGCGCTGGGCTTCTGGCCGGCGGCGGAACTGCGCGTGTACGGCGCATTCCTGGGCGCGCTGTTCGTGCTCGCCACCGGCATCACCATCCTGCAGGTGGCGGCAAATCCATATGTTGCGTTGCTGGGTCCGGAGCGTAGTGCCTCCAGCCGCCTGACCCTGGCGCAGGCGCTCAACTCGCTGGGTACCGCGATCGCGCCGTTGCTGGGTGGCTGGTTGATCCTGTCCAACACGGTGATGAGCGGCGACCAGCTCAAGGCCTTGCCGGAAGCCGAGCAACTGGCCTATCGCGTGCAGGAAGCCCAGGCCGTGCAAGGCCCCTACATCGGGCTGGGTGTGGTGCTGTTCCTGCTGGCGATCTTCGTGTTCCTGTTCCGTTTGCCGGCATTGACCGATGGCGGCGCGCAGAAGGAAGAGAGCAAGCATTCGCTGCTGGATGCGCTGCGCCACCCGCATGTGCGCTTCGGTGTGCTGGCGATTTTTTTCTATGTCGGCGCAGAAGTCGCGATCGGCAGCCTGATGGTCAATTACTTCTCCTTGCCGGAGATCGGCGGGTTCACCGAGCGCGAGGCGACCAAGTACGTGTCGGCGTACTGGACGCTTGCCATGATCGGCCGCTTCATCGGGTCGGCCTTGCTGGCCAAGCTGTCGCCACGCGTGCTGTTGTCGGTATTTGCGGGTATCAATGCCTTGCTGCTGGGCCTGACCATGGCCAGTGGCGGCATGCTGGCGGTGTATGCGCTGGTGGCGATCGGCCTGTTCAACTCGATCATGTTCCCCACCATTTTTACCCTGGGCATCGAGCGTCTTGGCCCGTTGACCGGGCGTGCGTCCAGCCTTTTGATCATGGCGATTGTGGGCGGCGCGATCGTGCCGTATCTGCAGGGCTTGCTGGCAGATCACATGGGCCTGCATGAGTCCTTCGTGCTGCCGCTGGTGTGCTACCTGTACATCGTGTTCTACGGCATCTGGGGTTCGCGCCTGCGTGGCGCACTGGCGGAGGCGCGCGCATGAATGCTGCCAAGAACCAGGTGGTCTGTTTCGGCGAAGCCCTGATCGACATGCTGGCCTTGCCGCAGGCCAGCACCGACGACGCGCGCACCTTTGCGCAATATGCCGGTGGTGCGCCGGCCAATGTTGCGGTGGCGGTGGCAAAACTCGGCGGCGCCGCGCATTTTGTTGGCATGCTCGGCCGCGACATGTTCGGCGACTTCCTGCTGCAGAGCCTGCAGCAGGCTGGGGTGATCACCGATGGCATCGTGCGCACCGATCAGGCCAAGACCGCGCTTGCCTTCGTCGCATTGGACGAGGCGGGCGAGCGCAGTTTCAGCTTCTACCGCCCGCCTGCAGCGGACCTGTTGTTCCGCCCAGAACACTTCGCCGCAGACGGATTCACGCAAGCCGCGGTGCTGCATGTGTGTTCCAACAGCATGACCGAGCCTGCGATCGCGCAGTGCACGCTCGACGGCATGCGCCGTGCACGTGCCGACGGCGCCATCGTCAGCCTGGATCTGAATCTTCGTCCGATGCTGTGGCCGCAGGAGGTGGACCCGGCTGCGTTGCTGTGGGAAGCGCTGGCGCTGGCCGATGTGGTCAAGCTCTCGCGCGAGGAACTCGACTATCTGGCCGGCACCTTGAACGCCGACGCCAGCGCGGTGACGCAGAAGCTGTGGCAGGGCAATGCGCGCTGGCTGTTGGTTACCGATGGCGGCGGCCCGGTGCATTGGCAGACACGGGTGGATTCCGGCCAGGTGTCGGCGTTCACCGTGCAGGTGCGCGACAGCACCGCTGCTGGCGATGCCTTCGTTGGTGGTCTGCTGTATCAGCTGGCCGCACGTGCGACGACGCTTGAACACCTGTGCGGCGATGCTGCGGCGATGACGCAGGTGATTCGTTTCGCCGCCGCAGTCGGTGCGCTGGCAGTGACACGCAAGGGCGCGTTTGCCGCGATGCCCAGCCTCGATGAAGTCCATTCTCTGATCCAGGAACAAGCATGAGCCCGTTGCCCGCATCTCCCGCCCCCGATTTCCGCTCGGCCGATGTGTTGCGCCAGCATATTGCCGACACCATGGCGTTCTATCACCCGCGCGCGATCGATCCAGCCGGTGGCTTCTTCCAGTATTTCAAGGATGACGGCAGCATCTACGATGCCGGTCACCGGCATCTGGTGAGCAGCACGCGCTTCGTCTTCAACTACGCAATGGCCTACCGCGAGTTCGGCAACGCGCAGTACCTGGAGGCAGTGCGCCACGGCCTGGATTATCTGCGCAACGTGCATCGCAACGCCGCCACCGGCGGTTATGCCTGGACCTTGCGCGATGGCGTGGTGGAAGACGACATGAACCACTGCTACGGCGTGGCGTTCGTGCTGCTGGCGTATTCGTGTGGGCTGAAGGCCGGCATCGGCGAGGCGCGTGCGTGGATGGACGAAACCTGGCAGCTGCTGGAAAAACACTTCTGGGAGCCGGAATTCGGTTTGTACCGCGACGAAGCCGATGCGCAGTTCAACTTCACCACGTATCGCGGCCAGAACGCCAACATGCATATGTGCGAGGCGATGATCGCCGCGTACGAAGCCAGCGGCGAGCAGCGCTACCTGGATCGCGCGCTGCAGCTGGCCGATCACATGACCCGGCGCCAGGCGGCCAAGGCCGATGGTCTGGTGTGGGAGCATTACGACCCGCAGTGGAACATCGATTGGGACTTTAACCGCGACAACCCCAAGCATCTGTTCCGGCCCTGGGGCTTCCAGCCGGGCCACCAGACCGAATGGGCCAAGTTGCTCATGCTGCTGGATCGTTATGCACCCACGGACTGGTTGTTGCCGACTGCGCAGCATCTGTTCGATGTCGCGGTGGAGCGCTCCTGGGATGCGCAGCGCGGCGGGCTGTATTACGGTTTCGCGCCCGATGGTCAGGTGTGCGACGACGACAAGTATTTCTGGGTGCAGGCCGAGTCGTTGGCTGCAGCGGCCTTGTTGGCACAGCGCAGTGGCGATGCGCGCTACTGGCAGTGGTACGACAAGCTGTGGGATTACTCCTGGAAGCACATGGTCGACCACCGCTATGGTGCGTGGTACCGCATTCTGGATGCGGACAACCGCAAGTACAGCGATGAGAAGAGCCCGGCCGGCAAGACCGATTACCACACCATGGGCGCGTGTTACGAAGTGTTGAACGTGTTGCGGCCAGCAGCTTGATGGGGGGTAACAGAGCACAGCCGCCTATGTGCGGCCGCGCCGTGACGTAGGAGCGCACCCGGGCGCGACGGGGCGTTATCGGTAAAGCCCCGTCGCGCCCGGGTGCGCTCCTACGTTGGTTGGAGGGCGCGTTCGGGGATGCTGGGGCCCGGTGTTATTTGGGTGCCGCCCCGTGTGGGAGGACTACGACGTTCGAATGTATTGCGGACAGTGGCTTGATGCTGGAGGTGACATGGCGCGGCCATAGATGTGCGGCCGCGTCGTGACGTAGGAGCGCACCTGGGCGCGACGGGGCGTTATCGGTAAAGCCCCGTCGCGCCCGCGCTCCTACGTTGGTGGAGGGCGCGTCCGGGGATGCTGGCCCGATGTTATTCCGGGTCGTAATCCAGGTTCGATGCCAGCCAGCGCTCGGCCAGTGCCAGCGTGATGCCCTTGCGCTTTGCGTAGTCGGCGACCTGTTCCTTGCCTAGCCGTCCCACCACGAAGTACTGGCTCTTGGGATGGCTGAAGTAGTAGCCGGATACCGCCGCGGTGGGCAGCATCGCAAAGCTTTCGGTAAGCGACATGTCTGCATTGCGTTCGGCATCGAGCAGATCGAATAGCCTGCGTTTTTCGCTGTGTTCCGGGCATGCCGGGTAGCCCGGTGCCGGGCGAATGCCGCGATAGCGTTCGGCAATCAATGCTTCGTTGTCGAGGTCTTCATTGTCGATGTAGCCCCAGAACTCGGTGCGCACACGCTGGTGCAGGCGCTCGGCCAGGGCTTCGGCCAGGCGATCGGCCAACGCTTTGAGCAGGATCGCGTTGTAGTCGTCGTGCGCCGCCTCGAAGCGCGCCACATGCGGGTCGATCCCGATGCCGGCAGTGACCGCAAACGCGCCGATCCAGTCCTGCTTGCCGCTGCTCTTGGGCGCGATGAAATCGGCCAGGCAGAAGTCGGGGCGGTCGACGGGTTTGTCGACTTGCTGGCGCAAGAAATGCAGGAGCTGCCGGGATTGGGTATTCGGGATACGGGATTGGCTGGGGTGCTGCGAATCCCCAGTCCCTATTGCCGAATCCCGGTGATCTGTGAGGATCACCTCGACATCATCGCCCACGCTATTGGCTGGCCACAGCCCAAATACCGCCTTGGCCGTGAGCCATTTTTCGTCGACGATCTGCTTCAGCATGCGTCGGGCGTCGCGATACAGTTCGCTGGCCTGGGTGCCGACGATCTCGTCGCTGAGGATGGCGGGAAATTTTCCGGCCAGCTCCCAGGCCTGGAAGAACGGCGTCCAGTCGATCAGCTGGGTCAACTCCTGCAGCGGGTAATCGTTGAAAACATGCAGGCCCGGCTGCCGCGGAATGGGCGGTGTGTAGTTCACCCAATCGCCATCGAAACGCTGTGCGCGCGCCTTTTCCAGCGATACCAGCCGTTTGGCATCGCCACGGTTGCGATGGCGTGCGCGGATCTCGGCGTAGTCCGCATCGTTGGCAGCGACGAATGCCTGACGCAGGTCGCGCGAGATCAGCGATTGCGCAACGCCCACTGCACGCGAGGCATCCTTCACCCAGACCGTGGGCGCGGTGTAATGCGGGTCGATCTTCAGCGCAGTGTGCGCGCGCGAGGTGGTGGCGCCGCCGATCAACAACGGGATCTCGAAACCCTGCCGCTGCATTTCGCGCGCCACATGCGACATCTCTTCCAGCGAGGGCGTGATCAGGCCGGACAAGCCGATCAGGTCTGCATTCTCTTCGCGCGCACGGTCAAGGATCACCTGCGCAGACACCATCACGCCTAGGTCCACCACATCGAAGTTGTTGCATGCCAACACCACGCCGACGATGTTCTTGCCGATGTCGTGCACATCGCCCTTGACGGTGGCCATGATGATCTTGCCGTTGGATTTGCCGACATCGCCGGTGCGCAGTTTTTCCGCTTCGATAAAGGGGAGCAGATAGGCCACGGCCTTTTTCATCACGCGCGCGGACTTGACCACCTGCGGCAGGAACATCTTGCCGGCGCCGAACAGGTCGCCGACCACGTTCATGCCGTCCATCAGCGGGCCTTCAATCACATCCAGCGGACGCGTGGACTGTTGGCGCGCCTCTTCGGTATCGGTTTCCACGTAGGCGTCGATGCCATGCACCAGCGCATGCGCCAAGCGTGCGCGTACCGGCTTGTCGCGCCATGCCAGGTCTTCGACCTTGGCCGCACCCTTGCTGCCCTTGTAGCGTTCGGCGATTTCCAGCAGCCGCTCGGTGCCGTCCTTGCGCCGGTTGAGGATGACGTCTTCCACACGCTCGCGCAGATCCGGGTCCAGTTCGTCATAGATCGGCATGCCACCGGCATTGACGATGCCCATGTCCATACCAGCCTCGATCGCATGGAACAGAAACACCGAATGGATCGCCTGGCGCACCATCTCGTTGCCGCGGAACGAGAACGACACATTCGACACGCCACCGGAGACATGGCAGTGCGGCAGCGTGCGTTTGATCTGGCGCGTCGCCTCGATGAAGTCCACCGCGTAGTTGTCGTGCTCCTCGATGCCGGTGGCCACGGCAAAGATATTCGGGTCGAAGATGATGTCTTCCGGTGGAAAACCCACCTGCTCGGTCAACACCTTGTAGGCGCGCGTGCAGATTTCCACCTTGCGCGCGCAGGTATCGGCCTGGCCCACTTCATCGAAGGCCATCACCACGGCGGCGGCGCCGTAACGCAGCACCTTGCGCGCCTGTTCGATGAAAATTGCCTCGCCCTCTTTGAGCGAGATCGAGTTGACCACGCTCTTGCCTTGCAGGCACTTCAGGCCGGCCTCGATCACCGTCCATTTGGACGAATCCACCATCACCGGGATGCGTGCGATATCCGGCTCGGACATGATCAGGTTGAGAAAGCGCGTCATCGCCTTTTCGGAATCGATCAGGCCCTCGTCCATATTGACGTCGAGGATCTGCGCGCCGTTGGCGACCTGCTGGCGCGCCACCTCTACCGCCTCTTCGTAGCGCTCTTCCTTGATCAGCTTGCGGAACTGCGCGCTGCCGGTGACGTTGGTGCGCTCGCCGACGTTGACGAACAGCAGGTCCGGCGTGATGACCAACGGCTCCAGGCCGGACAGGCGGGTGTAGCGGGGAGTGCTCATGCGATGCTCTGCTGGACGGTGACGGCGCGATCGGTCTTGGTGGGTTGCTGTTCACGGCTGGACGATGGGGCGCAATGAAATGCAGCCCTCATCCGGCGCTGCGCGCCACCTTCTCCCGCAGGCGGGAGAAGGGCAGTGCGTTGCGCACGGAGCGTCTTTGTGGAAAGCCGAGCAATGCGGGTTCCCTCTTCCCCCAGCGGAGGATGGGCGGTGGACTGCGCACGACGCGTCCTTGTGGCAGCCCAAGCGCCGCGCTGTCCTTCTCCCGCCTGCGGGAGAAGGTGCCCGAAGGGCGGATGAGGGTGAGCCTGACGCATCACGCCGCCAACTCCTGCGCGCCGGGTATTTGCCGTGGCGGCAGGTCGGCCACGGCGTCGGCGATCGCACGGATATGCGCGGGCGATGTGCCGCAGCAACCGCCAACCAGATTCAGCAAGCCGGACTGGGCAAATTCGCGCAAGGTCTCGGCCATTTCCTCCGGCGTCTCGTCGTACTCGCCGAAGGCATTGGGCAGGCCGGCATTCGGATGCGCGCTGACATAGGCGTCGGCAATCTGAGCCAGCGTTTCCACATGCGGGCGTAGATCCTTGGCGCCCAGTGCGCAGTTCAAACCCACCGACAGTGGGCGGCCATGTGCGACCGAGGCGTAGAAGGCTTCGGCTGTCTGCCCAGACAGCGTGCGACCGGACGCATCGGTAATGGTGCCGGAGACCATCACCGGCAAGCGCCCGCCGCGCGCTTCGAAGACCTCTTCGATCGCGTACAGCGCTGCCTTGGCATTGAGCGTGTCGAAGATGGTCTCAACCATCAGCGTGTCGGCACCGCCATCGATCAAGCCTTCGACGGCCTCGCGGTAGGTCTCGCGCAGCGCGTCGAAACTGGTGTTGCGGTAGCCGGGGTCGTTGACGTCCGGACTGATCGAGGCGGTGCGGCTGGTGGGGCCGAGCACGCCGATCACAAAGCGAGGTTTGTGCGGCGTCAGCGCTTCGACGGCATCGCAGCATTCGCGCGCGACCTGCGCGCCGGCCTTGTTCAATTCATACACCACGTGCTCGAGGTGATAGTCGGCCTGGCTCACCGAGGTGGCGTTGAACGTGTTGGTTTCCAGCAGGTCGGCACCGGCATCCAGGTAGGCGCGATGGATACCGGCAATGATCTCCGGGCGGGTCAGCAACAGCAGATCGTTATTGCCCTTCAGGTCGTGGCCTTCTGGCGTGTGTGCGTGATCGCAGCCCGGGCCGTGCACATGCGCGCTGTCGTAGCCTTCGGCGAACCGCGTGCCGCGGTAATCGGTTTCCTGCAGATCGTGGCGCTGAATCATGGTGCCCATCGCACCATCGATGATGAGGATGCGTTCGCGCAGTGCAGTGTCGAGTTTGTCGGCGCGCTCCGGGTGCAGCCAGGGCAGCGAGAAGGAACGTGGGGTGAGGGGCTGTGCAGGCGTCATGGTGCGGTTCTCCTTGGTGCAGTGCTCTTGCCGTCAATCGATCCCGAATCCAGAGTCCCCATTCCCGGCTTCATCGCAATCAGCGAAATCACCTCGAAATGCGGTGGGCGTTTCTCACGCGTCACCGTCTCCAGGCTGGAGACATCCAGCCCGGCTTTCTCGACGAACTTGCGCAATTCCTTGGCGGCAAATCCCAGATTGACGTGGCCATAGGCATGCACGGCCGCGCGGTGTTCGTGCTTGGCCAGGCTGCACAGCAGCAGGCGGCCGCCCGGGCGCAACACGCGTGCAGATTCGGCCACCGCTTGCGCCGGTCTTGCGGCATAGGTGAGCGCGTGCATCAGCACCACCAGGTCGAAGCTGGCATCGGGGAAGGGCAGTGCATGCATATCGCCTTCGCGTACTTCCACGTTACGCAGCTTGCGCAGACGCTCGCTGGCAGCGGCAACCACGCGTGCGCTGGTGTCGATGCAGATGTAGCGGGTGGCGTGCGGGGCGACCAGTTCCGCCAGCACGCCGTCGCCGGAGGCGATGTCGAGCACGTCGCCGGTTTCCAGCAGGGGCAGGGCGGTGCGTGCCAGTGCTTCCCAGGTGCGCCCCGGGGAGTAATGCCGTTCCATGTCGCCGGCCACCGAATCGGCCCAGTTCTGGTCGGCGGCGCGGTTGGCCAGCACGGCGGCCACGCGCTCGGCATCCTGGCGCAACAGCGGGTCGTCGCTGCCGGTGCTCAGCGCCAGCCACAGGGCACGCTGTGCGGGATCCAGCGATACTTCGTCGAAACGGTAATACGCCGACACGCCGGCGCGGCGGTCGCGCACCAGCCCGGCTTCCTTGAGCTTGGCCAGGTGGGTGGACACGCGCGGCTGGGCCAGGCGGGTGATGGCCGACAGCTCGGCCACGGTGAGCTCTTCCTGTTCCAGCAGCGCCAGCAGGCGTACCCGGGTGGCATCGGCAAACACTTTCAGTCGCGCCGACCAGTCTTCCAGATCCATGAATATCTCTATATCGCGATATGGAGATATTTTCGGCCGGGCGGGGTACCGGGTCAACTACATACGCATGCGAATGGTTGGGGCTACAATGGCCGCTCAGCCAATACCCGGGAGGGGTCGAACGTGGATTTCAGCTTTACCGAAGAACAACTGATGATCCAGGACGTGGCCCGCCGGATCGCCCAGGAAAAGATCGCCCCCAGCGCCGAGCAGTTCGACCGCAGCGGCGAGTTCCCGTTGGAAAATATCCAGCTGCTGGGCGAAAACGGCCTGATGGGCATCGAGGTGCCGTCCGAGTATGGCGGTGCCGGCATGGATCCGATCAGCTACGCGCTGGCGATGATCGAGATTGCGGCCGGCGACGGCGCGCACTCCACCATCATGTCGGTCAACAACTCGCTGTTCTGCACCGGCATCCTGAAGAACGGCACCGAGGCGCAGAAGCAGCTGTACGTGCGCGCAATCGCCGAAGGCACGCACATCGGCGCGTTCGCGCTGACCGAGCCGCAGTCCGGCTCGGATGCATCGGCGATGCGCTGCCGCGCGGTCAAGCAGGCCGACGGCAGCTTCGTCATCAACGGCAAGAAGAGCTGGATCACCTCCGGCCCGGTGGCCAAGTACATCGTGCTGTTTGCGGTGACCGAGCCGGACAAGGGCTCGCGCGGCATCACCGCCTTCATGGTCGACACCGACAAGCCGGGTTTTCATCGCGGCAAGACCGAGCCCAAGCTGGGCATCCGCGCCTCGGCCACCTGCGAGATCGAGTTCGCCGATTACGTTGCACAGGCCGACGAGGTGTTGGGCGTGGAAGGCGAGGGCTTCAAGACCGCGATGAGCGTGCTCGATGCTGGGCGGATCGGCATTGCCTCGCAGGCAGTGGGTATTGCGCGCGCCGCGTATGAAGCGACGCTTGCCTACGTCAAGGAGCGCAAGGCCTTCGGCGCTGCCATCGGCACGTTCCAGATGACCCAGGCCAAGATCGCCGACATGAAATGCAAGCTGGATGCGGCGTTGTTGTTAACGCTGCGTGCGGCCTGGCTCAAGGGGCAGGGCAAGAAGTTCGGTACTGAAGCGGCGGTCGCCAAGCTCACCGCATCGGAAGCGGCGATGTGGATCACCCACCAGGCGGTACAGATCCACGGCGGCATGGGCTATTCGAAGGAAATGCCGCTGGAGCGCTACTTTCGCGATGCCAAGATCACCGAGATCTACGAAGGTACCTCGGAGATTCAACGCCTGGTGATCGCGCGCGGCGAAACCGGGCTGCGCTGAGGCCGGCCGCACTCCAGCGCTGCCGCCAGTGCGGCAACGCTGGAGCGCTCTCCGCGATGCCAAGATCACCGAGATCTACGAAGGTACCTCGGAGATTCAACGCCTGGTGATCGCGCGCGGCGAAACCGGGCTGCGCTGAGGCCGGCCGCACTCCAGCGCTGCCGCCAGTGCGGCAACGCTGGAGCGCTCTCCGCGATGCCAAGATCACCGAGATCTACGAAGGTACCTCCGAGATTCAACGCCTGGTGATTGCACGCGGCGAAACCGGGCTGCGCTGAGGCCGGCCGCACTCCAGCGCTGCCGCGAGTGCGGCAACGCTGGAGCGCTCTCCGCGATGCCAAGATCACCGAGATCTACGAAGGTACCTCCGAGATTCAACGCTTGGTGATCGCACGCGGCGAAACCGGGCTGCGCTGAGGCCTGCCGCACTCCAGCGCTGCCAAAATCACCGAGATCTATGAAGGCACCTCGGAAATCCAGCGCCTGGTGATTGCACGCGGCGAAACCGGGCTGCGCTGAGGCCGGCCGCACTCCAGCGCTGCCGCCAGTGCGATGCAGCGTTTGGTAGGAGCGTGCTTGCACGCGAGGCGGCGTTGGCGATAACGCTGCAGCGTGCAGGCGCGCCTTGGCTCTGGTGGATCTGCGCTGGGTAAGTCGCCAGCTCATAGCATCTCCGGCCGCAGCGCCCGGCGGCAGGTGCACGGCGTTCACGCTTGTCGTTGACGGCACGTGCGGACCACAATCGCCGCTTCTCCCGTCTGCTGGTGCGCGCATGCCCCGGTTTCTGCACGCCGTGTTTCCCCGCCCTTCGCGGTCTGCCATTGCACCCGCATTGCTGTGCTGGGGGCTGTTGATGGTCTGCGCCACCGTCGGCGCGCAAACACCACCGCCGTCGATCGTGCCCACCGACCGCCTGCAGGAGCCGTGGTGGGCCCAGCGCCACGCGCAGGTGCTGGAACAGGTCAAACAGCATCCGGAGGCGAAGCTGCTGTTGATCGGCGATTCGATCACCCAGAACTACGAAAAATCCAAGGCGCCCGACGAAGACTTTCAGCCCACCTGGCAGACCTTCTATGGCAGCCGCGGTGCACTCAATCTGGGCTTCAGCGGCGACGGCACCGAAAACGTGCTGTGGCGGCTGGCCAATGGCGAGGTCGACGGTCTGCAGCCCAAGGTTGCGCTGGTGTTGATCGGTACCAACAACACCGGCCATCTCGGCCAGACCGCAGGGCAGACTCAGCTCGGTATCGATGCGGTGGTCGCGGCGATCGAGCAGAAGTTGCCGCGCACGCACATCCTGCTGCTGAGCGTGCTGCCGAGCGCGATTTCGGCGGAGAAATCCGCTCGCGATGCGCAGATCAACCAGGGTCTGGCGGTGCGCTATGGCGACAACCCGCGCGTGACGTATCTGGATGTGAGCTCGGTCTTCCAGCGCGACGGCAAGCTGCGCACTGAGTTGTTCTACGACACCCGCTTCCGGCCCGCCGCCGGCGCCCTGCATCCGGATACCCAGGGGCAGCGCATGCTGGCCGAAGCGATCGAACCGACCCTGGCGCGGCTGCTGGGTGAGCCGCCGGTCAAGCCGGTGGCCGAACTCGGCCGCGGCGTCGCCACGTCGTTGATGCCGGTCGATTGGCTGGAGCAGGATTCCTACGACTGGTATGCGCGCCACCATGCCGCGCTGGCGGCGGCACGCACGCTCAAGCCGGAGGTGGTGATGATCGGCGACTCGATCACCCATTTCTGGGCCGGCCCGCCGCAGGCCACCCGTGTCAGTGGTCCGGAGTCCTGGCAGTGGCTGTACGGCAAGCGGCCGGTATTGAACCTGGGCTTCGGGTGGGATCGCACCCAGAACGTGTTGTGGCGCATCCGCCAGGGCGAGCTCGACGGCCTGGATCCGCGCTGGGTGGTACTGCATATCGGCACCAACAACCTCACCGGCACCACGCAGTCGCGTGCGAGCACGCCGGCCGAAACCGCGCAGGGCATCGATGCCATCGTGCGCGAAGTGCGCACGCGCATGCCCAACAGCAAGCTGATCCTGATGGCGATCATGCCGCGCGGCCGCACTGCCGGCGATCCGCAACGCGGCCCGATTGCCGAAACCAACCGCCTGCTGCGCGCACGGTATGCGGCCGACCCATCGGTGCGCCTAGTCGATATCGGCAAACAACTGCTGCAGCCCGATGGCAGCCTGCCGGAAGCGCTGATGCCCGACGGCACCCATCCCAGCGAAGCCGGCTACCGACTCTGGGCACAGGCATTACGCGATGCTGGAATCACCGCCGCTCCGTAGGACGGCCCATCGCGGCGGCGCCTGCCGCGCAGGTAGTTGCTGTCGTTTCGATGTTGTGGGATGGGACCGTGGCGCAGCGTGCGCCATAGGTCCGGGGCGCGACGAGTTGCGCGTAACGCTGATCGACGGTCGTTAATGGACCATGCCGCAAGGCCGCGTAGGCGTGGCAATCATCCGATCGCTTCGATGGATCAGTCGACTGGAGGCGGCTAACAAGTCGACAGCGCTCATCGGGCTGCGTTCGCCGCCAAGCCGGCGCGGCGGGCGCTCGGAACTGGCACGTCGCCATCGTCCACTGCGGTTCTGAGGGCGTCGGCCATACACCCGGCTGACGACCGCTCCTACCTTCCATTGCCTGCTCTGACTCGCATTGGTCCCCAGCGCTGATCGGCGTCGGCATCTGGGCGCAGCGGAGATGTTCGAATCCCAGAAACCAGAAGACCCCCGATTGCTCGGAGGTCTTTTTAAACTGGTGCCCAGAAGAGGACTCGAACCTCCACGAAGTTGCCCCCGCTAGCACCTGAAGCTAGTGCGTCTACCAATTCCGCCACCTGGGCAGGTGAGCCGCGAATTTTGCAGACTCCTGACAGGCTTGTCAACGGGTTGTCTGTCGCAATCGTCAATGGTCCGGCCGGCCTTGCCGCCCACGTCAGGACAGCAAGGGGTACCATTAGGGTAATGACAAAGAAAAACACCCCAGATTCCGACCGGCCCAGCCGCCGCAAATCCACCAGCCCGGGCGAGTCCACCACCGCCGAGCAACAGAAACTGCCGGGTTGGATGCCGGACTTCCTGGTCCGCGCTGCGGCCGGTGCGTCCACCAAATCCGCCAACAGGCGCGCTGCGGCAAAGGCGTCGCCCGACCAGCCGCCACCGCCCGTCGAGCCTGCTGCACCCCGCGCACCGCATCCACGCAAGAGTGGGCCGCCCGCGCCGCCGCCGGAACGTTTCCAGCAAGAGGTCGTCCAGGCCGACGCCGTCGGCTTCAAGGACCCGCATGCCGATCGTGAGGCGCTGCGCTACGCGGAGCCGATTGCCAGCCGCGAAGCGATCCTGCAGTTGCTGGACGCCTGCGACGGCCCGCAGACCGCCGAAGAGATCGCCGAGCAGCTTGGTCTGAGCGACCGCATCGATGCGCTTGGCAAGCGCCTGGCTGCGATGGTGCGCGAAGCGCAACTGGTGCAGAACCGCCGCGGCGGCTATGCGCCGGTGCAGCAGACCAGCCTGATCGCCGGCGTGGTGATCGCCAATCCGGAAGGCTTCGGTTTCCTCAAGCCGGACGAGGGCGGTGACGACCTGTTCCTGCCGCCGTTCGAGATGCGCAAGGTCATGCATGGCGACCGTGCGCTGGCCAACGTCACCGGCATCGACCGCCGCGGCCGCCGCGAAGGCGCGATCGCGCGTGTGCTGGAACGCCGCATGTCGCGCATGATCGGGCGGTTCTTCTACGAGCACGGTGTGGCCTACGTCGACCCCGACGACAAGCGCGTGCAACGCAATGTGCAGATTGCGCCGGACGGTATCGGCGAGGCGCGCGAAGGGCAGCTGGTGGTGTGCGAACTGATCGCGCCGCCGGACGCCCGCCGCCCGGCGATCGGCAAGATCATCGCGGTGCTCGGCGACAAGCTCACCCCGTCGCTGGTGGTGGAGATGGCCATCCATGGCCATGAATTGCCGCACGAATTCCCGCAGGAAGTGCTGGATGAGGCCGCAGCGGTGCCGTTGGTGGTCGAGCCGCAGATGATCGGCGGGCGTGTGGATCTGCGGCAGATGCCGCTGGTCACCATCGATGGCGAGGATGCCAAGGATTTCGACGACGCGGTGTATTGCGAACCCAACGCCGACGGGTTCCGTCTGGTGGTGGCGATCGCCGATGTGTCCAACTATGTGCGTCCCGGCACGCCGCTGGACGACGAAGCGCAAAAGCGCGCTACCTCGGTGTATTTCCCCGGCTTTGTGGTGCCGATGCTGCCGGAGACCTTGTCCAACGGCATCTGCTCGCTGATGCCCAAGGTCGACCGCATGTGTTTCGTCTGCGACATGCAGGTGGGACGCGATGGCGAAGTGACCGGTTCGCGTTTTTACGAAGCGGTGATGAACTCGCACGCGCGCCTGACCTACAACCAGGTCTGGAAGGCGGTTGGCGAAGACGATGCCGATACCAAGGCGTTTATCGGCCCATTGTTGCCGCAGGTGCAGCGCCTGCATCAGCTGTACAACGTGCTGTCGAAGGCGCGCACGCACCGCGGTGCGATCGAATTCGAAACCTCCGAAGTGCGCTTCGTGCTCGACAATACCGGCGAGGTCACCCAGGCCGGCATGCTGGTGCGCAACGACGCGCACAAGCTGATCGAAGAATGCATGATCGCCGCCAACGTGGAAGCCGCGCGCTATCTGCTGGGCGTGCACATACCTGCGCCGTATCGCGTGCACGAGCGGCCGCCGGAGAGCAAGTACGAAGACCTGCTGGAGTTCCTCAAGGAATTCCAGCTCAGCCTGCCGGCATGGAGCAAGGTGCGCCCGGGCGATTACACCAAGTTGCTGAAGAAGGTGCGTGCGCGCCCGGATGCGGCGCTGCTGGAATCGGTGCTGCTGCGCAGCCAGAGCCTGGCGGTATATTCGCCAGACAACAACGGCCACTTCGGTCTGGCGTTGGAGGCGTATGCGCACTTCACCTCGCCAATCCGCCGGTATCCGGATCTGCTGGTGCATCGCGCCATCAAGCACGCGCTGACCGGTGCCAGCCCGGAAAAATTCATCTACACGCCGCGGCAGATGGCGGCACTGTCGCTGCAATGCTCCGAGCGTGGGCGGCGTGCCGATGAGGCCGAGCGCGAAGTGGACGAGCGGTATCGCGCGGCCTGGATGGAAAAGCATGTCGGCGGCCAGTTCGATGGCGTGATCAGCGGCGTGACCGGCTTCGGCCTGTTCGTGGAATTGACCCAATCCAAGGTCAACGGTCTGGTGCATGTCACCCAGTTGCCGCAGGACTATTACCAGTTCGATCCGATCCGCAAGACGCTCAGCGGCGAGCGCCGTGGCCGTGAGTTCCGCCTGGGCGACCCGGTACGCGTGCTGGTGCTCAAGGCCAGCATGGAAGAGCGCAAGATCGACTTCCGTCTGGCAGAGGATGGCGCGCCTGTCGAAGCGCCGCTGCCGCCGCGCGAGAAGCCGGCCAAGCGCAAGAAAAAGTCGTATTGATGCTTGGTGCATGCTGTTGCGGGCGGCCGAAGTGGCTGCCCGCAATGCATGGAGTCTGCATGCGTAGTGGGTGCCGCCGCGTGCCGTAGTGACGCGGCGGCTTGCATGACACGCTGATCTGCGAGGCGAACGATGAGCACATCCCCCGAGTACAGCGGTGGCTGCCAATGCGGCGCCGTGCGCTTTCATGTGCGCGGCGTGCTGGACGACGCATCGATCTGTCACTGCCGCATGTGTCAGAAAGCGTTTGGGGCGTATTACGCCCCGCTGGTGTCGGTGCGTGGCAGCGAGTTCCGCTGGACACGCGGCGAGCCCAGGCGCTTTGCGTCGTCGACGCTGGTGCAGCGCGGGTTTTGCGCCGACTGCGGTACGCCGTTGACCTATGAGGCGCCCGATGGCGTGGCGATTGCCGCCGGCGCATTCGATACGCCGGAGCGGTTGCCTCCTCATATCCAGTACGGGCTGGAGCGCAAGTTGCCGTTCGTCGATGGCCTGGCGCAGCTGCCGACACGCCGCAGCGAGGACGATGCTGCGGCATTGGCGTTTCAGACCGCGCTGGTATCGCATCAACATCCGGACCACGACACCGAGCGCTGGCCGGCATAGCGGCGAGGTGGTTTTCGCAATGCAGGTCGTCGCTGTCTCCATCAGGCTGATGTCGGCGCGCTACGGTTGGTTGCCGACGTCAGCGCAGTACGCGTCCAGGCACCGCCTCACGGCGGTCCACGCTGCGCGAAGACCGCCGGTGCAGTGATGCGGTTGCAGCGTGCACGGCGCAGTCAGTGGCGCATGGTTCCCGCAGGTGCCAGCGGCATTGCGGCGCCGCCTTTATCCGATTTTCCCAGGCCCATCCTTGCCCCGGCCGTGACGTGGCAGGCCGCAGGCCCTACCATTCCCCCTCATTTCTTCGTATGCCCGCGCAATGAGCAAGCAGAACCAGTGGATCGTCGGCGTCAACGCTGTCGCCTCGTCCGTCGAGAACGACGCCGACAACGTGCGCGAGGTCTTGATCGAGGCCGGTAGCAAGAACCCGCGTCTGACCGAGATCGAAGAACAGGCGCGCCGCAAGGGCATCGACGTGCGCCGGGTCAATACCCAGGCGCTGGACGGCGTCGGCGGGCAGGTGCGCCATCAGGGCGTGGCCGCGCGCTACGCCGCCGCGCGCCTGTGGGCCGAAAACGAACTGGAAGGCCTGGTCGAGGCCGCGCAAGGCCGCGCGCTGGTGCTGGTGCTCGATGGCGTGCAGGACCCGCACAACCTCGGCGCCTGTCTGCGTAGCGCTGCGGCGGCGGGCGTCACGGCGGTGGTGATTCCCAAGGACAAGTCGGCCACCGTGAACGCCACTGTGCGCAAGACCTCGGCCGGTGCCGCGGACCGCATTCCGGTGGTCGCGGTGACCAATCTGGCGCGCTGCCTGCGCGATCTGCAGAAGCAGGGCGTATGGCTGTATGGCCTGGCAGGCGAGGCCGAAGCGTCGTTGTACAGCGTGGACCTGCGCGGCAACGTCGGGCTGGTGCTCGGTGGCGAGGCCGATGGCCTGCGTCGCCTGACCCGCGAACACTGCGATGGTCTGGTCAAGATTCCGATGCCCGGCGATATCGAAAGCCTCAACGTGTCGGTCGCCACCGGCGTGACCCTGTTCGAGGCCGTGCGCCAGCGCCTTGGTGTCTGAGGACGGTGATTGAGGCGCGCCCGGGCGCTGCCCTGCGGCACGCACCCGGTCTGCTGCGCGCAGGCGTGTTGCCTGCAATCCGCGCAGATTGTGCCGCTGTGACTGGCGGGCAGGCGCGATCGATGGCGCCTACAACGCCGCCACGACAGGGATTTTGACGTCGAGTGGCGCACACGCTCAGCGCCGCTGCGACTTTTTGCCTACCATATCGCCAGCAAACGGCGTGTCATGTCTGATGAAACTTGGGGTGGGCGCCTGCGGTAGGGGCGAGAACGGGGACGCCGGCATGGCGTCGGCACGATGGCAGGGGCAGTGGCGGCGCTGGCTGAGCACTGCCGCCTGCATGTTGCTGGCGTTGTGCTCGCTGGCGGCGGTCGCCGCACCCGCCGGGACCGCCCAATTGCGCGATTACGCCATCGACAGCTGGAGTTCGCGCAGCGGCCTGCCGCACAACTCGCTGCGCGATATCGCCCAGACCCGCGATGGCTATCTGTGGTTCGCCACCTGGGAAGGGCTGGTGCGCTACAACGGCCTGGAATTCAACGTCATCGATCGCAGCACGCGCCCGGGCCTGCCCGATAACGGTGTCGGCGCCTTGTACGTGGATCGCGATGGCGCGCTGTGGCTGAGCGATGCGCGCGGCAATCTGGTGCGTCATGGCGCCGATGGGCAGTGGCGGCAATGGCAACGCAAGGGTCAGTGGCCGCAGGCATTGATCCACGCGATGACCATGGATGCGGACGGCCGGATGTGGCTGTTGTTCGAAGGGCACGGGCTGGGCTGCCTGTGGCCGGATGGCCGCTTCGACTATTTCCCGCCGCGCGATGGGGTGCCGCTGCAGAGCAGCTTTCCGCGCATGCTGTTCGATGCCCAGGGCCGGCTGCTGATCGGTACGCTGGACGGCCTGATCTACCGCGAGCCCGACGGGCGCATGCATCGCGCACCTGCCGCGTTCGGCTTGCCGCCCGGCCTGGCCTGGCCGTATCGCGCCCCGGATGGCACGGTATGGGTGGTCGCGGGCGAGCAGCTGTATCGCCTGCACGACGAGCGCGCCGAGCTGGTGCATCGGCTGGCGGGGCAGGGCCACTTCACCGCGATGCTGCAGGATCGCAATGGCGATCTGTGGCTGGGCAGCGAAAACCAGGGCCTGCTACGGATCGGCAGTCATGGGGTGGAGCATTTGCCGGCAGGCCGCAGCCTGCCCACCGGGCGCATCGTCAGCCTGCGCGAAGATGCGGAGGGCAGCATCTGGGTCGGCGCCAACGGCGGCCTGTTCCGCTTGCGCGAGACTTTGTTCAGCAGCTACAGCCAGCGCGATGGGCTGAGTGGCGACTACGCGCGGGCCGTGCTCGAAGATCGCGATGGCAGTCTGTGGATCGCCAGCACCGCCGGTCTGGACCGCATGCTGCCGGACGGCCGGATCGTGCCGGTTCCTGTCGCCACGCCGTCCGGACGCCGGCTGTCGGTGCTCAGCCTGGCGCTCGACCGGCAGGGCAACCTCTGGGTGGGCACCTATGCCGACGGCGTCTTCGTGCTGCGCGATGGCCGGGTGCTGCAGCACTACGGTGAGGCCGACGGCATCCCCAGCGGCCATATCCGCGCCATCGTGATCGATGCGCGCGATGCGGTGTGGCTGGCCACTCAGCGCGGCGTGGTGCAACTACAGGATGGCAGGCGCGTGCCGGCGACGATCCAGGGCCTGCCCGATGGCGTGGTGACCGCGTTGGCCAGCATCGATGGCGCGCTGTGGATCGGCTCGGTCGATGGCGCGGCGGTATTGCGCGACGGCAAGTTGCAACAGCTGGATCTGGAGCGCCTGGGTGGCGCGCGCAGCGTGTTCGGCTTCCAGTCGATCGGCGATGCGGTGTGGATCTCCACCGATCGCGGCCTGTATCGCGTGCGCGGCGGCACGCTTGCACGTGTTGGCCTGGAGCAGGGCATGCCGGTGGATACGGTGTTCCAGCTCGTGAACGACCGGCTTGGCAATGCGTGGATCAGCAGCAATCGCGGCGTCCTGCGCACCGAGCTTGCCGCGCTCGATGCGGTCGCCGATGGGCGCGGCCAGCTTGCCATCGAGCGCTATGGCGAGATCGATGGCATGGGCAGCGCTCAGGCCAACGGCAGCTCCGGCCCCAGCATGATCGAACGTGCCGATGGCACGCTGTGGGTGGTCACCGCCGGCGGTGTGAGCACGGTAGATCCGACGCGCCTGCAGCGGTTTCGCGAGCGACGCCCACCGCCGCCGCTGATCGAAAGCGTGCAGCAGGACGGTCGGCCGCTGGCCTGGCGCCAACAGGCGCAGTTACCTGGTGGCTATCGGATCAATGTCTCGTATGTGGGCATGAGTTTCCTGCTGTCCGAGCGTATCGAATACCGAACGCGTCTGGACGGCCTGGACAATGTGTGGATCGCGCGTGGCCGGCAGCGCAGCGTGGAGTTCATCGGCTTGCCGCCCGGGCACTACACCCTGCGCGTGGCCGCACGCCATCCGGGCGGTGCGTGGAGCCGGCAGGAAGCGCGCTGGACTTTCGATGTACTGCCGCTGTGGTGGCAACGCCACGATGTGCGGTTTGCTGCGGTACTTGGCGCGATTCTGGCGCTGGCCCAGCTATATCGGGCGCTGCTGCATCGCTACAGGAGCCATAACGCGCGTCTGGCCGAGCTGGTGCGCAAGCGCACGCAGGATCTGCAGCTGCAGGCGCAGCGCCTGCTGCAGGCCAATCAGGAGAAAAGCGAGTTGTTGACGCGCCTGCGCATCAAGTCTGACGTGTTCGAGCGCCAGGCGCATGAAGACGCACTGACCGGCTTGCCCAACCGTCGCCACTTCGACGAAGCGCTGGCGCGCGACATCAGTCGCGCACGTCGCAGCGGCCGGCCGTTGGTGCTGGCGATCCTGGACATCGATCATTTCAAGCGCATCAACGACCGCTACTCGCACGCCAGTGGCGATGCGGTGCTGCATGACGTCGGCGAGCTGCTCACCGAAGCCGCGCGCACCTCGGATCTGCCTGCGCGCCTGGGCGGCGAAGAATTCGCGCTGCTGCTGGCCGAGACCACCCTGAGCGAAGCACAGGTGCTGTGCGAGCGCCTTCGCATGCTGTTCCATGCGCGCGCCGACTGGGGCGACGTGGAAGGGCTGCAGGTGACCTTCAGCGCC
The DNA here is from genome assembly GCF_024806835.1 of Xanthomonas sp. 3793. GTDB lineage: Bacteria > Pseudomonadota > Gammaproteobacteria > Xanthomonadales > Xanthomonadaceae > Xanthomonas > Xanthomonas arboricola_F. The sequence continues at coordinate 723,671 of NZ_JANTYU010000002.1, forward strand.
GGCCTGGCCGAGTTGCGCGACGACGATACCGGCTCGTCGCTGATGCAGCGCGCCGATCACGCGCTGTACGAAGCCAAGAGCGCAGGCCGCGACCGGATTTGTGTGGGTTAGAGGCCGGGATTGGGGAGTCGGGATTGGGGAGTCGTAACAGCACGGTCGCTGGTGCTTTTGTTCCCGTGCCGGGCGGTGAGGAAATGCCACGGCTCGCACCACACGCCGGGGGGGAGTGCTGCAACCGGTTATGCAGGGCGCATCGGCTACTTCCGTTGCAGCTTCAGCCGAGCGATCTTTCAGCCGCGCACAAACCTGGCCCTTGCTAATCCCGAATCCCGAATGCCCAATCCCGCCCTAAACAGGCCCCGGCCAGGCATTGGCGATCGTGCAGAACAGCCGCGCGGTCTGCTCGGTGTCGTAGACCGCGCTGTGCGCATCGGCGGTGTTCCAGTCCAGGCCGGCGGCCTGCGCGGCACGCGCCAATACGGTCTGCCCGTAGGCCACGCCGGCCAGGGTCACCGTATCGAACACGCTGAAGGGGTGAAACGGATTGCGTTTATGCCCCACGCGCGCAACCGCAGCGTTGAGGAAGTTCAAATCGAAATGCGCGTTATGCCCGACCAGGATGGCGCGCTGACACCCGTACTTCTTCACTGCGGCGCGCACGGGCGCGAACACGTGGTCCAGCGCGTCCTTTTCCTGCTTGGCGAAGCGGAACGGGTGATCGAGCACGATGCCGGTGATCTCTAGCGACTTCGGGTCGATCTCCAGGCCCGGTGCCGGCACCAGATGCGCGCTGGCGGTTTCGCCGGGAAAAAAACGCCCGTCGGCATCCATTTCGATCGGCACGCAGGCGATTTCCAGCAGTGCGTGCTTGTTCCAGTCGAACCCGCCGGTTTCCACGTCCACCACCACGGGCAGATAGCCGCGGAAACGCCGCGACATGGGCAAAAAGGAGGGGGCAGGCTGCGGATCGACCGGTGCGTTCATCCGCATAGCCTAGCAGGTCGCACCCCGGGCTCGGCCGGTGCACCACGCCCGGTCTCTCCGCCGTCGGTCCGGCGAGCCGGCAGACAGGCCAGGCGTCGCCGCGCATCGCCAGGACGCTGCCGAGGCCCAGCGGCGGTTGGTGCAGTGACGCGGCGGATGGATCGCAAGGCAGCGGGGCCTGTGACGGCCAATGGCGGGGCTCAGCAGGGCGGACAGACCGGACGAGCAGTCGTCAGCAGGGTCTGGACGATCCCTGCAGAAGCGCCGTGCACGCGTGGTGCATGTTCGCGCCGAGCAACGGCAAGGTCCATCCGGAGGGGAGCTCAGAACGTGGTGTCAGCTGCTTCAGAAGGAAGCCGCGTCCTGATCAGAAAGTCGCCTGGCGCCCCGCCGTCCGCAGGCGTTTACGCCGATAAGCCAAGCATCGATTCAGAGCGGTTAGCCAAACGACTGCGCTCAGCGCCAGGGGCCGCGGCCGGTGCTAGGTGCGGCATCGACCACTCGTAGACTCCGGTCACTCCGCGTCCCCCTCACGACTGATCGCTACGTGTTGTTAGCCGCTGTAAATGCACCGCATCGCGTCCGTTCGATGCGCCATGGGTCGCTGCGGCTTCGCTCCGCCATCCAGAGCACAACTGCACGCAATAGAAGGCCCGATCCGCGTTGCCACGGACCGGGCCTGACTGATGACACCGACACGTCGGAATCAGTTCCCGCCGACCACGCTGGCGATCACGCCGGTTGCGATGGCAATCAGCACGTACTGATTGTCCACGCGCCGCCACTCATGCCCGCGCGGCGGTTGCTTGAGATGATGCTTGCGGTAATCGGCAACGTGGCTGCCGCGATGGTCCGGGGCCAGGCGCTCGCCGCGATGGAAGGGCGGGCCATGGCGACTGTTGCGATCGTCGTGATGTGCGCTGCGTCGGTCATCGCGCTTTTCGTTGTGACGATCGTCATGCCGGTCCGGGCCATGCTCGTCGTGGCGCTGCTCGATGCGGTCGCGGTCGCGGTCATGATCGTGATCGTCATGCTGCTGGGGTGCGGCAAACGCGGCACCCGAAGCCAGCAGCGACGCAACCATGAAAGATCCAATGAGGCGCTTCATCTGCGTACTCCTGCACCACAGGAACGGCCTGTGCACCCCCACCGTAGGGAGGTGAAGCTGAATACGCAATGAGACTGTCGGTCGCCCGATGCCGGCGCGCTGTGCCGACACCCAGCTGCGATCAGATCACGCCGGTGGTGCTGGTCTCGTCGCGCTTCAGACGCGGCGGCAGCGGCTGTTCGCCGTGCACGAGGAACCACACGTTCTCGGCGATGTTGGTCGCATGGTCGCCGATGCGTTCCAGGTTCTTGGCCATGAACAGCAGGTGCGTGCATGGCGTGATGTTGCGCGGGTCTTCCATCATGTAGGTCAACAGCTCGCGGAACAGCGCCGTGTACTGCGCATCCAGGCGTGCATCTTCGTCGCGGACACGGATCGCCGCATCGGCATCCTTGTTGCGATACGCCTGCACGGCTTCGCGCACTGCATCGGCCGCCATCTGGCCAAGCGCGCGCAGGCCCACCGTTTGCGGCAGCGGCGGTGCGGAATTGAGTGCGATCGAACGCTTGGCGACGTTGGCCGCGTAGTCGCCGATGCGCTCGATATCCGCAGGAATCCGCAGGCCGGCCAGAATCTCGCGCAGATCGCGCGCCATCGGGCCGCGCAGTGCCAGACGCATCACGTCGTGGCTGATCGCATGTTCCAGTGCGTCGATCGCCTCGTCGTTGACCACGATGCGATGCGCGGCATTGTCGTCGCGACGCTCCACCACATCCAGCGCCGCTTCCAGCTGCGCCACCGCCGTGTCGCCCATGCGCACGATCTCGGCAACAAGACGGTGCTGCTCCTCGTCGTAGCTTTTGACGATGTGGTCGTTGAGGTGCTGGTTCATCGTGTTCTCGATTCTTGGCAGTGGTGGATGTCCGCCTTGACCTTGGCGGTCTGGCACGTGATGCAATTGTCGTGCCGGTATGTGCGATGGCGTTGCGTCAGTGCGGTGTTGCGACGGCTCGCCTTACATCAACCGAACCGACCGGTGATGTAGTCCTCGGTCTGTTGCTTGGAGGGCTGGGAAAAAATGGTTTCGGTGCGGTCGTGCTCGATCAGGTCGCCCAGATACATGAAGGCGGTGTAGTCGGACACGCGTGCAGCCTGCTGCATGTTGTGGGTCACGATCACGATGGTGTAGTCGCGCTTGAGTTCTTCCACCAACTGTTCGATACGGCTGGTGGAAATCGGGTCCAGCGCCGAGGTGGGTTCGTCCAGCAGCAGCACGTCCGGCCGCAGCGCGACTGCGCGCGCAATGCACAGGCGCTGCTGCTGACCGCCAGACAGGCCCAGCGCGCTTTGCCCCAGCTTGTCCTTGACCTCGTCCCACAACGCGCCCTGGCGCAAGGCCTGTTCCACGCGGTTCTGCATGTCGGGCTTGGACAGTTTCTCGTGGTGGCGGATGCCGTAGGCAACGTTTTCGAAGATGGTCATCGGAAACGGCACCGGCTTCTGGAACACCATGCCCACCTTGCTGCGCAGGCGGTTCATCGGGTACTTCGGCGACAGGATGTTTTCGCCATCCAGCAGCACTTCGCCGCGCGCTTCCATCTTCGGGTACAGCGCATAGATGCGGTTGAAGATGCGCAGCAGGGTCGACTTGCCGCAACCGGACGGACCGATCAGTGCGGTGACGCGCTTTTCCGGAATCTCGATGTCGATGCTCTTGAGCGCGTGGTACTTGTCGTAATAGAAATCCAGATTGCGTGCGGCCACCTTCACCGGCGCCTGCGCCGTCGGCGCCCCCTTGGCGGCCGGAACAGCGATGCGATGCATCGGCTTGGCGTTTTGGAGATCGTTCATGTCGGGTGTCCGGAAAGAAAGGTCAGTCATTGGAAATCTTGTTACGCAACAGCAGCGCACGTGCGCCCAGGCTCACCAACAGGACGAACACGGTCAGCACCAGTGCGCCGGACCAGGCCAGGGTCTGCCAGGATTCGTACGGACTGCCTGCAAACTGGTTCATGATCACCGGCACGCTGGCCATCGGTTGGAAGATGTTGCTGTTCCAGTATTGATTGCCGAATGCAGTGAACAGCAGCGGTGCGGTTTCGCCGCTGATGCGTGCCAGCGCCAGCAGCACGCCGGTGAGAATGCCGGCCGAAGCCGCGCGGTACAGCACCTGCACGGTGACCTTCCACTGCGGAATGCCCAGCGACAATGCCGCTTCGCGCATCTGCGCCGGTACCAGCCGCAGCATCTCGTCGGTGGTACGCACCACCACCGGCAGCACGATGAAGGCAAGCGACAACGCGCCTGCAAACGCGGAGAACCGCCCGCCGGTCTGCATCACGTACAGGGTGTAGACAAACAGGCCCAGCACGATCGACGGCGCCGACAACAGGATGTCGTTGACGAAGCGCACCACGATGCCGGCCTTGCGCGCATTGCCGTATTCGGCCAGCCAGGTGCCGGCTGCCACGCCCAAGGGCGTGCCGATCGCCAACGCCAGCCCGCACATCACGGTGCTACCGAAGAAGGCATTGAGCAGGCCGCCTTCCTGCATCGGCGGCGGTGTCATCTTGGTAAACAGATTGAGATCGATGCCGGGCACGCCCTTGGATAACAAGGTCCACAGAATCCACGCCAGGAAGAACAGCCCGAACAGCGCGGTGATGCACGACAACAACAGTGCCACCACATTGGTGATGCGGCGGCGGTTGTACAGCGATTGCGAGACCGAAGATGCAGACATCAGTTGCCCTCCCGGCGCGACAGCTGCATCAGCATGAAGCGCGCAATCGCCAGCACGATGAAGGTCACGATGAACAACACAAAGCCCAGCAGCAACAAGGCCGAGCGATAGGTTTCGGTGGCTTCGCCGAAGTCATTGGCGATCAACGCGGCGATGGTGGTGCCGGGCTCCAGCAGCGAGGGCGACAGCCGCACCGTGTTGCCGACCACGAAGGCCACCGCCATGGTTTCGCCCAGGGCGCGTCCCAGCCCGAGGAACACGCCGCCGATCACCGCAGAGCGGGTGTAGGGCAGCACGATGTCCCAGCTGACTTCCCACTTGGTCGACCCCAGTGCGTAGGCCGACTCCTTCAGCCGTGTCGGCACGGTCAGGAACACCTCGCGCATCACCGAGGAGATAAACGGGATCACCATGATCGCCAGCACGAAGCCTGCGGTGAGCAAGCCGATGCCCAGCGGCGGGCCTTGAAACAACGGGCCGATCACCGGCAGCGTGCCCAGGTGATCGTTGAGCCATGGCGTCACGTGTTCGGTCATCACCGGCACCAGCACGAACAGGCCCCACATGCCGTAGATGATCGACGGGATGCCTGCCAGCAATTCGATCGCCGTGCCGACCGGCCCGCGCAACCAGCGCGGCGCCACTTCGGTGAGAAAGAACGCGATGCCAAAACTCACCGGCACCGCGATCACCATCGCAATCAGTGCGGTGACCAGGGTGCCGTAGATCGGCGCCAGCGCGCCGTATTTGTTTTCGACCGGATTCCAGTCGGCGGAATAGAAAAAGCTCAGGCCCTGCATCTGCAGTGCGTGGCGTCCGCCCCACAACATCGATAGCGCGGCGCTGCCGAGCGCCAACAGGACGAACACGACGGTGGCGGCCAGCGCAAGCTTGAACAGGCGATCGGCGCGCGCATCGCGCAGGTCGCGGCCGCGGGGTGCGGTCATCGCTTCGGGAAGGGCGGTGGCATTCATTCGATTGAACTCGTCACCCGCGCACTGGCGGGAGCGTGAGACATCAGGAACGGTGAGGCGCCCGCAGGCACCTCACCGCCGCGCAGCCCGCCGTGCAGGCGGGATGCAGGCATTACTTGAACTCGCTGCCCCAATAGGCCTGGATCTGCTTCACCAGCTCCGGCGGCAGCGGCACATAATGCAGCTCGCTGGCCTGGGCCTGGCCGTTCTCCAGCGCCCACTTGAAGAAGTCCAGCGTCGCCTTGCTGCGCGCCGCGTCCTTGGCCTGCTTGTGCATCAGCATGAAGTTGGTGGCGGTGATCGGCCAGGCCTTTTCGCCCGGCGCATTTGTGATCACCAGGTTGAAGTCCTTGGCATTGGCCCAGTCGGCGCTGGCGGCAGCGGCGGCAAAGCTGTCTGCATTCGGCTCCACCCACTGGCCGGCAGCGTTCTGCAGCGAGGTGTACGGCATCTTGTTCTGCAGCGCGTAGGCCAGCTCGACGTAGCCGATCGAACCCTTGATCTGCTGCACGTACGATGCCACGCCTTCGTTGCCCTTGCCGCCGACGCCACCGGGCCACTGCACGGAGGTGCCTTCGCCGACCTTGCTCTTCCACTCCGGGCTGACCTTGGACAGGTAGTTGGAGAAGTTGAAGGTGGTGCCCGAACCGTCCGAGCGGTGCACCAGATTGATCTTGGTGGCCGGCAGGGTCACGCCCGGGTTGGCCGCGACAATCGCCGCGTCGTTCCACATGCTGACCTTGCCCAGGAAGATGTCGCCCAGCAGCGCGCCGGTCAGGCGCAGCTTGCCCGGGGCGATGCCTTCCAGGTTGACCACCGGCACCACGCCGCCGATGGCGGACGGAAACTGGCCCAGGCCGGCCTGCTGCAGCTCGGCGCTATCGAGCGGCTTGTCGGTCGAGCCGAAATCCACCGTGCCCGCTTTGATCTGGGCAATACCGCCGCCCGAACCGATCGACTGGTAGTTGACCTTGTTGCCGGTCGCAGCGTTGTAGTCGGCCGACCACTTGGACACCAGCGGGTAGATGAAGGACGCACCGGCACCGGAGATTTCCGCGGCCTTGCTGTCGCTGGCAGTGGCGCCTGCGCCGGGAGCGCCCTTGGCGGCATCGCCGGACTGCGCGTCCTTGCCGGGCGAGCACGCGGCCAGGGCAAGGGCGATGGTGAGGGACAGGGCGGTCAGGCTGGCCGACTGCAGTTTCATGGAAGCTCCGAGGCTGGATTGGCCGGGTGTCCGGCAGACCACGCTATGAAATGATGTTTTTGTTACACCCGCATGACAGTGCCTTTTAGAAGAGGCATCACAAAAAAAGACGCGGATCGCGGAGGGCGTCGCACCCCCCGGGACCCGCGTCCCGGTTCCGACGCCGGGGAGAGAGACGGCGTCGTTCCTGTCTTGCTGAGAGTGGCCAGTCAACGTGACACGCAGGTGTCAGCCCGGCCTGGTGGAGCACGCCAATGCTTGTGCGCAACCACCGTGTTCGACGGCAGCCGCATGCACCTGGCGATGCATGCGGCTGCCTCGCTGCCCGCGGTTAGTGCGGCAGGTTCTTGGCCCAATACCCTTCGATCTGCGTCACCAGGCTGTCCGGCAGCGGCACGTAGTCCAGCGCCTTGGCCTGCGCATCGCCCTTGCTGTAGACCCAGCGGAAGAATTCCAGGGTGTTCTTGAGCCCAGCGGCGTTCTTCGGCTTCTTCTGCACCAAAATGAAGTTGGTGGCAGTGATCGGCCAGGCGTTGTCGCCGGCGGCATTGGTCATCACCAGGTAGAAGTCCTTGGCCGAGCCCCAGTCGGCGCTGTTGGCCGCGGCGGCAAAGGTCTCATCGGACGGCTGTACGAACTTGCCGGCGGCGTTCTTCATCGCGGTGTAGGCCATCTTGTTCTGCAGCGCATACGACAGTTCGACATAGCCGATGCCGCCCTTGATCTGCTTCACGTAGGCAGCCACGCCCTCGTTGCCCTTGCCGCCGATGCCGGTCGGCCACTGCACGGCAGTACCTTCGCCGACCTTGCTCTTCCAGTCCGGGTTGACCTTGGACAGGTAGTTGGTGAAGTTGAAGCTGGTACCCGAGCCGTCGGAGCGGTGCACCACGGTAATCTTGCCTTCGGGCAGCTTCACGCCCGGGTTGAGCGCGGCGATGGCCGGATCGTTCCAGGAGCTGACCTTGCCCAGGAAGATGTCGCCCAGGGTCTTGCCATCGAGCTTGAGCGCGCCGGCGGCAATGCCCGGGACGTTGACCACCGGTACCACGCCGCCGATCACCGACGGGAACTGCGCCAGGCCTGCAGCGGCCAGCTCTTCCGGCTTCAGCGGGGCATCGGAGGAACCGAAGTCCACGCTGGCCGCCTTGATCTGGGCAATGCCGCCGCCCGAGCCGATCGACTGATAGTTGACCTGCTTCTTGGTAGCGGCGTTGTAGTCGGCCGACCACTTGGACATGACGGGGTAGATGAAGGACGCACCGGCGCCGGTGACATCGGCAGCCTGGGCGCACAAAGCCAGCGAAGCGGCGAGCATGCCGACGGCCAGACGGGTCTTGAAGGAGTGGGTCACGGAACAGCTCCAGAGAAGGTAGGGATCGCGACGTCCCGCGGTGGCGCCATTGCAGGGCAAGGGCATGACCGTGAGGTGTCGGAGAGATGACAGAAACAAAATGGCGCCGGGCAAGTGTGCGCTGCAACACGTCGAGGCGGATCTATCCACCGCATGCGCTCGGGCGAGCGCACACGGTGGCCAGGGACGCAGACGCTTACCAATAGAACTGCGCACGCGCTTCGATGATCGACGGGTTGTCATCGACCAGGCCGCGCGTGGCACTGCTGTAACGGGTGCTTTCCACCTTCGCGTAGTCCAGCGCGAACTTGAAGTTGGAGCGCCAGTACCAGTTGGCGCCGACGGTCCACACGTTCATCTTGCCGCCCAGCACGCCATCCACGAACGGGGTGTTGCCGTTGGCGATCAGGTGACCATCGTTGAGATCCAGGGTGTCGTAGCGCACGGCCAGCTGCCACAGGCCCGATGCCGGTTCGTTCGGCAGCGGGGTGGTCGGCACACCGGCCTTGTAGCCCCAGGTTTCGCCGGTGATGTTCCACACGCCGCTGACGTACCAACCGTCGCTCTTGTAGTCCTGCGCGTTGTTGCCGATGCGCTTGGCGTTTTCCTGGAAGTACTCGCTCTGCAGCTTGAACGGGCCGGTGACCCACATCGCCTCGGCACCGGCCACACCCACGCGATCGACATTGGTAATGGCGCCGCTGTCGATCAGGCGGATGGTGGTGAGGTCGGCGTCCGGACGTGCGCGCAGGCGCAGGGTGTCGTCGTCGGTGTCGTAACCCAGGTAGCTGAGGCCAAAGTGCAGCACGTTGCCGCTTTCGTTGATCGGCGCCCAGGTGCCGCGCGCGCCGTAGCCGCTGCCATGCGCCTGGTTACGCGTCAGTTCGCGGCCGAACGCGCTGGCGGTGACGCTCCAGTTGTTGTCGCCCATGCCGTACGCCACGCCCAGCCGGCGCGAGATACCGTAGGTGTTGGTCACCGACGCCTTGGAGACGAAGTCGTTGTTCTTGGTACTGGACAGTTCTTCCAGGCTGTTGGGCTGCTTGAACTGACCGATCTGCAGATAGGTGTTGGCGTTGCCGCCGAACTTGTACTTGATGTTGTTGTCCAGGAACCGCCCGGTGCTGCGGATGGTGGTGCCGCGGATGGTGACCTCCTTCAGCACGCTCGGGTCGTAACCGGCCACCCATTCAAAGTTGCCCGGGCCCTTGCCCTTGAGCACCAGCTCGGCGCGGCGGATGCTGAATTCGGAATTGTCGCCATTGGCGCCGATCGGACCATTGAGGTCCTGCACATCGTTGTGGAACCAGTTGCCGTCGGCCTGGACCAGGCCTTCCAACGAGATCTCCGAGCCGCCGATCATATCGATGGCGATTTCGGCATGCGCGGCGGGCGCGCTCAGTGCCAGCAACAGGGCCGAGCCAAGCAGGGTGGGAGCGAGTTTCATAGATGCCTTGCGACATGAGGAAGTGGGCGCAGGCTATGGCGTGAAGGTTGCGTTAATGTGACAAAACAACAGAATCGTCATAAACGATTTTTGTCAATAAAGACAAGACTTTACGTTTGTTTAGACTGTGTCGCCGTGTGTCAAGAATCTGAACGGTGCTGCCATGTGACAGTGCGCTGCGTCACGCTCAATTGGCTGCTTTCGAAGTCGTCCGGCATGGCGACCTGAACCGCAGCTCCTTTCCGCTGAACGTATGTGTCAGCTTGTGCAACGCACCACTTGCACATGCAGCTTCTAAATTGTTAGTTTCGAGGCCATGTTTCCTCGATTCCTCCAATTGCTGTTGGTCTGCCTGCTCGCGCTCACCGCGTGGTCGGCAGCCAATGCACACACGCGCATCCACAATGCGTTGGTGGGCGATGGCTTGGCGGTGATGGTGGATGCTGGCGAAGAACGTGATGCAGCAGAAGATCCGCAGGACGAAGGCGATACACAAAGCCAAGTCGATACACAGCCTGCAGACGATATCCCCTTGCTCTCCCAAGCATGGCCGATGCTGGCGCGGTACTCCCCTTCTTGGCACGCGCATCACGCGCCAGCAAATCAAAAACGCGACCTGATCCCGCAACTGCGTCCTCCAAACGCATTGCTTGGCTGATCCACGCTGTCGCTGTACCCGGTGCGTTGCGCGCCGGACTTCCTAATTGATTTGTTTGTCTTTGCAATTCGCGGTTTGCGCCGCGGATAGCCATTCGTTGCCTAGAGGAATCTCCCATGGAAAGTTTGCTAGAAGGTTTTCGTCATTTCCGTAAGGAAGTGTATCCGCGCCAGAGTGCGCTCTTTCAGGAGCTGGCCGGCGGCCAGAGCCCGCATACCCTGTTCATCACCTGCGCCGACTCGCGCGTCATGCCGGAGCTGATCTTCTCCGCGCAGCCGGGCGAACTGTTCGTCTACCGCAATATCGGCAACGTGGTGCCGCCGTATTCCCAGCATGTCAGCGGCGTGGTTGCGGCAATCGAATACGCAATCGCCGTTCTGGGCGTGCGCCACATCGTGATCTGCGGTCACACCGACTGCGGCGCGATGAAGGCCGTGCTCAAGCCGGAATCGCTGGAAGACGTGCCGTCGGTGGCGGCGTGGCTCAAGCACACCGATGCCGCGCGGCATGTCACTGCCCACCACGGCCACGACCCGGCCAGCCACGATGCGCTCAGCTGCATGACCGAAGAGAACGTGGTCTCGCAGCTGGACCATCTGCGCACGCAGCCGGTGGTCGCAGCGCGTCTTGCGGCTGGCACCTTGCGCATCCACGGCTGGATCTACGACATCGCCCATGGCGATATCCGCGCCTTCGATGCAGAGAAGGGTGGCTTCCGTCCGTTGCTGGGCGAGAACACTCCCGAAGCCACCCCGCGCCCGCGACTGCAACAAGTCGTTCGCGCTGAACTCGCCTGACGGAGTCGATCATGAACACATCAGGTATCGGCGGATATTTCCGTCAGGGACTGTTCGGGCGTGATTTGTTGTCGTCTGTCGTGGTCTTTCTTGTCGCGCTGCCGTTGTGCATGGGTATTGCGATCGCGTCCGGAATGCCGCCGGCCACAGGTCTGATCACCGGCATCATCGGTGGGCTGGTCGTTGGCTTCCTGGCGGGCTCTCCTTTACAGGTGAGCGGTCCGGCCGCCGGCCTGGCTGTGTTGGTGTTCGAACTGGTGCGTGAGCACGGCGCTGCCGCGCTTGGTCCGGTGATCCTGGTGGCCGGTGCGATCCAATTGGTGGCCGGCCTGTGCCGGGCTGGCGTGTGGTTCCGCATGACATCGCCGGCCGTGGTGGCCGGCATGTTGTCGGGCATCGGCATCCTGATCGTGGCATCGCAGGCGCATGTGTTGATGGATGCTGCGCCCAAGGCGCGTGGCCTGGAGAACTTCGCCGCATTGCCTGCCGTGTTGTGGCAGGCGGTCAGCGAAGGCACCGGCCGCACGGCGTTGTTCGTGGGTCTGGCGACGATCGGCATCATCCTGGCCTGGGACAAGTTGCGTCCACAGCGTCTGCGCTTCTTGCCGGGTGCCCTGATCGCGGTGGTCGCGGTCACCGCGACGGCGCAGCTGCAGGGCCTGGACGTCAATCGTGTCGACGTTCCGAGCAACCTGTTCTCGGCGATCAGCATCCCCAGCATCTCCGACATCTTCGGCGTGTTCAATCACACCTTGCTGGTGTCGGCGGTGACCTTCGCCTTCATCGCCAGTGCCGAAACGTTGTTGTCGGCGGCGGCGGTGGATCGCATGCATCAGGGTGCGCGGACGCAGTACGACCGTGAGCTGGCGGCGCAAGGCGTGGGCAATATGCTGTGCGGCTTCCTGGGCGCGTTGCCGATGACCGGCGTGATCGTGCGCAGTGCGGCCAATGTGCAGGCCGGTGCGGCCACGCGTGCGTCGACCATCCTGCATGGCGGTTGGTTGCTGGTGTTCGCAATGCTGCTGCCATGGCTGCTGCGGATGACGCCGGTGGCCTGTCTGGCCGGCATCCTGGTCTACACCGGCGTGAAGATGATCAAGATCGGTCAGGTCAAGGAGTTGGCGACCTACGGTCGTGGAACTGCGGCCATCTATCTGGCGACCACCTTCGCGATCGTGGCGACCGACCTGCTGACCGGCGTGCTGATCGGCTTCGGCCTGTCGCTGTTCCGTCTGGCCTTGCACTCCTCGCGCCTGAAGGTCGAGGTGCGCGAGCACGCCGACAAGAAGGACGAAATGCACCTGACCCTGCAGGGTTCGGCAACGTTCCTGAAAGTGCCGGCAATGGCGCGGACGCTGGAGAGCGTGCCGCCGAACACCGCGCTGCATCTGGACGTGGCCAAGCTGCATCACGTCGACCATGCCTGCATCGAACTGCTGCGCGACTGGAGCCGGAATGCGGCTTCGCGCGGATGCGAGCTGGTGGTGGACTGGAAGGAACTGGACCGACGCGTCGAAGGTCAGCCGACCGTGGAAAGCGTGCCGGTAGACGAACCGCGCAAAGCGGCGTAATCAGTGACAAACGCCCGGCGTTCGCGCCGGGTGACAGCTGTCGTGACCGGATGATGCATGGCGCCGAAAGACGCATCATCCGGTCACGATTTTTTTTTGGCGGGATTCGAGAATCGGGAATCGCAACGGCTTTTGCGTTGACGGTACTAGATTGTTTTGACGGCACCAGGGGGCGAACGCGGGCCCGTGTGTCGCTGTTTTAGGGGGTGGCTGTGCTACAGCGTGTCCGCCACGTGCTCTTGAAGCGGCTCAACAAGCGCGGCGAGAGTCTCGGGGTGGCTGTGGCTGGCGCGCTCAGGACCGGAATGCCGGAATGCGCGAGTTGCAACGCCGCAGCCGCACCGGGCACTGGCGGCGCCCGCCTGGCGGTGAGGGCATCGTTGCGTTGGCTGCGCTTGGACCGGCTCAGCGCGTTGACGCTGGCGGCCGTTCGGCGGGCGCCGGGGTCTTGTCCCGGTAGCGGCACAGGTCGTGGATCACGCAGCCCGGGCAATCGGGTTTGCGCGCCTTGCAGACGTAGCGGCCGTGCAGGATCAGCCAGTGGTGCGCATCGTCCAGGAAGTGCGCGGGAATGACCTTGACCAGCTTGTCCTCCACCACGCGCACATCCTTGCCCGGTGCAAGGCCGGTGCGGTTGGCGACACGAAAGATATGCGTGTCCACGGCCATCGTCGGTTCGCCGAATGCGGTGTTGAGCACGACGTTGGCGGTCTTGCGGCCGACGCCGGGCAGGGCTTCGAGCGCCGCGCGATCGTGCGGCACCTCGCCGCCGTACTGCTCGAGCAGGATGCGGCAGGTGGCGATGACGTTCTTGGCCTTGGCGTTGAACAGGCCGATGGTCGCGATGTAGCGTTTCAGCCCTTCTTCGCCAAGATCGAGAATGTCGCGCGGGGTATTGGCGACCGGATACAGCTTGCGGGTGGCCTTGTTGACGCCGACATCGGTGGCCTGCGCCGACAGCAACACCGCGATCAATAATTCGAACGGCGTGGTGTATTCCAGCTCGGTGGTCGGGTGCGGATTGAGTTCGCGCAGACGCTCGAACATTTCCTGTATTTCAGGCTTGCGCATGGTGCTGCCGCGGCGTGCCGGCGGGGCCGTCTGTGCAACGTTCAAGGCTGCGTGCCTCCGGCTGCCTTGGCCTTGGCACGCGCAAGGATCGCCGCGGCCAGCGGCGGCAACGCAGCCGCTGTCGGCTGGCTGGGCGCCGGTGCGGGTGCACGCCGCGCGTCGCGCTCGGCGGCGCGGCGTTGCAGGCGCGCGGCACGTGCGCGATAGCGTTCGCGCGCGGCCCATGCAGCGTGCAGGCGTTGCTGTGCGGCGCGCAGGGTTGCAACCATCGGTGCATCCGCTGCATCGAGGTGCGGCTCGGGCTGGTAGTCCATCAGGCCAAGCTGCAGTGCGCGATCGAGATCGTCCGCTTGCACGCAGTCGAACAGGTGCAAGGCCAGTGCGCGCGGTGTCGGCATGGGGGCGTTCGGCATCGGGGGCTCAGCGGTTGTGGAACTGTGCGGCGCGCTTGTCGAGGAACGCGCGGGTGCCTTCGCGCATGTCTTCGCTGGCGAACAACAGCGCAAATTGCGCGGTTTCCAGCTGCAGGCCTTCTTCGATGCCGCATTCGCCGCCAAACACGACCGCGTCCAGAATGCCGCGCAACGCCAATGGCGCGGCGCTGGCCAGCTGTTGGGCCAAGGCCTGGGTTTGTTCCTGCAAGGCGTCCGGTTCGACGACGCGATTGACCAGGCCCAGTTGCACGGCGCGCGCTGCATCGATCGGCATGCCGAGCAGGCACAGCTCCAGTGCTGCGGCACGTCCGGTCAGGCGCAACAGGCGCTGGGTGCCGCCGAAGCCGGGAATCAGGCCAAGATTGATTTCCGGCTGCCCCAGGCGGGCGGTGGACGCGGCGATGCGCAGATGGCAGGCCATTGCCAGCTCCAGCCCGCCGCCAAGCGCAAATCCGTTGACCATGGCGATCACCGGTTTGGGCATGCGCTCGATCCGGCGCATCAAACGCTGGCCGACCAGTGAGAATTCGCGGCCGTCCATCGCCGACAGGTCGCTCATTTCCGCGATGTCCGCACCGGCCACGAAGGACTTGGGCCCGGCGCCGGTGAGGATCACCACGCGCACATCGTCGGCATCGGCCGCGTCCACGAACGCCTGGTCCAACGCCAGCATGGTGTCGCGGTTCAATGCGTTCAGTTTGTCCGGCCGATTGACCGTAATGGTCCGGACACTGGCGTGATCGGCGATCAGAATGACGTCATTGGACATGGCAAACCCTTGCGAACGTAAAAAAATAGTAAATACGGAACTTCCGAAAGCCTTGCTGGTCATAGCTTTCGTGATAAGTAGCGGTTCGGTATCGCGGCCGCTATCCTAGCGCGTCATCTCAGGCGGCAGACCCGTCCTGTGCCACCACCCTGGAGAATTGTTTGATGAAGTTGCGTTCTATCGCGGTCGCTGTGGCGGCCCTGGCCCTGACGGGCAATGCACTGGCCCAGGACACGACGTCCGAAAAGGGCAAGTTGAGCTATTACTTCGGTTACGACTACGGCAATAACCTTGCCGAGCTCACCGGTCGCGGCGAGCAGCTCGACATCAACGCGGTGGTAAAGGGTCTGCAGGACGCCTATGCCAAGAAGCAGCCGGCGATCACCGCCGACCAGCTCAAGCCGGCGGTCGAAGCGTTCCAGAAGCGCGAGCAGGGCCGTGCCCAGCAGGCCAAGGCCGAGTACGACAAGGCCGCCGCTGCCAACAAGACCAAGAGCGACGCATTCCTGGCCAAGAACAAGGGCACCGCCGGCGTGCAGACGCTGCCGAGCGGCGTGCAGTACCGCGTGATCGAGGCGGGCAAGGGCGCCAAGCCGACCCAGGCCAGCACCGTGCAGCTGGAAGTGGCCGGTCCGTTCCCCTTCGGCGACCGCGAGAAGGCGCGTCCTGCCCAGCAGATCCCGGCCATCAAGGTCAGCGAAGTCGAAATGAAGGCCATGCGCGAAACCCTGCTGCAGATGCCGGCCGGCTCCAAGTGGGAAGTGACCTTGCCGTCGGATCAGGCCTATGGCGCCGACCCGCGTACGCCGTTCCCGCCGAACGTGGCCGTGCAGTTCGAGATCAAGCTGGTCAGCGTCAAGTAATTGCGCTTGCTGTTGCACTGACAACGCCGGCCACCAGGCCGGCGTTGTCGTTTTGGCCTGGCCGACTTGCCTGAAGAAGCCGATGAAACATCCACGCCGCGTCTGCGGAAACGAGCGATGAGCGACACCGATTCCAATCGCGGAGATCTGCCCAGCCCGTGTATCGGTGTATGTTCGTTGGACGCGCAGTCGCACTGTGTCGGCTGCTTGCGCAGCCTGGATGAAATCGCACGCTGGATGAGCATGAGTGACGCCGAACGCCAGGAGTTATTGCATACCGTGTTGCCTGCACGCGGGCTGATGGCGGCGCTGCCCGAGTACGCGCAGTTGCGCCGGGCGCTGTATCCGCTGGACACCGCACCCGACGGCCCAGGCTGGAACCATGCCGAATTGATCGACCTGAGC
This sequence comes from Xanthomonas sp. 3793, assembly GCF_024806835.1. Taxonomy (GTDB): domain Bacteria; phylum Pseudomonadota; class Gammaproteobacteria; order Xanthomonadales; family Xanthomonadaceae; genus Xanthomonas; species Xanthomonas arboricola_F. Next base: position 739,990 of record NZ_JANTYU010000002.1, read on the forward strand.
GAAGGGGGCGCATCCGCCGAAGCGGCGGTGCTGTGCGGCCTGGTGCCGCGCGAGCAGGGCACGATGGTGCTGCTGACCCGGCGCACCGACAGCCTGCGCCACCATGCCGGGCAGGTCAGCTTCCCGGGCGGGCGGATGGAGCCCTCCGATGCCGACGCGGCAGCGGCGGCGTTGCGCGAGAGCTGCGAGGAGATCGCGCTGGGCGCGCAGCAGGTGCATGCGCTGGGATATCTGGATCCGTTCCTGACCGTGAGCGGGTTTCGGGTGACGCCGGTGGTGGCGGTGATCGACCCTGCGTTCGTGGCCGTGCCGCAACCGGAGGAAGTTGCCGAGATCTTCGAGGTGCCGCTGGCCTATCTGATGGATCCGGACAATCTGCGCAGCGTGGAGCTTGAGTTCCGCGGCCGTCCACGTCGCGTGCTCGAGTACGCCTGGCCCGGGCAGCGTATCTGGGGCGCCACCGCGGCCATTCTTCTCAATCTTCGTCGTCGCCTGGAGCAGGTTGCATGAGTGCCGATCCGAACTGGACCACGCTGGTCGATAGCGCCACTCTGGCGGCAGCATTGACGCACCCACAGCTGCGGCTGCTCGACGCGCGCGCCGCGCCGCCGACCGCCCCCGACCCGCAGGCGGCGCGCAAGGCGTATGCCCAGGGGCATCTGCCCGGTGCGCATTACGTCGATCTCGATCACGACCTGGCCGACCTGTCGCGTGCCGATCAAGGGCGCCATCCGTTGCCGCGCAGCGCCGACTTCGCCAGGCGCCTGGGTGCGTGGGGCATCGATCCGCAGATTCAGGTGGTGGTCTACGACGCCGGCGATGGCAGCATGGCCGCCGCACGCGCGTGGTGGATGCTGCGGCTGATGGGGCATCGCCGCGTGGCGGTGCTCGATGGCGGACTGGCCGCCTGGCGCGCCGCCGGTCTGGCGCAAACCACCGAGCCGCCGGCAGTACACGACGGCGCTGCGTACCCTGGCAGTTTCGACGCCGATGCCGTGGTGGACGCCGACCAGATCCTGGCGCGACTGGGGCAGGCTCCGGGTTGGCTGCTGGATGCGCGCGCAGGCGAGCGCTTTCGGGGTGAGGTGGAGCCGATCGACCCGGTTGCCGGGCATGTGCCGGGTGCGGTGAGTCGCCCGCTGGGTCTGAGCATCCGCGATGGCCGTTTCAAGCCGGCCGACGAATTGCGTGCCGAGTTGTCTGCATTGCTGGGCGCGTACCGGCCCGAGCAGGCCGTGGTGATGTGCGGGTCGGGCGTGACCGCGTGCCATCTGCTGTTGGCGTTGGAAGTGGCTGGCCTGTCAGGTGCGCGCGTGTATGCCGGTTCCTGGAGCGGCTGGTTGCAGGATCCGGCGCGCCCGGTCGCGACCGCTTCCTGATCAGGCACAATACTGGCAGGAATGGTGGTCTGTGGGGACGCAGGCTCGCTGCGCGGAGCGCAGTTTCTTGCAGTGGTGGGTGGATGCATGCGGTTGCAGTTGCAGAAGGGCGCCTTGTGCGTCGCGGTGATGGCGATGGCTGCGTGTTCGGCAAGCTCTGGTGATGCCGGCGATGTGCGTGTCTCCACGCGTTCGACGACCGATAAGCAGCTGTATCGGCTCGCGCTGGAACGTGCGCGCGCGCAGCGGCTGGCGCAGGTGCGCGCCCCCGATGGCTGGCTGAGCTACACCGGCTCCGGCCGCGTGCGTGCAGGTCGGTATCAGGTGGGCAGCGATCTGCGCAGCGATCTCGTCCTGCCTGCCGGCCCCGCACAGCTGGGCGAGCTGAGCCTGGATGCGCAGGGGCACGCGCGCTTCAAGGCGGCGGCCGGAGCGGCGGTGCGCTTGAACGGACAGCCTGTGCTTGACGTCGGCCTGACACCGGAGCGCGCGGGCCAGCGTGGCGACCGGCTCGACGTGGGCGAGCGTCAGTTCTACCTGGTGCAGACCGGCACGTTGTTCGGCTGGCGTTTTCGCGACCAGTCAGCGCCGGCGTTGAACGCATTTCAGGGGTTTGAGTATTTTCCGATCGATCCGCAGTGGCGAGTCGATGCACGCTGGCAGCCGTATGCCATGCCTCGCTCGGTGACCCTGCTGACATCCATCGGCACACCATTGACGGTCCAGGTTCCGGGCGAGGCGGTCTTTACCCGCAGTCGTCAGGAATACCATCTGCAGGCGATCGCGCAGGACGATGGCAGCGGCCTGTTCTTTCTGTTTACCGATCGCACCAGCGGCAAGGAAAGTTATGGTGGCGCGCGCTATCTGTTCACGGCGATGCCGCGCGATGGCCGTGTGCTGCTCGATTTCAATCTCGCCGAAAATCCACCATGCGCGTTCACCCCGCACGTGGTCTGCCCGATTGCGCCACCGGAAAACCGGCTGGCGGTGGCGGTAAATGCCGGCGAAAAAACCTATCGCGCCCTGGACCCCTGATCGATCGAGTATTGGGGGCGTTGCCGACGCGTGAGCTGCGCCCTCAACGCAATGCGTGCGCCCAGCCGATCGCCGCTTCGATCCGTGGCCATGGAAACAACGGCCCGGGATCGAGCTTGCGCTGGATCTTGCGTGCGGGATCGTCGCTGGCCGCTTCCTGGGTGGTGTCCAGTTCCTGATGACCGGCAATGCGACGCACCGATGGCAGCTGCTGCTGCAGCCATTGCAGCAAGGTGACCAGTGCGGCGATCTGCACGTCCGGATACGGTTCGTGCATCACCTGATGGCGCGAGTCCAGCCAGTGCGGATAGCGGCCGCTGTTGACCAGTTCGATGCCCAGGGTGTGGGGATTGTGGCCGCGCACGTGATGCGCCACGCGCTCCAGCGCCACGTACTGCTGGATGCTGCCGTTGCGATCGATGTAGTAATGCCCGCTGTTGCCGGTGCCGCTGTCGTAGAGCACGCGCTCGCCGTAGTCGCGCGCCATCGCCATGTCCGGTAGTTCGGTGCAGTGGATGACCACCATGTCGATGTGCTCGAGCCGGCGGCGGGCCAGTCGCGATTGATAAGGCAACGGCGCGTAGGTGATCGGCGGCGACGGCAGGACGGCATCGGACATGAAGCGAATGCTAGCATTGCCCGATGGCTTTGAATCCCGACAGCCCGCTGGGCAAATTGATGGCGACGCTGCCGCAGACCGGTCAGGTGACCTGGATCGGCGTGCGTCCTGCGCGTGATGTAGACATGCTGGAGGTGGACGCCGCACAGGCCACCACCGGCACCGGGCTGGTGGGCGATCGCTACAAAGGCGGCAGCGGCAAGCGTGGGATCACCTTGATCCAGGCCGAGCACCTGCCGGTGATCGCGGCGCTGGCAGGGCACGCGGCGATCGCGCCGGCCACGCTGCGGCGCAATCTGGTGGTGTCGGGCATTCCGCTGATCGCGTTGAAAGGGCGGCGCTTTCGCATCGGCGATGTCGAGCTGGAAGGCACCGACCCGTGCGACCCGTGTTCGCGCATGGAAGACGCGCTGGGCGCTGGCGGCTACAACGCGATGCGTGGACACGGCGGGTTGTGCGCGCGCGTCTTGCGGGGCGGTGTGCTGCGTGTTGGCGATACGGTGCAGGCGCTATGAGCCGCGGCCATTGCATTCTGGCGCACGGGTTCGAGAGCGGCCCTGCGGCACGCAAGGTCAGCGCATTGGCCGAGGTTGCCGACCGCCTGGGCTGGACCCACGAGCGCCCGGATTTCACCGATCTGGACGCGCAACGCGACGTCAGCCCGCTCGGTGACGTGCGCGGACGCCTGCAGCGCCTGTTGCAGATCGCACGCGACGCCGCAGGCAAGGGGCCGTTGGTGCTGGTCGGGTCCAGCCTGGGCGCCTATATCGCCGCGCAGGTGTCCCTGCAGGTGCCGACGCGCGGACTGTTCCTGATGGTGCCGCCAACCACGATGGGCCCGTTGCCGGCGCTGGACGCCGCACCGGTGCCGACCTCGGTGGTGCATGCCTGGCGCGATGCCTTGATTCCTGCCGCAGACGTCATCGCCTGGGCGCAGGCGCGTCGGGCGCGGCTGTTGTTGGTCGACGATGAGCACGATCTTGCTGCGCATGTGGACACGGCAGCGAGCGCGTTTGCCGAGCTGTTGCAGCGCCTGTGATGCACGAGGCCGACGACATGCCGCCCGCGCAGTCCGAGCCGCCGATGGCGGTACTGATCCGCGAAGCCAGCGACGGCGACGCAGCAGCCATCGAGGTATTGACCATGGTGGCGTTCATGCGCGCCGAGCACAGCCGCCATGACGAGCAGCACGTGATCGCCGCGCTGCGCGAGGACGATGCGCTGGCATTGTCACTGGTCGCCGACCACGATGGATATGTGGTCGGCCATCTGGCGGTGTCGCCGGTGAGCCTGTCCGACGGCTCGTCCGGCTGGTTCGCGCTGGGGCCGCTGGCGGTGGGCCCGGGCCACCAGCGCCAGGGCCTGGGCACCCGTCTGGTGCACGCAGCCCTGGCCACCTTGCGCGAGCGCGGTGCGGCGGGATGCGTTGTCTTTGGCGAACCCGGTTTTTTCCGCCGGTTCGGGTTTGCTGTCGAGCCGGGCCTGAGCGTGCCCGATGCACCCGTATCGGAACTGCAGGCGCTGGCGTTCGGGGACCGGCTGTTGCCGCTGGCCGACGTGGCCTACCACCCGGCATTCGGTCTGGGCTGAGTCGCGCTGCGCCGCACACGCGTGCCCGGTGTCGTCGCAACCCTGCGCGCACCGCCGCGCCCGTTCGCTCAGCCGCACCCTGCATCGCGCTTCCGGCCGCAGCGCAGCGCCGCCATCGTCACCATGGTCGGCACCAGCGATTGACGCTTGCCGAGGTGAAAGATGCAACGTGACGAGTCACCGGTGCCGCCAACCGCACCGCATGCGCGCCTGATTTCGCACGCAGGCGATGCCTTGCACGACGATGCGACCCTGCTTGCGTCGATCAGGTCGCGACTGCGACAGGACGCCAGCCGTTCTGCTGCCGAGGTGGAGCGTTTGCTGCAATTGGTCGATGCGCTGTGGGCGATGGAGCTGGGCCGGTTCCTGTTGCGCAATCGCGGGCTCAATGCGGAGTGGACGCATCGGTTGGTCACCTATCAAGCGGGCACCCTGCCGCAAGACACCACGCTGGCACTGGAGTACGAAATTTTCGAGAAGACGCCGGCCGTGCTTGCAACCCGCGAGCGGTTCGGCATCTTCCGTGCGCAATTGCAGGCCTTGTTGCGGCCCGGGATCACCATCGCGTCGGTACCGTGCGGATGGATGGGTGACGTGTTGAGCCTGGATTACCGGCAGTGCCCGGATGTACGCCTGATCGGCATCGATCTGGACCCGCAGGCGCTGGACGGTGCGCTGCAACTGGCGCGTGGCTACGGGCTGGAACAACAGCTGTCGCTGCGTCTGGAAGATGCCTGGGCGCAGGGCGATGCAGGCAGTGTGGACGTGGTGACCAGTAACGGCCTCAATCTCTACGAGCCCGACGATGCACGCGTGGTCGCGCTGTACAGCGCGTTCTTCAACAGGTTGCGGCCGGGCGGTACACTGGTGGCGAGTTTCCTGACGCCTCCGCCCAGCCTGTGTGCGCAATCCCCGTGGAAGCTGGCGCTGTTGGACCAGGCGTCGCTTGTGCTGCAGAGCCAGGTTTTCATCGATATCGTCCAGGCGCGCTGGGCATCGTTCCGCACCCATGCGCAGACGCGCGTGCAGCTGGAAAGTGCCGGCTTTGCGAGCGTGCGATTCATCGACGATCGCGCCAGCATTTTTCCCACGGTCATTGCGCAAAAGCCGATGGGTCACTGACGGCAGCGGCCAATCGCTCTTGCCGCGTGGAGTGTCGCTGCGTTGTTGGCGCGTGTCCGCTGCGTCGGCGCGCGCTTGCAGACGCCGATAATCGCAACCGCACCGATCTGCTGTGCCGGCAAGGTGGCGGCCAGGGGGATCTAGCGTGCAGGCGGGTGCTTGCTGCGGCCAAGACCGACTGACAAAACGACTGTGCTCCCCGCCAGGCGGGTGCGGCCGGTGCCCGGAATGCTCAGGTACCAACCGTACACTCCGTTTCCTCCGCGCCGCCCACGCAACTGACGACCGCTCGCCACGTTTTGTTAGCCGATCTAAACCATTGCAGCGAGCGGCCCTGCGGCGCATCCGGGCTCAAAGGTTTCGCTGCAGCCGCAGACCGGCCTACACTTGGGCCGCACCCCGATTCGAGGATTGGTCCAATGCGCCATTGATGCCGCCGTCGCGATGACGGCCATACCCGTTGCCGTTCCGTCTGGAGCGCGACGTGTCCTGGCATGCAATGGAGACACTGATGACCTGTCCGTTGGTGACGCTGGAGAGCGTCGCGTTCGTGCTGCCCGATGGCAGTACGCTGTTTTCCGATCTGACCCTGCACCTCGATCAGCGCCATACCGGCCTGGTCGGGCGCAATGGCGTGGGCAAGAGTGTGCTCGGCCGTTTGCTGGCTGGCCAGCTGGCTCCCGGCAGCGGCCGCTGCGTGCGCAGTGGCAGCGTGCATTACCTGCCGCAGCGCGTGAGCGCAACGCCGGGGCAGCGCATCGTCGATCTGGCCGGGGTGGCGCCGCTGCTGGATGCATTGAAGCGGATCGCCGCCGGGAGCGTGGCGCCTGCCGATTTCGAGCGGGTGGGCGAGCGCTGGAACGCCCACGCCGAGTTCTCTGAAGCGCTTGCGCGGCAGGGGCTTGGCGGCTGCGATCCATATGCTCCCGCCGCGCATCTGAGTGGCGGCCAGGCCATGCGGGTGGCGCTTGCCGGTGCCTGGCTGATGCAGCCGGACATGTTGATCCTGGATGAGCCCAGCAACCATCTGGACGGCCCGCAGCGACAGCGGCTGATGGCGCAGCTGCAGGCGTGGACTGGCGGATTGCTGGTCATCAGTCATGACCGGGTGCTGCTGGACGGCATGCAGCGCATCCTGGCGCTGTCCGCGCACGGGGTGCGCAGTTATGGCGGCAACTACACCCACTACGCCCAGCAGCTCGCAGGCGAGCAACAGGCGGCCGGCGAGCTGCTCGCCCAGCGCAAACAGGCGCGCGCACGCGGCGAACAGGCACTGCGCGAGCAGCACATGCGCCAGCAACAGCGCCAGGCGCGAGGGGCGCGGGCGGCCGCGCAGGCCAACCAGGCGCCGATCCTGCTGGGAGGCCAGCGGCAGCGCAGCGAGGTGAGTGCGGGCCGGCTGCAGCAGCAACGCCAGGCCGAACAGGCGCGCCTGGCGGAGGCGGTGACGCAGGCCGCCGCCCATGTCGAGGCGCCGCAGGCCATTGCACTGCTGGCACCGGCAATGGCGGTGGGCGCGTCGCACCGCCTGGCGACCCTGCGGCAGGTGGAGCTGGCGGCTGGGCGGCTGGGTGGGCGACGCGTAGATCTGCTGCTGCACGGCCAGCCCCGCATCGGGCTGGTCGGCCCGAACGGCAGCGGCAAATCCTCGCTGTTGCAGCTGTTGGGCGGGCGCCTGACGGCACAGTCCGGCCAGTGCGAGGTGCATGTGCCGGTGGCCTATCTGGATCAGGACCTGGCCATGCTCGACCCGGCCCGCTCGGTCGTCGCGCAGCTGCGCGATGCCGATCCTGCCGCGGCCGAGCACGCCCAGCGGCTGCGGCTGGCGTTGCTGGGGCTGGACCGGCAGCGCGCCGACCTGCCCACCGGTCAGCTCAGCGGCGGCCAGCGGCTCAAGGCGGCGCTGGCCTGCGCGCTGTATCGGGCCCGGCCGGCGCAGCTGCTGTTGCTGGACGAACCCACCAATCATCTGGATCTGGCATCGGTCGAAGCGATCGAAACACTGCTGCGCAGCTACACCGGCGCGTTGCTGGTGGCCTCGCACGATGCCGCCTTCCTGGGCAGGTTGGGCCTGCAGCAGCGGCTGGACACCGGGCAGGCGCAGTGGCGGCTGGCGCCCTGGTGAACCGCGCGACGGGCCGTGCAGCCGGCGGGGGTGGTAATGCCGGCCGCGATGGCCGACCATTTGCGGCCCACCCACGGCGACCACGGCACTGCCCACCCGGGCGCCGGCCCGCTGTCCTGCTCCCACGCTCGCCGCCGCGCCAGCGTCTTATCGATACCTGCCTACGTGAAATTCTTCGCATCCTGTGCCAAGGGCCTGGAATACCTGCTTGCCGACGAGCTGCTGACGCTCGGTGCCAGCAAGGCCACCGCCACCATCTCCGGCGTCAATGTCGAAGGCGAACCGCGCGACGCGCTGCGCGCCGTCATGTGGTCGCGCCTGGCCAGCCGCGTGCTGTGGCCGCTCACCGAGTTCGACTGCCCGGACGAGGACGCGCTGTATGCCGGCGTGTCCGAGTTGCCGTGGGACGAGCACCTGTCCGTCGGCCACACGCTGTCGGTGGACGCGCACGTCTCCGGCACCGCGATCACGCACGCGCGCTATGCCGCGCAGCGCATCAAGGACGCGGTGGTCGACACCATGCGCAGGCAGGGGCTGGAACGCCCGTCGGTGGATGTGGAAAGCCCCGACCTGCGCTTGAACCTGTCGCTGCGCAAGGGCCGCGCCACCATCTCGGTCGACCTGGGCGGCGGCCCGTTGCACCGGCGCGGCTGGCGCATGGCGCAGAACGAGGCGCCGCTGAAGGAAAATCTGGCCGCGGCGGTGTTGCTGCGCGCCGGCTGGCCGCGCGTCTATGCCGACGGCGGCGGCTTGCTGGACCCGATGTGCGGCAGCGGCACCTTGCTGATCGAAGGTGCGCTGATGGCCGCCGACGTCGCGCCCGGCCTGCAACGCTATGGGAGCGATGTGCCCAGCCGCTGGCGCGGCTTCGACCGTGAGGGCTGGCAGCAGCTGGTGAACGAGGCGCGCGATCGCGACAGCGCCGGGCGTGCCGCGCTGAAGCAGGTGATCCACGGCAGCGACATGGACCCGCATGCGATCCGCGCCGCCAAGGAGAATGCGCAGGTAGCCGGCGTGGCCGAAGCGATCTGGTTCGGCGTGCGCGAGGTCGGCGATCTGCAGTCCCCGCCGCAGGCCACCGGCGTGGTGGTGTGCAACCCGCCGTACGACGAGCGCCTGGCTGCCGATGCGGCCTTGTATCGCAAGCTGGGCGATACCTTGCAGCGCGTGGTGCCGCAGTGGCGGGCGAGTCTGCTGTGCGGCAACGCCGAGCTGGCCTATGCCACCGGGCTGCGCGCCGGCAAGAAATACCAGCTGTTCAATGGCGCGATCGAGTGCGCGTTGATCGTCTGCGACCCGATCGCGGTGCCGCGCCGTACCCCGTTGGCGGCACCGACTGCGCTCAGCGAAGGCGCGCAGATGGTGGCCAACCGCCTGCGCAAGAACCTGCAGAAGTTCAAGAAGTGGCGCGCCCGCGAAGGCATCGAGTGCTTCCGCGCCTACGATGCCGACCTGCCGGAGTATTCCGCTGCCATCGACGTGTATCAGCAAGCCGATGGCGACCGGCGCCTCTTTCTGCATGTACAGGAATATGCCGCGCCGGCGACCATTCCCGAGGCGGATGTGCGCCGGCGCCTGGGCGAGCTGCTGGCGGCTGCGCGCGAGGTGTTCGAGGTGCCGGCCGAGCGTGTCGCATTGAAGTCGCGCGAACGGGGCAAGGGCGGCAGCAAGTACGGCCGTTTCGAGCAGCGCAACGAAATCGTCAACGTGCGCGAGCACGGCGCGCTGCTGCGGGTGAACCTGTTCGATTACCTGGACACCGGCCTGTTTCTGGATCACCGCCCGTTGCGCGGCACTATGGCGCAGCAGAGTAAGGGCAGGCGTTTCCTCAACCTGTTCTGCTACACCGGCGTGGCCAGCGTGCAGGCGGCGGCAGCCGGTGCCAGCGCCACGACCAGCGTGGATCTGTCCGGCACCTACCTGCAGTGGTGCGCCGACAACCTGGCCTTGAACGGCCAGGCTGGCAGCAAGCACAAGCTGGTGCAGGCCGATGCGCTGGCCTGGCTGGAGGCCGAGCGTGCGCACTTCGACGTGATCTTCTGCGACCCGCCGACCTTCTCCAACTCCGCGCGCGCGGAGGATTTCGATATCCAGCGCGAGCATGTGCGCTTGCTGCGCGCCGCGGTGGCGCGCCTGGCGCCGGGCGGCGTGCTGTATTTCTCCAACAACTTCCGCCGGTTCAAGCTGGACGAGGAAGCGGTCGCCGAGTTCGCGCAATGCGAGGAAATCAGCCCGCGCACCATCGACCCGGATTTCGAACGCCATGCACGCATCCATCGCGCGTGGCGGTTGACGGCCTGAGCCCAGCCGGTTGTGTCCGATGGAGTGCTGCCTGCGGTGGCGGAGTCGCCAGCAAACGCAGGTACTGCATGGACACACGGCCAAGGCGTGGTGGCGCCTGAACGCGCGGGCGCAATCGCGGCCGCGCGTGCGAGGGCAGGGCGCGCTGGCAACAAGCCCACCACAGTGCTGCGGTATGCTGATTCGCATGCTTTGGAGTCAACGATGACCGCATCACCCCGCATTGCCTTTCTTGCCAGCCACACCGAGCCCGCCGTGAGCGCGCGGGCGCGTCTGGTGCAGCGCTACGGCGATCATCCGCTGGAGAACGCCGAGGTCGTCTGCGCGCTGGGTGGCGACGGCTTCATGCTGCAGACGCTGCATCGTCACGGTGCCGCCGACAAGCCGGTGTTCGGCATGAAGCTGGGCTCGGTCGGCTTTCTGATGAACCAGTACCGCGACGACGAAGACGATCTGCTGGCGCGTCTGCAACGCGCCGAACCTGCGCACCTGCGGCCGCTGGAAATGCTGGTGCAGACCGAATCGGGCACCAGCGCCGGCTCGCTGGCCTACAACGAGGTCTCGTTGCTGCGCCAGACCCGCCAGGCCGCGCATCTGAGCGTGGATCTCAATGGCCAGACCCGTATTGCCGAACTGATCGGCGATGGCGTGATGGTCGCCACGCCGGCCGGCAGCACCGCCTACAACTATTCCGCGCACGGGCCGATCCTGCCGCTGGGCTCGCATACGCTGGCACTGACGCCGATCGCGCCGTATCGCCCGCGCCGCTGGCGTGGCGCCATCCTCAAGGCCGATACCGAAGTGCGCTTTCGCGTGCTCGACCCGTACAAACGTCCGGTCAGCGTCACCGCCGACTCGCACGAGATCCGCGACGTGGTGGAAGTCACCATCCGCGAGTCCACCCAGCGCCAGGTGACGTTGCTGTTCGACCCCGAACACAATCTGGAAGAACGCATCTTCAGCGAACAGTTTGCGGTGTGAGGCGCGGGGATTGGGCATTGGGGATTCGGGATTGGCAACGGCTGCAGCGCGACGCGTGGCGCATGCGATGGTGCCGACACGGTAGGCTGCGGCAGGAATGATCCGATCCCGAATTTGAAATTCCCCACTCCTTAAGCTTCTGACCAATCCCGAATCCCCACTCCCCAATCCCGGCACCCAAATGGCTGACAACTCCCCCAGGCTCCTGACCGTTGCGGTGACCTCGCGCGCGCTGTTCGATCTCGAAGAGGGCCATGCGCTGTTCGAGGCAGACGGGGTGGAGGCGTATTCGGCGTTTCAGCGCGAACACGAAGACGACATCCTGCAGCCGGGCGTGGCATTTCCGGTGGTGCGCAAGCTGTTGGCGCTCAACCACGATGTGCCCGAAGAAACCCCGCGCGTGGAAGTGATTCTGCTGTCGCGCAACTCTGCCGATACCGGGTTGCGCATCTTCAATTCGATCCAGCACTACAACCTGGGCATCGTGCGTGCGACCTTCACCTCCGGCGAGCCGACCTGGCCGTACGTCAAACCGTTCGGCACCGATCTGTTCCTGTCGGCCAACCCGGACTCGGTGCGGCGTGCGCTGACCCACGGCATCGCTGCGGCCACCATCATGCCGCGCGCCCCGGGCGAACGTGCCGAAGCGGCCGCAGCGATCGTGGACAACGACGAAAGCCGGCTATCCACGCAGCTGCGCATTGCCTTTGACGGGGACGCGGTGATCTTCGGCGATGAGAGCGAACGCATCTCGCGCGAGCAGGGTGTGGAAGCGTTCGGGCGCCACGAGCGCGAGCGCGCACGCGAGCCATTGTCGGTTGGCCCGTTCCGCAATTTCCTGTCGGCGTTGCATACCTTGCAGGCGGCGTTCCCGCCGGGCGAAGCGTCGCCGATCCGCACGGCGCTGGTCACCGCGCGTTCGGCGCCTGCGCACGAGCGGGTGATCCGCACCTTGCGCGAATGGGGCGTGCGCCTGGACGAAGCGCTGTTTCTCGGCGGCCGGCACAAGGGGCCGTTTCTGGAAGCGTTTGGCGCGGATATCTTCTTCGACGACTCGCAACACAACATCGACAGCGCACGCCAGCACCAGCATGTGGCGGCCGGCCACGTGCCGCACGGCGTGGCCAACGATCCGCCGAGCCGATGAGCGAAGCGCCGCGGGCGCCAGCGCGTGCCGGGCTGCTGCGGACCTGGCGCAAGCTGGAACTGACCTTCACCGACGACACGGTGCAGACCCGGATGTCGCGCTGGGCACCGTATCGGCTGGTGCTGCCGTATACGCGCAGCATGCTGGCTGCGTTGTGGCTGCAACCGCGCCCGGAATGCATCGGGCTGATCGGGGTAGGCGGCGGTGCGCAGCTGAAGTTCTGCCATCGCTACTTGCGCAGCACGCGTCTGGAAGCGGTGGAGGCTGACCCGCAGGTGCTGGCATTGCGTGATGCATTCGCCATCCCGCGCGACGACGCGCGTCTGGAGATCACGCTGGGGGACGGCGCCGACTGGATCGGCAGCCGCGCCGGCCGCTACGACCTGTTGCTGCTGGATGCCTACGACGCCGACGGCATTCCGCCGGCGCTCTGCACGTCGCAGTTCTATGCCGATTGTCGCGCGGGCTTACGCGAGGGCGGGGTGCTGGCACTGAATCTCTACCAGGTGCCGATGGCCGAGCATCTGGCGCAGCTGCGAGAGCTGTTCGACGGGTTGGTGCTGCTGCTGCCCGAACCGGATCTGCGTAACCAGGTGGTGTTCGCCTGGAATAGCCGACGTACACCGGGTACGCCGGACGCCGCGCTGGCCGGCTTGGCATGGTCGGCACGCCGGCAATTGCGGCCGTCGATGCTGCGCTTGCAGGCGGCATGGCAGGAACGGGCCTGGCGGTTTTCCTGAGGCGTTGCGTTTTGCAGGTCCGGCCAAGAGCGGCTAACACGACGTAGCGAGCAGTCGTTGGCGGTGTGGGGGGACGGCATGCCCGGAACGGCAGTGCCCGCGTGCACCAGCCCGCTGTCGAGCGGCTGCGCCAGCCTGGGGCTGCTACACACTGGTTTTGTTGGTCACTCAAGGCTTGTGCGTCGACGCCCTGGGCCTCGGCGCTACCCGATTATGGCGTGCGCTCGCTGGGTGTGGCAGGCAACGGCAACTGGATATCGGTCAGTCGCCAGCGCAGGCCCTGGCGGGTCAGCACGAAGGTCACCGGCGCGCCATTGGCAGTCTGCGTGGTGGCGGTGAAGCGGCGGGTGGATTCGAAGCGCTGCGTGGCGCCTTGCAGCGGGCGCGCCGGCGCCGGTGCCGCATAGGTGTCGGCGCTGACGGTGTCGCCGATGAGACGGTTCCACACGCTGTGGCCTTGCAGCAAGGCACCGATCCCCAGCGGCGTGACCAAGGTATCCACGCCGGCGCCGCTGATGCCGCTGGCCAGTTGCAGCGCAAAACCGCCGAGCAGGCTCGATTGCATGCTGCTGCCGGCCTGGCGGATCAGGTAATCGTCCAGTTGCGCCTTGAGGTTGACGCGCAGGCTGGGGAAATCCACATAGCTTTCCAACTGCGCGGCATCGCGATCGGCGACCGCCTGACTGATGCCGCGGATGGCCAGATACGGGCCGGCCACCACATACCCCGCCAGCAGCACCACGGCCAGCAATGGCAGGATCCACCAGCGCTTTCTCATCGTTCGCACTCCGTTGCAAGGCGTGATGTGGGCAGGGTGCGCGACGGCAGCCGAACGGTAGCGACAGGCCGCCGGCGCGGCAGCGCCGTGGCGCGAGGTGCCTGCGCCGCCGCTGGCCTCAAAATTCCAGGTCCAGTGCCGCGCACAGATAATCGACAAACGGCGCCAGCGTCACCAGGTCCGCCTCGATGGTCTGGCGCAGGCGCGGCCCGGTCATGATGGCGTCGTCCAGATGACGCAGATACGCCCAGTTGCGGTGCTTGAGATCGTCGATGAACTCGAAATCGTTGGGAAACCCGCGCGGTGCGCGGACCAGTTTTTCGCTGTCGTCCAGGGCGAACTTGCGACGCAATTTGGGAGCATAGGCGGCAGCCTTCCAGCTGCCCGGATTTTCGAAGATGAACTGGCGCAGCTTGCGCTGCGTGTCCGGTTCCGGGTGCCATAGCCCTGCACCGACAAAACTCTCGCCCGGCTGTAGATGGATGTAGAACGAGGGTGCCGGCACCTGGCGCCTGCGCTCGTGAAACAGGCGCGCGCCCTGCCAGTTCTTGTAGGGCGATTTGTCGTTGGAAAACCGCGCATCGCGATAGATGCGAAACAGCGAGCCGCCCTGGGTCTTGGGGTCGGCACGATAGTGCTCGCTGACCTCGGCAAGCGCCGGCTGCAGATCGGTGATCAGCTGCAGAAACGGCTGGCGCACGTGCGCCTCGTACTGGTGGCGATGATCGGCGAACCAGGTCTTGTCGTTGTGGCGGGCCAGGGCGCGCAGGAACTTGAAGCTGGCGTCTGAAAAATAGGTGGTCATAGCGTACGTTGGAGGTCCGAACCCCAGGCAGCGAGCTGGTCGAGCAGGGCTTGCTTGGTAGCATCGTCCGGGTGAGCGAGCCGTAAATCCGCAATCTGCGCGTTGTACTGCTCCAGGGTGACTTCGCCCAACCCATGGTCTTCGAGCAGGCGCTTGCGGCGATACGTGTTCCAGCGTTCCTGCTCGTCGAACGACAGCGTCTGCGGCCAGTTGCGCGCGCGGTAGCGGAAAAGAAGCTCGATCAGGCGCGGATCGCGAAACCGCGTTTCCAGCGCGCCCAGTTCGTCCGGTGCGCTGGCGCGCACCTGGCCCAGCAGGCGTTTGTCGCCTTCGGCCAGAAAACCGTCGTAGAGCGAGGCGTCGGCATCGTTGACGGCCGGCGCCGCAGCGCGCTCGTTGCCGTAGACCCTGCGCACCTTTTCGGCCAGTTCAGGGCCCAGTTCGCGCAGCCGTGCGGCCTTGGCCAGCACCGCATCGCGGTCCACGCCCAGGCGCTGGAAATCCGGCTCGCGCAGATGCTGCCATGCCACCAGGGCCGGCGACTTGTTCAGATGCACTTCCTTGAGCGGGATGCGTTGTTCGCCGTCGGGCAGATCGGCCGCACGGATATACAGCCGGTCGGCGATCTCATCCGGGCTCAGCCGCAGCAGTACCTCCGGGTCGCCGTCCAGATCGAACACGATCACGCGGCTGTCGATGCGCGGATGCCGCGTCAGCGGCAGCACCGCCGCAGCGCACATGCGCAAGGCCGGGTAGCGCTGCGAAATGTGCAGCACCGGCTCCATTGCAATCACATCGAGCAAGCTGGCAGCAAAGCGCTTGTCGCGCAGGCGCAACGCGTACTCCCACAACTTGGGTTGATGCTGCTGAAATTTACGCGCCATGCCGATGGTGGCGTACACGTCGGACAGGGCTTCGTGCGCATCGCCTTCGCGCACGGCGTTGGCGTCGGCCAGATGTTCGAGCTTGAACGAGGTGGCGCCATCTTCGCGCTGCGGCCAGCTGATGCCGTCCGGGCGCAAGGCGTGCACCAGCCGCAGCACATCCAGCAGGTCCCAGCGCGAATTGCCGCCGCGCCACTCGCGCTCGTACGGGTCGTAGAAATTGCGGAACAGGCCGCAGCGCACAAACTCGTCGTCGAAGCGGATCGAGTTGTAGCCCAGCGTGCAGGTCTGCGGGCGGCTCATCTGCTCGGCGATGCGCGCGAACGCTTCGGCCTCGGTCACGCCTTCGCGCAATGCGTGCTGCGGGGTGATGCCGGTGACCATGGTGGCGTAGGGCGAGGGCAGCAGATCGTCGGCCGGTTGCACGAAGAAACTGATCGGCTCGTCGATCACGCGCAGTTGCGCATCGGTACGCACGGCGGCGAACTGCGCGATGCGGGTGCGGCGCGGGTCCTGGCCGAAGGTTTCCAGGTCGTAGAAGAGAAAGCTGTCAGGCATGCGGGGGCGAGATCCAGATCCGCGGCGCACGGCGTATGCGCCGCCAGTGCCCGCTAGTATCCCTCATCGCAGCGCCGGCTCGCTGAGGCGCAGCTGTGCGTTGGGGCAGTCACATGCCGTGCGGGGCCGCGTGCTGTAGGTGTTGGCGAGCGCCGCGTGCGCGTTTGCGCACAGTGCGCAGACGCACAGAAGACCTTGGAGCGGCTGATACCACATGGAAGGTGGGTATGGCCTGCGCGCGCTGTACCGGAGAGTACGAACGCTCCATGCCGCGCAGAGCACCGGCCGCGCCCGTCCGGCAGTGGGCGCAGACCTTTGTCAGCCGCTCTTAGTGCGCGCCTTCCAGGGGCTCCAGGCGTGCATGCACCACCGCTTCCAGTGCGTCCCAGTCGATGCGCGACAGGTCGCCATGCCCGCGCGTGGCCTCGACCAGAATCTGCCGCTGGATGTCGCTGCGTGCCAACGCGATCGAATAGCGCGTGCGCAGGAAGGTCACCATCGTGTAATGCGGCACGAAGCGCGTAGGCCAGCGCGCCTGCAATTGCTGCTCGAGCTCGCGTTGCAGCAGGAACTCGGCGTCGCCGACGCGGTCGCGCATTTCCAGATAGTTTTCCAGCGCCATCTGTTGGATCGCCGCGGCGTCGTCGCGGCGCGCGGCTTCGAACGCGGCAAATGCGCTGCCTATATCGTCGTGCGCATCCATCTGCTCGGCCAGCGCCACGCAATCTTCGAACGCGCAATTCATGCCCTGGCCGTGGAACGGCACCATCGCGTGTGCGGCATCGCCGATCAGCAAGGCGCGGCTGTCCAGATGCCAGCGCTCCAGGGTGAGGGTACCGAGCAGACCGGGCGGATGCTCTTCCCAGTGTTCTTCCAGCTGCGGAATCAGCGGCAACGCGTCGGGGAAATCGCGGGCGAACAAGGCATGCGCTTCCTCGCCGGTGCGGGTGGTGGCGAAACTGGGGTCGCCGGCGTTGGGCAGGAACAGGGTGACGGTGAAGGTGCCGCCATCGTTGGGCAGCGCGATGCACATGTAGCGCCCGCGCGGCCAGATGTGCAGCGCGTTGCGTTCAATGCGGAAGCCGCCGCCCGGCAGCGGCGGGATTTCCAGTTCCTTGTACGAGTGATCCAGGAACTCGGTGCGTTCGCCCAGCGGCGATTTGCGCTGCATGGCCGCGCGCAGTGCCGAGCCGGCACCGTCGCTGCCGATCAGACTCTGGAAGTGGATCTCGTGCGGCTGGTCGTCGCGGTCGTCGATGAAACGCGCGTAGCCGGCGTCGAAGTCCACCGTGTGCAGGCGGCGATAGAAGTGCACTCGCGCACCGGCCTGCTCGGCCAGATCGAGCAGCGCGACATTCAATGCCGCACGGTGGATCGACCAGATCACTTCGCTGTCGTCGCGGCCGTAGCGTTGCAGCTGCGGTTCGCCGTCGATCGGGTGCACCATGCGGCCGCGCATCATCACCGCCTTGGCCATCACCGCCTCTTCGGCACCGGCCTGACGCAAGGCGTGGCGTCCGCGTTCGGCCAGCGCCAGGTTGATCGAGCGCCCGGACTCGTAGCCCTTGATGCGGGGGTCGCCACGCCGTTCGTAGACGGTGACCTGCCAGCCGCGACGCGACAGCAGAATGGCCAGCAGACAGCCGGCCAGGCCGGCGCCGATCAGGGTCAGGGAGCGGGGGGAGACTGGGCTCAATGCAATGTCCGGCAGCGGCCGGATGCGCGAGCCGGCAAAGGTGAGGGAAGAGCCGCTGGCGAAAGCGGCCGCCTGCGTTGTCGCAGGCGGGCTGGGAGTGTACGTGGGCCTGCGCGGGTTTCGCGTGTGCCTGACGCGTCATCGGTGGTGTTGCAGTCAGCGTGCCGCGCTCAGCGGGCGGCCCAGGCTTCCACCTGTTCCACAAAGGTGTGCAGATCGCTGAAGCGGTTGTACAGCGGTACCGGCGCGATACGGATGACGTCCGGTTCGCGCCAGTCGCCAAGCACGCCGGCCGCGTGCAGATGCTCGAACAACGCGCGTCCTTGCGTGCGTCCGCCGGCCACCCGCAACGACAGCTGGCAGCCGCGCCGCGCCGGCTCGGCCGGGGTGACGATCTGCAGCACCTGCGGCACGCGTGCGCGGATCAGCTGTTCCAGATGCCCGGTGAGCTGTTCGGACTTGGCGCGCAACGCGGCCATGCCGGCCTGGTCGAACAGGTCCAGCGATGCGCGTAGCGGCGCCAATGCCAGCACCGGCGGGTTGCTCAGCTGCCAGCCTTCGGCGCCGGGGGTGGGCACGAACTGCGGGTCCATGCGGAAGCGGGTCTGCTGCTCGTGTCCCCACCAGCCGGCCATGCGCGGCAGATCGCTGGTGGCATGGCGCGCATGCACGAAGCACCCACCCACCGCACCCGGGCCGGCATTGAGATACTTGTAATGGCACCACACCGCAAAATCGGCGCCGTCGTCGTGCAGGGTCAGCGGGATATTGCCCACCGCATGCGCCAGGTCGAACCCCACCGCCGCCCCTTGCGCGCGCGCCAGCCGCGCAATTTCGCCCAGGTCGAAGGCCTGGCCGGTGCGGTACTGGATACCGGGCCACAGCACCAGCGCCAGCCGCGGACCATGCCGTGCGATGGCATCGGCAATCGCTGCCATCGACACCGTGCCATCGGGTGCATCGGCGTCCACCTCGATCAATTGCGCGGCCGGGTCCAGTCCGTGCAGGCGCAGCTGCGATTCCACCGCATGGCGGTCGGACGGGAACGCACCGGCTTCGATCAGGATCGCGCCGCGCTCGGGGGTGGGGCGATAGAAGCTGGCCATCATCAGATGCAGATTGACGCTGAGGGTGTTCATCGCCACCACTTCGCCCGGTTGCGCGCCGACCACGCGTGCCAGCCCGTCGCGCACCAGCTGGTGATAGGTCAGCCATTGCGTGGGGCCGGTGAAGTGGCCTTCCACCGCAAGCGCGCCCCACTGATCGAGCACTTCGCTCACCATCGCGCGGGCCTGACGCGGCTGCAGGCCCAGCGAATTGCCGACGAAATAGGTCTGATCCCGGCCATCGTGTTGCGGGAACACAAAGGCGTCGCGCAGGCTGCGCAGCGGGTCGGCGGCATCCAGCGCCGCGGCGTGGGAACGGGACAGCGGGTCGGTGCTCATCGGGCTCGCAGGGTCTGAATCGATGTGGCAGTTTACCCGCCGGCACCTTGCGCGCCGTCATGCACCGCTGGCGTTGTGGTCGAGGCCGGTCGGGCAGGGCGCAGCAGATGGGTGAGCGTGCCGATGCTGTCGGTGACGCGGTCGACGGTGTCGGCAAGCGCGGCGGCGGTGGGCGAGCCGTCCGGCAGCGCGGCCAGTGCATCGGAGAGTTTGCGCTCGGCGCTGCGTAGCGTGGCCGCAGCCGGCGTGCCGCCGCTGCGCAGGCAGTCGATCAGCTCGGCCAGTGCCCGGTCGGCGTGATCGGCGAAGTCCGGCAGTGCCTCCAGCGAGGGCAGCCGGTGGCCATCGCGCAGCACCGCCTCCAGCAGCAAGGTGGCGCGGATCAGTCGGTTGCCATTGGCCAGCAGCGATTCGGCCAACTTGAGTTCGTGCAGGTTGCGGCGGCTGCGCGGCTCGCCGCGCAGGCGTTCGATCGACGCCTGCGCATTGGTGCGCGCCACGCGTGCGGCGGCGCGGCTGTCGCTCAACCGATCCATCTCGCCCAGCAACAGGTTATGCAGATGCTCGCGATAGGCAGTGAGCAACTGTGCCAGCGAGGCGCGGATATGCCGGCGCTCGCGGGTCGGCCACAGCGCGTAGGCGATCAGCGCCAGCGCGCTGCCGGCCACGGTAGCCTGCAGCCGCGCGCCGACCGCTTCGCCAGGCGTCATACCTTCGAAGGACAGCAACAGCACCAGCATGCCGGTGAGGAAGGCCACGCCGATGCCGTAGTTCACCTGGGTCAACAAGCGAAAGCCCAGGCAGAACAGCGCCAGCAAGGCCAGGCGGAGACCGGCGCCATCCATCGCAAAATGGGCCAGCAGGGTAGCCACCAACAAACCGATGAAGGTGCCGGCCACGCGCAGGGCGCCGAAGCTGAAAGTGCCGCCGAAATCCGGCTTGAGCACGATGGCGGTGGTCATCGGGATCCAGAACCCGTGCGGAATCTGCTGCCAGCGCTGGAACGCGATCGCCAGGGCCAGGCATACGCCACAGCGCAGCGCATGCCGGAACGCCACCGAGGACAGATCCAGGTTCGCGCGCAGGGTGGCCCAGGTCGCGGCAGGTCGCAGTGCGGCGGGAAGCCGCGCTTCGGCCAGCTGCGCCTGGATTTCGCCGCGGCTGCTGGCCCAGTGCGCGTTGCGGATCAAGGCGCGCAATTGCCCGCCCAACCCCTGCGCACGGGCCACCGCCACGCGGACCAGGCGACGCTCGCGGGTATCGGCGTTGTCGTGCTGAAACTGCGCCAGCGCGCCGACCAGATCGTCGAAGCCGGTCATCGATGCATCGGCCGCCTTCGGGTCTTCGCCCACCGTCATCGCATGCGCCAGCTGTTCCAGCACGATGGCGCTGCGTTCGAGCACGCGCTCGATCGCCGGGCGTGCCTGCGAGTCGGTCAGGCGGGTGTGGGCATCGGCCAGCGACAACAGCTCCAGCCGCACGCGGTCGCACAGCTCGGCGATGATGCGAAAGCTCTGCACCGCAATCGCGCGCGAGCGGTGTTCGCCGTGCAGCATCACCATCGCATCGAGGACTTCCTGCGTTGCGGGCGGCGCCGCGCTGGCTTCCGGCCGTTGCCGCGCAATCCCTGCCAGCTGGCGCATCAGCTCGGCCAGCGCGAAGCGTTCCGGGCGATAACGTTGCAGGGGCCAGGCCGCCAGGGCCAGCAACACCTGCAGCAGGCCACCGGCAAAGATCAGCGCAGCCACGCCGGGCGCCTGGTCCACCGGCAGTCGCATGTCCGCACTGACCACCAGCAGGATCATGCTGGTCAGCCCGACCCGCGCTGCGACCGGGCCCAGCGCCACCAGCAGTCCGCCGCCCAGGCCGAGCACTAGCCCGGCCACGACCAGGGCCGGCGTGTGATGGCCGACGCAGATGCCGAGCAAGGCCGCGCCACCGGCGGCCAGGGCCGCCATCAACATGCGTTGCAGGCGGGCGCGATACGGGCCGGGCTGGTCGGAAAACATGGTGTTGAGCGCACCGCTGGCCACGGCCAGCCCGGCCGCGACCTGCCCGGTCGCCACGCCTGCCGCCAACGGCAAGACCACCGCAGCGGTGTTGCGCAAGGCCACGCGCAGTGGCACGTCGCGCGGCTTGAGGTCGATCAGTGCGCGCAGCATGGCGTGCAGGTCGGCCGGTTCGGCTGCAGGCAAACGGGCAGGGCGAGGCGGACGGCGATCTTCACCCGGTCCTCGTGCGCACAGATAACCGGCCTCGGCCTTGCGCCCGGGGACGGTGGCCCCGGCACCGGTGCGCCAATGACGCTGCACGTCGGCTCATGCCCACCGCACTGGATCCGCTCGCCGCCGTCGCGGCCCGTCGTCGGCTCAGACCTCGACCGTGGCATAGCGCTCCGGCGCCGGGTGTACATGCCCGCATTGGCTGCAGGTGCGCAGCGCCAGCGAGCGATAGAAGTGATCGAACACCGGCGGGAAGTCGGTTTCGATATTGCCCAGCGGAAACATCGCCTCGTATAGCTTGTGATTGCAGTGCGGGCAATACCACTGCAGCCCGTCCTGCTCGTGCGGCAGGCGCTCGCGCTCGATGACCAGGCCGATCGAACCGGCGGCGCGTTGCGGGCAATGCGGCACCTTCGGCGGCAGCAGAAAGATCTCGCCGGCGCGGATCGGGATGTCGCGTTGCACGCCCGCATCCTGCACCTTCAGCACCATCTCGCCTTCCAGCTGGAAGAACCACTCCGGGCCTTCATCGTAGTGGTAGTCGGTGCGCGCGTTGGGCCCGCCGACGATCATGATGATGAAGCCATCCTGCTGGATGCACTTGTTGCCGACCGGCGGTTTGAGCAGGTGGCGGTGTTGCTCGATCCAGGCATGCAGGTTGATCGGCGGGACCAGCATCGACATTCCTCGGCGAAGAAGACGTCCAGCATAGCCAACCGCGACGCCGATGGGCGTCGCGGTCGACCAAGCATGCAGCGCCGACTCAGCGTTCGGCGTGATCGGCCTGGATTTTCGCCAGCGCCGCGTCGTAACGCTCCTGCAGCAGGTCGGCGCGGTCGATGGACATGCCCAGATCATGCGCATGGCCATCGCGCAGGCTGTACACCCAGCCATGCACGCACAGTTCCTGCCCACGCTCCCACGCATCGCGCACGATGGTGGTGCGGCAGACGTTGACCACCTGCTCCAGCACATTGAGCTCGCACAGGCGCGCATGCTGCACCGGCAGGTCGCCGGCATCGTGCAGGCAGGCTTCGTGCTTGTCGGCCACATCGGTGACGTGGCGGATCCAGTTGTCGACCAGGCCCATGCGCTTCTGGGTCAGGCTGGCGAACACGCCGCCGCAGCCGTAATGGCCCACCACCAGGATGTGCTTGACCTTGAGCACGTCGACGGCGAACTGGATCACCGACAGGCAGTTCAGATCGGTGTGCACCACCACGTTGGCGATATTGCGATGCACGAACACTTCGCCCGGCGCCATGTCGATGATCTGGTTGGCCGGCACG
Organism: Xanthomonas sp. 3793; assembly: GCF_024806835.1. GTDB lineage: Bacteria > Pseudomonadota > Gammaproteobacteria > Xanthomonadales > Xanthomonadaceae > Xanthomonas > Xanthomonas arboricola_F. Next base: position 762,706 of record NZ_JANTYU010000002.1, read on the forward strand.
CGCGAGTCGGAGCAGCCGATCCACAGGTATTCCGGGGTCTGCTGCGTCGACAGTTTGGAGAAGAATTCCGGGTCTTCGCGACGGATACGCTCGGACCAGGCACGGTTGTTTTCAAGTAAATGGTTGAGCTCGTTCATGGGCGCAGTATTCCAGAAAACGCGTTCGTGGTGGCCAGTGTCGGGGCACAGGATGAATCAGCTTTCAGGCTCCGTAGTATCGGTGAACGGCCGATGTCCGACCATTGCATCGATGCCGAAACTGGCGCCACCGATCAACTCGACAGGTGACGCCGATGGGAGCGAATGTCCGCATGGCGTGCTTTGGTTTGACGGCATTGCGTTCACGCATTGGACGTTTCATCCGTTTGTGGACGTGCCACTTTCCGCTGCCGGGGCGGTGCCATGAGGTTGGTGCTGTCCGACGCCGATGCCCATGCGGTGACCGAACGGCTGGAACTGATGTGGCCGCCTTGCATCAGATCTCTGTCGGCGTTCTCGGCGCCGACAGAGATCCATCTTCATCATATGCCCGGCTGCCGTTCCGGTGATTGCTGCTGCGGGCGTGCCGAGTAGCAGCTTGATCGATCTCTGCATCCTGTCTAACTTCTTATCGGAGTTTTCTCATGTCTGGTCAACGTCATCATCAACATCACACCTTGCGCATCACCTCGGCACTGGCCTTGTGTCTTTCGCTAGCTGCAGGACAGGCCGCTCCGGTTGGCAGCATTCCGGCCGGTGACTGGCGCGGAATCCTGTCTGCCAGCGGCGGTGCCGGCCCGGTCTATGTCCGCCTGAGCGGGCGCGCGGCGGGATCCGATGGCATCCAGACTGCGGACGTGCGATTTGGTCCTCCCTTCAATTGCGCGCTTGAGCTACAGGCGCAGCCGGACGGCTACGCGCTGTCCTCGCGCAATGGCGGCAAGTTTTGTGACGCGCTAGCCGGTGGGCGTGCCCAGCTTCAGGTGTCCGATGGTGCGACCTCCGGCATGCAACTCACGCTGCCCGGCCGCGACTCGCCGTTGATCGTTGTCCTGGACCAGAGCAGCACAGGACTGGCCGAAGCCGGCCGCTGGCGCGGGGCGGGCCTGATGGCCGTGCAACTAGAGATCGTGGCGGCCACAATTCGCCCGGGCGACGTGCTTGGCCGCTTGCGCTACGGCGCTCCTCGCGACTGCCAGGTGGAGTTGCGCTACGCAGGGCGTTCGGCAGGCGCGTTGAACGCCTGGATCGGGGCCAACGATAGAGGCTATTGCCGTCAGCTCAGCGATGGCCAAGCCAGCCTGCGGATCCGTGCCGACGGCAGCGCAGAGCTTGCACTTGTCTTGAAAGGCCAGCGCGATACGACACTGTTCGAGCGGATGCCCTGAGGTTGTTGCAGGCGCGCGTCTGCCATTGAGGACATTACTTATGTGAGTGCGAGCCAGGATGCGCGTCGGTCGCGCCGGGCGCCACCACGACTGCATCCTTCAGCGGGCCGAGGCATACATCCAGAGCCGGCAGCGCGAACGTTCGGGTACCAGCGATGTGCTGACCGGAGATGTGGAATACACGGTGATAGGGGAGGGCCGTAGCAATGTGCAATTGATCTTCGACTATTTCGATACGCGCTTTTCTATCTCTCCCAGTCATTACAAACCGTGGACCAGGGCCGACGCATTGGCTGCGCGTCGCCATCTAGGAGTCGATCCGGCGCGGTATCGACTTTGCGCCGCACGAAGCGGGCATTGGATGAGCAGAGCTGACACGACGACGAGGTGTATGGCCCCATCTGCTGATCCTGCTATGAGCCGGGTCAGGGGCAATGTCGGGTGGAGGGAAGAATTGCAGCGACAGCCAATGATGCGGCCGACGCGTCGCGGCGGTCTGGCGATCAGTCGTTGGGGTGCGCGGCCGAGGCTGTCTCAGCGTGTCGTATCGGCGTCCATCGCCGCCTGCATCAACGCTGCAATCGCGTGCGAGGCTTGGTCGGGTTGCTGTGCCAGGAACTGACTGACGCTGCGGCGATTGGCTGGCGGGTGGTTCTGACTCAACTTGAAAGTGAGTTCGATGCGGCTGGGCACGAAGCGGAATCCGACCAGGCCGCGCAGCTGGCGGCGATGGCTGTCGCGCTCCATTTCGAACAGCCAGTCGCTACCGACACGGTGCTCGAAATGCCGGCTCATGCGGTCGATCAGGTCGCCCAGGGCCGCTTCGTCGTCGACCCGGCTGCACTGGCCATGCAGGTGTGCAACCGCGTAATTCCAGGTCGGTACGCGCGCGGCGGCCTCCTTGTCCGGATACCAGGTGGGCGACACATAGGCGTGCGGCCCGTGCACCACGATCACCACATCGTCAAGTGCGCGGGCCTGTGGATTGGGGCGTGCCCAATGGCCTTCGATGATGATGGCCTCGCCATCGCGGTGATACAGCACCGGCAGGTGCGAGATTGCCGGCGCTCCATCCTCGCCCTGACTGATCAGGGTGACGAACGGGTCGCGCGCCAGCAGCCAGTCCAGCAGCGCCAGATCGGTCTGTGCGAACGCGCGCGGTGCGTACATCTCAGGCGCGGCCGCCCATGGTCACCACCATGCGCGCACGCAGGTCGGCATCGCTGTCGCCGCGTGGCGGCGAGATTTCGTGCAGCGAGAAACCGCGCATCAGCGCGTCTTCTTCGTCCAGCCCGTCCAGTGCCACGAATTCGGCATCGAACAAGGCCGCACGCGCGGTGTCCTCGCTGTCGTAGGGCAGCGTCTTGCCATCGCTGTCCAGCACTTCGGCGGTGCCGGCGGCCTTGATGCGCAGGCGCGCCCAGATTAGGGTGCGGCCGATGGTCGCCAGCCACCATTGGTCGTGGCTGTCGGAGCCGTGCGCTGCGTCGGTGTCGATGATGTTCATGCCAGTACCTTGGAAAGCAGCCCGAGCAGGGCCGCCATGCCCAGGCCGAAAAAAATGGTCAGCAGCGAGAGCCAGGCGGGTGTGGCCAGACCGGACAGCGCACCGTCGCGGTAGCTGCGGTAGCGGCGCGCCAACAACCAGCGCCATGCGGTGGGGCTGATGAAGGCCGGGTCGCCGAAGCTGTCTAACGCATCCGGATGGCGGTCGCGCAGGTGCACCAGGGTCAGCGGCCAGAAAATCAGCAGCGCGGTCAGCCCGGCAACGGCGACACCGACAAAACACAGCGCGAAGAACAGCGTCATACGGAATGCTCCTGGGGTGGAGCGTCGAAGCGGGCGATGATCGCAATGACGCCGACGATATTGTCGTTCAATGCATCCAGTTCTTCGGCAGGAATCCACCATTCGGTGTGATGTGCGCCGCCGACTTTCTGAATGGCGTAATTGTCGACGAACGACTTGCGCACATCGAACTGCGCCACATAGCCGACCCCGCTGTCCTTGACGTTCCAGCGCGATGCGATTTCCTCGGCATAGCGTTGGTTGGTGACTGGATAGAAAATCGGTTGCTCCGGCAATCGCGGCGGCCAGCGTCGGAAGCCGGAGTCACGCACCAGGGCGTATTCCTCCGGCCCCAGCGGACGGTACATGGTCACCGTGGCCGCATGCTCGCTCACATCAGAACTCGGCGCTGCCCGGTGCGCGCGGATACGGAATGGCGTCGCGGATGTTGCTCAGCCCGCAAACGTAGACCACCAGGCGCTCGAACCCTAAGCCGAAGCCGGCATGCGGCACCGAGCCGTAGCGACGGAAATCGCGGTACCAGCTGTAGTGCTCCTGATCCAGGCCGAACTGCGCCATGCGCGCATCCAGCACATCCAGGCGCTCTTCGCGCTGGCTGCCGCCGATGATCTCGCCGATGCCCGGCGCCAGCACGTCCATCGCTGCGACGGTCTTGCCGTCGTCGTTCAGGCGCATGTAGAAGGCCTTGATGTGCTCGGGGTAGTTGGTCACCACCACCGGGCGGCCGATATGTTCCTCGGTCAGCCAGCGCTCGTGCTCGGTCTGCAGGTCCAGGCCCCATTCGACCGGGAAGTCGAACTTCTTGCCCGAGTTCTGCAGCAGCTTCACCGCCTCGGTGTAGTCGATCTGCTCGAACGGCGCATTGATGAAGGCCTCCAGCTTGCTGATTGCGTTCTTGTCCACGCGCTCGGCCAGGAAGGCCAGATCGTCGCCTCGCTCGTCCAGCACGGCGCGGAACAGGTACTTGAGGAACTGCTCGGCCAGGCGCGCGTCTTCGGCCAGGTCGGCGAAGGCGATTTCCGGCTCGATCATCCAGAACTCGGCCAGATGGCGTGTGGTGTGGCTGTTCTCGGCACGGAAGGTCGGGCCGAAGGTGTAGACCTTGCTCAGCGCCAGGCAGTACGCCTCCACGTTGAGCTGGCCGGACACGGTCAGGAAGGTTTCCTTGCCGAAGAAGTCGCGGCTGAAATCCACCGCGCCGCTGGCATCGCGCGGCAGGTTGACCATGTCCAGCGTAGAGACGCGGAACATCTGCCCGGCGCCTTCGGCATCGGAGGTGGTGATGATCGGGGTGCTGATCCAGTTGAAGCCGTTCTGGTGGAAAAAGCGGTGCACCGCCTGCGCCAGGCAGTTGCGGATACGGGTGACCGCGCCGAACAGGTTGGTGCGCGGGCGCAGATGCGCCACTTCGCGCAGGAACTCCGGCGACATCGGCTTGGGCTGGATGGGGTAGGTCAGCGGGTCTTCCACCCAACCGACGATTTCCACAGCGCTGGCCTGGATCTCGAACGACTGGCCCTTGCCCTGCGACTTCACCAGCACGCCCTTGGCGATCAGCGAGCAGCCGCTGGTCAAGCGCTTGATCTCGTCGAAGTTGGGCAGGGTGTCGTTGGCCACCACCTGGATCGGAGCGAAGCACGAGCCATCGGTCACGTTGATGAAGGCCAGTCCGGCAGATCCGCGCAGTGTGCGCACCCACCCCCGTACCGTGACTTCGCCGCCTTCGGGGAGCTTGCCCGCAAGCGCATGTTCAACGCTGACCACCGTCATGACTTTTCCTCGCCGTAGCGACCTTGAATGGCCTGCGAGTTTACTGGCTGCGGGCGCGCTGGCGCGAGCGCCTGAACCGCTTGCGGGTGGTCGCGCTTGTCGAAGGCTCGGCATGGCCCCATCTGGAGAGCACGTCGTATCGGCGGGTGCAGTCCTTGGTTCTTGCAGCCTCGCTATACTTGCCGTCATCGTTTCACCATCGTTTCTGGAGCACGCCCATGGCCATCAGCCTCACCCCCGCCGCGCTGGAGCGCGTGCAGCGTTTCGTGCAGCAGACCCCGGGGACGCTGGGTCTGCGCTTTGGTGTGACCAAGACCGGTTGTTCGGGCTGGGGCCACATCACCGACCTGGCGCGCGAGAAGCGCGATGACGATGCGGTATTCGAGCAGGACGGGGTGCGCATCTTCGTGGACCCCACCAGCCTGCCGCTGGTCGACGGCACCTGCATCGATTTCGGCAAGCACGGCCTCAGCGAGACCTTCACCTTCAGCAATCCCAATGCGACTGCCGAATGCGGATGCGGGGAAAGCTTCACCACCGAAGCCGAGCATCGCTGAGCCCGGCTAAGCCAAATTTCCCTGGAGGTCCCTTCTCCCCTCGGGAGAAGGTGCCCGAAGGGCGGATGAGGGTACGGGCGAAGCCTCGCGCGGTCGAATTCTGCGGAGGGGCTTCGCCTCCGAACCCTCACCCCAACCCCTCTCCCGGCGGGAGAGGGGCTCAAGCAGTCGTCGCGCAGATGTCCTGTTCGTCGGCTCGGCCGCTGGCACGGCCTGGTTGCGGCTAAACGCCTGAACTGCCATACTTTCCTGCTTCCTGCCCGGTTCCGGGCGGGAACCCTTGCTCCACCGGCCGCCTTGTGCGGGTCACCGGGGAGCTGTCCGGCCCACGTGGCCACATCCGAAAGGTAATACAACATGAGTCGTCATTACGAAGTCGTGTTCCTGGTCCACCCGGATCAGAGCGAGCAGGTCCCGGCCATGATCGAGCGCTACAAGTCGCTGATCGAGGGCGGTAACGGCACCATCCACCGTCTGGAAGACTGGGGCCGTCGTCAGCTGGCCTACCCGATCCAGAACCTGGTGAAGGCGCACTACGTGCTGCTCAACATCGAAGTCGACCAGGCCGTGCTGAGCGAGCTGGTGGAAAGCTTCCGCTTCAACGATGCGGTGCTGCGTCACCTGGTCGTCAAGCGCGATGGCCCGGACACCGAGCAGTCGCTGATCATGAAGAGCAAGGACGAGAAGGGCGACAAGCCCGAGCGTAGCGAGCGTCGTCGTCGTGACGATGAAGAGGGCGAAGCCCCCGCTGCCACCGATACCGACGGCGACAACGCCGAAGCCGCTTAAGGAGCGCTGTCATGTCCAAGTTCTTCCGTCGTCGCAAGTTCTGCAAGTTCACCGCCGAGGGTGTCAAGGAGATCGATTACAAGGATCTCAACACCCTGCGCCAGTACCTCACCGAGAACGGCAAGATCGTGCCGAGCCGCGTGACCGGTACCAAGTCCAAGTACCAGCGTCAGCTGGCCACGGCCGTCAAGCGCTCGCGTTTCCTGGCGCTGATCCCGTACACGGACAACCACGACGTTTAATCCGAGTCGTTGATGTGAGTCCCTCACAAGAGCCCGCACATCCATGTGCGGGCTGTTTAAAAAATTAGAGGCCGGTCATTCGAGATGCGGTGTTGATCGTGCTTTTGCGATTCCCAAATCCCGATTCCCGAATCCCGTCTTTTCGGACAGCAAACGTTGCGTCGGCCAAAGCGCCGGCGCTAACGAATAACGGAGCACCACCATGGATCTGATTCTTCTGCAGAAAGTGACCAACCTGGGCAATCTGGGCGACAAGGTCAGCGTCAAGCCGGGCTACGGCCGTAACTTCCTCGTGCCGCAGGGCAAGGCCGTCCCGGCCACCGCTGCCAACGTCGAAGCGTTCGAAACCAAGCGCGCCGAGTACGAAGCCAAGGCCAACACCATCCTGGCCGATGCGCAGAGCCGCGCCACCAAGTTTGAAGGCGCCAGCGTCACCATCGGTGCGCACGCGTCGACCGAAGGCAAGCTGTACGGCTCGGTCGGTCCGCGCGATATCGCCGAGGCGTTCACCGCCGCCGGCCTGCCGCTGGAAAAGAGCGAAGTGATCCTGGGCGAAGGCGCATTCCGCAATGTCGGCGAGTACGACGTTGTGCTGCACCTGCACGCCGATGTGGAAACCACCGTCAAGGTCATCGTCGAATCCGACGCCTGATCCTGGTCAGTGGCATCTAAGCGAAGCTGACCTTAGGGAACAGTTCGCTTGCGACAACAACAACGGGCGCCTCAGGGCGCCCGTTGTGCGTTCGGGCGCGGCATGCTGCCGATCGTTCTCAAGCGCTGTACGGCGGTGGCGAGCCGCGACCGATGAGCCCGACGACATCGCGCGGAATCAATGCGCAACCACCCGGCACGGATCGGTTGCGGCTGGGTGCGGCGCTGGCAAGCGCGCGTTCGCCATTGGCGCGCGGGTATCGCTTCGGCAGCGTCAGCGTGCCGGTTGGCGACGATGACGCCTGTCGCTGGCGCATCCGTTTTGCGATTCCGCACGCGGCAACACCCAGGCGTGGCGCTCCGGCGCTGTGGATGCTGGACGGCAACCGGGCGCTGGGCCTGTTCGATCCTGTGACGCTGTGGCGGCTGGCGCGCCTGCCGGTGCTGGTCTTTGTCGACGCGGACCATGCGCTGCTGATCGACTTGCCCACCCGTGCCCGCCACTACACGTTCCAGCCGGCCGATCATCCATTCCTTGCCGCGCCCGGTGCCGCCGCAGGGCGGGTGGGCGGCGGCGCGCAGGTGCTGCACGCTGCGCTGCTGCAAAAGGCGGTGCCCGCGCTGGCGCAGCGCGTACGACTGGATGGCAGGCGGCAGGCGCTGTGGGGTCACTCGCTGGCCGGCCTGTTCGTCCTGCACGCGCTGTATGTCGACCAGGGCTGGTTTACCGATTTTGCGGCCGCCAGTCCGTCGCTCTGGTGGGGACAGGGCGCCCTGCTGGGCACGCCCGAACACGCGCTGGTCGCGCGCGGCCTGCGTCATGTCGCGCGGCTGTGGCTGTTTCTTGGCGGCGCGGAGCGGGCCGGGCAGATCGATGCGCGCTGCCGCGATGACCCCGATCGCGCTGCGCTGCTGGCCGCGATCCAGGGCGCGCCGGCCGATGCGGCATGGCAGCTTGCCCGGCGCCTGATGGTCCTGCCGGGTCTGGATGTGCGTTACCGCCAGTTCCCTGCGCTGCACCATGCGGCGGTGTTTCAGGCGTCGTTGCGGGCCGTTTTGCGGGAGGTGGTCGGGTTGCCGGCAAGGGGCCAGGCACAGCCCAGGGTCTGAATCGACGCAGCCTCCGGACACCGGCGCTGGCGGGCCTGCCGGTGTCCGCCGTGCCCGGCCGTTATACTCAACGCCAATCGTTCGCGTGGCCCGTGTTGCTGGCGTCCTGTCGGCCAGCGCGACGCCGTTGCAACCCCGACCCGATGGCGTGCCCCGCGCCGTTGACCGAGATCCCTGTTTCCATGCGCCTGTCCACGATCAAGCTGTCCGGTTTCAAGTCGTTCGTCGACCCGACCACGTTGCACCTGCCCACCAACATGACCGGCATCGTCGGTCCCAACGGCTGCGGCAAGTCCAACATCATCGACGCGGTGCGCTGGGTGATGGGCGAAAGTTCGGCCAGCCGCCTGCGTGGCGACTCGCTGACCGACGTGATCTTCTCCGGCTCATCGGCGCGCAAGCCGGTGTCGCAGGCGACGGTGGAGCTGATCTTCGACAATTCCGATCACACCATCAGCGGCGAGTTTGCCTCGTTCAACGAGATATCGGTCAAGCGCCTGGTCAGTCGCGACGGCAACAGCGCCTACTACCTCAACGGCACCAAGTGCCGGCGCCGCGACATCACCGACCTGTTCCTGGGCACCGGCCTGGGGCCGCGCAGCTACTCGATCATCGAGCAGGGCATGATCAGCCAGATCATCGAGGCGCGCCCGGAAGACCTGCGCGTGTATCTGGAAGAAGCCGCCGGCATTTCCAAGTACAAGGAGCGCCGCAAGGAAACCGAAACGCGCATCCGGCATACCCGCGAAAACCTCGATCGCCTGGGCGACCTGCGTGAGGAAATCACCAAGCAGCTGGCGCATCTGCAGCGCCAGGCGCGCCAGGCCGAGCAGTACCAGGCCTTGCAGGAAGAACGCCGGATCAAGGATGCCGAGTGGAAGGCGCTGGAATACCGCGGCCTGGATGGGCAATTGCAGGGCCTGCGCGAAAAATTGAACCAGGAAGAGACCCGCCTGCAGCAGCTGATCGCCGACCAGCGCGATGCCGAGGCGCGGATCGAAACCGGGCGCGTGCGTCGCGAAGAAGCCGCCGAAGCGGTGGCCAAGGCGCAGGCCGATGTGTACCAGGTGGGCAGCGCGCTGGCGCGCATCGAGCAGCAGATCCAGCACCAGCGCGAACTCTCGCATCGCCTGCACAAGGCGCGCGACGAGGCGCAAAGCCAGTTGCAGGAACTGACCCAGCACATCAGCGGCGACTCGGCAAAACTGGCGGTGTTGCGCGAGGCCGTGGATGCGGCCGAGCCGCAGCTGGAACAGCTGCGCGAAGACCATGAGTTCCGCCAGGAATCACTGCGCGAAGCCGAAGCGCGGCTGGCCGACTGGCAGCAACGCTGGGAAACCCATAACCGCGACACCGGCGAAGCCTCGCGCGCCGGCGAGGTGGAGCGTACGCGTGTCGATTACCTGGACCGCCAGTCGCTGGAAGCCGACCGCCGCCGCGAAGCGTTGGTCAACGAACGTGCCGGGCTGGATCTGGACGCGCTGGCCGAGGCGTTCGAGCAGATCGAGCTGCGCCATGAGACGCAAAAGACGTCGCTGGACGGGCTGACCGAGCAGGTCGAGGCGCGCAAGCACGCACTTGGCGGGCTGCAGGAACAGCAGCGAGCCAGCCAGGGCGAGCTGGCCGAGGTGCGCAAGCAGGCGCAGGCCGCGCGTGGCCGGCTGTCGTCGCTGGAAACCCTGCAACAGGCCGCCCTTGGCCAGGAACAGGGCGCGGCGGTGGCGTGGCTGAAGTCGCGCGGGCTGGATTCGGCGGCGCGCGTGGGCGAGCGCATCACGGTGGAAAGCGGCTGGGAAAATACCGTCGAAAGCGCGCTGGGGCAGTTGATCGAAGGCGTGCTGGTGGATGCGCCCGAGCAGCTGGTCGACGCGCTGGGCGAGTTGGGCGAGGGCCGTATCGCGCTGGTGTCCAGTGCCACCGATGCCGCCACCTTCGCACCGACCTCGTTGGCGGCGAAAGTACAGGGGCCGATCGCGATTCGTCGCCTGCTGGCGCGTCTGCACGCCGCCGACGATCTGCAGGCCGCACGCGCGTTGCAGGCCTCGTTGCCGGAAGGCGACTCGGTCATTACCCGCAACGGCGAGCGCTTGGGCGAGGGTTGGGTGCGCGTATCGCGCTCCGGCGCGGCCAAGCAGGGCGCCTTGCTGCGCGAGCGCGAAATCCAGGAGCTGCGTGCGCAGATCGAAACGCTGCAGGAGCGCGAAGCCGAACTCGAGCAGCGCCTGGGCAGCTTCCGCGAGCAGCTGCTGGCGGCCGAACAGCAGCGCGAAGATGCGCAGCGCCAGCTGTACATGGCGCACCGCAGCGTGTCGGAACTGGCCGGCCAGTTGCAGAGCCAGCAGGGCAAGGTCGATGCCGCGCGTACGCGCATCGAGCGCATCGAAAACGAGCTGTCGCAGTTGCTGGAAACGCTGGACACCAGCCGCGAACAGGCCCGCGAGGCACGTGCGAAACTTGAAGACGCGGTCACCTTGATGGGCGACCTGCAAGGCACGCGTCAGGCGCTGGAAGACGAACGCCGCCAGCTCACCGATGGCCGCGACCAGGCCCGCGATGCCGCACGCGGCGTGCGCGATGCGATGCATGCACTGGCGCTCACGCTGGAATCGCAGCGCACCCAGATCACCTCGCTCAGCCAGACCCTGGAGCGAATGGACAGCCAGCGCGGCCAGCTGGACACGCGTCTGGAGGATCTGGTCGCCCAGCTCAGCGATGGCGATTCGCCGGTGGAAACGCTGGAGCACGAACATCAGGCCGCGCTCAGCGAGCGCGTCCGCACCGAGCGTGTGCTCAGCGAAACGCGCACGCTGCTCGACAGCATCGACGGCGAGCTGCGCAGCTTCGAGCAGACCCGCCAGCAGCGCGACGAACAGGCGCTGGCGCAGCGCGAGCGCATCAACCAGCGCAAGCTCGATCAACAGGCGCTGGTGCTCAACGCCGAACAGTTGTCTGCCGCAGTGGTCAAGGCCGGCTTCGTGCTCGAAGACGTGGTCAACGGCCTGTCCGAGTCCGCCAACGTGGCCGAATGGGAAGCGGCGGTGAACCAGATCGACGGCCGCATGCGGCGCCTGGAGCCGGTGAACCTCGCGGCGATCCAGGAATACGGCGAGGCCGCGCAGCGTTCGGAATATCTGGACGCGCAGAACCTGGACCTCAACACCGCACTGGAAACGCTGGAAGAAGCCATCCGCAAGATCGACCGCGAAACCCGTGGCCGGTTCAAGGACACCTTTGATCGCGTCAACTCGGGCGTGCAGGCGCTGTATCCGCGCCTGTTCGGCGGCGGCCACGCATACCTGGAACTCACCGGCGAAGACCTGCTCGATACCGGCGTGACCATCATGGCGCGCCCGCCCGGCAAGCGCGTGTCCAGCATTTCGCTGCTGTCCGGCGGCGAAAAGGCGATGACCGCGGTGGCGCTGGTGTTTGCGATCTTCCAGCTCAATCCGGCGCCGTTCTGCCTGCTGGACGAGGTGGACGCGCCGCTGGACGAAGCCAATGTTGGCCGCCTGGCCAACATGGTGCGCGAGATGAGCGAGAAGGTGCAGTTCCTGTTCGTCAGCCACAACAAGGCGACCATGGAAGCGGCGCGCCAGTTGTCCGGCGTGACCATGCGCGAGCCAGGCGTCAGCCGCCTGGTCAGCGTGGACCTGGAAGAAGCCGCACGTTTGGCGGGTGCGGCATGACGTGCCATGCTTGTCGGAATATCGACACCTGTCACTCTTATGCGGAGGCACGCTGAATGTCCGACATGGCCATGATCCGGATCGGGATCCTGATCGCGGGAGTGCTGCTGGTCGCTGCAATTTTTCTGTTCGGCCGCCCGAAGAAGTCGCCGCAGGGACGTCGCGTCGACAAGGACGAGAGCCAGCTGCGCGAACGCCGCGAGCCGGTGATTTCCGGCGATGCGGGGGTTGACGCAGACGCGTTCGAGCGCAGCGAAGGCGGCACCGAACAGAGCGAGCTCGACCTGGGCGAGCAGGACGCGGCCGGCGGCAACGACGTCGGCAAGCGCCCGAATCAGGACTTCGACAAAATTGTGTCGCTGTTCGTGGCGGCCAAGGCAGGTCAGATCCTGCGTGGCGAAGATGTGGTGGTTGCTGCGGAAAAGACCGGCCTGGTGTTCGGCCATATGAATGTGTTCCACCGCTTGGTGGAAGGGCATCCGGAACGCGGGCCGATCTTCAGCATGGCCAGTATCCTCAAGCCGGGCAGTTTCGACATGGCCAACATCCGCGAGATGCAGACGCCGGCGATCGCGTTTTTCCTGACCCTGCCGGCGCCGATGACCGCGCTGGATGCCTGGGAAAAGATGTTGCCAACAGTACAACGCATGGCCGAGTTGCTGGACGGCGTGGTACTGGATGACAGCCGCAATGCGCTGGGCCGTCAGCGCGTGGCGCATATCCGCGACGAACTGCGCGCCTACGATCGTCAGCACCAGGCACCGCCGCTGACCAAATCCCCGCGCTGGTGAGTTGAGCGATGTTGAGTCTGCAGGGCATGCTGGCAGTGGCATTGCTGCTGGTGCTGTGGACGATTCTGGCAATGCCGCTGTTGTGGATCTTTTCGTTGATCACCGCGCGCCTGCGCAAACGCCCGCGCAACTCGCCGTGGGTGGAGGGCAGCTTTGCCGCTGCCATCACCTTGCTGGTTGCCCCGGTGCCGACGCCCTTCATCAGCGTGTTCCTGCCGCATGCGATCGCGCTGCTGGATCGCCGCTATTACGCGCATATCCTGCAAGGCCCGCCGCTGTTGCGTGAGCTACTGCTGTGGAATGCCGGCTCGATGGTGCTGACCTTTGTGATCAGTTATTGCTGGATCCGGCACACGCTGCGCACACCGCAGCGCGAGGCGTTGGATCGGTAGCTCTAACGCACCTCTCCCTGCGGGACGAGCAAGCACGGCTTTCGCGCCGCAAGCGCGGGCCGGGGCGCGGGGCAGGGGTGCGGGCACGGAGCGAAGCAATGGCGCAGTTGCTGATTCACTGTTGACGGCGCGTGGCGACGCGTTTGTCATGACATGTGTTGGCAGATCTTCGAGGCGCACCCTCATGCGCCCCTTCGGGATACCTGCTCCCGAAGGGAGAAGGAATGACCACGCAATGCTCAGTGCTCAGCGCTTGGCTTTGGTGAACGCCTCGCGGAACCGCACCATCTCCGCCTCGGTGCCGACGCTCACGCGCACGCGCTTGGGCCAGATCGGCCAGCTGCGGCCGACGATCACGCCCTGCTTCTGCATCGAATCGGCAAACACGCCGGCGTCGCGCTTGACGTCCAGCATGAAGCAGTTCGCTTGCGTGGGCAGGCAGGTGTAGCCCTTGCTCTTGAGCCAGGCGACGGTCTCATCGCGCACGCGCGCGTTGTCGGCGCGCCGGGTCTGCACCAGCTGCGGATCGCGCAGGCTGGCGATGCCGGCGGCCATCGCCGGGACCGGCAGCGGGTTGCTGCCGAAGCTGGCGAGCTTGGTCTGCAGGCCCGGCGGGGCCAGCGCCGCACCCAGGCGCAGACCGGCCATGCCGTAGAGTTTGGAGAAGCTGCGCAACACGATCAGATCCTGGCGCTGACGCACCAGATCGACCACCGACGGCTCGTTGCTGTAGTGGATGTATGCCTCATCGACCACCAGCACCGCGCTGGCCGGCTTGTTGGCCAGCAGCCATTCGATGTCGCTGCGCGGGGTGATGCTGCCGGTGGCGTTGCCGGGGTTGCACAGATAGATCATGCCGGCGGTCGGGTCGGCCTTGGCCATCGCCTTGACGTCGTGGGCGCCGTCGGCCCGCAGCGGCACCTTGCGCACCGCGACGCCGCGCGCAGTGGCGCTGTCGATCACCGGGTCGAAGCTCGGGTCTGCCACCACCAGGCCGGCGCGCGCCGAGGTGAACAGGTTGCTGGCGCGGTTGAGCGCATCCCTGGAGCCGGCAAACAACGCCAGATGGTCGTTGGGCAGCTGCAGTTCGCCGGTCATCAGATTGCGCAGGTCCTGCTCCATCTCCAGCAGGTAGCGGCCCGACCGCGCCAACGACCGCGTTGCGGCATCCAGCGCGGCCGGAGCGGGCCCAAGCGGGTGCTCGTTGAGATTGAGGTACACCGTGCCGGCCGCCGCGGCCACGCCAGGCGCTGCCGGAGCGGCAGCGCGCTTGCGGGCCGCCTCGGCCGCGGGTGCCAGCCCCAATGCGGAGACCGCCACGCCAGTGGTGGCAAGGCTGAGAAACGAACGGCGCGAGACGGGCAACGACACGGGTGAGCTCCAGATGGGGCGGCGAAGAGGGCGCCACGCTAGCGGGTTTGTGCCGGTCTGCCTATCGGGAAATCCCCGGGCGGTAGGCTGTCGGCCGTCAGCGGGCGAGGCCGTTGGTCCACAAAGCCCATCGGGGCCGGCTGCGCTCTGGCACTTCCTGGCGGGTTTGCTGGCCGGCTGTGCCCCGCGCTCCAGCAGCGCCATCGCCTCCGGCCTTGCGGTTGCCTGCATCGGTCCATCCAGTGAGGGAGGGCATGTCGGGCGTCGCGGTCACGCCCACCATCGCTTGCGCATCGGCACGGCCCGTTAGAATGGGCGGCCCAGTGCCAGCCCAGCGATAGTATGACTGTCAGCCCGGATCCCGTTCAGCGCATCGACGCCTTGCGTCGTCGAATCGAAGACGCGAACTACCGCTATCACGTGCTCGACGAGCCGCAGATGGCCGACGTCGATTACGACCGCCTGATGCGTGAGCTGGAGGCGCTGGAAGCCGAGCACCCGGCACTGGCCAGTGCCGATTCGCCAACGCAACGGGTGGGCCATCTGGCCGCGTCGCGCTTTGCCGAGGTGCGGCATGCCATGCCGATGTTGTCGTTGGGCAATGCCTTCAGCGACGAGGAAGTGAACGAGTTCGTCCGGCGCATCAGCGAGCGGCTGGAGCTCAAACAACCGGTGTTCTCGGCCGAACCCAAGCTCGATGGCCTGGCGATCAGCCTGCGCTACGAAGACGGCGAATTCGTGCAGGGTGCGACCCGTGGCGACGGCGCCACCGGCGAGGATGTCAGCGCCAATCTGCGCACCGTCAAGGCGATTCCGTTGCGCCTGCGCGGGCAGGGCTGGCCGAAGGTGCTGGAGGTGCGCGGCGAGGTCTACATGCCGCGCGTCGCGTTCGAGGCGTACAACGCGCAGATGCGCGCGCAAGGCGGCAAGGTGCTGGCCAATCCGCGCAATGGCGCGGCCGGCTCGCTCCGGCAGCTGGACGCGCGCATCACCGCGCAGCGTCCGCTGAGCTTTTTTGCCTATGGCGTGGGCGAGGTGCGCGACGGTGCCTTGCCGCAGACGCATTCGGCCATCCTGGCGCAGCTGCGCGACTGGGGGTTTCCGGTCAGCCAGCTGGTGGAGGTGGTGCAGGGCGGCGACGGCCTGTTGGCGTACTACCAACGCATCGGAGCGGCGCGCGACGGGCTGGCTTTCGATATCGACGGCGTGGTCTACAAGCTCGACGATCTGGCCGGGCAGCGCGAGATGGGCTTTGTCTCGCGCGCACCGCGCTGGGCGATCGCGCACAAGTTCCCGGCCCAGGAGCAATCCACCACGGTGGAGGCGATCGAGATCCAGATCGGCCGTACCGGTGCGGCCACGCCGGTGGCGCGACTGAAGCCGGTGCATGTGGCGGGCGTGATCGTCACCAACGCGACCTTGCACAACGCCGACCAGATCGCGCGGCTGGATGTGCGCGTGGGCGATACGGTGATCGTGCGCCGTGCCGGCGATGTGATTCCCGAAGTGGCCGGTGTGGTCGCCGATCAGCGCCCGCCGGGCACGCAGGAATGGCGCATGCCCACCCAATGCCCGGTGTGCGGGTCGGAGATCGTGCGCGAAGAAGGCCAGGCGGTGTGGCGCTGCTCGGGCGAGTTGACTTGCCCGGCGCAGCGCAAGGAAGCGTTTCGGCATTTCGTCTCGCGCCGCGCGATGGATGTCGATGGCCTGGGCGAAAAATTCATCGAAGTGCTGGTCGATAGCGGGCTGGTGCAGGGTGTGGCCGATCTGTATCTGCTCAGCGTCGATCAACTGCTGCAATTGCGCCTGATCAGCACCGCCGACAGCCCGCATGCGTTCTTGCGTGAGGCGCGTGAGCATCTGGCAACCGGTGCGTATGCGCAGCTGGAAGCCACCGTGGCGAGCATCGGCGTGGATCTGGCCGGCGAGCGCGAGGCGCCGCAGAGCTGGCAGGCCGACCTGCTGCGTGCGGGGCTGCCGAGCTTCGATTGGAACCGCCGCAAGATCGCCACCAAATGGGCCGAGAACCTGATCGAGGCGATCGAAACATCGCGCGACACCACGCTGGAACGTTTCCTGTTCGCGCTGGGCATCGAGCATGTGGGCGAGAGCACCGCCAAGGCCTTGTCGGCCTGGTTCGGCGATCTTGAGCTGATCCGCCATCTGCCGTGGCCGCTGTTCAAGCGCGTGCCCGATATCGGTGGCGAAGTAGCTCGTTCGCTCGGGCACTTTCTCGATCAGCCGGGCAATCAGCAGGCCATCGACGACTTGCTGCAACGTGGTGTGCGCATCGGCGATGCACATCCGCCATCGCCCAAGCTGCGCGATGCCCTGAGTTTTGCCAGCGTGCTGGAAGACATGGACATTCCCAAGGTGACGCCGGTGCGCGCCCAGCAACTGGCGGCAGCGGTGCCGTCGTTCGATGCGCTGCGTACTGCCGGCAGCGACGCCTTGTTGCAGGCCGGCGTGCCCGCACCGGTGGTCGCCGCGCTGCTGCAATGGCTGAATCGCCCCGAAAACGCGGCACTCGCCACATCGGCGCAGCAGGCGATGGAAACAGTGCTGGCACGCCTGCCGGAAGCCGAGGCCGTGCAGTCCGGTCCACTGGACGGGCAGACCGTGGTGATCACCGGCACCCTGGCCGCATTGACGCGCGATGCCGCCAAGCAGCGGCTCGAAGCCTTGGGCGCCAAGGTCGCCGGCAGCGTCTCCAAGAAAACCGCGTTCCTGGTGGCTGGCGAAGAGGCCGGTTCCAAACTCGACAAGGCGCAATCGCTGGGTGTGGAAATCTGGGACGAAGCACGGCTGCTGGCCTTCCTGGGCGAGCACGGTCAACAGCCATGACGGCAGTGCAACTGGATCTGGCCGCGCTGCAACTGCGCGCGCAGCTCAATGCCGCGATTCGCGCGTTCTTTGCCGAGCGCGACGTGCTGGAAGTGGAGACGCCGGTGCTGTCGCAGGCCGGCAACACCGAACCGAACATCGACAGCTTCAGCACCTGCTTCAGCGGGCACGTGGATGCCGGCGCGCCGGTGCGCTGGCTGCGCACCTCGCCGGAATATCCGCTCAAGCGATTGCTCGCAGCCGGCCTGGGCGATTGTTACGAACTGGGACGCGTGTTTCGCAATGGCGAAGCCGGCGGCCGGCACAATCCGGAATTCAGCATGCTCGAGTGGTATCGGGTGGGCTGGGACGACCGCGCCCTGGCCCAGGAAGCCATCGCGCTGGTCCAGCGCGCCCTGGCCCTGGTGCAGCGCCAAGCGACGGTACAGGTGCTCAGCTATCGCGAGCTGTTCGTGCAACGCCTGGGCATCGACCCCTTGCTGGACCCGGTCGACACGCTGCGTGCAGTACTGCATGACGTCGCCATCGATCCGCAGGGACTGACGCGCGACGATTGGCTGGACCTGTTGATGACCCATCGCCTCCAGCCGGGCTTTGCCAGCGATACCTTGACCGTGGTGCACGACTGGCCCGCCAGCCAATGCGCGCTGGCGCGGATCCGTCACGACAGCCCGCCGGTGGCCGAGCGCTTCGAGCTGTATCTGGGCGCCTATGAAGTGGCCAACGGCTACCACGAATTGAACGACGCCCGGGAGCAACGGGCCCGCTTCATCCGCGACAACAGCGTGCGTGCGGCGCGCGGCTTGCCGCAGCTGCCGCTGGATGAGCACCTGCTGGCGGTGTTGTCGCAGCTGCCCGATTGCGCCGGCGTGGCGGTGGGAGTGGATCGGCTATTGATGGCCTTGCGCGGCACTACGCAGATTGCCGACGTGCTGGCATTCGACTTCGCGCGCGCCTGATGCGTTGGCAGGCAGTGGCGGCGTAACAGGCACCGAGAGCGGCCAATGAACTGGCTACGCGCATCGCCAGGCGGGTGTAGGCGGTACTCGGCGCGGTACGTAGTGCCCGTTGCGCGCGTCACTCCGGTTCGAGCGCACTGTTCATGCCCACCTGACGACGACTTGCCAGGCGTTCTTGGCCGCTCCTGATTCACTATGGGAATGCAGTTGTCGCGTCGCTGTAGGCCGCAGTGGGCCAGCACCGATCACGGCATAGATCCAATCGGTGCAACTCACTGCATGCAAGCAATACCGCCCGCACCCGGCAGTGCGACCACCACGATGGCGTGACGCTGCCATCCGGTTGTCATCGCCGCCGTATTGCCATCTTCACATCGATGATGCTCTCATCTTCACGTCCACGGGGGCGCGACGTCGATCGTTTCGGGTGAGGATTGTTGGCATGAAGTGGCTGATCAGCTTATGCGGTTTGTGGTGCCTGCCGCTGCTGATGCTCGCTGATGCGCGTGCCGCCGAGCGGGGCTCGGGCGTGGTGCGTTGCGAATCCAAGGACCTGGCCCGCGTGCACTGCGCGATGGATGTCGCCAGCGGCGTGCAGCTGGTCCGTCAGCTCTCCGAAACCAGCTGCATCCGCGGCAGCGAATGGGATGTCGACCGCGACGGTGTGTGGGTGGAGCAGGGCTGCCGTGCCGAATTCGCCACCGCTGCGCCTGCGGCTACCTTGATGCGGCGGGTGGTGCGCTGCGATTCCAATGGCGGCAAGGTTGCGTGCCCGGTGGTGCTGCGCGGCGCGCCGGTACGCCTGCTGCGCCAGCGCTCGATGTGGCCGTGCAAGGAAGGCCGCACCTGGGGAACGCGCCGTAACGAAATCTGGGTGTCGCGCGGTTGCGACGGCGAGTTCGAGGTCGGTGCCGAAGATGGCTCCGGGTTCGTGGCGGTGCCGCGCATGGTCACCTGCGAATCGAAGAAGAGCACGCGCCGCACCTGCGGGGTGTCGGTGGAGCGCAAGGTGCGCCTGGGCCGGCAGATATCCCGAACGCCGTGCGTGGAGGGCCAGACCTGGGGCTGGAGCCGCGACGGGGTGTGGGTCAACGACGGTTGCCGCGCCGAGTTCATCGTCGACTGAGCGGCTGACAAGCCCGTTGGGTGTCGGCCTAAGTATTGAGCGGGATGTCGGCTTGCGCCGTAGCGCGCTGATCTGTGGTTTGGTCGCAGCGTCCTTGCCCGCCCACCATCCCGGCACGTGCTGAAGGTACGTCCTCGCAAGCTGTCACGCCGTCCACGCCGCGTAAGATCCCGCGACGCTGGGCGGGCAAGGACCAGTCGAGATGGTCGGCGTGCGTGGTTTGCAACAAGCAATCGGCAGACAGCGACGCGCTGCCCTCGTTCTTCAATAAACCACTAGCCAACTGTCTGGTGCGGTGTCCTCGCCGATTGCGGGACCGTTGGCGGCATGGATGCCGCCACCGAGCCCCCATGGACGGGTTCACGGCGTGTCCCGCGAGCGGCGAGGGCACCGCGCCCTCAACCAACCGGGCGTTTGCGCTTACGCATCGCCGTGCGCGCTGCGAGCTGCCCATTGACGGCCCACTGACTGCACCGCCCCTGCGCCTTACAATAGACGCATGAACGACAGCGCCCATATCGATTACGCCCGCTACGACCACATCCGTCCGCTGTTGTGGACCGGCGATGCCCTGGAATTGCTTGACCAACGCAAGTTGCCTTTCGTGGTGGAGCATGTGCGCTGCCAGAGCAGCGATGCGGTGGCCGAGGCCATCCATTCGCTTGCCGTGCGTGGTGCGCCGGCAATCGGTATCGCAGCCGGGTGGGGCGTGGTGTTGGCGGCGCGCGACATCGCTGCCGACGATGGCAGTGCGGCACTGCAGAAACTCGAACCGGCGCTGTTGCGGCTCAATGCTGCGCGCCCGACCGCGGTCAACCTGGCCTGGGCATTGATGCGCATGCGTCGCGTGCTGGGCGCGACCGGTGCCGACTGGCGCGAGGTGATTGCGCGCGAGGCACAGGCCATCGCCGATGAAGACCTGGCCGCCAATCGTCACATGGGCGCGCTCGGTGCCGGGCTGATCGCGCCGGGTAGCGGCGTGCTGACCCACTGCAATACCGGCTCGCTGGCCACCGCCGGTTTCGGCACTGCGCTGGGCGTGATTCGCGCCGGCATGGCGCAGCAACGCATCGCCAAGGTGTTCGCCGGCGAAACCCGCCCGTGGCTGCAGGGCGCGCGCCTGACCGTGTGGGAACTGCAGCAGGACGGCATCGATGCCACCCTGATCGCCGATTCGGCGGCCGCGCATCTGATGAAATCCGGCCTTGTGCAATGGGTGATCGTCGGTGCGGACCGCATCTGCGCCAACGGCGATACCGCCAACAAGATCGGCACCTATCAGCTGGCCATTGCCGCACGCCACCATGGGGTCAAGTTCATGGTGGTGGCGCCGTCGTCGACGGTGGACATGGCCACCAGCGATGGCGATCAGATCGAGATCGAACAGCGCGATCCCGGCGAGCTGTTCGGCGTGGGCGGGGTGCGGACCGTGGCCGAGGGCATCCATGCCTGGAACCCGGTGTTCGACGTCACCCCGGGGGCACTGATCGATGCCATCGTCACCGAGCGAGGGGTGATCGAGCACCCCGATCCGGCCCGAATGCAGGCCGCTTTCGGCAGCTGAGCCGGACCGGCGGCAAGGTTGCCGCCAACGTCCCGCCAAAATCCCCGCAAGTGCTTGTTTCTGGCCGTAAAGCGACGGTATCGGGAAGCCCCTTCGTGGTACAATCCGGGGCTTGAATCGATCGGCGGGAGCGTGGGGTCGGCAGCCTGTGACTAAGGCGCCCCCGACGCGGCTTTCCGGCTCGCCCGCCACCTCACTTACGGAACCCGAATGGCAGAAACCGCCAAGGAAATCATCCAGGTCAACCTGGAAGACGAGATGCGCAAGAGCTATCTCGATTACGCGATGAGCGTGATCGTGGGCCGCGCACTCCCCGATGCCCGTGATGGCCTCAAACCTGTGCACCGCCGCGTGTTGTTCGCGATGCACGAACTGGGCGCCCACAGCAACAAGGCCTACTTCAAGTCGGCGCGTATCGTCGGCGACGTCATCGGTAAATACCATCCGCACGGCGACCAGTCGGTATACGACACGCTGGTGCGCATGGCGCAGCCGTTCTCGTTGCGCTACATGATGGTGGACGGTCAGGGTAACTTCGGTTCGGTCGACGGCGATTCGGCCGCGGCGATGCGTTATACCGAGTCGCGCATGTCGCGGCTGGCGCATGAACTGATGGCCGATATCGACAAGGAAACCGTCGATTTCCAGCCCAATTACGATGAAAAGGAACTGGAACCGACGGTCATGCCGACGCGGTTCCCGAGCCTGCTGGTCAACGGTTCGGCCGGTATCGCGGTGGGCATGGCCACCAATATCCCGCCGCACAACCTGACCGAGGCGATCAACGCCTGCATCGCGCTGATCGACACGCCCGAGCTGGACGTCGAAGGCTTGATGGAATACATCCCGGGCCCGGATTTCCCCACCGCCGGCATCATCAACGGCACCGCCGGCATTGCCGCGGGCTATCGCACCGGCCGCGGCCGCGTGCGCATCCGCGCCAAGGCCGATGTTGAAGTGGCCGACAACGGCCGCGAGGCGATCGTCGTCACCGAGATCCCGTACCAAGTCAACAAGGCGCGGTTGATCGAAAAGATCGCCGAGCTGGTCAAGGAAAAGAAGCTCGAAGGCATCAGCGAGCTGCGCGATGAGTCCGACAAGGACGGCATGCGCATCTACATCGAAATCAAGCGCGGCGAGTCGGCCGAGGTTGTGCTCAACAACCTGTACCAGCAGACCCAGATGGAGTCGGTGTTCGGCATCAACATGGTGGCGCTGATCGACGGCCGCCCGCAGTTGATGAACCTCAAGCAGATGCTGGAGGCGTTCATCCGCCACCGCCGCGAGGTGGTCACCCGCCGCACCATTTACGAACTGCGCAAGGCGCGTGCGCGTGCGCATGTGCTGGAAGGCCTGACCGTTGCGTTGGCCAACATCGATGAAATGATCGAGTTGATCAAGACCTCGGCCAACCCGCAGGAAGCGCGCGAGCGCATGCTGGCCAAGACCTGGGAACCGGGTCTGGTCGGTGCGCTGCTGGGCGCGGCCGGCGCCGAGGCCTCCAAGCCGGAAGACCTGGCGCCGGGCGTGGGCCTGGCCAATGGTTTCTATCAGCTCAGCGAAGTGCAGGCCGCGCAGATCCTGGAAATGCGTCTGCATCGCCTGACCGGGTTGGAACAGGAAAAGCTGACCGACGAGTACAAGCAGTTGCTCGAGGTCATCCAGGGCCTGATCCGCATCCTGGAAAACCCGGACGTGCTGCTGCAGGTGATCCGCGACGAGCTGATCAACATCCGCGAAGAGTACGGCGACGAGCGCCGCACCGAGATCCGTCACAGCGAAGAAGATCTGGATATTCTCGATCTGATCGCGCCGGAAGACGTGGTGGTGACGCTGTCGCACGCCGGTTATGCCAAGCGTCAGCCGGTGAGCGCGTATCGCGCGCAGCGGCGTGGTGGCCGTGGCCGGTCTGCCGCGGCGACCAAGGAAGAGGATTTCATCGACCAGCTGTGGCTGGTCAACACGCACGACACGCTGCTGACCTTCACCAGCAGCGGCAAGGTGTTCTGGCTGCCTGTGCATCAATTGCCGGAAGCCGGCTCCAATGCGCGTGGCCGCCCGATCATCAACTGGATTCCGCTGGAATCCGGCGAGCGGGTGCAGGCGGTATTGCCGGTGCGCGAATACGCCGACAACCGCTTTGTGTTCTTCGCTACCCGCAACGGTACCGTCAAGAAGACCCCGCTGAGCGAATTCGCCTTCCGTCTGGCGCGCGGCAAGATCGCCATCAATCTGGATGAAGGCGATGCGCTGGTCGGCGTGGCCCTGACCGACGGCGATCGCGACGTGCTGTTGTTCGCCTCCAACGGCAAGACCGTGCGCTTCGGCGAGTCCACCGTGCGTTCGATGGGCCGTACCGCCACCGGCGTGCGTGGTATCCGCATGCCCAAGGGCGAGGAAGTGGTCAGCCTGATCGTGTCCGACCCGGCCGGTGGCATCGAGATCGAGTCCGATGAAGACGCTGCCGACGAAGTCGTCGACACCGCCGACGGCGCCGATGCAGGCGTGATTGAAGTCGCCGACGACGGCAATGTGGCCTATATCCTCACCGCCACCGAGAACGGCTACGGCAAACGCACTCCGCTGGCCGAGTATCCGCGCAAGGGGCGCGGTACGCAGGGCGTGATCGGTATCCAGACCACCGAGCGCAACGGCAAGTTGGTGCGTGCGGTGCTGCTGGGCGCTACCGACGAAGTGTTGCTGATCTCCGATGGCGGCACCCTGGTGCGCACACGCGGTTCGGAAATTTCGCGCGTGGGCCGCAATACCCAGGGCGTGACGTTGATCCGCTTGTCCAAGGGCGAAAAGCTGCAGGCGGTCGAACGCCTGGATGCATCGCTGGATGAAGTGGACGACGTGGTGGACGACGCGGGCGCAACCGCCGAGTCCGTCGCACTGCCACCGGCAACCGAAGAGTGATCGTGTAGCGTCATCGCTGCAGTCGAACGAAAACGCCGGCAATGCCGGCGTTTTTTTTGTGTTCCAGTTTTATGTGCTTGATTTGTTGCACGCGATGACATGTGCAACGCAGTGTTTACCCGTCATCCCCGCGAAAAACGCGGTGCTTTCACCGCTGCGGGTCGAAGGTAAGTGGCGGTGCGGCGGCGTTGCGTCGCCGCTGAGTCGAAGAGGAACAACTGATGACGAATGTGGATCGTCCTTCCGGTCGCGGCCATTGGGCGCTTGCGATCCTGGGAGGCGTAATTGCCGTACTGGGTGCGGTGTTGCTGGCCGGTGGCGTGTGGTTGGCCGCGCTGGGTGGTTCCTGGTATTACGCTCCGGCTGGTGCGGCGATGCTGATTTCAGGCGTGTTGCTGTTGCGTGGCCGCAACGCGGGCGCGTGGTGGTTTGCAGCTGTGGTGGCCAGCTCGCTGCTCTGGACATGGTGGGAGTCGGGCAGCGATTACTGGCGTTGGGTGCCGCGCCTGGGCCTGATCGTCGGTCTGGCGTTGGTGCTTGCGCTGCTGTTGCCCAGGCTGCAGCGCCCGGTATCGCGCGCGGTGTCGCGCAGCGTGGCGGGTGTGTTGGCGACGGTGTTTGTGTTCGCGTTCGCGCTGGCGTTCAAGCCGTTTGGGGTGACCGAGGCCGATGGCGCGTTGGCCCCTGCTGCAGGGATGGGCGGCGGCCTGGTCAATGGCGATGCACCGGCAGCGTCTGCAACGACCGACGTGCAACCGGCCAACGCGCCCGCCGACGGCGATTGGGCCGCATACGGGCGTAGCCAGGCAGGTCAGCGCTATTCGCCGCTGCAACAGATCAACCGCGACAACGTCGCGCAGCTGCAGCAGGCCTGGGTCTTCCACACCGGAGACTTGCCAAGCAAGCGCTGGGGCGCGGAAACCACGCCGTTGAAGGTGGGCGACAGCCTGTACCTGTGTACTGCGCGCAACCAGGTGATCGCGCTGGATGCGTCCAGCGGCAAGCAGCGCTGGCGCTACGACCCCAAGGTCAGGGACGAGGCGATTCCGTATACCGCCGCGTGCCGTGGCGTGTCGTACTACGAGGTGCCGGCCGTGACCACGACGGGCGCTGCCGAGGCCGCAACCGCCGGTTCGGCGCTGTGCCGCACGCGGGTGATCGAAGGCACGCTGGATGGACGCCTGATTGCGCTGGATGCACGTAGCGGTCAACTGTGCCCGGACTTCGGCAGCAATGGCCAGGTCGATATCACCGTGGGCATGGGCGACACCCCGCCGGGCTATGTGTCGATCAATTCGCCGCCGGCCATTGTGCGCGGCGTGGTGGTCACCGGCCATCAGGTGCTGGATGGACAGAAGCGCTACGAACCCTCCGGTGTGATCGAAGGGTTCGACGCGATCACCGGAAAACTGCGCTGGGCCTGGGACATGACCCATCCGGACTGGAATGGCGCACCACCGCCGGGGCAGACCTGGACGCGTGGTACGCCCAATATGTGGACCACTGCCGCTGCGGACGAGCAGTTGGGCTATGTGTACCTGCCGATGGGCAACTCCACCGCCGATTACTGGAGCAGCTCGCGTACGCCGCAGGAGAATCGCTACGCGACCTCGCTGGTGGCGCTGGATGTCACCACCGGCAAGCCGGTGTGGAATTTCCAGACCACCCATATCGATGCCTGGGATTACGACCTGGGTTCGCAGCCGAGCCTGATCGATTTCCCCAAGGACGGCGTCAACGTGCCGGCAGTGTTGCTGCCGAGCAAGCAGGGCGAGCTGTATGTGCTGGATCGACGCACCGGCAAGCCGCTGGTTGGCGTGGAAGAGCGCGCGGTGCCCGCCGGTGGCGTCGAGCCACAGATGCGCGCAAAGACCCAGCCGTTTTCGCTGTATCACACGTTGCGCAAGCCGGATCTGACCGAACGCGACATGTGGGGCATGACCCCGATCGACCAATTGGTGTGTCGTATCCAGTTCCGCAAAGCCAGTTACAAGGGCATCTACACCCCACCGGAAGCCGAGCGGCATTCGATCGAATACCCCGGTTACAACGGCGGCTCCGATTGGGGCAGCGTGGCGGTGGACCCGCAGCGCGGCGTGATCGTGGCCAATTACAACGACATGCCGAACTACAACCTGCTGGTGCCGCGGGCCAAGGCCGACAAGCTGGGCTGGGCGCCGCGCGACCAGGTGCGCGGCGATGCAGGCGGCGCAGAAGGCGCGGGCGACCCGCAGGCCGGCACGCCGTATGCGATCAACGTCAACGCCGGCTGGCGGCTGCCGTTCACCAAGCTGTTGTGCAAGGAACCGCCGTATGGCGGCATCCGCGCCATCGATCTGGCCAGCGGCAAGACGCTGTGGGATCGCCCGTTCGGCAGTGCGCGCGGCAATGGCCCGTTCGGCATCCGCTCCGGCCTGCCGATCGAGATCGGGACGCCCAACAACGGTGGCTCGGTGGTGACTGCGGGCGGGCTGATCTTCATCGCGGCAGCCACCGACGACTTGATCCGCGCCATCGACCTGTCGACAGGCAAGGAGCTCTGGCACGCCAAGTTGCCGGCAGGCGGGCAGGCCAACCCCATGGTGTATTCCTATGGCGGCCGCGAGTACTTGGTGATCATGGCCGGCGGCCACCACTTCATGGAAACCCCGGCAGGCGACGCGTTGATCGCCTACGCATTACCGCAGCATTAGTGCTGGAAGTGGAAACAAAAACGCGCCGATAACGGCGCGTTTTTTTTTGCGCTAGCCAGGCGCGGCTTCAAGGCCATCAATCCATGCGCACGCGGTGACTCCACAGTTCGCGCCACACACGCTCTTACGATTCCCGATTCCCGATTCCCGAATCCCGAATCCCGAATCCCGAACTCACTGCGCCACTGCCACCGCATCGTCCTGCACCGCATCTCGCACATCCTGCGCCAGCGTCGCCTTGACGATGATCGAGCGGATGGCGTCGGTGGCCTCCGACAGCGGCACGTCGCTGCTCAGGCGCTGGAAGGTATCGCGGCTGTTGTAGCCGGAGCCGTCCCTCAGATAGTGCTCGTACATCGACAGCAGATCCTGGCAGGCGGTGATCAATGCGGCGATATTGCCGCGTACCAACGCGTGGCCGATCTGGTCGAAACTGTGCAGGCAGTCGGCCAGCCAATGCAGATCGTAACGTGCGGTGCTGGGCTCGGGCGCATTGTGACCGCGGCTGTAGGCGCTGTAGCGGCGCAGGCTGCGGGCGACGCGCGCCACGTGGGCAAACAGCGTTCCGATCTCGTTGGCGATATCCAGCTGTTGCACCATGACCATCGGGATCACTTGCTCGGGCGCGTCCGCGCCCTGCTGTTCTACGGCGCTTTGTTCCTGCTGCTCCAGCGACTGCTTGAGCACGGTGTAACTGCGCTGCAGCGATTCCAGCTCCAGCGTCGTGGCTGCGGCGCGCGCCTTGAGCTGTGACAGCGCTGCCTGATAGCGCGCAAGACTGTCCTGGGTGCTGGCGTGCTGCCCGTACTCGGCGTTGAGCTGGCGCCCACGCACGTACGCCAGCCCCGTGGCGATGAGCGCCCAGAGTGCGAAAGCAGGCACCAGGTAGATCAGGATGCCCATGGGGATTCCTCGAAACGTTGCATACCTTGTCGGCTTGGCAGCGATGTTCTTGAGGGCAATCGGCGGCGGGCGATCAGTTTACTGGTCCACTCACCATCATCTGGCCGCTTTGGCTGCCAGCAATACCACCTAGCGGGTGCTGCAAGACAGATATGGGGGCAACGTAACCGTGATAGACGGGTGCTATCTGCCGCTTCCTGGCACTGGCCGCGCTCACCATCCGGTTCTGTCAGCTGCTTGAAACGTAAACGCCTCCGGTCAGGAGGCGTAACGTGGTATGCCGGTAAGCCAGTGGGCGGCTATCAAGGCAGCGGGGGCGTACCAGGCGACGCCTGTGTTGCCAATGCCACAGGGGGATTGGTCGGCAGCGGCGGCGCAGGCGCGGGGCGCAGCAGCAGACGCGTGCCCAGCCGGCGCAGCAGTGTGTTACCCGGCATTTCGACCAGGCGATACATGGCCCATGCCGCAGCAACGGTGATGGCGATGATCGGTAGCGCCAGGGCCGGCTTCGGTGGCATGCCATCCATCACCGCCAGCGCGGCATAGATGATCGGAATGTTCAGCAGATACATCGAAAAGCTGCATTCGCCGCTGAGCATCATGAAGCGGTTGCCGAGCAGGCGCTTGCTGAGGCCGGTATCGAAGGAGAACAGGAAGACGAAGATGCCGGAGAAGCCCGCCGTCTCCAGCGTGAGGTAAAGCTCGCGTTTGGAACCCAGATCCACGTCGATCACACCGAGGATCACCAGCGATATCAGTCCGATGACTGCCGCCTGCAGTATCGCGATCGCGGTCATGCTGTCGCTCGCACGCACGCGGCTGCGTATCAGGCCAAACACCACGCCTGCGAGAAAATAATGGATTTTCGATCCGACAAACGTACCGGGCAGTTCCTGTCGGTAGGCGATCAGCGCCATGATGGTGCCGAGCACCGCCACCATCAAGGCAACATTGTTCTTGTTGCGCAGGGCGCGCAACGAAAACCAGATGCCAACGAAGACCACGTAGAACTGAACTTCCGGCGGAATGCTCCATAGCGCGGAGACATTGCCCGAAAACAACAGGTGACGCAGCAGGTTGCCATGGCTGATGGCATAAACAAACTGCGGGTCGATCAGGTTGTAGATCAGGTACGAAGCCAGCACGACAGTGAGATAGGCCGGTGCAATGCGCGAGAACCTTGAAATGGCGTAACGGGCCACCGAGCCATAATTGGCTTCTTTATCGCCATAAAGAAACGCCATCAAGAATCCGCTCAGGGTAAAAAACACCATGACGCCCATTTCACCGGGATAAAGATGGGTGTCGGCGAAGAATTTTTCTTCGGCCAGATGTGCGTAGACCACCAGCAAGGCAGCGAGCCCGCGAATACCGGTCAATGAATCGATGCGCTGTTCCTGCTGCATGAGGGGGGCTCTCAGTGTGATCCATGCGAAAAAAACCCACGCCTGAACTGGCGCGATGCTGCTGTGTGGTGCGAAGTCGTCGTGGTCAGAGCATCCCCCCCCGGATCTGACCAGGTGCAAGCCTAGCCGATCGGCGCATTGCGCGTCATCGCTTTATGCAGTCCATCCCCATTGTGATGGAGGTCACGCAATGTATCGGGCTGAACAGGGACGCTGCATGTCGGGATTGGCCGCTGAGCCATGAACGCAAGATCGCCCCGTGTCGGCCAGGGCGCCGCATTCACTCCAGGCAAGCGGTACCAATGAGCGACGCGACGACCGTCGAACGTCGCACGCTTGGCCGGCGGATGCTGCAATGGAGGCAGGATGCAGGTTCGAGCGCTGGCGCCACCGCGTGGCGGCAGGCGCATTCGGTTCCAACGCGTGCGTCGGTCCACCCAGCACGCGGCACTGCTTCTTCGTATACCTTCAGATCAGAATCGCCGGCAGATCCAGTCCTTTCTCGCGCGCGCAATCGGTCGCAATGGCATAGCCGGCATCGGCATGGCGCATCACGCCGGTCGCCGGGTCGTTCCAGAGCACGCGTTCGATGCGTTTGTCGGCCGCTTCGCTGCCGTCGCAGACGATGACCATGCCGGCGTGTTGCGAGAAGCCCATGCCGACGCCGCCGCCGTGGTGCAGCGAGACCCAGGTCGCGCCGCTGGCGGTATTGAGCAGGGCATTGAGTAACGGCCAGTCGGACACCGCGTCGGAGCCGTCGGCCATGGCTTCGGTTTCGCGATTGGGCGAGGCCACGCTGCCGGAATCCAGATGGTCGCGGCCGATCACCACCGGCGCCTTCAGCTCGCCGCTGCGGACCATGGCATTGAAGGCCAGGCCCAACCGGTGGCGGTCGCCCAGGCCGACCCAGCAGATGCGCGCTGGCAGTCCCTGGAAGGCGATCTTTTCAGCGGCCATGTCGAGCCAGCGATGCAGATGCGCATCGTCGGGAATGAGTTCCTTGACCTTGGCATCGGTCTTGGCAATGTCGTCCGGATCGCCACTGAGCGCGACCCAGCGGAACGGGCCGATGCCGCGACAGAACAGCGGGCGAATGTAGGCCGGCACGAAACCGGGGAAGTCGAACGCGTCGGACACACCTTGCTCCAGCGCCATCTGGCGCAGGTTGTTGCCGTAGTCCACGGTGGGCACGCCGAGCGCGTGGAAGGTGAGCATCGCGCGGATATGGTTGGCCATTGTCTCGCGCGCGGCGGCTTCTACTTCCTTGGGCGCGCTGACGCGCTTTGCGTCCCACGCTTCCACGCTCCAGCCCTGCGGCAGATAGCCGTTGACCGGGTCGTGTGCGGAGGTCTGGTCGGTCAGCAGGTCCGGCTTGATTCCGCGTAGCAGCAGTTCGTCGAGCACGTCGGCGACGTTGCCGAGCAGGCCGACCGACAGCGGCTTCCTGGCCGTGCACGATTCCTCGATCAGGCGCAGCGCTTCGTCCAGCGAGTCGGTCCAGGTGTCCAGATAGCCGGTGCGCAGGCGCATGTCGATGCTGGAACGGCGGCATTCCACCGCCAGGCACGAAGCGCCGGCCATCACCGCAGCCAGCGGCTGCGCGCCACCCATGCCGCCGAGGCCGCCGGTGAACAGCCACTTGCCGGCCAGGTTGCCGGCGTAGTGCTGGCGGCCCATCTCGACGAAGGTTTCGTAGGTGCCTTGCACGATGCCTTGCGCGCCGATGTAGATCCAGCTGCCGGCGGTCATCTGGCCGTACATCGCCAGACCTTTCTTATCCAGTTCGTTGAAGTGGTCCCAGGTCGCCCAGCGCGGCACCAGGTTGGAGTTGGCGATCAGCACGCGCGGCGCATCGGCATGGGTGCGGAACACCCCGACCGGCTTGCCCGATTGCACCAGCAAGGTCTGGTCCTCGTCCAGTCGGGTGAGTGCGGCGACGATCGCATCGAAGGATTCCCAATCGCGCGCGGCGCGGCCGATGCCGCCATACACCACCAGTTCCTGCGGGCGCTCGGCCACGTCCGGGTCCAGATTGTTCATCAGCATGCGCAGCGGCGCTTCGGTGAGCCAGCTCCTGGCGGTGAGCGTGGTGCCGGTGGCGGCGCGGATGACGCGGGTTGCATCGTGACGGGTCATGCCGGGTTCCTTGCAATCAACGGTTGGCCGCGTGCGGCGCGGTGTTGGAGAGGGGCGCATTGGCGAACTGCAGGCAGGCCAGCAGCACGTGTCGCAGCACTGCGCGCAACGCGACGGCGTGCACCGGCTGCCACGGCGTGGGCCAGCTGTCCTGGGTGATGGTGTCCGGCTCGCGCATGTAGCCGCGGCAGGCCAGCTCCATCTGCAGCGTGTGCACGCCCCGATCGGGTTGCGCGTAATGACGGGTGATCCAGCCGCCCTTGAAACGTCCGTTGCGCACGGTGCTGGAGCCGCTGCTTCGGCACAGCTGTTCGACGGCGTCGGCCAGGGCGGGATCGCAGCTGCGATCGTCGTTGCTGCCGATGTTGAACTGGGGCAACTCACCGTCGAACAGGTGCGGGATGACCGAGCGGATCGAGTGCGCGTCGTACACCACAATGTTTGCGTGGCGCTGACGCAGGCGCGCGATTTCGTCGGACAGGGCGAGGTGATACGGGTCGAACCACTGCGTGCGGCGCAGATCGATCTGCGCCTGATTCGGCGCCTGCCCGTCGGCATACAGCGGCTGATTGTCAAAGGTGGTCAGTGGACACAGGCCGGTGGTGTTCTGGCCCGGATACAGCGATGCGCCACTGGGGTCGCGGTTGACGTCGATGACCGAGCGCGAGATGGCCGTGCGCACCGTCGTGGCACCCATCGCCTGTGCGAAGTCGTACAACTGGTGCACCCACCAATCGGCGTCGCGGCGCGCCAGCCATGGCGACACGAACTGGTCGGCCACCGTCTCGGGCAGCTCGGTGCCGGTATGCGGGAAGCTGATGAGCAATGGCGCCTCGCCGCGATGCACCTCCAGCCAAGCGGGCAGGGCGCTCATCGCTGTGCTCCGGTTGCATGCTTGGAAACCAGAAAGTCGTGCCGGCCAGAGCGAGCGTCATCGGCTTTAGTACGCAATGCAGCCGTGTTGCGTGCAGATCTCGCGTCCGCCGCCAACGCACAGCACGGCGCCATGGCGCTGCGCAAATGCTGTGTTAGCCGCTGCGTCATGCGTGCTGCTCCACGCCCGGCAACGCGATCGCCGCCGCGTCGGCCAACGCACCCGAGCGCACCAGCGCGCTGGCCGCCAGCATGTCGGGATGAAAGTAGCGATCGTCCTGCAGCATGGGCACCTGTGCACGCAGCAGGGCGCGTGCGGCTTCCAGTGCAGTGCTGGAGCGCAGCGGCGCATGGAAATCGCAGCCTTGCACCGCCGCCAGCAACTCGATGCCGATCACGTGCGCGGCATTTTCCGCCATGGCCAGCAGGCGTCGCGCGCCATGCGCGGCCATCGACACATGATCTTCCTGGTTGGCCGAGGTCGGGATCGAGTCGACGCTGGCCGGATACGCGCGCTGCTTGTTTTCCGACACCAATGCCGCAGCAGTCACCTGCGGGATCATGAAGCCGGAATTCAGGCCCGGGCGCGGGGTCAGAAACGCCGGCAGGCCGGACAGCGCCGGGTCGACCAGCATTGCGGTGCGGCGTTCGCTGATCGAGCCGATCTCGCATACCGCCATCGCCAGCATGTCGGCAGCAAAGGCCACCGGCTCGGCATGGAAGTTGCCGCCAGACAAGGCCTCGCCGGTGTCGCTGAAGACCAACGGGTTATCGGAGACGCCATTGGCTTCGATTTCCAGCGTGCGCGCAGCCTGCCGCATGATGTCCAGCGCCGCGCCCATCACCTGCGGCTGGCAACGCAGGCAATACGGGTCCTGCACGCGCACATCGCCAAGACGATGCGATTCGCGGATCGCCGAGTCGGTCATCAACGCCCGCAGCGCCGCAGCGGTTGCGATCTGCCCCGGTTGCCCGCGCAGTGCATGGATGCGCGCATCGAACGGCGTATCGGAGCCCTTGGCCGCTTCCACCGATAGCGCTCCGGTCACCAGCGCGGCCTGCAACACGGTTTCGATCTCGAACAGGCCGGCCAATGCACAGGCGGTGGAGAACTGGGTGCCGTTGAGCAGCGCCAGGCCCTCCTTGGCGCCGAGCACGCGGGGCTGCAACTGCGCCTGCGCAAGCGCGTCGGCGGCAGGCAAACGCTTGCCGCCGACGAAGGCTTCACCGACGCCGATCATCGCCGCCGCCAGATGCGACAGCGGCGCCAGATCGCCGGACGCACCGACCGACCCCTGACACGGCACCACCGGAGTGATGCCCTGACGCAGCATCGCTTCCAGCAATGCCAACGTGTCCGGCTGCACGCCCGAGGCTCCCTGGGCAAGGCTGGTGAGCTTGAGCGCCATCATCAGCCGCACCACCGGCACCGGCGTGGGATCGCCGACGCCGGCTGCGTGCGACAACACGATATTGCGTTGCAAGGTCTGCAGGTCCTGCCGCTCGATGCGCACGCTGGCCAGCTTGCCGAAACCGGTGTTGACGCCATAGACCGGCTCGCCGCGCGCGACGATGGCCTCCACGGTCTGCGCGCTGCGTAGCACCGCCGCCGCGCAGGCGTCATCCAAGGCCACGTCAGCGCCGCGATACAACGCGCGCCATTGCGCCAGCGTCACCTGGCCGGGTTGCAAGACAACAGAAGCACTCATGACAACTCCACGATCGATCAGGTCGAATGCCCGCGCCAGATGCGGGCATGAAGAGGGTTGAAACCCATGCGATAGACCAGGTCGGCCGGCGCGTCGATGTCCCAGATCGCCAGGTCGCAGTCCATGCCGGCGCGCAGCTGGCCAAGCCGGGCGCTGCGGCCGAGCGCACGCGCAGCTTCGCGGGTGAAACCGGCGATGCATTCGTCCACCGTCATGCGGAACAACGTGGCCGCCATGTTCATCGCCAGCAACGGGCTGGTCAGCGGCGAGGTGCCCGGATTGCAGTCGGTGGCCAACGCCAGCGGCACCCCGGCCGCACGCAGCGCATCGATCGGCGGCAGCTGGGTATCGCGGGTGAAATAGAACGCGCCGGGCAGCAGGACCGCCACGGTACCGGCAGCGGCCATCGCATCGATGCCGGCCTGGTCCAGGTATTCGATGTGGTCGGCCGACAACGCGCCATGGCGCGCCGCCAGGGCTGCGCCGTGCTGGTTGCTCAGTTGCTCGGCGTGGATCTTGACGCGCAAGCCCTGGGCCTGCGCGGCGGTAAAAACCTGTTCGGCCTGCGCCGGCGAAAACGCCAGGTGCTCGCAGAACACGTCGACCGCCTCGGCAAGCTCCTGCGCGGCAATGGCCGGAATCATCTGCGTGCACACCGCATCGATGTACCGCTGCGCATCGCTGCCCGGCGGCACCGCATGCGCGCCTAAAAAAGTCGGCACGACTTCGACCCGACGCAGCGTGGCAAGTTGGCGCGCCACGCGCAGTTGCTTGGTTTCGTCCTCGAGCGTGAGCCCGTAGCCGGATTTGATTTCCAGCGTGGTCACGCCCTCGGCGAGCATGGCGTCCAGGCGCGGCAGGCTGGCGGCGAGCAATGCGGCATCGGCTGCGGCGCGGGTGGCGCGCACGGTGGCCACGATGCCGCCACCGGCCGCGGCGATCTGCGCATAGCTGGCGCCGCGCAGGCGTTGTTCAAACTCGTTGGCGCGATTGCCGGCATAGACCAGGTGGGTATGGCAATCGATCAGGCCCGGGCTGATCCAGCGCCGCTGGCAATCGTGCGTGCTGTCTGCTTCGAGCGCGGGCGCCTGTGCCGCCGTGCCGGCATACACGATGCGGCCGTCCCGGCAGGCGATCACGCCATCGTCCACGATGCCCAGGCCAGCATCGGCGGCGTCCAGGGTCATCAGCTGCGCGTTGTGCCAGAGGGCGTCGCAATGCATGGCGCAGGCTCGTGGTGTCTGATATGTATATACAATAAGATCGTCAATCGAGGGTGTCCAGTGGCAGATCAACCGGTACAGGCGTTGTGGGCAGCGCGGGCCCTGTTGCCCAGTGGCTGGGCGGGCAGTGTCCGGATCACCCTGGAGCAGGGGCGCGTCGCTACGGTACAGAGCGAGGTGGCCGCGGCCGCCACCGATACCCGCGCAGAGATGCTGGTACCAGGCCTGGGCAACCTGCACAGCCATGCGTTCCAGCGCGGCATGGCCGGCCTGACCGAAGTGGGGGGGCGCAGCGGCGACAGCTTCTGGAGCTGGCGCGAGTTGATGTACCGCTTCGTCGACCGGCTGGATCCGGACAGCCTGCAGGCGATCGCCGAGCAGGCGTATGTCGAGATGCTGGAAAGCGGCTTCACCCGCGTCGGCGAATTCCATTATCTGCACCACGCTGTCGGCGGTGCGCCCTACGCGCATGCCGGCGAGATGTCCGAGCGCATCGCCGCTGCGGCCGTCAGCACCGGGATCGGGCTGACCCTGCTGCCGGTGTTCTATGCGCATTCGGATTTCGGCGGGGCTGCACCGAGCGCGGCGCAACAGCGACTGATCCATGACATCGATGGGTTCGCGCGCCTGCTCGAGCACTGCAGGCTCAGCCTCAAGGCATTGCCCGATGCCGTGCTCGGGCTGGCACCGCACAGTTTGCGTGCGGTCACGCCGCAGCAACTGCTGGCGCTGGTGCCGCTCACCGATGGCCCGATCCACATCCATATCGCCGAGCAGCAGCGCGAAGTCGACGCCTGCCTGGCGTGGTCGGGCCAGCGTCCGGTGCAATGGTTGCTGGGCAACGCACCGGTGGCGGCGCGCTGGTGTCTGGTGCACGCCACGCATGTGGACGCCAGCGAGCTGCGGGCGATCGCCGACAGCGGCGCGGTGGTCGGGCTGTGCCCGATCACCGAGGCCAATCTGGGCGACGGCTTGTTCCCGATGCAGGCATTCGCCGCCGCCGGTGGGCGCTTTGGCGTGGGCTCGGATTCGAACGTGTTGATCGATGCGGCCGAAGAACTGCGCCTGCTCGAATACGGCCAACGACTGCACCGGCAGGCGCGCAACGTGCTCGCGCCTGCCGACGTCTCCAGCGGGCGCTGGTTGTACGACCAGGCGGGCGACGGTGCAGCGCAGGCGCTGGGCGTGGCGCGGCATGGAATCCAGTCCGGCGCTGCGGCCGATCTGGTGGAGCTGGACACTGCCCATCCGTCCTTGCTCGCCCGCAGCGACGACGCCTTGCTGGACAGCTGGCTGTTCGCCGCACGCGCCACTGCCGTGCGTCACGTCTGGCGCGGCGGGCGCCAGGTGGTGCGCGATGGTCGGCATGTGGATCGCGCGCGCATTGCCACGCGTTTTGCCGGCGTGTTGCGCACAGTGCTGGGCAATTGAGACGATGCGGGCACAATGCAGGTCTGACCGGAGACCGCAGCTTTGACCGCCACCCCCATCGCCGCACCCGGCACCTTGCATCAACGCATCCGGCAGGATCTGGAGCAACGCATTCATAGCGGCGACTGGCCGCCGGGCCATCGCATCCCGCCCGAACACGAGTTGATGACGCAGTACGGCTGCTCGCGCATGACCGTCAACAAGGTGCTCGGCCTGCTCGCCGATGCGGGCATGATCGAGCGCCGCCGCCGCACCGGGTCGTTCGTGGCCCGGCCGCATCCGCATCTGGAGCAGGTGGCGCTCTCGATCCCGGATATCGAAGTGGAAATGACCACGCGCGGTCACCTGTATGCGTTTTCGCTGTTGTCGCGCCGGCTGCGCAACGTGCGTCAGCGCGTGCCTCAGGAGCGCGCGTTGGGCAGCACCGGCAAACTGTTGGCGCTCGATAGCGTGCATCTGGCCGACGGCAGCCCGTTTGCGCTGGAGCAGCGCGTGATCGATGTGACCACCGTGCCAGACGCATTAAGGCAGACGTTCACCGATGTGGCGCCCGGGAGCTGGCTATTGCGCAACGTGCCGTGGACGCGCGCCGAGCATCGCATCAGTGCGGTCAGCGTCGACGCCGTACAAGCCAGGTGCCTGCAGGTCAACGAGGGTGCTGCATGCCTGGTGATCGACCGCCACACCTGGCGCGGCGATCAGCCGGTGACCTACGTGCGGCAAATGTTTCTGGGCGGCTCATACGATCTGGTGGCGCGATTTGCGCCCGGCATGCGTTGAGGGGCGGTGCTGGAATGGGTGGGTGGCATCGGTAACGGTGCTGTGGAAGATGTCGGCGTGATCGACATCGACGTGTCGCAGGCAGCGCTGCCTGAGCGGGTCAGCAGCTGCAATCACGCCGCAAATCGAACGCGCAATCCTTTCGAGGCGTCGGTCGGCCAATCCATGTATCCCGACATTTGGCTGACAGAGGGGCGTGACTCCCGACTGCAGGCAGCCAGCCGGTCCATCTGCGGCAGGGCAGCGCCGGTGTGCAGACGATCGTGCGCACGACTGCCGTCTCATGCCTTCTCGTGCTGTCTTGGCTGGATCGGGTGACGTAAGGATCGCGACCTCGACGTCCGCAGGTAGTCAGCCGGCGCATTTGCGCCACTGCTTTCTGGACTTGCAGCTGCTTGTGCATGCAACTGCCGTCTCGATCAATCGCGTCCATATCAGAACCGCCGGTGCTCGATGGCGCGGCGCAATCTGTAGGGCACACCCGGTCAGATCGTGGTGCATTGCCGCCAGCGCACCGGCTCGTCCACACCGGGGCGGGGATTGAGCTGTACGCGGACCGTGCGCAGATAGGGATAGCGTTCGAGCTGCTGGCAGATCAATGGCCAGGCCGCGCTGTCTTCCACGGTGCGATCCACCGCCAGCGTTGCCTGGGTGATCCAGATGCCGCGCACCAGGCCCGGCGTTTGCGCCAGCGTCCTGGACA
Organism: Xanthomonas sp. 3793; assembly: GCF_024806835.1. GTDB lineage: Bacteria > Pseudomonadota > Gammaproteobacteria > Xanthomonadales > Xanthomonadaceae > Xanthomonas > Xanthomonas arboricola_F. Next base: position 800,509 of record NZ_JANTYU010000002.1, read on the forward strand.
CCTCGCGGCGATAGCCTTGCAGCGTTGCGTCGTCCGGCTCTGCCGCCGTTGCCGGCGGCAGGGGGGCGGCCGTTGTCGACGCTGCACCGGGCGCAGCCTGCGGAGCGTTCACCGGCGAAGTGGCCGCCGGTGGCGTGCGCGGTGCCGCATCCGCCGATGCACGCGCAGCGGCCACCGTCTGCGCCGGTGCCGGAGCAGGCTCAGGGGGGCGCAGCGCCAGCACCGCTACCAGCGCCAGCGTGGCCAGTGCGGCACCGGCGATGATGCTGTGGCGGATCGCCCGTCGCCGCGCCATGTTGACCACGCCGGTCTCCACATCGCCCGGCAGATAAGGCTTGAGCAGTGGCCATAGCCGCGTGCCGTCCAGCACTTCGATGGACTGTTTTTCCGCAGCGGCCAGGCCTTCGCGCTCCATGCGGCCCTCGGTCACCATCACGCCGCCGCCGGCACCGGCCAGCCGCGCCATCGCGCCCAGCTCGTTCACAGCAGCCACGCCGATGCGATAGCCGCGGCCATGCTTGCAGGCCACCAGGCGGGTGCCGTGATCGGTCTGCATCATGAAGTCGGCCGTGGGCAGGCCGTCCTGCGGCAGCTGCACCGGCTGCCAGCCACGCTGGTCCTGCAGGACCCGCAGCACCACGGTGGAAAAATCGCGCCAGTGCATGGCCGCCAGCGCGCGGATGCCCGCATCGGTTTCGTTGGCGCGACGTCGCACCAGCCAGAAGTAGACAGACACCGCCAGCCAGAGCAGCAGTGCGGCCAGCAGCGCCAAGATCCAGGAAGGCATAAGCATCAAGCGAGGGTATGGCGCGTATAACGAATCGGTACGCCTAGAAGAATCCTTCGCGCAGGTTTCGTCAATGCATCGCAGGCAGGGATGTCACGAGCCGTGACCCAGGCAGCGAAAGACCCGCCAGTCCGAAGCCGTGAGGGGAGGGGAGCAAACGGACTTCGTGTTGCAGGACTGGCGGGTCCTTCCCGATTGTCCGAAAAATAATGCTGCCTTGCAACATCGCGCATGTGTATGGCTGCTGCCCGGCCGCAGATGCGCAAGCGTGGCGCACCTTGGCGACGCCAGCTAGGCTTGCGACGCCATGCTGCGTAATGGCGTCCAGCCTATCGCCGCCCAGACGGAGGCCTCAATGATGCCGTCAGCCCACAGACGGTCCAACCCGAAGAGTTGCACGGGCAACCCCCATGCAGATCGAACTGCTACCTCTACCCGCCGCCGGGGGGCGTGAGATTTCGCCATCACCAGCGGCGGTAACGCTTATTCCCCGTCGAACGCCGCCGGATTGCCGGTCGACGAGCCCGCGTCGCTGCTCGCAGCCTGTGCGGCCTGGTTGGCGGTGCGATTGGCCCGCTTGGTTGCGGCGGTGTTGGCCCGCACCTGCGCCTTCAACGATTCGACCTCGCGACGCAGGTTTTCCAGTTCTTCCTGCTCGGGGATATTGAGCGTGCGCAGCACCCCCTTGACGCGCTCGTCGAAGGCCTTGCCCAGCTTGTCCCAGCCGCGCACTGCGGTATCGCGGGCCTGCTCGAACTGGGTCTCCACTTCCTCGCGCAGCTCGTCCACGCTGTCGGCGGCCTTGCGCTGGCCGCTGCGTTCGTAGGCGGCGCCTTCGCGCACCAGCGAGTCGAACAACTTGCCGCCTTCGCTCTGCACGCGGCCCAGTGCGCCGAGTCCGGCCAGCCATACGGTCTGCGCCGACTCGCCAAGCCGCCGCGAAATCTGCTCTGCCTGGGCCTGGAAGCCCGACGCCGTGGTGTCACGGTTGCCGTTCTGATCGTATCCGGTCGTCATGCGATGCTCCTGTCGATTGCCGAAGTGACGTTACGTTCACCCTAGTGCCGGCCCTGCATCGGGCAGGTGAAGCGGTGCCCGACCCGGCCCGGCTCAAGCATCCGCCCATCGCGTGCGGGGCGGGTGACTTGGCGCTGAAGCAGCTGTGAGGACAGCGCTCGCTCAGGCGAGCTTTTCCGAGAGCAGGCGACGTATTTCCGATTCCACCATCGGCTGCATGGCTGATAGCAGGAAGCCGAGTTCGGCGGTGACATGCACCTGCTGCGGCAGTAGCGCGATCGCCCCGTCCACGCCGGCGCGGGAGATGCGCAAGGTGTCGCCTTCCCAATGCGAGGCGACGCCGTAGCGATCGGTCAGTTTGCGCGCCGCCTCGTCGATCGCCGCGCGGGCCTGTGCCGGCGGCAGGGAATGGTCGTGGCGGATATCGATGCTGGACATGAGCTGCCTGGGTAAGACGAAAGTAGTCGCGCATTGTGCGCATGCGCGCGGCTGGCTCCAAGTGTGGACGCACGTTGCAGGGCCGCACCGAGGCGAGCAAAGCGATGCTGCGGCGACGCGGTGACGGACGCGGCCCGCATTTCGAACGCGCGGTAGCGGCTGCGCGCGAGGTGATTGGCCGCTGGCGGGGGCAAACCTGTTAGTCTGCCGCGGGTGCGCGACCTGCAAGTTCATTTCACTCACCGGCAGCAGCCGGATCATTCCCTCAAGCCCGGCGTCCACCGGATCGTCCGTCATGCCTCTGGCAGCGTGCGGGTGGTGGCTGATGCCCAGGGGGCGCTGCTGTTGGCGCAATTCTGTCTGGACCAGCGCGGCCTGTGGCTGCAGGTGGCCAACGGCATCCGCGGCATCCACGTCAACGGGCGCCCGGTGCGCCGCATGGCGTTGTTGCGCCCGGGCGATGCGATCTATGCCGATGGCGTGGAGATGCTGTTGCGCAGTGCGCCCTCCAGCGCGCCGGCCAACGATACGCCGGAAGACGATGCCGGCCTGAGCGAAGTCTGCCTGCTGTTACGCGGGCTGGGCGGCCGTCACCACGGGCGCAGCTTCACCCTGGACCGCTCGCGTCTGGTCGGCAGCGACCCGGCCGCGGACATCGTCATCGACGACCCCGCCTTCGCCGCGCAGCATGCACGCCTGGAGCGTCATGGCGACCGCGTACTGATTCGCGATCTCGGCTCGGAGGAGGGCAGCTGGATCAACGGCGTGCAGGTGCGCGATGGCTGGCTGCAGGCCGGCGACCAGGTGGTGTTTGACGCTCGCCACCGCTTCGTGGTGGAAGTGCCGCGCATCCATCACGGCACCACCTGGGACATCCCCGATTCCGAGCCGCCGCTCCCCCCGCGCGCCGTCGCCGAGCCGGCGCGCGCGCCGATGAAGGTGGCGCGTTGGCCGTGGCTGCTGCTCAGCGCGGTGTTGCTGGCGGCTGCGCTGAGCGCCTTGCTGTGGTTCGGCGCGCGCTGAGTTTCTTCCAGGTCCGCCAGCCCAGCAGGGCCGCAAGGATGCCGGCATACAGCGCCGGTTCGCGGATATCGGATTTCACCAGCCACCAGAAGTGCAGCACCGCCAGCACGCCGATCGGATAGATCAGCTGATGCAGGCGGCCCCAGTTGCGCTTGAGCCGCCGCATCCAGCCCTGGGTCGAGGTGATCGCCAGCGGCACCAGCAGCAGCCACGCCGCGAAGCCCACGGTGATGTAGGGGCGCTTGATGATCTCCTCGAAGATCTGCGTCCAGAAGCCGCGCAGGTCCAGGCTCAGGTACACCGCCAGGTGCACGCTGGCATAGAAGAAGGCGTACAGCCCCAGCATGCGGCGGAAGCGGATCAGCACGGCCTGGCCGGTGAGCTGGCGGAGCGGGGTGATCGCCAGGGTGATCACCAGAAAGCGCAGCGCCCACACCCCGGTGCGATGCTCGATCTCGGCCACCGGGTCGGCGCCCAGTGCATCGCTGCCGTTCTGCCACACCTGCCAGAACTGCCAGGCCAGCAATGCGATCGGCGTCAGTGCGGCGGCATGCACCAGGGTCTTGGCGGCAATCAGGGAAGCGGACGTCTTGGCCATGCGATCTCGAACAAGGAAGCGGTGCCACGCGGGCAGGAGATGCCGCGCGGGCAGGAAACGTAGGAGCGCACCCGGGCGCGACAGGCATTACCGGTAAGGCCCGTCGCGCCCGGGTGCGCTCCTACGACAGGTCGGTATCAGAGGGGGCGTCGCCTAGAACCACTTCTTCAGGTCCATGCCCGCATACAACGAGGCGACCTGATCGGCATAGCCATTGAACGGCTTGGTCGCGATGCGCTCGGCAAACAACTTGCTGGCGGTGCCCGCGATGCGCCGCTCGGTCTTCTGGCTCCAGCGTGGGTGATCCACCGCCGGATTGACGTTGGAAAAGAACCCGTATTCGGACGGCTGCAGATCGTGCCAGGCGGTCTCGGGCATCTTCTCGACGAAGCGGATCTCCACGATCGACTTGATGCTCTTGAAGCCGTACTTCCATGGCACCACCAGCCGCAGCGGCGCGCCGTTCTGCTGCGGCAGCGGCTTGCCGTACAGGCCGGTGGCCAGCAGCGTCAGCGGGTGCATCGCTTCATCGATGCGCAGGCCTTCGCGGTAGGGCCAGTTGATCGAGCGATAGCGCACGCCTGGCATCTGCTGCGGATCGGCCAGCGTGGTGAACGCCACGTACTTGGCCTTGGAGGTTGGCGCGAAGCGCTTGAGTACCTCGCCCAGCGGCACACCGGTCCACGGGATCACCATCGACCAGCCTTCCACGCAGCGCAGCCGGTAGATGCGTTCTTCGGCGCTGATGCCTTTGAGCAATTCGTCCAGCGACAGGCTGCCGGGCTTTTCGCATTCGCCGCTGACCTTCACCGACCAGGGCGACAACTTCAGGGTCTTGGCGGCCTTGGACGGGTCGGTCTTGTCGGTGCCGAACTCGTAGAAGTTGTTGTAGCTGGTCACGTCTTCCAGCTTGGTCAGTTCTTCGGCGGTGCGGAAGCCGCTGCGCGCCTGCGCCGGCGTCACCACGGTCTTGGGCGGAGGCGGCGGGTCGGCCTCGGCGCATCCGGCCATGCCCAGTGCCGGGGTCAGCGCAAACAGCTGCAGCAGCCGGCGCCGGTCGCGGTAGACGGACTCATCGGTGATCTGGCTGGACGGCAGTTTGAACGCATCGCGAAACGACATGGCAGGCTCCGGCAGTGGCTGCAGCGTGAGAGTAGCCCACAGGGGTGAACGTTCGTCCCGTGGCTGTCACCACGTTACGTGAGGCCCGGTCAAAAGGATGCAGCTGCAACTTTTTTACCCGCTGCCAAGCCCGATGCGCTGCGGCATACTAGAAGGCTAGCTCGACAAGGTGTGCCATGACACGCGCGTTCAATTTCAGTGCCGGCCCTGCGACATTGCCGGAAGTGGTCCTGCGGCAGGCGCAGGCGGAGATGATCGAGTGGAATGGCGTTGGCGCTTCGATCGTTGAAATCAGCCACCGCAGCGCCGATTTCATGGCCGTAGCGGCCGCGGCCGAAACCGATCTGCGCAGTTTGTTGTCCATTCCCGACGACTACGCGGTGCTGTTCACCGCCGGTGGCGCCACAACCATCCAGGCCTTGTTGCCGCTGAATTTCGCCGCGCCCGGGCAGGCCGCCGACTACGTGATCACCGGGCACTGGGGCAAGACTGCGATCAAGCAGGCGGCCACCTATGTGGATGCGCGCATTGCCGCCGATGCGCAGGCAGATGGCTTTATCGACATTCCGCCGGTGGCCAGCTGGACCTTGTCGCCGCACTCGGCCTACGTGCACATCACCGCCAACGAGACCATCCACGGCGTCGAATTTCGCGACACGCCGGATGTCGGTACCTTGCCGCTGTTTGCCGATTTCAGCTCGTCCATTGCTTCCGAGCCGCTGGATATCTCGCGTTACGGGCTGATCTACGCCGGTGCGCAAAAGAACCTGGGCCCGGTCGGTATCTCGGTGCTGATCGTGCGGCGCGACCTGCTGGAGCGCGCCGGCCAGCCGCGTGCGGACATCTTCAACTACGCCTCGCATGCCGCGCGCGATTCGATGCTCAACACCCCGCCGACCTGGAACTGGTATCTGCTCGGGCTCACCGTGAAGTGGATGCTGGAGCAGGGCGGGGTGGAAGAGTTCGCACGTCGCAATGCCGAGAAAGCCGCGTTGGTCTACGGCGCCATCGATCGCTCCGGCGGCTTCTATCGCAACCTGATCAAGCCGGCCGTGCGCTCGCGCATGAACATCCCGTTCTTCCTGCCGGACGAGCAGCTGGACGCGTTGTTCGTCAGCCAATCCAAGGCCGCCGGTCTGCTGGCATTGAAGGGCCACAAAGCCGTCGGTGGCATTCGCGCCTCGCTCTACAACGCCATGCCGGTGGCTGGCGCGCAGGCGCTGGTGGCCTTCATGCACGACTTTCAGCAGCGTCACGGCTGAGTCCCATCTTCGACCGCGGCGCAGGCCGCGCAGGCGCTTGCGCCGTTTTTCAAGGAATGCCCAGCGATGGCTCCCAAGTCCAACAAACCCGCTGCTGCCAAGGGCAGCAAGACCAAAACAGCGAGCAGCCCGGCTGACACCTCGGCGACCAGGCAGGTCGCCCAGCCGGCGACCAAGCCGGGCAAGTCCATCGGCAAGCCGGCTGCCGCCGCACCGGTGCTGGCCGACGTGCGCGCCAAGATCGACGAGATCGACCGCAACATCCAGGCCTTGATCGCCGCGCGCGCCAACTTCGCCCACCAGGTCGGCAAGGCCAAGGGCAAGCTCGCCGCAGCGGTGGATTACTACCGCCCCGAGCGCGAAGCGCAGGTGCTGCGCATGGTGGTGGACCGCAACGAAGGCCCGCTCAGCGATGAAGTGCTGGTGCACGTGTACCGCGAAATCATGTCGGCCTGCCTTGCCCAGCAGGAGCCGCTGAAGATCGGTTATCTCGGCCCGGAAGGGACCTTCAGCCAGCAGGCCGTGCTCAAGCATTTCGGTCGCTCGGCCGTGGGTCTGCCGATGGCGACCATCGAGGAAGTGTTCCAGGAAGTTGAAGCCGGCAATGCGGACTTCGGCGTGGTGCCGGTGGAGAACTCGGGCCAGGGCACCATCCAGGTCACGCTAGACATGTTCCTGACCTCCAACCTGAAAATCTGCGGCGAAGTCGAGTTGCGCGTGCACCAGTATCTGCTCTCGCGCAACGGCCGACTGGAAGATATCGAGCGCATCTACGCGCATTCGCAATCCTTCGCCCAGACCGCCGGCTGGCTGCGCTCGCACCTGCCCAAGGTCGAGAAGATCGCCGTCTCCAGCAATGCCGAGGGCGCGCGGCGCGCGCGCAATGCCGAAGATGCCGCAGCGATCGGCGGCGAGAGCGCCGCGCACGTGTATGGCTTGAAGAAAGTCATCATGAAGTCGATCGAAGACGACGACGACAACACCACGCGTTTCCTGGTGATCGGCCGGCAGATCTTTCCCACCTCCGGGCATGACCGCACCTCGGTGCTGGTGTTCATCCACGACAAGCCGGGCGCGTTGTTCGACGTGCTCAGCCCGTTCGCGCGGCATGGCATCAGCATGAATCGCATCGAGTCGCGTCCCTCGCACCAGGCCAAGTGGGAATACGGCTTTTTCATCGATCTGGCCGGCCACGTGGAAGACGAGGCGATGAAGCAGGCGTTGGCCGAACTGGAAGCGCATTCGGCGCAGATCAAGGTGCTGGGCTCGTATCCGGTGGCGATCCCCTGAGTGCTCGACCACCCGCCCAACTGGCGCGCCGCCGCTCTGGCGATGACGGCGCTGTCATCTCTTACCCAGCGCATCGCCTGCATGGCGGCGCAGCAATCGGATCATTCGCATGAGCAGCAGCACGCAACACTGGATCGCGCAGCAAGGCAGCGCATTGCGCGGTACGTTGGCCATTCCCGGCGACAAGTCGGTGTCGCATCGTGCGGTGATGTTTGCCGCGCTCGCCGATGGCGTTTCGCAGATCGATGGGTTTCTCGAAGGCGAAGACACACGCTCCACCGCAGCCATCTTCGCCAAGCTGGGCGTGCGGATCGACACCCCATCGGCATCGCGCCGCATCGTGCACGGCGTCGGCGTGGACGGCTTGCAGGCGCCTACCGAGGAACTGGATTGCGGTAACGCCGGCACCGGCATGCGCCTGCTCGCCGGCCTGCTGGCCGCGCAGCGCTTCGACAGCGTGCTGGTCGGCGATGCGTCCCTGTCCAAGCGGCCGATGCGACGCGTGACCGGCCCGTTGGCGCAAATGGGCGCAAGCATCGAGACCCAGGACGACGGCACGCCTCCCTTGCGTGTGCACGGTGGTCAGTCGTTGCACGGCATCGAGTTTGTGTCGCCGGTCGCCAGTGCGCAGGTCAAATCCGCCGTGCTGCTGGCAGGTCTTTACGCCCAGGGCGAGACCTCGGTGACCGAACCGCATCCCACGCGCGATTACACCGAGCGCATGTTGTCTGCGTTCGGTGTGGAGATTGCGTTCTCGCCGGGCAAGGCGCGCCTGCGTGGCGGCCAGCGTTTGCGTGCGACCGACATTGCGGTGCCTGCGGACTTTTCGTCGGCAGCGTTTTTCATTGTGGCTGCCAGCATCATTCCCGATTCGCAGATCGTACTGCGCGCGGTGGGCCTGAATCCGCGGCGCACCGGGCTGCTGGCTGCGTTGCGCTTGATGGGTGCGGACATCAGCGAGGAAAACCATGCCGAACACGGCGGCGAAGCGGTGGCCGATTTGCGCGTGCGCTATGCGCCGTTGCAGGGCACGCAGATTCCCGAGGCGCTGGTGCCGGACATGATCGACGAATTCCCCGCCTTGTTCGTGGCCGCTGCGGCCGCCAACGGCAAGACCGTCGTGACCGGCGCTGCCGAGCTGCGGGTCAAGGAGTCCGATCGTCTGGCCGCCATGGCCACCGGTCTGCGCACGCTCGGCGTGCGGGTCGATGAAACACCGGATGGCGCCACGATTCACGGCGGCCCCATTGGCAGCGGTGTAATCGAAAGCCACGGCGATCACCGTATCGCGATGGCATTCGCCATTGCCGGTCAGCTTTCGACCGGCGCCGTGCAGGTCAACGACATCGCCAACGTCGCTACTTCGTTCCCGGACTTCGACACGCTGGCGCAGGGCGCCGGTTTCGGGCTCAGCGCTCTGCGCTGAACTCGACCGGCACCTGCACGCTGCTGACCACTGCGTGGCCATCGCGCGTGGCCGGTTCGAAACGCCACTGGCGCAGGCTCTCGGTCACCGCTGCGTCCAGCCGCGGGTCGTTGCTGCCGCTGCGGTCGACGATGGTCACTGCACGCACCTGGCCCTGCATGTCCAGTTGCAGGCGTGCGGTGCGGCTGCCCTCAACGCCGGCGCGCGCAACATCGGCCGGGTAGCGGGGCATCGTGTTACCCGGCAGTGGCTTGGCATCCACGCTGTTGATCGCCGCGCGCACCGGCTGATGCGCAATCATCGTCATCGCGCGCGGGCCATCCGCGCTGGGCAGGATCTGGCGGCTCGCAGCAGGGGCAGGGCGGATGTCGGTGGCGAGCGACTCATCGCCATGCCGGGCCCACCACCACGCCGGGATCACCACCAACAAGGCCAGCAGCGTTGCCCATAGCCACGGCGAGGCACCGTCGTCCTGCATGTCCTGCCGACGCCCGGACGCTTTAGGGGCAGAGCGAGACAGTGACGGCGTGTGATGTGACGAGGGGTTCGAGGTGAAGGACATGGCCGCCTCCTGGCGCATCTTTGGGATGACGCAGCCAGTCTGGTCGGCGCTGCCTGAGGGGCAGCTAAGGCGGATGCCCGCGTCACTGTTACGACGCTGTAGTCGTTCAGCTTGGTGAGGCGCCGATGGCGCGATGGCACTGCCAACAATCGTCGGGGCAGCGCCAGCTAATTCCTTGCAAAACAGCCCGTTGCACGTGCTTGTGGTGGCGGCCCCAGTCCGCCGGTCCAGCTGGCGTGCCGTGCTTACTGCGCCGGCTTGAACTCGAAGGGGATATCCAGACTTCCTGCAGCCGGCTGCCCGTTTTGCTGGGCTGGGTGAAAGCGCCAATGGCGTACCGCTTCCATTGCGGCGCGATCCAGATCGCGTGAGCCGCTGCGCTTGACCAGGGTCACACCGCCCGGATTGCCGGCGGCATCGACGTCCACACGCACGACCACATCGCCTGCATCGCCGCGCCGCAGTGCTGCCGACGGATAACGCGGTGGTGGCATCTGGCCCTGCATGGGGACCGGGCGGTTGCCGCCTGCCACTGGCGCGTTAGGCGGCGCCGAAGTGCCTGGCGCACCGGGTACCGTGTTCTCCGGCAACGGAGCCGGTGCAGGCGGCGCCGGTGGCGCGGTCTCCACCAGGGTCGGCGCCTGTTCGGGCGGCTTGGCCTGTGGCATGTCGCTGGCGCCGTCCTGGGCGGGCAGCGGCGCCGGCAGCGGTTGAATGGTGTCGTCGGCGGCCGGCGTGCCAGCCGTCGGCTGTGTCGGGGAGGCCTTGTAAAAATCGTCCTTGCGGCCGGTGGCCCACACCAGCAGGAACAGCAGCAGGCCGGCGCCGAAGGCGATACCGGCGATTTTCAGGGTGTGGCGGGGCAGACGCAGGACGATCTGACGATCGGATGCAGGGCGGGGCGCGGGCATAGGGCTCACCTGAAGGATCGCGGTAATTCTGGCATAGCCCCGGTGAATCGATCGCAGCAGGTGGCGGAACAGGCGATAATCTAGTGCTCCTCACCGACACACAGACTTCCGATGCTAGATCCGGCCCTGCTTCGCCAACATCCCGCCGACCTTGCCGAGCGCCTGCGCAGCACGCGCAGTTTCTCCCTGGACACTGCGGAACTGGAGTCGCTGGAGAGCGAACGCAAGCGGATCCAGGTGCGCACGCAGGAATTGCAGAGCATGCGCAATTCCAGATCCAAGGCGATCGGGCAGGCCAAGGCCAAGGGCGAGGATGTCACCGCGCTGATGGCCGAGGTGGCCGGCTTCGGCGATGAGCTCAAGGCTTCGGAAGACGCGCTGGACGTGATCCGCGCCAAGCTGGAAACCATCGCGCTGGGCCTGCCCAATCTGCCGGCCGACGATGTGCCGCTGGGCAAGGACGAGGGCGAGAACGTCGAGCAGTCGCGCTGGGGCACGCCGCGCAGCTTCGATTTCCCGGTCAAGGACCATGTGGAACTCGGCGCACCGCACGGCTGGCTGGATAGCGAAACCGCCGCCAAGTTGTCGGGCGCACGTTTCACCGTATTGCGCGGTCCGATTGCGCGCCTGCATCGCGCGCTGGCGCAATTCATGCTCGACCTGCATGTCGGCGCGCACGGCTACGAAGAAACCAATGTGCCGCTGTTGGTCAATGCCGAGTCGATGCGCGGCACCGGGCAGTTGCCCAAGTTCGAAGAGGATCTGTTCTCGGTTGTCGATACCGAGTTAACAGATGTAGCTTCTCAGCGGTTGCATACGTTGATGTCCGCTACGCCCTCGCCAGATTTAGTGGCTGGCAGTTATCAGAGCGGTTTCAGCCGTGTGGTTGATGGTCTTCAGAAGCGCTATCTGATCCCCACCTCGGAAGTGCCGCTGACCAACATCGTGCGCGACGAGATCGTCGACGCCGAGCGTCTGCCGCTGCGCATGACCGCGCATTCGATGTGCTTCCGTGCCGAAGCCGGTAGCGGTGGCCGCGATACGCGCGGCATGATCCGCCAGCACCAGTTCGAGAAGGTGGAGCTGGTCACCGCCTGCGCGCCGGAACACAGCGATGCCGAGCATCAGCGCATGACGCGCTGCGCCGAAGTGGTGCTGGAACAACTCGGCCTGCCGTATCGCAAGGTGCTGCTGTGCACCGGCGACATGGGCTTTGCTGCGATCAAGACCTACGATCTGGAAGTCTGGCTGCCGTCGCAGGACACCTACCGCGAGATTTCGTCGTGCTCCAATTGCGGCGACTTCCAGGCGCGCCGCATGCAGGCGCGCTGGCGCAACCCGGCCAGCGGCAAGCCGGAACTGCTGCATACGCTCAACGGTTCCGGCACCGCCGTGGGCCGCGCGATGATCGCGGTGATGGAGAACTACCAGAACGCCGATGGCTCGATCGATGTACCGCAGGTGCTGCGTCCGTATATGGGTGGGCTGGAAAAGATCGGCTGATCTCACTTGCGTTGGGCTGGGGCGCTACGCATCGGCTCCAATGCGCGGCAACGCGCCTTGCGTGACGTCGATGCCGGCGCGCAAGGCCGATCTGCAGCCTGGTTGCTGCGGGCGGCTGCGTAGCGCTGCAGCCCGCAGTAACCAGCAGCATCCAGAACGGCGAGTAAAAAACGGGACCTGCGAAGGTCCCGTTTTCTTTTTTCCGGCTCCTGCAGCGATGCCAGGGCCTGGGCAACCGAGTCGCTGCGAAGACTAGGTCGTTGCTCTGTTGGGATAAAGGTGATTAAATATCACTTATCGTTCTATCCATGGATACCTGCGCCATGCACGACCTGAATGACCTGTACTACTTCGCGATGGTGGTGGACCACGGTGGCTTTGCTGCCGCCGAGCGTGCGCTCGGGATCCCCAAGTCGCGCCTGAGCCGTCGTATCAGCCAACTCGAAACCGACCTGGGGGTGCGCCTGCTGCAACGCTCCACGCGCCGCTTCGCGGTCACCGACGTGGGCACCAGCGTGCACCGGCACGCCCAGACCATGCTTGCCGAAGCCCAGGCCGCGCGCGAGGTGGTGGATCGTCTCAGCGCCGAGCCGCGCGGTCTTGTACGGGTGAGCGTTCCGGTCTCGCTCGCGCAGATCCAGCTACCCAAGCTGCTGCCGGAGTTTCTGGCCAAGTACCCCAAGGTGCGGCTGCAGCTCAACATCAGCAACCGCCGCGTCGACGTCATCAACGAGGGCTACGACATCGCGCTACGGGTGCGTTCGCGCCTGGACGACGACGGCAGCCTGGTGATGCGCAGCTTCGGCCAGGTGCAGGAATTGCTGGTCGCCAGCCCGAAGTATCTGGACCGCGCCGGTCGCCCGAAAGACCCGAGCGAGCTGGCCAACCACACCACCATGAGCACCAGCGAAGACGAAGCGCATCAGCGCTGGGAACTGCACGGCCCCAACGGCGAGATGCGTCGCGTGGACCTGCAGCCGCGTCTGGCCGGTTTCGATTTCCCATTGCTGCAGTCGATGGCGCGCGATGGCTTCGGCATCACCATGCTGCCGGAGACCGTCTGCGCCGAAGCGGTGCGCAGCGGCGAACTGGAAGTGGTGCTGCCGCACTGGTCGCTACCACAGGGCATCTGCCACGCCGTGTTCGCCTCGCGTCGCGGCTTGCTGCCGGCGGTGCGGGTGTTCATCGACTTCCTGGCCGAACACCTGCCGCAGGAAATCGAACGCTCGCGCCTGGACTGCGGCGGCAATTGCGCCGAACTGGCCGAAAAGCTCAAGCGCGCCGCTGGCACTGCGCCGCGCTTGGCGGTGGCCGAGGCAGGCTGAGCAGTCGTGACCGAAGCAAGCTGAGGGCTGTGTTCGCCGCTGCGCTGGCTGCCCGGTTGTTTGGCAGCCAGCGAGCTGCTCGGCAGTCAGCTCGCCTCAGACATTCGGCAGGCTGCATCTATGCTTAGGTGCATCCCGCCGACCACCACGTGCAGTGGCCGGCCACGATTAGCGCCGCACTACGCTGCGCCAGCCATAAGCGAGTAGTGCCCAAGCAAAACGCGCCCGGGCATGCGAGAATGCGCGCCCGGGAGCAATCCCGGGAGTGGTGGCTCTGCACATGGACGCCCGTGCGGTCACCGCCAGGCGCCACCCGCGCGATGCGGGTCGCCAGCGTGACAACCGATGCTTTCGGCGGTCGCGCGCAGCAACATCGGAGAGATGGCCGAGCGGTTTAAGGCACCGGTCTTGAAAACCGGCGAAGGGTCAAACCTTCCGTGGGTTCGAATCCCACTCTCTCCGCCAGTTGCCTCCAAATCATTGATTTTGAATATAAAAATCTAACTTGGTCTGATTGGAAGGCAGGAAGCATGCGGAGGAAACACTCGCATGCGCATCCCTCATCATTTGAGCCGGTCGTCCACCGGCCGCTGGTCGTTCGTCCAACGTGTGCCCATTGATTTGCAAACCGTGATGGGCTGCCGGCTTGTCAAGCGCACCTTGCGAACAAAACAGTTGGTGCATGCTCACGTTCGGGCACTGCTGCTTGGCGCGGACTATGCTCGGTGACCTCCTCCCTATAACTTGGACCGCCAGAACTAGAGAATTCAGCGACACTCAGGCCCAAGCGGGCCCGTCGCCATGAAGAAGTCGGAATTCACCAAAGAGCAGATCGCGTTTGTTCTGAAGCAGGCCGAGACCGGCACAACGGTCGAGGAGATCTGTCGCAAGAATGGGCATCAGCCAGGCCACGTTCTATGCGTAGCGCAAGAAGTTCGCCGGGCTCGGTGCTGTCGAACTGCGTCGGCTACGCCAGCTTGAGGAGGAGAACTGCAAGCTCAAGCAACTGGTTGCCGATTTGCGCCTGGGCAAGGTGATGCTGTAGGACGTGCTGTCAAAAAAGTTCTGAGCCCCACTCAGCGCAAGACGCTCGTGGGCCATCTGGTCGATCGGTATCCGGTTGGGGTCCGTCGGGCGTGCGCGGTCGTCAAGCAAAGTCGGTCGGCGTGGTATTACCAGTCTCATGACAATGATGATGCGCCACTATCTCGACGGATCGAAGAGATCCCGGCCTTACGGGTCCGCTATGGTTTCTGGCGGATCTTCGTGCCGTTGCGCAGAGAAGGCTGGAAAGCCAACCACAAGCGTGTGTGCCGCCTGTACTGCCCAGCGGGCCTCAACCTGCGGCGCAAACGTCCGTGCAGACGCAAGGCTGCAGCACATGCGTTATTCGACGGAAGCCGCTTCCGGGCCCTGACTGTCGTGGACAACTTCACCAAGGAGAGTTTGGCCATCGAAGTGAATAAGCAACTCAAGGGCGAAGAGGTGGTGGCAGTGATGGAGAGCTTGCGTCACCAACGCTACCTGCCGCAGCGCATCCAGACCGACAATGGTAGCGAGTTCATCTCGATGGCGATGGATCGCTGGGCCTAAGACAACGGCATGACCATGGATTATTCCCGTCCCGGCAAATCGACAGGCAATCCTTTCATCGAATCGTTCAATGGCAGTTTCCGGGATGAGTGCCTCAAACGCACTGGCTTCTGTCGCTCTATGAAGCCCGCCAGAAGATCGAACACTGAAGGGTCGATTACAATCATTTCTGGACGCACTTCTCGATCGGCGATGTACGCCGGCCGAGTTTGCCGCCCGATTCACCTGCTCACCCAAAGCCGGATTTTCCAGTTTCGCTGGGACCTAACGTGGGGAGGAGGTCACTTGGGCAGCAACGCTTAGTGTTGTGAGCAGCAATAAGGCGAGGAGGATTCGGAATCGCATAGCAGCGCATCTCCTTTTGTTGTTTGGGGGGGGCGCACAACCCATTCAAGCATCGGACAAGACCGTTACCAGCTGAGGAACGCACAAGTTGACGAGGTAAAGTAGACAGTCGAAGACAGCTCAACTGGGCGAGTGGTGGGGTTACGCCGCGTACTATTGCCACGATGTGGCGCGCGATCATCATTTGTATCTAACAAACGAGCGCTAGCGTCAGTCCTTAATTTCGGAAGGTGTGACCAAACGCCTTCAGCAGTTGCCCGCGCGTCGAGTCGCGTAATGGCAAAAACAGCAAGTGCTGCGTGTTGCGAGCAGGTCAACGGCATCGTTGTGCTGTGTCAGACTACTGCTGAAAATTGTGTCAGAAATTTCTGAGTCCAGTGTAGGTAGATCGCTCATCGCATATCTTTTCGTGAGCGATTCCTCATAACGTCAAGAACTTGCTGATCTAGGTCCCGGCTCATGCAGAGCCGAGCAGGGGCTGGTGGTCAGTTGACAACGAACTGGCGGCGCGCAACCGTAGGTGGCGTGGGGGTATTGGGGAATGACCTCGCGGTCGCGCTTCGCGCACCCCCGGATTCTTGATAACGAACACCTGCCAATGGCTTGGCCGGGCATGTGTTGTCATGCCTCGCCTTTACGTGAGCGCGAGTTCGTGGGAGCGATGAGGTCTATTCGGATCTCGGTCAGTCATTAACTTGGAAGATGCTATGGAATCGGGCACAAAGCCGCGCCAGATGCGCGCGTTTGGATTTGCACTGGCTGCTTTGGCAGGATTGTCCCCTGCATTAGGCGCCGCCGAGGATGTCTACGACGACTATGGCAAGTTGATCCAATCGGGCGCAGTGGTGAAGAGCCCCGGCGACCAGCTCTTCGGGGACAACATCAACCTCTACACGGGGTCGATGGAGATCGTCCAAACCGACGTGGATCTGAAGGGCAACAACGCCCTTCAGGTGCGCATCGGTCGTCGCTTCTCAGTCGGAAGTCCTACAAAAGGGCACTTCAAGCTTTGGGACTTGGACATTCCTTACATGCATGGGGTCTTTTCTGGCAGCGGGTGGACTGTTGAAGCCGCGCGTGATCTCGTCAACAACCGTTGCAGCCTCTACGGTCGGCCTCCAGTCATCGAGGTCCAGGGCGGTTTCTTCGATGCCCCGGAGTATTGGCGGGGAAGCTTTGCATACCGCCCAGGTGCTGGCGACCAAGAGCTTCTTCAAGCGTCTGCTGGAGCCCTGAGGCCAGCAGATGGAAGGACGTATCCCATTGTCCTAAAAGATGGGTCTGCAATCCGATGCTTAGCCTCACTGGATGGTGCAAGTGAAGCCGGTGCTCGTGGTGAAGGGTTTGAGTTAGTGGACACCCAAGGCTCGATGTATTCGTTCAATCACTTGGTGTCACGCCATTACCCAGCACTGCACAAGTCGTCACCAGCTCCTCAGTCGATTTCCGCGGGAAGTGCAATGCAAACTGCCGCCGTTGGCGGAATTGTCCCTATGGTTGGCCTTAACTACAACTTGGTGAGAGAAGAGGTCCTGATCTATCCGACTCGTGTGACGGATCGCTTTGGCAACACAGTGGTATACAACTGGAATCCTGGTGCTCCGTGGCAGCTTCTAAGCATTGTTGCCAGCGATGGGCGTCGCATTGACCTGTCGTATGCTGGAGGGGATGGCAAGACCATCACCTCCGTGACCACAGGCGGGCGAACCTGGTCTTACGGCTACAGCGACACCCTGGATACAGTGACGCTGCCTGACGGCAGCGGCTGGACGTTCGATTTGCTTGCCTTGTCTCGTGCACGCGTGACTTATAGCCAGCCGCCAGACTGCGACAACATTCGTCCTTGGTCTCGCAACAATGTTGTGGGAAGCATCACTGCCCCCACCGGTGCTCGCAGCGACTACACACTCAATTCCATGCTAATGGGTCGGTCCTGGGTGCCTCGAGTCTGCCATATCCAGGAAGCCTACTCAGACATCCCTTACCAGTTCTATGTCATGGCAGTGACCAGTCGGCGTATCTCCGGCCCGGGATTGCCGTCCCAAGGCCTGACGTGGTCTTACAACTATGGAACACCAAACAATTGCTGGCAGCCAAGTCCCAACCCGAAACCACTCGACCCTTCCAGATACGTCGAGTGCAATGCCGGTTCGCCCATCACCCGAGACATCACGGTCAAGGATCCTGCGGGCCAAACCACCCGCTACCGGTTTGGTAATCGCTATCGGGCCAACGAGGGGTTGCTGCTTCAGCAAGACTTCGGATGGAACGGCTCGGGTGCAACGCGAAGCAAACTGACGGACTACGCAGCGGCGTCCACCTCGCCTTATGCAGCCCGCACTATGTATCCAGCGGGCGATTGGGGTGATAACACTGTGGCAGCAGAGCATCGGCCAGCCCGTCAAGTGACGACCATAGACAATGGCGATCAGTTCGTTTGGCGTGTGGCCGATTGCAGTGGCCAGCCGTGTTTCGATGAGTTCGCCCGTCCGTTGCGGATCGAACGCTTCAGTCCCTGGCACAGCCGCACTGACGAGACCACGTATTACGACGAACGCGGTGCTTGGGTCTTGGGGCAAACTGCCATTGCTCGCAACATCAACACCGGCATCGTCACCTCTCAGGTCGATTACGGCAGCAATGCATTGCCCCGAACGGAGTGGCGCAACGGGAAGCTGGTCGCAAGCTACACATACAATCCCGATGGGACCCTGGCCCAAGTCAAGGATGGCTTAGGAAACACAACGACCTTGTCTGGTTGGAAGCGCGGCATCCCTCAAACCGTTGCAAATCCAGACGGCACGGCCAAGTCCGCCTCTGTGGACGACAACGGTTGGATCCGTCAGACCAACGACGAAAATGGCTTCGCCACGACGTATGGCTACGACGCGATGGGGCGGTTGAACGCCACGAATTACCCATCGGGCGACAGCACCGCTTGGAACTCGACTGCACAGGCGTTCGAGCGAGTGGGTGGCGACGAATACGGCATCGGTGCCGGCCATTGGCGCCAGACCGTGACCACTGGAAACGCACAAAAAGTTACCTACTTCGATGCGCTATGGCAGCCGCTACTGACGCGGGAATACGATGCGGCAAACGTCACGGGAACGCTTCGGGTCAAGCGCTTTGTCTACGACCACGAAGGACGGGCTGTCTTTGCTTCCTATCCGAGTGGCAACGAGACAGCTAGCACCGGAGTCTGGACGGAGTTCGACGTGGTAGGGCGGCCCACGGCGGTATCGCAGGACAGTGAGCAAGGACTGCTGACCACGATCACGCAGTATCTGCCTGGCGCGCAAACGCTGGTTACCAACCCGCGTGGTGCTCAGACGCGCACTGGTTACCAGGTGTTTGACCAACCGGTCTATGACGCACCTGTGTGGGTGCTGCTACCAGAGTCCAGCAGGACGAATATTGCTCGTGATGTCTTCGGAAAAGCTCTAAAGATTGAGCGGGGCGCGCAATGAACCAGTGCATGGAAGCAAGTCAGCAGGTATTGGGTAGCTGTCAACTAGGCGCTCTTAAAAAGCCCAAGGTCTCTAGGTTGCTGCGAGCAGCGATTGTTGTGATTTCGCTAGTGACCCTTCCGGGTCTTGCAGAAGCAGCTAGACAATGTCCGGACGGAAGCCCTGCAGGCCGAGGGAATGTGTGTCCAGACGTCCCGCAAAACTCAGCGAAATGGCTTAGTTACGGTGTGCCATCGCAAATGATTGTCGGGCAGACCTATGCCGTGAGCGCTACCTATCAGAACGTGGGGAACCAGGTATGGGGCTCCGGGATAGGGCATAAGCTCGGCTACGGCGGTAGTTCGGTTCCAGTTAGCCCGTGGGGAATTTCTCGGGTGGAACTGCCAGCCCCGGTTTCCATTGATAGCAATGTAACTTTTAACTTCAATGTCACTGCCCCGACCACTCCCGGGCAATATCAGTTCGTCTGGCGAATGCTGCAGGAAGGGACAGAGTGGTTTGGTGCTTTTGGTTCACAGATGGTCCAGGTCATCCCATCGCTGATCAAAGGCAACATCGATAGCGTCACCTACGGCTCAATATCTGGCTGGGCTTGCTCGACGTATTTGAATCGCTCTGTTGATGTGCATATGTATTTGGGCGGGCCTGCTGGCTCCGGGACCTTTGCTGGGGCGACAGCCGCAACGTTGCCCAGTGATTCCGGTATTGCTAGCGCTTGTAGTGCTTCCGGCAGCAACTACCGATTTTCGTTCCCCATCGATGAGAACTTCATCATCCAGAACGGCGGTAAGCCCATCTATATACATGGGCTGTCTCCTGTAGGCGCATCGAACGACACTATTTCTGGATCGGGCGCGGTAGCTGTGCCTGCATCGGTGATCAAAGGACGAATCGACGGTATCCAAGACAACAAGGCGATCGTCGGCTGGGCGTGTTCTGCAGGACTGCGCCGATCGATTGATGTTCACCTGTATGCGGGTGGACCTGCTGGCACTGGCGCGATGGTGGCAAGTGCGGCTGCTAACCTTTCAAGCGAAGCTGGTGTGGCAAGTGCTTGCTCTTCATCGGGGAACAACTACCGCTTCTCTATCCCAATTTCAGAGGATCTGATCCGCAGTTACGGAGGTAAGCCTTTCTATATCCATGGGATATCGCCACTTGGTGGAGCGAACAGCCTCATTGATGGATCGGGCGTGCTGGCGATTCCTGCCATGCAGCGCAGTGCTATGTTCGTGTCTCAGAACATGCCAGGCCAGCTATCGACTGGACGTTCGGTGAGCGGGTCTGTCCGCTTCACAAACACTGGTAACATCACATGGCGCCAAGGTCAGGGCTACCGCGTCGTGTTGGTCGGCGACACACGTGGCTGGTCTCCCGGCGAAGTTAGCCTTCCCTCCGACGTGGCGCCCGGCGCGAGCGTGGACTTCAACTTCAACTTGCGGGCGCCTCTGGCTGCAGGAGGTTACAACCTGCGCTGGCGGATGCGTGACTCCGCCGGGGACATTGGGAACGAATCCAGTAATCAGGTTGTGCAAGTCGTCGCTCCGCCGCCGGTTGAGCATGGCGTGGGCCTCGCAGCTCGCAGCTATGTCTACGACGCCAACCAGCAGCTATGCAAAGTGATCGAACCCGAAACTGGCGCTACGGTTATGGCCTACGATGCTGCTGGCAATCTGGCTTGGTCGGCTAGCGGCCTGGACCTTCCGAGCACGACCAGCTGTGATCTGGATGCAGCAGCGAACAGTGGAAGGCGTGTCGCCCGCACCTACGATACGCGTAACAGACTCAAGACGCTGCGATTCCCCGATCGCAATGGTGATCAAGATTGGGACTATACGCCAGATGGTCTTCCGTCTCGCGTAAGCACAGTAAACGATGCCGGGAACACGACAGTCGTTAACGTCTACAACTACAACAAACGTCGGCAGCTGTTGTCCGAGGTGACTCAACAACCAGGAGTCAGCTGGTCATTTGGGTATGGCTACGACGCCAATGGGGCCTTGGCGAGCCAAAGCTATCCCACCGGCACAACGGTGACCTACGCACCAAACGCGCTGGGTCAGCCGACGGGCGTTCGCGACCAAGCTGGCAACAACTATGCCACCGGGATTGCCTATTACCCCAATGGTGCGGCCAGCCAGTTCACTTACGGCAACGGCGTAAATCATTCCTTGGTGCTCAATGGGCGCCAGATGCCACAGCAGGTGCGCGACTACAACGTTGCTTCCTTCGAGTATCAATACGACGCTAATGGCAACGTCACCGGGATCTTTGATCAGCAGCGTGGCGAGAGCCTGAATCGCTACATGGGATACGACGGCTTGGATCGACTCATGGAAGCGGGCTCCGCCCGTTTCGGAGGTGATCATTGGAACCGCTACACCTACGACGTGCTGGACAACATCCTGACAGCCAAGTTGCCGGGTGTCAGCGAGAACAACTATTGGTATGACTCCAAGAACCGCCTGACCAATATTCAGAACAATGCAGGCGCCACCGTCATTGGCTTAGGTTATGACGTGCAGGGCAACCTGAAGAACAAGAACGGCCAAGCCTTTGTGTTCGACTATGGCAATCGCCTCAGAGACGCGACGGGAAAAGAGGCGTATCGCTACGACGCCTATGGACGTCGGGTGTTGTCTGGCGGGCTGTCTACCTTGAACGTTCAGGCCTACAGTCAGGCAGGACAGTTGCTCTACGCGGAGGTGCGTGGAAAAGGCAACACAGAATACGTCTACCTCAACGGCAGCTTGCTCGCCACGCGTAATGCAGGGGCCATCAAGTTCCAGCACACCGATGCATTGGGCAGCCCGATCGCGGTGACGGATGCCGCTGGTCAGGTGGTCGAGAGAACTGACTACCAGCCCTACGGCAGCCCTATTGGAAAGACGGTAGATGGCATTGGCTATACCGGCCATGCCATGGACGGGGTGACCGGGCTGACCTACATGCAGCAGCGCTACTACGACCAAGACTTGGGACGGTTCCTGAGCGTGGATCCGGTGGCCGCGGACTCGGTGCTTGCAGCCAACTTCAACCGCTACTGGTATGCGAACAACAATCCATATCGGTTCACTGACCCGGATGGGCGTATCTCCTGTGAGATTTGTAGTAGCTTGGTTAATCAGGCAAAGAGCGCTGCGACGCACCTTGTCGTGGAAAAGTCATTTGCCTTTGGTCGAGCGCTTGTTGGCGAAGGTAAAAGCGCTGTTGACCGAACGGCACAGGATGTTAAAAATTTCATTGGTGGACGCGATGCGGTTGTCACAGTGGGAGGATCCGGCATGATTGGAGGCCCCCTGATTGGGAACGGGATGACCCCGGGCGTTACCCTTGTTGCTGATGCTGGGGTGGTAGCAAACTTGAGTTCCGGTCAGCTCGGACTGCAAGGAAACGTGGGGTTTGTTCCATCGATCGGTGGGGGCAGCGTTGTTTCTGGAAATTTTTCGATTGGCCTAAATGAGGGCCCTCTACAAACCGGGATCTCGCAGACGAATACGGCATTTGCTCAGGTCACTGCGGTCACTGCGTCGGGAACTCCTGTAGATGTGGGCGGGGCTGTTCAGTGGAGTAGTGGGGGAGGTGGTGTGTCTGCTGGATTCAAGCCTGGTATCGGCAGTTACATTGGTGTAGGCGGCGGAACGCTTTATACTGGGGCAATTGTTACTCCCCCTCTTCGTGACGAGAAGGATTAGTAGATGGATTTTAAATTCATAACCAATAAGCCAAAGTTGTTTTGGTTAATTTGTTTAGTTGCGCTACTGGGTTTTGTGCCGGGTGCGATGAGCGTATTGTTATTGCAAGTATGGTATATGGAATGGCTGCATCGTTTTACTTTTATTTTGATTATTTTTCTTTGGCCATTAGGTTTTTTTCTCACAATAATATATTTAATCCGACAAATGGCTGGAAAGTATTCTTTTATGGATTCGCTCCCTTTGAGAGATCAGCGGTGGTAACGAGGTCGTAAGGTGTAATTAAGTGGCGCTCTCGCTATTGCGAAACACGTAAGAAAAGTCGGAACGGTGGTGAAGAGCCCAATCCTCAATTGACTTGCAACAACAGCACCAGCAATACCATGGGCAGTCCACTCATCACCGAGTAGACCCAAAAAGCTCCCATCACGGTCAGCGGGGTCATCACCCACCACTGGCCCCAGTTAAAGCCCTGATCCCTCTGCCGAGCCGCGTAGGCCTCTTGAGGGTAGAGCCGCTCCGCCTTCTGCAGACCCCGGCGCGCCATCAACGGCCCCATGATGAAGCCGAGTGGGCCCAGGAAGAGCAGGCTGAGCGAGAACCACCGGAAGAAGCGCGTGTGCGGCGTCAGGACTTTCTTGTGAGCGGCGCGTAGTGCGCCGTCCCCACCGAGCCCTCCCACGGCGCCGACTGACGCCCCTGCCATTGGATTCGATTCGGTATTCATTTGGCGTAGGCCCTCCAGGTGCCGGATTCCTTGGCATACCTCAAGTTCTTGCTCACGGGGATTGGCACTTGGCGGCCACCGATATCG
Source organism: Xanthomonas sp. 3793 (assembly GCF_024806835.1). Lineage (GTDB taxonomy): Bacteria > Pseudomonadota > Gammaproteobacteria > Xanthomonadales > Xanthomonadaceae > Xanthomonas > Xanthomonas arboricola_F. Next base: position 823,690 of record NZ_JANTYU010000002.1, read on the forward strand.
ATCGCCACCTTGCCACTCGTGTCGCAGCGGTAGCCCTCGGCGCCTTCGGCTTCAACGCAGCCGGTGAGTTCGAAGTTCTGGACGTCGGTGACTTTGTCAGCTCCCCGTAAAATTGGTCCATCCATAGTTAGAGGTCTCCGGGCACACTAGCCACCGAGGAGACCAACGATGCGCAAGAGCAAATTCACCGAGAGCCAGATCGTTACGACGTTGAAGCAGGTTGAGGCCGGAAGACAGGTCAAGGATGTTTGCCGTGAGTTGGGCATTTCTGATGCGACGTACTACGTCTGGAAGTCCAAGTACGGTGGCATGGAAGCCTCCGACGTGCAGCGGCTGCGTGATGTTGAAGCCGAGCACGCCAAACTCAAGCGGATGTATGCCGAGTTGGCGATGGAGAACCATGCGTTGAAGGATCTGATCGCAAAAAAGCTGTAGACCCGGCGCATAAGCGCCCGCTCCTTGCCTGGCTCGTCGAGCAGCATGGCTGGAGCGAGCGTCGGGCTTGCTCAGCGCTTGGTGTAGCGCGCTCGACAGCGCGCTATCGGCGTCGTCCCGATCGCGACGAGGAAGTCATTGCGCTGTTGTCCGAATTGGCCGAGCGCTTTCCCGAGCGTGGTTTTGGAAAGCTCTTCAGATCATCCGCCGTCGCGGACATGCGTGGAATCACAAGAGGGTCTGGCGCGTGTATTGCCTGATGAAGCTCAATCAGCGTCGTCGCAGCAGGCGCCGGGTCCCCACGCGCCATCCACAACCGTTGGCATGCGGAGCACGTCCCAATGCCGGATGGTCGATCGACTTCATATCTGATGCGCTATGGGATGGTGGACGCTTCCGCACGTTCAATGTCATCGACGATTTCAGTCGGGAAGCCTTGGCGATCGAAGTTGACTTGAATCTTCCGGCCGCCCGCGTCATCCGCGCGTTGGAACGCATCGCGGCCTGGCTCGGCTATCCGAACAAGCTACGCTTGGACAACGGACCGGAACTTGTCGCGTTGGCCTTAGCCGAGTAGGCTGAGCGCAAGGGTATCGCCTTGGACTTCATCGAGCCGTCCGATGCAAAACGGTTTCATCGAACGCTTCAACGGCAGCTACAGGCGTGACGTGCTAGACATGCATCTCTTCCGCACGCTGAGCGAGGTCCGCAACAGACCGAACACTGGCTGGCCGACTACAACCAGCAGATCCCGCACGACAGCTTGGACGCACTAACGCCCGCTGAGTTCCGTGATCAACATCAACCGCTGACCTCTAATTTTGGCTGGAATTGAATTGCGGGGAATCGACAAGTGGGTTAGGGGCGTTACTTCACTTCCCACTCTATTCGTCAGCTGTAGTGCAAGCCATCAAGCGGCAGACCTTTATTCAAACCTCGGCGGCTTTTCTCTAGCGAGTCCCAACGTTGGGTGCGAACGAGGGTCGGCATGTGGGCCCCCGTGCTCACATCACCGTCGCCTTGACCTTGAACACGTCCACTGCGCGGGTCAGTTCCACGGAATGGTCTTCCAGCGCACGCGCGGCGGTGCTTGCGGCCTCGACCAGGCGCACGTTTTGCTGGGTGGTTTCGTCCATCTGGGCGATGGTCTGATTCACCTGTTCGATGCCGCCGGCCTGTTCCAGCGAGGCGGCGGAGATCTGGCCCATGATGTCGGTGACGTGCTGCACGCTGGTGACGACTTCGCCCATGGTGGTGCCGGCCTTGTGCACCAGGGCCGAGCCATCGGTCACGCGCTGTACTGAATCGTCGATCAGGCGTTTGATTTCCTTGGCGGCATCGGATGAGCGATGCGAGAGGGTACGTACTTCGGAGGCGACGACGGCAAAGCCTCGGCCTTGTTCGCCGGCGCGTGCGGCCTCGACCGCTGCATTCAACGCCAGAATATTGGTCTGGAAAGCGATACCGTCGATGACCGAGATGATGTCGGCGATACGCCTGGACGATGCTTCGATCCCGGACATGGTGTCGATCACCTGGCCGACCACATCGCGTCCTTCCGACGCGATGGTGGCGGCGCCGCGTGCGAGCTGGTTGGCGCGGCCGGCGTGCTCGGCGTTCTGCTTGACGGTGGAGGTCAGCTCTTCCATCGAGGCTGCGGTTTCTTCGAGATTGGCGGCCTGTTGTTCGCTGCGGCGCGCCAGTTCCTGATTGCCGCTGGCGATGTCCTCGGCAGCAAATCCGATGCTGTTGGAGGTCGTTTGTATCTGGCTGACGATGTCTGTCAGGCGATGCACGGTGCTGTTGGCATCGTCGCGCATGGCGGCGAACACGCCATGGAAGTTGCCGGACATACGCACGGTCAGGTCGCCGTCGGCGATGGCGCGCAGCAGCTCGGAGAACTTGGCCAGGTTGCTGTCGGCGGTGGCCATCATGGTGTTGAGGTTGTCCACCATCAGGCGGAAATCATGTTCGAACTTTTCAGGTTGACCGCGCAGCGCGAAGTCGCCAGCACATGCGGCCTGGGTCAGTGCGTGGATTTGTGCGTTGATGGCGCGCAGGTTCTGCTTGACCTGCTGCATGGTGGTGGTGATGGCGGCTTTTTCGCCGGGGTAGTGTTCGATTTCCGGAGTCAGGTCACCGATTGCATAGCGTCCCATGACCTCGGTCATGCGCAACTGGGTCTGCACATGCGCGTGCACCAGCGCGTTGGTGTCCTGCACCATGTGCGCGTACTCGCCAGGAAATTGCTGCGCGTCGGTGCGATAGCTGATCTGGCCGGCGTCGTGACGCGCCGCCATGGTGCGTTGCGCCGATATGACATCGCGCAGGCGGCGCTGCATCTGCTGCATGGCACGCAATAGCTGGCCGGATTCGTCCTTGCCTGCCGTGGTATCGGCCGTGCCGAGGTCGCCTGCGCTGATGCGCTCGGCCAGTTGCAGTGACAGGCGCAAGGGTAGTACGACGCTGCGGGTGAGCAGCAAGGCAATCGCTGCACCCAGCAGCAGTGCGATGACGGTGGAGATCACCATCAGCATGGCGAAGCCACGTGCGGTGGCGACGGCCTGCGTGGCGGCTTGGCGGTTCTTGTGCTCTTGCAGATCGATGAAGGCGTTGATGCTGGCCAGCCAATCGATGAAGGCCGGGCGTGCTTCCTGCAGCAAGCGTTGTTCGGCATGCGGCCGGTCCGACGCGTCGCGCAATGCGCGCACCTGTGCGATCAATGGCAGGGTGCGCTGCTCGATGGATTTGATCTGTTGCAGGATTGTTTTTTCCTGCGCGTCTGTGGAGGCGGCGATCATGTCGTCGAGCGGCTGGGCGGAGCGGGCATAATCGGCGGCCAGCTTGTCGATCGATTGCTCCGCAGTGCGGCGGTCAGCCGGCGCATCCATCAGCACGACATCGCGCAAGGCGATTGCGCGGTCATGCACACTGCCACGGAAATTGATTGCGTACCGTTGCTTGACGCTGTTGACTTCATTGATGGCGGTCAATTGCCGGTCGATGCTGCGCACGCGCTGGATGCCCACCACGGTAAGGATCACCATCAGGATGATGATCGCGAGAAAGCCGAGGGACAGGCGTTGGCCAATGCGCAGGTCGGAGAGGGTGTGCATAAGGAGGAGATCGGTGATCCGGAGGGCGGGGGGAATCCCGGCATGGGCAGGGATGCGGGGCAGCAGGGAGGCCTCCGACAGGGCTGCGTTGCTACCCCAATCGTGTATCGCCTCGTCCGTTAGCGACCTCATCCACTGGAACTGTACGCACCGCGCATCCGGCATTCAGGCGCCGTTGGATCGCGCTGCGGATGCGCATGCATGGGATCGAGCGGGCGACGTTGGACGTGCGCAGCAAGATGGCGAACGGGGCCCTGCAGGGCGCCGATGCAGTGGCGGCGGCGACGCAGGCATGGTTTGCGGTAGTTCCTGCGGTAGGTGTCGCGTGCATATTTGATATACGCGTCCTGATTCCCAGCACAGCGGCGCGATGCGTCTGTCGGCACGCACCCCGGGCGGCGGCGCGGCCGTTGCTGATCCAGCGAGTCGTCGCGAACATGCTGCTTCCGTTGGCTTCGGCGCTTGAGAGCTCCATGGCGGACTCACGCCATGTCCCGTAGCGGTGGGCGGGCAAGGGCCCCGCAGCCGGGCGCCGATCAGCGGCTCTCCCATGCCGCACCCGGAGCGGTCAAGCATGCCAAGGACAACCGACACCTTCCGATCTTGAAGGCGCCGAGGAAACGTCGCGAGCAATGGACGGGTGAGGTGCACTAGGGACTTGAGGGCGCCACGCAGGCGATCCGCACGGCGGACAGGCCCGCCGCGCGGCGCGGGCTGGCAGTCGCGCACCACGTCGCCCTCGGCTAACCCACGTCCTCACACGCGGCGCAGTACCGTGGCGCCATGGCAGCGAGTGGCTGTATGGACGCCGCCTGCCGCGCGTTGGATGATGACAGTGGTGTGGGCGGTCGATCGTGCTTCCTGGCGATGCGCCGCGCGGTCTCGGGCTCTTTAATAACGGTTTGGCACAGATGCACGGATGGGTGAACAATCATCAGGGCGTAGACGGTGCGGCGACACACTTGCCTTGTGCAGGCGACCTGCATGGCGTGGCCGTGCGGATGCGCGCGGCATGATCGCTGCATTTCCGTATGGCGACAGCGCCATGGCGCAGGCGGTACGTGCATACGACTGGGCTGGCACGCCGTTGGGGCCGAGCGAGCAGTGGCCGTCGCCGTTGCGCAACGCGGTCAGCCTGATGCTCACCTCGCCAGAGAGCATGTACGTGGTATGGGGCGAGGCACTGACGTTTTTCTACAACGATGCGTATGCGCCTATCCTCGGGCCGCGTCAGCCGTATGCGCTGGGCGCGCCGCTGCGCGAGCTGTGGGCCGATGCCTGGGAGGCGGTGCGTGCGCCGATCGAGGCGGCGTTTGCCGGGAGCGCCTCGCGCTTTGAGGAAGTGCCGATCGCCATGAACCGCTACGGTGTGCCGGAAGACACCTGGTGGACGTTTTCGTTTTCGCCGATCTATCTGGACGATGGCAGTATCGGCGGCGCGTTCTGCGTGACCAACGAGGTGACTGCGCGCAAGCTGGCGCAGACGCGGTTGGCCGACGAGCATGAGCGCTTGATCCGCTTGTTCGAGCAGGCGCCGATGTTCATGGCGTTTTTGAGCGGACCGCAGCATCGTGTGGAGTTTGCCAACCCCTGTTATTCGCGCCTGATCGGACACCGCGACGTGATCGGGCGTCCGCTCGCCGAAGCGTTGCCGGATGCGCTGGAGCAGGGTCACTTGCGCCATCTGGATGAGGTGTATCGCTCCGGGCGCGCGTACACGGCCAACGCGCTGGTGTACGACGTCCAGGCAGTGCCGGGCGGGCCGACCGAGCGACATCTGCTGGATCTGGTGTATCAACCGATTGCCGGCGCCGACGGCACGGTGTCCGGTATCTTCGTGCAAGGCTTGGACATCACCGATCGCATCAGCCTGGAACGCGCCGTGCGCGAGGCGGAGGTGCGCAACCGGCAGATCCTCGATAGCGTCATGGATTACGCGATCATCGCCACCGACATGCGCGGCCGGGTAACCTCGTGGAATGAAGGTGCGCGCCGCATACTGGGCTGGACCGAGGCCGAGATGCTCGGGCAATCGCTGGAGCGCACGTTTACTCCGGAAGATGTGGCCAATCACCAGATTCTCATCGAAGCCGCTGCAGCGCTGGAAAGCGGCAGCGGCATGGACGAGCGCTGGCATATGCGCAAATCCGGCGAGCGGTTCTGGGCCAATGGGTCGCTGATGGTGCTGCGCGAAGAAACCGGCGCGGCGATCGGCTTTGTCAAAGTGCTGCGCGACCGCACCGCCGAGCGCCTGGCCAGCGAGGCCTTGATCAAAAGCGAGCGCCGGCTGGACGCCTTGGTACGCGCGTCGTCGCAAGCGATCTTTTCCGCCACTGCGAGCTGGAGTGCGTTGCGCCTGCATGCGGGCGACGGCTTGCTGGACGATGGTCGTCCGGCAAATGCGCACTGGCAGCAGGAATGGATTCATCCGGACGATCGTGCACCGTTGCTGGAAGCCATCGATACTGCGATCGGCGACAAGGCTGCCCTGGAGCTGGAGCTGCGCGTGCTCGACAGACAGCAGCGGGTGCGCTGGACGCTGTTGCGTGCAGTGCCGTTGCTGGATGCGCAGGGCGGGATCGAGGAGTGGTTCGGCACCGCCTCGGACGTCAGCGACAGACGCGCGGCCGAAGAGCAACTGCGCTTGCTGACCGAGACCCTGGAAGAACGCGTGCGCGAGCGGAGTGCGGCGTTGCTGCTGGCCGAAGAAAAACTGCGCCAGAGTCAAAAGATGGAAGCGGTCGGGCAGCTCACCGGTGGCCTGGCGCACGACTTCAACAATCTGCTGACCTCCATCACAGTGGGGCTGGAGCTGCTGCAGGCACGCGTGGAGCAGGGCAAGTACGACCGGCTGGAACGCTATGTGGAAATGGCGCAGACAAGCGCCGCGCGCGCTACTGCGTTGACGCAACGCCTGCTGGCATTTTCGCGCCGGCAGACGCTGGCCCCCAGTGCCCTGGAAGTGGACGCCCTGGTGCACGGCATGCGCGAGATTATCTCGCGGACACTGGGGCCATCGATCACCTTGCAGGTGACGCCGGCGCCGCAGCCGTGGAAGGTGCTGGTGGACGCGCCGCAGCTGGAGAACGCGCTGCTCAATCTGTGCATCAATGCGCGCGATGCCATGCCCGACGGCGGCGAACTCACCATCAGCCTGCACAATCGCTCGCTGGATTCGGCTGCCGCGCTGCCGCTGGATCTGCCGCCTGGCGATTACGTCTGCCTGAGCGTGCAGGACACCGGCACCGGCATGACCGACGAGGTCATGTCCAAGGTGTTCGAGCCGTTTTTCACCACCAAACCGATCGGGCAGGGCACCGGTCTGGGATTGTCGATGATCTACGGGTTTACTCGGCAGTCCGGCGGCCATGTGCGTATCGATTCGGAAGTGGGCGTGGGCACCACCATGGCGCTGTATCTGCCGCGGTTCACTGGCGCGCATGCGCAGGACCATGCGGTGGCAGCACCGGAACAGCTGCAGTGCGCCGACGTACGCAGTTGCACCGTGTTGCTGGTGGAGGATGAAATCGCGATCCGTACCCTGATTTCCGAGGTGCTCACCGAGGCCGGTTATCACGTCATCGAAGCGGCCGAAGGCAGTGCCGCGGTGGAGCGCTTGCGCTCGTTGGAGCCGATCGATGTGTTGGTCACCGATGTCGGCCTGACCGGCGGCTTGAACGGGCGCCAGGTGGCCGATGCCGGCCGGCAATACCGGCCAACGCTGCCGGTGTTGTTCGTGACCGGCTATGCGGCAACCGCGGCAGTAGGCGCTGGGCAGCTGGACGACGGCATGGAAGTGTTGACCAAACCGTTCCTGGCGGCCGAGCTGAAGCTGCGCGTGTTGCAGTTGCTGGCGCGGCAGTTGTCATGATGCGGCGGCAGTGTCGGCAGCACCGCCGCCGCTGGCATCGGGCGGGCAGCCGGGCTGCTGACGCCCGTATCAAGCGCCAGGTGCGGTGCTTGCCATCGCCCGGCCAGCGCGTGCTATGGGCTGGCCTTGCAGCGCTTGGGATCGCCGCGGCTGCGCCCGGTTACAGCGCCGTCTCCACGATGCCCAGCAAGTCGCGCAATGAAAACGGCTTGGTCAGCAAGCGCATGCCGGTATCGAGAAAATCCGTGCGCTTGGCGCTGACGCCTGCATAGCCGGTCATGAAAATGATCGGCAGCGCGGGATACAAGCGCCGTGCATTGTCTGCCAGGTCGCGCCCGTTCATGCCTGGCAGGCAGATATCGGACAGCAGCAGGTCGAACGGGCAGGCCATGGTGAGCTGCTCCATGGCCTGTTCGGCGTCGGCAGATACCACGACCTGGTAACCCTCATCGCAGAGGATATCCGCAGTCATCGCGCGAATGGCGTCGTCGTCTTCTACCAACAGAATGCGTGCGTTACATGGTGCGTCGTTCACCGCGATCCTCAAGCGATCGCAACAACGCGACCTACTTCACTGTCGAGGCTATGCGTGCGCCCGTGACGAATGTGTCGGAGTTGTCACACCTGGCGGCAAGACGCGCAGCATAGTGCCGATCCTGCGAGACGGCGCGCCGCGAAAATAGCGACGGCTGTCGCGACGAAAGGCAGCCCGCGGGCACGGTGGGTCAGGCCAGGCAAGCTGATCAGTTCAGTCGTTGGCAGCGGGCGATCGCGGGCGCGTGTTAACTTAACGGTATGAAAAACGTGAAGCCGATGATCGCAAACCGCATCACCACCGGGACGACGGGGCTTGACACCATCCTCCGCGGAGGATTGCCGGCCAACCGGCTCTACCTGCTCGAAGGCCAGCCGGGCTCCGGCAAGACCACGCTGGCGTTGCAGTTCCTGCTCGATGGCGCAGCCAAGGGCGAAAGCTGCCTGTATGTCACCTTGTCCGAGACCATCGACGAGCTCAACGAGGTCGCCGCTTCGCACGAATGGTCGCTGAAAGCCTTGCACATCTTCGAGCTGGCCTCGGCTGAAGCGTTTCTCGGCGACGGGCGCCAGCAGTCCATCCTGCATCCGTGGGAAATGGAACTGGATGGCACGATCAAGCTGATCCAGGCCGAGGTCGATCGAGTCAAGCCGACCCGCGTGGTGTTCGACTCGTTGTCCGAACTGCGTCTGTTGGCGCAGGATTCGTTGCGTTACCGGCGGCAGGTGCTGGCGCTGAAGCAGTTCTTTGCACCGCGCAACATCACCGTCTTTCTGGTCGACGACCTCACCGACGAGAACGGTCAGCGCGATGCGCACCTGCACAGCCTGTGCCACGGCGTGATCTCGCTGGAACGCATGACGCTGGATTTCGGCGCAGCACGCCGGCGCATGCAGGTGCAGAAATTGCGCGGGGTCAATTTCATTGCCGGCTATCACGACATCACCATCGTCACCGGTGGCATGCGGATCTATCCACGCCTGATCGCGGCCGATCATCACGTCCCGTTTGTCGGCCAGGCGGTGCCCAGCGGAGTGGAACGTATCGATGCGCTGCTGCACGGCGGCCCCTTGCGCGGCACCAGCACCTTGCTGACCGGGCCTGCCGGCTCTGGCAAGACCAATGTCGCCCTGCAATATGTCAGCGCGGCCTGCGAGCGAGGCGAGCATTGCTGCGTGCTGCAGTTCGACGAGCGCACCGGCACGTTGTTGACGCGTGCCGAAAACCTGGGCATGGATCTGCGCAAGCATCTGGCCTCGGGCATGCTGGAGCTGCACCAGATGGACCCGTCCGAGCTGACGCCCGGCGAGTTCGCCTGGGCGGTGCGCGAAAGCGTGGAGATGCGCAACTGCCGCATCCTGGTGATCGACAGCCTCAACGGCTATCTGTCGTCGATGCCGCAGGAAAAGCAGTTGATGCTGCAGATGCACGAGTTGCTGTCCTACCTGAACCAGAGCGGCGTGACCACGTTCCTGATCAATCCGCAGCATGGTCTGGTGGGAACGATGTCGACCGGCAATCTCAATATCTCCTACATGGCCGATACGGTCATCTTGTTCCGCTTCTTCGAAGCCCAAGGGCGGATCCGCAAGGCGCTGTCGGTGATCAAGAACCGCAGTGGCGCGCATGAGGATTCGATTCGCGAGATGCGCATCAATAGCAGCGGCCTGCATTTGAGCGAGCCGCTGGAGAAGTTCCATGGTGTGCTGACCGGCACCCCGCAGTTTGTCGGAGACGGCACGCCGTTGCTGGATCGTGCGCTTGACCAGCCGTGAAGCGGATGGCTCGGTCGTCCACATCATTGCGCCGTTCGGTCGCGATGCGGAGAGTATTGCGGCCATCGTTGGTGAGCGTGGGCTGACGCGCCGGGTCTATGGCGCCTTGGCGGCCCTGGCCGGCGACCTGCTCGACAGTTCCGGCGTGGTGGTGCTGACCGAAGAAGCCGTCCGCGGCGATCTGCAGCAGTTGCAGCAGATCCTGCAGGGTCAGGCGGCGTGGTCGGATATTCCCTTCGTGCTGTTGCGCGCGCCGCGCGGCAGCCAGCACGGTCGACGGGTGAGCTTGCCTGCCGAGATGACCAATGTCATCGAGCTGGAGCGGCCGCTGAGTTCGTCGTCGTTGTTGAGCGCGATTTTCAACGCGTTGCGGTCGCGACAGAAACAGTTCGTGATCCGCGACCAGATGGCCGAGCTGGCCGAAGGCCGCGCCGCATTGGCGTTGAGCGAAGCCGAGCTGCGCCGGGTCACCGACGCGTTGCCGGTGTTGATCGCCTTCATCGACAAGCATCTGGTGTATCGCTTCGCCAATCGCTCTTACGAAGACTGGATCGGGATTCCGCCGCAGGACGTGATCGGAAGGCCGCTGGTGGATGTGATGGGGCCTGCGGTCGTGGCCGAGCGGCGCGCCTGGATCGAAGCAGCGCTGGCCGGCCAGGCGTTGACCGTGGAAGCGAGCTGGCCGCATGCCGATGGACGCCGCCGCGATGCAGAGATCCGCTACATGCCGCGCCTGGATGCCGATGGCAAGGTGGATGGGTTTCATGTATTTGCCACCGACATCACCGCACGTGCATTGGCAATGGAATCGATCCAGGAGCAGGCCAACGTGCTGGAGGCCAAGGTGGCCGAGCGCACCGCCGAGCTGCAGCAGCAGATGCTGGCGCGCGAGTCCAGTGAGGCCGCGCTGCGTCAGGCGCAGAAGATGGAAGCCGTGGGCCAGTTGACCGGCGGCATTGCGCACGACTTCAACAACATGCTGACCGGCATCCTGTCTGCCCTGGATCTGGCGCGCCTGCGTATCGACCAGGGGCGCACCGAGGGACTTGGGCGGTTTCTGGATGTGGCCTCGGCGTCGGCCTTGCGCGCGGCCGCACTGACCCAGCGCCTGCTGGCGTTCTCGCGCCGGCAGTCGTTGCAGGCGCGGCATCTGCAGTTGAACGATCTGGTGCTGTCGTTGCAGGAATTGCTGGCGCGCACGCTGGGCGAGTCGGTGCGCCTGGAAGCGGACCTTTGCGATGCGCTGCCGCAGGCGTATGTCGACGAGAACCAGCTGGAAAGCGCATTGATCAACCTGGCCATCAACGCCCGCGATGCCATGCCGGATGGCGGCCAGTTGCGCATTGCTACCCGGCATCTGCATGTCGACGAACACCGGCTCGAACTTGGCCGCGGCATTACCCTGGCGCCGGGCGATTACGTCGTGGTGTCGGTGGCCGACACCGGCACCGGCATGCCGGCGGATGTGCTGGAGCGCGTGTTCGAGCCGTTTTACACCACCAAGCCGATCGGGCAGGGCACCGGCCTGGGCATGTCGATGATCTATGGCTTCATGCAGCAGTCCAACGGACAGGTCTGGGTGGAGTCGCAGGTGGGCGCAGGCACCACGGTCAGCCTGTATCTGCCGGCCGGTGCGGAAGCGCAGAGCGTGGCGACCGGGCCCCAGATCGGAGCAGTGGTAGCCGGGCAGGGGCAGCAGGTGCTGGTGGTGGAAGACGACGAACAGGTGCGCCTGCTGGTGACCGAGCTGCTTGGCGAGTTGGGTTATGAGGCGGAGGTGGTCGCCGATGCCGACGCCGCGCTGCCGATCCTGGCATCGCAGCGACGGATCGACCTGCTGGTCACCGACGTCGGCCTGCCCGGGCTCAATGGGCGACAACTGGCCGAGATCGCGCGCCAGTCGCGCCGCGACCTGCCGGTGATCTTCATGACCGGTTATGCGGAAACCGCACGCGACCGCGGCGAATTTCTTGCCGAAGGCATGAGCATGATCGCCAAGCCGTTTACGCTGGGCGAGTTCAGTGGAAAATTGCACGAGGTGTTGGGGCCGTCGTCCTGAGCGAGGCAGGTGCGGCATCTGCCGCAGTGCTGGCTCAACGTTTCTGGGTAGCCGCGTCGACTGCCTTCATCCAGGTGCGGGCTGCGCAGGCAAGCTCGCGCACCGCGCTTTGGCCTGGTCGGCTGCGTCGGCGTGCCGCCGCTGCGCACCATGACCGCTGGCGATGGACTCTGCGGGCTCAGATCGCCGTCCCGGGTGCGCCTGCAGGTCTGTGCGCCGGTGTTTTCAGCGTGCAGCACGCCCGGATTGCCGCGCGCTGGCCATCGATTCGGCCACGGCAATCTTGTCTGCCACCGCGTTCTGCATCGGCGAGCCGGTTTCCAGCAGTCCATGCAGATGGCGCCAATGGGTGGTGGCTGCGGCATAGTCGTGCTGCTGGAAGTCGCTGATGCCCAGCAGCCATAGCCCGCGCTGGTTGTCCGGTTCGCGCGCGATCAGCTGCTGCAGACGCGTCCGCGAGGCGGCATCGATGGCGAAATCGCTGTGCGTTGCCATATCCGCAGCGATCCAGCCGACGATTGCGGCACTGGTGTCGGGCGCGATCTTCAGCGCCTGCGCGTAGGCATCGCGCGCCTCGGCGGAGCGGTCGGCCTGCTCATACGTTTTGGCCTGTTGCATCCACGAGGCGAGCGCCGCCAGTTGCGCCTGTTCGGCAGCTGTCGGTTGTGGTGGTGCGTCATCGGCTGCAGCGGTCGGTGTGGCGGGCACGGGCGGCGATGCCGTCGCGTACACCGGATGCGCGATCGCATCGGGCGCGCCAACCAGTCGATACAGGCCGGCAGTGGCGACAGGCAGGCCCAGTACCAGCAGAATCGGCAGCGTGTAACGCGCGTTGCCATTGCGGGTGGGGGTACGTAGCAGCGGCCGCAGCAACAACAGCAGCGCAACGACCACCAGCCCAGCGCTCAGGAAATAAAAGCCCGTCATCACCACTCTTCCTCTGCCTGCGGCGCTGCTGCGGTGCCCGCGTGCGCGCGTTTGCGCACAGTGTGTGCCACCACCGCAGCGCCGGCGCCCAACATCAGCAGCGGTCCGAACCACAACAACCAGGTGCCGCGCTTGACCGGCGGGTCGTACAGCACGAAATCCGAATAGCGCTCGACCATGTACTGCTTGATCTGCGCATCGCTCTTGCCGGCCTGCAGTTGCGAGAACACCTGATGCCGCAGGTCGCGGGCCAGGCTGGCATTGGAATCGGCCAGATTCTCGTTCTGGCACACCAGGCAACGCAGCTGTGCGGTCAGTCGCTGAAAGCGCGCCTCTTCGCTGCGGTCCTTGAACGGCAGTGGGTCCACCGCCTGCGCCTGGACGCAGGGCGCGAGCACTAGACCGAGCAGCAGCACCAGCAGCAGGCGCAGCTTGCGTGCCTGCCGACGCCGATGCGCCTGAAACACGCCATAAGCCCGCATCACGGTGCCCCCTTGGGCAGTGCGGCGATGGCGGGCAGCAACTCCTCGTTGATGACATCGGGAGTGAGCACGCCGATGTGCTTGTAGCGGATCACGCCTTGCGCATCGATCAGGAAGCTTTCCGGCGCGCCATAGACGCCGAAATCGAGGGCGGTCTGGCCGGCTTCGTCGGCGATCACCACGGCGTACGGATTGCCCAATCGTGCCAGCCAGGCGGTCGCATCGGCCGGCACGTCCTTGTAGTTGTAGCCGATCAAGGGCACCCCGAGCCGGCTGGCCTGCGCCATCAGCACCGGATGCTCGTGCACGCATTCGGCGCACCAACTGCCGAACACGTTGAGCACATAGGGCTTGCCCAGCAATTGCGCGCCGCTGAGGTGCTGGTCGGGTGCGTCCAGCCGCGGCAGCGAGAACGCCGGTGCCGGTTTGCCGATCAACGGCGAGGGCACATCGCGCGGATTGTGCTGCATGGTCCAGTAGATGCCGAAACCGAACAGCGCAGCGACCAACAGAAACCCCAGCAACGGCAGCATGCGCCTCACGGGTGCGACTCCTGCGCGATGAGGCGCGCATCGTAGGCCGGCGATGCAGCGGCATTGCCTGCAGACACCGGCGCGCGAAAGCGCCGCGCGCAGGCGCTGACGAAGCCGCCCAGCATCATCAACAGGCCGCCGGCCCAGATCCAGCGGATGAAGGGCTTGTAGTACAGCCGCAAGGTCCAGTCGTGTTCGATGTGCTGATCGTCCAGTGGCTCGCCCAGCGCGACATACAGATCGCGGGTGATGCCGGGATCGATCGCCGATTCGGTCTGGATGCGCTCGCTGCTGTACAGGCGTTTTTGCGGATGCAGTTGCGCAATCACCCTGCCATCGCGACTGACCTGCACGCTGCCTTGTTCGGCCTTCCAATTCGGCCCGTCGACCAGCTGCACGCCGTCGAAGCGGAACGCGTAGCCGGCGATGTCCGCGCTTTGACCGGGCGACAGCCGCACGTCGCGTTCGACCGACAGGCTGTCGGACACCTGCACGCCGGCCACGAACACCGCCACGCCCGCATGCGCGAGCAGCATGCCGGCCATTTCCGCCGGAAAGCGCCGGCCGCGCGGCATCTCGCGCCAGCGCTTGTGCATGTACAGCGCGGTGCCGGCCGCCACCCACGCGGCGACACCGATCCCGGCAATCGCCTTGACCTGGCCATCGGCAAACAGGCTGCCGACCAGGGCGCAGGCGATCGCGGCGATGCCGGCGCGCGTGCCCAGTGCCTTCAGCGGCGCCGCCTCGGCCTTGCCCCAGCGCAGGTATGGGCCAAACGGCAGCAACAGCACCACCGGCAACATCAGCAACGGGAACAACAGGCCGAAGTAGGGCGGCCCCACCGACACCTTGCCCAGGCCGAAGGCATCGGCGATCAACGGGAACAAGGTGCCCAACAACACCATCGCCGCGGCGACGGTGAGCAATAGATTGCCGATCAGGATGGCGGTCTCGCGCGAGGCGGCGGCAAACGGTTTGCCGCTGGCGATCTTCGGTGCGCGCAGGGCGTACAGCAGCAACGAGCCGCCCACCACTGCCACCAGGAAAATGAGGATGTACAGGCCGCGGCGCGGGTCGGCAGCGAAGGCATGCACCGAGGTCAGCACGCCCGAGCGCACCAGGAAGGTGCCCAGCAACGACAGCGAGAACGCCAGGATCGACAGCAGGATGGTCCAGGCACGCAGGCTGCCGCGTTTTTCGGTGACTGCCTGGGTGTGGATCAACGCCGTGCCGACCAGCCACGGCATGAAGCTGGCATTTTCCACCGGGTCCCAGAACCACCAGCCGCCCCAGCCCAGTTCCGCGTACGCCCACCAGCTGCCGGCGACGATGCCGGCGGTGAGGCAAGCCCAGGCCACATTGGTCCACGGCCGCGCCCAGCGCACCCAGGCCTGTTCGAGCTCGCCGCCGAGCAGCGCCGCCACCGCGAATGCGAAGGCCACCGAGAAACCGACATAACCGGTGTACAGCACCGGCGGATGGAAGGTCATGCCCGGATCCTGCAGCACCGGATTGAGCTCGTTGCCATCGAGCGGGATCGGCGACAGCCGCCCGAACGGATTGGAGGTCAGCAGGATGAAGGCCAGAAAGCCCACCGATACCAGGCCCAACACCGCCAGCACGCGTGCGGCGAAGTGCTGCGGCAGATGCCGGCTGAAGGCGGCCAGCAACACCGTCCATGTCGCAAGGATGGCGATCCACAGCAGCAACGAGCCTTCATGCGCGCCCCATACCGCGGCAAAGCGGTAGTACCAGGGCAGGGCGATGTTGGCGTTGGCGGCGACATAGCCCACCGAAAAATCCAGCGACAGCAGCGACCAGGCGAGCAGGCCGAATGCCATCCACACGAACACTGCCTGGCCCACCGATGCCGGCCGCGCAATTCCCATCAAGGCGGTATTGCCGCGCCAAGCGCCGATCAGCGGCAACACGCCCTGGGCAAGCGAAAGCAGCAGCGCCAGGATCAATGCGATCTGGCCGAGTTCAGGCGTCATGGGTAGGTCGCAACGTGCAGCAGGAAGAGGTCATCGAGTGAGCGACGCGCAGCCGATGCCGCCTCAACGCGGCGCGGCCAGCGGCGCGGCGGTGGCAGGGATCGGCTTGCCGACATGGCCTTCGGCCATCGCGTCCCTGAGTTCTTTGGGCATGTAGGTTTCGTCGTGCTTGGCCAGCACTTCGTTGGCGACGAAACGGCCGCCCTGCATGCGCCCGTTGGCGATCACCGATTGGTTGTCGCGGAACAGGTCCGGCAGGATGCCGGTGTACTCGACCTGGGTGGCGGCGTGTTTGTCGATGACGGTGAAGCTGACTTTCAGCGAGTCGCTGGCGCGCTGGATCGAGCCGGCCTTGACCATGCCGCCGAGACGGAATTGCTGATAGCTGGCCGCTTCGCCGGCGCGGACCTGGCTGGGCGTGAACAGGTAGCTCATGTTCCGCTGCAGTGCCAGTACGATCAGCGTCACCGCGAGCGCGGCGGCGGCGATCACGCCGAGCACCAGCCACAGGCGTTGTTTGCGCGTGGCATTCATGGTGCGTCGCGCTCCAGCGGTGGCGCGGGGTGATCGCGCAGACGCCGCGGGGTTTGCCGCTGCAACTGGCCACGCAGTTCGCGCGGCAGGCGCCGGCGTCGCAACCACGGCGCTGCCAGGTCGGCCAGCAGCACCAGCACGAACAACGCATACGACGTCCACACGTATTGGCCGTAGCCGCCCATCGCCAACAACGTGCTCATGCGGTGCGCTCGGTCAACACGATGCGGCGTGCCCAGTCCTTGCCGCTTTCCAGCGCCAGCAGGTCCACGCGCACGCGGCCGAACAGGCTGGCGAGGTAGTAGCACTTGGTGGCGAGCATCATGGTCAGCAACGGCCACAGCATGTCCGCGCCCATCTTGGACGGGCCGAGCAGCCGCACGGTGGAGCCCTGATGCAGCGTGTTCCACCACACCACCGAGTAATGCACGATGGGCAGATTCACCAGGCCGACCAGCGCAAGCAGGCCGGCCGCACGCATCGCCTGACGGCGGTCTTCCACCGCGTGGTACAGGCCCAGCACGCCCAGGTACAGAAACAGCAGCAGCAACTCCGAGGTCAGCCGCGCGTCCCAGGTCCACCAGGTGCCCCACATCGGTTTGCCCCACAACGAACCGGTGCACAAGGTGATGAAGGTGAACGCCGCACCGATCGGTGCCGAGGCCATGGTCACCACTTCGGCGAGCTTGATCCGCCACACCAGCGCGATGAACGCCGACACGCCCATCGCTGCATAGATGAAAAGGCTCATCCAGGCGCTGGGCACGTGGATGAAGATGATGCGGTAGGCATCGTGCTGCTGATAATCCGGCGGCGCCAGCACCAGCCCGCCGTAAGCGGCGACTGCGCCGAGCAGCAGCGCCAGCGCCAGCGCCCACGGGCGCACGGCACCGGCAAAGCGGTAAAACATCGGCGGCGAGCTGAGCTTGTGCAGCCACAACGGGATCCACTTGGCCATGCCGGTGTCGTCAGTTGGAGTGTTTGGAGGGCGACAGCGCATCGACTGCGGCGCCGGCGTTGACCTGCAACTGGCCGTCGGAGACCTTGCTGGTGCGCTGCAGGAGCTCGCGCAACGCCGCGGCGTCCATCGACGGCGACAGCGACAGCAGCAGCGCGGCCATGCCGCTGACATGCGCGGTGGCCATCGACGAGCCGGAGGTGAAGTCGTAACGCCCGTTCGGCTGGGTGGTCAGGATGTCCTTGCCCGGCGCGCTGAGCACGCCCGGCATGGCCGCGCTGGCGCTACTGCTGCGCACCACCAGCACGCCCGGCACATCGTTGGGAAAGCCGTCCAGTCGCCCATTCGGCGGCATGGCCGCCACCACGATGCGGCCCTGCTGCACCAGATGGGTGAGCATCTTGCTCAGCAGCGGGTCGGCCGGCCCGCCCAGGCTCAGGTTGACCACCCGCGCGGAGCTGTTGTTGATCGCCGCCAGCGCCTTGGCCAGGGTGAAGGTGTTGCAGCGTGCGGTGGCGCCGACCGTGGGCGCGTACCAGCACGCCTTGTAGACGCTCAGCATGGCCTTGGGCGCCATGCCGACGATGCCTTGATGGTTGTTGCTGCCGGCGGCGATGATCCCGGCCACCTCGGTGCCGTGCGAGTCGCTGCTGGTCATGCCCGGCTTGTCGTCGACCAGGTCGTGCACCTCGCGGATGCGCGCCTTCAGATCGGGGTGGGTGGTGTCCACGCCGGTATCGACCACCGCCACCACTACACCGCGGCCCTGGGTGACGGCCTGGGCACTGGCGGCATCGGTGTCGATGAAACCGCGCTGCATGTCCACGTACGGGTCGTTGTAGCCGGACAACGGCGTGGTCTTTTCCGCCGCATCGGCCGAAAACACCGAGAAGTCCTGCACCGGCTGCACCAGCTCCACGCCCTCGTCTTTGGCCAGGGCGGTGACCAGCTCATCGCGCGACACGCCCGGTGGTGGCTGCAGCACGGCGCAATACAGGCCCAGCGAGGTGATCGGCCAGCCGGACACTTCGCGCAGCTTGTAGCGCTGCTTGATGGCTTCCATGCGCACCGCCGCCTTCTGGCCGGCGCCGTAATAGCTGGACGCATAGCCGATCAGGCTGGAGCCGGCACGTGCCGGCGGTGCGCTGAGCGGGTTGGCCACCGCCAGCAGGATGTCGCGGCTGCTGTCGGGTGTATGCGCATCGGCGGGCGCAGCAACGGTGCCGGCGTCCTGCGCCTGCGCGTTGCCGTGCAGGCCCGGTCCGGTCAGTGCGAGCAGCAGGCCGATGACGAGGAAACGGCTCATGGGGCGGAGATGACCTCGGCCAGCCGGATGCCCGGATTGGCGCGCAGTTGCTGCACGGTCCGCTGCGGCTGGGCCGGCGGCTGCGGCGCGGCAGGCACCACGGTGTAGGCGCCCATGTCGTTGGGCCCGCCGATCACCTGCAGCTGCTGCGCATGCAGCAGGCGGTCCCAATCGGCCACGGTCATGCTGGCGTCTGGCACCACGCGGATGGCGCCTTGCGGCACCGGCAGCGCGGTGGCGCTGCTGAGCGTGCGGTAGTCGTGCGACGGCGCCGGCGAGGCCAGCTTGACGCCCATGACACCCAGGCCGATGGCCTGGACCAACGCGGCAGCGGCCAGCGCACGGACGGTCCAGCTACCGGAGCGACGTGCGGCCGGCGCCGGTGCGGCGCGGACCTCGGGCGCATCCAGGCGGCCGAGCAGGCGTTGCAGGCCGGCGTTGGCGTCCAGCGTGACCGCACACGGCAGCGCCAGCGCCTGGCGCAGGCGATTTTGCTGGGCGAACTCGGCGCTGCACGAGGCGCATTTGGCCACGTGCGCGATCAGCCAGGCGTTCTCTTCTTCGGTGGCGCTGTCCAGCAGCACCGCCGGCATCAGTTCCCAGGCGTGCGAGCATTCCTTGCCAGGCGCGATGAAAAACGTCTTCATTGCAGGGTCTCCGTGTAAGGGGTGTTGCCGGCTAGGCCGGGCAGCACATTGCGTAATTTGACCCGCGCATGAAACAGCCGGGCTTTGATCGTGCCCACCGGGCACTGCATGATTTCGGCGACTTCTTCCAGCTTGTGGCCGACGCCGTAGACCAGTTCGATGACCAGGCGCTGATCCGGCGACAGCCGTTCCATGCCCTTGTCCAGCCAGTCGCGCAGTTCGCGGTCGTCGTTGTCGTCGGCGCTGGGGGCATGGTCTTCCACCACGGCGGTGTCGTCGATCGCTTCGCCGTCGTGCTGGCGCAGGCATTTGAGCCCGCAGCGATAGGCGATACCCATGATCCAGGTCGACACCTGCGAGTCGCCGCGGAAGTCGCCCG
The DNA here is from genome assembly GCF_024806835.1 of Xanthomonas sp. 3793. Classification (GTDB taxonomy): domain Bacteria; phylum Pseudomonadota; class Gammaproteobacteria; order Xanthomonadales; family Xanthomonadaceae; genus Xanthomonas; species Xanthomonas arboricola_F. The sequence continues at coordinate 843,241 of NZ_JANTYU010000002.1, forward strand.
CTTTTTGCCAGGCGATCCAGAAGCAGTCGTTGATGGCTTCTTCGATGATGTCCGGGCGCCGCGTCAGCCGCGACAAGAACCGGCACAGGCGGCCGTGGTAGCTGTGGTACATGCTCGCCAGGGCGTCGCGATCGCCCGCTGCCATGCGGCGTAACAGCATGCGGTCGTTGGCATCGCCAAGGGTATCGGAGTCATTCATCAAAGCAGACATGGCGTTAGACACCTCTAGGTGCCCGCAGGCGGAGAAAAGGTTGCGTCTGGATCAGAAACTGCGGGAAACCATGCCGACCCACTGCAATGCGCCGGGGCCGCCCTGCGCACGCGGGGTATTGCTGCTGGTCAGTACCCGGTCCAGCTTCACGCTCCATGCCGCGCGGCTCCACTTCAGGCCCAGTTGCCCATACCGATAGCGGCCGGAACTCGCAGCGCCGTAGGTCATCGCCGGAAAGTCCGAGATGCCGGCGCCGGCCGACAGGCTGAAATCCCCGGTCAGCGGCAGGTTGGCGGTGACGTCGACCGCCGTGTTCCAGGGCGAGCGTTGCGCGCGGGGGAAATTGAACCTGGAGAGCGAGAAGGTGAGCGTGTCGCGATAGGACCAGGCCAGGCTGGCTTCCTGGCGGTCGAAGGTGCGCGACTGGCGGTCGGCCGGATAGGCGTAATACAGCAGGCTGGCCTGCATCTGCCAGCGGTCGCCCAGCATCCAGCCCCGCGCGCCCTGCAACGTGAGCGCCACCGGCTTGCTGAAGGAGGGCGATTGCAGCGCCGCGGAGGCCGACACCGACCAACCGGGCGCGGGCAGCCAGTAGCCGGCCGCCTGCAAGGTGACGCGGTTGGGCGCGATGGAGATGCCGCGGTCGATCAAGGTGGACGCCACCGCCACGGCGCCGCCGACGTTGTCTGCCGATACGGTCCCGCTGGTGCCCATGACCAGCGCCAGCAGCAACGCGCGACGTGTTCCCAGGTGCTGCTGCAGGACCCGCCGACAGTGTCGGCAGCGGCGGGACAGGCAGGGCGACCCCGGCAAGAGCGGCGGGTGCGGCTGTGCTGCCGAGCCGCTCGCAGGCCACGGCTGCCCGTCGCAGACGCCATGGCGTTGCGCTCGGGAAGGGGGCTGCTGCTGGGCGGACGAAGCGTTCAACAAGGGCGGGGTGTGGACCGTGGCGGTGCGCGATAGTGACCCATCACGCTGGGCGAGACCGCCGATGTGTGGCGGTTCCGTCCGTATACGCGAAGGGTTCGTGTCAGGCAACGCGGGGCCGTGCACCCGTGCAGGTGCAGCGGTGGCCCGGATGCAAGCCGCGGACACTGCGGCCGGCGGGATGTACCGGGCTTGAAGCGATCCTCACAATGGCGCGGGTTTCGTTCAGGCCGGCGCAGGCGATGCCCGCGTCCGGCATTGCCGCCGGGCCCGCACCGGGGCCGCGCGCATCCAGCGTGCCAGCCCGGCCGTTGCGGTCAGCGCGGGCCGGTCGGTCCTCAACGCAGGGTGTTGAGGTAAGCGATCAGCGCGTCCAGCTCCTTTTCGTCTTCGAGCCCTTCGTACTTCATCTTGGTATTCGGCAACGTGGCCTTGGAATCCTTCTTGAGGAAGTCCTTGAGACTGGCGGTGTCCCAGGTGCGCTTGCCGGTCTTGAGCTCGGCGGAGTAGCCGCTGAAGTCGGCCACGGTCCCGGCGGGACGGTTGACGATGCCGAACAGGGAGGGGCCTTTCTTGTTCTTGCCTTGTGTTGCGCTGTGGCACTCGGCGCATTCGCTGATGAACACGCTCTTGCCATCGGCGGCGCGCGCAGCGCCGGGCAGCAGTGCGCCGGCCAGCAACAGGCCGGCCAGCTGCGTGCATAACAGTGTGGTGTGGATTGACTTCATGGGGGTCCTTACGCGTGGGGGATCAGAACGTCAGATTGACCGACATGGTGAAGCTGTCCAGATCGCGCGGATTGGTGATCGGCGGGCCGCGGAACACGTTGGAGGTGCTGCCGTTGAACTTGTCGAAGCGGAACCAGCCAGCCGACACGCGCAGGTTGGCATTGGTGGTGTAGGTGCCTTCGCGCCCGAACGGGCTCCAGTACACCAGGATCAGATTGCTGGTGGTGTCGGGGATGCCGACCGGCGAATAACGCGCTGCATCGAACGAACCGGTGTTGATCATGTGCGCGGCCAGCACGCCATAGGTCTGCTTGAACGCGTAGTTCATGCTGATGGTCTGATCGCGCACGTTGCCGCGTTCCAGCGCAGGCATGGTCGGGTCGGACGGAATCAGCGGGCTGCCGTACTTGCGGCGCTCGTAGATGTTGACGTAGGCCAGCGACATGACGTGTTCGCGGGTGCCCAGGAACTGATAGGTCAGGTCGTAGCCGAAGTCGGTGAGGTCGTCGCTGGGCCCGTTGCGCGGACGCTGGCGGCGCGTGTTGAGCGCGGTCAGGCCCACCGAGAAGAACTGCCGCTTCATGTCCTTCATATAGGCAAGCCGCGCATAGCTGGTGTCGCTGAGCTTGCCCGGGTCGCCGTTGATCGGCCAGCCGAGGCGATCCTGCGCAGACGGCGACAACGCGCTGTAGCTGCCCACTTCGCCGTACCAGTTGCGGTCGTACAGCCCGTACACGCTGGCACCGATGACGCGGTTGGACAGCGACGAGGAGCTGAGCATGGTGGACGCGCCGCCGTTGGAGGCCGGCGTCAGGGTGGAGGCATTGGGCAACACATGGATCGGGTCGGAGATGCCCGGATTGTTGTTGACGCTGACACCGATCATGGTGTCCTTGCCGGCCATCTGGAACGGCTTGCTGACAAAGCGCAGATCCACATCGTCCAGGCGTGTGTCGAAGGTGGCGTTGCCGCTGTTGTTGGAGCGGATCTTGGAATAGCCGCCGATGTTGTCGTTGACCCGGCCGGCCAGATACAGGTCGGCCTGGGTCAGGCGCGCGGTACTGTCGCCGCGGCTGGGGTTATTGCGCGCCCAGGTGAGCTGGCCGGACACCGGAATCTTGGTGCCCTCGCCATTGGTATCGGTGAAGCCGCCCAGCTTGAAGCGCATGCCGTAAGGCGTGAGCGAGGGACCGTAGGAGCCGATATGGCAGTCCGCGCACGAAGAACCGGTCTGGCGGGCGAACGAGGGAATCGCCTGCGCCTGCGTGCTGGCCAGCAGCAGCAACGGGCCGGACACGCATAACAAGGACGTCAGGGAGGCGGTGCGCGATGGGTTGGCGCGGCGCGAAGCAGGCTGGGAAATAGGCATGGAAAGTCCTTGTTCGACGGTGCGGGGTTCAACTGGGAAAGAGCGGACGAGGGCGAGGGAGGTGCGAGGACTCATGCGCGCTTGCCCGGCAGCACGCGGTACAGCAGGCCATCGCGCAGCACCAGGTGATGCCACAGCGCGGCGCCGATATGCAGCAGCACCAAGGCCAGCAGCGCCCAGGCGGCATTCAAGTGCCACACGCCGAGGGTGTCGCCCAGATCCGGATCGGCCTCGATGAGGTTCGGCAGCGCCAGACCGAACAGGTAGACCGTCTTGCCGAACGCGTTGCTCAGCGACCAACCGATCAACGGCAACGCAAGCATCAGCCCGTACATCGCCAGATGGGTGCCGCCTGCAGCGAGTCGAGTCATCAACGGTGCGGGCGGGCCGGGTGGCAGCTTGCGCAGCCGCAGCCGCAGGCCGACGCGCAACACGAACAGCAGCAACACCATCAGGCCGAAATGGCGATGGCCTTCGAGCAGCCACTGACGCAATGCGCGCCCATCGAGCTCGGCGCGCAGCAGAATCAGGCTGGCCGCCATCACCAGGCACAGCACGGTGAGCCAGTGCAGCACGCGCATCGGTTTGGGCAAGGGCGTGACCCGTGCGGCTGGCGCTGCGGGCGTGGAGGGAGGCAGGGTTGTGGCGCTGCCGGTGGCTGCCGTGTCCGGCGCCTGGGGGGATGGATGCATCTGGGTGGTGTCCTCACCGGTGGTGGTCGTTGGTTCCGGCAGCGCGTGCTGCGCTGCCAGGCCTGGCTCCCCACGCCGGCCGGAACTGCGGCCAGGTGAACGTGCACCGATATGTGCGGTGCTGCCGATGAAAGGTTGCATCGCCACAACGAATTTTTATCGTGGCCGAGCGCGCTCGGCATGCGATTGCGCTTGTGCGCACGCCACTTCGCAGTGCCGTGACCTGGCGCAACCTTTCGCGCATCCCGGCGCACTCAGGCATGTCGCACTACGTGCAGTCAGCGGTTACGCCCCGGAACCATGGCCTTCGAACCCATCCAGTTGCATACCCACGGCGACGATCGCGGTCTGCTCATTTCGTTGGAGCAGGAGCGCAACGTGCCATTCGAGATACGCCGCGTGTATTACCTGTTCGGTACCCGCAGCGGCGTGCACCGTGGCCAGCACGCGCACCGCCGGCTCAATCAGCTTGCGGTGGCCCTGCATGGCTCGGTGACGATCCTGCTGGACGAAGGCAAGGGCGATGGTCCGACCGAGGTGACCTTGGACGACCCCTCGCAAGGCCTGCTGCTGGGCCGCATGGTCTGGCGCGACCTGCACCATTTCAGTCCCGACTGCGTGCTGATGGTGCTGGCCGACCAGTTCTACGACCCAGGCGACTACATCCTCGATTACGACCAGTTCCTGGGCGAAGTGCGTGGGGAACATCGCCTGGATGCGTGCAGGCTGGAAGCATGAGCGTGCGCAAACCTCTGGTGATCGTCGGTGCGGGCGAGTTTGCGCAGATCGCCTGCGAATACTTCCAGCACGACAGCGACTACGACGTGGTCGCCTTCAGCGTGGAGCGCGATTTCCTGTTGCGGCCCACCCTGGCCGAGTTGCCGGTGGTGGCCTACGAGGAACTCGAGCAGCGCTATCCGCCCGCGCAGTACGCGGTGTTCGTCGCGATTCCGGCAACGCAGTTGAACCGCTTGCGCATGCGCTTTTACCAAGACGTGGTGCGCCGCGGCTACCGCTGCGCCACCTATGTCAGCTCGCGCGCGTTCGTCTGGCGCAATGCACAGATCGGCGCCAACAGTTTCATCTTCGAAGGCAACGTCATCCAGCCGTTTACCCGTATCGGCGACAACTGCATCTTGTGGAGTGGCAACCACATCGGCCATCGCACCGTGGTGCAGGACCATGTGTTCATCGCCTCGCACGCGGTCATCTCCGGCTATTGCGAGATCGGCAGCGGCAGCTTCGTCGGCGTCAACGCCACCTTGAGCGACAAGGTGCGTATTGCCGCGGACAACATCATCGGTGCCGGTGCCCTGGTGACGCGGCATACCGAGGCCGGGCGCGTGTATGTCGGTTCGCCCGCGCGCGCCGTGGCCGGCAGGTCCAGCGCCGACGTGGAGCTCTGAGGCCGTGTTTACCTGGACCAAGCGTGGGCTGGTATTCGATGTCGCGCGCGATGGCGTGGGCGGATGGATGCAGCACGCAGCGCTGACGCCTACGCCGTACCGATTGTCCGCGCAGGTGTTGCGCGTGTATGCCGGCTTTCGCGACAGTCAGGGCGTGAGCCGGATCGGCTATGTGGATGTGCGCGCCGATGCGCCGACGCAGATCGTCGGTGTGAGCAAGCTGCCGGTGCTGGACATCGGGCGCGATGGCTGCTTCGACGACAACGGCATGATCCTGGGCGATGTGGTCGCCGGCCCGGACGGCTTGTACATGTTCTACGTTGGCTTCCAGCGGGTGGCCAAGGCGAAGTTTCTGGCGTTCACCGGCCTGGCGATCTCGCGCGATGGCGGCGAGACGTTTGAGCGTCGTCAGGAAACGCCGCTGCTGGACCGCGCCCCTGGCCGCAGCACGATCGCGGCGGTGCATTCGGCACGCTACGAAGATGGGCGCTGGCGTCTGTGGTACGCGGTGGGCGACGACTGGGAAGACATCGGTGGTCACCCGTATCCGCGTTACCACATCCGCTATGTGGAAACCGACGACCTGCGCTGCATTCCGCTTGCCGACAGCGTGTGCCTGCGTCCGCACGATGACGAGTACCGCATCGGACGCCCGCGCGTGTACCGGCTGGACGAGCGCTATCTGATGTACTTCACCCGCGGCGATATCGGTGGCGGCTATTTTCCCGGCATCGCGTTCAGCCGCGATGGCGTGCACTGGGAACGCAACGATGATGCGCTAGGCCTGCAGTTGTCCATCGAGGGATGGGATGCACAGACGTTGTGCTACCCCGCATTGATCCAGCAGGGCGAGCGGGTATTGATGTTCTACAACGGCAACGCGATGGGCCAGGCCGGCTTCGGGCTGGCCGATGCCGCGTTGCCGGTAGAGCTGCAGGGCTGTCATGTATTCGGTTAGGCCCTACGTTGCCGGCGATGCGCTCGCCTGGGACGCATTGGTGGCGTGTTCGCGCAATGGCAACCTGTTGCATCGGCGCGGCTACATGGATTATCACGCCGACCGCTTCGTGGATGCCTCGTTGCTGGTGGAACGTGGCGGCGAGGTGCTCGCGGTATTTCCCGCCAGCGTGCAGGGCGATTGCGTCAGCAGCCATGCCGGGCTCACCTATGCCGGCCTGCTGTCGTCGATGGCGATGCGGGCCAGTGCCACCTTGCAGGTGCTCGAACAGATCGCGGCGCATTACCGCGCAGGCGGCATGCGCGAGCTCGTCTACAAGCCGGTGCCGCATGTGTTTCATGCCTACCCGGCGGAGGAAGAGCTGTATGCGCTGCATCGGGTGGGCGCGCAGCTGTATCGACGCGATCTGTCGTCGGTGATCGCCTTGCGCCAGCCGTTTACCTTCAGCGCCGAGCGGCGGCGTTCGATCGCCAAGGCGCGCAAGGCCGGCGTGCACATCCAGACCGGCACCACGCTGGATGCGTTTCATGCGCTGCTGAGCGAGGTGCTGCAGCGGCATGGCGTGGCGCCCACGCATCGGCTGGACGAGCTGCAATTGCTGCAGGGGCGGTTTCCGCATCACATCGTGCTGCACGAGGCACGCGTCGAGGGACAGCTGGTGGCCGCTGCGCTGGTGTACGACTTCGGCCGCAGCGTGCACACCCAGTATCTGGCGGTGTCCGAGCGCGGGCGCCGGCTGGATGCGCTGAGCCTGCTGCTGGCCGAACTGATCACCCAGGTGTATGCGGCGCGCGACTACTTCAGTTTCGGCATTTCCACCGAGCATGGCGGGCAAGTGCTCAATGAAGGCTTGGTCGAACAAAAGGAGCGCTTCGGCGCACGTGCGGTTGTGCAGGACTTCTATCGATGGACCTTGTAATGGATGTGCCGTTCCTGGATTTGCGCGCGGTCAACGCGCGCTATGCCGATGAACTCAAAACCGCGGCCGCGCGGGTGATCGATGCAGGCTGGTATGTACTCGGCCAGGAGCTGGCCGCATTCGAAGAAGAATTCGCCAGTTACTGCGGCGCGGCGCATGCGGTCGGCGTCGGCAACGGACTGGACGCGTTGTCGCTGATCCTGCGCGGTTACCGCGAACTAGGCGTATTGCGCGAGGGCGATGAGATCATCGTGCCGGCCAATACCTTCATCGCGACATTTCTGGCGATCAGCCAGAACCATCTGGTGCTGGTGCCGGTGGAGCCGGACCCGGCCACCTTCAACATGGACCCGGCCAGCGTGGAAAAAGCGATCGGGCCGCGCACCCGCGCCATCATGGCGGTGCATCTGTACGGCCAGCTGGCCGACATGGCGGCGTTGCAGACGCTGGCGCACCGCTATGGCTTGCTGCTGCTCGAGGATGCCGCACAGGCGCACGGTGCAACGGCGCAGGCCCGGCGCGCGGGGGCCTTCGGCGATGCTGCCGCGTTCAGCTTTTTTCCGACCAAGAACCTGGGTGCCCTGGGCGATGGCGGCGCAGTCGTCACCTCCGATGCGCGGCTGGCCGAGCGCATCCGCGCGTTGCGCAACTATGGCTCGGAGGTGAAGTACCACCATCTCTACCAGGGCGTGAACTCGCGACTGGACGAGCTGCAGGCGGCCTTGTTGCGCGTCAAACTGGGCTACCTGGACCAGGAGATCGCATTGCGGCGCGCGGTGGCACGACGTTATCTGCAAGGTATCGACAACCCCTTGATCGTCTTGCCGACGGTGGTCTGCGACGAGCAACATGTGTGGCATCTGTTCGTGGTACGCAGCCCGCAGCGTGATGCGCTGCAGGCGCATCTGTTGCGCCATGGCATCCACACCCAGATTCATTACCCGGTGCCGCCGCATCGGCAGCCGGCCTACGCGACACTCGGCGATACCTGCCTGCCGATCAGCGAGCGCCTGCATGCCGAGGTGTTGAGTCTTCCGATGGGCCCGGCACTGGATGCGGCATCGGTGGAGCGCGTGATCGCTGCCTGCCAATCGTTCGGCGCCGGCACATGAATCTGGTGCGCAGCAGCGCCTACACCGGCGTCGCGACGCTGGCGAAATTGCTCGCTGCGCTGGTGGTGGTCAAGCTGGTGGCCGTGTATGCCGGGCCGCAGGGGGTGGGGCGGCTGGGCCAGTTCCTCAATCTGATGGCGGTGCTGGCGGTGCTGGCGGGCGGCGGCATCAGCGCCGGTATCGTCAAGTACGTCGCCGACTATCGCAACGACCCGCAGGCGCAGGCGCGTCTGCTCGGTGCGGCGCTGTGGTATGCGTGTTGTGCGTCCTGCGTGCTGGCGATGCTGGCGTTGGTGTTCAGCGGCTTGCTTGCCGAGCGGCTGCTGGGAGATGTCGGCTACCGCCCGTTGATCTGCGTGCTGGCAGTGGCGCAGTTGGGCATCGCGGCGGTCAACTACATTCTTGCGGTGATCAACGGTTTCATGGATGTGCGCCGCCTGGCCATCGTGCAGGTAAGCGGCGCGGCGATGAGCGTTGCGCTGGTGGCATGGCTGTCGGGCATGGCGCAGCTGCAAGGGGCCTTGTTCGCACTGGTGCTTGGGCAGGTGCTATGGCTGTTGGCGGGGGTGCCGGCCCTGCGACGCAGCCCGTACTTTCGCCGCGAGATGTTGCGCCCGCGCTTCGATGCGGCGATGACGCGCCGGCTGGCGGCCTTTTCGGTGATGACGCTCACCTCCACCCTGGTGCCGCAGCTGGTGATCATTCTGGTGCGCGACCATCTTGTCGCCCAGTTCGGCTGGGAACAGGTGGGCTACTGGCAGGCGGTGAGCCGGGTGTCGGATGCCTACCTGCTGTTCTTCACCACCGCCATCAACGTGTATTACCTGCCCAAGCTGGCCTCGCTGGATACGCGTGCCGACCTGGGCCGCGAACTGCGCGCTGCATATCGTTATGTAATGCCGGCGGTGATCGTGATGGCATTGGGCGTGTATGTCTGCCGCGATTGGGTGACCTGGCTGCTGTTCGACCCGCAGTTTGCTGCGGCCAGGGCGCTGTACGGCCCGCAGCTGGTGGGCGATGTGGTCAAGATCGCGGCCTTCGTTTTGTCGTATGTGATGTTGGCCAAGGCCATGACGCGCCTGTTCGTGGTGTCCGAGTGCGTGTTTGCCGCCAGCTATCTGGGGTTGGTGTACCTGCTTGCCGCGCGATTCGGGCTGATCGGTGCGATGTACGCCTTCGTCGCCAACTACGTGCTGTATCTGCTGTTCAATCTCGTGGTGGTGCGGCGCTACCTGGTGCAGCCGGCATGAACGAGCGTACCCAACCGGCCGGACGTGCACGCTGGCCATTGGTGTCGGTGCTGATCCCCGCGTTCAACCATGAGCGCTTCGTCCAGCGCTGCCTGGACAGCGTGTTGGAGGACCCGTACCCATGCAAGGAGATCGTCATCATCGACGACGGCTCCAGCGATGCCACCGGTGAACGGATTGCGCAGTGGATCGCCGCCCACGGGCATCGGCTGCCGGTGCAGTTCGTCCAGCGGGCCAATCGCGGGGTTGCGGCCACGCTCAACGAACTGGCGTTGCGTGCCAATGGCGAGTTTCTGCGTCTGGGTGCCAGCGACGACTATCTATTGCCCGGCGGGCTGGATGCGCAGGTGCGCTATTTGCGCGCGCATCCGCAGACGCTTGCGGTGATCGGCGATGCCTGCGTGGTGGACCAACATGGCCGGCTACTGCACGACAGTGCGATGCGTGACCTGCATGGGGTGGATGTCGATCTGTATCGCTCCGAACAAGGCATCCGCCGCGCGGTGATCCGGCAATGGGCTGTCAGCGGTGCCGTTGCCTTGTTGCGTCGCGGCGCCTTCGATGCACGCAGTGGCTGGGACGAGTCACTGCGTATCGAGGATTGGGACTTTTTCCTGCGCCTGGCTGCGCGCAACGCGCTGGGATTCATCGATATGCAGGTCTGCGCGTATCGCTTGCACGGCAATAACCTCAGCAAGACGGCGGACGTGCCGGCACGTATCGCCAATCTGAGCGAGTCGCGACGGGTGGCCCTGCGCTGCGCGGTCTTGTTCGACGAACCCGATCGCACGTTGTTGTATGCGCAATCGCGCTATATCGCGGCCAAGGTGGCTTTCCTGCAGCGTAGGCCACATGCGGTGATCGCTCACTTGCTGGCCTATGCGTGGTTGTCGCTGCCGGCCGCATGGCGGCCCAAGCCCGCGCGCAGTGCGACGGAGCCGGCATGAGCGCGTTGCTGCGGCGGCCTGCGACCTACCTGGCCTTGCCGATGCTGCTCAGCTGCGCATTGACGTTGCTGACCTATACGCTGCCGGACGGCTACCTGGATGGCATCGTGTTGCTGGCGATTGCCGCGACGGTGACCGTCGCGCTCGACGCTGCGCTGCGCACCCGGCTGCCTGCGGTAGAGGATTTTCGCCGTTATCGTTACGCCGGCACGCGCGATGCGTTCGTGGTCATGACGCTGGCAGCGGTGGTCACGGTGTTCTGCATTGCCGACGTGGTGCTGTTTCCGATTCCGTTGTTCAGCGATCCATCCTCGTACGCCACCTTGAGCCCGTTGCGCTCGCACGTGCGGCATATCTCCAACATGTGCTGGATCCTGCCGCCGATTGCGTTGCTGTGTGTACGCCATCGCGGCCTGCGTGCAGCAATGGTGGCATTCGGATTCGTATTCCCGATTGTGGTGATCGACCGCAATCGCATCTTTGCCGGGCTGTTTTCGTTCGTGCTGGTGATGCTGCTGCGCCGCGACCCGACGCGCGCGCTGCCGTGGAAGACCATCGGCGTGCTGGTACTGGCAGGCGCTGGCGTGTTTTCGCTACTCGGTGCGGTGCGTTCCGGCTCGCTGGCGAGCGTGACATTGCCGTTCAGCGCGTTCTACCGTGCCATGCCGCAAGGCGTGCAATGGCTGCTGCTGTACATCAGTGCCGGGCCTTACAACTTTGGCGCCATCCTGGCCAAGGGGTACGAAAACGCCAGTTTTCTGGTCAACCAGCTGGTGCCGTTCAGTGGTTCGATCGCCACCGCCGGTACCAGCATTCCGTTGGATGCGCCCAACATCAATGTGGGCACCGAGTTCTTTCCGTTTCTGATGGCCTGGGGCGCACCGGGTGCGTGGCTGGCGTTGTTGACGCTGTATGCAAGCCTGGTGTGGAGCGTGCGCCGGCTCAAGGGCTCGCTCTCGATTTTCCATGTGCTGATCTTCCTGCGCATCGCCTACGCCTGCCTGATGTCGCCATTCGCGCCGCAGGCGTTCACCTGGACCAACCTCGGCTTCATTGCGCTGTGCCTGGCGCTGCACGCCTGCACCGTGTTGTTGCCTAGCCGACATCCAGCGCATCCGTCCGTCGCATAAGTGCGGCAACCCACTGTCACGTTCCAGAGCCTGCGTACCATGAATCAACACGACGAAATCTACCTGATCGACCTTTGGCGCATCCTGCGGCGCGAGTGGCGCTGGGCGCTGGCCGCATTGGTGGTGGTGCTGGGCCTGACGTTTGTCTTCCTGCGCGTGGCCAAGCCGCAATGGGAAGCCGCTGCATGGATCCAGGTGGGAGAAATCGGCCCCACGCCTGCCGGACGCGACCCCAAGGTCGAGCCGTTCCAGCGGGTGATCGATCGCATGAAGACGCGGCTGTTTCAGGACGCGGTCCTGCACCAGGCCGGCGTGCCGCTCAGCAGCCGTGCCGCGCAGTTGTATCGCAGCAGCCTGAAGCCGGATCCGGACCCGTACGCCAATCTCATCGGTGTGACCATTCGCGCCGAATCCGTGCAGCAGGCGCGCACCTTGGCGCTGGCCACCGTCGCCGCATTGCAGGGCCTGCATGGCGACACCAATGCCGCCGCGCTCGCACTTGCACGGACGCGCCTGCAGGGGCTTGACGAGGATCTGCGCGTTGCCACGCTCACTCGCGCGCAACTGCAAAAACAACTGCAATCCGGGTCTGCGGCAAGCCCGGAGCAGGTGCTGGCCGGGGTGTTGCTGACCGAAAACACCACCAGCCTCCGTGCGATCAAGAGCGAACGTGACGATCTGATTGCACGGCTGACCGCGCGTTACACCTATCAAACCTCGTTGGCGTGGCCGTTGTACGTGCCCGAGCAGCGGGTGTTTCCGAATGCGGTGATGATCTGGGCGGTCGGTCTGCTTGGTGGAGCGGGGTTGGGCGTGCTGGTGGCGGTGGTGCGCAATGCCTGGCGTCGCCGTCGGGTTGAAGGCGCCGGCGCCATTGCGTAAGCGCTGATACAAGCGACTGCGCGCACCGCCTTGCGGGCGCTGCCGCTGCACGCTGCGGCATGGCCCACGCGTGCCCCCCGGTCCTGGCAGCCCCGTCCATACCGACCTGGCGACTGCCCGCCATGGTCCGTTAGCCGATGCAGGACGCGCGATCGTCGTCATGGACTGCGGCGTGTCGGGCGAGCGGGCAGTTCGGACGCGCAAGCGCGGCACGCAGTGATCAAGACGGAGTCCTGCCGGCCAGGGTTTTTCACTGCCGAGTCTGTAGCCGATCATGTCGGGCAATCCCCGCGCGAACGGCCTGACTGCAACCAAACCGGCGCGGCCCGGCACTCACCGGTCTATCAAGCGATACCGCGTTGCCGGTGCCGCGTCTGGAGAGTGCCGTGAGATCAGCAGGACGGGTGGGGGAGGCAATGCATGTCAGTGCTCAGTGAGCATGCCGCGCGCGGCGGGACGGTCGCGCCCGAGCAGTTGCTGGAGACGCAACGCGCGTTCGACAGCGTCGCCCCCGATTACGATGGCCCACGCGGCAACAATGCGTTGATCCAGCGCATGCGCACCACATTGTGGGATACGGTGGCCGCAGAGTTGCCGGTCGGCGCGCGGCTGGTGGATCTGGGCTGCGGGACCGGCCTGGATGCGGGTGAGTTTGCCCGTCGCGGCTACAGTGTGCTGGCCACCGATTGGTCGCCGGCCATGATCGAACGCACGCGCCACCGCGCCGCCGCGCAGGGGCTGGAACAGCGCCTGACAGCCGCACACGTCGGCATCCAGCAGCTCGATCAGCTGGAGGGTACCTTCGACGGTATGTACTCCAACTTCGGCCCGCTCAATTGCGCGCCGGATCTGCCGGCAGTGGCCGCCGAATGCGCGCGCCTTCTGCGCGCCGATGGCTGCCTGGTGTTTTCGGTGATCGGACGCATCTGCCCATGGGAAATCGGCCATTACGCGCTGCGCGGGCGTTTCAAGCGCGCGGCGGTGCGTGCGGCCAAGGGCGCAACCGCGGTGGGCATGAACGGCCACACCATCTGGACCTGGTACCACCTGCCACGCGAGTTCTACCGCGCATTCGAACAGCACTTCGTGCTGGACAGCTACCGTGCCCTGAGCCTGTTCCTGCCGCCACCGTACCTGGTCGACTTTTGCCAGCGGCATCCGCGTGTCTCCGAGCGCTTGGGTGGGCTGGACGACCGCTTCGGTGGGTGGCCACTGTTGCGCGACATGGGCGATCACTTCCTGATCGTGATGCGCAAGCGCTGAGTGGAGATGCCGATGTCCATGGCCGATGTCTGCCTGCAAGGCGCGCGATCGATCACGCTGGCGGGGCCGTCGCGCGCAGCGGTGAACATGCGCGCCGGTCGCTTCGGCGGCACGCTCGGTACCGGCACCTTGCGCCTTGACTTGCAGGGCCATGTACTGGCGCCTGGGCTGATCAACGCGCACGAGCACTTGCAGGTCAACTGCGTGCCGCCGCTGCCGCAGGGCGCGCCGTTCGCCAACAGTTATGCATGGATCGAGGCGTTTCAATCGCACTTTCAGCATCCATCCGTGGCCGCGGCATTGCGCGTGCCCAAGGCGGTGCGCCTGCGCCATGGTGGTTTGAAGAACCTGCTCGCCGGGGTGACCTGCGTGGCGCAGCACGACCCCTGGCACGCCACGTTGGACGAGGCCGACTTTCCGGTCAGCGTCCTGCGCGAATTCGGCTGGAGTTATGCGCTGGGCTGGACCGGCTACGGCCCGCCGGTACAGGGCAGCTTTGCGGCAACGCCGGCGGCGCACCCATGGATGATCCACCTGGCCGAAGGCACCGACGCGGTGGCGCGTGCCGAACTCGACGCTCTGGATCGGCTCGGGTGCCTGGCGTCCAACACGGTCTTGATCCATGGCGTGGGCATGGGCGAGCAGGATGTCGAGCGGGTGATTGCGCGCGGTGCGGCGGTGGTGTGGTGCCCGTCGAGCAATCTGGCGCTGCTCGGGCGCACGCTCGAGCCATGGCAGCTGTGCATGGCCGGGCGGCTGGCGCTGGGCAGCGATTCGCGCGTCAGTGGCGCGCGCGATCTGCTCGAAGAATTGCGCATCGCCGCCGACAGCGGGCTGGCGCCGGATTTGCTACTGGGTCTGGCCACCGACCAATCCGCACGCATCTTGCGCATGGCAACGCGCGGACGGATCGCACCGGGCGCAGTGGCGGACCTAGTGATCGTGCGCGACCGCGGCGGCGAGCCCGCCAGCAGCGTGATCGGCTGCGACCGCAGCGAGTTGCGTGCCGTGATCCGTGATGGCAAGCCACGCATCGCCGATCCGGATTTTGCACCCTGGTTCGATGCCGCCGGCATCCAGACCATCCCGGTGGTGCTGGATGGACGCCCCAAGTTGCTGGACGCCAGTCTGGCGGACCCGGCCGTGCTCGCGCTCGAACCCGGCTTGCAACAGGTGCAAGGCGTCCGGCAATCGTCGAACGCGCTGGCATCGATCGGTGTCGCGTCGTGAGCGCAGTCCCGGTGCTCGAGCCTGATGCGGCGTATGCGCTCTGGGCGCAGGCGTATCCGCCACATGCGCATAACCCGGTGATGCAGGCAGAAGAGCGCGCAATGCTCGATCTGATGCCCTCCACCCTGCAGAACCTGCATGTGCTGGATGCCGGCTGCGGCAGCGGCCGCTACATGCTGCATGCGTTGCGCCGTGGCGCGCGACATGTCACCGGTGTCGATCTGTCGCCGCAGATGCTTGAGCGCGCCAGGGCGGAACTGTCGCAACAGTGGCCACCGGCACGCGTGCAATTGCAGCAGGGCAGCCTGGACCGGTTGCCGCTTGACGATGCGGTTGCCGACCTCAGCGTGTGCGGCCTGGTGGTCGGGCATCTCCAGCTGCTATGGCCGGCGCTGGAAGAACTGCATCGGGTCACCCGTGTCGATGGCCTGGTGCTGTGCAGCGACGTGCATCCGATCGGCCATGCGCTGGGCTGGCGCCGCGACTTCAAGGCCGATGGCCTGCACTATGCGGTGCGCCACACCCAGCATCTGTACAGCCACTGGCATTCGGTATGCACGGCATTGGGGTTTGCGATCGAAGCGGTGGCCGAGCCGATGCTGGACCCGGCCGACATCCCTGCCGGCGCGCGTTTCGACCAGACGGCGCTGCAGGTGCCGGTGGCGCTGGTGCTGCGGCTGCGGCGCCTCGCGTGAGAATCACGCCGACACTTTGCCCGCGCAACCCGGGCGGTGCGGGCAGCCGGCATGACCGGGCGTCGCACCGCGCGGCGCGTGGCTGCGCCGGCCCTACACATAACGTCAGCCCATCGGCAAGCGCACCGTGACACTGCATGTTGTACAGCTCAATCTGGTACCAACGCCGGTCGGTTTGAGCGCCGCGCAGGTGTTTGCGCGATGGCCCTCGCTTGCCGACATTGCCGAGGCGGTGGCCAGTGCGCAGGTGCGCGTTTCGGTGATCCAGGCCTCTGCGTTGAACGTGCAGATCGCGCGGCAGGGCGTGGACTATCGCTTCGTCGCGCTTGGTCCACGTGGCAGCGCCACGCGCGCGGCGAAGTTGTCCTCGCTATTGCGTGACATCGGCGCCGATGTCGTCCACGTGCACGGCCTGGAATTCGCCGGCGATGCGCGCAGGCTTGCGCGGCTGCTGCCGCACGTGCCCATCCTGCTGCAGGATCATGCCAATCGCCCGCCGCGCTGGTGGAGCAGGGCGGTGTGGCGGGCGCGCTATGGCGCCGCTGCCGGCATCGCGTTTACCTCGCTGGAGCTGGCGCAACCGTTTGTGCGTGCGCGCCTGTTTCGACGCCGTACGCAGCTGTTTGCGATTCCCGAATCCAGCAGCCGATTCGTGCCCGGCGATCGCCTGCTGGCACGCGAGCAGAGCCAACTGCGTGGCGACCCCTGCGTGCTGTGGATTGGCCATCTGAGCGCGGCCAAGGATCCGCTGTGCGTGCTCGATGCGGTTTCCATCGCGGCGCGCCTGTTGCCGGGCCTGCGGCTGTGGTGCGTGTTCGACCAGGCGCCCCTGCTGGAAGAAGTGCAGCAGCGGCTGCGCGACGATGCCAATCTGGCGCGCTGCGTGCACTTGTTGGGCAAGGTCGAGCATGCACGCGTGCAGACGCTGTTGCAGGCGAGCGATGTCTTCGTGTCCGCCAGCCACGCCGAGAGCTGCGGGTATGCCGCGCTGGAAGCCTATGCCTGCGGCGCCCTGCCGTTGTTGACCGATATTCCGGCCTTTCGCGCACTCAGCGACGGTGGCGCGGTTGGCGAACTGTGGCCGGTGGGCGATGCCGGCGCATTGGCGGAACTGTTGTTGCGCGTGGCGCGGCAGCGTCCCGGCCGCGCGCAGGTACGCGCGCATTTCGATGCGCGGTTGTCGTTCGCGGCAGTGGGGCGGCGCTGGGCGCAGGCATATGCCAGCCTGCTGACACCGATGCGAGCGCACGCCCGATGAAATTGGCGCTGGTGGTGCCGGGGGGCGTGGATCGCAGCGGCGACGTTCGGGTGATTCCGGTGTTCCTGACCTTGATCGAATGGCTGGCACGCAGCCACGAGGTGCACGTGTTCGTGCTGCATCAGGAACCCTTGCCCGATACCTGGATGCTGCGCGGCGCCAAGGTGCACAACATCGGCGCGCGACGTACGCGTCTGCGTGCCATCGGCGCCATTGTCGAAGAACACCGGCGCGCCCCGTTTGCGGTGATCCAGGCGATCTTTTCCGGTTACTGCAGCCTGATCGCAGTCAGCGCAGCGAAGCTGCTGCGACGTCCCAGCGTGGTGCATATCGCCGGCGGTGAACTGGTGGCGCTGCATGCCATCGGCTACGGCGGCCGCCGCAAGTGGCGTGGGCGCCTGCGCGAAGCGGTGATCCTGCGCCTGGCCGATCGTGTCACCGCTGCCAGCGCGCCTATCGTCGCGTCGCTGCAGGCGCTCGGCATCGGCGCGCAGCGCGTGCCGCTGGGAGTGGATCTGCGTGCCTGGCAGCCGGTTCCACCGCGCGCCCGTCAAGGCGCAGTTGCACGTCTGCTGCACGTGGCTAGCCTGAATCCGGTCAAGGACCAATCGACCTTGCTGCGCGCGATGGCCGCGCTCAAGCGCGCCGGCGTCGCCTTTACGCTGGACATGGTCGGTGTCGATACGCTGGACGGTGCCATGCAGCGCCTGGTACAGCAGCTGGATCTGCAGGAGCAGGTGCGCTTTCTCGGCTTCAAGACCCAGCGCCAGTTGCGCCCGATCATGCTGGCCGCCGACGTGTTGCTGATGTCGTCCCTGCACGAAGCCGGGCCGATGGTGTTGCTGGAAGCGGCCGTGGCCGGTGTTCCTACCGTCGGCACCGCCGTCGGGCACCTGGTCGAATGGGCGCCGGTCGCTGCGCTGGCGGTGCCGCCGGGCGATTGGGCGGGCCTGGCCGAGGCGGTCCGGCAGGTGCTCGGCGATGACGAGCTGCGCCTGCGTCTGGCGTGGGCGGCGCAGTGCCGCGCGGTGCGCGAAGACGCGGCCATGACCACGCGCCTGTTCGAACAGATCTACCGTCAGTTGTGCGAGCGCCGGCCGTTTGGTCCGACGCATTAGAACGACCGAGACGCTGCCGCGTCGCGGCCAGGCGGGCGCAGCCGGTGTTGCGCATGCCGTGCATGGACACCTGAAGACTGCCCGCCACGTGGTAATGGCTGTGCTTGCGTAACCCGGTTCGGATCACATCATGCGCGGCCGGCACGCACGACGCAGGTCCAGCGCCCATCTGGCATGGCACGCACGCAGCGCCCGCTGACTGCTGCTCTCTTCAGTCACCGTGACCGCCAAGGCCGCGATGCCGACTCGCGGTCCGCGCCGACGCAGGTGGCACACGCCGGCCCATCATTCTGCAGGACACCCACGCAGTCCTACGCAGGCTGCAGATACCCATCGAGCGCGGCACGCACCACATACAGCATGTCGGTGCGTGGGACGGGGCGGGTCAGCCGGGTCATCAGGCGGCGCGCCTGGGTCTGGCGCACCCACGGTTGGTCCTGCAGCCACAACTGGGTCTGCAGCATGTCGGCCCGCTCCTTGCGGCCCTCCGCCGACGGCACCACGCGTTGCTGCAGGTACTGCCGCGCCTCGCGCAGCGAACCCGACCACTCGATCCCCGGTAGCGCAGACAACCACAGGTTCGAGCACGAGGCGGTGGTCAGCGACTGCCGGGCGGCCCGCATGCGCAGCAGTCGCGGACACTGCGCATGCAGGCGCGCCATCACCGTCGCTGGCACCACGGCGCGGTAGTAGCGCTGCAGCAGCAACAGCGGCGGCAAGGCCCACCACGGCGAGACGGCCGGGTCTTCCCACAGCTCCTCCCAGTCGCGCGGCCCCATGCGCGTGGCCAGCAAGGCCAGATCGTGCAGATGCATCAGGCGGATGCTGCGATGGCAGATGCCGCCGGCCGCATGCAGCAGCAGGTGGCACATCAACGCGCCGATGGTGGGGTAGGGATTGAGACCAGGCTGCGGGCGCTCCGGCCAGATCCGCGTGGTGATCTCCACGCTGCGCACAGGCAGACGCTCCTGGATGCGCGTATGCAGCTCGATGTTGATCGGCGCGTCGCGATGCTCGCCCAAGCCGGCAACGGCATCGCCTTGCAGCGGTTTGAACGCCTGGTGCTTCCATTGTGCGAACGAGGCCACATAGCCGAGCCCGCACAACAGCGCCGCCGTCGCAGGCGCGTCATCCGGCTGCACCAGCAGATCGATGTCGGCCATTGGACGATCGCCGGGCAGATACACGCCAAGCCGATGCAAGGCGCTGCCCTTGAGTCCCACCAGCGCGATGCCCGCGCTGCGTGCGGCCGCATCGATCTGCGTCAACAGCAGCGCAATCCGCCGGTGCCGGTCTTCGACATGGCTGCGCTGCTCGCTCAGAAAGGCAGTCCATTCGGCGTTCTGCCACAACGAGCGGCGCTGCAGCAAGGGCGAGACGCCATGCGCCGCCGCCGCCGCCGCGGCCAGCTGCCACTGCAATCGGTCCCATTGCGGCGAAGTGTCGCCAGGCTGTGCCAGCTCGTGCGCCAACTGCTCGGTGGCGGTGTGCAGGCCATGTCTGATGGTACGAAGCGAAGGCTGCATGCGGGTGATCCGGAAGGTCGAAAGGGTGGGTCAATGGAATGTCGATGCTGGATGCTGATCACTCGGCTGGCATGAGCGCGACGCAGGCCGACTCCCGCGCAGGCCACCGCTTGGCGAGCACGCATCCGCGTGCTGCCGCCTTCGATCAGCCCACCAGTACCGTCTCCAGTTGCCGTGGCTGGCGCGCCGCCAGGGTGGCGAGCGGCTCGGTGCGGTGGAGGTGTTCCGAGGCGATCAATGCGGCCCAGCGCGCTTCCAGCTGCTGGTCCGCTTGCGAAAAAGCATCGGCCGTCATCGTCGGGCGTGCCTGCTGCAGGTCGACCTGTGTATGCAGCAGATTGCGTACGCTGCGGTAGAACTCCGAGTCGTAGGCACCATGGAACATCATCGCCAGGTCGTCGCTGTCCTGCCAATGCGTCTTGCCGCCCAGCTGATTCTTCACTTCTTCGTAGAACTTGGTGCCGGGCAGGGGATAGGACACGCTGACGCCGATGATGTCCGGGTTGGCCTGCGTCACCAATGCGCGCGTGGCCAGAATGTCGTCGAGTTCTTCGCCCAGATATCCCAGCTGGATGAAGAAACCCACGCGGATGCCGTGTGCGCCCAGCCGTTGGCGTGCAGCGATCACCTCGACCACCTGTGTGCCCTTGGTCATCTTGTCGAGGATGCGCTGGCTGCCGCTTTCCGCACCGATCCAGGCTTCCGCACAACCGGCACGCGCCAGCGCGGCGGCCATGCGATCGCTGGCCAGATCGGCGCGGGTCTGGATGGTGAACGGGATGGCGCCGTCGTCTTCGCTCAAGCGTTGCGCGAACGTCTCGACCCAATCGATATGGAAGCCGAAGATGTCGTCGGCCATCCACAGGTGGTCGGGTTGGAAATGACGTTTGAGATGAATCATCTCCGCAGCCACGTCTTCGGCGCCGCGGCGTTTGTAATGGTTGCCCCAGATCGGCTTGGCGCACCAGTTGCAACGGAACGGGCAGCCGCGCGAAGCCGCCATGTTCAAGCTGAAATAGCCATGCCGTTGCTGCCAGAACTGCCGATAGCGCGGCATGTCGACCAGATCCCAGGCAGGCAGCCCGCTCAGGCGTGCATCCGGTGGCTGCGCGCCCGGGTGCGCGCGTGCCGCGACAGGGTCGCTGGTGGCAATGCGCGCAACGCCGGCCAGCCAGGCCTGGTCATCGAGTTGCGGTGCGCTTTCCAACCGCTCGATCAGCTCGATCAGCGGCGCGATGCCTTCGCCGATCAAGACCGCATGTGCGCCGGCGGCCAGAAACACATCGGGGTTGTCGGAGGCGTCCGAGCCCGCCACCAGCACACGGCACCCGGCGGCGCGTGCCTGCCCGATCATGCGGCAGGCTGCGTCGCGCATCCGGCTCAGGCACATCTTGGTGAGAAAGTTGAAGTTGTCCTCGTAGAACACCACCAGGTCCGGCTGTGCCTCATGCAGCGCGCCGGCATAGTCCTCCACGTCGTCGGCGAGCATGGCGTCGAACAGGCTCAGCGCGTGCCCGCGCTCGCGCAGCAACGCGGCAATCTGCAAGGTAGCCAGCGGCGGATACGGCTTGCCGCGTTCCCATTGTTTCGGGTCGTAACGCAGGAAATACGAATGACTGACCTGGATCTTTAGCATCTGCACAAGGCTCTCGTTCTGTTGCCAGATGACGCGCAGCGGTAGCGTGCGCAGACACCGGCATTCGGCTCGGCAGTAGGTGCGCACGCAGGCGCCTTTGGTTGCGCCATCGCGTTGCGCTCCAGCGTCGATGTGTTGCGGCAGTTCAGCGCATGCGCCGATGCAACCTTTCGCCATGCACAGCGCACACACGGGTTGATCAACGCAATGGATGACAGGCATGCCGCAGTCGGCTGCGTGGGCGCAACACATGCCGGTGAGCGAACGCGCGGGCGTGGTTCCGCCGAGGACGCCCGCGCCGGACACGGGCGCGGCAGACCCGTTCGGCGAGCAGCATTCGCGGCGCTTCAGCGTGCAGCGGCAGATCCTGGGTGCACTTTTCCACTTTCATAGCGACAGCGAGGCGTTGCTGGCGCTGGTCGATGCCGCATACGCGGGCCTGCCGGCGCATTGCCTGCCTGCAGCGCCGCAGTTCCATCTCACGCTGGATCTGGTGCCACGCACGCCGGGCGCAGTGGTCGGTGTGCCGCCGCCGGTACGCACGCACGCGGTTGGCGGGCTGGTCTGCGGCGTCATGGATGACTGCAATTACCTGATGCTCTCGGTGCCCGAGCGTCGCGCGATGCTGATGGTGTCCGAGGACATGCTGGCGCACGCGTATCACGTGCGCTACGAACTCATCGAGTTTGCGGTGTTCCTGCTTGCCGCGCGCGGCATCGGTCTGGTGCCCTTGCATGGCGCCTGCGTTGGCCGCCACGGTCGCTGCGCGCTGTTGCTGGGCGCCAGCGGTGCGGGCAAATCCACGCTGGCGCTGCACAGTCTGCTGCACGGCCTGGAATTCATTGCCGAAGACGGTGTATTCGTGGCAGCGGACAGTCTGCTGACCACCGGTGTGGCCAACTTTCTGCATCTGCGGCCGGAATCGCTCGGGTTGCTCGATGCGCGGACGCGCGCATGGATCAGTGCCTCGCCCACCATTGCGCGCCGCAGCGGCGTGGAAAAGTACGAAGTCGACATTCGCCACGGGCATGCCACGCTTGCGCCCACGCCGTTGCAGTTGAGTGCAGTGCTGATGTTGTCCAGCCAGCCTGCCGATACCTCCGCACCCGTCTTGGCGCCGGTGCCGGTGACGCAGATTGCCGAGTGCCTGGCACGCGACCAGCCGTACGCAGCCGGTCAGCCCGGCTGGCTGCGTTTTGTTGCGCAGGTGCAGCAGCTGGGCATGTTCACCCTGCGCCGCGGCGCGCACCCGCACGCCTCGGTGGAGGCCGTGCTGCAGGTGTTGCGATGACAGCCTGCGCCATTGCGCACGCGCCGCGCCTGCCGCGTGTGGCGGATCCAGCAGCGCATCAGGCATGCGGTGCAGCAGATGCATAAGCCCGCACATGGCGGCCGGATTCGAGCGGCGCTGCACAGCTTTGCCGACACGCTGGTGCCCGCAGACCTGCCGGCTGTCGCGCTGTACGTCGCGCTGTCGCTGGCCGCCGCGTGCGTGGGCAGCATCGTCGCGGTGTGCCTGCTGCCGCTGGTGCAACCCGGCCACAGCGTGCAGTTGGCCGGCTACCGACTCGCATTGCCGGGCGGGCTGCCGACACAGGCAAGCCTGTTCGTGATGGTGAGCCTGTTGTTCGCCGGCCTGCGCTGGTGGGTCGCACGCCTGGCCGCTCGCCTGACCAGCCGCTATGCCGTGGGTCTGCGCGGGCGCGTGCATGCCGCATTGATCGATGCGCCGTTGCCGGCGCTGGCAGGTGCCAGTTCGGCCGAAATCGCCAATGTGCTCACCTACAACATCGAGATCGCCACGCAAGGCTTCAGCGCCGTGCTGCAGTTGCTGGTGGCAGGGATTACCGCAGTGGTCAGCCTGTGCATTGCCGTGCTGATCGCACCTGCGCTGCTGTTTGCCATCCCGCTGTTGTTGGTGCTGGCCTGGCTGGGTGTGCGCCTGTCCAGTAGCGATGCGCAGGCACGCATCAGCCGCGACTATGTGGCCGACATGACGCAGCTGTTCTGGTTGAGCGAAGATTTTCCCAGACGCCTGCGCCACGTGCGGTCGTTTCAGCGCGAAGAGGTCGAAACGCGGCATTACGAACACATTTCCACGCGATTGGGGCGGGGCTACGCACAGCAGCAGCAGCTGGTGGCCAGCAGCCGGCTGATCCTGGAGCTGATCGCCGTGGCCGCAATCGCCGGCATTCTGGTGCTGGCCAATCTGTGGCAGGGTGCCGACCGCGCCGCGCTGATCACGGTCAGCCTGCTGCTCGGCCGGCTGTTGCCGTATCTGGTCACCACGCGGCAGAGCGTGCAGCAATTGCGTTCTGCCTGGCCGGCGCTGCAGCTATGGCGGCGCCATGTGGATCTCGGGTCGACGCGCATGCAGGCATCGGCCGAGGCCGCGCCGCCGCTGCCGGCTGCGCTGCATGTCGAACGCGTCGAACTGGCAGCGCCGCTGCCTGCGCTGGATATCGGCCCGCTGCTGCTGGTGCCCGGAGAAATGACCTTGATCGTCGGGCCCTCCGGTGTCGGCAAGAGCAGCTTGATGGACGTGCTCTCCGGTCAGACGCCGCCTGCAGCGTTCGATGCGCACATGGGGGGGCGCCGGCTGGATTTCGCCGCTTACCGGCAGCTGATCCGGCACAGCGCCTACATCGGCCAGGGCGTGCGCCCCTGGCAGCGCACGGTGCGCGACTGCCTGGAGTGGGCGTCGCCAGGGACCACCGAGCCCCGCATGTGGCAGGTACTGGCCGACGTCGGGCTGCACGCGCGTCTGCAGCGCGACGGCCGTGGCCTGCTGACGGCCATCAACGGCCCGGAGAGCCGCCTGTCCGGTGGCGAGCTGCAACGTCTGCTGTTGGCGCAGGTGCTGCTGCGCGCGCCGACCCTGGCGGTGCTGGACGAGGCGACCAGCGCACTCGATGCGCAGGCCGAACATCAGCTGCTGTGCACGGTGCGGCAGCGTCTGCCGCATACCGTGCTGGTGGTGGTCTCCCATCGCACCAGCCTGGCCTCGGTAGCCGATCGCACCGTCGCACTTGGACAGACACCGCTCCTGCAGCCGCAGGGCAGGCGCGCCGCCCTGACGACGCGCCTCGGCGCGTGAGCCGCGTGCATCGCCGGCCTGTCAGCGCCGCGCAAGGGCGCTAGCCGGCAATCTCCTCCAGCGCACGATCGCGTGTGCGCGGCCCGAACACGGCGATCACACCTGCGACGATCGACATGCTGATCACGATGAACATCAGCACGCCATGGCTGCCGACCTGCGCAAGCAGCCAGCCGATCAATACGCTGCTCACTGCCGTGGCCAGACGGCTGAACGAGTAGCAAAATCCCACCGCCCGCGCACGCAAGCCGGTGGGGAACAACTCGGCCTGATAGCCGTGGTAGGCAAAACTCATCCAGGCATTGCAGAACGCGATCATCGCCCCGCACAGCACCATGCCGATGGCCTGGTGCTGCAGCGAAAACAGCACGCCAAACAACACCGCGCCCAGCGCCGAGGCGGTGATCTGCCACTTGTTTTCCCAGCGTTGCGCAAAGCGCAGCAACAGCAGCGGCGCAAGCGGGTAGGCCAGCGAGATCGCAAACGAATAGCCCAGGCTCTTGGTCACCCCAGTGCCCTGCGCGGCAATCAGCGCCGGCAACCAGTTGCCGAAGCCGAAGAAACCGATGGCCTGAAACACGTGGAACACCACCAGCATGCCGATGCGCCTGCGATAGGGCGCCCGCCACAAGGCCGACACCCTCGCCTGAGCGGCAGGCGCCGCGACAGCCAGTTGCGGCGCGGGCAAGGGTCCGCCGATATCGCGCACGCAGAGCGCCTCCAGTTGCCCCAGCACCGCATCGGCTTCGGCATGGCGTCCCTGCGCGGCAAGCCAGCGCGCCGATTCCGGCAAGCGGCTGCGCAACCACCAGATCGCCAATGCAAACACGCCGCTCAGCAACACCACCCAGCGCCAGCCGCTGATTCCCAGCGGCGCTTGCGGCACCAGCAGCCAGGCGGTCAGGGCCACCGTGGGGACCGCCAGAAACTGCACGAAGAAGGCGAACGCAAACGCCGCGCTGCGCATGTGCCGCGGCACCAGCTCGGACAGGTAGGTGTCGATGGTCACCAGCTCGATGCCCAGCCCGATACCCACCACAAAGCGCAGCACGATGACGCCGGTCGCGGTGCTTTGCAGGCCCATCGCCACGGTTGCCGCGGTGTACCAGACCAGCGCGAAGGTGAATACCAGGCGGCGGCCGAAGCGATCGGCGAACGGGCTCAACAGAGCGGCACCGACGAACAGGCCGACAAACGTGGCCGCAGCGAAGGCCGCCTGGTCGGACATGCCGAAGACGCCATCGGCCCCCTGGGCAAAAATGCCGTCGGCAATCAGCCCGGGGCTGATGTAGGCGGTCTGGAACAGGTCGTACAGCTCGAAGAACCCGCCCAGCGCGAGCAGCCCGACCAGCCGCCACAGCGTTGCGCTGGCCGGCAGTCGATCGATGCGCGCGGCGATCTGTGCGGCACTGGCGTCAGGGGTAGCGGGGGCGCTCATCGCCATGGTCGTGTCGCATTGTCAGGTTAGCCCGCATCATAGCCAGCGGCCCGATCCGCCAGCGCCGGCCCTTCGTGGCACCGTCGACGTGTTCGCGCCCTGGTCGGTGCATCTGCTGCAGCGGCGCGGCCAGCCGAGCCTGGAGCAGTCAACAGAACGACGCTACCGCTGCCAGGTAGGCGCGGCCGATGCCCGATGCGGCATCAACCGCGCGCGCGCGCCGGCTCTTGCGCCGTCCCAGCCCCCGACGGCTGCTCGCGATGGGTGTGCCAGCCACGCTCGGTGGCGCAGGTCCGGGCCACGGCCGGTGTTCGGCTGCTGGAATGCTGTAATCCTCTCAGCGTCAGACCGGCAGCTGGCAATGCGCTGCGGGCAGCCCCATCTCTTGCCCATCACTTAGTTCCGGAGCCGTCCGATGACGCCCATTTCCGTGCTCGACCTGGCGCCCGTCTGCGAAGGCAGCGACACCACCCACGCCTTCGCCAACATGCTCGATCTGGCGCAACACGCCGAGCGCTGGGGCTATCACCGGTATTGGTTGGCCGAGCACCACAACATGCCCGGCATTGCCAGCGCCGCCACGGCAGTGTTGATCGGACACGTCGCCGGCGGCACCAGGACCATCCGCGTCGGTTCCGGCGGCATCATGCTGCCCAATCATGCGCCGCTGCAGGTGGCCGAACAGTTCGGCACGCTTGCCTCGTTGTATCCGCAGCGCATCGACTTGGGCCTGGGCCGCGCGCCTGGTACCGACCAACCGACCGCGCGCGCATTGCGCCGCTATTTCGACAGCGCGGAC
The DNA here is from genome assembly GCF_024806835.1 of Xanthomonas sp. 3793. Taxonomy (GTDB): domain Bacteria; phylum Pseudomonadota; class Gammaproteobacteria; order Xanthomonadales; family Xanthomonadaceae; genus Xanthomonas; species Xanthomonas arboricola_F. The sequence continues at coordinate 869,832 of NZ_JANTYU010000002.1, forward strand.
CAGTTTCCGCAGGACGTGGCCGAGTTGCTGCGTTACTTCGCCCCTGCCGTACCAGGGCAGCTGGTGCAGGCCGTTCCCGGTGCCGGACTCGATGTGCCGGTGTGGCTGCTCGGGTCCAGCCTGTTCAGTGCGCGCTTGGCTGCCGCGATGGGGTTGTCGTTTGCGTTCGCCTCGCACTTCGCGCCCGACGCGATGGACGAGGCGGTGGCGATCTACCGCCGCGAATTCCGCCCGTCCGCGCAACTGGCCAAGCCGCACGTGATGCTGGCCTTGAATGTGGTGGCAGCGGAGACCGAAGCGCAGGCGCGTCGTTTGTTCACTACCCAGCAGCAGAGTTTCGTCAATTTGCGCCGCGGCAAGCCCGGCAAGATTCCGCCGCCCATCGACGACATCGACAGCTTCTGGCAGCCGCATGAGCGTGTCGGCGTGGAGCGCGCCCTGGCGTGCACCGTGCTCGGCGATGCCGAGCAGATTGCGCAGGGCGTGGCCGCCTTCATCGAGCGCCACGCGCCGGACGAGCTGTTGTTCACCGCCAACATCTACGACCATGCCGCGCGCCTGCGCTCGTTCGGGATCGCAGCCGAAGCGGTGCGCGAGCTGGACGTGACCATCGCGTGATTCACGTCGCTTTGCGCGGCAATCCGCTCAGATGCGTGCATCTCCATCGGGAACAGACGCATGCAACTTCAGGAACGTAGCGAGAGCATCAAGCAGTTGGCGGAATTGATTCGCGGCGTGGACATTGCGATGTTCACCACCGTCTCGGCAGACGGCAAGTTGGTGAGCCGCCCGCTGGGCACGCAGGAAGTCGAATTCGATGGCGACCTGTGGTTCGCCACCGCAGCCGACAGCCCCAAGGTGTCGGAGATCGCCGCCGACCCGCGCGTCAACGTGGCCTACGCCTCGGCGTCCAGGAACACCTATGTGTCGGTCGCAGGCACCGCCCGCGTGGTGCACGACCGCGCCAAGATCGATGAGCTGTGGTCGCCGGCAATGAAGGTGTTTTTCCCCGGCGGCAAGGACGACCCCAACCTGCGCCTGATTCACGTGCGCGCCGAGTCGGCAGAGTATTGGGACGGCCCCAGCGGCCTGCTCGGCAAGGCGCTGTACTTCGTCATGGCTGCCGTCACCGACGATACTGCCAGCCTCTCGGACAACCGCGTGGTCGATCTGAAGTAAGCAAGACCCTGGCGTAAGCGCCAAGTCCCGATCTGATTACCAGGGCTTGGCTTTGGATCGGGCGCTCCACACGACCGGTCCTTCCAACTGCGGCGAAAACGCATCGCCGCAAGATTCCCTGGTCCGCATGTGGTGCGATGTGTCGCCCCCAACGCAACGCAGTCCGCATGGCGCGTATCACGTACTACCGCACCCAGGATCGCCCAACTGCGCGCCAAGCGCTTTAGCCCTTCTCCTGCTAGACGGGTTGGGGGGGGGGTACGTCGGCCAGCGACCTCGACGTTCGACCGACAGTCCCAACCGGCTTTCGCCAGCGAAAAAGCTGTACCCACGTTCCAGCGTGAAGCGTGATCAGTCAGTGCCGACAAGCGCAACCGCTGCGCACTCGACGGTGGAACTCAACGCCAGGCCACCGGCCACCACCCGCGAATCAGATCCACCAATTGATCCGACGTGATGCCGAACACGGCGATCGATACCAGTGCCGCCGCCCAGCCAGCCAGCATCAGGGCGCCATCGCGCTCCAGCAAGGCCAGCGCGAACAGCAACAGGATCAGGCCGAACAGGTAGTTGGTAAACGGGATCGGCAGCGTCAGCAGGATACCGACCAGCACCAGCAGCAGCCCGGTGAACACCTGCGCCGGTATCCGATCGAGCATGCCGTGCAGACGCGGCTTGAGCAGGCGATCCAGTCGCTGCAGCGTCGGTGCCAGTTTCGCCACGAAGCGCTGGCTGGTGCGTCGCCGCGGCCCACGTTCGCCGATGAAACCTGGCACCCACGGCTTGCGCAGGCAGCACATCATCTGCACCCCGATCAGCACCGTCAGCGGACCGCTGATGCCGCCAGCCACTCCCGGGATCGGGATGAAAGAAGGCAGGATCGCCAGGAACAAGAACACCCCGAACGCGCTCTGCTGCAGGTCGGCGAGGATGTCGCGCACCCGCAGCACGTGCTCCGGGTCGCCGTCGCTGAAGGCGGCCAGCAAGCTGCGGATGCCTTCATTGCGGTACCGCATCTGCTCGCCGCCGGATGCGTCGGATGGCGGGGCGCCGTTATCCGACGATGTCATCGCTGCCCTCGTCGCCGATGCGGCTCAACAGCAGCTTGTCCACACGTGCGCCATCCAGGTCCACGATCTCGATGCGCCAACCGGCCCAATCGAAGAACTCACCGGCCTGCGGAATGCGGCCGAAGTAGTAAATGCACAGCCCGGCCAGCGTGTGGTAATCGCCTTCGTCGGCTTCCGGCAGTTCGGCGCCCAGCACTTCGCGCAATTCTTCCACCGGCAGCGAACCGTCGATCAGCAGCGAGCCGTCGGCGCGGGTTACCACCAGCGCGTCTTCGTCGGTGTTTTCCACCGCCTGCAGACGTCCGACCACCGCGCCCATCAGGTCGCTGATGGTCACCAATCCGCGGATTTCGCCGTATTCGTCCACCACCAGCGCCATCGACTGCTGTTCTTCGCGGAAGATCTCCAGCAGCTTCATCGCATGCGTGGATTCGGAGACGAACAAGGTATCGCGCAGTGCCTGGAACAGGTTCTCGCCGTGCCCGCCCAGGCGCGTGACCAGCGATTTGACTTCCAGCACGCCGGCAATGTCCTGGTCGCTGCCGCGGTACACCGGGTAACGCGAGAACTCGTGCTCGCGCATCACCAGCAGATTGCGTTCGGGCTCGGCATTGGCATCCAGCCAGGCGATACGGTTGCGCGGCGTCATCAGGCTATCGGCAGTGCGATCGCCCAGCCGCATCACCCGGTTCATCATGTCGCGCTCGTGCGCATCGATCACGCCGGCCTCGTGGCTTTCGGCCACCAGCATGCGGATCTCTTCTTCGGTGATCGAGGCCGATTCGTCCTTGCCCATGCCGAGCAGACGCAGTACCAGCCGGGTGGAGCGCGCCAGCACCCACACCCCCGGCGCGGCGATCTTGGCCAGCCAGGTCATCGGCACCGCGACAAAGCCGGCGATGTCCTCGGAATTGCGCAATGCCAGCCGCTTGGGCACCAGCTCGCCGAAGATCAGCGTCAGAAAGGTGATCAGGGCCACTGCCAGGGTGCTGCCGATCACCGCCGAATACGGTTTGGGATCGCCAACCAGCGAAAAAGTGGCCGACAGCGCGGGGAAGGCCAGCTGCAGCCGTTCGCCGATCGCCTCGCCGATGGCTTCGCCGCCGAACAGGCCGGTCAGGATGCCGATCGAGGTGATGCCGATCTGGACCGTAGACAGGAAGTTCTCGGGGCTCTCGGCCAGTGCCAAGGCCCGCGCGGCGCGCTTGCTGGAACCGGCCATCTGCTTCAGGCGGCTCTTGCGCGAGGTCATCAACGACATCTCCGACATGGCGAAGAAGCCGTTCAACACGATCAGTGCGATGACGATCAGAAACTCAACCACGGGCGTCTTCCCCGGTCAGTGAAGGGGAGGGCGGGCAAGCACGGGGTTGGCCGGCGCGCGAGAAGGCGGGGCGGCAACGGGGAAATATAGGGTCGTCTTCCATAGGGTGCGCCCGAAGGCGCGGGGGCATGTTAGCAAATTGCAGGGTGATTCGAGCCGGGAAATGCCGGCGTGAAGGCCGCGCGCGGCGCCGATATACCCAGACAGGTCATGGAACGGTCATAATTCGCCCTTGGCGCCCGTCTCTCCCTCGACGGCAGGAAGTTCCCCACCCATGTTCTCGTTGCAGACCATCTTCGGCTCCGGCAAGCAGTTCTATGCGCTTCTGAACGAAGCGGCGCAGGCCGCCTACGACAGCACCAAGGCGTTGCACGCCATGATGCGCACGTCCGACCGGCAACCGGCGCTGGACGCCTTCAAGCTGGCCCGCCTGCGCGAACGCGCCGCCTCCGACAAGATCGGCCAGGCGCTGGTGGACAGCTTCATGACCCCGATCGAGCGCGAAGACATCGAAGCGCTGGGCTCGGCGCTGTACAAGATCCCCAAGCAGGTCGAAAAATTCGCCGACCGCTATTCGCTGGCCACCAAACACCTGGAACACATCGACTTCGCCCCACGCGCGGCGATGCTGGAACAGGCCGCTGCGGTGGTGGTGGAGATGGTGACCGACCTGCCGCAGATGAACATCGATCGCATGACTGCGCTCAACGACAAGCTGCGCACGCTGGAAAACGAGGCCGACCGCCTGATGCTCGAGCTGTACCGCGACATCTATTCCGGTCGCCTGGACACGCTGCAGATGTTTCTGCTCAAGGAGTTCTTCGAGATCCTGGAAAAAGCCATCGACCGTTGCCGCGAGGCAGGGGTGGTGGTGTACCAGATCGTGTTGAAGAACAGCTGAGGTCGCCGCGTGCTTACCCTTGTTCTGGTGGTGATCCTGGCCGCATTGGTGTTCGAGTTCATCAACGGCTTTCACGACACCGCCAATTCCATCGCCACCGTCGTCGCCACCAAGGTGCTGTCACCGGGTTGGGCGGTGATGCTGGCCGCCGGCATGAACCTGATCGGCGCCCTGACCGGTACCGCGGTGGCGTTGACCATCGCCTCGGGCCTGCTCAACACCAACGTGGTCGAGGTCACCCCGCAGGTGATCCTGTGCGCGTTGCTGGGCGGCATCATCTGGAACCTGATCACCTGGTGGAAGGGCCTGCCGTCGTCGTCGTCGCATGCGCTGATCGGCGGTCTGTGCGGCGCCGGCCTGGCTGCCGCGCACAACAACTGGGATGCCTTGATCTGGTCGGAAAGCGTCGGCAACTGGGCCAAGAACAAGGGCCTGTTGTGGAAGGTGTTCGTGCCGATGATCACCTCGCCGATCGCCGGTTTTTTGCTCGGTATCGTGGTGATGGTGCTGCTGTGGGCCATCATCGCCGGCATGTCGCGGCTCGGTGGCCCGATCGGGCGGCTGGCGCGTCCGCGCTGGGTCAATGCGTTCTTCGGCAAGGCGCAGATCGCCTCGGCCGCCTACATGGGCTACGCCCATGGCCACAACGATGCGCAGAAGACCATGGGCATCATCGCGATGACGTTGATCGGCGCGCAGTCGGCCGGTGCGCTGGACAACCTGCCCAGCTGGCTGGCGTTCCTGCATCCGGGCACTGGCCTGGCCGCCGGCGACGGCATCCCGATGTGGATCGTGCTGACCTGCGCGGTGGTGATGGCCGCCGGCACCGCCTCGGGCGGCTGGAAGATCATCAAGACGCTCGGCCACAAGATGGTCAAGCTGCATCCCATCCACGGCTTTGCCGCCGAAACCAGCTCGGCCACCGTGCTCACCGTCGCGGCGCATTTCGGCATGCCGGTCTCCACCACCCACAGCATTTCCACCGCGATCATGGGCGTGGGTTTTGCCAAGAATCCGCGCTCGCTGCGGTTGGGCGTGATCGAGCGCATCGTATGGGCATGGATTCTCACCATCCCCGCTGCCGGCGGTGTGGCATACCTGATCCTGACGATGTTCGAGCTGTTCGGCTGGACCTGAGCCGGTGTCGCGGTGCGGTCACGCGCCGCTGTCACGCTGCGGCGTTATTGCGCAAGGGATCTGCCGTGACCGGGCTGCCTGCGCGTGCTGAGTGAGAACCTTCCGCGATGATGCTTGCCCTGGTGTGCGTGTTGTTCGGCTTGGCCTGGTTGATCGACCGTCGCGGCCTGCGTCGGTTCTCGCGCACGCTGGCCGGCGCAAGCCTGGCGCTGGTGTTCGCGGTCGGCTGCGGGCCGCTGCCATCGTGGATGCTGCAGAACCTGCAACGTACCGGGGTCAACGATTTCAACGGATGGGGCGGGCGCAACGTCATCGTGCTGCTGGGCGCCGGCACCGTGCGCCCGGAAGGCCGCGACGCGGTGGCCGAAGCCAACTTGTTCGCCTATGGGCGCATCGTCGAATCGGCGCGGCTGTACCGGCAATGCCGACACAGCGGCGGCGAGTGCAAGATCGAGATCAGCGGCGGCGATGCGCGCGGCCTGGGCCTGTCGGAGGCGGTGGTGTATCAGCGCGTGTTGATCGGGCTGGGGATCGATCGGGTGGATCTGATCATGGAGCCGTCCAGCATGAACACCTGGCAGAACGCGCAGTTCAGTCAACCCTTGCTGCGCGCGCACCGGCCCGACCGCGTCGTGCTGGTGTCCTCGGCCACGCATCTGCGTCGTGCCGCGCTGTATTTCCGGCATTTCGGGATCGATGCCATTCCGGTGCGCGCCGACTGGCTGACCGCCTCCTGGTCGATCCTGCCGCAGAGCTACAACTTCACCCTGGCCGATGTCGCCCTGCACGAATACCTGGGCATCGCGCGGTATCGGCTTTACCAGGGGCTGGGCTGGAACGTCAAAGCGACCGAGCCCGGCGCGGTCTGAGCGTCACGACGCGGTTGGTCCATCGCCAGGCGTAGCGAGTACGCCCGGCGTTGCCTGCGCTCAGCGCGTTTCGTACATCGCCTTGACGTCGCGACGGAAGGCGGCCTGGCTGTCGGCGCGGTTGTAGAACATGTGGCCACCGGGATACTCGCGCACCTGCACGCGCGTGGGGTCGCCCATCGCCGGCATCTGATCCACGGTGAGCACCGAGCCCATGAACGGGCAGGAGAGATCGTTCCAGCCGTGCGCGATCAGCACGCGCAGCTTGGGGTCGATCGCCACCGATTGGCGCAGCTGCGTCACCGCGCCCTTGCGTAGTTCGTCGCCCCAGTCCCACGCCGAGTTGACCTCGTAATTGATCGCCTGATAGCGGGCATCGACCTTCCAGCCGACGATCCGGGTGACGAAGTCAACCATCGCGGTGGTGGTGGGCGCGATGATGCTGTCCAGCAGCGGGTCGCTGGCGCGCTGCGTGGGATCGTTGGGGAAGGGGTCGAAGGCGGTCACGTTGGCGTCGTAGCGGCTGCCCAGCTCGCCCTTGTCGCGAAACACCTCGCGCAGGTAGGCCTGGGTTTCCAGGCGTCCACCGGAGCGGCGTACATAGGCCGGATCCAGCCCGGTCATGCGTGTGACCTGCTGCAGCATCGCCTCGGTGGCCTGCGGGTCGGTGCGGCCTTTCATCAGCGCCACCGCATAGTCGCCGCGGGTGTAGTCGATCACCTGGCGCATCGCGCTGTCGCTGAGCTGGCCCTGGCGCTCCAGGTGCGCGGCGGCGATCGACGGCAAGGTCAGCATCCACGCCAGCGGCGAGACGTCGCTGTTGTCGTCCAGGGTCGGGTTGAGGAACGGCGAGACCAGCACCACGCCGTTCATCGCAACCCCGAGCCGGGTCTGCAGATACTGGGTGATGCGCGGGCCGCGGAAGCCGCCATAGCTTTCGCCGACCAGATACTTGCGCGTCTGCAGGCGGCGATTCTTCAGCAGCCAGTCGTAGATCACGCGCGAGAGATATTCCACGTCGGCCTGCGGGTTATAGAACTGCTTCTTGGCTTCGTCCTCGCCGATGAGCGCGCGGCTGAAGCCGGTGCCGACCGGGTCGATGAACACCAGGTCCGTGAAGTCCAGCCAGGTGCCCGGATTGTCGCGCAAGGTCGCCGGCGCGGACGCGCTGTCGCCTTCGGCGCCGAACCCGACCACCTTCGGCCCGATCGCGCCCATGTTCAGATAGACCGACGCCGCACCTGGTCCGCCGTTCAAGGCAAAGGTGACCGGGCGGTCCTTGCCGTCCACGGTGTAGGCGGTGAACACCACTTCGCCAGTGGTCTTGCCCTGCGCATCGCGCACCGGCAGCGTGCCGACGCTGGCGGTGTAACTCAGCGTGCGTCCGGCCAGGCGCGTGGTTTGCCGCACGCTGGTATCGGCCGGCAACGGCGCGGGTTTGGTCGCAACGGCATCGGCCTTGGCGTCGGGCTTGGAATCGGTCTTGCCGTCCTGCGCGGCGGCGAAGACCGGGACGCCGAGCAGCAGGCAGGCCAGCAGGCCGGTATGGAGCAAGGAGGGCATGGGCAATCGGCATTCGAACGGAAGAACGCTGATGCTAGGCCGCAGCACCGCGCGGTGGATGTGCAAAAAGGCATGGCTGTCGCGCTGACCGATGCCGCACCGCTCGCTATCATGGCGCGCCCTGATGATCGAGCTGCAGATGAGGCCTTGTGTCGTTCGCTCTGCCTGCGCCGTGGTGCTGTCGGTGGCCGGCTGTGCGGTGACGCCACCTGCGCCGGTACACCATGCCAGCGACCCGGATGCGTTATGGCGCATCGTCTCCACCCGCTGTTTGGCAGAGGCGTCGCGGCCACCCGATTGCGTTGCGGTGTGGTCGGATCCGGCGCGTCAGGCGGTGGTGTTGAAAGACCGTCACGGCCGCTTCCAATACCTGTTGGTGCCCAGTGTGCGGGTCAGCGGAATCGAAGACCCTGCGTTGCTACGCGCCGATGCGCCGAATTATTTCGCCAGTGCCTGGGAGGCGCGCAGCTTCGTGGCACAGGCGTTGCAGCGTCCGCTGCCCAGGCAATACGTGAGCCTTGCGTTGAACTCGCCGCACGGGCGCTCGCAGGAGCAGCTGCATATCCATATCGATTGCCTGCGTCCGGACGTGTACGCAGTACTGCAGCGTCAGCGCACCGGGATCGGCCCGGAGTGGCGCGCTTTGGCCGAGCCGCTGCTGGGCCATGCGTATCTGGCCAGGACGCTGCAAGGCGAGGCGCTGGACCAGGATCCGGTTCGCCTGCTCGCAGCCACGCTGCCTGCCGATGCCAGCTTGCGCGATTACTCGCTGGTGGTGGCCGGCGCGCAACTGCAGGACGGGCGACCTGGATTCATCCTGCTGGCAACGCGGCAGGATGCGCACAGCGGTAACCGTGCCAGCGGCGAGGAAGTGCAGGACCACGCCTGCTCACTGGTGACCGGTGCGACCCGGGTGTTGCCCGGGGTGCGCTGACGGAGCGACAGGGCCGCACCTCATCTGGTACGGATGCCGGCAAGGTGCTGCGTGGCGGTCCAGGCAGATGGATCGCTGCCGGTGGATGGCGGTGATCCATCGCCGTACCGTCATCGCCCTGCCTGCGTTGCCTGGTAACCAGGCGTGCGGCGAGGCCGCTTGGCGGCGCGCTTCATTGGCAAGCGCGCCCAGCACGCCCTCTCTGTGCTGAGTGAGGGCATGTTTGCCGGGCTTCAGACTTCCAGCGACGCCAGGTCGCCCTTGGATTCCAGCCATTGCTTGCGGTCGCCCGCGCGCTTTTTCGCCAGCAGCATGTCCATCAGCGAGCGGGTCTGTTCGCCGTCGTCGATGGTCAGCTGCACCAGCCGGCGCGTGTCCGGGTGGATGGTCGATTCGCGCAGCTGCTGCGGGTTCATCTCGCCCAGGCCCTTGAAGCGGGTCACGCTGATCTGGCCCTTCATCTTCTCGCGCGCAATCTTGTCCAGCAGCGTGGTCTTTTCTTCTTCGTCCAGTGCGTAGAACACCTGCTTGCCCACGTCCACGCGGAACAGCGGCGGCATCGCCACGAACACATGGCCGGCGGCGACCAGGGCGGGGAAATGCTGCAGGAACAGCGCCGTCAACAGCGTGGCGATATGCAGGCCGTCGGAGTCGGCGTCGGCCAGGATCACCACCTTGCCGTAGCGCAGCCCGGTGATGTCGTCCTTGCCCGGGTCGCAGCCGATCGCGATCGCCAGGTTGTGCACTTCCTCGGAGGCCAGCACGCTGCCCGAAGCCACTTCCCAGGTGTTGAGGATCTTGCCGCGCAGCGGCAGGATCGCCTGGAAGTCCTTGTCGCGCGCCTGCTTGGCCGAGCCGCCGGCCGAGTCGCCCTCGACCAGGAACAGTTCGGTGCGCGACAGGTCCTGGCTGATGCAGTCGGCCAGCTTGCCGGGCAGGGCCGGGCCCTGGGTGACCTTCTTGCGGACGATCTGTTTTTCGGTCTTCAGCCGCGCACTGGCGCGGTCGATGGCGATCTGCGCGATCTTCTCACCGATCTCCACGTTCTGGTTCAGATACAGGCTGAAGGCATCGTGCGCGGCGCCTTCGATGAAGCCGGCGGCCTGGCGCGAGGACAGGCGCTCCTTGGTCTGCCCGGAAAACTGCGGGTCGGTCATCTTCAGGCTGAGCACGAAGGTGACCCGGTCCCACACGTCTTCCGGCGCCAGCTTGACGCCGCGCGGCAGCAGGTTGCGGAAGTCGCAGAACTCGCGCAGCGCATCGGTCAGGCCAGAGCGCAGGCCGTTGACGTGGGTGCCGTGCTGGGCGGTCGGGATCAGGTTGACGTAGCTTTCCTGCACCAGCTCGCCTTCGGGCACCCAGGCCGCGGCCCAGTCGACGATCTCGGTGTCCTTCTTCAGGCTGCCTGCGAACAGGTCGGCCGGCAGCATCTCGTGCTCGGCCATTTCGCCTTTCAGGTAATCGCGCAAGCCATTCTCGAAGTACCAGCTGTCCTGCTCACCGGTCGCTTCGTCGTGCAGCTTGACCGTCAGGCCGGGACACAGCACCGCCTTGGCGCGCAGCAGATGGCGCAGCGCACGCACGTTGAACTTGGGCGTGTCGAAATACTTGGGGTCGGCCCAGAAGCGCAGCCGCGTGCCGGTGTTCTTCTTGCCGACAGTGCCGACGACCTCCAGCTTGGAGGCGGCGATCCCGTCGCGGAACTCCATGCGGTGCTCGCTGCCTTCGCGCTTGATGAACAGCTCGACCTTGGTCGACAGCGCGTTGACCACGCTCACGCCCACGCCGTGCAAGCCGCCGGAGAAGGTGTAGTTGCGGTTGTTGAACTTGCCGCCGGCATGCAGGCGGGTCAGGATCAGTTCCACACCGGGAATCTTTTCTTCCGGGTGCAGGTCCACCGGCATGCCGCGACCGTCGTCGGACACTTCGCAGCTGCCATCCTTGTATAAGGTGACTTCGACCTGCTTGGCGTGGCCTGCCAGCGCCTCGTCGACCGAGTTGTCGATCACTTCCTGCGCCAGATGGTTCGGGCGCGCAGTGTCGGTGTACATGCCAGGGCGGCGTTTGACCGGGTCCAGGCCCGACAGCACTTCAATATCGGCGGCGTTATAACGGGTGTTCATGCATCTCGTCGGCACGTGAAACGACGCGCAAGTGTGGGGGCAGAACCGATTTTTTGCACGCGACAGGCGTTCAGTGCAGGGCGGGGTGCGGCTGGATACCCTGGCGTTGGATTCGGAACCAAACGTCCCCACCTGAGGATGTCACCGAAACCGGAGGACACCATGAAGTTCAAGCACATCCTGATGCTCACCCTCGGTGCCGCCGCAGTGGCCGCGCTTCCTGCGTTGGCCCAGGCCGCTCCTCAGCAGGCCGGGCAGGGCGCCACCGCCCAGAAAAGCGACGACGCCAAGGCCAAGACCGACGCCGAGCGCAAGGCCGAGCGCCGCGCTACCGCTGCCGCGCAAAAGCCCAAGGCCGACAGCGCGCCGCGCGAGGAAGAGGAAGAAGAGAAACCCGCACGCTAAGGCATCTGCGCAGCGTTACGTGGTCCACGGACGCCCCGGCCTCGGCCGGGGCGTCTGTATTTACGCGTTGTTGCGCGCATTTGCCGTGTGAGACCGCCCGGTCGTCACGCAGCCCTTGGGCATTCGCCCGTCACCCGCTAAACTATGGCTTTCCGGGAGGCTTCAAGCCCCATGACCCCCCTGATTTTTGTTACCGGCGGCGTAGTGTCCTCGCTAGGCAAGGGCATTGCCGCCGCTTCGCTTGCCTCCATTCTGGAAGCGCGTGGCCTGAAGGTCACGATGATGAAGCTGGACCCGTACATCAATGTGGACCCGGGCACGATGAGCCCGTTCCAGCATGGTGAGGTCTACGTCACCGACGACGGTGCCGAAACCGACCTGGACCTGGGCCACTACGAGCGCTACGTGCGCACGCGGCTGTCGCGCAAGAATTCGGTCACCACCGGCCGCATCTACGAAAACGTGATCCGCAAGGAGCGCCGCGGCGACTACCTGGGCGCCACCGTGCAGGTGATCCCGCACATCACCGACGAGATCCGTCGCTGCATCGACGAGGCCACGGCCGGCTTCGACGTAGCGTTGATCGAGATCGGCGGCACCGTCGGCGATATCGAATCGCTGCCGTTCCTGGAGGCGATCCGCCAGGTGCGCACCGAGCGTGGCGCGGAAAAGGCGATGTTCATGCACCTCACCCTGGTGCCGTATATCGCGGCGGCCGGTGAGTTGAAGACCAAGCCGACCCAGCATTCGGTCAAGGAACTGCGCTCGATCGGGATCCAGCCGGACGTGCTGCTGTGCCGGTCCGAGCAGGCGGTGCCGGATTCGGAGCGCCGCAAGATCGCCCTGTTCACCAACGTGTCCGAGCGCGCAGTGATCAGCTGCCCGGATATCGACGTGCTCTACGGCATGCCGCTGGAATTGCTGCGCCAGGGACTGGACGAGCTGGTCATCGACCAGTTCAAGCTGCGCGACAAGGTCGCCGCGGCCGATCTGTCCGAATGGGCGGCGGTGGTGGATGCGGTCAAGCATCCGCTGGACGAAGTCACCATTGCGGTGGTCGGCAAGTACGTCGATCACCAGGACGCCTACAAGTCGGTGGCCGAGGCGTTGCGCCATGGCGGCCTGCGCCAGCGCACCAAGGTCAACCTGAAGTGGCTGGAAGCGCAGGATCTGGAGGGCAGCGACATGGCGGCGCTGCAGGACATCGACGGCATCCTGGTGCCGGGCGGCTTCGGCGATCGCGGTTTCGAAGGCAAGGTGCTGACCTCCAAATACGCGCGCGAGCACAAGGTGCCGTATTTCGGCATCTGCTACGGCATGCAGGCGGCGGTGGTGGACTATGCCCGCCACGTGGCCGACCTGGACGCAGCCAACAGCACCGAGAACGATCGCCAGTCGCCACACCCGGTGATCGGGCTGATCACCGAATGGCGCACCGCCACCGGGGAAGTCGAAAAGCGCGACGAAAAATCCGACCTGGGCGGCACCATGCGGCTGGGCTTGCAGGAGCAGCGCCTGAAGCCGGGCACGCTGGCGCGCGAGGTCTATGGCAAGGACGTGGTGGCCGAGCGTCATCGTCACCGCTACGAGTTCAACAACCGCTACCGCACACAGCTGGAAGACGCCGGGCTGGTGATTTCCGGCAAGTCGATGGACGACACGCTGGTGGAAGTGGTGGAGCTGCCTCGCGATGCGCACCCGTGGTTCCTGGCCTGCCAGGCACATCCGGAGTTCCTGTCCACCCCGCGCGACGGGCACCCGTTGTTCATCGGCTTCGTGCGCGCTGCGCGCGAGAAGAAGGCTGGCGGCAAGTTGCTCAAGGAAGCGCGTGCGTGAGTTCCTTCTCCCATCGGGAGAAGGTGCCCTGAAGGGGCGGATGAGGGGGCGCCGCAACACACTGAAAGATTGCCATGATGAACGCGTCGCCACGCGCCAGCCAGGGCAAACCATCTGGTCTTATAAGCGCTTTCAAACCTTCCCCTCACCCCAGCCCCTCTCCCGATCGGAGAGGGGCTAAGATCAAAAACGGGTGGTTAATTCCCTTTTCCCACTGGGAGAAGGTGCCCCGTAGGGGCGGATGAGGGGCGCCGCAACACACTGAAGGATTGAAGCCATGATGAACGCGCCGCCACGCGCCAGCCAGGGCAAACCATCTGGCCTTATTAAGCGCTTTCAAACCTTCCCCTCACCCCAACCCCTCTCCCGACGGGAGAGGGGCTTTACTCAATAGGTGACCTGATGAAACTGTGTGACTTTGAAGTCGGCCTCGACCAGCCGTTGTTCCTGATTGCAGGCCCCTGCGTGATCGAGTCGATGCAGCTGCAGCTCGACGTAGCCGGCAAGCTCAAGGAGATCACCGGCAAGCTGGGGATCAACTTCATCTTCAAGTCGAGCTTCGACAAGGCCAATCGCACCTCGGGCACCAGCTTCCGCGGCCCCGGCCTGGAAGAAGGCCTGAAGGTGCTGGCTGCGGTGAAGCAGCAGATCGGCGTGCCGGTGCTCACCGACGTGCACGAATACACCCCGATGAACGAGGTCGCCGCCGTCGTCGACGTGCTGCAGACCCCGGCCTTCCTGGTGCGGCAGACCGACTTCATCAAGAACGTCTGCGCCGCCGGCAAGCCGGTGAACATCAAGAAGGGCCAGTTCCTGGCGCCGTGGGACATGAAGCCGGTGGTGGACAAGGCCAAGTCGACCGGCAACGAGCAGATCATGGTCTGCGAACGTGGCGCCTCGTTCGGCTACAACAACCTGGTCAGCGACATGCGTTCGCTCAGCGTCATGCGCGATACCGGCTGCCCGGTGGTGTTCGATGCCACTCATTCGGTGCAGTTGCCGGGCGGGCAGGGCAGCAGCTCCGGCGGCCAGCGCGAGTTCGTGCCGGTGCTGGCGCGCGCGGCCGTGGCCGTGGGTATTTCCGGCCTGTTCGCCGAAACCCATCCGGATCCGTCCAAGGCGCTGTCCGATGGTCCCAATGCGTGGCCGCTCGATCGCATGGAAGAGCTGCTGGAAACGCTGATGGAGCTGGATGCAGTGACCAAGAAGCACGGGTTCGCGCGCTTCGCATGAGTTCCGATCCGTGGGCGTTGGCGGCATCGCGTCGCCAGCGCCGCCACTGGCGGCACTGGCCCTGGGGCTGGATGGCGCTGGGCCTATCGCTCGCTGCATGGGCCTGCCTGGCCGTCATGGCCTTCCTGGTGACTGCCAGCATCGGCATGCCGGGCGACGGCAACCATGCGATGCAGGCTACGCGCACGCCGATGCTCGTGACGTTGCTGACAGGCGCGTTGCTGACGCTGGGCGGTCTTGTCGCCAGCCCGGTCGCGTTCTCGCTGCGTCGCCAGCCAGGCGCTGCCGCCACGGGCTTGGCGCTGCTGTTGCTCCTGCTACTGCTGTTTTGCGCTTCGCTGCCGGGCCTGAGGGCCTAGCTGCAGGGTCTTGCCGGTCAGGCGCGCATCGGGCCCGTGCGATTTGGCAATGGCGCGGTGTACAGCGATAATCCGGCAGCTTGTTTCCGGTGTACTTCCCCCTTACTGGTAACCGATCGACCTATGACCACTATCGCCAAGATCCTCGCCCGCGAAATCCTCGACTCCCGCGGCAATCCCACGCTGGAGGCCGAAGTCACGCTGGACGACGGCTCGTTCGGCCGCGCCGCCGTGCCCTCGGGCGCCTCGACCGGCACCAAGGAAGCGGTGGAACTGCGCGATGGCGACAAGACCCGCTACCTGGGCAAGGGCGTGCTGCATGCGGTGCAGAACGTCAACGGCACCATCGCCGAGACGCTCAAGGGCTTCGACGCGGCCGACCAGCAGGGTCTGGACCGCCGCCTGATCGACCTGGACGGCACCGAGAACAAGGGCCGCCTGGGCGCGAATGCGCTGCTGGGTGTTTCTCTGGCCGCCGCGCATGCCGTGGCCGCCTCGCGCAAGCAGCCGCTGTGGCAGTACCTGTCCACCATCACCGAGTCCGACGTGGCACTGCCGGTGCCGATGATGAACATCATCAACGGCGGCGCGCATGCCGACAACAACGTCGACTTCCAGGAGTTCATGGTGCTGCCGGTCGGCTGCAGCTCGTTCTCCGAAGCGCTGCGTGCCGGCACCGAAATCTTCCACGCGCTCAAGTCGGTGCTCAAGGGCCACGGCCTGAGCACGGCGGTGGGCGACGAAGGCGGCTTTGCGCCGGACTTCCGCAGCAATGTCGAAGCGCTGGACACCATCCTTGAGGCGATCGGCAAGGCCGGCTACACCGCAGGCGAAGACGTGCTGCTGGGCCTGGACGTGGCCTCCAGCGAGTTCTACGACAACGGCAAGTACAACCTGGTCGGCGAGAACAAGCGCCTGACCAGCGAGCAGTTCGTCGACTTCCTGGCCGACTGGGTCGCACAGTACCCGATCATCAGCATCGAAGACGGCCTGGCCGAGGACGACTGGGCCGGCTGGAAGCTGCTCACCGACCGCGTCGGCAAGAAGGTGCAGCTGGTTGGCGACGACCTGTTCGTCACCAACCCGAAGATCTTCAAGCAGGGCATCGACTCGGGCACCGCCAACGCGATCCTGATCAAGGTCAACCAGATCGGGACGCTGACCGAGACGCTGGAAGCCATTGCGATGGCGCATGCGGCCAATTACGCCTCGATCGTCTCGCACCGCTCGGGCGAAACCGAAGACACCACCATCGCCGACATCGCCGTGGCCACCACCGCCACGCAGATCAAGACCGGCTCGCTGTGCCGCAGCGACCGCGTCGCCAAGTACAACCAGTTGCTGCGCATCGAGCAGGCGCTGGGCTCCGGCGCGCGTTACGCCGGTCGCGACGCGTTCGTTTCGCTCAAGCGCTAAGCCGTGCGCAACTGGCGCTGGCTACTGCTGGTGCTGGCGGTGCTGCTGGCTTGGCTGCAGTACCGCTTCTGGTTCGGGCCTGGGAATTCCGGTGAAGTGATGATGCTGGAAGCCCAGGTCGCGCATCAGACACAGGACAACGAAGGTCTGCGCCAACGCAACCAGGCGTTGGCAGCAGAGGTGAAGGATTTGAAGGACGGCGAGGAGGCAATCGAAGAGCGCGCACGCAGCGAGCTGGGCATGATCAAACCGGGCGAGACGTTCTATCGCGTGGTCGAGGATGCACCGCCACTGCCTGCCGCAACGCCCGAAGCGACACCTGTGCCGGCCACGTCCGATCCTGCATCCGCAACGGAACCGCATCCATGACCGGCTCGATCTGGGCCATCGTGCCGGCCGCAGGGCGCGGCACGCGATTTGGTGCTGCGCTTCCCAAGCAATATCTGCCGGCAGCGGGCCAACCGCTGATGGCCTACACGTTGGCAGCGCTAGCTGCGCATCCGGCGGTCGCCGGCATCCTGGTGGCGATTGCACCGGGCGATGCCGACTGGCCGGGCTGGACGTCGGTGCAGTCCAAGCCCGTAGTGACCTGCGTGGGCGGTGCCACGCGCGCAGCCTCGGTGCTGGCGGGCTTGCTGGCCCTGCCGGAGAGCGTGCGGGCCGACGACTTTGTGCTGGTGCACGATGCCGCGCGCCCGAATCTGGCGCTGGCAGATCTGGACCGGCTGCTGGAAATCGGTCGCGGCGACCCGGTCGGTGCGATCCTGGCCGCACCGGTGCGCGACACCCTCAAGCGTGCCGGCGACGATGGCGGTATCGACGGCACCGAGCCACGCGAGCGCTTGTGGCGTGCGCTGACACCGCAGCTGTTTCGGCGTCATCAGCTTATCCGTGGTCTCAATGAAGCATCGGCTGCCGGCGTCGACGTCACCGACGAGGCCATGGCGATGGAGCGGCTCGGGCTGCGTCCGTTGCTGGTGGAGGGCGCCGAGGACAACTTCAAGATCACCACGCCGGCGGATCTGGCGCGCTTCGAGTTCGAACTTGTACGCCGCGGCGTTGCGGTCGATGCCGACCCCGCCGCTGCGCCCGCCGATGAGGCTGCGCCATCCGCGCGCGGCGATGCCGGGCTGGCTGTCGTTGCCAACGACGGCAACGACGCCTCTTAAATCACCACAGGTTTTCCATGTCCTTCAATTTCCGAATCGGCCAGGGCTATGACGTGCATGCGTTCGGCGATGGCGACCACGTGATGCTCGGCGGTGTGCGCGTCGCGCATAGCCAGGGCGTGCTTGCGCATAGCGATGGCGACGTGGTGTTGCACGCGCTGTGCGATGCGATGCTGGGTGGGTTGGCGCTGGGCGATATCGGCCAGCACTTTCCGCCGTCCGACGCGCGCTGGAAGGACGCCGACAGCGCGCAGTTTCTGCAGCATTGCGATCAGTTGTTGCGCGAGCGCGGCTGGCGCGTGGGCAATGCCGACATCACCGTGATCTGCGAGCGACCCAAGGTTGGCCCGCATGCACTGGCAATGCGCGAACGCATCGCCGGGCTGCTCGGCATCGAACTCGATGCAGTCAGCGTCAAGGCCACCACCAGCGAAAAGCTCGGCTTCACCGGTCGCGGCGAAGGCATTGCCGCGCAGGCAGCGGTGCTGCTGGGCAAGATCGCTATGTAGGCGTTACGAACAAGATCTGGCGAACATGCTTCAGTTGGACGTGCGCAGCGGGCGCCCGGTGCAACGATCGCATGAGCGGCTTCTGTTGCATCCAGCGCCGGTCGCGGCCGTCTGTCGGCCACCACAGCCGGTTTGCCGGCTGCACTAAACTGCACTTCTGCATGCCGGGGTCGCCGGCGCGCATCACCACATTCGACGCCGCACTCCCGGCACACAGCGCACGATGCGTCGGCGCGAGGCAAACCACACCATGAGCGAGACGTCCCTCCTGCCACGCGCGCACGGCGCTGCGGTCCTTGGCGCGGCAATGCGCAGCACGCCGGAAGATTTCCAGGTCGACGAACTGCCGTCGTTCGAGCCGTCCGGCGAAGGCGAGCACCTGTTGCTCACCATTCGCAAGCGCGGCCAGAACACCGCCCATATCGCCAGACAGCTTGCGCAGTGGGCGGGCATCGCGGAGATGGGCGTCAGTTATGCCGGGCTGAAGGATCGTCATGCAGTGACCACGCAACGTTTCAGCGTGCACCTGCCCAAGCGCATCGCGCCGGACCTCGCCACGCTCGACGATGCGCAGATGCAGGTGGTCCACAGCACCTGGCATAACCGCAAGCTGCAGCGCGGCGCGCTGCTGGGCAATCGCTTCGTGCTGACCTTGCGTCAGGTGCAGGGCGAGCGCGACGCCATCGAGAAACGCTTGCAGTCGATCGCCGCACGCGGGATTCCGAACTGGTTCGGCGAACAGCGCTTCGGGCGCGATGGCGGCAACGTGGCTTCTGCGTTGGCGATGTTCGGTTACCTGCAGGAGGCCGACGGCACCTTGGTGCCGACGCCGAAGCGGCGTCTGCGCAACGATCAGCGCTCGATCCTGCTGTCTGCGGCGCGCTCGGCGCTGTTCAATCGCGTGCTGACCGCGCGCGTGGAGCAGGGCAGCTGGGATGCGGCGCTGGATGGCGAGGCGTGGATGCTGGATGGCTCGCGCAGCGTGTTCGGCCCCGAACCCTGGAGCGAGGTGCTGGCCGAGCGGCTGGCGCGCTTCGACATCCACCCCAGTGGCCCGCTGTGGGGCGCGGGCGAGCTGCGTTGTACCGATCAGGCCGCGGCGGTGGAGCAGGGCGCGTTATCGGATAGGCAATCGGAGGTGTTGCGCCAGGGGCTGGAAGCGGCCGGACTGAAACAGGAGCGCCGCGCGTTGCGTCTGCGTCCGCAGGATCTGGAATACCGCTGGCTGGACGGGCGGGCCTTGCAGGTGGAATTCGCTCTGCCGCCAGGCTGCTACGCCACTGCAGTGCTGTGGGAACTCGGCGATGTCAGCGATGCCGGTCGTGCCGCGGCAACCACGCGCGCCGACGACTAAGCGTCCTCAGGCAAGTCGTCAAATCCCGCACGCACAACAGCAGTGCGCGTTCCCGCAGCAGCGGGCCCGGCCGCGACCCGCGCTGCCGACAGCCTGCCAGACGCACACAGGTGCCGTTGCCTGCGAAGCACGACGACCTGCGCAGCGAACGCCGGGGAAGGAAGATGGGCGTCGCAAAGCAGGCGTCAGGGCTGCATGCGCATGGATCGCGACTCGTCTCGGCACGATCTCTGCCTGCCAGACGGCAGGGTCGCCAGCGCCTGCCCCATGCATCGCCACTACCGCCGCGCCAACAACACCAGTAACGCACCGGTACCGCCCTGGGTCGGCGGTGCCGAATGAAATGCCAGCACATCGTTGCGCTGGCGCAGCAGGCGGTCCATCAGGTTCTTGAGGACTGGCGCGCCGTTGTCCGACTGCAGGCCCTTGCCGTGGATGATGCGTACGCAGCCATGTTCGTGCGCATGCGCCTCCAGCAGGAATTGCCGCAGCAACGCTTCGGCCTGCGCTGCGGTGGCGCCATGCAGGTCCAGTTCGTCCTGCACCGAAAACTGCCCGCGCTTGAGGCGTTGGAACAGACGGGTGGGAAGATTCTCGCGGCGATAGCTGGCCGTGTCGCCGGCTTCCAGCGGCGCGCTGTCGCGCAGCAATCGTGCGAATTCGGTATGCGCTTGCGCCTCGTCGCGCTCGGCCATGCGCGCGCGCGGCTTCGGGCGCGGTTTGGCATTGGCCGGTGGCGCGACTTCGCGGATCGGCTTGACCGTGCCGATCGCCGCGCGGAACAGCGCGCCGTCGTCTTCGTCTTCAGGGTGTGACATCGGTACAGCGTAACCGCTCCAACCCCAGACACGCGCGAAGATCAAGCGGCAAGCGCATGGACGCATCCGGTATCATGGCCGGGTTTTCCGAGGAGTCTCATGCGCGTACTGGTTAGCAACGACGACGGTGTCGACGCCCCCGGCATCCAGATCCTGGCCGAGGCGTTGCGGCACGCCGGTCATGAAGTGATGGTGGTCGCGCCCGATCGCGACCGCTCCGGCGCCAGCAATTCGCTGACGCTGGATGTGCCGATCCGCACCCGCCGCATCGACGCGCAGACCTGCGCGGTGGCCGGTACACCCACCGACTGCGTGCATCTGGCGCTCACCGGCATGCTGGATTACGACCCCGACATCGTGGTCTCCGGCATCAATAATTCAGCCAATCTCGGCGACGACGTGATCTATTCCGGCACCGTGTCTGCCGCGATGGAAGGCCGCTTCCTCGGCCTGCCTGCGGTCGCGGTGTCGCTGGTCACGCACAATCACCAAGCGGATCACTACGAGACCGCCGCGCGCGCCGCAGTGGAAATCGTCGCGCGGCTCAAGGCCGACCCACTGCCGGCCGACACCATCCTCAACGTCAACGTGCCGGATCTGGCGTGGTCGGATGTGCTCGGTTTCGAAGTCACCCGGCTGGGCAACCGGCATCGCTCCGAGCCCTGCGTGCCGCAGCAGGACCCGCGCGGCCGCACCGTGTACTGGATCGGCCCGGCCGGTCCGGAGCAGGACGCCGGCGCCGGCACCGATTTCCATGCCGTGCGCACCGGGCATATCTCGATCACGCCGATCCATGTCGATCTCACCCGTTACCAGGCGCTGGAGACGGTGGCCGGCTGGGTAGGCGGGCTGACTGCTGCGCTGGACGGCCCGGCATGACACCGAGGCTGCGCATGCTGCAACCGGAGTCGGTCGGCATCGGCATGACCTCGCAGCGCGTGCGCGACCGTCTGGTCGAGCGCCTGCGCGAGGCCGGCATCCAGGACGAAGCCACCCTCAATGCCATGCGCACCGTCCCGCGTCATCTGTTCATCGATGAAGCGCTGGCCTCGCGCGCCTATGAAGACACTGCATTGCCGATCGGCCATGGCCAGACCATCTCGCAGCCGTGGGTGGTCGCGCGCATGACCGAGGCAGTGCTGCAGGTCGGCCCGACCAAGGTGCTGGAAGTGGGTACCGGCTCCGGCTACCAGGGCGCGATCCTGGCCGCGCTGGGCCTGGAGGTCTACACCGTCGAGCGCATCGGCGACCTGCTGCGACAGGCGCGCAAGCGCTTCCGCCATCTGGGCATGAACGTGCGCAGCAAGCACGACGATGGCCGCATCGGCTGGCCCGAGCACGGCCCCTACGATGCCATCGTGGTCACCGCCGCTGCGCCGGCCCTGGTGGATGCGCTGGTCGATCAACTGGCGGTCGGCGGGCGCCTGGTCGCCCCGGTCGGTGGCGCCTCCTCGCAGTCGCTGGTGCAGCTCACCCGCGCTGCCGATGGCGATATCGAGCAGCAGGTTCTGGCGCCGGTCACGTTCGTCCCGCTGTTGTCGGGCATGCTGGATTGATCCCATGAGAGTTCCTCGATGAAGATTTTCGGGCCGTTGTACGACGTGGCCATCCGTTGGTCACGCCACCGCCGCGCACCAGCGCTGCTGACCGGTCTCAGCTTCGTGGAGGGCTTCATCTTTCCGGTGCCGCCGGAGGTGATGCTGGCGCCGATGTCGCTGGCCGAACCCAGGCGTTCGCTGTGGTTCGCCACCTTGAGCCTGATCGGCTCGGTCTGCGGCGCGCTGGTCGGCTATCTTCTGGGCCATTTCGCCTTTGCCGCATTGCAGCCGCTGATCGAGTGGCTGGGCTGGAGCGCGAAGATCCAGGCGCAGATCGAAACCCTGCGCACGCTGGTCGCCGATTCGCCGTGGAAGGCGTTCTGGGCACTGGTGCTGGTCGGCTTCACCCCGATTCCGCTGAAGATTTTTACCTGGGCCTCGGGCGTGGTCGGCGTGCCGATCCTGCCCTTCATCGCCAGCATGCTGGTCGGCCGCGGCAAGCGCGTGTATCTGGTCGCCGGTGCGATCCGCCTCGGTGGCGCACGGGCCGAAGCGGCGCTGCATCGCTGGATCGAACCGCTGGGCTGGGTCGCGATGGCGGTGCTCGCGGCGGGCGCAGGCTGGCTGGTGTGGAAGACAACGAACGGATGAGCAAGACGCAGATGAATTCGGTACGCAAGACAGCAGTCGTGCTCCTGGTGGCGATCGGGCTGACCGCCTGCAGCAGTGCCACCGTGGTGCGTTCGCCTGGCGCCAGTGGCGGCTCGTCGTCACGGCCGACCACCGCAGCGCCACGACCGTCGGTGCCACGCCCCGGCGTGACGGTGACCGTGCAGCGCGGCGATACCCTGTATGCGATCTCGCGTCGCACCAATATCACCGCGCCTGACCTGGCGGCGTGGAACGGCCTTTCTTCGCCCAACACCATCTATCCCGGCCAGACCTTGAAGCTGTATCCGCCCGGTGCGGGCAAGCCGGGAGCCAGCGCACCGGTGGCCGGCGCCGGCACGGTGGTGCCGCCGCGTCCGGCAGCGCCGGTCGCCGCCCCGGTCAGCAGCGGCTTCTCCTGGCGCTGGCCCGCCGATGGCGTGGTGGTCGGTACCTTCGTGAGCGGCGAAACCACCAAGCAGGGTGTGGATATCGCCGGCGCCAGCGGCCAGGCCGTGCGCGCGGCCGCCGATGGTGTGGTGGTGTACTCCGGTGCCGGCCTGGTCGGCTATGGCGAGCTGATCATCATCAAGCACAACGACCAGTGGTTGTCGGCGTACGGCCACAACCGCAAGCGCCTGCTCAACGAGGGCCAGAGCGTCAAGGCCGGCCAGCAGATCGCCGAAATGGGCCGCAGCGGCGCCGCCCGCGACATGCTGCACTTCGAGATCCGCTACAACGGCAAGCCGGTCGATCCGCTGTTGTATCTGCCTAAGAAGTGATTCGGGATTCGGGATTTGGGATTGGCAACGGCGCTGAGCTGTCAGCGCTGCTTGCAAGACGCTGACAGCGGCTGGGAAATTTGAGGTGTCGCTACTGCTGTTGGCATGAGAGCGACATCTGCTCCAGCCCGCAGTTGCGAATCCCCAATCCCGACTCCCTAATCCCGGCTTTCCAGAATCATTGCCAGCGCCACCCGGCGGCCTTCGCTGGCCAGCACGTTATAGGTCCGCGCGGCAGCGGCGTTGGTCATCGCTTCCAGGCCGATGCCACGGGTCAGGCAGGCGGCAAGCACTTGTGCGTTCGGAAAGCGCTGGCGCTCGCCGGTGCCCAGCAGGATGACCGCTGGCGCCAGCGCCAGCACCGCGTGCATGTGGCTTGCCTGCAGATGGTCCAGATGCTGCACCGGCCAGCGTTCCACCAGTTCATCCGGCATCAGGATGAAGCTCTGTTGCAGGATCTGGTCGTTGACCTTGGCATGGCGGCCATCGGCCGCGCGCAGCGCATAGGTGTAGTCGGGGTGTTCCTGGCTTAAAGGCATAACAGACTCGGTGGGTCAGCCGCGCGGCAGCACGATCTGGCGCTTTTCCTTGCTGGGGCGGTACAGGATGGCGACGTGGCCGATCCGCTGCACCAGGGCGCTACCGGTCTGTCCGACCAGTTCGGCGATCAGCGCATCGCGGGTCTCACGATCCTCGGAGGCCACCTTCACCTTGATCAATTCGTGGCGCTCGAGCACTTCCTCGAGTTCGGCCAGAAATGCCGGCGTGACCCCTTTGCCGCCGGTTTGCAGCAGCGCCTTGAGATCGTGGGCCTGGCCGCGCAGGAAACGGGTCTGGGCGGAGGTGAGAACAATGGACATGCAGGATCGAAAGGCAGCAAAGGGTGTTCAGGGTATCATGGCGGCCCGTTCCGACCCCCGTCGCCAATGCCTTCCCGTAGTAAAAGCAGCCAGCGCTGGCTCAAGGAACACTTCGCCGACCCTTACGTGAAGAAGGCCCAGGCCGAAGGCATGCGCTCGCGCGCAGCCTACAAGCTGGAAGAGCTGCTGCAGCGCGATCGCCTGCTCAAACCGGGCATGGTGGTGGTCGACCTGGGGGCCGCGCCGGGCGGCTGGTCGCAGCAGGTGCGCAAGTCCATGGGCGACAGCGGGCGCGTGCTGGCGCTGGATATCCTGGACATGCCGGCCCTGGCGGGCGTGGACTTCCTTCACGGCGACTTCAGGGAACAAGCGGTCCTATCGGAATTCGAAGCGATGTTGGGCGATGTGCCGGTGGACCTTGTGCTGTCCGATATGGCCCCCAATAAGAGTGGCATGGATGCGGTCGACCAACCGCGGATGATGCACCTGGCGGAACTGGCGATGGAATTTGCCGACACTCACCTCAAGCCGGGTGGGGCGTTTTTGATCAAGCTGTTCCAGGGTGTCGGGTCCGACGACTACATTCGTGAGCTTCGCCGCCGCTATGAGAAGGTGACGATTCGCAAGCCGGCGGCCTCGCGCAAGCGCTCCCCGGAAGTTTATGCGCTCGGTCAGGGCAAGCGTGTCCAGATCAAGTAAGCTGCCAATGACCACCGTGTTTCAAGAATTAAAGAGTAGAGGGCACCGGAGCCAATGAGGATGAACGACTTGACCAAGAATCTGCTGCTGTGGGTGGTCGTCGCGGTTGTGCTGATGGTCGTCTTCCAGAGCTTCTCGCCGCGGATGGCGGGTGGCGTCGGTGCCGACTCGATCACCTATACCCAGTTTCTGAAAGAAGTGGACTCCGGGCGCGTCAAATCGGTGGATTACACCGATGAGACCAACCTCGCGGTCAACGCGATCCGCTTCAAGCGTACCGACGGCAGCGAAGCTACCGTCTACGGTCCGCGCGACGACAAGCTGGTCGACGTGCTGTACAGCAAGAACATCGAAATGACCCGCCAGAAGCCGTCCACCGGGCCGGGCTTTTGGTCGCTGGTGCTCAACTTCCTGCCGGTCATCCTGATCATCGGCTTCTGGCTGTTCATCATGCGCCAGATGCAGGGCGGTGGCGGCGGTGCCAAGGGGGCGATGAGCTTCGGCAAGTCGCGCGCCAAGCTGCAGGGCGAGGACCAGGTCAAGATCACCTTCGCCGACGTTGCCGGTTGCGACGAGGCCAAGGAAGAAGTGAGCGAGCTGGTCGACTTCCTGCGCGACCCGACCAAGTTCACCAAGCTGGGCGGCAAGATCCCGCGCGGCGTGCTGATGGTCGGCCCGCCGGGTACCGGCAAGACCCTGCTCGCCAAGGCGATCGCCGGCGAGGCCAAGGTGCCGTTCTTCAGCATCTCCGGTTCGGACTTCGTCGAAATGTTCGTCGGCGTCGGCGCCAGCCGCGTGCGCGACATGTTCGAGCAGGCCAAGAAGCATGCGCCGTGCATCATCTTCATCGACGAAATCGATGCGGTGGGCCGTCATCGCGGTGCCGGCCTGGGCGGCGGGCACGACGAGCGCGAGCAGACCCTGAACCAGTTGTTGGTCGAGATGGACGGTTTCGAAGGCGGCGAAGGCGTGATCGTGATCGCAGCCACCAACCGTCCCGACGTGCTGGACCCGGCGCTGCTGCGTCCGGGCCGTTTCGACCGCCAGGTCGTGGTCGGGCTGCCGGACGTCAAGGGTCGCGAGCAGATCTTGCGCGTGCATATGCGCAAGCTGCCGCTGGCCGACGACGTGGTGCCGATGGTCATCGCGCGCGGCACGCCGGGTTTCTCCGGTGCCGATCTGGCCAATCTGTGTAACGAAGCCGCGTTGTTTGCGGCGCGCGGCAGCGAGAAGGAAGTCCGTATGGATCACTTCGACCGTGCACGCGACAAGATCCTGATGGGCGCCGAACGTCGTTCGATGGCCATGAGCGAGGACGAAAAGACGCTGACCGCGTATCACGAGGCCGGCCACGCCATCGTCGGTCGTCTGGTGCCCGAGCACGACCCGGTCTACAAGGTCACCATCATTCCGCGCGGTCGCGCGTTGGGTGTGACAATGTACCTGCCGGAAGGCGACCGCTACTCGATGAATCGTGTCGCGATCGAATCGCAGCTGTGCTCGCTGTATGGCGGCCGCGTTGCCGAAGAATTGATCTTCGGCGGCGACAAGGTCACCACCGGTGCGTCCAACGACATCGAGCGTGCCACCAAGATGGCACGCAACATGGTCACCAAGTGGGGCCTGTCCGACGAGCTCGGCCCGGTTGCCTATGGCGAGGAAGAGGACGAGGTGTTCCTGGGCCGTTCGGTGACCCAGCACAAGAACGTCTCGGATGAAACCGCGCGCAAAATCGACGAGGTGGTGCGTTCGATTCTGGACAAGGCCTACAGCAAGACCAAGACCATCCTCACCGACAATCTCGACAAGCTGCATGCGATGTCGCAGTTGCTGCTGCAGTACGAAACCATCGACGTGCCGCAGATCGACGCGATCATGGAAGGCCGCGAGCCGCCGCCGCCGGCAGGTTGGGGCAAGTCCGACAAGGACGGTGGCAACAACAACGACAAGGGAAGCCCGCGTCCGTTGCCGCCGATCGCAGGACCGGCCGAGCAGATCTAAGCCGACGATTGGCGATTGCAGATGATCCGGCGGGGCCAGGAAGCGATTCCTGGCCCCGTTGCGTTGCGCAGCGTCGACGAGGTGATCGATCTGCCGGCGGCGAGCGATGGGCGTGGTGTGTGTGGCGTCGTCGGATGCAATCGGCGACGTGTTGTTGTGTCGAGTCGCCGGACGCCGCCGGTGCAGCAGTCCGCTGTCGGATGTGGCATTGAATCCTCAACGCACCGGATGCGACACGCGACGGGCTGCGCGACAATGCGCGGTGTCGTGGCAACAGGCAGCATCCGCTTGCTCCGGTCGTTCCCCGGGTTTGCGCAGCCGCTGTAGTCGATAGCGAGGTTCTGCGCGCAACCCAATCGATTGGCAATCGCTTGCGTGGGCACCAACCCGCTCGGTCAATCATTCTTTCATCCGCTTCAGGAGAAACCACCGATGTTCGATACCGCGCTCAAGCTGGATTGCGCCGGTCGCAGCTTGCGACTGGACGCGCCGCAGGTGATGGGGATCGTCAACGTCACCCCGGACTCGTTCTCCGATGGCGGCCAGCACGCGACCTGCGAAGCGGCGATCGCACACGCACTGCGGCTGGTGGAGCAGGGCGCTGCGGTGCTCGACATCGGCGGCGAATCCACCCGTCCCGGTGCCACGGCGGTTTCGTTGGACGACGAATTGCAGCGTGTGATCCCGGTGATTGAGGCGCTGGTGCAGCAGACCGGCGTGCCGATCAGCGTGGACACCTTCAAGCCGGAGGTGATGCGCGCGGCGGTCGCGGCCGGTGCCGGCATGATCAACGATGTCTACGCGTTGCGTTCGCCCGGCGCACTGGACGCAGCATCCGACCTGGGCGTGCCGGTCGTGCTGATGCACGCACGCAGCGCACCGTACGCCATGCAGGATGCGCCCCAGTACGACGACGTGGTGGCCGAGGTGCATCGTTTCCTGGCCGAGCGCATTTTCGCCGCCGAGATGGCTGGCATCGACAAGCGCCGGTTGATCCTCGACCCGGGCTTTGGCTTCGACAAGAACACCACGCATAACCTGACCTTGCTTGCGCAACTGCAGCGCCTGCAGGAATTCGGTTTGCCGGTATTGGCGGGGTTGTCGCGCAAACGCAGCATCGGTGAAGTGACCGGGCGCGAGATTGCCGCCGAACGGGTGCACGGTTCGGTTGCCGCGCATTTGATCGCCGCGCAGCATGGCGCACTGCTGTTGCGTGTGCACGATGTGGCAGCGACCGTGGATGCGTTGAAGGTCTGGAACGCGTTGGCGGCGATTCCGACCCCGCGGGTCAACACGCCGGCCGCGCCGACCATTCGCTGGCCGGACGAGGACTGATGCCCGCCGACCGACGCCCGCTTGCGATCGCCTTGATGGGCCCCACCGCCAGCGGTAAGACCGCGCTGGCGCTGGAGGCGGCGCAACGCTGGAACGGCGAGATCGTCAGCGTCGATTCGGCCCTGGTTTACCGCGGGCTGGAGATCGGCGCAGCCAAGCCCGATGCCGCGATGCGCGCAGCGGTACCGCATCATCTGCTCGACCTGCGCGACCCCTGGCAGATCTATTCGGCCGCGGAGTTCGCCGCCGATGCACGCAAGGCGATCGACGACATCGTCGCGCGCGGCAAGTTGCCGATCCTGGCCGGCGGTACCGGGCTGTACTTCCGTGCCGTGCTCGAAGGGCTGTCGCAGTTGCCCGAAGCCGACCCGGCGGTGCGCGCCGCCATCGCCGCCGAGGCCGGGCAGGTGGGCTGGGCCGGATTGCACGCGCAACTGGCGCAGGTCGACCCGATCGCTGCCGCGCGTATCCATGCCACCGACCCGCAGCGCATCCAGCGTGCGCTGGAGGTGTACCGCCTCAGCGGGCGGCCGATCAGCGACTGGCAGGCGCTGGCGCCGGGACCGCGCCTGCCGTTGCGGGTCTTGAAAATCGTGCTGGCGCCGCAAGATAGGGCGGTACTGCACGCACGCATCGCGCAGCGGCTGGATGCGATGCTGGCGCAGGATTTTCTCGCCGAGGTGACGCGATTGCGGGAGTTGCCGCAGATGCGCGCCGTGGCTGCGCCGCTGGACCTGCCCGCGGTCCGCGCGGTCGGCTATCGGCAGGCGTGGGCGTATCTGGAGGGTGCCGGCAGCCTGGCCGAGTTCCGCGACAAGGCGATCCAGGCGACCCGGCAACTGGCCAAACGGCAGCTCACCTGGCTGCGTGGCGAGCTCGACGCACGTTGGTTCGACCCGGAGCGTGATCGGCATCAATTGGACGACGCACTTGTCGGCTTCCTCGCTCATCGTCCCGCTGTGCAGCAGGCTTCAGGCGTGTAACATCCCGTTTCCGGGGCCGGCTGGGGATGGCAGGTGTCGACCGGGACAATAAGAACAAGAATGAAGAGGATTTTTCGATGGCTAAGGGGCAATCTTTGCAGGACCCATTCCTGAATGCGCTGCGGCGCGAGCGAGTGCCGGTCTCTGTGTATCTGGTCAACGGCATCAAGCTGCAGGGCACCATCGAGTCGTTCGACCAATTTGTGGTCCTGCTGCGCAACACCGTGAGTCAGATGGTTTACAAGCACGCCATCTCCACGGTCGTGCCGGCGCGCAATGTGCGCGTGGGGCCGGGTGGTGGGTATGTGCAATCCAATGAAGGTAATCAAGCGGAAGATGACGACGTCGAGCAGTAATGGAGTAACGCGTGTTTGATCGTTCCCGCAAGGGTGAGCACGCGCTGTTGATTCAGACCCACGCAGGTGGGCCTGCCGAAGACGATGTGCTGGAGGAGTTCGCCGACCTTGCGAGGTCGGCGGGCGCCACGGTGGCGGCAACGCTCACCGCGCGCATCGACAAACCCAGCCCGTCGACCTTGATCGGCAGCGGCAAGCTGGAAGAGATCAAGGCCGCCGCCGAGGCGACCGGCGCGGATCTGGTATTGGTCAACCACACCTTGTCGCCGGGTCAGGAGCGCAATCTCGAGCGCTATCTGGAGCGGCGCGTGATCGACCGAACCGGCCTGATCCTGGACATCTTTGCGCAACGCGCGCGCAGCCACGAAGGCAAGCTGCAGGTGGAACTGGCGCAGCTGCGGCACATGGCCACGCGGCTGGTCCGCGGCTGGACCCACCTGGAGCGTCAGCGCGGCGGTTCGATCGGCCTGCGCGGCCCCGGCGAAACCCAGCTGGAAACCGATCGCCGGCTGCTGCAGAAGCGCGTGGAGCAGTTGCAGCAGCGGCTGGAAAAAGTCGAGGTACAGCGCACCCAGATGCGCCGTGCGCGCATGCGCAGCGAGCTGCCGCGTATCGCATTGGTCGGCTATACCAACGCAGGCAAGTCGACGTTGTTCAATGCGCTGACCGGTGCGGAGGCCTATGTGGCCGATCAGTTGTTCGCCACGCTGGATCCGACCGTGCGCCGTATCGCATTGCCGGGCGGCAGCGCGATTCTTGCCGATACGGTGGGTTTTGTCCGAGATTTGCCACATCAATTGGTTGCCGCGTTCCGTTCGACCTTGTCCGAAGCGCGCGACGCCGACCTGTTGTTGCACATCGTCGATGCCGCCGACCCGCTGCGCGAAGAACGCATCCAGCAGGTCGATGAGGTGTTGCAGGCGGTCGGCGCAGGCGATCTGCCGCAGCTGCTGGTGTTCAACAAGATCGACAAGATCGACGGCGCCGAAGTTCGTCACGACGCCCAGGATGGCATCCCTGATCAGGCGCGGCGCGAACGCGTGTGGGTCTCGGCGCGCGACGGGCGTGGCTTGCAGGAACTGCAGCAAGCACTCGGTCAACGCCTGGATCTGCGTCATCTGACCGGACAGCTGCGACTGCCGTCGTCGGCCGGTCGCCTGCGGTCCAAGCTGCATCAGCTGGAAGTGGTGCGCAACGAGCAGTCCGACGAGGACGGCTGGTTGCTTGAGGTCGATCTGCCGATGGTCGAAGCCGAACGGCTTGCCGCCGGAGAGGATGGCGCACCGTTGCGCGCGATGCTTCCTGACCGTCGGGAAGACTGGGAAACCTGACGCGCGCGTCGACGGAGCTGGGCGCAGCCAGCTGCGCGCCAGCGGCGGAGTGCAGGCCCCGTCCGCCGATGACACGCGTCATGACGCAGCGGACGTGGCGTTGCGATGCGATGCGATGCGATGAGCGAAAGCTAGATTGCCAGAGATGCCATGACGTGGTGCCGCGCGCGGTGCCAGGATCGAGCATCAAGCTCGTGCGGATCAGCGCAAACGGTCAAGCACGTGGCGATATCCCACGGCAGCTGTGTGGTGATCCGCGTTGCGCGGGGGGCGCTCGCCGAGACAGGCGAGCGGTCCGACAACCGATCGCTGACCGGTCACCTGGCGCAAGACAGCGCGGGCAAATTCGGATAAAAGTGACCGCTGTCCAATCCTGACCCTGGCGATGACGTCTCCCACTGATCACGACCTTTTGCAGCTTGCCGAGTCGCTGAGCGCCCAACTACGCGCTGCGCGCGAGCGGCTGGTGACGGCCGAGAGCTGTACCGGCGGCTGGATCGCCAAGGCAATGACCGACATCGCCGGCTCCTCGGACTGGTTTGATTGCGGCATGGTGGCGTACAGCTACGAAGCCAAGCAAGCGCTGCTCCGGGTCAGGCCGCAGACGCTGGAGGTGCATGGCGCGGTCAGTCGAGAGACCGTGATCGAAATGGTGTCCGGTGCATTGGTGACGTCCGGTGGCAGCATTGCGGTCGCCGTGACCGGTATTGCGGGTCCGGGCGGTGGCAGCGAAGACAAGCCGGTGGGTACGGTGTGGATCGGCTGGAAGCGGCGCGGCGGCTACGCCACGGCGCAGTTGTTCCAGTTCGATGGCGACCGCGATGCGGTCCGACGTCAAACCGTGGTCGCGGCGCTGCGTGGTTTGAGTGCTCTGCTGTAACTGACTTGCGCGGGCAATCCGGATCCTCCTTGTCGCGGTTTCAGATCCTCATGTGATCGCCAACGCGTCAAGTCTCCGCGCCTGCTGAGTAATGACGCGTGCGATGCATGGCTGGCATGCATGCACAGCGGCGCGGCATTCGTCCTGCGCGCCGTGCATTCCGCTCCGTGCGCCATGTATTGAAGCTCGACCGGTAAGGTGAGGCTTGGCGCCAGCTGCGGCATTGGCTGCAGTACATCGCGCGCACGTCAGCCGGGGGGCACGCATGGAAATGGAACGGCAACCTTGCGCCTTGCTGGCGCTAGCACTCTCGGCAGCGCTGCCTGCGCCTGGTCTCCATGCACAGAGCGCAGCGGCCGCCGCGCCGACGACGCTGTCTGCACTCAAGGTCACCGCGCAAAAACGCGAAGAATCGCTGCAGAATGTGCCGGTGGTGGTCTCGGTCTTGCCCGAGCAACTGCTGCAGGACAGCGGCGTGCATGACATCAAGGAACTGCAGGTGCTGGTGCCCGGCCTGATCGTCACCAGCAGCCAAAGCGCAGCGCAGACCACTGCGCGCATCCGCGGTATCGGCACAGTCGGCGATAACGCCGGGCTCGAATCTTCGGTCGGCGTGGTCATCGATGGCGTGGCGCGTGCACGCAACGGCGTGAGCTTCGCCGACCTGGGCGAGCTTGAACGCATCGAAGTGCTGAAGGGACCGCAAGGCACCGTCTTCGGTAAAAATACCTCGGCGGGCGTCATCAATGTGGTCACGCGCAGGCCGAGCTTTACCCGCAGCGCCGATGCCGAATTCACTGCCGGCAATTACGGTGCGCTGGGAGTTGCCGGTGCGTTCAACGATGCGCTGGGCGAAACCAGTGCGCTGCGCGTGTACGCGGCCAGGCGCAGTCGCGATGGGTTCGAGCAGGTGGTGACCGGCGCGGGCCCACGCACCGCCACCGATGATGGCGATCAGAATCTGCGCACCGCACGCGTACAGTTGTTGTGGGAGCCGACCGACGATCTTGATATCAACCTCGCAGCCGATGCCACCAGCCGCAAGGAAAATTGCTGCGTCACCGTGACCACCGAGCGCGGCCCGACTGCCGCGTTGATCGATGCACTGGCCGCGGGTGGGCAGGGCACCAGTCCGCGTGCGGAGCCGGCTCGCCGCCGTGCCTATAGCAATCGCAGCACCGCGCAGAACATCCAGGACCGCGGCGTCTCGGCACAGGTCGACTGGGCGACGCCATGGCTGAACCAGGCGGTGCTGACCTCGATCACCGCGCTGCGCGATTGGAAGTCGGTCAACGGCCTGGATTTCGACTATGGCGCGGCCGACATCCTCTATCGCGAACCGCGCGAGAACGAGATGCTTACCAAGTTCCGCACCTTCAGTCAGGAACTGCGCCTGGCCGGAGCCACCGACAGCATCGATTGGCTGGTGGGCGCGTTCTACGCCGATGAAACCCTGCATCGCAACGAGTCCTACCGTTTCGGCAGTGCATACGAACCCTATCTGTCCAGCGTGCTGTTGGCCCGGGTGAATCCGGCGTTGGCCGCGCGTGCGGATACGACGCGGTTTTTGGCCGATGCCACCGGTCTGCCTACAGGCAGCCTGTTTCGCGGGCAGGGTAGCCAGGACCGCTTTCGGCAGGATGGCACCAGCGCGGCGCTCTTCACCAACAACACCTGGCATGCCACCGATGCGCTGGATGTGGTCGTGGGCCTGCGCTATACCTACGAGCACAAGGTGCTGCGATCCGCGTTCGAAAATCCAGATGGCAGTCCGGCGTGCGCCAGTTATTTCGCACCCAATGGAAGCGTGAGTCCGGCAGCGCTGCGACGCATTGTCGCAGCGTTGACTGCGCGTGGCGTGCCCGCGGCCGCGGTGCCGGCCATCGCGCCGCAGGTGATCGGCTTCACCTGCCTGCCCTGGGCAAATAGTGTCCATGCCGGTCGCGTGACCGAACAACGTCTCACCGAGCGCGAGTGGTCCGGTACCGCAAAGCTGGCGTATCGCTGGAACGATGCGCTGATGACCTATGCGTCGGCCGCGCGCGGTTACAAGGCCGGTGGTTTCAATCTGGATCGCGTGCAGTCGTCCGATGGTCTGTCCAGTGGCGTGCAAGGCATCCTGCCTGTCGATGACACCGCATTTCCGGGCGAGTTCGTGGACAGTTACGAACTCGGCGCCAGGACCACCTCGCTCGGCGGCAACCTGCTGTTGAACGCGACGCTGTTCTACCAGAATTTCAGCGATTTCCAGCTCAACAATTTCCTCGGCACCAGCTTCGTGGTGCGCGCCATCCCGACCGTGGTCTCGCGCGGCATCGACACCGAAGTGCTGTGGCAGGGCGCACTGCCGGGACTGATGCTGCAAGGCGGGCTCAGCTATGCGGATACCAGCTATGGCGACGATCCGTTACCGGATGCAGAGTTGGCGTTGCTGCCTGGCAGCCGCCTGAGCTTTGCGCCGCGCTGGTCGGCGAATCTGTCGGTCACCTACGAACATGCCATCGGCAATCGCCTGACCGGCCGTGTCAATGTCGGCGCCAAACACACGTCCGAGTACAACGCCGGCAGTGATCTGGATCCGCAGAAGGCGCAGCCGGGCTACACCCTGCTGAACGCACGCGTGGGCGTCGGTGCCGATGACAAACGCTGGCTGCTGGAGGCGTGGGCAGAAAATCTGGGGAACGCAACCTATCGACAGATTGTCATCGATACGCCGCTGCAGACCGGTTCCTGGAACGCATTTCTCGGCGCGCCGCGGACCTATGGGTTGACCTTGCGCCTTCGGTATTGAAGCCACTGCGCCGCACTGCATGTTGCGCAATCGATGCGTCGGCGTGTGCGCGCACCACGCTCTGCGCTAAGCCCGAGGCCGGCACAAGCGCGACAGCGGCGCAGAGATCGGCTACAAACTAGAGTCTCCTTGCCAGCCTGTGTGCCGATGTTCGCGTTTTCCGCTGCCGTGTTCGAGACATTGCCATCCCTCTTCACCTCGCGCAGTCCGCCTGGTGCATCGTGCGTTGTCGCTGCGCATGCGCGCCGGTTCGTGTGGCGTGAGGCGTGGCGTCATGCGGTTGTCTTGCCGGCACGCGATGCTGGTGGACTTGGGGTAACGCGGCGGTCGGCTCGCGAGGCAGTGCGGCCGCATCGAGCGATCGCTCACGTTTGGGCCCGCCCGCAGGCGTGCAGCAGGCCCGGCGCCGGTTGCGAAGCAACACAGGCGGTGCACTGATGTGGGAAGCGCTTGGCACTGTGCGTGATCTCGGGCGTCTGCAGGAAATCGCCTCGGTCCTGATTCGGTACGGCTTCGGCGATGTGGTGCGCCGCATCGGGCTGGCCGACGTGCTCGAACGCGCCGGCAGGCTACTGCACTGGAGCAACGCCGAGGGCCGCTTGCGGATGTCGGCCGCTGTGCGTGTGCGCCGTGCGCTGGAGGAACTGGGGCCAACCTTCGTCAAGCTGGGGCAGGTGCTGGCGACGCGCGTCGACTTGCTGCCGCCGGAATGGATCGAAGAACTGAGCGAACTGCAAAACGCGGTTCCTGCATTGCCGTTCGAGCAGATCCGCCCGCAATTGGTCGCCGCATTGGGCGCTGAGCCGGAAAGCGTGTTTGCGCGATTGGACGAACAGCCGCTGGCCGCTGCGTCGCTGGCGCAAACGCACCCTGCCTGGCTGGCCGACGGCACACCGGTGGTCTTGAAGATCCGTCGTCCGGACATCGGCGATACCATCGATGCCGATCTGCGCCTGCTGGCACGGCTTGCCGACATCGTCGAAACGCGCGCACCCGATCTCAAGCGCTATCGCCCGGCTGAAGTGGTGCAGCAATTCACCGTTTCGCTGCGGCGCGAGCTCGACTTCGCCGCCGAATGCCGTAATGCCGAGCGCATCGCTGCCAACTTCGCGCACGACCCGCAGGTGGTGGTGCCGACGGTGTATTGGCAGTGGACCTGCGAGTCACTCAATGTGCAGGAATTCATCGACGGCATTCCCGGGCGCGACCTGGTGTCGGTCGATGCGGCGGGGCTGGATCGTAAGGCGCTTGCGCGCACCGGTGCCGGTATCGTGCTCAAGATGGTGCTGCAGGACGGCTGCTTCCACGCCGACCCGCATCCGGGGAATATTTTCTATCTGCGCGACGGGCGTATTGCGCTCATCGATTTCGGCATGGTCGGGCGCGTCTCCGAACAACGCCGTTTCCAGGTGGCGCAACTGCTGCACGGCATGGTGAGCTACGACGCCGACGCCGTCATCGACGTGCTGCTGGAGTGGGCCGGCACCAGCCTGGAGATCGATGAGGCGCGGCTGCAGCAGGACATCGGTGCATTCGTCGACCAATACCGCGGTGTGCCGCTCAAAGAGCTACGCATCGGCGCGATGCTTGGCGACGTCACCGCCATCCTGCGCGACCACGGGCTCACCCTGCCGTCGGATCTGGCGCTGATGATCAAGGCGTTTCTCACGCTGGAAGGCATGGGTCGCCAGCTCGACCCGGATTTCGACATGGCCACCGAAGCGCGGCCGTATTTGGAGCGGGTGGTCTTGCAGCGGTATGCGCCCAGCGCGATGTTGCGTCGCAGCCGGCGCACCGTGACCGGGGCGATCGATCTGATCGGCGATCTGCCGCGCGATCTCAAGCGCCTGATCCAGGCGGCGCGGCGCGGCAAGTTGCAGCTGCACGTGGAAACGCGCGCCTTGCGCGAATTCGGCGAGCAGGTCGACCGCGCCGCCAACCGGCTCACCATGGGGATCGTGACCGCGGCCCTGGTGATCGGTTCGTCGATCGTCATGAACAGCGTCGGCGGGAGCGCCAGCCGCTGGCTGCTGGCGTTGGGCGTTGGCGGCTTTATCGGCGCAGGCTTATGCGGCATCTGGATCCTGTTCTCGATCTGGCGCAGCCGGCGTTAGCGATCGTCAGCGGGCTTTGCTTCGGCGCTATTGCACATGACAGTGTTAGTAGTAATACTACTAACCATGGACCTGACCGATACCCAGCAAGCAATCCTGGCCTTGATCGCCGACCGCATCGACGCCGACGGCGTCCCGCCGTCGCAGACCGAGATCGCCCGCGCCTTCGGCTTCAAGGGCGTACGCGCCGCGCAGTATCACCTGGAGGCCTTGGAGCAGGCGGGTGCGATCCGCCGCGTCCCGGGACAGGCGCGTGGCATCCGGCTGGCCGGGCAGGGCGCGCAGTCGCGGACGCCGCCGATCACCGAGCCATTGCGCGACGACGTGCTGCGGCTGCCGGTGCTGGGTCGCGTGGCAGCGGGCCTGCCGATCGGCGCCGATATCGGCTCGGACGACTTCGTCGTGCTCGACCGGGTGTTCTTCTCGCCGTCGCCGGACTACTTGCTCAAGGTGCAGGGCGATTCGATGCGCGACGAAGGCATCTTCAATGGCGACCTGATCGGCGTGCATCGCACCCGCGATGCGCGCTCGGGGCAGATCGTGGTGGCACGGATCGACGAGGAGATCACCGTCAAGTTGCTCAAGATCGGCAAGGACCGGATCCGGTTACTGCCGCGCAACCCCGATTACGCCCCGATCGAAGTATTGCCGGATCAGGATTTCGCCATCGAAGGCCTGTATTGCGGGCTGCTGAGGCCAAATCGCTGAGGGTTGCACCGATGCGCGCGCCGGCGTTTTCCTCAGCTGGCGCTGCAGGATTCGCCGCTGCCAGCACAATGTTCGCAACATTAATCTAGATGTGTCGCAGCCAGTCTCAGCCTGTGCGATACACCGCCGCTACATTAGCCCTACACCGAAATCACTGACAAGGATCACCCAGATGGATGAGAACAAGAAGCGCGCCCTTTCCGCCGCACTGAGCCAGATCGAAAAGCAATTCGGCAAGGGTTCGGTGATGCGCATGGGCGACCGCGTGATCGAGGCCGTCGAAGTCATTCCGACCGGCTCGTTGATGCTGGACATCGCACTGGGGATCGGCGGCCTGCCGAAGGGCCGCGTGGTGGAAATCTACGGACCGGAATCCTCGGGCAAGACCACCTTGACCCTGCAGGCGATCGCCGAATGCCAGAAAAAGGGCGGGACCGCCGCGTTCATCGATGCCGAGCATGCGCTCGACCCGATCTATGCCGCCAAGCTGGGTGTCAATGTCGACGATCTGCTGCTGTCGCAGCCCGATACCGGCGAGCAGGCGCTGGAAATCGCCGACATGCTGGTGCGTTCCAGCTCGGTGGATATCGTGGTGATCGACTCGGTGGCGGCACTGACGCCGAAGGCCGAAATCGAAGGCGAAATGGGCGATCAGCTCCCGGGTCTGCAGGCGCGTCTGATGAGCCAGGCGCTGCGCAAGCTCACCGGTAACATCAAGCGGTCCAATACCCTGGTGGTCTTCATCAATCAGCTGCGCATGAAGATCGGCGTCATGATGCCGGGCCAGAGCCCGGAAGTGACCACCGGCGGCAATGCGCTGAAGTTCTACGCCTCGGTGCGCCTGGATATCCGTCGTATCGGCGCAATCAAGAAGGGCGACGAAATCATCGGTAACCAGACCAAGATCAAGGTGGTCAAGAACAAGCTGGCGCCGCCTTTCAAGCAGGTCGTGACCGAAATCCTCTACGGCGAGGGCATCAGCCGCGAGGGCGAATTGATCGACATGGGCGTGGAGGCCAAGCTGGTGGACAAGGCTGGCGCCTGGTACAGCTATGGCGACGAACGCATCGGTCAGGGTAAGGACAATGCACGTGGTTATCTGCGCGATAACCCGCAGGTGGCGGCCAAGCTCGAAGCCGAGTTGCGTGAGAAGTTCCAGCCTACCGAAGCCCCGCCCGAAGCAGGCGAAGACGCCGATAAGGAATAAACGCCGCCGGCTGTGAGCGATTGCGGTCGAGTCGGTCGACGCTGCGCACCATCCGTCAGGTGCTCGTAGAGCATGACGGACTCAAGCGCTTGGCGACAGCCCACTGCAGCGCGAGCGGTAATGCAGCAAGTTTTTCTATCGCGGGGACGGCGGAGTCAGTGCCGTCGCTTCTCGCGATAGATCTATCGAAGGCCAGGAGGGCAGGCGCCATGGAGGGCGCATTGATTCAGTGATCGGGGACACGTCACGATGGACGAGCACGAGCCCGCACCCAAGCGGGGACGCCGGTTCAAGGAGCAGACGCCGGTCCAACGCGCACTGGGGCTACTGGTGCGGCGCGAGCACTCGCGCAAGGAATTGAACCGCAAGCTGCTGGCGCGCGGAATCGAGCCAGATGCCGCACAGGCGGCGGTTGAGCGGCTGGCGGAGGAGGGTTGGCAAGACGACACCCGGTTCGCTGCTGCGGTGGTGCGCAATCGCGCCGGCTCGGGCTATGGCCCCCTGCATATTCGCGCCGAACTCGGAACGCATGGCCTGGATAGCGAGGCCATCAGTGCTGCCATGGCGACATTTGAAGGCGATTGGACCGAGAACGCACGCGATCTGGTCCGGCGCCGGTTTGGCGAGCAAGGCCCGGTAGATCTGCCGCAACGACGCAAGGCGGCCGATCTGCTGGCCCGGCGTGGTTTCGACGGCAACAGTATTCGTAGCGCCACCCGCTTCGAGCTTGAGGACTGAGGGCGTCAGGCCTGCTACCCTTTGTGGTTTCAGGTTGTTCCGCTCATCTGCGCCCACATGTCATTGGGTGACCGGGACTGCCGCCCGCCCAATGCCAGCTCATGAACGCACCTGCCAAATTCAGCACTTCCCAGATTCGTAGTGACTTCCTCGCGTTTTTCGAGGGGAAGGGCCACACCATCGTGCCGTCCGCGCCGCTGGTGCCGGGTAACGACCCGACCCTGCTGTTCACCAATTCCGGCATGGTCCAGTTCAAGGACGTGTTCCTGGGGGCGGAAAAGCGCAGCTATGTGCGGGCCGCTGATGTGCAGCGCTGCCTGCGTGCCGGCGGCAAGCACAACGATCTGGACTCGGTGGGCTACACCGCGCGCCACCACACCTTCTTCGAAATGCTGGGCAACTGGTCGTTCGGCGACTACTTCAAGAAGGACGCCATCGCCTGGGCCTGGGAACTGTTGACCCAGGTCTGGAAGCTGCCGGCCGACCGTCTGCTGGTCACCGTCTACCACACCGACGAAGAAGCCTTCGCGCTGTGGCGGGACATGATCGGCGTTCCCGAAAGCCGCATCGTGCGTATCGGCGACAACAAGGGCGCGGCATACGCCTCGGATAATTTCTGGCAGATGGCCGACACCGGCCCCTGCGGCCCGTGTACCGAGATCTTCTTCGATCATGGCGATCACATCGCCGGTGGTCCGCCCGGTTCGCCGGACGAAGATGGCGACCGTTTCATCGAGATCTGGAACCTGGTCTTCATGCAGTTCGACCGACAGCCCGACGGCACCCTGGTGCCGTTGCCGGCGCCATGCGTGGATACCGGCATGGGGTTGGAGAGGCTGGCCGCGATCCTGCAGCACGTCCATACCAATTACGAAATCGACCTGTTCCAGGCCCTGATCGGCAAGGCCAGTGCCCTGACCGGTATCACCGATCTGGAAAACAAGTCGCTGCGGGTGATCGCCGACCACATTCGCGCGTGCTCGTTCCTGATTGTCGATGGCGTACTGCCTTCCAACGAAGGGCGCGGCTATGTATTGCGCCGGATCATCCGGCGTGCGCTGCGGCACGGCTGGATGCTGGGCGTGCGCCAGCCGTTCTTCAGCAAGATGGTGCCGACCCTGGTCGAGCTGATGGGCGAGGCCTATCCCGAACTGGTGGTCGCACGCGAGACCGTCGCGCGCGCGTTGCTGGCCGAAGAAGAGCGCTTTGCCGAGACGCTGGACGCCGGCATGAAGATCTTCGACGAGGTTGCCGCCCGCTCGCAGGAGGTGATTCCCGGCGCCGATGCCTTCCGCCTCTTCGATACCTATGGATTCCCGGTCGATCTGACCTCCGACATCGCACGCGAGCGCGGCTTGCGTGTGGACATGGAGGGTTTCGAATTCGCCATGGAGCGTCAGCGCGAGACCGCGCGTGCGGCAGGCAAGTTCGGTGGCGGCGTCGCATTACCGGCCGATCTGGTTGCGACCATGTCGCCGACGGTGTTTCTGGGCTATGAGGCGCATGACGCCGACGCACTCAAGGTTGTCGCGCTGCTCAAGCAGGGCCGTCCCGTCGAGCGTGCCGAAGCCGGCGATGAGGTCATCGTGTTCACCGATCGCACGCCGTTCTACGCCGAATCCGGCGGCCAGGTCGGCGACAGCGGGCAATTGAGCAACACCGATGTGTCGATCGACGTCACCGACACCCAGAAGTTCGCCGGCCAGTTCCATGGGCATGTCGGACGCATCACCGAAGGCGCGCTTGCGCTGGGCGATGTGCTGGCCGGCGGCATCGATGTGCAGCGCCGCGGCAAGACCATCCTCAATCACTCGGCCACGCACTTGCTGCATGCCGCGTTGCGCGAAGTGCTGGGCACGCATGTGCAGCAGAAGGGCTCGTTGGTGGCACCCGACCGCTTGCGTTTCGATTTCTCGCATTTCCAGCCGATCACCGCGGAAGAGCTTGCGGTGATCGAGCGCAAGGTCAATGCCGAGGTGCGCACCAACCATAGTGTCGAAGTGCACAACATGGCGATGCAGGAAGCGCTGGATTTCGGCGCGATGGCCTTGTTCGGCGAGAAATATGGCGAGCACGTGCGCGTGCTGAAGATGGGCGATTATTCCACCGAGCTGTGTGGCGGTACCCACGTCGGCCGTACCGGCGACATCGGTCTGTTCAAGATCACCTCCGAGGGCGGCGTGTCTTCGGGCGTGCGCCGAATCGAGGCAGTGACCGGGCAGGGCGCGCTGGATTACGTTGCCGATGAGGAGCGCCGTTTGTCCGAGGCGGCAAGTCTGCTCGGTGGCAACGCCGCCGAGGTGGTCGACAAGGTGCGTGCACTGACAGAGCGTCAGAAGCGGCTTGAGCGCGAACTGGAATCGCTGAAGGCCAAGCTGGCCTCCGGCGCGACGGCAGATCTCGGTAGCAGTGCTGTCGACGTGGCCGGGGTCAAGGTGATTGCGGTGCGTCTGGAAGGATTCGATGCAAAGGCGCTACGCGAGGCGATGGATCGCTTGAAGCAGCAGCTCGGCGATTCGGTGATCGTGCTGGCCGGTGCCTCGGCGGGTAAGGTCGCACTTGTCGCCGGCGTGAATGGAAGCCCAACTGGCAAGGTGAAGGCGGGGGAACTCCTTGGGCATATCGCCAGTCAAATCGGAGGCAAGGGCGGTGGCCGTCCGGATCTCGCCCAGGGTGGTGGCGAGGACGGGCCCG
Organism: Xanthomonas sp. 3793; assembly: GCF_024806835.1. Lineage (GTDB taxonomy): Bacteria > Pseudomonadota > Gammaproteobacteria > Xanthomonadales > Xanthomonadaceae > Xanthomonas > Xanthomonas arboricola_F. The sequence continues at coordinate 911,696 of NZ_JANTYU010000002.1, forward strand.
CCCTTGCGACCGCACTCGACGGTGTGCCCTCCTGGGTCAAGCAACACTTGGGCTGAACACTTGTCCTGCTATGCCTTGCTGGCTGGCAGGATGTCCCGCTACCATTTCTGGTCTATTCCCTTTACCTAGGGCGCGTCTCACTCAGGAGGCCGTCGATGCTGGTGGGAAACCCACCGGTTCCAGGAGATTTGCAAAATGTTGATCCTCACTCGCCGGGTAGGCGAAACCTTGATGATCGGCGACTCGGTCACTGTTACCGTGCTCGGCGTCAAGGGCAATCAGGTGCGTATTGGCATCACCGCACCGAAAGATGTGGCTGTGCATCGCGAAGAGATTTATCAGCGCATCCAGCGTGGGGACGAGCCGGTTGCTTCTGGCGCGCATCACCACGGCGACGATTCTTCGAATTGATCGTCATAAAGGGTTTACGTTAGCCCCTGTTACCCGGTATTCTTCGCGGCCTGCCACGGACATCGCGGCAGGACGCAAAAACTGGAGCGATGCCCGAGCGGCTGAAGGGGCTCCCCTGCTAAGGGAGTATAGGGTCAAAAGCTCTATCGAGGGTTCGAATCCCTCTCGCTCCGCCAGTGTTCTAAACGCCCGCAAATCATTGATTTGCGGGCGTTTTTATTTGGCTAACTGACGCGGTCAGCACCAGTCGATCGTCGCTTGCCGGTGGTCCAGTTAGCACCACTGCCTCGCAGTCGAGGGCCCTGCGAATATCACGCGTTGCTTGTGGTCGGGGACTTCTCGGCACTCATGTCTTCGGTGTGCCGATATGTCCTGATCGGTTTGTCTGCCGCGGTCTGCGCCGCCCGGGTCGTTGCATCGCGCATTGCCGGTGTCACGTGGCGCGGACGCGTTGCATGGTGGGTATGGGCCCACGATGCCCGGATGTGCGAGCTTGCCGGTGGAGTGCACGCACGAGCGTGTGCGTCGACGATGCGCAGGGATGCGATCGCAACCTGGTTGCGGGAAGTCCCGGCATGCGGCGAAACGTCCAGTCCGCCCAATGCTGTGAATGGCAGCGCTCGCTTTTGGTAAGAAGTGTTTGACTGGAATGACTGATCGCCGCCGCGCGGCGCTGCTGGCGAGTGTCCCTTGCTGTGTGGTGACTGTTTGGTGACCTGAGCGATGGCAAGACGGGTCGCAGGACGATCGGTTTGTGGTGTTGGCACTGCTGCCGCGCATTGCGAGCAGCCATCGATCGCGACCGACATGCGGTTGCTCGGTCTGATCGGTCCCGTCTGCTGCCTATGTTGGCACCGAATGGCGTTTTCGAAGCAACCTAAGTTGGTTGCGGCTACCACTCGGGTCGGTCCGTATGCTGTCCTTTGCTTGCTGCTTGCTGCTTGCTGCTTGCTGCTTGCTGCTTGCTGCCTTCGTGCGTCTTTCTCTTCTCTGATGCTGGAAAACAGGCGGTTGGAGAATGGGCTTGGCAGACTGCAAACTATCTTCGCTTGCAGCTGTGGCTTGCAGCTGTTGGCCGACGCTGATTGCAGCGAACGAGCAAACAGCTATCTGCAGGGCTAGATTTCTGCGTTCAACCAGGCAGCCGCCTGCTGCACGCCTTGCAATCCAACGTGTAAGACATTGTGTCATCGGTCCTGGATCTGAAGCTTCAGAGCTTTTGCGTGTGGTTTCTGGCCAGCGTGTCTATGCCGCGCACCCTTGATGCAAGGCCCGGCAGCATCCATCGCACGCGATTGCAGGTGTGCTGACTAAGCGCGCGCCTTGGCGGTCGATTTACAGTATCCGCCCCCTGGCTGTCGCATCTGGTAAGAAGGCCTGGTCTTCTTCGTCTACCCGGAAACAGCGTCTGGATTTCGGAGATGGGCCGCGCCTGACCAGGCCGATCAAGGCGGGCCGTGCGACGCCTGAATCGCTCGGCTCCGTGGCGTGCGAATGGGGGTCAAGTAAGCCGCATGCGTGTCGCTAACAACGTGAACCACAACTCGGATTTCGACGTGATGCGCCTACCGTTGCTTGGACGCCTGTTCTCTTCGTGGAGCCGTGGGCTGCAACACAAGGCCAATGCGGTGGACCGGGTGATGGCGGTGATCGAATTCGATCTGGATGGCCGCATCCTTGAGGCCAATGAGAATTTCCTGTCGCTGATGGGATACCGGCGTGACGAGGTCGTCGGCCAGCATCACCGCATGTTCGTGACCACGAGCGATCGCGACAGCGAGAGCTACCGCCAGTTCTGGGATGCGCTGCGGCGTGGCGACTTCAATGCCGGGCGTTTTTGCCGGCTGGACAAGCAAGGCCGCGAAGTCTGGATCAATGCTTCCTATAACCCGTTGCTGGATCGCACGGGCAAGGCCTACCGCGTGGTGAAATACGCCACCGACATCACCGAACAGGTACGTCAAACCGCCGATTTCGAAGGGCGGATCGATGCGATCGACAAGGTCATGGCCGTCATCGAGTTTTCGCTGGATGGCACGGTGCTCGATGCCAACCAGAATTTTCTGCAGGTGATGGGCTATCGGCTCGATGAGATCCGCGGCAAGCACCACGGCATGTTCGTGGATGCGCAGACGCGTCAATCGGCTACGTATCGCGCGTTCTGGCAATCGCTGGGGCGTGGTGCATTCGATGCGGGTCGCTACAAGCGCATCGGCAAGGATGGCAGGGAAGTGTGGATACAGGCCTCCTACAATCCAGTCCTCGACGAGCTCGGTCGCCCTTACAAGGTGGTCAAGTACGCCACCGATGTCACCCGTCAGGTCATCGATTCGGCCGACGCGGATGGCCGCATGCAGGCCATCGACAAGGTGATGGGCGTGATCGAGTTCGATCTGGACGGCCGTGTGCTGAATGCCAACGAGAATTTCCTGGCGATTATTGGCTATTCGGCGCAAGAGGCGGTTGGCCAGCATCACGGGATATTCGTGGATGCTGCCTACCGCGCCTCCGACGAGTACCGGCATTTCTGGGCAAAGCTGGCGCGTGGTCAGTTCGACGCGGGACGGTATCGCCGGCTGCGCAAGGACGGCACCTCGGTGTGGATCCAGGCCTCCTACAATCCCATCCTGGACGTCTCCGGGCGCCCGTACAAGGTGGTCAAGTACGCCACCGACGTAACCGATCAAGTGCGATCGGCCGAGCGCATGCGCGACCTGATGCGGCAGACCATGAGCATCGCGCAGAACGTGCAGCGCGAGTCGCATCATATTTCTGCCAGCAATCAGGAGCTGGTCAGCCGGGTGTCCACGCAATCCGGCGCAGTTGCGAAGACCTCGAGCACGATCGATCAACTGGCGGCCACCGTGCGCGCCAATTCCGAAAACGCCGGCTCGGCACGCCGCATGGCCGAAGACTCGGCTGCGGTGGCACGGCGCGGTGCCGACGTCATCGCCGATGTGGTCAAGACCACCGCCGGCATCCGCTCGGCAACCGACCGCATCGGTCAGATCATCGAAGTGATCGACGGGATCGCGTTCCAGACCAATATCCTGGCGCTCAACGCGGCAGTGGAAGCGGCGCGCGCCGGTGAGCAGGGGCGTGGGTTCGCGGTGGTCGCCACCGAGGTGCGCAGCCTGGCGCAGCGCTGCGGCGTGTCGGCCAGGGAGATCCGCTCGCTGATCGACAATGCCACCGGGCAGGTCGGCGACGGCTCGCGCCTGGCCGAGCAGGCCGGTGTGGTGATGCAGGACGTGGTGACCTCGGTGCTGCGTGTCACCGCGACCGTGGAGCAGATCGCCGCTGCCAGCCACGAGCAGGCGCAGGATATTTCGACGGCGAACACGGCGCTGCAGTCCATCGGCGTGCAGGCGCGCGACCAGGCGCAGATGGTCGACGACCTGGCGCGGTCGGCACGTGTGCTGGAGGCCGATGCGGACGCCCTGTTTGCGCTGGTCAACGGCGATGCCGACGGATCTGCGCAGCCCGATGCGCCGTTCGACCCGCAGGTCAAGTCGCAGGCCGCATAACCGACGCCCGCGCCGATTCCACGGTCGGGTGGGAGCGGCTGCGACGTGGTTGCTTTCGTCGCTGGCGTCGTACGCCGTGCCGTGTGGCTGCGCGTGTGCGGCACCTGCTCTCGCAGCAGGGCGGCAAGCGTACAGGGCATGCGTGCAGCGTCGCGACGATGTCCTGCGCACAACACAAGGCCCGCCAAAGCGGGCCTTGTGCATTGCGATCAGCGCCCCTGCAGCGCGTGCGCATCGCATGCGCTGCAAGGCTTGCAACCGGCTTACTTCGGCAGATCGAACACCAGTACTTCCGCGTCGCTTGCGTCAGCCAGCACGATCTCCGGCTCGCCGATGACCTGCACTGCATCGCCGGCCGACAGCGCCTGCCCGTTGACGCTCAGGCTGCCGCGGGCCACCTGCACATAGCCGATGCGGCCTTCGGCCAGCGGCTGTTGCAGGCGCACGTCGCCATCGAGGATCGATGCATACAGCCGTGCATCCTGGTGCAGGCGCAGCGAGCCGTCGTCACCGGCCGGCGAGGCGATCAGGCGCAGCTGGTTGCGCTTGCTGTCGGCATCGAAATGCTTTTCTTCATAGCTTGGCTCGATACCGTTGCGCTCGGGCATCACCCAGATCTGCAGGAAGTGCACCGGCTCGCTGGACGAATGATTGAACTCGCTATGGGTCACGCCGCTGCCGGCGCTCATGCGCTGCACATCGCCGTAGTGCAGGACCGAGCCGGTGCCCATGCTGTCCTTGTGCTCCAGCGCGCCGTCCAGGACGTAAGAGATGATCTCCATGTCGCGGTGGGCGTGGGTGCCGAAGCCTTCGCCCGGGGTCACCTTGTCCTCGTTGATCACCCGCAGCGGGCCGATGCCCATATGGCGCGGGTCGTGGTAGCTGGCGAAGGAGAAGGTATGGCGCGAGGACAGCCAGCCATGCTCGGCGCGGCCACGGGTTTCGCTCTTGCGGACATTCAACATGCTGCTTCTCCTTGAAAGGTTCGATTTGGCGCTAGGGGACGAATCGGTGTCCCAGCGGCTTGATGCGTAGTCTCCACTCCTGCAATGCAGAGAAAAAGCGAGTAGATTTGGCTGATACCATCGAAAAATTCGAACAATGAAGATCAACCTGGAAGCCTTGCAGATCCTGGATGCGATCGACCGCCGCGGTTCGTTCGCCGCCGCGGCCAAGGTGTTGTTCAAGGTGCCGTCCACCATTTCGTACACGGTTTCCAAGCTGGAAGGCGATCTGGGTGTGCAGCTGTTCGAGCGGGTGGGGCCGAAGGCAACGCCGACCCAGGCCGGGCGCGAGCTGCTGCGCGAAGGACGAGGCCTGCTGCGTGCCGCGCAGGAGCTGGAGGTGCGGGTGCGGCGGGTGGCCTCCGGCTGGGAATCGGACTTTGCGATCGGGCTGGACGCGATGTTGCCGGCCGCGCTGTTGCAGGCGCAGATCCTGGACTTCTACGCAGTGGCCGACAGCACTCGGCTGCGTGTGCTCAGCGAGTCGTTGTCCGGCAGCTGGGAGGCGTTGCTGGACCGGCGCGTGGATTTGATCGTGGCGGCGGGCGAGGGGCCCAGCGGCGGCGGTTATGTCGCCGAACGGATCGGCACCGTGCGCTTCGTGTTCGTCGTGGCGGCGAGGCATCCGCTGGCGGACGCGAAGCTGCTGGGTGCGACCGAGCTGGCCGACCATCGCGCGATTGCCGTGGCCGATTCTGCGCGGCGTCTGCTACCGCGCACGGTCGGTTTGTTGTCCGGCCGCGACGTGCTGACCGTGCCGGACATGCACACCAAGTTGCTGCTGCAGGTGGCCGGGGCAGGTTACGGGTTTCTGCCCGAGCCGTATGCGCAGGGCGCGCTGCTGAATGGTCGTTTGCGCGAGGTGCCGGTGGAAACGCACAAGGCCGACGAGACTTTCTATCTGGCGTGGCGGCCGGGCGAAGAGGGCGAGGCGCTTGGCTGGTGGCGGCGCGCCTTGCGTGCCGATGGGCTGTTCGAGCGATGGTTGCAGGCGCTTGCCGAAACGTATCGTTTCGCTGCTGCCGGGCAGTCGCAAGCGTGATCAAGAGCGGATAATGGCCGCTTGCCGTCGCGCAGGATCCTCGCATGCAAGGCTTGATTGAACAGTACGGATTGGCGCTGGTGTTTGCCAACGTGCTGGCACTGTCGCTCGGGCTGCCGGTGCCGGCGTTGCCGACGCTGGTGCTGGTCGGCGCCGGTTACGCACTGCGCGGTGGCAGCGAAGCGTGGCTGGCGGGTCTTGCAGCGTGGGGTGTGTCGGTGCTGGCGAGTCTGCTTGGCGATCTGGCGTGGTATCTGGCGGGTCGCCGCTTCGGCAATCGCACCTTGCAGTCGCTGTGCCGGTTATCCCTGTCGCGCGATACCTGCATGAAGCAGACCGAGCGGTTCTTCTCGCGCTGGGGTGTGCGGGTCCTGGCAGTGGCCAAATTCGTGCCTGGCCTGTCGATGGTGTCGGTTCCGATGGCCGGTGCGATGCGGGTGCGGCCGGGCGCGTTCCTGCGTTACGACGCATTCGGCGCTTCGCTGTGGGCATTGGTCGGGCTGGGCCTCGGGGCGATGTTCGCCAATCAGGTGCAGGACGTGCTCGCGTTCTTGTCCGGACTCGGTTCCGGTGCGGTGGTGATCGTGGCCGCGCTGCTGGCTTGCTACGTCGGGTGGCGCTGGTGGCGGCGTCACACGCTGCTGCGGTCGCTGGAGCGCGCGCGTATTGCGGTGGACGAGCTGGTGCCGCTGCTGGATGGCGACGAGAGCCTGCGGCCGACGGTGCTGGATATCCGGGCACCCGGATACCGCGAGCTGCAGCCGTACACGATTCCTGGCGCGGTCTTCGCCGACGAACGCCAGCTTGCGCAGATTCTGGCCAGCGTGCCGCGCGATCGCAGTGTGGTGATTTATTGCGCGTGCCCGGATGAAGTGTCTGCGGCCTGGTTGGCGGGCCGGATGCGCGAGCATGGATATCGCGATGTGCGTCCGTTGCTTGGCGGGCTGGATGCATGGCGCGATGCCGGACATCCGGTGACCTCGTTGGTGCCGGTGGTGGTGGTCGCTAAATCGGATGCTGTTGGCGCGACAACGTGAGCGTTCTGCGTCTGGTTCGGTAACAGGCGTCGCAGCGCATTCGCTCGGTGCGTCTGCACGATCGGTACGCTGCGCAAGCCGGGCCCGCAGGCAATGCAGTCAAAACGACAGGCAAAAAAAAGACCAGCAAGCTGGTCGTTTTCTTCAAGATTGGTGCGCCCGGAGAGATTCGAACTCCCGACCGCCTGGTTCGTAGCCAGGTACTCTATCCAACTGAGCTACGGGCGCATATCTTGTTTTGACTTGCAATCCGATGCACTGCAGCCGGACGTTTAACTGAAAAGACAGCGGTTCAATGCTGTCTTTTTTGTTCCTGAAGATGGTGCGCCCGGAGAGATTCGAACTCCCGACCGCCTGGTTCGTAGCCAGGTACTCTATCCAACTGAGCTACGGGCGCCTCGTCAGGAGCGGAATTATGCGGATGCCCGGCGTGCTCGTCAATCCCTTTGTGAAATTCGATCGCCACTGACTGTATCGGCACGCCTGCGATGCAGCGCAGCCGCCACAGCGGCGGGTGCCTTCATCCATGCAAAGTGATCGCTGCGCACGCCCAGTTGCGCATCGTCCAGCTGCTGCAGCTCGGCATGCGCGTGCGGCATCTTGTGCAGCAGTGCATGCAGCGCCGCAGCCGGGCCGAAGTGATCGTGTGCAAAGGTCAGCGCCTTGATCGGTACCGTCAACGCGCCCAACGCGCGCTCCAGCTCCCAGTCGCTGCCTGCAGCGCGATAGCGATTGCTGCGGCCGACCCGCGCCCAGTCGGCGATCAGGCTGCGTGCCTCGGTGCCGCCGAAGCCGAGCGATCGCCCGTGCAGCACGCCCTGTACGCGTGCAAGCCAGGGCAGGGCGCGATACACCAGCGGCAGTCCGTAACGCATGGGACGCGGAAAATTACGCCAATACGGCGAGCCGCTGGCAACCAGCCATAGCTGCGTCAAAGGCGAGTCGGGTTGCGATGGCAATCGCCCAGCCTGCAACGCGGCATGGCAGCAGGCCAGCTGACCGCCCAGGCTGTGCCCGCCGACGATGCGCGGGTGCTGCGGATCAAGCCGGTCCATCAGTGCCTGGCTGGCCGGAATGTCGTCGGCCAGCAGGGTGCGATAGCCCCAATCGTGTCGACGCGATGGGCGCAGCGTGCTGCTGCCATTGCCGCGCCATTCGTGCAGATACACCGCAATTCCGGCAGTGGCCAAGGCATGGGCGAACGGTTGGTAATGTCGTGCCGCCACGCCCAGTGCGGGCAGCCACAGCAAGGTGGCGATCGGTTGCAGCGGTGCGATGCGCATCACTTCCCAGCGATGTCCGTCCGCTGCGCTGGCCGTCGGCGCCTGGCTGTGCACGCTCATACGCCAGGAGCGGCGCCGAAATGGTCGAGCACCAGTACCTCGCTCTGCCCCGGGCGCTGCCCCAGGCGGATGGCGCGCGCCACGTAGTCGATCGCGGCCTCGCAGGCATTGAGCAGCGACAGACCCTGGCACAGTTGCGCGGCGATCGCCGCCGACAGGCTGCAGCCGGTGCCATGCGCGTCGACGTCGACACGCGGATGCATGAACACGTCCTGGGTGACGCCGTCATCGAAGCGATCGATGACGCGCGCGCCCTCATGCAGGTGGCCGCCCTTGAGCAGCACGGCGTTCGCGCCAAGCTCCAGCAGCGCGGCGGCGGCATGTTCGGCGGCATCGGCAGTGTCGATGCGGCGGCCGGTCAGCAGCTCGGCTTCGGGCGTGTTGGGCGTGATCAAGGTTGCCAGCGGCAGCAGGCGCGAGCGCAGCGCATCCAGCGCAGCATCCTCGAGCAGGCGAGCGCCGCTGGTGGCGACCATGACCGGGTCCAGCACCACGAAAGGCGGGCGATGGGCTTCGAGCAGATCGGCCACGCAGTGGATGACCTCGGCATTGGCCAGCATGCCGAGTTTGACGGCCTGGATCTGGAAGTCGGCGAAGCAGGCGTCCACCTGTGCGCGCAAGAATGCGATGGGCGGGATGTGCACGGCGGTGACGGTGCGCGTGTGCTGCGCCGTTAGTGCGGCAATCGCCGACAAGCCATGCACGCGATGCGCGGCGAAGGTCTTGAGATCGGCCTGAATGCCGGCACCGCCGCCGGAATCGGAGCCGGCGATGGTCAATGCGGACAGCGTGCTGGGCGTGGTCATACGCCGATTCTGCACTGCTGCCTGGAGGATGTGCGCATCATCCTGTACGCCAGCGACGCCATTGCAGATAGGCGACATAGCCGGCACCGGTCAATCCGGTAAGGATGGCCGGCAGGTAGAGCGCGTCGTACTGCCAGCGCTGGAACAGCACAGTGCCCAGGATGCTGCCGCCAAGAAAGCCGCCGATGATCAGCCCGCTCAGCGTGAGCCGGCGCACCTGCAGCGGGCGTCCGCGCAGCAGGTGCCCCAGGCCGATGCCCAGATCGGTGAACATGCCGCTCACATGCGTGGTGCGGACCGCCGCGCCACTGAGGGTGGTCGCCATCGCATTCTGCAGGCCGCAGGCGCCAGCGGCGAACAGAGCGCCGCCGACATGATGCAGCTTGAACAGCGGAATCGCGGCCAGCAACAGCAGTGCCTCGATCAGCAGCGCCGCGCCGTAGCGCTGTCCAAGCCGCAAGGCATCGTCCTGGATGATCAGGCCGCTGAGCATGGCGCCTGCGCAGAAGGCGATCAGGACGCCCCAGAGGAAGCCGATCTCCGGCGCGCTGCCTTGCACCAGGGCCACGCCAAGCAGGCTGGTGGTGCCGGTGAGGTGGCTGACCACCTGATGCTCGGAACCCAGGTAGCCGACCACGTTGACCATGCCCGCCACGCTCGACAATGCCACCGCGCCAATCCAGACCCAGCGCGGCAGCAGCAGGCCCATCGCGGGTCAGGGGCTGCCGTTGACGGCGATCTGCGAAAACGCGCCGGTTTGCGGGTCGTACAGCGCCCCCCAGAAAGCGCTGCCGCCGTCGCAAACCCTGATCGCTTCCCGTGCCGGTTTCACCGGCGGGTCGTTGGGCAGCTTGAACGCATTGATGTAGATCAGTTGCTGGCCCTGGATCACCACGCCCACGTATTGGCGGTCGAACTCGCGCGGCTCGGCAATGGTCGGCGTCAACGCATCCTGCCGGGATTCCAGCTGCTCGATCTGTTGATGGCTCGGTTCCCAGTAGCCGCCGATCTGGCCCGGATGACGCGCCGGGCTATCGCGCGAACAGGTGTCCAGCACCTGCTCGGCGACGCTCTGGCGGGTGATGATCCACGACTGCCCGCTCTTGAGGTTGGTCGGCACCGTCGATGGCGCCTGGGTGGTCGCGCAGCCGGCCAGCGCGAGCATCGCAAGCGCAGTGGCGCTGCGAAGCGTTCGCATCACAACACCTCCGAGGCGAAGTCGGCCAGACGCGAGCGTTCGCCACGGCGCAGCGTGATGTGCGCGCTGTGCGGCCAGGCCTTGAAGCGATCCACCGCGTAGGTCAGGCCGGACGTGGTCTCGGTCAGGTAGGGCGTGTCGATCTGCTCGACGTTGCCCAGGCACACGATCTTGGTGCCGGGGCCGGCACGGGTGATCAAGGTCTTCATCTGCTTCGGAGTGAGGTTCTGTGCTTCGTCCAGGATCAGATACCGCGACAGGAAGGTGCGCCCGCGCATGAAGTTCATCGAGCGGATCTTGATGCGGCTGGCGAGCAGGTCGTTGGTGGCCGCACGGCCCCAGGAGCCGCCATCCTGGTTGTGGGTGAGCACTTCCAGGTTGTCGGTGAGCGCGCCCATCCACGGGGTCATCTTTTCTTCTTCGGTGCCGGGCAGAAAACCGATGTCCTCGCCCACGCTGACCGTGGCGCGGGTCATGATGATTTCGCGGTAGCGCTGCTGGTCCATCGTCTGCGCCAGGCCGGCGGCCAGCGCGAGCAGCGTCTTGCCGGTGCCGGCGGTGCCGAGCAGGGTGACGAAATCGATTTCCGGGTCCATCAGGGCGTTGAGCGCAAAGTTCTGCTCGCGGTTGCGCGCGGCGATGCCCCAGACCGCGTGCTGGGTGTGGCGGAAATCATCCACCAGACACAGCGTGGCCTTGCCGCCGCCGACCTTGGCCACACGCATTTCCACGTCGTCTTCGCCGGGCAGATACAGGTACTGGTTCGGGTACCAGTCTTCGTCGTCGGCCAGCACGATCTCGTAATGGGTGCGACCGCGCTCGTTCCAGCTGCGCAGGTCTTCGTTGTGCTTCTGCCAGAAGTCTTCCGGCAGCTCGATGGCGCCGGTGAACAGCAGGCTGAAATCGTCCAGCGCGCGGTCGTTCTGGTAATCCTCGGCCACCAGGCCGCTGATGTAGGCCTTGATGCGCAGGTTGATGTCCTTGGACACCAGGATGACCGGCACATCCGGGTTTTCTTCGCGCAGCGCCAGCACCGAGGCCAGGATCTTGTTGTCCGGCAGCATCGCGCCGAAGGTGCGGCCCGGGTCGATCGGATGGATCTGGAAATACAGCCGGCCGATCGCCGCCTGGCCCTTGAGCTGGATGCCCTGTGGATGGCTGAGCAGGATGCCGGCCTGGATCTGCTCGGCGTTGGTGTTCTCCAGCAGTTCGTCCAGGAAGCGGCTGACCTGGCGCGCGTTGCGGCTGACTTCGGAGGTGCCCTTCTTGGCGTTGTCGAGTTCCTCGATCACCTGCATCGGCAGGAACACATCGTGTTCCTCGAACTTGAACAGCGAGGTGGGATCGTGCATCAGCACGTTGGTGTCCAGCACGTAGATGCGCTTGCCTCGGGTCATTGGGTCTTCCAAGTGATGGAGCAGGGGCGAGCCATCACGCCTGCAGGTGCAGGGTGATGGAGGACACGGGAACTCAGGGGCGTCACTGTTTGGCGTGCGCCTTGACTGCGGCCAGCACGGCCTCGGCATGGCCGGCGACCTTGACCTTGCGCCAGGCCTGCACGACGCGCCCTTCGGGCGAGAGCAGGAAGGTGCTGCGCTCGATGCCGAGCACCTGCTTGCCGTACATGTTCTTTTCCTTGATCACGTCGAAGGCGCGGCACAGGGCCTCGTCGCCATCGCTGACCAGCGGGAAGGCAAATCCTTGCTTGGCGCAGAAATTGTCGTGCGACTTCACCGAGTCGCGCGAGACGCCCAGCACGTCCGCGCCGGCCTGCGAGAACTGCGGCAGCAGCGCGTTGAAATCCAGGCCTTCGGTGGTGCAGCCGGGCGTGCTGTCCTTCGGGTAGAAGTACAGCGCCACCCACTTGCCGGCATAGCCGCGCAGGGTGGCCTGGGTGCCGCCGGACAGCGCCAGTGGCAGGTCGAGGGTGGTAGCGGGCAGTTCCAGTACAGCGTCGGTCATCGTTGCTCAGCCTGAAGGGGAGAGGCGGTCGGCGGCCGATCAGGCCGGCCCGACGTCCATCCCATCATAAGCAGCCACATGGAAACGTTTGGCGAGTGCGTCGAACTGCGCATTGCGCTGATTCAGCGATTCGATGGTGTGGTGTTCGCGCCTGTCCACGTGCAGGAAATACGACTCCTCGTCGTCGCCGTCATCTTCGTCGCGTTCGCCGAGAAAGATGTCGATGACGCGGTAGCCGTCCTGGGTGAGTTGCTCGGCGAGTTTCTGCAGCGGTTCCTGCGCCGGGTCGGCGAAGAAATACTCCCAGCGCAAGGGGCCGTCGAGATTCCAGTCGGTCTCGGAGCGGATATGGTCGAACATCTGTTTCAGCGCGGATTGGGCGATGGCCATCGGTGCGTCTGCCTTAGAACTTCATCGGGTCCATGATCGCGTCGAGATTGAGGTGATCACAGAATTCCAGGAAATCATCGCGCAACGCGGCGATGTGCATATTGGCCGGCACGCCGATCGTCACCTGCGCCGAGAACATCTCCGCGCCGGTCTGCATTGCGCGGTAGCGCGTGCTCTGCAGGTTCTCGATGGTGATGCCCTGGCGGTCGAAGAAATCGGCCAGCTGGAACAGGATGCCCGGCTTGTCGGCGGCGATGACTTCGACGATGTAGGGCAGCAGGTTGGACTGGGTCTGCTTGGGGCCGGTGCGGTACCAGACCAGCTTCAGGCCTTCCTCGCGTTCCAGCCGGGTCAGCATGGCTTCGAGCTTGGCGACCGAATCCCAGGAGCCTGTGGCCAGCGCGGTGACCGAGACATCGCGCCCCACCGTGGCCAGGCGGGCGTCCACGAGATTGCAGCCGCTATCGGCGATGCGGCGGGTGACAGGCAATAGGGGGGACTCCGGATGCGTCGTGTAGGCGTTGATCAGGAGGTGATTTTCGGTCGGCGAAGGCCGGGGTGTAGAGTCGGTCAAAGGGGCTTCCGGCATTGCATCAGGCTGAATGGCCGCCCGGGCAGGCGCCCTGGCGGTGACCAGCATACTTGCCCGTGGTTTCGCGCCGCAAGTAACATGCAGGCGGTCGCAACCCGCGTGCGCGCGGGCCTCCCCTGTCACGTAAGAGCAGCAGAATCTTGTCCCTTTCCGGCATCATCACCGCGCTGGCGACCCCCTTCGGGCCGGACGGCGCACTCGACCTGGATGCCTGGCGGCGGCTGCTGGAGCAGCAGCTGCACGGTGGCGTGCAGGGAATCGTGGTCGCCGGCTCCACCGGCGAAGCCGCCGCGCTGAGCGACGACGAATACGACACGCTGCTGCGCGCAGCCGTTGCCCAGGTTGCCGGCCGGGTGCCGGTGCTGGCCGGTACCGGCCTGTCCGGCACCGCAAAAACCATTGCGCAGACGCGCCGCGCCGCCGCGCTGGGCGCGCAGTACGCGCTGGTGGTGACGCCGCCGTACGTGCGCCCGACCCAGGCAGGGTTGAAGGCGCATTTTCTGGCCGTGGCCGACAACGGCGGGCTGCCGGTGGTGTTGTACAACGTGCCCGGCCGCACCGGCTGCGACCTGTTGCCGGAGACGGTGGCCGACCTGGTCGATCACCCGAATATCGTCGGCATCAAGGAAGCGCGTAGCGAACCCGAGCGCGTTGCTGCGCTGGTCGCGTTGCGCAGCGACTCCTTCGTGGTGCTCAGCGGCGATGACGGCAGCGCCGCGCAATCGATGCTGTCCGGCGCTGAGGGCCTGATCTCGGTGGCGTCCAACGCATTGCCGTCGGCGTATCGGCGCCTGTGCGATCTGGCCCGCAAGGGCCAGCGCGACGCGACCACCGCCTGGGATGCGCGCCTGAGCGAATATCACAGCTTCTGCGGGATCGAATCCAATCCCATCCCGGTCAAGGCGCTGCTGCAGCGCGCCGGGATCGGCCACGGCCTGCGCTTGCCGCTGCTGCCACTTTCTGCGGCGCACCAGCCTGCCGCCGACCGCCTTGCCGCCGACGCCATTGCGTTGGAAGCACTTTCCAGCCGCGAAATGCTCGCGGCCTGACCCAGGAGATTTATCGATGCGTCATTCCGTTTCCCCCGTCCGCGTGCTGTCGCTCGCGTTGCTGGCGACCGCCACCGTCGCCGCCACGAGTGGTTGCAGCTGGTTTCACAAGGGCGCGCGCGGCGACTATGCGTTGGCCCCGGAAGCCCGCCCGCTGGAAGTGCCGCCGGATCTGAACCTGCCCGATACCTCCGGTGCGATGAAGGTGCCGACGCTGGCATCGACCACCCAGCAGAACAACACGCCGCCGTCTGCCAGCGCCAACAGCGGTTTCACCGTGCCGGGCGAGCGCGACGAGGTGTTTGCCAAGGTCGGTGCGGCGCTGGCCGAGATTCCCGGCCTAACCATCGCCAGCAAGGCGCAGATGCTCGGTTCCTACGACGTGAGCTACGAGGGTTCCAGCTTCCTGGTGCGCGTGGTCAAGGTCGAGGCGGGCAGCTACGTGTCGGCAGTGGATCCGCGCGGCATGCCGGCCACGGCCGCTGCACCGGTGGCGGTGATCAGCGCACTGAAGGGCAAGCTCGGCGGCTGAGTGGGTTCAAAACGCTGTCGGACAGCAAAACGGGCGCTCAAGGCGCCCGTTTTGCATTGTGCGGTGTGGCTGCGGGCGGCGTTGGTGTCGCGCGCGGGATAGCGCCTTAGCGCTGCAGCAGCGGCAGCTTGTTCGGTTTGCCGTCCCAGTCCGCAGCATCGGGAAGCGGTTCCTGGCGCACGGTCAGCACCGGCCAGGCCTTGGCCAGCTCGGCGTTGAGCGCGACGAAGCCTTCCTGGCCGGCGGGGACGTCATCTTCCGGATAGATCGCATTGGCCGGGCATTCGGGCTCGCACAGCGTGCAGTCGATGCACTCGTCCGGGTCGATGACCAGAAAGTTCGGGCCGACGTGGAAGCAATCCACCGGGCAGACTTCGACGCAGTCGGTGTATTTGCACTTGATGCAGTTTTCGGTGACAACAAAAGGCATGGCGGAATCCGGCGTTTAGCCCGGTAATTCTAAAGCAGTCCGGTGATGGGTGTGAGGTGGGATGCGGATTGTGTGCTGCGCAGTTGTTGGATGTGTCGCTCGTGTGCGGGACATGCCTGGATCTTTCCGGGTTGGCTGTCTTCCGCAGCACCCTCACCCCAACCCGCGCTTGCGGCGCGCGCGATCCTTGCCTTCCCGCCCCGCAGGAGACGGCTTGGCATGCTGTCTCCGTAGGGCGCAGCTCAGGTCAGGCCGTGTTGCCGGGCCAGGGCGAACAGACCGGCGGCGGCCAGGTCTTCCGGGTGCGCTTGGGTGGCCACGCCTAGATGCGTCAGCGCCAGGGCGTAGCGTTGCGCCAGCGCCGGGCTGCCGACCAGGTGCACGGTGGCGTGGCTGCCGCGATGCTCGCCGAGCTCGTGGCCGATCAGCAGGCCCGAAAGGTACGAGGGCAGGGCCTGTGCACTGAGGCGGTCGAACAAGCCCAGCGTGCGGGTGCCGAACAGGTGGTGGCTGAGGCCGCCGGGGTCTGCGCTGCGATCCACGCCCGACAGGAACGCGGCTTCATCGAGGTCGGCGTGATCGTCGGACATGAGCTTGCCGAGGATGCTGTGCTGGCGCAGCACCGCGTACAGCTCGCCTGTCATCACGGTGGCGAAGTCGGTCAGCTGGCCGTCGGCAATCGTCGCCCATTTGCTGTGTGTGCCGGGCAGGCAGGCGATGTGGTCGCCGTCGCCGAGTGCGGCGATCAGCCCGACCAGCTGGGTTTCTTCGCCACGCATGACATCGGGCACGCCGTGCTGCGCGCCGGTGCTGACGCCGGGCACGAACCATAGCGTGCGGCCGGGCAGCAGGTCGTCGTAGCGGCGCATGGCGCCAGCCAGTGCGGCGGTATCGGCCGGGCAGGGCAGGTAGGCTTGCTCGACCCAGCCGTTGCGGCTACCGATCATGCCCGACAGGACGACCGGACCTTCCCAGCCGTCGATCAAGGCGCTCAGCACCTCGCCAAAGCGGCCCTGGCAGGCGAGGATGCCGTCGCTGCCGCGACGCTGTTCGAGCACGGCACCGGTGGCGTCGAGCAGGTAGGCGCGCAGGCTGCTGGTCCCCCAGTCGACGGCGATCATGCGCTGGCCACCCGGCTTTCGGGCAGGCCGGTGATGGCGAGGTCGCAGACGAACAGGCTGCCGGCTTCGGGCATGCCCGCGAGTTCTTCGGCGCTATGGTCCAGGCGCGAGGAGATCACATGGAGACGGTCCAGCGCCGCGCCGCCGAACGCGCTGCAGGTGGGGTGCTTGACCGGCAGCTGCACGATCCGCTCGACGCTGCCGTCGGGGCGATAACGCACCACGCGCCAGGCGCGCCACTGCGCATTCCACAGATGACCTTCGCTGTCGATGATGGAGCCATCCGGCTCGGCATCATCGCGATCCAGCGTGGCGAACACGCGCGTGTTGCTGGTCTGCGCGGTGTCCGGATCGTAGTCGCAGCACAGGATCTGCGGGCGCACCGAATCGCAGTAATACAGCGTGCGGCCGTCGAGGCTGAAGCAGATCGAGTTGGGGATCGATACGCCCGGCAACGGCAACGCGCGCAAGCCATGGGCCAGCGAGAACTGATACATCGCGCCGCGCGCAGCCTTGCTGTCGTGCTCGTCCATGGTGCCGAACACCAGGTTGCCGTGCCGGTCGACGCGGCCATCGTTACTGCGCGTGAGCGGGTTGTCTGCTTCGATATCGGCCAGCTTCTCGAACGGCAACAGCTCGTCTTCGGTGCTGTCCGGGTCGACGATGCCGATGGCCTTGGCCAATGCGATCAGCAGGCGGCCGTCGTCCATCAGGCCCAGGCAGCCCGGGCGGTCGGGCAGCGTCCAGTAGCGCGATTGCGCCGTGGCCGGATGATGCCGCCACAGGCGCTTCTCGACGATGTCGACCCAGTACAGCGCCTGGCGCTGCTCGCACCACAGCACGCCTTCGCCATGCGTGCAGCGGCTGTCGACCGCCAGCACGGCGGTGTGTTCGGGCGTGCTCACCATTCGGCGATGCTGCCATCGGCATGACGCCATACCGGGTTGCGCCAGTCCGGCGGATTTTCGTTTGCGCGCTTGAGCATGTCTTCGTCGATCTCCACACCGAGCCCGGGCTTGGGCAGGGCGGCGATACTGCCATCGACACACTGAAAATCGTCTTTATTGATGACGTAGTCGAGCAGGTCGGCGCCTTCGTTATAATGGATGCCGATGCTCTGTTCCTGCAGCACCGCGTTGTGCGAGACGAAGTCCACGTGCAGACACGCAGCCAGCGCGATCGGGCCGAGCGGGCAGTGCGGGGCGAAGCCCACGTCGTAGGCTTCGGCCATCGCGGCGATCTTGACGCACTCGGTGATGCCGCCGGCATGCGACAGGTCCGGCTGCACCATGCCGATGCCGCCGGCGCACAGCACGTTCTTGAATTCGAAACGCGAGAACATGCGCTCGCCGGCGGCCAGCGGGATCGAGGTGCTGGCGGCCAGGCGCGGGTAGTACTCGGCCTGTTCGGCCAGCACCGGTTCCTCGACGAACAGCGGCTTGAACGGTTCCAGCTCGCGCAGCAGCGCCTTGGCCATCGGCGCGCCGACGCGGCCGTGGAAGTCGATGCCGAAGTCGATGGTGTTGCCGAAGGCTTCGCGAATTTCGGCGACCTTGACCACGGCGGCATCCACGGCGCGCGCGCTGTCGATCAGCTTCATCTCTTCGGTGCCGTTGAACTTGAAGGTGTCAAAGCCCAGCGCGCGGTAGTCGGTGATCTGCTGGATGATGGCACCGGGGCGGTCGCCTCCGACCCAGCGGTAGGTCTTCATGCGGTCGCGCACCAGCCCGCCCAGCAGCTCGTACACCGGTACGCCCAGCGCCTTGCCCTTGATGTCCCATAGCGCCTGGTCGATACCGGCGATGGCGCTCATCAGGATGGCGCCGCCGCGGTAGAAACCGGCGCGGTACATGGTCTGCCACAGGTCGTTGATGCGCGCCGGATCCTTGCCGACGACATAGCCGGCCAGTTCGTGCACGGCCGCTTCCACGCTGCGCGCGCGGCCCTCGATAACCGGCTCGCCCCAGCCGGTGATGCCCTCGTCGGTCTCGACCTTGAGGAACAACCAGCGCGGTGCGGCGTGGTAGGTGGTGAGGCGGGTGATCTTCATCCTTGCAGTTCCTGGTAGGCCTGCACGAAGCTGCGTGCATGCGTCTGGGTCGTTTCGAGTGATTGCGCGGGTTTGTACAGCTCGCCGCCGATGCCGGCGCCAGCGGCGCCCTGGGCGATGAAGCCGGCCAGGGTCTGCGGGCTGACGCCGCCGACCACATAGACCGGGATGTGGGTGGGCAGCACCGAGCGCAGCGCGCGCACATGCGCAGCGCCATAAGTTGCGGCCGGGAACAGCTTCAGGATCGTTGCGCCGGCATCGATGGCGTCGAACGCCTCGCTGGCGGTGGCGAAGCCGGCCACCACGGTCAGCCCGCGCGACACCGCATGGCGGATCAGGCTGGGTCGCGTGTTCGGGGTGACGATGAAGCGCGCACCGATGCCGGCCAGGGTGTCGACATCTTCGTTGCGCAGCACCGTGCCGGCGCCGATCCAGGCGCGCTCGCCGTAGGTCTGCTGCGCGAGCGCAATGCTCTCGGCCCAGCGCGGCGAATTGAGCGGGATCTCGATCGCATCGAAGCCGGCGTCGATCAGCGCGCCGACATGGGCGAGCGTGTCTTCCGGGGTGATGCCACGCAGGATGGCGATCAGCGGCAAGGCGAACAGGCTGGCGGTGGTCTGTGAAGTCATGGTGTTACTCGCGATAGAGCGGAAAGCGGCCGTCGGTGGCCCGAAGGCCGGCAGCGTCGGGGGAACTTGCGCAACGGCGGGCGGCAAGCAGGTGCTGCCGATGCGCGATCCGCAAAGTAGAGTGAGGGTGAAAGAGCGGACGTATGGCTGGGCCGCCAGCGCATGCCCAAGCTGCATGCTTCGCGCTACGGCCCGCAAGTGGCCGGCAAGATGCCGTCATCGTCGTCCACCTCCGCAGTCATGGCGTGCGTGCTGCCACCCGGTCAGAGGCGGTCACGTCTGGTTCTGGCCGCGCCCGGGAGGTAGGGGCTCCTGCTGCGGCGAGCGCTAGCCTCGCCCGGGGAGATATGTGCTGCAAATGAAATTTTCGGCATATTCTATTCCTCCGACGAATACACGGCCGTAACCGCAACCCATGGCAAATTCCGGTACTCCCTGGTTCAACGCAGCCCGCCTCAAGACCCGCCAACTCCTGTTGCTGCTGCATCTGCACGAACAACGCTCGGTGCTGCGCGCGGCAGAGGCCGCCAGCATGACCCAACCGGCCGCCTCCAAGCTGCTGGCCGAGATGGAAGACATGCTGGGGGTGAAATTGTTCGAGCGGCATGCCCGCGGTGTCGAGCCCACCTGGTACGGTCATGTGCTGATCCGGCGCGCCCGCGCGGCGATGTCGGAGATCGGCCGGGCCCAGGAAGAAATCGCCGCGCTGCGCGCCGGCCGCATGGGCCAGGCGTCGATCGGGACCGTGGTCAATCCAGGGACCAACCTGGTGCCGCAGGCGATCGCCGAGGTCAAACGCGAGTTCCCGGACATCCTGGTGCGGGTGGAGATGGACTACAGCCGGCCGTTGGTGGCGAAATTGCTCGATGGTCAGCTGGATATCGTGATCGGCCGCATCCTGGGCCCGGAAGGCGTGGGCGAGCTGGAGTTTGAGCCGCTGGCCGATGAGCCGCATTCGGTGATCGCACGTGCCGGCCACCCGCTGGCCAGCCGGGTCGGTCTGCAGCATGCGGACCTGGTACGGCACGGCTGGATCCTGCCGCCGGCCGACAGCGTCTTGCGCGCACGGCTGGACTCGATGTTCATGGAGCACGGCGTGCAGACGCCGACCAATGCCATCGAAACCTCGTCGTTGCCGGTGACCTCGACCCTGTTGCGTGGCACCGACATGCTGACCGCGTTGCCGGTGGAGTCGGTGGCGCCGCTGATCCAGGCCAAGTTGCTGACGGTGCTGCCGATCGAACTGGGGGTGCGGATGGAATCGTTCGGCATCATCCGTCGGCGCGATTACATCCTGCCGCCCGGCGCCGAGCGCATCCTGCAGGCGCTGCGGACCACCGCACGGCGTTTGTACCCCGGTCTGCGTGGGCCGGAATCCCTTGGCTAGCGGGCTCTTCCATTTGTATTCCCTGAGGTAATACCAGTCCGTGAATTTTTCATTGGCTGGCGCTAGACCGTGCGCCTATATCTGTGCGCCAGATCGCACGCTGAAGCGCACGTGAAGTCGGGCAGGTGATCGGCGGGCAAACCGCCAGAGAGAGCGGGGGCGGGCGTTCGCGTCGGCTCCCGCATGATCCCGCGGGCCGCGCCACGGCGCCGCGACAACCAGTCTTCAGTCGTCTAGCGTCCTGGGAGGGATTCGGATGTACAAGTTTTCAAGCCATGCCTCGGCAGGGACGGGCGTGCACGCACGTCGTACCCCGCGTTTGCGTCATTCGGCCATGGCCGTCAGCATCGGGTTGCTGCTCGCCGCCCCTGCGTACGCGCAACGGGCGCCGTCCCCGCAGACCGCTCCCGCCACCAACGCCGGCGCCAGCGCGGTGGATCTGGATACGGTGGAAGTGCGCGGTGTGCGCGCCAGCCTGATCAAGTCGCAGGTGATCAAGCGCGACTCCACCCAGATCGTGGATTCGGTCAGCGCCGAAGACATCGGCGCGCTGCCCGACCGCAGCGTCACCGAAACCCTGCAGCGCGTCAGCGGCGTGACCATCGACCACTTCGCCGCACGCAGCGATCCGGACCATTTCTCCGCCGAAGGCAGCGGGGTGATGATCCGCGGACTGACCCAGGTGCGCGGCGAACTCAATGGGCGCGACATCTTCAGCGCCGCCAGCGGCCGCGGCCTGAGTTTCGAAGACGTGCCGGCCGAGTTGATGGCCGGCGTGGACGTGTACAAGAACCCCTCGGCGGAAATCATCGAAGGCGGCCTGGGCGGCACGGTCAATCTGCGCACGCGCATGCCGTTCGACAATCCGGGCCGCATTGTCGGCGGCAATGTCGACGTCAACTACGGCGACATGAGCAAGAAGTACAAGCCCTCGGCCTCGTTCCTGTTCAGCGATCGCTGGCAGACCGGCGTCGGCGAAATGGGCTTCATGATCGACATCGCGCATTCGGAACTTGCCACGCGCTCGGACGGCATCCAGGTGGAGCCGTATGTGCGCCGCACCGACGACGCGGTGCTGGCCGGCAGCGGGCGTACCGAGGTCTACGTGCCCGGTGGCGTCAACTGGCGTCAGCTGGATTTCGAACGCAAGCGCGACGGTATCGCCGCAGCGTTCCAGTGGAAGCCCAGCGACCAGACCGAGATCTACGCGCAATACCTGCGGTCGCGTTACGACATGAACTGGCAGGAGCGCGCGGCGTTCTTCAACGACAGCAACAACAGCATCAGTCCGGCACCGGGCACCACCTTCCAGTACGACCAGGACGGCGTATTCCAGCGCGGTTCGCCGGTGTCCAATTCCTGGCGCGGCGTGCTGACCGGCGATGGCGTGCGTTTCAATACCGACAACCGCTACTCCGATCAGCAGACCACCACCTCGGATCTGTCGGTGGGCTTCAGCCATTACTTCAACGACAACCTGCAGATCAAGGGCGATGTGCAGCTGGTGCAGTCGGACAACGACCAGCTGGACTTCACCGTGTTCAGCGCGACCTACCTGCCCGGGTTGACCTATGACGTGTCGGGCAAGTACCCGCGCGTGGACATCGCCAACCAGGGCTTCCCCCAGGACCCGTCCAATTATTTCTGGGCGGCGGCGATGGATCACCTGGGCAAGAACCGTGGACGTCAGCTCTCCACGCGGGTGGACCTGGAATACACCTTCCAGGACAGCAGCTGGCTGCGGTTTGCGCGCTTTGGCATGCGCGCCACCGACCGCAACCAGACCAACAAGAACTCCGGCTACAACTGGGGCGTGTTGTCGGACAACTGGGCGGCGATCCCCGGCAGCGCCACGGGGCTGGCGGACATGTCGCAGTACCTGCCCGACGAGTCGTCGCAGTTCACCTTCAAGAACTTCTTTCGTGGCGGGGTGAACGTGCCCACCACGCTGGTGGTGCCCAACGGTGGGCTGGTCAAGAACTACCGGCGCGCATCGGAGCTGCTGCAGCAGCAGATCGTGGCATTGCGTGGATGGGGTTGGGCGCCGGATAGCTACCAGCCGCAGGACACCAACCGCCAGTTCGAGCGCACCCAGGCCGCCTACGCTGCGCTGTATTTTGGTAACGACGAAGCATGGGGCGTGCCGGTGGACGGCAATATCGGCGTGCGCATCGTGCAGACCAAGACCCAGGCCGAAGGCTTCGGTCAGTTTCAGGATCTGTCCGGTCTGAACGTGTCGCCGGAGCTGCAGGCCCGCTACACCGGCCAGTACTTCGACAACAACTCGCAGGGCAGCTACACCAACGTGCTGCCGAGCTTGAACATGCGTTTCCGCTTCACCGACACCTTGCAGTGGCGCATTGCCGCGTCCAAGGCGATGGCGCGCCCGGACTACACCCAGTTGCAGCCGTACGTGCTGCTCAACGTGGAAACCGACGACGCCGGCAATGCGACCAACTTCGTCGGCACTGCGGGCAACCCGACCCTCAAGCCGATGACCGCCAACCAGTTCGACACCGCACTGGAGTGGTACTTCGATACCAGCGACATGCTGTACACCACGCTGTTCTACAAGAAGGTCAAGGATTACTTCTCCACCCAGACCCGCAGCGAGACCTACGACAACCGCGAGTGGCTGGTGACCCGCCCCTACAACACCGACGAAGGCACCATCCGCGGTGCCGAAGTGGGCTACACGCAGTTCTTCGACCAGTTGCCGGGCTGGATGAGCGGCTTCGGCATCAATGCCAACTTCACCTTCGTCGACAGCAAGGGCGGGGCCAATACCGCCATCGACCCGTACACCCGCACCACGGTGACCGGCGTCGAGCTGCCGCTGGAAGGCTTGTCGCGGCGTAGCTACAACCTGGCCGGCATCTATGAAAAAGGCCCGCTGTCGCTGCGTCTGGCCTACAACTGGCGCTCACGGTATTTGCTGACCACCAGCGACGCGGCCACGCGCCTGCCGACCTGGGCCGACGACTACGGCCAGCTCGACGGCTCGTTCTTCTATCGCTTCAACGAACATCTGCAGCTGGGCGTGCAGGCCAACAACCTCACCAACACGGTGACCAAGGTGCTGATGGGCCCGACCTCGTACGCCGATGGCGAAGTGGACCCGCGCCTTTACACGCGCTCGTCCTTCGTCAACGACCGCCGCTATTCGCTGGTGCTGCGCATGAACTGGTAAGTGCGCCCGGTCACGGCCCGGCTGTGCGCTGATCGGCATGGTCGAGCCCGTTGCCCGGGATTCGGTAGGTCTGGCCTGTAATGCCGGACCTACCGGGTTTGCCGTGCTTGATATAGTTTTAACGAATACCTTTCCAGGAATATTTCATTGGTGTGGCATGACGGCAGCGCCCTATGCTCCCGCCGCAGCCGCAGGTCTGCCCGCCAGGGCGACCGCGCATCCACACCTGCCGGTCTTCCGGTGGCGGATGCGGGCCAGCAACAACGACGGGCAGGGCGTTCGCGCACCGGCCCGCTAAAACGAGTAGTACATGCGTCCTGGGAGGGAGCACCATGTCAGTGCAAAATCGCCACATTCCGGCAGGCCGGGCTGTGGGTCAGCGTTCGATCCGTGATTTCCGCCGCTCCGTGATGGCCATCAGTGTGGCCACGCTGTTGAGCGCGCAGGCCTATGCGCAGGATGCGACCACCACTGCCGCGCCCGCATCGGACGCGACGACCCAGCAGCTGGACACCGTGCAGGTCACCGGCACGCGCAGCAGCGTCACCAAGGCGCAGCTGGTCAAGCAGAACGCCGAGCAGATCGTCGATTCGATCGTCGCCGAAGACATCGGCAAGCTGCCCGACAACAACGTGGCCGAGGCGCTGCAGCGCATCTCCGGCATCCAGATTTCGCGCAACTACGGCGAAGGCAGCTCGATCGCCATCCGCGGCCTGACCCAGGTGCGTACCGAACTCAATGGCCGCGACATCTTCACTGCCAACGACGGCCGTGGCCTGAGCTTCGAAGACGTGTCGGCCGAGTTGCTCGGCGGCGTCAATGTCTACAAGAATCCGTCTGCCGACATGATCGAAGGTGGCCTGGGCGGCACCGTCGACCTGCGCACGCGTCTGCCGTTCGATTACGACGGCCGCAAGATCGCCGGCAGCGTGCAGTACAACTATTACGACCTGGCAGACGACGGCAAGCCGGCGTTCTCGGGCCTGTTCAGCGATCGCTGGCAGACCGGGATCGGCGAGATCGGCATCCTGGTGAACTACTCGCAGCAAAAGAGCCCGTTCCGCCAGGACACCATCTCGATCGAACCGTGGTACACCCAGACCGATCTGCCCGGCTATGAAGGCCAGGAGATCTCGGTGCCGCATGGCGCCGGCATCAACACCACCGTCGGCGAGCGCGAGCGCAAGACCGGCGCGTTTGCGATGCAGTGGCGCCCGAACGATGCGGTCGAGGTCTATACGCAGGTGCTGCGTTCGGACTACGACTTCAGCTGGCACGATTATTCGTTCTTCGCGTTGACCGGCGCCAACCCGATGCAGGGCACGCCCGGCATCCAGGTCAACGACCGCAACGAGTTCGTCAACGGCACCTTCCAGAACGTGCCGGCCGACTCCAATACCAGCCTGACCGAGCGGCATTCGGTGACCACCGATTACTCGCTGGGCGCCAAGTGGACGGTCAACGAAAAGCTGACCCTGAGCACCGACTTCCAGTACGTCGACGCCACCACCACCGGCACGCGCTACATCGTGGCGACCGGCCTGAACAACACGCCGTTCTTCAACGTCGACTTCCGTGGCGACCTGCCCAAGCTGTCGGTGACCGACGCCAGCGGGGCAGAGGGCTTCCTGGCCGACCAGAACAACTACAACGGCTGGCGCTGGCACCTGGACAACAAGGACGACAACAAGGGCACCGAGTTCGCCTGGCGTTCGGACATGGATCTGGCGTTCGACAGCGATTTCGTGCGCAGCTTCAAGGCTGGCGTGCGTTACACCGACCGCGATGCCGAGACCAAGGGCAACGTCTACCGCTTCATGTGCATCAATGGCTGCGCCGGCACGCCGTTCTCGCAGTTCCCCACAGTGGGCGTGGTGACCAACCCGATCACCGACTTCTTCCGCGGCAAGAGCAGCACCTTCGGCCCGACCTTGACCGCCTCCGATGCGGCCGTGGCCAACTACGAGGAGACGCTGGCCACCTTCGGCGGCACTCCGCTGGAATTTGCGCCCAACAACATCAATACGCAGAACGAAAAGACCTACGCGGCATACGGCGTGCTGCGCTTCGGCGTGGACGGCGACATCCCGTTCGACGGCAACATCGGTGTGCGCGTGGTGCGGACCGAAGTCGGCTCGCAGGGCGTGCGTACCGGTACCGACGCCGAAGGCGGCGGCCTGATTCCGGTCGACGCGCAGCAGACCTATACCGACGTGCTGCCGAGCCTGAACCTGCGTTGGATGCTGAGCGACCAGCTGCAGTGGCGTTTTGCGGCCTCGCGCGGTATTTCGCGCCCGACTTTCGATCGCCTCAACCCCAACCTGAGCCTGAGCACCGGCACCTCCAACGGCGCCTCGACCTTCACCGGCACCGCAGGTAACCCGAACCTGGAAGCGGTCAAGGCCGACCAGTTCGACACCGCGCTGGAGTGGTACTTCGGTCAGGGCTCGATGATGTACGGCACCCTGTTCTACAAGAAGGTCGAAGGCTTCATCGCCAATGCCGTCTTCAACGAGGTGTACGACGGCCAGGTGTGGCAGATCACCCGTCCGGTCAATGGCGACTCGGGCAAGATCCGCGGTGCGGAACTGGGTTACACGCAGTTCTTCGACTTCCTGCCGGGCTGGCTGAGCGGCTTCGGCCTGCAGACCAACTACACCTACGTCGACAGCGAGGCGCCGAGCCCGACTGCCACCGACACCAACGGCCAGTCGTTGACGGTGCCGCTGGAAGGCCTGTCCAAGAACAGCTACAACGCGATCCTGAGCTACGAAACCTCGCGCTTCCAGGGCCGTGTGGCCTATAACTGGCGCAGCGACTGGCTGGTGACCACCGCAGGCAACGGCACCGGCAATCTGCCGGTCTACAACAAGGGCTTCGGCCAGCTGGACGCCTCGCTGCGTTTCAACATCAATGATGTGTGGTCGATTTCGCTGGATGGCGTGAATCTGCTCGATACCCGCCGTGAAAGCTACCTGGGTAACGAGTCGCGCTACCGCGACTTCGTGATCAACGATCGTCGGTATGGCCTGACCTTGCGGGCCAGCCTGTAGAACGCGCCGTAGGAAGTGCGTCGCCGGTCCGGCGAGCTGTGCAGGCAGTTCGCTGGGCCGGTGTTTTTCCTATCGATGGGGTTGCCGTCGATCGCGAAGGGAGCCGGAGGAATGATCGCCATGATCGATCCGCCTACTAAGCGCCGCTTTTTCGCAGCACACGCGTGGCCGACTGCCGTTTGCCTGACGCTGGTGTTGCTCTTCATGACGTCTCACGTGTACGCGGCCGAGCCCGTCACGCAGGGGCCTTACCACTGGCGCAGCGTGGCCATTGGCGGTGGCGGCTTTGTCACCGGTGTAGTGTTTCATCCCGCCGAACGCGATCTTGCCTATGCGCGCACCGATGTCGGTGGTGCGTATCGCTGGGATGCGCATGTGCAGCAGTGGGTGGCGCTGACCGACTGGTTGGGCGCCGACGACTGGAACCTGATGGGCATCGAT
Source organism: Xanthomonas sp. 3793 (assembly GCF_024806835.1). Lineage (GTDB taxonomy): Bacteria > Pseudomonadota > Gammaproteobacteria > Xanthomonadales > Xanthomonadaceae > Xanthomonas > Xanthomonas arboricola_F. The sequence goes on from NZ_JANTYU010000002.1 coordinate 938,890, forward strand.
GCGTTCGCCATCGACCCCGGCAATCCCGATGCCCTCTATCTGGCGGCGGGCACCTACATGCACACGCGCGCCGGCACTGCGGCGGTGCTGCGTTCGTTCGATCGCGGCAAAAACTTCGAGCGCGCCGAGCTGCCGTTCAAGCTTGGTGGCAATCAGCTTGGCCGCGCCAATGGCGAGCGGCTGGCGGTGGACCCGCACGATGGCCGGGTGCTGTTGCTGGGCTCACGTGATGCAGGCCTGTGGCGCAGCGATGATCGCGGCGCGCACTGGGCGCGGGTGGAAGGATTTCCTGCCGAGGCGCTGGCCGCTGCCACTGCGCGCAACCATGTCGGACGCGAGCAGGCGGTGGGGATCGCCTTTGTCGTGTTCGACCCCGCCAGCGGCCGAGCTGGCAGTCCCACGCCACGGATCTACGTCGGCGTCTCCACCGCGCAGACCAGCCTGTATGTCTCCGACGATGCCGGTCGCACCTGGTCGGCGGTGGCCGGGCAGCCGCAGGGCTTGCGCCCCAGCCATATGGACGGCGGCCGCGATGGGCAGTGGTATCTCAGTTATGGCGATCAGCCCGGCCCGGACTTGATGGCCGGGGGGGCGTTGTGGAAGTACAGCCCGGCGCAGGGGCGCTGGAGCGAGATCAGCCCGATTCCGCAACCGGCCGATGGCGATGGTTTCGGCTGGGGCGCGGTGGCGGTGGACCCGCAGGATCCGCAGGTGCTGCTGGCCAGCACCTTCCGCCGGCGTGCGCCGCGCGATGAGCTGTTCCGCAGCGTCGACGGCGGCAAGCACTGGACGCCGCTGTTGGCCGATGCGGTGTTCGATCACAGCGCCGCGCCGTGGACCGCGCATGCCACACCGCACTGGATGGGCGCGCTGGCGATCGATCCGTTTGACGGCAACCACGCGCTGTTCGTCACCGGCTACGGCATCTGGGCCTCGCGCAACCTGCGCGATTTCGCCGTCAAGCGGCAGCCGTTGCAGTGGTGGTTCCAGGACCGTGGATTGGAAGAGACCGTGCCCCTGGACCTGCTCAGCCCGATGGGCGGTGCGCATCTGCTCAGCGCGCTGGGCGATATCGATGGATTCCGCCACGACGTGCTGGACACCGCGCAGCTGCAGTATGGTGGCCCGCGTCTGACCAACGGCGAGAGCATCGATGCTGCGGGGCAGGCGCCGCTGACCGTGGTGCGTAGCGGCACCGTGCGCGATCGTCGCAACAACGAGATCCGCGCGCTGGTGTCGCAGGATGGCGGCGCGCACTGGAGCGCCTTCACCAGCGAACCGCCGGCCGGGCAGGGTGCGGGCACCATTGCCATCGCAGCCGATGCATCGCAGGTGGTCTGGGCGCCCGCCAACGGCGGCAACTGGCGCACGGCCGATTTCGGCAAGCGCTGGCAGCGCGTGCAAGGGCTTCCTGATACTGCGGTGGTGGTGGCCGACCGTGTCGATGCACAGCGCTGGTATGCCGCCGACACCGTCAGCGGACGCTTTTATGAAAGTACCGACGGCGCGGCCAGCTTCCGCGATACCGGGCAACAGGTAGGCAACCCTGCGCGCGATGAGCGCGCGCGTCCGCAGCTGCGGCCCGACCCCTGGCGTGCCGGCGTGGTGTATCTGGCCAGTCCATCGCTGGGCGTGCTGCGCTGGCAGGACGCACGCATGCAGACCGTGTCCAAGCCGGATGAAGCGCGCTCGCTGGGCATCGGCAAGCCGCTGCGCGCGGGTGCACCGCCGGCGTTGTATCTGGCCGGGCGGGTGGCCGGTGTGGATGGTGTGTTCCGTTCCGACGACGAGGGCGCGCAGTGGCTGCGCATCAACGACGACGCGCACCGTTTCGGCAAGCCTTACAGCGTCACCGGCGACCCGCGACTTGCTGGTCGCGTCTACTTCGCCACCGGTGGCCGTGGCATCTTTTATGGCGACCCACGATGAGCGCTGCGTGCCTGCGCGCGGCATCGCGCTGCCGTACCTTGACCCGCTTTATCCCCCATCGCCTCGCTGCGCGCCGACTGGCCGCGCCGCTGCCGGAGATCACCGTATGACCGCACGTCTCGTTTGCCGCGCCTGCCTGCTGGCTCTGGCGCTGGCCAGCCCACTCGCGCTGGCCCAGCCGACCCTGCCGCTGTTGTTTGCCGATGGCGCAGTGTTGCAGCGCGACCAGCCCATGCCGGTGTGGGGTTGGGCATCGCCGAATGCCGCGATCACCGTCAGCTTCGATGGCAAGCGCGCCACCGCCAGGGCCGACGCGCAGGGCGCATGGAAGGTCACACTGCCGGCGCACACCGCCGGCGGCCCGTACGTGTTGAGCGTGCAGGGCGATGGCGGGCAGCTGCAGGTGCGCGATGTACTGGTCGGCGATGTCTGGCTTGCCAGCGGGCAATCGAATATGGAATGGCCACTGGCGCAGGCCAGCGATGGTCCGCAGGCGATGGCCGCCGCCAACGACCCGCAGTTGCGCCACTTCAAGGTGCCCAAGTCGTGGTCGTTGCAGCCGGAAACGCGCCTGACCGGTGGCGCGTGGAAAGCGGCCACGCCGGACACTGCCGGCGAGTTCACCGCGGTGGGGTATTTCTTCGCCAGGGAGCTGCGCGCCAGCACCGGCGTGCCGATCGGCATCGTCAACAGCACCTGGGGCGGCAGTTCGATCGAGGCGTGGATGGACGCCGCGTCGCTGGGTTTGAATGCCGAGCAGAACCAGGGCGCGATCGAGGCGATCAAGCAACGCGACGCTGCCGCACAGGCCGCCACCGGCAAGCGCATCGCGCGCTGGCCCAAGGTGGATGGCGACATGCCGCAGTGGCGCGAACCGACGTTCGACGACCGCGATTGGGACAGCATCCCGACCACCCAGCAGTGGGAATCCAGCGGGTACGACGGCATGGACGGCATCGCCTGGTACCGCACCACGGTGACACTGAGCGCGGCCGAGGCCAAGGCCGGCCTCACGCTGGGCGTGGGGCAGATCGACGATTCGGACATCACCTACGTCAATGGCCAGCAGGTCGGCACGACCGAAAAACAGTGGAACCTGCCGCGCGTCTACCAGGTGCCTGCCTCTGCCTTGCATGCAGGCGTCAACCACATCGCGGTGCGGGTGGAAGATCTCAGTGGCGGCGGCGGCATGCATGGCCCGGACGAGCAGCGCTTCGTGCAGACCAGCGCCGGTGCCAAGCGCGCGTTGGGCGGCTGGAAGTTCCGTCCCGCCGCCGTGCGCGTGTCGCTGACCGACAACAAGAACCAGCTGCCCACGCTGCTGTACAACCAGATGATCCATCCGCTGCAGCCGTTCCCGGTCAAGGGCGTGATCTGGTACCAGGGCGAAACCAATGCCAGCGACACCGGCGCGGTGAAGTACCGCGAACAATTTGCCGCGATGATCCAGCAATGGCGCGCCGAACGCGGGGCGAAAACGCTGCCGTTCCTGTGGGTGCAGCTGGCCAACTTCAAGGCCGGTGGCGACAAGGGCGAGCTGAGCCCGTGGGCGTTGTTGCGCGAGTCGCAGTCCAAGACGCTGGCGCTACCGGCGACTGGCCAGGCAGTGATCATCGATATCGGCAACCCCACCGACATCCATCCCACCAACAAGCGCGATGTCGGCCACCGCCTGGCGCTCGCCGCGCGGCACGTGGCCTACGGCCAGACGCTCGTCTACAGCGCACCGGTATTCAAGCGCGCGAGCTTTGAAGGCGGCAAGGCGGTGCTGACCTTCGATCTGCAGGGCAGTGCGCTGCAGGTCCGTGGTGGTGGCGCGGTGCAGGGCTTGCGCATCGCCGGTGCCGATCAGCGCTTTCATCCGGCGACCGCGCAGATCGAGGGCGACCGCGTGATCGTGCGCAGCGATGCGGTGCCTGCACCGGTTGCCGTGCGCTATGGCTGGAGCGAGAACCCCGACGACGCCAACCTGATCAATCGCGACGCACTTCCTGTTTCCCCCTTCCGCACCGATACCTGGTGACCAGGAGTCTTATGTCCATGCATTCCCCCGTTGCACGTGTGATTACTCCTTCCACTGCACGCCGCTGCCTGCGTCCGCTGCTGCTGTCCGCGCTGACACTGGCCCTGGCTGCATGCCAATCCGGCGAGCAGGCCGAACAGGCCAAACCTGCTGGCCCCGCACCGGCTGCCGGCACCGCAGCGACGGCACCTGCCACTGCGGCGGCGCCGGCAGCGCAGACACCGATGCCGCAGTTCGTCAGCAAGGACGGCAAGCATGCGTTGATGGTCGATGGCGCGCCATTCCTGATCCTGGGCGCGCAGGTCAACAATTCCAGCAACTACCCCGGCGTGATGGACAAGGTGTGGCCGGCCATGCAGGTGCTGGGTCCCAACACGGTGCAAGTGCCGATCGCCTGGGAACAGGTCGAGCCGGAAGAGGGCAAGTTCGATTTCTCCTTCGTCGATACGCTGCTCGCCCAGGCGCGCGAACACAAGGTGCGGCTGGTGCTGCTGTGGTTCGCTACCTGGAAGAACAATGGTCCGGCGTATGCCCCGCTGTGGGTCAAGGCCGACAACCAGCGCTTCCCGCGCGTGATCACCCGCGAGGGCAAGGCGATCGGCTCGCTGTCGCCACACGCACAGGCCACCCTGGACGCCGACCGCAAGGCGTTCGTCGCCTTCATGCAGCACCTGAAGAAGGTCGACCCGCAACACACCGTGATCATGATCCAGCCGGAGAACGAGCCGGGCACCTACGGCAGCGTGCGCGATTTCTCGCCGATGGCGCAAAAACTGTTCGACGGCCCGGTACCGGACGCATTGCTCAAGCGCTTGAACAAGCAGCCGGGCAACTGGGCGCAGGTGTTCGGCGCCGATGCCGATGAAATCTTCCATGCGTGGTCGATCGGCCGCTACATCGACCAGGTGGCCGAAGCCGGCAAGGCCGAATACCCGTTGCCGATGTACGTCAATGCCGCGCTGCGTGGCCCCTTCAATCCGGGTCAGCCCGGCCAGTACGCCAGCGGTGGCCCCACCGACAACGTGCTCGACGTGTGGAAGGCCGCCGGCCCGCATATCGATCTGCTGGCGCCGGACATCTACATGCCCGAATACCGCATGTACACCACGGTGCTGGAGCGCTATGCGCGCCCGGACAATGCCTTGTTCGTGGCCGAAACCGGCAACCGCCAGGAGTACGCGCGTTACCTGTATCCAACGCTGGGCCACAACGGCATCGGCTGGTCGGCCTTCGGCATGGATTACACGCGCTATTCCAACTACCCGCTGGGCGCCAAGCACGTCAACGAAGAAACACTGGCACCGTTCGCGCTGGGGTTCCAGGCCGTGCGCATGGGCATGCGCCCGTTCGCCAAGGCCGCGTCCGAAGGCAAGCTGCACGGCACCGCCGAAGAGCCCGGCCAGGCGGTGCAGGAGCTCAAGCTCAACGACCGCTGGGGCGCCACCATCACCTACGGCGTGCCGCAGTTCTGGTTCAAGGGCGAGCCGCCGGGCAACCCCGAGCCGATCGGCGCCGCCCTGATCGCCGAGCTGGGCCCGGATGAATTTCTGGTCACCGGCTACCACGTGCGCGTGACCTTGCACCCGGCCAGCGACGCGACGGCGAACATGTTCTACGACCGCGTCGAGGAAGGCGTGTACGACGGCGCCCAGTGGAAGTTCCAGCGCAACTGGAACGGCGACCAGACCGATTACGGCGTCAATTTTTCCAGCGTGCCGCAGCTGCTCAAGATCAAGCTCGCCACCTACAAATAATCAGCAACCCATGCGTTGCCGCCCCCGCGGCAGCGTTTCGCAATTCAAAGGGAGTGACCATGCAAACCACCATCCGTTCCGCCGGCGCCGCGCCTGCAAACCGACGTACACCGCTTGCCCATTGCCTGGCGTTGTCGCTGGCCCTGCTGGCCAATGCCGCGCATGCGCAGGAAGTGCGCAAGGCCGCCGATGGCGTCACCGTGGTGCCGAGCGCCAAGGGCGCCGCCCCGGTGCGCCTGCAGGTGGTCGATGCCGGCATCATCCGCGTCAGCGCCGACCCGGACGGCGACTTCGCACGCAGCCCCAGCCTGATGCGCGTGCCGGTGCAGGGCGATGGCGCCTTCCAGCTGGCCGAACAGGGCGACAGCGTGCAGCTGAAGACCGGCAAGGTCACCGCCACCGTGTCCACCGTCGATGGCCATGTCAGCTTCGCCGATGCCAATGGCAAGCCGGTGCTGTCGGAAGTGGCCGGCGGGCGCAGCTTTGCGCCGCTGAAGGTGGAAGGCAAGCAGTACCTGAGCGTGCGTCAGCGCTTCCAGTCGCCCGATGACGAAGCCCTGTACGGCTTCGGCCAGCACCAGCAGGGCTGGATGAACCAGAAGGGCCGCAACGTCGAGCTGCAGCAGAACAACATCGATATGGCGGTGCCCTACCTGGTGTCCAGCCGCAACTACGGCCTGCTATGGGACAACAACTCCATCAGCCGCCTGGGCGACCCGCGTGGCCTGCAGCCGCTGCCCAAGACGCTGAAGTTGTACGACGCCAGGGGCAAGGCCGGTGCGCTGACCGCGCGTTATGCGATCAATGGCAAGCAGATCGTCGAGCGTCGCGAGAGCGAGGTGAACTACCAGTACCTCAGCGACCTGACCAAGTATCCGAAGAAGGCGATCACCAAGGACAAGGACAGCCGCATGCAGGTCACCTGGGAGGGCGAGATCGAAGCGCTCACCGGTGGCGAGCACACCTTCTCGCTGTACTCGAGCGAGTACGCCAAGCTGTACGTGGACGGCAAGCTGATCATCGATCGCTGGCGCCAGAACTGGAACCCGTGGAATCACGAGTTCAAGCTGGAGCTGGAGCCGGGCACGCGCCACACCGTCAAGGTCGAGTGGGACCTGATCGACCCCAGCTACATCGCGCTGCTGCACCGCGACCCGCAGCCGGCGACCGAAGCCAAGGATCTGTCGCTGTGGTCCGAAGCCGGCCAGATGATCGACTACTACTTCGTCTCGGCCGATTCCTACGACCAGGCGGTGGCCGGCTACCGCGAGCTCACCGGCAAGTCGGTGATGCTGCCCAAGTGGGCCTACGGCTTCTGGCAGAGCCGCGAGCGTTACAAGAGCCAGGACGAGCTGGTGGGCGCGGTGGGCGAGTACCGCAAGCGCAAGCTGTCGCTGGACAACATCGTGCTCGACTGGTCGTACTGGCCCGAGAATGCCTGGGGCTCGCACGATTTCGACCCGCAGCACTTCCCCGATCCGGACGGCATGGTCAAGGCCGTGCACGACATGCATGCGCAGATCATGATTTCGATCTGGCCCAAGTTCTATCCCACCACCGCCAATTACAAGGAACTGGATGCCGCCGGTTTCATGTACAAGCGCAACGTGGAAGTGGGTGAGCTGGACTGGATCGGCAAGGGCTACAAGAACTCTTTCTACGATCCGTATTCGGAAAAGGCGCAGGCAATCTACTGGCGCCAGGTCAACGAAAAGCTCAACAGCAAGGGCTTCGATGCCTGGTGGATGGACGCCGACGAACCGGACGTGCATTCCAACCTGGACATCGGCGAGCGCAAGGCGCGCACCACGCCCAACGCGCTGGGCTCGTCCACCGAATACTTCAACTCCTATCCGCTGCCGCACACCCATGGCGTGTACGTGGGCGACCGTGCGGCCGACGACAAGCGCGTGTTCATCCTCTCGCGCAAGGGCTATGCAGGCACCCAGCGCAATGCGGTGGCGGTGTGGAGCGGTGACATCGTCTCGCGCTGGGACGATATGCGCGACCAGATCTCCGGTGGCGTCAACATGGCGCTGTCGGGCCTGCCCAACTGGACCTTCGACATCGGCGGCTTTGCGGTCGAGAAGCGCTACGAGAACCAGGACCCGGCGCATCTGCCGGAATGGCGCGAACTCAACACGCGCTGGTTCCAGTTCGGCGCCTTCGTGCCGATCTTCCGCTCGCACGGCCAGTTCCCGTACCGCGAAATCTGGAACATCGCTCCGGAAGGCACGCCGTTCTACGAGAGCATGGCGTACTACAACCGCCTGCGTTACGCATTGCTGCCGTACATCTACAGCCTGGCCGGCGATACCTACCAGCGCGATGGCGTGATCATGCGCGGCATGATGATGGACTTCCCGAACGACCCCAAGGTCCGCGACATCAACGACCAGTACCTGTTCGGGCCGGCGTTCCTGGTCGCACCGGTGACCCGCTTCGGCGCCACCTCGCGTCAGGTCTATCTGCCGGCCGGCAGCAGCTGGCTGGATTTCGCCACCGGCAAGCGCTACGAAGGTGGCCAGAGCATCGAAGCGGCCGCGCCGATCGAACGCATGCCGCTGTTCGTGCGTGCAGGCTCCATCGTGCCCACCGGCCCGGTGCAGGAATACGTGGACCAGAAGCCGGATGCGCCGCTGACGGTGGTGGTCTACACCGGTGCGGATGGCGAGTTCTCGCTGTACGAGGACGACGGCAAGGGCTATGGCTACGAAAAGGGCGAGTTCAGCCGCATTCCGCTGGTCTGGAACCAGGCCAAGGGCGAGCTGAGCATCGGCAAGCGCGAGGGCAGCTGGACCGGCATGCAGGCCAAGCGCACCATCAATGTGCGATTCGTCGATGGCCCGCGCGACGACGCCGGTGCGCTCGAGCCCAAGACCGACACCAGCATCCAGTACGACGGCAAGGCGGTCAGCGTGTTGCAGCGCAAGATTGCGTCCGGCAAAGCGCGTCGTCGATGATCGCAGGCTGTCTTCAGTCGATGAGCGAGCAGATGCCGGAACGCCGCAAGGCAGTCGCGGGCGGTTCCGGTGAGGCAGCACGGCGGTGGCCGTGCTGACCCGGCGCGAGCTGTGCAAGGCAACCGGGGCCGCGCTTGCGGTCCTGGGCGCCGCACCGGTTGCCGCGCAGGCTGCAGCGTCGTCGAAACACGCCGCGTTGCCGGCCGCCGCGCCCGCCGATGCATTGCAGCTGTGGTACCGCGAACCGGCCAACGAATGGGTGGAGGCTTTGCCGGTCGGCAATGGACGACTCGGCGCGATGGTGTGGGGCGGCATTGCCCACGAACGCCTGCAACTCAACGAAGACACGCTCTACGCCGGCGGCCCCTACGATTCCACCAGCCCGGAGGGATTGGCCGCGTTGCCGCAGGTGCGTGCGCTGATCTTTGCAGGGCGCTATGCCGAGGCCGAACAGCTGGCCGACGCCAAGCTGCTCTCGCGTCCGCTCAAGCAGATGCCGTATCAACCGCTCGGCGATCTGTTGCTGGATTTCGATCGTGCCGACGGCATCAGCGAGTACCGGCGCCAGCTGGATCTGGATACCGCGCTGGCCACCACCAGCTTCCGCTCCGGCGGCGCGCTGCATCGGCGCGAGGTGTTCGTTTCTGCGCAGTCGCAATGCATCGTGGTGCGTCTGTCGTGCGACCGCCCGCGCGCGATTTCCTTGCGTGTAGGCATCGACAGCCCGCAACGCGGCGAGGTCACGGCAGAGCAGGGCAGTTTGCTGTTCAGCGGCCGCAACGGCAGCTTTGCCGGCATCGACGGCAAGTTGCGCTTTGCGCTGCGCGTGTTGCCGCAGGTCAAAGGCGGCACGGTGACCGCATTGCGCGATCGCTTGCGTATCGAGGGCGCCGATGAAGTGGTGTTGCTGCTCACCGCAGCCACCAGCTACCAGCGTTACGACATGGTCGATGGCGACCCGCTTGCGCTCACCGCAGCCAGCATGCAGAAGGCGGGCAAGCTGGACTACGCGGCATTGCTGCGTGCGCACCTGGCCGATCACCAGCGCCTGTTCCGGCGCGTGGCGATCGACCTGGGTACCAGCGAAGCGGCAGCGCTGCCCACCGATCAACGTGTGCAGCAGTTTGCCGGCGGCGACGACCCGGCATTGGCTGCGCTCTATCATCAATACGGTCGCTATCTGTTGATCTGCAGCTCGCGGCCCGGCACCCAGCCGGCCAACCTGCAGGGCATCTGGAACGACCTGATGCAGCCGCCGTGGGAAAGCAAGTACACCATCAACGTCAACACCGAGATGAACTACTGGCCCAGCGAGGCCAACGCACTGCACGAGTGCGTGGAACCGCTGGAATCCATGCTGTTCGACCTGGCCAGGACCGGCGCGCATACCGCACGTGCGCTCTATGGTGCGCCGGGCTGGGTGGTGCACAACAACACCGATCTATGGCGCCAGGCCGGGCCGATCGATGGCGCCAAGTGGAGCCTGTGGCCGATGGGCGGGGTGTGGCTGCTGCAACAGCTCTGGGACCGCTGGGACTACGGGCGCGACCGTGCGTACCTGAGCAAGATCTACCCTTTGTTCAAGGGCGCGGCTGAGTTCTTCGTCGCCACGCTGGTGCGCGACCCGCAGACCGGTGCGATGGTGACCAACCCGTCGATGTCGCCGGAAAACCAGCATCCGTTCGGTGCCGCCCTCTGCGCCGGCCCGACCATGGATGCGCAGCTGTTGCGCGATCTGTTCGCGCAGTGCATCGCGATGAGCAAGCTGCTGAAGGTGGATGCGGAGTTCGCGCAACAATTGAGCACGCTGCGCGAGCAATTGCCGCCCAACCGCATCGGCAAGGCCGGGCAGTTGCAGGAATGGCAGCAGGACTGGGACATGCAAGCGCCGGAGATCCATCACCGGCACGTCTCGCACCTGTACGCGCTGCATCCGTCCAGCCAGATCAATCTGCGCGACACGCCGGAGCTTGCCGCCGCCGCAAAGCGCACGCTGGAAACGCGCGGCGACAACACCACCGGCTGGGGCATCGGCTGGCGCCTGAATCTTTGGGCACGGCTGGCCGATGGCGAGCATGCGTATCGCATCCTGCAACTGCTGATCTCGCCCGAGCGCACCTACCCGAACCTGTTCGACGCACATCCGCCGTTCCAGATCGACGGCAACTTCGGCGGTACCGCCGGCATTACCGAAATGCTGTTGCAAAGCTGGGGCGGCAGTGTGTTCCTGCTGCCGGCCCTGCCCAGCGCCTGGCCGCGCGGCAGCGTGCGTGGCTTGCGTGTGCGCGGCGGTGCCAGCGTGGATCTGGACTGGGATGCCGGTCGCTTGCAGCAGGCACGCCTGCACAGCGATCGTGGCGGGCGCTATCAACTGTCCTATGCAGGGCAGACCCTGGACCTGGAACTGGGCGCCGGCCGCACCCAGCAGGTGGGACTCAACAACAACCGATTGGTGAAGCAATGAGCTTGTACGTAGGACTGGACGTGGGCACGCAGAGCGTCAAGCTGGTGGCCTACGACGCGCAGGAGCGCGCGGTGGTCGCCACCATCGCCGCGCCGATGGAGCTGATCAGCCGCGACGATGGCACCCGCGAGCAACATGCGCAGTGGTGGATCGACGGCATCGTGCACTGCTTCGCGCAGCTCGACGGTGAGCAGCGTGCGCGCGTGCGCGGCATCTCGGTGTCGGGCCAGCAGCACGGCTTCGTACCGGTGGCTGCCGATGGCAGCGTCACCGCACCGGTCAAGCTATGGTGCGACACCAGCACCGCACTGGAATGCGACGAAATCATGGACGCGGTGGGCGGCGCGGCAGGCAGCGTGGCCGCCGCCGGCAACCCGATCATGGCCGGCTACACCGCCTCCAAGTTGCCGTGGACGCGCAAGCACCGGCCCGAGGCGTATGCGGCGATGACCACGGTGATGCTGCCGCACGACTACATCAACTTCTGGCTCACCGGCGAGCGCTTCGCCGAGGTGGGCGATGCCTCGGGCACTGGCTGGCTGGATGTACGCACGCGGCAATGGTCAGAGCGCATGTTGAGCGCAGTGGATGCGCAGCGCGATCTGCGCACTGCATTGCCGCCGCTGGTGGAGACCGGCGCGGTCTACGCCCTGTCCGATGCCGCTGCAGATGCGCTGAATCTGCCGGCCGGCGTGCGTGTCACCACCGGCGGCGGCGACAACATGATGGCCGCCATCGGCACCGGAAACGTGGTGCCTGGGCGCCTGACCATGAGCCTGGGCACCTCGGGCACCTTGTTCGCCTACGCCGATCACCCGGTGGTGGACGACGACGCACGCTGGGCCGCATTTTGCTCGTCCAGCGGCGGCTGGCTGCCGCTGATCTGCACCATGAACTGCACCGTCGCCACCGAGGCGGTGATGCGCATGTTCTCGATCACCCGCGAACAGACCGACGCCTTGATCGCCAGCACCACGCCGGGCGCAGATGGCCTGGTGCTGCTGCCGTTCTTCAACGGCGAGCGCACGCCCAATTTGCCGGACGCACGCGGCTGCCTGTTCGGCATGGACCTGCACAACACCACCGCCGCGCATTTCTATCGCGCCGCGATGGAAGGGGCGACCTACAGCCTGCGCAACGGCTTCGATGCCTTCGTCGCTGCCGGCCTGCAGTTCGATACCATCCTGCTCACCGGCGGCGGCAGCAAGAGCGCGCAGTGGCGGCAGATGGTGGCCGATATCTTCAACCTGCAGGTCGTGGTGCCGAGCCAGCCGGAAGGCGCTGCCTTCGGTGCCGCGCTGCAGGCCTTGTGGGCCTGCGATCGCGACGATGGTGGCGATGCCGCGTTGTCGGAGGTGGTGCTGGAGCATCTGCAGATCGATGAAGAGCTGTCGGCGCATCCCGATCCGCAGCGCGTGGCCCAATATCAGCAGCACTACCAAGCCTTCCTCAAGCACCTGCATGTCGTCAGCCCGCTCTACGCTGACTGATTCACCACTCCCCCAGAACCAAGGACATCACACCCCATGAGCAACACCGTTTACATCGGCGCGAAGGAATACTTCCCCGGCATCGGCAAGATCGGCTTCGAAGGCCGCGATTCCGACAACCCGCTGGCCTTCAAGGTCTACGACGCCAACAAGCAGGTCGGCGACAAGACCATGGCCGAGCACCTGCGCTTTGCCGTGGCCTACTGGCACAGCTTCTGCGGCAACGGCGCCGATCCGTTCGGCCCGGGCACGCGCGCGTATCCGTGGGATGTGGGCAACACCGCGTTGAATCGTGCCGAAGCCAAGGCCGATGCCGCATTCGAATTCTTCACCAAGCTCGGCGTGCCGTACTACTGCTTCCACGACGTGGACCTGTCGCCGGATGCCGACGACATCGGCGAGTACGAAAAGAATCTGAAGCACATGGTCGGCATCGCCAAGCAGCGCCAGGCCGACACCGGCATCAAGCTGCTGTGGGGCACCGCCAACCTGTTCTCGCACCCGCGCTACATGAACGGTGCATCCACCAACCCGGACTTCAACGTGGTGGCGCGTGCGGCCGTGCAGGTCAAGGCCGCGATCGATGCCACCGTGGAATTGGGCGGCGAGAACTA
>NZ_JANTYU010000003.1:0-602569 GCF_024806835.1 Xanthomonas sp. 3793
GCCTTGTTCAGGAACACGACGATGTGCGGCACACCGACCTGACGCGACAGCAGGATGTGCTCACGGGTCTGCGGCATCGGGCCGTCAGCGGCCGAGCACACCAGGATCGCGCCGTCCATCTGCGCCGCACCGGTGATCATGTTCTTGACGTAGTCGGCGTGGCCGGGGCAGTCAACGTGGGCGTAATGGCGGTTCGGGGATTCGTATTCGACGTGTGCGGTCGAAATCGTGATGCCGCGCGCCTTCTCTTCCGGCGCTGCGTCGATCGCGTCGTACGCCTTGAACTCGCCACCGAAACGCTCTGCACCGATCTTGGTCAGCGCAGCGGTCAACGTGGTCTTGCCATGGTCAACGTGACCGATGGTGCCGACATTGACGTGCAGCTTGGTGCGCTCGAATTTAGCTTTTGCCATGGGTGCAAGTTCTCGGTAATCGTTTGGAGTTTAAGACGATTGAGTAATGGTGCTCACGAAAGGAATCGAACCTTCGACCTCCTCCTTACCAAGGAGGTGCTCTACCGACTGAGCTACGTGAGCGAGTTTTGCATTATGCCATGCATTTGCGTTCAATGGAGCGGGAGACGGGAATCGAACCCGCACCATCAGCTTGGAAGGCTGAGGTTCTACCGTTGAACTACTCCCGCGCCGGGAACTGCATACCACAACGTGAAACTGGTGGAGGGAGGTGGATTCGAACCACCGAAGGCGTAAGCCAGCAGATTTACAGTCTGCCCCCGTTGGCCGCTTGGGTATCCCTCCAGCTTTTACTACCGGACCGTGGCGCGGTGAGGCGATTCGGTTCGGGGTGAAGCAGCCCGTTATTTTGTTGTGGGACGCACCCGGTGTCAACAAATATTTTGAACTCTTCGTCACTACTGAATGCGCGCGACGATCAGCGCCGCGCACACCGGATCAGACGTTGAAACGGAAGTGCAGCACGTCGCCTTCCTGGACCCGATATTCCTTGCCTTCCAGACGCAGACGGCCCGCATCGCGCGCACCGGCTTCGCCGCGATACTTGATGAAGTCATCGAAGCCGATCGTCTCGGCGCGGATGAAGCCCTTCTCGAAATCGGTATGGATGACTGCCGCCGCCTGCGGTGCGGTGGAGCCCGCCCTGACCGTCCAGGCACGCACTTCCTTGACGCCTGCGGTGAAGTAGGTCTGCAGGCCCAGCAGCGTGTAGGCCGCGCGGATGACGCGATTCAGGCCGGGCTCGCTCAGTCCGAGATCGGCCAGGAAGGTGTCACGATCTTCGTCGTCGAGCTGGGACAGCTCCTCCTCAATCGCAGCCGAGACCGGCACCACTTCGGCGCCTTCGGTCGCGGCGTGCGCGCGCACCGCGTCCAGGTGCGGATTGTTTTCAAAACCATCCTCCAGCACGTTGGCGATGTACATCACCGGCTTGAGCGTCAGCAGGAACAGATCGCGTATCAGCGCCTTTTCCTCTTCATCCAGCCCGGCCGCACGGCCGGCCTTGCCGTCGGCCAGCGCAGCCTGCAACTTGACCAGCACCGGCTTGCGTGCCGCCGCGTCCTTGTCGCCGCCCTTGGCGCTGCGTTCGGCGCGATTGAGCGCCTTTTCCACGCTATCCAGGTCGGCCAGCGCCAGCTCGGTATCGATAGTTTCGATATCGGCGATCGGGTCGACCTTGTTGTTGACGTGGATGACGTCGTCGTTCTCGAAGCAGCGCACCACATGGGTGATCGCATCGACTTCGCGGATGTGCGCCAGGAACTTGTTACCCAGGCCTTCTCCGCTCGCCGCACCGGCCACCAGGCCGGCGATGTCGACGAACTCGACCGCGGTAGGGATCAGCTTCTGCGGCTTGACGATCTCGGCCAGCTGATTGAGACGCGGATCCGGCACCGGCACGATGCCGACGTTCGGCTCGATGGTGCAGAACGGGAAATTGGCCGCAGCGATGCCCGCCTTGGTCAGCGCGTTGAACAGGGTCGACTTGCCGACGTTGGGCAGGCCGACGATGCCGCATTTGATACCCATGGGTTACATCCGGGATTTGGGATTCGGGATTGGAGATTCGTCATGCAGCATGGCCGCGGCGAATCCCCAATCCCCAATCACGCACCCCTACTTGTATGCAGGCGCTTCATCGCTTCGTTGAAATTGCCGTCCATCGCCAGCGGCAGGACATCGATGGCCGCATCCACCGCAGCACCGATCGCAGCATCGTCCTCGCGCCCTGCCCGCCCCAGCACCCACGGCACCACGCGATCCTTGTGACCGGGATGGCCGATGCCGACCCGCAGGCGGTGGAATTTGCCGTGCCCCAGCAGGTGAATGGTATCGCGCAGACCGTTCTGGCCGCCGTGGCCGCCATCGAACTTGAGCCGCGCCGTGCCCGGCGCCAGATCCAGTTCGTCGTGTGCGACGAGCAGTTGCTCCGGCTCGATCTTCCAGAACCGCAGGGCGGCGGTGATCGATTTGCCACTGAGATTCATGAAGGTGGCCGGCTTGAGCAGCCAGACCGATTGTCCTGCGATATCGACCTTGGCCGTTTCACCGAACAACTTGCTGTCCAGC
Source organism: Xanthomonas sp. 3793 (assembly GCF_024806835.1). Lineage (GTDB taxonomy): Bacteria > Pseudomonadota > Gammaproteobacteria > Xanthomonadales > Xanthomonadaceae > Xanthomonas > Xanthomonas arboricola_F. The sequence continues at coordinate 2,544 of NZ_JANTYU010000003.1, forward strand.
CCCCAGCGGGCGCCACTGCGCTCGACGAGGGCATCGACGAAACGAAACCCGGCGTTGTGCCGGGTTTGCGCGTGTTCCGGACCCGGATTCCCAAGCCCGACGATCAGCCGAAGTGCAGACATGCCAGTCACCGCAGCCGATTCCCCGCGCATGCGAGGAATCGGCCGACGGATTACTTGGTTTCTGCGCCTTCGCTGCCTTCTTCACCGGCAGCGTCTTCTTCTTCAACGCGCACGTGCTTGGCAGCAACCACGGCAACATCGTGTTCCTTGCCCAGCTTCAGCTCGGGGATTTCGACGCCAGCCGGCAGCTTGATTTCGGACAGGTGGATCACGTTACCCACTTCCAGGGCACCGAGGTCGACTTCGATGAACTCAGGCAGGTCCTTCGGCAGGCAGACCACCTGGACTTCGTTGAGCTCGTGGGTCACAACCACTTCGCTCGACTTGCCGGCCGGCGAGGTCGCTTCGTTGATGAAGTGCAGCGGCACGGCAGCGCTCAGCTTCTCGTTGGCGCTGACGCGCTGGAAGTCGATGTGCATGATCAGCTGCTTGAACGGATGGCGCTGCATGTCACGCAGCAGTACCTGCTGCACGTCGCCATTGAGGTTAAGGTCCAGGATCGACGAGTAGAACCACTCGTTCTGCTGGGCGAGCCAGATCTGCTCATGGTTGAGCTGGATGCTGACCGGCTCGAGTTCGCCACCGTAGACGATGGCCGGAATGACGCCAGCGTGACGCAGGCGGCGGCTCGCACCCTTCCCCTCGTATGCGCGGCGCTCGACCTTGATTTCGTGAGTCTTTGCCATGTTGTTTCACTACCTAGATTGGAATACCGCCTCGCGGCGATGAAGCGTCTCACCCGCGACCAGGAGAGACGTAGTACCGGCACCCGGAAATCCGGGCACCGAATGCGGGATCAGTCGACGTAGAGCGAGCTGACCGATTCGCCGAAGGCGATACGGCGGATCGTCTCGGCCAGCAGTTCTGCCACGCTCAGCTGACGAATCTTCGGGCAGGTGCGCGCCGCTTCGTTCAACGGAATCGTGTCGGTCACCACCAGCTCGTCGAGCTGCGAATTATTGATGTTGTCCACTGCCGGGCCGGACAGCACCGGGTGGGTGATGTAGGCCACCACCTTGAGCGCGCCGCGCTGCTTGAGCGCTGCGGCAGCCGCACACAAGGTACCGGCGGTGTCGACCAGGTCGTCGACTAGCACGCAGGTCTTGCCCTGCACGTCGCCGATGATGTTCATCACTGTGGCGACATTGGCGCGCGGGCGGCGCTTGTCGATGATGGCCAGGTCGGCATCGTCCAGGCGCTTGGCGACGGCGCGCGCGCGCACCACACCGCCCACGTCCGGCGACACCACGATCAGATTGTCGGTGCCATAGGCGCGCCAGATGTCGGCCAGCAGCAGCGGCGAGGCATAGACATTGTCGACCGGCACATCGAAGAAGCCCTGGATCTGGTCGGCATGCAGGTCGACCGTCAACACGCGGTCGGCTTCCATCGCGCAGATCATCTTGGCGGCAACCTTGGCGGTGATCGGCACGCGCGAGGAGCGCATACGGCGGTCCTGACGCGAATAGCCGAAGTACGGGATCACCGCAGTGACGGAGGCGGCACTGGCGCGCTTGAGCGCGTCGATCAGCACCAGCAGTTCCATCAGGTTTTCAGCGCTCGGCGCGCAGGTTGGCTGGATCACGAACACTTCCTGCCGGCGCACGCTCTCTTCGATCTCCACCTGCACTTCGCCATCGGAAAAGCGCGTGACCAGCGCCTTGCCCATGCGCACGCCGAGCTCCTTGCAGATGCTCTGGGCAAGCGGCTTGTTGGCATTGCCGGAGAACACCAGCAGGTTACGTTGGTCTTGCATGGGATCTCTCGGGCGGTGGCAAAGAGCGTGCGGGCGATGATGGGACTGGACAAAGCCGACCAAATGCCGGGCTTTTCGTTGAATCCCCGCACATGGATGTGCGAGCTGCTGCAGAGGGATCTGCATATTGGCAGGGGCGGTAGGATTCGAACCTACGAATGCCAGGATCAAAACCTGGTGCCTTGGGCCTCTTGGCGACGCCCCTGCATCAAAACCTTGTTGCGTCCAGTACGTCGAGCAATGGCGAGTGCGCTGCACCTTCCACGACCCACGCCCGCAGGCTGTCCGGCAACTGCGCCAGGGCCTGCTCTGCAGCAGCGCGCGTGGCGAATTCGACGAAACACCCACTTCCCGACCCGGTCAAACGTGGCGTGCCGATCTGTGACAACGCCTGGAACACGGCCTCGACGGCGGGTTCGCGGCGCCGCAGGACCGGCTCGAACGCATTGTCGAGCAGAGAACCGGAAGCGAAGTCCGCTATTTTCACGGGCGCAGCATCCCGCGTCAATTCCTGTGATTGAAATAACGCCGGCGTGGGCACATGAACGCCCGGATCGACCAGCACATAGGCGGCCTGCGGAAGGACGATCGGGGTGAGTTGCTCGCCCACGCCCTCGGCCCAGGCATTGCGCCCGCGCACGAACACCGGCACGTCCGCACCCAGCCGCAGCCCCAGCTCGGCCAGCGCATCGACCGGCAAGCCCAGGCCCCATAAGGCATTGAGCGCCACCAGCACGGTCGCCGCGTCCGACGAGCCGCCGCCAAACCCGCCACCGGCGGGGATGCGCTTGTCGAGGCGAATCTCCGCGCCGGCCCGTGCGCCGGTGGACGATTGCAGCAGGCGCGCGGCGCGGATCACCAGATCATCGTCTTCGGCGACGCCGGGCAGACTTTCGCCGATGCGGCGGATCAGGCCGTCACTGCGCACACGAAGATGAATGGTGTCCCCCCAATCCAGCAGCCGGAACACGGTCTGCAGCAGGTGGTAGCCATCGGCGCGGCGCCCGATGATCTGCAGAAACAGGTTCAGTTTGGCCGGCGCAGGCCATGCCGACCAGCCGTCCGGCGCTACCATCAGGGCGATACCGTCCACTGATCGACCAGCAGGCGGACCTTGGCGCTGCCGTTATGGGCTTCGATGCGCTGCGGCAGCTCGGGCTGGCCGTCGCTGACAGGTGCCCAGGCAAGAAATTCGATGGTCCAGCCATCCTGTTGCACGGTACGCGGGCGCCCGGCAGCGTCGAGATCGACGCGTTGCGCGCCGGCATCGGCAATGCGCAGCGCGCGCACCCAGTCCGGCATCTGGTTGACCGGGATGGTCCAGCCGGTCGCCTCCTGCAAGACCTGTTCGGCATCGGGGCCGCTGCGCGGACCGCCGTCCAGCCCCTCAAGCCGACCGGCGCCGGTGGTGGTATCGCCAGTGAGCACCCAGCTCTGGCGGGTCACCGGGGCACTGAGCTGCACGCGGTAACGGGGGCCATCCTGCTGCCAGTCGATGCGCCCGCTACCACCGTTGCGGTCCTTGCTGATCGCCACCCGCCCCTGGAACGACCACTGCGGATGGGCCTGCAACCAGGCCTGGCGCGCAGTTTCGGCCGTGCGCGCTTGATCGGACACGCGCTCGACCACCGCCGCGCCACCGCCCTGCCCGCGCGGCACGCTGACGCAGCCGGACAGGGCGAATAGCACCAGCCCGCTCAGGGCCAGCGTCCGTCTTGCGGCGCTCATAGACCGAACTTCTCCGTGGCGCGTTGCAGCGCGCGATTGTCCGGATCCAGCCGACGCGCTTCGTCGAAGTAGCGGCGTGCCTCATCCTGCCTGCCGCTGACCCAGAGCACCTCGCCCACGTGTGCGGCGATCTCCGGGTCCTTGGCCAATGCCCAGGCGCGGCGCAGCTGCACCAGGGCTTCCTTGGTGCGGCCCATGCGGTACAGCACCCAACCGTAGCTGTCGACGATGGCCGGGTTGTCCGGGTCGGCGGTGCGGGCGCGGTCGATCAGCGCCAGCGCTTCCTTGTAGCGGCTGGTGCGGTCGGCCAGGGTGTAGCCCAGCGCGTTCAGTGCCGCGACGTTTTCGGGTTCGGCCACCAGGATCTTGCGCAGGTCGGCCTCGGCGCGCGCCACGTCGTCGCGACGCTCCCAGGCCAGGCCACGGGCGTACAACAGCGCACCGTCGTCCGGGTAGGCGGCCAGGCCACGCTCGAAGGCATCCAGCTCGCCCGGTGCGTCGTCGGCACGCTGATGCAGCTCGGCTTCCAGCACATAGGCATCGCGACGGGCATCGTCGTCGGCAGTGGCATCGCCCTGCAATGCGCGCACTTCCGCCAACGCTTCGGGCTTGCGGCCCAGCTCGTACAGGGCACTGGCCGCGCGCAAGCGCGCTTCGCTCAGCTGCGATCCGCCGGGCACGCCGCGGTACCACTCCACCGCTTCGTCATAACGCTTGAGGAATTCGGCGATCTTGCCCAGCAGCAGGCGGCGGTCCGGGTCGGGCTTGGTGGCGTTGCTCTTGAGCTCGCCATAGAGCGCCTCCAACGCTGTGCGGTCCTTCTCTTTGGCGAGCATGGACGCGCGCAACCCATAGGTCTGGGTGTCCTGCGGCCCGGTGGACAGCACGCGCGCGGCCGCTTCGGTCTGGCCCATGGCATCGTAGGCGAAGGCCAGCGCGCCACGCAGTTCGGAATCCTTCACGGCCTTCGGTTCGACGTTCTTCAGCAACGCCAGCGCTTCGTCGTTTTTGCCTTCCTGTTGCAGCTGGGTGGCGTGCAGCAAGGCCACGCGCGGCTCCTCGGGGAAGCGGCGTACCACCTCGTCGACGATGCGCTTGGCCAGCGCCGGGCGCTCCATGCGCAGCGCGAGCCGGCCAAATTCCTGCCAGACCTCGATCTGGTTGGGGATGGCGCCGGCCTTGACCAGGTCTTCGAGGACGTCGGCGGAGGCTTCCGGCTCGCGGCCGCCGTTGGCCAGCGCAATCAACGCAAAGCGCCAGCCACGCGGGTCGGGCTCCTTGAGCAAGCCGAGCAGGTCGCGGCGCGCGGTGCGCAGGTCGTTACGGCGCAGGGCCAGCGAGGCTTCGGTGCTGCGCATCGACATCGACGACGGCGCGCGGGCGCGCCACAGCGCCAGGGCCTCGATGGCACGCGGGTCGTCGTTGGCCAGCATGGCGATGCGGGCAGCGCGCTCGGCCAGGCCGGCGTCGCCGGCTTCGGCCTTGGCAGCGTCCAGATAGGCGCGGGCGGCATCGTCCAGTTGCCCGGCCTGCAAGGCGAATTCGCCGGCGAGCACAGGTTCCAGCGAGGTGGCGCCGGCACTGCTGGCCGGTGGAGCGGGCGGTGCTTTCTTGGGTGCTGCCGTGGCGTTGGCGGACACTGCTACCAGCAAAAGAACACTCAGGATGCGAATCGGTACAGGCATCGGGGGCAACCGGGCCGTAAAATGGGGCCCTGAATGGCCGCCAGCTTATCGCAAGCAACTGAACAATGACGTTGTGGGTGCTCGGACTGAATCACCAGACCGCACCTGTGGACCTGCGCGAACGCGCGGCGTTCGCAGGTGACGCGCTGCCGCGCGCGCTCGAATCGTTGCGCGCCTTGCCGCAGGTACGCGAGGCCGCGCTGCTGTCGACCTGCAACCGCACCGAGCTGTACGCGATGGCCGACGATGCGCAGACGCTGGCCGGCTGGCTGGACGCGCATGCGCCAGGACTGAGCGGCTATCTGTACCAGCATCAGGACGCCGACGCGGTGCGTCATCTGTTCCGGGTCGCCACCGGGCTGGACTCGATGGTGCTGGGCGAGCCGCAGATCTTGGGCCAGGTCAAGGACGCCTGGGCGGTGGCGCGCGCGCACGGCGCGCTGGGCAGCGGGCTGGATCGGCTGTTCCAGCAGACCTTTTCGGTGGCCAAGCGCGCGCGCACCGATACCCGTGTCGGCGCCAACCCGGTGTCGGTGGCCTCCACCGCGGTGCGGCTGGCGCAGGAATCCTTTGCGCGGCTCAACGAATCGACCGTATTGCTGATCGGCGCCGGCGAAACCATCGAGCTGGCCGCCAAGCATCTGAGCGAAGGCCGGGTGCGCCGGTTGCTGATCGCCAATCGCACCCTGGCGCATGCGCAGACACTGGCAAGCCAGCACGGCGGCTATGCCTTGCCGTTGACCGATCTGGAACGCCATCTGGCCGAGGCCGATGTGGTGTTCTCGGCCACCGCCGCGCGCGAGCCGATCGTGACGCGGGCGCAGGTGGAACAGGCGCTGCGCGCGCGCAAACGCAAGCCGATGCTGTTGTTCGACCTGGCGGTGCCGCGCGATATCGAAGCCTCGGTGGCGACACTGGGTGATGCCTATCTGTACACCGTGGACGATCTGGAGCGCGCGGTGGAAGACAACCGCCGCAGCCGCCGCGAAGCCGCAGACCAGGCCGAGGCCATCATCGACCTGCAGGTGGCGCGCTATGTCGAGACCGTGCAGGCCAACGCACGCCAGGCACCGCTCAAGCGGCTGCGTGCATTCGGCGACAGCACCCGCGACGAACTGCTGGCCAAGGCACGCCAGCAATTGAGCAACGGCAAGCCGGCCGACGAGGTGCTGGAGCAGCTGGCGCATGCGCTGACCAATCGGCTGCTGCATCCGCCCACCGCCGCGCTGCGCGAGGCCGCGCTCAGCAACGACCTGGAATTGACCAGTGCGGCCGACCGGCTTTTCCCGGAAAAACCCGGTTACCAACATCCCCCCTGTAGCTACCCCGATCGTGAGGACTGATGACGCCGACCCTGCGCCGTAAGCTCGAAGCGCTGGCCGAGCGCCGCGAAGAACTGCAGCACCTGTTGTCCGACCCGGACGTGGTGAGCAACAACGACAGGTTTCGCACACTGTCGCGCGAACTGTCGCAACTGGAGCCGGTGGCGGTGGCGCTGGAAGACGAGGCGCGCGCCAAGGCCGATCTGAGCGCGGCCGAAGCCATGCGCAACGACCCGGAAATGCGCGAGCTGGCCGAAGAGGAAATCGCCGCCGCACAGGCACGCCTGGACGAACTGGATGCGCAGCTGGCGTTGCTGCTGGTGCCGCGCGACCCGCGCGACGACGGCAACCTGTTTCTGGAAGTGCGCGCCGGCACCGGCGGGGACGAGGCGGCGATCTTCGCCGGCGACCTGTTTCGCATGTACGCCCGCTATGCCGAGCGCCAGGGCTGGAAGGTCGAGATCGAATCCGACAGCCCCGGCGAGCACGGCGGCTACAAGGAAGTGGTGGCACGGGTGGTCGGGCGCGGCGCGTATTCGCGCCTGAAGTTCGAATCCGGCACCCATCGCGTGCAGCGCGTGCCGGCGACCGAGTCGCAGGGCCGCATCCACACCTCGGCGGCGACGGTGGCGATCATCCCCGAGGCCGACGATGTGGAAGAGATCGTGATCAACCCGGCGGACCTGAAGGTGGACACCTTCCGCTCCTCCGGCGCCGGCGGACAGCACGTCAACAAGACCGAATCGGCGATCCGCATCACCCACGTGCCCAGCGGCGTGGTGGTGGAATGCCAGACCGAGCGCAGCCAGCACGCCAACCGCGACAAGGCGATGAAGCGGCTGAAGGCGCAACTGGTGGAAGCCGAACGCAGCAAGGCGGCAGCCGCCGAGGCGCAGACGCGCAAGTTGCAGGTCGGCAGCGGCGACCGCAGCCAGCGCATCCGCACCTACAGCTTCCCGCAGGGCCGCATCACCGACCACCGCGTGGAAGGCCTGACCTTGTACGACCTGCCCAACATCATCGAAGGCGATCTGGATGCACTGATCGCACGCCTGCTGCACGAGCATCAGGCCGACGAACTGGCACGGTTGAGCGACAGCCCGTGAGTGCGCAGGTCCCGCGCGAGCTGCTGCAGCTGCGCGAGGCGGTGCGGCGCCAGCCGGGCGATTTCATTGCGTGGTTGATGCTGGCCGATGCCGAACTCGGCATGGGCGGCATCGCCGCCGGCGAGTTGGCCGTGCAACGCGCATTGGCGTTGCATCCGGGCCACCCGGAAGCGATCGCACGGCTTGGCCGCGTGCGCTGGGCGCAACAGCGGCATACAGAGGCCTCGCGTTTGCTGCAGCAGGCATCGGACCTGGTGCCACAGCATCCGGGCATTGCGCTATGGCTGGGCCATGCCTTGGAAGACGCCGGTCAGCCGGAGCAGGCGGCGGCAGCCTACACACGCGCGCATCAGCTGCTGCCCGACGAGCCGTATATCGCCGCGCAGCTGCTCAACTGGCGCCGTCGCTTATGCGACTGGCGCGATCTGGATGCCTTGGCCGCGCAGGTGCGCAACGCCGTGGCGCACGGCGCAGCGGCGGTGGAGCCGTTCGCGTTCCTGAGCGAGGACGCCACTGCGGCCGAGCAACTGGCCTGTGCGCGAACGCGCGCGCAGGCGATCGCCTCAAGCCTGCAACCACTGCCGCCGGTCAAGGTACGCAGCTGCGGTGCGTTGCGTGTTGGCCTGGTGTCCAATGGCTTCGGCGCGCATCCCACGGGGCTGTTGACGGTGGCGTTGTTCGAGGCATTGCAGCAACGCCAACCGGCGCTGCAGTTGCAGCTGTTTGCGACCAGCCAGGACGACGGCAGCGCGATTCGCGCGCGCCTGGCTCAGGCCACCACGCTGCACGATGTCACCGCGCTCGGGCACCTGGCCACCGCGCAGCATATCCGCGCGCAGGGGATCGATGTGTTGTTCGATCTGCGCGGCTGGGGGGGTGGCGGGCGCCCGGAAGTGTTCGCCCTGCGGCCGGCGCCGGTGCAGATCAATTGGCTGGCATACCCGGGCACCTCCGGTGCGCCGTGGATGGATTACGTGCTGGGCGATGCATTCGCATTGCCGCCGTCGCTGGCGCCGTTCTACAGCGAGCATGTGCTGCGCTTGAACCGCGTGTTTCAGCCGTCGGACATCACGCGCACGCTTGGTGAGCCGCCGTCGCGCACCGCGTGCGGCTTGCCTGCGCATGGCGTGGTGTTTTGCTGCTTCAACAACAGCTACAAACTCAACCCGCGCAGCATGGTGCGCATGCTGGCAGTCTTGCGTGCGGTGCCCGGCAGTGTGCTGTGGCTGTTGTCGGGGCCGGGCCAGGCCGATGCGCGCTTGCGTGCGTCAGCACAGGCGCAGGGCGTGGATGCGCAGCGCCTGGTCTTCATGCCGAAGTTGCCCCACCCGCAGTATCTGGCACGTTACCGGCACGCCGATCTGTTTCTGGATACGCATCCGTACAACGCGCATACCACCGCCTCCGATGCGTTGTGGACGGGTTGCCCGGTGCTGACCACGCCCGGCGAGACGTTTGCCGCACGGGTGGCGGGCAGCCTGAATCATCATCTGGGGCTGGATGAAATGAATGTGGCCGACGACGCCGCGTTTGTGGCCAAGGCGGTGGCGTTGGCGAGTGATCCAGCCGCGTTGAGTACGTTGCGTGCGCGGGTGGCGGAGCGTCGGCGCGAGTCGGGCGTGTTCGATATGGATGGGTTTGCCGACGGGTTCGCGGACCTGATGCAAGCACTCGCGCGCCAACATGGTTGGTCAGGTAACTAGCGGCCTGCTTGCCTTTCCAAAGTAGATGGCTGTCTTTTGCTCCCCACCCCAACTCCCGCTCCGTGCCCCGGCACGCGCTTGCGGCGCGGGCGCTCCAAGGCACGCGCGCCCAGCTGTGCCTCCTCGTCCCTGCGGGAGAGGTGCTTGAAAGCGTCATTGAATTTCTTCGAGACCTTTTCAGGTCATGGAAACAACGTGCAGAGCGGCAGCGTGGCCGGGGATTGGCGGAGAGCGGCACACGGATGTGCCGCGGCGGCGCGTAAGACAGGATGTGCCGCGCCGAGGAGCCAATCCCCGGCCGCGCTGTCGCCCTGACCGAAGCGAGTACCGACAGGCATCTTGCTTCGCCGTACCCTCACCCCAACCCCTCTCCCGGCGGGAGAGGGGCTTCAAGCGGCGCTTCACTAGCTTGTTCAAGCTTTTCAGGTCATGGAAATAACGCGCCGAGCGGCAGCGTGGCCGGGGATTGGCGGAGAGCGGCACACGGATGTGCCGCGGCGGCGCGTCAGACAGGATGTCTGCCGCGCCGAGGAGCCAATCCCCGGCCGCGCTGCCGCCCTGACGAAGCCAGTAGCTGAGTTGTGCGGCTTCACACCGTGGTGCTGTACCCGCGCGTCCCGGATCGCTAGGCTTGGGCCATGCCTTCCAATCTCGACTTCATTCCCTTGCACCTGTGCGTGCTGACGGTATCCGACAGCCGCACGCTGGCCGATGACCGCTCCGGCGACTATCTGGTTGATGCCCTCACTCACGACGGCCACGTACTACACGAGCGTGCCCTGTGTCCGGACGAACGTTACCGCATGCGCGCGATCGTTTCTGCATGGATTGCCGATGCGCAGGTGGACGGCATTCTGGTCACCGGCGGTACCGGCTTCACGGGCCGCGACAGCACGCCGGAGGCGATCACGCCGTTGCTGGACAAGATCATGCCGGGCTTCGGCGAGATGTTCCGGGCTATCAGCGTGGAAGAAATCGGCACGTCTTCGCTGCAATCGCGTGCGTTTGCGGGCTTGGCCAATCACAGTTTCGTGTTCTGCCTGCCCGGCTCCACCTCGGCCTGCCGCACGGCCTGGGAGAAGATCGTGCGTGCGCAGCTGGATGCGCGTACCAAGCCCTGCAATCTGGCGACACTGCGTCCACGCCTGGGCGAATAGCCTGCGCGCTTCATCGATGTCGGAACGCGCATGTCGCACCTGAAACGCAAGGCCTACAAGAAGTTGCTGGCACCGCTGCAGCTGGAACTGGTCAACATGGCGCGCTGGCTGCGCCATACCAACCAGCGCGCACTGGTGCTGGTGGAGGGCCGCGACACCGCCGGCAAGGGCGGCGTGATCCAGGCCATCGCCAGCCATCTGAACCCGCGCCAGTGCCGGGTGGTGGCGTTGCCGACACCCAACGACCGCGAAGGCACGCAATGGTATTTCCAACGCTATGTGGCGCATCTGCCGGCGGCCGGCGAATTGGTGCTGATGGACCGCAGCTGGTACAACCGCGCCGGCGTGGAACGGGTGATGGGCTATTGCACCGACGCGCAGTACGAAGCGTTTCTGGAGCAAGCGCCACGCTTCGAACAACTGCTGGTCGACGACGGCATTCTGCTGTTCAAGTACTGGCTGTGCGTGGATCAGGCCGAGCAGGAACAGCGCTTTGCCGAACGCCAGGAAGATCCGCTCAAGGGCTGGAAGCTGTCGCCGGTGGACCTGCAGTCACGCAGCAAGTACGAGGACTACACCGCCGCACGCGAGCGCATGCTCGAGGCGACACATACGCCGGACGCACCGTGGACGCTGGTGGATTTCAACGACCAGAAGCGGGGCCGGCTGAGCCTGATCCGCAACCTGCTGGATCGGCTGCCGGACACCGCGGTGCCCGATGACACGTTGCAGCTGCCACCGCTGGATGGCAAGCCGCACAAGGAGCGCTACGGCGTACTGGAACCGATCGACGATTACGCCGGCCAGTCCTGAGAGACCTCGTCGCTGGCCGTGGTGGCGCGCGGCAGCGGATGCAGGCCGGCCCGACGTTCGGCCTGCTCGGCCTGCACCACCAGCTGGCTCAGGCGCTGACTGAACAGCTGCATGAAACCGCGGTGCAGCGGGCGCATGGCTTCCATGTAGTCCACATCGTCGGCCTGCGCGCCGAGCGGGCTGCAGGACGACAGCAGCACTTCGTCCAGGCGCAGGGCGCTGTCGGGCAGGCGCACCAGCGCAGCGCGACGCAACCAGTCGCGCATGCCTTCGCGGTATTCGGCGGCCAGGATGTAGGCCACTTCGACCTGGTCCAGGTCCACGTCCGGGTTCCATGCCAGCACCTGGATCACCTGCGAGCGCTCGTCGAGCATGCGGCCTTCGGCGACCAATGCATGCAATTGCTGCAGCAGCCGCCACTGCACGCCGGCCGCATCGCGTTGCGCGGCCGGCATCGCTTCGATGGCCAAGGCCAGGCGGCGCGCGAACAGCGCCGGCACGTCGGCCAGGACGATCGGGCCTGCATCGGCGCCCAACAGGAAGCGCTCGGTGCGCAGCGCAGCGGTGTCGGGCAGGTAGCCGTCCTGCAGCGGGCGCATCACGCCGTGATCGAGCAGCGACAGCACCACGTCGAGCCAGTAGCGACGCTCCTGCTGCAGCGTGCGGTTGACCGACGCGTTCTGCCAGGCGCTGCGTACTTCGTCCAGGCGTGCGATGCAGGCCTGGGCATCCATCGCATCCCACGGCGCACGGGTGGCATCGTTGGGGTCGAAGGTTTCGGCGCTGAGCATGCCGGCGCCGAAGCGGTGCCAGGCAGCGCCACGCTGGGTGTCGGCCGGGTCGAGGCGGGGCGCGACCACTGCGGCCGGAGCCGCCGGGCGCAGCAACGCAGCATAGGCATCGGTCCACGATTCTGGCAGGCGTGCCGACATCGGGTAGGTTGCCGATGGCTGCGCCAGATCCTGCCGCGCCAGACGCAGGCTCCATGCCACCGCGCCGATCACGATGCCGACAAACGTCCACGCCAGCAGCCAGCTGGTAGCCGCCTGCTCGGGTTGCAGGACGCGAGTGGACGGCTGCACGAACAGCAACCAGCCACTGCCCAGCAGCGCGCCGAGATACAGCCAGGGTCCGAACTGCGCCAGCTGGCGATTGCGGCGAGATGCCGCCAGTTCGTGCCCGTCGTTGTGATCTTGAGATGGAGCGGCCATTACATTCCCCTGAACGCCTGATCGCGTTGAGAAGGTTATCGGCGAGGCAACGCAACTCTTTTGCCCCGCCATGGCGGCACGCACTCAGCCAGTTACAAATTCTTCAGTCGCCGGAATGGCGCACGCCGTGCGCGTCACCGACGTCACCTGCGCCGCTGCCGGGCCCTGCCATAGCCACGCTTCCAGCACCTCCAGCGCGGCCTCACTGCCGGCGGCGACCACCTCCACGCTGCCGTCCGGCTGGTTGCGCGCATGCCCGTGCAGGCCCAGCGCCAGCGCGCGCTCGCGGGTGGAGCCGCGGTACCACACGCCCTGCACTCTCCCGCTGACCACAAAGCGCGCCGCCTGCATCATCCCGCCTTGCCGGTGATGCCGACTGCCGCTTCGATGTCGTGTGCGGTGACCGGGCCGAGGAACTGCTTGGCCACCTTGCCGTCCGGGCCGATCAGATAGGTCATCGGCAGGCCGCGCGGGGTGGCGAAGTCCTGCGGCGGCTGATACGGGTCCAGGATCGCCACCGGGTAGGACACCGGGTGATCCTTCAAAAACGCCTGCATGTCGGCGGCGGTGATGTCTTCATAGGCCAGGCCAACCACTTCGACGCTGTCGCGCATGGTGTGCAGTGCCGACAGCTCCGGCATTTCCTTCAGGCAAGGCGCGCACCAGGTCGCCCAGAAGTTGACCACCACCCACTTGCCGCGATGCGCAGCCAGGTCGTAGGTCTCGCCCGACACCGTCGGCAGCGACAGCTTGGGCATGTCGGCGGTCTGCTGCACCACCGAGGTGTTGGCTGCACCTGCCGGGTCGGCGGCGGGTTTTTCGGAGGTCTGGGGAGCCGTGGCAGGCGCGGCCGTCGAATCGGCCGCAGCAGGGGTGCCCTGCCCGGTGGGCTTGCAGGCGGTCAGTAGCAACAACGGCAACAGCAGCGCGCACGCGCCGCGCACAAGGCGCATCGTCATGGAGGGTCTCCGGGGAGGTGGGTGTAGAGGTCGCCGACCGGTTGCGCCAGCACGCCGCGCAACGGTTGACGCAATTGTTCCAGCGCGGCGGCGGCGGCCTGGCCGTAGGCATCGTCGCGGCATGGCAGCGGGCGGTCTTCGATCGGCACGCGCAGCTGGCAGTTTTCGTAGAGTTCGGCCAATGGCACCACATCCAGGTCGCGCGCCAGCAGCCATTGGCCGCGCTCGTCGCGGCGCAGCAAGCGGATGCGTTTGAGCTCGCACAACAGCTCCTGCATCAGCGTGTCGGTGAGCATCGGCTCCAGCGCAAGAATGCGGTCCTCGTCCAGGCCGTTGCCGTGGATGCGCGCCTGCCGGAACCGGCCGAGCAGACGCAGCAGGCCGTAGATTTCGAAACCCGGTGGCAGGCGCATGGCTTCGGGCTGATAGCGAAACGCCGACATCGACGATGCCAACGACGCGCCCAGCAACACCGACACCCAGCTCAGATAGATCCACAGCAGCAGGATCGGCAGCGCCGACAATGCGCCGTAGATGCGTTGATAGGTCTGGAAATTTCCCAGGTAGAAGCCGAAGCCCCATTTGACGATTTCCATCAGGATCACCGCCAGCAGCGCGCCCGGCAGCGCGTGCCGCAGCCGCACCGCATGCTGCGGCACCACGCGGTAGATCAGCACGATGCAGACGAACTCCACCGCCATCGGCGCCAGCCGCCAGGAAAATTCGGCCAGCCATTGGCCTTCGGTGGTACGGAACAGCGGCAGCGCGAACACATACGCGGCCATCGCCATCGAGGCGGCGGCGAGCATCGTGCCCAGGGTCAGCACCGTCCAGTAAATCAAAAAACGCGTCACCTTGGGCCGGGCGGCTGCCACCCGCCAGATGCTGTTGAAGGTCTGCTCGATGCTGTGCAGGGTGATCAGTAGCGAAGCCACCAGCGCCACCATGCCGGCGACGGTGAACTTGCCAAGATCTTCCAGCGAGCGGTTGAGATAGTTCTGGACCGAGCGCGCGGCGCCGGGCACGAAATTGTTGAAGATGAAGTCGGTGAGCGCGTCCTTCCACTCGTTGAATGCGGGAAACGCCGACAACACGCCGAACACCACGATGGCCAGCGGTACCAGCGCGAAGACCGTGGTGTAGGCCAGCGAGGCCGCTGCCTGGAACAGGCGGTCGTCCAGAAAGCGACGCCACAGAAAGCGCCCGAAGCTCACCGTCCGCGCGCGATCGCGCAGACGCTCTTTCCATTGGTGGAGTTTGTTCACACGCGACATCGCGCAAGGGTACCCGATGCGCCGTCATCGCGGCCTTGCCGCACCTGCGGCGTGCAGGCAGGCGGTGGCATGGCCGATACTGCGGCAACTCAACAGGCGGCAGAGGCACGATGGCGGAGATTCTGGTGCTGTATTACAGCCGTGGCGGCTCGGTGGCGCGGCTGGCGCGGCAGATCGCGCGCGGCATCGGCGAGGTGCCGGGCATGAGCGCGCGGCTGCGCACGGTGCCGCCGGTGGCTGCGGTCACCCAGACCAGCGCCCCGCCGGTGCCGGACGAAGGCGCGCCGTATGTGGATCGGGCCGATCTGGCCGAATGCAGCGGCCTGCTGCTGGGCAGCCCGACCCGCTTCGGCAATATGGCCGCACCGATGAAGCACTTCCTCGACAGCCTGGGCGCCGAGTGGGCCACCGGCACCCTCGCGGGCAAGCCGGCAGGCGTGTTCACCTCCACCGCCTCGATGCATGGCGGCCAGGAATCGACCTTGCTGTCGATGCATCTGCCGCTGCTGCACCACGGCTGCCTGATCGTGGGCATCCCGTTCACCGAGGCCGCACTCAGCCACACCACCAGCGGCGGCACGCCGTATGGCGCCAGCCATGTCTCCGGCGCTGGTGGCGACCCACAGCCGAGCGAGGACGAAGCCCTGCTGGCGCGCGCATTGGGGCGGCGGGTGGCCGATGTCGCACGGCGGCTGGCACCTCCGTGAGCGTGCGCGCCATGCATTGGCTGCTGACCGCGGCGCTGCTGGCGCTGGCGGCGTTGTTCGCGGTCTGGTTTCACGACGACCCGCGCCCGCTCGCCGCGCTCATCGTGTTCGTGCTGCCGGCAGCGCTGACCGGCGTGCTGGCGGTGCGCAGCGCGCGTGCGCGTTTCTGGGCCGGCGTGTTCGCGCTGGGCTGGTTCAGCCACGGCGTGATGGCGGCCTGGAGCCAGCCCCAGGCCCGCGGACTGGCCTGGCTGGAATTGCTGCTCGCGCTGGCCGTGGTGGCCCTGGTGGGTGGCCCCGGGATGGCGGCGCGCTTCGGCCGCCCTCGCCCTCAACGTTGACCCAGCTTGGGCAGCGCACGCGCCGGGGTCGTATCATGACGGCCCTCGCGCGGCCTGCACCGCGCACGTTTGAAGGATTGGCAGCAATGGAAGACCTCCTGATCGTCACCACCGGTGGCACGATCGACAAGATCTACTTCGACGACAAATCCGACTACCAGATCGGCGACCCGCAGATCGGCCAGATCCTCAAGGAACTGGGCGTGACCTTCCGCTTTTCGGTGATTCCGATCATCCGCAAGGATTCGTTGCACATCACCGAGGCCGATCGCGAGCTGATCCGCGCCACCATCGCCGCCCAGCCGACCCGCCACGTGCTCATCACCCACGGCACCGACTCGATGGTGGAAACCGGCAAGGTGCTGCAGTCGATCGCCGACAAGACCATCGTGATGACCGGCGCGCTCAATCCGGCGCGGTTCCGCGGCTCGGATGCCGAGTTCAATATCGGCTGCGCGGTCGGCGCGGTGCAGTCGCTGCCGGCCGGCGTGTACATCGCCATGAACGGACGCATCTGGAATCCCGAGAAAGTGCGCAAGAACGTCGCAGCCAACCGCTTCGAACCGGTCTGAGGCCATGAGCAAGGCCACCCGCGCGACCAAGGCATTGGACGCTGCCGGCGTGGCCTACGCGCTACACCCCTACGACTATCAACACGATGCAGACGCCAAAGGCCTGCAGGCGGCAAACGCGCTTGGGCTGGCACCGCAGACGGTGCTGAAGACCTTGATGGCCTGGGTCGACGACCTGGCCGTGTGTGCGGTCATTCCCTGCGACCGGCGCCTGTCGCTGAAGAAACTGGCCAGCGCGTGCGGCGGAAAGTCCGCACGCATGATGGACGTGGCCGATGCACAACGCCGCACCGGCTACAAGGTGGGCGGTATCAGCCCGCTCGGTCAGCAACGGCAGACGCCGGTGCTGATCGAAGCCACGGCGCTGGACGCACCGGCGCTGTGGATCAACGCCGGCCAGCGCGGGTTGCTGCTGGAATTGCCCGGCGCACAGCTGCTGCAGGCACTCAGTGCGCGGGCCTGCGCACTGTGCGACTGAGCCGCGGCGGCATCACCGCCGCCACCCTGCTCAGTACGCCGCCGTGACGCTGACGCCTGAAAACGCCAATGTCGCCTTCAACCGCACGTAGTACGTACCGGCCGCCGGTGCGTTGACTGTGCAGCTGTCGGCATTGCCGGGCAGCAGGCTGCGGCAGCTGTAGGCGGTATCGGTCGGCAGTGCACCTGCGCGTAGCGACAGATCGGCATTGCCGCTGCCACCGTTGAGCGTCACCTTCAGCGTGCGCGTGCCGGCCGGCACGTTGATCTGGTAATACAGCACATCCGACTGCGCCGCACTCAAGCCGGTACGCGCCACATTCCGGGCAAGGGTGGTCGACTCGATCACCGCAGCAACCGCGCCATCGGCATTGACCAGGCCCGCACCGCAGCCCTGCGTACAGGCAACCGGCAACGGCCGGGCGCTGCTCTTGAGCAGGGCTTTCACCGTGGCCGGCGTCAGCGGATTCAGCGCCACCGATTGCATCAACGCCACCACACCGGCCACATGCGGTGCAGCCATCGAGGTACCGCTGTACGACGCATACGCCGCATTCCCCGGCACCGTAGTGCCGCTGTTGAGCGTGGAGACGATGGCCTGTCCCGGCGCCGCGATATCCACGCCCTTGCCGAAGTTGGAGAAGCTGGCCTTGGCGCCCGCCGAGGTAGTGGCCGCCACTGCGATCACGTTCGGGCAATTGGCCGGCACGCTGGTGGACACATCCATATTGCTGTTGCCCGCCGCCACCACCACCGAACTGCCCCGCGTCACCGCACCGGCAATGGCCGTGCTGAGCGTTGTCGAACAACTTCCCGCGCCGCCCAGCGACAGGTTGATCACCGTGGCAGGATTCGGGTTGGCCGGCACACCGTTGACCTTGCCGCCCGATGCCCAGACGATGGCATCGGCGATGTCGGACATGTAACCGCCGCAGCGGCCAAGCACGCGCAGCGGCAGCACCCTGGCATTGAACGCGGTACCGACCACGCCGACCGCATTGTTGCCGACCGCCGCCACGATGCCGGCCACATGCGTGCCATGCCAGCTGGAGCTGGACGCGGACGCACCCGGCCCGCACTCGTTGGCGGCGGTCCAGTCGCCCTGGTCGGCGGCACTGGCATCGCGCGCATTGCCATCGCGCGCCGTCGCCGGGTCGATGATGAAGTCGTAGCCGGGCAGGACATTAACGTCCAGATCCGGATGCTTGGTGATGCCGGTATCGATCACCGCCACCACGATGCCCTTACCGGTGGTGCGATCCCACGCCGGTCGGATATTCATGCTGGCGGCGGTGGCGCCCATCGCCCATTGCTGCGGCACGCCCGGATCGTTGGGCACCAGCAAGGGGCGCATCAACACGTCCACTTCCACGCGCTTGACGGCCGGGTCGGCGGCAAGGCGCCGCATCAGGCTTTCTGCGTCCACGCGGTCCAGTTTGCGATCGGCCACCAACAGCATCGGGCCCGTGCTGAGCCGGCGAGTGGCCGACAAGCCCAACGCGCGTCCGCGCTGTGCAGGCACGGCGCTGGCGATCTCGCGCCATGGCGCAGACAAGCCGGTCGCACGGCTGCTGCCGACGCGGTCCTTGTAGCTGACGATGAAACGTTGATGGGTGGAGCTGGACGCCAGCCCTTGCAGGCTGACCTCGCCAGCAGTGGCATAAAACGTGCACGACAACGCGCAGACCAAGACAGCGTGGCGCAGCGCACCAAGCGAGACATACGACATGGATCAACCCTCCCCAAGGCGTTGAACGTTCGGAAGACAACGCGCTGACGCCCTCTGCGACGCGCACTGCCTGATCGTGGGGCGGTTGCACACGGCCATGCCTCACGTGGGCTGGCTATCGGCGTGCCATCTGCATGGCTGAAGCGGCCGGACGGCAGTGCCACACGCTTTGTTCAGCCATTGCCGCCGCCGGTTGGCCAACGCCCAGGCGTGGCCGAGGCCCAAACGCACACTGCCCCGCCGAAGCGGGGCAGTGCAGGTTTCAAAACACCGACAGCGATGTCGGGGCTGGCCCGACGTCGATGCCGGCGGTCAGGCCGGCATCGCGCATGGCCTTCGCCTTACGGGGTCTGGCTGACCGCGCCCGCCGCATTGACGATGCCGGCACCGCAGCCGCCCGAGCAGGTGCCCGGCAACGGACGCGCGGTGTTCTTCAGCAGGGTTTCCACTGCCGCCGGGGTCAGCGGACGGCTGGCTGCCGACTGCACCAGCGCCACCACGCCGGCCACATGCGGGGCCGCCATCGAGGTGCCGTTGTAGGACGCGTAGCTGGCGCTACCCGGCGTGGTGGTGCCGCTGTTCAAGGTCGACAGGATCGCCGAGCCAGGGCCGGAGATATCGATGGTGCTGCCGAAGTTGGAGAAGCTCGAACGCGCGCCGGCCGAGGTGATCGACGCCACCGAGATCACGTTGGCGCAGCTGGCCGGGGTGAAGTTGGCTACGTTGGCGTTGCTGTTGCCAGCCGCCACCACCACCGTGGTGCCGCGCGACACCGCGCCGTTGATGGCGTTCTGGTAGGTGCTGGAACAGGTGCCACTGCCGCCCAGCGACATGTTGATCACCTCGGCCGGGTTGGCATTGGCCGGCACGCCCGAGACCGTGCCGCCGGAAGCCCAGACGATGGCATCGGCGATGTCGGAGGTGGTGCCGCCGCACAGGCCCAGGGCGCGGATCGGCACGACGCGCGCATTGAACGCGGTCCCGGCCACACCGGTGCCGTTGTTGGTGACCGCGGCAATGGTGCCGGCCACATGGGTGCCGTGCCAGCTGGAATTGGCGGCCGGCACGCCGGACCCGCACTGATTGGCAGCACGCCAGTCGCCCTGGTCGGCCGGATTGTTGTCGCGGCCATTGTTGTCGCGCGCACGCGCCGCGTCGCTGATGAAGTCGTAGCCCGGCAGCACGTTCGCATTGAGGTCTGGGTGGCTGGTGATGCCGGTGTCGATCACTGCCACCACCACGCCGGTGCCGGTGGCGGTGTCCCAGGCCGGGCGCACGTTGATGCTGGAAGCGGTGGTACCGAAGCCCCATTGCTCGGACAGCCGCGTGTCGTTCGGGGTCAGGGTCGGATACATGATCTGGTCGACTTCCACGTAGTCCACGCTCGGGTCGGCGGCGATGCGGCGCATCAGCGTTTCGGCCTCGGCACGGTCCAGGCCACGGCTGGCCTTGAGCACTTCCGACCCCAGCGCGGTGCGGCGCACGTGGCTCAGGCCCAGCGCGCGACCGGCGCGGGCCGGCACTGCGGTGGCGACGGAATTGAGCGATGCGCGCATCGACGTCGGGCTCACTGCCGGGCTGCTGCCGTCCTTGTACTTGACGATGAAGCGGTCCAGCGTGGGCTGCGATTCCAGGCCGGACAGGTTGACCTGACCGGCAAACGCCGGCACGGCCAGCAGGGAGGTCAGCGCGGAAACACCCAGCACCACCAGTGCGCGTGCAGGTGCACGACGTTGCGACACATTGGACATCGATCGTTCCTCAGTTTTTTATGAAGTGCCGCGGTTGCGGCGAGATGGCCGCCCTTGCCGCAGAGTGCGGATCGGGTCGGAATGGACGGGCACGGGCGCCCGTCGAAACGACTGACCGGTGTCCATTCCGGCCGAGCGGCAATGCCTCGCCAGCGCCTGCCGAAACGGCAGACGTGGACGGACATCGCAGATGGGAGGCAGCGCTAGGCGGCGCTGCCTGGCCAGGCGGCCAGACAGCGCAACAGCGTCGAACGACAGGCTTAGTAGCTGGCGCGCAAGGTCACACCGGAGAACGTGCTGTACGCCTTGACCCGCACGTAATACGTGCCCGAGGGCGCAGTGATGCTGCAGGTTTCGGCATTGCCGCTGCGGTACGGGCGGCAGGTGTAGGTGGTGTCGGTCGGTGCACTGCCGGCACGCACGTACAGATCCGCATCGCCGGTACCGCCGCTGATCGCCACGGTCAGCGTGCCGCTGCCGGCGGGAACGGCGATGGTGTAGTTCAGCTCCGCACCGCTGGCCGCACCCAGGCCGGTGACGGGCGTGCCGTTGATCAGCGTATTGCCGGTTCCGCCACCGCCCCCACCGTTGCTGCCGCTGATGGCCGCCGTCACTGCGGCATCGGCATTGACGATGCCGGCGCCGCAACCGCCGGAACAGGCACCCGGCAACGCGCGTGCGGTGTTCTTGAGCAAGGTCTCGACTGCGGCAGGCGTCAACGCGGTCGGCGCAACCGACTGCACCAGCGCGACCACGCCAGCCACATGCGGGGACGCCATCGAGGTGCCGTTGTAGGACGCGTAGCTGGCACTGCCCGGGGTGGTGGTGCCGCTGTTGAGCGTGGACAGGATCGCCGAGCCCGGTGCGGATACATCGATACCGGCGCCGAAGTTGGAATAGCTGGCCTTGGCACCGGCCGAGGTCGTTGCGGCCACTGCGATCACGTTGGCGCAATTGGCCGGCAGCGAGCCGGACACGTTGGCCGAGCTGTTGCCGGCTGCCACCACCACGGTGGTACCGCGCGATACCGCCCCGCTGATCGCGTTCTGCATGGTGGTCGAGCAGGCGCCGCCGCCGCCGAGCGACATGTTGATCACTTCGGCCGGGTTGGCATTGGCCGGCACGCCGCTGACGCTGCCGCCGGAAGACCAGACGATGGCGTCGGCGATATCCGACAGCGAACCGCCGCACTTGCCGAGTACGCGCACCGGCACGACCTTGGCGTTGTAGGCGGTACCGGCCACGCCGGTGCTGTTGTTGGTCACCGCGGCCACCGTGCCGGCGACGTGGGTGCCGTGCCAGCTGGAGTTGGCAGCGGGAATGCCGGTGCCGCATTCGTTGGCGGCATACCAGTCGCCTTCGTCGGCCGGGTTGCTGTCGCGTCCATTGCCATCGCGCGCCGTGGTGGCGTCGCTGATGAAGTCGTAGCCCGGCAGGATGTTGGCATTGAGGTCGGCGTGCGTGGTGATGCCGGTATCGATCACCGCAACTACCACGCCGGTCCCGGTGGCCTTGTCCCAGGCCGGACGGATGTTGAGGCCGGCGTTGGTGGTGCCAAAGCCCCATTGCTCGGACAGCCGGGTGTCGTTGGGCGTCAGCGTGGCATGCAGGATCTGGTCGACTTCCACGCTCTGCACGTTGGGATCGGCGGCCAGCTGGCGCATCAGGGTTTCGGCTTCGGCGCGGTCCAGCGCGCGGTCGGCCTTGATCAGTTCCGGCCCCAGTGCAAGACGGCGGACGGAGGCCAGGCCCAGCGCCTTGCCGGCCTTGGCCGGCATCGCACGTGCGGCGGTACGCAACGAACTGCTCAACGCGCTCGGACTGGCCAGCGCAGTGCTGCCGTCCTTGTAGGTCACGATGAATTTCTGATGGGTTTGGGCAGTTGCAAGACCATCCAGGTAGACCTCACCGGCAAACGCAGGCGTTGCCAGCAACAGGGAGGTCAGCGCGGCAGCGCCCAGGACGATAAGCGTGCGAGGACGCTTGCGGAAAGACTCGTTCGACATCGAATTCCCTTCCAAATCAAAGAGAACCGCCTTGGCGGTGTAATCCGGCACCGCCTGCACAGGTCGGCGCCGAGTCCCCGGCATCGATCCCCTGTTATCGATCCGTTCAGCGAACCTATCCCACTGCAACCAGACTGGACAATACGAAATCGACACTTTTGAAACTTAAATATCAGTTTTGTGACAAGCATCATGTCTGTTCAGTCCGCTTCCCACAGTTTTTTGACGGTGCACGTGTCGCTGTTGCTGCACGGCAGCCAAAAAAAAGCCCCTGCGCTGACGCGCAGGGGCCTGTTTTTGACGATGTGCCGCTGACTCAGGACAAGCGCACCAGCCACCCATGCCGGTCGGGCACGCGGCCGTACTGGATATCGGTCAATTCCTGACGCAGCGACATGGTGACTTCGCCGGCACGAGCCGACAGGTCGCCCACCGCAAAGCCGTCGCCCTTGAGCTCACCGATCGGGGTGACCACTGCGGCAGTGCCGCACGCGAATACTTCGCTGATCTCGCCCGACGCCACGCCCTGCTTCCATTCGTCGATGGACACCTTGCGCTCGATCACGCGCATGCCGCGGTCGCGCGCCAGCTGCAGGATGCTGTCACGGGTGATGCCTTCCAGAATGCTGCCGGACAATTCCGGCGTCACCAGCGTGCCGTCCTTGTAGACCAGGAACACGTTCATGCCACCCAGTTCCTCGATGTACTTGCCTTCCACCGGGTCCAGGAACAGCACCTGCGAGCAGCCCTGTGCATAGGCCTTCTGCTGCGGCAGCAACGAGGCGGCATAGTTGCCGCCGCACTTGGCCGCGCCGGTGCCGCCCTTGGCCGCACGTGCGTACTCGGTGGACAACCAGATCGACACCGGCGCCACGCCCTTGGCGAAATACGGGCCGGCGGGACTTGCGATGACGTAGTAGGAGGCCTTGTGCGCGGCGCGCACGCCCAGGAAGGCCTCGTCGGCAATCATGAACGGACGGAAATACAGGCTGGTTTCCGGCGCCGACGGCACCCAGCCGGCATCCACGGCCACCAACTGGCGCAGCGATTCGACAAACAGGTCCACCGGCAGTTCCGGCAGCGCCAGACGGCGCGCCGAGCGCTGCAGGCGCTCGCCATTGGCCTGCGGACGGAAGGTCCAGATCGAGCCGTCGGCATGCCGGTAGGCCTTGATGCCTTCGAAGATTTCCTGGCCGTAATGCAGCACGGAGGCAGCCGGGTCCAGCTGCAGCGGCCCGTAGGCGCGCACCTGGGCGTCATGCCAGCCCTGCTCGTTGTTCCAGGAAATGGCGACCATGTGGTCGGTGAAATGCAGCCCGAAACCGGGCGCGGCCAGGATCACGGACAGTTCGTCGGCGCTGCGCGGCGACGGAGAACGGGTGGAAGCGAAGGACACGGACACCGGAAGATTCCTGTATGGCGGGCGATAAGGACGCGGCGCCACATCTACGGACATGGCGCCTGACGGTCAGAGCATGCCGGTCTCGAGACGGGCCGCTTCGGACATCATATGCCGGCCCCACGGCGGGTCGAACACCAGCTCGACGTCGGCCTCGGCAATGGTCGGGATCATTTCCACCTTGCTGCGCACGTCGTCGACCAGGATCTCGCCCATGCCGCAACCGGGCGCGGTGAGCGTCATCTTGACGTCCACCCGGCGCTGGTCGTCCTCTTCGCGATGGCTGACCACCGCCTCGTAGACCAGGCCCAGATCGACGATGTTGAACGGGATTTCCGGGTCGAAGCAGGTGCGTAGCTGCTGCCACACCAGGGCTTCCACTTCCTCGTCGCTGGCGTTGTCGGGCAGCTCCAGCCCCGGCGGGGCCTCCTTGCCGATCGCATCGCCATCCTTGCCGGCAATGCGGAACAGATTGCCTTCGACAAAGACCGTGTAGCTGCCACCCAGGGCCTGGGTGATATAGCCATAACTGCCTGCGGGCAGGGTCACCGAATCGCCCTGCGGCACCATGACGGCATCGCAATCGCGTTCGAACTGGACGGGTTCGCTGCTACGGGAGTACATGGGCTGGATATGGGGCCGCGCCGGACGCGCGCAAGTCGGCCATTCTAGCCGACCGCAACCCCGCCGCCGGCCGCCGCGCCAGTTGGCGACGACGCTGCATTCCATCAGCCGCACTGCCGTAGCGTGCCACGCGTCGCAAACGCCGGCTTGCGCTCTATCATGTGCACACTGTCAGGAGCTCCAATGCCGTCCACCACCGCGTCCGCCAGAACTGCCCACTGGCTCTGGCCCCCGCTCCTGCTGCTGGGAGGCGTCACCGCCCTCATCGCCTGGCTGCTGATCGCCCTTGCGCTGGGCAACCAGGCCGGCTGGATGGCAGTGCTGGTTGCGCTGGAAGTGGCGTGGATGCTGCGCCTGGGTACGTTGCGCGCCGGCCGGTTGCGTATCGGGGTGACAGTGGCGACCACCGCACTGATCATCGTCGGCGCCAACTGGGGCATCGCGTCGGCGCAACTGGGCGGATCGCTGGGTCTGGACCCATGGACCTCCGCGCAGAAAATGGGCCCGCGCCTTGCCTGGACGCTGCTGCAACTGGCCAACAACGCGTTCGATCTGCTGTGTTACGTCGCGGCAGTGGTCGTGGCGTGGTGGGCCGCGCGTTGATCTGATTGCAGCGCAGCGGCCACTGCCAGGCTTGTGTGACCACCGGCTTACAACCGCTGACATCCGCCGCTGGCGGCCGGCGCGATTGGCCGACAGCCACGAGCGTGCGTCCGAAAGCGTTCGGCGTTGCCCAAGGACCCGAAGACCTCAGCGATAGATGGCGCCGGGGCCCCAATACTCTTCGAGCGCGCATTGCGCAGATTCGGTCCATTCGGACCCGTCGGTAAATGCCAGCGTGTCCAAGGTCGCTATTACCATGCGTTCTTCGGCAGCGGACAGGCTGCGGAAACGCGGTGGCTCCCGATCCGGCGGGCGCAGCGACTCCAACAATGCATCCGTGGCATTGGATGCCGCATTTCCACAATTGCGCAGCGCGTGCTGCAGCAGATGTGGCAAATAGAAGCGCCACGAAACACTGTCCAGGTGATGGATCCCGCAACAGTAACGCTCGAGATACTGTGCCGTTACCTCGTCACGCACGGTGTCGAACGGCGGCACCTCGTCATGATCGTCAATCGCGTTCCCGGCACGCAGCGACATGGGTGGGCGTTCGCTCATCGCAGGCACACCTGCGTCGTGCGCGGCCAGGCGAATAGCTCCTTGCACATCAATGCCCGCCCCCATCCAGCGCCTTCAACTCACTGACCAGCGCGCCGGCTGCTTCCGCACCGTCGCCATACAACATGCGGGTGTTGTCGGCGTAGAACAGCGCATTCTCGATGCCGGCAAACCCGGTGCCCTTGCCACGCTTGATCACCACGGTGTTGCGTGAATTGACCACGTCCAGGATCGGCATACCGTAGATCGGGCTGGCCGGGTCGGTCTTGGCGACCGGGTTGACCACATCGTTGGCGCCGATCACCAGCGAGACATCGGTGCTGGCGAACTCGGGGTTGATGTCGTCCATATCGGCGATGAGGTCGTAGGGCACGCCGGCTTCGGCCAGCAGCACGTTCATGTGCCCCGGCATGCGCCCGGCCACCGGGTGGATCGCGAACTTCACCTTGACCCCGCGCGCGATCAGCCGCTGCGCCAGCTCCCAGATCTTGTGCTGTGCCTGCGCCACGGCCATGCCGTAACCGGGTACGATCACCACCCGCTCCGCGAAGGCCATCATCGCCGCCACATCACCGGCCTCGATCGGCTTTTGCGTCCCACTGATTTCTTGCGCCTGTCCGCCACCGCCGAAGTTGGAAAACAGCACACCGCTGATCGGCCGGTTCATCGCCTTGGCCATCAGCCGGGTCAGCAGGATGCCCGCCGCACCGACCATCATGCCGGCGATGATCAAAGCCTCGTTGCCCAGCACATAGCCCTCGAACGCCACCGCCAATCCGGTAAAGGCGTTGTAGAGCGAGATCACCACCGGCATATCGGCGCCACCGATCGGCAGCGTCATCAGCACGCCCAAAGCAAGCGCCACCACGAAGAAGGCGATGATCGCCAGCGGCTGCAGGCTGCTTGCCGCCCAGATGCCGAGGACCAGCACCGCCACTGCCACCACCAGATTGAAAACCTGCTGACCGGGGAAGGTCACCCGCCGGTCGAGCCGGCCGTCGAGCTTGGCCCATGCAATGATCGATCCCGACAACGACACCGCCCCGATCGCCGACCCGATCACCGCCAGCACCACGGTGGTGGTGTCTGGCCGCCGCGCCGCCAGCTCGGCGATCGCCTGCGCGCTCCAGTGCGCGGTGTCGCGATTGGCGAAGAACGAAAACCGCAGCAGCTCCACCGCCCCGATCGCCGCCGCCGAGCCGCCGCCCATGCCGTTGTACAACGCCACCATCTGCGGCATGTCGGTGATGGCCATCTTCTTGGCCGACCACCACGCAACCCCGGTGCCGATCGCCAGTGCGGCCAGGATCAACGGCACGTTGTGCAATTCGGGCAGGAAGAACGTGGCCACCGTGGCGATCAGCATGCCCAGCCCGGCCCAGCGGATGCCGCTGCGCGCGGTCAGTGGCGAGGCCATGCGCTGCAGGCCGAGCAGGAACAGCGTGGCTGCAATCAGGTAGCTGGACTTGACCAGCCAATCCAGCAATTCGGGGGTGGAGACGTTCATGGCGCATCTCCGCCAGGCTTACGGCTGGATTTGAACATCTCCAGCATCCGCTCGGTCACCACGTAGCCACCGGCCGCGTTGCCCGCACCCAGTACCACCGCGACGAACCCCAGTGCTTTCTCCAGGGTGGTATCGGCATGCCCCAGCACCACCATCGCACCGATCAGCACGATGCCGTGGATGAAGTTGGAACCGGACATCAGCGGGGTATGCAGGATCACCGGCACCCGCGAGATGATGACGTGGCCGGCGATGGCCGCCAGCATGAAGATGTACAGCGCTACGAATCCGTCGCTCATCGTCTTTCGCTCCACTGGCCGTTGCGGCCCGCCGATCATACCCACGCATCGGCTATGTCAACCGAATCGGCGCTGGGCCGTTGACGTCGTATCGTCCTCGCGGAAGCTACGCTGTGCTGGTGGGAACCCCTTTCGATCCGCAGCCTTCTGCAACGGCCGCCGCCGTCCCGGTGTCGCTGGACGCCTTCCTGGCCGGCATCGGCCCGCGTGCGTTCCGGTTTGCCGAGGCCGGTCTGCGTCACCGCGAAGACGCGCTGGATGCCGTGCAGGACGCCATGGTCAAGCTGCTCGGCTACCGCGAACGGCCGGCAGAGGAATGGACGCCGTTGTTCTGGAGCATCCTGCGCAGCCGCATCATCGACCTGCAGCGCCGCCGGAGCTTCCGCCTGAAATTCTGGGCGCCGGCCGAGCGAGCCGATGACGAGGGCCCGATCGATTGGGCCGACCCCGGCATTGGACCGGTCGGCGAGCAGCAACATCAGCAGGCCTACCAGCGACTGGTCCAGGCGCTGCGCAACCTGCCGGCACGCCAGCGCGAGGCATTCACGCTGCGCGTGCTGGAAGACCTGGATGTGGCCACCACCGCCAAGGCGATGGGCTGCTCCGAAGGTTCGGTCAAGACTCATCTGTCGCGCGCACGCGACGCGTTACAAAAACAGTTCGAGGATTTCCTGTGAACCGCTCCCACGATCCGGCCCAGTTCGATGCGCAACTGCGCCAACTGCATGCCGCCGCGCTCACCAGCCTGCCACCGCAGACCCTGGCACGCCTGCGCCAGGCCCGCCAGGCGCCGGCCGCCCGCGCGCGCCGCGGTTACTGGTTGCTGGCCACCGCCTGTTCCGGCTTGCTGGCCATCGGCATCGGCCTGCAACTGCGACCGGGCGACAACGCCCCCGCAGGCGCGTCCGCGACCCCGGCCACGACCGTGGCCGGCAATGCCGCCAGTACCGACACCGACGACCTGCTGACCCAGAACCCCGACCTGTATGTCTGGCTCGGGTCCGATACCGCCCTGGCCATGGAATGAGCACGATGACCCGCACCACCCGCCTGCTGTTGACCCTGTTGCTCTGCGCCGGGCCATGCGTGCCGCTGTTGGCGCAGGACCGCCCGCCAGGTCCCCCGGCGGGGCCTGGGCCGATGGACGGACCCGGCCCGCATGGCCCGGGACCGCGCAACGAGACCCCGATGCCGGAGTGGGACAAGCTGACCCAGCAGCAGCGTCAGGTACTGATCGATGCGCTGCGCGAGCGCTGGAACGATGTGCCCGAAGAACGCCCGCGCATGTACCGGCACGCCAGTCGCTGGCTGGACATGACCCCCGACCAGCGCAAGCAGGCCAAGGCCGGGATGGACCGCTTCCGCAACATGAGCCCGGACCAGCGCCGCGAGGCCAAGGCCTTGTTCGACCGCATGCGCACGCTCAACCCGCAGCAACGCAACGAGCTGCAACAACGCTGGCAGAAGATGAGCCCGGCCGAACGCAGCGCCTGGCTGCGCGAGCACCCGCCGACGGAGGATTGAACGCAGCGCCGTCGCGGCGAGCGCGACACGCCATCGCATGGGTGCACCCCGGTCGCAGCGGACAGGCGCGCGGCCACCGTAGGAGCGCGCTGGCGCGCGATGAAGCCTTACCGATAAAGCTCCATCGCGCGCCAGCGCGCTCCTACCTGGAACGCCAATGTTCGAGGTACATGGACCCGGCGTGGCTAAGCAGTCGATGGCGCCGACCAGCGCGTCCTGGCCAGCAGTTCGTCGTCCCAGTCGAACGACAGAGCGCCTCCCTTGATCAACAACGCCGCGAACGCGTAGACGTTGCGCGCAAACATCTCGCTGGCATGCACCGCGCCCTGGCTTGCCAGATTGAGCGGCCCGGCGATCACCAAGCCATCGAGCTCAAGGGTTTCGCCCGGACGCGTGGCCGCGCAGTTGCCGCCGGTTTCCGCGGCCAGGTCCACCAGCACGCTGCCGGCGCGCATGCCCTGCACCATTTCGGTGGTCACGATCTTTGGCGCAGGCCGCCCCGGCACGGCCGCGGTGCAGACCACCACATCCACGCCCTTGAGATGCTCGGCCAGGCGGCGCTGCTGCTCGGCGCGTTCGTCGTCGGTGAGTTGGCGTGCATAGCCGCCTTCGCCGGCAGCGCTCACGCCCAGATCCAGAAAGCGCGCGCCCAGGGACGCGATCTGTTCGCGGGTTTCCGGGCGCACGTCGAAGCCTTCCACCTGCGCACCCAGCCGTTTGGCCGTGGCGATCGCCTGCAGGCCGGCCACGCCCGCGCCGATTACCAGGACCTTGCTGGGGCGCATGGTGCCGGCGGCTGTGGTGAGCATCGGGAAGAACCGCGGCGCCAGTTGCGCGGCGATCAGCACTGCCTTGTAGCCAGCCATGCCGGCCTGCGAACTCAGCACGTCCATCGCCTGCGCGCGTGTGGTGCGCGGCAGGCGCTCCAGCGGAAACGCAACCAGCTCGCGCGTGGCAAATGCCTGCGCACGCGCCGGGTCGGCATCGGGGGCGAGCATGCCGATCACCACCGCCTGCGGCTTGCAGTGCAGCAGCACCTCGGTCGGCGGCGCCTGCACGCACAGCACGACGTCGGCCTGGGTTAGCGTCTGCGGGTCGGCAAGCTGCGCACCGGCCGCGATATATGCCGCATCGTCCATGCTGCTGGCGTGGCCGGCAGCCGGCTCGATCCACACGCTGGCGCCGAGCGCGACCAGCTTCTTGACCGTTTCCGGCGTTGCTGCCACCCGGCGTTCGCCTGCCGCCCGTTCTTTCAGCACCAGCACCTGCACAGCCATGGGTTGCTCCGGTCGCGCGCTTCAGTCGCCGCGATGCTAGCAGAGCGCACCGGCCGCGCCGGCGGTGATGCACGGGTGTGCCATTGGAAGGCAGATCGCCAGCGCGTGGGCTGTGCGATCGCCTGGCGGCAGCGAGCCTGGCGCCCTGCAACTGCGTTACGGCTCCAGCAACCCCTTCAACAGGGGCGCCATCACGGTTTCCGGCGCGAAGGCGCGCAATCGCTCGTGCCTGCCGTCGATCACCAACGAGGCATACCCGTGCACCGCGCTCCAGCTCAACAGGGTGCGTTGCTCCAGCACCGCCGGATCCGGGTCGCTGCCATGGCGAGCGATCCACTGGGCGCGCACCGTGTCGCGCAGGTAGGCCATCGCCGCCTCGCTGATCTGCACCAGCCGTGGCAGGCCGCTGGCACGCACGTCCAGTCCCAGCATCAAGCGGAACTGCTGCGGATAGTCGACAGCAAAGCGGATATAGCCCAGCCCGCAGCCCAGCAGCGGGTCGTTCACTTCCTGCTGGGTGGCGCGGATGCGATCGAGCATGCGCGCGTAGCCATCGGCCGCCAGCTCCGCCAGCAGCCCATCCAGCGAGCCGAAGTGATGCGCCGGTGCGGCGTGCGACACGCCCGCGCGCCGCGCGCACTCGCGCAGGGTGAGTCCACGCAGGCCGGATTCACCCAGCAACTCCCACCCGGCACGCCGCAGCGCGGCCGGCAGGTCGCCGTGGTGATACGCAGCCGGGGCGTCTGGTCGTGGCATGGCGGTTCGCTTATCGGGCCCCCAGTGCAGCAGATAATCTTGACGCTGACAAGATTCAGGCACCAGACTCTGCACGCATCTTGTCATCGACAAGATGGCTCACTCCCCCAAGGAACGCCCATGAGCTCATCACTTACCAAGCTGCGCGCGAGGTTGCTGCGCAGCCTGATGGCCGGCGCCAGCCGCCTGGCTCCTGGTCCGACCGGCCGCTACCTGGCACGCCGCTTCGTGACCCCGGGCCCGGCCGGACGTCGACAGGCTGCCGCTATCGCAGCCACGCTGGACGATGTGCAACGCCAGACGCTGCGCATCGAAGGTTTCGACATCGCGGTGTACCAGTGGGGCGACCCCGCCCGGCAGCCGTACGTACTGCTGTCGCATGGCTGGGCCAGCTACGGCCTGCGCTTTGCCGCCTGGGTTCCGCAGCTGCGGGCGCTCGGGTATGCGGTGCTGGCCTTCGACCAGGCTGCACACGGCTTGAGCAGCGGGCAGATCAGCAATCTGCCGCATTTCGTGAAGATCCTGCGCGAGATGGGCAGCCGCTTCGGGCGCCCCGCCGTCTTTATCGGTCACTCGCTGGGCGCCGCCGCTGCGGTGTTTGCCGATGATCCGGCCTGGCGCCCTGCGCGCTATGTATTGATCGCCCCGCTGGTGGAGCCTGCAGGCAGCGCAAGGCGCCAGTTCCAGACGGCCGGCCTTGCGCCTGCGACCTTTGTGCCGTTCGAGAACTGGCTGATCGAGCTGACCGGCACCTGTTTTGCCGACTTCGACGCGTCCTCGCATCTGCCGCAGTTCGATCGCCCGGCGCTGGTCATCCACGACCGCCGCGATCGCGAAACGCCCTGGGAAGAAGGCGCACGCTTTGCCGCACTCTGGCCGGGCGCGCAGCTGTTCAGTACCGAAGGGCTGGGGCATAACCGCATGGTCGATCACCCCTCGGTGATCACGCGCGCATTGGAGTTTGTCGGGCCGGCAGCGCCGTAGGCACACACCGCCAGGGCATCCGGGTTGACCTGGCCGCAGGCCTTAGATGCGATCCGCATCGGTGGACTGCGCTGGCCGACGCGGTGCCGCACGCACGCACGCCAATCGCGAGCAGGCACGTGGGTGATGTGAGTTCTGCAGTCGTTCCACCGGCCTGCCGGCCAGGGCAACGCCAGCGTGCCTTCAGTGCACCGTGCCGTTGGTGTGCAGCGGATCCAGCCGATCGATCACGCCCTGCATCGCACTGTCGAACGCGCCGTCGTTGATGTGTTCGCGCAGGCGGCCCAGCCGCACCATCACTGCCAGCTCTTCGGGCGAGGCGACGCAGAAACGCACACCGCGGCGGTTGACGAACAACAGCCGCTGCGAGATCGGGCTTACCCACGATAGCTTGCCGGCCTGGACCTTGCCGTCCTTGTCGACAAAATCCAGCCAGGTACCGATGTCCATCGCACGGAAACGTTCGGCGTCGGCACTGTCGATGCTCTGCGCCACCGCTTCGGCACCCAGCACCACGCTGACGCTTTCGGCGGCCGGCGGCGGCAGGTTGACCTGCGGCAGTTCCGGCAGGGCCTTTTCCAGCTCCGGGCGCGCCTCGGCAATGGCCTGCAAGGTGTCGTGCAATGCGGTGATCGCCACCACCACCGCGTCGCCATGCAGGCCCACGCTGGCAAATACGCGATGCAATGCCGGTTGCCAGACCTGCAGCCATGGCTTGCCTATGATGTGGCGGCGCGCCTCACCCAGTTCTTCCAGCACGCCATCGGCCAATGCCAATGCCTCCAGCGTGCCGGGGCCTTCGTCGCCGTCGCGCAGGATGGCCATGGTCAGATGATGCAGCCACGGCTGGCGCAGGAAGTCTTCCACCGCCTTGGGCAACGGCGCACCGGCCAGCACGCGCTGCTCCAGCTCCCTCAGCGCGCGGCTGCGCGCGAGCTCGAGCT
Source organism: Xanthomonas sp. 3793 (assembly GCF_024806835.1). Lineage (GTDB taxonomy): Bacteria > Pseudomonadota > Gammaproteobacteria > Xanthomonadales > Xanthomonadaceae > Xanthomonas > Xanthomonas arboricola_F. Next base: position 35,438 of record NZ_JANTYU010000003.1, read on the forward strand.
TTTCCTGGCCGCGCTGGGTTTCGGTGGCGCGGCGCTCGGCAATTTCCACACGGCGACGGTGCTGCGACAGGAAGTCGCGGAACTCTTCTTCCAGGGTCAGGAAGATCGCCAGGTTCTCGTTAAATTCGGCCACCAGGCGGTCGACGATTTCCTCGACCTTGCCCATCAGCACGCGCTCGGCGGCACTGTCGCCGTTGTTGCCCTCGCAGGCCTCGGCCAGCGAATTGAGCAGACGCCGCGCCGGGTGGGTCTTCTGCACGAACATCTTGCGGTCCAGCAGCGCCACCTTGACGAATGGCACCACCAGCCGGCCAATCATCTCGCGCGAGCGGTTCTCCAGGTCGCGCTCGTCCAGCATCACGTCGAACAGCATGCCGACCAGATCGATCGCATCCTCGTCCATCGGGTCCAGCTTTGCGGTAGCCGGGTCCACGCCAAGACGCGTGGCGCTGTTGAGCACTTCGTTCTTCAAACGCTGCGCAAGCGATTCGTTGTCGTCGCCGATGGCCGCCTGCAGCGTCGCGCTGGGGGTGGCCTGCAGCAGCGACAACACCGACATCATTTCGCGCTGACTCAGCGGGCGTTGCTGGCCCACCGCCACCGACGCGGCCGACGCCGTGCTGTCGCGCACGCTACGGGTCTGCTGCAACAGCTCATGCAGCGCATCCAGCAGCATGCCCTGGCTGCCGCCCGGATGATCGGCGTCGCCGTCCATGCCGCCGGCGCCAGACCCATCGGCATGGCCGCGTTGCGCGGCGGCCTGCATGCGGCCACGGCTATGCGCCCAACGGTCCAGGAAGCGATTGGCCCAGGCCGGCGCGTATTGATCGTTCTGATCGTCGCCGTCCATCTCGGCGTTGCCGCCCTGCGCTTGGGCCTGCGCATGCTCTTCGGGCGTCTGCCCGCGCGGCTGCATGCGCGGTGGCGGGCGCTTGGGCTGCGAAATCTCCGGCATCACGCCGGCCTTGGCCAGGGTTTCGTCCAGGCGCGCGTACAACTTGCCGATCGGCTCGGCCAGGTCGCGTTCGCACAGCTTGATCAGCACCAGCCGCACTTCCGGGGCCAGGTCGCAGGTGGCGAACGCTTCGTGGATCGCCACGCCCAGATGTTCCGGACCGATCGGGTTGGTGTCGGCCACCAACTCCAGGCCACCGGCAACCCAGCCCAGGCGGCGGTCGACACGCGCCAGCACCTGCTTGAAGTCGCGCAGCAACACGGTGGCAAGGTTGCGCACCGCCAACCGCGATTCGAGCACATGCTCGGGCACCAGGCTGAGCGGGCCGGTGCCCATGTCGCCGGCCAGCACCACTTCGGCCGATAGCGGCGTGCCCAGCAGTAGCGCCTGCCAGCCGTCTTCCAGCTGTTGGCGGAATTGCGTTGTCACGTCTTCGCGCTTGCGGCGCAACTCGCGCATGCCATCGAGAAAAAGCAACTGTGACGCGCCAGCGGATTCGGCGCGATCGAACAGCACATCATCGAAATGCGCCACTGCAGCTGCAAACACCTGCACGAGCGCGGGCACGAACACGTCGCGCGCCTGTTCGAGCAAGCGTTGGTCACGGCCCGGGTGTCCCGACGGACTGGGCTGAAAAGTCATGCGCAAAGGCTCCCCGCCTCTGCAGGCGTGAAAATATTCAAACGAGGAAAAACAGACGCGGCCCCAAATTCCGCCTTCGCATGGTAGGCGTTTCGCTCGTTCGTTAAGTGTGACGCAGCTCTCACTTTACTCGTGACCGCCCAGGGTTTGCGTGTCAAGCCGACATCCTAGCTCGCAACGCTACGGTGGAGCCTGTCGTGGCTCCTTGTACGCCTGCGGGGGTTAAGGCTTCAGGTTGGCAGTCGCATCCAAGCCGTCGACCACGTCCTGCATTGCGCTGTAGAAGGCGTCCTCTTCGCGGTGCAGACGCAGCCGGTCCAGCCAGACCATCATGGCCAGCTCTTCGGGCGAGGACACGCACAGCCGCCCGCCACGGCGATTGACGAACATCAGCCGCCCGGAGATCGGGCTGATCCACGACAGCTTGCCAGGTTGGACGCGGCCTTCGCGGTCGACGAAATCCAGGCTGGTGCCGATCGCCAGGGCGCGGAAGAAATCGGCAGTGATGCGGTCGAATTCCACCTGCGCCCCGGCATCGAGCATCGGCGTCAGCGGCTCTGCCACCGGGTCGGCCGGGCTGGGCGCCAGGCTCAACGCGCTCAGGGTGGGCGCGAGTCGTTCCGCATCGGCGACAGCCGGCGTGGGTGCCAGCGCGCGCAGCAATTCCAGCAAGGCCTGCTCGGCCTCGCGCGCCCCAAGGCCGGCCAGCGCAAACGCCTGCAGCAGCGCCGTCCGCTGCTGCGCGTCCAGCCCGGTGTCGCTGCGTGCAGGCGTCAACTGCGCCAGCACGGCATCGCCCACTGCAATGGCAGCGTCCAGGGCCGGGCCGGCGCCATCGGTGCGCAGCGCGGCCTGTTGCACGCTCGGATGCCAGACGCGGCTGAGGAAGTGCTCCACCACCGGCGGCAGCGGTCCGCGCGCCAGGCGCTCGGCCAGCGCCTGGGCGGCAATGCCGCGCGCGCGTTCGCGGCGTTCTTCGGCACGTTGCAGCTCATTGGCGCGGCGCTCGGCAATGTCCACGCGTCGCCGGTATTGCTCGTAACCGGCGCCGAACTCGGCTTCCAGCGCCAGAAAGACCGCTGGATGCTCATCGAAGTCGCGCACCACGGTGGCAACGGCAGACTCCACCTGCGCCAGCAAGGCCTGTTCGGCGGCGGTTTCGCAGCCGTTGCCGTCGCAGGCATCCACCAGCAGATTGAGCAGGCGGCGCGCCGGATGCCCATCGCGCACGAACAGATGGCCGTCGAGCATCGCCATCTTGGCCATCGGCACCAGCAGCTGCCCCAGCAGGCGACGTTGCGCCGCAGAGAGCTGGCTCTGCACCAGGATCGCGTCGAACAGCAGCGCGATCAGATCCAGCGCGTCGGCATCGTTGGGGTCCAGGCAGGTGGTGGCCGGGTCGACGCCAAGCGAGGCAGCCGCGCGCATGAGGTGCTGACGCAGCGCAGACGGCAGGCCCCGCTGGCCGTCGTCGATGCTGTCGAACCCGGCGCCGGGCATGGTCTGCAGCAGCGACAACGCCGAGACCACCTCGCGTGGCGACAGCCGCCGCAGCGCGGCCGACTCCGACCGGCCAGCCTCGGGCTCGCGCAGGCGGCGCGCCTGTTGCAGGCGCTGGTGCAATGCTGCCGGCAGCACTTCGCGGCCACTGCGCAGATGCACGTCGATCACCGCCACGCCGACCAGCGCCCCCTGCCCGCCGGACCAGTCGGCAAAGAAGCGGGCGATCCAGTCCGGCGTGTCGGCGCTGTCTTCGCCACCGGCCTGGCCCTGCCGCGGGATGCCGCTGCGGCGCAGCCGCGCCTGCGGCAGCTCGCGCAGACGGGCAACCTGCGCCAGGGCCTGCTCCAGCTCCGCATAACGCTGGCCCACGCGCGGCATCAGCTGCTGCTCGCACACCTTGATCACCGCCAGATGCACCTTCGCCGCCAGCGTCACGCCCTGGAAGGCCTCGTATAGCGCCACGCCCAGATGCTCGGGACCGAACGGGTTGCTGTCGCCATCGATGCGCAGCCCGCCGGCGATGAAGCCGAGATAGCGATTGAGCCGCATCAGCTCCGGCCGCCACTGATGCTGCAGGGCGCCGGCCAGATTGCGCACCGCCAGCCGGACTTCCAGATCCTGTTCGGGCAACAGGCTCAGCCCCGCCGCGCCGCGCGCCAGGGTGCGCTCGGCCGAGAGCGGGCGCGCGGACTCCAGGCCCTGCCAGGCCTTGGCCAGATGCCCGCGAAAGCGCGCGGTGATCGGCTCGCGCTGCTGCCGCAAGGCCTGGATGGCTTCCATGAAATCGTTCTGCGCCGCGCCAGCATCGGCCGCCAGCCGGAACAGCGCCTCGGCCAGCGCATCCTGCACATCGATGAATGCATCGGCCAGCGGCAGCAACACGATTTCGCGCACCTGATCGAGCAGTTGCGGGTTGCGACTGGGTAGCGGCTCGGCGGAAACGAACTGGGTCATCGGACAACGCTGAAAGAGCGGGCAGGAAGGGGCGATGCCATGACTGCAGACATCCCGGGGCCGGCCATCATGCGGCCGGCGTTGGGAAGGGCCCGTCTATAATTGGCGCATTCGTTGCCCAGAACCGCAAATTATGCACGCACCCTATTCGCTCCAGGCGCTGGACGCACGTCGGTCGGTCCCTTCCAAACAACTGGGTGAGCCCGGGCCGGATGAAGACACCTTGCTGCGCATGCTGACATCGGCCGTGCGCGTGCCCGATCACGGCAAGCTGGTGCCGTTCCGTTTCCTGCGCATCAGCGGCGACGCGCGGCATGCCTTGGGCGACTTTCTGGCCGAACGCACCCAGGCCGCCGATCCGCTGGCACCACCGGCGGTGGTCGAGAAAGACCGTAACCGCTTCAGCGATGCACCGCTGGTGATCGTGGTCGTCGCCACGCTACGCCCGGAGCACAAGGTGCCCGAGCAGGAGCAACTGCTCACCGCCGGTTGCGTGTGTTTTGCATTGCTGCAGGCCGCGCAGGCGCATGGCTTCGGCGCGCAGTGGCTGACTGCCTGGATGGCCTACGACCCGGCCGTGACCGGCTATCTGGGCCTGGGCGAAAACGAGCGCATCGCCGGCTTCATCCATGTCGGCACGCCGCGCATGCAGGTGCCCGAGCGCGAGCGTCCGGACCCGCGCACCTTGCTGCGCGACTGGACCCCGTGAGCACGCTGCCGGGTGCCATTGCCGCGGCGCTGCCGGGCGGCCCGCGCCCGGAGCCGTTGTACCTGATCGATGCCAGCCTGTACGTGTTCCGTGCCTGGCACTCGATTCCGGACGAATTTCAGGACGCGCAAGGCTGGCCGACCAATGCGGTGCACGGCTTTGCGCGTTTTCTGCTGGACCTGCTGGAACGCGAGCGCCCGCAGCACATCGCCATCGCCTTCGACGAAGCACTGGACAGCTGTTTTCGGCACGCGATCTACCCCGCTTACAAGGGCAACCGCGAGCCGGCACCGGATGCACTGCGACGCCAGTTCGCGCACTGCAAGGCGCTGTGCGCAGCCCTGGGCCTGAGCGTGCTGGCCCACCGCGAGTACGAGGCCGACGACCTGATCGGTAGCGCCTTGCACAGCGTGCGCGCGCACGGCCTGCGCGGGGTGATCGTGTCGGCCGACAAGGATCTGTCGCAGCTGCTGCTCGAGCACGACGAACAGTGGGATTACGCGCGCAATCTGCGCTGGGGCATGGACGGAGTGAAGGCACGCCATGGCGTGCACGCGCACCAGATCGCCGACTATCTGGCGCTGTGCGGCGATGCGATCGACAACATTCCCGGCATCACCGGCATCGGCGCCAAATCGGCGGCCGTGCTGCTGGCGCATTTCGGCAGCCTGGATGCGCTGCTGGAACGCATCGACGAGATCCCGTTCCTGCGCTTGCGCGGCGCTGCGCAAATGGCCGTACGGCTGCGCGAACAACGCGATCATGCGTTGCTGTGGCGCCAGCTCACCACCATCGCACTGGATGCACCGCTGGGCGTGACCGACGCCGGTTTCGCGCGCGCGCAGGCCGATGCGGACATGCTGATCGGCTTGTGCGACAGCCTGCGCTTCGGGCCGCTCACGCGCCGCCGCCTGCTGGCCGTGTGCGACGGCGCCGCGCTGCCCCCACCTCCCGCTTCCCTGTCTCAAGGCGCCTGACCATGAACCGACACGACACCCCGCCCACCGTGGTCTACGAAGGCAAGTACCAGCGCATGGTCGTGCGCGGCACCTGGGAGTACTCCGAACGCGTGCATGCCGGCGGCCTGGCCGCGATCATCGTGGCGGTGACCCCGGACGATGCGATGTTGTTCGTCGAACAGTTCCGCGTGCCGCTGCAGGCGCGCACCATCGAAATGCCGGCCGGCCTGGTCGGCGATGTGCATGCCGACGAGTCGATCGAGCTGTCGGCGATCCGCGAACTGGAAGAAGAGACCGGATGGACCGCCGCGCACGCCGAAGTGCTGATGATCGGCCCCACCTCGGCCGGTGCCAGCAGCGAGAAGATCGCCTTCGTGCGCGCCACCGGGCTGCGCAAGGTCGGCGCCGGCGGCGGCGATGCCAGCGAGGACATCACCGTGCACGAAATCCCGCGCGCGCAGGTCGGCGCCTGGCTGGTGCAGAAGATGGCCGAGGGCTATCAGATGGACCCCAAGTTGTGGGCCGGGCTTTACCTGGTCGATCACGCCCTGGATGGCACGCCGCGTGGTTGATGCCGCCGTGGACCCATTGCTTGGCCCAGAAGACCCGCCGGCGTTTACCGTGCACAACGCGCGGGCGGCGTCGCCGTGGCTATTGATCGCCGACCACGCCGGCCAGCGCGTGCCGGCACGGCTAGACAACCTGGGCCTGCCGCAGTTCGAGCTGGACCGCCATATCGGCTGGGATATCGGCATTGCGCAGGTCACCCGTCTGCTGGCCGAGGCGCTGGATGCCATCGCCTTCGCCCAGACCTATTCGCGCCTGGTGATCGACTGCAACCGGCCCGATGACGCGGCCAGCCGGATGCCGAAGGTCAGCGACGGCACGTCGATTCCCGGCAACCTGGCGTTGACCGCCGCCGATCGCCAGCAACGTATCGATGCGATCTTCGCGCCATACCACGCGCGCATCGCGGCCGAACTGGATGCACGCGCGCAGCGCGCGCAACCGACGCTGCTGGTGTCGATGCACAGCTTCACCCCGGTGATGGCCGGCAACGCGCGTCCCTGGCATGCCGGCGTGCTGTACCACCGCGACACGCGGCTGGCGCATCGTTTGCTGGATGCCTTGCGTGCGGAGCCGGACCTGGTGGTGGGAGACAATCAACCGTATGCGGTCAGCGATGCCAGCGACTACGCCATCCCGGTCCATGGCGAAGGCCGCGGCCTGCTGCATGTGGAACTGGAAATCCGCCAGGACCTGATCGGCGACGCCGCCGGTCAACAGGCATGGGCAGATCGATTGGCGCGCATCCTGCCGCCACTGGCGGATGCGCTACTGCCGCGCTAAAAACCGGCAAGCAGGGTAGGAGCGCGCTAGCGCGCGATCGGGCTTTACCGGTAACGCCCTGTCGCGCGCTAACGCGCTCCTACTGACGACGAGGCTTTACCGGTAGCGCCCCATCGCGCGCAAGCGCGCTCCTATGGGTCATGCAAGGGCATGGCCCGTCTGCGTCCGACATGGTCGCTCAGGCAAACCCGTCGGTCGCGCGTACCAAGGCATCGACATTTTCCGGCTCGAACGCCGAGTGCCCCGAGGCCGGGCTGATCTGCAACTGTGCCTTCGGCCAGGCCTTGTGCAGATCCCAGGCGCTTTGCAGCGGGCAGACCACATCGTAACGGCCGTGCACGATCACCCCGGGGATATCGGCAATGCGGTGCGCGTCGCGCAGCAACTGGCCTTCCACCTCGAAGAAGCCCTGGTTGACGAAGTAGTGGTTCTCGATGCGTGCGAACGCCAACGCAAAGTGCGCGTCCTCATGCCCGGTGACGAAGTCTTCGTCGACGTGCAAAAAGCTGGTGGCGCCTTCCCACACGCTCCAGGCCTTGGCGGCGGCCAGCCGCGTGGCTTCGTCGTCGCTGGTCAGGCGGCGATGGAATGCGGCGATCAGATCGCCATGTTCGTCGGCCGGGATGGCGCTGATGTAGTGCTCCCATGCGTCCGGGAACAGCCGGCTGGCGCCTTCCTGATAGAACCATTCCAGCTCGAAACGACGCAGCAGGAAGATGCCGCGCAGCACCAGCTCGGTGACCTGCTGCGGGTGGGTCTGCGCATACGCAAGCGCCAGCGTCGAGCCCCAGCTGCCGCCGAACACCTGCCAGCGCTCGATGCCCAGGTGCGTGCGCAGGCGCTCGATGTCGGCGACCAGATCCCAGGTGGTGTTGTCGGTGAGATCGGCATGCGGGGTGGACCGGCCCGAGCCGCGCTGGTCGAACAGCACGATGCGGTACTTGGCCGGGTCGTGGAAGCGCCGCATCTTGGCGTTGCAGCCGCCGCCGGGGCCGCCGTGCAGCATCACCACCGGTTTGCCCTGCGGGTTGCCGCACTGTTCGAAGTACAGCGTGTGGCGGTCGTCGACCTTCAGGCTGCCCTGCTCGTAGGGCGTGATCTCGGGATAGAGCGTGCGCATGCGTCGGTCCTGGGCGAAAACCCGCATTGTAGCGATCGACGATGGAGCCAACGGCCGTGTCTTCCCGCAGCGGTGAGTGCCCGGGCACGCCGGCACGCATTGACTGCACCGTCAGCGACACTGCAGCAGACAACCTTATTGCGTCGCGCCCGCCTCCCAGCATCCCAACGTCACCCGATCGCGCTGTTCCAGATCCTGATGCGTGGCCACCTGCGCAAACCCGCGCGCGCGCAGCAGCTCGGCCACGGCCGCACCCTGATCCCAGCCATGCTCGAGCAGCAGCCAGCCGCCTGCGCGCAGATGCGCGGGCGCATCGGCCACGATCGAACGGATGTCGTCCAGCCCATCGCTGCCGGAGGCCAGCGCGCTGGCCGGCTCATAACGCAGATCGCCCTGCGCAAGATGCGGGTCGCCGGCCGCGATGTATGGCGGATTGCTGGCGATCAGATCGAAGCGCTCGCCGGCCAGCGGCGCGAACCAGCTGCCGTGGCGGCAGTGCACGTTCGATAGACGGTGACTGTCGGCGTTGCGCTGGGCGATGGCGAGCGCGGCCGCACTGGCGTCGGTGGCGATCACCTGCGCCTGCGGCCGCTCGCTGGCGATCGCCAGGGCGATCGCGCCGCTGCCCGTTCCCAGATCGGCCACGCGGCGGCCGGGCGTGTGCTCCAGCCGCTCCAGCGCCAGCTCGACCAGCGCTTCGGTATCGGCACGTGGAATCAGCGTGGCGGTGGAGACAGCCAGGTCCAGGGTCCAGAACCCGCGCGAACCGGTCAGGTAGGCCACCGGCTCGCCAGCCTGCCGCCGCTGCACCAAGGCTTCGAAGGCCTGCGCCATGGTCGGCGGCACCGGGTCACGGCCGTGCGCGAACAGCCAGGCGCGGTCGCGGCCCAGCGCGTGCAACAGCAGCGGTTCGGCGTCTCGACGGTCGATCCGCAGCGCGGCCTGCCGTAGCAGCTGTTCGGCAGGGATGCCTGCAGGATCGTCGCTCATACGGATCATTCACTCATGCGAAACATCGGCCGACCATTATCGGAGATGGGACGGCCCACCCGCAGCGGCAGATGCCGTCTGCAAAATCGATAGCCAAAAACTATCTATCCAATTCCATCAATCGATTTGAGAAATCTATCGATCCTGCCTACCATGGCGACTGTTCCATCCCCCGCCCCCCTTCATCGCACGAGGAAACTCAATGTCTCTCATCAACACTCAGGTCCAGCCGTTCAAGGCGAATGCGTACCACAACGGCAATTTCATCGAAGTCACCGAGGCCAGCCTGAAGGGCAAGTGGTCGGTGATGATCTTCATGCCCGCCGCATTCACCTTCAACTGCCCGACCGAAGTGGAAGACGCCGCCGACAACTATGCCGCGTTCCAGAAGGCAGGCGCCGAGGTCTACATCGTCACCACCGATACGCACTTTTCGCACAAGGTGTGGCATGAAACCTCGCCGGCCGTGGGCAAGGCGCAATTCCCGCTGATCGGCGACCCGACTCACAAGCTGACCCGCGCCTTCGGCGTGCACATTGAAGAAGAAGGCCTGGCCCTGCGCGGCACCTTCATCATCAATCCGGAAGGCGTCATCAAGACCCTGGAAATCCACGACAACTCGATCGCCCGCGACGTCACCGAGACGCTGCGCAAGCTGACCGCGGCCCAGTTCGTCGCCAACAACCCTGGCCAGGTCTGCCCGGCCAAGTGGAAGGAAGGCGCCAAGACCCTGGCTCCGTCGCTGGACCTGGTCGGCAAGATCTAAGTCGCTGCGCATCCCTGGTCCGGTTCATCGGGCCGGGGGTGAACCGGAGCCGGTGCCGGGCTGCACGCCAGCCATCGCCAGCACGCATCCCGACATGCGCCGGCTGCGGTTCACCTCCTTCCTCCCCCGGCGACCTGCGCTTGCGCAGCGACGCCACGCTCTCCCCTTGCCCATTCCCAGGAGTTTTCCATGTTGGATGCCAATCTCAAGACCCAGCTGACCGCCTACCTGGAACGGGTTACGCGGCCGATCCAGATCAATGTCTCGATCGACGACAGCGCCGGCTCGCGCGAAATGCTCGACCTGCTCGAGGACCTGGTGTTGCTCTCGGACAAGATCAGCCTGGACATCCACCGCGACGACAACCAGCGCAAGCCCTCGTTCGCGCTGACCACGCCTGGCCAGGACATCTCGCTGCGCTTTGCCGGCCTGCCGATGGGCCACGAGTTCACCTCGCTGGTGCTGGCGCTTTTGCAGGTGGGCGGGCACCCGTCCAAGGCTGCCGCCGAGGTGATCGAGCAGGTGCAGCACCTGGATGGCGACTACCAGTTCGAAACCTATTTCTCGCTGTCGTGCCAGAACTGCCCGGATGTGGTGCAGGCGCTGAACCTGGCCGCCGTGCTCAACCCGCGCATCAAGCATGTGGCCATCGACGGCGCGTGGTTCCAGGATGAAGTCGAAACCCGCCAGATCATGTCGGTGCCCACCGTGTACTTGAACGGCGAGCTGTTCGACCAGGGCCGCATGACGCTGGAGCAGATCGTCGCCAAACTCGACACCAACGCGGCCAAGCGCGACGCCGCCAGGATCGCGGCCAAGGACGCCTTCGACGTGCTGGTGGTCGGCGGCGGCCCGGCCGGCTCGGCAGCAGCGGTGTATGCCGCACGCAAGGGCATCCGCACCGGCGTGGCCGCCGAGCGTTTCGGTGGCCAGGTGCTGGACACCATGTCGATCGAAAACTTCATCTCGGTACCGGAAACCGAAGGCCCGAAGATGGCCGCCGCACTCGAACAGCACGTGCGCCAGTACGACGTGGACATCATGAACCTGCAGCGCGCCGAGCAGCTGATCCCGGCCGGTGCCGATGGCCTGATCGAGATCAAGCTGGCCAATGGCGCCTCGCTCAGGAGCAAGACCGTGATCCTGTCCACCGGCGCCCGCTGGCGGCAGATGAACGTGCCGGGCGAAGACCAGTACAAGAACAAGGGCGTGGCCTATTGCCCGCATTGCGATGGCCCGCTGTTCAAGGGCAAGCGCGTGGCGGTGATCGGCGGCGGCAATTCCGGTGTCGAGGCCGCGATCGATCTGGCCGGTATCGTGGCGCATGTCACGCTGGTGGAATTCGACGACAAGCTGCGCGCCGACGAAGTGCTGCAGCGCAAGCTGCGCAGCCTGCACAACGTGCGCATCATCACCAGCGCGCAGACCACCGAAGTGCTCGGTGACGGGCAGAAGGTCACCGGCCTGGTCTACAAGGACCGCACCGGTGGCGACATCCAGCACGTGGATCTGGAAGGCGTGTTCGTGCAGATCGGCCTGCTGCCAAACACCGAGTTCCTGCGCGGCACGGTGGAGCTGTCGCCGCGTGGCGAGATCATCATCGACGACCGAGGCCAGACCAGCGTGCCGGGGGTGTTTGCGGCAGGCGACGCCACCACGGTGCCGTACAAGCAGATCGTGATCGCGATGGGCGAAGGCTCCAAGGCCGCCCTGAGCGCATTCGATCACCTGATCCGCTCCAGCGCACCGGTCAGCGCCGAAAACGTTGCGCAAGCCGCATAAGCGCAACCGCAGCCATCGCCCGGCCATGCCGGGCGCTAAGCTGCATCGCACGTCAGTCGTTAACCGTCACCGCCTTGAGGGCTGCTGCACATGAATCTGCGTGACCTGAAATATCTGGTAGCCCTGGCTGACCACAAGCATTTCGGCCGCGCCGCGACGGCGTGTTTTGTCAGTCAGCCGACACTGTCCACCCAGATCAAGAAACTCGAGGACGAGCTGGGTGTGCCGCTGGTGGAGCGCGCCCCGCGCAAGGTGATGCTGACCCCGGCCGGCCGCGAAGCGGCCATGCGTGCGCGCGGCATCGTGGCCGAGGTGGAACAGATGAAGGAAGCCGCACGGCGCAGCCAGGACCCGGAAGCAGGCACGGTGCGGCTGGGCATCTTCCCCACCCTGGCGCCGTATCTGTTGCCGCATGTGGTGCCGCGCATCCGCGAGCGTTTCCCGCGCCTGGAGTTGCTGTTGATCGAGGAAAAAAGCGACCAGCTGATGCACCAGTTGCGCGAGGGACGCCTGGATGCGGCGCTGCTGGCGCTGCCGTTGCAGGACGACCAGTTGCATGCCGAGTTCCTGTTCGAGGAGCCCTTCGTGCTGGCGGTGCCGGAAGGCCATCCGTTGGCGCGCCACGACAGCATGACGCTGGACGATCTGTCCGAACAGCGCCTGTTGCTGCTGGAAGACGGCCACTGCCTGCGCGAACAGGCGCTGGATGTCTGCCATCTGGCAGGAGCGTTGGAGAAGTCGGAATTCCAGGCCACCAGCCTGGAAACCCTGCGTCAGATGGTGGCTGCCAATGTCGGCGTCACCCTGCTGCCGCTGCTGGCAGTCAAGCCGCCGGTTGCCCGCTCGGAAAACATCCGCCTGATCCGCTTCCGCGAAGACAAACAACCCAGCCGCCGCATTGCCATGGCCTGGCGTCGCAGCTCGGCGATGACCGCCTTCCTGGAGCAACTGTCGCAGTTGTTCAAGGAACTGCCGGACAGCCTGTTCACGCTGGAGCAGCCTGTGACGGGTCCCAAGGCGGTTGCGGCTTAGGGATTCGGGATTCGGGATTCGGGATTCGGGATTCGGGATTCGTAAAAGCGTTCCACGGTTGTGGCCGCTTTTGGCGACATTTGTAGATGACAAACAATGGCGGCGCGGAAGCGGCGCCTTTTTTTCTTCTTGCACCGTTGTTTTTCCACCGCTGCAGATTCATGCGTGCGGCTGCTTCCATCTGGCGGCTTAGATGCGCAGGCGTTGCTCCTGCCATCTGTGCCATGAGCCTCTTTCGCAGCGCTCGCTTGATCGACTTCCAATCCTGGCGCCCTGCAACGTCGCCTCGACCTTCGCAAGTCAGTCCCAGCGTTGCGCCGGGCAGCATGTATTGGGATCGGCCGACGGTGCCCTCATCTTGTCGATGCCGCTTGCCGTGTTGGCGAGCCGTATTCGTCAGGAGAGTGCCATGACTTCGCAACATCACAGCGGCTTGCCGCCATCGATTCTTGTCTCCAGCCACGACCTCGCACGTCTTGAGGCCTTGCTCGATTCCCCCGCGTTCAACAAACACCCCGCCGCCACCGCGCTGAGCGACGAACTGGGCCGCGCACGCGTGCTGCCGCCCGACCAGATTCCCGGCGATGTCGTCACCATGCACTCGCGCATCGAATGCGAAGACCAGCTGCACGGCGAACGGCATACGCTCACCCTCGTGTACCCGCATGAGGCCGATGTCCAGCACAGCCGCATCTCGGTGCTGGCGCCGGTCGGCAGTGCGCTGCTTGGCCTGTCGGTCGGCCAGAGCATCGACTGGCGCACGCCCGACGGGCGCGACCTGCGCCTGCGCGTGACGGCCGTGCACGATCAACCCGCTGCCGCGGGCGACTTCCAGCGCGCGGCGCGCTAACGTAGCGCGCTGCGTCCTATCCACGACCCGTTCCACGATTCGAGAGAACCCGCATGACTGCATCCCCCTCCAAGCTTGCCCAACTGCGCGACCTGTCCGTGGTCGTTGCCGACACCGGCGATTACGACGCCATCAAGCGACTGAAGCCGGTCGACTGCACCACCAATCCCACCCTGGTCAAAAAGGCGCTGGACCTGCCGGTCTATGCCGATCTGATCGAGCGCGAACTGGCCTGGGGCCGCGAGCACGGCGGCGAAGACCGCACCGCCACCGTCAACGAGGTCGCCGACCGCCTCACCATCGGCGTGGGCGTCAAGCTGGCCGAACTGGTGCCGGGCCGTGTCTCCACCGAAGTCGATGCCGACCTGGCCCACGACACCCAGGCCACCATCGCCAAGGCGCGCAAGTTCATCGCGATGTACGCCGAGCGTGGCGTTTCCAAAGACAAGATCCTGATCAAGATTGCCGCGACCTGGGAAGGCATCGAAGCTGCCCGTCAGCTGCAGCGCGAAGGCATCGACTGCAACCTCACGCTGATTTTCAATCGCTCCCAGGCGCTGGCCTGCGCAGAAGCCGGCGTGTTCCTGATTTCCCCGTTCGTCGGCCGCATCCTGGATTACTACGTCGCCCAGGGCCAGACCCCGGCCAGCATCGACGAAGATCCGGGCGTGGTGTTCGTGCGTACCGTCTACAACGAATTCAAGCGGCGCGGCTCGTCCACCGTGGTGATGGGCGCCTCGTTCCGCTCCACCGCGCAGATCGAAGCGCTGGCCGGCTGCGACCGCCTGACCATCTCGCCGGACCTGCTGGAAAAGCTGGATGCCGAACACGGGCAGTTGCCGCGCAAGCTCTCGCCAGCGGCTGCCGACAACGCGCAGATCACCCCGATCAACAGCGACAGCTTCGCCACCGACCTGGCCGCCGACCCGATGGCCACCGAAAAGCTGGCCGGCGGCATCGACACCTTTGCCAAGGACCTGCAGGCCCTGCGCAAGACCATCGCCGACAAGCTCGCCGGCTGATCGTCCTGACGTAAAAGCACGACCACCAGCGCCCGCAGCCGATGCTGCGGGCGTTGTCGTGTTCGGGAGTGCAGCGAGGATCGCAGCACAGCGTTTTTTCATCCTGCTCGCACACCACCGCCCGCGCATCCGATGCACCGCTTGCAGGTCGATACCGCTGCTCGGCGCGCTTCCCCGGCGCCGGCACACGCTGTCTGTTGAGGTAACGCAGGTAACGCGACGGATCCGATCCACACTGCGTGCCTCGCACATGGCGGCCACCGTCTGCTATCCCGCCTATCTCGCAGGCAGCCTCCGCTCGGCTAGCCGATGAACCCGGTCGCGCTACCGCCCGCTCCCTGCGCATCTCCACACCTTGCTTACAATCGCCGCACGCGCACTGCCTAGAATCCAGATACCTCAACTGGCGTAACGGACAATGGCAAACATTGCAGTGGTGATGGTCGACGGCGTGGCCGACTGGGAAATCGGCGTGGTGCTGCCAGCGGCGCGCGAATGGTTTGGCGACCAGGTGGCCATTGCCAGCATCGATGGCCAGCCGGTGCAGTCCATCGGCGGTCTGCGCATCACTCCGGAATTTGCGCTCTCGGATCTGGCGCCGCTGGATGCCGACCTATGGATCCTGCCCGGCAGCGAGCGCTGGCAGGCGGGCGAGATTCCGGGCTTGAGCGGGCTATTGGTGGAGCGCGTGCAGCACCAGCGCCCGGTCGCGGCGATCTGCGGCGCCACCATCGCGCTGGCCTATGCCGGCCTGCTCGACAACCGTGCCCATACCAGCAACGCGCTGGCGTTTTTGCAGGAACACGTGGTGCCGTATGCCGGTGCCGCGCAGTATCGCCACGAAAAAGTCGTCACCGCCGACAGCGTGATTACTGCGCCAGGCACCAGCCCGGTCGGCTTTGCGCTGGCCTGCATGCGATTGCTGCATCCCGAACGTACCGACATGCTTACGCAGCTGCGCGGCATGTTTGCCGGCGAATTTGTCTGATCCAACGGATGCAGGCACACCTGGCACATTGGCTGCGCTGGCCGGATGCAGTGGTTCGCCGCACCGATTCATTGCACCGGTTGGCTGTCGTGATTGACCGCAATTGCACCGGTTAGTTGCTCAGCCACACGCGGCGGCGGCGTGTCTGGCGCACGCCGCAAAAAAAGATGGCCACGTCGTCTCCGACGTAGCCATTCAAGTTGCCTGGCATGCACTCCCATGCGCTGCCTGATCGTGATAACGCTGCCGGTCACTATTGGCCATCGGCGCGCTGCCACGATCACGTGGTTGGCAGCGTTTCAATCCGGCCCGCCTTTCCGTCAGGCATCCAGCCCGATCGGGCAGCTCACTCCCGTGCCGCCAAGCCCGCAATAGCCATTGGGGTGCTTGGCGAGATACTGCTGGTGATCGTCTTCGGCGTAGTAGAACGTCGGCGCCGGGAAACGGATCTCCGTGGTGATTGCGCCATACCCTGCAGCATCCAGCTGCTGCTGATAGGCATCGCGGCTGGCGAGTGCCGCGTCGTATTGCGCCTGCGTCGTGCAGTAGATGGCCGAGCGGTACTGCGTGCCGACATCGTTGCCCTGCTGCATGCCCTGGGTGGGGTCGTGGCTTTCCCAGAACGTGCGCAACAACTGTGCGAACGACACCGACGCTTCGTCGTACACCACCAACACCGCTTCGGTATGGCCGGTCTGTCCCGAACACACTTCGGAGTAGGTCGCATTGGGTGTCTCACCGCCGGCATAACCCACTGCGGTGGTGTACACCCCCGGCACGTTCCAGAACTTGCGTTCCGCGCCCCAGAAGCAACCAAGCCCGAATTGCACCTGGGCCAGGCCGGTAAATTCCCCGCGCAACGGGTGACCGTTGATCAGGTGCGTGTTATGCAACGGCAGCGCTTGCTCGCGTCCAGGCAGTGCCTCGCCCGGACGTGGCATACGTTGTTTGAAGGCGCCGATTCCCAGCATGGTGCAACTCCGCAATCGTGAGGATTGCCTGCTGGATGGCGCCGGCCGCGGCAGCTTTCAAGCCTGCCCGGCCGGCACCCGTCGCCGATGCGGCGCTTACTTGGTCTTGGCGACCGCCGCGCGCGTGTCTACTTCCGGCATCGCCGAGCTGTGGTGGTTGATGATCAGCCACTTGCCGTCGCGCTTTTCGTAGACGAAGGTGTAGCGCGCCTGCACATCGCTCTTCTTACCGTCCTTGTCGGTCAGCGTGAAGGTGTACACACCGGCATCCACCGCGCTGTCGTCATCGAGCACGCGCACGGTGCGGTAATTGACCACGCCCTGAGGCTTTTTGGTCAGGAACATCTCGAAGTACTTTTCGATCTGCTGGCGCGAGGCGCGTACTTCGTTGGACACGGTCGGCAGCAGCACGCCATCGGGCGCATACAGATCGGCCACCTTGTGCGGGTTGCCCGTGGCCAGCGCGGCGTTCCAGGTGTCGAACAGCGCAGCGACTTCACGCTCTTCGCCGCCAGCAGGCAGCGTGGCCTTGTCGGCGTAGTGCATGACGCCGCCGGCCAGCGCCGGGGTGGCAGCCAGAGCCAGAACCAAAGAGGACAGAGTGCGACGCATGGGAAATCTCCGTTGGGTTGTGGTGGGGTGCCTCAGCGGGCGAGCTCAGTATCGAAATCGAGCGACCCCAACAATTCTGCCGAGTGGCATATACTCAAATATGCTGATCGGCCTAGAGCGAATCCATGGAAACCCCTACCAATGCTGGCGATTGGCGTCTGAGCTTGCGGCGCGAGGCTTCCGATAGCGCGCGCTGGCAGGCGTTATGGGAGGCGGCCGTGGCCCTGCGTCAGGCGCACACGCCCGAGCACGCCTGCGATGCAGTGCTTGGCCGCGTGCTGCTGTTGCTGGGCCTGGAACACGGCGCCGTGCTGGCGCAGCGCGGGCCGCGCGCGCAGGTGCTGGCCAGCCGCGGACGCGCACTGCCGCCCGGTGCCAGTGCAGCCGGTGACGGCCACGAAGCGGCCTGGCTGATGCCGCCGCGCCCCAGCGACATGCGCGAAGCCAAGGTGCCGATCCATGCGATGGGCACGACCCACGGCATGCTCTGCGTGGCCTGGCACGACAACCGCCCCGCGCCCGGCAACGACGACGTGCAGGCGCTGCAGGCCTTCGCGCTGTTGTTGCCGGCGATGGTGGCCGAACCGGCCAAGCCGATCGCCACGCGTCGGCGCAAACCGATACAGGACGACCGCCTCAGCGCGCTGAGCAAGCGCGAAAAACAGGTGCTGTCGCTGCTGCCGCGCGGGCTCACCAACGCCACCCTGGCAGCTGAACTGGGGATTTCTCCCGGCACCGTGAAAGTGCATGTGGAGCGAATCCTGCAGAAACTTGAGGTAAAAGATCGCACCCAGGCCGCGGTGTACGCGGTCCAAGCCGGACTCGCGCTATGAATGCATTGGCAGTGCGTTGGAACGATTGGCCGATCACCCGCAAGAGTCTGGCGGTGGTGACCCTGCCGCTGTTGTTGCTGGCGGTGGCGCTGATGGCGATCTACAGCGTGGAGCGGCAGAACATCGCCGCCGAAAACGACGTGCGCCAGACGCTGGAAGTGTTGAGCGACCTGTACGAAGCGCATGCGTTGTTGGCCGAAACTGCGGCCGGCGTGCGCGGCTACCGGCTGGTGCGCCGCGACGAATTCCTCACCCCGTACCGCGATGCCGAACCGCGGCTGCAACGCGTGGCCGAGCGCCTGTCGCAACGCATCACCGACCCGGGGCAGGCGCAGCGGTTTGCGCGCATCAAGCCGTTGTTTGCGGAAAAAATGCAGGGTTGGCGCCGCTTGCTGGCCCCGGATCTGAGCCGCGAGGAAGAGATCCGCCAGCTCTGGGACGGCAAGTACAAGCTCGACATCCTGCGTGCCGAGCTGCGCGAGCTGCGCAATTACGAAACCGCGCAATTGCAGGTGCGCACCGCCAAGGCGCAGGGCTTGCGTCAGCGCAATCTCATCATCACCCTGAGTGCGGCCATGCTCGGTGGCCTGGGCGCGGTGTTCGCGGTAGCGTGGTTCGCCTCGGCCTTGTCCGGGCGGCTGCGCACCCTGGCGGCCAACGCCGACCGACTGGGCGAAGGCCTGCCGCTGGCACCGCAGCCGCGTGCCGGCGATGAATTGGGCCAGGTCGGTCAACGCCTGGCGCAGGCCAGCGAGCTGCTGGCCGCACGTGCGGCCGAAGCGCAGCTGGCACGGCGCGAGGCGGAAACCGCCAACCGCGCAAAAACCGAATTCCTCTCGCGCAGCAGCCATGAACTGCGCACGCCGCTCAATGCGATCCTGGGCTATGCGCAGGTACTGGAAATGGATCTGCCCGAGCCCGGTCCCCGCCGCCATCTGCAGCACATCCTGGGCGCCGGCCGGCACCTGTTGGGGCTGATCACCGAGCTGCTGGACATCGCGCGGATCGAGGCCGATCAACTGGATCTGAGCCCGGAACCCATCGCGGTGCGCGCAGCCGTGCACGAGGCGCTGGGCCTGATCGCGCCAGATGCCGACAGGTACGGCATTGCGTTACAACCGGCCGCCATCGACGGGCCATGGACGGTCCGCGCCGACGCGCAGCGGTTGCGTCAGGTGCTGCTGAATCTGCTGTCGAACGCGGTCAAGTTCAATCGCCCCGGAGGCCAGGTGCAGGTCACCGCACAGGCAGATGGCGAACAGGTGCGTATCACCGTGGCCGACCAGGGCACGGGGCTGACGCCGGCGCAGATCGAGCGCCTGTTCACACCGTTCGAGCGACTGGGCGCCGAGCGGTCGGCCGTGGAGGGTACCGGTCTGGGCCTGGCGTTGAGCAAGCGCCTGATCGAGGCGATGGGTGGGCAGATCGGCGTGGACAGCAGCCGCGATGGCGCACGCTTCTGGATCGCACTGCCGCAGGGCGAGCCGCAGCGCAGCGAGCCGGCGCGCACCCTGCTGCCCCCCAGCACCAGCGGCAGCGGGGTGTGCCGGCTGCTGAGCATCGAAGACAACCCGTCCAACCAGGCGCTGATCCGCACCCTCACCGAGCGTCGCCCGCAGTGGCATTTGCTCGAAGCCGCCAGCCTGGCGCAGGCACGCGAGCTGCTGCAGCAGGGCGTTCCGGATCTGATCCTGCTGGACCTGCACCTGAGCGATGGCAACGGCGAAGAACTGCTGCGCGAGCTGCAGGCGCAGCCGGCCACGGCACAGGTGCCGGTGGTGGTGATCAGCGCCGATGCCACCACCGCCACCCTGGCGCGCGTCGGCAATCAAGGCGTGCGTGCGTATCTGACCAAACCGCTCGATGTAGCGGAATTCTTCACCGTGATCGACGGGCTGCTGGCATGACACGCGACGAAATCCTCGGCTCCCGCATTCTCATCGTCGACGACGAGCCGGCCAATGTCCGGCTGCTCGAAGACCTGCTGCAGCGCGAAGGCTTCCAGCAGGTCATCGCCACCACCGACCCGCTACGGGTGATGGGGCTGGTGTCGGCGTTCGCGCCCGACCTGATCCTGCTGGACCTGAAGATGCCCGAGCTGGACGGCTATGCGCTGCTGGAACAGCTGGCGCGGCTGTCCGACCCGGGGCATTTCCTGCCGGTGATCGTGCTCACCGCCGACCCCAGCCGCAGCGCGCGTCACCGCGCATTGGGCCTGGGCGCCAAGGACTTCCTGACCAAGCCACTGGACACCTTCGAGGTCGCGCTGCGGGTGTGGAACGTGGCCGAAACCACGGTGCTGTTCAAACGCCTGCGCGCACTGGCCGCGCCGGAGGCCGCGCCGCCAGGGTGGCGTCAGCCGGAATGATGGTGCATGTCGCAGGAGCGCGCCCGGGCGCGACGAGGCTTTATCGGTAACGCCCGTCGCGCCAGGGTGCGCTCCTACGACTGGCGCTGCGCTACAGCGCGCGGGTGACCTGCCCGCACAGGCCGATGTCGGCCAGCACCGCTTGCGCCTGGCTCAGATGGATGTCGGCCACGCACACCTGCAGCACGCCGAAGGCCGGCAATTCGCCGGCGCCGCCCAGCAGCGATTCGCCGAACACGAAAGAAGTGATGCCGGCATCTTCCAGCGCGTGCTTGGCCAGATGCGCATCGATGATATGGCTGGCGCGATAGGCAACCTGCATCAGCCACGCTCCGCGCGTTCGCGTTCTGCGCCGTTGCGCCATTCGCGCAGCGCCGGCAGCGCATCCAGGGCGGCCAGGTAATCGCCGGCAGCCTCGAACAGCGGTACGCCATAGCTGGCAAAGCGCAGCGCAACCGGGGCATACATCGCATCGACGATACCGAAGTTGCCGCACAGGAAACTGCCGGCATGGCCGTGCTCGGCGCGCAGGCTGGCCCACAGGGCCTGGATGCGGGTGATGTCGCATTCGGCCGCCGCATCCCACTGCGCCGGACCAGGCGGACGCGCCAGATCCATCGGCAGCTGCATGCGCAAGGCGGCAAAACCCGAATGCATTTCGGCCGCGGCCGCGCGCGCCTGGGCCCGCACCGTCAGATCGGCCGGCCAGCCGCGGCCGTCGAGCCAGCGCTCGTTGATGTATTCGCAAATCGCCAGCGAGTCCCAGACATGCAGGGTGTCGTCCCACAGCACCGGCACCTTGCGGGTGGGCGAATAACCGGCGATGCGCGCCTGGAACTCGGGCGTATCCAGCGGCAGGCGAACTTCGTCGAACGGCACCTGGAAATGCCGCAGCAGCAGCCACGGCCGCAACGACCACGAAGACAAGGTTTTGTCGCCGATCACCAGGCGGGGCAAAGGCATGCGCTGCTCGCTGCAGAGGGTCGGCGCAGCGTACGCGTCGGGGCCGGCCACCGCCAGCAGTGCCGACCGGGCGCAGCCGCACTCCTTCTGGCAGCCTCGCGGCGGCCTGACGGCTCGCCGCAGCTTGCGGCCTTGGGGATGCCCGTTGCGCCAGCGAAGTGCGCTGATGGCAGGGATGCGGGGGCCTTGCCGGCACTTCACGCCGCCGTAAACCGCATCAGCCGAGCGCGCAACACCCCCGCCGCCTACCCCTAACCGGTGCCACCGCCTAAACTTGCGGTTTACTTATTGCCGATGCCCCGCATGTCCGAGATTCCAGCCACCGACGCCACCGCCCCGGCGGAGAAGAAAGACTTCATCCGCCAGATCGTTCGCGAGGACCTGGCCAGCGGCAAGCACACGGTCATCCGCACCCGCTTCCCGCCTGAGCCCAATGGCTACCTGCACATCGGCCACGCCAAGGCGATCTGCCTGGACTTTGGCCTGGCAGCCGAGTTCGGCGGCCTGTGCAACCTGCGCCTGGACGACACCAACCCGGCCAAGGAAGACCCCGAATTTGCAGCCGCCATCCAGGATGACGTGCGCTGGCTGGGCTACGCGTGGGCGCAGCTGCGCCACGCGTCGGATTACTTCGAGGTGTATTACCTGGCTGCGCAGAAACTGATCCGCGATGGCCATGCCTTCGTCTGCGATCTGAGCGCGGAGCAGGTGCGCCAATACCGCGGCACCTTGACCGAGCCCGGCCGCAATTCGCCGTACCGCGAGCGCAGCATCGAGGAAAACCTGGACCTGTTCGGCCGCATGCGCGCCGGCGAATTCCCCGATGGCGCACGCACGCTGCGCGCCAGGATCGACATGGCCAGCGGCAACATCAACCTGCGCGACCCGGCGCTGTATCGCATCAAGCATGTCGAGCATCAGAACACCGGCAACGCCTGGCCGATCTACCCGATGTACGACTTTGCGCACTCGCTGGGCGATGCGGTGGAAGGCATCACCCACTCGCTGTGCACGCTGGAGTTCGAAGACCACCGCCCGCTGTACGACTGGTGCGTGGACAAGGTGGACCTGGCCGGGCATCCGGAGTTGCTGCAGCCGCTGCTGGACAAGGGCCTGCCGCGCGAGGCCGCCAAGCCGCGCCAGATCGAATTTTCGCGCCTGAACATCAACTACACGGTAATGAGCAAGCGCAAGCTCACCGCGCTGGTGGAAGAACAGCTGGTGGATGGCTGGGACGACCCGCGCATGTACACGCTGCAGGGCCTGCGCCGGCGCGGCTACACACCGGCGGCGATGCGCCTGTTCGTGGACCGGGTCGGCATCAGCAAGCAGAACTCGCTGATCGACTTCTCGGTGCTGGAAGGCTGCCTGCGCGAGGATCTGGATGCCGCGGCGGCGCGCCGCATGGCGGTGATCGACCCGCTCAAGCTGGTGCTGAGCAACCTACCCGACGGCCATGCCGAGACACTGCAGTTTTCCAATCATCCCAAGGACGAGAGCTTCGGCACGCGCGAGGTGCCGTTCTCGCGCGAGCTGTGGATCGAGCGCGAGGATTTTGCCGAGGTCCCGCCCAAGGGCTGGAAGCGCCTGGTGCCGGGCGGCGAAATCCGTCTGCGTGGCGCGGGCATCGCGCGCGTGGATGAGGTGATCAAGAACGCGGACGGCGAGATCGTCGAGCTGCGCGGCTGGCTGGATCCGGAATCGCGTCCGGGCATGGAAGGCGCCAACCGCAAGGTCAAGGGCACCATTCACTGGGTCAGTGCGGCGCATGCGGTGGAGGCGGAAATCCGCCTGTACGACCGACTTTTCTCGGTAGAAAAGCCCGACGACGAATCCGAAGGCAAGACTTACCGCGACTATCTCAACCCCGACTCCAAGCGCAGCGTGCGCGGCTATGTGGAGCCGTCGGCGGCGCAGGCAGCACCGGAGCAGGCGTTTCAGTTCGAACGTACCGGGTATTTCGTGGCCGACCGCCGCGACCACAGCGCGGCCACGCCGGTGTTCAACCGCAGCGTGACCTTGCGCGATACCTGGGCCAAGTAATCGCGGCAACCACGTCGGCGACGCCTGCGATACGGCAGGCGTCGCCGATTGTTTGATGGGCAGATGGAATCGTTCGCCCGCCTTGTTCGAACAACCGGCTTGCGGCCGTCCGGCTGCTGATCGCAGCGGTGTCGTTGCCCACGACGCTCACCCGTGCATGCGGGGGCCAATCATCCTGCATGACGCATGCAAGCGGACGATCGTGAGAGGCATGAAAGATCGCGTCGGGCATGTTGCTTGCGGGCGCACCGCTGTGGACTGCTTCATTGTGGACAGAGTGCCGCGGGCATGCGTGCGAGCGGCGAGCTTGATCAACGCAGCGCTGCACTGCACGCTGCAGCGCATTGCATAAAGGAGAAGCACGATGCGTGAGCGCCTGACGATGGGCGTGGCCTGTGGCATCGGTGCGGGCGCGTTATGGGGGCTGGTGTTTCTGGCACCGCAGTTGTTGTCGGCGTTCACCCCGCTGCAATTGGCAGTGGCGCGCTATCTGTCGTATGGCGTGGTGGCCGCGCTGGTACTGGCCCCGCGCGCGCGACGGACCGCTGCCCGTCTGGGTCGCGCCGAAGGGTGGGCGCTGGTTCGCCTGAGCCTGATGGGCAATCTGATTTATTACGTATTGCTCGGCAGCGCGGTGCAGTGGGCCGGTAGCGCGGCCACGGCGCTGATCATCGGGCTGCTGCCGGTGGTCGTCACCGTCATCGGCACGCGCGCCGCCGGCGCGGTGCAACTGCGGCGGCTCGCCGCGCCATGCCTGCTCTGCGTCATCGGCGTGGCATTGGTCGCGCTGGACACCGTGCAGGACGACTCCGGGCAGCAGGCGAACGACCGCCTCACCCGCATTGCCGGCTTGCTGTGCGCAGTCGGTGCACTGGTCTCGTGGTCGGCCTATTCGATCGCCAATGCACGCTGGTTGCGTCGCCGTCCCGACCTGTCAGGTGGCGACTGGTCGCTGCTCACCGGCGTGGTCACCGGCGCATTGGCGCTGTTGCTGGCGCCGGCCGCACTGATCGGCAGCGGGCCACATGCGCCGCTCGACTGGGCAGGTTTCTGGGGCATTTCGCTGTTGCTGGGCATCCTGGCCTCGGTGATCGGCAATGCCTTGTGGAACCGGGCCAGCCGCGTGCTGCCGCTGACCCTGGTCGGGCAGATGATCGTGTTCGAAACGATCTTTGCGCTGCTGTACGGCTTTGCCTGGGAAATGCGCCTGCCCACGCCACTGGAGCTGGCCGCCATCGCCTGCCTGCTGGTCGGCGTGCTGTGGTGCGCAGCACTGCATGCGGAAGCGAAATGACGCCGGCAGCTGATGCACCCATTGGCCTAGATTGCAGGCTGTGTCCGCCAACAACGCCGCCATGTGCCTCCCACAACCACGTTTACGCTCACCCGCAAACACGTTGCGCAGCGCGGTGTTTTCGCTGTCGATCGGCCTGACGGCCTGCTCGCCGCAGCTGCCAGTCTCGAACGCGACGACTCCGGCCGAGGTGTTCTGCACGCTTGTTCCGGGGCGGGCAGATGAGGATCTGCCCAGCGATCGCCGCGACGAAAGCATGCAGCAACTGGACCTTGCCACACGCTGCAACCGGGCGCTGCGCAGACAGCACTGACTGCACGGACGCCGCAGGCGTATTTCGATCACATGCCAAGCCCTGGCCAGAGTCAGCCGCCGCAACGCGCGCAGGACAGGGATCCCCGGGTTTTCCACGGCTGATCCAGCGCTCGCCACATTCGGCGCATCCGGGGCTTACCATGGCCGCTCACCTGTCCTGATCGGAGCGGCCGCATGTCCCGTCTGTTATCCCGGTGTCTGAGCACGATGGTGCTGCTGGCCTGCCTTGTGTCGATCGGCTGTGTGGCCGCACCACAGGCCGGGACGTCCACGCCGCCTCCGGCGACCGGCTCGGCAAGCGGCCCGGCAACAGGCAAACCGATCACCGTGACGACCACCTGCCGCACCGACGCCGATTGCACGGTAAAGAACGTCGGCAACTGCTGCGGCGCATTCCCGGCCTGCGTCAACGTCAACAGCGCCACCGATCCCAAGGGCGTGCAGGCGCAGTGCCAGGCCAGCGGCATGATGAGCGTGTGCGGCTTCCGCGAGATCAGCGCCTGCCAGTGCGTGGCCGGGCAATGTGCCGCAAAGGACGCCCAGGCCGATACACTGCGCCCCGCTCCCCCTTCTACCGAAATGGTCCACTGATGCTCTACGCGCAAGTCCACCTCACGCTGCCCGACTGGATCCACGCGCATGTCGACGACAGCCGCGCCTATCCCAGCGACGAGGACAAGGTGGCGCTGGCAATCGACCTGTCGCGAATGAATGTGCGCGAGCGCAGCGGCGGCCCGTTCGGTGCGGTCGTGTTCGGCCCGGACCACCGCATCATCGCTGCGGCGGTGAATCGCGTGGTGCCGCAGACCACCTCGCTGGCGCACGCCGAAAACATGGCCTACATGCTCGCGCAGCAGCGCCTGCAGACGCCGCGTTTGAACGATGTGCTGTCGCCGGTGACGCTGGCCACTTCCGCGCAGCCGTGTTGCCAGTGCTATGGCGCCACGGTGTGGGCCGGGATCGACCGCCTGTTGATTGGCGCGCGCGCCGAAGACGTGATGGCACTGACCGAATTCGACGAAGGCCCGCTGCCTGCCGACTGGGTGGGCGAACTCACCCGCCGCGGCATCGAGGTGGTCCGCGATGTACAACGCGAACACGCCTGTGCGGTGCTGCGCAGTTACGGCGAGGGCGGCGGTGACCATTATTGACCGCTCGCCGCGAGCGCCGCGATGAGCGGGCTGCTCTGCTATTGCCGCCAGGGCTTTGAACCGGAGCTGGCCGCCGAACTGAGCGCGCGCGCCGCATTCGTCGGCATCGCCGGCTATGCACGCACCCAGCGCAACGATGGCTATGTACTGTTCGTCTGCGATGAGCCCGCGCAACTGGCCGCAAAACTGCACTGGCGCGAACTGATCTTTGCGCGGCAGAAGCTGGTGGTGCTTGCCGAGCTCAAGGGCATCGACCCCAAAGACCGTATCACCCCGATCCTGGCCGCGCTGGAAGGGCAGGCGCGCTTTGGCGATCTGTGGGTGGAGCACCCGGATTCGGACGCCGGCAAACCGCTCGCTGGCCTGGCGCGCAGCTTCGGCAACGCGCTGCGGCCGGCACTGCGCAAGGCCGGCCTGCTCACCGACAAGCCGCAGCCGCGTCTGCCGCGCCTGCACGTGTGTTTTCTCGATGGCGACCACGCCTTGCTGGCGGTGGCCGATGCCGACGACAGCGCGCCGTGGCCGCTGGGCATTCCACGGCTGAAACTGTTACCCGAAGCACCGTCGCGCTCGGCGCTCAAGCTCGACGAAGCACTGCTCACCCTGCTCACGCCCGAGGAGCGCGAGCGCCTGGTCAAACCCGGCATGCGCGCGGCCGATCTGGGCGCCGCTCCCGGCGGCTGGACCTGGGTCCTGACGCGCCAGCATCTGCATGTCACCAGCGTCGACAACGGCCCGCTACGCGAGCATGTGCTGGAAACCGGCCTGGTCGAGCATCTACGCGCCGACGGCTTTCACTGGAGGCCTGCGCAAGCACTGGACTGGATGGTCTGCGACATGGTCGAGCAACCGCGCCGCGTGGCCGAGCGCATGGCCACATGGATCCGCGAAGGCTGGTGCCGCCACACCATCTTCAACCTCAAGCTGCCGATGAAAAAGCGCTGGGACGAGACGCGCCTGTGCCTGGACCTGTTCGAGCAGCAGGCCGAAAAATCGCTGACCGTACGTGCCAAGCAGCTGTATCACGATCGCGAAGAGATCACCGTGCTGGCGATGCGGGACTGAGAGCCGGGATTCGGGAATCGGGAATCGGGAATCGGGAATCGGGAATCGGGAATCGGGAATCGTAAAAGCCGGGGACCGGCGGCGGGATCGCTGGCGACGCTTTCGGTAGTGAACTGCACGGGCTTTGGGTGCTTCATCGTGGCGGGTGGGTGCGCCCGCCATCCTCCCCGCCTGCTCGCCTGGCTTGGGCGGGCCTGCTCCGTCGATGACGGAGCCAGGCGCGATCAGAGCACGATGCGCTTGCTGCCTTCGCGCGCGGAGCGATAGATCGCATCGACGATGCGGATGTCCCGCAGGCCTTCTTCGCCCGGTGCACGCAACGGTGTGCCATTGATGATCGCCAATGCGTCTTCGTCCATCTGCAAGGCCTGCTGATGCGGCACCTTGGCGTCGAATACGCGGCCGTCGCTGGCCTTGCCGGTCACGCCCTGGTAGCTCTGGAACGGCGACAGCTCGTACCAGCCACGCTCGCATTCGGCACGCAGCACATTCATGTTGGCGCCGAAGCTGGTCTTGCATGCCGCACGCACGGAATTGGGAAATTCCAGCGTGAAATCCATATGCTCATCGACTTCATCGAACAACTCGGGACGATCGGTCCAGCGCCTGGCGGTGACTGCCAGCGGCTCGGCACCCACGGTGTAACGCGCGGCATTGAGCGGATACACACCCATGTCGTACATCGCACCGCCACCGAATTGCGAACGCAGCCGCCACGGGCGATCGGCCTTGGTCGTATCGCGATAACCGTTGTAGCCGGCCTCGGCACGCACTCGCTGCATCGCGCCGAACGGCTTCTCGCTGGCCATTGCAATCAGCCGCCGCGTATTGGGTTCGTGCTGCATGCGGTAGCCGATCGTCAGCGCCACCTTGTTGCGCTTGCAGGCCGCGATCATCGCCTCGCATTCGCCTGCGTGCATCGCCATCGGCTTTTCGCACCACACATGCTTGCCGGCCGCCGCCGCACGCAGTGCCAGCGGTGCGTGCATGTGGGTCGGTGTGACGATGTAGACCACATCGATGTCGTCGTTGTCGGCAATGCGGTCGAAGTTGTCGTAGTTGTAGACGTTGCGATCGGCAATGCCGTACTTGGATTGCCACGGCGCAATCTTCGACGGCGTACCGGTCACGATACCGGCCAGTTTGCAGTGCTTGGTCAACGCCAGGCCTGGCGCGAGTTGCTCGCCGGCATAACTTCCCAGCCCGGCCAGGGCCACATTGAGCGGCTTTCCGGGCTTCTTTTTCGGCAGCGCCCATGCAGGTGCGCCAAGCAGGATGCCCGCACTGCCGAAGGCGGCAAGCAAGCGGCGACGCGTCAAGGATTCCACAGACATGCAAACCTCCTTCGTAGAGAGAATAGCGACCGGCGTTGACCAGCGGCATCATGCAGGCAGCGTCAGCGCGATGGACGTTGCGATGCGCGCACGACATCGGCATGCATCGACCACCTCTGCCTGGCCACACGCCAGCATTGCCCAGCTGCCCTGGTCCGGTACTGCCCGCGCACCTTACTTGATCGCACGTGATCATCGCCATGGTCGGGCTGCATGTTCTGGCACACTGCAAACGATCACATCTGGAGCACTGCGCATGACCATTGCCGCCCGCCGCCGGCTACTGCCACTGGCGTTTTTATTGTCCAGTTCGCTCGCCATCGCCGACGACACCCCGTTTGTTGCACGCGACCTGATTGGCGATGGCGCATTCACGCATAACGCCGAAGGCCCGGCAGCAGGCCCGGATGGCGCGCTGTACGCCGTGAATCTGGGCAAGGACGGCACCATCGCGCGCATCGCGCTGCAAGCAGACGGCAGCGCAACTGCCGAGGTGTTTGTCACCTTGCCTGCCGGCAGTACCGGCAACGGCATCCGCTTTCGTGATGGCGCGATGTACGTCGCCGATTACACCGGCCACAAGATCCTGCAAGTGAACCTGCAGACGCGCGTGGTGAGCACCTTCGCCTCGCTGCCCGATTCCGATGGACCCAACGACTTGGCGCTGGCGCCAGATGGCAGTTTCTATGCCAGCGACCCGAACTGGAAGGACAATAGCGGGCGCTTGTGGCACATCCGTCGCGATGGTGCGGTGCAGCTGATGGAATCGGGCATGACCACGCCGAACGGTCTGGACGTCAGTCCGGACGGCAAGCGCCTGTATGTCAACGAAAGCGTCTCGCGCAAGGTGTGGGTATATGACCGGCGAGACGATGGCAGCCTGCGCAACAAGCGCCTGCTGATCGCCTTCCCCGATTTCGGCATGGACGGCATGCGCTGCGATGCCGACGGCAATCTATATATCGCCCGCTACGATGCCGGGCAGATCGCGGTGGTCTCGCCGGCGGGCAAGTTGCTGCGCACCATCGCGCTCAAGGGCCGCAAGGCCAGCAACGTCGCCTTCGGTGGCAGCGATGGCAAACAGGTGTTCGTCACCCTGCAGGATCGTGGCGCAGTTGAAACGTTCAGATCCGATCGCCCAGGGCGCGAAACCGGACACTGAAATTGCTGCGCGCGTCGCATCGGTTCTCAGGTCGCGCAACAGCATCCTGGCATCCTGCAGGTCACCCGCGGAGGACTCCCCCATGCAACCGATCGAACTCAAGGATGCGGCCGCCTTCGGCAGCGAATTCCTGCGACTGACCCTGTTGCAGGGGTTCCAGTCACTGACCAAACGCGACCTGGAACTGCTGATCTTCGTGCTGCTGGAGCGCGATGGTGCGATCTCGCGCAATAGCTCCAACGCCCTTGTCGCCCTGCAGTTGCGCGTCACCTCGGCCAAGGTCAAGGCCTTGCGTCGCGATGGCTATGCCCGTTGGCGTGCCCTGGTGCCTGAAGAAGGCGACGCGGCAATGCAGCGCATCGTGGCCAACGTGTTCACCGAAGACAATCTGCGCTCCGGTGCCAAGCATGTCAGCGAGCGCAGCCGCAAAGAGGGATTTCTGGCGGTGCGGATCGAGCACCCCGACGACGCACAGCAGTTCGAGCAGGCGATTCTCGATGTCGGCGCATTGCCGGTGTACGAACGCAATCGCGAGGTGGTGGCGGTGCGCTTCGACACGCTGCTGAAGATCGCCGAACGCTGGGGCTATCTGCAGCAGGACCCGCAGGCGGCGATACGCGAACTGCAAAAGCTCACGCCCACTGCCGAAGAAGTGGCGGACCTGCTGAAAAAGGACATCGCGCAGCTGCGTTGGGAAGACGTGCGCCGCGCACTCAACAGCCTGGGCGCCAAGGCCGTGGCCAGCACGGCCGAAGGCGGCTTGAAGGGCCTGCTCAAGATCGTGTTTCCCTTCATCCCCGGCTGAGTGGCCTGCAAGGCGACGGCAACGCTGTCGCCTTGCAAGATCCGCCGTTGACGCCAATGCCGCGACTGCCAACTCGTGCAAGGAAGCTGGCGATGCGCCGCCTTCACCCAACGCGCCCCACCGCAAGTGGCCCACACCCTCTATCCTTACCGGCTGTTCCACATCAGGGGGATCTGATGACCATCCGCTGTCTCGCCACATGTACCGTACTGCTGCTCGTTTGCGGCGTCGCATCCGCCCAGCAGGCACCCACGCCGGCCAGCAGCATGCCGCTGGTCGATGTGCCCACTGTCATCCGCACCCAGCCGCTGTCCAGCGGCGAGGTCACCCATCAGACCCGGCTGGAACGCCCGCGCGACGAATCCAGCGTGATCGTGCGCTCGATCCAGCCCAGCAGCGTGGTCGGCAGCTACCGTATCGACTTCCAGGCCATGGACGTGGACGGCGACGGCCGCATCAGCCGTGCCGAAGCCCAGGCCAACCCCGCGCTGGCCGACGAATTCGATGCTCTCGACAGCCGCCACAGCGGCTACCTGACACGCGAGCAGCTGGCCGGCTGGCTGGCTCCGTGATCACGCCGCACACCTGAGCGGCAGGCAGGCGCACCGGCATGACGCAGGTGCGCAACAGCGCTTCGGCTTTCGACATCGCCCCCTCTTGCAGCGCCCGCTTCGGTCGGCTAGATTGTATTTAACGGATACAATTTGGATGGATCGATGACCGCTCTCCTGGCACTGGCCAAAGACCTCGGCTACCAACTGCAACTGGCCACCTTGGCGTCCAGCCATGCCGCCCGCCAGGAACTGGCCGAGCTGCATCTCACCCCGGCACGCGTCACCGCGCTGATCCACATCCGCGACCAGCCCGGTTGCGACCAGACCGAACTCGGCAACCGCCTGCTGGTCAACCGCGCCGCCGGCATGAAGATCGCCAATGCGCTGGCCGAGCAGGGCCTGATCGAACGCCTGGCCGGCCGCGACCGTCGCAGCAAGGGCCTGTACCTGACCGACCATGGCCACCGCACGCTGGAGGTGGCGCAAGCCTGCCTGGCACGCGCCGTCGCACGCACCTGCACCGGCCTACAGGCCGGCGAACAGCAAACCCTGCTCCGCCTGCTGTGCAAATTGAACGCCAGCGCCACGCTGGAGCGCACAGCCGTGGCAGAGGCCGCGCTGGCCGAAGACCTCTGATCCCGCAGCCCCCGACTTGAAGGAGACGCCGCTTGAACGAGCATGACGTGGTATCGGTTCGCATCGAAAACCGCATTGCCTGGGTGAAGTTCGCACGCCCGGACAAGCGCAACGCGATGAGCCCGGCGCTCAACCGCCGCATGATGGACGTGCTGGACGAGCTGGAGTTCGACGACGACGTCGGCGTGCTGGTGCTCGGCGGCGAAGGCACCGCCTGGTCGGCCGGCATGGACCTGAAGGAATACTTCCGCGAAACCGAAGCGCAGGGCCTGCGCGGCGTGCGGCGTTCGCAACGCGAATCCTATGGCTGGTTCCGTCGCCTGCGCTGGTATCAGAAGCCCACCATCGCGATGGTCAACGGCTGGTGCTTCGGTGGCGGCTTCGGCCCGCTGTTCGCCTGCGACCTGGCCATTGCCGCCGATGAAGCGCAGTTCGGCCTGTCGGAGATCAACTGGGGCATCCTGCCGGGCGGCGGTGTGACCAAGGTTGCGGTCGAGCTGCTGTCCATGCGCGATGCGATGTGGATGACGCTCACCGGCGAAATGGTCGACGGCAAGAAGGCGGCCGAATGGCGCCTGGTCAACGAGAGCGTGCCGCTGGAACGGTTGGAGGCACGCACGCGCGAAGTGGCCGAGCTGTTGCTGCGCAAGAACCCGGTTGCGTTGAAATACGCCAAGGACGCTGTGCGCCGCGTGGGCACCATGACCTACGACGAAGCCGAAGATTATCTGGTGCGCATGCAGGAAGCGGCCAACTCGTTCGATAACAACGCCCGCAAGGAAGGCATCCGTCAGTTCATCGACGAGAAGAGCTACAAGCCCGGCCTGGGCGAGTACGACCTCAAGAAAAACAGCGCCTAGGCACGTCCGACGGCGCCCGAAGCGATGCGTGCGACCCACGCACCGCTGGCGCTGCCAGTGGTTTTCTGCACCGAGGAGGGAGTATGGAAGCCTTATCCGCAACGCTGCGCGGGATCGCCGCGCGTGGACCGCTGGGCCTGTTCATCGACGGCCAGTGGCGCGCAAGCAACGGCGATCGCCATGTCGATGTGATCGCCCCGCATACCGAAGAACGCCTGCTGCGCTACACCGAACCATCGCACGCAGATACCGAGGCCGCCGTGGCCGCGGCGCGTGCCGCCTTCGACACCGGCCCCTGGCCGCAACTGTCCCCGCCCGAGCGCGGGGTGATCCTCAAGCGCGTTGCCGACCAGCTGCGCGCACGCATGCCGGAGCTGGCCGAAGCCTGGACCGGCCAGGTCGGCGCCACCATCGGTTTCAGCCGGCGCGCCTCGCAGCAGGCGCCCGGCCTGTTCGACTACTACGGCGATCTGATCGCCACCCATCCGTTCGTCGAACCGCGCGCCCGCGCCGATGGCGGACGCGTGCATGTGGTGCAGGAACCGGTCGGCGTGGTTGCGGCGATCACGCCCTGGAACGCGCCACTGGTCTTGCTTTGTTACAAGGTCGCCGCCGCGCTGGCCGCCGGCTGCACGGTGGTGGCCAAACCCTCTCCGGAGACCCCGATCGATGCGTGCATACTGGCCGAATGCATCAGCGCCGCGGGCGTGCCCGACGGCGTGTTCAACCTGTTGCCGGCAGGCCGCGAGGTCGGCGAGCAGCTGATCCGGCACCCGCTTGTCGACAAGGTCAGCTTCACCGGCTCCACCCAGGCCGGGCGCCTGATCGGCGTGGCCTGTGCCGAACGCCTGGCGCGGGTCGGCCTGGAGCTGGGCGGCAAATCGGCCGCCATCGTGCTCGACGATGCCGACCTGGCCAAAGTGCTCCCCAGCCTGGTGCCCTACTCCATGCCGATCACCGGCCAGGTGTGCTTTTCGCTGACCCGTGTACTGGTACCGGCGCAACGGCGCGACGAAATCCTGCAGGCGTATTGCGCAGCACTTGGCGCACTCAAACTCGGCGACCCGTTCGCCGCCGACACCGGCATGGGGCCGTTGGCGCTCGGCCGGCAGCTGGAACGCGTGCAGTCCTATATCGCCCAGGGCAGTGCCGAAGGCGCGCGGCTGGTGATGGGGGGCAACCGCCCGGCGCATTTGCCGCGTGGCTTCTTTATCGAGCCGACGGTGTTCGCTAACGTCACACCGGACATGACCATCGCACGCGAAGAAATCTTCGGCCCGGTGGTGAGCTTCATCGACTATCACGACGAGGCCGATCTGATCGCCAAGGCCAATGCCAGCGACTATGGCTTGCACGGCACCGTCTATGGCGAGGATGTCGATCGCGCGTATCGCATTGCGCGGCGCGTGCGCAGCGGCAGCCATTCGATCAACGGTATGTGGGTGGATATCGAAATGCCGTTCGGCGGCTTCAAGCACTCGGGCATGGGCCGCGAAGGCGGCATCGAAGGCCTGCATGCGTTTCTCGAAACCAAAACCGTCTATCTCAGTTGAGCCTTACCTCAGCGGCATTGCGGCGAGCCTGCCTGCGTCGCCGCAATGCAGCGCACTGCACATCAGGACATGTCGTCTCCCGTGGTGCGCGAGCAACCTGTCTGTGAACGCGTACTGCGCCGTTGCGCACGCGCATCAACCTTCCTGCCATCTCTGTCGCACTCACGCCAGTCACTCCCCCACTTTGCATTCGGAAGACAGCGCCATGACCATGCCGACCGACTCGATTTCCTTCCATGCCCGCCTCACACCGCAACGGCTTGCCGCGCGCGACCTGTTGCTGGAGCAGGAATGGACATATGCCGAACTGGACACCTTGATCGGCCAGCTCGCCGCCTTGCTGCAGACGCGCGGCTGCGTCGACGGCGAACGGCTGGCGGTGCTGGCCCGCAATTCGGTGTGGCAGGTCGCGCTGCATTTTGCCTGTGCGCGGGTCGGCGCGATCTATGTGCCGCTCAACTGGCGGCTGAGCGCCACCGAGCTGGACACCTTGCTGCAACGCGCGCAGCCGCATCTGTTGCTGGGCGATGACGTCGCGGCCGGGCGCGCACATGTGGAAGCCCTGGCCAGCTTCATCGACAATGCCAAGGTGCTGGCACCGGCCGAAACGTCGTACATCCCGCCCGAGCGCGTGAGCCTGATCCTGTTTACCTCGGGCACGTCCGGCCAGCCCAAGGGCGTGATGTTGAACGAGCACAATCTGCAGCAGGTGGCGCATAACTTCGGCGTCACCACACGTGTGGATGCCAACAGCAGTTTTCTGTGCGAGGCGCCGATGTTCCATATCATCGGCCTGGCCACCAATGTGCGGCCGGCATTGGCGGTGGGCGGGTCGATCCAGGTGTCGAGCGGCTTCGAGCCGAAGCGGACATTGAGCTGGCTCGGCAACCCGGCGCTGGGCATTAGCCACTATGTCGGCGTGCCGCAGATGATGCAGGCGTTCCGCAGCCAGCCCGGTTTCGATCCGGCAACGCTGCGTCACCTCACCGCGCTGGTCAGCGGTGGCGCGCCGCACGCCGCAGACGATCTGCTGGGCTGGCTGGACGATGGCATCCCCATGGTCTGCGGCTTCGGCATGAGCGAAGCCGGCACGGTATTCGGCATGTCGGTGGATTGCGATGTGATTCGTCGCAAGCTCGGCGCAGCAGGCATTTCGTCGCCCAACGTGCAGACCCGGGTGGTGGACGGGGATGGCAACGACTGTCCGGCGGGAGTGCCTGGCGAGTTGTTGTTGCGCGGCCCCAACCTCAGTCCCGGCTACTGGCGCGATCCACAGGCCACCGCACAGATGCGCGATGCACAAGGCTGGTTTCGCACCGGCGATATCGTCAGGCGCGATGACGAGGGCTTCTTCTGGGTGGTGGACCGCAAGAAGGACATGTTCATTTCCGGCGGCGAAAACGTATATCCGGCCGAGATCGAAGCCGTGCTGGCCGATCACCCCGACATCCGCGAGTGCGCCGTGGTCGGCATGGCCGACCCGCAATGGGGCGAGGTGGGGTATCTGGCGATCGTGCCCGCCGCCGAAGCGACGGATCTGGAGCAGATCCGCAGCTATCTGATCGAGCGCCTGGCCAAGTACAAGGTCCCCAAACACCTGCGTCTGGTGGAGGCGTTGCCACGTACGGCGACCGGCAAGCTGCAGAAGGCGCGGTTGAAGGATGCCTTGGCCAAGGAAGCCTGATGGCGTTGGCAGCCGACGGAGACGAGCGTGCGCATCAGCGCGCACGCCCGGACTACAGCGATGTCGGCTATCGCTGTGCAAGCCACTCGATCAGCCTGGCGAAGGATCACCCGAGCGCGGCGCGGGCTTCAATCAAACGTATGCGGCAGTCGAGCCCATCCACGGCCGCAGTCGAACAGCGCAACGGTCCAAGCAAGCGACGCACCGCACGCGTCCCGCCCGGCGATGCACCTCGCGCGTGTCACTGCGATCATCCTTTATGCAGAGGCATCCAGCAGCATGTCGTCCTCGCCGATGTGCTCGTCCACCCATACCGCACCTTGCTGCGCCATCAGCGCCAGCTGGTGTTCCAGCTCGCGCATCAACAACCGTACGCCGGGTTTGAGGATGGCGCTGCTGTCGCGATAGATCACGCCACCTGCGCGCGCCTGCGAGGGCTGCTGTAGCTGGAAGGCCCGCAGTTCGCCGCGTGCGATATCGCCGGCGACCATCATGCTTGGCATCACCGCAATACTGTCGGTACCAAGCAGGATCTCGCGGGTGAAACTGGCAGAACTGGACCGCAGTTGATCGCGCGTGGCCAATCCGTGCTCGCGCATGACCTGCGCCACGTCGCGCTCCACGTGCTGACTCAGGGTTGGCAATACCTGTCTGTAGGCAGCCGCTTCGGCGATTCGCACCGGGCCATTGGCAAACAACGGATGGTCGCTCCGCGCCACCAGCGCAATCGGATCCTGGTACAGCACCTTGCGCACCAACGCGTCGTAGCGCGCCAGCGGATACAGGCGGCCGACGACCAGATCCACCTCGTTTCCGGCAAGCTTTGGCAGCAATTCATCGGTGCGCCCATGCAGCAGGCGCACCCGCAGCGTCGGCTCGGTGCGGTACAAGGCTGCCAGCACTGCCGGTAGCAGGCCGCTCGCGGCCACCGGCAGGGCACCGACGGTGATGGTGAGCGCATCGTCCTGCAACAAGCCTTCGAAGGTGTCCTGCGCGCGCCGCAGCTGGCCGAGCACGACGTGCGCGGTCTGGACCAGCACCTCGCCCATCGCGTTGGGACGCACGCCACGCGAATGGCGCTCGAACAAGGGCGCGCCGACGATCTCTTCGATCTCCTGCAAGGCACGCGTAAGTGCAGGCTGGGTCACATTCAATACGCGTGAGGCGCGGAGCAGGCTTTTTTGCCGGTCCAGCGCCTCGATGACACGTAGATGCCGGACCTTGATGCGGTGTTCGAAGAACACGGAGGACATGGTCATGGGGGTGGGCCTTACGTTGGAAAATCGGGGGGCAGCACCCGGCCAGCGGCCGGGACGCACAGATCAGCGTGCCTCGGGCACACGCCTGGTCTGCATGAAGTCTTCGAACGACTCGCCGCGCATGATCGCGTAAACCTGCAGATTGGTCATGCGCACCACGCGGGCGAACTTTTCGATCACAAAAAAATTGGCGCCGTACTGCACCAGTCCAAGCCAGTCGCGCGCGCGCACCAGCGCTTTCTCGTGCTCGGTGAGCTCGGCTTCCTGCATCAACACTTCCGCCTCCTGCAAAAAGCGATCGCGCCATGGGGCGCGGATCATATGCCAGAAGAAGCGATTGAGGCGTAGTGCGCGGTTGCTGGTGCGCAGATCGAACAGATAGGTGCCGTCGATCTTGTCCATGTCTTTTACTTGCGGATTCATCAGCAGGCCCTCATGCCGCGTTGGCGGTGCGCGCCAGCAGCTCTGCCGAGCGCGGCGCGTCGGCGCGTTCTTCGCCCGGCTCGTACAACACCACGGTCATCGCGGTGGTCGTCATCAGGTAGTAGTTCTGATGCAGCTTGCGGATCGGCCCATCCAGTGCCCCGCGCATGGCCAGCCACATGATCTGCTCCACGCTCTCGGCACCGCCCAGGCGCACGTAGTCGGTGTGGGTCAGATCGGTCAGCGTTTCCGGCGCGTGCTGGAAGCGGTCCAGAAACTCCATGTCCCAATCGGTGTTGTTGAAGCCGGTGCGCTCGCCATGGATCTGGTGCGACAGCCCGCCGGTGCCGACCACCACCACCCTGAGGTCTTCCGGATACGACTCGATCGCACGACGCACCGCCTGGCCCAGCCGGTAGCAGCGGCGTGCGGTCGGCAGCGGGTACTGCAGGACGTTGATCGCAATCGGCACCACCGTGCCCGGCCAGTCCGGTACATGCGGCCACAGCAGCGGCAGCGGCGCCGCACAGCCGTGGTCGATCGGCTTGTCCTGGAACACGGTCAGGTCGAATTCGTCGTTGACCAGGCACTCGGCGATATGCGCCTGCAGCTGCACGTCGCCGCGGATCGCAGGCAGATTCCGCAGCCCTGCGCCTTCGTCTGCGACCGGAAAGCGCTCGCCCACGCCCAGCGCAAAGGTCGGATACAGATCGAAGAAGAAGGTCGTGCAGTGGTCGTTATAGAAAAACACCAGCACGTCGGCCCGTTGTTCGGCCAGCCACTCGGCCACCGGCGTGTAGCCGTCGAACAACGGCTTCCATACCGGATCCTGTTGCTTGCCCTTGTCGTAGGCCACCCCGATGGTGGGAACGTGCGAGGTTCCGATGCCGCCGATGATGCTAGCCATGCTTTGCTCCTGCGATGCAGCGCTGCCAGCGAAGGCAGCGCGCACGTCATTGATTGAGTCAGGATTGACGATGCAATGGATCCCAACACGGGTGGCCAACCACCCCGGATCGCCAAAACGGTATCCTTGGGATCCAAATTGCCATCAAGCGATCTCATCTGCAAGGTTTTTGTACAGGTAATTGCGAGTTTCCCCTTCGAAGGAACGTGCGCTGCGGTACGGCGCGAGAGAATGGAGCCAATGGCGAACAACCACCGATTGCAAGCGGTCCAGCAACTACGCGAATTGATCCTGTGTGGCACCTTTGCCCCGGGCGAGCGCATCACCGAGGCGGCCCTGGCCGAGCGTCTGGCCATTTCGCGCACGCCCATCCGCCAAGCGTTGCCGGCGTTATGCCAGGAGGGCCTTCTGGTGCAGGTCGGCAACCGTGGCTACGCGGTCCGAAGTTTCAGCCAGCAGGAAAGCCTGGATGCCCTGGCAGTGCGAGCGCTGATGGAGGGAATGGCGGCGCGCACGGTGGCCGAACAGGGCGCGTCGGCGAGCTTGCTTTCCACCCTGCACGATTGTCTGTGCGAGGGCGACCGGCTGTTTGCCAAGCGTAGCCTCGATGCCGGCGATGAGCAGACCTACGGCGCGATCAATGCGCGCTTCCATCGCGCCATCGTGGTGGCGGCCAACAAACCGATCCTCACCGAAACGGTGGACCGCTGCACGCTGGTGCCCTTCGTCAGCCCGGTCAACGTGGTGTTCGGTCAGCGCTCGGCCACCCTGGCCTATGACGATCTGTATTACGGGCACCGCCAGCATGGCGCGATTGTCGCTGCAATCGAACAACGCGATGGCGCACGTGCGGAACTGCTGTTCCGCGAACATGCCAATACACAGCGACACAGCATGGGACTGTGAGTCTAGCGGATGCACGGTGCTGTGTGCCGGGTAGAGCAATGGCATCGATGTGCGCGCAAGGACCGTCTGTTGTATCCGACGCATGCCCCCACGAACAGCGACACACGGCTTCATCCATCCCGCACGCCGACCACGACGGCCGGCGTGCGTGGCAGATTGCATGCGCTATAGCGAGTGCACGAACATCAGATTGAAGCTGTTGCCGGCCACCGAGTTCTCCACCTTCAGCGGCATGTATACGTTGAAATTGAACACGTTCTTTTGGTCCATGCGCCAGGACAGGCCCGGGCCCAGATAGACCTGCATGCGCTTGCTGTCCGGTACGCGCTGGTCATTGGTACGGTTGTCTTTCAACTGCTGCAGGTAGTAACCGTTCAGACCCACGCGCCATTGCTCGTTGAGTTTGAGCGACGTAGCCAGATTGACCCACACCGCATCGCCGGCCTGGCCATTGCGAAAACGGAATCCTGGAATCGGCGGCACCCCGCCGGCGCGACTGGTGCGAAAGTTGTACAGGTAATTGATGCGCGCGCTGATTTCCCAGTCGTCGCTGGGTTGCACGGTGAATGCCCAATGCGGCGCCACCGACCAGAACCCGGTGCTCTGGTTGATCGCGGTGTCGCGGTCGAACTTGCCCACCGGCGCAAACGCGTCGATCGCGAAGCGCTGAAAGAAGAACACCCGCCCATCGCGCATCACCGGCGGCATCTGCAGTGCCGGCCCGAACGAAATGTCGCCCATGCCGAAGCCGTTGCTGCTCAATCGCACCGGGCTGTCAGCGGCGAATGCGGTGTCGTAATTGACCAAAGGCACGATGGCATTGAAACTCAGCGAGCCGCTTTTCCAGGTGTAGGGCGTCACGTAGATGAGCTGTGTGAGCAGCACGCTGACATCGACTTGCGGATCGCGAAAGGCTGGCGAGTCGTCGCCGCTCGCGTTCTTGATGGCATTCAGGTTGTAGTGACGCAGATACTCGATGACGGTCCAGCCGGGCGTCATCGAACCGAAGCCGTCCATGAAACTGGTACCGCCAAGATTGATGCCTTGTGGAGGCGCGGCTGTCTCCGGTAGTGCTTGCGCCAGTGCCGCATTCGGCAATGCGACGGCGAACAACGCCCACGCAACCAATGAACACGGCCGGCGTGACAGTGCGCGAGACAGGACAGAGCGACGACGGGCGGGGATGCGAACGCGTTCCACTGGGCGAATCTCCAATGCGAAGGGATGGATGACTGCGAGCGCGACGTGGGGAAGAAAGCGGGACGGCAACGCGCGGCGCGAACCCGGCGCCAGCACCATGCCTGGAGGGGAATGCGGCTCAGCTGCCGATGCGCAGCAACAAGGTTCCAAGGCGTTGCTTGAACAACCAACGCTCCTGCTCGAAGACCAGCACATCGTCGAAACTGCCCAGCAACGCGGGCGATTGCGCGCTCCATGGCGGCGACATCGACGTATCGCCGGCGATGTAGAGCAGCACGTTGCTGTGCGCATGCGCCAATGTGGGCGATTGAATGTCGACCAGGGTGTTGAGCATCAGATGACAGGTGGTGCGCGGCGGGCGCTCGCGAAAGGCCTGCAGAATCGCCGCGCGGCCATGCGCCGGGGCATCGGGCGCGCTGGGGCGCGCGAACACGCCATCGTCGGTGAACAATGCCGCGAGTTGCTCATGGTCGTGACGATCGTTGTACAGCGCGAACCGGCGGATCAATTGCTCGCAGGCAATGATGATCGAGACATCGTCGTGCATGCAGCCTCCTTTATTTCCAGCAAACACCGGTTGGCGCGGTCAGCGACTGCAGCAGTGACCCACGCGCCGTTTCCTCTGCGCCATCACGCGGCCTGCAACCAATCGCGCAACGCCGCCGTCACCGCAGCAGGCGCTTCCACCGGCGCCATGTGCCCGCAGTCTTCGAACACGCTCAGGCGTGCCTGGGGAATCTGCCGCGCCATGTCCTGATGCCGGGCCAGCGGGCTCCAGGCATCCTGGCGCCCGACGCCCAGCAAGGTGGGGCAGCGAATCTGCGCAAGCACCGGCGCGGCATCCGGACGCTCCAGCAACGCGTTGACCTGGCCCGCAAAGCTTTGCGCGCTTTGCCGCTGCACCATCGCGCTGAGGCCTTGCATCAAAGCGGAATCGGCAATGCGTGCGGGGTGCAGCATGGGCGGCAGCCAGGCCAGCGCCAGCGCATGCATGCCCTGCGTTCGCGCCAGATCCACCAGCGCCTGACGTTCTTCGCGTTCTCCATCGCGCCGCGGCGCGATGCCGGTATCGAGCAGCGCCAGCTGCGTCACCCGTTCTGGCGCCTGACGCATGATTTCCAGCGCAACCCGCCCGCCCATCGAATGCCCGGCCAACGCGAACTGCGGCGGTGCGCCAGCCAACACGTGGGCGGCCATCTGCACGATGCTGTCGAATCCGGGGAAGTCCAGCACCTGCACATCGGCCAGATCCGCCAGCGCGTCGCGCTGCGGTTGCCAGATGGCAGCGTCGCAAAGCAGGCCGCAGAGCAGCAGCAAGGTGGGTCTGGACGTATGCGCAACGGAAGTCATGGCGCGACTGTAGCCACGCCGGACGCGTGCGTCGTATGGAAGATGCGGCCTACGCTATAATCCAGAAGGCATATAACGTCAGTATTGCCGCCTGGCGGACCGGCCTGCGGGCGCGAGGCCGGTCACGCGCCGCCGGACGCGCGTTTCCACAACGCATCGACCAATGGCGGCAGTTTGCCGGCCAGGCCGAGCACCGATCCGCGCAGCAGGGTCAGGTGCATTTCGTCATTGGAAAACACGCTGTTGATCGCATCGAAACCGTAGGCGGCCACCGTATTTTCGCTGCGGCGGGTGCGCGCCCAGCGCTGCAGCCGATGCGGCGCGGCCCAGTCCGCACGTTTGGCAAGCGCTGCGCGCACTTGCGCGCGCAGCGCAGCGACATCGCGCAGGCCCAGGTTGACGCCCTGCCCCGCCAGCGGATGCACCACATGCGCGGCGTCGCCAAGGGCCAGCACGCGGCCGCTGACGTATTGCTCCACCAATTGCCGTTGCAGCGGAAATGCAGTGCGTGCGGACACCACACGCACCTGCCCCAGGCGCGCGGCAAACGCCTGGGTCAGCTGGTGCGAAAACGCCGCATCGTCCAGTTCCAGTACGCGCTCGGCATCGCTATCGGGCAACGTCCAGACAATCGAACTGCGGCCGTCGGCAAACGGCAGAAACGCCAGCGGCCCGGTGGTCAGAAAGCGCTGCCAGGCAGTAGCCTGGTGCGGCTGTTCGGTCTCTACAAAGGCAACCACGCCACGCTGTGCGTAGGCGTGCCGCGACACCGGCAGGCCGGTCAGGTCGCGCAAGGTGGACGCTGCGCCATCGGCCGCGATGGCAATCGCAGCTTCCAGCCGACTGCCGTCGTCCAGGCGCAGGCGCACGCCGTTGGCGTCCTGCTCCAGTTCGGCCACGCGCGCCGGGCAATGCACTTCGATCCCAGCACTGTGCACGGCCGCCCAGAGGCGATCGACCAGCAGCGCATGCTCGACGATCCAGCCGAGTTGTTCGCGGCCCAACGTGTCGGCGTCGAAACGCAGCTCGCCGCCACCACCGGCATCCCAGACCCGCATGCGCCGATATGGCTGCACGCGCCCGGTGCGCACGCTGGCCCATACGCCAAGACTGTCGAGCAGCGCGGCGTTGTCGGCGGCGAAGGCATACACACGCAGATCGGGCTGATCGGCATGCCAGCGCGCGGGCTCGCGCCCTTCCACCAGCGCAACGCTCAAGCCGGCGTCTGCCAGCGCCAGCGCGCAGGCGGCGCCGACCACACCACCGCCGACGATCACCGCATCGCGCGTACTGCGGCGGCTCATGCGCTCCCCCGGCATAGTTGCGGCACATCGCCACGAAAACCCATCGCTCCGCCGACCAGCATCGATTGCAGCGGCGCGGCCTGCGAGGTCGCGAGCAGTCCCAGGCTGCGTAGCGGCCGCAGCAACGGTGCCGGGTTTCCGGTCAGCCGCGCCAGCCCGCTGGAGAAGCCGATCGTCTGCTCGCGGTCCACGCGCCGACGCGCCACATAGTCGGCCAGCAGCGCGCCGGACCCGGTATCGCTGCGATCGTGTTCGATCAGTTCGGCCAATGTCAGCGCATCGCGCAAGCCCAGGTTGAAGCCCTGCGCGCCGATGGGGTGCAGCGTCTGCGCCGCGTTGCCGAGCAGCACCACGCGCTCGGCGATCAGGTGGTTGGCAAGCACCTGCACCAGCGGATAAGCGCTGCGTTCGCCGCTGGCGACAAAGCGCCCGGCACGCCAGCCGGCCGCACGCTGTAGCCGGGCCAGCCAGCCGGCCTCGTCGAGCGCGGCGACCGCCTCGGCCTCGGCGCGCGCGACGCAATGGATCGCGCCGTAGTGGCGGTCGCCCCGCGGCAGCAGCGCAGTCGGCCCATGCTCGCCGAAGCGCTCCCATGCGGTGCCATCCGGCGGCCGGGAGGCGCGCACGCGGGCCACGAACAGGGTCTGCAGGAAATCGTGCGTGTCGGTGTCGATATGCAGCAGTTCGCGCACGGCGCTGTGCGTGCCATCGGCACCGACCACCAGCCTGGCCAGGACGCGCTGTTCGCCATCGGCAGTTGCCACGCGCACCGCGCGCATGCCGTCCTGTACCGGCTCCACACCGATGCAGCGCGCCGGGCGGTAACGGCGCACGCCAGCCGTTTCGTCCAGACGTGCCTGCAAGGCGTCGCCGAAGTCGCGCGCCACCACCACCTGGCCAAAGCTGTCGCGCCCGTAGTCGACGGCCTCCAGCTGCACGCGCCCGAAATCGCCGGCGCGGCTGACGTGGATGCGCCGGATCGGGCCGGGCGGGCTGCGCAGCTTGGCCATCACCCCCAGCACGCCGAGCGCGTTGACGGTGGCCGCGGCAAAACTCAGGTTGCGTTGGTCGAACACCGCCGGCGGCGCGCCGGCCGGGGTGGCTTCGACCAGCCCGACATCCAGGCCGAGGCGGTCCAGTGCAATCGCCAGGCTGGAGCCGACCAGGCCGCCGCCAACGATCAGAACGTCATGTGGGTGTGTCATCCGGTCATGATAAGCCTTCGCCCCCGGCCCGGTTGCGCCGCTGCATGGGACATCTTGCCGCGTCTGCCGGTGCGCGCGTCGCCGCAGTCGGCGCCGGTCTTCCCACCGCCCAGCACGGCGTCGGTCAGACCGCGGCGCGGGCGCGCCGGCTTCCACGCTACACTTCCCCCTCTGCAACCCGGCCCTTCCCGCACATGACGCCTCGCTCGCACGACACCTGGATCCTGAGCCTGCTGGCCGTGCTGATGGCGGCTACGCGGATCAATCACTTCGCCCCGGTGCCGGATGCGTCGTGGGCGGTGTTCTTCATAGGCGGATTCCATCTGGCGGCGCGCACCCGGCTGGCATTCCCGCTCTTGATGGGGCTGGCGGTTGCGGTGGACTGGCTGGTGATCACCGGCCAGGGCATGAGCTTCTGGCAGCACTACTGCGTGTCGCCGGCGTACTGGTGCCTGATTCCGGCGTATTTCGCGTTGTGGGCTGGCGGCGTCTGGCTGCGTCGGCATTACCACGGTGCGCAGTGGAGCGCGTTGGCCTGGCTGGTTCCCACCCTGCTGGTCGCCGTGGCGCTGTGCCAGCTGATCGCCCAGGGCAG
Organism: Xanthomonas sp. 3793; assembly: GCF_024806835.1. Lineage (GTDB taxonomy): Bacteria > Pseudomonadota > Gammaproteobacteria > Xanthomonadales > Xanthomonadaceae > Xanthomonas > Xanthomonas arboricola_F. The sequence continues at coordinate 80,412 of NZ_JANTYU010000003.1, forward strand.
CTTCTACTGGATCAGCGCCAGCGTGAGCGAGCCCACCGTGGCCGGCTGGTTCAAGAACTACACCGACTGGCTGGGGCCGTACCTGCGCAGCGCTGCGCTGTACGTGGCTGCGGCGGCGCTTGTCCAGGTCGTGGCCGAGCGCGTGATTGCTCCGCCGCGCCAGACCCACGCAGGTTGAGGTCATGGGCAACCGTCTTTCTCGTATCTATACGCGCACCGGCGACGATGGCAGCACCGGGCTGGGCGACGGCAGCCGTACCGGCAAGGATGCCTTGCGCGTCAACGCCTACGGCACCGTGGACGAAGCCAATTCGGCCATTGGGGTGCTGCTGGCGGCACCCAGCGTCCCGCCCCAGATCGCCGAGCTGCTGACCACCGTGCAGCATCAGTTGTTCGATCTGGGCGGCGAGCTCTGCATCCCCGGCCACGCCGCGATCGAGGCGGCCGATATCCAGGCGCTGGAACACCATCTGGACCACTTCAACGACAGCTTGCCGCCGCTGCAGGAATTCATCCTGCCGGCCGGTGGCGAGGCGGCCGCACGCTGCCATCTGGCCCGCACCATCGTGCGCCGGGCCGAGCGCGAAACCGTCGCCCTGTCGCGCCAGGAAACGGTGCGCAGCGAGGCGATCGGTTACCTCAATCGCCTGTCCGACCTGCTGTTCGTGCTGGCACGAGTACTGGCCCGTGTCGATGGCCAGCAGGAAGTGCTGTGGCGGCACGACCGGCGTCGCGCTTGAGCATGTGCCCGGCGCCGCGGAGAGGCTAGAGTTGCCCCATGCTGGTCTTTACCCACCCCGCCTGCCTCGGCCACGACGCCGGCCCTGAGCACCCCGAGAGTCCCGCCCGCCTGGAAGCGGTGGTCGATGCCCTGCGCGCCGCCTTCCCCGATCTGGACTGGCGCGAGGCGCCACTGGCCAAGCTCGGCGACCTGTGCCGCGTGCACGAGCGCGAACAGGTCGACGCCGTGTTGGAAACCCCTTTCACCGGCTACCGCCAGCTGGACGTGGACACCCGCATGGTGCCGGCCTCGCGCGCAGCCGCCTTGCGCGCCGCCGGCGCCGGCATCGCCGCCGTGGATGCGGTGATGCAGGACCTGACCCGCACCGCCTTCTGTGCCGTCCGCCCGCCCGGCCACCACGCCACCGCGCAGGTGTCGATGGGCTTCTGCCTGTTCAACAACGTCGCCGTGGCCGCCGCCCATGCGCGCGACCGGCATGGCCTGGAGCGCATCACCATCGTCGATTTCGACGTGCATCACGGCAACGGCACCCAGGCCATCTTCGAACGCGACCCGGCCGTGCAGTACCTCAGCACCCACCAGTCCGGGCTGTACCCGCATTCGGGCAGCGTCCATGAGCGCGGCGTCGGCAATGTCCACAATCTGCTGTTGCCGCCGGGCAGCGACGGGCTGCGCTTCCGCAATGTCTGGGAGGACGAAATGCTGCCGCTGATCGATGCGTTTCGTCCGCAACTGATCCTGATCTCGGCTGGCTTCGACGCCCATCTGCGCGACCCGCTGGCCGACCTGATGCTGGACGACGACGATTTCGGCTGGCTGACCGCCGCCCTGCGCACCCTGGCCGAACGCCATGCGCGCGGGCGCGTGGTCTCTCTGCTGGAAGGCGGCTACGACCTGCAGGCACTGCGCGAAAGCAGCGTGGCCCACGTCGCTGCGCTGCGCTGACCGGCAGTTGGCCCCGGTCGCCTCGATGCTGGCGATGAACCTCTCCCTCTCCGCGCCGGCGCTCTTCATTGCCCCTATGCGGGGTATGCGGCAAGCTAGTCGCCATTTTATTGGTTGAACCACGCGTGCGCCGAGCTCTCCGCCTGCTGCCCCTGCCCTTGAGCATCGCCATCTGCCTCCCGGCCATGGCTGCCGACAAGCCGTTGAACTGGGGTTTGTGCCCGGCCGTGGACCCGCTACCAGGCTTCGACGGCGCCCCCGCCGCCGACGCCAAGGCGGCCGAAATGCGCCAGCAGCTGCCGACCGACATCGAAGGCGACCAGCTGTCCGGCACCAGCACCACCCCGCAATACCAGGGCAACGTGGCGCTCAAACGTGGCGATCAGTTCCTGGGCGCAGACAACCTGCGCATGGACACCGAGACCGGCAACTACATCGCCGAAGGCAATGTGCGCTACCAGGACACCTCCTTCCGCATGGTCGCCGACCGTGCCGAAGGCAACCAGGACACCGACGCCCACAAGGTCACCAACATCCAGTACCAGCTGGTGGACCGGCGTGGCAACGGCGGCGCCGAATCCGTGGACCTGCAGGGCCAGGTCGGGCAGATGCACCGCTCCACCTATACCACCTGCGATCCCTCGCAGCCGATCTGGCGCGTGCGCGCGCCGGAGATCGATGTCGACAATGAAGAGGGCTTCGGCACCGCACGCAACGCCGTGCTGCAGATCGGCAAGGTGCCGGTGCTGTACTTCCCGTGGTTCAAGTTCCCGATCGACGACCGTCGCCAGACCGGCCTGCTGTTTCCGCAGTTTGGCCTGTCCGGACGTAACGGCTTCGATTACCTGCAGCCGATCTACCTGAATCTGGCGCCGAACTACGATGCCACCTTGCTGCCGCGCTACATGAGCAAGCGCGGTTTCATGTTCGGTACCGAGTTCCGCTACCTGTACGACGGCGGTCGCGGCGAAATCACCGGTAACTACCTGCCCAACGACAAGTTGCGCGATAAGGACCGTGGCAGCGTCTTCTACAGCGGCTACCATGACGTTAACAAATACTGGCAGGCGCGCAGCAGCATTTCCTGGGTCAGCGATACCCGCTATGTGGAAGACTTCACCAGCCGCCTGAACGGCATGGGCTCGGCGTCCAGCCTGCAGAGCACCATCGGTATCTACGGCACCGGCGAAACCTGGACCGCCGGCCTGATGGCCGACCGCTGGCAGCTGACCGACTACACCCTGGACGAGCGAGCCCTGCCCTACAACCGGCAGCCGCGCGCCTATTTCACCTGGGAAAAGCCGTTCGGCATTTTCGAAGCCGGTGTCTATGCCGAGGCGGTGCGGTTCACGCATGACGATTCCTATCAGGTGAACTTCGTCCCGAACACCAACGGCAACAACAACAACAACGGCGACGAATACGTCCGCACCAACATCCGCAACCAGGACTATGGCAGCGGCTCGCGCCTGGACGTCAAACCCTACATCTCGATGCCGCTGTCGGGCGCGGCCTGGTTTCTGACGCCTACGGTGGCCTGGCGCTACACCGCTTATCAGCTGGATTCGACCGTGGCCACCACGCCGCCGCTGACCGGAGATCGCACGCCCACCCGCAGCCTGCCGATCGCCTCGCTGGACGCCGGCCTGTATTTTGATCGCGAGACCTCGGTCTTCGGCACCAACTATCTCAACACGTTGGAGCCACGCATGTACTACCTGTACGTGCCGTACCGCGACCAGGACGATCTGCCGGTCTTCGATACGCGGCCGTTCACCTTCAGCTACGGACAGCTGTTTCGCGACTCGCGTTACACCGGCGCCGACCGCCAGAACGATGCCAACCAGCTGACCCTGGCGGTGACCTCGCGCTGGCTGCGCCAGGACGACGGGCGCGAGAAGTTATCGCTGAGCGCCGGTCAAATTCTGTACTTCAATGACTCGCTGGTCACGATCAACAATTCCACCGCCAATAGCGAACAACCCATTGAGCAGGGCAAGTCCGCCTGGGTTGCAGACGCCAACTACATGATCAACGACCGCTGGTCGATGGGCGCCACGTATCAGTGGAACCCGAACTCGCGCAAGGAAGACCTGGCCAGCCTGCGCACGCGCTATCTGCTGGGCAACGACGGCATCATCAACTTGGCGTATCGCTACCGTCGCAACCTGATCGACAACAGCGACCAGCTCAAGCAGGCCGACTTCTCGTTCCTGTATCCGATCAACCCTACCTGGAGTGCGGTCGGACGCTATTACTACTCGCTGCTGGACCGCAAGCCGCTGGAAATCATCGGCGGCGTGCAGTGGGACAGCTGCTGCCTGGCGGTGCGCGCGCTGGTGCGCCGGTTCGTACGCAACCGCGACGGCGAGATGGACAACTCGATCCAGTTCGAGTTCGTGCTCAAGGGCTTGAGCTCGTTCGGCCAGAACACGGACCGCACTTTGCGCCGTGCTATTCTCGGTTATTACCGCGACGACCTGTACCTGGTCCCGCCCAGCAACACCACGACCAATCCGGACGATTACGATCCGAACCTGATTCCATGACCAAGCCTTTCTCTGTTCTTCTTGCCTCGTTGCTGGTAATCACCAGCACGGTCTCGCCGCTGGCATCGGCGCAGCAATCCCAGCCGCTGGATCGTATCGCCGCTATCGTGGACGAAGACGTGGTGCTGCAGAGCGAGCTCGATCGCGCTGTGCGCAACGTCAAGTCGCAGTACGCCGGTCGCGAGAACCAGCTGCCGCCGGACGATGTCCTGCAGCGGCAGGTGCTCGAGCGCCTGGTCCTGGTCAAGTTGCAGGTCGGCCGCGCCGACGGCAGCGGCATCCGCGTCAGCGACGAGGAACTCAACCGCGCCATTGCCAGCATCGCCCAGCAGAACGGCACCACCGTGGATGGCCTGCGCCAGAAGCTGGCCGCCGATGGCATGGCCTACGGCGATTTCCGCGCCTCGGTGCGCGACGAAATCATCGTGCAGCGCCTGCGCCAGAGCTTTGCGCAGAGCCGCATCAGCGTGAGCGAAGGCGAAGTGGATACCGCGCTGGCCCAACAGGCCACGACCGGTAGCCAGTACCACCTGGCGCATATCCTGGTGGGCCTGCCGGAAGGCGCGACTGCCGACCAGATCGCCACCGGGCAAAAGAAGGTCGATGGCGTCAAGGCCCTGATCGACAAGGGCGAACTGGACTTCTCTGCGGCAGCGGTGCGTTATTCGGATAGCCCCAACGCGCTGGAAGGCGGCGACCTGGGCTGGCGTAGCCTGGACGAAATCCCCAACGCATTTGCCCAGCTGATCCGCGACATGCAGCCCGGCCAGGTTGCAGGCCCGCTACGTGGTCCCAGCGGGTTCCAGCTGCTCAAGCTGGTGGAAATGCGCGACGCCAATGCCGGCGGCGAAAAGAAGATGGTCACCGAATACAACGCGCGCCACATCCTGGTCCGCATCGGCGACAACCAGACCGACGCACAGGCCAAGGCCAAGATCGACACGCTGCGGGCACGCATCGCCGGCGGCGCCGACTTCCAGGCAACGGCCAAGGAGTCCTCCGAAGACACCAATAGCCGTGGCCAGGGTGGCGATCTGGGTTGGTTCCCGGCCGACGCGTTCGGCCCGGATTTCGGCAAGCAGGTCGAAGGCCTGGCCGACGGTGCGGTGTCCGAACCGTTCCGCACGCAGGCCGGTTGGCACATCGTGCAGCGCGTCGGCAGCCGTCAGACCGACGTCAGCGCGGAAAACCAGCGTGCGCAGGTCCGTGAAACCATCGGCCGCCGCAAGCTGGAAGAGGAATACAACCGCTACCTGCAGGAACTGCGCGGCGAGGCATATGTGAGCTACCGCACCGGCGATCGCGCCGACGGCAACGCGACTGCCGAGCCGACCAAGAGCGCAGAACCGGCTGCCCCGACCCCGCCGCCGGCACAGCCGGCGCGCTGAGTCAGTGATGGTGCCGTCGCTCGCGCTGGTGCCAGGCGAGCCGGCCGGAATCGGGCCGGAGCTGTGCATCCGGCTCGTCCAGCAGCCGCGCTCCGATGCGCAGCTGATTGCCTACGCCGACCCCGATACCCTGAACAGCGCCGCCAAGGCGCTGTCCTTGTCTGTGCGCCTGCTCGATCCAGACCAGCCGGCACGCATGCCCGGCGATCTGCCGCTGTTTCCGATTCGTCAGGCCGTCCCGACCCGCTTCGGCACCGCCGACCCGGCCAATGCAGCGGCCGTCGTTGCCGGCCTGCGTACCGCCGCCGGCGACTGCCTTGCCGGACGTCTGCAAGGCATCGTGACCGGCCCGGTGCACAAGGCGATCATCAACGCCGGCGGGATCGCCTACACCGGCACCACCGAATTGCTGGCCGAACAGGCCCACTGCCCGGTGGTGATGATGCTGGCCAACAGCATCGTGCGCGTGGCACTGGTGACCACGCACCTGCCGCTGCGCGCGGTGGCCGATGCGATCACCGCCGACGCGGTTGCGCGCTGCCTGCGCATCACCCATGCCGCGATGCGCCGCGACTTCGGCCTGGAAAACCCGCGTCTCGCCGTGCTCGGCCTCAACCCCCACGCAGGCGAAGACGGTCACCTGGGCCGCGAAGAACTGGACATCATCATCCCGGTGCTGGAGCGGCTGCGCGACGAAGGCATGCAGCTGATCGGCCCGTTGCCGGCCGACACCGCCTTTCTGCCGCAGAAGCTGGGCGGTTTCGATGCGGTGGTGGCGATGTACCACGACCAGGGCCTGCCGGTACTCAAGTACAGCGGTTTCGAGCAGGCGGTGAACATCACCCTGGGCCTGCCCTACCCGCGCGTGGCGGTGGATCACGGCACCGCGCTGGACCTGGCCGGGCGCGGCATCGCCGATCCCTCGAGCCTGATGGCGGCAACGGCGTTGTGCGCACGCCTGGCGGCACGCAGCTAACGTCGCGTCGCTGCTGCCCGATCGCCGCAGGTTAGGGATGACTTCCCTCGCTATCACGGCGGCCACACGCAGCACCGACACCGCGTGCAGCCGCCGGCTCCGTTAAACTGCGCGCATGAATCCTTCCTTCAGCGCACCGGCCAAGAAGTCGCTTGGCCAGCACTTTCTTGCCGACCGGTATTACATCGACCGGATCGTCCAGGCGGTGGCTCCGCGCGCCGGCCAGCACCTGGTCGAAATCGGTCCCGGCCAGGGCGCCATCACCTTCCCGCTGCTGCGCAAGCATGGCGCGTTGACGGTGATCGAGTTCGATCGCGACCTGATCGCACCATTGACCGAGGCGGCCGCACCGATCGGCGAGCTAAGCATCATCCACCGCGACGTACTCAGCGTGGATTTCACCGAACTGGCCAACGGCACACCGATCCGGCTGGTCGGCAACCTGCCTTACAACATCTCCTCGCCGATCCTGTTCCATGCGCTGGATCACGCCCCTGCAGTGGCCGACATGCACTTCATGCTGCAGAAGGAAGTGGTCGACCGCATGGCCGCCGGTCCCGGCAGCAAGGTCTATGGCCGGCTCAGCGTGATGCTGCAGGCGTATTGCGAGGTCACCGCACTGTTCGTGGTGCCGCCAGGCGCGTTCCGACCGCCGCCGAAGGTGGACTCGGCAGTGGTGCGGCTGGTGCCGCGCGATGCGGCCACGGTCATGATCAACGACCGCCGCCGCTTTGCCGATGTGGTGCGCGCCGGCTTCGGGCAGCGTCGCAAGACGCTGCGCAATGCCTTGTCCACCGTTTGCGAACCCGCGCATTTCGAGGCGGCTGGCGTGCGGCCGGATGCCCGCGCCGAACAACTCGAGGTCGCCGATTTCATCCGGCTGGCCAATGTCGAGCTGGCTTGAGCGCCGCTCCCACGCCGTTTTATTTAGACTTTCCCCATGCAAGATGATCCACGCTATCGGGTCGAGGTCGAGGTGTCGCCGCGCTTCCTCGCCCAGCAATCGACCCCGGAAGAAGGCCGCTTTGCCTTCGCCTACAGCATCCGCATCCACAACGCGGGTGCCGTGCCCGCGCGCCTGATCGCACGCCATTGGCAGATCACCGACGCCAACGGCCGCACCGAGCAGGTGGACGGCGAAGGCGTGGTCGGCGAGCAGCCGTGGCTGCGCCCCGGCGAAGCCTTCCATTACACCTCCGGTGTACTGCTGGAAACCGAGCAGGGCCAGATGCAAGGCCATTACGACATGGTGGCCGACGATGGCACCGAATTCACCGCCCCGATCGCCGCCTTCGTGCTGAGCGTACCCAGGACGCTGCACTGATGACTGCTGGATTGATGGAGCGCACGCGATGAGCGTCTGGGCAATTGGCGACCTGCAAGGGTGCTACGACATTACCCAGCGATTGCTGGAGAAGATCAATTTCGACCCGGCACAGGACACGCTGTGGTTCTGCGGTGATCTGGTCAACCGCGGCGGGCAATCGCTGGAAACGCTGCGGCTGGTGCATTCGCTGCGCGCGCACAGCGTGGTGGTACTGGGCAATCACGATTTGTCGCTGCTGGCGATCGGCGCGCGCTCGGAAGAAGAGCAGCGCAAGGTCAACCCGGACCTGCAGCGCATCGTGCTGGCCGAGGACCGCGACGTGCTGCTGGACTGGCTGCGCATGCAGAAGCTGGCGCACGTGGACCGCGAACTGGGCTGGATGATGATCCACGCCGGACTGGCGCCGAAATGGACCACGCAGCTGGCCGAAAAACATGCGCGCGAGGTCGAGCAGCAGCTACAGGGCGGCGGCTATCGCAAACTGTTGCGCAACATGTATGGCGATCAGCCGGGCTGGTCGCCAGGTTTGAGCGGATACGACCGCAGCCGCGCGATCATCAACCTGTTCACGCGCATGCGCTATTGCACGCCGCGCGGGCGCATCGCCACCGACGACAAGGGCACGCCGGGCACGCAGGCACAAGGACTCTACCCGTGGTTCGAGGTGCCAGGCCGGGTCGAGCGCGATCTCAAGATCGTGTGCGGCCACTGGTCCGCGCTGGGGCTCACCATCACCCAGGGCGTGCATGCCATCGATACTGGCGCGGTGTGGGGCGGCAAGCTCACCGCCCTGCAGCTGGATACCGAGGAGCTGCGTGTGGTGCAGGTGCCGGGGCGCGAAGTCACCGTCCCCGCCGCCCCTGCTGCAAACGCGCCGCGGCGTCCACGCGAAGGCCAGGGCCGCCCGCGCGGGCGTGGCCGTGGACGTGGCGGAAACGGCACCGGCGGTGGCGCTGGTGGCAGCGGCGGCGCCAATGGCAAGGGCACCGCCGCGCCCAATGCCGGCGAAACCGGCGCCGGCACCACACGTCCAGCCGGCCCGGCAGCGGAATAAGCCTCCGGCCGCCGTCGCGGCCTGGGCGTGGTGCTCAGGCCAGCGCCGACTGCGCGCGTTGCGCTTCCAGCGCGCGTTGCGCTTCCAGCGCGCGCACACGCGGCAGCACTTCTCGGCCGAAGTACTCCACCTCTTCGATGAAGTGCAGGAAGCCGCACAGCACCAGATCCACGCCCACCTCCTGCAGGGCCAGGATGCGCTCGGCGATCTGTTGTGGCGTACCGATCAGGTTGGTGCGGAAACCGTCGTTGTACTGCACCAGGTCCTCGAAGGTGGAGGTGGCCCAATTGCCCTCGCCCTCCGGCGAGGCCTGCCCGGCCTGCCGCGCGGCATCGGCGAACGCCCTGACCGCATCGACATGCGCATGCGCGATGATTTCCTGCAGCACCGCCTGCGCCTCCTGTTCGGTCTCGCGCGCGATCACGAAGGCGTTGACGCCGACACGAACGCGGTGGCCGTTGGCGGCCGCCTTGGTCTGCAGGTCCTGGATCTGTATGCGCAACTGCTCCGGCGTGTTGCCATTGGTGAAATACCAATCCGACACGCTTGCCGCGTTGTCGCGCGCCGCGCGCGAACTTCCGCCTTGAAAGATCTCCGGGTGCGGCTTCTGCAGCGGTTTGGGACTGAGGGTGTAGTTGTTGAAACGGTAGAAATCGCCATGGAAACTGAAGGCATCCTGGGTCCAGATCCCCTTCAGCACCTGGATGAATTCCCTGGAGCGCCGATAGCGCTCGTCGTGTTCCAGCCACGGCTCCCCAATGGCAACGAACTCGCCCTTGAACCAGCCGCTGACCACATTGATCGCAATGCGTCCGTTGCTGATGTGGTCGATGGTGGCGATCTGCTTGGCCACCACGGCCGGCGCCCAGGGGCCGGGCAGGATAGCGGCCAATACCTTCAGGCGCGAGGTGGAATGCAGCAAGGCCTGACTGAAGGACACCGACTCATGCTGATGCTCGGCGCCATAGCCGGCGGTAAAACGGATCTGGGTCAGCGCGTAATCGAAGCCGGCGTGTTCGGCGGCCTGCGCCAGCCGCACGTTATAGTCCAGGCTCCAGTCGGTGCGCTGCTCGATCGTGCTGACGACCAGCCCGCCGCTGACGTTGGGAACCCAGTAGGCGAAGCTCAGCGGCGCAGCGTTGGACGAATGGCTCATTGGAAACTCCTGCGAGGATAAGGATTGGACGGCGGACTGCACGCTGCCGGTCTTCTTCGGTGCTGGAAAGCACATGCATTGCGCTTTGCAAATACGACGCGCGTACGCGGGTCACCGCCATCGCATGCAACGCACATCGCGTGCCATGCTTATCTCTGCGCGACATGTCGACATGCCCGCCGTGCGATCCACATCGCGTTGACCAACATCGCGCGCCGCGCGAAAACAATTGACTCGCCAGCGAACGACCCAATACGACAACGCGATGCAACCTTGCGGGCTACGCAAACAGGCTCTGGCTGCGCGATACCACGCCGATATCGGTGATGTACACGCATCCACGCGACCTTGTTCGTAAAGCCCGGGCGATCACTCCAGCAGCCACGTAGCTACCCGGCGCGTGACTGCACTGCACGCACCGGGCGTTATTGAAACGAACAATGTCACGCGTGTGATTCGTCCTGCATGCCGCACTGTATGAATTTATCCAACCAGGAAAATGCGCAAACTGCTGATCCAATGTTTCCCTGCAAACAGTTTTTGGGCGCTTATCTCCACGCGCTCTATGCTCATACTCGTTACGTCATGAAGACCGCATCGAAAATAGCTTGAAACAGCTCATTTTCTGCAATTTCATTAGATCATTCTCAATTCTGCTAAGCGCACGCCATCGCTGATGGCGCTTTGCCATTGCACTGCATCGCGCCATGCAGTCAGATGCAATTGCTCGTGATTGACACGTCGACGCATGTTGCTTCCGCGTTTTATGTCGCTGCAGCAACAGCAAGCATGTCTGGATGGCACGGAGTTTGCGTGACAGCTCGACACGCCCCCCTACAGGAATCTCGCATGCGCACTCCGTTGAATGTCGTTGCCGTCTCCGGCAGCACCTCGCGCCCTTCGCGCAGCCTGGCCCTGGCAGAGGCCACCCTGGCAGAGCTGGCGCAGCACTTGGCCATCAAGCCCAGCATCATCCAGCTCGGCGATATCGCAAAGCCCTTGGGCACGGCGCAATGGCGCAGCGACGTCGACGCAACCACGGAACAGGCCTTGCGCCAGGTCGAAACGGCAGACCTGCTACTGGTTGTCGCACCGGTGTATCGCGGATCGTATCCAGGCTTGCTCAAGCATCTGTTCGACCTGATCGACATGCACGCACTGATCGACACGCCGGTGTTGCTGGCCGCTACCGGCGGCAGCGAACGGCATGCATTGGTCATCGATCACCAACTGCGGCCATTGTTCGCGTTCTTCCAGGCGCTGACGCTACCGATCGGCATCTATGCCAGCGAAAGCGATTTCCACGATTACCGGGTGGTCGATCAAGCGCTGTGCCAGCGTATCGCACTGGCCGCCGAACGCGCTGCCGGCGTGCTGGGCGTGCGCCCCGATGCGCGACTGCGCATCGCCTGATCCGGTTCGCCGGCGCGATGCCGGCAGCCCACCTGAAGGAGAGTGCGATGGAGATGTTCTGGTTCATTCCCACCCACGGCGACAGCCGCTATCTGGGCACCAGCGAAGGCGCGCGCCAGGTCAGTGCCGACTACGTGACACAGGTGGCCGTAGCGGCGGACACGCTGGGCTATGAAGGGGTACTGATTCCCACCGGGCGCTCCTGCGAAGACCCGTGGGTGATTGCGTCCAGCCTGATCAATGCCACGCGCCAGCTGAAGTTTCTGGTGGCGCTGCGCCCCGGGCTGATGGCGCCCGCACTGGCAGCGCGCATGGCGGCCAGCTTCGACCGGCTGTCCGGAGGGCGCCTGCTGGTCAATCTGGTCACAGGCGGCGACCGCGGCGAGCTGGAAGGCGATGGCGTGTTTCTCGATCACGCCGACCGTTACGATGCCTCGGCCGAATTCATCCGGATCTGGCGCGAGATCATCCGCCACAGCCATGACAGCCAGAGCTACGACTTCGATGGCAAGCATCTGCAGGTCAAGGCGGCGCAACTGCTGTATCCCACCGTGCAACGGCCGTATCCACCCGTGTGGTTTGGCGGCTCGTCCGATGCGGCGCACGATCTGGCGGCCGAGCAGGTGGACACCTACCTCACCTGGGGCGAGCCACCGGCTGCGGTGGCGCAGAAGATCGCTACCGTCCGCAGCAAGGCGGCCGCGCTTGGGCGCACCTTGCGCTTCGGCATCCGCCTGCATGTCATCGTGCGCGAAACCGACGCGCAGGCCTGGGCGGCCGCAGACGCACTGATCCGCCATCTCGACGACGACACCGTGGAGCGCGCACAGCGCGCCTTCGCGCGTATGGATTCTGTCGGCCAGCGGCGCATGGCCGCCTTGCATGGGCGTGGCCAGGGCCGCACGCGCGCCGATCTGGAAGTCAGCCCGAACCTGTGGGCCGGGGTTGGCCTGGTTCGCGGCGGTGCCGGTACCGCCCTGGTCGGCAGCCCGCAGACGGTGGTGCAGCGGATCGAGGAGTACGCGGCGCTCGGCATCGACACCTTCATCTTTTCCGGCTATCCGCACCTGGAAGAGGCCTATCGCTTTGCCGAACTGGTGTTCCCGCTGCTGCCACGCGCACGCCGGCAACAACTGCCCGGGCAACCACTGAGCGGCCCCTTCGGCGAGGTCATCGCCAACACCATCGTGCCACGCGCTTCGGCGCGCTGAGAGGAGTACTCATGAAGCGTCGCAACCTGCTCAAACTCGGAACGCTGGCCGGAGTCGCGCTCGGTGCCCCGCCACTGCTGTCCGGCGCCGCAGACGCACCGCGCAAGATCGCCGTTCCCGAGCGCCTGCGCATGGATTACGCCTACTACTCGCCCACCTCGCTGGTGCTCAGGCACTTCGGCTGGCTGGAAGAGGCGCTCAGGCCGCAGGGCACCGAGGTCACCTGGGTGTTATCGGCCGGCAGCAATCGCGCACTGGAGTATCTGGCCGGCAACAGCATCGACTTTGGCAGCACCGCCGGCCTGGCCGCGCTGCTGGGGCGCGCCAACGGCAATCCGGTCAAGGCGGTCTATGTGTACTCGCGCCCGGAATGGGTGGCCCTGGTCGTCGGCAAGCAATCGCCAATTCAGCGCGTGGCCGAACTCAAGGGCAAACGGGTGGCCGCCACCAAGGGCACCGACGCGTATCTGTTCCTGTTGCGCGCGCTGCGCGAGGTCGGGTTGCACCGGAACGACGTCGACATCGTCCATCTGCAGCATCCGGATGGGCGTATTGCACTGGAACGCGGCAATGTCGATGCCTGGGCAGGACTGGACCCGCATATGGCTGCCAGCCAGCTCGAAGCCGGCTCACGGCTGCTCTATCGCAACGTCGCCTTTAATTCGTACGGCTTCTTGAACACCAGCGAAAAATTCGCCGCCGCCTACCCCGAGCAGATTCCGCTGGTGCTGCAGGCCTATGAGAAGGCACGCCGTTGGGCCATCGCGCATCCGGACGCGTTGGCGAGCCTGATCGCCGAGCAGGCCAGGCTCTCGGTGCCGGTTGCGCAACTGCAATTGCGGCGCACCGATCTCAGCCGGCCACTGATTGGTGCCGAGCAATTGGCGGCCTTGCGCAGCGCCGCGCCGATCCTGCTGGAAGAAGGCCTGGTGCGGCCGGGAACCGACCTGACCCAGGTGCTGGGCACCTTGATCGATCCACGCTATGCCACGCGCGCACGCGTGGCGCAGGGGTGACCGCCACCATGAATCAGACCTCGCTCCGCCTGTCGCGCACCCTGCCACCGTCCCGCCGCCTGCTTCGACACTGGCGCCTACCTGCCGGCAGCCTGGGCCTGGTGCTGCCGATCAGCTTTTTTGCGGCACTGGAAGTGTGCTCGGCGCTGGGGTGGACGCCACGCTATCTGCTGCCGCCTCCCAGCCAGATCCTGACCACGCTGGCAGACGAAGCGGGCCGGGGACTGGCCGGCCATCTCGGCGCCAGCGTGCTGCGGGTGCTGGTGGGCTTTGCGCTGGGTGCCGGGCTGGGGCTGCTGATCGGCATCGGCGTCGGCTTGAATCGCTGGCTGGAGCGCTTGCTGGATCCCAGTTTCCAGGCGCTGCGCGCGGTTCCCAGCCTGGCCTGGGTGCCGTTGTTGTTGCTGTGGATGGGCATCGACGAAGCGCCGAAGATCACCCTGATCGCGATCGGTGCGTTCTTCCCGATGTATCTGGGCGTGGCCAATGGCCTGCGCCAGGTCGACCGCACGCTGATCGAGCTGGGCGAGACCTATGGCCTGCCCTGGGGGCGCATGGTGCGGCGGATCCTGCTGCCGGCCGCGTTGCCATCCATCTTCACCGGGTTGCGTACCAGTCTGAGCCTGGCCTGGATGTTTTTGGTGGCCGCCGAACTGATCGCGGCCACGCGCGGGCTGGGCTATCTGCTGAGCGACGGGCGCGAGACCTCGCGGCCGGACATCGTCATTGCCGCCATCGTGTTGCTGGCCCTGCTCGGCAAGCTCAGTGACAGCGTGCTCAAGACATTGGAAACCCGCACGCTGCACTGGCGCGACAACCTGCAGAACCGCCGCGCCCACCCGCACGCGGCGCACGCGGCATGAGTGCCGGCCTGCAGATCCAGGTAGCGAACAAACGCTTCGGTGCACGCAGCGTGCTGCATGACATCGAGCTGCGCGTGGCACCGGGCGAAATCCTGGGCCTGATCGGACCCAGCGGTTGCGGCAAAAGCACCTTGTTACGCATCGTCGCCGGCCTGGAGCGCGACTACGGCGGCGAAGTATTGCTGGATGGCAGCCGCGTGCAGGGAATCGACCGCCGTATCGGCTTCATCTTTCAGGAGCCGCGCCTGCTGCCCTGGCTGGACGTGGCAGCCAATGTCGCCTTCGCCGACGACACCGCCGTTTCGCCGGCGGCAGCGCGGCAATCGCCGCGCGTGCAACAGTTGCTGGCCGAGGTTGGCCTGCTCGACCACGCGCAGGCGTTGCCCAAGCAACTCTCCGGCGGCCAGGCGCAGCGGGTGGCACTGGCGCGCGGGCTTTACCGTCAACCGCAGGTGCTGTTGCTGGACGAACCCTTCAGCGCGGTGGATGCGTTCACCCGCATCCGGCTGCAGCAGCTGTTGCTGCGCCTGGCCGGCGAGCACGGCTTCACCGTGCTGCTGGTGACGCACGATATCGACGAGGCGGTCTATCTGAGCGACCGCGCCATCGTTATCGGCGGCCAGCCCGGGTCCATCGTGCATACCCAGGTACTGGACCCGCCGCGGCCACGCGACCGCCGGGCGCACGAGGCGGCGCTGCGTGAGGCGCGTGAGGACCTGCTGGCTGCGCTGCACGACATCCATGCGGTGTAAGCATGCGGCGTTCGCCTGCAGGCCACCCCGACACATACGGCTGCCAACCGGCACGGGCCGGCGGCACGCGCGCCACCGGGTACCGATCATCTCTCTGCGACTGGAACGAGGCCACCGCGCATGACAAGCCACCAACTGCAACCCACCGTACTGAATCCGCTGCACACGGCCCGCCGCCTGGCCAACGACTTCGCAGCCACCGCAATCGAACGCGATGCGCGTGGCGGCACCCCCAAGGCAGAACGCGATGTGCTGCGCGCCAGCGGCTTGCTGGGCCTGAGCATCCCGCTGCAATACGGCGGTCTTGGCGCCAGCTGGAGCGAGGTGCTGACCATCGTGCGCGAATTCGCCAAGGCCGATAGTTCGATCGCGCACGTGTTCGGCTTCCACCACCTGATGCTGGCCACCGTGCGCTTGTTCGGCCAACCGGCGCAGTGGCAGCCGTGGTTGGAGCAGACCGCGCGCAAGCAGTGGTTCTGGGGTAACGCGCTCAATCCCCTGGATACCCGCACCGTCGCCGTGCAGTACGAGGGCTGGCGCGAATTTTCCGGCAAGAAGAGTTTCTGTTCCGGCGCTCTAGATTCGCAGATGCTGATCGCCTCCGCACTGGACGAGCGCAGCGGCAAGCTGTTGATCGGCGCCGTGCCCACCGCGCGCAGCGGCATCACGCTGGGCCACGACTGGGACAACATCGGCCAGCGCCAGACCGACAGCGGCAGCACTACCTTCGAGCGCGTGCGGGTGGAAGAAAACGAGCTACTGCTCGATCCCGGCCCGCTGAGCACGCCATTCGCGTGCCTGCGCCCCTTGCTGGCGCAGTTGCTGTTTGCGCATGTCTTCCTGGGCATCGCCGAAGGCGCGTTCGAAGAAGCACGCACCTATACCTTGACCGAAACGCGTCCCTGGCATCGCTCCGGGGTCGAACGGGCCAGCGACGATCCCTACATCCTGGCCCATTACGGCGAGTTCTGGCTGGGGCTGGAAAGCGCACGCCTGCTGGCCGGGCGCGCCGCCGATCTGCTCGATGCCGCCTGGCGCAAGGAACACGCGCTCACCGGCGACGAACGTGCACAGGTGGCCCTGGCAGTGGCCGCCGCCAAGGTCGCCACCACACGCGTGGGGCTGGAGGTGAGCAGCAAACTGTTCGAGGTCACCGGCGCACGCGCCACCCATGCGGCGCTGCGCCTGGACCGCTACTGGCGCAATCTGCGTACCCAGACCCTGCACGATCCGGTCGACTACAAGGTGCGCGAACTCGGCGAATGGGCGCTACGGCAACAGGCGCCTACACCCAGCTTCTACTCATGAATCGCTGTGGCGGCATGCTCGTCACCGCGAGTTCGCCTGCGCATCTCGGTACTGCGTAGCTCCCTCTTCTCTCTCCTAGCACCCGGCCCATGTCCGATTTCCGTCTGCTGACCCTACCGTCGTTGCCGCAACGCGTCGCTGCCGGCAACCGCACGACCGCCGCCGCGCACGTGTTCGAAGACCCGGCATCGCAGGCATTGCTGGCACACCTGGAACGCGTGGCGCCCAGCGAAGCCAGCGTACTGATCATCGGCGAATCCGGCACTGGCAAGGAGCTGGTGGCGCGTCATATCCATAGCCTCAGCGCGCGTGCGCAGCAGCCGTTCGTGGCGGTCAACTGCGGAGCCTTCAGCGAATCGCTGGTCGATGCAGAATTGTTCGGGCACGAAAAAGGCGCCTTCACCGGCGCACTCAGCGCCAAGGCCGGCTGGTTCGAGGAAGCCAATGGCGGCACGCTGTTTCTCGACGAGATCGGCGATCTGCCGATGCCGATCCAGGTCAAGTTGTTGCGCGTGCTGCAGGAGCGCGAAGTGGTGCGCCTGGGGTCGCGCCGCAGTATCCCGATCGACGTACGGGTGCTGGCCGCCACCAACGTGCCGCTGGAACAGGCAATCGGCCAGGGGCAGTTCCGCCAGGACCTGTTCTACCGGCTCAACGTGGTCGGCGTCGGGCTCAAGCCGCTACGCGAACGGCCCGGCGACATTCCACCGTTGATCCGCCATTTCGTGCAGATCTACAGCCAGCGCCTGGGCCATGGCCAGGTCATGGTCAGCGCGGAGGCCGAGCGGCTCCTGGTGCAGTACCCGTGGCCGGGCAATATCCGCGAGCTGGAAAATGTCATCCACCACACCTTGCTGATCCACCGCGACGGCGTGGTGCGCGCTGACGACATCCGGTTGTCGCCACTGCGCCTGCCCACCCCGTCCACCAGCGATGCGCAACCCGATGCCACGGCTCTGCTCGCACGCGCCTTCGACACCTTGTTCGAGAGCAATGACGGCGCGCTGCATGCCACCGTCGAAGCGCAGCTATTGCGTGCCGCCTACCGGCATTGCCACCACAACCAGGTCAGGACCGCTGCCCTGCTGGGACTGAGCCGCAACGTCGTGCGTGCGCGCCTGATCGAACTGGGCGAGGTGGTGGTGAACAAGCGCGTCGATTGACGCGCCGGGTGTTCGATCCACGCTTGCCACGCTGCCTCGCAGTGCAGCGTCGCACCTTCGTCAGCCTTGCCCGGCGTGAAAATCCGGCCGCTCAGCGGCGCCGATAATCCACGTAAGAAAATGCGAAGGCGTGGCGCGCATCGGCTGCATGCTCCTCGCGCTGCACCGGCACCCACACAGCCGGGTCGATCGGCGGGAAGTGCGTATCGGCATGGTCGACCACGGTGTCCACCTCGGTGACAGCCAACAGGTCTGCGCGTTCCATCGTCAGGCGATACACCTCGCCGCCTCCGATCACGCACAACTCCTGCGCGCCCTCGTGCCCGGCACGCTTTATCGCCTGATCGATTGATGCCACCGCCTGCATGCCCGCGAACGGCACCTGCCCTGAGCGCGTCAGCACCAGATTCAGGCGCCCTGGCAAGGCGCGCCCCAGCGATTGCGCGGTCTTGCGCCCCATCAGGATCGGCTTGCCCAGCGTCAGCGCCTTGAAGCGCTTGAGATCGTCCGGCAACTTCCACGGCAGATCGTTGTCGCGGCCGATAGCGTTGTTGCGGTCCAGCGCCACGACAAGCGCAAGCTTCAACATCACCGGACCTTGTTGCTTTCAGGCGTGGAGCCGCACAGGAGTTTGATCCCGGCGATGGCATTCAACACGTCCTGCTCGAGCGGCGAAGCGCCCGGCCGGTCGAACTTGATCCAGGCAAACGCGCTCCCTGACGGCACCAGCCATTGTGTCAGCCGCGTCCCATCGGCACGCGAGGCATCGGCACGGTAAGCCTGCCGGGTATCGAGTTCGATCCACTCGGCCTTTTCGCGTTTCAGCTTCTTGTCCAACTGAAACGTCACCGCTGCCAATCGCTCCATGCCCTTGGCCGAATTCAGTTGACCGAAAGCCGGTGCGCAACTCATTTCAAGCGTGACCGGCCCAAGCGCATCAGCCTGCGCCGCGGTCAAAGTGATGATCGCGCTGGTGTCGATACTCGGATGCGCCGGATTGGATGGCGCGACCGTCGCGGTCACGCCATCGGGCAGCTGCAGGCTGCCGGCCGGACCACGCACGGTTTCAGCGAGCGCCATGGCGTTTGTCGACGCCAGCCCGAGCAACGCGATGAAAACCGGCAAACGCCTCTGCATACCGTCCTCCTTGATGAGCTGATTTCTAAACCGCGACCGGCGCCTTGATCGCCGGATGCGGGTCGTAGCCGTCGATCGCGATGTCCTCGAAGCGGAACCCGAACAGGTCGGTGACTTCGGGATTCAGGCGCAAGGTCGGCAATGCGCGCGGGGTGCGCGTCAGCTGCTCGCGGGCCTGCTCGAAGTGATTCGAATACAGATGCGCATCGCCCAGCGTATGCACGAAATCGCCCACGCCCAGGCCGGTGGCCTGCGCCACCATATGGGTCAGCAGCGCATAGCTGGCGATGTTGAACGGCACGCCCAGAAAGATGTCGCCGCTGCGCTGGTAGAGCTGGCAACTGAGCTTGCCGTCGACCACGTAGAACTGGAACAGGCTATGGCAGGGCATCAATGCCATCTGCGGCAGTTCGCCGACATTCCAGGCGCTGATGACCAGCCGGCGCGAATCCGGATTGCGTTTGATCTCATCGACCAGCCACTGCATCTGGTCGATCTCGACGCCGTCCGGGCCGGTCCAGCGCCGCCACTGCTTGCCATAGACCGGGCCAAGATCGCCATTGTCGTCGGCCCATTCGTCCCAGATACGCACCTGGTTGTCTTTCAGATACCCGATGTTGGTATCACCCTGCAGAAACCACAGCAGCTCGTGGATGATCGAGCGCAGGTGCAGCTTCTTGGTGGTGACCAGCGGAAAACCGGCATTGAGATCGAAGCGCATCTGCCAGCCGAATACGCTGCGCGTGCCGGTACCGGTGCGATCGGACTTTTCGGCGCCGTGTTCCAGCACGTGTTGCAGCAGATCCAGGTACGGCTTCACTTGGCCGCCTCCACGGTTGCGGCAACCGGGACCACCGGCTGCAACACCGGCGCGCGGCGCGACATCGCCAGCAAGACCAGACCCACCGCAATCAATGGCAAGCTCAGAATCTGGCCCATCGTCAGCCAGTTGAAGGCCAGATAGCCAATCGGCGCATCCGGCACCCGCACGAATTCCACGATGAAGCGGAACACCCCGTACAGCAGCGCAAACAGCCCCGACACCGCATAGCGCGCACGCGGCTTCATCGAGAATGCCCACAACACGACGAACATCACCACGCCTTCCAGCGCGGCCTCGTACAGCTGGGACGGGTGACGGGCGAAGCGATCCAGTGCGCCGGCGGCGTACTGCGCGTGAATCTGCGCTGGTGCGGTGTCAGCCAGCTCCGGTGCATGCGGGAAGATCACACCCCAGCCGGCCTGGGTGAACTTACCCCACAGCTCGCCGCCGACAAAATTGCCGAGCCTCCCGAAGCCAAGGCCCAACGGCACCAGCGGCGCGACGAAATCCATCACGTCGAAGAAGTGCAGGCGATGCTTGCGTGCCCACAGCCAGCAGGCGATCAATACGCCCAGCAGCCCGCCGTGGAAGCTCATGCCGCCCTCCCACACCTTGAACAGGATCAGTGGATTGGCCAGGAAGGTCTCGAATGCATAGAACAGCATGTAGCCGATGCGCCCGCCCAGCACCACGCCGAGCATGCCGTAGAACAGCAGGTCGGAAAAACCGTCCATATCCACGCCGGGCAGACGGCCGCGCAGGATGCGCGAGCGGCCCAGCGCCCAGGCCGAGAAGAAGGCGGCCAGATACATCAAGCCGTACCAGTGCACCTGCACCGGGCCGAGCGAGAAGGCGATGGGGTCGATGGCGTGCAGATAGATCATGCGGACCGCGTATGACGAAAAGCGAGGCCGCTATTCTGACACCTCGAGCGCGCTCAGCCTAAGAGCTGTGGCCGATCGGGCAGCTCGTCTTCATGCTGCACGTCGCCGGTGGCCGGGAAATGCGCGACCAGCAGCTCGGTCACCGCCTCGATCCCGGCCAGGACCGCGGCCTCGTGCTGGCCCTCACGCAGGAACTGCTGCATGCGCCGGCACACCTCCGCCCACTGTGCCTCCGGCACCTGGCTGCGCAGGCCGCGGTCGGCGACCACTTCGATGGCATGGTCCGCCAGCAGCAGATAAATCAAGACACCGTTGTTGGCTTCGGTGTCCCAGGTGCGCAGCTGCGCGAACGCCTGCTCGGCGCGCTGGCGGGCCGTGTGCCCACGCCACAGCGCCCCGAGCGGCAGGTCCGCATCCACCGCCACCATGATCTGGCCGGTATGGCTGCGTTCGCTGGCGGCCACGGCCGCAGCGATGGTGTCCATGCAGGCAGCCGGAAACCTGCGCTGCGCCGAGGGCGCGAAAAAATGCCTGAACCACCGCATTACCAGCTCCCCGAGGCGCCACCGCCTCCCGATGATCCACCGCCGCCACCCCAGCCGCGGCCGCCAAAGCCACCACGGCCACCGCCCCCGAATCCTCCGAACCCACCGCCGCCCCAGCCACCGCCACCGACGAAGCGCCCAGGCGAGCCGGAGACCAGGCCCGCCAACAGGCCGATGATGGCTGCACCGACGCTGGCGAACAGCAACGAGGTAAACAGCAGGGCGGCAGCGCCGGCGGCGACACCGGTCAACACAGCGCGCAACGGCCGCGGCAAGGCGCCGAGAATGCCGCGCGCCACCATTGCGACCACAAATCCAATGAACAAGGCCATGATCCAGCCGCCACCGCCTGCACCGTTGCCCACGCCACCATCGGCGTGCCCGCTGACCGGTTCCGGCAGGGCTTCTCCCTCGATCAGGCCGGCCAGCGTCGCGGTCGCATCGCGAATGCCGCCGCCGTAGTCGCCCTCGCGAAAGCGCGGCGCCAGATACTCCTGGATGATGCGGTTGGCCACGATGTCGGGGATGGCGCCTTCCAGGCCATAACCGGGCTGGATCCGCACGCGGCGATCGTCCTTGGCCACCAGCAGCAGCACGCCATCGTCCACGCCCTGGCGCCCGATCTTCCACTGATCGAACACGCGCTGGGCGTATTGCTCGATCGCCTCCGGCTGGGTGGTCGGCACGATCAGGATCTGCAGCTGCGCGCCCTTGCGCTGCTGCAACGCCAGCGCCTGCTGCTCGAGCTGCTGGATCTTCGCCGCATCGAGGGTGCCGGTGACATCGACCACTGGCGAGCGCAAGGGGGGAATGGCCGCAAGATCCTGCGCCAGCACCGAAGCGGGCAGCAGCAGTAACGCCATTATCCAGCACACCCACCTGTCCATTTTCCGCATTACCGACTCCTACCTGATAAGCACTGACAATTCATCAGCACCGACACTTGGCTGTCCCTTCTCCGTGCGGGAGAAGGTGCCCCGCAGGGGCGGATGGGCGCGCGAGCGACGCCACGCGCAATTGGAACGATGCAAGGGCGTCGCTGCGTCCCCTCACCCAGCCCCTCTCCCGAGGGGAGAGTGGCTTGATATACCGCATCTACAAATAGGTCTTGATTAAGCAAGCGACAGATGGATCGACATGGCCAACGTAGCGACTGCCTCGACGTGCCGTGCAGCACACCGCGCAGCATTCGGTACTGCGCAGTGCAGGGATTCAATGCGCAGGCTGCGGTTGCTGCTGTGGCGGCTGCTGCTGCGGCGCTTGCTGATTGCCGAAATCCACCTGCGGCGCGCGCGAGATCTGCGCTTCGTTTTCCACGCTGAAATTCGGCTTGGGCTGATAACCGAAGATCTTGGCGGTGATCACCTGCGGAAACGAACGGATGTAGGTGTTGTAGTCCTGCACCGTCTGGATGTATCGGCCGCGGGCCACGGTGATGCGGTTTTCGGTGCCTTCCAGCTGCACCTGCAGGTCGCGGAACGACTGGTCGGACTTGAGCTGCGGGTAATTTTCACTGACCACCAGCAACCGTGACAACGCGCTGCCCAGTTCGCCCTGCGCCTGCTGAAAACTCTTGAGCGAGGCTTCGTCATCGGCATTGACCTGGATCTGCCCGACGCGCGCACGCGCATTGGTGACTTCGGTCAGCACCTGGCGCTCCTGCTGTGCGTAACCCTGCACGGTGCGCACGAGGTTGGGAATCAGGTCGGCACGGCGCTGGTACTGGTTCAGGACTTCCGACCAGCCGGCTTTGACGCCCTCTTCCTTTTGCTGGATCGCGTTGTACCCGCAACCCGACAGAGAGGCGGTCAGGAGCAGCAATACCAGGGCACGCATCAGGACAGACATGCAGGCGATTCCGTTGAAAGAGAGCCGCAGCATGCCACGCGTCGGGTCAAGCCGGCATACACACGCCTGCGCCTGGCGTGCGCGGCGGTGCTGCACACCAAAGCGACCGGCGGTGCGCAATGCGCAACGCTGTCGATCAGCGCTCCATCGCGACAGCTCTAGCGCCCAAGCCCCCTGCCAGCCGATGCATCGCAGCACCTGTCACCACGCCGATCCTGCGCTACGCGAACCGGCGGACATCTTCAACCCGAGTGCCCAACGCGTCATTGCCCATCGCGTGCGTCCGAGCGCGGCATGCAACGCCCAGGGAGCAATAGCGTCCGATCCCGGGCGGCACCAGCGAGCAGTTGCCGCAGCAGCCACCGCATACGGGAGGGCTCTAAAGCCCGATAAAGTCCTTCACAGCACCCGCGGCACCAGAATCACCCCCCAGCACAGCAGCACATTGAGCAGCAGCAGAAACACCGCTGCCGAGCCCATGTCCTTGGCGCGGCCGGCGAGCACGTGGTGCTCGGGACCATAGCGTTCGATCACCGCTTCGATGGCCGAATTCAGCAGCTCGGCGGCCAGCACGATCAACAACGGCGCGACCAGCGCAACGCGTTCCAGCGGCGACTGACCCAGCCAGATGCCCAGCGGGGCCATGACCACGGC
Organism: Xanthomonas sp. 3793; assembly: GCF_024806835.1. GTDB lineage: Bacteria > Pseudomonadota > Gammaproteobacteria > Xanthomonadales > Xanthomonadaceae > Xanthomonas > Xanthomonas arboricola_F. The sequence goes on from NZ_JANTYU010000003.1 coordinate 104,166, forward strand.
CAGGCAGACTTCCAGCCGGAACGAGGATTCGTGCAGCCAGGCTGCACGCAATCCCTGCCACGACCAGATCGCAGCCTTGAGCATGCGGCGCGGTCCGCGCGGCACGTGTCCCAATTGATCGGCCATGCGTCAGTGCTTCCGGCCGCAAGGGCGCGTCGGGGGACAAGGGGGACGCATGGCATGGTCGCTGCTGGGGAAAGTGCGAATCTTGCACCGTGGCGCTGCACACCGCCAGCCACGGTCCGGTTTGCCCTCAGCTCGCAGACTGCTGCACCATGGGCAGCCCGCTTGATTGCTGCAGGTTTTCGCATGACTCGATCCGCCTTGCGCGCACTGCTGTGCGCCCTCGCACTGTTCTCCGGCCACGCCATCGCCCAGGCCCATCAGGCGCCACACGCCGCACCTGCGGTGCCCGCGCAGATCTCCAACGCGGCCTGGGAAGAAGACATGCAGCGCTTTGCCGCCAACGACGCGCGCCAGCCGCCGCCCAGGCACGGCATCGTGTTCGTCGGCAGTTCCTCGATCCGCTTCTGGGACACGCTGGCGCAGGATTTTCCCGGCAAACCGGTCATCAATCGCGGGTTCGGCGGCTCGGAAGTGCGCGACAGCACCTGGTACGCCGACCGCATCGTGATCCCGTATGCGCCACGCCAGGTGCTGCTGTATGCCGGCGATAACGATCTCAACAGCGGCCGGACGCCCGAGCAGGTGCGCGATGACGTGGTCGCGTTCGTCGCGCGCATTCGGCGCGACCTGCCCGATGCACGCATCAGTTATCTGTCGATCAAACCCAGTCCCTCGCGTGCGCAATTGCTGCCGTCGGTGATCGCCGCCAATCGCCTGATCAAGGACGCACTCGCGCCGCTGCCGCGCGTGGATTTTGTGGATGTCTACACACCCATGCTCGATGCCAGGGGCAAGCCGCGCCCTGAGCTGTTTCGCGAAGACATGTTGCACATGACTGCAGACGGCTATGCACTCTGGCGCAAGGCAGTGGCACCGGTATTGGAGCAAAAGTAAGGGTTGGCCAAGCGATCTGATGGCGCAGGCCATCGGATCGGGGCAGTGGCCGCGGAGGTGACCGGCCGCCGCGAAAGCCTCATGCACCGCAGGCGCAGCAAGGACGCAGCGCATGGCAACGGGTGCACTCACCGTCCTGCGTCGTAGAGGCGATGCGCGTTCTCACCACGGCACGCAACGCCAGCGGATGAAGCGAGACGCATCGGCTTGAGGCATCCCGCACCTGGTCACCCATGCACGGATGGTGCGTGAGCGCCTTCATGCCGAAGCGATCGACCGACAACGCCGCGCCTGGCGAACAGCCACCGGCTTACGCCACCACGACCGCCACCGACGTTCCCACACCTGCCTCGCTGTGCAGTTCGATCCGCCAGCCGAAGCGATCGCACAGCCGGCGCACGATCGACAATCCCAGGCCGGTGCCCTGCGGGCGCGTGGGATCGGCGCGAAAAAACGGTTCGAACGCACGCGCACGCGCTTCTTCGCTCATGCCGATGCCGGTATCGCGCACCACGATGCGGTCCTGGGTCACTTCAACTTCGATGCTGCCGGTATCGGTATAGGCGCAGGCGTTGCGCAACAGATTGCTCAGCACCACCCGCATGACCCGTGGCGGCGCAAACATCTGCAGGCTGCGGTCGCCGACCATGTGCAAGGACACCGGCTTGTCGCCAAGCAATTCGCGGGCGCTCTCCACCTCTTCGCTGGCCAGCTCTGCCGCATCGAAGGTTTCGCTTTGCGGATCGATCTCTGCTTCGCGTGCCAGGATCAGGAACGCGTCGATGACCGCTTCCATGTCGCGGCCGGCGCGCTGGATGCGACGCAGGCTGCGCTGGGTACGCTGCGATAGCTCGTCGTCGGCCAGCGCCATGTCGCTGGCCACCCGGATCACCGTCAGCGGTGTGCGCAACTCGTGACTGGCATCGCGGGTGAAATTGCGTTCGCGCGCGACGTGGTCGCTTACCCGCTGGCCGAGCGCATGCAATGCGGCGGCCAGTTGTCGGGTTTCGCCCTGCAACTCTGCGGGCAAGCGCTCCGGCGACAATTCATCCACATCGGGGTTGCGCGGGTCCCAGTGCGATACGCGTCGCGCGAGCCAGCTGATCGGCGACACCAGTCGCTTGGACACGCGGTAGGTGAACCAGGAAACGCCGTAAATCCCCAACAGCACGACGATGGCCGGCACCACGCCGAACCACAGCGTCAGATGCGCGGCACGCGAGCGCGGAAACACCAGATACAGGCGCCCCTCGGGGCGCTGATCCACATAGACCAGCGCATCGGCAGCAGCCACCTCGCTAAAACCCGGCGACAGCGTTTGCAGTGCGCGCGGCGCGGCATCGGCGGCATTGCCCGCAGGCGAGAAATACCCTTGGATATTGCGTGTGTTCGGCGGCCGGTTGTCCGGTGTGCTCTTGTGCATGCGCCAGAAGTGCACGGCCTCGTCGGCAAGCACGGTGCGCACCAGGCTGTACTTGATCACGAAGGAAATCAAATACCCGCCAAGCACAATCGCCAAGCTCGCCAGCGCGACCTGCAGCAGGAAGGCAAGACGTATTTTTCGCGGGAGCCCGTGTGGCATTGCTGCATCCAGGGGAGAGCGCCGGATTATAGGCAACGCTTCCGTGAGTCCATCGTGCAACCAGCCGGCGGCACGGGAGAACGAGCGGCGCGTCTGCGCCTACAGGAGCGGCCGGCCGCCAGTCGGCAGCCGGCCGGCGACATCAGGTCATCGGTTGGGCGATGTCGGCAATGCGATAGCCGGCGCTCTGCACGGTGTGCAGCAGCGGGCGATCGAACGGCTTGTCGATGATCTTGCGCAGGTTGTACAGATGGCTGCGCAGGGTGTCCGAATCCGGCAACCCATTGCCCCAGATTTCGCGCTCGATTTCCTGGCGGGTGACCACGCGCGGCGATTCGCGCATCAGGATGGTGAGCAGGCGCAGGCCGATTGGCGAGAGCTGCAGCTCGGTGCCGGCACGGGTGGCGCGCATGCTCACCGGGTCCAGCACCAGGTCGGCGACCTTGAGCACTTCCGAGCCCACCTGACGACGTTCGCGGCGGATCAGGGCACGCAGGCGCGCTTCCAGTTCCTGGATCGCGAACGGCTTGGTCAGGTAGTCGTCGGCGCCGAAACCCAGGCCGGTGAGCTTGTCGTCCAGCGTATCGCGGGCGGTCAGCATCAGCACCGGGGTGGACTTGCGTGCGTCGTTACGCAGGCGGCGGCACACTTCGATACCGTCCAGGCGTGGCAGCATGAGGTCCAGCACGACCACGTCGTAGCTGTTCTCGGCGGCCAGACGGTAACCGTCCAGTCCATCCTGCGCATAGTCGACCTCGAAGCCACGGCCTTCCAGGTATTCGCCGATCATTTCGGAGATATTGCGGTTGTCTTCGACGACCAGCACGAGGCCGGACGTTTCCTTGGTCTGACGCATGGACTTTCCTCGGTCTTCAGCTTTGTGAAACATGCCGGATCGGCGGTGCAAGCGACGTGAAGGCCGAATAACGTTTCATGTCATCCGATCAACGCCCCAGCAGTGGTCGCAGCGCCGGCCACACCGTCTCCAGCACCTTGGGCTGGGCCGCCGCGGTCGGGTGCAGGCCGTCGGCCTGCATCAACCCGGGCTGCAGGGCCACCTTCTCCAGAAAGAAAGGCACCAGCGCGGTGTTGTACTGTCTGGACAGGTCGGCATAGGTGGCCTTCAGGCGCTCACGGTAGGCCGGGCCGTAGTTCGGCGGCACGTCGATGCCCAGCAACAGGACCTTGGCGCCGGACGCTTGACTGAGCTTGATCATCTTCTCCAGGTTTGCCTTCAGCTGGGCCGGGGTCAGCCCACGCAGCGCATCGTTGCCACCCAGCTCGATCACCACCACGCCGGGATGGTGCTTTGCCAGCAGGCCTGGCAGCCGCGTCAATGCGCCCGAGGTGGTTTCGCCGCTGATGCTGGCATTGACGACCGCCGGTGGCGTCGCCATGTCACGCTTGAGGCGTTGGTCGAGCAAGGTGACCCAGCCGGACTGCACCGGGATGTTGTGCGCAGCGCTCAGGCTGTCGCCGACGACCAGGATCGGCGCGGTCGTCACCGGACTTTTGGCAGAGGCAAATCCCGGCGCGAGCAGGGACAGTGTCAGCAGCCACAGGACCAGCGCGCCATATCGCAGTGTTCTTTCACGCATTCGGAGATTCCTCATCGACAGTCTGGCCCCCCGCTCCAGCACCCGCACCGCCATCGACGTCCGCGAGGTCGGTAAATCCGTCAGTGGACCGGAGGGAACACTCCACATCCTCGACAACGTGAGCTTGACGGTCAGTGAAGGCGACAGTATCGCCATCGTTGGGGCCTCCGGTTCGGGCAAGACCACCCTGCTCGGCCTGCTTGCCGGGCTGGACCTGCCCAGCCGCGGCAGCATTGCGCTGTCCGGCCAGGACTTGGGGCAGCTGGACGAAGAAGCGCGTGCCGCCCTGCGCGCGCGCGAAGTCGGCTTCGTGTTCCAGAGCTTCCACCTGCTGCCGGCGCTGACGGCAGAAGAAAACATTGCGCTACCGCTGGAACTGGCCGGGCGCGAAGACCCGGCGCGGGTGCGCGAGGTGCTGGAGGCGGTCGGCCTGAGCGCGCGTGCGCGGCATTACCCGCGCCAGCTGTCCGGTGGCGAGCAGCAGCGCGTGGCGCTGGCACGCGCATTCGTGGCCAGACCGCGTATCCTGTTTGCCGACGAGCCCACCGGCAGCCTGGACCAGACCACCGGCGCGCAGATCAGCGACCTGCTGTTTGCGCTCAATGCCACCAGCGACACCACCCTGGTGCTGGTCACCCACGACATGACCCTGGCACAGCGCTGCCATCACATCTACCGCATCGACAGCGGCCGCCTGCACGCACAGACCGGTCCGGCCGCATGAACGTACTGCGACAGGCCGCGCGCGCGGTGCGCCGCGAATTCCTGGCCGGCGACCTGCTGACCGTGTTCGCCGCGCTGGTGCTGGGCGTTGCGGTGATGACGGCGGTGGGCACCCTGGTGGACCGGGTGACGCTGGCATTGACCTCCAGTGCGGCAGAGGTGCTCGGTGGCGATCTGGGCGTCACCGGGCGCCAGGAGATTCCGGCCGGCTTTGCCGAGGAGGCACAGCGACGCGGGCTGCAGAGTACCCGCATGGTCAGCTTCCCCAGCGTGCTGTTCCATGGCGATGCCAGCCAGATGGCCAATATCCGCGGCGTGGGCGCCGGCTACCCGCTGCGTGGGCAGTTGCTGGTGTCCAAGCACGGCAGCGGCGGCGAAGGCAGCCCTGCCACCGCACCGCCGCCGGGCCAGGCCTACGCCGACCCGCGGCTGCTGGAAGCACTGGGCCTGCGCGTGGGCGAGCAGCTGGAATTCGGCGCCGGCCATCTCACCATCACCGGCGTGCTGCGCGCCGAGCCGGATGCCTCGGGCGAGTTGATGCAGCTGTCGCCGCCGCTGCTGGTCAATCGCGCCGACATCGAGGGCGCCGGCCTGCTTGGCCCGGGCAGCCGCGCCTCCTACCGATTGATGTTTACCGGTGCGCCGGACGCGATCGCCGACCTGCGCGCCTGGCTCAAGCCGCGCGCTAGCGAATACCGCCTGGTCGGTATCGAAGACACCCAGCGCGGTATGCGCGCCGCGTTCGATCGCGCCGGGCGTTTCCTGGCCCTGTCGGCCTTGCTGGCGGTGTTGTTGTCCGGCGTCGCCACTGCGCTGGCGGCCAACCGGTTTGCGATGCGGCGCATCGACACCGTGGCGGTGCTGCGCTGCCTGGGCGCCAGGCAGCGCGACATCCTGGCGATGCTGTCGCTGCAGTTGCTGTTGACCGCGATCCCGGCCTGCCTGGTCGGCATCGGCTTGGGGATGCTGGCGCAGGAAGGCCTGGTGCAGGCGCTGGGCAGCCTGATCCCGAACCGGCTGCCGCTGCCCCAGGCCACGCCGGCCCTGGCCGGTGCAGGCATCGGCCTGGTGCTGCTGCTGGGCTTCGGCCTGCCGCCGCTGCTGCGGCTGCGCAACGTGCCGCCGATGCGCGTGCTCAACCGCAGCTTTGCCGCGGTGCCGCCGAGCTCGTTGCTGGTATATGCGGCCGCATTGGCCGCTACGCTGGCGCTCACCGTCTATGCCACCGGCAACCTGGTGCTGGCCGGCTGGGTGCTGGGCGGCCTGGCCGCGCTGGCGCTGGTGGCGATGCTGCTGGGGCTGGGCTTGCTGGCATTGCTGCGGCCGATCCAGCACCGTCTGCGCGGGGCCTGGAAGCTGGGCCTGGCTTCACTGACGCGCCGACGCGGGTTAAGCGTGGTGCAGCTGGTCGGCCTGTCGCTCTCGTTGTGCGCGCTGCTGCTGCTGGCGGTGGTCGGCCCCGGCCTGCTGGGCCAATGGCGCGACCGCCTGCCTGCGGACACGCCCAACTACTTCCTGATGAACATCCAGCCCGAGCAGACCGAGCCGGTGCTGCAGACCTTGCGAGGCCTGGGCGTGGATAACGCTGCGGTGGAGCCGTTTTCCACCGGCCGGCTGGTGGCGATCAACGACAAGCCGCCGGTGCGCGGCGACCGCGACCCGCAGGACGATGGCGACGGCGACAACCGCCCGGTCAACTTTTCCTGGCGGCATGCATTTCCGCCGGCCAACACCTTGCTGCAAGGCAAGTTCTGGAGCGCCGACAGTACGCAGGCCGAGGCGTCAGTGGAGGAAGGCTGGGCACAGCGCTATCAGCTCAAGCTCGGCGACCGCATCACCTTGTTGCTGGGCGAACAACAGCGCAGCTTCACCGTCACCAGCATCCGCAAGGCCGATTGGGATTCGTTCCGGGTCAACTTCTTCCTGCTGCTCAACCAGGGCGCGGTGGGCGATGCGCCGTACAACCTGATTTCCGCCTTCCATCTGCCGCCCGGCAATGCGCCCAAGCTGGCATCGCTCAGTCGCGACTACCCCAATATTTCGGTATTGGACATCGATGCAATTCTCGGCCGCGTACGCGAGGTGATCGACCAGGTGGCGCAGGCCGTGCAGCTGGTGATGGGCTTCAGCCTGCTGGCCGGCGTGCTGGTGCTGCTGGCCGCGCTGCAGGCCACCGCAGGCGAGCGCCGCTACGACAGCGCAGTGCTGCGCACGCTGGGCGCGCGGCGCGGGCAGTTGCGTGGCGCCGTGCTGGTGGAGTTCGGCGCATTGGGGCTGCTGGCTGCGGGCCTGGCGGTCACGGCTGCGGCCGTCATCGGCGCGGTGGTCGGGCAGCAGGCGTTCGACATCGCGCTGGCGCCGGATTGGCCGCGGCTGCTGCTGGGCGGCGCGTTCGGGCTGGCATTGAGCCTGCTCGCAGGCTGGTCGGGCACCCGGCGCATCCTGTCCACGCCGCCGGCATTGGCACTGCGCACGGAATAAGGCCGGCCAAGAGCCGGCCCTGTGGTGGCGATTGGCCAAGGATTGCGCCACCAGCTGCGCGCCATGACCCACCGGCATGGAGCGCTGCGCCTTGCGCAGCGTCGGGCATCGCGCATGTTGCAGTGCATATACCTGCAGCGCATAAGCACCTTGCCAATCGTACGTTCGCAGCGGCGGCATGACTGCCTAGAGTGACCAGTCCGGTCGCCGTTCGGGCGGCCTCTGCTGTTGTCGAGGTGCCAACGTCATGGCTAGCGTGAATTCTGCAGCGCGCGTGCAACCGCCGCGCAACGATGCCACCGCCGCGCAGGCGTCGGCCGTGCGGATCGTGCCGTTCGACGCGCCACTGGGTGCGGAAGTTTTGGGGCTGGATCTGTCGCAGCCGCTGGATGCCGCTACCTTCGCGCGCATCCACGCTGCGCATCTGGACCATCACGTACTGGTGTTCCGCGATCAGCGCATCACGCCCGCGCAGCAGGTGGATTTCAGTCGTCGTTTCGGACCGTTGCAGATCCATGTGCTGCGCAACTTCCAGCTGCGCGGGCATCCGGAAGTGCTGGTGGTGTCCAACATCAAGGAGAACGGCGAGCCGATCGGGCTCGGCGATGCCGGGCATTACTGGCACTCGGATCTGTCGTACAAGCAAACGCCCAGCCTGGGTTCGCTGCTGCACGCGCAGGAACTGCCCAGCGAAGGTGGCGACACCTTGTTCGCCAATCAACATCTGGCCTGGGAAACGCTGCCCGCGCCGCTCAAGCGCCGCGTGCAGGACCTGCAGGCCGAACATAGTTATCTCGCCAAGTACGAAGAGCTGCGCGCACGCAACCCGTGGCGCCCGGCGCTGACACCCGAACAGATTGCCGAAGTAGTACCGGTGCAGCATCCCATCGTGCGGACGCACCCGGAAACCGGGCAAAAGGCGCTGTTTGTCAGCGAACACTTCACCACCCGTATTGTCGGGCTGCCCGAAGACGAAAGCCGTGCCCTGCTGCAGGTGTTGTTCGAACACAGCACGCGCGCGGCGCTGGTGTACCGGCATCAATGGCAGCCGTACGACATGGTGTTCTGGGACAACCGCTCGGTCATGCATCTGGCCGCCGGCACGCCCGATCACCTGCGCCGCCGGCTCAACCGCACCACCATCGAAGGCGATGCGCCGTTCTGAGCGCGCGCCTGTCCCTCCCCCTCTTTCGACTGGAGCGCCGCATGCGTTTGACCGTCACCTCTCACGCACCTTCCAGGCGCCGCACAGTCTCAAAGCGCGTCGCGGCATTGTTGCTGGCCGCAGTGCCATTGCTGCTGAGCGCCACTGCGCAGGCAGAAGGAAAGCTGCGCATCGCCAAGCAGTTCGGCATCGTCTACCTGCTGCTGGACGTGGCACAGGAGCAGAAGCTGATCGAGCAACAAGGCAAGGCCGCCGGCGTGGACATCGACGTGCAGTTCCTGCAGTTGTCCGGTGGCGCGGCGGTCAACGATGCCTTGCTCACCGGTTCTATCGATATCGCAGGTGCAGGGGTCGGGCCGTTGTTCACCATCTGGGACCGCACCCGTGGTCGGCAGAATGTGCGCGGCGTGGCCTCGCTGGGCAATTTCCCGTATTACCTGATCAGCAACAACCCGCGCATCAAGAGCATCGGCGACTTCACGCCGCAGGACCGTATTGCGGTGCCGGCCACCGGCGTGTCGGTGCAATCGCGGTTTCTGCAGCATGCCTCGCAACAGCGCTGGGGCGACAAGGGCACCCATCAGCTGGACCCGCTGCAGGTGGCATTGCCACACCCGGATGCCGCCGCGGCAATCATCCGTGGACGCAGCGAAATCACTGCGCATTTCGCCAGCCCACCGTTTCAGGAACAGGAACTGGCGCGCAACCCGGCCGCACATATCGTGACCAGTTCCTACGACATCGAAGGCGGCCCATCGTCGGCCACGGTGCTGTACGCCACCGAGAAGTTCCGCCGTGACAATCCCAAGACCTATCGCGCCTTTGTCGCCGCATTGGACCAGGCGGCGACATTCGTCACTGCACACCCGGAGCAGGCGGCGGACATCTTCTTGCGTCGTAACGGCTCGAGCATCGACCGCGCGCTGGTGCTGCAGATTCTCAAGGACCCCAAGGTGCAGTTCACCGTGGCGCCGCAGAACACGCTGAAGCTGGGCAAGTTCATGCAGCACAGTGGTGCGATCAAGCAGGCACCCGCCAAGGTGGGCGATTATTTCTTCGATGATCCGCTGATTGCGGGCGGGAGCTGAGCGATGCGTGTGCCGCTGCTGCAAGTCGATCATGTCAGCCTGGAATACGCCTCAGCGCAGCGCGTGGTGCGCGCCACGCACCGGGTGCGCTTCGATGTGCATGAAGCCGATCGCTTTGTGCTGCTGGGGCCGTCGGGTTGCGGCAAATCCACCCTGCTCAAGGCGGTGGCCGGCTTCGTCACCCCGCGCGAGGGGCAGATCCGTCTGGATGGCAACGCGGTCACCGGGCCGGGTCCGGATCGCGTCGTCGTATTCCAGGAATTCGACCAGCTGGCGCCCTGGAAGACCGTCCGCGAGAACGTGGTCTTCGGCCTGCGCGCAGCGCGCAAGCTCAGCCGCGCCGAAGCGCGCGAGCGTGCCGACGAAAGCCTGGCGCAGGTCGGGCTGAGCGCGTTTGCCGAGGCCTACCCGCACACCTTGTCCGGGGGCATGAAGCAGCGCGTCGCCATAGCACGCGCGCTGGCGATGCGTCCGCGGGTGCTGTTGATGGACGAGCCGTTCGCGGCGCTGGACGCGCTGACGCGCTCGCGCATGCAGGAGCAGGTACTGGAGCTGTGGGAGCAATTGCGCTTCACGCTGTTGTTTGTCACCCACTCCATCGAAGAAGCGCTGGTGGTCGGCAACCGTGTGTTGCTGCTGTCGCCGCATCCCGGCCAGGTGCGCGCCGAACTCAACGCGCACGCATTCGGCCCGCACAGCGCCGGCAGCGTGGCGTTTCAGCAAACCGCCCAGCGCATCCACCGTTTGCTGTTCGACCTGCCCGACGCCACGCTCGACGACGACAAGGTGGCGCCTTTGCGTCGTCCTGCCTTGCGTCAGCGCGAGGCGCTGCCATGAGCCGCAGCACTGCTGCCAGGCTGCCGCCGCTCCCGCCGGTGCGCGCCGAATACGAACTGGCCGTACAGCCCCTGGATCCTGCACTGGTCGCCACTGCAGTGCCCGCGCGCTGGCAGGCGCCGCCATGGCTGCGCAAGGCGCTGGTACTGGTGGCGCTGGTGGCGGTATGGGAGATCGCCGCGCGGGTGGTCGGTGACGATCTGATGCTGCCGAGCGCATGGCAGACCGCGCATGCGTTCTACGACGGGCTGCTGTCGGGCGAATTATTGCGCCGCGTGGGCGCCTCGCTGCGGGTGCTGGCGCAGGGCTATGTACTTGGCGTGGTGCTGGCTTTCGTGCTGACCGCACTGGCCGCGTCCACGCGCTGGGGCCGCGATGTGCTGGGCACGCTGACGGCGATGTTCAACCCGCTGCCGGCCATCGCGCTGCTGCCGCTGGCCCTGCTGTGGTTCGGGCTGGGCACCGGCAGCCTGGTGTTCGTGCTGGTGCATTCGGTGCTGTGGCCACTGGCGCTGACCACCTACGCCGGCTTCCAGGCGGTGCCGGAAACCCTGCGCATGGCCGGACGCAACTATGGCTTGCGTGGCCCACGCTACGTGGCACAGTTGCTGATCCCGGCCGCCCTGCCGGCGATCCTGTCCGGCCTGAAGATCGGCTGGGCGTTTGCCTGGCGCACCCTGATCGCGGCCGAGCTGGTGTTCGGCGCCACCTCCGGCCAGGGCGGCCTGGGCTGGTACATCTTCCAGAACCGCAATGAGCTCTACACCGACAAGGTGTTCGCCGGCCTGGCCATGGTGATCGTGCTGGGGCTGCTGGTGGAAGGCGTGGTATTCCAGGCCATCGAACGGCTCACCGTCAGGCGCTGGGGGATGCAGCGCTAGCGGGGTGGGCGCAGGCGCTGCGCTGCGTGGCCAAACGTTCTCCCTAGCCATGCCTCATGCGGGCGCTTCGCATCGGCTCGACGGCCTTAGCCCGCATGCCGGACTCATCGGCACGGTCGCGTGCGCTTAACGGCGCTGGCTTATGCTGCCGGCCCCTTTCCTGCCGTCCGCCGTCATGCCCACCGCCCCCTTCACTGCTTACCTGTACCCAATCCTGCTGCTGCTCGCCAGCAACGTCTTCATGACCTTCGCCTGGTACGGGCATCTGAAGTACAAGAGCACGCCGCTGATGATTGCGATCCTGGTCAGCTGGGGCATCGCGTTTTTCGAATACTGCCTGCAGGTGCCGGGCAACCGCCTGGGCAGCGCGGTGTATTCGGCACCGCAGCTCAAGGGCATGCAGGAAGTGATCACGCTGCTGGTGTTCGCAGGCTTCTCGACCTTTTACCTGGGCCAGGCACTGAAGTGGAATCACTGGGCCGCGTTCGGCCTGATCCTGGTGGCGGCGTTCTTGATGTTCAAGGAATAAACCGCTGCCTTGCCCGTAGGAGCGCACCCGGGCGCGGTGGGCATTTCCGGGAAAGCCACGTCGCGCCCGGGTGCGCTCCTACGACATCCGAGTGCGGCATTCGCCGGCGTGTCGCGCTTGTCCCTGGGCCAGGCGCTGAAAAGGACTAGGCAATTCCCTGTAGGAGCGCGCTGGCGCGCGATGGGGCGTTATCGGTAAGGCCTCATCGCGCGCAAGCGCGCTCCTACGCATCAGGGGATGTGTTTAATCTGCGCGCTCCACCCACTGCGCAAACACCGCGTCGATCTGCGCGTCCTTGACCCGCTTGCCCTTGTGCACGGTCTCGGCCTGTTCGAACATCGGCATGATCATCGCCATGCCATCGGGCTTGGTTTTCAGATGCAGGCCTGGCGGCGTGTCCAGGAATGCGGCCCAGCGGGTGCGTACCTTGGCCCAATAGCCTTGCGTGCCTTTCCAGTAGGCATAAGCCGGGGCGAAGTCGACCTCGGTGGTCTTGCGGTAATCGTTGAAGCCGAACTCGCGCGCGATGGCCTGCTGGCTGCCATCGGGTTTGCGCAACACCTTGGTGTTGAACTGTTCGTGGGTCCAGCCATTGGGTGTGAGCGTGTGGCGATTGATGACCGACAGCGCGTTGTAGTCGCTGCGCTTGGTGTATTCGCGGCGCGGCAAGGGACGCCAGCTCACGTCGCTGGTCCAGGTCGGGTGACCATCGGCGTAGTCCCAGCGTCCGGTGCCGCAATAGCGCGGCGCATCGCTTACCTCGAAGACGCATTGGGTCCAGGCACCGGCAGTCACCGCCGCCGGCACTGCGCGCACCTGCCAGGTCTGTTCGGAGCTGAATTCGAAGCGCTGCGGCGCTTCGTAGACCCAGTCCTGCCGCCAATGTTTGGTCACATGCTTGGTCTTTTCATCCACCAGCAGGTGCTGCAGCACGATCTTGCGTGGTGTGTCTTCCACCACGATCACCACCTCGTTGGCGCCGCTGCGCATCGCCGACGCGCGCTCGTAACCGGGCTTGAGCAACACGGTCTCGTCGAAGGCGAAATCCACAGCGTATTCGCCCTGCATCGCCAGGATGCTCTGGCGGTCGCGCTCGGGCTCTGCAGCCGCGGCGGCGACCGCCGGTAACAGGCTCAACATCACGGCAGGAAAATACGTAAACAATCGGCTCATCGGAACTCTCGGTCGTGGTCGTGGAAACGTCAGCGGCGCAGGCGCAGCAGCGACGTGGTCATGTCGGTGGGATCGGTACCGCGCGGGGCCGCCTGCGTGGCGCGCGCGGCGGCAGCGCGTGCGCAGCAGCAATCGTCCACGGCCACACGTCCGTCGATGCCTTCTTCGCGGGCCAGTCGTGCGGCAACCTCGGCGCCCAGCGCGGAAACGGTCGCAAGACTGGCGACCAGCGGCTGCTGGCGGTTGGCCGTGGACTGCAGGCGCAGCGCGCTCAACCGCCAGCTTTCACCGCGCATGCGTCCGGCCAGCCGGCGCCATAGGCGCTCGCCGATGCCCAGGCCGTGCGTTTCCGCCGGCAGTGGCGGCAAGCGCGAGACCAGGCGATCCCAACTCAAAAAATCGCTGTCCGGCAACAGGCACAGGCGCCAGCAGCATTGGCCGTCGGCACCGAAGAACCAGATGCTTTCGCGCACGCCATCGCTGTCCACCTGGCGCGAGGCGGCCGCATCGACCGCGTGCCGCCAGCCATCGAGTTCAGTGCCCAGCGCCGGACGATACAAGCACAGCACCGTACCCAGCGCCGACAGCTGCGCTGCGCGCGGCAACGCTGCGCGGTTGGCACGTGCACCCGAGGACAACGGCAGTGTGCGGGCGATGGGCATGGCCGCTACCAGCTCACCGCCAGGCTGACCGAGGCCGTGCGTCCGGCGCCGGTGAAGCGATCCAGCACCGTGCTGCTGGCCAGCGTGCCGTTGGGCAGCGCGTTCCAGTCCACATAGCGGCGGTCGGCCAGATTGAAGATGCCGGCGGTGACCTTGGCACCGGGCGCGAACTCCCAATGCCCCATCAGATCCAGCGTGGCGTAGCCGGCCGGGGTGTAGTAGCTGTCCAGCTGCGGGCGACGCTTGCGTGCGACAAAGGTGCCGATCAGTTCCGCACCCCAGCCATCGCTGTCGAAGGCCACGCCCAGCGTGCCGCGCAATGGGTCGACCGAATTCAGCGGCGTATCGTCGGTGAGGTTGTCGCCTTCCGAATAGGCCACCGCGCTGCTCAACGACCAGCCCTGCCAGCCGGCCAGCGCGCCAAGATCCAGCCCGCCACGCGCTTCGGCGCCCTTGATCACCACATCGTCGACATTGCGCGACTGGAACAGCATCAAGCCTTCCGCACTGACACCGGCCGGTGCGTAGGATTCGATGAAGTTGCGGTAGTCGGTGTAGTACACGCTCACGCCCAGATAGCCCACGGCATCGTTGAAGCGCAGCCCCAGCTCGCCGCCGCGACTGGTTTCCGATTTCAGATCCGGGTTGGCGATGGCGGTGTAGCGCGCCTGCAGATTGGTGAAGCCGATATTGACGTCGTTGTAAGGCGGCGCGCGGAAGCCGTGCGCATAGTTGGCATACGCCGACCAGGCTTGCGAGAACCGCCACACCGCGCCGAATTTGGGCGACACCTGGGCCTGGTCGATGGTTTCGACCGCCACACCCGGGTTGTCTTCGCGGAAGATGTCGTCCACCTGCGGCGACAGCCGGAAATAATCCACGCGCACGCCTGGCGTCAGCGACAGCCTCCCATCCAACAAGCCGATCTCGTCCTGCGCATACACCCCGAGCTTGGTGGTTTCGCTCTTCGGGAAATCGCGCACCGGAAACACGTCCTGCCCCACACGATTGGTGATCGCGCCATTGGCCAGGTTGACAGAGTAGCCATCGCGCTTGGCGCGGGTGTCGGTCCAGGTGCCGTCCAGGCCATAGGTGATGTCGTGATTGAGCGTGCCGGTGTCGATGGACTTGTGCGCGTTGACCAGCAAGCCGTAGACGCGCTGATCGAAGTTGTGTTCGTTATGACGGCGCGTGTTGTTGCCACGCAATTCGTCGGTGCGTTGCAGGCTTTCGCTGTCCTGGCGATAGAGCTGCCATTGCAGGTCGTCGGCCAGCGCCGCGTCCAGTGCGTCCAGCTCATGCCGCAGCGACACCCGCGTACGGGTCTGATGATCGCGGCCGTCCTGCGACAGGATGCGCAACGATGGCGTTGCCACGCGCGGGTCGATGCCGGTCAACGCCTCGATGCTGCCGTAGTCTTCGTTGCCCTCCACGGTAAGCTTGAAGCGCTGCTGCGTGCTCGGCGCGTACACCAGTTTGGTCAGCACGCTGCGGCCATCGATACGCTGCGGGTTGGCCGCGGTGCGGGTGAAATCGCGACTGCGGTTGTCGCCCTGGTTCTGCGCTTCCTGGCCCTGGCGATGCGCCACGGCCACCATGCCGCTCCAGCGATCGCCGCCGAATGCCGCAGTGGCACCGGCAAACAAGCCGTTCCAGTCGCCTTCGTACCCGAACTTCAGGCCGACATAGCTGCGCTTGTCGGCGCTCAGGTAATCGGCAGGGTCCTTGGTGACGAAAGCCACCACGCCACCCAGCGCATCGGAGCCATACAGCGAGCTGGCCGGCCCACGCACGACCTCCACTCGCTTGAGCGTTTCAAGATCGACGAAATTTCGGTTGGCATTGAGATAGCTGCCGAACGCGAAGGTGTCCGACACCGGTACGTTATCCACCAGGATCGCGACGCGGTTGCCGTCCAGCCCGCGGATGCGGATGCCGCTGTCGCCGGCAAAGCGGCCGCTGTTGCTGGTCACCGACACGCCGGGCGTGTAGCGGAACAGATCCCTGAGTTCGCGTACAAGCTGGTTGTCCAGTTGTTCGCGGTCGATGACATCCACCGTGCCCGGCACGTCGATCAATGCACGCTGGGTGCGCGTGGCGGTGACCTGCATACGATCGAAGTCGTGTACCTCACGCGCAGCATCGCCGCCAGCGTCTGATTCGGCAGCGTGGGCACACAACGGAACAGCAGGCAGCGCAAGCGACAGCGCGACCACCAGCGGATGCAGGCGAATCATCGGGAACCTTTGAGGGGAAGTTCCCGGCAGCACCTGCTGCAGACAAGGCCGACACCGGCCGCCGGGGAAAGAGCGTGGGAAGCGCGGACGGCGGCGGCAACGCCCGCGACAGACGGCCCGAGCCCCGCGCCAATGCGCGGGTCGGAGGGTGGAACTTACTTGGTCAGGATGAGCTTGTCGTTGCTGGTATGGCGCAGGCGGTAGACGCGGTCGCCGTGCTGGATCAGCACTTCGCGACGGCCCTTGAGCAGCGCCTCGCTGCTGATCAGGTCTTCGGCAGGAACGACACGTGGGACGGCGCGGTCGCGCAGGTTGACCGGTTCGGAGCGGAGCAGCACGGGATGAGCGGTCATGGTCTGGATCTCCAGTCGGTTGGCCAGACAAATAATAACCATTCTCATTTAATGATCAAGAGCCATTCTCATCTTCGCGACGCGAGCTTTGCATGGGTTTAACTATTTCGATTCACTAAATCTATCGAAAAAGTCCCTGTGGGGATTTCCGCAATGCAGTGGACAAACCGGGGGACCGCCGCGAGAGACGGCAGCGCCATGTAGGGAATCGGACCGGCGTGCACCAGCCAGTTGCGGCGTCTCGTTGGGTACAAGCGCCCGCCAAACCCGCGCAGCCACCCGTGCCCACCGCACTCGGCTGCCCTCAGCGGGTCGCGTCCTCCACCCGTGCCCAACCGGCGGCATCGACCTTGGTCAAGGTCTCCAGGGCGCCGAGATTTTCTTCCAGCTGCGCCACGCGGCTCGCACCCAGAATCACCGTGGACACGTGCGGGTTGCGCAGGCACCAGGCGATGGCCAGCCGGGCCGGCGACTGCCCGAGCTCGGCAGCCACTGCGCAGAACGCGCGGGCCCGTTCGAGACGGCGCGACTCCTGGGTGCCCAGCACTTCGTCCTGCAGCCAGTGATTATCCGGTTGGCCGAGGCGGCTATCGGCGTCTACACCGGCGTTGTACTTGCCGGTCAGCAGGCCCGACGCCAGCGGCGACCAGATGGTGGTACCGAGCCCGCCCTCGCACAGGGGCGCGTATTCGCGCTCCAGCCGGTCGCGGTGCAACAGGTTGTACTGCGGTTGCTCCATCGAAGGAGCGTGCAGGTGCTCCTGCCCGGCGATGGCGATGGCCGTCCGCAACTGCTCGGCGCTCCATTCGGAGGTGCCCCAGTACAGCACCTTGCCCTGGCGGATCAGCGCGTCCATCGCACGCACGGTTTCCAGGATCGGCGTGTCCGGGTCGGGCCGGTGGCAGAGATACAGATCCAGATAATCCACGCGCAGGCGCTTGAGCGCCGCATGGCAGGCGTCGGTGACATGCTTGCGCGAGAGCCCGCGCTGGGTCGGGCGCGGGCTGTCCACCGCACCGAAGAACACCTTGCTCGACACGCAGTAGCCATCGCGCGGCAGGCGCAGGTCGGCGATCACATCGCCCATCACCTCTTCGGCGCGGCCGCGTGCGTAGACCTCGGCGTTGTCGAAGAAATTGATGCCGTTGTCCCAGGCTGCGGCAATCAGGTTGCGCGCTTCGCCGCGCCCGATCTGCTTGCCGAAGGTCACCCAGGCCCCGAACGACAAGGCCGACAATTGCAGCCCGGTGGAACCCAGACGACGGTAAAGCATGGCGATCTCCTGCAACCTCCAGGGCACCTGCCCCGGACCGGCTTGCGCAGTTTACCGAGCTGGAGGCCTGCGCAAGCCTGCGACGGCCTTCTGAATGCCGTTCGCCTTGCCCGCCGACACCCCCTGCTCTAGGCTTCCCGTTTTGCCGTTGGCAGCCCGGGGATTGGAATGGTCGAAGGTTTGGGAAGGATCGGTTTCGGCCTGTTCGGTCTGGCGGTGCTCATCGGCATCACCTGGCTGTTTTCGACCAACCGCCGCGCGATCGACTGGAAGCTGGTCGCCACCGGCCTGTTGCTGCAGATCTCGTTCGCCTCGCTGGTGCTGCTGGTACCGGGCGGGCGCGACGTGTTCGATTCGCTGGGCAAGGGCTTTGTGAAGGTGCTGAGCTTCGTCAATGAAGGTTCCACCTTCATTTTCGGCAGCCTGATGAACATCGAAAGCTACGGCTTCATCTTTGCGTTTCAGGTGCTGCCCACCATCATCTTCTTCTCTGCGCTGATGGGCGTGCTGTACCACCTGGGCGTGATGCAACTGGTGGTGCGCGCGATGGCCTGGGCGATCACCAAGGTGATGCGCGTGTCCGGCGCGGAAACCACCAGCGTGTGCGCCAGCGTCTTCATCGGCCAGACCGAGGCGCCGCTGACGGTGCGCCCGTACATCCCCAAGATGACCCAGTCCGAATTGCTGACGATGATGATCGGCGGCATGGCGCATATCGCCGGCGGCGTGCTGGCTGCGTATGTGGGCATGCTCGGCGGCAGCGACCCTGCGCAGCAGGCGTTCTACGCCAAGCATCTGCTGGCCGCCAGCATCATGGCCGCACCTGCCACGCTGGTGGTGGCCAAGCTGCTGGTACCGGAGACCGGCACGCCGTTGACCCGCGGCACGGTCAAGATGGAAGTGGAAAAGACCACCAGCAACATCATCGATGCGGCCGCGGCCGGTGCCGGCGATGGCCTGCGCCTGGCGCTGAACATCGGCGCGATGCTGCTGGCCTTCATCGCGCTGATCGCCTTGATCAACGCCCCGCTGACCTGGCTGGGCGAAGTGACCGGCGCGGCAGCGGCGCTGGGCCGGCCGACCAACCTGTCGACGATCTTCGGCTACGTGCTGGCACCGGTGGCATGGGTGATCGGCACGCCGTGGGCGGACGCGACCACGGTGGGTTCGCTGATCGGCCAGAAGGTGGTGATCAACGAATTCGTCGCCTACACCGAGCTGTCGCAGATCGTGAAGGGCCAGGTCGCCGGCGTGAGCCTGAGCGAAGAAGGCCGCCTGATCGCCACGTATGCCCTGTGCGGCTTCGCCAACTTCAGCTCGATCGCGATCCAGATCGGCGGCATCGGCGGGCTGGCGCCGGAACGTCGTCACGATCTGGCCAAGTTCGGCCTGCGTGCGGTGCTCGGCGGTTCGATCGCCACCTTCATGACCGCTACCATTGCCGGCGTACTCTCGCACTTCGGTTGAGGCGGCGCGGGTTCATCGGTGTCGCGGTCTAATCGCCGGACGCCACGTTTCATTCAAGTCATTCAAGCAAGCAGGTATTTATGAGTTCGGTCGTCGTTGTCGGGTCTTTCAATGTCGATCACGTGTGGCGCTGCGATGTGCTGCCTGCGCCGGGTGCCACCATCGCCGGCCGCTACAGCACCGGCCCGGGTGGCAAGGGATTCAATCAGGCGGTCGCGGCCGCACGTGCCGGCGCCAAGACGCACTTCCTGTGCGCGCTGGGCGACGATGCCGGCGGCGCGCTGGCGCGCTCGCTGGCCGCGCACGACGGTTTTGCGCTGATCGCCGAGCCGAGCAATGAACCGACCGGCACCGGCGGCATCTATGTCGACGGCCACGGCCGCAACACCATCGTAATCGGTGCCGGCGCCAACTCGGTGCTGAGCACCGGTTTCGTCGAGAACCAGCGCGCGCTGGTTGCCTCGGCCCGCGTGCTGCTGGCACAGCTGGAATCGCCGGCCGAAACCATCGAGTCGGCACTGACCCTGGCGCACGAATGCGGCGTACTGACCGTGCTCAACGCCGCACCGGCCAACGCACCGACCTCGATCGGCCTGCTCAAGCTGTCGGATGTGCTGACCCCGAACGAAACCGAGTTCGCCGCCCTGCTCGGCCGCCACGTCGGCGAGCGCATCAATGCCGACGATGTGGCCGCACTGGATGGCAATACGCTGCATTCGCTATGCCGCAAGCTGCTGCCGGGCGGCACCGTCGTGGTGACGCTGGGCGCGGTAGGCGCCTTCATTTCGCATGCCGACGAGCAGTTGCGCGGCGATAGTGCGGCGCATTACCGCGTGGGCGCAGAAAGCGCGCAGACGGTGGACACCACCGGTGCCGGCGACGCCTTCAACGGCGCGCTGGTGGCCTCGCTGGCGCAGTCGCCGGGCGCTAGCTTCATCACCCATGTCCGCTTTGCCACCCGCTACGCCGCCCGCTCCACCGAAGTGGAAGGCGCCGCGGCATCGATGCCACGGCTGCTGCCGGACGCCGGCTAACCGCCTGCGCCGATGGCGACATCGGCTGGCATTCACTCGGGCCACCGCACTTCACCGCCCGTCGCCGCGACGGGCCTGCATCACGACAAGGAGTTCTCGATGCGTCATTTTTCCCTGATCCGGTTCGTTGCGCTGTGCGCCTGGCTTGTCCCGCTGTCGGCCGCTGCGCAGCGTTGCGACTGGAACGGCACTGCCAGCGATGCCGACCGCGCTGCGGTAACCGTGTCTGCGGACAGCCTGCAACAGGCGATCGCAGCGCATTACGACGATACCGACCAGGAAGACGGCGCCGCGCTGGCGCGCACGCTGCTGCAGCGCGCTGGGTCGCCGCAGGTGCCAGGCAAGCTGGACGGCCGCTGGCAGGTGCGCTCGATCCAGGTCGACCAGCGGTTCGCCTATGCCTACCCCTATTTCAAGGCCGAGATCAGCCGCAATGCCTGCGGCTATCGCTTCCGCAAGGTCAGCGGCTCGCAGCGTCGCAGCGGCACGTTGTATCCACTGGCCAAGGACAGCCGCGAGTTTGCCTTCCTCGGCGCCAGCACGGTCAACGACGAACCGGAAGGCCGCTACGCGCCCGGCAACATCTCCGACGGCACCAACGGCAACAGCGTCGGCCGGCTGGTCGCTCTGGGGCCGGACGAACTGCTGCTGATCCTGGACGGTGGCGCCAAGGGTTTCGAGCTGTACCAGCTGATCCGCTGACCTGCAGATCCCGGGTCCGGTCGCGTCGGTGCGATCCGGCCGGCGCGTGCTGGCCTGGCCCAGCACCGGTCCGCGCCTGTCGCCGCGCCCCTGTGGCGGCGCCCGAGTTGGCAGCAGCAGCAACCCCAGCGACAATGCGCGCATGCAGATCGGCCCTTACACCATTGCCCCCAAGGTGATTCTCGCCCCGATGGCGGGCGTCACCGACAAGCCGTTCCGGCTGCTGTGCAAGCGGCTGGGCGCCGGGCTGGCGGTATCGGAGATGACCATCTCCGATCCGCGTTTCTGGGGCACGCGCAAATCGCTGCACCGCATGGACCATGCCGGCGAGCCGGATCCGATCAGCGTGCAGATTGCCGGCACCGAGCCGCAGCAGCTGGCCGAGGCGGCGCGCTACAACGTGGACCATGGCGCGCAGCTGATCGATATCAACATGGGCTGCCCGGCCAAGAAGGTCTGCAATGCCTGGGCCGGCTCGGCGTTGATGCGCGACGAGGAACTGGTGGCGCGGATCTTGCGCGCGGTGGTGCAGGCAGTGGATGTGCCAGTGACCCTGAAGATCCGCACCGGCTGGGACTGCGACCACCGCAACGGCCCGGTCATCGCGCGCATCGCGCAGGATTGCGGCATCGCTGCGCTGGCGGTGCATGGGCGTACCCGCGACCAGCATTACACCGGCACTGCCGAGTACGCCACCATCGGCGAGATCAAGGCGGCGCTGCAGATCCCGGTGATCGCCAACGGCGACATCGATTCGCCGCAGAAGGCCGCGCAGGTGCTGCGCGCCACCGGTGTGGATGCGGTGATGATCGGGCGCGCGGCGCAGGGGCGGCCATGGATCTTTGGCGAAGTGGCGCATTACCTGGCCAGCGGCACGCTGTTGCCGCCACCGACGCTGGCCTTCGTGCGCGACACCCTGCTCGGTCATCTGGACGCGCTGCATGCGTTCTACGGCCAACCGCAGGGCGTGCGCATCGCGCGCAAACACCTGGGCTGGTACGCGAAGGATCACCCGCAGAGCGCCGACTTCCGCGCCGTGGTCAATCGCGCCGAAACGCCCGAAGCGCAGCTGGCGCTGACCCGCGATTATTTCGACGCCTTGATTGCCGGCGTGGCACCACCGCTGCCGAACGCCGCCTGAGGCATCTGGACGGCACCCGAACACGCGCAGCTGCGCTGCGCTGCGTGCTGGCATCCGCTGCGCACCATGGCCTGGCATGGCTCACGACACCTTGCAAGCAGCCGTCAGGCACGGCGCGCTGCGAACGCAAATGAAGTGCGCCTGGTGGATGCCGCACCGAGCACGGGCCGCGCCTAGCTGGCGGCGGCACGGTCGGATTGTTGGCGGCTCTAGTGTGTCGACGTCGCCGGCGTGTTGACCTGCTCCAGATCGCCGGTGAGCGCCGTGCCGGCGGGCGCATGCCAGATGCGGTGCCACATCTGCGCCAGCACTGCGCCGATCTGGTCGCGGGCCACCGGCGCGCGATAGGCCGCCTGGACCTGACGCGGCACGATCGGCTGCCATTGCCCGCCGTCGCGATGCGCGACGACGAAATTGAAGTTGTAGTCCGGCTCCAGGCCCATGCGCAGATCGCTGAGCATCAAGTCGTCATCGACCAGGCGTGCGCGCATGAAGCCGCGGTTGAACCAGGTCAGCCGACGCACCGAATCGAACGCGGCCACTTCGCCCAGCGCCTGGGTGTTGCTGGAAAAGCCGCGAAACTGCATCGGCCCGGTGTCGGCCACCAGCGAGCGCTCGCCGATCACATAGCCGCCGGGCGTCATCGCCACCACCCGCCATAGCAAGGTGTTGAGCGGCATCGGCACCGAGAAGCGCGGCGCATCGGCCAGCCCCATCGCTGCCAGCGCGCGGTCGGCTTCCTGATCGACCAGATGCTTGGCGATCAACGACCAGCCCAGATAGGCCGAACTTGCCACCAGCCCGATCACCAGCACGCGCTGGGCGAGTGGGCGCGCGCGCGCGAACCAGGCGATCGCGCAGGCCAGCAGCAGCCACAGCGTGTAGGCCGGGTCGACGATGAAAACGCTGGACCACATGGTCGGATGCGGCTGCAGCGGCCACCACAGCTGGGTGCCGTACACGGTGAAGGCGTCCAGCAGTGGATGGGTGATCAAGGCCAGCTGGATCGCCCAGAACCAGCGCCTGGGCGCGCTGGCCACCCGTCCATTGCCGTAGCGCCGGAACAGCCACCAGATCAGCCAGCCCAGCAGCGGCAGCACGAACAGCGAGTGGCTGACGCTGCGGTGCACCGTCATCAGGGTAACGGGGTCGTCGGTCAGTGGCAGCAAGGCCAGTGAATCGAGGTCGGGCAAGGTGCCCAGTGCCGCGCCGGCGAGCAAGGCGGCACGCCGCTGTCCGGGCGGCGCGATGGCGGCAGCGATGGCACCGCCAAGAACGATCTGGGTGAGGGAATCCATCGCCCGATGCTAGCAGGCCCCACATGCACGGACGGGCATCGCCCCACGCGCTTTCAGTCGGCACACAGCTGCGCTGGCGCGGAGCTGCAGTGAAGATCCGCGCCAGGGCGACCAGCGGCGCATTGCAGCGGCCGGCACGCTGCGCGGGTGCAGCGGATAGTGAGGCGCAAGCGCAGCCTTGACGAGCGGTCGCCGTACGTGTGGAACGCTACGCACCTGTCGCGGCTCGGACACAAGAAGACTCGCGACCGGCTGCATGGCAACGCTGCGCAAGTGACCTTTTGTTGTTTGAAGCAAACCGGGAAAGCGCCGCCTCTGCGTCACGGCCGGCGCAACAGCAACCGATGCGAAAAGACCTGGCACGGATGTTTCACCGCTGGGAAGCGCCTACCCCGGTGGAGGCCTAGGCAGTGGAGTCCCTTGCCAGCCCGGTCTGAAGGACGCATGGTGTGCGCCCAAGGCAAGGAGTGCGGGAATGCCAGACCAACAGCACCAGTACAGCGTCAGGGTCACCTGGACCGGCAACCAGGGCAGCGGCACCTCGGGATATCGCGCCTACAGCCGTGACCACCGTATCGAGGCGGAGGGCAAGGCCAGCGTGATCGACGGCTCGTCAGATCCAGGCTTCCGCGGCGACCCGGCACGCTGGAACCCCGAAGACCTGTTGGTCGCCTCGCTGTCGGCCTGTCACAAGCTCTGGTACCTTGGGTTGTGCGCCAATGCCGGCATTATCGTGCAGGCCTACGAGGACAACGCCGAAGGCGCCATGCTGGAGCAGGCCGATGGCGCCGGGCAATTCACCTCGGTGGTGCTGCGCCCGCTGGTGACCTTGGCACCGGGCAGCGACCTCGAGCAAGCCAGAGCGCTGCACCACACCGCGCATGAAAAATGCTTCATCGCCCGCTCGATGAATTTCCCGGTCAGCCACGAGCCCCGGCTGCAACTGGCCGAATCGAACTGAACGGCGGGTTGCTCGAGGCTGTGGCAAGTCCTGTCGTGGGTAGATGCCCAACGCCGACCACAGCGTTTGCAGCTCGAACCCAGTGTCGGCCAGGTGTTGGAGCAGCTCAGGCAGTGGCAGACGGCCCCATTGCATGCCGCGCCTTGGCAGGTACGGCGCTGGGCTGTGGGGATCGGCCCGCCTCGCTCACGCATGGCCGCCTTTGCCGCGATGCGGACACCTCATTGCCGGCTGCCGGAGCGCCTTGTCGGTCGCGCTTAACCCCACGGCATCGCGTTCAGGCGCACAATGCAACCGACACACGGGGCGTGTATCATCCGCACCCATCTTTTCATCCGAATTAAGGGATATAAGCCTGATGTCCAGCTACCTGTTCACCTCCGAATCGGTCTCCGAAGGCCATCCGGACAAGATCGCCGACCAGATCTCCGACGCCGTGCTGGATGCCATCCTGGCCCAGGACAAGCGTGCCCGCGTGGCGTGCGAGACCATGGTCAAGACCGGTGTGGCGATCGTTGCCGGCGAAGTGACCACCAGCGCCTGGATCGACCTGGAAGCCCTCACCCGCAAGGTGATCCTGGACATCGGCTATAACAGCTCCGACGTCGGCTTCGACGGCGAGACCTGTGGCGTGCTCAACCTGATCGGCAAGCAGTCGCCGGACATCAACCAGGGCGTGGACCGCAAGAAGCCCGAAGAACAGGGCGCCGGCGACCAGGGCCTGATGTTCGGCTATGCCACCAACGAGACCGACAGCTTCATGCCGGCGGCGATCCACCTGTCGCACCGCCTGGTCGAGCAGCAGGCGAAGATCCGCAAGAAGAAGAACTCGGCGCTGTCCTGGCTGCGTCCGGACGCCAAGTCGCAGGTCACCCTGCGCTATGAAGACGGCGTGGCGACCGCGATCGACGCGGTGGTGCTGTCGACCCAGCACGACCCGGGCATCAAGCAGAAGGACCTGATCGAAGCGGTGCGCGAGGAAATCCTCAAGCCGGTGCTGCCGGCCAAGTGGCTGCACAAGGGCACCAAGTTCCACATCAACCCGACCGGCAAGTTCGTGATCGGCGGCCCGGTGGGCGATTGCGGCCTGACCGGCCGCAAGATCATCGTCGACACCTACGGCGGCTGGGCCCGTCACGGCGGCGGCGCGTTCTCCGGCAAGGATCCGTCCAAGGTCGACCGTTCGGCCGCCTATGCCGCGCGCTATGTGGCCAAGAACGTCGTGGCTGCCGGCCTGGCCGACCGTTGCGAAGTGCAGGTTTCCTACGCCATCGGCGTGGCCGAGCCGACCTCGATCTCGGTCACCACCTTCGGCACCGGCAAGATCGCCGACGAGCAGATCGAAAAGCTGATCCGCAAGCATTTCGACCTGCGTCCGTTCGGCATCATCCAGATGCTCGACCTGATCCACCCGATGTACCAGCAGACTGCCTCCTACGGTCACTTCGGCCGCAAGCCGAAGGACTTCAGCTACACCGACGGTGCCGGCACGCAGCATTCCGCTACCTCGTTCTCGTGGGAAAAGACCGACCGCGCCGACGCCCTGCGCGCCGATGCAAAGCTGAAGTAAGCACGCCGCTCCTGCAGGAGCGAGCGCGATGCACGACGACCGGGCCGCTGATGCGGCCCGGTTTCGTTTTGAGGTCTGTCGGTGGGTTGTCCAACTCCAGGAAGTGGCAGGTTACGAAGGCTTCGGCTTACGGCGGACCCACACGCGGATGGGCGTGGCGAAATAGAGCCCCTTTCTCCGCAGGAGAGGGGTTGGGGTGAGGGTTCGGGCGAAGCCGCTCACCTGCCGAATAGCACGTGGCTGCGGACGTACCCTCATCCGCCCCTACGGGGCACCTTCTCCCGCCTTGCGGGAGAAGGAACAACGACGCCAACCGCTGCTCAAGCCCTTCTCCTGAGGAAGAGGGGTTGGGGTGAGGGTTCGGACGAAGCCGCTCAGAAGCCGCTCACCTGCCGAATAGCACGTGGCTGCGCACGTACCCTCATCCACCCCTATGGGGCACCTTCTCCCGCCTTGCGGGAGAAGGGACAACGACGCCAACCGCTGCTCAAGCCCCTCTCCTGCGGGAGAGGGGTTGGGGTAAGGGTTCGGGCGAAGCCGCTCAGAAGCCGCTCACCTGCCGAATAGCACGTAGCTGCGCACGTACCCTCATCTACCCCTATGGGCACCTTCTCCCGCCTTGCGGGAGAAGGGACAACGACGCCAACCGCTGCTCAAGCCCCTCTCCTGCGGGAGAGGGGTTGGGGTGAGGGTGCGGGGCGAAGCCACACGCCATGCAGACCACCGCAGGACAGCTGTCGCGATCGCGAAACTACCGATCGAGCTGCAACTGCTGTTCGAGCGCCGTAGCAAAGTCCGCCAACGGGCAGGCCATGCGTTGCTCCGGAGCGCACAAGCCCAGTGACAGCTCCTGCTGCAGCGGCGGATGGGCAAGATCCAGTGGTGCCAGCGTGCGCAGTTGATCCAGCGATTGCGCCAGGTAGAGGGCGCGCACAACCTTCGTGCCGTCTTGCTCGCGCCACAAGCCGAGCACCAACGCGCCCCCCGGCGGCGGGTCGTCGGCGCCGTAGCCGGGTAAGTGGAAATGCACGCCCAGCAGCCCGCTCAATGCAGCGATGTGCGTATCGCTGCCGACAAACAACGAGACCTTCGGCGCCTGCACATCGCCGAACCGCTGCAGCACCTCGCGTGCCAGCGGTGCGCCGGAGCGCTGCGCCATGTAGTGCGGGCGCGCGTAGATATCGAACAACAGCGCGTGCAGGCGCGAGACCTGCGCCAGTCGTTCGGGTGTGGCGCGGCCCCAGCCGACCTGCGACAGCGGCAGGCCGTCGGCGTACTGCAGCAACAGCACTTCGCCGGTGCCGGAGGTCAGATCGATCGGCCCGCCCAAGGCCAGTCCACGCCCATTGGCCGATGGCGCCAACGTCGAGGGCATGCGCGCAAAGTCGCAAGGCGTGCGCGTGCAACCCAGGATCTGCTGCATCGCCTGCAACTCGTCCGCATGGCCTTGCAGCACTGCGGCAGGGCCACCGGTCTGCCGCTGGATCGATGCCACCGCGGCTGCCGCATCGAACGCCACCACGCCCGCCTCGATCGGCCGGAACAGCGGGTCGTTACTGCCCGCCTCGCGGTGCCCGGCGACGATGCCGCAGCCCGGCGCCAGTGCGTCGGCCAGCAAGGCACCGCTGTCGATGGTGCGCTGATCGGTATTGGCCCAGACCGACACGCTCCCCGGTGCCGGGCATCCGGTGCGCGGCAGCAGCGCCTGCTGGGCCAACCACTGACGCAGATACTCGCCGCTCAATCGCACTGCCTTGCGGCCGCGCGGAGTGAGCAGGCTGGCCGGGGTGGACCACTGCGGCCAGGCTTGGTCGGCGTAGCGCGCGGCAGCCGCCTCGCCCTGCAGCGGCGCACGCACACCGTGGCGGAACACCACCACCACGCGCTCCAGCTGCTCGGTTTGCCGGTCTGCGCCACCAGCGTCGTGGTCGCGATCATTCGCACGACCATGCGATGCGCTGCGCGAGGGCAATGCACAGCCGCCCAACAGCGCGGCAAGCGCCATCAGCAGGCAGGCAGCGGCGATCGCAGGCGCGATTCCGCGCCGCCGCACTTGCGCTGCGCGTAGCGGAGGCGACGCGATCCCCATCGCATCGCCTCCGGCCCCTTTGCATCGCCCAGACTGCGGCGGCTCCCCACCGCCAGTGAGTGCCCCGCACTGCGATGCGCCCTGCTCCGCAGCCTTGCGGTTGCGCTGCTGCACACCTGCCGACACGCCCCACCCTGCACAATCCGACTCAGAACACATATTTGGCGGTCACCAGGCTGGTCATGCCCGAATCGACGATGTCGGAAATGGCCGTGGTGTCGTGCCCCACATGCGCCCAATAGCTGTGCTGCCTGGTGAGATTGGCAACCGACAGATCCACACGCAGGTGATCGCCCGGCGCATAGCCCAGATGCAGATCGACGCGGGTGATCGGCTTGATCCACAGGTTGTCCCAGCGCGCGCCCTGGTTGAGATAGTCGTAGACCGACACGTATTCGCCGGAATAGTGGTAGCTCAGGTTGATCGACCACGGCCCCTTTTCGTAGAACACTTCCGCGTTGGCGAGCAGGTTCGGTGCATTCTGGATGCGTTCGTGCGCAAAGCCTGCTTCGCCCAGATCCACGCGTGTGGTCTGGCGGGTGACATTGGCGCCGATGCCGACGCCATCCAGCGGCGCAGGCAAGCCCTGGAAGGTCTGCCGCACGGCGGCCTCCAGGCCCAGCACGCGGCCGTCGCCACCATTTTGCGGACGCACGAAGCGGGTGCTGGCGGTGCCGCTCTGCCCGGCGTTGGCCGCCTCCGATCCACTCTCGTAGATGTAGTCGGTCAGGCGCTTGTAATAACCGGCCAGCATCGCGTGGCCGCCAGCGTCGTTCTGCCATTCGCCCGACAGATCCACGTTGAGCGACTTGATCGGTTTCAGATCCGGATTGCCTTCGGTGATGATGGTCTGGCCATCGCTGGAAATATCCGTGGAGCGGCCACCTCCCAGTTGCACGAATGCCGGGCGTGTGTAGCTGGTCCACACCGAGCCGCGATACACCGCGCTGTCGCCGGCGGGCCGGTAGTTCACGAAGACGCTTGGCAAGACCACGTTGTAACGGGTGCGATTGTTGGCGAATGCACCGACCTGCTCGGCCCCGTTGACGGCCGCCGGCTGCGCCCAGAAGGTGTTGGTGATGGCGGTATGTTCCAGGCGCACGCCCGGCAGGATTTCCCAATCGCCGCTATGCAATGTCGCCATCGCATAGGCAGCGCTGACCGCTTCGGTGGCGCGCATGGTATTGCAGTTGAGGTTATTGATCGCCAGTTTTCCGCAGCTGTCGAAACTGGCTGGCGTCAGCGTGCGTGCGATCAGGTCGTTGAGCGCGGCATTGCTCAGCCGCACCGTGGGCAGTGCGTATTGCCCCGGATAGACAGCGTCGTAGCGCTGCGCGATCAGCCCGGTGTCGCGCAGCAAGGTGCCGTCGGTGTACTTGGCATTGGTCCAGTCGCGATCGGTGAAGCTGCGCGAGCTGTCGACATACTTCACGCCGAACGCGATGCGGCTGAGCAGGCCGTCATCGAAATCGTAGCCCACATCGAATTTGCCGCCGCCCTTGTCCTGGCCGCTGTACTGCCTGGAAAGCTGCCCGGTACGTCGCGCGAACAGGCTGCCCACATCGGAGGCCTGTGCCTGCATCGCAGAAGTCAGCAGCGGGATGGGAAAGCCGTCGCCGTCGTAACTGATGAAGTGGTTCGCGCCGTAGGCGAAGTTGCTCGAGGTGTATTGATCGTTGCGCGCGGAAATTTCCACGTGGTCCGGGCGATCGTTGTTGCCGGTGCCGTAAAAGATGTTCGGCGCAAACGTCCAATGGCCGAGCTGTTTTTCCGCACCGAACTGGAGGGTGGCAAGGTCGGCCTGCTCGGGGTTGGTTTCGTACCAGTAGCGCACCGCGATGCGATTGATCTGCGGCTGGTACACGCCACTGCTGCCGATCTGGGTGAAGCTGACATTGGCCGGCACGAACTGCGTGTAGCCGGTGTTCTGCTCGGTCTTGGCGAAGGCGTAGGTCATGCGCGCATAGAGATGCAGACTGGGGTCCACACGCCAATCGAACGCCGCATTGCCGCCGTAGCGGCGGGTGTCGCCTTGCGAATACCCGATGTTGACGCCAGTGCTCTGCAGCACCTGTTGCGGGTCGCTGCCTGCAGCCAGATTGCCGCCGGCATCGGCGCGCGCAAACTCCCACGAACCATCGTTGCGCGCGGCCGACGCGCCGGCCACTTCGCTGTTCACGAAATGGCGTTCGTCGTAATACGCGCTGACCGCCACGCCGAGCTGCCCGGCGTCGCCAAAGCGTGCATGCCAATCGCCGGCTGCGCCGCTTCCCAGCCCGGAATCGCCGTAATCGCGCGCACGACTCTCCATGCGTCCGCTCAAGGTCACGCTGCCGCCCTGGCGATCGGGCGAATCGAAGGCGCTGGGCGTGCGGTAGTCGATGGTGCCGCCGATCGCATCGCCATCCATATCGGCGGTGGACGTCTTGTTCAACACGATGGTCTGCAGGCCCGAGGGCGGCAGCAGGCTCAATTGCACACCACGGCTGTACGGCATGCCCTGCGCGACGTTGATGCCGTTGATCAGGTTGACGTTGTACTCGGCATTGAGGCCGCGCACCGACGAAAACATGCCTTCGCCGCGCGCGGCGCCATCGATGCCGCCGAAGTACGATTGCCCGGTATTGATGACATTGACGCCCGGCATCAGCCCCAATGCTTCGGCCACGTTGTGCACGGCGGTGGTCTTGAGGTCGTCGGCCGACAACACGTTGACGGTGTTGGTCGCGGCCATCTGCATGTCAGTCGCGTTGTAACGGGTGGCGGCGACGGTGACCTTGTCCAAGGTCGCCATCTCGCCTTGCGCAGGCGTTGCTGCGGCAGACTGCGCGGCTGCATGGCCGCACACGATCGACAACGACACGCACAAGGCCTGCGACAGGCGCGAAGGACGCGACAACGTACAACGAACGATCATGATCAAATCCGATGCGTGCAGCAACGCGCCATGGACTCATGCCACGGCGGCGCCACGGTGATGTGTGGGAGAGCGACGCGGCCTGCAGCGGCGGACCTGCGTCACACCTGCAAGCAGGCGCCGCGCATGGTGGTGACGGCATATTTCAATGCCGTGACGCGAGCTGCCGACATGACAAATGCGCGCAGCGAGCGCGCAAGTCGGCATAGTCGCTGGCGTATGGAAGCGCGGATCGCTGCCGGCATGCGCATACGGCCGCTTGCGCGGGTGCGCACGCATCTTCGCAGGGCGCGACACGACCACGCATGACGCGGTGGCGTCATGGTTCCAGCCGTGTGTCTCGCAGCAAAGCGGCCCCTTCTGCGAAGAAGATGCCCACAGCGCGCTTGAAGGTCCGACGTACGCGACGACGCGTCGTGACGCATCGCGACTCGCGAGGCGACAATCCGCTCGCGACAGCGCCCAAGGCCTGCGTCAGCGTGATCGAGATCTGTGCCGACGCAGCACGCAGCTGCAGCCGATCGCGCTCACCCCATCCTGCGTATCCCACTCATGTGCGCAGGAAGATCTCGACGCGGCGATTGAGTTGACGACCGCCCGGATTGTCCTGGCCGTTGACCGTGTTGGGCGCCACCGGTTGCGATTCGCCATAGCCTTTTGCGCCGGCGGCCTGTGCGGCGCCGCGTGTGAGCAATGCGGCCAGCACCGCGTTGGCGCGGCGCTCGGACAGGGACTGGTTGTAGGCGTCGTCGCCCTTTGCATCGGTGTGCCCGCGCACTTCCAGCTGCTTGGTGGTCACCTTGCCCAGCGCGGCAGCCAGCGTGTCGAGGACGCGTGCGGCATCGGTGCGGATGTCGGACTTGTCGAAGTCGAACAGGATGCGGTCGTTCAAGCTGATCAAATAGCCACAAGGCGCCCCGGGCGGAGCGAACTTCTGCAACGGCGGGAAGCGGCCGGCCGGCGGTACCTTCGGCAGCGGCGGCATGCGCACTTCGCGCGGCGGGATGCCGACCGTGCCGGTCCCGTCGCCGCGGTTCTGCACCAGGCCATCCGGCCCGTTCCAGGTGCCGGAACCATCGGCATTGACGGTGACCAACCCGCGCGGCCCATTCCAGGTGCCGCTGCCATCGCCGTGATTGTCGATCAGGCCGCTCTTGTCGCTGTTCCAGGTGCCTGCGCCCTTGCCGTTCAAACTGATCAAGCCGGCCGGGCCGTTGTAGGTGCCGCCCCCGTTGGATTGCACATCGATGAGGGCATCGTCGCCGCCCTGCCCGGATGCGTTGATGGTGCCGCTGCCATCGGCGTTGACGTTGACCAGGCCGCCCTCGAAGTTGGCGGTGCCGCTGCCGTCGGCCTTGAGGTTGAACAGGCCGTCGCCGCCGTTGCGCAGCAGGTTGCCGTCGGCGTCGACGCTGGTGATGCCGGCATCGTTGATCAACGCGCCGCCATCGCCGCAGCGCGCAGGTGCGACGCTGACGCCTTCGATCGGGTCGAGGATGTCCTGCAGCGAGGCTTCCAGCGCGCGTTGGGCCGGGGTAACGCCGACGATCTCGGGGATGACGATGGTGGGGATGGCCGGAAATTCCGGCACGGTTTCATCCGCTGCTGCGGACGCGTCCGGCGCGCCGTTGGCCTGCGCCGCCTGCGCTGCTGCGGGCGCTGGATCGGCAGCCGCCGCTGCATCCTTCGCACCTTCGCCACGTCCGCAACCGACCAGCAACAGCGGGACCCACAGCACTGCCGACAGCTTGCGCATCGCCTCTTCCTTGTTCGAGCCTGTACGAGAGCTGCCTGATAGCACGCGCACGGTAAACAAGGCGCTAAGGGCCGGTCCGGATGCTTGCCGACGGCACTGCCGGCGCTAACGGCAACGTGCTTGCAGATGACGGCTGCGCGTCGAGAAACAGACCGATCGAGCAGGGTACGGCAGCGTGGCACGCGGCAACACGAGGATGCCGTCAGCGGGCAACCTGCTGGATGCAAGGCGAGCCGCGCCCCCCATGCGCGCGGCGCGGCCGTCACCAGGCGCGGCGCGCGTATCTGCATGCCAGCTCCGCCGCGCTTTCCGGCAATCGTCCTCGGCATCCAGCGATCGCGCGGGCCGCAGCCTCACAACATCGCGGGCGTCGCCGCAGCCGCGGGCGCGGCACCCTGCGCAGGTGCCTGCCCGGCCTCGGCCTGCAATTGCGCATGCAGGATGCGGCGGATCTCCAGGATCGCCTGCGGGGTTTCCTGCACGCTGTGCCAGGAGGTCACCACCAGCTCGGAGGCGGCACCGTCCAGATGCGCGCTACGATACGGCACCAGGCCGTCGTCGGAATCGGCCAGCGGCACCTGCGGCTTTTCGCGGCCGACGATGGTGTGGTACCGCACCTGCGGCGAGATCGGCAGATCCATCGTGGCACGCACGAACGGGTCGGTATCGCGCAGGTTGTCGATGCTGGTGGGCGGCAGCAGGCGCCCCTTGCGCCGGTAGTCACCGCCGTGCCCCTCGCGCTCGCTGTTGGCGAGATCCTGCAGAACGTCGCCGAAGCGATCCAGCAAGGCCACCGGCAGCCGCACCAGGCGGCCGACGAAGCGCCCGAGCCCACCTTCGGCCAGTGGCGTGCCGCGGTGCGGTGCGGCGATGAAGATGGCGCGGTCGATTTGCGGCATTGGCGAAAAATGCAGCAATGGCGACAACGTCGCACGCACCCGTGCGCCGCGCTCGCCGTCCAGCCGATAGTCCTGCAGCAGCGCGTTCCACAGCTGTTCGCCGGACGCAGACACCAACAGGCGCCCGATCACCCCGCCCATGCTGTGGCCGATCAACACCATGTCCTGCGAGGCGATCGCCGTGCCGGATGGGTCGAAGTGGCGCAGGCTGCGCTCCACCAATGCCTGGATTTCCGCACGATTGACCGCAATCGGCGCATTGGTGGGGTAATACACTTGCCAGATCTGATACCGCTGACGCAGGGTTTCGTCGCCCATCACTTCATTGGCCACGTTGACCCAGGCTTCCGGGCTGCTGGCCAGCCCGTGCAGCATCAGCAGCACGCGGCGGTTGGGGTCGTAGGGCTGCATCAGATACAGATGCGGGCGATCGATGCCGCGCGCGCTGCCCAGCATCGAGCGCAGCGATTGCGCGGCAAAGCCCGACTTGGCCAGCCACAGCCCGTAGGCGGCGGTGAAGTTGGCTGCCAGCGGTACACGCTGACCATGCAGCACCACCTCGTTCTGGCGATACGGGTCGTACGGCACCACGGTGACCACATCGGTCCGCAGCACCGCATCCAGGGTATCGCCATCGAAACGCAGCAGCAGCGTTGCCGGTGCGTACGGCATCTCGCTGAAGGTCGGTATCGGGCGCTGTGGCGGCGCACTTGCGGCGGCGGCTTGCTGCAGGGCCAGCCCGGCCGGGTCGCCGACCACCTGCGGGTCCACTTCGGCCACCAGTTCGGCACCGAAGCCATCGCGTCGATAGGTGCTGCGCAATCCATTGAAGCGTAGCGCCGAGGCGGCAAAGATCGCGCGCGGCGTGTTGCCGCCACCCGGCAGCCGATACGCGGACATGTCGATGGCCACCTGCCAGCGGCCCACCTGCGTCGGCGTAGGCACCGTGTCGCCGGCCTGTTGCGCGCGCGCGAACAGCCGTTCGACCACCTGCTGCACGGCATAGTTGTAGTAGTCGCGCACCTGCGTCTGGCGGTTTTCGAACGCGCGCGCACTCGGGGCCCGCGCGGTGAAAAACAGATAGGCATAGGCGTGCCGCGCGGCCTCCAGCCAGGCCTGCACCGCCGCGTCGCTCATCTGTGCCGGGTTGCGGCCGCTCAGGTCGGTCGCGTGTGCCGTCCACAGCTCGGCTTGCGTGGCCAGGCGGCGCTCATCGCCGACGCCTGCCACCGTGGTGAGCTGCTGCGCGCACGGCAACGGCTGCTTGCGGCAGGCCTTGGGGTGCAGCCCGGCCACCTGCAAGGTCTCGCTGCCGGCCTGGCTGAGCGCACCGGTGCTGAGCACATCGCCACGCGTGCGCGCGATGTAGTCGCCGCTGTTGCGCGCTTGCACCGTGACCATCGCGCAGCCGCTCAGCCACGTGCAGGCGAGCAGCGCCGCCAAGACCACGGTGACGCGACGCGGATGCCCGTGCATCATCACCGTGATGCGCTCGTCGATACGCCGGGCGCAGGCGCCTGCGGCATGCCGGCGCGGATGCGTTCGGAGAAGTCGGCCGCGGTGTCGGCGGCGATGGCTCGCGCGGTGAAGTGCCCGCGCTGCTTCAAGGTCGCAAAGTCATAGCCCGGCATCAGGCCATGATGGTCGTACGCGTACTGATCGGCGTAGCCGGACAGCAGCAAGCGGTGATCCAGCGGCAAGCTGGGCTGCAGCTGGCGCACCAGGGCATACACGATCGTGGTGCAGTTGCTGGTCAGCGTGTTGTAGAAGGCCGGCTTGCGATTCAAGTCGTTGGCCAGCGCCACGTAGCCCATGAACATGCGCCGCAGACCCGCCCTGGGAATGGCCAGGCGATACAGGTACATGTCTTCGCCACGCACGTTGGTGCGCACGCGCAGGATGTCGCGCTCGTCGGCGGCCACCAGGGTTTCTTCGAAGCTGCGGAAGAAGCCGCCCACCGCAGAAAACGATTCGCCGCGTTCCTTGCGGATTTCCAGCGAGAACACCACGTGCGAGCCATCGTCGAAGCCGAACGACACCAGCGTGTGCGCAATCGCCGGGCCCATCCAGTACGACAGGGCCAGATCGGCGCTGACCAGGCGATCCAGATCGTACTGGCGGGTCTCCCAGCGTGGGACGTAGTTGGTTTCGCTACGCCAATCGAAGTTGCGCACGTTGTGCAGGGTGACGATGTTGCCGCGCACCTGCGGCTGCAGGCGCTGGGCGACATCGTCGGCCCAGTCGCGGTCCTGGCTGGGCTGCATCAACCCCCACGACACCGCCAGCGCCACGAACGCGGCACCGAAGATGCCCACCAGGGCCCAGTTCTCGCGGCCACGGCGCAAGCCCCATAGCGCGGCCAACGCCATCGCGCACCACGAGGCCACCCAACCGCCACGCACCAGGGCGTTGCCGGTGAGCGCGAAATAGATCGCCAGGCCGCCCCACAGCGCCGCCAGCACCAGCAGCGCGCGCAGCGCCCAGCGGCCGATCGCCGCGCGGGTGGCTGGTGTCATCGCGTGCCGCCTTGCGGCACCTGCATGCCCAGCGCGTGCATCAACAGGTCCGCCGAGCGATGCGCCAGGCGCTTGCGCTCCGCTTCGTCGTTACCGCGCAGGCAACTGCCCAGCATGTCGATCACCAGCAGCAGTTGCTCGTCGTCGACATCGGCCCGGCACAGGCCGGCATCGCGGGCGCGGTGCACGAACGGCAAGAAGATCGCCACAACCCGCCGGTCGGCCGCTTCCACCGCCGGATTTGCGCGTTCCATCGAGCGCCAGAAATCCACCAGCGGCGCAGACTGGGCGATGTGCTCGGCCACGTCGTGCAGCAGCACGGCCAGGCCGTCCGCTCGGTCGGCCAGATCGGCGGCCAGCCGCTCCAGGCCATCCAGACCACGCGCCATCAGCGCGGTCATCAACGCCACCCGATCCGGAAAATTGCGGTACAGGGTGGCGCGGCCGAGGCCGGCACGTTCCACCACCAGTTCCAACGGGGCATTGACGCCGTGTTCGCTGAACACTTCGTCGGCGGCATCGAGAATCTGCCGGCGGCGTAGCGCGGCATCGGGGCGGGGAGTCGTCATGCCGGCATTATCGGACAGATTTGTCCGCTAATGCCAGAGTCCGCTTGCCGCTTGCGCGCCCTCTCCGACCAACGGTCGGATCAGCCGGTGTTCTGCACGCCTTGCGAGACGCCGTTGACGCAGGCGACCAGCGCACGCAGCAGGTCCTCGTCTTCGCCACCGGTGGCGCGCCAACGTTGCAGCAGGTCGACCTGCAATACGCTGATCGGGTCGATGTAAGGGTTGCGCAGGCGGATCGACAACGCCAGGCGCGGGTCGTGCTGCAGCAACGATTGCTGTTGCAGCAGCGCCTTGACCCAGTGCTTGGTCAGCGCCAGTTCGTCGCGAATCTGCGGAAAAAACCGCGCATGCAGGTCGCCCGACAAGCGCGAGAACAGCTCGGCGATGTTGAGGTCGCCCTTGGACAGCACCATGGCGATGTCGTCCAGGAAGGTGCGGAAGAACGGCCAGTCCTGCGCCATCTCGCGCAGGCTGTCCTCATGCCCGGCCTCCACCGCCGCCTGCAAGCCGCTGCCCACGCCGAACCAGCCCGGAATCACCGCGCGCGCCTGGCTCCATGCAAACACCCACGGGATCGCGCGCAGATTCGACAGCGCCGCGTCCTGGCCCAGCCGACGCGAGGGGCGCGAGCCCAGCGTCATGCGTTCGATCACATCGATCGGCGTGGCCAGGCGGAAGTACTGCATGAAATCCGGTGCACCGACGAAGGCGCGATAGGCCACGCTGCTGCGTTCGGCAACCAGATCCATCACCGGACGCCAGGTGTCCTCGCGCGGCTCGGGCATACGCGGGCGCAGGCTGGACAGCAATACCGCGCCGGTCATCTGCTCCAGCGAGCGCAAGGCCAGTGCGCGAATGCCGTACTTGCGATGGATCACCTCGCCCTGCTCGGTGACGCGCAAGCGGCCGTCGACGCTGCCGCGCGGCGCCGCATCCAGCGCGCGGCTGGTCTTGCCGCCGCCGCGGGCGATCGAGCCGCCGCGCCCGTGGAAAAAGGTCAGCCGCACGCCGAGTTCGGCGGCCGCTTCCAGCAGTTCCACCTGCGCGCGCTGCAGGCCCCAGCGCGACGCCGCGATGCCGCCGTCCTTGCCGCTGTCCGAATAACCCAGCATCACCATCTGCGTATCGCCGCGCGCCGCCAGATGCTGGCGATACACCGGGTCGGCCAGCAAGTCCTGCACGGTGCCGGTGCCGCCGCGCAGATCGTCCACGGTTTCGAACAGCGGCACGATATCCAGCGGTACGGCACCAGCGTCATCGACCAGGCCACCGCGCCGCGCCAGGGCGAGCACGGTGAGCACGTCGGCGCGGTTATGCGCCATCGAAATGATGTAACTGCCCAGCGCATCGGCGCCGTGGCGCGTGCGTGCATCGGCAAGTGCGGCGAACACCGCGTCCAGCCGCGCATTGCCGTCGTCCTGCACACGCGGCAACGCCTGCTCGCCAGACGCGTACGGGCCCAGCAGCGCGGCGCGCTGGGTGGCGTCCTGCGCGTCCCAGTCGCCCTGTTCCAACGCATCGGCAACCGCGCGCGCATGCACGCTCGATTCCTGACGCACATCCAGACGCGCCAGATGGAACCCGAAGCTGCGCACGCGCCACAACAGCCGACGCACCGCAAACCAACCGGCATGCAGCCCCTTGTTGGCCTGCAGGCTGTCCAGGATCACCTGCAGATCGTGCTCCAGCTCCGACGGTGCGCTGTAAGCGCCATCGGCATCGTCCAGCGTGGCCTGCAGCCGTGCACGCATCAGGTCGTTGAGCAGCCGGTACGGCATGTCGCCGTGGCGCGGGCGCGAGCGCGCGGCTGCGTCCGGCAGCAATGCGCGGTAGCGCTCCAGTTGCGCATTCAATGCCGGGCTCGCCGCCACCAGCGTGGTCGACTGGCTGAGCAGGCTGGCCAGTTGCCAGAGTTCCTTCTGGTAGCGGTCCAGCACCGCACGGCGCTGCGCATCCAGGGTGCCGGCGATGGTGGTGGCATCCACGTTGGGATTGCCGTCCATGTCGCCGCCCACCCAGGTGCCGAAGCGCAGCAGCCGCGGCAGGGTCGGCACGCTGCCGTAGGTTTCTTCGATGGCGTGTTCGAGGGTTTCGTACATCACCGGGATGACGCGATAGAGCACCTGGGTGAGATAGAACCCCACGTGTTCGCGTTCGTCGTCCACTGTGGGACGCACCGGCGAGGAATCGGCGGTCTGCCAGGACGCGGTCAGGGCCATGCGGAAGCGCGCCGCATCGCTGGCGCGCTCGTTGGGGGTGCGCATGCCGTCGAGGTTGTCGACCAGGCTGGCGACCATCAGCTGTTCTTTTTCCAGCAGCGCGCGGCGCACCGCTTCGGTGGGGTGCGCGGTGAACACCGGCTCCACGTCGATGCGCGGCAACCACTGGCTGAGTTCTTCCAGGCTCACGCCCTGCGCCTTGAGCCGGCGCAGGGCATCGTGCAGGCCATCGGGCTGCGGCGTATCGGTACCGCTGCGCTGGTACTCGCGGCGGCGGCGGATGCGATGCACGCGCTCGGCGATGTTGACCACCTGGAAATAGGTGCTGAAGGCACGCACCAGCGATTCGGCATCGCGCGGCTCACGGCCGGTCAGCTGCTCGCTCAACGTGGAAGGCGGCGCATCGCTCTCGCGACGCGCAATGGCGGTGGTACGGACGCGTTCGATTTCGTCGAGGAATTCTGCAGACACCTGCTCGGCGAGCAGATCGCCGACCAGTGCACCCAGGCGACGCACATCGTCGCGCAAGGGAAGATCGGGGGTAGCGAACACAAGACTGCTGCGGTACTCGTTCATCGGAAACGCACACCCTCATCAAGCGCAAAGTCGTCGAAGACTAACCCAAAAGGATTAGATGATCGCGACCATCACGACGGTTTCAACACCAACCATCGTGTGCGCCTACCGACGACCTGTAGGAGCGGGCTTGCCCGCGATGGGCGTTGCCGGCAACGCCCATCGCGGGCAAGCCCGCTCCTACGCGACGTGGCTTCCCTGGCAAGGCCCTCGCGGGCAAGCCCGCTCCTACGGGTGATCGCGCAACCATCCACGCGGCTCAGCAGACGTTGCCGGCAGCGCAACAGCCGCATCCGCTGTAGGAGCGCACCAGGGCGCGACGAAGCTTCACCGGTAACGCCGCATCGCGCGCAAGCGCGCTCCTACCGGTGCCAGCGCACCATCGATCAACGCGCGCGTGTCGCACCGGTCTCCTTCACCGGCTCGCCAAGATTGCTCTTCAACCACTGTTCGCTCTCGGCCAGCATCTGCAGGATCGATTGCCGCGCGCGATACGCATGCGATTCGTTGGGCAGCATCACCAGCTTCGCGGTGCCGCCCAGACCCTTGATCGCGGCGAACATGCGCTCGCTCTGGATCGGGAAGGTGCCGGTGTTGTTGTCGTCCTGGCCGTGGATCAGCAGCAGCGGGTCCTTGATCTTGTCGGCGTAGTTGAACGGTGACATCGCCTGATACACCGATTGCGCCTGCCAGTAGTTGCGTTCCTCGGCCTGGAAGCCGAACGGCGTGAGCGTGCGGTTGTAGGCGCCGCTGCGTGCGATGCCGGCCTTGAACAGCCGCGTGTGCGCGAGCAGGTTGGCCGTCATGAACGCACCGTACGAATGCCCGCCGATGGCGATGTGCTCGCGGTCGGTGACCCCGCGCCGTACCACTTCATCCACCGCCGCCTGTGCGTCGGCGATCAGCTGCGGCACATAGGTGTCGTTGGGTTCGGCATCGCCTTCGCCGACGATCGGCATGGTCGGGTTGTTGAGCACCACATAGCCGATTGCCAGGAACGCCTGCGGCCCCCAGTAGCTGATCGCATTGAAGCGATACGGCGAGTCGGTGACCTGGCTGGCGGTGTCGGCACTCTTGAACTCGCCCGGATAGGCCCACATCAGCAGCGGGCGTGGGCCGTCGCGTTTGGGGTCGTACCCCGGCGGCAGCAACAGCGTGGCGGTGAGGTCCACGCCATCGGCGCGCTTGTAGCGGATCTGCTCCTTCTGCACGCCGCGCAACTGTGGCAACGGGTGCGCGAACTGCGTCAGCGCACGCGGTGCCGGCGCCGCATCGCCCAGCGACTGCACGAAATAATTGGCGGGTTCTTCAGGCGATTCGCGGCTGAGCAGCAACTGCGTGCCCTGCGCATCCAGCAATGCCAGCGGCGCGGAATAGGTAGGCGCCTGCGAATGGAACAGCCGTGTGACGCGCTTGCTCTGCAGATCGAAGCGATCCACGAACGGGCGGTCGCCTTCCGGCGAAGCACCCTTGCCGAGCAGGAACAGGCTGCTGCCATCGGCACCGGTCTGCAGCAACGCGCGGCCCTTGCCATCGGCCACCGTCGCCGGCGTGCCGGGATCGTTATAGCGGTCCTGCGAGGAACGATCCCACAGCAGTTCCGGCGCGCGCTGCGGCTGGTCTGGCGCAATGCGCCACTGCTTGGTGCGCCGGGTCTTCCACCAGCTCTCGCTGAGGATGGCCAGATCGCCGCGGCCCCACTGGATGCCCTCGAACCGGCTGCCCAGCTGCGCCAGCGTCACCGGCCCACGCGCGAATGGCGCCGCCTGCATCCGGACCACATCGCGCACCTTGCTCTCGCGTGCCGGGTCGCCGCCATCCTGCGCCTCGGCCCAGACCAGGGTGGCCGGCGCATCGTGCCGCCAGGCGATGTCACGCACGCCGGTGGGCACGGCGTCGTTGCCGGTCGGCAAGCCTTCCACCAATGGCAACTGGGCAATCTGGCGCACCAGCTTGCCCTGCAGGTCCAGCACCTCGATGCGGCGCGCGAAATTGTCTACCGGCACCAGGTAGGAAAACGGCCGCTCGCTGCGTTCGCTCAGGATGTAGCGCCCATCCGGGGACACCGACAGGTTGAGGTAGATGCCGGGCGTGGCGATCGGGCGCACCTGCCCGGTGACGCTGACGATGACCGGCTGGCCGGTGGCGTAGTACTCGAACACGCGCGCATCGGCCTCGTTGCGCAGCAGGTCCTGATAGGTCGGCAGCGAGCGCACGCCGGCGGCGGCACTGGTCTGCTGGGTCGCCGGGCCGTCCGGCACCGCGTCGCGGGGCGGCGGCGCGCCCTGCCCTGCCACTTGCTGTTGCAACAGCAGGCCGCTGCCGTCGGGCAACCAGTGCAACTCGTCGTCGACGCTGGTATTCAAGCCAGCGACCAGGCGCCTGGCCTGCCCGGCCGCCACGTCCACCAGCCACAGCTCGTTGGCACCGCTGGTCGCGTCCTCGCGCCGGAACGCCAGGTAGCGCTGGTCCGGCGACCAGCTCAGCGTGGCCAGCGACAACGGCGTCGGCAGCCCGGCGATCTGCCGCTCGCTGCCATCGGCTACCGACAGCAGCCACAGCCTGCCGGCGAAGGCAAACCGGCTGCTGGCGAAGGTCTTGGGATGAATGCGCAGGCCGGCCAGCTTGAGCTCGGGCTGGGCCACCTCGGCGATGTCCGGCAATGCCGGCAACTGCAGCATCGCAGCCAGATCGCGTTTGGGCGAGAGGTGCAGCAGCGGCGCGCGCGGTGCGTCGACCACTGCCTGCAGCGCCTTGGAGGGCAGTTGATACCCGCTACTTGCTGCCGCGGCGGTGGGTGTCGCTGGTGAGCTGGCCGCCGATGCCAGCAACGGCGCGCTCAACCCCAGCGCTCCTGCGCCTGCCCACGCCAACGCCACCGCCCATGTGTGCTGCCGCCAGCCTTGCGCATTCCGTTTCGCCTGCATTGTCCACTCCCGGTCTCGATCAACCCTGGACCTTAGCAGCCGCTCGTCGGCGACTCCCCTGCCGTTGGTTGGGGGTCGTGCCACTTCATGCCGGCCAATTCATGCCGGAGGGGGGTGCTGCCGATATACTCGGCGCTCTCGTCGAGGGGCGCTGCGACCGGTATGGCGGACTGATCCGCCAACTACACCAAAAGGTGCAGGAAATACGGCCAGGCTCGACAAGCACCCATCGTTCAACGGCGCCCGGAATTGCAGACATCGATCTGCCTACCGGAGCTATTGCATGAACGCTGTCACGAAAATCGCCCCACACAACGACTACAAGGTCGCCGACCTCTCCCTGGCCGATTGGGGCCGCAAGGAGCTGGACATCGCCGAGCACGAGATGCCGGGCCTGATGTCGATCCGCCGCAAGCATGCGCAGAGCAAGCCGCTCAAGGACGTGCGCATCACCGGCTCGCTGCACATGACCATCCAGACCGCCGTGCTGATCGAAACGCTCAAGGACATCGGCGCCAACGTGCGCTGGGCCTCGTGCAACATCTTCTCGACCCAGGATCACGCCGCAGCCGCCATCGCGGTCAGCGGTACGCCG
Source organism: Xanthomonas sp. 3793 (assembly GCF_024806835.1). Lineage (GTDB taxonomy): Bacteria > Pseudomonadota > Gammaproteobacteria > Xanthomonadales > Xanthomonadaceae > Xanthomonas > Xanthomonas arboricola_F. The sequence continues at coordinate 147,004 of NZ_JANTYU010000003.1, forward strand.
GTGTTCGCCTGGAAGGGTGAGACGCTGGAAGAGTATTGGGACTGCACCCTGGACGCGCTGACCTTCACCCTGGCCGACGGCACCCAGACCGGCCCGGAGCTGGTGGTGGACGACGGCGGCGACGTCACCCTGCTGATCCACAAGGGCTATGAGCTCGAAAACGGCAGCACCTGGGTCGACGAGCCGGCCTCCTCGCACGAAGAAGGCGTGATCAAGGCGCTGCTCAAGCGCGTGGCCGTCGAGCGTCCGGGTTACTGGACCCGCGTGGTCAAGGACTGGAAGGGCGTCTCCGAAGAGACCACCACCGGCGTGCACCGCCTGTACCAGATCGCCGAAGCCGGCAAGCTGCTGATCCCGGCCATCAACGTCAACGACTCGGTCACCAAGAGCAAGTTCGATAACCTCTACGGCTGCCGCGAGTCGCTGGCCGATGGCCTCAAGCGCGCGATGGACGTGATGCTGGCCGGCAAGGTTGCCGTGGTCTGCGGCTATGGCGACGTCGGCAAGGGCAGTGCCGCCTCGCTGCGCGCCTACGGCGCCCGCGTGATCGTCACCGAGATCGACCCGATCTGCGCCCTGCAGGCGTCGATGGAAGGCTTCGAGGTCAACACCATCGAATCCACCCTGGGCCGCGGCGACATCTATGTCACCACCACCGGCAACAAGGACATCATCACCGTCGAGCACCTGCAGGCGATGAAGGACCAGGCCATCGTGTGCAACATCGGCCACTTCGACAACGAGATCCAGGTCGATGCGCTGAATGCACTCAAGGGCGTGGAGAAGATCAACATCAAGCCGCAGGTGGACAAGTATGTGTTCGCCAACGGCAACGCGATCTTCCTGCTGGCCGACGGCCGCCTGGTGAACCTGGGCTGCGCCACCGGCCACCCGAGCTTCGTGATGTCCAACTCGTTCGCCAACCAGACCCTGGCGCAGATCGACCTGTGGGAAAAGCGCGACAGCTACGAGAAGAAGGTCTACATCCTGCCCAAGCACCTGGACGAGGAAGTGGCCCGTCTGCACCTGGAAAAGATCGGCGTCAAGCTGACCACGCTGACCAAGGACCAGGCCGAGTATCTGGGCGTGGACGTGGCTGGTCCGTACAAGCCGGATCATTACCGCTACTGATCCATCGGGCGAGCCATCGCCCAGGCAAGGACGTGCAGAGAAAACGGGCGCCGCAAGGCGCCCGTTTTGCATGCGATCGGCGAACCGAACGCGCCTTGATGGTGCTGGCTGCAACGCTGTCTTGCGTCGAGGGAGTACCGCACCACCAGTGCAGTGCCGCGCTTGGGAAGATCGGGTGCTGCACACGTCTGCGGCTAACAACTTTCCAAACTCCGCCGACCAACATGGCGCGCAACGCTTGCGCCGCTCATGGCGTGCGTTGGTGATTCCTCGCCGCATTCGCACTTTCAAGAGAACTCGTCATGAACAAATGCATGCTCACGTTGGCGCTTTCGGCGCTGGTACTGGCGGCTGCACCCGATGTCTTCGCGCAGTCCGCATCCGGCGACGGTGCGGGTTGGTTCGTCAACGGCGGGGTCGGCCGCACTTCGCTCAAGAGCGGGCCTTACGATGGCAGCGATACCGGCCACAACGTCTCCGCCGGGTATCGCTGGAACGCGCTGTTTCCGTGGCTATCGATTGGCCTGGAAGCTGGATACAACGATCTTGGCAATATCCAGGCGAAAAACCTGTTCAGCGGTGATGCGGTCGTGGAAGACGAGAGCCAGCTACGTGGATGGACGGTCGGGGTGAGCCAGCGCTTCGCACTGGGCGACAAGTGGTACGCAAGCATGCGTGGCGGGCTGTATGGCTGGAAGGGCCAGGGCCTGCGCAATGACACCGTGTCGGACCGCTCCGACCTGGACAAGCTCTCGTGGTACGCGGGCGCCGGCGTGGGCTACAACCTGGGCGAGCACTTCAGCATCGGCGCCAACTACGACCATTACAACGCCAAGAAATTCGATGTCGATCTGAGCACCGACATGGCATCGGTGAATGCCGAGTACCGGTTCTGACAGTCATCGGAATGTCGAGCTGCGGTGCGTTCGGAAAACCGCAGACGCAGCTCGGCTCTACAGCCGCACGTGCAATCCGTTCAGGCCAGGCGAAAGGATGCGCTTGCGGTGGCGCAGCGATGCTGCGCCGCCGACACGCATGAGTTCACGCGCGGCGCTTCTGCTTGCCCGCGCGAACGAATCGCACGATACGCCCGCGGCTAGCTGCCTGCTACGGCCGCCAATTCGCATTGTGTTCCCAGAACGCAACGCTGCGCCGGTAGGCCTCGCGGTCCAGTGGCACGCCGGAGCCGCCCTCTTCCACGCCCAGCGCATTGCGCAACATCGTGATCGGTGCCATCGGGATGTCGTCGGGCTCGGCGGTGTACAGGCAGCCCACCACGCCCCAGTCCGCATCGATCGGCGCGCCTTCCTTGGCCAGCTGATCGCGGCTGTACAGGATCGGCACCATGTACTGCGCAACCGGCGACTCGACGCCTTCGAACCAGCGCACCAGAACGGGAAGCTCCTGCGTGTTGCGCGCCTCATAGCCCGAGCGCAGCAGATGCCGGTTGTCGGCAGTGATCGGCACCGTCAGGCAGCGCGTGCTGGTCCAGTTGCGGTGTACATGCAGCTGGCAGAACGGGGCGTAGCCTTCGATCACGCGCAACGGCGGGGTGTCATTGAGATGCTGGATGAACTGCTCGGGCGTGCAGTCCTGGATGGCATTGCGCCGGCCATCGCGTGGAAACAGACGGGGGCGGGCAAACGCAGTAAGAACGATGGACATGGCAGTGCGGGCAGCGGCTAGGCCCTCAAGGGTAACCTCTGTCTGCGGCCGTTACCCGCAGGCCTATGCTGACGAGCAAGCGGCATTGCACGGCATGCGTCACTGCTGTTGACGCACCGCTGCGGGCAGCGAGCAACAGGCAGCGACAGCGCCCGTCGCGGCCTCACCAGATCAGATCGTCCGGCACCTTGAACTGGCTGTAGTAGTCATCGTCGCCATCGCTGGCGGCCGGTGCCGTGCTACGGCCGTGATCCAGCACCACGGTCGCTGCGTCGCGGCTGTAGACCTTCTCGGCCGCAGCGCGCGGGATCAGCTCGAATCCCTCGCCATGCCGCACGATCACCAGCGCGCCGCTGGCCAGCTGGCTGCGCAAGATGGAATTGACCAATACGCTGCGAATGACGCTGCCATCGTTGAACCGATAGTCGATCTCGCCTTCCCGCTTGACCTTGCTGGTCTCCACGATCTGCCGCACCTGCGCCAGCACTTCCTGCTTGCGCAGCTGCGCGTTGCGCTCCTCGGCCAGCGCACGATCGCGCTCGGCACGCTCGGCCTGCAGCCGCGCCGCATCCACCTTGTCGGCATCGGCAGGCGTTACCGCCCCGCCCTTGGCGTGCCGCTGCTTGACCTGCTCGCGCGCAATCTTGTCCACCTGGGCTTTTTTGACCAGGCCAGCCTTGAGCAGCTGTTCTTGCAGTGGATTACGCATGGGAGACATCGGCAGTGGACCAGCGTCTAGTTTAACGCGACAGCCGCCAGGCACCTTTGCCGCCGGTCCGGGCCGCCGCGCATCCGTCGCCGCGGAGCGCCCGGGTAGGTGCGCCACCGGCCACGCAGCGCTTATGATGCGCCACTTCCATACAGTTCAAGGACGAATGATGATCATCTGGGGATCGGGCGGCGACGCCATCGCACTCGGAGCCGCCGACGGCGCGCAGTGCGACCAATGCGCGCAACAGCGCAGTTTTCGCAATGTCCTGCATTACCGCTATGCGCACCTTTGGTACATCTTCAGCTGGGTCACCAAGAAGCAGTATCTGCGCGTGTGCGACGGCTGCAACCACAGCACCCCGCTGGACACCAAAACCTTCGAAGCGTCCCGGGGCAAGCCGCCGATTCCTGCCTACCGCCGGTTTGGCGGCCTGGTGCTGCTGGGGCTGATTGCGCTGCTGGTGCTGTTTGGCGCCTATAGCGCATCGCAGGCATCCAAGCAGGACAACGCGCTGCTGGCGCAGCCTGCGGCAGGAGACCTGTACACCGTGGACCTGCAGACGTTAGCGCCCGGCGCCTACGATGGGCATGCCTACGGTGTGGTGCGGGTACACAGCGTCAATGGCGACACCATCAGCTTGGCGCTGCCGCAAAAGGGCTTCAGCAAGTGGAAAGGCGCCGAGCGCGATGCCGGCGGCAGCGCCGCCAAGCAGCCGGCGTACTACACCGACGAGCACATCGACCTAGCGCTGACCAAGCTGCAGGAATTGCATACCCGCGATGAGCTCCGCCACGCGTATCGTTGAGCGCTGGCGGCCAGCCGGTGCGGCGTAGGCTGCACCGGCGCAGTGCGTGGCAGCCGCTGTTGCCTGCGACGTTTCTCCTTGAGGCTGGTGCATAGACCGCTCAAGGCAGCTTCAAAACGCGTAGCAACGTCGAGCGCGCGCTCGTTGCATGGCGAACATCGACAGGGCGCTGCCTGCCGCATTCCAGTCCTGCCACGGCCCCCGTCGATGGCAATACGTCGCTGACCACGCGCGTTAGCCGCCCAAACGCGCCAGCCCGATGCCCTGCGCTCCAGCCGCAGCGGATGCGGCGCAAGTTGTGCGACCGATCGCGCTGTTGCCGTCGAACCCCGCACGCAGTTTGGCGGTCCGCCGCATTGAATACGTATGCACAACACCGATGTTGCGGCGCGATACGCGCTTAGCATCGCCACGCGCTGCACGCCGTGCGCGCGCTTTCCGGAACAGGGGCCGGAGGCCTTGATGCGGGCATCGCGGACTGCGCGGATGCTCGCGCTTACCGACTGGAGAATCATCCGATGCATAGCACGCCTGCTCATGCTCCACCCTCGCTTACGCAGCGATACGGCCGCCTGCTGCTGACGGCGGCGGTCTTGCTGCTTGCCACCGCCAACGTGCAGGCCGATGTCATCCTGCATGCCTTCAACTGGCCCTATGCCACCGTGGAAGCACGCGCCAAGCAGATCGCCGATGCCGGCTATCGCAAGGTTCTGGTGGCGCCGGCCACTCGTTCGCAAGGCAGCGCGTGGTGGGCACGCTATCAACCGCAGGATTTGCGCGTGATCGACGGCCCGCTTGGCGATACGGCCGCGTTCTCGCGCATGATGCAGGCACTGGCCAACAACGGCGTGGAAACCTATGCCGACGTGGTGCTCAACCACATGGCCAACGAAGCGGCGACCCGCCCGGACCTCAACTACCCAGGCAGTGCGGTATTGTCGCAGTACGCAGCCAACCCGGGACGTTACGATTCGCTGCGCCTGTTCGGCACCTTGCAGTCGAACTTCCTGAGCGCCAGCGACTTCGGCCCGGCGCAGTGCATCACCAACTACAACGACGCCTTCCAGGTGCGCAATTATCGTATCTGCGGCGGCGGCAGCGACCCGGGCTTGCCGGATCTGGTCGGTAACGACTGGGTGGTGCAACAGCAGCGCGCCTATCTGCAGGCGCTCAAGGGTCTGGGCGTGACCGGCTTCCGCGTGGATGCGGCCAAGCACATGACCTTCGATCATCTGAACCGCGTCTTCGATGCCGGCATCCGCTCCGGTGTCTATGTGTTCGGCGAAGTGATCACCGGCGGCGGCACCGGCAATGGCGATTACGACCAGTTCCTTGCGCCGTATCTGCAATCCACGCCGCATGCTGCATACGATTTTCCGTTGTTCAACGCAGTGCGCAACGCCTTTGCCGTGGGTGCCAGCATGCAGCAGCTGGTGGACCCGGCCAGTACCGGGCAGGCGTTGCCAGGCAATCGCGCGGTGACCTTCGCCATCACGCACGATATCCCCAACAACGCCGGCTTCCGCTACGCCATTCTCGACCCGGTCGACGAAACCCTGGCCTATGCCTATCTAATCGGTCGAAACGGCGGCATGCCGATGGTCTATACCGACAATAACGAGAGCGGCGACAACCGCTGGGTCAACGCCTACCAGCGCGACGACCTGCGCCGCATGATCGGCTTCCACAACGGCGTGCAGGGCACCGACATGCAGGTGCTGTCGTCCAGTTCCTGCCACATCCTGTTCCGTCGCGGCAGCCTGGGCATCGTGGGCATCAACAAATGCGGCAACCCGGTCACCACCACCGTGGGAATGAACAACAGTGTGCTGTACTGGAACGCAGACTACGTGGACGCGCTGGGCTCGGGCAACGTGGTGCGCATCACCAGCGGCTCTTACACGTTCACCCTGCCGGCACGTGGCACGCGGATGTGGCGGCGCTGATCCCGAGCGCAGCAATGCACCCCATCGGCACTGACAGCATGAGCAGGTAATGTAAATCGCACCTGCACACCAGGCAGTGCCCGGATCTCGCACGCACGCCGCCAACACCACACCGGCGTGATCGCCACGCGTGTTGACCGCATCAGTCAACGCCTGCGCCGCATGTAGCGTGCGCAGGCGTTGTGCGTGTGCGCGCGGCGAAATCGCCGCGCTTGATCCAACCACACGGTGCGCATGCGATCACGCACGGACATGATGCACCCGGATGCGATCGATACATTCTTGGCCCGCGAATGAATCGATCGACAGAAACAGCGCGCGCGTCGCAACGAAATGCTCGGTTTGCCGGACCTACTGGCAACCGGCTGCATGCGGGTCCATTTTCCTGGCATGCAGCCGGCTGACCGCGAGCCGATGGCATCGCCGCCTGAGCAATGATCGACCCAACGTCGCGCGCAACCGTCCAGCGGGATGACGGGGCGAGGCACCGACGGATCCGCGGCCCATACCGCATCCATCGGTGCTCGCCTGACAGCTGCGCAGGCGCCGTGTCGGCAACTCGTGTTGCGGCGCTGTCGGTCTCACCGACCAGTGGTGCATTACCGGAGCACAGCCGATGCCTTTGTACTTCGTCCGTCATGGCGAGTCGCTCGCAAACGAACAGAACTATTTTGCAGGCGCGCAGAATTCGCCACTCACTGCGCTGGGCCGTCGCCAGGCGCGTCAGGCAGCCGACTACGTCCGCCAACGCGGGCTGCACTTCGATCAGGTCCACGTGTCCACGCTCGAACGGGCGCAGGCAACCGCAGCCATCATCCTGGAAGGCGTCACCGCAACACCGCAGATGATCTCCAGCGCCGCATTGGTGGAACGCGATTTCGGCATCTTCGCCGGCAAGAACAAAACGCTGATCAAGAAGTCGATCGGCCATCGCCTCTACGACGCCTGCTTCCACGATGCCGACGGCGCACCACCCGATGGCGAACACTGGATGGACATGTACGCCCGCTGCAAGCATTACTACGACACCGTGCTTGCGCCGCTGGACCGGCAAGGCAAGCAGGTACTGGTGGTGGCGCACAAATACATCGTCGAGGTATTTGCGCTGATCGCCTCCGGCCTGCCACCTGCCGACTATATCGACTTCCGGCTGCCCAATTCCCGGCCGCTGTCGTGGGACGAGCTCAGGCAGATGACGGCGCGCAGTTCCTCGCGCATGAACTACCTGGGCGAGCAGACCGAAATCCATCTCCTGCAATGGATGCTGATCGCCGCGCTAGGCGGCTTCGCGCTGGCGTGCGCGGGCGTGCGCTTGCCGCATATTGCCAGCACCACGGCCATCGTCGTATTGCTGGCAGTCAATGCGTTCTTCCTGTCGGTACGCATCGAGGCCGGCGCCTTGCGCCTGACCCAGGGGCCGGAAAACATTGCGCTGTGCGTGATCAGCGTGGCACGCGCGTTCTGCGCCATGCTGTTGCTCACACAGTTCCAGAACGAATGGATCCACGTGATCGGCCTGTTGCTGATCGTGCCGCCGGCATTGTCGGTGCCGACCTTGTCGCTCGCGCGCGGCGGCGATTATTTCTTCGCAGCGCGCTACACACTCGTCTTGTCGGTGCTATTGCCGCTGCTCCTGCTGGCGTTGTTTGTGGATCACCGCGCGCTGCTGGGAAGCGCGCATGCGTTGGAGCGGTTCTTCGTGGTGCTGCTGCTTGCATTGGCGCTGCCCTCGCTGGCCGCACAGGGGTGGCGGCGGGCGCGCCCGATCGCGGCTGGCAAGCTCGCGACCAACTGGGGCTGGGTGGGCGCATTGACGATGGTGCCGATGGCCTTGCTGGTCGGGCTACGCACCGAAGGAACCGCGCTCGTCCACGCGTTGACGCATGGCGGTTGGCAGGCCTGGGGAGCGCTGCTGCTGCCGTTCACGCTGCTGCTGGCTTGCCGCGTGGGCAGCGCCGTGTACTTACGCGCACACCAGAGCGTGACCGGCAAGCGTATCGATGCCGGCATCGCGGCGGACATTCACCTGCTGCAGACCTCGCCCAACATCTTCCTGTGGCTCAGTCTGTTGTTGCCGGGCACGTTCACGCATGCGCCCACACTGGTCGCCGGCACCTTGCTGGGCTTCTTCGTGTTTGCCCTGCTCGATGAGACGTGGGTGGTCAGGCGCTTCCGCGCGCAGATCGCCCCAGCGTTGCGCAGGCCGGCGAATGCAAACATGCCGGCGAAGGATGTGCGCAATGCCGAAAACATCGAGCAAGACGACGAGGCACTGGAAAGCCGTTGATCGGCATCGTCGGCAGCCAGGCTGCCGACGAACGTGTAACGCCATGGCGGATGCGGCAACCGTGCAGACACGCGATTGCGGCAAGACAACACCGACCGATGGCTGGTGTTCGTCATCCCGGCTGCCGGGATAGTGCCATCGATTACCAGGCGAACGGTGCGGTGACCGTGCGTGCCCCGAGCAGGAACGCATCGGCCACATGCACGAACGGAGCGACATCCACCTCCGATTCGCCGGCACGCACCAGCCGTACAAACCGCCGGTACAGGCCATCGTACTCGCTGGACGCGGGCACGGTCTGCGCCTGCCCGTCGATATGCAGCTTGGCGCCGCCTTCGCTGAGCATGAGCACGCCCTGGGTGGTTTCCACTTCGATATCCCAGCGCTGATGGCCGGTCTGCAGGAAGTCGAATTCGGCCGTCACCGGCACGCCGGCGGTATCGACAAACGCAAGCCTGGCGTACAGCGGCGCCTGGCGGTTTTGCGGCGTGTGCAGCTCGGCCTCGCGCAGTGCGAAGCTGCGCGGCAGCAGGTGGGTGGCAATGGACAACGCATTGATGCCGGGATCAAACACGCCCATGCCGCCGGGTTCGAGAATCCAGTCCTGTCCCGGATGCCAATGGCGGATGTCTTCCTTCCAGGTGATATGCGCACGCATGACCTGCTTGTCGGCCAACCATGCGCGCGCGGGCTCCACACCGGCCGCGCAACGCGAATGCCAACTGGTGAACAGGCTGCGCTGCGCGTGCTGCGCCACCTTGCGCAGGTCGTCGATCTCGGCAAGCGTGGCGGCTGGAGGCTTTTCCAGAAAGACATGCCGGCCAGCGTTCAATGCCGCCTGTGCCAATGCATGCCGCCCCACCGGTGGCGTGCACAGCGCGACGGCTTCAAGCTCCGGATGCGCGGCGAACGCCTCATCCAGGGTGTGATACGCCGGGACGCCGTCGACCGTGCCATGCCGGCTCACCGTGGCCACCAACTGCACGTCCGCACGCGCGGCGATGGTCGGCACGTGCTGGTCGCGGGCGATCTTGCCGATACCGACAAGGGCAATGCGCAATGCGTCTGGATGCTTCATCGAAACCTTCGTGCTGGTGAGGAGGGGCGTGCCCGCCGCGCTGCGCTGCCTGCGGCAAAGGCGTCGGGCCGACGCAACGTGTAGCCAGACCTGCGACCACACACCTGCGACGGCGCAGTGTACGGTCAGGCCATGGCCCGCTGCGAGACATCGCTCCTGCTTGTTTTGCTATACCTGCACGGGTGCCATGCAGCGGTTCCGCCAGCGCTGCGCAGCTGCAATGCTTGCCGGCCGCTGCGATACAGGCCGCCACGCCGATTGCGACGCGCGTCTTGACCGGCCGCGCCCACGGCAACGATTGACGCACGGCATGCGCACGGCCCAGGATCGCCGGCCGGCACGCAAGTGCCCCTCGTCGCAGGACTGCATCGATGCTGCATCACGTATCCATTGGCGTTGGCAACATCGCGGCCTCGGCCGCGTTTTACGACGCCGTGCTTGGCGCACTCGGCTATGTGCGGGTGTGGTCGGACCTGGAACCGGGCACGCACGATCAGGCCGTCGGCTACGGCCACCCCGGCGGCGAAGACTGCCTGGCACTGAAACAGCAACAGGCGACGCAATGCGCACCCGGCCGCGGATTCCATCTAGCATTCGCAGCCAGCACTGCTGCAGCAGTGGACGCCTTTCATCTGGCTGCACTGCAGCACGGCGGTCGCAGCAACGGCGCGCCCGGTTTACGACCCGACTACGGCGATGGGTATTACGCCGCATTCGTCATCGACCCCGACGGCCACCACATCGAAGCGGTGCTCGACCCTACGGCATGAACACCTGCAGGTGATATCGGCCCGCGTCGCCCTGCCGCCGCGTTCGGTAATCGTGGGTCCGCACAGATCGCAGCGACGATCAACCGGACGCTCACATTTCCAGCACCACCTTGCCCAGATGGCTGCCCTGCTCCAGATAGCGATGCGCCGCAGCCGCCTCGCCAAGCGGGAAGCGTCTGTCGATCAGCACGCGAATCCGGCCTTGTTCAATCCATGGCCACACCACGCGCTCGACTTCTGCAGCAAGGCGGGCCTTCTCGTCGGCAGTGCGCGGACGCAACGTCGATCCGGTCAGGATGGCCTGCTTGCGCATCAGCTGCGGAATCGGTACCTCGATGGTCGAACCGGCCTGCGAGGCGATATAGACGATGCGCCCGCGCGGGTTGAGCGCTTCCAGCGTATCGGCAAACACCGCGCCGCCCACCATGTCGAGCGCCACGTCCACGCCGCCATGCGCCTTGGCCACGTCCACAAACGATTCGCTGGTGGAATCGATCGCCACATCGGCGCCCAGCTCGCGCGCCTGCGCCGCCTTGCCGGCCGAGCGCGCAGTGGCCAAGACATGTGCACCGGCCGCCTTGGCCATCTGGATCGCGGTGACGCCAATCCCTGAAGTTGCCCCATGCAGCAGCAGCCACTCACCGGCCGCCAATCGGCCATGCTCGAACAGATTGGTGTAGGCAGTGAAGAGGGTTTCCGGCAATGCGGCTGCATGCACCAGGTCCATGCCGGCGGGAATCGGCAGCACATGCCGCGCATCGACCGCGGCATATTGCGCATAGCCACCACCGCCAAGTAGCGCGCATACACGGTCGCCCACCTTCCAGCGACCGGCCGGCTCCACGATCTCGCCTGCCACTTCCAGACCCAGCGTTTCCGGCGCGCCGGGCGGCGGTGGGTAATGCCCGGCGCGCTGCAGCAGATCCGGGCGATTGATGCCCGCCGCATGTACGCGGATCAGCACCTGCCCGGGCGCCGGACGCGGGCGCGGTTGCTCGGTGGCATACAGCGCATCGGCATCGCCCTTGCCATCGCGGATGGCGATGGCGGTCATCGTGGTATCGGACATCAAGGCGCTCCGTCAAAGGGGCGCCCAGTGTAGGCAGGCGGATGTAAATGCCCGGCGTAGGGCGCGCGATGCCACTGCCGCTGCACGCCATGCCTGCATCATGCGCGCCTGCATGCAGCAGACACGCTTGGCAATGCTCACTCCTGCTCGGAAGCGACGCCCTGGTCGATGCACGGGCGGATCGCTTCGAACACCTTGGAGGTGCCATCGTCCTGGCGCGATCGCAGCCGAGCCGCAAAGTCGCCCAGCAACTTGCTGCCATCCACGCCGGGCTGTTCGGCCAGGGCAACAGCCAGATCGCCGACACTCGCGCCAACGCAACCCGGATGCGGCCCAACGATTCGGCGATGACATCCATTTCCTGCGCTTGCATGACGCGCTCCGGTCAAGTGGCGCGGAGTGGCCGAGCTTGGCGCGCACGCCGCGCCGCGCTGCGGGCGCATGCAAGCAGCCCCGGCCATGCGGTCGTGCCTGCACGCTGGCATCGCCCGCAATCGATCGGCACACCCGCAACCAAATATGCATTCATCGCGATGAAGCGATATTATGCGGAAACGATCCGCCGGACCCGCCGCGATGACGCATCTCAGCTTCGAGTTTTACCCGCCCAAGACCGACGACCAGCGTGCGCAGCTGGACCGCACCGCGACCCGGCTGAAGGGCTATGCGCCCGAATATGTGTCGTGCACCTTCGGCGCCGGCGGCTCCACGCTCAGCTACACCTCCGAGACAGTGCGCCATCTCAAGCAGAAGCACGGCTTCGAGGCCGCGCCGCACCTGTCCTGTGTCGGAGGCAGCCGCGAGGAGATCCGCGAACTGCTCAAGCTGTATCGCGCCATAGGCTGCACCCGCATCGTTGCGCTGCGTGGCGACCTGCCCTCGGGCATGGGACACCCGGGCGACCTGCGCTATGCCTCGGACCTGATCGCCTTCATCCGCGCCGAGCACGGCGACGCCTTCCGGATCGAGGTCGGCGCGTATCCGGAAACCCATCCGCAAGCGGTCGATGCCTTGAGCGACCTGCGCTATTTCAAGGCAAAGGTCGATGCCGGTGCCGATGCGGCGATCACCCAGTATTTCTACAACGCCGATGCCTACTTCCATTTTCGCGATGCGGTGCAGCGCATGGGCGTGGAGGTGCCGATCGTTCCCGGCATCATGCCGATCTCCAATTTCTCGCAGCTGCGGCGTTTTTCCGAGCAATGCGGCGCAGAGATCCCGCGCTGGATCGGCAAGAAGATGCAGTCCTACGGCGACGACGCCGACGCGGTGCGCGCCTTCGGTGCAGAAGTGGTGGCCAGCCTGTGCGAGCGCCTGATCGCCGGCGGCGCACCGGCCCTGCACTTCTACACGCTCAACCTGGCCAAGCCGACCACGCAGGTGCTGCAGCTGCTCGGGCGCTGAGCGCGGCCACAGGCTCGGCCCACTTGCGGCAACCTGCCGGTACACACGATTCAATGCACGCGGGTGCACCCGGCCACACCACGTACGCGCGCGCGACCCTCACGTTTCTCGCCAGCTCACGCGTGCCCGGCTACGCTGCGCCGATGTTTCGCTTCCTGCCAATGATGGTGTTGCTGCTCTGCCTGCCTGCTGCCAATCGCGTGCAGGCACAGGAGATCCGTCGCTGCGTCACGCCGGACGGCCAGACCATGTTCACCGACCGCCGTTGCGAAGACGTGGGCGCCGCAATGCGCGCGCCACCGGCCCCGCGCACGCAAGGCAATACCGGGCTGCACCGCTATGGCTGCCCGCGCCGGCTGAGCGAATTGGTGTCGCTGCTGCAAAGCGCCGTGGAGAGTCGCGACGTCAATCGACTGTCCAGCCTGTACCTGTGGAGCGGGCAATCCGACGCGGCGGCCAACCAGGTACTGAGCCGGCTGGAAGCCATCGTGCAACGCCCGCTGCTGGACATCGCACCGATGTATCCGCAGACCGAGACACCTACCTGGGATGCAGACACCGCCGCGGCAACTCCATCGCTGGACGGCAGCGCGATCGATGCGCCATTGCCCGCGCCCACACGCCCGCGCCCATGGGGCCTGCGCCTGGAACAGAACCTTGCCAGCGGCACCCCCGCGCGCAGCGTGTTGCGCCTGCGCCGGCAATACAACTGCTTTTGGGTGACGTTTTAAGCCCGACCGAGGCCTGCGGTGGGCCGCTCCCCGAAACGGCATCGGCGTGAGGGATGGCGAGCACTCACTTCCAGAACTTCCAGCTGGATGTCTTGCGAGGCAATTCAATCCCGTTTGCACGCGTCCTCAGGAACTCCAGATGCTTGGGATCCTCGCTGGCGAAAACGTCAGGACCGTCCCCCATGTAAGCCCGCATGAGCTCATCTGCCGAGCGATCAAGATTGCCAGGCTCAAGCTGGCACTGCCCAAGTCGCAGATGGATGAACGGGTTCCCAAGTGCGCCAGGGCACTGCATGGCATGTGACAGGTTGTCGCGACCTGCCGTGAAATCTCCACTGCGAAAATTGGCATCGCCGACCGCAGCGAGTATCCACGTCGCCGCCCGCCAGTCCTGCTTGGGATCGGGCAACACGTTCCAGGCCGACCAATACGCCTCCAGCGCCGAAGGAAAATCGCCCGCTTCGGCATGCCGATCGCCCAGCGCGCACAGACGGTCGAGTTCCGCGCTCGTTTCCAGCGAGAGTTCAAGCACCTGGTGATCTCCGGTCGGCCCTGACAACACTCAGGTGGGGCAACACTGTTTCACTGCAAGGCGGGCCTAGCCGATGTCGGGGGATCGGTATGCCCACCCTGACTCCACCGTTCCATCAGCACTGCCCGCACCCTCCGATGGCTGCTCAGCGCGTTTGTCGGCCGCTCCTGGCGCAGAGTCACTGCGATGACGGCAGTCGCCCACACACCACGTGAGGTCATTGTCCAGCCGATGCGACTGCTTTCGACAATGTCATCAAGCGATAGACGCTAGCGCGCGGATGCTGACACGCTCACTGCGGCCAAAGCGAGCGAATTGCCGCAATGCCTTGCGCGCCATGCGAGCGTGCTTCGCGCAGATCGGCCACCTGCATGCCGCCGAGTGCGTAGATCGGCAACGACACCTGCTCGCGCAGGGTTTCGAAGCCGTCCCATCCCAGCGGAGTCGCATCCGGATGCGATGCGGTGGCCTGCACCGGGCCCAGCACCGCAAAATCGCAGCCCAGCCGCTGCGCATGACGCAAGTCCTCCAACCCATGGCAAGAAGCGGCCACCGGTTGTTCTGCGGGCAGCGGACGTTCCTGCAAACCGGCCAACTGCTCCGATCCCAGATGCACGCCGATTCCAAGTTCCGCGGCCAGTGCGACATCGCGATTGAGCAACAGCTGTGCGCGTGCACGGCCGCGCAGGGTCAGCACCTGATGCAACAACGCCTGCCAACGCGCCGGCGCGACCTGGCGCCCGCGCAGCTGGATGCGGGTCACACCGTCCTGCAGCGCGCGCTCCAGGCCCTCCAGCCAGCGCGCATCGTCGTCGGGCTCGGGCGTGATCAGATAGCGGTCGGGCTGACGCAGCACACCCACTACCGGCACATCGGCCGGCGGCATCGAATAGCGGGTGAGCTTGTCGGCGGCCACCCAGGTCATCGCCTGGCCCTCGCGCCCGCGCGGGCTGCCTTTCCAGGACGTGATGTGACGCACCTCCAGGCGCAGGCGCTTGTCCGGATACAGCTGCGGCACGTCCATGATCCATTCGCCGACCTGGGCCTCGATGCCGAGTTCTTCATTGAGCTCGCGCACCAGCGCCTGCTCGGAGGTTTCGCCGGGCTCGCGCTTGCCGCCAGGGAATTCCCACAGGCCGGGCATGTCGCGGGTTTCGGTACGACGCGTCAGCAGGATCCGGCCGCGCGGGTCGGTGATCACGCCGGCGACGACGTGGATGGAGCGAAGGGAATCGGGCATGCAACAAGAGTGCCGCGAGTGAGCGGTTCAACGCAATCGCTTGGGGGCTGGGATTGGGGAGTGGGGATTCGGGATTGGTCAAAGCGCAGCACGTGTGCTTCTGCCAATCCCCAATCCCCAATCCCGCCCTACAGCGGCTGCCCGATCCGCCACAGCACGCCACTGGGATCGTGCAGGGTGAAATCGCGCGCGCCCCAGGGCCGGTCTTCCGGCGCGCTAAAGCTCACACCGAACTGCTCATCCAACCCCAGGTCATGCACGTGCTGCCACCACCCATCGGCATCGTCCACCCACAGATGCAGCATCAGGTTTTCGGCCAGCTCACGCACATAGAAATCCTGCAGCAGGAACGCGCAGTGCGCACCGTGCCGAAAGCAGGTCACGTTGCCCACCTCGTCCTCCTGCACGAAGCCCAGCGCACGATAGAACCGCTGCGACAGCGCGTAATCGCGCGCAGGCACGAACACTTTCAATTGCTGGCTGGACAGCAGCGTCATGACCGCACTCCCCGCAGGATATGGATCGAGCATACGCCCCGCGGTGGCGCAGGCGGGGAAGCTTGCATGCAGCGGGGCGCAGTTGGCACCCGTGCGCGATGGACAAGCGGGTAACGAACCTGCCAGGCCGAGGCGCACCGGGACAGAACTCATCGAGCTGCTCGAACTCTTCTGGCGTCTGTGCCGTGGTTTCCAGGCATGACCTGGCAACGATGCAGGCCACGCCGTTGGCAAAGAGGCCGTTGGCAGAAATTTGGCCAAAGGCACGAAACCTGAGTGTGGCCTCGGATCCGGCCTGCGACATCCCCTTTCCTGCTTC
The DNA here is from genome assembly GCF_024806835.1 of Xanthomonas sp. 3793. Classification (GTDB taxonomy): domain Bacteria; phylum Pseudomonadota; class Gammaproteobacteria; order Xanthomonadales; family Xanthomonadaceae; genus Xanthomonas; species Xanthomonas arboricola_F. The sequence continues at coordinate 163,190 of NZ_JANTYU010000003.1, forward strand.
AAGCGCCCCCAGGGATCCCATCCGTAAGCAGAGCCCCTTTGGTAAGGGGGCGCGCCAACGGCGCGGGGATCGGAAGCAAGGACCGTGCACCCAGCGTCCGCGCAGCGGACGCTGGGTGTGCAGCCCGCCAAGCGGGCTGCACCACGGTCAGCTCAGCTGAGCTGACCGTGGCAGTGCTTGTACTTCTTGCCGCTGCCGCAGGGGCACGGATCGTTCCGGCCCACCTTGGGCTCGTCGCGGGTGACCTGCGACACCGGCACCGGTGCGTTGCCGCCCTGCATCTGCTCCACTTCCTCGTCGGCGCCGTAGCCGCCGGCATCCTGGTGCTGGAACTGCGAGGCCATCAGGCGTGCTTGCGCCTGCAGACGCTCCTGTTCTTCGAGCTCGGCCACTTCCTCTTCGCTACGGATGCGCACGCGTGCCAGCAGGTTCACCACTTCGCGCTTGACGTTCTCCAGCATCTCGGAGAACAGCTCGAAGGCTTCCTTCTTGTATTCCTGCTTGGGCTGCTTCTGCGCGTAACCACGCAGATAGATGCCCTGGCGCAGGTAATCCATCTTGGCCAGATGCTCCTTCCAGCCCTGATCGAGCACGGTCAGCATCACGTGCTTTTCCAGCGCGCGCATGGTGTCGTTGCCCACCGCCGCTTCCTTCTCAGCGAAGTGCGCATCCACCGCCGCCTGTACCTTGGCGGCGATCTGCTCGGCGTCCAGTTCTTCCTGCGTGCGCGCCATTTCGCGCAACGCCATCGGCATGCCCAGCTCCGATTCCAGCGTGGCTTCCAGCCCCTGCAGGTCCCACTGCTCGTCCACCGAATTGGGCGGCACGAAGCGGGCGACCAGGTCATAGATCACATCGCCGCGGATGCCATCGACGTTGTCCTTCACCGACTCGGCATCCAGCAACTCGTCGCGCTGCGCGTAGATCACCTTGCGCTGATCGTTGTTGACGTCGTCGAAGTCCAGCAGGTTCTTGCGGATGTCGAAGTTATGCGCTTCCACCTTGCGCTGGGCCTTCTCGATCTGCCGGCTGACCAGGCGATCTTCGATGACGTCGTCTTCCTTCATGCCCATCATGCGCATCGCCTTCTGGACCCAGTCCGAGGCGAAGATGCGCATCAGGTTGTCTTCCAGCGACAGATAGAAGCGCGACGAACCCGGGTCGCCCTGACGGCCGGCGCGGCCGCGCAACTGGTTGTCGATACGCCGCGATTCGTGACGCTCGGTACCGATGATGTGCAGGCCGCCGGCCGCCTTGACCGCGTCATGCCGACGCTGCCAATCGGTCTTGATCGTGAAGCGCGCGTCCTCGGTCGCATCCTCGCCCAGCGCGTGATACTCCGACTCCAGCGAACCGCCCAGCACGATGTCGGTACCGCGACCGGCCATGTTGGTGGCGATGGTCACCGCACCCGGCTGGCCGGCGTTGGCCACGATGGTCGCTTCGCGCTCGTGCTGCTTGGCGTTGAGCACTTCGTGCTTCACGCCGGCCTTGCGCAGATGCTCGGACAGCATCTCCGAGGTCTCGATCGAGGTGGTACCCACCAGCACCGGCTGGCCGCGCTTGGCGCAGTCTTCGATGTCGGCCAGCACCGCATTGAACTTGCCCTTGCGGTTGAGGAAGACCTGGTCCGGATGGTCCTTGCGCACGGTCGGGCGGTTGGTCGGGATCACCACCACTTCCAGGCCGTAGATGCTCTGGAATTCGTAGGCTTCGGTGTCGGCCGTACCGGTCATGCCGGACAGCTTCTTGTACATGCGGAACAGGTTCTGGAAGGTGATGCTGGCCAGCGTCTGGTTCTCGCGCTGTACCGGCACGCCCTCCTTCGCTTCGACCGCCTGGTGCAGGCCGTCGGACCAGCGACGCCCGGACAGGGTGCGGCCGGTGAATTCGTCCACGATCACCACTTCGCCATCGCGCACGATGTAATCCACGTCGCGCTGGTAGATCGCATGCGCACGCAGTGCGGCGTTGAGGTGATGCACCACGCTCAGGTTCTGCGCGGCGTACAGGCCGTCTTCGGCGTTTTCCAGGATGCCGGCCTGCATCAGCAGTTCTTCGGCGTGGCCCATGCCCGCCTCTGACAGATGCACCTGCTTGCCCTTCTCGTCGATCCAGTAATCGCCCTCGCCTTCTTCGCTTTCCTGCTTGGTCAGCTGCGGCACGATGCGGTTGACGCGGATGTACAGCTCCGGCGATTCGTCGGCCGGGCCGGAAATGATCAACGGGGTGCGCGCTTCGTCGATCAGGATCGAGTCGACTTCGTCGACGATCGCGTAGTGCAGATTGCGCTGGTAGCGATCGGCGCGCGACAGCGCCATGTTGTCACGCAGGTAGTCGAAGCCGAATTCGTTGTTGGTGCCGTAGGTGATGTCGCTGCCATAGGCCTCGCGCTTGTCACTATGCGGCATGCCCGGATACACCACGCCCACGCTCAGGCCCAGCCAGTTGTACAACTTGCCCATCTGCGCGGCGTCGCGGCGCGCCAGGTAGTCGTTGACCGTGACCACATGCACGCCTTCGCCCTGCAGCGCGTTGAGGTACACCGGCAGGGTCGCCACCAGGGTCTTGCCTTCGCCGGTGCGCATCTCGGCAATCTTGCCCAGATGCAGCACCATGCCGCCGATCAGCTGCACGTCGTAGTGGCGCATGCCCAGCACGCGACGGCTGGCCTCGCGGCACACCGCAAAGGCTTCGGGAAGAATCTTGTCCAGGGACTGCCCGGTGGCAAGCCGCTGCTTGAACTCCGGGGTCTTGGCTTGCAGCTCGGCGTCGGAGAGCTTCTCGATCGTCGGCTCCAGCGCATTGATCTGGGCGACGAGGCGGGTGAGCTGGCGCAGCTGGCGTTCGTTACGACTGCCAAAGACACGGGTAAGCAGACTGTTGATCATTGAAGAAACCGGTTGAAAAGGAACGGTTTGACCGACGCCGGTCCCAAGACCCGACCGCCGTAAACGAAACAGGGCGCACTGCGCCCTGTCATGGCAACACCCTATTGTAGCTTGGGGCGAGCCTTCACGAATCAAGCACCTCCGCCGGAGCGTGCCGTGCCTTCGTCAACCGCGCCCTCGGCGCCCTACCGGCGTGTTGGTGTCGCCCAGGAACTTGCGCGGATTGACCACGCGACCATCGGCCCAGACCTCGAAGTGCACGTGCGCACCGGTGGAACGACCACTGGAACCGGCCCTGGCCACCTGCTGCCCGGCGCGCACCAGATCGCCTACCTTCACCACCAGGCGCGAGTTGTGCGCGTAGCGGGTCACGTAGCCGTTGCCATGGTCCACTTCCACCACGTTGCCGTAGCCGCCACGCACACCGGCGTAGCTGACCACGCCATCGGCGACCGACATCACCGGATCGCCCACGTTGGCGTGGAAGTCCACACCCTTGTGGAAGGCCGAGCCGCCGTCGAACGGATCGGCGCGGCCACCAAAGCCCGAGGTGATATAGGTGTTGCGGATCGGCATCCGCGAGGGCACCGAATTCTGCTCGAGCTGATGATCGAACATCAGCGAAGCCAGCACGTTCAGTTGCTGGCCGGAGGCGGAGAACTGCTGTTCGACCTGCCCCAGCGTCTGCTTGAGCGTTTCCACCGGCATGTCGCTGACCGGCTCGTCGCCGCCACCGACGCCGACCGGCGCGTCAAAGTCGAACTCGCCATCCTTCAACTTGCCCATTTCGGTCAGCCGCTCGCCCAACGCGTTGAGGCGGGTGGCCTGCGCCTGCAGCTCGCCCATGCGTGCGGCCAGTGCATTGACCTGCGCCTGCGAGGCGCGCTGCGCCTGGGCCAGCTCGGCCTGTTGCTGCGCGACCTTGGCCTGCAGCGCGGAATTGGTCACCATGCCGGTGGCGGTGCTTGCGCCGACGCCAATCAACATGCCCAGCCCAAGCACGGCGCCGAGGACGACCATCGGTCGATCCGCGGCAAAGCCCTGGAACTGTCGGGCTACACGCTGTACCCGGGTTTCGCGAGATTTGATTACAACTTTCTTCAACGCCATATGAGTGTCATGTCCAAGCCCAAGTCCAACGCACGCAACCCTTCCGCTCCGCAGCAGGCCATCGAGGCCGCGCTGGGTGAAAAGGCTGGCGACCCCTTGCGTCGAGCCTTGTGGCTCGATGCGCTGGACCGGCAGTTGCGCCCCCTGTTACCGCCCCATCTGGCGACCCGTTGCCGGTTGGCCAATGTCCGAGGCGAACAGCTCGTTTTTCTGGTTGATTCACCGATCTGGCATGCCAAGGTGCGGCTCGCCGAGACCCAACTTCTTGATGCCGCCCGATCCATCGGGTTGAAGGCCACCGCAGTGACCGTCAAGACGGCAAGCACTCCGCTGCATTCCCCAACACAGCAGAACCGCGACCGTCCACGGCCGGTGTCCGAAGCCACGCACAAGGGTCTGCGCGAGGCACTGGCATCCTTGCAGGACGTCTTGCCGACCAAGCGGTGACATCCTTGCCGTCGTCTCCGGGCGGCCAGCAGCGCGTGAAAAGATTGCGAAGACCACGCACGACCCGACGCATCCTAGCGGTCATGGCGCCCGCAGGAGTTAGAGAAGTCTTAAATAAAAGTTAAGCCGCGGGACGAAATTCGAGCGGGTTCACACTTTTGATGCCAATTGCGGCATTCCCTGACACATCGTCAGGCAGTGAGCGCAGTCGGCGAGCGGTCGTCAGGCAAGTGCAGGGGTTGGCCGAACGCAGGCGGGGCCAGCGCCGCCTGGCAGGGCCGCACCAACCCGAAAGCGACGCGGCAGGGTGGCGTTCTCAGGCGTAGACGGGGCTGGCGTAGGTCACCGGCGGTTGCTCGGTGCCTTCGGGGAAGCTGACCCATTCCCAGGCGGCCTGATCCGCCAGCAACGCGCGCACCAGCTTGTTGTTGAGCGCATGGCCGGATTTGAAACCTTCATAGGCGCCCAGGATGGCGCCGCCAGCCAGATACAGGTCGCCGATGGCATCCAGGATCTTGTGGCGCACGAATTCGTTGGTGTAGCGCAGGCCATCCTCGTTGAGCACGCGGAACTCGTCCAGCACGATGGCGTTGTCCATCGAACCGCCCAGGCCCAGATTGCGCTCGCGCATGTACTCAAGGTCGCGCATGAAACCGAAGGTCCGGGCGCGCGAGATTTCCTTGACGTAGGCCGAGGTGGAGAATTCGATTTCCTGGCGCGATTGCTTGGCCGGGATCATCGGGTGATTGAATTCGATGGTGAAGCCCAACTTGTAGCCGTCGTACGGCTCGAAACGCGCAACCTTGTCGCCCTCTCGCACTTCCACCGTCTGCTTGATGCGGATGAAGCGCTTGGCCTTGTTCTGCTCGACGATCCCTGCAGACTGCAGCAGGAACACGAACGGGCCGGACGAACCGTCCATGATCGGCAACTCGGCCGAGGACAGTTCGACGATGACGTTGTCCACACCCAGGCCGGCCAGTGCCGACATCAGGTGTTCGACGGTCTGGATCTTGGCGCCGTTGCAGGTCAGGCCTGTGCACAGCGTGGTCTCGGTGACCAGCTCGGCATCGGCGGGGACTTCGACGACCGGTTCCAGGTCCACACGCCGGAACACCACGCCATGATCGACCGGGGCCGGTCGTAGCGTCATGTACACCTTGTCGCCGCTATGCAGGCCGACGCCGGTGGCGCGAATGGTGTTCTTGAGAGTGCGTTGCTGGGTCATGTGCGAAGTCTGGGGGAACGATGCAGACAGACGCTGAACAGACTGTCTAATCCAGTGAGATTATCCGAATTTTAACAAGTTGCGCGTGAGGAAAGGTGTCATACCGCTGTCTTGCCACTGCAAAAGCTGCCGGATCGTGACCGATCCGGCAGAAAAGGACATGACATGGCAGCCCCGACAGCTGTCGGGTCGGACGGGCTACGCCGCCGTAGCGACGTAGCCGACGCCCATCAGTCGGCCTGGCGGCGCAGGAACGCCGGGATATCCAGGTAATCGTTGGGCAGGTCTGCAGCCGGCGGTGCGGCATTGCCGGCACTGTGGCTGCTGCCGACCGAGTCGCTGCTCGGACGGCGCAGGCCCAGGCCCATGCTGCCGCCGACGGCCTTGGACACCGCGTCGCCGCTGGTGGTGTCGAAGTCGCCGAATTCCGGCTGGCCGGTGGTGGCGTTGCGCACCAGCTTGATCGGCGCGCGCTGGTCCGGACGCTGGGTCTGGCGGGCGACGGCACGGTTCAGGCCGGTGGCCACCACGGTCACGCGCACTTCGTCCTGCATGTCCGGGTCGAGCACGGTGCCGACGACCACGGTGGCATCTTCGGATGCGAAGGCTTCGATGGTGCGGCCGATCTCGTCGAACTCGGACATGGTGAAGTCCGGGCCGGCGGTGATGTTGACCAGGATGCCGTTGGCACCGGCCAGGTTGACGTCGTCCAGCAGCGGGTTCTGGATGGCGGCTTCGGCAGCGGCCTGTGCGCGATCGTCGCCGCGAGCCGAACCGGTGCCCATCATGGCCAGGCCCATTTCCGACATCACGGTGCGCACGTCGGCGAAGTCGACGTTGATCAGGCCCGGACGCACGATCAGGTCGGCGATGCCCTGCACGGCGCCCTGCAGCACGTCGTTGGCAGCGCGGAAGGCCTGGATCATGGTGGCGTTGCGGCCGAGCACGGTGATCAGCTTTTCATTGGGGATGGTGATCAGCGAGTCGCAATGCTGGCTCAGTTCCTCGATGCCCTTCAGCGCGACCTGCATGCGGCGACGGCCTTCGAACGGGAACGGCTTGGTGACCACGGCCACGGTCAGGATGCCCATTTCCTTGGCCAGCTGCGCAACGACCGGTGCAGCACCGGTGCCGGTGCCGCCGCCCATGCCGGCGGTGATGAACACCATGTCCGCGCCCTGCAGCGCGTCCATGATGCGCTCGCGATCTTCCAGCGCGGCCTGGCGGCCGACCTCCGGATTGGCGCCGGCGCCCAGGCCCTTGGTGACGTTGGTGCCGAGCTGCAGCTGCAACTTGGCGCCGCAGTTCTTGATCGCCTGCGAGTCGGTGTTGGCGGTGATGAATTCCACGCCATCGACATTGGTGTTGACCATGTGCGCAACCGCGTTGCCGCCGCCGCCGCCTACGCCAACGACCTTGATGACCGCGTTGGGAGCCATCTTTTCGATCAGTTCAAAATGTGCCATGTCAGTGTCCTCTTGAGCCGGGATTGGGGAGTGGGGAGTGGGGATTCGCAAAAGCGAGGCTCCCTGCCCACTCCGCATCACGGCGAGTGTTGTTGTTTGAAAGTCGGGATTCGTGTGCCTGGGCCATGGATGCGCTGTTGCGCTCCACGACTCACCGCACCTACTCCTCGACGCAATGCCTGCAAAAAAGTTTACCGCCTACCCGCTCACCGCTCTCCACTTATCTTCGCCGCTGCCCTGCTTTTCTTTCGCTCTTGCCAATCCCAAATCCCGAATCCCGGCTCCTCAGAATTCGCCGCGATACCAGTTCTTCAATTTCTTGAACAAGCTGCCCGCGCGTCCGGTCGGGATCGACGGGCGACGCGGGTGTTCGATCTGACTGCCCATCAGCAGCAGGCCCACGCCTGAGGCGTGCACCGGGTTGCCGACGACCTCACCCAGGCCGGTGACGTGCTGCGGAATGCCCACGCGCACCGGCATCTGCAGCATTTCTTCGGCCAGTTCGACCACGCCTTCCATCTTCGAGGCGCCGCCGGTGAGCACCATGCCGGCGCGCACCATTTCCTCGAAGCCGGAACGGCGCAGTTCGGCCTGCACCATCTCGAAGATTTCTTCGTAACGGCCCTGCACTGCCTGCGCCAGCGCATGCCGCGGCATGCGTCGCGGCGGGCGGTCGCCCACCGACGGCACCTGGATGCTTTCTTCAGCGGTGGCCAGCTGCGCCAGTGCGCAGGCGTAACGCACCTTGATCTGCTCGGCTTCCGGCGTGGGCGTGCGCAGCATGTGCGCGATGTCGTTGGTGACGTGGTCGCCGGCGATCGGCAGCGAGGCGGTATGGCAGATCGCGCCCTGCACGTAGACCGCCAGGTCGGTGGTGCCAGCGCCGATATCCACCAGCACCACGCCCAGTTCGCGTTCGTCGGCGGTCAATACCGCCACGCTGGAAGCCAGCGACGACAGCACCAGGTCGTCCACCTGCAGGCCGCACTTCTGCACGCACTTGGTGATGTTGGCCGCGGCCGACTGCGCGCACACCACCAGATGCGCGTGCACCTCCAGGCGCACGCCGGTCATGCCGACCGGATTGCGGATGCCTTCCTGCGAATCGTCCAGCACGTATTCGCGCGGGATCGCATGCAGGATGCGCTGGTCGGCGGGAATGGCCACGGCCTTGGCCGCATCCAGCACGCGCTCCAGATCGCTCCAGGTCACTTCGCCGTCGCGGATCGGCACGATGCCGGGCGAGTTCTTGCACTGCACGTGGTTGCCGGAAATCGACGCATACACCGAACGGATCTCGCAGCCGGCCATCAGCTCGGCCTCTTCGACCGCACGCTGGATCGACTGCACGGTGGATTCGATATCCACCACCACGCCGCGCTTGAGACCGCGCGATTCATGCGAACCGATGCCGATCACTTCGATCGGATTGCCGGGCGAGTACTCGCCGACCAGCGCGACGACCTTGGAGGTGCCGATATCCAGTCCAACGATGAGGGATTTGTCGCCTTTGCGGTTCATGTCTTAAAGCCGGGATTCGGGATTTGGGATTCGGGATTGGAGAAAAGCGGGGTATGGGTGCGAGGGAGTTGCAGCACGACCGTGTGGTGTGCGGCGGGCGTGGCCGGCGGAGGTTTTTTCTTGGTCTCGGGCGCCGCGTTTTCCATATTCCGTTCGACCGTGAAGCCGTTGGTGTAACGCAGGTCGGCGCGCGCGATCGGGCGCTGCGGGTCGGCCAGCTGCGGCAGCACGCGGGCGAACCGCTGCAGGCGCGCGCGCGCATCGTCGCGGCCGATCACGATCTGCACGCCGTTGCTCAGGCCCAGCGACCAGCTGCCGCGCGCGTCCATCTCCAGGCGATCCACATCCAGCCCGGTCGGCGCAAACAACGCGCGCGACTCGTTGTACAGCGCAACCACATCCTGGGTCTTGCTGTCCGGGCCGCCGAGTTGCGGCAACTTGAAATCCTTCAACAACGGCGGGGTGCGGAACAGCCGGCCCTGCTCGGACAGCATGCGGTCGGTACCCCAGCGCGCGAACGGCTTGTGCTCGGTCACGCGTACTTCCAGCACGTCCGGCCAACGCTTGCGCACCTGCGCGCTTTCCACCCACGGCAGCCGCGCGATGGCGTCTTGTGCGTTCTGCAACTTCACTGCGAAAAAGCCCGAGCGCGCATACGGCAACACCACCGCGCGCAATTCTTCGGCCGGCACCCGCTTGAAATCGCCGGACACCCGCAACTTCGCCAACGGCCACCGCTCCGCACCCACCCACCCGTTGAGCACGGCCACCACCGGCAACGCGACCAGCGCTACCGCGATCAACCAGGCCAGGATGCGCAGGGTGGCGTTCATGGGTGTGCTCCGCACACGGGATTCGGCATTGGGGATTGGGGATTCGCAACGGCGCGCGCTGCGCTCGCGGGATTGGAAATTCGGGATTGGGGATTCGCCACAGCAACGGCAACGGCGCGCGTGGCGTCGCTGTTGGCCAATCCCCAATCCCGAATCCCCAATCCCGGCTTCACAGCGTCTGCTCCAGCACGCGCCAGACCAGTTCTTCGAAATCGATGCCGAGCTGGCGGGCGGCCTTGGGCACCAGCGAGTGGCTGGTCATGCCGGGAGCGGTGTTCACTTCCAGCAGGTAGAGCTGGCCGCTGTTGCGATCGCGCATGACGTCCACGCGGCCCCAGCCGCGGCAGCCGGCAGCACGGAAGGCGTCGAGGGCGAGCTGGCGGATCTGCGCTTCGGCCTCGCCGTCCAGCCCCGGGCACAGATACTGGGTGTCGTCGGCCAGGTACTTGGCGTTGTAGTCGTACCACTGGCCCTTGGGCACGATGCGGATCGACGGCAGCGCAGTCTCGCCCAGAATGGCCACGGTCAGCTCGTCGCCTTCGATCAGTTGTTCCATCAACAGTGCGCCGTCGTAGCGCGCGGCCAGCAGCACGGCTTCTTCGAGCTGCGCCTGATCGAACACGCGGCTGACGCCGACGCTGGAGCCTTCGTTGGCCGGCTTGACGATCACCGGCAACCCGATCTGCCGTGCAGCGGCGTGAATCTGGTCTGCGCTGGCGCCGGCAGCCAGACGCGCGTAACGCGGCGTCGACAGACCCAGCGACAACCACACCTGCTTGGTGCGGATCTTGTCCATGCTCAACGCCGAGCCAAGCACGTCCGAGCCGGTGTACGGGACGCCGAAGGCTTCCATCAGGCCCTGCACGATGCCGTCTTCGCCGCCGCCGTTATGGCCGTGCAACACGTTGAACACGCGATCGAAGCGCTGCGCGACCAGCGCCTGCGCCAATGCGGGAATGCCGTCGACCGGCTGCGCATCGACCCCACGCGCGCGCAGTGCGTCCAGCACGTTGCTGCCGGAATTCAACGACACTTCGCGCTCGGACGAGGTGCCGCCAAGCAGCACTGCGACGCGTCCGAACGCGGCCGGATCGTTGCTGCGTGCAGCGGCGATCGGCGCGCTCATGCCTGCTCTCCGACAAAACCGTGATTGATGATGTGCTGGGCGACGTACCCGATATCGCCGGCGCCCATCATCAACAACAGGTCGCCGTCCTGCAGCACGTCCGGCAGCACTTCGGCCAGGCCGGCGATCTGGCCGACCACCACCGGCTCGCTGCGGCCGCGCGCACGGATGGCACGCGCCAGTGCGCGCGAATCGGCGCCGGGAATCGGCGCTTCACCGGCCGGGTAGACCTCGCTCAACACCAATGCATCGACAGTGCTCAGCACGGCGGCGAAGGCATCGAACTGATCGCGGGTACGGCTGTAACGGTGCGGCTGGAAGGCCACCACCAGACGCTTGTCCGGCCAGCCGCCGCGGGCGGCAGCGAACACCGCTTCCAGCTCGCGCGGATGGTGGCCGTAGTCGTCGACCACGCGCACACGCGCGCCATTGCTGGTGGTGACTTCGCCCAGGTCGTTGAAACGGCGACCGATGCCGGCGAAGTTTTCCAGCGCGCGCGCAATGGTCTGCGGCTCCACGCCGAGCTGCCAGCCGATCGCGGCGGCAGCCAGTGCGTTGAGCACGTTGTGCCGGCCCGGCAAGGCCAACGTCACCGGGGTGGTGGTGCCTTCGGGCAGGCGCAGCGTAAAGCGCATCCGCGGGCCGTCCTGCACCACGTCTTCGGCGCGCACGTCGGCGTTTTCGCTCATGCCGTAGCTCATCACGTGGCGCGGCGTCTTGCCGGCCAGTGCAGCCACTTCCGGGTCGTCGATGCACAGCAGGGCCAGCCCGTAGAACGGCAGGCGCTGCAGGAATTCGGCAAAGGCGGCCTGCACGCGGGCGAAGTCGTTGCCGTAGTTTTCCAGGTGATCCGCATCGATGTTGGTGATCACCGCCATCAACGGATTCAGGCGCAGGAAGCTGCCATCGCTTTCGTCGGCTTCGGCCACCAGCCACTGCCCGCCACCGAGCTTGGCATTGGCGCCGGCCGCCAGCAGTTGCCCGCCGATGACGAAGGTCGGGTCCAGCCCACCTTCGCTCAACACGGCCGCAGCCAGGCTGGTGGTGGTGGTCTTGCCGTGCGTGCCGGCCACCGCGATGCCGCGACGGAAGCGCATCAGCTCGGCCAGCATCGCCGCACGCGGCATGATCGGAATGCGCTGGCTGCGCGCTTCCATCAGCTCGGGGTTGTCTTCGCGGATCGCGCTGGACACCACCACGCAATCGGTACCCAGCACATTGGCCGCCGAATGCCCGCGCATCACGCGTGCACCGAGTTTGGCCAGGCGGCGCGTGGCCGCATTGTCGGCGTTGTCCGAACCGGAGACCTCATAGCCCAGCGTCAGCATGACCTCGGCAATGCCGCTCATGCCGGTGCCGCCGATGCCGACGAAATGCACGCGCGGAAACGCGCGCACCAGATCGCCGCTGTCCTGCAGACGGCGGATCACGCTGCACCTCCTGCGGAGGTGCCGGGATTGGGGATTCGGGATTGGGGATTGGTGGCGATCAACTGTGCCGAAGGGTCGCCATTTACGGATGTCTGCATGCTGTCCTGCTTGTGCGTTTGCTTGTTACGAATCCCCAATCCCGAATCCCCACTCCCGGCTTCCTGAAGAATGATGTCGGCGATACGCTCGGCGGCATCCGGCTTGGCCAGGGTGCGGGCGGCTTGCGCCATCGACAGGCGGCGTGCCGGGTCGGTCAGCAAGGTCTGCAAGACCTGCTGCAGGCGCACGGCCAACGTGTCGTCCTGCTTGAGCAGCACGGCGGCGTCGGCGCCGACCAGGTATTCGGCATTGCGGGTCTGGTGATCGTCGACGGCGGCGGCGAAGGGCACCAGCACGCTGCCGATACCGGCGGCGCACAGCTCCGCCAGCGTCGAGGCACCGGCGCGGCACACCACCAGGTCGGCCCAGGCGTAGGCGGCGGCCATGTCGGCAATGAACGGTTCGACGCTGGCATTCACCCCGGCCTGCGCATAGGAAGCCTCGGCTTCGCCGCGCAGCTTCTCGCCGCACTGATGGCGCAGCTCGACATCCGGATGCCCGAGCGCCGCCAGTGCCGCGGGCACTGCCTGATTCAAGACGCGTGCGCCCTGGCTGCCGCCAAGCACCAGGACGCGCACCGGCCCACCACGCCCGACCAGGCGTGCGGCCGGTGCAGGAAGCGCGGCGATTTCCGCACGCACCGGGTTACCCACCGCTTCCTCGCCAGCGAAGCTGCCTGGAAAACCGGTCAGCACACGCCGCGCAAAACGCGACAGCACCTTGTTGGTCATGCCGGGCGCGCGATTTTGTTCGTGGACGAGCAACGGCACGCCGAGCAGGCGTGCAGCCAGGCCGCCGGGGCCTGCCGCAAAGCCGCCAAAGCTGATCACCGCGCGCGGCTGCCGCTTGCGCAATACGAAGCCGGCAGCGCGCACGGCGCGCATCACTCGCACCGGTGCACCAAGCAACTTGATGACACCCTTGCCACGCAGACCGCTGATGGCCAGCGTGTCGATCTGGAGATCGTGCTGCGGCACCAGCCGCGTTTCCATCGCACCGTCGGCGCCCAGCCAGGTCACCGGCACGCCGCGCGCGCGCAGCACCTTGGCCACGGCCAGGCCCGGGAAAATATGCCCACCGGTGCCGCCAGCCAGGATCATCACGGGGCGGCTGCCCGCAGATGGCCTGGCCGAGGCTTGCGAGGGAGCCGTCTGCACGCTCATGCGATTCTCCCGAAGGTCGGTTCCACACGCGGCTGCATCCGGCTGGTGCCGCGCAGGATGGCCGATGCCGGCGCCACCGAAGGCGGCGCAGCTGGCGTCGCTGCCACCGGTGCCGGTGCTGCAGCGGTCTCGCGCTGCGGCTTGCGCCCCGCTGCATACGCCGGCGGTACGGGTTCGACCACCGGCTCGGCCGGCTCCGACGCTGCGGTGCCCGCACCCTGCGGCGACAACTTGCTGCGCAGGCGCTCGGCGCGATCCATTTCGTAGGACACGCGCAGCAGCAGGCCCATGGCCATGCAGGTCATCAGCACCGACGAACCGCCGGAGGAAATCAGCGGCAGGGTCAGGCCCTTGGTGGGCAGAATCCCCAGGTTCACGCCGATCGACACGAAGCTCTGCATCGCCACCCACAGCCCGATACCGAAGGCCACGTAGCCGGAGAAGTGACGCTTCATTTCCACGCAGCGCATGCCCACCCAGAACGCACGGCCGACCAGCAGCGCGTAAAGGCACACGACACCGCAGACGCCGATGAAGCCCAGCTCTTCGGCGATCACCGAGAAAATGAAGTCGGTATGCGCTTCCGGCAGGTAGTTGAGCTTCTGCACCGAGGCACCCAGGCCCACCCCGATCCACTCGCCACGGCCGATGGCCATGAGCGCATTGGACAGCTGGTACCCCGAGCCAAGCTGATCGACCCACGGGTCCATGAAGGAGGTCACGCGCCGCATGCGATACGGCTCGAAGATCACCAGCGCCACCAGCGCCGGCAGCAGCAGCAGGATCGGCAGGATGATGCGTCCGATCGGGGCGCCACCGAGCACCAGCATGCAGGCAGTGACACCCAACAGCAGCATCGACGAGCCGAAGTCCGGCTGCAGCAACAGCAGCGCCACCAGAAAGCCGACCACAAACACCGGCTTAAGCATCGCCTGCCAGGTCGCGTTGACCTCGTCGCGAAATCGCACCAGGTAACTGGCCAGCCAGATGATGTAGAGCACCTTGACCGCTTCGACGACCTGGAACCGCGACACGCCCAGGTTGATCCAGCGCCTGGCGCCATTGACGGTGCTGCCCAGGCCAGGCACGAACACCACGATGAGCAGCAGGAAACAGGCCAGCAGCAGCATCTGGTTGTGCTGCTCGATGGTCTTGAGCTCGGTGCGCATCGCCCAGAACGCCAGCCCGATGCCGACACCCAGGAACAGCAGGTGGCGGGTCAGGTAATAAAAAGGGCTGGCTTCCAGCTCGATCGAACTGGACGCCACCATCACCACGCCCAACGAGGCGAGCGTGACCGCCGCACCGAGCAGCCACGGGTCGTAACGGCCGCCGATGGCGTCCAGTCGTGTGGCCTGTCGGGACATGTCGTTCATCAGCGCACCTTCAACGTGGCAAGGCCGATCAGCACTAGCACCACCGAAATGATCCAGAAGCGCACGATCACGCGCGGCTCCGGCCAACCCTTGAGTTCGAAGTGGTGATGGATCGGCGCCATGCGGAACACGCGCTTGCCGGTGAGCTTGAAGCTGGCGACCTGGATCATCACCGACAGCGTCTCGATCACGAACACGCCGCCCATGATCACCAGCACCAGCTCCTGGCGCACGATCACCGCGATGGTGCCCAGCACCGCACCCAGCGACAGCGCGCCGATGTCGCCCATGAACACCATGGCCGGATAGGTGTTGAACCACAGAAAGCCCAAGCCTGCCCCGGCGATCGCCGAGCAGATGATGATCAGTTCGCCGGCGCCCGGAATCAGCGGGATTTTCAGGTATTCGGCAAACACCACGTTGCCCGAGGCATAGGCGAACACGCCCAGTGCGCACGCCACCAGCACGGTGGGCATGATCGCCAGGCCGTCCAGGCCGTCGGTGAGGTTCACCGCGTTGGAGAAACCGACGATCCAGAAGTAGGCGATCACCACGAAGCTCACCCCGGCCAACGGCAGCGCGATCGATTTGAACATCGGGATGTAGAAGGTGATCGCCGCCGGTACGTCGGCGGTGTAGTACAGGAACAGACCGGCGGCCAGGCCGAAGATCGACTGCAACAGATATTTCCAGCGCGACTTCAAACCGTTGGGATCGCGGCGCACGATCTTGATCCAGTCGTCGTACCAGCCGATCGCGCCGAAACAGAGCATCACCGCCAGCACCAGCCACACGTAGCGATTGCGCAGGTCGCCCCACAGCAGCACCGACAAGGTCACCGTCAACAGGATCAGCGAGCCGCCCATGGTCGGCGTACCGGCCTTGGAAAAATGCGTCTGCGGGCCGTCCTGGCGGATCGGCTGGCCGCCCTTGAACTGGGCCAGCTTGCGGATCACCGCAGGGCCCATCCACAACGACAGGAACAACGACGTCAGCGCCGCCAGGATGCCGCGGAAGGTCAGATAGTTGAACAGCCCGAACAGGCTCTCCAGTTGCTGCAGCCAACGCGCCAACTCAAGCAGCATGGGATGCGCCCTCCGCCGGTGCGAGCAGCGCGGTGACGATGCGGTCCATGGCGCTGCCGCGGGAGCCTTTTACCAGCAGCGTGGGCGGGGTGTGCGCCGTGGTGGCGGCAGTCTGCGCCGCCGCACCGGTGTGTTCGTACATCGAAGAAGATTCCTGCGTTGGAGTCTGCGAAACGGCGAGCTGCGCCAGATCCGCCTGCAAGGCCGCGATCAACGCGGCATGGGTGGCGAACACGCGGCCGCCCTCGCCGAATGCCTGCGCGGCGGCGGCACTGAGTTCGCCCAGCGCGTACAGGCGCTGCAGCTTGGCCGCGCGTGCGCGACGGCCGGCGGCGGCATGCAGGGCCGCGCCTTCCGGACCGAGTTCGCGCATGTCGCCCAGAACCAGCCAGCCATCGCCCGGCGCGGCGGCCAATGCATCGATGGCCGCATCCAGCGAGCCGGGGTTGGCGTTGTAGCTGTCGTCGATCAGCACCGCGCCATCGGGCAGGCGATGGGCGATCTGCCGGCCGGCTACCGCACGCGCCTTAGCCAGGCCAGCGGCAATGATCGGCAGTGCGATCCCGGCGCCCAGTGCCAATCCGGTGGCAGCCAGTGCATTGAGGACGTTGTGGCGACCCGGCAATGGCAGCGCAACCTGCGCCTCGCCCTGCGGTGTCACCAACGTGAACTGTGCGCCATCGGCCTGCAGTCGCAGCTGACGGGCACGGATGTCGGCGCTGGCCTGCAAGCCGTAGCGCAACACCCGACGGCCCTGTACCGGCTGCGCATGCAGTTGCTGCTCGAACCAGGCGCCGAACGCATCGTCGGCATTGATCACCGCCACGCCATCGGACGGCAGCGCGGTGTAGATCGCGCCCTTGGTCTGCGCGACGCCGAGCAGGCTGCCCAGACGCTCCAGATGCGCCGGCGCGATGTTGTTGACCAGCGCAACATGCGGCCGCGCGATGTCGGTGAGGTAGGCGATGTCGCCCGGCTTGCCGGCACCCATTTCATAGATCGCGACATCCGCGTCGTCGGGCGCTGCGATCACCGCCAGCGGCAAGCCGATTTCGTTGTTGCGGTTGCCCGGGGTGGCGTAGACGGTCGTACCGTCGACCCGCCCTACTTCGGTCAGGATGGCCAGCAGCAGCGCCTTGACGCTGGTCTTGCCGTTGGAACCGGTCAAGGCGATCACGCGGGTGGCGCGATCGCGCTGCATGCCGGCGGCAATGCGCGCCAGCGCCAGCTCGGTGTTGTGCACCAGCACCTGCGGCACGCCCAACGTCGGCAACAGGCGGTCCACCAGCAAACCGCTGGCGCCTTGTGCGAGCGCATCGGCAGCGAAGTCGTGCCCATCGAAACGCTCGCCGCGCAGCGCCACATACAGGCTGCCGTGGGACAACGTACGCGTATCGTTGCCGACCGCATCGATCATGGCATCGTCGCCATGCAGCTCGCCGCCGGCCCAATGCGCAATCAACGACAACGGGGTGAGCTTCATGCGCGCACTCCCAGCACGGTGCGCGGCAGCAAGGCCTGCGCCGCTACTGCTGCATCGTCGAAGGCGTGCTGCACGCCGGCCACTTCCTGGTACGCCTCGTGGCCCTTGCCGGCGATCAGCACGATATCCGACGCGCTGGCCATGGCGATGGCCTGATGGATCGCCGCGGCGCGGTCGCGCTGCACGATGGCAGCATCCGGGCGCGCAAAGCCGCGCACGATATCGGCAACGATGACATCACCATCTTCGCCGCGCGGGTTGTCGTCGGTGACGATCGCCACATCGGCATTGAGTTCGGCGATGGCGGCCATCTGCGGGCGCTTGCCGGTGTCGCGTTCGCCACCGCAACCGAACACGCAGATCAGCCGGTCCTGCGCGTGCGAGCGCAGGCTGGTCAGCGCCTGTTCCAGCGCGTCGGGCGTGTGTGCGTAGTCGACCACCACCAGCGGTGCGCCATGCGCGCCGCCGAGACGATTCATGCGGCCGTGGATGGGCTGCAGCTGGCCCAGCACCTGGGCGATCTGCACCGGCGCATAGCCCAGCGCGTGCAAGGCACCGGCCACCGCCAGCAGGTTGTCCACGTTGAAGCGGCCCAGCAAGGGCGAATGCACGGCGTGCACGCTGGCATCGATCCGCAGCGCAAAGCTGATGCCGTTGTGATCCAGCTGCAATGCATCGGCGCGCACCGTGGCGCCACCCTGCCCGCGCGAACTCAGACCGATCGCGCGCAGCGCAGGATCGAGCGAGGCCAACAGCGTGCGGCCGAACGCATCGTCCAGATTCACCACCGCAGCCTGCAACCCGGCACGCGTGAACAGCCTGGCCTTGGCCGCGCCGTACTGCGCCATGTCGCCGTGGTAATCGAGATGATCGCGGGTGAGATTGGTGAACACCGCCACGTCGAAATGCACCGCATCCACGCGGCCCTGATCGAGTGCGTGCGAGCTCACTTCCATCGCCGCGGCCTGCGCGCCTTCGTCGCGCAATTGCGCCAGCAATGCATGCGTGGGCAGCACCAGCGGCGTGGTGAACCCGGTCGGTACGGTCGCGCCGTACAGACCCACGCCCAGCGTGCCGAGCGTGCCGGTGGGCGTACCGAGCAGGGTCAGCGCCTGCGCCAGCAGCTGCACGGTAGAGGTCTTGCCGTTGGTACCGGTAACGCCCACCATCCGCAACGTGCGCGACGGATGACCGTGGAACTGGTCGGCCATGCTGCCGAGCCGCGTACGCAGGCCGGGCACGGCGATGGCGTCGGCCGGTGCCGGCAACGCGTCCGGTGCGGGCGGCTCGAACAGCACCGCCACCGCGCCATTGGCGCGCGCCTGCTCGACAAAGCCAAGCCCATGCGCGCCGAAGCCGGCGATCGCCACGAATGCATCGCCCGGGCGCACCGCACGGCTGTCCATCACCAGGCCGGACACCTGCACATCACGCGCAAGCGTCAGTTCCGGCAACAGCTGCGACAGCGGCATGCTGCGGCTCACTGACGGCTCTCCTGCAGCGGGGCAGGCTGCGCAGGCGCAGGCGGCGGCGCGATCGCGGTCGGAATGCCGGCCGACACTTCGTCCACCGGATCCGGCACCAACGCCGGATCCAGATCGGCCGGCTGCGGCTTGACGATCGGTTGACCGGTCTTGCCGGCGGCCTGCGCGGCCAGCCACGACTGGATATCGTCCGGCGGCACGTCCATCAACCGCAGCGCGCCTTCCATCACCTTGTGGAACACCGGCGCCGACACTAGGCCGCCGTAATACACCTTGCCCTGCGGATCGTTGATGACGATGACGGTGGCAAAGCGCGGCCGCGTGGCCGGCACCAGACCGGCGAACAGCGCGTTGTAATGCCCGCGCTCGTAGCCGTTGGCGCCGTTCTTGCGCGCGGTACCGGTCTTGCCGGCGACGTGATAGCCCAGGATCGCCGCGCCCTTGGCGCCGCCCTGGGTGACCACGGTTTCCATCATGTCGATGACCTGGCGCGCTACTTCCGGAGTGACCACCTGGCGGGTTTCATTGTGCTGGCCGCGCACGAAGGTCGGCGGGGTCAGCTTGCCGCCGTTGCCCAGCGTGGCGTACGCCTGCGCGATCTGCAGCGGCGTCACCGACAGGCCGTAGCCGTAGGACATCGTGGTCTTGGACGGGCCGCTCCAGCGCGCCGGCTGCAGCACCACGCCGGCTGATTCACCGGGAAAACCGCTGTGCGGGGCAGCGCCGTAGCCGAAGTTGCGGATCGACTGATAGAAGGTCTGGTCCGGCACCTTGGCCGCGATCTTGGCCGCACCGATGTTGGAGCTGCGCGTGATCACGCCGGTGACGTTGAGCACGCCGTTGTTGCGCGGCACATCGCGGATGGTGAAGCGCCCCACCGACATATAGCCGGGGTTGGTATCGATGACGGTGTCCTTGGTCACCACACCGGCGGTCAGCGCGGTGGCCACGGTCAGCGGCTTCATCGTCGAGCCCGGCTCGACCAGATCGGTGACGGCGCGATTGCGTCGTGCCGACGGATTGATGCCGGTGACCGAATTGGGGTTGTAGGTCGGCAGGTTGACCATCGCCAGCACTTCGCCGGTGGCCACGTCCATCACCACCATCGACCCGCCGGCAGCATTGTTTTCAACCAGCGCGTTGCGCAGTTCCTTGTAGGCCAGAAACTGGATGCGGCGGTCGATGCTCAGCGTCAGGTCCTTGCCCGGTTGCGCCGGACGCACCAGGTCCACGCTCTCCACGATCGCGCCGCGCGCATCGCGCACCACTTTCTTGGAGCCGGGCTTGCCGCGCAGCCATTCGTCGAAGGCCAGCTCCAGCCCTTCCTGGCCGCGGTCGTCGATATTGGTGAAGCCCAGCACATGGGCCATCGCCTCGCCTTGCGGATAGAAACGACGGAACTCGCGCTGCGAGAACACACCCGGGATCTTCAACGCCACGATCGCATGTGCCTTGTCCGGGTTGATCCGGCGCTGCAGGTACATGAATTCCTTGCCGGCCTTTTGCGCCAGCCTGGCGTTCAACTCGTCCAGCGGCTGCCCGAGCGCCTTGGCCAACTCGGCAATGCGGTCGGGGTTGCGCAGCAGTTCCTGCGGATTGACCCAGATCGACTCCACCGGCGTGGACACTGCCAGCGGCTCGCCATTGCGGTCGGTGATCATGCCGCGCGAGGTGGCGATCGGCAGTTCGCGCAGATAACGTGCTTCGCCCTGGCGCTGGTAGAAATCGCGGTTGACCAGCTGCACGAATGCCGCGCGGCCGATCAGCGTCACCGAGCACAGGCCCAGCGCGATGCCGACCAGCGTCAGGCGGCCACGCAGGTTGAAGTTGCTGCGGGGGCGGTTGCGGCCGGCTTTCATGGCGCACCTCCATGTGCGCCACCCTGCGGGCGGCTACGCCGTGCAAAACGGCTGTCCTGCCGCTGCGTCATGGGCGCACCACCACGATGTCGTTGGTCTCCGGGAACTTCATCCCGATGCGCGCACGCGCGACCTGATCGACCCGATTGCTTTCGGCCCAGGTGGCCTGCTCCAGCTGCAGCCGGCCGAACTCGATATTCAACTCGTCGCGCGTGTGTTCGAGCTTGGACAACTGCACGAACAACTTGCGATGCATGTGGCGCATGTACACCACCCCGATCGCCGAGGCGATGCTGCAGGCCAGCAGCACGATCAGCAGCAGGCGGCTCATGCGGCGTCTCCTTGAGACGCCGGGATTGGGGATTCGGGATTCGAGATTCGCTCAGAGCGCTCCTCCAATCCCGAATCCCGACTCCCGAATCCCAGCTTCTCAGCCACCCGCAACACCGCGCTGCGGGCGCGGGGGTTGACGTTCAACTCGGCATCGTCGGCCTTGATGGCGCCGCTGATCAGCTGCAGGGTCGGCACGAACGGCTGCGCTTCGGGCAGGCGGCGGTTGCTCGGCGGGGCCTTGGCGTAGCGGGCCATGAACTGCTTGACGATGCGGTCTTCCAGGGAATGGAAGCTGATCACCGCCAGGCGGCCGCCCGGCTTGAGCGCGCCCAGGGCAGCGTCCAGGCCGGCTTCCAGATCGTCCAGTTCGCGATTGATGTAGATGCGGATCGCCTGAAAGCTGCGCGTGGCCGGATGGGTCTTGCTGTCGCCACGCGGCATCACCGAGGCGATCAGCTCGGCCAGCTGCGCGGTGCGCAGCAACGGCTGCTCGGCGCGGCGTGCCACGATGGCGCGTGCGATACGGCGGCTCTGGCGCTCTTCGCCATAGGTCCACAGCACATCGGCGATCTCGCGGTCGCTGGCCTGCGCCAGCCACTGCGCCGCGCTCTGGCCGCTGTCCGGGTCCATGCGCATGTCCAGCGGGCCGTCCTTGCCGAAGCTGAAACCGCGACCGGCCACGTCCAGCTGCGGCGAGGACACGCCCAGATCCAGCAGGATGCCGTCGACGCTCGCAGTGGCGACCACCTGGCCGAGCCCGGCGAAACTGCCGCGATGGATGGACACGCGCGCATCGCCACCGAACGTCTGTTCGGCCACCGCGATCGCTTCAGGGTCCTTGTCCATCACCAGCAGTCGACCTCCCGGGCCGAGGTGTTGCAGCACGCCGCGTGCGTGTCCGCCACGCCCGAACGTGCCATCGAGATAGGTTCCGCCTTCGGTCACCTGCAGGCCATCCAGAACCTGCGTGTACAGCACCGGCACATGGGCCGCCGGCGGCTGCGACACCGGGTGACCGGGCTGCGCTTCACCGCGCATCCGGGCACCCCGGCTCACAACCTGAGATCGAGCAATTCATCGCCCAGATCCCCGTCAGACAATGTCTGCTGGATCAGTGCGCGATGTGCCTGCTCGCTCCAGAGTTCGAATTTGTCGCCCATGCCCAGCAGCACGGCCTTCTTCTCGATGCCGACCGCGTTGCGGTGGCTGGCTGGAATGCTCAGACGGCCATTGGCGTCCAGCTCCAGCACGGCGGACGAACCCACCAGTTTTTGCTGCAGCGTGCGGACCACGCGCTGGGTGTTGGGCTTGGACATCACATCGTCGCGCACCCGCTCCCACTCCTTCTCCGCATACAGCCACAGGCAACCGGCTTCGAACGGGTTGTAGGTGAGCACAAGGCGGTTGGCACTCACGCGCGCGACCAGGTCGCGATACGCGGTTGGTACCGCCATGCGCCCCTTGTCGTCCACCGTGATGGCAGTCTCGCCCTGAAACACCGAATGCAACCTCGAATACCCGCTGGGGGATCATTGAACCACGAAAAACCACAAAACACCTGGTTTTCCCTCCGATGCCCACCTTAGCAGCGCGCCAAAGGTTGTCAACAGTTTTCAGGGTCACAAATCGCCAGTCGCATCAATGAGTTGCAGCACTCTTTAGAGACTTGTTCAAAGCTTATCCACAAGTTGCTGTTTCGTCTGAGATTTTGAGATTGAACGAAAATTCAGGGCCGTGAAGGCCATGTAAACCTGACCCCCGTCTCACTTCACGCTGCGCCAGCTGCACCCGGCCACTGCGCAAACGGGCGACAATCGTAGGCATGTGCCTGGTCGCTCTTGCCTGGAAAACCCACCCGCGCTGGCGCCTGCTACTGGCCGGCAACCGCGATGAATTCCACGAACGCCCCACCGCCCCGCTCGCGCAGTGGGCGGCGCCTGCCGATACCGTGCTGGCCGGTCGCGACCTGCGCTCGGGCGGGAGTTGGGTCGGACTGGGCAGCGACGGCCGTGTGGCCGTGGTTACCAACGTGCGCGACCCGCTGGCCAGCATGTCCGGGCGCTCGCGCGGGCATCTGATTGCGGACTATCTGTCCGGCAGCCTGGACGCGGCCGGCTACGCCCACGACCTGGCAGGCGCCGGGCACGAATTCCCGCCGTTCAATCTGTTGCTGTGCGACGCAGACCGCTGCGAACATCTGAGCAACCACCCGCCGCTGGCGCGCCAGCTGGAGCCGGGCATCCACGGCATGTCCAACGGCCCGCTGGACATGCCGTGGCCAAAGACGCGTGCATTGACCGGCGCCCTGCACGACTGGTGTGCCCACGGCGACGACGACCTGCAACCCCTGTGGGACGCGCTGGGCAACCCCGCCACCGCGCCTGACCACACCCTCCCGAGCACGGGTGTGGATCTGTCAACCGAACGCCTGCTCTCGGCCGCCTTCATTGCCGGCCCCAGCTACGGCACCCGCGCCAGCACCATCGTGGCGGTGGACCATCACGGTGGCGGCTTCATCCACGAGCGCCGCTTCGGCCCGGATGGCATCTTCCAGGGCGAAACACGGCTGGACATCGCTGGCACGCGCTGACACCCCAAATTCATGCGCATCAAGAGGGTACGAAATGCTCGCCCCCATCCGCCCTTCGGGCACCTTCCCCCGCAAGCGGTGGAAGGAAGTGGATCAGGTAGCGCGCAAGCACCCCAGCCAACCACCTATCTGCAGGCCCCCTTGAGTCAAGGGGCGCGCGGCGACAGCCGCAGGGTTGTGGCGTGCCCGGAGCGGGACCCGCGGTTTGTAACGCCGTAGGCGGTACGAAGCGTGGGCGCCTTTTGACCAATCCGCCCTTCGGTCACCTTCCCAAGCACGCGGTGGAAGGGAGTGGATCAGGTAACGCGCGAGCACCCCAGCCAACCACCTATCTGCAAGCCCCCTTGAGTCAAGGGGCGCGCGGCGACAGCCGCAGGGTTGTGGCATGCCCGGAGCCGGGACCCGCGTTTTGTACCGCCGTGGGCGGTACGAAGCGGGGGCGCCTTCTGACCAATCCGCCCTTCGGGCACCTTCCCGGCACGCGGTGGTAGGAAGTCGATCAGGTAGCGCACAAGCACCCAGCCAACCACCTATCTGCAAGCCCCCTTGAGTCAAGGGGGCGCGGCGACAGCCGCGGGGTTGTGGCATGCCCGGAGCGGGACCCGCGCTTTTGTACTGCCGAAGGCGGTACGAAACGTGGGCGCCTTTTTTTGGGCCTACGCCCAAAAAAGGCGGCGGAGCCGGCCGATAAGCCGGGTTCTGTCGTGGACAGTCATTCGTCTAGGCGCTACGTCACCGCAGCGCTCAAGCAACCTACCCGGATCCAGCGCGGGCCACGCCAATGGATCCCTATTTGGTCTTGCTCCAGGTGGGGTTTGCCGTGCCGGTCCGTTACCGGACTCGCGGTGCGCTCTTACCGCACCATTTCACCCTTACCGGCTCCCCGAAAGGAACGTAGGCGGTATCTTTCTGTTGCACTGTCCGTCGGCTTGCGCCGCCCAGGCGTTACCTGGCACCTTGCCCTATGGAGCCCGGACTTTCCTCGGCACTCTTACGAGTGACGCGACTGTCTGGCCGACTCCGCCGGGGCGCACTATACGCTATCGCCACCGTGCAAAACGGCGCCGCACCAGCCCTGCCATCGCCGGTAGGAGCGCACCTGGGCGCGAACCGGCCTTACCGAGACATCCCACGCGCACGCACACCCGCTCCCGCGATCGCCCCCTACCCGCCATACAACGCCTTGCGCGGCGCACCGGTCAGTTCGGCGGCCAGCTTGGCGGCGGTGGATGGCGGCAGGTGTTCGGCGAGTTTGGCGTAGACGCGGCGGCCTTCGGCCAACTGGCCGTCGGCGGCGTCGGCAGCGCCCTGCACCATCACCACGAACTCGCCCTTGCGCTGGTTGTCGTCGGCTTCGACCCTGGCCTGCAGCTGCGCCAGGGTGCCGTCGAGCACGGTTTCGAACAGTTTGGTGAGCTCGCGGGCGATCACCGCCGGGCGCTCGTCGCCGAAGGCACCGCGCAGGTCGGCCAGCGACTCGACGATGCGGTGCGAGGACTCGTAGAACACCAGGGTGCGGGTTTCGCCGGCCAGGTGCGCCAGGCGCTCGCGGCGGGCGGCGCTCTTGGCCGGCAAAAAGCCCTCGAAGCCGAAACGGTCGCTGGGCAGGCCGGCCACGCTGAGCGCGGCAATCGCCGCACAGGCGCCGGGTATGGGGCTGACCTTGATGCCGGCCGCGCGGGCGGCGCGCACCAGTTTGAAGCCGGGGTCGCTGACCAACGGGGTACCGGCGTCGCTGACGATGGCCAGCGATTCGCCCTCGCGCAGGCGCGCCACGATGCGCTCGGACATGGCCTCTTCGTTGTGGTCGTGCAGGGCCAGCAGCGGGCGGTCGATGCCGAAATGACTGAGCAATTGGCGGGTATGCCGGGTGTCTTCGGCGCAGATCGCGGCCACGCCACGCAACACCTCCTGCGCGCGCGGCGACAGGTCGGCCAGGTTGCCGATCGGCGTGGCGACCACGTGCAGGGTTCCAGGGGACATCATCAGCGGTCTTCCGGAGGCAAAGGGTAGAATCGTAGCGGTTTTCAACGGACCGCCCTGGCGGCCCCTGTCCAATGGATCTGAAATGAACAAGCGTGTTGCAAGGATCTCCGCCCTGTCGTTGCTGGTCATGCTGGCGGCCGGTTGCGCCACCAGCAGCGTCACCCAGACCGCCTCGCCGACGCAGAGCGCTGCGTTGGCGTTGCTGGACCAGGGCAAGCCGCGCGAAGCGGCGCAGCAGCTGGAAGCCGAAGCCGCCGGTGCCAGCGGTGCGCAGCGCAGCCGTCTGCTGGCCGCCGCCGCGTTCGGCTGGCACGACGCCGGCGATGATGCCCGCGCACGCACGCTGCTGGCGCAGGTCAACGCACGCCATCTGAGCGGGGAAGAACGCGCCCGCTTCGGGCTGCTGACCGGCGAGCTGGCGGTGATCGACAAGCAGGCCGCGCAGGCGCTGCAGGCACTGGGCGACAGCCCGCAGGGGCTGACCCAGCCGCTGCAGACGCGCTGGCTGCTGGCACGCGCCGCCGCGCTGGAAGCCACCGGCGACCTGTTCGGCGCCGCCGGCGACCGCGCACGCGCCGATGCCAGCCTGGCCGGCACGCCCCGCAGCGAGAACCAGCGCGCCATCGTGCGTCTGCTGGCGGCGCTGGACGATGCCTCGCTCAAGGGCCGTACCGCCGCGCTGCCGGCCGGCGACCCGCTGTACAACTTTGCCGGCCGCGCGTTGATCAGCCGCGGGTTGGCGCTGCCGCGCGCATTCGATCGCGATGCGCAGTGGGGCTTCGACACCAGCAAGCGCCCGCCGGCCGAGCGCGATGGTTACCGCCCGCCGATCAAGCTGGCCGTCCTGCTGCCGCTCACCGGCAATCTGGCCACCGCTGCCGCGCCGGTGCGCGACGGGCTGCTGGCCGGCTACTACGCCGAAACCCGCCGCCGCCCGGAGCTGCAGTTCTTCGACACCGCCGGCACCGCTGCCGGCGCCAACGCCGCCTACGACAAGGCGGTGAGCGCCGGTGTCGATTACGTGGTCGGCCCGCTGGGTCGCGACGAAGTCAGCGCCCTGTTCGCGCGCGGCCAGCTTGCCGTGCCGGTGCTGGCGCTCAACCGTCCCACCGACAACAAGGCGCCGCCCAGCGGCAGCGCGGGTTTCTCGCTGGCACCGGAAGACGACGGCATCATGGCCGCCGAATACCTGCTCTCGCGCGAACGCCGCAACGTGCTGATCGTCGGCACCGGCGACGACAACGGCAAGCGCACCATCAAGGCCTTCCGCGACCGCTTCACCGAACGCGGCGGCACGGTGGCCGGCAGCATCAGCGTGGCCGATGCGCCCGGCGACATCGGTGCGCAGCTGCGCAACTATGGCACTGCCGATGCGGTGTTCCTGGCGGTGCGCGGCAACACCGCGCGCGCGTTGGCCCCACAGCTGGCGTTGAGCGGATTCGCCGGCAAGTCGCGCGTGGGCACCTCGCAGCTGGTCGCCGGCACCGGCAAGGTCGAAGACGACCTGGCGCTGGACGGCATCGTCTACCCCAGCGAAACCTGGACCGCGCTGGGCGTCTCCGGCCTGCCGGCGGCCAGCCAGGTCGCCAGCACCCTGCCCAGCGCGCGCGGCCCGGCCGCACGCCTGTTCGCCTTTGGCTATGACGCCTGGAAGATCAGCGCGTACCTGGAAAAGCTCGCCACCGGCACCGATGGCGGCCTGCGTGGCGCCACCGGCACCTTGCATCTGGACGGCTTCGGCAATGTGCTGCGCACGCCGGCATGGTCCACCTTCAACGGTGGACGCGCGGTGCCGATCGCCGACGGCCGCTGAGCTCATGCCGGCAGCGCGCCAGCAACGGGGTGCGGCGGTGGAAGCGGCCGCACGCGTCATGCTGGAGCAGGCCGGTTTGCGCCTGGTGACAGGCAATGCCAACTATCGCGGCGGCGAACTCGACCTGGTGATGCGCGACGGGCAATCGCTGGTCTTCGTGGAAGTGCGTTATCGCCGCGATAGCCGCTTCGGTGGCGGCGCGGCCTCGGTGGATGTCCGCAAACGCCGCAAGCTGGTGTTGGCCGCGCAGTTGTTTCTTGTTTCTCATCCTGCATTGGCAGCGCTACCGTGTCGCTTCGACGTGGTCGAGGCCAGCGGCGAGCCGCCGCTGCTGCACTGGATCCGCGACGCCTTCCGCGCCGACGATTGCTGAGTGCTCAGAAAGCTCGACTAACGAGATTCGATGCCGACCATCCTGACCCACGCCGCAGTGCCACTGGCGCTTTGGTGCGCCAGCGAACGCGGACGCATTTCCCCGCGACTGCTCGCTGCCGGCATCGTGGCGGCGATGCTGCCCGATGCGGATGTGCTGGCATTTGCGCTGCACGTTCCGTATGCCGATGCGTTTGGCCACCGTGGTGCCAGCCATTCGTTGTTGTTCGCCAGCGTCGTTGCACTGTGCGGCGCGTTGGCGCATCGCAGCCTGCGTGCGGATGTCGTGCAGGCCGCAGTGTGGCTGTTTGTCTGCACCGCCTCGCACCCGCTACTGGATGCGATGACCTCCGGCGGGCTTGGCGTTGCGCTGGCGTGGCCATGGAGCGAGGCGCGCTGGTTCGCGCCGTGGCGGCCGATCCGCGTGTCGCCGTTCGCCAACGGGTTCTTCAATGCGCGCGGCCTGGCCACGCTGCTCTCCGAGCTGCGCTGGGTCTGGCTGCCGCTCACCGTCGCAGCGCTGGGATTTAGATGCATCCAGCGCGCCGCACCACAGGATCACCCGCAATGACCGACGTACTTCCCACCCCGCTGGCCGAGCTGTTGGCAGCGCGGCTTGGATCCGATGGCTGGTTGACCGGTGCCGATGCGCGCCGCCGTTACGGCGAAGACGATTCGCATCGCTGGGCATTGCCCGCTGCCGTGGCGCTGCCGCGCGATACTGACGACGTAGTGGCGATCGTGCAGGCCTGCCGCGCGCATGCCGTGCCGATCGTGGCGCGCGGCGCGGGCACCGGCACCACCGGCGCGGCGGTGCCGTTCTCCGGCGGCGTGGTGGTGTCGATGGCACGCATGAACCGCATCCTGGCATTGCGCCCGCAGGACCGCTGCGCCGTGGTGCAGCCTGGCGTGCTCAATGGCGATCTGCAGCAGGCCTTGCAGCCGCATGGTTTGTTCTGGCCGCCGGATCCGTCCAGTGCGGAGATTTGCAGCGTTGGCGGAAATTTGTCCACCAACGCCGGCGGCCCGCGCGCGGTGAAATACGGCGCCACCCGCGACAACGTACTCGGCCTGGTGGCAGTGACCGGCACCGGCGACGTCATCCGCTGCGGCGGCGCATACACCAAAAATTCCACCGGCTACGACCTCACCCATCTGTTGGTCGGCAGCGAAGGCACGCTGGCGATCATCGTCGAAGCGACGTTGAAGCTGACACCGCGCGCAGTCGCGCAGGCCGGACTGCGCGCGTTGTACCGCGATGCCGCCAGCGCTGCGGCAGCGGTGTCGCGGTTGATGGCGCAACCCACCACGCCGACCATGCTGGAATTCATGGATGCCAGTGCGATCGCACTACTGCGCCGCAATGGCAGCGACGTGCCCGAGGCTGGCGCGATGTTGTTGATCGAAGCCGATGGCGATCACGACACGCTGCCTTACGCATTGCAGGCCTTGCACGATGCCGCCGATGGCGAGGGCGTCATCAGCCTGGACATCGCCGCCGATGGCAGTGCGCGCGACAAACTGTGGGCGGCACGCCGTGCGTTGTCGCCGGCGCTACGCACCATCAAGCCCGGCAAGATCAACGAAGACGTGGTGGTGCCGGTGTCGCGCATTCCTGCACTGGTTGCAGGCGTGGAAGCGCTGGCGGCGGAGTTTGCCCTGCCGATCGTCGCCTTCGGCCACGCCGGCAACGGCAACCTGCACGTCAACATCATGTACGACCCGGACGATGCCGATGAACACGCGCGCGCGCATGCGGCATTGCCGCGCGTGTTCGCGTTGGTGTTGTCGCTGGAAGGCACACTTTCCGGCGAGCACGGCATCGGCGTGGCCAAACGCGACTTCATGACCCAGGCCTTCAGCGCGCCCACGCTGGCGGCGATGCGTGCGATCAAGGCCGCACTGGATCCGGACGGGATCCTGAATCCGGGCAAGGTGTTGCCGCCGCTCTAGTGGTGCTGTCGCCTCAGCGCGTCACCCCGATAAAGCGCAGCCCCACGCCGGGCTCGGTGACGATGTAATGCGGGGCAGCGGCATCGTCGTGCAGTTTCTGGCGTAGCTTGCCGACCAGGATCCGCAGGTAGTGGGTGTCTTCCTCGTGGGTGGGGCCCCACACTTCGCGCAGCAGCTGCGGTTGCGTCACCACGCGGCCGGCATGCTTGAGCAGCAGCGCGAGCAAGGCGTATTCCTTGCGGCTCAAGGGCACCGCTTCGCCATTGAGGGTGACTTCGCGCAGCCCCAGATGGATATGTAGGCGGCCGTCGTCGAACACGCTCTCTTCCAGCGTGCTGCCGGCGCCGGCCTGGCGCAGCAGCGCACGGATGCGCGCCATCAGTTCCTGCACGCCGAACGGCTTGGTGACGTAGTCGTTGGCACCGGCATCGAGTGCGGCGACCTTTTCGGTTTCGCCGGCGCGCACGGTGAGCATGATCACCGGCACGTTGGACCATTGGCGGATCTCGCGCAGCACCTCATGGCCATCGCGGTCGGGCAGGCCGATATCTAGCACCACCAGTTCGGCGCCCTGCCCGGCCAGCATGGCCAGGCCTTCCTCGGCGGTGCCGGCCTGCAGCACGCGATAGCCTTGGGCGCGCAGGCTGATGTCGAGAAAGCGGCGGATCTGCGGCTCGTCGTCGACGATCAGCACACGGGCGGGCGGGATGGCAGTGGGGTCAGTCGGCATCGGGGCGAGGTGGCGCGGCGGGAACGAGCAACGGCAGCGTAATGCGGATCGTGGTGCCGTGACCATGCGTCCCGGCCAGCGCCTCCACGCTGCCGCCATGCGCACCGATCATGCCCTGGCAGATCGTCAGGCCCAGCCCGGTGCCATGACGGCCGCGGTCGCCGCGTTCGACGCTGTAGAACATGTCGAAGATCCGCGCGCGCTCGTCTTCGGGAATGCCGGGGCCCTGGTCGCCGATGTCGATCTGCAGCGCGCCGCTGCGCAGCTGCGCCTGCACGGTGACGGCCATACCGGGTGGCGAAAATTTCGCCGCATTCTCCAGCACGTTGAAGATGGCCTGCTCCACCAGCGCCGGGTGCACCCAGATCGCCGGCAGGTCGGCGGCCAGCTCCAGCTGCAGGCGCACCTCCGGTTGGTAGCGCTGCAGGCGGCGCGTGGCCGAGCCGACCAACTCGTCCACGCCGATCCAGTCGCGATTCAAGGTCAGCCCGGTGTGGCCGAGCTTGGTCATGTCGAGCAGGTTCTGGATATAGCGATCCAGCCGCTCGCCTTCGAGCTGGATGGTGTCGAGCAAGGCATGGCGATCCTGCGCATCCATCGCGTCGCCGTAGCTGGCCAGGCTGCTGGCCGAGCCGATCATCGAGGCCAGCGGCGAGCGCAGGTCATGCGAAACGGACGACAGCAAGGCAGAGCGCAGGCGCTCGGTTTCGCCACTCACGCGTGCGCCTTCCAGATCGGCGACCAGGCGCGTGCGCAGCGCCGCCTGGCCGATATCGTCCACCATCGCTTCGGCCAGCCGGCGTTGCTCCAGCCCGGGGCGCTGTACGCTCTGCCGGAAGCGCAGCGCCGCCACGCCGAGCGTGCCGCGCTCGTGGCGTACCGGCAGGCACCACCACTGCGCACCGGCCAGGGTGTCGGTGAAGCGGCCCGCAGCTTGCCCATGGCGCTGCGTCCACTCCGCCGCGCTGCGGTCAAGTGCGCCGAAGCTGGCCGGTGCGTCGCTTTCGCGCTGCTCCAGGCGCAGCCAGACCTCCGCATCCAGCGCGGTGCTCAATGCACGGCGACCGGCTTCCAATACCTGGCCGAGATCGGCGGCCGTGCTGAGCTGGCGGCCCAGTGCCTGCAGCGCGTTGGCGTGCGCATTGGCGGCGCGCAACGCCAGCACCTGGCTACGCAGACGCGAGGCCAGGCGCCCGGCGACCAGGGCGGCGATCAGGAACAGGCACACCGTCACCACGCCCTGGCGCGCGCTGATGTGCAGGGTGAAGCGCGGTTCGATGAAGAAGAAGTTGTAGGCGACAAAACTCAGTAACGCCGCGATCACCGCTGCGGCCATGCGCGTGCGCGAGGCGACCAGCACCACGGCGACGATGAACACCATCGACAGATCGTCGATATCGGTCCAGCGCTGCAATAGCCACGCCACGCCCACCGCACCGGCGGCGGCGATTGCGGCAAAGGCCAGGTCATAACCTTGCAACCAATGGCGCGGATTGCGCCAGCGTTGCCGCGCGCGCGCGCGTGCATCGGCTGAGCTGACGATGACCAGTTCGTAATGCGCGCCACGCTGCAGCAATTGCTGGGTCAGGGTGCGGTTGAACATGCGCGCCAGGGGGCGTTCGCGGGTGCGCCCGAGCACCAGGGTCGACACACCGTTTTGCGATGCGAAATCCAGCAAGGCCTCGGCGACATTTGCGCCATGCAGCAACGCGGTGTCGCCCCCCAGTCGACGCGTCAATGCAAAGGCGCGGTCGATCTCCAGCTGCCAGCCGGCATCGGCCACGGTACGTGTCTGCACGGTGACCACGGTCCATGGCGCATCGCGGCGTTCTGACAGTCGCCGTGCCACCCGCACCAGATACTCCGAACTGCCACGCCCATCGATGGCCACCACTACGCGACGGCGCAGCGCGGCGGTGCCGGGCAACCCGCGTGCGGCCTGGGTGTCGCGCAGGTCGCTGTCGACGCGGTCGGCGGCGGTCTGCATCGCCAACTCGCGCAGCGCGGTCAGGTTGGATGGCGAAAAAAACGCCTGCAACGCCTGTGTCGCCTGTTCGGGCAGATACACCTTGCCCTGCTGCAGGCGCTCGATCAGTTCGCGTGGCGGCAGATCCACCAGCACGATGTCGCGCAGGCGATCGAACACCGCATCGGGCACGGTTTCGGAAACGCGCACGCCGGTGATGCGCAGCACGATGTCGTTGAGGCTTTCCAGGTGCTGGATGTTGACCGTGGTGTAGACATCGATGCCGGCATCGAGCAGCTCGACGATGTCCTGCCAGCGCCGCTCGTGCCGGCTGCCGGGCACGTTGCGATGGGCCAGCTCGTCGATCAGGGCCAAGCGCGGCTTGCGCGCCAGCAGCGCATCCAGATCGAGCTCTTCCAGCGTGCGGCCCTGGTAGCTCACGCGGATGCGCGGCAACAGCGGCAAGCCGTCCAGCAACGCGGCGGTTTCGCTACGCCCGTGGGTTTCCACAATGCCGGCCACCACGTCCATGCCCTGCCGCAGGCGCTCTCGCGCCCGCGACAGCATGGCGTAGGTCTTGCCCACCCCGGGCGCCGCGCCGAGGAAGACCGTCAGGCGCCCGCCGTGCTCTCGCTGCAGTTCGCCGATCAGCGCATCGGCTTGTTGGGTGCGGGCGTCGGACATGGAGGCCGGGATTGGAGATTCGGGATTGGAGATTCGTAAAGGCTACAAGCATCGCTCCTAGTGCGGGTGCTTTGCTTCGCCGTCGATTCCAGCTCCCCCGTTTCCTGCAGCATCCAATGCCAGGTTCAGCGCCAGCACATTCACCCGTGGCTGCCCAAGCAGGCCGAACTGGGGGTGTTCGGTAGCGGCCTGCAGGAGCGCGGCGACGCGTTGTTCCGGCCAGCCGCGGGCGGCGGCGACGCGGCGCACCTGTACCTGGGCGCCGGCCGGGCTCAGGTGCGGGTCCAGGCCGCTGCCGGACTGGGTCAGCAACTCGCCCGGAACCGCATCCGGGGCGATGCCGTCGCGTGCGGCAACCTCGGCACGTGCTGTGGCGATGCGCGACTGCAGGTCCGGATTGGAGCGCGCCTGATTGCTGCCGGCGGCAGCGGTGAGGTCGTACTTGGCCGCGGATGGGCGCGGCTGGAAGTAACGCGCATCCGTAAAGGGCTGCGCCACCAGTGCAGAGCCGACCACCTTTGCCTCCGCACGCAGCAGCGAGCCCTGCGCCTGCGCCGGAAACAGCGCGCCAGTGATGCAGGTGGCGACCAGCGAATAGGCCAGGCCCAGGCCGAGCAGCGTGAAAGCGGCCAGGCCAATGGAGGCACGCAGGACGCCATCATCGCGCAATGGCACGGAGGTGGACATGGCAGTGCTCTTGGAAGACGTGGTCATGACTCAGGTACCCAGGGTGGCGACAAGCGCCAGATCGATCAGTTTGATGGCGGCAAACGGCAGCAAGACGCCACCCAGGCCGTAGATCAGCATGTTCCGGCGCAGCAAGGCCGTGGCGCTGGACGGACGAAAGCGCACGCCGCGCAAGGCCAGCGGAATCAACGCCGGAATGATCAACGCATTGAAGATCAGCGCCGCCAGCACCGCATGGCGCGGGCTGGACAACTGCATCACGTTGAGCGCGGCCATCGAGGGAATCGCGGCCGCAAACAGCGCGGGCAGGATCGCGAAGTACTTCGACACATCGTTGGCCAGCGAGAAGGTGGTCAAGGCACCGCGCGTGATCAACTGCTGCTTGCCCACTTCGACCACCGCCAGCAGCTTGGCCGGGTCAGAATCCAGATCCACCATGTTGCCGGCCTCCTTGGCCGCCTGCGTCCCGGAGTTCATCGCCAGGCCCACGTCGGCCTGTGCCAATGCCGGCGCATCGTTGGTGCCGTCGCCGACCATCGCCACCAGCCGCCCGCCGGCCTGCTCGGCACGGATGCGCGCCAGCTTGTCTTCCGGGCGCGCCTGCGCGATGTAATCGTCCACGCCGGCTTCGGCGGCAATCGCGGCGGCGGTGAGCGGGTTGTCGCCGGTGATCATCACCGTCTTGATGCCCATCGCACGCAGCTGCGCAAATTTCTCCTTGATGCCCTGCTTGACCACGTCGCTCAACTCGACCACGCCGAGCACATGGCGGCCTTCGGCCACCACCAGCGGCGTGGCACCACCGCGCGCGACTTCTTCGATACGTCCGTTCAATTCCGGCGAGACCGTCGCGCCCATTGCCTGTACATAGGCGACGATCGAGTCGCCGGCGCCTTTGCGGATGCTGCGCCCGGCGATATCGACGCCGGACATGCGGGTTTGCGCAGTGAAGGCGATGAAATGCGCGCCGTCCGGCTCGACCGCAACCGCACCCTGCTGACGTGCCAGCTTGACGATGGATTTACCTTCCGGCGTCGGGTCGGCCAGCGAGGCCAGCATCGCGGCATCGCGCAGTTGCGTACGATCGATGCCGGCCAGGGGATGGAACGCGGTGGCCTGGCGGTCGCCGTAGGTAATGGTGCCGGTCTTGTCGAGCAGCAACACGTCCACGTCGCCCGCCACTTCCACCGCCTTGCCGGACTTGGCCAGCACATTGGCCGACAGCGCGCGGTTCATGCCGGCAATGCCGATCGCCGGCAACAGGCCGCCGATGGTGGTCGGGATCAGGCACACCAGCAATGCGATCAGCAACAACGGATCCAGCGTGACGCCGACGAAGCCGGCAATCGCCGGCAGCGATGCCACCACGATCAGGAAGGTCAACGTCATTGCGGCCAGCAACAAGGTCAGCGCGATTTCGTTGGGCGTCTTCTGCCGGTTGGCGCCTTCCACCAGCGCGATCATGCGATCCAGAAAGCTGTGGCCCGGCTCGGCCGTCACCTTGAACACGATCTCGTCGGACAGCACCCGCGTGCCGCCGATCACGCCACTGCGATCGGTGCCGGCCTCGCGCAGCACCGGTGCCGATTCGCCGGTCACTGCCGCTTCGTTGATGGTGGCAAGACCGCGCACGATCTCGCCGTCGGCCGGGACGAACTCGCCTTCGGACACCATCACGTAGTCGCCCGGGCGCAGCTCGGCCGCCGGCACGCGGGTCTCGCGGCCGCCGAGTGCGGTTTCCACCCGGCGTGCGACCAGATCCTTGCGCGCACGGCGCAGCGATGCGGCCTGTCCACGCCCGCGCGCTTCGGCGATGGCCTCGGCAAAATTGCCGAACAGCACGGTGACGAACAAGATCACCGTGATCGCCCAGCCAAAGCCGGCATTGCCGTAGCCGCTGGCGGTGATCACCGCCGCCAGCAGCGTGCCGCCCATCACCACCGCCATGACCGGGCTGCGCAGCAGATGCCGTGGCGACAGCTTGATAAAGGCCGCACGCATCGCTGCGATCAGCACCGCAGCATCGAACAACGCTGCGTCACCGCGCTCGCGTTTTTCAGTTGTATCGATCGTAGACATTGCTCAATTCTCAGTACGCCGCCAGGGCGAGGTGTTCAGCGATGGGACCCAGCACCAGTGCCGGCATGAACTGCAGCACGGTCAGCACGAGCACGATCGCCATCAAGGTCAGCGCAAAGGTGGGCGTTTCGACCTGCAGGCTGCCGGCCGACTCGGGCGCACGCCGCTTTATCGCCATGCGCGCGGCCACCATCAACGGCAGGATCAACGCCGGGTAGCGGCCCAGGACCAGCACCACCGAGCAACTCAGGTTCCACCAATACGTGGCATCGCCCAGCCCTTCGAAACCCGAGCCATTGTTGGCGAAGGCCGAGGTGTACTCGTAGAACACCTGGCTGATGCCGTGAAAGCCCGGATTGGAATTGGCTGTCAATGCCGGCACCGCCAATGCCACCGCGGTAAAGCCCAGCACCACCAGCGGCTGCAACAGAATCAACAGCGCCAGCAATTGCACTTCGCGCGCTTCGATCTTGCGGCCGAACAATTCGGGCGTGCGCCCGGTCATCAACCCGGCCAGAAACACGCTCAATAACAGGTACACCACAAACTGCTGCAGGCCGCAGCCGACGCCGCCCCAGATGGCGTTGATCAGCATATCCACCAACGTGACCAGGCCACTCAGCGGCGCTAGCGAGTCGTGCATTGCATTGACCGAACCGTTGGAGGTTTGCGTGGTCAACGCTGCCCACAGTGCGGACGCATCGGCGCCGATGCGCACTTCCTTGCCTTCCATCAAGGCCGGCGAGGCGGCACTGGCCGAATGCGCTTCGGACCACAGCAACAACGCAGTGGAGGCAGCCGACATCGTCAACATGGTGCCGAACACCAACGCGGTGAGTCGCTTGCGCCCGGTCAGGTAGCCGACCATGAACACCACGCTCATCGGCAGCAGCACCAGCGCCAGGGTTTCCAGCAAATTGCTCAACGGCGTGGGGTTTTCCAACGCCACCGAACTATTGGGGCCATACCAGCCGCCGCCATTGGTGCCGAGCTGTTTGACCGCGACCATCGCCGCCACCGGGCCGACCGGAATGGTCTGCTTGGGCATGCCGGCACTGCTGTCCAACGGTGTGGCGGTGGCGGCACCCCGCAATGTGGAGGGAACGCCTTGCCAGCCAAGCAGCACTGTCCACAGCAGGCACAGCGGCAGCAACACACGCACGCTGGCGCGGATCACATCCGCCCAGTAATTGCCGACGTCTGCCTCCGGCAGTGCCTCCAATCCCGCAGCCGACTGCTGCCGTCCCTGGTGTGGCGTGTGAATCTCCGCATCGTACGGCCCGTCCACCGGTGGCTTGGCGCTCGCCGTCGCAATGGATGCCAGCGAAGCATCTGACACGGTTGCGGCGGCTCGCCCACCGAACAATGCACGCAAGGTCGCCACCGCCAAGGCCAGGCCCATCATCGGCGTCACCACCTGCAGGCCGACGATGCCGGTCATCTGCGCCAGGTACGACAACTGCGCCTGGCCTGAGTAGTGCTGCTGATTGGTGTTGGTGACGAACGACACCATGGTGTGCAGCGCGGTATCCCAGCGCATGTTCGGGATGGCGTCCGGGTTGAACGGCAGCCATGCCTGGGTCATGAACACCGCCCAGGTCAGCAGGCCGACAACCAGATTGCTGAGCAAGAACGCCACTGCATAGCCGCGCCACGACATGCCCTGCTGCGGGCGGGTACCGAGCAGTGCATACAAGGGCCGTTCGATCCAGCCGAACAGCGCATCGCCGCGCATCGATGCACCACGCATCACTGCCGCCAGATAACGGCCCAGGGGCCACGCCAGCACGATGGCCAGCGCGTAGACAAGAAAGGTTTCACTCATTGGAGCGCACTCGCATCAGAAGTCTTCGGGCCGCAGCACCACGTACAACAGGTAAGCCGCAGCAACGAGTACGGCCACGCCGCACAGCAGGGACAACCAGGCAGGCATGACGGTTACTCCCCGTCATGCGCGCAACGCGGCGCGATGGATGCGATGTGCAACGGCGCATGCAGCGTCTGCAGGCCAACAAGGCAAAGCGCTGCCACACCGCGCGCACAGCGCCGATGGAGCAGACAGGTCAAGGGATGCATCGGAATCGTCCAAGGCGGAACCGCTCCGCCAACCTGGGCAGTGTCTTCCCGGGCTGCGTAAAGTCGCTATGGACCTGCGACAGACGCCGCGTAAATTCCGCATAAATGCTGCGCAGCGACGGTGTGCAGTCACGCCATGCAGTCATTTCCGGGCAACCGCGACCTTGCCCTCACAGTCCAGTCCCCGCTCAGGACAACCAGGTTTTGGATCAGTGCGTTATGAAGCCGTAGCAACGCTCTACTGGTCGAGGGTCCGGCGCCCTCACCGCTCGCGGGACACGCCGTGAACCAGTCCCAGGGGCGCATCCATGCCGCCACACGGTCCCGCAAGCGGCAAGCACGCCGCACCAGACTGTTTGCTGGCTGCTTTAGTGAAAGCCATGCACACCGACCATCTCGACGGGTCCTTGCCGGCTCACCGTCGCGGGACCTTACGCGGCATGAATGCCGCGTAAGAGCTTACAAGGATGTACTTGCAGCGTGTCCCGTGATGGTGGGCGGGCAAGGGCCCTGCAGCAAACTCACAGCGTCTAGGGCGCAGTGCCCTCACCGCACCAGACAGCTTCCTGGCTGCTTTGTTGAAAACCATGCACACCGACCTTCTCGACAGGTCCTTGCCCGCCCACCGTCGCGGGACCTATGCGGCTTGCATGCTGCGTAAGAGCTGCACGGACGTCCTGGCAGCGTGTCCCGCAATGGGGGGGCGAGCAAAGGCCCTGAGCCAGGCTGCAGGACTACCGCCCTAAAAATCTCCCGGAAACGGGAATGACATCCTGCCCAGCCTGTCGGCTGTGTCTGGATGCACATGCAGTTGCGCACTAATGGACAGGCGATGATTGCCGCGTGCACCCGCTCGGATGCACGCGACCTGCAACTCACCGCGTCGTCAGCTCAGCACAACGTCATCGCAGCGGCACGTTCAATACTGATGGCGTTGCCAGCGGCGATGTAAAGGTCACCGTGCCGCCGCCGTCACTGGCATCGGTATAGCGCACGTCGTGCGTGTCGATCACCAGCACCAGACGCTGCCCGGCCGGAATCTCCGCAGCGGCCGCCTGCAGCGGCCAATCCAGCGTCACTGCGCGGCCCGGCGTGGCTCCGCGAAGCGAGTACGGCGCATGCGTGATCAACTGTGCCACGCCCAATGCATCCATGCGATAGAGATAGGCGAACAGGCTCACGTTCGGTTGACTGGGCACCACGGTCACGCGCAAAGATGGGCTGCCCGCCAGCCGTTGCGTGCTGCTTGACGGCGTACCCATCCACACCGCGGCGCCGATGCGATTGACCAATGGAATGGACGTGGTGACCGGCACACCGATGCCTTGCAACAGACCGCTGACCAGCACCACGCCGGAGTCGGCCAGTGTCGGCACATCGGTGGCAATGCGCGACTGCCATCCGCTGGCGGTGCCGGCAATCAACCCACCGGTAGGGCTGAGCAACCCGGACGGTGCAGACAGACCCAGGCGCGTGCTGCCCTGCTGCACCGATGTCCAATCCGGATACGCCAGCCATTGCCCGGCGCGCGGCGACAGTCGCACCGGCGCTTCGGTATCCACGCCATTGCGTACTTGCTTGAGATGGCGATCGAACCAACGCGTGGCGGCGGTGTAGACCTCGTTGGGCAGGCCCAAGGCACCGGGTAGTTCCGTGGTGGCGTGATCGCCCTGGCTCAGCAGCAATTGCTTGGGCCCGCGCAGCTGATTGAAGAAGGCGATGGTCTGATTCGGCGGGAACAAGCCGTCGTTGAAGGCATTGCCCAACAGCACTGCGGTACCGCGCACGTTGAGTGCAGCCTCGTCGGTGAGCGGGCTGCGCGAGGCGGCCTTGGGCAGAAATCCCTGTACCGCACCGTCGAAATCGCCCTGCGCCACTTTCGTACCGATCTGCGCCAGATCCGGGCCAGCGCGTCCGGTCAACGCGCCTGCGCCGACCAGCAACCCGACGCCTTGCTGGCTGACGGTACGATTGGAATACAGCGAAGCCTCAAGATCGGCCCAGCCACTGAGCGCGGCCACCGCCTTGATGCGCGGGTCGCGCTCGGCGGCCAGCAAGCTGATACCCGCGCCGTAGGAGATGCCGGACGCGCCGATCGCATTCGGATTGGCCGGCGTGTGCGCCAGCGCCCAATCGATGACCGCACTGACGTCTTCCACGGTGTCCGGACCGGCGATGTCGATCTGCCCGGCCGAATCCCAGAACCCGCGCGAGGTGTAGCTGACGACAACATAGCCATCGCTGGCCAGCTGGGTGGCGCGGCCCAGATATTCCAGATTGGGCAACGACCAGCTGGCCGGCATCACGATCAGCGGAAACGGCCCGCTTCCCTGCCCTTGCGGCACGAGCACCAGCGCCCCCATCGGCGCGCCGTCCCAGCCGGGGATGCGCTCATAAGTCTTGCTGAAGGCGCCCGCCACGGCCGACGCCGACGACACCAGCAACGCAACCGCGGCGATGCCACGGATCCAAGCCTTGTTCATGCTGCTTTCTCCCACGCGGAGCCGGGCCGGGATAGCCCAGCGGCAACTGCCATGCATCCGTGGTTCGGGGGAGAACCTGGCGAACGTACCAGACGGTACGGTATGGCTCAAGGGCGGGGATTCGGGATTCGGGATTCGGGATTCGGGATTCGGGAGTCGGGAGTCGGGAGTCGGGATTCGGGATTCGGGATTCGGGATTCGGGATTCGGGAGTCGGGAGTCGGGAGTCGGGAGTCGGGAGTCGGGAGTCGGGAGTCGGGAGTCGGCGGCGAGCGGCGAGCGGCAATTGGAGGCCATCAGTGGAGATGCGGGCTGAGCTGCAGCCGGACACATGTCCCGCTGGCATCACCGAGACCCACGTTTCGAGGGGACCGCCGTGCTGCAGACACGGCAACACCGCTTGGCTGTCTATCCCTTCAGGACACCATTAGACCGCCAAAGCCAAGCAGGCGCTGCGCAGCCAAGCGCTCACCACAAGATGCAGTGCACAGACCCGCAATCCACGTCCATCGATGCGCCTGGCGCGGCTGGCCCTGCAACAACGCACGCAGCGCCTAGGCAGCGGTCGTCACGACCCGCCAGCGCCGCGGCACCAGCCGCCAATCCTCAACCCACGAAGTGCTGATAGCCACGTTGGGGCGGTTGCCAAGGATGGCCGTCGGCGTCGTGCACCACCACGCCCGGTGCGGCAACGATCTGGCCGATGCGCGTGGCAGCCACTCCGGCAAACGCCATCGCCTGCAGCACGGCATCGCGGTGCTGCGGCGCGGCGGTGAAACACAGCTCGTAGTCGTCGCCGCCGCCCAATTGCCAGCCGATGCACTGCACCGCGCTGATTGCATCGCTGCGTGGCATCTGCGGCAAGTCGGTGAACGCCAGCTGCGCGCCCACACCACTGCGTTCGCACAGATGGCCCAGATCGGCCAGCAGGCCGTCGGAGACATCAACACAGGCATGCGCAAGCCCACGCAGACGCAAACCCGCCTGCACGCGCGGCTGCGGACGCAGCAAGCGGAGGCGCCATGCTTCATGCAGCCGGTCAGCCGCCACATGCGTGACATCCAACGTACCGGCCTGCCAGAGCGACAAGGCCGCCGCCGCTTCGCCAAGCTGGCCAGTCACCCACACATCATCGCCCACGCGCGCGCCATCGCGACGCAGCGCAGCCCCCGGCGGCACGCTACCGATCGCGGTGACCGCGCACGACAACGGACCGCGCGTGGTATCGCCGCCGACCAGCGCAATGCCGTGCGCATCGGCGAGCGCGAAGAACCCATCGGCAAATGCGTCCACCCACGCCAGATCGTCGTGCGGCAGGGACAGCGACAAGGTGCACCAGCGCGGTTGCGCGCCCATCGCCGCAAGGTCGGACAGATTCACCGCCAGCGTCTTCCAGCCCAGATCGTCGGGCAGCGTTTCGTGCGGAAAATGCACCCCGGCATTGAGCGTGTCGGCAGTGATGGCCAACTGCTCGCCGGCCGGCGGCTGCAGCAGCGCTGCGTCGTCGCCGATGCCCAACGGCACATCGGCACGCGCAGCGATGCGCGCGCGCAGACGAGCAATCAGATCGAATTCGGGCATTTGAAGGGCCGGGAATGGGGATTTGGCATTCGGGATTGGTAACAGCAGGCGGTGTGAAGTGCGACACGACAGCTGGCCAGCCATCCTATCGAAGGATGCGACAGCGCAGACATAGCGGATCAACTCAAGGCTGCGTCACTCAAGCGAAGGCGCTCGCACCTTGCATCAGCAGGACCTGCGCTCGCTGCCAATCC
Organism: Xanthomonas sp. 3793; assembly: GCF_024806835.1. Taxonomy (GTDB): domain Bacteria; phylum Pseudomonadota; class Gammaproteobacteria; order Xanthomonadales; family Xanthomonadaceae; genus Xanthomonas; species Xanthomonas arboricola_F. The sequence continues at coordinate 205,317 of NZ_JANTYU010000003.1, forward strand.
CTAATCACGAATGCCGAATCCCGGCGCCTCAGGCGCCGGACTCGACCTTGCGCCACTCCACGGCAGCGCGATCCAGCACGCCGTTGACGTAGGTGTGACCGTGTTCGGAGCCGAAGCGCTTGGCGGTTTCGATCGCTTCGTTGATCACCACGCGGTAGGGCACGTCCTGGCGATACAGCAGCTCGTAGGCAGCCAGGCGCAGCACCGCGCGTTCGATCGCGTCGACCTCTTCCACGCCACGATCCAGGTACGGCGTCAACGCGGTATCCAGTTCGGCGCGATGGGTGAGCACGCCTTCCACCAGGCTTTCGAAGTACGCCAGGTCGGCCACTTCGTGCGCCTGCTCATGTGCAAACTGGCCGATCACCTGCTTGGCAAAGCCGCCGGAGATCTGCCAGGCATACACCGCCTGCAGCGCACGGCGGCGTGCACGCGAGCGCAGCACCGGGTCGATGCCGTCGCGACGGCCGTGGCGGGCATGTCCACCGGACTTGCTCATGGCAACAACTCCATCAAATTCACCAGTTCCAGCGCGGCAAGCGCGCATTCCTCGCCCTTGTTGCCATGGCTGCCGCCGGCGCGTGCCTCGGCATCTTCCACCCGCTCGACCGCCAGCACACCGTTGAGCACCGGCACGCCGGTCTGCAGCTGCACGCTCATCAGGCCCTCGGCGCACAGGTCGGCCACGTGTTCGTAGTGGCGGGTATCTCCACGGATCACGCAGCCCAGCGCAATGATCGCGCCGTGCTGGCCAGACTGCGCCACCCGGTTGGCGGCGATCGGAATTTCCCAGGCGCCGGGCACGCGGATCACGTCGATGGCGTCCTCGCCGATGCCGTTGCCGGCCAGGCTCTGGCGCGCGCCGGCAACCAGCACGTCGGTGATACGGGCATTCCAGCGGCTGGCGATGATCGCAAAGCGCGCGGTGGTGGGGCGAAGATCGCCTTCGTAGTGGGTCATGCGGGTCGGCAACTCGAGGGGGCGGGAAGTTTAACAGCTGCCGGGCCCGGGCCCGGCCGACATGCACGGCAGCGGCCCACCGAAGCAGGCACTGCCGGGGCGTCCGGGACGCCAGGGCGCATCACCTGCAGCGCATGGTTGCCAGCGGCAGGCGGTTGGCGATGGGCCACGGGCGACGTCACCGCCCGCATCTTCGACACCCGCACCTGCTGGCAACCATGCGCTGCCGGCACTGGATTGCGCTTACGGCACCGCTGTCGGCGGCACCGAACGCAGCGCTTCGCCCGGGTGGCATTCCAGATACTCCACCACCTCCAGCCCGAAACCGGCCAGGCCGATCTGGCGGCGCGGGGTCCCCAGCACGCGCAGCTTGCCCAGACCGAGCTCGGCCAGGATCTGCGCGCCGGCTCCATTGCGCCGCCACTGGCTGACGTCCTTGGCATTGGCGGCAGCTTCGGGCTGCTGGCGCAACCGCGCCAACAGCGATTCGCTGTCGCGCGGGGCCGACAGCACCACCATCACGCCCTGTCCTTCGGCGGAGATCGCACGCAAGGCATCGGTGGCGGCCACGCCAAAATCATCGCGCTGCCAATGCAGCAGATCGGCCAACGGGTTTTCCACCTGCACGCGCACCAGCGTGGGCGTATTCGGCTCGGCCACGCCGCGCACCAGGGCAAAGTGCAGGTCGTGCGCGATGCGGTCGCGGTAGGTCACCAGTTTGAACGGGCCGAACTCGGTGGTGATGTCGCGCTCGTCCACCCGTTCGACGGTGTGCTCGTTGGCCAGCCGGTAGGCGATCAGATCGGCGATCGAGCCCATCTTCAGCCCGTGCTCGCGTGCGAACACTTCCAGCTGCGGGCGGCGCGCCATGCTGCCATCCGGGTTGAGCACTTCCACCAGCACGCCGGCCGGTTCCAGCCCGGCCAGCATCGGCAGATCGCTGGCGGCTTCGGTATGGCCGGCGCGGGTCAGTACGCCACCGGGCTGCGAAATCAGCGGGAAAATATGCCCTGGCTGGCTCAGATCCTGCGGTTTGGCATCCGGACGTACCGCGGTCCGCACCGTATGCGCACGGTCGTAGGCCGAGATACCGGTGGTAACGCCTTCGGCCGCCTCGATGCTGACGGTGAAGTTGGTCTGGAACTGCGCGGTGTTATTGCGCACCATCGGCGCAAGACCAAGCTGGGCGCAGCGCTCGCGGGTCAGCGACAGGCACACCAGTCCACGCGCGTGGGTCACCATGAAATTGATGTCCGACGGCTTGACCAGCTCGGCGGCCATGATCAGATCACCTTCGTTTTCGCGGTCTTCGTCGTCGACGATCACCACCATGCGCCCGGCGCGCAACTCTTCGATCAGCTCGGGAACCGGCGCGAAATTCATGCTGCACCCCGCGTGCCGAGCAGGCGCTCGACATAGCGCGCCACCAGATCGATTTCCAGATTCACCGCAGCGCCCACGGCAGTGGCCGCAAACGCGGTATTGGCGACCGTGTGCGGAATCAACGCCACTTCAAAGCCGGCCTCGTCCACGTCGTTGACGGTGAGGCTGACGCCGTCCACGCAGATCGAGCCCTTCTTGGCGACATAGCGCAATACGGCAGGCGAAGCGGCAAACCGCCAGCGCTGCGCACGCGCATCGCCGTGCACCGATTGCACCTGACCCAGTCCATCGACGTGGCCACTGACAAGATGCCCGCCCAGGCGATCGGTCGGGCGCATCGCACGCTCAAGGTTGATCACCGCGCCTTCCGGCAACGTACCCAAGGTGGTCAGCGACAGGGTTTCGGTGGACGCATCGGCTTGAAAACTGGCTGCGTCGAACGCGATCACGGTCAGGCAGACGCCGTTGACGGCGATGCTTTCGCCGAGCTGCACCGCCTCGAACGGCAAGTTGCCGACAGCGAAGCTAAACCGCACATCGCCGCCCTGCGGCTGGCGCGCCGCCAGACGGCCCACGCCTTCAATGATTCCGGTGAACATCAGCGCACCCCCGTTTGCAGCAACGATCGTGGTGGCTTGGCGCAGTGGAGGGTCGCGATGCAACGCGACAGGTGATGCAAAGACATAGTCGTTTCTCGCAGAAGTTGAGCGAAAAACGCCGCAAGGCAAAGCAAACAGGCGCGCGCGCAGCCGCAAGGCTGCGCGTTGGCCGTCTTCTTTCATCCGGACTATACCGTCGGCTCCGGCATCGGACCGGATCTGCTGACCTTCGCACCACCCCCGCAATGAACTGCCGGGCGCCGCCGCGAAGCGCTCGCGGGCTCGCACGTTTGCACGTGCCTACCGCCGGTGGGGAATCGCACCCCGCCCTGAAGACGTTCGTGAGTACCGGCGAACCGGCCGGCGCAGTTTAACAGCGTGCACCGGCGCCGTTGCTGACCACCGGCTAAGGCCGGCAGGACGCTGTGTCGTGTCAGGAATTTCCCCATAGCAAGTTTTGTGAAGAGTCTGTTAAATTGCGCGCCGCGGCGGGAGACGTCGCGCTCTTTTCCAGCCCGTCGGCCGGAAGACACGGACATCAATTCAGAGAGAACACTCATGCGCACCACCCTGATTCTGGCTGCCCTACTGGCCGCCGCCCCGTTTGCCGCCGCTGCTGAAGGCCTGAGCTACAGCTATGTCGAAGGCGGCTGGAACCGCACCGAAATCACCGTGAACGGCGATTCGGACGACCTGGACGGCGGCTACCTGCGCGGTTCGTGGCAGATTGCCGAGCCGGTCTACCTGCTCGCCGGCTACCAGCGTGCCACCAAGGATTTCAACCTCGGCTCCGGCTTCGTGCTCGAAGGCACCTTGCAGCAGGCCAGCGTCGGTATCGGCTATCGCCAGGAAATGACCGAGCGCGTCGAGTTCATCGCCGACATCAGCGTGCTGCGATCCAAGGTCGAATCCGACCTGCGCCTTCGTGGCCGCTCGGTGGACGACTCCTCGGACACCAGTAGCCTCGGCTTCGGCAACCTCGGCCTGCGTGGCAAGCCCTCGCCACGTACCGAAGCTTGGATCAAGGCCGGCTACATCGACGGCAGCGACGTGGACGAAGGCGAATTCGTCGGCACCCTCGGCGGCCAGGTCAATTTCACCAAGACCTGGGGTATCGTTGCCGAAGCGCAGTTCATCGACAACGCCAACCAGTACCGTGTCGGCGTGCGCGCAAGCTTCTGATCGACGCGCTGCAGCTACAAAAAAGGCTCCGCTTGCGGAGCCTTTTTTATGTTCGGCCCTTCCTGGCACGATCGGCCCGACCTGACGGAAAAACGCTTCAACAAGCAACTGGGTACCGATGCTCTATCGTCCGATCGGAACGCTGCTTGTACACCATTCGCAGCTGGAACGTGCGCCCCTGCGAAACGCAGCACATCAGGTTTGAAGCGCCCGACGACACTCCAGCGGCGGCGGCACCCGCCAATGTCCAATGTCGACAGGAACACAGGGCGAATCGCAGGGCGCCAGGTCAAACGCACCATTGATCGACGTGCGTGACGCGGGTTCAGAGCCAGCGACGCACCGCTGCGCGGTACACCGCATAGTCGGCCTGGAAGCGTGCCGACAGGCAGCGTTCCTCGGGCAGTATCTGAAAAACCGTGACATAGCCGATAAACAGCGCCACTTCGAACAGGCCAAGCAGCTGCCCGTGGCAGATGACCCAGCCCAGCAATGCCAGGGCATAGCCCAGGTACATCGGGTGACGCGAGTACCGATACAGCCCGGATGTCACCAAGGCAGAAGATCGCTCCGGGTGCAGTGGATTGACCGTGGTACGCGCAGACCGAAACATGACTTTCGACCACGCGTTGATCGAAAGGCCAAGCACAACGCACGGCACGCCAATGGAAATGCATACCCCCGAGGAGACAGCCCCCGGCAATCGCCACACCACTGCTGCAAGCACCACCAGCAGAATGGGCGGTGGAAGCCGCGTTTCTAGAGCGTGCAACATCGCACGCCCGCTTGCTGCCGTTTGCAGCAGGAAATGCCCATAAACCGGACCACGCATTCGCCCCTCACATCGCCTCGCATCCTGCTACTGATTGATGGTGGTTTCGATGACATCGACGATCTCACTCACGGGGAGTGTGAAGACGCCGGCGTCGCCGTCGTCAAAGGCCGCACGCCATGTCGTGTAGCCCTCCAGATACTCCGGATTTGCCGGGGCATGCCCCACCAGCGTGGTCACGGAGCTTTCGAGTGTCGTTCTGGACACCGGAAAATGCGGCAACTCCGTCGAAACGGCATTGGGAGCATGCACGTTCCTGACCCGCACGTCGCGGACGCTGATATGGAACACCTCGCCAATGTTCGATTCGACCTCGATCCTGTTGATCAGCAGCGTCGAACCCGGCTCCTCGGCCCGGTTGCGGTACTCCCAGACTTGTCCTTCCGCAAACTGCCGGGCATGTGCAGCGAGCATGGTCATAACGAGAAATCCGATACGTGAAGAAAGGTGGGTTTCGTCCGTAGAGGCCTGAGAGCACATATTGGTCGGCAGTGTGTTCAACCGTCGCCTGCATCGCTGCCCTCCTTCGCACCTGCGCTGCCCGGGCAGGCCAGGCATTGGGTAACGCCCCCTCGGGCTTCAGCGCTGGCAGAACACGTGCACTACGGGAACAGCATCCCGTAACGTTCCCTTGCGCCAGAGCCAGCATTCATTCGACGACACCAGGCAGGTAGCGCAGCCGCAGATCCTGGCCAAGCTGGCGCACATCGGCCAGATGCAGAGCGCGACGTTGCGCCATGGTATCGATGCCAAGCCCGGCCAGCAGCGGTCTGGCGGTATCGCCCAGCAGCACCGGTGCCATGTAGACCAGCAGTTCGTCGACCAGGCCGGCTTGCAGCAGCGCGCCGCTCAGCGTTGCGCCGGCCTCTGCATGTACCTCGTTGATCCCGCGCTCGGCCAGCAGCGCCAGCACCGCTCCCGGATCCAAACGCCCTTCCTGCAGTGGCATCCCGACGAATTCGGCACTCTGCAGCGACGGCGCTTGCAGCGCATGGCCATGCAGATAGAGCGTCGGCGCATCGCCCTGGCGAATGTTCCCGCACTCCAGGGTGCGCAAGCGCGCGTCCAGCACGACCCGCAACGGCGGCACGAAGGGCGTGTCATCGCCCAAGCGCACCGTCATCGCCGGATCGTCCGCCAGTACCGTGCCGGCACCGGTCAGGATGGCGCCGGCACGCGCGCGCCAGCGTTGCACGTCGGCACGTGCGTGCGCACCGGTAATCCACTTGGAGTGCCCGTTGGCCAGCGCAGTGCGCCCATCCAGGCTGGCGCCCAGCTTGACCCGCAGCCACGGGCGCCCACGCTCTACCCGCGAGAGGAACCCACGATTGAGTTCGCGCGCCTGCGCCTGCAGCACACCTGCGACCACTTCGATCCCGGCCTCGCGCAGCAGTGCAAAGCCACCGCCGTTGACCTGCGGAAATGGGTCGGCCATCGCCGCAACCACGCGCGCCACGCCTGCTTCGATCAAGGCCAGTGCGCACGGCGGCGTGCGCCCGTAATGCGCGCACGGCTCCAATGTCACGTATGCAGTCGCCCCACGTGCCTGCTCGCCGGCGGCGCGCAGCGCGAACACTTCCGCATGCGGGCCACCGGCCCGCTGATGGAAGCCTTCGCCCACGCACGCGCCATCGCGCACGATCACGCAGCCCACCATCGGATTGGGCCGCGTGGTGTAGGCACCACGTTCTGCCAGGCGCAGCGCCTGTGCCATCCAGCGGTGGTCGTCGGCCGTCACCTTCATTGCCTTGCTCCTTCGGGCGCGATGGCCATCACCACGATCTGCATCGGGCCAAGCAACAGCTCGGCATGCGCGTGCCAGCCCAGTCGCCGATAAAACGACATCAACGCCGGCTGGCAATACAGATACAGCAGCGGCACACGCAATTGCGCGGCGGCGCGCACGCAGTGCGCCACCAGTGCTTGGCCGATGCCCCGCCCGCGCGCCTGCGGCTGCACGTACAGTGATGCCAGCCAGGGCGACCATTGACGGATGCGGTCGTCGTCGTTCTCCAGCAGGCTGACCGAACCGAGCCAGTGCGACGGATCGAGCGCGACCCAGGTGGTGGGAATCACGCCATCGCGCGTATGCCTGCGCAGTTCGCTCAACGCTTCATCGATCGTCCAGTCCGGCAACAGGCTGCCGAAGGCCTGCAGATGCGCCTGTGCGATGGCGGGCAGATGCTCTGGCGTGTCCGCCACGCAGGCGATGCGCATGCGCTCAGCGCTTGCCGGGTTTGCCGGCGCGTTCCAGCGCCGCTTCCAGCAGCGGCAGTTGCTCGCTGCCTACCGGAAGCTCGCGCTCGAGCTTTTCGATTTCTTCGCGGAAGTCGGCCACGTCCTGGAAGCTGCGATACACCGAGGCGAACCGCACATAGCCCACATGATCGAGTTTGCGCAGCTCGACCATGACGTATTCGCCCACCCGCAGCGAGCCGACCTCGCGCTCGCCTGACATGCGCAGCTGATGCACCACCGCGCGGACCGCCGCTTCGATCTGTTCTTCGGACACCGGGCGTTTCTGCAGCGCGCGGTCGAAACTGGTGCGCAGCTTGCGCGCATCGAATGCCTCGCGCCCGCCGTCGCTCTTGACCACGGTGGGCAGCTTGAGCTCGATGGTTTCCAACGTGCTGAAACGCTCGCCGCACGCCTCGCACTCGCGACGCCGACGAATCGTCGTGCCGTCTTCGGACACCCGCGAATCGATCACGCGGGTGTCGTTGTGCTGGCAGAAGGGGCAGTGCATCAGGGCGCCGGGATTGGAGAATGGGGATTGGGGATTGGCAACAGCAGGAGCAAGGACGCGCTTGCCGCGCATCCCCAATCCCGAATCACCAATCCCGGCAGCTCAGCCATACACCGGATACTTCTTGCACTGCGCGGTCACTGCGTCACGCACCTTGGCCAGCACGGCTTCGTCGCTGGGGGCGTCGAGCACGTCGGCGATCCAGTTGGCCAGGTCGATGCTGTCCTGCTCCAGGTAACCGCGCGTGGTGATCGCCGGGGTGCCCAGGCGCAGGCCGGAGGTGACGAACGGCGAGCGCGGGTCGTTGGGCACCGAGTTCTTGTTGACGGTGATGTGAGCCTTGCCGAGCGCGGCCTCTGCATCCTTGCCGGAAACATCGCGGCCAATCATGTCAACGAGCATCAGGTGATTTTCGGTGCCGCCGGACACGATCTTGTAGCCGCGCGCGATCAGCGTGTTGGCCATCGCCTGGGCGTTCTTGACCACCTGCTGCTGGTAGGTCTTGAACTCCGGCTCCAGCGCTTCCTTGAACGCCACCGCCTTGGCCGCGATCACGTGCATCAGCGGGCCGCCCTGGATACCGGGGAACACGATCGACTGCAGCTTCTTCTGCAGTTCTTCGCTGGCGCCCTTGGCCACGATGATGCCGCCGCGCGGGCCGCGCAGGGTCTTGTGGGTGGTCGAGGTGACCACGTGCGCATGCTCCAGCGGGCTGGGGTACACACCGGCGGCGACCAGGCCGGCCACATGCGCCATGTCCACGAACAGATACGCACCGACGCTGTCGGCGATGGCGCGGAAACGCGCCCAGTCGATCTTCTGCGAATAGGCCGAGAACCCGGCCACCACCATCTTCGGCTTGTGCTCGGTCGCCAGGCGCTGGACCTCGTCGTAATCGATCAGGCCCTGCTCGTTGACGCCGTACTGCACCGCGTTGAACAGCTTGCCGGAGACGTTGACCTTGGCACCGTGGGTCAGGTGACCGCCGTGGGCCAGGCTCATGCCCAAGATGGTGTCGCCGGGCTGCAGCAGCGCCAGATACACCGCCTGATTGGCCTGCGAACCGCTGTGCGGCTGCACGTTCGCATAGTCGGCGCCGAACACCTGCTTGATGCGGTCGATCGCCAGTTGCTCGGCAATGTCGACGAACTCGCAGCCGCCGTAGTAGCGCTTGCCCGGATAGCCTTCGGCGTACTTGTTGGTCAGCTGGCTTCCCTGGGCTTCCATCACCAGGGCGCTGCAGTAGTTCTCGCTGGCGATCAGTTCGACGTGATCCTCCTGGCGGCCGACTTCAGCGGCAATGGCCTTGGCCAGTTCGGGGTCGTAGGTTTCCAGTCGGACGTCGCGCGAGAACATTCGAAACTCCGGGGCAGCTGCAGCCAGTAGGGCCGCCGATTGTAAGCCCCCGCCGCACGGGTGACCAATCGCGCCGCTGGCGGGCATGGGCCCGATCGGTCGGCACGCCACGCATAACGACAAAGGCGCACCGAAGTGCGCCTTTGCGTGATGACTGGCCCGATTGCTCGGCGAGCGGCCGGCGGCCTGCTCAGTTGTTGAGGACCAGGTCGGCAATCACACCGGTGGCGATGGCGACCAGCAGCAGATTGCCGGTGTTGTCGCGTTGCCAACGGTAGCCATACGGCGGGCGGCGCAGATTGTAGCGGTCGTAGTCGTTGATCACATAGACCGGGCCGTGGTAACGCTGGCCGCGGGCCCAGTACGGGCGCGGCGGCGGGCCGGCGCGGTAGTAACTGGGGCGATCGTAGACATAGACCCGGTTGCGGTCGTAGCGACGGTCCTGATAGCGGGCATCGCGATAGCCCTCGCGGTAGCCGCTGCTGTAGTAACGGCGATCGTCGTGACGATCGTCCCGCCAGTCGCGGCGATCGTTGCGCCAGTCGCCACGGCGATCGCGGCCATGGTCGTGACGATCGTCGCGGTCGTGGCCACGACGATCGTGGCCGCGGCCCCAGTCGTCGGCAAACGCTGCCGGAGCCACGGAGCCCAGCGCCAGGATGGAAGAAAGCACAACAGTGACAATGCGTTTGCGGTTCATGACCAGCTCCTGTTTGCGATGTCGCAATTTCATTAAGACGCTGCCCGCCTTAACGCATTCTTGCTGGAATCGGTTACGAAAATCCCTATTCAGGTAATAGGTAGGCTGCCGTTTAGCTAGATCCCACCCGGCGCGGCCCCGGGCGCTTGCCCGTATAATCGGCGCAATCCCTTTTCCGCTGCCTCCGGCCCCGGCCGGTGGGCTGCCTGCGTCCACGGAGCACCCATGTCGCAATACATCTACACCATGAACCGCGTCAGCAAGGTGGTCCCGCCCAAGCGGCAGATCATCAAGGACATCTCGCTGAGCTTTTTCCCGGGCGCCAAGATCGGCCTGCTGGGCCTGAACGGCGCGGGCAAGTCCACGGTGCTGAAGATCATGGCCGGCGTGGATACCGATTTCGAGGGCGAAGCCCGTCCGCAGGCCGGCATCAAGGTCGGCTACCTGGCGCAGGAGCCGCAGCTCAACCCCGAGCACACCGTGCGCGAGGCGGTCGAAGAAGGCGTAGGCGACGTGTTGCAGGCCCAGGCCGCGCTGGATGCGGTGTACCTGGCCTATGCCGAAGAAGGCGCCGATTTCGACGCCCTGGCCAAGGAACAGGAACGCCTGGAGGCGATCCTGGCCGCAGGCGATGCGCACACCCTGGAAAACCAGCTGGACGTGGCCGCCGACGCGCTGCGCCTGCCGCCGTGGGACGCGGTGGTCGGCAAGCTGTCCGGTGGCGAAAAGCGCCGCGTGGCATTGTGCCGCCTGCTGCTGCAGAAGCCGGACATGCTGCTGCTGGACGAACCGACCAACCACCTGGACGCCGAATCGGTGGAGTGGCTGGAACAGTTCCTGGCGCGCTACACCGGCACCGTGGTGGCGGTCACGCATGATCGCTACTTCCTCGACAACGCCGCCGAGTGGATCCTGGAACTGGACCGCGGCCGCGGCATTCCGTGGAAGGGCAACTACACCGACTGGCTGACCCAGAAGGACGAGCGCCTCAAGCAGGAAGACAACCAGGAAAAGTCACGCCAGAAGGCGATCCAGAAGGAACTGGAATGGTCGCGCCAGAACGCCAAGGGCGGGCGCACCAAGGGCAAGGCGCGTCTGGCCCGCCTGGAAGAGCTGCAGTCGGTGGATTACCAGCGCCGCAACGAGACCAATGAAATCTTCATCCCGCCGGGCGAGCGCCTGGGCAATTCGGTGATGGAGTTCAAGAACGTGTCCAAGAAGTTCGGCGACCGCCTGCTGATCGACAACCTGTCGATGATCGTGCCGCCCGGCGCCATCGTTGGCATCATCGGCCCCAACGGTGCCGGTAAGTCGACCCTGTTCAAGATGATCACCGGCCAGGAAAAGCCCGATTCCGGCGAAATCGTGGTCGGCCCTACCGTGCAGCTGTCCTATGTGGACCAGAGCCGCGACGCGCTGGAAGGCAACCACAACGTGTTCCAGGAAATCGCAGGCGGCCTGGACATCCTCAACATCAACGGCGTGGAGATCCAGTCGCGCGCCTACATCGGCCGCTTCAACTTCAAGGGCCAGGACCAGCAGAAGATGGTCGGCTCGCTCTCCGGTGGTGAGCGCGGTCGTCTGCACATGGCCAAGACGCTGCTGCAGGGCGGCAACGTGCTGCTGCTCGACGAACCGTCCAACGACCTGGACATCGAAACGCTGCGTGCGCTGGAAGATGCATTGCTGGAGTTCCCGGGCAACACCTTCGTGATTTCGCACGATCGCTGGTTCCTCGACCGTATCGCCACGCACATCCTGTCGTTCGAAGGCGAGTCGCACGTGGAGTTCTTCCAGGGCAACTACCGCGAGTACGAAGAAGACAAGCGCCGCCGCATGGGCGATGACGCAGGCCCCAAGCGTCTGCGCTTCAAGGCGCTGAAGTAAGTACGACAAGGGCGCCGAACGGCGCCCTTGTTACATCCGAGGTGCAGTGCCGTCTCGCCTCCACCGTGCCGCCGCCGAAGATGAGACGCGCAGCGCGAGCGCTGCGCTACAGGTCGTAGGACAACACGTCTTCGAAACCGAAGGTGTCGAAGTTTTCGATCCGCGAGGGGTACAGGCGGCCAACCAGGTGGTCGTATTCGTGCTGCACCACTCGCGCGTGGAAGCCTTCGGCCTCGCGTTCGATCGGGCTGCCGTCGGGGGCGAAACCGCGATAGCGGATGTGGCGGTAACGCGGGATCACCGCGCGCAGGCCGGGAATCGACAGACAGCCTTCCCAGCCGTTTTCCATCTCGTCCGACAGCGGCTCGATCTGCGCGTTCGCCAAGGCCGTGCGCGGCACCGTGGGCGCGTCCGGATAACGCTCGCTGACTTCGAAACCGAACACCATCAATTGCAGGTCCACTGCGATCTGCGGAGCGGCCAGACCGACGCCGCGTGCGTCGTCCATGGTTTCGAACATGTCGGCCACCAAGGCATGCAAGTCGGCACTGCCCAGGTCGGTCACCGGTGGCGCCACGCGCAGCAGGCGCTTGTCGCCCATGCGGATAATCTCGCGAATCATGTCGATGCTCCTCAAAACGATACGGCGATCTTAGAACGGCCACCACACGCTGGCGAGCGGCTGCCAGGCAGGTGTGGACGGCGCCAGTCGGAGTGTACGAGCGCTACCTGACGCCCTGGCACCGGCCGCGTCTGCCTGTGGTCAGACAGTCGCTCCGTTGGTCGCTTCCAGCGCGGTAGACACGGGGTGGTAGCGGTGCAGTCCATGCCGGCGATGGCGTCGACGTCAAGCGCCGATCGGTTGTGCGCGGTCATGGCGCTACCGATTCAGTGGATGCGCTTAGCGCGGCAGACGCAGGACCGGTAGCGGCGCAGTGATGACCACGATCGCTGCCGCGCTCAGGCGCCGATGCGCTGGCCGGTTTCGTCCAGCACGCGTTCGCCGTCTTCCTTGACGAATGCGCCGGTGGCCGCTGGCAACAGGTCGAGCACCTGCTCGGATGGACGGCACAGGCGCGTACCCAACGAGGTCTGCACGAACGGGCGATTGATCAGGATCGGATGCGCGAGCATCGCGCTCAGCAGTGCGGCGTCATCCAGCGCGGGATTGTCGAGTCCCAGCTCCAGATACGGCGTGCCCTTCTGGCGCAGGGCATCGCGCACCGACAGGCCGGCATCGGCAATCAGCGCCTGCAGCGTCTGCCGGTCTGGCGGGTACTGCAGATACTCGATGATCTGCGGTTCGATGCCGACATGCCGGATCAGCGCCAGCGTGTTGCGCGACGTGCCGCAAGCGGGGTTGTGATAGATGACGGCGTACATGGGGACTTGGTGCGCGGAGTAGCCGAGACTGTAACGCGTCGAGGTCCAATGCAACGCGCTGTCGCAGAATCAGCGCAAGGCACGCACAGAAAGCGCTGATGCCGATGCGGGTGCAGTGCAGGTGCAGGTGCAGGTGCAGGTGCCGGCATGAGCATCTCTCCGGCAACGCACAAACGCACGGCTTGCGGGCGTCGGTGCAACCGCACTATCTGCGCGGACCGAGCCGCTGGCCGGGGTGGACTACGGCCCTCCCCCGTCGGTAGCGGGGTGGGGTGAGGTTCCGGAGCGAAGCGCGAATGCACTCCAATCCCTGCCCTCACCCACCACCTGGCCTCGCTCGTACCTCATCCGCCCCTTCGGGGCACCTTCTCCCGAGGGGACAAGGGTGGCTTCCGGCTCAGTTGGCTCGCGTCAAAAATCTGACCGATCCGGGTACCAGCCACCGCTGAATCCCTAAGAATTCCCCCGACGCAAGTGCACCGATAACCGTTTCAGGCTATCGCTTCGCATTCAGCGCGCCACATGTCAAAAGATTGACACACATCACGGATTCATGATTCAGTCATGAACAGACTGAAACGGAAGGATTCCCCCGATGCCGGTGTCTGCACGGCGTCCCTTTTCCCTGTTGGACTCAAGGAAACCCCAACGATGATGAGCGTTCGTAAGCCCGGATGGATGCTGTCCGGTGTGTTGTGCGTCCTCTGCCTGCCGGCCTTGGCCATGGCGCAAGAGGCTGCAACCAGCAGTTCCAAGGTCGGTATCGATCCCGTCACCGGCAAGCTGCGCCCGCTGACCGACGCCGAGAGCGCGGCGCTGGACCAGCAGGCCGGTTCGGCTGCCCGCAGTGCGGCAACACGCACGACGGTGCCGCAAACCGAGGCGGCCGCCCGCGCCACCGAGCGCCGCCTGCCCAATGGCACCGTGGCGCGCAAGTTGCCGGCCACGCAAATGAGTTCGCTGACCGCGACCCGCCAGGCCGATGGCCGCATCGTGATCGAGCACAGCGACGACGCCGACACCCAACCCGCCCACGCCGAGCACGGAGCGCTGCCGCATGAATAAGCCCTTGTTGCTGTTGTCTCTGGCCGTGGCTGCGGCGATCGCGCCGCTGCATGCAAGCGCCGCCAACGTCACGCTGATCAATGGCGATGCCGGCACCGTGGTTGGGTTGAACGACCCCACCGCCGCCGCACCGTTGGGCGGCAATCCCGGGCGCTCGGTCGGCGAACAGCGTCGCATCGCCTACCAGTACGCCATGGACCTGTGGGGCGCGGTGCTGCAGAGCAACGTCGAGATCAAGGTCTATGCCTCGTTCGCGCGACTGACCTGCACCGCCACCGGCGGCACGCTGGGCCAGGCAGGGCCGAACTGGATCGTCAACAACTTCCCCGGCGCCAAGGCCAATACGCTGTATCCGTCCGCGCTGGGCGACGCGATCGCGGGCCAGGACCTGGTACCGGATCCGGCCGATCCGGCCGACGTGTTTTCGCAATTCAACGGCGACCTGGGCAAGGACGACTGCCTGGCCGGTTCGGGCTGGTACCTGGGCCTGGACGGCAAGACCCCGGAAGGCCAGATCAACTTCCTCAACGTGGTGATGCACGAAATCGGCCACGGCTTGGGCGCTGCCGGGTTCCTCAACAAGACCACCGGCGTGCTCGGTTCGGGCAGCGGGCTGACCGACGTGTACACCTCGCAGGCCTTCGATAACGTGCAGAACAAGCGTTTCGACGACCCGACCATGACCAATGCCTTGCGCGCCGAAGCGATGCGTACGCCCGGCCGCACGGTGTGGGCCGGCACGCGGGTCAACCGCGAGGCAGCCTTGATCCTGGACCCGCGCACGCTGCTGCAGGTCAGCGCGCCGGCCGCTGCGGCCGGCAAGTTCGAAGTGGGCTTTGCCAGCTTCGGGCCGCTGGCCACCGCCGGTAATTTCCCGGCGCGCGCAGTGGTGACCATCAATGACGGCGCTGCGGCCCCCTCGGCCACCGATGGCTGCGAAACCCCGTTCGTCAATGCGGCCGAGGTGGCCGGCAAGGTGGCGCTGATCGACCGCGGCACCTGCGCGTTCGCGATCAAGGTCAAGAACGCCCAGCTCAACGGTGCGGTCGGCGTGATCGTGGCCAACAACGCCGCCGGCGTGCAGACCATGGGCAATGCCGCGCCGCCGATCACCGACATCACCATCCCGGCGATCATGGTGTCGCAGGCCGATGGCGCGCGACTCAAGGGTGCCAGCGCAGTGGTGGCAGGCCTGTACGAGGACCCGGACCTGCTGCAGGGCACCGACACCGCAGGCCGCACGCGGTTGTATTCACCCAGCGTGGTGGCCGGTGGCTCGACGTTCTCGCACTTCGATACCGACCTGCAGCCCAATGCGCTGATGGAGCCGTTCGATACGCCGGAAGTGCAAGCGCATCTGAACATCGACCTGACCCCGGCGATGTTCGCCGATATCGGTTGGACCTTGAACCGCGGCCTGACCCGGCTGGGTAACTGCAACACGCTGGTGCCGACGGTGGAAACCGGCGGTCTGATCGTCGGTGCAAACCTGACCGCCGAGAGCAGCCTGTGCAAGACGCAGAATGCCGGTAACCGCTTCGGCTATCTGACCTGCATGAACGATCACATCCGCGAACTGGAAGACCAGGGTGCGATCAGCCGCGTGCAGCAGGCGGCGACTTTCATCTGCGCCACCAAGGTTCGCCCCTGAGGCGAGCGCGCGCCACTTGATGGGGATGCGAACGGCGCCGAAAGGCGCCGTTCGTTTATGTGGTGCGGGGCGGTGCGCCGCTCGCCGCACGCCGCTCGCAAGATCGATGCACGACCGTGACAGGCGTGCGCCCACACAGCAGGCCGCAGGCATGCATCGCCCGGCCCGCATGCAGCGGCAACTGCCCGCTGCGAGAGCGAACCGCCAGTGCCGCCGCCTCAGCGATCCGCCGCGTACGGCGAGGTCAGCACCTGCGGTGCGCGGCCCAGTGCGGCGCCCAGGCGATCCATCACAAAGCGCAGATAGAGATTGCTGCTGAACTGGTTGTAGTCGCGTGCGTTATTGAAGGTCATGCGCCCACCCAGGAACAACTGAGGTGCCACCTGCCATTCGGCCGCGCCACTGAGGTTGTACGACACGCCGGTGCGGCTCTCGCCCGCATATACCGGGTCGGTGTAGCGGTCGACCAGGCCCAGCAGCGCCGCCAGCGATGCGGCATCGTAAGCAGCCTGTTGCAGGGTCGGGTCGGTGGGGAAATACGGCGTTGGATCGGTCTTGAAATGCTGCACGCCCACACTGGCATCGACCTTCCAGTTGACGCTCTGCCCCGCGCTGCGGCCGCTCCAGTGCACCGGGAAGCCAAGGTCCACATACTCCTGCGGGCTGAAGTAACCGCCGTGGCCGTATGTGAAGCCGCTGAGATTCTTGTCGTACTGCATGGCGGTCAGGTTGACGCCGGCGGTCAGCGATTGATTCTGCGTTTCCAGCGCATGCACGTAGAAGCCCAGGTCGGCCTGGCGGTGGTCGTTGTCGGCCACGTTGTGACCGGTCAAGCGGTGCGCGGCGAGATTGGCATATCCACCGAGCAGGCCGTTGTCGGCGGTAGCCGAGAGCGCGATGCCGTTGCTGGCGACGCCGCCCCATTCGCGGCCGCTGCGCGCATCCTGCGCGCCGGCGAACGACAGCACGCTGTCGGTCACCGCGCGCCGCGACGCATCGGCCGACCAGCTCACCGTCTCGCCGAGGTCGCCGCGATAGCCGACGCCACCGACGATGTTCTGCTCCTGGAACCCGATCGGCGTGCTGCCCACGTCGGCGCTGAAACCGCCGTTGCGATAGCGCACGCCCACACCCACGCCGGTGTCGTCCTGGCTGAGCCGGCGCGCACCGTTGCCGGTGGCGGCCATGCTGTTGAGCGTGGCCGCCAGCGAAGTCGGCGTCTGTTGCGCGGCGGCGGAGCTGCTGGCCAGCGCCTGCAACGCGGCACCATCGCCAGCGGCCAGCTGTTCGCTGATCGCGGTATTGCCGAGGATGTCGCGCGCCAGCTGCGCAATCGGCGTGTTGGACGCGTTGACGCTGAGCAGATACGCCGGCAGCGGTTCGTTGGCCAGCGCGGCCAACGCAGCCGGCGTGCTGTTGTTGTTTTCGGTCAGCAGCTCGCCGAACAGCCCGGTATTCAAGGCATAACGGCGCAGGCGTTCGCGCGTGGCGACGTTATCGCCCTGGGTGGCGAGCAACTGATACACCGCCGAACCGGTCAGCGTGTCGATCGGGCTGCGGTCGGCGGCAAGCGCGTCGTTGACTGCTGTCTGCGGGCCGGCGCCGAAGCGACTGGCAGTGGCGTAATCGGTGGTCAGCGTACCGGCATCCACCACGGTAGGGGTCAGCGTGACGCCGAGTTTGCCTTCGCCCACCGCGAACTCGGCCTGCACCGGCATTTCGATGTCGTCCAGGCGGCCCAGGCCGTCTTCGCCATCGCGCGAGCGGTACAGCGCGCCACCGGCGAGGTTGTCGCTGTTTTCCGATTGCACGGCGCGCAGTTCGTCGAGCACGCTGTTACCGCTACCGGCCGGCGGTAGCGCCTGGGCGGCAGGTCTTGTCAGGCGCGGACCGGCATCCGCGCCGATCGGTGCGGCAGCGCGCGTGGCAAGCAGCCTTTCGTCGCGTACCGATCCGCGCGGGCGGCTGCCGGGCACAGGCAGCATGGCCGGCGCGACGCTGGCGCTGACCGGTTGCGGCAACACATCGCCGCCGGTGTCCACGGATGCACCGGCCGGCGCAACCGCGGCGAACCGGGCCGAGGCCGGCGACGCGGCGAGCGGCGCAACCTCGCCATACGTGCCAGCGCCATCCATGCGCTCGGACAGCACCGCCGGCGAGCGCGGCATGGCGCCGGTCATGCCGGAAAACGGATTGAGCGGCCGGCCGGCCGAGGCCACCGCTGCCGGGCCACGTGCGCCCGGCAGGCCGTTATCGAGCTGACCGGCCTGGCGTTGCTGCGCAGCCAGCGCCGCGCGGAAATACTGCTCGGCCTTGCGGTTCTTGCCGGCGCTGCGATACACGCGTCCGGCAGCGGCCAGCACCTCCGGCGACTCCGGCGCCTGCGCCAGCGCGCGCTGCAGATAACTCTCGGCGTTGCGCAGATCCGACTGCGCGGCGGCGCTGTTGGCGGCGGCAGTGAGCGTGTCCAGATCGTTGGGATGGCGCTGCAGGATCTGCTGATAGATCGCCAGCGCCTGGCGCTGATCGCCGGCGGCGGCATACAGCCGTGCCAGTGCCGCCTGGGCGTCGCGGTTGTCCGGTTGCTGTGCCAGGATCGGCGACAGCGCATCGTAGGCGCCTTCCAGATTGCCGAGCTCGCGCAAGGCATCCACCTGGCGCAGCGTGTAGGCGCTGCGCAGGGTTTGATAGCGGCGCAATTGTTCCGGCGTCATGGTGGTGGATTGCAGCTGGCGCAGCACTGCCGACAATTCCGCATCCTGGTGCGCGCGCAGCAGCACGCCGGCATATTGCAGGCGGTCTTCGGTGCGCGGATTGGCGCCGGTGACCAGGCGCTGCGCCAGCACCAGCGCGCGCGGGGCGTTGCCGGCGTCGGCATGCGCGCCGGCCAGGCTGGCCAGCAACTGCGGATCGTCGAGCTGGTTGCCCAGCGCAGTTTCGGTGCGCGCGAGCAACTGCTGCGCCTCGCCAACCCTGCCCTGCTCCACCAGCAGCCGCGCCTGACGTGCCTGCAGTTCGATCCAGGCGATGGTGCGCAGCTGGGTCATTTCCGGCGTGCGCGCGGCCGCCGGAATGCGATCCAGGCTGTCGTACGCGCCCTGCCAGTCGCCGCTTTCCTGCGCGAGCAAGGCGTTGGCGTGCAGCGCTTCGGGCTGGTCCCCGTGCACGGCAAGCAGGCCATCCATGACGCTGCGCGCCTGATCGGGGCGGCCGGCCTGTTGATACAGACGGGCCAGATCCAGGCGAATCCAGGCGTCGCCGGGACGTTCGACCATGGCCGCTTCCAGCTCGGCCTGCGCGCTGACCGCATCGCCGGCCTCCAGCGATTGCCGCGCGCGGGCGCGCTGCACGTTGGAACGCAGCAAGGCTTGCCCGCCGGACTTGGCGCGCTCGGCAGCCGGCAGGCGGTTGAACAATTCGCTGGCTTCGGTCATGCGGCCCTGGCGGCTGTACAGCCCGACCAGGCCCTGCAAGGCGCCGGGGTTATCGGCATCGCGCGACAGCGCCTTGCGATAACTGGCTTCGGCCGCGACGGGATCGCTGGCGCTTTGCAGACCGCCCAGCGCGACATGGCCTGCCGGCTCGTTGGGCAGCAACTGCACCGACTGCTCCACCAACTGGCGTGCCTGCGCGATGTCTCCGCGCGCGCGCGCGGCTTCGGCTTGCTGCAGCTGTTGCCAGTAGCGCGCGCTGTCCAGCGCACCTTTCCATTTGCCGCTGCTGGCCGCGGCCGCGCGCAGCAGCTCCTGCGCTTCGGCAAAGCGTTGCTGACGCAGCCGCACCGAGCCCAGGCCGCCCAATGCTTCCGGGTCGCGCGAGCGGGCGCGCAGCACCTGGGTGAAGCGTTGTTCGGCCGTGCTCAGATTGCCGGCATTGAGCGCGCGAAAACCTTCGCTGAGCGCGACGCCGTTGGGGTCGGCGGGCGCAGCGGCAGCAGCCGCGCGTTGTTCGCGCAATTGACCGAGCTTGGCGGTCACGTCGGCATCGGTCGGCGTACCGGCCAGAAATGCCTGGTACAGCGGTGCATCGGCGGTGCTGGCGTTGAGCCACAGCAACGCCTGGCGCCAGCTGGTGCGTGCCGGGCCGCCGACATCGGCGCGTTGGGCCAGCGTGCGCAATTGCGCGATGCCTTCGCGACGGGTGGGCTCGCGGTAGCTCAACACCTGGGCCAGCGCCAGCTGCACGGACGGGTTGGCCGGGTCGCTGGCCTGCAGCCTGCGCAGCCCGTCGCGCGCACGCTCCCAACCGGTTGGCGTGCCGGCCAACGATTGGTAGTACTCCAGCGCAAGATTGGGCGGCGGCGCCTTGCCGGCAAACACGGCTTCATAGCTGCGCGCGGCTTCCACATAACGTCCTGCCGCGGCGGCGCGGCGTGCATTGCGCAGGTTGGGATCTTCGCCGGCAGTGGCGCTGCCGCGCGCACCGATCGCCACACGCAGGCGCTGCGCCTGCGGCGATTGCGGATGCGCCGCTTCCAGTTGCTGCAGGCGCTTGCGCGCTTCGGACTGGCGGCCCTGCGCCAGGTCGATCTGCGCCAGGCCGAGCAAGGCATCGGGCTGGTCCGGGTCGATGCCGAGCAGCTTTTTCCAGGTGTCGGCGGCCAGGTCGTCGCGACCCTGGTCGTGCCAGTAGTTGCCCTGCCCGACCAGTTGCTGGGTCGCGCTGGTCTGCGCGTGCACCGGGCAGGCAAGCAGGCACAGGTCGATCATGCCGGCCAGATAGAGCGGCGTCAGGTTTTTGCGGAGCATGCAGGCGTTCTCCAGGCGGGCAGCAGGCGCCCGTCTGCGGCAAAGCGGTAGCGGTTCTCAAGCCAGCCCTGTCCGAACAGGGCCAGCGTGCGTTCGAAATACGGCAGCGCTGCGGCGGCCGGTGTGGCGGCCAGCGGAATCCGCTGCGCCTGCGCCTTGAGCAGCGCAGGCTGCCGCAGCGCGCTCAGATACGGCAGCAACGCGGCGGAAAACCCCACCGGCACGGTGCCAGTGCCCACGCCGCGCGCGGTGTCGATCTTTTCGGCAAACGCGGTGCCTGCGGCGAGCAGGTCGGCCGGGCCGGACAAATCCTGCAGCAACTTCGCGCGCAGCGGCTCGCCGGCGTCCAGCATGCCGGCCCACAGGTACACGCGGATGGCATCGTAGCTGCCGAGATTGCCGCGCTTGGGATCGGCACCGAAGGCCTTGCCGTCCCACACGGTCCAATCCGGCGCAAAGCCGACCGGCGCACTGTCGCGCAGCACGCGCGCCGCGTTGGCGGCGATCGCCGCCCACGGCCCCTTGGGGTCGGCGTTGGCGCAGCGGCGCAGCACCTGGATCGGCAGATAACTGGGATTGAGCGTCCAGCGGCCGGGTTCGACAAAGCCGCTGCGGCCGGGCAACAGCATCGGCCCCAGGCCAGGCAGCGCAGCCACTTCCTGGGTGCGCATCAGTTGCAGGATCTGCTGGCCGGCCTTGCCGTAACCGGGGCGGTTCCACAGCCGGCCGGCTTCCAGCAAGGCGTAAGCGATCCACAACTCGCCATCGCTGGCGGTATTGGCATCGAGCACGCGCCAGTCGCCGCTGCCATCGCGGCCCCACAACCAGGCAGGCAGATTGAGATCCGGGCGGCCACCGCACAGGTTGTGCCGGGTCCAGCCCAGTACCTTGTCGAACAGCACCTGGTCATTGGCCACCAGCGCGAAGAACAGCGCATACGACTGGCCTTCGGAGGTGGAGCGTTGATCGGCGTTGAGGAAGTCCACCACCCGGCCGTCGGGCTGGATGTGCTTGGACACGAATGCGTTCCAAAGCGGCCAGGCGCCGCACTGTGCGGGTGCCGCCGTCGCGCCGGCCGGCAACAGCGCGGCCAGCGACGCCAGCGCACCGGCGCGCAGCAGGCTGCGGCGCGTCATGACACTGCCGCGCGTGTGCGCGTTCATGCGCCGTGGCCGTCGTTGAGGCGCTCGGCGGTGTGCCGGCGCAGCAGTACGCGCGCGGCCAGTGCCAGCAGCAGCGCCAGCAGCACCACGGTCAAGGCCAGCCAGACCGGGTGATGCGAGAAGTACCAGCGCAGCCAGGTCGGCAACGGCAGGTGGCCCACGTAATAGGTCTGGTTGCCGACCAGGCTGGTGACCTTCTTCTGCTGCAGCAACACCACGCTGCCCTGGAAATCCTTGAGCAACGCCGGGTCGAACCAGGCATCGAACAGACGACTCATGTTGGCCGGGTCTTCGGTCTGAAACGCGACCACGCTGCGGCCGGATTTCAACGGCGATTCGAAGCCCATCAGCAACACGTCGTCGGGCTGCGGCTGCAACGCGATGTCGGTGGTGGTCGGCAGGTCGGTGCGGCGCGCGTCGAACGACAGAAAACCGGGCAGTTTGTCGAACAGCCAATCGGTCAGGCCGATGCGGCGATTCTGCCCGTCCTGGCCTACCGGCAGCTGAGCGCGCCACTGCTTGAACAGCGGTTGCGACTCAGCGCTGCCCAGCAGCAACAGATCGCGATCGGCATGCTGCTGCACCGCGCTGGCGGCGATGATCTGCACATGCAGCGCCGGGTAGCCGGTGGACGCACCGAACCGGCCGAGCAGGGTCAGCACATTGCCCAGATCCTGGTCGCCCGGGTTGTTGGGCAGAACGATCGCCGATTCGGACAGATCGGCCAGCCGCGTGAACGGGTAGCCGGCATTGGCGAACGCAGCCAGATTCGGCATCGCCATGTAGTGGTGGAAGCCGCTCAGGTCGATGGTGGAATCGGCATCGATGGCGCCGGACACATCCGGGAAGGTGTTCTTGCAGGCCTCGCCTTGCGGGCGATCGAAGAAGAAATGGAAGCGCAGTTGGCTATTGGCCGAAAACGCGCCCACCGGCAGTTTCAGATCCTGATGCACCGGCATGCTGCCGCGCGTGCCCAGGCTGTTCCACCAGCGCATCGGCGTGGATTCGGCGAACGGGCGGCCGGTCAGCGGCAAGGTGGTCACGAACGACTCGTTGATGCTGACATTGAGCGCGGACTTGTTGTCCTGCTCCGGAAGCGTGTAGCGGTACTTCAGCGCCACCGGAATGCCGTCGCGCTCCCACACGAACAGGTCCGGCGGCAGTTGCAGACCGACCCGGATCAGGTCCGGGTGATAGCCGGTGACGTTGAGCGCGCCGGACTGGGTGACCAGGTCGCCGAAGCGCACCGGATGCTCGCTGGAAACCCACTTGGGCGCGTCGTATGGCCGACGCGGCGTCGGCGCGGACATCTCGCCGATCCGCGCCACCGCACCGGTCAACGGCGCGCGCAGCGCCAGCGCGGTAGCCGCGCGTTGCAGATCGTCGGTGTTGCGGCCCAGCACTAGCAGCAGCTTGCCGTTGGGATCGGTCGGGTTGACCACCACCGCAACCGTCGGCCCGCGGATATCGGCCACGCCGCTGTCGGCGGTGGCGAACTGCGCAGGCAAGGTGTCGGGCGTG
This sequence comes from Xanthomonas sp. 3793, assembly GCF_024806835.1. Lineage (GTDB taxonomy): Bacteria > Pseudomonadota > Gammaproteobacteria > Xanthomonadales > Xanthomonadaceae > Xanthomonas > Xanthomonas arboricola_F. The sequence continues at coordinate 228,493 of NZ_JANTYU010000003.1, forward strand.
GCGAACACCACCGCGTTGCCGGTGGCCGGCAGGGCGCTGGTCGAGGCCGTGAACACCGCACCGCGATACCCGGCCAGGGTGCCGAACCACGAGGCGACCGTGCCGGCGGCCTGCAACGTGGCCATGTCCGGCTGCTGCGGGAAATAGAACGGCAGCTCCAGACGCCGCGTATCGCGCACATCGAAAAACGGCACCGGCAGCAGCGCCAGGTTGTTGGCCAGCGCCAGCGGCGTGGTGGTCAACGACAGGCTGGTGGCCGCGTCCACATTCGCCCACAGGCTGCTGTGGTCGGGGTCTTCGCACTCGCGCGTGTAATGCCCGATGAGTTGCAGGTTGAGCTGGTTGTAGTCGGTGATCAGCCGCGGATCGACCGGCAGATCGGCCGAGAGCAACTTGCCGGCGTTGGCCTTGTCGGTGGGCAAGGTCGCAACGGTCACGCCGTTGATGGTGACCTTGACGTGCGACAGGTCCGGCAGCAGCGATGGCGAGTAGCTGTATTTCAGGTTGAGCGTGGCGGCGGTGACGATTTCATCGCTACGCACACTGAAGGGCACACCGGCACTGCCCTGCACGCCGCGCAAGGTGATTTCGTAATCGATGCCGAGATCGCGCAGCGTGGCCGCGCGCGTGCTGCCAGCGGGCAGCGGTGCCGGCGCCGCAGGTGCGATCGCTGTTGCCGCCGCGCTCTGCGCATCGTCGTCGGCCTGCGCAGCCGGCACCGGTTGTTGCGCCTGCGCCAGACCGGCCAGTAGCGTGAGCGCGCAGGTCAACACCGCCGGGGACATTCGCATCAGTTGTTTCTTTGCAGGGGAAAGGGAACTACCACGCATCACGTTCACGACTCCAGATCCACCGCGCGCGCCGGACGGAACCCCTGGCGCGTGCTATCCACCATATGCCGGCCCAGGCGCCCGAACCCGCGCGCACTCGCCGCCAAGACCTGACCCATCGAGCGCCAGAACGAATCGCGATCGTGCTGGCCCCATTGCGACAACCAGATATCGGCGCGCGCAAAGGTGGACGCCACCAGCCAGCGCTCCTGCTCCATCGACATCGCGGTGAACTGCACGCTGACCTGGCCATCGCGGTCCTGCCGCACCACGGCCGGCAAGGTCTGCTCGATGCCGCGATGACTGAGTCCGATCTGCACCGCCAGGCCGGGTTCGATCGGCTGCGGCTGCGCGAGCTTGATCGCCATGCCGCCGGTGGAAAAATTCACCGAGCGGCATGCCAGCGCCCCGCCGTCGGGCAGGTACAGATTGACCGGGATATCCAGCGGCACACGGTGCGCGCTGCGCACCTGGCGGGTTTCGCTGGCCGTGGCGATCGTGGCGCCGAGCAGCACCATGTTGTAGAGCGTCCAGGCCAGGTTGAACCAGATCGTCTGCTGCTCGCCGCTGCCGCCGACATAGATCAGCCGCAGCACGCCGGCGATCACGCCGACCACATTGAGCAGCAGCAGGAACAGATACGGCTTGGCGATCTGCGCATCGAAATAACTGCGCGCCACCAGCCCGCCCTTGGGCGTGACGTTGAACTTGCCGAGCTTGGGATTGAGCAAGGCCACCAGCGTGGGGCGGAAGATGTACCAGGCCAGCGTGGTCTCGTAGACCTCGTTCCACAACAGATGGCGGAAGCGGCTCTGCACGCGCAGGTTGGTCAGATTGGCCTGCAGGATGTGCGGCAGCGCGTAGGCCAGGATCATCAACGCCGATGCCTGGATCACATGCGCGCCGAAGAACAGGTACGCCAGCGGCGCGGTGAGATAGATGATGCGCGGCAGCCCGTAGAAGAAGTGCAGCATCGCGTTGAGATAGCACAGCCGCTGCGACAGCTTGAGCCCGCGACCGAGTAACGGATTATCGATGCGCGCGATCTGCGCCATGCCGCGCGCCCAGCGGATGCGCTGCGCCACATGCCCGGACAGGCTCTCGGTGGCCAGTCCCGCCGCCTGCGGCACCGCCAGATACGCGGTGCGATAGCCGCGACGCTGCAATTTGAGCGCGGTGTGCGCATCTTCGGTCACGGTTTCCACCGCCACACCGCCGACCTCTTCCAGCGCGGTGCGCTTGATCACCGCGCACGAGCCGCAGAAGAACGTGGCGTTCCATTGGTCGTTGCCATCCTGCAACAGGCCGTAGAACAGCTCGCCTTCGTTGGGTACCTTGCCGTGCGTATCGAGGTTGCGCTCGAACGGATCCGGCGAGAAGAAATAGTGCGGCATCTGCACCAGCGCCAGCTTGGTGTCGCGCAGAAACCAGCCCATCGCCACCTGCAGGAACGAGCGGGTCGGGATGTGATCGCAATCGAAGATGGCCACGTATTGACCGCTGCACTTCTTCAACGCCGCATTGATGTTGCCGGCCTTGGCGTGCGCATTGTTGGTGCGGGTGACGTAGTTGATGCCGACCTCGGCGCAGAACTCGCGGAACTCGTCGCGGCGTCCGTCATCGAGCAGGTGGATGGTGATCTTGCCGGCCGGCCAATCGATCACGCTGGCGGCCAGCACGGTGGTGCGCACTACCGACAACGGCTCGTTGTAGGTGGGGATGAACACGTCCACGCTCGGCCACAGGCTCTGGTCGGCAGGCAAGGGCGCCGGCTTGCGATTAAGCGGCCACAGCACCTGGAAATAGCCCAGCACCAGGATCACGAATGCATACAGCTCCGCGCCGAGCAGGCCCAGGCCGAGAATGAAATCCACCGCGCTGCCCACGCCCATGGTCTGCGTCATGCGCCACCAGATGTAGCGGCACGACACCGCCAGCGACATGCTCATCATCATCAGGATGACCACCCGCCCGCCACGGTTGCGCACCGCCAGCGCCACCGCGAACAGCACTCCGGAAAACACCATCTGCTGGGTGACATCCATCGGCACGGCCACCACGAACACCAGCAGCAGGCCACCCAGCAGCCACAGCGCCCAGGTTGCCAACGTGGGCAACGGTGATGCGGAACGGAGGCGGGCTGTGGTCATCGGGCAATCCTGGAAACGTGGCGGACGTGCGGCAACGCAGCGGCAATCGCCTGACGCGCTTGCCGGGAAGGACGGAGGTGAGGCGTCAACGCGAGCGCAGGCGCTGCAGCGGGCTATGCGCAGAGCTGCGCGCGTCGGCCTGCAGCAGGCGCTGGAACAGTTGTTCCAGCGGTGTCTGCGCCGGTCGCTCCGGCGGCGGCGATGCGCGCACGCCAGGCTCCTCGCGCTGCCGCAATTTGCGCAGTGGCGCCAGCGCATCGCCCGGCGATCCGTTGGCTGTCTGGTCGGTGGGTGCTGCGACGTGCATCGCAGGCGACGGTCGGTCGGCAAGCGGCGCGCCTGGTGCGACCGCCGCAACTGAGGGTGCTGCCGGCACGTGCCCCGGCGCCACCACAGCCTCCAGCGCAGCCGGCGCGGCCTGCCCCGTTGCCGGCGCCTCGGCAGGCGTCACGCCTGGCTTGCGCGGCGGCAGCTGGGTGTACGCAAAGTCGTGATATCCCTCGCTCGCCTGCGTCCCCAGACGCGCGAACAGGCCCGAGACATCGTCGTGTCCCTGCGCGTTTTTGGTGTTCTTCGGTGCCATCACAGTCCCCTTGCCCGATCGCACATGGTCATGCCGTCCGCGCCAACACAAACAGGCGCAGATCGACGGTATCGGCCGGCGCGCTCTGCACCGCCAGCCCTGCCAGCATCCCCAATTGCTGGAACCATCCCTCATACACACCCTGCAGGAAACCGTCGCTCCATGCGGCCCCGTCCAGCGCCACGCTCAACGGCGCACCGCCATGCCGGATCTGCACATGGTCCGGGTGTTCGTCCATCGTGCACTGGCCCCAGTCGCAGCTGTCCCAGATCGCGTTGGCGGCCTGTTGCACCTGGTCCAGCGCGATGCAGGGCGCCAGCCTGTGCTCGCGCGCGAAGCGGCGGCCGATCCGGGCCATCAAGGTGGCCAGGTCATGCTCGGGCAGCTCGGCGCCGAATTCCTCGGCCATCGCCCGCACAAAGCCCAGCCACTGTCGGGAGCAGCTCCGCGTGCGGTACAGCGACAAGGGGTCGAGTGCAGGCATTCAACAGGCTTCGCGAGGGAGGGACGTCACATACGACGGTTGCACTAAAAGTGATGCAAGCGTGATGCCAATGTTAACGTTTGCCAACTAGCGATTGAGAGATGCATCTCACTTTTCCGGGCATTCCCTGACAGCGGCACACACTTTTTGGCAGTTAATGCCGGCCTGCGTCAGTCGTTGCCGCCCCCCGGTCAGGCGCCTTCGGGCATCGGCGGCAGACCGAACACGTCGCGCAGGTAGCGCAGGTAGCCGGCGTCCTCGCACATGCTCTTGCCGGGCGAATCGCTGAGCTTGGCCACCGGCTGGCCATTGCAGCGGACCATCTTGATGACGATCTGCAACGGCGTCGGTCCCAGGTCGTTGGTCAGGCTGGTGCCCACCCCGAACGCCAGCCGGCAGCGGGTGTGGAAGTGCGCGTACAGGCGCATCACCTTGTCGATGTTGAGGCCATCGCTGAAGACCAGCACCTTGGTCTTGGGATCGATGCGATGGGCTTCCAGGTGCGCGATCACCCGCTCGCCCCATTCGAACGGGTCGCCGGAGTCGTGGCGCATGCCGTCGAACAGCTTGCAGAAATACAGGTCGAAATCGCGCAGAAACGCGTCCAGCCCCACGATGTCCGACAGCGCAATGCCCAGATCGCCACGGTACTCGCGCGCCCACGATTCCAGCGCGGCGACCTGGCTGTCGCGCAGCCGCGGCCCCAGCGCCTGGAATGCCTGCAGGTATTCGTGCGCCATCGTGCCCAGCGGGGTCAGCCCGTAGTGCTTGGCGAAATACACGTTGCTGGTGCCCACGAACTGCTCGCCCAGGCCATCGCGCAGCAGCGGCAGCAGCTCGCCGTGCCAGTGCCGCGAGTAACGGCGACGGGTGCCGTAGTCGGCGATCTTGCAGCCGGCCGGCATGTTGCGCAGGCTGCTCACCTTGGCGCGCAGGCGGCTGCGGCCCTCTTCGAAATCCGGCTCGGAGGTGTTGCGGAACCACACCTCGTTGATGATCGCCAGCAGCGGCACTTCGAACAGGATGGTGTGCAGCCACGGGCCGCGGATGGTCAGCTCGATCTCGCCCGGGTGGGTGGCCGACGCCGACAGCTGCAGATACTTGCGGTCCAGATGGAACAGCGCCAGAAAGTCGGCGAAGTCCGGCTTGATGAAACGCAGGCTGCGCAGGTAGTCCACCTCGTCCTCGCGCAGGCGCAGCCGGCACAAGGCATCGATCTCGCGCGAGATCTCATCGATGAACTGCGCCAGGTCCACGCCCGGCGTGCGGCATTTGAAGCGGTACTCGACCTGCGCGGCCGGATGCTGATGCAGCACCGCCTGCATCATGGTGAATTTGTACAGGTCGGTGTCGAGCAGCGAATGGATGATCATGCGGCCGGATTATGCCCGCAGCGGCGGTGACCGCGCGTGCATTGGGCATGACCGGAGCGCCGGCCGCGATGCACCCGCCCTGCGCTCAGGGCGCACGCTCCGGCACGCTGGCCAGGTCGAAGTTTCGAGGGTGTCCGCGAGGGCGCATGGGGCCATCGGCTGTTCGGTGCCACGCACCAGCGGCGCCAGTCAGCTCCACAAGGCCACCGATCGCAGATCCACTCCCCGAGCGCCTGCACAGTGGGATCACCACTCGCAACAGCCGCGCCGGCTAGTCGCCAGGCACGGCCGCCCGTCGATGCATCAACGTGCTAGCACCTGCTGCGCCGGCTTGCCCTGCACGGTGAAGTCGCTGTCGCCCGGGCCGCCGGCGGCAGGGTCGGTATACCAGCACCACAGCGCAATGCCGTCCACGCCATGGGCCTGCAACACGGTGCGCCACTGCTGCAGCACCTGCAGCTGCAGCTGGGTATCCACTGCGGCGGTACGTTGCTCCGGGCTTTCCCAGGGCGCTGCCAGGCTGCCGCGCGCCGAGCGCAGGCCCAGTTCGGCCACCCACACCGGCTTGCCCACGCGTTGCCCCAGATCCTGCAGGCGCTGCGCGGCGGCAGTCATTTCCGCAGCGCGCGCGCCGGCAGCGTCGGACAGGCGCGGATACAGGCTGGTGCCGACCGCGTCGAACAGCGACCAGTAACGGAAGGTTTCTGCATGCTCCATCCCGTCGGCCACGTACAGCAGCTTGCCGCGATAGACCTTGCGCACCGCCGCGACCAACTCTGGCCATTGCGGTGCGTCCTGCAGCTTGCGCAGTTCGGTGCCGACCACCAGCGCCTCGGCGTGCTCGTCTTCGGCAAGCTGCGCCAGCGGCAGCAGCGCCTGTCGATACGCCGCAAACCAGGCGGTCTGATCGGCAGGCGCCACCTCGCCGGCCCAGTGACCGGGCACCCACACGTGCACCTTGAGCGTGGGCTGCAGGCCGGAACGATGGCTCTGCCGCAGCGCTGCGCGCATCGCATCCAGGCTGCTGTCGCTGCCCAGCACCGGGTCGTTCGATTGCGGGTTCGCCTGCCAGACGAAGGCCACCAGCAGCGCCTTGCGCGCACCGGTGGCAGCCAGCGCATCCAGCGACTGCGCAGCGGCAGCGCTCTGCCACGGCGCATTGGCCGAGACCTTGACGTTGGCACCCATCCACATCGGCGCGGCCGCGTTGCAGCCATTGGCCAGCAGGCACACGGCGAGCAACGCCGCGAGAATTAAAACGCGCTTGAACATGCGGCGGACACCTCGCTGGTGGGCGCTGCACTGCCCTGCACGCACTTGCCCGTATGCAACGTTGCGTTACCGACGTCCGGCTGAAGCGCGGTGGCGGCTGCAGGGCCGGCTGGCGCGGCAGCGCTCAGCTGCGCTGCCACATGCGCCTGGATCGCCGCATCCGCCTCGGCCAACGGGGTCACTGCGGCCGCAGCGGCCGGCGTCGCCACGCGTGCGACCGGCAGCGACACCGGCGCGGCCACGACCACCGCCTCGCCCTGCAGCAGCGACTGTTCGTCGGCAGGCGCCGCACGCATCCAGCTGCCCCAGCCCTGCGGTTGCACCCAGGCCGCGCCGATCAGGCCGAGCAGCAGCAATCCCGCAGCCTGACTGCGCTGGTCGGCCTGCAGGGCGCGCAGCAACAAGGCCGCCGGCACCCACAGTAGCAACAAGGCATCGAAACCGGCCCAGCCGAGCGCGAACGAGAGTGCGGCCGCACAGATCACCGTGCCGGCGCTGGCCACAACGCCACGCATCAGCGCAGCGTTGTGCGCCCGCGCTACCAACGCCAACACCGGGAAGCAGGCCACCGCCGCCACGCCCCAACGCACCGCCGGCAACCAGCCTTCGGCCTGCTCGGCCAGCGGCAATGGCAGCGGACTGGCCGCGTGCCCGATGCTCGACAAGGTCGGCCACGGCGCGTTGAACACGGTCAGATTGACGTAGGCCCACATGCCAACCAGAAACGCAAACGGCAGATAGCACACCAGGTAAAACGAGCCCGGCGCCTTGCGCAACATCTGCGGCGGCATCACCAGCAGCAGCCACGGCGCCACCATCGTCGACAACGCCAACGTCTGCAGATCCAGGCACAGCAGGATGCACAGCCACCCGGCGATACGCAGGTAGGTGAAGGCTTCCACCGGCGCCTGCAGGCGGCGCAGCGTGCGGCACAAGCCGTAGAACGCCAGCAGGCCCACGGCCTGACTGCCGCCCGCGGCGATCGGCAGCAGGAACAGCGGGTTGCAACCCACCAGCAACGTCAGCCCGCTGGCCCAGCCGCGCCCGAACACGCCAGCCAGATCGCGCCACAGCAACGACAGGAACAGCGCATTGGCAGCCACCGCCAGGAACGGCCATACCTGAAACGGCAGATCCCAACGGTGCAACGCCAGATCCACCGCCCATGCCAGCAACCCGCTGGCCGGCACACCAATGCCGGGCGTGGTGGTCGGTGCAACAGCGCCCAGCGACTGCACCAACAACGGCTGGCTCAGCAGCGACAACGCCACCACGGCCACCAGAAACGCCGGCAAGCCACTGTCGCGACGCGCTACCGGCTCACTCTTCGAGTGCGGCGCGGCGTTCGTTTTCCGAATGCTTGCTGATGCCATGCGTGGTCTTCTCCCAATAGAACGGATTGCGGATCAACTGCCATAGACCCTTGAAGGCGGCGATCGATTGCAACGCCCAGTAAAACGGTACCGTCAACGCGTACGGCGCCAACTTGAAGTAGTCGCGCTTGAACGCGGCCACCAGCGTGATGTAGATGAAGAACGCATTGGCCAGCAGCAGATTGACCATCGAGATCGCGGCCAGCCACGGCGGGAAGATGGCATCGAACACGCGTGCACCGCTCAGCACGCTGACCAGGCACAACGTCCACATCACCGGCACACCCAGTGCGATGAAGAAATTGCCGCCGATAAAGAACTGGAAACCCCAGAATCCCTTGAACCCGGTGCTGCGATACAGATGCACCGGGTCGCGCATGTGCACCAGCCAGGTCTGCATGTAGCCCTTGAGCCAGCGTGAGCGCTGCCGGATCCAGTTGGGAATGCTGACGTTGGCTTCTTCGAACGTGGTGGAATTGACCACGTTGACGCGGTAGCCGTTCTGGATCAGCCGCACGCCCAGGTCGGCGTCTTCGGTCACGTTGTACGGGTCCCATGCGCGCACCTGGCGCAACACATCCAGACGGAAGTGATTGGAGGTGCCGCCCAGCGGAATCGGGATGCGCAGGTATTCCAGCGCCGGCAGGTAGAAGTCGAACCAGAGCGTGTACTCCAGCGTGAACATCCGCGTCAGCCAGTTTTCGTCGGCGTTGTAGTAGTTCAGCCGCGCCTGGATGCACACCACATCCTTTTCGGCCTTGCGGAACGCCGCCACCACGCGCTTGAGCTGATCCGGCTCGGGTTTGTCTTCGGCGTCGTAGATGGTGAGTAGTTCGCCACGCGCAAAGTGCAGCGCGTAGTTGCAGGCCTTGGGCTTGGTCTTGGGCTGCGATGGCGGCACCCGGATGATTTCGAAGAACGCTTCCAGGCCGAGTTTCTTGGCCGCTTCGATGGTGTCGAAGTCGTCGGCTTCCAGCACCAGCTTCACGTCGAGCTTGCTGATCGGGTAATCGAGCTTGCGCAGCGCGTTGGCCAGGATCGGCAACACCTCCGGTTCCTTGTACATCGGCACCAGCACGGTGTAGACCGGCAGGTCGTCGTCGCGCAGCGCGGCCACTTCGTCTTCGGTGACCTTGATGTCGATGCGGTGGCGCGAGCCGAACCACACCAGCAACAGCTTCAAGCCGAAGGTCGCCAGGAAGCCGAACGCCACCAGCACGTTGACGGCGATCAGCGTAGGCACCGGGAACAGCACCATCGCGATCAGCAATACCGCCGCGATCGCCCACAACGTGAACTTCTGCCCGCGCGTGACCACCTGGCGCGCCGAGTAGGTCGGTGCGTGCGATGCGAGCAGGTTCAAGGCGTTGTCGGTGAGCTGCTCGTCGGCGTAGCGCTGCAGGCTCCAGATGATGTCGAACTTGGCAGTGCCGACAAACCGCACCTCTTCGTCGTAATGCGCACGCGCCCAGGCGAACAACGCCGGGTCGGGGTCGGCCACGGCCAGTACCAGCACGCCGTCTTCGCGCTTCCACGGCAACACCAGGCGTTGCGCATAGCTATCCAGGTCGCCGGGGGTGAGCAGGCTCGGATCCGGCGGCTGCTGCACCAGATCGATGAACTCCAGCCCGAAGTGCGCGGCGACGATGGCGTAGAACCGCTGCGCCGGTACACCGCGCTGGGCCAGGATCACATCGCCCAGGCGCGAGTTCCAGCGCTGCTGCAGCGCCAGCGCCGAGCGCAGCTGTTCGTCGGTGATGACGCCTGCCGTGACCAGCGCGCGACCCAACAGTCCACGTTCGCGACCGATGTCCGGCGCCCGTCCCAGCGCTTCCATTTCGCAGGTGACCGTCATTGTCGTGGCGTCCTCAGAAACGCCACCAGGCGGCCACGAAGGGCCCGCCTGCAGCGCCGGTATTGCGGCCCATCACCGGCTGTTGGTAGCCCAACTGCCACTGGCTGCCACCCGGCGCGGTGTACAGCGTGGACAACTGCAGCTTGGTGAGGTCGTAGTTGGTGCCGGTGGCGACGAAGCCGACGCCGCCAGCAGAGCCGGGGACATCAAAGTTGCTACGTCCGTTGCCCAGGCCCTGGATCACGTTGAGCTCGCCCAGCAGCAACCAGCTCGGAGTCAGGCTCAGACCGGTGGATGCATCCACCCGCACTTCGTCGGAGGCGGCGCTGCCACGCAGGCGCACTGCGCCACCCAGGTCGACGTAGCCGTTGCGCCCGCCAAGCGTGTAACCGCGGCCACGGCTGTAACGCAGCTCCAGGCCGTAGTCGCCCAGGCCAAGCGCAGGATCGGAATTCGCGTCGGGATTATTCGGATGATAGGTCTTGCTGCGGCCGTAGGCGGGGATGCTGACCAACGCCTGCACCGAGCTGCGCCACACATCGTTCTGCGCGCTCGGCAGCGCATAGCGCAAGCCGATTTCCTGATCGGCAAAGCCGGTGGTCGTGGTCTGCTGCCGTCCGCTCACGGCATCGTGGCTGCTGAAGCCGATGTCGTTGAAATAGAAATTGCCGATGACGCTGAGCGTGTCGGTCAGGCCATGCTCGACGTAGACATTGAGCTGGTCCTGGCGACTGCGGCCGTTGCCATCGAATTGCTGGCCGTCGCCAAAGGTCGTGCGGTGATGGCTGTCGTCGAACCATCCTCGGCCATCGCTATGCAGCGCCTTGACGATCACCAACGTGTCGCCCTGCGGCTGGGTCCAGGCACCGGCGATGGCGCTACCCGGTAACGCGGCCAGCGCGCAGCTCAAGGCGAGTGCCGACATCGCGGCCACCGACAGGCGGCGGGCGTTACGGGCAGGAGTAGACGATGCAACAACCGGACTGGACTGCCCGGAGGTGAGGCACGACTGACGTACCCGCGAGCGCGGGTCGTTCTGTAAGGACATTTGTACGATTCCTGATGGGGGACCCGTTAGGGACAGGAAGCACGGGCTGGATCACACTTCGCGGCGAAACGTATCACAGTTTCGCCCGCGCCCTCATCACAGATTTATCACCAATTTAACGCCAGCAACTTCATTTCTGGCGCAACAATCGCGGCACCTGCGCGGCGGCATGGGTCCAGATCGCCAGCCACACCCCGACCCGGGTCAAGGGCCCGCGCTCAGCGGCCTCGAATTTGCGGAAATACCGCCACAATCCACGATGTTTATGCCATTCCACGAAAAATGGCCGCGCACGACTGGAGACGCCGCGCACATGCACCACCTGCAGGTCGTTGGCCACCGCGACCAGCGCGCCGGCCTGACGGGCGCGCCGGCACAGGTCCAGGTCCTCGGCGTGCAGGCGATAACGGCCGTCCCAGCCGTCCAGGCGATCAAACAGGCTGCGCTGCATCAGCATCAAGGCGCCCGAGATCGCATCCACCGGCTGCAGGGCAAGCGACGGATTGGCGGGCACGGCGAGCTGGGCAGCGGCACGCGGCGCGCGCAGCATCGCGGCAAAGTCCGGGTCGCGGCGGCGCACGGCCGCATCCGGCCGACCCTGCTCGTCCACCTGCTCCACCCCCAGCAGCACCGCCGCATGCCCATCGGCGCGCGCGCACAACTGCACCAGGGTATCGGTTTCGACCATCAGATCCGGGTTGATGAAGACCAGCCAGGGCGCCTGCGAGTCGCGCGCCCCCTGATTGCAGGCGGTGGCAAAGCCTGGATTGTCCGGGTTGGCGATGAAGTGCACCCGCGCATCGGCCAGCGCATGCCGCTGCACTACGTCCAGGGTGTCGTCGCTGGACGCGTTGTCGACCACCCGGATCTCGCCGACGCCGTCGGCCGCACGTAGCCGCGACAGGCAGGCATCGATGGTGCTGCTGCTCTGATAGGTGACAACGACGGCGGCGATCTGGACTGGAGTCATCCGGCCATTATCCGGTGCCGGGAGCGCGCAGCGCCATCGCGGCAGCGTGCCGGCATGGCGGCCGGCGGCGGCACGGGGCATACTGCGCGCCCGACGGCCGCCACGCGGCCTGGTTCGGCGCCGCCTGCGGCACTCCCACACTTGATTGTTGAGATGACGGCCAGCGACCTTTCGGTTTCGCGCTGCCCTTCCACTCCATGTCGCGCGAACGCCTGATGGCGCCAGCGCGACAACGACGGCCCGGCAGCGCCGTCCGTGTTGTCGCCGGCCTGCATGCCGGACACATTGGATCGGCCTCGTGCAGCTGGTCTATACCAATCGTGTTTTCGCCAGCATGGCTGCGGAGCGCGCGCCCATGAGTGCGACCCATCAGGTGCATGGCATGAGCCTGGAGCTGGCCCTGCCCGACTGGCCGGCACTGAGCATGGATGAAATCCGCCACGTGCTGCAGCGGTTCGCCGGGCTTGGCGCCGACCAGGGCGTGCATTGGCACAGCGCGCGTCCGTTCTCCGCTGCCGCCTGCGTACAGACCGCGTCCGGCGCGGTGATCGTCAAACGCCACCACCGCAGCGTGCGCAGTGTCGCGGCCTTGCGCGAAGAACACAGCTTCATGGCGCACCTGCGCTGGGCCGGCGCGCCGGTGGTGGAGGTGCTGTACGCGGCTGACGGTCAGACCGCTCTTGCGCAGGACCAATGGGTCTACGAAGTGCAACGCGTCGGGGCGGGACGCGACCTGTATCGCGATGCACTGTCGTGGACGCCGTTTAGCCACGTCGAGCATGCGCAGGCCGCAGGGGCTGCGCTTGCGCAGCTGCACCACGCCGCGCAGGGCTTCGATGCGCCGCCGCGCTCCACCAATGTTCTGGTCGCCAACCTGCGGCTGTTTACCCAGCAGGATCCGGTGCAGGCGCTGCAGCGCGCCTTGCCCGCGCGGCCGCAGCTGGCCGCAGCGTTGCAGGCGCTGCCCTGGCAGCACGATCTGGCCACGCACCTGCTGCCCTGGCATGCGCGTGCCTGGCCGCTGCTGTCTGCGCCGGATGCGATGCCGCCGCTGTGGACGCATGGCGACTGGCATGCGTCCAATCTGCTGTGGAATACCGACCACGGCGCCGGCGAGGTCAGCGCGATCTTCGATTTCGGATTGAGCGATCGCAGCAGTGCCTTGTTCGATCTGGCCACCGCGATCGAACGCAACCTGATCCCGTGGCTGCAGCTGGATACCGGCGCGCGCGCGCAGGCGCAGCTGCAACAACTCGATGCCTTGCTGGATGGCTATGCGCTGCATCGCCCACTCAGTGCAGGACAGCTGCGCTGCCTGGCCGCGCTGCTGCCGATCGTGCATGCCGATTTCGCCTTGAGCGAGATCGAGTACTTCGCCGGCATCACGCGCTCGCCCGACAACGTGGATATCGCCTATCACCGCTATCTGCTGGGCCACGCGGACTGGTTTGCCAGTGCCGATGGTCAAACGCTGCTTGCGCATCTGCATGCGCGCGCGGCGCTGCTGCGATGAGCGGCAACCCCGTCTATTTCCTCCCCCCTTTTGCGAGTTCTGTGCATGTCCCGTCTGTCGCTAGTTGCACTTCCCCGTCGCCCGCTGACGCTCGCCCTGGCGCTGGGCCTGGCCACCCCTGCGTTGGCGCAACAGCAGCAACCCGGCGCGTCCGCGGTGCAGCTGGACACGGTCAACGTGCTGGGCGAGCGCAGCGATAGCAGCACGGCGTTGGGCGGCTTCGGCGCCACGCGCCTGCTCGATGCACCGGCGTCCATCGCAGTGATCGAGCGCCAGCAACTGCTCGATCGCCAGGCGCGCGTGCTCAGCGAGGTGCTGCGCGCCGATGCCTCGACCGGCGATGCGTATGCGCCGATCGGCTATTACGAGAACTTCGTGGTGCGCGGCTATTCGCTCAATGCCGCCAACAGCTATCGCATCAACGGGCTGAGCGCGGTGGGCGAGCAGTCGATTGCGCTGGAAAACAAGCAGCAGGTGCAGATCCTCAAGGGCCTGGCCGGGCTGCAATCGGGCGTCAACGAGCCGGCCGGCTTGATCGACTACCGCACCAAACGCCCCGAGCATGTGCGCAGCGTGACCCTGGGCACCGACGAGCAGGGCTCGCGCTACGTCGCCGCCGATCTGGGCGAGTGGTTCGGCGCCGAGCGCACGCTCGGCCTGCGGGTGAATGCCGCGCGCGAAGACATCGACAGCTATGTCGATCACGCCGATGGCTACCGCAACTTTCTGTCGCTGGCCGGCGACTGGAAGATCAGCGCGCAATCGCTGCTGCAGCTGGACGTGGAATACCAGCATCGCCAGCAACGCTCGGTGCCCGGCTACCAATTGCTCGGTGGCACGCAGGTGCCGCGCGACATCGATGTGCACCGCCTGCTCGGTTACCAGCCGTGGGCACGACCGGTGGAAATGGACTCGCTCAACGCGCAGCTGCGCTATGCGTATCAGTTCAACGACGACTGGCGCGGCACTGCCGAGGCCTCGCGCAGCCGTTCGGCGATCAACGATTTTTCCGCATTCGCCTGGGGCTGCTACGGCGCGGCAAGCTGTGCCGACATCGCCACGCCCAACTTCTTCAGCGCACAGGGCGAGTACGACATCTACGACTATCGCAGCCCCGACGACACCCGCGTGCACGATCAGCTGCGCGCCACCCTCGAAGGCCACGTGGTCACCGGCGCGCTGGAGCATCACCTGAGCATCGGCGGCGACTGGCTGCGCCGCACCATCGATCGTTTCGGCTCGGTCAACGAGTTCGTCGGCAGCGGCAGCATCGACCGCGACCCTGAGGTCTTTGCACAGACCGATGTGGCGCTGGACCCCAAGCAACGCCGCCTGGATAGCCGTCAACGCGCGCTGGTGCTGGCCGACCGCATCGGCCTGGGCACACAGTGGGAACTGTCACTGGGCGCACGCGCGGTGCGTCTGGACGAGCGCGCCTTCGACCGCGACGGCCTGCTGGAGCGACGCACGCGCAAGAATGCGGTCTTGCCGCAGGCCGCACTGCTGTTCAAGCCGCAACAGAACGTGTCGCTGTATGCCAGCTACGCCAAGAGCCTGGCCGCCGGCGGCACCGCGCCTTGGTTTGCCGACAACGCCGATGAAATCCTGCCCCCCACCAATGCCTATCAGCTGGAAACCGGCGCCAAGCTCGAGCTACAGGGCCTGCGCCTGGGCGCGGCGCTGTTCGATATCCGGCAGGCGTATCAATTCACCCAGCCGCAGCCCGATGGTGGCCTGCTGTTCGTGCAGCAGGGCCGCCTGCACAACCGCGGGCTGGAGCTGTCCGCCGATGGCGCGGTAACCGAGCAACTGCGCCTGTTCGCCAGCGTCGCCGCCATCCGCGCGCGCGCCGAAGACACCGACATTGCCGCCTACGAAGGCCATCAGGCGATCAATGTGCCCGAGCTGCGTGCCAGCGTGCAGGCCGACTACAGCGTGCCTGGTGTCGATGGCCTGGCGGTGCTGGCAGGCGCGCAATACAGCGGCCGCAAGTTCGCCGACCGGCTCGGCAATGCCAGCGTGCCGGCCTACACCGTGGCCAACCTGGGTGCGCGTTACGCCACTGCGCTGGGCGGGGTGGCGACCACCTGGCGTCTGAACGTGGACAACGTGTTCGACAAACGCTACTGGCGCGATTCCGGCGAATACCAGGGCGATGCCTATCTGTTTCCGGGTGCGCCGCGCACGGCGCGGCTGACGGTGCAGGTGGATTTTTGAGGCCTGCTGCCCCCATCCGCCCTTCGGGCACCTTCCCCCGCAGGCGGAGGAAGGACGTCGAAGCGAGCCAGCCGTGCTTGTGCGTGTTTCAGGCAATGGCTGAAAACAGCAGGCACCAGTTGAAGGCAGGGGCTCAGCGGTGAGGGCGCTATCGCGTTTCCATCGCACGCAGATTCGGGGCATCGCGCAGCATCCACTTCCGACCGCACCGCTGTTTTGCACGGGTTGCACCTCTCCCACCGCTGTCCCCTTTCCATCAGGCATTGCATGTCGTTGCTCGAATCCATCGCCGTTGTGATCAACCTGCTGGGCGTGTGGCTGACCGCGCGGCGCATCCGCTGGTGCTGGCCGGTGGGGATCGTGGCGGTGGCCTTGTACGCTTGGCTGTTCTATCAGTGGAAGCTGTATTCGGACATGCTGCTGCAAGGGGTCTACGTGCTGACCCAGCTCTACGGATGGTGGCACTGGCGGCGCGGCGCCGCTGCAGAAACGCGGATTCGCCCGCTGCCGATGCCGGCTGCGGAACTGTGGCTGTCGCTGTGCATCGGCGCGGCGTTCGCTGCCGCGCTCGGCGCCTACATGCATCACCGCACCGATGCCGCACTGCCCTGGCTGGACGCGGCACTGGCCAGCTTCAGCCTGGTCGCCAGTGTGTGGGCGGCGCGCAAGCGCATCGCCAACTGGGTGTTGTGGATCGTGCTCGACTGCATTTACGTCGGCGTGTTCGTCAGCAAGGCGCTGTATCCCACTGCCCTGCTCTACGCGGGCTTCGTGGCGTTGGCGGTCTACGGCTGGCGCAGCTGGAAAACCCAACAGACCCGGAACCTGACAACGGCACGCTGAGCCCGGTGCGGTTTGCGTGCGCGTTCTTCTTTACCATCGCGGTATGCACGATCTTCATCTCATTGCCTGGCCGACGGGCCGTATCTCCAAGTGGCGGCGCACCGCATGACCGCCTCGCGCCAACATGCCATCACCGACATCATCGCCGCGCAGATCGCCGCCGGCGAATGGGGCCCGGACCAGCGCCTGCCGGTGGAGCGCGCGCTGGCCGAGCGCTTCGACTGCACCCGCATCACCCTGCGTGAAGCCTTGCAGCATCTCGAAGCCGAAGGCCGCATCTACCGCGAGAACCGCCGTGGCTGGTTCGTCAGCGCACCACGCGTGCGCTACGACCCCACCAGCATCGCCGGCTTCATGCAGTACGTGGCCGCGCAGGGGCGCAAACCGCGCACCGAACTGCTGAGCGCGACCCGCCAGCCCGCAGGCGCTGCGTTTGCGGCCGCGTTGCGCCTGGACACGCCCTACGAGGACGTCTTCGTGCTGCAGCGCCGGCGCTGGATCGACCGCCGCGCCGTGCTGCTGGAAACCAATGTGGTGCTGGCAGCGTGGGCGCCGGGCCTGCTCGAGCACGAGTTGGCCGGCTCGCTGTCGAGCGTGTTCAACCAAAAGCTCGGGCTGTTCCTGAGCCGCGCGCAGCTGTCGATGCATCCGGCCGGCCTGGATGCCACGCAGGCCCTGCTGCTGCAGTCCACCACCGGCACGCCGTGTTTCCGCCTGCGGCGGATCAGCTTCGCCGAAGACGGTCGCGCGGTGGAGCTGGATATCGAATCCTGGCGCCACGATGCACTCGACGTCGTGGTACGCACCGATGCGCCGACGCGGGATGCGCTTTAGCGCCGGGAATCGGGAATCGGGATTCGATGACGAGCATCGCGTACGCCTTTCTTCGTTGCGTCTGTCGTGCATCGTTGCGCCCTGTCCGCGGCTGACAACACGCCAACGGCTGAAGTGGATGCGTCATGCACGCTCAAAGCGTGCATGACGCAGTGAGCGACAACGGCGCTGTGCCTGCCTGACAACTGCGCAGCCGTTCTTGTCTGTCGCCCTGCAATGATTCCGTCGCTACTGCCGCGACATCGTATCGGGCAGGCTCGGCCATGCCATCGCTACGCGTCGAACAACATGCGTTGTGGGTCCGGCGGCGGCAGGTCGGCGAGTAGCTGGGCGAGTTGGTCGCGTTGCGCACGCAGCGGGTCGTGCATCAGGAAATTGGCCAGCCGCGCGTGCCAGGCCGGCCAGCGCGTTGCCAGCGCATCCATGTCGCCATCGGCCGGACGGCCTTCGCGTGGCGAGGCGACGAAGGCGGTATCGCACAGCACATTGCGCCAGCCAAGCCCGCCCATGCGCAGGCTCAAATCCACCAGCGCGGCGTACCACGAACCATAACTGCTGGCATCCAGGCCGCCGGCCTTGCGCCGCGCGCTGCCGCGCAACAGCACCGCATGGCCGACCGCCGAGGGCAGCTCTGGATGCAGCGGCGGCATCGCCGCGCAGGCGACGGCAAGCCGTTCCGGCGCATCCGGCATGGGGTTGAGTTCGCCCAGGCGTGGCCAGCTGCAGGCTTCGCCCACATTGCTCCAGGGTGTCGCCGTGGCGATGGCTGCATCGCGCGCGAAACACGCGCTCAACTGGCCAAGCCAGCCGGGTAGCGGGCAGGCATCCACGCCCAGCACCACCACGTCGGCGTCGCCGCAGGCGCTGAGCATTTCATCCAGATGCGCCACCTCGCCCAGCATGCGCTGGCGACGGGTGTGGTGCGCTTGCAGCTGCGTGCGCGCCAGCCAGTGCTCGATCACCGCGCGGCCGCGCGGGCCAGCCTGTGCATCGTCGGCCAGCCACACCCGCGTGCCGGCGGGCGTGGCTGCATCCAGTGCACCCAGACAGGCATCCAGCGCCTCGTCGTCGGTGCCGACCGGCACCAGCACGACGGGCAGTGCCGCACTCATTGCGGCTTCTGGCTGGGTTTCAGCGGCTCCATGGCCTTGAACTTCTGGCCGTACTCGTCGGTGAGATTGCGTGCTTCCTGCGGGTTGCGCACGATCGTGGGAGTGATCAAGACGATGACTTCACGGCGGTTGGTATCTCTGTTTTTCTGACCAAACAGGGCGCCGACGACCGGCAACTTGCTGAGAAACGGCACGCCAGCGCTGCTATCGGTCGTACTGTCGTCAATCAGGCCGGCCAGCATCATGGTGTCGCCGCTTTGCACCGCCGCCTCGGTTTTGACACGACGCGTATTGATATCGACATTGCAAGCAGCGCTATTGACGGTGGTTGTGGTTGCTGCCGTACACGCTGCAGGTCGTGCGCCCGGGGTGCTGATTTCCTGCACGATATCCAGGAACACCATGCCGTCCTTGGTGACGCGTGGACGCACCTTCAGGATCACACCGGTATCGATGTATTGCACCGACGAGAAACTGCTGTCGCTGCCCAGGCCAGTATTGATCGACGTGGAATTGATCGGGATGCGTGAGCCAACATTGAGCGTGGCTTCGGCATTGTTTCGCACAAACACTGACGGTGTCTGCAGCAGTCGCAAATTGGTGACCGTATCCAGGGCACTGATGACTGCCGCAGCATTCTTGCCGAGAAACGTCCAGCCCACGCCGCCGTTGGTGACGGTGCCTGCGATGTC
Organism: Xanthomonas sp. 3793; assembly: GCF_024806835.1. Lineage (GTDB taxonomy): Bacteria > Pseudomonadota > Gammaproteobacteria > Xanthomonadales > Xanthomonadaceae > Xanthomonas > Xanthomonas arboricola_F. The sequence goes on from NZ_JANTYU010000003.1 coordinate 247,642, forward strand.
TCCCCAAATGCTGCGCCCCGCCGCCGAGGGAAGTCCGGCACCACCAGCCGCCGTAGCAGCATTGACCGCGTTCTCGAAGTACCAGTTGACGCCGTACTGAAGCTCACCGGTCAAATTCACCTCGGCCACCTGCGCTTCGATATGCACCTGCATCGGCATCACGTCGAGCTTTTCGATGACGTCGCGGATGGACGTCCATGCCTGCGGAGTGGAGCGCACCAGCAAGGTGTTGGTTTCGGCTACCGCCGATACGCCGACCTTGTCGCCTTCCACTTCCAGGGTCACCGCGCCGTTGCCGTTGCTGCGCGGCGATAGCTGCAGGCTCCCGTTGCCCAGTCCACCGCTGCTGCTTCCAGTGCCGCTGCTGCCACCGAAGCTGCTGCCGGAAGAGCTGCCATCGTTGCTTTCGCCGACGCTGCCGCCGGTCATGCCGGAGCTGCCGCCCATGCTGCTGTCGCGATTACCCAATGCGCCGCCTAGCACGCTGGTTTCCGAGCCCGGCGCCAGCGAAGCGCTGGAGTCGCCGCTGTTGCTGCGCCCGCCGAACACTTCCGACAACCGATCGGCCAGGTCCTTGGCCTTGATGTACTTCAATTCGTAGGAGAACAGCCGCACGCCGCCGCCGGCGCTGTCGATGCGGTCCAGCCACTGCTGGATCTGGTCCAGATAGCGCGGCTGCGGGGTGATTACCAGCACCGCATTGGCGTTTTCCAGCGGCATGAAACGGAACATGCCGGCGCTGGGCGTCTTGCTCTGTTCGCCGAACACCTTTTCCAGGTCCGCGCTGACCTTCTCGGCCTTGCCGGACTGGATCGGGAACACGCCGACCGACATGCCCGACAACCAGTCCACGTCGAAGATCTGCACGGTGCGCAGGTAGTTTTCCAGCTCGGCGCGGGTGCCGCCCAGGGTGATCACGTTGCGCGCCGGATCGGTGCCGACGATGGCGTTCGGGCGCGCGTACGGCTCCAGCACCTTCTTCATTTCGCTGGCGGAAATGAACTTCAACGGCACCACGCGCACTTCGAAACCGCGCGCGGCAGACGGCGACGCGGTGCTGGGCGCGACGGTGCCGGCCAGCGCCTGGTCGGCCGGCACGATGTTGTAGCGGCCACCGCTGAACACCATGCGCGCATTGTTCCAGCCCAGCACCATCTCCAGCAGGTTCAAGGCCTGCGCCGGAGAGACCGGGTTGGGCGTGGCCAGGGTCACGGTGCCCTGCACGCCCGGGGCAATGACGTAGTTCTGCCCAAGCATGTCGCCCAGGATCGCCTTGACCACCGCCTGCACCGATTCGCCTTCGAAGTTGAAGGTGGCGCTGCCGCTGCTGGCCATGCCCAGGGTCGGAGCGGGGGCGCCGGCAGCGCTCTGGTTGATCATGGTGCCGCTGCCGCGCCGGATCACCGGGCTGGGCTTGGCGCTGGCGTTGCCATTGCCGTCGGCGCGTTGATCGGCAGCGGTCTGGGTGGCGCCGGCAGCGCCGACTTGCGGATCCAGGCGCGCATTGCGGCGCACGTCCGGCGGCGGAGTGGTGGCACAACCGGCCAGCAGGCCAATCAGCAGGGACACGGGAAACAGGCGCGGCGTCATGCGTTCACTCATTGGGTCTGACCGGGGGTAGAGCCGCTTTGGCGCTGCTGTTGCAGCTGGCGGCGTCGGGCTTCGATACGTTCGCGGATGGCACGCATCTGATCGTCGGAGGGGCGTGGGGCTTCCTGCGCGCCATCACTGCGTTGCGGCGGCACCGTCGGCGGGGCTTGCCCGCCAGGCTGCTGCTGTGTCGGCGGGGTGGCAGGCTGCGGCTGAGGCGGTTGCACGGTCGCGGCGGCATCGGGCGACGGCAACGGCGGGACCGCGCCCGCAGCACCACGCGCGGCGGCGTTGGCGGTCGGCGGTTGCCCGCCCTGACCGTTGAACACGTGCAATTCCAGGGTCTGGGTGCCGCCGGGGCCTTCGATGGTGGCACTGCGCGGCTGCAGGGCCAGCAGGCGCCAGCCCTTGACCGCTTCGCCGCCGAGCTGCACGCGCACCGAGTCCTGCGGGTCCAGGGTCAGCGTGGCCATCTTGAAGTTTTCGGTCAGCAGCACGCCGGTCAGACGCACCGTCGAGGCCGCGCCGCTGCCGTCGTTGCCGGACAGGAAGAACGGATGCGGCAGGCGGTCTTCGGCGAAAGCCGGGTGCGCGGCGATCTCCGAATATTTTTCGAAAGCTCCCAGCCGCTCCGGCGCAGGCGCCGGCAAGGTGGGCAGGCGCTGCACCAGCGCCGGGTCGTCCGGGAGCAGTTCCACGCGCTTGCCCAGCCCGGCCACGGCAAGGATGCATACCAGCAGCGCCCAGCCGACCACCGTGGCCAGCAACCAGGTACGCAACCCGATCAGGTCAAGGCGCATTGCTGGCCTCCCCGGCGGCGGCGGCGGGCGCGGCATCGGTATTCAACGGCGCAGCGCTGGCACCGGGACGCAGATACCCTGCCAGCTCGAACGCGATGTCCAGGCCGTTGCCGCTTTCGTTGGGCGAGAGTTGGTAGCGCTGTGCCATCACATTGAGGTTATCCACGAACAGCCGCGGCGTGCCGTTTTCCAGGCTGTACAACACCGAGGCGAGCTCCGGCGTGCCGCAGCGCAAGCGCACCTGCACCGCCACGCGGGTGAAGCGGCCCTTGCTCTCCGGCTGCAGCGGGGAGCGGTTGCTGATGGCGCAACTGCGATTGCCGGGGCTGGCGTCCACCACGGCGCGTTCCAGCCGCTGCACCAGCCCGGCCGAGGCCAGTTCGGCAGAGGTTTCCGGCAAGAATCCCGGGCGGCTTTCCAGCGTTTGCCGCGCCTGTCGCAGCCGCTGGCTGACCTGTGGCGCCTGCTGCAGTTGCACGCGCACGCGCAGCTCGCGCTCGCGCAACGATTGCAGCTCGTCCTGCACGGCGATCATCGGCTGGGTGAACCATGGGTGCACCAGCACCAGGTACGCCACGCCGAGCACCAGCAGCAGCAGGCCCAATGCGATCCAGCGATCGCGCTTAACGCTGCGTGGCATCGGCCGCCTCCTTCGCATCGGGGCCGGCCAGCTCGGCGGTGATGGTGAAACGGTCGACATTGCGACCGGCATCGCTCTGCAGCACGCCGGTCAGCGATGGCGTACGCCACAGCGGCGAGCCTTCCAGACGCCGCACCAGCGAGGACGCTTCGTTGCTCAAACCGATCAGCTGCAACTGCCCGCCTTCGACCGAGAATTTTTCCAGATAGGTGCCTCCGGGCAGGCGCCGGCTCAGCTCGTCCCAGATTTCCACCGAGGTCGGACGCGTGGCGCGTTGCTGCTGGAAGAAGCTGGCACCTTCGACCAGATCCACCAACTGCTGGCGCTCGGCAGCCACCTGCCGCGCGCGCGCGGCGTTGGCCTGGACCTTGGCGCGCAGGTCGTCGGCGGCCTGACGGCGATTGTCCAGCAGCAGCCAGCCGGCCACTGCCAGCAACACCACCGCGGTGGCGGCGAGCAACAGGTTCCAGCGTTGCATCGGGTCGCTGCGCCGCAACCGGCGTGCCGGCGGCAGCAGGTTCACACCCAATGGGGCGCCCTGCGCATCGGCCACATCGATGCCGGACAACGCGTTGGTCCAGGCGTCGGGCACACCGGCCGGGCCATCGATCATGCGCCGCGGCACCACCACCAGCTCGGCATCGAGCTGGCCGTCTTCGCGCACATCGAGCACGCGCGCATCGAAATACACCTGGTCGGCGGTGAACGGGGTCTGCCGGTCGATTTCAAAACGTGCCACGTCCTGCAGCCGCGCGGCGGCGGCGGCGGGCAGGCGCAACGGGCGCCGCAACGCATGCGCCGACGGCAACAGCCAATGCCGCGGCAGGCCATCCAGCGCCGTCGGCAGCACGGCGTTGACTTCCTGCGGCTGCACCGGCCACGGCAGGCTGGCGATCGCCTCGCGGGTCTGATCGCGGTGACGCAGCAACTGCAAGGTCTGCCCATCGAGTTGCAACAACAGGCGCGCCTGCGACAGGCCCAATTGCCATTGCCAACGCTGCGGCAACCACGCCAGCAGCGAGTGCTGCCACCAACGCCAGAAGCCTCCGGCTCCCGGCATGGCGCGTACGCCGATACGACCCAAGGTATCCCGCCATGCGGTCATTGCACTGCTGCTCCCTCTTCCCAACGCAACACGGTGTAGGCCGATCCCGGAACTGCAGACGCGCTTGTCGACACGACCGCCCGCAATACAGCCTCGCGTCCCTGACTCAGTCGCGCCCGGCTCTCGATACTATAAGTGTCAGACCCACCGACCGTCGCCTCGCTGCCCGGCAAACCCGGCGGCGCGTCACGCTGGGCCAGCAGTTGCTGCGCATCCAGGCCCATCGCGGTCAACACCGGGCCGGGCGCAAAGCGGGCTTCCGGGCGCGAGCGGCCGCTGTACAAGGTGATGTTGGGCAGCAACTTGCGATACAACTCGCTGTCCATGCCCAGCACCAGGCGCAGTTCGCCCAGGGTCTCGAACGGGCTGTCCTTTGCGCCATACGGCAGGCCGGCATCGGCGTAATCGCGGTCTTCCGCACCGCCGCCGGGCTGGCTCAGCGAATCGCCATCGCGCCAATCGACGATGGCACCGGCAATGCGCGTATCGCGACCCTGCTTGCCGCCCACGGCACGCACCAGCCCGGCCAACAGCGCCGGCTCGGCCATGTTCAGATCCACCTTGCCGCTCTCGTCAGTGATACGGATCTCCACGCTGGCGTCGTCCATCTGCCAACGATAGCGCCGGCCGTCTGCGCGCCAGCGTGCCTGGGTATCGGCGCTCTGCAAGCGCGACAGTGCGTATTCCAGGCCGGCACGCGCGTATTCCTGCGCCTGCGCGCCGTTGCGCAGCATAGTGCCTTGCAGGGCTTCCACGCGCGCGGTGAGCGCAAACGCGCCGATCATCGCGGTGAGCAGGGCGATCAGCCACAACACCAGCACCAAGGCGGCGCCACGTATCCGGCTCATTGCCCCGCTCCAGGATTGCTGGATTGCGGCAACGCCACTATCAACGGCGGCCATGCAGCGCCGCCGCTGCGGATCTCGATACGCACCATCAACGGCAGGCGGTCGTGCCATTCCCACTGCGGCAACCATCCGCTCAGGCGACCGTTCTGCGGATCCATGCCACGGTAGCGAAAGCTCACCTGCTGCACGCCTTGCGCCAGCGGCTCCGGCGGCAGCTTGCTGCCTTCCTCGATCGACTTGCCCGATTGCAGCATCGTCAACGCAATTTGCAAGGTGCGCTGCTCGCCATCGCCCACCACCGACAACTCGTGCAGGTACGGGCCGCCGCGTCCCAGGTAATCCGGCACATCGGCGGCAAAGCGCATGCGCTGCGGTTCACCGACGAACAGCATCGGTTGCTGGCTTTGCGGGTCGATGCTCATCGCCAGCGGCAACGCGGCGGCCAACCGACGGCGCAGGAATTCTTCCACCGCGCGCACGCGCTCGCTGCGTTGGGCGATCGCCTCGCCGCGCTGGCTCACCGCGCTGGCCGAGCGCAAGGTGGCAAACGCCAATGCCAGCCCGCCGACCAGCAGCATCGTGGCCAGCAGCACTTCGATCAGGGTGAAGCCTGCGCTGCGCGAACGGATCACGGCGCGGTGTCCTGCGCGGTGGCGGCCACCAGGCGCAAGGTGCGCCATTGCAGCAGTTGATTGGGCGCCTCGCCCCAACGCACCACCAGGGTCAGTTGCAGCAGCTTGTGCGCGCCAGGGGCCACCGGCGCCTGCGGATTGCGTCGCGGTTCGTCGTAGGGGCGCACATCCATCGACCAACGGAAATGCCCGTCCTCGAACGTGCCTTGCTGCTGCTCGGGCACCAGCGGCTTGTCCATGCCTTGCAATGCCAGCAGCGATTGCGCATGCAGGGTCGCACGCGTGCTGTCGTCAGCCGCGCGCACCTGGCGTGCAGCGCCGGACAACGACCCCAGCAACAGGCTCAATGCCAGGGCGAGCAACGCAAAGGCGACGATCACCTCGATCAGCGTGTAACCGCGTTGACGCTTCATGGCGCAGGCGCCCGCAGCGGGCCGGAACGCACTTCGCCGGTGATCCAGCCCACATCCACGCGCCAGCGCGCGTCCTTGACCTGCAGATCGATGCGGCCGCCGGTGGAAGCGCCATCGGGGAAGAACTGGATGGCGCCCTGATCTTCCCGCGACTGCACCTGACGCGCGCCGGTGAAGCGCACCTGCAGCGACGACGGCAGATCGCCATGATGACCGCCGGGCGCTTCCCAACGGCGCTGCAGCGGGTCGATCAGGAAGCGTTGCGGGGTGCCGGTGGCGATTGCCTGGGTGCGCGTATAGCGCAGTTGCGATGCGATCGCCTTGCCGGCGGTGCGCAGGCGCATGCCATCGATGCCGCCGTTCAATGCGGCCGCAGCCAGCACACCGGCCATCGCGATCAACGCGATGACCAGCAGCATTTCAAGCAGCGAGCTGCCACGCGTGCGGGTGCGGCCAGGACCGACTCCATGCGGACGACGCAACGGCTGACACGCAACGCGCATGGCGAGGGCTTATTGGTACTTGATGTCCGAGTCGTAGCTGCTGCCGCCAGGGCGGCCATCCTTGCCCAGGCTGATCAGGTCGAACGGCTGGCCATCGCCCGGCGCCCGGTACTCGATGGTGTGACCCCACGGGTCGTTGAGTTCCGCCGGCTTGGCGTACGGGCCCAGCCAGCCGCTGCTGCCGCCGGGCTGGGTGACCAGGTCATCCAGCTTGCTCGGCAGCTTGCCGGTGTCGAGCTGGAAGTTTTCGATCTTGCCGGCCAGGGTCTGGATCTGCGACTTGGCCAGATTGGCCTTGCCGCGATCGGCACCACCCAGCACACGGCTACCCACCAGGGTGAGCACCGCGCCGATCAGCACGATGACGATGATGATTTCCAGCAAGCTCATGCCGGCCTGGCCTGCGCGCGACGGACTACGGGTGATGGAGCGCTTGATCATGAACGATTTCCTTGCACGTCGATGAAGGATGCTGCCGCTACCAGATGACCCAGCGGCGATTGCATTGGTTCCCGCGTAGGTGTCGAGCGGTCACCGGAACGTTGTTGTGAAGACGCCACGCAAGTGAAAGCGCTGCGTGCGGTTAAGCCAGTGTACGAGCGATGCGGGCCGCTGCCGAGCCCCGCTTGCGCCCGCCTGGCTGCGCAGTCGTCTCGCCCGCCGCTCTCAGCCGATCGCATTGGTGAGGTCATACAGCGGTACCAGCACCGAAATGATGACAAGCCCCACCACCGACGCCAGGACCAGCGTGATCAGCGGCACCAGTGCCGCCAGCGCACGGTCGATCGCTTGCGCGGTTTCCAGCTCGAAGGTATCGGCGGTCTTGAGCAACATCGTATCCAGCGCACCGGATTCTTCGCCGACCTGGATCATCTGCAGGGCCAGCCGCGGAAAGCGCTTGCCGCGCGCCAGCGACATCGCCAGGCCATGCCCGTTCTTGACGTCGTCGGCCGCGTTGGCCACATCCTCGACCAGGGCCAGATTGGACATCACGTTGCGCGCGATGCCGATCGCCGCCAGCAACGGCACGCCGTTGCGCAACAAGGTGCCCAGGGTACGCGTCAGCCGTGCGGTTTCCAGGCGCGCGATCAGGCTACCGACCACTTTCTGGCGCAGCAGCCATTCGTCCAGGGATGCGCGGAAGGCGGCATTGCGCCGCTTGCGATCCAGCCATAACCCGAGCACGCCGGGCACCACGATCAGCACGAGCCACCAGTCGCGCACCAGCAAACCCACGCTCAGCACCGCCTGGGTGAACCACGGCAACGCGACATCCAGGCTTTCGTACATCTGCGCGAATTGCGGCACCACGTAGCCCAGTAGAAACAACAGCGCGCAACCGACCACCGCCAGCAGGATCGCCGGATAAATCAACGCGTTGATCACCTTGCCCTTGAGCGCGCGGCTGCGTTCCAGGTAATCGGCCAACCGTTGCAAGGTGTCCTGCATGCTGCCGCCGGCTTCGCCTGCACGCACCATGTTGATGTACAGCTTGGAGAACAACCCGTGCTGCCGCTCCAGTGCAGACGACAGCGGCGCACCGCCGCGCACGGTGTCGCGGATGTCGCCGATGACGCGCCGGCTTTTTTCGTCTTCCGGCAGATCCATCAGGATCGACAACGCACGATCCAGCGGCTGCCCGGCACCGATCAAGGTCGACAGCTGCTGGGTGAACTGCACCAGCGCCGCATTGTCGAACGGCTTCTTGCGCAGCAGCATGCGTAGCGACGGCGAATCGTTTTCGCCGGTGGCCAGCCGCGTTTCCACCGGCAGATGGCCCTGCTCCTGCAGACGCAGCGCCACCTCGGCATCGCTGCCCGCCTCCATCTGGCCGTCGAGCATTTCGCCGTGGGCGTCCAGGGCTTTGTAGCGGTACAGGGGCATCAGGATGGAAGGCCGGGATTCGGGAGTCGGGATTCGGGATTCGGTAAAAGCGCGATACCGCGCTGCGTTGGCGCGACTGGGCGCACCTGTGCGCGTGCGCGACGCGTTGCCGAGACCTTGCCCTGCTTATCTTCCGATGCTGAGCATCCGATGCTCATTGTGGCTCCGTTGACTCTCACGCATCCTCCGTCACGCGCAGCACTTCTTCGATGGTGGTTTCCCCGCGCAGGGCCTTGGACAGGCCGTCTTCGTACATGGTGCGCATGCCGGCCTTGCGCGCGAGCTGTTCGATCTCGCCCATGCCGGCGCGGCGCATCACCGCGCGCCGCAGTTCGTCGTTCATCACCAGGAACTCGACGATGGTGGTGCGGCCGAGATAGCCGGTCGGTGCAGCGGCCGAAGCTCGCGGGCGATACAGGTAAATCTCGCCATCGGGCTGCAGACGGCGCAGATCGAACTTGTCGATCTCCTCCGGCGATGCGGCGTAACGCTCGGCGTTGTCCAGGTCGAGCTTGCGCACCAGGCGCTGCGCCAGGATGCCGTTGATGGTGGAGGTCAGCAGGTAATCTTCCACGCCCATGTCGAGCAGACGGGTGATGCCGCCGGCCGCGTTGTTGGTGTGCAGCGTGGACAGCACCAGGTGGCCGGTGAGCGCGGACTGGATCGCGATGCGCGCGGTTTCCAGATCGCGCATTTCGCCGATCATGATGATGTCCGGGTCCTGGCGCACGATGCTGCGTAGCGCGTTGGCAAAATCCAGCCCGATCTGCGGCTTGGCCTGGATCTGGTTGATGCCTTCGATCTGGTACTCCACCGGGTCTTCGACGGTGATGATCTTCACGTCGGAGGTATTGAGCTGGCTCAGCGCGGTGTACAGCGTGGTGGTCTTGCCCGAGCCGGTGGGGCCGGTCACCAGCATGATGCCGTGCGGTTGCTCGAGCACCTTGCGGAACTGCGGCAGGAAGTCTTCGGTAAATCCCAGCTTGTAGAAATCGAACACCACTGTTTCGCGATCGAGCAGACGCATCACCACGCTTTCGCCGTGCGCGGTCGGCACGGTGCTGACGCGCAGATCCAGCTCCTTGCCCTGCACGCGCAGCATGATGCGACCGTCCTGCGGCAGGCGGCGCTCGGCGATATTGAGCTTGGCCATGATCTTGATGCGGCTGATCACCGCGGCGGTGAGCTTGGCCGGCGGGCTTTCGCCTTCCACCAGCACGCCATCGACGCGGTAGCGCACCTTGAGGCGGCTTTCGAACGGTTCGATATGGATGTCCGACGCGCGCAATTCCACTGCGTGCTGGATCACCAGATTCACCAGGCGAATCACCGGCGCTTCGGAGGCCAGATCGCGCAGCGCTTCGATGTCGTCGCTGCTGTTGGCATCGCCATCGGCGGTCTCGACGATGGTACCCATCGCACTGCGGCCCTGGCCGTACCAGCGCTCGATCAGATCGTCGATTTCCGAACGCAGGCCGACCTGCAGGAACAATGCACAGCCGGTGGCAAGACGCACTGCATCGATGGCGTAATCGTCGTACGGATCGGCGATCCACAGATCCAGCCGGCCATCGCGTTCGCCCACCGGGCACAGATGAAATTGTTTGAGGAAGCGCAACGACAGGCCCTGCACGTCGGGCAGCATTTCCGGCGGTGTATCGCCGAGTTGGCGTGCATCCACCAACGGCAGGCCGAGTACATCGGCGCAGGTCTCGGCATGATCGCGCTCGGACACCAGGCCCAGGCGGCCGAGCAGGGCCAGCAGGCCCATCCCGGATTCGGCCTGCAACTGGCGTGCGCGCAGCAGGTCGGAGTCCTTCAGACGACGGCGTTCAAGCAACGCTTCGACGATGCGCGTTTCCGCACTTCGATGCTCAATTGGATCGACGGCAACCGCGTTCACACTCGTCTCCACTGGTCCGGCGCCGACTGTAGCAGTTTGCCGCGACGATCAACCGCACGCATCTGAATCGTCCTGAAAAACAATGCCCCCGGTAATTGGCCGGGGGCATTGGTCACACTATTGCGCTACTTACTGTCGTGCAACGAGGGTCAGCTTCGCGTAATCGGATGCGCCTACCAGTTTGATGTAGTAGGTGCCCGCCTTCGGTGCAGTGAAACGGACGGTTTCGCTGTTGCCGGGACGCGTGGACTTGGCATCGAAACTGGTGGCGCTGGGCTCGGCTTCATAGCTGACGTACACCGACACATCGCCGGTACCGCCATAGGTCATGAAGCTCAGTACCGCACCGGCCTTGGCCTCGAAGCTGTACAGCGTGGAGCTGCCGTAGGTGCCGCTCAGACCGGCCACCGGCGCCTTGTTGGTCAGTGCGATGGCAGTCGGTGCGCAGGTCTCGGTGGCCGGATCGCACGGCTCCACCAGTACCGCTTCGAGCGCAGCCTTGGCATCGACGATGCCGCTGCCGATTGGGGTGCTGGCCGGCGGGGTCACCGGGAAGCGGCGGCTGGTCTGCTTGAGCAACGCCTCGACCGCAGCCGGAGTCAGCGGGCCGTCGCCCAGGCCGATCGCTGCGCTCTGCACCAGGGCCACGACGCCCGCCACGTGCGGGGACGCCATCGAGGTGCCGCCCAAGCCCATATAGGTATAGCTTCCCGAGGTCGGCGTGGTCGCACCGGTGTAGCCGGCCTGCCAGATGTAACCACCCGGGTTGCCGTCCACGCTGCCGCCGCCGCCGGGACCGGACAGGTCCACCTTGCTGCCGTAGTTGGAGTAATAGGTGATGCCGCCGGTGATGCGGGTGGCGCCCACGGTGATGGTGTTGTTGCAGCTGGCCGGCGAATGGTTGGCCGCATCTTCGCCGCTATTGCCCGCCGCCACGACCACGGTGGTGCCGCGCGACACCGCACCGTTGATGGCCAGCTGGGTGGCCGAATCGCAGGGCTCGCCCCCACCCAGGCTCATGTTGATCACCTCGGCCGGGTTGGTGTTGGCCGGCACGCCTTCGACCGTACCGCCGGAGGCCCACACGATGGCGTCGGCGATGTCGGAGGTGTAGCCGCCGCAACGGCCGAGCACGCGCACCGGCAGGATGGTCGACTTGGGCGCGACGCCGGCCATGCCGACGCCGTTATTGGTCGCCTCGGCCACGGTGCCGGAAACGTGGGTGCCGTGCCAGGAGCTTTCCTGGGCGACCGAGCCGCTGTAGCAGACGTTGTCGGCCTCTTCCCAATCGCCGTAATCCAGTGCACCCGGGACGCGGGCGTCGGTCGGGCGACGCGAGACTTCGGCGTCGGTGATGAAGTCGTAACCCTGCAGGAGGTTGCCGGCAAAATCGGGATGGCCCGGCAGGATGCCGGTGTCCAGTACCGCCACCACCACACCGGCGCCCTGCGACAGATCCCATGCGGCCGGCGCATTGATGCCGCCGTTGGGGTTGCTCAGGTGCCACTGGTACTGCGCATACAGCGGGTCGTTGGGAACCAGCTGCGGGCTCACATCGGTGGCGGCAACACTCTTCTTGATCTCGACCGGACGCAACATGCGGTCGATCTGCACGTCGGCGACGGACGGGTCGTTCCTGAGCTCGACGACCACCTTGTCCACCTGTGCGGCGGTGAGCGTGCTGGACAGCTTGATCAGGTCCGAGCCGATGCCGAGCTTGCGCACATACGTCGCCTTGGCGGCGGCTGCGCTGCTGCGTGCGCCGGTCGCGGCGCCGACCCGGCCGACCGCGGCCTGCACGGCATTGAGCTTGCTGCCGCGATCGGTCGCAGCGGCGGTGTTGTCCTTGTAGCGCACGATCAGGCGGCTACTGAATGGGGCGCCGGCCGAAGCGGACTGGGTCGGTTCCTTGACCAGCAGTTTCGGTGCGGCAGCCAGGGTGCCGGACGCACCAAGGGCCATCATCAGGATGGCGCCGGTCAGCGGGGTGAGGCGGAAGGTCTTGTCGATCACGGTGAAATCCTCTTCGTGTTTTTCGTGAATCAGGCTTGGAACGGGGTCGACAACACCGCGCAGCCGTGAGCCGGCCTGCGGCAGTTGATCGATCGCTCCTGGTACGGCCATCACTCCATGCGAATCCGTTGGCTGGCCTAGCCACGGTCCTTGCCCGCCCCCTCAGGCCTTACCGCGGCGGCGCAGCTCGGCGCCGCCGCGTTTGATGCAATCCGTGTTACCAGCCGAAACCGGCACCCACGCCGATCGAGCTGTCGTCGCCGCTCAGCGCACCGCCCACGGTCAACGTGGCGCGCGGGCTAATCGCACGCTGGTAGCCCACCGACAACGCCGATTCGCCGTTCTGGAAACCGACACCGGCACCGATGCGGTTTTGCGAGGCGATACCGGCCACGCTGGCGGACATGTTCAACATCGCCGAGCTCATCGCGCCCTGACGATCCAGGCGACGGTTCTGCCGACGCAGACGGTCCTCGATATCGCCCTGATAGCTTTCGAAGCTGTCGGCCATCGCGCTGTAGCGGCTGTCGGTGTAGCTGTTGGCCGCGGCAACGCCGCTGTCCAGCTGGCCCTTGTTCACCGCATCGGTGGCACGCGTACCGGCCGCCACATTGGCCACCTGCCGCTCGCCCCCGACGCTGCCCACCGACACCGTATTGGCGCGATCGGCCACCGAGCCCTGACCCAAGGCCACCGCACCTTGTGCACTGGCACGTGCGCCCTGGCCGATGGCGGTACCGGACGCCGCACTGACCTGCGCACCCTCGCCCATCGCCACCGCATTGGTCGCCACCGCCGCAATCTGCGTATTGGCACCCACTGCCGTGCTGCCGTCGGCATTGACGCGCGCATTACTGCCGATCGCGGTGTCGTTGGGGCCGTGCGCGTAGGCGCTGCCGCCGATCGCGGTACCGGTGACGTGGTTGGCCACTGCCGCGGTGCCGACTGCGGTGGAGGTTGCCGCCGGCGTGATGCTGCCGACCACTGCCGCCGTCGGGGTGCCCTGCACGCCGGCAGTCGCGGTGGCGGTGCCGACGTTGCTTGCTGCATCGCTGGCAGCGGGTGCAGCGACAGCCGGCACCGCGGCGGTACGCAGCGACGTGGTGCCGGCAACCGCAGTGCCGCCACGTGCATCCAGTTGGGTGACCTTGGTATCCAGCGCGGTCAATGCCGCGCCCACGTTGTTGTAGCTGGCGCCCTGAATCACGTAGGTCGGCGCAACGAACACGCCTTGCGCGCCGATCGCCGCGCCGCCGCCGAGGAAGCTGGCGGCATTGCTGAGCGACTGGAACAACTGACCGCCGTTGATCGCGTCAAGGCTGGCATCGGCGATCGCGCCGGCGCCCACGTTGACGATGCGGCGCGTGGCCGGACCGCCGCGGCCATTGCCGCTGCCCACCGACACCGTGTTGGCCTCGTAGGTGCGCGAACCCGAGCCCAACGCCACCGAATCGGCGCCGGTTGCGCCGGCATTGGCGCCCAAGGCGACGCTGTTGACCGCACTCTGGCGGACAAAGGAGTTGTAGCCCAGCGCCACGCTCTTCTCGCCGATGGCGTTGGTCTGCTGACCCATCGCGGTGCTGTTCGTGCCGCTGGCGCTGCTGTCCACGCCCACCGCGCTGGCACCTGCGCCGCTGGCGCTGCTGCCGGCGGCAATGGCGACACTGCGTGCACCGCTGGCAGTGGCACCGGCACCTGCGGCGGTGGCGCGATCACCGGTTGCCACGGCCACGCCGGTGCCGGTGGTCTTGACCATGCCACTGGTGGTTTGCACATCGGCCGCCAAGGCATCGAGCTGCCCCTTGTTGACGGCATCGCTGGCGGCCTGGCCGTCGCTGACATTGACGATGCGACGCGTCGCCGGACCGCCGCGGCCATTGCCGCTGCCCACCGACACCGTGTTGGCATCGTAGGTGCGCGAGCCCGAGCCCAAGGCCACCGAATCGGCACCGCTGGCACCGGCATTGGCACCCAGGGCCACTGCATTGCTGCCGCTTTCGCGCACGAAGGAGTTGTAACCCAGCGCCACGCCGTTTTCGCCGATGGAATTGGTCTGACGGCCCATCGCGGTGCTGTTCACGCCACTGGCGCTGCTGTCCACACCCATCGCACTGGCACCGGTTGCCGAGGCGCTGCTGCCGGAGGCAATGGCAACGCTGCGTGCGCCGGTGGCGACAGCGCCGGAGCCGGCAGCCGTGCTGCGCTCGCCGGTTGCGGTGGCCACTGCATCGCCGGTGGTCTTGAACTTGCTGCTGGTGTTCTGCACATCGGCCGACACCGCATCCAGCTGGCCCTTGTTGACCGCATCGGTCGCCGCCTGGCCATCGCTGACGTTGACGATGCGACGCGTCGCCGGACCGCCGCGCCCGTTGCCGCTACCGATGGACACGGTGTCGGCTTCGTAGGTACGCGAGCCCGAGCCCAAGGCCACCGAATCGGCACCGGTTGCGCCGGCATTGGCACCCAGGGCCACGCCGTTGACCGCACTCTGGCGAACGAACGAGTTGTAGCCCACCGAGACCGCGTTTTCGCCGATCACATTGACCTGGCGGCCGACACCGGTGCTGTTGACGCCGGTGGCCGACGCATCCACGCCGATCACGCTGGCGCCGACCGCATCGGCGCGGCTGTTGCCGCCCAGTGCGAGCGTGTTGTTGGCCAACGCCGCAGCGCTCTGCCCCAATGCGGTGGCATTGGTGCCGTCCGCATACGAGTTCCAGCCGATCGCGGTGGTGTAGTCGGCGGTTGCCCACGCACCCGCACCGAAGGCGGCCGCGCCGGTTCCCGAGGCACGTGCCGGGATGAAGCCGAAGAACGTGCTGCCGCCGACCGCAACGCTTTCGTCGCCGGTGGCTTCGCTGAACTCACCCACGGCCACCGCGCTGGCGCCGGAAGCCAGCGATGCGGCGCCGACGGCGGTGCTGTAATCGCTGGACGCCACCGCGCCGTAACCCAGGGCCGACGACAGCCGGCCGCTGGATTCGCTGTAACCGCCAAATGCCGCACTGCCGACGTTGGAGGCCGCACTGCGGAAGCCTGCGGCAGTGGCCTGGTTGTCCGATGCCACCGCCTCGCTGCCGAGCGCAGTGGTGTAGGTGGAACTTGCCTGCGCACCCGCGCCGTTTGCGGTGGCACCGATATCGCCGGCCAGCGCATTGCTGCCGAACGCGCTGCTGTTTTCGGCCAACGCCTGCGCGTTGTTGCCCACCGCAGCGGCACTGGCGCCGCTGGCCAACGCATCCAAGCCGACGGCGGTGGCCGCATCGGCCACCGCCTGTGCACCTGCGCCCAATGCAGTGGTGCCGGTACCGGTGGCGTTGGCGCCCTCGCCCGCGGCCAATGCGTTATCGCCTTCGACATACGCGCCGGCATCGCTGCCGTCGCTGCCGCTGGCCTGGAAGTACTTGCTGGTGGCTGCACCGGCTTCGGCAACCGCGTTGAGCTGGTCCAAGTTCACCGCATCGGTGCCCTGGGTACCGGCCGCCACGTTGGTGATCTGGCGCTCGTTGCCGGCGCTGCCCACCGACACCGCAAAGTCGCGATCGGCGACCGAGTCAGCGCCCAGGGCCACGCTGCTTTCGCCGGTGGATTCGGCGAAGTTGCCCAACGCGGTGCTGTTGAGGCCCGGCGCCCACGCGGCGCCACCCACGGCGGTGGAGAAATCGCCGGAGGCTTCGGTCGGCAAAAGGCCGAGCAAGGCGCCGCCGACCGACACGCTGTTGTAGCCGCTGGCCACACTGCCCTGGCCGGCGGCAACGCTGTAGGCGCCAGTGGCGGTCGCGTCGCTACCCACGGCAAGCGTGTTGGAGCCACTGGCGGTGCTGAAGTTGCCTAGCGCGGTGCTGTTGAAACCGCTCGCGGTGGAATAACCGCCGACCGCAGTGGCGTAATTGGCCGTCGCCTGTGCGCCGAAGCCGAGTGCCGCGGCGGTGGTGCCGTCGGCGACGCTTTCTGCGCCGATTGCCGTGGCCGATTCGCCGCTGGCGCTGGCGAAGTAGCCCAGCGCGGTGGATTCGCTGCCCTGCGCCTCGCTCAGCGCACCGACCGCCAGCGACCCATCGCCATATGCGCCGGCCGCTGCACCCAGTGCAGTGCTCTGCGCACCGGCCGCTTCGCTCTCGCCACCCACGGCCACGGCATAGTCGCCGCTGGCCTGGCTGAAGGCGCCGTTGGACACACTGCCGAAGCCGCTGGCTGCAGCGTTGTAACCGGCGGCATTGGCGTACTGCGCCGTTGCGCTGGCGCCGCTGCCGATGGCCACTGCACCGATCGCGGTGGCATTGCTGCTGGCACCGAAGGCGCTGCTGTAATCGCCATCCGCGGTGGCATTGGAACCGGCCGCCGTTGCATCTTCGCCCTGGGCGACGGCAGTGCCGTCGCCGGTCCCGGCATACAGCCGCGCGGTGGTTTCGGCGGTGCCGGCCACTGCGTTGAGCTGATCCAGATTCACCGCATCGCTGCCTTCGGTACCAGCAGCGACATTGGTGATCTGACGCTGGCCATCCACGCTGCCCACGGACACCGTGTTGGCGCGGTCGGCAACCGAGTTGGCACCCAGCGCCACGCTGTTGTCGGCCGATACACTCGTCGATGCGCCGACCGCAACCGAACCGTTGCCCAGCACGATGGCGGTGTCGCCGATTGCGACCGAGGCATCGCCACCTGCGGCCGAGGTGATGCCGACAGCGACGCTGCCCCTGCCATACGCGGTGCTTTCCGCGCCGATCGAGGTGCTGGTGTCGCCGAACGCCACGCTGGCAAAACCCAATGCGGTGGATTCAAGCCCGTTGCCGATGCTTTCGAAACCGACCGCAGTGGCGCCGCGACCGAAGGCCACGCTGGTGCTGCCAAGCGCGGTGCCGTAGAACCCCGACGCGGTGCTGTCTGCGCCCAGCGCAGTGGCGTAGCGGTCGCTGGCGATGCTGTTGAAACCCACCGCCGTGGCGTTGTTGACGTTCGCAACTGCACCGCTGCCAACGGCCGTGGTGTTGATGTCCGATGCAATGCTGCTGGACCCCAGCGCCGTGCTGTAATCGGCCAGCGCCGACGCATTGGAACCTGCCGCAACGCTGTCCACGCCTTCGGCGATTGCAGCGCCCTCGCCGGTGGCCACGAAGGTGCGCGCGGTGGTGGATGCGACATCGGAAACGGCGGTGAGCTGATCGAGATTGACCGCATCGGTGCCTTCGGTACCGGCAGCGACGCTGGTGATCTGACGTTCTGCGCCGGCCGCGCCAACCGACACGGTATCGGCGCGCGTGGCGACCGAATTGGCGCCGAGCGCCACCGAGTTGGCGCCGCGTGCGGTGCTGTAGTAACCCAGCGCCGTGCTCAGCTCACCGCTGGCCCAGGACTCCGGACCGACTGCGGTTGCGCCTTCGCCCGGTGCATAGGCGAAGTAGCCCACCGCCGTGGCTTCGGTTCCCGACGCCTCGCTCAGCGTGCCGACGGCGGTGGTGTAGGTGCCCGATGCGATCGCACCGGCGCCCAGCGCAGTGGACGCCTCGCCACTGGCCTGGGTCTGCACGAAGAAACCCAACCCGGGAATCAGATCCACCGGCCCGCCCACGGCGGTGCTGCTGGTACCGCTGGCGCTGGTCTGGGTACCGACGGCAGTGGCGTAATCGCCACCGGCGTTGGCCACCGCACCGAATGCCGATGCCTGGGCACCGGCGGCATACGCGCCGACGCCGAACGAGGACGCCGCGAACCCATCGGCATTGGCGCTGGCGCCGACCGCCGTTCCGCCAACACCGGCACTGGTGGCACCGGTGGTGACCGGCACCCCGCCGTTGGTGACCAACGGTTGGCCGTCTGCGTCGACCGCAGCGCCGCCCACGGCCACGCTGGCCGGACCATTGGCCTGTGCGTTATGGCCGAACGCTGCGCTGTTCTGACCGGAAGCGAGTGCGTTGGCACCCACGGCCGTCGCGTTCTCGGCCACGGCATTGGCGCCGGTGCCGAGCGCGGTGGTTGCAGTACCGACGGCATTGGCGGCATTGCCTGCGGCCAATGCGCTGTCGCCTTCGACATAGGCGCCGACGCTGTCGTCGCCCGGGCTTGCCTTGAAGAACAGCGCGGTGTCTTCGGCCACATCGGCCACATCGCGCAGCTGCGCCACGTTGACCGCATCGGTGGCGTTGATGCCGGCACCGACGTTGGTGATGCGGCGCGTTGCAGGGCCACCGCGCCCATTGCCGCTACCGACCGACACCACGTCGTCTTCGTGGGTGCGCGAGCCTGCGCCCAGCGCAACCGAGTTGGCACCGGTGACGCCGGCATTGGCGCCCAACGCCACGCCGTTGACGCCGGCCTGGCGCACAAAACTGTTGTAGCCGATGGCCACGGCGTTTTCGCCAATCGCGTTGGTCTGGCGACCGATCGCGCTGCTGTTCACGCCGCTGGCGCTGCTGTCGGCACCGGTGGCGACGGCGCCGGTGGCGCTGGCCTTGCTGCCGGCACCGATGGCGGTCGCCTTGGCGGCAGGTGCGGAGGCGCCGCGGCCGACTTCGACCGATTGCGCGCTGGCGGGAAGCGGGGTGGCCAATCCGGCGCCACCGAGCGCCAGGGTGATGGCGGCAGCCAGTGCCAGGCTTTGGCGGCGGTCGATGAGCGAGGCTGGAGCAACGGCTCCGGGGCTGTCACCGCTGGCCAGTTCCGAGGCCACGGCCCACACGCCCAATGATTTGTTCCAGACCTTGCGATAAATCCGATTCATCGACGTACGACTCCTGAGTTGTTGGGACTGGTTTTTGGCGAGCGCCCACCCTCGGAAGGCCTTTCGGCCACGCGATTCCCCGTGGTTGTGCGCGCTATGGGCCTTGCGGCGATGGGCGGCTTGCGCCTGCACCCCGGGTAGTCAAAAAGTGAACGCTACCCAACCATAGAACTGCGCAAAGTGTTAACAGCCGTCAAATCAGGCGTCAAGTTTTTGACAGAAAGCGAAGATATGAGTGTTTTCCGTCACACTTCTGCTTGCGTTTATTAGATTTTTGATAATTGTTTGGAAAACAGCGACCTAGATCATGTCTCGCGAGACATTTCGAAGCTGAATAGCCGTGCCCATGACGGACAAAAAAGCCCGCTGGCGAGACGCCGGCGGGCTTGGTTGCGCAAAAACGCAGCAAGAATGGGTCAGACGGCAGGTCAGTCCCCCGCCAGCCGGCCACAATTGCCTGGCTGGCTCGCCGGCGTTGGCGCCGGAGGCAATTGCGCCAAGGAAATGACGACTACGCCAGGTACCGCTGCCAGGCGTCGACTCATTGGCGCGCCAGCAGACTCACGCCATCGAAGCTGGCCCCCTCCAGTTTGAGCACATAGGTGCCTGCACGCGGCGCGGTAAAGCGCACCGTCTGGCTGGTGCCGCTACGTGTGGAGGCGCCATCGTTGTCGTCGGCACTGGGGACGCGCCCAATCGCCACGTACAGCGACGCCTGGCCGCTGCCACCGAAGCTGAGAAAGCTCAGCACCTGGCCTGCGGACGCCTGAAAGGTGAACACACCCGCATCCCCGGCCACATTGGACACGCCGCGCTGGACAGTGCCGTTTCGCAAGGTCTGGGCATCCAGCGTGCAACCCAGGTCATCGGCATCGCAACGCCGCAGTGCGCGGGCGACCGCCGCGCCCGCGTCGACAATGCCGGTACCGGCCGGGGTTGCCGCAGGCGGCGGCACCGGGAACGTCCGCGCGCTGCGCTTGAGCAGATTTTCCAGTGCCGCCGGCGACAGCGGCGCCTTGCCATCGGCAATCAACGCGCTTTGCACCAATGCCGCCACGCCAGCCACATGCGGCGAGGCCATCGAGGTACCGGCAAACGTGCTGCCGCCGTAGGTGTACTGCCCCGAGGTCGGAGTGGTTTTGCCGGTGTAGAACGTCTGCCAGATGAAGCTGCGGATCGGGCCATCGTCGGTGGCAAAGAACTGCGAGCTGCCGCCGGGGCCGGCCAGATCGACCTGACGGCCGAAATTGCTGTAATCGGTCAGCCCGCCGGTCGCGCGCGTGGCGGCCACCGCGATCACATTGGCGCAATTGGCGGGGCTGGACGTCGACACGTCCGAGGCCTCGTTGCCCGCGGCAACCACCACCGTGGTGCCGCGCGATACCGCACCGTTGATCGCTGACTGGGTCGCCGCATCGCAGGCCCCGCCGCCGCCCAGGCTCAGGTTGATCACTTCGGCAGGATCGCGGTTGTCCGGCACACCGTCGACATGCCCACCGGACGCCCAGACGATGGCGTCGCTGATGTCCGAGCTATAGCCGCCGCAATGACCGATGACGCGCACCGGAAGAATCTTCGCCTTGTTGGCGACGCCGGCTCCGCCGATTCCGTTGTTGGTGAGTTCGGCAACCGTGCCGGCCACATGCGTGCCGTGCCAGCTGCTGTCTGCAGCCAACGAGAAAATGCCGCAATCGCCATCCTGTTCGACCCAGTCGCCGCGATCCAGCCCGCCCGGTGCGCGCGCATCGCTGTCGCGCCGCGAGACGAACGCATCGGTGATGAAGTCATAGCCGGCCAGGACGTTGCCTGCCAGATCGGGATGACTGGGCAGGATGCCGGTATCCAGCACCGCAACCACCACACCTTCGCCGTGCGTGCTGCTCCAGGCCGGGGCAACATTGATGCCGCCCACCGGGTCGAGCAGATGCCACTGGTTGGTCTGCAGCAGCGGGTCGTTGGGCAAAGTGCCGCCGGTGGTTTGCAGCGGATACATGCGTCGATCGACCTGTGCAGATTCCACTGCTGGATCGGCCGCCAATGCCTGCACAAGCCGATCGGCATCGGCACGACCGAGCTGGGCGGGCAGCCTGATCAATTCACCGCCCACCGCCAGCGTGCGCAGATACGCAGGCGCCACAGTGCCGCCCGCCCGCGCAGCCGGTGCCAGGCGGATCGAGGCACGCGCTGCCGCAGCGGTGATCGTCATCGATGCACTGCGCCCCACATCGCGCGCAGCCACGCGCCCGGCGCGGTATTTGACGATGATTCTGCTGACCGACGCGTCGGCCATGGCCTGTCGACGCTGCGCGCCAGCTGCTGCCGGATCGCGTGTTGCCGCGCCGGCCACCCCGATGCCAAGGGATAGCAGACATGCACAGCAGACGAGTGCAACGATGCGAGAAGAAAAGTGCTGGATCACGATGGAGTTCCTTCAAGGTGGATGCAACGACAAGGACGGGGAGAGCGCAGCCCGGCGTCAGGCCGCGCGTTTGGATGCAAGCGCGCACGCTATTGCTGAGGGTTACCAGCCGAAACCGGCACCCACGCCGATCGAGCTGTCATCGCCGCTCAGCGCACCGCCCACGGTCAACGTGGCGCGCGGGCTGATCGCACGCTGGTAGCCCACCGACAACGCCGACTCGCCGTTCTGGAAACCGACACCGGCACCGATGCGGTTTTGCGAGGCGATACCGGCCACGCTGGCGGACATGTTCAACATCGCCGAGCTCATCGCGCCCTGACGATCCAGGCGACGGTTCTGCCGACGCAGACGGTCCTCGATATCGCCCTGATAGCTTTCGAAGCTGTCGGCCATCGCGCTGTAGCGGCTGTCGGTGTAGCTGTTGGCCGCGGCGACGCCGCTGTCCAACTGGCCCTTGTTCACCGCATCGGTGGCACGCGTACCGGCCGCCACATTGGCCACCTGCCGCTCGCCCCCGACGCTGCCCACCGACACCGTGTTGGCGCGATCGGCCACCGAGCCCTGACCCAAGGCCACCGCACCTTGTGCACTGGCACGTGCGCCCTGGCCGATGGCGGTACCGGACGCCGCACTGACCTGCGCACCCTCGTCCATCGCCACCGCATTGGTCGCCACCGCCGCAATCTGCGTATTGGCACCGACCGCAGTACTGCCGTCGGCATTGACGCGCGCATTGCTGCCGATCGCGGTGTCGTTGGGGCCGTGCACGTAGGCGCTGCCGCCGATCGCGGTACCGGTGACGTGGTTGGCCACTGCCGACGCACCGACTGCGGTGGAGGTTGCCGCCGGCGTGATGCTGCCGACCACTGCCGCCGTCGGGGTGCCTTGCACGCCATCGGTTGAGCCAAGGCTGCGTGTCGCCGTGTCGCCAGCTGCAGCGACAACAGCCGTCTGCGCGGCCGCGGTGGATGTGGATTGCACAGCGTCCACCGCATCGCCTGTAGCGCCCGCCCCCATAGACCGCGCACCTGCCGACGTCATGCGCGCTGCAGACGCGCGCGATGCGGTTGCAGTCCCCGCACGCGCATCCAGCTCGGTGACCTTGCTGTCCAACGCAGTCAATGCAGCCCCCACGTTGCTGTAACTGCTGCCTTGAATCACATAGGTCGGCGCAACGAACACACCTTGTGCGCCGATCGCCGCACCGCCACCGAGAAAGCTCGCCGCATTGCTCAACGATTGGAACAGCTGGCCACCGTTGATCGCCTCCAGGCTGCCGGCGGCGATCGCACCGGCACCGACGTTGACGAGACGACGCGTTGCCGGACCGCCACGGCCGTTGCCGTTACCCACCGACACCACATTCACCTCGCTGCTGCGTGCGCCCGCGCCCAACGCCACCGAATCGGCACCACTGGCACCGGCATTGGCTCCCAGAGCAACCGCGTTGCGACCGCTCTCGCGGGTAAAGGCGTTGTAGCCCAGCGCCAGGCTGTTGTTGCCCAGTGCGCGCGCCTGTACCCCCAAGGCCACTGCGGCACTGCCCGCTTCGCCGACGAATACACCGACGCTGGCATCGCGCCCGATTGCAATCGCATCCGGCGCATCGGCCTTGGCATTGGTGCCCAAGGCGATGTTGTCGCCGTAGAAGATCGAGGTATCGGCGCCGCTGCCGATGGCAATGCTTCTGGTCGATGCGGCACGCGCGTCGTAACCGATGGCAACCGCTTGTTCGGCCTGCGCGGACGCAGATGCGCCCAGCGACACCGTGCGTGGCCCGAACGAGCCAGCGCTATGGCCGATGGCCACCGCATCGACGTTGTCGTCGTTACCGAAGACATTGGCGTTGTAGCCCAGCGCAATCGCGTAATCGGCCTGGCTGCGCGCACCGGCACCGATGGCGACACCACCCACCCCCGAACTGGCTGCGTTCTGCAGCGTGTTGCTGATCAGCGAATAGCCGCCGATGGTGACGCTGCGCTCCCCGAAGGCTGCCGCGCTGCTGCCCACGGCCACGCTGCTTTCGCCGTTGCTCAGCGCGTCGAAACCGACCGCTGTGGTCAACCTGCCTGCGGCGATCGCATTGAAGCCCAACGCCGACGAAGCAGCGCCACGTGCGGCCGAAAAGCCGCCGAGCGCCGTCGTGGTGTCTTCCCGTGCCTGGGCGCCGAAGCCGACTGCGGTGGACTGCGCGCCGACTGCCGATGCACCGGTGCCGACCGCCGTGGCGAACGTCTGCATCGCAAGCGCACCGCCACCCAATGCCAGCGCACCGCGCGCCTGTGCGGTGGTCGCACGCTCCTGTTGACCGACGATGAAGCCGCTGGCATCGAACAACGGCACACTGGCCACACCGCCCAACGCGACGGCGGATGCATCCGACGCGCTGGCATTGCGGCCAACCGCCACCGCATCGCGGCCGACTGCCGCGCTCCCGGAGCCGAATGCGTTCGCGCCCTCGCCCAGCGCATTGCTGGCGCTGCCCAGCGCAATGGCGTTGCTGCCCTCTGCAAATGCGGCCGGCTCGTCCACATCGGACTTGGCCGACGCCAGCTGGCTGTCCAGACGCAGGGCAACTGCACGCACGCCATCGAGCTGGCCCACGTTCACCGCGTCGGTTGCTTCGGTGCCGGCGGCGACACTGGTGATCTGTCGGGTCAATCCGGCCTGCACATCGCCCACCGACACCGTGTTGCTGCGGTTCGCATACGAATGCGCGCCCAAGGCCACCGCGCTGGCGGCCGAGCGGTTCCAGGCGTCGTCGACCAGGTTGCCCACCCGCGCACCGTAGCCGATCGCCAGCGCATCCACGCCATATGTCTGCGCGTCCGCACCGATGGCGGTATTGTTTCCATTGAACCAGGAGGTGGCCGCACGCGCGCCCAGTGCGATGCTGTTGTCGGTCACGCTGGCTGCGTCATAGCCAATCGCCAGCGCACCGTCGCCGGACGTCAGCGCCCCGCCACCCAGCGACACCGCACGCGGCGAAAACGCGCCGGCGGAATGCCCGATGGCGATCGCATCGGTATTGCCCGGCCGATTGGGGAAGATATTTGCGTTGTAGCCGATTGCAATCGCGTAATCGGACTGACTCTGCGCACCTGCGCCGAGCGCGATGCCGCCAAGCCCGGTCGCCGCATTGATCGCGTTCTGCGTGCTTTGGCTGGCGCCGCCGATGGCGACGCTGTCGGCACCGCTGGCAAGCGAACTGTTGCCCACTGCCACCGTGCTGATGCCGGTACCGCGTGCGCCAAAACCCACTGCAGTGGCGAAATCGGCGCTTGCGTTGGCGCTGTAACCCAGCGCCGCACCGCCAAACCCGGAGACCTGCGACAGGCCGCCCACGGCAGTGGCACCATCCTGCGACGTGCGTGCGTGATAGCCCAGCGCCGTGCTCTGCACACCGGCGGCAATGCTGCCGGTGCCGACCGCCGTCGTCAGCGGGTCGACTGCCTTGGCACCGCCACCGATTGCGGTGGAGGCGACGCCGGTGGCCTCGGTGGTCTGCTCGCTGCTGCCGACGACAAAGCCGAATTCGTCGTAGTCGTACACCGTTGCAACGCCGCCAACCGCCACCGCAGAGGTACCGATCGCCACCGCATTGCGCCCCACTGCCGTGGCATCGCGCTCCAGTGCCAGGCTGCCCGCTCCCAGCGCGCTGGCGCCATCGGCAAGCGCATTGCTTGCCGCCCCCAGCGCAATGGCGTCGCGCCCGTCGACGAAGGGAGGCAGGTCGGCATCGTCTTCGGTCGGCATCGACGCGGTGGCCATGGAGGTCGGCGCTGCGGCACCGGCAACCAGTCCCGTCGACGCACCAGCGGCAGCCAGTGACTGCGCGCACAGACGTTGACCATCGACCACGCTGCACTGCGTGGCCGGATGGCGCGCCTGCGCCATTGCGTCGACCGTGATGGAACCGCCCGCCAGCACCATACAGATGGCAGCGGCAAGGCCACCGCGTGCATGCACGCGGCACCGCGCCTGCATGTTCGAGATAATCGGGAAATGCTTCGCCTTGCCGGAGGGCGACTGCCCCGCGGCATTTTCGATATTCTTCATTAAACACTTACTCCCCATTATGGTCTGGCGTGTGAGAACCGACCACCGCACGCCTGATCGGCGCGCAGTCCCCCTGAGGTTTTATCGAGCGCAGCAGCTCTCCTTCACCGGAATTCACCGGGAAAAGAAGCGACAGTTGAGTGCGTAGCGGACGAGCGACGCGTACTGGATACGTAACGCTCGATGAATTTATTGAAAACCCGAATAACTAAATGCGAATCGCATCACGCACACAGAAAAAATTACCTTCAATTCTAATAACTAGCATTTTTGATAGTTACTCGAAGCAAACCTTATGGTTTTTACGGAACCTTGTTGCGGTTGCGCAGCCGCACCTGATCACGCGCCGCAGCTTGTCGATCGCCGCGCTGCAGCCCGGTATGGGACGCGCTGCCGACTGGGCAACCGCACCGACCGCCACGCGGGGCCAGACTGACCAGAACGCGCCAGCAGTCGTCCAACACATGGGGATTGCACGCGTCTTCGGGCGACAGCACCGATGCAGTGCGATGTGCGGTACAGCCCGTCACACCAAGACAGCCATGCACGCACTTGCGATGACGTGACCGCGCACGCCATGGCAGCACACGAAAACGGCCGTGTGCATCGCTGCACACGGCCGTCGGCGGAGGCACGCGACGCGCACTCAGCGCACGCGGCTTCGGATCATCGACTCAACCGCACCACACACGCGCGTTACGGAACATCCGCAGCCACGGCGAATCGTCGCCCCAGTCGGCCGGATGCCAACTCAGGTTTGCCGTGCGCGGCGTGCGCTCGGGATGCGGCATCAGGATGGTGGCGCGGCCATCGGTACTGGTCAGCCCGGTGATACCGTCCGGCGACCCGTTCGGGTTGAGCGGGTACTGCGATGCCACAGCGCCGTTACCGTCGACAAAACGCAGCGCCACGCGTGCGGCGGCCTGGTCCACGGCCGTGTCGAACTCCGCACGGCCTTCGCCATGCGCCACTGCCACCGGAATCCGCGAGCCGGCCATGCCGCGCAGGAAGATCGACGGCGACTCCACCACCTCCAGCAACGCGGTGCGCGCTTCGAACTGCTCGCTGCGATTGCGCAGGAAACGCGGCCAGTGCCCGGCACCGGGAATGATGTCCTTGAGCTGGCTGAGCATCTGGCAACCGTTGCACACGCCCAGCGCGAACGTATCGCTGCGCGCGAAGAACGCGGCAAACGCATCGCGCAATGCCGCGCGTTCCAGGATCGAGGTGGCCCAACCGCGGCCGGCACCCAGCACATCGCCATAGCTGAAACCGCCACAGGCGGCGAAGCCGGAAAACTGCGCCAGATCCACGCGCCCTTCGATCAGGTCGCTCATGTGCACGTCGAACGCGCTGAACCCGGCACGTTCGAAGTTGTAGGCCATTTCGATCTGCCCGTTGACGCCCTGCTCGCGCAGGATCGCCACCTTGGGCCGCGCACCGGTCGCCACGAACGGCGCGGCCACATCCTCGGAGGGGTCGAACACCAGCTTGGGACGCAGGCCGGGCGCCTGGAAATCGCGCGCCAACGCGCGCTCCTCGTCTGCACTGTCTGGGTTGTCGCGCAGCTTCTGCATGGCGTGGGTCACCGACCACCAGGCATCGAACAATTCTTCCCAACGCCATTCCGCCAGCACACGCCCCTGCCCGCTCACGCGGATACGCGGCGCGCCAGTGGGGCGTGCGATACGCTGCGCGCATTCGGTCAGTGCATGCCGCTCGACCAGATCGGCAAACGCGGCGCGATCTTCGCTGGCGATCTGCACCACCGCACCGAGTTCTTCATTGAACAGGCTGCGGAACGCGTCTTCGCCCCACGCATCCAGGGTGATATCCAGGCCCTGACGCGAGGCAAAGGCCATCTCGCACAGCGCCGCAAACGCACCGCCATCGCTGCGATCGTGATAGGCCAGCAACAGCCCGCTCTGGCGCGCATCGCGGATCAATTCGAAGAAACTGCGCAGCCGCTGCGCATCTTCCAGATCCGGCACTTCGCCACCGAACGCCGGCAAGGCCGCATCGTCGGCATACACCTGCGCCAGTACCGAGCCACCCAGACGCTGCTTGCCGCCGCCCAGCCCGATCAACCACAGCTCGCTCTCTTCGTCGTTGCGCAACAACGGCGTCAGCTGCGTGCGCACATCGCCCACAGGCGCGAACGCACTGATGATCAGCGAGACCGGTGAAACGCTCTTGTGAGCGATGGGATTGGGGATTGGGGATTGGGGATTGGTAACAGCGGAGGGCTCTGGCGTTTCGCCAATCCCGAATGCCGAATCACCAATCCCGGCTTCAACCCACTGCGCCTGCATCGACAGCGAGTCCTTGCCCACCGGCACGCTCAGCTCCAGCGCCGGGCACAGCTCCATGCCGATCGCACGCACCGCGTCGTACAGCAAGGCGTCTTCGCCGGCATGGCCGGCCGCGGCCATCCAGTTGGCCGAGAGCTTGATGCTGTCCAGCGACTGCACCGGCGCGGAGCACAGATTGGTGATTGCCTCGCCCACCGCCATGCGCGCGGACGCTGCGGCGTTCAACAGCGCCAGCGGAGTGCGCTCGCCGATCGACATCGCCTCGCCGGAGAATGTCTCGAACCCGGCCAGGGTGATCGCACAGTCCGCCAGCGGCAGCTGCCACGGCCCGATCATCTGCTCGCGCGCGGTCAGCCCGCCCACGCTGCGGTCGCCGATGGTGACCAGAAAGCTCTTGGACGCCACCGTGGGATGCGCCAGCAAGCGCAAGCCGGCCTCGTGCAAATCCAGCCCGGCAGTCTGCAGCACCGGCCACTGCGGCGCCGGCGGATGCACCGCATCGCGATGCATCTTCGGCGCCTTGCCGAACAGCACGTCCATCGGCAGGTCGATCGGGAGCGGGGATTGGGGATTGGGGATTGGGGATTGGTTGGAAGCAACGGCGGACCCGGCGACTGACGAATCGCTGTTGCGACTCCCCAATCCCGAATCACCAATCCCGTCCCCAAACACGCCATAGCCCACCACCAGCCGCTCCTCGGCCGTCGCCACGCCAACCGCCGCAAACGGGCAGCGCTCGCGCGCGCAGATGGCGGCAAATTCGTCCAGCCGCGCCTGTGGCACGCCCAGCACGTAGCGTTCCTGCGATTCGTTGCACCACAGTTCCAGCGGCGACAGCGAGGGGTCGTCGGTGAGCACGCGACCGAGGTCGATGATGCCGCCCACGCCCGAATCGTGCAGCAGCTCGGGAATGGCGTTGGACAGCCCGCCCGCACCCACGTCGTGGAACCAGCGGATCGGGTTGTCGATCCCCAGCGCCACGCAGCGGTCGATGACCTCCTGGCAGCGGCGCTCCATTTCCGGGTTCTCGCGCTGCACGCTGGCAAAGTCCAGCGCCTCGGCGCTGTCGCCGGCCGCCACCGAACTGGCCGCACCGCCGCCCAGGCCGATCAGCATCGCCGGCCCGCCCAGCACGATCACCGCATCGCCGGGCTGCAGGCGCAGCTTTTCGACCTGGTTGCGATCGATCGCGCCCAGGCCGCCGGCCAGCATGATCGGCTTGTCGTAGGCGCGGGTCAGGCCCGGGCCTTCGGCAAGCTCGAAACTGCGGAAATAGCCGAGCAGGTTCGGCCGGCCGAATTCATTGTTGAATGCAGCGCCGCCCAGCGGGCCGTCGAGCATGATGTCCAGCGCCGGAGCCATGCGCGGGTTCAGCGCGCGCGGCGCTTCCCAGGGCTGCGGCAAGGTCGGGATGCGCAGGTGCGAGACGGTGAAACCGGTCAGGCCGGCCTTGGGTTTGCCGCCGCGGCCGGTGGCACCCTCGTCGCGGATCTCGCCGCCGGCGCCGGTGGCCGCGCCGGGAAACGGCGCGATCGCGGTCGGGTGATTATGCGTTTCCACCTTGATGGCGAATGCCGACGGCAGCACCGCTTCGCTGCGGTACTGGCCGGTGGCCGGGTCCGGGCGATAGCGCGCGGCCGGCACGCCTTCCACCACCGCCGCGTTGTCGCTGTAGGCCGACAAGGTGTGCTGCGGGGTCTGCTGGTGGGTGTGCTTGATCATGCGGAACAGCGAGCGTTCCTGCGGCTTGCCGTCGATGGTCCAGCTGGCGTTGAAGATCTTGTGCCGGCAGTGCTCGGAGTTGGCCTGGGCGAACATCATCAGCTCGACGTCGGCCGGGTCGCGGCCCAGCTCGGCGAAGCGTTCGCGCAGGTAGTCGATCTCGTCCTGCGCCAGGGCCAGGCCGAGGTCGCGGTTGGCCTGCTCCAGCCCATCCAGTGGCACGCGCTGCAGATGACCGGGCTCGGGCACGTTGAACAGCGCTTCGGCGGCCGCGGCCGAGCCGAGCAACGATTGCGTCATCGGATCGTGCAGCAGCTTGGCCACGGCGGCCTGCGTCGCGTCGTCGGCCGGCCAGCCGGCCAGATCGATGCGGGTACCGCGCTCCACGCGCTGGATCGGCTGCCCGGCGCCGCGCACCAGTTCGGTGGCCTTGCTCGACCACGGCGACAGCGTGCCCAGGCGCGGCACCACGTAGCGCGAGGAAGCCGCCTCGGCCCGCGGCGCGGGGGCGGCTTCGGCCTGCAGGATCCGCTGCAAGGTGGCCTGGTCGGGCGCTTGCCCGGCCTCGGCGCGGATGAAGTAGACGTGCCAGGCGCCGGTGATGCGCAGCGCGGGGACGAGGGTTTGCAGGCGGGTTTCGAGCCGAGCGCGGCGGAACGGCGAAAGGGCGGAAGCGCCCTCGAGGACCATCATGTCCGGGGAACCGTGTCAGAAACGGGGCTGCAGATTGTAACGGAGCTGATGGGCCGGCGCCGGACCTGGCGTGGGTGGGCCACCAATCTGTCGGCTGACGCGTCGCAGGGACTGCCCCGATTCGGCACATTCCGGCCCGATGCGGCAACGGCGAAGACGGATGGCGATGCCAGCAGGAAGTGCGGCGCACAGCTGTCGCCGGCCTGGGTAACAGCGCGCGTGCGAGGTCAGCAGCGTTGGCCGACGCCGGTCCGCCGCTGCTCCAACTCCACAACCCCTGCGGCCAGCCTGAGCGCGGCTGACAAAACGGCGGTGCTCACCACCAGGCGGGCGCGGCCGGTGCCGGGTGCGGCATGGACCACGCGTACACGCCGGCTCCTTTGCGCCATCCATGCCCATCTGACGACTGCCCGCTATGTTTGTCAGCCGCTCCAGCCCCGAAACGCAAGAGGCCGGAATGCATGCGCATTCCAGCCTCTTGATCGATCACACCAACCGCCGCAGCGGCCAGCCTCCAGGCAGCATCATCGCGCCGCCAACGGATCCCTCAGCGGCTGCCGCCGGCAGTGGTGACCGCGCGCTTTTCCAGCGCTTCGCGCAGCTGCGCCGGCGGCAGATAGCCACCGAGCTGGGTGCCGTCCGGCGCGAAGATCGCCGGGGTGCCGTTGACGCCCAGACGCTGGCCCAGCGTGTATTCCATCGACACCGGGTTCTTGCAGTCCTTGGAGTTCACCGGCTGGCCCGACTTGGCTGCGGTCAGCGCCTGCTTGCGGTCGGCCGCGCACCACACCGCGATCATTTCCTTGTGGTCCTGGCTGCCCAGGCCCATGCGCGGGAAGGCCAGGTATTCCACCGCGATGCCCTGCTTGTTGAGCTCGCCGATCTCGCTGTGCAGCTTGCGGCAGTAGCCGCATTCCACGTCGGTGAACACGGTCACGGTGTACTTGGGGTTGGCCGGCGCGAACACGATGCGGTCGGCCTTGGGCACGGTCTCCAGCTGCTTGCGGCGATACGCCAGCAGGCCCGGGCTGGCGGCGAACTGCTTGTTCTGGATGTCGAACGGCTGCGCCTGGATCAGGTAACGGCCGTCATCGCTGACGTACAGCACCTGCCCGCCGACCACCACTTCGCGGAACCCGGGGAACGGCGCGGCGCCGATGTAATCCGGCTTGAAGTCCGGGTCCAGGGCCTTGAGGGCGGCGCCGACGCGCTGATCCACATTGCCGGTCGCGGCGGGGGCGGCAGCGGCGGCTGGCTTGGCGCCGGCGTTGCTTGCCGCAGGCTGCGACGATTGTGCGCAGGCGGTAAGGCTGAGCGCGCCCAGCAGCGCGGCGATGGCAAGACGATACATTCACGCATCCAGTGGAATCGGGGTAGCTCGATTCTCGCACAGGGTGGATGAAGCCTGGCAGCGGCCGCGACAGTTTGTTCGCTCGCTCGCCGGCGAGTTCGTGGCACTCCCGGTCCGGACAGGCGGATTGTTGCGCTTGCTGTCGCTGCGTCAGCGCTTGCGGGCATTGACGCGGGAGTCGGCACGGCGGGATTGCCGGTGACGGCCGTCGCGCCCGGGTGCGCTCCTACGTGTGTGATCCCGGGTGTGCTTTGCTTGCTGTCCTGCGGCAATTCTCCGTGGCCTGGGAGCCGGCCATGGCGCTGTTACGCAGCATCAGGCGTGGCGTGCGACTTCCTTGGGGCGCAAACCTCGGCCACGATGCGGCAAGGCAAGCGCTGGCAACACCTGACCGATAACCAGCGTGGCGCATCGCATTCCGCGCGTCACGTTCTATGCTGTGGCGATGTCAGCCAGCAGCCCTGCCGAACGTCGCCAACTCACCCAACAGCTGCCGCCGGTGCAGGCGGCCGATACCGCCGCCATCGAGCGCTTTCTGGATCGCTTGTGGGCCGAGCAGGGCGTGGCGCGGCAGACGCTGGACAGTTACCGGCGCGACCTGGAAGGGTTGGCACGGTGGCGCGACGGTGCCGGCGGTGGATTGCTCGGCATCGATCGGTCGGTATTGTTCGATTACCTGCGCTGGCGGACCGAGGCCAGGTACTCGCCGCGCAGCAATGCCCGGCTGTTGTCGACGTTGCGGGCCTTCTACGGCCTGTGCCTGCGCGATGGCGTGCGCAGCGATGATCCCACTGCCCTGCTCGACCCACCCCGGTTGCCGCGCTCGCTGCCCAAGGCGCTGACCGAAACCCAGATCGAGGCCTTGCTGGCGGCGCCGGATGTCCAGGCACCGCTTGGCCTGCGCGACCGCGCCATGCTCGAGTTGATGTACGCCGCCGGCCTGCGGGTCAGCGAGCTGGTGAATCTGCCGGCGGTGGGCGTCAACCTGCGCCAGGGCGTGCTGCGAGTGACCGGCAAGGGCAGCAAGGAGCGCCTGGTGCCGCTGGGCGAAGAGTCGCAGCATTGGCTTGAGCGCTATCTGCATGAGGCGCGCCCGCTGCTGGCCGGTCACAAGGCCGTGGCCGCAGTCGACGGGCAGGTGCCGTTGTTCATCGATGCGGCACGCCAGCCGCCCAGCCGTCAGCACTTCTGGACCTTGGTCAAACGCTATGCGGCGGTGGCCGGCATCGACCCGGCCACGGTCAGCCCGCACGGCCTGCGCCACAGTTTTGCGACCCACCTGCTCAACCACGGCGCAGACCTGCGCGCGCTGCAGATGCTGCTGGGCCACAGCTCGCTATCGACCACCCAGATCTACACGCTGGTGGCAAGGCAGCACCTGCAGAAGCTGCACGCCAAGCATCACCCTCGCGGTTAGCGAACCTAGCGCAAGACCCAGCACGCGCGCCGCATTCACTCGCGCGCATCACACAGGCAGGAGCGCACCTGGGCGCGACGCTGTCATCGGAAAGCCCTTAGGTCACACGTGCCCGGATCCCAAGCACGGCCTGGGTGACACGAGACGGCGCGAGCCCACATTGTTTCCGTAGCGCCTGGACCGCAGCGGCGACAGCCCCTGCGCCGCCACCGAGGCTCTGGCCGCAGCCACCTGGCGGACCGCACAGCCAGCGTCGGCCGCTGTGCGTTGGGGACTGCATTAGTGCAGCGCGGCGTTGCCGCATCGCTGGCGCCGGCTATGCTCGCGCCATGACTTCGATCGCCGCATCCGATTCCCCACGACCGGCCGCCCTGCTGCACTGGCGGCTATTGTCGATGTGCTACGACGCCTGGCCAGTGCTGGCGCTGTGGATGTTGATTTCGGCCGGTTTCACCCTGGGTTTCACCCTGGCCGGGCACCCGGCGCGCGAAAACATCGCACCGTTCAGTGCCTGGCAGTGGCTGCTCTGGCTGTGCTGCTGGGTCGCCGCCGGGGTGTACGCCACGCTGAGTTGGCGCCGCGGCGGCCAGACCCTGGGCATGCGTCCCTGGCGACTGCAGCTGGTCGGCCCGCAAGCCTCCTGGCGCGCGCTGTGGATCCGCTTTGCGGTGGGCACGCTGTCGCTGGCCTTGGGCGGACTAGGATTCTGGTGGGCCTGGGTCGATCGCGATCGGCTGACATGGCACGACCGCGCCAGCGGAACCAGAGTGCAGCGGATGGTCAGACCCAAGGCCTAGCCTATGGCGCTCACCGCCGCGCCGGTGCAGCCGATGCTCGATGCGACAGGGGCGACCCGCATGCTCAGGTTCTGAGCGCGCCGTCCGCACCCACCTGATGATTGGCTCGCTACGTCTTCCTGGTGGCTCACACTGTCAGCGGCGCTACGCGGCACGCGCACGGCGTGAGGGACGCACAACCGGGACCAGACCACAGCGACTTTCAAGCCACCGGCCTGACGGTTGGATGTGGATGTGGCAGCGACGGACCGGCCCCCGCGAATCCAGCTAATCGAGGTCGCGTTATAGACAAAAGCAGGGCGGCAGCAGAGTGAAACTCACTGTCCGCGCCCATCCGTATTGGATGGGTCTTTCCAAGCCGGGCCATGGTCTCTGAAGGTGTTCTCCAGCGCACGGCCCAACAGATAAAGCGCCAGGAACATGGGCGCCACCATCAGCGTATAAGCCGTCGCCCAGGATAGCTGGACCGGCAGGCGCGTCAGGCCCAGGCCATCTGCAACCATCATCTGCAACATCACTGGCAGTTGCTTCCACACCAGTTGGCTTTTGTAGTCGACCTGCGGGTCGTGCGCAAAGCGCTGACAGAACGCAATCAGTGCCGCATACGGCACGCACATCGCCAATCCGGTCAGGCTCAGCCGGCGCACGTCAGCTACTTCGCCGCCGGAACAACCATGCCGACACGCCCAGCATCACCATCGGCGGCAGTGCGTAGGCGATGCGGTAATCGAGCTTGAGCGCGCCTGCCATGCGGCCGAAGAACAGCTGCAGCAGCCAGAAGCCGAGCGCGAACAGGATGCCCAGGAACAGCCGCTTGCCCAGGCCGCCGCTACGCAGCGAACCGAACGAGAACGGAATCGCCGCCATGCACAGCGCCAACACGTTGAGCGGGTAGAACCAGCGGCTCCAGTACTGATCCTCGTAATCGCGCGCATCCAGGCCGTTGCGGCGGCGGTACTCGATGCTCTGCTCCAGCTCGTGCGCGGAGAGGTTGCGCGGCTTGGCCAGGCCGGCCGCCAGCGCCGCCGGGCTCAGCTGCGATTGCCATGGCAGCTCGGGGAAGGTTTCGCGCTGCACCGAGCGTTCCTGGAAGGTATCGCGACGCACCTGGCGCAAGGTCCAGCGGCCGTCGCGATGCTCGGCCACGGATGCGTAGGTGAGCTGCTGCAGCCTGCCGTTGGCGTCCAGGTGATACAGCCGCACATCGTGCAGGTCGAGCGCGGTGCCGCCGCCGTCGAGCAGCTTTTCTTCGCCGCTGAGCGCATTGAGGAAGGTGTCGCCTTCGCGTGCCCACAGGCCCGAATAGCGCGAGGACGCCATACTGTTGTTGTAGCGGGCGCTGGCCTTGAGCGTATCGGCCTGGTTCTGCGCCCAGGGGCCCACGGTCTCGCCGCTGATCACCATGGAGGCGGTCAGCAAGGCCATCGCTGCGACCACCGAGGCCGACATGCGCTTGCGCGAGACGCCCAGCGCCCGCAAGGCGGTCAGCTCGGATGTGGCCGCCAGTTGGCCCAGGCCCATCAACGCGCCGATCACTGCGGCGGTCGGAAACAGGGTATAGGCGCGACGTGGCACGGTGTAGGCCACAAAGGCCACCGCGTGACCGAAGCTGTAGCTACCCTGGCCGATGTTCTTGGCCTCGCTGGCAAACGCGTTGACCAGGTCCAGCCCCAGCAGCACCGCCCAGGTCAGAAGCACGGTGAACAACACCGCGCGACCGACGTACCAATCATGGACCCGCGGGGTCAGCCTCATGCGCCCGCCCTCGGCCGACGCACGCGGCCATCGCGCGCATACGCCCAGACCGCCACCGTCAGCAGCGGCAGCGTCAGCCACCACAAGCCCAGCGCAGCCGGGGTCTTGCCATTGGCGATCCACTGGGTGCCGACGATCATCAGGTTGGTGCCCACCATGTAGGCCAGGAAGGCCAGCATGATCCGGCCGTAACGCTGCTGCCGCGGCGCGCTGCGCGACAGCGGCAGGGTCAGCAGGGCGAACGCCAGCGCCAACAGCGGCGGCGCCAGGCGCTCATGCAGCTGCGCGCGCGCCGCCGGACGCTCATCGGACAGCAGCTGGGTGGTCCACATCACTTCCGGGTCGTTGGCGTCGTGGGTGCGGGTGCGGTCGGGCAAGGCCACGTCGTTGCTGGCGAACTTCATCAAACGGTAGTCCAGGGTGTCGCCGGCGGCCGGGCCTTCGATGCGGTAGCCGTCCTCCAGGCGCAGGTAACGGTCGGTCTTGCCTTCGAAGAACATCGCGCCACGTTCGGCAGTGACCACGTCCAGGCGGTCGTCCTTCTGCCGTTGCATGAAGACCTTGCCCAGGTTCTTGCCGTCGGCCGAGATGGTGGTCAGGTACACCACCCCGCCGCCGGACAGCGGGGTGAACTTGCCCGACTCCAGGCCGGCCATCAGCACGCTGCGGTTGGCGTCTTCCAGCATGGTTTCGGCGGTGCGGCTGGCCCACGGACCCAGCCACAGCGAGCACAGCCCGATGATCACCACTACCGGCACCACCAGCATCAGCATCGGCCGCAACATGCGCCTTGGGCCTACGCCAATGGCGGTGATGACGGCCATTTCTGAATCGCGGTACAGCCTTGCCAGGGCCAATAACAGGCCCAGCATCAGCGCCAGCGGCAGGATGATCGGCAGGTAGGCTACGAACTGCAGGCCCACCTGGGACAGCAGCAAGCGAGCAGGGATGCGGCCATCGGCGATATTGCCGAGGATATCCACCAGCACGCCGCCGACGCTGACGACCAGCAGCACGATCAAGGTGGCCAGGAAGCTCTGGGTGAAATCGCTAAGCAGATATCGATCGAGCTTCGGCATAGGGTGGGCTTGTTTTAAACTCTCGGATTCGTTCGCGGCGTCGCCAGCCTAGTGCGGTTGGCGTAAACAGCCCGCGATTGTACGGATTTGCCTACGGAATCTGATCAATGGCCCTGCAATTCACCCTGAACCAAGACGCGCCGGCAAGCGCCGCCGTCGACTGCATCGTGGTTGGCGTGTTCGCCGACAAGACCCTGTCGCCCGCTGCGCAGGCGCTGGACAGCGCCAGCCAGGGCCGTTTGACGGCGCTGGTGGCACGTGGCGATGTGGCTGCCAAGACCGGCAGCACCACCCTGGTCCACGACCTGCCCGGCGTGACCGCTCCCCGTGTGCTGGTGGTGGGGCTGGGCGAGGCCGGCAAGTTCGGCGTGGCGCCCTACCTCAAGGCGATCGGCGATGCGACCCGCGCGCTCAAGACCGGCGCGGTCGGTACCGCCCTGCTCACCTTGACCGAATTGCCGGTCAAGGCGCGCGACAGCGCCTGGAACATCCGCCAGGCGATCATCGTCAGCGACCATGCCGCCTACCGCTACACCGCCACGCTGGGCAAGAAGAAGGTCGACGAGAGCGGCCTGACCACGCTGGCGATCGCCGGCGACGACGCCCGCGCGCTGGCCGTGGGCGTGGCCACCGCCGAGGGCGTGGAGTTCGCCCGCGAGCTGGGCAACCTGCCGCCGAACTACTGCACCCCGGCCTACCTGGCCGACACCGCGGCCGCATTCGCCGGCAAGTACGCCGGTGCCGAAGCCGAGATCCTGGACGAGACCCAGATGGAGTCGCTGGGCATGGGCTCGCTGCTGTCGGTGGCCCGCGGCTCGGCCAACCGCCCGCGGCTGATCGTGCTGAAGTGGAACGGCGGCGGCGACGCGCGTCCCTATGTGCTGGTCGGCAAGGGCATCACCTTCGACACCGGCGGCGTCAACCTCAAGACGCAGGGCGGCATCGAGGAAATGAAATACGACATGTGCGGCGGCGCCAACGTCATCGGCACCTTCGTCGCCACGGTCAAGGCCGAGCTGCCGATCAACCTGGTGGTGGTGGTGCCGGCGGTGGAAAACGCTATCGACGGCAATGCCTATCGCCCCTCCGACGTGATCACCAGCATGTCCGGCAAGACCATCGAAGTGGGCAATACCGACGCCGAAGGCCGCCTGATCCTGTGCGATGCGCTGACCTACGCCGAGCGCTTCAACCCCGAAGCACTGGTGGACGTGGCCACGCTGACCGGCGCCTGCATGGTGGCGCTCGGCCACCAGACCGCCGGCCTGATGAGCAAGCACGACGACCTGGCCAACGAACTGCTGGCCGCCGGCGAGCACGTGTTCGACCGCGCCTGGCGCCTGCCGCTGTGGGACGAGTACCAGGGCCTGCTGGATTCCACCTTCGCCGACGTCTACAACATCGGCGGCCGCTGGGGCGGCGCGATCACCGCCGGCTGCTTCCTGTCGCGCTTCACCGAAAACCAGCGCTGGGCGCACCTGGACATCGCCGGCGTGGCCAGCGACGAAGGCAAGCGCGGCATGGCCACCGGTCGCCCGGTGGGGCTGTTGACGCAGTGGTTGCTGGACCGCGCCGCAAGCGGCGCGGCGTGATTGGGGAGTGGAGATTCGGGATTCGTGCGAGCGCACGCATCCCGCCGTCCTTAGCACCTTGCAGGCAGACAGTGACCCGCTGTCACCAATCCCGAATCCCCCTCAACGAATCCCCGCCCTGATGCCCCGTGCCGACTTCTACCTGATCGCCAAACCGCGCTTCCTCGACGAACCGCTGCGGCTGGTCTGCGAGCTGGCGCGCAAGGCCAACGACGCCAACCTGTCCACCCTGATCCTGGCGCGCGACGCCGCGCAGGCCGAGGCGCTGGATGACCTGTTGTGGGCATTCGACGACGAAGCCTACGTACCGCACCAGATCGCCGGCACCGACGAGGAAGACGAACTGGCGCCGGTGCTGATCGCCGCGCCCGAGTTCGCCGCACCCTCGCGCCCGCTGGTGATCAACCTGCGCGACGACCCGTACCTGGGCGCCTGCGACCGCGTGCTGGAAGTGGTGCCTGCCGACCCCGCCGCCCGCGAACCGCTGCGCGAACGTTGGAAGCAGTACAAGGCCCTGGGCCTGGAACTGACCAAGTACGACATGTGAGAGGGGCGGGGATTTGGGATTGGGGATTGGTAAAAGCAGGTTTTTTGCGCATCCCAATGCTGCATCCAACGACGAATCCTCAATAGCCTATCTTCGCTCCACCGCACCACCGCTGATGTTGATGAGTGTAGTGCCAGTGATTCTCGCCGGCCCCATGACGCAACCAATCCCGACTCCCGAACAACGAATCCCCGCCCCACTATGACCACCCTCGCCTCCAGCTACGAACCCTCTTCCTTCGAATCGCGCCTGTACGCGCAGTGGGAGGCGGCCGGTTACTTCGTACCGTCCGGCAAGGGCGAGCCCTACACCGTGCTGCTGCCGCCGCCCAATGTCACCGGGACGCTGCATATGGGCCATGCGTTCCAGCAGACGCTGATGGATGCGCTGGTGCGCTACCACCGCATGCGCGGTTTCGACACGCTGTGGCAGGTGGGCACCGACCATGCCGGCATCGCCACCGAGATGGTGGTGTCGCGCAATCTGGCGCTGGAAGGCAAGGGCGACACGCGCGACTCGCTGGGGCGCGAGGGCTTCATCGCCAAGGTGTGGGAATGGAAGGCCGAATCCGGCGACACCATCGAACGCCAGATGCGCCGCCTGGGCACCTCCAGCGACTGGTCGCGCAGCACCTTCACCATGGACCCGCAGCCGTCGGCCGCGGTCAACCAAGCCTTCGTGCGCTGGTACGAGCAGGGCCTGATCTATCGCGGCCAGCGGCTGGTCAACTGGGACCCGGTGCTGAAGACCGCCATCTCCGATCTGGAAGTGGAAAACGTCGAAGAAGACGGCTTCCTCTGGTCGATCCGCTACCCGCTCGCCGATGGCGTGACCTACGAGCACGTCGAACACGATGCCGACGGCATCGAGACCCTGCGCGAAACCCGCGATTATCTGGTGGTGGCCACCACGCGCCCGGAAACCATGCTGGGCGATACCGCAGTGATGGTGCATCCGGAAGACCCGCGCTACACCACGCTGCACAGCGCCCGCATCGTGCTGCCGCTGACCGGCCGGCACGTGCCAGTGATCACCGACGATTATGTCGACCGCGCCTTCGGCACCGGCGTGGTCAAGGTCACGCCTGCGCATGACTTCAACGATTACCAGGTGGGCGTGCGACATGACCTGCCGCTGATCAATCTGTTCACCGTCACCGCCACCATCAACGAGAATGCGCCGGAGCGTTATCGCGGCCTGGATCGTTATGACGCACGCAAGCTGGTGCTGTCGGAACTGGAAGAGCTGGGCGTATTGGTCGAAACCAAGCCGCACAAGCTGCAGGTGCCGCGCGGCGACCGCACTGGCCAGGTGATCGAGCCGTATCTCACCGACCAGTGGTTCGTCAAAATGGACGCGCTGGCCAGGCGCGGCCTGGAGCTGGTCGAAAGCGGCCAGGTCAAATTCGTGCCGCCGAACTGGATCAACACCTACCGCCACTGGATGGAGAACATCCAGGACTGGTGCATCAGCCGTCAGCTGTGGTGGGGGCATCGCATTCCGGCGTGGTTCGACGAGGCAGGCAAGTGCTATGTCGGCCATGACGAAGCCGAGGTGCGCGCGAAACACGGCCTGGGTGCCGACGTCGCGTTGCACCAGGACAGCGACGTGCTGGAAACCTGGTTCTCCTCGCAGCTGTGGCCGTTCTCCACCCTGGGCTGGCCGGATGCGAACGCGATGGCCGAGCGCGGTTTCGAGCGCTATCTGCCTTCCAGCGTGCTGGTCACCGGCTTCGACATCATCTTCTTCTGGGTGGCGCGCATGATCATGGCCACCGACAGCTTCACCGGCCAGGTGCCGTTCCGCGATGTCTACATCACCGGCCTGATCCGCGATGCGCAGGGCCAGAAGATGTCCAAGTCCAAGGGCAACGTGCTCGATCCGCTGGACATCATCGACGGCATCAGCATCGAAGACCTGGTGGCCAAGCGCACCCACGGGCTGATGCAACCGCGCATGGCCGAGAAGATCGAAAAAGCCACCCGCCGCGAATTCCCGGACGGCATCATCGCCCACGGTGCCGACGCGCTGCGCTTCACCATTGCCGCACTGGCCACGCATGGCCGCGACATCAAGTTGGACCTGGGCCGCGCCGAGGGCTACAAGAACTTCTGCAACAAGCTGTGGAACGCCACGCGCTTTGTGCTGATGAACACCGAGGGCGCGCGCTTTGCCGGCGTGCCGCAACCGCGTACCGAAGCGGAGAAGTGGATTCTGGCGCGGCTGGACAAGGTCACCGCGGAAACGCATGCGCATTACGCCAACTACCGCTTCGACCTGCTGACGCAGTCGTTGTACGAATTTGCCTGGAACGCGTTCTGCGATTGGTTTGTGGAGCTGGCGAAGCCGGCGCTCAACGGTGCAGTGCAGGACAACGACGCCGCGGCCAGCACGCGTCACACCCTGCTGTACGTGCTGGAATCGTTGCTGCGCCTGCTGCACCCGCTCACCCCGTTCGTCACCGAAGAGCTGTGGCAACAGGTCGCGCCGCGCCTGGGCATCACTGCCGCAACGATCTCCCTGCAGACATTCCCGCAGGTTGGCGAT
Source organism: Xanthomonas sp. 3793 (assembly GCF_024806835.1). GTDB lineage: Bacteria > Pseudomonadota > Gammaproteobacteria > Xanthomonadales > Xanthomonadaceae > Xanthomonas > Xanthomonas arboricola_F. The sequence goes on from NZ_JANTYU010000003.1 coordinate 288,984, forward strand.
GTGGACACCGGCAGCTACGCCAGCGCAGAGGCCGATGTCGAATGGTTGAAGTCGATGGTGTCGGCATTGCGCCGCGTGCGCAGCGAGTTGAACGTGCCGCCGTCCAAGCAGGTGCAGCTGCTGCTGCAGGCCGGCACCGCCGACGACCGCACGCGCGTGGCGCGCTTCGCATCGCAGCTGGCGTTCCTGCTCAAGCTCGAATCCATCGACTGGCTGGACGCCGGCCAGGACACTCCGCCTGCGGCTGCCGCCATCGTGGGCGAACTCACGTTGCTGGTGCCGCTGGCAGGTCTGGTCGACATGGAGGCCGAGCGCACCCGCCTGGACAAGGAGATCAAGCGGGTGGAAAGCGAAATCGGCAAGTGCAACGGCAAACTCGGCAATGCCACCTTCGTGCAGAACGCACCGGCGGCGGTCGTCGAACAGGAGCGCGCGCGCTTGAACGACTGGACCGTGCAATTGACCGGCCTCCGGGAACAACGCGCCAAGATCTGACGCAGCGGATCGTCTCGGTGCGCCGCAACTGCACGGTCACGCATCCGTGCAAGCGGCCACCGATGCGACAGCAACACTGGGCCGGGCACTGGGCGGATCGCTCAGAGCGATGAAGGCATTCACTGCTTGGTGATGCACCGACCATCGTGACCGGCCCTTGGCCGCCCACCGTCGCGGGACCTTCTGCGGCATGGATGCCGCAGAAGAGCCTCCATGGACGGATTCACGGCGTGTCCCGCGATGGTGGGCGGCCAAGGGCCCTGCAGCCAAGTCGCAGACCAGACGCCTGGCGCATCATCCATCCGCAGCAATCGCTTGCAGACACCTATCTACGCGATGCCCCCCGCCGGGCACCACACCCAAGCAAAACCCGACAGCGCTGGCCGCGCGTTGTTTCGACGCAAGCACCGCATCGGGCATCATGGAGCGATGAAGATCTATCTCGTTGGCGGCGCAGTCCGCGATGCCCTGCTTGGCCAGCCGGCCGGCGACCGCGACTGGGTGGTGGTGGGCGCCGATCAGGCGCAGATGCAGGCGCAGGGTTTCAAGGCGGTGGGCAAGGACTTCCCGGTCTTTCTGCATCCGCGCAGCGGAGAGGAGTACGCGTTGGCCCGCACCGAGCGCAAGTCAGGGCGCGGCTACCGCGGCTTCGTGGTGGATGCCGATCCGTCGGTGACGCTGGAAGAAGACCTGCTGCGCCGCGACTTCACCATCAACGCCATGGCGCGCGACGAAGACAGCGGCACCCTGGTGGACCCGTACGGCGGCGCCCGCGATCTGCAGGCGCGCGTGCTGCGGCATGTGGGCCCGGCCTTTGTCGAAGACCCCGTGCGCGTCCTGCGTGCGGCGCGCTTCATGGCGCGGCTGGCACCGCTGGGTTTCAGCATCGCACCGGACACGGCCGCACTGATGCGCGAGATGGCGGCCAGCGGCGAACTGGACAGCCTGGTGCCCGAACGCGTGTGGCAGGAACTGCGCCGTGCGCTGACCTGCGCACAGCCGGCCGCGTTCTTGCGCACCTTGCACGACACCGGTGCGCTGCGCGTCATCCTGCCCGAGCTCGATGCGCTATATGGCGTTCCCCAGCGCGCCGAGTTCCATCCGGAAGTGGATACCGGCCTTCATCAGGAGATGGTCAGCGACATGGCCGCGCGGCTGGCACCGGGCGATGCGCTGATCGGCTTTGCCGCGTTGACCCACGACCTGGGCAAGGCGCTGACTCCGCCGGACGAATGGCCGCGCCACCTGATGCACGAACAGCGCGGCGTTGCCCCGCTGCAGGCGCTGTGCGAACGGCTCAAGGTGCCGCAGGACTATCGCCAGCTCGCAGTCACCGCCTGTCGCGAGCACCTCAACATCCACCGTCTGGCGGAACTGCGCAACCGCACGGTGCACGAACTGCTGGTGCGCTGCGATGCATTCCGTCGACCGGAACGCATCGCGCAACTGGCACTGGTCTGCGAAGCCGACAAGCGCGGCAGGTTGGGCAGCGAAGAGGCCGCCTATCCACAAGGCGAAGAACTGAAGCGCCTCCATGCCGCCGCCCTGGCGATCAACGCGCGCGACCTGGCAGCCGAAGGTCTGCAAGGCCCGCAAATCGGCGAAGCATTGACCAAGGCGCGCATCGCGGCGATTGCACAGGCGCGTGCATCCGGCCGGGACGAGCGCGCCACCTAAGGCAGCCATTTTCAGACGTAAGTATCAGTTTTCAAACCTCTCCGCAGATAGCATCGGAACGCGGCAGCGTCTGCACGCAATTACGCAAGAATCAATACATCTGCGTATTCGTGCCGATACGCGATGTTTGCCGCACCACAAATGTCGCATCTCACTTCAAGACAAAGGATCTGCTCATGAGCGAAGAGACTGGAAACACTCTGGTGGACTATTGGCGCAATCATGCTGGCGATGACAATCCTGCAGGTCCGTTATTCGTCAGCGGCGCGTATGCAGAGGCCGACATCGTTTGCGAGGCCGCAGCAGTGACAGAGCAATGCGGGACGATTTGTACGGGGTCAGCCACGTTCCAGTGCTGTTGAGGCGGCGTGGTCTCCGGCCAGCAAGGCGGTGACTTCGGCACGTCGCTGGATTGCCTGATTTCGTCACCTCTCAAGAAACTGGCAGTCCAGCTTACCCAGATCGCTGCACTCGAACAGGTCGAACGCGAGGTCATCCTCAGGGCAACGCACCAAGCGCTTCTGGCAGTGCTCCACAGCAAACTCACTCGCCTCTTGTTGCTGGAACTCAATGCCGCCCGAGTAAATGCGCAACTCGATGGCGACAGCGCGGAGCAGCGTTGGACAGCATTCGAGCAACTGACTTGTAAACCGGATTACTGGCTGTCGCTGGCGCCGCATTATCCCGGGCTGATCGAACGTATCGATACTTTGGTTTCACACCGCTGCGCTGCAGCGCACATGTTTGCACACCGATGGTGCAGCGACCGGCACCTTTTGACGCCCTTGCTGCATAACGCTAGCGGTTTGCTGCTAGAAGTCACTTTCGGAGCGGGCGACAGCCATTGCAGTGGCCAGAGCGTGGCGCTGCTGCGTTGCACTGGCGGTCGGCTGGTCTACAAACCAAGATCGGTCGCAATCGATCTGGCACTTGCGCGATTTATCGAAGTGCTCAGCGAGCGCATCGTTACCACTATGCACGTGCCCAACGCCGTCGACCGCAGTGACTACGGCTGGGTAGAATTCGTCGCTCATCGGCAGGCAGATACACTGTCCGAGCAACGGGATTTTTATCGCGCCAGCGGCCACTGGCTGGCGGTCATGAGGTTGCTTGCGGGCACCGATTTGCATGCAGGAAATCTCATCGCCCATGGCTCCGCACCGACTGTCATCGACTGCGAAACGCTTTTCACACCGCGCCTGCCCGCCCCGGCATCAGGTCTTGGCGAAGCGGCGGATCGGGTTGCCGCCACCGTTGCAGGCACCGCCGCCAATATCGGGATGTTGCCTAGCCGTGCAACCGGTCTTGGATGGCGTGGGGCGGATCATTCCGCACTGGGTTCAATCCCCGGACAGCAGCCAAGCGTAGCGCGGCCCGCAATGATCGATGCGGGCACGGACAAGGCACGCATCGGGCTCGGCGAAGCAGGCATAACGCTTGAGTCACAGAATCTCCCGAGTGCGCGCCCCGAGCTCGCACGCCATTGGCCCGACGTATTGGCTGGCTTTGGCGAAATGACGCAGCTACTCCAAGAACTGGATGCGCTTGATGCATTAGCGCCGCATTTGGAAGGATTCGCTGGATGCGTCGTCCGCTTCGTTGCACGGCCAACCGAGACCTATGCAGAAATCGGCCGCATGCTTTGGCATCCCGTATCGCTGCACAATCCCGGGCAGGCACGCCAGCGCGCCTTTTCGTTGATGTTGCGCATGGCCGACAATGTAGGATCGGTACCAAAGGATCCACGCATCCTCAACGCCGAGATCGACGATCTGCTAAACGGTGACATCCCATATTTCTCCGCCAGTACCGAGGATGGCTGCCTGTCAGGCCCGGGAAATACACGCTGGAAGATCGCTGACAACCTGATCGCTGCAGCAATTAACGATTGGCGCAGTGCCGACATCGCGCTTGAGCGCGAGGTGATCCAGGCCTCACTTGTCAGTGCATTCGTCAATGACGGATGGATGCCGGAAGACCGCTCACTTCTGCCTGCGACGCCCCGCCAAGACGATACCGAATATCGACGGCGGCAACAGCTCCAAGCGCTCATGCGTCAGTTGGTTGGGAGTGCCGTCCTTGGCAAAGATGGCAGCATTGCGTGGCTGGCCCCGGTGCTGTCGGCCAATGGCTGGTCGGTGCAACCGCTCGGACCTGACGTCTATAACGGTACTGCCGGGATGGCACTCTTGCTTGCTGCCTATCGCAGGGAGTCTGCGGAAGGTCGCGCCGATCCAGTCGACGGTGTCGAGCATTGCTTGCAAGCTTGCATTACCACGATGACGATGGGTGATGCGAAACGGAGCCGGCTCCTGCGCGATGGAATCCGCTTCCGCCCGTTGCCGCCTGGCGGCTACATCGGACTGGGGTCACAGCTTTGGGCGTATCTGGTACTCGCAGATTTTGGCGTCGACACAGCACTGGACCATGCTGTAGCGCTTGCGCAAGAGCTTCCCGATGCCGCGCAGTCCGACGAGGTCTTCGATATCCTGACCGGTTGTGCCGGTGCGATCGTACCGATGCTGGCATTGGCCAGACAGACTCAAAATCAGCGCCACCTTGAAATAGCCGTACTGCTCGGCAACCTAATATGCAAGGCGGGAACGCGCAATGGCGAAGCCATGCACTGGGTCCACACACGTTGGCCCAACGGTGTTGGCGGTTTTGCCCATGGTGTCACCGGGATCGGCTGGGCGTTGACCAAGCTGGCACGGGCAACCGGATGCCAGCTGCATACGGACTGTGCGCAGGCAGCGTTCGCGTTTGAAGATGGTCTTTACGACGATGTGCATGGCAACTGGCGCGATATGCGCATGCTGGCAGGAAATCCGACGGCCGCTGCGTGGTGCCACGGTGCCGTGGGGATCGGCTTGGCACACGCGGATCTTGACCCACAGCTGACACATACGCGTACCCGCGAGACGCTACGCATCGCCATTGACGCAACACGCCGCCAAGGGCTCGGCTGGAATCACTGCGCCTGCCACGGCGATCTTGGCGCGTGGGAACTGTTCGACGTGGCCGCGCGACTGCAACCGGAGAATTACCGCGACATAGCGGGTGAATTGCTTGGTAGCGTACTGACCAGCATTGAAGAACATGGCGCTTGTTGCGGTCTGCTGCGCGACACACGTTCTCCTGGCTTGATGCCTGGCCTGGGTGGAATCGCCTACCAGTTGCTCAGAATGCATCCGAACCATCGCATTCCATCGATCCTGATGCAGGGAGGATTGGGAATCTAACGTCTATGGCACACGATTCCGGACAGATTCAAAGCCCTTACTGGCGCATCGCAACTGACGCTTCCGCTTTGGATCTGGGCGCAATTCTCATGCGACTCGCCGGAGCGATCCGACCCGTTGTGGTGATGGCCCGCCAGGCTGCGCCGAAAGCAATGCACCTGCTCGTCGCCAGCCAGCTAGTGTCGGCGGCAGCCGCAGTCTGGGGATTACTGCTGCTAAAACAGGTGTTGACCGTGTTGCTGCCTGGCGTCGCTGCCACCGACTGGGGCGCACAGCTGCTGCCGATCGGTGCACTCCTACTGCTCGCGCATCTGATGAAGGTCGGTGCGCACGCCGTCGGCCTTTCGGCGCAAGCTCAGTTGGTGCCCAAGGTTAGGCATCTGGCTGACGATCAAATTCTGGCCGCCAGCCTGTCGATTGATCTGGTGGCATTCGACGATCCGCACTTCTTCGATCGCATGCAACGCGCGCGCGATCGCGGTGCACTGCATATCGAGCGCGTGACAGTCTGCTTGGCGGAAGCGCTGTCTGCGCTGCTGTCCGTTGTGGCCGCTTCGCTTGCTTTGCTGTGGCTACACCCGCTACTGCTTTTCGCCATGTTAATGGCTTTCATCCCAGAAGGATGGGCCGCGCTTGCAGCGGCAAGGCTGCACTATTCGGGGATGGATAGGACGATCGCCCTCACCAGGCACGCGCGGATGATTTCCGAGCTTGCCACGTCGCGCGACGCAGCAGCAGAGATACGTGCATGCCAGGCGCAAGAATATGTCCTTGATCAACATCGGCGCAGCGCAATTCCGCTACAGGAGCATCTGACTACTCAGTCAACATTGGAAGCACGAACGCTCTTGCGCGGCCGTCTGCTGTCGCTGCTCGGATTGCTACTCACCTTCGGCTGCCTTGCCGCGATGCTGCATGCGGGCTGGCTGAACTTGGCGTTGGCTGGCACTGCCATCGTCGCCATTCAGGTCACCACCAGTGCATTCGCACAATGCCTGCGCATGCTGCACGAGATTTCGGAGCGTGCGCTCTACGTGGACGATTACCACGACTTTCTTGAATTGGCGAAGGCACAGCGCACCATGGGTGGCAACATGCTGCCCACCCTGCAACCACACGAGATCGTGCTGGAAGATGTAGGCTTCCACTATCCTGGCATGATGGGACGTGTTGCACTGAAGGACATCTCGCTGTCCATTCAAGCAGGTCAGACGGTGGCGCTGGTTGGCGAAAACGGGTCAGGGAAAACAACCCTGGCCAAGTTGATCTCAGGACTCTACAAACCGACCAACGGTACGATCCGCTGGGATGATTGCGATCTCCACCAACTTCAGACAGAGGCATTACGCGACCGGATAAGCATTGTCCTGCAGCATCCATTGCGCTGGCCTGGCACCGTTCGCGACAACATCCGCCTGGGTCAACCGACACGTCACGACCCAATGGATGAAGCCCTGCATCAAGCGGCTGTGCGTGCTCAAGCGATTGACGTGATAGAGGGACTGCCTGACGGCTGGGGCTGTCTTCTATCGCGCGAATTCATCGGTGGCCATGACTTGTCCAGTGGTCAATGGCAACGACTTGCGGTCGCGCGCGGCATCTTCCGCGATGCACCGCTGGTGATCTGGGACGAACCCACTGCCCCACTTGATGCAAAGGCGGAGCATGCGGTCTTCCAGTCTTTGCGTGAACTTGGACGCGGGCGCACGGTGGTACTTATCACCCACCGTTTAGCCAGCGTGCGCGAAGCGGACCGGATCTTTTTCCTGAAAGGCGGCCGTTTGGTCGAGCAGGGCACCCACACCGAACTGATGCAATACGGCTGCGCCTATGCGGAACTCTATCGTTTGCAGGCAAGAAATAATGGCACAAGTGGCTGAATGCAACGCCTTCCGAAGCGGCGGCGCTCCAGCGGCCGCTCCGGAAGCAACGCTCACATCTTGAAATTCAGGCTCAGCATGAAGGAGCGGCCGTTCTTGTAGATGTAGTACGGCTGGTTCTTGTTGCCGATGTAGCTGAAGTAGGTCTCGTCCAGCAGGTTGGTGGCTTCCAGCGCCACGCGTAGCCGCTCGGTGGCCTGATAGCCGAACGAGGCATCGACCTGGGTGAAGGCATCGGTCATCTGCTGGCCGTTGAGCCGACCGATCTGGGTGAAGTACTCCGAGCGCCAGCCCAGATTGACGCGCGCGCTCCACTTGCCCTGCTCGTAGTACGGGCTGATGTTGTAGGCATTGCGCGAGTTGTACGGCAGGCTGTAGTCGCCGTCGGTGTTGGAATCGGAATACGTGTAGTTGGCGACCACACCGAAGCCGTTGCCGAAGTTGTGCTGCAGATTGAGCGCCACGCCCTGCACCTTGGCGTCGCCGGCATTGGTCGGCACCGAGGTCTGGTAGGTGCTCGAGCCGCCGGTGGCGTTGTTGAAGAACACCCGGTCCTGCACCGTGGTCAGGATGTAGTTGGAGATATCGCGCGAGAAGAACTCGCCGCTGAGCAGGCTGCTGTCGGAGAAGTACCACTCCACCGACGCACCGAGGTTGGTCGACTCGTAGGGACTCAAACCGGGGTTGCCGGTGGACGCGGTCAACGTGGTGTCGTCGGTGGCCACGTACGGCGTCATGTTGGTGTAACGCGGTCGCGCGATGACCTTGGAGGCGGCAAAGCGCAGCATCAGATCGTCGCGCAAGTCGTAGGCGATATTGAAGGCCGGCAACCACTTGCCGTAGCTGCTGAGAAAATTCACCGGCGTGTAGCTGCCGCCTGGTGCATAACTGAAGCCATCGGTAGAGTCGCGCGTGTGCACGTAGCGCACACCGATATTGCCGCGATAGCGCTCGCCGGAAAAGTTGCCCTGCAGGAACCATGCACGGTTCTGCTCTTGGATGCTGTAGTTGCCGGCGTAGCTGATCGGTAGGCCGTCATCGCCTTCCAGCCCGCCGATATAGCGGCTGATGGCACCGCGATTGATGGTGGACCAACGTTGCATGTCGGCGCTGGTGGACAGGCCATCCAGGTAGCCGGACGGCGTGGCGCCCGGCGAAAAATCCGCCAGCGTGCTGCCATCGTTCGGCGCCCAGGTGCGGCTATAGGATGACTGTCCGGTAGCGTGGTTGGTGAGCTTGATGCCGGTGAGGATCTGCGTGAACGGCCCCCACTCCACCGCATGGTCGAAATCCAGCTGCAGGTAACGCTCCTTGTCGTACTGCGGGCTATGGCTGGCCGAGGCATTGTTGAGTTGCATCGCCGCCGCGTTGGTGGGGTCGGTGCTGTAGTCCATCGCGGTGCGACGCCCGTCGATGTTGTAGCTGTACCCGGCAAGATTGCGGAACTGGATGCCGTAGATGCGCTCGGCACCGCCTTGCGAGCTGGTGTAGCCCACCTGGCTCGAGGCATTCCAGCCATCGCCATGCCAGTCGGCACGCAAATGGATGCTGCCGGTGGTGACATCGCTGTTGCGCAAGTAGCCGTCCAGATAGGTGTTGGACTGGTCGCCGAAGGTGCCCGAAGTGGCCACGCCGTTTTCGAAGCCCAATGCCTGCGCGTCGCCTGGATTGGAGCCCCAATAACCGTAACGGCTCTGGTTGTAGTTGTCGAAATTCTCGGTGACGTACAGACCGGTCAGGTTGAGCTCGAAATCGGCATCGGGCTTCCACTGCAGCGCAGCGCTGATGCCATCGCGTTTACGCGTCTGCTGGAACAACGCGGTGTTGATCGAGGTGGGAAACACGCCGGTGTTGTTGCCGACCACCGCAGGCGGAAACGCGGCGCCAGCGACATCGTCGTAACCGAAGATCTCCACGCCCTCGCGGCGCAGCACACGCTGGGAGTGCATCACCGACGTCAGTACGCCGAAGGTGTCGTCCTGGTTCTTCCAGCTATACAGCGCCGATGCGTTGGGCTTGCCTTCTTCAGACCGGTCGTTATAGCCGTAGCTCACCGTACCGGTCAGCGTATTGCGCTCCAGCTCCAGCGGTTTGCGCGTGTGCACGATCACCGTGCCACCGATGGAGCCTTCGTCGATGCGCGCTTCCGGCGTCTTGTAGACCTCCATCAGGCCGACCACTTCCGGCGCCAGCGTGCTGTAGTTGAACGAGCGGCTGTCCGGGTCGTTGGGGTCGCCACCCCAACTGGTAGAGGCAATGGTCTGGCCATTGAGCAGCACGCGGTTGAGCGCCGGGTCGGTGCCGAGAATGCTGACCTTCTCGCCTTCGCCGAACTGGCGATCGACGGTGATGCCCGAGAGCCGCGACAGCGACTCGGCCACGTTGGTGTCGGGGAATTTGCCGATGTCTTCGGCGCTGATCGCATCGACGATCGCATCGGCATTGCGCTTGACGTTGAGCGCCTTGCCCAGGCTGGCCTGGTAACCCACCACCTTGACTTCGTCCAGCGTGGAGACCGAAGGATTGGCTGGTGCCTGTTGCTGCGATGGCGCGACGACGGGCTGTTGCTGTGCGGGTGCAGGGTCGGGCTGTTGCTGCGCAGAAGCGGGAAGTGCCAGTACGCCGCCCATTGCGGCGCCACCGATCAGCAGGCCGCGCACCGCCGCGCCCAATCGCGCGGGTTGCGGCCAATGCCTCGATGCAGCCTTGCTCGAGCAAGCACTGTGCGCATGTGCTGGATTGGCTTGGAGAGCCTTCGTCAAGCGCAATTTGAAGGGGGCCTGCGGCGCTGCGCAGAGACGATGGCGCATGTCGATTGACTGTGCAGTGGGCAGGCGTGGTGCGGCAATAGACAACGAAAACAGACGGGGAAACAGCATTACGTTGACCTCGTGGCTGATGCGTCAGGTCGCAACCGGTGGGTTGCACTAAAGCGCGCCATACGCGCCGTGCTGCGATCCGTCCCCTGTGCCGGATCGCAAGCAGCGATCCGCGCGGCTCTACAACGCGTGCGGATCGAGGCACCAACCCATGCATGGCTGGCGCAGTGATGTGTTCGACTGGAACAGGCTCCTGCTCTCTGACAACGTTATCAGTGAAGGTGCCTTCCGATAGTGGCACTGTCAACCAACGGTCAGAAATGCCTGGATTTATGCGAGATACGTCGTGGTCGCCGTCGATTATGGAATAGCTGCGTGACCCGCATCGCAGTCCTGACGGCGGCACATGCAGACCACTGCGCCAGTCAGCTTGACGTGGGAAGGCTGCGCAGCGAAATGTTGCGATGCAAGACGCGGGGCCGGCGTGGTGTGGTACACGCATCGACACGCAACTGAGTGTCTCGGTTCGCCACGCCTGTGGGCCTGCGAGCAGGATGGTCGCCACAGTGCCGACGTCGACCTATGTAGCGCGATCACAAGAAGCGATTGGCATCGATTGGTTCGCGCGAGCTTGGACGCAAGCTTCGCCTTTCCGCTCGCACCTGCATACATCACACAGACGCTCCCGCGATCACCTGTTGACGGGGCTCGGCATCAATGCGTTTGCGCGCACCGCTGCGTCCGCAGCCACTGCGCCGCCGCAGCGATGGCATCGACCTGCGGATCCAGCACAACGTCCGGTTGCAATGCGCCATCCAGACGCTGTGCATTGCGGTCCTGCGTCGCGGTGCTGGCAACTGCAAGAACGCCACCACCGGGCAGATCGACCGAACGATTACCGGTGGTCTGCCCCGCACTCGGCTGGCCGAAACTGCGCGTTGCCGGCCGCCCCCGGAACGCGATGGCGACCATTTCGCCCGCGCTTGCCGTGTGCGGCCCGATCAGCACAGCGACCGGCTGCTCGGTTTGCGAGGAATGTGCACTCCCCATCGTCGGCACGGCTCTCGCGTTCCAGGGTGTCTGCTTGCCGGTTGAGTCGACGAAGTACCCGAGCAACTGGTCACCCAGCAACGATTGCAACCCGTTGACCATCGGCCACATCGTGCCGCCGGTGTTCTGTCGCAGATCGATGACCCATCCGCAGCGCGCTTGCGATGCCATGCCATCCAGCGCGGCGGCAAGCGCGCGTTGATAGGCACCCCTGACATCACCGGACGAGGTCATCAGGCCGGTCACCTCGACATAGCCCACATCCGACGGCAGCAAGCGTGCCTGCACTGCGGGTCGCCCGGCGGCGTGTGACTCCATCTGGCGCTGCGCCGTGGGACGTATCAGGAAGCTGTGGCCGTCATCGAGCTCGGCGATCAGCGCATCGATGGCGGCGTACGCGTCGGCTTCGCGCATGCCTGCGGCCTGCGCGCGCAGCTGTGGCTCGCGGGTGGCCCAGTCGATGCGGGTGCGCTGCAGTGCGTGGTCACGGATGGCCGGGATGGCAACGTCGAGGATCGCGGACGCCGGTGCAGCATCGACGATGGCTTGCGCCACCAGCCGCAAGCCGGTCACCTCGACCGCACCATCCCCTCGCAGCACCACGCCGACTGCCAATCGACTTGCTTGCGAGGGAATCTGCATCGCAATGCGGCGCTGTGCCTGGGCATTGCCACTCACCCGATCAGCCTGCGAGGTTTCGAATGCCAGGACCTTGCCCTGCGCATCGACTGCGCGCATCCACAGGTTTGCTCCCTGCATCGCTTGAGATGCCTGCAAAAGGCCGTCCAGCGCCAGCGACTGACCACGCAGCGCGGTGGCATCCAGTTGCACGGCCACCGCACCGAAGGCGGCCGTGCGATTGGCACGGGCGGTCAGACGCAGCCGGGCGCCCTCGGCCGTCTGCACATCCCCCTGCGCTCCATCCAATTGGTAGTCCGTGCCGCCGGCAACCAGCCGCCAACCGGCGGAATCGGCAGCGGCAGCGGTCACGTGCATGCAGAACAGCAACCACCCCACCAACCACCAGCGCATCCGTGCGTTGCTCATCGGTACTGCCTTGTCCTTGAGTTGATCGCAACTCTAGCAGCCACGGCGTGCCACGAGTGGACGGCAACGCCACCCACGCGCAGCGACCATGATTCGGCCACTGATCTGCACGCAAAGATAGAGGCGCCGCAACCTGTCTGGACGGGTGCCTGACCGACATATCGCCGCTGTTGTAGCGACGGCAATGCCTGAACAACCATGCAGGCGAGCAAGGACGCTCCAACGTCAGCACTGCGCCCGGACACGCCAGACGTCATTGCCATCTGCAGGTCCAGCCCGTGGAATGCACCTGCCGGAAAGCAGGCGCAACCACCATGCGCGGCGTCAGCCGCGCTGTCCGGCGACCCAGGTGGCCAGCACGTGCACATCGGCATCCACCAGGACCAGATCGGCCTGGTAGCCGGGTGCGATGCGGCCCAGGCGTTCGCCCAGGCCGATGCATTGCGCCGGATACGTGGACGCCATGCGCGCGGCTTCGGCCAGGTCCACACCCAGCCAGCGCACGCTGTTGCGCACGGCCGTGGCCATGTCCAGCGCCGAGCCGGCCAGGGCGCCATCGGCATTGCGCACCACGCCGTCGACGGCGGTGATGGTTTCGCCGTACAGGTCGAAGCTGGGGCTGTCACTGCCGACCATCGGCATGGCATCGGTGACCAGCAGCAGCTTGCCGCGCGGCTTGGCCGCCAGCGCCACGCGCAGGCTGGCCGGGTGCACGTGCACGCCATCGACGATGACGCCGCACCACACATCGGGGTCTTCCAACGCGGCGCCGACCGCGCTGGGCTCGCGCCCGGCCAGCTGCGACATCGCGTTGTACAGATGGGTGAAACCGCTGACGCCGGCGGCAATGCCGTCGCGCGCCTGCTCGTAGCTGGCCGCGGTGTGGCCGGCGAACACGATCGCACCGCCGGCAACGAAGGCGCGGATGTCATCCAGCGGCACGCGCTCGGGCGCAAGCGTGATCAGGGTGACGCCGTTGTCCAGCGAGGTATCGACGGCGATTTCTTGCGCGTCGGGCAGGCGGAACTTGTGCGCGTCGTGGGTGCCCTTGCGCGCGGGGCTCAGGTACGGGCCTTCCAGATGGATGCCGAGAACGCCGGGCACGCCTTGTGCGATGGCCTGGCGCGTGGCGTCGATCGCCTCGGCCATCACCTGCGCGGTGTCGCTGATCAGCGTCGGCAGCATGCCGGTGGTGCCGAAGCGGCGGTGCGCTGCGGCAATCGTGGCCAGCGCCTGCGGGTCGCGCGCGTTGTTGAACAACACGCCACCACCGCCGTTGACCTGGATGTCGATGAAGCCGGGCAACAAGGTCGCGCCGGCCAGATCCACGCGAGCGGCCGCCTGCGCGACACGCGCATCGTCTGCCGCAACGACGGCCTGGATTTGCGCACCGTCCAGCAGCACGACCAGACCATCCTGCAGGCCGTCATCGGTAAGTACGCGTGCGTTGCACAACGCCTGAATCGGAGAAGCATCCATGTTCAAACTGTTTCCGTAACCTTGTTCAAGTGCGGCGGCAGATCGGGATTGTGGCCGCGCTGCAGTGCCAGCGCATTGATCGCGCGGTAGAAGCTCTGCACGGTCAGCAGCGGCGCGCACGCCGGGTGCGCGGCATCGGCCAGCGGCAGATCGCCATCGGGCGCGGCCAGCCACACCTGCGCGCCACGTGCGCGGAATTCTTCGGCCAGCGCGCGCGTGCCTGCACCGGTTTCGTCGGGCTGCGCAAACACCAGCACCGGAAAGCCCGGGCCGACCAATGCCATCGGCCCGTGTTTGACCTCCGCGGAGCTGTAGGCCTCGGCATGCAGGCCGCAGGTTTCCTTGAACTTCAATGCCGCTTCCTGCGCCGCACCCAGGCCCAGCCCGCGGCCAAGCACGAACAGGTTATGTGCGGGCGTCAGACCGGTGGTCAGCGCGGACCAGTCGGCCTGCCAGGCGCTGCGCAACTGTTGCGGCAACGCGTCCACTGCGGCGAGCAATGCGGGGTCGTTCTTCCACACCGCACCCAGGTGCAGCACCGCGGCGAGCGAGGCGAGGTAACTCTTGGTGGCAGCAACGCTTTTTTCCGGGCCGGCACCGAGCGCAATCACCACATCGGCCAGCTGCGCCAGCGGCGAATCTTCCACATTGACCAGGGCCACCACGCGCGCACCGGCGAGTTTGGCGGCCTCGGCATTGCGCAGCAGATCAGGGCTTTTGCCCGATTGCGAAATCACGATGTACAGCGCGCCACGCAGTTGCAGTGGTGCCGCGTAAACCGAGCCCACCGATGGCGATGCGGAGGCGGTGACGATGCCCAGCTGGGTCTCGAACAGGTACTTGGCATAGGTCGCTGCGTGATCGGAGCTGCCGCGCGCGCAGGTCACCACGAACGGCGGCGGGTTATCGCGCAACGACTGCGCAAGCGCAGCGATGGTGTCGGCATTGCGCGCGAATTGTGCGGCGACCACATCGGCGGTCTGCGCGGCTTCGCGGAACATCAAGGTCTGCGTTTCGGTGGGGAGGCTCATCGGGGCTCAGGCGGATTCGGGGGGAAGGGGTTTGCCGGTGGACGCGGGCGCCGGCGCAGTGGAGCCGCGCACCACCAGTTGCGGTACGAAGCCGCGGTTCTGCAATTGCGCGGGCTGGTCGTCGTAGGCATCGCTGCGCAGCTGGCTGATCAACAAGCGTGCGGCATGCCGCGCGATGTCGTCGGTGGCCTGCTTGGCGGTGGTCAATGCGGGCCACGATTGCCGCGAAAACGGGCTGTCTTCGAAGCCGGCGATCGACAACTGATACGGCACATTCATGCCGGTGGACTTGGCCGCGGCCAGTACGCCGGCGGCGATTTCATCGTTGCTGCCGAAGATGGCGGTGGGCGGCTCGCGCAGCGACAGCAACCGACGCGCGCCACGGAAGCCATCGTCGAAGGTGTAGTCGCCGGGAATCACCAGGTGCTTGTCCAGCGCAATGCCATAGTCCTTCAACGCCGCCTCGTAGCCGGCATAGCGCTCGCCGCTGGAGCGATGCTGCGGACCGCCCCACAGGAAACCGATGCGTTGATGGCCGAGCTGAATCAGATGCTCGGTGATTTCATACGCGGCATCGCGATCGTCGATATACACACATGGGCCGTCGCCGGGATCGTCGGTGGCGGCGATGATGCGCACGCTCTTGATCCCGCGCGCGGCCAGGCCGGCGAGCAGTTCGGGGCGTTCGGACATCGGCGCGGTCAATACCACGCCGGCCAGGCGCGAGCGCTGCACCCATTCGGCCAGCTCTTCGGCCAGCAATGGCGAGGTGGAATCGCAGGGATGGATCTGCAGGCCGAAGCCGGTTTCGCGGCAGGCGGCCAGCACGCCGTTCTGGATGCCGATGATGTGATATGGATTGGGGTTGTCGTAGACCAGGCCGATCACGAACGGCGTGCCGCTGCGCAGATTGCGTGCGGACGGATCGGGTTCGTAATCGAGATCGGCGATGGCACGCAGCACGCGCGCACGCGTGGCCTGCATCACCGAGGGCTCGTTGTTGATCACACGCGACACGGTCTTCAACGAGACCTTGGCGCGCTCGGCGACGTCTTTGATGGTGGGCCTGCGCATGGAAGTGCCTTGTTCGTCGGAACGCATCATGCCGCGTCGCTCACTTGGCCTGGGCCGGCAGGCCCAGGCGATGACCGCGCAGCGAATAGAACAGGATGTACAGATAGCACGGCACCATCAGCGCAGCGAACACGACCTGGAAGTCGTAGTGCTGTTTGAGAATGGCGAACAGCTGCGGAATGATCGCGCCGCCGGCAATGCCCATCACCAGCAGCGCCGAACCGATCTCGGTGAAGCGGCCAAGCCCGCGAATGGCCAGCGGAAAGATCGCCGGCCACATCATCGCGTTGGCGAAGCCCAGCGCGGCCACGAAGCCCACCGACACATAGCCATGGGTGAACAATGCACCCAGCGAGAACAGCACGCCCAGCACCGCCGACACGCTCAGGTAACGCGCCTGCGAAATGACGGTGGGGATCAGCGCCAGGCCGGCGAGGTAGCCCAGCAGCATCGCGCCCAGCGTGTAGGAGGTGAACAGCTTGGTGCTGTCCAGCGGCAGGTTGAAGCCATGTCCGTAGGTGCCGATGGCATCGCCGGCCATCACTTCCACGCCCACATAGACGAACAGGCACAACACGCCCAGCCACAGGTGCGGGAACTGGAAGATGCTGGATTTCTGCACGCCGGCAGCGCCGGGGGTTGCATTGGCTTCGGAAGCCTTGAGTTCGGGCAATGGCGAGAACAGCACGCCGATGGCCAGCAACAACAGCACGCCGGACATCACCAGATACGGTGCGTGGATCTTGGCGGCGAATGCAGTGAGCAAGGTTTCCTTGGTTGCGGCATCGGCACTGGCGACTTGCGCGGACAGGTCGCCGATACCATGCAGCACCAGCGAGCCGATCAGGATCGGCGCCAGGATGCCGGCGATCTTGTTGCAGATGCCCATCAAGGCGATGCGGCGTGCGGCACTTTCGATCGGACCGAGGATGCTGATGTACGGGTTGATCGCGGTCTGCAGCAACGCCAGGCCGCTGCCGATCACAAACAGCCCGCCCAATGCGCCCGGATACCAGCGTTGGGTGGCGAACTGGCCGAAGCCGGCCGCGCCCACCGCCATCACCACCAGGCTCAGCGCCAGGCCCTTCTTCATGCCGGTGCGCTTGAGGATCCACGACGCCGGCAGCGCCAGGAAGAAGTACGACAGGTAGAACACCATCAGCACCAGAAACGCGTTGACCTCATTGAGGTCGAACGCCAGCCGCACGAAGGTGATCAGCGGCCCGTTGATCCAGGTGAAAAAGCCGATGATGAAAAACAGCACGCCGACGATGGCGATCGAGACAACGGGATTTGCGGGCCTGGCGGTAGTCATGGATCGGCTGGCTCTGAGGTTGTCGTAGGGAATGCCGTTGGGGTCAGCGGCGCAGTTCGGCGACGAAGTCGTAGAAATCGTTATGGCAATAGGTGTCGGTCAATTCGATCGCGCTGCCGTCGCGCGCATAGCCCACGCGCACCACATGCAAAATCGCCTCACCGGTTTTCATGCGTAGATGTTCGGCCAGACGCGCCGGCAGGTTGATCGCGCGGAAGTACTGCAATGCGCGCACCACCGGCGTGCCCTGCGCATCCAGATAGCTGTACAGCGAATCGCCCACTTGCTGCGGGTCGGCCACGATGCGCTGCGGCAGCACCGCATGCTCGTAGGCCATCACGCGGTCGTCGGCGCTGCGCAGACGGGTGAGCGAAGCCACCGCCGCATCCGGCGACAGGCCCAGCCGCAGGATCTCTTCGCCATGCGCCGGGCGCAGCCGCCGCTCCAGCCAGCGCGTGCCGGGCTCGTAGCCCTTGATGCGCAGCGTTTCGCTGAAACTGGTCAGGCCACTGAGCTGGTGCTGGATCTGGGTGGTGACGAAGGTACCGGCGCCCTGCCGACGCGAGACCAGGCCTTGTTCGACCAGCACATCGACCGCCTGGCGCAGGGTGACCCGCGAGATCTGCAGGCGCTCGCACAGCTGGCGCTCGGCCGGCAGCGCTTCGCCGGCCTTCCACTGACCGCCACGAATGGCGTCGGTGAGTTTGCCGGCCAGCTGCAGGTACAGCGGGGTTGGCGCGGACGCGTCCAGGTGCAGGTCGTCCAGTCGCTTGTCGGCGTCCGCCTTGGCCTTGGCCATTCGTTAGTCCCGCCTGCCCGAATTCGATAGGTCCAATATAGTACCAATCTACGGCGACGCACCAGCCCTGCGCTGCGCCGGCCCATCTGGACGGGTTGGGCGGGCGTGTGCGACGCCAGCGGGCGCGCCTGGGGCTTGACCGGTGAATCTCGGCGCGGCGGGCACTGGTCTGCATTGCACGGGGTGCCGTCTCGGCAACCGGCTTGGCAAGGCAGCGTGGCGGCCAGCCGATGTGTGGCCAGGCAGATCAGACCAATTTTGCCGGCACTGGAGGTCTTGGACCGGCAGCTGGCGGGCAGCGGAAACCGCTGCGCCACGCAACCAGCCCTCCCCCGCTTCGCCAGCAGTGAGCGGCGCTACAGCTGCCCCTGATCGACGCGCACCAGCCAACGCTCCGGCGTCTGGACGAAGCCGAGCAGTTGCAGGCCCAACTGCAGCGCGGTGTCGTTGCCGGGCTCGACCTGGGTGCGCCACTGCCAGCGGCCATCGCGCTGCAGCCGCAGCTCGGCGCCGAGGTCGACGCCTTCGGGCAGACCGCCATCGGGCGCGAGCGCCAGCACCAGGGCATCGTCCACGCAGCGCGGGCTACCGCGCAGACGCAAGGGCAGCAGTCCGGCGGCTTCGCCACCTGCGTTGGGCAGCACCTGCACGGCGACATCGCCGCCGGCCTGCGTGCATCGTGCGGCATCGAAGATCGCATGCACCTCGCGCAGATCGATCGACAGATCCAGCAGGGCCACCCCACCCGGCTTGCGCAGCAAAAGGCGACCAGTGGCCTGCTGCACACCGTATCGGGCGCCCTGCAATGCCACCAGCTGCGCGGTGGCCGAGCGCAGCTGCACCTGGCGTTGCCCGCGCAACAAGGGCAGCGGGCGCAGACGCACGCCGACATCGCCCACGTCCATGGTGGTCCAGGTCACGCCACGCAGGGTGCCGTTCCAGATCGAGCCGTGTGCTTCCAGCGCGGTGAACGGCAGCGTCTCGATCGGCAGCACCAACCGCAGCGGCAAGGTGGCGATCACGCCGACGACCAGCAGCGCGCTGCCCAGCAACAACCAACGCACTGCCCTCATGGCGCGATGCCCGAAAACGTGCAGCGTACCCGCAGCTGCCCGTCGCGGCGGGTGATCTCAAGCGCCGAAGGCGTCAGGTCGTGACGCTGGCGCAGCTGTTCCAGCCAGGCGAACAGGACGGGGCTGGTGACGGTGTCGATCTGCACTGCGAGCGTTCCGGTCGGACTGCGCTGTTGGCGGGTGATGGTGATCGTGGCATCGCGCGCGCTTTGCACAATGCGCGCCAGCGGGATGGCGGCCACTGTACCGCCGTGCGACGCGCGCGCCATCAACAGCGCCTCTGCGGCATGGTCATACCGTGCCTGCGCGCCGCTGCGCCAGTGCCGCAGCGGCACCAGCAGCGCATACCAGCCGATGAAGGCAGCGATGGCGGCGACCATGACCGCTACCATGATGCGTTCGCGCGGTGCGCGGCTCTGCCACCACACCGGCATACCTTGCAACGTGTTCATCGCGGCGGCTCCAGTTCCAGCGAAGTGGCGAGTCTGTCATCGCGGGGCTGGCCCGCGCCTGCACGCAGCTGCCAACCGGCGCGGCCGAGCTGGGCGGTGAAGCGCTCCAGTTGCGCGGCGTCGCCGTGCAGCAAGGTGACGCGCAGCGGACCTTGTGGTTGGTAAGCGAGCGCATCCAGTTCCGCACCCGGTACTGCGTCGACTGCGGCGAACACTGCCGCCAGTTGCGTTGCGAATGCGCTCTGCGGGGCGCCGGCCTGGCGCGTCTTGTCAGCGCCATAGGGCATGCCACTCGGACCCATCAGCTGGGCGCTGCGCCGCTGCAGGAGCTGCGCACCGATGTCGTAACGCAGGCTCTGCGCCACCATCACAAGCACAGGCGAGAGCACCAGCAGCGCAAGCAACCACGCAAGCGTGCGTGGCCGCAGGCCCTCCCGTTGCGGCGTTGACGCAGCAAAGCCTTGCTGGCGCAGATTGATCGGCGCGGTGGCGGCATGCCGCGCAAACTGCGCGATGGCGTGCATTGGATCCGGCCCCGGCGGCAGCATTGGGGCGATCGGAAGCGATGCGACCAGCACCTGCGCCAGCTGCGGCTCCAGGCTGCAGGCGATACGCGTGCCACGCAGCAACCAGCGGCCATCCCAGTGCAGCAGCGTCGGCGGCTGATCCGGCGGCGCGGCGGCCAGCAGCAGACAGTCGGGCACTACCGCATCGGGGACGACACCCAGCTCTGCCGCACGGTCGAGCCACTGCCGCATCACCGCGCCATCCACTGCGGCCACCAGCCGCGTACCATCGCTCTGCGCCTGGTCGGCGATCACCACATGCAGCGCCTGTGCATCGCCTGCCAGATGCTCGGCCAGCTGCAGCCGCGCCGCAGCCAGCGATTGCGCGATGCTGCGCCCGGGCAAGGCCAGCCAACGCAGATGCACGTCCACGCCCGGCACCACCAGCACCGTCTGCGTCGTTGGCGCGCGTTGCGCATTCAACGCATCCTGCGCCAACACGTGGCCGTGTGCATCCACGCGCACGCTGATGGGCTGCGCTGTGGCATCGGCCGGCAACAACAGTAGGGTGCTACTCATTCGTCGGGGCTCCATTGACGTGCCACCAGCCGCACGCGGCCGGCAGGGTCCTGTTGCAGCAATGCCTCCAGCAGAACCTGCGCACCGGCGTGGTCGACCTGGCTGTAGAGGGAAAAATAGGACGTGCGCAATTGGATCTGCTGAAACACCGCATCCGGCAACGCCGCCTGCATGAGTGCGGGCTGCTTCCAGAACACCGCTGCATCGCGCCAACCGCCAACCGGCCGCGCGGCGATGATGCGGCGTGCGGCCGGCAACTCCACCGCGCCTTCGGTCAAGGCCGCCAGCACCGGCGCATCTTCGGCGCGTAGCGTGTTGATGTTGATCGGCGACAACCGCCCTTCGGGCAATGCGCACACATAGGGTTGCAGCTGCGCGACGAGCGCCGGCGTGTAACCGGCGACGGCGCGCAGCTCGCTGACGCCGGCCAACAAGGTCGCGCCGGTGCGCGCCGGCACCGCCGCTTGCAGATAGCGGTCGTCTTCGGCGCCCTGCGCGCCCGGCTGGGTATCGCTGTCGATCCAGTCCACCAGCGCATCGGTGAGCTCCTGCGCCTGTTGCGTGGCGATACCCAGCGCGTCCAGCAAGGCCAGGTACTGGTTGGCGCCATCGTCGCTGCGTTGCCACTGCTCGGGTGCGCCCATCACCACGCTGTTGAGGTTGAAGCAGCCGCCGCGATCGCGCAGCCGTACGCTCACCATTCCATCGTCCAGCGGGAAGTTGATCGGTTGGTCGTTCCAGCCACCGTCCAGCGTGGTGCGCAGCGGGTCGCGCCTGGCCAAGGCCTGCAAGCGTTGCCGCGCCACGGCCTCGCTGCCCAGCGCATACCACTGCGCCTGCGTCATCGCTTCTGCGTTGCCGCTGCGGCGCAACCCAAAGCGCAGGTCGTTCAATACTGCCACCATCAGCAGCGTCATCACCGCCACCAGCAACAGCACCGTCAGCAATGCGACGCCGCGTTGTTGCGCAGGGGCATGCAGCGCACTCATGCGCGCCCCTCCGGCAGCAGGAACAGCTGCCGTACGGGGCCCCATTGCTCCAGATCCAGCTCCAGCAACAGTGCATCCGGCAGTGCCTCCAGTCCGCCGCTCCAGCCATCGCTCCACTGCGCACGATAGTGAAACGCCACCTCGGCCGAACGCACACCGCGCAGCAGCACCTGCGGCGCCCCGGCCACCGCGCCATCCAGCGCCGGCCGCGCACTGCGCTCCAGACGTCCGTCGACGATGCGGTACTCGACGTATTGCAGCGACGCACGCGGCGCCTGATCCGGATTGCTCCAGCCACGCCGGACAAAGCCGAACAAAGGCCCCTGTGACCCGGGCGCACGTGCAACGAACGCGGTGCGCGCGGCGCTGCCATCGCTGTTGCGCGTGCGCCGTACCGCGGCCTGTTGCAGATCGCTGCGCAGCAGGCCATGGACCAGTTGCAGTTCGCGCACCTGCTGCAGGCGCGCGCGCACCGCATCGCGCTGATCGATGCTTTGCCGCATCACCACCACCGCGGCGCCGGCCACCAGCGCAAAGACCGCCAGCGCCACCAGCAGTTCGATCAGGGTGAAGCCCTGCATGCGCTGCGTGCGGCTCATTGCACGCTCCGCAATGTGCTCAGGCTGGCAATCTGCTGCGGCTGTCCTGCGGCGCGCACTTGCACCTCGATCCGCACCATGCCAGCGCTTGCCGGCAGCGCCTGGCGTTGCCAGTCCCAACGACGGCCACCCAGCAGGTCCTGGCCTTGCACAGGCGCCACTGCGGCGTTGGCCGGCGCCAGCATCGCCTCGATCGCCTGATTTTCCGCAACCAACGCCGCAAGCATGCGTTCTTCCAGCACCACTGCCGTGCGCGTGCTTTCGCCCGACAGATTCAGCAACCCGACCACCGCCATGCCGAAGATGGCCAATGCGACCATCAGCTCAAGCAGCGAAAATCCGGCGCAGGCGCGCTGGTTATCGACGCGGCGCATCGACCCGCACCACACCGGCGGCATCCACCATCACCTGCAGCTGGTGCTGCCCATCGTCCAGCGCGATGCGTTGCGGCGTGGCCGCACCGGTCGGGTCGAAGCGGACGCTCAACTGCGTACCGCCGCCCGGCAACTGCGCCTGCACGCCCGCAGGCCAGCGCGTGGCGGCGAACGGCGTCTGGTCCAGCGCAACCCAACGTCGCTGCGCCTGGCGACGGAACGTATAGCCGCCCGCGTCGATGCTGACTTCAACCATGCGCAGGCTCAGGATCGCCTCGTCGCGTGCATTGGCCAGTGCACTGGCCAGCATGTCGGCCTGAGCATGCAGATCCTGCCGCGTGTCCGGCACGGTCATCACTACCAGGGTGCTGGCAAGCGCGGTGATCACCAGTACCGCCAGCAGCTCGAGCAGGGTGAAGCCACGCATGCGTCCGCGATGGCTGCGTATCGCCGTCCGTTGCGCGCTGGGTGGTGCAGTCAGCACGGCGGCACCTCAGCGCCAGTTGCCGATGTCGGCATTGTCGGCATCGCCGCCTTCGGCGCCGTCGGCACCGAAGGAGTAGACGTCGAAGCCACCGGTTCGTCCCGGGCGTCGATATTGATACGCGTGGCCCCATGGATCCTCAGGCAACCGGCGGATATAACCGCCCTGCCGATAGCGCTCGGGCCGGGTCAGGCCGCTGGGCGGGCTGAGCAAGGCCTGCAAGCCCTGCTCGGTGGTCGGATAGGTGAGGTTGTCCAGTCGGTAGGTTTCCAGCGCCTGTTCCAGCACCGCAACATCCGCGCGCGCCTTTTCGACCATGGCGCGGTCCTGGCTGGGCATCACGTTGATCATCACCACGGTGGCCAGCAGGCCGATGATGACGATCACCACCATCAACTCGACCAGGGTGAAACCGCGCACGCCACTGCGCGAGACAGGCGAGCCGGCACGTGCACGACACTGGTTGGACTGCATGGGGATCTCCGAAGAAAGCGGCCGCGCTCAGCCAAGCGCGAGGGTGTTGAACTGCAGGATGGGCAACAGGATCGACAGCACGATCACCGCCACCACCCCGCCGAGCAGCACGATGATGGCCGGCTCCAGCAGGCTCATCGCCGCGCTGGTGAACGATTCGAACTCACGCTCCAGGTAATCGGCGGCGCGCTCCAGCATCGGCGCCAGGCGCCCGCTGTTTTCGCCGCTGGAGGCCATGTACAGCAGCGTCGGCGGAAACACCCCGGCGCGCTTCATCGCCGCAGCCAGACTGCCGCCTTCGCGAATCGCGGTGACCATGCTGTCGGTGGCCAGCCGCAAGGCGCGGTTGTCGACCGTGCGTGCGGCGATCATCAGCCCCTCCATCAGCGGCAGGCCGCTGTTGACCATGATCGCCAAGGTGCGCGCCATGCGTGCGGCGTGGAGGTCGCGGATCAACCGGCCGAGCAAGGGCGCACGCAGGATGGCGCGATCCGCAGCCAGCCGCAGCGCCGGGCGCCGGAGCAGACGCAACGCTGCGATGACCGCAATCACCAGCGCAACCAGTAGCGGAACGCCGGCATGCAGCAGGAAGTTGGACACACCGATCACCGCGCGCGTCAGCCATGGCAAGGCGCGGCCCATCGAGTCGAACTGGTCCACTACCTTGGGTACGACGAAGGTCATCAACACGATCACCACCGCACCGGCCGTCAGCGCCAACGCGGCCGGGTAGACCAGGGCGGACTGCAGCTTGCTGCGCACCTGCGCCTGCCGCTCGAGCAGATCGGCCAGCCGCTCCAGCACCTGCGGCAAGGCACCGGCGCTTTCGCCCGCGGCGACCATGGCGCGATACAGCGGCGGAAATGCGTTGCCCTGGCGGGCCATCGCATCGGACAAGCGGAAGCCTTCGACCACCAGGCCATGGGTCTGGCTGGTGACGCGGCGCACGCCGCGTCGTTCCGATTGCGTACCGATGGTGCGCAAGGCTTCTTCCAGGGGCGCGGTTTCCACCAGCGTCGCAAGCTGGCGCGTGAACAACACCAGATCCTTGCCGCTGAAGCGTGCCGCACGCATGGAGGTGGCAGCGGCAGCGGCGTCGACCCGCACCGGCACCCACTGGCGCTGCTCCAGCTGCGCGCGCGCACTGTGCACGCTGTCGGCGCTGATCACGCCCTGGCGGCTGCGCCCATGCAGATCGAGCACGGTGTAATCAAACCGCGGCATGCGCATCCTCCTGTTGGCGGGTGACGCGCAAGGCTTCTTCCAGCGTGGTGAGCCCTTGCAGCACGGCGGCGCGTGCGGCGTCGCCCAACCGCGGCGCGCGTGCGAAAGCGACTGCTGCCAGCGCATCCTCGTCGGCGTTGTCGCCGATCAGTCGGCGCATCGCATCGTCTACCGCGATGGCTTCGTAAATGCCCACGCGCCCGGCATAACCGCTGTGATGGCACACCGCGCAGCCGACTGCGGCGTACACCGTCGCACCGCCACCGTCGTCGACCGCAAGCAGCTGCCGTGCGGCTGCATCCAATGGCCGTGGCGCGCGGCACTGCGGGCACAGCCGCCGCACCAGCCGCTGCGCCAGAATCAGGCGCAGGCTCGAGGCCAGCAGAAACGGTTCGATCCCCATATCGCGCAGGCGCGTGACCGCGCCCACCGCATCGTTGGTGTGCACGGTGGACAGCACCAGATGGCCGGTGAGACTGGCCTGCACCGCAATCTGCGCGGTCTCGGCATCGCGGATCTCACCGATCATCACCACGTCCGGGTCCTGGCGGAGGATGGCGCGCAGACCGGCGGCAAAGGTCATGCCCACCCGCGCGTTGACCTGGGTCTGACCGACGCCGTCGATGGCGTATTCCACCGGGTCTTCGACGGTAAGGATATTGCGCGAGCCATCGTTGAGCAGGCTCAGCGCGGCGTACAAGGTGGTGGTCTTGCCCGAGCCGGTGGGACCGGTCACCAGCACGATTCCATTGGGTACCTGCAATGCGCGCTGCACGGTGTGCATCACTGCCGCGGGCATGCCCAGCTGCGTCAATGACAAGGTGCCCTGCTCCTTGTCCAGGATACGCAGCACCACCCGCTCGCTGTTGCGCGTGGGCAGCGTGGACACGCGTACGTCCAGCGCCTTGGCGCCCATCACCAGCGACACACGGCCGTCCTGCGGCACGCGCTTTTCGGCGATATCCAGCCGTGCCATCACCTTGACCCGCGACACCAGCAGCGGCGCGATGCGCCCGGGCAAGGTGGCCGCTTCGCGCATCACCCCATCCACACGCAGCCGCACGCGCAAGCGCGATTCGTAGGACTCCAGATGCACATCGGAGGCGCCCAGGCGCGCGGCTTCGGCGATGATGCCGTTGATCAGGCGGATGATCGGCGCGTCGTCCTGGCTGTCGAGCAGATCGGCAGTGGGGATATCGTCGATCAACGAATCCAGGCTGCCGTGCAGGTCCAGCGCCTCGACCTGCACGCCCTGCTCCATGCCGGCATCGGCGTAGATCTCCGAGACATGCCGATCGAATACCGACGGTGCCAAGGTGCGCACCTGCAACGGCATGCCCAGCGCCCGCCGCAACTCGATCAGGGCCTGCACATCGCCGCCTTCGCGCAGGCCGATCTGCGCGGCGCTGTCGCTGCCGAGCAGCACCACGCCGTGGCGCTTGGCGAACGCATAGGAAATGCTGGCGCGCACGGTGTCCATGGCATCAGCGCTGCACGGGACGTGCGCCGGGTGCAGGCGTGGCTGCCGGTGCCGGCGATGGTCCAGACGGCAACTGCGGCGGCTGCGCGCGCAGGTAATCGCGGACCAACGCATCGAGCGCGGCTTCCGGGTCGCCATCGGCCAACTGGCGATCGCGTAGATAGTTGTAGCGCGGTGCGGTCATGCGCTGCGCATCGGCCGCATCGCGGATGATGGTCGGGCGGATGAACACCATCAGGTTGGTCTTGTCGCGATTGCGCGACTTGTGCCGGAACAGCGCGCCCAGCCCGGGCACATCGCCGAGCAGCGGCACCTTTTCCACGGTCTGCCGGTCGTTCTGATCGAGCAGGCCGCCAAGCGCGACGATGGCGCCGTTTTCCACCACCACGCGGGTTTCGATCTGGCGCTTGTTGAACACCAGCTCCGAGGACTGCGCGCTGACCGGCCCGGCAATTGCCGAGACTTCCTGCTTGATCGCAAGCGTGATGCCGCCGGCGGTATTGATCTGCGGGCGCACCTCAAGCTCCACGCCCACGTCCTGGCGCTGGATGGTGCGGAACGGGTTGTCGTTGGCCGCGCCCAGTACTTCGCCGGTGGTGATCGGCACTTCCTGGCCCACCAGGATGCGCGCCTGCTCGTTGTCCAGCGTCATGATCGATGGCGTGGACAGCAGATTGGAGCCGGTATCGCTCTTGACCGCATCGATGATCATGCCGAACACCGCATCGTTGCTTTGCCCGGCCAGGCCGATCAGGCCGCCACTCAGTCCCAGCAACGATTGCGCGGCCACATTGCGCGCCTGTTCCAGCACCGAATCGTCGTCGCCGTTATTGCTGCGCGTGCCGGCGGCGGCCGCAGCCAGGGGCACGATGCCCGGCGCTGCACCGCTGTACTGCGTGGCGATCAACGGCACGGTGCCGTTGCGGCCAGCCAGCAGCAGCTGCACGCCCAGGCGCTTGGCCGCAGTGTCGGAAATCTCCACCACGATCGCTTCCACCAGTACCTGCTCGCGATGCACGTCCAGCTGGCGGATCACGTCCATCAAGGCACGCTGGGTTTCCGGGTCGGCATTGATGATCAGGGCGTTGGAGCCGGGGTAGCGCACGATCACCGGGCGCTTGCCGGTAGCCGGTGCGATCACCTGGGTCTGTGCGGTGCCGGCGGCTGCCGCCACATCCACGGCAGTGGAGCGCGTGTCCTGCCCGGCTTGCGCCTCATTGCCCGGCGTCTGCCCGACCAGCTGCTGCAATACCGGCAGCAGCTGCTCGGCGCTGGCGTGTTGCAGCCGCACCACGCTGACATCGCCACGGCGCTCGGCGCGCCCGTCCAGATCCATCGCGGTGCGCACCACCCGCTGCACCAGCGCCGGGTCGCCGCGTACGATCAACGAATTGCTGCTGTCCACCGGCAACACCGACAGTACCGCACTGCGCTCGCCGGCCTGGCCAAACAGCGAGGTCAATGTGCGTGCCAGCTCCTGCGCGGAACTATTGCGCAAGGTCACCGTGTCGATGGCCGCGCGATCGGTATCGATCTGCGTCACCAGCCCGCGAATGCGGCGCAGGTTGTCGGCGTAGTCGGCTATCAACAGGCCATTGCCCTGCGGCATCGCCATGATCACGCCGCCGCGCCCGATCAGCGGTTTGAGGATCTCTGCCGCGCTACGCGCATCCACCCGCTGCAGCGTGAACACCTGCGTGGCAAACCCCAGATTGCCGCTGGCGGCACTGCCCGGCTGTTGCGCGGCGGTATCGTCGGGAATGATGCGATAGGTCGACGGACCACTGGACACCGCAATCAAGCCGTTGGCGCGCAACACCGCCAGCAGCATGCCGAGCAGGTCGGCTTCGCTCATCGCCTGCGCGCGCGCCACGTTGACCGTGCCCTGCACGCGGGTGTCCACGATGAAGGTGATGCCGGTGGCGCGCGAGACATCCTGGATGAAGGCGCGCAGGTCCACGTCCTGCAGCCGCACTGCTGGCGCATCGGCGGCCTGCAGCGAGACGACTGGTGTCACGGCGCACACGCACAGCAACGTGGCCGACAACAGCCATATGGGGCGAGCAGCAATCATTGCGGGCGCTTCAAGGTCATGGTGTGGGTCTGGCCGTCGCGGCGATAGGTCAGCGTGGCCGCCTGGCCATCGCGCAGTTCGTCCTGCAACTCGCGCAGGTGTTCGGCATCGAGCGTGCGGCCGTTGATCTGGGTCAGTACATCGCCTGCCGCCAGGCCGGCCTGGCGCAACAGCGCGCCATCGCCACGCGGCATGATGGTGAAGCCGCTGCCGTCCGCGCTTGCACGCAGCCCGGCGCTGCTCAGCAGCTGTTGCGGGTCGACCGTGGTTGCGCCTGCTGCTGCCGTCGCATTGCCCACGTTGGACATCACGCCCGATGCGCTACCTGCGGCTGTGTTCGCTGACGATGACGTTGTCGCAGGCGCCTGCGGCGCCGCATCGAGCAATGTCAGGCGGCGCACGCCGCTACCGCTCCGCAGCAGCACGTGGTCGGCGGCGACCGCTTGCAACACGACGCCAGGCATCACCGTATCGCCGACGCGGTAGGCGCCCTGCCGGCCATCGCCGAGACTCAGGTAGGCCGCTGCCTGCGCAGCACCCGCACGCACACCGTGCAGCAGCACGCCATCGCTCGTGCTGTCGGCAACGCTGCGATAGAACACGTCGCGGCGCAATGCAGACCACTCCGACGCCGTGCCCGCGACCGGCTGTGCGTGACCAACCGGACCGACCGGGGTGATCAGCAACCACAGCAGACG
The DNA here is from genome assembly GCF_024806835.1 of Xanthomonas sp. 3793. Lineage (GTDB taxonomy): Bacteria > Pseudomonadota > Gammaproteobacteria > Xanthomonadales > Xanthomonadaceae > Xanthomonas > Xanthomonas arboricola_F. Next base: position 317,898 of record NZ_JANTYU010000003.1, read on the forward strand.
CAGCCCTTGCAGTGCCAGCAACCCGACCAGCGCACAGCCCAGTGCCGTGCGTGCTGCATGCGACGACATGACGGTAGTCAACGAGGGCAAGGCGCGGTGCAAAGCAGACATCCGGCTGAAGGATTGCGATCGGATGACAGAATGCGGCAGCAATGTGTCAGTTCGAAGAAATCGATGACACCAGACGACACACACCGACATGCGGCAAAACGCAAACGCCCGCCATGCCGAAGCACAGCGGGCGTTTGCGATCCGACACGCGCCCGATGGATCAGAAACGCGCTGTCACACTGATGTCATAGCTGATGCCGGGCTGGTAGGTGTACAGATCAACCCGGCTGCTGCCCACGCGCTGGAACTCCTGATACTTGGTCTTGAGCAGATTACGTGCGGCGAAGTTCACCGAGAGCGTATCGCCAGACCACACCAGGCCCTTCTTGATTACCAGATCCAGCGAGGTTCCAGGCTTGTCGATGTAATCCGGCTGACCCGGGCGACCACGCGCAGAAATTCGCTCGCCGACGTAGTTGGCGATCAAGGTCGCCTGGCTGTGCGTGCTCTCGCTCTCCACACCGATCTGCAGGTTGGCGATATCGTCCGATTGTCCCTGCAACGCCGAGCCGTCGCGAATGAACAGGTTGGCCTGTACCGGTGCGCTGAAGCCGAACGGCTGCACGGTATCGCCGGCACTGGCGCTCACCTCGGACGTGGTGCGCGTGTAGTTGCCGGACACGAACAGGCGCTTGTCGCCCCACCAATCGGCCGCGACCGGCACGTCCAGATACTTCTTGGCTTCCAGCTCGATGCCGTACAACGTGGCCTTGGGCGCATTGATGAAACTCTGCACGATGCCGCCACCGGGCGCGTCGTTGACGATGGCTTCGATCGGCTTGTCGATGTTCTTGTAGAACGCGCCGACGGTGACGTACTGGCCCGGCTCGAAGAACCATTCGTAGCGCGCATCCAGATTGACCAGCTCGCTGTCGATCAGGAACGGATTGCCGAAGAACTGGCGGTCGATATCCGGGTCCAGATACTGCTGCGGCGCCATTTCGCGGAATTGCGGCCGCGCGATCGTCTTGGACGCACCGAAGCGCAGCTGCTGGTTGTCGGCAAAGTTCCAGGTCACCGTGGCCGATGGCAGCGCGTAGCTGTTCTGCAACGGTGCCACGCTGTCCTGGCGTGCGCCGCTGAAGATGTCGTACGGATGCACCGCCTGGGTGGCGTCTTCATAACGCACGCCCACGGTGGCGCGCAGGGTCGGCACGATCTCGCCTTCTGCCTGCAGGTAGGCCGCCTTGACCTTCAAGGTCGCGTCGTAGGCTGCCGCACCGAAACTGCCGGTGGTCTCGCGCAGCCGCAGCAGATCGTTGCTGAGGTTGTAGTCGGAGATCAGGTAATCCACGCGCTGATACTGGTTCAGGAACGGCAACGGGCCATCCAGCGCCAGAAAGCGGAACTCGCGGCTCCACGCGGTGCGGTCGTTGTCCAGATACGCCAACCCGCCCTTGACGGTGAGGTCGTGCTCGATCGGCAGCCGCCAGGTCACGTCCACGCCGCCGCTGGCGACCTTGTCGTCGACCTTGCTGAAGCGTGTGTAGTTCTGCACGCGCGAGGCATCGTGCGCCCAGTAACCGTCGAGCAACTCGTAACGGATGCCGGTTTCGTACGGTACATCGCGGCTGGCATTGGCCACCGCCGCGCGCCACTCGATCCTGAGATCGTCGTATTCGCCGAACGCATGCGAGCCGAGCAGCTGATTGTTGATCAACTGACGCGCATACCACTCGGTGTTGTCGTCGCGCACATCGAATCCGGCCAGCTCGTCGCGGCCGGCGCGGCTGCGCGCCACCTTCAGGCTGTCGTGTACATACAAGGTGGTCCAGCCGATCTTGTGGCGGCCATATTCCCAACCCAGGCCGAGCATGCCGTTGGTGCGCACGTTGTTGCGCGTGGTCGCAAAGTCGTAGCTGGAATTGAACTCCACGCCATCGCCGACAAAGATGCCGTCCTGCTGCTTGCCGGTACGCGTGCGCCATTCGTTGTCGTAGCTGGCCACCGCAAGAATGCCCAGCTTGGCCTCGCCGATGTCCATGCTGTAGCCGGCGCTGCCGCCGACGTTGACGTCCGGGTCGATGCTGTCCTTTTCCTGCAGCACATACAGGTTGGCGTTGTTCATGCTGCGGCCGATGCGGCGGATGTCATCACGCGAGAAATTGCCCAGGTCCACGCGGCGCCCGCTCGCGATGGCATCGCGCAATGCGCCCGGCTGCTTGCGCGCACCGTCATCAAAGCCCCACTCGTCATCGCCGGAGCCGTAATAGGTCAGGCCCTTCTCGCCGGTAGTGACGCTATTGGCGCCGCCGCCCACGGTGAGCGACAGGAACGGCTTGTCCGGCACCGTCATCGATTGCAGATCGATCACGCCGCCACCGAATTCGCCGGGATAATCGGCCGAATAGGTTTTTTGCACGGTCACGCTTTGCAGCACGTCGCTGGGAAACAGATCCAGCGGCACCACACGCTGCATCGGCTCGGGGCTGGGCAGCGGCGAGCCGTTGAACAAGGCCGACGAGTAGCGCTCGCCCAGACCGCGTACGTAGACGTATTTGCCGCGCGACAGGCTCAGGCCGGTGACGCGCGTCAGCGCCACCGCGGCGCTGCTGTCGCCGGTGCGCTCCATGTCCTCGCGGGTGACGAACGAGGCCACTTCGGAGGTCTGCAGCATCGGTTCGGGAATGTATTCGCCGCGCACCACGACCTGGTCGAGTTGCTTGGGCGCAATGGCGGCCGCACTGGAACTGCTGCCGCCGCCGGCGGCATCGCTGCCGGTCGACTGCGCCATGGCGGCACCGGACAGCAGCAAGGTGGAAATGGAAAGAGACAGGCCCGTCCGCGAAAGACGGGCGACAGCGAAGGTTCGCATCGTGGGAGCCCTGACAACAGAAAGATGAAGCTGGACGCATCGCACGGCGGCGCGCTGGCCGCCGTGCGATGCCGTGCCTCAGCAGGGGCGATCGGCGGTCAGGCCGCAGCTCCAGCCCTGCCACCAGGTGTCGTTGGCATCACGTACGCCACCGATGTAATTCACCTGCTGGAAGAAACTGCTCACCCCGTTCAGGCCCTGGAACGCCGGCACTGCGGTTTCGTTGGCGCCGTTGATGAAGGTGTTCTGCAAGGTCGACACGCCGTTGGCGACATTGTTGGTACCGGCGGCGAACTGGCTGGCCGCACGCGGGTCGCTGCCGAACGCCGTCGGGCAGGCGAAGAACACCGAGTGGAAGGTGCCTGCGGTGTCGGTATCGGCCATGTTCAAGCACACCAGGCCATCGCCGGTGCCGCCGGCGGGACGGGTGAAGACCGAGTTGTAGAACGCGGCCTGGGTACCCTGATTGAGCATGATCGCCGCACCGGCGCGCGCATTGCCCACGTAGGTGAAGTTGGCCACCTTCGGGCGCGAATACGGCTGGCGACGCAGGCTGCTCCACTCGTTCATGCGGTCGCCGCCTCCGGCGCGCTGCACCACGATGCCGAACTGCAATGCGCCGCTCCAACCTGCATCGGTATCCAGCGAATCGTCGTCGGCGCCGGTGATCACGATATGGCTGCCGTTGACCGTGCCGCCGAACCACTCGATGCCGTCGTCGGAACTGTTGTGGATCTGCACGTAATCCAGACGCGTGCCGCTACCCACGCCGGCCAGGGTGATGCCCTGCAGCTCGTTGTTGGGCGAGATTTCGAAGCCCGAATACATCACGCGCAAATAGCGCATCGAACCGCTGTTGTCGGTAGCGCTATTGCCGCCATAGAACGCGTTGGTGCCTTCGACCTGCGCCTGGCACTGCGGCGTACCGGACACGGTGGTGCCCGGGCAGTTGTTGATCGCCGCACGGCCCAGCACCACGATGCCGCCCCACAGGCCGATGGTGTTGGCGTTGACCTGGCCTTCCAGCGCCTGACGCGCGGTAAACACGATCGGCGCACTGGCGCTGCCTTCGGCGAAGATCTGCGAACCGCGATTGACCACGATGTAGTCGCTGCCCGACGAACCGTACAGGGTCGTGCCCGGCTCGATGGTCAGCACGCCCTGCGCGCTGCCGGCCGCCGGCGCAGTGGCGTCGCCGCCGCGGTCGGTACCGACGTTGACGCGGCCGCTGATCGAATACGCGGTACCGGCGCGCGCGGGCACCACCAGGTTGCCGGTGATGGTCTCCGGCAACTGGCAGGCACGCAGCGTGTTGTTGGCGATGGTGCCGACGTTGGAAAAACCGCTCGGGCAATCCGCGGCCGGGCCGGTCGGCGTCGGTGTCGGAGCCGGTGTCGGAGCCGGCGTTGGTGCAGGCGTGGGCGCCGGGGTCGGTGCCGGTGCGGGCGGAAACGCGCCTTCGCCGGGCGAGGCGACGCGGTCTGCACCGCCACCGCAGGCGGACAACGCCAGTGCGGTGCTAAAGGTCATGAGAAGTGTCTTGCTGCTATTGCGAACGGACATGCGGCTGATCTCCAGGTCAAAAGGTCCGGTATGAAGAGGAGTCGTCAAGAATTGGTAGCGTTCCGCTCACTGCAGTGGCGAGCACGTTCAAGATCCCCGTCACCTTTATAGGGGCCGTCTGTTGCATTTGTCTTACCACGACACATTTGACATATAGCTGCCACACGTTGGCATGCACTGTAGCGGGATGAGCCACACCGATATCCCCACCACCCTGGCCGACTGGATCGTGGCGCAGGCCCTGGCCGGCCAGCCGCCCGAACAAGCACTGCAACCGCTGCTGGATAGTGGCTGGGACGAACAGGACGCCATCGATGCAGTCGAAGCGCTGGTGCGTGCGCACATCCAGCAGCATGCGCAGACACATGGATTGCCGCTGCCGGTTCGCGTGCCGGCGCTGCTGCACGACAGCGATGCCGCGCTGCTGGATCTGGGCGATCGTCAGGTGCGCGTGTTGATGCGCATGCGCTTGCCGCGCGTGATGGTGCTGGGTGATTTTCTGTCCGATGCCGAATGCGATGCATTGATCGCACTGGCGCAGCCACACCTTGCGCGCTCGCGCACCGTGGACAACGCCAACGGCACGCAGGTGGTGCATGCCGCGCGCACCAGCGACAGCATGTGCCTGCAACTCGGGCAGGATGCGCTCTGCCAACGCATCGAAGCGCGTATCGCCCGCCTGCTCGACTGGCCGGTGGATCACGGCGAAGGCTTGCAGGTTCTGCGCTACAGCACCGGCGCCGAATATCAGCCGCACTACGATTACTTCGACCCCGACGCAGCGGGCACGCCAGTGTTGCTGCAGGCAGGCGGGCAACGCGTCGCCTCGATGGTGATGTACCTCAACACACCCGACCGCGGCGGGGCCACGCGCTTTCCCGATGTGCATCTGGAGATTGCCGCGATCAAGGGCAATGCGGTGTTTTTCAGCTACGACCGCCCGCACCCGATGACACGTAGCCTGCATGCCGGCGCCCCGGTGCTGGCCGGCGAAAAGTGGGTGGCGACCAAATGGCTGCGCGAACGCGCAGCGCGCATGCCCGGCTGACCGGGCAACGCGCTCAAGCAAAGCGCGTGCTAGACGCACCAACCGCCCAGACGGGCGTACAGGACACGCTGCGCTGGCGGTTTCAGCCAGCGCCAGCGACGTACGTCACATATGTTATAATATTGCATTAGCTGACACATGGGGTGATCAGCTCCTTCGCATCGGTGTCGTTCGATCCATGAAGATCCAGATTCTCGTCGCGGCAGTGGCTGCCATCCTGTTTGCCGCCCAAGCGCGTGCGCAGTCGTCCGATTCGGCGCTGACGCTCGGCAAGGTCGATGTCCACCAACATGGCGAAGGCCAACTCACCGCGCATCAGGTGCTGACCTCGGTGGACGTACTGGGCGCCGACCAGATCGAAGACAAGAACGTGTCCTATAGCTGGGAGCTGCTCGGGCAGATGCCCGGTATCCAGCTCACCGAAACCCGGCAGGGCGCCGAATCGGGCAAGGTCAGCTTTCGCGCCTTCAACGGCGAGGGTTACCTCAATGCGATCAAGACGCTGATCGACGGTATTCCCAGCAACGTCAACAGCGGCAACCAGCGCTTCATCGACATGCTGTTCCCGCTGGAAATCAGCTACATCGAGGTGGTGCGCGGCACCAATGATCCGCGCTACGGCTTGCACAACATCGGCGGCAACATCAATTTCGGCACGCGTCAGGGCGGCAATTACACCGACGCGCGCCTGACCTACGGTAGCTTCAACACCCGCGATGGGCAGCTGGCCGTGGGCCGCGAACGCGACGGGTTTGCGCAGAACTATTTCGTCGGCGTGCAGGCCTCCGATGGCTACCGTGAGCACGACACCTCCAGCAAATATGCGTTGGGCGGCAAATGGTTCTACGGCAGCCTCGACGACGGCATGCGCATCGGCCTGACCGCACGCGTCTATCACAACCAGGCCGACGAACCCGGCTTCATGACCGCAGCGGAAATGCAGGCAGACCGTCGCAGCTCGGACCTGCGCAACCGCAACGACGGCGACGACCGCGACATGCGCCAGGTCGGCGTCCATATGGACCTGAAGCTGGCGGAAGGACTGTTTTTAGGCACCAGGCTTTACTACAACCGCTATCTGGACGACCGCCAGGTGACCTTCAGCGACCTGCCCACCGGCAATGCGCCCCGCCAGCGCCGCATCTGGGACGAGGCCCAGGTCGGCATGCTCAACACGCTGACCTGGCGCAGCAGCGACACGCTCACCCTGGAAGGCGGCGTCAACTACGAACATCAGGACAACGCCTACCGACGCGAGCGCTTCAGCTACGCCGAGCCCACCAATTTCAACGCCGCCCCGGCACGCATCCAGAACGACGACCGCCATACCTTCGACAACTGGGGCGCCTACGTGCAGGCGATCTATCAGCCGATCGAGGCGCTGAAGATCGTGCCGGCCTACCGCGTGGACCGCTTCGACGGCCACACCCAACTGCCCGGCGGCGTTCGCGCACCGCTGCAGCGCTACGGCACCATCGAGCAGCCGAAACTGAGCGTGGTCTACGCCTTTACCCCGACCACCAACGTCTATGCCAACTGGGGCCGCAGCTTCCAGGTGCTGACCGGCTCCACTGCGCCGGCTTACCTCACCGCCGGGCAGCCAGACGTGCGCCCGTCCACCAATACCGGCATGGAGCTGGGCATGAAATTCAGCCCGTTCCATGGGAGCCAGGCGCGCATCGCGGTGTGGCAACAGGACGCGGCCAACGAAGTCTCCAACATGCCCGCCACCGGCACCACCGTCACCCTGGGCAAGACACGCCGGCGTGGCGTGGATGCGCAGATCAATGCGCAGCTGGGCGACAGGTGGACGCTATGGGCATCGCACGCGTATCAGGAAGCGAAGATCGAACGCGACGACCGCGATGCCAGCGTGTCGCTGGTCGGCCGCGAAGTGGCCGCAACGCCGCGTTACATCAGCAACATCGGCGTCGAATACCGCCCGACCGCTGCGCTGCGCCTGGGCATGCAGGGCCGCGCGCAAGGCGATTACTACCTGGAAGAGCGCAACGTGGCCGGCAAGTACGGCGGCTTCGCCACCCTGGATCTCACCGCCAGATACACCATCAACCCGGCCTGGAGCGTGGATCTGCAGGTCCGCAACGCCACCGGCCGCGAGTACGCCTACGTGTGGTACGACAGCTTCTTCTGGACGCAGGCACAGCCGATGTTTTCGCCAGCGGCAGGGCGCCAGCTCTATCTTGGCTTGAACATGAAGCTGTAACTCGCCCATCCACGGGCTGGGACTGACGCTACATCCGATGATGTGCGCAGGGCTGCTACGCGATGCAGCGGCCCTGCGCCGGGTCTGGAACGTCAGACACCGCCGTCGGCTGCCACAACGACCCGGTGCTCGCTGCCGACGCCTCACTCGCCATCGCAAGCCATCGCCCGATAACGGCAATGCTTGGCGTAGGCGTGCGTTCGTACGCGCCTGCGCGCACGCGACTCAATGCCGCGCAAACAGGCGCTGGTCGATCCGCAACATCACAAAACGCAACGGCGTCCACGCCAGGCACAGGCCGGCGACAATACCCAGCGTGTCGGCCAGCGCATCGTAGGGGTCGGCGCTTCGATTGGTCGTCAGTGCGCCTTGCGCGATCTCGATACCGATGCCTAACGCCACCAGACCGATGGCCGCAACCGCCTGCGCGCGGCGCGTGGCAAACAACTGCACCGCGCCCCAGCACAACAGCGCGAAGGTCAAAAAGTGCTCGGCCTTGTCGCTGTTGTCCGGCAGCTCCGGAATCTCCGGCGGCGGCCCCAGGCAGACTGCAATCACCACCACGATCGCAGCGATCCATAACCCCACCCACAACCGCGGCCGATGAAACGGGCGCAGCGTCTGCGTTACAGCCGCCATGTGAGATCGCCGGCCAGAAATGCGGGCGCGATGTCCACATCGCGCGCAAAGCCCATCACCTGAAAGCGCTCGCCCATCTCGCTGGGCAAGGTCAGCCGCTTGATCTGCTCGCGCAGGCGCATGCGCCCTACTTCATCGGTGCGCGTATCGGCCTGCGCCAGCAAGCCATCCAGGCCGTTGCCCAACAGGAAACTGGCCTGCGTGCAGTAACCGGCCAGTTCGAAGCCGGCACCGGTGCCCGCCTCCGCAAGCGCGGTGAAATCCACCGACGCCGTCAGGTCCTGCAGACCGGGCCAGCGATACAGGTCTTCATGCATGCGATGGCGATAGAACGCACGCAAGGTGCCGTCCTCGCGCTGCGCGCGATAGAACTCGCCGCGCGGATATCCGTAGTCGACAAACACCATCGCTCCGCGTTTCAGGCCGCCGGCCACCGCCTGGATCCAGTACGGCAGCTGCGGCAGCAGCTCGGAGCGGTAGCCATCGGCGAATGGCTGCTCCAGATAGCGCTCCAGATGCCGTACCGCCGCGCTCAACAACGCGTCGGCCGGCTGCTCGCCACGCGCAAACTGCTGCTGCGCATCGAGTACCACGGTTTCCTCGTAGACCTCGCCCTCACGTATCGCAAAGCGCGGCGTGGGCAGCGCATCGATCACCTCGTTGGCGAACAGCACGCCGTCCCAATCGTCCGGGAACGGGCCATCCAGCCATTCGACCAGATCGAACACCGGCGGAATCAGGCTGCGCCCCAGGCGCTCGCGCTGACGCTCGCGCAGGTCTGCGCTGGGTTCGAGAATCGCATAGCGCTCGGGCAACGCGTCCAGCTCCAGCAGCCGCTTCAGCGTGACTTCGGCAAATGCGCCGCTGCCGCCGCCCACTTCCAGCATGCGCGCCTGCGGCCCGAGCTGCTGCAGCACCGGCGCCAGCGCACCGGACACGGTGGCCGCAAACAACGGGCCCAGCTCGGGCGCGGTGACGAAGTCGCCGGCCTCGCCGAACTTGCTCGACCCGGCGCTGTAGTAACCAAGACCCGGCGCATACAACGCCAGCTCCATGAAGCGCGAGAACGGAATCGCACCGCCGGCGGCCTGGATTTCGGCGCGCACATGCGCAGCCAGTCGGTCGCTGTGGGCCAGCGCGTCCGAATCGGGAGTGGGGAGGTCGGCGTGCATGCGGGCACCGGTTGCGGGGACAATGCACAGGATAGCCGAGCCCTTTGCAACGCCGAGCGAGTACGCCATGACAGACAGTTCCAAGGTGGTGTTGATCACCGGCGCAGGCCGGCGCATCGGCGCACAGATCGCCGCCGCGCTGCACGCCGCCGGCTACCGGGTTGCCCTGCACGCGCATCAGTCCGCCGACGCGCTCGGCGCGCGCGTGGCCGAGCTGTGCGCGCAACGCGCAGGCAGCGCGCAGGCCTTGCACGCGGATCTGCGCCTGCCGCACGCGCCTGCGCAACTGGTGGCCGAGTGCATCGACGCATTCGGCCGCCTGGATGGGGTGGTCAACAACGCCTCGGCGTTCTATCCCACGGCACTTGGTCACGCCACGCCGGCGCAGTGGGACGAATTGTTCGCGGTCAATGCGCGCGCGCCGTTCTTCATCGCCCAGGCCGCTGCCACGCAATTGCGCCAGCACCGCGGCGCCATCGTCAATCTCACCGACCTGCATGCACAGCAGCCGATGCGCAACCATCCGCTGTACGGCGCCTCCAAGAGCGCGCTGGAGATGCTGACCCGCTCGCTGGCGCTGGAGTTGGCTCCGCAGGTACGCGTCAATGCCGTCGCGCCCGGCGCCATCCTGTGGCCGGAGCAAGGCAAGTCTGCCGACGCCAGGCAGGCGCTGCTCGCCCGCACGCCGTTGGCGCGCATCGGCACGCCGGAAGAGATCGCCGAGGCGGTGCGCTGGTTGCTGGACGACGCCAGCTTCATCACCGGGCAGACCCTGCATGTGGACGGCGGCCGTCAACTCAGCTGAGAGCGGCCAGCCACATGACCGCACTCACCCCAGGCGGACGCGGCAAGTGCCCGGTGCGGCACCTGGTGCCTACACTCCGGTTTTCAGTGCGCCGTCCACACGCAGCTGGCGGCTGCTCGCCAGATTCTGGTCGCGCGTCGCGTGAGGGTGCATCGTCTGCGATTGCAGACGGATGCGCCTACACCGATAGGCGCGGCCGTACCGTCAGTTCACCACGGTCGTGCAGCACGGCCAGCCGCGCCGTACACCTGCGCTAGTGCGCAGCACGCAGCGCGGGCGCATCCAGCTCCACCGTCGTAAACGCACTGCCGTATTGCGGATGCGCCTGCCACAGCGCGGCCAAGCTCCGTCCGCTCAGCGGGTCGACGAAGTCCGGCGCGATATCGGCCAGCGGCTTGAGCACGAAGGCATGCTTGAGCTCGGGGCGCGGGATACGCAGATGGCCCGGCCCTTGGACGATGCAATCGCCAAAGAACACCACGTCCACATCCAGGGTCCGGTCGCTGAAACGCGGCCCGCTGCGATCGCGGCCATGCGCATCTTCCAGCGCATGCAACCAGTGGTCGAGCGCATCCAGGTCCAGGTCGGTCTGCAAGGCCACGGCGTTGTTGACGAAGTCCGGCCCATCGAAGCCCACTGCCGGCGTGCGGTATGCCGGGGAGACGTCGAGCTGGCCAAAGCGCGCGCGCAGGGCGGCGACGGCCAAGCGCAGGTAGTGAGTCGGCTGGACATTGCTGCCGAGGCTGAGAAGCACGGTGGTCATGCGGTATTCGCGCATGCGGCCGGCGTCAGCGTCAACTGTTGGCGCGCGCCACAGGCCCATCGGCACAGGCGCAGCGCGCGCGCGCGTGGATCAGGCCACTTCCAGCGCATGCGCTACCGCGCGAAACACACGGCGCATTTCCAGCGGTTTGCGCAGCACGTGCACCGGGATGTCGGGCGGGAAATGCGCACGCTGCAACGGCGCGCCGACATCTTCCAGCACGATCGCCGGCCCCTGGTAGCCCAGCTCCTGCATGCTCAACAACACGCTCACCGCCGACAACAGGATGATGTCGCTGTCGATGATCACCAGATCCGGCATCGCGTGCTGCTGCACCAGTTGCAGCGCAGCGGCGCCATCGGTGGCCAGTTGCGGCTGGTAGCCCTGGCTGGACAGGGCATTGCCCAGCAGCGACAGCCGCGTGGCCTCGCCGTCCACCAGCAGGATGCGCTGCCCACGGCCCAGCGCCAGCGGCGGCTCGCTCTCGGCGATCACCGTCGCTGCCGCACGCATCGGCACGATCATGTCAAAGCGCGTGCCCTCGCCCAGTCGGCTGTCGACCTGGATGCTGCCACCGTAGCTTTCCACGATGCGCTTGCACGAGATCAGACCCAACCCGGTGCCATCGGCCTTGGTAGTGAAGAAGGGACTGAACAGGCGCGCGCGCGTTTCATCGGTCATGCCCACGCCGGTGTCGGCCACACTCATGCGCACGCGCGTGGCGTCGAAGCGATCGGCCGACAGCACCAGGGTGCCGCCGCCCGGCATCGCCTGGATCGCGTTCAAGCCCAGGTTGAGCAGGCATTGCTGCAATTCGGTGTAGTTGGCTTCGATGGTCAGATCCAAGGCGATCGTGTCCATCTGCAATCGCACGCCATCGGGCAGGCTGCTCCGCAGCAGCATCTGCACCGCCTGAAACAGGTTGGCGATGGACACCTGCTCGCGCGGCTTGTTGGAGCCACGCACGAACGACAGCATCGACTCGGCCATCTCGTGCCCGCGGCGGCCGCATTCGGCCACCACGTTGGCCAGCTGGCGCAGCTGCGGGTCGTCGGTGCGCCCGGCCAGCAGGTCGGGCACGATCAGCAGCGGTTGCAGGATGTTGCGCAGGTCATGGCTCAGTCCGGCCGCCAGCATCGCCAGGCTTTCCAGCCGTTGCGCACGCATCAGCTCGCTCTCCACGCGCTGGCGCTCGAGCTCTGCACGCGCCTCGCGGATGGCGCGCATCACCGCGCTCGGCAACCGCGTGGGGTTGTGCTTGATGATGTAGTCGTTGGCGCCGTCCTGCAGCGCCTTGACCGCCGTCTCCTCACCCATGGTGCCGGAGACGAAGATGAAGGGAGTGGCGCCATTCTGACGCACCAGGCGCAGCGCCTGATGGCCGGAAAACCCGGGCATGCTCAGGTCCGACAGCACGATGTCCGGCGCAAACGCCTCCAGCGCGCTGCGCAGCGACGGCTCGCTGTCCACGCGCTCGAACGCCGCGTCGATGCCGGCATCGAGCAACTGATCGGACAACAGCTCGGCATCTTCCGGCGAATCTTCCACCAGAAGGATCTTCAGCTGCTCCAGTTTGCCACCCTCATGCGGCATGGGTCAGTCCAGCTCCGGTGCCTGATTGATCACCGCCCAGAACGTGCCGAGCGTCTTGACCGCGGTAAAGAACTGATCGACATCCACCGGCTTGACCACATAGGCGTTGACGCCCAGGTCCCAGCTGCGTGCAAGGTCGCTCTCTTCGCGCGAGGACGACAGAATCACCACCGGAAGCCGCTTGAGCGCCTCGTCGCTGCGCACCTGCTTGAGCACTTCCAGCCCATCCAGGCGCGGCATCTTGATGTCCAGCAGCAGCACCGCCGGCAGGCCTTCTTCGCGGTTGGCATAGGCGCCGCGACGCAGCAGGTAGTCCATGACTTCAACGCCGTCTTCGACGTGCACGATGGGGTTGGCAAGACGGGCGTCGCGCAGGGCGTCGACCGCCATCTCCGCATCGGCCGGGCTGTCTTCTGCCAGAAGAATGGTACGGATGGCGGTCATACAGTGAACTCTTGGTTGGGCGCTTCAAGCGCAGGGGGAAGCTCGAAATAAAACGTGGCGCCTTCGTCGACGACACCTTCGGCCCAGATACGGCCACCGTGACGCGTCAACACGCGCCGCGCGCTGGCCAGACCGATGCCGGTGCCAGCGTATTCGCTGGCCTTGTGCAAGCGCTGGAACACGCCGAACAACTTGCCGCTGTACTCCATGTCGAAGCCCGCGCCATTGTCGCGCACGCTGAACTGATGGCCGCCGTCGGCCATCGGCGTGTAGGTCACCTCGACCCTGGCCACCTCGCGCTTGGCGCTGTACTTGACCGCATTGCCCAGCAGGTTCATCCATAGCTGGCGCATCATGTTTTCGTCGGCCACCAATACCGGCAGCGGCGCGATCTGCCAGTCCACACGGTGGCCGGTATTTTCGCTCTGCACGTTGGAATCCAGGATCGCACGCGTCTCGGCCACCAGCGACTGCATGTCCACTGCCTGCAACCGCAGCGCGCTGCGGCCCAGGCGCGAATACACCAGCAGGTCGTCGATGAGCGAAGCCATGCGCCGCGCCGAGGAGCTGATCACTTCCATGTAGTGACGCGACTTTTCGTCGGCCGCCTCGCCCAGATGGCGCGCCAGCTTGTCCGAAAAACCGGCCACATGCCGCAGCGGCGCGCGCAGGTCGTGCGATACCGAATAGCTGAAGGCTTCCAGCTCGCGGTTGACCTCCGACACCTGCTCCACCTTGCCCTCCATCTGCCGGTTGAGCTCCTGGATGCGCAGTTGCGAGGCCTTCTGCAGGCTGATGTCGCTGACCGTCATCAGCACCACGTCTTCGTCGACGGTATCCGGCAATGGCATGCGGCGGGCATTGATCAGCATGGTGCGCAGCACGCCATCGGCGCCGCGCTGCTCATGCTCGAAGTCCCACAGTTCGCGCCCGCGCAGCAACACGTCGGCCAGGCGCTGGTGGATCTGCTGGTCGTGCCAGACCCCGTCGCCCACATCTTCCAGCGCCATCAATTCGTTGCCGCGCTCCTCCAGACCGTACAACTCGGCAAAGGCGGGGTTGTGCAGCAGGATGCGTTGATTGGCATCCAGCAGCACGATCGGCTCACGCACGGTTTGCAGCACCGAACTGGCACGGCCGTTGGCGCGCAGGTATTCCTGCTCGGCGGCAAGACGGCGGCGGATCTGCCGCTGCAGCAGCCAGATGACGGTTGCCAGCAAGAGCAGCTGCACTGCCAGCGTGGCCCAGCTCAGCATCGCGTAGTGCAGGCGTTCGGTGTCTGCACGCCCGTTGCGCAATGCCAGCAACCGGCCCTCGGCACCCTGCAACTCGTCGATCAGCACACGGATGGGGTTGTTCACCGTCATGTCGTCGATCAGCGCACGGATCTGCGCCGGTTCGGTGGTGACCGCAATCCGCTCGGCCAGCAGCAGGCGGCGCTCGATGGTGCTCTGGATGCGCCCCATGCGCACCTGCTGCGGCGGGTTGTCCTTGGTCAGGGCGATCAACCGCTGCACCGCCGCTATCGACTCGCGCCGGCCACGCCGCATGCGTTCCAGCAAGGCCGGGCGCTCCACGCCGTGCGAGCGCATCAACGCGGCCGATTCGGTGTCGCGCATGGCCGCCTCCAGCCGTTGCGCGGTCTCCTGCACTTCCTGGCTATGCGAGACCCACACTGCGGCCTGATTGGCGTTGCGCGCCATCTGCTGCAGCAGCAACGACGGCACCACCACGATCAGGCACACGGCAACCGCCAACGAGGGCAGGCGCCAGCGATCCCATCTGTCTGCTTGGACCGTTGTCTGCATTGCTAGGTCTGTATCCGCTCGCTGCACGTGCCCGGGACGAGTCGGCATTGTCTCCGATCACGCCGCGGGCGAGATTAATGGTTCAGCCATGCCGCAACGGCCATGACATAGCTGAATGGGCATATCATAAGTGCAGCAAAGGTGAAAATGGCGCGAGAAGGCCGCCGTTTGTCGGCGGTGGAGCACCATGGACCGCTGGCCCAGCGGTCCGCCCCAATCGGCCCGGCCTTGTTGTAAAGAGGCGGGCCACGCCACAGCGGAGCACCTGCCACGCCCGGTTCCGCCCGATCCTGCATGCTGCAGGCGCAGGCGCTCGCCGGATGCGATCGCGCGTCGATAGGTGGGTGAGAAACGCTCCCCTCCAATACCGATGACCTGCTTGCGCATTACCCCGGCGGCCAGGTGGTCTTCGATGATCCGGGTCGACGGCACGATCCGGGACCAATCCAACGCATCGCTGCAGCCGAGACCGCCGCGACGTTCGTCACCGATAAACAGATAAACGCAGCAGGACAACCCGCGCCGGTCAGCAGGCGGCCGACAGACCAGAGCGAACAGAGGCTGGACATGGCATCGCATCAACGCCTGGCGACATCGCTCAGCAAGCCCGCTTCCAAGGCCCATCGCATAGGCATCGCGAATCAAACGCGCAAAAAAAAGGCGCACTCGCTAGAGTGCGCCTCGTGCTCAGATCAGCCGCCTCGCCGCAGCTGACCCGGCATTCGCAGCAGCTGCGCTTACTTCTTCGCAGCGACGACCTTCAGGCCGGTCGACTTGACGCTCTTGACACCTTCAATTCCCTTGGCCACGGCCACAGCCTTGTCGTGCTCGGCCTGGGTTGCCACCGAGCCGGTCAACGTCACGATGCCGTTCTTGGTCTCGACTTTCACGTCGGTGCCCGACACGTTGTCGGTGGCCAGCAGATCGGCCTTCACCTTGGTGGTGATCCAGGTATCGGTGACCGGCTTCTTGGATTCGTTCATGCCAGCGGCATGATCCTTGTGCGCGCCCATGTCCTGCGGGGCGGCGAATGCCTGCGAAGCACCCAGGGTCAGACCGAGCGACAACGCCAGCGCCAACAGCTTACGTGCATGCATCATGTTCTTCATTCGAATCGCTCCTGTTGAATGTGGCTGCAGCTTGCGGTGGCGGTCGTCGAGCACACGTGACCGCTGCATGCAGGGGTTGTGAACCTCGCGCACACGGGTATGTGCAATACCATGCGGATTCCCTCGTTCGTTGCGATGAACCGTTTTCAATGGCTAAACCGTTCAATCTGGCTGTCGTCGGCTACGGCTATGTCGGTCACACCTTTCATGCGCCGCTGATTGCCAGCACGCCGGGGCTGCGCTTGCACAGCCTGGTCTCGTCCAAAGCGCAGCAGGCGCAGGCCGATTTCCCCGAGGTCGCCGTCGTCGCCGACCTAGACACTGCGCTGGCCGACCCCGAGCTCGATGCGGTGGTCCTTGCCACACCCAATCAGACGCATGCGCCCTTCGCATTGCAGGCGCTGGCTGCAGGCAAACACGTGCTGGTCGATAAACCCTTTGCGCTGGACGCCGCGCAGGCGCGCGCCATGGTCGACGCTGCGGCAGCGGCCGGGCGCGTGATCAGCGTGTTCCAGAACCGACGCTGGGACGCCGACTTTCTCACCGTGCGTCGCCTGATCGACGAAGGCCAACTCGGCGAGGTGGTGGAATTTCATTCGCACTTCGACCGCTATCGGCCGCAGGTGCGCGACCGCTGGCGCGAGAGCGATATCCCCGGCGCAGGCCTGTGGTACGACCTGGGCCCGCATCTGCTCGACCAGGCGTTGCAACTGTTCGGCACGCCGCAGGCAATCGGTGCGGATCTGCAACGCCAGCGCAGCCAGGCGCGCAGCGACGATTATTTCCACGTCACCCTGCACTACCCGCGGCTGCGCGTGATCCTGCATGCCGGCTCGCTGGTCGCCGACAACAGCCTGCGGTTTGCCGTGCATGGCACGCGCGGCAGTTATCTCAAGCACGGCCTGGACACCCAGGAAGACCAGTTGCGCGCCGGGCGTCGCCCGGGCACGGTCGGCTGGGGCGTGGACCCCTTGCCGGGCACGCTCACCCGGGTGGATGAAGAAGGCCGCGTACATACCCATCAACCCGACAACCTGGCCGGCGACTATCGGCAGTGCTATGCGGCCTTCCGCGATGCGTTGGCCGGCACCGGGCCGGCGCCGGTCGCCGGCGCAGACGCCGTGCAACTCATGCACTTGCTGGAACTGGCGCAGCGCAGCGCAGCGACCGGACAGGTGCAATGGCTGGATGGCAAGCGCGCGTCCTGACGACCCGCAGGCATCGACCGCGCGCGCAAAGCGCAGCCGGCGCCTGACAACACGCCGCCGCCGAATCGACCGCACGCAATGTGCAAGGCGCCCCATGTGTGGCAGCGACGCAGCTCGCTGGCGCAACGCACTGCCTCTACAGGCCCAATACGCGCCACGCCACGAACGCAGAGCTGTCCTGAAACGTGGAGCCGTCCTGAAACGACGGCTGCGCGGGCGCGCGACGCGCATTGCGGGCAGCCGGTTGGTGACGCCTATGCGCGCGCCCGAGTCGACCGCCTTCAAACCGTTCTGCGACCGCGACGCCTCTCGGCAATCGCGGCCCTCCGAGCGATCCGCCTACGCGTCCTTGCTGCCGATCGTCGGCGCTGCCGCGGTGGTGGTCATCACTGCGTGGCCACCGAACTGGTTGCGCATTGCCGCCAGCAATTTGTCGGTGAACGAGTCCTTGTCGCGCGAACGCAAGCGCTCCATTAGCGACAAGGTGATGATCGGCGCAGACACTTCCAGGTCGATCGCCTCGGCCACTGTCCAGCGGCCTTCGCCAGAATCGGCCACGAAGGGCGCGATACCGTCCATGGCCGGGTTATGCCGCAGCGCATCGGCGGTCAGGTCCAGCAACCACGACCGCACCACGCTGCCGTCGCGCCAGATCTCCGAGACCTGGTGCAGGTCCAGCGCAAAATCGGTCTTGTGCTGCATCAGGGCGAACCCTTCGGCATAGGCCTGCATCATTCCGTACTCGATGCCGTTGTGGACCATCTTGGTGAAGTGGCCGGCACCGCTCGGGCCCACCCGTCCCCAGCCCTTGTCCGGCGCAGGCGCCAGCGTGGCCAGGATCGGATGCAGCGTGGTCACCGCGGCCTCTTCGCCGCCAACCATCAGGCTATAGCCTTCCTTCAAGCCCCAGACGCCACCGCTGGTGCCGCAGTCGACGAACGCGATGCCGCTTTCCTGCAACTGCGCCGCGCGGCGTTGCGAATCCTTGTAATACGAATTGCCGCCATCGATGACGATGTCGCCGGCCTGCAGCAACGGCAGCAGTTGCGCCAGCGTGTCATCGACAATCTTGCCCGCCGGCACCATCAGCCACACCACGCGCGGACTCGGCAGCGCGGAGACCAGCGCCGCCAGTGCATCGGCAGTGACGATGCCCTTGGCCTGCGCGCTGCTGCGCGCGCTCGCGCCCGGATCGTAACCATGCACACGATGTCCACCGTGCACCAGACGCTCGGCCATGTTGGCGCCCATGCGGCCCAAACCCACCATACCCAGTTCCATAACCACTCCTCAATGCTCTGATCAGTGCAGGGTGCCACGCCTGGCGTGCGCCGGCGTGGCGGAATTCTCAATGGATTGTTCCGTGACGGTGCTGGCGCCGCACTGCTGCAGCTGCCAGTCGATCCATCGCCAGTACAAGGTGCTGCGCAGATTGTGCAAGGTCAGGTCGATCGCATAGGGTGTGCGCGGGTTGCGATCGAGCAGGCGCGCGACGTGATATCCGATCGGCTTGGTGCCCTTGGGGTGCACATACACCAGAAAGCCTTGATAGAACGGGTCATCCAGCAACCTCTGCATTTCCTGCAAGCGCGCCTGCTGCTGCGGATCCAGCGTTACCCGCAATGCCGCGTCGCGCTCGTACAGCAGTCGCTCGAACCGCCGCTTGCCCGGCCCGCGCAGCTGCCTGGAGAGCTCCCATATCTGCCGGTTGAGCGCGTCGTAGTGCGCAAAGCCACCGTGCTGGGCCAACGCCTGCGCTGCCGCATCGCTGACATCCACCACGACGAAGTTTTCGGCCTGGTTATGGATGTCGTCCAGAGACGCCTTGTCGAACACATGCGCGATGAAGCCGGGCGCACCGACAAACGCCTGGCGCCCGAGTTGCGAAGTCTTCACCGCCTTGCCGTCGGCAAAGAACTCTCCGGCATGCGCGCCGAGCAAAATGCTGTCGGTGTCGTGCAAGGTCAAGAACGTGCCGATGGACAGTTCGCCCGGGGTAAATACCTGATCGAATCCGGCATCGCCATACAGTTCGCGCTGCGTGGCGAGCTGGGCCACCTGCCGCCCCACACCGCATTCCGAACGCACCTGTCCACGATAGAACGCGTCCAGCGCCTGTGCATTGCTGCCGCGTGGCTGATAGCCGCGGCCGAAGCTCCTGAATCCACTCCAGCCCTGCCCAGCGGCACCACGCCAGCCGAAGCCGATCCAGCCCAGTTGCAGCGCAGAAAACCGGTAATGCGGATTGTCTTGCAACCGGGTGACGGCGCGACGCGTGGCAGCACCAACTTCGAATCCGTAGGCGCATTGGCTGGCCGAATCGTCCAGCAGCGCATTGAGAGCCACGCCACGCTGTTGCGCATCCCAACCCGCCGGCAGCGTGATCCGCAGATCGCCTGCTGCGTGCGCCTGCGCAAGCGAGCCACGCGTGCAAGGCGCGCCGCGCTGGATCACTGGCGCGCCGATCGCCGCACTGTCGATGCTCCAACCCAATCGCCGCAACAGCGCTTCCACGCAATCGGGTGCGGCCGTGCTCAGCGTTTGACTGGGTGCGGCAGCGGCCACTTGCAGCAGCTGCAGGCCGCACATCGCCACCGTACAGAACAGCCTCGCCACGCGACGCCACGCGGCGCGCGGCGCGCACCCGACGCATGGCGATCGCCGCTGCCATCGGCCGCTACGTACGCAGAAACTCATCGCTCGGGAAGATGGATCGGCAGCACGGCGCTGCTCCTGAAATACAAGAAAGCCCCGGCATGACCGGGGCTCGTGACAAACGTGGCGTCAAGCTCAGCGACGTTCGCAGACGCGCTCGACCTGGCGATTGCCGTTGGCCTGCTGACGGTTGCCCTGAATCGCGCGACCGGCAAGGGCACCACCTACAACACCCACGCCCGTGGCTACCTTCTTGCCGTTGCCGCCGCCAACCTGGTTGCCAAGCAAGCCACCGATGGCCGCGCCAGCGAGCGTGCCGCCGAGGCGATTGGGGTCGGTGGAATTCTTTTGCACTTCGACGTTCTTGCAGCGCACGCGTGTGCCATCGTTGAACCTGCGGCCTTCATCTGCCGTCGTGTAACGGTGCTGCGAATAGTTCTGCGCCTGCGCGAAGGTGCTCGTCGCCATCAGAGCGATCAGGGACATACCCATCAGGGAATTGCGCATTTTCATCGTACGTCTCCATCGTCCTCGCCCATTCGGCGAGCCATGGCTGCACTGTCGCCATTCGGTCGAGAACACAACGTGAAGCGCAGCGCCTCTATTCAGGCTTTGGAGCGCTGCGTGAATCGTGCGTCACGGCTGCGTGGCGGGTTCGCTCTGCGGCACGCTGGCCGGTGCCGGCGGTGGGTCCTGCGCTTCGACCGGCAATGGCGCCACAGGCGGTTGCGCAACCGTGGTCGGGGCCGGGGCCGGAGTGGCTGATGACGCAGCCGCGCTGGTAGCAGGTGCCGGCGCCGAGGCGGGTGCGGCCGGTAGGTGCGGAGCCGCCGGTACCGATGCGGGCATCGCGCTCGCAGCGGCAGGCGCCGCTTCGGTCACCTTGGGCAGGTACGAGTTCAGCCGTTCGAAGAAACGCTTGTAGAAGGCCGCGTCCTGCACCGTGGTGCTGGACACGCGTACCAGCGAGTCGCCGCTGCTGCCCACCGGCAACGACAACGAACCGAGTACGCCGACACCGACGCTGGCCGATGTCGAGCTCTTCTTCAACGCGTATCTGTCCTGCAGCGCGCTGACGAAGATCTGCGCCTTGCCGCCATCCTGCGTCGCGCAGGAAATCCGTAGATTGAGCTGCTCGCTCTGGTCGGCTTCCTTCAGCTGGAAGTTCTTGCTGCCTTCCACTGCCGCAGCGTCGGCACGCGTCACCGCATAACCCTGGCTCAACAGCACGCGTCGTGCCGCTTCGCAGGCTTGCGGCGACGTGGCCGCCACACTGCGCGAATAGGTGTCGTCGGAGTTGAACGACTCACGCATCAGCATGCTGTCGCCCTTGCTGCCACCACAGCCGGCCAGGGTTGCCAACGCGCCAAGCAGCGCACCGCGCGCGATCAGGGAAGTACACGACATGGGAAGACTCCGGCATCCAAAACCGGCCAAAGCATAGCCGCAACCGATGTGCGCGCGGCGTCGCGTTGCCGGCTCAGGGCACCGGCGGTTCATCCGTTGGCAGTTGAAGGTCGACCTGCAGGCGGCTGCCATCGGCACCGATCCGCTCGGCGCGCAGGTAGTGATGGGCACGCACCGCTGCCAGCGTCACTGGCGCGCGACAGGGCTCGCCCCACAGGCTCAAGCTGAAGCCCTGCGCCTGCAACCAGCTGGTCAGGCGGTCCCACAGCTGCTGCTCGGCGCCCACCATCACATCCAGATCCGCCGGGCCTTGCGGCACCGCCGCAGGCGATTGCTGCCACCGCGCGTAGCTGCCGTGCACCACCACCGGCACGCCGAGCGCCTGCACGGCCTGCAGCAGTTGCCCTGCCTGCTGCACATCCAACCGGGCGCGGGCGTGTTGAAAGATCAGCGCATATTCGTGGCTGCGATTGCTGTCGGTGCCTGCAGGCTCCACTGCAACGGCAGGACGCGGGTAACACAGCACCCGCTCGTCGTGCAGCGTGAACAGGCTGCCCAGTATCCGGCCCAGATCCCAGGCCTGGGGGATCACGCGCCCACCCACACGGACATTTTCGACCATGACCACGCCGAACGCGCCCGGACGCAAGTGCCGCCGCAGCGCGTGAAACACCGCGCGCATGCCGGCCAGATAGCCCGCATAGTCTGCGCTGGCATACAGCTGCCCAGCCTCCGCCGCACCATGCCAGTGGCAACCGAAATACGGCACGTTGGTCAGACACAGATCGATCGGCGCGGCGGGCGCGGCCTGCACCAGGCTGCCGACCACGATCGGCGCATCCACGGCGTGCCGCTGCAGCCGCGTGCGCGCCAGCCGTGCACGCGCCTGGTCGATCTCCATGCCGTGTGCCGCGCGGCCTTCGAAGGCCGCTGCCAGCAAGGTACTGCCGAATCCGCAGAACGGGTCGAACACCTGCTCGCCCGGCTGGCTGAAATGGCGCACGAACGGCCGCATCTGATTCACCCAGCCACAGTCGCGCCCGTTGAGCGGGTCGCTGGCGCGCAGGTCGTCGGGCAATGCCCAGGCCGCATCGTCGGGCGCCGGCGTCCACCAGCTGCGTTGATCGAGCTCATCCATGGGCAGCGTCCCACAGCACATCGGTATCCGGGTCCCACCCCGCGCACAGCCGGCCGTTGGCGAAGAACACCAGCTTGTACAGATCGCCGGTGGCGTGACGGGCTTGCATCGCGGCGTAGTCGGCGCTTTCGAACACCACCTGCATGCCATCCTCGCTACGCATCCGCACATTCCAGAAGTAATAGCCTTCCGTCATGCCATCCAGCTGCCAACGCGACCACCATGGCTGTTGCATGCACGTCGCCAGCAGGTGTTCCACGCCGATGCGGTGCCGCTCGATGTAACGCAGCGTGCCGTTGCTGCGATACGCATCGTCCAGCCGCGACAACTCGCGGAAGATCACCTGACCCGCACCACAGCTGCGCGCCCACTCGATATACCGCGCAATCTCCTCTGCGCTGCATACCCCGCCCCGTTGCACGATGCACACCAGGCGCAGCGGCAGACGCGCGGCGATGCGACGGGCGGTCTGCACGAACGTGGTGGCATCGCCAATCGGCTCGCCCGCCCGGAAGCGCATGATCGCGTCGTTTTGCACCTGCAACGGATGGTGACGCGACAATTCGAGCCACGACACCCGGAAATCCACCAGCGCATCGAGCAGACGCTCACTGTGCGTACGCGCCAGGCCCGCACCATTGCTGTACAGCACGCGCTGCTCGACGCACGGACCATCGGGAGTGGTGGACAAGGTGTGCAGCAAGGTCTGCAGCCACTGCGCATCGTCGGTCATTTCCAGACCCGACAGCGAATACGACAATGGCACCGCATGCAGCAGTTGCAGTGCGGCGCGCAACTGCGCGAAATAGTCCGGGCCCGGGCGCAGCATCGCCCCCGCCAGACCGCCCGCGTGCTGGCGCAAATTCTCCGAACAAAACCCGCAGCGCGCCGAACAGGGCCGCACCGAGGCATACGGCGTCAAGGTGATCGGCAATGCAACCCGATAGCGGCGTGGGCCGATCTGCAACGCATGCCAGCGACTGCTGTCGGCCTGCAGCGGCACGCGCCGCTGCAGGTTGGGTACCGTCGCGCGCAACTGCGCCAACAGCGGTGATGCAGGCAGCAACGGCACAACATCGGTGAGCGCGGGCATGGCCATGCCTGCGTGCCAGCGGTCAGCGCCGGGCGGCGTCGGCACGCGCGCGTACCTGCTGCAACGTCCACTCCTGCTGCATCGCGCCGTTCTCCCACACGGTCACCAATGCATCTTCGCTGTCGGGGCTGGTGGCCGCCTCGTCGAGCAACGCACTGCGGTAACTGCCATCGCGGCGATCGCGCAGCAGGGTCAGCCGACCGCGCTTGCTCTGCTTGCCCTGGTCGGTGATCGGATCCTTGTAGACGTCGACCCACTGCCCGTCCACACGCACCGCCGAGCACTTCAGCGCGAACTTCTGCGTATCGCGGTCCACTTTCTGCAGCAATGCACCACCCATGCCGAAGGCGACGTTGTCGGCGGCATAACCGGCTGCGGTGATGCGCTCCAGAATGGCGCGCAACGATTGCGGATTGATGCCATCGCCCTGGATCACGCGCACGTGGTTGAGCACCTTGTAGCCCTTGCCGTTGAGCTGATGCCCGAAGGCCTCGTCCAGCAACAGCAGACACTGTTCGACCACATCCACCGGGTCCCCGGAATCGGGGCGGATCACCACCGTCGCGCCGGAGGCGATGATCTCATCGCGCAAGGTGGTGCCCCAGTGCTCGCGAATGGCGCGGTAGATGTCGTAGCTGTCGGACACCACCGCCACGACGGAACCGGGCCGTGCGAATTGCGTGAGCATGTTGCGGTACGCATCCACTTCGCGCTCGCGCCCCCAGCTGGTGATGGTGCTGTGCTCGGCAGCGGGAATCGAAAACCCCGCCACCGGCGTGTGGTAGTGCGCGCGCGCCAGCAACAACGCCGACAAGGTATCGGTGCCGAGGAAATTCACCAGATGCGCCGCGCCGCCGAGCGCCGCCGAGCCAAGACTGGACACGCCACGCGCGCCGAAGTCGTGCAGCTTGAAGGGCAGCTGGCCTTCCGGATCGTCGCTGGTGCGCTCCAGGTAATCGCGCACGATCTGCTTCACCTGCCAGCTCACCGTGGCCACCGTCACCGGATACCACACGCGCAGCAACAAGGTTTCCAGATACGACGGCACCCAGAACGCCTTGGCGTCGGTGGATTCGATGGTCATCAACACGTTGTGCGTGGGCACCACCGCGCCTTCGGGCACCGCACGGATACGGATCGGCAACTGCCCGCCAAGGCGGTCGACGATGTCGCGCCAGCCGGCTTCGTTGAACGGCTCGCCGTGCGCGGCCAGCAAGGCCTTGGCATCGTCGATGTCGGCATGCGTCACCGGCCGGTTGACGGCTTCCTTCAGGATCGACTGCAGGCCGAAGAACACGGTCTGGTCGTAGACGCCGCCACGCGATTCGACATAGAAGAACGAGGCATCGGTACCGGGCGGATATTGCAGCCAGTGGCTGGCCTTGTAGCTATCGGTGTTGAGCAGCAGGTTATCGAGGTAATGCATGACGGAAGCTCCTTCGCGTCGGAGAAACCAGCGGTCTGTCCGCCGGTGGGAAGTCGTGATTCAAGCAGGACGTGTCGACCTGGCCGCTGCCGGTCGGCAGTGGTACGCAGGCGCTGCCGTCGCGCTCAGCCACGACCCAGGAAGAATTCAAGAATATGCAGGTGGTCTTCGTACAGGCGCGGGCCCATCGCCATGACTTCGGCAATCGGAATCCAGCGCGCCTTGTCGGCATCGTCGCCACCGCGCACTGCGGGCAACTCACCGGCCGGAAATTCGAAATGGAATGCATGGGTGATGGTGCGCCCGCGCAGGCTGCGCTCGGGATGGTCGAATACCTGGCGCCCACGCAACGAACCCTTGAGCACCGGCACCGGCACCTTGAGCCGGGTTTCCTCGCGCAGCTCGCGCAGGCAGCTGTCCAGCAGCCCTTCTTCCTGGGCAACGAACCCGCCCGGCAGTGCCCATAGCCCCTTGCCCGGCTCGGCGCGCCGGCGCACCAGCAGCACGTGCCCGGAATGCACCACCACCGCATCGGTGGTCACGAAGGTCGGCGCGTACGGCGCGTCCTTCCAGGCGGCGCGGTACTGCTCGATAAAGCGGTATTCGGCCACCAATTGCGCGTAGCTCGGCGAATTGCGGCGGAACGCTTCCAGCATCTCGTACACCGGCGCCGGCACATTGCCGCGCAGCATCAGCAACCCGCCATGGAATCCGATGTCGCCGGCTTCGAACAGATAGCGGCGCAACTCGGTGGCCGACAAGGTGGCGGTATGTTGCACATCTTCCAGCGGCCACTGCGGAAACTCACGCAGGTAATAACTGCTGGCGTCCTTGTCCATGCCGATCAGGCCGATTCGCGCATCGAGCGTACCGCCATCGGCGTGCACCGCTTCGGCAACCTGGCGCTGCACTTCGGCAATCCACAGGCTTTCGTTGTAGAGATGATCGCGCAACGGACGCAGGATCAAACGCTCGCGCTCGCCCGGCAACGCGGACTCGATCATCACTGCGCGTTCGGCGACAGTCCAGGGGTTACGAATGGTACGTGGCGTGTCGGCCGAGCCGATCAGCACAATGAGCTTGCTCGCTTTGCCCAGCGCGTGGCGGGCGACGGCAGCGTGGCCGTTATGAAAGGGCTCGAAGCGCCCGATGAAGACAAGATAGTCGTACTGTGTTGCCATGAGAATCCCTCACGGTTGAGTGGTCAGTCAGCGGTCTATCCGCTGCCTTGATGTAAATGCTACGCCGATGCGCGACGGCGTCAAGCCTGTTTTTTAATCGCGCGTGGACGCAATGGTCATGCACGCGCACTAGACTTGGCGGTTGGTCACTCCGGATTTCCCAGATGCCACGCCAGTTCTTTCGCGCTGCCTCTCGCCCATTGCTTGCTGTTGTTGCCATGCTGTGCATGTCGCTGCCGGTATGGGCAGGATCTGCGCCGTTGCGGGTGATGTCGTTCAATGTGCGGGTGCCGGTGGACACCGACGGCGACAAGCGCTGGTCGGTACGACGCACGGCAATGGTCGAGCTGATCAAGCACACCCATCCCGACGTTTTCGGCACCCAGGAACTGGTGCAGGACCAGGCGCACTATCTTGCATCGCAATTGCCGGCTTATCGCTGGTTCGGCAAGGGACGCCGCGCCGATGGCAGCGACGAGCATATGGGCGTGTTCTACGACAGCCGCGCGTTGTCGGTGGTGGAATCGGGCGATTTCTGGCTGTCCGACACCCCCGACGTGCCCGGCAGCAGCAGCTGGAACACCGACCTGCCGCGCATGGTCACCTGGGCCCTGTTCGAGCGTCGCAGCGACAAGCGCCGCTTTTACCTGTTGAACACCCATCTGCCGCACCGTGACCAGGACGAGGCAGCGCGCGAACAAGGTGCGCGCGTGATCCTGTCGCGTATCGCCAGCTTGCCGGCAGACATTCCGGTGGTGCTGACCGGGGATTTCAACAGCGATCCCGATCAGGGCACCTACCGCACGCTCACCGCCACGCTCAAGGACGCACGCGCCAACGTGGCGACGCCGCAAGGCCCCGAAAAGACCTTTCAGGACTTCAGCACCCGCCCGACCCGTCGCATCGACTGGATCCTGTTCCGCGGCCTGACACCTGTGCGCTTCACCACGCTGGACACGCGCCCTGACGGTGTCCTGCCCTCGGACCATTACCCGGTGCTGGCCGAATTCGACTGGCCGCGTTGATCGTGCCGGCAACGTGACACTGTCACGATGCCGGCCCGTCTGACGGCATGCAGGTCAATCGCGTTGCAGCCAGTCGACCAGCGCTTGCAGCATGGTCGACGGCGCAGATTCGTGACGCAGCACGATCGACAGTTGCCGAGGCGCCCAGGCTTCATCCAGGGGCACCGTGACCAGCTGATCGCACACAGATGAGCGTTGCACTGCGGCGTGCGGAAGAATCGCCACGCCCATGCCGTGTGCGAGCATGCGGCACAACGCGTCGATGCCATGCACCTTTGCACGCGTGCGCAACTGCACGCCGGCGCGGTTCATTTGCACGCGCAGGTGCCGTTGCAAGGCGCTGTCGCCGGCCAGGCCCAGCGTGTCCACTCCCGCGAGCTCGCGCAAGCGCAGCGTCGAGGCGCCAGCCAGTGGATGCGTGGCAGCCATCACCAGCACCAAGCGATCCTCGCGGAACGGCAGCACCTGCAGGCCACTGACATCGGCATGGCCCGCGACAACCGCGATATCGGCGCGTTCCTCTCGCACCGCATCGGCGGCGGCGTCGCTGCCCTGCTCGGTCAACGCCAGATCCAGCTGCGGATGGGCGATGAGAAACTCCGCCAGCCGCTCGGGCAGCCATGCCGACAGCGCTGCGGTATTGGCCGCCAGCCGCAGCGTCACCTGCCCGCCGCCACCGTAGCCGCCCAGCTCCAGCTGCAATGCCTCGGCCTGCCGCTGCAGCTGCCGTGCGTGCCGCAGCAACACACCACCGGCCGGGGTCAGGCTGACACCGCGGCGCCCGCGTTCCAGCAGCACGGCGCCCGCTTGCAGCTCCAGCGCACGAATCCGCGCGCTGGCAGCCGCCAACGACAACGCCGCGCGTTGCGCCCCGGCCGTGATGCTGCCCGCCTCGGCCACCGCGATGAACAACCGTAGATCGACAAATTCCAGATGCATGACCGCTCCACTCGCATACGTGTATCCATCGAAGTGCACTGGCCGCCGACGAAACAGGCGGACGGGCCATGGATCTTTCCACGCTCCGCTTCCTGTGCCTCACCCTTCGGCTCCGCCGAAGCCTGCATCAAACAATCCCGCATTGTCTGTCGCGCAACAAGCCCGGATCCTTGCCTGCATGGAGACATTGCACACCCACTGGCATCTGATCGCAGGTGTTTTCCTGCTGGCCGGCTGGGTCAAGGGCGTGGCCGGAATGGGCTTGCCGACCGTTGCAATGGGACTGCTCGGCCTGTGGCTGACGCCTGCCGAGGCAGCGGCCTTGCTGGCACTGCCTTCGCTGGTGACGAATGTGCAGCAAGCCTGGGGGCCAAACACGCTGACCCTGTTGCGACGTCTGTGGCCATTGCTGGCAACCGTGACACTCGGCACCTGGCTCAGTGCAGGGGTGATGACAGGCGCCGACCCCGCCCTGGTCCGCGCCGGCTTGGGCGCGCTGCTGGCGCTGTACGCCCTGCTTGGGCTGGCCCGCCGACAGTGGACGATGCAGGCGCGTCACGAACCCTGGGTCGGGCCATTGGCCGGACTGGTCACCGGTCTGTTGAGTGGCGCCACCGGCGTGTTCGTGCTGCCATCACTGCCTTACCTCAGCGCATTGCACCTCCCGCGCGAGCTGTTGATCCGGTCGCTGGGCTGGTGTTTCGGCATTGCGACATTGGCGCTGGCCATCGCCCTGGCCTGGCACGGTGCGCTACCCGGCGCGGCGATCGCTCCGTCGCTGTGGGCGCTGCTGCCCACCGTCATCGGCATGTCGCTGGGTGCCTGGGTGCGCAATCGCATTTCTGCAGATATGTTTCGGCGCTTTTTTTTCACCACGTTGCTGGTGCTCGGCCTGCAAGGTATGTGGCAGGCGCTGGCGTAAAGCCACATCGGACGTAATGAGGCATTGCAACGCGCGCGGGCGCGGCAGCCGCTCAGCGGTCAAACCCGCTCGCGCCGCCGCACCGGACATCTAAAGGGTCGGCCAACAAAAACGCCACCGCAGTGCGGTGGCGTTTCCTGCTTCAACCCGATGTTGTCGCCAGCTGCTCGGCAAACAATCAGTCGGCCCAACGTCCCGGCGCTGTCGACTGCGGCAACACCTGCGCCGACAGCGGCTGATCCTGCGCAAGCAGGCCCAGCGCATCGGCCAGAATCGCGGCCGATTCATGCAGCAGCGGATCGGGGCGCTTTTCTGCGGCCTTCTCGCGTGCGGTGTCCTTGACGATGTCGCGCTCATTGCCGGTCAGGCCGTCGTCGCTGTCATCAGCGAGCGGATCCAGCGGCAGGCCCAACTGCTTGCGCACCTGCTGGCGATCCTTGCGCTGCTGATCCTGCTTCTGACGCTCGGCAACGCGCTCTGCTTCGTTCAAGGAGATGTACTTCTTGGCCTTTTCGTCGCGGAACTGCTTGACGTCCTCTTCCCACCACTGGAACTCCTTGTCGGCCGCGATGCGCGCGGTGTGCAGCGTCTGCAACTTGGGCAGCAGGGGCGCGAAGTTGCCGTACTGGGTGTGCGGTGCGGCAGCGATGCGCGTCCACGGCAGCGCATTGTCGTAGGTGCTTTCGCCGAACTCGGTGGCATCCACACTGGCCGGGAACGCGATATCCGGTACCACGCCCTTGTGCTGGGTGCTGGAACCGCTGACGCGGAAGAACTGCGCAATCGTCAGCTTGACCTGACCATAGCGCTGGCCTTCGGCGGCGGGCCAACGGTCCAGGTCGACGATGTTCTGCACCGTGCCCTTGCCGAAGCTGGTCTCACCGATCACCAGGCCGCGACCGTAATCCTGGATCGCACCGGCAAAGATTTCCGAAGCCGAGGCCGAGCCACGGTTGATCAGGACGCCGAGCGGGCCATCCCAGGCCACCTTCGGATTGCTGTCGCCATTGACGGTCACGCGGCCGCCGGATTCGCGCACCTGCACCACCGGACCCTGCTCGATGAACAGGCCGGTGAGCTCGATCGCTTCGTCCAGCGAACCGCCGCCGTTGTTGCGCAGGTCCAGCACCACGCCATCGACCTTGTCGGTCTTGAAGCCGGCCAGCAGCTTGGCGACGTCGCGCGTTGCCGATGCGTAATCGGTCGCGTTACGGCGACGGCCTTCGAAGTCCTGGTAGAAGCCCGGCAGCTTGATGATGCCGATGCGGCGTTCCGGTTCGCTGCCCTTGGCCGGCAGGGTGATCGTCTCGCCCTTGGCAGCCTGTTCGGCCAGACGCACCTTCTGCCGGGTCAGGGTCACGGTGCGGTGCTTGCCGTCGATGCCGGACTCGGCCGGGATGTACTCCAGGCGCACCTGGGTATCCTTGCTGCCGCGAATCTTGGCCACCACATCGTCGATGCGCCAGCCGATCACATCCTCGATCGCGCCGTTCTTGGCCTGGCCCACACCGACGATGCGATCGCCCGGCTTGAGCGTTCCATCCACTGCGGCCGGACCACCCGGGATCACCTCGCGGATCACCACCATGTCGTCCTGCTTCTGCAGTTGCGCGCCGATGCCTTCCAGCGACAACGACATCTGCTGGTTGAACGTCTCGGCGGTGCGCGGGGTGAAGTAATCGGTATGCGGGTCGACGGCGTTGGTGTAGGCGTTGACGAAGAACTGGAACACGTCCTCGCCCTTGAGCTGCTTCACCGAATCGGCGAGCGCGGCGTAACGCTTGTCCAGCGTCTTGCGGATGTCCTCAGGCTTCTTGCCGGCCAGCTTCAGGCGCAGCCAGTCGTTCATCACCGACTGCCGCCACAGGACGTCCAGCTGCTTGTCGTCCGAGGCCCACGGCACGTCCTTGCGGTCGTACTCGAACTTGTCGCTACCAGTGAAATCGAAGTCCTGCTTGAGCAGGTCGCGCGCGTATTTGACGCGCTGGTCGACGCGCTTCTTGTAGATCGCAAACACCTGGAACGCCGGCTCCAGATTGCCGCCGCGCAGCGCATCGCCTACGCCGGACTGCAGCGGCGCAAAGCCGTCGATGTCGGCCTGGGTGAAGAATTGCTTGCCGCCGTCCAACGTTTCCAGGTAGCGCTTGAACACGTCCTTGGACATCGCCTCGTCCAGCGTCCGCGGACGGTAGGCATAGCGGCTGTCGGACAGCAG
Source organism: Xanthomonas sp. 3793 (assembly GCF_024806835.1). Lineage (GTDB taxonomy): Bacteria > Pseudomonadota > Gammaproteobacteria > Xanthomonadales > Xanthomonadaceae > Xanthomonas > Xanthomonas arboricola_F. Next base: position 349,201 of record NZ_JANTYU010000003.1, read on the forward strand.
GCCATAGACCAGTTTGGTCGCCGTCGCCTGTTCGGGCGTGGCGGCGGCCGGCAGCGCAGTGTCGGCGCGTGCGAGCAAGGCCATCGGAGTGGTCAACACCAGCGCCAGCAGGCCGGCCTTCATGGACGCAGAAACGTTGTAGGTCATCGAATGGCTCTCGGCACAAGGCCGACGAAAGAAAGGCGGTGAACGGATCAGACAGCATGACAGTGCCCAAAGTTGCTGGCGTTGTCATCTGCTGGCTGAATCAGCCTAGCGCCGGGTCTGTATCGGATTGTGAACGCGACCGTACCTTGCGCCGGCGCCCGGACTGTCGGATACGACACGGCCCCGTGCGCTGCACGGGGCCGGCGATGAAACGATGGCTTAGGTGCCATCCAGCTGACGCCGTCACAATCGCGCGTCATGGGACCTTGCATCCACGCGCGCGGCTTCGAACGCCTGGTGCCGCTGACGCAGGACGCATCGAGCGCCCCGCGTTGCTCAGGCAGCGACGCCTGCGCCGGCAGCCTGGCGATCGGCGTGATACGACGAGCGCACCATCGGGCCAGACGCCACGTGGCTGAAACCCAATGCGTTGCCGTAGTCTTCCAGCGCCTTGTATTCCTCAGGCGTCCAGTAGCGCATCACCGGGTGGTGGTGCGGCGTCGGCTGCAGATACTGGCCGATCGTGATCATGTCCACATCGTGCGCACGCAGATCGCGCAAGGTAGCCTGCACCTGCTCCATGGTTTCGCCCAGCCCGAGCATGATGCCGGACTTGGTAGCGATGGAAGGATGCTGCGCCTTGAAGCGTTGCAGCAGGGTCAGCGACCACTGGTAATCCGCACCGGGGCGCACGTTCGGATACAGATCCGGTACGGTTTCGATGTTGTGGTTGAACACGTCCGGCGGACTCAGCGCCAGGATCTCCAGCGCGCGGTCCATGCGGCCCTTGCCGCGGAAATCCGGGGTCAGGATCTCGATGCGGGTGTTGGGCGAGCTGGCACGGATGGCTGCGATGCAGTCCACGAAGTGCTGGGCGCCGCCGTCGCGCAAGTCGTCGCGGTCGACGCTGGTGACCACCACGTACTTCAGGCCCATGTCGGCCACCGTGGTCGCCAGACTGGCCGGCTCGTTGGCATCCGGCGGCTTGGGCCGGCCGTGCGCCACATCGCAGAACGAGCAGCGTCGTGTGCACACCTCGCCCAGGATCATGAAGGTCGCGGTGCCGTGGCTGAAGCACTCGTGGATGTTCGGGCAACTGGCTTCTTCGCACACCGTGACCAGGCGGTTTTCGCGCAGCTTGGCCTTGAGGTTCTGCACTGCGTTGCCGGACGGAATCCGCACGCGAATCCAGGACGGCTTGCGCAGCACCGGCGCGTCGACGAACTGCACCGGCGAGCGGTTGATCTTGTCGCCACCGATCTGCTTGACGCCAGTCTGCAGCGGCGCAGGCGCGGCGCTGTCGCCGGAAACGACCTGCAAGGGGATGGAGCGGGCGATAGGCTGGGTCATGGCGATACGGGCGCTCAGGCCGGAAGCGAAAGGTCGGGCATTGCGGAGGCGGGGTGCAGGGTCAGGCCGAATTGGCGCGCCAGCTGATCGAGCAGCACGGCCTTGACGGCCTCCATCCCGGAGGGGCCGCCCAAGTCTAGCACCGAGGTCACCTGCAGGCCCTGATAGCCGCAGGGGTTGATGCGGTGGAAGGGTTCCAGGTCCATCGCCACGTTGAACGACAACCCGTGGAAGGTGCAGCCCCGGCGCACGCGAATGCCGAGTGCGGCGATCTTGGCGCCGCCGACGTACACACCCGGCGCACCTTCGCGGCGTTCGGCCACGATGTTCCACTCGTCCAGCGTATCGATCAGCGCCTGCTCGATCTTGCAGACGTAATCGCGCACGCCGATCTTGAGCCGACGCAGATCCAGCAGCGGATAGACCACCAGCTGGCCGGGGCCGTGATAGGTCACCTGACCGCCACGGTCCACCTGCAGCACCGGAATATCGCCCGGCGCCAGCACGTGCTCCGGCTTGCCGGCCTGGCCCAGCGTGAACACCGGCGCATGCTCGACCACCCACACCTCATCGGCAGTTTGCTCGTCGCGTGCATCGGTGAAACGCTGCATTGCACGCCATACCGGAGCGTAATCCTGCTGACCGAGGTCGCGCAGCTGCGCAGGCGAAGCCGCAACCACGGCGGGCTCGGCCGCTACAGCGTCCACTTCACTTCCGGATGGTCGCGCAAGGCCTGATGCGCCGCGTCGAACTGCTCCCGGCTCTCGGCGCGGAAGCCGATCTTGACCGAGACATACTTGCCGTTGGAAGAATGCTTCCAGCTGACGCTTTCCTGCAGCAGCTCCACACCGGTGGCAGCGAGCAGGCGCGGCAATTCGGTTTCCAGGCCGCGCTCGGCCGCACCCATGGCGCTGAGCTCGAAGGTACCGGGAAACTGGAAGCCGTGATCGGGGTTGTCGGTGCTGATATCCATCGCCCCATTATCGGGCCGGTGGAGGGCAAACCCAAGTCCGCGCTCCCCAGAACGACAAGCGGAGCCGCGTGCATGGCACCGGCTCCGCTCGTCCCGCCAGCCAGTGGGCGCCTGACGGATTCATTCAACGATTGTGTTCGACAGCGAAGCGATACACCCGCCAAATCAGGCCGCGCCCGGAGGGCAGCTGCACGCGCTGGACACCTAATTTTCGGGACGCCGGCCTGACTGTCTGACACGGGGCGATCGGCCGGACACATCCGGCCGATGCCAGTGCTTACTTGGACAATTGCAGCATGGCCGACGATACCCAGCCGCGGTTGCCCATCTCGTCCTCGACTTCCCACATGACGCCTTCCTTGGTGCCGGTGGGGTACAGCATCATGCCAGGCTCCAGCGTGCGCACTGCTGCGCCAGAGCCCTTGGCGTTAGCCAACAGACGCCCTGCGCGAGTGACCGTGACCGCCTGCTGGGTGTTGGACGCGGCCGGATTGCCGGACAGCCCGCCCAGCTGAGTGACGACATCGGTGTACGCCTGCAGATAGGCCAGCGTGATCACCTGGCCAATCTCGGTATTGGCATAACCGCCAACGCCAGCTGCACCCAAGCCGCCGCCAGTGAAGAGGCCACCCGCACCGCCCCAGCCCATATCGGTTCTCTTGGCGTTACCTTCGGCCATGGCAACCTGCTCGGACGAGCGCACATCGGTGATGGTCAACGCTACGTCAGCAGTCTTCTTGGTGAAATTCAATCCTCCCACCAGGGCGCCCGCATTACCGCCCACCAAGCCGCCCAGCAGACCTGCCATCGCGCTGCCGCCAGCATTGCTGTTCTGCGAAATGAGGTCTGGCGTCATTACGTAGTCGGCTGCGCGGATCTGCCCCTTACCCACGTTGGAACGCGCACGCAGATCGCCACTGGCCGCCAGATCGCGCTCGCGCTGCGATGCAGCCATGCCCGCACCACGATCCACCAGGGTGAAGCAACGTGACTTGTTGACAAACACCTTGATCAACTTGGAAGGCGCCGGCAACTGCTGACCCGTCCACCAGTCGACCGCGTCTTCCGGCTCGATGACCGACAGGCTGCCCAGCGGCTTGGCGCACGTCGGGATCTGCGCAACGCCTTGTTTGCGTTCGTCCTGTGCGGAACCCTTGCCCTTGAAGGCATCCTTGAAGCCGGCCGATGCCGGCGCGCTGACGCTGGCCAATGCAATACCCAGCACGCTGGTCAGTGCCACCGCGCTCAAAGAAATCGTCTTGCTCATGTTTTTCCCCTGACACCTGCGCTGCCCTTGGCGAACGCGATCCGTTGGTGATGAAATGGCCTGCAAGGCCGCCGTTCCTTGGGGCTTCTTTCCCCGGGGCGCATCATATGCTATTCGCGCGCGCTTTTCATCGCTACTCCGTCGCAGTGTCGGCGCGTCAGATGGAACGGATCGGTGCCTGAGCCAGCGTCGCTGCGGCGCGGCCCCCAGGGCATGATGGCTCGCTTGTTCACGCGGCGCAGCCGCGGGCGCAGGCACCTTTGCACCATCCCGCCCCTCCTTGTCCACCAGGCCTTCCATGCTCCGACCGCGCGCGTTGTCTGCTGCCTTGCTGCTCTCTCTCACCGGGCTGTCGATGCCGGCCATCGCGGCGGATCAGTGCGATTCCAGCCGACTGGGTCGCACGCCGCCGGCGGTCAATTTCCGGGTCGACAACGATTTGTTCGGCGGTGAAGACCAGGACCAGGGGTATTCCAACGGTGCGGTATTGACCCTGGTCTCGCCCAACCTGGTCGACTACACCGACGACCCGTGCCTGCCGCGCACCGCACGCTGGGTCAACAGCTATCTGGAGCGGCTGCACCCGGGCGAGTTCGACCAGCAGAACATGGTGTTCTCGATCGGCCAGGCGATCTTTACGCCCACCGATTACACCCGTCGCGACGTGATCCCGGACGACCGTCCGTATGCGGGCATCCTGCTGGCGAGCTTTGGCTACAACGCGCGTAACGATGCGCACCTGCGGACCACGCAGTTGCAGGTGGGCGTGGTTGGCCCGTGGGCATTCGCGCAGGAAGCGCAGGATGCGATCCACGACGCGCTGGGCGACGAGAAATTCCAGGGCTGGGACAACCAGCTGCACAACGAGCCGCTGATCAACCTGGTGCACGAACGCATGCGCCGCTGGCCGGCCGATGCCAGCGGCAATGCCGATGGATTGGGCTGGGACTTCATCTCGCACTGGGGCGGCGCAGTGGGCAACATGGCGACGCACCTGAACGCCGGTGGCGAAGCGCGTTTTGGCTGGAAACTGCCGGACGATTTCGGCAGCACCCCCACCCGCCCGGCGGGCGAAAACACGGCCCCGAGCCGGCTGGGACGTGCCAGTGGCTGGTCGGGCCACCTGTTCGTGACCACAGACGCACGCTGGGTGATCCGCGACATCACCCTGGATGGCAACACCTTCCGCAACAGCCACAGCGTGGACAAACGCCCGTTTGTGGGCGATGTCGGCTACGGCCTGGCGGTGATGTACGGCCGCTGGAAGTTCGCGCTGGCCCGCTACCACCGCACCCGCGAATTCGAGACCCAACGCGAAACCCCGGTGTACGGCAGCTTCACGATCAGTCGGATGCTTTGAGGGCTGGGATTGGGGAGTCGGATTGGGGATTCGCAAGAGCGTGCTGTTTGTGCTTTGCGACAGTCGGCCTCCGGATCGAAGTTGGAACTCGGGACCCCGATCCGTCAAAGCGGGCAGCCGGGGCTTTGCACCCGCTCTGGCTGTTGCGAATCCCGAATCCCGAATGCCCAATCCCCGCCAACAAAAAAGCCGGCTTTCGCCGGCTTTTTCTTTGGATCACTCCGATTCCCACCACATCCAGAACGAATCCCAGAGGCGCTTGAAGAAGCCGCCCTCCTCCACTGCGTTGATGGCGACCAGCGGGGCCTGGGCAATGATCTTGCCATCCAGGCTGACCTTGACGGTGCCGACCTGCTGACCCTTCTTGATGGGCGCTTCCAGGGTCTTGGCCACTTCCATGCTGGGCTTGAGATCGTTGTAGCGGCCGCGCTGCAGGCTGACCTGCAGCGGCTGGGCCACGCCCAGTTGCACTTCGTCCTGCGCACCCTTCCAGACCTTCTGCTTGGTCACGACCTTGCCGGGCGCGTACAGGCTATGGGTTTCGAAGAAGCGGAACCCCCAGTTGAGGAGGGCCAGGCTGTCGGTGGCGCGTTGCTCTTCGGAGCTATCGCCCATGACCACCGCGATCAGGCGCTGGTCGCCGCGCTTGGCCGAGCTCAGCAGGCAGTAGCCGGCTTCGGAGGTATGGCCGGTCTTGATGCCGTCCACCGCCGGGTCGCGCCATAGCAGCCGGTTACGGTTGCTCTGCTTGATCGAGCCGACCTGGAATTCCTTGATCTTGTTGTAGGCGTAGGTTTCCGGGTAATCGCGCACCATCGCGCGGCCCAGCATGGCCAGATCGTAGGCGGTGGAGTGATGGCCTTCGGCGCTCAACCCGTGCGCGTTGACGAAGTACGAATTCTTCATGCCGATCTTGGCGGCGTAGCTGTTCATCAACGAGGCGAAGGCTTCTTCGCTCCCGGCCACGTGCTCGGCCAGCGCGATCGCGGCGTCGTTGCCGGACTGGATCGCCATGCCCTTTTCCATGTCTTCCAGACGCGCGGTCTGGTTGACCGGGAAGCCGCTGTAGCTGCCGTCGGTGCCGGCGCCGCCCTCGCGCCAGGCGCGCTCGCTCATCATGACCTGGTCGTCGCGCTTGACCTTGCCGTTCTTGATTTCTGCAGCCACCACGTAGGACGTCATCACCTTGGTGATGCTGGCCGGAGCCAACTGCTGATGGATGTTCTCGCCGGCGAGCACCTGCCCGGTGGCGTAGTCCATCAGGATCCAGGATTTGGACACGGCCGGCGCGGGTGCGGGCGGAACCGGCAGTGCAGCCGGCGCGGCAGCCACGGCGGGAGTCGGCTGCGGCGCGGGTGTCTGGGCGCAGACCAGGCCGAAGGCGAACGTGGCCAAGGCAGCGGCGGCGAAGCGGAATTTCATTGAAGAACGACTCCTGACGGGCCCGAAGGCTGGGTAATACGAAATTGTAAGGTGCGATGAAGATTCAGGCGACGCACGCCGGGTCCCACGCGCCTGCGCAGTTCAGTGTTGCAGTCAGTTGATCGCGCGCCGGACGCCCCAAGCCACTGGCTGCGCATGCACGTCGACGCGGTCGGCGCCAGCCCAGCGCCTCGGGTCGCTGACCGCGATGGCCGCTCCTGACGGCATGCCGGTCTGCGCTCAGTTGGCGACGATCTGCGGGCGACCGAAGCCCAGCCCGGCGATGCGCTGGGCGATCTCCGAGGCATTGGCGTGGTCGCGTGCATTGACGCGCAAGCGCCACAGAGTGCGGCCACCACTGACGATGTCGCTGACGCTGGCACCGGCGATACCGGCCGAGGCAAGCTGCGACAGCGCGCGGTTGGCGTTTTCGCGGCTGGCGAAGCTGGCGACCTGCAACAGGATGTCGCCAAGGGCGGCTTCCGCTGCACTCGGCGCCTTGGCCGGCGCTGGATCGGTCTTGACCGGGCGCGCAGGCGCTCCGTTGTCCACTGGCCTGACCACTGCAGCCGCCACCGGCGTGGCAGCGACAGGCGCAGGCGTGGCCGATGCCGGACGCGGCGCAACCGCTGCCGGCTTGCCGGTCGCAACGCGCACGCCCTGCGCCTTCATCCAGGCATCGAAATTGTCCGGATTGCCGGGTTGTCGCGACTCGGCAACGTTGTAGCGCCAGCGCTCGCCGGCGGGTTTGGCCGGCGCAGTGGCGAGGGATGTCGCAACGGGGACGGCAGCCGCGCTTGCAACCGCCGCGCGCGGAGCAGCCGTGCCGGTGGGCAGACGCTGCACCAGGCCATCGATCTGGCTGCTGCCCGATGCCGGCCGCGCGGTGGCAACAGCCGTCGTGACCGGCACCCGTCCGCGATTGCGCTTGGCCAACAGGTTGCCGTTATCGGCTTCGGTCAGCCCGCGCACTTCGACATTGCCGGTGCCCTTGCCGGTGATGCCCAGCTTGACCGCGGCGGCGTAGCTCAGATCGATCACGCGACCATCGTGAAACGGGCCGCGGTCGTTGACGCGCACCACCACCGAGTCGCCGGTATCGGTATTGGTCACCAGGGCGAAGCTGGGCAGCGGCAGCGTCTTGTGCGCGGCGGTGAAGGCGTACATGTCGTAGACCTCCTTGTTAGAGGTCAGCCGGCCGTGGAACTTGCTGCCGTAATACGAGGCGGTACCGCGTTCGACATAGTCGCCCGGGTTGTCCATCACCACGTAGCGCTTGCCCAGCACTTCATAGGGCGAGCGATTGCCGACCGCCGAGCGCGGCTCGTCGGTGACCAGCGGTTCGGGGATACAGGCCACGTTCGGTACGTGGTCGGGCGTGGTGTCCTTGACGCCGGGTTTGTACAGGCCGCCGGCGGTGTAGTCGCCGCGTGTGGACGGGTCTTCCTTGGCAGCGGCATACGGCGAGGTCGACGGGCATCCGGTGGCGACATACGCCGGCCCCTTGCCTTCGACCTTGACGCCCTTGACGGCGCCGCTGCCCTTGGCGCCGACGCTTTTCTTCGGTGCGCTGCTACAGGCCGCCAGGCCGAGCATCAGCGCCATCGGAATCAGCCACTTGGGGCCTGTCATGCTGTTCATGCCGGGGGTAACTCCTTGCCGGCGATGGCCTCGGACAGCTGGAACACGGCCATCGCATACATCTTGGAAATGTTGTACCGGGTGATCGCGTAGAAATTCTGGAAGCCCAGCCAGTACTGCTTGCCGTTGGCGTCGTCCAGGCTGATCGGGGTGGCGGTGCTGCCCGCCACCACCGGCGCACCAGGGTGATACCCGCGCGCGGACAGATCGGCCAGCGTGTATACCGGCGACCAGTCGGTGGGATTGAATTCCTCGTGACCGGCAGCCAGCGTGGCCGGCACGGCGACCTGACCGCCGCGCACCCAGCCGCCCTTCTTGACGAAGTAGTTGGCGATCGAGGCAAACACGTCGTTGTAATCGGTAAACAGATTGCGCTTGCCATCCGCATCGCCATCGACACCGAACTGGCGGTAGCTGGACGGCATGAACTGGCCCATGCCCATCGCGCCGGCATAGCTGCCGATCAGGCTGGTGACATCGAGCTGCTCTTCCTTGCCGAGCGCGAACAGCTGGCCGAGTTCGTCGCGGAAGAACAGCTCGCGACGCACTTCGCGCTCGAGCTTGGCCGGGTCGCCACTGCGCGGGTAGCGGAACGCCAGCGTATACAGCGCGTCCAGCACGCGATATTTGCCGACATTGCTGCCGTAACTGGTCTCTACCCCGATGATGGCCACGATCACCTGTGCCGGCACGCCGGTAGCGGCTTCGACCTTGCTCAGCTCGGCGCGGTGCTGGGCCAGGAAGTTACGCCCGCCATCGATCCGCGCCTGGGTGATGAACATCGGGCGGTATTCGTTCCACGGCTTGACCCGCTCGGCCGGCCGCGACATCGCGGTGACGATGGCGTCCTTGAACTGCGCCTGCGCCAGCACCGCGTCGATCTGGGCGGCGTCGATGCCGTACTTGGCGGCGGTGTCGCGCACGAAGTTGGCGCGTGCGATCTCGAAGGGCACCGGGGTCAGATCGACCGGCGGCAGCGCGGGGGCTTCGGCGGCGGCGCTTGCAGGCGCGACCGGAGCCACTGGCGGCTTGGCCGGCGGTGCGCTGGCAGCCGGCGGCGGGGACGGAGGGCTGGGCTGGGTCGCGCAGGCGACAAGGCCGAGGGTGAGCAGGCAGGTCAGGGTGCGTCGAATCATCGGCCGAGGGTAACAGACATCAGATGAACTTCTGGCAATAAAGCCATGAAACGAAAGAGCTTTAGCCGAAGTCAAGGCATGCCGCAGCATCGCTTGACGCGCACAGCTCACTCGCTCATGTGGGCGCGGCACGAAAAACCCTGGGCACGCACGGATGGGACCGCTGCAAAGGAGCAGGACGTGTGGAGACGGCTTGGCGGCACACGGACAAGTGCGCAGCGGGCGTGTCTGGCCAACGTGGCGACGGCGGCAATTGCCGCCATCGCGGGATCGCGGGATCGCGGGATCGCAGCCTGCGATTTTCAATCGCTTTGCGGTTGCGACAGAAACAGCTCGTGATCCGCGACCAGATGGCCGAGCTGGCCGAAGGCCGCGCCGCATTGGCGTTGAGCGACGCCGGGCTGCGCCGCGTCACCGACGTGTTGCCGGTGTTGATCGCCTTCATCGACAAGCATCTGGTGTATCGGTTCGCCAATCTGCAGGCGTGGTACCGATCGTCGATGTCTCAGCATGGCCCAGCAGCCCGCCCCGTCGGTTCAACCGATCGGCGAAGGCGCAAAACGCGCCGGCACCGATCGGCGCTGCAGCGTGCCGGGAAAAGGCAGAAGATCGGGCGCGGCCCGGAGGCCGGCCGCGCCCGATGGATCACAACGCCAGGAAACGCGGTGCCGTCGAGCAGGTCGGGATGGCACCACTCACCTGCACCGGGCCGGTGGTGACACCGGTACCGGTCGGCGTCAGGTCACTGTTGACAAGCCCGATCTGTGCGTCGCTGGCAGCGACGGCCTTGTTGCCTGTCGCAAGATTGGCCAGCACCAGGTCCAACGGTGTCTGCGCATCAAAGCCTTTCAGGATCCAACCCTTGCCCTTGAGCCCGACATCGGCGGTGGTGCGCAAGCCGTTGACGACGATCTCCTTGAAGCTGGGCTTGGTGCCGCCGCTACCGGATGCATAGAACGGGTTGATCACCAGCGGGCTGGTCACGCCGAACAGGCAGGTATTGCGGTAGGTGACCAGGCTGACCGGGCCGCCCTTGACGATACTGGTCTTGATGCGCAGCCCGTTGTTGTCGGTACTGCGGTTGCCGGCATCGTCGGTGGCGGTGATGACGTTGTTGTCGACCAGCACATTGTTGACCCCGAACATCACTTCGCTGCCGATCGAGATGCCGTGGGTGCCGTAGCAACGGTTGTCGCGCACGGTGATGTTGCCGGACTTGGAGGCGATGGTCTTGATCGCCACGCAATCGTCTCCGCCCATCACATCGTTGTCGACCAGACTGGCGTTGGTCACGCTGTCCAGGTCCAGGCCATCGGTGTTGGGGCTGGTGGCCGGCGATTTCACCCGTACGCCCCAGATGGTCAGGCCATCGACAATATGCGCGAAGAAATGGAAGTACGCCGCATTGATCAAGTTGATGTCGTACAGCGTAAACGCCGTGGAGTTCTGCACCTTGATCAGGTCCGGGCTGTTCTGTACCTGCCCGGCCGCCTTGGCGTTTTCGCCGAACTGCCACCAGCTGGTGCTCTTGCCCAGCATGGTCAGATCGCCGCGGCCATCGATGGTGCCCTGACGCCCGCCGGTGCGGATGCCCATCACGCCCGACTTGACGCCCTTGACGCTGATCAGCGGCGCGCAGCCGCCGCTCTTGGAACCTGCCACGCCGCAGCCGCTGCCATAGTCGGCCGGATTGCGTGAGCCGTACAAGGTGACGCCCTGGTCGACCACCAGCGTTACGCCGCTGGGAATGGTCAGCGGGCCGGTCAGAAATGCGTTGCCGCTGCCACCGGTCAGCAGCACGCTGCCGTTTTTGCAGGCATTGAGCGCGGCCTGGATGGTCCTGGTATCCGGCGGCGAGTGCTCGGTCGCATCATCGAATTGACGCCCGGTCGGCGTCAGCCCAGCCTTCAGGGACGGCGAACACGTGGCTGGAATGGTGGGTTGCGCGACAGTGCGGGTATCGCCGGTGGCGAAGGTGACGGCACTGGCCTGCGCGGACAGCAGCAGACAGACACCGCCGATGGCGGCGGTTAGCAATTTCATGGAAAAGGCACCCGAAAGAGAAATGGCGCGCACCTGCACAGGCAACGCGACGCGTCCGCCATCACTGCAGCGGCGTGGCGGACTCTACGGAGCATGCCCCGCGCGTGCAGAGCGCGAGCGAACCAAACGCCGCGCGCGCGAAGTCAGCCTGCATCGCGGTGTCGTCATTGCAATGCAGCGCGCAAAACGCGGAGTGATCGATGCTTGGCCGGCGCACTGACACACGCGTGACGCATCGATCAGGGTTGCACTGCCACGCATGCCGCTGGCGCGTCAGCTGCGCCGGTGCAACGCAGCGATGCGACTGCGCGAGGCCTCAATATCCATGCACCGGTCGGTGCGTCTTCACTGCCATCACCAGGCCCAATCCGGCCAGCAACGACACCGCCGAGGTGCCGCCGTAACTCATCAGCGGCATCGGCACGCCAACCACCGGCAGCAGGCCGGAGATCATGCCGCCGTTGACCAGCACGTACACGAAGAAGGCCAGGCCGGTGGCGCCGGCAACCAGGCGCGAATAGGTGTCACGCGCCTGCGAGGCGATCCACAGGCAACGGCCGATGACGATGAGATATAGCGTCAGCACGGTGGCCACGCCGATCCAGCCGAATTCTTCGCTGAGCACCGAGAACGCAAAATCGGTGGTCTGTTCGGGAATGAAGTTCAGATGCGATTGCGAACCCAGCCCCCAACCCTTGCCATCCAAGCCGCCAGAGCCAATGGCGATCTTGGACTGGATGATGTTCCAGCCGGCGCCAAGCGCGTCGTTCTCGGGGTTGAGGAACATCATGATGCGATCCTTCTGGTAAGGCCGCAGCAACCAGAACCAGGCCACCGGCGCCGCCGCCGACACGCCGCCCAGGCCCACCGCTACCCACCACCATGGCAGGCCAGCCAGCAGCAGCACGAAGACGCCGCTTGCGGCAATCAACACGCCGGTGCCGAAGTCCGGCTGCAACATGATCAGCGCGGTGGGCACGCCGATGATCATGCAGGTGACCAACACGGTGGAAATGCGCGGCGGCAGCGGCATGCGGTGCAGATACCAGGCCGCCATCATCGGCAGGCTGATCTTGAGCAGCTCGGCCGGCTGCAGGTAGAACACTTTCAGATCCAGCCACTGGCGGCCGTATTTGCCGGTGCCCAGTGCGAACACCGCCAGCAACGGCAGCATCGATAGGCCATACACCCACGGCGTCCAGGCGCGCAGGCGCAGCACCGACATGCGCGAAATGCCCCACATCGCGGCGATGCCGATGACGAAGCGAACGCCTTGCGCCATCACCAGGTGATCGCCGTTGGCCGCGCCGCCGGCGCTCTTGAGCACCGACAGGCCGATCACCATCAGCGCGCCCAGCGCCAGGCACAGCACCCAGTCCAGGCTGCGCGTGAAGCGCGCGGCCATGTCCACCAACCAGCGCAGGATGTCACTCAATGATCGGTCTCCTGCACCGCATCGGGCACATCCGGCACCACCGGCTGCGCGGGCGTGGTGGGATCCAGCGCCACCGCAGTCTGGCCGATCACCACCGGCAATTCTTCCAGCGTGGCGGCTGCCGCATCGCCGGCCGCACGTGCATCTGTGGCGCCGGCTTCGAACTGGTTGATGCCCACCGCGGTCATGCCGAGCTCGCTGTCCAACGGCAGGAGGCCCGCGGGCATCTTGCCCAGCAGCCAGGCGTCGAAGATCTTGCGGGCGATCGGCGCGGCCGAACTGGTGCCGAAACCACCACCCTCCACTGCCACCGCCACCGCGATGACCGGGTTGTCGGCCGGCGCGAAGCCGACGAACAGGCCACGGTGACGCAGATGCAGCGGCAGGCTGCGCGGGTCCACCGCGGCCACGCCCTTGCGGCTGACCACCTGCGCGGTACCGGTCTTGCCGGCCATCTGGTACGGCGCGCCCGGCGTGATCGCATAGCCGGTGCCGCCGGGGCGCATGGTGTCCATCATGCCCTCGCGCACCACCTGCAGATGCGCCGCGCTCGGGCTGATCGGCTTGCCCGGCGGCTGGATCATCGGCTGCCAGGGGTGGTCGAAACCGGTGCGCTGCTCCAGCACCAGATGCGGGCGCAGCAGCAGCCCGCCGGCGATCGCCGAGACCCCGCGTACCAGCTGCAACGGAGTCACCTTCCAGTCGCCCTGGCCGATGGCGATGTTGACGGTATCGCCGGGATACCAGCGCTCCTTGCGGGTCTTGTACTTGTAGGCCGGCGACGGCAGGATGCCGCCGATTTCGCCCAGCAGGTCCACCCCGGTGGGCGCGCCGAACCCGTAGCCGCCCATGTACTGGTCGAAGCGCTCGATACCCATATCCACCGCCAGGCGGTAGTAGTAGGTATTGACCGACTGGGCGATCGACTTGCGCAGGTCGGTCCAGCCGTGACCGCCGCGGTGCGAGTCGCCCCAGCCGCGGCTGACGCCGGGCAGGTAGAACATGCCGGTGGAGAGCACACGGTCTTCCGGCCGGCGCAGGCCGCTATCGAGCCCAGCCAGCGCGATCAGCGGCTTGAGCGTGGAGCCCGGCGCCACGCCACCCAGCACCAGCCGGTTGAATTGCGGCCGCGACGGGTTGTCGTTGAGCATCTTGAAGTCGGTATGCGAGATGCCGTTGACGAACAGGTTGGGGTCGTAGCTGGGCAGGCTGACCATGCCCAGGATCTCGCCGGTGCGCGGGTCCATCGCGATCGCCGCACCTTCGTGCTCGCCGAACGCGGCCACCATCGCGCGCTGCAGGTCGGCATCCACCGACAGCCGCAAGTCCGCACCCGACTGCGGCGCGACCCGGCCGACGGTGCGGATCGCCCGCCCCTGCACATTGGTTTCGACCTGCTCGTAGCCCACCTGCCCGCGCAGGTCCTGTTCGTAATAGCGCTCCAGACCGGACTTGCCCATATGGGTGAGCGCGGCATTGCCCTCGCCCAGCACCGCCAGGTCTTTTTCATCGATACGGCCGACGTAACCGATGATGTGTGCGAACAACGGTCCGTAGGGGTAGCGCCGGGTCAGATACGGCTCCAGCTCCACCCCGGGAAAGCGCCAGCGCTCCACCGCAAAGCGCGCCATCTCTTCGTCGCTCATGCGTAGCTTGAGCGTGACCGGCAGGAAGCTGCGGCGTGCACGACGCTCGCGATTGAAACGCTCCAGGTCCTCCGGCGCGATCGGGATCACCTTGCCCAGCGCGGCCAGCATGGCGTCCATGTCGGCAACCTTGTCCGGGGTCACGTCCAGGCGGAACGCCGGCACGTTCTCGGCCAGCAGCCGGCCGGTGCGGTCGTAGATCATGCCGCGCCCGGGCACCACCGGCTTGGGCTTGATGCGATTGGCTTCCGAGCGGGTGGCGTAGACCTCGTGGTCGAGCACCTGCAGCTTGAAATACCAGCCGCCCAGGCCGACCAGGCAGATCACCACCATCACGAACCCCAGCACCGCGCGCCGGCGGAACTGCTCGGCCTCGGCATGCGGGTTCTTGGGCTGACGCCGACCGTGCATGGGCTACTTCTTGCTCCGCTTGCCCAGGCGCAGCGCATCCAGCAACACGAACAGCGGCGGCCACAGCGCCATGCCCAGCAACGGCGCCCACCAGTAGCTCCACGGCAGGGTCGGCTCGCCGATCGCCAGATGCACCGCCGAAGACACGATGCGGTCGTTGAGCAGCAGCCCGCCGATCGCCAGCGCCTGCTGCGAGACCGGGAAGAAGCGCATCCGCGCGCGGAAGCGCTGCAGGATGAAGGTCATGATCACCAGCCGCAGCGCCTGCTCGCCCAGCAGCCCGCCGTACAGCAGATCGGCCAGCACACCGGCCACGAAAGCCACACCCAGGCCCACCCGATCCGGTTCCTCGATCACCCAGTAGGCCAGCACCAGCGCCACCCAGTACGGACGCAGCGGCTGCACCACCGCCGGCAACGGCAGCAGCCCCAGCACCAGCGCGATGAACAGGCTCACCGGCAGGATCCAGGTGTTGCGCATGCGGGTCATTGGTCCGTCTCCTGCGGAGACGGACGGGATTGGGGATTGGGGATTGGGGATTGGTTGGAAGCCGCGCCCTGCGGCAGAGCGGGACGGGATGCGGGAATCGGGATATTGGACGCGTTTGACGCGGGACGGCGGGCCGGTGTGCTGGCCGGGCGGCCGGACGCTGGCGCGCTGGACGGCTGCGCGCCGGGCGCGGCAGATATCGGCGCGGACTGGGTGCGCGGCGCGGTTCCGGTTCCGGTTCCGGTGCTCGATACCGTGTCGGCCGTCGGGCGTGCTGGATCGATCGCTGGGTTGGACACTCCGCCCGCCGGCGTGCGTGGTGTTGCGGTCACCGGCGCATTCGCTGGGGCGCTGGCGGCAGCCGTCTCGACACCGTTGCCGTTGCTGTTGCCAATCCCGTCTCCCGAATCCCCAATCCCGGCCCCAGGCACCACCCGCAACGGCTTGCCGGCGCGCAGCAGCAGCACATCGCGGCCGCGATCGAGCTTGGCGGCCGGGGTCAGTTCGCCGACCAGGAAGGCGTGGGTGTCGTCCGGATGCAGTTCGGACACCTTGCCGACCGGGAAGCCGGCCGGGAAGCGGCCGCCGAGGCCGGAGGTCACGATTTCATCGCCCACCTGCACGCCGGCACTGAGCGGGATGTCGCGCAGTTCCAGACGGTCGCCGCGGCCATAGACGATCAGGCGCACGCCGTTGCGCGCAACGCTGACCGGCACCGCGTGGTCGGGGTCGGTCAGCAGCAGCACGGTCGAATGCAGCGGGGTCACTTCGATCACCTGGCCCATCAGCCCGCCGGCATCGATCACCGCCTGGCCCATCAGCACGCCATCGCGGCTGCCGGCATCCAGCAGCAGACGCTGCCGGGTCGGGTCCAGGTCGATATCCAGGATCGGCGCCAGCTGCACGTCCAGGCCACGGCGCTCGGCGACGTTGAGCAGCTCGCGCAGCTGCGCATTGTCCAGCGCGGCGGTCTGCAGCCGGGTCAGGCGCGCATTGGCCACCAGCAGCTGGTTGCGCAGGTCGCGGGTTTCCTCCACCAATTGCGCATGAGTGGCGGCGTTGTCGCGTACTTGCGAGCCGATCCGCCCCGGCAACCCGGCCACCGCCCAGATCGGCTGGATCAGCAGATTGGCCTGCATCCGCAGCTGGCTCAGCCAGCTGCCGCGGCTATCGAGCGCGATCAGCACGATCGCCAGCACCAGATAGACCAGCAGCCGCAGCGTGGAGGTGACTTCGCCCGGACGGGAGGCGACGGGAGGACCGGCGTAGGAGGGCACTTTCAGGGCCGGGATTGGAGATTCGGGACTGGGGATTCGGGGAGCACTTGGCTGGCCCCGAGGCGAATGCGGCTAACACGTGAATCAGCGGGACTGCGCGGCAATCCCACCGGGCCGTAGGCAGGAACCGCCTTTGCGAATCCCCAATGCCGACTCCCGAATCCCGAACGCCTCACTCCGGCGCGAAGAACTCGTTGCCATGCATGTCCACCAGCTCCAGCGCGCGGCCGCCGCCGCGGGCCACGCAGGTGAGCGGGTCGTCGGCCACCTGCACGTGCAGGCCGGTTTCTTCGGAGATCAGGCGGTCCAGGTCGCGCAGCAGCGCGCCGCCGCCGGTGAGCACGATGCCGCGCTCGGCGACGTCGGCGCACAGTTCCGGCGGGGTCTGCTCCAGCGCCAGCTTGACCGCCGACACGATGCCCGACAGCGGCTCGTGCAGCGCTTCGAGCACTTCGTTGGAGTTGATCTTGATCATCTTCGGCACGCCCTCGGCGAGGTTACGGCCGGAGATTTCCATCTCCTGCACCTCGTCCTGCGGGTAGGCGCAACCGATCTGCAGCTTGATGCGCTCGGCGGTGGCCTCGCCGATCAGCATGCCGTGGTTGCGGCGTACGTAGTTGGTGATCGACTCGTCGAAACGGTCGCCACCCACGCGCACCGACTGCGAGTAGACGATGCCGTTGAGCGAGATCACTGCCACTTCGGTGGTACCGCCGCCGATGTCGATGACCATCGAGCCGCGCGCCTCGGTCACCGGCATGCCGGCGCCGATCGCTGCGGCCATGGGTTCTTCGATCAGGTACACATCGCGCGCACCGGCCTCTTCCGCAGATTCCTTGATCGCGCGGCGCTCCACCTGGGTGGAACCGGCCGGCACGCACACCAGCACGCGCGGGCTGGGGCGCAGGAAGCGCGACTTGTGCACCTTTTTGATGAAGTGCTTCAGCATTGCTTCGGTGTAGGTGAAGTCGGCGATCACGCCATCCTTCATCGGGCGGATGGTGGTGATGTGCCCCGGGGTGCGGCCGAGCATCTGCTTGGCCTCGGCGCCGACGGCGGCCACCGAGCGCGTGCCGCCGATGGCGCGGTCCTGACGCACCGCCACCACCGATGGCTCGTTCAGCACGATGCCCTGTCCGCGCACGTAGATCAGCGTATTGGCCGTGCCCAGATCGATGGACAGGTCGTTGGAGAACATGCCGCGCAGTTTCTTGAACATCGAGGGAGTTGTTCCTGGGTAAGTCGCGTGCCCGCCGCCAGACTGGCGAAATTTTGGGCAGAAAACGAAGTCCGCTAGCCTAGCAATCCCCCCCGGTGCGGGCAAGGAAAAATCGGTGATTCCGGCCCGGTTTTCATGTGGCGGTCACGCCGGGCATGGCACGTGGTTGTGGCCCTGATCGATCACAGCCGTTACCCTTTGCGCCGCGGCGTTGGCGCCGTCCCGCCGCCATGCCGGCAACTGGCGGGTATTTCCTTACGCAAAGGCCTGACTCGATGTCCGCACTGATCTGTGGTTCCCTCGCCTACGACACCATCATGGTGTTTCCGGACCAGTTCAAGAACCACATCCTGCCGGACAAGGTGCACATCCTGAATGTGTCGTTCCTGGTCCCGCGCATGCGCCGCGAGTTCGGCGGCTGCGCCGGCAACATCGCCTACAACCTGCACCTGCTCGGCGGCGCGCCGATTCCGATGGGCACCGTGGGCCAGGATTTCGGCCCGTACCGCGAACACTTCGAAACCCTGGGCATCGACCTGTCGCGGGTGAAGATCATCGACGACCTGTTCACCCCGCAGGCGTTCATCACCACCGACCACGACAACAACCAGATCACCGCCTTCCATCCGGGCGCGATGATGCGAAGCTACGAAAACCACGTGCGCGACGTGCCGGGCGTGACCCTGGGCCTGGTCGGCCCGGACGGGCGCGAAGGCATGATCCAGAACGCGGAAGAGTTCGCTGCCGGTGGCATTCCTTTCATTTTCGACCCCGGCCAGGCGATGCCGCTGTTCAACGGACCGGAGCTGCGTGAGTTCATCGAGCAGGCCGACTACGTGGTGGTCAACGACTACGAGTCCAACCTGCTGCAGGAACGCACCGGCTGGAACGAGAAGGACATCGTCTCGCGCGTGCAGGCCTACATCACCACGCAGGGGCCGAAGGGCGCACTGGTGCACACGCCCGAAAAGACCTACGACATTCCGCCGGCGCACGAGCGCCGCGTGGTCGACCCCACCGGCTGCGGCGATGCGTTCCGCGCCGGCCTGATCTACGGCATCCAGCACAACTACGACTGGCTGACCATCGGGCGCATGGGCAACCTGATGGGCGCGCTGAAGGTGGAACACCCCGGCACCCAGAACCAGCGCTTCGACTTCGCCGAATTCAACGACCAGTTCAAGCAGCAGTTCGGTTACGCGTTGTAAGAGCGGCGCGGAGCGCGCCGAGCGAACAGCCGGGCAGCCGCTTGCCGGGCCGCCTGTGTCAGGCATAGGCTCGCGGCATTCGCTTCAGTGGAGGATGCCGTGGGAAATGCGCTTGTTCCGTCCAGCGGACGCCTGACCTCGGCCAAGAACGCCGTCCGCCTGTGCCTGGCGCTGTGCATCGCCGCCTTGTGCGGATGCGGCAACTCGGGACAGGCGGCGCAGTCGGCCTCCCCGTCTGCGGCAGCTTCCGTCGACGCCAGCCGTGCCACTGCCCCGCCCGCCGCTGCCGCCACCACGCCTGCGAGCACCGTGGCGGCGGCGCGGCCTGCGCCCGGCCACTACGCCACCGAGCACGGCTGGGGCCAGCTCACGATAGAACCCGATACGCAAGGCACCTCCGGCTTCTCGCTGGAAACGCTCAATGCCGATGCCAGCTGCAGCTTCAGCGGCAAGCTGCGTGGCACCCAAGCGGCGGTGTACGACGGGGACCAGCCAGGATCCTGCACCCTGGAGATCGCCAAGACCGGCGCCGGTGCCGCGATCCGTGCCGCGACCGGCAGCGAGCACGCCTGCCGGGAGTATTGCGGCGGCAACGGCAGCTTCGAGGGCGATTACCTGCCGCTGGCGGCAGCCTGCGAGCCGACCGCCGTGCAGCGCACGCGCACGGCGTTCCAGTCGCTCTACGACCGCAAGGACTACGCCAAAGCAGAGGCGACGCTGGCGCCGCTCTACCGCAGCTGCCTGGCGACCTCCAGCTTCAGCGACGAAGGCGCGATCCGCAACGACTACGCGATCACCCAGCACAGGCTCGGCGACGATGCGGGATGCCTGCAGACACTGGCCCCTTATCGCGGCGACGCCAACCGCAGCGACGAGGCCATCGCCGACGGCATGAGTCCGGCCATCGTCGACGATTACCTGGGGGTGATCCGCGCCGCGCGCACCAACATCAAACTCTGCGGGCACGACGCGGCGGGCTAGCGCGGATCGCCGCCCCAGGGGTTTCATAACGTTAGGGAGAACGCTGCCTTCTCCCGCCGGGAGAAGGTGCCCGCAGGGGCGGATGAGGGTTCGCGCGCCCTGTGATGCGGCCGGCCGGCACACACGCGTCGAAACACACCTTCGCTCCAGCCCACACGCCGCCCCGGCCTGCCCTTGCGCCGTTGGCGCGCAAACCATGCGCCTTGGGCGCCACCGTCGCCTTCTCACGCCGCCAACAAGGGCATGTCAGCCGTCCTGGAAACGACGCGCGCCAGCGGCCGCCGCCGCGCCGCAAACGCCCTGGCCGCCAGCCTGAAGAGCTTGTCCGGCACGCCGCGCGTTGCAGTTTGCTGCAATGCGGTTTGAGCATACGTCCGGTTTGTGCCTTTACTGACGCTTCGCGCCCACTGAGGAACGCTGGCCCATGTCCGAGCCAAGCGTTGTCGCCGCTTCCTCCATCACCCTGCCGGAGATCGAACCGGATGTGCTCCGGCAGATCAGACGGCTGCGCGACATTGCGCCATTGGCGGCGCCGCTGTCGCGATCGTGGCGGCGCTGTCTGGACGACTACGCGCTGCTGCCCGAGGCGACGCCAGAGCCGTTGGTGCACGACGCCCTGCATGTGCGCGAGCGCCAGCAGCGCCTGGGCGAGGTGTTGCGTATCGCCAAGGTGGAAATGGAAAACCTGTACGAGCAGATCGCGGGCAGCGGGTACGCGGTGATCTTTGGCGATGCCGAGGCCACCGTGCTGCACAGCGTGCACGACTCCACACTGCTGCGCGAGTTTCGCCAGGCAGGGCTGCTGTGCGGGGCCAGCTGGGCCGAATGCCATCAGGGAACCAATGGCCTGGGCACCTGCGCGGCCGAGCGCACCGCCGTCAGCGTGCATCGCGGCGAGCACTACCTGACCCGACACCTGCCGCTGTCGTGCAGCGGCGCGCCGATCCTGGACCCGCACGGCGGGCTGCTGGCGGTGCTGGATGCGTCCAGCCCCAACGCGCAGGACAGCAAGCAGATCCAGCGTCACACCGTGGCGCTGGTGAGCATGTCGGCCGCGCAGATTTCGCGCTCGCATTTCCTCAATCAATTCGGCCACGCCTTCATCCTGCGCTTTCATAGCCGCCCTGAATTCGCCGGGTTGTTGCATGAAGCGCTGATCGCCATCGGGGCCGACGGCCGCGTACTGGCGGTCAACGAGGCGGTACTGGAGCAGTTGGGCAAGATCGACCGCAGCCAGTTGGTGGGCCGCGACATCTCGCAGGTGATGCAGCTTGATTTCGACACCATCGAACACCGTGCCGGCAGCGACGCAGGCACCTTGTGGTCGATCCGCTGCGCCTGCCACGGGCGGCGCTTCTATGCGCTGGTGCGCCCGCCACGTGCGCGCCCGGCGCTACCGGCGGTAGGCGGGCCGGCGCAGGCCGCACCGGACTCGGACCTGCAACCCGGCGAGCACGTTGGCTCGGACCCGCGCATGCGCCACAACCTCGCCAATGCGCTGAAATTGGCAGCGCATCGCGTCTCGATCCTGCTGCGTGGCGACACCGGCACCGGCAAGGAGGAGTTCGCCAAGGCGGTGCACCGTGGTTCGCCCTGGGCCAGCGGCGCATTTGTCGCGATCAATTGCGCCGCCATTCCAGAAGCGTTGATCGAAAGCGAGTTATTCGGCTACGCGCGCGGTGCATTCACCGATGCCGCGCGGGAAGGGCGGCATGGCAAATTGCTGCAGGCCAGCGGCGGCACGCTGTTTCTGGACGAAATCGGCGATATGCCGCTGCCCTTGCAGAGCCGCCTGCTGCGTGTGCTGGAAGAACAATGCGTCACTCCGCTGGGTAGCGAACGTGCAGTGCCGCTGGAGCTGCACGTCATCAGCGCAAGCCATCGCGACCTGGCGCAACGCGTGGCCGCAGGCGAGTTCCGCGAGGACTTGTACTACCGGCTAAACGGCGTGGTATTGCATCTGCCTCCGCTGCGCGAGCGTAGCGACAAAGCCGAGTTGATCCGCACCTTGCTGCGCGAAGAAAACGCAGAGCACAGCGTGCGCATCAGCGAAGAGGCGATGCACAAACTGCTCAGCTACGCCTGGCCGGGCAACCTGCGCCAGCTCCGCAATGTGCTGCGCACGGCGGCAGTGTTGTGCAGCGACGGCGTGATCCGCCTGCCGAACCTGCCGCAGGAAATCGTCGATGCCGGCAGCGCGCCGTGCCTGGTCGATGCGCGCGCAGTCGCCGCCGACGACATGCCGGGCCGGGTGGCCCTGGATCAGGCCGAACGCCTGGTGTTGCAGCAACAACTCGAGCGCCATCGCTGGAATGTCAGCCGCACCGCCGACGCACTCGGCATCAGCCGCAACACGCTGTATCGCAAGCTGCGCAAGCATGGGTTGGATACGGGCTGATCGGGAGCGGTGATTCGGGAGCGGTGATTCGGGATTGGAAATTGGGGATTCGTAAAAGCCAAGGCAGCGTCTCTCAGCGCTGGTAATTGGAGCGCTCAGAAAACTCCTTCTTCGCCATCAGCCGGGCAACGCCGTTGCTCGGTGCGGCATGCACTCCGTACATGCCGCGATTGCGGAGCGGATGATCTGTGGCTTTGCTGCATGGCCCCTTGCCCGCTCACCATCGTGGGACACGCTGTAAATACGCCCCTGTAAGCTCTTACGCGGCATCCATGCCGCGTAAGGTCCCGCGACGGTGGGCGGGCAAGGACCTGTCGAAATGGTCGGTGTGCAGGATTTTCAGTAAAGCTGCCAGCAATCTGTCTGGTGCGGTGTCCTCGCCGCTTGCGGGACCGTTGGCGACATGGATGCCGCCACACGGTCCCCAGGGACGGGTTTACGGCGTGTCCCGCAAGCGGTGAGGGCACCGCGCCCGCAACGCTGCGAGTTTGCTGCAGGGCCCTTGCCCGCTCACCATCGCGGGACACGCTGCAAGTACGTCCATGTAAGCTCTTACGCGGCATCCATGCCGCGTAAGGTCCCGCGACGCTGAGCGGGCAAGGACCTGTCAAGATGGTCGGTGTGCAGGATTTTCAGTAAAGCAGCCAGCAATCTGTCTGGTGCGGCGTCCTCACCGATTGCAGGACCGTGTGGCGGCATGGATGCCGCCACCGAGTCCCCGGAGATGGTTCGCGGCGTGTCCCTGCGAGCGGTGAGGGCATCGCGCCCTCGACCAGCGCGGCTTGGGACCATCCAGATCACGCCAAGCGCGGTTTTTGGCTCACCCGTTGCGACTCACCAATCCCCAATCTCAGCCCAACTCATAACGCCCAACGCAACCCGATCAGATACTGCCGCGGTACGCCCGGCGCGAGAAACCGCGCCGGGCCGGTTTCCACTGGTGCATCTTGCGGGCGCGCCAGTTCGCCATCGGGAAACACGTCTTCGGCCACAGCCGCATAGGTCGCGTAGCGGCGGTTGAAGACATTGTCGACGCGCGCAAACAGCGATAGTCGGTCACTGACTTGCCAACGCGCCTGCAGGTCGACCAGCGCATAGCCGGCGGTGCCGATGTCGATGCGCTCGGGTGCCGGCTCGCCGTCCTCGGGATTGTCGACCTGCCCATCCTCGTTGCCGCTGGCCACGCGTCCGGACACCGCACGCACGCCGGCGCCCAGGGTCAGCGCATCGCGCTGCCATTCCACGCCGAGCTTGAGGTTATGCCGGGGCAGCGCGGCGATCCGCAAGCCGGGCCGCAACGTGATCACGCGTTCGCCGGACAGCAGTTCGCCGCTGCTGCGGTAGGTCGCGTCCAGATAGCTGTACCCGGCAGACCATTGCCAATCGCCGCTGCGCAGGTGCAGCGCAGCGTCCACGCCCTGATAGCGGGTGCGGCCGACGTTATCGAAATAGCCCAGCTGCGTATCCGGCGCACGCAAGAACAGGATGTCGTCGCGATTGTCGGCGCGGTACACCGACACCGTCGCGTTGCTGTCGGCCCATGGCGACCAGCGCGCGCCCAGCTCGACGGTCCGCGAGACGATCTGCTCCAGGCGCGGGTCGGCCTGCAGGCCGGTCGGCAGCCGGCACGGCTGGGTGGGGTCGGCGCAACCCAGCTCGATGGCGGTCGGCGCGCGTGTGTTCTGCGCCACCGAGCCATACACGGTGAGGCCGGACTCCAGCCGATGGGTGAGCCCCAGCGACGGGTTGGCCTTGGCATAGACGAAGCGCTCGCGTGGGCGGTCGCCGTCCTCGGCGGTGGACAGGATATTGTCCACCACCACCCGGTTCCAGCGCACCGCGGCGGTGAGGTGGGTGGCGGCGTCCAGTTCCCAGGTGTCTGCGACAAACGCACCCAGCGTCTTGGTGCTGCCGCGCACGCCAGAGAAGAACGCGCGCTCGGCGTCGGCGTCTGCCAGCACCGACCTGTCCGGCTGCACCCAGCCATCGCGGGCGAATTGCCGGTAACGCACATGGCCGCGGTCGAAGGTGACGCCGGCACTGAGCGCATGCGCCGCCCATTGCTTGCTCAGGTTGATCGCAAGCCCCTGCGCTTGCTGACGCATCTGGGTGGTATTGAGGGCGCCGGTATGCAGCGCATCGGCATCGGCGCGCGTCACCTCGCAATCGGCGTCCAGCGCACTGCCGTCGGCGGCGTAGCCGGAGGCGCATTCTTCGACGAATTCTTCGTAGTCTTCGCCGATGTCGCCGTTGACGGTGTCGCGCCGGCCAGCCCGCGAGTACGCCAGCGCATGCAGCGCGGTGTCCGCATCGAACCGGTGGTCCAGCTGCGCCGTCAGCAGCGTATTGCGATTGCGGGTGAGATCGGGCGAGGTATACACCGCACGGCGGTCGGCACGGTACAAGCCTGGCTCGGGTCCTTCGTCGGTGTAGCTGGTATCGGGCAGCAGCCCATTGCCGATCAGGCGGCTACGCCCGTGCAGCAGCGACAGGCTCCAGTCGGTGTCATCGCCTTGCCGGCCGAGCTTGCCGAACACCGTGCCCAGGCGTCCTTCGGACGCATCGCGCCAGCCGTTTTCGTCGAAGCCGGTGACTGCGATAAAGCCATGCCAGCCATCGCCACCGGCCACGCCATAACTGGCGTCCAGCCGCTTGCGCGCGCCGCTGCCGATGCTGAGTTCGCCCAGTAATCCGGGCGCAGTGAGTCCGGATGCGGTGGACAGCACCACCGCACCGCCGAGCGTGTTCGGCCCGAACAACGGGTTGGAACCGGGCATCAGGGTGACCGCGGTGATGGCCGATTCGGGCAGCATGTCCCAGCTGACGATATCGGCGAACGGTTCGTTGACGCGTACGCCATCCAGATAGACCGACACGCCTTGCGAGGCGCCCGGCAATGCCGATGCGCGAAAACCATGGAAGGTGAGGTCGTTCTGAAAGGCGCTGCCCTGCACATCGTTGCCATCCACACCGACAAAGCGGCGTTGCAGCAGATCGCCGAGGTTGTTACTGCGCCCGCGCGACAACTCCGCAGTGGTCGCCGATTGCACCATGTACGGCAGTTGCGCCGCATCGATGGTGGTGCCGGGGATGGGCGTGGCAGTGACTTCGATACGATCCAGCCAGGTGACTTGCGGCGCGTCGTCTGCCCTTGCGGTGCCGATCGTGCCGGCGCACAGCAGCGCTGCACATGCGCAGGCAAGCCGATGCCGTTGCAATGGGTCGCGGCCATGGCCTGCGGCGCGAAGCGGCGGTGTGCTGCGATACCTCGGCAGGTGATGTGTCAACCTCATGTCGTCTCCTTCAGTACCGCACGATCGATTTGATGCCGCGCGCCGCGCGCAGATCCGCCAGCGCCTGATTGATGTCGTCCAATGCCAGGGTGCGGGTGATCAGCGGCGCCAGCTGGATGTCGCCCTGCAGATAACGCTCTACGTAACCGGGCAACTCGCTGCGCCCCTTCACGCCACCGAACGCGCTGCCACGCCACACCCGGCCGGTGACCAGCTGGAATGGGCGGGTGCTGATTTCCTGCGCATCGTCGGCCACGCCGAGAATGACGCTCTCGCCCCAGCCCTTGTGGCAGCACTCCAGCGCCGCGCGCATCGCGCCGACATCGCCAACGCATTCGAAGCTGTGGTCGGCACCGCCATCGGTGAGGTCCACGATCACCTGCTGGATCGGCGCGCCGTAGTCGCGCGGATCCAGGCAATCGGTGGCGCCCAGCGCGCGTGCCAGTGCGAATTTGCCCGGGTCGATATCCACCGCGATGATGCGCCCGGCCTGCGCCAACACCGCGCCCTGGATGACCGATAAGCCGATCCCGCCCAACCCGAACACCGCCACGCAATCGCCGGGCCGCACATGCGTGCTGTTGAGCACTGCGCCTACACCGGTGGTGACCGTGCAACCGAGCAGGCAGGCCTGGTCGAGTGGCGCGTCCGGATGGATGCGCGCCACCGCTATCTCCGGCAACACGGTGTATTCGGAAAACGTGCTGGTGCCCATGTGGTGCAGGATCGGGCGCCCGTTCAACGAAAACCGGCTGCTGCCATCGGGCATCAGGCCGCGCTCCTGACTGCTGCGAATCGCCTGGCACAGATTGGTGCGGCCGGAGCGACAGAACTTGCAGACGCCGCATTCGGGCATGTACAGCGGGATGACGTGATCGCCGGCACGCACGCTGGTCACGCCAATGCCCACGTCTTCGACAATCCCCGCGCCCTCCTGCCCCAGGATTGCCGGAAAGCTGCTCGCATGCCCGTGCGCCAGCGCATGCGCATCGCCGTGGCAGATGCCGGTGGCAACCAACCGCACCAGCACTTCGCCGGGGCGCGGCGGCTGCAGATCCACCTCTTCGATGCTCAGCGGTTGATTCGGCCCCCAGGCCACCGCAGCGCGTGTCTTCATCCCGCCTCCCCGGCGCGTCTGGGCATGGCCGCCGCTCAGCGCGCGATGACCACGCCCCACGGCAGTTCGCCGACAGGGATCTGTTTGAGTTCGCGCAAGCTGCCGGTATCGATCACGCTCACCGTGTTGGAGCGTCCATTGGCCACATACAACTTGTCGCCGGCCGGCGTGAGCGCCGGATTCCAGGGCCGTAATCCGACCGCGATCTCGGCCAGGCTGCGCGCGCTGCCGGTATCGATCACGCTGACCGTGCCGGCACCGCCGTTGGATGCGTACAACCGCGTGCCGTCGGCCGAGAGCGTCACGCCGGCGGTGCGCACGCCGGCCGGCAGACTGGCACGGCGCGTGCGGGTCTGCAGGTCGATCACATCCACTACGTTGGCGGTTTCCTGCGCGATATAGACGCTGCGGCCGTCCGGTGCGAACGCCATGCCGCGGGGATGCCCGCTGGTGGCGACCACACCGCGCGACTGATGCGTGGCCAGCTCGATCATGTCCATGTCGTTGGAGCCTTCGTTGCTGGTGAGCAGCCATTGCCCATCGGGGGTATACGCGCAATGCTCCGGCGCCTGCCCACGCGTGGCGATGACCTGCTGCACGCGGAACTGCGCCGCGTCGATCAGCATCACCTGATTCTGCCCTTCCACGCACACCGCAAACTGCTTGCCATCCGGCGACAGCGCGATGCCTTCGGCGTTTTCGCCGATGTCCACTTGCCGCAATACCGCGTCCTTGGCGGTGTCGAGTTCGATCAAACGGTGGTGCTCGGCATCGATCAGATACAGGTGCCCCTGCGGGCCGGGCAACACCTGTTGCAGGCGCTTGCCGAGCTGGCCTTGCGCGGTGAGGGTGCGCACCACCGTATCGGTGCCGGTGTCGATCACCGACACCGTGCCGCTACGCTGGTTGGGCACGTAGGCCAACACCGCTGACGGCGCCGGTGCCGCACTGCTGGATGCAGCCGCAGACGCGGACGCTGTGGCTGCCGGGGCAGCAGCATCGCGCTGGCAACCGGCGATCAGCAGCAACGCGCCCGATGCAATCACCGCACAGGCGCGCTGCCAGCGACCGGGTGCCGAGCGCAGTGCGCCTTGCTTCATTGCGCCTTGCCCGCGGTCTTGTTGATCGAATGGATGAAAGCCAGCAGTTTTTCGGTGTCGCCCGGCTTGAGCACCGGCGCGAACGGCGGCATCTGCCCCACGACTTTTTCGTGCCCGATGCGGGTCTTGCCGTGCGTGATCATGGCCGCGGTGCCTTCGCTGATCAGCGTGCGCAGGGTGTCGTCATCGCTGCCGTAGACCCAGATGTCGTTGGTCAGCGGCGGGCACATGCCACCGCCCCCGGTGCCGCCGTGGCAGGCGTTGCAGCCGGCAGAGAAATAGATCTTCTTGCCTTCGGCAATCAGTTCAGGCGTAACCTTGACCTCCGGCCCCTTCGCAATCGGCGTCACCGTGGCCGGCGGTGCGGCTGGCGTGGCCGGGTCGGGCGCGGGCCCTGCGGCCGGATTGGGCATTGCCGCGGGTGCAGCTGCGGACGGAGGTGGCGCGGTGGCATCGGCCGCCGGTGCGGGCGCGCTGGCGGCCGGTGGTGGCGGCGCGTCGGATGCCGGTGCCGGCGGAGCCTCTTTTCCGCACGCAGCCAGCAGTGTGCTGAGCAACAACGCACAGACCGGCATGCGCATGGAACGATCGATACAACCCACAGTGGACTTGCGCATGAACGAACCTTTCTGATCGGAGGGAACGCCGCGCACCCCGTGCACGCGGCGGATGAAACAGTCAGCGTCTGGAGGGGCGCCTGGCCTCGCTGAGGAGCGCAGCCAACGCGGCATCGCCACGGTCCTGTGCCAATGTCGCAGCAGTCTTGCCATCGCGGTTGCGCGCCGCCGGGTCGGCACCGGCCGCCAGCAGACGCTTGGCGACGTCCTCGCGTCCGGCCGCTGCGGCCAGCATCAGGGCGGTGACGCCGGCCTGGTTTGCATGTCCCACATCGGCGCCGCGCGCGAGCAGCGCATCGAGGATGGCGGGGTCGTCGCGCGCCACCGCAAACATCACCGGCGTGAATCCCTTGGCATTGGCTCGCCTGACGTTCGCCCCCGCCGCCAGCAAAGCCTGCACCACGCTGGCGTCGGCATACGAGACCGCCAGATCCAGTGCGCTCCAGCCATCGCCGGACACCGTATCGACCAGCGCGCGCTTGCCCACTAGCCGGGTCACGCTATCGGCATCATTGGCCCACGCGGCTTTCATCAGCGCAGTCCAGCCACTGGCATCGCGCGCCTCCAGGCGCGCACCGGCATCCAGCAACAGCCCGACCAGATCCGGTTCCTGATTGCGGATGGCCTGATGCAATGGCGGCTCACCGAGCAAGTTGGGCGTGTTGGCATCGGCGCCATGCCGCAGCAACCACGCCGCACGCACTGCATCGCCGGCATCCAGCGCATGCGCCAGCTCCTGGTTGGGGTCTGCACCATCGGCAATGCGTAACTGCAACTGCGCCAGCTCCTGCGACGAGGCGGCAGGACTGCGCGCGGTCGATGCGGAAGCCGGTGTGACGTAAGGCCCGTGCGATGGCAGGTCGCCAGCCACGATGCAGTCGCTGCAGCGCACCAGCGGCACGTGATAGCTGCGCAGGATCTCGGCGATCTTGGCGGCGTTGTCCTGCAGCGCGGTGTTCAATGCATCGCGTAGTGCGGCGTTCTTGCGCGATACCGCCCATGCCATCGAATATTCCAGCACCGCATCGTCGATGGTGTTCAACGGCACCACGCCCAGGCTGCTGCGTGCGGCGTAGTAACCGGCGACCGGGCCCCAGGATTCGGCCGCATCCAGTTCGTTGGCGGCCACACGCTCCACCAGCTTGCCCGGATGTTCTTCCGGCGCGGTGGCCGAGTCGTAGAACAGGTATTGCACCTCACCACTGATGCCGTGCTCGTAGAGCGCCTGGCGGGCGGGCGAGCTTTGAAACACGCCCAGCCGCAGTTTTTTCAGCGCCGGATCGTCCAGCGATGCGGGCACCAGATTCAAACCCTTGCGCGTGACCAGCACGTAGGTCGAGCGGTACAGCGGGCGCGTGGTCAGGCCTTGCTCGAAATCGCTGTTGAGATCCATCAGCAGATCGCAGCGGCCGGCAGTGATGGTGCTGCGCGCCAGCCCGCGCTGGTAATAGGTGCGCCATTCGTATTCCAGGCGCCGGCCCATGGCATCGGCGACGACTTGCGCAATCTTGTTCTGGAAGCCTTCGCCGGCCTTGTTGGACAACGGCATGTTGCCCGGGTCGGCGCAGACGCGCAGCGCCGTGGGATCGGGTGCCGCTGGCGGCGTGTTGGCCGGCATTTGCGCGGAGGCTGGCGCTGTCGTGGATGCAGGCGCCGATGTGGGCGCCGCCCCGGAATCAGAAGCGCGAGCCGCCGGTGAAGACGGCTCGCGTGTGCAACCTGCGGCGACGAGTCCGAGGCTGCAAACCACCAGCACCTTGCGCAGGTGCCAGGTCATGCCGCGCACGCCGGCAGGGCTCTGCCGACGTGCGCGTCCAACGCCTTGCGTGGATCTCATCGTGCCGTCTTCGCTGCTGCGTTGGCGGTGCCGCCGCCGGCGGCCGCAGTGGCGGTGGCACTGGCGGTCACTGTCTTGCCGGCGCCATCGAGACGGAAGGTATGCACCATGCCGCCGAGCGGGATCTTGTCGAAGCCGGCGCCGAACGCCAGCCCGGCGGCCCCCAGCGCGCCGTACGGATCGGACGGATCCAGACCTGCGGCGACCGGCAGGCCGATCCAGCCGCCGATACCCGAGAACACCGCCACGTACTGGTGGCCGTTGGCCTTGTAGGCTATCGGGTTGCCGATGATGCCGGACGGCAGCTTCATCTCCCACAGCTTCTTGCCGGTGTCCTTGTCCACTGCACGGAACCAGCCATCCAGCGTGCCGTAGAACACCAGCCCGCCATCGGTGACCAGGGTGCCGCTCCACACCGGGAACTTCTCCTTGATCTCCCACTTGGACTTGCCTTCCACCACATCGAAGGCCTTGACGATGCCCAGCGCACCGGGCTCGTTGGGCTTCATCATCACGTTGGCGAACACGTAGGGCAGGCCCATCATGGTGTTGCCGCGTTCCTGCGGTTCCAGCTCCATGTGCCAGTTGTTGGTGCCGCAGAAGAACACTGCGGAGTTGGCCGGATCCACCGAGCACGGCTGCTGGTCCTTGCCACCCATCGCCGAGGGGAACGCCTGTACCTTCTTGCCGCGCTCCAGCGGCGAATGCGCGGCCACCTTCACCGGCCGGCCGGTCTTCATGTCGATGCGTTCGGCCCAGTTGGCCGGCACGAACTTGTGCGCGCGCAGCAAGGTGCCATCGCGGCGATCGAGCACGTAGGCAAAGCCGTTGCGGTCGAACTGCACCACCGACGGAACCTGCTTGCCGTCGATGGTCAGGTCGACCAGGATCGGCTCGTTGATGCCGTCGTAATCCCACTGGTCGAACGGGGTTTTCTGGTAGCCCCACACCGCTTCGCCGGTATCGATCTTGCGCGCGAACAGCGTCATCGACCACTTGTTGTCGTGCTCGCCGTTGTTGCATTCCTCATGCGAGGTCTTGCCGCAGCGATACGACGGGCTCCACAGGCCGGGATTGCCGGTGCCGTAATAGACCAGCTTCAACTTCGGGTCATAGCTGTACCAGCCCCAGGCCGCGCCGCCACCTCGCTTCCATTCGTCATTGGGGAAGGTCTTGACGCCCAGGTCGCCGAGCTGGCCATGCTGCGGATTGGCCTTGTTGAAGTCCGGGCCCAGGCAGATCGCCTTGTCGGTACCGGCCGCATCGCAGGACCACGCCTGCTTGCCATCGGACAGGTTGTAGGCGGCCACGCGCCCGAGCACGCCGAACTCGTTGCCGCTGATGCCGGCCACCACTTTACCGTCGGCGATGATCGGCGCCATGGTGATGGTTTCGCCCTTGTCCGG
The DNA here is from genome assembly GCF_024806835.1 of Xanthomonas sp. 3793. Taxonomy (GTDB): domain Bacteria; phylum Pseudomonadota; class Gammaproteobacteria; order Xanthomonadales; family Xanthomonadaceae; genus Xanthomonas; species Xanthomonas arboricola_F. Next base: position 380,974 of record NZ_JANTYU010000003.1, read on the forward strand.
GTGCGCGAGTTTCTGCTTCCACACTTCCTTGCCGGTCTTGGCATCGAGCGCGATCACATCGCCGCTCAGGCTGCCGAACACCAGCTTGCCATCGGCATACGACGCACCGCGGTTGACGGTATCGCAGCAGGCCACCGCCACCGAGCGTTCGTCCTGCTGCGGGGTGTATTTCCACAACACCTTGCCGCCGTCGTCCTGCGCCGCCAGATCGATCGCGAACACGTTGTTCGGATACGCGCTGACCATGTACATGATGCTGCCGATCACCAGCGGCTGGCCTTCGTGGCCGCGCGTGGCGTCGGTTTTCATCTCCCACGACATCTTCAGGTTCTTGACGTTGTCGCGGTTGATTTCGGCCAGCGGGCTATGGCGAGTGAGCGCGAAATCGCGACCGACGCCACCCCAGTTGTCCGCGTTGCTGGCGTTGGCGGTGAATTCGCTATCGGTATCGACCACGGCGGCGGCGGGCGGCGCGGCGGCGGGTGTGGCTGCAGGTGCGGGCGCTGCGGTTTCGGCCGGCGTGTCTTTCTTGCAGCCGGCCAGTGCGGCGCTCAGCGCAAGCATCAGCAACGCGCCGCTGCGGATGCTGCGACAGGAAGATTGGTGCATATGCGTCTACCCCTCTCGGTGAACAATCCAATCGAACGAACAGCCACGGGCGTTTGAGGCACGCAACGGCGGCGCAAACGGGTGGGTACCGCGAGAGGACAGAGCACAGCGCGTGCCAGCGCGCTGTTGCGTCGCAGCACCTTGCGGTGTCAGGGCTTTGTATGGACGCAGTGAATGCCACGCGAGCGGTGTAACGGATTTGGCACACTTTGTGCCGGGCGTGCTGTAGCAGCAATGGAACAGGTTGGGCGCAAACGCTTCGGTAGAGGAGGAGGAAACGCCGGTCGACCGGACGACGGAGATGTTCCCGGGCCTGTGGCTTTGTGGAAGGCCGCAAGGAGAGGGACGCGACGCTGCCGCGCCTGGTCTGCCGTTGGAGGAATGCGCCGGGGCGGACGGAAGGGTGCTCCAGCGCCGATACCTTCGCGGTCGTGCGCTGTTGAAGCCCGATACCGGGGATCCGATGGACTGCGCTTGATCCGTACCCTCACCCCTCTCCTGCGGGAAGCGGGGCTGTAGCGCGACGCCACACGCCTGTTCCTTCACCTTTTGGGCGAAGTTGCCCCGAAGGGGTGGATGCGGGGAGGGGCGCAGCCACCGTGCAGTTGAAGCGGCTCCGGGGATCCGCTCGGTACCCTCACCTCACCCCCTCACCCGCGGGGAAAGGGGCAGTTGATGCACCGACGCGTGTGAGCTGGCGGCGCGTCATCGCTCTACCGGCGGCGAGACGCCACTGATGCAAGGTCAGCCGTCTGCGCGGGACTGCCATCGCTGCAACAGTTCGCTGCAATCGAGCAGGCGCCAATCGGCCAGGCCGGGCCAGGGATCGCCGGGAGTATTGACCAGCACGGTCGCCGCGCCGGCCGCGCGGCCGCAGGCCAGGTCGTTGTGGTGGTCGCCGATCATGAGCAATGCAGCGGCACTCACCGCCCAACGCTGCTGGAAATACTGCAGTCCGTCGGGCGCAGGCTTGGGCGCGGCCTCGTCGCGGCCGACGATGTCGTCCCAGGCGAAGGCATCGTCCAGGCCGATCGCCTCCAGCGTCACCTTCGCCAGGCTGCGTGCGTTGCGGGTCAGCAAACCGAGGCGACAGCCGTCCGCGTGCAGCGCGCGCACCGCTTCTTGCGCGCCCGGCGCAGGCCGCGCCGCTTCAGCCAGTGCGCGCTCGTGCTCCAGCAACCAGGCGTGCTTGGCCTGCGCCTGATCGGGGGGCAATGCAGACAGGTGATGCAGGATGTCGTCTTCGGGCGGGATCTCCAGCTCGCGCCGGATCAACGCGAAATCGTGCACCGGCAGCGTGAGCGTGCCATCCATGTCGAACACCCAATGCCGGTAGGCAGACAGCGGCAGCCGGGCAGCGCTTGCGCCGTCCATGGATTATTTCCAGCCCGGCATCTGGGTGGTATCCAGGCCGCCCACGTCGAACTCTGCGGTGCGCGTGCCGCCGGCCTTCACCGGGAAGGCGATGCTGATGCGCTTTGCGTTGCGCACCAGCTTCCACAGCGCCTTGTCGTCGTCGATGAACATCGCGATCGCTTCATCGGTATCGGGGCGGTGCGCGGCCATCGCGCGCGGTGCGCCACCATCGGCCGAGACCTGCACCTTGCAGCCGCCATAGCAGTTGAAATCGCCGGCCTTGAGCACGAGATAGCTGTGGCGCTTCCACTGCGGGTGATCGCGAAATACCAGGCTCACCGGCTTGGGACCGCTGCCGTCGACATCCACGCGGCTCTTGGCGTCGATCATCGCCGAGCGCTGCGTGCCGCCCTTGGCCGGCACCTGCGAGTATTGCCACAACGCCTGCATGCGACGCAGCTCGCGCGCCTGTTCGCCCTTGGCCTTGATGTCGGCATACCCGGGTTCGATGCGCGTGGCGGCGGCGGTGCCGGCGTAGCCTTCCAGCAGTGCGGCACCATGCGCGCGCGCCATGTCCCAGTTCTGCGCTTTCACCGCCTCGTCGTATTGCTTGGCGAGTGCATCGGCCTGGCCTTCCTTGACCTGTGCCTGTGCGGCTTCCTGCGCCTGACGTTGCGCCTCGCGATCGGTACAGCCGCTCACTACAGCGACGCACAAGGCCGCGCTCAGCAGATACTTCATCGTCGACTCCAGGGCAAATTCAGCGGCAACGATACCAGCACGCCCCATGGCACGATCAGCTAGCCACGCATCGTAGGAGCGCACCCGGGCGCGACGGGCTGCACTGGGAATGCCCCATCGCGCCCGGGTGCGCTCCTACGGCGGTAGTTGCAGGGCACGGTGCGGCGATGGAAGCGGCGGGCGGGCATGCACCACGGCGCGACTGCACCATCGGTTCCGGAAGACATGGACGGCAGCGGCAACGATACCGGCCTACCGCACCACCCCCGATCAGCTACCCCGCGTCGCAGGAGCGCACCTGGGCGCGATCGGGCCTCACCGGGAAAGCCCCGTCGCGCCCGGGTGCGCTCCTACGGCGGCGTGTTGCCGCGACGGGAGGGCGGCGCAACGCCCTCCCCTGCCATTACGGCTGCGTCGGCGTCGGCGTCGGCTGCGGTGCGGCCTTGGCCTTGGCGATCATCTCGGCCACCGAGGCGGTGGTGATCGGGTGATAGCTGGGCTTGGCTTTTTCGAAGGCCTGTTCGGCGAATGCAATGCCGTCCGGGGTTTTCAACAGTTCGGCATAGATCGGCAATACCAGCTTGCGACGGCCCACGCGTTCGATGAACTCGCCGGCGGCAGGACGTGCCTCCATATAGCCGCTGCGGATCGCCAACGGATACCAGCGCATGGCGATCTCGCCGTTCGGGGTGCCGGTGAAGTGATAGGCCTCATCCAGCTGCTTGAGCTGCTCGGGCTTCAAGGTGGCGCCCATGCCGCTGAGGAAATGCACCCACTCCTGCGTGCCCCACTCGCTGGTGACCTGCTTGCTCGGCAGGGTGCCGCTACCGCTCCAGGCGATGCGTGCAGTGTCCACGATCGAAAAGCTGCGCGAGCGCGCCTTGGCCGCAAACGCCGGGATGCCCGGCTGCTTCAACCAGGCATCCACTTCGGCCGCGCTCACGGTGTTGGGATGCTTGGCCAGCAGGTTCTTCTGCAGATAGTCGACGAACTGGTCGGTGGTGGCGCTCTGGAACGCATGATCGTCGAACCAGCCACGCAGGAACGGGTCGAACACCTCACGGCCAAAACGCTGCTCCAGGAACTGCAGGAACCACGCGCCCTTGACGTAGGCCACCTGGCTCAAGGCTTCGTCCGGGTCGCGCTGCGCCAGCGGCGGCAGCGCCAGCGCCTGGTCGGCCGGCGCCATGTCCTTTACTTCGGCCAGCAGATCGCCCTGGTCGATCTCGCGCTCCATTTCGGCCATTTCCACGCCGTACAAGGCTTCGGTGATGCGGCCCTGCACGTAGGTGGTGAAGCCTTCGTTGAGCCAGATGTCCTTCCAGCTGGCGTTGGTCACCAGGTTGCCGGACCAGCTATGCGCCAGTTCGTGGGCGACCAGCGACACCAGCGACTTGTCGCCGACGATCACGGTGGGCGTGGCGAAGGTCAGGCGCGGGTTTTCCATGCCGCCGAACGGGAACGACGGCGGCAGCACCAGCATGTCGTAACGGCCCCAGCGATACGGGCCATACAGTTTTTCGGCCGCACCGATCATCTTTTCGGTGTCTTCGAATTCCTTGGCGGCCTTGTCGGCCATCGCCGGCTCGGCCCACACGCCCGAGCGCGCGGAAATCGGCTTGAACACCACATCGCCGGCGGCGATCGCCAGCAGATAGGAGGGAATCGGCTCGGGCATCTTGAAGCTGTAATCGCCGTCGCGCGCGGCCTTGGGGTCGTTGTCGGCACTCATCAGCACCATCACGTCCGGGCGCGAGGTCACATGCGCGCTGTAAGTGAAGCGCACGCTCGGGGTGTCCTGCAACGGCACCCAGCTGCGTGCGTGGATCGCCTGCGACTGGCTGAACATGAAAGGCAGCTGCTTGCCTTCGGTCATCGACGGCTCCAGCCACTGCAGGCCGGAGGCGGTTGGTGCGGTGTGATAGGTGATCACGACCTTGGACGGCTGGTTCGGCGTCTCGATGGTGAGCTTGCTGCCGAAGGTCTTGTCGGCCGGCGCCAGCGCGAACTGCAGCGGCGCCAGGCCGCCCTTGCCGTCGTCGGCCTGCACCTGGGCGATGCTGAGCTCGCGCGTATCCAGCAGCAGTTGCTTGGCCGCCTTGTCCTTCCACTCCAGCGTATAGGTGGCGATACCGCCGATCTGCTTGCTGTCGAAATCCAGCTTCACGTCCAGCGCCAGATCCTTGATGACCACCAGCTGCGGCTGGGCGTAGGAGCTTTCGTCGTGGTTGCGGGCGTCTGCTTTCACGGGAGCCTTGGCGGTGGCGGCCGGCGCAGCGGTAGTGGCAGCCGGCGATGGGGATTCGTTGGAACAGCCGGCCAGCGCAATGGACACGGCCAGGGACAGCGACAGGTACGGGAAGCGCATCGATGGCACCGCAGCGAGGGAATTGTGCATTTTAACGCCCCGGGCCGTCGCCTGCCTGTGCGGCGCCAGGCGAGCGCCTGGCGGCCGGTCAGCCCATGCATGTCGCTGCGTGCATCAGAGCGAACCGTCTGCAGCAGCCGCAGCCTGGAGTGATGCATGCCGCCCACGCGCCGCGCGCACCGGCCTGTGGCCCGGCCGCCAGGTGATCTCCGGATCGCGCCTAGACCACCGGATGACTGCGCGGCGTGTCGTGCCCGTCGCGCACCAGGCGCCGGCCGCCGGAGAACTTGGCGCGATACATCGCAGCATCCGCACGGCGATACAGCTCGGTGGCATCCAGGCCACGCTCGCACACCGCGCTGCCGGCGCTCACATGCAACGGCGCCTCCTCGCCATCTTCGCGTTCGAGCATCGACAGCCATTGATTGAGCTTGAGCGTGGCGTCGTCTTCGCTGGCATGTACGCCGATCAGGAATTCATCGCCGCCCCAGCGCCCGATCCAGTCCTGCGCGCCCAGCCAGCCGTAGGCCGACTCCACCAGCCGCACCAGCACGCGGTCGCCCGCCAGGTGGCCGAAGCGGTCGTTGATCGGCTTGAGGTTGTCCATGTCCAACACGAACAACACGAACGGCCAGCCTTCGCGTTGAGAGGCGGCGACCGAATCGCGCATCGCCTGTTCGCAGCCGCGCCGGTTCAGCGCTTCGGTCAACGGATCGAACAAGGCGTGCTTCTTGAGATCGCGCATGCCGGCATCGATCCCGCGCAGGCTGCGGTTGATGCCGCGCAACAGGCGCCCCAATTCGTCGTCGCCATGCTCGGGCAGGCTGGGCAGGCGTTGGTCGGCGTAATACGTATCCAGCGCGTCGGCGGCGATACGCAACGGCGCCAGCAGGCGATACAGCGCCGAGAGTGTCAATGCCGTCCCCGCCAGCGTGGCCAGCAGGGCGACGATGATCACCGACCACAACATGCGCCCTTCCAGCTCGCTCTGCGATGCCAGCCACGCGATCAACAACAGCAGCGGCAGGTGGATCCCGACGAAGGTCACCGCCAGCAACTTGGCGCTGAAGGAACGGGGAAACACGCGCGAGAGCCCGGCGTATAAGCGCATCCAACTCTCCGGCAAAAGAGCGCCTAGTGTCGCCGACCAATGGTGGAGCCAACGCGACGAAAGTCTCAGAAATTCGTTGGCGCATCGGACCGCGCGCGACGCAAAGCCGCCTCAAGCGAACACAAGCGGCGACCGCGCTACCAAGCGCGGCGCGCGATGCGCGCGCCGCGTCGGCACTCGACCGTGCGGCGGATTCAGATCTTGTAGCCGGAGTGGATTGCCACGATGCCGCCGGTCAGATTCTTGTAGTGGCAGCGCGCAAATCCGGCCTCGCCCATCATGCCCTTGAGCGACTCCTGCGGCGGATGCTTGCGGATGCTTTCGGCCAGGTACTGGTAGCTGTCGGCATCGCGCGCGAACAACTGGCCCAGCTTGGGCAGGATCTTGAACGAGTGGAAGTCGTAGATCGGCTTGAACCACTCGGCGGTGACTTCGGAGAACTCCAGCACGCGTGCCTGGCCGCCCACCTTCAACACGCGATACATCTCGCGCAGTGCGGCGTCCTTGTCGGTGACGTTGCGCAGGCCGAAGGAGATGGTCACCAGATCGAAGCTCTGATCCGGAAACGGCAGCGCCTCGGCATTGCATTGCACGTAGTCGAAGCCGGCCACCAGGCCGCGATTGGTCAGCCGGTCGCGACCCACCGACAACATGCCTGCGTTGATGTCGCCCAGCACCACGGCACCCTCGTCGCCCACACGCTCCTTGAGCAGCACGGCGATGTCGCCGGTGCCGCCGGCCAGATCCAGCACGCGGTCGCCCGGCTTCACCTGCGCGGTCGCCACGAAGTAGCGTTTCCATGCGCGATGGACGCCCAGGCTCATCAGATCGTTCATCAGGTCGTAGTTGCGCGCGACCGAGGTGAACACTTCGCCGACCAGCTTCTGCTTGTCCTTGGCAGCGACATCGCGAAAGCCGAAATGGGTGGTACCGGAGGTATAGGGGGATTCGCTCATGCCCGGATTATCGCACTGCTGACGCCACCATGACCGCAACCGGACCACAATCGCGAACTCTTCCGCAACCGGCCCTGCGAGCCTTGCGTGCCCGACAAGTACGCCCCACGCGACTGGCAGCCCCACGAAAAGCCCACCCTGCCGGGGTCGGCATCCACGCCGCTGCACCCGACCCGGCGCCGCATTCAGTACGGCCTGGTCGGCCTGGTGGTGGCGCTGACCGGCGGGCTGAGCAACGCACTGGTCACCGCCAACCTGCCATATCTGCAGGGCAGCCTGGGCGCCTATGCCACCGAAATGGCCTGGCTGCCGGCGGCCTACGTGATGACCAATATGTCGGCCAATCTGTTGCTGGTGAAGTTTCGCCAGCAGTTCGGGCTGCGCCGCTTCACCGAGATCTTCCTGGCCTTGTATGCGGCCATCGCGCTGGCGCACCTGTTCGTGCACAGCCTGAGTTCGGCGATCACCGTGCGCGCGGCGCATGGGTTGGTCGGCGCGGCGCTCAGCTCGCTGGGGCTGTACTACGTGATCCAGGCATTTCCCGGCAAGTACCGGCTCAAGGCGGTAGTGCTGGGCCTGGGTGTGACCCAGTTGGCGTTGCCGCTGGCGCGGGTGTTCTCCACCGACCTGCTGGAATTCGGGCAGTGGCAGGGTCTGTACCTGTTCGAGTTCGGGCTGGCGATCTTCGCGCTGGCCTGCGTACTGGCACTCAAGCTGCCACCCAGCGACCGCTACCGGGTGTTCGAGCCGCTGGATTTCGTCACGTTCCCCCTGTTTGCGGCCGGCGCGGCCGGGTTGGCCGCGGTGCTGTCGCTGGGGCGACTGCTGTGGTGGACCAGCACGCCGTGGCTGGGCGTAGTGCTGGCGACCTCCATCGTGCTGCTGTGCATGGCCGCCTGGATCGAACACAACCGCCGCAATCCGATGATCAATACCCGCTGGCTGGCCAGCGGCGACATGCTGCGGCTGGGCCTGGCGATCCTGCTGATCCGGCTGGTGCTGTCCGAGCAGAGCACTGGCGCGATCGGCTTCTTCCAGACCCTGGGCCTGGCCAACGATCAGCTGCAGACCCTGTTCGCGCTGATGCTGCTGGGCGCGGTGGTCGGGGTTGCCGCAAGCGCATGGCTGATCAACCCTGCGCGCGTGGCCGAGCACCTGATCATTGCGGTGGCGGCGATCTGTGTCGGCTGTTTCATGGATGCCGATGCCACCAGCCTCACCCGCCCGGAGCAGATGTACGTCAGCCAGTTCCTGCTGGCATTCGGCAGCACCTTCTTCATCGGCCCGGCGATGGTGGCCGGGCTGGGCCGGGTGATCGCCCAGCCCGGCAATCTGATCAGCTTCATCGTGTTGTTCGGCATGGCGCAGAACATGGGCGGGCTGCTCGGCAGCGCCCTGCTCGGTAGCGTGCAGATCCTCCGCGAGAAATACCATTCCAGCCAGTTGGTCGAGCATCTGGTGTTGACCGACCCGCAGGTGGCCGCGCGCGTGCAGGCGTATGCGAGCCTGTATGGCCGCAGCATCGGCGACCCGACGCTGCGCCAGGCGCAGGGCGTGCGTGCGCTCGGCAACGTGGCAACGCGCGAGGCCAATGTACTGGCCTATAACGATGTGTTTCTGCTGATCGGCTGTATCGCCATCGCCACGGGGGTGTGGATCCTGTCCGTGCTGGTGTGGCGACGCTATCTGCGGCCTCCCGTGTCACCCTCCCCTTCCGCCTCCACTGCGCGCCCATGAATACAACTGCCGACCCCACTGCCGACTCCGATCGCGCCCGTCGCCGCCGTCGCCGCATCGCCGGCGCGATTGGGTTTGGCGGGCTTGCCCTGATCGGGGTGGCGCTGGTGCTGTACGCATGGCGGCTGCCACCGTTCGTCAGCGCGATCGAGCGCACCGAAAATGCCATGGTGCATGGCCAGATCACCGTCATTGCGCCGCAGGTCAGCGGCTATGTCACGCAGGTCACCGTGCAGGATTTTGCGCATGTCAAACGTGGCCAGCTGCTGGCCACCATCGACAACCGCATTTACGCCCAGCAGCTCGAACAGGCCAAGGCACAAGTGCAGACCGCGCAAGCCAATCTCGCCAACTGGGAGCAGCAACGCCATAGCGCGGAAGCGACCATCGCCGAGCAACGCGCAGCGCTGAGCAGCAATCGGGCCCTGAGCGATCGCACCCGCTCGGCCTATGCGCGTGCGCAACAGCTGGCCGACCAGAAACTGGTGTCCGAACAGGACCGCGACACCGCCTTTGCCGCGCGCGCCCAGGCCACTGCGGGCGTAGCGCAGGCGCGTGCGGCGGTGCAGGCCGCGGAAGAAAACGCACGTAGCGTTACCGTCAATCGCGCAGCGCTCGAAGCGGCAGTGGCCAATGCGCAAGCGGCCGTGCAACTGGCGCAGATCAACCTGGACAACACGCGCATCCTGGCCCCGCGCGATGGCCAGCTCGGCCAGCTCGGCGTACGTCAGGGCGCCTACGTCACCAACGGCACGCAGTTGATGTCGCTGGTGCCGGACACGCTGTGGATCGTGGCCAATTTCAAGGAGACCCAGATGGCGAAGATCCGTATCGGCCAACGCGCCAGCTTTACCGTCGATGCCCTGGACAACGCACGCCTGCAAGGCCGCGTGCAGGAAATCTCTCCGGCCGCCGGCTCCGAATTCAGCGTGCTGCCGGCCGACAACGCCACCGGCAACTTCGTCAAGATCGCCCAGCGTATTCCGCTGCGTATCAGCGTCGACCCCGACCAGCCGCTGGCGCCGCGCCTGCGCCCGGGCATGTCGGTGGTGGTGGCGGTCGATACAGACAGCAAGGCCGATTGAACGCTGCCGACGCCATGCACGCAGGGGCGGCCAGCGAAACGCATCGGCAACCTCACAACGGGCGCGGCCTGTGCCCGGGTGGCGTGGGCCACTCATTCGCTGCGGTGACGAGTGCGTCGTCCACATCTAGCGGACCACTGCAGGCTACGTTTTAGGCGCTCCCGGCGCCCCGTCCGGCGGACGTGGACAACATCGGCAATGGCACTGTCCGCCTCAGCACCGACGCTCTCATCGTCCTGCGCGCTCGTGCCGCACGTGGCGCGCCTGCCGGCCTGCCGCCCGCAAGCGATGCCGTTATCATGCGCCGATGCCCTCCACATCCACGCCTCCCCTGCACTGGCAGCAGCTGCGCTTTACCCAGCTGAGCACACAGCAGTTGTACGCGCTGCTGCGCCTGCGCACGGACGTGTTCGTGGTGGAGCAGCAATGCGCCTACCCGGAACTGGATGGCAAGGATACCGATCCCGGCGTTCTGCATGTCCTGGGTACCACCCACACAAGCGCGCTGGCGGCCTACCTGCGCGTGCTGCCGCCGGGACTGAGTTACGCCGAACCCAGCATCGGCCGCGTGGTCGTTGCGGCCGCGTCTCGCGGCACCGGCTTGGCGCACGCCTTGTTGCGCGAGGGCATCGGCCTGGTGCATACGCACTGGCCGGGCAGCGCGATCCAGCTCGGTGCACAGGCGCATCTGCAATCGTTCTACGCGGCGCATGGATTTGCGCCGTCGTCCGCGCCGTATCTGGAAGACGGCATCCCACATCTCGACATGCTGCGCCCTGCCGGCGCGGCCACGATGGAGTCCCCATGATCACCACCCCCGACTACCGCGCATTGCTCGACACCGCCATTGCCGAAGCCCGCCAGGGCCTGGCCGAAGGCGGCATCCCGATCGGTGCTGCGCTGTATCACAACGACGGGCGCCTGCTCGGCTGCGGCCACAACCGCCGCGTGCAGGAGAACGACCCGTCCGTGCATGGCGAAACCGATGCCTTCCGCAAGGCTGGCCGTCAGCGCCGTTACAAGGACACCATCATGGTCACCACGCTGGCGCCGTGCTGGTACTGCAGCGGACTGGTGCGCCAGTTCAACATCGGCACCGTGGTGGTGGGCGAGTCGGTCACTTTCCAGGGCGGCATCGCCTGGCTGCGCGAACACGGCGTCAACGTCATCGACCTGCAAAGCCAAGACTGCATCGACCTGCTGGGCGGCTATATCGCGGCCAATCCGGACGTGTGGAACGAGGATATCGGCGAGGACTGAGCGGTTTGCTGGGTGCAACGGGTTTGATGTGCGGTGCAGATGACGGCTGACGTACTGCCTCCATCCACTCTTCGGGCGCCTTCCTCGGCACGTGAGGAAAGAAAGACTGCAACGAGAAGGCCGGCCGTGTAGCGTGATGCTGTTCGCTGGGAGCTGCTGACAGACGACTTCAGGCAGGTGTATGCAGAGCCGATGATTTGGGCCTTCGTTGCGGGGGGCTGATCTGCGGCCTGGCTGCAGCGGTTTGGCTGCAGCGGTTTAGCTGCAGCGGTTTGGCTGCAGCGGTTTGGCTGCAGAGCGGCTGATCTGCAGCTTGGCTGCAGGGCCCTTACCCGCCCACCATCGCGGGACAGGCCGTAAATCCGTCCATGGAGGCTCTTACGCGGCATCCATGCCGCGTAAGGTCTCGCGACGGTGCGCGGGCAAGGACCATCGGAGATGGTCGGTGTGCATGTGCAAGCAACGCACTACGCAAGTCGGGCAACAAGCAGCTTTTATGCGAGCGCCGACCAACGTTAGGTGCGGTGTCCTCGCCGCTTGCGGGACCGTGTGGCGGCATGGATGCCGCCACCGAGCCTCCAGGGACGGATTCACGGCGTGTCCCGCAAGCGGGGAGGGCGCAGCGCCCTCGACCGACTCGGCTTTTGACTACATCTGACGGGATGCGGCTAACAAAGCCACCTCTTGCATCGTTCTGTTAGGCGTTCCTGCCGTGCTTGCAACGCATTTGATGCCGATGCCATCCATGCAGTGCATCCGGCAGGTGCGCGCAGGTGCGCTGCGCTCAGAGGATGTAGCGGCTCAGGTCCGGATCCTGCACCAATTCGCCGAGCTGCGCATCGACATAGGCCGCATCGACGGTGACGCTCTGGCCGTCGCGATCCGGCGCCTCGTAGCTCAGCACATCGAGCAGACGCTCCAACACCGTGTGCAGACGTCGCGCGCCGATGTTTTCCTGCCGCTCGTTGACCTGCGCGGCGATCTCGGCCAGGCGGTCGACAGCGTCCGCGCCGAAGGTCAGCGTGACACCTTCGGTCTGCAGCAAGGCTTCGTACTGCTTGATCAACGCGGCCTTGGGCTCGGTGAGGATGCGCACGAAATCGGCCTTGGTCAGCGCGGTCAGTTCCACCCGGATCGGAAAGCGCCCCTGCAACTCCGGAATCAGATCGCTGGGCTTTGCAAGATGGAAGGCGCCGGAGGCAATAAACAGGATATGGTCGGTCTTGACCGTGCCGTACTTGGTCGACACGTTGGAGCCCTCCACCAGCGGCAGCAGATCGCGCTGCACACCTTCGCGACTCACATCGCCGCCATTGGAACCGGCTTCGCCGCGCTTGGCGACCTTGTCGATTTCATCGATGAACACGATGCCGTGCTGCTCGCAGGCTTCGATCGCCGCTGCACGTACGTCGTCTTCGTTGACCAGCTTGCCGGCTTCTTCTTCGATCAACAGCGGGCGCGCTGCCTTGATGGTGAGCTTGCGCTTCTGCGACTTGCCGCTGCCCAGGTTGGAAAACATCTGGCGCAGCTGCTGGCCCATTTCTTCCATGCCCGGCGGGGTCATGATGTCCATGCTGGCGTTGATCGCGACGTCCAGTTCGATTTCGCGCTCGTCCAGCTCGCCATTGCGCAGCATGCGGCGGAACTTGATGCGGGTATCGTTGTCCTGCGACGACGGCTCGTTGCGCGCGGCTTCCGGATCGAAGCCAATACCGGCTGCGCGGCGCGGCAGCAGCGCATCCAGGATGCGATCTTCGGCACGTTCTTCGGCCTGGTTGCGCACACGCACCTTGGCCTGCTCGCGGTACAACTTGACCGAGGTATCGGCCAGATCGCGGATGATCTGCTCCACGTCCTTGCCGACGTAACCCACTTCGGTAAAGCGCGTGGCTTCCACCTTGACGAACGGCGCATTGGCCAAGGTTGCCAGACGTCGCGCGATCTCGGTCTTGCCGACGCCGGTCGGGCCGATCATCAGGATGTTCTTGGGCATCACCTCGTTGCGCAGCTCTTCGGGCAGCTGCATGCGCCGCCAGCGGTTGCGCAGCGCGATGGCCACCGCGCGCTTGGCGTCGTGCTGGCCAACGATATGACGGTCGAGCTCCTGCACGATTTCGCGCGGAGTCATGGTTGAAGTATCGGAATTTGGCATTGGGGTTCGGGGATTCGTAAAAGCGGAGTAGGAACGATCGATGCATGTACGGGCGCAGGGAGGGGAGCGCTTTTGCGAATCTCCAATCCCAAATCCCGAATCACAGCTCCTCGACCACCACGTTGCGATTGGTATAGATGCAGATATCGCCAGCGATATTGATCGCTTCGGTGGCGATGGTCTTGGCATCGAGCTCGGTGTGCGCCAGCAGCGCGCGGGCGGCCGACAAGGCGTACGAGCCGCCGGAACCGATGGCGATGATGCCGTCTTCCGGTTCGATCACATCGCCGGTGCCGCTGATGATCAACGAGGTTTCTTTATCGGCGACCGCAAGCAACGCTTCGAGCTTGCCCAGGCGGCGCTCGGTGCGCCAATCCTTGGCCAACTCCACGGCGGCACGGGTCAATTGCCCATGCTTGTCGAGTTTGGCTTCGAACAGTTCGAACAGCGTAAACGCATCGGCGGCGGCACCGGCAAACCCGGCCAGGACCTGACCCTCGCGACCGAGCCGGCGCACCTTGCGCGCGTTGCCCTTCATGACGGTGTGGCCGAGCGTGACCTGGCCATCGCCCGCGACGGCGACGTGCCCACCACGCCGAACCGAAATGATGGTGGTGGCGTGAACGATGTTGGGATTCTGGCTGGGGTCCATGGGTCCTCCGGGGGTTTCCAATGAGGTGGGGACGCCCCTGCCGGGTTCAAGCGCGCTGCGCCGATGCGCCGCAGACCGCAGCGCCGACGCATGAGCGCGCGCCAGGCGCCGCTACGGCAGCGCGCGCGATGCCTCATCCCGGACCACTCAGGCCACCGTGCTTGCGCGTTGCATCGCCCCTGGGATGATTCACCCCACACGTTCCGCACGGCACGCGTAACAGCCCTGGCGTGCGTGGTGCAGGTGCACGTAGGCGATCTGCCGGTCATCCAGGCAATGCCGCAGCCACGCGGCAACCTGTTCCCCTGCGCACACCTCGGCGGCGACCAGATGATCACGATGATCGTAGCTACGTAGCGATATCAGCCGTGAGCGGATCGCCGGTGGTACCGCATCGGGCTGCAGCTGCGCCGGTGTCGCCGCACTGCGGACGAAGATCGGCCCGCTGGCGCGGTAGGGCGAGTCGGCGGGTTGATGCAGGTAGGGCAACAACAGCAGCGGTTCACCCGCGCGCGCATCCTGCAGGCTGACGCGACAGGGAAACCCATGGTCGGCATCGGCGATCACGCGCACGGCCTGATGGCTTGCCAGCGCAGCATCGTCGAGTCCATGCAGGTGGGTGAACAGGGCCGGATCGAGTCCGGTCAGACGGAAGGTGGCCATGTTGATCTTCCAGGGATTGGAAGCCCAGGATGACGCGCGCATGCCGGGCCCGCTCGCCGTGTTCGGACATGACACCCCTGCAAGTGCGTTCGCCCAGTCCCGCGCACTGACACTGCAGCAACCTGCCGAGCGCACCGATGCAATCGCGTGCCTGCCCGGTCCGCGACGATCAGCCGCTCAGTCGGCAGACTTCTTGCGCTTGGCACGCGGATGCGCGGCGTCGTAGACCTTGGCCAGGTGCTGGAAATCCAGGTGCGTGTAGATCTGCGTGGTGGCGATATCGGAATGACCGAGCAGCTCCTGCACACCGCGCAGATCGCCCGACGACTCCAGGATATGGCTGGCAAAACTGTGCCGCAGCATATGCGGGTGCACGTCCTTGAACATGCCCTGGCGCACGGCCAATTGCTTGATGCGGATCTGCACCGCACGCTGCGAAATCGCACCGCCGGCGCGCCCGGGGAAGACATGCGTTTCGGCACGTCCGCCGCTGTCGCGCTGCCATTGGCGCAAGGCCGCAATCGCATGCGAACCCACCGGCACCAGGCGCTGCTTGCCGCCCTTGCCCAGCACCATCACCAGGCCGCTGGCCAGATCCAGATCGCGCCAGCGCAATGCGCAGAGCTCGCTCAAGCGCAACCCCGACGAATAGAACAGTTCCAGCAATGCGCGATCGCGCAAGCCCAGCGGCGCATCCGTCGGCACCTCGACCAGGCGCACGGCCTCATCGGCATCGAGCACCTGCGGCAACTTGCGCGGCGCCTTGGGCGCCCGCAACGCCGCCGCGGGGCTGGCCGCGATACGGCCGTGCTTGAGCAACCAGGCGTAATAGCTGCGGCATGCAGACAGGCGCCGCTGCAGGCTCTTGGCGGACAGGCCGCGCCGGTGTTCTGCCGCAACAAACTGACGCAGCTGCGCGCTGTCCAGCTGTGCGACGTCCAACCCGACCGCGACACCCGCAGCATCCTTGTGTTCGGCTGCCCAGCTCAGCAACGCGGCAAGATCGCGCCGATACGCATCCAGCGTGTGCGCTGACACCTGACGTTCGACCTGCAGATACGCCAGAAATCCTTCGACCGAGGACATCTCAGCTACCCTGCCGCCGCCGCAGCGACGCTGGGGTGCACAGCAGGCCGCGCATTGCATGGCCTGCCACTGCCATCACGGCGTGAAACGCTGCAGCGCCACGCCCAGCGACTCGCCCATCATGCGCAGGAACAAAGTGCCCATGCCGGGATAGAACCGGTTGGCATCGCTGCTGCCGACCGCAATCAGGCCGACACCCGGCAACGGCAGCAACGCGGTGGATTGCACCGCATCCGCCTGTTCGGCATACAGCAGCGCGTGTTTTTCAGCCTGCAGCCGGCCGCAGATCGGCTCGCCATCGCTCAGGCAATCGCGAAACGGGGCCAGGCGCGCATCGTCGGCGGCGATCACCTGCAACCAATCCGCGTTCAGGCCGGCGACCGGCGCGAGCACGACCAGCCGCACCAGCTCACCGTTGAAATCTTCTGCCAACGACGCAGCCATCGCCTTGAGCGTATCGGCGGCCGTGGTCTGGCGCATCAGTGCCAGCGTGAGTTGGTGGGTGCGCACCGCCAGCCGCTCATTGACCTGCGCATTGCTGCCCAGCTCGTGCAGGCGCCGCGACAGCTCGCGGTTCTTGTCGCGCAACACTTCCAGCTGATAGGTCGCCAGCGACGCGGTAGGGCCATCGTCGCGCGGCACCAGCAGGCTCACCGCCAGATCGGGGAATTGCTTGAGAAAGGTGGGATGGCGACGCAACCACGTTGCGACCTCGTGCGCGCTGAACTTGTCCGTGTTGTCGCTCATCAGTTCCATTCTCCATCGAAGACGAACACCGCCGGGCCGGACATCACCACCTCCTGCGCATCGTCGGGCCAGCGAATCTGCAGCTCGCCGCCGGGCAACGACACGCGCACGTCGCGCTCGACGCGGCCGCGCTGCATCAGCACCACCGCAGCCGCGCACGCACCGCTGCCGCAGGCCAGCGTTTCGCCGACGCCGCGCTCGAACACGCGCAGGCGCACATGCGTGGGATCCACCACCTGCGCGAACCCGACATTGACCGAATTGGGGAATGCGGCGTTTTGCTGCAGCAAGCTGCCCACACGCTCCACCGGGGCGGCATCGACACGGCCAACCTCCAGCACGGCATGCGGGTTGCCCATCGACACTGCACCAAAGCGTACCGTCTCGCCGTGCACGGGCAGCGCGTATTCGTCGCGCGCATGCGCAAATCCGGCCAGCGGAATCTGCGTGGGCTCGAACTGCGGCACGCCCATGGCCACCGCATACGTTCCCGCATCCACCTGCTCCACCGCATGTGCGGTGACCGGGCTGTCGATGAGGAAGCGCTCGCCCTGCGCGGTTCCATCGCGCACCAGCCAGGCCGCGACGCAACGCGCGCCGTTGCCGCATTGACGCGCGGCCGAGCCGTCGGAATTCCAGATGCCGTAGGCCGCCACTGCGCCTTCGCTGCGCGGGGCTTGGATGGTCAGGATCTGATCGCAGCCGACCCCGAAGTGTCGATCTGCCAGGCGCGCTGCCAGCGCAGCATCCGGCGGTGGCGTGCCGTCGCGCAGGTCCAGCACCACGAAATCGTTGCCGGCGCCATGCATTTTTGTGAAACGCAGACGCTCGCTGCGGCCGTCAGCGCTCATTGCCGCTGCTAGCGGGCTGGTCGGTGGTTGATGCGGGCTTGCCGTCGGTCTCCACCGGCGCGGGCGCAGGTGTGGACTCATCCAGCGGTTGCGGCGCATCCGGCGGCTGCGGCACGGGCTGGGCTTCCACCGGCACCGGCTTCTGCGGCATCACCAGCGGGCCCTTGTTGCCGCAAGCGGCAAGCAGGACAAAGGTCGCACCAACCAGTGCGAGACGAACGGAAGGTCGGGACATGATGCTCATGGACCGGAGTATAGCCAGAACACCCTGACTGCCGTGCGCTCAGTGCGGCGTTTGCAGCGCGCGCGGCGGCGGCTCCGGACGCAGCCACAACCAGATCGCCACCACCGTCATGCTGCCGATCGACAGGCATTTCACCCAGAACACCGGCACGCACCACAGCATGATGCCGGCGCACAGGGTCATCGTCAGCGTCGCCATCCACTTGGCCTTGCGACTGACCGCCCGATAGGTCTGCCACTCCACGATTGCCGGCCCGAAACGCGGATGCGACAGCAGCCACGCATGCAGCCGCTCGGACCCACGCGACGCCGCCCAGGCCGAAATCAGGATGAACACCGTCGTCGGCAATCCCGGCACAAAGATCCCGACAATGCCGGTCGCCAGGCTGGCATACGCCAGCAACCACCAGGCCCAGCGAAATCGGTTCGGTCGCGTCATGTGCAAATGATACGACCAGACCGGGGTGAGGTGGCCTGGCCTGCGCGTTGTCGGCGCGACCACTGCAGGCGCCGGTGGAGGCCCTGGCAAGGCAAGGCGCCCAGACGCGCGGCACTCGGACAAGCACGCCTCTTCGGCCAAGCGTGGCGGCAGTGCTCAACTCACTTTCAAGCGACCGGGGAGAAGAGCAACAACAACGAGCCCAAGCGGGGGCAACGGCCGAAGGCGGAAACACACCAAGGAGGCCGGAAACCAACCGTCCCACCCCAACGCGATGCAACAACCACCGAAACCTCAGCCATCGGCCTTGGCGAATCCCCAATCCCGACTCCCCAATCCCGGCTCCCCAGCTACTTGACGCCCAGCTGGTCCAGCACGAACGCGTACGACTCCGCCAACTCGCGGTAACGGCGGAAGCGGCCGGATTTGCCGCCGTGACCGGCTTCCATATTGGTGCGGAACACAATCGGAGCCTTGCCGGTGTTGTCGTCGCGCAACCTAGCCACCCACTTGGCCGGCTCCCAGTACTGCACCTGCGAATCCCACAGACCGGTGCCGACGAACATCGCCGGGTACGCCTGCTTGCGCACATTGTCGTAGGGCGAATACGACAGCATGTAGTCGTAGTAGTCCTTGGTTTCCGGGTTGCCCCACTCGTCGTATTCGTTGGTGGTCAACGGGATGCTGGCATCCAGCATGGTGGTGACCACATCGACGAATGGCACCTGCGCCACCATCACGCGGTAGTCCTGCGGCGCCATGTTGGCCACCGCACCCATCAGCAGGCCACCTGCGCTGCCGCCGGATGCCGCCACACGGTCCTTGGCGGCGTAGCCCTGCGCGACCAGCCCGCGGGTGACGTCGACGAAATCGTTGAAGGTGTTCTTCTTGTGCAGCAGCTTGCCATCGTCGTACCACTTGCGGCCCATTTCCTGGCCGCCGCGGATGTGCGCGATGGCGTACACCACACCACGGTCCAGCAGGCTGATCGCCGGCAGATTGAAGGACGGGTCCATCGACATGCCGTAGCTGCCGTACGCGTACTGGAACAACGCGGCCGTGCCGTCCTTCTCGAAGCCTTTCTTGTACACCAGCGACACCGGCACCTTGACGCCGTCGCGGGCCGTGACCCAGACGCGTTCGGTCTCATACTTGCCCGCGTCGTAGCCGATCACCGGTTGCTGCTTGAGCACCTTGCGCTCGCCGGTGGCGGTGTTGAGGTCGTAGGTGGTGGCCGGAGTGGTCAGCGATGTATAGCTGTAACGCAGCCACACGGTGTCCGGCTCGGGGTTGACCGACAAGCCCATCGAATACGCCGGCTCATCCGCCTTGACGTACTCATGGCTGCCATCACGCTTGAGCAGTCGCACGCGCTCCAGGCCACCGGAGCGTTCTTCGATGGCCGTGAATCCATCGAACAGCTCGAAATTTTCGATGTAGACCTTGTCATCGTGGGCGACCCAGTCGGTCCACTGCTTGCGCGTGGTGGCATCGGTGGGCGCAGTCACCAGCTTGAAGTTCTCGGCGCCATCGGCGTTGGTGCGGATCACCCAACGCCCGTCGAAATGTTCGGCGTGGTACTCCACATCGCGCTCGCGCTTGGCCAGCACCTTGAAGGTGTCCGGCTTGGCGGCCAGCGCATAACGCGTCTCGGACGACACCGTGCTTTCCACGCCGATGGTGATGTACTTGTCGTCGCGGGTACGCCCCACGCCCATGTAAAAACTGTCGTCCTTCTCTTCGTACACCAGCACGTCGTCCTTGGACGCAGTACCCAGGACGTGTTTCTTGACGCGCACGGTGAGCAGCGTTTCCGGGTCGTTTTCGACATAGAACACGGTCTTGTTGTCGTCCGCCCACACCACGTTCGGGGAGACGCCTTCCACGGTGTCCGGATAGATCTCGCCGGTGTCCAGATTCTTGAAGCGAATCGTGTATTGGCGGCGGCCGACGGCGTCGTCGGCCCAGGCAAGCAGGCGGTTGTCCTGACTGACTTCGGCCTCGCCCACGCTGAAATAGCCCTTGCCCTGGGCCATCTGGTTGACGTCCAGCAGGATTTCTTCCGGCGCCGCCATGCTGCCCTTGCGACGCGCCTGGATCGGGTAATCCTTGCCGGCTTCGAAGCGGGTGTAATACCAATAGCCGCGTTCGCGATACGGCACGCTGGCATCGTCCTGCTTGATGCGCCCGACGATCTCGTTGTAGAGCGTGTCTTCCAACGGCTTGAGCGGCGCCATCACCTGGTCGGTGTAGGCATTCTCGGCGTTGAGATAGGCCAGCATCGCCTTGTCTTCGCGCTTGTCGTCGCGCAGCCAGTAGTAATCGTCGTTACGGGTGGCGCCAAACGGCGTCTTGACCACGTGCGGGTGCTTGGCGACGTCCGGCGGCGACGGGAGAGCGGCGAAAGAGGAGGCGGATGTGGTCATCAGGCTGGCGATCAACAAGGTCAGGACAGGCTTCATCAGATTGGGGTCCGTTGGATGAACGCAATGCCATCCCAGCGACCGAGTGTGGAAGAGCCCGTCGCCGGGCGTCATGTGTCCTAGGTCATGCTGGTCTATGATCTTCGCAATGGACCCCTTGCTTTCGCCCGCGTCGGGCTACAGCCGCCGCAGCCAGGACATCGCGCCGTTCCATGTGATGTCGCTGCTGGCCCGCGCCAATGCGCTCGAACAGGCCGGTCACGACGTGATCCACCTGGAAATCGGCGAACCCGATTTCACCACTGCCGCGCCGATCGTGGCTGCCGGGCAGGCCGCATTGGCCGCCGGCCATACCCGCTACACCGCCGCACGCGGCCTGCCCGCGTTGCGCGAGGCGATTGCCGGCTTTTATGCGCAACGTTATGGCCGCAGCGTCGACCCGGAGCGGATCCTGGTCACGCCAGGCGGCTCGGGCGCGCTGCTGTTGGCCAGCAGCCTGCTGGTGGACCCGGGCAAGCACTGGCTGCTTGCCGACCCTGGGTATCCGTGCAACCGCCACTTCCTGCGCCTGATCGAAGGTGCCGCACAACTGGTTCCGGTCGGGCCGGACACCGACTACCAACTGACCCCGGCGCTGGTGGACGCGTGCTGGAACGCCGACAGCGTCGGCGCCCTGGTGGCATCGCCGGCCAACCCCACCGGCAGCGTGCTGTCGCGCGCGCAGCTGGCCGCGTTGTCGCAGGCGCTGCGTGCGCGCGGCGGGCACCTGGTGGTGGACGAGATCTACCACGGCCTGACCTATGGCCTGGACGCGCATAGCGTGCTGGAAGTGGACGACAGCGCCTTCGTCTTGAACAGTTTTTCCAAATACTTCGGCATGACCGGCTGGCGCCTGGGCTGGCTGATCGCCCCGCCCGGCGCGGTGCCCGAGCTGGAAAAACTCGCGCAAAACCTCTACATCAGCGCCTCGACCATTGCGCAGCACGCAGCGCTTGCGTGTTTCACGCCGGAAAGCATCGCCATCTTCGAAGCGCGCCGCGCGCAGTTCCAGCAACGCCGCGACTATCTGCTGCCCGCGCTACGCCAGCTTGGCTTCAACATCGCCATCGAACCCCAAGGCGCGTTCTATCTCTACGCCGACATCAGCGCGTTTTCCGACGATGCGCAGGCGTTCTGCGCGCATTTCCTGGAAACCGAGCACGTCGCCTTTACTCCCGGCATCGACTTCGGCTTCCATCGCGCCAACCAGCACGTGCGCATCGCCTACACCCAGAGCCTGCCGCGCCTGGAACAGGCGGTGGAGCGCATTGCGCGTGGGTTACGCAGTCTGTAGACGCGCCTTGCATGACACCACAGCACCTGCCATCCATAAGGCGTGTTGAGCGCGCCCTCGCGGTCAATCGCCTTCTGTCGTGACACCACGCCGGGAGCCGCTGTCACCGGCGCAGACCTTTCTAGTTCAACTTTTCAAGGCGATAGAATTGATCGATCGCCGGCACCGTCAGCAGTGCGATCTTCGGCACGCTGCTGCGCTCGAATATCCTTGCAAGGTCTTTGCGTTTTCTGCGTTCGACGACCGCGATGTGGCGCAGCATCTCCCACCTGACCCGCTCCCTGGCGCCATCGAGGCCGCCGCAACGGCGCTGCTCGAACCAGGTTCGGCGCAGATAGCGCACCAGGCTGGTCGTCACCGGGATGTCCAATAGAACAACGCCCGTTGCACGCGCCAGACGCTGCGACAGGCAGCCCAGGTAATTGCCATCCATCACCCACTGCTCTGCGGCAATGGCCGCATCGTGAAGCGCGAAAAAGTCCTGCCTGGGGCGAGGTAGCCAGGCAGTGTTCGGGAAATGATGCAGCTGATCCAGATGTACGCATGCGCATCCGCGCTTGCGCGCGATCGCCTGGGCCAAGGTCGATTTACCGCTGTTGGACGGCCCGAGAATGCACAGCCGCGGTCCCAGATCCTCGAGTTTCATTCCACCCCTCCAAGGGATATCGCGCCTGGTCATCGCAGTGGCGACAACCAGGCCCGAACGCGCCACACAGTGTTACCTCGGCACGCAGCTGACCAGATCGGAGAATTGCCGTGCAATCGCTTGCCGCTGGCCCGGCGCCGCTCGGTACCACAGCGCTAATCAATACGTGCGCATCGATACATCCGAAGCCTGTCGCGCCTGGAACAGGCAGTGGGCGTATTGAGCGTGGGTTACGCAGTTTGTGGCCACAGATCGAGCGTGTGAAGTGCTCGCAGTTCTACCGTGCACTCGCCATTGTTGCACTTGCTGTTGCTCGTGGCTTCCTCGCCTTGAAGCGGGCCGAACACCGCAGCCACTTGTGGCCGGAGGCGCGCTGTTTGAGCACAGCGAGTTGGGGCGCCGTGCCACGGATGGCGAGGAGCGCAGGGAACCGGTGCAGTTTCATCGCACCGGTTCGCGTCAGGCGCATGGTGCTGGTTACTTTTGCCGAAACAAACCCAACCCGTGCCGCAAGGCGCGGAAGCCTGGCACTTTCTAGATGCCTCGACCCACGCGATTGTTCATCGAACGGGCTTCAACCCAGCGAGCAACCGTACCCTCATCCGCCCTTCGGGCACCTTCTCCCGAGGGGAGAAGGGCTTGTATGCGAGGCGCACGCCACCGATTGTCATGCCGCATCAGTCGGCCAGGCGCTCCCACAGGAAGCTATACGCCAATGCCGACATATGCGCTGCCTGCGCGTTGTTGGCCGCACCGCCGTGACCGCCCTCGATGTTCTCGTAGTAGGTCACGTCCTTGCCGGCCTCGACCATCTTGGCCGCCATCTTGCGCGCGTGGCCCGGATGCACGCGGTCGTCGCGGGTGGAGGTCAGGAAGATCACCGGCGGATAGGTCTTCTTCGGATCGAACAGGTGATACGGCGAAAAGGTCTGGATGAAGCTCCAGTCGTCGGTGTCCGGGTCGCCGTATTCGGCCATCCACGAGGCGCCGGCCAGCAAATGGCTGTAGCGCTTCATGTCCAGCAGCGGCACCTGCACCACCACCGCGCCGAACAGCTCCGGATACTGGGTGAGCATGTTGCCGGTCATCAGGCCGCCATTACTGCCGCCCTGCACGCCCAGATGCCTGGTCGAGGTGATCTTGCGCGCGACCAGATCCTTGGCCACCGCGGCCATGTCTTCGTAGGCCTTGTGGCGGTTCTGCTTGAGCGCAGCCTGGTGCCAGCGCGGGCCGTACTCGCCGCCGCCGCGGATGTTGGCCACCACGTAGACGCCGCCCTTGTCCAGCCAGGCGCGGCCCAATCCACCGGAATAATTGGGCGTCATCGAAATCTCGAAACCGCCGTAGCCGTACAGCAGCGTCGGCGCGCTGCCATCGAGCTTGAGGTTCTTGGGGCGCACCAGGAAATACGGCACGCGGGTGCCGTCCTTGCTGGTGACAAAGTGCTGCTCGATGCTGTCCTTGCCGGCATCGAAGAACGCCGGCATGGTCTTGAGCGGCTGCGGCGCACTGCCGACGTCCACCCACGACAAGGTGGTGGGTGTGAGGTAATCGGTGACGGTCAGCCACAGCGCGTCGCTGTCGTCGCTGTCCACGGCGCTGACATCGATCGTGCCGAAAGCCGGCGCACCGACAAACGCGCTCTTCTTCCACCCGTCCTGCGATGGGGTGATGACGCTGAGCCGATTCTTGACATCTTCCAGCACGTTCAACACCAGGTGCGACTTGGTCCATGCCACGCCCGCCAGCGAGGTGGTGTCGGTCGGTGCGAACAGCACATCGAAGCTGCGCTTGCCGGCCATGAAGTCGTCAAAGCGCGTGGCCAGCAGCGAGCCCGCCGTGTAGGTCTTGCCGCCCACCGTCCATGGCTCGCGCAGCTCCAGCGTCAGCCATTGCCGCTTGACCGACTTGCTGGCCGAGTTGGGCACATCCACCTTGACCAGCTTGCCGTCGGCGCCCTTGAGATACAGCTCGTCGTTGTAGAAGGCCAGCGTGCGGCTGACAAAATCGCGCTCGAAGCCCGGGGTGTCATCGTGCATCGCCGCGATGTACATGTCGGTGGGCTTGCCCTCGTACACCACGGTGGCGGCGCCGAGCGGGGTACCGCGCTTCCACTGCTTGGCGATGCGCGGGTAGCCGGAACTGGTCATGCTGCCGGCACCGAAATCGGTGAAGACGTAGACCGTGTCCTTGTCGATCCAGCCCAGCCCGCCCTTGGATTCGGGACGGAAGAAGCCGTCCTTGACCCACTGCTTGCTGCCGAGATCGAACTCGCGGGTGACGTCGGCATCGGCGCCGCCGCGCGACAGCGCGATCAGGCAGCGCTGGTAGTCCGGGCGCAGGCAGTCGGCGCCATGCCAGACCCAGTTCTCGCCCTCGGCCTTGTTGAGCGCATCCAGGTCCAGCACCGTCTCCCACTTCGGCGAGGCCTTGCGGTACTCGTCCAGCGTGGTGCGCCGCCACAGGCCGCGCTCGTGCTGCTTGTCCTTCCAGAAGTTGTAGTAGTACTCGCCGATCTTCTGCACGCCGGGAATCTTCGCGTCCGAATCCAGCACTTCGCGGATGCTGGTTTCCATCTGCCTGAAGGCCGGCGTGGTGGCCAGGCGCGCCTCGGTCTTGGCGTTCTGGGCCTTGACCCAGTCCAGCGGCTTGGCGCCAGTGACATCTTCCAGCCAGGCGTAGGGATCGTTGGACACGGCGGTTTCCTCTGCAGAGACGGCGCCAGCGGTGATCAGGCCGGCAACCAGGCAGATCGAGGCGAACTTGGGCATGTATTTTTCCGGAAAAACCAATGCCGGAAAACCTAACACAGCCCCTTGCCCGGCCTCCCCTGCCGAAGGTCAGGCCGCCCGCGCCGGTGTCGTGGCCCGCGCGGCAACGCGCCGACGCTGTGCCTGCGGGCCACGCCGCCGCGGCAAGACCCGCCGAGCGCCCGGCCGGGTCAGCGTGGGCAGCGCGAAGCGATGCAGGCTCCACCAGGCCAGCATCGGCATGCCCACCAGCCACAGGGGCAGCCAGCCGATCCACTCGCTGTAACCGCGCGCCGCCGGCCACACCAGCACCAGCGCCAGGCCGGCAAGGGCGATCTGCCGCACCGGGCGCAACACCCGCGGATCGGGACGTTCGGAACGAGGAGAAGGACGATGCGACATGGCGGCACTCCGTGGCAGAAGGGATGAACACAGGCCGGCAGGATTGCCTGTGCCCATCTCACCGATTGCGACCCGACAGGCGAGATGCTGGCCGGGCGGGTGCGGCGCCGCGGGCTGTGCCTTGAAGTGGCTGGCGATCGGGATCGGGCAGCGAGGACGGAGGATCGAGGGATTGATCCCGATGCCGCAGTCGCCGACGCCAGACCCGACCGTTGACGCGAACTTGCCCCCTGCATGCGGTAGTGTGCTGCTCCTACTGCCCCTTTGTGATGTTGCGATGCGCCTGACCGTTACGATCGCCCTCGCTTTCCTGCTCGTCCTCGGCCTGCCCGTGGCATCCGCCAAGGACACATCCACCACCGAGCCGGCGATCGATCTGTCCAAGATCATGGGCACCTGGTACGTGATTGCGCGCATGCCCAACCCGGTCGAGCGCGGGCACGTCACCAGCCGCGACGAGTACACCCTGGTCGAAGACGGCAAGGTGGCGGTGCGCTATCTGTACCGCGAAGGCTTCGGCGAGCCGGAAAAAGAGGTCAACGCGCGCGCGTCGGTGGACGCCGAGAGCGGCAACCGCGATTGGCGGGTGTGGTTCTACAAGGTCATTCCGGCCAAGCAGCGCATCCTGGAAATTGCACCGGACGGTTCATGGATGCTGATTTCCTATCCCGGCCGCGACCTGGCCTGGATCTTCGCGCGCAAGCCGGACATGAGCCGCGACCAGTACCGCAAGCTGGTCGACAAGATGCGCGACGACTATTCCATCTACACCGATAAGCTCAAGCGCGTGCCGCAGTTGCGCGAGCAGGTGGACCGTCTGGGATTTGAAGTACCCAACAAACGCTGAGTATTGCGCTGCCGATATGCTCCGGCGTCTTCCGGTCATGGATGCAATCGGCTGATCATTGCGATCAGACGCGTTGCCAAGTCCAGCTGCCAGCGCCGGAATGCCTGCGAGAACTTCTGCGAAGCCGCCAGGCGCGTCCCGCCATTGCCTGGCGATCGGTTCCGTAGCGCGTACGTCGATCCCGGGTGCGCCTTCAACACTTGCCTGACGACTTGATCGCTACGTCTGGCTAGCTGCCTCTGGCTCTACCGGACTGCCGCGTTCATGCCACCGCGGCTGATCGCCACCGCAGGATCCGGCGCGATCGATGACGCACCGTGGCCAGCCTAGTGTTTGTGCAGCGCGTGGATTGCCCAAGCACCTGGCGTGCAAGCCTGGTCGCGGAGGTGCCGTGCGGCGTCAGCAGTGCGCCCGCCTCGACCAGATGGCTGGTCAACTTGCATGTCGCTGATTGAGCGGAACCCCTGCGCGCAAGACAAACGCGTGCATGCGACCGATCTGGCTCAGTCGTAGTTGCTCAGCGCCAGCGACAACAGCGCCTTGGCCTGCTCGCGCAGCGAAACCGGTTCGACGATCTCCGCATCCGAGCCGTAGTGCAGCACGTCCATCAGCAGCTCGCGCGAGTTGCTGTACGGCAATTTGAGCTCGTAGCGGCCGTCCGGCAAAAAGCGGCCCTGCTGCTTGGAATGCCAGTGCTCGTCGGCCACCCAGCGCGCGGCCTTGGCGCTGAACACGATGGTCGCCCAGCCCTTGGGAGCGCCGGAAAAGATGCCGTAGCTGGCGGCCAACTGCTCGTCCAGCTCGCTGTCGGGCACATCGCGCGGGGCGGCATCGAGCAGGCGCGCATGATTGATACGGTCCACCGCAAAGCTGCGCACGCCATCGCGGCCATGGTCCCAGGCATCCAGGTACCAGTTGTCGCGGTAATGGGTGATGCGCTGCGGGGACACGGTGCGCTTGGTCGATTCGTCGGTCGAGCGTGCCCGGTAATCGAAGCTCAATTGCTTGCGCTCCAGCACCCCGGAGGCCACCGTGCGAAAGCTCGCTTCGTCCAGCTTGCGGCCGCGATGCGGAATCACCCGCACACGGTCCACTGGCCACTGCGATACGCCGGCCTGTGCCGCCAATAGCCCTTCGATGCGCTGCTGCAACGGTGCCAGCATCGAGGACAATACGCCCCCGCCGGTGCGCGCGAGCAATTGCTGGGATGCCAGCAGTGCATGCAGTTCTTCCGAACTCAGCCACAGGCCGGGCAGCTCGAAGCGATCGCTTTCGCCGGACAGATAGCGAAAGCCCGATTCGCCATCGCCTTCCACCGGCGCCATCAGCGCATCGCGCAGAAACGCCAGGTCGCGATACACGGTGGCGCGGGAGCAGCTCAGCTCATCCTGCAGCCGCGCCACGGTGACCGGATAGCGCGCCGACTTGAGCAGGCGATGCAGGGAGTTGATACGTTCATAGCGGTCCATGCGCCGATTATGTCCGGTTCTTCGCGCGGCGGGGTGAGCGTCGCTATGCACTCTGGTGCAGAACACGCCAGTCCCGGCCGCTCGGATTGCGCCGGTCGCGACGACGCCGTGCGCGGGTCTGCGCGCCGCCCGCAACCGCACACGACAACGCGCCATCTGCCGCCAGCGCCAGAACCGCCAATGAAGCGCGGCGTTCACCGGGTCATGACGTGCCGCACAGTCCGTTATCATGAAATCGCTTTCACCCTCCCGCCCTGCCCTCAAGCGAGCCGCTTATGTCCCGCCGTGCCCAGTTGTCTGCCTTGCTGCCCCTGCTGTTGATCACGCCTACCGTGTGGGCCCAGTCGATCGCGGTCGCGCCGACACCGGTTGACCCTGCCGCTGCGCTGGTGCCCTCGCCCTGGAGCGGCAGCAGCGGCGAGCTGGGCTATGCCGCTGCCCACGGCAACAGCACCACCGACAGCCTCAACGGCCGCGTGCGCCTGCGCTACACCGACGGCGACTGGATCCACAGCCTGGATGCCACCGCGCTGCGTTCGAGCTCGGAGTACACCAATACCAACGACGACGGCAGCACCGAACGCGAACGCCAGACCACCGCCGAGCGTTACACCGGCAGCGTGGGCAGTGCCTTGCAGTTGGGCGAGCACCGCCAGCTCACCGCCACCGGACGCTACGAACACGACGACTTCGCCACCTACGATCGGCTGGCCACCTTCGGTATCGGTTACGGCACGCGCCTGATCGATGCCGAGCGCTTCTATCTGGACGCGCAGATCGGCCCGGGTATCCGCCGCGCGCACAACAGCGACGAAGACCGCAACGAGACCGGCCTGATCGGGCGCGGCCTGTTCGACCTGAAGTACACCGTCACCGACAACACTGACCTGATCAACACGCTGCTGGTGGAATCGGGCGAATACAACACCTACGCGCAGAACGATTTCGGCGTGCAGGTCAGCATGAACTCGCACTTCGCGCTCAAGGCCGCCTGGCAGATGCGCCACAACAGCGAGGTCAGCGACGGCGACAAGAAGACCGACACGCTGACCACGGTGAACCTGGTTTACACGTTCAAGTAAGCGATCCCGCTCGGCAGGAGCGGCCTTGGCCGCGACAGCTGTATCGGGAGTGCCCGTCGCGGCCGGGTCCGCTCCTACGACAGGAGGACCTGGTAGTAGGCGGGCGACGCGAGGGGCGGTACGTCGACCATGGTCGACCTGGTGCGCACGTTCGAATACGCGACCGCGCTCGGTAGGAGCGGCCTTGGCCGCGAAAGCTCTATCGGGAACGCCCGTCGCGGCCGGGTCCGCTCCTACGACAGCCGGGGCGTGGGCGTGGCGGCCGAAGGGGCGGGCGACGGCGGTGCGCTACAGCTCGGCCAGCAGCTGGGCGGCGCCCTTGTCGAACAGGCCTTGGGCGACGCGGCGGCCCAGCGCTTCGGTGTCTTCGGGACTGCCGTGCGCATCGGCGTGGATCAGGCGGCCATCGCTGGCGCTGCCGACCATGCCCTGCAGGTACAGGCCCTCGTCCTTCCAGGTGGCGAAGGCGGCCACCGGGACATGGCAGCTGCCGTGCAGCGCGCGATTCATCGCCCGCTCGGCTTCCACGCAGACGCGGGTGGCGGGGGCATCCAGCACCGCCAGCAGCGCATGGATGCGCGCATCGTCGCCACGACATTCCACTGCCACCGCACCCTGCGCCGGTGCCGGCAACCAGTCCGGCGCGTCCAGCCGCGCACTGATGCGCGCGTCCAGCCCCAGCCGTTGCAGGCCGGCGCAGGCCAGCACGATGGCGTCGTAGCCGCCGTTGTCGAGCTTGGCCAGGCGGGTGTTGACGTTGCCGCGCAGGTCGATCAGTTCCAGGTCCGGGCGTGCGGCGCGCAGCTGCGCCTGCCGCCGTAACGACGAGGTGCCCACCCGCGCGCCCAGCGGCAATGCCTGCAGGCTGGCATAGAGATTGGACACCAGCGCGTCGGCTGGGTCGCCGCGGCCCAGGATCGCCGGCAGCACGAACGGATCGTCCAGTTCCATCGGCACATCCTTGAGCGAATGCACCGCGCAGTCGGCCTCGCCGCGCAGCATGGCCAGCTCCAGTTCCTTCAGAAACAGGCCCTTGCCGCCGATTGCCGCCAGCGAGCGGTCCAGCACTTCGTCGCCGCGGGTGCTCATCGGCACCAGCACCACCTCCAGGCCGGGGTGGTGCTGGCGCAACGCGGCAGCGACATGTTCGCTCTGCCAAAGGGCGAGCGGGCTCTTGCGGGTGGCGATGCGGAGCGTGGTCATCCGGCCATTATCGCGGACCGGACCGGTAACTCATACATGACGCAGTTGATCGCGCAGGCTGGCCACGCAACGCCGGCTCACTTCCAGGGTCTGCGGCACGTTGCGCAGCACCGCGTGCACCTGGCCGTCGCCGCTGCGGCGCAACTCCATCAGTTCATCGCGGGCCACCAGGCAATTGCGATGGATGCGCACCAGGCGGTCGGCGAATTCGTCTTCCAGCGATTTGAGCGACTCTTCGATCAGGTCCTCGCCACGGGCGTGATGGACGATGACGTACTTCTCTTCGGCCTGCAGATAGCGGATGTCGCCGATGGCGATCAGCCGCAGGCTGCCACGCAGACGCGCGCACAGGTGGGTGCGCAACGGCCGCGGCGCGACACCGGGCACGCGTCCGGCCAGAAACGTGGCGACCTTTTCCAGGGCCGCGGACAGGCGTTCCGGGCGCACCGGTTTCATCAGGTAATCCAGCGCGGCGGCGTCGAACGCCGACAAGGCATGCTGGTCGTAGGCGGTGCAGAACACCACCGCCGGCGGTGGCTGGCGCTGGCGCAGCAGCCGCGCGGTTTCCAGGCCGTCGACACCGGGCATGGCGATGTCCAGCAACACCAGGTCCGGGTGCAGCTGTTCGCACTGCTGCAGGACCTGCTGGCCGTTTTCGGCCTCGCCGATCACCTCGACCTGCGGATGCTCGCCCAGCAGCATGCGCAGGCGCTCGCGCGCCAGTGGCTCGTCATCGGCGATCAGCACCCGCACTTGCGTGGCCGTCATGGACATCCCCCTTCGCTGCAGCGACTCCCCCGTCACGGCAGCGGCAATGTGATCTCGCAGGCATAGTAGCCCTCAGCCCAGCTGGCCGCCATCCGTGCCCCGGCACCGAACTGAAACGCCAGCCGGTGCGAGATGCTGGCCTGCGCATGCCCGGCGCCGGCCAGCAGCGGCAACTGGGTTCCCGGTTGCGGGGCGGGGTTGACGATGCGGATCTGCAACTGGCTGCCGCGCTGGCGCAGCGACAGATACAGCGTGCCGCCCTCGGGCATGCGCGAGACTCCGTGCAGCACCGCGTTTTCGACCAGCGGCTGCAGCACCAGGCGCGGCATCGGCAGCTCCCACGGCAATGGTTCCTGGCGGTGCCAGCGCACCTGCAGGCGCTCGCCCAGGCGCAAGGACTCGATGGCCAGATAGCGCTCGGCCAGCTCGCATTCGGCGCGCAGGGTGGACACGCCTTCGCCGGCGCCGAGCGCGGCGCGAAACAGATCCGACAGATCCAGCACCGCCTGCTCGGCCACCACCGGGTCGCGCCGCAGCAGGCTGGCGATCAGGTTCATGCTGTTGAACAGGAAGTGCGGGCGGATGCGTGCCTGCAAGGCGTCGGCTTCGGCGCGCGCATTGGCCTGCACCTGCGCTTCCCAGCGGTCGCTGACGTAGAAATAGCGCAGCGCCAGCGCGGTGATCAGCACCACGGTGGCGGCACTGCCCAGGGTGAAGCGCCAGAAGCCGACCAACGGGCCAAGCGGGGCCTGGCCCAGCACGGCGTATAGCCCGTGCACGATGCCGGCGCCCAGCATCGCCACCAGCGCGGCAATCAGCAGCGCGGCCAGCCCACCCAGCCTGGGCGGCAGCCGCGACAGCGAAGGCCGCAGTACGCACAGCAACACGGTGACCGCCAGCGCCAGCCATAGCGCCAGGCCGCTGGCCGAGACGAAGCGCGACAGGGTGATGCTGCGCGCGGCGCCGGCATCGGGCACCAGGGTCACCACCAGCACCACCAGCTCGGCCAGCCCCAGCATGGCACCCAAGCGTGGCAGCCGGCACAGGTCCGGCATCCAGGTGATCTGCGGGGCACCGGTGGCCACGGGCTCAGGCGGCGGTGAAGCGTGCCTGCATCCAGTCGCGCAGGGCGTCGATTTCTTCCAGGCAGACCTGATGGCCCATCGGATAGGTCTGCCATTCCAGAGCGAAGCCGAGCGCGCACAGCGCCTGCATGCTGGCCTGGCCGGCGGCGAACGGCACCACCGGGTCGGCGCTGCCGTGCGCCATGAACAACGGTTGGGCAATGGCAGCGGGCTGCAACTGGCTGGCAGCGGCCGACGGATCCGGTAGATAGGTCGACAGGGCGATCAGCCCGGCCAGCGGGATGCGGCGCTGCAGACCCACGGCCAACGTCACCGCACCGCCTTGCGAAAACCCGGCCAGCAGGATGCGCTCGGGCGGCGTGCCGCGGGCCTGCTCATGGGCGATCAAGGCTTCGACCTGGGCCACCGACTCGGCGATACCGGCCTTGTCGGCACGGCTGGCGAAGTCCATGCCGACGATGTCGTACCAGCCGCGCATGCGCACGCCGTTGTTGATGGTGATCGGGCGGATGGGCGCATGCGGGAACACGAAGCGCAGCGCCGGCCAGTGCGGTCGCACCAGCTCCGGCACCATCGGGGCGAAGTCGCTGCCATCGGCACCCAGGCCATGCAGCCACAGCACGGTCCACTGCGGATTGGGTCCGGTCTCGCGTTCGATCACTTCCAGCATCATCCAGCTCCGCTTGGGGGCCGGGCATTATGCCTTGCGCGCCGGTCACTGCCCGGTCACGCGCGCGCGCCCGCACGCGCCGCCACCCGGATCGCGTGCGGCGAGTTGCCGTGGAGCAGTGGCCGTGGGCCGCCTGCCGGTCGCGCCCTCGTCGGTGCAGATGCGGCCGGGGCGTCGCCCGGGGCGGCGACAGCGCGTGGTTGGCGAACAGCACACCGGGTCCAATCGGGCCCGCCAGTACCGCCAATCAGATCAGCGACGGTTCCAGCGCAGCAGCGCGGCGCAGCTCGGATGCACGCACCAGCACCCTGGGCGGATCGAGCTCTTCGGGGATGCAGAAGATGCCCGCACGGCGCAGCGCAAGACCGCTGCGACGCAGCGAGGTCAGCGCCACCACCGGGATCGACAGCGCCATGCCCACGATCACCGGCGCCATCCAGGCCGCCAGCGACGGCGAAACGGTGTACGCCACCGCGCCCATGAACAGGCCGAACACGGTCAGCCCGCCATAGCTGCGCAACAGCGCCGGCCACGACAGCTTGCCGTCGTCGCGCACCTGCGCGTCCCAGCCCGAATCCTTGCCGGCCAGCACTTCGAACACGCCACGCGACTGCAGGTACATCACCACCGGCGCCATCAGCGCGGCCAGCACGGTTTCCAGCAGGATGCTCAGCAGAGCGCGGATCGCGCCGCCGCAGGCACGCAGTTCGCGCGGGTTGAGCAGCAGTGCGATATAGCCCAGCAGCTTGGGCGCCAGCAGCACGAACATGGTGCAGACGAAGATCCAGATCGCATTGCCCTGGCTGCTGCCGTGCCAATAGCGGGCAGGCGAGAACGGCAGGTCGCCGGCCAGGTCGATGCCGCCGCCGGCCAGCGGGATGCCGATGCCGATCAGCATCAGCAAGCCCCACATCGGCGCAGTGAAGTAATGCCCGATGCCGATCAGCATGTGCATGCGGCTGATCCAGTGCAGGCCTTTGGCGCTCACCACCTTGGCGTGCTGCAGGTTGCCCTGGCACCAGCGGCGGTCGCGGATCAGCAGGTCGGTCAGTGTGGGCGGGCCCTCTTCGTAGCTGCCCTGCAGGTACGGCACCATGTGCATGGCCCAGCCGCCGCGCCGCATCAGTGCCGCTTCGACGAAATCGTGGCTGAGCACGTGGCCGCCGAACGGCTTGCGCCCGCGCAGCGACGGCAGGCCGGCGTGGTCGGCGAAGGCCTGGGTGCGGATGATGGCGTTATGGCCCCAGTAATTGCTCTCGGCGCCATGCCACCAGGCCACGCCGAAGGCGATGATCGGCCCGTACACACGCCCACCGAACTGCTGCATGCGGGCGAACAGCGTCTGGCCGTTGACCACCGCCGGCAGGGTCTGGATCAGGCCCACGTCCGGGTTGTTTTCCATGCCGGCGACCAGCCGCACGATGGTGTCGCCGGTCATCACGCTGTCGGCGTCCAGGATCAGCATCTGCGGATAGCTCCCGCCGAAGCGGCGCACCCAGTCCGCCACATTGCCGGCCTTGCGTGCGGCATTGTCGGCGCGGCGGCGGTAGAAGATGCGCCCGTGCCCGTCGACGCGGTCGCACAACTCGTTGTAGACCAGTTCTTCGGCAGCGCCGATGTGATCGCGGGTGGTGTCGCTGAGTACGAAGAAATCGAAATGCTCCAGCTGGCCGGTTTCGGCCACCGATTCGTAGATCGCCTGCAGGCCGGCCAGCAGCCGGCGCGGGTCTTCGTTATAGGTGGGCATCAGCAACGCGGTGCGCGAGCGCAGCGTGGGCAGCGGCTGTTCCGGGTCGATGCCGAGCTTGCGTCCGGCGCGCGCCACCACGGTGATGAAACCGGCCACCGCGCTGGCAAAGGACATCGCGATCCACGCGAACAGCAGCACGAACAGGCCGAGCAGGCAGCCTTCCAGCACGCTGACGCCGTCGGGCCACAGCACGCTGAGCATTACCCACACCGCCACGGCGGTGGTGGCGAAGGTGCCGCCGATCAGGTAGAAGCGCCGCAGGCCGATGCCGGCCGGCGCGGTGCGTTGATGGGGCACCTGCAGTCTGCCTTCGCGCAGGTTCTGTTCGGGCATCGCCAGCGGCGCTTCCGGTGGCAGCGTGGGCTGGCCGGCGTCGAGGGCGGAGGTGGGGGGCAATGCGGTTGGTGCGGGGGAAAGGGTCACGGTGCCGTCCATCAAGGCTGCCCGTCGCATGCGTGCGACAGTGCGGGCTGCAGCGAGAGGTCCATCCTCGCCACGCGTAGCGATCGTGCGAAGCGCACCGCACCGGCAAGATGCCCGGCGGCGTGCGACCAGGTCGCGGTATTGGCAGCTATGAAACCACTCCGATGCACAAACTCTCCTGGCGGCGACGCAACGTCGCGGCTCATCCTAAAGAATCGACCGTTAAAGGAAACGAAGGCCATCGTGCAGTCTTCGCCCCACCCGACGAGGACCGCGCGGCAGACTACGCGGTAACGACCGAACGCAACCCCAACAGATTGCAGCCTGGCACGCGTGCTGTCACGGGCGTCAAACCACGCTGTCGTGTCAGACAGGTGCAATTGATGTGCCAGGACCTGCAATCGGTTGCAGCGACAGCCTGCTGGCGGGCGATCGTGGCGGTCGGTGGGTCTCACCAGACAGTCTGCGGACTGCTCTATTGAAAGCCATGCCCACCGACCATCTCGACTGGTCCTTGCCCGCTCACGTCGCGGGACCTTACGCGGCATGGATGCCGCGTAAGAGCTTGCAACGACGTACTTGCAGCGTGTCCTGCGATGGTGGGCGGGCAAGGGCCCTGCAGCAAACTCGCAGCATCGCGGGCGCGGTGCCCTCGCCGCTCGCGGGACACGCCGTGAACCCGTCCATGGGGGCTCGATGGCGGCATCCATGCCGCCAACGGTCCCGCAATCGGCGAGGACACCGCACCAGACAGTTGGCTGGCAGCTTTACTGAAAACCCTGCACACCGACCATCTTGACTGGCCCTTGCCCGCCCACCGTCGCGGGACCTTACGCGGCATGGATGCCGCGTAAGAGCTTGCAAGGACGTACTTGCAGCGTGCCCCGCGATGGTGGGCGGGCAAGGGCCCTGCAGCAAACTCGCAGCATCGAGGGCGCCGTGCCCTCACCGCTTGCGGGACACGCTGTGAACCCGTCCCTGGGGACCGTGTGGCGGCATGGATGCCGCCACACGGTCCCGCAACCGGCGAGGAAACCGCACCAGACAGATTGCTGGCTGCTTTACCGAAACCCATGCACACCGAAGCAACGCTACCCTGATGGAAGCGCGGTCGTCTTGTCAGCCGGTCCTACTTGCGTGCCGCCTCGCTTGCATCGCGGGTGGCGCGGAATTCCGAATCGCTGCTCCAGTTCGGCCACTGACGCGAATCGGCCAACTGCTGGCCCAACGCGTACAGCACGCCCAGATCGCGCGCGGCGCCGGCGAAGGTCCAATCCGGCTTCCATTCGTCGCCTTGCTGGTGATAGCGCTTGGCGGTGTAGTCGTCCGATGCCGCCTTGCCTGCGGCAATGCCGCCCACTTCCCAATCCTGCCCGGCCGCATAGGACAGCGCCGGCACACCGCGCTTGGCGAAGGAGAAATGGTCGGAGCGGAAGAAATACCCGGCCTGCGGCTTGGGGTCGGGCGTGTAGCGCAGCTTGGACTGTGCGGCCACCGTCTTGAGCTGATCGAGCAACTCGAGCTTGGCGGTGCCGTAGATGCCGAAATCGCGCGACGGCACGAACGGGCTCATGCCGTCCATGTTGATCACCGCAACGGTGGTATCCAGCGGGTACAACGGCTTGGAGGCGTAGAACTCCGAGCCCAGCAAGCCCTTCTCTTCGGCAGTGACGGCCAGGAACACCACCGAGCGCTCCGGCTTGGGCCCTCCGGCAAAACCGCGTGCCAGTTCCAGCAACGCCGCAGTGCCGCTGGCGTTATCCAGTGCGCCATTGAAGATGGTGTCGCCGCGTGCGTCCGGCTTGCCCACGCCGATATGGTCCCAGTGCGCGCTGTAGATCAGCGTTTCATCCGGATGCGTGCTGCCTTGCAGGCGTGCGACCACGTTGTGCGAGGTGATCACGTCGGATTTGACCTGATAGCTGGCGCTCAGGCCCTGGCCCTTGAGCTCGACCGGCTTGAAGCCGCGGGTCTGCGCCTGCTTCTTCAGCGCGTCGAAATCCAGCCCGGCGCGCTTGAACAGCTCGGTGGCCAGATCGCGCTGGATCCAGCCTTCCACGGTGGGGTGCGCGGCACGCGGGTTGTCGCGCACCACGTCGAACATGGTGTTGGTATTGGAGCTGGCCACGGTGTCCCAGCCATACGAGGCGGGTGCGGTTTCGTGCACCACCAGCACGCCGAGCGCGCCCTGACGTGCGCCCTCTTCGTACTTGTAGGTCCAGCGGCCGTAATAGGTCATGCCGGCGCCGTCGAAGGCGCCCTTGCCGGTTTCGAAGTCCGGGTCGTTGATCAGCACCACCGCGATCTTGCCCTTCAGGTCCACGCCCTTGAAGTCGTCCCAGTCTCGCTCCGGCGCCTTGACGCCATAGCCGACGAAGACCAACGGCGCGTTGGCGATGTCGACCTTGGACGCGCCGTCGAGCGCGGCACGGATGGCGATCTGCTTGCCTTGCGTCAGCGCCTGCGGCTTGCCGGCATCGGTCAGCGCAAGCGTCGGCGCACCGACGATATCGGCGCGACGCAACGGCACCGCCTGGGTCCACAGCCGCTTGCCATCTTTGAGGTCGCCGCCGGGCTGCAGGCCCGCGTCGGCAAATTGCTTGCTCAGATAGGCGATGGTTTTTTCTTCGCCGGCGGTGGCCGGGCCACGCCCTTCATAGGCATCGGACGCCAGCTCCTTGACGTCGCGCGAGATGCGCGCGCCATCGAACGTCGGCGCCTGCGCCATCACTGCGGTCGAGACCGCCATTGCCAAGAGTCCCATGGCACATCGCTTCATTGCATACCCCAACTATCAGACAGCCCTGGAGTGTAGCCACCCGCGGGTGCAAGCGGCGGCATGTCGCGGGATGGTCGCCTGCGATGGCCGCGTGTCGCGCGGGAGCAGCCGCGCACCTGCACGCGTCCAACCGGTGCGGCACGGCGATGCGCGCGCCTGGAGAGGCCAGCAAAGCCTGGCGCGCAGTCGTCAGGTGGGGGGCGGACAGTGCGCTCGGAACCGGAGTGTGCGGGGGGGCATCTGCCGCACCGGGCACCGGCTACGTCCGCCTGGCTGCGCAGTCGTTTTGCCAAGCGCTCTTAGAACAGGTCCACGCTGCCGGTCTGTTGCGTGGTCTGCAGCAACTGCCCGCTGGTGATCAGCTCGGAGTACACCACCGCGCGATTGCGGCCATGCTGCTTGGCCCAGTACAGCGCCTTGTCCGCTTCGTCCAGCAGCTGGCTGATCAGCCGCCCGTGGGTCAGCTGCACGATGCCGGTGCTGAGCGTGACCTGCCCGACCTGCGGGAACACATGCTCGGCAACGGCCAGGCGGAAGCGCTCGAACAGGCTGACCGCCACATCGCGATCCACCCCACGCAGCACGATCACGAATTCTTCGCCGCCGAAGCGGAACAGCAGATCGTCCTGACGGAACGCGCGCTGCATCAACTGCGCCACCAGCAGCAGTACTTCGTCGCCGTACAGATGACCGAAGGTGTCGTTGACCCGCTTGAAGTGATCGATATCCACGATGCCCAGCCAGATGCTGTCGTTGGCCGGAGCGTCCGGTCCACCTGCGAACAGCCCCAGCACCACGTCGTCGAAGGTCTTGCGGTTGCGCAGGCCGGTCAACGCGTCGCGCTGGGCATCGTCGAGCAGGCTGCGGTAGTTCTGGAAGAAGCGTGCGAAGCCCTGCAACATTGCCTGTTCGGCAACACCGGGCGTGCGCGCACCGCCCACCCTCAGGCAGGTCCGGATGCCACGCGCTTCCATCATCGGGTACAGCAGCAGCGCATTGCCATCCTGCTGCAGCTGCACCACCTCGCCAGGGCCATGCACGTCGGCCAGCCGGGCACGCATCTGCGCATCCTTCAGCTCGGCCACCGTCAGCGACAGGCGGCCGTCGTCGTGCAGGCGGGTTTCGGCCATGGTGCGGCCGTCCGGGGCGATGCGCAGCAGCGACAATTCCTCGACGGAGCAGACCTCGCGCATGGTGCGCAACAGGCTCAGATCGAGCAGATCGGCGTCGCGGATGGCGGTCATGTCCACCATCCGTTCCAGCAACGGCGTAGCGCTCATTGGCGGCGCAGCCGGTGCGCAAACGCGGGCCCGCCCTGCCGGACGCGGCGGGCTGGCAGACAACTGGAGTGGCAACGCGCAGGCTTCACGACAACGACCGGCAGTCAGGATGCCGGTTCATCGGCGTTGCCCGCGCAAACTTGAGACCGCTCGCCGACCATGCTCAGCCCGCATCCAGCCCTCGATGCGCAGCGGACAAAAATGCCCGGCGCTGCGATGGGCGCGCGTCGCCCCGCGGGGCTCAGGGCAGCGCGGATTCCAGCGCGTCTTCGCCCAGGGCATGCCGCTGCATCAGCCGGCGGCTACCGGCATTGAGGCCCTCGACCTGCACATCCAGATCGTGATGCCGCAAGCGCTGCACCACCTTGTCCAGCGCCGCCACGGCGGTGATGTCCCAGAAATGCGCACGGCTGACGTCGATCACCACGGCGCGGCCAGGCACCTGCCGTGCGTCGAAGGCATCGATGAACACATCGGCCGAGGCGAAGAACACCTGCCCGCGCACACTGTAGGTGCGCACGCCATCTGCGCCATCGCTGTGGGCGATCTGCAGCAGCCCGGCCACCTTGAAGGTGAAGAACACCCCGCTCAGCACCACGCCCACCGCCACGCCGGCGGCCAGGTTGTGGGTCACCAGGGTCACTGCCACCGTGGCCAGCATCACCACGCTGGAGGTGCGCGGATGGGTGATGACGGTGCGCAGCGAGCGCCAGTCGAAGGTCTCGGCCGACACCATCACCATGATCGCCACCAATGCCACCACCGGCACCTGCGACACCCACGGCTTGAGCAGCACCATCAGGATCAGCAGGAACACCCCGGCGAACAAGGTCGACAGCCGGCCGCGGCCGCCGTACTTCACGTTGCCCACGGTCTGGCCGATCATGCCGCAGCCGGCGATGCCGCCGAACAGGCTGGCCGCCGCGTTGGCGAGCCCGAGCCCGGTGCATTCGCGGTTCTTGTCGCTGGGGGTGTCGGTGAGTTCGTCAACCACCCGCGCAGTCATCAGCGATTCGAGCAGGCCCACCATGGCGATGGCCAATGCCGGCAAGGCGATGATGCGCAGCGTTTCCAGCGTCATCGGCACCGCCGGCCATTGCAGGAACGGCAATGCAGTGGGGAGCCTGCCAAGATCGGCCACGGTCTTGAGCGGCAGGTGCAGGGCGCTGCCGGCGATGGTCAACAGCAGGATGCACAACAGCGGCGAGGGAATCGCCGACAGGCCCGGCACGCGCAATCGCGGCAGGCCGTAGATGATCGCCAGGCCCACACCGAGCATGGCCCACGTGGTGAGGTTGGCGCCCAGCAGGTGCGGCAGCTGCGCGGCGAAGATCAGCACCGCCAGTGCATTGACGAAGCCGGTGCGCACCGAGCTGCTGACAAAGCGCATCAACACGCCCAAGCGCAGCAACCCGAACAGGATCTGCACCGCGCCGGCGAGCAGCCCGGCTGCCAGCAGATACGGCAAGCCGTGCGCCGCCACCAGCGGTGCGGCCACCAGCGCCACCGAGCCGGCTGCAGCAGAAATCATCGCCGGGCGCCCGCCACAGAACGCAATCACGATGCCGATGACGAAGGACGCGAACAGGCCGACCTGCGGGTCCACGCCTGCCACGAAGGCGAAGGCGATCACTTCGGGAATCAGGGCAAATGTTGCGACCGCACCGGCCATCAGTTCGCGCGCAGGTGAAGCGCGCCATTGCGCCAGTTCGGCACGCAGGAAAGACATCGGGGACACTCCGGGGACAAAAGGGACAGCCTGCGGACAGTGCGCAGCGGCGATAGTGTGCGGGAAAGCGACCGCGCCCGCAGCCCACCTGTGATCTGTGCGCCAATGCGCTTTTTTGTGGCTGCGATCACGCCGCGCGGCGCGGGCGCAGACCAAGATGCCCCCCTCACCGCGCTCGGGTGTCGAGCCCGGTTATCTAGGGAGATCACCATGTCCATCTTCAGGACCGCAAGTACGCTCGCACTGGCCACTGCGCTGGCCTTGGCCGCCGCGCCGGCTTTCAGCTATTCCATCAGCAACAACCGGGTTGTCGACGACAGTGGCAAGGTGGTGCAGCTCAAGGGCGTCAACGTGTTTGGCTTCGAGACCGGCAACCATGTCATGCATGGCCTGTGGGCGCGCAACTGGAAGGAGATGATCAACCAGATGCAGGGCCTGGGCTTCAATGCCGTGCGGCTGCCGTTCTGCCCGGCCACGCTGCGTAGCGACACCATGCCCAGCAGCATCGACTACAGCCGCAATGCCGACCTGCAGGGCCTGACCTCGCTGCAGATCCTCGACAAGGTGATCAACGAATTCAACGCGCGTGGCATGTACGTGCTGCTGGACCACCACACCCCCGATTGCGCCGGCATCTCCGAGCTCTGGTACACCGGCTCCTACACCGAAGCCCAGTGGCTGGCCGACCTGCGCTTTGTGGCCAACCGCTACAAGAACGTGCCGTATGTGCTCGGCCTGGACCTGAAGAACGAGCCGCACGGCGCCGCCACCTGGGGCACCGGCAACGCCGCCACCGACTGGAACAAGGCCGCCGAACGCGGGTCGGCCGCGGTGCTGGCCGTGGCGCCGAAGTGGATCATTGCGGTGGAAGGCATCACCGACAACCCGGTGTGTTCGACCAACGGCGGCATCTACTGGGGCGGCAACCTGCAGCCGCTGGCCTGCACCCCGCTGAACATCCCGGCCAACCGCCTGCTGCTGGCGCCGCACGTGTACGGCCCGGACGTGTATGTGCAGTCCTACTTCAACGACAGCAACTTCCCCAACAATATGCCGGCCATCTGGGACCGTCACTTCGGCCAGTTCGCCGGCAAGTACGCGTTGCTGCTGGGCGAGTTCGGCGGCAAGTACGGCGAAGGCGATGCGCGCGACAAGGTGTGGCAGGACGCGCTGGTGAAGTACCTGCGCAGCAAGGGCATCAACGAAGGCTTCTACTGGTCGTGGAACCCCAACAGCGGCGACACCGGCGGCATCCTGCGCGACGACTGGACCACCGTGCGCCAGGACAAGATGACGCTGTTGCGCACCCTGTGGGGCACGCTGAGCAGCACCACGCCGACGCCGACGCCTACTCCAACGCCTACGCCTACGCCGACCCCCACCCCGACCCCGACCCCGGGCACCGGCACCTTCAGCACCAAGGTCATCGTGGACAGCAGCTGGAACGCCGGTTCGTGCAACCGCGTGCAGGTCACCAACACCGGGACCGGCAGCGGCACCTGGTCGGTGACGGTACCGGTCACCGGCACGGTCAACAACGCTTGGAATGTGGTGTGGTCGCAGAGCGGTAGCACGCTCAAGGCCAGTGGCGTGGACTTCAACCGCACGCTGGCCGCCGGTGCCACGGCCGAATTCGGCTTCTGCGCCGCAAGCTGATGTGGAAGGCGGGCACGCGCCTTGCGTGCCCGCCTTTGTATCGCGCGACCGGCCGCTCTTCGATCGATGTGGCGCCTGCGCTCTGTGCAAGACAACGGGCCATCGTAGGAGCGCACCTGGGCGCGACGAAGCCTTCCAGGCAACGTCGCATCGCGCCCGGGGGCGCTCCTACGTTGCATCGGTGTTGCCTTGTCATAAGCAGACGCTGCCGCAATCAATGTTCAACCCGCATGTGAATCAGCCGTTATCCCTCTCATAGCGTCCTGCGCGGCGCGTTCCGGATATCGTTGCCATGCCCGTTGTCTCCCTGTTGCGTCGCCATGTTGCCAATCTTCCGCTGACCCGCAAATTCGTGCTGTTGTGCACGCTGTTGACGGTAGGCGTGATCCTGCTCGCGGTCGCCGCGGCGCGCCTGCAGTACCTGGACCTGATCGAGGCGCGCAAGCTCAGCGTCAAGACCGAGGTCGAGATGGGCCTCACGGTGATGCAGCACTACGCCGACAAGGTCAAAGCCGGCGAACTGACCGCCGACCAGGCAAAGGAAGCCGCGCGCACCACGCTCGCGGACATGCGCACCAACGATGGCGTGGATTACTTCTTCATCGTCGACCCGCAGATGCGCATCCTGATGCATCCCAAGCGCCCGGTCGGCACCGACATGACCGACTACAAGAGCGATGCCGGGCAGTACGTGTATCGCGACATCAAGACCGCGATCGACAGCGGCGATGGCTTCAGCTATTACGACGCGCCCAAGCCGGGCAAGAAGGAACAGCTCCCAAAGATCAGCTACGCCAAGACGTTTCCGGCCTGGAACTGGGTGCTGGTGATGGGCGTGTACGCCGAGGACATCCAGGTGCAGGCGTGGGGCTTTACCCGCACCCTGACCCTGATTGGCGGCGCGCTGGTCGCACTGGTGATCGGCCTGTGCTGGTTGATCGCGTCGGCGATGGCCGCACCGTTGCGTGCCGCCTCACGCACCGCCGAGGCGATTGCCTCGGGCCGTTTCGACAACGACATCCGGGTGGAATCGCGCGATGAAACCGGGCAACTGATGCACAGCATGCAGCAGATGCAGAGCCAGCTGCAGCGCTTCAACGGCGAGATGCAGACCATGATCCGGCTGCAGCAGGGCGAGAACATCGCGCACCGCATTCCGGAGGATTTTCCTGGCGATTACGGCAGCCTGGCGCATGGCGTGAACACGGTGGTGTTCGAACATCTGGATGCCATCAACGAGGCGATGGACCTGATGGGCGACTACGGCCGTGGCGATCTGCGCCGCGACATGCGCCGCCTGCCCGGCCAGCGCGCGGCGCTGCACCAAGCGCTGGACACGGTGAAGGGCAACCTGTCGGCAATCAACAGCGACATCGCGCGCCTGGCCGATGCCGCCGCGCGTGGCGATTTCTCCGCACGCGGCGAGCAGGCGCGCTACCAGTTTGCGTTCGCCGAAATGGTGCAGGCCTTGAACCGCCTGATGCAGCAGGCCGATGCGGGCCTGGACGATGTGGGCCGCATCATGGCCGCCATTGCAGATGGCGATCTGTCGCAACGGGTGGAATCGCATTACGAAGGCGCCTTCGGACGTCTGGCCGATGCTGCCAATCGCACTGCGATCCAGCTCACCAGCATCGTACAGGGCATCCAGCAATCGGCCGAGATGATCAATACCGCCGCCGGCGAGATCGCCAGCGGCAACGCCGATCTGTCCACGCGCACCGAACACCAGGCCGCAAATCTTGAGGAAACCGCCGCATCGATGGAGGAGCTGACCTCCACCGTGCGCCAGAACGCAGACAACGCACGCCAAGCCAATCAACTGGTCAAGGGCACCGGCGATGTCGCCGAAAGCGGTGGTCGCGTGGTGCAGGAAGTGGTCACCACCATGCAGGCGATCACGCAATCGTCGGCGCGCATTTCCGACATCATCGGCGTCATCGACGGCATCGCCTTCCAGACCAACATCCTGGCCTTGAATGCCGCAGTGGAAGCCGCGCGCGCCGGCGAACAGGGCCGTGGCTTTGCAGTGGTCGCAACCGAGGTCCGTGCATTAGCGCAGCGTTCGGCCGGTGCGGCCAAGGAAATCAAACAGCTGATTTCCGACTCGGTGGAAAAGGTGGAGCAAGGCTCGGCGCTGGTGCAGCAGGCCGGCAGCACCATGACCGAGGTGGTCAGCTCGGTGAAGCGCGTAACCGACATCATGGCCGAGATCACCGCCGCCAGCACCGAACAGAGCGCC
The DNA here is from genome assembly GCF_024806835.1 of Xanthomonas sp. 3793. Taxonomy (GTDB): domain Bacteria; phylum Pseudomonadota; class Gammaproteobacteria; order Xanthomonadales; family Xanthomonadaceae; genus Xanthomonas; species Xanthomonas arboricola_F. The sequence continues at coordinate 425,567 of NZ_JANTYU010000003.1, forward strand.
GGCATCGAACAGGTCAGCACCACGGTGATGCAGCTGGACGAAATGACCCAGCAGAACGCCGCGCTGGTGGAAGAAGCCACTGCGGCCGCGCGCAGCCTGGAAGACCAGGCCGCGGATCTGACGCGCGCGGTGGCGGTGTTCCAGCTGGCACCGGCGCAGCCTGGATCGATGCAGCGCCATCGCGTCGAGCAGGCTGCGTAGTGCCGCAGCACCGTCACTTCAATGAGGCCGCCTGGTCATGCAGCAGCTCTACTTCGAGTGGACCGATGAGTGATGTCGCACCACCGCGTCTAGCAGGCTAAATCGTGGCGATGTAGCCGCACGTCGGGCAAAGCCTGGTAGGAATGGTTCGAGGGCGCACATGTCTGACGCGCCCTCATCCGCCCTTCGGGCACCTTCTCCCGAGGGGAGAAGGAACAGCGTCACCCGCTTCGCTGCTCAAGCCCCTCTCCCGCCGGGAGAGGGGTTGGGGTGAGGGTGCCCCGTCGGCCATAACACGTCGACGAAGAACGATGCGCACTGCGAGTCGGCAGAAGTGCGCCGGCAATCGAGAGATCGACAAACACCCTTATCACAGGTGTATCCAAACTCGTTGACCAGCCCTGGCGCAGCCTGCATCGACAGCGCTGCCGCATCGAGCAGACTGCAGTGCGATGCAGCACCACAACTTCGAGCAGGCGCGTCGTGAGGTAGCGCGCCACATGGAGCTAGCCGCGTGCTGCTTCAGCAGCACGTCGGGCAACCCGCAGAGTCATGGCTGGCGGGGCACCTGCCTGACGTACCCTCATCCGCCCTTAGGGCAGCTTCTCCCGTGGTGAGAAGGAACCGCGGTTGCCGCCGACCTCAACGCGCTGCGTCGCGGCGGTTCATTGCGGCGTCCTTGCTGCAGCGCGCGTTTTTTGCGGCGTACATCGCCTCGTCTGCGGCATGCATCAGGCTTGCCGCCTCGGCCTGGTCGCCGTGTTGCCAGGCCACGCCGATGCTGGGTTGGATCGGTAGCCGCTGCTCGCCGAACAGGGCGCCGGCGGAGGCCGCATGGCGGATGCGCTCGGCAACCCGGGCGCAGTCGGCCTTGGGCGTCTGCAGATTGTCCAGCAGCACCACGAATTCGTCGCCGGCCAGACGCGCGACCAGGTAACGGCCTTCCACCGCGCGTTGCAGGCAATGACCGAACTCCACCAGCACCGCGTCGCCGGCGCGGTGGCCGTAGGTGTCGTTGATGCGTTTGAAGCCATCCAGATCCAGAAACATCACCGCCACCGCGCGTTGCAACTGATGCGCCTGCAGCACGGCGTTCTGCAATGCCTCGGTCCAGGCGTGGCGGTTGGGCAGGCCGGTCAGCGCATCGCGGGTGGCGCGCTCGTGCATCAGGCGGTGCAGGGTCTTGTGCGCGGTGACGTCCTGCGCCATCAGGAAAAACCCGTGTGCCTGCCCCGGCAGGCGCCGGTTTTCCGGCACCAGGGTGATCTCCATATCGCGTGCGTTGCCACCCATCTGCAACACGTGCTCGAAGCTGGCGCGCTGCCCTTGGGCCACCTGTGCCAGTGCGGTGCATGCAGTCGCGCTGAGCGGCGCGCCCAGCAAATGCGTAATCGGCGACCCGACCAGGCTGGCCGGCTCCACGCCCAGCCAATCGCGGTGCGCTTCGTTGGCGAACAGGCAGCGTTGGCCGGCATCGAACTGGCTGACCAGCGCCGGGGTGGCGTCGCTGATCGCGCGCAACCGCGCTTCGCTCTCGGCCAGGCGTTCGGCGGCGACATGGCGTTCGGTGACGTCCTGGATCTGCGAAACGAAATGCACCGGTGCACCGCTACCGTCGCGCACCAGCGACACCGACAGCTGCGCCCAGATCACTGCGCCTTGCTGGCTGATGTAGCGCTTGGCCAGGCTGTAGCTATCGCGCTTGCCGGCGATCAATTGCTGTACCAGCTGCAGGTCCATTTCCAGATCGTCCGGGTGGGTGATCTGCTGGAAGGTGGTGCGCAGCAATTGCTCGCGCGGGTAGCCGAGGATGCTGCACAAGGACGGATTGACGTCGCGCCAGGCGCCATCCAGCGAGACGATCGCCATGCCCTGCGGTGCGGTTTCGAAGGCGCCGGTGAAGCGTTCGGCGGCCAATTGCGCGGCGGCCTGCGCCTGCAGTTCGGCGGTGACGTCGATGGCCATGGCCAGATAGCCGGCCAGGCCTTGCTGCGCATCGTGGATGACGTTGAAGCACAGCCGCACCCGGCGTAGCTCGCCGTTCTTGCGCACCAGGGTCCACAATTCTTCGGCCAGCACATTGCCGGCGGCGGCCGCAGCCAGTTCCACATACGCCGGTGGCGACAACGCCAGCGTGGCCATGTGACGCTCCAGCTCGGCCTGTAGGTGGAACCGCGACGGGGAGCTGCCCAGCACTTCGTCGGCCGCGTAGCCCAGCAGTTGTTCGGCACCGGGATTGAACAGCTCGATGCGCCCCTGCGGGTCGAAGGCGATGATCGCCACGTCCTGCGAGGCATCCACCAGCGCCTGCAGCCGCGCGCGCTCGGCAGACAAGGCCGCCGACGCGTCCTTGAGCTGGGTGATGTCGTGCATCACGCAGACCGCGCCCAGCGCAGTGCCCTTGTCGCCGACCACCGGGTCTGCATTGCACAGCACGCTGCGCGGAGGCTGACCGTTGGCACGGATCACCAGTTCTGCATTGCGCACGTGCTCGCCGCGCCAGGCGCGCAGCAGCGGGATGGCGTCGGTGGGCAGCAGCCGGTTGCCGTCTGCGCTGTACAGGTCGAAATGTTGCGCCCATTGCGCCGGCGGCAGCACGCGCGGGTCGGTGCCATGCCATTGCCGCGCGGCGTGGTTGAACTCGCGCAGCAGACCATCGGTGCCGCAGGCCACCACGCCGTCGGGCATGGCTTCCAGCAACATGCTCAGGGTCTGCCGCTGCGCCTGCGCATCGAGCCGGTCGCGGCGCGCTTCCAGCTGGCTGACCGCCTGCCGCGCCAGGCGGATCAGTGCCTGTTTCTGATCGTCGTCGAGTACGCGCGACTTGGTGCTGAGCGTGCACAAGGTGCCGTAGGCATAGCCTTCGCGGCCGACCAGCGGCACCCCGACATAGGAGCGCACACCGGGCGCGGCGGCCACCAACGGGTTGTTGACGAAGCGTGGGTCGGCCTCGGCGTCAGGCACTTCCATCAACTCGGTCCCCATCACCGCGTAGGAGCAGAACGACACGCTGCGCGGCGTGCCCTCCAGGTCGGTACCGCAGTGCGCCTTGAACCATTGCCGGTCGGCGTCCAGCAGCGACACCAGTGCCATCGGTGCGCCGGTGACATGCGCCGCCAGCCAGGCGATATCGTCGAACTCGGCCTCGGCCTCGGTGTCCAGCACCCCCAGCCGGCGGACCGCGTCCACGCGCAAGGCGTCGTTGGCGGGAATCGGCACGGGCGGCAACAGGGCGGTCATGGGGTGATCGGCGGGCGGCGTATGGCCAAGAAGGTAGGTCGCCCCAAGTAACGGCGAGGCGATGATCAACTTGAGCGTGTCCGGCCGGGCCCGCTTACGGCCCGCTCAACCCGTGGCGGCCGGTGCGGGAGGGCCACCGTGGCGGGACGATCGCGCCAGCCTCAGCGACCGGCCGCTACAGCCGCGCTTTGCATGTACGCCGTGCCGGCGCGTGGCGGGGCCCGGCCACCAGCCCTTGCAGCGCCTCCGCCGGATCCCGGCGCGTCCGTGTACCGATGGCGCGCCGCCTGCACGGCCCGGGCAAGCCAGCCGCCACGCAGGCCTTCCGGCGCACAGCACCTGCAACACCTTAGTTGCCGGGCTCCAAGGCGGGCAGCTGCCCGCTGCGGCCCGCACACATCCCATTTCACGGCGCGAACTCAGCCCAGACGAAGTTCTGTCGCCGTTTTTCGGATTTCCGGCAGCGTGCTACTGCCGCCCGCCGCCTCCGTGCCTAACAGCATTTGCGGCCTCGCCAAGCAGCCACTACCCTCGGCCGATTGTCCTGCTCTGGAGTGTCACATGCTGCGTCCGTTGTCCTTGTTGATCGCCGGCGTGCTCGGCGCCGCTGCCGGTACCGTTCCGCCCGCCGCACAGGCCGCCCCGGCCAGCCTGTCCAAGACTACGGACAACAGCGCCATCCCCGACATCGCCTACACCCGCTTTACCCTGCCCAACGGCCTGACCGTGGTGGTGCACGAAGACCACAAGGCGCCGGTGGTGGCGGTAAGCATCTGGTACCACATCGGTTCCGGCGACGAGCCGGCCGGCAAGACCGGCTTTGCCCACCTGTTCGAGCACCTGATGTTCTCCGGTTCGGAAAACAACAAGGGCAGCTTCTTCGCGCCGCTGGAGCAGGTCGGCACCACCGACATGAACGGCACCACCTGGTTCGACCGCACCAATTATTTCGAAACGGTGCCGACCACCGCGCTGGATACCGCGCTGTGGCTGGAATCGGACCGCATGGGCCACCTGCTCGGCGCGATCGGCCAGGAAGAACTCGACACCCAGCGCGGCGTGGTGCAGAACGAAAAGCGCCAGGGCGAAAACCGCCCCTATGGCCGCGTGGACCAGAACATCCTGTCCAACCTGTTCCCGGCCAACCACCCGTACCAGCACGACACCATCGGCTCGATGGAAGATCTGGACGCGGCCTCGCTGGCCGACGTCAAACAGTGGTTCAACGACAACTACGGCGCCGCCAACACCACCCTGGTGCTGGCCGGCGACATCACCGTGGCGCAGGCGCGCGCCAAGGCCGCGCAGTACTTTGGCGATATCCCGTCCGGCAAGCCGGTGGCGCGTCAGCAGCCGTGGGTGACCCCGCTGGCGGCGCAGAAGCGTGGCGTGCAGCACGACCATGTCTCGCAGCCGCGGATCTACCGCACCTGGGCCGCGCCGCAGCTGGGCACCGACGACTTGATCCAGCTGGATCTGGCCACCACCGTGCTGGGCGGCGGCAAGACCTCGCGGCTGTATCAGCGCCTGGTCTACCAGGACAAGCTGGTCGATGACGTGTCCGCCGCGGTGCAGCCGTTCGCGCTGTCCAGCCAGGTGCAGATCCAGGCCGACGTCAAGGACGGTGTGGACCCGGCCAAGGTCGAGGCGGTGATCGACGAAGAGCTCAGGAAATTCATCGCCCAGGGCCCGACCGCCGACGAACTTCAACGGGCCCAGGTGGCCTATCGCGCCGGCTTCGTGCGCGGGCTGGAAAAGGTCGGCGGCTTCACCGGCAAGGCGGTGCTCCTGGCCGAGGGCCAGGTCTATCGCGGCGACCCGGGCGCCTACAAGAAAGACCTGCAGCGCGGCCAGGCCGCCACCGTGGACAGCGTCAGGCAGGCCTCCGCCACCTGGTTCGGCAAGGGCGACTATCTGCTCACCGTGCTGCCGGCCGGCAAGGATTTCGACCCGGCTGCCGAAGACAAGGCAGTGGTCGCACGCGCCGCCGAACCGGGCAAGCCGGCGCCCAAGCTCCCCGCCGCCGGCAAGTACACCGTCGCCGCCTCCAAGGTGGACCGCAGCAAGGGCGTGCCCAAGACCACCCAGTTCCCCGACCTGAGCTTCCCCAAACTGCAGCGCGGCAAGTTGAAGAACGGCATCGAGGTGATCCTGGCCGAGCGCCACACCATCCCGGTCACCCAGGTCGAGCTGCTGTTCGACGCCGGTTATGCCGCCGACCAGGGCAAGAAGCTCGGCACCGCCAGCTTCAGCGCCGCACTGATGAACGAGAGCACCGCCTCGCTGGATTCGGTGGAGGTGGCCCAGCGCAAGCAGCGCCTGGGGGCGATCACCGGCGTCGGCTGCGATCTGGATAGCTGCAGCGCCTCGCTCAATGCCCTCAACGACCAGTTGCAGCCGTCGCTGCACTTGTTCTCCGACATCGTGCGCAACCCGGCGTTCAACGCGTCGGACATCGAACGCATCCGTGGTCAGTGGCTGGCCGGCATCGCGCAGGAAAAGACCAAGCCCACCAGCCTGGGTCTGCGTGCGCTGCCGCCGCTGCTGTACGGCGACAAGCATCCGTACGGCATCCCGCTCACCGGCAGCGGCACCGAGGCGGCGATCAAGAGCCTCGATGCCAAGGACCTGCAGGCCTTCCACAGCCAGTGGCTGCGCCCGGACAACCTGCGCATCCTGGTCGCCGGCGACACCACCCTGGCGCAGATCATCCCGCAGCTGGATGCGGCCTTCGGCGACTGGAAGGCCCCGGCCAGCCCGCTGCCGAAGAAGAACCTGGTCGATGTGGCCGCCCAGCCCAAGCCGCGCGTGTACCTGATCAACCGGCCGGATGCGCCGCAGTCGGTGATCCTGGCGGGCCTGCTCGCACCGTCGACGAAAAGGCAGGACAACCTGGCCATCGGCGTGGCCGACGATGCCTTCGGCGGCACCTTCACCTCGCGGTTGAACATGAACCTGCGCGAGAGCAAGCGCTGGGCCTACGGTGCCGGCACCCGCCTGATGGATGCGCAGGGCCAGCGGCCGTATCTGTTCTCCGCACCGGTGCAGACCGACAAGACCGCCGAGTCGGCCAACGAGATCCTCAAGGAGGCCCGCGCCATCGTCGGCGACAAGCCACTGACCGGCGAGGAGATCGAAAAGATCAAGAACCAAAGCATCCGCGCCCTGCCCGGCAGCTACGAAACCACCACCGCCGTGCTCGGTGCGATCGAAGGCATCGTGCAGTTCGACCGCCCTGACGACTACGTGCAGACGCTCAAGCCGCGCCTGGAAGCGATCGACCAGCCGGCCGCGCAGAAGGCCATCGCACAGATCATCAAGCCCGACGCGATGACCTGGGTGATCGTGGGCGACCTGAAGAAGATCGAGGCCCCGGTGCGTGCGCTCAAGCTGGGCGAGGTGCAGGTGCTGGACGCCGACGGCAAGCCGGTCAAACGCTGACACTCGCCTGATGCCCTGCCCGCCTGCGCGATGCAGGCGGGTGGGTGGACAGCGATGCTGCGTTGCCCGGTGCGGGACGGTTTGGGGGATTTGCCGGTTGATCCGGTTGATCCGGTTGATCCGGTTGATCGGTTGATTGGCCGTCTGTTTCAGTGCTCGATCGAGTGATTGGCGGGCGCGCAGTCCGATCGCGCCGCTACCGGCATCGCGCCACCCCGGCTGCGCGATTGCCGGCCTGTTGCATTGACTGGCGATTGCAGCAGTACACGCCGGGCCGTGGGCGATCATCATTGCACCCCGCACGTCGCTGCATCACTTCGATCTCCAGCGGCGGCGCCCATCCTATCCACGCCACGTTATCGGCCAGTCCGTTAAGGTTGGCCGCTCTCCTCGACAGGTGTTTGGCTGATCCGATGAAAGAGATGCCGACGGCAGATGAAGCCTCCCGCCAGCAGGTCCTCGATGGGTATCGCATCGTCGACAGCCTGCCGGAAGATACGTATCAGGACATCGTGCAGGTGGCCGCATCGCTATGCGATACGCCCATTGCACTGATGTCGCTGGTGGACCGCGACCGTCAGTGGTTCAAGGCCCAACTTGGCCTGGGGCTGCAACAGACCGACCGCAGCCAGGCGGTGTGCGACCACGCCATTCGCGACCCGAGCCAGCTGATGGAAGTGCCGGACCTGACCCAGGACCCACGGTTCCGCGATATTTCCGTGGTCACCGGCGACACCGGCGCACGCTTCTACGCAGGCATGCCGTTGGTGACGCCCGAAGGCGTGGCGCTGGGCACCGTGTGCGTGCTCGATACCGAACCGCGCACGCTCAACGAACACCAGCGTACCGGTCTGCAGGCGCTGGCCCGCGTCACCATGCACCTGCTGGACGCACGCCAGGAGGCGTTGCATCAGGAGCGTGCCGCCATCCTGCAGCCGGCCGCGGCTGCCGCCGCGACCGCGCTGGATGCCGAGGCGCCCTACCAGCTGGTGATCCTGGAAGTGCAGGAACTGGCCGCATTGGCCGAACGCCAGAGCGAACGCCTGCTTGGCCGCAACTTGCAACAGCTCGACCAGGCATTCGCCGCACTCGTGCAGGGGCCGGGCAACAGCATCGATCGGGTCACCGACAGCGCGGAATTCATCGCCGTCCTGCGTGGCCCCGATGCCGACCGCACGCTGCAGCAGCTGCGCGACGTCGCGCAGCTGCAACAGGGGCTGGGACTGACGGTCTTGCTCGGCCACGCGCAAGCCGCCCGCGCCGACGAGCCGATCGGCCAGGTTTTTTTACGCGCGGAAATTGCGCTGAGCGCAGAGAAGGATCGCTACCGGCAGAGTCTGGCCTAGGCCGCTGCTTCGCTGCCGTAGCAGTACCCTCACCCCAACCCCTCTCCCGCGGGCGGGAGAGGGGCTCACAGTAGCGCTCGGCGGAGTGCCGTAGCGTTCCGTCGGATTTACGCCGTAGCGCAAACGTCCCACCTACCCCACCGCGCACTGCTTCAATTGCCGGTCGGCGTACCACAGCGCGCGGCGCGCCAGGTCGTAGGCACTGTCGGCCTGACGTGGCAACAGCTGTGCAGCCATCACCGGGTCGGCGCCATTGTTGAGCGCGTGTTCGGCGCGCTCCAGGTCGGACAGATGCGTGCGGACCGGCGACAGCAGCGACTTGCGCCTGGACCCATCGCAGCGTGCGCTGCGTTGTTCCAGCGTCGCCAATGCCTCGCGGATGCGGCGGCTGGCTTCGCCCTTGAGGTCGGGCAAGGTTTCGTGTGCGATCGGCGCGGCCTTGTACGCATCGCCGGTGGCTTCGCTGCCCATGTCGGCCTGATTTGCGGCCAGCGCAGGATTGAAGCGCACGTCCGGCGGCGGGCGTGCCTTGGCCACCTGCGTCTGCGGCCCGTTGAGCATGTCGTTGAACTTCTTCATGCCGCGATTCATTTCCTGCATCGCCACGTCGCCCAGCGTGCCGTCGCTCTTCCAATCCTTGGCAAAGCGCGTGTCCTGGTACTGCACCGGGTTGACCCGCTCCATCACGTTGCGCGCCTTGCCCTGCGCGCGCGCGTCGGTCATCCCCGGCGGCACTGCGCCGCCTTGCGCCATCGGGTCCACCTTGGTGTCGAGCGGCATGCGCAGACGGCCCTCGCGGGTATACAGCTGCGCTGCCATCGATGCATCGGCCGGCGCGTTGGCGGCCGCGACCTGACGCTGCGGCGGCGGGGTGCGCGTGGGCGGCGGCGCACGACGGGCGGCCGATGCGGAAGCGGCGCTGGCGCGTTGTTGCCGCCTGAGCTGCTCCTGCGGCGGCGGCTCGACCGGCGGCGCCGGCGGCGTCACCTGCGGACGCGGCAGGAAATACACCTGCAGGCTTTCATCCTGCTGCACGGCCAGACGCGGAGCCGGCATGTACAGCAACAGGCACGCAAGAAAAAACAGGATGGCGCCCGTGCATGCGGCTGCAGCAACATGCGCGACAAGCGCTTCCTTCCTGCGGGTGATCACAATGCGGGAGACCGATAAGGTAAGAGACGGGCACCGCACCACCAACCCTGGTGCGGAGCGCGCAAATCTAGCGGTCGCGGCGTTTATGCGCGTTTGAAATTCGTTGTCTGCTCGACAGGGACCAGTCGCCATTCACATTGAGCGCAGGCCCCGGCTCTACCGATCACCCATCGCGCAGCCACGGCGCGCTGGCCGGTGCCCGATGATCGGCCGGGCAGTCCCGGGCCCGGCACTGACGCAGACAAGCCGACGTCGGCACCTGCGCGCGCGCAGCGCCATCATCCGCGGGCATGTCGTCGACCTCGGCCATGCGCGCTTGCCGCTTGCCTGTCGTGCGCTGGCGCACTTCTTGCAGCGATGGCATTGGACTCAGCACGCCGGCGCGCCGCTCAAGCTGACTGGATCGGCGCCGATACGCCTGGATTGGCGCACGTTGCGGCGGCGCGCCGGATCACCTTGCTGAATCCCGTTGTCACTGCGCGAAGTCTGCCGGCGTTGCGGCAGCGCACGCGGTCCCGCCTGCCACTTCGGTCGTTTACCATGCCTGACGCCACTGCCCGTTCTGGAGATGCCATGAGTTCTGCCGCGCCCCCGTGCTGCACGTCGCTGCTTGGCCTGTCGCTGAGCATGTTCGTCGCGCCATGCACGCTGACTGCCGCGCCGATGGACACTCCGGTCGTCAATGCGCCTGCGTCCACGCCGCCGACGCCCGATGTGGCCTACCCGGAACTGTTCCAGGCCGTGCAGAGCGGCGAGCTGTTCGACGACCAGAAGCATTTCGTCGACTTCCTGCCGCTGCGCGACCCGGCCCTGATCAATGCCGACTATCTGGCGCAGCACGATCACCCCGGCTTCGATCTGCGCAAGTTCGTGGATGCCAATTTCGAAGAATCGCCGCCGGTGCAGACCGACGCCATCCGCCAGGACACGGCACTGCGCGAACACATCGACCTGTTGTGGCCGAAGCTGGTGCGCAGCCAGACCCACGTGCCACCGCACAGCAGCCTGCTGGCGCTGCCGCACCCGTACGTGGTGCCGGGCGGGCGCTTCCGCGAGGTGTACTACTGGGATTCCTACTTCACCATGCTCGGCCTGGTGAAGAGCGGCGAGACCACGCTCAGCCGTCAGATGCTGGACAACTTCGCCTACCTGATCGATACCTACGGGCATATCCCCAACGGTAACCGCAGCTACTACCTCAGCCGCTCGCAGCCGCCGTTCTTCTCCTACATGGTGGAACTGCAGGCCGGCGTGGAAGGCGAGGCGGTCTATCAGCGGTATCTGCCGCAGCTGCAAAAGGAATACGCGTACTGGATGCAGGGCAGCGACGGGCTCCAGCCCGGCGAAGCCGCGCGCCATGTGGTGCGCCTGGCCGATGGCAGCGTGCTCAACCGCTATTGGGACGAGCGCGACACGCCGCGTCCAGAGGCCTGGCTCCACGACACCCGCACCGCAGCCGAAGTAAAGGACCGTCCCGCCGCCGAGGTTTACCGCGACCTGCGCGCCGGTGCCGAGAGCGGCTGGGACTACACCAGCCGCTGGTTGGCCGATGGGCAGAACCTGCGCACCATCCGCACCACCGCCATCATCCCGATCGATCTCAACAGCCTGCTGTATCACCTGGAGCGCACCCTGGCGCAGGCGTGTACGCAGCCGGGCGCCGAGTGCACGCTCGATTACGCCGCACTGGCGCAGCAACGCAAGCAGGCCATCGAGGCGCATCTGTGGAACGCCGCCGGCTACTACGCCGACTACGACTGGCAGAACCGCACGCTCAGCGACCAGGTCACCGCCGCTGCGTTGTATCCGCTGTTCGCAGGCCTGGCGTCGGATGCCCATGCCAAGCGCACCGCCACCGTGGTGCGCGCGCGTCTGCTACGCCCCGGCGGCCTGGCCACCACCGCGGTGAAGACCGGCCAGCAATGGGACGAGCCCAATGGCTGGGCGCCGCTGCAGTGGGTGGCGGTGGACGGCTTGCGTCGCTACGGCGAAGACGCACTGGCGCGCACCATCGGCGAACGTTTCCTCACCCAGGTGCAGGCGCTGTTCGCGCGCGAGCACAAGCTGGTCGAAAAATACGGCCTGGATGCCGATGCGGCCGGTGGCGGCGGCGGCGAATACGCCTTGCAGGACGGCTTTGGCTGGACCAATGGCGTGACCTTGATGCTGTTGAATCTGTATCCGGACTCAGCGACCCAGGCGGCGCCGGCCAAACGCGTGCGCAAGCCCGAAGCGGCCACGCGCTGAGCGTGCGCCAGCGGATGCCGGGCATTGCTCGGCGGCGCTGGCGGCAGCGTAGTTTCGGCAGTCGGCAGCGCCGGCAGATCACGGCAACACGCATCGCCCGATCGCTGCGCCATTGCAGGGAGCAGCAGCGTGCCCATTGATCGCTGCTACTGCACCACCGGCCATGCACTGCCGTCATACCCCAGCCGATTGATGCCCAGGCGCGCGTCGCCGCGGTCGTCGTAGTAGTGGTAGACCAGGATGTCGCCGTCGCCATCGCGGAACACCGATTGCCCGCCTGGCCCATGCATGCTGCCCAAGCCGGACTGGATCACCGTGCCGCCGCCGTTGCGCATGTCCACACCGGCGCGATCCAGATACGGCCCGGTCACCGAGCGCGCACGCCCCACCGCGATCTTGTAGGTGCTGCTGGCGCCCTTGCAGCACGCATCGAACGACACGAACAGGTAGTACCAGCCATTGGCCTGCTGGATGAAAGGTGCCTCCACCGCGCCTGGGGACGGCCGGCTCGCCAGGCTGTAGCGCGCCGTGTTGCCGGACAGCTGCTTGCCGGTGCCCGGATCGAGCTGGATCAGCTTGATGCCCGACCAGAACGAGCCGAACGCCAGCCACCACCTGCCGTTACCGTCCACCACCAGATTGCCGTCGATGGCGTTGTAGTCGTCGCTGCTTTTGGAGGTGTAGACAATGCCTTGATCCTTCCACGAGCCAGGCTTGCCGGTGCTGCTGCTGGCAAGCGCAATCGCCGAGGTGTTGGTGGCGAACTTGGAGGCGGTGTAATACATCAGGTACTTGCCGCCGTGGAAGGACACATCCGGCGCCCACAGCTGGTTGTCCGGGTTGTAGCTGCGCACCCAGCTCGGCATGCTGCTGAAGATTGCACCCGCATTGCTGAACTTGGTCCGGTCGGTACTGGTGACCACGCCGGTGGTGGCATAGATGTAGTAACGCCCATCGCTCAACTTGAGCATCGACGGATCGTGCACGATGGTGTCGCCGCTCACCACACCCGGCCCCACTGCCGCCTGCACGGGTGCGCTGTGCAAGCCGGTCGCAGCAGCGGCCAGGGTCAACAGTGACGCGGTTGCGCCGCCACGCAGCGACATTCCAGACCAGCCCCCATCCACTCCACTGCCACGAACAACGCGCATCGGCCCACTCCTTGAACAACGTAAAGACGTTTTCTGCAGGACCAATCTAGCCAAGCGGCAATGCCATGAATCCGACGCTGATCTCAGAAGCACGGCGCAGGCAACCTGGAAGCGTGTTTTGCGACGCACCTTCAACGCGGAGCGTGCGATGCAGCTGAGTGCCGGGCATGCGCATGTGGATCCAATCCCGATCGCAGCGACGTCGTGCACAGCGGCCTACGCCCCGCATGTGTCACCGATGCGCTGCCTCGTCATCAACGCAAGGCCCTACGCGTCATTCCACCCGCACGCGCAGATCCCGATTGGCGGTCGCCGTATTGCCGCTGTAATCGCGCGCGGTAATGCGCAGGACGTAGTCGCCCGGCGGCAGCGCACCGGCTTGCCACTTCCCGCTGCCAAGACGGCCATCGCGCACCGTGTTGCCGACCATGTAGCGGAACCGCGTCACCGCGCTGCCATGCACGGTGATACCGCTATCGGGCGCGTAGGCGGTCAAGACGGCATCCGGGTCACTGGGCATGCGGTCGAACACGATCGTCATGCGCGGCTCCGCTTCGCCGGCCAGAGGCGTGCCCTGCGCATCCAGCACTTGATAGCCGAGCGCGTACAGCCCCAGACGACGACGCGGCAAATTGCGATCCACCTGGTCCCACGCCTCGACCACGATCTGCACCCCCGCCGCGCGCGGCACCTGTACCACGCCGTTGGTCACCGGCAATGGCTGGCCCGCAGCATCGAGCAGACTCAGCTTGTCGATACGCGGCGCCACATGATCCGCGTAGCCGACAAGCCCCAGCTGCACCGCATTGCGCTCGAAGCCGTTGGCACCAACAGTCAGATGCACATGCGCCATGCCATTGAGCGTGCCCAGTGCATCGCCGGCACGAAATCGCGTACCGCGCAGTACGCGCATACGCTCGGGTTTGCCGTCGGCGTCGGCCAGCAGATGAAAGCGTGCTGGATCCAGCGGCTTGCCTTGCGCGGTACGGCCCACGCGCAGATGGATGTAGCCGATCGTATCCAGTGCCAGACCTTCACTCAATTGCCCCAGCCCCCAACTGGCGTTGGGACTGGACACCTTGGCATCGGCAATCGCAACGACCGTCTGGCCGACGTCGCCGCGGATATCCAGGCCCGCATGCAGATGATCGCGACTGACTCCCTGGTAGTTACCGCGCACCTCGCCGAGCGTGCCCACCACTTCATGCCAGCCGGTCTGCGGCTGTAACGGCCAGCGGCCCTGGGTGACGGGCAAGGGCTGCGCATCGGCCGGCCCGACCACGGGCGCGGCATCCGCGTTGGCCGCAGTTGCCGGCACCAACCGATGCACGCGCGCGCTGCCCGCGTCGCTGACGTACACCACGCCCTGCGCATCCACCGCCATCCCCGCCGGGCGCGACAGGCGTTGCATCACGTCCTCGCCGCTCATCGTCACCACATGCCCGGCACGCGTCACCTGCAGCACGCGCCCGCTTGCATCGCCCACGTACAGCACGCCGTCATGCGTGATGGCCAGCGCCATCGGCCGATACAGCAGCGGACTGAGGTCGGCAGGATCGCCACCGACCAAGGTACTGACGCTGCCATCGGGGGCAATACGGCGGATCGCGTCGTTACGCATGTCGGCCACCCACACCACACCGTGCGCATCCACCTCAAGGTCGGTCGGCGTATCCAGGCGCGCCTGATCGCCGACGCCATCGGCCATGCCGGGCAAGGCGCCGCCGGCCAGGGTGCGGACCTGTCCATCGGGCGCGATCACGCGGATGCGATCGTTGTAGGTATCGGCGACATACACGCGCCCCTGCGCATCCACCGCCACGCCCATCGGCCCATTGAAACGTGCCTGCGCCGGGGCACCATCGCGAAACCCGGCACGGCCGTCGCCGGCCAGCGTGGTCACTACGCCTTGTGGTGTGCGCTTGCGGATCGCATGGTTGCCGGTGTCGGCGATATACAGATTGCCGGCCGTGTCGAAGGCGATCCCCGATGGCGTATTGAACGCCGCGGCCGCGCCCGTGCCATCGGCAAAACCTTCGCGCCCGCCCGCGAGCGTCTGCACGCTGCCGTCGGGAAGCATGGCGCGGATGCGGTTGTTGTCGCCGCCGTCGGCGATGTACAGCGCGCCATCCGCGTCGATCGCCAGGCCGTAGGGGTCGGCAAACTGCGCCTCGGTCGCGCGGCCATCCTGCGCGCCACGCACACCGTTGCCGGCCACCCACTGCAACTGCGCCCGCCATCCCAATGGCGTCGCAGCCGGGCCCTGCGCCTGCGGCAAGGCCCTTGGCGCCGGCACCCACCACCATGTCGCCAGCAACGCGCTTGCGGTGGCCACCAGCACCGCACAGATCCACAGCTTGGGTCGTGTTGCCATGCAAGTCGCGTCTGTTCAAAGGAACCGCACTTTAAACGCGTTCGGCAACGTGCGAGGTTGGGTGTGGCAATGGACGCCGCGTGCAACGCCGCGTCGAGCTGCGGCAAGCGCAAGCCCCTGCGTGCGCAGGCGAGGGCTGCCGACATCCAGGCCGCGTATCATGCGCACTCTTTCACTCCAGGATGGAACGCATGGCCGTACGCTCGCTCAACGAATTTCTTGCCCACTCCAAGGAAAAGGACCTCAGCCCGGATCCGTTCGAGCTGGAAAACCCGCATCTGCTGGAAGTGCGCCTGGACGGCATGGTGTGGTCCAAGGCCGGCGCCATGGTCGCGCGCACCGGCAACGTCAAGTTCACCCGCGAGGGTCTGCTGGAACAGGGCCTGGGCAACCTGCTGAAGAAGGCCGTCAGCGGCGAAGGCATGCAGCTGATGAAGGCCGAAGGCCAGGGCCGTGTGTATCTGGCCGACCTCGGCAAGCTGGTCACGCTGCTGCGTTTGAATGGCGAGGCGATCTTCGTCAACGGCAACGATGTGCTGGCGTTCGAGTCCGGTGTCGAACACAAGATCACGATGATGCGCAAAGTGGCAGGCATGCTGTCCGGCGGCCTGTTCAACGTGCGCCTGAGCGGCCACGGCATCGTGGCGATCACCTCGCACTACGAGCCGCTGACCCTGCCGGTCACCACCGCCAGCGGCCCGGTGTTCACCGACCCCAACGCCACCGTGGCCTGGTCGGGCACGCTGACCCCGGAGCTGGTGACCGACGTGTCGATCGGCACGCTGTTTGGCCGCGGCTCGGGCGAAAGCCTGCAGATGCGCTTCGCCGGCGAAGGCTGGGTGGTGGTGCAGCCGTACGAAGAAGCCAGTTTCCAGGCCAAGGGCTGATTCAGGCCACCCGGCAGCACTAGACAATGCGCATCACACGCTACGCAGCTAGGCGGTTTTCCAGTCACGACGCGGTGCGCAGTGACAGCGGCGCATCCCGGCCCACCCTGTAGGAGCGCCCCCGGGCGCGATGTGGCCTTACCGGTAACGCCACATCGCGCCCAGGTGCGCTCATACGGTTTCCTGCATTCTGTCGCGGGCTGCACAGCTTCCGAGCTGCACTGGCCTGGCAGTGCGTGGTCGCGACATCGTGCGCATCAGATGCTTGCGCACGGCATGTCGTAGGAGCGCCCCCGGGCGCGAGGGCATTACCGGTAACGCCACATCGCGCCCGGGGGCGCTCCTACGGTTTCCTGCATTCTGTCGCGGGCTGCACAGCTTCCGAGCTGCACTGGCCTGGCAGTGCGTGGTCGCGACATCGTGCGCAACAGATGCTTGCGCACGGCAAGTCGTAGGAGCGCCCCCGGGCGCGAGGGCATTACCGGTAACGCCACATCGCGCCCGGGTGCGCTCCTACGGTTTCCTGCGTTCTGTCGCGCGCTGCGCAAATACCGGGCTGCACTGGCTTGGCAGTGCGTGGTCGCGACATCGTGCGCAACAGATGCTTGCGCACGGCATGTCGTAGGAGCGCCCCCGGGCGCGAGGGCATTACCGGTAACGCCACATCGCGCCCGAGGGCGCTCCTACGTTTTCCTGCGTTCTGCCGCGGGCTGCACAGCGTCCGAGCTGCACTGGCCTGGCAATGCGTAGTCGCGACATCGTACGCATCAGATGATTGCGCACGGCATGTCGTAGGAGCGCCCTTGGGCGCGAGGGCCTTACCGGTAACGCCGCATCGCGCCCGGGTGCGCCCCTACGGTTCTCATGGATCACACCCAGCCGCGCTTGCGGAACCATGCCAGCGGAATCACCACGCTCAGCGCGATGACGCCCAGCGCCCAGAAATAGTTGTCGTGCCCCTTCAGTTCGGGCATGTAGGCGAAGTTCATGCCCCAGATGCCGACCAGCACGGTGGGCGGGATGCCGACCACCGAGGCCACCGCCATCACCTTCATCACGTTGTTCTGGTCCATGTTGATCATGCCCAGCACGCTGTCGAGCAGGAACTCGATGCGGTCGTCCATGTGCTGCTGGAATTCGCTCAGGGTGGTCAGGTCCTTGTGCAGCATTCCGATACGCTTGGCCGCATCGGCGGCGAACCAGTCCGGGGCAGCGCCATCCAGATAGGTGATCAGGCGCAGCATGCCCTGCCCTGCATTGTGCAGCCCGCCCAGCTGGCGGCCCATGCCGCCGACCTGATGCAGCATGCGCTCCAGGTCACGGGTTTTGTGCGGCTTGTCGAACACCTGCTGGGTGGTTTCGGTGACCTGGGCTTCGAGCGCCTCCAGCCGGTCTGCCAGGCGCCCGACCAATTGATCGAACATGCGCAGCAACAAGTCGTCGGAACTGTGGCAGGGATCGTGCTCCAGCCGCGCGACCAAGGCGTCGAACGAGCCGATGCGCTGCTCGCGCTGGGTCACCAGCATGCTCGGCGATAGCGCAAAGCCCAGCGGCGCGGTCGGACCATCGTCGTCCTGAAAGCGCGGCACGTTGAGGAACAGCACATCGCCCTGGCGGCGCACCCGGCTACTGAATTCGATCTCGCCGATGGCGGCACGATCGGGCAGCGCAAACCCCACCCGCTTGGCGGTGTCGTCCAACTCCTGCGGGGTCGGCTGGCACAGGTCGACCCAGTAGCCCTGTGCGTGATGGGTTCCGGCAATCGGGTGGATCGTGATCATGCGGCAGGCCGTGGCGGTGGATGGCCGCGAGCATCCGGCCCCACCTCATCGGCGTCAACGCCAATGCACCAGCACGCTCAGCTGACAGTGGCCTTCATCGCGGCGATGTGCAGCCGCAAACGCATCGTCCGCCCATGCGGAGCCTGCGTTGCAGCACTCGTCGAGCAAGCCCAACTAAAGCGGCGGCGCGCATGGCGATGTACGGACCGGCAGTGCAGTACCGCGCCGGTCATGCCGGCAGGTCACGCCGTGCCGGCCCTGCCACGCCGACCGCTCAGGCACGGATCTGCCGCTGCTTCACCGCATAGCCGATCGCCAGGATCAGGAACCACACCGGGCTGGCCAGCAAGGCCTGGCGCGTGTCCGCCTGCAGGGTCAGCAGCACCAGAACGAAGGCGAAGAACGCCAGGCACACGTAGCACATCAGTACGCCGCCAGGCATCTTGAATGCCGAAGCGGCATGCTGCTCCGGTCGCTTGCGCCGGTACGCGATGTAGGCGCACAGGATCAGCGACCACACGAACATGAAGAGCACCGCCGACAACGTCGTGACCAGCGTGAACGCAGTGACCAGGTTGGGAATCAGGTACACCAGCATCGCGCCCAGCAGCAGGCACACGCAGGAAAAGAGCAGGCCGCGTGCCGGTACCGCAGCGCGCGAGAGTGTTGCGAACCCCTTTGGCGCATGTCGTTCTTCGGCAAGACCATAGAGCATGCGGCTGGTGGAAAAGATGCCACTGTTTGCCGACGAGGTGGCCGAGGTCAACACCACGAAGTTGATCAGGCTCGCTGCCGCCGGCACGCCGGCCAGCACGAACAACTCCACGAACGGGCTCTTGTCGGCCACCACCTGCCGCCACGGCGTGACCGCCATGATCGCCACCAGCGCCAGCACGTAGAAGATCAAAATGCGGACCGGAATCGAGTTGATCGCCTTGGGCAGATTGCGGCGCGGGTCGGCGGTTTCTGCGGCGGTGGTGCCCACCAGCTCGATACCGACGAAGGCGAACACCGCGATCTGGAAACCGGCAAAAAAGCCGCCGATGCCCATCGGGAACATGCCGCCGTCGTTCCACAGATTGCTCAGTGAGGCCACATTGCCCGACGGCGAGCGGAAACCCCAGGCCACCAGTCCGGCGCCGGTGACGATCAACGCGCAGATGGCGATGATCTTGATCAGCGCAAACCAGAACTCCATCTCGCCGAACAGTTTCACCGTCACCAGATTCAATGCCAGCAGCAACAGCACGCACAGAATCGCCGGAATCCACGGTGCCAGGCCCGGAAACCAGAATTGCGCATACGCGGCAATGGCGATCACATCGGCGATGGCAGTGATGATCCAGCAGAACCAGTACGTCCATCCGCAGAAGAACCCGGCCCACGGCCCGAGCAGGTCGGTGGAGAAATCGATGAACGACTTGTAGTCCAGGTTGGACAGCAGCAGCTCGCCCATCGCGCGCATCACGAAGAACAGCATCGCGCCGATGATCAGGTAGACGAACAGGATCGACGGCCCGGCCAGACTGATCGTCTTGCCCGAGCCCATGAACAAGCCGGTACCGATCGCCCCACCGATCGCGATCAACTGCAGGTGGCGATTGGACAAGCTGCGTTGCAACTGATCGGGTGCGGACGGATCGGACATTGGCACGGCACCGGCAAGTGAACAAGCCGTCAAAAATACGAGATCGCGCCCGCCGGCACCAGCGTTTGATGCAGCTGCCGTTCGCACGACCGAAGTCGCCACAGCAGGGGAGTACCCGCCCCAACATGGTGCGTTGATCGTCGCCGTCACGCAGCCACCGGCCGCTGGCCATCTGCGAGTGCATCGGTAGGTCAGGTCTGCTGCGTGGCACTTGTCGGCGGCCCGCTGCGATCCAAGCATGCATGGCGTCCATTGCATTGAAGTGCGCCGCGGCTGCAATGCGCTGCCAGTCCATCTGTCCACGGACTGTCATCCACACAGTGCAGCGTGTGGTTGTCATGCACCGACCAGCAGCCAGCGGCACACTCGCCATCCGGGACGACTATGCCGAGCCATATGACATTCGTGCGGCATCTCGCACAAACAGCGATCCCCATTCCAGTGCGGCAGTCTGCTTACGGTGCTGCGCACACTCCCGCCCGCTTCCTTGACTGCGCGCACGGACCGCATGCGGCAATAGCTGGTCTGCTGCGTAGCCGCCACCCAGGAGACTTCCATGCAATCGCGCACCCATCTATTGCTCGCCCTCGCGTTGCTCGCCCCCGTGAACGCACCGGCGGTGCAAGTCGATCCGCAGGGCCGACTCGTCGATGCGCACGGCCAGGCGCTGCAAATCCGCGGGGTAACCTGGCCCGGCTTTGATCGCACTGCGCTGGCCGCTGCCGGTTTGCGCGACAGCACGCTGACGCAGGTTCTGGATCAGATGCAGGCTGCCGATATCAATACCGTGCGTGTGCCGGTGTGCGCAGCGGCGCTGCAGGCCAGACCAGTGGCGGCGGCAGAGGTTGCCGGCGACCCGGCATTGCGTGGGCTGGATGCATCGCAGTTGCTCGATGCGGTGGTGCGTGCCGCCACCGGACGCGGGCTGCAGGTGATATTCGCATTTGCCGATGGCCGCTGCGATGACAGTGCACCGCAACTGGGCACGCAGCAGCAGACATGGATGCGCGGTCTGACCGGCCTTGCACATCGCTACCGCGACACCACCGGTGTCATCGGCATCGATCTTGGCAGCAGCGGATATCGCAATGCCAGTTGGGCAGGAAATGCCGCGGAGGCGGACTGGAATCGCATCGCATCGCGCGCGGCCGCCAGCGTGCTTGCCCAGGCACCACGCTGGGTGGTGGGCGTGGAAGGCGTAGGGAGCAACGTGGTGTGCAGCGACCCTGCACGCAAGGCCGCTGGCAGCAATCTGCAGCCGCTGGCCTGCGTGCCGCTACGTATCGCAGCGCGACATCTGGTGTTGATGCCGAAGCTGGCCGGCCCGGATCGCGACACGGTCGACGCGTTTGCAGCGCCGGACTTTGCGCAGCGGTTGCCTGCCACCTGGCAACGCGACTTCGGACAATTTGCGCGCGACCACGCCGTGGTCCCGGTCAGCATTGGCGGCGGTCTGGGCGATGGCGATCCGCGCGACCCGGCATGGCAAACCGCACTGAGCGCCTATCTTGCCAACACCGGATTGCGCAGCGCGGTTCTCGGCAGCTGGGAGGTGGGCAATGCCAACAACGGCGGCCTGCTGGCGCCAGACGGCAGCCCGCGCGCTGACAAGTTGCAGGTGCTGCACCAGGCCTGGGGCATCGCGCCGCCAGCCTTTATCGCCCCATCTGCAAAAAGTGCTGGTGCAAAGGACGTCAGCAAGGCCACGACCTGGGACAGCACCTTCACCGGCACCGCGACGTATACCGGCTCCGGATATTCCGGCGGTGCGCTGCTGCTGGATCCGATCCCGAGCACCGCGTTCATCACCGCACTCAACCCGACGCAGCTGAACTTCGGCGGGGTCAAGGCCGCGATGGCTGGCGCCTATCTGGAAGTGACCGGCCCCAAAGGCAAGACCACCGTGTATGTCACCGACCTGTATCCGGAAGGCGCGTCCGGTGGTCTGGACCTGTCGCATAACGCGTTCGCGGCGATCGGCAACATGGTGGACGGGCGCATCCCGATCAGCTGGAAGGTTGTGCGCGCACCGGTCACCGGCAATGTGCAGTACCGCATCAAGGAGGGCAGCTCACGCTGGTGGGCCGCGATCCAGGTACGCAACCATGCCTACCCGGTGGTCAAGTTCGAAGTAAAGCAAGGCACCACCTGGAAGAGCCTGCAGAAGATGGATTACAACCATTTCCTCGGCGAACAACTGGGCAACCAACCGCTGTCCATCCGCATCACCGATATCCGCGGCAAGGCGATCCTGGACACGATTCCGGCACTCTACGAAGACGGCAGCCACCCTGCGTATTTCCAGCCTGGCAGTGTGCAGTTTCCGTAATTCGGGATTTTGAATTCGGGATTCGCAGTGGCGTAATGCGCAGCTGGCACATCGGTCACGCGCAAGCGAGTAACTCAACACGGTCTACGCTAGGCGAAACGATCAACGCCCCTCTCCTGTCGAGGCGAGGGGCGTTGGTTCCACCCTTCGACTCGCAAGCCCTGCAGCGCCCGCGCCGCTGGCCTGGACGCCGAGCGGGATTGGAGTAGCCAAGTGGGGTTGGAGTAAGAAAAAAGCGCGAAGCCTCGACATGTTCATCGTTGCCCGAAGACATCCGTCTCGCTCTCGACGTCTCCTCCAGGCAACGCTGCTTGAGCCAGCTGCGTCGCAGACAACGTTGTAAGTGCGGCAGTCGTCTCCACACAGGACGCAGCTCGCTCGCCTCATGCGAACAGCACGACTGCGCAACTTGCCATTACGCCCTCACCCGCCGGCAAGACCACCGCCGACACGCCCCGGCAAAGCCTGATCGTCTTCCTCGTCGAGATTGCCCACCTCCTCGCGCAGGCCGCCTTGTTGCGGCGCCTCCTCGACGGGGATCTCGTCGCCGTTCGTATCCGGATCCGGGGTGCCATGGACCGACATGGCTGCAGCAAAGCTGGTCATGGGGAGTGCAATGCGAGAGGTAAGGTGCATGACTGAGTCCGTGCTTTCGGGTGATGCGGCGACGCTAGGCCGGAGGGCGCTACCGGGTTGTGAGCCGGACGGCGGGAGCCGTAACGCCATGTTGACGTCGCTCGGCGACGAGGTGCGGCGGCCACGCGTGGCGCACGGAGCACCGCGCCGCCTATCGTCCATGTCAACACCGCTGTGACCGACAGCACGCAGCGCACCGGCACGGGGGCACCGCCTGCCACCGGCGACGTCGCAACGGTCCAGCGCCGCTCGCCCGACCATCGCTATCATGCGTCCTCATCCTCGAGACCATGCCATGCGCTGTCGCATCCTGCTCGCACTTCTGCTGACCTGTGGTACCGCGCACGCTGCCACGCCGGCGTCTCGGCTGGATGCGGTGCTGCACGCTGGGGTCTTGCGTGTATGCACCACCGGCGACTATCGCCCCTATACGTTGTTGCGCGCCGACGGCAGCTTTGAAGGCAGCGATATCGCGCTGGCGCAATCGCTGGCCGATAGTCTCGGCGTGCGGACCAGTTTTGTGCGCACCAGCTGGCCGCAGCTGCTGCCCGACCTGCTGGCCGACCGGTGCGAGATTGCCGTTGGCGGTATTTCGGTGACCTTGCAACGGCAGCGCCAGGCCAGCTTCAGCGCGGTGCTGGATGTGGACGGCAAGATCCCGCTGGTGCGCTGCGCCGACCAGGCACGCTATCGCAGCGTTGCGCAGCTCAATCGCCCCGAAGTGCGCGTGATAGAACCGCCGGGCGGCACCAACGAAGCCTTCGCACGGCGCGAATTGCCGCGCGCGCAGCTGCGCCTGTTTGCCGACAACATCACCATCTTTCAGGAGCTGCTGGAGCAACGCGCCGATGTCATGATCACCGACGCGTCCGAGGCTGTGTACCAGCAGGCTCGCCTGCCTGGCCTATGTGCCATCGCACCCGAGCAGCCGCTGCAATACAGCGAAAAAGCCTTCCTGTTGCCACGCGATGACACCGCATGGAAAGCCTATGTGGACCAGTGGCTGCACCTGAGCAAGGCCAGCGGCGAGTATGTTCGTATTGTCGAGGCCTGGCGCAGGCCTTGATTCGGGAGTCGGGATTCGGGAGTCGCAACAGCGCTGCTGCGCTCATGTCGCGACGCGCTGAAGCGCTTGCTCTTGTTCTTGCGAATCCCAGATCCCAAATCCCGAGGCGCACAGCGCCTGCCTAAACGATCTTGGTTCGCCGCCACCAGCGCGATACCTGTTCTTCGCGGATCAAGGTAAACAGGCCGGCGCCCAGGATCAGCGCGATGCCCACGCCCATCGGCCAGTCCAGATGGTCGTGGAACAGCAGGTAGCCGAACGCGATCGCCCATAGCATCTGGCTGTATTGCGTGGGCGCCACCACGCTGACCGGCGCCAGCCGTGTGGCGTACATCATGCAAATGGCCGCCAACCCCGCAAGCAGGCCGTAACCGGCCAGCAGGCCCCATTGGTAAAGCGACGGCCAGACAAAGCTCGGCAGCATCAGGATGCCGCCCATCACCAACGGCCCGATCACGCCGGCCCCGTACAGCGTCAACCGTTTTTCGCTATGCCCGGCCATGCGCAGGGCGATCACCGAGATCGCACCGACCAGGCCGCACACGATCGCCGCCACATGGCCATGGGTGAGATGCCGAAACCCGGGGCGCAGCACGATCAGCACACCGATAAAGCCGACGATCACCGCCGTCCAGCGCCGCCAGCGCACTTCCTCTTTCAGAAACACCACCGACAGCACGGTGACGAAGATCGGCATCAGGAAGATCAGCGCAAACGCTTCGGCCATCGGCAAGGTGGTGAAGGCAATCACCGAGGTGAGATTACCGATGGCGCCGGTGAGCGCGCGCAGCAGCCACAATGCCGGCTGCTTGGCCATGACCAGTTCGCGCAGCTGGTCGTCGGGCTTCTTCAGGAACGGCACCGCCAACAGCATCAGCAAGGCACCGAGAAACAGCACCTCGTACACGGGCAGCGTCCCTTCGAGCAGCTTCACGAAGGCATCGCTGATCGAATAGGCCGCATAACACGCAAAACCGAGCAGCACACCTTTGAGCATCACGCGCCTCGTGCCTTCGATGACGCCCCACGCGGAAGGAGCGCGGGGAACGTAGCCATTATGCAGTGTGCGTGCGGCCTGCTGGCCGGATGATCCCGCTATTTCGTCCCAAGGCGCCCATGCCAGATCGTGCGAAGACGCCTGCCCTGAGCGCCTGGCCGTGGACCGTCGCCAGGCGTGCAGGGCGCTCGCGCAAGACCGTACGTGAGCGAACCTGGGCGGAGCTCGCGCAAGGGCCGGCAGTCGTGGGGGCCTGGCGCGGCATCCCCGTCGTCGCAGGCCAGGCCCATCATCCCTGGGCAGGCACCGCGTGCAAGTCGCGCCGTTCCCCGCCAGAGCCAGCAAACGCTGCAATGTATCGCGCATGCATCACCACGTTTTTAACTCGTCGCCTCGTCGGTTACGATGCCGCCAAGCTCTTCCCCTGCGACCACGTGACCCACTACTCCGGACCGTTGCTCACCCTTCCCGATGCCCAGGCGCTGCTGGCCGCACGCAGCGCCGGCCTTGCCACCTGGACCGGGTCGCTGGATCTGGGCCGCGGCAGCGATACCGTGCAGCTCGACGCGCAGACATGGCAGTGGCGGGGCATGGGCTTTCCCTATCCGGGCAAGCTCAAGGACCGCACGGTGTATTTCTGGGGTGGCGACGATTTTGCGCCGATCTCGCGCTTCGGCAGTGCACTGATCAAACTGGTACCGACCGAATGGGGCGCGCCCACCTTCGAGATCGATGGCATCAAGATGCTGCCGTCTGCACAGATATCGCCGTTCGAAGATGCGCGCCGCAAGGTGGCGCTGGTGAACCCACGCGGCAAGATCGTGCTGGACACCTGCGGCGGCCTGGGGTATTTCGCGGCCTGCGCGCTGGAAGACGGCGTGGCGCAGCTGCTCTCCTTCGAAAAGAACGCCGACGTGCTGTGGCTGCGCACCCTCAACCCGTGGTCGCCGAATCCGGAGGCGGCCGATGCCGGCGGGCGCCTGCACCTCACCCATGCCGACATATCGCAGCAGATCGCCACGCTGGCGGACGATTCGGTCGACGCCATCCTGCATGACCCGCCACGTTTCGGTATCGCCGGCGAGTTGTATTCGCAGGTGTTCTACGACCAACTGGCGCGCGTCCTGCGCCGCGGCGGGCGGCTGTTTCATTACACCGGCGCGCCCAACAGACTCACCAGCGGCCGCGATGTGCCCAATGAAGTGGCCAAGCGTCTGACCAAGGCCGGCTTTACCGCCCAGCTCGCACTGGATGGCGTGCTCGCCACGCTGCCTGTGCGGCGCTAGTTTTCTGGCCCGGCCATGCCGCCGGGCCGATCTGCGATACTGCACCGCCCTCGACACGGACGTTGCATGCGCACGCATCTGGCCACCTTTTCTTTAGCTGCGTCGTTGATGGCGCTGTGCGCCCCGGCACGCGCGCAGACCGCGCCGGCACAGCCGATGTCGGAAGTCACCGCGCGGTATCCGGTAACCACCGCAACGCTGGCCGGGCGCCTGATCCGGCTGGGCGAACGCGATGGCAAATGCGCGGTCTTGCGCGACAACGAGGTGCTGCCACTGGGTGTGCATGCCCCCTGCTACTTCAGCATCGACCGCGAGCACGGCGCGCAGGTACATCACTTCAATGGCAGCGACATCGTGTTGGTGCAGCATGCGCATCCCACCGCGCGCGCAGATTGGGACGTCGCCCGCTATGGGCCGATCTGCGCGTTCGAATCGCAGTCGGTGCGCGAGGTCGACGGGGTGCTGGAGCCCGGCACCGTTGCCAGCTCCTGGCAGTGCGATCCCACCGCCGGCGCCGACCAGAAGCAGTTCGTCTATAGCTACGACACCTGGCCCAAACGCAACCTGCAAAAGCCTGCGCGCAAGCAACGCACGCCATGACGACGACGGCATGCACGCGTACGATGCGGCAGCGCGGCCGCCGCGTTCGCGTGCTGCATTGGTGACCAGCGTCCGCTCAACACATGCCTGCCTGCAGCGCATGGACGAACGCACCACATCAAGCGCAGGCGACTATTTTCCGGACGACCACAGCGCTCACCGGCGCCTGCGGCGACACGCGCTCCACTCGGCGTAAGCGAACCAGACGATGAGGGCCAACAGCGTGCAGGTCAGTGCGGCATCCCAGCCGATGGAAATCCAGAACCGCTGCGGGTCGCTGTCGGCATGGAAGATCCTGGCCGGGCGGCCGCGGATGACGCTGACATAGCGCTGTCGGGCGATCGCCTCCAGCAGCAGCCATAGCCGTCCACAACATGCGATTGTCACCACCAGTACCACCGCGCGCACCAACCATGTCTGGAGGGCACGGTGCCCACGCGTGCGCGCCGGCGGAGAGACAGTGCGGGGCTTTTTCACCCGGGAGTCCAGGCAGTTGCGGGGCGCGCAGTGTACGTGAGCGATCGCGCGCGACACAGGCGTTGAGGGGTTGTCTGCGCGGGTTGAAGGCGATCGCACCGCCAATGAGCTGGTGTTGCAACGCATGGACAAGACGTGCGGCTATACTGCCGGCGCAGCGTACGCAACTGCGTGCATGGAAGGCTTCACGCTGCATTCGTCTCAAGGAAGATGGCCTGCACAACGCGATACCGATGTCCGGACGCTTCCTTGAGTTCCTGCGGGTTCGCCACTCGATGGCAACCGCGTTGTATCAAGGATCTCACTTTGAAGACGTTCACCACCCTGTTGCTGGTCTCCCTCAGCCTGTTGCTCTCTGCGTGCGGGGGCGGCGTCACGTCCGGCGCATCCAAGCTGTCTTCCAGCGATTACCTGCTGCACAACGTGTCGGTCTGGAATGGCGCGGTGACCATCATCGACCCGTGGGTGTCGGGCGAGCGCGGGCAGAGCCTGATCGCCGATGCCGTCGCGCACAAACCGCTGGGTGGGTACAAGACGGCGCTGGGCAGCCAACGCAAGGCATTGGCGGCCAATACGCAGGCCAATACCGCGGTGGCCTCGGGCGTGCCGGACAACGCCAAGGACCTGGACACCAAACTGTCGGCCTACCTCAAGAGCGCCGATACGATGATGGCCGCGCTGGAACGCGTCGCCTCCCTGCCCGATGGCTACACCAATGCCGAGCTGGAGCCCTTGGCCAAGGATCTGGAATCGGTCTCCAACCAGCTCAATACCGACATGGAAGCCTTGAATACCGCACAGCGCGCATATTCCGCCGAGCACAAGATTCCGCTGCAGCAAGCCCGCCAGTAACATCTGCGGCCATCGCTCGCCCGCTCAGGCCATGCCGACCTGTCCGGGCGACCGAGTTAGCAACGGGCCGGTCCCGGTCCGTGGGGTGATGCGCAGGTCCAGCACGAACGCCGGCCGCGTGCAGCACTCACCGAGCGCATCGCGCCTGCAGCGCCGCTCACAGACTGCCCGTCGCATGCCAGCGGCTCAGCACACCGCCCATTGATCGCGCCCTGCAGTCTTGGCGGCGTACAGCGCCAGATCGGCCTGGCTCAGCAGCACGTCCAGTCCTGCCGCCGAAGTCACGCTCACCGCGCCCATGCAAAAGCGCACCGGCCGCTGTGCGGGCAAGCCGGGAATCTCGATCGCCGCCACCGCATTGCGCAACCGGGCAAACACCGCTGGAATTTCGTCCACACCGCAGCCCGGCAGCACCAGCAGGAATTCTTCGCCGCCCAGTCGGCCAAGGCGGTCGTGGGCGCGCAACGCCAGCTGCGAGGCGCTGGCCAGCGCCTTGAGCACCGCATCGCCACTGGCATGGCCGTGCACATCGTTGATCAGCTTGAAGTGATCCAGGTCGATCAAGGCCAGCATGCAGGGCGTGTGGGTGCGCAAGGCATGGTCGATCTGTTGCTGCGCCTCGGCGCGGATGGCGCGGCGGTTGGGCAGGCCGGTGAGTTCGTCGCGCATGGCCAGCCGCGAGAGTTGCCTGCGATGGCGTGCGACAAATGCCAGCACGATCAGCGCGCTCACCAGCAGCAGGCAGGCGGCACAGAGCGCGATCCACAAGGCGCGCTGGCCCGCTTCGCGTGCCTCCAGCGCCAGCTGCGCGGTTTCGCTGCGACGGCGCAACTCGGCGTTTTCCGCTTCGCGCCGGGCATCTTCATAGCGCGCCTGCAGCCGCAGCATCACCGTATCGCGCTGGCGGTCCAGGTTCTGCGCGCGCAGCGCGTTGGCGCGCTGCAGCTGCTGGTAGGCCTCGGCATGCCGCCCTTCCACCGCCAGCGCCTGGGCGATGGCATCGACCAGCTCCGCACGTCCACTCAAGCTCAGGTTCGGGTCGTCGGCCGCCTCGGCCGCGACGATCGCGCTGCCGAGACTGGGCGATTTCAGTGCGGTCAAGGCCTGCAACAGGATCGCGTGGCAGGCGGCGACCCGGCCGATATTTCCCTGCGCCTGCATCAACGGCAGCGCCTCGCGCGCCATGGCCAGCGCCGCCGCTGCATCGCCGGTCTTGATCAAGGCTTCGCTGGTGCTGGTCAGCGCTGCGGCCACGCCGGCCTGATCCCCCAGCTCGCGGCTGAGCGCCAGCGCGCGCCGGAAGTGCAGCAAGGCGGCGGACGGTTGCTGCAGTGCCAGCGCGCTGCCGTATTCGTATTCGATCAGGCTGCGCTGAAAGCGTGCCGGCTGGTCGTGCAGGCGCGCCAGGGCACGTTGCAGATAATCCTGGGCGTCGTTGTCGTCGACCACCCGGCCTGCGACGCGGCTGGCCAGCGACCCCAGCTGGGTCAGGCCATCCAGCTCCAGGCCAAGCAAGTGTTCGCGCGCGGCGCATTGGTAACTGGCCTGCGCCGCACTCCATGCCTCGTCGCTGCTCCCGGAGGCCAGCATGCTCCACATGTCGACCGCTTCGATCTCGCACAACAGATCGCTGCGCCCCAGCGCGCGCGCCTGCTGACGCAAGCCGTTCAGCCGCGCCACCATGCTGCGGTTGGGGTTTTCGCGCACGTCGCTGAGCGCCTGCACGATGTCCAGCCATAGCCGCGCCTGCGCCGCATTGCCATGCAACTGGTCCAGCAGGCCGTGGGCCTGGGTGAGCGCGGCCTGGCGCGCATCGCTGTCTTCCAGCGAGATCAGCACGCGCGCCTGCGCCAGCAGCGCCCAGAACTGCGCATCGCGGTCGCCATCGGCGCGGGCCTGCTGCAACGCACGCTGGGCGATCCGCAACGCCTGCATCGGGTCGTCGAGCGTGGCCGATTCGATGGTCTTCCAGGGCTGCGGCTGCGCCCAGGCCGTAGCGCTCACCAACAGCAACAGGCAGGCAGCGAGCAGGCGGCGCCAGGCGATCGCAGGCATGCTCAGCGCCCCCTCACTGCGAGGGGGGGCCACACCGCATGCACACGCTTGCCACCGCACTGCACCTGACCTGGCCGGGGCTGGCTGTTTGCTGCGGCATCTGAAGGCACTCCCGTGGTCGGACAGCGGTGGAATCGCGCGAGCTGCACGGCAATGCGCGCGCTCGATGGCATACGGCTGCAAGGATGACCTGTGGAAGCGGCCGAGGCCGCGACAAGCTTTCATGGTCGAGCCCGTTATCGGCCGGAATATGCAAGTCTTGAATCGGGTGGATGAAGCGGTTGGCCGCGCCGGGTTGTCTGCATGCGGGGCCAGCAGGCCGTCGCGTCTCATGACGCGGCGGCTTTGCGGATCGGCGGGCGGTGGACGACGCTTGCTCGCGTCGCCGCGCTCTGCGGCGCCGCGTGGCGTGTAGCGGAGGCCGGTCACGTGCTGTCGATCGATGCGGGCTTGCCGCAGCACCCAGCGCACAGACACTTCGAGCGCCAGCACCACGCCACCGCCGTATCGGCACGATCGGGATATGCGCGGCGCAAACCTGCCTTGCCCGACCGCCCATGACAGACGCCACGGTGCAGCCACGTAAACTTCGGCACGGCAGCTGCCGCCCCTGATCGTCTGGAGAAGCCGTGACCTTGCCCCTGCACCGCCTGCTCACCCTGATGGCCGTCGCGCTGCTGTCGGCCTGCGCCACCCAGGCACCGCGCGCGCCGCAACGCTCGCCGGAGGCAGTCAAGGCCGATATCGCGCGGCGCCTGCCGGCCAGCCTGCCCGACCGCGCGGGCTGGGCCAACGATGTCTACGTCGCGCTGTCGTCGCAGGCATTGGACACCAGCGCCGATCACATCTGTGCCGTGCTGGCGGTGACCGAGCAGGAGTCGACCTACCAGGCCAACCCGGTCGTGCCCAATCTCGGCAGGATTTCGCGCGCGGAGATCGACCGCCGCGCCAGCGCGCACCACATCCCGGGCTTCATGGTCGATGCCGCCCTGCGCATCTCCTCGCCGGATGGCCGCAGTTATGCCACCCGTATCGCCGCAGCGCGCACCGAGCAGGAACTGAGCCGCATCTTCGAAGACTTCACCGGCAGCGTGCCGCTGGGCGCGCGTCTGTTCGACGGGCTCAATCCGGTGCACACCGCCGGGCCGATGCAGGTCAGCATCGCGTTTGCCGAACAACATGCCGCGCGCTATCCGTACCCGCCCGACAGCTCGATCCGCCACGAGGTGTTCAGCCGCAGCGGCGGGTTGTGGTTCGGCACCACCCATCTGCTGGGCTACCCCGCCAGCTACGACGCGCTGCTGTACCGCTTTGCCGACTTCAACGCAGGTTGGTACGCCAGTCGCAATGCCGCCTTCCAGGCCGCGCTGAGCAAGGCCAGCGGGATCGCGCTTGCGCTGGACGGCGACCTGCTCACGCCCGGCGCCAGCCTGGAGGCACCCGGCGGCACCGAACGCGCCGCACGTGCGCTGGGCAGCCAGCTGGCGATGAGCGACCGGCAGCTGCGCCGCGCCCTGGAAGCCGGCAACGCGGCCGATTTCGAAGACACCGAGCTGTATCGCCAGGTATTCGCACTGGCCGAGCGCAGTGCCGGCAAGCCGCTACCGCGTGCCGTGCTGCCCGGCATCACCCTGGACAGCCCCAAGATCACCCGCACGCTGACCACTGCCTGGTTTGCGCAGCGGGTCAACGAGCGCTGGAAGCGCTGCATGGGCAAGTAGCCGCAGGTGCCGCGGGCCGCGCGGCAACGACGGCACCACGCCTGACACCTTCGTTCCGCAGCAAGGCACGACGTTTGGCAGGGTCGCTTGCCCTGCCCGCACACGTAGCATGCAAGGTTGCACCGCCGTTTTCGGCGCGCACCCTATTGATGAGGTCCACATGCCTACACCGTTGCCGTTGCGCCACCTGCTCACCGCCCTGATGACCGCCCTGCTGCCCGCCGTGGCCAGCGCGCAGGCAGCGGGCGTGACCGAAGCCGATTACGCGCGTGCCGAGCGCCTGATCTACTACGCCGCGCAGCCGCTGGTGGACCACGCCGCCACCCGCATCGACTGGCTGGACGCCACGCATATGGTCTATGTCGATCACGATGCCAAGGGCAACCGGCTGCTGCAGCTGGATACCACCACCGGCAAGACCGCACCGATCTTCAAACAGTCCGCGCTGGTCGCCTCGCTCAATACGCTCCTGAAGACCGGCGACAAGCCGCTCAAGGCCGACACCTTCGCGCCGGTGGTCAAGGTCACCGCCGATGGCCGCTACCGCCTCAACGTGCGTGACACCACCGTGGTCTGCGACGCGCGTGCGCGCTGCAGCAAGCTGTATGCGCAGGACAAGCCCGAACCGGGCGTGCTGTCGCCGGACAAGCGCAGCGAGGCCTTCATCCGCAACTGGAACCTGTGGGTGCGCGAGCTGGCTACCGGCAAGGAAACCCAGCTCACCCGCGATGGCGTGGAAAACTTCGGCTACGCCACCGACAACGCCGGCTGGCAGCACAGCGACAACGCCATCGTTGCGTGGTCGCCGGACTCGCGCAAGATCGCCACCTTCCAGCAGGACCAGCGCAAGACCGGCGACATGTACCTGGTCAGCACCAAGCTCGGGCATCCGGAACTGCAGTCGTGGAAGTACCCGCTGGCCGGCGACAAGGACGTGACCATGATCGAGCGCGTGATCATCGACGTACCCAGTGCCAGCGTAGTGCGGCTGAAGATGCCAGCGGACCAGCACCGCTCCACGCTGTGCGACGACGTCAGCTGCTCGCCGGGCCTGTGGGACGATGTGAAATGGGCGCCGGACAGCAAGACCCTGGCGTTCGCCTCGACCTCGCGCTTCCACAAGCAGGTCTGGCTGCGTATCGCCGATGCCGGCACCGGCGCGGTGCGCACCGCCTTCGACGAAACCGCCAAGACCTATTACGAAAGCGGCCAGGTCGCCGCCAACTGGGCCTACCTGCCCGGCAGCAACGAGGCGGTGTGGTTCTCCGAGCGTAGCGATTGGGGCCAGCTGTATCTCTACGACCTGGCCACCGGCAAACCCAAGCGCGCCATCACCACCGGCGAAGGCAATGTCACCGAATTGCTGCGCGTGGACCCGGTGACGCGCACTGCGTGGTTTGTCGGCGTCGGCCGCAGCCCGGGCGTGGACCCGTATTACCAGCAACTGTGGAAGGTGAGCCTGGACGGTGGCGAGCCGGTGCTGCTCACGCCCGAGGTCGCCGACCACAGCATCGCGCTGTCGCCCGATGGCAAACGCTTCGTCGATACCTATTCCACCTCGGTCACGCCACCGGTGAGCGTGCTGCGCGATGCGGCCGACGGGCGCACGCTCAGCACCATCGCCACCGCCGACATCTCCCGCCTCAAGGCCGCCGGCTGGGTAACGCCGGAGCCGATCACGGTCAAGGCGCGCGATGGCAAGACCACGCTTTACGGGCTGATGTTCAAGCCCAGCAACTTCGACCCGGCACGCAAGTACCCGGTCATCGATTACGTCTATCCCGGCCCGCAGACCGGCTCGATCCGCAGCCGCAGTTTCCTTGCCGGCCATGGCGACAATCAATCGCTGGCGGAGCTGGGCTTCATCGTGGTCGCCATCGACGGCATGGGCACGCCGTGGCGCTCCAAGACCTTCCACGACACCTGGTACGCCAACATGGGCGACAACACCCTGCCCGACCAGGTGGCGGCGGTGAAGGAACTCGGCCAGCGCTACCCGTGGTTCGACACCAGCCGCGTCGGCATCTGGGGGCATTCGGGTGGAGGCAATGCGTCCACCGCCGCGATGCTGCGCTACCCGGAGCTGTTCAAGGTGGCCTGGTCGGAAAGCGGCAACCACGACAACCGCGGCTACGAGGACGACTGGGCCGAGAAGTATCACGGCGAGCATATCGTCAACAAGGACGGCACCTCCAACTACGACGACCAGGCCAACGCCACCCACGCCAGCAAGCTCAAGGGCAGGCTGATGCTGGTGCACGGCACGCTGGACGACAACGTGCCGCCATACCTGACGTTGCTGGTCGCCGATGCGCTGATCAAGGCCAACAAGGACTTCGACATGCTGATGCTGCCCAACGCCAAGCACGGCTACGGCGAGTTCACCCCCTACGTCATCCGCCGCCGTTGGGATTACTTCGTGCAGCACCTGCTCGGTGCCACGCCGCCGGCGCAATATCAAATGAAGCCGATGCCGGAGAAGTAAGCGACGCTGGAAGCGGCATCGTCGACCATCGACGGTGCCGCGCTATCGATCAGGTGAACCGGGAGTGCAGAGAAAGCGGCGACACAGCTGGCCTGCGCCGTCGTGCAGCATCGGTCCCGGGCAACACCAGACCCCCCAAGAACCGTAGGAGCGGACCCGGCCGCGACGCCTTACCCGCGCACGCAAACGCCGCAACACCGCATCGCAAGAGCTGCAGGCGCGCGCACACCGCGATTGACGCATCAAGCTGCATGCACCATCACCGCAGGCACGCTCCGATCACACATTCCATTAGGCAACACCTGATGGAACGCCAACCCCTTACTTCGCAGTCCCGCCCCCCAGCTGCTTGCTCAAGAACGCCAGCAAGTGCGTGTAATACTCGCGCCGATGCGCCTCGGTATAGAAGCCGTGGCCCTCGTTGGGGAAGTACAGCGACTCCACCGGCACACCGGCCCCCTTCAACGCGCGCTCCATGGCCTTGGTATGTTCGATCGGTGCGCGCTCGTCCTTGCCGCCGGCCGCCAGAAACACCGGCACCTTGATCTGCCGTGCCAGCGTCACCGGCGAGCGCGCGGCCAGGGTGTCGCGTGCGCCCAGCCAATCGACCGTCCAGTTCCTGGCCCAGCGCGCGGAGCGCCCGGTATCGCGCGCCATCATGTCCAGATCGTAGACACCCACATAGCCGGCCGCGCAGCGATACAGCGCCGGCTCCTTGGCCACGCCCATCAGCGCCGCATACCCGCCGTAGCTGGCGCCATAGATGCAGATGCGCGATGCGTCGGCAATGCCTTCGCCGATGGCCCAGCGGGTGGCATCGGTGACATCGTCCTGCATGCGTCCGCCCCACTCTTTGGCACCGGCCTGGGTGAACGCGTAGCCGTAGTTCGCCGAGCCACGGTAGTTGACGCGCAGCACCGCGTAACCGGCTGCCGCCAGCAGCTGGGTGTCGTCGTCGAATTCCCACTTGTCGAAGATCCCGAACGGGCCGCCATGCGGCATCACGATCAACGGTCGCGGCGTGCCGGCTTGCGCATGCAATGGTTGGGTGAGGTAGCCATGCAGCAACAGGCCATCGCGCGCCTTGAAGCTCACCTGCCTGGTCGCCGGCACGCCATCGGGCGCAAACCATTCGCGGCGGCTGAACACCCGGTCGGCCTTCTTGCTGACCGTGTCGAACAGGTAATAGTCACCGTTGTTGCGATCGCTCCACACATACACCAGCACCAGGCGGCGGTCGCTGGTGGCCGAGGTGATATAGACCGCGTTGCCGTCGAAGGCCTTTTCCAGGCTGCGGTACAGCCTGGCGGTGGGCGACGTCTCGTCGAAGAAACGATTGCGCACGCGATCGCTCATGTACGACGCACCGATCGGCGTGGTGCCATCCAGATCGCGCAGGATGCGGTATGGGTCCACGGTATCGTCGTGCAACAGCGGTGTCGTCTTGCTGGTTGCCGGGTCCCACGCTACCAGCACATCTGTACCGGCCGCCTGCTCCACCTGCAGATACGCACGGCTGCCATCGGCGGAAAACCCCAGCGGAAACTGGCGCTGCTTGCTGCTGGCCGCATCGTTGATGAGCCGCCACGGCGCATCGTCGCTGTCGCGGTAATACAGCTTGCTGACATTGCTGATGTCCAGGCCGTTGGCAAAGCGGATACGCCCCTGCTGGTCGGTCACAAACCCCGCCCGGCGTACCGGCGAGGTAGCCACGGTCGTGCGCCGGCCAGTCTGGATGTCCAGCTTGTCGATGCGGACGTTGGGATCGCCCACGAACGGAACCGCCGACACCAGGATGTTGCGTGCGTCGCCTGGCAAGGTATCCAGCATGTAAGTGGCCGGGTCCAGTTCCATCTTCAACTGCGCGCCGTTGATGTCCGGGTTGGTGCCGTACGGGCTGGCCAGCAGTCGAGCATTCTTGCCGTCGGCATCGATGGCATGCAGCTGGCCGATCGCCACCGGCTCGTCGCGCGAGCCCAGCCGCTGCGCCATCGACACCACGATGCGCTCATCGCTGGCCCACCAGAAATCATCCACCACGCTGTTGACGCCGCCGGTGACCTTGGCCGTGGCCACCTTGTCCTGCCGCCGCACGATGCCCAACACGGTGCGATCTTCCAGCGGCATGGTCAGTGCGAAGTACGCACCGGACGGCGAAATCTTGATCCGCTCGAACTGATCGCTCTTGAGATACGGCACCAGATCCACGCTCTCCGGCGCGCCCTGCGCGTATCCCGGGCTCGCCACTCCCCACGCCAGCACACTCAGCACGCCCATCATCCAGTCACGCATATCGCCCCTACGATCTGTCCTTGAGAGGCGCATGGTGGCAAACGAGCGCTGCCGCGTCCATGGCCCCAATCATCGCAATCGGCGATGGGGCATGCCTGCGATTGGCTGGCGTGATGCGCTCGACCCTGCTGTGGCCGATGCGCATGCACCACCTCAACCCACGGACGGCGACCGCGGGCCAAGCAAACCGATGCGCCGGAACCATAGTTCCAGCGGCACCGTCACCAGCGGCGGCAGCGCGGCCAACAGGCTCAGCGCCCACGCCCACCAGGGCCAGCGCAGCCGCAACGCGGCAAGCACGCTGACCGCCACATAGAACAGGAAGGCCGCGCCATGCAGGCGCCCGAACAGCCACACCACCAGCTCGGTGGTATGGGTGCCGTACTTGAGCAACATGCCGAGCAACAGCCCGGCCCAGGTCAGCCCTTCGAAAAAGGCGGCGGCGGCAAACAGCCGGCCAATCGGCGACAACGCAGAAGAAGCACGCATGCAACACTCCAGACGGACAGGGATTGCCGCGACGCGATGGCGGCGGCGACGCCCGCTGGCCACCGCATTCTACAGAGCGCATCGCGCACCAGCCGCCCGCTGTCGTTCCTGGCGATAATGGTGGCCCCCTGCACCACCTGCCAGCCTTCCATGCGCATCCTCCTTTTGCTCGCCGTAGTTGCCTTGGCGCTGCTGCCAGCAACGTCCATCGCCGTCCAGCTCCAGGACGGCGACCTGTTGTTCGTCACCGCCGCCCGCACCGGCCTGAGCGGCGCCATCGACGATGCCACCGCCAAACAGGATGCCCCCAGCTTCGATCATGTGGCGTTGCTCGCCCATGCCGGCACGCAACAGGTGCTGCTGCACGCAGACGAACAAGGCTCGCGGCAGCAGCCCTTGCAGGCATTCGTCGAAGACGCAAACGCCAAGCATCGGCAGATCCATGTGTACCGGCTGGCCGCAGCACAGCGCAGTGCGATCCCCGGCGCCATCGCGCAGGCACGGCGCATGCTGGGGAAGCCTTACAACCAGACCTACGTGCAGGACGACAACAGCTACTACTGCTCGGACTTCATCGAACGCGCGTTCCGCGCACGGCACGTCTTCGCCCTGCAACCGATGAACTTCAAGAACCTGCAGACCGGAAAGATCTCGCAGTACTGGACCGACTTCTACCGCAGCAAGGGCATGGACGTGCCGCAAGGCCTGCCCGGCACCAACCCCAACGATATGGCGGCCGCTCCCGTGCTGGCGTATGTCGGCCGTTTGAATTGATGCGCGGAAATGCCGACGAAAACAGGCGCCTGTTTCGCCAGTAACCTGGTGCAGGCGCTGCACGCAAGACGGTATCCGTCGCTGCAGCTGGAGGTGCTCAACGACGAAGATCACCTGAGCGCGGCATCCCCCATGGGCCGACGTTCCTGTTGGGCACCAAGATCTCCTGAGTGCAGTGCCGCTCGCCTGGCTGCGCGGCGCAAGCCGATGCCTCCCCGGCGGCGCATCGCGCAGGCGTATCCAGCGCCCGCCAATGCACCGCATGCACAAGCTCTTGCCAACGCCCATACATGCGCCGTCCTAGTGTGTGCACATCCATACAGCGTGCCGCACGCAGCGCATTCCGCCTGCGATGGGTGAGCACATGCAGAGGTGTACATGGCCTTGATTCATTCCATCCTGATGAGCGCCGTCGCCGGCATGCGCTCGATGACCCCGCTGGCCGCAGTGGCCAACGCTGCGCGTACCGGCAAGCTGCCTGCCGACAACGGCGCACCGGCGCTGCTGGCCAATCCGCTGGCATCGGCCGGCATGCTGGCACTGGCCGGTGGCGAGCTGGCAGGCGACAAGATGAAGACCGCGCCCGACCGTATCGTGCTGCCCGGCATGATTGCGCGCATCGCGACCGGCGTCATCGTCGGCACTGCGCTGTCTCCGCGCCATCAGCGCGGCGTGGCGGCACTACTTGGCGCGACCACCGCAGTGGCGGCCGCCTATCTCACGTTCAACGTCCGCATGCGTGCGATTGAGCGCTACGGCCAGACCAGCACCGGCGTGGTCGAGGACGCGATCACGGTGGGCGCGGCGACGCTGATCATGCGCGACGCGGCCAAGCACTAGCGCGACAATCCGGGGTCTGGCCCCATCAGCTAACGCAGCCGCGTCGGCCGCGCCGCGGCAACCACCACTCCACTGTCGCCACTGCGCAGCAACAGGACGGCGCCTGGTCGCGCTGCGGCGTATCGCAACAGCGCAGTGATCACAACTTACGCAGGCCGATAGATCGCACAGAGCTTGTTGCCATCCGGGTCGCGCACGTAGGCCAGCCAGACCGGCCCCATGCGACTGTCACGCACGCCTGGTGGCTGCTCGATGGATACGCCGCCTGCCGCCACGGCGGCATCGTGAAAGGCCTGTACTTGCTCGGGCGAACTGCAGGTAAACCCGACAGTGGCACCATTGCCACTGCTGGCGGGCGCATCGTTGATCGGCTCGCTGACGGCGAAGGTACTGCCGGCGTGGCGGTAGAACAGGCGCACATGACCGGAACCGGCGGGGTTGACCAATGGCTCGGCGGCACCGAGGACGCCGCCGAGCACCGCGTCGTAGAACTGCCTGGATCGCGCAATATCGTTCGATCCCACCATCACATGATTCAGCACTTACCGCTCCTGTTCGTTTCGAAGGCACCCAGCTTAGTGCAAGCCCTGCGGCAGCGTGCCTGGGCACTGCCGCAAGCGGCGGACAATTGCATCAGCCACCACGCCCATGCGGCGCCTGCAGATCTAGCAGCGGCCCCAGCGGCACGATGCCGGTGGGGTTGATCATGTCGTGGCTCTGATAATAATGGTGCTTGATGTGCTGGAAATTCACCGTCTCTGCGATCCCCGGCATCTGGTACAACTCACGCAGGTAGCCGGACAGCTGCGGATAGTCGGCAATGCGCCGCAGGTTGCATTTGAAGTGGCCCACGTACACCGCGTCGAATCGCACCAGCGTGGTGAACAGGCGCCAGTCCGCTTCGGTGAGCTGATCGCCGCATAGATAACGCTGCCGGCCCAGACGTGCATCGAGCCAATCCAGGCTTTCGAACAACGGCAGCACCGCCTCTTCGTACGCCGCCTGCGTGGTGGCAAAACCTGCCTTGTACACGCCGTTGTTGACGGTGTCGTACACGCGCGCGTTGATCTCATCGATCTGCTCGCGCAGCGGTGCCGGGTAGAAATCGCCGGCCGCAGCACCGACCGCGTCGAAGGCGCTGTTGAACATGCGGATGATGTCCGCCGACTCGTTGCTGACAACGGTATTGCGCTCGCGATCCCACAGCACCGGCACCGTCACGCGCCCGGTGTAACGCGGATCGGCGTTGAGATACACCTCGTACAGGCGCTTGGCGTGGTGAATCGGATCGGCTATCACGCCCGGGGCAAGGTCGAACGTCCAGCCCTGATCGCGCATCAACCAGTTCACCACCGACACGTCGATCATCGACTCCAGCCCTTTCAGGCGCCGGAAGATCAGCGTGCGATGCGCCCACGGGCAGGCCAGCGACACGTACAGGTGATAACGCCCGGGAGCCGCCTGAAAGCCGCCCTCCCCGTGCGGGCCGGGGCTGCCATCGCGCGTCACCCAATTGCGGAACTGCGATTGCGAGCGCTCGAAACGCCCGCCGCTCTTGTCGGTGTCGTACCAACTGTCCTGCCACTTGCCGTCGACCAACAGGCCCATGCTGCATTCTCCGCTACACCAGTAGGCCGCAACCCTAGCCCAGCCGATTTGGAGAGTGCGTGAGTGGGCCTGTTGGGTGAGCAACCGCGATCAGCCATCTGCGCTGCAAGATCGGAGATCAACGACTGCAAGGCAACAGCGGCATCCTGCACTGCATGCGGCCAGCAACGCGCGCTATCTGGCAATCACCGAAGTGCCGGAAGGCACCATGTAGCAGGCCTGCGCTTTCTTGCACGCCTCTGCATTGAGTTCGGCGATCTGGCTGGCCAGATATTGTTCCGGGGTCAGCCCCATGCGATTGCGGTACGCATTGTCGGCATCGGCCTTGGCGACCTGCTCCTGTTCACGCTGCCGCTCGGCCGTGGTGGCCTCGACGAGCGTCTTGACCCGCTGCTGCTGGGCGGCGGTCAGGTTCATCTGCTGCAGGACATCCGGGTTGGGACGCGCGCGACCCAAGGTGATGTTCTGGATCTCGATCGGCAGCTGCTGCTCCTTGACCAGGGCGCGAACGTTCTGCGTCACCGAATCGTCGATTTTTCTGGCGGTATCGGGATCGCTCATCATCTTGGTCATGTCATAGCGCTTGACCTGGTCGCGCACGATGGATGCGTATTGGCTGGCGACATTGTTCTTGAACCAATCCTGCCCGAAGCCGGACAACAACACTGCCGGTGCGGTGATCCGGTACTGAATCTGCGTGGAGAAATCCAGCAGGATATTGTCGCTGGACGAAAAGTCGTCGAAGGCCACCTGCACGGTCTGCGGCGTCACATCCACATAGGTGGCGGATGTAGTCAGCCACGCATACGTCCGACCCGGGTCACGCACGTCGTCCAGGCGGATTCCGCCTTTACCGAACAGCATCGGCTTATCCACCAACACCGCTTTCTGACCCGGGTCGGGCGACACCACCGTACACGCACACAGCAAGCCGGCCAGCCCACTGGCAAGCATGGAAGTCTTCATCGATGTCCCCTGAATGTCCGGGCGCCTATGCGCCCGGTGGGTGAAAGACTACCCAATCGTCCAGGCGATCGCACCCCTGCGCTCGGCATGGGATCTGCTCAAAGAGCAGATCCCCGTAACCGGCTCACCCTCACCTCGTTCCATCAATCGCGGCGGCCGCCTTGCCAGAAGAACCCGTCTCACGTCATCCGGTGCTGCGGTGCAATCGCTTGCTCCCGCAGTTGCTCCTGCTGCTGTGACTGCTGCTGCGTTTCGCCCAAGGACTGCAGCT
Organism: Xanthomonas sp. 3793; assembly: GCF_024806835.1. Classification (GTDB taxonomy): domain Bacteria; phylum Pseudomonadota; class Gammaproteobacteria; order Xanthomonadales; family Xanthomonadaceae; genus Xanthomonas; species Xanthomonas arboricola_F. The sequence goes on from NZ_JANTYU010000003.1 coordinate 466,779, forward strand.
GCGCCAAGGAGTGGGCGACGGGCTGCGCGATCGCATCACCGGTTCTCATGTGCGCCATCTTGTGCGCTGGATCGTTCAGAGCTCCCTCCACAACAAACACGTTCTCGCCTTGCCGCGCCGTAGCCGTGTTTTCGCTCAATACAACATGATCGATCCGCGACAGCCCGTGCTCCCTGGCCAAGGACGCGGAGCTGGCCGCCAGGCGTGCGCTATTTTCGTCGTACTCCCTGCCAAGCCCTTGCTCAAGGCGGCGCACTGCCTCCTCGGCCTGGCGATGCAGCGGGTCTATCGGCTTGCCATCAGCAATCAGGCGACCGGTATCGGCCTGTGTCTGGTTATCGGACAAGATGAGTTGCCACAGGTCCCGCTCAGGCTTGGGGTGTCGCACCTCCCTGTTCAACTCACTCTCCGGAAACGGCGCCTTGAGATTCTGAATTTCAGGCTCGTTATGCAGCACCTTCGGCTCGCCTTCATAGCCTTTGATGCCTCCGAGAACGGTCTGGCGATAAAGGCCAGCATGATTCAATGCGGCCCAGCTGAAGTCGACACACGAGTTGGAAAACGTGTCGTATCTCATGTCGAAGCCGTGCTTTGCAGGGGCGGCTGCAAACTCTCGGATCCTGTCGTACTGATCCTTGCTGATTTCCATCGTTCTTGCGTAATAAGGATCTTTATAAGACTCAACGTCTTCCGCTGAAACTCTGCCAACGCCGCTCTTCTGGAAGTCGTGGCGAGGTTCAAACCCGAAACTATTAAAGTTATCTTTACCTATATCATTGGTTGCAAGAAACATGTGGCCGGTAAACGATGTTCCGCCAGCTTTCAGCGGCGTCCCTGGCGAAGCCAGATAGATCGTTAATGTATAGCGCTCTTTTTCTTCCATGTTATTTCGCCTTACTTGCATAAGCGAGCAGCAGCTCAACAGTTCGACCCTTGAAATGCGGGTGATCTTCAAGAAGCTCAAGGGTCAATCGATAGTGACCGGGTGCAGGATGATGTGCTTCTGCTAGCAAAAGCACACTGTAGTACTTTCCATCCCGCATAAGCCCAGCGTCGCGAAGCATTGACTCATCAACGCCGCTCCAGGTCACGCCAGCCACATGCCCGTCCGCATCCAGGGGGACATCGGTTCCAGGACGGGGCCCGTTACGATAAAGGGGTATTCGCGCCCAACTGCTGCCGTTTAGAGCGTGAAGGGTCGCTCGAGCGGAAAGTTTTGCTTCCACCAACTGATCAGATGGTTCAAGTAGCGCAGCACCTTCATCGGCCTGCAAGCGAATTGCCACCTTAAGCAATGGCGAAGCTCCGAGGCGAGGCGGCGGAAGATCAAACTCCAGATCCGCGATCGTGCCGGCCTTGTCCAGGGCAACGGAGCGCGTTAGTGGGACCACAGTTCGCTTCGCGGCCGCTTCGCGGCTGATCGGGGGCGCCGGATTCGACTGCTCTGGAGCAGCGCCGCACGCAGCCAATCCCGTCATCGCCGCGACAAGGGCAAACCGACAAAAATACTGAAGCGCAAATGCTGGCATGGCGGGTCCTTCCTGTCTGGACGTGGTGTGGGTCTCCCACAGAACCGTGTTGCCGGCCCCATGTCCGGCCGATTCTAAAGGGTGCCAGCGCGCCGATGAGGGAAACCAGGCACCCGCATGCGGCATCAATACACCTGGTTGGCAGCAACAGCCGGCCCCTGCACCTCCGGGGCTATCGTTGCCACCCGTTGCTCTGGCGTCGCGGCGGCAACTCGGCCCCTACACCCCCATCGATTGGCGCCACGGCCCCACAATCGGCGAAAATGCCTGCGCTGCGGCCGATCGCTTGCCCAGCCGGCAGCCTGCCACCGTTTTCGCCGGCCCCCTTCCCGCTTTCTGGCAGCCGGCCGCCCCCGCCACGCCCCTGTACCGCTTCTTTCCGGATCTAGCTTGAACACCACTGCCCCGCCCTTGCCCGCCAACGACGACCTGCCGCTCACCGACCGCCTGCGCGCGGCGCTGGATCTGCTGGAGGCCATCGAGGCCGACCGCAGCGTGCTCGACACCCTGCCCGAGGCCGACCGCGTGCGCCTGCACCAGGTAGTGGCCAAGGTCTATCACCCCGAGCCCAAGGCGCGGCGGCAGTTGCTCAAGCAACGCGAGCGCGAGCGGCATCAGGAGAAAGTGCGCAAGGCCGAGGCGCTGCTCGAGCAGCGCGGCATCCGCGCGTTGCGGCGCAAGCCGGTGTTCAGCACGCCAAACTTTTTCCCGCCGCATGCTGCCGGTCTGCACGACGCGCATAACGGCCAGAACGCATCCGCGACGCCGGAGCCGCTGCATTCGCCCGAACTGCGGCACTGCTACGTGTGCAAGCAGAAGTTCACCCAGCTGCATCACTTCTACGATCAGATGTGCCCGGCTTGCGCCGAGCTGAATTTCTTCAAGCGCACCGAAACCGCCGACCTGCGCGGTCGCGTGGCGTTGCTGACCGGTGGACGGGTCAAGATCGGCTATCAAGCGGGCCTGAAGCTGTTGCGCGCCGGTGCCGAGCTGATCGTCACCACGCGCTTCCCACGCGATTCGGCCGCGCGCTACGCGCAAGAGCCGGATTTTGCGCAGTGGGGCCATCGCTTGCAGGTCTTCGGCCTGGATCTGCGCCACACCCCCAGCGTGGAGGCGTTCTGCAGCCAGTTGCTGGCCACGCGCGAACGGTTGGATTTCATCATCAACAACGCCTGCCAGACCGTGCGCCGCCCGCCGCAGTTCTACGCGCACATGATGGCCAACGAAACCGCCGCGCTGGATGCACTGCCGGACACCGTCCAAAAGCTCGTTGGCCATTACGAAGGCCTGCGCACGCCCGAGCCATTGCGCGACGCCTCGGCCACCGCACTGCCGGCCGTACACGGGCGCGGCCTTGCCGATGCCGATGGCCTTACCCGCGCCGCCGAGCTGTCGCAGGTCGCGCTGCTGGACGACGAGCTGGTCGGGCAGGAGCACCTGTTCCCCGAAGGCCGTCTCGATCAGGATCTGCAGCAGGTCGACTTGCGCGGTCGTAATTCCTGGCGCCTGCTGATGGCCGAAGTGCCATCGGTCGAGTTGCTGGAAACGCAGCTGGTCAACGCCATCGCGCCGTTCATCATCAACGCACGCCTCAAGCCGCTGATGCTGCGCACACCCGAGCGCGACAAGCACATCGTCAATGTCTCGGCGATGGAAGGCCAGTTCTACCGCAACTTCAAGACCACCCGTCACCCGCATACCAACATGGCCAAGGCCGCGTTGAACATGATGACGCGCACCTCGGCGGCCGATTATCAAAACGACGGCATTCACATGAACAGCGTCGACACCGGTTGGGTCACCGACGAGGATCCGGCCGACATCGCCGCGCTCAAGGTGCAGCAGGAGCGTTTTCACCCGCCACTGGACATCGTCGACGGCGCCGCCCGCATCGTCGACCCGATCATCCACGGCTTCAATACCGGCGAGCACGTGTGGGGGCAGTTCCTGAAGGATTACGCGCCGACGGATTGGTGAATGGCGGTACCGGGCCACGCATCCAGCACAGATGCGTGCCCATGCTGGCAGCACGGGTGCGCCCTACGTGGTAGTGATGCGCTGGCAGGATGGCGTCGTGAATCAGCGCCGACGCGACGGCTCGCATCCCACGCCATCATGATCGCGATCCAGATGTGGGCCGTATCCTGGATCGCCACGCCGCACCGGTGCAGCACCCGCTGCACGTGCTTCTGCGCAGTTGCGGAAGACAGCCCCGGTCGATGGCATCCACGGGGGCGGATCAAGCGGCTCTGCAGCGGCCGTCGGCTTGCCCTCGCCACCGGCGCTGCGGTGACAGTGGTAGCCACCGTTCTTGCGGTCGTTGTGACAGCCTTGCTTGTTCAATCCACCCGGATGCGCGACAGCTGCAGGGGTTACCCAGGCAATCGCGGTGATGCACGCGGCCAGCAATAACGGGCGTGATGGCATTGAATCAAGCATACGAGAATCGCCACTGCCGATCGTGCAGCGCTTGCGCTGCACCCGTTGTATTTCTGCTTCGACGATGCGCTGCAGTTACTTGCAGTCTTTGGCGACCGGCGCCACATCCACCGGACTGACCTGGCCGTTGGCGTCCACACGGTTGACCGCCAACGTGCACACCGAGCTACGAAAATCCAGGTTCAGGGCCACTTCGTAATCTGCGCCCGGCTCCGGGACAAACGTGGAAGCAAGCAATGCGCCGCAGCTCCAGCCGATGTGGTACCCAGGCGCCTGATTCCAATGTGCCGGCGAACTCGCACCAGCCTCCACAACGACCGGCTTACCCGGCTCGATCGTGTATTCCTTGTAGAACGGCTTGGAGCCGATCATCTTCCGGTCGCCTAAACGACGCGTATTCTCCGTCTCCGGGATGCCGATGGGCTCATTCTTCACCGAGCCCATCAACGACCCGAAAGCGCTTTTCAGCGAGCCGGATGCGCGCACCTTCTCGCCATACTTGGCCGTGCACACTGCATCCTTGTACAGCACGATGCCAACACCATTTTGACCAAACATCCGGATGCGCGCGCCGGCGCCTTCGGTGGATGAGGGCGCAGCCTCTGCGGCCATGGCAGGCATCGCAGACACCAGAGACAAGATCAGCAATCCACGCAATACGTTCAACGTACTCTCCACTATCGCAATCCGACTATTCCATTGAGCTTGCAATAGCGGCGCGATGTGCCGGTTCTTGACCACAGACGATGGCTTGAGGTGAAAAGTGCGCAGCAGCGCACGAACAGGCAGCAGATCCGCGCCGTGCGGCACGGCTCCCACTCGCGATCTTTCCCGCCCACCCGGCTGCCCAGACCACTGGCATGATGATGCCCGGACGTTGACCACTAACGCAGAGGAGGCACGGATGTCACAGCACGCTGTCGAGGAGTTGATCGAACGCTGCGTCCATCTGGTCGATCGCGGCACCTTGAGTCGCACGCACAAGGCAGCGCTCCTGCGTAGCTTGCTGGGGCTGCAGGCGCGCTACGACACCGGCCTGACCTGGTTCCGCGTGCACACCGAGCTACTGCGCCATGGCGTGCTGGTGCGTGCAGCGGTCGAGGACATCGACGATGCGACCCTGCGCGCGCAGGCCCTGGCCGCCGAAGCGCCCGGTTGGCTGGAGGACGCACAGGGAAAGGTCTATCTGCAATGGCAAGACCAGGCACGCGTGGTCTACCGCCGACCAGACACCGGCCACACGCTACCGCTGGCAGAAGTGTTCGGCGACGTTCTGAACCTCGCCCACCAGGCCGATGACAGCGCGTTGTTCACCGACTGCTACGGGCTGTTGGTCAACGGCTGGCTGGACGAGACCTTCGACGCCGCCGACGGTATCGCCCCCACCCTGGACGGCCTGCTCGGTTCCGACACCCTGCGCGCCATCCGTGCACTGGTCGCGCACCGCGGGCTCAAGCCTCGCCGTGGCGCGCCCGAGGACCTGGCCCTGCCGCGGCTGGCCGACAGCGGCACCTCCGCAGAGATCGAGCGCGAGATGGGTCTGCGGTTTTTCCTGCAGCCCAAGCGCACGCCTGCGGCGTTACGCACTGCGGGTGACAAGGCCCGACGTCAGCAGGTGCGTCTACGCGAGCTGCTCCCGCAATTGGTGGAGCAACACCTGGGCACATCGCTGCGCGCTGCTGGCTGGTCTGCTGTCACGGTTGAAGCAAGCCATCGTTGGCAATGGATCCGCGACCACGACGGCAGCCGTCAGTGTCTTTGGGCAAGCTATGACCCGAACCTGGGCGAGCTGATGGTCCAGGCGGGGCTGCAGCATGCCCGCCTGCTGGCCTGGCAGCAGCGGGCCGCGACCACGCAGCTGCATGACCTGCATTGCGTGGCTGATGCCACAACCTTCCTGGGCAGGCAGGTCCTGGACAGCGCGGACGTGGGCGCCTACGGCGGCTGGGCACTGAAGCCAGCCCACAGCGACGCCGTGCTGAGCGCTGCCCTGGCCCGTCTGGCGACGGCACTGCCCGCACTGGATGTGCACTTTCTCAGGCGCATCACCGATCAGCTGGCCGGCCCCTGGTTCCAACGCTCCGCCGACACTTGGCTGCAGCTGCTGGAACACGGCGACGACAACGGCGTTGTGCCGCCCGAGGTGATATTCGCCAGCCCGGACAGCGTGCTGCTGGCCTTTGTATTCTTCCACCTCGAGTGCGGCGAACAGACACGTGCCAACGCATATGTCGAGCAGTTACGCCAGCGGCTGGCCGCACGCGCCCGTCCAACGGTCTGGCATCGTCAATGGCTGGCGCCATTCCTGCAGCAGTGGGAGCACGGGGCAGGCACTGCACCCATGCCACCGCTGCTGCACCCACTGCTGCTCGATCACCTGCGCGCAAACGATGGCGGGTGATTGCCGCACCACGCCGTCGATACGCGGCTGGCGCGGCTCAGGCGTGTGTACGGAGGCCTTGCAGGTCAACATCTTGCTGCCGCAAGCCGCGGCGCCGCGCAGGCAACGCGGCGCCGCATTCCAAGGCCTTGTCCGCTTGCAATGCCGGCAGCGCACAGGCATCGCGCACAGCCCCTCAATAGCGTAGCGCCTCCGCTGTGGGTGCCATCGGCGCAAACCGCGCCTTGCTGAAGTCATGCAGCAGCCGAGCCGCCTGCTCGCCCTCCTCGGGACAGCGCCGGAAATCGCTTTTGCACAATCGATACAGGCAGCCGCCGCGCGCGTACACCAGGTCGCCGCCGTCCCAGTCGGCCCAGTCGGTACCGGGCATGTCCACCAGCACGACGCCCTCGCGATCCAGTACGCGGTGATCCAGCGCATACCAGGCGTCGTTGCGGGTTCCCACCGCATGCAACGCCGATTGCAGTCGGAGCCCGCCACTGCCGTCCTTCTCCCACACGCGTGGCCGCGCAAAGCGATAAAGCACTCCGCTTCGCAAACCGCCGCGTTGGCCCTCACCGGTGTCGATCGTTCGCCAGCCATCGCGCTGCCGCAACATGCTGTCGATCGGCTCGTCTTCGCCACCGCCCGACCATTGCCCGACTGGCCGCACCGTCATCCCGTGCTTCAGACCGAAGCCGGTCGGTAGCGGAAACGGCTCGCGGCCTGCCTGCGGGCGATGATTCAACAGCAGCGTCTGCTCGTTCTCGAACACGCCACCACCACCCCACGTGTCCCCTTTGGGCCACAGCGCCAGCGCGGTGAAGAACGGCGGGCGCGACAGCGCGGTCCAGGTTCCGAAATCGCCCTTGTGCTTGGCCGCGAAATACACCAACAGCCGCCCCGACGGCGACAGATCGCAACGCCGTTCGTAGATGCGGCCCTTGAACCATTGCCCGTGGGCGAACGTATCGGTACGCAAATCCCAGGCGATCAACTGCACCTGCTTGCTGGGCCCGCGCCGGAAGATCACACCGCGTCCCCCGTCGCGCGCCAGCAGGGCATACAGCCGCGTAGCCGGGGTGAACCTGTCTTCCATCTGCGATGTCGATGGCATCTGCATCCTCCGTGGATTGACGTTGCTCCCGCACCGATGCAGTTCAGCCACATCTGGCTGCAGGCAGCATGTATCGCAGCCGCCGCACGGTGTCGTGCCGATTATCGAGCCCAGGCAACAGAGCGCAAGGTCTGCGCTGCAGGCATTCCGGGGTCGCGTCCTGGTGTACCGCTCGCGCTTTGCTTGCTGCCTGGCGCTGAACCCCTCGCGGGTTATCCTTTGCCCCGCACGCAGCTGTCTCTTCTGCCTTCTGCGAGGAACCGCACCTGAGCAAGGTCACCCGTCGTCAGTTTCTCGAAGCCGGCCTCCTCGCCGTGGCCACAGCGGGCGTACTCGGCGCCTGCGCCAAGCAGGGCACCGCCCTGCACACACGCTGGACCCAGTGGCAGGCGAAATGGCGCTGGATGGAAGCCATCGCCCGCAAGCGCCACTGGCGGGTGACGCCGTTGCGGATCGCCCCGCCTGCGACCGAGCGGCAGCTGGTCGCGCTAGAACGCCGCTACCGCATGCCGATCCCCGCACAACTGCGCCATGTCCTGCGCGAGCTGTCGGCGCAAGTGAGCTTCGGCTGGTCTGTGCCCTCGCACCTGCGCGCGATGGAACAACAAGACCTGCCGTCGATGAGCTGCAACCGCGACGCGGTGTGGAGCCTGACGCACATCGATACGATGGCCCTGCCGGTGTTTCTGGACTGGAAGCGGGAACTGGCCACGCGCGATCTGTCCGAGGCACCCAACAGCCCCGCGCTGTGGGAACACCAGTTCGCTTTCTACAGCCTCATCAACGGCGACTGGCTGACCATCGACACCACGCATGCGGATCCGGCCAGGCAACCGGTGCGCTATTTCTCGCACGAGCTGGAGATGCTGCACGGCCTGGCGCTGGCGCCGGACTTGTTTACCTTCATCACCCAGATGTCGGCGCTAGGCATGGCCGGTACCGAATGGGCCTCGTGGATGCGCTTCGGCAACGGCCAGAAAAACGACACCTTCTACATGGACGCCGGCAGCGAAGGCGCCAAAGCGTGGCTGGCCTGGCTGCAGCGCGACCCGGCACAGCCCGACAACGACACGCCGCCGTTGCCGGTGGTGGAGCGCAGCGCGGCCGATCGCGCATTGCTGGATGCGGCACGTACCGATTCGCTCGTCGGTATCGAGGCGGCCTTGCTGGCAGGCGCCGTCCCCGACTGCACGCCGGACAGCGACTGGCTGAGCGAGCACATCGCCACCGATCAGGAATTTGCCACCGCCATCAATTACGCCACCCGGCACGACAACACGGCCATGATCGAGCGCCTGCTCAAGGCCGGCGCAACGCTCAATACACGGCTGCTGACGCTCAATACCGCAGTCAAACACGGCACGCTGGCCACCGTGCGCTGGCTCATCGCGCACGGCGCACGCGTCAACGGCTGGACCAATCAGCGCTACTGGCCGTTGCACGACCTGGTGGTCACCCGCGGACCCATCGCCGCGATGACCCGCGCGCAATACCGCCAGCACCTGATCGACAGCACCAGCATCGGCAGCCTCGACTCACTGGATGCCATGATCGTCCAAGCCAAGGACGCACAGACCCGCGAGCGCTATCGCGCCGCCAAGCGTGCCCTGCAGCAGGCCAGCCAGGAGGCGGTGAAAGACGTCGACGGCAAGCTGCGCAACCACCTCAACCTGCAGGACTATCTGGACATGCTGGAAGCGCTGCTGGACGCCGGCGCAGACCCGGACGCACGCTGGGACAACGGCACCACCATGCTCGGCTGGGGCGGCGTGGCCACCGCACGCGTGCTGCTGGCGCACGGCGCCGATCCCAACGCGCGCGACATCCACGGCACCACGCCGCTGCACACCGCCAGCACCGGCGAAAAGGTACGCGTGCTGGTCGCCGGCGGCGCCGACATCAACGCACAGGCCATCGCGCAAAACCCTGACGACTCCCTGCACTACACCCCGCTGCAATCGGCGCTGCTGTCCCACACGCTAGCCGGCAACAGCCCCATCACCGCGCTGCTGGAACTGGGCGCCGATGCCACCCGCAACGCGGCCGATGGGCGCTCATCGCTGGCCTATTGCTTCCAGCCGGAGTTGGTGCGCCTGATCATGAGCAAGGGGCTGGACCCGCTGGCCCTGCAACCGGGCGAGCAGACCTTGTTGCATAACCTCACCGCCCATCACTGGCTACCGCGCCACACCTTCCCGAAGGAAGTGGCCTTTCTCGATTTTCTGCTGAGCCTGGGGATCGACATCAACGCGCGCGACGCCAGGGGCCGCACCCTGCTGCACTACGCCGCCGAACAGGAAAGCAACGATGAGAGCACGCCCAACTACGCGCTTGTCCTGGCCAGGGGTGCTGACAAGACCATCAAGGACAACGATGGCAAGCGCGTCGTCGACCTGTTTGCCGCCTCGCTGCAGACGGTGCGCGCGGCATTGCGGTGATGTGCGTCAAGGCCGATGGCATGTACATCGCTCCATAACCTCCGGCACGCTACAGCAGACGCATGAACAGAAAAATAAAAATCCCTTTTCTGACGACCGTCCCAGCCAATCAAGAGAACTAGCGCATTAAATTCAACGGGCAACACGTGCAGTGCGGCTCAATGCGTCGCGATACCAACAGCACCCCTACGCAACCTCACATCCGGCTTCCGCAGGTTCGCAAGGTCGACCACCGCTCAGCCTAACTGCGCTGCCCGTTGAAACTCGATAGGCCCTTGATAGCCCGGATACTTCTTCTTGATCAGGATGTGATCGGATGGTGCGACACAGCTGTCCTCCAGGGAGTTGCCCGCATGCGCCTCATCCACGAAGAACTCTTCATAAGGCAACCGCAGCACGAACGTTTCACCCCCGCGATCGAACTTCAGCAGCAGGTTGTCATCGCGCTCGAAGCACAGCGTTTTCCAAGGGAAATCGGCCAGCTTGCCGGCTTTGACCACAGCCGAGTCCTTGCCGGCCAGCAGCGCATCCACATGCGCGGAAAATTCCTGCTTTGAAATCGGCGATTCGGCCATCGCGCATCCTGCAAAGACAGCAGCAACCAATGCGGACGACACCAACGGACATTGGCGCAGAATAGCAAATGGCATCCGTCACGGCTCCTTACTAGGGGGAACTGCTGTTTTACCAAATATGCGCAGCGCATGCTTGGCGCCGATGGCAACTCTCGGTTGTTCCAGCCATAGGCCGCTGAGGCGGGCCCAGGGCAAATACTGGACGTCGACGTGGTCGTGGGTGCCGGCGAGTGGGTGTAGCTGACAGCGTATTGGTGCGGGCGGCGGCAAGGTGGTCACGGAATAGTGACTTCAACCTCTCGATGATTCGCAGGCTCCTACCCCAGCGCTGAAAACATTACGTGTCGCCAGCCACCTCAACGATTGTTGACCAACGCAGCGTGCATGGCGTGCCCGTACGACTCCTCGCTGAATCCCGGATTATTTTTCTTGAAATCCTCAAACGCCTCTTCAAAACCAACTTTGACTTCGCTGTAACCAAGCCTAGCCATGGCAGGATAATTCGCATCTTTAAACATCTGGTAACAGCGTTGAACGACTGCAGCAGAGTCCTGCTCCGATATTTCCGGAAAGGCCTCCTTAACATCAATAATCGCCGGCTTCTGTCCCGGCCCCCAATTTCGTACAAACCAGTTGTAAAAACAGCAAACGAAAGCTCCATCCAGCAAATTTTCACGCCGGGCCTCAATTATCGTCATCTCTCTGGCTTCCGAATCTTCATTTGAAATACTCAAATCACAACCTCTCCGGCTTTAAGTTATCATCCAAAAGTTAAGAACGCTTCAAATTCATCCAGTGCTAGACATCAAAAAACTCTTGCAGAGCAAAGGACACTTGTGTTTCATCGAGATTCCTCGTGAGATGTCAATCCCTGCGATACCCGCAACAAACACTCGCCTGCATTGGATGGCGGATATCTTAGACCATTGGTACTGCGGGGCGATCGACTGCTCGCACCGCTGACCCTACGCCTGGGATTTTAATTGGCGCTGCGCGTCGCTCAGGACCTGCAATTGCGCCAGATATTTTCATCGCCATCCATACCACCGAGCTTCATCACGGTGGATGCGCTCGTGATAGCTGATAGGCATCACTGATTTCCTTATCTACAACTACATTAAATTAGAGTAATCCCCGATCTCATCGCAGGCCTCTGCGGGTGGGTTACCCAGCTTCACGACTCTCCGCTTCCCTTTCGCAGCTTCTTCCTTCGGTGCGATGATACGGTAAACAAGATACAGTCCTTGTTGCGTTTCCCAAAGGCTAAATGTTGACATCTCTGAGAAGCGATAGCTTGTCCCATCCGACAGGGTCGCCTCAAAGTTGCATTCCGCATACGAGCCCCATCCACAACTAGCATCCAAGCGCTGCAACCCGTCTTGCCCCCCCCAGGTCAAACCGATAAGAACGCCCGTCATTATCCTCGGAAACTTGTGGATTGACTTGGATGGCTCGGGTCGAACCTGCACTCCCCCACCCACGGGACTGCGCACAGAGCGAGTCTTCGGATAGAGGACTCATCTCCGCGTCAGCAAATACCGCCGTACATCCCGTAATGAAGAAGGGCCCAAGCATCACGCAGCCAACGGACTTCAATTTCATGAGAACTCACTGCTCGAAGAACACCATGTTGAAATGGACCGTTGGCACCGAAAGCTCCCCCGGTCCCCGGGACGACTGCGGCATTGGGAGACCGGCGCTTCCATTTCCATCCGAGATGGTGATTCGCCTCTATCAACCCAACCTAGCCAGATCATTCACACCGCCGATATTGCTTGACTGATTCGCCGTCGGAAATCACCAGATGCTCGCCCTTCAAGATGTACAGGTCCTCAGTTATTACATCTGGCGCAATGTCCGACGCTGCGGAAACAACCCATGCATGCGGGCCGGTGGAAACAAGCTTTATTTCCACCGGAGTCTCCTCGCGCTCGTACCCACGCAGCCTGTTGTTCTCGACACGTATGGGCGAATCAGAATCAGGATTTAAAGGCAGCTTGCAGGATTCCGGGCCCAGATCCCACATCCCCTGGAGTTCTATGGGATATGCAATGGACTGACGCGCCTTGGCAGCTGACGCCGCATTGCAGCTAGGCAAAAGAAGGGTAATTGAGAGCAACGCAATCAACATCCGCATACTTGCCTCTAATCGGTGGCCATGGCCGGCACGCAAGCCTGATAGAGGCCGCGTGACTACTATACCTAAGCCCTCACCAAGCAGGTACATCAAACCAGGCTGCACTGCAGCCTGAACCCACTTAGCCCTGATCGATAGTCCCGTGGAACTTGTGAATCGCCCGCCCGGCCGCCGAGGTGCAGGCGGGGCAAGTGCTGGTCCCCGGCGTGGTCGTGTTAGTGGGCGCCGGGATGTGGGTGTGGTTGAAGGCACATCAGCGCGTGTAACGGGCTTGCGTGCAGGCGGCCGGTACTTACCTGACCCTCAGCGCGTCATCGACGGACCAGCCTGGGTGACGGCTTCCTGCGATTGCTCGAGTGCCTGCTGCTGTTCGCGCGCCCGGGCCTGGGTCTGATTGATTGTCTGCAGGCGTTCGAACGACTGGTTCTCTGGCGCCTGCACGGCGTCCACCGTCGGCATATATGCATGCTGTTGGGCCCGATCATTCAGGGCGCTCTGGACGACGAAGACCTTCTCGCCGCCGGCCAGCTGAGTCGCTGGGTTGTTGAGCACCACATGATCCACCCGCGACAACCCTTCCTCTTTTGCCAACGCCAGCAGGCTGGCGATCATGCGCTGGCTCGATGCATCCCACTCCCTACCATGCTGGGCATCGAGCTGCGTCACGCCACCCTTGATCTGCTGGTACAGCGCGTGGCCTGCATGGCCTGGCTGTGAGGGCAACTTATCTCAAAGTTTGCTGATCGAAATATAGCTCAGGTGTGACTGGTCTTCCGTCAAGCCAAAGATGACCTTGGTTCCGTTAACTGTCATCTCCCAATAGGCTCTGGAATCTCGCGCATCTGGTCGAGGCGGGTAAGGAACAGCATCCACCCAGGGAGCTTCCACAAAATTCGGGCCAGGTGGCTCGAAATCGATAACCAACTTCCCGCGCGATGGATCATCTGTCGCATTAATGAACTCAACACGCTGTACCTTTTCACCTGCCAGCATGCCCTGCTCGCTTACCCGAAACTCTCTTTCTCCGTCTAGGTGCCGTGGTCCAAATTGAGCTTGGAGCTGAGTACCAACGGCGGCGACATCCTGGAAGTCTGTTGCGATCAAACGATCCACATCTTGCTTGAGGCGTTCCGTCACGTCTTTGCTCCTGGTTTTAGCGAAGGGCTTTGCGGCCGCTACGGCTAACTGATCGCGTGGAGTACTCGGGGCACACCCCGCATGAAAGGTGCATAGTGCCAGTAACGCAATCGGCAACAACGTTGCCCAAGGGAGCGTATTACGTCCTTGGTTAACTTGCCGGCCATGGGATTTCCCAAGATGAAAGGCCATCTCTCTGATCTTGCGCTAAGAGTGTCGCTGGAATCTAACACGTCAATGACCTCGCATCAGGCGGCGGCAGCCTTTACTCCGCGCGGTTCTGCGTTTGCAGGATCGGCCAGCGGCGTACAGGATTCACCTGAATGCAGCGGGCGGCGCTCAGCGACGCGCCCTAAGTTGCTTTGCAGGCACCTCCACCGGCGGCAACACCTCCATCAACAGCTGCCCTTCGCTGGCGGTGATGCGCAGCCTAGTGCAGATGGCAAAGCCCAGTTGTTCCAGCCGTAGGCCGCTGGGGCGGACGTGGGGCACGTGCTGGTCGCCGGCGTGCTCGTCTGAACGCCACCGTCAGTGTACTTACCGAACGCATTTCCATTCGCCTGCGTGTTTGGATCAACCCAGCTATGCACCCCCAGCACGATCCGGTCAGCCATCTCCCACTTCCCTAGATGTCGAACGACTGGATACCGTCACTGTGCGTGATGCGCACGCGATTTCCCGCAAATGGAATGACTACCTTCCCTACAGAAGGTGGAAGCCCCGGCAACAAGTCGACCATCGCCTTGCATTGCTCGTGGATGGAACACCGAATAATCCTCACCGACAAGGAGCCATTCACCACCTCATAGTTAGCACCCGCAACGTAATACAAACTCTCCAATGGCACCTGGAAATCTATCCGAACATTCTCAGCATCCTGCCTATGAACGCCGAGGGGAGACAACGACAACTGAGAATATTGAACCGGCAATTTGTTTTCTGCACATGCAGTAGTCAACACAGCAAGTACGGCCATCATCAACAAATTTGAATTTTTCATAGCTTACGCTCCATGGCCTGGACCAACTTCAGGTATGCATTGTTTGTGAAACGACGTTAAGGATTCATCAGTAGCACTTGCTGCAACTGGCGCCATTGCTTGATAACACAAAAGGTGTGGATAGATACTAGATAATAGACTTTAAATAAGATGGTTCGACTTCATAAGTTATAGATCGCCCTGATTGTTTCCTTCGCTGCTGTCGCCACATTGAACCCAATCCAGTGCGTGTTCGCTTCAGCTACGACCCGGCGGCGTATCGTTGGTCCAGTTGCCCAGCCAATCTGGGCCAGCGCGGGCACTGCGCACTGACACCACATCCCTGCTGGCTTGCGCTTGGCAACGACCCGATTGAGGGATCCCCTGCCTACCGCGCCCTGCTCGATGAAGCTTGGTCCGACGAACTGCTCGCCAGCATCGGCCTTCATCTACAGAAGCAGCGAGCATCGGGCCACGATGCCTTCGCCAAGAGCCGACGCTTTGCAGGCGCCAGTCCTGCTCACCGATCACGCAAACTCAGTCCCGTCGACTGATGAGTTAACCTAACGCCGCTACTCCTTATCCACTCGAGCCGCCACCGCTTCTCCGCGCGGCCCAATGCGAGCGTTCACCCCATGGAAATCCTCTACTCAGGCACTGACAAGAAACTTTGCGATTCGCTCACTTTGATGCTCACTGAATCTCAAATCGAGCACGAGACTGGCAAGCGCCTGTACATCGTGCAGATAAATGACGCTGATGAAGTACATCAAGTTTTGGTTCATTGCAATGATTGGGACAGCGCAGCCCGACAGCTCGACATGCTTACCAGGGAGATGCAATGCAAAGAGGCACCTGTATCAATGAATACTAGATCGCGCCCCCAGTACGCCGCAATGATCATGATTTCTCTTGTAATCTCTGCCGGTCTTGCCGCAACAAAGCTGCTCCCCAGCGCCCCAAACCCTTGCCTATTCTTACCGCAGCCCCCCACTCCAATCCGATAAGCGACTGGCAGGTCGTGTCGTCGACACCGGCAACGCAGCGATCAAAGTATCAGGGGCCACTTATGGCCGCGAAACACAACGTCCAACAGACGCTGCGGCGGCTGGTGCTCGAGCTCGGGCATTTACAGATTTGAAGGAACATAAGAATTTAACCGACCTGAGTTTCCCCGGCACGACGACAGCCCGGGCGGCGCGTCTGACCCACCTGACTCCACACCCCTGCCAACTTGTGCTTGGCAATGACCCGCTCAAGCGATTAACGCCCACGCGCTCTGCTCGATGAAGCCCTGCCCGACAAACTTCTCGCCAGCATCTGCCTTCATCTACAGCAGCAGCTAGCACTAGGGCACGCCGCCTTCCTCGCGATGGTTGAAGCCAAGAGCCGTCGCTTTGCAGGCGTCAGGCCGGCACATCGGCCGCATAAGCCTAGCGCAGCTACTGATAAGTGAACCCGACCCTGTTAGCCGGTACCGATCGAGTAGCCACTTTTGTCCGCCGGTTCGAGTGTCGGCGTTGACGCCTTGTCGCCTGCGACAACCAGTCGATATGCATCGTATCGACTCTCGGAGGTGACACCCACCGCGAAGTAGAGGGTCGCGCGCAGCACCTGGTCCGTGAGCGCACTCATTGGTCGTCCTCGGGATCCTTACAATCCTTGTCAAAAGGCACTTCCTTCCCAGCGATGTCCTGATGAAGCGCGACGCTACGGCGGTAGACAGAACCGTACTTCTGATATTGGACAAGTTGCCCATTTTCTAGCCGGAACTGATCCTCTGGCCGTGAAAAGGTGGGGCATGCGGCGTAGCTGTTTCCCCCGTCATCGCTGCAGTAACGGACATACAACGTGTCTCCACGCACCTGTCCCTGCAGTTGTCCATCATTGCCGTGGGCGTTCGTCGCCGCGCTCCAATCCCCCGTGACGCGATCGCCATGCTGCTGCAGATGCAGGCTCAGATAGTGGCCCAAGTCGCATTTCTTGGCATACGCCCACTGTCCAGAAAACGAAGGGGCCCTGCTCGCGGAAGTAGAGCTTGCACACGAGGCGATCAATCCCATCGCCACAACCAGAGCTGCCACCGGAAAACGAGGCCTTGATCGCACCTGCTCAGCCATTTGGTCGCTCCTTGGACATGGTCTGCGGCTCGCATGCGCGGAAGATAGCAACTACACTGCTTCGTTGATCTGGCGGGTCAACTCGGGCGAATCGTTCAGGACCCGGTTGAAGTTGTCCAGATGCTCACGTGTGACACCTGGTTGCTGACCAAATGACGCCACCACGGCACTTGCTTCTTGGCTCAACATGTCCGCTCCTAGGACTAGCGAACTTGAACCCACTCGACGCACTGATGAGTGGTACGCGCTAAAGGTTCGTCAGCCTCGCCACGTGGGAAGAGCTCTACGCGCATCCCTGGGCGCTGAAAAACATCGCTCATCCATCATCCATCCTCGACAAGATTGCGCTGTCGCGAAAAAACCATTTTCTCAAGGTACGCCGCAAATGCCTCGAAGTCGATCTGGCAGATATCCGACATAGAGGGAGACGCTTCTGGCGGGTTAGGCAGGAACAGGAACTCGAACCACGCGCCCTTTACTTCGGTTCTGTTGACACCAAACCCGTAGTTCCAGTCTCGGGTCAACGCTCCGCTGGCACCGAGCCGCCCGGAACCATCATCGCGATGCTGTACCGACTGGCCCATTGCTCGAGACACATGGTCGGCAGTGAACGATTCAATACTGGCACCTGTGCGAATCAGCTCCAATACCCGCTCCAATGCTTCCTGCGCAGTACGTGGTCCACTTTTAGACTGATCTGCAGGTACGTGATCGGCTGAGGAACGCATGGCAGATGTCTCCGTGACGGTTGCCGGGGCTGGGGTGGCCGCCGTGTGGGCGCATGCGCCCAGGGCGAGGGCGGCGAGCAAGGCGTAGAGGGGGCGCGCGATCATGAAGCGTCCGTTGTGCGCTGGTGTGGCTGCGACGCTAGTGGCATGCGGCATTGAGGTCAATCGCAGGGCTTCTGGCAGCCGCAGCATCATCGCCGCACGCTGCGCGCCTTGGCGGGCAACTCCACCGGCGGCAACACCTCCATCAACAACTGCCCTTCGCTGGCGGTGATGCGCAGCTTGGTGCCGATGGCAAAGCCCAGTTGTTCCAGCCATAGGCCGCTGAGGCGGACATGGGGCACGTGCTGGTCGCCGGCGTGGTCGTGGGCACGGGGGTAATGGGTGTAGCTGACGGTGCATTGGCGCGGGCGGCGGGCGCAGCGGGGTGCGCGCAGCGTGCCGGGGCCTTGCGGGGAGGCGTCCGGGTCGGGCGGCAGCATCGGTGGAAGCTTGCTGCGGTCGGGTTCCACAACGACCCACTGCACCCGCTTGGGCGGCGTGGGGCGCGCACGCGTGCGGGTGAGCCGTGTGCTGGCAGATGCCGTAGGTGGGAGGCGGCGTGTCATGGCGCCTCCGGGTGATGGTGAGCGGCGGATGCGGCAGCGCACTGCTGCAACGGCACGGCCCTGCGTGCGGACTGGCGGTGCGAGATGTGCGGTAACACGCCGGGCTGGCGACTCAGCGGATGCACGGGATCGTCGCGCACCTGCTCAACAGCCGCGCGTGCGGCGAGCCGGCGCAGCACCTCGCCCATATCCCACAGCAGGCGGTGAGCGGAAGCTGGCGACAGATCAACCGGCACAGATGCCGGCATGAATGGTGCGGTAGACATGGCAACGCCCTCCTGGAACAACCCAAGAACCGCCGCCAACGGCGACGGGATGTCGGGAGGTTCGAAACCGCAGAGAGCCGGCGGGCGTATTTCCCCGAAGGGTGTTGTATTAGCCGCCCTCCCGACGCAGGCATCGCGTCGGCTTGTACCTGTGGGATGCAGGCACAAAAAACCCACCGGTTTGACGGAGGTGGGTACCGCTCTCTGAGGAGTTTCGACGCTCCTTGGGTTGGAGATTGCATCGCACCGATCGCGATGTCAACCGTGGCCATCTGCTCTTAAAAGGCAGATCCAAAAGGTACGACCACACAGCCTGTCTGCTCAGATATTGGAGATCACAGACCCGCTACGCACCGAGCGCATTACGAGAAAAATTTCGTGCTGTCCAGCGCTTCCACCTGGCCGTGTAGACCAGACAGATCTAATCTCGCCGTATCACTCAACTAATGGCAGGCTTCATGGAAAGTAGCGACGTAGCACCAATCTTGCCCTTGACCTTTAAGGCTTTAGAAGAACGCCTCAGCGCACTACCGGAATTTCCAGCAGATACCGCCAGCCCAAGCCGCCTCATGCGCGGCGCCGCCATCGTTATGGTGTTGGCAATCGCTTCGACGCTGATTGCATCATTCCTCAGCTTCACGAGCGTTCCGCCTCAGTTGCTAGTGAAGGTTGCAGCCGCCGGCCTCCGGGTTGCATTAGTGGCATTGGGCGTCCTGATGATGCTGGGCATCTATGGGATTGTGAGCGATCTACGTCGATGGACATTAGATCAAGCAATGCGCACTGATCATCAGCTAGAGCAATTTCTGCAGGAGGTGACTTGGCTGCAAGGGCATCCGGCAGCAACCTTGCAAATCATGCTGGATCACGCTCGCTACAGCCATACGCGCCGTGCGGGCCGCATTGCGCTGTTGGCTGGAAGCATCGACAAGCTAGGTCTTCTGCCGGTTGCAGTGTCGCTCTTTCTGGTTCTGCGCGCCGGTGGCAATCCTTTAGCAATGTCCCCATTGACAGCAATGGTGGGTATTTTCCTGCTGTTCTTTTGGATGATCTGCTGGGTTGCCACATCAGCTAGGGGTAAACTGCAGACCTATGAATACTTGCTCGACATGGCGCTAAAGGGTAAAGAGAAAGGCGTAGCAACGGCTGACGCATAAGATTAGGGGCCAGGCTAAGTCAGGTCAGCCCCCCCTGCAACTTCATAGCTCTGCTATCTCTTGGGGCGCATACTTGCAACCGAACTACGCATGGATGACCATCTGTGTGATTGCGGTGGAGTTGTCACATCATGAAAACGAATCCTCGCGCCGACCTTAGTGTTCTAGCACTACTAGTAGCCGCTAGCCTCTTCTTCATACCAGGGTGCTCTGCCATGCAGCAAGACTCACGGCCCGGCTTTAATACGCAGCAGTCTGCCTCCAAGGCGAGGCAAGAGCTTCAGGTGGCTAATCCTGTTGGGTTACCGCTTACGACTGCGCAGAAGAACCTTGAGGATCTTGGATTTCGCTGCCAAGCGTTGAGCTCTCCCGGCGCAGGTTACAAGGCGTCGGTAATGTGCACGCTTTCCCCTGTTGTGAAGGAGGCCCAGCCATCGGTGACAGCGCCAACTGTGCCGGTTACCTGGATGGTGGGCCTTCATTCTGCTGACGGAGTCCACTTGAGCGCGCTGGTGGTGAATCGGGCTCCGCAGGATATTGGAGAATAAGTTATGGATGAGCAGAAGAAGGCAAAAATTTTGGTGGGAGCAAGCGAGGTTGCTGGTGACCGCCGCCACCTTTACCTGCTCTTTCAGAAATCCGATGGCAGCCAGACCGTAGTACGTGGAGGGCCCGACACTAGAGCCGAGGGAAATGACTTGGCGAACTTTGCCGAGAGCACAGTTCTTGGCTCGGAGAAGTTTGGGCACATTCGAGTTGAAGCAGCTCCTTACATTGCCCCTTATGAAATTGGGTACCGGCTCAGACAAGACGGCAACTACGAGCCAGCGCCTTTGAACCAGTTGGATCCCTCCGAGCCGGCTCTTGCGAGGGATGCCAAGGGCAACATCGTGAAAGCGACGGTCACCGCACCAGACTGGCCCGCACCGGGCGAGCGCCACGAGCGCATCGTTGCCTGGAGCGGTTCTGACCAGGAATTATCCACAAAACTTGAGTCTGCCCTGAAGGCTGGGGATCAGGTCAATCACGCACAACTGGAATATTCTCCGCTGTACAACAACAGCAACGGTGTTGTCAGCACTTGGCGTATTTCCCCGAAGGGTGTTGTGTTAGCTGCCCTTCCGACGCAGGCATCGCGTCGGCGGGCGTGCATCGGTAGCAGCATCGGGCAGCGCGGCAGCGGTGCTCCGACTTGACGCAAGATCGGATAACGAGCTAAAGAGCGTCAGGGAAGACATGATCGATGAAGGGACATGGCGAAAACACCTCCACTAAAGATCACGTGGCTAGCCTGCGCGGCAATCGCGGCCCTCGCTACGACAGCCTGTTCGGCGCAGCCGCCGCCCGCTCCCAACCATGCCCCTGGCAGCGAGCGACCATCGGTGACCGCAGCGCAAGCCGCAGCCGGCAACGCTCTGCAACCGGGCGAGTACATCACCGAAAAGGGATGGGGGCGTCTGCTGCTCAAGGAGCAGAACGGGGCGTTAACGTTTTCCTTGGAAAGCATCACCGGGGAAGATGTGTGTGCGTTGAATGGAGCGATCGACGGAGATCGGGGCGTCGCCAAGGGCGATAACGGCCAACCCGACTGCAGCGTGAAGTTCACCAGCGGCCAGCAAGGCATCAATGTAACCGCGGCCATGCCCAACGAATGCAAGGCATTCTGCGGCTACAACGGCGATTTCGAAGCGCCCTACCTGCGGGTGAAGGATGGCTGCGGCCGGGATGATCTGGATCGCACACGGACTGCATTCAAGCGCTTTTACGAAGGCAAAAACTACAAAGCGGCGCTGACCACTCTGTCCCCGGCACTGCCGAATTGCTTGCCGACGCTGGAATGGGAAGAAGAAGGCGCCATTCGCAACGACCTGGCCATCACTCAGTACAAGAACGGGCTTTATGCGCAGTGTCTGGCCACACTCGACAAGTATGCCGAGGACGCCGGCAAGGATGACGATGCTGCGGTGGACGGCTGGACGCCTGTGCTCGCGGACCGCTACTTGGCAATCGTGCGGGCGGCGAGAACAAACATCGGCTTGTGCCGTAAAGGCGCAATGAAGAAATAAGCCACAAGAGGGAGGGAGTGTGATGGCAGAAGGAAATGAGGGCACTACTACTACGCCGCCGCCAGCGGCACTGACGGATGCGGAACTGCGGGCGCTCGCATATTTTGGGGTGGGCCTCGGCTCGGAAGGTGGCAACAGTGGGAAGAACGTTTCCTACCAGCTCTCCTTCGCAGGCAATGTCCACAATGGAGTGATGACCCCAGTGGGGAACAGCGGTTACTCCATCGGCACCCTGCAGACCGATTTGGGCCAGCATCCAGAGGTAGCTACTTCCCTGGTGGAGGCCTATCAAACCTGGGCTAGTACGGCTCACCCCGACTGGGTGCTCACCGACGCCCAGCAAACCCAAACGGCCAGCGACCTTGGCCGCAACGGTCGCACGATCACGGCCCAGAACGGCCGTGCCTTGGACGCAACGGTCAAATCGCACCTGGACAGCTTCCTCGCATCGGACGCGGGCCTCACCTACGTCCATGACCGCGACACCGCCCAGGTCAACCTGCTGATGCGCACTGGCAGCGGGGTCAATCAGCTCCGAGACACAGCACTTTACCAAGGCGCCACACTGGACGAACAGGCCAAGTTGGCCACGATCGTGCTGAAGTTGGAGAATCAGGGCGGCGACCGCTACTACCCCAGGATCATCAACGGGATCAACAACGGAACGATCACCAGTGCAGAAGACGCCCAGACCACCGTCAACGGGTTTTTGCCGAACCGCGGTGGTCGAAGCCGAACCGAACCGGATTACGTCGAGACCGGCGTTGCACATGCCCTTGAGGCAACTGACGTGTTCAACGCGTTACGCAACGCAGACACGCGCAACCCATTGCATCAACCTTGGCAAGACGTGTTGGCCAATCCGCTAGTCAACCCGACGCAGACGGGCCAGGATGCAAACTGGCCAAACCTCAGCTCGGAGTACACGGCAGTAAAGGATCTGTTCCTGCAGAAGACCAAGGCGCCTGCGCTGATCGAAGCGCTGGACCAGGGCGGGGCCTATGGCTACAACGTCCCTGATCGCCAGGGACGCCCTCGGCCGCAGTCCACGAGTCTGTATGCATCGGGCAACGACTTCATCGTGATGGACGGAAATGGAGCGGGGAAGGCCTACATCGGCGGTACCTGGAGCGACACGAATCGCGCTGACCTTACGCGAGTGAATAATCACGACGGCACTGTCGATCTGAATATCAACCGCGCTGGCACCACGGAACGGCTACTGCACGTGGATCCTGGCGCGCCGGTATTGCGTCCGCCACAGCCAACGACAGGTTCCGTCGATCAGATGGCCCCCATGCCTGCACAAGCGGTACCGGTTCCGACTACCGGTGAGCGTGAGCGTATTGACCAGAGACAAGGCGTTGTTGAATCCGGTCCAACACCGTTGCTACCCACAGACCTCCGCGATCGCTCGCATCCTGGGAACCCGGCATTTCAGCGGACGCTTGGCGAGGTCTACCGCATGGAAGATGGTCAGGGCATCCCGCACGGTCCGCACAGCGAGAAAGTGGCCGCCGCACTGTTGGTGGAAGCGGAACACAACAAGCAAGGCATCACCAATGTCGAGATGAGACCTGATGGCCAGGTTCAAGGAATCGCGCGTTATAACGCCTTCGAGTCCGAGAAACGTGTGAGCGTGAACCCTCAAATCGCTCAATCGGTAACGATGGAAACGTATGCAGCGCAGTGGTCACAGGCGCGCTCACCGCATTACGCCAGCAACGCGCCAGCGGCCGAGCGGACGCCCGAGCAGGCCGAGGCATTGGCGCTGCTCTCACCCGTGGATCGGCAGATGTTCGACAAGATCCGAGGCGCTACACCCGCACATCTATCGGACGACGTAGTGGCCAACGCCTTCTACGCGGCGAAGCAGGATGGCATTGCGGACGCGTCGAAGGTCGCCAGTGTGGGCATGGTGGGAGATCGGCTTGCGGTGAACGGTACGACGCCAGGCCTCCGCGGCATAGTGGACGTGTCACAACCAGTACCGCCGATGCAAGAGACCACACAACAGGCATTGGCATTCAATCAACAACAGGCGATCACCCAACAACAGGACGAGGCCCAGCGGCAGCAGCGCACGCAGGAAACCAATACAAGAACCGTGTGAGTTGCGCGCTTGGCTGAAACCGTGCAATTTTGCTTCATGCGGTCGTATCGCCAAGCGACAAGATGCTCTGCCATTAGGCAACTAACCGACCCTCTTTCCCAGCCAAACCAACGGCGATCAACCCATCTGCATCGGCGCCCGACTTTGCTCAAGTGCGGGTTCCTGCTGTGCTGCCAACGCACGTTCTTGTTGGGTGTTAGAGATTTGCTCAACCTTTGCAAATGACTGCTCGACAGGCGTTCTCGCTGCTTCTTCGGCTTTTATCGATGCTCTGAGGTGAGCAGGGGTATCCAACTCGCCTTGCACTACAAATAGGCGCTGGCCTGCTCCATCACCGGGAGTGTTTCCGAGGACCACGTGATCTACGCGGCTTAGTCCGCCCTCCTTCGCGGTTGCCAGCAAACTAACGGAAATCTTCTCGCTAGTGGCATCGTAGGCCCTGCCATGTTGCTGATCGATGCCTGCAACCTGTTCCCGAATCGTGTTGAGCATCTCACGATCCTTGTCTGGCAACTGCGCATCACTGATCACGCGCTGCAGGAGTGTCCGCTCCGGCATCGGGTTGTATTGCTCAGTGTTCAATTGGCTGTCGGGAACAGGAGCCTGAATACTACGGATGTACTCTACGTTGCTGAGCGGTTTCAGCCCACCTTCGAAATCCTTATCCTGTATGAACTTCAGGTCCGTACGATGCAGACCGGCGTAATTGACAGCGCCCCACGTGTAATCGATGCAACTGTTCATTGCGCCGTGATACTGCGTATTGAAGCCGTGTTCGCCGGGCTTTGCACCAAACTCCATCAATTTTTCGTATTGATCCTTGCTGATCTCCATCGTGCGTTGATAGAAAGGCTTCTGGTATTGATCGGCATCATCGTTGTAGACCTTTCCAGGCCCTGCCATCGCGCCGTGCTCGATGGGCGCAAACCCGAAGCTGGTTTGTTCCTTCCCGTGCGTGACTGTGTAGTACATGTGCCCTGCTGCCGATGTTCCACCGTCAAGAAGCGGTGTCCCCGGGCGCGGCAACGTAGAGAGTGACAGCGTATTTATCGTCCATGAGCTTTTCCTACTTTGATTTGTGCCGGTAAGCGACCAGCAACTCGGATTCGATCGATGTCAACTGCGGCGGCTGGCCAAGCAACCTGATGCTCAGCTGATACCTGCC
Organism: Xanthomonas sp. 3793; assembly: GCF_024806835.1. Lineage (GTDB taxonomy): Bacteria > Pseudomonadota > Gammaproteobacteria > Xanthomonadales > Xanthomonadaceae > Xanthomonas > Xanthomonas arboricola_F. The sequence continues at coordinate 491,736 of NZ_JANTYU010000003.1, forward strand.
AGGCTGAATTCCTTGCGCCCATGCGAAGGCAAGCTGCGTATAGCGACGCTCTGGAGATTCCAGACCCGCAGATTGAAGGGACGAGCCATCCACCTCGTCCAGCCACACGCCTGGAACACGCCCGTCTGCACTCACGGCGACGATCCGAGCGGGAACGCCTGCCTGCGATTCAACGCGCACCAATGGGATGTTGACTGCGCCGCTTGGTTCAAGCCGTTTCAGAACAAGCTCAGCATGCAGGCCAGATCTGCGGAGCGCTTGAGCAGCTTCAAGTGACTTCAGAGCATCCGCGTCACCGACGCGGATACCCAGGAACAGTGTGCCAGTCGCGCTCTTGCCAGGAGTCTGCACGTTGAATTCGACCACCATCGGACTTGTCATCGCCGCCAACTGCAGCGGTCGTACGATGGGAGCCTGCCCATCAGCCGCAACGCGCGTTGGCACGTCCTGCGTCTGGGTTGTCTGTGCCTGGCAACCTGTCAGCAGCGAGATGACTGAGCAGACCAGAACACACAGCAGAAGCTGCCCGTATCGTTGCATGTGTATCCCTTCACTTTAAGCAAGACCAGCGAGCCGCGCGTCTATGGCTCTGCTTATTTATACACAGCTGGCAGCGGCAAGGTCACTTCCTACGCAAACTTCAGGCTGCGGCCTCACCCCTTGGGAGGGAGTCCTCGCTGTCAGAACCAATACCTTGCTGCGAGTCTTGCCAGGTGGCCAGACTTCCGCGTATCGACCTTGCCGGCATCCCGCAGCACATCGTGCAGCGTGGGAACAACCGCTTGCCGTGCTTTCTGGATGATGGCGACCGATTGCGCTACCTGCACCTGCTGCATGAGGCCCTGCGCGCCACAGGCTGTCAGCTGCATGCTTATGTATTGATGGACAATCATGTGCACTTGCTAATCACCCCACCTGCAGCGGGACGGATCGGGCAACTGATGCAACGGCCTGGGCGTAACTACGTCGCGCTGTTCAATGGCCGCCACGGGCGCACCGGTACGCTATGGGAGGGACGCTACAAGGCCTGCCTCGTGGACAGTACTGACTACGTGCTTCGCTGCTATCGCCACATCGACCTCAGCCCAGTGCGCGCTAGTCTGACCGACGATCCGGCGTCTTATCGCTGGTCAAGCTGTCCGGCCAATCTAGGCCAGCGCGGGCACTCCGCACTGACGCCACACCCCTGCTGGCTTGCGCTTGGCAACGACCCGACTGAGCGATCCAACGCTTACCGCGCCCTGCTCGATGAAGCTTACCCGACGAACTGCTCGCCAGCATCCGCCTTCATCTGCAGCAGCAGCGAGCCCTGGGCCATGACGCCTTCCGTGCGATGGTCGAAGCCAAGACCCGCCGCTTTGCGGGCGTCAGATCCGCGCATCGGCCACGCAAGCCGAGCACCATCGATTGATAAGTTAACCTGACCCCGTTATTCCCGTTATTCGATTGATAAGTGAACCTGACCCGCGATTATTCGGGTGACCCTAAGCCGCTCTAACACGGGACGCCATATCCCCTTCAGCAAGGTAAGCTCTAATGCTTGCAGTAAAGGATTCGAAAGCTCCAAGATCGCAGGCACCAGCGCATCGATAAACTAGAGAGTATCCCCTCATATTGCTTGCAAGACCTTGCGACTTGATATGAAAATACATTAATGCAAATAGATATTTTCCATTCACGTACCTCAAAGACTGCTCTGGAAACGCATTAGCCATTAAATTTTCAAAATCGACGACTTCATTCAAAACTCCCTTTAGAATAAGCTCGAGCTTCACGGATTCCACATAGGCATGCACCGCGTCAATGTCAAAGACGTGTCTTTCACCTCTATACACGTAATTATCTACGGGCGTCTTAGTGTTTGGAATACCTAAATCGAACCTCTGCACTAAAAGGAAAGCACGATGCAGCCTATCCAAGTGGTCGAACCACACGGAAACTGTGTGATTAAAATTCAGAGTTCTCTGCAGATCCGCTTTTCTGGACTTAGGAAATTCCTGCACGCATACCTCAAGCACTCCACACTCATTAAATAACATGTTCTCCACAGAGAATTGGTCAAAGTAAAAAATGCCATCGCCCAAACGAATCCTCCCTAGCAAGTCATCAAAATCTCTATCAAGAATGTAAATGCGCCTTATTCCTTGAACGCGCTCATACCCTGCTGATGCGTGCGCTAAGACTGCTTTTTTACCACCTTGTGGAAAAACTTCCAATCTATCCAATTCTGGGAAACATCTTCGCAACAACAACTCGTATAAGTTTTCCTGATCAGCATCTTCTACGAAAAAATGGACGCTATCTTGTCCCATAAAAAAGACATCACGAGACATCAGCGCATCTTCACCGTAGGTAGGTATTGCGTCATCCATGTCCATGAGCTTTATCCAATATTACGCATGAAGCGCGATACTTAGAAACTATTTCTGGCGAGTGAGTTGCCATAATGACTTGAGTCCCTTTTGGGGACTGCTTTAACACTACCTCCACGAAACTGCGTTGCCACCTAGGGTGTAGCGAAAGCTCAGGTTCATCAACAATGAAAACTCGATTTCTTCTGGATATAAAAGCCAAAAAAGTCACGAGTATCAAAAGTTGACGCTCACCAGAGGACATTCTATCTAAAGCCAAATATGCTCCGGACGGCTCGCCATTCATGCCTATGAATTGAAAGCCAAGCGTGCCGTCACCCTCATTGAACCCAATTGACTTTCCACTTTCACGGAAAAAATTATTCAATGAGTTCAGATAGGAACCGATTTGTTCATAATCGGTAACTGAAGCTTCTTCGTACAACCTAAATGCTTCTGCCAACTCAAATATCTGTTGATATTGAGCAGAGAATAATTTTCTTGCATTCTCGTCGGTCATGCCATACCGCACCATATCACGCGCCTCATCGAAGTACGCATTGATGCTATCGGAACCCTTCTCATCGATTTCAACCGAAGCATATAGCAAGGAAGTAACCTTACTCTTAAGCATCTCTAACTCATCTAACGTAACTACCGACAATCGTGGATCTCGCATTCTTATGAATGGACTCCTGAAAGCAGAGAGTATAATTCTTGACTTCAGTGATTCTGTGTGAGATCGCACACGATTAGTGTAAATAGCATATTTATGTCGAGTAACACTAGCAACCTTGGCAAGTGGCGATTTAGCGCCTCTAACACGCCCTCTCCCCGGCTCGTAGAAGGTTTCGTGCTCTGATTCTGCGGATATAGTGCGATCCAAAGTCACTGTTAGAGGTTTTGAAAGTGACTTTAAGAAATCCCATACTTGGCGCTCATGAGACTCTGGAGTTAAGCCTCTATATTCTTCAAGCGCCTCCAGCATATCCTCTTCATTTTTTATTGTGGCTAACGGACGAGTAATCTTCACCTTGATTGGATCACCGCCAAGCCCTTCAATTGAAATCGTTAATTCCGAAATATTTTTATGGGCATAAATTATATACTGCTTAATTCCAATTTCAATAAAAAGCTTCATGGATTGAAATTGAGTGCATGCTAAGCGCGCAAGATTTGGCCTCGTCAGCCAATCAATGCAATTTAGTATACTTGTCTTGCCACTACCATTAATACCTACAAGAAGGTTTAAATCTGAATTAAAGTCAACGTTTTTAGTGTATGTCCCATACAGCCTCGTTATTTCAATTCGATTGATCCTCACGAACCATCCCCTCTTTAGGCAAAAAAAGAGCGGATCCTAGGATCCGCTCTACGGCTAACTCAACTAAGCATCAAACCCCAACAGGATTCGCCTTCTCAGGATCAATCTTGTACTGCTTGATCGCCCGGGCCACATCCTTACCCGTCATCTTGCCATCCTTCGCCAGCGCGGCAATCGCCGCGTGTGCGATGTAGTAACGGTCGACCTCGAAGAAGCGGCGCAGGTTGGCACGCGTGTCCGAGCGACCGAACCCATCCGTGCCGAGCACGGTGTAGGTCATCGGGACGAATGCGCGGATCTGGTCGGCGAAGGCGCGCACGTAGTCGGTTGCGGCAATCGCCGGGCCCTGGCGGCCTTCCAGCAGCTGGGTGACGTAGGGCTTGCGCTGTTCGGCCTCCGGGTGCAGGCGGTTCCAGCGTTCTACGTCGAAGCCGTCGCGGCGCACTTCGTTGAGGCTGGGACAGGACCAGATGTCGGCGGTGACGCCGAAGTCCTTGTCCAACAGCTCGGCCGCGGCAATGGCCTCGCGCAGGATGGTGCCGCTGCCCAGCAGCTGCACGCGCAGCTCGCCCTTCTTGGGCTTGCCGGCGTCCTTGAGCAGGTACATGCCCTTGATGATGCCCTCGGCTGCGCCGTCCGGCATGCCGGGGTGGGCGTAGTTCTCGTTCATCAGGGTGATGTAGTAGTACTCGTCGATCTGGTCTTCCATCATCGCCTTCATGCCGTGCTGCATGATGACGGTGACTTCGAAGCCGAAGGTCGGGTCGTAGCTACGCACATTCGGGATGGAGCCGGCGATGACCTGGCTGAAGCCGTCTTCGTGCTGCAGGCCTTCGCCATTGAGCGTGGTGCGGCCGGCGGTGCCGCCGAGCAGGAAGCCACGCGTGCGCATGTCCGCCGCCTGCCAGGCGATGTCGCCCACGCGCTGGAAGCCGAACATGGAGTAGTAGATGTAGAACGGCAGCATCGGCACGTCGGACACCGAGTAGCTGGTGCCGGCGGCCATCCACGAGGCGATGGCGCCCGGCTCGCTGATGCCCTGCTGCAGCACCTGGCCGGTCTGGTCTTCGCGGTAGTACATCAGCTGGTCGGCATCGACCGGCTTGTACTTCTGGCCGAACGGGGCATAGATGCCGATCTGGCGGAACATGCCTTCCATACCGAACGTGCGCGCCTCATCGGCCACGATCGGCACGATGCGCGGGCCCAGTTCCTTGTCGCGCAGGGCGATGTTGAGGCTCTGCACGAAGGACATGGTGGTGGAATAGCTGCGCTCGCCGCTGTCCTTGAGCAGGCGCTCGAACTTGTCGAGCGTGGGCGCGACGAACGACTTGCTGGCCTTGGGACGGCGCTGCGGCAGGAAGCCGCCGAGCACGTTGCGGCGCTCCTTGAGGTACTGCACTTCCGGGGAATCTTCGCCCGGGTGGTAGAACGGCACCTGGCCGTCTTCCAGCTGGGCGTCGGTCACCGGGATGTTGAAACGGTCGCGGAAGTGCTTGACCGCCGCGTCGTCCAGCTTCTTGGTCTGGTGGGTGGGGTTGAGCGCCTCGCCGGCCGAACCCATGCCGTAGCCCTTGACCGTCTTGGCCAGGATCACGGTGGGCATGCCCTTGGTGTTCACGGCCTGGTGGTAGGCGGCGTACACCTTGTGCGGGTCGTGGCCGCCACGGTTCAGGCGCCAGATGTCGTCGTCGGACAGGCCGGCCACCATGGCCGCGGTCTCCGGATACTTGCCGAAGAAATTCTCGCGGGTGTAGGCGCCGCCGAAGGCCTTGCAGTTCTGGTACTCGCCGTCGACGGTTTCCATCATCAGCTTGGTCAGCACACCGTTGGTGTCCTTGGCCAGCAGGGCGTCCCAGTAGCCGCCCCAGAGCAGCTTGATGACGTTCCAGCCGCCGCCACGGAACACGCCTTCCAGTTCCTGGATGATCTTGCCGTTGCCGCGCACCGGGCCGTCCAGGCGCTGCAGGTTGCAGTTGACCACGAAGATCAGGTTGTCCAGGCCTTCGCGGCCGGCCAGGGCGATGGCGCCGAGGGTTTCCGGCTCATCCGACTCGCCGTCGCCGATGAAGCACCACACCTTGCGGTCGGACTTCTCGATCAGGCCGCGGTTTTCCAGGTAGCGCATGAACTGCGCCTGGTAGATGGCGGCCAGCGGGCCCAGGCCCATCGACACGGTGGGGGTCTGCCAGAACTCGGGCATCAGCCACGGGTGCGGGTAGGAGGAGATGCCCTGGCCGTCCACTTCCATGCGGAAGTTGTCCAGCTGGTCCTGGCTGATGCGGCCTTCCAGAAAGGCGCGGGCGTAGATGCCCGGGGCGCTATGGCCCTGGACGAACAGCAGATCGCCCGGGTGCTGGTCGCTGGGCGCGCGCCAGAAGTGGTTGAAGCCCACGTCGTACAGCGTGGCGCTGGAGGCGAACGAGGCGATGTGGCCGCCCAGGTCGCCCGGCTTGCGGTTGGCCCGCACGACGGTGGCCATGGCGTTCCAGCGGATGATCGAGCGGATCTTCCACTCCAGCGCAGAGTCGCCGGGGTTCTTGGCCTCGTTGGCCGGTGCGATGGTGTTGACGTACTCGGTGGTGGGCGAGAACGGCAGGTAAGCGCCGGCGCGGCGGGTCTGTTCGACCATGCCTTCCAGCAGCTGATGGGCGCGCTCAGGGCCTTCGACGTCGATGACGGCCTTGATCGATTCGAGCCACTCCTGCGTCTCGAGCGGGTTCGGATCGTTGTGCAGCACTTCGTTCAACCAGTTCATTAGCGCTCCCGGGGGGACACACCCCGCGGGTGTGTCGACATCGTGAATTCGTGAACCCCCAAGTGTACCGCACGCACCTGTTGCCATTCCTCGCTACGGGGGCGTATGGAATGGGACGGTGTTGTGCGATGGGTGGGGTCTCGGTGCCGACTGGAGCGAGGATCCGGCGCAGCGGGCGCTGCCGGTGTACGACCAAAGGATGAGGGGCGGTGGCGGGTGGTTGCCAGCCAGACCCGGCACGGAACGGACCAACGTAGGAGCGCACCTGGGCGCGACGGGCATTCCCGGTAACGCCTGTCGCGCCCGGGTGCGCTCCTACGGGGTGGCGGGTTGGTCAGAACGCCTGTAGGGCTTCGGTCAGCTGGCCGTTGTTGTTGACTGCGCCCAAGGTGTAGCCCTGCCAGCCCGGGTAGGCGTTGGGTTCCCAATAGAACACGCCGAGCACGCGCGAGCCGATGGCGTTGCTGCGGCTGAGCAGGTTGGTGAGCATGGCGCGGGTGGTGGCGGCCTGCTGCCAGTCCATGCCGACCTCGGCCACGATCACGTCGCTGCCGTAGCGGCTGATCATGTCGCGCATGTTGGTGTCCAGCTGCCCGTTGGTTTGCTGCCAGCTGCTGGCCTTTGGGTAATGCGACATGCCGATGACGTCCCACTTGCCGCCGGCCGAGCGCAGGCTGTCGAAGAACCAGCGGAAGTTGGCGTTGTCGTAGCCGTTGGCCAGATGCACGATGACCTTGGCATTGGGGTACACCGCCTTGGTGGCGTTGTAGCCGCTGTTGATGAACTGCGCCACGTTGGCGAAGTTCACCGGCTGCGTGCACTTGTCGCAGAACATGCCGGCATTGATCTCGTTGCCCACCTGCACCCAGCTGACGGTGATGCCGTTGTCCTTGAGGTACTTGAGGATGCCCTGGGTATGGCTGTACACGTCGGTATTGAGCTGGGCAACGGAGTGGCCGGCCCAGGCCGCCGGACGGTGCTGATCGTCAGGGTCTGCCCAGGTATCGCTGTAATGGAAGTCGATCATGATGCGCATGCCCTGGGCGGCGGCGCGCTTGGCCTTGTCGAGCGTGTCGCGGCCGTCGTTCCAGCCGCCAGGCGGGTTCACCCAAACGCGCAGGCGGACGGCGTTGCCACCCACGTCCTTGAACAGCTTGATGAAGTCGGTGGTCTTGCCTGCCGCATCGCGAAACACCTGCGGCGGGTTGGCTGCAGCCTGCTGGTTGAGCCAGCTGACATCGGCGCCCTTGGCGATGCCTTGCGCGCCGGCACCGGCACTGACAAGCCCCAGCAACAGCACCAGCACCAGCAGCAAACGGCTGTACCCGGTACGAAAAATGCGCATGAAACCCTCTCCCTTGATCGATGGATGTCGCGCCAGGTGGCGCCCTGCCTGATCCCCCCGGACCCGCCGCGCGGTGGAGCGATGCGGGCGATGCGCGCGACGGCCAGGCACGCCGCGAAACGGGGGCGATTCCAGCACGGCAGCGCAATGCGGTCGCGCTCGCTATAGCTGTTGCGCGATTGCGGCATAGTTCGCGGCCGCAAAACGCTTGCGCCAGCGGACTGGCGCTATTTTCGCCAACGCATTGTTGTGCGGGTGCAACAGAAAACCGGCGCGGTAGTGCGCAGCGGGTCTGTGACTGGCGATCCGTCGCTGTGGCGACCGGCATGGTCGATTGTTGGCGACAGCACCAGCATCCGGGCTTGCTGCGATGCCATGCGGCAACACGCTGCAGGCTTCCCGGCACCGCGTTGCGTTGCTGCCAGCACACACCACTGCCGCACGCTCGCCGCGTGCATCGGCTGCGGCTCATGGCTGACTCTGGAATGGCGCCCCCTGGCTCGATGACCGTCAGCGGCGCCACGCGGCAAGATGGGCGATGTCAGCTCGGCAACAGCAGCCTGACGAGGGAAAGCGACGCGCGTTTTTGACGCCCTGCCCGCTTGGTGCGCTCGACAAGCTTGCGCCCGTAGATGGGTAGCGACCGAACGAAAAACGCCGGACACGCCGGCATTTTTCCTGTGCATCAGTCGATGGCGCAGTTGGCAGATCGAAGCGTCGTCGCATCAGGCCTGCGGGGCGGGCGCATTCACCATCAAAAATTACCAACAGCACGTCGCGAAAGGCCATCCGGTGGTGCGGACGGCGCGCCCAGAACCGCGGTGCACGCGTGATCCATGCCGATGCCGGGCAGCAGCGGCGTCCGCCTGACAGCTGCACAGCCGATTTTTAGGCTGCGCAACGCCACGCCGGCATGCGCGCACTCAACCCAGCGCGCGTGCGCCCTGCTGTTGTTGCTGGGTCTGCGCCTGCTGCTGTTCCAACGCCACCGACTGACGTGCGGCGTTGTCGGCCACCCGCTGGCTGCTCTGCTCGAGCGGCGTGTTCATGGCGCTCATGGTGTCGACGCTGACACGCAGCTGCGCCGGATCATCCACGCGGCCCTGCACCGCGAAGGTCCGTGCGGCATCCGGGCTCATCATCACCGCGTCGATGCGCTGGCCACCGGCCGCGTGCATCTCCGAGGCCAGCGAGCCGGACAACTGCGTACTCTGGTGATCGGGGCTGCGCCCGGCACGCGCATCCTGCGCATGCACGCCACGTTGCGCATCCTGGAACAAGGGGTTGCCAACGTGCCCAGGTTGATCGATGCGCAACGAGGTGTGGTCATTGCCATGCTCGCGCGCGTCGCGCTTGGCCGGCTCGCCAGGAGCGAGCGGGCCGCGGATGGCGTCGATGGCATCCTGGCCCAGCCCCTTCGGCCCGCGGCTCAACAAGGTAATCCCGGTCCGGATTTCGTCCAGGTCGGATCGGTACTCGTCGATCATTCTCTTGTTCTGATCCGCGAGCTGACGCGCTTGCGGGTCATTGAGCGGAGATCGCTCGTCCAAGAAGTTCTTGATGGTATGCGAACCCAGCGAACTGACAGCAGAGGCCACAGGTGAATCGGGAATCAGGAAGTTCACTCTGCTGTTGCTGTAGCCCAGGGCGCTGAGCGTTGCGATCTCGTTGGGCCTGGCATAAACGCGCACTTCTCCATAATGCGGAGAGGCTGCGCTCACAGGATCGGCGGCCATCACATGGTTGACGACGCTAGTACCGCCTTCCGGGATGCGATACGCCAGGCTCGCTGCGCCGTAGGCGTTGAAGGTTTCCCCTTTCAGATCGAAGTGGTGCGCGCTTACCTGCGCAAGCGCTCCGCCTAGGGAGTGACCAGTCACGGTGACCTCGGGAGCGTGCCCGGTACGCTGTTCCTGCTTGGCTGCATAGCCAAGTGCACTTTTTGTCAGGGCTATCGCATCTTCCGCTTGTGGATTGATGCGCTCAAGCACCATGGAGCCATCTGCCTGCACCGCGTCACGAAGGATTTCCTCGGTGCCCCGGTGCGCGACGACGATATCTCCGCCGCTAACGCGCTGGTAGATCGTCCCCTGATAGCCCGTTTTTCGATTGTTGACGTGTTCCAGAATTTCGTAGCTCTCGCCGCCAACATCCACTCGCTCACGGTCGGCAGGGCCACGCTTACCGACCTTGTGATCAACGTAGCCCTCGTTTGAAAGAATGGCGTACTGCTGCGAGGTAGGCTTCACGGCGAAATCTCTTTGGCGACAAGCGTCAGTGAGAACAGTTGATCGCGCAGTTCCGGCTTGAAGTCCTGCGCCGATGGCAAGCCGTTGTCGGCATAGTCTTCGATCTCTTCCTTGGGATAACCGCCCTTCCAGAAGTACAGGGTGACCGGTTTGCCAGCAATGACATCCTTGGTCTCAATGAATGGCAAAAAAGCGGTTTCCTCCTTCTTTCCACTGGCCTTCAAAGCAACCCGCGTGCCGGTCATTTTCCAGTGGCATACCCCGCGGCCGTAATAATCTTCATCCAGCATGAGATCGAGGTGGATGACGCCTTGATATTGCTGCTCGGAGACTTTCTTCAGCACCACCGGCTCGCTGCTCGTGATGCGCTGTCCAACGCCTGTTTGCGGATGAATCTGGCCGCATTCGCTGTCGTTGCTGACATCGTACTGTGCATACCCATTCACTGCCGCAAACGGACCTGGCGCCTTATCCAAGGTGAGCGTCAGCGCGTAGGCCTTGCGCGGGCTGGGATTCAGCTTGGCAAGGCCGCGGCCACCGGCCTCCACGTCGGCTTCTGCGGTGGCCTCGGTTGCGGGGGAAAGGGTCTGGGTCATGCTGGTCTCCGGGGCGTTACAGGCCGTAAGCAATAGGGCCAGCAGGCTAGGTGTGAAAATCAGGCGCAAGGCCGGCCTCCATGGCGATAGGGGGCTCAGGCTAGTTCGCCCGAGCTGGTAGGGTCAATTTACGGGAGCTGAGGATGAGGCCGCCGTGAGCGGGCATCGGGCAGTTGTCGCCAGCGGGAAAACTGCGATGATCGGCGCTATTCGCCAGGGGAGCGTGTTATCGCCACGGTTCTCACATCGCCCGCCGACAGCGTGGCTGTCACCCCGCGCGTGCATTGGCGGCATAGCCTGCGCATGCGCGTACTGCTCGCCGCCACCGCGGTATTGGTGGTGTTGCTGAGCGTGCTGGGCACGGTGTTCTACCTGGGCGCGCGCGCGGAACTGGTGGAAGCGGCGCGCGTGGAGGTGGACGGCTTGACCGAGCAGACCGCGCGCAGCCTGGCGGCGATGCTGGATTCGGTGCAGGTGAGCGGGCGCACGCTGGCGGCCAGCAGCGGCGCGGTGGGGCTGCAGCCGTTCAACCTGCGCGCGTTGTTGCTGGCCACGCTCAGTGGCGACCCGGATATCGGGGCGGCGCGCCTGATCATCGAACCGCGAACGCAAAAAGTCGGCGATACCGGGTTTGTCTGGTACGTGCATCGCAACGGCACGCGCACCGTCGAAAAGTCGGTGGCGGAACTGGGCTACGACTATCGCGCGATGCCGTGGTACCTGCGCACCCAGCGCGAAGGCCGCGCGTGGTGGTCCGAGCCGTACCTCAACACCAATGGCGGCAACGAGCTGTACACCAGTTACAACCTGCCGCTGCGGCGGCCGGGCGATGCGCCGGATGCGCCGCCGGTGGGCATGGTAAGTGCGGATCTGCCGTTGCGGCATCTGCGCGAGATCATCGACCAGTTGCCGCGCGATATCGGTATCCGGCCGATGCTGTTGTCGCCGGAAGGCATGCTGGTGTTCAGCCCGGATCCGGCGCTGGATCTGCACACCACGCTCGATCGCTATGTGGCGCGTTCGCGGCCGGATCTAGCGCCGTTGCAGCGTGCGATGGCGGCCGGCCAGCCGATCTCGTTCTCGCACACTGCGCCCGACGGCGAGCGTTTTTTGACCCATAGCGCGGCAGTTGGGCACAGCGGCTGGACGTTTGTGCTGTCGGCCTCGGAAGGCTATGTGCTGTCTGGCCTGAACTGGCTGGCGGCATGGGTGGCTGCGGCGGCATTGGTGGGCGCGGGCGTGTGGTGGTGGCTGATGGTGCGGATCACGCGCAAGTTGACGCGGCCGATCGAGGAATTGACCGACACCGCCGAGCACTTCCGGCGTGGCGAATTCGAGTACCCATTACGGCACATCGAGCGCAATGACGAAGTGGGCGTGATGGCGCGCGCCTTCGACAGCGCACGCGATGCGATCCGCCACCATATCGCCGAGATCGGCGAGATGACCGCCGCGCGCGAACGCATGCACAGCGAGCTGCAGATTGCGCGCGAGATCCAGCAGGCGATGCTGCCCTCCGGGCGCACCTTCGACCGTGCGAGTTCGCATCTGGAAACCTGCGCCTGGCTGGAGCCGGCCAAGGCGGTGGGCGGCGACTTCTACCACTTCGTCGAAACCGAGCCGGGGCTGCTGTGGTTCGTGGTCGGCGATGTGTCCGACAAGGGCGTGCCGGCGGCGTTGTTCATGGCGCGCGCGGTCAGCGTGCTGGAAATCGCCGCGCGCCGGCACACGCGCCCGGACGGCATCCTGATCGCCGCCTCCACGCGACTGGCCGAGAACAACGACACCTGCATGTTCGCCACCGTGCTGTGCGGGCTGATCAATGTGGTGAGCGGCGACTACTGGCTGGCCAGCGCCGGGCACGAGCCGCCGTTGCTGATCGACATCGACGGCAAGGCATCTGCGCTGGCGCTGGAAACCGGCCCGCCACTGGGGATCGAACCGCAGGCATCGTTCCCGGTGCTGCAGGGCCGGATGACCGCTGGGCAGACCTTGTTGGGGTACACCGACGGGGTGACCGAGGCGATGGACGAGCACGGCGCCAGCTACGGGCTGGAGCGGCTGCTCGCCACGCTGCACCCGCGCCGTAGTGCCGCGGCGCAGTGCAAGGCAGTGATCGCCAACATCGCGCGCTTTACCGGCAACGCCGAGCCATACGACGACATCACCCTGCTGGCGATCCGGCTGCGTCAGGAGCATGCTGGACGGGCCGCAGAGACCGGCCGGGGCGTCCCCGGAAAGGCAACCAGCCCATGAAGTTCGATCTGGCCATTGCACCGTCGCTGGCCCAGCTGGCCGGCGCCAACGACGCGCTGGAAGACTCGCTCACCCGCGAGGGCCTGCACGCCGAACGTATCGGCCAGATCCGGCTGATCGTGGAAGAGCTGGGCTGCAATGCACTCACCCACGGGCAATGCACCGAACAGCCGCTGCGCCTGCAACTGCACCTGGACCCGCAGGCGCTGGTATTGGAAATGCACGACCCCGGCACTGCGTTCGACCCGTGCGCTGCGCCAATGCCCGATGTGACAAGCGAGCTCGACGATCGCCAGATCGGCGGTTTGGGCTTGTTTCTGGTGCATCAGTTCGCCGATCACATCGACTACCGCCGCGATGGTGCATACAACATCGTGCGCGTCACCCTGCTGCACCCGTACGCCCCTGTCCCCGAGGCTTTGTCATGACCACGCTCGCCATCCAGATCGACCCGCCGCAAGACACCCGCCAACGCGTCATCCTGACCGGGCGGTTGGACACCCACACCTACCAGGACCTGGACGCGGCGCTGTCGCCGCTGCTGGGCACCTTGATCACCACGCTGGTGCTGGACCTGTCCGCGCTGGAATACATTTCCAGCGCCGGCATCCGCTGCATCTTCAAGGCGCGCAAGGCGCTGGCCACACGTCAGGGCAAGGTGCTGGTGGCCAACCCGCAGCCGCAGATCCGCAAGGTGTTCGACATGGTCAAGGCGGTGCCGCTGAGCGATGTGTTCGCCTCCACCGAAGAGCTGGACGCCTACCTGGCCGCAATGCAGCGCAAGGTCATCGAACAAAGCGCGCACAGCGATGCGCCCATCGTGTCGCATTTCGCCGAAGCCTAGAGCCGCATCGCCTGCGCGCACACGTGGGGACGTGTGTGCGTGCGGCATGTGGGCGTGCTTGGTTAGGCTATGACGCCCTGCTCGCTGCGTCGCAATGCCTGCACTGATCATTTTCGATTTCGACGGCACCCTGGCCGATTCGCTCGGCTTCTTTTTGAGCACGCAGCGCGCACTGGCCGCGCGGCACGGCTTTCGCGCAGCGCAAGCGCATGAAGTGGACGCCGCGCGCCGGCTGACCACGCGCGCGCTGCTCAAACAATCGGGATTGCCCGCCTGGCGGGTGCCGCTGGTGGCGGCCGACTTCATCCGCCTGATGCGCTCTGCGCCACCGGCCGCGCTCTTTTCCGGCATTGCGCAAACCGTGAGCGCGCTGCACGCCGGCGGCACGCGCCTGGCGGTGGTGTCGTCCAACTCGGTGGACAACGTGCAACGCGCGCTGGGCGAGGAACTGGGCACGAAGTTCGCCGTCATCGAGGGCGGCGCGCATCTGCTGGGAAAACAGCGGGCGCTGCGACGCGTCTTGCGTGCGACCTCGCACACCCCGGCGCAGGCGGTCTACGTGGGCGACCAGGTCGCTGACTGGGAAGCGGCCCAGGTGGTGGGATTGCCGTTCGCCGCGGTGGCCTGGGGCTATGCGCATCCGGACGTGTTTGCGGGATTGGCGGGGACGCAGCTGATCGAGCGCGTGGAAGAGCTGCTGGCACTGGGGGTGCGCTAGCTGCGGCCACGCCTAGCCGCGCTTGGGGCACCTGCTTTTGACGACGGAGCCATAGGCAGGGTCTGCACTGAGCGACGGCCGGTCATTGGCACTGGCACCCCCTTCCTGGCCCGGCTCTGGCGCTCGCTGATGTTGGTGTTTGCGTAGTGAGCGGATGCTGTGTTCAGCGCTGTTGTTCTTGCTGTTGTTCAAGAGTCACCCGCCTGAAGGGTGCGGAAGCGTTTGACTTTGCCGTGGCTTAAGCGCTGTAGCTTTGGCGTTGTGGTTTAAGCGCTGACACTTGAACGCTGCGCTTGAAATTTCCGCAGGGCCAACAGGTGCATCTGTTGGAAATCCCTGGTACCCGCCCCCTCATCCGCCCTTCGGGCACCTTCTCCCGGAGGGAGAAGGAACTGCACTCAGCGAGTTTGGCGCCGTGCCGCGCGTGCTGCGCGTGGCACGGAGGGACACCCTTGAACACTGCGACGTGCGCCGCATGACCTTCCGAAACTACACGCGGATGTCTACACCCCGCCCGACCGCGGCAATGGCGCCGGCACGTTCAACATCCCGCCCGCCGCCACGTAGGCCGCCAGCGCCTGGCCCTGGCTCAACAGATGTCCGTGCATGGTGCGCTCGGCCCCTTCGGCATCGCCGCGTCGCACGCAGTCCATCAACTGCCGGTGCTCGGCCAGCGACTGCGCCATCCGCCCCGGCGTCAGCAACTGCCGGCCACGGTGCATCTTCAAGATGCGATGCAGATCGTGGGTGACCCGGATCAACCACGGATTGCCTGCGTACTGCTGCACGGTCTCGTGGATCAGATAGTTGTTGCGGTAATACTCGGCCAGATCGCCTGAAGCGGCAGCCGCCTCCATCGCCGCATGCAACTCTTCCAGGCGCTGCACACCGGCCGCATCCAGGCGCTTGACCGCGTCATGCGCGCAGCGGCCTTCCAGCATCGCCATCACCGGGAACAACTGATTGAGATCTTCCAGCGTCAGCCGCGTGACCCGGCTGCCGCGGCCTGCATCCAGTTGCACCAGGCCCTCGGCCGCGAGCAGCTTGAGACTTTCGCGCAGCGGCGTACGGCTGATGCCCAGTTCTTCGGCCAGTGCCGGCTCGTCGATCCATTCGCCCGGCGGCAGCGCATAGTCGTAGATCTTCTGGCGCAGGCGCTCGGCCACTTCCTCGTACAGCGGTACGCGCTTCTTGGCGTTGCGCGAATCAGGGGCGAGGGTCATGGCGGGCAGGTCGTCGGCAGCGGATCGGGGGCGCCCATTCTACGGGCGCGCCCGCCGACCCTGCCCACCGGCGGCAATCTCACAGCCAACCCGGCACCACGAACAGCAGCCACGCCGCCAGCGGCCCCAACAACACCACCAGCCCGCTGTAGACCAGAAACCGGCGGAACAGCCCGTCGCGCTCTTCCTTGGCCGCCGAAGCCACCACCAGCGCGCCATTGGTGGAAAACGGGCTGACATCGACGATGGTGGACGACACCGCAAGCGCGCAGATCACCCCGGCCGCACCCAGCTGGCCCTGCATCAGGAACGGCACGGCCAGCGGAATGGTGGCGCCGAGCACCGCCGCCGACGAGGCGAACGCGGACACGATGCCGCCCACGTAGCACACCAGCAACGCGCCCAACAAAGGCATGCCGATATGCGACACGCCGGTACCGATGTAGTCCACCGCGCCGGCCTTTTCCAGCACCGCCACATAGGTGACCACGCCGCTGATCAGCAGCACCGTGGACCAGCTGATGCCATCCACTGCGCCCTTCTGCGCATTCGGCGAGATCAATGCCAACGCCACGGCCACGGTGATCGACACCAGGCCGACGTTGAGGTTGTAGACCAGCGCCGCCACGCCCAGGCCCAGCAGGCCGACCAGCGTGATCACGCGATCGCGGGTGATGGACACCGCCTCCAGCGCCAGCGGGTCGGTGGACAAGGTGCCGCCGCCGGCCGCCACCAGCGCGCCGTGGCCTTCGATGGCAAAGCGACGCTGCGATGCCTGATCGCCACTGACCGGCACGTACTGCGCATCGGCCAGCGACACTTCCTGCCGCCGCATCAGCTTGAGCCCGCCGAAGGCGCAGAAGCAGATGATCGCCATCATCAGATTGAAACCCAGGCTGGTGAGAAACACCGCCATCTCGGTGACGTCCAGCCCGGCTTTTTCGACCACCTTGTTGGTGATGCCGCCGTACACGCTGATCGGCGAAAAGCCGCCGCCCTGCGCGCCATGGATCACCAGCAGGCCCATCATCAGCGGATTGATTCGGTACTGCTTGGCAAAGCGCAACGCCACCGGGCCGATGATGGCCACGGCCGCCGGCCCCAGTGCACCGAAGGCGGTGAGCAGGCCGGTGATGACGAACATCACCCACGGGATCGCCACGATGCGCCCGCGCACCGCGCGCACCGCCCAATGCACCAATAGATCGATCGTGCCGTTCTTCTGCGCGATGGCGAACAGATAGGTGATGCCGACCAGGGTCAGGAACAGGTCGCCGGGAAAGCCGGCCAGCACTTCCTTGCCATCCAGCCCCACCCACACGCCACCGACGATGAACGCCAGCGCGAAGGCCACCGCACCCATGTTGATGGGCAATGCGGTGGCCACGATGAACATGAGTACCAAGCCAAGAATCGTTGCAATTTGCGGGGTCATGCGCCCTCCCAGACACCTGATACGCGTACAGCACGGATGGCCACCCGCCACCCAAGGGTCACGCCGTGTACAACACCTGCCTGGTGGTCATGCCGCGCGTTCGCATGCGGCATTGACCCACTCCACAACGCCTTGGGTGCTATGGAAATCGTCGACCGACCGCGCTTGGCAGCCCGGCAGGATCTCGCGCGCCATGCGCGCCAGCGCGCTGCCGGGGCCGAGTTCGAGAAACACCCGCGCACCGCGTTCGGCGGCCTGCACCAGCACGTCGTGCCAGCGCACGGTCTGCGCGATCTGCGCGGCCAGGCTGTCGATCACCTGCGGCGACGTGGCGACGACGCGTGCATCGATGCCGGCCAGTACGCGCACCGTCGGCGCGCGAATCGCCGCCTTGGTCAACGCTGTGGCGAAGGCATCGGCCGCTGCGCGTAGCCATGGCGTATGCGCAGGCACGCTGACCGGCAGCACGCTGGCGCGTGCGCCGCGCGCCTGCGCCTCGTCGCCCAGCGCCCGCAAGGCGGCGCGCGGCCCACCGAGCACGGCGTGGTCGTCGCCGTTGATGATGGCCACTGCTGCACCATGCGTCTTGCATAGAGAATCCAGCGTGGGCAGCGACAGGCCGGTCACGGCCATCAACCCGGCATCGTCGGGGCTGGCCGCATCCATCGCGCGCGCGCGGGTGGCCGCGAGCTGCAGGCAGGTCTGGATATCGATGCTGCCGGCCACTGCGTGCGCAGCCAGCTCGCCGACGCTGTAACCCAGCACCAGCAGCGGTGTCGGCAGATGCGCGCGCAGCACCTGCCACTGGGCCAGGGTGCCTGCGCATACCAGCGGCTGGGCGACGGCATTGACGTAGCGGCCAGGGTCTGCGGCAAGGGTTTGCGGCGCGCCGCCAAGCACCTGACCTGCTGCAGCGAACACCGCGGCGGCGGCGGGCGCATCGGCAATCCGCGCGAACATGTCGGCGTGCTGGCCACCCTGGCCCGGGCAGAGGATGGCCAGGGTCATGCTGTGCGCCACCTGCATGCTGTCACACGACCGCGATGGCGACGCGCACGTGCGCTGCCGGCAATGTTGCCCGGCGCGTGGTGCAAGCAAGCGGCGGCGTCTGTGCGGCATGACGCAACGGCGTGCTGCATGCACAAGCGCGCTTGTGCGCCGGCGAAGGGCAGGCGCCTGCTCATACCGTCTCCTGACGATGCAGGAACCACGCACACGCCAGCAGGTCCGCACTGCCGCCGGGGCTGAGACGACGCGCCACGAAGTGTCTGCCGATCGACGACAGCCGATCGCGCCAGCCCGGTTGCGCGACACCGCCGTCATCGAGAAAGCTGCGCGCCTGCGCCTTGGCATATGCCAGACCACCTGCGCCGCCACGATGCAGCAGATTGAGGTCGTCGACGTGCGCAACCAGCTGCATCAAGGTCTGCGCAAGCACAGCGTCCTGCGTGGCGCCGCTGTCCAGCGCGGCGCGCAGATGCGGCAGCGCGATCTCGCGCAGTAGCGGGTAGCCGGCCGCGGCCTGCTCGCGGACGCCGCCAACCTGGTACTGCGCACGCACGCGCTGGCCATTGCTGCGCGAATCCAGCGGCGCCGCGCGCAACGCCGCGCTCCACACCTGCACACCGTTGCAGACCGCCTCGGCAGATGGCCGGTGGCCGTGCGCCACGCGCAGGCGTGCGGCCTGTGCGGTAAGCAGGCCGAGGCTGAAGATCGCGCCGCGGTGGGTATTGATGCCGCCGGTGGCGCGCAGCATCGCCGCCTCGGCCGCGATGCCCAGATCGCGCAGGCGTGCGAAGGGAGCGTTGTCGCTGCCGGCCTGCGCGATGGCGACAAAATAGCCACGCAAGGCGAACAGGCTGCGCAGGAAGGTTGCGGCATCCATGTCGGCATGGCTGCCACTATCGAACGGCGTCACCAACCCGGGCTTTGGCGTGCAGGCCAGTTCCGCGTGCAGTGCGCCAACGGCAAGCCGGCCGAGCCGGTGCGCAAGGCCGCCCGGCGCGGCAGGCACGTCGACCCGGCGGATATCGCGAGCGTGTGCGCTCATGCCGCGCTCCTCAATTGAAACAACGCAGTCCGCGCCAACATGCGGCAGCCGTTGCCGGATTTCACCAGTACCTGCTGTGCATTGCCGGCGTACTCGCGCCAGTTCACTGCGATGTCGCCGGGAAGCAGCAACTCGCCATCGGCGCGCACGCCGTGGTGGTGTTCCCAGCGCTGCAACAACGCAACCACTGCCTGCGCCTGCCCGGGCGTCTCGATGGACCACAACAGATCCAGATCCGATTGCACATGCACATACGTCAAGCCCGTCAACGCCTGCCACGCAAAACTGCCAAAGACGCGCGGATGCAGTGCGTCAGCCTGCGCGTGCGCTTGCAACGCCTGCAACGCGGGCTGCAGCGCGCCGGGTGCGTGGGCGATCACCGCATCCAACGACAACGGTGGGCTGCAGCGTGCGATTTCCACGACGCTGGCCTGCAATGCCAGACGTTGCTTGCCCTCGGCGGGCGGCAACGGCACGCCCAGGCGCAGGCTGCCCGGCGCTTCGGTCCCGTCGCCACGGGCCACCACCGCCGGCAGGCCTGCGGCAAACCAGCGCTGCAAGCGCGGCTGCGCGCCAGGCGTGTGCGCCTGCCACTGCGCATCGTCGCGCAACCACACCAGGGCGTGGCGCGGCGCCATGCTCAGGCCTCGCCCGCTGCCACGGCGGCAGCGACATCGCGCGCCAGGGTGCGGCCGCCGCGCTGCGCGCCCAGTGCGCGCCGCTGGTCGCCATCGACGGGAGCGGCCAATGCGCCGAGCAGCGCCTGTGCCAGATCGCCGCCCCACAGCGAGTCCACCGCGCCCATGCGCACATAGTTCTCCACGCCCGGCGCAAACACCGGCGAGCTCTTGCTCAGCGCCTGCAAGGTGTCAACCGATTGCTTGGTGACACGGGACATCGCACGCAGATCCATCACGCGCACCTGCGCATCCGGCAATGCATGGATCTGATCGGCCATCAAACCGAACGACAGGAAGCCGCCGCTCACCGCTTCGCCATAAACCAGCGTGACAAGCCGCGCGCCGCGCCGGCGTGCCAGGTCCAGCGCACGCGCCAGATGCGCAAAATAGCCGTTGATGCCCAGCAATTCATCACGACGTGCGAGGCGTTGCCCGGCGGTATCGGCCAGCATCACGATCGGCCGCTGCGGATGCGCACGGGTGCTGGCCAATACAGTGGCAGCCAGGGCCAGCGCGTGGTCCACGCCCACTTCCAGCCTGTTGGCGGTGCCGATCACCGTGACCTCGCCGGTGGCGGTGGTGGCGCTGCCAGTGAGCACATCGTGGTTGCGCGCGACGGCGTGGCCTAGCGGAAACAGCTGGTCGAGCAGTTGGCTCAGTTCCATGGTGTGCTCCGATCTGCAGTGGCCGCCAGGAAGGCGTCGGTGTCCAGCAGCGGCAGCCGCTGCGGATCGGCGATGCCCTGGCGCGCCCAGATGTCCAGGCCGTCGCGGCAATCGCCATACGCATCGATGCGCGCAGACAGTTGCTGATGTGCCTGCTCCAGGGCGTGCAGCGCTGCATCGCCGTCGGGTTCTGCAAGTGTGTCCAACGTGCTGGCCGCGGCATCGGCAAACGCCGCGATGCGGTCGGCCACAAACACCTGCGCCTCGCCCAGCAGATAGCGGTGTTTGCCACCGGTCACGCGCCAGACCAGGGCGCGGTCGCGCGCGTCGAACTCTTCCACGCCGCGCACGGTTTCGATCACGTCCGGGCCGGACAGCGACAGGCGGCCTTCTTCGGACATGATCACCGTGCTGCAGCAGCGCGCCACGATGCCCATGCCGCCGAACGCGCCATTGCCGCTACCGATCAGTGCCAACACCGGCACGCCGGCCGCGCGCGCGCCCAGCACGGCGCGCATGACTTCGGAAATCGCGATCAGGCCGGCATTGGCTTCATGCAGACGCACGCCGCCGGTGTCGAGCAGCAACAGCACCGCTGCCGGCTGCGTGGCTGCAGCGCGTTCGAGCAGGCCGGTGAGCTTGGCGCCGTGCACCTCGCCGACGCCGCCGCCCATGAAGGCGCCCTGCTGCGCAGCGATCAGCACCGTGCGGCCACGCAAGCTGCCCTCGCCCACCACGATGCCGTCGTTGAAGGCCCCCGGCACGTCGAGCTGTGCCAGATGCGGGCTGACCAGGCGCCGACGCGGGCCGACGAATTCGCGAAAGCTGGCGGTGTCCAGCAGCCCGTCGATACGCTCGCGGGCATCGGCTTCGTAATAGCTGCGCTCGGCCATGGGGATGGTGGTGCTCATAAGGGTCTCCTGACAACATGCGTAGGAGCGCACCTGGGCGCGACCGCGGCATTACCGGGAAGGCCCGTCGCGCCCGGGTGCGCTCCTACGAGGCCGCGGGTGCGTGCTGGAAGGCGGCGGCTCATGCGGCGGCTCCCTGCAGCACATCGATCGCCTGCTCCAGACGCAGGCTCACCACCGCCGGTGTGGCGCCGACATCGTTGATGCTGATGCGCACATCGCGCAGCGGATGGCGTGCGGCGAAGTCGCCCAGCACCGCTTGCCAGATCGTGCCGAAACCGCGTGCGGCGGTCAGGATTTCGATCTCCATCGCACCGTCCAGCGGCACCCGCTCGACCAGCACTTCCAGGTTGCCGGAGGCGACCACGCCGACCAGCGCATGCTCCAGACCGGTGCGTGCACCGTGCTGGCCGTCAAAGCGATATCGCAGGGTTTCCATGCTGAGCCCTTACCAATTGCGGAAACGTTTCGGCGGGTCGTACAACCCACCGGACCAACGCACCAGATCCTTGACCGTGCGCGCGGCAAGCAGATCGCGGGTGGCATCGCGCGGACGGATGCCCAGATCTTCCGGCCGCTTGATGACGCCGCGATCGCGCAGGTTTTCGACCATGCGCTTGTCGCGCCCCAGGCCCACGGCGGTATAGCCGGACACACCGCGAATCGCCTGCTCGCGTTCTTCCGGCGTGCGGCACAACAACAGGTTGGCGATGCCTTCTTCGGTCAGCACATGGCTGACGTCATCGCCGTAGATCATCACCGGCGGCAGCGGCATGTTGGCGCGTTCGGCCAGCTCCCAGGCATCGAGCCTGTCGACGAAGGCCGGCGCCATGTGTTCGCGGAAGGTTTCCACCATCTGCACCACCAGCTTGCGCCCGCGCGGCATCTCGCCCGGCCGTGCGGCTTCGCGTCCGGCCTTGAGCCAGGCAGCGCTGGCATGCCGGCGGCCGCGCGCGTCCGAGCCCATGTTGGGCGCGCCGCCGAAGCCGGCAATGCGGTCGCGCGTGGCAGTGGAGCTATTGCCCTGCAGATCGATCTGCAGCGTAGACCCGATGAACATGTCGCAGGCATACAAACCGGCCGTCTGCGATAGCGCACGGTTGGACCGCATGCTGCCGTCGGCACCGGTAAAGAACACATCCGGGCGGGCGGCGATGTAGTTTTCCATGCCCAGCTCGGAGCCGAACGAATGCACCGATTCGACGAAGCCCGATTCGATCGCCGGGATCAGCGCCGGATGCGGATTCAGCGCCCAGTGGCGACAGATCTTGCCTTTCAATCCCAGCGATTGCGCGTAGGTGGGCAGCAGCAGTTCGATTGCTGCGGTGTCGAAGCCGATGCCGTGATTGAGCCGGTCCACGCCGTACTCGGCATAGATGCCCTTGATCGCCATCATCGCCATCAGCACCTGGATCTCCGAGATCAACGCCGGGTCGCGGGTAAACAGGGGTTCGATGTAATTGGGCTTGGGCGCTTCGGTCACGAAGTCCACCCAATCGGCCGGAATATCCACGCGCGGCAAGGTGTCGAGAATTTCGTTGACCTGCGCGATCACGATACCGCCCTTGAATGCGGTGGCTTCCACGATCACCGGCGTGTCTTCGGTATTGGGGCCGGTGTAGAGATTGCCGTGGCGGTCGGCGGCCTGCGCGGTGATCAGCGCGATGCGCGGGGTCAGGTCGATGAAATAGCGGCCGAACAATTCCAGATAGGTGTGGATGGCACCGATCTCGATGCGGCCTTCGCCGACCAGGCCGGCCAGACGTGCGGCCTGCGGGCCGGAGAACGAAAAATCCAGGCGTTTGGCGATGCCGCGCTCGAACACGTCCAGATGCGCGGCCAGCGACAGCACCGACTGCACCATGTGCAGGTCGTGCACGCGCGTGGGGTCCACCTCGGTCAGGCAGCGCGCTAGGAAATCGGCCTGCTTCTGGTTGTTGCCCTCCAGGCACACCCGGTCGCCGGGCTCGATCACCGCCTCCAGCAGCGCCACCACATCGTTGGCGGCAACCACGCGGCCTTGCGGCGCCAGCGCGGCGGCACGCTGCAAGCGCTTGCGCCGGCTTTCGGCCTGGGTGTCCCACTGTCGACTCATCGCGATGCCTCACCGGGCCGGGCCCGTAATGTCGAAGTAATTACATCGTAATTATGGAACTTGATCGTGTCTAGACGCGTTGCAGCATCGGCGCAGGACGTGACGACAGCCAGTCAGCAATGCGACAGCCAGATGCTTGCGGGCGCCGCCACTTCGATATATCGTTTTCGCGCACTTCGATATATCGAACGAACATGACTCCTCGCTACCACAAGGTCTTGGCCGATCTGGATGCGTCAGATGGACACGCCTCCGGGCGCGGCGGTGCGCGCCCTCGCCCGCTGGGGCATGGCGATCTGCGCCTGCTGCTGCTGGCCTTGATCGAGCAGCACCCACGCCACGGCTACGAGCTGATGCGGCAGATCGCGGCGCTGTTCAAAGGGCTGTACACACCCAGCGCCGGCGCGATCTACCCGGCGCTGGCGCAGCTGGAAGCCGACGGCTGGGTGCACACCGATCTGGAGCAGGGCCGCAAGCGGTATCGGATCACCGAGACGGGCCGCAGCCATGCCGCCGATCAGCGCGATGCCCTGGATGCCGCACTGGCGCGCACCCATCGCCGCGCCCGCGAGCTGATCAAGGCACAGACGCCCCCACCCATCCGCGAGGCTGTTCACCGCATCAAGCACGGCCTGTTCGCACGGCACGGGCAGTGGAGCGAGGCCGAAACCGAACGGATTGCCGCACTGCTCAACGCCGCCGCCGACGGCATGGAGCAGGACGCACGCTGAGTGTTGAAGCATCGACGCCAGTCGATCGCCACTGGGTGCCGTGTCGCAACGCCATCGCATCCGCCTCCCCCCACCAACGCCGCGCCTGTGAGCGCGACACCATCAGGAATCGCACCATCATGGCTGCACACACCAATACCCAAGTTCGTCGCGACACGCGCCTACGCGCCGTGCAGGTGATCCGTTGCGAGTCGATCACTCCGCAGATGCGCCGCATCGTCTTCGGCGGCAGCGAGCTGGCCGGCTTTCAAAGCGAAGCGCCGGACGATCACGTCAAACTGTTCTTCCCCAATGCCGATGGCGCCTTCGTGCTGCCGACCATGACCGCGGAAGGGCCGCGCTATGCCGAAGGCGCACTGCCCTCGCCCGGGCGCGACTACACGCCGCGCGCCTTCGATCCACAGAGCGGCGAGCTGAGCATCGATTTCGTGCTGCATGGCGATGGCGTGGCATCCAGTTGGGCCGCACACGCCCGACCCGGCGACGCGCTGACGATCGGCGGCCCGCGCGGCTCGTTCCTGGTGGCCGACGACTACGACCATTACGTGCTGATCGGCGACGAGACCGCGCTGCCGGCAATCGGCCGCTGGCTGGAATCGATGCCGGCCGACCTGCACGCAGACGTCTTTATCGAAGTGGCCGATGCCGACGAGCGGCAGGAGCTGATCAGCGCCGCCGATGTGGACGTGTACTGGCTGGAGCGTAATGGCTTCGATGCCGCCAGCAGCACCTTGCTGGAAGACAGCCTGCGCGACTACGAGCCACACGACGGCGACACCTTTTACTGGATCGGCGCCGAATCGATGCGTGCGCGGGCAATGCGCAAGTTCGTGGAAGAGCACCTGGGCGTGGACAAGGAATCGATCCGCGCAAAGGGGTACTGGAAAGCGCATCTGGCTGCGGAGTGAGGTCAAGCACTCCTGCCTCTGCCGATCAGTGGAGAGTGGCGAACAAACTACGTCGCATCTGACGAACGCCCAACCTTCGGAGTCGGAAACCTCGACCTGTAAGACCACTGGGCTGGCTTGCGAGACGGTCTGTGCTGTTACTTCTGCCGTACCAGCGCGTTCAAAGCGCGGTAAGGCGCATGCACATCAGTGATGACTGGAAACGGTCCTGCACCTGGGTTTGCTGCATCACCTCGAGCCGAACGCATCGTCAATAAGAAGCGCGTACCTACGACACAGCCCGCGCCGCAATACTTTCCAGATCAATTGGCTATCTCGTTTGAAATCGATGCAACCAAGCATCAGGAGGCATCCATTGCGAAGATAAATTCGATTATAAGGTGTCCCAGATGCTCATTAACATGAGCCGAGCACCCAACAACAAACACTGTAGGCTTGAAGCGATGCTTGACGAGCCAGACGCCTGAGCTTCATGAAAGAGACA
Organism: Xanthomonas sp. 3793; assembly: GCF_024806835.1. Lineage (GTDB taxonomy): Bacteria > Pseudomonadota > Gammaproteobacteria > Xanthomonadales > Xanthomonadaceae > Xanthomonas > Xanthomonas arboricola_F. Next base: position 517,359 of record NZ_JANTYU010000003.1, read on the forward strand.
CCGACGGTATCGATCGTCTGATCTAAAGTTAACTGCAGAGGTCAGCCCGGACTTGCTATGCGCTCATGCAACACGGATGACACCTCGCACGCTGCATACTATTCCTCGGCGACAGGTCGCAATATCGATAATGCATCGATACGCAGTCGTCACCGGCTCAGGCTGTTCCAAAGGATCCGGCCATGAAGTGAGGGCTTGATACGTACGAACACGCATAGAAAGTGGCATGAGGTACAACGAACGCCGGATGACCCGATCATCATCAGTGCAGACTTACGTTCGGATGACGACGTTGAACAAGCGAACACAGCAACTATTGACACCCATAAATTCGCTTGTTAGAACGCAAACTCAAGGATTTCTAAATCTTTATCTGATCGGTGCACTATCACCCGATGGACCTGCTCAATCGAGAGGCTTCCCATGAAAGATATGAAGACAGATGAACGTCGCCGTTTTTTGATGGGAGCAGTTGCCATCGCGCTTTTGGCAGCCTCGCCTATCGCTGCTTACTCGGCTCAGCGAGCAAACACCACCGCCCTTCAACAGGCAACGCCGAGGAAACAGATATTAGAAGTGAAGGTTCGAGGTGATCTGAGCGGAAGGGAAATCGACCTTCAGCTAAGCCCAGGCGAAATCTCGCCAGTCCTGATTCTACCCGACAATAGAAAATACCGCGTCAAAGCCTCCATCATCCGTACGGACCACCTATTTGGTGACATCTACGCACTGGTGCTGGCAGATGCAAATGGAAGGACGCTTGCAGAAATGAATATTGCGGGAAACACGACCGCGACCTTCAGCGATCACCGCGTTCAGATATATCTACTTCCAATCGAGCAAGCCGCCTGATCAGGGATGATGCTCTCAAGGGTTTAGCTGCTTGAAATTTTCTCGAAAAAGTTAGGGCCCGCCAATGGCGGGCCCTAATGTGAGCCATTGCTTGATTACTTCGCAGCAGCGTCGCCGGCCTTGGCCTGCAGGGCCTCGGTGGTGATGCGGATCTTGACCTCGTCGCTGACGTTCGGGGCGTACTGGCCGACGCCGAAGTCGCTGCGCTTGATTGTGGTGGTGGCATCGAAACCGGCCGCCGGCACCTTCTTCATCGGGTGCTCGCCGGCACCGTTGAGGGTGACGTCCAGCACGACAGGCTTGGTCTGATCCTTGATGGTCAGGTCACCGGTGACGGTCAGCTTGTTGGTGCCAGCCGCTTCGACCTTGGTGCTCTTGAAGGTGGCGGTCGGGAACTTGGCCGCATCGAAGAAGTCGCCGCTCTTCAGGTGCTCGTCGAACTTGGCGGTGAAGCTGTTCAAGCCGGACAGCGGCAGGGTGACCTGCACGGTGGACTTGGTCACGTCGGCCGCGTCGTACACCAGGGTGCCGTCGACATTGCCGAAATGCGCGCTCGGGTTGGAGAAGCCGAAGTGGCTCCACTGCGCGATCACGTCGGTGTGGCTCGGATCCAGGGTGTAGGTGCCGGAGGCCACTTCCACGGCCGGAGCGGTCGAGGCGGCAGGCGTCGCAGCCGGGGCCGGGGTGGTGGCAGCGGCATCGGCCGGCGCAGTGGCGGCCGGGGTTTCGGCGGCCGGCGTGGCGGCGTTATCGGCCGGCTTGGAGCAGGCGGCGATGGCCAGGGTCAGGGCGAGCGGCAGCAGCAGTTTGTGGGTGGTCTTCATTGAAACTCCTTGAGATGAGGGACCGCATTGGATCAACGCGGATGGAACGGACGCAGACGGACGAGGACTGCAGGAAACTGTAGAACGGCAAACCTATCTTGCACGGCAGTGGTCAGAAGGCGAAGGACGGCTGGCCCGGAATGCGCAGTGGACACATGGCATCGGCCGCCTCCTGGCATCGGCCGCGCTCACTGATGGGTGGGCGCAATCGCTTGATCGACGACACACAGCAATACAGCACTACATGGAGCGATCGGTATTGGGCGGCAACCATGACGACGTGCCATGAGCGCAGGCAGACACGCCGAGGCAGTGATGTCGCAGCGGAGACGCCACACGCGGCGCTACTCACTGCAGAGCATTACTCAAAGCGCGCCGCTTCATCGAAGCTCAGGCGCGGCGAGCGCGGGAACAGCCCGGCCGGGTCGCCGTAGCCAAGATTGATCAGGAAGTTGGACTTGATCGGCGTGCCGGCGAAGAACGCTTCATCCACCTTGGCATTGTCGAAACCCGACATCGGGCCGGCATCCAGGCCCAGCGCGCGCGCGGCCAGGATCAGATAGGCGCCCTGCAGCGAGCCGTTACGAAATGCGCCACTCACGCGCATCTCGCGCGCACCGTCGAACCAGCTCTTGGCATCGGCATGCGGGAACAGGTACGGCAGCTTTTCGTGGAAGTCTTCGTCGTGCGCCACGATCACCGTGACCGGCGCGGCCAGCGTCTTGGCCGCATTGCCTTCGGACAGCGCCGGCTTGAGCTTCTGCTTGCCCTGCGCCGTGGTCACGAACACGAACCGCCCCGGCGAACCGTTGGCCGCCGTCGGGCCCCACTTCAACAGGTCGTAAAGCTCGCGCAACTGCGCCTGGCTGACCGGCTTGTCGAGAAAGGCGTTTTGGGTGCGGGCGGTACGGAACAGCTGATCCAGTGCGGCAGTGTTGAGCGAATCGGACATGAGCACTCCAGAAGAAGGGATGGCGCGACGGTAAGCTGTGGCGCCGGCACCAGTGTGAAGACCCGCAGTGTAGAGTGGCGCGATTGCCGCCACACGCGTTCAATCTGAAACAAATCTATGTCGGATCTGAAACGATGGCGGTAACCTGGGCGCTGAGCGACGGCCGCGCCGGCAATGCACGCCAGGCCGAGGCACTGGCGCGGGCATTGCGCCCGGGGGTCTTCCAGCCAATCCATCTGCACCCGCAGCCGCCCTGGCGTTGGGCGGCGCCGCGTGTGCTGCCCGGCGCGCAGGCTGCTTTCGGTGCCGCATTCGCCCGGCAACTGCAGCAGCCGCCCGCCCTGGCCATCGGTTGCGGCCGCCAGGCGGCGCTGGCCACCCGGCTGCTGCGCGCCCGCGGCAGCCGTAGCGTGCAGATCCTGGACCCACGCCTGGATGCCCGCCACTGGGACCTGCTGATCGTGCCGGAGCACGATGCGTTGCGGGGCGAGAACGTGCTCACCCTGCTCGGCAGCCTGCACCCGGTGGACGATGCCTGGCTGGCGGACGGGCGTGCCGCGTTCCCGGCTCTGGGCCGCCTGCCCGGCCCACGGCTGGCGCTGCTGGTCGGCGGACCCACCATGCAGGTGCCATGGACAGCGCAGGATCTGGCCGCGCTGTGCACGCCGTTGCGCGCGCAACTGCGCGCGCTCGGCGGCAGCCTGCTGGTCACCGTCTCGCGGCGCACGCCAGCGGACGCAATCGCCCCACTGCGGACGGCCTGCAACGGCGTGCCACACCTGCTGTGGTGCGACGAACGCGACGGCCCCAATCCCTACGCCGGCCTGCTGGGGTGGGCCGATGCCATCGTGGCGACCGCCGACTCGGTCAACCTGTTGTCGGAGGCCTGCGCCACGCGCGTGCCGGTGACGGCCGCATTCGGCGACCGCGCCAGCGGGCGCGTCGGCCGCCATGTGCAGGCGCTGCGGCACCGTCAGCGGCTGCGTGCAGGCGATGAAGTTTTAGGTGCCGCGGCCGATATCCTGCCGGTGCGCGAAACCGAGCGCATCGCCCTGCAGGTGCGCGCGCGCCTGTCGCCGTGAATCACGCGCCCGACGATGGCGCCCGACACAAGGATGCTGCGATCGATGAAGCCACCAAGGAGCAAACACGCCATCGGACGGGCGGTCACGCTGGCACTGCTGGCCGCCTTGCCGTTGGCCGCAGCCGCAACGCCTGCGTGCGTGCCGCGCTACCCCACGCCGCAGGCCACCGCTGCGATGTTCGACATGGCCAGCGACACCGCGCAGGCGCTGGATGCATTGCCCGATGCGCAGGTCGTACTGTTGGCGCGCGGCGGCCAGGACCTGAGCCGTTATGGCCTGAAACATAGCCACCTGGCATTTGCGCTGCGCGACGAGGATGGTCTGTGGCGCGTGCGGCACCTGCTCAATCGCTGCAAGAGCGACGCGTCCCAGCTGTATGTGGAAGGCCTGAGCAATTTTGTCGGCGAAAGCGCATTGAGCAGCGACCTGCGCGTAGGCATCCCGACCCGCGCAGTGCAGCAACGGCTGCACGATCTGCTGAGCGGTAGCGGCAACATCGCCCACCGGCTGCATGAAACGCGCTACAGCATCGTGGCGTATCCGTTCTCCACCGAATACCAGAATTCCAACCAATGGGTGCTGGAAGTGCTGGCGGTCGCGTTGGCGGCGCAAGCGCAACCGCCGGAGCTGATTGACGACCGCCGCAAGGCGCAAGCCTGGTTGCGTGCCGCGCGCTACCACCCCAGCATCCTGCATCTGGATCTGCGCCAGCGCCTGGGCGCGCGCTTCGTCGCCGCCAATGCCGCAACCTCGGACCACCCCGCCGGTGAGCGGGTGTCCGGCGATTATTCGGTGGTCACGGTCGAATCAATCTTCGACTTCCTGCATCAACGCGACGCCGTCCTGCAGGAACTGTCCATCGCTCGCGTCGTCGACACAGCTGGAGAAACGCCATGATGCACGCCCGTTCCTGTCTCGCTGCGGGGGCATGCCTGTTCGCTGCCCTGGCCGTGCCCTGCGCGCACGCCGGCGAAGCGACCACACCCGGTGAAAAATCCGAGTTCTATTCTGCGCTGGCGTTGGCCACGCCGGTGCTGGCCGCGTCCGCTGTGGTGGGATCGGTCTTTGCCCCACCGGTTGCAGCATATAACGCATTGGCCGAGTCACGTCGCGAGACACGCGCGCACAAGCTGCCGGCAATGCGCGTGGAGGCCGTCGATACCCTGCCCGAAGGCGCACGCCAGGTGCGCCTGCAGGATCCGCAACAGGCCGAAACCACTGCGGTACTGCAATGGCCGGCACGCCAGGACGACCCCGCCGCAGGCTTCCACGTCGGCGAGGTGGTGACGTTCCAGCCCAGCCCCGCCGGCAGTGGCTGGACCGTGCATGCGCCGCAGGGCCAGGCCCTGGCCTTCCTGCCGACCGGCGATGCAGTGGTCAACAGCAGCAGTCGCGTCTGGTGAGTTCAGTGAGCCGCCGGGGCGGCGCGACCAAGGCACCGTAACGCCGCCCTGGTCGCAGCATCACGATTGCGGCCGATCGCGCCATCGACCTGCGGCGACGGGCAAACCACGCCATCGCACCGGGCCCGCTTGTGCGCTTGCCCCAACCACTGCACCTCCAGCGCTCGCATCCATCTATCGCGCTCGTACACTAGCGACCTGCGCGCGTTGCCGATCGCCAGCGACACCCGCGCCCTCCGTTCTGTTTGCACCGTATCGCTGCCATGTCCTCCGCGCCCCCTGCCCCGTTTGCTCCACTTACCGCCCGCGCACTGAGCTGGGCGGTGTTGGCGATGGGCGCGGTGGTGCTGCTGTCCAACATCCTGGTGCAGTACCCGATCAACGACTGGCTGACCTGGGGCGCGTTCTCGTATCCATTGGCGTTTTTGGTCAGCAACCTGATCAATCGCCGCTTTGGCCCGCGTGCGGCGCGCACGGTGGCCTGGTGCGGGTTCGCACTGGCGGTGGTGTTGTCGATCTGGCTGGCGACGCCGCGCATTGCGGCGGCCTCGTGCACGGCCTTCATCGCGGCGCAGCTGCTGGATATCACCGTGTTCGACCGGCTGCGCAACGGCAGCTGGTGGCGCGCGCCCATCGTGGCCACCACCTGCAGCGCCACGCTGGATACCGCGCTTTTCTGGAGCATCGCCTTTGCCGGTGCATCGCTGCCGTGGCTGAGCTGGGCTGCAGGCGATCTGGCGGTGAAGCTGGGCATGGGCGTGTTCCTGCTCGGGCCGTTCCGCGCGTTGCTGTGGCGTAGCGCACCTCGGGCGAACAGCTGAATCACCGTTGGGTCATCGCAGCGTTGCACACACAGGTCTGTGCGCTGCAGACGATCGGTCGGCGCCATCGGCACGCCGTCGGCGCACACCGCCTGCATGGCGGCCAGGCCGCGTCACGTCGCGGTGTGCGCGGCACCTCACACGACTCATGAAACACCCGCATGAAGGCATGCGCGTGGCAGTAATGCTCTGGCGCAGCGCCTGACCTACATTGGGCCACCGCAAGGCGCACCACCGCGGCAGCAACGCCCACCGACTGCAGCAGGTGGGTACGCAAAACGCGCAGTAGACAACCAGTGGCGTGACCATGCAGACATCGCGGCGGACCGCTTGCACACGGTGATGCAGCGCGGTCGTCGGCGACATCGCAATGGCCAATGCCGCAGCGCTGCCGGTGCCCGCACCGCGTCGCCCGTTCGCCGCACACCTCATCCCTTCATCCACCGGCAAATGCAACCGCAACGGCACACAGGTGCGGGCGGCGTGCACCTTCATGAGAGCCACACCATGCAACTGCGCATCCTCCTTTTGCTGCTCTTGCTCGTTTCATTCCCAACGCCAGGAGCAGACATGTCCAGCGGTGCCGATAACTTCTACACCAGCGATGCGGTGACCATGCAAAAGGTCACTTTCAAGAATCAGTACCGGATGACCGTGGCCGGCAACCTGTTCGTGCCCAAGGGTCTGGACACCAGCAAGCGGCATCCGGCCATTGTGGTCGGGCATCCGATGGGGGCGGTCAAGGAACAAAGCGCCAATCTCTACGCCACCAAACTTGCCGAGCAGGGCTTTGTGACGCTGTCGCTGGACCTGTCGTTCTGGGGCGAAAGCGAGGGGCAGCCGCGCAATGCGGTGTCGCCGGACATCTATGCGGAAGACTTCAGCGCGGCGGTGGATTTCCTGGAAACGCAGGCGTTTGTCGATCGCGAGCAGATCGGCGCGCTGGGTATCTGCGGCAGCGGCAGCTTCGTGATCAGCGCGGCCAAGATCGACCCGCGCATGCGCGCGATCGCAACGGTGAGCATGTACGACATGGGCGCGGCCAACCGCAATGGCCTGCGTCACGGGCTCAGCCTGGCGCAGCGCAAGCAGATCATCGCTGCGGCCGCCAAACAACGCACTGCCGAATTCAGCGGCGGGCCGGTGGAGTACGCCGGCGGCACGGTCCTGGCGCTGACGCCGCAGTCCACGCCGATCGAGCGCGAGTTCTACGATTTCTATCGGACACCGCGCGGACGGTACACGCCCAAGGGGCAGTCGCCCGAACACACCACCCGCCCGATGCTGACCAGCAACGTCAAGTTCATGAACTTCTACCCGTTCAACGACATCGAGAGCATTTCGCCGCGCGCGATGCTGTTCATTACCGGCGAGAAAGCGCATTCGCGCGAGTTCAGCGAAGAGGCCTACCGTCTGGCCGGCCAACCCAGGCAACTGGTGATCGTGCCGGGTGCAGGACATGTGGACCTGTACGACCGCGTGGATCTGATTCCATTCGACGCGCTCACCGCGTTCTTCCGCGACCACCTGCAGTAATCCACGAGGACAGCGCCGATGCCGATCCTTCGCTCCAGCGCCTGTCTGCGCACCCTGGTGCTGGGGTGCGCCGTCCTGGTCGCCGCCTGCCCGGCTGCAACGCCACCGGCGGCGACCGCCCCACCGACACCGGAGCGTACGATGCGTATCGCCCTCACCATCGGCAACGAAGTCGTCGAAGCCGAACTGGTCGATCACTCGGCCACGCGCGACCTGCTGGCGCGGCTGCCGATGACCGTGTCTTTCGAAGACTTCCATGCCAGCGAGAAGATCAGCTACCTGCCGAATAAACTCGACCTGAGCGCCGTTGGCCCTGCCGGCCCGGCGCAGGTGGGCGACCTGATGTATTACGTGCCGTGGGGCAACCTGGCGGTGTTCTACCGCGGCTATACGCCATCGCGCGATCTGGTGCGCCTGGGGCGGATCGTGTCCAACCCGCAGGCGCTGACACGCTCGGCCGGCTTCACCGCGACCATCGCGCGTGCGCAGCCTGCGGCTGCGGCATCGCCACCGCACTGACGCGGCCGATCACAACCGGCTCGCCGCTGCGCTGCGCATGGCGTGCTGCCATCACCTGCACACATCATGCAATGCCTCACGCACGCGGTTCGTCCCTGCCGCGCGGGAACGCCAGGCCTTGCGCCTGCGCGATCGCGAAGATGCTGCCGGTGGCCTGCTGGATGGCGGCGGTAGGCGTGATCAGGCGCGGGCGCCGGTCCAGCGTGCAGGCCAGCCCGGCCTCCACCAGCGTGGCATGTGCGTCGTGCAGTGTTTGCGCGGCAGTGCCGGGCAGCCACTGCGCCTGCACCAGTGCATCGATCAAGGCTGGTGTGTCGCAGACCTGTAGCAGCGGCGGATGCTGCGCCGCCTGGCCCAGCACACCGGCCTGCAGCAGGAATTCCAGATCCACCAGGCCGCCGGCGCCCTGCTTGAGATCCAGCCGGCCGGCATCGCTGCGATCGAGTTCGGCGCGCATGCGTGCGCGCATCTTGCGCACGTCTTCGTGCAGCAGCGCAGTGTCGCGCACGCGCGCCAGCGTCTGGCGACGCACCTGTGTAAAGGCCTCGCACAACGACGCGTCGCCCGCGACCGCGCGTGCGCGCACCAGCGCCTGATGCTCCCAGGTCCACGCGCGCTCGCGCTGATACTCGCGGTAGCTGGCCAGCGACGACACCAGCGCCCCCTTGCCGCCATCCGGGCGCAGCCGCACATCGATGTCGTACAGGCGGCCGGCGCCGGTTTCGGCCGCGAGCAACGCCATCACCTTCTGCGCAAAGCGTGCGAACCAGCGCCCGGCCTCCAACGGCCGTTTGCCGTCCGAGCTTTCCACCGCGCGCGGATGATCGTAGAGAAACACCAGGTCCAGATCCGAGCCGAAGCCCAGTTCCAACCCACCCAGGCTGCCGTAGCCGATGATGGCGAATGTGCCGCCGGGCACCTGCCCGTGCGCGGCAACCAGCTCCACGCGCGCCAGCTGCAGGACGGTCTGCACCACCGCCTCGGCAAGCCAGGCCAGTTGCCGGGTGCTGTCCACCGCAAGCTGGCGGCCGTCGAGCGTGGCCAGCGCGATGCGGAAGCTCAGCGCCAGCCGGCGCTCGTTGAGTTCGCGCAGTGCCGCTTCGGTATCGTCGATCTGCAGCGTGTCGGCACACGCCGCCTGCAGGGCCGCGCGATCCGGCAATGGCCCGCTGATGCGGGTGTCGAGCAGCTCGTCCAGCAGCAGCGGGTACGCGGCCAGGCGCTCGGCCAGCAGCGCGCTGCGCGAAAGCACATCGACCAGGCGCGCGAGCGCGCTGGGTTGTTCGTCCAGCAGCGCCAGATAGCTGGTGCGACGCAAGGTGGCCTGCAACAGGCCCAGCATGCGTCGCACGGCCGCATCGGGCTGGCTGGCGCGCGTGGCCGCGTGCAGCAGCGCCGGCATCACCCGATCCAGCCGCGCACGCGCGGTGTCGGACAGCGCACGCACGCCGGACGACTGCGCAAAATCGCTCAGCACCTGATGCGCGTTGCCGGGATCGTGCAAGCCGATGCCCCGCAACGGCGCCGCATCGCCCTCGGGCAATGCGCGCCAGTAATCGGCCAGCGCATCCGGCGCGCTGGCACGCACGCGCGGCGCCAGCAACTCGGCAAATTCCGCCGCCACCCGGCTGCGATGTGGGGCCAGCGCGTCCAGCAGCGCCGGCCAGTCCGCATGGCCCAGGCCCAACGCAATCCGCTCGCGGTCCAGCGGCGCCTGCGGCAAGGCATGGGTCTGGGCATCGCGCAGCATCTGCAGGCGGTTTTCCAGACGCCGCAAGAAGCGATACGCCTCGGTCAAGGCCGCACCGTTGTCCGCTTCGATCTGGCCTGCGGCCACCAGCGCCTGCAACGCGGGCAACAGGCGTCGTTCGCGCAGCGCGGGCTCGCGTCCGGCGCGGATCAGTTGCAGCGATTGCGCAAGAAATTCGATCTCGCGAATGCCGCCGGGCCCGCGCTTGATGTCGTCCAGCCGGTCGTGCCGCGCCACTTCGGCAGTGATGGCGGCCTTCATTTCGCGCAGGCCGTCCAGTGCGGTGAAATCCAGGTAGCGCCGGTAGACGAACGGCCGCAGCGTCTCCAGCCACGCCTCGCCGGCGGCGATGTCGCCTGCCACCGCGCGCGCCTTGAGCCAGGCATAGCGCTCCCAATCGCGGCCCTCGCGCTGGAAGTACTGGTCCATGCCGGTGAACGACAACGCCACGCGGCCGGCGGTGCCGAATGGCCGCAGGCGCAGATCCACGCGGTGACTGAACCCGTCGGCGGTGGTCTCGTCGAGCAGCTTGGCCAGTTGCTGGCCCAAGCGCGCGAAATATTCCTCGGCCGCCAGCGGGCGCGCGCCGTCGGACTGCCCGCCCTGCGGGTAGGCATAGACCAGATCCACATCCGAGGAGAAATTCAGCTCGCCGCCGCCGAGTTTGCCCAGCCCGAACACCACCAGCCGCTGCACGCTGCCGTCGTCGGCCATCACCTGCCCGTGGCGGCTGTCGAACTGCTGCTCCAGCGCCTGCAGTGCACATTGCAGGCAGGTTTCCGCCAACCGGGTCGCACCGGCAAGCGTGTCGTCCACGCTGTCCAGCCCCAGCACGTCGCGCCACACCAGGCGGGTGGATTCGGCGGCGCGGTAGCGCCGTAACTGCGCCGCCCAGGCCTGTGGCTGCGCCGGGTCCAGCGTCGGTACCGGCAGCGGCGGCGGATCGGCCTGGGCCAGGTGCTGCAGCAAGGCGGGCTGACGCGCCAGGGTTTCCAGCGCGAAGTCGCTGACCAGCGCCACCTGTTCGAGCGCTGACGCAAGATCGCCGCCAGGCCAGGGTTGCTCGGCCGGGACGGCCTGGCGGACACGCGCCACGGCCCGCTCGATCAGAGCGGTGAGCGCAGGAGAAGCGGAGGAAATGGGTAGCGACATGCGCCGATTCTGGCATCCCGCCACGACAGTGGCATGTAGGCGCGCCCGATCTCCCGACAACCGCAGGCTGCTGCTCCCGTTTGTACGATGCGCGATGCACGCCAGGCCCCGCGAGTGGCTGTACGCCACAGCGTCGATCGCAGCCGCGATCGGGACGACGCCGTGTCTGGGCACCAGACCGCAGGCCGCAGCGCAGGCGCAGCCCCGGCGTCGAGGTTGCAGCGCAGCGCGCTGATGCTGGCGATGCACCCGACGCACTCGGCAAGCGCCAGCAGGTCAGCACGAGGACTGCAGGCTGTCGATCGTCAGCGGACTTTCAATCCACCGTGAGCAGGCAAACCGACAGGCGGCGCATATTGCGTGTCCGTTGCGACAGGCGCGCGATTTCCAAGCGTTGAACATCCCGCTGACGGAGCCCTGACGATGGCCGTGCTGCACTGCGGTTTTCGCACGAGGCTCCGCCATGTCACCCACGCTGCTGCCCGCCGCACTGCTGCCATCCCAGGTTGCGTTGAACAACGACGGCACCGATCTGGCGTTGCCACCCAGCCTGCCGTTCCTGCACCTGTGGACCGGGCCGGATGGCGTCAGCCAGCTCACTCCTTCGCAGTTGCCGGGTTTCGGTAGCAAGAGCGTGGGTGGCGGTGCAGCGCCACAGTGGCTGCGGCCGTTCCCGGGTGAGGTGCTTGGCATCCAGTTTGCGGTGCTGCCGGTGGGCTGGGTCGGCGACTGGCACGAGAGCCCGCATCCGCAGTGGGTGATTCCGCTGCGTGGCCGCTGGTTCATCGAAACCGGCGACGGCACGCGGGTGGAAATGGGCCCTGGCGATATCCATTTCGGCCAGGACCAGGGCACCACCGATGCGCGTGGCCACCGTTCCGGCCAGCTCGGCGATGCGCCGTGCTTTCAGATGCTGGTGCAGTTTGCGCAGTCACCCGGCGCGGCGGTGGCGCATCCGTTCGGTCACGAGGCGCCGCGTTGATGCACAGCCATTGCCGCGTGCGGCCGCCCGGCCCGCCGCAGCCAACCCGGTGCGCACCGCCGACGACGCAGCACCCCGCCCTGGCCGCGCGGCTGGGCAACGCGCACCTGCACACGCTGTATGACCAGGCGACCTGGAGCGAAGGCCCGGTGTGGTGGGAGGCGCAGCGCACGCTGGTGTGGAGCGACGTGGTGGGCCGCCGCGTGCTCGGGTGGCGCGAGGACGGCGCAGTGGACGTGTTGCTGGACGCCACGGCCTTTACCAACGGCAATGCGGTGGATGCGCAACAGCGGCTGGTGCATTGCGAGCATGGCCGCCGCGCGATCACCCGCAGCGATGCGGATGGACGGGCGCATCTACTGGTCGGCCGCTTCCAGGGCAAGCGGCTGAATTCGCCGAACGATCTGATCGTCGCGCGCGATGGCGCGATCTGGTTCACCGACCCACCGTTCGGCCTGCTCAAGCCCAGCCAGGGCTGCCCCGGCCCGCAGGAGCTGGGCCATCACGGCCTCTACCGGCTGCCGCCCGATGGTGGCGCGCTGCATTGTATGGCCCGGCTGGATCACCCCAACGGGCTGGCGTTTTCGCCCGACGAACGCGTGCTGTACGTGTCGCAAACCCCGGAAACCGGCTCTGGCGAGCAGGAAATCATTGCAATGGACTGGCGCGATGGTGCACTGCACGATCCACGCCGCTTTGCAGTGGTGCCCGAGGGCCTGCCAGATGGCCTGTGCGTAGACCGGCAAGGCTGGCTATGGAGCAGTTCCGGCGCCGGCGTGTGCGTTTTCGATCCGGAGGGCCGCCTGCTGGGGCTGGTGCCGACCCCGCATACCGCATCCAATTGCAGTTTCGACCAGGATCACCAGCGCTTGTTCATCACCGGCGGCAGCGCGCTGTGGCTGCTGGAACTGGCATAAATCCACTGGTTTGCAGGGCTGTACACGCTTGACCGGCCAAACGTCAGGCAATAAAAAAGCCCGCTTGCAGCGAACTGCCAGCGGGCTTTGCTCCCTCCCCCACGTCGGGATGCAGGAGCATAGTGCGCGCCCCGAATCCGACTTGCACGCTGCACTGCAAAACAACACCAGACGGTACAGAACTGGTCCAGTTTTCTTCACGCAGCGCTGGCGTGGACGGCGCTCAGCGGATCAGGTCCGGCTGCGCCCGATACCACTCCGGCGCGCGCCGCAGGTGCCACTCGGGGCTGTCGTTGCGCAGGCCGATCGCCGCACTCAAGACACCCCAGCGTGCGAGCAGGCTGCCGCTGCGCTGCGTGCCCTGCAGGCGCAATCGCGCATCGATCTGAAAACGCTCGTTGCTTGCCTGCAGTCGATCGACGATGACGGTGTTGCCCTGCCACTGCACACGGCCGGTCACCTGCGCCTGCCCTGCATCCACCAGGCGCAGCATCCAGTCGGGAATGGAGCGGTCGCGCGCGTACAGCGCCATCAGGAACGCCAGGTCGCGCACCTGGATGCGCACGCGCCCATCCACGCCGATCGGCTGACGCCACTGCATGCGGGTGTCGTCCAGCACGATGCGCGCCCACCAGCCATCGCGGCGTTGGCCGTCCGGACCGGTGAAACCCACATTGCGCAGTTGCACCGTGCTTGCATCGAGGCGAAAGTTTTCTGCGCGCAGATCGCCACGTTGCAGACGCAGATCGGCATCCACGTCGCCGCGCAACGCGAGCCCTGCGAACTGCAGGCGCGCCGCGCGCGCACCGATACGCAAGCCGCCCTTGCCGATACGCCCGCCGGGTTCGATCTGCAGATCGCCGCTGAGCACACCGTTGCCGCCATCGAACCGCAGCTGCTGTTGCGGCAGATAGCGGTTGTACGCGCGCAGGTCCGGCACACGCGCGTTGGCGAAGGTCAGATGCGCCCGCGTGGCATCGCGCAAGGTGGTGAGGTTGCGTGCGTCGGCGCGCGTCTGCAGATCCAGGCGCAGATCGCGGCCTTGCACGAACGGACGCGTGGGCGCGTCGCTGTGCGCGATCGAAAACTGCTGCATCTGCAGCGCAAGCGCGGGCAGCAGCTGACCGTCTGCATCGGCGTCCACGCGCAGATCGGCACTGGCCTGACCGTCGATGGCATGCCCCATCACGCCGACATGCGCGCGCACATGCGGCACCTGCAGACGGCTGCCTGCACCGAGCTGGCCGCGCGTAATGCGCAGGTCCGCATCGACCAGGCCATCGCCGTCCAGGGTGAGCCAGTCGACATCCGGAAACAGCGCAGGAATCCAGCTGAGCGAGGCCAGTTGCCAATGCAGCCTTGCATGCCCGGAGGTGCGCGGTAGCAGGTGGCGCAGCGATGTCAGCGGCAACTGCCGGCCCTGCACGCGCAGGTCGGCGTCCAGTGTCAGCCCCGCATCGGCAGGCTCGGGCATGCTCACGGTCAGACGCATGTTGTCGTCCACCTGCAACTGCGCCGCCACCTCGCCCAGCAACGCGGCAGGCGTGCGCGTACTGTCGTGCAGGGGCGCGCGCCAGTGCAGCTGGCTGCCGGGTTGCAATGCACCGCGCGTCCAGCGCAACTCGCCATCTGCGCGCCCCTTGCCCGGCCGCGTGACCACCGTGTGCCGGCCCTGCGCAGTGCGGGTAACGTCCAGCGCCGCGGTGTCGCCGTGCAGGGCCACCAGCGCATCGGTCAGCTGCAGCAGGGCCAGCCCCCGCGCCTGGTCGGGGACATGCCGCGCAATGCTCGCTTCCAGGCGCAGCTGCCCGTTGCGCAGCACCTCGCTCTTGCCCCAGTGCACGCGCGCGTTGTCGAACGCGGCGTGCGACGGAAACAGCTCCATCGGCCCGCCACGCAACTGCTTGAACAGGCCGAGCTGCAACTGGCCGTCACCTTCGATCCGCAGTTGACGCAGCGACAGCGCGTGGACCTGCGCGGCCTCGATGCGGTCGAACTGCAGTGTCCAGGCGGGTGTGGCAGGTGCTGGGTTTGCAGGGGTATTGGCGGCTGGCGGATCGCGTGCCTGGTCTGACGACGATGTTGCTGTTGGTGTTGGTGTTGGCTTCACACGTTCTGCGGCTGCCGCTGTTGGTGCTGTGGAAGGCGCAGCTGTCGCGCGCGTTGCATGCGCTGCGACTTGTTCGCTTGGATCGGTTGCGGGTGCAGGCGATGTTGCGCCCGGCGTAGTGGTTGCAGGCTGCGCACCGACCACGGCAGCGGCGGGAGGCGTGGCCACGGCATCCGCCATGGAGGTTGCCGACTGCAGACCGGCACGCACACCGTACACCTGCAGTTCCGGCACCAGCAGTTGCCGATGCAGCAAGGGCAACATCCGTATCTGCCCGCTCATGCGCTCCGCGCTGACGTTCCAGCGGTTGCGCGTGGAGCGGCCGTGCAGGTCGACATTCCACAACATCACCCGTCCCGGCCACCAGGTCAGCCCGGGGCCCCACTGCATGGCGAAGGTGTCCGGCTTGCGGTTGAGCGCTGCCGGCCCCAGCGGGGTGTTGAGCAGCAGATTGCCGAGCAGCAGGTAGCCGACATACAGCGCGATCACTGCCGCTAATGGCCAACGCAGCGTGCGAGGCAATGCGCGCCAACGGGCGCGAACGGGCATCGTCATGACGGCAGGCTCCTTCAGGGACCGCGCAGGCGGCGCGGCGCAGTGTGCCAAGCGGGCCGTGAGCGCGGTGCGTATCGGGGCATGTTGCCGCGCCTGCAAGGGGCGAAGGCGATGACGTCCGCGCGGCGTGGCACGTGGCGGGGATGCCAGGGGCCGAACGCCCCACGCCATGCCTCGGCATGGCAAGCGGATGATTTAGAGCGGCTACGAAAACGTAGCGAGCGGTGGTCACGTGGGTGTGGACGGTGCGCTCAGCATCGGAGTGCGCGTGGTAGATGCCGCACCGAGCACCCCCTGCGCCCACCTAGCGGTGGGCACAGTCTGTTTGTCAGCTGCTCTTGGCAGGTTGCCAGCACGTACCGGGCAGTGGTCTGTTGGAGATGCACGGCGCACGGCGGATGCAGTGGGTGCGTGGGCCATGCCGATTCGGACACTGGCCGCGCCCGTCGGAGGCTGTGCGATGGTTTTGTCAGCCGCTTCCAGCCGTCTGATGCATCGGCAGCGCCGCCCGCAACCCGCGCCGACACTGCATCGCACCGATTCGCGTCTCATCCATCACCGCGTCCGCCATCGCGAACCCACCAAGCGCTTAGTTGCGCTTGGACACCGGCGGCAGCAGACCCGGCTGCTCGTCGTACCACTCGCGTGCGCCGGCAAGATGCCACTGGCGCTGTTTGCCATCGATTTCGATGCCGGCGCCGAGCACGCCCCAGCGCAGATACAGGTTGCCACGGCGCGCGTCGTCGTCCAGGGCCAGACGCGCGCGCAACGACAGACGTGTATTTTCCGCCTGCAGGTCGTCGACCGTCAGCTGTTGCTTGCGCCAGCGCACCCGCCCGGTGGCATCGAGCTCGCCCGAATCCAGCAGGCCCACCACCCAGCGCGGATAGTCGGCCCGCTGTGCGAACACCGACAGCAACGGCGCGGCATCGCGCATGCGCAGCGCGGCGTCGGCATCCAGCTGGAACGGCGCACTGGCCTGGATGGTGCCGGCCCCGACCTGCAGCTCGCCCCACCAATTGGCGTCGGCAGTGTCATCGCCCACGCGCATGTTGCGCAAACGCACGCGTGTGCCGCTGAGGTCGAAGAACTTGGTCTTGAAGTCGGCGCGTTGCAGCTGCGCCTGCAATTCGGCATCGCCGCGCATCTGCATCCCGGCCAGCGCCAGATGCGCGCCCTGCCCACGCAGATGCGCATGCCCGCTGCCGACATCGCCGGAGGCGTTGAGCGCGACATCGCCGGTCAGGCTGCCGCTGCCGCCGAGCAGGCGCACCGCTTTGCCGGAGAGATAGCGGTTGTAGACCGTCAGGTCGGGCACCTTCGCATCGCTGAAACGCAGCTGCGCCTTGAGCGTGTCGCGCAGGCGCGCCAGTTCGGCATCGCCATGCATGGCCAGCTGCAGGTCGCGGCCATCCAGCAGGATCTGCCTGGGCGCATCGCGCGGTGCGGCGCGGAACGTGGGAATGCTCACATCCAGATGCGCCTGCGGGGTGGCGGCATCGTCGATGCGACCGCGCGCCCTGGCGATCCCGGTCAGGCGCGTGTCGAACACCTGTGCCGCCGCCTCCACGCGCGGGATCTCCAGGCTGCTGCCGTTGGTCAGCCGGCCTTGCGCCAGGCGCAGATCGGCCTCCACCAGGCCACCGCCTTCCAGCTGAAACCACGGCTTGCGCACGAACAGCTCGGCGATCCAGTTCAAGGATTCGAACTTCCAGCGCCCCTGCACCTGGCCCGACAACCGCGGCAGGAGCAGCGCCGGCTCCTGGAAGGGAATGCTGCGGCCGGCAACGCGCAGATCGGCGTGCAGTTCGCTGCCGGTGTCTGCATCGCGCGGCAACCGCGCCTGTACGCGGATGTCCTGCGCCACATCCAGCTGCAGCGCCAGCATGCCGCGGTCGGTGGCGCCGACGCCGGCCAGCAATGGCAGCCGCCACACCGCATGGCTGCCCGGCTGCAGTGCGCCGCGATCCAGCGTGATGTCGGCCTCCACACGCGCCGCCGATGGACCGCTACGGATATCCACGTGCGGTGCCCCGGTATCGATCTTCAACGCCACCGTACCGGCCTTCAACTGCAGCCGCGCATGGGTGATGCCGAGCTTGCGCAGGCCGGGCGCTTCATCGCGGTAGTGGCGCGGAAACTGGAACTGCGCATCCAGCTGCGCGCCATTGAAGACCTGCACGCCATCGAAGCTGACCACCGCATCGCGGAAGCCCGCCTCGGACGCAAACAGCTCCGATGGCCCGCCCTTGAGCTGTTTCAGAAAGCCCACCGTGCCGTGGCCGTTGCCGGCGATCAGCAGTTTGCCCAGCCGCGCACTGCGGATGCTGTTGCTGCTGATCGCATCGAAGCGCAGCGTCCAGCCCTGATCGCCGCGTGGTGGTGGCGGAATGGGGGTGTC
Organism: Xanthomonas sp. 3793; assembly: GCF_024806835.1. Taxonomy (GTDB): domain Bacteria; phylum Pseudomonadota; class Gammaproteobacteria; order Xanthomonadales; family Xanthomonadaceae; genus Xanthomonas; species Xanthomonas arboricola_F. The sequence goes on from NZ_JANTYU010000003.1 coordinate 535,218, forward strand.
GGAGGTTTCCACTTCCGCGCTCAGGCCGGTGGCGTGCAGCCACGGCAGACGGACCTCGCGCCGAAACAAGGCCAGCAACGCGACGCGCGCATGCGCACGATCGGCGTGGAAGACATACACGGTGCGGTTGGCCTGCCCGCGCATGCGCACGTTCCAGGCCATCACCTCGCCCGGGAACAGCGTCAGCGCCGGGCCGGTCTGCATGGTGAACTTGTGCGGCTGCCGGTTGGTGGTGGCGTCGAACAACGGCGTGTTGAGGAATACATTGCCGGCAACCAGATACAGCGCGTACAGCGCCAACAGCACAAGCACCGCAAGCCGCCACGGTCGGGGCCAGCGCTGAAAGCGTTCGCGAAGAGAGGGCATGGGCGCAAGCAGAGAAGAGTCTGCCGTCACTATCGCGGGTGCGCCGACGGCGAGGCGTGAACGCTGAGCGCGCGCGATACCGTGGAGGCGTTGTCAGGTGCACGATGGAGCGCGCGCAGCAGCATCTGCGCGTGCTCCCAGGCAGGGGCGCGCCGGCCGTGTTCGGCTGGCGATGTACGCCGTGCTTCCCGACGGTGTGGTCAATGGACGTGGACGCCGCTGCCCATTGCAGCAGGGTCGCCTGCGGCAAGATGCCGGGCGCGGCCATGGTGGGCGTGCCGGTTTCCGCTATGCCCGGCATGTCCAGCCTCCCCATCCTGCAGGCGCCGCTGCGCGAAAGACGGGTGTCTGCGCCGGCGGAGCAGCCACGCCGACTCAACCGGGCCAGACCGTGGCGATGAGTGGCTTCACCGGCCCGGGCGCCCCGAGGCGGAGCCGATGGCGATGGCGATGGCGATGGCGCAGCGTATCGAAGCGGCGCACCTGCGCAAGCTGCTGGCTGCGTTGTCACGCATGCGGCGATCTCCGCAGTGAAGCACCGCTGCGGCGTCGATTAACTCTTTCGAAACTTCATGTCTGCCGACGCCACGCATCGACATGCGCGGGCCATGCGCGCGGGGGATAACGTTCCTACTCGCTCGCCGGCGGTGCGCAACGACTCTCCCTCCTGGCCGCCACAGCGACGAGTCACCAGTGGGTGGTGTTGTTCAATCCGCCGGACCGGCTCCCTGCGCCGGTCCGGCGTTTTTTTGGCCGCTGGTGTGGCCGTTCAGGCGTTGGAGGATGGTGCTCCGCCGCACCATCGCCCCAGCCCTTTCCCACAGGCACAGGGGTTTTCGTTTCGCCAAAGAAAGACGCTTCACGATGGCGAGGCGGGCTGCCTTCATTCCGTCAGGAGCAGCAGCGCTCCTGACCTTCTCCCGCCGGAGAAGTGGCGCATCGCGCCGAAAGGATTCGGGCGACGCCTGGTGCCGCATCCGCAAGCCGCCCGACGCGCAATCCTGCCATCGGCCCGACAATGCCACCTCCCGGGCTCATGCAGCCTCGGCAACCCGCCGCGCACGACGTGCACGCACCGCTGTCGCCAGACGCTCCAACACCTGCACCGAAGCGTCCCAATCCAGGCAGCCGTCGGTGATGCTCTGGCCGTAGGTCAGCTCGCAACCGGGCACCAGCTCCTGGCGGCCGCCGACCAGATGGCTCTCGACCATCACCCCGACGATGCGCGTCTCGCCGCCTTCCAGTTGCAGCGCGATGTCATCGATCACCTTGGGCTGGTTGTCGGGATTCTTGCCGCTGTTGGCGTGGCTGGCGTCGATCATCAGGCGCGCCGGCAACCCGGATTTGTTGAGCACCTGGCTAGCCGCTTCCACACTGGCCGCATCGAAGTTGGGCACCTTGCCGCCGCGCAGGATCACATGGCAATCCGGATTGCCCGCAGTGGCAGCCACCGCGGTCTGGCCATCCTTGGTCACGGCCAGGAAATGGTGCGGATGCGAGGCCGCACCCACCGCATCCACCGCAATCTTGACGTCGCCACCGGTGCCGTTCTTGAAGCCCACCGGGCACGACAGGCCCGAGGCCATTTCGCGGTGCACCTGGCTTTCGGTGGTGCGTGCGCCGATCGCGCCCCAGGCCACCAGGTCGGCGATGTATTGCGGCGAAATGATGTCGAGAAATTCCACACCCGCCGGCAAGCCGAGGTTGTTGATGTCGCGCAGCAGGCCGCGCGCCACCCGCAGCCCCTTGTTGATCTGGAAGCTGCCATCCAGGTCCGGATCGTTGATCAGGCCCTTCCAGCCGATGGTGGTACGCGGCTTTTCGAAGTACACCCGCATCACGATCTCCAGCGCGTCGCCGAACTGCTCGCGCAATGGGCGCAGCCGCTGCGCATACTCCATCGCCGCGACCGGGTCGTGGATCGAGCAGGGCCCGATCACCACCGCCAGGCGGTCGTCGCGCCCATGCAGGATGGCGTGCAGGGCGGCGCGCGAGTTGGTCACGGTCTCGGAGGCGCGCTCGTCGCAGGGCAGCAGCGACAGCAGCTGCGAAGGCGGTGCGAGGGCTTCGATCTTGCGGATACGCAGGTCATCGGTCACGGGCGGCATAACGTTGTCTCGGGTCGGCAGTGCATAGGGAAGCCAGGCAAGGCGGCAACAAAAAAGCCGCCAGTGTGCGCTGGCGGCTTTTCGGGAATGCTGCTGAAGATTTCTTCAGGGTGAGCGCAATCCGTCCTCCGCCAGCGGCATCGGAAAACCGTAGTACCAAAAATAAAACTGGCTGCGGGGTGCGTTCATGGGATGCATTGATACCACGCGTATTTGCGCGTTGCCACTGTTTCATCGGCAACGGACCATGCGCGTGGAAGCAATCGTCGGGTGGCGCGGCAAGCAGTCGTACGCATGGCAGCAGCGGTTGATCAGGGCAACGGGGCGCAATCCGATCGATGCTGACGTGCCGACTTCCTTACCTGCAGCAGCAGTATCACGGGGTATTGCCGCGCGTGCCCGGCGCGGTGCGATCAAGGCGCTGGCGTGGAGGTCTACCCTCCTGAAAGCGGATGCAATCGATGCAGGCGCGCCTTTACCCCGGCACACCACGCGGTGTTTCAGGCCCGCTCTTCGCGGCAAGCGGCTGCGCACACCGCGTCCGGGCGTTGTGACATGAACGATGCCGCACTGCGACGCTCGTCGTTTCTCGAGCGTCGCTGGGGCCGTCCCGCTCTGTGCAGGATTGCGCTCCGGACACTCTCCGGCCCAGGAACACCGAAAGTATCGTTTCACCACCAATGCCTGATGTCTCTCTGAATTGTGCAATTTCCCATACAAGTCATGTACTTGTTACGCGATCAAACCTGATATATCGTTTCATAAATCGTTTCACTCGTGGTTTGCATGCCCCAGCCCGAAGCAGTAGAACGCCTGGTCACCACGCTGCGCGTCAACGGCCCGTTGCGCGGCGCCGATCTTGCCGCGCGATTGGGCGTGAGCAAGGCAACACTTTCTCGCCTGGTTGCCGCCGCAGGAACTGCGGTGCGGCGCTACGGCAGCGCGCGCGCCACCAGTTATGCCGCCGCGGGCGAGGTGCGGGGCGCGCGCGCCTGGCCGCTCTACCGCATCGACAGCCATGCCCGCGTTGTGGCGCTGGGCCAGCTGCATGCACTCCATCACGACCACTTCTTCGTGGAGCTGCTGCAGGAAAACCCGGTGCTCCTGCATCCGCCGATGCAGCTGGGCGTGTTCGAGTCGCTGCCCTGGTTTCTGGATGACCAACGCCCGCAGGGATTTCTGGGGCGCAATCTGGCACGCCGCGTCTCCGGGTCGTTGCGGCTACCTGAAAATCTCATGCTGTGGTCGCCCAGTGACACACTCGTCGCGCTGCTGTCCGATGGTCACGACCAGCTCGGCGACCTGCTCGTGGGCGAGCATGCGCTGGCTCGCGCGCTGTCGTCGATCGACCAGCCTGAGTGCATCGACATCGAGGCGCGCCTGCACGCATATCTCCAGCATGCCGATGCCGCCCTGCGCGGCGAGGACGTCGGCTCGTCCGCTGCAGGCGAGCAACCGAAGTTCACTGCCGTGCTGCGCGAACATGGCGCGTATCGTCCGGTCATTGTGAAGTTCTCCGACCGGATCGATCAGCCGGCCGGGCGGCGCTGGGCGGACCTGCTGCAGATGGAGCACCTTGCGAGCAACGTGCTACTTGCCGGTGGCATCGCAGCCGCAACGACGCAGCGGCTGCAGGCCGGCGAGCGCGTCTTTCTCGAATCCACGCGCTTCGATCGCACCCCGACGCTGGGCCGCCACGGTTTTGTCTCGTTGATGGCGATCTTTACCACGTTCTATGGGCAGTCGGAGGTCGGCACGTGGCGCGCGCTTGCGCCACTGCTCAAGCGCGATGGTTGGCTGAGTGCGGACGATGCAGAGCGTCTTGAGGTGATCAGCTGGTTCGGCGTGCTCATCGGCAACACCGACATGCATCTGGGCAATGCAGCGCTGATTCTTGCCGACACCTTGCCGCTGCGGCTTGCGCCGGTGTACGACATGTTGCCGATGGCGCTGCGGCCGGCATCCAGTGGCGAAATCGTGCCACGGGATATCGAGATTCCACCACCCACGGTCGGTCAATTCGCACAATGGCGACGCGCCGCGGAGATGGCCGAACAGTTCTGGCAGCGGTCCATGGACGACGTGGCCTTGAGCGATCCGATGCGCGGCATCGCCACGCGTGCGTTGGCAAGCTTGCGCCGAACCGCATCGCGTCTTGCCTGACATCGCGTCTTGCCTGGTGTTACGCCGCGCCGATATGTATCACCGCAACACCCCACTGCACGCCACGGCGATGAGGCCATGGCGTGCAGTGGGGCAAACGTCACTCAAAACGTAAACACATACTCCGCCGCCACTTCGCGGCCGATCGGGTTGAACAAGGTGGTGTTGTAGAACCCGTAGCCGTAGAAGCGCTCCTTGTTCTCGTAGCCCACTTCGTTGAACACATTGTTGACGTAGAAGTTGACCTTGGCGTGGTCGGTGATCTTGTAGCCGGTGCTCAGGTTCCAGTAGATCGCCGGGCCCACGCGGCCGAAATAGCGCTTGCTGGTCTGGCCCAGATTCACGTTGCCGGTGTCGGTGACCAGGCATTCGTCCGAAGCGCTGGGCTGGTAGCCGTCGTCGAAGCGGGCGCAGGTGCCCCAGTTGACCGCGCGCATCGAGCCGAGCCGGCGGAAGTACACCGTCCAGTCCCAGGCGCCGCCGTTGTCCCAGTGCACGCTGCCGCGCACGCGGCTGCGCACGCGTTCGTCGCGACGGTTCTCGTCGCTGTCGGTGCGGTAGATCTGTTCGCGGTAGGCGATCAGGGTGTTGTAATCCAGCGACAGCTGGAAGTTGCCCCAGCCGGCGGTGGCAAGGCGATACTTCAGCGAGGCATCGATGCCGGAGGTTTCCATCTGCGCCAGGTTGATCGGGCCGCGCTCGATGCTGGCGATGGTGCCATCGGCATTGCGCACCACGCGCGAGGTGATGGTGTCGCAATAGCCGGCACCGCCCGGATTGTTCCAGGCACCGCCGCTGATGGTGGTGCCGGTGCGGCAGCCGGCTTCGGCCGACAGGATCTCGTCGCGGTCCAGATCCTTGATCATTTCCTCCAGCTGGATGCGGTAGTAATCCACGCTCAGCGACAGCCCTTGCGCGATGTCCCACACCACCCCGCCAGTGAACGAGCGGCCGGTTTCCGAGCGCAGATCCGGGGTGCCGCGCCGATTCACATCCACGGTGTAATAGATGTTGTTGTTTTCGTCGTTGCAGCCGCCGGTCTGATACGCGCCAGAGGTGATGCAGCGGTACTGGTCGATCACGGTCTGGTTGGTGGAGCTGGGTTCGCCGAGCACGTAGTGCATGTCCGGCGCGCGGAAGCTGGTGGCCAGTGTGCTGCGCAACAACAGGCTCTCGACCGGGCGCCATTCCAGACCCGCGCTCCAGGTGGTATCGCTTTGCGTGCCGACATCGGTCGCAATCGCGGCCGAAGAGCGGTAATTGCCGTAGCGATCGTAGCGACCGGCGACATTGGCGCTCAACGTCGAAAGCAACGGGATCTGGAATTCAAGACCGGCCGAGCTGCGCAGGCGTTCGCCGCCGCCGCTATCGACCACGTCCACCGGGTAGCACTCGTTGGCGCACGGGTCCGGCGACAGTTGATAACCCTGCTTTGCCACTTCGGCCACGGTGGCGAAACGGATCGGCCCGGCCCAGCCCTGCACCAGATCGCCGCTGAGGCTGAAACTGGCCTGATTCACCCACGAATACGCCGAGTTATGCGATTTGGCGACCAGCTGGTCGTACTGGTTCGACGACAGCGGCGCATACAGCCGTGCTTCGTTGATCGCATAAATCGGCGAGCCATCGGCAGCGGTGCCGGTGGGGCTGCCGAGGAAGTACTCGGTGGCGCGCGCGGTATCCACGGTGCGGATGTATTCGTCCACGGTGTAGCGCGAGCGGCCCACGCTCAGCTCCCAATCGAAGCGATCGGCCCAGACCCCGCGCAAGCCGGCGCTCAGATCCCAGGACTGTTCCTTGTTGTAGTTGGCCAGCCGGTCCCAGCCGCCGGCTTCGCGCCGGGTGAGCTGACGGATCAGGTTCAACGAGCGTCCGGTGGCCGCGTCCTGGAACGGGCCCAGGTAGGCGTATGGCGGGTCGTAGGTCCAGCGCCCGATGCTGCGGTTGGCCGACAGCGTGGCCCAGGCCTCGGTGGCCTCGCCGAACTTCCAGGTGCCGTAGAGATACGCCGAATAATCTTCGCTGCCGGTGACCAGGCCCCAATCGCCGTAATCGCGCGCCACGCCGCAATAGTTGCCGGCATTGGTCAGCGCGCCGCTGTTCTGGTCGTAGCTCAGCCGCGGCGCATCGACGAACTCGCCGCCGAAGCGCGCGCAGGTGCCCGCAGGCGGCGCCAGACGCTCGTTGGTGTTGGCATCGACCAGGCTCAGGCCGGTGAACGGGTTGAATCCGTACAGGCGGTTCTGGCCGGTCCAGTTGGAATAGGACATGTCGTCCGAGTCGTCCATCTGCGGGCGATCGCGGCCGCTCAAGGGGTCGCGCCGGGTGGCCTGCAGGGCGTAGGTCACGCTCCAGTTTTCGCCGGTGCGCCCGCCCGCCCACGACACATCGAAACTGTCGCGCCCGCCTTCGGTGGCGGTGCCGCCACGCAGGCGCAGCTGGTCGCCCTGGTAGTCGCGTTTGAGGATCACGTTGACCACGCCGGCCACCGCGTCCGAGCCATAGATCGCCGAGGCGCCGCCGGTGAGGATCTCGATGCGCTCCACCGCCGCAGACGGGATGTTGCTGTAGTTGGAAAAGTTGCTTTCGCCGCCGTACGGCAGCGGGTAATCGGCCACGCGGTGGCCGTTGACCAGCAGCAGGGTGCGCCCGGGCCCCAGGTCGCGCAGATTGATAGGCGAGGCATTGGGCGTGTGCGAGCCCCATTGCGTATCGGCTTCCACCGAGCCCTGCTGGTTCATGCTGTTGAGCACGTCGTAGACGGTGGCAAACCCCTCCTGCTGGATCTGCTGCGCGGAGATGGTGACCACCGGCTGCGCGCCTTCGACCTGCGCGCGCTTGATGCGCGAGCCGGTGACACTGACCGCATCCAGGGTGGAGGTGGCGCGCGGTGTGTCCGGCTCGGTTTGCTGGGCCATGAGCGGCGGCGCAGCGGCGGCCGTCAGTGCAAGGGACACGGAAATCGACAAGGCAAGACGATGACTGCGGCAGTTCATAAGATCCCCGGGAGAAGCCGGACGCGGCCGGCGTGGCAGTGCACTGCAACGACGTCTGCCAGCGATGCACGCACCGCCGCCCCTTGTCCGATGGCCCCCCGACCACGCGGCGCAAACGCCTGCCCAGCGACGCTAGAACTGCGATGACATCGGTGTCAACACCTTGTCATGCAAGTGTGATTGACGTCGCGATCTGCATGGTTTTGCGATGTCGCACACGGTTGGGGCCGCGAGCCGGTTGCGCGGGCGTCGCATCGCCCTGCGTAGGAGCGCACCCGGGCGCGACCGGAGCGTTATCGGTGAAGCCTCTTCGCGCCCAGGTGCGCTCCTACGAGGTCGTGGGGGTCTGCTTGGTCATGCGCGACCAACGGCGAACGTGCATCTGCCACACGCTCCGGTGCAGATCATCCATCGACGACCGCCTCTTGCGGCATCCACGACCGCCCACAAAAAACCCCGCCTTTCGGCGGGGTCCTTTTGTGTTGCAACAGCCGAAGTGGCGTGGATCAGAAATCCATGCCGCCCATGCCGCCCATGCCACCGCCGGCCGGCATCGCCGGCTCGTCCTTCTTCGGTGCATCGGCCACCATGGCTTCGGTGGTGATCATCAGGCCGGCGATCGAGGCTGCGTTCTGCAGCGCCGAACGGGTGACCTTGGTCGGATCCAGGATGCCGAACTCGACCATGTCGCCGAACTCGCCGTTGGCCGCGTTGTAGCCGTAGTTGCCGGTGCCTTCCTTGACCTTGTTCAGGATCACGGACGGCTCTTCGCCGGCATTGGCCACGATTTCGCGCAGCGGGGCTTCCATCGCGCGCAGGGCGATCTGGATGCCGTGGGTCTGGTCTTCGTTGGCACCGGTCAGGTTGCCGACGGCCACCAGCGCACGCACCAGGGCCACGCCGCCGCCCGGGACCACGCCTTCTTCGACGGCTGCACGGGTGGCGTGCAGGGCGTCTTCGACGCGGGCCTTCTTTTCCTTCATTTCGATCTCGGTCGAGGCGCCGACCTTGATCACGGCAACGCCGCCGGCCAGCTTGGCCACACGTTCCTGCAGCTTCTCGCGGTCGTAATCGGACGAGGTGTCTTCGATCTGGGTCTTGATCTGGCCGACGCGCGACTCGATCGCGGCCGAATCGCCAGCACCGTCGATGATGGTGGTGTTCTCCTTGGAGACCTGCACCTTCTTCGCGCGGCCGAGATCCTTGATCGTGGCCTTCTCCAGCGCCAGGCCCACTTCCTCGGAGATCACGGTGCCGCCGGTCAGCACGGCCATGTCTTCCAGCATCGCCTTGCGACGGTCGCCGAAGCCCGGTGCCTTGACGGCCACGACCTTGACGATGCCACGGATGGTGTTGACCACCAGGGTCGCCAGCGCCTCGCCTTCGACTTCTTCGGCGACGATCAGCAGCGGCTTGCCGGCCTTGGCCACGCCTTCCAGCACGGGCAGCAGGTCACGCACGTTGGAGATCTTCTTGTCGTGCAGCAGGATGAACGGGTCGTCCAGGTCGGCCGACTGGCTCTGCTGGTTGTTGATGAAGTACGGGGACAGGTAGCCGCGATCGAACTGCATGCCCTCGACCACGTCCAGCTCGTTTTCCAGGCCCGAGCCTTCTTCAACGGTGATCACGCCTTCCTTGCCGACCTTCTGCATCGCTTCGGCAATGATGTTGCCGATCGATTCGTCCGAGTTGGCCGAGATGGTGCCGACCTGGGCAATCGCCTTGTCGTCGGTGGTGGGCTTGGAGATGTTCTTCAGCTCGATGACGGCGGCCTTGACGGCCTGGTCGATACCGCGCTTGAGGTCCATCGGGTTCATGCCGGCGGCCACGGCCTTGGCGCCTTCGCGGATCAGGGCCTGTGCCAGCACGGTGGCGGTGGTGGTGCCGTCGCCGGCGTTGTCGTTGGTCTTGGAAGCGACTTCCTTGACCATCTGCGCGCCCATGTTCTCGAACTTGTCAGCCAGTTCGATTTCCTTGGCGACGGAGACGCCGTCCTTGGTGATGGTCGGCGCGCCGAAGCTCTTCTCGAGCACGACGTTGCGGCCCTTCGGGCCCAGGGTTGCCTTGACGGCATTGGCAAGCACGTTGACGCCACGGACCATGCGGGTACGCGCGTCTTCACCGAAACGAATGTCTTTAGCAGCCATTTGTTGTAACTCCGGAATTTGGGATTGGGGATTGGGGATTGGCTAGAGCGGGGTTCGGGGGAGATGCGGGATCAGCTGCGCCAAGCGCAGTGGCCAATCCCGAATCCCCACTCCCGACTCCCGCCGGCAACGGCTATCAGCCGATGACCGCCAGGATGTCGTCTTCGCGCAGCACCTTGTACTCGACGCCTTCGGACTTGTAGCTGCTGCCGGCGTACTGGCCGTAGATGACCTTGTCGCCGACCTTGACCACCGGCGCGCGCAGGCTGCCGTTGTCCAGGGGCTTGCCGGCGCCGATGGCGACGACTTCACCCTTGGTGGACTTTTCCTTGGCGGAGTCCGGAATCACGATGCCGCCGGCGGAAACTTCGTCGGCTTCGATCGGCTTGACTACAACGCGGTCGTGAAGCGGCTTGATGCTCATAGAGAAAGACCCTCTTAAGTGATTGATTGGTCTGGAAATTATCGGCGATGTTAGCACTCGCATATGACGACTGCCAGCACAGCGCGCGGAAAAAACCCGACAGAGCGGGTGCGGGCCAGAGATTGTGCTGGGCGGGCGGGTTTCAAGGGCCGGGCGCAAACTTTTTTCTTCGGCAGGTCTGATTCGCAGGCCAGGCAGCGACAACGGAGGCCCAGTAAACCGTCATCGGGCGGGCCTGGGGCGGCGCGCAGACAGGCCGCGCGCGTAGCCGTCGCTAGCTCACCCCCTGGCCGCCGCTCCACCCGCCCCGCCATGCGGGCCAGGCGGCACGCGTTCTAAAAATGGAACCAGGTTCCACCGTTTGTCATGCGCAGACTCTACAGTCGGACCCGCATTCCCCGATCACAAGGAGCTGTCGATGAGGTTGCCGTTCCGTAGTCTTCCGCTGGCCTGCGCCATTGTCCTGGCCGTCCCCGCCGCCCACGCCGCGGTGTTCATCAACGAACTGCATTACGACGACGCGGGCGCCTCCGGCGATACCGGCGAAGGCGTGGAAGTGGTGGCCACCGCCGGCGAGTCGCTGAGCGGCTACCGGATCTATCTGTACAACGGCAGCGCGCCCAGTGCGGCGACGGTCTATGCCAACACGGCGGTCCCGGCCGGCAGCCTGCTCAGCTGCGGCAGCCAGGTGCGCGTGGCCACGGTGAGCTACGCCAGCAACGGCGTGCAGAACGGGCCCAACGACGGCGTGGCGCTGGTCGACCCCAACGGCCAGTTGGTGCAGTTCCTCAGTTATGAAGGCGCCATCACCGCCAGCGGCGGGCCCGCCGCCGGCATCACCAGCCAGAACCTGCCGGTCAGCGAGAGCAACAGCAGCGCGGTCGGCAGTTCGCTGCAACTCACCGGCACCGGCAGCAGCGCGGCCAACTTCAGCTGGGCCGGCTCGTCGGCACAGACCTTCGGCGCCTGCAACCGCGGCCAGACCTTCAACGGCAGCGGCGGTGGCGGCGAAACCGGCGCTGCACCATCGATCACCAGCACCACTCCAACCCAGGGCGCGACCGGCTTCCCCGCCGCGGGCGATCTGAGCGTGGGCTTCAGCGAGGCGGTGACGCTGAGCGGCGGCGCCTTTGCGCTGAGCTGCGCCAGCTCCGGCACGGTGGCCTTGAGCTACCCGAGCAGCGGCACCCGCTTCACCCTGTCCACCAACACCGCCCTGGTCGGTGGCGAGCGTTGCACCCTGGCGATCACGGCCAGCGCCATCCGCGATGCCAGCGGGCTGAGCCCGGCGGCCAATCAGTCGATCGCCTTCACCGTGGCGACCGCCAGCGGCGGCGGTACCGGCTACTACTCGCGGGTCAACACCACCAGCCCCAGCCAGCTGCGCTGCTCGCTCAATGCGACCATCCGCGGCCACACGGTCTATCCCTACAGCGGAACCGGCACCAACACCTGGACCATCCTGGAGATGGCCGACGAGGACCCCAACAACAGCGGCCGGATCCTGGACGCCTACCGCAACCGCAGCTACGCCAAGGGCAGCGACCGGGCCGGCACCGGTAGCGGGCTGACCTACAACCGCGAGCACACCTGGCCCAACTCGCTGGGTTTCGGCAGCGCCACCGGCGATCGCGGCCTGCCGTATGCGCCCTACACCGACACCCACATGCTGTACCTGACCGACACCACCTTCAACGCCGACCGCGGCAACAAGCCCTACGCCACCTGCACCAGCAGCTGCGGCGAGCGGGTGACCGAGGTCAACGACGGCAGTGGCGGCGGCAGCGGGCGCTATCCGGGCAATTCCAACTGGGTGCGCACGCCGGACGGCAACAGCGGCACGTTCGAGGTGTGGGGCAAGCGCAAGGGCGACATGGCACGCGCGGTGATGTACATGGCGATCCGCTACGAAGGCGGCGTTGATGCGACCACCGGCCAGTCCGAACCGGATCTGGAACTCACCGACGACCGCAGCAAGATCGTGCAGACCTCGGCCTCGCCGGCCTACATGGGCCTGCTGTCCACGCTGCTGGCCTGGCACCAGGCCGACCCGCCGGACGATGCAGAACGCGCGCGCAACCAGGTGATCTTCAGCTTCCAGGGCAACCGCAACCCGTTCGTCGACCACCCCGAATGGGCCACCGCCGGCCTATTCACCTCGGCCAAACCGGCCAGCTGCCAGCTGGCCAACTGAGCCGCACCGGCCCGACGCGCGCTGCGTCGGGCCGGCGTGGCTGGACCGCTGTTCCGCGCGTGCCAGGAAGGTCGGCGTGCTGAGGCGTCGGGCGCCAGCGGCGATGGCCGGCAGCATGTCGCCAATCGCCGCGAGGCTGCCGCCTGGCGTTGCACGCAAACCGATGGCGCATGCGAGGCGACGACCACCGTCAGCACCAGGCGGTGATGCCCCCCCTGGCCCGGGATCGCGATGCCGGGCCAGGGAAACTGGTCCCTCCAATCCACATTGTCCGCAGGAGCGGGGCCTTGTTGCTGATCGTGGGCCAGCCTCGCTTTGCACGACCCTGATGTTGGCGCGGAGCGCGGTCCAGGCACGCATCGGACAGCGGTGCATCCGGCGCCGGCAAGTTACCCGGCGTACTACGCTCATCGGCGTGCGCACAGACGCCGTTCTAGAAGCCCGGCACGCCTGTTCGGCTCACAAAGACGTGGGCAGCGCTACGCACGGCCCGCCGGCGGCGCCAATCCCGCGAAGTTGACGCCCTGTTCCGGAATGCGCAGTCGCTCCCCCCGCAGACAGGGGATTACACTGCCAGACCGAATGAATGCCTCTTCCCTCCATTTGTTGTTCAGCACCTGCCCGGATGCGGACAGCGCCGACCGTATCGCGCACGCCTTGCTCGACGAACGCCTGGCCGCCTGCGTCACCCAGTTGCCGGGCGCGCAATCGCTATACCGCTGGAACGGGGCGATCGAGCGCAGTACCGAAGTGCAGCTGCTGATCAAGACCTGGGAGGATCGCCTGCCGGACGCCATCGCGCGGCTGCGGGCACTGCATCCCTATGAACTGCCGGAGGCGGTCGCGGTCCAAGCCAGCGCCGGGCTGCCGGCGTATCTCGATTGGGTCCGGGCCGATACCCGCTAAGGAATCCTGACGTCCATGAAGTTTCTGTCCCGCTGGATCGCCCGCTGCGCACGGTTGTCCGCCCCTGTCATCGCCGCCTCGCTCGCACTGGCGGCGCCCGCCGCGCAGGCGGTCAGCGAGGCCGACCTGCTGCCGGTGGACCAGGCCTTCGCGCTCAGCGCCCAGGCCGACAGCCGCGACAGCATCGGCCTGAGCTGGAAAATCGCGCCGGGCTATTACCTGTATCGGCACCGCATCAGCGTCAAATCCGGACAAGGCTTTGCTGCCGGCGAACTGGCGCTGCCGGAAGGCCAGAGCAAGCACGACGAGTTCTTCGGCCAGGTGCAGACCTACCGCAAACAACTGCAGACCACCCTGGCCGGCAGGGCCGATCCGGCACTGAAAACCGCGGTGCTGCAGGTGCAATACCAGGGCTGCGCCGATGCCGGGGTGTGCTACCCGCCGCAGCGCCGCGAGATCCGGGTGAGCCTGCCCGGCGCACCGACGGCCACCACCGCCACGCCACGCGAAAACCTGGGCGCCCTGGTGCCGCGCGCCGCGCCTGGCCCGCGCCTGTTCGGGGCGCCCGGCCAGGGGGCCGGCGTGGATGCGCTACCGCTGCCGGCCGAGCAGGCCTTCACCTTCGAGGCCATCGTGGGCGATGGCAACAGCCTGCTGCTGCGCTTCACCCCGGCACCGGGCTACTACCTCTACCGCGACCGCACCTCGCTGGCGGTGGAAGGCAGCGGCGGCGTGCGCACCGGGCTGCCGCGCTGGCCGCAGGGCAAGACCCATCGCGACGAACATTTCGGCGATGTGGTGGTGTATTTCGACCAGGCCGAAGTCACCCTGCCGCTGCTGCGCGAGCATCCCGACCCGGCGCGGGTGACCCTGGTGGCCACCTTCCAGGGCTGCCAGACCGACGGCATCTGCTACCCGCCGATGACCCGCCGCGTGGCGCTGGACCTGCCCACCGGCACGGTGTCGCCACAGAACCAGGCACAAGCCGCCCCATTGATGATCTCGCCGCTGGCCGCCGGGCAGGCGCCTCCCGAGCCCGCCCCGGCAACGGCGCCGGACGCCAAGACGCAACCCGCGCCGACAGCGGCGGCCGACAACCCGCAGCGCACCCAGCCGCCACACACCGACAAGGGCCTGCTGGCGATGCTGGCGCTGGCCCTGCTCGGCGGGCTGGTGTTGAACCTGATGCCGTGCGTGCTGCCGATCCTGTCGCTGAAGGTGCTGGGCCTGGCCCATAGCGGCGAGAGCCGCAGCCACGCGCGCAGCCATGCCATCTGGTATTCGCTGGGCGTGCTGGTGTCCTTCGCCGCCATCGGCGGGCTGGTGATCGCCCTGCGTGCGGCCGGCCAGGCGGCCGGCTGGGGCTTCCAGCTGCAGCAGCCGTGGTTTGTGGCGGCACTGGCCTATCTGATGTTCGCGGTGGGCCTGAGCCTGTCGGGCGTGTTCACGCTGGGCAGCAACCTGGGTGGCATCGGCCAGTCGCTGGCCGCGCGCAACGGGCCGCTGGGCGACTTTTTCACCGGCGTGCTGGCCTGTGTGGTCGCCAGCCCCTGCATCGCCCCGTTCATGGGCACCGCCCTGGCCTATGCGTTCACCGCACCTGCGCTGCTGGCGATGCTGGTGTTCCTGGCACTGGGCCTGGGCCTGGCGCTGCCCTTCCTGCTGATCGGCTTCATCCCGTCGCTGGCGCGGCGCCTGCCCACGCCCGGCGCCTGGATGGAAACGCTCAAGCAGGTGCTGGCGTTCCCGATGTATCTCACCGCGATCTGGCTGCTGTGGGTGCTGGGCAAGCAGCGCGGCGTGGATGCGCTGGCCCTGATGCTGGTCGGCGCCACCCTGCTGGCGCTGGGCCTGTGGTGTTTCGAGCGCAGCCGCTGGACCAGCAACCGCGCCGGCCTGCGCCTGGCCGCAGCGATGCTGGTGCTGGCCATCGTGCCGGTGGTGGGCGTCACCCGCCTGCGCCTGCCGGCCGCCACCGCCGCCAGCGAAGGTGTGGTCGCGTTCTCGCCGCAGCTGCTGGACCGCCTGCGCGCCGACAACCGCGTGGTGTTCGTCAACATGACCGCCGACTGGTGCGTGACCTGCAAGGCCAACGAAAAGAACGTGCTGGGCAGCGCCGACTTCCGCGACGCGCTGCGCCGTGTCGATGCGGTCTACATGAAGGGCGACTGGACCAATGTCGACCCGGCCATCAGCACCTTCCTCGACCAGCACCAGGCGGTCGGCGTGCCGCTGTACGTGGTCTATGGCCCCGGCGCCCCGCCGGCGATCCTGCCCACGGTGCTGACCAGCGCGATCACCGAGGATGCATTGCTGCGCGCGGCGCGGTGAGCGGCCTCTTCGACGCCCCGATGCATGCGTCTGGCGAGCGCTGCACAAGCGTGCAGATTGTGTCCGCAAGGTGATCTGAAAAACTTGCGCGCCTTGCTGTCGCCGGCAGCCTGCCCCGCTCACCGGCGCACGGCCGACGCCGCAAGATGCCGACGACCATCATCCGTCGCGATCGAGCCCGGAAAAGATTAACTCGGCCGCATCCGGTTATTTTTATTTTTGTATAAAGTCGCGGCGGCGCGAACGGATGTTTCTCGGCGCGCATTTCTCAACATTACTCACTGCGCGGTCGCAGCGCGAGATTCGACTTTATGCTGTCGCCCCCTTTCGGCGATGGCAACATAATGGCCCCCACGTCCACCTTTTTCGGCGCAGCCTTGTTTCTTGCCGGCATTGCAGGTGCCGATGCAGCACCTGCGACACCCGGCATTGCGGCTACTCCACCCGCTGCGGCCAGCGCAGACCCGTATCTGTGGCTGGAAGATGTCACCGGCACAAGAGCGCTCGACTGGGTAAAGCAACAAGATGCACGTACCGAGAAACAACTGGCCGACACCGCCGAATTCAAGCAGCTGGAAACACGGATTCGTGAAGTCATGGACTCGGATGCGAAGATTCCCGACGTGCAGAAGATCGGTGACAGCTACTACAACTTCTGGCAGGACAGAGAGCACAAGCGCGGCATATGGCGACGGACTTCGCCGGCCGAATATCGCAAGCCCGCACCCAAGTGGGAAACCGTGCTGGATCTGGACGCCCTCAACCAGAGCGAGGGCAAGGATTGGGCATGGCAGCACGAGGACATCGACTGTCTGCGTCCGGCCTATCGCCGCTGCCTGATCACGCTGTCGCGCGGCGGTGCCGATGCCGACGTCACCCGCGAGTTCGACCTGGTCGACAAGCACTGGGTGCAGGACGGCTTCGTCCGGCCCGAAGCCAAGGGCGAGCTCTCCTGGATCGACCAGGACACCGTCTATGTCAGTACCGATTTCGGTGCTGGCACCACGACCGATTCGGGCTACGCGCGCGTGGTCAAACAATGGAAACGCGGCACCGCCCTGGACACCGCCACGACCGTCTACGAGGGCAGCCCGCAGGATATGCGCGTGAGGGCCTTCCATGACGACACCCCGGGCTTCGAGCGGGACATCGTGATTCGCGAGCTGGGCATCCGCAACAAGCGCTGGTATCTGCGCGACAGTAGCGGACACCTGGCCCAGATCGAGGTGCCGGACTCGGCGACCAAGCAGTTGCATCGCCAATGGCTGACGCTGGAGCTGCGCGAGCCGTGGAGCGTCGGCGGCAAGACCTATGCAGCCGGCACGCTGCTGGCCACCCGTTTCGACGATTTCATGGCGGGCAAGCGCGCCTTCGAGGTGGTCTTCCAGCCCACCGACACCGCCTCGCTCAGCAGTGCCGTCTGGACCCGCTCGCACCTGGTGCTCAACATCCTGGATGACGTCAAAACGCGGCTGAGCGTGCTGACGCCCGGTGCGCAGAGCTGGAAGCGCAGCGCGTTCGTCGGTGCACCCAGTTTCGGCGCCGCAGAGATCAAGGCGTTGGACGACCTCGACAGCGATGCGGTGTGGCTCACCGTCGCCGACGACCTCACTCCGCCCACGCTGTCGCTGGCGCAGATCGGCAAGCAACCGCAGCGCCTGAAAGCGTTGCCGGCGTTCTTCGATGCCAGCCGGTTCCTCATCGAGCAACACTTCGTGACCAGCAAGGACGGCACCCGCGTCCCGTATTTCCTGGTCCGTCCGAAGGCGCTGGCATTCGATGGCAGCGCACCGACCCAACTCTATGGCTATGGCGGTTTCGAGATCCCGATGCTGCCGTACTACTCCGGCGTCATGGGACGAGCGTGGCTGGAGAAGGGCGGGGTCTTCGCGCTGTCCAACATGCGTGGCGGCGGCGAGTACGGCCCGCGCTGGCACCAGGCCGCACTCAAGCAGAACCGGCACAAGGCCTACGAGGACATGGCCGCCATCGCGCAGGACCTGATCGCACGCAAGGTCACCTCGGCCAGGCATCTGGCCGTGCGCGGCGGCAGCAACGGCGGATTGATGGCCGGCAACATGCTGACCCAGTATCCGCAGCTGTTCGGGGCGGTAGTGATCGAAGCGCCGCTGCTGGACATGCGCCGCTATAACCACCTGCTAGCCGGCGCGTCATGGATGGACGAGTACGGCAACCCGGACACTGCGGACTGGTCGTTCATCCAGACCTTTTCCCCATATCACCTGTTCGATCCGAACAAGACCTATCCGCCCACGATCTTCCTGACCTCCACCCGCGACGATCGCGTCCACCCCGGGCACGCACGCAAGATGGCCGCCAAGATGCTGGATGCAGGCAAGGACGCGGTGTTCTACGAAAGCATGGAGGGCGGCCACGCCAACCCTGGCGACAATGCCCAGGCTGCGCACCGTGCTGCGCTGATGTACACCTTCCTGTGGCGACACCTCGGAGGCGACACCGCGGCAACCGAGGGCAGGTAGGCCATCGGCGGCGGGGCGCATCGCTGCACCGACGCTTGTCTGCGCGGGCATCCGGGGCGGCAACGGCGCCCATCGTGCGCGGTGGGTGCGCGCGGCCAGCGTGGGTGCCGCTCACTGCGGCAGGCCGCTCCGGCGGCGCAACCTGACCGATGGCGCCTCGCCCCCGCTGGCGGGAACGGCCGAACTTGCTGCCACGGGCACAGAACCACGACGCGCGGCAGTGGAAGATGCGCAGACCGGTCCCTGCGCCGCGCGGCACCACCACCGATGCCGGTGCCGGGGGCCACTGGCGGGGCTGGTGGGCAGCGGCCGTGACGATGCGGCCTGGCACTGCAGGCTGCCGCAACAGGGCCGCCTGGGTAGATGCCCTCCGCACCTGACTGCGCCGACAATCGCCGCAAGAATTCAAACGATTGTTTAAAACAGCTATAACTTCTGCTATCTGGACAGCATCGCCCACATCGCGCAGACTTCCGGCCTTTCCGCTCCGCTGGATCCCATGGCCCACCTGCTGCTGTTGCACGGCCCCAACCTCAACCTGCTCGGCACCCGCGAGCCGGAGGTCTACGGGCGCACCACGCTGGCGCAGATCGATGCTGCCCTGGTGGACCGCGCGCAGGCAGCCGGGCACACGCTCAGCAGCCTGCAGTCCAATGCCGAGCACGTGCTGGTGGAGCGCATCCACGCCGCCCGCGAGGACGGCACCGCCTACATCCTGATCAACCCGGCGGCCTTCACCCATACCTCGGTGGCGCTGCGCGACGCGCTGCTGGGCGTGGGCCTGCCGTTCGTGGAGATCCACCTGTCCAACCCGCATGCGCGCGAGCCGTTCCGCCATCACAGCTATCTCAGCGACAAGGCCGACGGGGTGATCTGCGGCTTCGGCGCAGACAGCTACCGGCTGGCGCTGGAAGCGGCGATCGCGCGCCTGGAGCGCGACGCATGACAGGTGCCCTCCCCCCATCGGCCACCGCGCCGAGGGTCTGACCCCATTCCGTCGGCATCCGCCGGCACTCTCCACCGATTCACCACAAGAGGCCCTTATGGATCTCCGCAAAATCAAGAAGCTGATCGACCTGCTCGAAGAATCCAATCTCGCCGAAATCGAGATCAAGGAAGGCGAAGAAAGCGTGCGCCTGGCGCGCGTTCCCAAGGGCACCCAGGTGATGAGCGCGCCGGTGCAGCAGTACGCACCGGCCCCCGCCGCCGCGCCGCAAGCGGCCTCCATGCCGATGCAGTCGCCCACCGAGGCTTCCACCGGGGGCGCCAAGCAGGCCGCTGCGTTGCCGGAAGGCCATGTGTTGCGCGCGCCGATGGTCGGCACGTTCTACACCTCGCCCTCCCCCGACAAGCCGGCATTCGTCGCCGTGGGCCAGGCGGTCAAGGCCGGCGACACCCTGGCGATCATCGAGGCGATGAAGATGTTCAACCCGATCGAAGCCGACGTTTCCGGCACCATCGTGGCCATCCTCGGCGAAACCGGCCAGCCGGTGGAATTCGATCAGCCGTTGTTTGTGATTGGCTGAAGCGCCGGGATTCGGGAGTCGTGATTCGGGATTCGCAAGAGCGACCGCATGAGCGCCTGACGGTGTGGCGCGATGCGATGTCGCTTGTCGAAGCGATCTACCGCCTGAGCCACGATTTTCCCGATTCCGAACGTTTTGGACTGACAGCACAGATGCGGCGCGCGGCGATCAGCATTCCGTCCAACATTGCCGAAGGTGCTGCACGGCGCTCCACCGCCGAATACCTGCGTTATCTCTCGATGGCACGGGGCTCGCTGGCGGAGCTGGACACGCAACTGCAGATTGCAACACGCCTGCAGTTCGCATCGCCCGGTGCGGCAACTGTCGATCTGCTGAATCGCACGTTTGCCAGGCTCAATGCGTTGATCCGCACGCTGGAACAAGCGCGACATTTGCGCGAACCCAGCGCCCTGTACGACTCCCCAATCCCGAATCCCGAATCCCATGCTCGATAAAGTCGTCATCGCCAACCGAGGCGAAATCGCGCTGCGCATCCTGCGCGCGTGCCATACGCTCGGCATCCGCACGGTCGCGGTGCATTCCACGGTCGACCGCAACCTCAAGCACGTGGCCATGGCCGACGAGTCGGTCTGTATCGGCCCGGCCGCCTCCAGCGACAGCTACCTCAATATCCCGGCGTTGATCGCCGCGGCCGAGGTGACCGATGCGCAGGCCATCCATCCCGGCTACGGTTTTCTCTCGGAAAACGCCGACTTCGCCGAGCGGGTGGAAGAATCCGGCTTCATCTTCATCGGCCCCAAGGCCGACACCATCCGCCTGATGGGCGACAAGGTCGAGGCGATCCGCGCGATGAAGGCCGCCGGCGTGCCGTGCGTGCCCGGCTCGGGCGGCCCGCTGGGCGATGACATCGTCGCCAACACCAAGGTGGCGCGCGAGATCGGCTACCCGGTGATCATCAAGGCCGCCGGCGGCGGCGGCGGGCGCGGCATGCGCGTGGTGCATTCGGAAGCGGCGTTGAAGGCTGCGATCGAAACCACCAAGTCCGAAGCCAAGGCCGCTTTCAGCAACGATCAGGTCTACATGGAGAAGTTCCTGGAAAATCCGCGCCACGTGGAAATCCAGGTGCTGGCCGACGGCCAGGGCGGTGCGATCCATCTGGGCGAACGCGATTGCTCGATGCAGCGCCGCCACCAGAAAGTGGTGGAAGAAGCGCCGGCCCCGGGCATCACCGAGGAGCTGCGCAACGAGATCGGCAAGGTCTGCGTGGATGCCTGCATCCGCATCGGCTACCGCGGCGCCGGCACCTTCGAGTTCCTGTTCGAAGGCGGGCGCTTTTACTTCATCGAAATGAACACCCGTATCCAGGTGGAACACCCGGTCACCGAACGCATCACCGGCATCGACCTGGTGTGCGAACAGTTGCGCATCGCCGCCGGCCACAAGCTCAGCATCAAGCAGAGCGACATCGTGCTGCGCGGGCATGCGATCGAGTGCCGCATCAATGCCGAAGACCCGGAAACCTTCATGCCCAACCCGGGCCTGATCACCGCCTTCCATCCGCCGGGCGGCCCGGGCGTGCGGGTGGATACGCACATCTATGCCGGCTACAAGGTGCCGCCGAACTACGACTCGATGATCGGCAAGCTGATCGTGCACGGCCCCGACCGCGAGACCGCGATCGCGCGCATGCGTGTGGCGCTGAGCGAGATGGTGGTGGACGGCATCAAGACCAATATCCCGCTGCAGCAGCGCATCATGCGCGACAAGGGCTTCCAGGCCGGTGGGCAGAACATCCATTACCTGGAAAAGCGCCTGGCCGAGCGCAAGAACAAGTCGATCGCGCTGACCTGATCGCACTGGTCATTGCACCACGCAACAAGCCCGGGAAACCGGGCTTGTTGCGTTGTTTCCCGGTGCATCGCGACGACACCCCCGCACCGGCGCCCATGCGGCCAGCCGACCGATGCGTAGGAGCGCACCCGGCCGCGACCGCGCCTTATCGGTGGAACCCCACCGCGCCCAGGTGCGCTCCTACGCGAGCCGGGGGCCTACGGAATTAGGAGTGATCGCACTGGCCATTGCACCATGCGACAAGCACGGGACACCGGGCTTGTCGCATGGCTTGCCGGTGCATCGCCTCGGCAGTGCGCCGCGCAGGCCAGGCACGCGGCTGGATCACAGCCGGCACCAGCAAACTATGCGGCCAGCCGCCCGATGCGTAGGAGCGCACCCGGGCGCGACCGCGCTTTGTCGGTAGAACCCCGTCGCGCCCAGGTGCGCTCCTACCGGAGCCGGGTGCTACCGGATCCGCTGCGCAGATCGTCAGTCGTGCGCGCGGATGCGCAGCACACTCGCATCAGGGCGCGATGCGCTGCATCGCTCAACGCCGCGGCGCAGGCACCTGCTGGCTGCCCGGCACCGGCACGATGCCGCTAGACGAGGCCGGGTCGACCACCATCATGGTTTCGGTGGAGCCGTCCGGCCAGACCACCTGAAACATCGAGCCGGCCGACAAGGTGGAAAACGGCATCGCGCTGCTGGCGCGGTACACCGCGGCCACCTCGCTGGCGCCATGCCGTCGCTGCTGCTCGTCGGCACCGACCGTGGTCGATCTGATCGACAGCGGCTGGTAACGGTGATCGGCGGTATCGATCATCACGATGCCCACCGCCGCGGCCGAATACGCCACGAACAACGCCACCCAGAACCAGAACTTGGCGCCATGCGCCAACCGACGGTAATTCATGACTGCGCTCCCGGATCGGACACCAACCTATCGACCATCTCATCCACGCTGTCTGCTCCCTGCCGCGGCACCGCGGCGTCGAATACGAACGACACAAAATCCTGCGCGCCCTCGCGCGAGCAGATGCCCGCGTTGGCGCAATAACTGGTGACCAGCGTGCTGTCGGCGCTGCAGTCCAGGCCCAGGCGGCACGCCGCCACCTGCCAGGCGAGTTCGGCGAACTGATCGCCGGCCACATACCCGTCCAGACTGTCATCGCCGCTGGCGCGCGCGCCCATCGCCGGCGCCAGGGCCAGGTAAGCCTCCGGGTCGCGCGAAGCCAGCACACGGCGCACCAGCGCGCGCTTGTAAGTGGGCGTTGCCTGCAGCGGTTCGCCCAGGGCCAGCAACGCGGCCTCGGCAGCCAGGCTGCCGCCGCGCGCGGCGCTTAGCCGTTGTTGCGCGACCAGGCGCGGGCCCAGCCCATCGCTGGGGGCAAAGCCGGCGCAGCGCTGCGCCACCCGATCGCGTGCAGCGTGCATCGCCGCCACGCCCGGGGTCTGGTGCGTGGCGATCCACGCGCTGTCGGCGGCATAGCCGGCCGGGCTGGACGCATACGGCGCGCAGTAATCATAGACCCGGCTCAGGCGCCAGCCGGCCTGCGCATCGCCGGCACGTACCTGCTGCTGCAGTTGCTGCGCATAGCGATACAGATCCCGCTGTACATCCACCGCATCGCGATAGCTCAGTTGCAGCGCGTTGCCGCGTTCGGAAGATGGGGGCCGCGCCGGTGGTGCCGCAGGCTGGTGCACGGCGCCGGTGCTGGCGGGCACGGCAGTGGCGCGCGCTGCCGGCTGCGCACGCAGGTGCCACCACGCTGCCGTCGCGAGCGCGACGGGAGCGAGCAACAGCCAGAGATGGCGGGCACGGACAAGCGGCATCACAGCGGCAACCCAGCTGCGGAAGACGCCCGCAGCAACGGCGCGGAGTCTAGCACCCGGCCGTACACGCGGCGGCCGGCAAGCGAGCGCCGCCGCTACGCGCAGCGCGCGTGGGCGATGCCTGCAGTGCCGGCGCAGATCGGGCAATAGGCGACCGCGCGATCAGCAGACAGGCGCGGCCTTTGCCGGGAGTGGGCATGTAGCGCGCGAATGCCGCTGGCCAGTGCAGTGCCATCGATCATTGTCGATACGGCGTTCGCCCCCGCCTGGCAATCGCTGCTACGTCTTTTCAGCGCTGATGTGCGCAGCGTCCTTCGCCTGGGCGCTGCGTGTGCCTGATCGCATCGCATCGCGGGTGTGGGTGTGGGTGTGGGTGTGGGTGTGGGTGTGGGTGTGGGTGTGGGTGTGGGTGCGGGTGCGGGTGCGGGTGCGGGTGCGGGTGCGGGTGCGGGTGCGGGTGCGGGTGCGGGTGCGGGTGCGGGTGCGGGTGCGGGTGCGGGTGAAGCGTAGCCAGTGCATGTGGGGACGTCGCACTGCCGGCAAGCTCGCGGATGTCTGCCTGGCAGAAGCAATACACGGCAGTCTGCGCATGAGCACTCTTATCGCAATGCGCCTATCGCTTGTGCGATAGGCGCCCGGTCGCATCGCACTCTGGCTCCTGTATCCGGCGTAGGCCTTGCATGTGGAGACAGCGCGATGCCGGAACGCTTGCGGAGCTCTGCCTGACAGACAGAATGGGTGTGCGTCGACGCGCGAGCGCTCCAGTGCGAGGCACCTGTTGCGTGCGTGCCTCGTGTGTCCGGCGGCTTCGCGCTCCGCGTCTGGATGCAACGCGCGTCTGTCTCGTAGACGCGTCTGGCGCATCGGCGCGCGATCCCGTCCCGGCATCTTCCACCACGCCATGCACCCGGCAGGGCGCAATGCCTCAGCCCGCCGCCGCGAATGGTCTACGATGCACGCCTTGATGATTGCCGACTGCCACGATGCCGTTTCTTGAACTGACCCTGCCCTGCTCCGATACCACCCAGCCCCGCTTCCAGAACGCGCTGGAGGACGTCGGCGCGCTGGCGGTGACCCTGCTCGATGCCGATGCCGATACCAGCAACGAGCGCGCCATTCTGGAGCCTGGCGTGGGCGAAATGCCGTTATGGAATTCGCTGGTGCTGACTGCGCTGTTCGATGGCGAGAGCGACGCGCTGGCAGTGCTTGCGGCGCTGGAAGCGTTCGACCCGGAGCTGGACTGGAGCCAGGTGGCACTGCGCATGGTCGAGGACAGCAACTGGGAACGCGCCTGGATGGATCTGTTCAAGCCGATGCAGTTCGGCGCGCGCACCTTCATCGTGCCGTGGAATCACGACCTGCCCGAAGCGGCCGACACGCCGCAGGCCGCCGTGGTGCGGCTGGATCCGGGCCTGGCGTTCGGGTCGGGGACGCACCAGACCACCGCGCTGTGCCTGCGCTGGCTGGACAGCCTGGCCGGCAGCGGCGAGCTGCAGGGCCGCAGCGTGCTCGACTTCGGCTGCGGCTCGGGCATTCTGGCCGTCGCCGCGCTGAAGCTGGGCGCCGCCAGCGCCGTGGGGGTGGACAACGACCCGCAGGCGCTGCTGGCGACGGCCGACAATGCCGAGCGCAACGCCGTGGCCGCGCAGCTGGCGGTGTATCTGCCGCAGGACGAGCCGGTGCAGACTTATCCGGTGGTGGTCGCCAACATCCTGGCCTCGGCACTGGATGCGTTGGCCGACACCCTGGCCGCACGCGTGGCGCCGGGCGGCCGCATTGCCCTGTCGGGCATCCTGCACGGCCAGGAGGACGAGTTGCTGCAACGCTACGCGCCCTGGTTCGACCAGCTGCGTTGCGAGCGCGACGAAGACTGGATGCGCATCGACGGCGTCCGCCGCAGCTGATCGCCGGCTCGCTCACCGCTGCGGGCGGCTGGCGCGGATCTGCGCGGTGGTCACCGCATCGGCCACGCTGATCGCACGCAGGCGGGTCACCGCCTGCCAGCCGGCACGCTGTAACGCCACACTGCGCCAGCGCCCGGCCTGCCGGGCCGCACCCACACGCAAGCCCAGCTCGGCCAGCAACAGCGCCACCCAGGCGCCCGCCGACCACGCCTGCACGCCGGCCAGCGCCACGCCTGCAGCCAGAACTGCAAGCGTCGCCCCGATCCCCAGCAAGGGCCAATGCCGATAGCGCAGCGCCCAGCCGCGCGGCGCCAGCGCGGCTGACCAATGCATGCCCTCGGCAATGGCATCCCACTCCTGATTGCGTCGCCAGACCTGGTAGCAGGGCGCTCCACGAAAGTGCGCGACCGCCGGATCCAGCGGCGAATCGGCCGGCCACGGTGCGTTCGGCGGCGGTGTCTGGCCAGGCCGCTGGCCGGGGTTTGGAGTGACAGGCTCGACCATGAACATCCTCCTTGAGTTCGCTGTGATCACATCCTCGACGCCATTGCGACAGTATCGCAAACATATGTCGATATGAAAGTTATACGAACTATCCCAAAGCGCCGCTAGGGCTATATCTCCCGGCCCTGTCCGCCTCCCGATCCGGTGCCGTGTGAGCAAGCTGTACGAACGAGTACGCGAAGCCCGCAGCTTCACCAAGCTGACCCAGGAAGCCCTGGCCGGCGAGCTGGGCGTCACCCGCAGCGCAGTGGCGCAGTGGGAAATGGCCGAGGGCACCGCGCCGTCGGTGGAGAACCTGATCGGTCTGGCCAAGCGCAGCGGCATGGCGTTCGAATACCTGGCCACTGGCCGCGGCGACCGCGTGTTCGGCCCGCCGGTGTCGACCATTGCCGAGGAACCGGCCCAGTACCGTCGCCTGGACGATCAGCAACGCGTGCTGCTGGCCCGCTTCGACACCCTGGCGCCACGTCAGCGCAGCGGGCTGCTGGATCTGCTGCTGGCCGAGGGCAAGACGCGGCGCAGGCGGTGAGTTCGGGATTCGGGATTCGGGATTCGGGATTCGGGATTCGGGATTCGGGATTCGGGAGTCGGGAGTCGGGAGTCGGGATTCGGGATTCGGGGGTCGGGAGTCGAAGCCACGTGTTTGCTGCGGCGTCGTGTGAGCTGCGGCGGTGTTGGCGGTTGTCGTGGGCAAACCGCGACTTTCCGTGCACCTGCTCCTGTGTTGGCGTCGCCGTATCGCCGCCAGGGCGCTGGGCCGGCGTGCGCGGGTGGAGCACGTCGCTGTCCCACGACGTTCGCCCATCGCCGTAGCCGTGGTTGAATAGCGGTCTTCCCGCTGCACGCCTGCCGATGTCAGAGACTCCGCCACCGCGCCGCCCCCTGGCCACCTTTCTGCGCGCAACGCCGCCGCCTGCACCGACGTTGATTCAACCGCCCGTGGTGCCGGCCACTGCGCCAGCGGAGCAGGTGGTGCCGATGCCCGCGGCCGGGCTGCCCGCTGCTCCCGTATCGCAACCGGTGCCTGCGCCCGAGGTCGCTGCAGCAGACGTGCCGGTCGTGCGTGCGCCGCTTACCGCGCCGGCACAGACCCCGTCGCCCGCTGATGCAGACGGCAGCGCCCATCCAGACCAAGCCGGGCTGCAGGAAACCACCGCGCGTGGACGCGTGGCGCCGCAGCTGGCGCTCGAGCAGGACGCGGCAGGCGAGGCACCAGACGACACCATGACCAGCACCGCGCCCCATGCCGCGCCCGACGCCGCAGACCGGCAGGAGAGCGAGGCTGTCGATGCGGGCAACCTCGACGCGTCCAGCGTCGCGCTCGCAGCCGACGCGCAGCACGACCACGTCGTCGGGCAGGCGCGCGCCCACGCAACGCCAGTGCATCCCTTGCCCACGCCTGCCGTGGCAGCGCCCACCTTCGCGCGCCGAGGGCTCGGCCGCCCACGACTGCGTGCCAGCGGGCGGCAGTGGGCGCTGCTGCTCGGCCTGGCCGGGTTGCTGGGCCTGCAGATCGTCATCGCCGACCGTGCGCATCTGGCCGGCGACGCGCGCTGGCGGCCGCTGGTGGCCAGCGCCTGCGCGGTGGTGCGCTGTACGCTGCCGGCGTGGCGCGAGCCGGCCACGCTGACCCTGCTCAATCGCGACGTGCGCCCGCTGCCCGGCGTGTCCGGCGTGCTGGAGATCCAGGCCAGCTTCCGCAACGATGCGCGCTGGGCGCAGGCCTGGCCCTGGTTGCAGCTGTCGCTGTCCGATGCCGATGGACGGGTGATCGGCACCCGGGTGCTGTCGCCGCAGGAATATCTGGGTAAGGCGCCGGCCGAGCACGACACGCTGGCGCCGGGTCAGGCCGTGCAGGTGGCGTTTCGCGTCCGCGAACCGGCCGCCAGCACCGCCGCCTTCAGTTTCGACTTCCGCTAAGCGGACACAACCTCGCCCGCTCGCTACATGGGCGTGGCGAGCGATGAGGTCACGCGCTAGACTCACTCCCCCTCGCCGGCCACGCGCCCCGGCCTCGTGACACTGGGAACTTCCTTTGAACGCAGCCCCCTCTCGTCCTGACACCAGTCGTGGCGCCCCGAAGTCGCCGCTGCGCGAACACGTGGCGCAGTCCGTTCGCCGTTACCTGCGCGATCTGGACGGCAGCGACGCGGACGATGTCTACGAGATCGTGCTGCGCGAAATGGAGATCCCGTTGTTCGTCGAAGTGCTCAATCACTGCGAAGGCAACCAGAGCCGCGCTGCGGCGATGCTCGGCATTCACCGCGCCACCTTGCGCAAGAAATTGAAAGAGTACGGGCTGACGTAAGACGGGATTCGGGAATCGGGATTGGGGAATCGTTGGAGCGTGGGTGTGCTGCGGGCTGGTAGTGCGCTGGGCTGGCACGCTTGGTGAGGTGACGCGGCCGTTAGTCGATGCTTGCAGCGCATTGTGGAATGTTCTGCGTGTTGATGCCCGGTAGGGCTGCCTGATGCGCCCCCCGCTGCCACGCCTCTGGGCAGAACCTGCTTAGTCCCCAGCGTGGCCCGCATCGCGGGCCGACCTCATCTGATCGGGCCAACCGCCGCCTAGCCGGCGGTTGGCCGTAGCCTCGATCGGCAATGCCGACCGCCTGGGCGAGTTAATTGCTCAGTTCGGCAATTGCGTTATCGCTGCATGATCCGCTGCGAAGGCCGGGTCGCTGCCATGGTCCAGCACGATGGTGTCGAACGGGTCGTCGAATTTTTCCACCACGTTCCTGTCGTCGTCGACCTGATAGGCGGTGTCGGCCTCGACGCCCTCCTCGCCGGTCTTGGCGATGATGTTGGTATAGCGCTTGCCGTCCCAGCAGCGGAAGATCAGCACCGAGTCTTCGCCACCGGTGAGGGTGGATCCCAGGCTGCCGATCAACCGGCTGTTGGCGCCCGCGGTCAGGATGCTGTTCTTGCCGGCGGTCAACTTGCTGCGGTCGCCCGCCATCAGCGTGCAGTCGTCGCCGGCGGTGAGTTTGCTACGGTCGCCGGCCGTGAGGAAGCTGTTGCGACCTGCCAGCAACTTGCTGCGATCGCCAGCGGTCTGGGTGCTGTCGGCGCCGGCGATCAGCTTGCTGCGGTCGCCCGCTGTCTGGATGCTGCCCATGCCGGCGATCAACGTGCTGCGCGAACCGGCCGTCTGCGAACTGAGCTTGCCGGCAATCAGCATGCTGCGATGGCCGGCGATCTGGGTACTTTCGTGTCCGGCGATCAACGAGCTTCCATAGCTGGCGATCTGGTTGCTGCCGTAGCCGGCGGTCAGATAGCTGCGCACGCCGCTGGTCAGGGTGCTGCCATACCCGGCGATCAGCGAGCTGTCCTGCCCGGCGGTCTCGGTGCTGCCGTAGCCGGCGGTCAACGAGCTATTGTCCTGCGCGGTCAGGGTGCTGCCATAACCTGCCGTCAGCGTACTGTCGCCACCGGCAGTCTGGCTGCTGCCGTAGCCGGCGATCAGCGTGCTGGAAAATCCGGCGATTTCGGTGCTGCCGTAGCCGGCGGTGAGCGAGCTGTTTTCCAGTGCGGTCAGCGTACTGCCGTAGCCGGCGGTCAGGGTGCTTTCGTAACCGGCGGTCTGGGTACTGCCATAGCCGGCGATCAGGGTGCTTTCGTAACCGGCGGTGGAATTGCTGCCGTAGCCGGCGGTCAGAATGCTGCCGTGTCCTGCGGTTTGGGTGCTGCCGTAGCCGGTGGTGAGCCAACTGATTTCCTGCGCCGTCTGGGTGCTGCCATAACCGGCGGTCAGGGTGCTTTCGTAGCCGGCGGTCTGCGTGCTGCCATAGCCGGCAATCAACGAACTCTGGAAGCTGGCGGTGGAGGTACTGCCGTAGCCGGTGATCAGCCAGCTGCTGCTTTGCGCGGTCTGGGTACTGCCGTAACCGGCCGTCAGGAAGCTGTCGTAACCGGCCGTCTGAGTGCTGCCATAACCGGCGATCAGCGAGCTGTCCGGGCCGGCCATGGAGGAACTGCCGTAGCCTGCGATCAGCGAGCTTCCCTCTTGCGCGGTCTGGGTGCTGCCATAGCCGGTGGTGAGAATGCTCTTGTAGCCAGCCGTCTGCGTACTGCCGTAACCGGCGATCAGCGAGCTGTCGTGCCCGGCGGTGGAGGTGCTGCCGTAGCCGGTGGTGAGCGTGCTGCGTTCCTGTGCGGTCTGTGTGCTGCCGTAGCCGGCGGTCAGGATGCTCTTGAAGCCGGCCGTCTGCGTACTGCCATAGCCGGCGATCAGCGAGCTGTCCGAGCCGGCCGTTGAGGAACTGCCGTAGCCGGCCGTGAGCAGGCTGCCCTCTTGCGCGGTCTGGGTACTGCCGTAGCCGGTGGTGAGGATGCTCTTGAAGCCGGCCGTCTGCGTGCTGCCGTAGCCGGCGATCAGCGAACTGTCCGAGCCGGCGGTGGAGGTACTGCCGTAGCCGGCGGTGAGATCGCTGCCTTTGCGCGCCGTCTGCGTGCTGCCGTAACCCGCCGTGAGCGAACTGTCGCCGCCGGAGGTCTGGGTGCTGCCGTAGCCGGCGATCAACGTGCTCTCGGCACCCGCCGTCGACGTGCTGCCATAGCCGGTAGTGAGATCGCTGCCCTTGCGCGCCGTCTGCGTGCTGCCATAGCCCGCCGTCAGCGAACTGTCGCCGCCGGAGGTCTGGGTGCTGCCGTAGCCGGCGATCAACGTGCTATCGGCACCCGCCGTCGAGGTGCTGCCGTAGCCGGTGGTCAGATCGCTGCCCTTGCGCGCGGTCTGCGTGCTGCCATAACCGGCCGTGAGCGAACTCTCTCCACCGGACGTCTGCGTGCTGCCATAGCCGGCGATCAGCGTGCTGTCGGCGCCGGCCGTAGAGGTGCTGCCATAGCCGGTGGTGAGATCGCTGCCTTTGCGTGCGGTCTGCGTACTGCCGTACCCGGCGGTCAGCGAGCTGTCGCCACCGGAGGTCTGCGTGCTGCCATAGCCAGCGATCAAGGTGCTGTCGGCACCGGCGGTGGAGGTACTGCCGTAGCCGGTGGTCAGATCGCTGCCGCTGCGCGCGGTCTGGGTGCTGCCGTAGCCGGCCGTCAACGAACTGGCGTTGCCCGAGGTCTGCGTGCTGCCGTAGCCGGCGATCAGCGTGCTCTCGCCACCGGCGGTCGAGGTGCTGCCGTAGCCGGTGGTCAGGTCGCTGCCGCTGCGTGCGGTCTGCGTGCTGCCATAACCGGCGGTCAGCGAGCTGTCGCCACCGGAGGTCTGCGTACTGCCGTAACCGGCGATCAGGGTGCTGTCGGCACCGGCGGTGGAGGTACTGCCGTAGCCGGTGGTCAGATCGCTGCCGCTGCGTGCAGTCTGCGTGCTGCCATAGCCGGCAGTGAGCGAACTGGCGTTGCCCGACGTCTGCGTACTGCCGTAGCCGGCGATCAATGAACTCTCCGCGCCTGCGGTTGCGGTGCTGCCATAACCAGCGGTCAGATCGCTGCCCTTGCGCGCGGTTTGGGTGCTGCCATAGCCGGCCGTGAGCGAACTGTCGCCTCCGGAGGTCTGCGTGCTGCCATAGCCGGCGATCAAGGTGCTGTCGGCACCGGCGGTGGAGGTACTGCCGTAGCCGGCGGTCAAATCGCTACCGGTGCGCGCGGTTTGCGTGCTGCCATAACCGGCGGTGAGCGAGCTGGCATTGCCCGATGTCTGCGTGCTGCCATAGCCGGCGATCAACGAGCTGTCGGCGCCGGCGGTTCCCGTGCTGCCATAACCGGCGGTCAGGTCACTGCCGTCCTGCGCGGTTTGCGTGCTGCCATAGCCGGCAGTGAGCGAGCTTTCGCCACCGGACGTTTGCGTGCTGCCATAGCCGGCGATCAGCGAGCTGTCCGTGCCCGCGGTGCCGGTGCTGCCGTAACCGGCGGTGAGGGCGCTACCGCCTTGCGCCGTCTGGGTACTGCCGTAACCGGCGGTCAGCGAACTGTCGCCGCCGGACGTCTGGGTGCTGCCATACCCGGCGATCAGCGAGCTGTCAGCCCCGGCGGTTTCGGTACTGCCATAGCCGGCGGTCAGATCGCTGCCGCTGCGCGCGGTCTGCGTGCTGCCGTAACCGGCCGTCAGCGTGCTTCCGCCGCCGGCGGTCTGCGAGCTGCCATAACCGGCCACGATGGTGCTGTCCGATCCGGCCACCCCGGTGCTGCCATAGCCGGCGATCAACTCGCTGCGGTTACCCGCCGTCTCGGTGCTTCCATAGCCTGCAATCAGCTGACTTTGATCGGCACCGGTGAGCGTGCTGCCATAGGTGGCGATCTCTCGCGTGCGCAGCGTGTCGTCTGGATGCGGCGGCATCTGCGCACCGCCGGCGGCGACCAACGGCGGCACGGGTGCGCCGGAATGGCCGCCCTGCTCCACTGCCGGCGCAATGAACTGCGCCTGCGCTGCCTTGGGAATGAATTCCGCGGCAATCATCGTCTCTGCAGGCAGCTCGGGCTGGGGCGGGGCATGCTGCGCGATGCCGGCGGCGATGCACTGCAAGGCGCCGGCACGGCCGCCGGCGTAGACCACCTCGGCCCTGGGGAACTTGATCATTCCCTCTTCGCCCAGCCAGATGATGTCGGCGGTATCCACAATGCAGACGACCCAATGCGCGTCGGCATGCATGTTCAGATGCGCATTGGTGCCCTGTCCCCACAACAGGCCGGTCAAGCCGTTTTCCTGTTTGATGCTGGGTTGCCAATGCCGGCATTCGACGATGCCTGCCTGTGGCCAGATCAGTCCGCAATGATCGGACATGTTGTTCGTGCAGGTGCGTAATGCCAGGACTTTTTCACGATTCATAAGGGTGATCTCATCTGGATATTCCAAACAGCTGCGCAAACCGGCGTGCATGTCCTGGCCGATGGAAAGGGTGCGAGGTCATCCAGCCGTCATGGCGAGACTGATCCACCCGTTGGCAAGGGCAGCGCCGGTAATGCAATGGAGTCATCGACGAACGCATTGAGGCGCACGCGCACTGCGGTGTCTTGCTTGAATCGCAGGGTCATGGACGGCCGTGACTGCAAGACGCAGCTGGCATGGATGGCAAGGCTGGCTCCTGCGCGGCAGCCGTTGCAGCAAGTAGCAACTGGACGCCTCGCCGAGAGCGTCGTTGCTGTTGAATCGGTTGAGCGAACACATCAGCGAGTCCAGATCGTCGGTCAGCCCCGCTGGACAACTTCCCCCGCAGCAGAAGACATGTTCGCATTACCGAAGACCAGGAGCAGGCCATGCATGCGGATATCGGATTTTTTTATCAATCTGCGACCGGCTACGGATTATGTTCGTCAGTGCGCCAGACGAGATTCAAACAATTTTGCGTACCCATCAGATACCGCAGCGAAAGAACACCCGGGTAAACACGAATCGCCATCACCGCGTGCAACTAAGACTCCCCCGCCTCTGGCAAGGCCAGGCGAGGATTTATAATGAGAAGTGGGTGATTTAATGTCCGTGATCCGTCGTCGCCTTCAGCTAGTGCACTGTCCGCAGTTTCTAACTTGACGATCATGGTCCGGAGCAGTAACTGCTGTCCGCTAACCCGTGCGGCAGGTCGCAGGCCACTGATCGGCTGCCTGCACCTTGCTGCCAGCAACCAGAACCTCTTGCGACTGACTAACCGGCGAATATTCCAACGCAGCGTCGAAGGAATCGATCGTTGCGACGACTCAGGTGACGCTCCAAGCCCTGGCGGCAGCTCCGCCGACCGCGTCGTCTTTACCAAACCGATGCGCCGCGCCGCTGCCAGCCCTGCGCCAAGGTTCGTCACACGCTTACGCCCAGCCGTAGCGGATCAGGTGGAAGAACACCGGGGCGGCGAAGCACACCGAGTCCAGCCGGTCCAGCACGCCGCCGTGGCCTTCGATCATGTGGCCCCAGTCCTTGATGCCGCGATCGCGCTTGATCGCCGACATCACCAGGCCGCCGAAGAACCCCATCAGGTTGGCCACCAGCGCCAGCCCGAAGGCATGCCATGGCGCGAACGGGGTGATCCACCACAGCGCCATGCCCAGCAGGCTGGCCGACAGCACGCCGCCGACGAAGCCTTCCACCGTTTTGGACGGCGACAGTTTCGGCGCGATCAGATGGCGGCCGGCCAATTTGCCCCAGACGTACTGCAAAACATCCGAGGACTGCACCACGATCACCAGGAAGGCGATCAACAACAGGTTGCGCCCGGCATACCCGGGGATTTCCAGATTCAGCAATGCGGGCACGTGCGAGATGCAGAACACGCTGATCATCAAGCCCCACTGCACCTTGGCAGTGCGCTCCAGATAACGCGTGGTATCGCCGCCGATGGTGGCCAGGATCGGCAACACCAAAAATGCATAGACCGGAATCAGCAGCGTGTACATGCCATACCAGCCGGTCCACACCAGCCCGTATTGCCACGGCAGCACGATGTAGAAGGCGGCCAACAAGGCGTAGTAATCGCCGCGCCGCGTCGGGGCGAGCGTGATGAACTCGCGCAGCGCAAACAACGACACCAAGGCGAACAGGCCGATCACCCCGGCGCGCCCGAACACGAATGCGATGCCGACCACCGCCGCCATCACCCACCAGGCGCGAATGCGCGCCACCAGGTTGTTCAGCACCGTGCTCGGGTGCGCGCGCGCGCGCCAACGCAGCGTTTCGGAAATCAGCGTGGCAATGATCAAGACCAGTGCGATGCCGCTGAACAACCACAACGTCTGCTGATGCATCGAAGACTGCTGCAACTGGCCACTGAAGACATAGGGATTCATGCGCGCGCCTCCAGTTGATCCGGCGACAACGCCAGCAGCGCCTCGCGCGCACGCGCCAGAAACGCGTCTTTGTCTTCGTCGGCATCCAGCCGCAACGGCGCGCCGAAGGTAGTGGTGCACAGCAACGGCAGCGGCAACCACTTGCCCTTGGGCATCACGCGTTTGAGGTTGTCGATCCACACCGGCACGAATTCCAGCTCCGGCCGTTGCCGCGCCAGGTGATACAGCCCGCTCTTGAACGGCAGCACGCCTTCGTCCGGGTTGCGCGTGCCCTCGGGAAACAGGATCAGCGAATCGCCGGCATCGATCGCATCGCACAGGCATTGGATCGGGTCGCGGGTGCGTTGCGCCGGGTTGCGTTCGATCAGCACGCCATTGAACACCGCGTGGATCAGATAGCGCCGCAGCGCGGTGCGTTGCCAGTAATCGGCTGCGGCCACCGGGCGCACTTCGTGTCGCAGGCTGGCCGGCAACGACGACCAGATCAGCACGAAATCGCCGTGGCTGGCGTGGTTGCCGTAATACACGCGGCGCTCGTTGGACGGCGCACAGCCGCGCCACAACGCGCGCGCGCCGGTCAAGGTACGGATGGCGCCGCTGCAGGCACGCGCAATCAAACGGGCAATCATGTCCACTCCAATGTGCGCACGATCATGCGCAGCCGCAGCACCACCGTCAGTAGCGCACCGGCGATCAACACCGCCAGCGCGCCGATCAATACCCATGCCGCGATGCGCGGCTGGCCCACCCACTGCCACGGCATCGCCAGCACGGTCGTCAGCGACAACCAGTGCATGCGCTGCACGCGTGCCATCGGCCCCTGCCGTGGCTCGGCGGTGCCACAGGCCAGGCCGAGCATGCGCACGTAGGCGGTGGCCACGCAGCACAACGCCGCTGCCCAACCCAGTTGCGCGGCCCACGGGATGCTGGCCTGCAGGCCGTAACCCAGCCCGACGCAGACCAGCACGTCCGACAGGCGGTCCGGCGCATCGTTGTAGACCTCGCCGGCGCGCGATACCAGCCGCGCCTGTCGCGCCAGCACGCCATCCAGGCGGTTGCACCACAGCCGCCCCTGTAGGCCGAGCAAGGCCAGCAGCAGCGGCGCGACGCCTTCGCGCGCCGGTGCGCTCAAGGCGATGTAGAACATCACCCCGGCCAGCGCCGCGAAGGCGATGCCGGCCCACGACACGCCGTTGGGCGTGGCGCCGCGTCCGCGCAAGGCGCGTGCCCAGCGCTGGCGTCGTTGCAACAGGGTCTGTCTGGGTTGCATCAGTCGCCTCCTCCACCGCAGCCACCACATCCACCGCCACCGTCTCCGCCGCTATCCCCACCGCCACTGTCGCCGCCACCGCCGCAACTGCTGCCGCTGCTGTCGGTATTGCCGGGCGTGGGCGCACGTAGCGTGTGATAGCTCACCCATGGCGTGCCCACCAACGCGACGGTGCCGTACAGCGCCACCGCTTCGCCGGGATCATTGCCGGTGCGCGCCGCATCGGGCCTGACCGTCGATCTGCGCTCGCGCAGGTGCGCATCGCCGGCCCCGCTGCGGCGTACCGGCACCAGCAAGAATCCCAGCAGCAGCATGCTGACCAGCACCATCAAGGCCAGCAGATAGCCCACCGGATAGCCCCCCTGCAGCCCGATCACCAGCTTGCAGGCGCCCAGGCCCCACAGCGCAGCCACGGGAAGGGCGCTTACCCCGCGCACCAGCAGCGCCGTGCGCCGATCCAGCAGCAACCCCTTGTCGATCAGGCGCTGCTGCACCGGTGCGGCCAGCGTGCGCAGCGACTGCCATGCCAGCACCGGATCCTCCCCATCGCGCACGCGTTGCAGTGCCGGCTGCAGCGCCACCGGCACTGCAACGCTGGGATCGCAACGTACCCACTTGCGCGCCTGCGCCTCCTCATCGCGCTGCAGATGCACCGCATCGCAGGCCAGCAAGCGGGCGAACAACAGATCGGCCACACGCCCGGCGCCACCGCTCAGACAGGCCAGTTCCAGCGCATCGACCGCATCCACCGGCCGCAGATGCACGCTGCCGCGCAGGCGGCGCCGCAACCACGCCGATGCCGACCAGGCCAGGCCGATCCCCACCGCAAACAGCGCCAGGAAGCTGCTGCCGCGCCAGTGCAGCGGCGAGGCGACCTCACCGTTGCCGGCAACCACGCCAATCACCAGCGTCGCAACGGCCCAGACCAGCACCGTGCCGATGCGTGCGCCGCGCTGCGCGTGCATCGGCTCGCCGCGCAGGGCACGCAGGCTGGCCTCGGCAGCGTGCTGCTGCGCAGGCGTGGCTGCAGGCTGCGGCGATGGTGCAGGCCAGACCTGCACCGGCGGCGGCCCGAAGTGTGTGCGGTAGCGCTCCAGGGTCTGTCGATACTGCGCCTGGAAACGCGCAGCGTCGTCGCTGCCACCGCGTCCGGGCTGATGATGCAGCGTGGTCTGCAACACCTGTGGGCAGAACTGCTGCCAATACTCGCGGGTGTCGGTGAGATGGGTGTGCCAGACCTGGTCGACCAAGGGGCTGGGCGTCACATCCCGGGTATCGGTGCACGCCAGAAAACAGAAGCGCCGGTATTCGTCTACCGCTTGCTGCGCCTGCCCCACACTGCAGCGGGCCTGCTTGGCGACGCGCCGCACGAAGGCCGGCAACGCATCGGCATCGCCGCCAAAACGATACGCCTGCAAGCGCTGCCACAACGCCTGCTGCGCCGCGGTGGCCTGCATGGGTTCGGGCTGACCGGGGCCATGCGCGTCGCTCATCCGGATACCCGCAGTGCCAATGCCGCGACCAACCACAGCAGCTGCGCCGCCACGCTCGCCAGTTGCCAGCGCAGCAAGCGGCGCATGCCGGCCCAGCGCGTCGACCAATCGCGTGTAGGCGGTAGCGTGGCGCGCAGGCCAATGGCATGCAGCGCCGTGTCGAGCTGTTGCGCAGCGTGGGTTTCGTCGCTGCCGCGCGCCATCTGCGCAATCACGCCCTCCAGCAGGTCGACATCCAGGCCCACGCGCAATGCCCAATAGCGCTGCATCAGCCCGGCCGCTGCGCTGAGCGCAAAACTCAGTTGTATCAACGGCGGCGCCTCGGCAACACCCAGCAAGGCGATGGCGGCCGCCAGCAGCAGCAACGAGAACCGGTCCAGTGGCGCGCCCTGGCGCAACACCGCACGCATGGCTGCCAAGGTCATCGGGGATGTGTTCATTGCAGACTCCGCTCGGCCGCGCTGTCGTTGTCTGGGTGAGTCATGCACGCAGCCACGATGGCGGCGCGATGCTGCGCACCCAGCACGATCCAGGCGCATGCGGTGCGCAGCCGCGCGATGGCCGCGTCCACATCGCTGCTGCGGCCACTGCGCACCAACCAGGTCGCGACGCTGGCGGCGCTGCGCGAGTAGCCCAGTGCGCAGCACACCAGCACCGGGCCGTGCACGCGCGCCGCCTCGATCGCGGCGGCGGCGGCGCGCAGCTGCACAGGCGCAGGTGCCACCAGATCCAGCATCGGCAACGCGCGGTCCTGCGCGCGTGCCGCGTACAGGGACAGCTCCGCACTCACGTCGACCACCGCGGCGAAGGCTGCGCGCTGGCCGGGCAGCGGAATGCGCCCCAACCACACACCATCGCAGACCGCGCGCGGCAACGGGTCGCGCCGCGTCCATAGCCGCGAGTTGCACCAGGCCGCCAGCAGATACGGCGCATACAACCAGCGCGCAGCCAGACTCAGCCCGCCATCGCTGCGCTTCTGGAATCCGGGCGCGCCAAGCGCTGCATAGTTCAGCGCGACCAGCCCCAGCGACAGGCTCACCCACAGCACCCATAACCCGGCGCCGCCACTGCACAGCGCCGCCGCGGCGCTGGCGACTGCGCCGAGCAGATACAACGCGGCCAAACGCCAACGCCGCCGATCGCGCGCCAGTTGCGCCTGCGCAAACGGTGCGGCGATACGCTCCGGCCACAGCCACACGCACAGCCACCCCGCCGCAAGCCCGGTGGGGATATCCAGGAAATGGTGTTGATACGTGGTCAGCACCGACACGCCGATCAAGCCGAACCAACCGTGCAACAGCCAGCGCCACACACCGGACAGATGCTGCCCATAGCGCACCCACAGCACCACCAGCAACACGATATGCAGCGACGGTGCCTGATTGAACGGCTTGTCGAAGCCCAGCAGCACGGCAAACAGCCAGCCGAACACACCCTGCGTGTCCGGGCGCACGAAGCTGTACCGCAACGGCCACAGCACAAAACACGTTACGCAGAGCACTTGCGCGCTGAGCAGGCGTAGCGCGTGCGTATCCAGTTCGCGGCGGGTGCGGCAGACAAAGAACGAGGCGGCGTAGAACAGGTCGATCGTCCAGTACGGCACGATGGTCCACGGCCAGAACGGCATGCCGTGTTCCCAGCCGAACACCACCGACGGCACGTGCTCCGCGCGCCCGGCCAGCGTATTGGCCAGGCCATAACTGAGGAAGAAAAACGGCCCCAGCAACGCCAGCCAGAGCGCGGCACGACCGGTCGGGCGCGCGCCATGTGTCATGCGTCGATCCGCTGCGCCATCGACACGGTGAAGATGCCGAATGCATCGATCCGCTGCGCCACCTTGCGGAAGCCCGCCGCCTCCACCAGCTCATCCATCTCCTGCTGGCTGCGCCTGCGCATCACCCAGGCCACGCCATCGCGGTGACTGGTGAGTGCGCGCGCGATGAATTCCAGCTGCGGATGCCACGGCTGGCCGGTGTAGAGCAGATACCCGCCCGGCTGCACCGCCGCCGCCAGGCCGGCCAGCGAGCGCGCCACCTGGTCGTTGTCGGCAAACAGTTCGTACAAGCCCGACACCACCGCCAGGGTGGGCGCCGGCTGCACCGTCGCCAGGGCGGCCGGGTCGAACGCATCGCCTTGCTCGAAACGGGCGATGTCGCCGGCGCCGAGCGTGCGAATCAACTCGCCGCCCTGGGTGACGTTGAGCGGGCTGAAATCGCGCAGCACGATGGCATCGGCGCGTTGCGCACCGCTGCCGAGCGCCTGGAGCACATAACGGCCGTGGCCTGCGGCCACATCGAGCACGCGCACCGGCAGGCCCGCCTGACGCAAGCGGCCTGCCGCATCGCGCAGAAGCTCGCCCAGATGCGCGCCACGGATGCGGATGCCACGCCAACCGATCGCATCGAGATAATTGCGGTCGATCATGCGCCCCAACGGGCCACGTCCACACGCCTGATTGCGGTAGATGTAATCCAGCGTGCTGCCGGAATCGAAGCCGGTCTGCAGGCCCAATGCAATGCCTTCGGACAGCTTGCCGCCCAGACGCAAACCGGCACGCACGCCACGCCAGCGCAGGTCCTGCAGGCTGTTGCGTTGCGGCGGCCAGGCCAGACGTTCGGCTTCTTCAAAGCTGGGGCCGGCGCGATGCGCATCGCGCAATCGGGCGCGCAGCTGGGGCTGTGCGAAGCGCGCCTGGATAAAGGCGCGAATTGGCGCGATGGCCAGTGCGCGGTCGCGCTCGCCCAGGGTGTCGTGAAAAAACCCCGGTAGCCAATGCCGCTGCTTGATCGGCGAGCCCAGGTTCTCGTAGAACCGATCCTGCGGGCCGCGGTGCACCACGAAGTCCGAACCGGACACCAGCAACTGCGTCGGCACGGTGATCGCCTGTGCATCGGCCACCACGCGGTCGGCCGCCGCGTACAGGCCCAGCAGCACGCGGACCGAGATTGGACGGGTGATCAGCGGATCGGTGCGGTAGCTTTCCACGCGCTGCGCATCGTGGGTGAGCCACTGCGGCTTGACATAGCTGTTGACGAAAAAGTTGCCGCGCAGCGCATGCATCAGCGCCAGCCCGGCACGTGCGAACGGCACGTACAACTTGACCTTGAACGCCGGCGAGGCCAGCACCAGCGCGCGTAACGGCGGTGCGTAATCGTGCACCCAGGTAGCTGCAACCACCGCGCCCACGCTCTGCGCGACTAAGGCGATGTCCTGCACCGCGATGCCGTGCGTGGCGCATAGATGCGCGATGAAACTGTCCAGATCGCGCACCAGCGCCTCGAAGCCCGGTGCGTCGCCGCGCGCCCCTGGCGAGCGGCCGTTGCCGCGCGCGTCCCAGGCAAAGAATTGCGCATCGGGCAGGTTCAATTCTTCGGCCAGATGCATGACCCGGCCGGAGTGCTCATGCCCACGGTGCAGCAGCACCACCGACTTGGGCACGGCGCCTGCCAGCTGCGTCGGCCAATGCCGATAGAACAGCTGCGTGCCATCGAAACTGGCGAATTCCCGCTCTACGACATCACGCATCGGATCATCCTGAAATCAGTGAGAAAATGAGAGGCGCCCAGCGCCCAGCGCCCAGCGTCCATGCGACGCGGCAGCGCATGCCGTTGCGCGATGTCGATCAGCGCGCCGCCGCCTCGGCCAGCCCGGCGCGTACCCGCCGCCACACCGTGGCGCCGCAGGCAAGGCCCAAGGCAATGGCGACCCAGGTCACCCCGCGCGCACCCAGCAGCCCGCAGGCCAGGCCAACGCCCACCACGCCGATCACGAAGGCGCGGTCGCTCTTGCCCATCGGCCCGTCGTAGCGCCGACCGGCACCGACCATCAGCCCGAGCACGCCGGCGTATTCGGTCAGCGCCGCCAGCAGCGCAAACAGCCACAGCCAGTGCGCGCCCACGCCGGGCACACCGAGCAGGCTCAGGTATAGCGCCGCATCGGCCACCACGTCGCACAGCTCGTTGAGGTAGGCACCCAGGCGCGATTGCTGGCCGAACTCGCGCGCCAACATGCCATCGACCGCATTGAGCGCCATGCGCAGCAGCATCCACACCGGCAGCAACAGATACAGCAGCGGCCAGTTGGCGCCGGCGCGGTAGACCACCGCAGCCACCATCAACGACACCGCTGCGGCGATGAGCGTCACCTGGTTGGCGGTGATGCCGCCGCGGTAGAGTGCGCCAACCATGGGCCGCAGCAGGTCCTGGAAGCGTCCCTTCAGAGCATAAATCGAGGCCATACCAGTGGTTGAGTCCATTCGAGCGCTGGCGCAGCCTACAATATCGGCTGCCCCGCAACGACTGTCCCCTCACTCATGGCCTCCGATTTCCTGCCCGTGCGCCGGGCCCTGCTCTCCGTTTCCGACAAGACCGGCCTGATCGACCTGGCCCGCGCGCTGGTGGCGCGCAAGGTCGAGCTGCTGTCCACCGGCGGCACCGCCAAGGCGATCCGCGACGCCGGCGTGCCGGTCAACGACGTCGCCGACCTGACCGGTTTCCCGGAAATGATGGACGGCCGCGTCAAGACCCTGCACCCGCTGGTGCACGGCGGCCTGCTCGGCCGCGCCGGTGTCGATGAGGCGGTGATGGCCGAACACGGCATCGCGCCGATCGATCTGCTGGTGCTCAACCTGTATCCGTTCGAGTCGGTCACCGTCAAGACCGATTGCACGCTGGCCGATGCGGTGGAAAACATCGACATCGGTGGGCCGGCAATGCTGCGCAGCGCAGCCAAGAACTTCGCGCGCGTGGCGGTGGCCACCGACCCGTCGCAATACGCCGACCTGCTCGCAGAGCTGGAAGCCAACGACGGCCAGCTGTCGGCCGCCAAGCGCTTTGCGCTGTCGGTGGCTGCGTTCAACCGCGTGGCGCAATACGATGCGGCGATCAGCAACTATCTGTCGGCAGTGGCCGACAGCACGGAAACCGTGCCCACGCGCAGCCCGTTTCCGGCGCAGATCAATTCCAACTTCATCAAGGTCATGGACCTGCGCTACGGCGAGAATCCGCACCAGGCCGGCGCGTTCTACCGCGACCTGTACCCGGTGCCGGGCACCCTGGCCACCTTTCAGCAGCTGCAGGGCAAGGAACTGAGCTACAACAACCTGGCCGATGCCGATGCGGCATGGGAATGCGTGCGTCAGTTCGATGCGCCGGCCTGCGTGATCGTCAAGCACGCCAACCCCTGCGGCGTGGCGGTGGGCGCGGCCTGCGGCGATGCCTACGAGCTGGCCTATGCCACCGACCCCACCAGCGCGTTCGGCGGCATCCTGGCCTTCAACAAGACGCTGGATGCGGCCACCGCAAAAGCCATTCTGGAT
This sequence comes from Xanthomonas sp. 3793, assembly GCF_024806835.1. GTDB lineage: Bacteria > Pseudomonadota > Gammaproteobacteria > Xanthomonadales > Xanthomonadaceae > Xanthomonas > Xanthomonas arboricola_F. The sequence goes on from NZ_JANTYU010000003.1 coordinate 577,716, forward strand.
CGCCAGTTCGTCGAGGTATTGATCGCCCCCGACTACGAAGCCGGCGCGCTGGAATACGCCACCAAGAAGGCCAATGTACGCGTGCTCAAGATTCCGCACGGCAATGGCTTGAACAACTACGACACCAAGCGCATTGGCTCTGGCCTGCTGATGCAGTCGGCCGACAACCGCGGCATGTCGCTTGGCGAATTGAGCGTGGTCACCCAGCGCGCGCCCAGCGACGCGGAACTGGGCGATCTGCTGTTCGCCTGGCGCGTAGCCAAGTACGTCAAATCCAACGCGATTGTCTACGCCAAGGACAGCCGCACCATTGGCGTGGGCGCCGGGCAGATGAGCCGCGTGGTCAGCGCCAAGATCGCCGCGCTCAAGGCCGAAGAAGCCAGGCTCACGGTGGCCGGCTCGGTGATGGCCTCGGATGCGTTCTTCCCGTTCCGCGACGGCATCGATGCCGCCGCCGCTGCCGGCATCAAGGCGGTGATCCAGCCCGGCGGCTCGATGCGCGATGGCGAAGTGATCGCCGCCGCCGACGAACACGGTATCGCCATGGTGTTCACCGGCGTGCGGCATTTCAGGCACTGACGTGCCGGGATTCGGGATTGGGGATTCGGGAGTGGCAACGTCGCTCTGGTCTCTCCTGTTTCCGGTCTCCGCCGTGCTTCAACCAATCCCCAATCACGACTCCCCAATCTCGGCACTCACATGAAAATCCTTGTCATCGGCTCCGGCGGCCGCGAACACGCCCTGGCCTGGAAGATCGCGCAGTCAGCGCGCGTGAGCGAGGTACTGGTGGCGCCGGGCAATGCTGGCACCGCCAGCGAGGCCAAGTGCCGCAATGTCGCGATCAAGGTCGACGATCTGGACGGCCTGCTTGCGCTGGCGCAGCGCGAAGCCGTCGCGCTGACCGTGGTCGGCCCGGAAGTGCCGCTGGTGCTGGGCGTGGTCGACCGTTTCCACGCGCTGGGCCTGCGCATCTTCGGGCCCACCGCCAAGGCCGCGCAGCTGGAAGGCAGCAAGGCCTTCGCCAAGGATTTTCTCGCGCGTCATGGCATCCCGACCGCGTATTACGCGGTGCATACCGAGGTGGACGCCGCGCTCGCGTATGTACGCGAGAAAGGCGCGCCGATCGTGGTCAAGGCCGATGGCCTGGCCGCCGGCAAGGGCGTGATCGTGGCGATGACGCTGCATGAGGCCGAAGACGCGGTGCGCGACATGCTCTCGGGCAATGCGTTTGGCGATGCCGGCGCACGCGTGGTGATCGAGGAGTTTCTCGATGGCGAAGAAGCCAGCTTCATCTCCATGGTCGACGGCAAACACGCCTTGCCGATGGCCACCAGCCAGGACCACAAGCGCGTCGGCGACGGCGACACTGGCCCCAATACCGGTGGCATGGGCGCGTACTCGCCGGCCCCGGTGGTGACAGCGGAAGTGCATGCACGCGTCATGCGCGAAGTGGTCGAGCCGACCGTGCAGGGCATGATCGCCGACGGCGTGCCGTTCACCGGGTTTCTGTATGCCGGACTGATGATCGACGCGCACGGCGCACCGAAGGTGATCGAGTTCAACGTGCGCTTCGGCGACCCGGAGACCCAGCCGGTGATGCTGCGCCTGCAGTCGGATCTGGTGGATCTGGTCGAAGCGGCCATCGACGGCACGCTGGACCGCGCGCAGGCGCACTGGGACCCGCGCCCGTCGCTGGGTGTGGTGATCGCGGCCAAACCGTATCCGGAGACGCCGGTCACCGGCGAGGTCATCCATGGCCTGGACGCGGTGCCCGCCAGCGCCAAGGTCTTCCACGCCGGGACCGCATTGAATGCCGACGGCCAGGTGCTCAGCGCCGGGGGCCGCGTGCTGTGCGTGGCCGCGCTCGGCGACAGCGTGCAGGACGCACAGCGCGCCGCCTATGCCGGCCTGCAGCCGATCCACTGGCCCAGCGCCTTTCAGCGCAGCGACATCGGCTGGCGTGCGATTGCGCGCGAACGGCAGGCGCAGGGCTAAGCAGCGTCCTTCCCCCGCTTGCGGGAGAAGGTGCCCGAAGGGCGGTTGGGGGCAAGCACGGACATCCGCTGGTTGTCGGCCGAACAGAGCAACAGCTCGCTGGTGGTCGTCGAGAAGGCGGTGTTCAACAGGTAGCAAGGTCACCAAGCGCGGTAAGCGGCCGTGCAGCGGGGCTGTGGCGCAATCGCGCACACCGCTCCAGTGCGCATACCTGCCGGCTACTGACAAAGGACTAGCCCCTGTCCACACCGGCGGCGCGTGCCTGCGGCAATAATGCCCGGGCACGCTTGCCCATCAGAGACCGTGGCCACCACTTCCTTCGAAACCCGCCTCAGCCGCCTGTGGGCCCATGAAAAGGCCAGCTATGGCCTGCGCGTGTTCATCGCGCTGGCGGTGGCGATGGGCGTGTGCTGGCACTGGCAGCAGCTCACCGCGGTGCCGGCGCTGTTCCTGGGCGCGATCGCCAGCGCCATCGCCGAGACCGACGACAACTGGCTGGGCCGCATCAAGTCGGTGCTGCTGTCCTTGCTGTGTTTCGCCGCCGCTGCCGCGTCGGTGGTGCTGCTGTTTCCGTATCCGCTGGCGTTCGTGACCGGCATGGCGGTGGCAACCTTCTCGCTGACCCTGCTCGGCGCGCTGGGCGAGCGCTATGCTTCGATCGCACAGGCCACCGTGGCCTTGTCGATCTACGCCATGATCGGCATGGACCAGCACGGCAGCCACGATCCGCTGGTGGCCTGGCACGGCGCTGCGTTGCTGCTGATCGGCGCCACCTGGTACGGCGTGCTGTCGATCCTGTGGACCATCCTGTTCGCCAATCGCCCGGTGCGCGAGCGGCTGTCGCGGCTGTTCTTCGAACTGGGCCGCTATCTCAAGCTCAAGGCCGACCTGTTCGAACCGGTACGGCAAAGCGACCTGCATGCGCGCCGGCTGGCGCTGGCCGAACAGAACGCCAAGGTGGTCGGCGCACTCAATGCCGCCAAGACCGCGATCATCAGCCGCTTCGGCCGGTCGGGGCGGCCGGGCGTGCAATCGGGCCTGTATTTCCGTCTGTATTACATGGCGCAGGAATTCCACGAGCGCGCCAGTTCTTCGCACTACCCCTACGAAGCGCTGACCGATGCGTTCTTCCACAGCGATGTGCTGTATCGCTGCCAGCGCCTGCTCGCTTTGCAGGGCAAGGCCTGCGCCGCATTGGGCGAGGCGATCCGGCTGCGCCAGCCGTTCGACTATGGCGACAACAGCCGCCTGGCCACCGAAGACCTGCGCCAGTCGCTGGACTACCTGCACGCGCGTGCCGACCCCGCCCTGGCCCGCCTGCTCGGCGCGCTGGAATTGCTGGTGACCAACCTGCAGAGCATCGAACGCAAGCTGTCAGAAGCGGCGCAATCCGATTCCACCAGCGACAACCTCGATACCCGCCTGCGCGATTCCTCGCCGCACACCTTGCGCGAGATGGCCGCGCGGCTTGGCCAGCAACTCACGCCCGGCTCGGTGCTGTTCCGGCATGGCCTGCGCATGGCCATCGCACTGGTGGCCGGCTACGCCATCATGCAGTCCATCCATGCCGACAACGGCTACTGGATCCTGCTCACCACCGCCTTCGTGTGCCGGCCCAATTACGGTGCCACCCGCCTGCGGCTGGTGCAGCGTATCGCCGGCACCCTGATCGGCCTGGTCGCCACCTGGGCGCTGATGCAGCTGTTCCCCGGCACCGAAGTGCAACTGCTGCTGGCGCTGGCCGCTGCGCTGATCTTCTTCATCACCCGCACCGATCGCTACATGCTGGCCACCGCCGGCATCACCGTGATGGCGCTGTTCTGCTTCAACCTGCTCGGCGATGGCTTCGTGCTGATCTGGCCGCGCCTGATCGACACGCTGATCGGTTGCGCGATCGCCGCAGCCGCCTCGTTCCTGATCCTGCCGGACTGGCAGGGCCGCCGCCTTAACCAGGTGATGGCCACGGTGCTGGCCAGCTGCGCGCGCTACCTGACCCAGGTGCTGGAGCAATACGCCAGCGGCATGCGCGACGACCTGCCCTACCGCATCGCGCGCCGCGACATGCATAACGCCGACGCCGCCTTATCGGTGGCGCTGTCCAACATGCTGCGCGAACCGGGCCGCTATCGGCGCAACCTGGATGCGGGCTTCCGCTTCCTGGCGCTGTCCAACACCTTGCTCGGCTATCTGTCCGCGCTCGGCGCGCATCGCGCCGCGCTCGATGGCGAACACGATTCCCGCATTGCGCAGGCCGGCGACTATCTGCAGCGCGCGCTGGGCGACATCGCTGCCGCACTGAGCCAACGTCAGCCACTGCCGGCGCATGACGAAAGCGAAGAACTGGCCATGGCCGAGGCGCTGGAGCAGCATGCCGTGCAGCTGCCGCCCAAGCAGCGTCTGGTGCGCGACCAGCTCGCACTCACCCTGCGCCTGCTGCCCAAGCTACGCGCCGCTGCGCTTGCGGTGACCGACGCGCCGGCCGAGAGTGCGGCGCGCCTGGCGGTGGGCACGCGCTAGCAGGCCCTTGCAGGCAGCGCGCCCCTGCCGGTCATCGGCAACGCCGCGCAGCGCGGCCGCGCCGGCTCGCCAGAACCACTGAAACGAGCTTCCGGGCTAAGGCGGCAATGCACAATGCAGCCTGCAACCGCGTCATTCTGTCTCCGCAGCGCTTACTTCCAGGTATGACGCGACACGCTCCACCCCACCCAGCCCAATGCGGCCACCGCCAGCACCGCCCCACCCATCACCACGCCGTTCCAGCCGGCCTGCGCATACGCCGCAGTGCCCAGTGTCGAGCCCACCGCACCACCGATGAAGTAGCAGGTGATGTAGGCCGAGGTAATGCGGTTGCGCGCGTTGGGATTGCGCTGATAGATCACGCTCTGGTTGGCGATATGCACGCCTTGCACCGCAATATCCAGCAGCAGCACGCCGACGATCAGCAGCGCGATCGACTGCGGCGCAAATGCCAGCAATCCCCACGACAGCAGCAGCATCGCCAACCCGCCCCAGCTGACCCGATCGCCATGCCCGTGATCGGACCAATGACCCGAGCGATTGGCCGCCAGCGCGCCCGCCGCACCGATCAGGCCGAACAGCCCGATCACCGCCGTGCCATAGCCATACGCAGGCCCGGACAACAGGAACGCCAGCGTGGTCCAGAACATGCTGAAGCCGGCAAAGATCAGCCCACCCAGCACCGCGCGCGACCGCAGCACCGCATCGTCGCGCAGCAGCGTCAGCACCGAGCCCACCAGCTGCGGATACGACAGCTGCGCATTGCCCGGATGCCGCGGCAGCCCGCGCCACAACAGCCAGGCCGTGACCAGCAATAAACCTGATGCGATCCAGTACACCGTATGCCAGCCGCCAACACCGGCCAGCACCCCGGCGGCAGTGCGTGCCAGCAGGATGCCCAGCAGCAACCCGCTCATCACCGTGCCGATCACCCGCCCGCGTTCGTGCGGGGCGGCCAGGGTCGCCGCGAACGGCACCAGGATCTGCGCCGCCACCGAACTGGCGCCAGTGACAATGCTGCCCACCAGCAACACCGCGAAGCTGTGCGAGCTCGCGCTGATCAGCAGGCCCAGCGCGCTGAGCACGAACAGCCCCACGATCAGGCTGCGCCGCTCCAGCCGGTCGCCCAGCGGCACCAGCAACAGCAAACCGGCCGCATAGGCCAGCTGCGCGGCGGTCACCACCGCCCCGGCGCTGCGCACCGGGATCGTGAAGGCCTGCGCCAGCGTTTCCAGCAGGGGCTGGGCATAGTAATTGCTCGCTACCGCCAGCCCGGTGGCGGCCGCCATCAGCAGCACCAGACGGCGCGGCAAGGGCGGGTGGGAGGCGGAGTCGACAGTCATGGCAGGTGCCTGGTCAAGGAAGGGGCGCAGTGTGGCCAACGACAAGGCATCTTTCCAATGTATTGTTTTCACTGCCGCCATCGTGTTTCGAGATCGCATGCTGACCCTGCGCCAACTGGAATTCGCCGTGGCCGTGGCCGACGAAGGCGGCTTCACCGCCGCCGCCCGTCGCTGCAACACCGTGCAATCGGCGCTCAGCCACCAGGTTGCCAAGATCGAGGAAACCCTCGGTGCGCGCCTGTTCGAACGCGGCACCCGCCGGGTACGGCCTACCGCAGCCGGCGACGTCTTCCTGCACAACGCCCGCCAGACCCTGCGCGCAGCCGAGCGCCTGCACGAGGAAATGGCCCAGGCACTGGGTACCGTGCGCGGCCGGCTCACGCTGGGGCAGATTTCCTCACTGAGCACGGTGCAGGTGCCGACGCTGCTGCGCGCGTTTCGCAGTGCGCATGCGCGGGTGGACGTGCACTTGCGCACCGCCATGAGCGAGGCCTTGCTGCACGACCTGGGCGAAGGCCGCCTGGATGTGGCCCTGGTCGGCGTCGGCCCGCAGGTCGCGCTGCCGGAGCAGCGTCTGCTCCTGCACGAAGAACCGCTCGCCCTGATCGTCGCCCCCGGCCATCGCTTCGCCGCGCGCAAGCGGGTGGCGCTGGCCGAGCTGGACGATGAGCCCATGGCCGGGTTGATTGCCGGTGCCGGGGTGCGCGGCATCGTCGACGCGGCCTTCGACCAGGCCGGGCTGCGACAGCGCCGGCAATACGAAGTCACCCACGCCGATCTGATGCGCGAGCTGGTGGCTGCCGACCTGGGAGTGGGCATCGTGCCGCAGACCATGGCCGCGGCCATGCGCGAGGTGGTGACGGTCGCGCTGAAGGAGCGCTTCGGTTTCTTGACCTACGCGGTATGGCGCCCCGACCCCACCCCGGCCGCACGCGCATTCGTGGCACTGCTGCGTGCCCAGGCAGCGCAGCGTGCGCCATCGCCTGGCCGGTCGCGCTAGGCGCACGGGCCATCCACCAGCACGCCGTGGAAGCCTGCTAGGCTGCGCGCGTTCGCAAAGGAAACTGCATGTCCGGTCACAGTCAGTTCGCCCTGCTCAGGCAGCGCCGCTTCTTGCCGTTCTTCGCTGTCCAGGCACTGGGCGCGTTCAACGACAACGTCTATCGGCAGGCCATCATCGGCCTGTTGTTCTATCTCGGCATCGATGCGGCGCAGCGCACGCTGTACACCAATCTGGCGCCGGCATTGTTCATCCTGCCGTACTTCCTGTTCTCCGCGCTGGCCGGCCAGATCGCCGAAAAACTGGAGAAGCAGAAGCTCATCGTGATCACCACCACGATGGAGATCGCCATCATGTCGCTGGCGGCGGTGGGCTTTGTCACCGAGAACATGGCGATCCTGCTGATTGCGCTGTTCTGCACCGGCCTGCAGTCCACGCTGTTCGGGCCGGTGAAGTATTCGATCCTGCCTTCGGTGCTCAAGCCCGAGGAACTCACCGGCGGCAACGGCCTGGTCGAGATGGGTACCTCGATCTCGATCCTGTGCGGCATGATCTTCGGCGGGCTGATCTTCCAGATCGCCGGCAGCCACGGCCCGGAGGCCGCAGCCACCGCGGTCATTGCCATTGCCGTCACCGGCAACCTGGTGGCGCGGCTGGTGCCCAGGGTCGATGCCGGCGCACCCGAGCTAAAGATCAACTGGAACCCCATCCCCGAATCGCGCGCCATCATGCGCCTGACCCGACGCACGCCGGCGGTGCGCAACTCGGTGCTGGGCGTGTCGTGGTTCTGGTTCGTCGGCACCGTGCTCACCGCGCAGCTGCCCACCTACGCGCAGCTCAACCTGGGCGGCCAGCAGGACCTGTACGTGTTCGCGCTGGCGCTGTTTTCGATCGGCACCGGCGTCGGCTCGCTGCTGTGCGAACGGCTGTCCGGACGCACCGTGGAAATCGGCCTGGTGCCGCTGGGCGCGTTCGGCATCAGCGCCTTCCTGCTGGACCTGTATTTCGCCCGCCCCGGTGCCGCGCCGGTGAGCGGCCTGTCGATCGGCCAGTTCGTGCAGCAGGCCGGCAGCCTGCGGCTGATCATCGATCTGGTCGGCATCGGCCTGTTCACCGGTCTGTTCGTGGTGCCGTTGTTCGCGCTGATCCAGAGCCGCACGCCCAAGGCCGAACTCTCGCGCGTCATCGCCGGGCTCAACATCCAGAACTCGCTGTTCATCGTGGCCGCCGCCATCATCGGCATCGCACTGCAGCTGCCGCAGGTGGTGCTGTTCGGGCACCGCATTCCGATGCCGGGGCTGAGCATTCCGCAGGTGTTCCTGGCGCTGGCCATCGCCAACACGCTGGTAGCGCTGTGGATCTTCACCCTGGTGCCCGAGTTTTTGATGCGCTTTCTCAGCTGGGTGCTGGTGAGCGTGCTGTATCGCCTGCGCGCGCGCGATATCGACACCCACGTGCCCGACGACGGCTCCGCGTTGCTGGTGTGCAACCACGTCAGCTACATGGACGCGCTGATCCTGTCGGCAGTGATCCCGCGCCCGGTGCGCTTTGTCATGTACTACAAGATCTTCCGCATCCCGGTGATGCGCTGGATCTTCCGCACCGCCAAGGCGATCCCGATCGCCGGCGCGCGCGAAGACCCGGCGCTGATGCAGCAGGCCTTCGACCGCATCGATGCCGCGCTGGCCGATGGCGAACTGGTCTGCATCTTCCCCGAAGGCGCGTTGACCAAGGATGGCGAGATTGCCGCGTTCAAATCCGGTGTCGAAAAGATCCTGCAGCGGCGCAAGGTGCCGGTGATTCCGATGGCGCTGCGTGGCATGTGGTCGAGCATGTGGAGCCGGCGCGACACACGCCTGGGACGCATGCGGGTGCCGCGCCGGATGCGCGCGCAGATCGAAGTGGTGGCAGGCCCCGCCATTGCCGGCGACCAGGCCACTGCCGCATTGCTCGAACAGCAGGTCCGCGCACTGCGCCAGGACCGACCATGAGCCGCATGGGCGCGGGCTTTGCGTCCGTCGCGCACCGCGAGTAGCCTGTGCGCCACTGCACGCTTTGCCGCCGCGTTCGCCAAGCGGACGCGGCCAGTCGTACCGGGGGACGTCGTCGTGCTCAATCTGGTGTCTGAGACATCTGCCGCAACCGGCAGCCGTCGCGCCTGTCGGCAGCGCGCGGTTGCAGCGCTGCAGCGCGGTCCTGCAGGCACGACGCACGCTGCCATCGCTCGCGCTGCCGCCGCCCTTCCCATCCCCACGCACCCGATCCGTTCGTTGTCGTTTACCACCCAAGGAGCTTCACCATGAGTGCCATCCCACCGCCGATCCATCCCTCGTCCAGCGCCGCACCCGGCCCGGTGCCCAATCACCTGATCTGGGCGATCGTCTCCACCGTGCTCGGCTTCTGCCTGTGCTGCCCGTCCCTGATTCCCGGCATCGTGGCGATCGTGTTCTCCAGCAAGGTCAACGGCCTGCTCAACCAGGGCGACATCGACGGCGCGCGGCGCGCCTCCAACACCGCCAAGACCTGGTGCATCGTGACCAGCGTACTGGCCGCGATCGGCCTGCTGATCAACATCGGCATGGTCGCCACTGGCGGCATGCAGGGCTACACGGATTACATGCAGCAGCTGCAGCACATGCAGTAATGGAACTGCGTCCACGCCATTGGCTTGGACTGGGGGCGGCCACCAGCGTGGCCGCCTTTGGCGTGTCGCTGCTGTACCGCTTCGACCCGAACGCGAGCAACAGCCCGTTCCCGCCCTGCGTCTTCCGCACCGTCACCGGCTGCTACTGCCCCGGTTGCGGCATGACCCGCGCGTTGTACGCGTTGGTGCATTTCGATCTTCCCGGCGCCTTCGCCATGAATCCGGCCGCCGTGCTCGGCCTGTTCACCCTGCCCGGCCTGATCGCCTGGAAAGCCGGCTGGCGTGCGCGCTGGTTCGCCCCGGTAGTGAACGTGATGTCCGAGCCGAAATTCTGGCTCTGGGCATTGCCCACGTACTGGATTGCACGGAATCTGCCGTGGCTTCCGTTTACCTTGCTGGCACCGGGTTAAATCGAAGAAAGACGTTGCGAAGCAATGCTTGATCGACAATTTCTGCTGACGAACCAGTCAAGGCGATGCCACTCAACGACGCGGCGCGATGTTGCACCAACCATTAGCCTTTACATGAGCAGGTTATGGAAAATGGCCAATTTTGGCAGCTAATGAAACTTGTTGATCGTGCTGCACTGGAGGACGGAGACGAGGATCGCGCACTGGCCGCTCTTACATCGGCTTTAACGGCCATGGAGGCTGCAAGCATCGAAGCCTTCCATGAGCATCTTTCGCAGCATCTTTTCGCGATCGACGGAGAGAAGTACGCAGAAAATGCCAGCGACTCCGGGCAGTCTGATGATGGCTTCCTCTATGCCAGATGCTATGTGGTCGCTCGTGGCGAGGAATACTATTTCCGCGTAAAAAGAAATCCGATTGAAATGCAACGCTCGGCTGATCAATGGTACGAGTCGCTGCTTTACGTCGCTCCAAACGCCTGGGCAGCAGCCAGCGGCAGCGACCCATCAGAGTGGGAATTCGAGTCAACTGTTAGCTATGAATCGGGCAGCAACCCCGATCTATGGGCTTAGGCCAGCGGCACATAACGTGCTACCGAAACCGACACGTCTCACAAGCCGATTTACTTCAGACGTTGAACCGTAGCGGACAATTCAACGGGCACGGGTTCAACGTGTAAAGCCACGCAAGCAGTACTATTAACCGCCGGACCTGGAATCAAACACTTGCGCTGAAATGATGAAAGCCTGGTGCCAGGACGGCAAACAATGCAGCGCTTGAAACTATTTTAGTTTGGCGCGCAACATCACCGCACCCACCCGGCAATCACCAACAACGCCAGCACCACCATCCACAGCAGCAGCACGCGCCAGACCAGGCTCATTGCATCGCGCACTTCCGGCAGCCGGCGCCAGACCGGCACCAGTCCAGAATCGGTGTAGTCGTGCGCTTCTTCGCGTAGCTCGGCACTGACGCTGGCACGCGCAACCGCACCGAGAAAATGCGGCTCCAACGTCCAGCGATTGCCGTGCGCCTCGCGCCAGGCGCGAAACACCGTCTCGAAATTGCCCACCAGCGCCATCGACACTGTCATCAACTGCGCCACCGGCCATTCCAATGCGGCCAGCAGCCAGCGCGCGCCGGCAAGGTTGCGTGGAGGTAGCAGCACGGTCAGGGGGCTTTCCACCGCCAGCGCAGTCAGGCGATACACCACCGCGCCGAACGGGCCCAGCAACAGAAACCACCACAGCACCGCAAACCAGCGCCGCAGGCCGTTGACCACCACCGCTTCGACCAGCGATGGCGCATCCTCGTGCACGCTGCCGCCGGCGGCCTGCAACTGCGAGATCGCGTCGCGTCGCGCACCCGGCGCGTCGGCATCGATCACCGCCTCGACATCGCGGTCCAGATCGCGCGGGCCCCAGGTCCAGGCCAGCACCGCTACGCCGAACAGCAGCGACAGGAATCCATGCCAGACATCGTCCAGCAACCACTGCAGCACGATCGCCACCAGCAGCACCGGCAACAGCGCAAGCAGGAATCCGTAGCGGCCCTGCCAGGCGCCACGCCCGGCAGCATGACTGTCCAGCCGGCGCAGCCAATGGCCAAACCATTCAAAACGGCGCAGCCTGGCCACCTGCGCCGGGACCAGATGGCCCAGCGTGAGTGCGACGACGACGGCAACCAGGGTGGTGAACATGGGTGTCCCTCCTCAGCCGAGTCTAGCCGAGCGGGCACAACCGCCCTGTAACGCGTTTCGCGTGCCGGCACCGTACGCAACCGCCAGCGGCGCCAGCGCGCTTGCCCACGGGATGCGCTTGCAGCCGGCGCCGTCAGCCATGGGTGCGATACCAGTGCTCGATCAGCGCGCGCGCAATCGAAATCGCAGGCGGCAGCCCGATCCCGTCGTCACCACCTTGTCCAGCCAGCGCTGCGCCGACCTCGGCATGGCTCACCCAGCGCGCATCTTCCAGTTCACCGGTCACCTGCGGCACTTCGGTTGCGGCCGCATGCGCGGTAAAGCCCAGCATCAGCGCCCCCGGGAATGGCCACGGCTGCGCACCGACATAGCTGCAGTGCTGGATCCGCACGCGGGTTTCTTCATGCACCTCGCGCGCCACCGTCTGTTCCAGCGACTCGCCCGGCTCCACGAATCCGGCGATCACCGAATAACGCCGCGGCGCCCAGCTCGCCTGGCGGCCCAACAGCAACCGTTGCCCGTCGCTGACCGCAACGATGATAGCCGGGTCCACGCGTGGGTAGTGCTCGGTCTGGCACTGCGTGCAATGCGCGATGAAGCCGGCGCGGCGGAACACGATCGCCCCGCCGCACACGCCGCAAAAGCGCGTGCGCGACTGCCAGTGCAGCATGGCCCGCGCATACGACGCCGTCGTGGCGATCTCCGCCGGCCATTCGGCCGCTGCCTGGCGCAGATCCACCCGCTGCGGCGCCTTGATGTCGAGCGGGTCGGCCGACAGGCAGAACCAGCCCTGGCCATCGCGCACGCCCAGGAAGATTGCCGCCTCCGGACTATCGGCGAGCGCTGCGCCCTGCAGCAACAACGGCTGCCCCTGCGCATCGGCCAGGGCGGTGCCCTTGGCGTCGATCAACAGCACCTGGCCTTGTGGCCACAATTGCGCCAACGCGGCGGGATCGTCGCGCAAGGCATCGCCACGATCGAGCGGCGCGTGGGTGAAGGCAAAACCGGACAACGGAAGAGTAGATGCTGACATCGGCGCAAGCCTGCCGATAATTGGCGACACCCGCAACCGGCAGCGCATGATGATCGGCCCAGGCGCGCGCAGCGGGCGCTCGCACTTGTTGCAGGTCGCCGGTGAAGACAAGCGGTTCGACAATGCCGGCGCCGTGCGCCCGCAGCGCGATCTATCGAAAGGCGCTTGCGTGCCCTGCTGCGTCGATCTTCGCAGCGGTGCTGAGCAATTGCGCTGGATCAGCGCACCTCGGCCAGCCGTGCTGCAGACACCCGTCGACGCGCCAACGCGCCGACAAACGATCGCAAGCACGCGACCGAAACCGGCCGAACAGCCTCAGACGCTGAAGCTGCTACCGCACCCGCAGGTGGTCTTGGCGTTGGGATTGCGGATCACGAACTGCGCGCCGGTCAGGCTCTCGGTGTAGTCCACCTCGGCGCCCATCAGGTATTGCAGGCTGAGCGGGTCGACCAGCAGCGTCACGCCATCGGTGGCCACGGCCAGATCGTCTTCGGCGCGGTTCTCGTCGAATTCGAAACCGTACTGGAAGCCGGAACACCCGCCTCCCTGGATATACACGCGCAACGCCAGCTCGGCGTTGCCCTCTTCCTGGATCAGCTCGCGCACCTTGGCGGCGGCGGCTCCAGAAAAGTTCAGCGGCCGGTCGATGGACTGATAGTCCGGGTCCGGGGCCGGGGCGGCAGTGGGAAGCGAAACGAGCGTACTCATGGCGTCAGCATGGGGGCCAGGCGGCCCCACTTCAAGCAGGCCGTGCCGGCCAGACGCTCCGGCTTCAGCCGCGCGCCCGCTCAGGCCTCTGCGGTTTCGGCCTGCAGGGCCTTGGCCGGCTCGGTGCGGCTGGCTTCCGGGGCCGGCAAAGCGGCGGTCGCGCCTGCGGTGGCGGCATGGATCAACCGCCCGGTGAGCTGCGCGCCGGCGCTCATTTCCACCACCTGGTAGTGCACGTTGCCCTGCACCCGCGCATTGGCTGCCAGTTCGACCCGCTCGGCCGCATGCACGTCGCCGGTCAGCTGACCATTGATGATCACGATCGGCGCACGCACTTCGCCCTCGATGCTGCCTTGCTCGGCCACCGTCAAGGTGGCGCTGGCGCCTTCTTCGGCAATCACCTTGCCCAGGATGCGGCCTTCCACATACAGCCCGCCACTGAACATCAGGTCGCCGCGGATCACCACCTGCGGCCCGATCAAGGTATCGACCACGGTCTGCGCACCACGGTTGGATTTGTTTCCGAACATGAGCTACTCCCCCGCGCCATTGCCGGCGACTTTCCAATCGAATGTCTGATTGACCGGCGCCCCATCGCCGCTCAGGGAGATTTTGACACGTTGCGGGGTGAAATCCTTCGGCAGGATCACGCTGCCGTCCAACTGCTGGAAATAGCGGAACGAATACGGCTGAGCGGCGGCCTCGGGCTTCTGGTGCAGCTCGTTCCAGCTCACCGTCACCAGCTTGCCGGAACGCACGCCCTCCACCGCAAAGCGCAGCTGCCCCTGACTGATCGCGCCGCGGTTGAGGTTCTGGGTCAGCACGACGCTGTAGTTCCAGGTGCCGCCGGCCTCGGCGGTGAACTGCACCGAGTGCGCGTTCAGCCCCTTGCGCTGCGCAGTGGAACCCACCAGCCGCTCATAAAAGGCCACATCGGCGCGCAAGGCGGCGATCTGTTCGTCGCGCTCGGCCAGCGAGGCCTGCACTTCGGTATTGGCCGCGCGGCTGATCTTGTCGGACATCGCCAGATTGACCTGGCGCTGCTGCAATTGTTCGATCAGCTTGCGCTGCTGGGCCTGGCTGCGCTGGGCCTGCTGCAACGCCGTCTCGGCCTCGACCAGGCGCGGCGCCGCAGTGCGGCTGGCCATCCACCACACCCCGCCCAGGGAGGCCAGCCACAGCAGGACGATCACGATCCACAGCCAGCGGCCGCTGGAAGGGCCACCGCCCGGCTCCCGTTGGACGATCTGAACGCGTGCGGCTGGTCTCATGGGCATCGGGTCCGGACGGGCCGGCGCTGTGGGCGGCGGCGTAGTGTGCCAGAGCCTCAGCAGCGGTCACGCTGGCGCTCGGCCGGCGGTTATCCGATAGTTCCGTATTGTTCGCAGGAAGCAACGCCATGAGCGAAGCCCATCTGTTCGTGATCGGCATCCTGCTGGCCTGGCTGGCCGGCATCCGCGTCTATCTCACCGTGTTCGGCGTCGGCCTGGCCGGCCTGCTCGGCTGGATCGAGCTGCCGCCGGCGCTGCATCCAGCGCAATCATGGTGGGTGCTGGGCACGTCCGGTGCGCTGGCGGTGGCCGAATTCTTCGCCGACAAGATCCCCGGCGTGGATTCGGGCTGGGACCTGCTGCAGACGCTGGCACGGGTGCCGGCCGGCGCGTTTCTGGCCGCGGCCACGCTGTCGCCGGACGGTGATCTGAGCACGGGCGTGCTGGCCGCCGGCGCCGGCGTGGCACTGACCAGCCACACCCTCAAGGCCGGCACCCGCGCCTTGCTCAACACCTCGCCGGAACCGGCCAGCAACTGGGTCGCCTCGCTGGCCGAAGACACCATCGCTACCACCGCGTTGGCGCTGGCCCTGGCGCATCCATGGTTGGCGTTGGGTCTGGCGGTGGGGTCCAGCGTGTTGGTCGCGCTGGTGGTGTGGTGGGTCTGGCGCTTGCTGTGGCGTGGGATGCGCCGGCTGGTCGCGCCGATGCGCCCGGCAAGCATGCCGGCTGCACGCCGCTCACCGCTATCGTGAAGTTCATCGCATAATCATCGCGACTGCAGGGAGTATCGATGGCCGCCCGAGATCCGGTTCCTTTCACCACCCGTGACGACACCGCCACGCGTAATCGCCCGCTGCGCGCGGAGACGCCGCCGGCCGATTACTGGCGCCGCTGGGCCGACGAGTCTGCCGGCGCGCCCGACGACAGCGCGCCGGTGAGTGCGGCGATCATTCCCGCGCCCGCCGCGACCAACATTCCCAGCCACGCCGCGCCCATCGCACCGGCGCGTGCCGCGGCCAATGCCGGCGCAACGCGTGTTGCGGCAGCGCCGTCGCCGTCCTCCGCAGTGCCCGCGGTCAGAGCCGATGACGGCAACAACGTCGCGGCCGATGCGCCGTATCGCGTCCTGATCGTCGAAGACGACCGCTCGCAGGCCTTGTTCGCACAAAGCGTGCTGCATGGCGCCGGCATGCACGCGCAGGTCGAAATGACCGCCGCCAGCGTGCCGCAGGCGATCCAGGACTATCACCCGGATCTGATCCTGATGGATCTGCACATGCCCGAGCTGGACGGCATCCGCCTGACCACCTTGATCCGCCAGCAGCCGGGGCAGCAGCTGCTGCCGATCGTCTTCCTCACCGGCGACCCGGACCCGGAGCGCCAGTTCGAAGTGCTCGACAGTGGCGCCGACGATTTCCTCACCAAACCGATCCGCCCGCGCCACCTGATCGCCGCAGTGTCCAATCGCATCCGCCGCGCGCGCCAACAGGCGCTGCAGCTGGCCGGCGAGCAGGTCAGCGTGCGCAGCAACCCGGAGACCGGCCTGCCCACGCGCGGCCACGTGATGGAACTGCTGGCCACTGCGCTGGAGCGCAAGCAGTCCGGCGGCCTGTTCTTCATCGAGATCGCCAGCGCACTCGGCCTGCGCGAACGCTACGGCTACGCCGCCTACGAACGCCTGATGACCCAGGCCGGGCATCGCCTGGCCAGTGCCGCCCAGCCGTATCCGCTGGCACGTCTGAACGACAACAGCTTCCTGCTGCTGGCCGTGGATATGGACGAGGCGGGTCTGGAACAACGCGCGCTGGACATCCGCGAGCGGCTGTCCGCCAACGCCTTCCCGGTGCGCGAGGAAGAATCGGTGCATGTGCGCTGCGCGATCGGCGCCGCGCCGCTGGGCCTGGGCTTCGACGACACCGGCAGCGCGCTGGAAGCGGTCGAGCGCACTGCGCTGCAGGCACGCCTGCGCAGCGACGGCGTGCAGACCTATCTGGCGCCCAGCCAGGCCGAGCAACAGGAACAACTGCGCCTGGTCGAAGGCCAGCTCGAACTGGCCTACCAGCCAATCGTGGCCGTGGCCGGCGGCGATACCGCGCAATACCAGGTGTTGCTGCGGCTGCGCCAGGCCGACGGCACCCTGCTCTCGGCCGGCCAGGTGATTCCCGCCGCCGAAGCGGCCGGACGCATCGCCGACCTGGACCAGCAGGTCATGGATCACGCACTGGGCCTGCTGCATCTGTACCAGCACGCCAGCCCGCCGCTGCGCCTGTTCGTCTCGCAATCGCCGCGTACGCTGGCGCGCGATGCGTTCGCCGACTGGCTGCTCAAGGCATTGGTCGAGCGCGGCGTGGCCGGGCAATCGCTGATCGTGGACCTGCGCCTGGACGATGCCCTGATCCACGCGGTAACCGTGCAGCAGTTCTGCGCCAAGCTGATGCCGGCCGGCGTGCAGTTCTGCCTGAGCCAGTTCGAGCCCGGCGACGAAGCCAACGCGCTGCTGAGCCAGTTGCCGCTGAGTTTCGTGCGCATGGCCAACCGTTTCGCCGATGCGCACGGCAATGCCGCGGTGCGCGACGAACTGCGCGGGGTGATCGACATCGCCCATCAGCGCGGCCTGCTGATCATCGGCCAGCGCATCGAAGACCCGCAGGCGGCCGCCGCGATGTGGATGAGCGGCGTGGACTTCATCCAGGGCAACCTGGTGCAGACGGTCGGCAAGGAACTGGATTTCGACTTCACGAACGCGGTGCTCTAAATGACGCCGCAGGCAGGAGGCCTTCGCGCCTGGAGTGCCCTGGCCACGGTTGCCGCTCTCACCGCTGCGGTGGGCGCAGGCCTGCAATGGAGCGACATCCGCGGACCCTGGCACGCACTCACGGCCGTCGCTGCGGCGCTGGCCGTGGTGTTCGCCCTGTGCGCGGCAGTGGCTGCCCAGCGCAGCGCCCGCGCCCAGCAAGGCTTGTCCAAGCGCCTGGACGAGGCGGAACTTGCCCGCGAACGCCTGCAACAGGAACTGCAACGCCACGGCGAACTGGAACAGGAACTGTTGCGCGCCAAACAGGCGGCCGAAGCCGCCACGCTGGCCAAGGGCGAATTTCTGGCCACCATGAGCCACGAGATCCGCACCCCGCTCAACGGCATCATTCCGATGCTGGAACTCATCTCCAGCGGCCAGCTCAGCCTGGACCAGCGCGACATGCTGCAGACCGCCACCGGCAGCTCGCTGCAGCTGCTGCGCATCGTCGACGACATCCTCGACTACTCCAAGCTCGAAGCGAACAAGCTCGAACTGGAGATCACCACCTTCAACCTGCGCGAGTTGCTCGACGGTGTGGTGCAGCTGTTGCAACGCACCGCCGAAAGCCGCCAGCTGCGCCTGGGCCTGGACATCGAACCGTCGGTGCGCCTGCTGGTGCGCGGCGACCCGATCCGCCTGCGTCAGGTACTGGGCAACCTGATCGGCAATGCGATCAAGTTCACCGAGCGTGGCAGCATCGATATCCAGCTGCGCCGCCTGGGCGAGACCCGCGCCCAACACCTGCTGCGTTTCCAGGTGCGCGACACCGGCATCGGCATCGCCCCCGACCAGCAGGCCCGCCTGTTCCGCTCCTTCGCCCAGGCCGATGCCTCCACCACCCGCCTGTACGGCGGCACCGGGCTGGGGCTGGCGATCTGCAAGCGCATCATCGACCTGATGGGCGGGCGCATCGGCGTGGAATCCGAACCCGGGCGCGGTGCCACGTTCTGGTTCGAGATCCCGCTGCTCAAGGTGATCGGCGACCTGCAGCAGAGCACCGGCGCCGATGCCGCGCGGGTGATGGTGATCAGCTCCGACGCACGCCTGTCGCAGCGGCTCAAGCGCCTGCTCGACAGCTGGGGCGTGGCGCACGTGCTTATGGAAACCACCCAGGAAGCGCTGGAACGCGTGCGCCGCCATAGCGATGGAGAAGGCTTCCGCTGCGTCATCGCCGACCACGACACGCTGCGCTACAGCGCGCGCGCCGTGCATCGCGCGCTGGCCCGCCCGGAAGACCTCAGCGGCTCCAAGCTGATCTGGCTGTACGGCGACGAGCCGGTGCCGGCCGAACTGCAGGACAACGCCACCCTGGTGCCGCGCCAGAGCCCGGACGAGGTGCTGCGCACGCTGGTGCTGCCGCCGGACGCCAAGCCGGTCCATGCGCTGGCTCCAGCGATGATCCCCGAGCCGCTGCCGCCACCGATGGCCAACGCGCGCGAGGTGCGCATCCTGCTGGTCGAGGACAACCCGGTGAACCTGCTTGTCGCGCAGAAGCTGCTGGCGGTGCTGGGTTTCGAAGCCGACACCGCCACCGACGGCGAAGCCGCGCTGAGCAGCATGGAATCCACCCGCTACGACATGGTCTTCATGGATTGCCAGATGCCGGTGCTGGACGGCTACGCCGCCACCCGCCGCTGGCGCGCGATGGAAACCGAAAGCGGCGGCCGCCCGATCCCGATCGTGGCGATGACCGCCAATGCCATGGCTGGCGACCGCGAACGCTGCCTGGCCGCCGGCATGGACGACTACCTCTCCAAGCCCGTCGCCCGAGAGCAACTCGACGCCTGCCTGCAGCGCTGGCTGCCACGTCAGCCACTGGCGCCTGGCCCGACCAGCGGCACTGCACCGGTGGATCCCGAGAGCGCCAGCGCAGCTGCCCAGGCGCGCGCGCTCCCGATCCTGGACAGCAGCGTGATCGACGAGCTGTACGAAGTCGCCGGCGCCGACACCATCACCATCCTGCAGCTGTTCCTGGACGATGCCCCAGGCATCATCGAACAGCTGGAAGCGGCGGCCGCCAATCGCGACAGCATGCAGCTGCGCGACCTGGCCCACACGCTCAAATCGTCCAGCGCCAACGTCGGCGCCCAGGCCGTGTCCAATGCCGCGCGACGCATCGAACTGGCCGCCCGCACCGGCACCATCGAACGTCCCTCGGTAATGGTCGCCCTGGTCATCGCCGAGTACGCCCGCGCCCGCCTGGCCCTGCTGGGCCAGGTGGCCCGCCTGCAGGCCGCCACCCGCGCAACCGGCTGAGCGATCACCGACCACGACCGCACTCAGCCTGCCTGGCAATCCAGTCAGACTCACCTGCAATCTAGCCAGACTCGCCTGCGATCCAATCAGATCGACCTGCAATCCAGGATGCTGCTGAAGTCAGATGCGGAGGGGCTGTATCCCTCTGGCCGGACACCAGCAGCCCAAGCCCGGGATCTCGGATTGGAGATTCCGGAGGCAATCTCGGATCGCATCGCATCGCATCGCATCGGGTCGACGCTCGGAGCTTGGAGCTTGGAGCTCGGAGCTCGGAGCGGAAGCGGAACATATAAGCCCCTCTCCCGCCGGGAGAAGGGTTAGGGTGAGGGTACGGAGCGAAGCGATAAACAGCGCGTCCCGCGTCGCTGTGGCGCCGTCCGCGCAACGCCATCTGCATCCAGCACGCATCATCAAACCCCAAGTCTGGAAGCGCGTCAGGTCACCAACACCTCATCACCGCACGCGCGTGCAGCCCACCGAGCATCCACGCCCAATGCGCCGGGGCATTGAACGGCGCAGAAGCGTCACACAGCAGAGGAGGCACAAGCCCTACGTCCATCGCAATGGAGAGTGGAACGACGCTACCGGCAAACCCACCTGCGCCTCGCACGTCCAGCTGGATAGCCACGGCCACACCAAGCACCCGCGGCCCATCGCCCTTCCCTTCCCAACCTGCCATCACCAACCTACCCCACTGCACCGACAGCAGCGCAGCGCTTACCGGGCTCAGTCGTCCAGCTTGGTCAGCAGGTAATTGGGCTCGCCGATACGCGCGACCAGATCCAGCTGGGTTTCCAGCCAGTCGATGTGCTCTTCTTCCGACTCCAGGATGTCCACCAGCAACTGGCGGCTCACGTAGTCGTTGACGGTTTCCGCATACGCGACGGCTTCACGCAACACCGCGACCGCTTCGCGCTCCAGCGCCAGGTCGCAGCGGAACATCTCGGTCGGGTTCTCGCCGATCCGCAGCTTGCCCAGCGCCTGAAAATTGGGAAGCCCTTCGAGAAAGAGGATGCGGTCGGACAACTTGTCCGCATGCTTCATCTCGTCGATGGACTCCTTGTACTCATGCTCGGCCAGTTCTTTCAGGCCCCAGTTCTTCAGCATCTTGGCGTGCAGAAAATACTGGTTGATCGCAGTGAGTTCGTTGTAGAGCACCTTGTTGAGGTACTCGATGACTTTGGTATCGCCCTTCATGCGATGTCTCCGAGACAGTGAGCCGGCCGCACTCTAACGCGTTGGCGCGGCGCATGAAGGAACGCGAATCGTGATCAGTTGCGTGCTGCCGAGAGCATGCGGCAAAGCCATGCGTGCCGCATCGAGGTGACCGCAGCAAGCCAGGAGACTGCCCAAGCCCCCCTCAATGCCAGACCGGCATACCAGCAGCTGCTGGAACCACCGCAGGAGTCAGAGACGTGCCACCCGTTGCAGCACCCGGCGCGCGATGGGCACGCCGCACCGCTCAGGCGGCGCTTGCCAGACCCAGCAAGGGCAGAGGCAGCGCGCGGGTCGCGTGCGCCTTGCTCAGCAGATCGCCAGCCATTTCGAGGCATGAACCGCAATTGGACCCACAGCCGGTGCGCATGGTCAGCTCGGCCAAACTGGCGCAGCCGTTTTCGGCCGCTTCGCGGATCTGGTGGTCGGTGACCCCATTACAGATGCAGACGTACACGGTATCCGTCGGTGCTGGCGATCCGGAGAGGACCGGTGCTGATTGCACCGCAAACGAGAATAGGTGTCAATTCCAAACGTTAATCATTATTAATCCGCACCCGCGACGCCCCGCCACGCTTGCGTGGCCGCTTGCGCGGACTGTCGTGGCCGGCCGCACTGCTACCTGGCAACCACGCTTCCAGCGCACGCTCGGGCATCACACCGACCGCTGCCGGGCCTGCCAGGTTCTGCGCAAGCGGCGCCAGATGGCGCAGCGCACGCGCATACACACCACGCTTGAAGATCACCACGTGCTCGACCGGGTACCAGAAGTCCACCCAGCGCCAGTGGTCGAACTCGGGGGTATCGGTGTGGTCGAGCTTGAGATGCGACTCGTCGCCGGTGAACTGCAGCAGGAACCACACCTGCTTCTGGCCGATACACACCTGTCGCTCATTGCGGCGGACCGCCCGGCTCGGCAGGCGATAGCGTAGCCAACCAGGCGTGGCGCCGAGCAATTCCACATGCTCGGGCAACAACCCGGTTTCTTCGCGCAACTCGCGGTACATGGCTTCGACGGGTGTCTCATCGGTGTTCATGCCACCTTGCGGGAACTGCCAGCCGTCCCTGCGCACACGTCGTGCCCAGAACACCTGACCGTCCTTTCGCATCAGCACGATGCCGACGTTTGGCCGGAAACCGTCCGGATCGATCACGATGCGGACTCCTGAAAATCTACTGTCACCGACTCTGCCACGGCGACGGCCGGCTCACAAGCTGAAAACGAAATACTTGACAACACCCAGGCGCATCGCGAGAATTGCCGGCTCCCTAGGCTATGTAGCTCAGCCGGTTAGAGCACAGCACTCATAATGCTGGGGTCGGTGGTTCGAGTCCACCCATAGCCACCATGGTATTCAGGCCAGCACAGGCATGCGATACTCTGGGACAACACGTTTTTATTGCCCCGTCGCCAAGCGGTAAGGCACCTGACTCTGACTCAGGCATTCGGTGGTTCGAATCCATCCGGGGCAGCCAAACACAGAAGGTCCGATCGAACGATCGGGCCTTTTTTGTTGCCTGCGCCTCACCCGAATCCGCACAGCAACTGTCCCGGCTGCAGATGCCGCGCACTGCGTTCGGCCACTGCCTGCCCGGACAATGCTCAAGTTCCAAGACATTCGATACCTGAGTGAAATCGGGGGACCGCGCACCGGAACCCGCCATGGACACGCCGGGCCGGGACGACTTGGCGTTGCCCGCGCGCGTGGATACACAACCATTCGAGCGGCCGGGACGTCGGCAACGCCACACGCCCCAGCCACACCGAACCACAAAGACCCGGCGCACCGAGGCCAGCAGCAAATCGGCCGCCCGACTGCCCTCAAGCAGTCCGGCCCACGCACCACTCCAAAAACGACAAAAGCCCGGCAATGCCGGGCTTTTGAAGCACGCGCCCCGGCGAACCGGGACGCAGCAAACGCGATGGATCAGCGCTTGGAGAACTGGGTCGCGCGACGGGCCTTGTGCAGACCGACCTTCTTACGCTCGACTTCACGGGCGTCGCGGGTCATGAAGCCAGCCTTGCGCAGCTCGGACTTCAGGGTTTCGTCGTACTCGACCAGTGCACGGGCGATGCCCAGACGGATCGCACCGGCCTGACCGGTGGTGCCGCCGCCGGAAGCGGTGACCAGGATGTCGAAGCTTTCGGTGTTCTTGGTCAGCTCGAGCGGCTGGCGCACGATCATGCGCGCCGTCTCACGGCCGAAGAACTCGTCCAGCGGACGGTCGTTGACGGTGATCTTGCCAGTGCCCTTGCGCAGGAACACGCGAGCGGTGGAGGACTTGCGGCGGCCAGTGCCGTAGTTTTGCGTGATAGCCATGATTAGATATCCAGAACTTGCGGCTGCTGGGCGGCGTGCGGATGCTCGGCACCCGAATACACCTTGAGCTTGCGGTACATGGTGCGGCCCAGGGGGCCCTTCGGCAGCATGCCCTTGACGGCGATTTCGATCACGCGCTCCGGGTGGCGCTGCAGCGCCTGCTCCAGGCTCTCGGTCTTCAAGTTACCGATGTAGCCGGTGAAGCGGTGATACTTCTTGTCTTTCAGCTTGTTGCCCGTGACGACGATCTTCTCGGCATTGATCACCACGAGGTAATCGCCGGTATCGACGTGAGGGGTGTAAACCGGCTTGTGCTTGCCGCGCAGGCGGCGGGCCAGTTCGGTGGACAGACGGCCGAGCGTCTTGCCGGCGGCGTCAACGAGATACCAGTCGCGCTGGACGGTCTCGGACTTGGCGGTGAACGTAGTCATGAGAAAACTCTTGAGTGGTCGGGCGGATTGCAGCGGCAATGACCGCTGGAACTTTGCCACGCGTTGTGAAGGCGAAACAGAAGAGGCGGGATTGTACGCGGCAGCCCGTAGCGGCGCAAGTCGCACCGCTACCAGGGCCAAGATGGTTGGCAGCGGATCGGCCGGGCGCCAGAATCGAGACATGACCCAGACCTCCCCCACCCGACTGCACAGCCCGCTCGATCGACTCCTGGTCGAAGCCCAGCGCGCGCTGGAGACCGTCTTCGGCAACCCGCCCGCCGAGCGCCCCAACCCCGCCGCCGACACCCCCGATGTCGCGTTGCAGCCAGACCAGCGGCGTCATGCCGCCGGGCTGATGCGCATCAACCATGTCGGCGAGGTCTGTGCGCAAGGCCTGTACTTTGGCCAGGCGGCCGTCGCCCGCGACGCGCACACCCAGCATCACCTGCTGGAAGCCGCGCAGGAAGAGACCGACCACCTGGCCTGGTGCGCGGATCGCCTGCACGAACTGGACAGCCGCCCCAGCCTGCTCAACCCGGTGTGGTATGCCGGCAGCTACGCGCTGGGCGCCCTGGCCGGCCTGCGCGGCGACGACTGGAGCCTGGGCTTCGTGGTCGAGACCGAGCGCCAGGTGGAAGCCCACCTGGACGAGCACTTGGAGACCCTGCCGGAGATCGACCAACGCAGCCGCGCGATCCTGCGGGTGATGAAAATCGACGAAGCCCGCCACGCCGACCAGGCCGAACAAGCCGGCGCCCGCATCCTGCCACCACCCATCCCCACCGCCATGGCCTTGGCCTCCAAGCTGATGAAGACCCTCGCCTACAGGCTCTAGGGATTGGAGATGGGAGGCCGACGGCACCTGCAAACCATGCGCCACACCTTGCAGCACCCACCCGGAGCCAAAGCCCCCTTTGTTAAGGGCGCGCGCCGAAGGCGCGGGGATAGGTAGCCACGAAGTCGGGGCCCAAGATTTGCAAAGCAAATCTTGGGGGTCAGAACCGCGAAGCGGAGCTACATGCTCTAGCGATGGGGATTGTCGGCCGACGGCACCTGCAAACCATGCGCCACACCTTGCAGCACCCACCCGGAGCAAAGCCCCCTTTGTTAAGGGGGCGCGCCGAAGGCGCGGGGATAGGTAGCCACGAAGTCGGGGCCCAAGATTTGCAAAGCAAATCTTGGGGGTCAGAACCGCGAAGCGGAGCTACATG
>NZ_JANTYU010000003.1:602666-751675 GCF_024806835.1 Xanthomonas sp. 3793
AAGGGGGCGCGCCGAAGGCGCGGGGATAGGTAGCCACGAAGTCGGGGCCCAAGATTTGCAAAGCAAATCTTGGGGGTCAGAACCGCGAAGCGGAGCTGACTACGACACCAACTTCAATCCAATCACCCCGGCGACGATCAGCCCGATGCAGGCCAGACGCGACCACGATGCGCTGTCGCCAAACAGGGCGATGCCGGCAATGGTCACGCCCAGTGCGCCGATGCCGGTCCAGATCGCGTAGCCGGTACCGACCGGAATCGTCTTCAGCGCCTGGGTCAAGAACCACAGGCTGATGCCGGCCAGGCCGATCGTCAGCACGGTTGGCCACAGCCGCGTAAACCCGTCGCTGTATTTCAGGCCCATGGCGAAGCCGATTTCGAACAGGCCGGCCAGTACAAGATAGATCCAGGGCATTGCAGTACTCCTCACAGAAAAAACGGACAAAAAAAAAAGCGACCCAGTGTCTGCACACTGGGCCGCCGTCGGCTGTGGAACGCGAGGTCATCGCGTGGCGGGCCGTCCCGCCTTGAGTCGTTGACGCACCTGAAACAAGGGCGCAACCGGTCGTTCTTTACGATTACTCGCTCAGGTTACGCCCATGGAAAAGCTCTTCGATCTCGCGCTTGAGCAGCGTCTCGATCTTCATGCGCTCCTTGAACGACAGGTTCTTGGCACGCTCCTCGAACAGGTACTGGTCCAGGTCGAAATCCTTCAGGTGCATCTTGGTGTGGAAGATGTTTTCCTGATAGACGTTCACATCGAACATCTCGTAGCGCGACTTCACGTTCTTGGCGAGGAAGTGCTGGATCGAGTTGATCTTGTGGTCGATGTAGTGCTTCTTGCCCTTCACATCGCGGGTGAAGCCACGGACGCGGTAGTCCATGATCACGATGTCCGATTCCAGGCTTTCGATCAGGTAGTTCAGGGCCTTCAGCGGCGAGATGACGCCACAGGTGGCGACATCGATGTCGGCGCGGAACGTGGCGATGCCTTCCTGCGGATGCGTCTCCGGGTATGTATGGACAGTTATATGGCTCTTGTCCATATGAGCAACCACGGCGTCGGAGATCAGCTCCTTACCGGCCTGCTTCTTGTCGATCACCGGTTCTTCGGAGATCAGGATCGTCACCGATGCGCCCTGCGGATCGTAGTCCTGACGTGCGATATTGAGGATGTTGGCGCCAATGATCTCGGCCACATCGGTCAGGATCTGCGTCAGACGATCGGCGTCGTACTGCTCATCGATATACTCGATGTAGCGCTGACGCTCTTCTTCGGTACGCGCATAACAGACGTCGTAGATGTTGAAGCTCAACGCCTTGGTGAGGTTGTTGAACCCCTGTAGCCTCAGGCGAGGCAACGGCTTGACCACGTCGGTCTGTCCTTATGGAAAGCGGGAAAGGAGTCAATTATGAGCCAAAGATCCCAGCAACGAAATGCCGATGTTGAGAATGGTTTACCTTGCATGACTCATGCCGTTAAGCTTCAGGAATTACACGCGGAACTACCATGAGCCCAGGAAACACGACGGTTGTCACTACGACGGTACGTAACGCTACCCCTTCACTGGCGCTGGACGCGGGCACCATCGAGCGTTTTCTGGCGCACAGCCACCGCAGGCGCTATCCGACCCGGACCGATGTGTTCCGGCCAGGAGACCCGGCCGGCACCCTCTACTATGTGATCAGCGGCTCGGTGAGCATCATTGCCGAGGAAGATGACGATCGTGAGTTGGTGCTGGGCTACTTCGGTAGCGGCGAGTTCGTCGGCGAGATGGGGTTGTTCATCGAATCCGACACGCGCGAAGTGATCCTGCGCACCCGCACCCAGTGCGAATTGGCGGAGATCAGCTACGAGCGCCTGCAGCAGCTGTTTCAGACCAGCCTGTCGCCGGATGCCCCCCGCATCCTGTACGCGCTGGGTGTTCAGCTTTCGAAACGGCTGCTCGATACCACAAGGAAAGCCAGCCGCCTGGCGTTCCTGGATGTGACCGACCGCATCGTGCGCACCTTGCACGATCTGTCCAAGGAACCGGAAGCGATGAGCCATCCACAGGGCACGCAGCTGCGTGTTTCGCGGCAGGAGCTCGCACGCCTGGTCGGTTGCTCGCGCGAAATGGCCGGACGGGTGCTCAAGAAGCTGCAGGCCGATGGCTTGCTGCATGCACGCGGCAAGACCGTCGTGCTGTACGGCACGCGCTAAGCGCACGGCGCAGCCAGTGCCCAGTGCACTGGCTGCCTGCCGATGTCACAACCAAGACAGTGCCGCTCTGTGCTTTAGCGCTCGCTTGGCACCACTCGATGGCGCGGTTTTGCGCGATACCTCTTATAAGAGAGTTTGCAACCGATCAGGCCGCACGGTCTGTACTGCGATTGCATCACAGTCCTGACGATCCGTTGATCGCAGCAGCCTCAGGCGTCTGCCGACCAATCACCTGCGAGACGGGCGGTCTGTCGGTGCGACTGGGCAATGTCTTGGCCAGACGCTTGCGCCTGTCTCAGAGCGCCTTGCCTCCACGGTCGCGGCAACCCCAGTTGAGGATCGGCGTGCCGGCGGGCAGCACCTGCCGGAACAGCTCTTCGCGATTGGCCTTGGGATTGACCACCACCGGCGCGCGTGCAGCCTTCAACAGCGGCAGGTCTGCGGTGCTGTCCGAATACGCGATGGCGATGTCGGCGTAACCGCGCTCGCGCAGCATGCGCATCTTTTCTTCGTTGTGGCAGTGGCGCCGCGCGGTGACCGCGCCCAGCCGCGGCCCGACCAGGCTGCCGATCACCGGCACGTCCTGATGGGCCACGAACCCGAGAATCGCGCGCGCCAGCTCGGGCGGCGCGCCGGTGGCGACCACCACGCGATCGCCGGCAGCGCGGTGGTCGGTGAAGACCTTCAGTGCGTGCGGAAGCAGGCGCTGCCGGATCTGCGCTTCATGCTTGAGCACGTAAGCGTCGATGAAACGATTGAACTCGCGCGCACGGTGCAGGCCGAAGGTGGCAATCCAGACGTAACCGGATACGCCGCGGCGGCGGGTGGGCAGCATCGCCACCATGGGTCCGAGAATCGGCGAGGCCAGCAGCGCAACCAGCAGACGCAGCGGGTTGCGCTTGATCAACCAGGCGAACAGATGGCTGCCCGAATCGCCATCGTACATGGTGTGGTCGAAATCGAAGACCACCAGCGGCGCATCGTCGCGCGGTGCGGGAAACGACTCAGTCATGCGCGAAGAATAGCTGACGCAGCGACTCGCCGGGTTCGGGCGCACGCATGAAGGTCTCGCCGACCAGAAACGCGTTCACGCCATGGCTGCGCATCAGCTGGACGTCGGCATGGGTGACGATGCCGCTTTCGGTGACCAGGATGCGGTCGCGCGGCACTGCAGCGCGCATGTCCAGCGTGGTCTGCAGCGACACTTCGAAGGTGCGCAGATTGCGGTTGTTGATGCCGATCAGAGGCACCGGCACCTGCACCGCGCGCTCGAGTTCGTCGATGTCGTGCACTTCCACCAGCACGTCCAGCCCCAGTTGCATCGCCAGGCCGGAGAGATCGGCCAGCTGCGCGTCTTCCAGCGCCGAGACGATCAGCAGGATGCAGTCGGCCCCCAGCACGCGCGCTTCGTAGACCTGGTACGGGTCGACGGTGAAATCCTTGCGCAGCACCGGCAGCGTGCAGGCGTCGCGCGCCTGGCGCAGATAGGCATCCGAACCCTGGAAGAAATCCACATCGGTCAGCACCGACAGGCAGCTGGCGCCGCCGAATTCGTAGCTGACCGCAATGTCGGCCGGATGGAAATCCGGGCGGATCACGCCCTTGGACGGGCTGGCCTTCTTCACTTCGGCGATCACGGCAGGCTCGCCAGCGGCGATACTGGCCTGCATGGCGGCGGCGAACCCGCGCGTGAGCGGCAGGTCTGCGCTGCGTGCGACCAGTTCGGCCAGCGGCACGCGCACACTGCGCTCGGCGATTTCTTCGGCCTTGCGGGCAAGGATGGTGTTGAGGATATCGCTCATGGTATCGGGTCCTGGCGGGCGGGCATTATCGGTCAAGACGACCACAACGGGCCGTTGCTGCACGCGAACATGCGCAGCATGCCCATTGGAGGGGTGAGGATGCGGCCGCGCGATTGCCGCAACGTTGCGGCCGGATGCATGGTCAGCGCGATGCACCGAGCTGACGCGTAAAGGCGACATACGCGTCCAGACGGGCGCGCGCCGAACCATCGGCCAGCACCGCACGCGCACGCACCACGCCGGCAGCGATGCTGTCGGAGACGCCTGCCACATACAAGGCCGCGCCCGCGTTGAGCGCGACGATGTCCAGTGCCGGGCCGGGCACGTTGTCCAGCACCTGCAACAGCATCGTGCGCGATTCGGCCGCATCGGCCACCTTGAGGTTGCGGCTGGCCGACATGGCGATGCCGAAATCTTCCGGATGCACTTCGTATTCGCGCACCTGGCCATCGCGCAATTCGCCGACCAGGGTGCCGGCGCCGAGCGAGAGTTCGTCCATGCCGTCGCGCCCCCACACCACCAGCGCGCGTTCGGCGCCAAGTTCCTGCAGCACGCGCGCCTGGATGCCAACCAGATCCGGATGGAACACGCCCATCAGGATGTTGGGCGAACCGGCCGGGTTGGTCAGCGGGCCCAGGATGTTGAAGATGGTGCGCACGCCCATTTCGCGACGGACCGGCGCTACCACCTTCATGGCCGGGTGATGCACCGGCGCGTACATGAAGCCGATACCGGTCTGTGCCAGCGATGCGGCAACCTGCTCGGGCTGCAGTTCGATCACCGCGCCCAATGCTTCCAGCGCGTCGGCGCTGCCGGATTTGGAGGACACGCTGCGGTTGCCATGCTTGGCGACCTTGGCGCCGCCGGCTGCAGCCACGAACATCGCGCAGGTGGAGATGTTGAAGGTATGCGAGCCATCGCCGCCGGTGCCGACGATGTCGACCATGTGCTGGCGGTCGGTCACTTCCACGCGGCGCGAGAATTCGCGCATCACCGTGGCGGCGCCGGCGATCTCGCCGATGGTTTCCTTCTTGACCCGTAACCCGGTGAGGATGGCGGCGACCATCATGTCCGAGACCTCGCCACGCATGATCTGGCGCATCAGCTCGACCATTTCGTCGTGGAAGATTTCGCGGTGTTCGATGGTGCGTTGCAGGGCTTCTTGGGGCGTGATGGGCATGGAAACGGCCATAGACAGGTGGAAAACGGCTGCAGGCGAGGCCTGCAGTGTGTCGCGCAAGGGTGACCGCACAGGGCTGGCACAGGCAGCCAGGTGCGCAGGACCGAATCGACGCGGTCAGTCGGTCATTGCCCGGGCCGATGCATGCGGAAGCGCGCCTGCGGCTGCACTTCGAAATAATCGGCCGGACCACCGGCCCGCAGAATGGTCTGCACCCTGGCCGGGTCGTAGACGCCGTCATCGAGCGCGGCATGCGCAAGATGCACACCTACCACTTCGCCGAGCACCAACCAGGTTTCTACGGCCTGGCCGCTTGCGCTGTGCAGCTGCAGCAGTTGACTCAACCGGCACTCGAAACTGACCGGGCTTGCGGCCACACGCGGCGCATCGATCACACGCGACGGCGCCATCTGCAACCCCGCAAGTGCGAACTCGTCGACCTCCGACGGCACCATCGCGGCGCTTGCGTTCATCGCCTCGGCAAGCGGGCGTGTGGCCAGATTCCAGGTGAACTGGCCGGTGGCTTCGATGTTACGCAGGCTGTCCTTGCGCCCGATGCTGGCAAAACCGACGATCGGCGGAGTGTAGTTGAAGGCGTTGAAGAAGCTATACGGCGCCAGATTGGCGATGCCCTCGGCGCTGCGCGAGCCGATCCAGCCGATCGGGCGCGGGCCGACGATGGCATTGAACGGGTCGTGCGGCAGCCCGTGGCCTTGCGCCGGCTCGTAGAAATGCATGCTGTCGTTGGACGTGTTCATCGCGAAATGACCTTGGGTAACTGCGAGGCATGCAGGCCTTGCTCGGCGATGCAGCGATGTCTGCGTGCGGCAGTGAAGCCGTCAGCGAACCACTGCGCCTTGCGCTGGCGGCAGCCATGCCGGCGCCGGTAACGCGCTGGCGCATGGATGTCGATGAAAGCCGTGCCGCCGGCGGCAACATGCGTTGCGAGCATCGCGATCAACGCTCCAGAAAGTTTTTCAGCAGGGCATGACCATGCTGGGTCAGGATCGACTCGGGATGGAACTGCACGCCTTCTACCGGGAACTGACGGTGGCGCAGACCCATGATCTCTTCCACCGAACCATCCGGATTCTCGGTCCAGGCGGTGACCTCCAGTGCATCCGGCAGGGTGGTCTTGTCCACCACCAGCGAGTGATAGCGCGTGGCCTCGTAGCTGTCCGGCAGGCCGGCGAACACGCCCTTGCCTTCGTGGCGGATCGGCGAGGTCTTGCCATGCATGATGTTACCGGCACGGATCACATCGCCGCCATAGACCTGGCCGATGCTCTGGTGGCCCAGGCACACGCCCAGGATCGGCGTGGTCTGGCCCAGCTGTTCGATCAGCTGCAGCGAAATGCCTGCCTCGTTGGGCGTGCACGGGCCGGGCGAGATCACGATGCGCTCGGGCTTGAGCGCAGCGATTTCATCGACGCTCATCGCATCGTTGCGCACCACCGTGACCTCGGCGCCCAGCGCCTGCAGGTACTGCACGAGGTTGTAGGTGAAGCTGTCGTAGTTATCGAGCATCAGCAGCATGGCAAGGGACTCATTGCGCGATCAGGAAGACCGCATAGATGTTTTCTGTGTAGGTGATGGTGCCGGTCAGCAGGCTTTCGCCCACGCCCTGCACGCCAGCAGCCGGTGCGGGCGGCGGCGGTGGGGCCGGCGGCGATGGCGGAGAGACCACCGAGCCCGGCCTTGGCGCATTGGGTGCCGACCAGGTGCCTGCTTCGACACCGTAGGCAAAGCTGGGGGCAACATCGGAGATGCTGTAGATCCCGCCAAGCCGCACACCGTAGGCGGCGGCAAGCCCCTGGGCAGATTCGCGCGACTGCGTGGCCGCTTCGCGCTTGAGGGCTGCACGCAATGCGGCCGCATCGGCGAACGCTGTCTGCATCGACAGCACCTGGACATTCTCGTTGGCATCCAGTCCGCCGAGAAAGGCACGCACATCCTTCAAGGACGTGAAGGTGCCGCGGATCTTGCGCTCCACCTGGGTTCCCTGGAAGGCCAGCTTGCCGTTCTCGTAGCGGGATTGCGGAGAGATCGACAGTGCCGAAGCGTAGAGCGAATCCTTCATCACGTGATTGCGCTGAAGCCCCTGCAAGACCTGCTTGGCGCGCTCCTCGACGAATTGCCGTGCCAGATCCGGCTGCAGGTCGGTCTTGCTGATCTTCAGATCGACGATGAAACGATCCGGATCGACGGTACGAAATGCCTGCCCTTTCACCAGCAAATGCGGTTGCGATGGCAAGGTATTGATCTGCGCCGATGCCATCGCGGGCAACATCAGGGCGCCAGCGATCATCCAACCTGCGAGTCTTTTCATCGTCATCATCCTTGTATCCTAGAAGCGGTCCTGAAATAGGGGATCTTGATGAAGAACTGCGACATCCGCACACAGGCGATCGACCGCATCGGCCGTGGTCGCCCATGAGGTCACCAAGCGAATGACCAGCCGCCCATCGCTGCGCGTTTCCCAGCGTTCGAAGTCGTAGCGCTGCGCGAGCCCCTCGGCCTGCTGCGCGGTGACGGCGACGAATTGCTGATTGGTTGGCGAGTCGCTGGTGAATTCCACGCCTGCGGCCAGCAGGCCGGCGCGCAGGCGCTGCGCCATGGCGTTGGCGTGCGCGGCAAGCTCGAAGAACAAGCCATCTTCGAACAAGGTGGCAAATTGCACGCCGAGCACCATGCCCTTGGCCAACAGCGCGCCACGTTGCTTGATCAGATAGCGCAGATCGGCCTGCAGGGCGGGATGGATCACGACCAAGGCTTCGCCGAGCAGCGCACCGTTCTTGGTGCCGCCGATGTAGAACGCATCGGTGAGCGCGGCAATGGTCGGCAGATCCAGATCGTTACCGTTGGCAGTCAGCGCTGCGCCCAGCCGCGCGCCATCCAGATACAGCAGCAGATCGCGTTCGCGACAGAAGCGCGACAGCGCTTCGAGTTCGGCACGCGTGTAGATGGTGCCGCTTTCGGTACTGTTGGAGAGATAGACCAGCCGCGGCTGCACCATGTGCTCGTTGCTGTGCACCGCAAGCACCGGCGCGATCACCGCAGGCGTCAGCTTGTCGTGCAGCGCCGGTACGGTAAGCACCTTGTGGCCGGTTGCCTCGATGGCGCCGGTCTCGTGCGTTGCGATGTGCCCGGCTTCGACCGCAATCACCGCCTGGTGCGGGCGCAGGAATGCGCTGATCGCAATCAGGTTGGCCTGCGTGCCGCCCACCAGCAGCTGCACGGCGGCCTGCGGCTGCGCGATGGCATCGCGAATCAATGCCGCCGCACGCTCGCTATGCCGATCGGTGCCATAGCCGCCGTTCTGCTCGACACTGGCCTGCACGACCGCCTGCAGCACACGCGGATGCGCGCCTTCGCTGTAATCGTTGCGAAAACTGATGCGCGCAGCGCTGCCCTGCCCGTCCATCACAGCCCCTTGGCGGCCTGGGCGACGGCGCGGAACAGCGCGCGTCCCTTGTTCATGGTCTCCTGCCATTCCAGGTCCGGGTCGGAGTCGTAGACCACGCCGCCGCCGGCTTGCACGTACAGATAACCGTCCTGGATCACCGCGGTGCGGATCGCAATCGCAGTGTCGGCATCGCCGTGCCAGCCGATATAACCGACCGCACCGGAATACACATTGCGCTTTACCGGCTCCAGCTCACGGATGATTTCCAGCGCGCGGATCTTCGGTGCGCCGCTGACGGTGCCGGCCGGGAAGGTGGCGCGCAGCACGTCGCTGTAATTGAGGCCGGCCTTGAGCGTGCCAGTGACCTCGCTGACGATATGCATGACATGGCTATAGCGTTCGATGACGAACTGCTCGCCCACCTTGACCGTGCCCGCTTCGGCGACGCGACCGACGTCGTTGCGGCCCAGATCGATCAGCATCACGTGCTCGGCGCGTTCTTTCGGGTCGGCCAGCAATTCTTCTTCCAGCGCCTTGTCCAGCTCGGGCGTGGCGCCACGCGGGCGGGTGCCGGCGATCGGCCGCACGGTGACCACCCCATCGCGCAGGCGCGCCAGGATTTCCGGCGACGAGCCCACCACCTGGGTGCCGCCGACATCGAGAAAATACATGTACGGCGAGGGATTGAGCGCGCGCAGCGCGCGATACACATCCACCGGGCGCGCCCGAAACGGCACGCGCAACCGCTGCGATGGCACTACCTGGAAGATATCGCCGGCGCGCACGTATTCCTGCGCCTTGCGCACCACCGCGTGGTACTCCTCGCGGGTAAACGAGGAATGGAAATCCGATTCGTCGATGGCATCGGAAATCTGCGCCTGCGGATACCCGGCGCCGCCCTGCCGCAGGCGGTGCGCCAACTCGTCCAGTCGACGGTTGGCGCGCACATAGGCCTGCGGCTGGCGCGGGTCGGCATGCACGATCAGGTACAGCCGGCCCTTGAGGTTGTCGAACACCGCCAGCTCTTCGGAGAGCATCAGCAGGATGTCGGGCGTGCCCAGCTCATCGGGTTTGTCGCCCGTGCCCAGGCGAGGTTCGATGTACTGGATGCATTCGAAGCCGAACCAGCCCACCAGCCCGCCGGTGAAGCCGGGCAAGCCGTCGAGTTGCGGCACCGAATGCTCGGCGCGCAACGCGTCGACTTCGGCCAGCGGATCGGCGACCTGCCGGGTGTCGATGACCTCGCCGTGCTCGCTGACTTCCAGCGTGTGGCCGCGGAAGCTGTACACACGCCGCGCCGGCAGGCCGATGATGGAATAGCGCCCGAAGCGCTCACCGCCTTCGACCGATTCGAACAGATAGGTGTAAGCGCCGTCGGCGAGCTTCAGATAGACCGACAGCGGCGTGTCCAGGTCGGACAGCACTTCGCGGACAACGGGGATACGGGTGTGACCTTCAGCGGCCTGGCGCTGGAACTGCTCTGCAGTGATCAAGACGACTTTCCTTCCGGGACTCTGTGGCGGGGCGGACGACGGCAACGGGCCACCATCGCCACCAGCGGCGAGCGGAAGAGAAGGAGCGTGGAGTCGTCAGGCGGGACACGCCACTACTGTAGCGCAAGTGCCGCTCCAGGGCAGCAGGCGCACAGGCAACTGCGGTGCACATTGCGAAGTTGGGTTGGGTTGGGTGTTGTCGGGCAGGCCGTCCGATGCGGACTGGCGGCGCTGCGGGCAGCGCGTGCCGTTGGTCATGCGTCTGTGCGCCGCAGGTCAGGCGTTGTTGGTCGCCGGTGCAGGGCAAGGTGCGCCTGGTGTCGGCATGGGTGTTGGCGCAGGAACCCTCACCCCAACCGCTCTC
The DNA here is from genome assembly GCF_024806835.1 of Xanthomonas sp. 3793. GTDB lineage: Bacteria > Pseudomonadota > Gammaproteobacteria > Xanthomonadales > Xanthomonadaceae > Xanthomonas > Xanthomonas arboricola_F. Next base: position 613,114 of record NZ_JANTYU010000003.1, read on the forward strand.
CCGCAGCGAGAGGGGCTTAAAGCAGTGCGCACCGCATGGTCAGGTTCTATCAATCCCCACTCCTGGCTCACCAATCACGACACCCAGGCGCTCACTCGCTGAGCAACGGGCAGTCCACCGGCAAATGCATCCGCAGCCGTGCCGGCACGCAGTCGATATGGAAATGCAGCGAGGTTTCCGGTTCGCCATCCAGGTTCAGCGTGAGCGGTTGCTGCGAGAGGATTTCCAGCCAGGGCAGCCGCGCGCGCACGGCGACGCGTTCCAACGCCGCCTGCTTTCCGCCGGTGACCAGGGTGCCAAGCGTGGCGGCCACCTCGCCGTTGAGCGCTGGCACGATGGTGACGTCGAGCAGTCCATCGTCGATCAAGGCCTCCGGGCACAACGCCTGACCGCCGCCGGCCTGGCGCCCGTTGCCCAGGCCCAAGGCGATGAACTCGCCTTCCCAGCTGAAATCCGGACCTGAAAAACGGGCACTGATCGGGTCGATCCGGCCCAGCCGCGACATGCCGGTAATCAGGTAGGCCAGGCCGCCAAGCATTTTTTTCAGGCCTTCGTCGGTTTCCACCGTGACCTGGGTCCCGAAGCCGCCGCTGGCGACATTGGCGCACCAGTGGGGGCCATGTGCGGTGTCGATGCGCAGCAGGTCGATCGCGTGCGCGGGGCGCTCGGCAATCAGGTTCAGCGCGTGGAGCGGTTCGATCGGCACGTTGGCGGCCGTGGCGAAATCATTGGCGGTGCCCAACGGGACCAGGCCCAGCGATGGCAGGCTGTCGGCATCGCCGTGGTGGTGCGCGAGCGCGGCGGCCACCTCGCTCAAGGTACCGTCGCCGCCGGCGGCCACCACCGTCTGCACGCCATCGGCAACCGCTTCGGCAACGTAACGTTCGGCGTCACCCTCTTCCCAGGTGACGCGCACTTCGAGCTGCACGCCGCGGTTGCGCAACTCCCCCACCGCCTCACGCAGGTCCAGATTATCGGTGGACTTGCCGTTGAGGATCAGACGCCAGTGGGACGGGGCCATGCGCGCTGCCGATGCTGTGAGGGTGGTGGCCGCAGGCTAGCAGCGCGCCGATGGGTGGATCGTGAATACGTAATGCCATCGGGCTGTCATGGGCATGTCATCGACAACCCGGAGAGTAGAAGGCCATAGCAGGGACGACGGGCGGAGGCAGGATCAGCCTCCAATTTTCTTGAAGGCCGCTCCGGGTGGAGCGGCCTTCCTTTTGTGCGCGCTGCGGGGCGCGCAGCGACCAACAACGACTGCGCTCAGCGTCAGGCGGACTGGCGGTGCTCGTAACGGCATGGACCACGGGCAGATTCCGGCGCTGAGTGCGCCGCCCGTGTCCAGCTTTCGACTGCTCGCCCGGGTCTGCCGGCCGCTGTCAACCGCCCGCGGCAAATGCGGCCAGGCGCTCGCCATCGAGCCGGTACACCGTCCAACCGTCCATCGGGCGGGCGCCGACCGCCTGATAAAAGTCGATGGCCGGCTGATTCCAGTCCAGCACCGACCATTCGAAGCGTCCGCAGCCACGCCGCACCGCCAACCGGGCCAGATACCGCAGCAGCATCAGGCCGGCGCCCTTGCCGCGCGCTTCCGGGCGTACGAACAGGTCTTCCAGGTACAGGCCGTTGCGGCCCAGCCAGGTCGAGTAGTTGAAGAAATACACCGCAAAGCCCAATGCCTGGCCGTCTTGCTCGCAGATCAGCGCATGCGCGGTGGCGCGCTCGCCGAACAGGCTGGCGTGCAGGTCGCCGGGAGTGGCCTTGACCGCGTCGGGCTCGCGCTCGTAGACGGCCAACGCGGTGATCAGCTCATGCAACAGCGGCACATCGTCGGGTGTGGCGGGACGGATCTGCGGCACCGGCTGGCTCATCGCACCGCATCCACCGCCGCGCGCATCTGCGCGATCACCTGCGCATAGTCGGGCGCATTGAAGATCGCCGAGCCAGCCACGAAGGTATCGGCGCCGGCGGCAGCAATTGCGCCGATATTGTCGGCCTTGACCCCGCCATCGACCTCCAGCCGGATCGGCTTGCCCAGCGCATCGATCTTGCTGCGGATGGCGCGCAACTTATCCAGTGCCGACGGGATGAACGCCTGCCCGCCGAAACCGGGGTTGACCGACATCACCAGCACCAGATCCAGCTCCGGCAGCACCCAATCGAGAATATCCACCGGGGTGGCCGGGTTGAGCACCAGCCCGGCCTGGCAGCCGTGCGACTTGATCAGCTGGATCGTGCGATGCACATGGCGGCTGGCTTCGGGATGGAAGCTGATGGTCGTGGCGCCAGCCTCGGCGAAATCCGGCACGATGCGATCCACCGGCTCGACCATCAGGTGCACGTCGATCGGCGCGGTGATGCCGTGCTTGCGCAGGGCCTGGCACACCATGGGGCCGATGGTCAGATTGGGCACGTAATGGTTGTCCATCACGTCGAAGTGCACCCAGTCGGCGCCGGCCTTGAGGACGTTGTTCACCTCTTCGCCAAGACGGGCGAAATCGGCGGACAGGATGGACGGGGCGATTGCCGTCGGTTGCATGGGCAGCTCGGGAAAATGCAGGAGCCCCATTGTCGCAACCAGGGACCGGCGAGGAAAGCCGAGCCCGGCCGGAGGTTTGACCCAACCATCGCATGGATGGCAGGGGTCCGGCCGTGCCTGGCATCCAGGCGAGCATCGGTAGCGCCGCAGGGGGCGCCCCCCCCTCCCCAAGTCCGCATCGTCCGGATAGCGTCCTGGCGTGCGCCCGGCGGGGCCGCACGGACGAGCGCGTCGCAAAACGCAGGCGCCGGTGCATCCGTAGCGGACGCGAGCGCGTACGTACCAGACCGGCGCGCCGCGCCAGATGCAAGGAGACCGCATGAAAACCACCCCGCTCGCTTCCGCCGCTCTCGTCCTGCTGGCCCTGGCCCCTTCGGCCTGGGCACAAACCGGCCCGGCCGACTGGTCCGGCTTTTCCCTAGGCGCCAATGTGGGCGGTGCCGATCCTGCCGGGGTGTCCGGCGGCCGTTTCGGCTTCGACACCAACCTGGATGGCCGCGACGGCGACCAGGTCAGCACCGCCACCGGTACCGATGCGTTCTCGCCCGGCTTTTGCGGCGGCGCGGCGGCCGGGCGCACGCCGGCCAGCGGCTGCAGCAAGGACAAGGGCGGCGCCGAATACGGGGCGCGGCTGGGCTACGACTGGCAGGCCGGCAACTGGGTCTATGGCGTCGTGGCCGAGTACACCCGCAACGACATCCGCGACAGCGTCAGCGCCTTCAGCACCACGCCTGCGCTGTACACCTTCACCCGCCAGCTCAACCGTACCGCTGCGTTGCGCGGCCGGATCGGCTATGCCTTCGGCCAGCAGGGCGATTACCTGGCGTACTTCACCGCCGGCGTGGCGCGCGGCGAGTTCGACCACAGCTTTGCCAGCAGCAACACCGCCAACAGCTTCACCGGCAGCGGCGGCGACAGCGCCGACGGCTATCAGGCCGGCGTCGGCCTGCAGCGTCATTTGAGCGACCATGTCTCGGTGGGCGTGGAATACCTGTTCACCCGCCTGCAGGACGAAGACACCCGCGTGCGCGTGGGGCCGGGCACCGCGCCGGCCACCAACCCGTTCCTGCGCGTCAATCCGGCCGGCACCGACCTGCGCCGCACCGACACCGACTTTTCGACCAATGCGGTACGGCTGACGGCGACGTATCGCTTCTGATGACTGCCTGATGGCAGCGCCCCCCGGGCTGGGGCTGGGGGCGCTGTTTTTTTGGGGATGCGCGGCGACCCGGCGTGCTGCCAACTTTAGAACGCGCTAGACAGTCCCCTCATCCAGTCAGCGCTTGCGTAGCCGCTGGATCCGGTCGTAGGCGGCGTTGATCTGGCTGGCTTTTTTTTCGGCTTGGCGACGGGCTTCCGGGTCGGCGTTGGCCACCTTGTCCGGGTGGTAGCGCGACATCAGCCGGCGATAGGCCAGATCGATCTCGGCCGTGGTGGCGTCCGGCTCCAGTCCAAGGGCTTCGTACGGGTTTTCCGCGCGCCGCTTGAACCAGCCGGCATCCACCGCGTGCCCGATGGCCAGGCCGATCATCAGCCCCACGAAGGGCGCGCCGCGGAACAGCAGGGCGCCGGCCAATGCGCCGAGCAGTTTTCCGTACCAGGACATGAGCGATCGGGGGCGGCAAGGCGGGCTGGCGATCTTACCCGAACGCCCGCCCGGCCTGGCTGACGGGCCGTCGACACCGAGTGTGCGGCGGCGGCCAATAAATCCAGCGGGGCGCGCCGAAGCGCCGTACACTACGCGGCCCGCTGCACACCCGCGGGCCCGCCGGGTCCCGGGGACAGCGTCATAGCGACGTCCTTAGGAGTGCCTGTGTCGACCACGCTGTTGCAATCCGATCTGCCCGGCCTGCCGTTGCGTCATCGTGGCAAGGTCCGCGATGTCTTCGATATTCCCCGCGAGCGCCTGCCCGCCGATGCGCCGCCCGGCGACTACCTGCTGATGGTGGCCACCGACCGCCTGTCCGCGTTCGATGTGGTGTTGCCGGACCCGATCCCCGGCAAGGGCGAGATGCTGTGCCAGGTCTCCAATTTCTGGTTCCACAAGACCGACCACCTGATGCCCAACCACCTGGTCAACATCGCGGTGGAGCAGGTGCTGCCCGACGGTGTGGACCCGACGCTCTATGCCAAACGTGCAGTGGTCACGCGCAAGCTCAAGCCGGTGCCGGTGGAAGCGATCGCGCGCGGCTATCTGATCGGCAGCGGCTGGAAGGACTATCAGCGCACCGGCAAGGTCAGCGGCATCGAATTGCCCGACGGCCTGCGCCAGGCCGAGAAACTGCCCGAGCCGATCTTTACCCCATCGACCAAGGCCGCCGTCGGCGACCATGACGAAAACATCGACTTCGACGCGATGGTCAAGACCGTGGGCGCCGAACTGGCCGAGCGCGTGCGCGATGCCACCTTGCGCATTTACCGCTTCGCCGCGGATTTTGCCGCCGAACGCGGCATTCTGCTGGCCGACACCAAGTTCGAATTCGGCACCGACGCCGATGGCCGCCTGTACATCATGGACGAGATGCTGACCCCGGACTCGTCGCGCTACTGGCCGGCCGATCAATATGAAGTGGGCACCAGCCCGCCAAGCTACGACAAGCAGTTCGTGCGCGATTATCTGGAGACGCTGGACTGGGGCAAGACCGCACCGGGCCCGAGCCTGCCGGCAGAAGTGATCGAACGCACGCGCGCAAAATACGCCGAGGCACTGCAGCGGTTGGCGGGTATTTCGGTCGATTGAGTTTTGGAGCCCCGCTCTCGGGGCTTTAGCACTGCACTGAAGCAGCAATGGTGGGCAGCGCTCTTTATTGAGCGCTGAAGGACGCACCTGACGCGGTCTGTTGGCCAAGGAAGTCGCAATGGCACTCTCACATTTTTCATTCCGCAAATTGCCGGCGTTACGCAACACACTGCTGCCCGGGCTGCTTGCAGTAGGCGCGTGCAGCGCCGGCGAATCAGCAACCCCTGCCGCGCCGCCAGTCACATCGACGGCATCGGCATCGGCGTCTGCCGCAACCCGCGCATCGGCGTCTGCTGGCGCTTCCGTCGCTGACCGGCTCGCGACGTTTCTCCAGGCAAGCGGCGTGCAGTGTGCCGATGCGAACATGGCAAAAGGCTGCACGGCCGGAAATGTCGATGCCGGCGATTTCTACGACGTAGAGCTCTCGCCTGCATGTGGCGATGCGGGCTTGTTTGCCGGCGTGGCGCAGGTAAGCGGGGTGGAGGCACTTGATGCGGCGCCGACCACTGGCAGTCGTGCGGTCGCCAGAGCCAGGCTGGCGCAGGGCCAGCTCGTCTGCATTCAAGCGATCGGCCGTGCCGGACAGAATCCTCTGTATTACTACGTCATTGCGATTCCTGCAGACAGTGTTGCCGGATGCAAGAACAACCCGGCATGCGGAACATATGGCGACAGGCCGATCCAACGCTCGAAGAGCGTCCCCGGCGGGAGTTGCCATGCCGCCGCCCCAGGCCAGTATGTCGGCGACTGCGCACAGGGATGGGTGGGTGCGGATGCACTCGATGTATTTTCAAACGGGATATAGTCAGCCGCGCCATGCCGGATACATCTCCGGCCAAACCACGATCAAATCATGATGATCTTTGCGCAGGCTCGATCGAGACAACCTGGCCTCGCTGACAGCAATCAACGGCCACGGACTCACGCAAGCACCGGGGCCATCGTCAGGCTGCTTGTTCTGCAAGGACAGTGGCCTGCTGCATGCCGGCAAGTTTGCGCAACCCACGACGCCGCAAGCTTTCACACATTGGCAAGCAGCGCGCGTATAGCATCCCGCCCGCGCTCCAGCTGCCCCGCTACGATCAGGAGGATCCCTTGGCCCTTTTCCGAACGTCCCTGCACGCTCTCGCACTGAGCCTGGCGCTGGCTGCCTGCAAGCCGCAAGCAGAGCCTGGCGGCGCTGCGACGCCTGCTGCGAATGCAGCACCTGCAGTTTCGGCATCCGCCACCGTTCCGGCCACGCCTGCGCAGACGACAACCTGCCCCAGCGCCGACTTCTCTGCGTTTCTGAAAAGCTTCAGTGCAGACATTGCGGTACAGGAAAAGGCCACGGCCGATCCGCTGACGATGATTGAACTCGACCCCGACGCACAGCCCGAGCCGACGCCGGTCACCCGCACGGTTGCGCTGGCCAATGTCCAATGGCCTGTCATCCCGAACCTGGAAGCAGCCCGCAACGGCGGCCGCGAGGTCACGATTTCCGAAGAGGCCGATGGCCGACAGGTACTGGTCCGCACGCCCGACACCGGCGATCAGCAGGTCTACCACTTCGCCCGGCGCCCGTGCTGGATGCTGGTCGAGGTGGACGACCAGTCTCTGTAATCAGCGCGCTAGCGACGACACTGGTAATGGCATGCCCGCCAACGTTTCAGCAGAGAACCGTGCGTCCTTTCCGATTGATCTGCCCTGTTATGCGTGACCTGCCCGAATCCGAATCCGAGACCGAACAACACAGCACACTGGAATTGACCGCCAAGGATTTCGGTACGTTAGCGTTCCCGGAATTCGGGGGCGCAGACGCAGGCGGGTAGACGACGGCGTTGACAAGCTGCCGCAGGAACTCAATCGTCTTGATGTGCGCGATGCACAGGGCAATCGGCTTGCCGAGGATGGTTGCTTGGGCGACAGAGAGATTGCGCGGATGCACGCCGGACGATGCGCTGCGTGCAATGGGACGGGCAGATCTCTGCGATGCGCTGCGCAGCGCAAAGTGGCCGGGCGCACAGAACGCGATACATCTGTAACTTTTACTACTGTCCAGTTAGGGACTGTGCAAGCGTAGCTGACGGCACCCGAGGTGCCATCGGCGACCGGCTGTCGGGGGGTGCCGCCGGTCTTTGCATCGCACGTTTTCTGGAGAGAGTCGTCATGCATTTTCATCGCCTGGGCGCGGCCATCTGCTGCGCGCTATCGTTTTCTGCTGTCGCTACTGCGGCTGATCTATCCACTACTACTGCAGCGGTATCGCGCGCGCAGTCGCTGCTGGGGAACAACGCCGCAGCGCTGGCCAATCGTGCGCCAGCCGATGCCTTCATCGCGCGCGACAGCATCGTCGATGCCGATGGCACCGAGCATGTGCGCTTCGATCGTACCTATCAGGGATTGCCGGTCATCGGCGGCGATGTGGTGGTGCATTCGCGGCGCGGCGTGATGCGCCAGTTGAGTCAGACCATGGAGACCAGCGTCCGTCCCAGCCTGCTGCCGGGCATCGATGCCGCCACCGCCTTGCGCGTGGCAGGTGGGCAGTTCGACGTACCGCAAGCCGCCGCACCACGCGCAAGCCTTGCGCTGTACGCGCGCCAAGGCACGCCGCGACTGGTATATGAGGTGATCTATAGCGGCATCAAACCCGATCAGACGCCCACCGAAATGCATTACATCGTCGATGCAGTGGATCAACGCATCCTCGAATCCTGGGACACGGTGCATACCGCGTGCGCAGGCGGTACCAGCGCGGCCGGCACCGGGCGCTCGCTGTATGCCGGCAGCGTGGCGTTGGCCACGACGCGTTGCAGCAGCGGTTACGAATTGACCGATCTGAGCCGCGGCAGCGGTGCCACCTACAACATGCGCAACAGCACCTCCGGCAACGGCACCTTGGTCACCGATGCCGATAATGCATGGGGTAGCGGCGCCAACAGCGATACGGTGACCGCAGCGGTGGATGCGCATTACGGCGTGGCGTTGACCTGGGACTACTACCGCACCGCGCATGCACGCAGCGGCATCGCCAACGATGGCGCCGGTGCGCGCAGCCGCGTGCATTACGGCAGTCGTTACAACAACGCCTTCTGGCAGGACAGCTGCTTCTGCATGACCTTCGGCGATGGCGACGGCAGCACCTTCACGCCACTGGTGTCGGTGGATGTGGCCGGCCACGAGATGACCCATGGCGTGACCAGCCGCACTGCGCGATTGGTGTACTCGGGCGAATCGGGAGGCTTGAACGAAGCCACGTCCGACATCATGGGCGCGATGGTGGAGTACTCCGCCAACAACAGTGCGCAGCCGGGTAACTATCTGATCGGCGAAAAGATCATCCCCGGCAACAGCAGCGGCACGCTGGCATTGCGCTACATGTTCAAGCCGAGCCTGGATGGCGATTCGCCCGATTGCTACAGCAGCAGCCTGGGCTCGCTCAACGTGCATTACAGCTCTGGCGTGGCCAACCATTTCTACTATCTGCTGGCCGAAGGCGCGGTAGTGCCGAGCGGCTTCGGTGCCGGCACCAGCTGGAACGTAACCCCGGCCGGGCTGGTCTGCAACGGCAATACCGCGTTGACGGCGATCGGCCGGACCGCGGCCAGCCGCATCTGGTATCGCGCGCTCACCGTCTACATGACCTCCTCCAGCAACTACGCCGCCGCACGCAGGGCCACGTTGAGCGCGGCCACCGATCTGTATGGCGGCACCTCCACCCAGTACCGCGCCGTGGCAGCCGCCTGGAGCGCGGTATCGGTCAACTGATGCTATCCGGGCCTCGCCATGCCAGTGTTGCGTGGCGGGGCCCGGTTACCGGTGGAGCGCCACCGCAGCCGTTCGCACGCGTATGCTTGGGGTCATTCCTGGGAGGGAACATGACCGAACGCACCACGACCGCGCGACCGATCGAGCGCTATTTCGCCAGCTATTCCGACGATCACCGCAACGACACCAATCAGCTGATCCATGTGGTCGCGGTGCCGGCCATCCTGTGGTCGGTGGTGGGCCTGCTCTGGTGCATTCCGGTGGGCGGCACCTGGTTCAGCAGCGGGGTGTGGGCAGCGCTGTCGATGTTTGCGGCGTGGTCGTATTACAACCGGCTGTCGCGCCCGCTCGGGCTGGGCATGCTGGGCATCTTCTTTTTCTTCGGCTGCCTGTGCCGGTTGATCGAAGGCCGCATCGGGCTGACCGGATTGTTCGCCACCGCACTGTCGGTGTTCGTGCTGGCATGGATTGCGCAATTTGTGGGCCACAAGATCGAAGGCCGCAAGCCGAGCTTTCTGACCGATCTGACCTATCTGCTGATCGGGCCGATCTGGGTGCTGGCCAAGGTGTATCGCCAGTTGGGGTGGCGGTACTGAGTCCGGCGGCGACGTGCCTGGCATGTCTCGCAGGACTGTAGGCGTGGTCTGATGTCATTGCACACTGCACTGCGGCTGCGCACATCGAGCGCACCACGCGCCACGCGCGCACGGCATTACTCGCCGATACCGAGCTCTTCCGGCAGCGGGCGAAATACGCGCGGGGCATAGCCGAAATCGCGACGTGCCGGTTCCAGGTCGAATACCAGGTCGTCGCGCATGCGCTGCAGCGCCGCCGCGTTCATGCCACCCAGGCGGCCCAGGCGTTGCGCGGCAGTGAGCGCAAGCCCGAACAGGCTGGGCGGCACCTGATAGAGCCGCGCCGGCCGTGGCAGCGCCTGCAGCACCCGTTCCACCATCTGCGTGTAGGCCAGCACTTCGCCGCCGCCCACCGCGTAGCTGCGTTGCTGGGTCGCCGGTTGGCCGATCACCGCCAGCGCCGCGCTGGCCAGATCGTCCACATGTACCGGCTGACGCAGACCGGTGGCATTGGCCGGCAGCACGAAGGCGCCGGTGCGCTGGGCCAGGCCGGCAATCTGGGTGAGCGTCTTGTCGCGTCCGGCACCGTAGACCAGGGTCGGGCGCAGCACGGTGGCGGTGGCGCCGCGCGCCATGGCCGCAGAAAACAGCGCCTGTTCGGCATGCGCCAGCCGTCGCGCCACGTCGCGCTCGGCCGCATCGATCGAATGCTCCTTGACCTCCACGCTGGTGGAACCGAACGCCACGATGCGCGATGCGACCACCGGATTTTCGGCATACCAGCGGGCGAAGTGATCCAGCGGCCCGCAGCTGAAGATCACCTCGAAGGCATCGCCTGCGGCGGCCGGCACAGCCAGATCGCCTTGCCGCCAGATCAACCCGGAACGCGCCGCACGCGGCTGCCGCGACCATGCCGTCACCTGCCACCCGCGGCTCAGCAGCCGGGTCAGCAGACGCTCGCCAATCTGCCCGCTGCCGCCAAAAACCAGGGCGCGCGGCGCAGACACAGCGGTGGACGGAGCGGGATGGGTGGCGGTCACGGGGCAACGACATGGTCCTGAATGACAGCAGCATACCCAGTCCCCGACGTCGATGCGCGCGCCGTTTGGCCGGCAATTGCGCCTGTGCGCGGCGCCGGCGTTGACACTGACGTCAGTCAACGGTTTGTTAAGCTCTCTGGCCTGCTCGCGAATCCTGTGTTCCCTGCATGCCTTTTCCGCTGGAAATTATGCTGGCGCTGCCGTTCCTGATGGCCGCCGCCGTCGCGCTGTTCTCGCGCACGCCACGTTCGATCACTGCGTGGTTGGCTGCGGCTGCGCCATTGGCCGGTCTGCTGGTGCTTGCCACGCTGACGCCGGCAGTGCTGCGCGGCGAGGTGATTGGCAGCGAGCATGCGTGGTTGCCGCAGATCGGTTTGATGTTCTCGCTGCGGCTCGATGGGCTGGCCTGGATGTTCGCGCTGCTGGTGCTGGGCATCGGCGCATTGGTGGTGATGTATGCGCATTACTACCTGAGCGCACGCGATAGCGCTTCGCGCTTTTTTGCCTATCTGTTGCTGTTCATGGGCGCCATGCTCGGCATGGTGCTGTCGGGCAATCTGCTGTTGCTGATGGTGTTCTGGGAGCTCACCAGCATCAGCTCGTTCCTGCTGATCGGGTTCTGGTCGCACCGCAAGGATGCACGCGAAGGCGCACGCATGGCATTCGTGCTGACTGCTGGCGGTGGTCTGGCGCTGCTGGGCGGGGTGCTGATGCTCGGCCGCATCGTCGGCAGTTTTCAGCTGGATGCCGTACTGGCCGCCGGCGATGTGATCCGCGCCAGCCCGCTGTATCCGTATGCACTGGGATTGGTGCTGTTGGGCATCTTTACCAAGAGCGCGCAGTTTCCGTTTCACTTCTGGTTGCCGCAGGCGATGGCCGCGCCCACGCCGGTGTCGGCGTACCTGCACTCGGCCACGATGGTGAAGGCCGGGGTGTTTTTGCTGGCGCGCCTGCATCCCGCACTGGCCGGCACCGACCTGTTTTTTTACACCGTCACCAGCATCGGCGCGATCACGCTGTTGCTGGGCGCGTGGCATGCGATCTTCCAGCACGACCTCAAGGGCGTACTGGCGTACTCCACCATCTCGCATCTTGGCCTGATCACGATGCTGTTCGGCCTGTCGACGCCGATGGCGGTGGTGGCGGGCGTGTTCCACATCCTCAACCACGCCGTGTTCAAGGCGTCGTTGTTCATGGCTGCGGGCATCATCGACCACGAGACCGGTACGCGCGACATGCGCAGGCTGGGCAATCTGCGCCGGCTGATGCCGTTTACCAGTGCATTGGCGATCATCGCATCGTTGGCGATGGCGGGCATTCCGCTGCTCAATGGCTTCCTGTCCAAGGAAATGTTCTTTGCGGTGGCGCTGGAGACCCAGGCGCCGGAACCGATGCGCATCCTGGCGAGCATCGCCGCGTTGCTGGCCGGCCTGCTCGGGGTGGCTTACAGCCTGCGGTTTGTACACGACACCTTCTTCGGCCACGGCCCACGCGATCTGGAAACCACACCGCACGAGCCGCCGCGCTGGATGAAGATCCCGGTGGAAGTGCTGGTGCTGATCTGCCTGGCGGTCGGCATCGTGCCGGCATGGACGGTGGCGCCTGTGCTGCGCGCCGGAGCCGGCGCGATTCTTGGCGATCGATTGCCCGACTACAGTCTGGCGCTGTGGCACGGCTTGAACTGGCCGTTGGCAATGAGCGTGGCCGGCATGATCGGCGGCACGCTGCTGTACATGGCGATCCGCCGCCTGCTGGATCTGTATGCGGTGCAGAACCGCTCGCCCGGCAAGGCCATGTTCCACTGGAACCTGCGTGCGCTGTTTAGCGCCACCACGCACATGACCGACGCGATCACCAACGGCAATCTGCAGCGCATGCTGATGTTGCTGGTGCTGAGCGCGGTGGTGGTGGCGCTGGTGCCGTTCCTGCAGGGCGGCGCGCTGCCGGCCTGGCCGGCACCCACGCCGATGCCGCTGCTGGGCTGGACGGTCTGGCTGCTGATGATCGCCTGTGCGTTGGGCAGCCTGTTCCTGTACAGGCAGCGCCTGCTGGCGGTGCTGGTGCTCGGCGGCACCGGGCTGGCGGTGAGCCTGACCTTCGTGTTCCTGTCGGCGCCGGACCTGGCGCTGACGCAGCTGCTGGTGGAGATGGTGACACTGGTGCTGATGCTGCTGGCGATGAACTACCTGCCCGAACGCTCGCTGCCCGAGCGCGCGCGGCTGCGCAAGATCCGCGACGCCTGCCTTGCGATCGCCGGTGGCGCCGGACTGGCCGCGCTGTCGTACACCTTGATGACGCAGTCCAGCCATACCGTTGCCGGCGAACTGCTGCAGCGCGCGTTGCCCGAGGCGTATGGGCGCAACGTGGTCAACGTGATCCTGGTGGATTTCCGCGGTTTCGATACGTTTGGCGAGATCACGGTGTTCGCGATTGCCGGGTTGGTGGTGCATGCGCTGTTGCGACGCTCGCGCATGGCACCGGAACGCAGCATGCCCGGGCCGCCGATCCGGTTGCCGGTGCCGGCGGATCTGGCGCAGATCATGTTCCCGCTGACGCTGACCGTGTCCCTGTTCCTGTTCCTGCGCGGTCACAACGCGCCCGGTGGCGGCTTCATCGCCGGGCTGGTGCTGGCGGTGCCGTTGCTGATGCAGTACGTGATCCAGGGCACCGCGTCGGTGGAATCGCGCTTCGGCTTCGACTACATCCGGCTGATCGGCATCGGCCTGTTGTGCGCGCTGCTCAGCGGTGCCGGCTCGCTGCTGTTCGGGTTGCCGTTCCTGAGCAGCGGGCATGTGGAGATTCCGCTGCCGCTGCTGGGCGATCTGGAACTGGCCAGCGCATTGGGGTTCGATATCGGGGTGTATCTGGTGGTGTTCGGTGCGGCGATGTTGATGCTGTCGATGATGGGCACGATCAAGCCCTCGCGTACGCGCAGTTCGCAGCGCGGCGAGATCGACCCCACCCAACGTTCGACACGCACCGCGGAGCAGCATTGATGGAACTGGCAGTGGCAAGCGCCATCGGCGTCCTCACCGCATTGGCGATCTATCTGTTGCTGCGCGCGCGCAGCTTCGATGTGATCCTGGGGATGACCTTCCTGTCCTACGCGACCAACCTGCTGATCTTCGCCGGCGGACGGCTGCGCAGCGGCCAGCCGCCGGTGTTGCGCGAGGGCGTGCCGGTGGACCTGCTGCACTACACCGACCCGTTGCCGCAAGCGCTGGTGCTGACGGCGATCGTGATTGCCTTTGCGATGACGGCGGTGAGCCTGGTGCTGGCGATCCGCAGCCGCAGCGACAACGGCAGCGATCACGTGGATGCGCATGAAGATGCCGCCACCGGCGTGGATACGCGGCAGGCGCGGCGATGAATCATCTGTTGATCCTGCCGATTCTGATCCCGATGCTGGGCGCGTCCGCATCGCTGTTTGTCGAGCACCGCCGCTACGGGCCGCGCGTGCAGCGCAGTGTGGCGTGGGCGAGCATGGCCTTGCTGGCAGCGGCGGTGGTTGCGTTGTTCGCACGTGCCGCGGAGGGCGGCGTGCTGGTGTATCTGCTCGGCGACTGGCCGGCGCGGTTGGGCATCGTACTGATGGGCGACCGGCTGTCGGCATGGATGCTGTTGACCACCCTGGTCCTGGGCTCGGCCTGCCTGCTGCATGCCTGCGCCGGCTGGGATCGTCGCGCGCCGCACTTCCATGCCTTGTTCCAGTTCCAGTTGATGGGCTTGAACGGCGCATTCCTGACCGGCGACATCTTCAACCTGTTCGTGTTCTTCGAGGTGATGCTGATCGCCTCCTACGGGTTGCTGCTCAGTGGCGGGCGCGGCCTGCAGATGCGCGTCGGCCTGCATTACGTGGTGTTCAACGTGTGTGCGTCGACGCTGTTTCTGATTGCGCTGGGCCTGCTGTTTGGCGTCTTCGGCACGCTCAACATGGCCGAATTGTCGCAACGTATTGCCGACCTACCGGCGCAGGACGTGCCGCTGGCCAAGGCATCGTTGGGCTTGTTGCTGCTGGTGTTCTGCAGCAAGGCTGCGTTGCTGCCGCTGTACCTGTGGTTGCCGGAGACTTATTCGCGCGCGCCGGCAGCGGTAGCGGCATTGTTCGCGATCATGACCAAGGTTGGGCTGTACGCAACGTTGCGTGTGTCCTCGCTGTGGTTTGGCGCCAGTGCCGGCGCGCTGCATGGGTTTGGCCGGCATGCGCTGCTGTGGCTGGGCATTGCGACGCTGCTGATGGCCGCCTTCGGGGTGATGGCCGCATCGCGGTTGCGGGTGATGGTGTCGTATCTGGTGGTGTTTTCGGCTGCGACCTTGTTCATCGCCTTCTCGCTCGACGATGCCGGCGCGTTGGGTGCGGGCCTGTACTACCTGCCGCACAGCAGCTTTGTGGCCGCGGCCCTGTTCATGGTGTCGGACCTGATCCGGCGCCGCCGCGGCAGCGCCAGCGATCGCAAGGAAGTGGTCGCACCGCTGCCGCGGCGTGGGATACCCGGCGCGATGTTCATGATCGCTGCGGTCGCGGTCGCCGGCCTGCCGCCGCTGTCCGGATTCCTCGCCAAGGCGGCCTTGCTGCAGCATGTGCCCGACGGCCTGGTCGGACCGGTCTGGGGCGCGATTCTCGGCAGCAGCCTGTTGGTGGTGATCGGCTTGACCCGCGCCGGCGTGCGACTGTTCTGGCGCGTGCCGGAGGCAGTGGAAGACACGCCCGAACTCCAGCCGCAACGCCGTGGCCGCATGCGACCGGTGGAAACCGCCGCAACGGTTCTGCTGCTGAGCGGCCTGGTGGCGATGACGGTCGGTGCCGAACCGCTGATGCGCTACACCGATGCCGCCGCTGCCCAGTTGCGCGACCCCGGTGCGTATGTGGATCAGGTGCGCGCCACCACGCCACAACGGAGGCAGCCATGAGCGCGCGCATGCCCTTGCGGCGCCGGTTGCTGCCCTCGCCGTCGTTGACTGTCACCGTGTTCGTGTTCTGGCTGCTGCTCAGCGACAGCTTCGGGCCGCAGCAATGGGTGCTGGGCGCACTGCTGGGCGTGGTTGTGCCGATCTTCGCCGCGCGGCTGGACCGCGAATTCGCCCGCATCGGCTCGCTGCGCTCGGTCCCGCGCATGTTGCTGGTGGCGGCCGGCGACATCGTGCGCTCCAACATCAAGGTCGCCATCCAGGTACTCGGGCCGGAATCGCGCATCCACCCCGGCTTTATCTGGGTGCCGCTGGATATCGCCAATATCCACGGCATTGCGGCGCTGACGAGCATGATCACGCTGACGCCTGGCACGGTGTCAGCGGCGTTGTCGGACGACCGCAAATACCTGTTGGTGCATGTGCTGCATCTGGACGACCCGGACGCGTTGATCGCCGAGATCAAGACCCGCTACGAAAAACCTCTGATGGAGATCTTTCCATGACCGGTCACATGTTCATCGAATCGACCATCGTCATCTGCATGCACGCGGTAGGCCTGGCCATCCTGATGGCATTGTGGCGGCTGCTGCGCGGCCCGACGGTGCCGGACCGCATCCTGGCGCTGGATACGCTCTCGGTCACCGCCATCGCCGAACTGATGTTGCTGGGCATGTATCTGGATTCGCCAATCTATTTCGAGGCGGCGCTGGTGATTGCGATGCTGGGCTTCGGCAGCACCGTGGTGTTGAGCAAATTCGTGCTGCGTCGGGATATCGTCGAATGATCGCGCTCACCGAATACCTGCTGAGCGCGCTGTTGCTGGTCGGCACCTTCTTCATCCTGATCGGTGCGTTCGGTCTGGTGAAACTGTCGGACTTCTTCAAGCGCCTGCATGCGCCGACCAAGGCGAGCACGCTGGGCGTGGGCTGCGTGCTGTTAGGCTCGGTGGGGTATCACCTGTTCCTGGGCGTGGACCCGCAGCCGCGCGAGTTGCTGATCACCGTGTTCCTGTTCATCACCGCGCCGATCAGCGCGCACATGATGGCCAAGGCCGCGCTGTCGCTGATGATGGAAAACCGCCCGGAAGTGCCCAACCACGGCGACATGGAAAAGGAAGGCCTGCCCTCGCCGACGGCCGAAGGCGATGTCGGCGAGAACGCAGAGACCGCCAAGCAGCATGAGCGACCTGCAGCGGAGCGCTGATCTCGCGCGGCACCGGTGACGCGAGTGCGTGCAGCGGCCTTGTTACGCGTAACGCAGTTCCCCGGCAGTACTGCTCCAGTCGCAATGGATGCAACGGTGCTTCGGGGGTGCGATACGGCATCTGTACGCATTGCACAAACCCCTGCGTCCGAGCGTGCATCGATAGCACTCCTGCAGACCTCGACCGCTGCCTTTGCATCGGCGCCGCCCCGCAGGCGGGCGAACCAGCACGTGCTGCCTATCCATGGGCTGCAGTGCCGCAGCGACGCTACGCTAGCAGCGCTATGCGAGCGAGCGTGGATCATCCATCTACCGAGCGCTGCAGCGTCAGCATCTGCGTGTGTGCCTGCGGCGACAGGCCGACACCGACATGCCACGCGACACGCAGCTCAGCCGCAGCCTTCCACATAATCCACCTGCGGCGACCGCCCTACCCGCCAGCTGCTGACCCTACCGTCGGCATCGGTCTCGAAGACCACCGCAGACTGCGTCGCGGCGCTGGCGTGGCGCAGCGTCTGCGCGCCGGGCAGGTACTTGTGTGGCTGTGCATCCAACCCGTCGGGATACAGCGCGCGCAGCTGCGCGAGCGTCATGCCGACCCTGCCGCCACCGGGCGCGACTTCCTTCGCCTCGTTGGTCTGATAGCGCAGCAGACGATCGCCTTCGAACATGAAACCGAACCGACGCGCGTCATCGGCCCACTGCGGGCGCAAGAAGTAGCACCCGCCGTCGCTGGCCGCATCGCCGCGTAGTTCGCCACCCCAGGCCTTGCGTGCCTGTTCGGCATCCATGCCCAACCGCAGGTCGCCGTAGCCGTCCATCCGCGCAAGCGTGGTCGGCTGCTGACGCAGATGCGGCGGAAACGTGCCAGGCGGGGCGGTCGCCGGCGGCACTGCATCTGCGGGCTGATCGTTGGCAGACGCGACCGGCGCATGCGCGGCCTCGGCCGGCGCTTGCGCAGCCGGCGCGTCGTCGCCGCGATGACAGCCGGCCATCACCAGCACCATCCCTATCAAACCCAGCAGTCTGCATGTCATCGCTGCACTCCCTATGTCCTGGCCCAGCGTACACAGCCGGCATCGCGGCAATGTGCAGGGCGCGGTCGCATCCCGTCGCGGCGATGTCATCGGCGCTTCATTGACAGCGATCACGCTGTCGGCTTCGCAGGACTGCCGCCATGACCCCACGCAAGACCGAGCTCGCCCTGACCGCGCTGCAATCGCACCGCAGCCCGCTGACGTTATTGCAGCGTCGCGCGTTGATCCTGGCCGACGGTCAACGCGACCTGACATCGCTGGCGCTGCTGCTGGGGGATCACGGCGCCGCCCTGGTGCAGACGCTGTGCGCAATGGGATATCTGACCGACACCGACGATGCGCAAGCCAGCGCATCGCGCTCGACTGCGCCCATGGCCGCGATGGCGCCGACTGCCACGGCGCCTGCCACCTTGCAGACACCGCCGGCCACCGAGCCCACCGAAGAGGATCTGCAACGCCAGCGCCGTCGCGCTGCCACCAACGCGCGCCTGTACCTGCTCGACATCCTGCAGTTGCAGCGCAATCCGGTTGCGGTGGTACTGCACCGGCAGTTGCAGGCCGCACGCGCGGAAGAGGCGATCGGTGTCGCCATCCATACGGCCTTGCGCGAGCTACCGCAGTTCACCTCGGCCTCGTATGCACAGCGTGTGCGCACGCGGATTGAAGAGCTGCTGCCGGATGCAGAGCAGGCTGCGTAATGCCGACGGCATAGGGTGTCGCAGGTACGTCGCTGCGATGATGCAAAGCCGCTGGCCAGGGGCGCGCCACTGTGCGATTGCGCTGGGCGTGCGTGCGGTCGATGCCGGTGAAGCGACAGGAACGACCGTGCCCGTCCGGGAAACGCTGGGCTTGCCCGCCGATTGAGCGCCAATGCCGGTAGCGCAAACCGGTTTGATCGGCTCGATTGGAGCGGCCAGGAAAACGTGGCGGGCAGTCATGTGGACAGCGCACCCGGAACCGGATCGCCTGGGCGGGACATGTCGCAGCGCGCACCTAGCGCGTCCGCCTGACGGTCAGCCAGGCCTCGTGTTGCACGCGCTTAGTCAGCCGGGCCAGAAGTCGGTGCCTTGAACCCTGCACGCAATCCGGACCAGCATTGCTGATAGTCGCCTTGCCGGTGGCTGGCCTGTAGCGCCTGCTGGGTGGGCCGCAATACCGCTCGGGTTTCGAACATGAAGGCCATGGTCTCGGCGATCACGTCGGGACGCGACAGGTCCGCCTGCGAGGCCTTGTCGAAGGTCGCCGCATCCGGGCCGTGCCCGCTCATGCAGTTGTGCAGCGACGCCCCGCCCGGCGCGAAGCCTTCGGCCTTTGCGTCGTAGACGCCATGCACCAGGCCCATGAACTCGCTGGCCACATTGCGGTGGAACCACGGCGGGCGAAAGGTGTGCTGCGCCACCAGCCAGCGTGGCGGAAAGATCGCAAAATCCATGTTGGCCGTGCCGTGCGTGTCGCTGGGCGAGGTCAGCACGGTGAAGATGCTCGGATCGGGATGATCGAAACTGATCGAGCCGATGGTGTTGAAGCGGCGCAGATCGTAGCGATACGGCGCGTAATTGCCATGCCAGGCCACCACATCCAGCGGCGAATGACCGATGTCCGCACGCCATAGATGACCCTGGAATTTCGCCACCAGTTCGAACGCGCCTTCGCGCTGTTCGAAGGCGGCATGTGGCGTTTCGAAATCACGCGCATTGGCCAGCCCGTTGGAGCCGATCGGCCCCAGGTCGGGCAGGCGCAACAAGCCACCGAAGTTCTCGCAGACATAGCCGCGGGCCGTGTCATCGAGCAGCTCGACGCGCAAGCGCACGCCGCGCGGAATCACCCCAATCCGCTGCGGCTCCAGCTCCAGCACGCCGAGCTCGGTGTGCACCCGCAGACGGCCCTGCTGCGGCACCAGCAACAACTCGCCATCGGCGTCATAGAAGAAGCGATCGTGCATGGAGGCATTGGCCGCATACAGATGCACGGCCACGCCGGTCATCGCCTCCGGGCTGCCATTGCCGGCCATGGTGTATAGACCATCGACGAAATCGGTAGGCGTAGCCGGCAACGGCAGTGGACTCCAGCGCATCTGGTCTGGCGGTACCGGGCCGCTGCCGAAGTCGTTGTGGAACTGCGACTGCTCGATCAAGGAGAAGCTGCCATGCACGGCGGCCGGGCGAATGCGGTATAGCCAACTGCGCCGGTTCTCGCCGCGTGGCGCGGTGAAGGCGGTGCCCGACAGCTGCTCGGCATATAGCCCGTGCGCCACACGCTGCGGCGAGTTCTGCCCGACCGGCAGGCTGCCTGGCACCGCCTCGGTTGCGAACTCGTTGCCGAAGCCGGTCATGTAGTGCTCGTTGTTATGCATGGCATGCGTCCGGATTTTGGCCCTCCCTCCCCGGATGCAGAAGGTTGGGATTGAGTTGAATCAGGCCGCTTTCCTACCGAAGAAGAGCTGAGGCCTGGCGGATTAAGCCCCTCTCCCCGCGGGAGAGGGGTTGGGGTGAGGGTACGGCGTAGCGACCACCTTGAAGATCATCTCGACCACCGCATCCAGCGAAAGCAACACATCGTTGTTCCAGAACCGCAGCACTCTCCAACCCTTCGATTGCAGCCACCGCGTTCTTGCCTGATCGCTGGATGTCTGATGCTGCGAGCCATCCAGTTCAACAATCAACGCCGCATCAATACAACAAAAATCTGCGATGTAAGGCGGAATCGGATGCTGACGCCTGAACTTGAAACCTTGTAGCTGATTGCTGCGGAGACAGCGCCAAAGTGCGCGCTCTGCTTCTGTCATCCCTGTCCGTGACGCACGCGCGTTGGTGAGCGCAACCGTGGGTAATGGCGGTTTGATTTTCATCGCTCCACCGTACCCTCACCCCAACCCCCGCTCCGCGCCCCGGCCCGCGCTTGCGGCGCGGGCGCTCCAAGGCACGCGCCCCAGGGGCGCGCAAGGTTGACTTCTCGTCCCGTGGAGAGAGGGGCTTTAACTGCGTGAGCTCTTACTGGTTTGTCTTGTCAGACAACCGTGTCCTGATGATGTGGCGCTTGAACGTATTGCCTTCGGCAAATCCCGAACAGCGAATTCCCAATCCCCGCCCTCAAAGCACCCCACGCTTGATCTGATCGCGTTCGATGCTTTCGAACAATGCCTGGAAATTGCCCTCGCCGAAGCCTTCGTTGCCCTTGCGCTGAATGATCTCGAAGAAGATCGGGCCGATGCAGTTGGTGGTGAAGATCTGCAGCAGCTTGCGTTGCTTGGTGTCCACATCCGCATCGATCAGGATCTTGTTGCGGCGCAGGCGCTCGACATCTTCGCCGTGGTCGGGAATGCGCAGATCCACCACATCGAAGTAGGTGTCCGGCGTATCCAGGAACGTCACCCCGGCCTCGCGCATCTTTTCCACGCTGGCGTAGATGTCGTCGGTGAAACAGGCGATGTGCTGGATGCCTTCGCCCTGATAGGCGTCCAGATACTCGTTGATCTGGCTCTTGGGGTCGGACGACTCGTTGAGCGGAATGCGCACGATGCCGTCCGGCGCGGTCATCGCCTTGGACACCAGGCCGGTCTTGGCGCCCTTGATGTCGAAGTAGCGGATCTCGCGGAAGTTGAACAGGCGTTCGTAATAGTCCGACCAGCGCTGCATGTTGCCGAAATACAGGTTGTGCGTGAGATGGTCGATGAAGGTCAGGCCGAAGCCGCTCGGCTGCTGGTCGGCGCCTTCGATCGGTTCGAAGTCGGCGTCGTAGATGCTGCCGGCATCGCCGTAGCGGTCCACCAGATACAGCATGCAATCGCCGATGCCCTTGACCACCGGTGCGGGCACCGCGCGCGTCTGGGGCTTGTTCTGCACCGCTTCGCCGCCATTGCCCAGCACCGTCTGCAGCACGGTGTCGGCCGGGGTACGGAAGCGGATCGCAAACCCGCAGGCGCAGGGGCCGTGCGCGGCGGCAAAGTCGGCGGCAAACGAATCGGGCTCTTCATTGAGCAGGAAATTGACCCCACCCTGGCGATAGACGGTAATGGCGCGGCTACGGTGGCGCAGCACCGCGCTGAAGCCCATCTTGCGGAAATAGTCGTGCAGTTGCGCGGCCTGGCCGGCGGGCGCGGCGAATTCGACGAACTCGAAGCCGTCGATGCCCATCGGATTGTCGAAGGTGGTGACCTGCATCCCCGGGTCGGGGCGGGCTACAGTGCTGTTCGGTTGTGCGCTCATCGTCGTTTCTCCACGCTAGGCGGCCCGCAGGGCTATGCGGGGTGGCAGAAGACCCGCGAGAATGCGCAGGCCACCCCTCGTTTGTAGTTGCAAATGAAACCAAAATCAAGACACAGTGCAACATGAGCGATCACGACACCTCCAATGCGCCGCAACACCCCGTGCTGCTCAACCTCGAGCAGTTCCTGCCGTATCGCCTCAGCGTGCTGTCCAACCGCATCAGCGCCAACATCGCCAAGGTCTACGGCGACCGCTACGGCATGGCCATTCCCGAGTGGCGGGTGATCACCATCCTGGCGCTGTATCCGGGTTCTTCGGCCAGTGAGGTCTCCGACCGCACCGCGATGGACAAAGTTGCAGTGAGTCGCGCGGTGGCGCGCCTGCTGGAACGTGGCTTCATCCGCCGCGAGACCCATGGCGACGACCGCCGCCGCTCGATGCTGGCGCTGTCGCCGGCCGGACGCCAGGTGTACGAAACCGTCGCACCGCTGGTCAACGAGATGGAACAACGGCTGATGTCGGTGTTCAGTGACGAGGAACAGCAATTGCTGGAACGGTTGATCGACCGGCTGGCCAAGGATGGGCTACCGCGCATGGCGGGCAAGGACTGAGCTTGGCTCTGCAGTGCGATCCGATGGCGTTCGTGCGGCACTGCGCTGGCTGATGTCGACCCCGCTGGGGGGTTACGCAATCGCTGCGGGAACTGTGTTGTTGCAGGCAGCACTGCCAAAGCCGCTCACATCGCCCGGCATCGCATGCAGTGCCCATGTGCGTCTGCGCGCCCGTCAGACACCGCACCTGGACTGACGCACACAAAAAAACCCCGCAGCAATGCGGGGTTTTTTTGTACAACGCGCTCGCAGCGCATCAGGCTTCCGGCGGCGCCCATTGCTTGAGGAAATCGAACAGCTTCTTGCGATCGAAGCCTTCGCCCTTGCGCAGCTCCGGGCTGGTCTGGGTGGTCAGCAGCTTGCCGTCGTTGTCCAGCACCAGCAGCGACGGGTAGTCGTTGAGCTGGGCGAACTGCGACAGGAACGTGGCGTTTTCGTTGGCCGCATCGCGATTGACCTTGACTACCACAAAGTGCGCATCGCGGAAGCTGCGCAGCTCGGCGTCGCCGCCCATCAGCTCGTCCAGCGCCTTGCACGGCTCGCAGGCGGCATTGCCAACATTGAGCACGATGCGCTTGCCACCGCGCTTGGCCTCCACCTTGGCCGTTTCCAGATCGGCAGCCGGATCGCGCGACGGGTCGTACTGCGCATTGAGCGCGGCCGCTGCCGCGATATCGGCAGCAGTCGGCGTATTGCCCGAGGACACCGGCTGGCTGGGGTCGGCACTGGGTGGCTTCTGCATCGACGTATCCAGCGGCCGTGGCGCCTCCTGTTGCTCGGCGTGTTGCCCGCAGGCGCTCAACAGGCCGGCCAGCAGCAGGCCACAGACAATGGGGTTGCTCGGCATCGCTTTTCTCCTCACTTCACACCATGCATCAGTTTGTTGATCAGCGGCGCGATCAGGAACAGCAGCGCACCGGCGCCTACCAGCGCCCAAAACCCGAAGGTATACCCGCCCAGCGCCGAGGACACGCTCATGCCTTCGCTTCCGCTGACATGGCCGGCAAAGATACCCGACAGGTTGTTACCGATGCCGGTGGACAAGAACCAGCCACCCATGCCGAAACCGACCAGGCGCACCGGTGCCAGCTTGGTCACCATCGACAACCCGATCGGCGACAGGCACAGCTCGCCCACCGACTGGATGACGTAGACCATGAACAAGGTCCAGAACGGGATCTTGCCGGCGTCGTTGACCAGGCTGGACAAGGCAAACATCAGCAGCAGGAAGGCCAGGCCGTTGAACAGCAGGCCCAGGCCGAACTTGCGCGGAATCGACGGATTGAAGCGGCCGGACTTGACCCAGATCCAGGCAATGACCGGCGCCAGCGCAATGATGGCGATCGAGTTGACCGACTGGAACCACGCGGTCGGGAAGGTCCACTCGCCGAAATTGCGGTTGACGATGTTGTCGGCCAGGAAGGTGAACGAGCTGCCGGCCTGTTCGAAGAACATCCAGAACAACACGTTGAAGGCGAAGATGATCAGCATCGCGATCACCTTGTCGCGCTGCACCTTGCCCTCGCGGATGCCTTCGACCAGCAGCATCACCGACAGGCCGATGAACAGCACCGTCAGCACGATCTGCAGCACATCGGCACCGACGGCCAGCAGGAAATACACCACCGGAATCGCCAGTACGCAGCCGGCCAGCACCATCAGCACGCGGCCGATGCCCTGCGCGTTCGGTGCCGGCGCGCCAATGCCCTTGAGCTGGGCACGGCCGATCCAGAACCACACCAGGCTGATCAGCATGCCCGCGCCGGAGGCCATGAACACCATCTTGTACGACGGCATGGCCTGGGTGCCGAACACCTTCTCGGCCAGCAGCTGGGTCAACACCGGCGAAATCATCGCGCCCAGGTTGATGCCCATGTAGAAGATGGTGAAGCCGCTGTCGCGGCGCGGATCGGCCACCGAATACAGCTTGCCGACCATGGTGGAGATGTTTGGCTTGAACAAGCCGTTGCCCACCACCACGGTGGCCAGGCCGATCTCGAACATGGTGTGGTCGGGAATGGCGATCAGGAACAGGCCGGTCGCCATCACTGCTGCGCCCACCAGGATCGAGCGCTGGTAACCGAGCACGCGGTCGGCCACATAACCGCCGAAGATCGCCGCCGCATATACCAGCGCCAGATACGCGCCGTAGGTACGTCCGGCCGGTGCCTGGCCGGTGGCGTCGCCGCCAAAGAACTGCGCCACGATGTACAGCACCAGCGCCCAGCGAATGCCGTAGAACGCAAAGCGTTCCCAGAACTCGGTCATGAACAGCATCCACAGCGGCCGGGGGTGGCCAAGCAGCGTGGGGAACTCGGGAGGCGCAGGCGGCTGCGGCGGAGTGGAAGCGGATGTCGGCGCAGTTGCGTCAACGCTCATGTGGTGTCCCTTGCGTATTCAGTAATGGCTGGGTGCCCCAGGGCGGAACCCTGGGCGACGCGCGAGGATCACTTAGACGTCATGTACGCGTCAAATTCGCCGGAGTCGACGACCTGATGACGGTGGGCGGGAAGTGACGATTTTGTCGGGATTGGGGATTGGGGATTGGGGATTGGGGATTGGGGATTGGGGATTGGGGATTGGTTGAGTCTTGGCTGTGTTAACGGCAGACCAAGGATGAAGCTGCCGCGCACGATCGAACGTCTGCACCTTCTCCCTTCTCCCGTCGGGAGAAGGTGCCCGAAGGGCGGATGAGGGTGCGAAGTCGCCGGGCGGTGCCGGTTACCGATATCCCAGCATTGGCACGGTGGCTGGTCCCTGGGAATAACGCCCTTGCCCGTACCCTCACCCCCAAGCTGCGCGCCGCGCCCCGACCCGCACTCGCTCCAAGCCACGCGCGCCATTAGCGCGCAAGCCGTGCCTTTCGTCCCAGGGGAGAGGGGCTTGAGCGCGCTACGACTCACTGCATTGCCTGGCTTTCGCCGCGCTCAGCGTTGCCCTGCCCGGCTTGTCCCTCCCTAGCATGTCCCTGCTCAGCTTGGCGCGCTGCTAGGCGTGTCGCCCTGATCAGTCCTTGGCAGCGTCCGCATTGCCCTGTGGCGTCCGGCCTTCCACACCCACCGACGTGCGCACATCGAACAGTTCCGGGAAGAACGTCAGCGCCAGCGCCTGCTGCAAAAATCCCACGCCGCTGGAGCCGCCGGTGCCGCGCTTGAAGCCGATCACCCGCATCACCGTGCGCATGTGGCGGAAGCGCCAGAGCTGGAACTGGGTTTCCACATCCACCAGGTCCTCGCACAGCGCATATTCGCGCCAGTAGCGGTCGGTGTTTTCGTAGATGCGCTCGAACACCGGGCGCAAGGCGTCGTCGGCGACATGCGCGGCGGTCCAGTCGCGGGTTTGATACTGCTGCGGAATCGCGTGGCCGAAGCGCGCCAGGTAGCGCAGGAATTCTTCGTACAGGCTCGGCGCTTCGAGCACTTCGCGCAGGCGCTCCTGGCCCTGCCGGTCGTAGGCGAACACCTGCAGCATCTGCGGGTTCTTGTTGCCGAGCAGGAACTCGATGTAGCGGTATTGCAGCGACTGAAACCCCGACGAGGGGCCGAGCACATCGCGAAAGCCCATGTACTCGCTGGGCGTCAGCGTCTCCAGCACCGACCATTGCTCGGTGAGCTGGCGCAGCACCTGCTTGCTGCGCGCCAGCACCTTGCGGCACTGCCAGACCTCGTCGTTCTGCAGGTGCACCATCGCCGCGCGCAGCTCGTGCGCCAGCAGCTTGAGCCATAGCTCGGACGTCTGGTGCTGGATGATGAACAGCATCTCGTCGTGGTGCGCCGGCTCGGACAGCGGCTGCTGTGCGGACAACAACTGGTCCAGCCGCAGATAGCCGCCGTAGGTCAGCCGCCCCTCCAGGTCGGTGTGGATGCCGGGTTCCAGGTCACGCAGGTTCTTGTCGACGGGCATGGCAGTGCAGATGGATCGGGCCGGTCAGGGTAGCTCAGCGGCGGGGATTGGGGATTGGGGATTGGGGATTGGGGATTGGGGAATCGGGAATCGGGAATTGGGAATTGGGAATTGGGAATTGGGAATTGGGAATGGGAGGCGGAGGCGGGAGGCGGAGGCGGAGATCGAATGTCTGGCTGCCGAGAGCGGCGCTGGAGCTGGGTCTCCGCAACGCCATCTCCAGTGTTTGCCGTAGCGTCCTGCCGTGCAGACATGTCGGCTGACTGGCGCAGTTCGGGACTTGCCTGGTGGCTGCAGCGCGGTCACCCGGGTATGCCGCTGCATCGCGCCGTTGCCGCAGCGCTCGGTTGGCTCGGTGGCCTGTTTGCTCGGATGACCTCGTTATGCCGTGGCGTACGCGACCAGTACTTCACTCTTGAAAAAACCCACCGCTTTCGGCTGGGCAGTCGCAGCCGCTGCGCCGGTGTCACCGTATCGTCAACCAAGGTCTGCAAATTCATGCAGAATCGAACGGCGCTGCCGGCCAGGGACGTGGCCGGACCAGGGGAGCGTTTCACGTCTCAAGGATCAGGGGACTCTCATCTCATGCATGTGTTGCAGCGTCGTGCAGCCGTATTTCTCTGTGCGCTGGCAGTTGCCGGCCACGCCAATGCCCAGGTCGTCATCAGCCAGGTCTACGGCGGTGGCGGCAATAGCGGCGCCACCCTCCGCAGCGATTTCATCGAGCTGCACAACATCGGCAGCACCACGGTCAGCCTGGACGGCTGGTCGGTGCAGTACGCCTCGGCCGCCGGCAGCAGCTGGCAGGTCACCCCGTTGGCGGGCAACGTGCCGGCCGGTGGTTACTACCTGGTCAAGCAGGCCGATGGCAGCGGCGGCAGCGTTGCGCTGCCCACGCCCGACGCCACCGGCACCACCGCCATGAGCGGGACCGCCGGCAAGGTGGCGCTGAGCAGCACTGCGGCCGCGCTGAGCGGCGCCTGCCCCACCGGCAATGCCGACCTGGTCGGCTACGGCAGCAATGCCAGCTGTGCCGAAGGCAACGCGCCCACGCCGGCCCCCAGCAATACGCTGGCAGTGCTGCGCGGCGGCGATGGCTGCACCGACACCGACAACAACGCGGCCGATTTCGCCACCGGCGCGCCGGCTCCGCACAACGCCGCCAGCCCCGCACGCCTGTGCAGCGGCGGCGGACAGCCGATCGCCACGCTGGCCGATGTCAGCCAGGCCGAAGGCAACAGCGGCAGCCGCAGCTTCGTGTTCACGCTGAGCCTGAGCCAGCCGGCCGGCGCGGGCGGGGTGCGCTTCACCGCTGCCACCGCCAATGGCACCGCGGTAGCGGGCAGCGACTACGTGGCCTTGCCGGCAACCAGCGTGCAGATTGCCGCTGGCGAGCGCAGTGCCACCAT
This sequence comes from Xanthomonas sp. 3793, assembly GCF_024806835.1. GTDB lineage: Bacteria > Pseudomonadota > Gammaproteobacteria > Xanthomonadales > Xanthomonadaceae > Xanthomonas > Xanthomonas arboricola_F. The sequence continues at coordinate 641,037 of NZ_JANTYU010000003.1, forward strand.
CGCGGTGGAGGTGCTGGGCGATACCACGCCCGAGCCCGACGAGACCTTCGCGCTGCAGATCAGCGGCCTCACCGGCGCGCTGCCGGCCACGCTGAGCGCCACCGGCACCATCGTCAACGACGACTTCCAGCTGCTGCCGATCCACGCCATCCAGGGCAAGGGTGCACGCTCGCCGCTGGAAGGTCAGGTGGTCGCCACCTCGGGCATCGTCACCGCTCGCCGCAGCGCCGGCTTCTTCCTGCAGGCACCCACTGCCGAAACCGATGCGGACCCTGCCACCTCCGAAGGCGTCTACGTCTACACCGGCAGCGCACCGCCGGACGCAGCTGCCATCGGCAACCGGGTGCGCGTGCAGGGCACGGTGATCGAATACGTGCCCACCGCCGACCCGACCCAGCCGCCGCTGACCGAGATCGGCGGCACCTTGACCGTGCTGCTGGATTCGACCGGCAACCCGTTGCCCGATCCGATGCTGCTGAGTCCGGTGTTCCCCAACCCGAACGGTGCCTACGACCAGCTCGAAGCGCTGGAAGGCATGCGCGTCACCGCTCCGAGCCTCACCGTCAATGCGCCCACCGGTGGCAACGTCAACGAGGTCAACGCCACAGCAACCAGCAATGGCGTGTTCCATGCCGTGGTCACCGGGGTACCGCGTGCCTTTCGCGAGCCCGGCGTGCAGTTGCCCGACCCGCTGCCGGCCGGCTCCCCTGCCGGTGTGCCGCGCTGGAATACCAACCCGGAAGTGATCGCCGTCGGCAGTGCCGGCGTGGGTGCCGAGCGGCTGGATCTGGCATCGGGTTGTGTGGTGATCGGTGCCACCGGCCCGTTGGATTACAGCTTCCGCCGTTACACGCTGTACCCGGAACGCACCCCGCAGGTCTACTGCAACGGTGCCGACCTGCCGCGCCCGGCGCCGCGGCCGCAGGCCGACGATGTGGCCGTGGCCACCTACAACATGGAGCGCTTCTTCGACGACCAGAACGACCCGGCGATCGGCGAACCGGTACTTACGCCGGCCGCGTTCCAGGCCCGCCTCAACAAGGCCTCGCAGGCGATCCGCGGCTACCTGCATCTACCCGACATCCTGGGCACGGTGGAAGTGGAAAACCTCAGCGTGCTGCAGACCCTGGCCGCGCGCATCAATGCCGATGCAGTGGCCGGCGGGCAGCCCAATCCGCAGTACGTGGCCTATCTGCAGGAAGGCAACGACGTCGGCGGCATCGACGTCGGCTTCCTGGTCAAGACCGCCGAGGTGGCCAGCCGTGTGCCGCGCGTGGAAGTGGTGTCCATCGCCCAGGAAGGCAAGACCACCACCTGGACAGAACCGGGCGGCGGCGTCAGCCTGCTCAACGACCGCCCGCCGCTGGTGCTCACTGCCAACGTGCATCAGGCCGATGGCCGCGTGCTGCCGCTGACTGCCATCGTGGTGCATCAGCGCTCGCTCAACGGCGCCGAGACCGACGACGCGGCCGGCACCCGCATCCGCGCCAAGCGCCAGGCCCAGGCCGAGTATCTGGCGCGCCTGCTGCAGACGCGTCAGCAATTGAACCCTGACGAAAACGTGCTGGTGATGGGCGACTTCAACGCCTTCGAGTTCAACGACGGCTACGTGGATGCGATTGGCACCGTCACTGGCAAACCGGCGCCGGATGCGCAGACCGTGGTGGGCGGCGACGGCGTGGATCTGGTCGAGCCGGACTACACCGATCTGACCTGGTTCAACACGCCCGATCAGAGCTACTCGTACGCCTTCGACGGCAACGTGCAGTCGCTGGATCACATCCTGGCCAACGCTGCGCTGATGCGCGCACCCAACATCGCCTCGCTTTCGGTGGGCCATGCCCGCATCAATGCCGACTTCCCCGGCGCCGCGCGCAACGATGCCAACACGCCCACGCGCTTGTCCGATCACGATCCCACCGTGGTGCTGTTGCGCATGACCAAGCAGGTGAACGCGGACTTGCAGGTGGCTGTCACCGCCGCGCGCGACCAGGTGGTCGAAGGCGAACGCATCGACTACACCGTGGATGTAGAGAACCGAGGGCCGGACCGCGCGCCGTTCACCGCGCTGGCGTTGGTGTTCGACCTGCCGGCACGGGCGCGTCTGACTGCCCCGACGGGCTGGATCTGCCAGAACCAGACCAATGCCACGCAGACCACGTTTACCTGCAATATCCCGGTGCTTGCGGCAGGATCTGCGCAGAGTTTTGCAGTGCAACTGGATGCCGGCCCGGACCTGGCCGGACGCACCCTGACCCTGGCCGCTTCGGTGGCCTCGCAGTCGCCCGACCCGCAGCCGGACAACAACACCGACACCGCGGCCGTCGTGGTGCAGGCACGGCCGCAGCCGCGCAGCGACCTGGCGGTGCGGTTCGAAGGCCCCGCCAGCCTGCCGACCACCGCGTTCAACGCCAGCTACCGCGTGCTGCTGGACAACGTCGGGGCCGCGCCGGCACAGCGTCCCGGCCTGGTGATCGAAGGCAATACAGTGTCTGCGTTGTCGCAGTTGGTGCCGCCGCAGGGCTGGCGCTGCGACAAGCAGGTGCAATCGCTGCGTAATGCCCGCTTCTTGTGCAGCAGTGCGGCCGTCGTGCTGCCAGGCGCGCAGCTGGCGTTCCAGCTGACCGTGGCAGCCAAGCCCATCCCGTCCGATGGTGCGATCCGCGTGCAGGCCAGGGCCACATCGGCCTCACCGGATGCGAACCCGGCCAACGATTCGGCGCTGATCGTCACCCCGATCGGAGGCGGTGCCGGGCGCCGCTGATCGCAGTGCACCACGTCGCAGTTTCTTACTGCGACAAAGGGCGCGGCCTGGTCCGCGCCCTTTTTTTTGTGCAACCCAGCATCATTGTGTGCTGCGGTGCAGGACAGCGTTTTGCTTCGCCGTCCTTAACATGGCAACTCATATCATTTGAAACTTCTTGATGAAGGTGTCGCCGCAATGAGCGTAGCCGCGCAGTTCCAGATCGACTATCTGCAGTACATGGACGCGGACGGCAACTTCGTCCGCGACGACCTGCCGGCCGACGCCGCCAACCCGCAAACCCTGCTTGCCCTGTTCAAGCGCATGCTGTTCGTGCGCACCTTCGACAGCAAGTCGGTGGCCCTGCAGCGCACCGGCAAGCTGGGCACCTACGCCGCCTGCCTGGGCCATGAGGCCACGCATGTGGGCATCGGTGCGTCGATGCGCAGCGGCGACGTGTTCGCGCCCAGCTACCGCGAGTACGGCACCATGTTCGAACGCGGCGTGCGTCCGCGCGACGTGCTGCTGTATTGGGGCGGCGACGAGCGCGGCAGCGATTATCCCCGCGATGCCGATGCGGCCATCGACTTCCCGATCTGCGTGCCGATCTCCACCCAGTGCCTGCATGCGGCCGGCTCGGCGCTGTCGTTCAAGCTGCAGAACAAGCCGCAGGTGGCGGTGGCCTGCTGCGGCGATGGCGGCAGTTCCAAGACCGACTTCTATGCCGCGCTCAATTCGGCCGGCGCCTACAAGCTGCCGCTGATCCTGTGCGTGATCAACAACGGCTGGGCGATTTCGGTGCCGCGCTCGGCGCAGACCGGTGCGCAGACGCTGGCGCAGAAGGGTTTGGCCGGCGGCCTGCATTGCCTGCAGGTGGACGGCAACGACCTGATCGCGGTGCTCGAAGCGATGCGTCAGGCGCGCGAGCGTGCGCTGGCTGGCGACGGCGGCACGGTGATCGAGTTCATGACCTATCGCCTCACCGACCACACCACCGCCGACGATGCGCGCCGCTATCGCGGCGAAGACGAGGTCAAGCAGGCATGGACGCGCGAACCGCTGCTGCGGCTGAGGACTCATCTCACCGCGCAAGGTCTGTGGGACCAGGAGCAGGAAGACGCGTGGAAGGCCGAGTGCGGCGCGCGTATCGACGAAGAGGTCAACGCCTATCTCAATACCCCGGTGCAGCCGGTGGAAGCCATGTTCGATTACCTCTACGGCGACCCGCCGGCCCAGTTGCTGGCCCAGCGCGCCGAAGTGATGGCCCTGGAGGCGCGTCATGGATGAGCTCAAGCATTTGCACGCGGAAACCTCGCACCACGCCAGTGCCCCCTACAACGCCGCTGCCGCGCGCGGAGACAGTGCCATGAGTTCGCCCATCACCTTGATCGAAGCCATCACCCAGGCACTGGCCTGGGAGCTGGAACACGACCCCGCGGTGCTGGTGTTGGGCGAGGATGTCGGCGTCAACGGCGGCGTGTTCCGCGCCACCGCCGGCCTGCAGCAGCGCTTCGGCAGCAAGCGCGTGCTGGACACGCCGCTGGATGAAACCACCATCGCCGGCCTGAGCGTCGGCCTGGCTGCGCAGGGCATGAAGCCGGTGGCCGAAGCGCAGTTCGACGGCTTCGTGTACCCCATGGTCGATCACCTGATCTGCCACGCCGCACGCCTGCGCAACCGCACCCGCGGGCGCCTGCATTGCCCGATGGTGCTGCGCGTGCCGTGGGGCGGCGGTATCCGCGCACCGGAACACCACAGCGAAGCCAATGAGGCCATCTTCACCAACGTGCCCGGCCTGCGTGTGGTGTTGCCGTCCTCGCCGCAGCGCGCGTATGGCCTGTTGCTGGCCGCGATCCGCGACCCGGACCCGGTGATCTACATGGAGCCCAAGCGCATCTACCGCCAGTACAAGGAAGTGGTCGCCAACGATGGCGAAGCGCTGCCGCTGGACGTGTGCTTCGTGCTGCGCGACGGCACCGACGTCACCCTGGTCACCTGGGGCGCACAGGTCAAGGAAGCGCTGGAAGCGGCCGACAAACTCGCCGGCGAGGGCATCAGCGCCGAAGTCATCGACGTGGCTACGCTGCGCCCGCTGGACTTCGACACCATCGCCGAGTCGGTGGCCAAGACCGGCCGCTGCGTGATCGTGCAGGAAGCCCCGCGCACTGCTGGCTTCGGTGCCGAGATCGCCGCGCAGCTGGCGGAAAAATCGATGTACGACCTGCTCGCACCGGTCGAACGCGTCACCGGTTACGACACGCATATCCCGCTGTTCCGGCTGGAGATGAAATATCTGCCGAGCGTGGAGCGCATTGTCACCGCAGCGCGCCGCGCGGTGGCTGCGGGCTGACATGCGCGCCCGTCTGCTTTGCGAACATCGCGCCGCCTACGCCAACCCGGTCCGCTTTCAGGCGGGCCGGCAGGTGAGCGTGGGCGTACGCGATGAAGAATGGCCCGCGTTTGCCTGGGTCACTACCGACGACGGCCGTGCCGGCTGGGCGCCGCTGGCCTGGCTGCGCCCGCTCGGCGACGGCATGGCCGAAGCGCTGCGCGACTACGACGCACGCGAACTCGATGCCCGCCAGGGCGAGGACGTGTTGCTGCATCACGAACATGGCGGTTGGTGGTGGTCCGAGCGTGCCGATGGCGCGCAGGGCTGGCTGCCGGCAGCCGACCTGGAACTCCTCGACGACACCACGCCGCAGTTGCCTGCGGTGCAAGAGAATCTGCCATGAGCGAAGCTAAGAATTTTCATTTGCCCGACCTGGGCGAAGGCCTGCCCGATGCCACCATCGTCGAGTGGTTCGTCAAGGAAGGCGACAGCGTGCGCCTGGACGACCCGCTGGTCTCCATGGAGACCGCCAAGGCGGTGGTCGAGGTGCCGTCGCCGTTCTCAGGCACCGTGGTCAAGCTGGCCGGTGCAGCCGGCGATGTGATCGTGACCGGCTCCATGCTGGCGCAGTTCGCGCTGGACGCCTCGCAGCCGCAGCGCGCCGATGGCCAGAACACCGGGCATGGGCATGGGCACGGCGGCAACGCGCAGGCCGCAACCCCGAGTACCGGACAGAGCGCGGCTGGCCCCACCGAACGCGTGGTTGCCTCCGACAACGGTGGCGAAATCGCCGATGCCGACACAGACGCAAATGCAGCGTCCAATGCCGCAGGCGAGCGCGATGACGCCGGCACCGTGGTGGGTGCGATGCAGAGCTCCAACACCGTGCAGAGCGAACAGGCCATTGCGGTCGGCGGTGTCCGCGCCATGCCGGTCGTGCGCGCGCTCGCACGCAAGTTACGCGTGGACCTGGCCCAGGTACGCGCCACCGGCGCGGACGGCACGGTGACGCTGGCCGATGTAAAGCAGGCCGCAGCTGCGGGCACCGCGCAGCCCTCACCCGGCGCGCGTGGCGCGCCGACCTCTCCCGCAAGCGGGAGAGGTGGTCCGTTCAATGATCCCGCAAGCGGGAGAACTGATCCATTCGCCGATCCGGCAAGCGGGAGAGGTGGTCCGTTCGCTGAAGGTGACAGAGCCAACGGGATCGCTGACCACGGCAGGGATCGAGCGGGAACGGCGACCCTTCTCCCGCCTGCGGGAGAAGGTGCCCGCAGGGCGGATGAGGGCACCACTGCCCGCTCGCCGCTGTCGGCCAGCGGCAAGCCGATGCGCACCCAATCGCCCGGCACCAACGTCAAGGGCCAGCCCGAACAGCTCAAGGGCGTGCGTCGCAACATGGCGCGGGTCATGGCCGATGCGCATAGCAAGGTGGTGCCGACCACGCTCAACGACGATGCCGACCTGCACGCCTGGCAACCCGGCAACGATGTCACCGTGCGTCTGGTGCGCGCCATTGTGCGTGCGTGCCAGGCCGTGCCCGCGCTCAACGCCTGGTTCGACGGCGATGCGCTCAGCCGCACCCTGCACAACCAGGTCGATATCGGCATTGCGGTGGATACCGAAGAAGGCCTGTTCGTGCCCGCGCTGCGGAATGCCGACATGCTGGACTCGCACGGCATCCGCGAGAGCGTCAACCGGCTGCGTCAGCAGGTGGAAAACCGCAGCATCGCCGCCTCGGAACTCAGCGGCTACACCATCTCGCTGTCCAACTTCGGCATGTTCGCCGGCCGTTACGCCACTCCGGTGGTGGTGCCGCCGTGCGTGGCCATCGTCGCCGCCGGCCGCGCGCGTTACCAGCTCACTCCGGTGATGGGCGGGGTGGAAACCCACAAGGTGATGCCGCTGTCGCTGACGTTCGATCACCGCGCCGCCACCGGCGGCGAAGCCGCACGCTTCCTGCGCGCACTGCTGGACGATCTGGCGCTGGCCAACTAACGCGCGGACAGCAGGACCATCGCGCCCACCGCCAGGTGGGCCCGGCCGGTCTTGAGGATCTCATCCGCACGCGACCGGGTCGGCGCTTGCAGTGCACGCGCTGCTTGGGAACCGTTGGCGGCAGGCCACCATGTCGCCCTCCATGGATAAAGTTGCGACGTGTGACACGATCGGTAAGTGCGCCGCTCGGTAAGGGCACCGCGCAGTCGACCCACCGTTTTTTTGTTTCAAGCATCTGACCGCGGCGGAATAACGCCTTGGTTGAAGTATTGGTCGCTTTGCGTTGTGCCCCGATGAGGCTTGAACACTGCGGGTGGATCAGTTGCAGAGCAGCCGATCTGCGGGTTTTCTGTAGGCCCCCTGCCCGCCCACCATCGCGGGACACGCTGCAAGTACGTCCTTGTAAGCTCTTACGCGGCATCCATGCCGCGTAAGGTCCCGCGACGGTGAGCGGGCAAGGACCTGTCGAGATGGTCGGTGTACGGGTGCAAGCAATGCATGACGTGCACTGTTTGGATCACGGGGCGTTCGCTCGACCTTCCACCATTTTCCATTGCAAGCCAGGCGACAGACCGACCTCCAACACGTAACCTGCAAACGTCTCGTCTGCCACGCAAGCCGAGCACGCTTTCAGGAAAGCAGCCGACCAACTGTCTGGTGCGGTGGCCTCGCCGCTTGCGGGACCGTGTGGCGGCATGGATGCCGCCACCGAGCCCCCAGGGATGGGTTCACGGCGTGTCCCGCAAGCGGTGAGGACACCGCGCACTCGACGCTGCGAGTTTGCTGCAGGGCCCTTGCCCGCCCACCGACGCAGTACCCAGCGGCAACCCAGCATGACGTCCCACCGACCATTGCAGTGCAAATGCCTGGATAATCGGTCCATGTCATTTGCCCATCTCTCGCTGTCGCCACAGCTGCAGCCATTTTTCGACACGGCGCTGGCACGCGCCGGTCACCGCACGCCCACACCGATCCAGCAGCAGGCAATTCCGGCCATGCTGCAGGGGCGCGATCTGATTGCGATGGCGCAGACCGGCTCGGGCAAGACGCTGGCCTACGTACTGCCGTTGCTGCAGCAACGCTGCCTGGCGCCGGATGCTGCCCCGCGCGTGCTCGGTGCGCTGGTGTTGGTGCCCACGCGCGAACTCGCCGCGCAGGTCGAAGACAGCCTGCGCCAGCTGGCCGCGCATCTGCCGCGGCGGCTCAAGATCGTTGCGACCACCGGCGGCAGTTCGATCAATCCGCAGTTGCTTGCCCTGCGCGGTGGTGCCGATATCGTGGTCGCCACGCCCGGCCGCTTGCTGGATCTGGTGGATCACAATGCGCTGCGCCTGGGCGAAGTCGCCACGCTGGTGCTGGACGAGGCCGACCGCCTGCTCGAACTGGGCTTCGGCGCCGAGCTCGATCGCATCCTGGCCCTGCTGCCGGCGCAACGGCAGAGCGTGCTGTTTTCGGCCACGTTTCCGCCCAGCATCGCCTCGCTGGCCAAGCGTCGCCTGCGCGACCCGCTACGCATCACTGTTGCCGCCACGCCAGAGGCTGCGCCAGCGATCGAGCAACGCGCGATCGCCGTCGATGCCGGCCAGCGCACGCAGCTGTTGCGCCACCTGCTGCAGGAACACGGCTGGTTGCATGTGCTGGTGTTCGTCGCCAGCCGGCACACCGCCGACAAGGTCGCCGAAAAACTCACCAAGACCGGCATCAACGCGCAACCGCTGCATGGCGAGCTGAGCCAGGGCCGCCGCGAGCGTACGTTGTACGCCTTCAAGCAGCGCGAGCTGCAGGTACTGGTTGCCACCGATCTTGCCGGGCGCGGCATCGATATCGACGCGCTGCCGGCGGTGGTCAATTACGACGTGCCGCGCTCGACGGTGGACTACACCCACCGCATCGGCCGCACCGCACGCGCAGGTGCAAGCGGCCTTGCGATCAGCTTCATCACCGCAGAGAGCCAGCCGCAATGGCGTTTGATCGAAAAACGCCAGGGCCTGCGCATACCGATCAGCGTTGTCGCCGGTTTCGAGCCGACCCCGGTGGCAGCGACGCCTGCGCCGCAAACGCCGAACAACGGCACGCGCGTTCCGGACGACAACGGCGGCATCAAGGGCAGGCGGCCGAGCAAGAAGGACAAATTGCGTGCGGCGGCGTCACAGGCAGGCAAGCGGGACTGAGCGTGGTCAATCACGCGTCACGCGCTGTCGGCGCGCGGATCTGGAGGGAGCAGGAGCCACGCTTGAACATGCGGCACATGCGCAGGCCGGACAGCGTCAGCATGCGTCGATGCCGGTCTTGCGCACTCTTGGCACGTTGCGGCTGCGCAGATGACGGACATCGACTGCCGATGCCTGCCGCGTGCACACCATGCGATCTGATTTAGATCCGCTTAGGCCACCCGCGGTGACGGCAAGGCGCATTGCCGAAGACGGCCATGCAAGGGTGCGAACGTAGCGGCAATCCACTGCCACGCCGGTGCAGCGCCTCAGTCCTGCTCGAAATCCAGCTCGCCGCCCGGGGCGCTGTCGCCATCGGCACGCGGGGTACGCTTGCCGGGCTTGCGCAGGATTTCCACGAAGAACTGCTCGCCACCTTCACTGGTGAGCGCATTGATCGCCCGGATCAGCTCGGCCGGCGGCAGCGGCGCGGCACTGGCCTCGTCCACCCCGAAGCGCATGTCGAAGTCCCAGTAGTCCGCGCCCTCGGGCAGGTCCTTGCGGCGCTCGCGACGGATGTACTTGCGGATATCGTTCTTGCTGGCTTCCAGCAGACGGTCGCGGTTCTTGCCTTCGAGGTTGAGCTGGTAGGTCTTGCGCATGGGGACATCGGTTGGGAACTGGCCGCCTATTGTGGGGCCATGCGGCCAATCTGGGTGAATCATCGGCCGTTGGCACGGACCGAGCAGGCGCCGGCGGGTGCATGCGCTCGATGGCGTGGTCGCCTTCGTGCCGGGGGAGCACACCGGTTCCGGCACGCCGATCGTGCATCGCTTCGAGCTCGCTGCGATCAGCGCAACGCAGCGCCGGCGTGGTGCATATCGCGCGCGCTTGCCCTTGCCGCCGCCTTGGCCGCCGAGGTGCCTGCCCATGAGCGATCCGCCGTCTCCCTCGACGCGCCGACCCGATTCGCTCCCGGCCGATGCCAGGCAGCGCCACGTGCGAGCCTCTGCCACGTCAACTCGGTATGGCGCACGTGTGCATCAGCCGCAGTCCCTCACTCCACAGTTGCCATTGCTGGCGCCAGCGCTTGCGTGCCCGCCACGAACGCCTGCTCGGCCGCAATCACTTCATCGGCATGGTCCTGGCACCAGTGCAGCAGCGCCATCAGCGGCGCTTCCAGAGTGTCGCCCAACTGCGTGCGCCGGTATTGCACGGCCACCGGGGACGAGGAAATCACTTCCCTGCTGATCAAGCCGATCCGCTCCAGCCGCCGCAGCGCTTCGGTCAACGATTTGTGCGTCACCCCGTCCAGTTGCCGTTTGATCTGATTGAAGCGCGTCGGCCCGTTGCACAGCACCGTCATGATCATGACCGACCACTTGTTGGCGATCGGCTCCAGCACGGTGCGGATATCCGAGATGCGATAGAGGTCGCAGGGCGCAGTGGTTTCCTCGGCCATATCTAGTTACCTCAAGGTGCGTAATTGAAACTAAGTATAGGATGGATATCATCTCGCCGGTACTGAAAACCGATTGGACGCGGTATCGCTGCGTCCAATCCCGCATCGACAACCAGCGAAGAGACTGTCCATGTCAACGAATGAGCTCCACGGCAAAGTGGCCCTGATTACCGGCGCCTCCAGCGGCATCGGTAACGCAACGGCCAAGAAACTCGCAGCGGCAGGAATGAAGGTGGGCCTTGCCGCCCGTCGCATCGACCGGCTGCAGGCATTGAAGTCAGACATCGAGCAGGCGGGCGGCCAGGCCGTGGTGCTGGAAATGGATGTCGCCAGCAAGGACTCGGTCGCTGCCGGCGTCGCAACGCTGATCGCCGCTTATGGCGCCATCGATGTGCTGGTCAACAACGCCGGCATCATGCCGCTGTCCAGCATCGATGACTTCCATACCGACGAATGGGACCAGATGATCGATGTCAATGTGAAAGGCGTGCTCAACGTGGCCGCCGCGGTGCTGCCGCAGATGATCAAGCAGCACTCCGGCCACGTCTTCAATACGTCCTCGATCGCTGGGCGCAAGGTGTTTGGCCAGGGATTTGCGGTGTACTCGGCAAGCAAGTTTGCAGTGACCGCATTCACCGAAGGCCTGCGCATGGAAGTCGGCAAGAAGCACAACATCCGCGTCACCAGCATTCAACCCGGCATCGTCGCAACCGAACTTCCGGCACAGACCACCAGCGCGGAATATCAGGCAATGATGGCCGGTTATGCCGGCACGGTGCGGATGCTGGATCCGATGGATATTGCCGACACCATCCTGTTCGCTGCGCAGGCACCGGCGAACGTCAACATTGCCGAAGTGTATGTGGTGCCCACCGACCAGGTGTAACGGGTACCCGACCACTCCATGCAGCCTGCCCCCCGGCGGCGTAGGGCACGCGTTGCTTTGGAGCCGCAGACAACACCACTGTGCGCACCGCCACGCGGGCGTGGTCGATGCTCGGAATCGGCATGCAGCATGCGCATTGACCAGTCGCCGCACGTGGATGCGGTGGTGGCCACGTCCTGCGGTTCCGGCGCGTTGTCGATGTAGCCGGTGACCGCACGGCTGGCCACCCCACGTTCGCGGTCATACTCGGCAAGCACTACACGCCTGGGGCGGCGGCATCGCTGCCGCCGCCCCAGGCGCCTTACGCGTGCTGTGCCACCGCCGGCGTGCCGTTGCCGGTATCAGGGCGGATCTTGAACCAGATCGAATACATCGCCGGCAGGAACACCAGCGTCAGGATCGTGCCGGCCAGGGTGCCGCCGATCAGCGTATAGGCCAGCGTGCCCCAGAACACCGAATGCGTAAGCGGGATGAACGCCAGGATTGCCGCCAGCGCGGTCAGGATCACCGGGCGGGCACGCTGCACCGTGGCTTCCACCAGCGCTTGGAACGGGTCCAGACCTTCGGCCTCGTTGTGATGGATCTGCCCGATCAGGATCAGCGTATTGCGCATCAGGATGCCCGACAACGCGATCAGGCCCACCAGCGCATTGATGCCGAAGGGTTGCTGGAACAGGATCAAGGTCGGCACCACGCCGATCAGGCCCAGCGGGCTGGTCAGGAACACCATCACCATCGCCGAGATCGAACGCACCTGCAGGATGATGATGAGCAAGGTGGCCGCCAGCATGATCGGAAACAGCGGCAGCATCGCCGTGCTTGCCTTGCCGGATTCCTCGATGGAACCAGCCTCCTTGATCTGATACCCGCTGGGCAGTTTTTCGATGATCGGCTGCAGTTGCCTGGTGATCGCCGCCGAGACATCCGGCGGCTGCAACTCCTCGCCGACATCGCCACCGACGGTGATGGTCGGCACGCGATCGCGACGCCGCATGACCGGCTCTTCCATCCGCACATCCACCTTGCCCACCTGCGACAACGGCACGCGCTGGCCATTGGCACCGGCCAGGGTGAAGTCGGCGATGCGTGCCGGATCGAAGCGCGTCTCGCCGGCAGAACGCGCCATTACCTGCACGCTGCGGATATCTTCGCGCACCAGCGTGACCGGCACGCCACTGAGCAGGAACTGCAGTTGCTGGGCGACGGCGGTCGAGGTCAGCCCCACCGCCTGCAGGCGGTCCTGGTCCAGGGTGAAATGCAGCGTGGGCGTGCGGGTGCCCCAGTCGGTGTTGACGGTGCGCAGCATCGGGCTGTCCTGCATCACCTGCCTGACCTGCGCGGCGATGCCACGCAACACCTGCGGGTCCGGCCCACTGACCCGGTACGCCACCGGGAACTGCGAGTACGGGCCGAAGGTGAGCTGGGTGACACGCACGCGTGCTTCGGATGCGAGGCCTTCGGAGATGGCCTTGCGCAAACGCAGCTTCAAGGCATCGCGCTGGCGCTGGTCATCGGTGCGGATCACGATCTTGGCAAACGACGGGTCCGGCAACTCCGGGCCCATGGCCAGGAAGAAGCGCGGCGCGCCTTGCCCGATGTAGGCGGTGACGATCTTGGCCTCGTCCTGCCGGGCGAGCCAGGCTTCGACCTTGGCGGTGGCCGCGCTGGTCTGGGTGATCGAGGTCCCGTACGGCAGTTGCACTTCGACCAGGACTTCGGGGCGATCGGAGATCGGGAAGAACTGCTTCTTGACGATGCCCATGCCAACGATTGCGAGCACGAACAAGCCCACTACCGAGCCGGCCACCAGCCACTTGCGCGCAATCACGCGTGCCAACGCAGTGCGAAAGCGGTTGTAGCGCGGCGTGTCATACATCGCGGCGTGGCCGCCTTCGACCTTCTTCAGATCCGGCAGCATCTTGACGCCCAGATATGGCGTGAACACCACCGCCACCACCCACGACACGATCAACGCAATGCCCACGATCCAGAACATGTTGCTGGTGTATTCGCCGGCGGTGGAGGCGGCAAAGCCGTTCGGCATGAAGCCGACGGCGGTCACCAGCGTGCCGGACAGCATCGGCGCGGCGGTATGGCTCCACGCATAGGCCGATGCGGCGACGCGGCTGTAGCCTTCCTCCATCTTCACCACCATCATCTCGATGGCGATGATGGCATCGTCCACCAACAGGCCCAGCGCCAGGATCAACGATCCCAGCGTGATGCGGTCGAAGTTCTTGCCGGTTGCCAGCATCACCACGAACACCGCCGCCAGCGTCAGCGGCACCGCCGCCGCCACCACGATGCCCACGCGCCAGCCCATGCTGACGAAGCACACCAGCATCACCACCAGCAAGGCGACGAAGAACTTGGTCATGAACTCGCCGACCGATGCGTCGATGTTGACCGCCTGGTCGGTGACCTTGCTCAGCGTCATGCCCAGCGGCAGCTCGGCATTGATCGCGCTGACTTCGCTGTCCAGCGACTTGCCCAACTCCAGCCCGTTCCAGCCATCGCGCATGATGATGCCCAGCAACAACGCCGGCTCGCCGCCGCTGCGGATCATGAAGGTGGACGGATCTTCATAGCCGCGCTTGACCGTGGCGATATCGGACAGTTTCAGGGTGCGGCCCTGCACCACCAGCGGGGTGTCGCGAATCTTCTGCAGGCTGTCGAGCGCACCGTCCAGGCGAATGAACACCTGCGGCCCGCGCGTCTCCACCGAGCCTGCCGCATTCAAGGCGTTGCGCGCATTGAGCGCGGCAAACACGTCCTGCGGACTGATGCCCAGCGTAGCCAGGCGCTCGTGCGAGAACTCCACGAAGATGCGCTCGGGCTGCTCGCCGATGATGTTGACCTTCTTGACGCCCGGCACGTGCAACATGCGCTGGCGCAGGGTCTCGGCATCGCGCGCGAGCAGTCGTTGCGGCTCGCCCTTGGCCTTGAGGGCGAACAGCGCGAAGGTGACGTCGGCATATTCGTCGTTGACCATCGGCCCGATCACGCCGGCCGGCAGGTTGCCGACTTCGTCGCCCACCTTCTTGCGTGCCTGGTAGAACTGCTCCTGCACCTGGCTGGGCGGCGTGCTGTCCAGCAAGGTCAAGGTGGTGAACGCCAGCCCGGGGCGCGTATAGGTTTCGCTACGGTCGTACCAGCGCAGTTCCTGCAGGCGCTTTTCGAGCTTCTCGGCGACCTGGTCCTGCATTTCCTGCGGCGTTGCGCCCGGCCAGGCGGTCACGATGGTCATCACCTTGACGGTGAAGGCCGGGTCTTCGGCGCGGCCCAGCTTGAGAAATGCGACCAGGCCGGCCAACGAAATCAGGAAGATCAGGAACAGCGTGATCGAGCGCTCGCGCACCGCCAGCGCGGAGAGATTGAACCGGCCCTCGCTCACGGCTGCGCTCCTGCCGCGGTCGCGGTGTTGGCGCCGGTCGCACTGCCATTGGCGGGCGCGATCGTGGTGGCGACGCGCACCTGCTCGCCGTCGCGCAACAGGTGCGCACCCAGCGCCACGATGCGCTCGCCGCGCGCCAGCTTGCCGGCGACATTGGCGTGGTCGTCATCCAGGCCCAGCACCGTCACCGGCCGCCAGCGCACCTTGGCCGGATTGCCGGCAATCACCCACACGCCCGGCCCCTTGCCGGCGTCGAACAGCGCGGCCAGCGGCACCTGCAGCCCGGCCTGCGTGCCGGCAGCGGTGCCATCGGGAATGCGGATGCTCACCGTCGTTCCCAGCGGCGCCTGCGCGAGCGCACCGTCGAGCACGTAGCGCGCCTCGAAGGTGCGGGTCAGCCGGTCGGCGCTTTCGGACAGCTGGCGCAAGGTCGCCGGCACGCTGACCGCGGCGTTGCCGAACAAGGTGGCCTGCGCCACCGAGCCGACCTGCGGGCGCAGGGTTTCCGGCAACTGGATCACCGCCTCGCGGCGGCCGGCATGCGCCAGCCGCACCACCGGCTGGCCGGCCGGGACGACCTGGCCCTGTTCGACCAGCGTCTCCATCACCACGCCGTCGGCATCGGCCAGCAGGTCGGTATAGCGGTTGGCATTGCGCGCCACATCGGCCTGGGCCTGGGCGGCGCTCAGCTGCGCCTTGGCCGCATCGGCGGCAGCCTTGATCTGGTCGTAGGCCGAGGCGGAGATGGCGCCGGTGCCGCGCAGGTCGCGATAACGGGCTTCATCTTCGGCGGTCTGCAGGGCACGGGCGCGGGCAGCGGCCACCGCGTCCTGCTGCGCACGCGCGGCCAGTTGCAGATCCACCGGATCGATGCGCATCAGTGGCTGGCCGCGCTTGACGCTCTGGCCGGCATCGACCAGCCGCTCGGACACCTTGCCTGCAACCCGGAAGCCCAGGTCGCTCTGCACACGCGCCGCGACGGTGCCGGAAAAACTCCGCGCCGCCGAGCTGGCATCGCCCACCGTGGCCACCCGGACCAGCGGGGTGGCGGTGCGTGGATCAGGCTGCGCCTTTCCGCCGCAGGCAACCAGTGCCAGCGGCAGGACAGACAGGACGAGGGGGGTAACGACGCGGCGCCGAAGCATGGGAATCCCGAAGCGATCTGATGAAGGCTCGCATCCTGGGACTTGTGACCAAATCAGTCAATAGTCACAAACAACTTTTAGGGTGACAGGCTGCGCAGCACCAGGCCCGACAACAGCGCAGGCATCTCTTCGATGTGCTCCAGGCTGTATTGCAGCATTGCCGGATTCATGTACGGGCGCAGTACCGCGTAGACGGCCTGGGCGGCCTCGTCCAGCGGCGTCTTGCGCTCGAAATCGCCATTGAGGCGGCCCTGCTGCAGCACATCGTGCACCAGTTTCTGCATGCGGACCTCGTAGGCGATGACCGATTGCCAGCGCTCGCTTGCTGCCGATGCGGCAATTTCGTAGAGCTTGCGATCCTGGAAGCACAAGCGCAGGCTGGCTTCGGTCATCACCTTGAAAAGTCTACGGATTTTCTCAGGCGCCTGGTCGGTTTCGTCCATCGCGGCGCAGACCTCGGTCTCGATCTGGCGCATGCAGTTGGTACAGATCGACTCGCCGATGGCCTGCTTGGACTCGAAGAACTTGTAGATGTAGGCCTTGGAGAACCCGATCGCCTTGGCCAGGTCCGAAACGGATGTCTTCTCATAGCCATAGCGGCTGAAGTGGTCGGTGGCGGCAACGACGATCTGGTCGCGCACGTCATGATCGACCGGACCTCGGCCTGAAACGGGGTAGCTGGATGCGTTATTCATTTCGACAGCTTAGCGCCGTCGCCCCCGACTTACAAAAGTGACCATTTCGTATTAAAGTCACTCAACATCTCCGCCACTCTGGTTTCGTCATGCCGTCACTCCGCACCCTTGCAGCGCTCATTGCCTCCAGCCTGGCCGCAGGCTGCGCGGTCGGCCCCAACTACGCCCGCCCGGACGCGCCGTTGCCGGACCACTACATCGGCCAGGCGGAAGTCGCTGAACGGCAGGCAACCGCGCGGGCGGATCTGGCCACCTGGTGGAACGGCTTCAACGACCCGGACCTGAGCCGCTATGTCACCGCCGCACTGGCGCAGAATCTCGACCTGGCCCAGGCCACCGCACGCGTCACCCAGGCCCGCGCCGGGCTGACCGCCGCCACCGCCGCGCTGCTGCCTTCGGGCAACATCAGCGGCAACGCGACCCGCGCCTACCAGTCGCTGGAAACGCCGCTCGGCCAGGTGATCAGCAGCACGCCCAACTTCGACCGCTACGCCACGCTCTACGAGGCCAACCTGGGCGCGAGCTGGGAACTTGACCTGTTCGGCGGCCTGCGTCGCGGGCGCCAGGCCGCGCTGGCCGATTACCAGGCCAGCGAAGCCGGTGCCGCCGCCACCCGCCTGGCGGTGGCGGCGCAGACCGCCGATATCTACATCAGCATCCGCGGCCTGCAGGGGCGGCTGGAGGTGGCGCAGCGCCAGGTCGCCACCCAGCAGGGGCTGGTGTCGATGGTGACGCTGCTGCATGGCAAGGGACTGGCGCCCGAGCTGCAACTCCACCAGGCGCAAGGCGCGCTTGCGCAGGCGCAGGCGTCGGTGCCTGGCATCGAAAGTGGCCTAGTCGCGGCGATGAACGCCCTGGACGTGATGTTGGGTATGCCGCCTGGCACGCACCGAGCGGAACTGGCCGCCAGCAAGCCGATTCCGCTTGCACCGCAGATCGCCGACAGCGGCTCGCCGGCCGACCTGCTGCGCCGACGTCCCGACCTGATCGTGGCCGAGCGCCGCCTGGCTGCGTCCAATGCGCGCATCGGCGTGGCGATGTCCGAGTACTACCCCAAGTTCTCGCTCAGCGGCCTGCTCGGCAGCGCCACGGCCATCTCCGGCGGCAACCTGTTCACCGGCAATGCCGCGCAGTCGTCCGGTGTGCTGGGGCTGCGCTGGCGGCTGTTCGACTTCGGCCGCATCAATGCGCAGATCGCCCAGGCCAAGGGTCAGGAGGCCGAACAACTGGCGGCGTATCGCCTGGCCGTGTTGCGCGCCACCGAGGATGTCGAAAATGCGTTCACCGCGCTGGTCAAGCGTGAGCAGCAGGCAGCGGTGCTGTCACAGGGAGTGGATGCACTCGGCAAGGCGCGTGGCGCATCGGCCCTGGCCTATGAGAAAGGCACGGTGAGCCTGATCGAAGTGTTGAATGCCGACGACACGCTGCTGCGCGCGTCCGATGCACAGGTGCAGGCGCGCACGGACGCGGCGCGCAGTGCGGTGGCCACCTTCAAGGCGCTGGGCGGTGGCTGGCACTCCAATGCCGCCGCGGTTGCGGTGCAACAGTCGTCACCGCGGTAACGTCGACATAGACAAGATGCGGCCATGCAATCGCCGACCGCGGCCATTGCATGACATCGGCACGCGCGGTTCGCTCGCGTTAGACGCACCCCATGCGCTTCCCCGGTGAGAACTCCGTGTGCTCGGCGCAGCATTGGTGCTGATGGTGACTATGCATCGCCTGCATTCTGCGAATGTGCGCCCCTGGCCAGGCCGCATCGGTGTTGACGTTGTCGCGTGAGCGATGCGATGCGATGCCACCGCTAGCGTGGCATCGCGCACCGTATCGGCGCTCTAGTGCGCGTGGAAGCGAATGCCTCGATCGATCGCGCATTGATACGCCAGCAATGGCCCGCGTTGCTGCAGGCTCGGCAGGTCGTACATGTAGGTGGTCAGCCGCACGCGGTTGTCCGCGCCAACCTGATAGCGCTGGAACTGCTGGAAAGGCCTGCCATCGCTGCTGGCGGCAATGAACTGCGTATCGGAAAACGCCAGCGTCCCATCGGCGGTCAACCGGTACGCACCGATGCGCACACCGCCGCGGCTCTGGCTGGATGCGGTCCCCGGCTCGGCCGTGCAGCGTGAAAGATCCACCGACACCGCAACCGCGCGCCCCGCTTCCAGCGCATCGATCAAGCTGGCCTGGCTGCTCAACGATTCGGTGGCGAACGCAGGCAGCGCCGCGCTGCATAGCGCGGCGACAACGAGTGAAAAGCCTGGATGTGACGGCATGCGGGTTTCCTCGACAAGTCAGTGGCGGGATATGTGAATTGCAGCATTCGCGAGTTGAAACAGTTGCAACCACTGCAGGCTGCA
Source organism: Xanthomonas sp. 3793 (assembly GCF_024806835.1). Taxonomy (GTDB): domain Bacteria; phylum Pseudomonadota; class Gammaproteobacteria; order Xanthomonadales; family Xanthomonadaceae; genus Xanthomonas; species Xanthomonas arboricola_F. The sequence continues at coordinate 660,196 of NZ_JANTYU010000003.1, forward strand.
GTGCACGCGATGGCGCTGCTGCAGCCCGCAGTCGTCACGGTGCAATGCACTCAATCGGCGTGGAAGCGGATGCCTTGATTGATCGTGCATTGATACGCCAGCACCGGCCCGCGTTGCTGCAGTCCCGGCAGGTCGTACATGTAGGTGGTGAAACGCACGCTGCCATCCGGGCGCAGCTGATAACGCATGAACTGCTGGATCGGCTTGCCATCGTTGGCCACGGTGAAATGCGAGCCGGAGAACGCGGCGGTGCCGTCCTCGGTGATGCGGTACGCGTCGATATGGCGGCCGCCACGGGTCTGCGTGACCGGCGTGCCTTGTTCGGGTGTGCAGCGGCCAAGGTCGGTGGTCAGGCTGACGTCGTAACCGGATTCCAGGGCTGCAAGCACTTCAGCGCGGGTATTGAGCGATTCGCTGGCCCAGGCGGGCAGCGTGCAAGCGCACAGCGTGGCGAGCAAGGCAGCGGGAGCAAGACGGGGCATGGCAAACTCCAGGCGGACGAGGGAATGAAGCGGTCTGGACTGTAGTCAGCCCAGGCCGATCAACATGACCTAGTCCTGTCTGCACCGGTGCAGTGCGCAACGCATCACGCTGCATGATTGCGCTGCTTGGCGAAGTCGAGGCGAGATTGCGGGATGCGGGCTATGCCTGCGCGCGCAGAGGCTGCTGATGGGCGATCGAACATGCTTGTTGCTAACGGCAGACGTTGGGAGCATCACGCAAGGAGCTTACTTCTGCACAGCACAGTGAGTAGCTCGCACCAACCAAACTCGGGTTCCCGATGGAAGGCGCGACAAGGTCCCTCTCCCGTCGGCAGAGGAATTGGGATGACGGCAAGAAGCGCAGCTGTTCGCCTCGTCCAGCTGCACGAGGCTGCGCGCGTCCCCTCATCCGGCGCTGACGCGCCACCTTGTCCCGATGGGAGAAGGATTCAGAGCCGCTCTCCCGTCGGGAAAGGAATCAGGGTGAGGGTAATGCCACCTACAAGCGCGCATTTACCTCCCTCGGCAGTGGCTCCGGCTCTGGCTGTAACGCCGGCATCGCGCCCAACAACAAGCGCTCGGCCAATGCACGCGTGGCCACGCGCAACTCCGGCACCGCGGTGATTTCCCAATAGCGCCCACGCAATAACGGACCCACGCAATACAGCCCCTGCACGATCTGCCCCGCGCCATCGCGCACGCGCAGTTGCGCATCGGTGTCCACCCCCAGGCCCAGCGGATCGGCGCGCAACAGGCCGGCTTCGCGCATACCGGCAATCAGTGGGTCGCTGGTACGGTCGATATCGGTGTCCAGACCGGTAGCGCGGATCACCGCATCGAAGCGTTGCGTCTGCGCATCGGCAGCCGCACGCGGACGGATCACCGCCTCCACGCCATCGGGTACCCAGCGCGCACGCAGCAGCCGCGCCGCGACGATCTGCAATTGGCCGGAAGCCTGCAACTGCTGCAAGTGCTCGGCCGCTCCCGGCGCGACGCGATGCCGCGCCACTTCCCAATAGGGGCGAAGATGCCGCAGGAAGCGTGCACGCTGCGCCAGCGCCAGCCGCTGCCACAGCGGCTGCAGATGCGGGCGCAGTGCATCCACCACGCGACGCCAATCGTCCACCACCGCGCTGAGCTGTCGTACACCGCGCAGCAGCCCGCGCAGATCCGCATCCTTGAGCGCGCGCTGCAGATGCGGCGGCAATTCCAGCGGCGCGCCGGGCTGACGCAGATGCGCCTGCGGGGCCAATCCACGGCGCGAAATCGCCAGCATGCGGCCGCGGTGCCCGCGTGCGTGCAGGGTCAACGCCACATCCACCATGGTCAACCCCGTGCCCACGATCAGCACGTCATCGTCCGGCCCCAGCCGCGACAATGCATCGCCCTGCCACGGCCAGCCGATGTACCGCGCATGCACGCTCAGACGCGGGCCGATACCGGCCAGCGCCTGCGGCTGCAGCGCACCGACCGCCAGCACCACGCGGTCGCTATGGAAGGCGTCGCCGTTTGCAAGAAACACACGAAAACCGCGACGCGCGCGCTCCACCGCCACCGCTTCCTGCGACAACCGCATCACCGATGCCTGCGCACCGCTGACGGCCGCGTCCAGCTCGCTGCGGAGATAGTCGCCGTAGGCAAGGCGCGGCAGGAATTCCAGCCGCCCGCTCTCGCCCAGATGCAGGGTATCGGCGAAGGCCCCGGGTGCCTGCGCGTCGATGCCCAGATCCTTGGCACGCACGTTGAGCAGATGTTCCGGTCGCGCCGCGCCATAGGCGATCCCGCTGCCGAAGGTCTCGGTGACGCCGACCAGGGTGATGCGCACCTGCGCGTCGGCCGTCTGCGCCAGTGCACGGACCAGCGCGGTGCCGCAGAAGCCGGCGCCGATGACGGTGATATGGGTTTCCATGTGCAACTCCCCACTGAATGACCCGCACGTTGTGCCCGCAGCGCGGCGTGGTTGTGTAAACAAACTGTTAGCGGCGAGCGGCCGGAAAGGCATGAGCTCATCGCCAGCAGTGATGAGGCTTGTAGCGCAGGCCACGCGTGTTGCAGATGGCAGTGAGATGACAGCGGCCGCCACTGCAATCGGCGCTGCCGATGCGGGCTGCAGACGATGGGTTTGGCCTGCGCTGCGCAGTGCCCGGGGTAGCCGGCGAGGCCGCAGTTTTCTGCGTGGCGGTGCAGCTGCACGGAAGAGTGTCGGGTGCTGTTGCTGTTGCTGTTGCTGTTGCTGTTGCTGTTGCTGTTGCTGTTGCTGTTGCTGGTGGATTTTGGAGTGATCTCGATTCTGTGCTGGCGCTGGTAATGCACCGGCGCCATTCTTGTTGGGTGCTTGGGTCAACAAGAAGCCAAGCACCTTGTGGTGTCGGGCGCATGACCCTCCAACGACGTGGACAGCGCCTTGCAGTCTGCTGAGTGCCTGACCCACTGAAGCCTCGCGTGTCCGAATATCCGATGACAGGCACACGCGTCGACCATGTCGCTACCCAGCTGTTTGATAATTGGGGTTTTACGAACTGAGGAACGCCATGTCTCTTTCTGCACACCGTGCGCAACGCGTGTTGATCGCCGGTGGTAGCCGCGGCATCGGCCTGGCGATCGCCGAGGCGTTCGTGCGCAGCGGCGCCCAGGTGTCGATCTGCGCGCGCAACGCAGATGGCTTGGCGCAGGCGGCTAAGACCTTGGCAGCCCACGGCGCGCCGGTGCATACCCTGCCCTGCGATCTCGCCGACGCTGCACAGATCCAGACGTACGTGCAGACAGCGGCGCAGGCGCTGGGTGGCCTGGACGTGGTGATCAACAACGCATCCGGCTACGGGCACGGCAACGACGACGCCAGCTGGCAGGCGGGGCTGGAGGTCGACCTGATGGCGGCAGTGCGCTGCAATCGCGCCGCACTGCCGTATCTGCGCAGCAGCGATGCAGCGGTGATCCTCAACATCAGCTCGATCAACGCCCAGCGCCCGACACCGCGGGCCATCGCCTATTCCACCGCAAAGGCGGCGCTCAATTACTACACCACCACGCTCGCCGCCGAACTTGCGCGCGAACGCATCCGCGTCAATGCGATCGCACCGGGTTCCATCGAATTCCCCGAAGGCTTATGGGCACGCCGCCGCGATGAAGAGCCGGAACTGTATGCACGCATTCGCGACAGCATCCCATTCGGCGGATTCGGGCAGGTGCAGCACATTGCCGATGCCGCGTTGTTTCTGGCATCGCCACAAGCGTGCTGGATCACCGGGCAGGTGCTGGCGGTTGATGGCGGCCAGGCGTTGGGCGTGTAGGCCGGGCTGCGCCGGCAAAGATGCCGCTGCCCGTACACCCGTAGGAGCGTGCCTGCGCGCGACGAGGCTCTACCGGTAACGCCTCGTCGCGCTCGGGCGCGCTCCTACGAACGGCAGGCACCTGCGCTCCATGCGACGCACAGTGGCAACCTGCAGCTACGGTCGGTGGATCGCAGACAGGCTCTGGGCGTGTAGGCCGGGCTGCGCCGGCGAAGATGCCGCTGCCCGTACACCTGTAGGAGCGTGCCTGCGCGCGACGAGGCTCTACCGGTAACGCCTCGTCGCGCTCGGGCGCGCTCCTACGAACGGCAGGCACCTGCGCTCTATGCGACGCACAGTGGCAACCTGCAGCTACGGACGGTGGATCGCAGTCAGGCGTTGGGCGTGTAGGCCGGGCTGCGCCGGCGAAGGCGCCGCTGCCCGTACACCTGTGGGAGCGCGCTGGCGCGCGATGAGGCTGTCTCGGTAACGCCTCATCGCGCGCCAGCGCGCTCCTACCAAACAGCGGACAACCAACTCTCCATCCGACTGCCTCGCAACGACGCCGCGTCAGCCGACCAACTCCGCCGCCTCGACGCTATGCTCCCCACGCGCCGGCGCCAGCGCGGCGCCCACCATCGCCGCGGCGATGCATTCGGCCGGGTTGATGCGATAGCGGCGTGGCAGCAGCGGGCCAAGCGCGCCCAGCACCAGGCTGCCGATATGCTCGCCGGTGCGGCGTTCTTCGCGCTCGCCGCCGATCAGCCCGGGCCGCACGAAGGTCAGCGAGGGAAAGCCGATAGTGCGCAGATCGCGCTCCAGTTCGCCCTTGACGCGGTTGTAGAAAATCCGCGAGTGCGCATCGGCGCCGGCCGCCGAATTCAACACGAATACCGAGGTGCCTTGCGCGCAGGCAGCACGCGCCAGCGCCAGGGGGTAATCGTGATCGATGCGGTAGAACGCCTCGCGCGAGCCGGCCTGCTTCATGGTGCTGCCCAGCGCGCAGATGGCCGCCTCCATGCGCGGTGCGGTCCAATGCTCCAGGCGCTCGAAGTCGATCACCTGGTTACGCAACTTGGGGTGGATCTGCGTCAGTGGCCGACGCGTCAACGCCACCACGCCCGTGCAGCGCGCATCGGCGAGCAGCAGCTGCAAGACCTGTTTACCGACCAGACCGGTCGCCCCTGCCAACAACACATCCATCAGTGCGCTCCTGCCATCAGCGTGCGCCCTCGGAGACGATGCGCGCACTGCTGGCGATGCGGTCGCGCTCCACCGCGAGCAAGGTCAACGAGTGCGCCGGCGCCTTCCATTCGCTGCCGCCGGCAACCACGCGGCCGCCATGACGTGCGGTATCGACCAGCACGCGCCAGTGTTCGTCGTGCATGGCCGGCAGCGTGAACGACACAGTGGTGGATGCCGCATTGATCAGCATCAGCAAGGTAACGTTGGCGGCAATCTCGCGCAGGCCGGTGGTTGGCGAGCGCCCATCCAGGCGCAGCATCAATGCGCGCGCTTCCGGGTCGTGCCAGCCGGCCTCGTCCATCTCGGTGCCGTTGGGCGCCAGCCAGGTGAGATCCTTCAGGCCCAGTGCTTCGTCGAACTTGCCGTCGAAGAAACGTGCGCGATGCAGCAACGGATAACGCTGACGGATGCGGATCAAGCGACGCACGAACGCGGCCTGGTCGGCCGCCGCTGCCTTGGTCGCTGCGGTCCAGTCGATCCAGGTCAGCTCGTTGTCCTGGCAATACGCGTTATTGTTGCCGTTCTGGCTGTGGCCGAACTCATCGCCGGCCAGCAGCATCGGCGTGCCTTGCGACAGCAACAAGGTGGCGAGCAGGTTGCGCATCTGCTGACGACGCAGCTGCTTGATCGCCGGGTCGTTGGTCTCGCCCTCGACACCGTAATTGGCCGAGATGTTGTGGTCGCTGCCGTCCCTGCCCTCCTCGCCATTGGCCAGGTTGTGCTTGCCCTCGTAACTGACCAGATCGCGCAGGGTGAAACCATCGTGCGCAGTGACGAAGTTGACCGAGGCAGTGGGGCGGCGGCCGCTATGGTTGAACAGGTCGGCCGAGCCGGTCAGGCGCGTGGCCAGCTCGGCCAGCTGCCCGCCATCGCCACGCCAGAACGCGCGCACGTTGTCGCGGAACTTGTCGTTCCATTCCACCCAGCCCGGCGGGAAATTGCCGACCTGGTAGCCGCCCGGGCCGATATCCCAGGGCTCGGAAATCAGCTTGGTCTGGCTCAGCACCGGGTCCTGGCGCACCGCATCGAGAAAGCTGCCCGACGGATCGAAGCCGTAACGCTCGCGCCCGAGGATGGTAGCCAGGTCGAAGCGGAAACCATCGACATGCATTTCCTGCACCCAGTAACGCAACGAATCCATCACCATGCGCAGCGCGCCGACGTTGGTCAGATCGAAGGTGTTCCCGGTGCCGGTGTCGTTGATGTAGAAGCGGCGATCGTCGGCCAGGCGGTAGTAGCTGGCGTTGTCGATGCCCTTGAACGACAGCGTCGGCCCCAGTTCGTTGCCTTCGGCGGTGTGGTTGTAGACTACGTCCAGCAGCACTTCCAGGCCGGCGTGATGCAGCCGCGCCACCATCTGCTTGAACTCGGCCACGGTGCGCGTGGACATGTAGCGGCCCTGCGGCGCAAAGAACCCGAGCGTGTTGTAGCCCCAGTAATTGCGCAGGCCTTTTTCCAGCAGGTACTGGTCGTCGACGAATGCGTGGACGGGCAGCAGTTCCACCGCAGTGACGCCGAGCGAGCTGATATGGTCGATCAGTTCATCGGTCTTCAATGCGGAAAAGGTGCCGCGTTCTTCCGGCGGCACCGCCGGGTGCAGCATGCTCAGCCCACGCACGTGCGCCTCGTAGATCACCGTGCGATTCCACGGCGTCTGCGGTGGGCGGTCCTGGCCCCAGGTGAAGGCCGGATCGATCACTGCGGACTTGGGCATGAACGCAGCACTGTCGCGGCGATCGAAGCTCAGGTCCTTGTCGCGATGACCGATGGTGTAGCCGAACAGGTGCGGCGCCCATTTGAGTTCGCCGACGATCTGCTTGGCATACGGGTCCAGCAGCAGCTTGTTGTGGTTGAAGCGATGCCCGGCCTCGGGCGCGTATGGACCATGCACGCGGTAGCCGTACAACTGGCCGGGTCGCGCATCGGGCAGATAACCGTGCCAGACCTCGTCGGTGTACTCGGGCAGGGCAAGGCGTTCCTGCTCGCGGCCACGCTCGTCGAACAGGCACAATTCCACGCGCGTGGCGTTGCGCGAATACAGCGCAAAATTCACGCCCAGACCATCCCAGGTGGCGCCGAGCGGGTTGGGACGGCCTTCGCGGATGCGCGAGCGCTGAGTGAACTTGCGAGTGGCCATCGGTGACTCCTTAGAACGGTGAACTCAAGACAGTGCGCGGTGTGCGGCTGCGCCGGGCTGTGCACGCCTGCATGGGCGCACGGCACGGCCCATGCAAGGTGGCAGAGACGGTGTTACTGGCGCGCAGTGATCGGCGTGGCCGCGTGCTCGGCGGCCTGCTCGGCCGCGCGTTCTTCGGCATCCACCAGCCGCTCGGCCATGGCCCAGTGGCGGTCCGCATGCCCGTCCGGGCGGCCTTCGGCCTCCCAGATCTCCTGTGCCAACTGGCGAAGCCGCGCTTGCCGTTCCGTGTCATTCATTGCGTACATTTGCCTCGGGTCGTTTATGGGGTCAACAACACTGCCACCGGCGCACGTGCAAAGACCGTGGACATCGCCACGCGGCCGCGCTGCGGCTGCAGCGTGCTGCCGTCGAGCACATTACGGTATGTGGCTTCCGGCAATGCCAACGACGCCTGACCCCAGCTGGCCGGCGGCACCAGCAACGGTAGGTCGCCGTCGCTGTGGATGCCTGCGCCCAGCCGGGTGACGGCCACCACCAACGACTGGCTGCGGTACTGACGACGGAATGCCAGCACCTGCGCATCGCCACCGGCCGCAATGCTCAAGGGTTGGTAATCGCCCTTCGCAAACAGCGCCGGATGTTCGCCGCGCAGCTGCAGCAGCACGGCGGTCAGACGCGCCTTGACTGCGCCATCGCGCCAGCTGCGCAGCAAGGTAGTGAAGTCGCGTGCCTGCTCCAGCCAGCGCTGACGCTGCGCATAATCGACCGGGCGGCGGTTGTCCGGGTCCACCAGCGACAGGTCCCAGCCCTCGGTGCCCTGATACAGGTCGGGCACGCCGGGCACGGTCAGGCGCAAGGTGGTCTGCACCAGCGAATTGCGCGCACCAGCCGCCGCGATATGGTTGCTGGCACGTAGCAGCGCGCGGCGTAGCGGCAACCCGGCGCGGCTGGTCAGCACCTGCTCCACGGTAGCCTGCACGGCCTGTTCGTACTCGGCAGAGCCGTCGGTCCAGCTGGTATGCAACTTGGCTTCGCGCACCGCCTTGAGCAGCCACTGCGCCACGCGCTCGGCATAGGCAGCAAGCGGCTCCGCCTGGTCGGCGCCCAGCCCGATGGGCCAGGCCGCTACCAGCGTCTGCCACAGCATGTGCTGGTCGCCACCGGCCAGCGCCGGCGATTCCAGCGTCTCGGCCAGGGCGTCGAACTGGGTGCTCTGCTCGGCCCACCACTTCGGCTGCTCGGACAGCACCGCCAGCCGCATGCGCAGGTCTTCGCCACGCTTGTGATCGTGGGTGGCAGTGGCCAGCAGCGCGCGCGGGTAGTGCCTGGCGCGTTCTTGATTCTGCGCGTGGAATTCGGCGGCCTCGTTGGCGAAGTGGATCGGGTGGCTGCCGACCTCGTTGCGCGACAACAGCACGCCATGCCGGTAGAACGCGGTGTCTTCCACGGCCTTGGCGTTGAGCGGTGCCGACAGCTGCTCCACCCGACGACGCAGGATGCGGCGCAAGGCGATCTGCGCGCGGTCGGCGCCGGCATCGTCCAGCAACCAGCGCTCGATGGCGTCCACAGCCGCCACGATTGCCTCGGGCATGCCTTCGCGGGCACGCGCGGCAGTGGCGCGCAGGCGCTCCGCCTCGCTGCCGGTGATGCCCTGGGTGCCGGCATAGGTGCGATACACCGGGAACCAGCGCAGCAGCACACACAGGCCGCGTGCCAGCATCTGCGGGCTGAACTCGCGCGTGGGCGGGTCCAGGTGCGCCAATGCCGACAACGCGCCCACCGCGCGATTGAATTCGGTCTGCAGCGGGCCGCGCAGGATTTCGTCGCGGGCCACGCGTTCTTCCTGCGCAAAGTCGTCGCTGCGTCCGCTCACGCGTTGCCAGGCACGCGCCAGCGGCTTGAAACCGGCCGCGTCGTGCAGCACGCCGCCGACCTGGTCCATGAAGTCGTAACCGGTGGTGCCATCGCAGGGCCAGTCCGCCGGCAGGTGCTCGCCGGGGGCCAGGATCTTTTCCAGATACAGGCCCAGCGTGCCGGGCTTGAGCCCACGCGTGCGCCCGGCCGCATCCAGCCGGCTGCGCAGCTTGCGCACATAACCGGTGGGGTCGGTGAGCCCGTCCACATGATCGATGCGCAGGCCGTCCAGATGCCCTTCGGCCACCAACCGCAGCGGCAGCGCATGCACCGCGTCGAACACCGCCGGCAACTCCACCCGCAACGCCACCAGCGAGGTGATGTCGAAGAAGCGGCGGTAATTGAGCATGTCGTTGCCCACGCGCCACCAGTTCAACCGGTACGGTTGGCGTTCGATCAACTTGTGCAGGCGGCCATCGCCACGCTTGGCGCCGTCGTTGTAGTCGCGCAGCCATTGCGCCCGTGCAGATGCTTCCGGGATCTCCAGCGTCTGCGGGCGGATGGGATAGCGTTGGTCGTAATGCGCCAGTGCCGCGCTGCCGTCGTCTTCGATCACCAGGGTGATCAGGCCTTCGGCCAGCGCGGTGGCGTACGGGCGGTCCAGCACGGCCAGCCACAACTTTCCATCGCGGCCAGGCGCGCGCCAGTCGATGTCGAACCAGTCGGCATGCCTGGCGCTGCGGCCGTGGCGCAACACGTCCCACCACCAGGCGTTTTGCGCGTGGGTGGCCATGTGATTGGGCACGATGTCGGCGATCAGGCCCATGCCGTGTTCGCGCGCGGCCTGCGACAGGGCGACGAGCGCGTCTTCGCCGCCGAGCTCGGGATTGACCACGGTCGGGTCGATATTGTCGTAGCCGTGCGTGGAGCCCGGCACCGCGGTACCGATCGGCGACAGGTAGAGATGGCTGATGCCAAGGCCGGCGTAGTACGGCACCTGCGCGAGCGCATCGTGCAGGGTGAAGCCGGCATGCAGCTGCAGGCGGGCGGTGGCGCGAAGCTCGATCATGGCTGTGGTTCCGAAACGGCCGCGACGCGACGCGCCTCGGCAAAGCCCTGCAGCGCCGTGGTCAGGCGCGCATGCGGCAAGGGATCGGGCAGGCGTCGACGCCAGTTGGGATGGACTTCGACGGTGCCCGGCAGATTGGGTTGTTCGTCCAGCGCCAGTGCGTCTTCTACTGGCAGCAGGGCCAGCGGCGAGACGCTGCTGGCAGTGAAGCGCAGCGCACCCAGCAGCGGGTCGTCCGCCGCGCTGAGTCCGGTGTGTTCGACCGCCGCGTCCAGCCGCGCGACGTCCTGGGTGCGGGCCGTGGCATCGTCCTTGGCCTGCGCGGGCTGGATCAGCTCCAGCCTGCGTCGCCAGTCGATATCGCGGCCTTCGCGCCAGCCGGTCAGTGTGGGCAGGTCGTGCGTGGTGGTGGTGGCCACCGCATCCGGCCGCCATAACGCCGGCGACACGAAGGCGCCGTCGTCGTCGCGGGTGAACATCAGCACATCGATGCCCATCACCCCGCGCCGCGAGAGTTCTTCGCGGATGCCCGGCGGCACCACGCCCAGATCCTCGCCAATGACAATGGCGCGGTGACGCCACGATTCCAGCGCCAGCAGATTGAGCAGGTCGTGCAACGGATACGCCAGATAGGCGCCTTCGTTGGAGCTGGCGCCGTCGGGCACCACCCACAGCCGTAGCAGGCCAAGAATGTGATCGATGCGGATCCCGCCGCGATCGCGCAGCACCGCGCGCAGCAGTGCGATGTACGGCGCAAACCCGCTACGCCGCAATGCGGTGGGCGAATACGCACCGATGCCCCAATGCTGACCGTCGGCATTGAAGGCATCCGGTGGCGCGCCCAGCACCAGGCCACGCAGCACGGTGTCTGCAGCCGCTGCGGCTTCGGCGCCATTGGGATCGAAGCCGACCGCCAGATCGGCGATCAACCCGATCTTCATGCCGCGCTCGTGCGCTTCGCGCTGCGCATCGGACCAGCTGCGCGCCGCCAGCCATTGGGTGAACACATGCAGCTGCGGATCGTTGTCGCCGAAATCCTTGGCGGCGAACCGTGCGAAGCCGTCCAGCGCCGCGCCGCCTTCCGTGCGGAAGGCGAGCAGGTCGGCATGGTCCGGCGCCACGCGCGTATGCAGATGGCGCAACAGTTCCCACTTGGCCTGCGCCGAGGCTGGCCAATCGATCAATGCGTTGGTGTGCAGCGTATCGAACCGCTGGCGCAGGCCTGCCACTTCGTCGATGGCCTCCAGCGCCAGCTCGCCCAGCACGCGGACCGGTGCGGCATGCAGGGGATCGAAAAAGCGTCGGTCGCTGGGCGAGTACGGGCTGTAACCGCCGGTGACCGGTCGCGAGGCGTGCACCGGGCTCAACGCCAGCGCATCGGCGCCGGCCAGCGCTGCGTGCCGCAGCCATTCCACAGCGCCGGCAGCATCGCCGATACCGCCGTCATCGAGGCTGCAGGCCGAATACACCTGCAACGCCATGCCCCAGGCACGCGGCGACGGCTGCGCGCAGGCGTCGGCCACGCTGAAGCAGCGTTGCGGCGCAACCGCTACCTGCTGGGTCAGCGCACCGATCTGCAGCGTCCAGTAGCCATAGCGCTGTGGTGCCAGCAACTGCCCCTGCGCATCCGCACTCGCCGGTTCGCTGGCGCCGCTGTCATCGGTCCAGCGGCCACTGGCATTGGCGGCAACGCGCAACGGCAGCGGCTCGCCCACCTGCACGGTGAGCAGCGCTGCCGGTTCGGCTGCCTGCGCCTGGCAGCGCCGCAGGCTGTCTTCGCGTTGTGCGGCAGTGGCCGACGGAAATTGCAGGGCGGTCAGCACTGCCTGCACCGACTGCTCGGACACCTGCCGCGGCTGGTCGCTGGCATCCACCCAATCCACCATCACCCCGGCTGCCGCGGCCAGGGTGTGCAGGGTGTTGGTGCTCATGTGCGGTCCTCGTGCCAGGCGATGAAACCGTCGACCGGCAACTGCTGCGCGGAGGCATCGACGTTTTCGGCAAATGCCACCCGCCCGCGCAGTGGCGGCAGCGGAACGGCCGCGCTGCCGACGTTGAAGGCGATATGCCACAGGCCATCCGGCAGTTCCCAGGTGGCGGTGAGTGCGCCCTCGGCCAGCACGCTGGCGCGTACCGCGCGCGCCTCGGCAAGGCCGGGCACCAGCCACTGCCGACGCACGCCCAGCAGCGCGGTGAACCACGCTGCCCACTGCGCGCCGTCGCCGTGCGCGGCATCGTCAATCGGCGAGCGCGAAGCGGCGAAGGTGGCGTGGCTGTTGGGGTCGGGAATGGTGGCGCGCTGCGCTTCGTCGGCGAATGCGGCGAAATGCGCGAACTCGCGACGCCGCCCTTCGCGCACCGCGTCATCCAGCGGCGGACCGAAGTCGGTGAAGAACAGGAACGGCTGCTTCGCGCCCCATGGCTCGCCCATGAAGAACAGCGGGATCATCGGCGTCAACGCGGTCAACGCCAGCGCTGCGCGCAGGCGTTGCGGCGAGACCAGCACGGTCAGCCGCTCGCCACGCGCGCGGTTGCCGATCTGGTCGTGGTTCTGCGCAAACACCACGAACTTGTGCGGCGGCAGCGCCCCGCTCGGCTCGCCGCGCACATGCCCACGCGGATCAGGCTCGCCCTGATACGCAAAGCCTTCGCCGAGCACGCGCGCTAGGTGCTCGGTGGGCTTGTCGGCGAAGGCGGCGTAATAGCCTTCGGCTTCGCCGGTCAACAGCACATGCAGTGCATTGTGGAAATCGTCGTCCCACTGCGCGGTATAGCCGCGCTGCAGCTGCGAGGCCTGGTTGGCCTCGTTTTCCAGCACCAGATGCACGTGGCGGCCGGCCGGCAGGCTGGCCTGCACGGTCTGCCGCAAGGTATCCAGGAAGGCGTTCGGGGTGATCGCATGCACCGCATCCAGGCGCAGGCCGTCGAAGCCGTATTCGTGCAGCCACATCAACGCATTGTCGAGAAAGTAACGCTGCACCTGCGGCTTGCGGAAATCGATCGCCGCGCCCCAGGGCGTGGGCTTGTCCTCGTTGAAGAACGGGGCCGCATAGCTGTGCAGATAATTGCCGTCCGGGCCGAAGTGGTTGTAGACCACATCCAGCAACACCATCAGGCCGTAGCCGTGCGCGGCATCGATCAATGCCTTCAGTTCGTCCGGGGTGCCATAGGCGTCGGCCGGCGCATACGGCAGCACGCCGTCGTAGCCCCAGTTATGCGCACCGGGAAACGCGCTCAACGGCATCAGTTCGATCGCGGTGATGCCCATTGCCGCCAGCTGCGGCAATTGCGCCTGCACGCCGGCATAGCCGCCGCAGGTGCCCACGTGCAGTTCGTAGATCACCGCCTCGTCCCATGGACGGCCCTGCCACTGCGTGTTGCTCCAGCGATAGCTGTCGGTGGGCTGCACCGCGCTGGGGCCGTGCACGCCATCGGGCTGCCAGCGCGAGGCCGGGTCGGGTACCGGCTCGCCGCCATCCACGCTGTAGCGATAACGCGCGGTGGCCGCGCAGGCCAGGGTGGCGGCGAAGAACCCGTCCTGCCCGGCCTGCAGCGCGCTGCGCGTGCCGTCGTCGAAGACCACCTCCACGCGCGTTGCGTCCGGTGCCCAGAGCGCGAAGCGCACCTGTCCCTCACCCGCTGGCCAGGCGCCCCAGGCCGGGATGATGTCGTTGCGCTGCTTCATTGTTATTTCTCCGCTTGCAGGTAGATCGTGGCCAGCGGCGGCAGGGTCAGGCGCAGACGCTGCGCATGCCCATGCATGCCCGTCGGCTCGGTCGCAAGGCGACCGCTGTTGCCGAGGTTGCTGCCGCCGTAGTGGGCACTGTCGGTGTTGAGGATTTCGCGCCAGCTGCCGGCACGCGGCACGCCAACGCGGTAGTCGTGGTGCGGTTGCGGGGTGAGGTTGCTCACCGCCAGCAAGGGTGCGCCGCCCTCGGGGTCGTGGCGGATGAACGCCAGTACGCTGTTGCGCGCATCATCGGCCACGCTCCAGTCGAAGCCCTCGGCGCGATGCGTGCCGCGGTAGAGCGCCGGCACGCGGCGCAAGGTGGCATTGAGATCGCCAACCAATTGCTGCACGCCGCGATGGGGTGCGCCGTCGAGCAGATGCCAGTCCAGCGACTGATCGTGATTCCAGTCGGCCCACTGGCCGAACTCGGCCCCCATGAACACCAGCTTGTCTCCCGGATGCGCCCACATCAGCGCCAGGTACGCGCGCAGGTTGGCAAAGCGCCGCCAGTCGTCGCCGGGCATCTGCCCAAGCAGGCCGCCGGTGCCATGCACCACCTCGTCGTGCGAGAGCGGCAACACAAAACGCTCGGAGAACGCATACACCAGGCCGAAGGTGAGCTGGCTGTGGTGCTGCGCACGCTCGGCCGGATCGCGCTGCATGTAGCTCAGCGTGTCGTGCATCCAGCCCATGTTCCATTTATGGGTGAAGCCCAGGCCGCCCTCGCTGATCGGCGCGGTCACGCCCGGCCAGGCGGTGGACTCTTCGGCGATGGTCAGCACACCGGGAAAGCGCGTGGCGATCTCGCTATTGAGCTGGCGCAGGAAGGCGACGGCCTCCAGGTTCTCGCGGCCGCCGTGCGCGTTGGGGACCCACTCGCCTTCGGCGCGGCCGTAGTCGCGATACAGCATCGAGGCCACCGCATCCACGCGCAGGCCGTCGAGGTGGTAATGGTCGATCCACTCCAGCGCGCTGCCCTGCAGGAACGCCGTCACTTCGGGCCGGCCGTAGTTGTAGATCAGCGTATTCCAGTCTCGGTGCATGCCTTCGCGGGGGTCGGCATGCTCGTACAGCGCGGCACCGTCGAACTGCGCCAGGCCATGTGCGTCGCTTGGGAAGTGCGCGCTGACCCAGTCCAGGATCACGCCGATGCCGGCGCGGTGGCAGGCATCGACGAATTGCGCAAAGCCATCCGGGCTGCCATGGCGCGCGGTGGGCGCGTACAGGCCCAGCGGCTGGTAGCCCCACGACCCGCCGAACGGATGTTCGGTGATCGGCAGCAACTCGATATGGGTGAAGCCCAGCCGCTGGACGTACGGGATCAGCTCACGGGCCAGGCCGGCCCAGTCCAGCGGCTGGTCGTTCCCGTCGCGACGCCACGAGGCGGCATGAACTTCGTAGATGGACAGCGGCGCCGACGGCGCCTGCACCGAACGCCGCCTGGCCATCCATTCGGCATCGGTCCACGCAAACGCGGCGCCACCGGGCACCACCGAGGCGGTGGCCGGCGGCAGCTCGCTCTGCCGCGCAACCGGGTCGGCCTTGAGCAGCACACGGCCGTCGGCGGCAGTGATGGCGTACTTGTAGCGGGCGCCGGCTTCCACACGCGGCAGGAACAATTCCCAGGTGCCGCCGATGCGTTGCCGCATCGGATGCCGCCGCACGTCCCAGCCATTGAAATCACCGACCACCGCAACGCGCTGCGCATGCGGCGCCCAGACCGCAAAGCGCACGCCCGGCACATCGGCGCAGCGCAGATGCTGCGCGCCCAATGCGCTGCGCAATGCCTGTCCGTCGCCAGCGGCGATCTGCAGCAGCAACGATTCGTCCAGCGTCGGGGTAAACGCGTACGGGTCTTCGATCTCCTGCACCAGGTCCGGCCAGACGATGCGCAGCCGGTACGGCCCATCGACTGCCAGCTCGCCTTCGAACACGCCTTCGAACACGCCATCGACCGCGCCGACCTGCATGCGCGCCAGCAACTTGCCGCGCGGGTCGATCAGGCCCATCGCCTCGGCACCGGGCGCCAGGACCCGAACGCGGCGGCGGCCATCGGCCTGCAGGTGCGGGCCCAGCACCGCGAATGCGTCGGTAGGCGCTGCATCGGCCAGCGCCTGCAAGGCAGGCGCGCTGTCAGAGACTTCTTCCGTGATCACACCTTCGCCTTCCGTTCCCTGCCCTTGCACGCCCAACCGTTCGCTCATGACACCGCCGCAAGCGCAGGTGCGGTTGCGGCGGTGTGCTCATAAAGGGACAGATATTTCTTGCCGGCCACATCCCAGCCGCTGGGGCGCAGCATGGCCGCGCGGCGCATGGCAGACAGCAGGCTGGGCAGGCGGAAGGTACGGAACGCGCGTTCCAGGCAGCGGCGCAAGGCCTCCACACTGGCATGCTGGAACAGGAAGCCGGTGACGCCGTCGTCCACGGTGTCGATCAGCCCGCCGGTGGCATGCGCGATCGGCAGGCAGCCAAAGCGCTGTGCATACATCTGGCTCAGGCCGCATGGCTCGAAGCGCGAGGGCATCAGCAGGAAGTCGGCACCGGCGAACATGCGCCGCGCCAGGCCTTCCTCAAAACCGATGAAGGCACCGACCTGGCCGGGGTACCGACGGGTCAGCTCGGCCACCTGTTGTTCGATCTCCGGCTCGCCGCCGCCAATCACCGCGATCTGGCCACCGGCCGCCACGATCTGCGGGGCAACCTCGCAGATCAGGTCCAGGCCCTTCTGATGCACCAGCCGCGATACCACCGCAAACAGCGGGCCGGTGCTCTCGCGCAGCCCGAAGGCCTTGCGCACCTGCGCGGCGTTGGCCTGACGGCCCTGCCACTGATTCACGCTGAAGTGCGTATCCAGATATTCGTCGGTACGTGGGTCCCAGCTGGCGTCGATGCCGTTGACGATGCCGGTCAGCGCGCCCTTGGCAGCGCGGCCGGCCAGCAGCCGGTCCAGCCCGCAGCCCTGCGCCGGGCCGGTGATCTGCTTGGCATAGCTGACGCTGACCGTGTTGACGTGGTCGGCATTGACGATGCCACCGCGCAGGAACGACATCTGCCCGTAGAACTCCAGTTCGGCCACGCGCTCGGCCGGGATGCCCAGCGCGGACGCCATCGAATACGGCACCAGGCCCTGGTAGGCCAGGTTATGGATGGTGAGCAGGCACGGCGTGGTGCCGCCGGACCAGCGCACATACGCCGCCGCCAGCGCGCACGGCCAGTCGTTGAGATGCAGCAGGCGCGGCTTCCAGCCCAGGCCGGCATGGCCGGCGGCGATCTGCGCGGCGGCATGCGACAGGGTGGCGAAGCGGATCGCATTGTCTTCGAACTCCGAACCGCTGGTGCTCACATACGGCGAGCCATCGCGTTCGAACAGTTCTTTGGACAGCAGGATGTAGATCGGCAGCCCATCCGACTGCACGATGCGGCCGATGTCGCAGGCCGGCAGCGCGGCATGCGCCAGCACACGGCCCACGATCTCCACCTTGCCGGCGCGCTCGAGCACGGCACGGTAGCCGGGGATCAATACACGCACGTCGTAGCGATGGCGCAGCGCGCGCGGCAGGGCTGCCGCGACATCGCCCAGACCGCCCGCCTTGATGAAGTCGGCCATCTCTGAGACCACGAACAAGGCGCCGCGCGTATCGGCCAGCGATACTGGCAGACGCTCATGATGGGGAATGAACCGCCCGCGCGCGTCGCGCGGCCGCCCGCTCTTCTTCAGCGTGGGGATCAATGCGCTGCGATCTAGGCGTGCAGTGCTGGCGTGAAGCGGCATCGTGGCAACCATCTAAACGTCCGTCGTAAAGTGGGTGGAGACGGAAAACGGCGAAGCGAAAACCATCGTCTGCCGATGTGGCCAGACGACCTGCTACGAATGAGGAGCGGGGGCGACGCGCGTACTCCACGTCGTCCTTGGAGATGAATCTACACCCCGTACAAATAAAATATGCGTGAACATGTGCTGACTTTTCTGCGACAGCCACATTCCTTTACGCACAGTTGCGCAGGTCCGCCGGCATAAGCGATGCATTGCAGTGCGATGACATCCCCGCATCGGTGCATGGATGCCTTGATGCACCGAATGCGGGAGAGCGCGGCAGCGTTCGTCGTCATCTGCGTAACTTGTTCATCCGAGCGTTCGGTGGATGCCACGCAGCGTGATGGCGCCAACGGATGCATGCTGTGCGTTGCGCCATACGGTGCGGCACGCTCAAGCGACCCGCATGCGCGCCGATAACCAGCGATAGCGTCGACCTTTCGAGACCTGGCATGGCTGACCAGCCTGAACTTCCAAGCCGCCCGCGTGGCGGGCTGCGCCGTCTGTTGCCCTGGGGCGGCGCGGACACCGCGCGCCCGGTCGCTGCGCTGCCCAGCGTGCGCGGCAGCGCCCAGGCCGCGCCGGGGCTGGCGGCACATCAGTTGGTTCCCGCCAAGACCAAATCGGGCGCGCACGACCCGGCGGCCGCCACCGCGCTGCTCATCCGCCTGTTTTCGCATGCTGCGCATCCAGAAGCGCTGCTGCTGGCGTTCGCCGAAGGCATCGCCAGCCTGCACGGCGAGCTCGGCGACATGGGCGTGCGCCTGGGCGCGGCCTATGCGGCCGGCGACTGGCATGGCTACGGCCGTACGCTGCGCCAGTTGATCGACAAATACATCCGCACCATCGATATCGGCGACTCGCTGGCCGAAGGCCGCACCGAAGCCGAACAGCTGCGCGACCTGCTGCGGCATGCGCTGGGCAATGCCCTGGCCACTCTGTTGCAACGCAGCCCCGAGCTGGCCGAAGAAGCCCAGACCCTGGCCTCGGCCCTGCGCCATTGGCGCCCCGGCCATGAGCTGATCACGCTGGAGCAGCGACTGCGCGAGCTGAGCCATCAGATCGGCCTGCGTGCCGACGATGCCAGCGAACAACAGAACCTGTTGCTCGGCTTGTTCGACCTATTACTGGAGAACGTCGGCGAACTCCTCGACGATCGCAGCTGGCTGCAGGGCCAGATCTCGGTCGTGCGGCAATTGTTGGCCGGGCCGCTGGACGTGGAATCGATCGAGCAGGCGCGCGGTACCCTGCGCGAGGTGATCTACAAGCAGGGCCTGCTCAAGCAGGGCATCGCCGATTCCAAGACCGCCATGCGCGAGATGATGGTGTCCTTCGTCGACCGGCTCGACGGCATGGCCACCAGCACTGGCGAGTACCACGACCGCGTTGCCGGCTATTCGCAGGCGATCGGCGACGCTCGCAGCATTCCCGATCTCAATCGCCTGCTGCAGGACGTGCTGCAGGACACCGCCGGGGTGCAGGCGCAGGCGCTGGCTGCGCGCGACGAGTTGCTTGCAGCACGCCGTCAGGTCGAGGACGCCGAACAACGCATCGCCTCGCTCGAACAGGAACTCAACGCAGTGGCCGGACTGGTGCGCGAAGACCAGCTGACCGGCGCGCTCAACCGGCGCGGCTTCGAAGAACTGTTCCAGCGCGAAGCGGTCCGCACCCAACGCAGCGGCCAGCCGTTGTGCGTGGCGATGCTGGACCTGGACGATTTCCGCCGCCTCAACGAAGCCCACGGCCATGCCGGCGGCGACGCCGCGCTGCGCCATACCGTCGACGTCGCCAAGGCAGTGCTGCGCACGACCGATGCCATCGCCCGTTTCGGCGGCGAGGAATTCGTGTTGCTGCTACCGGACTCGACCATTTTCGAGGCCAGCGCGGCGGTCATCCGCTTGCAGCGCGCCCTGGCGCAGCGCTCCCTGCTGCACGAGGACGTGCGGATCTTCATCAGTTTCAGTGCCGGCGTCGCGCTGCGACGCCCCGACGAAACCCAGGACGAGCTGGTCCGCCGCGCCGATCGCGCCATGTACGACGCCAAGGCTGCGGGGAAGAATCGGGTGATCAGCGCCGAGTAGCCGCAGACCGCGGGCGATTGTCTTGCGTGGCAGCGCGCGGATGGGTTGAGAGCATTCGGGTCTTCGGCCCTGCAGTGCCACGCGTCGCCGCAATCGGACAAAACCCTGCCGATGTGAGCCACCGCCGCGATCGGTTCACCGCAAGCCGCCGCCAAGCCAGGCCATGCAGTGCCATGGTTCGCCGCTAAAGATCAGCCTTGATCGCAGGCGATAGACCGCGCGCGATCGGATCGCTTGATGCAGCCCTCCCTTCAATCGCTGCCGGCTGCACATGCCAGCCAATGGCACGTCTTGCTCCACTGGGCGAATGGGTGGCTCACTGTTTCAGGCTTTGCGCACGCCACCGTCGAAGCCAAACTGGCGTGGCCGGAACGGAATCGGGGGATCGCGATCGCCGCACCTCAAAGCCGACTGCGCCAACCCGGTCTTACGCCCATCATCACCGTAGGGCCAACACACGCACCGCTGGCGCTATCGCCTGCCAGCACTGCAGCGAGCCGTCAGTGCGCGGCCTTGTTCCCGCGCAGCTTCTGGAACAGCATCACCGCGCCCAGCACGACCGCACCGGCAACCACGCCGACCACCATGTTGCCCAGCGCTTCGACCAGCCAGCCCATGCCGCCAGCGGACTTGGCCAGGTCCACCACCACGTGATGCAGCATGGGGATGTTGTGCACCAGGATGCCGCCGCCGACCAGGAACATCGCCAGCGTGCCGGCCACCGACAGGAACTTCATCAACCACGGCGCCGCCACCAGGA
This sequence comes from Xanthomonas sp. 3793, assembly GCF_024806835.1. Classification (GTDB taxonomy): domain Bacteria; phylum Pseudomonadota; class Gammaproteobacteria; order Xanthomonadales; family Xanthomonadaceae; genus Xanthomonas; species Xanthomonas arboricola_F. The sequence continues at coordinate 680,640 of NZ_JANTYU010000003.1, forward strand.
TGCCGCGGCCCAGCGCGGCCAGCGAGGCGCCTTTCTTGGTCAGGTACAGGCCCAGGTCGTCCAGCTTCACGATGGCCGCCACCAGGCCGTACACGCCGATGGTCATCGCCAGGGCGATCGCCACCAGCACCGCCACCTGCTGCCCGAACGACACGCCCGCCACCACGCCCAGCGACAGCACGATGATCTCGGCCGACAGGATGAAGTCGGTGCGGATCGCGCCCTTGACCTTGTCCTTCTCCAGCGCCACCACGTCCACGCTCTCGTCGGCCAGCGCGCGGGTGCGTTCGGCATGCCGCTGCGCGTCTTCGTCTTCGCTGTGCAGGAATTTGTGCGCCAGCTTCTCCACGCCTTCGAAACACAGGTAGGCGCCGCCGATCATCATCAACGGCATCACCAGCGGAATGTTGTAGCCGCGCCCGTGCAGCCAGGCCTCCAGCGCGCTGATCGCCAGGGCTGCCGGCACCAGGATCACCTTGTTGACCAACGAGCCCTTGGCCACCGCCCAGACCACAGGCAGCTCGCGGTCGGCGGTCACGCCGGTCACCTGCTGCGCGTTGAGCGCCAGATCGTCGCCCAGGACGCCTGCGGTCTTCTTGGCCGCGACCTTGGTCAGGATGGAAACGTCGTCCAGCAAGGTGGCGATGTCGTCGAGCAGGGTGAACAGGCTGGCGCCGGCCATGCGGAGGTCCTTCGTGGTGGTCGTGCGTGGGTGAATGTGAATTCTCGCCGATCCCGCGCCCGGATGGGGTGATGGCGCGCCATTGCGCGGTCGTTGCATGCCGTTGCCGGGCGATTGCCGGTGTTGCCTTCCCCTGGACAGACACGCGCCAACGCAGCACCGGCAGCGTCCGCAACTGCGGCGGCGGGACCTGGGTTCACCGGCTGACGACCCGGCGCTGGCCACACTCGCTGCTCGCATGACGCACCGGAGATGGCCTTGAGTCCGAATGACCCGCACCGCACACCGGCCCCGGCGACGCACGTGGCCGACCATGCCGTGGTGGGCGGCATGAGCCGGCGGACGCAGATCCTGCGCCTGTTGCTGCGGTACCGCGGGTCGGGTGTGTTTGCCGGCATGAACCTGGATCCGGCCGCCATCAACGAGTACGAGGTGCCTGCCGAAGGCACGCCGGACCAGTTCGTCTCCGACCTGGAATCGCTTGGCCCCACCTTCGTCAAACTCGGCCAGATGCTGTCCACGCGCCCGGACATCGTGCCGCCGGAGTTCGCCACCTCGCTGGAGCGCATGCAGGAAAACACCAGCTCGGTCCCGGTGGAGCGCATCCGCCAGATCATCGAGGAAGAACTCGGCGTGTCGGTCAACAAGGCCTTCTCGCACTTCGACCCGGTGCCGCTGGGCTGCGCCTCGCTGGCGCAGGTGCACCGCGCCGCATTGCGCGACGGCACGCCAGTGGCGATCAAGGTGCAAAAGCCCGAGGTCGCCGCGCAAGTGCGCTCGGATCTGGACGTGCTCAAGAGTTTTGCCACCGCCGCCGACCGCCTCACCGGCATCGGCCGCCGCGTGCGCTTTGCCGACTGGCTGGGCGAATTCGGCAAGACCTTGCGCGCCGAACTCAATTACGAAGACGAGGCCGAAACGCTGGTGCGCTTCGGCAAGCATCTCAAACCGTTTCCGTTGTTATGGGTGCCGCAACCGATCTGGGACCTGAGCAGCCGCAAGGTGCTGACCATGCAGCTGGCCGAAGGCGTGCGCGTGGACAAGATCTCCGGCCTGCGCCGCACCGAGCAGCCGATGGACAACCTGGCGGCGGAGCTGGTCAAGGGCTATCTGGATCAGATGTTCGTGCATGGCGAAATCCATGCCGACCCGCATCCGGGCAATCTGCGCGTATTGCAGGACGGACGGCTGGCCATCTTCGACCTGGGCATGGTCGCCCATGTGCCACCGCGCCTGCGCGAACGCCTGCTCAAGCTGTTGTTTGCCGCCGTCGACGGACGTGGCGAAGAAGTCGCCGAAGAGACCATCGCGCTCAGTACGCGGCTGGAGGATTACGACGAAGACCGTTACCAGCGCGAAACCGGGCAGATGATCGCCCGCTACGCGGCGCACGACACCACCTCCGAAGGCCGCGTGGTGCTGGATCTTGTACGTATCGCCACGGCCAATGGCCTGCGCACGCCGCCGGAGCTGAGCCTGCTCGGCAAGACCTTGTTGAACCTGGAAGGCGTGTGCCGCGCACTGTCGCCCCATCTGGACACACGTCGCATCGTTGAGCGCCACCTGCAGCATGTGATGCGGGCGCGACTGAAGAAGTCACTGTCGGCCGCCAACCTGGCCAGCGAAGCGATGGAACTGCAGCATCTGGTGCGGGAAGGGCCGCGCCGGATGTCGGAGATCCTGTCGCTGGCGGCGGAAAACCGCCTGCAGATGCGCGTCACCGGGCTGGAAGAATCGCATCTGATGGAAAGCCTGCAGAAGATCGCCAACCGCGTGGCGGCCGGCATCGTGACTGCGGCACTGATCATGGCCTCGGCACAGATGATGCGCATCGAAACCGGCCTGAAACTATGGGGCTATCCGGCCATTGCGATGGTGCTTTTCCTGCTCGGCGTCTTCCTCGGCCTGGGCATCGTGCTCAGTGCATTGCTGTTCGACCGCCGCGTGCGTGCACGCGAAGAACGCGGGCATCGATAGCGCCACACACAGCCCTCACCCCCGCGTAGGAGCGCACCCGGGCGCGACATGGCTTGCCAAGGCAGCCCCGTCAAGCTGCCAAAGCGAATCGGGCGGTAAGGGGTTATCGCGATGTCGCCTTTATGCGAGAAGCGCGCCAAGTCCGAAATGCAGACACCGCAACTCTGTAGCGAGCGCCACAGCGACCAGATGTTCGACAGCGCGTCCAATCCGCCACGCTGCGACGACGGCTTAACGCGAACAAACATTTCAGTCAGCTTCAGCGCGGCATAGTCCGTCATCCGGGTGTCACATTGGGTGTGGCGCACAGGACATGGCGAGCAAGGCGTCCGGTACGCGCTCGCATCATTCCCCCACGGACGCTGCGCATGCATTGGATGTTGTTGTTTTCGTTGTTGCTCTTGCTGTGGCTGTTGGTCGCCTCGCCGCGACTGGCATGGCTCAAGGCCGGCCTGCTCTCGCTGTTTTTGCTGCTGCTCAGCGCCTGGGGCTTGATCGACCGGCTCAGCGGCGACGGCATCAATGCGGCCACGTTGTACCACCTGCGCGCAGACATGGACGGTGCCGGCGTCAGCGATTTTTCCGGCTATATCGCCGTGTTCATCGGCATGCTGCTGCTCTCGTTAAGCCCGCTCATCCTGGTCAGGGTGCGCCGTTTCCGGCGCCCACGCGGCGGCGGTGTGGTGTTCGGATCGTTTTTGGCGATGCTGTTGGTCAGCATTGCGGTGAGCCCGCTGTATCGCGACGGCAAGCGGCTGTACTACCAGCTGCGTCCGGTCGATTACGCCACCGTCGTGCCGGAATACCAGGTACCGCAGCAACCGCTGCAAAAGCGCAAGAACATCGTCTGGATCTACGGCGAAAGCCTGGAACGCACTTACTTCGACGAGTCGGTCTTTCCGGGCCTGATGCCCAACCTGCGCGCGCTGGCCACCGAGGCGGTGGACGTACGCAACCTCACCTCCACCGAAGGCAGCGGATGGACCATTGCCGGCATGGTCGCCTCGATGTGCGGCGTACCGCTGACCACCGCGCCCGGCGATGAAAACAGCATGGATCGCATGGGCATGTTCCTGCCCGAAGCGCGCTGCCTGGGCGACTACCTCAAGGACCAGGGCTACCGCAACCACTACGTGGGCGGTGCCGATGCCAGCTTTGCCGGCAAGGGCCGCTTCCTGTCCAGCCATGGCTTCGATGTGGTGCACGACGTCAGCTACTTCCGCGACAAGGGCGTGGCGCCGAAACACTTTTCCGCCTGGGGCGTGCACGACGATGTACTGCTGGACGATGCCTGGGACAGCTTCCAGACGCTGTCGCGCGCCGGCCAGCCGTTCATGCTCACGACGCTGACCATGGACACCCACCACCCGGCCGGCCATCTGCCGCTGGCGTGCAAGGGCCAGCACTACGACAGCGCGCTGGGCGACATCGGGCTGCTGCATGCGATCAAGTGCAGCGACCGGCTGATCGGCGAGCTGGTCACCCGCATTCGCAACAGCCGCTACGGCAAGAACACCATCATCGTGATCGCCTCCGATCACCTGGCCATGCCCAACGATCTCAGCGACGTGCTGGCCAAGCAGAAGCGCGAAAACCTGCTGCTGTTCCTCGGCAAGGACATCGCTCCGCAACAGCTGGTCACACGCGCCGGCAGCACGCTGGATTCGGGTGCAACACTTCTGCAACTGCTTGAGCCGGGCATGCGCACGCTGGGCTTCGGCCGCTCGCTGCTGGCCAGCGATGCGCCTCCCAGCGCCAGCGTGGCGGCCAGTCGCGACAGCGGCAAGGACTATCCGCGCTACCTCGCTTTCGCGCGCACGCTATGGACCGGGCAAGGCACGCGCCTGCTGCGCGTCAACGGCAATGGCGATGTGGTGCTGGGCGTGCAGCAGGTGCGTCCGCCGGTACTGCTCGAATACGACGAAGACACCAACCTGAAGACGGTGTATCTGGAAAACACTTCGCGTCAGTTCGACCGCACCCATACCGAAGGCACGCTCGCCTACGTCGACCGCTGCACGGCGTTCGAAGACGGCTCGGCCGATGGCGACTGGTGCGCGCTGGTGGTCGATCGCCAGCAAAGCATGAAGCTCTACCGCGACCAGGACCTGACCCGCGGCATTGCCGTCGATGCGCCCCTGGATGCCACACCGCAGGGCCCGCGCCCGCGCGTGCGCCAGCCGATCATGCTCACCCAGGCATCGCGCAAGACCGCTGCCGGCCGCTACATGCTCGAGCTCTACGCAAAGCGTCGCCCCACCCGCGCGTTCTGGGTGGAAGCGGTGTCATCCGAGCGCAAGGTGGTGCTGGCCCAGCAATGGGTGGTGCCAGATGCCGCCGGACGTATCCGCATGCCGGTGGGTCTGGAGCATGCGGTGGAAGATCTGGAGATCCGCGCCTGGCTGGACTACACCGAAGACGTCAGCGTGGACGATCTGGCCCTGGTGAAACAGACCCAGGTCGCGGATCGCTCCTGAGTCGGGCCGTCGCCCTGGTCCGAGGCCAGGCGATGTGGATGTGGATGTGGATGTGGAAGAGGCAGAAGTAGAAGCAGAAGCAAGGGAAGGCAAGAGCGAGGCTGGAGCTGGAAGCCAAAGCATGGGATCTGCGGCCTGGCTGCAGGGCCCTTGCCCGCTCACCATCGCGGGACACGCCGCAAGTACGTCCCTGTAGGCTCTTACGCGGCATCCATGCCGCGTAAGGTCCCGCGACGGTGAGCGGGCAAGGACCTGTCGAGATGGTCTGTATGCATTTTTTATACAGCAGCCAGCACAGGGTCCTCACCGATTGCGGGACCGTGTGGCATGGATGTCGCCACCTAGCCCCCAGGGATGGGTTCACGGCGTGTCCCGCAAGCGGTGAGGGCACCGCGCCTCGACCAACCAGGCTGTTTGACTATCCGGGAACACCGCTGCGATTCGGAATCTCGGTTGTCTGCACCAGTTGGACGATGCCCACTGCAGCGCCTGCCCGCACGGTGCATGCACGCACCGGCTCAATCTTCCGATGCAGGCGTTCCATCGCCCTGGTCACGCGCCACCGCTGCACCTGCACGGCTGAAGCGGATTTCCTGCGGCGATTGCAGCGCAATTCCCACCGTTTCCATCCGCTGCAACAACGCGAAGAACAGCTCGCTACGCACCCCGTACGAATCGCGCGGGCTGCGCACATAGGCGAACGAATTGAAGTTGACGTGCCCGCCGGCCAGCGAATCGATGAACACCGCGGGCGCCGGCTCGGCCAGCACCTTGGTGTGCTCGGCAAACAGTTCCAGCAGCATGTCGCGCACCTTCGCCACGTCGGTTTCCAGCGGCACCGAGAACTGCAGCTGCACCCGCCCCATCGGGTTGGACAGCGTCATGTTGCGCACGCTCTTGGTGATCAGTTCCGAATTGGGCACGATCAAGGTGGAGCGATCGCCTACCTGGATCTCGGTGGCACGCACGCTGATCTTGCGCACATCGCCTTCCTGGTCGCCAATCCGCACCCAGTCGCCGATCTTCACCGGCCGCTCGGCCAGCAGGATCAACCCCGACACGAAGTTTTGCGTGATCGCCTGCAGACCGAAACCGATACCCACCGACAACGCACTCAACACCAGCGCAAGCCGCTTCAAGTCCAGACCCAGCGCGGTCAGCCCCCACACCACCACCACCAACCAGCCCAGATAGCGCGCCACCGTGCTGATCGAGTTGCGCGCGCCGGCATCGAGCTCGGTCCTGGGCAGATAGGTGTTGAGCAGCCACTGCTGCACCACGTGCACCACTCCCAGGCCCACGACGAATACCAGCAACGCGCGCACGACCGCGGCCGGTGTGATGGTGAGCTCCTTGCCGATTTCGATGCCGTGCGAGACGTTCTCGGCCCAGCCGGTGACCGCCGAGAGATTGGCGCCATACGGCGTGATCAGCGCCGCGATTCCCAGCAGGATCAACACGACACGGAGGACGGCAGACAGCAGCAGACCCAGCTGTACCAGACGTCCGCTGCCCATGCCCGAGGCATGCGCCAACGCACGATTGAAGCGCCCTTCCGGATTGAACACCCAGGTCAGCAGGTCGTCGGCAAACACAACCAGCAAACCGAGCAGGCTGCAGATCAGCGTGATCCAGATGATCTGGCGCGCGATGAACAGCGATAGATTGAGATAGCCGAACAACGCCGCCAGCAGCGACACGATCACCGCCACATGCCCCAGCAGGCGGATCAGCACGATGACCCCGCCGCCACGCGAGACCACCGGTGGCGGCTCGCTGCTATCGTCGCTGGCGGCCCCGGCGCTGGCCGCGCGCGCGCGCAACGACAGGCTCAGTCCGGCCAGTGCCGACAGGATCAGGCCGGCGTACAACAGCGCGGCCACTGCGTCGGTCGCGGTGGCTGCGGCGGCACTGGTACGCGCCACCTCGTTGAGCTTCATCGCCATGCCGCTGAACCAGCTCACCGCGGCGGTGGCCAGGCAATGCACGCGCAGCCGGTCGACGGTGGCGTCGTCCAGCGGGAACAACCGCCAGGTGGGTTGGTGCTTCATCAACAGACTGGCACTGAGCGAGCCGACGAAGGCCGCGATGAAGCTGATGAAGACGAGCGTATCCAGCAACTCGTCCAGATCGGCCGGCACCTGAGCTATGGCACGCAGGCTTTCGGCCAGCACCCAGGCCGCCATGCCCAGACTGAGCGTGCCGACCAGCAGGAACCACAGCGCCAGGCCGGAACGTCGCAACCGCCCGCCCGGCGCACGCGACGCGGCATAACGCCGCCCCAGATGACGCAGAAACATGCGTAACGGGAAGGCCAGCAGCAGCGCGATCGCCACGCCAGTCACCAGGCCGCCAACGCCATTGGCAGCGGTGCCGGCACGCACCGCCTGGACCGCATCGTCGTACAAGCCGCGCAGACGGGTACGATCGTCCGGCCATTGCTGCGCGATCTGCGACCACAGTGCCGGCGACAGCGGTGAGGCAACGCGCGTGGACAGCTGCACACTGAACAGCTGCGCGCGTTTTTGTTCCAGGCGATCTGCAAGTTCGCCTGCTTCGGATGCCAGCAGGTTGGCGCGCTTGAGTTCCGCATCCAGCTTGTTCTTTTCGCTGGTCAGCGCCTTTCGCTGATTTTTCAGATCCGGCGGATCTGTCTTTTGCTCCACGCCCAACCCGTCAAGCCGAACGCTGAGTTGTTTGAGCTGCGGATCCAGCTGACGCGCCAGGTCCTGTGCCTGCCGCTGCGCCACCGTCACCTGGTCGGTCAACGCACGCAGCAGGTCGGTATCGGCCTTTTCCAGCCCGGCCTCGCCCTGATCCAGCACCTTCTGCGCGTCGTCCAGCTGTCTCTGCGCGGTCTCCAGCAGGGAGTCATCGTCCTGGGCGAGCAGCGTGCCTGCACAGGCCAGCCACAGGACGCTGCACAGCAGCACCTGCAATAACACGCTCGAACGGGCGGACGGCACAGAACGAAATCGGGACACAGGCAGGCATCGGACAGGCGCAGGACCGCGCGGTGTCGGCATCTTAAGCCACCGCCCCCGCCCTGCTGCCCGCTGCTATGACGGCGATTCATGCGAACGCAAGCGCAGCATCCGCGAGTGCGGCCACCAGCCAACCAGTGCATGAACATGCGACGCCTTGTCACCTTGCGGCAACACCGGGCTGACGCAGAATCGAGTCACCGCTACGGCAGACGCAGCGGATGACCGCGAAGGAGAACTCCATGCAGATTCAGATCCAGACCGACAAGCACGTGCCGCATGACCCGTCCGTCGTGCAGCATGTCGAGAAGACCTGCACCGCCCAGCTGGCGCATTTCGCCAACGACATCACCCGCGTCGAAGTGCATTTGCGCGACGAGAACGGCCAACGCGGCGGCGCAGCGGATCGAACCTGCAGTATCGAAGCGCATGTCGCCGGCCTGCCGCCGATCGCCGCCACCAACAGCGCCGAAACCACCGCCTCCGCCGTCACCGGCGCCGCCCGCAAGCTGCGCACCGCCATCGAGCACGCACGTGGCAAGCAGCACGCGAGAGCGACCGCGCCGGCACCGGACGGCATCTGATCGCTCAAGGGCAGGGCGTGCGCGCCCTGCCCTTGAGCGAGTCCATCGCCGGAGCGAGTTAGGCGCACCATATTCTGAAACGCATGCCGTGGGAGCAATTGACCACAGGCTGGAGAGCAGTCCGCAAGGGACGCGTCGCAGGGTCACTGGCGCACCAGGTGCAAGCCACAGCGCTCATACACGAGGACATCCGGCCACCCTGGCTCTGCGACGTCAACGTTCGGTTCCAAAGCAGTGCAGCAGCGCTGCCAGCGCAGGACATCGCAGCCTTCGACACCAACGCGGGCGACATGCAACCCCAGCGGCTGGACAGAGCCGCTCAAACACCTGCAGCCCTGGCCCAGAAACGACTTCGGCCCGCTGCAGCGGAATGCCACTGCAGCGGGCCGAACGATGCGATCTGGTGCGCCCGGAGGGATTCGAACCCCCGACCAATGGCTTCGGAAGCCACTACTCTATCCGGCTGAGCTACGAGCGCCTGGCCGCGCATTATGCCAGAACCCGCGCCACCCGCGTGATGCCTTCGGCCGCTGGCATCCGCAGACCCGCTGGCGGGCGGTGCCCAACCTGCCCCGCAGACTCCCCCATGCGCAGCCCGCGCTAACCGGAGCAGCCGACACCGACGCAGCCACCAACCCCCACACGAACGGCTTCGCCGCAGTCCCGAGCACGGACGCCTGTCCGCGCCTATGGACCGACGTTCTTGCAGCCGGCACTTGCTGGCCGCACCCAGATGGCCGCATCCAGGGCGCGCTGCTACCCTTTGCAGCATGAGCAAGCATGGTTTCGAACAGGCACCGGCAGCGCCCGCGCTGACATGGTCCGAGCGGCTGGGGCAATACTGGAAGCTGGTCCGCGGCGATCGTCCGATCGGCAGCCTGCTGCTGCTCTGGCCCACCTGGTGGGCGCTGTGGCTGGCTGCGGGCGGCATGCCGCCGGTATGGACGTTGTTCGTATTCACCGCCGGGGTCTGGCTGACCCGCTCGGCCGGCTGCGTGATCAACGACTACGCCGACCGCTGGCTGGACCCGCACGTGGAGCGCACCAAGTCGCGCCCGCTCGCCACCGGCGCGGTGTCCGGGCGCGAAGCGCTGTGGGTGTTCGTGGTGCTGATGCTGGTGGCGTTCGGGTTGGTGCTCAGCCTCAACTGGCTGACCGTGGCGCTGAGCGTGCCCGGCGTCTTCCTGGCCGCGAGCTACCCCTATTTGAAGCGCCACACCCATCTGCCGCAGGTCTATCTGGGCATGGCGTTCGGCTGGGGCATCCCGATGGGTTTTGCCGCCATACAAGGCAGCGTGCCGTTGCTGGGCTGGCTGTTGTACGCGGCCAATATCCTCTGGGCGACCGCGTACGACACCTGGTACGCCATGGTCGACCGCGACGACGACCTCCGCATGGGCAGCAAGTCCACCGCCATCCTGTTCGGCAGGTTCGATCTGATCGCACAAGGCGTGCTGTATGCATCGATGTTCGCGGCCTTGGTGCTGGTTGGCTTGCGCGCCGGTCTCACTGTCGCTTACTGGGCCGGGCTGGGCATCGCAGCGCTGCTGGTGGCCTACGAATTCCGCATCGCCCGCCACCGCGAACGCGGCCCCTGCTTCCGCGCCTTCCTGCATAACAATTGGGTGGGTCTGGCGATCTTTGTCGGTATCGCGGTGGCGGTGCGTTAGAAAGCGGGATTCGGGATTCGGGATTCGCAAAGGCTGTGCGGCAGGCTTTCCGGGCAGGCGATTTCTTTGCAGAATCGCGCTGATGGACCACGCACCGACCTGTCCAGATAGGGCCCGGAGCGCTGAGGCCCCCTCCGCAGGCGACAAGCCCCTCTCCTGCAGGAGAAGGGTTGGGGTGAAGGTACGGACCGATGCAACAAGACCGCACCCGCCCTATCGAACGCGCACCGCTCCCAGCCGCACCATCACGGCACCCGCGCGCACACCCAGGCATCGACCCGCTGCACCCCCGCGCGCCGCAAGGCCTGCGCTGCCGCGTGCAGCGTGGCGCCGGTGGTCATCACGTCGTCCACCAGCGCCACATGTGCGGGCAGGGCGCCGCGTGCGATGAAGGCGTCGCGCAGATTGCGTTGACGCTCGACGGCATCCAGCTCCGATTGCGGCGCCGTCGCACGCACGCGGCGCAGCAACGGCAGGCACGGCAGCCGCAGCGCGCGGCCCAGCGGTTTGGCCAGCTCAAGCGCCTGGTCGTAACCGCGCTGGCGCAGCCGCTGCCGGTGCAGGCTCACCGGCACCAGGGCCTGCGGCCGCGGCAGGTGTGCGCAGCGCCTGGCCATCAGTTCGCTGAGCAGGCGTCCTGCTGCCAGGTCCTGATGGAACTTGAAGCGGCGCAGCAGCCCGTCCACCGGCCAGCGATACGTAAAGCACGCATGCACGCGCTGCAATGGCGGGGGCTGCTGCAGGCATTGCCCGCACAGCGCCACCCCATCGGAGGCGAACAGCTGGGTGGCACAGCACAGACAGGCGTGGCCGTGCTCCGGCAGTGCGGCCCGGCACGAGGGGCACAGGTCGCAATCGGACATGCCCGCTTCCGCGCAGACCAGGCACAGGCTTGGCAACAGCAGCCGCAACACCCGTTGCGGCCACCTGTAAACCGAGCCTACTTCTTCAAAGTTGACAGCCTCTTCCATGCTCACCAGACTGCCTGGCTTCCAAGCCGCTGACTGTCAGGAAACTCCGATGTCTGTTGTCGTACGCCATGACTGGGATCGCAAAGAGCTGCAGGCGTTGTTCGATCTGCCGTTCCCCGAGTTGCTGCATCACGCGGCCAGCGTGCACCGCGCGCACTTCGATCCGGCCGAAGTGCAGGTCTCCACGCTGCTGTCGGTCAAGACCGGTGGTTGCCCGGAGGACTGCGCTTACTGCCCGCAGGCGCAGCGCTACGACACCGGCGTGACCGCGCAGAAGCTGATGGAGACCGAAGAGGTCGTCGCCAAGGCGCGACAGGCCAAGGCCGCCGGCGCCTCGCGCTTCTGCATGGGCGCGGCCTGGCGCTCGCCCAAGGAACGCGACATCCCCAAGGTGGCTGCGATGATCCGCGAGGTCAAAGCCATGGGCCTGGAGACCTGCGCCACGCTCGGCATGCTCGACGCCGGCCAGGCACGCGCGCTCAAGGACGCCGGGCTGGACTACTACAACCACAATCTGGACACCGCGCCGGATTACTACGATTCCATCATCCATACCCGCCAGTACCAGGATCGGCTGAACACCCTGGAGCACGTGCGCGATGTGGGCCTGAAGACCTGCTGCGGCGGCATCGTGGGCATGGGCGAGACCCGCGAGCACCGCATCGGCCTGCTGCTGGCGCTGGCCACCTTGCCTGCGCATCCGGACTCGGTGCCGATCAACCAGCTGGTGCAGGTTGCCGGCACCCCGCTGCACGGCACCCAGCAACTGGACCCGTTCGAGTTCGTGCGCATGATCGCCGTGGCCCGCATCACCATGCCCAAGTCGATGGTGCGCCTGTCTGCCGGCCGCGAAGCGATGAGCGACGAGCTGCAGGCGCTGTGCTTCCTGGCTGGCGCCAATTCGATCTTCTACGGCGAAAAACTGCTCACCACCGGCAACCCGGACACCGAGCGCGACCAGGCCCTGTTCCAGCGCCTGGGCCTGAGCCCGATGCAGATCACCGTCGACGCCGCCGACCACGACCACCCCGGCACGGTGCATGCGGACATCACCTGCGGCGCGGCGTGCGAACACGCGGCCTGACGACAGCGCATCCCGATCCAGGATGAGCCTGCACGGCGCCTGGCCGTTCTCACTGCAGAAGGGCCAGGCGCAGATCCAAACCGGCGCAGGCTCACCGGCAAGCCAACCCGCCCCACCGGCCGTCGGTGCCGGCTGGGCGATGTGACCGCGGCACGCTACGCTAGCGGCCCTTCTTTCGTTGTCGAACTCCCTCATGGCTCGCCCCGATCTGCACGAACGGATTTCGTCGCTGCGCAAGTTGCGCGTCGCTCAGGAACGGGTGCGGGTGCGGCGCCAGGTCGGCCGCCGCGATGGCGTGCGGCTGGAGATCGACGGCCGCTGGCTGACCGGTTTCTGCTCCAACGACTACCTGGGCCTGTCGCAACAGTTCGAAGTGGTCGCTGCCCTGCAGGACGCCGCCGCGCGCGATGGCGCCGGCGCGACCGCCTCGCATCTGATCTGCGGCCATCACACCGCACACGAAACGCTCGAGCGCGACATCGCCGAGTGGCTGGGCTACCCGGCGGCGCTGCTGTTCGGGAGCGGCTTCATCGCCAATCTCGCCGTGCAGCAGGCCTTGCTCAGCGAAGAGGACGATGTCTGCGTGCAGGACCGGCTCAATCACGCCAGCCTGCTCGACGCCACGCGCCTGGCCGGCTGTCGGCTGCGGCGGTATCCGCACCTGGACGTGGAAGGTGCCATGCGCCAGCTCAAGGGTGCCCCCGAGGGGGCGGCGATGCTGGCCAGCGACGGCGTTTTCAGCATGGATGGCGATGTGGCGCCGCTGCGCGCGCTGAGCCTGGTGGCACGCATGCAGGAAGCGATGTTCTATGTCGACGATGCGCACGGCGTGGGCGTCCTGGGCCCGCAAGGGCGCGGCTGCGTGGCCGACGCCGGCCTGGGCGTTGCCGAAGTGCCGCTGCAATTGGTGACCCTGGGCAAGGCGCTCGGCGGCTACGGCGCGGTCGTGGTCGGCGAAGAGGCGCTGATCCGCCATCTGGCCGAAACCGCGCGCCCGTACATCTACACCACCGCCCTGCCACCGGCGCAGGTCGCCGCCACCCTGGCCGCGGTGCGGCTGGCGCGTCGCGACGATTGGCGGCGTGCGCGCCTGGTCGAACTGATCGGCACCTTCCGCGATGGCGCGCGTCGGCATGGGTTCGAATTGATGGCCTCCGACACGCCGATCCAGCCGCTGCTGTGCGGCGAGGAAGCCACGGTGATGGCGATGTCGGCCGCACTCGAACAGGCCGGTTTCATGGTCGGCGCGATCCGCCCACCCACCGTGCCCGAAGGCAAGGCGCGCCTGCGGGTGACCTTGTCGGCGCTGCACACACCGCAGCAGGTGCAGGCCTTGATCGAGGCAATCGTGCAGGCGCGCGATGTGGTCAGCCGGCAACCGCTGCGCGCTTCCGCTTGACGCGTAGCCGGGCAGTGCGCTCGTGCGCAACGCCGGACCGGCGCGGCCAGCGCCCAGACACTGGATGGCTCACGCAGACGGTTCGATGCGCGCGCATTTGCACGCACGTGTGCCGACTGCATGCAGACGTGCGTTGCCGCCGTTGATCGCACGGCACATCACCGCACCACCCGTCATGCGCGAACAATCACAGGCACCTGCACTGCCGATCAAGCCACTGCGGCCTCGCTTCCACCCGAGTGCAAGCAACCGGAATGTCGGCAGCTCCGCACCGATGCCGCAGCATCCACACCGGCAAACACTGCCCACGCACCCGCTGACATGGCAATGACCGCGCCCGAGACGCCAATCGCCTCACCGGCGCAACGCCGCGTCTGGGAGGCGTTGTCGCTGCTGTATCTGGACAGCGCGTGCGATGGCGAACACGCGCGCATTGCCCGGATCCTGGCGGCCTCGCCGTTTACGTTGCCGCAACTGCGCACGATGCTGCTGCACGAGGTGCACCCGGCGCTGATCGGCAACCTGCGCAGCGTGGCCGGTGTGTGGGAGGGCTTCGATCCCCGATGGCTGGCCGATACGATCGCCACGCAGCGCGCGCGGCGCTGGCGCTGGCCGGATCGTTGGTGCTGGCGCAGGTATGCGCGACAGCAATGGGCGGTGCTGGCGCCTGCGATCGCTGCAGAGCGCGCAGGTTCTGCACGCTGAGCGCGCGCCAATCGGCGACAATCCGTGCATGCATATCGATGTCATCGGCCATGGGCCCGCGCTGGTTCTGCTGCACGGTTGGGCGTTGCACGGCGGCGTGTTCGCACCGCTGGTGGAGCGGCTGTCCTCGCATTATCAATTGCACCTGGTCGACTTGCCCGGGCACGGCTTCAGTCGCGACGACACCACGCCGTTGGCCTTGCCGTATGTGGTGGCCGCGATTGCCGCGGCCACGCCGCCGGCGGTGTGGGTCGGCTGGTCGCTGGGTGGGCTGTTTGCGCTGCATGCCGCCGCCACTCAGCCGCAGGTGCGCGGGCTGGCGATGATCGCGGCAACGCCGCGCTTCGTGCGCGGCGCCGATTGGGCGGATGCGGTCGAGCGCGAGGTGTTCGTGCAGTTCGGCCAAGACCTGGCGCGCGATTACCGCGGCACCCTGGAGCGTTTTCTGGCCTTGGATACCCTGGGCTCGGCGCATGCGCGCGCCGAACTGCGCAGCCTGCGCGAAACGCTCAGCGCACGCGGCGCGCCGGCGGCCGATGCCCTGCAACAGGGCCTGGGCCTGCTCGAACGCACCGACCTGCGCCGCGCGTTGCCGCAGCTGGCGCGTCCCAGTCTATGGATTGGAGGGCAACGCGACCGGCTGGTGCCTGCCGCCGCCATGCATGCTGCGGCCGCGCTCGCGCCACATGCGCGGGCGCTCACCATCGCCGGCGGCGGCCACGCGCCGTTTCTCGGCCACGCCGATCAGGTGGCCGAGGCGCTGCAACGCTTCGTTGCGTCCGTGCCGTGAGCAGATCGCCGATCATGCGACCTCGCTGATCGAGGACGCATCGCATGGATCTTGGAATCGCCGGGCGCTGGGCACTGGTCTGCGCCGCCAGCAAGGGCTTGGGCCTGGGCTGCGCCCGCGCCCTGGCACATGAAGGCGTCAACGTAGTGATCGCTGCGCGTGGTCGCGCCGCCCTGGACCAGGCCGCCGACAGCCTGCGCGCACTGCGCGGCGCCGGAGAGGTGCGCAGTGTCGTGGCCGATATCGCCACGCCGGAAGGACGCGCCGCCGCGCTCGCGACCTGCCCGCAGGTCGACATCCTGATCAATAACGCAGGCGGCCCGCCGCCGGGCGATTTCCGGCAGTGGGAGCGCGAGGACTGGCTGCGCGCGCTGGACGCCAACATGCTGGCGCCGATCGAGCTGATCCGCGCCACCGTCGATGCCATGCGCGTGCGCCGCTTCGGCCGCATCGTCAATATCACCTCCAGCGCGGTAAAGGCGCCGATCGACATCCTCGGCCTGTCCAATGGCGCGCGCGCCGGCCTGACCGGTTTCGTTGCCGGGCTGGCGCGCAGCACGGTGGCCGACAACGTCACCATCAACAACCTGCTGCCCGGCCAGTTCGCCACCGACCGCCTGCGCGGCAACTTCGCTGCCATCGCGCAACAGCAAGGCAGCACTGCCGCGGAGGTCGCCGAGCGCAAGCAGGCAGCCATTCCGGCAGCACGCTTCGGCGAGCCGGACGAATTCGGCGCGGCCTGCGCGTTCCTGTGCAGCGCGCAGGCCGGCTATATCACCGGGCAAAACCTGTTGATCGATGGCGGCAGTTATCCGGGCACGTTCTAGCGCACCTGCCGATCGCACGCATCGATTCCCTCCGCCTCGCCCACCGGCGACAATAGCCTGGCAATGAACAGCACTTTCGACCCCCGCCACGTCCGCCGCGCCTTCGCGCGGGCCGCCACTAGTTATGCCGCCGCCGCCGCGTTGCAGCGCGAGGTGGAAACGCGCCTGCTCGAATCGCTCGACTACCTGGGCGAGCAGGTACCCAAGGTGGTACTGGATGTGGGTGCCGGCCCCGGTCATGCCAGCGGTGCGATCAAGAAGCGCTGGCCCAAGGCCCAGGTGATCGCCCTCGACCAGGCCATGCCGATGCTGCGTCAGGCGCGCAAGGCCGCAGGCTGGTGGAAGCCGTTCGCGCAGGTCTGCGCCGATGCGCGCGCGCTGCCGGTGGCTGACGGCAGCGTGGATGTGATCTTCAGCAATCTGTGCCTGCAGTGGGTGGAAGACCTGCCGGCAGTGTTCGCCGGGTTCCGGCGCGCGCTACGGCCGGGCGGGCTGCTGCTGTGCTCGACCTTCGGCCCGGAAACCCTGATCGAGTTGCGCGACGCCTTCGCCCAGGCCGATACCGCACCGCACGTCAGCCGCTTCCCGCCGATCGCGCAGTTCGGCGATGCGCTGCTGATGTCCGGTTTCCGCGACCCGGTGCTGGACCGCGACCTGTTCACGCTCACCTATAACGACCTGCCGGCCTTGATGCGCGAATTGCGTGCGATGGGCGCCACCAATGCGCTCAGCAACCGCCGCGCCACGCTGACCGGACGCGGCCGCTTTGCCGCTGCCAGCGCTGCCTACGAACCGCTGCGGCGTCCTGACGGCAGCCTGCCCAGCTCCTGGGAAGTGATCTACGCGCACGCCTGGGCGCCGGCACCCGGCGCGCCCATTCGCGAGCAGGGACACGATGTCGCCAGCGTCCCGGTAGCCTCGATCCCGATCCGCCGCCGCATCGACTAGCGGCGGTGCAGATCGCCGGCAGCAACGCAGCCGTTGCCGGCGAGACACACAGTTTTGCGACGACACCAATGCTGACCTGTCAGGCTCGGTCGCGACACCCGGTAGAATTCAGCAGTCAATGGCCGCATGTTCCTGTTGCGGCTTGCCTTTTCGACGCCTGAACCGGCGTGGTTAGCAAAATGCAGCACGCAGCCGTCAGGTGGCTGCAGACGGCGCGCAGGAATCTGCATGTACGCGTGGTACATGCCGGTTCCGAGTACCGGCAGCGCCCCCGCCCGGCTGCTGCACTGACGTTTTGATAGCCGCTCTTAGGTTTGCGGCCCCCGTCCCCCAATCGGCCTTCCCAATGTTGAAGTGGCTCATCATCGCGCTGTTCATCGCATCGGCGCTGTACATCCATTACCGCGGTCGCGTGCGCCACCGGCTCAGCCGGCAGTTGCTCGACCATTCCACCTTCATGGCGCCGATCAACGCGCTGATGTATCTGTGTTCGCGCGTGCCGACCACACCGTTCATCGATCCGGGCAAGGAATTCCCCGAACTGGCCCCGCTACGTGCCAACTGGCCGGTGATCCGCGATGAAGCGGTGGCGCTGCAGCAGATGCAGAAGATCCGCGCCGCCGACGGCTATACCGATATCGGCTTCAACTCGTTTTTCCGCCGCGGCTGGAAGCGCTTCTATCTGAAGTGGTACGGCACCGCGCACCCGTCTGCGGCCGAGCTGTGCCCGCAGACCACCGCGTTGCTGAAGTCCATCCCCACGGTGAAGGCGGCGATGTTTGCCGAACTGCCGCCGGGTAGCGAACTGCGTCCACACCGCGACCCCTTCGCCGGGTCCATGCGCCTGCACCTGGGCCTGGCCACGCCGAACGACGACCGCTGCTTCATCGACGTCGACGGCCAGCGGCATAGCTGGCGCGACGGCGAGTGGACCATGTTCGACGAGACCTATATCCACCACGCGCGCAACGACACCGACCAGGACCGCATCATCCTGTTCTGCGATATCGAACGCCCGATGCGCTGGCGCTGGGCGGCGGCGCTGAATCGCTTCGTCGGCCGCAGCCTGCTTTCTGCCGGCGCCTCGCCCAATCAGGAGGGCGACAAGACCGGTGGCATCAACCGCGTGTTCCGGTATTTCTACGCGGCGCGCCTGAAGGCCAAGGCGCTGAAGGAGCGCAACAACCCGCTGTACCAGGTGCTCAAGTGGAGCATCTTCGTGCTGGTGGTGGTCGGCATCGTGCTGCTGTAACGCCCGACCAAGCGCGTAGGAGCGCACCCGGGCGCGACCAGGCATGCCGGTGACGCCTCATCGCGCGCAAGCGCGCTCCTACGCACGTCTGGCCGTGCATGGCGATTGACTAGCGCAGGCCAATGCACCGTATGCGGTAACACCGGACCACCCGTGTAGGAGCGCACCCGGGCGCGACCAGGCATGCCGATGAGGCCTCATCGCGCGCAAGCGCGCTCCTACGCAGGCCTGGCCGTGCACGGCGATTGACCAGCGCAGGCCAATGCACCGTATGCGGTAACACCGGCCCCTCCGTGTAGGAGCGCACCCGGGCGCGACCAGGCAGCCGGTGAGGCCTCATCGCGCGCAAGCGCGCTCCTACGCTGGTCTGGCCCGTGCCCGTCGATGCACTCAGCGCGACACCTGCGCGATCCATTCCTGCAGGTTGTAGTAGTTGGTGACGCGGGTGATGGCGCCGTCGTGCACATCGAAGAACGCACCGCCCGGCAGCACATAGGTCTGCCCGTTGGCTTCCGGCAGCCCTTCGTCGGTGGTGTGGTAGACCCCGTGCACCACGTACTCGGCACCTACGCGCGTGCCGTCGTCGTTGGCGGTGATCACGATGTCGCGCAGCTGCTCGCGGTAGCTGTCGTTCATGCGTTGCAGAAAGGCCGCGAAGTCCGCGCGGCCGATCTCGCGTGCCCCTTGATTGAGATCGTGCGCCACATCGTCGGCCAGGAACGCCAGCATGGCATCCCAATCGCCGCGGTTGAAGGCATCGTAATAGGCCTGGACCAGGCCGATGGCGCGTTGCCGATTGCTCTCGCTCATGCTCGAACCTGCCGCTGGGAAAGCCGCATCATAGAGCGGGTTTGGCGCGCGCGCTGGGATGCGGTCAGCGTCCGCTCCATCGCTCGCGCCTCCCATCCTCGATGGCCGCGCCGTTGTGCAGCGCACATGACCGAACCGCTGCGGCCAGCGCCCGACCTGTCGGTGCGATATGCCTGAGCACTCCCACCTGCCACCTGCCGGGCAGTGCCAGCTCGATGCCACCGGATGAAACGCGGCAGCGTCAGGCCCCCTGCACCACCAGATCGCGGTGGAAGAAGTAGACCTCCTGCAGCAGGAAGCGCCAGCTGGTGTGGAAGCTGCGAAAGCGCGTACTCGGCGTGGACGAGGCCAGCGCATCCACTCCCAGTTCCTGGCATAGCCGCAGCGCGCGCGCCATGTGCAACGGGTCGCTGACGATGATTGCCCGGTGCATGCCGTGTCGCTCCATCAGCGCCCGCGCCTGCAGCAGGTTCTGGCGGGTGGTGCGTGAGCTGGTCTCGATCACGATCGCTTCCGGCGGCACGCCATGACGCAGCGCGTAGCGCCGTGCCACCTGCGACTCGGCAAAGCGCGCGCCATTGCCGAAGCCGCCAGTGAACAACAGCCGTGGCGCATAACCTTGCCCATACAGATCCAGCGCATGCCGGATCCGTTCTTCGAAGACCGGCGACGGGCGCGCATCGTAGGCGGCCGCGCCCAGCACGATGATCACGTCCGCCGGCGCCGCCTGATCGCGATCGCCCACCCAGACGATCCAACCGGCCACCGCCACCAGCCAGATCAGCGCCAGCATGCATAACCGCCAGCCCCAGCCCCACAGGCCGAGCCCGCGCGCACGCCTGCTCACGCGGCGGCCCACGGCAGCGCGTCCAGATCGACGTTGCCGCCGGACAGGATCAGCCCGACCCTGCGCCCGGCAAACCGCGCCGGCTCGGCCAGCACCGCCGCCAGCGTGATGGCCGAAGACGGCTCCACCACCTGCTTGAGCACCTGCCAGATCAGCCGCATCGCCTGTATCACGGCCGCGTCGTCCACCGTGATCACCTGCGCGTCGCTGGCCTGCAGCAACGCAAAGTTCGGCGCCCCGAGGGTGCCGCGCAGACCGTCGCAGACCGTGTCGGGCACGAAGTCGACCAGGCGTTGCCCGGCCGCCAGCGAGCGCGCGGTGTCGGCCGCTCCGCTGGGCTCGGCCAGCACCAGCGCGCAGCCCGGCGCAGACCGCAGCGCCAACGCCGCACCGGCCGCCAGGCCGCCTCCCCCGACCGGTGCCAGCAGCACATCCAGCCCGCCGCTTTGATGCAGCAACTCCAACGTGGCCGTGCCCTGGCCGGCGATCACGGCCGGATCGGTGTACGGATGCACCAGGGTCGCGCCACTGGTGGCCTGGACCTGGGCACACATCTGCTCGCGTGCCGCGATGGTCGGCGCACACCGCCATAGCGTGGCGCCATGCCGGGAGATATTGGCCAGCTTGGCGGCGACGGCACCTTCGGGCACCACCACATGACAGCCGATCCCACGCGTGCGGGCGGCCAGCGCCAACGCCGCGCCATGGTTACCGGAAGAATGGGTGACTACGCCGCGCGGCGCCAGATCGTCGGGCAGCGACCACACCGCATTGCAGGCGCCACGAAACTTGAATGCACCGCTGCGCTGCAGGTGCTCGGCCTTGAAGAACAGCTGCGCACCGCAGAATGCATCCAGGTGGTGCGAGGTCAGCAACGGTGTCGTCGCGCAGTGCGGCGCGATGCGCGCGGCAGCCTGCAGGACATCTGAATGGGCAAGAGGGACCGTCTCGATCATGCCTGCAAGATTAACGTATCGCTCCACTCTTCACGGCTCGCACGCACACCGCCTGCGCATGCTGGACCGATGAAAAAGCGCCACATTGCGGCACAGTTAAGGACCGATTCAACGCAACGGTTCGAAAGTGGGATCATGGTTGCAGGAGGGCACCATCCATGAAATTCCGTCTGATCTTCGCCGCCGGGCTACTGGCCCTGAGCGGCTGCGCAACCTACGACTACACCGGAGGTGGATCGGGTGGCTATTACCGTGGCGCGCCCGCCGTGCAGTATCGCTATCCACCGGGGTACTCGCCCTACTCCTACGGCGGCCCCTACGGCGCCCCCTATGGTGCCGGTGCGATCGGGCTATACGACTACCCGGTGTATCCGGTGTATCGCGGCGGTGGCTACTACTATCGACCGTACGATCGCCGCCCGCAGTACCGCCCGCAGCGCCCGAACGGCTCGTTCAACCATGGCCCGCGGCCGAGCGGACCGCGGCCGCAGCGCCCGAATTCGCCACCGGCGACTGGCGCGCCGCCCGCACGGCCGCCGGCACGGATCGGTGCACCGCCGCGCGTGATTCGCGAAATCCAGCGCCAGACCGCGCCACGCAACCCCCGCCAGCAAATTCCGTGACAAGCTGACTGCGACGCGCCCCACAAATGCCAACATTGGGGGCTTGCGTTCAGCCAGCACTTGGTTGCAAGCTAGGTGCTCTGTGTGACCTGCCGCGTCATGTTCTGACACAGCCCGCCTCACTGACCGACTTATGTCGATGTCCGACAGGGAAATCTGGATCCCCCCTGTTCCGGCCCTGTCGGATATCGGCGCCTTCAATGCATAAAGCCCCGGCATGCCGGGGCTTTATGTTTTTGTCGCACCAGAGGCGGTGTCGCTTCAGGGCCGTGCGGGTCTTACGCTTCGGCGCGGTCCAGAAATCGTGCCGGCGGTGCCGGGTTGCAGAAAAAAATAAGGGTCGGCAGTCCCCCGACTACCGACCCTTACGCTACCCCGTCGCACGCGCGGCTGGCCCCTGTTCCAATTCCAGCCTTTGCGCCCATGTCGCAATGCCACGACGGGTGCAGTAGGGATATCCGCACGAAACATGCCAACTTGAGGGTCACTATTCAATAATGTGACTCACATCACATATTTCGCGATTTAGTGACCACGCGAGCGCTTCAGCCGATACTTCCGCAGCCGCTTCCTTCTCTTTGCTGATCAGTCCAGACCCATGTCCGACCCTTTCTATCGCTTCGACGTCGTCGTGATCGGCGGCGGCCATGCCGGCACCGAGGCCGCGCTGGCGTCCGCGCGCGCCGGTGCCCGCACCTTGCTGCTGACCCACAACATCGAGACCGTGGGCGCGATGAGCTGCAATCCGGCCATTGGCGGAATCGGCAAGGGGCACCTGGTCAAGGAAATCGATGCGCTGGGAGGCGCCATGGCGCGCGCGGCGGATCTGGCCGGCATCCAGTGGCGCACGCTCAATGCGTCCAAGGGCCCGGCAGTACGCGCCACCCGCTGCCAGGCCGACCGCAACCTCTATCGCAACGCCATCCGTCGCATCGTCGAGACCCATCCCAACCTGACCGTGTTCCAGGCGGCGGTGGACGATCTAATCATCCACCACGGCGCAAGCGAGGCCGACAGCGTGCGCGGGGTCATCACCCAGACCGGGCTGCGCTTTGAGGCACCGGCAGTGGTGCTGACCGCCGGCACCTTCCTGGCCGGCAAGATCCATGTCGGCGAGACCCAGTACGCCGCCGGGCGCATGGGCGACCCGCCGGCCACCACGCTGGCGGCGCGCCTGCGCGAGCGGCCGTTCGCGGTCGACCGGCTCAAGACCGGTACCCCGCCGCGCATCGACGGGCGCACGCTCGACTACAGCGTCATGCAGGAACAGCCGGGCGACGACCCGCTGCCGGTGATGTCGTTCATGGGCCAGGTTGGCGATCACCCGCGCCAGGTCAGCTGCTGGATCACTCACACCACCGAGCAGACCCACGACATTATCCGCGGTGCGCTGCATCGCTCGCCGCTGTATTCGGGGCAGATCGAAGGCATCGGCCCGCGCTACTGCCCGTCGATCGAGGACAAGGTGGTGCGTTTTGCCGACAAGACCAGCCACCAGATCTTTGTCGAACCTGAAGGCCTGGAAGTGACCGAGATCTATCCCAACGGCATTTCCACCTCGCTGCCATTCGATGTGCAGCTGGCGCTGGTGCGCTCGATCCACGGCTTTGCGCAGGCGCATATCACCCGCCCCGGCTACGCGATCGAATACGACTTCTTCGACCCGCGCGGGCTCAAGGCCTCGCTGGAAACCAAGGCGGTGGGCGGGCTGTTCTTCGCCGGGCAGATCAACGGCACCACCGGTTACGAAGAGGCCGCCGCACAAGGCCTGCTGGCCGGCCTCAATGCCGCCCGTCATGTGCAGGGCCTGCCGGCCTGGTCGCCGCGCCGCGACGAAGCCTACCTGGGCGTGCTGGTGGACGATCTGATCACCCACGGCACCACCGAGCCGTATCGCATGTTCACCAGCCGCGCCGAATACCGCCTGCAGCTGCGCGAGGACAATGCCGATGCGCGCCTGACCGGCGTCGGCCGCGCGATGGGGCTGGTCGACGATGCGCGTTGGGCGCGGTATTCGGCCAAGCAGGAAGCGGTGCAGCGCGAAAGCGCGCGCCTGTCGGCGCTGTGGGCGACGCCGGGCAATGCGCTGGGCCGCGAAGTGGCGCAGACGCTAGGCGTGTCGCTCAGCCGCGAAACCAATGTGCTGGACCTGATCAAGCGCCCCGAACTCAACTACGCCACGCTGATGCGCGTGCCGACCCTGGGGCCGGGCGTGGACGATACGCAGGTGGCCGAACAGGTGGAAATCAGCGTCAAGTACGCCGGTTACCTGGATCGCCAGCGCGACGATATCGCGCGCCAGCAACGCCAGGAAACGACGCCGATTCCGGAAGGATTCGACTATGCCGGCGTGCGCGGCCTGTCGATCGAAGTGCAGCAAAAACTCGAACGCGTGCGTCCGCAGCACATCGGCCAGGCGCAACGCATCCCGGGCATGACGCCGGCAGCGATTTCGCTGCTGCTGGTCCATCTGGAGCGCGCGCGCCGCAGCCAGGTGGCGTAGCCGCCATGCGCCCGGACGCCTCTGCGCGCGCTGGCTATCATGGGGCACGTCATCCGCAAGGACAGCTACAACATGGACATCCACCCCATCGCAGAGGACAAGCACGAGGCCGTGCTGTCGGCCCTGCGCGACATCGAACGGCAGCACGACGTGCGCATCCTGCTGGCATGCGAATCGGGAAGCCGCGGCTGGGGATTCTCCTCGCCCGACAGCGATTACGACGCACGGTTTGTCTACGTCCATCGTCGCGATTGGTATCTGACGGTCAACGAGAACACCGGCCCCAACGAGCCGCAGCGCGACGTGATCGAACTGCCGATCTCCGACGATCTGGATGTCAGCGGCTGGGACCTGCGCAAGGCCTTGCGGTTGGTCTCCAAGTCCAATCCGACGCTGCTGGAATGGCTGCATTCGCCGGTGGTCTATCGGCAGGATGCGGTGGCCGTCGCGCAGTTGCGCGCGATCTCGACGCAGTTCTATTCGCCGCTTGGCACCTGGTGGCATTACTTCAACATGGCCAAGAGCAACTACCGCGGCTACCTGCGCGGCGAGCGGATTCGCACCAAAAAGTATCTGTATGTGTTGCGCCCGATCCTGGCCTGCCAATGGATCGAGCGCAGGCAGGACATGCCGCCGATGGCGTTCGAAGTATTGCTGGAAGAATTGTTGCCCACCGGTGAGCTGCGTCACGAGGTGGATCGTTTGCTGGCGCTCAAGCGCGTCTCCACCGAAGTGGAAGATGGGCCTCGGATTGCGCCAATCAGCGATTTTCTGGAGGCAGAACTCGACCGCATGGGCACGTCGCAGCCACACCTGCCTGCCGGCAGCGGGCGTTCGGATGCCCTGGACACCTTGTTTCGGCAAATGCTTTCCAACGAGGCTGCATTGCCCTGATCCATTGCTGCGGGCTGTCGGCCTGGTGAATCGATCGCCAGCCGCTGCAGCGCTGTCGGCGTTGGCGTATCGCGCTGGTCGAGCGGAAGGCAAATAAAGACACGCCACCTCGCCCGCTATCTGCGCGCGCCGCCCTCGAATGCACTGAAACGATGGAATATCCCGATTAGCGAAGCGGCAGGCAAACAGAGGCGCTGTAGGTGGACCAGACGGTCGATGGGAGCACAAGAGATGTTGCTATGATTTGCCAACGACGACACATTCGACTAAATGAACGCATTTGGCACGCTACGGACCGCAACGTTTCGCATCGCCGGCCCTGTTCTGCTTTTACTGCTGGGAAGTCTCTCCACGGCCCATGCCGCTACTGAAGAAGATGGCCGGTATTGGTTGAGTATCTACGCCCAGGGCAAGCTGCCGGTGGAAAACCTTTACTGGAGCATGGATATTCATCCGCGCTGGCGCGAGGAAGGCGAGCAGTTCGATCAATTGATCCTGCGCCCTGCGGTGTTTTACCGGCTCAATCCCAAGGCCAGCGTCTGGATGGGCTATGACACCATCATCAGCCACCCGGCAGGCCAGCCGTCCAACCGCGAGAATCGCTGGTGGGGACAGTTTCAATATCAGTTCGATCCGATCGCCGAGATCAGCATCACCAGCCGTACCCGCCTGGAACAGCGTCACCGCGAAGACTTCAGCGATGAAGGCTACCGCGTGCGGCAAATGATTCGCGCCGTGCGCCCGAGTGGGTTCAACCCGAAGTTGTCGTGGGTGGCGTTCAACGAGCTGTTCGTCAATCTCGATCAGACCACGTGGGGCGCGCGCCGCGGCATCGATCAGAACCGCGTCTTTGTCGGCATCAACTGGAAATTCAACGCCATCTCCAATGTGGACGTCGGTTATCTCAACCAGTTCGTCAATACGCGTGCGGTGGATCGGGAAAACCACGTCTTGATGACGACGTTCCGCTTCAATTTCTAGACGCCGCGGTAGCGCCCCGGCACCGGGTGCCGGATCGCGCGGGCGTTTGTTCGAGTGGATCGCAGTGGCGCGATTGCATCGGCGTCGCGCACCAACGCGGCCTGCACGCCATGAGGCTGAGCGCATCGTCGATATGGGCGACACGCACGATCACACCGGCAGCAACCGCTGTCGCAGCACGTCGGCAAACATGTCCACGGTCGTGTCGGCTGCCTGGATGATGCTGCCCATGTGGATGAAGCCGTGCACCATGCCGGGGAAGGTGTGCACGCTGACCTCGACGCCGGCTGCGCGCAGGCGCTCGGCGTAGCGCAGGCCTTCGTCGTGCAGGATGTCGCGCTCGGCCAGCACGATCAGGGCCGGCGCAACGCCGCTCAGATCCGGCGCCAGCAGCGGCGAGACGCGCCAATCCAGGGTGATGGCCGGGTCCTTGATGAAATGCTGGTTGAAGAACTGTGTGGCCTGCCGGGTAAGCGGCGGGATGTCGGCATTGGTGGTGCGGGACGGATGCTCGCCACTGTCCTGGCGCGTGTCCGTCAGCGGGTACAGCAATAGCTGACAGCGCAGCGCAATGCCGGCATCGCGTGCGGCGATTGCAGCGGCAGCCGCCATCGCACCGCCGATGCTGTCGCCGGCCACCGCCAGGCGCTGCGGGTCTGCCCCAACCTGCTCGGGATGCGCGGCCAGCCACTGCAGCGTGCCGATGACATCCTCCACCCCGGCAGGTGCGGGATGCTCCGGAGCGAGCCGGTAATCGACGGCCAGCACCTGGCAACCGGCGCGTGCGGCCAGCTGCCGGCAGACATCGTCATGCGAATCCAGATCGCCCACCACACCACCGCCACCGTGCACGAACAGCAAGGTGGGCGCGGGGCCATCGCTCAAGCCCTGGGGGCGATAGAGCCGCAACGGTACGCTGCCGGCAGCGGTGTCGGCATGTACGGCACGCAGCTGCGCCATCTCCAGCACCGGGAAGCCGAGTTGGGCCCCCATACCACGCATCATTGCGCGCGCCTCTGCCAGCGGCAGCGTTTCCATCGGCGGCTGGGCGGCCTGCTGAAGCACGGTGAACAAGCGAACGACATCGGGATCGAACATGGCGGTCTCGCTGGTAGTGAACGACTGCCGAGTCTGCCTGATACTTATTTTTAATAACAATTAATCTGAATAATGATTCGGCAAGGTGACGACCGATAACTTGAGCGCGCCGGTGTTGGCTTGATACATAAGCGCTTGGGCCTGCACGCGTGAGATGTCGCGCAGACGCGAGCACGCAGTGGCGCTGCCGATTGCTGCATTGCATCGCGCGCATGCGCAACTGCCCGTCGGGTGCGCAGACCTGCACACGCAGGCAGTGCGGGATGAATCGGCAACTTGCCCTTCGTTGACGGCAACTTCCGAAGGTACCCGGATCCCACGTTGCTGCGTTCGCGCCGTTACGCAAACGACGTCTTCGCGGCTGGACCGATGCAGCGTGCGCCGCGTCAACGCCTCCCGTTGCACTGGCAGCGTGCGGTCATGAAGCACGCAACGATCAATCGTCGTCTTCGGCGGCGGCTTCGCGCCCTTGCTGGCGAATGAGGTTTTCCTGCCGCGCGTCTTCGATCGAGGCGCGGATGGCGCGCACGTCGGCGCGCTTGGTATCGAACTTGAAACGGCCGGTGAGCGCGCTGTCCGGGCGCAACTCGCCCTTTTCGTAGAGCGCCCACATCTCTTCGCCGTAGTGGGTGTCCAGCAGGTCCGGGGCGAAGCGGCCCAGGCAATCACGCAGGTTGTGCACATCGCGCAGCAGCATGTCGCGCGCGGCATTGTTGCCGGCGGCGCTGACCACCTGCGGGAAATCGATCACCACCGGGCCCTCGGGCGAGACCAGCACGTTGTATTCGGACAGATCGCCGTGCACCAGGCCGAGCGAAAGCATCTTGACCACGTCGCCGATCAGGCTGCTGTGGAATGCGCGTGCCTGCTCCGGCTCAAGCTCCACTTCGCCCAGACGCGGTGCGCTATGGCCGGCTTCGTCGGTGACCAGATCCATCAGCAGCACGCCATGAAAATAACCGCGCGGCTTGGGCACGTGCACGCCGGCATCCACCAGCTGGTAGAGCGCGTCGGCTTCGGTGTTCTTCCATGCGGTCTCGGCTTCGCGGCGACCGAACTTGGTGGCCTTGCCCATTGCGCGCGCCTGGCGGCTGCCGCGCACCTTGCGGCCCTCCTGATATTGCACGCGCGCCTGGAAGCTGCGTTGCGCCATGTCCTTGTAGACCTTGGCACACAGGATGTCCTCGCCGGCGCTGACCACGTAGACGGAGGCTTCCTTGCCGCTCTTCAGTGGTCGCAGCACTTCGTCGATGACACCGTCGTCGATCAGCGGCTGCAGGCCCTTGGGGGTTTTCATGGACGAGGGGGACCGATCCGAAACAAGTCAGCGGCGATTATGCGGCAAGCAGGATGAAGTGCTTACATGCGATGCACACAGTGCGACCGGAGGCAGGCATTGGCGCGAGCGCTTACCATGCGGGGACCTGCCTGACGCGCGATCCGATGCCCGAGCCCACCGCCAGCCGCCGCAAACGTCCTGCCGCCGTCGCCGCGCCCGGGAGCGAGCGCGGCCTGCCGTACGAATTGATGCAGCAGATTGCCGCCGCCCAGGGCGACCCGGACTTCATGACCTCGCTGGGGCGCGGCCTGGTGGTGCTGAGCGTGTTCGCCCAGCACCCGCGCGAGGTGACGATGTCGCAGATCAGCCTGGAAACCGGCATCTCCCGCGCAGCGGTGCGGCGGGTGCTGCACACGCTGGCCAAGCTGGGCTATGTCGGCGAGCAGGGCCGTGGCTATGTGCTGTTGCCGCGCGTACTGGGGATTGGCGGCGCGTATGCGGCGTCTTCGGCGATGACCGCGGCCGCGCAGCCGGTGCTGGACGGGCTGCGCGACCAACTGCACGAATCCTGCTCGCTGGGCGTGCTGGATGGCGACGACCTGCTGTACGTGGCGCGCGCGGAGACGGTGCGGATCATGTCGATCGGGCTGCGCCCGGGCACGCGGCTGCCGGCGTATTGCACGTCGATGGGCCGGGTATTGCTGGCCGCCCTGCCCGCCGACACCTTGCAGGCCTATCTGGAGCGCACCACGTTGCGCCCGCGTACCGACCGCACGGTGACCCAGGCGTCGGCGCTGCTGGAGATCCTGGCGCGTGCGCGCCGCGAAGGCATGTGCCTGACCGACCAGGAGCTGGAAATCGGCCTGCGCTCGATCGCGGTGCCGGTGCGCAACCTGCGTGGCGAGGTGATTGCCGCGCTCAACATCGGCGCGCAGGCCGGGCGCGTCAGCCTGCAGACCATGCAGACACAACTGCTGGACCCGTTGAAGCTGGCGGCGCAGCGCCTGGGAGCGTTGCTGAGCTGACGCGGGCGGCGCGTCCTAGGTGATGGAGCAGCGCGATTCTGGGTGAAGGCCAAGATCCTGCCGCAGCGCATGGCGATGCCGCACACCAACGCGAGCTACCTTACGCGCAGCTGCAGCGCATTGTTTGGCATGCAGCCAGCAGCGTTGGTCGCGTACGCCGGCAGCCTCCTGCGACACCCGCATCGCCCCGCCTGCGGGCTCAACGCGGCCGACGCAGGAAGCCCACCACCGTCTCCACCCAGGCGGCGTGTGTGTCCTCGACATGCGCCACATGATCGGCGCGCGGCAATGTGACCCAACTGCGATCTTCGCTACCCAGGCGTGCGAACAGGTGCGCGTTGTCCGCCTGCGTGGCGATCGGATCGTCGACACCCCGCAGCAGCAGCACCGGCAGCGTCGTGACCCGTTCGGGCTGGAACGCGAACTGCTCCATCGCGCGCCAGTCCGTGCGCACCGGGTCGGCGGCCACCGCCTGCGCCTGGTAAGCGTCGCGCACGCGCGTGGGTGCGGCGTTGGCAGTGATGAAATCCTCGCCGGCGGCCGCGCTGGTGGTGCGTGCGCGCAACGGCTGGGCCGGGGTTGGCGCGTCGGTGGGCGGCGCATCGACATCGTCGGGGAAGCCATACAGCACCAGTGCGGACAGCGCCTGCGGCTGTTGCTGGCCCACCAGCAGCGCCACCCGCGCACCGTTGGAATAGCCGATCAAGGCCGGTGGCGGCAGATCTGGATGTTGCCGGGCGACCCAGGCCAGCACCTGCTCGACGTCGCGCACTGCGCGGGCGGGCGTATTCCACCCGCTGGGATCGCGCGCACTGCCGCCGTAGCCGCGCAGGTCCACCGCGTAGGCGGCAAGCCCGGCCCGTGCGAAGGCGGCCAGTACCGAGCGCGTGTCGCCCGCTTCGCCGGGCACCTGCAGGTCGAAGTTGGGCAGCGAACTCCAGGTGCGGCCATGCACCAGCAGCACCGTGCCACGCGGCTTGGCCGGCGCGCGCGACCACACCGCCAGGGTCTGGCCATCGTCGGCGCGTACCTGCGCCAGCCGGGTGCCCGGCCCGGGCTGCGGTTGCGCACCGGCGGTCAGTGAGAGCAACACCAGCAGGAGCAGGCAGGCGGGTCGGAATGTCATGCGGCATCTCGTCATGGGCGCGGCGGACTGGGCAGGCTGCGTGGCTGGGCAGGCAGACGCGAAAGCGACATGAGCGACCGCATCAGGGCTCGGCAGCCTGTTCTTCCAGAATCGGTTTGGCCAGCGCAAAGGCGTGGTTGGCCGCCGGGACGCCGCAATAGATCGCCGCTTGCAGCAGCACTTCCTTGATCTGCTCGGGGGTGATGCCGTTGTTGCGGGCGGCGCGCACATGCAGCTTGAATTCTTCGTCGTGGCCCAGCGCGACCATCATCGACAAGGTGATCAACGAGCGGGTATGCGCAGGCAGGCCGTCGCGGGTCCAGATGGTGCCCCAGGCATACCGGGTGATCAGGTCCTGGAACTCGGTGGTGAACTCGGTGCGCGCGGCCAGCGAGCGCTCGACATGCGCCTCGCCCAGCACCCGGCGGCGTTCGCGCAGGCCGGCTTGATAGCGTTCGTCTTCGTGCATGGGATGTCCTTGTAATGCGGAAAAGATCAGTCGGCTTGCAGGAAGCCCAGTACCGCGTCATTGAACGCGGCCGGCGATTCCAGATTGCAGATATGGCGGCCCGGCACCTGGGCGTAATGCCCATCGGGCGCCGCGTAGGCGATCTCGCGCAGGTTCGGCGGCGGGCACACCGGGTCGTCGTCGCCGGCCAGGGCCAGCAGCGGCAGGTTCAGCCCATCCAGCGCACCGCGGAAATCCGCCTCGGCCACCGCCTGGCAGCAGGCGATGTACCCGGCCGGCGAGGTGGAGACGAAGGCGGCGGCGATCATGTCCAGGCGCTGCGCGTGGCTGATGGCAAATGCCGGTGTAAACCAGCGCTGCAATGTGGCATCGATCAGCATCGGCAGGCCTTCGCTCCGCACCTGCTCGATGCGGGTTTCCCAGGTGGCGGTGCTGCCGATCTTTTGCGCGGTGGCACAGACCACCAGCCGGCGCAGCCGCTGCGCGGCATGCAGCCCGAGCCACTGCCCGGTCAGCCCGCCGATCGACAACCCGCAGAAATTGCTGCGCTCGATCTGCAAGGCATCCCATAACCCCAGCACGTCCTGTCCCAGATCGGCCACGCTGTACGGGCCGGGCGGCGAGTCCGAATAGCCATGGCCGCGGCGGTCGTAGCGCAGGATGCGGTAATGCGGGGCGAAGGCCTCGATCTGCACGTCCCACATATGCAGGTCGGTGCCGAGCGAATTGCAGAAGGTCAGCCAGGGCCGCCCGTCGGTGCCGTCCACACGGTAATGCAGGCGATGCGTGGGCAATTGCAGATAGGCCATCGAAGCACCGTCAACGGGGAGAAGAGGCCAGTACGCGATCGATCCAGACCGAGGACATGCCGCGCCAGCTGTCGCTATCGAACACCGCCTGCAGTTGCGCGTGCGTGAGTACCGCGCTCGCCTGGGCGTCCTCGGCCAGCACCTCACGCAGATGCCGCTGCTGCGCCTGCGCACGCGCCACCGCCTGTTCGACCAGCGCGTGCGCCTGCGGCTTGCCAAGCTGCGGGGCCAGTGCGAACACCGCCGCCTCGGCGTAGAGCACGCCGCCATGGCTATCCAGGTGGTGGCGCATCCGCGCGCGGTCCAGTTCCAGCTCGGCCAGGCAGGCCTGCATCTGCGCCAGGCTGCCGGCGGTCAGGCAGACGATCTGCGGCAAGGTGTCCCATTCGGCATGCCATTGCCCGGCGGCGCGCTCGTGCGGCTGGGCCATCGTGCTGAACAAGGTGGCGATCAGCCCGGGCACGCGGGTGGCCGCGGCCACTGCCGCCACGCTGGCCACCGGATTGCGCTTGTGCGGCATCGCCGACGAGCCGCCCTTGCCGACTGCCGCAGGCTCGAACGCCTCACCGACCTCCGATTGCATCAGCAGCACCACATCGCCGCCGATCTTGCCCAGCGTACCGGCGAGCAGGCCGAACGCGCAGCCGACCTCGACGATGCGGTCGCGCGCGGTGTGCCAGGGCAACGCAGGCAGCGGCAGCGCCAAGCTGGTGGCCAGCGCCTGGGCCACGTCCAGACCGCGCTCCTGCAAGGACGCCAAGGTGCCGGCCGCGCCGCCGAACTGCAACGCCAGCGCGTCGTGCCGCAACCCGTGCAGGCGCCGATGCGCACGTTGCAAGGCGTCCAGCCAGCCGGCCACCTTGAGCCCGAAGGTCACCGGCACGGCTTGCTGCAGCAAGGTGCGCCCGGGCAGACCGGTGTCGCGCTCGCGTGCGGCCAACGCGGCCAAGGTGTCGCACAGTTGCTGCAGGCGCGGCAGCAGCAGATCGAGCGCGGCGCGCAGTTGCAACACGCTGCCGGTATCGATGACGTCCTGGCTGGTGGCGCCCCAATGCACCCAGCGCGCGGCTGCGGCATCGTGCACGGCGACGCGCGCGGTCAGCGCCTTGACCAGTGCAATGGCGGGGTTGCCAGCGAGCGCGGTGGCCTGCGCCAGGGCGGCCATGTCGTAGTGCTGCACCTCGCAGGCCGCTGCAATCGCTACGGCAGCCTCGGCAGGAATGACACCGCACTGCGCCTGCGCGCGGGCAAGCGCGGATTCGAAGTGCAACATGGCCTGCACACGCGCCGCATCGTCAAACACTGCGTCGCACGCAGGCTCGCCAAACAAGGATCCCAACAGCAAAGACGTCGCACTCATGCATCGCATCTCTTGGCGTACCGGCAGCATGGCACCGAAGCACGGGGGTGCCAACTAGACGTTAGGGCAATGCGCGCGGCGCAATGCGGCCTGACAGGGCGATGGCTGGCGAAGGTGACAGCATGCACGCCGGGTTGCATCCGCGCCCTGGGCACCGCGGTGCGCGCTCGCAGCCTGTCATCGCGTGCCGTACGCAGCGTACCGGCGCGACCAGCTGCCGGTCGGACTCCTCGCGCAGGGACACCGGCGGCTGCGTGCAGCGCTGCAGACGATCTGCAAATCAATACCGGAAGAACACGGTTTCCCTCTCGCCTTGCATGTGGATATCCCAGCTATAGGCGTTATTGCCCGCCGGCTGGGCCAGCAGGGTGGTGCGGCGCTCGGCCGGCACCAGCGCCAGTATCGGGTCGCTGTCCAGTTGCGGGTCATCGGCGAAGTACAACCGCGTCGATGCGCCGCGCAACAGCCCGCGCATGAACACCAGCACGCTCAGGTGTGCTGCCTGCGGACTGCCCTGCGGCCCGGCGACGACACCCGGCTTGACCGTGCTGAAGCAAAAGCGCCCCTGCGCATCGGTGGGCACCCGGCCCCAGCCATCGAAGCTGGCGTCGTGCGCCTGGTGGCGGGCATCGGCGGCATGCGCGTAGATGCCGGCGGCATCGGCCTGCCACAGCTCCAGCACCGCGTCGGCCACCGGCACGCCGGCACCATCGAAGACGCAGCCGCTGATCTGCACGTGCGTGCCGGCCGCCTGCGCCGGTGCGAGCCGGTCGCGATACAGCGGTTCCAGGCCAAGCCGGTAATACGGGCCGACGGTTTGCGAAGGGGTTGCGTGCAGGCTCATCGATTCACTCCCAGACCGTTTGCTTGCGACCACGCAGCACGATGTCGAAGCGATAGGCCAGCGCATATTCGCTGATGGCGTTTTCCCAGTCGAAGCTGGACACCATGCGCTCGCGCGCCAGGGCATCGTCGACGCAGTTGTAGATCGGGTCGTGCGCCAGCAGCGGGTCGCCGGGGAAATACATCTGGGTGATCAACCGTTGCCCGATGCCATCGCCATGCAACGAAAAATGGATGTGCGCCGGCCGCCAGGCGTTGTAGTGATTGCGCCACGGATACGCACCCGGCTTGATGGTCTTGAAGACGTAGCGGCCATGCGCATCGGTGAGCACCTGGCCGGTGCCGCGGAAGTTGGGGTCCAGCGGTGCGTCGTGACGATCGCCGGCGTGCTGGTAACGGCCGGCGGCATTGCATTGCCACACTTCCACCACGCTGTTGCGCACGGGCCTGCCGTTTTCGTCGAGCACGCGGCCGGAGACGATGATGCGCTCGCCCAGTGGCTCGCCACCGAACCCTGCGGTGAGATCGGCTGCATGCTCGCCCAGGGTGAGCCGATCCAGGCGCGGGCCGGTGACTTCCGACAGCGTGACCGGGATGTCGATCGGCGCGCGCGTAGGGCCGCGCAAGGTGGTGGAGGCGTACGCCGGATGCAGATAGGCCGGCTGTGTGCCGGGCCGGGTACGGCGGTAGCCGAGCAGCGGGTCTGCAAGTGACCGATCAACGGGGGCATCGCGCATCGTGAAATCTCCCTGCGCCGCACTGCGGCATGGTCAAGCAATGTAGGTGTGCGATAGCGGCGCAGTGGTTGCAGCGGGCAGGCTCACAGACGTTCGATCGCCAGTGCCACGCCCTGCCCCACGCCGACGCACATGCTGGCCAGCCCGAGCCGGCCGTTGTTGGCTTCCAGTTGCCGCAACAAGGTGAGCGCCAGCCGCGCACCGCTCATGCCCAGCGGATGGCCCAGCGCAATGGCGCCGCCGTTGGCGTTGACGTGCGCTGCATCGTCGGGCAAGCCGAATGCGCGCAGGCACGCCAACGCCTGCGCGGCGAAGGCTTCGTTGAGTTCGATCGCATCGAACTGTTCGATGCGCAGGTTCAGACGCGCCAACAGACGCTGCGTGGCCGGCACCGGGCCCATGCCCATGTAAGCCGGCTCGACACCTGCCGACGCGAACCCCAGCACCCGTGCGCGGGGCGTCAGCCGATGCGTCTGCACGGCCTGCGCTGACGCCAGCAACAACGCGGCAGCTCCGTCGTTGATACCGGACGCATTGCCGGCAGTCACGCTGCCGGGTTGGCGGAACACCGGCTTGAGTTTGGCCAGCATCTCGGCGGTGGTGTTCGGGCGCGGGGCTTCGTCGTATTCGACGGTGACGGCATCGCCGCCCTTGCGTGCAGCCACCGGCACCGAGGTGATTTCCGCATCGAAGAACCCGGCAGCCTGGGCGGCGGCGACGCGCTGCTGGCTGCGCAGTGCGAAGGCGTCCTGATCCTCGCGCGCGATGGCATGGCGCTGCGCGACGTTTTCGGCGGTTTCGCCCATCAACTCGGTGCCATAGGCCGCCTGCAGGCGCGGGTTGATGAAGCGCCAGCCCATGGTGGTGTCTTCCAGCTGCTGGGTTCGCGCGAAGGCGCCCTCGGCCTTGCCCATCACCCAGGGCGCGCGCGACATCGATTCGACACCGCCGGCAAGCGCCAACCCCAGCTCGCCGGCGCGGATGCCGCGTGCCACCGTGCCGATCGCATCCAGCCCCGACCCGCACAGACGGTTGAGGGTGCTGCCCGGCACCGAACTCGGCAGCCCGGCCAGCAACACGCTCATGCGCGCGACATTACGGTTGTCTTCGCCGGCCTGGTTGGCACAGCCCAGATACACGTCGTCGATGCCGGCCGGGTCCAGCTGCGGATGACGGGCCAGCAACGCGGCGATCGGCACTGCGCCCAGGTCGTCGGCACGCACGCTGGACAGCGCGCCGCCATAGCGGCCGATCGGCGTGCGGATGCCATCGATCAGATAGACCTCGCTCATGCCTCGGCTCCGGCGGCCTGCTTGCCATGCGCTGCATCGGTGCGTGCCTGCAGCGCGCGCAGCGCCTGCAATTCCGCAGTGCTGGGTGGGGTGGTCTGCGCAAGATCGGCGGCGAAGCGGATCGGCCAGCCGGTCGCCGCGCTCACCTGTTCGCGACTGATACCCGGGTGCAGCGAGGTGACGGTGAGTTCGCGGGTGAGCGCATCGGGCTCCATCACGCACAGATCGGTGACCACCACGGTAGGACCGGCGCCAGGCAGGCCGGCACGCTGCCGCGCATCGCCACCGTCCAGATGCCCGACCGTGGTGACGAAGTCCAGCACCGGCACGAAGCTGCGTCGGGACTGCCGCATGATGATGAACACCTGCTTGGCGCTGGCCGCGATTTCCGGCGCGCCACCGGCACCGGGCAAGCGCGTCTTCGGCGCTGCGTAGTCGCCGATCACGGTGGTATTGAGGTTGGCGTGGCGATCGATCTGCGCCGCCCCCAGGAAGCCGACATCCACCCGACCGCCCTGCAGCCAGTAACGGAAGATCTCCGGCGTGGAGACCACGGTGTCGGCGGTTTCGGCCAGCTCGCCGTCGCCGATCGATAACGGCAGCACGTCCGGGCGCGCGCCGATCGGTCCGGATTCGTAGATCAGGGTGACATCCGGCGCATGCGTGAGCCGGGCAAGGTTGGCGGCCGTGGATGGCAGGCCGATGCCGACGAAACACACCGCGTCATCGGGCAGGCGGCGCGCGGCGGCCACGGTCATCATTTCGTTGGTGCTGTACTCGCTCATGCGGCCACCTGCAGCAGAGATTGCGCATAGACGCGCTGGAACGCTGCGAAATCGTCGGTGTCGAGAATATGCGTCTGGATCCACGCCTGGAACCGCGCACGGTCGCGCGCGATCGCGTCCCAGCCCAGATAGAAGCGGTTGTCGCGGGCGTAGTAGCCATGCGCGTACGACGGCGCGGCACCGCCAGGCACGTGGCACACCGCATCGACCACCCAGCGCGGCAGGATGCAGGCATTGGGTGGTGCGTCGAGCGAGTCTACGATGTGTTCCACCGTCACGATCAC
Organism: Xanthomonas sp. 3793; assembly: GCF_024806835.1. GTDB lineage: Bacteria > Pseudomonadota > Gammaproteobacteria > Xanthomonadales > Xanthomonadaceae > Xanthomonas > Xanthomonas arboricola_F. The sequence continues at coordinate 717,711 of NZ_JANTYU010000003.1, forward strand.
CTTGCGCGCGGCCAGTGCCGCCTCCTTCTGCACGCCAAGAATGCCCCACAGCAACACGTTGCCGCGGCGGTCGGCCTGCTGCGCGTGGATCACGGTGACATCGGGATTCACCGCCGGCGTGGTGGCCAGCGTCTGGCCGGTGTAGGGGCATTGCAGGAACTTGATGCTGTCGTTGACGCGCGGCAGGTCCGAGCCGACATATCCGCGCAACACCGCAAACGGTAGCCCGGAGGCGCCGGCGACATAGGCGTTGGCCATGTCGGCGTGGCTGTGTTCGCGGATCTGCAGCGGCTGCGGCCAGGCATGTTCGACCGCATCGCGCAGCCGGTGCAGCGAGCCGACCCCCGGATTGCCGCCCCACGAAAACCGCAACGCCGACGCGCAACCGGCACCGATCAGCTGGTCGTAGATCAGGTCCGGAGTCATGCGCACCAGGCGCAGATTGCGTTTGCGCTGGCGGATCACCTCATGGCCGGCCGCATGCGGGATCAGATGGGTGAAGCCTTCCATCGCCACGCAATCGCCATCGGCAATCAGGTGGGACACCGCATCTGACAGAGCGACGATTTCGGCCATGGGCAAGACACCGCTGCGAATGTGCAGCCACGGTAGGGCCGGCCCAATAGCCCGGTCAATACGATTATCGGCGATTGAATTCGATAATCGCACAATTTCCGTTGCGCAGTCATGCTCCGGCATTGTCTCCGGTGTATACATAACTTCGCCTGCAAGCAGACGCCAGCGCTGGCATGCGCGTCAACTGGTTGCAGGCCGGCGCAGTGCGTCGATGCGTCCCCCAGGTTGTATACAAAACCCCAGGAGTCACGGTCATGTCCCAGTCCAAGCCGCTGTTTCCCCTCAACGCGTGGTATGCCGTCGCCTGGGACCACGAAATCAAGCACGCCCTGACCCCGCGCAAGGTCTGCAACCTCGAAGTGGTGGTCTACCGCACCACCGCCGGTGCGGTGGTCGCGCTGGAAGACGCCTGCTGGCACCGGCTGGTGCCGCTGTCGATGGGCAAGCTGCGCGGCGATGACGTGGTCTGCGGGTATCACGGCCTGGTCTACAACACCCAGGGCCGCTGCGTGCACATGCCCTCGCAGGAAACCATCAATCCCTCGGCCTGCGTGCGCAGTTTTCCGGTGGCCGAGAAGCACCGCTACGTGTGGATCTGGCCGGGCGACCCGGCCAAGGCCGATACCGCGTTGATCCCCGACCTGCATTGGGCGCACGACCCGGCCTGGGCCGGCGATGGCCGCACCATCTACGCCAAGTGCGACTACCGGCTGGTGCTGGACAACCTGATGGACCTGACCCACGAGACCTTCGTGCATGGCTCGAGCATCGGCCAGGACGAGATCGCCGAGGCGCCCTTCGATGTGGTGCATGGCGACCGCTCGGTGGTGGTGTCGCGCTGGATGCGCAATATCGACGCGCCGCCGTTCTGGGCCAGCCAGATCGCGCGACATCTGGATTACCACGGCAAGGTCGACCGCTGGCAGATCATCCGCTTCGAAGCGCCCGGCACCATCGCCATCGATGTCGGTGTGGCCATCGCCGGCACCGGCGCACCGGAGGGCGACCGCAGCCAGGGCGTCAACGGCTACGTACTCAACACGATTACGCCGGAGACCGATACCACCTGCCATTATTTCTGGGCGTTCATGCGCAACTACGCGTTGCACGACCAATCCCTGACCACGCTCACCCGCGCCGGCGTCACCGGTGTGTTCGGCGAGGACGAGGCGGTACTGGAGGCGCAACAGCGCGCCATCGACGCGCATCCGGATCACACCTTCTACAACCTCAACGTCGATGCCGGCGGCATGTGGGCGCGGCGGGTGATCGACCGCCTGATCGCGCACGAACAGCGCGCGCAGGATCTGTCGCTGCGCATGGTGGGCTGAGCGCAGCGCACAGGAGACCACCATGCCACCGACCACACCGTTCCACAGCAGCGCGGCACAGACCACGCGCGCGCTGCTCTCGCTGCGCGAACTGATCCTCGACGGCACCCTGCCCGCCGGTGCGCGACTGTCCGAAGTGGCGGTGGTGCAGCGGCTGGGCATGTCGCGCACGCCGGTACGCGCCGCATTGCAGCGCCTGTGCGAAGAAGGACTGGCCAGTGCGCTGCCGGGCGGCGGCTACGCGGTGCAGGCCTTCAGCGAGCACGACGTATACGACGCCATCGAACTGCGCGGCACGCTCGAAGGCCTGGCCGCCCGCATGGCCGCCGAGCGCGGGGCCACCGCCGCGCAGTTGGCGCAGGCGCACCAGCTGCTGGAGACGCTCGATGCCATCGTCGGCGCGCCGCAGGATGCCATCGACTTCGCCGCCTATGTCCAGGCCAACGCGCTGTTCCATGCCCTGCTGGTGGCGATGGCCGGCAGCGACGTGCTCGGCCGCGAGCTCACCCGCGTGCTGCAGCTGCCATTCGCTTCGCCCAACAGCCTGGTCATGGCCCAGACCAGCGCTGCCGACGCGCAGGTGATCCTGACCGTCGCGCAGGACCAGCATCGCGAAGTGATTGCCGCCATCGCACAGCGTCAGGGCAGCCGCGCCGAAGCGCTGGTGCGCGAGCACGCCCGTCTGGCCCACCGCAATCTGCGCCACCTCCTGCAAACCCCCACGGCGATCGCCAAGGTGCGCGGTGGCGCCCTGCTTGGCCGCGCCCACGCATCCACCGCCGGTCTTGAACGGCACGCTCTTGTGCCTGGAGTTCCTCATGCGTAAAGACACCCAATGGCATCGCGCCCATGTCGTCAGCATCGCCGATGCCTGCGCAGGCGTGCGCGAAATCGTGCTCGACCCAGGCACTGCAGCGCGTGCCTTCGAGGTGGGCAGCCACCTGGATTTTCGCCTGCAGTTGAACGGCCGCAGCGATGTGCGCTCTTACTCGCTGGTGGGAGAGCCGCGTGCGGATGGCTACTACCAGATCGCAGTACGGCAGATGCCGGACAGCCGTGGCGGCTCGCTGCATATGTGGACGCTGCAGCCGGGCGACGTGGTGGAAATGTCGCCTCCGAGCAACAACTTTGCGCTGGACGAGAGCGGCGAGGAAATCCTGTTGATCGCCGGTGGTATCGGCATCACGCCGATCCTGGGCATGGCACAGCGGCTGGCGCAGCGGCACCAGGCATTCCGCCTGCTGTATGTCGGGCGCTCGCGCAGCGCGATGGCCTACGTCGACCAGTTGGAGGCGCTGCTCGGCGCGCGCCTGCAGCTGCATTGCGACGACACCGACGGCCCGCCCGATCTTGCCGCCGAACTGGCACGGCTCTCGCCCAACGCCGAGGTCTATGTGTGCGGGCCGCTGGGCATGCTGGAGGCGGTACGCCAGCACTGGCATGCCGCCGGGCGTCCGCGCGCGCGGCTGCATTTCGAAACCTTCGGCAATAGCGGGCGGATGCCGGCGCAGGCGTTCGTGGTCAAGCTGCCTGCGCTCGGCCTGGAAGTACCGGTGGCCGAAAACGAATCGATGCTCGATGCGCTGGCCGACGCCGGGGTCGAATTGATCGCCGAATGCCGTCGTGGCGAGTGCGGCTTGTGCGCGGTGGAGGTGCTCGACAGCGCCGCCGACATCGATCATCGCGATGTCTTTTTCAGCGACGAACAACGCCGCGAGAATCGCAAGCTGTGCGCCTGCGTGTCGCGTGCGGTGGGCGGCAGCATCAGCATCGACACCGGCTACCGCGGCGAGCTGGGCTGAGCGCTGCCGTCATGCGCACCGCGCCGGCCGTTGCGCTGGCGCGGTGCTGCTGAGCGCAACATGCGCTCTGCGGCGGCGTGAATCGCCCCGCACGCCGGACGGACACTCGCCAGAGACTGCCGTGCTTGCATCCTCACGCGCATGCGCGATCATCTGCGCATGGAGTCAACTCACTACAGGACTGTCCCGGCGCCGGCATTGAACCCGCGCCAGGAACAATTGGTGGCGCTGGTGCGGCAGCAGGGCTTTGCCGATGTCGAAGGCCTGGCCACGCGCTTTGAGGTCACCCCGCAAACCATTCGGCGCGATCTGACCTTGCTGTGCGATGCCGGCGTGCTGCGCCGCTATCACGGCGGCGTCAGCATGCCTTCGAGCGTGGAAAACCTGGCCTACACCGCGCGCAAGGCGCTGCAGGCACGCGAGAAACAGCACATCGCCACACACGTCGCGCGCTTCATTCCCGACGATGCCTCGCTGTTCATCAATCTCGGCACCACCAACGAGGAGGTCGCGCGCGCGTTGCTGCAGCATCGCGGCCTGCGCGTGATCACCAACAACCTCAACGTGGCGGTGATGCTGAGCGCCAACCCCAGTTTCGAGGTGATCGTGGCCGGCGGCGTGGTGCGCGGGCGCGATCAGGGCGTGACCGGCGAGGCCACCGTGGAACTGATCCGCCAGTTCAAGGTGGACTTCGGGGTGATCGGCATTTCCGGCATCGACCTGGACGGCACCCTGCTGGATTTCGACTACCAGGAAGTGCGCGTGGCCCAGGCCATCATCGAGCACTCGCGGCAGGTGGTGCTGGCCGCCGACTACAGCAAGTTCGGCCGCAACGCCATGGTGCGGCTGGGGGCGATCGCCCAGGTGCACGACTGGTTCACCGACCGACCGCCGCCGCAGGAACTGGCCAAGGTGCTGGCCGAGGCCGGCACCCGGGTGCACCTGGCAGATGCCGACAGCGGCAACTGAGATTGTTCGTTTAAGTGCGTTTGTGACCCGCGGACTTCGGCTCAACGCCAATTTTCGATTTGCTCAATGAATTGATTTCCACCAATCTATTGCCTTTATCGTTTAACTCACCTTGATTTACAGGCAATCCATTTCTTCACGCCCCGAAAAGGTTTGATGTTCGAATATGTTCGAACATGACAACTTAGGTTCGCTCGTAGCGCACCTGGACGGAGGCACCGATGGGCGAGACGTACGATCTTCTGGTGGTAGGCGGCGGCATCAACGGGGTCGGCATCGCCCGCGATGCGGCCGGACGTGGCCTGTCGGTGTGCCTGTGCGAGCAGGACGATCTGGCTGCGCATACCAGCAGCGCCAGTACCAAGCTGATCCATGGCGGCCTGCGCTATCTGGAGCAGTACGAGTTCGCGCTGGTCGGCAAGGCGCTGGCCGAGCGCGAAGTGCTGCTGCGGCTGGCCCCGCACATCATCTGGCCATTGCGCTTTCTGTTGCCGCATCAGCCGCATCTGCGTCCGGCGTGGATGATCCGCGCCGGCCTGTTTCTGTACGACCATCTGGGTGGCAGCAAGCGCAGCCTGCCGCGCTCGCGGCGCCTGTCGCTGCGCACTCACCCGGTCGGGCAGCCGTTGCAGGAATCGCTGCGCACCGGCTTCGTGTACTCCGACGCCTGGGTGCAGGACGCACGGTTGGTGGTGCTCAATGCGATGGACGCGGCAAAGCGCGGCGCCCAGATCCACACCCGAACGCGCTGCGTGGGTGCCTGGCGCGATGCCGGGTTCTGGTACGCCGAGCTCGAGGACCGCGATGGTCGTCGCCGCACCGTGCAGGCGCACGCACTGGCCAATGCCGCCGGGCCGTGGGCGGTGTCGTTCCTGGACAAGGTGGCCGCGGTGCCGCATCAGCACGCGCTACGCCTGGTCAAGGGCAGCCACATCGTGGTGCCCAAGCTGTTCGATCACGATCACGCCTACATCTTCCAGCAACCGGACCGGCGCATCGTGTTCGCCATTCCGTACGAGCACGACTTCACCTTGATCGGCACCACCGACGTCGACTACGAGGCCGACCCCGCCGCTCCCCGGATCGATGCGGCCGAGATCCAGTACCTGTGCGATGCGGTGAACCTGTATTTCCAGCAACAGATCAGCCCTGCCGATGTGGTGTGGAACTACAGTGGCGTGCGCCCGCTGCTGGACGATGCCGAAGACAATGCCGCCGAGGTGACGCGCGACTATCAACTGGAAGTCATCACCGACGGCGCGCCGTTGCTCAATGTGTTCGGCGGCAAGTTGACTACCTACCGCAAGCTCGCCGAAGAGGCCGTCGACCGGCTCACGCATGCGCTGGGCGCACGCAAGCCGGCATGGACCGCGCGCGGCGATGCGCTGCCGGGTGGTGAACAGCGCGATATCGCCAGCCTGCTTGAGCGCGTGCGCAACGCGCGCCCCTGGCTGCCTGCCGCCACCGCGCAGCGGCTGGTGCGCAATTACGGCACCTGCGCGGAACCGCTGCTGGGCGATGCGCAGGATGTGGCCGGCCTGGGCGAGCACTTCGGTGCAGACCTGTACCAGGCCGAGGTGGACTACCTGCGTCACCACGAATGGGCGCAGACCGCCGACGATATCCTGTGGCGTCGCAGCAAACTCGGGCTGCGGATCGATGCGGAGGGACGTCAGCGGCTGGAAGCGTACCTGCAGACGCAGGCGCTCCAATCCGCCGAGCTCGCGACCGTTTGAACACACCGCGTTGCCGGCGAGGACGGGTCGTCCGGCAACGTATCCTGGCGCACTGCCTGCATCACCCCGTGGAGGGCACCCCCGATGAGCACGACCCACTCCCCCTGCGCGCCGACGCGCGTGTTGCAATCGCCTGCGCGTTGCGATGATCCTCTCGCGAGCATGCGCGCATGAACCGCCAACTCGTAGGTGAGTTGATTTCCGAAGCGGTCGCGATGTTCATCATCATCGCGCTGGGCGACTCGGTCGCGGCGATGTACATCCTCTATGACCCCAGTCCCTATCAGAACGCCTATTGGGGCGTGTGTATCGCCTGGGGCCTGGCAGTGACGCTGGCGATCTATGTCACCGGCTCGGTGTCGGGCACGCATGCCAATCCGGCGGTGACGCTGGCGCTGGCGCTGTTCCGCGATTTCTCGTGGAAAAAGGTGGTGCCGTACTGGATCGCCCAGGTCATCGGCGCCTTCCTGGGCGCGGCCATCGTCTATCAGTTGTACGGGCCGGTGATCGACCATTTCAACCAGGTGCAGCAGCTGACGCGCGAAGCCGGCGGCGCGGCCGGTGTGTTCTTCACCGCACCTGGCCTGGCGGTCACGCCGATGCATGCGCTGGTCGACCAGATCATCATCACCGCGTTCCTGATCTTCGGCATCTTCGCCATCACCGAACAATTCAACGAAGCCGCGCCGACCGCCAACTCCGGCGCGCTGATGATCGGTCTGCTGGTGGCGACGCTGGGCGCGTCGATGGGTTATCTGGAAGCCTGGGCGATGAATCCGGCGCGCGATTTCGGCCCGCGCCTGTTCGCCTACTTCGCCGGCTGGGGCGAGGCAGCACTACCGGCCAAGGACAACTACTGGTGGATCCCGATCGTCGGACCGTTGATCGGCGGCCCGATCGGCGCGCTCGCCTACCAGTGGCTGATCCTGCCCTTCCTGCCGGCACGCGTGCGCCATCTGCAGGCCGGCAAGCCACCGCTCGATCCGCGCTGATCGCACTGCTGCACGACTGACAGCACGGCGCCGCTGCCGGACAGGCCCTGGATGTATCGGCCTTTCGAGCAGCGGCGTGCATTGCCCACTTTCTCGCCGCGCGCCAGCGCCGGCATTGTTCGAGGAATCTCCGATGGAAAAGCAATACGTCCTTGCGATCGATCAAGGCACCACCAGCTCGCGCGCGATGCTGTTCGATCGCAACGGCAAGGTGGCCGGCGTGGCGCAGCGCGAGTTCGGCCAGATCTTTCCGCAGCCGGGCTGGGTGGAACACAACCCGCGCGAGATCATGACCAGCGTCTACACCACGATCACCGAGCTGCTCAACAATGCGCAGATCGATGCGCGCTCGATCGCCGGCATCGGCATCACCAACCAGCGCGAGACCGCGGTGGTGTGGGACAAGGCCACCGGCCAGCCGATCTACAACGCCATCGTGTGGCAATCGCGGCAGACCAAGGACATCTGTACGCAACTCAAGGACGCCGGGCACGAGCAGATGGTGCGCGACAAGACCGGCCTGCTGATCGATGCGTATTTTTCCGGCACCAAGGTCAAATGGATCCTCGATCACGTCGACGGCGCACGCGAGCGCGCGCGCAACGGCGAACTGGCCTTCGGCACCATCGACAGCTGGCTGATCTGGAATCTCACCGGCGGCAAGGTGCACGTCACCGACTACACCAATGCCTCGCGCACCTTGATGTACAACATCCACACGCTGGAATGGGATGCCGAGCTGCTGGCCATGCTCGACGTGCCGAAGGAGATGCTGCCGGAGGTACGCTCGTCCAGCGAAATCTACGGCATGACCCAGACCCAGTATTTCTACGGCGAGCAGGTGCCGATCGCGGGCATCGCCGGCGACCAGCAGGCGGCGTTGTTCGGCCAGGCCTGCTTCGAACCGGGCATGGCCAAGAACACCTACGGCACCGGTTGCTTTGCGCTGATGAATACCGGCGACAAGGCGGTCGCGTCCAAGGCCGGCTTGTTGACCACGATTGCCTGGGGCATCGACGGCAAGGTCGAATATGCGCTGGAAGGCTCGATCTTCGTCGCAGGGTCGGTGGTGCAATGGCTGCGCGACGGCCTGCGCATGCTCGGCAAGGCCAGCGACTCACAGGCCTATGCCGAACGCGCCGGCGACAACGACGGGGTCTATCTGGTGCCGGCCTTCGTCGGCCTGGGTGCGCCGTACTGGCGCAGCGATATCCGCGGCGCGGTGTTCGGGCTGACCCGCGGCACCACCAAGGAACATTTCGTGCGCGCGGCGGTGGAATCGATGGCGTACCAGACCCGCGACGTGTTGACCGCGATGCAGGCCGATTCGGGTATCGAACTGAAGGAACTGCGCGCCGACGGCGGCGCAATCGCCAACGATTTCATGGCGCAGTTCCAGAGCGACATGCTCAACGTGCCGGTGCTGCGCCCGGAAGTGGCCGAAACCACTGCGCTCGGCGCGGCCTATCTGGCCGGCTTGGCAACCGGGTTCTGGAGCAGCCGCGAAGAGATCGCCAAGCAGTGGGCGGTGGATCGCCGCTTCGAGCCGACCATGGCCGAGGACAAGCGCGAACAACTGTATGCCGGCTGGCAGCAGGCGGTGGAAGCGACGATGGGCTTCCGGATCAGCTGAGCGCTTCCATCGAAACGACTGCGCCCACCATCGGGTGGGCGCAACGCTGGGGGAGCTAGTCGCATGGGACACGCATTGCAGGGCTGCAGGCTGCAGCCCTGCAATGCCGCAGCGATTACTGGCCGCCGGTATTTGCGCGACCGGCGATGGTGTCCGGGTCCCAATGTTCCTTGATCAGACCCTTTTCGATGCGGAACATATCGAACCACGTGGTGGTATAGGTCTTGCCGGGGTTACGCGGGTCCGGCAGCGTGCGCACCGACACCAGCGTGACCAGATCGCCATCGGCGGTGATGGCGACCAACGGCAACTGCACGCGCGGCTGCACCGGGGTCGGCTTCACGAAGGCAGTCAGGAATGCAATGAACGCATCGCGCCCATTGGCGACATTCGGGTTGTGCTGGATGTAGTTCTTGTCCATGTACATCGGTGCGTACTGCACCTGCCCGGCTTCGAACACGATGCGCCAGAAGTCGTAGACCAGCCGCTTGTTGGCGGTTTCGTACCAATTGGAACCGAGCAGCAACTTCTGGTGATTGGTGTTTTCAGTGACGGCGGTCTGCGCGAACGCCGCCATCGGTGCGACCAGCATGATCAGCAACAAGGCGCGGGAAACAATCTTTTTCATGGGGATCTCCTAGGAGGAAACGGGCCATGCGCTCACGGGGGAGTTGGCGCACGGCGCGATTGGGGCAATGACGCGTCCATGCACAGACAGCAACCGCCACGCGTCCACGCCACCCTACCGAGCACATCCGCTGTCGCGCTAGCCTACGCGAAGTGCACCAGGGCACTTCGCAACTGCCTGGTAATAAAAAAATCACCTTTAAACAGGCTGTCTCAGCGCACGGCCACCTCGGCCAGCGGCAGTCCCGCATAGTTTTCAGCGATGGTCGCGCGGCCGGCCTCGCTGCCGAGCAGATACTCCAGCTCGGCCTGGCGGATGCGCGCAGTGAAGGCATCTTCGTCGTCGAAGGTATGCAGCAGCGTAGTCATCCACCACGAAAATCGCTCGGCCTTCCACACCCGCTGCAGCGCCAGGGACGAGTACTGCCGCAACACATCGGCATCGCCGGAGGCCTTCCAGCGTGCGAACAGCTGCGAAAGCAGGCCGACATCGGCCAACGCCAGGTTCAGCCCCTTGGCGCCGGTGGGCGGCACAATATGCGCCGCATCGCCGGCCAGAAACAGGCGACCGTACTGCATCGGCTCGGCGACGAAGCTGCGCAGCGGCGCGATGCTCTTTTCGATCGATGGGCCGGTGACCAATTGTTCGGCCAACGCATCCGGCAAGCGTGCGCGCAACGCATCCCAGAACGCCGCATCGCTCCAGGCCTCCACACGGGCGTCTGCGGGTACCTGCACGTAATAGCGCGTACGCGTGGGCGAGCGCATCGAGCACAAGGCAAAGCCACGCCTGTGACGCGCATAGATCAGCTCATCGTGCACAGGCGGCGTATCGGCCAGCACACCCAGCCAGCCGAACGGATAGACGCGTTCGAACAGGCGCATCCGCTCGGCCGGGATGCTGGCGCGGCTGACCCCATGAAAGCCGTCGCAGCCGACGATGTAGTCGCAGGCAACGCGCATGCGGCCACCGTCATGCGTGAATTCCACGCTGGGTGCGGCGCTTTCCAGCGCGTGCAGGGTGACCTCGCCTGCGCCGTAGTAGGTCGGCGCGCCACTGCGCTGGCGCGCCTGCATCAGATCGGCCGTGACCTCGGTCTGGCCGTAGACCGTGACCCCACGGCCGCAACCGCGCAGCAGATCGATGCGCTCACGCTGGCCATCGAGCGACAGTTCGAAGCCATGATGCGGCAGGCCCTCACGCTGCAGGCGTTCGCCCACACCGGCACGTTGCAGCAACTCCACACTGCCCTGCTCCAACACCCCGGCGCGGATGCGCCCCAACACGTGTTGCGGTGTCTGCCGCTCGACGATGAGCGTGTCGATGCCGGCACGCAGCAACAGTTCGCCCAGCAGCAGGCCCGATGGCCCGGCGCCGATGATTGCAATTTGCGTCCGCATGGGGCGCTCCTGCCTTCAATGATCAGGCCTGCAGTGTCGGTAGCCAAACGCGACCATTGAAGGGATGATTGCGCGCAGTGCTTGGACTTTTCGACGATGCCTACACGCACACGCAATGCTGCTGCGATCGCTGCGGTTCCCGCCTTCGGCCTGTACGGCGAGCGGCACGCCGACGCGCCGGAATTACTGCATTGGGAATCGATTGCCGCGCGCAGCCGGCTGCACGACTGGCACATCACCCCGCACCGGCATGAAGATCTGGCGCAGCTGCTGTATGTGCAGCGCGGGCCGGCGACGCTGCAACTGGATGGACGCACCCAGCGTCTGCGTGGCGCCAACCTCGTGTGGCTGCCGCCGCTGTGCGTGCACGGGTTTGCGTTCGACCCGCGGGTACGCGGGCACATCATCACCTTGTGCATGCCTCTGGTACGCAGCGCGTTGAGTGCTGCGCCGCTGCTGCAATCCGGCCTGTCGATGCCGGCCATATTTCCGGTCAAATCATCGCAACGCCTGCTCGACGTATTGTTCGGCAGCATCGCCGACGACCATGCGCATCAGCGCGTCGGGCACGAGGCCGCACTGCAGGCCGCAGCGACGCAGCTGGTGATCTGGACAGCGCGCGCCGCACTGCAAGGCCTGCAAGACGCGGCCGTGGCCAACGCGCAAGCCGATCCGGCGCTGCGTCATCTGCGCGCGTATCAAACCCTGATCGACCGGCACTATCGCGCGCATTGGCCGATTTCCCGCTACGCCGACCAGCTGGGGCTGACGCCGGGACATCTCAATGCGGTGTGCCGGCGGCTTGCCGATGCCTCGGCCCTGGAACTGCTACAGCGCCGCATCATGCTCGAAGCACGGCGCAACCTGCGCTATACCAGTTTGAGCGTTCAGCAGATTGCCGCAGCACTTGGATTTTTCGATGCTGCGTATTTCAGCCGTTACTTCGCGCGGCATGCAGGCTGCTCGCCGACGCATTTCCGCACCGGCGAGTGAGTGGATCCAGCGCTGCTGGAACGCCGGAACAACGCGCCAAGCCACGGCGACGATCTGGACGCGGACACTGCGACGCGATCCCGCCATGCCTGCAGCCGGTGCCAGGGCCAATCCATCGACCTAGGCACCTGCCATCAGAACGGGTACTGCGGCACCTCGCTCTTGATCGTCAACCATTGCCAGTGCGTGTACTGCTCCCAATCGGCAGGACCACCGACGCTGGTGCCGTTGCCGGATGCGCCGGTGCCGCCGAACGGGTTGATCACTTCATCGGCCACGGTCTGGTCGTTGATGTGCAGCAAGCCGGTATGCAGGCGCTCGCCGAGCGCCAGCGCCCGCGACACCGAGGTCGACATGATGCCGGCAGCCAACCCATATTCGCCGTGGTTGGCCATTTGCGCGGCCTCTTCATCGGTGTCGAACACGGTGATGTTGATCACCGGCCCGAACACTTCCTCATCGAACACACGCATGCCCGGACGCACGTTGGACAACACGGTCGCTGCGTAGAACAACCCTTCGTTGGTTGCCCCGGCTTCCACCACCGCGCCGGCGGCGACGCTGTCGGTGACGATGTCGATCACGCGTTGCAGCTGGCGCTGATCGATGATCGGCCCCAATGCCACGGTGCCGCTGACCGGGTCGCCCACCGGCAGATGCCGTGCTTTTTCCGCAAGACGCTTGGTCAGCGCGTCGGCCACGCTGCGCTGTACCAGCACCCGTCCGGTGGCCATGCAGATCTGTCCCTGGTGCATGTACGCGCCGAAGGCAATCGCCGACGCGGCGCGGTCCAGGTCCGCATCGTCGAGCACGATCACCGCATTGTTGCCGCCCAGCTCCAGTGACACTTTTTTCAGGTGTCGCCCGGCAATTTCGCCGATGCGGCGGCCGGCCGCAGTCGAGCCGGTGAAAGCGATCATGGGTACATCAGGCGCTTCCACCAGCGCCTGGCCAATTTGCGCATCGCCGTGCAGCACGTGCAGCAACCCCTTGGGCAGGCCGGCTTCTTCCAGCACCTGCGCAATGATCACGCCACCGGTGTAGGGCGTGCGCGGATCCGGCTTGAGGATCACCGCATTGCCCATCGCCAATGCCGGCGCCACCGAACGCAGCGACAGGATCAACGGAAAGTTGAACGGCGATATCACCGCCACCACGCCCAGCGGCAGATGGCGGGCCAGGCTGAGCTGGCCGGCGCCGGTCGGCAGCACCTGCCCCATCGCCTGCAACGGCAGGCCGGCAGCCTGCTGGTAGAACACCACCGCTTCATCGACCTCACGCTGCGCCTTGGGCAGGATGCCGCCGGTTTCGCGTGCGATCAGCAATGCGGCTTCGGCACTGCGTGCCTGCATCGCCTGCGCGGCGCGGTGAAAGACCGCCGCGCGTTCGCGCGGCGCGGTGGCGGCCCAGGCGCGCTGCGCCTGTTTGGCCTGTGCAATGGCGGCGGCAACATCGGCCAGATCGGCCTTGCTCACCTCGTGCAACAACCCGCCGGTGGCCGGCTCATGGATCGGCAACGCGCCGCCGTGGCCCGGCACCCAGTCGCCATTGAAGATGCAGCCGTGCCACGCGGGTGTCGCATTCGCAGCAACCGCTGCGCTGGGAAGAGCATTCATGGTCTAGCCTCCTGCTGAAAATTGTGGGGAACTACAGCGTGGTCGATGCCAGGCCGCCGTCGACCGGCAGGGTGATGCCGTTGATCCAGCGCGCCGCATCCGATGCAAGAAACACGATTGCCTCGGCCACTTCGTCGGCATACGCAGGGCGCGTCATGCGCTTGGCGTCTTCCTTGACGCGCTCCTCGCCCAGCATGGCGGCGAAATCGCCGAGGATCGGGGTAAAGACCGGCCCGGGTGAGACGTTGTTGACGCGCACGCCGCGCTCGGCAAACCACGGCCGCGATTTCAGCAAGGTCCACACGATCAAGGCTTCCTTGAAGTATTGATAGCAGGTGTCGTGCGCCACCGGATGCGCGGCCAGCCAGGCCGTGCCGGCGTCGAAACTCTCGGCGGCGGCCAGTTGCTTGTGCAGGTCCAGCCGCTGCGGCCAGTCGGCGCCCAGGATCGAGGCGACATTGATGATGCCGCCGCCGGAAGCGATGCGCGGCAACAGCGCCTGGCTCAGATGACGCAGCCCCAGGTAATTGACGCGTGCCACCACATCCAGCGGTGCGGTACCCGGCACGCCGGCCACATTGGCCAACGCATCGATCTGCTCCGGCAGCGCGCGCACCAGCGCATCGATGGAGGCCGGATCGCCCAGGTCGGCCTGGTGGAAGCCATGCAGGGTCATCTGCACCGGCGTGCGATCCACACCGATCACCGTGGCGCCGTGGAACCGCGCAAGCCGTGCGACCTCTGCGCCGATACCCGACGCCACACCGGTTACCACGATCGTCTTGTTCTGCAAATTCATTGCCACCCTCCGTAGGAGCCAGCTGCGCCGGCACTAGAACACATGGACGTACTGCAGGTTGACGTTGTTGCCGGAAGCCGCGTTCCTGACCTCCACCGGCAGATAAAGATTGGCGAACAGTATGTTGTTGGCATCGAATCGCCATACGCCACCCGGGCCTGCGTAGAACACGCGCTGCCGGCTGTCGGGCACGCGCTGGCCATTGGTGCGGTTATCGCGAAATTGGGTGAGGTAATAGGCGTTGATGCCCAGTCGCACGTCCGGCACCACTTCCCAGGAGGTGGCGAAATTGATCCAGCCGGCATCGCCGGCCTGGCCGTTGCGGAAGTCGAACCCGTCGGGCAGGTTTGGCCGGCGCTCGCTGCGAAAGTTGTAGACGTAGTTCAGGCGTGCGCTGATTTCCCAGTTGGGTGTGGGCAGCACCGTGAACGCATAATTGGGGATCAGCGACCAATAGCCCGCGCCCTGGTTGAGATCGCGATCGCGGTCGAACTTGCCGATCGGTGCCACCGCGTCGAACTCGAACCGCTGCGAAAAGACCGGCCGCCCATCGCGCATCACCGGCAACATCTGCAGATACGGGCCGAAGGTCAGATCGCCCACCCCGGCGCCGTTGTCGCGCAAGGTGGCGATGCTGTTGCGACCGAACGAGGCATCCAGGTTGATCACTGGCAGCAGCGTGTTGATCCCCACCGCGCCACCGAACAATTGATAGGGCGTGACGTAAGCGACCTGGGTCAACAGCAGCGTCGAGTCGATGCGTGGGTTGTCGAACACCGGTACATCGTCGCCACGCGCGTCCTTCACCGAATCCAACGAGGTCTGTCGCAGGTAGGTGACCACCGCCCAGCCGGGTGTGGTGCGGGTGAAGCCATCCAGAAAACTCGTCCCGCCGGTGTTGAGGCCGTTGGTCAACGCCATGCTCTGTGGCACGCCCTGCGCAAGCGCCGCCGCGTTCGCAAGCAGCCCCACGATGCCGAGCGCCGCACGCACCCGCCACCCTGCCCCCCGTACAGCTACGCCACGCACCACCGATGATCGAATCACTGCGCACATCTCCAGCGTTGGAAGGAAACAGCGGGGCGTGCCACCTGGCACGCGATCAGGCAGGGGCGATCCCCGCGCTGCGTACGGCACGTGCCATCAAGACATTGCTGAGATCACGCTGCGCGGCAGAGCGCCGCCACAGGGGGCTTACGGCGTATCGAGCCGATCCAGGCGATCGAGCGCGCGCAGCAGCGGCGCCTCGCTGGTGCCGAGCACCGCACTGAGCTGCTGTTCCATGCGCAGCACCTCGGCTTCGGCATCGGTCAGCAGGGTGACGCCGGCCGGGGTCAACGACAGATGCTGCATGCGCCGGTCCTGACGCCCGCGCACCTGCCGCAGCAGACGGCGCTTGACCAGCCGCGCCACCACGATGGCCAAGTTCGGTGGCGAGACATGCAGCACGTCGCCGATCTGGCGCTGGTTGATGCCCGGGTTGCCATCCACCAGCATCAACAAGGAAAAATCGACCGGCTTCAGATCGAAGGCGGCAACGCATTCCTGAAACATCCGCCGCACCAGCAGCTCGGTGCGGGTGATGCGGTAGCCCAGCAGTCGCAGCAGACGCGCCTGGTCCACTGCGGTGATGGCATCGGGCAACGGTGCGGCAGTGGCAGTAGCGGGCATGACGGTTCTCGCGACAAAGGCGGCGGGCGGAGCGGTACGCGCCATGCGCCCGATCCGCAACGCCGATCCCCGGCGTGCAACGCATTGTAGACGCGGCCAGGCCTGGCGATGTGGATACGCAGGCTGTCGACACACGCCGGGACCAGGCGCGTGCGCATGTCGACACCGCGCCGTCGTTGCACGCCCGCGCCCGACAGCGATACAGCGCTGCGGTGTGCGGGGGGCGGCGGTGATCCAGGCACGAGGTGGACATGAGATCCGGTCGGCAAGTGATTGCGTTTCGTAATAGTTATAGATCATAACTACATTGCCAAGCTGCAGCGCAGCATGGTCGCGTTCGCTAGCGGGCGGGTGCCGGTCGGGTGTGGGGGCAAGTGCAGGGCGCAGCCAAGCCAGCTGCGGTGGCTGCCGTGGGGTAGGTGCCGCAGCGTTGTGTCGAGGTCATGGCTGCCCGCGCTGCCCATGCAGCGCACGGCAAGGCCGCCCTGCGCGGCGCGCTTACGGCAGCCAGAGTTTCTCGAGATCGCGGAAGCCCCAGTCGGTCGGGCTTTCCATCTGCGCGATACGGTCCTGGCAATCGGGCCGCGACAGGTCGATGTCCTGCACCAGCACGTGACTGCGCAGCTTGGCCGAATAGAACACGCGCACCTTGGGCTTGAGCAGCGCGTCCGGGGTCTGTTCGATCACCACGGCCAGCTTCTGCGATTCCAGCCGCACCAGCGAGCCGACCGGATAGATGCCCAGCCGGCGCACGAACGCCTGAAAGATCGCCGGGTCGAAGTGCCCCTTCCAGGAGGCCATCTGCTTGAGCGATTCGGCCGGGTCCCAGCCGCGTTTGTAGGGGCGGTCGGAACTGATGGCGTCGTACACATCGCACACCGCGCCCATCCGCGACATCAGCGAGATCTCTTGCCCGACCAGGCGGTTGGGGTACCCGCTGCCGTCCATCTTTTCGTGATGATGCAGCGCGATTTCCAGCACCACCGCATTCTGCACGCCGCCGGCCACCAGCAGGCGATGCCCATCCAGCGGATGCTGGCGCATCACCTCCATTTCTTCATTGGTGAGCCGGCCGGGCTTGTTGAGAATCTCCAGCGGCGTCACCGCCTTGCCCATGTCGTGCAGCAGGCCGCCCATCGCCGCTTCCACCACCTGCGCCTCGGGCAGGCCGAGTTGCCGCGCCAGTCCGCTCATCAGCCCGGCCACGGCCATCGAATGCAGGTAGGTGTAGTCATCGGCGGTCTTGAGCCGCGCCACGCTGATCAAGGCCTGCGGATGACGCAGCACCGAATCGTTGATGGCTTCCACCAACGGCATGGCGGCCTCGGTGTCGACAGTGCGCCCCAATCGCACGTCGCGAAACATCTCCTCCACCGTGTCGCGGCCGTCTTCGAAAATACGCCGCGCCCGCACCACTTCGGCTTCGATACCGACCTGCGCGGTGACGCTGTTGGTGCGCGCACTGCGCGCGGTGGGAGCCGGCTCCGGTGGTTCCGGTTCCGGCCCCGGCGTGGAGGGCGGCAGCGATGGCGCACCGTCCGCCTGCTGCTCGCCGACCGCCGCGCCCGTGTCCACATCCAGGCCGCGGGCGGTGTCGATCACCAGCTGCTCGATCCGGCTGCCATGGATCTTGTCCACGTCGTCGGAATCGACCAGGAACGATGTCTTCCAGAACGGATGGTGCACCCACGCACCCAGCAGCTTGTAGACATACATGCCGGGACGGAGTTGGTCGGAGTCGATGGTTCTGAGCATGCCGGCGCTGGTCTGCACGATGTCCACGGAAGAGTCCGCCAAGGGCTTGGCGGTCTCCGGAGTTATCGGCACCGGTGGCGATTTCTTTGGTCTGCGGGCGCAACCGTAGCTGCCTCCCCGGCCGGCATCGGGCACCGCCAGCCAAGCCGTTCAGTGCTCCGGCAGGCGCATCGCCACGACCGCAGCAGCGGCGAACAACAGTGGTACGCCGCAGGCCAGATACAACATGGCCGGCGACCAACCGGCATCCAGCAGCACCCCGGCGCACAGCGGCGAGACGATGGCGCCAAGGCGCCCGATCCCGATCGACCAGCCCATGCCCGTGGAGCGCACGGCTGCGGTAAAGACCACCGGCGCCACCGCATACAGCCCACCCATGGCCGCCGTCAGGGCTGCGCCGGTCAGCAATGCGATGGCAAATGCCCAGCTCAGCACGGTGCTGCTCAAACCGAATGCGGCCATCCCGACCGCCACCAGCACCAGTGCGCCGGCCGTGAGCCGCGACAGGCGCCCACGCAGGGCAAGCCAACTGAACAGCGTGCCGCCGACAATGCCGCCCAGATTCAACAGCACCCCGCCGGTGACGCCCTGCGCAGCCGACAGGCCGGCGGTGACCAGCAGCTTGGGGGTCCAGCTGAGCACAAAATAGAACCCGAACATCAGCAGGAAAAACGCCAGCGCGATCAGCAGCGATTGCCGCCGCAGCGCCCCCACGAACAAGGCCGCATACCCCTGCGCCTGTCCGCCCGCTTGCGCCGGTGGCAACGGCAACTGCGGCTGCGGCGGCATCCCCATGCGGGCCAGCACCGCATTGAAGCGCGCATGCGCATGGGGAGGCCGTCGGGCGATCAGGAATTCCAGCGATTCGGGCAAGAAGGCGAGCACCAGCGGCACGCAGAGCAGCGAACCGAGCGCACCGAGCCAGAACACCGATGGCCAGGACCAGTGTTGCAACAGCAGCGCTGCGATCGCTCCGCCGATCGTCGCCCCGACCGGGTAGCCGGTGGCCTGCAACACCGTCGCCGTGCTGCGCCAGCGTGAGGTGGAATATTCGGCCGCGGTCACCGCCACGCAGGCCAGCATCCCGCCGATCCCGACCCCGGTGAACGCCCGCAGCGCGCCCAGCTGCCACGCATTGCCTGCCGATGCGGATGCGCCCATGCCGACGGTCAGGATGGCCAGACACACCAGGATCAGCGCACGGCGACCGATGCGGTCTGCCAACGGCGCCAGCAACAGCGACCCCACTGCCATGCCGACCAGCCCGGCACTGAACAGCGCCCCCAGCAGCTTGCCCGACAACTGCCAGTCGGCCGACACATGCGGGGCGGTGAACGCCATCGCCATCACGTCGAAACCGTCGAGCATCGTCAGCAGCACGCACACTGCCACGGCCCTCCATTGGAACGGCGTCATGCGCTCCAGGACGAAGTGTACGGACGTTGAGGTGCTTTGCAGCATTGGCGTGGCCTGTGAGCGTGCTGATCTGGTGCAGCGTTGGCGCTCGTGCATTCCCGCTGCGGCAGGGGACGCCGCGCAGGCGCAAGCGTGAAGACCTGTGCGTGCGCGGCAGACACGAGCGATACGCCGCAATGGCATGCACGCTAGGCCGATTGCCGGTACCGTTCAAGACCGATTACCGCAGTGTTGTGCGCTTATCGGATGCAGGCCCAATGGCCTTCGCTTGCGCAGCGCTGCGTTCGGACGAGGTGTCTGCGTTGTCTGATGCGCCTCCAGACATGGCGCGCACTTGGCGATCAGATCGGGCGGCTGCATCGCTCGTAGCTGCGTCGTTACTTTCCGGCTGTTTCGAAATCGTCCTCAACGCGCGTGCGATGCGTGCCCGGGGCGTCGCGCCAACTCGCGCAAGGCGCCATCCCGGCAGCCAGCATCGCGGCAACGCTCTATGCGGCTCCGGACGGCTGAGGAAACGTGGCTGACAGTCGCCGGGCGGGTGTGGACTGAGCGCTCAGAAGCGGGATACGAGTGGTGCATGCCGATTCCGGATAGCGGGCGCGCCCGCCCGTTGGTCGCGCAGCAGTACTGCTGGCCGCTCCCGGTCGCGCATGCATCGTGGGCAGCTGCGGAGCCGCCTCTTTCGTCTGATCGTCTGATCGCCGGATCTGCGGCATGCGCATGCAACAGCATTGCGTGTGACTTCAAATCGCGTCACTCACCCGCTGCGATAACCACAGCATCACCCAGCACGCATCGATACGCACCGCCCTCTGCACCCACGACGCACATCTGCGTCATCTGCATCCAAGGCGCAGCACCGCCGCTGCCACAGCGACACGCACCGCACAGGTATCATCCACCGGTGTCCGCAGTTGGCGGCACGCTGACTTGCCGGAGAGTGCCGTGCCCCCGATTCGCCCGTTCCTGGACCACATCCCACAGCTGGGCGCGCGCGTCTACGTCGACCCGGCCTGCACCATCATCGGCAAGGTCAGCCTGGGCGACGATGTATCGGTATGGCCGGGCACGGTGATCCGTGGCGACGTCAATCATGTGCAGATCGGCGCGCGCACCAATGTGCAGGACGGCACCATCATCCACGTCAGCCACCACAGCCCGTTCAACAAGGCCGGCTATCCGACCGTGATCGGCGCCGATGTCACCGTGGGCCACGGCACCATCCTGCATGCCTGCACCATCGAAGACCTGTGCCTGATCGGCATGGGCGCCTGCGTGCTGGATGGGGCCACCATCAAACGCTACGGATTTGTCGGTGCCGGTGCGGTGGTGGGCCCGGGCAAGGTGGTTGGCGAGGCGGAATTATGGCTCGGCAATCCGGCCCGGCTGGCGCGTACGCTCAGCGACAAGGAAATCGAAAGCCTGCATTACTCCGCACAGCATTACGTGCGGCTCAAGGATCAGTATCTGGGCGGCACCGGCGGCGCCTGATCGTGGCGTGGGCAGGCGCCGTCAAGGCTGGGTCGCTTGCTCCAACGCAGCGAGCACGCGCAAGGCCTGCTCGCGCGAGTTACCGCACATTTCCATGGACGGCCGCAGGCTGCCGCAGACCGCAGGGCGCTGCGGCGACCCGAACAACCGGCAGCCCAACTGCGCGTCCAGCTGCACGCACGCCACCCCGGCCGGCTTGCCGTTGGGCATGCCGGGAATTGGCGAGCTGATCGAGGGCGCGATGCAGCAGGCGGCACAGCCGGCGCGGCACGACATGGCAGCGGTCATGTGCGCAGTTTAGAGCGGCCAGTAGCGCGTAGCGAGCGACCGTCCGGTGGATCTGGCCGAGGCACGCGAGGGCCGCAGTCCGCGTGATCGACAACGTCGCCGCGGGGCGGGCGCACCCGCCTGACGGTGAGCACAGTCGTTGCGGTGGCTGCTCCCGCACCGGCATGCCGGTGCGCAGCCTGGAAAGCGAGGGTGTCGCTGCGCATCGATGAACCGCTCGGCTGGCCGCATGCCTGCGTGGCCGCGCGCGCGCATCGCGTCCGTGCCCGCCTGGCGCTACGCTCCTGCCTGGCAGCTGCGTGCTACCGTGACCGATCACCAGAACCCGCCGTGACGGTTGCAGCAGCAACAGTCGCGACGCGCTCTAATTGCCAGCCACCGCTCGCTGATCAGTCGTCGACATCGCCATGCCCGAATACCGTTCCAAGACCTCCACCCACGGCCGCAACATGGCTGGCGCGCGCGCACTCTGGCGCGCCACCGGCATGCGCGATGGCGACTTCCACAAACCCATCATCGCCATCGCCAATTCCTTCACCCAGTTCGTGCCCGGGCATGTGCACCTGAAGGATCTCGGCCAGCTGGTCGCGCGCGAGATCGAACGCGTCGGCGGCGTGGCCAAGGAGTTCGACACCATCGCCGTGGACGACGGCATCGCGATGGGTCACGACGGCATGCTGTATTCGCTGCCCAGCCGCGAGATCATCGCCGACTCGGTCGAGTACATGGTCAATGCGCATTGCGCCGACGCGCTGGTATGCATTTCAAATTGCGACAAGATCACCCCGGGCATGTTGATGGCCGCGCTGCGGCTCAATATCCCCACCGTGTTCGTCTCCGGCGGGCCGATGGAAGCCGGCAAGACCAAGTTGGCCGAGCATAAACTCGACCTGATTGACGCGATGGTGATCGCCGCTGACGACAGCGCCTCCGACGAAAAGGTGGCCGAGTTCGAACGCAGTGCCTGCCCCACCTGCGGCTCGTGCTCGGGCATGTTCACCGCCAACTCGATGAACTGCCTGACCGAAGCGCTGGGCCTGTCGCTGCCGGGCAACGGCACCGTGGTGGCAACGCACGCCGACCGCGAACAGCTGTTCCTGCGCGCCGGACGCGTGGCGGTGGAGCTGTGCCATCGCTGGTATGGCGGCGAAGACCCTACCGCCCTGCCACGCGGCATCGCCACCTTCGAAGCCTTCGAAAACGCGATGACCCTGGACATCGCGATGGGTGGCTCGACCAACACCATCCTGCATCTGCTTGCAGCGGCGCAGGAAGGCGAGGTGCCGTTCGGCATGCGCGACATCGACCGCCTGTCCAAGCGCGTGCCGCAGCTGTGCAAGGTCGCCCCGAACACGCCGAAGTACCACATCGAAGACGTGCACCGCGCCGGCGGCATCATGGCCATCCTCGGCGAGCTGGCGCGTGGTGGGCTGCTGCATACCAACGCGGCAACCGTGCACGCACGCACACTGGCCGACGCCATCGCGCAGTGGGACGTCACCCAGACCGACACTGAAACCGTGCACACGTTCTACAAGGCCGGCCCGGCCGGCATCCCCACGCAGATCGCCTTCAGCCAAGCCACACGTTGGGACACCTTGGACACCGACCGCAGCGAAGGCTGCATCCGCGATGTCGCGCACGCGTTCTCGCAGGAAGGCGGCCTGGCCGTGCTGTACGGCAATATCGCCCGCGACGGTTGCGTGGTGAAGACCGCGGGCGTGGACGAATCCATCCACGTCTTCGAAGGCAATGTGCGTGTCTTTGAGAGCCAGGATTCGGCGGTCAAGGGCATCCTTGCCGACGAAGTGAAAGCCGGCGACATCGTGGTCATCCGCTACGAAGGCCCCAAGGGCGGCCCCGGCATGCAGGAAATGCTCTACCCCACCAGCTATCTCAAGTCCAAGGGCCTGGGCAAGCAATGCGCCCTGCTCACCGACGGCCGCTTCTCCGGCGGCACCTCGGGCCTGTCGATCGGCCACGCCTCGCCGGAAGCCGCCGCAGGCGGCGCGATCGGCCTGGTGCGCGACGGCGACAAGATCCTGATCGATATCCCTCACCGCTCGATCAACCTGCTGGTGTCCGACGAAGAGCTTGCCAGTCGTCGCACCGAGCAGGACGCCAAGGGCTGGAAGCCGGTGGAGGTGCGCCCGCGCAAGGTCACCACGGCGTTGAAGGCGTATGCGTTGCTGGCGACCAGTGCGGATAAGGGTGCGGTGCGCGATAAGGCGATGCTGGACGGCTGAAGCATTGCCATGAAGACCGGAGATTTTTAGCGGTGTTCATCGTCTCCGGGCATCGGACTGTAGGAGGCACTTCAGTCCCGACGCTGGCCGCAAATACCACAGCGGGTTGGTTTTTCTTGCCCGCAGCGTCAACCACCGCCGAGGCCCAGCCCATCCAGCGGGCTGTGCACCGCCGATGCACCGCGCCCGAGCACATGCGTGTAGATCTGCGTGGTTGCTACATCCTTGTGGCCCAACAGCTCCTGCACGGTACGGATATCGTGGCCAGCCTCCAGCGGGTGCGTGGCGAACGAATGCCGCAAGGTGTGGCAGGTCGCCGGCTTGTCGATCCCCGCACGGCGCCGTGCCGCCTGCACCGCACGCTGCAGGATCTCCTCCGACACGTGATGCCGACCAACTCGGCCACTGCGCGGATCCACCGATCGACGCGCGGCGGGGAACAGATGCTGCCAGCCGGGCTCGACATCGGCATTGGGATACTTGCGCGCCAGCGCATGCGGCAGGAACACCCGTCCTGCTCCCTCGGCGAGATCAGCGGCGTGCAGCAGCAGCGCCCGCTCGTGCTGCTGCATTAATGTCCCTCGCAGGCTGTGCGGCAGCGGCACCCGCCGATCCTTGCCGCCTTTGCCGTCGCGCACCACGATCTCGCAACGCACCATGTCCACATCCTTGATCCGCAACCGCAGGCACTCCAGCAACCGCATTCCGCTGCCGTACAGCAGCCCCGCCATCAGCCGACACGACCCCTCCAGCATCGTCAGCAAGCGCGCCACCTCCTCGGTCGAGAGCACCACCGGAATACGCCGCGGCCGCTTGGCGCGCACCAGATTTTCCATCCAGGGCAACTCCACGCCCAGGACCTCGCGATACAGGAACAGCAGTGCTGCCAGCGCCTGATTCTGCGTGCCGGCCGACACCTGGCCCCGCGTCGCCAGTTCGGTGAGAAAC
The DNA here is from genome assembly GCF_024806835.1 of Xanthomonas sp. 3793. Lineage (GTDB taxonomy): Bacteria > Pseudomonadota > Gammaproteobacteria > Xanthomonadales > Xanthomonadaceae > Xanthomonas > Xanthomonas arboricola_F. The sequence goes on from NZ_JANTYU010000003.1 coordinate 742,001, forward strand.
GCCTCGACCTCTGCCTGCCCCATCTGTACTGGATGCCGTTTGCCGTTGGCCAGAATGAAGCGTCGGATCCAGCCCACATACGCCTGCTCGGTACGCAGGCTGTAGTGGCGAAGCCGCAGCCGACCACGGACCTGATCCAACAGCTTGGGGGTCAGACGCCTAGTTACGCCTGCATCGTCACGGGTGTAACTCATACGCCTGCTCAAACGTCGGATAACGCAACCAGCATCGACGTAAAGACGGCCGGTTGCCATCCGGCAAGTCATTGTTACGGAATAGGAATTCCCCCTTCCCAGACCTCCGGCCTTAGTCGATACTTGGCGCAACACCGCTTTTAGGCGGTCCAATATTAGTTAGCGCTCAAAGCAATGTCCCTGGCACTCATAAACAAACTGTTGGGGCGCCCTGCGGCAAACGCCAGCACTGCCGCATCTGACGACTACAAAGAACGCATCAAGGCGTTCGAGAGCGTCCTTAGTGACTGCCTCAATGTCTCTCGCAACTGCGCCGGCATCCCAGCACCAACGGGTGCCCACTTCTATGCCAGCGTTCTGTTCACAACGCTGTGCGCTCGCGGCGTCAGTTTAGCGATCTTGGCTCCAGGCACGTCATGGTCAAAGAAGGTCACTGACCACTGGGACTACGACTCACTAGCTGTACTTGTCAGATCCCTGCTCGAGGTAAGGCTCGCGTTCTTCTACTTGTGCATCGAGCAATCCACTCAAGATGAGTGGGAGTGTCGCTGGAACATCTTCAATCTCCATGACTGCACGGCAAGGATTCACATGTTTGAGGAGATGGATCCAACCTCAACCGACATTCCGGGGTTTCAGACGCAGGCCGCTGAGCTTAGAGAACGACTCAATAGCAATGCATTCTTCTTGGCTCTCCGTGCGTCAGACCAGCGCAAACTCCTTCATGGCAAGAGTGCATATCTCGCGCCGCTGGAGACAATTGCTGCCGCAGCTGGCGTGGAAGTTCAGCAGTTTCGTTGGCTATACAAGTTCCTTTCCAGCCATGTACATGGCCTTCCCTTGTCGTTCTACCGCACCGGCCAGTTCGACGAGCGTGGCCGCGGGGTGCATTGCGAGGTTGAGGATAACTACAGTTGCTTGTGCGTTTCCTTCGCTCTTACGCTACTGGTGTCCGCGCGAGACGAAATGGAGGCACTGTTTGTTCCCCACGTTGAGCGCTAACAATTCATTCAAGCCGAAGCCGCTTCGCGGCTCGGCTTAATTCAGGCGTTAGGCCTCGGTGGAAAGCTCAATGCTTACCTACGCAGACGGATCACCAATCCAGGTCGGAGACTCGGTTCTGCTGGAGCACGGCCAGACACCGGGGACCGTTGAGCTTGTCGTCCTCACGCCCGCCGAGATGGAGGCTATTGGCGTTGAGGAGCCCGGCGTCATGCTCTTGTCGCCGCCATTTGGCCGCGTCTACCTGCCAAAATGGTCCTTGCAAAATGAGCCTCTGCAGTTTGTTTCTCATGGGCCGTCGGCCTAACAATTCATTCAAGCCGAAGCCGCTTCGCGGCTCGGCTTAATTCAGGCGTTAGGCCCGTGACCAGCTCCTTCCATTGCTCAACATGCGGCATCGTCATTGCTAGCGATCTAGCGCCGCTGCCCATAGGCGTTTCCCTCAACCAGAAGGACGGCGAGGATCTATTCTCCCCCGGCTACTTTGTGGTCTCGGACGGGGAGTTTGAGCCCGAGTGCCCTGGTGACTTTCTGGTCAATTTCAGAGATCTTCAGCACACTCAGCATCACCAGGATGGCTCCAGGCTCAATGGCTGCTGCGGCCTCGATGGTTTAGATGGTTTCAACTTGCTGTGCTCCAACGGCCATGAGATCGGCACAGAGCGCAGTGATTGCTGGCTCCCTCATCATGCCGTCTTGGCTTGCGGAGAGATCAGGCGAGCCTAACAATTCATTCAAGCCGAACCCGCTTCGCGGGTCGGCTTAATTCAGGCGTTAGGCCTAGCTGGAGAGGTTATGGCATCCAAAGTCCTTCTTACCGTCCTTGCGGTCGCCTGCCTTTTCCTCAGTTACCGTGTGCTTCGTCTTGAGACTGAGGTGCATCAGCTCCAACGCAACGCGGCAATTGCGGTGCTCTCTGCCGAGATCGCGAACAAGAAGATCGGCGCTATTGCACCGTACTTCCGAGAAGACAAGGACGCCTTCGCCAGCGCCTGGATTGATGATTCAAACATGCCAGGCGCAGTCTTTCCCGATTCTGTGCTAGTCCCACTCAAGAATGAGCTTGCTCGCAAACGGTCGGACCCGTCATCGCAACAACTCAAGGCTGAGACCTTCCGATAGGCTAGGCCTAACAATTCATTCAAGCCGAACCTGCTTCGCGGGTCGGCTTAATTCAGGCGTTAGGCGGTGGTGGAGCAAATGCGTTGGTGGTTGCCGCTTCGGTAAGGTCGCTGGCGTGCATGCGCTCGGCTCCGGGTATCAGTCATCACCGTTGTAGACTTCGGTAAGTTCGGTGCTTCGCGCTCGTACGTTTTTGCCGCGCTGTGCTCGTTGTACTTGGCTTCGGTGGCATCACGCACCGCTGCATCGCTGGGCAAGCTCCATCTCGCAAGCTGTGGCACACTTGGTCCAGGCGGCAGTGCTGGGGAGCATGGTTGCACCATCCAACCTTCGCGGCCACTCACTGCCTAACAACTCATTCAAGCCGAAGTTGCTTCGCAACTCGGCTTAATTCAGGCGTTAGAGCCCTTTGGAAACTTGGCAGCCCGTTACAGTCGTTGAGCTTGAGGCGCTGGTGGCAGATCAGTTCCCTAGCTGCTCGCCTACCCAGCAAGCTGCATTCGCCCCATATCGCGTGCCGTTTTATTCAGTCCCTTTCCAGCGCAGCCGTGCCTTGGGCCAGGTCCTTGTCGTTGCGGAGTTGCCATCTGGCCTGCTCTACTACGAGGATGTTGAGGAGGGATTTGAGGTTGGGGTGCTAGATGCTGACGGCATCCTGCAGGACCATGGCTGCAACCAGTTGGAGTTGACTCATGCGCTGTCGCGGGCAGGGCTCTAACAATTCATTCAAGCCGAACCCGCTTCGCGGGTCGGCTTAATTCGGGCGTTAGGCCGCACAGGTACACTCTCGCTCTCGCACAGGAATCACTGCATGGCAGGGCCCGCTCGCGCTGGACTCTTCATTTACGCAAAAAACCTCGCCAACTTGGCCGGCTTCTACGAGAAGCTTCTTGGGCTGGCTCGCGTCCGCTCCACCGATGAGCTCGTAATCCTGAGCTCTCCGGAGCTCCAGATCATCGTTCATGCCATGCCTGCCCTCGTCGCGCGCGAGACAAGTATCACTTCGCCGCCGGCCATTCGGGACAACGCTGCCTCTAAGTTCTTCTACACCGTCCCCAGCCTGCCGGATGCGCAGGCCGTAGCAAACTCGCTTGGTGGCCAGGTGCTTCCCGAGCAATGGCGCGGGCTGGGCTTCATCGTCCGCAACGCCGTGGATCCAGAGGGCAACATTTTCCAGTTGCGCGAAGGTGCGCCCTAACAATTCGTCCAAGCCGACGCCGCTTGGCGCCGCGGCTTAACTCAGGTGTTAGGCGGCACTGAACCTATGCGCACATTCGTAATTTTCCTCACTATCGCGGTCTGCGCTTTCGTTATTCCGCTCGGCTTCCGATTCTCTCCAAACAAGCTCTATCTACTGCTCTCCCTGTGCGCGTCGCTCGCCGTCTGGCTTCCTTTTCACCGGTACCTAGTCGGCCATTGGAGCGTACATCCGAGGGTAACGCGCGCCGCCAAGATCAACGCTTCCAATGTAGTCGTGCAGGCCACAATCATGTCGGCAGCAGTTTTCTTCCTTTCGTGTTTCGTTTTCGGCATCTTCTTCACCATGGCGGTAGGCAACACAACTCTTCAGGTCGGCCGAGTCATATCATCGTGGCCGTCAAAACGCTGCACCAACCTGAAAGTCAAGACGGAAACCGCTGGCTACGTGAGTCTTTGTACTAGATCTCCACTCGGCGTAGGCTCAGCCATCGCGGTCCGTGTTCGTACGTCCGCTCTGGGGCATTACGTCGAGTAGCGTCCTAACAATTCGTCCAAGCCGACGCCGCTTCGCGGCGCGGCTTAACTCAGGCGTTAGGCGCCACAACAAACATGGCCGATCTTTGGGGTTCAATTGCAGGAAGTGAGTGGCACAACACGCCGTGTGTTGTCGGCCGTCCGGCTACGGAGGCCGACGTCGCTGCTGGCTCCGCAGTCTTCTGCGTACCGGGTGATTCCGCCGCCGCCCCAATGGCCCTGCCTTGCTGTGCAATCCAGTCACTTGAAGATGGCTCCGAGCAACCTGTGGTCACTGTCCAAGCAGAGCTTGCGCCTCACGGCACCATCTTGCGAGTGCGACCGCTGTCCGGCGGTAACGGCATTTGCAGGGCTACGGAGGTCAGGTTGCTTCCTGCCGGGTTTGTGCCGTAGGTTGGCGCCTAACAATTCATTCAAGCCGAACCCGCTTGGCGGGTCGGCTTAATTCAGGCGCTAGGCGTGCCATGAGTCATTCGGACCACCCGAGCATATCAATCGCTGCGAACGTCAAGCGGAGATCCCACCGGAACGAGGCAATTTCCTTTCTGGTAGTGCACGCACTGATGTGCGAAGACGGCGGCTTCGTCTATCTACTTATCAGATATATAGACTTTGACTCGGAGCAAATCGATGGTGACCACCTACATTTTTCCCTAGACGAGGCGCTTGTAAATGCAGAGCACGAATTTGGTGTGCAAAGTAGCGATTGGTTCGCGCTCACTGCCTTGCAAGCTGAACGAGTTTATCGAAGCATCGGTAGCTAGCACGCCTGACAGTTCGTTCAAGCCGAACCCGCTTCATTGCTTCATTGCTTTGTTCGAATGTATCGGAGGCATCGCATCGTCCGATCAGGGCCGGCTCGTTGCGGGTCGGCTTAACTCAAGCGCTAGGCAGCAGACCAGGCAATGCCGCATTTCAAAGTCACGCTCTCCGGCCGGGGAATCGACTTACTATTTGATGGCACGCCAGTCGTTGGGTTCTTCACCACCAGACTTGTTCGCGCTGCAGACCTTTTGGCGGCGGAGAGGCAGGCCAAGAATGATGTTCTGTCGGAGTGGCAGCCTGGCAGCAACTATGCCGCCACCAATCGTGGCTCCGTACTGGCTCTTACAGTTGAGGAGTCTTTCCCAGTCGGCTTTCTGGCCAGCACGTTCGGGCGTAAGCCCTCTGGCTATACCTTCTATAGCCATGAGGACTAGACTGCTAGCTAACAATTCATTCAAGCTGAACCCGCTTCGCGGGTCGGCTTAATTCAAGCGTTAGCACGCTTAGGAGCCGCTATGGGTAGTCGCAAGTCTCCTTCCGCAGCTTCCGTCGCCGATTACATCGCAGGCCTTGCTTCGCCGCTGCGGGAGGACGTCGAAACTTTGCGCTTCGCGATCCTGGCGTCAGTCGACGGCATCGGGGAAGAGATTAAGTGGAATGCCCCGAGCTTCTATACCGGCGAGCACTTCGCGACCATGCGCCTGAACGGCAAGGTTCCGCTTCAGCTCATCCTGCACCTCGGCGTCAAGAAGACCTCTATCGCACGCAACTCGATTGAGGATCCCGAAAGTCTGTTGCAATGGCTGGGGCCGGACCGCGCTTGCATCAGTTTCCCGGGACCCGGCTCGGTTGCAACGCGGGTTGCCCAGGTGCAGCACATCGTCCGCCAGTGGGCGCAACATGTGCCGGCCTAGATCGCGGACTACCAATTGGTCCAAGCCGACACCGCTTCGCGGCGCGGCTTAACTCAGGCGTTAGGCCGCGCACGCATGAAACAACCACTTCTCCACCGTGTGCTAGAAGGCGACGAAGAGGCCATCGCTCTGTTCGGCGGCGCGGAGAACTGTGCCGTTATTGACTGGCGAGATGGGCCTGCCGAGATTGTTGCTGCCATCGCTGCCTTCCTCCCGGATGGATACCTCACCATAGGGTCCGTAACCACTTCAAGTTGCGAGCTGCTTGTGCGAGACAAGTCGCCAGTTACTGCTCCACTTTCATCAAAAGCGATACAAGAAAATCTTCTGTTCAGCATCAATCACGCGATACAACCCGAGTACGAGGCGCGGCAATTTCCTCCGCTTGATGGAGACAGCTACTCGATCTTCGTTGCGTCGAGGTCCGTCTGGTCCGACATCGAGCGGGGTAACCCAGAGGCCACAGAGGAACTCTTTCTCAGTACGCGTCGCCTCGCAGCGTACTGGGGTAAGAGCTACTTCGCCCGCATGCTCAGCAAGCGGTGAGGGCGTGGCCTGATAATTCATTCAAGCTGACGCCGCTTCGCGGCGCGGCCTAAGTAAGGCGTTAGGCTGTACGATGCATCATCGAGTACTTAAAGACTGTGCCATTCTGATCGGATACAGCCCCGAAGGGCAGTGTGTCTACTCGGCTCAAATGCCGTTGAGTGACTACTGGGACGGTGAGCATGTCTGGGATTCCGACACTGGCGTTCAAGACTTGCGCTTGGAGCGAGTTCGTGGCTACTTGTTCGACGAGACTGGATTCAGGAATTTGAGAGCATCTTTGATCTTGACACCGGCATCTATAGATCCGGCTGGCTAAAGCACTCTGACGGGACGTATCAAGAGGATGCGGCCTAACAATTCATTCAATCCGAAGCCGTTTCCCGGATCGGCTTAACCCAGGTGTTAGGCTGGAGAAGAACATGCGTCGCATCCTGCTAACCGTTCTTGCTCTTCTACCAGCTATTGCCCTGGCAGGGTTTCCATTTGAAGCCACGCTAGAAGAGATTGCAACGAGTGCGGACCACGTGCTGGTCGGCCGCGTGACGGGAGTAGACATGATTAGCGGCTCCGGTAGGCAAGTCCGTGACCCGGAGGCGCGAACTGGCCCCGGACTCAATAATCAGATCAGGCTGCGCATCGCTGTCACGAGATTATTGCCACAAATGCCTCGAAGGTCCCGCCGGTACTCTACGTGCCACTGGCTTCCCACCTCCATTACAGCCTTGGCCAAATCCAGGCTGCCCATGCCCAAGAGTCCGAGCAACGACTGATCCTTCTGAAGGGACAAGATTTTCAAGGCATCAAACCGGGGGTCTTTATGCGACCGCTCCAGGACAGGGAAGAGGTGCTTCGCCTACGCGATTCCCGGGCACCTCAGCTCCCACCTAACAATTCGTCCAAGCCGACGCCGCTTCGCGGCGCGGCTTAACTCAGGCGTTAGGTGGTGGTGGAGCAAATGCGTTGGTGGTTGCTGCTTCGGTAAGTTCGCTGGCGTGCATGCGGTCGGCTCCGGGCAGCAGCCATCACCGTTATGGGCGGGGCGAATTCGGTGCTTCGCCCTTGTCCGTCATTCCCGCGCTGCGCTCATTGCACTTGGCTTCGGTGGCATCACGGGCCGCTGCAGCACTGGGCAAGCTGTATCCCACAACCTGTGGCACACTTGGTCCGGGCGACAGTGCTGGGGAGCATGGTTGCACCATCTAGCCTTCGCGACCACTCACTGCCTAACAACTCATTCAAACCTAAGTTGCTTCGCAACTCGGCTAACTCAGGCGTTAGGCCTCGTCAAGTCTCACGGGAAATTCGGATGAAGATCCAACATGCTGTAGCAGCTGGGCTAGTCGTCACCATCATGTCCGGATGCGCGACGGTGACATACGGAGACAAGGGCGCCGAAGCTACGTTGCGTGAACTGCAGCCTGTTCCCGGGAGAGTTAGCCTGTACGTATGTCGAGAGAAAGCCGCGTTTGTCGGAGCAGGCAACCGCACAACTGCAATCGTTGACAATAAGCCGATCGGAACCTTGAAGCCAAACAACTTCGCACATGTCTTTGTAGAACCTGGCCCTCATAGCGTCTACATCGAGCACAACCCTGGCGGGAAAAGTGGCGTGCTAAATCTGGACACCCGCGCCGATGAAGTCCCAATCTTCTGGGTAGGAATGACGGGCCACGGCTGGGGCGTACTCACCGTGGATCAGTTCAAGAGCAGGAGCGAAGCGGAGTCTTGTGTCAGGCAAGCCCAATACGCCATTCCGACAAAGTAGCCTTGCGCCGCGATTCCTAACAATTCACTCAAGCCGACGCCGCTTCGCGGCGCGGCTTAATTCAGGCGTTACGCCGCAAAGAGGACTCACTTGCAAGCTCTCAAATTCTTCGCTCTATCGTGTTTGGTGGTGATCGTGTTTGATGGGGTCGCATCTGTCGCGTCTCTAGCACTTGGCTTTCCTTATACTTACGCAGCGTTCGGATCCGCTGTTTTCTACATCGCATTTGCATTCTTCGCTGCTCGTAAGTTTGGGTTCTTGGCTGCAGTTTTATTCGGTTTCGCAATGGGCATCACTGATGCAACGCTTGGCTGGGCCGTTTCTTGGGCCATTGGTCCAGGCCGCCTTGCCGCAGGCACTCTTACCCTGTCGGCCTGGCTCTACACTGCAACGTTCGTCGTAGTCTTGGGCGCAATTTACGGGCTTGTTGGCGGCGGCATCGGTGCGCTCACGGGGCGGCGGCGTGCGGCCTAACAATTCATTCAGGCCGAACCCGCTTTGCGGGTCGGCTTGATTCAGGCGTTAGGCCAAGATTAGACATCCTCGTGAGACTTCTATCCATGCTCAACCGCGCCCGTCTGCTGTGCACACTGTTACTCGCTAGTGGGGCGTCCTTGGCCAAGCCCAGCACTGAGCTTCCTGGGGCACTGCGCTTGGCGGAAGCCTATGTCTCAGAACATAAGATTCCAAATACGGAGCGTTACCTTGCTAGCATCTCCTGGCATGAGTAACCCGGCCATCCAGGGAAGAGTTGCTGGTCGGTCATGTGGCTACCAGACGAGCCAGCGTTTGATGCTCAATTGGTCGTGTGGGTTTGCAAAAATGGCAGGATCAGCCACCAATCTGGCGGCTGAGGCTAACAATTCATTCAATTCAATGCTGCTTCGTGCTGCGACTTTATTCGGGCGCTAGCACTCAGGAGACAGAATGTCGCGCTTTAAGAAAAGCAGCTTGATGGTTTTCGTAATACTCCTGTTCGTAATCATTAGCGGATACATTTCGGCCAAGGCCGCTCAGCCGCATATCGAGCAGCAAATGCGCGCCTATGTTTTCACGCATAGGATTTCCGGCTTCGATCTCCATGGGCCTATTCCAATCGGTGAGGTAACAGTGTACTCGGAGGTCCATTTTCCGTTTCTGGTAGTTGCATCTTATGCTGTTCCACGGGACCTGCACGTCAGCTACTTTCGGACGCGCTACTTGGCTCATCCATGGGGCTTCTACAAACTATCAGAAGACGAGATCCATCTTGTTTAGCTGAACTAGTGACAATTCATTCAATTCAAACGCGCTTCCCAGGTTCGCTCAGTTCAGGTGCTAGCTATCATGAAAGGCATCATCGCCATTGTTCTGGCGTTATCACCCGCCGTCGCTCAAGCTGCTTCATCTAGCAGCTCCTGCCGTGCATGGACTCAGGAGATCATCGCCGAAAAGGCGGACGCTTGCGCAGACTTGTGTCCGCAAGCCAAGACGTTTGACCACTATGACTACCGCCAAGGGATCACGGCTGCTTTCCAGACAAAACGGGGACTGGCTGAGCTACCCCCGATTTCTCGGACAGGTTAATTAGGGAACAACAACCATCTTTTCGAACTCGGCCGGCGAGCGGTAGCCCAGCGCACTGTGCAAC
>NZ_JANTYU010000004.1 GCF_024806835.1 Xanthomonas sp. 3793
GTTGCACAGTGCGCTGGGCTACCGCTCGCCGGCCGAGTTCGAAAAGATGGTTGTTGTTCCCTAATTAACCTGTCCGAGAAATCGGGGGTAGCTCAATCCGCCCTCTTTAGCGGAAGAAGCCTTGAATAGCGAACTTTTTCCAGAGCCTGGATCGCCTAAGACAACGAGATTTTGAACGCTTGCATGAGCGCTAAACAGGGTCACTTCACTTCCCCGCTCAGGGGAAGGATCAATTTGTAGAACTTGACGATCTAACATCATTCTTTGTTAGTCACAGTTGATGCGGGTGGAGCTGAAGCTAAGCTTGGATGATAATCAGTGCGCTGGCAAATACAAGCCAAGGTATTGACAGGATAAAAATTTCCGTTAGCTCTAAGACATCCTTCTCACTCAACTCCTACCATGACTATCGAAGAATTTTGGAACCAAGCCTATCTAGCAGCCCTTAGTCGTGTGCCACCTCAGCAAGCCGAAGTCGATGCAAACGAAGCAACAGAGATCTGCATCGCGCACTGGCAAGGACACGCCCATCGCATTTCCGATCCCCGCTTCACACTTTGGCAGGCTCAACCCATCAGCGGCGTACCAAAGACCATCGCAAAAATTCCCCTCAGCGCTTTTTCCCAAAAGGATCCGGTAGTGAAGACTTCCGTGAAACAGAAACCGAAGCGTCAACCCGTGACCTCTCGTTGACTATCTCAGCGCCTAAGGCCTGAGCAACGCCAGTAGCTGATATAATATTTTGTGTTTTTTGAAAATTGACGAAATTTCCCTGCATCCATACTTGATAGGTAAGAAGATTTCTTTTCTTTGAACCATTAATCCAATAGAACTCGATTACCTTCGCGCCCGATGCGACATCAAAGAAAGCAACAATGCTATTGTGAAACATCGTTGCCGTTGGCGGTATGTTTTCAAGGGCTTTCCGAGCCTCCTCCCAGTCGTCTTGCAAGAAGGAAAACGTCCTCCTAATTTTCTTTACGCTGGATTTCGTCGGATCAAAAACTTCCGCATCGGCTGAATTTGTTGGCACCACCACGAGCGCGATAGGATTTTCGTTTTCCGGCGAAAAACAAGAGAAGACGTGAGCTGGCGTTTTCGAATTGGAGGTCACTACAGCGTCCCTGCGGTTTGGAGATGAGCCGGGTAACGCATGGACAAGCAGGCGTATCCCAGCATGGCTAATATCCTTGAAATTGCTACAGCTTGCCAAACCTTTTCATCGCGGTCGGGCATCGGCTCTCATCTGGTATACCTGGTGCGTGTCTGCGTTGCCCTAGGCGCAAGGATGATATGCCAAGCGAACCCATCATTTTTTTCGCACTACAATGGGTTAGGAATACGCCGTAGGCAGGGGGCCACGTGGCGCAGCGCAGGAAGAAGCAAGGCTCAGGTCTCGCCGTGATCGTGATCGCATTGGCGATCATCGCGATGGTGCCGAGACAGGTATGGATTGCCCTCGGCATTACTGCTGTGGTCGCTTTCGGGCTCTACCTCTTCGTGAAGTGGCAGGCCCAAAAGAAGCCGCTTGCCCCCATTGTGCGTGAACCGACGCTCGCCGAACTTACTGGATTGAAGTCAGCTCCAAGCAACCCTCGCAGCTCTACAGCGCCTGCTCCCGCCAGTGCCAACCGGAAGATCCTGTCTTCCATGCTAGAGGCCGCTCAACCACCGATCGCTCCATCGCCCTCGCAGAGCAACCGGGTTGCCAGCGAGCGCGTTGCGGAAACGACTGCAGCGTTGAGCCAATCAGCTCCCCATGCTCCCCAGGCGGCACCTCCACAGAACCCAGCTCGGGTTGCAACCGACCGACCGGGGAACTTGCGGACCGCGATGGCGCACATTGCCGAGCACGGCCCGACGACACCAGTAGCACCACAGACTCCTGCCCCTCCCGGGCAGGCGGAAATGTCTCTGATCATTCTGTCAGGCACACGTGCCGCACTGGAACCGAGCGCCACCGGAAATCCTCAAGATCGTCCCGTCCCTCAGCAGCCCAACGGCAATTTGCTTGAAGCAATGCGCGCTGTGGCTGAGCAACCATCAATCAGTCGGCAAGCGAACTCTGCCATTGATGCCGCATCAGACGCTCCGCGCATCATCGTGCCCACCCCGAGCCGCCCACGCCCAACTGCTTCGCCTAGTCCAAGCGATCTAGGAACAACCAAGACACCAGACGCGCAAACCATCGCCTCGGCACCTACGGAAGCCCCGTCATCGCCGCAGCAACTGAACAGTAATCTTCTCGACGCTATGCGTGCGGTCGTTGCTAGAGCTGCGATGCCTCCACCCGCCCAAACGGCTTCCGACCCCACACTTGAAAGTCAACGCGTGATCGCGCCAACGCCAACTGCTGAAAGAGTTGAGACGATCCCAACACTGCCACCTGCATTGCCGCCTACTCCCATTCCGACGAGCGAGACACAGGTGCCATCAACCCCGCCACCGTTGCCTGCGGCCTCCCGCACGGAACCGGCGAACGCCATGGACGAGCTTCATCGCACCAGCATCGCCGGCAGCGCACCCGCCAAAGAATTCTCTGTGCCCAAGCCTCCTGAGGGATGGGAGAAAACACGCTGGGTGCAGCCGGGCGAGATCATTGAAATTCGTTGCGTAAAAATCTCAGGCGGACTGTTCTACTCAGGGGTCAAGCTCGCCACACCAAGGGGTGGGAATGAACCCAGCTTGGTCAATGGCGTTCTCGCCGTTGCACCAACTGGCAACTACCGCGACCCAGTCGGCTATCAAGATAACTACGCTGACCTATCTGCAACCGAACGTCGTGCCTACATCAATTGGCTCGCTTCTGATCGATCCGATCCCGAATGCAACTACCGATACGTGATGTTGTTCTTGTATGGCCTTGAACGGCGGGTTTTGATCGATGGGGTCGATGAGCCAGAGTCAAAGCAAGGTTGGCCGGCCATCAAAGCAGCACTGCGACAGCTAGAAGCTGCCTACGGAAAGATCTACACCGTTATCCGATTCCAGATCAACAGCTTGCTCGACTGGATGGAACTTGATGTCATCGAGGACAAGCTTTACACCAAGCCGCTTCCGGGCTTCCAGCGCACCCATGAGCTTCCGTTCTACCTACGTCTAGCTTTGGGTCAATGCTCATTGGATCGTGCCCCGGTTCCCGCACACCTGGCCCTTGCCTGGGTGCGCCTCAGCCCAGAAGTCTCCATGCGCACGCCCACCGTGCGCTGCGCTGAAGAGTTCAATCAACTCTTCGTTGAGCGCTACCGGGAGCTTTTTGACGCGGGGTTGGTCCTGCCCAAGAACCGCACCAAGCTGAAATTTTCGAGACAAACATTTTCCCCGGCCTTTTATGGCAACAGCTTCAAGCCCAAGACCTTTGGCGAGACACCTGATGTCACCGCGCTCACCGGGCCCATCAAGAAGCTCAACGAAATCGTCCAGCAATGCACGGATGAACTCGGCCCGCTGAGTCGCCTTATCAACAAGAACCCCGAAGCTCGGAATACGCTGGATGGCTTGCTACACCTGCCTACCAGCATTTGGCCTGCCCCGCGTAAAGCAGCACTCCAATTGCTGGTGGACGAGGTTCAAGGTCGTGCGATCACCCTGCCCCTGACTCAGCTTGCCGATCGCTTCGGCAATGGTGGTGCGCCGCTCAACCGAGAAAAGATCCGAGACCTTGCCAGGACGCTTGAAGCGGCTCACATCGGCATGGAGCCCAATGTGCTCGAAGGCGCGCGGGCGCCTGGCGATACTGATCCTGTGGTCCTCTTCGCGTTGCTGCCCGGCCAAACCCATCAAGCCCAGAGCAGTGCGTATCAAATTGCACTGTTGACCTTGCAACTTGCTTCAACCGTTGCCCAGGCCGATGGCGATTTCAGTGCACACGAAATCGAATATCTTGGCCGAGAGATTGATGCATGGAGTCACCTCAGTCCCGCCGACCACAAGCGCCTTCGTGCGCATCTTGTGTGGCTGAGCCAAGCACCCATCACCCTGGCCTCGCTCAAGAAAAAGCTTGATCCATTGGATCAAACCACCAAGGAAACAATCGCGGCCTCAATGGCAAGCCTTGCACAAAGTGACGGCACCGTCTCGCCAGACGAAATGCGCTTCTTGGAGAAGGTCTACAAGACGCTCGGCGTGGAGACCAAGCGTGTCTTTAGTGACGTCCATGCCGTGAGCGCGGGAAGAAGCACCACCAAGGTAGAGCCAGCCAAGCAGTTTCGCCTGGACCCCAAACGTATTGCCGAACTCCAACACGATACCGCCAAGGTCTCTGCCCTCTTGGCTGGCATCTTTACCGAGGATGTGCCTGAGCCCATCATCGAGCACCAAGCACTGCCGCTCCCCAGTCAAAAAGCTGCTTCTACTCCTGGCCTGTTGGGTTTGGATGAAGCGCATAGCGCACTGCTGCGCCTCATGCTCTCCCGACCCAACTGGACGCGCTCCGAACTGGAAGATGGCGCTTCGGATCTGGAGCTGATGCTCGACGGCGCACTTGAACACATCAATGATGCATCGTTTGATGCTTATGACATCCCATTCTCTGAAGGAGACGATCCGGTGGAGATCAACCCAGAGTTCATCGAGAAAATAGAGCAATGAGCAACCCTATTCGTGCCAAGGATCGTGATGCGGTCATCCAGTCATTGCGTGCAGGTGTTGTGCCTCGTGCGGGTCAGCACCTGATCCAGGTTGGGCGCATTCGCGAAGTCGAAACGCTGGTCAGCGACATTGATCGCTTGGCCGATGGCGGCTCCTCGTTCCGACTGGTCGTTGGTGAATACGGTGCCGGCAAGACCTTCTTCCTCAACCTGGTGCGCGCCATCGCGATGGAGCGCAAGCTCGTCGTGGCAAGCGCGGACCTCAATCCCGATCGGCGTTTGCATGCCTCCGGTGGCCAAGCCCGTTCGCTTTATGCAGAGCTGATGCGCAACTTGGCCACGCGCACCAAGCCGGACGGTGGCGCGCTGCCAGGAGTCGTTGAGAAATTCATCGCGACCGCCAAGACCGAAGCCAAAGCAAAGGATGTTCCCACCGAGCAAGTCATCCGCGCCAAGCTTGAACAGCTGACGGAACTCGTTAATGGCTATGACTTTGCCGATGTCATTGCGGCTTACTGCAAGGGCTTTGAACAAGGCAATGAGCAACTGAAATCCGATGCCATTCGCTGGTTGCGTGGCGAGTTCTCCACCAAGACCGACGCCAAAGCTGCGCTGGGTGTGCGCTCGATTGTTGATGATGCCTCGGTCTACGATCAGCTCAAACTGATGGGACGCTTCGTGCGACTGGCCGGCTTTAGCGGGCTTCTGGTTTGCCTGGACGAGCTCGTTAATCTCTACAAGCTTGCCAACGCCCAGGCGCGCAACTCGAACTACGAGCAGATCTTGCGCATGCTCAATGACTCTTTCCAAGGAACGGCGGTCGGTCTTGGCTTCGTGCTGGGTGGCACGCCGGAATTCTTGATGGATCCTCGTCGCGGCGTTTACAGCTACCAAGCCCTCCAAAGCCGCTTGGCCCAAAACACCTTTGCCAAGGAAGGGCTGGTCGACTTCTCTGGGCCTGTCGTGCGCCTTTCGAGCCTCACTGCGGAAGACTTCTATGTGCTTTTGACCAAGATCCGCTACGTCTATGCAAGCGGTGATGTGGAAAAATATCTGCTGCCTGACGAAGCGATCCAGCAATTCATGGAACACTGCGCCAATCGGATTGGTGACAGCTTCTTCCGCACGCCTCGCACCACGATCACCGCGTTCATCAATCTCTTGGCAGTCTTGGAGCAAAACCCTGGCACGGCCTGGCAAACGTTGATCGGCGAGGTTGAGGTTAAAGAAGACCATGGCGGCGACGAAGACCTAACGGTCCAAGCGGATGACGAACTGGCTTCGTTCAAGCTCTGATCGATGAGCCAGTCAAGCGCCTTCTCGCTTCTTTCGCCAGGCATCCAGCGCTACTTGTGGGCAGAGCAATGGGAAGCCTTGCGGGATGTGCAGGAAATGGCCATCCCACTGATCCTGCCTGCCGATCAAGATGTGATCGTGGCTGCTAGCACCGCCTCGGGCAAGACGGAAGCTGCTTTCCTGCCGGCGCTGACCTATCTTGAACAGCAGACCCCAGCAGGCTTGATCGTTTACATCAGCCCCTTGAAGGCCTTGATCAATGATCAATTCGGTCGATTGGAGCGACTGTGCGAAGACCTCGACATTCCGGTGTGGCCGTGGCATGGCGACATCAGCAGCACAAGCAAACAACGCTTCTTCAAGAAACCACATGGCGTCGTTCTGATCACACCAGAGTCGCTGGAAGCGATGCTATGCAATCGAGGCACCTCGGTTGCCGGCATCTTCAAGCACCTGGCCTACTTTGTGATCGACGAGCTACATGCCTTCATCGGCAGCGAGCGCGGCAAACAACTTCAATCCTTGCTGCACCGGATCGATACCGTCGTTGGTCGCAAAGTGCCTCGCATTGGGCTATCGGCAACATTGGGTGACATGCAGGCTGCGGCGCGCTTTCTGCGTCCAGCGGGGACCGCCGCGATTGTCGACGCCCCTTCCGATGCGTCAGAACTTCTCCTTATCATCAAGGGCTTTGAAGAACCTGTGCCTCAGAAGGGCGAAGCTGATGACAAGAAGGAGAAGCAAGAGTTAGCACCATTGGCTGTGGCCGAGCATTTGTTCAAAACCCTTCGCGGCAGCAACAATCTGGTCTTTCCCAACAGCCGCCGTGAGGTCGAGCGCTATACCCACCTGCTCAATGAGCTTTGCGAAAAAAGTGGTGTGGCGCGCGAGTTCTGGCCGCACCATGGCAGTCTTTCCAAAGAAATTCGCTACGACACTGAGGCTGCGCTCAAACAAAAGGATCAGCCAGCGACTGCCGTCTGCACCAACACATTGGAACTCGGCATCGATATCGGAGCGGTCAAGAGCGTTGCCCAGATTGGCACGCCCCCTACCATTGCCAGTCTTCGTCAACGCATGGGCAGATCCGGAAGACGCAAAGGTGAAGCTGCGATCTTGCGCGGCTATGTGATTGAAGATGCCATTGACTCGCAGGCGGATCTTCGAACACGCCTGAGGCTCGATACGTTTCAGACTTTGGCCGTGGTCATACTGCTTACCGAAAAATGGTATGAGCCGCCCGTTGTTAAAGGTGCGCATCTTTCCACCTTCATCCAGCAGCTCCTTTCAGTCATCGCACAGTATGGCGGCCTAACCGCAGCCCAGGCGTTTCAATTGCTATGCGCGCCTGATGCTCCTTTTAATCAGGTGTCTCGTGATGCGTTTGTCGAGCTACTGCGCCATTTGGGGCAGCAAGACATCTTGATCCAAGACGGATCCGGACTTTTGCTACACGGGCCTGTCGGTGATCGGATCGTCAACCACTACTCGTTCTATGCAGCGTTCACGGTCGACGAGGAATTCCGGATTGTCGCTGCTGGCAAACCGCTTGGCACCCTGCCCATTTCCCAGATGCTCACGACCGGCCAGCGTATCTTGTTTGGTGGACGCACTTGGCTTGTCGAGCAAATCGACGAAGCCCAGAAGACGATCTATGTGTCTGCCACCAAGAGTGGCGCGCCACCATTGTTCAGCGGCGGCGGCGGACGCGTGCACACCGAAGTGCGTCAGACGATGCGCGCGATCTATCAGGGAACACTGACGCCAACGTTTGTGGATGCGTGTGCGCAGCGCTTCATCGACGAAGGACGGACCAGCTACCACCAACACGGCTTGGATGATCAATTCTTTCTGGATAGGGGAAGCGACATCCTGCTTCTCACTTGGCTGGGCGATGCGGCCAACGATGCAATCGCTTGCTTACTCAGTGCCAGGAACTTCAAAGCGCAGGGTAGCCGCCTGGGGGTCGAGATCACGCGGGGTCCGAATGCCCTTGAGAACATCCAGACAGCGCTCAGAGCGATTGCCGCTACACCAACCCCATCAATTGAAGTGCTATTGGCAGGTGCGAAAAATCTGGCCAGCCAAAAGTGGGACAGTTTGCTTTCGCCCCACTTGCTTCAAGTGTCTTATGCCAGCTCTAACCTAGACCTTGATGAGGCGATGGGTTGGCTACGCAGCTCCTTCCCATCTCGAAGTTGATCTACGAAAACTATGCGCCATATCGAAATTGTCCGATCGAAGCGTTCCACCCCGTCACCAGAAGACGCGAACAGTGCATCTTCCAAGAGGTCGTGGTCCATCACCCGCTTCGTCGGTAGTCTGGCTGCCGTGACAACACTAGCTGGAATCGTTCTTCACGGATGCGGGCATGTCGCCTACACCAGCTATCTCAAAGCCTGGGGCGTTCAATCCGACCTATTTCCCCAATCGGCCGACTGGAAGGTTGTTCGCGGCTACTATGCCATCGTGCTGCAAGGGCTTGGAATGTTTCGCTCGTTCCCCTGGTTTTCCGTAGCAACAGCCTTTGTTTTTGTGTGGATCGCAGTTTTGATCTACCGGTTGCCCACTCGACCAGTTGGCGAAGGTCGAATTAAGGAATTTTTCCTGCGACATCCATGGATTAAGCTTATTTCCTCATCGGCCGGTATTGCTGCCTCGGGGGTTTATCTCGCACTGACACTATTTCTCGTCGGCCTGTTGGTGGCGACCCTGCCGGGTTTGCTTGGCGAGCATGCTGGTAAAGATGATGCAAACACAGAAAAGGGTCGACTCCTTGGTCCGGTATCGCGAGGCGATTCAGAACTCTGGGAAAAGGGTGAGCGAAAGATCCGAGGCCACATTATTGCCAGCAGTTCTGACCTGATCGCCATCTACGACACCGACCTCCATCAGGTCCGAACACTCTCGCGTGGCGATTGGGAAATACGAAGAGTAAGTCCTTAGAAGCAGAGGTGTGAGGATGCTGGCGACATCTGGTCTTATCTCGGCAACATTTGCTTACAAGCGCACGCCACGAGATGGATTCATTGTCACAGGCCCTGCCGTATCGCTCTGCGCCACCCTTTTGCGCTCGTTGTATTGAAGCTCCCTGAGCTGCTTGGCGGTATCAACTCTGGCAATAGCTTCATCAAGCTTGACTTCGATCTCTTCGTCCGAGATCGATTCGCGCACGTGATCTAAGTTCACTCGGCGAACCAGAACATCCGCCACTTCATCATGGCCATTTTGGAGTGTAGCAAGCAAGCCTGCCTCCGGATAAGCGGTCTTATGGGCGAACTCCAAAACCGACTTGATGATTGATGCATTGCCATTGGTTGCCGCAGTGAGCATGGCTTCTTGACCAAAGTCGCGCGGCGCATGCCCTGTTCTGACGATCGCCCAGAGCAGGCTTCGCACGAGCTGCTCATGTCCCTTTTTAGCTGCAACATTGAGGCCCGCCGCAAAAGTGTCTTCCGGATCTGGAAGGCCAGCTTCTAGCAAAAACTCAACGACGTCGACATGGCTGTTCTCGGCCGCCGCCGCAAAGCCGTGCTGCGCACATTGGATCTTCGATGAGAAAGGCAACAGATGCTTGACCACTTCCAAGTGGCCTTCCCGACAAGCAGCGATCAGCGCGCGACTTCCCTGCGCCTTGGCATCTGAGAACAGGACCAATTGAAAGACGACATCTGCATGACCACGGCGCGCGGCCTCATACAACGCAAGTGAGTCGTGTTGCAGAGGGCTGCACTCTTTGAGCAGTCGTTTGACGCACTCCGTGTGCCCGTGCCTCGCAGCAAGCACCAATGCCTCGTCATCCTCAGCATTGCAAAACGCCATGAGCTGCTCGACCACCCGCAGTGATCCTGCCTTAGCAGCCACATCAAGCGGATAGACCTCAAATGATTTCGATAACAGTGGCACCATTTGATCAACCAAGCTCTCCTTACCACCGCTGATCGCCACATCAATGGCATAGCGTGCCGCAGCATCAATATCACCTTGAGCCTGACAAAGCGACCGCACATATGCCTCGCTTCCCTGCTTCACTGCCTGTCTAATCTTTCTTTTAAGTGCCTGGTCCATTTTCTCTCCTCCCCTTCAACTTAACGCCATCACGCCTTTCGTCAAGATGGCAACGTGACAGCATCAGTCGGATGGACAAGCCGAAACGTGACTTACAGATCGCCGATGTCAGGAACCTCGTCCTCGTAGTCACACGCAATGAGCGTGCCGGTTTCATCTTCGATACGATGGATCTCGGGTGCGCTGTGCCATTCTTCGAACTCGTAGTCGCTATAAGAGATCGCGTCGATATCACATTTGGAAAGGGCTTCCTCGGGCGAGGTCGCCTCAATCGTTGCCCAGTGGACCAGGTGGGCAGTCGCATTAATCTCGATGGTGTATTTCATCTTGCTCTCCGTGCTTGGCGACCCGCCAAGCTTCGGAACGCAATCTATGCATCACAGCCGCATCGCTACAGGACTAGATCGCCGCGATCGCTGAACAACCATTCATCCGCTCGTCGCAAGGCAGCGGCAAGATCAAGCTATCTCCTAGTGCGCTGGTCGCTTTGGGCGGGCTTGGTGTCTTCGTCTAATTCTTGGCGATCCAGCAACGCCATCTTGGCGTCATGGACCGTCATCAGATGAGAGCGGTAGGCATTTCGCCAATGCTTTTTCTCAGCATTTGACTGCCAAGGCAGCGCCAAGGCTTGATCGATGGTCAGAGCCAGGATCGTTGCTCCCTGCTGAAATGCTTCTTCGATCACACTCATGTCGAGCCCCGTGATGCCCGCATGTGAGATCACGCTCTTGATCTTGCCGGCCGACGCGCGGATCACAATGAAGGGGATGCCCTTCCCCGTTCGACCGAAGTTGCCCGAGATCGGCTCTTGGATCTGCTCTCGGGCTTTGGTGACTTGGGCATACCACGTCAAGAGTTCTACTTTAGCAATCGAGCGTGGCGTGCTCTTGCTGATCAGAAACGGATTGCCGTGCTCACGCTTGAATTGGTCGAATTGGCGTCTCGGGATGCCGAGGTAGAACTCCGCCATGGCTTGCGTGAAGTGCGTCGTGCCCGGGGATTGATCGAGCATCTTGCGCAGACTGAGGAAGTCTCGTGCATCAATGATAGCATTGCGCTCATCGCGCTTAGCGATGACTTCAAGTGCTGCGCGGAGAAATCCTTCTTCGAAGCTTTCCGCCTTGCTGATATTGGTCATCCAAACCATCCTTCGTTCAAGTCTCACTGCAAGCAACTTGCACTGCA
Source organism: Xanthomonas sp. 3793 (assembly GCF_024806835.1). GTDB lineage: Bacteria > Pseudomonadota > Gammaproteobacteria > Xanthomonadales > Xanthomonadaceae > Xanthomonas > Xanthomonas arboricola_F. Next base: position 11,139 of record NZ_JANTYU010000004.1, read on the forward strand.
AGCTTTGCCACTCACCAGCTTGAAAGCTCGTGGCCGATTCTATGGAGCGAAGCCTAACGTGTTCGCGAAGGAAGCACATCGGAAAAGCCATCCGCCGTCGTAGCGACCCAGTGTACGGCGTCCTGGCTACCTGTGGTGATCGCGAGTTGCATATGAGTCATCACGACCAGCGCGTTGCTTTGTTTGACCACAACTTCAACAAGTTCAAGCGGGAAGCCCGTTCGCAACCGATGAAGCGCATGTGCGCCCGCGTGGACAAACGAGTTGAGCGCCGCCCAAGAATATTTCTTAAATTCCACAAACGCGTGCAATGGGTCAGCTGCCTGCGTCACCGCTTCAAGAGCGAGCAGCATCTTGGATGCCATGGGCAAACGAGCAGCCACGGACTCACTGGTCGGCGTCAGTTCTTCTTGTAAGCAGGCCACCTCGGTATCGCTTGCGCAATAAAGGACCCACACGGCGCGCACCAGCGCTTCGAACTGCGCTCGATGAACGACCAACATGGATGACTCAGCGCCGATTGTGAGTAAGCAGCGAGTCGCAACAGCGTGCTCAATTGAAAGCAGGCAAAGCGCGCGGCAGACTTGCAGTCGATCACTTTGATCAAACGGCGGAGCCGCTGTGATCGGCCCCAAGGCCTCTAACAGCGCGTCGGACCCATCAAAGAGCTTCTCAACCCGCTCAGACATCATGCTTCCCCAAGCATTGAAACAGTTGGATCGCATCCTGGCGCATCAATGACTCCCTCCTTCGATTTCCCATTTGGATCTTGCCGTAATGGCGTAAGCAGCGAAAGAAGCTTGATTATCGGTATCAAGCGCTGCGCGATGCCTTTTGGAAGAGCAGGCGCACTGATGGCCCTCTGCCAACAACTGATGAAAGAGAGGGGGCTAGGCCCACCCTCTTGCGGCAAGGCTGGTGTGCTGACGCCCGCCGATCACCAGGTGGTCCAGCACCCGGATGTCGAGAAGGCCCAGAGCCTGCTGCAGGCGCTCGGTGACCTTCCGGTCGGCTTCGCTTGGCTCTGGGTTGCCGCTTGGGTGGTTGTGGAAAAGGATAACGGCAGCGGCGTTCAAGTCCAGGGCGCGCTTGGCGACCACCCGAGGGTGCACCTCGCAGCCGTCGATGGTGCCGAAGAAGAGGTGCTCGGTTGCCAAGATCTGGTGCTTGATATCCAAGAAGATGACCCCGAAGACTTCGTGCGGCAGGTGAGCGCAGCGGGCAATCAAGTAGTCACCGGCTTGCTCGGGGCTGTGGATGCGGCCTTGCCGTTGAAGGCGCTGTTCCAGAATGGTGGCTGCTGCGAGCAAGATGCCCTCCTCGTCCATCTGGAGTTGGTATTGAGCCTTCAGGTCTTGTGTGCGCTTCATCGGTTCTTCTCCACCAGCGCGTTGTGCGCCTCGTGGAACCGACAGGCGAAGCGTCCAGCCCTACCGCACCCGGGAGTGAGCACCGTGCAAGCGGCGCACAGCGAAGGGCCGCAACAAAGCGCCAGCATCGAGAAGGAGGCCTGCCCTTGCGGTCGGGACAGCGAAGCTAAGGTCCCTCTCAGAGGCCCAGCGCTGGTGGAGAGCGTGGTGATGCGCGCCCCCATGCCGTTGGTTGAATAGCCAAGGGGGTCTCCATGCTGATCTTCACGCTGTGGGCCACTCAGGGCATCTCCGGACTGGCACCGAGACATGAGAAATGACCGACTGAAGGCCGCCCTGGACCCGTGGATGCGTGTGGAGACGTGGCACATCTTTCATCCGCTCGACGAGCAACGGTTCCATCGAGCCCTGGCCGCCGCCTTCGAGGTGGTGGGTTTACCCGCTGAGAGCTTGGAGTTTGAGACCGCAATGCTGGCGCTCGCGCGCAAGCATCACTGTGAAGTGATGCTCCATCAGACGCAATCGAAGCGTATGCGCAGCTCGCCGAGGACATCAGCCTTTTATATCCACAACACTCGTGAAGGGACTTCTACCCGCACTGATGAATGAAGTGGATCTGAGATCGGGCCCGCTCAGGCATACTGCACAGACCGACCTAATGGAGTTGTGCGTGCCGATCTACTAGGAAAATACCTACAGTCCATTCGGCCCGTCCCCGACAGGGTTTTGAACCCTTTTCCGCCATGACAACCTGCCACCAGGATGGGCCCTGACGGCAGGTTGCCCTGACGATGGTGTCAGGCAACCAGAGGCGTATAGCACCATCAAGGAGGATCAGTCTTGCGCGTTACCGCTATTCGGCACTTCGGCGACTACTTGCTCACGGCTCATATCACCCCGGCTGACGGGAGGTTCCTGCCGGAGCTCCTGATTTCCAAGCATGAGGGCATCACGCTTCACCGCCACCCAGCCTCCAGCATTGCCTTCCCTGATCGAAGTGCTGCGTATGACCGCGCCAAACAATGGATGGCTTCCTGCTATGTTTCGAGCACGGGATCGGTAAGCGCGGCCCAATAAACGCTGACCTCAGCCTTCGCCTTCCGTGTTCTTAAGGCCATGCCAAGCCAAAATCTCATCAACCCGTCGCCTCACGAATTCGGCATCTTTAGAATTCAGAGCCTTTGCCTCAATGACCTGCACCATCCCCGTGAAGGCGCGCAAGAAATGACAACGGTCGAGACTCGACGCCCGCAGAGTTGGCACGGCATCGTCCAAGTGGTCAAGGTGGATACGCAGCTCGGCTCTGTCCATGCTGAGCAAGTATCGGTATGGCTGTCTTGCTGCTTGAGACACTGCATGGCGATCAACATCCGGTCGCTATGACGCAGGTAGGACGGGCACTCCATACCCACGTGCCCCGAGGCAAAAATATTCGGCCCATCTATTGGCGCTTGAGAGATCAGCTGCCATACTCCGGTGCTTGGGGAGCCCAGAAGCTACTACTGGGCATCAACGGACTGATGCAGGGAACCATGAAATCTAAGCATTTGATGTGGCTTGGCGGTATCGCGATTGCAGCAGGGCTTGCTTTCTTTTTGCCAGGAATGCTCCGAACAGCAGCAGCTCCAACTGCATCAACTACGCCTAGTCAGATGAGCAATACCTTATCGATTGCAGAGGAACATGCTGATCGCTCTAAGGATCGGACTCAGGCTGGCGGAGATCGGACTGGCGGAGACGCTCGCAACAACTCAGACGATGCACTCAAAAGATTCCTAGACCTGAAGTCTAGGGCTAACCAGGGTGACGCTGCTGCTCAGCGAGACCTTGCAGAAGCTTATGGTAGGTGTATTGCAGTGAGCGGAAATCCTCAGAAATTCCTCTCTTCGTATGAAGCAATCGCCAAACAATCCAAGTCGCCAAACAATGCAAAAGGCATGCTACTGGCAGCTCGTTCGTATGCAGAGGAATGTGCTGTGGTGGACAACGGAGCTGTTGTCCCACTAGAAGCACGGAACTTGTGGCTTGAACAAGCCGCGAAGGGAGGCGATCTCGCAGCACAAGCTCGGTTGCAGATGGCGTCCCCCAATCGTTTAAAAGGCGAAGACTTACGTGGTTTTGTTGACAAAGTGGCCACTGGAGGAGATCCATTAGCGGTCTTCGAATTAGGTCAGTTGTTGGCAGGCAATTCAGATGTCACGTCTCTTGGCAGTTACAGCGATGTCGCCTCAGGCCCGGTATCTGGCTATGCATGGAGTATAGCGGCATGTCAGATGGGTCTAAATTGCAACGCTGGATCTGACTTAATGAACTCTGTGTGCCTCAACACCGGTGGGTGTTCGAGCTCCAATTTCGAATCGTTCGTGCGTAACAACTTGGTTAGTGCGGGCGATAAAGCCTTGCTTGATGGCAAAGTCAAGGAAATCAAAAGTATTTTATCTAAACCCTAAGGATAGGTTTCATGGAAAGAAAATCATTGAAAAAGCGCTTAATGGCGCTTGGTTTAATTGCAATTTCATTCGTTGCAGTCGCAAAAACCATCAGCATTAACGCTGGATCCGGCGTTTTCCTAGGCGTCCCGGCCGCACAAGGCGTCGGAGTTGGCGATATCGCCGAAGTCCGCATCGCTGCACTTACGGCGCTAACTGGCATGTATCGGACAACCTATGGTCTTGGAAGCGTAGCCATCGGCGACGTTATTGCCGTGACATACCAGAACGGCAGTAAAGAACAAGGCCAGGTCATGTGCTTTGCCGGATCAGTTTGCGTGACGCCTCTGCCAGGCACTCAGGTAGGTCCTGGAAGTGGCGCAGGAACTGGCGGCGGTGGCGGTGGCGGTGGTGGCGGTGGTGGCGGCTCTGGTGGTGGTGGATGGACTCCTCCCCCGGCTACCGGATGCCCGAGGTGTACCGTTACGGTGGGCTGACCCTACAGCCACACGTTGAGTAAGGCCGCCGTCTAAGGCGGCCTTTTTTATGTCTGCGTTTCAAAGCGACCGGCATGATCCTGCTCAAGCTTTCTAGGGAGTAAGTCGCACCGCCTGCGCCACGCTATGGAACCACCCATTTGCTGGCGCCTCAGGTCGTTGGAGCGGGGTCACAACTTTAAGAATTAGGGATTGAAGCTAGAGCTCGTTTGTTAGATACAAGTGACGACCGCGTGCCACATCATGGCAACAGGGGCGCGGCGCAACCCCGTCACTCGCCTAGTTGGGCTGCCTGCTTCAACTCCGTCAACTCATGCGTTCCTCAACTGGCAACGGCCTTGTTCCGTGCTTGCTGAGCTTGTGCGACCCCAGAAAACACAAGGAGATGTGCTGTTATGCGATTCCGAATCTTCCTCGCCGTGTCGTTGATCACCACGTTCAGTGCTGCGGCCCAGGCCCAGGTGGTCACGCTCAACAAGGGTGGCTACACGTTGAGCTATGACTGCACCAACCGCACCGCGCTGCGCTACGAGTATGTCTTGCAAGCCGACACCGGCTCGGCAGCGCGCCCTTCAAGCTTCAACTTGGATACCGAATTACCCAGTGGCTGCGCAGGCCAAACGTCCAGTGCTTCCTATGCCAGTGTGCGTTCGGGCTATGACCGGGGGCACTTGGTGACCTCCAACCACATGGACTACAACACAACCTACATCCGCCGCGCGAACTTGATGTCTAACATCGTTCCGCAGGTGGCTAGCTTCAATCAAGGCATCTGGGTCCGTGCCGAAGAAGTGGCTGAGTGTTATCGCAAGCGTCCAAGTCTATGGGGGCGTCATTTACAGCGACACGACCAACGATTACTTTCTCACCAGTCATGGCATCCGCACGCCGGATTTTTTCTGGAAGACCATCATCACGGCCAATCCAAGTGGCGGCTCTCGGGCCATCAGTTGGCTCATTCCAAACAGCGCCACGCTCGGATCGCTGGACAGCTACATCGTCAGCATCAATGAGCTGGAAGACACCTTTGGCGCCAGCACGATTGGCATCTCAGCACCTGCCGACGTCAAAGCGATGCTGCCGGCAACCACCTGGCCGCAGCCGAGTGGTTGTGATCTGAGCTAATAGACGACAATCCGCAGACGTAGAAAACGAGTGCCCGAAGAGACTTCGGGCACTCGTTGCCTCGCATTCGCAAGCCTCAGCCAGGGAAAGCCGGGAACTTCTCATCCGGGTGTTTGGCTTTCCACTCCTTGTAAGACGCACTGCCCTGCCAGATGGTGAAGGCTTTGGGCGGACGGCCACGCCCTGACCACGTTTCTTGGTTGTGTGGCAGCCAATACTTCGGCGCTACTTCTTTCTTTGTGGAAGCAGCTTTCTTCGGCTTGGTCACGCCAGCACCGATCAGAGCCGCAATCTCCGACTTCTGCTTTGCACTGAAATGCTCGGTGTATTGGTCGAGCAACTTGACGATCTCTGAATAGGCTTCAGATGATTGCTGCTGGCGTAGCTGAGCTTCCTGCTCTTCCAACTTCCGAATTTCTGCTGCCAATTTTTCCTTGGCAGCGGCAAGGGCACTCAGAGACGCGGTTCTCATTCGAAATTGATCCAGTCAATTGATTAGTAAATTATTCGCAAAAAGTCGAACCCAGTAAAGCCCTACTTTTCCGATCACCAAGCTCAACTTGCGTTCTCGATAACTGAAATTGTTACGCAAGTCTTACGCCGCTTGACGCTTTTTCTAGGCGAGATGACATTGCATGTCCGTCGCCGCCTGGACATAGAGCCAACCGCTTGACAATCTCCATTATTCGATTAAAAAAAGCAAGCCACCCTAATCGATAACACCCATATGAAAGTTGAACAATTTTGGAATAAAGCCTTTCTTGCAGCGCTCACCCGCCTACCTGCTGACGAAGCAAAGGCAGAAGCCGACAAGGCTACCGAATTATGTATCGGCCACTGGCAAAGCCAATCAAGAAATTGGGCGCCAGAGTATCTAGTCGCATGGAAAGATCAAAAATTATCTTTGGTTCCAAATACGAATAAAAATGATCCTTGGTGACAATTAGAGCTCAAAACCTGAACCAGCATCTCGAGTAAGATTAGCTTTACTCGAAATATGTGATACAAAATCACTGGCCTCGCGAATGTTTTGAAATGTTTCAAGGACCCCGACCGACTTTTGCATCACCCAAAATCGATAATTTTGCGTCTTTGGAGCACGCCGCACCTCACCGCCGCTAGGCCTCTCCCAGACAACAAGTTCCACTATAGAGATACTTTGTACGCTATCACCTGATACAAGCTCTTGAGTTTCATACTCGATCGCGTCGCCAGACTTTTCTGATAATGTAGAATCCCAAAAATCCCCATTACTGCTCGAAGAAAGGGAAAATCCACCAGGAGGCTGAACAAGTTCGGCACAACTAGCGCGAAGCTCGCCAACGAGCTTGGGCTTGTATTTCAGCGTTGTGTAACCGAATTTCACCTCACCAGTTTCATTCCCTTCATGATCGTGGAATACAAGCTCGGCAATAACCACCTTTACGGAATCATTCTTATCAACCATCGCTCAGCTTCACCATAGGAATAAAATAAAAGGAGGAACTTCTTTACTTAAAATCAGGAAGCACAACCGGCGGTTTGAAGCGCGCCAAGGTCGCCACACGGTCAGGAAGTGTCCGTCGATCAATGTAGAACTTCTCTAATACCCCCTGTCCCCGCGCGTGACCTGTGATTGCCGCAATAGCCGAGGCCGATACGCCGGCCTCATCCAAACGCGAAGCAATGGTGTGTCGGAAGCCATGGAAGCCCTGCCCCTTCGCCATGATCCCTTGACGTTTAATGTAGACCGAAAACTGGCGACTCAACTGTCGACCAAAGCCCAGTCCGGTGCTATTGGGTAGATGCGGGAAGATTTGCGTGTGTCCCGCTTGGCGGACCTCGTCGATGTAGACCAGAAAGCCGGCATTGATCACTGGTTGCGCCAACGGCACAAAACGGCGGCTGTTCTTGTTCTTGACGCTCTGCCCCTTCCCGCCTTGTCGCACGAAGAACCCTGGCACTCCATCGATCGTGTCGATGTCCTCCACCCGAAGCTGCGCAATCTCGTTCACTCGCGCCCCTGAGTAAAGCCCAAGCATCGGACCAAACCACCTGTGCGGATACTTCTTGGCCCACGCAGGAAAGGCCACCGGATCGAAGATAGCCTTCAACTGGTCATCGGTGAAGGGCTCACCCGTGTCGTCTGCGTCAGGCGTCGAAATCGCCCGGATACCCGCCAACGGATTGCTCGACAAAAGCCCTGCCGACACAAGCGATACCAAAAACACCGACAAGCGCTGCCGGTGCTTGGCAACGGTCCAGGCGGCAGGCTCCGGAACTTGATGGGCTCGGGCAAGCGCCACTACATCCATGACCGCAAGGCCCTTGTAGGGTGCGCGCTTGGTCGCATTCGACGGCCACCACCTCACGACATCGAAAAATGCCCGCACATGGTCTGCCGTCAACTCGGACACTGCCAAGTCTTGCCCCACCGCACCAGCAAACAAACGCAATGAGTGGCGGCTTTCAAGCACTGTCTTGCTGTGGAGCTTCGCGCGACCCAAGTCCCCCAAGTGATCCGCAATCGCTTTGGACAGCAGCGGACCAGACGCCTTGGCCTTCCCGGTGCGCCAACCGCTTGGCTTGGCAGGTGCGGCAAGCTCAGTGGCAGGCTCACGCAACAACTCAGCAAACAGCGCTGCGTCCTCGGGCGTGTCGATCTGGGCCTTACCCAGACGCGTGCCATTAGGCAGCGTCACATCGGTCAATGTGAGTTCGCGCAGTCCTTGTTCTCGGATGCGCCGCAACACTTCGTCCAGATCCACCGGCTTCCCCTGCCTCAACGCTTGGAACGCGTTCGATAGTGCCATCCCCATGTAGGCAGACACCAGACGCGCAGTATCGCCGGGGCGAAGATGGAGAGGACGAACCAGAAAACGCGAGCCGACCTGTCCCCGCAAATCAACAGGAACCAAGAAGCGCACGTAGAGGCCTGACGGCCGATGCAGCAAGAGGGGCTTTGGCAAAACGATACCTCAAACGATACCTTGGGAGGTCGTTCGAGGCGGTCTTCAACCAAGCGAAATAGTCAGCAAAATCAAAAGCTTAGCGCTAAACTTCGCAAGACTGGAGCGGGCGATGGGAATCGAACCCACGTCAGTAGCTTGGGAAGCTACAGCTCTACCATTGAGCTACGCCCGCGCGTCGTGGGGAGAGTGTAGGCGGGTGCAGGTGTCCGGCGCAATGCGCAGACGTGACGAGGGCCGGTTGCCCGGCCCTCGTGTGTTACCCAATTCCTGCAAAGTCACTCGGCGCGATCAGAAGTTGCCGCTGAAGTTCACGAACAAGGTGGCATCGCGGGCGCTGCGCTGGGCGGTGGTGGTGCTCAGGCCCACATTGCTCTGCAGACCCCACAGGCCGGTGCGCGCCCCCAGCACCACGGTGGCGTAGTTGCGGTCGAAGTTCTGGCCCGGGACGGTGTACATGCCCACGTCCGGCATCGACTGCAGCCAGGCGCTGGCTTCGGTGCCATCCTTGAACTCGTGGTCGTAGGTCGCCTGCAGGTACGGTTTGACCGCCGCACCGTCCAGGCGCACCTGGAAGCCGATGCGGCCGACCAGCGAGTCGATGTCCTGGTCGGTGTAACCGAGCGCGGTGGAGCTTTCATTGCTTTCGGTGTAGCCGTCGAGCTTGAGCTTCTGCCAGGTCAGGCCGACCACCGGGCCGTACTTGACGTTGCCTTCGCCCAGCGAATAACCGGCATTGACGGCGGCAGTGAGGTTGCTGCCGTCCGGGGAGCCGCTGTGCACGCGCGTGGCTGGCCCAAGCTGCACTTCGCGGTCGACGTCGTAGCTCAGCCAGCTGTAGCTGACCTGGGCGTTGACCCAGACCGGGCCGGTGTACCAGCCGAAGAAGCCGCCCAGGGTGGTGTCGTCCTGCTTGAAGCTGCCGTTGCGGTTGCCGAAGTCGGCGTCCATGCTGCCGAAGCCGGCAAAGCCGCCGAACACCAGATCGCCGGCAGTCCAGTCCACGCCGAACAGGCCGGCCGGGGCCATGCCGTCGTACAGGTCGGCGTGGTCGTAGCGCTGCATGTCGCCACGCACGCTGCCCCACCAACGCAGACCATCGGCGTCGGGCTTGCCGTCCAGATGCCAGGCCACCTGATCGGCGCGCGCGCGGCCGATGGCCTGCGCCGAATGCGTCAGCACCTGCTGCAGACGCGGCGCTTCCAGCAGCGAGATGGCGTACTGGCCCAGGATCTGGTGGGTGGCGGTGGTGGGGTGGATGCCGTCGGCGAACACATAGGTGTTTTGCGCGTTGGCCGCGACCAGGCTGGTCGGGTTGCACGCCGGCAGCGGCACCGCCGGGTTGCAGGCGGTGCTGGTGACGTTGCTGAAGCCGTAGGTACCCGGATCGGCAACCACTTCCTGCAGGATGTGGAAGGTGTCCACCGGGATCACGCGCAGCCCGGCCGAACGCAAGCCGTTGAACAAGGCGGTGTTGTAGGCGGTGGCCGCTGCAGTGCCCTGCGCCATCGCAGCAGCACCGCCGGCACGGAAGCGCGGGGTGATGCCCACGTCCGGAATGGTCGGCACCATCACGTAGCGCGCGCCGGCAGCCTGCAATGCGCCGACCGCACCGACCTGGGCGGTGACCGCGCTGCCGATGATGGCCTGCGCCTGTGCCGGCACGGTGGCTGCGGCGAGCAGGTCGTTGGCACCACCCCACACGGTGTAGAGCGCGTTCGGGTTGGCGCGGCCGCCATTGGCGGTGAGGTAGGTGTTGATCTGGCTGGTCACCGACGGTGCGGCGCCCAGTGCGCTGACCGAGCTGGCCTGGATGCGCGCGCCGCCAGCGGCGTAGTTGTCGCCGGTCTGGCCATTGCCGTTGGTCGCGGCGTTGGTGCCGAAGTGGTCGCCGACATATTCGGCCCACACCCAACCCGGATTGGTGGTGAACTTGCCGGTGACTGCGCGCGAGGCAGCCGGCAGCAGCGGGTTGTAGTAGCCGCTGTCGGTGAGGCTGTCGCCGAAGAAGACGGTCTGGTCGAAGGCCGACTCGGCCATGGCCGGTGCGGCCGCGATGGCGATGGCAACTGCCATCAGGGAGCGGATCGGGCGAAATGTTGAAGCCATGGGAGTGCCTGCTTGAAGTGGATGGGACCGGACCGGGCTGCATACGTACGCCGGCGAATGGCAATGGTTTCACCCTCGCCGCCCGCGCTCACGCTGCACCGCCGCATAACGCAAAAACGCGCGCCCTGGCGGCGCGCGATGCAACAATGATGACATGAACATTCAACTCAACGGCAGCCCGCGCACGCTTCCCGACAACCTGCCGCTGGCGGCCCTGCTCGAACAGGAAGGGCTGGCACAGCGACGTGTGGCAGTGGAGGTCAACGGCGAAATCGTGTCGCGCGGGCGGCATGCCGAGCATGCGTTGTGCGAGGGCGATGTGGTGGAGATCGTGCACGCGCTCGGCGGCGGTTGATCGCCGGATTGGACGCTTTCGCAATGCCACTGTTCACGCTCTCCGTCCGCCACGAATGCAGCTGGTTCTCGACGCAGCTCGCTGCGCCGAATGCCCAGGCGGGGGTCGTGCAGTTTCTCGACAGGGTGTACCCGTCGATCCGTGAGAGCGCCTTCGGGACACTGGCGCCCGATATCAGCGCGGCGGACCTTGTTCTGTTCGTGCCGATGCAGGGGCTCACGAACGTCTGGGCCGCAACCGCGGGGAGCGCCGGAAGTTACGTCGAGCTTGTGTGTTCATGCACCGTCGATGTCGCTTGAGCCTGACAACTCGCGCACGTGCTAGCCGGCGTGCTTGCGCATGATGGGTGATAATTGCCCCATGACGACTCCCATCCCCTCCGATGCGTTGCTGATCGCCGGCAAACGCTACCGTTCGCGCCTGCTCACAGGCACCGGCAAGTTCAAGGATCTGGACGAAACCCGCCTGGCCACCGAGGCCGCTGCCGCCGAAATCGTGACCGTGGCGATCCGCCGCGTGAACATCGGCCAGGACCCGAACGCGCCCAGCCTGCTCGATGTGCTGCCGCCGGATCGCTACACGCTGCTACCCAACACCGCCGGCTGCTACACCGCTGAAGATGCGGTCCGCACCTGCCGGCTGGCGCGCGAACTGCTGGACGGCCACAACCTGACCAAGCTGGAAGTGCTCGGCGATGAGCGCACGCTGTACCCGGACGTGGTGCAGACGCTCAAGGCCGCCGAACAACTGGTGGCCGATGGCTTCGACGTCATGGTCTATACCTCCGACGATCCAATCCTGGCCAAGCGCCTGGAAGAGATCGGCTGCGTGGCGGTGATGCCGCTGGCCGCGCCGATCGGCTCGGGCCTGGGCATCCAGAACAAGTACAACCTGCTGGAAATCATCGAGAACGCCAAGGTGCCGATCATTGTCGATGCCGGCGTGGGCACGGCATCGGACGCGGCGATTGCGATGGAGCTGGGCTGCGACGGCGTGTTGATGAATACCGCCATTGCCGGCGCGCGCGATCCGATCCTGATGGCCAGCGCGATGCGCAAGGCGATCGAGGCGGGGCGTGAGGCGTTTCTGGCCGGGCGGATTCCACGCAAGCGGTATGCGTCGGCGTCGAGTCCGGTGGATGGCGTGATTGGATGAGTGGATATGCTGCGTTGACAGTGCGGTCGATGCGCAATGATTGGCCGTGTGGCGGGCCGGATGTTGCCGTTGCCAGATCGCGCGTTGCTGCGAGTGCCTCCTCACCCCGTACCCTCACACCCCAACCCCTCTCCCAAAGGGAGAGGGGCTTTGTTTTCTGATGTGACTTGACTCATGACCGATCCTTTCACCAGCGACGGCGCCAAGATGCCGCCCAAACCCTTCACCATCGAAGAGGGCCGCCGCCAGGTGCGCAGCTTCGTGTTGCGCCAGGGCCGTTTCACCCCCGCGCAACAGCGCGCCTTCGACGAACTGTGGCCGCGGTTCGGGCTGGATTACACCGGCGCGCCGCGCGATCTGGATGCCGCATTCGGGCGCGACGCGCCCAAGGTGCTGGAAATCGGCTTCGGCAATGGCGCCGCGCTGCGCTTTGCAGCGCAGCAGGACCCCAGCCGCGACTACATCGGCATCGAGGTACATGCGCCGGGCGTCGGTCGCCTGCTCAATGCGCTGGACGATGATGGCAGCACGCATGTGCGCCTGTATCACCACGATGCAGTGGAAGTACTCGAACACGAGATCGCCGATGGTGCGCTGGACGAGGTGCGTATCTACTTCCCCGATCCGTGGCACAAGAAGCGCCACAACAAGCGCCGGCTGATCCAGCCGGCGTTTGCGGCGCTGGTGGTGCGCAAGCTGCGCGATGGCGGCCGCCTGCACGCGGCCACCGACTGGGCCGATTACGCCGAACAGATGTGGGACGTGCTCGACGCCACACCGGGCCTGGCCAATCGCGCCGGTGCGCGCGGTCACGTCGAACGCCCTGCCTGGCGCCCGCAGACCCACTTCGAAACCCGCGGCCAGAAACTCGGCCACGGCGTGTGGGATCTGCTGTACGACCGGGATTCGGGAGTGGGGATTGGGGATTTGTAACAGCGCTTCCCCGCATACTCGACGCCGCAGTCGCTTGACCAATCCCCACTCCCGAATCCCGAATCCCGGCCCCCAATGGATACCGCGCTGACGCTGACCAACGATATGAAGCTCGTCCTCGGGCTGGTCGGTTTCACGATGGCGATGTTCCTGTTCGAGCGCATCCGCGCCGATGTGGTGGCCTTGATCGTGCTGGTGGTACTGGGTGTCACCGGCCTGGTGGCGCCGGAAGAATTGTTTGGTGGTTTTTCCGGTAACGCGGTGATGAGCATCATCGCCACCACCATCCTGGGGGCGGGGCTGGAGCGCACCGGTGCGTTGAACCGCCTGGCCACCTGGCTGCTGCGGCGTTCGCACGGCAGCGAGCAACGCCTGATGATGATGACGCTGGCCATCTCCGGCTTGAACTCCTCGTTCATGCAAAACCCGTCGGTGATGGCCTTGTACCTGCCGGTCGCCTCGCGGCTGGCCGCGCGCACCGGGCTCACCTTGCAGCGCATGTTGTTGCCGATCGCCGCGGCCATCGTGATGGGCGGCGCGCTCACCATGGTGGGCAATTCGCCGCTGATCCTGCTCAACGACCTGCTGGTGTCGGCCAACAACAACCTGCCCTCGGGCATGGCCAGCATCGAGCCGTTGACGATGTTCGCGCCGCTGCCGATCGGCGTGGCCTTGCTGATCGCCGCACTGCTGTACTTCCGCTTCTACGGCGACCGCAAGCTGATCGAAGAGGAAAGCTTGATCAACGAAGGCGTCACGCCATCGCGTACCGAAAGCTATTTCGCCAAGACCTACGGCATCGACGGCGATGTGTTCGAGCTCACCGTGACCGCCGAGAGCCCGCTGGTCGGCATGACCCTGGGCGAAGCCGAAGCCATTCACGACGCGCCGCTGCTGCTGGCCCTGAAGACGGGCAACGACACCCGCCTTGCACCGCCGGCGGACATGCGCATCTGGGTCGGCAGCGTGCTGGGTGCGATGGGCAAGCGCCAGGAGGTGACAGACTTTGCGCAGAACCACTTCCTGCGCATGTCCTCGCGGCTGCGCAACCTGGGCGACCTGTTCAACCCCAGCCTTGCGGGCATTTCCGAAGCGGTGATTCCGCCCAACTCACGGCTGATCGGCAAGAGCGCCGGCGAACTGCGCCTGCGCAAGCAGGCCGGCATCAGCCTGCTGGCGATCAACCGCGACAAGCAGGTGATCCGCGAAGATGTACGCAACGTGCCGCTGCGCGCCGGCGACATGCTGGTGTTCCATAGCATCTGGCAGGACCTGGCGCAGGCAGCGGAAAGCCGCGACTTCGTGCCGGTGACCGACTTCCCCAAGGGCGAGCAGCGCCCGCACAAGTTCAAGATCGCGATGGCGATCTTCGCCTTCACCATCCTGATCGCATTGACCTCGCGCCTGCCGGTGGCGCTGACCTTGATGACCGGCGTGGCCTGCATGCTGGTCAGCGGCGTGCTGCGCATGGACGAGGCCTATGCCTCGATCAACTGGAAGACCATCTTCATGATGGCCGGCCTGATTCCGCTGGGCTGGGCGATGGACAGCAGCGGCACTGCGGCCTGGGTGGCAGGCCACACCATCGACCGCCTGCCCGAAGGCATTCCGGTATGGGCGCTGGAAATCAGCCTGGCATTGTTGACCACTGCGTTTTCGCTGGTGATCAGCCATGTGGGCGCCACCATCGTGATGGTGCCGATTGCGGTCAACCTGGCGCTGGCGGCCAACGGCAACCCGACCGCGTTCGCGCTGATCGTGGCGTTGTCGGCGTCCAACAATCTGATGACCGCCTCCAACCCGGTGATCTCGATGGTGGCCGGCCCGGCCAATTATCAGCCGCGCGAGCTGTGGCGCGTGGGCGCACCGCTGTCGCTGATCTACATCGTGGTGATGGTGTCGATGATCAACCTGATGTTCTGGTGGGCGGCACGCTGAAGGCTGGTGAGTTGCGGGTTGGCGCTCGATCGGCATGCGCCGTCACCGCATCAGCTCACGCGCACTGCGCAACCTGCCTGCGACGTCGCATCGTCGATCTCCACGCATCAAGCGCCGGACTGCATTCGCTATCGGGTTGCAGCGCGCAAATGTGATCGGCCTTTAGCCGAGCACCACGTGCTCGCCGTCGACGCGTACCGGCACTGCCACCAGCGATTGACCGCGACACGGGCCACTGATGCATGCGCCCGCAACGAGTTCGAAGGCGGCACCGTGCGCAGCGCAGACCAGATGGCCGTCCTTGGTCTTGAGGAACTGGCCGGGCGCCCAATCCAGCCTGCGTCCGGCATGCGGGCAGACGTTCAACCATGCGCGTACCTGCGCACCATCGCGATACAGCACCAGCGACTCCGGGCCGTCGTCCCAGCTCGCTTCCACTTCCAGAAATCCGGCATCGGGAATCTGCGCCAGGGTGGCGAGCGCGGTCGGTGAGGACGATGACATGAGCAACGCTTGCGAAGAACGGTCGCCGATTGTGGCATGTGCCGGCATCGTCTCTGCGTAGCGCGACGCCGCGTCGCTGCCGGCGCCACGTGCGAGATCACCTGGAACCACCGCTCATCCAGAGGCTGCGGCAGACCCCCGGTCAGCACACACAGCGTGATGCATTTAACAAAACGGCGCTCGAATTAACGAAGTTTTCACTCAATGACATGAAACCGCAACGATACTGCGCGCTTGTTTCCTGCCCGGCAGCCCACCGCCATGCCTGCACGCATCTTCCAATTCGGCAACCTTCACCACCTGTTTGCGCCACGCAAGCCGCGTCACCCGTTGGTGCGCGTTGCCGCAGGTCTCGCCGGCCTGGCGATTCTTGCGGTGCTGATCTTCTTCAGCGTGTTCGTCGGCGCGGCGATGATTCTGGGCGGCGTCGCCTGGAAAGTGTTGAGCAAGTCGAACCGCCGCACGCCGCAGCAGGCGCGTGTGGTCGAGGCCGAATACCGTGTGGTGCGCAAGCCCGCGCTGCCGATGTCGCACTGAGCGTCTCGCGCACCCGACGCGCCCCGCGCCGGGTTCCACATCGTCGACTCCTTGAATCGGCATGTCTGCAGGCATGCCGACTCGCGTTTTGATGGCTGATCGGTCGACCTGCCTGCCGTGCGAGCGAATGAGCTGCCGCACACTTCACTAGCGAAGGTTCCGTCGTACACGGCCAAGCGGCTAGACTCACCCGTCCCGTTCCGAGGATGCGTGCATGACCCACGATGTGATTCCCGCTACCGATGTTCCGCGCATTCCGGTGGTGGGTGGCGGCAGCTTTCCGGTGCACCGCATCTACTGCGTGGGCCGCAACTTTGCCGATCACGCGCGCGAGATGGGCGCCACCGCACCGGCCTCCAAGGCCGAGCGTGGCCAGCCCACCTTCTTCATGAAGCCTGCCGATGCCATCGTGGTCGGCCACGGCGACCAGATCCCCTACCCGCCTGGCACCAACGAGCTGCATCACGAAGTGGAACTGGTGGTGGCGTTGGGCAGCGATGCGCCGGCCGGCGAGTTGCCGCTGGAGCAAGCCGAAGGGCTGATCTACGGCTACGGCGTGGGCCTCGACCTGACCCGTCGCGACCTGCAGGCTGCGGCCAAGGCCAAGGGCCTGCCGTGGGACATCGCCAAGGGCTTCGATCACTCCGCGCCGATCAGCGAGCTGGTGCACGCCGGTGAAGTGGGCGCACTGGATGCGCTGAACCTGTCGCTGGAAGTCAACGGACAGGTGCGCCAGCAATCGCTGCTGGATCAGATGATTTGGAACGTGCCGGAAATCCTGCATGAGCTGTCCAAGCTGTATGCACTGCGCGCAGGCGACCTGATTTTCATGGGCACACCGGCCGGCGTCGGCCCGTTGCTGCCGGGCGATCGGTTCAGTGCGCGCCTGGAGAACGTGGCCGAGCGCCACGGCATCATCGCCGGCTGACATCGGCCGGGCTACGATCGGCACAGCGGCAGTCGGTCCGCGTCCGCAGCTGGAGTGCACTATGGGAATGGTCAGCGAATTCAAGCAATTCGCAATGCGTGGCAACGTCATCGACCTGGCGGTCGGTGTCGTCATCGGTGCAGCGTTCGGCAAGATCGTCACTGCACTGGTGGAAAAGATCATCATGCCGCCGATCGGCTGGGCCATCGGCAACGTTGATTTTTCCAAACTGGCCTGGGTGCTCAAGCCTGCAGAGGTCGACGCCGCCGGCAAGGAGATTCCGGCCGTGGTGATCGGCTACGGCGATTTCATCAATACCGTCGTGCAGTTCGTGATTATCGCCTTCGCAATCTTCCTGGTGGTCAAGCTGATCAACCGTCTGAGCAATCGCAAGCCGGATGCGCCCAAGGGCCCGAGCGAAGAAGTGCTGTTGCTGCGCGAGATTCGCGACTCGCTGAAGAACGACACGCTCAAGCCGCCAGGCGCGCTGTAAGCGGACACATCCACTGCGCGCTTCGCGCATGGGGATGACTTTTCGCACGCAGACGGGGGACCTCGCGCTGATAAGCTCGGGGACCCCCTTGTCGTTGGAGCCGCCCTGCATGCGTCGCCTCGCCGTTGCCATCTCCGCCCTGCTCGCCACCTCCTCCGCGCTCGCTGCACAGACCACCCTTGCCGATAGCGCGCTGCGCACCGCCGCGCAGCTGCGCGAGCAGGCCCTGGCCGACACCACCAGCTTTGCCGTGGTGGAATCGCTCACCACCGAAGTGGGCCCGCGCATTGCCGGTGGCGACGCCGATCCGCGCGCAGTGGCCTGGGCCAAAGCCAAATTCCAGTCGCTGGGCTTCGACAAGGTGTGGACCGAGCCGGTGACCTTTCCCAAGTGGGAACGTCGTAGCGAACACGCCGCGGTACTTGGCGCGCACGCGCAACCGTTGACCGTGACTGCCTTGGGCGGCAGCCCGGGCGGCAGCGTCGAAGGCGAGGTGGTGCGCTTCGAGAACCTGGCCGCCCTGCAGGCCGCGCCTGCCGGCTCGCTCACCGGCAAGATCGCCTTCGTCGATTACCAGATGGTCAAGGCGCGCGACGGCAAGGATTACGGCAACGGCGGCGCGGTGCGCAGCAAGGGCCCGTCCGAGGCGATCCGCAAGGGCGCGATCGGCTTTGTGATGCGCTCGGCCGGCACCGATTCGCATCGCGTACCGCATACCGGCATCACCCGGTTCGACGAAGGCCTGACGCCGGTACCCGCCGCCGCGTTGTCGGTGCCCGATGCCAACCAGCTGGCACGTCTTGCTGCGTTGGGCGCCACGCGCATCCGGCTGGCGCTGGATTGCGGTTGGGACGGCACCGCGACCTCGTACAACGTGATCGGCGAGATCACCGGGCGCAGCAAGCCCAAGGAAGTGGTGGTGATCGGCGGGCATCTGGATTCGTGGGATCTGGGCACCGGTGCGATCGACGATGGCGCGGGCGTGGCCATCACGATGGCCGCCGGGCATCTGATCGGCCAGCTCAAGCAGGCGCCCAGGCGTACGATCCGTGTGGTGGCTTTCGCCAATGAAGAGCAAGGGCTCTACGGCGGCAAGGCCTATGCAGCCGCACATGGCAAGGATGCCAAGGACATGGCCTTGCATCAGATTGGCGCAGAAAGCGACTTCGGTGCCGGGCGCATCTATGCGTTCAACACCGGGTCCGCAGCGCCGGACGACTCGCGCGCGGCAACCAGGCAGATTGCCGAGGTGCTGGCACCGCTGGGCATCGAATACGCGCCGAGCAAGGGCGGGCCCGGCCCCGATGTGGGGCCGATTTCCGCCAAGGGTGGCGCGTGGGCGTGGCTGGCGCAGGACGGCACCGACTACTTCGATCTGCACCACACCGCCGACGACACGCTGGACAAGATCGACCCCAAGGCGCTCGCGCAGAATGTTGCCGCCTACACGGTATTTGCGTATCTGGCGGCCGAAGCCGATGGCGATTTCGGCAGCCGTGCCAAGACCGTGCAACCGCCGAACGAGTAATCTGGCAACGCAGCGCTGCGAACGCGTTTTTACTCCAGGACGAGCACATACGATGGCGGTCAAGCGGCAACGCAGTGCGAATACCGCGGCCACGTTGCTGGACGTCGCCAAGCATGCCGGCGTCTCGCCGATGACCGCCTCGCGCGTCATCAATCGGCACCCGCATGTCGGACAGGACATGCGGGTGCGCGTGGAAGCATCGGTGCAAGCCTTGGGCTACCGGCCCAATCTCGCCGGCCGCTCGCTGCGCACCAGCGGCCTGTTGCGCATCGGCGTGTTGTACAGCAACCCCAGCGCCGCCTACCTCAATCAATTCATGCTCGGGCTGCTGGAACAGAGCAGCCTCAACGGCAGCCAGGTGCTGGTGGAAAAGTGCGGCGCCATCCGCAGCCAGCGCGCAGCCACCGAGCGCTTACTGGCGGCCGGCGTGGATGGCGTGATCCTGCCGCCGCCGTTGTGCGATTCGCGTCAGACCATCAATGAACTGGATGCGCGCAGCATCCCGGTGGTGGCGGTGGCGAGCGGCGCACCGATGGCGCAAATCAGCTCGGTACGCATCGATGACTATCAGGCCGCACGCGCCATCGTCGCGCACCTGATCGAACTCGGACACCGACGCATCGCGCTGATCAAGGGCGACCCCAAACACACACCGAGCGCGCTGCGCGCCAACGGCTATCTCGACAGCCTGCAGGCTGCGGGAGTGGAGATTGCAGAGAACCTGATCGCCGAAGGACTGTTCACCTATCACTCCGGGCTGCTCGCTGCGCGCAGCCTGCTGGCCCAACCCAGACCACCGACCGCTATTTTCTGCAGCAACGACGACATGGCGGCGGCCGCGGTTGCGGTTGCACACGGACTGGGCCTGCGCGTGCCCGAAGATGTCTCGGTGGCCGGCTTCGACGACACGCCGGTCGCCACCACCATCTGGCCCGAACTCACCACCGTGCATCAACCGGTGACGGCGATGGGACGCGCGGCAGTGTCGTTGCTGGCAGATGCCATTCGCCAACGCCGCAAGGGGGATGCCGCGCAGGGCGTGCATCAGGTGATGAAGTACACCCTGGTCAAGCGCGGCTCGACCGCCGGCCCCCCCGAGGACTGACGCGTTGAGGCGTGAGCGTGCAGCAAATAGCTCGAGGCTGCAGTTGGGAGCGCGCGCGTCTGCGATCTGGCAGCAACGTCCTTCGCGTCGTCTCGCTGCGCCGATCCACCCCAGTTGCCGCTGCATCCGCGCTCAAAGAGCCGCATGCCCTAGCCACGCACGACGTCGAACCGAGATACCCCGAGCAAACCTGCCAGCGGAACCTGTGCCTGGCGCTGCCGCGGACTGACGACCAACCCCTGACTGCGCAGGATGTCCAGCAACTGCTCCGCAAGGGGCATCACCATGTGCCTGCCCCAACAGCGCTCTGACGCGTGACCGAACGGGAAATAGCCAGGCTGATGATCCGGATCCAGCTGGTTCCAACGCTGCGGGCGAAATTCATCCGGCGCCTCCCACAATGCGGGGTCGCGATGGCTCAGCAGCGGCAACACCAACACATCGTCCTGCGCGCCGATACGGGCATCGAGCAGCGCATACTCCGGCGATGCATTGCGCAAGATGTTCCAGGACGGCGGCAACAGACGCAGCGACTCGTAGACGATAGTGCGGCTGGAAATGTCCGGATCGAAAGGCGATCCAAGCCACAGTGCGTTTGCGACCAGGGTGGAGATGGTGAAACACACCGGCGCCGCAGTTCGTCGATACAACCCCATGGCAAAGCGCCGCGCATCGTAACCGTCCGCGACGGCGGTCACTGTCGCAAGTGCCGACGCGTTGGCTTGCAGCGCGAGCGGCCTCAATGCACCGACGGCGATAAGTGCCCAAGTCAGCTTGGGCGTCAGCTCCAGGGTGCGATCCATCAACATGCGTAAACGCAGGGGGTCGCCACCCAGCAGCAGATCCCGCAAATACACGTGCCCCACATGCGGCCAAGGGCCGGATAGATCAACGTCCGCCGCGATGGGGCGCTTCAATGCCTCGCGCACATCGCGTCCGATTGCCTGCATCAGCTTGGACGCCTGCACGCGCGCAATCGATCGCCCCTGTAGCGGTTTGAAGGTCGGCCGCTCGGCTTCGGTTGCCGGACGTGCAGCGAGCAATCGATCCGTAACCGAGGAGCCGGCAACGCCAACGGTCTCCCCATCCAGCCGAAACAGATCCTTGCCCATGTGCTCGCGCAGCAGCGCCTGCAAACGCGGCGCAAAGACCGTCGCCCGGCCCAAATCAGCGCTGGTGGATAGGGACATGAGGATCGCTCTGCGCTTGTTGAAGCCCGCGTCCGGCAGTGCCTGCCTCGCGCGGGCGGGCATAACCAACATCACACGACACGCAAGGCGGTTTTTGCCGCGCTTGCCAGCGTGCTCAGTACCAGATGTACCAGGAGTAGGACTTCAGACTTTTCTTGGAGGCCAGCAGATTCTTCAGCGAGAACAGCATCTTCATGAGCGACATCCTATTTGGGGAGCGGTGAGTTGCCCTGATGGGCGTTCGCATAAGCGGTTATGCGTGATGCGAGCGGACATGGTCGCGCTCGCCACGCCAAGCTACGCCCAGCGATCACCCGGGAACATTGCGTGTGCGCACAGATTCGTCACCCTGTAGCAATCGCATTGCCGCAATACGCGCTTTGACGCACACAACTTCGCGCTCCGGATAAACGCCCATGGCGGCCGGCTGGCCGCCATAGGCTCAACACACCGACCGGTCATCGTCGCAATGCCGTCGTGGCGGCCACATGCGCCGCCCACGACGGATGGACACCAGCGTCACCGGTGTCCATACGACGGCATCACTTGACCGGCTTGGCACGCACCACGGCCGATGACGCGCTGGTCCCGGCACCGCTGTTTGCCGTGACCACGTAGTCGTAGTCCGCACCATTGCTGACGGACCGATCGACATACGACGCCGTTGCGACGTTGGAACCAACCGTCGTAAACGCAGTTGCGGCACCTGCACGACGCTGCACCGTGTAGCTGGTTGCTCCCGCTACCGGCGACCAGCTCAGCCTGACCTGACGATCGCCGACCGTGGCAGTGAGACCGCGTGTTGCGCTCGGCGCCGCGATCGTTGCGGGGGCGGCGACCGCGGTGCTGGCGGTTGCGATCGCCGGGTACGCGTTGTTCACCAGCTCGACGAACTGGTTATGGAACCAGGCTCCGGAGATCGGCGCGCCGGCCAGTGCGCCGGTCAACACGCCATCGGCCGTGGTGTAGGTCGGATCGCACATCCGATCGAAGCCCTTGCCCTCGTTATTGGAAATGAGGGTGCTGGAGCCATCGGACTCGCCCGGCGGCTTGACCCACGCATATGCATCCAGATGCGGACCCGGTGCTGCGGTGGGGAGCGCACCAATCCCTGCCCCGCTCTGATTGCACCAGTTGCCACGATGCAGGCGACGGTCGATGCGGCCGCTATTGACGTAGGTATTGATGTCGCTGCCGGACGCGCCGGCCGGACGATTCGGCCCGCCCCATCCGTTGCGGCCGGTATCGATGATAAAGCCGATCGTGCTGGGCCAGCCCGCGCTAACGAACCCGCTGTAGAGGGCCTGGGTAAAATCGGTCTCGTCGAAATAGGGATTCCATTCGTAGTATTTCGACGACTTGATCGGCTGCCCGCTCACGCTCAACTCGGGATTGGGCAGATTGGGTTCGTTCAACGGCGTGGTGTTGGCGGTGTTGGTGACAAAGCCGTCAACGCTTGCCAGACCCGCGTTTGTTCCCTGGACCACACGTGTATACAGCGAAATCGACGGACCGCGATTGCTATCCCAGCCCAACCAACCGGAGTGACCGATATCCAGGTAGTTGTAGGTATTGGGAATGGCGTGCAGTTTATTGAGCGCGTACTTGATGCCTTCCTCGTAAATTCCCGTGGAATTGGCCAGCGCGCATCGCATGTCATTCAAGTTGGTGACGAGGTTTGGCAGGCTATCGGGCTCGATCACATTGACGATGCGGATATCCTTGTATTTCGGATCCGCAAATATCGCTGCAATGACGTCGATATATTCTTTCTTGTAGCGCTCCAGCGCCGCCGGGGTCAGCGGCAATTCGCCATTGGACGCCAACGCGTGACAATCGCGACCAGGCAGATCGTAGATGACGAAACTGGCGGTAATCGGCGTATTGGCTTTTTTCTGCGCCAACGCGGCATCCAGATGCCCCCTCAACCCAAGCCGCCCGGCATTCTGCGACCCACCGGAAATCGCGGCGATGCGATCCAGCCAGACTGCGGTGGGAAAGGTCTTCACCACGCCCATCTTGGCCTTCAACGGCACCCCCTTGACCTTCGCAATCGATGCATCGACTTTCTTGGCGTAATCGGGATTCACATAACCGCTTGCCCCCACGAAGGGGTTGTCGACGTGCACCTGCGCGCAGACGCCGGCGACGAATAACGGATTCAATGCCAATAGCGATAACGCCATCGAGCGCCGGAGGTTATGACCGATACCCTTACTGAATTTCATTGGATTCACCTTGTTTTTAATCGAATGGTGTTTATTAAAAATCCAAGAAGCGCTGCCTCGTGGCCTGCCTTGTTCCTCTTCAGGGCACCCATCAGAGATGTCCGGAGCCAACCGAACGCGCTCCGTCGGCGTCCCGCCGAAGAGCATTCGCATGGCATAACATCGACAATGTCCGCACCGACACGCAGGCCAATGGCCTGTTTGTGTCCCGAGACATCACCTAAGACCTCAGATTCATTGGAGGCGAATGCGGCCGCGCCGACGTTATCGTCGCGACGATTGCCACCGTGATATGCGGAGTATCTCCAGGGAGCGTTTGAGCGATCAGCATGGAATGCTGTGCCTGCGAACGGGGTGGTAAGTTCGCCATGCGGAAACTACGCCGCATAACCGGCATAAGCAATCGTCAAACATTGCGTTTGGGCACAGATCCAACGACTGTCCATAGCGACATTTCAACTGCAGGCATTACTGCACAAATGGATGTGCCATTACGCACAAAAAAACGGCCGCATCGCTTCCCGACGATGCAGCCGAATGGGAGGGTGCCCAACGTTGCCGTCGGGCGTCTTACAGCACCGGCACGCCGGTGACGGGAAGAAAGCGAAATGACCGCTTGGAGAGGGACAACAGAAGATCATGTGCGACACGAGGCAGGGGTGCGCCGTGTCGCACATCGGAACATCACATCAAAAGCGCAGACGCAGGCCCGCGTAATAACGACGCTCGAAGATGTTCTGGTCGTAGTAGTGATTGGTCCACTGCGCGTAACGCCGCTCGCTTTCACCGGTGAGGTTGGTGGCCTGGGCGTACAGCGTCAGATGATCGTTGACGTCGTAGCTGAAGGAGGCATCCAGATAGCCGACATCGTCGTTCCAGATCGCCAGCTCATCGCCCCAGGCACCGCTGTTGACCTGACTGAAACGCTTGCTGCGCCAGTTGTAGGCCACGCGCGCCTGCAACTTGTCCTTTTGATACCACAGCACCGCATTGGCCTGATGCTTGGAGTTGTCACCGATCGGAAGCGAGTTGCCTTCGATGTCGGTGTTGTCGGTATCGGCATCGGAGAAGGTGTAGTTGATGTTGGTACCGAAACCGCTCAGCCAGCCCGGCAGGAAATCGAAGGCCTGCTGATAGCCGATTTCAAAGCCCTTGATCTTGCCGCCACCGCCGTTGACGATGCGTTCCACCGGTCCACCCAGCCGCACCACGCCGTCGGCATCGGGCTGCGGCTCGATGTTGGTCACCGTGGTGGGGAACGACTTCACATCGATCAGGAACGCGCCCACGCTGATCAACGACGCATCGGAGAAATACCACTCCCACGAGGCGTTGTAGTTGGTGGCGCGGTACGGATCCAGATCCGGGTTACCGGAGCGTCCGTTGAGAAACAGCACTGCATCCGACGGCAGCGCGGGGTTGCGCGGCGGCGTGCCATTGACAGCGTAAAAGCTCACCAGGCCGCGGCCGAGATCGGGCAGGTCCTGGCGTGCCACCGCCTTGTTGTAGGCAAAGCGCAGCTTCTGCGCGTCGGTGATATCCAGCGACAGGTTGGCGGTAGGCAGTACATCGGTGTACTGGCGGTTCAGGCGATTGGTGCCGATCGCCGGGCTGACGCCGTTCCATTCCACGTTGCCGATGAACACGTTGCCGCTGCTCAGGTACTGATCGATCGCCAGCTTGGTCTGCACGATGCGCGCGCCGATGTTGGCCGTCCACGGCACCGCACTGCCGGTACCGCCTTCCAGGTTCGCAAGGAAGTACGCTGCGGTGCTCTTTTCGGTGACCTTGTACGAGTCTGCCGCCTGCTGGTAGGCCACGTTGCCCGGGTACAGGCTGTTGAGATAGCCCACCGGGTCCTTCATGACCTGCGGGTTGATCGCCGGCAAGCCCTGGCTGCCCAGGCCGGTGACCTTGAGCGGATCGAAGTCGTTGAAGTACGCCCAATAGCCGGGGATGGAGTTGAACGGCAGCAGACGCGCTTCGGAGACGCCGCTGCAGGTGTCGACGA
This sequence comes from Xanthomonas sp. 3793, assembly GCF_024806835.1. GTDB lineage: Bacteria > Pseudomonadota > Gammaproteobacteria > Xanthomonadales > Xanthomonadaceae > Xanthomonas > Xanthomonas arboricola_F. The sequence goes on from NZ_JANTYU010000004.1 coordinate 36,522, forward strand.
TCAACGGGTCCTTGAAGTAGTACAGCGAGCGATTGGGATCTGCGCATGTGGTCGACACCGGCGACAGGTAGCGATAGGTATCCAGCTTGACCTCACGCTCGCCGTAGCGAATGCCGAACTGGAACCCGCGCACCACGCCCTCATCGAACTCGAAGGTGCCGTCGGCGCGGAACGCGTCCATCGTCGCTTCGATCTTGTTGCCCTGTGCCCACGTGGACATCAGCTGCCAGTTGTCCGGGTTGGACACATCGGTGCCCAGGTTGACCGCCGGATAGGTGCCGCGGAAATCCACCGAGGCATCGACCGTCGGCAGTCCGTTGGCATTGGCCCATTGCGTGACGCCGCCGGCGCGCGTGATCTGGTCGCCGCGTGTCACCACCGCATCGGCGCGCGCTTCGTCGTAGGTACGCTGCGCATCGCCATGCACCCAACGGAACGACGCACGGAACGGACCGCCGTCATCGAAGCGCAGTTCCAGGTTGGTATTGAGCGAATCCGAATCGGCCACGCCGGCCATCGAATGCGCCTGGAAGCGGTTGTAGCGGAACTGGCCGTATTCGAGCACACCGTTGGAATCGACCACCGATCCTGGCTGCAACTGATTGGTCGCCCAACCGGTGTGCAGCTGTGCGGCCACCGAGGTGTCGTGGTCTTCGAGCTTGGTATAGGCCGCATCGGCCAATACCGTCCACGAATCATTGATGTTGAACTGGAACGAGCCGTTGACGCCGGTGCGCTGGCGGTCGGTGCTGCGGTTATCCAGTTCGGTGGCGACCCAGTTGTAGAAATAGTCGCGCGGCAGGTTGGACGGATCGGTATTGCTGCCGATGCGGCCATCGCCGTTGAAATCGAAGCCCACGTTCTGCTCGGTGGATTTCTGCGCACCGTTGGAATACACGCTGGGGTGCTTGTTCTCCAGCGTGGCATCGGAGTACGACACAGCCAGCAACGCGCCCCAGCGCTCGGTGCGGAAGCTGGCAAGGCCCGAGTACAACTCGTTGAGTTCCTGCACTCGGTCGCCGTAGGAGCCTTCGGCCTGGCCGCTGAAGGTCCAGCCTTCGGGCAGATCGAACGGGCGACGCGTCTTGAGCGACACCGTGCCGCTGATGCCGCCATCCAGGTCGGCGGCGGTGGGCGACTTGATCACGTCCACGCCGCTGAACAGCGTCGGCGGAATGTCGACGAAGTCCGGTTGCGCACGTCCGATGTTGGGTTGGCCGAACTGATCGCCGCCACCAGCGCTCAGATACAACTCGCCGTTCATCGTGGTCTGCACCTGCGGCATGCCGCGGATATTGAGCTGCGAGCCCTCGCCCGCAGAGCGCCGGATCTGCACGCCGGGCACGCGCTGCAGCGAATCGGTGATGGTGACGTCGGGCAGCTTGCCGATGTCTTCGGCGGAGATCGAGTCGATGATCTGCGCGGCAGTGCGCTTGTTCTCGATGGCCTCGGCCTGCGCGCCGCGCACGCCCTTGACCATGACCTTGTCCAGATCGGTGACGCCGGCCGTGCTGCCGGCTTCCTGCGCTGCGGCAGTTGCCGCGACCAGTGTGAGTGCAGCCGCCAGCGCGGCGGCCAGCGGGGTGTGACGGGTACTGCGATGCAGCTTGTTCATGGTCCCCTCCCAGGGATGACGACAATCCACGACCGTTTCGAATGGCAATGCCGGGGGGCAATGCAGTAATGGCTGACGCGCCGATCGGTGCGTCAGTGCAGACGCCGTGCAAGCGCACGACGTGGCAACTTGCTGGTGCCGCTACGGAAGCCCGTTGGCAGCGCCAGTTGATGGTTCGACATTCCAGCCGCGCACTTGCAGCGTGGCGTTGCGCAGGGTGTCCGCAGACGGGCCACGGATTTCCACCTCGCGCTGCTCGCCCGGCACCAGGCTCAGATAGTTGTCGCTGTAGTACGCCGGCAGGATGCGTTGGCCTTGCGCGTCCACCAGAGTCAGCTTGGTGTTGAGCGCCACCTGTTGCGAGGCGTTGCGCACGGTCGCGCGTAGCACCGGTTCCGCACCGTCTTGCAGCTGCGTGCCGAGCTGCACCGGCACTGCCGCCAGCGCATCCAGGCCGCGCATGGCCGCCGCATCGCGTGCCACCCAGTAGAAATTGCGCGAGCGCACCACCGCATCGCGATCGAGCAATTGCAGGCGTACAAAGCCCAGCCCGTTGGTGTCCTTGAGCAGCGGCGCCAGTTGCAGTACCGGTGCCGAGACCGCAACGGGCGCGGCGTCCACCGCCTGTTCGCGTTGCTGCAGCAACGTACCGTCGGTGCCGTAGATCTCTGCACGCACACGCAGGCCGCGCACCGGGTCGCTGGCATTGTTGACTACCACCACTTCATGGCCGGGCAGGTTCATCTGCACATGCAGCATCTCTGCCGCGTTGCGCACGCCGTAGTAGGCCGCGTGGGTGTCGTAGTCGTGGCTGTAGATCTGCCACATGTTGCTGGGCCAGGCCGGATGGCTCATCCACAGCAGGCGCCCGCTGTTCTTGGTCCACAGCTGCGCGTTGAAGCCTTCGAAGATGGCGCGATGGGTGTCGTAGTTGAGCAACTGCGCCTTGCGCTCGAAATCTTCCAGGCTGGTGGGCACACCCAGCTTGTCGGTGAGCGAACGCATGAAGCTGGCGGTGTCGCCGTTACCGGACTGGTGCCAGTCGTGATAGGCCCAGGCATCGCCGATCGGCCACTGATCGCCAGCAGCAGGTATCGAAGCCTTGAATGACTCCAGCGTGGAGAACGACGGCGTGCCCACCTCCACCGAAAAGCCCTGCGCCAACGCATTGAAGTAGGCCACCGGCTCGCGGTAGTTGTACGGGCCGCTGCCTTGCAGATTGACCTGGTTGGAACTGCCGGTGTACCAGCGCGTGCCGTCCAGTTCGGCGACCAGCGCATCCAGGCCTTCGTTGAGGATGGGCGCGGGCACGCCTTCGTTGCGGCCGAACCACAGCACGATGGACGGGTGGTTGCGGAAGCGCTTGATCACCTCGGAGGCGTTGTCCAGGAACAGCGCCGCATCGGCCGGCTCCATGTTGTAGTTCTGGGTGGACTGCCAGAAGTCGTTGAAGACCAGCATGCCGTATTCGTCGGCCAGATCGAAGAAGCTGGCTTCGGTGTTCTGCCCCACCCAGTTGCGCACCACGTTGAAATGCGCATCGCGTTGCAGGCAGAAGTACGGCTCCAGCCGCTCGCGCGAGACGCGCTTGCGCCAGTCGTCCATGCCCCAGTTGCCGCCCTTGACGGCAATGCGCACGCCATTGATGCGGATGGCCAGGTAAGGCGCCAGCGCGTCATCGCTGAGCGGCGTGACTGCCGGCGATGCCTGCGCGCCGGGATAGAACGATTGCGCATCGCCGCCGGGCACGGGGCGGATCGCACTGTGGCGGGCATCGACAATGCGTTCGCCACGCTGACGTGCCTTGTTGAAATCCACCAGCACGCGGCGCAGCGCACCGTCCTGGTCGAACAGCGACAGCTCGTAACTGACCTCGCGGATGCCGAAGCGCAGCTGCTGCGTGTCCGATGGCGTACCGGCCACTTCGACGCTGGCCTGCAAGGTATATAGCGCAGGCTCGCCATAGCCGTTGGGCCACCACAGGCGCGGATTGGCAATCGCCAGTTCCGGCGTGTCGGCGGCGCCGAGCGTGAGCGTTGTACCACCGGCCGGCACATTGACCTGCCGCCGGATGCGCACCTCGCCGATGCCCAGTTGCAGGGTGCCCTGCACCGCCGCGGCACTGTCGTTGCGCAATGGCACGCTGATTTCGAGCTCGGCACGCCGGTGATCCGGAGCCAGCCGCGTCGTCACCACCCGGGTGTCGCCAAGCGCCAACGGCCCGGTGGCATGTAACTGCACGTCCTGCCACAGGCCGGCGTTGCGATCGCGTACCGCCGGAATCCAGTCCCAGCCTTCGCTGGCGATGAAGGTCGGCCCATCCAGCGCCTGCACACCGCCATTCTCGCCCACGCCTGCGGTCATCGATTGCTCGTGCGCGATGCCGGGATGCGGCGGCGGCGAGACACGCACTGCGATGATGTTGCGGCCAGCCTTGAGCTGCTTGCTGACATCGAAGCGGCCGCGTGCGAACGCACCGCGCGTACGCCCGACCTGGGTGCCGTTGACCCAGACCTCGCCCGCATAGTTGATGCCGTTGAACAGCAGTTCCAGCCGCTTGCCCTGCGCTGCAGCAGGCAGATCGAAATGGCTGCGGTACCACCAGTCCTGCCGGCTCAGCGACTCGGGAATGGCCATGTTGTTGAGACCGATGTCCGGGTCCGGATACACGCCCCGATCGACCAGCGTGGTGAGCACCGTGCCTGGCACCGTGGCCACGTGCCAGGCCGCGCCGCCGTGGTCATCACCGCGCGACAGGATGGCGCCAGTGGCCTGCCCCAGATCCGGTGCCGCAGCCAGTTGCCACGCACCGACCCGCCATGCCGCAGCATCCAGCGGCTGCAGCGCGGGCGTCGGTTGTACCGGCTTGGCCACCGGCGCAGAGAAGGCCGCCGCACTGCGCGGCAGCGTTGCGGGCGCCTGCGGTGCGACCTGGCCAGCCATCTGCCTGACCTGGACCTGCCAGGCCGGCGAGGCGTCTTCGAAACGCTGCGGGGCCTGATCCGGCACCTTGGCCGCAAGCTGCACGATGGCCGGCGCATCCAGTGCAGCGGAATGCGCAAGAAAGCCGGCAATCTCGCCACCGAAGTGCTGCGTATAGGCGGCGGGCTGCTCGCGCGGACCGAACATCAGCACGGGCGCGACCGCACTCTGGCGGACTGCGCCACTGGCGACCTGACGGCCATTGGCGTAAAGCGTCAACCGCCCGCCTTTCGCCACTGCAGCCAGCTGCGTCCAGGCCCCCGCAGGCAGCGCCTGCTTGCTGCGCAACACCGTATCTGCGCCCTGCACGAAAGCGAGCCTGCCGTTGTCGATTGCGAAGTAACGCCCGGCCGATTTCGGATCGCCCAGACCGGCGATCAATGCCGGGCCGGCATTCGCACGCGAGGGACGCACCCAGCCTGAGATGCTCCAGTCCGCGTCGGCAGCCAATCCTGGCGCATCGGCGGCTAGCTTCTTTGCCAGCCCCATCCCGCCCGCCAGCACGCGGACATCGTATGGACCGGGCGACTGCACATCGGCGGGCGCAGCCTCCACTGCAGCCCAGGCCATGCAACCACACACCACCCACAGCGCTCCACGGCGGAACGCCTTGCGAACCATCAGCATTAGAGGCCTCTCCCAAGCTCTACTGCCAAGCAACGGTGCACACCACTCGCACGCAACCGACAGACGACTCGCAGTCGTGGTGTCGCTTGCTTTCGAATGATGCCGCCCGTGGCTGCCGCCCCTGTTTCAGCGGCCATGGTGCGAGGTAACGTTACCCCAGGTGGATACCGACAACAACCGTTCTGCGTTAGGGTTGGCGCTCCCAGGAGGAGGGACTCATGCGAAACCTGATCCATTCCGCATTACCGGCGGCGTGCGCATTGCTGTGTGCGATCGCGCTTCCTGCAGCTGCGCAGCGTTTGCAGGTGCAGTCGCCCGATGCACGTACGCAGGTGGAATTGACGCTAAGCGACGGCGGCGTGCCGACCTATCGTGTGCTGTATCGCAACAAAGTCGTGCTCGACGACGCCCCGCTTGGACTGGATCTGGGCCGCGCCAATACGCTCGGCAAGGCGATGACGCTGCAGGGCAGCACGACCGACACGCATGACAGCCGGTTTGCCTTGGCCGTGGGCAAGACGCGTCAGGCACGCGACCACTACCGCCAATTGCGCGTGCAGTTGTCCGATCCGCAACAACGGCGCCTGACGGTGGAATTGCGTGCCTACGACGACGGCGTTGCACTGCGTTATGTGCTGCCCGATGCCGGTGAGGTGCGGATTCGCAACGAGCTCACCAGCTTTGCGTTTCCACGCGACTATTCCTGCTGGACCTTGAACCTGGGCCGCTTCGGAACCAGCCATGAGGGCGAATACGATGCGATCCCCGCATCCAGATTGCGCCCGCACAATCTGCTCGAGTTGCCCCTGGTCTGCCAGACCGATGCCAGCGGCACCACGCTGGCGATTGCCGAGGCCAACCTGCGCGATTACGCCGGCCTGTATCTCACCGGCCGCGAGGATGGCGACCTGGGCGTATCGGCAAAATTGTCGCCACGCTTGGACAACCCCAAGCTAGCGGTCAGCTTCGACGCCAAAGGCAGCGATTTCGCCACCCCGTGGCGGGTGATCATGCTCGGCGACAACCCGGCCAGCCTGATCGAATCCAACCTGATTTCCGCACTCAACCCGCCGCCGGCCTTCAATGTGAGCTGGGTGCGCGCGGGCAAATCTGCGTGGGATTGGTGGTCCGGCTCGCTGGCCAGTGGTGTGGCCAATCCGGGCATGAATACCGCCACGATTCAGCGCTATATCGATCACGCCCAGCAATTGAAACTGCAGTACATGTTGATCGACGACGGCTGGTATTTCGGCAGCACCGGCGATGGTCAGTACAACGTCGATGCCGATATCCGCAGGCCGGTGGAGCAACTCGATCTGCCGGGCCTGGTCAGCTACGCCCGTCAGCGTCACATCGGGCTGTGGTTGTGGGCGCATTGGCGCGCGCTCGATGCGCACATGGACGAAGCGCTCGCCTGGTACCAGCAACTCGGCATCAAGGGCATCAAGGTCGACTTCATGGACCGCGACGACCAGCAGATGGTGGACTTCTACCATCGCCTGCTGAGCAAGGCCGCCGAACACAAGCTGTTGGTCGATCTGCACGGTGCGTATCACCCCACCGGCCTGACCCGCACCTATCCCAATTATCTGACCCAGGAAGGCGTGCTCGGCGCCGAATACAACAAATGGACCACGCGCATCACCGCCACGCATAACCTCACGTTGCCGTTCACGCGGATGTTGCTCGGGCCGATGGACTACACACCGGGCGGCTTCCGCAATGTGCGCCCGGCCGAGTTCAAGATGCAGCACATCGCACCGCAGGTGATGACCACACGCGCGCAGCAGCTGGCAATGTACGTGGTGTACGAGAGCCCGTTCGCAGTGGTGGCCGACAGCCCCGAACAATACGCAAACGTGCCGGCAGCGCAGTTCCTGCGCGATGTCCCGGCAAGCTGGGACGAAACCCGTGCACTGCAAGGCGCCATCGGCGAGCACATCGCGCTGGCGCGGCGCAGCGGCAAGGACTGGTATGTGGGCGCGATGACCAACGAGCAGCCACGCACCTTGACCTTGCCGCTATCGTTCCTGGGCAAGGGCAGCTGGACCGCAACGATCTACGCCGACGGCCAGGCGCCCACCGAGGTCCACATCGAGACCCGCAAGCTCACCCGTGAGAGCAGCCTGCAACTGGAACTGGCTGCAAACGGCGGCGCGGCGGTACGGCTGCAGAAGAAATAAGCGCGGCGATCTGGGCCCGCGACGCCCCCTTTGCCATCTGCAGAGGGGGATGGGGATACGACGGCGATGTGCAAGGATCACTCCCGCTATCGCGCTTGACCTGTCGAATGGCAGGTCGATAGCAGCCCGGCATCTCAGCAACACTACAGCTGCATGGGCGTGATCGTGCGCACTGTTGCGCAGCGGCACCGCGCCGCACATCGCCTGGCGCGCGTGTGCAGCGGACATCCGCTTAGCGCATTGCGCTTGCCGTGTGCCTGGCGTCACGCAATCAACGCATACGGATATTTTTGCAAAGCATACGTTTTAGGATGCGCGCACCTTCACCGCAGGTCGAGCCGGCTGTCCTCCGGCTCGACCTGCGACGTGATGGCGCGGCCTGCATGGTTCGCCGCATGCGGGGCCGTTTCATTCCGGCGCCAGGAAACACTCCCATGACGTTACGTTCAAAGCGACCGATGTCGATCGGCCGCGTCGTTGCTGCGCTTGCCATTTGCACCGCAGCACCCGCCAGTTTCGCAGGCACGCTGCTATCGCCCTCCACCTCGGCTGCAGATGATCAACGTATCGATGCGCTGATGCCGCCGCTGCTGCACACGCCCGCCTCCGCACGTGTTGCGCCCGAGCCGCGTGCAGGCATGCCGCGCAGTACTGCGGCTGCGGTATCGCGCGCATTTCCGTCGGTCACGCAGGAGTTCAAGCAATTCCTGGACGCGCAGGCACAGCTCAGCTACGCCACGCGCGCGGTGACCGCCAAGGTCGGCGGCCCGGCGGACTTCGCGCAGATGCAGCGGTATCTGTTCAATCGCTACAACGGCCTGACCGTGCTGCGCAGCGTGCATCAGCGCGGCAAGGTGTTCGACTGCATCCCGCTTGCGCAGCAGCCTGCGTTGCGCGATGGCAGCGTGCCTGTCCTGCCACCGACTATTGCGGCCGGGGTCAGCACTGGCGCTTCACTCGACGCAGCGCAGCGCTGCGACGCGGGCAGCGTGCCGTTGCAGCGCATCGGCCTGGCCGAGATGAGCCAACACGCAACGCTGCAGGCGTTCTTGCGCGGCACCACACCGCGTGCGAGCGCACCTGACCGCCCCGCACTGGCACCGGCCGCACAGGATGCCGCGTCGGTGGTGCACTACTACTCCACCATCTACCTGGACACTGCCGGCTCGCCGGTGACCGGCGCCGGTGCCGACCTCAATACCTGGGTACCGTCCGTGCGCGCCAACGATGCGCAGTCGATCAGCCAGATCTGGCTGGGGGGATACACCCCGCAAGGGCAGATCCAGACCCTGGAAGCCGGTTGGCAAACCCAACCTGGCGCAGGCTGGGGCACCACGCCGATCCTGTTCATCTATTCCACGCAGGATGGCTACATCAGCACCGGTTGCCATAACCTGGATTGTGCCGACTTCGTGCAGACCAGCACGGCGAATGTGCTCGGCGCCGCGCCAGCCGACGGCTTCAGCACCGCGGGCGGCAAGCAGGCCATGCTGCATGTGGAATTCCAGCGCAATACCGACGGCTATTGGTGGTTCGGCTTGAATGGCGAATGGATCGGCTATTACAAGGCCGAGCTCTATACGGGCGACATCGCCGATGGCAGCGCCAGCATCTTCATCTCGGCCGGTGGCGAAATTTCCACCTGGGATGGTCGCCCCAGCGCACCGATGGGCAGCGGGCGGTTCGCATCGGCCGGCTACCGGCAGGCCGCGTTCCAGGCCAATCACTTTTATCGCGATGCGACCATGGTCACCCGGCCTGCACAGCGGTTGTCATCGCTGAATGTGGAGCAGCCGTCGTGCTACACCTTGGCGATCGCCGGTTACGGCTATCCGTATGCACTGGGCGCCGGCGTTTCCCGCACCAGCCTGTCGCCGGAGATGCAGAGCGGCGGCATCTACTTCGGCGGGCCGGGCTGCGCCCGCTGAGTCGCTGAGTCGTTGCGAACGCGCGCACCGCTGCAGCGCGCGCATTCGCCTGGCGGCCACGACATGGGCCGGCATGCGGTTATGCGGTAGATGCTGAAACGTCGGCACTGCAGTCACCCCGTCAGCATGCAGCCAGCGAGGCAGTGGTTTGTTGGCATGCCCAATGGAAAGCCTCACCACGGCACGCGCATCCACGTCTTCTGGTTGTCCTTGCCGGCTTCACACAGCCGGCAAGGACGCACCACGCCGCTTGCCAGCCGTGGCAATGGGCGCCGGCTTACGGCAAGTCCACGCCTGCGCACACTGCCGGGCGCGCATCCTTGATCTGCTGCACGCCGCGCGCATCGAACTGTAGCGCGGCATGTTTCGGCGCGAATGCCGGCCACGCGGGCAAGCCCTTGGCATTGGGATTGCCACGCTGCACGAAGGCCGCCCAATACCGTTGCAGGCTCACCGGTGGCTGCCCGATAGGCAGGTTCTTGAACAGGAACGGCAGCTCGGCGCTGTGGGTCACTTGCCCACCCGGCGCGGCGGTGTCGAACACGTAATGCCACACCGGCACGCCCAGTGCGGCCTGGTGCTGCGCGACAGTCACCGCCGGGCAGCGGAAGGTGAGGTCGGTGGACAGCTGCATCGCTGCATCGCCCTGGCGCTCGGCCCGTTGCGCCGCATGCGTGCGTTGCGCCTGCAACACGGCCTCGGCGCGATCGGGATAGTCGCGACGCAGACGCGCCTGTGCGCCCTTCTCGCCACCGTAGGTGAGCTCCTGCACCACGTAACCGATCAACAGCGGCACCTTGGCCTGTGCGCCACTGGCCAGCAATTGGGCCGGTGCGCGCGGCAGCACGCGCCCATCGACGACGGCTTGCAACCAGACATAGCCGTCGTCGTCCAGGGCCGGCACGTCCACACCCTGCCCGGCCTTGAGCAACTGCTCCACCGGCAACGCGCGCAACTGGCTCAGACGGGTGGCCGCATCGTCTATGCCGGCGCGTTTGGCGATGGCAGCGCCCAAGGCGCGATTGTCTTCCAGGCTGCGCGCCGGCAGCCCGAAACCAGCGGTACCGCTTTGTTCGATCGCCGCAGAAAACAGGCCACGCGCAAGCGGGCTGAGCATCAGCAAGCCCACATCCTGGCCGCCGGCCGACTGCCCGGCGATGGTGACCCGTGCAGGGTCGCCGCCGAACTGCGCGATGTTGTCGCGCACCCAGCGCAATGCGGCGATCTGGTCGAGCAATGCGTAGTTGCCGGCCGCTTCGTTGTCGCCATCGCGCAGTTCCGGCAGCGACAGGAAGCCCAGCGCGCCCAGTCGGTACTGCAGCGTCACCACCAGCATGTTCTGCGCGACAAGATTGGTGGGCAGATGCCCGTCGGCACCGCCAGCCACATTGGCGCCGCCATGGATCCACACAAATACCGGCAACGGGGCTGCCGGCTGCAGCGTGGGTGTCTGCACTTCGACGTAGAGGCAGTCTTCGCTGCCGCGCCTGGCCATCGCGTCGTTCCAGCCCAGCGCGGGCTGCACGCACGGCGTGGCCGCCTGCGTGGCGTCGCGTACCTGCGTCCATGCGGTCGCCGGCTGCGGTGGGCGCCAGCGCAACGCACCCAGCGGCGGCGCGGCGAAGGGGATGGCACGGAATACCGCGCTGCCGTCGTCCTGCCATTGCCCGCGGACCACGCCATGATCGGTACGCACTTCCGGCGGCGCTGCAGCAACGGTGGCCGCGGCAGCAGACGCGCTGCCACTCAGCATGCAGCTGGCGGCAAGCAAACAGGCAGACAGGCGCATCACAGTTCTCCGGGGTTGACGCGGGCGCGCCAGGCGGCCTGGAACACGGCGGTGGCCGAGGCCACGTTGAGGCTTTCGACCTTGCCGCTGCCGTGGATGGAGAGCTGCAGATCGCAATCGCGGGCGAACTGGCGGTCCATGCCTTCGCTTTCGGCGCCCATCACGTACACCAGACGCTGCGGCAACGCGGCGGCAAACACATCCTTCCCACCCTCGACCAGCGTGGCGGCCACCGCAAACCCGGCCTGACGCAATTGCGTCATCGCCAGTGCCGTCTCCGGCAGTTGCACCAGCGGCACGGCTTCGGCACCGCCTTCGGCCACACGTGCCGCAGCACCGGACAAGCCCAGCGTGGAGCCAGCCGGCAGCAGCAGGCCCGCCACACCGAAGTGGGCCGACGAGCGCAAGATCGCGCCGAAGTTATGCGGGTTGCCCACGCCATCCAGCCACAGCGCCAGCACCGGGCCTTGCGGCAATGCCGCGAGCCACTCCTGCAGCGGCTGCGGCGGCACCCGCAACACTTCTGCCACGATGCCTTCGTGATGCGTGCTGGACGCCAGCTTGGTGAGGTCGGCGTCTTCCACCACGCGGTAACCCAGACGCTGCGCCACGCACCAGGCCAGCAAGGCCTTGAACTGCGGGATGCGCGCTTCGCTCAGGTAGATCTTGCGCAGCGCCTGCGGGCGCGCCTTGAACACCGCCTGGATCGCATTGATACCGTACAGGCGCAGCTCGCGCGCGGTGTTGGCGTTGGCAGCGGCCGGTGCGGCAGCGGCGGTGCGTGCCGCAGGCGCAGCCGGCGCGGGTGCGCGTGGTGCCGCACGGCCCCACGGGTTGAGCGGCGCAGCGCCGCTGCCGGTGGTGTCGCGTGGCGGCCGGGCGCCACGTCCATCATGTTGTTTCATCGTTGTGTCCAGAAATCCGCGTTCTTGATGCCAAGCCGGACCGGATCGAAGACCGGATCCAGCCCCTGGCGCTTTTGCCGTTCGTAATCCTTCAAGGCCAGCATGGCGGGCTTGTGCAGGATCAGGATGGCGATGATGTTGAGCCAGGCCATGACGCCGACGCCGATATCGCCCAGCGCCCAGGCCAGCTGCGCATTGTGGAACGCGCCGAAGATCACCATGCCCAGGATGCCCAGGCGCAGCAGCAGCACGGTGAGCGGCCGGCGCCGGTTGCCATTGATGTAGCTCAGGTTGGTTTCGGCCATGTAGTAATAGGCCATGATGGTGGTGAAGGCGAAGAAGAACAACGCCACCGCAACGAAGCCCGCGCCCCAGCCCGGCAGCACCGATTCCACCGCCGCCTGCGCATAACCGGGGCCTTCTTCCACCCCGCTCAGGCCGGCGTACAGGCCGGGCTTGGCGCCGTCGGGCGCGTACACGTTGTACTTGCCGGTGGTGAGGATCAGGAATGCGGTGGCGGTGCACACCATCATGGTGTCGAAGTAGATCGCAAACGCCTGCACGTAGCCCTGCTTGGCCGGATGCGACACCTCTGCCGCTGCAGCGGCATGCGGCCCGGTGCCCTGCCCGGCTTCGTTGGCGTAGATGCCGCGTTTGACGCCCCATTCCACCGCCAGCCCCAGCAAGGCACCGAACGCGGCGTGGCTGCCGAAGGCGCTGCTGAAGATGGTGGCGAACATGCCCGGCACGCGCTCGGCGTTGAGCACCATGATGACCAGCGCCATCAGGATGTAGCCCATCGCCATGAACGGCACCACGATTTCGGCGAAGTTGGCGATGCGCTTGACGCCGCCGAAGATGATCACCGCCAGCATGCTCGCCACCAGGATGCCGATACCCAGCTTGGCCGCATCGCGCATCGGCAGGCCCATCCACTGCCCGTCCATCGCACCGCACAGGCTGGTGCCCCGGCAGGCGTTGATGACGCTGTCGGCGATTGCGTTGGCCTGTACGCCCGGCATCAGGAAGCCGGTGGCGATGATGGTGGCCACCGCGAAGGTGAGCGCGTACCACTTCAGCCCCATCGCCTTTTCGATGTAGTACGCCGGGCCGCCGCGATAGCGGCCGTCGGCATCCTTGATCTTGTAGATCTGCGCCAGCGTCGATTCCACGTACGACGTGGACGCACCGAGAAACCCCATCACCCACATCCAGAAGATTGCGCCCGGCCCACCGAAAGCGATGGCGGTGGCGACGCCGGCGATGTTGCCGATGCCGATACGCCCGGCCATCGACATCGCCAGCGCCTGGAACGAGGACACCCCGGCATCGGACTTCTGCCCGCCCACGGTGAGGCGGATCATTTCCACGAACCCGCGTACCTGCATGAAACGGGTGCGGACGGTGAAGTAGACGCCTGCTCCCAGGCACATGAAGATCAGTGCCTTGCTCCAGACGATGCCGTTGATGCCATTGATGAGTGCTTCCACGCAATCTCCCCGAGTGCTGGATCGTGAACCCCAGCATTAGTGGGGAGTGGATCGATTCTGGCCGAAAGCGCCGCACGATGCGACGTGCGGGCACGCCGCGCCATCAACGCGCGCCAATGTGCCGGCTGTCCATATGCAACTCGTGTGCGCCGTGATGCGGCATCGGGGGGGCGCGCCGCATGCTCTGTGCAGCGACGCCAGCGTCGTGCGGAAGCTTGGCCGCGACCGGCTTCACGTCGCGAGGGATCGTCGATGAATGCGGGCGGTGCACCCGAAACCGACCTGTACACGTGGCACAGGCCGAGTCCGTGCAGCGCTCGCGACCGCGCGGCGGCGCGGTCGCGTTGCTGGCCGCTTAGCGCTTGGCGGCCTGTGCCTGCTTGAGCGCGGCGCACAGGCGGATGGTTTCGCCGGTCTGCGCCAGGCCGCGGTCGGCACCGCTGAGCTTGGCCAAGCGCGGCTGGAAGAAGGCATCCAGGCGGTCGGCGTCTTCTGCGCTGCAGCCGCCGGATGCGCCGAGCGCCGGCAGACCGCCGCCGTCGAACGACCCGCTACGCTGCACGATGCGGTCGAAGTTGGCGGTGAACCACGGCCACATCGATGCGTGCGAATTCTCGTAGCTGTTCCCACGCATCAGCATGCTCTTCATCTCGCCGACCTTGATCGCGTCGGTCAACGCAAAATCGCGCACCTGGGTGAGCAGCCCAGGGTCCTGCACCGCACCCAGTGCGGCGATCATGGCGTTGCGCTGCGCAGGGTCTGCGTGGGTGCGCAAGGCCTCGATCAAGGTCTGCACCGCGGGGGCGCCGCGTTCCTGCGCGGTGACCGCCAGCACAGTGCCGAGCAGATCCGGGTTGGCCGCAGAGAAATCCAGCGCCCCGTTGCCACCGGCCAGCACCGCATCGCCCTGGGCGAGCAGCGCCTTGCGCACTTCCGCGTTCTGCAGGCGCAGCGCGAACAGGCCGGCCAGCGACGAACGCAGCGTGGTGTCGTCGATCGACTCACCGCTACGCCGCGTGTAACCCAGCTGGCGCAGACGCGGCAGATAGGCCTGTTCGGCGGCCTTGCGCAACCCGCCGCGCTGCGCCTCGGTAGTGGCCTGGTAACGCCAGATCCACACGAAGCGATCCACCAGCGCGGTGGAGACGTCGGACGATGCAGACGGTGCCAGCTGCTCGATCGCCATCAACACCGCGTCGCTGTCGGCATCGCCGTGGCGGTAGGCCGCATCGATGGCATCGGCATAGGCCAGCTGCTCGTTGTCGTCGAGCTGGGCGACCTGCTTGCCGAGTGCGGCCAGCTGCTTCTTGGGCAGGCTGAAACGGTAATAGCCGGCGCCACGCGCATTCGGAAACACCCAGGTGTTCTTGCCGGCGCCGTCCAGCACGATGCTGCCGCTGCCGTCTTCCAGCAGCTGACAGGCGGTACCGACCTGGTTCTTGCCCTTGCCGTACTTCACGCACACCGGCACGCCCCACTGTTGTGCAGTGGAGCCGGTCGAACCCAGCGGCAAATACCGCTGCTGCTGCAGCTTGACCACGGTCTTGCCGCCTTCGCGTGCCACCTGGGTCTGCAGGTAGGGCACGCCCGGCTGATTCAGGAAGCTGCGGAATGCCGCCTTGAAGTCTTCGCCCTTGCCGGCGGCATCGGCGATCGCATCGACCAAGTCGTCGGCGGTGGCGCTGCCGAACTTGTGCTTGGCGATATAGGCGCGCATGCCTTCGCGGAACACGTCTTCGCCGACGAAGGCTTCGAACATCGCCAGCACCGCCGCACCCTTCTGGTAGGTGATGCCGTCGAAGGCGGTTTCGATATCGCCATTGCCGGTGATGGGCTGACGGATCTTGCGCGCGCTGACCAGGCTGTCGTTGTCCATCGCATGCTGGGCGCCGCCGATGCGGTCCAGGTTGGCGCGGTATTCCGGGTGCAGCTGCATGGTGATCTTCTGCTGCATCCAGGTGGCGAAGGCCTCGTTGAGCCACAGGTCGTCCCACCACTCCATGGTGACGGTGTCGCCGGTCCACTGGTGCGCCAGCTCATGCGCATTGACGTTGAAGGAGCGCTGCACGTTCTCGGCCG
This sequence comes from Xanthomonas sp. 3793, assembly GCF_024806835.1. GTDB lineage: Bacteria > Pseudomonadota > Gammaproteobacteria > Xanthomonadales > Xanthomonadaceae > Xanthomonas > Xanthomonas arboricola_F. The sequence continues at coordinate 52,120 of NZ_JANTYU010000004.1, forward strand.
GCGAATCCTTGTCCAGCAACAGCAGCCAGTCGCGGAAGGTCACAAAACCGGGGTTTTCCATCGCACCGGCGCTGAAATCCGGGGCAGCGACCAGATCGAGCTTGTCGAACGGATAACCGAAGGCGTAGTAGTCCTCCAGTGCGGCGATGATCGCCGGGGTCTGGTCCAGCGCCGGGGTAATGCGCGGGCCCTGGCCCTGGGCGGCGATCCCGCGCAGCGGGGTCGGGGTGGGGCGCTGCGGGGTGGCCGGCATGGCCGGCACGTCCACCACGTCCCACGGGCCGGCGGCGTAGGCGACCAGATAGGTCGGCAGCGGCACGGTCGGGGCGAAGCTCACCGTCTTCCAGCCCTTGCCGGCCGGCTTGGTCGAGGTGGCGATGGTGTTGGCCAGCGCCTGGTCGTCGGCGGGCACGGTCAGGCTGAGGTCGAACGGGGTCTTGAACGCCGGCTCGTCGAAACCCGGGAACGCGTAGCGCGCACTGATCGGCTCCATCTGCGTCATCGCATACGCCTTGCCCTGGTACTTCACCTGATACAGGCCCTGCAGCTGCTGATTGAGCGGCGCGCTGTAGACGATGTCCACGGTGAGCGTCTGCGGCTGCAGCGTGCGGCCGAAATCCAGCCGCACCACACCGGTCTGCGCATCGGCATCGACATAGCGTGCGCTGAGCGCCTTGCCCTTGGCCGGCTTGACCGTGGCCTTGCTGACCTTGAGCTCCTTGCCGTGCAGCCACAGATGGTCGGACGCCTGCTTGAGCTGGACGCGGATGGTGGTGCGGCCACTGAACTGCGCCTGCTCCGGGTCGACCTTGATCGCCAGGCTGTAGCGCTCGGGCACCGCCCAACCCGGCAGGCGTCCATTGGGTACCGGCTCGCCGGACGTCTGCGCGAGTGCGCTACCGCAGCACAGCGCAAGGAGAGAAGGAGCAAGCAGGCAGGCAAGACGACGCATGGGCAATTCCGGTCAGGTAACCGCCGAAGTCCACCATAGCCGGGCATGCCTGTCATGTGACCTTAGTCATTGCGCGGCCGAAGCGATGGGCGCGCAGCCGCCCGCCAGCGCGCGCTACGGCAGCGGCCACAGCACGACCATGTCCACCACCAGCAGCACCAGCGCAATGCTCCCGAGCAGGGCTGCACGCAGGATCGGACACCGCAGCGGCGCTGCGCCGCGTGCTGGTTCGATCGAGCGCTGCCGGTGCATGCCCGTTTGCGCAGGCGGTGCCGCAGCGGCATCAGGCGGTTGCGCTGTGCCCGGCGTCGTAGCGCCTGCCGAGCGTGCAGCGACATCGCCAGCGCGCGATGCAGCGCAATGCGGACACCGCATGCGCAGCGTGGACGGATCGGCATCGATGAAAGGCAGCGTCTGCATCACATGCACTCCTGGGCTGGATTGCGGCATCTGACTCGATCACGCGGCAGCGTTGCAGGCAGTGGCCAAGACGCTCCCGGCAAGGCGATACCGGGCTGCGCCGCGTCATCGCATCGATGACGCTGGCCTGGAACTGACGCGCTCGATGGGCACAGCCTGCGCCCGGAGGTTTGGGTTTTGTTTGCGGTGCAGCCAAATGCAAACGCAGCGATCAACGCCGGTGCCGCAGCATCCTCGCGTCGTCGACTACCGGCAGCAGCGCACCGCTGCCGGTCTCACTCAGGCGTGACCACCTACCGAAGGCGTCTGCGCCTCCAGGGTTTCCAGCTCGCGCGCCACCGCTTCGGGCGACTTGGTGAAAGGCGCGATCAGGCTGTAGAACGCCGGCACCACGTACAGCGACAACAGCGTGGACAGCGACACGCCGAAGATCACCACCACACCGATGGTGGCGCGACTGGCCGAGCCGGGCCCGCCGGCCACCACCAGCGGAATGGCACCGACCACCGTGGCGATCGAGGTCATCAGGATCGGGCGCAAACGCACCGATGCCGATTCGACGATGGCCTGGTGCACGCTGCGGCCTTCGTCGCGCAACTGATTGGCGAACTCCACGATCAGGATGCCGTTCTTGGCCGCCAGCCCCACCAGCATCACGATGCCGATCTGACTGAACAGGTTGAGCGTGCCGCCGGTGACCCACAAGCCGACCAGCGCACCCAGCACCGCCAGCGGCACGGTGAGCATGATCACCAGCGGATGGGCGAAGCTTTCGAACTGCGCGGCCAGCACCAGGTACACCACCAGCAAGGCCATGCCGAAGGTCAGCAGCACCGCGCTGCCGGATTGCTGGTATTCGCGCGATTCGCCCTTCCAGTCCAGCTGCGCGTATTCGGGCAATTCTTCCTGCGCGGTCTGCTGCGCCCAGGCGATGGCATCGCCCAATGGGTAGCCCGGCGCCAGGCCGGCGGTGATGGTGATCGCGCGCAGGCGATTGAAGCGGTTCAAGGTGCCGGCTTCGGCCACTTCGCTCAAGCTCACCAGATTGGACAGCGGAATCAGCTCGCCACGCGTGGAGCGCACGCGGATGGCAGTGAGGTCTTCCGGCGCCATGCGGCCTTCGCGCCCGGCCTGCAGCATCACGTCGTATTCCTCGCCGTTGTCCACGAACGTGGTGACGCGGCGCGAGCCCATCATCGCTTCCAGCGCGCCACCGATGGCGGTCACCGGCACCCCCAGATCGGCCGCGCGCAGGCGGTCGATGTTGACGCGCATCTGCGGCCGGGTTTCCTTGTAATCCGAATCCGGGCCGACCAGGCCGGGATTGGCTTCCATGCGCTGCAGGATGCGGTCGCGCCACTGCGCGATTTCGGCATAGTCCGGGCCACCGAGCACCAGCTGGAACGGTTGGCCGCGGCTACGCACCAGCCCGCCGCTCACCTGCGTGCGCGCACGCACGCCGCTGAGCACGTTGAGTTTCTGCTGCAGTTCGTCGGCCACTTCGGTGGTCGGTCGGGAGCGCTTTTCCCAATCCTGCAAAAACACGCTGACCCGGCCGGTGTGCATTTCCTCGCTGCTGCCAAAGCCACCGGGCACGCGCGGATTGGCACGCACGATCGGTTTGTCCTGCCCCACGTACGGGCGCAGGATGTCTTCGACCTGATGCATCTGCCCGACGGTGTAATCGAAGCCGGCGCCTTCGGGCCCGTCGATCATGATCTGGAAATTGCCACGATCTTCCGCCGGCGCCAGTTCGGAGGGAATGCGGCCCATCAACCAGGCGCTGGCGCCCAAGGCCAGCAGCATGAGCAGCGCGAAGATCCAGGTGCGGTGCACGTGACGCTCCAGCGAGCGCCCGTACGCGCCGGACACCGCCTGCATGCGCCCGTCAAACCACCGATGGAAGCGATTGGGTTTGGCCTGGCTGTGCGAGCGCAGCAGCTTGGACGACATCATCGGCGTCAGCGTCAGCGCCACGAATGCCGAGATCGCCACCGCCGCGGCCAGTGCCACCGCCAACTCGCGGAACAAACGCCCGGTATTGCCTTCCAGAAACCCCACCGGCAAAAACACCGCCACCAAGACGGCCGTGGTCGCGATCACCGCGAAGGCCACCTGGCCGGTACCGCGCTTGGCAGCCACCAGCGGCGGCTCGCCCAGATCGATGCGGCGCTGGATGTTTTCCACCACCACGATGGCATCGTCCACCACCAGGCCGATACACAGCACCAGCGCCAGCAAGGTGAGCAGATTGATCGAAAAATCGAACGCGTACAGCGCGATGAATGCGGCAATCAGACACACCGGCACCGTCACTGCAGGAATCAGGGCCGCGCGTGCGCTGCCCAGAAACACCCAGATCACCACCAGCACCAGCACCACCGCTTCGACCAGCGTGTGGTACACGCGCTCCACCGCCGCATCGATGAAGGTGGTGGTGTCGAAGGCGACGAAGATGTTGGTGCCCTGCGGCAGCGACTTCTGCACTTCCTCGGCCTGCGCGCGCGCCTCGCGTGCGACGTCCAGCGCATTGGCGGTGGAGTTGCGCACGATGCCCAGACCCACGTTGGGCACGCCGTTGCTCTGGAAATACGCGCGCCGCTCGGCCGAGGTCAGCTCCACCTTGGCCACATCGCCCAACCGCACCACATAGCCGCCCTCGCCCTTGCTCAACGGCAGCTTGGCAAAGTCCTCGGGCTTGAGATAACTGCGCTCCACGCGCAGGGTGAAATCGCGCTGCGCCGATTCGATGCTGCCGGCCGGCAACTCCACGTTCTCGTTCTGCAGCGCCGCTTCCACATCAGCCACGGTGAGCTCGCGCGCGGCCAGTTGATCGCGGTCCAGCCAGATGCGCATCGCATAGCGCTGGCGCCCGCCGATACGCACCTGCGCCACGCCGTCCAGGCTGGAGAAGCGATCCACCACGTAGCGCTCGGCGTAGTCGGACAGCTGCAGCGTGTCCATCGTGCTGGAGCTCATGTTGAGCCACAGGATGGGGTCGGCGTCGGCTTCGACCTTGGAAATCTCCGGCGGGCGCGCCTGGTCCGGCATGCGGTCGGAGACGCGGCTGACCGCGTCACGCACGTCGTTGGCGGCCGCTTCCACATCGCGCGACTGCACGAACTCGATGCTGATATCCGACGAACCGTTACGGCTGCGCGCCTCGATGGTCTCGATGCCCTCGATGCCGGCCAGCGCATCTTCCAGCACCTGGGTGATGCGGCTTTCCACCACCGCGGCCGACGCGCCGGTGTACTCCACGTCCACCGAGACGATGGGCGGGTCGATCGCCGGCAGTTCGCGCAGGGTAAGGCGGGTGAACGACATCACCCCCAGCACGATCAGCAACAGGCTCATCACCACCGCCATCACCGGGCGGGTAATGGACAGGTCGGAGAGCTTCATTGTGCCGCTGCCTGCGGGCGCGTCGACGCGGGCGCGGCCTGGTCCACCACCTTCAGGCCCGGACGCAGTTTGCCGGTGCCGTCCACCACGATGCGCTCACCGGCCTTGACACCCTCCAGCACCTCCACCTTGCCGTCGCGCCGCTCGCCCAGGCGCACATCGGCGCGCTCCACGCTGCTGTCGGATTTGACCCGGAACACGTACGACTCGCGCCCCACCTGCACCACCGCAATCTCCGGGATCACCAGCGCCTGCCGCGCCGGCTGCAACAGCCGCACATCCAGCAGCATGCCCGGGCGCAGGCGACGGTCGTCATTGGGGAAGTCCGCACGCACCGTCACCGAGCGGGTGGTCTCGTCGATGCGCGAGTCGATCGCGGCAACCACGCCATCGAAGCGCGCACCCGGATACGCCGCAGCGGTGCCATTGACGGTATTGCCGAGCTGCACCAGGCCGAACTGCGATTCCGGCACCTGGAAGTCCACGTACATGCGCGCCACATCGTCCAGCGTGGCGATCACGGTGCTGGAGGTGATCAACGACCCCGGACTGATCTGGCGGATGCCCAGCACGCCGGAAAACGGCGCGCGCACCTCGCGGTCGGTGATCTCCGCGCGCATCTGCTGCACGCGCGCCTGCGCCGCATCGCGCAAGGCGCGTTGCGTATCGACGGTGGACTTGGCCACCAACTGCTGGCCAACCAGACTCAACTGGCGCCGATACAACTGATCGGTTTCTTCGAAGGTGGCCTGCGCGGCGGTCAGCGCGGCCTGCTGCGAATTGCCGCGCAGCCGCAGCAGCAACTGCCCGGCCTTGACCTCGTCGCCGCTGTCGAAATACACCTGCTCGACCACATCGCTGACCGCCGCAGTGAGCGCGACCGATTCGCGCGCACGCACGGTGGCGATCGATTGCACGGTGGAGTTCCAGGGCTGCACCGCCACCGGCTGCACGACCACCGGGATGGGCTTGGCAGCGGCCGGCGCACTGGCCTGACGGGCACAACCGGACAGCCACACGGCCAACAAGAGCGCGGCGCAACTGCGCGCGCTGGGCAGAACAAGCATCAGAACATCCTGGCGGGGTACCGCGAAAGTTTACCGACCTCGCCGCCATGCGTTGACAGAAAGGGCGCGCTTTGCACCATGACCAAAGACCCTTGCCGTCCGGGTCACGATGCGCTGGTCGGCGCGGCCCTCGATGCTGCAATCCGGTACCCGGGCAAGTCCTGAGGCGCAGACCCGAGCAGTCGCGCCACGGTTGGGTCTGACGCCGCGCACAACGCGCGGAACACTGGATGCAACGTCCTGAAGGCTGCGCTCAGCGCTCCAGCCCCAGAAACTCGAGCACATGGCGCGCCAGCGCCTCTACATTCTCACCATCGGCGTGAAGATGGATCTCCGGTGTCTCGGGCGCCTCGTACGGCGAGTCGATACCGGTGAAGTTGGGAATCTGCCCGGCCCGCGCCTTGCGGTACAGCCCCTTCACATCGCGCGCTTCTGCCACCTCCAGCGGCACATCCACAAACACCTCGACGAACTCGCCGGCATCGAACCGCTCGCGCGCCAGTTGCCGCTCGGCGCGGAACGGCGAGATGAAACTGACCAGCACGATCAGGCCGGCGTCGGCCATCAGGCGCGCCACCTCGGCCACGCGGCGGATGTTTTCCACGCGATCTTCGTCGGTGAAGCCCAGATCGCGGTTGAGCCCGTGGCGCACGTTGTCGCCGTCCAGGATGAAGGTGTGGTAGCCCAGCGCATGCAGGCGCTTGTCGACCAGATTGGCGACGGTGGATTTGCCCGCGCCCGACAGGCCGGTGAACCACAGCACGCGCGGCGCCTGGCCCTTGATGCGCGCACGGGCGCTGCGGTCCACATCCAGATGCTGCCAATGCACGTTGCCGGCGCGCCGCAACGCAAACTCCAGCGTCCCCGCCGCCACGGTGGCATTGCTCTGCCGGTCGATCAGGATGAAACCGCCGAGCACGCGGTTGCGTGCGTACGGCGCAAAGGCGATGGGCTCGTCCAACGCGAGATTGCAGTAGCCCACCTCGTTGAGTTCCAGCCGCTTGGCGGCCAGCCGCTCCTGCGTATTCACATCGACCTTGTGCTTGATCTCGCTGATGCTCACGGTGACCGTACGGCTGCCGATCTTGAGCCAGTACGGGCGGCCCGGCAGCAAGGCGGCATCGTCCATCCACAGCAGATGCGCGGCGAACTGGTCGGCCACTTCCGGCGGGTCGTCGATGGCGGCGATGATGTCGCCGCGGCTGATATCGATCTCATCGCGCAAGGTCAGCGTGACCGCCTGACCGGAGCGCGCACTATCCACCTCGCCATTGGCATCCAGCACCGATGCCACCTGGGTACGGCGCCCGGAGGGCACCACCACCACGGCATCGCCCACCCGCACCTGGCCGGCGGCAATCGTGCCGGCATAGCCGCGGAACTGCGCGTTGGGGCGATTGACCCATTGCACCGGCAAGCGCAGCCCGCTGCCGGTCTCAGGCGGCTCCAGCTGCACGCTGTCCAGATGCTGCAGCAGATGCGGCCCGCTGTACCACGGCATGCGGGTGGAAGCGCTGGACAGGTTGTCGCCAGCCAGTGCCGACAACGGAATGCACTGCACATCGGCAATGCCCAACTGCGTGGCCAGCGCGCAGTAGCCCTCGGCGATGGCGGTGAAGACGTCGGCGTCGTAGTCCACCAGATCCATCTTGTTGACCGCCAGCACCACGTGGCCGATGCCCAGCAACGACACGATATAGCTGTGCCGGCGCGTCTGCGCCAGCAAGCCCTTGCGCGCATCCACCAGCACCACCGCCACATCGGCGGTGGACGCGCCGGTGGCCATGTTGCGTGTGTATTGCTCGTGGCCGGGGCAGTCGGCGACGATGAACTTGCGTCGGTCGGTATCGAAGTAGCGATACGCCACATCGATGGTGATGCCCTGCTCGCGCTCGGCGGCCAGCCCGTCCATCAGCAACGCGTAATCGATGCCCTCGCCCTGCGTGCCATGCCGGCGGCTATCGCTTTCCAGCGCCGCCAGTTGATCGTCGAACAAGCGCTTGCTGTCGTACAGCAACCGCCCGATCAAGGTGCTCTTGCCATCGTCCACGCTGCCGCAGGTGATGAAACGCAGCAGCGGCTTGGATTCGTGTTGATGCAGGTAGGCGCTGATGGTGCCGGGATTGGGGAGTGGGGATTCGGGATTCGCAAGAGCGTTCCCCTCCGCCTTCCCACTCGCCGCGGGTTGCTCTTGCCAATCCCGAATTCCCACTCCCGAATCACTACCCATCAAAAATACCCCTCAAGCTTTTTCTGTTCCATCGACGCACCCGGCGCATGATCGATCATGCGGCCCTGGCGTTCGGAGCTGGTGCTGACCAGCATTTCGGCGATCACCGCTTCCAGCGTGTCTGCGGTCGATTCGATCGCGCCGGTGAGCGGATAGCAGCCCAGCGTACGGAAGCGCACCGAGCGCAGCTGCGGGATTTCGCCGTCGTTTAATGGCAGGCGGTCGTCGTCGACCATGATCCAGGCGCCGTCGCGCTCCACCACCGGCCGCGCTGCGGCGAAATACAGAGGCACCACCGGGATCTTTTCGCGATAGATGTATAGCCAGATATCCAGCTCGGTCCAGTTGGAGAGCGGAAACACGCGCACGCTCTCGCCGGGCCTGGTGCGCGCGTTGTAGAGATTCCACAGCTCCGGGCGCTGATTCTTGGGATCCCAGCGATGACGCGCATTGCGGAACGAGAACACGCGCTCCTTGGCACGCGATTTCTCCTCGTCGCGGCGCGCCCCGCCGATCGCGGCATCGAATCCGCCCTGCTCCAGCGCCTGCTTCAGGCCCTGGGTCTTCATGATGTCGGTATGCACCGCCGCGCCATGGCTGATCGGGCCGATGTCCTGCGCGACGCCGTCGGGGTTGATGTGCACGCGCAGGTCCACCCCGGTCTCGGCCGCACGGCGATCGCGAAAGGCGATCATCTCGCCGAACTTCCAGCGCGTGTCCACATGCAGCAGCGGGATCGGCGGCGGTGACGGCGCAAAGGCCTTGAGCAGCAGATGCAGCAGCACCGAGCTGTCCTTGCCGACCGAATACAGCATCACCGGGGCCCGGAACTCGGCGGCGACCTCGCGCAGGATGTGGATGCTTTCGGCTTCGAGCCGGTCCAGGTGTGACAGCGGTGGCAGGGTCATCAGGGTGTCGGGGCGGCGGCAGGCAAGACCAGCCGATGGTAGGCCAAGGCAGCGCAGTGTGTGGCGGGCAGATGTCTGCCTGAAATAAGCGGCCGGCATAACGCGATAACCGGTGATCCTTTCTGGACGGGCGAACGCTTCCCTAACATCGTTCATCCAATCGCCGCTCCTGGATCCGAATGACCGCCGCCAGTTCCGCGCTACCGCCCAGCCCCTTGCCCGACGAGCGCAAGGCGCTGCTGGAACGGTTGGTCGACGGCCTGGATACCGCCTCGCTGTGGTGGCTGTCCGGCTATACCGCCGGGCTGGCGCAGGGCCAACCGCCACGGTCGCTGGCGGTCCTGCCGGGCGGGCAACCGCAGGCGGCCGCGCAGGACAGCCAGCGGCTGACCGTGGTGTACGGCAGCCAGACCGGCAACGCGCGCCGCCAGGCCGAACAACTGGCCGCCGATGCCGAGGCCGCCGGGCTGAGCGTGCGCTTGCTGCGCGCCGACGCCTACCCCACCCGCGAGCTCGCCAGCGAACGCCTGTTGTACGTGGTGATCAGCACCCAGGGCGAAGGCGACCCGCCGGACGATGCGATCGGCCTGGTCGAATTCCTGGCCGGCCGCCGCGCGCCCAAGCTGCCCGAGCTCAGGTACGCGGTCCTGGGCCTGGGCGATTCCAGCTATGCGCAGTTCTGCGGCATCGCGCGGCGCATCGACGACCGTCTGGCCGAGCTCGGTGCCAGCCGTGTGCAGCCGCGCGGCGAAGCGGACCTGGACATCGACAGCATTGCCGACCCGTGGCGCGCACAAGCGCTCAAGCAAGCGCGCGAGCTGCTCAAGAGCGCTCCACACTCGGCCACGGTCACGCCATTGCGCAGCAACCCGGTTGCGCCGGCGTGGTCGCACCAGCACCCGTTTGCCGCCGAGCTGCTGGCCAACCAGATCATCAGCGGGCGCGACTTCAAGGGCCCGGGCTTTCGCGTCTATGCGCAGCCCGGCAAGCGCGTGCGGCACCTGGAATTTTCGTTGGAAGGCAGCGGCCTGAGTTACGAGCCCGGCGATGCGCTGGGCATCGTCCATCGCAATCCGCCGGCATTGGTGGATGCGGTGCTGCAGACCTTGCGACTGGATGGTCATGCCGCCGTCACTGTCGGCGACCAGACTCTGGCCTTGAACGAGTGGCTGGCGACCCGGCGCGAACTGACCAAGCTGTCGCGGCCGTTTCTGACCGCCCATGCCGAGCGCGCGCGCGCAGACGAACTGCAGGCGCTGCTCACCCCTACCCAGACTGCCGGCCTGGCGTCGTTGCTCTCAGATCATCAAGTGATCGACGTGCTGCGACGCTGGCCGGCGGATTGGGACCACGCCAGCCTGCTGGACACCCTGCGTCCACTCACCCCGCGGCTGTACTCGATCGCCTCCAGCCGCAAGCGCGTGGGCGATGAGGTGCACCTGGCGGTGGATGAACTCAATTACCAGGCGCACGGGCATGCGCACCTTGGGTCGGCCAGCGGCTTTCTCGCCGCACTCGCCGAAGGCGATACCGCCCCGGTCTACATCGAACCCAATACACGCTTCCGCGTGCCGGCCGACCCCGACCGCGACATCCTGATGATCGGCCCGGGCACCGGCGTGGCGCCGTTCCGCGGCTTTGTGCAGGAACGCGCCGAAACCGGTGCCAAGGGGCGTAACTGGCTGTTCTTCGGCGCCCAGCATTTCAATACCGATTTCCTGTACCAGGCCGAGTGGCAGCACGCCCTGCAACGCGGCGAGCTGCACGCGCTGGAGCTGGCGTTCTCGCGCGACCACGCCGACAAGGTCTACGTGCAACACCGCCTGCGCGAACGCGGTGCCGAGGTCTACGCGTGGCTACAGGGCGGCGCGCACGTCTATGTCTGCGGCGCCATCGGCATGGGCAAGGACGTGCACGCTGCCTTGCTGGACATTGTGACCACCCACGGCGCCCGCAGCGCCGAAGACGCCGCCGCGTATCTCACACAGCTGCAGGTGGAGGGACGCTATGCGCGCGATGTCTATTGATGCCGGGATTGGGGAGTTGGGATTGGGGATTCGTAACGGCGGGCTCCGTCGGTCTGCGTGTTGTCGTGGTGCTGCTTGTTGCTTGTCTTTGCCAATCCCCAATCACGAATGCCGAATCCCGTCATGAGCCACTCCGTCGAAGACATCAAATCCGAAAGTCGCCGTCTGCGCGGATCGCTGCAGCAGAGCCTGGCCGATGCGGTGACCGGGGCGCTGCGCGAGGACGATCAGACGCTGATCAAGTACCACGGCAGCTACCAGCAGGACGATCGCGATATCCGCGATGAGCGGCGTCGGCAGAAGCTCGAACCGGCGTATCAGTTCATGATCCGCACGCGTACGCCGGGTGGGGTGATCTCGCCCAGCCAGTGGCTGGCGCTGGATGGCATCGCCACCCGTTACGCCAACCATTCGCTGCGCATCACCACCCGCCAGGCGTTCCAGTTCCATGGCGTGATCAAGCGCGAACTCAAGGCGACCATGCAGGCGATCAACGCCACCCTGGTCGATACGCTGGCGGCCTGCGGCGACGTCAATCGCAACGTGCAGGTTGCGGCCAACCCCTTGTTGTCGCAGGCCCATGCCACGCTGTACGCCGATGCCGCGCGCGTGTCCGAGCACCTGTTGCCCAATACCCGTGCGTACTACGAAATCTGGCTGGACGAGGAACGCGTCTCCGGTTCCGGCAGCGAAGACGAGCCGATCTACGGCGATCGTTATCTGCCGCGCAAGTTCAAGATCGGCTTCGCCGCCCCGCCGCTCAACGACGTGGACGTGTTCGCCAACGACCTGGGCTTCATTGCCATCCTGCGCGACGGCGAGCTGCTCGGTTACAACGTCAGCATCGGTGGCGGCATGGGCGCCAGCCATGGCGACGCGGAAACCTGGCCACGCGTGGCCAACGTCATTGGTTTCGTGACCCGCGATCAATTGCTGGAGCTCGCGACCGCGGTGGTCACCACCCAGCGCGATCTGGGTAACCGCGCGGTGCGCAAGCGCGCGCGCTTCAAGTACACCATCGACGATCACGGCCTGGACACCATCGTGGCCGAGATCGAACGTCGCGCCGGTTTTTCGCTGCAGCCTGCGCAAAGGTTCGCGTTCGAGCACAACGGCGACCGCTATGGCTGGGTCGCAGGCGACGACGGCCTGTGGCATCTGACCCTGTCGCTGCCGGCCGGGCGCATTGCCGACACCGAAACCGGCGCGCACCTGAGCGGGCTGCGCGCGATTGCGCAATTGAACGTGGGCGAGTTCCGGATGACGCCCAACCAGAATCTGGTCATCGCCGGTATACCTGCGCCGCAGCGCGCGCAGATCGATTCGCTGGTTGCGCAGTACGCGCTGGATGCGGGCAACCATGCCGCCACCGCGCTGGCACGCGGTGCGATGGCCTGCGTGGCACTGCCGACTTGCGGCCTGGCGATGGCCGAGGCAGAGCGCTACCTGCCCGATTTCAGCGCTGCGCTGCAGCCGCTGTTGCAGCAGCACGGGCTGGCCGACACCCCCATCGTGCTGCGCCTGTCCGGTTGCCCCAATGGGTGTTCGCGCCCGTATCTGGCCGAGATCGCACTGGTGGGCAAGGCGCCCGGTCGCTACAACCTGATGCTGGGCGGCGACCGTCGCGGCCAGCGTCTGAATACCCTGTATCGCGAAAACATCGCCGAGCCGGAGATCCTGGCCGCGCTGGACCCGTTACTGGCCCGCTACGCCGCAGAACGCGACCAGGCCGGCGACGAAGGCTTCGGCGATTTCCTGCACCGCAGTGGACTGATCGCACTGCCGCCCTACCCCACGCACCGTCACCTCGACCTGGAATTGCTCGCATGACCGCGCTGCCCGCTGCATCGATCACCTCTTCCGCGCTGGATGACCTGGACGGGCTCAACGCGCAACTGGAAAGCCTGCGCGCCGACGAGCGCGTGGCGTGGGCGCTTCAACATGGTCCGCAGGACGCCGCGCTGTCGTCCAGCTTCGGCGCGCAATCGGCGGTCACGCTGCATCTGCTCACCCAGCAGCGCCCGGACATTCCGGTGATCCTGGTCGATACCGGCTACCTGTTTCCGGAGACCTACCGCTTTGCCGATGCGCTGGCCGACCGGCTCAAGCTCAACCTCAAGGTGTATCGCCCGCTGGTCAGCCGCGCCTGGATGGAAGCGCGCCATGGCCGGTTGTGGGAACAGGGCATGGTCGGCATCGACCAGTACAACAACCTGCGCAAGGTCGAACCGATGCGCCGCGCACTGGACGAGCTCAATGTCGGCACCTGGTTCACCGGCCTGCGCCGCAGCCAGTCCGGCGGACGCGCGCAGACGCCGATCGTGCAGAAGCGCGGCGACCGCTACAAGATCAGCCCGATCGCCGACTGGACCGACCGCGATGTGTGGCAATACCTGCAGGCGCACGACCTGCCGTATCACCCGCTGTGGGAGCAAGGCTACGTCTCGATCGGCGACTTCCACACCACCCGCCGCTGGGAACCGGGCATGCGCGAAGAAGACACCCGCTTTTTCGGCCTCAAGCGCGAGTGCGGGATTCACGAGGACATTTGAGTGGTGGCTGCACACGCAGCCACCACATCACGCCGCAGCGTCCGCTTGCGAGCGCTGTATCCAGTAACGATCGAACAGCCACATCAGCAGCAGCGACAGCCCCACCAACGGAAACAGCAACCCGCACAGCACCAGCAGCACCAGCAACCCGCGCAGGGTGCGTGGGTCGGCGGGCAAGGGCGGCACGCCCACCCCACCCACCGGCCGCCGCTTCCACCACATCACCGCGGCACTGACGCACAACAGCACGATCGCCGCGCAGGCGAACAACAGGATCAACTGATTGGCAGTGCCGTATTGCTGGCCCAGATGCACATTGATGCCCCATTCCAGCGCGCGCCCCACCGGCCCGTAATCGCGGTAGTGCATGTCCAGCAGCACCGCACCGCTGTACTGATCCAGATGGATCACCCGCTGCTGCTGCAGATCGGCGGGGTAAACCGAAGCCGTATACACACCACGCGCGCCACGCGGCGGCGACACGCTATACCCCGGCGCAATACCGAGCGCATCGAACCGCGCCATCGCCGCATCCAGTCCCATCGCGCCCCTCCCTGGCGCAGCGACACTGCCGGCGCCACCGTGCGCTGCATGGACGGATTGGTCTGACTGGCTTGAATGCTCCGGTTGCTCCGGTTGCTCCGGTTGCCCCGGTTGTTCTGAATGTTCTGAATGTTCTGAATGTTCTGAATGTTCTGAATGAGCCGGATGGAAGCCAGCCGCTCTCCCCTCGGGGCTCGAGGACACTGCTTGCGCGCCTTGGCGCGCCCGCGCTGCTGGCACGGACCGGGGCGCAGAGCTGGAGCCGGGGTTGGGGTGAGGATCGGCCGCGTGCACCGCAGCTGCGCGCGGCCCGTCCGCTTGCCCGTCCTGCCATCGCTCGTCCAGCGCACCAGCCGCAGGCAACGCGGACTCCGGCAGACGTGCCTGCCGCAACGACCACGCCGGATCGGTGGTTTCGGATAAGCGTTGCTCCGACATCGGCTGCTGCACGCGCAGGCCGGCCGGATAGCCGAAGTCGTGCCCGTTGGCCCAGCGATTGACCTGCGCTCCCCATAGCCACGACCACGGCATGCCGGTCAGCGCCAGAAACACCAGGACCGCCCCCACGCCGGCACCGGTCACCGCATGCAGGTCGCGCCAGAACAGCCGCTGTTTCGGCGTGCCACGGACGTTGACCACCCCACCGCGCCGCCCGCGCGGCCACCACAGGTACACACCGGTGAGCACCAGCACGATCGCCCACCCCGCCGCCATTTCGATCAGGCCCCGTGCGAACGGGCCGATCAACTCCAGACTGTGCAGCCGCCGAATCGTCCAGGCCAGGGTGCCGTGCTCGGGCAAGCTGCCCAACGTACGCATGCGATACGGGTCCACATACACCACCCTGCGCGTGCCCTGCGCATCTACCAGGCCAATCTCTGCACTGGCATCGGCACGTTTGGGCGTGGTGTAGCGGAACAACGTGCCGCCACCGTCGCGCTGCGCGACCTCCACCAGGTGCTGTGCAGACGCGCGCGCCGCGCCCACCGGCACCACTTTCAAACCGTGGTGCGCCGTGCGATCGATGGCGTCCTGATACAAGAATGCCGCACCCGTCAGCGCCAGCCAGATGATGAAAGGCAGCACCAGCAGCCCGGCATAGAAATGCCAGCGCCACACCGCGCGATAGAACCGCCAGCGACCATCGCCCGGCGCCAGGTCGACGCTGGCAGTCCCCGTGCGTGTGCGCATCAGAAGCTCCAATCCCAGGACACCGACAGCGCGCGGCCATCACCCGGCGAATAGCCGGAACTGCCGCTGTCGTACCACGCATACACATAGGCGCGATCGGTGACATTGCGTAGCTGCACGCTGAGTGCATTACGCGCATCCAGGTTCCAACGCGCGCCAAGATTGAGCAAGGCATAGCCACCGGTGCGGCCCAGGGTATTGCTGCGCTCCAGGTAATAATCGCCCTGCGCGTTGCCCCAGGCGCTGAGCTGCACCGCTGCACTCACCTGCCACTCCAGCCCGGCGGTAGCCAGCCAGTGCGGCACGTTTTCGATCTCCTTGCCGCGCGTGGCCGGCGCGCTGGGGTCGGGCGTGGCGATGCTGGCCTTCTGACGCGAATACGACATCCACGCACGCCAGTGTTCGGCCGGTTGCAGATTCAGTTGTGCATCCCACCCGCGCCGCAGCGTCCGGCCGACATTGGCCACATCGCCGATGCCGGCCACGCCGTTGACGCCGAGAATGGTGGCCACCTCGCCGGACGCGCGTTGTTCCCAATACGCCACCCGCCCATCCAGCAGTGCCGACGGCGCGAATTTGAAGCCGGTTTCCCAGCCATCGTTGATCGATGGCCCGAGATTGCCCGGCTGGCGACGATACGCACCATCGCCGCTACCGATCTGGAAGGTGCGTCCCCAGTTGGCGTACACGCTACCCTGTTCGCCAACACGATAGCTCGCGCTGAACTTGGGCTGCTTGATGGTGCCGTAGTCATAGGTCGGCGCCCACACGCCGGCCAGCACGTCATGCAAGGTTCCATCGACACGATCGATGCGATACCCCGGCACCAGTTGCAAACGGTCGACCGGGCGCAGCACGGCCTGCACATAGGCACCGCGAGTGTGCAGATCGTAGTTCCAGTCGCGCAGTTGTGCGCCGCGCACGCGTGCCATGGTGCGGTAGCGCTGCGACCGGTTGTCTTGCCACTGCGCATCGGCGCCGGCTTCCAGCGCCGCGTTCCACATGCCCCAGCCGGGCTGCCAGTTGCCACGCAGCAGCACGCCGCGATGGGTTTCAGCGGTGTCGCGTTCCTGCTGCAGGCCGGCTGCGGAAAACCGTACCCAGCGTTGATTGCGGTAGTCGTTCTGGTAGGCCTTGGCGCTCCACTGCGCATCGGCACCCAGCGTGCCATCGGCGTGCAAGGCGGTCTGACGCACACGGCGTTCGCTGCGATCGTCCTGCGCATACGCAGGCGAACTGCGCGGCGCCGCACGCGCACTGGCCGCATCCAGATACCCCGCCTCCAGCGCGTGGTTGTCGTAGTAGCGCGTGGTCAGCCCGGCACGGAAGGCGCCATCCGGGTCGGTATAGAACCACTTGCCGGCCACGCTGCGTTTGCGCGCATCGGCGTGATCGCGATACCCATCGGAATCGCGCCAGGCCAGCACATAGTTCTGGCTCCACGGGCCCCGCTCCCAGCCCTTGCCCAGTTGCACCTCGCGCGCACCGAAGCTGCCGGCGGTGACGCTGAGGCGGCCATCGTTGCCACCGGTGCGGGTCAGCACATCCACGCTGCCGGCGATGGCGTTCAGGCCGTACCGCGCATCGTTGGTGCCGCGCACGATTTCGATGGCGCTGATGTCCTGCGCAAACACCGCATCCAGATACGGCATGCCACCGGCGTTATCGTTGCTGGGGATGCCGTCGATCAGCAGCTTGACCGCGTTGATCCGTCCCTCGCCGTTGAAGCCGCGGAACGAAAACCGCCCTGCATCGGTCCCCATGCGGAATTGGGTCACCTGCACGCCGGGCGCGCGCATCAACAGTTCCCAGCTGTAATCCACGTGCTGATCGTGCAGCAGCGCACCACCGATCACATCGACCGAACTCAGCACGCGCGCCGTACTCGGGGTGCGCTGTGCGTGCTCGCTCACCTGCACCTTGCCCAGTGTCAGCGCGGCATCCTGCGCCTGTACCTGGCAGGCCTGACCGCACACCAGCGCCAACGACGGCGCGTACCACATCGTTTTCGACAACCGCAAACGCATAACCAACCCTTTGCCGCGTCACCACGGCAATGCAGCCGCACGCCGCCCCCACAGGGCGAGCACCGGCTTCATTCAAAAAATGCGTCGTCCATCGCGTCTGCGCAGGCGCGCCAACGCATCAAGCGCAGACAGGCCGCAGCAGAACGGACGCCCGCAACGGGACAAGGCTCAGGCGGACAACGGTGGCCCACGCGCTCCGAGCGCGGGCCAGTGCAAGGCCGACCATGCCCGCACCGTCGCCGGCAACGGCATCGACACGGGGCGTCGCGGCAGCAGACACAGCACCAGCAGCGCCAGCCAGGGCAGCAGGCGTGCGGCCAGCATGCAGTAGTCGCAGGCTTCGCCATGCAGCGCGGTGTCATGGTCGCCGGCATGGTGCATGGCGCCGGCCATGGCGTGATCCGGAGACATCGCGCCGTGCGCTTGCGCCGGCGCGTGGCCCGCATGCCCTGCAGCAGCGGCAGGCGCCGGGCCGCTCATGCACATCGGCTCGGGCGCGCGTGCCTGGCTCCAGCGGCTGATCAACGGCGCCACCAGCATCAGTGCCACTGCCAGGCAGGCGAGCAGGTGCAGCAGGCGATGGCGATGGGCCGGGGACATCGGCGCAGTGTAAGCCGCCGTGTCGGCGCGAGCGATGGGCGCGGCCGGTGCGCGACAGGATGTCGCACCCCACACCGGTGCAGGCATCTGCGCGAACCGGCATCGCCTGGAGCTTGTCGACCATCGCTGTCCCGCCGGCTCGCGACCACGTCCCGGGCGATGACGCGCAAGCCATCACCTCAATCCATTGTCCAGGCCGGCAGTCACAGTTCCATCGATGCATCCGAACGGGCCTACGTGCGGGGAGCCGCCATGCCCTATGCTTGCACGTCGTCCCATTCATCCTGCGCGCGCATGAGCACCGTCCTGTCCGATCCAGCGGCCGAGCCACTTCCCTGCGCGCCCAAGCCGCCCAGCGAGGCGCTGCGCCTCCAGGCGCTGCGCAGCTACGGCATCCTCGATACGCCGCGCGAGGCCGCCTTCGAGGACATTACCCGGCTGGCGTCGATCATCTGCCAGACCCCGATCGCCCTGATCAGCCTGGTGGATGCGGACCGCCAGTGGTTCAAGAGCGAGCTCGGGATGGGCGAGCGCCAGACGCCGCTGTTCAAGTCGATGTGCGCGCATGCGCTGCTCGACAGCGACGTACTGGTGGTGCCCGACACGCGCGAAGACAGCCGCTTTTCGCGCAACCCGCTGGTCACCGGCGAGGCGCCGCTGTACTTCTATGCCGGCGCGCTGTTGAAGACGCCGGACGGCCTGCCGCTGGGCACCGTCTGCGTGCTCGACCGCCAGCCGCGCAAGCTCACCGACGAACAGGTCGAAGCCCTGCGCGCGCTCGCACGCCAGACCATGGCGCAGCTGGAATTGCGCCGCGCGCTGCTGATCGCGGAAGAATCCGACCGCTACCGCAGCCGCCTGATGGCCATTGCCGGGCACGATCTGAAGACCCCGCTGCGCACGGCCGCCTATGCCATCGACAAGATGCGCCGGCATGCCAACGTCGATTCCATTCCGACCCTGGTGACGGCGCGCGATGCGATCAGCCAGGTCGGGCGCCACCTGGACGAGTTGGCCACGCTGGCAGCCGCCAGCAAGGCCGCCATGCCGGACATGCAGCCGCTGCAGCTGGAAGACGTGCTGCACTCGGTGCTGGGCGTCTGGCGCCAGCCGGCCATCGACAAGTGCCTGGCGCTGCGCCACGTGCCGACCTCGCTGCGCGTGGTCAGCCACCCCACCTTGCTGACCACCCTGATCGGCAACCTGGTCGGCAACGCCATCAAATACACCGAGCGTGGACGCGTGCTGGTCGGCACCCGCCGCCGGCCCGGTTATGCGGTGGTGGAGATCATCGACAGTGGCATCGGCTTGAATCTGGAACAGCCCGAGCAGGTCTTCCAGGCGTTTCGCCAGGCGGACCCGCGCAGCGATGGTCTGGGCATCGGGCTATGGATCGTGCACCGCACCGCCGAGACGCTGGGGTGCGAGGTGACGGTGCGGCCGCGGTCGGAAGGCGGCACCTGTTTTTCGGTACGCATTCCACTGGCTTGACGCGTTCGCGCGCGGCTGCACGACGATGGGCGACCGCGCGTCCAGGCAATCAGGCGGCAGCCTGCCGCACACCATATCGCCGGCGCTGAGCCGGGCATTCCGACGCGTGTCAGTAGCGGCCAACCAGGTTCGGCAACTGCCGTGCACTGCGCTCGTTTCGGCAAAAAAAAGGCGGACCCGGGCTCCCGACCCGGATCCGCCGCCAAACACGCCAGGCCTCTCCCCAGGGACCCGGGTGCGCCAGTCGCGTTGTGCGCAGCCTCGCGCAACAGTGATGCGACAGCGCTAGCAACCCTCTACGACACCCCTTGATCAAACCGGTGATGCGATACCTGCATCGCCGGTCCTGCGCCGTCCACCCCTAGACGTCCGAGATGTCGCGTCATAGTTGCTATAAGGATTTACGACAGCGCCGCGCCCAACTTGATGGGTGACGACAACGCCGCGAAGCCGGCCCCGACACGCGTAGGGAGAATCACTGACAGCACGCAGCGCCACGCACCGATCGGCGCACGTATGGCATTGAGGGAAAAGAGGATTTTTGGGCAACTCTACGTTGCAGTGCAACATGCACGTTAGCGGACACAACAACACGTAACGCGCCCAACGCACCACCACGACGTGGCAGAGACCGCTAGACGAATCGCGAATCCCTACTCGCCAATCCCGGCCTCATCCCCCTGCTGCGCAAACCACGCCGCCGAATGCACGTCTTCTGCGGCCACTTCCAGTGCCTGACGCAACACCGCCAACGGAATCTGCACCGGCATTGCGCCGGCTTGCAGCGCCACCCACAGCGATTCGTCCTGCGGGTCCGCCAGCACCGTCAGCACGGCGTGCTCGCGCCCGTCGATGTTGGCCGACAGTTGCAACGACATGCCGCCATCGGGTTCGGGCGACCAGAGTCTGCTGAGCGGCGGGCGTGCTGGCTCGGTCATCGCGTGGCGCTCAACTGGTGATGGTCTGGGTCAGCGATTCCCAGGTCGGCGGCAGCGGCCAGTTCGGCGCCTGGTTGCCATCCAGCACGCGTCGCAGGTCGCGCTTGTCGATCTGCGGCGCCAGCACATGCACCAGATCCAGCGCGTAATCGCGCAGCACGCGGTCGCGCGGCAGCACCGCCCAGGCGATGCATTCGGCAATCGGCACCGGCGCCGGCCAGGCGCGCAGGTCTTCGTCATTGGCGTTGACCGCCATTTCGGCCACCAGCCCCACGCCGAGCCCGGCGCGCACATAGGTCTTGATCAGGTCCGCATCCAGCGCGGTCAACGCAATGCTCGGCTCCAGCCCGACCTGCGCGAACGCCCGCTGCAGCGACGAGCCCGGCCGGGTGGACGATTCGTAGCTGATCAGCGGGTGCCCAGACAGCGCCTGCATGTCCGGCGCCACCCGCGTGTCCAGCGCATGCCCGCGCGGCACGATCACCAGTCGCCGCCAGCGATACAGCGGCACCGCGATGCCGGCACTGGGCTCGCCGCCGGCGGTGCTGACCACCGCGATATCGGCATCGCCCTGGCTGAGCAGGTCCAGCGCCGCGCTTTCGGCCGCCTGCTGCAGATGCACGCTCACCTGCGGGTAGGCGTGCTTGATCTGCGCCACCGCCGGCGGCAGCACGAAGCGCGCCTGGGTATGGGTGGTGGTCAGGGTCAACTGGCCCTGGCTTTCGCGGCGCTGATTGGCCGCGTAGGTGCGGATGTTGTTGGCTTCCGACAGCACCGCACGTGCGCGTTCGATGACCTCCACCCCGGCCGGCGTCACCGCGTCCAGGCTGCGGCCCTTGCGCACGAACAACAGGAAGCCCAGCTCGTCTTCCAGCTGCTTGAGCTGCTTGGACAGGCCGGGCTGGGTGGCGTGCACGCGCGCGGCCGCCAGCGTGATGTTCAGCTCGGCATCGGCGATGGCCACCAGGTAGCGAAGTTGGGTCAGCGTCATGGGCTTATATCCAAAAAAGCGCGAGGCGCTACAAGGACATCGACTGTAGAGGAGTTCGGCGGGCCAGCTTATAACCGAACGCTATTTTTAGGACGCATGAAGTCATTTCCGACAGCTATAAGCCGGCGTTACGGTCTGGCCCTCCCTTCGATGCTCCCGGTCCGTGACCTCTGTGTTCCCGCTTCTTGCCGACCTGCGTGGCCGTGCCGTCCTGGTGGTCGGTGGCGGTGCCGATGCCGAACGCGCCACCGCCAACCTGCTGCAGGCCGGTGCGCTGCCGCTGGTCGGCGCCCCGCAACTGACCCCACAGTTGCAGCAGTGGGCGCAGGCTGGGCGGATCCGGTGGCTGCCCGGCCACTTCGAGCCGGCCTGGCTGGCGCTGCCGGATTCCCCGGTCTGGCTCACCATCGCCGCCAGCGAGCAGCCGCACCCCAACGATGCCCTGCGCGCCGCAGCAAGCCGCCACCGCCTGTTGACCCACAATGCGGCACCGACCGCATCTGCAACTGCCTCGGCACCCTCCCCCGCGCCGCAGACCGGTATCGCCCCGCTCTCTCCCGGCAGCGTGACCCTGGTCGGTGCCGGCCCAGGCGACCCCGGCCTGCTCACGCGCCACGCCATGCGCGCACTGCGGCAGGCCGAGGTGGTGCTGTACGACCGCCTGGTCAGCCCCCAGATCCTGCAACTGGCTCGTCGCGATGCGTTGTGCGTGGAAGTCGGCAAGGCTGCGCAAGGCCATAGCACCCGCCAGGAACAGATCCATGCGCTGATGCTGGAACATGCCCGCGCCGGACGTCGGGTGGTGCGGCTCAAAGGTGGCGACCCGTTCGTGTTCGGCCGCGGCGGCGAAGAGCTGGAATTCCTGCGCGCGCATGGCATCGGCTTTCGGGTTGTCCCCGGCATCACCGCCGCCCTCGCCTGCGCCGCGTATGCCGGCATCCCGCTCACCCATCGCGATCACGCGCAGTCGCTGCGCCTGATCACCGCGCACTGCAAGGATTCGCTGGACACGCTGGACTGGCAGGCGCTGGGCCAGGAGCGCCAGACCCTGGCGTTCTACATGGGCGTGGCGGGCCTGGACGGCATCCAGCAGCGCCTGCTGCAGGCCGGCCGCGCGCCGACCACGCCATTCGCACTGGTGGAAAACGGCTCGCGCCCGCAGCAACGGGTGATCACCGGCACGCTCGCCACCCTGGCCAGCACCGCGCGGCAGTTGCAGGTGCAGGCGCCCGCCTTGTTGATCCTGGGCGAAGTGACCGCACTGGCGCCAGCGCTGCACTGGTTTGGCGCCACGCCGGTGAGCGCGACGCTGCCACACTCACCCATCGCAACGCCCGACACGCCCACACTGGCCCACGCAGCCTGATCCGACGGAGACCCCATGGCCCTGTACGACAACATCCTCGACACCATCGGCCGCACCCCGGTGGTCAAACTCCACCGCCTCGCCCCGGGCAACGTGTCCCTGTACGTCAAGGTGGAATCGTTCAACCCCGGCGGCTCGGTCAAGGACCGCCTGGCATTGGCGATCATCCTGGACGCCGAGCAGCGCGGCCTGCTCAAGCCCGGCGACACCATTGTCGAAGCCACCTCCGGCAACACCGGCGTGGCGCTGGCCATGGTCGCCGCCGCACGCGGCTACAAGTTCGTCGCCACCATGGTGGAAACCTTCTCCATCGAGCGCCGCAAGCTGATGCGCGCTTACGGTGCCAAGGTCATCCTGACCCCAGCCGCCGAGCGCGGCAGCGGCATGGTGCGCAAGGCCAAGGAACTGGCCGAGCAACATGGCTGGTTCCTGGCCAGCCAGTTCGCCAACCCGGCCAACCCGGCCTACCACCGCAACACCACCGCCGCCGAAATCCTGCGCGACTTCGCCGGCCACCGGCTGGACCATTTCGTCACCGGCTGGGGCACCGGCGGCACGCTCACCGGCGTGGGCGAAGTGCTGCGCGTGGCGCGCCCGGAAGTGCGCATCACCGCCAGCGAACCGGCCGGTGCGGCGTTACTGCAGGGCCAGGACTGGAAACCGCACAAGATCCAGGGCTGGACCCCGGACTTCGTGCCCGACGTGCTCAATCGCGAGGTCGCGCACGAAGTGCTGAGCGTGGAAGACACCGACGCGATCACCATCGCACGCCGGCTGGCCGCCGAGGAAGGCATCTTCACCGGCATCTCCGGCGGCGCCACTGTCGCCACTGCGTTACGCGTGGCCGAATCCGCCGCTCCAGGCGCGGTGATCCTGGCGATGCTGCCCGACACCGGCGAGCGCTACTTCTCCACCCCGCTGTTTGCCGACATCAACGAAGGCTCGGACGACGACTGGCTGGCTGGCCTGCCCTGATCGGCTGGTTGGTGGCATTGGAAGGCCGCGCATCTGGCGCGGCCTTTTTTATCCGCGACCAGCCACCCGGCAAGCGCATTCGTTCGGCAGGCCCAAGCATGGTCCTGCGCGCCTTGTCGCCGCGGCCACTTCGCATCGCCCGGCTGCGGTTACGCACACAGCAGTGCCGCGCAGTGCGGACCACATGCCGGGCTTCCCAGCTGCCGAACGCAATCGGCCTTGCGCCGCCGTGACGAACCCGGGTTGAGAGGTAACGTCAGCAGACGAACCGGGCACAACACGTCAGCCAGCTGCAGCAGTGCCTGCGCAGCGTCATCAGCGCCAGGCACCGCACCGCATCCTTGCCGCACATCGGGCGCTGCCCCCAGGCCCTGATGGCGGGTCTGCAATCGAAACGCGCCGCGCCAGCCAATCGATACCGGCACGATGGCTCCAAGTGCGACGGCAATGCCGCGCGTACCCGCCCTTGCACGGCGATGGAGCAATGACGAGGTGGGTGTGGCGGTGACCGGCAAACGTGGATGTCCGGCCGTGCTGGGCACGGTATTGCTTCAGACCAGCGCACGCCAACCCCGGAACGCGCTCGCAACGCGCCGCACCGGACTCGATGTTCCTGCCTCCAGTCCCGCTGCCATACCTCGCTCCCGGCCACACATTGCGTTGCGGTGATGCATTCCCCTACGTGTCAAGGAAACGTTAGGATGTCCGCCGTTCTGCAGGGAGAGTGTGGTGAGCAAGCAATCGTACGGACACGGCGGCACGCGCAACGCACGCGCGCCGTGGCTGGTGATGATCACCTCGCCCGTGCACTTCGCTGTGACGCTGGCCCTGGGTGCCTGGCTGCAGCGGCGGTTCGACCTGCCGTTGCCGCCGCCGGAGCTGTTGGCCTGGATCGAACTGCTCGGCGGCATCGTTGCCTGCCTGGGACTTGCGCTTGCGGTGAACTGCTTTGTGCTGTTTGCGCGCCGTCGCACCACCATCCTGCCGAGCGGCCAGCCCTCGCGGCTGGTGCTCACCGGGCCATACCGCTTCACCCGTAACCCGATGTATCTGGCCCTGATCCTCAGCTATCTGGGCCTGACCGTGCAGATGGGATATCTGTGGGGCGTGCTGTTGTTGCCGCTACCGTGGCTGGGGCTGCAGTTCTACCTGATCCCGTTCGAAGAAGGCCGCTTGCACGCCGAATTCGGCCGTGCCTACAGCGAGTACCGCACGCGCGTGCGCCGCTGGCTCTGAGGCGCACGCACCGGACGCGCCGGGTCGCGATGCGATGCCGACCTGACCGTCATGGGCGCCGGCAACACCCTTGCGCCGGCGATAAATTATTCCAATCGCTGGCGCGCCTGTTTCGCCGGAAAGCCGCGCTGTCGGTCGATCCTTGCTGCGCCTTCAGCGCCGTTCGCGGCTGTCGCAGCGGGTGAGATGAATGGCCCCTAGCGTGGGGCTCCGCGACGCCTGACCCCATCACGCGTTCATCATTCAAATCCCATAACTATCGCGCCATGAGAATCGAAGTCTGGCAAGGCGACATCACCGAACTGGACGTTGACGTCATCGTCAACGCCGCAAACGAATCACTGCTGGGCGGTGGTGGCGTCGATGGCGCCATCCACCGTGCCGCCGGCCCGCGCCTGCTGCAAGCGTGCGAGGCGTTGCCGCAGGTGCGCCCGGGCGTGCGCTGCCCCACCGGCGAAATCCGCATCACCGACGGGTTCGACCTGAAGGCGCGGCATGTATTTCATACCGTCGGGCCGGTATGGCGCGACGGCAAGCACAACGAGCCTGAGCAGCTGGCCAACTGCTATTGGCAGTCGCTCAAGCTTGCCGAGCAGATGATGCTGCATTCGATCGCGTTCCCGGCCATCAGCTGCGGCATCTACGGCTATCCGCTGTACCAGGCTGCACGGATTGCGGTCACTGAAACGCGCGACTGGCAGCGCTCGCACAAGGTGCCCAAGCACATCGTGCTGGTGGCCTATAACGAGGCGACCTACAAGGCATATCAGCAGGCACTGGCAACGCAGGACACCGCCGCTGCCTGATCGCCCTGTCCTGCAGCTTGCACTGACGAGCGCCGCAAGGCGCTCGTTGCGTTTTGGCAACTCGCGTTGCATCGTCCCTCGACCCAGACAATCGATGTGCAGCGAACGCTGTGCAGCTAACTCGATGCATGGCATGCATTGCCCTATCGCACCGGGAGCGCAAACAAACCATCGTAGGTGGGCATCGCAGGCCGGCAGACGGGCGCAGCAGACACCGTATCCGCATCGTGCATGCCAACCCGGGAGCGGCGGCCCCCGCCCACGTCCGCGCAGTTATCTCAATGCGCTGCTCCGGGCCGACCCACAGCTCAGTCGATCCGCGCGTGGACATGCAATAAAAAACGCCGGCATCGCTGCCGGCGTTCTGGTTTACGGACGACGCGGCCCTGCAGCCGCGATCAACCGATCAGCCCTTCCACTTGCCCAGCGCGGCCAGGCCATTTTCCTTGGCGCGCTCATAGATGATCTGCTGCGCCTTGGCGAAGTTGCCGGTCATGTCCTTGGCCCACAGCTTCAGCGCAGCCTGCTGCATCGCGCGGCCGTAGGAGAAGCTCAGCGGCCACGGCAGGTTGCCAAGCTGGTGCATTTCGTTGAGGTGGGCGGTGGACTGCTCGTCGGTCTGGCCGCCGGACAGGAACACGATACCCGGCAGGATCGCCGGCACGGTCGACTTCAGGCACATCACGGTGGACTCGGCCACTTCCTCCACGCTGGCCTGCTCTTCGCAGCCCTTGCCGGAGATGACCATCGAAGCCTTCAGGATGGTGCCTTCGAGCACGACGTTCTGCTCATACAGCGCGCCGAACAGCGAACGCAGCGTGGCTTCGGTGACCTCGTAGCAGGTCTCGATGTCGTGGTTGCCGTCCATGATCACTTCCGGCTCGACCATCGGCACCAGGCCCTGCTCCTGGCACAGCGCCGCATAACGCGCCAGCGCATGCGAGTTGGCCTCGATGCAGGTGCCGGACGGGATGTCTTCGCCGATATTGATGACCGCACGCCACTTGGCGAAACGCGCGCCCAGCGTGTAGTACTCCTCCAGACGCGCGCGCAGGCCGTCCAGACCTTCGGTGACCAGTTCGCCCGGCATGCCGGCCAGCGGCTGCGCGCCCTTGTCGACCTTGATGCCCGGGATGATGCCGTGCTCGGCCATGTACTTGGCGAACGGCACGCCGTCCTTGGTCTTCTGACGGATGGTCTCGTCGAACAGGATGGCGCCGGAGATGTAATCGCTCAGCTTGGGCGTGGTCAGCAGCAGTTCGCGGTAGGCGCGACGGTTTTCTTCGATATTCTCGATGCCGACGCTGGCAAAACGCTTGGCGATCGTGCTGGTCGATTCGTCGATGGCGATGATGCCCTTGCCCGGGGCGACCATGGCCTGGGCGGTTTCGGCAAGCTGTTCGATGCTCATGTAGTTCCTGTGGCAGCTGCGGGGGAGAACGAAAGTATA
Source organism: Xanthomonas sp. 3793 (assembly GCF_024806835.1). Lineage (GTDB taxonomy): Bacteria > Pseudomonadota > Gammaproteobacteria > Xanthomonadales > Xanthomonadaceae > Xanthomonas > Xanthomonas arboricola_F. The sequence continues at coordinate 79,295 of NZ_JANTYU010000004.1, forward strand.
GCGACGAAAGTCGTACACATTCCTTCACGGAATGCCTGCAACCGATTACACCTTGCCTGCGTGACAGGATGTGTGGCGCGACGCGCATCGCGGGATTCGGGATTCGGGATTCGGGATTCGGGATTCGGGATTCGGGATTCGGGATTCGGGATTCGGGATTCGGGATTCGTCAAAGCTGAGCATGACGTGCAGCTTGTTGCTTGCGGTGCTGATGCATTACGCCAATGAGGTTGAACATGCGCCACGCATGCGTTGGCTGGCGTTTGCGGGTGTTGGTCTGTTGCATGGAGCTGCCTGCGGCATGCGCTACCAACGTGACGCCGAGCACCTCCTTCGTCGTCACCGATCCGGTCACACCGCGCGTCGTTCGCCATCCCTTCGTTCCGTCGACGGGCCTGAAAAAGGAATCGCCGTCGTGGGCAGGTTTCGCCTTGCGACACACATGGCGCGTCCTACCAGCCGCCAGGCAGCGCGGCGGCGATGTTGCGCGGACCGGGCATTCGCAGGAGACCGCCGTTAGCACCAATCAGACCAGGGCCGAGCGCTTGCCCGCGCCCGGCATCTCCACACAGCAAAACGGCGGCCCTGGGGCCGCCGTTGCATGTGACGTCTTCCGGCTCAGGTCATGCGCCGGATACCGTCGACAGGGATTACAGCTCGCCCAGGCCGGTCGCGCGGCCGTCTTCACCCACTTCCAGCAGACGCAGCGTGTTGGTGGCGCCGTGCATTTCCATGTGCTCGCCGCTGGTGAACACCACGCGGTCGCCCGGGCCCATGCGCTCGTTTTCCACCAGCAGGCGGATCGCCGCGCGGGCGGCTTCGCGCGGGGTCAGGCCACGACTGTCGAAGCTGATCGGGAACACGCCGCGCATCATCGCCATCTGACGACGCGCGCCATCGTGACGGGTGAAGGCGTAGATCGGCATGTTGGAGCGGAAGCGCGACAGGAAGCGCGGCGTGCCGCCGGATTCGGTCAACGCCACCACGCCGCCCAGACCGATGTGCTCGGACAGGAACATGGTCGCCATGGCGATCGCCTGGTCGGCGCGCTGCAGATTGCGTTGCGCCGCTTCGAAGTCGGTATCGAATTCGAACTGGTGCTCGGCGCCGAGACAGATGCGTGCCATCGCTTCCACCGCGCGGACCGGATAGGCACCGGCGGCAGTCTCGGCAGACAACATCACCGCATCGGTACCGTCGATGACCGCATTGGCCACGTCCAGCACTTCGGCGCGGGTCGGGATCGGGCTTTCGACCATCGACTGCAGCATCTGCGTGGCGGTGATCACCACCTTGTTCTGCGCCAGCGACTCGCGAATGATCTTCTTCTGCAGGCCCGGCAATTCGGCATCGCCGATTTCCACGCCCAGATCGCCGCGCGCCACCATCACCACGTCGGAGGCTTCGACGATTTCGACCAGGTTCTCGATCGCTTCGGTGCGCTCGATCTTGGACACCAGCTGCGCATCGCAGCCGTGCTGCTGGGCGATCTGACGCGCATCGTGCATGTCCTGCGCATTGCGGCAGAACGATACCGCGATGAAGTCCACGCCGATCTTGGCGACGATGCCGATCAGCTCCTTGTCGCGCTCGGTCAGCGCGCCCAGCGACAGACCGCCGCCCTGCTTGTTCAAGCCCTTGCGGTCGGACAGCACGCCGTCATTGAGCACAGTGGTGACGATGCGCGCGCCCTGCACGTCGGTGACCTGCAGCTGCACCAGGCCATCGTCGAGCAGCAGCACGTCGCCGGCCACCACGTCCTGCGGCAGGCCCAGGTAGCTCACGCCCACCTGGTGCTGGTCGCCGGCCGGCGCATTGGCATCGGCCACCAGGTCGAAGCGCTCGCCCATGGTCAGCTTGATCTTGCCCTCGGCAAAGCGTTCGATACGGATCTTCGGGCCCGGCAGGTCGGCCAGGATGCCCACTTCGGCACCGGCGCGCGCAGCGGCGGCGCGCACTTCGGCGGCGCGCTTGGCCTGGCCGGACGGGTCGCCGTGGCTGAAGTTGAGGCGCACCACGTTGACGCCCGCCTTGAACAAAGCGTCCAGCACACCGGGCGCGTCCGTTGCCGGTCCGAGGGTGGCGAGGATCTTGGTGCGGCGTTGACGTTCTTTCATGATGGCCTCCCTGTAAAAGCCGCGAAACTTAACACACACGTCACGTACCGAGGATGGCATTGCGGCATAGCCACCCTCGTATTCCGGCATGTCTTACGGACAGTGCGGGACAGTACGTGCGTTGACGCACGCGTTGCAGCGGGCAACGCGATGCGGCCGCCACCCTAACCCGGTGGCAGTGAAGAGCAATCTGTTGAACCACCTTGCGCAGCGCACCGGCGGCGACCAAGCGAGCGCCACGGTCGGTGCGCTGAGCTCACGTGTGGATCAGCTGCGTCAGTTGCGCAGGCGTATGCGCAATCGCGCCGGCGCCTGCAGCGCGCAGCTCGGCCTCGTCGCCGAAGCCCCACAACACACCGATGCTATGGATGCCGTGGTGATTGGCGCCATCGATATCCATGCGCCGGTCGCCGATCATCACGCAGCCGGTCTTGTCGATCTCCAGACGACGCAATGCTTCGGCGATCAGGTCCGGCTTGAAGCGGCGTTCGCCATCTTCGCTGGCACCGATCACGTTCTCGAAGCAGGCACCGAACGGCAGGTGCTCGACGATGCGGCGTGCATAACGCTCGTTCTTGGAGGTGACCACCGCCAGACGATGGCCGGCGCGCTGCAGGCCGGCGACCACCTCGCCGATGCCGTCGAACACGCTGAGCTCGGTCCAGCCCACCGCGTCGTAACGCTCGCGGTAGACGCCGAGCGCGCGTTGCACCAGCGCCGGGTCGTCGGGGAAGCACTCGGTGAAGCTGTCGCGCAGTGGTGGGCCGATCCAGGCGCGCAGGGTCTGCGGCGAAGGACGCGGCTGGCCCACCGTCTCGAAGGCGTGCGCGATGCTGGCGACGATGCCCGGTTCCGAATCGACCAGGGTGCCGTCCAGATCGAAGAACAGCGTGGCTGCACTCACTTGCCGCGCGCCTCGAGCGCCGCCACGGCAGGCAGGGTCTTGCCTTCCAGGAATTCCAGGAACGCGCCGCCGCCGGTGGAGATGTAGGTGACGTCCTTGGCGATGTCGTACTTGTCCACCGCGGCCAGGGTGTCGCCACCGCCGGCGATCGAGAACGCCTTGGAGCTGGCGATCGCACGCGCCAGGGTTTCGGTGCCGTGACTGAAGGGTTCGAACTCGAACACGCCGACCGGCCCGTTCCACACCACCGTGCCGGCCTTGGCGATCAGCTCGGCGTAGCGCTGCGCGGTCTGCGGGCCGATATCCAGGATCAGATCGTCCGCCTCGACGGCATCGAGCGACTTCACCGTGGCTTGCGCATCGGGCAGGAACTGCTTGGCAACGACCACGTCGGTGGGCAGCGGGATCTCGGCGCCGCGCGTCTTGGCGTCGGCCACGATCTGGTTGGCGGTGGGAATCAGATCCGGCTCGTTCAAGGACTTGCCCACGTCATGACCGGCCGCGGCGATGAAGGTGTTGGCGATGCCGCCACCGACGATCAGCTGGTCGACCTTGTTGACCAGGTTGGACAGCAGCTCCAGCTTGGTGGACACCTTGCTGCCGGCCACGATCGCCAGCAGCGGCTTGGCCGGGTTGTCCAGTGCCTTGGCCAGCGCATCGAGTTCGGCCATCAGCAGCGGGCCGCCAGCGGCCACCGGCGCGAAGCGGATCACCCCATGGGTGGAGGCCTGCGCGCGATGCGCGGTGCCGAAAGCGTCCATGACGAACACATCGCACAGCGCGGCGTATTTGCGCGCCAGGGTCTCGTCGTCCTTGCCCTCGCCGACGTTCATGCGGCAGTTTTCCAGCAGCACCACCTGGCCCGGCGCCACCTCCACGCCGTCGACCCAGTCGCGCACCAGTGGCACGTCCACGCCCAGCAGCGCGGTCAGGCGTGCGGCCACCGGCGCCAGCGAATCTTCTTCGCTCCAGCTGCCTTCCTTGGGGCGGCCCAGGTGCGAGGTGACCATCACCGCGGCACCCTTTTCCAGCGCCAGCTGGATGGTGGGCACCGAGGCGGTGATGCGCTGCTCGGAGGTGATCTGGCCGTTGTCGATCGGCACGTTGAGATCCTGGCGGATCAGCACGCGCTTGCCGGAGAGATCGAGGTCGGTCATACGGACGATGGACATGGGCTTGGCTCGCTAAGTCTGGGGATTAGGGAATCGGGATTGGGGATTGGTATACGGCGCCGCGCGTGCGTACACGCTCTGTGCGCGGAGCAATGGCGCTACTGCGCCAGCTTGAAGGGGCGCCGCCGTCCACCACCAGGCCGCCATTGCACGTGCGGCAGACGGGGACGGCAGTGGCTCGGAGACCACAGGCAATACGACTGCCTTGGCGGCGGGGATCGGGCAATCAGGGCCCGGAATCGGCCCGCCGTACCGCAACCGGGCGGTGCGCTGGGCGGGCGCCGCCGCAACGGCGGAGGGCGCGAACTCTGGTCGGTCGAACACGACGGGCAATGCGGCTGCCTCGGCGACGGGGGATACCCATTGTCCGGCCTTCGCAGCAAAGCGGCAAACCCGCATCGCCTGCACACGGTTGGCAAGCACACGACATCGCAGCGTTAGCGCGGCCGCTCCGTACCGGAGTTGCGCAGCAGGCTGACCGCAAAACCGCCAACCAGCAGGGCGCCCCCGATCAGCAGGCCCCAGAGCAGCCACTGTCTCCAGTCGCGCGGGGTGGCGGCCGGTTGTAGCGCCGCATCGCCGGCAAGCGGCTGTGCCTGCACGGCCATGCTGGCCTGCACGGGCTGCCACTGCATCCCCCGCTGCTGCCGCAGTGCCTGCAGCATCGAGCCCAGTGGCGCCTCGCCACGGTGCACGCGCGCGCTGCCAGCGACCAGCGCATACGGCGGCTGCCCCTGGGCAAGAAACATCAGCCGCTCCGGCTGATATCCCGCGCGCAGGGTCGGCACCGCAGTACTGCGGCCCTGAGCAGCCACCAATCGCCATTGACGATCGCGCACCGGCGCAGACAACCCCTGCGGTGGCGAGGCGCCATTGCCCAGCCGATACGCCAACCATGGCCCGGCGCGACGCAGCCACGGCGCATCGTCGGCATCGCGGCTTTCCACGATCCATTCCACCGCCTCGGCCAGGCCGCCGCCGACATCCAGCTGCGTGATCGGAAAACGGCCGGGCACCACGTAGGTCACGCCGGTTTCGTGTGCAGTGCCCTGCAGGTCCAGCCAGGCCAGTTGGGCAGGAGCGACCACGCCATCCACTTCCGCATCGACCGCATGCAACCGCGGCAAGGCGCCCGACGTCGGCACGATGCGCAGGTAGCGCGCGCCGTCGTCCAGCGCAATCCGGCGTTGCTGCAGCCGCTGCGCCTGGTTGTCCAGGGCCATCACCGTCGCCTCGGAGGCAAGCACACGCCAATCGCGCAGGTCGTCGCTCCCTTCCACACGCAACTGCGCCTGCACCGGCGTATTGCCCTCCCAATCCAGCCACAACGCACGCGGGCGCTCGCGCAGGGCGCTGGCGTCGAGCAACCAGCTGCCGCCGGCGCTGGAGGCTGCTGGCGCACCGGTCGCAAAGCGGCCTTCCAGCCGGCGCACCGCACCACTGGCATCGCGCTCGGCAATCAACTGCAGATCGCCGTTGGCCGGCGTGACTCCTTGAGGCAATGCGAACAACGGCAACCGCTGCCGACGCGATGCGGCCGGCACAGCAGCGGCCGGCAGCGGTGCGGTGGGCATTTCTTCGCCACGCGCATCGACCACCGTGACATCGCCCAGGCCCGCATCGACCGCGCTGCGATACACCGCCTCGCTCAAGGTCAGCTGGTAGAGGCCGGCGTCGGAACCGGCCACCTGCAGCGGCCATTGCTGCCGATAGTCCTGCCGCACATCGGCCGCCTGCGCCAGCAGCGGTACCAGCAGCACCCATCCCCAATGCTTCTTGCTCATGCCTGATCCTTTGCCGCGCCGTCGTCTTCGGCAACGCGTTCTTCAATCACCGGACGCGGCGGCGCCGGCGCCAGATAGCCGACCACCGTACACAACAGGCCGTAGGCCATGAACGAGCCGATGCCGAGCAGATTGCCCAGATGCTGGCGATCGACCAGCACCAGCTTGGCCAGCACCAGGCCCATCAGCAAGGCACCACCCAGCCACAGCCCGCGCTGCCCGCGACGCGAGCCGATCACCCAGCCCAGCACGCCCAGCACGCTCCACACGATGGTCAGGCTGGTCTGCGACACCGTCGCACCGACCAGCGCGGCATTCCACGGCACACCGCCCCAGTGATGCACGCTGTGCAAGGTGCTGCCGGTAATCAGCACCCAACCCAGTACCCCGAGCGCAGTGACGCGACGCGCTTGCAGGATCGCCGGCGCGTGTGTCGACCACGCCCAGCGCGCAATCAGCGCAAGCACCGCCAGCTGCGCCAGTTCGGCCGGATTGAGCAAGGGCACCCACGGCAGTGGCGCGGCGCTGACCGGATCCAGCAATGCCAGCAGCCAACCGATCCCCAGCACCGCGAACACGCAGCTCAGCAGGCCGCTGCGTGCAGGATCGAAGCGCGCCCCTTGCGGCCAGGTCAGCCACGACCAGCGCAGCAATCCCACCGTTGCCACGGCGAGCCACGGCAGCCCCAGCAAGGCGCAGCGCCAGCCATTGGCAAGCGCAAAGGCATCGGCCAACCAGGCCATCCCCAACGACATCACCAACGGCCACAACAGCCACCAGATGAACTGCGCGACCACGGCGCCAGTGCCGGCCTGCGCGCGCAGGCACCACAATGCCCGCGCGCCTGCCAGTGCAAACGCCAGCCAGGCCATGGCGCCCCAGTGCGCGAACGGCTGCGTATGCGCGTGGCTCTGCCACAGCGCCAGCGGCGCGGCCAGCGCCAGCCCGGCCATCACCGTCCAGACCAGTGCAGCTGCGGGGCGACGGCGATGCACCTCGGCCGCCAGCCACACACTGAGCGCGACAAAGCCCAGCAGCAGATCCGGCTCGCTGCGCAGATCGCCGGCAAAGCGCAGGATGTCGTGCACCCCGCACAGCGTCCACCAGCCCAGCCCCCACAGATACGCCACCAGCGCGCTCCGCCGATGACCCGCATCGCGCAGGAACCAGGCACTGGCCCAGCCGGCGATGGCGATCAGCAGGCTGCTCATGCAGGTGGCATTGGCCACCGCCACACTGTCGTAGCGCCACGCATCCACGCCGAAGGCCACGCCCACCGCCGCCAGCAGCTGCAATGCCACGCCGCTGACCTGCGGGATGCGTCGCTGCTGACGCAGGCCCAGCCACAACAACCCGACGCCTTCCAGCGCGAACACGCTGGCGGTGGCCCGCGCCGACAACGCCAACGGCACCGCCAACGTCGCAAACCCCACGGCCAGCATCGCGTGCGCCTGGCCCAGCAAGCGCGTGGAGGCACGCCGCAGCAACCAGCTCGCCAGGCCTGCATACAGCGCAGCCACGGCGAGAGCACACAACGCCAAGGGCAGGCGATCGCCTTCCAGCAAACGCGCCTGCAACGCAAAGGCGACCAAGGGCGTGCCGAACAACAGGCTGCCATCGATGAGCTTGCCCGCACTGCCGTCGCCGCGCCGCGCATGCAGGACCGGAATCGCGACGTACATGGCGAAGAACAGCAACAGGAACGGCTCGGTGCTGGCGAATTTTGCAGGGGTGTACTGCAGCGCGCCCCACAGCGTGCCGATGCCGAAGGTAAAGGCGAACCCAAGCAGGTTGAGTATCCGCCACGGCCGCGTCCACGCAATCGCCACGATGCCGGCGTTGAGCACGGCGTAATACGAAAACAGCCCGACATGATTGCCGCTGCCGGTGGACAGCCAGATCGGCGCGAGGAAGCCCGCCAACACACCCAGTACCGCCAGGGTGCGCGAGTCCTGCACCACCGCCAGCACGCACATGCCGGCAATCAGCACCACGCTGATGCCCAGCGCCAGACCGGCACCCAGCAAGCCATACAATTTGAAGGCCGCGAACACGGTCAGCAGCAAGCCGCCGATGGCGCCACCTTGCAACGCCAACGCAAACCCGGGCCGCTGCAACCGCTGCTTCCAGCCAAACACCAGACCAGCCAGTGCCAGCACGCTGATGCCGGCCAAGCGCAGCTCCACCGGCATGCGCATCCAGCCCTGATCGCTGGCGTACTTCAACAACGACGCAACGCCGGCCAGCAACACCAACATGCCCACCTTGACCGGCACATTGCCTTCGGTGAACCAGCGTTTGACCGCGCCGATGGCGCGCGTGATCGGGTCCGGTTGCGATGGGGGCGCAGGCAGGTGCTGTGGTTGCGGTGGTGCTGCGTGCGGCTCCGACGGCAACGGGGCTTGCCAGCTGGACGCAGGCGGCACCTGTTGTGTCTGCCCGGCAACCGACGCTGCAGGCGTGTATGCAGGCAGTGTGGGCGGCAGCGATGTCCCGGGCGCAGACACCGCGGTGCGATCGGGCGTATTGGGTACATCGGTCGCCGCCGCGCTGGATGTGGACATGTCGGATGCGGAGCGGTCGCCCGGCTGCCCCCATGCGTCGGCCGGCGCAGAGACCGACCTATCGGCCGCAGGCGCACTGCCCGCCTGCCATTGCGCAAGCCGCTGTTCCAGCGCATCCACGCGCCGCCGCAGCCCGGCGATCCATACCAGCGCGATCACCACGCCCACCGGCACCGCAAGCAGCAACAGCGCCACCAGCACGATTATCGTTTCCAACGCCTATCCCCTCGCCGGCATCCGGCCGACTCTAGCGTCGACATGCTACTCGCGTGCGGACAAAAGTCGGCATCGCTACGCCTGGGCACCCGACAAGACGCTGCGCCCGCGGCGACCTGGACGGAAAAACAGGCCGCTTGCACGCCGGATGCGCAGTTGGCAGGCCAAACCGGCCGCATGAGATCGGGCAGACAACGCGCAGCGCAAGGCTCGCGGGTTTACGTCCATGCATCACCAGGCTCTCCACCGGTACGAGTACAGCGCGCATAAAAAACCCCGGACAGACCGGGGTTTCTATGCACGACGTCAGGCCTTACTTACTTGGCGACAACCCGCACCATTTCCAGGCACTTGTTGGAATAGCCCCACTCGTTGTCGTACCAGGACACCAGCTTGACGAAGGTGGAATCCAGCGCGATGCCGGCGTCGGCGTCGAACACCGAGGTGCAGGTCTCGCCGCGGAAGTCGGTGGCCACCACCTTGTCTTCGGTGTAACCCAGCACGCCCTTCAAGGCGCCTTCGCTCTGTGCCTTCACTTCGGCGCAGATCTCGGCGTAGGTGGCCGGCTTTTCCAGTTCGACGGTGAGGTCGACCACCGACACGTCCGAGGTCGGCACACGGAAGCTCATGCCGGTCAGCTTCTTGTTGAGTTCCGGAATCACCACGCCCACGGCCTTGGCTGCGCCGGTGGAGGACGGGATGATGTTCTCCAGGATGCCGCGCCCACCGCGCCAATCCTTGTTGGACGGGCCGTCCACGGTCTTCTGCGTAGCCGTGGCCGCGTGCACGGTGGTCATCAGGCCGCGCTTGATGCCCCATTTGTCGTTGATCACCTTGGCCAACGGCGCCAGGCAGTTGGTGGTGCACGAGGCGTTGGAGACGATCGCTTCGCCCTTGTAGGTCTTGTCGTTGACGCCGAACACGAACATCGGCGTGTCGTCCTTGGACGGTGCCGACAGGATCACCTTCTTGGCACCCGCGTCGATGTGCTTCTGCGCGGTTTCCTTGGTCAGGAACAGGCCGGTGGACTCGATCACCACATCGGCGCCGACCGCATCCCACTTGAGGTTGGCCGGGTCGCGTTCCTGGGTTAGGCGGATCTTGTTGCCGTTGACGATCAGCGTGTTGCCGTCGACCGACACATCGGCCTTGAAGCGGCCATGCACCGAGTCGTATTGCAGCATGTAGGCGAGGTAATCGGGCTCGAGCAGGTCATTGATGGCCACGATCTCGATGTCATTGGCGAAGTTCTGCACCGCAGAGCGCAGCACGTTGCGGCCGATGCGACCGAATCCGTTGATGCCAACCTTGATTGCCATGTTCACTAGCTCCTGCGGCCGCGACAGCGCGGCGGATGGAAAGGGGCTGACATTCTAACAGCGTCCTCCCTGGACGGCCGTGCAGTGGCATGCGGAAAGGGATCGAGGATCAGGCACCGCTCACCGTGCATGCGCAAGCGATCTGTTGGGTTTGTCGCCCGCGTTGGCGAATGCCGATGTGCGCCTTGTGCCTGGCTGCAGAGCGCCACGCGCTCGCCGGGCGTGCGCACTGAGGGTCCCTGGCCCACCCAAGGTGCAGTTCGACACCTGAAGGCAGAGCAGCAGCGCACGCGACGGAACTGCCGATACTCTTTATTTTACAACTACTTACAATGCAATCAACTACGCCGAAAAGCGTATTCATGCATATGCCGAACAGCAGCATTTCGGCGCTCCGTGGATTTCGATACTGGCCCTGCCTGCTGAGGCACCCAATCAACTACACGGAGATTCCCATGCGTCGCACTCTGTCCTCCTTGGTTCTGGCTCTGGCTGCCACCCCGGCGCTGGCCGGCGGCGTGATGCATTACACCGAAAAGGCGTCGCTGCCTGTGGACGGTGAAGCACGCGAAGTCGCCGCACTGTTCGACACCTGGAACGCCGCGCTGGCCACAGGCAACCCGCACAAGGTGGCCGATCTGTATGCGCCCGACGGCGTGCTGCTGCCGACCGTGTCCAACGAAGTACGCGCCTCGCGCCAGCAGATCGAAAAGTACTTCGAGATGTTCCTGACCAAAAAGCCCCAGGGCGTGGTCAATTACCGCACCGTGCGCGTGCTCGATGACGACAGCGCGGTGGATGCGGGCGTGTACACCTTCACGCTGACCGACAAGGACGGCAAGAAGAGCGATGTGCAGGCGCGCTACACCTTCGTCTACGAAAAGCGCGACGGCAAGTGGCTGATCATCAACCACCACAGCTCGGCGATGCCGGAAGTGGATGCCCCGCAGGTCGCCAGGGCCAAGTAGTGCCGGCGCCCCGGAGTACGCCGCCCGCTGTCTGCGCCCTACCGCGTATCACCGTCGGCACGCCTCCCCCGCCGACGGTGGCGCAGCCCGCAACGCACTGCGCATCCGACCTGCGGCCTGCCTGCGACAAGCGCCATGGCGCGCCGCGCTGCTGCCATTGCGCAGCGATGCTGCCGCCGACCCATCACCCGCCGCATCGCGATGACCCGGATGGTTGTGGCCCCGGTTTGATCAGGATCAAGGCGGCGGCGGCGCAAACCCTCAAGACTTCGTCCATCCCCTGCACACAACGAGACCCTCTATGCGCATGCGCTCTCCCCTTCTGCTCGCCGGCCTGGCCGCCAGCCTTGCCAGCGTCCCCGCACTGGCTCAATCCAAAGGTGACTGGACCGTTGCCGTCGGCGCGCACCAGGTCGCTCCCAAATCCGACAATGGCCGCCTGGTCGGCGGCACGCTCGAAGCGGACGTGGGCAAGGACATCAAACCGACCTTTACGGCCGAATACTTCATCGCCGACAACCTGGGCATCGAAGTACTGGCAGCGCTGCCGTTCGAGCACGACATCGCCTTGCGCGGGCTGGGCCGCGTCGGCAGCACCAAACATCTGCCGCCGGTGATTTCGCTGCAATACCACTTCAACAGCCAGGGCAAGGTATCTCCGTTCGTCGGCGCCGGCATCAATTACACGCGGTTCTTCAGCACCGATACCCGCGGCGCACTGGCTGGCAGCGAGCTGGAACTGGACGATTCGTGGGGCCTGGCCCTGCATGCCGGGCTGGACTTCAAGCTCGGCGAGCGCGGCGCGTTGCGCGTCAACGCGCGCTGGATCGACATCGACAGCGAAGCCCGCCTCGACGGCACCCGCATCGGCACGGTCAATATCGACCCGCTGGTCTACGGCGCGGCATACGTGTATCGGTTCTGAGTCACAGCGGCAAGCGCGATGCATCTCTGGCACACTTGGCCTCCAGGGACGTGCATCCACCGCCGGAGTTGCGGACAGGTCGGACACGTCGAACGCCTGTCCGACCTACCGGGGATTCCATGAGCATGTTCATCCGCACCGCCCTCGCCATCGCATTGGCCGCTTCGGCCACTCCCGTCCTTGCACAGTCGGCCGGCCATTGGACAACCGGCTACGGCGCAGGCTATGTCTCGCCCAAGTCCGACAGCGGCAACTTCGGCGGCGCACGCGCCGAGATCAAGGGTGCGCCGGCGCTGTCGTTCACCTACGAATACTTCATCCGCAACAACCTCGGGATCGAGGTGCATGCCGCCGTTGCAGGCAAGCACGATCTCGAGCTGGAGGGCGTCGGCAAGGTGGGCAGCTATTGGTCGGTGCCGCCCAGCGTGCTGTTGCAGTACCACATCAATGGCTACGGCACGGTGTCGCCGTTCGTGGGCGTGGGCATCAACTACACCACCTTCCTCGGCGAAGACACCGAGCAAGCCTTCGGCAACAGCGAGCTGCGCTTCGGCGACTCGGTCGGCGCCACCGCGCACGTCGGTGTGGACTTCATCTTCAACGACCGCAGCGGGCTGCGCGTGGATGCGCGCTGGACCGATTCGCGCAGCAATGTCGATTTCAACGGCGCGCGGCTTGGCAAGGCGCGGGTCGATCCGTTGACCTATGGCATTTCGTACCTGGTCTATTACTGATCGCGCTGCCGCTGTCGCAGTGCTGCGCGGCGACGTGGCAGCGACAGCCATCAAACCGTCCCGGACGGTTGCGTACAATCGGGGGATGAAGACCTTCTCCCCCTCTCTCGTTGTGCTTGCCGTGGCGCTGACTGCGGCCTTCCAGCCGGTCACCGCCTTCGCCTGGGGCCCGCAGGGCCACCGTCTGGTGGCGCGCATTGCCGAAACCGAATTGAACCCGCAGGCACGCGCGCAGGTGGCGCAGCTGCTTGCCGGCGAGCCGGACCCCACCTTGCACGGTGTCGCGACCTGGGCCGACGAGTTGCGCGAGCACGATCCGGATCTGGGCAAGCGCTCGGGGCCATGGCATTACGTCAACCTGGGCGAACACGACTGCGACTATGCGCCACCGCGCGATTGCCCGGACGGCAACTGCGTGATCGCCGCACTCGATCGCCAGACTGCCGTGCTCGCCGACCGTCGCCAGCCGCTGGAGGTACGACGCCAGGCGTTGAAGTTCGTGGTGCATTTTGTCGGCGATATCCATCAGCCGATGCACGCCGGTTATGCGCACGACAAGGGCGGCAACGATTTCCAGCTGCAGGTCGATGGCAAGGGCAGCAACCTGCATGCGTTATGGGATAGCGGCATGCTCAACGACCGCCACCTCAGCGACGACGCCTATCTGCAACGCCTGCTGGCGTTGCCGGCCGCCACGGCGGTCTCTTCCGCGCTGCCGCCGCCGGCGGCGGCATGGGCGCAGGCGTCGTGCAAGATCGCCATCACCCCCGGCGTGTATCCCGACGCGCACGTATTGCCGGCCAGCTACATCGCCACCTATCGTCCGATTGCCGAGACGCAGTTGCGGCTGGCGGGCGACCGACTGGCCGCCGTGCTCAACGCGGCGCTGGCCACCCCCTGACGCGGAGGCAACCATGCAGCCCGAGGTTCTGGCGTTCTTCCACGCCGACAGCAGCACCTTCACCTACGTGGTCGCCGATGCGGCGTCCGGCGCGGCGGCGGTGATCGACCCGGCACTGGACTATGCAGCCGATACCGGCGCCATCGGGACCCACGCAGCGCAGGCCATCGCCGATGCCATCCGGCAACGCGGCTGGCAGCTGCACTGGCTGCTGGAAACCCATGCGCATGCCGATCACTTGTCGGCCGCGCAGTGGCTGAAGCAGCAATGGCCACAGGCGCAGGTCGGAATCGGCGAAGGGATTGTTCAAGTGCAGCAGACGCTGGCCCCGCGCTATGGGTTGCCGCAGCACTTTCGCCCAGATGGCTCGCAGTTCGACCATCTGTTTGCCGATGACGAACGCTTCGGGCTTGGCAGTGTGGAGGGGCGCGTCATCGCGGTGCCCGGGCATACCAGCGACAGCATTGCGTACCTAATCGGCGATGCGCTGTTTCCTGGCGATTCGTTGTTCATGCCCGACGCAGGCACGGCGCGATGCGACTTTCCTGGCGGCAATGCGCGGCAACTGTATGCCTCGATCCAGCGCCTGTATGCGCTTACCGACGACACCCGTGTATTCGTCTGTCATGACTACGGCCCCGGTGGCCGGGCAGTGGCGCACCAGACCAGCATTGGCGAACAACGGCGCAGCAATATCCACGTGCGCGATGGCGTGGATGTCGAAGCATTCGTCGCGCAACGGCAGGCACGCGACGCCACGCTTGCCGCGCCCAAGCTGATCCGGCCGGCGTTGCAGGCCAACCTTCAGGCGGGCAGCTGCGCGGGCGTGGCTCGGTAGCGCCGGTTGGCGTTCGCCACGCGGCTTGGGCGCAGCCGCTATGATCGGGGTCTTGCCCCGGTTGGAATTTCCCATGCGTACCATCGGTTTCTGGCAACGCACCGCGTGTGCGTTGATGCTCGCTTTGCCCGTCCTGGCCGCTGCGCAGACCGCGCCTGTCACCGTGTTCGCCGCGGCCAGCCTGAAAGAGTCGATGGACGAGGCTGCCGCCGCTTACGAAAAAGCCTCCGGCACGCCGGTGCGGGTGTCGTATGCCGCAAGTTCCGCCCTGGCGCGCCAGATCGAACAAGGCGCACCGGCGGACGTGTTCTTCTCGGCCGATCTGGAATGGATGGATTACCTGCAGCAGCGCGGCCTGGTCGTGCCGGGACAGCGCCGCAACCTGCTCGGCAATACGCTGGTTCTGATCGCACCGGCCACCAGCAAGGTGCGGGTGGATCCACGCACACCCGGCGCCATCGCCAAGGCGCTCGGCGAGACTGGACGCCTGGCGGTGGGCCAGACCAGCAGCGTGCCGGCCGGCAAGTACGCCGCCGCCTCGCTGCGCAAGCTGGGTCAGTGGGATGGCCTGAGCAATCGTCTGGCCGAATCGGAGAGCGTGCGCGCCGCACTGATGCTGGTCTCGCGTGGTGAGGCGCCGCTGGGCATCGTCTACGGCTCGGATGCACGCGCCGAGCCCAAGGTGCGCGTGGTCGCCACGTTCCCCGCCGACAGCCACGACGCCATCGTGTATCCGGTGGCGGCCCTGAAGAACGGCAGCACGCCCGAGGCCACCAAGTTCGTGCAGTGGCTGAGCAGCAAACCGGCCAAGGCGATCTTCGTGCGTCGCGGCTTTTCGTTGCAGGATTGAGGTACACCGCCTGTCGATGTTCACCGCTGAAGAAGTCACCGCGATCGGCCTGAGCCTGAAGGTCGCGCTGGTTGCCGCCATCGCCAGCCTGCCGCCGGGCATCGCCTGCGGCTGGCTGCTGGCGCGGCGGCGCTTCCCGGGCAAGGCGCTGCTGGACGCCCTTCTGCACTTGCCGCTGGTGATGCCGCCGGTGGTGACCGGCTACGCGCTGCTGGTGGTGCTGGGTACGCAAGGGCCGGTCGGCAGCTGGTTGCTGGAATACCTCGGCATCCAGTTCGCGTTCCGCTGGACCGGTGCGGCGCTGGCATGCGCGGTGATGGGGTTCCCGTTGATGGTGCGCGCAATCCGCTTGTCGATCGAAGCCACCGATCGCCGCCTGGAAGCGGCCGCCGCCACGCTCGGCGCAGGACCGTGGCGGGTGTTTTTCAGCATCACCCTGCCGCTGGCCTGGCCTGGCCTGGTGGCCGGCGTGGTGCTGGCGTTTGCCAAGGCGCTGGGCGAATTCGGCGCGACGATCACGTTCGTGTCGAATATCCCCGGCCAGACGCAGACGCTGTCGTCGGCCATCTATGGATTGATGCAGGTGCCGGGCATGGAATCGGGCGTGTGGCGCCTGGCCGGCGTGGCGCTGGCGATCTCGCTGGGAGCGCTGCTGTTGTCGGAGTGGTTGGTGAGCAGACAGTATCGGCGCGAGGACGATTGATGCTGGATCTGGATCTTCACCTGCAACGCGGCCATTTTCAGCGGCATATCCGTATCCAGGACGATGCGCGGGTAGTGGCGTTGGTAGGCCCTTCCGGTGCCGGCAAGACCAGTGTGCTCAATGCCATTGCCGGCCTGCTACGGCCGCACGCCGGGCATATCCGTATCGATGGACGCTGCCTGTTCGATCACGCACAGGGGGTGGACGTGCCGACGCATCGACGCAGGATCGGATATGTGTTTCAGGATGCGCGGCTGTTCCCGCATCTGGATGTGCGGCGCAACCTGCATTACGGCCGGCACGCGCGCGGTGCGGCATTCGGATTCGACGACGTGGTGGCCCTGCTCGGTATCGCCCCGCTGCTGCAACGCCGCCCACGCAATCTGTCAGGTGGCGAGGCGCAACGCGTGGCCATCGGCCGCGCACTGCTGTCGCAACCGGCCATCCTGTTGTTCGACGAACCATTGTCCGCACTGGACCAGGCACGCCGCGAAGAGTTGATCCCTTACCTGCAGCGCGTGCGCGATGAGATCAGTCTGCCGATGCTGTATGTCAGCCACAACCCGGATGAGGTACAGCGCATCGCCGACAGCGTGCATGTAGTGCAGTGAGACGCTGGTGGGCGACGGGACGGGCAACGAGCGGCCTGCCGATGTAATCGGCGCCCGCGTCCGGCCGATATCCATCACGGTGATCCGAGAGTTGTCTTGCCCGTTGCAGACGATGCCGCGCTACGTCGTTGATCACGCCAGTGCCTGCATGACGAAGGCCTGGATGTTGCCGCTGCGCGACAGCCGTTACTGCGCACGCACATCAAGCGCCGCAGTCACGTCCGCTCACTGCGCAACCTTGCCGGTACGCACGCTCACCTTGCCCTGCCGCACTACGAAGGTAAACGCGAACGACAACGTCACCGGCACCGGCTCTGCATGCGTCGCACCGCTGCAATCATCCAGCGCCGCCGGCTGTGCGACATCCGGCGCATAGGTGCACAGTGCGGCGGGAACGAACTGCCAGTGCTGCACGGTCGTGCGCACGGCGTGCAGCAGGTCGGTGTTTTCCGGCAGTAGCCCGGCCGCACATTCGTCGCGATCGGACATGGGGTCCACGCGTTGCACTGCGCCGTCGGCTGCAAGAATCACATGCGCGCACACCGTGGTTGGCGGCAAGGTCTGACGCGGCGAATCGGCCGGCAGCACCGGCGCCTCGCTGCGCAGGGCGCGCGGCATGCGGAACCGCTGGGTTTGCGCCAGCGTATACGAGGCGACGGCACCACCACCGCCACCGGATTGCGGCGGCAGCATGCGTTGATCCACCGAATCCTCGCGCTGACTGCGCTCCTGCTCTGCCATGCGCTGCGTTGCGCAGCCGCACAGGCTCATCGCGACGGCGACGCACCATGCCAGACCGTCCTTCATGGCAGTGCCCCTTGTTTTGCGCATCCTGCGGATGCAACGCAGTCATCGATGCGCCGGGATTGCGACGCAAGGCGCTGGCTGCCGCCAGCATCGGTGGATGCGCCCGCCTGTTCCGGCGGGTCCAGCTCGAACCGGACCGGCACACTTATCTGGGAAGCCACCGGCCTGCCGTCTGCAGTTGCCGGTTTAAAGCGCCAGTGACGCGCGGCATCGAGCACGGCCTGATCGAACACTCCGGCCGGCTGGCTATGCACGATCACGACGCGGTCGGGCGTGCCGCCCGGGCTGACGTCGATCTGCAACTCGACAAAACCGGCAAGGTGCGCAGTGAGCGCTTCGGCTGGATAACGGGGCGGCTGCATCGTGCTGAAATCCACCGCATTGCCGGGCGTCGGCGTCGCGCCCAGACGCCCAGGCTGGATGACCCAACCGGCAAGACTGGCAACGCCTGCAACCGCCATCACCATGCGCAGGTTCCATTGTGCACGCCGCATCTCCCGCGCCGGGGCGCGCAGTGCGGAAATGCGTTGCGTCAACGGATGCGTCGCGGCCCAGTGGCACGCCAACGGCGACCATCTGCTGCCCAGCTGGCATTTGAGCATCGCGCCGGCATAGCTGCGCCGTTTGCCCGGATGGCGCGCAAGCACGGCGGCGTCGCAGGCCAGCTCCTGATCCAGCCGGAATGCACGCCATGCCAGACGCACGAGCGGATTGAACCAGCCGATGCACAGCAGCACGGTGGCCAGCAGATTCGCCTGCAGATCGCCACGGCGCAGATGCAATCGCTCGTGGGCCAGGATCAAGGCACGCTCGTCGGCGCTGTAGCGCGTGGTGAAGTCGGTCGGCAGCACGATCCGCGGGCGCATGACTCCCAGCGAAGCAGGCAGCCCGACATCATGCGTGGCCAGCCATAGCGTGTTGTCCAGCGCATGCAGCGGGCCAAGACTGCGCAAGAAGCGCCGCTGACCACGCCACACCATGCCCGCGCTCAACACCGCGCCCGCCAGCCACACCGCGATCAACCACTGCTGCACGCCTGCTGCGCCATTGCCAGTGCCCGGTGCGAGCGGGATGGCGGTCAGCGCCGGCACCTGCACGACCACTGCCCCCACTGGCGGGCCAGGTAGCACGGCTGCCAGCAGCGCGAGCGGCACGCTGGCCCAGATTGCATAGGCTGCGGTGGCACCCAGCCAAATGCGCAGCGGACGGCGCAGCAGCAGGCACGCCAGCAATGCGACCGTGGTGTAGGCCGTGGCGCGCAGCCACATCAGCGCGTCAGGGCTCATCGTCCAACTCCTTGAGCAGGCGCTTCAATTCGGCAACGTCGGAGGCGCTGAGTTTTCCGCGTTCGCTGAAGTGTGCTACCAGCGGCGCAACCCGCCCGCCGAACAGGCGTTGCAGCAGCCCTTCGCTTTGTTGCTGCACCCAGTGATCGCGCTGCAACAGCGGCGTGTAGAGGTATTTGCGCCCTTCCTTCTGCGCTGCGATGGCGCCCTTGTTGAGCAAGCGATTGAGCAAGGTCTTGACGGTCGGCTCGGCCCAATGGGTCTGCGCCAACGCGGCAACCACCTCGTCCGCCGTGCGCGGCGCCCGGTCCCAGAGCACCTGCATCACCACCGCTTCCGCATCGCTGATCGGCATAGGATTACGCCTGTAATTTTTTACGATTACAGCTGTGAACGAACGCCTTGTCAAGCGAGAGCCACGCCGCTTGCGCGATCGACCAGCGCGGGCCGTGCCGATGTTGCAGTCTCATGCCACGCACGTCGGCAGCTGCATGCGTCTGCGCCGGGCTGCGCCGCACATGGCCCACGACATCGCTGCCCCGGGCCGTATTTCGGCACGCTTGGCCACACGCAAGGCCAGCGGCCGTGGTTCCCAGGCCAAATGCATGGCGCAATGACTGCAGACCTCAGCCGGCGGCACTGCCCACAAATCGCACACTGACGCGCAAGCCGCCGAGTGTTGGTGCATCGTCCAGGTGGACCTGCGCTGCGTGCGCCTGGGCAATGTCCTGCACGATCGAAAGACCCAGGCCGCTACCCTCTACACCGGTGCCCAGCTCGCGATGGAAGCGGCCGAAGACACGTCCGCGCGCAGCTTCCGGGATACCCGGCCCGGAATCTTCCACGACCAGCGTCGGCACCGGTTCGGCATATGTGCTGATGCGGATGCGGCCGCCCGGCGGTGTGTAGCGCACGGCGTTTTCCAGCAGGTTGCGCAACAGCAGCGACAACGCAGACTCGTCTGCGAGCACCAGCACCGGCTGCAGCGCCAGTTCCACCTCTTGCTGTCGCTGCAGCGCAACCACCAGCACATCTTCGGATTCGCTGCGCACCAAGGTGTCCAGGCTCACGCTGCGCCGTGGCAAGGCAGTGACTGCTTCGACCCGGCTCATGGCAAGCAATTGCGCCACCATGCGTTCGATGCGGAGCACGTTGGCATCGAGTTGCTGTTGCGATTCGTCGCGTTCCTGCGCGTTGGCGGCTAGGCGCAGATTGGCCGCATGCACTTTCAGCGCCGCGATCGGCGTGCGCAGTTCGTGCGCGGCATCGGCGATGAAGCGGCGTTCGCGTTCCAGCCCTTCCTGCACCCGGTCCATCAAACCGTTGACCGCGCGTACCAGGCCATGCACTTCGCGCGGCATGCGCTGCGGCTGCAACGGCTGCAGACGCTTGGGATCGCGTTCGCCAATCTCGTCGGAGACCCGCACCAGCGAGCGCGTGGCCCAATTCACCACGGCCCAGATCAACAGCGCCATCAACGGCAACGCCATCAGCAACGGCAACAAGGTGCCCAGTGCAATATCTTCGGCAAGCTCTTCGCGGATGTCGGCACGCTCGGCCGATTGAAACCAGCGCCCACCCGGCGAGTGCAAGGTAAACGTACGCCACTGCCCATCGGGCAGTCGCACGTCTGCATAGCCGGCACGCAACGGCGCCAACGGTTGCGCTGGCGCACTGTCCGAGCGCAACAGCAACGCGCCGCCGGCATTGCGCACCTGAAACGCCAGCTTGGTTTCGTAGGCATGGCCGTCCTTGAACGCCAGCGCTTCGCCCACGCCCTGCGCCTGCCCGTGCCATCCACGGATCACGATCGGCTCGCCCTGCGCCAGATCGCCCAAGGGTTCGTCCACCAACGACACCAGCACGCGCGCCGATTGCACCAGGCGCGCATCGAACATTTCGCCAGCTTCCTGCAGCCCGGCGCGATAACTGAAACCGGCTGCAGCCAACATCAGCAACGACAACACGCCGAGCAAGGCCAGCAACAGCACCCGGCGGATCGAATTCATTGCGGCGGTGCGGCGGCAGCCTGGGCGGCCTGCTCGTCGAGCGCGTAACCGATGCCGCGCACGGTACGGATCAGCGCCGGTGACAGCTTGCGACGCAGCTGATGCACGTGCACATCCACTGCATTGCTGGCCACGTCCTCGTCCCATCCGTAGAGATGTTGCTGGATGCGTTCGCGCCCGATCGGCCTGCCATGCTGCTCCATCAACAGCCACAGCAGGGCAAATTCGCGCCGGGTCAGATCCAGATCGCGGCCATGCCAACGCACCGACATGCCGGCCGGATCCAGCCGCAGCGCGCCAGCTTGCAAGGTCGGTTGCGCACGCCCGGCCGCACGTCGCAGCAGCGCTCGCGTGCGCGCCAGCAGCTCGTTGATGTCGAAGGGCTTGCCCAGATAATCGTCAGCGCCCACATCCAGGCCCAGCGCGCGATCGGCGGCGCGCTCGCGGGCGCTGAGCACCAGGATCGGCGTGTCCAGCGCGCGGGCGCGGGCGGTGCGAATGACCTCGATCCCATCCATGCGCGGCAACCCCAGGTCCAGGATCACCAGATCCAGGGTGTCTTCCTGCAGGGCCATCAGCGCACTGACCCCGTCATGTACCCAGTCCACCGCATAGGCAGCACGCCGCAAGGCGGTGCGGATGCCTTCGCCCAGCGAAAGATCGTCTTCGACCAACAAGATGCGCATGTGAGCCAGTCTGTGAGGCGGCTCAGTGCTTGGCAAGCTGCGCGCGCACATCGGCCAACTTGGCGGCCAGCTCCTTGCGGCGGCCGGCATCGGCAAGCTGCCGGCCCGGTCTGGGCGCTGCGGCAGCGGCTTTCTCGAAGGCCTTTGCGGCACCGGCCCAGTCCTTCTGATCGCGCAGAAAATCCCCGACGAAATAATTGCTGTCGAGTCCGTCAGGGTCGATTGCCAGACCCTGATACAGCAAGGTGCGCGCCTTGGCATCGTCGCCGAATCCGATCGGCCAGCCAGGCACCTGGTAATACAGCGCTCCCAGACTGGTGTAGGCCGCGCCATCGAGCGCACGCGGTGCACGCTTGATCGCCTGCTCGAAATCCGTCCGCGCGAGCTTGACCTGCGCCAATGCGCCCAGACCGCCCTTTTCGCCGGCCAGACTGGATCGCACGATGCCGTCCCAGATCAGGGCATCGGCATCGTCCGGCAAGGCGTGCCGTACCTGTTCGGCCTGCTGCGCGAGCGTTTCCAGCGCCGCAACCCGCTCTGATTTTGGAGTTTGGTAGGCGATCACGGCCCAACGATCCTGCAGCTGCGCCACCTGCGGCGCCGGACCGGTCGCCCAACTGGCGCCGGCGATACCCAACATCGCCAGTGCAGCCAGAATACGCAGCTGACAGTCATTGCGATTCATGCGAAAGCTCCTGTGTGGCAACCACGCTACCGGGCCGCGCATGGCGGCGGATGAGGGGAAGTTGTTTGCGCAACGCACGGTCCACCACTTCGGGCAGCAGGCCGTTGAGCCGGACAAACAGTTTTTCCGGCCAGCCCAACTGCCGACGCGCGTCCCCACGCGCGATCGACTGCACCAGCGCTGCCGCGACGTCCTCGGCCCGGTCCACCGCCGTACCCAAGGCCGCGTTGAGCGCATCGACCGCGGCGGGATTGAAGCTGGTCGCTGTGGCGCGCGGCGCCAGATACTGAAAGCGCACCTGCGTGTCTGCGTGTTCGCGGGCCAAGGCCTCGAACAGCCCGCGCAAGCCGAATTTGCTCGCGCTGTAGCCGGCGAAACCGGCAAACCCGATGCTGCCGAACGTGGAGCCGACCGCCACCATCGCCGCCTCCGGCTGCCTCAGGAAGATAGGCAGCAGGGCCTGCACCAGCAGCATGGGCACGGTCAGGTTCACATGCACCAGCGCCTCCAAGCTGGCCGGATCCTGCTCCTGCAACAGCCCGAAGTGGCCCTGCGCATGCGCAAGGACCAGCACCGACGGTGCAGGTTGCAGCGCGTGTATCCGCGTCAGCAGCGACGCACGGCCCGCTGCGCTGGCGAGGTCGGCTGCCAGCGGCAGCACGCGCCCGGCCGGCTGCGTGTCGGCAAGCCGCTGCAAGGTCGCTGGCGTGCGTCCTACCGCCACCACGGTCGCGCCCGCCTCCACCAACTGCGCGCACAAGGCGCTGCCGATGCCGCCACTGGCGCCGGTGAGGATCACGCACCTGCCGCGAAGATCCATCACGCCGCCTCCGCCAGACGCACGCCATCGGCGCGCAAGGTGCGAAACAGGTCGCCGTACAACACGTAGAAGCGCTTGGCCGCATGCACGACCGCCTGCTGGTCGAGTGGGTCGTCGAGGCGGTTCATCAGGCCTTCGAAAAAACCGGCATGCTCGATATCCAGATCGCCATGCGAGAGCAGATAGCTGAAGGCGTTGCGCGGCAAGTCCAGCGACTGCGCAATCTGATTGGCCGCGCGCGTGGCCAATGCCACGCTGGTGCCTTCCAGCACCAGCACCATGCCGAAGAATCCGACCGGATTGCCGCGCTGGATGGTGTCGTAGGCGTAGCTAACCAGCAGTTCGGTTGCCAGCGACGGCCCGGCAAGCACGGCTGCCTCACGCGGCTGGCCGCACGCCACCAGGTCGTCCAGGATCCACTCCTGGTGGCCCATCTCTTCTTCGATGTATTCGCCGATGGCTTCGCGCAGCCATTCCAGCCGCGCCGGCAACCGCGCGCCGCAGGCCATCAGCAGCGGCACGGTATGCCGCACGTGGTGGTAGGCCTGGGCGAGAAACGCCACGTAATCGTCGTGCGCGATCTGCCCGACGAGTGCCGACTGGATGATCGGCACCTGCGTCATGCATTCGCGTTCGGCCTGGGTCTGCGCCAGCAGGGATGTGTAGAAGGTCATGCTGAAACTCCGAGAGAGACAGTGGCCGGCAATCGATAGCTGCGATCGACGTCGGATTGGTAGCGGGCCAGGATTGCGTCGCGCAGGGGACGGCCGTTGGCGGTGAGCAGGCCCTCGTGTGCGCTGAAGGGCGCATCGGCCCGTACGAAACGCGCTATGCGTGCGTAGTCGGGCAAGCCGGCGTTGACCTCGGCCAGTGCCTGGGCGATGGCCGCATCGTCGCTGCCGGGCCGACGCGGCCACAGCACCGCAACGTTGTCGGCCTGCGCTTCGCCCCAGACCACGGCCTGGGCGAGCAACGGATGCTGCAGCAACTCGCTTTCCACCCACTCGGGCGAGACGTTGCGACCGAACGCGGTGATGAAGACATGTTTGCGCCGCCCGGTGATATGGACGAACCCATCGCTATCCACCCGTCCGAGATCGCCCGTGCGCACCGGCCCCGACGGCATCGGCTGTTCGCCCAGATAGCCCAGCGCGCGCGCGCCGGCAACTTGAATTTCGCCATCGACGATCTGCACCTGGGTGTGCGCCAGCGGCTGGCCGACGCTGCCGGGACGCAGCGCACCGGGGCGGTTGAGACAGACCACCGAGCCGCATTCGGTCAGGCCGTAGCCTTCGAACACCGGCAGGCCCAAGGCTGCGGCGCGCGCCAGCAGACTCGGGCCGATATGGCCGCCGCCGACGGCGATATAGCGCAACGATGCAGGCAGCGCAATGCCCTGCTCTGCAGCACTGACCAATGCCAACAACAACTGCGGCACCAGGATCACGCTCTCCGGTTGATAACGCTGCAGGCAACGCAGCAGCGTCGGCACATCCAGCCCGCTGGCGCCGCTGTAGCCGATTTCCGCCAGCGACGGCAGCGCGACCTGCGCCCCGGACAGCAAGGTTGCGTAGAGCCCGGCGACGTTTTCCAGCAAGGTGGACAACGGCATCAGGCACAGGTGCCGACGCGGCGTGATCGCAGCCGATGCATCCACCAACGCGCCGGCAACCGTCAACAGGCTGTCGGCCGACAGACACACGCCCTTGGGACGCCCGGTGGTGCCTGAGGTATAGGTGATGCAGGCGGTGTCGACCGGCAGCACGATGCTCTGCGCAAGCGCTTCCACCCGCCAGGCGCGCAGTGCATCGAACTGCAACGCCGACATTTCGCCATGGGTGCCTGGTGGCGCAGTGGCGGCCGCGTCGGTCACGACGCATTGCGCGCCGCTGGACATCAGTGCATGCAGCACCTGCGCCTCGGAGAAGAACGTCGGCAACGGCACGTGCACTGCATCGATCAGGCGCAGCGCCAGATCCAGGATCAACCAGCCCGGGCCGTTGTCCAGCCGGCTGGCGACACAGGTCAGCCCCGCCGTCTGCAGGCGCGCGGCCAGCCCCACCACGGCATCGGCCAGTTGCTGCGCATCGAGGCTGCCGGCGGCGGTCAGCACGCGCGGCGCATGGCCGTGCAGGGCACCCAGCAGCGCTGCGAACCGCGCGCTCATGCGCCTGCTCCTGCCTGGCACAGCAGCGTATCGACGTCCCAGCGTACGGCTTGCGGGTGCAGCGCCTGCCGCGCAAGCAGGAACGCGTGACCGGCGGCGACATCGCCGCACAGGACCTGTGGATGGGTGGCGTAGTAGCTGCCCCACTCGGTGCCGTCGTCCTTTACACGCGACTGCAGCGCTGGCGCCAGGGCAACCGGCTGCAGCTGCAGCCGGTCGAAGGTATTGCGCAAGGTCCGGGTTGCGGTAAACAACACCCAACGCACGCCGGCGTGATGCAGCGCATGGGTCATTTGCGGGATCAGCGCGCGCGCACTGCCGGAGCTGATCGCGGCGAAGTTGCCGACCTCGGCCAGGCCCGAGCGCGCGACCGGCACCGCCATCCGCCCGGCCAGCGCCGATTCGGCCGGGCTATCCAGATACTGCTCCACGAACAGGCGACCGGCGCTGCCGAGCCGTACCCCTACCGCCGCCAGCAGCACACCCTTGGTATCGCGATAGGCCAGCAGGTGCGGCAGGAAGCTGCGCAGCTGCGCGCCATAGCGACGCAGATAGACCGCAGCGATGAACTGTTCCACCTCCTGGCGCTGCGCGTGCGTGGCCTCGACCAGGCTGGCACTGGCAAAGCCATGGCGGGGGCAAAAACCGGCGGGGGTGGGTGAGGTGATCATGCTGCGCATCCTGGGAGCGCTCGATTACGCCACCATGAGCCAGTTGTTACCCAGTTGTAATTTCTGCAGAAGCGATTCGTTGCGCACTGTCGGGAGTGGCCCGACCGCTGTCGGTGTCGCCACCACAGCGCTTTGGGCTACGCTCTCGCGCATGCCTACATACGTCACTGATCTGGACACTGCGGTCGCGCACATCCTGCAATGCATCGCCGGCCCGTTGCGGGTGGGTGCACCGCTGGGCATCGGCAAGCCGCACCGGCTGTTGAATGCGTTGTATGCGCAGATCGAGAGCACGCCCGCACGATCGCTTGCGCTGTACACCGCGCTGTCGCTCAGTCCGCCCAAACCGGGCAAGGGGTTTGAGGCGCGCTTTGCGGCTGCGTTCATCGCGCGTCACTTCGGCGAGGACTTTCCGCGCCTTGCGTATGTCGATGCCATGCTGCGCGACGCCTTGCCGGCGCACGTGCAGGTGGAAGAGTTCTACATGCAGTCCGGTGGCCTGCTGCGCTCCACCCAGGCGCAGGCCGACTACACCAGCTTGAACTACACGCATGCCGCGGCCGCAGTGGCGCAGCGCGCGCCGAATCTGATCGTGCAGAAGGTCGCGCGCGAACCCGATGGCACGCGGCTGTCGCTGTCGTGCAACAACGACATCACCCAGGACACGCTGGACGCCGTGCAGGCGCTGGGCCTGCCGCGACCGCTGCTGGTGGCCGAAGTGGACCCGCAGCTGCCGTGGATGGGCGGCACCGCCGCGGTGGATGCGACCTTCTTCGATCTGATCATTGACCTGCCCGGCCCATCGCCGCGTCTGTTCGGCCTGCCGCGGCAACCGGTGACGACCGTCGATTACGCCATCGGCCTGTATGCAAGCACGCTGGTACGCGATGGCGGCACCCTGCAGATCGGCATCGGCACGCTGGCCGACGCGCTGAGTCATGCCCTGGTGCTGCGGCACACCGACAACGCGACCTATCGCCGCGCGCTGCAGGCGCTGGACCCAACCCTGGACCAGCACCCCAGCGTGCTTGCCAGCGGCGGCCTGGAGCCGTTTGCGATCGGCCTGTACGGCTGCAGCGAAATGCTCAACGAAGGCTTCAAGCAACTGGTGGACAGCGGCGTGATCCGTCGCAAGGTGCACGACGATCTGCCGCTGATGCAGCGCATTGCCGATGGCAGCGCCGATACCGACGATCGTGCACGTCTGGCAAGCGAAGGCGAGTTCCTGCATGGCGCGTTCTATCTCGGCTCGCCGGACTTCTATCAATGGCTGCGCGATCTGGATGCCGATACCCGCAATGCCATCGGCATGCGCCGCATCAGCGAGATCAACCAGCTGTACGGCGGCAATGAAGCCCTCGAGCGCCTGCAGCGCCGCGACGCGCGCTTCTTCAACTCCTGCATGATGGCGACCGCGCTCGGTGCAGCGGTGTCCGATGGTCTGGAAGACGGACGCGTGGTCTCCGGCGTCGGCGGGCAATACAACTTTGTCGCGATGGCGCATGCCCTGCCGCAGGCACGCAGTACCTTGATGCTGCGCGCCACCCGCGATGCCGGCGCAGAGGCAGCCAGCAATGTGCGCTGGAACTACGGCCACACCACGATTCCCCGCCATCTGCGCGACATCTACATCACCGAATACGGCATCGCCGATCTGCGCCACAAGACCGACCAGGAGTGCGTGCTGGAAATGGCCGGCATCTGCGATACACGCTTCCAGGACGCGCTGCTTGCGCAGGCTGCCCAGTCACGCAAGCTGCGCACGGCGCCCGTGTTGCCCGCCCGCGCACAACGCAACACGCCCGACGCGCTTGAACGGGCATTGGCGCCATTCCGGCGCGATGGCAGCCTGCCCGATTATCCGCTTGGCAGCGATTTCACTGCGGTCGAACAACGTTTGCTACGTGCACTGACCTGGCTCAAGCGTGCCACCGCCAGCAGGGGCGCAATGCTGGCGACGCTGGCGCGTGCAACGACATCGCGCGCTACCGACACGACCGACGCAGCGGCCTGTCTGCAGCGCATGGCACTGGACACACCGCGCACGATTGGCGAGCGTCTCCAGGCGCGATTGCTGGCCTATGCACTGCGCCAGACAACACCACAATGAACTTATCCATATGGCGATCAACCAGATTCGCTTGCGCGTATCGAAGCGACTGACGCATGACGGCAATACTGCGGAAAGATGTGCGTCAAGTTGCACCCGGATGATGACGACCACCTCGTTTCCTGGCGTCGCCGCATGGGTTTTGCTCCGGTTTTTCCCGCACTTCATTCATCCAGTGACTGCCAAGCGAAGCAGCCACGCACAAAGCGAAGCAAACTGCCGAAAGCTGCGCTGTTTGCCGCCTTGATCACCAGCAATCTTGCGCTAGCTGCTGCGCCGCGCCTCACCGACCTGCAATACCTCGGCAGCCACAACAGCTACCACGCCGGATTTGCACCCAGCGAAGCCACGCTGCTGAAACAGCTCAATCCCGCGTTGTTCGCGGCACTGGATTACCGCCATCCGCCGCTGGCGCAACAACTGGACGATGGCGTCAGGCAACTGGAACTGGACGTGTTCGCCGATGCCCAGGGTGGCCGCTATGCACATCCGGGGATCGCCGCGCAGATCGCCAAGGCCGGGCTGCCGCCAGCACCGGCCAGCGCACCCGCCGGTGTGATGGACACGCCCGGCTTCAAGGTCATGCACGTGCAGGACGTGGACCAGCGCAGCAATTGCCAGCCGCTGATCGCCTGCCTGCAGCAGGTGCGCAGCTGGTCCAGGCAACACCCCGGGCACGTGCCGATCTTCATCCTGCTGGAAACCAAGCAGGCGCCTGTCGAGCTGGGCTTTCCCAGCGTGCAGCCCGAGCCGTTCGATGCAGGCACCATGGATGCATTGGATGCCGAACTGCGCTCGGTCTTTCGACCTGGCGAATACGTCAGCCCCGACCAGGTGCGTGGCAACGCGGGTACGCTCAACGCCGCAGTGCTTGCGCATGGCTGGCCGTCGCTGGCCGACTCGCGTGGCAAGGTCGTGTTCTTGCTCGACCAACGCACGGCCGGTGCGAGCTATTTGCCGGGACATCCGTCGCTGCGTGGCCGGGTCTGTTTCACCAACGCCGTGCCCGGGCAGGAAGATGCCGCGTTCACCGAACTCAACGATGGCCCCGCCGACACGATCACGCGGCTGGTGAAAGCCGGCTACCTGGTGCGCACGCGAGCCGACGCAGACCTGAAGGAAGCGCTGCAGCACGACACCACCCGCCGCGACAGCATGCTGGCCAGCGGTGCGCAGTTGCTCAGCACCGACTTTCCCGCACACGAGTCGGCCAGCACCGGCTACGTGGTGCGCCTGGAGGGCGATGCGGTTGCACGCTGCAATCCGCAACGGCCCTCAACGCACTGCAAGGGCGTCGATCTGAGTCACTGATCGGCGTCACTTGCATTGGCGTACACCGCATAAACCCGCACACAGACCCGCCGCAATGGAAGGCATCGGCGCTGCACGCTTAGCGCCCGCGTCATGGCCAGACGCTCCCTTTCACCTAGCGAGTCCCCCGCATGCACACTCCCCGTACCCTCCATCGTCTGAGCTGCGCTATCGCACTGGTGCT
Organism: Xanthomonas sp. 3793; assembly: GCF_024806835.1. GTDB lineage: Bacteria > Pseudomonadota > Gammaproteobacteria > Xanthomonadales > Xanthomonadaceae > Xanthomonas > Xanthomonas arboricola_F. The sequence goes on from NZ_JANTYU010000004.1 coordinate 108,637, forward strand.
GTCTGCGCCCGTCCTGGCAGAGACGCCGGAACTTGCCACCACCACCCTGGATTCGGTCAACGTGCAGGCCAAGCATGCCGCCACGCCCGGCTCGATCAACGAGCAACGCCTGTCCAGCAGCGTCAACAGCGTGATGAGCAAGCAACAGATCGACGCCATCCCCTCCGGCGGCATTGCCGATGTGGTGGCGCACATGCCGGGCTTGTCGTCGTACAGCGACATGCATCTGGGCCAGGCCACCACCGGCGAGAACGCCTACGTCAGCATCCGCGGCATGGACGCCAGCTACAACGCGTACACGCTCAACGGCTTCGGCATGCCGGAAACCGATTCGTCGACGCGCGCGATCTCCTTGAACATGCTGGCGCCGTTCGGCATCCAGTCGGTGCAGGTGTCCAAGTCGCCCACACCCGACATGCCCGGTGACGCCATCGGCGGTGCGATCGATATGCGCACGCCCAACGCGTTCGATTTCGACCAGGAGTTTTATGCCAAGAGCACCGCGCAAGGCCAGCTCAACAAGCTGGCCTCGCATCTGGGCGGCAAGGACACCGGCGCCACGTTCCAGCAGGAGATCGCCTGGAAATTCGGCAGCGACCATGCCTTTGGCGTTTACGCATCGGCCTATTACGGCAAGAACAACAACATGGCGCAGGCACCGGCGCCCAACAGCAAATACGTGCCTGCCGACCCCGCACTGGCCAACGCAACCGATCTACGCGCTGCCGGCCCGCTGATCAGCACACGCTACAAATACAGCCTGTACACCAGCCAGATCGAACGCTATGGCGGCAACCTCTCGCTCGATTGGCAAGGCGACAACAGTGCGCTCTATGCACGCGCCATCTACGGCAGCTACGGCGTCACCGGGCAGCAGGATCAATCCAGCGCACGCCTGGAAACCTATCGCAACCAACCCACGGCGGTGCGTGGCGGCTACTTCAATACCCACGACATCGACGAGAAGCTGGCGACTTTGCAGCTTGGCGGCCAGACCACGCTGGACCGTCTGCGCTTGGACTACGGGACCTCGGTCGGGCGCGGCACGCGCAGCCGGCCGGATTATGTTTCGGCCAGTCTGTATGGCTATACCCCGGGCAGCTTCGCCTTCGACCTCAGCGACCCGACCTACCCCAGCATCGGTCCCAGCTCGGCGGCGTTGAAGGAGTTCTTCTACAACCTGGATTCGTCGCTGCTGTGGAAAGTGCAAGGCCACGATGCCGGCAGTCACGACAACCGCCTCAACGCGCATACCGACATCACCTACCAGGTCGATGGCGACGTGCTGGACAGCGTCAAGGTCGGCCTGTCTGCCGATCACTCCGACCGCGGTGCGTACGACCACCCGTTCTTCCACAAGGACGGCAACTTCGTGACCAGCGGGCCCTATTTTGGTGGCCCCAATTACGCCTTCCCCACCGCTGGCGGCCCCCCGCTGAGCGCCATCCCCGGCCGCCTGACCTACAACGCCTTCGATGGGCACTACGCAGGTCCGTTCAAACTGCTGGACCGCAACTGGATGCGCGCGCAGGCCCTGCCCTACAAGTACGTCGACGACCCCAACGGCGCAGGCGTCTACACCGCCAATGACTACAACGCCAACACCACGTCCAGCACCGAGGCGATCTATTCGGGCTACGCGATGGCCGCGCTGCATATCGGCCAGGTCAGCATCCTGCCCGGCGTGCGCTACGAGTTGACCCGCTACTCGGCCGATTCCTGGCAATCCAGCGGCGACGGCACCAGCGGCGGCTTCGTCGGCACCGGCAGCACCTATGGGCAAGTCCTGCCCGGTATCAGCATCAACTATCGACCCGACGATCTCACTGTCTACCGCGCCGCGCTGCGCCGCAGTTTCAGCCGCCCGGCCTTCGGCCTGATTTCCGGCGAGACGGTGTACACCATCGACGACACCCAGCGCGTGGTCGGCATTTCCAGACCCAACCCCGATCTGCAGCCGAGCAAGGCCGACAACGCAGACCTGTCGGCCGAGTTCTACGACCACAACGGCGGCGTGCTCAGCGCGTCGACCTACTACAAGCGGATCACCGGCTTCATCTACACCTCGCAATCGGCCACCAGCAACGACAACACACTCGGCGGATTGGTACCCACCGGCACCACCTTCGAAAACGGCGTGCCGGTGACCATGCCGCAGAACGGCGGTACTGCCACGCTGTACGGGCTGGAGCTGGCCGGCAGCAAGCGCCTGCAGGACCTGCCGGGCATCTGGAGCAAGCTTGGCGTCACCGCCAACCTCACCTTGCAGCGCAGCGAAGCGGACAGCAAACGGGCCGACCAGCCGGAAAAAACCTGGTTGCCGCGTGCGCCGGAGCGTATCTACAACCTGGATCTGTTCTACGACGATGCGCACCTGCGCGCCGACCTGAGCTACAACTACACCGGCCTGCAATTGCTGGGGCTGACCACCGACCGGCTCAATTACTATCTGCAGCCGGTCAAGTCGCTGGACTTCAACGCCACCTATCACCTGCCGTACCACGTCGACGTGGGCGTATCGGCCAAGAACCTGCTCAACGCCGCCACGTTCTACGAAACCCAGGGCAAGTCCGATCGCTACATGGCTTACGACCCCGGCGCCGATGGCGCTTACGTGCAGACCGGGCGGGTGTACCTGCTGACAGTGGGCTATACCTACTGACCATCGGGCCAGTGCGGTAGGCGACCAGGCGGGTGCTCTTGCACGTGGGCGCACAGGTCATCGGTCGATTGTCTGCGCATGACGCAGGCGGTCGGCCTCCGATCAATGCTGCGAGGTCTCGCAAGCCACCCTTCATGCCCCCGCGTGCAACGCGGTGGCGTCGTGAGGACGGCCGCGCAACCTGGAACCGCACCGCCCTCATCGAGCAAGGACCGCAGCGCCATCGCGCCTCAGTCAGTCCGGGTGCAGCCATTTCACGCAGCAAACGCAGGCCGCTGCGGCACTGTGCGCGCTTGCCTCTTTGCGGACCTGCACATGCCCCCTCGCTCTTACGCTCGCGTCTGTTTGCTCGCCCTGTCGTTGAGCGCTTCGTTGTCTGCGCTGGCACAAGCACCGCAAGCTGCGCCTGCTGCCGCCCCTGCGCCGACGGCGACGCCTGCCGCAAAGGCCGTCGCCACCGGCCCACGCTCGGACCTGCATGCGCAGGTGCTGCTGGACCGCGCGCATTTTTCCCCAGGCCAGATCGATGGCGAACGTGGCTCGAATCAGAAGCGCGCGGTCTCCGGATTTCAGGCCGCACACGACATCAAGGTGACCGGCGAACTGGACGATGCCACCTGGCAGGCCTTGCAGGCCGACAGCACACCGGCATTGGTGCAGTACACGCTCACCGATGCCGACGTTGCCGGCCCGTTCCAGGCGATCCCCAAGGGCCCGGCCGAGCAGGCCAAGCTGCCTTCGCTCGGCTACACCTCGGTGGATGAATCCCTGGGCGAGCGCTTTCATGCCGACCCTGCGTTGCTGCGCCAGCTCAACCCCGGCATGGATCTGAGCAAGGCCGGCAACGCGATCCAGGTTCCCAACATTGACGGCGTCGCGCCTCTGGCCAAGCCTGCCAAGCTAGTCGTGGACAAATCCGACTCGACGCTGCGCCTGTTCGATGCCGACGGCAAGGTCTATGCGCAGTTCCCGGTGTCGTCGGGCAGCAAGCACGATCCGTTGCCGATCGGCCGCTGGAAGATCCTGGGCATCTCGCGCGACCCGGTGTTCAAGTACAACCCCAAACTGTTCTGGGACGCGAAAAAGGGCGATCAAAAGGCGACGTTGCCGTCTGGCCCGAACAACCCGGTTGGCCGTGTGTGGATCGACCTGTCCAAGCCGCATTACGGCTTGCACGGTACGCCGGAGCCCGGCCATGTCGGCAAGACCGAATCGCATGGGTGCGTGCGTCTGACCAATTGGGACGTGGTCAATCTGGCCAGCGTGGTCGGCCCGTCGGTCCCGGTGGTGATGCAGGAGTAAGCATGAAACTGCTGATCATTCTGGTTGCAGGCGTGGCGATCGGTGCAGGCGGGTATTGGTGGCTGGAACGCGGCGTGCCGGAGGCGACGGTCACGCAGCCGGCGAGCGCGTCGACCGTGGCTGCGCAACCCGCGAACCAGATCGTCGCCTCCGCACCTGCTGCGCAACCTGCGCCATCGATGGCAGCCGATGCTGCAGTCGCAGGGCCGAGTCCAGTTGCAGCTGCAGCAGCTGCGCCGGCAACCGATGCGCAGTCGACGGGCAACGTCCTGCTGATCCCGGTCCAGGGCATCGACCGCGGCCAACTGCAGGACACCTTTACCGATGCACGCAGCGAAGGCCGCGTGCATGATGCCATCGACATCCTGGCCCCGGCCGGCACGCCGGTGCTTGCCGTGGCAGATGGCACGGTGGAAAAACTGTTCGACAGCGACCGCGGCGGCTTGACGGTATACCAGTTCGAGCCCGGCGGCGCGTACTGCTATTACTACGCCCATCTGCAGCGCTACGCCGATGGCCTGGCCGAAAAACAATCCATCAAGCGTGGCCAGGTGATCGGCTATGTCGGCAGCACCGGCAATGCCGATCCGGCCGCACCGCATCTGCACTTCGAGATCCATCGCCTGGGTCCGGAAAAGCAGTGGTGGAAGGGTGAGGCATTGAATCCCTACCCCGTCCTGCACGGCGATCGGCCCCTTCAGTAAGAGCGGCTAACAAAGCGTGGCGGGCAGTCGTGAGGTGGTGTGGACGGCACGGAGAAACCGGGGTGTAGGCGTGGTACATGCCGCACCGAGCACCGGCCGCGCCCCCTGGCGGTGCACAGTCGGCTTGTTCGTTGCTCCAAGGCAACCCTGCAGCACGCGCCATACAGAGGCCGCGCGGTGTGAGGTACTGGTGGCATTGCAGCAACTTGCACGCGGCGATGCCGTCGAACGACATCGCCGCGCTGCCTGACAGGTGAGATCAGATCAGATCAGCATCCCGCCCGACACCTCGATACGCTGCGCATTGATCCATCCGGTGCCCGGCGCCAGCAAGGCCGCCACGACCGGCCCGATATCGTCCGGCAGTCCGGGGCGGCCCAATGCGGTAACCGAGGACACCATCGCATTGACCTGCGCGTTGTCGCGGACGCTGCCGCCATTGAAGTCGGTTTCGATGGCGCCCGGCGCCAGCGTGTTCGCGCGAATGCCGCGTGCACCCAACTCTTTTGCAAGATAGCGGGTAAACACTTCCACCCCGCCCTTCATCATCGCGTAGGCCGACGAACCCGGCAGCGCAAAACGTGCAAGGCCGCTGGACACGTTGAGGATGCGTCCGCCATCGGCGATCAGCGGCAGCAGTGCCTGGGTCAGAAAATACGGCCCCTTGAGATGGATATCGACCAGCGCATCGAACTGCGCGGGCGTGGTGTCGGCAATGGCTGCATGCAATCCGGTACCGGCGTTGTTGACCAGCGCATCGAACTGCGAGCGCCCCCACTCGGCCAGCACGTCCTTCAGCTGCGCTACGAATGCGGGGAAGGTATCGGCCAGCGCGACATCCAGCGGCAACGCATGCGCGCGACGGCCCAGCGCCTGGATCTCGGCCACCACGGCGGCGGCTTCGCCGGCCTGGCTGCGGTAGGTCAACACGATATCGTTGCCTTCGGCAGCGAGCGCAAGCGCGGCATTGCGGCCCAGGCCACGACTACCGCCGGTGATCAAGGTGATGGGTGTGGTGGTGGTCGACATCGGCACGCTCCATAAGTGGGTGTGGCCCAGCCTATTGCGCTTGCCGCACCGCATAAATCGGCTCACGCTGATTGCACCGTTCAAGATAATCGACCAATCGATGGACACCACCGAATCGTTGCGTGCCTTCCTGCGCGTTGCCGAGCTGGGCAGTTTCACCCGCGCGGCCGAGACGCTCGGCTTGCCCAAGGCCAGCGTCTCCACCGCCGTGCAACGGCTCGAGGCTTCGCTTGGCACCCAGCTCCTGCATCGCACCACACGGCGCGTGCAACTCACCGGCGACGGCGCGGCGTTCTATCAGCGCAGCCGCGACCTGCTCGACGACATGGACGAATTGCACACCATGTTTCAGCGCGAGCATGGACAGCTGCGCGGTCGCCTGCGCGTGGACATGTCCGCTGGCATCGCGCGCAATTTCGTGATCCCCGCCTTGCCCGCGTTTCTGGCACGGCACCCGCAGCTGGAAGTGGAAATCAGCGGCACCGACCGTCGCGTGGATGTGGTGCGCGAGGGATTCGACTGCGTGCTGCGCGTGGGCACGCTGGAAGACACCAGCCTGGTCGCACGCCCACTGGGCGCGTTTGGCATCGTCAGCTGCGCCAGCGCCGATTATCTTGCCCGCCGCGGCCTACCGACGCGCCTGGACGATCTGGCGCAGCACGATCTGGTGCATTACGTGCCGACGCTCGGGCAACGCTCGCCCGGCTTCGAATATCGCGACGGCCAGAGCTATCAGGTGTTGCCGATGCGCGGCCCGGTGACGGTGAACAATGGCGATGCGTATCTGGCTGCCGCGTTGGCCGGGCTGGGCATCATCCAGGCGCCTGCCAGCCCGTTGCGCCCGCATCTGGACAGCGGCGCCCTGATCGAAGTGCTGGCCGAGCTGGCACCCGAGCCGATGCCGGTCACGTTGCTCTATGCGCAACGCCGCCATCTGCCGCAGCGCGTACGCGCCTTCATGGACTGGGTGGCAGAGGTGATGGCGCCGCAGTTGCAGCCGTTGCTGCCTTGAGCCGGCGTGCCGCGTTCTGGTCGAAGGATCGAACGCGCGTCAGTATTGCAACGCGCTCACGGACTTCCTGGCAGCGGCCACGACCAGCGGTGTCGCACGCCGTGCGGCGTTGCCTGGACGCCGCCGCAAGCAGCCGCGCCATGGCATGACAGATCGACGGAAACACAAAAAACACAGGCACCCTTGCAGGTGCCTGTGTCACTTCGGCAGGATCGAACGTCAAGCCAGCTGACGTCGCCCTCGATCAGAACGCGTAGTTGAAGGTCAGCATGCCGTTGCGCGATGCGCCCCACGCGCCGTAGCCGCCATTGAATTGCGAGTAGTAGCGCTTGTCGAGCAGGTTGTCGACATTGAGCTGCACCGAGAACTGCGGCGACAGGCGGTAACGGGCGAAGGCGCTGACCAGGGCGTAGGCACTCTGCTGGAAGGTGCCGTACACCGGGTCCACGTAGTACGAGCGGTTCTGCCAGTTGACGCCGCCACCCACGGTCAGATCGTTCCACGCGCCCTGCGGGGTGTAGCTGTTGAACAGCTTGATGGTGGTGCGCGGCAGATGCGTATTGATCGAGGTGCCACTGTCATCGCGGGCGGTGTAGTGCGAGGCACCGAAAGTCGCATTCCAGCCAGCGGCCAGACGGCCGGACAGCTCGAAATCGAAGCCTTCGCTGACCACGCCATTGGCGGCCTCGAATGCAGACTCGCTGCTGCCCGGCACAAAGCCGCCGGTGGCCACGCCCAGGTTGTCCTGCTCGATGCGGAACAGCGCCAGCGAGGCATTGAGCTGGTCGTCGAACCAGGCTGCCTTGACGCCGGCCTCGTAGCCCTTGCCGCTCAGCGGGTCGAGGTAGCCGCCATTGGCATCGCGCAAGGTCTGCGGATTGAAGATTTCGGTATAGCTGACGTAGGTCGACCACACGTCGTCGATGTCGTAGACCAGACCGGCGTACGGGGTGACTTCGGTCTGGCTATCGGAGAACGGTGCAAGCCCCTGCGCCGCATCGAAGTTGCGGCCATCGATCTGCCAATCGGTATAGCGCGCGCCCACCAGCAGCGTCAGCGGCTCGGCCAGCGAGAAACGCGCGGCCACGTAGGCGGCCTTCTGCTTGATGGTGCCGTCGCTCTGCACCGTGCGCGGGCTCCAGTTGGGTTCCGGGTAGGCGCCGGTCCAACCGAAATAGCTGTCCAGCGGCGCCGGGAAATCGAAGGTGCCGTTGTTGACGTATTCGCGGCGGTTGTAGCTGGCGCCGGCCACCAGGTGATGCTCGCGGCCGAACAACTGGAACGGGCCTTCCGCGTAGACATCGGCGCCATCGGCCTTGCGCTCGGTCTGGTAGTTGCCCGAATACGGCACCACGCCGCCGCCGGTGGCACGGTCGAAACCGAAGATCGTGTAGAACGGGTAGAACAGGTGATTGGCCGCCTCGGTCTTCTCGTGGCTCACATTGGCCTTGAGCAGCCACCCGCTGTCGAAGCTCTGCTGCAGGCTGGCGAAGGTGCGCTGCAGACGCGTATCCCAGAACGTCCAGTCGGCCGCCGGATTGAACGAACGGTCGTAGTTGGTGCGGGTGCCATCGCTGTAGAACAGCGGGAAGCCGCCCCAGGTGACGTCGTCCGATTCCTTCTTCTGGTACTCGTAACCCACGCTCAGCAAGGTGCTGTCGGTGAGGTCGGCATCGATGATGGCCGAGCCGATCTTCTTGCGCAGGTTGTAGCGGTCCATGTCCGATTCGCCGTCCTGATACACACCGACCACGCGCGCGCGCACGGTGCCTTCAGGGCTTAGCGGCACGGTGACATCGGCCACGCTGCGGGTCTTGTTGAAGTCGCCACCGCCCACCGACACGGTGCCGGTGAAATCGCGGCTCACCGCATGCTTGCGCACCAGATTGATTGAGGCCGACGGGTTGCCCGAGCCGGTCAACAGACCGGTGGCACCGCGCACCACTTCCACGCGGTCGTACAGCGCCACATCCAGCGCCGAGTCGCCATAGCTCCAGGCCTGCTCCATGTACGCCGGAATGCCGTCGAACTGGTAATTGTCGATGTAGAAACCACGCGCATAGAACTCCAGCCGCTCGCTGTCGCTCTGCGCGACAGAAATGCCGGAGACGTTGTTGAGCACGTCGGTGATGCTCTGCAGGTTCTGGTCGTCCATGCGCTCGCGCGTGACCACCGTGACCGACTGCGGAATCTCGCGCAGCGACAGGTTCATGCGCGTACCGGCCGTGGTCTTTTCCACCGTATAGCCCTTGACCTGCTCGCCCTGCACGTTCAGCCGGTCCAGGGTGGTGACTTCGGCTTCGCCGGCCGGGGTTTCAGCCATGGCCTGGCCTGCCGACAACGTGCACAGCGCGGCAAACACCGCATGCGACAGCGCGCGCGGGCGCAGCCCAATGGGAAGAAGACGCATTACGGTAGGACGATTCATCACAGCTCCGGCACAGACAGTCGAGGACATCCATCACGGCAGTGCCGGACGGCGAACAAAGGGGGAGGACGCGCCACGCAACCGTGGCAGCGCACCATTTTAATGGGAATGATTCACATTTTAAATAGCCGGATCGGCATTTGTTTAGCAGTGCTTGATACAAGCGAGCGCTACCAAATAGGAAGTCGCGTCCTGCAGCCATTGCGGCCGAACTCGCATAGACGCCACACTCGGAACGGGAGCTGCTGGACAGGTGGCCGATGCAATGACGCAACGCACTACGATGGGAATCACATGAAGAAATGCTGGGTAGCTATCGCTCTACTGCTGGTGTGCGCGCCGGCAGTGAGTGCCGCGGAGACAGGAAAAACGTCGTTGCATGACGCCTGCCGGGTACCCGGCAAGGCCGTACACGAGGCAGGTCTTGTGCAGATTGGAGGCATCCAGCAATGGGTCACGGTCGAGGGCTAGGACTGCCGCAATCCAGTGGTGCTGATCGTCCATGGCGGGCCGGGCAACCCCAACACGCCGTTTGCGCAACGCTTGTTCGGCAGCTGGACGCGCGATTTCACCATCGTGCAGTGGGACCAACGCGGCTCCGGCAAGACCTATGCGGCAAGCAAGCCTGCCGACGGCGAGCCGCTGACCATGCAGCGGCTGACCCAGGACGGCAGCGAGGTCGCACGCTATGCCTCGCAGCGGCTGGGCAAACCCAAGCTCATCCTGATGGGCGGATCGTGGGGCTCGGCACTGTCCGTCACTATCGCCAAGGCGAATCCGAACCTGTTCCACGCTTATGTCGGCACGGCGCAACTGGTCAATTACCAGGACGACATGGCGTCGAGCTACGCCAAGACGCTGAGCCTGGCCCGCGCAGCCAGCGATGCGGATGCGATCGGCAAGCTGGAGAAGATCGGCCCGCCGCCATGGACAAACCCACGCAACTTCGGAGTCCTGAGACGCCTGACGCGCAAATACGAAGCCTTGAGTACCGACCCGGCGCCGGAAGACTGGTTCACCTTCGCAGCGGAGTACGACACGCCGGACTACCGCGCAGCCTATGAGGCAGGGGAAGACTATTCCTTCCTGCAGTTCGTCGGACTGGCAGGCGACGGCATGGGCCCGCAGATCGACCTGCGCGCACTCGGGCCGCAGTTCGCCATGCCGATCTATCTGATTCAGGGCGAACAGGATCTGGTCACTCCGGCGCACATCAGCAAAGCCTATTTCGATGGTCTTTCTGCACCAAGCAAGGAATTTCTCCTGCTGCCACGCACAGGACACGATCCCAATCCGCCGATGATGGACGCACAGCTGAAGGTGCTGACCAGGATCCGTGCAGCAGCGCTGGCCAACGATACGCACTGAAACACGCAAGGGGTCCGTTGAACGATGACGGACCGCGCATCGCGCACGAGATCCAACAAAAAAGCCGGCTTTCGCCGGCTTTTTCTTTCAAGCACCACGCAAGGCGTTACAGCGCCTTGGCTGCCGCAACCACGTGCTCGGCGGTGATCTTGAAGTACGCATACAACTGATCGGCCGGCGCCGAAGCACCGAAGGTGTCGATGCCGACCACATCGCCATCCAGGCCCACGTACTTGCGCCAGAAGCCGGTCACGCCCGCTTCCACCGCCACGCGCTTGCGCACGGCGTTCGGCAGCACCGACTCACGGTACGCAGCGTCCTGACGATCGAACACATCGGTCGACGGCATCGACACCACGCGCGTCTTCAAGCCGGCCGCATCCAGCGTCTTCTTGGCTTCCACCGCCAGGCCCACTTCCGAACCAGTACCGATCAGTATCACATCGGGCGTACCGCCTTCGGCATCGGCCAGCACGTAGCCACCGCGTTCGATCAGCTTGAGCTGCTCGGCGCTGCGCGGCTGGTGCTGCAGATTCTGGCGACTGAAGATCAGGCAGCTCGGACCATCCTTGCGGGTGATCGCAGCCTTCCAGCTCACTGCCGATTCCACCGCATCGCCCGGGCGCCACACATCGTTGTTGGGGATGTAGCGCAGCGAGGCCAGGTGTTCCACCGGCTGATGGGTCGGGCCGTCCTCGCCCAGGCCGATCGAGTCGTGCGTATACACGTGGATGGCGTGCGCCGGATTCAGCGCACTCATGCGCACGCCGTTGCGGGCGTAGTCGCTGAACACCAGGAAGGTGGCATCGAACGGAATGAAGCCGCCATGCAGCGCCAGGCCGTTGGCAATGGCGGTCATGCCGAACTCGCGCACCCCGTAGTAGACGTAGTTGGCATCCGGGTCGTCGGTGGCTACCGACTTGCTGGCCTTCCACAGGGTCAGGTTGGAATGCGCCAGATCGGCCGAACCGCCGATCAGTTCCGGCAACAAGGGGGCGAACGCTTCGATCGCAAGCTGCGAGGCCTTGCGCGAGGCGATGGTCTGGCCGTCTTCCTGCGCCTTGGCGATGTAGGCATCGGCCTGGGCGATGAAGTCTTCCGGCAGCTCGGCGTGCGAGCGGCGGGTCAGTTCGGCGGCTTCTGCCGAATACTGCTTGCCGTACTTGTCGAACAGCTGCTCCCACTCGGCCTGACGCAGTGTGCCGGTGCCGCCTGCGCGCCAGCCGGCGTAGATCTCTTCGGGGATTTCGAACGGGCCGTACGGCCATTCCAGCGCCTTGCGGGCGCCCTCGAGTTCTTCCTTGCCCAGCGGCGCGCCATGCGAGGATTCCTTGCCGGCCTTGGTCGGCGCACCGAAGCCGATCTTGGTGCGGCAGCAGATCAGGGTCGGCTTGTCGCTGTTTTCCAGCGCCGCTTCAATCGCCGCCTTGATCTTGTCGGCGTCATGCCCGTCGACATCGCGGATCACGTGCCAGCCATAGGCCTCGAAACGCGCCGGGGTGTTGTCGCTGAACCAGCCGGCGGTGTTGCCGTCGATGGAGATCTGGTTATTGTCCCAGAACGCCACCAGCTTGCCCAGGCCCCAGGTACCGGCCAGCGAGGCAGCCTCGTGCGAGATGCCTTCCATCAGGCAGCCGTCGCCCATGAACACCCAGGTGCGGTGGTCGACGATTTCCAGCTCAGGCCGGTTGTAGCGCTGCGCCAGCAGCTTCTCGGCCAGCGCAAAGCCCACGGCGTTGGCAAAGCCCTGCCCCAGAGGGCCGGTGGTGGTCTCGACGCCCGGGGTTTCGCTACGCTCGGGGTGGCCGGCGGTCTTGCTGTGCAGCTGACGGAACTGCTTGAGCTGCTCGATCGGCAGGTCGTAGCCGGACAGGTGCAGCAACGCGTACTGCAACATCGAGCCGTGGCCGTTGGACAGCACGAAGCGGTCGCGGTTGAACCATTGCGGGTTGTTCGGGTTGTGCCGGAAATAATCGTTCCACAGCACTTCGGCGATATCGGCCATGCCCATGGGCATGCCGGGATGGCCGGACTTGGCGGCTTCGACCGCATCTGCGGCGAGAAAACGGATGGCGTTGGCCAGCTGGCGGCGGGTGGGCTGGGTCATGGGCGTCTATGGAAGCGGAGGGGAACACCGCTGGAAGCGGAGACCGCTATTCTCCCACAGAGCGTGTTAGTGGGGCCGGGATTGGGGATTCGGGATTGGTGAAGCCGAGCCAGAGCCTCTGCAGCCTCGTCTGCTAGACAGCGGCGCAACTGGCGGCGCAAACGCCGTCGCAACACCCCAACCTGACCTGGCACCTGCCGGTCGCAGCAGCCCGCTCTGACGAATCCCCAATCCCGACTCCCTACTCTTCGCCCTTGGCCACAAGGGTCGTCAGCGCCAGATCCCCCGTCACGTTCAACGCCGTCCGGCACATATCCAGGAAGTGATTGACGCCCAGGATCATGCCGATGCCGACCGGGTTGACCCCGACCATCGCGCAGATCAGCGCCACCACCGGCAGCGAGCCGGACGGCACGCCCGCAGTGCCGATGCCGCCCAGGATGCAGACCAGCATCACCATGAACTGCTGGCCGAGGCTCAAGTCCACGTTGAAGAACTGTGCCAGGAAGATCACCGTCACCCCTTCGAACAAGGCAGTGCCGTTCTGGTTGGCGGTGGCGCCCACGGTGAGCACGAAGCGCGACACCCGCGGCGGCAGGCCCATCTCGTCGGCCACGCGCAGGGCGGTGGGCAAAGTCGCGTTACTGGAGGCGGTGGAGAACGCCATCATCGTGGCTTCCTGGGTCTGCCGGAAGAAGCCGATCGGCGAGCGCCCGGCGAACTTCACCGCCAGCCCGTAGCTGACCACCATGTGCAGGCCCAGCGCCAGCACCACCACGCCCACGTAAGCGCCCAGACGGATCAACAGATCGAAGCCGAACAGCGCGGCCAGGTTGAACATGAAGCAGGCCACCGCATACGGCGCCAGGCGGATCACCAGGCCGATCAGGGTCATCGAGATTTCGAAGATGCCTTCGATGCCGCGCCTGAGCGTGGCGACCTTTTCGTCGGCGGTCAGCACCATGCCCACGCCGAACATCACCGCAAAAAACATCAGCGACAGGATCGCACCGTTGCTGGAAGCCGCAGCGATCACGTTGCTGGGCACGATCGACAACAGCATGTCCATGCCCTGCGGCTGGGTGCCGGAGCTGGAGATGATCTCGCGGGTGCGGTCGGCGTTTTCCTGGATCAGCTGATTGGCCAGCTGCGGGTCCACTCCCGCACCGGGTTTGAGTACATTGACCAGCACCAGGCCGAGCAGCACCGCAACGCCGGACAGCACGACGGTGTAGCCCAACGTGCGCCAGCCCACGCGGCCCAGCGCGCGGATGTCGCCCATTTCGGAGATGCCCATCACCAGTGCCGAAAACAGCAGCGGCACGATCAGCATGAAGATCAGATTGAGGAAGATCTGCGAGAACGGGGTGGTGACGTACTTGGTGAGCACGCGCACCCACTCGGCATCGCTGCCGGCCAGGTAGTAGACCGCCAGACCCAGCAGCAGACCGACGGCGAAGCCAATGCCCATCTTCCAATGCAGGGGCAGGCCCGGGCGGCGTGCGGCGGGGGATGCAGTCATCTGGTCTGGCCTTATCTGGACACAAGCCCCGGAGCTTAACAAACGCCATCGATGCGGCCACCTACCCAGCCTGCCGCCGTGCGCCCGCCCGAGGGTAGGTGGCCGGCTCGGCATCAGGTGATGCAGGCGCTGGAGCGAGCGAGGACACCGTGCCAGACAGTCGGTCGGCACTCGTCTGGAAAGCTGTCTGTCGTGCTGCATGCATCAGATGTCGAGCCGCTGCTTGATGATCGAACAAGGCGCATCCAGCACTGCTCTTCCATGCAAACCGACCAACTCGACTGGTCCTTGCCCGCTCACCATCGCGGGACCTTACGCGGCATGGATGCCGCGTAAGAGCTTACAAGGACGTACTTGCAGCGTGTCCCGCGATGGTGGGCGGGCGAGGGCCTTGCAGCCAAATGGCAGCCGCGACGTCCTGCCCTCGACAACACAGCGGATATCCGGAACCAAGCGCGGCTAGCAAAACGTAGCGAGCAGTTGCCGGATCGATGTGGCGGTGCGCTCAGAACCGGCGTGCATGAGCGGGAAGCGAGTTCCCAGCGCCAGCCACACCGGCCCCCTGGCGACCGCATAGCCCTTCTTAGCCGATCCAAGAGCTACAGCGATGCACAACGAAGCCCTGCTTCTCGCCCCTCGGCCGCTGCCGATACCGCGCAGGCGATCAGGGCGCTGGCGGATACAACGGCGCCAGCACCTCAGGTTCTGCAGCGCTCGCATGCCGCCAGCGTGGTCCCTTGGCAAAGGCCTCGCGCAGTGCAGACCGCGCGCCCGCCACATCGCCATCGCCGCCCCAGCGAGCGCGCTGCATGCGCGCCACCGCCGCGCGTTGAGCGGGATCTGCCAGCGCTGCAAGCACGCTGTCGATATCCGCCACGCCCGCCATGCCGCACAGCACGGTAGCCACATCGTCCATGCCGCCGCTGTCCAGCGCGCGGCGCAACTCGGCCACGCCATGGGTCACACGCCGCCCCGGCACGGGCGTATCGCCACCGTTGGAACCGGGAGCACCGCTCGCGCCAGTGCGTCGACGCAACAACGCCCACCCCAGCGTCACGCCCCATAACAATGCAAAGCCCACGGCCGCAGCGATCCAGCCCCATGGCCGTTGCGTGGGCGGCGGCTGCAGGCTCAGCGTGCCAGCGGTCGGGGCAGGCGCTACGGCAGTGCTCGACGGGCTTGCAGCGGGTGCAGGCGCGGGCGTGGCGAAGGCGCCACTGCCCGCGGCCACATCCAAGGTCAGATCCGGCACCGAGGCGGTCTTGGCCGCACCTGCACCGACATCCCACCACGCTACCTGCAGGCCGGGCACCACCAACGGGCCGGCGCGGTTGGGCACTATCGAATAGCGACGGGTCAGCCGCAACTGCGGCGAGCCGTCCACAAAACGTTCTTCGTATTGCGGCGGCTCGGCAAACACCTGCGCATCGGGCACGCTCGGTGTGGGCAACTCGGGGAACTGCGCCTGGGTGGCGCCACGCGCGCTGGCCTCCACCACGAACTGCGTCGCCTCCCCTGCGGTTGCGCGCTGCGGCGTGGCCGTATAGCGCAACTGCAGGCTGCGCAACGGCAGCCACGGCTGCGGCGCATTGGCCGGTTGCGCGCGTACCTGCAACGCAATGCTGGCGCTGCGCGCACTCAGCTCGCCGTTGCCGCGACCGAAATAATCGTCGAAGAAGCCGCCGACCGAGCGCCCGTTGAAGCGTGCGGACGGCAACAGCAGGCGCCCACTGCGCTCGGGCACCAGCAAATAGCGTCGCTCCACCACGTTGTACTGGCGTCCGTTGACCAGCTTGACCGAACTGACGTCATCGCCGATGCGTTGCAGCGATGCGCCATCGGGCGCTTCCAGGTCCAGCTCGCCCGAGGCCAGCTGCGTGGCGAAGTACAACCGCACCACCACGCCCACGCTTTGCTGCACGTAAGGCTGCGGGTCGTCCACCTGCGTCTGGACGAAGACCTCTTCATTGCCCTGCGCCTCGCTTGGGCGACTGGCACCGGCGTTGCCGGTGCCGCCACTGCGACTGCCATTGCTCGCCGGATCGTTCGCCGAGGCCACCACCTGCAGTCGCAGGGGCTCGGTACGCTCGTTGCCGACCCGGATCGCAGGCACGATCAACTCGCCGCTCTTGCGCGGCGTCAACACCACGCCGAACAAGGCGCGCACCGTGACCGACCCATTGGTCACCTGCATCTGCTGATTGGCGCTCTTGGCGCCCAGTGCAAACTCGTTGCGCAACGGCGTGTAATCCGGATCGACGCCGCGCTGATCGGTTTCGATATTCAACATGACCACATCGCCGGCATTGGCGCTGTCGCGGTCCAGCCAGGCGCGCGTGACCGCACCGGCCGGCGCGCAAACGAACAGCATCATGCACGCCAGCATGCCGATCGCGCCGCGGCGCAAGTGGTGTGTGCCGATCATCGTCCGTCCCGTTGTCTGCGTTCGTATTCCAGCCTGAATTTGGTGCGCAGCAGGCTGCCCGGATCGTCCGGCACGCGCCGTAACCACGCATCCACCGCCTGGCGTTGCTCGCGCTGCTCCGGCGTCTCGCTTGCCAGGGCGTCCTCCGGCTTGCCCTTCGCATCGGCGCCCTTGTCGCCGGCCTGCGCCATCGCCTGCTGCATCTTGCGACGCTGCGCGTCGTCGGCCTGTTGCTGCGCCTTGGCATCGGCCGATTGCGGTGGCGTGTCTTGCTTGCCCTGCTCGTCCTTGCCGCCCTTGGACGGTTGCTGCTGCGACTTGCCGTCCTGCGCCGTCTGCGCGTCGGACGGCTGGTCCTTGCCGTCTTGCTTGCCTTGCTCGCCTTGCTGGTCCTGCCCATCCTTGCCGGGTTTTTTTGCGTTCTGCGGGTCTTGCCCGGACGCATCCTGACCGGGCTTGTCCTTGCCCGATTGATTCTGGTTCTTGGACTGACCTTTGCCATCCTTGTCGTTGCGCTGCTGCCGCTTGCGCGCTGCATCGACCGCCGCGCGATTGGCGATCGCATCGGCCTGCTTGGGATGTTGCTTGAGCGCACGATCGTAAGCGGCAATCGCCTCGTCGTACTGGCCTTGTCGCGCCAGCGCATTGCCCAGGTTGTACAGTCCCTCGTCGGTCGGTACCCCTTCAAATGCTTTTTGCGCAGCGGCAAAATCGCCTTTGCGGTACGCCTGCACGCCGGCATCCAGACGCTGCTGCTGCACCTGATCGGCGCGCTGCCACAAGGTGCCGTCGGCCGCCTGTGCAGGCTGCGCCAGCGGCAACACGCACATCAGTGCCACCATCGCCACGACTGCGCGGCGTCTGAACGCCAGCAACGCCAACAGCATCACCGGCAGCACCAACCAGTAGCCTTCGTCGAGCCAGGTCTTGCCGCCACTGGCTTCGGCGGCTTCGTCGGCCAGCGGCTGCTGCGCGGGATCGAGCACACCCAGCGCTTGCAGGTCGGCGTCGTCCGGCGCAATTCGCGCGTAGCGCCCACCGCCCTGCCCGGCCAGGTCGCGCAGACTTGCCTCGTCCAGTTTTGCCTGCGCGATCTCGCCGCTGCCGGTGCGGTAGGCGGCGCCACGCGGGCTGCCTACCCCGAGCGCGGAGACCTGGAATCCACGCCCACGTGCGGTGCGTGCGGAGCTTTCCGCCGAGCCGTCCGCGCCATCGCTGACCAGCAGGATATCGCCCTGCTTGAAGCCGGCCTGCTGCAACAGCCGGGCCGCTGCATCGATGGCCCTGTCGGCACGTTTGCCGTCCACCGGCATCACCGACGGCGACAACGCATCCAGAAACAGGGCCACGTTGGCCGCGTCTTCGGTCAACGGCGCAACCGTGAAGCTTTCGCCGGCATACGCCAGCAAGGCAACTTCGCCACCGGCGCGCTTGCGCAGCAGCGTGGCCAGTTTGGCGCGCGCCTGCAGCAGGCGCGATGGCGGCAGATCGGTCGCGTTGCTGCTGGACGACAGATCCAGCACCACCACCAACGGCATGCTCGATTGAAACACCGGGCGCTCGGTCTGCCGCCAGCTCGGCCCGCTCATCGCCACCACCGCCAGCGTGTAGGCCAGCGCAGCCGCCACGAAGCCCAACCATCCCCGCCGGCCACCGGCCACCAGCAGGCCCGGCAACAGATGCGCGTCCACGCTGTGACGCCACACATTGGCACTGCGTCGACGCAGGTGCCACAGCAGCGCGGCCGGCGCGAGCAGCAACAGCGCCCACAGCCAATCCGGGCGCAGCAGATGCAGCGCGGCCAGTCCTTCGGGCAGCGCGTTCATCGCCATCTCCGCGGCAGCACGTAGGCAAGCAACGCAACCAGCATGGCAGCGCCCAATGGCCAGTAGTAACGCTCCACGCGCGGCTGCACCGACGGGCCAACCGCCTTCACCGGCTCCAGCCGGTCCAGCTCGGCATAGATGCCGGCCAGCTCTTCGGTATCGCGGGCGCGGAAGAACCGGCCCCCGGTCTGCTCGGCAATCTTGCGCAAGCCCGCTTCATCGATATCGTCGTTGCCGCCTGCCGGGATCGGCACGCCGAACAACGAGTAACCGCCGCTGCCACCGAAGGCGATGGTGTGCACACGCACGCCCTCCGCCTTGGCCAAGTCGGCCGCCTTCAACGGGTTGAGTACGCCGGCGGTATTGACGCCATCGGTGAGCAACACCACCACGCGCTGGCCCTGCTTCTGCTCGCGCAACCGTTTGACCGACAACGCGATCGCATCGCCAATGGCGGTCTCGCGCCCGGCCAAGCCGACAACGCTGTCGGCCAGCTGGCCGCGTACCGAGGTCAGGTCGGCGGTGAGCGGTGTCAGCGCATAGGCGCGCTGACCGAACACCAGCAGGCCGACGCGATCGCCGTCGCGCCGATCCAGAAAGTCCGACAACACCGCCTTGGCAGCGGTAAGGCGGTCGACCACCTTGCCGCCGAGCACCATGTCCGGCTCGCTCATGCTGCCCGACAGATCCACCGCCAGCATCATCTGCCGCGCCTCGCGCGGCGGCTGGATCACCTCGCCCAGTTGCTGCGGACGCGCCAGCGCCGCGCACAGCAGAAACCAGCCCAACCACGCCAGCCAGCGCGGCATGCGCAAGGCGGGCACGCGCCGTGCCTGGGCAACCGCATGCAATTGATCGGCATACGGCACGCGCAGTGCCGCCGTGTCGGCACGACGCTGCGGCCAGAACCACATCAGCAGCGGCAGCGGCATCAACCACCACGCCCATGGCCACGCGCAATGCGCCAGCGCGTCCTGCCATTGCGACCACTGCAGCCAGTTCATCGCTGGCCCCGCATCAACCGCAGGAAGCGTTGCCGCGCCAACGCCTGCACGGCATCCAGATCGGCCACCGCCGGTGCGCGTTGAAACCCACCGTCGAGCAATGCCCGTCCCGGCCCCTGCGAAAACGCCTGCGTCTTGCTCTTGCGCCCGTCCAGAAACTGCAACCACGCCTCGCCCTGCAACCGATCGGCCTGCGCATCCACCGTGCGCGCGGCGCGGCGCAACAGCATCGACAAGCTCGCCAGGCGCTGCGCGGGCGCTGTCGCACGCTGCAGCTCGGCATCGAAGGCAGCCAACCAGCGGCGCTGCTGCCGACGACGGCGCCACCACCAGAACCACGCACCAGCCAGCACCAGCACGACCGCAGCGATCACCAGCCACCATCCCGGCGCCAGCGGCCACCACGACGGCGACGGCGGCAGATGGACATCGCGCAGCGGCAGCGATTGCGGTGCCATCGTCAAGCGCCCCGCATGAGCGTGCTGCCGCCCAGCCACGCATCGCTGGCGTCATCGGTGGACAGGCGATGCAGGCGCACGCCGCGCGATTGCAGCAGCGTGGCCAGCTGTTCCAGCGGCGCGACGAACTCGGCCTGCCAACGCGCGCGCGCAGCCTGACTTGCGAGGTCCACCGCAATGCGCTCGCCGCGCACATCGAAGCTCAGCGCGCGCGCTGGCGGCGACAGTTCCAGGGGATCGACCAGCACGATCACCACCACCTCGTGGTGCAGCGCCAGACCGGACCAGCGCGTCGCCGAAATCTTGCTGGCACTGCGCGGATCGGCCAACACCGTCAGCCGCGCGCCGGGACGCAGCAGGCGTGCGGCATGGTCCAGCGCAACATCCAGCCCGGCATCGCCAGGCGGAGGTTGCGCATACCACCGCGCCAATGCGTCCAGCACCGGCAGCACGCCGCGCTGGCCCGACCGCGGCGCAATCGGCGCCTCGCTGGCGGTACCGCGCAAAGCGGCAATCCGGTCGCCCTGTCGCTGCGCCAGCCATGCCGCCACCGCACCGGCGCGCGCCGCCTGCACCGACTTGTAGCGCACCCGCGTTCCGAAGAAGAGCGCAGGCGAGGTATCGGCAACGATCAGGCTCAAGCGTTCGCGCTCGGCCTGAAACAGCTTGGTGTGGGCGCGCCCGGTACGTGCGGTGACGCGCCAGTCGATATGGCGCGCGTCGTCGCCGGCCACGTATTCGCGCGACTCGGCGTACTCCATCCCGCGCCCGCGGGTGGCGGCCGGCACCGGCCCCACCAGCCCATGCCGGCCACGTCCGGGCTGCCCGCGATGCAGCGCAGTGCCGCGCAATGCGATCAACTCGGCAAGGCTCGGGCGCAGACCATCGCCGGCAACGGACGAGGCAGGATTCGCGATGGAGGAAGACGGCATCGAAGACATCGGAGTCGGGCGAGAGGGCGGCAGACCTCGGCAACCCGCTGCCCGATCAGGGCAGCGGAATCTTGTCCAGCAACGCGGCAACCAAGCGCTCGCCATCCCAGCCTTCCGCGGTGGCTTCGTAGCTGGGCAAGACGCGGTGGCGCAGCACGTCCGGCGCGATGGCGCGAATGTCGTCCGGGGTCACATAGTCGCGCCCGGCCAACCACGCACGCGCACGCGCACAGCGCTCCAGCGCAATCGAGCCGCGCGGGCTCGCACCCCAGGCAATGCGCCGTGCCAATGCCGGGTCGTAGCGTTGCGGGTCGCGCGAGGCCAGTACGATTTCGATCAGATAGCGCTCGAGCTGCGGAGCCAGATGCACGTCCAGGACCACGCGTCGTGCGGCGAAGACATCTTCCAGCGGAATCTTGTCCGGGACGGTCTCGTGCTTTTCAAGTGTGTCGCGTGCCGCCTCGCGTGCCAGGCGCAGGATTTCCGCCTCTGCATCGGCCTGCGGGTAGCCGATACGCACGTGCATCAGGAAACGATCCAGCTGCGCCTCTGGCAACGGGAACGTGCCTTCCTGCTCGATCGGGTTCTGCGTCGCCATCACCAGGAACAGCTGCGGCAGCGCATAGGTATGACGACCCACCGTCACTTGCCGCTCGCCCATGGCCTCCAGCAATGCGGACTGCACCTTGGCCGGCGCGCGGTTGATTTCGTCGGCCAGCAGGATGGGGTGGAAGATCGGTCCTGGCATGAACTCGAATCGGCTGTCCTGCGGACGCCAGATTTCGGTGCCGGTCAGATCGGCCGGCAGCAGATCCGGGGTGAACTGCACCCGCGCGAAGTCGGCTTCCAGTCGCGAGGCCAGTGCGCGGATCGCGGTGGTCTTGGCCAGCCCCGGCGCGCCTTCGACCAGCAGATGCCCATCGGCCAGCAAGGCGATCAGCAGCCGCTCGACCAGCGCCGACTGACCGACGATGCGCTGCGCCAGCGACTCGCGCAGGGAGGTGAATTGACGATGCAGCCGGTCCTCGGCGGGCGCGGCAGCGGCTTCGGGGGGCAGTAGCGGCGGTGCGTTCATAGGCCCAGTGTGACCGATTCGAACGCGATTGGTTCACTTGCCGATGGCGGGAGGTTCAGTGAGCAACAAACTTTTGCCCAGCGTCACGAACATCGTTGGTCCTGCGAAGTCAAATACTTAGCGCCTGCCCGGCCTGACGGCCGTCTTAAGAAGAGATCTGTTTGCAGAACTCCCAGTGACTGGTATGCACATCGCACGCTGTAGCTAACGATCAATCAACTACACAGCGCCCAAGACCCGATCTCCGCCTCGGCTTTCCAGAGTCGCGGCCCCTTGAAATCGATAACACTCCTTCCCCCAGACCCGCACCGTCAGATTCACTCTAAAGTCTAGTTTGGGCTGGCAGATTCACGAAAAATTATTGTAGACCACAGGACATCTTAAATAGAAAAGGCCGCTTCCGCGGCCTCTTCCAAGAAGTCAGTCCAATTACGGATTCGCACTGGCTACACGCAGGACCTTCGGAGTCACAAATACCAGAAGCTCTGCCTTTTCCTTGCTACGCCCGCGCTTTTTGAACAGATTCCCCAAGAAAGGAATATCACCCAGGAAGGGCACCTTGGAGACGCTTTCGCGATCAGTGAATTCGTAAACACCACCGATCACCACCGTCTCGCCATCGCCAACCAGTACCGCAGTATTGACCTCGCGGCGATTAATTTCGGGTACCGTACCGTAGCCCTCCAGAATGATGAAACGAGCGACTTCGTCTTTCTTGACGTTCATATTTAAAAAAACACGATTGTCATTGGTGATGGTAGGTGTAACCTTCAGCTCAAGCAAAACTTCTTTGAACTGAACGTTCGCCTGCGCAGCCGAGCCCGCCGCACCGCCGCCACTAATCGTCACATAGCCGATTTCCCGGCCCTGTTTGATGACACCCTCGCGCTGATTGGCGGTAACGATACGTGGGTTGGAAACCACCTCTCCTCGCCCCTCTTCTTGCATTGCCGACAACTCGATGTCGAGATTGAAATTCGAACCGAGCAAGGTATATGCCAGACCAGCCGCCCTGCTATTGGTGAAGCCACTAGCTCCCAGATCGACATTCAGCCCGGACGGGAATAAGTGTGAAGCAAGTGTAGTACTCGTACCGGTATTGGCAATTTCGTTAGCACGCTGGGCAGAAGTATTCTGAAAGTTGACGTTACTCCCCAGCGAGCCGCTCAGAATCCCGCGTCCGGTTGACCCGGTGATACCAAAGCGCGCACCCAGGTCGCGGGCAAACGTATCGGTCGCAATCACGATCCGGCTTTCGATCAGCACCTGATCCACCGGACGGTCGATATGCGAGATCAGCTCGCGCATCTGCGCGACCTTCTTCGGGATATCGCTGATCATCAGGGTGTTGGTGCGCTCGTCGGCGACCAGACGGCCACGCGGCGACAGGAAACCATTGTCCTGCTGACCCGCACCGCCGCCACCGCCACCACCTTGCCCGCCACCTCCGCTACCGCCACCGATTCCCTTGGCCTCGGTCAGCGCTTTGAAGATCACCGCCGCGTTGTGGTAATTGATCTGTACGTAATCGGTGATCAGGTCTTCGCGGTTTTCGATCGCGATGCGGGCGTCTTCCTTGTCCTGCTCGAACTTGGCCAGCTCCGGCTGCGGGGCGACCCACACCACGCCACCGTCGCGGCGCTTGTCCAGACCCTTGGCGCGCAACACGATGTCCAGCGCCTGGTCCCACGGCACGTTCATCAGGCGTAGCGTGACGTTGCCCTGCACGGTGTCGGAAGCGACAATGTTGAGGTTGGACTCTTCGGCGATCAGCTGCAGTACGGTGCGTACCGGCACGTCCTGGAAGTTGAACGTCACCGGACGTCCGCTATAGCCGCGTGCGGCGATCTGGGCAGCGGCCTGGGTCACCGATGCGGCGCTCACGCCACCAACGGCCGGCTGGCCCTTGCGCGGGGTGATTTCGACCACGTACTCGTTGCCGGTCTGATAGGCCAGCGAATCGAACGCGCCCTTGGTCGACAGCACCAGCTGCGAGCCAGAGCCGGACGGCTTGACCTCCACCCGCTGCACCGGCGTCGCAAAGTCGGTGACATTGAGGGGGCGCTGCAGTTCCGGCGGCAACTTGGCGTTGCTGATGTCCACCAGCACGCTGTCGCCCTGGGTCCGCAGGTCCGGGCTGGCGCCCTGGCCGTCGAACTTCAGGATCAGACGGCCCGCGCCATCTTCGCCACGTTTGAAATCGATCTTGGACACCGCCAGGCTCGCCGGAGCGGCCTTGGCCGGATCCTGCGCAGGCTGGTTCAGCGCGGCGGCTGCGAACGAGCTGCCACTGGCCAGCGCCAGCGCGAACCCCAACGCGCAGGCCTGGAGCATCGCGTGGCGTCGAACCGGACGCAGCCGCTGGGCATTGGAAAACGTCATCGTGCTATCCCCTATCACTTTATTGATCATCCAATGCGAGCGCGGCCGGCCGTTCAAGCCATCCACCCGCACCGTCCGGCACAAGTTCAATCAGCTCGATGCGGTCTTCGTAGACCCCGGTCACCCGGCCATCGCTCTGTCCCAGATACACACCCGGCCGCACCCGGTACGTCACCTTGTCCGGCGCCATCACCAGCGCGATCAGGCCCGAGCCGCCTCCAATGGTCCCCACCATGTCGAGGGCGTCGAGCGGGAAGGCTTCCAACGGTTCCTTGCGCCGGTTCGGGTCCGGACGGGTACCGTTGCCGCCTTCCGCACTGACCCAGGCATCGCTGAACGGGTCGCGCATCACTTGCGCCGAGTATTCGAACGTCTCGAACTGCTGCATCACCGGCAGCGGCTCCAGCGGCGGCGCAGGACGCGCACGCACCTCGGCCACCCAGGCTTCCAGATTCGGCGCATCGCCGGGGGTAGTGGTCACGCCGCGCGTGCACGCCGGCAATACTGCAATTAGCGCCACGCAGGACAGGATCTTGAGCAATTTCATGGTCATTGGCCGCCCTTCTTCGCAGCGTCGGCCGCCGCCTTTTCCTGCTCGGCCATTTCCTCATCGTCCAGATAACGATAGGTCTTGACCGTGCCGGACAGCTCCAGCGCACCGCGCGGCGTGATACCGGCCTTGGCGTCCTTGGGCTTGAGGTTGATGTCGTGCATGGTCAGGATCACCACGCGCGGCAGCGAGGCCACGCCGCTGACGAAGGCACCGAACTGGTGGTAACTGCCCACCATGCGCAGGGCGATCGGCTTCTCGGCGTAGAACTCCTTCGGCGATTCCGGGCCCGGCTGGAACAACTCGTTCGACAGGCCGCTGGACAGCGCGGTCTGCGAGATGTCGATGATCAGGTCCGGCATTTCGGTCTTGCTGGGCAGCTGACGCAGCATCTGCTGCAGCACCTGCTCCATCTGCGCGAGCTGCTGCTTGAGCGGCTCCAGGTTCACCGCACGCCCCTGTTGGGTCTCGAACTCGGTGCGCAGCTGGGTTTCGGTGCCTTCCAGCCCTTCCAGTTCATCGCGCTTGCCGCTGATCAACAGGAACCAGGCCAGCACCATGATGAACAGGCCGACCACCACGCAGAACACGATGCGCGCCTGCTGCGGCCAACCGCCGATGTTGTTGAAGTCCAGATCGCTTAGCTTGAATGATTTCTTACTCATGACGCCGCCCCCTCCTGCGGCCGATTGGCAGGCGCCGGCGCTGCCTGCGGTGCAGCCACAGGTGCGCTCGGCGGCGTTGCAGGCGCAGGCGCCGCTGCCGGGGCAGCGGGCGTCGTACCAGCCGGCGTGGTAGCCGGTGCAGCGGTGCCCGGCGCAGCCGGATCCACCACCGCGGGCGCGGCGCCGTTCTTGTCAGCCTCGTTCGGGTTGGCCAGCTTGACCTTCAGCGTGAACACATAAGGCAAAGCCTTGGTATCCATCGACGAGGCTGCCGGCTGTCCGGCCGCCTTGTCCTGGCTCTTGGCTTCGATGATGGACAGATCCGGATTGGTCATCCAACCCGAGCCTTCCAGGTTGCGCATGTAGGCACTGACGCGCGCGTTGGACTGCGAGCGGCCTTCCAGGGTCAGGATGTCGCCGTCCTGCTTGATGTTGGTCAACGCCACGCCATCGGGAATAGTGCGCACCAGCGAATCGAACAGATGCACCATCTGCGAGCGGTTGGCCTGCAGTTCCTCGATCACCTTCTTGCGCGCAAGCAGGCGGTCCTTCTTCTTGTCGAGTTCCTTGATCTCTTCGTTCTGCGCCTTGACCTTGTCGATCTCGGCGGTCAGGAACGCATTGCGATCGGTCTGGCCGCTGATCTGCGCGTCGTAGTAGAACCAGATCAGCGCCGACAGCAGCACGCCACCGAGCGCAGCGAAGCCGAGCATCGAATAGAACTCACGCTCGCGCGCTTTCCGGCGCTCGGCGCGCCAGGGCAGTAGATTGATTCTTGCCATCAGTCAAAGCTCCTCAGGGCCAGGCC
This sequence comes from Xanthomonas sp. 3793, assembly GCF_024806835.1. Classification (GTDB taxonomy): domain Bacteria; phylum Pseudomonadota; class Gammaproteobacteria; order Xanthomonadales; family Xanthomonadaceae; genus Xanthomonas; species Xanthomonas arboricola_F. Next base: position 134,896 of record NZ_JANTYU010000004.1, read on the forward strand.
GGTGGCGATCATCAGGGCGGGCGCATCCAGCGCCAGCGCGTGGGCCTGGACCTTCGGACCCAGCGTCATCTGCGCAAGCGGGTTGGCCACCACGGTGGTCACGCCCAGCTGCTCTTCCACCATCTCCGGCAGGCGCGACAGCGCGGCGCAACCGCCGGCCAGCACGATGCAGTCGACGCGATTGAATTCGCTACCCGCATAGAAGAACTGCAGCAAACGGCTGATCTGCTGCACCGTCGCTTCCTTGAACGGCTCCAGCACTTCGACCTCGTAGCTCTCCGGCAACCCGCCCTGACGCTTGGCCAGGCCGGCTTCTTCGTAGGTCAGGCCGTAGCGGCGCATGACTTCGTCGGTGAGCTGCTTGCCGCCGAACACTTGTTCGCGGCTGTACAGGCTACGACCGGAGCGCAGCACGCTCAGCGTGGTCATGGTGGCGCCGATATCGACCAGCGCCACCACCGCATCGGCGGCCACCGGCAGTTCGCTGGCGACCAGGGCAAACGCGTTCTCGACCGCGAAGGCCTCCACGTCCATCACCTTGGCAGTCAGACCACCCAGTTCGAGCGCCGATTGGCGCAGCTCGACATTCTCCGAGCGCGAGGCAGCCAGCAACACCTGGACCATGTCCGGGCTGTTGGGCATCGGGCCGAGCACCTCGAAATCGAGATTCACTTCCTCGATCGGGTACGGAATGTAATTGGTGGCTTCCAGTTCGACCTGGGCTTCCAGGTCGCTGTCGTCCAGGTCGGCCGGCATCGGGATCAGCTTGGTGATCACCGCAGACCCGGCCACGGCCGCAGCCGCGTTCTTGGCCTTGCTGCCGGAACGGTTGATGGCGCGGCGAATGGCTTCGCCCACCGCCTCGACTTCAACGATGTTCTTTTCCACGACCGCATTCGGCGGCAATGGCTCCACCGCGTAATGCTCCACGCGAAAACGGTTCCCGCTGCGCGACAGCTGCAAGAGCTTCACGGCAGTAGAACTGATATCGACACCAATCAGTGGCGACTGACTCTTGGGTAAAAGCCCCACGGTAACTCCCCTGCCGACGGGCACTTGGACGCATGTCTGCGCCCTCGTATTAATAATCAAATTTTAACAGTTGACAAGCCCTTCACGCGCAAGGCAATGACCCCGCGAACGTGACCCCAGTGCTGTCTTCTGCGATCCCCAGAGTTCGGCCCCAGCCAAACCCGGCGTCATCTATACTCTGTGACCAAGAAATCTGCAATCGGAATCTCTCTTACATGCCCCGTATTCGCCGTTGGCTGGGCTGGATCCTGGCCACGCTCGTTGTGCTCGCACTGCTCGGCGCCATTGCTGCCGGCGGCCTGTATTACGCCATTTCCTCGAAGTTGCCGGACGTACAGTCGCTCAAGCAGGTCGAGCTGCAGGAGCCGATGTACGTCTATTCCAGCGACGGTCGCCTGATGGCCGTCTACGGCGAGACCCGACGCTACCCGATCCAGATGAAGGACGTGCCGCTGCGCCTGAAGCAGGCCTTCCTGGCGACCGAGGACGCGCGTTTCTACGAGCACGGGGGCGTGGACTACAAGGGCATCGCCCGCGCGGTGTGGCTGCTGGCCAGTACCGACGCCAAGCGCGTGCCGGGCGGCTCGACCATCACCCAGCAGGTGGCGCGGCAGTTCTTCCTCAGTTCCGAATACAGCTACACCCGCAAGCTTGCCGAGATCCTGCTGGCGCGCAAGATCGAGAGTGAGCTGAGCAAGGACGAGATCTTCGAGCTGTATCTCAACAAGAGCTTCTTCGGCAACCGCGCCTACGGCGTCGGTGCCGCCGCCGAGTACTACTACGGCAAGAAGATGAGCGAATTGAGCCTGGACGAGATGGCGTCGCTGGCCGGCATCCCCAAGTTCCCGTCCAGCGGCAACCCGATCAGCAACCCCGAGCGCGCGCGCGAACGCCGCGACTATTACGTGCTGCAGCGCATGGCCGACCTGGGCTTCGTGACCCAGGCCGAAGCCGATGCCGCCAAGGCGGTGCCGATGCATGCCAAGCCGCACGAGCCGCCGGTCGAGGTGTACGCGCCATACGTGGCCGAGCTGGTGCGTCAGGAGATGATCGCCAAGTACGGCGGCGATGTGCTCAACAAGGGCTACCACGTCACCACCACCATCGATTCCACCCTGCAGACCGGCGCCGATGCGGCGGTTGCCGAAGGCCTGCGCCTGTACGACCACCGCCATGGCTGGCACGGCGTGGAGCAGCATTTCGATGTCGCCGCCGATGCGGATGCACCGGCCCTGGCCAAGCATCTGGCCGGCGCGTTCACCCAGGGCGGTCTGCGCGCGGTGATCGTGGCACGCACCAATGCCGACGGCGGCGTGACCGTCGTACTGAGCGACAAGACCGAGCTGACCCTGCCGCCCAGCGCCAGCCGCTGGACCAACAAGACCCCGGCCAAGCTGCTGACGCGCGGCGACCTGACCCGCATCCGCGCTGGCGAGAAAGACGGCGAATGGATCATCGACCAGTTGCCGCGCGGCCAGGCCGCGCTGGTATCGCTGGATGCCGACAGCGGCGCACTGCGCGCCCTGGTCGGCGGCTTCAGCTTTGCCGGCAACAAGTTCAATCGCGCTACCCAGGCACGCCGCCAGCCCGGTTCCAGCTTCAAACCGTTCGTGTATGCGTCGGCGTTCGAGAAGGGCTTCAACCCGGCCTCGATCGTGCTGGATGCGCCGGTGGTGTTCCGCGATCGTCGTGGCAAGACCTGGTCGCCGCAGAACGATGGCGGCGGCTTCCGCGGCCCGATGCGGCTGCGCGAGGCGCTGGTGCAATCGCGCAACCTGGTGTCGGTGCGCCTACTGGATGCGATCGGCGTCGATTTTGCACGCAAATACATCAGCCAGTTCGGTTTCCAGGAAGCCGAGTTGCCGCCCAACCTGTCGATGTCGCTGGGCACCGCGTCGCTGACGCCGCTGTCGGTGGCGCGCGGTTACGCGGTGTTCGCCAATGGCGGCTCGCGCGTGGACACCTGGATCGTGGATGAGGTGAAAGACCGCGACGGCACTGTGGTGTTCAAGGAAGTGCCTGCGGTGGCCTGCCGCACCTGTGCGTTGCAGGGCGGCACGGCCGCGCCGGTGAGCCAGGTGGTGGACGGGTTCAACTTCGGCGCCCAGGCGCCGGCCACGCCGCCGGCGGCTCCGGCCACCGACGCGGCGCCGACGCCAGCACAAGCCGCACCGGCGGCGATCGCCGAAACCAAGATCGCGCCGCGCGCCATCGATGCGCGCACCGCTTACCAGCTGGTGTCGATGATGCGCGACGTGGTTCAGCGCGGCACCGGCACGGCGGCCAAGGTGCTGGGACGCGAAGACGTGGGCGGCAAGACCGGCTCGACCAACGACCACCGCGATGCCTGGTTCTCCGGCTTTGGCGGCCCGTACGCCACCACCGTGTGGGTGGGCCGCGACGACTTCCGCTCGCTCGGCTATCGCGAGTACGGCGGCAAAGCCGCACTGCCGATCTGGATCGACTACATGCGCGTGGCACTGAAGGACAAGCCGATCGCTGCCAACGACCCGCCCGAGGGCATGACCCAGGCCACCATCAATGGCGCGGTCGAGTGGGTCAAGAACGAAGACCTGGATCGCCTGCAGGATTACGACTACGGCCTGCAGGAACAGCAGGACGAGAAGGCGTTCGATATCTTTTGAGGGCCGGGATTCGGGGTTCGGAAATGGGGAATCGGAACGGCACCGCCGGCCCGGTTCCCCGATCGATGCGCATCGGCTGGTGGCTCGCGTAGACGCAGACGCAGACGCAAGCACCGTTGCGTGATTGCCACGTCCGGGATGGCATGGCGCATTCGCCACCTCTTCATGCCGCTGATGTAGAGTCGGACCAGGTTCATTAGGGGAGCCCGGCCATGCATCACGCGCGCGAACACGCCGATACGCGAACCCGAGAACGTCGCCACCGCCTGGCGCACGAAGCCGCCCGGCTGATGGCCGAAGGCGGCATCCGCGATTTCCATCAGGCCAAGCTCAAGGCCGCCAACCGGCTCGGCATCCACGACGACGCATCGCTGCCGCGCAATCGCGAGATCGAAGATGCGCTACGCCAGTACCAGCGCCTGTTCGCCGGGCCCGACCACGCAGCGCGGTTGCGCCAACGCCGCGAAGCGGCCTTGCGCGCACTGGAATTCCTGAGTCCGTTCCAGCCGCGGTTGATTGGCCCGGTACTGGACGGCACTGCCGATGCAAACGCACCGGTGCAATTGCAGCTGCATAGCGACGATCCGGACGCGGTACAGCGTTTTCTGGAAGAACACCGCATCCCGGCCGAAGCGCGCACCCGCCGTCTGCGGCTGGACCGCGAGCGCAACGGCGACTTCCCGATGTGGCTGTTCAGTGCCGAGGAGCTGACCTTCGACCTGACGGTGCTTCCCTACGACGCGCTACGCCAGGCGCCGCTGTCGCAGCTGGACGAAAAACCGATGCCACGCGCCTCGGCCGCACAACTGCGGCAGTTGCTTGCGGAACAGGAGGTTGACGCGTACAGGCGACGGGAGTGAGCGCAAACGCTCCATCGCTGCGCGCGCCGTCTGCACTCATCCGCAACTGCTCGCTACGTTTGTCAGCCGCTTGGTGAAGCGCTTGCGCTCCAGCAGGCAACAACAAAAACGCCCCGCAGTGCGGGGCGTTCGTTTACGCAGACGATCTTCAGCCGATTAACGCTTGGCGCTGTCGGTGTAGTCGCGCTTGTCGTAGCCGGTGTAGATCTGGCGCGGACGGCCGATCTTCATTTCCGGGTCGACCTGCTGCTCCAGCCAATGCGACACCCAACCGGCGGTGCGCGCGATGGCGAACATCACGGTGAACATTTCCACCGGAATATTCAGCGCCTTGTAGATCAGGCCCGAGTAGAAGTCCACGTTCGGGTACAGCTTGCGCTGCACGAAGTAGTCGTCCTTCAGCGCGGCTTCTTCCAGCTTCAACGCCACTTCCAGCAGCGGGTCGTTGACGCCCAGCTCGCCCAGCACCTTGTGGGTCATCTCGCGGATGATCTTGGCGCGCGGGTCGAAGTTCTTGTAGACGCGGTGACCGAAGCCCATCAGGCGGAACGAGGAGTTCTTGTCCTTGGCCTTGGCCACGGCCGACTCGACGTTATCGGCAGTGCCGATCTCTTCGAGCATCTTCAGCACCGCTTCGTTAGCGCCGCCATGTGCCGGGCCCCACAGCGCGGTGATGCCGGCGGCGACCGACGCATACGGGTTGGCACCGGTCGAACCGACCAGACGCACGGTCGAGGTCGAGGCGTTCTGCTCGTGATCGGCATGCAGGATGAACAGCAGATCCAGTGCCTTGGCGACAACCGGATTGATCTCCAGCGGCTCGCTCGGCACTTCGAACATCATGTGCAGGAAGCGGTCGACGTAGTTCAGGTTGTTGCGCGGGTAGCGGATCGGCCAGCCGATCGAATAGCGGTATGCGGCGGCGGCCAGGGTCGGCACCTTGGCGATCAGACGGATGGCGGCCTGACGGCGCTGTTCCGGATCGTTGAGGTCCAGGGTGTCGTGGTAGAACGCCGACAGCGAGGCGACCGAACCGGCCAGCATGGCCATCGGGTGCGCATCGTGGCGGAAACCGCCGAGGAAGTTCTTCAGCGACTCATGCATCATCGTGTGATGCGTCACTTCGTGGTCGAACTTCTTGAATTCGTCCGCCGTCGGCAGTTCGCCGTTCATCAGCAGATACGACACTTCCAGGAAGCTGGACTTCTCGGCGAGCTGTTCGATCGGATAGCCGCGGTACAACAACACGCCGTTGTCGCCATCGATATAGGTGATGGCCGACTTGCAGCTGGCGGTGGCGGTGAAGCCCGAGTCGTAGGTGAACAGACCGGTTTCTTTGGTCAGCTTGGAAATATCGACGCAGTCATTGCCCAAGGTGGGCTTGAGAACCGGCAGAACGACCGACTTGTCGCCGGCGTTGAGCGTGACCTGATCAAGATCGGACACTGTGTACGCTCCTTCAGTGGAAGGCGCCTGATCCCACATGGGCAGGCACGTGATGGAAGTCCAAGGCATCGCCTCGGATCACGTCATTATCGCACAGCAGCATTTTGGCCGTCGCTTGGACAGAAGTCGTAGACGCACCTGTCGGGACCACGCAAGCGAAGCGCCGGCGCTCCAAACAACAACGGCCGCGCAATGCGCGACCGTTGTCGGTACAGCCCGTCCTGCAAGTTCAGCGCGCGTAGCGCTTCTGGAACTTGTCGATACGGCCGCCGGTGTCGATCACCTTGTGCTTGCCGGTATAGAACGGGTGCGACGCGGAGGAAATTTCCACCTTGATCAGCGGATATTCCTGGCCGTCTTCCCACTTCACGGTCTCTTTCGAGCCCATGGTGGAACGGGTCAGAATCTTGAAGTCGGACGTCACGTCGTGAAAGACGACGTCTTTGTAGTTGGGATGCACGTTATCTTTCATGGACTTGGCGCCGGGCTGCCTGGATAAGCCGAGCATTATAGCGGCCTCCGCTCGCCCGGCGCAAGGTCGCCCTAGCCGGCCGCCAACGCCGCCCCGACCAGGCCGTAGAACCGCTGGTGGTCGTACTCCAGCAGCAGGTTGGCGTTGTCGGGCGCGCCACCCTGCCGGTTCCAGTCCACCAGGGTCATGCCGCGGGTGTGCGTACCGGACAGTTCGATATGGACCGGGCGCTGCTCCAGGCGCTGGGCGCCTTCCGGGTGCAGCGCGAACGCCATCGCCAGCGCGTCGGCGGCGTACCAGTACTCGCCACGGCTGTCTTCGGACCACAGGCGGGTCTTGCGCGAGATTTCTTCATAGAAGCGGGCGCGGGCGCTATCGGCCGCCAACCATTGCTCGACATCGCGATGCAGCAGGCCGTGCGCGATGGTGGCTTCCCAGTCGGCCACGTCGAAGTGCGGGAAGCCGCGGAACACGATATGCGCCGCCTCCGGGTCGAAGCCGATGTTGAATTCGGCGGCAGGCGTGATGTTGCCATGCCCGGTCAGCGCCCCGCCCATCACCACCAGCCGGCCGACGCGTTGCGGCAGGGTCGGGTCCAGGGTGAGCGCCAGGGCCAGGTTGGTCAGTGGGCCCAGGGCCACCAGCAACAGCTCGCCGGCGTAGTCGTGCGACAGACGCAGGATGGCGAGCGCCGCATGCTCGGCCTCGGCGCTGCGCCTGGCCGCCGGCAGGCCGACATCACCGAAGCCATCGATGCCGTGCACGTGCGCTGCATCGACCGAGGGGTGCAATAGCGGCTGCGGGCAACCGGCATACACCGGCACATCCGCGCGGCCGGCGATCTCGCAGACCTTCAGGGCGTTGCGCACGGTGTGCTCCAACCCCACGTTGCCGGCGGCGATGGTCAGCCCGACCACTTCATGGCGGGCGTCGTTGAACGCCATCAGCAACGCCAGCGCGTCATCCACGCCCGGGTCGGTATCGATCAGCAGCGGTATTCTTTTTGTCATGGGATTCGGGATTGGGCATTCGGGATTCGTTGCGGCATCTTCGCAAGGATCGACGAGCCGCGCGAATTCCGGGAACGTCCAGGTCGCAGCAGCCCCGCTTTGACGAATCCCCAGTCCCGACTCCCCAATCCCCGCCGCTCAAGCGGCCGCATACCGCACCGCGCTGCCGATCCAGCGCGCGACCACGCGATCGGCGATCTCCGGCGCGTCGGCCAGCAGGCGCTCGGCCAGCACCTGCACGCGCGGCAGCAGGCCGGCGTCGCGGGCCAGATCGGCGATGCGGAAACTGGCGAGGCCGGTCTGGCGCGTGCCCAGCAGTTCGCCGGGACCGCGCAGCTCCAGATCCTTTTCCGCGATCACGAAACCATCGTTGGTCTGACGCATGGTTTCCAGGCGTTGACGCGCCATCATCGACAGCGGCCCCTGGTAGAGCAGCACGCAACTGGACGCCGCCGCACCGCGACCGACCCGGCCACGCAGCTGGTGCAACTGGGCCAGACCCAGCCGCTCGGCGTTTTCGATGATCATCAACGAGGCGTTGGGCACGTCCACGCCGACTTCGATCACGGTGGTGGCAACCAGCAGATCGCTGCGGCCTTGCTTGAAATCCAGCATGGCCTTCTGTTTTTCAGCCGGTTTCATGCGGCCGTGCACGAGCGCGACGCGTACGCCGGGCAGCTGCGCCGACAAGGCCTCGAAGGTGACTTCCGCGGCTTGCGCTTCGATGCGTGGCGGGCCGGCCGGTGCAGCCTTGCCCGGGTCTTCGCTTTCTTCGATGAGCGTGCACACCCAATACGCCTGGCGCCCTTCGGCGCAGGCGGCGCGGATGCGCTCGACAAGATCGGGGCGCCGTTCGGCGCTCAGGACGATGGTCTGCACCGGCGTACGGCCGGGCGGCAGCTCGTCGATGGCCGAGACGTCCAGATCCGCATAGGTCGACATCGCCAGGGTGCGCGGGATCGGCGTGGCGGTCATCACCAACTGATGCGGCACGCTGCCGGCGGCTGCGCCCTTGTCGCGCAGCGCCAGGCGCTGATGCACGCCGAAGCGGTGCTGCTCGTCGATGATGGCCAGCGCCAGGTCGTGGAAGACCACCGCTTCCTGCATCAAGGCATGCGTGCCGACTACCACCTGGGCCTGGCCGGAGGCGACCTCGGCCATCGCCGCCGCGCGTGCCTTGCCGGTGACCTTGCCGGCCAGCCAGACGATGCGCACGCCCAGCGGTTCCAGCCAGCCGCGCAGGTTGGTGAGGTGTTGCTCGGCCAGCAGTTCGGTGGGCGCGGCCAGGGCGACCTGCTTGCCCTGCTCCACAGCCAGCATCGCCGCCAGGGCAGCGACCACGGTCTTGCCGCTGCCGACATCGCCCTGCACCAACCGCAGCATCGGTGAGGGCTGCGCCAGGTCGTGCGCGATCTGTTCGAACACGCGGTGCTGCGCCCCGGTAAGCTGGAACGGCAATGCGTTGCGCAGTTGCTGCACCAGGCGGCCGCCGCGCAATTGCGGGGCACGGAAGCGCTGCAGGGCGATGCGCTGGCGGCGCAGGCTGAGCTGGTGCGCAAGCAGTTCTTCGAGCGCCAGCCGCTGTTGCGCCGGATGCCGGCCAGCGAGCAGTTGCTGCGGATCGCTGTTCACCGGCGGGCGGTGCATGGTCAGCAAGGCGCTACGCAGCGAGGGCAGTTGTTCGTCCTGCAGCCAGTGCGGCGGCAGCAACTCCAGTGCGGCCTCCGGCGGCAACCGCTCGAGTGCCTGGCCGATGAGCTTGCGCAGCGTGGCCGGGCCGACGCCTTCGAGCACCGGATAGACCGGATCCAGGCTGTCGCCCAGTTGTGCGTCTTCGCCTACCGCGAGCACGCGGTAACTGGGATGGACAATTTCCCAACCGTTCTGGCCGGGCTTGGGCGTGCCGAACACTCGCACGCGCGTACCGACCGCAAACTGCGCCACCTGCGCGGCGCGAAAGTGGAAAAAGCGCAGCACCACGCTGCCGTGCGACTCGTCCGAGATAGCCACGCGCAGCAACGGGCGAAAGCGAAAGCCGCGCTCCACCGCCTCCACCCGCCCTTCGATCTGCGCCGGCACGCCGCTTTGCAGCTGCGCGATCGTGGTCAGCCGGGTGCGGTCTTCATACCGCAGCGGCAGATGCAGCCACAGGTCCTGCACGCTCAGGATGCCGCGCGCGGCAAACTTGTCGGCCACTTTCGGGCCAACGCCGGGCAGGCTGGACAGCGGAGCCTGGCCGGCGACGGCCAGGCTCGGCGTGGCGACGCGCGCGCGGGGCACGGCGGGTCGGATCAGTCGCGCCGGATCACTCGAGCACCATCACCGCATCGACTTCGAAACCGGCGCCCTTCGGCAGGCCGGAGACTTCGATGGTGGAACGGGCCGGGAACGGGGCCTGGAAATACTCCTGCATCACCGCGTTGACGGCGGCAAACTGGCCCAGGTCGGTCAGGTACAGGCCCAGCCGCACGATCTTGTCGAGCGAGCCACCGGCCGCTTCGGCCACCGCCTTGAGGTTGTCGAACGCACGGCGCGCCTGCGCACCGATGTCGCCCGGCACGATCTCGCCGGTGGCCGGATCCAGCGGGATCTGGCCGGAGAAATACACCGTGTTGCCGGCGCGCACTGCCTGCGAGTAAGGGCCGATGGCGGCAGGCGCCTGGTCGGTATGGATGATCTGGGACATGGCGACTCCGTCAACACTGAAAACGAGCGCGCATTGTATCGGCGCCTGCCATGGCGGGCGAATGCGGCGGTGACGGCGCGCGGGCCTCGGTGGTGGCCTAACGGCGCGTTGCTCGGTGGACTGGGTGTCTTGCCGTGGTATGGGTTGCGGCTGGCTTTCGCTTGCGCGCGATGGCTTCAGTGAGGCTGTAGGTGTGCGCTGCTGGACGCTGTGTGACGTAGTGCGTGAGGCTTCGCCCGTCCACTCATCCGCCCCTTCGGGGCACCTTCTCCCCCATGAAGGGGGACGATGTCCCGATGGGAGAAGGGAGGTGCGCCTTCTCCCGTGAGAGAGCGCCAGGACTAGGTAATCGGCGCCGGATTGAACAACGCCAGATCGTTGTGCAGGCGGTGCTGCTCGGTCCAGGTGCGCTGGCCGCTGGCAACGTCCAGATAGCGCTGGAACAACTCCCAACCCAATTGCTCCAGCGTCTTGGCGCCGGTCGCCACGCCGCCGGCATCGATGTCCATCAGGTCGGACCAGCGTTGCGCCAATTCGCTGCGGGTGGCCACCTTGATCACCGGCACCATACCCAGGCCGTAGGGCGTTCCGCGCCCGGTGGTGAACACGTGCAGGTTCATGCCCGCCGCAACCTGCAAGGTGCCGCAGACGAAATCGCTGGCCGGGGTGGCGCAATACTGCAGCCCGCGCCCCTTGACCCGCTCGCCGGGCGGCACCACACCGTTGATCGCCGAGGAGCCGGACTTGGCGATCGAACCCATCGCCTTCTCCACGATGTTGGCCAGCCCGCCCTTCTTGTTGCCCGGGGTGGTGTTGGCGCTGCGGTCGGCCTGGCCGCGCGCCAGGTAGGCGTCGTACCAGGCCATTTCGCGCACCAGCGCCTTGGCGACATCGGCATTGGCCGCGCGCGGCACCAGCAGGTGGATGCCATCGCGCACTTCGGTGTTTTCCGAAAACATCACCGTGGCACCGGCGCGTACCAGCAGGTCGGCGGCCACGCCCAGGCCCGGGTTGGCGGTGACACCGGAAAACGCGTCGCTGCCGCCGCATTGCATGCCCACCACCAGCTCGCTGGCCGGCACGGTTTCGCGGCGACGCAGGTCCAGATGGCGCAGGCGCGCTTCGGCCATGGCCATGATCGAGCCCACCATGTCGGCAAAGCCCAGGCTGGCTTCCTGCAGGCGATACACGCCGCTGTCGTCGGCGCTGGCATCGTCGGGCAGCAGGCGCTCGGGCGCGAGTTTTTCGCAGCCCAGGCCCACGATCAGCGCCTGCCCGCCGAAGTTGGGGCTGCGCGCGATGTTGCGCAGCGTGCGGATGGGGATGATGGCCTCCGGCGCGGTGATTGCCACGCCGCAACCGTAGACGTGATTGATCGCAACCACATCGTCGACATTGGGATAGTTGGGCAGCAGCTCGGTGCGGATGCGCTCCACCGCATGGCCGAGCACGCCCACCACGCACTGCACGCTGGTCATGATGCCCAGGATGTTGCGCGTGCCGACACTGCCGTCGCGGTTGCGATAGCCCTGGAAGGTGTAGCCCTGCAGGGGCTCGGGTGCGGGTGCCGGCTGCAGCGACAGATCCAGCGCGCTCAGATCGGGCGCTTCGGGCATCGCCAGCAGTTGCTCGCTCACCCAGGCGCCGCGTGCGATGTCGGCATTGGCGGTGCCGATCACCGCGCCCAGGCGGATCACCGGCGCGCCGGCGGCCAGGTCGCGCAGCGCCATCTTGTGGCCCTGCGGAATGTGTTCGATGGCGGTGAGCCCATCCGGAAAAGTGGCGCCGGCCGGCGCGCCGTCATCGTTGACGACGATGGCGACGTTGTCGCGCGCATGGGCGCGGATGCTCAGCCAACGGGTGGATTGCTGGGTTGCGGACATCGTGGGGCTACCTTGCAGGCGTGGGGTGGAGTGCATTACCGGTCGGGGCTGTCGAACTGACGGCGGTACTGCAGGATCAGGCGGTTTTCATCGACATTGCGCTGGTAATTGGAGCGAAAGGTGCCGTTGAACCAGATGGCGCTCAAGTGCTTGAAGCGCTCGCTCTGGAATTGATAGGTGGTCAAGATATCGCGAGCCCACTCGCGGCCTTCGCCGGCATAGGTGGCCGGCTGCGCATGGTCGCCGCTGATGTAGCGCGCCATCACGCTGAGGCCGGGAATGCCGATGCTCTTGCCATCGATGCTGTAACGCAGCTGCCAGCTGCGCTCGCCGCGTTCGAGAAAGTCGTTGATGAAGGTCCAGTTGAAGACATTGCCGTCGGTGCCGCCCGGCCAGGGCATGGCGCTGGGGCCGGACAGGCGTTGATAGCCGGCGCCGAATTCGTGCCCACCCGTGCGCCAGGACAGCATGCTGCTGAACATGCGGTTGTCGATCGGCCCGGCACGCGACTGGCCGATGTCATCGGTTCGGAAATAACGCAGATCCACACGCAGCTGGTCCTTGCCGAAGGCATGCGTCTGGATCAGGTTGTAGAGCTGCTGCCGGTAGATGTCTTCCATCACCGCGCCCTGATAGCGCAGTTGCGTGCCGGGCACGACGCTGTAGGTTGCCGAGAGCAGGTTCAACGCATCCGAATCCGGCGTGCCTAAAAAACGACGGTTCTTGTTGGTCAAGGTGATGGGCACGCGCGAATCGCCGTCGCGGTACCAGGCGCTGGTGAAGCGCGCGAGCAGCAGATCGAGCTTGGGCACGTCCTTGGATTCCAGGGTCACGCCCTGAAATGTCTCCGGCATGATGCGGGTGATGCTGGCGCGCACCAGCGGCTCGTTGGGAATGAAGCTGCCCCACTTCACTTCGGTTTGCGAGGCGCGCAGCTTGAGCGTGGGTGCCACCCGCATCAGCGCATGTTGCGCAGTACCGTCGTCGTTGTTGGGCAACAGGCCGGTGCCGCCTTCGGCGCGCACGCCATCGAGCTTGAAATCGCCGATACCCAGCAGATCCAGGCCCGCGCCGACCGCCCCGCGGGTATAGCCGCTACGGGCATCGACCACGAACCCCTGCGCCCACTCGGCACGCTTGCCCTGCCCTTCGCCGCTGCGGAAATCGCGGTTGTAATAGAAGTTGAGCGCGGTGACCTCGGCCGTTGCGCCATTCCAGAACCCCTCATCGGGTGGTTGCGCACGCGCACGCCCGGCCGCGCCGACCGCCAGCAGCGCAGCGCCGCTGATTGCCATCATGCTTTTCATTGCTCGGTTCTCCACCTGCGGTGAACTGGCGGTCATGCGCTGCTGCCGGCGCTCCGGCAGCAGGCATCGGGGCGCTTCAGCGCACCAGGCAGGGCCGCTTGTTGTCGAAGGTCCAGTTGGGGATCAGCGCCTGCATCGCGGCGGCGTCATCGCGCGCGCCCAGGCTCAGGCTTTGGTAGGTGCGATGCGCGGCCTCCAGCGCGTCCATGTCCAGCTCCACACCCAGGCCCGGCCTTGCCGGCACCTGGATCTGGCCGCCGACGATCTGCAGTGGGTCGTGAGTCAGGCGTTGGCCGTCCTGCCAGATCCAGTGCGTGTCGATGGCGGTCACCTGCCCCGGCGCTGCAGCCGCGACATGGGTGAACATCGCCAGCGAAATATCGAAATGGTTGTTGGAATGCGAGCCCCAGGTCAGGCCCCAGTCGCGACACAGTTGCGCCACCCGCACCGAGCCCTGCAACGTCCAGAAATGCGGGTCGGCCAGCGGGATATCCACCGACTGCAACTGGATGGCATGGCCCATCTGCCGCCAGTCGGTGGCGATCATGTTGGTGGCGGTCGGCAGGCCGGTGGCGCGACGGAATTCGGCCATGATCTCGCGCCCGGAATAGCCATCCTGCGCACCACACGGGTCTTCGGCATAGGCCATCACTCCATGCATGTCGCGGCACAGAGCGATGGCCTGATCCAGCGACCACGCACCATTGGGGTCGAGGGTGATGCGCGCCTGCGGAAACCGCGCGTGCAACGCATGGATCGCCTCGATCTCCTCCTCGCCGCGCAGCACGCCGCCCTTGAGCTTGAAATCGCGGAAGCCGTATTTTTCGTAGGCCGCTTCGGCCAGCCGCACCACCGATGCCGGCGTCAAGGCTTCCTGGTCGCGCACAGCCTCCCAGTCATCGCGGGCACCGCTGCCGTCGCGGTAGTCGAGCGCAGTCTTGCGCCGGTCGCCGATGAAAAACAGATAGCCCAGCACATCCACGGCGCTGCGTTGCTGGCCTTCACCGAGCAAGGCAGCGACAGGCTGGTCGAGGAATTGCCCTAGCAGATCCAGCAACGCCGATTCGATGGCCGTCACCGCATGGATGGTGATGCGCAGATCGAAGGTCTGCAGGCCACGGCCGGCGCTGTCGCGGTCGGCAAAGGCGGTGCGTACCTGATTGAGGATGCGCTGATACTCGGCGATGGAGCGGCCGCGAATGAGCGGCGCGGCTTCCTGCAGCAAGCCGGCGATCGCCGCGCCGCCAGGCACTTCGCCCACGCCGGTGCGTCCGGACGAATCGCGCAGCACCAGCACATTGCGGGTGAAGTAGGGCGCGTGCGCGCCACTGAGGTTGAGCAGCATGCTGTCCTGCCCGGCGACAGGCACCACGCGGATGTCGGTGATGCGCGGCGTGGCGCCGATGCTTGCAGGTGCGGTGTGGATAGTCATCGAAAGTCTCCCAGGACGGTCACAGCGGTGCGGGCACGGGCATGGACGGGCCGCCGGGCGGCGCCTTGAGTTCCACGCGCTTGATTTCGCCCACCACCACCAGATAGGACACCACCGCCAGCAAGGCATTGAGCCCGACGAACACCAGCGCCCATTCGAAGGTGCCGGTGGTGGACACGATGTAGCCGATGACGATCGGCGTGGTGATGCCGGCGATGTTGCCGAAGGTATTGAACAGGCCACCGGACAGGCCGGCGATTTCCTTGGGCGAGGTATCGGCCACCACCGCCCAGCCGAGTGCGCCGATGCCCTTGCCGAAGAAGGCCAGCGCCATCAGCCCGACCACCATCCATTCGGCCTGCACATAGTTGCAGCCGATCATCGTCACCGACATCAACATGCCGACAACGATCGGCGTCTTGCGCGAGACGGTGAGCGAGTAGCCACGCCGCACCATGCGGTCGGACACATAGCCACCCAGCACGCCGCCGATGAAGCCGCACACCGCCGGCAACGACGCCACAAAGCCGGCCTCCAGGATCGACATGCCGCGCTCCTTGACCAGGTACACGGGAAACCAGGTCAGGAAGAAATACGTCAACGTGGTAATGCAGTACTGGCCGATGTACACACCCAGCAACATGCGGTTGCACAACAGCTGCTTGGCGTAATGCCACTGCGTGCCCTTGGGCTGACTGCCCGGCTTGTTGCCCTGCTCCATGTCCACCAGCGCGCCGTTGCGCTGGATGTAGTCCAGTTCCTGCGCGCTCAGGCGGGGGTGTTCGCGCGGGGCATAGATGGTCTTGCGCCACAGCAGCGCCAGCAGCACGCCCACGCCGCCCATCACCAGAAACACATGCTCCCAGCCCCAGGCATGCACCAGCCAGCCCATCAGCGGCGCAAACGCCACCGTGGCGAAATACTGCGCAGAATTGAAGATCGACGCAGCCAGGCCACGCTCGGCGGTGGGAAACCAGGCCGCCACGATGCGGCTATTGCCCGGAAACGACGGCGCTTCGGCAATGCCGACCAGAAAGCGCAGCACAAACAACGTGGTGACCGCCCAGGTCACCGGCACCCAGTCGATAAAGCCCTGCAGGGCGGTGAACAACGACCAGATCAGCAGCGACAGGCCGTACACGCGCCGCGAGCCGAAGCGATCGAGCAACCAGCCACCGGGAATCTGCCCGGCCACATAGGCCCACCCGAACGCAGAAAAGATGAAGCCCATCTGCAGCGCGTCGATGCCCAGCGCATCCTGGACCGCGGAGCCGGCGATGGACAAGGTGGCGCGATCGGCATAGTTGATCGTGGTCACCACGAACAGCATCAGCAAGATCAGGTAGCGCCTGCGCGGAACCGTCGTTGAACCGACTGTTTTTGAATCGATAGCCATCATCGTTCCTCACCTATGACGATGGAAGCGCACTGCGCTTCGGTACTCCACGTTGCGCCTGCAGATGGCGTACCGGACCCTCCTCCGGCACGCCTCAGGCATCGTTGCCGCGGCAGCTGTCAGTCGTGTCCCAGCACGCCATCCACGCGTCGCCACAGCCCGAGCGGGTTGTCGTGCGCGACGGCGGCAGGCAACAGCGCCGGCGGCAGATCCTGATAGCAGACCGGGCGCAGGAAGCGATCGATCGCCAGCGTGCCGACCGAGGTGCTGCGGCTGTCGGAGGTGGCCGGGAACGGGCCGCCGTGCACCATCGCGTGGCAGACTTCCACGCCGGTGGGCCAGTCGTTGACCAGGATGCGCCCGGCCTTGCGCTCCAGCACCGGCAGCAATGCGGCGGCCAGTTCGGTATCGCCGGCCTCCATGTGCAAGGTGGCGGTGAGCTGGCCTTCCAGGTGCTCGCTCAGCGCGCGCAGCTGTTCGATGTCCCTGCAACGCACCAGCAGCGACGAGGCGCCGAAGACTTCGGCCTGCAGCGCTTCATCGGCCAGGAATGCATCGGCGTCGGTGCCGAACAACGCCGCCGGGCAGCGCCCGGCTTCCGCCGCGCCGCCGCGTGCCAGCGTGCTGACCTGCGGATGCGCGGCCAGACGCTGCACGCCTTGCGCGTAGGCCTGGCCAATGCCTGCGGTGAGCATCGCTGCCGGCGACACCGCCTGCAGCGTTTGCGTTGCGGAGGCGACAAACGCATCCAGCGCCGGCGAATCGATCGCCAGCAGCAAGCCGGGATTGGTGCAGAACTGCCCGCTGCCCAGGGTGAGCGAGCCGACGAACGCCTTGCCCAGGTCGGACGCGCGTGCCTGCAGCGCCTGCGGCAACAGATACACCGGATTGATCGCGCTCATCTCCGCATACACCGGAATCGGCTCGCGGCGTGCCGCGGCAATCTTGACCAGCGCCATGCCGCCGGCACGCGAGCCGGTGAAACCCACCGCCTTGATGCGTGCGTCGGCCACCAGTTGCGCGCCGATCTCGATGCCGGCGTCAAACAGCAGCGAGAACACGCCCTCGGGCAGGCCGCATTGCGCCACCGCCGCCTGGATCGCACGGCCCACCAGTTCCGAAGTGCCCGGATGCGCGCCGTGCGCCTTGACCACCACCGGGCAGCCGGCCGCCAGTGCCGAGGCGGTATCGCCACCGGCCACCGAGAATGCCAGCGGGAAATTACTGGCACCGAACACCGCCACCGGCCCCAGCGCGATATGCCGCTGACGCAGATCCGCGCGCGGCAAGGGCGTGCGTTGCGGCAGCGCCGGGTCGATCCGCGCCTGCAGCCAGCTTCCTTCGCGCACCACGTTGGCGAACAGGCGCAGCTGCCCCACCGTGCGTCCCCGCTCGCCTTCCAGGCGCGGGCGCGGCAGGCCGCTTTCATGCATGGCGCGTTCGATCAAGGCATCGCCCAGTGCCAGGATCTGCTCGGCGATGGTTTCCAGGAAGACTGCGCGCGCGTCCAGCGTCACTTCGCGGTAACGATCGAACGCCGCCTGTGCCAACGCGCAGGCCTGCTCCAGATCCTGTGCGCTCGCCGAGCCGAACGCCGGCTGCAATGCCGCGCCGCTGGCCGCATCCACCGCATGAAATTCCTCCCCTGCGCCGCGCACGTCGCGCTGCCCGATCAGCGATTGGCCCTGGATGGTGTGCATCAGCGACGTCCTCCGATCAGGTGCTTGAGCTGGGCGAATTCGTCCTCGCTGAGGTCGGCCAGCGGCGTGCGGACCGGACCGGCCGGGCGGCCGACCGCGCGCATGCCGGCCTTGACGATCGACACCGCATAACCGGCGCGGCGATTGCGCAGCACGGTGTACGGCAACACGAAGTCGTTGAGCTCGCGGTAGATGCTGGCGTGGTCGCGCGCGCGCACCGCCGCATAGAACGCCAACGCCCACTCGGGCAGGAAATTGAAGATGGCCGACGAATAGGTGGTCACGCCCATTTCCAGATACGGCAGCGCGAAGGTTTCGGCGGTGGGCAGTCCGCCCACGTAGAGCAATCGGTCGCCCAGGCGTGCGTAGATGCGGGTCATGCGATCCACATCGCCGATGCCGTCCTTGTAGCCCACCAGGTTGGGGCAACGCTCGGCGACACGCGACAGGGTCACATCGTCGAGCTTGGCGTTGGCGCGGCCGTAGACGATCACGCCCAGCCTGGTCGCCTTGCAGACGCGCTCGACATGATCGGCCACACCATCGGCATCGCACTCGGTGAGGTACGGCGGAAACAGCAGGATGCCGTCGGCATCATTGCGCTCGGCAGCCTGCGCCATCTCCACGGCGATCGCGGTGCCGTAGCCGGCCGGTGCGATGACCGGCATGCGGCCGGCGGTCTGGGTCACCGCCGCGCGCACGGCGCGGTTCACTTCGTCCAAGGTCAGCGAAAACAGCTCGCCGGTGCCGCCGGCGGCAAACAGCCCGGCGGCCGGGTGCGAGGACAGCCAGTCCAGATTGCTGCGGTAGGCGGATTCGTCAAAGGCCAGGTCGGCATCGAAATGGGTCACCGGAAACGACAACAGCCCGGCGCCAAGCGCTTGGGCCATTTCGGACGGGGTGTATCTGCTGCTCATCGGACAAACGCTCCTGGGCGGGGGATGCGGTTGATCCTAGAAATGCAGATCGTTGCCGGTCCAAACCAAAGGACGTATTGTTTGATTCACAAGTTGAATCAATCGCATCATCAGGCGACGTAGTGCGCCGCAAATGGCTGCTTTGCAACGCTTTTTCGACACTGCGTAATTATGGCCGGTTGCGCCCGTCAGCCGGGCTCCTGGCTTGGCACCGCCTATTCATTCGCGCTGGTGGCGGAAGGATGTTGCGGGTGCAGCATCCAATTCATGTGTTTTGCCATGCGAGGCCCGCCCCCATGTTCGATCTGCAGCAACTGCGTTGCTTTGTCGCCGTTGCCGACGAACTGCACTTCCGTCGCGCCGCCGAGCGCCTGAACATGACCCAGCCGCCGCTCAGCCGGCAGATCCAGCTGCTGGAGCACAGCGTCGGCACCGCGCTGCTGGAGCGCAACAGCCGGCATGTGCGGCTGACCCAGGCCGGGCGCAGCTTGCTGGCCGAAGCGCGCGCGATCCTGCGCATGGCCGAGAACGCCGGCCTGCGCGCGCGCCGCATCGGCACCGGCGATGCCGGCAGCGTGTCGGTGGGGTTCACCGCCGGTGCCAGTTACCGCTTCCTGCCCGAGGCCATCGCGCGCTGGCGCAGACAGGCGCCGGATGTGGACCTGCAGCTGAAGGAAATGGTCAGCCTGGCGCAACTGGACGCGCTGGATGCAGGCCGGCTGGATATCGGCCTGCTGCGCCCGCCGATCCAGCGCCAGGGCCTGCACAGCCGCTGCGTGGCACGCGAACCGCTGATCGCCGCGTTGCCGGAAGACTCGCCGCTGGCGCACCGCGACAGCCTGCGTCTGCAGGATTTCCACGGCCAGCCGCTGGTCAATTACGCACCGGACGAGGCGCGTTATTTCTACGATCTGCTGGCGCAGTTGTTCGGTGCGCGCGGCATCGCGCCGCGCTCGGTGCAGTACGTCAGCCAGATTCATTCGGTGCTGGCGCTGGTACGCGGCGGCATGGGCATGGCGCTGGTGCCCGAAGGCGCCAGCGGCCTGCGTTACGCCGGCATCGTGTACCTGCCGCTGCGCGATGAGGCGCCGGCCACGCCGGTGGAATTGCATCTGGTATGGAAGCAGGACAACGACAACCCTGCACTGCGCCGTTTGATCGCCTGAGGTCCGCAAGCGCGTTGTTCAAGCAGGAGCGCCCACCGCCACCGTCACGCAATGATGCGCCGCTCAGAGAGATTCTGCGTCGACCTTGGCCGACTCGCGTGCGCGCCGGGGTGTCCTGAAAGCGGGTGCGGTGCATGCCTTGCACGTCCAACCGAGACTGCGCCCCGGTCTGAGCGCGGTGCATGCCACGTCGAGTGCTGATATCACCTTGGTTGCGATCACCCGCAAGGGGCGCGCAGTTCCTGACGTCGTGAGCAAGCCGCGCTCACGTTTCGCTTGCAGCGCAACTCACGATCGACGCAGTGCGCAACACTGGCCGCTTCGTTCGCACTGCAAAGCACTACACCAAATCGATCAATGCACTGCATTTTCGTGGCACGCGCCGTCGCACAAGCCGATCAACCGGCCTGCTGGGGCGCATGGCAAAGTCCCGCTGCGACCTATTGACGCCCCACGCTCTGCACCACATGCAGGCGCCGCAGCCGGCGCATCACTTCGGCCAGGTGGCGGCGGTCGCGCACCTGGATGTTGAAGCGCAGCACTGCCGCATTGAAGTCGCGGTCCAGGTAATCCACACGTTCGATATTGGATTTGCTCTGCGCGATCGCCGCGGCCAACTGCGCCAGCACGCCGGTGCGGTTTTCCACTTCCACCACCAGCGCGGTGTCGTAGTCGCCGGTGACGTTGGAGTCCCAATCGATCGGCACCCAGCGCTCGGGCGACTTGCGCAGCTCGGCCAGGTTGGGGCAATCCAGCCGGTGCACCACGATGCCCTTGCCGGCGGTGTGATAGCCCATGATCTCGTCGCCGGGAATCGGCTGACAGCAGTTGGCGAAGCTGATCACGCCGCGCTCGCTGCCGTCGATCAGGATCTTTTCGTGCGAGTGCTTGGAATGCCCGCCGCCGCGCAACTCCGCGTACGCCATCAAGGCCTGTGCGGCCTGGGTGGGCATCCAGTTGCCCAGCGCCACATCGGCCAGCAGCGCTTCCAGCCGCGGATAACGGTGTTCGTTGAGGAAGGCATCCAGCCGGCCCTTGGGCAGGCGCTCCAGCGAGCTGTCCATCGCCTCCAACGCGCGGTCGAGCATGCGATGACCAAGTTGCACGGCATCTTCGTGTTCGAGCTGCTTGAGCTGGTGGCGGATCGCGGTGCGCGCCTTGCTGCTGACCACGAACTCCAGCCACTGCGGCTTGGGCGTGGCCGAGCGTGCGGTGATGATTTCCACCGCCTGCCCGCTGACCAGCTTGGTGCGCAAGGGCACCAGTTTCTTGTCCACCCGCGAGGCCACCGCGCGGTTGCCCACATCGGTGTGCACCGCGTAGGCGAAATCCAGCGCGGTGGAGTTGCGCGGCAACGCCAGGATCTTGCCCTTGGGCGTGAACAGGTAGACCTCGTCCGGGAACAGATCCACCTTGACGTTGTCCAGGAATTCCAGCGACGAGCCGGCGGCGCGTTGCGAGTCGATCAGCTCCACGATCCAGTCGTGCGCGCGGCTCTGCGCACTGTTGGGCGAGGCAGAGCCCACCTTGTAGGTCCAATGCGCGGCCACGCCGCGTTCGGCGATCAGGTCCATCTCCTCGGTGCGGATCTGCACTTCGATCGGCGAGCCGTAAGGGCCGAACAACACCGTGTGCAACGACTGGTAGCCGTTGGCCTTGGGAATGGCAATGAAATCGCGGAAGCGCCCGTCCAGCGGCTTGAAGGTGGCATGCACCGCGCCGAGGGCGTGATAGCAATCGGCCACCGTGCGCACCACCAGCCGGAAGCCGAACACGTCCATCACCTGGTCGAAGGACTTGTTCTCTTCGTGCATCTTGGAATAGATGCTCCAGGGAGTCTTGATGCGGCTGACCAGGCGATGCTCCAGCCCCTCCTTGGCCAGTCGTTGCGACAGCTGCACTTCCACCTGCGCCATCGATTCGCGCCGCACCACCGGCTGGCTGCGGATATGTTTTTCGATGATGGCGTGACGCCACGGATACAGCGCGCGGAAGCCCAGGTTCTGCAGCTCGGACTTGATCAGGCTCATGCCCAGGCGCTGGGCGATGGGTGCGTAGATCTCCAGGGTTTCGCGCGCGATGCGGCCGCGCGCCTCGGTACTCTGCGCGCCGAGCGTGCGCATGTTGTGCAGGCGGTCGGCCAGCTTGATCATGATCACGCGCAGGTCGCGCGACATCGCCAGCAGCATCTTGCGGAAGCTTTCGGCCGCCGCTTCCTGGCGGTCGCGGAACTTGAGCTTGTCCAGCTTGGTGACGCCATCGACCAGCTCGGCCACCGCTTCGCCGAATTCGGACGCCAGCTCTTCGCGCGTCAGCGGCGTGTCTTCGATGGTGTCGTGCAGGATCGCGGCGATCAGCGATTCCATGTCCAGGCCCAGCTCGGCGAGCACGCCGGCCACGGCCACCGGATGGGTGATATAGGGCTCGCCCGACTTGCGGGTCTGGCCGGCATGCGCGGTGGCACCGACTTCCCAGGCACGGCGCAGGATCGGCAGCTGCTCCTTGGGAAGGTAGCTGGCAGCGCGCTCGAGGTGCAGGACGTAGTCGGGGATGGCCGGGTCGGAAGACGGGGACGTCGCCACGGTCGCCTGGGCAGTGGGGCCTGGGTTCATGCGCGAAGACTATGCCAGTGGCCGGTTTGCGGCAACGCGGCATGCACTGCGGACAGGCCGGCCGCCTGCGATGGGCCGCTGTACCGGCGCCCCGCGCCAGCCGCAGCGGCCCTTAACGCGCAGCCTGCAACTTTGCCCAGCCAAGCGACATTTACCCGGCTGCTACACTCGGGCTGCGCCACTCCAGGGACCCACCCATGCTCGCTCCCCCCGACCTGCTGATCTTCGACTGCGACGGCGTGCTGGTCGACAGCGAGCCGTTGGCCTGCGCGGTCCTGGCCCAGGCACTGCAGTACCACGGCGTGGACATCGACATCGACGGGGTTCAGCAGCACTTCCTCGGGCGCAGCCTGGGCAGCGTGCGCGCGCATGTGCAGACGCTGGGGCGGACGCTGCCGGATACCTTCGAGCGCGACCTCACCGCCGCGTTGCTGGCGCGCTTTGCCAGCGAACTGCAGCCGATGGCGGGCGTGGCCATGCTGCTTGACGCACTGCAGACACCGCGGTGCGTTGCCTCGTCCAGCCATCTGGAACGGGTGCGTCTGTGCCTGCAGGTCACTGGCCTGGCCGGTCGTTTCGGCGCGCACATCTACACCGCCGAGCTGGTCGCCCGCGGCAAGCCTGCGCCGGATCTGTTCCTGCTCGCCGCCGCACGCATGCACGTGTCGCCCGTGTCCTGCCTGGTGATCGAAGACAGCCCCAGCGGCGTGCTGGCCGCATGCGCGGCCGGGATGCAGGTCTGGGGATTCACCGGCGGCGGCCATCACCGCGCAACGGCGGCCGCCGCCGCGTCGCTCGCGGCCGCAGGCGCATCGCAGGTGTTCGCGGACATGCCCGCCGTCGCCACAGCACTGGGTGCCATCGGCACCCAGCGCCTGGGCACTACGTTAGGCTGAGACTTCCACGCAGACAGATGTGACGATGGCCACCCCCGACAACGACACCAGCCGACTCGATGCCGCAGCCAGGGCGGGCTGGCTGTACTACATCGCCGGCAACACCCAGGACGAGATCGCACGCAAGCTCAAGGTCTCGCGCGCAACAGCGCAGCGTCTGGTGTCGTTGTGCCTGAGCCAGCGGTTGATCACCTTCCGGCTGGAGCATCCGATCGCCGCCTGCATGGATCTGGCCGCGCAGCTGCAGGACCGTTTCGGCATGCGCTACTGCGAGGTCGCGCCCACCGACCCGGCCGACCCGCACCTGGTCACCGGTGTCGCCGAACGTGCCGCGGCGCTGCTGGAATCCACCCTGCGCAGCGACACCCCCAGCATCATCGGCATCGGCACCGGGCGTGCCATGCGCGCGGCAGTGGAGCGCATTCCGGCGATGCAGACGCGCAATCATCAGCTGGTTTCGCTGGTCGGCAACATTTCCCCGGACGGCTCGGCCAGCCCGTTCGATGCAGTGGCCCGCCTGGCCGACCTGACCGGCGCGCAGCACTACCCGATGCCGCTGCCGGTGTTTCTTTCCTCGCAGGAAGAACGCGAAACGCTGCTGGGCATCGAGGCGGTACGCAGGGTCCGCGCGATCGCCGCAAAGGCCGATCTGCGCCTGGTCGGTGTCGGCCAGCTCGATCAGACCGCGCCCCTGCATGTGGATGGCTTCATCAGCCGCACCGAACTGCTGGACCTGATCCGGCTGGGCGCAGTGGGCGAGGTGATCGGCTGGGCGCTCACCGCAGCCGGCGACATCATCGATGCAGGCACCAACCTGCGCTTGACCAGCGTGCCGCATCCGATGCCGGCGACCAGCCTGTCGATCGGCGTGGCCGTGGGCAACGCCAAGGTAGGCCCGATCAAGGCCGCGCTGAAGGGCCGCATCCTCAACGGCCTGATCACCGACGAGCACACCGCCAAGGCTTTGCTCGCCAGCTGAGCGGCGCAATCGCGGCGGGCTGGACGGCAGTTCATTGCTGAAATTTCCCGGCATGCGCGGGAGCGTTGGCGTGCGCCGCGATGCTGCGCTGCAAGATCGAAAGTGCTTTACAGCGCGGCAAGGCCGTGGGCATATGCGCACCACACGGGCATTTGCTCAACCAACCTCAAGCTGAGGCATCGGTATGAACACTTCGATCAAGACCCTGATCTGCGCGGCACTGAGCGCCACACTGGCAGCATGCGGCGGCGGCGCGCACGACAGCGGCGCCGCGTCTAAGCCAGACACCCTGGTGATCGCCACGGTCAACAACGGCGACATGATCCGCATGCAGAAGCTCACCTCGGAGTTCACCGCCAGCCATCCGCAGATCAAGCTCGAGTGGGTCACGCTGGAAGAGAATGTGCTGCGCCAGCGCGTCACCACCGACATCGCCACCAAGGGTGGCCAGTTCGATGTGCTGACCATCGGCACCTACGAGGTGCCGATCTGGGCCGAGCGCGGCTGGCTCAAGCCGCTGACCTTCGATGCGGACTATCAGGTGGACGATCTGATCCCGCAGATCCGCGACGCGGTCAGTCACGAGGGGCAGCTGTATGCCGCGCCGTTCTACGCAGAAGGCTCGATGCTGATGTACCGCACCGACCTGCTGCAAAAGGCCGGCCTGAGCATGCCGGCGCAGCCGTCGTGGAGCTTCGTGGCCGACGCCGCCCGCAAGATGACCGACAAGCAGGCAGGCATCTACGGCATCTGCCTGCGCGGCAAGGCCGGCTGGGGCGAGAACATGGCCTTGATCGGCGCGATGGGCAATGCCTTCGGCGCGCGCTGGTTCGACGAACAATGGAAACCGCAGTTCGACCAGCCGGAATGGAAGGCCGCACTGCAGACCTATGTGGATGTCATGAAACAGGCCGGCCCGCCAGGTGCCGCCTCCAACGGCTTCAACGAGAACCTTGCACTGTTCACCGCAGGCAAGTGCGCGATGTGGGTCGATGCCACGGTGGCCGCATCGTTCATCAGCAATCCCAGCGAGTCCAAGGTCTCGGACAAGGTCGGTTTTGCCGCGGCGCCGGATGCGGGCAAGGGCAAGACCACCGGCTGGCTGTGGGCCTGGAACCTGGCCATCCCCGCCAGCTCGAAAAAGGCCGACAAGGCGCAAGCATTCATCGCCTGGGCCACCAGCAAGCATTACACCGAGCTGGTGGCCGGCAAGGAAGGCTGGGGCAATGTTCCGCCGGGAACGCGCCAGTCGCTGTACGCCACGACCGAGTACCTCAAGGCCGCCCCGTTCGCCAAGCAGACCCTGGCTGCCATCCAGGGCGCCGACACGCATCACCCCACGGTCAAGCCGGTGCCTTATGTCGGCGTGCAGTACGCGGCCATCCCCGAGTTCCAGTCGATCGGCACCACCGTGGGCCAGCAGTTTTCCGCAGCGCTCACCGGCTCGATCAGCGTGGATGACGCGTTGAAGAACGCGCAGGCCGCCACCGAGCGCGAAATGCAGCGGGCCGGCTACCCCAAGCGCTGAGCAGCTGCGATGGGCCGGGCTCCCTGCCCGGCCCGCCCCTGGCCACAGACATGCTCCGGCGTCACGGCGCCGCACCTTCCCACGAGGCAATCGATGAAGATCAGGCACACCACACCTGCGCTGACGATGCTGCTCGCCGGTATGGCCTGCACACAGGCCAGCGCCCAGGCATTCGATCCGGACAAGCATATCGGCGGCGACTGGGGCGGCTTGCGCAGCCGGCTGGCCGATGACGGCATCCAGTTCAAGCTGGCGCACTTCAGCCAGACCGCACACAACACCTCCGGCGGGCTGCGCGAGCGCACTGCCTATGCCGATCAATTCTTCCTGGGCGGCTACTTCGACCTGGAACGGCTGTGGGGCTGGTCCGGCGCCGATTTCAAACTGGAGATCACCAATCGCAATGGCGAGTTGATCAATAACACCGCAGGCATCCCCACGCTCCTGCAGTCGCAGCAGATCTTTGGACGCGGCGATGTCACACGCCTGACCCAGTTCTCGCTGACCCAGCGCCTGTTCGAAGACAGGCTGACGCTGAAGGGCGGCCGCTTGTATCCCAGCGCCGATTTCTTCGCGCTGAACTGCAACTACCAGCACCTGACCTTCTGCAGCGGCGGCTCCTCCAACTACATCAGCAACAACTGGTATGGCGATCCGCTCAGTGCCTGGGGCGGCGTGGTCACGTTCAGCCCGGACAAACGCTGGTTTTTCCGGGTGGGCGGCTACGATGCCAACCCGCAGAACCGATCCACCGACCAAGGCCTCAGGCTCGGCACCTCCGGCGACGACCACGGCACCCTGCTGGTGGCCGAAGTGGAGTACAAGCCCGACTACGGCAACGGGATCGATGGCGACTACCGCATCGGCGCAACCCGCAACAGCAACGATCAACCGCGCGTCTACACCCGCTCGGGCGTGCCGACCAGCCTCGGCACCGATCCGGCCGCGTTGCAAGACACCGATCGCGCGTTCTACGCCAACGTTGAACAACAGGTCACCAGCAATGGCGCCGGCGGCGGCTTGCGGCTGTTCGCAAGCATCATCGACGCCGACGACGAGGTCAGCACGGTGGGTCAGGTGCTGGCCATCGGCGGATTCTGGAAAGGACTGTCCGCTGCGCGCCCCAACGACCGCGTCGGCGTGGCCATCGGCCGCAATGCGCTCAGCGATTCATTGCGTGCGGCGCAAACCCGCTACAACCAGCGCCTGCCCGCGGGCGCGGCGGCCATCGGCGTACAGCGCTACGAATATCCCATCGAGCTCAACTACAACATTGCTGTCAGCCGCGGGATCGAAGTGATGCCCAGCGTGCAGTACATCCGTCATCCGGGCGGACTGGATGGCGACAACGCCACTATCTTCGGCCTGCAGGTCAGCCTGAACTTCTGACCCCCGACCCGGCCGTGCGTTCGACGCCAACCCTTGCGTCGACGCATCGGCCGCTGCCATGCATCGCAGGCGCGCTGCCTGCTTTCACCCTGGACCTTGCCGATGGCCACGCATCAAACACAAAAACTCGCACGGTTCCTGATCGCGCCGTCGATCGTGCTGCTGCTGGCCTGGATGATCGTGCCGCTGGCGATGACGGTGTGGTTTTCCACGTTGAACTACAACCTGCTCACGCCGGAAAAGACCTTCGTCGGCCTGGGCAACTACCGCTACTTCCTGGGCAACCCGGCGTTTGCGTCCTCGCTGGGCAATACCCTGTTGCTGGTCGGGTCGGTGCTGGCGATCACTGCGGTGTTCGGCGTGCTGATCGCGCTGCTGCTGGACCAGGTATTCGTGGGCCGCCGCATCGTGCGCCTGATGCTGATCGCGCCGTTCTTCGTGATGCCGACGGTGAGCGCGCTGATCTGGAAAAACCTGTTGATGCATCCGGTGTCCGGTCTGCTGGCGTGGCTTTGGCAAAGTGTCGGACTGACCCCGATCGACTGGTTCACCCAGTACCCGATGTTCTCCATCATCGTCATCGTGGCCTGGCAATGGTTGCCGTTTGCGGTGCTGATCCTGCTGACCGCGTTGCAGTCATTGGATGAAGAACAGCAGGAAGCCGCACTGATGGATGGTGCCGGCGCATTGGACCGCTTCTTCCATCTGACCCTGCCCCATCTGGCGCGCCCGCTGACCATCGTGGTGCTGATCGAAACCATCTTTCTGCTCACCGTGTTCGTGGAGATCTACGTCACCACCGGCGGCGGGCCCGGCCTGCAGACCACCAATCTGGCCTACCTGATCTATTCGCAGGCACTGCTGCAGTACGACGTGGGCGCCGCGTCGGCAGGCGGATTGATCGCCGTGGTGCTGGCCAATATCGCGGCCATCTTCCTGGTGCGCATCGTCGGCAAGAACCTGGAGACCTGAGATGGCACGTCGCACTCCCGCGCCGCAGATACTGCTCACCACGGTCGCCGCATGGGTGGTCGGCGGCGTGATCTTCTTCCCCATCCTGTGGATGCTGCTGACCAGCTTCAAGACCGAGGTCGATGCGTTTTCCAGCCCGCCCAGCTTCGTGTTCTTCCACTGGACACTGGAAAACTATGTCGCCGTGCAGGGACGTAGCGACTACTTCGCGCATGCCTGGAACTCGGTGGCGGTGTCGCTGGGCTCGACCCTGATCGCGCTGGCCATCGCCATCCCTGCCGCGTGGTCGATGGCGTTCTCGCCCACCAGGCGCACGCGCGGCATCCTGTTGTGGATGTTGTCCACCAAGATGCTGCCGCCGGTGGGCGTACTGGTGCCGATCTATCTGCTCTACCGCGATTCCGGGCTGCTGGATACGCAGCTGGGCCTGATCATCGTGCTGTGCCTGAGCAACCTGCCGATCATGGTCTGGATGCTGTTCAACTACTTCAAGGACATCCCCAGGGACATCCTGGAAGCGGCGCGCATGGATGGCGCCACCATCGGCAAGGAGATCCTCTACATCCTGGCGCCGATGGCCGTACCCGGCATCGCGTCTTCGCTGCTGCTCAACGTGATCCTGGCCTGGAACGAGGCGTTCTGGTCGTTGAACCTGTCCTCGTCGCAGGCCTCGCCGTTGACCGCGTTCATCGCCTCGTATTCCAGCCCGGAGGGCCTGTTCTGGGCCAAGTTGTCGGCCGCCTCGACGATGGCCATCGCGCCGATCCTGGTACTGGGCTGGTTCTGCCAGAAGCAGCTCGTGCGCGGGCTCACCTTCGGCGCGGTGAAGTAGCTCACTCAACTTTGATAGGTGGTTCATGGGACGCATCACGCTGCAAGGTGTCAGCAAATCCTTCGATGACACACAGGTCATCCACGGTGCGGACCTGGAGATCGACGATGGCAAGTTCGTGGTCTTCGTCGGTCCGTCCGGCTGCGGCAAGACCACGTTATTGCGCTTGATCGCCGGACTGGAAGACGTCAGCGGCGGGCGCATCCTCATCGACGGCCAGGACGTCACCGGCCTGGCGCCGGCCCGGCGTGGCTTGTCGATGGTGTTCCAGTCGTATGCGCTGTATCCGCACATGAGCGTGCGCAAGAACATCGCCTTCGGCCTGAAGATGGCGCGCGTGCCCAGCGCCGAGATCGAGCGGCGCGTGGCGCAGGCCGCCACGGTGCTCAACCTCACCGATTACCTCGACCGCAAGCCTGGGCAGTTGTCCGGCGGCCAGCGCCAGCGCGTGGCGATCGGCCGCGCCATCGTGCGCGAGCCCAAGGGATTCCTGTTCGACGAGCCGCTGTCCAATCTGGACGCCGCCCTGCGCGTGCAGATGCGCCTGGAAGTCACCCGCCTGCAGAAGCAGCTCAAGACCACCGCGGTGTATGTCACCCACGACCAGGTCGAAGCGATGACCATGGCCGACGAGATCGTGGTGCTGCAGGCCGGACGTATCGAACAGGTGGGCACGCCGCTTGAGTTGTACGAGCGCCCTGCCAACGTGTTCGTGGCCGGTTTCATCGGCTCGCCGCGCATGAATCTGCTGCAGGGCGAGGTGGCCGCGCGCCACCACGCAGTGACACTTGGCGTTCGCCCGGAACATATCCGCGTGCAGCGCGGCAGCGTGGCCGCCGGCGGCGGCGACGCCTGGCAGGGCCGCGTGATCCAGGCCGAGCATCTGGGCAGCGACACCTTCGTCTATGTGGACATTCCGGGCGTGGGTACGGTCGATGCGCGCTGCACCGGCGATCTGCGCGTGCACATCGGCGAGACGGTGACCCTGATCCCGGACCCGGAGCACCTGCATCGCTTCGACGCGCAGCAACAGGCCATGCGCTGAGCGCGCCACTTCCCGCGTTGTTCCTCCCCGTTTTCGCGACTCCCCCACGATCAAGACCAGCAGGAGATATGCCGATGTATCTGGACAAGTTCAAACTCGACGGCCGCGTGGCGGTCGTCACCGGCGGCGGCCGCGCGATCGGCCTGGCGATTTGCCAAGCGCTGGCCGAAGCCGGTGCCAAGGTGGTCATTGCCGATCACGATGGCGACGTTGCCGAGCAAGGCCTGGCCACGCTGCGCAGCAAGGGCCTGGATGCGCAGGTCGTGCAGATGGACGTCACCGATTCGGCGCGCGTCACCAGCGTGGCCGATGCATTGAACGCGCAGTTCGGCAAGGTCGACATCCTGGTCAACAACGCCGGCATCGCACGTAGCCAGACCCCGGCCGAAACGGTCACCGACGAGCACTGGCTCAACGTCATCGACGTCAACCTCAACGGCACGTTCTGGTGCTGCCGCGCGTTCGGCAGGCACATGCTGGACAGCGGCGATGGCGTGATCGTCAATGTCGGTTCGATGTCCGGCTTCATCGTCAACAAACCGCAGGCGCAGGCCTACTACAACGCCTCCAAGGCGGCGGTGCACCACCTGACCAAATCGCTGGCCGCCGAATGGGGCGCGCGCGGTGTGCGGGTCAACGCAGTCGCACCGACCTACATCGCCACGCCACTCAATGCCTTCGTCAAGGAAGACCCGGCGATGTACGACGCCTGGATCGGCGGCACGCCGATGGGGCGGCTGGGCGAAGTGGAAGAAATCGCTTCGGTAGCGCTGTTCCTGGCCTCCCCTGCCGCCAGCCTGATGACCGGCAGTATCGTGCTGGCCGACGGCGGCTATACCTGCTGGTAAATCATGCAACCGACCAACGAGGCGATCTACATCGGCGTGGACGTGGGCACCGGCAGCGCCCGCGCCGGGCTGTTCGACGCGCGCGGCCAATTGCTCGGCACCGCGCGCCACGCCATCCAGACCTGGTACTTGCCCGGCGAGATGGTCGAGCAATCCTCGGCAGACATCTGGCAGGCCTGCGTGCAGGCGATCCGCGGCGCGCTGGCGCAGGCCGGCGTGGACGCCGCGCGGGTGGCCGGCATCGGCTTCGACGCCACCTGCTCGCTGGTGGCGGCAGCCGCCGACGGCGGGCCGGTATGCATCAGTCCCAGCGGCCAGGCCGAGCGCGACGTGATCGTGTGGATGGACCACCGCGCCATCGCCCAGGCCGCGTCCATCAACGCCACCGACGAGCCGGTGCTGCGCTACGTGGGCGGGCAGATTTCGCCGGAGATGCAGACTCCCAAGCTGCTGTGGCTCAAGCAGCACCTGCCGGACAGCTACGCGCGCGCGGCGCACTTCTTCGACCTGGCCGACTGGCTGAGCTGGCGCGCCACCGGCAGCACCGCGCGTTCGCTGTGCACGGTGACCTGCAAGTGGACCTATGTGCAGCACGAAGGAGGCTGGAGCCGACGTTACTTCGAACGCATCGGCCTGGCCGAGCTGCTGGAGGATGCGGCCGCGCGGATCGGCAGCAGCGTGGTGCCGCCGGGCACGGCACTGGGCCAGGGGCTGACAGCACGCGCTGCCGACGAATTGGGCCTGCGTGCGGGCACTGCGGTGGGCGCGGCGCTGATCGATGCCCACGCCGGTGCCATCGGCACGCTCGCCAGCCCGTCCGCAGATGGTCAGCCGATGCCGCTCACCGCGCGGTTGGCCTATATCTTCGGCACCTCGGCCTGCGTGCTGGCCAGCACGCAGGCGCCGTGCTTCACGCCCGGCGTGTGGGGGCCTTACGGCTCCGCACTGATCCCGGGGCTGTGGCTCAACGAGGGCGGCCAATCCGCCGCCGGCGTCGCAATCGACACCCTGGTGCGCTCGCATCCTGGCTATGCCGACGCCAACGCACAGGCGACCGCCGCAGGCCGCGATGTGCTGCAATGGCTGGAAGAGCGCGTGCTGGCGCGCGTTGGCACTGCATCCCAGGCCGCCGTGCTGGCGCGCGGGCTGCACGTGCTGCCGGATTATCTGGGCAACCGCTCGCCCGATGCCGACCCCAACGCCCGCGCGATGATCGCCGGGCTGACCATCGACCACGACCTGCAAGGCCTGGAAGCGCTGTACGTGGCGGGCGTCTGCGGCCTGGGGTACGGGCTGGCCGACATCATCGATGCGCTGCGCGCGCAGGCAGTGACGTTCGACAGCGTGATCATGAGTGGCGGCGCCAGCCACAGCCGCCTGGTCCGCCAGCTGATGGCCGATGCCTGCGGCGTACCGGTACAGGTCGCGGCCACCGCCGAACCGGTGCTACTGGGTAGCGCGATGCTGGCCGCCGTGGCCAGCGGCGGTTTTGCCGATCTGCCGGCAGCGATGTCGGCGATGAGCGGCCTGGGCGCGAGCACCGCAGCGACGCCGGACGACATCGCACGCTTGCATGCCGCAAAGCGGCGCGGGTACCAGGCCATGCAGGCGCTGGACCGGCAGTTGCGGCGCGAGATGGCGCAGGTACTGGCCGACCACGACTGCTGACGCCTGCTGCGCGCCAGCGCCTGCTGTCCAGCGGCGAATGGTGTCGCGAGAGCCACTGCAGTACCGGTCAAAAGCATTGGAACGGCAGCCGCGCCGGGAAAGCACGCAGGTGTGGGCAGTCAACTACAAAAGCGCGCCACGCGCGATCAGCGAGCGCCTGCAGCGGTTGGCGAAGGCGTGACGACCCGCCCGCCGGTCCGAGGGCACGCGGCCGCAACCGCGCCGCCAGATGACGTCACGACCGGGTAGCAGCGCGCTGAGCGCCCGTAGCGATCGCACGGCGTACCGACGTCGATGAAAGCGCTGACACCATCGGGAGCAGCCGTCGCGCGGAGCATGCGATGCGCGGGCGCGGAAACCGGGTGCAGGCACGG
This sequence comes from Xanthomonas sp. 3793, assembly GCF_024806835.1. Lineage (GTDB taxonomy): Bacteria > Pseudomonadota > Gammaproteobacteria > Xanthomonadales > Xanthomonadaceae > Xanthomonas > Xanthomonas arboricola_F. The sequence continues at coordinate 167,991 of NZ_JANTYU010000004.1, forward strand.
CGCGCGACAGCCGGAGACGCGTCACCCAAAGGCAGTGATCCCGGATCGCGCCTTCCCCAAAACGCAGACAGCCCGCACAAGGCGGGCTGTCCGGACAGCGTCGGCCACCGCGGTGGCCGGTGACGATCAGTCGTCGTTCTTGGACATGTCTTCGTCGGCCACCACTTCGGCGGCGGCCCATTCCAGCGCTTCGCGCTCGGCACGCTCGCGTTCGGCCTTCTCGACTTCATCGATCAGCGCGTTGTCGATCCGGCGGGCGGCGATCTCGCGCAGCGCCATCACGGTGGGCTTGTCGCTGGCGTCTGCGTTTTCGATCAACGGCTGCACGCCGTTGGCGAGCTGACGGGCGCGCTTGGAGGCCATCATGACCAGCTCGAAACGGTTGTTCACGACTTCCAGGCAATCTTCTACGGTAATGCGGGCCATGCGGGCTCCCGGCGACCAGCAACGGCCGCGCATCGAATGAGGGAAAGGGGGCGGAGTGTACGCCTGCGCGCCTGGGCGGGCAACCGGCGGTCATTCAGTTCGCTTTGGAATCAGTCACTTGGAGCAGACCGATCAAGCCACATCGCTGCCCTGGTGCGCAGAACGGCCCCGCACGCCTGGCCGGCCGCCTGCCTGTGAACCACGGCGACGTGCCGGCTGAATGCCGATGTCCAGCTGCAGCGTCGTCGCTACGGTGGCATCGCCACTGGCCGCTCCCGCCCTGGCGCACCCGCAACTCAGTCCAGCAACGCCTGGATCAGGCCGGCATGCCGCTGCTGCTGCGCCTGCCGACGTAGCCGGCTGGCGGTAAAGATGGCGCACATCTCCGAGACCGCGGTGTCGAAGGTCTCGTTGATGATGACGTAATCGAATTCCTCGAAATGCAGCATCTCTTCGCGCGCGGCGGCCAGGCGCTGCGCCATCACGTCCTCGCTGTCCTGGCCGCGCTTGCGCATGCGCTCGTCCAGCGCCTGCCGCGACGGCGGCAGGATGAACACGCTCACCGCATCGGGCACCTTCTGGCGTACCTGGCGCGCGCCCTGCCAATCGATCTCCAGCAGTACGTCGTGACCGGCCGCCAGCTGCGGCTCCACCGACTGCCGCGCAGTGCCCTTCCAGTCGCCATGCACCAGCGCGTATTCGAAGAAGTCGCCTGCTTCGATCATGCCCTGGAACTCGTCGGCGGAGACGAAATGGTAGTGCTCGGCATGCCGCTCGCCCGGCCGCGGCGCGCGCGAAGTGAACGAGATCGACAAGGCGATCTTCGGGTCGCGCGCCAGGGTGGCGTTGACGATGCTGCTCTTGCCGGCGCCCGAGGGGGCCGCAACGATATAGAGGGTGCCGCGCATAGGTCAGGGATTCGTGATTGGGGAGTCGGGATTCGCGAACGGGCTGCGGACCGGTACCACCGGGGTCGACATGCTACCGGGATTGGACCCAGCCCGCAGATAACAGGGGCGTGCAGTTGCCCCATCCCGAATCCCGAATCCCCAAATCCCGGCTATTCGATGTTCTGCACCTGCTCGCGGATCTGGTCGATCAGCACCTTCAGATCCACCGCGGCGTTGGAGGTGCGGCTGTCCACCGACTTGGAGCCCAGCGTATTGGCTTCGCGGTTGAACTCCTGCAGCAGAAAGTCCAGCCGACGGCCGACCGGCTCGCGCTGCTTGAGCACCCGGCGGATTTCGGAAATATGGCTGGACAGGCGGTCCAGCTCCTCGTCCACATCGAGCTTCTGCAACCACAGCACCAGTTCCTGCTCGGCGCGGCCCGGGTCCACCGGATGCGGCAGATCCGCCAGGCGCGCAGCCAGCTTGACGCGCTGCCCCTCGCGAATCACCGGGATCAAGATGCGCACCTCGGCGGCGATGCGTTCGATCGCGTCCACACGTTCGCTGATCGCCTCGGCCAACTTGCCGCCTTCGCGCTCGCGCGCAACCACAAAACTGTCGACCACCTCATCGAGCAAGGCCAGCGCCTGCGCCTGCAGCGCCGGCGCATCCACGTCCTGCACCTGCAGGACGCCGGGCAGCTGCAGCAGATCGGTAAAGCCCACCTGCAACTTGGGAAACAGCCCGTCCAGCCGCGTGGCCAGTGCACCCAGCTCGTGCAGCAGCGATTCGTTGACTGCCAGCGTCTGCGCGTTGTCCAGCGCGCGCAGGCGCAGCGTCAGGTCCAGCTTGCCGCGGCTGTTCTTGGCTGCCACGCGCTCGCGCAGCAACGGCTCCAGTGCACGCAGTTCTTCGGGCAGGCGCACGCCCACTTCCAGAAAGCGGTGGTTGACCGAGCGCAGCTCGCAACCAAGCGTGCCCCAGGGCGTGATGCGTTCGCCGCCAGCAAACGCGGTCATGCTTCGGATCATCGTCAATCCCGTACCGTCAAAGCGCGAATGGTACCCTAGCCGCCCATACAGGCCGGCTGCTGCCCGCCGTGCATTGGCGCCAAGACCCACCTCCCGACTTCCGGACTCATCGCATGACCTTTTCCCGTCCCAGCGGCCGCACGGCCGATCAGCTGCGCCCGGTGCGCATCGAACGCTCCTTCACCCGCCATGCCGAAGGCTCGGTGCTGGTGAGCTTCGGCGACACCCGCGTGCTGTGCACCGCCAGCGTGGAAAACCGCGTACCGAACTTCCTGCGCGGCAAGGGCGAAGGCTGGGTCACCGCCGAATACGGCATGTTGCCGCGCTCCACCCACACCCGCTCCGACCGCGAAGCCGCACGCGGCAAGCAGGGCGGGCGGACGCTGGAAATCCAGCGCCTGATCGGCCGCGCATTGCGCGCCTGCGTCGACCGCAACGCGCTGGGCGAGCGCACCATCACCCTGGACTGCGACGTGCTGCAGGCCGACGGCGGCACCCGCACCGCGGCGATCACCGGCGCCTACGTGGCGCTGGCCGATGCAGTGAACCTGCTGCTCAAGCGCGGCGACATCAAGAAGCACCCGCTGATCGGCGCGGTGGCCGCGGTGTCGGTGGGCATCTATCGCGGCGAGCCGGTGCTGGATCTGGATTACCCGGAAGACAGCGACTGCGATACCGACATGAATGTGGTGATGAACGATGGCGGCGGCTTCATCGAGCTGCAGGGTACCGCCGAAGGCCACGCGTTCCGCCGCGACGAACTCAATGCGCTGCTCGCCCTGGCCGAACGCGGCATGGGCGAACTGTTCGCACTGCAACGCGCTGCGCTGGCCGGATGAGCCGGCGCATCGCCCTGACCACGCTGCTGGTCGCCGATTACGACGCGGCCATTGCCTGGTACACCGGCGCGCTGGGCTTCCAGGTGCTGGAAGATCGCGCACTGGGCGACGGCAAGCGCTGGTTGGTGATCGGCCCGGGCAGCACGCAGGAGGCCGCGTTGCTGCTCGCGCTGCCAAGCGATGCCGCACAGCAGGCGCGCATCGGCGACCAGACCGGCGGGCGTGTCGATCATTTTCTCTACACCGACGACTTCTGGCGCGACCACGCGGCGATGCAGGCGTTCGGCGTGGAATTCCTGGAAACCCCGCGCGAGGAACCGTACGGCACGGTCGCGGTATTCCGCGATCTGTACGGCACCAAGTGGGACCTGCTGGAGCCCAAGCAATGAAACACCTGGTCCTGGCCAGCGGCAACGCCGGCAAGCTGGAAGAACTGCGCGCCATGCTCGCCGACCTGCCGCTGCGCATCGTGGCGCAAGGCGAGCTCGGCGTGGAGGACGTGCCGGAAACCGGCCTGACCTTCGTCGAGAACGCGTTGATCAAGGCACGCCATGCCAGCGCGGTCACCGGCCTGCCGGCGCTGGCCGACGACTCCGGCCTGATCGTCGATGCGCTCGGCGGTGCGCCCGGCTTGTACAGCGCGCGCTATGCGGGCAGCCCGACCGATGCGCAGGCCAACAACGCCAAGTTGCTCGACGCCATGCGCGAGGTGCCGGCCGAGCGCCGCAGCGCGCGCTTTTATGCAGTGATCGTGTTGCTGCGTCACCCGGAAGATCCGCAACCGCTGATCGCCGAAGGCAGCTGGGAAGGCGTGATCACCACGCAACCGCGCGGCGATGGCGGCTTTGGCTACAACCCGGTATTTCTGGACCCGGCCTACGGCCTGACGGCCGCGGAAATGGACAGCGACCTGAAGAACCGCCTGAGCCACCGCGCAGTGGCGCTGGCCACGCTGCAGCACAAACTGCACGCGCTGGCGCTGTAACGGACGATCTCACGCAGTGCCCGACCTGATCCCGCCCCCGCTCTCGCTGTACGTGCACCTGCCCTGGTGCGTGCGCAAATGCCCGTACTGCGATTTCAACTCGCATGCGGCCAAGGGCCTGCTGCCGTTCGAGGAGTATGTGGATGCATTGATCCGCGACCTGGATGCGGACCTGCCGCTGGTGTGGGGGCGTGTGGTGCATTCGGTGTTCTTCGGCGGCGGTACGCCCAGCCTGTTTCCGGCCGAGGCGATCGACCGCTTTCTGCAGGCCGCCGCCGCGCGGCTGCGGTTTGCGCCAAACCTGGAAATCACCCTGGAAACCAATCCAGGCACCGCTGAACATGGCCGCTTCGAGCACTACCGTGCGGCCGGCGTGAACCGCCTGAGCTTCGGGGTACAGACCTTCGACGATGTGGCGTTGCAGCGGCTGGGCCGCATCCACGACAGCGCCGACGCCGAGCGTGCGATCAAGCTGGCGCAGGACGCCGGCTACGACAATTTCAATATCGACCTGATGTATGCGCTACCCGAGCAGACGCTGCTGCAGGCCGAGCACGATCTTGAACGCGCCTTCGCGCTGCAGCCCACCCACATGTCGCATTACCAGCTCACGCTGGAGCCGAACACGGTGTTCTTCGCGCGGCCGCCCACCGGCATTCCCGACGACGACGCGGCCTGGGATATCCAGGAACATTGCCAAGCGATGCTCGCCGACGCCGGCTACGCGCAGTACGAGGTCAGCGCGTACGCCAGGCCCGGGCGGCAATGCGCGCACAACCTCAACTACTGGCGCTTCGGCGATTACCTGGGCATCGGTGCCGGTGCGCACGGCAAGATCAGTTCCGGTGCGCAGCAACACGTGCTGCGTCGCTGGAAGCACAAGCATCCGCAAAGCTATCTGGCCAGTGCCGGCACTGCCGCATCCATCGGCGGCGATGACATCGTGCCGCAGCAGCGCTTGCCGTTCGAGTACATGCTCAATCTGCTGCGGCTGCACGAAGGCTTTCGCCTGGGCGATTTCGAGGCATCGACCGGCCTGGCTGCCGCAGCCATCGCTGCGCCGGTGGCGCGTGCCGTGGCGCAGGGCTGGCTGATCGAGCAGCACGGGCGCGTGGTACCCACCGAGCTGGGCCGCCGCTTTACCAACGATGTGGTCGAGCTGTTCCTGAGCTGACCGCACACCGCCCTGCGGGCGCTGTCGACCACACGCTGACGCGACCACTGGCGAGGTCTGGCGTCGGCGCACTCAGCTGTCGACGCACACGTGCACGACATCCACGCGTCGAGCGCCAGCGCCCACAGGGTCGCTGGCCGGTGGGAAAACATGCTACATAGCTCACGCTTCGCATCGAGCCCGCCCTCCCGGATGTCCACGCCCGTTTCTTCCCTGCAGCCCACACGCAGCGGCCCGATCGCCGAGGCGCCCGTGTCCGCGCGTGGCCGGCGCCTGCTCGACATGCTGCATGCACACTGCGTGCAGGCGCTTGGTGGCCCGCTGCGGTTGACCATCGTCGAGCTGGAACGCGCGCTGCTGCATCAGGCCGAACATGCGCGCAACAGCCAGATCCAGGCCGACACCTATGCGCAGATGCGCGGGCTGCGCGATCATATCGACCAGTTCCCGCACCTGTTCCTGCAGCACCTGGCGCAGGATCTGGCAACGCTGCGCGATCGTCCCAGCCTGGCACCGCCCGCCGAAACGACCGCTCAGCCGCAGATGCTGACCCTGGTGGAAGACACCGATATCGACCGCGATATCGTGCTCAGCGACATCGCCCGGCGCGAAACCTCGCGCCGGGCCGATGCGCTGCAGTTGCTGGCGCAGCGGCTGGCGGTGATCGGCGCGGTGCCGGAGTTCGAGCTGGATGCGTTGCCGCTTGGTCCCTACGCGCTGTGCCGGATCGTGCGCGAGTGCGGCCAGACCCTGGGCCTCAATCTGGATGGCCAGCTGGCGCTGTACAAGGTGTTCGAGCACCAGGTGATGGATCGCCTCGGCGATATGTACGAACGCGCCAACGGCACGCTGGCCCAGGAAGGCATCCTGCCCGGGCTGATCTACCACCCGTATCTGGTCAAACCCACGCAGGTGCAGACACGTCGCACCCTGCCGGGCAGCGCAGCTGCACCCAGGCAAGCCGCCCCCTCCGGCACACAAGGCGCGCAACGCAGTCCGCGCCCGGCCACCGCCTGGGCCGGCCACTCCGCGCCAACCGCATGGCAGAGCGCGCTGCTCGATGCGCACGGCACTTCCGCGGTTGCGCCGATCGCATCGGCAACCGCGCAAGCGGCCTCACCCGCACTGGACGATGTGGCCCACGCGCTGGGCGGCTTGATGTCCTCGGCCCGCCAGTCGCAGGCGGCGGGCGGCGCTCATGTCCAGCAGGGCGGCGCGCCGGGCAGCCTTGCGCAGGCTGCGGCGGCGCAAGCGCATGCGCACCCCGCTGGCCCGGCGCCGGTCAGCGTGCCAAAGGCAGCGCTCGGCCAGGCGTTGGCCAGCCTGCAGGGCGCACTGAGCGCACAGGCCGCTGCAACGCCGCAGGCCGCCGGTATCGATGCGGTGCAGCGTCAGGTATTGGAGCTGTTGCGCGCCGAGCACGGTGCACAGGCCGCGCTATCGCCGCAGGACAACGACACCTTCGATCTGCTCGGCCTGCTCTACGCGCAGATGCAGCGCGAAGTACGCGAGCACACGCCTGCTCAGGCCCTGCTCGCCAAGCTGCAGGTGCCGGTGGTGCGCGCCGCCTTGGCCGACACGCATTTTTTCGTGCGCGACCAGCACCCGGTGCGCGAGTTGCTCAACACCGTGGCCGAGTCCGGCGCGGTCTGGCTGGGCGAGGACGATGTCGACCCACAGCTGCTGCACAAGCTGGGCAACGCGGTCGACCGGATCGTCCACGACTACCAGGGCGACGAGGCGGTGTTCGCCGCCGCCAACGACGACATCCAGACGCATCTGCGCAACCTGGCGCGCAAGGCCGAGGTGGCCGAGCGCCGGCATGTGGATGCTGCACGCGGCAAGGAACGGCTGGAATCGGCCAAGCAGCAGGCGCAGGCGCGCATCGAGCAACTCTGCCAGGACAGCGCGCCGCCGCGCTTCGTGCAATCGCTGCTGCGCCAGGCGTGGTCGGACGTGCTCACGCTCACCTTGCTGCGGCAGGGCGAGCAATCGCCCGAATGGGACGAGCGCCAGGCGCTGACCGCACGCATCGCCGAGGTCACCTGCCGCAGCAAGGGACTGCCGACCGACATCGCGCTGGGCACCGATGTCGAAACGGCGTTGCTGCAGGTCGGCTATCACCACGATGAAGCGGCCGCGATCGCGCGGCGCCTGTCCACGCCCGGTGGCGACGACGAGCTCACCTCGCGCACCGAACTCACCGCCAAACTCAAGGCGCGTGCACGCCTGGGCGACCAGGGCGACGCCGCCACGCGCAAGCCCGCCACCACGCCGCGGACGCCTGACGAGGAAGCCTGCTACGTGCAACTGCGCAGCCTGCCCTTCGGCACCTGGTTCGAATTCGTGATCAATCAACAAGGCGATCTGCGCCGGCAACGTCTGTCCTGGTACAGCCCGATGACCGACAACGCATTGTTCGTCAATCAGCGCGGGCAAAAACTGGGCGAGCAATCGCTCGATGGCCTGGCGCGGCTGATGGCCAGCGGCCAGGCGCGCTTGCTGGTGGAAGAAAAGTCGCGGCTGATCGATCGCGCCTGGCACGCCACCGTGCGCACGCTGCGCAGCCTGGCCGGCCACTCCTCCGATGAGGCATCCGCATGATCCAGGACACCCGCCGCGCGCCGCGCCGCCAGCCCAGCGACCTGGTGCCGGTGATCGACATGCTCAGCGAAGCGCAGATCGGCCGGGTCGGCAACGTCTCGGAAACCGGCATGCTGCTGCTGGCCTCGGTTCCGTTGCACGACGACGCGCTGTACCAGCTGCGTTTCAGCCTGCCCGAACGCATCGGCCGCGCCACCGAAATCGATGTCGGCGTGCATCTGCTGTGGTCCGAAGCGGCGCATGCGCCGGGGCAGGCCTGGGCCGGCTTTCGTTTCCTCAGCATGTCCGAGCCGCATCGCCAGCGCCTGCGCGCCTGGATCGCCGAAGAACACATGGTCGGCTAAGCGCGGCCAACAACCCCACTGCGCCTGCCCCCTGGCGGCGCGGCCGATGCCCGGCGCGGCATGTATCACGCATCCACCCCGGTTCTTCCGCGCCGTCCCCGCCCAGCTGACGACTGCTCGCCACGTGTCATCGGCCGCTCCAAGGCACAGCGTCGCTGCCAGGATTGCGGCAAAATTGCGCATTGCCCTTGCATTGCCGATCGAGTCCCCGCATGACCCAGCCGTCCTTGAGCCACCTGTATTCCGACCACCTGCGCACGCTGACCGCGCGCGCCGATCAGGCCCTGCAGCGCGGCGGCTTCGATCACCTGGTCGTGCCCAGCGGCAGCCTGCATTACCAGGTATTCGACGACCGCGATTACCCGTACGCGGTCAACCCGCAGTTCAAGAGCTGGGTGCCGCTGACGCGCACACCCGACAGCTGGCTGATCTACACCCCGGGCAAGCGCCCGACGGTGATCTTCTATCAACCGTTCGACTACTGGCATGTGGTGCCCGACGCCCCCGGCGGCTGGTGGGTGGAGCACTGCGACATCCACATCATCCGTACTCCGGACGAGGCCTTGAAGCTGCTGCCCGCGCGCAGCGAGCGCTGCGCCATCCTCGGCGAGGCGCGCAGCGCCCTGGGCGCTTACGTGCCGAACAACCCGCAGCCGGTGATCGATTACCTGGACTACCAGCGCGCCGTCAAGACACCGTACGAACTGGCACTGATGCGTATCGCGCAGCAACTGGCGGTGCGTGGACACCGTGCGGCCGAAGCGGCGTTTCGCGCTGGCCAGAGCGAATTCGGCATCCACATGGCCTACTGCGCGGCCGTGGGCCAGGATGCCACCGCGCTGCCGTACGGCAACATCATCGCGCTCAACGAACACGGTGCGGTGCTGCACTACACCGAGCTGGGCCAGCACGCCCCGCAACCGCTGCGCAGCTTCCTGATCGACGCCGGCGCGTCGGCAGACGGTTATGCAAGCGACATCACCCGCACCTACGCCGCCGACACCGGCAGCGAATTTCAGGCGCTGATCGACGCCATTGATGCCGCCCAGGTGCGCATGGGCCAGAGCGTGCATGCCGGGGTGGATTACAAGCAATTGCATGTGGACGCGCATCTGGCGTTGATGGGCATCCTCAAGGAGTTCGGCATCCTCACCGTGTCGGCCGAAGCCGCACTCGCCACCGGCGTCAGCGCTGCGTTCTTCCCGCATGGCCTGGGCCACCTGATCGGCTTGCAGGTGCACGATGTGGCCGGTTTCGCCGCCAGCGACCGCGGCGGCCGCATCGAACGCCCGGCGGGCCACCCGTACCTGCGCCTGACCCGCGTCCTGGAACCCGGCATGGTGGTGACCATCGAGCCCGGCGTGTACTTCATCGACATGCTGCTGGACGAGGTCAAAAAGAACGGCCACGCCGCCAGTGTCGACTGGCAGCGCGTCGCGCAGTTCAAGCCCTACGGCGGCATCCGCATCGAAGACGAGGTGGTGTGCACCGATGACGCACCGGAAAACCTGACCCGCCCGGTCTTTGCCGCACCTTAAGATTTGCATTGCACAGCACGGAGCATCGCCATGAACGATCCACGCCAGACCTCGCACCCGGACCACCCGATGTATCAGCAGATCGAACGCGGCGTGCATGCGATCGACGCCGCGCACGGGCGCGCTCCAGACCAGACCAGCGCGCGACTGACCGCTGCCTTGCTGCCATTGGCCAAGGAAGGCGGGCTGTCGCGCGTGGATCACGTACTGATGAGCGAAGCGAACAAGACCGGCGTGCATGGCGGAGAAAACGTGTTTGTCGTGCAGGGCGACCCCGCCAACCCGGCACATGTGCGCGCGCACATGAAAACCGAGCAGGCACTGGCCACGCCCGAAGAACAGTCATTCGAGCGTGCGCGGCAGATCGCCGCACATGGCGAGGCGTTGCAACAGCCACAGCGCACGCAGACGCCGCAGCTGGGCCAATGAGCCCGCCGGCGGGTCGTGCTGGCGGCGCGCCTGGCAAGGCCACCTCGGCCGCGCACGCGCTGCCTTGGACACACGCTTGGCGCGCATCACCAAGGGCGGCTGGCACCACGTAGCGAGCAGCGGTCAGGTAGGCGCGGGCGGCGCACTCGGAACCTATGCATACGAGGGGTACATGCCGCACAGGGCACTGGCCGCGCCCGCCTGGCGGCTGCACACCAGTTGTTGGCGGCTCTACTGTGCATTGCGCACCTTGAGGTCCTGGTGCGGTTGCGCCGGCCAGCCTGCCGCTTGCGGTCATGCATCGCCATGCCAAGCGTCCTGCACCTCGGTGACGGTGCGGACGGCAAGGAGACTGGCACTTCCGACAATCGATCCGTCAGCAATTACACGAGAACGCCGGCCATCTCCGCTTCGATCTCGTCGGCGCTGCGCGCAAGCGCATCGGTGAGCACGCGATGGCCATCGGCGGTGATCAGCACATCGTCCTCGGTGCGGATGCCGATGCCGCGCCACCTGGCATCCACGCTCGTATCGTCGGCCGAGACATAGAGCCCCGGCTCGATGGTGAACACCATCCCGGGCTCCAGCAGCCGCGATTCGCCGGCCAACCGGTAATCGCCGACGTCGTGGACGTCCAGGCCCAGCCAATGCCCGGTCTTGTGCCGATAGAAGCGCTTGTACTGCTCCTCGGCGATGTTGCGCTCCAGCTTGCCCTTGAGCAGGCCCAGGCGCAGCAGCCCCTCGGTCAGGGTTTCCACCGCAGCCAGATGGCCGGCCTCGTATGCCACGCCCGGGCGTGCCTGTGCGAGCGCGGCCGCCTGCGCAGCGCCGACCAGATCGTGCAACGCGCGCTGCGCGGGTGTGAAGCGGCCATTGACCGGAAAGGTACGGGTGATGTCGGCCGCATAGCCGCGGTATTCGGCACCGGCATCGATCAGCACCAGGTCGCCGTCGCGGCTGCGCGCGTTGTTGGCACGGTAATGCAGCACGCAGGCGTTGCTGCCGGTGCCGACGATGCTGCCGTACGCCGGCCACGCATCGGCAGCGCGGAACACGCGCTCGACCTCGGCCTGCAACTCGTATTCGTACAGGCCCGGACGCGCCAGCCGCATCGCCGCACGATGCGCGCGCACGCTGATATCGGCGGCCTGCTGCATCAACGCGATCTCGTCGCGCGATTTGAACAGCCGCTGCTCGTGCAGCAGATGTCCCAGCTCAAGGAATTCGTGCGGCGGCTGCGCGCCATGACGCACCTGCTCGCGCACCCGCTTGAGCCAGCCGATCAGCTTGAGATCGAAATCGACATCGCGTCCAAAGTGGTAATAGACCCGGCTGCGGCCTTCCAGCAGGCCCGGCAGGATTTCGTCCACATCGTCGATGGGGTACGCATCGTCCATGCCATAGCGTTCCACCGCCCCTTCCTGGCCCTCGCGCGGGCCATCCCAGGCTTCGCGCTCGGCGTCGCGCTCGCGGCAGAACAGGATCGCCTCACCATGCTTGCGGCCGGGCACCAGCACCAGCACCGCTTCCGGCTCGGGAAACCCGCTCAGATACCAGAAGTCCGAATCCTGCCGGTACGGGTAATGGGTGTCGTGGCTGCGGATGCGTTCCGGCGCGGCCGGCAGGATCAGGATGGCCTGCTCGCCGGCCATCTGCATGAGCTGCTTGCGCCGGCGCGCGTATTCGGCCGCGCCGATCCCGGTGAGCTTTTTCATGGCGGTGCAGCCGATCAGTTCAGGCGTTGACGGAACCGCGGCCCCATCACGCAGTCGCCATGCAGCAACAGCACCGCCACGCGCACGAATTCCTCGATCTCGGCCAGCGCGGTGTCGTCTTCTTCGCCGGCATCGAAGTCGTCGCTGGACGCCTGCGCCAGACGCGCCAGATCCTGCAACGCCTCCTCGCCCTCTTCGCTCAGCGCCGGGCGCTGCTGCGCGGCCAGCCCGAAGCCGCCCAGAAACGCGCGGCACCAGTCGAACAAGGCATCGGTGCGCGCCGGCAGCGGGGCGCCGTCTTCGACCAGCAGCAGCTCGAAGGCGAAATCGCGATCTTCCAGCTGCGCCACGGTGGCCTGGCGCAGCCGATCCAGCGCGCCGCCCTGCTTGGGCGAGACCTGCGTGGCGTCGGCCAGGATGCGCGCCAGCCAATCGCCGCTGTCGGCGCCGCCGCCGGACAGCCATCCGCATAATCCGCCATGCAACTCCGCCGCAGAGGACGCCAGCGCGAGCTGACGACTTTCAGTTTGCACAGCGGTTACGTCAGGCAGATCCATCGAGTCATCCAGGCTAGGGGCAGAAGGCACCCGCGCGGGCGGGCGATCAGACCTGTCATTGTACCAAGGCACCCCGCGTCGGCCGCTACCGCGACGTTCCATGCAGCGTTCCACGCACGCTGTTCCGGGCCGGCGCGACCCGGACCGAGGCCCTGGCGGGCTTGGCCTGACGGCGCGCAAGCAGGCCCTCATTCGGCGCTTGACCGCCGCGCGCGCGCGCCCCTATCGTGAGCGCATGGACAACGCCGCCGCCCTCGCCCAGATCCGCGCACTTGCCGCCCGCGTGGAAGCGCTGGTCGAGCGGACTCAACGGCTGACCGACGAAAACCGCAGCCTGCGCCATCAACAGGAGCAGCTGATCGGCGAACGTTCGCAGCTGCTGACCAAGAACGAGCAGGCGCGCTCGCGGGTGGAAGCGATGATCGTGCGGTTGAAGTCACTGGAGCAGCACACGTGAGCACCACCGAGCCGGTCAGCGTGCGTATTCTGGATCGTGAATACACGGTTGGCGTCACTGCCGACGAGCGCGAGAGCCTCACCGCCGCAGCGCGGCTGCTGGATCTGCGCATGCGTGAGATCCGCGGCAGCAACCGGATGGCCGCAGTCGATCGCGTCGCCGTGCTGGCCGCACTCAATCTTGCGCACGAGCTGCAGCAGTTGCGCGATCAGCAGGCGCTCTACGATCGCGAACTGGCCAATACGCTCGACACCTTGAATCGCCGTCTGGACAGCGTTGTCGACACGCCACGTTGAGGCGTACGTCGCACTGCCGTCGCAAAGATGAACTTTGCAGGGCGCGCGCCGACGAATGGGCTAGCCATCGCGCAACAGAGGTCTATAATTCGCTTGCGTTCTCTGCTGTAAACGACAGCGTGCAAAACATTCGCCTTGTCCCTTAATTACGACCACGGGGGCGCGACGAAGCCGGGTGTGCAAGTCCGCCTTGTAGCGGGAAGCCCGATGGCCTCACAACGTCCCCACTTGAACCCCGGGTTCAAGGTCGTTTCGCCCGCATCGTCATGGCGGAGAATGCAAATCTGAAACGGCGCCTTCGGGCGTCGTTTCTTTTTTGTACGTCCGGTCCTCGTCTTTTTACGCATCCAGCGCTTGCAGCTGGGGCGTGGGCACGACGTGCTGCGTTGCGATCTGCGTTAGCGCGCCATTTGCGCCCGTGCAGAGACGCGTTGGCGTACGCGCACGCCGCTTGGCAGCGCAACGCTGCGATGCGTCGCTGGAGCGCTGCGGCCACCACCCACCGACACCGTGCTGGCGTCGTAGCTACACGAACCGGAGCCCAACGCCACCGAATCGGTACCAGTGCGGTGCATGCGCCCTGCATCGTGTATTTGGTCGTGGCCGCGCCTGAACTCACCCCCCGTTCCTCTATGCGATCCCTCCTGACGCCAGTTGGCGTATCCGCACCACCTGCTCTTCCAGTGACGACGCCAGAGCCTTGCCGCACGCTGCGGTCGAACCCATCGCGCGCGCGCACTCCTGCGGGGAGGGGAAGGTGCGATGGCGCGAGCATGTGTATGGCGTCGGGTCAGCCATGCAATGACGCGACATCCCATGAGAGTAATCCCCGTCGCGACACGTCCGAAAAGTGCAGCTCGCAAAGACGCGGTGGACCACCGGCGCGCCACTCCGGCCGCACTGCTAGGCAGGTGGACGCCCGCCACCGACAATATGCCTCCCTCACCGCTGCGAGACACCGATGACCGAGGAACGAGAGGCGTTACGCCAGCAATTGCGCGCGCAGCGGCGCAGCCTGCCGGCCGCGCAGCGTCTGGCCGCTGCCGATGCACTGGCCGAGCGCTTGCTGGCGCTGCCGTTTGCGCCGCAAACCGGCGCGGTGGCCGGATATTGGGCGATGGATGGCGAGATCGCGTTGCATCGCTGGCAACTGAGCCTGCCGGCCGGAGTGCGTTATTGCCTGCCGGTGCTGGACGGGAGCATGTTGCGCTTTGCGCCATGGCGACCGGGCCAGGGCCTGACCAGCAATCGCTATGGCATTCCCGAGCCGGACGTGGAGCGTGCCGATACGCTTGCCGCTGAAGAGATGGCGTTGGTGGTCACGCCGCTCACCGGCTTCGACGCCGCGTGTCGGCGGCTGGGCATGGGGGGCGGCTGGTATGATCGCAGCTTCGCGTTCCGGCATCGCCAGGCGCCGCCGCCCTGGCTGGTCGGCGTCGGCTTCGCCGCGCAGCAGGTGCCTGCCTTGCCGACCGAATCCTGGGACGTGACGGTGGATGCCATCTGCACCGAACACGCCACCTTCCTGAAAGACGACAACCGCTCTGTATGACTGCCCGCAAGCGCTACTGGTTGATGAAGTCCGAGCCGGACACGTTTTCCATCGATGATCTGGAGCGTGTCGGCACCGAGCCGTGGAACGGCGTGCGCAACTATCAGGCACGCAACTTCATGCGCGATGGCATGCAGGTCGGCGATGGCGTGTTTTTCTATCACTCCAACTGCAAGGTGCCCGGCATTGTCGGTCTGGCCAGGGTGGCCAGCGCGGCCTATCCGGACGACACCCAGTTCGATCCCAAATCCGATTACCACGACCCCAAGGCCAACCGCGAAGATCCGCGCTGGATGCTGGTGGACGTGGCCTTCGAGCGCAAACTCAAACGCACGATTTCGCTCGACGAGATCAAGCAGCACGCCGATGCGCTGGGCGAAGGCTTCCCGCTGATCGCCCGCGGCAACCGGCTGTCGATCCTGCCGGTGACCGCCGCGCAGTGGAAATTGTTGCTGGCGATGGAGTAGCCGTGATTGGGGATTCGGCATTGGGGATTCGCCCATCGCCGCCCCGCGTGACCTGCTCTGCCAATCCCCAATCACTAATCCCGAGCTCTCACCCATGTCCGAAGCAAAACGCCTGGCCGCCGAGAAGGCGATCGATTACGTGGAAGACGGCATGATCGTCGGTGTCGGCACCGGGTCGACGGTGGCCTACTTCATCGATGCGCTGGGTCGCATAGGCCATCGCATCAAGGGGGCGGTGTCCAGTTCCGAACAGAGCACCGCACGCCTGCGCCAGCACGGCATCGAGGTACTGGATCTCAACCACACCGGCAACCTGTCGCTGTATGTGGATGGCGCCGACGAGTGCGACCCGAACCGCTGCCTGATCAAGGGCGGCGGCGCAGCGTTGACGCGCGAAAAGATCATTGCCGAAGCCAGCGAGCGCTTCATCTGCATCGTGGACCCGAGCAAGCAGGTACCGGTGCTGGGCAAGTTTCCGCTGCCGGTGGAAGTGATTCCGATGGCGCGCAGCCTGGTCGCCCGCCAGATCCTGGCGCTGACCGGCGGCCAGCCGGTATGGCGCGATGGCGTGGTCACCGACAACGGTAACGTGGTGCTGGATGTGCACAACCTGCAGATCACCGACCCGGTGGCGCTGGAGCGCAGCTTGAACCAGATCCCCGGCGTGGTCTGCGTTGGTTTGTTCGCGCGCCGCCCGGCCGATGTGGTGATCGTCGGCGGCGAACCGCCGCGCGTGCTCTGACTCGACTCACCGCTGCCGGCTGGCGGCGCGGGACATTCTGCGACATGGATGCCGCAGACACGTGGATTGGGGCAGGTTCCTTGCCGCTCGGCGGCAAGGGACAGCCGCCAGGCCGCAGATCAGTCATCTACTCGGCCTGGACGCCTGCGCAAGACGCGCGCGCAGCGATGCACCGGCTTGACGCGCGCCGGTGCATGACAGAAGGTGCGCCATCCCTCGCCCCGCCGGTATGCCGCATGCGCCCTGTCCGCTTCCTCGTTCTTGCATGTCTGATCCTGCTCGGCGGCTGCGCCAGCAGCGGCTCCTGGGTGGAACTGGCCGGCACGCGCTATCAGGTGGAGCTGGCGCAGAACGCTGCCGACCGCACCAAGGGGCTGATGTTCCGCGATGCCATGGACGAAGATCGCGGCATGCTGTTCATCCACGACCGCCAGGAACCGATGGCGTACTGGATGAAAAACACCAAGATCGCGCTGGACATCCTGTATTTCGACAACCAGCGCCGGCTGGTGTCCCAGCAGCGCGACGTGCCGCCGTGTTCGGCCGGCGATGCCTGCCCGCCCTACCCCAGCAGGGCGCCGGCCCGCTATGTGCTGGAGCTCAATGCCGGCCAGGCGGCCAAGCTCAACCTGCAGGACGGGACCGAGCTTGTTTTCAGCCCGGATATTCCCAAGCTGAAGTGATTCACAGCGATGCGGTGTCTCCTGTCAGGAAGTACCGGACTTGAACCCCGCGCCGCTTGCCGACACTCTGTCGGCATGGTCGACATGCTCCCACTTCCCCATTGGACCGCGCTCGCCAGCCTGGACGACGATGCGGTGCCGTTGATGTCCACCGCGCTGCTGATCGCGCGCGACGAATATCCGCAGCTGGACGCCGAGTTGTACGACACGCTCGTGCAGAGCCACGTCGAGCACTTGCGCCGCGAGGTGGATGCGATCGATCTGTGGCCATTGAAGATGGCGGCGGTCAATCGCTACCTGTTCGACGAGCTGGGCTATTCGGGCAATCACGACGAGTACTACGACCCGCGCAACAGCTATCTCAACCAGGTGTTCGAGCGCCGGCTGGGCAACCCGATCTCGCTGGCGATGGTGCAGATCGAAGTCGCCCGGCGCCTGGGCATCCCGCTGGCCGGGGTGTCGTTTCCCGGCCATTTCCTGGTCCGGCTGCCGGTGGACGACGGCGTGCTGGTGATGGACCCGTTCAATGGCGGCCGCCCGCTGGGCGTGGACGAGTTGCGCGAACGTGCGCGTCCGCACCTGGGCGGCGAAATTCCCGACGACCGCGCCCTGGCGCAGATCCTCGACCCCGCTCCGCACCGGGCGATCCTGATCCGCATCCTGCGCAATCTGCACGGCGTCTATGCCGATGCCGAGCATTGGGACCGCGCCGCACGCAGCGCCGACCGCATCCTGAAGCTGGTGCCCGACCAGCCCGAAGCGCTGCGCGACCGCGGCATGGCGTATCTGCACCTGGGCCACCGCAACGGTGCCCGGCATGATCTGTCGCGTTATCTGCTGCTCAATCCCGGCGCCCAGGATGCTGCAAACCTGCACGAGCATCTGGTGGAATTGAACAGTCAGCGCGCCCGGGCGCACTGACTGTTGCTGTCAGGAAACCATTCAAGGCGCTACTGGGGTTTACCCTGAGGAGACCTTGGCACCTGATAGGAGGTTATATACTCTCCATTCGCACCATATATAACCACTATATTATAGTTAGCGTCACTGTAAACCACCTGCGCACTACAAGGACAGTTTGCCTGAGCTGTCAGCATTCCGTTCGATTGCGCCATACCACCCTGTGCACTGGTTCCTATAGGCAGTTGAGATGCTGCACCTGGCACAAGGGATAACACTGCTAACACATCGTTGTTAAGAGCGTTAATCTGAACGAATTTAAGACCCGCCTTCTCGAAAACATACACTTTAAACAGCGGCGACAGGCTTAGATTTGCCTTGCCAGCCGGCAACCGCTCACCCATGCCCTGAATCAGGGACTGCTGGCCAGTGGTGGAACCAATCGCCCCGAATGGCACTGCAAAGGCCAAGGCAAACATCGCCGCACGCATCGATACCTTCAACATAAAAAATCCTTTTAGTATTGAAATGATTTCGGAGAATTGCGCATGAACAGGGCCAACCGAAAAGCAATCATGGTTCTGGCAGACATTATTGGCTGCCCACGCAAGCTACTCTTCTAAAATTCGTATTTCAACCTCCCCACATGAAATTCTTAGCCAAGAAGATAATTCCATTATTCTTCAGAGATAAGATCAATAAAATTCTCTGACCGGCATCTCTTCAGTCAATCTCCACCATCTCGAAGTCGTCCTTGGTCACGCCGCAGTCCGGGCAAGTCCAGGTCTCGGGCACGTCTTGCCAGGCGGTGCCGGGGGCGATGCCTTCTTCGGGGATGCCGTCGGCCTCGTGGTAGAGAAATCCGCAGACCACGCACATCCAGGTGCGGTAGGTGGTGGTGGATGTGTCGCTCATTGGATAATCGCGGTCACGCAACGGTGGGCCTGCATTGTCCCATCCCACCCACCTCTTTCGGAAGCGCTGTCATGCCCAACCGCCTCAACGTCCGCGGCGTTTACCTGATCACTCCCGATGAGCCCAACACGCAGCGCCTGCTGCTGCGCACCGCACCGTTGCTGCCTGCGATCGCCTGGCTGCAATACCGCAACAAGCAGGCAGACACGGCCCTGCGGCTGCGCCAGGCAAGCGCGCTGCGGGAGGCCTGCGCAGTGCACGGGGTGCCGTTGATCATCAACGACGATGCGCAGCTGGCCGCGCAGGTCGGTGCGCAGGGCGTGCATCTGGGCGAGGACGATGGCGATGTGCCGGCGGCACGCGCGCTACTGGGCGAGCAGGCGATCATCGGGGTGTCGTGCTACGACGAGATCGATCGCGCCCGCGCCGCAACTGCCGCAGGTGCCAGCTACGTGGCCTTCGGTGCGTTTTTCCCGACCACGACCAAAGTGACGACGCGTCGTGCTACGCCTGCGTTGCTACAGCAAGCTGGAGAGTTGGGAGTGCCACGGGTAGCGATTGGCGGCATCACGGCGGCGCAGGTGCCCGCGTTGGTTGCAGCAGGTGCCGAGTTGGTTGCCGTGGTCAGTGGCGTGTACGCCGCGCCGGATCCGGTCGCAGCAGTGCAGGCATATCGGGCCGGGTTTGCGCGGTAGCGTGGCTGGCAGACGACAGCGTTGCCCTCGACACGTGCTGTCCAAGACGCCAGACGCAAGACCATGAAGATTCCGAGTCGTAACGATGTTTTATGCAGTCGGAAGCTCAGGTCAAAAGCTTGGTCAGTCGAGGGCGCGGCGCCCTCACCGCTCGCGGGACACGCCATGAATCCGTCCGTGGAGGCTCGGTGGCGGCATCCATGCCGCCACACGGTCCCGCAATCGGTAAGGACACCGCACCATAGAGTCTGCAGGTCGCTTCGTTGAAAGCCTGCCTGTTGCTCGGCTTGCGTTAGGAAGCTGATCGGACCCGGCGTCATCCAAACAATGCACGTCATGCACTGCTTGCACCATGCATACCGACATTCTCGACTAGTCCTTGCCCGCCCACCGTCGCGGGATCTTACGCGGCATGGATGCCGCGTAAGAGCCTACAGGGGCGTACTTGCGGCGTGTCCCGCGATGGCAGGCGGGCAAGGCCCCTGCAGCCAAACCACAGATCAACCGCTCTGCAAGTGATCTGTCCGCATCATCCACCCCACTCAAGACAACCGAATGATCGAGTCGTCGCATCGGATAGATGCAGGCAAAGCTCAGTGGACCGAGGGCGCGCTGCCCTCGCCGCACCAGAATGTTGATCGTGACTCGGTAAAAAGGTCGCGCGGGTCGCGTGTCTTATCAAGGCCATTGAAGCTGATTGAAGTCCCATCACCGCAAAAAAAAGCAGCGACGCGTGCCATCACGCGTCGCTGCTGGTTTTGACTCCGTCGCCTGACGCGATTAGAAGTCGTAGCTCAGCGTCACCCGGCCCGAGCGCGGCGCCTGGTAGGCCACGACCTGATCCCAGAGCGGGTTGGTGGTGTTGTCGGGCAACTGCGAGAACGGGTAGATGTTGGTCGCGGTCTGCTCGTTGGTGATGTTGAACACATCCAGGCGCAGCGCCAGCTTGCCGTCGGCGAACGCCGGCTTGTAGGTCACGCCCATGTCGAGCTGGGCGATCCAGCCCAGGCGGCCCTGCGAGCCCGGAGGCGATGCACTGCCGGTGCCGGTTTCCGGGTTGTAGCAGTAGTGGTACGGCCCGCCGGTGATCGCACTGCCGCCGTAACCGGCCGGATCGCGGCCGCTGTACTCGGTGCCGTAGTAGTTACCCAGGCAGTTATGCGGTGCGCCGGAGATCAGGCTGAAGTTGGCCGAAGCGCCCCATTGCGGGTTGAACTGATAGAAACCGAACAGCTTGAGCTGATGACGGTGGTCGTTGGATTGATCGCCGTTGAAATGCTCCATCAACGCTGCATGGTCCCAGCTCTGCGTGGTCGAGACCGAGGCCTGGCCCTGGTAGCTGCCCAGCGCGCCGCCGGTGCGCCACAGGTCCGAACGCACCTGGCCTTCGGTGGTGCCGTAGCTATGCGACCAGACGTAATTGACCTTGGCGTACCACTTGCCGTCGAACGGGCGCTCCAGATTGAATTCCACCGCCGAGTAGTTGCGCTTGAACTTCGGGAAACCCGCCGCTTCGCGACTCACCGACACTTCGTGGAACTGACCGTCGGTGCCGATCACGCCCCAGGTGTTGGTCTGGCCCGGATTGATCAGCGATGCGCCGGCCACCTGCGAGAAGTCGATGGTGACACCCTGCGCGGCCGCGGCGTTGATCAACGCGGTGTTGGAGACGTCGTAGTTCTGATCGTCGATGCCGGCATTGAGCCGACGATGCGTGCCGCGTACGCCCAGCACCCAGCCGGTGTCCAGCTGTTTGGTGAAGCCGAGGATGACTTCGTCCTGGTTCTCGCCCTCGATGTCCTTGACCACCGCGGTACGCACATCGGCGATGCGACCGAAGCGCGAGTTGGCCGACACCGCCGACCCCAGCTGCTGCGCCAGGATCGGCGTGCCGTCGGCGTTGATGCCGCTATAGGTGAAGTAGGTATCGGTGGTGGTGGCCGGGGTGAACAGGCTCACTGCCGACAACGGCAGACCGAGGTAGTAACGGCCGACGTTGCCGAACACCTTCAGGCTGGAATCGCCGTTGACGTCCCAGCTGAAGCCCAGGCGCGGCGCCCAGGCATTGTCCACTTCGATGTAGGGGTCGCCGAACGGGGTGTAGTTGGTGAATTCGTCCTTGCGCAGGCCCAGGCTGAGCAGCAGGTTGTCGGTGACCTGCCACTTGTCTTCGATGTAATAAGCGCGCTGTTTGGCCTCGTACGAATACAGGCTGGTGTTGATGTTGCGTACCACGTAGTAGCCGCTGGAGCCGTTGACCGGATCGACCAGGCCCGGGCTCGGTGCACCGATGCCGCCGGCTTCGTTGGCGGACTGGCTGACCAACCCGCCGGTCGCCAGCCCGTTGGGATCGTTGGTCTGGCCGTAGGTCCACGCAAAGCCCGGACCTGACAGCACCGAGCCGACATCGATGCCTTCGGACTTCTGGTTGTCGATACCGAAGTTGAGCGTGTGATGGCCGATGCGCCATTCCAGATTGAGGCGCTGATTGTCCTTCTTGTACTCGCGGTCGGGCGAACTGACCGACGTTACCAACTGGTTGCCGATACGCGGCGTACCGCCGGTGTACGCCGGATTCTGCAGCGCGGCGCTATTGATGACGGGCCCGCCAGCCGCGTTGTAGTTGAACGGGGTCAGCTCGTCGGGCGTGGTCATCTTGCCGTACAGCGCAGTCACGGTGAGGTTGTCGCCGAGGTAGCCGGTGTACTTGCCGGTGAACAGGGTCGGACCGGTTTTCCAGGTGGATTCATCGGTGAAATAACTGCCGCGCTGGCGATTGACATAGTCGTAGCGGTAGATCGACCCGTTGGTCTCGGCCTCGTCGCTGGCACCAGTCACCTCGATCAGGTGGTTGTCGGTGATGTTCCAGTCCACCTTGGCGTACCAGCGCTTCTGCTTGTAGTCGTAATCGGTGAGGCCGCCGGTGCGGCCGTTGTCGGTGTCGCGATTGGTGCCCACGCGTACGCCGTCCGAATCGACCTGCTCGGCGGCCAGGAAGAAGAACAGCTTGTCCTGGATGATCGGCCCGCCGACATAGGCGCTGTAGGTGGTCTGGTTGGCTTCGGCCTCGCTGGCCGGCTGGTACAGACCGTTGGCCGCGCGCGCATAACGGTAGGCGGCGTTGTTGACGGTGCTGCCCTGGCTGTCCGGGCGCCAGTAGATATCGCGCTGGTTGGCGCGCAGACCGTTGGGCTCCCAGATGACGGCGGCGCCGAACTTCCACTCGTTGGTGCCGCGCTTGCCGATCTGGTTGATCACACCGCCATTGGAGCGGCCGAACTGCGCGCCGTAGCCGCCGGTAAAGATTTCCTGCTGGTCGATGGCGCCGTACGGCAGGGTCAGGCCGCCCAGGTTGTTGCTGATGGTGGTGGTGTTGAAGCCGTTGAGGTAGTAAGCGTTTTCGCTGGCGGCCGAGCCACCGAAGCTGGGCAGCGAGCCGCCGAGCGGTCCGTTGTCGAAGCCGCCGCTGTTGACCACCACGCCCGGCGCCAGCAACGCGATCGCCTCGGCGGTACGCCCCAGCGGCAGCTGCGCCAGCTGTTCGGAGGTGACCACGGTGCGGGTGTCCACGCTGCTGACGTCGATGGTGGCGAGGCTGGCGGCACTGACGGTGACGCTGTCCAGGGTCTGCAGGCCGCTCCCCGCGGCGCTGGCGGCAGCAAACGACACATCGGTGTTGGCGCCGACGGTGATGCTGACGTTTTCGCGGGTTTCCACCACCGCGCCGTCGCGTTTGACCGTCACCTTGTAGGTGCCCAGCGGCAGATTGCCGGCGGTGTAACGGCCGCGCGCATCCACCGGCACTTCGCGACTGAAACCGCTGTTGTTCTCCACCAGCACGCTGGTGCCGCTGCTCTGTCCCACGCTGCCGACGATGCTGCCGCTGGTGGACTGCGCGTGGACGCTCCCCATGGCCACGACCAGCGCCAACGCCAAGGCACGCTTCTGGATACTACGGTTCATGCTTTCTCCCCAAGATGGACACTGCCGGCAACGCGGCTAACTGAACGGGGCCAACGGCCACCGGAATCACACTTTCTGAACATCGGCAGCCGGGCGCCAATGACCGCACGCCATCAGCTCATACCCAAAATGTCGATACCGTCGCGTTCGATCATAGGCAGCCAAGTTCCCCTACCCGGCGGCTCCGACGGGTAGGCGGGCCACTGTCGGGTAGGCGCGCGAGCCCGCAGGCCTGACAATGGCGGACGCGATGCCCGCTACCGGGCATCGCTGCCCCCATCGATATTCCTCAAGGATCTGCGCGCATGAATCACACCCGCTCCCACGCCCTGTTCGCCCAGGCGCAGACCCTGTTGCCCGGGGGCGTCAATTCCCCCGTGCGGGCGTTCAAGTCGGTCGGCGGCGAGCCGTTCTTCGTGGCGCGCGCCGACGGCCCGTATCTGTACGACGTCGACGACAACCGCTACATCGACTACGTGGGCTCGTGGGGCCCGATGATCGCCGGCCACAACCACCCCGCCGTGCGCGAGGCGGTGGAACGCGCCATCCGCGATGGACTGTCGTTCGGCGCGCCATGCGCCGCCGAGGTCACCATGGCCGACACCATCACCCGGCTGGTGCCCTCGTGCGAGATGGTGCGCATGGTCAACTCCGGCACCGAGGCCACGCTGTCGGCAGTGCGCCTGGCGCGCGGCGCCACCGGGCGCAATCGCATCGTCAAGTTCGAAGGCTGCTATCACGGCCACGGCGACTCGTTCCTGGTCAAGGCCGGCAGCGGCATGCTGACGCTGGGCGTGCCTACGTCGCCGGGTGTGCCGGCGGGCCTGAGCGAGCTGACCGCCACGCTCAGCTTCAACGACTTCGAAGGCGCCACCGCGCTGTTCGACGAGATCGGCGCCGACGTGGCGGCGGTGATCATCGAGCCGGTGGTGGGCAACGCCAACTGCATACCGCCGCTGGCCGGCTACCTGCAGCATCTGCGCACGCTGTGCACGCGGCATGGCGCGCTGCTGATCTTCGACGAGGTGATGACCGGGTTCCGCGTCGCGCTGGGTGGCGCGCAGGCGCTGTACGGGGTGACGCCGGACCTGACCACCTTCGGCAAGATCATCGGCGGCGGCATGCCGGTGGGCGCGTATGGCGGGCGGCGCGAGCTGATGGAGCAGATCGCGCCCTCCGGGCCGATCTACCAGGCCGGTACCTTGTCGGGCAATCCGGTGGCGATGGCGGCCGGCCTGGCGATGCTGGAGCTGGTGCAGGAACCAGGCTTCCACGCCCGCCTCAGCGAGGCCACAGGCGTGTTGTGCCAGGGACTGGAAGATGCCGCGCGCGCCGCCGGCATCGCCGTCACCACCAATCGGGTCGGCGGCATGTTCGGGCTGTTCTTCACCGACGAAATCGTGGACAGCTACGCGCAGGCCACCGCCTGCGACACCACCAGTTTCAATCGCTTCTTCCACGCGATGCTGCAGCGGGGCGTGTACCTGGCACCGTCGGCGTACGAAGCCGGCTTCATGTCCAGCGCGCACGACGCTGCGGTGATCGACGCCACGCTCGCGGCCGCACGCGAGGCGTTTGCGGACGTGGCACGCTGAGGTTTGGGTCGAAACCTGCAGCAATGCAGAGCGTCTCGCACGCATTGGCAGCGCGCGGTCGCGCGCCTGGCGCGCTTGCTGCCTGGCGTGGGTTTGCATCCACCGGCGAGGCGACAGTGCCTGGGCGAGCGGGTATCTGCCGGCGCGCCGCCGTTGCCGACGGCGCGTGGTTGCAGGGCAGAACATCAGCGAGGTTGCCTGGCAGCGGGAATTCCCGCTTGCGGGACGTGCATCCTGCATTGGGTGAATACGCAGGCGGGCCCGCGCGTTCCTTGACCCCGCGCACAACGCGCAGCATTTCTCGCTGCGATGGCGCTCACTGAGGGCCACGCGCTTTGCTTTTGTCTTGCGGCTGTCATACCTTTCTGAAAGGTGCTCACGGATGGGCATGGGTGGGGACCCTCGAAGCAGCCGATCCGTCGTTGTCGCCATCGCGGTGACATGCCGGCCGTCGCCGCTGTTTCACTTCCGTTGTGCAGCGTGTCGAGCCGACGCGCCGCTGACGCCTGCCACGGCCGCCCTCGCCTCATGCTCAAGCCTGTTGCGTTGCTCACCCCGCGCCCGTCACCGTCGCGCGACCATGCTCTTCCCGATTGGCTGCTTGCCAGCAAGCTGGAGCCGCCACTGCCGCGCCCGGGTGCGGTAGTGCGCGAGGGATTACTCACCGCGCTGGATCAGGCGCAGTTGCGCCCGCTCACGCTGCTGCTGGCCCCGCCGGGGTTTGGCAAGACCACCCTGCTTGCGCAATGGCATGCGCGTCGACGCGCGCACGACGATGCGGTGGCGTGGATGTCGCTGGACGAAGAAGACGCCGATCCGGCGCGTTTTCTCGGCCATCTCGCATTGGCGCTGCAGGGTGCCGGCGCCGATCCGGCGCTGTGCGCCGGGGTGATGCACAACCGCGACCAGGACCCACGCGATGCGGCCACCGTGTTGATCCGCGCCTTGCGCAGCGCACCGCGTCGTATCAGCGTGATCCTCGACGACTACGACCGGCCCGGCAATGGCCCGGTCGATGAGCTGGTATTGCGCCTGGTCGAACACAGCGGCGGGCGCCTGCATCTGTTGCTGGCCACGCGCCGCGTGCCGGCATTGCCGCTGGCGCGGCTGGATCTACAGGCGCAACTCGGCCGCCTTGGCAGCGCGCAACTGGCGCTGGACAACGACGAGGCGCGCGCGCTGCTGGGGCCGCACATCCCCGCACCGGTGGCGGACGAACTGCTGCGCTACACCGAAGGCTGGCCGGTCGCGCTGTATCTGGCGCGACTGTGGCTGGAAGGCGATGCACAACGTCAGCAGGAAGTGACCGCACGTTTTTCCGGGCGCAGTGCGCAGATTGCCGCATACCTGGCCGAACAGGTGGTCAACGACCTGGATGCCGACACGCGCGATCTGTTGTTGCGCACCAGCCTGCTCGAGCGCGTCAACGCCGCGCTGGCCGACGCCGTGCGCCAACGCGACGACAGCGGCCGGCTGCTGGCGCGGCTGGAACACTTCCACGGCCTGCTGGTACCGCTGGATGGCGAGCGCGAATGGTTCCGCTATCACCCGTTGTTTGCCGACTTCCTGCAGCAATTGCTCGATCGCGACCACCCGGGCCAGGCCGTGCACCTGCATCAGCGCGCAGCGCGCTGGTTCGGCGAGCACCAGCATCTGGCCGACGCGGTGCGCCACGCCGCGCGTGGCGACTGCGGCGACCTGGCCGCCAGCTACATCGCGCGCGCCGGCACCTGGCAGTTACTGCTGACCCACGGCATGCATGCGGTACGCGCGTTGCTGCGCCATTTCGATCATCGCAGCATCCGCGACACGCCGGCACTGAATCTCACCCAGGCGTACCTGCACCTGAAACTGGGTGAGTTCAGTCATGCACGCCTGTTGCTGGAACGCTTTCGCGATTTCCCCGCCGCCGTGCGCGAGCCGCTGCAGCGCGACTACACCGTGGTGGTGGCGTTGTTGCGCGACCGCCTGGACGAAATCTGCGGCAATCCGCACGGCCTGACCCAGATTGCCGCGCAGGCGAACGCATTGGACGAAGACGATCATCTGGGCCGCGGCACCTTGCTGTGCATTTGTGCAACGACCGCGCAGGCGCAGGGCGGGTTTGCGGTGGCCGAGCGCTATGCGTTGGCTGCGCGCGATGCGATGCACCGCGGCGGCAGCGATCTGGGCGCCAGCCAGGCGTTGCTCTGGCTTGGCCAGAGCTTTTTCTACCGCGGGCGGCTCGGCGACGCCGAAGCCTGTTACCGGCAAGCGCTGCACTGGTGCACACGCACGCCGCAACTGGACCGCGTGCTGGAAGCTGCCGGCAGCTGCCTGCTCGCGCAGGTGCACTACGAGCGCGGTCGCCACGACGATGCCGCCGACCTGCTGCATCCGGCGCTGGAACTGCTCGAGCAACACGATGGCAGCGCGGACGTGCTGGCGGCCGCGTACGACACCGCGCTGGGCCTGGAACGCGTGCGTGATCACAGCGGCCGCAGCGCGCTGGTGTTGCTCGAGCATGTCGAGCAGATCGCGCATGGGCGCAAGCTGACGCGGCTGTCGGAGCTGGCGTCGGCCTGGCGACTGATGTTGCTGCTGGAGCATCCCGGCAACGCCGCCATCGACGTGGTGATCGCGCGCACCGGCGGGGAATCCGGGCTGGCGCATACCCTGCGCTCGGCGCATCGCTGGCGCGATCGCGCGGCGATGGGCTTTGCGTTGGCGCGGTGGCATCGCCTGGCCGGGCGCAGCAATGCGGCGCTGACCATTCTCGGCCAGATCGAGCAGGCCTGTCTGAGCAACGACAATGCCTGCCATCTCGCGCGCACCCGCGCGCGCATCGCGCTGGTCCTGCAGCAACGCGGCGAGCTGCTCGCCGCCCTGCCGCATTTGTACAGCGCGCTGGACCATGTGGCGCTGACGCAGAGCTGGCAGGCGATCGTCGAACTCGGTTTGCCCGCCAAGGCGATGCTGCGTTCGCTGCGTCAGCACGACCCGCATACCGTCGGCGGCACCACGCGCGCATTGACCATCCAGGCGCTGCTTGAACGCCTCAGTGGCGATGAGGATCCCGCCAGCGATGTGTTCAGCGAGCGCGAACTGGAGGTGCTGGCGCAACTGGCGCGCGGTTACTCCAACAAACAGATCGCCCGCCACCTGCACCTGTCGGAAAACACGGTCAAATTCCATCTCAAGAATCTGTATCGCAAGCTCGACGCGCGCAGCCGCGAAAGTGCCCTGGCGCAGGCGCTGCAGCGCGGGGTCTTGCGCGGCGAGGACATGCAACACGCCGCGGATGTGCCGCCGCATTGAGCGGCGTGCGCATCATGCGCGGCCGATGCGCACGCCGCTCAATGCGAAGAACAACACGCTGGTGCGTGGCGATGCGCTGGCTATCGTCGGATCGATGCAGATGCGTCAGCGCCGCAGAGGGCGCTAGAGACAGGCTCCCAGTGCGCCACCATCAGCCAAAACTCAGCGTGCCCTTCATCATCGCCCAGTGCCCGGGGAACGAGCAGAAGAACGTGTAGGCGCCGCCCTTGGTGAGCTTGCTGGTTACGAAGCTGACCGTGGTGCTCTCCCCGCCACCGACCACCTTGGTATGCGCGATCACCCGCGCATCGGCCTTGGGCAGATAGCTGTCGGCAATGGTCGAGCGCATACCGGCGTTGGCCACCGCCTGGAAATCGGCGGATTTAGTCAACACCCAGTTATGTCCCATCACCGTGGCCGCCATCTTGCCCGCATGCTTGAGCGTCACATCCACCTGGGTGCAGTCGGGCGCAATGGTGATGGCGCTCTGGTCGAACTTCATCTGGTCGTTGCCGGTGATGGTCACCGCGCAGGTCCGCGCCCAGGCCGAGGGCGCCATCGCCATCACGCCAAGCACGGCAATCGTCGAAAACAGCTTCAAGGCAGTCCTCCTGCAATAAGTAAAGCGCGGTGCGTGCAAGCTGCCGACGCTCGCGCCTGCGTCGGTGCCGTCAGAGTACCCCTTGCCATCGCCAATGCAGTGCTGCGCCGCCGCACGATCAACCGCACGCGGCGATTCAGATGCGCCGACGACTGACCGCCAGCGCATCAGGCGATAGCCACGCCGGCACGATCACCGCGCGGCAGTGGCACCCACGACGCTACGCATAGCGGAAGAAGTCCCGCATTGGATCGTGCACATCGGCCGTGGCCTGCGGCACAGGCAACGGGCCACGCTTGCCGGCCATCACCAGCACGAATGCCTGCTTGAAGCGTGCCATCTCCGCCTCGGTCCCTACCGTGATCCGCGACCAGGTTGGCCACACCGGCCAACTGCGCCCGATGAACACGCCAAAGGTGGCCATGTCGTCCTTGAAGCCGGCAGCAGGTCGCTTCACGTCGACCATGAAGCAGTTGCTCTCCGATGCGGTACACGCGTAACCCTGCTTGATGAGGAAATCGATGACGTCCTGGCGCGTGGCTGCGGTGCGTGCACGGCGCTGCGGCACCAGATCCGGGTCGCGCAAGCTGGCAAGACCCGCAGCGGCCGCCGTCACCGGCAGGCTGTTGACGCTGTAGAACATCAGCTTGGCAAGCAACTCCGGGCGCGCGGCCGCGTAGCCAAGCCGGATCCCGGCCATGCCGTAGAGCTTGGAGAAGGTGCGCAGCACCACCACGTCCTCGCCGGCAGCAACCATGTCCACCACGCTGCTGGTGCTGCGCGCGAAGTGGATATAGGCCTCGTCCACCACCAGCACGCTGCCCTTGGGCTTGTGCGCCAGTGCGTAGTCCAGATCCTTGCGGGCGGTGACCGAGCCGGTGGGATTGTTGGGGTTGCAGATGTAGATCACGCCGGCATTGGCGTCGGCTGCGCACATCGCCTGCACGTCGTGCGAAAAATCCTTGCGCAACGGCACCTTGATCACCTCGGCGCCATTGCGCGCGGCAGCGCGCCACCCCGATTCGTAGGTCGGGTCGGCCGTCACCAGCGCGGCGCCTGGCGAGGTGAAGGCCAGCATCGTGTAGTCCAGCGGCTCGGTGGAGCCGGCATAGGCCATCAGGTGATCGACCGGCAGCTTGAGCTCGGCCGCCAGCGTGGTCATCAATTCCATCTGGACCTGCCGCAGATAGCGCCCGCCTTGCGGTGCGATCTGCGCAATGGCCCTGACTGCGGCCGCAGACGGGCCATCCGGGAACTCGTTGGAGCCGATCATCACCGGCGCCAGCGCGCCTGCGGTTGTTGGTTCAATGGCCGCAGTGCGTTCGGCGGCGCTGGCAAGCAGCGGCAATGCACCGGTCCCGGCGGCACCGGCAAACAGGGCGGAATCACGCAGGAATCTGCGACGCGATACGGCAGTGTTCATGGCACTCTCCAGCAAGGCAAAGACGCGACTTCAGGGACGCACGGCAACCACTTCGATCTCGACGCGATACAGCGGATTGCCCAGCGCAGCGATCTGGAAGGCCGAGCGCGCCGGCAGATTGGGCTGTTCCTTGGTGCCGAAGAACTGGCGGTAGCCTTCCATGAACCCGTTGAAATCCATCTTGCCGCCCATCGCCGGGTCGCCGACCAGAAACACCTGCATCTTCACCACATCGCCCATGCCCAGGCCCAGCGATTTCAGTTGGTCCTGGATCTGTTTCAGCACGCTCACCGTCTGCGCCTTGGTGTCGCCGTACGCGACTGCAGAGTCCTTCGGCGCGCTGGTGTCCACCACCGCAGGCACTTTGCCGCTGACATACACGGTGGCCTTGCCGGCAGGGATTTCGACCGCCGCGGCAATGGGAAAATCGCTGTTGGGAATCTTGTGGCGAATTACCTCGGCAGCAGTTGCGGCGCTCAGGCCTGCAGACAACACGACGGTGGCAACGAGGGCGGTGGCGATGGGACGGAACATGGCAACTCCTTGGAAGAAAGAATTCAATGGCGCAGCAGCTTGACGTCGTCGGCGGTGACGCGCTCGGCATGGTCGTTGCCGAAATGGGTGCGTACATAGCTCACCACCTCGGCCACCTGGCGATCTGTGAGCATGTCGCCAAATCCCGGCATGCCGGCGTGACCGTCGAGCACCATCATGGTGACGTAGGGCGCAGCCGCCAGCTTGGGATTGCCCGCAAGCGCCGGGTATTCGCCGGCGCCCTGCGCACCGCTGCCGGCGGGCATGTGGCAGCCCTGACAGACCGCACGATAGACATGCTCGCCGGATGCGGTGGCGAACCCCTTTTGCGGATACAGCGCCGTGGCGTCGGAACTTTGCGCCTGCGCATCGCGCAGGCCGGGAGGGAGCAGCGCCGCGCCGATGACCAGCGCAACGGCCGCAGCAAACACGCGTGGCAACAGATTCATGCGCGACCTCCCCCGGCAATGACCTTGCGATGCAGGCGGCCGACGACATCGTGCGCCGACAGGATCGCGCCCTCCTGCCAGGCCGGGATATAGGACACATGCTCGCCCGCCAGCGCCAGGCGGCCATCGATCTGGCAGAGCGGCTCGTAGTGCTCGGCACGCGCCTGTTCGCTCCACATGCCGAAGCAGCCATGCGTAAACGGCACGCGATGCCAACCCACCGCAATACCGTTGTCGAATTCGCGCGGATATTGCGGGTGCAGTTGCGTTCCGTATTCGACCGCCTTGCGCACCCGCTGCTCCGGAGACATGGA
This sequence comes from Xanthomonas sp. 3793, assembly GCF_024806835.1. Lineage (GTDB taxonomy): Bacteria > Pseudomonadota > Gammaproteobacteria > Xanthomonadales > Xanthomonadaceae > Xanthomonas > Xanthomonas arboricola_F. The sequence goes on from NZ_JANTYU010000004.1 coordinate 199,406, forward strand.
GGTGAATTGGTAGGCATCCAGCCCCCACACATACGCCCCCAGCAGCACGCCCTTGCCGGAGCTGTGGTAACCGGTGCTGGGATAGCTGATCAGGGTAATCGGCAGATCGGTGTAGCTGATGCCGCCGTAGATGGCCTCGTCCTCTTCCCAGAAGCGCCGTTTGAATTGCAGGCCCACCTTGACCGATGCGGCATACGGCACGCTGCCGATCGCGGTGGTCATCGCGTCGCTGGCGGTGGTGGGAATCCGGCTGAGCACTGACAACGGAATCGTGCAGATGCACCAATCGGCACTGGCCACGCGTTCCTCGCCGCCGCGCGTGGCATCCTGCCAGGACACACGCACGCCGCTGCCGTCCTGATCGATCTTGGTGACCTTGGCGTTGTAGGTGATGGCATCGCCGAGCTGGCGCGCGAACGCCTTGCCGATCTGGTCCATGCCACCCACCGGCTGAAACATGGTGGTCTGCATTTCGTAGTTATTGCCGGCCGCCAGCGTGGTCCACAGGCGCGAGCGCAATACATCCTGCACGCTGAAGGGTTCGGAGAATTCCGGCTTGCCCGACAAGCCGCCACCGGGGTAGCGCGCAAAGCCGCGCCGCTCGCTGCTGTCCTTGCCTTTGACGTAGCCGAACTTTTGATCCAGCGCGCCCCAGGTGCGCAGCGATTCGAGCAGCAACTCCTGGTCTTCGCGGCTCACAGCCGTATCCAGTGCGTGCTGCTGCGTGCACTTGGCCAGCAGCTCGGAGACATGGCCCTTGTAATCGGCATCGATCGCGCGGAATCGCTGCGGCTTGCCATCGAAGCCGTTCTGGCTATGCAGCAACGCGTTGTAGTTGACCTGGTTGAAGGCTTCCAACGCCACGCCGAACTGCTTGCAGTAACTCAACACCGCCTTGTGATGGTGCGGAATACGCCACGGCCCGGGGTTGAGATACAGCCCATCGTCGAACTGGCAGTGCTGCGTGGCGCCGCCCAGTTCCGTATAGCGATCGCCGCCGCGCAGCGTCCAGTTACGGCCGCCGGGGCGGCCGTTGTATTCCAGCACCTGCACGCGATATCCAGCCTTGCGTAATTCGAAGGCAGCGGTCATCCCGGCCAGCCCCGCGCCCAGAATCAGCACGGACGCGCCCTTCGGGTCGCCATCCAGCTGCAGTGGCCCGGTGAAGCGCGATTCGGCCGCCATGCCCAGGCTGCTCATCGCCTGATACATCATCGCGCCGCCAGCGGTCATGCCGATGCGCGCCAGCAATTGCCGCCGCGTCATCGCCCCAGTGTGATTGCCTTGCATCAACGCGTAGTCCTTGCATGTCATGGATCAAGTGCGACCGACGAAAACACATGACGCGGCCGGCAATGACGCCGGCCGCATCACCACCTCAGAACTTGTAGGACAGACTGGCGAACAGCTGGCGCGGTGCGATCAACTGGTACGAGCCGGAGCTTTCGTTCGGGAACACCGCACCGATCGCATCGTCCTTGTCGAACAGGTTGTAGACCGACAATTGCAACCGGCCACCGGCAAGAAAGCCGGCATCGCCGCCTTGATAGCCGACGCTGCCGTTGACGATGAAGGTGGCATCCACCTGGTCGGTATTGAGCGTGTCGCCGTAGCGCTTGCCGGTGTACTTGGTGTCGAGATTGGCGAAGAAATGTTCGCCTTCCCAACCGCCGTTGACGCTGAACATCACCTTGGGCGAGTCCGGCACCTCGTTGCCCTCCACCCGCACCAGGTTGCCGCTGACCGGGCCGAAATAGTTGTCCTGGAATTCGGACTTGTTCCAGGTCAGCGACGCCCCCAGCCGCCAGCCCGGTGCCGGTTTCCACATGCCGGACACTTCCGCGCCATAGGTCTGCACATCGCCGACATTGGCGTAGACAGTGGGCGCAACCACCAGCGGGTCCGGATCGGTCAGTGCGATGATGCGGTTCTCGTAATCGATCTTGTAGGCGGCGATATAGCCGCTCCACTGGCTGGATTCGGCGCGGATGCCGATATCGATGTTGGTGGATTCCTCCGGCGCGATATCCGGATTGAAGGCACCGGAGGTCAGCGCCAGCCGCGGTGCCGAGCTGAAGTTTTCCGCGTAGTTGGCGAACACCTGCACGCCCTCGGCAAGCTGGAAGCTGGCGCCGACCTGCGGCTGGAACCAGTCGCTATTCTTGATGGTGACATCGCGGCGCACGCCGACGTTGAAATCATCGAGATTGGCGATGCCGTTGTAATCGCGTTTGACATCCAGCCCCTTGGCGCCGAACTCCATGGTGAGCCGGTCATCGAGCAGGCGCAGCGTGTCCTTGATGTAGAGCTGCTTCACCTCGGTGGAGAAGTGATTGTCGTAGTAGATAACGATCGGCAGCGAGCCCTTTAGCAGTGCGCCAGTGGCTGGGTCCAGGTTGTACAGCGGCCGCACCTGGTCGAAGTCGTAATTCTCGTACCACGCACCGACTTCGAGCTTGTTGTGCTCGGTCTCCCACGACACTGCAGTGGTCATGCCGTAGCGATCGCCGCCCATGATTTCCTCGCGCCGCGTCATCGCACCGACGCGGGTGACATTGCCATCGGCATCGACGATCTGCGGGTCGTTGATGGCGATATCGGTGCGCCCGGGCGTGCCGGCGATGGCGTCGTTGTACAGGCCGGTGGCCGTGCTCGGCGGCGTGCCTCCGACGCCATAACCATGCTTGTTCTCGTAGTAGCCGGTGAAGGTGACACCGATCGCATCGTTGAACAGGAAATCGCCATGCAGGCTCAGCAACGAGTCGCGGCGGCCGTTCTGCCATTCGCTGTAATGCTCGGCATCCACTTCCGGATTGCCGGTGATACGTTCGTGCAGATCCCACGCCACCGAACCGTCGGAGTTGTACGACTGCACGTCGTAGTCCTTGCGGTTGTTGTAGATCCAGCCCAGGGTCAGGCTGCCCACGTCCCAGGCCTGGCGGATCTTGGCTTCGAAGTGATCGCTCTTCTGCGTGGCCGGCTCCATGTCCCACACGCCGCCCTGCGTGCGCGATGCGGAGATGTATGCACTCGGCCCGCCGTCCCACCAATTCGGCGTATCCAGGCGGACAAAGCTGCGTACCAGATCGTCCGAGCCGATGGTCTGGGTGAGATTGCCGCTCCAGGTATCGCCGCCCTTGGGCGGAAGACTGGTGTAGCGGATCGCACCGCCGAGTGCGTGGTACGACGGCTGGGTGACATCGCCGGAGCCGGCCGACACGGTGACGTCGAGCAGATTCTCGCTGGACACGTAGCGGGTGATCGGGCCGCCTTCGCGGGTGTCGAAGGTTTCGATCGGGATGCCGTCCAGGGTCACGCCGATCTGGTTGGCGGAAAAGCCGCGGATGGTCATCGAGTCGCCGAACTCGTACAACCCGAACGGGTCGGTGGTCTGCACATTGACGCCGGGCAGGCTGGCCAGTAGCTGCTGCGGTGCCACGCCCGGCACCTGGGCCTGGATCTCGTCCATCGAAATGGAGGCGGTGGTGCGCGTGGAGCCGGTGCCGACCACGCTGACCGCGTCCAGGGTGCGCGCCTCCTGCGCCAGGACCGGCAGGCTGTATGCGCCAGACATCAGCAAGGTCATCGAAGCGAGCGTGTGGCGACGCGTGGCGGCGGTGAGAATGGCGGCCATCGCGGCCGCCAATTGATCGGTGTTCAAGCGCTTAGGCATGCAATCGACCCCTGGAAGATGGTGCGTGCTGAGTGACCGGACCCGCTCCCCAAGACCGGCTGACACCGCGACTGCGGCATGGATCGACCATACCCAGCGCGGTTGCGCCGCAGATGCGGTGCGGAGGGTAGGGTCTGCGCGTGCGGGTAGGTTGTTTCCGTACTGGAAAGTTTGAATACGCAGCGCAACTGCCCGTGTGGCGTGCTCGTGCAGGCGCCGGGCGTTGGCGATCGGGCGTTCGCACGTGCCGTGCGCGGGCGTATGAGCTCGCGCATCACGCGCCTACCCGTTTGCGCCTTTGCGGGCATAGCAGATCCCGTACGCTTGCGATGCAGCGGCAGATCGACAACGCTGCGATGCCCACCTCGCGAGCATGCCCATGCCGTCTGCCCCTCCGTCCTTGCTGCTGCTGGATTTCGACGGCGTCTTGGCCAGCTATTCGCGCCCACGCCGGCTGGCCGCATTGGCGAGTGCTGCGGCATGCCCGCCGCAGCGGGTGCAGCAGGTGCTGTTCGAGCAGGGACTGGAGCGCGCCTACGATGCCGGCGCCCTCGACACGCAGGCCTACCTGACCCAGTTGAGCGAGGAGCTGGGACATCCGATCGACTGCGCCACCTGGATTGCGGCGCGCGTGGCAGCCTGCCGAGCCGACCCCGCAGTGGTGGCGCAGGTGCTGGCGGTGTCGACGACCGCCGCGGTGGCGGTACTTACCAACAACGGCCCGCTGATGACGGAGGCGATCGCGCGGATCGTGCCAGCGCTGTTTCCGCTGTTGCAGGGCCGCGTGTTGTGCAGCGGTGCGCTGGGCGGCAGAAAACCGCAGCAGGAGGTCTATCAACGCGCGCTGGCGCAGCTGGATGCGGACCCGGTACGTACCTTGTTCGTCGATGACCTGTTCGTCAACGTCCGCGGCGCCCGTGCCGCCGGATTGCATGCCGATACCGTGCGCGATGCGCGCGCCTTGCGGCGGGTGTTGAAGCGGTATGGGTTGGGGTGAGATTGGGGATTGGGGGGCGGCTTCGTGCGCCCCCTCATCCGGCGCTGCGCGCCACCTTCTCCCGCCGTGCGGGAGAAGGACAGGCAGTCGAGCTGCCGCTCAGGCCCCTTCGCTGGGGGCGAGAAGGCGCGGTTTGCGCGCCACTGGCGCGCGTGCCCTGGAGCGCCCGCGTCGCAAACGCGGGCTGGGGCGCGGAGCGGGGGTTGGGGTGAGGGAAAGGGTTGCGACGCAGGGCGCGTCCCCTGCTACTGCCTTACGCGCTCCACAAACAACAAGCGCACACAGGCCTTCCCTACCCTCACCAATCAGCGCCCTACCAGCCACCACCACGCAACAGACCCAGCAACCACTCACCGCTGCGCGGCGTACTCGGCAATCGCCAGACGCAGGCGGGCCAGGCCGTCGGCCAGCTCGGCGTCGGTCAGATTGAGTGCCGGTACGAAGCGCAGCACATCCGGGCCGGCCTGCAGCACAAGCAACCCATGCTTGGCCGCCAGATCCAGCAGCGCACCGGCCTGCCCGGCATGCGCCGGTGCCAGCACCGCACCAAGCATCAACCCGCGCCCGCGCACCTGTGCGAACAGGCCGAACTCGGCATTGAACGTCTCCAGGCCGGCACGCAATGCCGCCGACTGCCGCTCCACGTTCTCGGCAATCTGCGGCGACGCCAGCTTGCGCAACGCCACGCGCGCCACGGCGGCAGCCAGCGGATTGCCGCCGAAGGTGGTGCCGTGCGCGCCGAACTGCATGGTCTGCGCCACCTTGGGGCCGGCCAGCATTGCACCGATCGGGAAACCGCCGCCCAGCGCCTTGGCCAGCGTCACGATGTCCGGCGTCACCTGCTCCTGCCAATGCGCGAACAAGGTACCCGTGCGCCCCATGCCGCATTGAATCTCGTCCAGCACCAGCAAGGCATCATGCCGATCGCACAGCGCGCGCACCTGCGCCAGGAAGCCCGGCGCAGCCGGCATCACCCCACCCTCGCCCTGGATCGGCTCCACCATCACCGCGGCCACGTCGCCGCTGGCCATCGCCGCTTCCAGCGCCGCCACATCGTTGAAATCCACATAGCGGAATCCGCCTGGCAGCGGCTCATAGCCTTCCTGGTACTTCGGCTGCGCGGTGGCGGTGACCGAAGCCAGCGTGCGGCCGTGGAAGCTGCCACGGAACGTCACGATGACGCGCTTGTCGGCCGGGCGACCCTGAGTGCTGGCCCACTTGCGCACCAGCTTGATGGCCGCCTCGTTGGCCTCGGTGCCGGAGTTGCACAAAAAGACGTTCTCGGCAAACCGCGACGCGCCGACCAGCTCCTCGGCCAGCCGCAGTGGCGGCTCGCTGTAGAAGATGTTGCTGGTATGCCACAGCTTGCCCGCCTGCTCGGTGAGCGCGGTGACCAGATCCACATCGTTATGGCCCAGCCCGCTCACCGCGATGCCGGAGGACAGATCCAGATACTCGCGCCCCGCATCGTCCCATACACGACTGCCCTGCCCGCGCTCCAGCACCACCTGGCGCGGGCGATACACCGGCAGGTAGTAGTGCGCAAGGGACAGGGGCGAATCGGCAGCGGTGCTCATGATGGTGGGTCGCAGAAGCGGAGGGAGAACCCGCATTCTCGCGCATTCGCCGGCCTGCGGCACAATGCGCGCATGCGCCCTTTCTCCGATCCCCAGCTCACTCCCGCCACCGACGACGGCTGGCGCCGGCAATGGTTCGACATCATCTACCGCCACGACACCCGTCCATCGCGCAATTTCGATCTGATGCTGGTGGTGGCGATCCTCACCAGCGTGGTGGTGATCATGATCGACAGCGTGCCGCGCATCCATTCGCATTCGGCGCACTGGCTGGTGCCGCTGGAATGGGCATTCACGGTGCTGTTCACCATCGAATACGCGTTGCGCCTGGCGGTGGTGCGGCGCCCGCTGCATTACGCGCTCAGCGTGTGGGGCGTGATCGATCTGCTGTCGATCCTGCCCAGTTACCTATCGTTTTTCGTGCCCGGCGCGCAGACCCTGCTGGTGGTGCGCGTACTGCGCATCCTGCGCCTGTTCCGCATCCTCAAGCTCACCCGCTACATCCAGGAAAGCGGGCAACTGGTGGACGCGTTATGGCGCAGCCGCCGCAAGGTGCTGGTGTTCCTGTTCACCGTGCTCACCATTACCGTGATCGCCGGTGCCACCATGTACATCATCGAAGGCCCGCAACACGGCTTCACCAGCATCCCGACCAGCATGTACTGGGCCATCGTCACCATGGCCACGGTGGGCTTCGGCGATCTGGTGCCACAGACCACGCTGGGCCGCTTCGTCACCTCGGCACTGATCCTGATCGGCTACAGCATCATCGCCGTACCCACCGGCATCTACACCGCCGAACTGGCCACCACGCTGCGCGAAGGCGGCCACGCCGGCCGGCGCGACGTTCGCAACTGCGCGCGCTGCGGGCTGGAAGGCCACGCCACCGACGCGCGCTATTGCCGGCAATGTGCCGAGCCGCTGCCGGAGATCGCCAACGGCTGACGCGGTACTGCGGACTTAATGCGACGACTGCGGCCACCGATCGATGGCCGCAGTCGACGTTGCGATTCCCATCGGCACACCACCAAGCTGGCAGGTGCGGTGTCGTTACCGATTGCCGGACCCTTGGCAGCATGGATGCCGCCGTGGAGCCTCCGTGCACGGATTCACGGCATGTCTCGCAAGTGGTGAGGGCATCGCACCTCCGACGATCTGAGCTTCCGCCTGACTCCAAAGACCGCAGCGATCAGAAAACCCGGTGTCTTGTTTAGGAGTGGTCGGATCATGCGGATAGACCAGTCGCAGAGCGGATGATCTGTCGCTTGGCTGCGGGGCCCTTGCCCGCCCACCATCGCGGGACACACCGCAAGTACGTCAATGTAGGCTCTGGCGCGGCATCCATGCCGCTCAAGGTCCCGCGACGGTGAGCGGACAAGGACCAGTCGAGACGATCGGTGTTCGGGTGCAAGCAGAGCATGACGTGCGCGTTTCTATAAGAGCACGCCTCATTAGTCATCCAAGACAAGCCGAGCAATGAGCAGGCTTTCAATGAAGCAACCTTGAAACTTCCAGGTGTGGTGTCCTCGCCGGTTGCGGGACCGTGTGGCGGCATGGATGCCGCCACCGAGCCTGCAGGGGCGTACTTGCGGCGTGTCCCGCGAGCGGCGAGGGCACCGCGCCCTCGACCAACCCTGCCTGGAAACATACAACGGCGCTGAAGTTCCAGATCGTAGCGTCGTTGAAGCCTGCGCAATCACCCGCGCGATGCGCTGACACAACGCGACAGGAATGCATGCACAGCATCAATGCGACATGCGATTACTCATGTCGATCAGATCGTTGTAGCTGGCCAGCACGGCCTGGCGCGTGCCGCCCGGTGGAAGCGAGCCACTTTCCAGCAGCATCTGCTCGCTCTTGTTCAATGGTGTCTTGGTGCGGATACGCTCGACCAGTCGTCCCGACTCGCGCGCCAGCTTGTCGGCAGAACGTTCCATGTGGCCCCACATGGCATCGCCCTGGCCGACCTTGGCCTTCTGCGCCTCTTCCAGAATGCCCTGGTAGCGTGCGAGCTGGGATTGCGCTGCGGCAAGATCCGGCGCGTCGCTGTCGAGCACCTGCACCAGCTGCTTGCCTTCGCCGATGATCTTCAGGTGATACCAGGAGGCACTGCGACCCTCTTCCTTTTCGATCGCATCGATCTGCGCCTGGCGACGCATGTCTTCGTTGCGATCCAGCGCCGCATTCATCGCTTCGCCCGCCTCGAAGAACGCTGCATAAGCCTGCATCAACGGCGCATGCAATGCACGCATGCCCTTGCCTTCGTCGCGCAGATAATCCTCGCGCTCGTAGTACCGCGCCGTTTCTTCGATGCGCTCGTTGAGCGTGGCAAACCGTTGCTGATACGTCTTGGCCACCGGGTCGAGTTCGGCGTTGGCCGGTTGCTGTGCCAATGCGGCCGTCATCGGTGCGCCGCAGGCCTCGACCCGATGCGACAGCACCGTGCCCGGCCCACGGATCGTGTCTTCCTTGCCGGTGGGCCCGGCCTGCGGATCCTTCATCCAGCCGGTGTAGGTCTGGTAACTCTCGTGCAGCGGCTGCTCGACACCGTTGAAGCAGGCGATGTAGGCATTGACCTTGTCGGCATCGGGCGCAGCGGCGACCGGCGCCTCTTTCTGGCAGCCGGCAAGCAGCACGGCAAGTGCGACAGCTGCGCTGAGCGGTGCGTAACGACGTGGATGAGGCATGCGATGTTTCCTGTGCAGTGGTGAAGAAGTGAGCTGACCCGAGCGATGGCCGATCGCGCGCGTCGCCGTCAGCGCGGTGCGGATGGCCGCACGCGCTGTATCGTGCAATGACGCTGGCAGTTACTGGCGATTGCTCTCGGACACCAGCGCGTTGTAGGTATTGAGCAACTTGCGCGGCGATCCTTCCGGGGCCAGCGAGGGACTATCGAGCCATCCCTCTTCGATGCGGCTGTAGGGGGTCTTGTCGACCACGCGCTTCACGCGCGACTTGGCCTGCCTGCGGAAGTCTTCCGCAGCGGTTTCGAAGCTGTTCCACTTGAGTTTGTCCGGCTCCTGGTCGGCCACCTTGGCATGCGCCTCGTCCGAGAGCCGGTTGAAGCCCTCCAGCAGCGTGTTTGCACGCGCGATGTCGAACCGATCTTCCTGCAGCACGTCGGTCAGTTGTTTGGCATCGAGCATCATCGACAGCCGGTAATACTCGCGCGTGCGTCCCTGCTCGCGCTCCAGTATCTTGAGCATTTCGCGATGCGCTGCATCGTTCTGCGCTTCCAGCTCGGCGCCGAATGCGCTGCTGGCCTGCGCATAACGCTCCAGCGCCGCCATCAACGGCGCGTGCAGTTGCTTGCCCTTGGCGAACTGGTCGTCTTCGTAATCCTGGCGCGCGTAGTAATCGGCCACCTGGTGGCTGATCGGCCGCAGCGCCTGCAGGGCCGTGTGATATTGCCGGGCCGCCGTGTCCAGTGCCGGTAGCGACGGTTGCGCGGCGGCGGCCGCACTGACCGGCGCATCGCACTGCTTCATGTCGAAGTCGCTGATGTCGTACGGGCCGGCAACGCGCGTTTCGCGCCCGCTCGGGCCGGCGTCCTCATCGTCGATCGAACCGATGTAATGCTTGGCGCCGGCATGCACCGGCAGATCGACAAGGTTGAAGCAATCGATATACGCACCGAGTTTGGCGTTGAGTGCGTGCTGCGCATCGTGCGGCACATCGGCGCCCTTGCTGGCCGCCGCGTTGCCGGTTGGCGTGGTCTGTTTGCTGCAGCCGGCGCCAAGCGCAAGCACGAACAGGGCGGGCGCAAACGCACGCGGCATCGGGAACACAGGCAAACGTCCTTGTTGGAAACGGTTTCAGCCGCGCACGATAGCAAACTGTGGTGTGAAATCAGCGTGCCCGGGATCGTGGTGGACGCCGGCACTCGTCTGCACTGCATGCGGCGATGCGCGCAGGGGAAATCGGTTTTGTGTTGAAGAGTGGCTTACGTGTGTGCATCGATGCATCTGCGCACGACGCCTGCATCGCGCTCGGAGCGACAAAGACCACAGCGCGCAATCGCCAGACGGGTACGGACGGCGCACCGCAGCACCGCACCGTAGAAGCGGCACAGGCTGCACCGAGCACCGGCCGTGCCCGCCTATCGGTGGGCACAGGCGTTGTGTGGGCCGCTCAGTCGAGAAACAGATCCGGCAACAGGCTCCGCGACGGATCGACCGCATAGCCGCTGAACTCGGTGACGCCGGCCTGCGTCAACACCTCATCATCGATCAGGAATTGCCCGTGGAAGTCGGCCGCGGTGCGCGTCAGCACCGCATGCGCGGCGTCGGCCACGATTTCCGGGCGACGACAGGCAGCGGCGTCCACGCCCGGCAGCATGTTGATCGCATCGGTGGCAATCACCGTGCGCGGCCACAACGCATTGATCGCCACGCCCTGCGGGCCGAATTCGGCGGCCAGCCCCAGTGTCACCAGGCTCATCCCCATCTTGGCCAGCGTGTAGCCGGTATGCGCGCCCCACCATGCCGGGTTCAAGGACGGCGGCGGCGCCAGGGTGAGAATGTGCGGATTGGGCGCCTTCAACAGATGCGGCAGGCAAGCCTGCGCGCACAGGAAACTGCCGCGCGCATTGACTTGCTGCATCAGGTCGAAGCGCTTCATCGGCGTGTCCAGCGTGCCACGCAACCAGATCGCGCTGGCGTTGTTGACCAGGATATCGACACCGCCGAAGGTCTCGACCGTGGCGGCCACGGCCGCACGCACCTGCTCCTCGTCGCGGATGTCGCACTTGAGCGCCAGCGCCTGACCGCCTGCCGCCGTCACCGCCTCGGCCGCGCTGTGGATGGTGCCTGGTAGCTTGGGATTGGCCACCGCCGATTTCGCGGCAATGACCACATTGGCTCCGTCGCGTGCAGCCCGCAGCGCGATCGCAAGACCGATCCCGCGCGAGGCACCGGTGATGAAGAGGGTCTTGCCTGATAACGTCATGGGATTAGGGAGTCGGGATTGGAGATTCGTAAGAGCTTATTCTTTCATTGCTCCTACCGACCAACCCACCGCTCAAGCCATACGCTCTTGCGAATCCCCAATCCCGAATCCCCAATCCCTGCCACTCAGGGCTTCGGCCCCTGCCCTTCGTTGTCTTCCCAGTGCAGCACGCGGCGGGTCACGAAGCGGTAGACCGGTTTGCCGGTGGCGAACCACAGCTCGCGCACCCATGACCTGCGCTTGAGCACGCGGCGTTCCACCGGGGTGATCGCGGCCGGGCAATACATGCGCTTGTGCTTGAGCAGGTGACGCAGGTCCTCGCGTGCAAGCAGACGCATCCAGCGCGCGCGTGGGTGGCCGCGCACCGCCAGCTGGAAATCGATCACTGCCGGGCTGCCATCGTCCTGCACCAGCCAGTTGGCTTCCTTGGCCAGATCGTTGTGCGCCACGCCGCACCGATGCAGCTGCTGCAACAGCCGGCGCGCCTGCCTGAAATACGCCAGGTCGCCGCGCGGCGGGCGCTGGTACATCGCATCGCCGGCCAGATAGCTGCGGTCCAGATGGCGCCCATCCCAATGCAGCAAACGTGGCGTGTGCGGCAGGCCATCCAGCTGGCGCAGCGCCAGCGCTTCGCGCCGCGCCAGCCACCAGGCCACACCCCGCAGGCCCCAGGGCGCCACGCTCAGGTCGCGCCGCACGAACACCCGGCCGGCGTCGCGGATCAACAAAATGCGCCCGAACGTATCGGACTTCAGCGGCAGATTGCCTGCGGGCTCGTGACTCATCCCCCATTGTAGGCGGGCGGCCGGCATTGCCATACCGCCATTGATGTGCACGCCGATGCCATCGGCGCGCGCAGCCGCCTGGTTGCAACCGCAGGTGAAGCCAACCGCCCGATGTGAGCGTGGCGCAAGTCAGTCGTCGCCATGCCCACCTATAATTCGGGAATGAACTCATGGATCGACGCCACGCTGGAGTGGATCGGACACCACCCCACCTTGGCTGGCGTGGTGATCTTTGCCATCGCATTCTGTGATGCGGTGATCGTGCTCGGCGCCATCGTGCCCGCGCTACCGCTACTGTTCGCCATCGGCGTGCTGATCGGGCTCGGCCAGATCAACGGGCCGTATGCGGTGGTTTGCGCCACGCTGGGCGCGTTTGTCGGCGATGCGCTGAGTTTCTGGGTGGGCCATCGCTGGGGTCACCAGTTGCACACGTATTGGCCGTTCCGCCGCTATCCCCAGTTGCTGGAACGCGGCGAGCTGCTGTTCCGGCGCAATGCCTTCAAGAGCATCCTGATCGCACGCTATGTTGGCGCGGTGCGGCCGTTCGTGCCGGCCATCGCCGGCATGTCGCACATGCCGTTCAAGCGCTACCTGGTTGCCAGCGGGCTGGCCTGCGTGTCGTGGGCGCTGCTGTTTCTGGTGCCGGGCTGGGTACTGGGCACCGCCTACGACGCCGTGGCCGCAGTGGCCGGGCGCCTGTTCGTGGTGGTCGCCTTGCTGGCTGCGGTGATCGGCCTGGCCTGGGCCATGGTGCTGTATTCGTACCGCTGGTCGGCAGGCCATCTGGATGCCCTGCTGGCGCGGCTGCTGGAGTGGTCGCATCGGCACCCGGTGCTGGGCAACTGGTCGGTCAGCGTGTTCGACCCACGCCGACGCGAGTCGGTCCCGTTGGCGATGATGGCGCTGATGCTGTTGCTGCTGGGCTGGGGCTGGTTCGTGTTGCTGATGGTGGTGCTGGCGCATGGCGAGCCGCTGCGCGTGGACCTGGCCGTGCACGACCTGATGCTGGCCTTGCGCAATCCGCTGGCCGATTACCCGATGGTCGCGCTGGCCTCGCTGGGCGATTGGCAGGTGTTGTTGCCGGCGATCGCCGCAGCGATGGGCTACCTGGCCTGGCGGCGCCGCTGGATGGCGGTGACGCACTGGGTGATCGCACTGGCGTTTGGCCTGGCGCTGACGCAACTGCTGGGCGCCACTGTCCAGGTGGTGCGCCCGCCGGCCGCCAGCAGCGGCTTCGGATTTCCGTCGGTGGCGGTCACCATGGCCACGATCGGTTTTGGCTTCTTCGCGCTGCTGATCGCGCGCGAACTGCCCGGCCGGCGCCGGGTGTGGCCATATCTGGTCAGTGGCGCGATCGTCTCCCTGATCGGCTTCGCACGCCTGTACCTGGGCGCGCATTGGCTCAGCGACGTGGTCGGCGGCATGTTGTTCGGCATCTTCTGGCTGCTGGTGCTGGGCATTGCATATCGGCGCCGCGCCACCCGCGCGTTCTGGGTCAAGCCGGTGTCGTGGACCTTCTACGGCGTGTTCGTGGGCTGCGCGATCTTCTTTGCGCCGCGCAATCTCGACACCAAGCTGGCCAAGTTCGAGCCGCCACCGCCGCTGCTGATGGATCTGCCCGCCAGCGACTGGTGGGAGGGGCAATGGCGGCTGCTGCCGGCACGCCGCAATGAATTCGACGACGACCAACGTTGGCCGCTGGACGTACAGGTTGCCGGCCCGCTCGCGCCGCTGCAACGTCAGCTCGAAGCGCGCGGCTGGCGGGCACAACCGCAGGCGGGCTGGGAGCAGGCGCTGCATCTGCTGGATGTGAGTGGCCGCCCGGACGAAGTTCCGATCCTGCCGGCCACGCTGGACACCCAGGTTGAAGCCTTGCTGATGGTGCGTCATGCCGCGCCAGGGCACGTGCATGTGTTGCGCCTGTGGCCTGCAGCCGCGCGCTTGCAACCCAATGCGCAGCCATTGTGGGTAGGCAGCACGCAGACGCTGCGCTACAGCCGCCACTTCAGCCTGATCGGCCTGTGGTATCCGCTACGCGGTGTGGACCCTGCACTGAGCGCGTTGCGCCAGGCACTGGACCCCTTGCCGCATCGCCTGGAACAGCGTCGACGCTCGCAGGTGCCCGTGATATTGATCGACAGTAGCTCGGGAAATGCGTTGCGGCCAGAGGACAAAGACAATGCTGCACCGCAGCCGGAAACCACCGCATCCGACCCGGCGGCATCGGCTCCGTCACAACAGCGCCGTTGATCGATCGGGCTACAGCGGCGATCGGCCAGCGACCACGCGCGCAGCACTATAGATCAGAGCTGCTGGCAAAACCCTTGAACGCTGTAGCGATGGCGGCAACGCGTTCGCGTCGTTTGGATGCGGCCGAATGTTTAGGTCAAAAGCCCTGGTGAGTCGAGGGCGCGGTGCCCTTACCGCTCGCGGGACACGCCGTGAATCCGTCCATGGAGGCTCGGTGGCGGCATCCATGCCGCCACACGGTCCCGCAATCGGCAAGGACACCGCCCCAGGACGTTGGTCGGTAGCTGCGTAACAAGCTGGCCGTCTCGCGAGTTGCATTGGCCTGCTGATGTGGGTCGCAGAATTACATGTGAGCTAGCGAAGTAGAAGCATTGCTTGCACCATGCCCACCGACCATCTCGACCGGCCCTTGCCCGCCCACCGTCGCGGGACCTTACGCGGCATGGATGCCGCGTAAGGGCTTACAGGGACGTACTTGCAGCGTGTCCCGCGATGGTGGGCGGGCAAGGGCCCTGCAGAAAACTCGCGGGTTGGTCGCTCTACAACTCTTCGCACCGTTCAATCGCCTCTCAAGGCGAACGGGAGATTGCAAATCAGTGCCGTTCGGCACTACAAAGCCCGCATTGGCCCAACACGCGATGCCTCACCACAACACGCCATCCACCGGCTGCATCGGCTCCGGCGCTTGCTCACCGATGGCCTGAAGCGCATCGATCTCCACCGTGCGGCACATGGTGTCCAGCGGCAGGTCATGGATGGTGTTGGCGAACGGGTCGACCAGCTCATCGCCGATCTTGAGCACCGCCAGGAACATCAAGCCGGCCACTGTCGATCCCACCGGGGTGGCGTACTGCAGCGTTTCCACCAGGCCGATCGGCAACAGCACGCAGAACAGCCGCGTAAACAGGTTCGGATAGAAGCGGTATTGATACGGCAACGGCGTGTTTTTCAGCCGCTCCATGCCGCCTTGCGCGTTGGCGATATCCACCAGGATGCGCTCGACGCTGGCCTGCTGGATGCTATCGATCCAGCCAGCGCGACGCGCCTGTTCCACTGCGCGGCCTGTCGTGTCGAGCAAGCCATTGGCCACGTTCGTGCGGGTGATCACCGCTGCTACTTCGTCGGCCTCCAGCCGCGGCTCCAGTGCCATCGCCACCGGCAGCCGCCGCAACTGGCAACGCAATGCGTTGACGTAGGCGACCTGACGCAGCGCGATCGTGCGCCCCAACGCTGCAGCTTCCGGCGCAGACAGGATGCTGACGCTCAAACGCACCAGGTTGCGCGATGCATTGATCATCTGCCCCCACAGCACCCGCCCTTCCCACCAGCGCTGATAGGTGGAATTGGCGCGGAAGCCCAGGAACAACGCCAGTGCCGAACCGAAGATGGTCAACGGCAATGCCGGCGCGCGGAACGGCAGCACGTAATAGATGATCGTGATCAACACGTCCCAGACAAACAACACCGCCAGGGTCCGCCAGACCTGACTGACTACATCCGCCACACGCGGTTTGACATCGATGATCAAAGGCTCACTCCCTCACTGAAACGAGTTTCGCCATGTCGCGCATCCAGCGCATGGATGCCATCGATAGCGCACTCAAGCGTGGCGAGTGTGCCGTTGCGGCGGTGCAAGCACGGTGACGGGGCGGCCGAACGCCTTCCCTCGCCGCAGCGAAACACGCTGCGCGATCATCAGTCGGTCGTGGACGATACCCGGAATCGACCTACATCGCCCTTCCAGGTCCGACGCCTTCGCACCGCATGCGCAACTGCCCGGCCATCGCTCGCGATACGGTGTTGGCTTCGCTCAGGGCATCCAGGCCAGCAACTGATCCAGGCGCCGATGCGGGTCGTCCTGTTGCAACAGCGACAAGCGTTGCTGTTCGGTCAGCGGCAGCAATTCGGCCAGCCGCCAGCCCACCCACGCGGACTGATCCAGCAGCCCTGGACCGACCGATGCGAATTCGCCGCCCACCTGTTCGAGCATGCGCTCGAGCACGGTTGCCAACAAACTGTGCTCGGGCCGTAATTCGTCGTCGGGGTCGGGCTCGCACCAGCTCACCTCGCCCACTACCAGCCCGTTGTCGCGGATGCGCGAGCGCTGCACATGAAAGCGACGCGTGCCGCGCAAGCGCAGCACCAGTACGCCATCGGCGCCCACATCGAAATCCTCGATGCGCACCTCGGTGCCGAACGCCGCCGGCGTTGCCGGCACGCCAACCTCGTTGCCATCCAGGATCAGGCACACACCGAAGCTGGTGCCGCTGCGTCCGCACTCGCGCACCAGATCCAGATAGCGGCGCTCGAACACGCGCAGCCCCATCGCCGCGCCGGGCAACAACACGCTGTGCAACGGAAACAGCGGCAATGCGCTGGTGTCGGCCGTGGCGGGGGGCGATGCCATCACGACAGCTGCCCCAGGAAACGACGCGGCGCGCCATCGAACCCGCCATTGGACATGAACACCACATGGTCGCCCGGCTGCGCGATGTCGCCCAGCGTCTGCAGTAGCGCCTCCACGTCATGCGCCACGTGCGCCTGCCCGCGCACCTGCGCGATGATCGGCGCCGCATCCCATGGCAATTCGGGGCGATGCAGAAACACCACCGCATCGGCATCATGCAGCGACGGCGCCAGCGCCTGCGCATGCGCACCCAACCGCATCGAATTGCTGCGCGGCTCCATCGCCACCAGCACGCGCGCCGCGCCCACCTTCGCACGTAGCCCCTGCAACGTGGTCGCAATGGCGGTGGGGTGATGGGCGAAGTCGTCGTAGACGGTGATATCGAGCGCCTGCCCCAACACTTCCAGGCGGCGTTTGACGCTGTGAAAGTGCGCCAGCGCCGGCATCACCGTTGCCGGGTCCACGCCGACCGCATGCAGCGCCGCCAGCGCGGCCAGTCCGTTGAGCACGTTGTGCCGCCCGACCAGCGGCCACTGCACCTGGCCGATCTCCACGCCGCGATGGGACACCGCAAACACGCTGCCATCGGCGGCAATCAGGCGCGCGCTCCACTCCAGCGCCGCATCGAAGCCGAAGCGCTCCACCGGCGTCCAGCAGCCCATGGCCAAGACCTCGGCAAGCCGCGCGTCTTCGCCATTGACGATCAGGCGCCCACGCGCCGGCACGGTACGGACCAGATGATGGAATTGGCGCTGGATCGCGCCCACGTCAGGAAAAATATCCGCGTGGTCGTATTCCAGGTTATTGAGGATCGCCACCAGCGGCCGGTAGTGCACGAACTTGCTGCGCTTGTCGAAGAATGCGGTGTCGTATTCGTCGGCTTCCACCACGAACTCGCGCCCCTGCCCCAGCCGCGCCGACACGCCGAAGTCCTCGGCCACGCCGCCGATCAAAAATCCCGGCGCGCGGCCGGCCGCCTCGAGCAGATAGCTCAGGATGGTGGTGGTGGTGGTCTTGCCATGGGTGCCGGCAACCGCCAGGGTGTCGCGGCCCGGCAGCACCTGCTCGGCCAGCCATTGGGCGCCGGAGCTATAACGGCGGCCAGCATCGAGTACCGCTTCCACTGCAGGATTGCCGCGCGACAAGGCATTGCCGATGACCACCTCGGTGGCGTCTGCCGAGATATTGGACGGCGCGTAGCCCTGGGCCAGCGCGATGCCGAGCGTTTCCAGCTGGGTGGACATCGGCGGATAGATGGCCTGGTCGCTGCCTTCTACCTGCCAGCCCAGTTCGCGCGCCAGGGCGGCCACACCGCCCATGAAAGTCCCGGCGATGCCGAGGATGTGGAGTTTGCTCATGCCGCATATTGTCGCCGATCACTGCAGTTGCAGGACATTCCGATCGGCACCGGGTGCAGCTGTCGGGAAACTCCTACCGTACTGTCGGGAATTTCCCGATATGCGAACTGCGTCACATCCCTCACTATGCTGAACGCCAGTCGCAGCACCCTTTGGTTCTACTCCCCAAGAGACCAAATCCCCAGGGAGCTCATGCTGTCGGGGCTCTGAGCAAGCTCACTACTGGCGTTATTCTGCCCCGGTCATCTCGTATGGCCGGGGTTTTTCTTTGCTGGGATCTGGATCTGCAGACGACGCGGCCAACGGGCGCGCGGTGAACAGGACCGGGCATTGCGCCCGGCCCGGGTGACTCAGCGGCCGAGCGCCTTGCTGATACGCTCCAGCACCTCGTCCAGCGACCCAACGCCATCGACGCGCGCCAACTTGCCGCGCTGCTCGTAGAAGCCGATCACCGGCGCGGTGGAATCGGTATAGACCTGCAGACGCTTGCGCACCGATTCCGGGTTGTCGTCCTCGCGGCCTTCGGCCTTGGCACGCCCGGCAATGCGCTCGACCAGCAATTCGCTGGCGACGTCCAGCTGCACCACTGCATCCAGTGGCTGACCGATCTTGCTGAGCAGGCTGTCCAGCGCATTGGCCTGGGCCACATTGCGCGGATAGCCATCGAGGATGAACCCCTTGGCGACATCGGCCTGACCGAGCCGCGCCTCCAGCATGCCGAGCAGGATGTCGTCGGACACCAGGTCGCCCCGTGCCATGACTTCCTTCGCCTTCAGGCCGAGCGGCGAACCGGCGGCCACTTCGGCACGCAGCAGGTCGCCGGTGGAAATGTGCGGGATTTCAAACGTGTCTTTGAGACGTGTCGCCTGGGTGCCCTTGCCCGAACCGGGCGGTCCCAACAGAACCAATCGCATCAGTGGACTCCACTTTCGAATAAAAACGCGTTGCGGTTGGCGGCGTTAGACTCAAGCCTTCGCCGGCGCTGACCGTATGGTCGTGCAGCTTACCCCATCCGGGGAATGTCCCGGCACTGTCCCCTGCGCCATGTTTCCATGTGAGGAGCCCGTCCCCCTATGTCCACTGGCAACTTGTTGTATGCCCAATCAGGCGGCGTCACCGCCGTCATCAACGCGACCGCCGCCGGCGTCATCACCGAAGCGCGCGCGCGCAAGATCAAGGTCCTGGCTGCCCGCAACGGCATCCTGGGCGCGCTGCGCGAGGAGCTGATCGACACCTCCAAGGAATCCGCTGCAGCGATCGCCGCCCTGGCGCAGACACCCGGCGGTGCGTTCGGCTCCTGCCGCTACAAGCTCAAGTCGCTGGACCAGGACAGCGCCAAGTACGAACGCCTGCTCGACGTGTTGCGCGCGCACGACGTGCGCTGGTTCCTCTACAACGGCGGCAACGATTCGGCCGACACCGCATGGAAGGTGTCGCAGCTGGCCAAGGCCTACGGCTACCCGCTGCACTGTATCGGCGTGCCCAAGACCATCGACAACGATCTGGCGGTGACCGACACCTGCCCCGGCTTCGGTTCGGCGGCCAAATATACCGCGGTGTCCGTGCGCGAGGCTGCGCTGGATGTCGCCGCGATGGCCGATACCTCCACCAAGGTCTTCATCTACGAAGCGATGGGCCGTCACGCCGGCTGGCTGGCCGCCGCCGCCGGCCTGGCCGGCCAGGGTCCGGACGAGGCACCGCAGATCATCCTGCTGCCCGAGCGCGCCTTCGATCAGGCCGCGTTCCTGACCAAGGTCAAGCAAGTGGTGGAGAAGGTGGGTTGGTGCGTGGTGGTCGCCAGCGAAGGCATCCAGGACGCACATGGCCGTTTCGTCGCCGATGCTGGCGGGGCGACCGACTCGTTCGGCCACGCGCAACTCGGCGGCGTGGCCTCCTTCCTGGCTGCGCAGGTCAAGCAGGAGCTCGGCTACAAGGTGCACTGGACGCTACCCGATTACCTGCAACGCTCCGCACGCCACCTCGCCTCCAAGACCGACTGGGAACAGGCCCAGGCCGTCGGCAAGGCAGCGGTGCAATACGCACTCAAGGGCATGAACGCGGTGATCCCGGTGATCGAACGCGTCAGCGACGCTCCCTATCGCTGGAAGATCGTGCCGGCCCCGCTGCACAAGGTGGCCAATCACGAAAAGAAGATGCCGCCCAGCTTCCTGCGCAAGGACGGCTTTGGCATCACCGAGCGCGCCCGCCGCTACTTCGCCCCGTTGATCAAGGGCGAAGCTCCGCTGGCCTACGGCAACGACGGCCTGCCCAAGTATGTGACCTTGAAGAATGTGGCGGTGGCGAAGAAATTGCCGGTGTGGGAAGGCTGAGCGACCCTGCCGCGCGCCCTCGCTAGCGCATCTGTGTGAGGACGCTCATACCGGCCGACCCTGGGCAGTCTGCGGAATCTCCAACGGCAGTGATCCATAAAGCAGTCAACCGCCGCCAGGAGGCGGTTGCCTGTGGAGCCACTTTATATAGGGAATCTCCTGATTGCCGTGCAGGAGGTCGCTGACTGACACGTGCGCACATGCCTTTCGCTGTCGCAGTGCGCGGCATGGTTCGGAGTGCAGACCACCGCAATCGAACCGCGACAGGACCTGGCTTCAATGAGCCGGAAGAGCGCGTGCGCATGGAAGCCAGGCGCTGCCGCCTTGCGCTGAGGCAAGAAAGATCACGGCGACATTGCCAGATTGACCCCCAATGTGATCCATCCGCGTGGTGCCGCTACGTGATCACGCCCGACCACCAGGTCGACGCTGGACACCCTGCCCATCAGCCGGCGCATGCCAATTTGTGCGCCCCACCCGTTGCGATCGTCTCCGGATGCTTCGGCCAACACTGTCCATTTGGGTGTGAGTACCTGCTCCAGACCGGCCCCTGCAGTGGTGGCATCGGACCCGGCATGCAGTGCGACCAGACCAAGATTGACGTGCATCCGCGTGGCCCCATCGGCGCCATACGACCACGTCAGCGGAACGGTGAGATAACTCGCGCGTTGCTGCGGGTCCTGCCAGTCGCGCTGCAGCCCGACCGCGACTGCCAGCCCCCAGACATGCTGCTCCGGATCGCGCAGCATGTGTTTGGCTCCGATATCGAGCGCAGCAGATCCATGCCGGACATCGGTGATTCCTACGGAAAATTCCGTGCCCAGGACATTGCAGGCAGGTACCGCCGTGGCCGATGCACCACCCGGCGTTGCACGCCACCAGGCTTCCAGCTGGCATTGCCCACGTGGCGTGACGCCGGCATCGTCGACCACCATGCTCGCCGCTGCGCGCACCGGCACCGGGTGCCACAGTGCGAAGAAGGCAAGCAGGCCCGGGGAATAACGCAATACCTTCATAGACGTTCTCAAAAATCAGCGCAGCTGCTACGCGACTGGGTACAGCACTGAGCGCAGCGACAAATCGTCGTCGGCATGCATCGGATGCAGGTGACTGGCGTGCCGGATCGGGAGTGTACGCGTGGCGCATGGCAAAGCCGATTACTGCCGCAGGAAACCGGACCACGCGCAGCTGCTTGGCAGCGCCCGGGATCGCTGCAAATGCGCAGCACAGGCACCATGCGCATGTGCACGCCGGCGCGACCGCCCCTTCCACGAATTTGGGCGATTCTTGCTCAAAATTCGAGCGATTCCTGGATCGCTGCGTCTAACGCGGATGCGCAAACAAGGCCGCCGGCATCGGTAGCAACACCGGCGAGCACTCTCTATCGATACGTCAACTGCATGGCATGCCGCTGGCGGGCGTCATGCCATGCGAAGGTCCGTACCCCTCATACAGCCGTAGCGTCCCGGCATCGATGCCGCATGTGTCACTGGCAGGCCTTGCCTTCCATCGTCTGCTGCGCGGCGAACATTGGCACCTGCGGGATCTTGCCGGCAGCGGCCTGTTGCTTGGCATCTTCCAGGTAGATGCGTGACTGGCCTTGCCCGTCGAGCTGCGGCTTGGCATCCACCGGCTTGCGCCACACGCGCACGACCGCCTGTTGACTTGGGCAGGCTGCGCTTGGGATGCGGATCACGTCATTGAAGATCCAGCCCGACGCGACACTGGGCGCCGCCTTGGCGTAGTCCACAACGCGCGCGCGCGGCTGACAGGTGGGGCTGCTGCGCACTACCGAAAACGTATAGGGCTGTGCAGCATTGCCGGTGAACACACCTTCCAGGCGTGCACAGGCTTCTGGAATCTGCCGCAAGGTGTGCACCGCACCAACGGCTTGCGCGGTACCAGCCGGGCGGGCCTTCAACTCTGGCGTTGGCTCTGCAGCGCACGCGCTGCCGGTGAGCAGCATGGCCAGCACAGCGGCGTACCTGGACGCGGCATCGTTCGACATAAGTTACTCCTGGATCGGCTCGATCACGTTGGCCGCAGGCTGTCATGTCGCGACTGAACGACGCGCCAAAGCCGCGGTGGTGGCACCCCTGCAAGCCGCGGCGCATACTCGGCCGCGATCCGGCCATCATGAACATCGCGACGCGCATTACGGCCCTTGGGCCGTCGAGACCGTATTCGCACCCCACTCGTTGCGTGCGCCGCCCTTGGTTCATCCCGACCGGATGACATCCATTCTCTTGGGAGGGGTCATGCTGGAACACTACGGGTTAGGGCTTGCGTTGGGCTGCGCGGTATTGGCAATTTTGTACGGGATCGTCTCGGCGCGCTGGGTGGTCGCGCAACCGAGCGGCAACGCACGCATGCAGGAGATCGCAGCGGCGATCCAGGAAGGGGCGCGCGCATATCTCAATCGGCAGTACCTCACGATTTCGATCGCTGGCGGCGTGCTGTTCGTCTTGGTCGGACTATTCCTGAGCTGGTACACGGCGATCGGCTTCGCGCTCGGCGCGGTCCTGTCGGGCCTGGCTGGCTATATCGGCATGAACGTCTCGGTGCGCGCCAATGTGCGCACCGCGGAGGCCGCACGGCACGGCATCGGCTGCGCGATGGATGTCGCGTTCCGCGGTGGCGCGATCACCGGCATGCTGGTGGTGGGCCTGGGGTTGCTGGGGGTGGCCGGCTACTACGCAGTGCTGCAGGCCTTGGGGCTGCCGCTGGAGCAGAACCTGCACGCACTGGTCGGCCTGGCGTTCGGCTCCTCGCTGATCTCGATCTTCGCGCGCCTGGGTGGCGGCATTTTCACCAAAGGGGCGGATGTGGGGGCAGACCTGGTCGGCAAGGTAGAGGCCGGCATTCCCGAAGACGACCCGCGCAATCCTGCAGTGATTGCCGACAATGTAGGCGACAACGTGGGCGACTGCGCCGGCATGGCAGCGGATCTGTTCGAGACCTATGCGGTGACCGTGATCGCCACGATGCTGCTCGGCAGCCTGACCCTGGCCGAGACCGGGCCGCATGCCGTGCTGTATCCGCTGGTGTTGGGCGGCGTGTCGATCATCGCCTCGATCGTGGGCGCGGCTTTCGTCAAGGTCAAAGCAGGCGGCTCGATCATGGGGGCGCTCTACAAGGGCGTGATCGTTTCCGGCGTGCTGGCTGCGCTGGCCTATTGGCCGATCACCCAGAGCCTGATGCGCGACAACAGCCATGGCGCCGCCTCGCTGTACGCCTGCGCCTTGATCGGCCTGGTGCTGACCGGCCTGATCGTGTGGATCACCGAGTACTACACCGGCACCCAATACGCGCCGGTGCAGCATGTTGCCTCTGCCAGCACGACCGGACACGGCACCAACATCATTGCCGGCCTGGGCATCTCGATGAAGTCCACGGCGCTGCCGGTGATTGCGGTCTGTGCAGCGATCTGGGGCGCGTTCCATTTCGGCGGCCTGTACGGCATCGCGATCGCTGCCACGGCAATGCTGTCGATGGCCGGCATGATCGTGGCGCTGGACGCCTATGGCCCGATCACCGACAACGCCGGTGGCATCGCCGAGATGGCCGAACTGCCACCGGAAGTCCGCGCGATCACCGACCCGCTGGATGCGGTCGGCAACACCACCAAGGCGGTCACCAAAGGCTACGCGATCGGCTCGGCCGCACTGGCGGCATTGGTGCTGTTCGCCGACTACACCCACAACCTGCAGGCGGCCCATCCCACCGAGGTCTTCGCCTTCGATCTGTCCGACCACACGGTGATCATCGGTCTATTGATCGGCGGCCTGATCCCTTACCTGTTCGGCGCAATGGCGATGGAAGCGGTGGGCCGTGCGGCCGGCGCGGTGGTCGAAGAGGTCCGCCGTCAGTTCCACGAGATCCCCGGCATCATGGCCGGTACCGCCAAGCCGCAATACGACCGCGCGGTGGACATGCTGACCCGCTCGGCGATTCGCGAAATGATCGTGCCCTCCTTGTTGCCGGTCGTGGTCCCGATCGTGGTCGGGCTGCTGCTGGGGCCACGCGCCCTGGGCGGCTTGCTGATCGGCACCATTGTCACCGGACTGTTCCTGGCCATTTCGATGACCACCGGTGGCGGGGCCTGGGACAACGCCAAGAAGTACATCGAAGACGGGCACTTCGGCGGCAAGGGCAGCGAAGCGCACAAGGCGGCAATCACCGGCGACACCGTAGGCGACCCGTACAAGGACACCGCCGGGCCGGCGATCAATCCGTTGATCAAGATCATCAACATCGTGGCGCTGCTGCTGGTACCGCTGTTGTAGCCAGGCATGGCCACATGGATCTGGCACCTGCGGCCGTGCGGCCGCAGGTACTGGAGGCGGGACTGCCTAAGGCGTCGGGCGAGGCGACCGCCAGTGCCTTCGCAGCGACCGGCATCACCGGCGATCGGGCGCTCGCGCAACGCTGCCAAGGCACACAACGGTGACGACGGGGCGCGCAACCGCCCCGGCCCGGCATCGCTCAAAGACAGCCGACCAAGCCGTCGTAGATCGGCGGCGCGCCGCCCGACAGCGGTTCGAACAAGGGGTTGGCCACTGCCAGTACGCGGTACATCTCGTCCAGGCGGGTACCGGCTTTCAGCGGTGCGGTGCAGCGCCAGACGCGGCTGTCCGAGCGCAGGTAACCGCTGCGGGGATCCACGCTCACCTCGCTGGCACCGAAGGTCCAGATGCAGCTGCGCACTACGCCGGTGACGCGGTGGACCGAGCAGCGAAAGCGCAGCGGCTGGTAATCGCTGAATTCGCCTCCGCAGAAGGTATCGCCGCAGATGTTGTCGAAATCGCGGTCCAGCCGCTGCTCCAGATCGATGAAGGCCTCCCAGCCCTCGGCATTGGCCGGCCAGTCGACCGCGTCCACGTAGGTCGGCGGTGGCGTTGCGGCAGCGGCCGCCTGGGTGGTGAGGGAGAGCAGCAGTACGACGAGCAAGCGTGCGAGTCTGGACATGACCTTTCCCGAGCAGTGGATGAGTCTGCAGCGTGCGCCGCGTCCCTGCCCACCACGATCAGCCGGCCGCCCGTTATGAATGCAGGCTATGCCGCATCCGGCCCTCAGAAGATTGCCCATTCAGTGTCGCTGCAGCGCAACAGCCGAACGCGTAGAATCGCGCTCCACACACTGCTGACGCCTCGGAGCTACCCGCATGGGCCTTGAACTGGTCACCTCTGGCAAGAATCTGCCGGAAGAAATCAACGTCGTCATCGAAATCCCCAAGGATTCCGAGCCGGTCAAGTACGAAGTGGACAAGGCCAGCGGTGCGATCTTCGTCGACCGCATCCTGTCGACCCCGATGCGTTACCCCTGCAACTACGGCTACGTGCCCAACACCCTGTGCGGCGATGGCGATCCGGCCGACGTGCTGGTGGTCCTGCCGCTGCCGCTGGTCCCGGGCTCGGTGGTGCGCTGCCGTCCGGTCGGCGTGCTGCGCATGAGCGACGAAGCAGGCAGCGACGAAAAGATCCTGGCGGTGCCGATCGAGAAGATTTTCTCCGGCTACGCGCACATCGAGGATATCAACCAGGTGTCCAGCCACTGGATGGAGCGCATCGGTCACTTCTTCGAGCATTACAAGGACCTGGAGAAGGGCAAGTGGGTCAAGCTCGACGGCTGGGGCGGCGCGGCCGAGGCCAAGCGCATTCTGGTCGAGTCGGTGGAACGCTATAATTCCGACGCGCCCTGAACCGTTGGCCGTAACACTGCTTCGCAGGTGCGGAGCGACCGGGATCACGCTTTTGCCGTGATCCCGGTGACCGCCGTCGGTAGATTGGGTACATTGCCGAGCTGCGTTTGGCCGGCGCCCGCCGTCGGTGACTTCTGGGGAAGTGTCTTGCGTATTCTGTTTGTTGGGGACGAAGCCAGTCTTCCGTCCGACCTTGTCGAGTACGTCGCCGATCTCGGCGACCAGTGGCAGGCGCAGCAGGTGGCCGATGGAAATTCGGCGATCGAAGCTGCCGCGCTGTCGCCCTTCGACGCGGTCATCGTTGCCCCGGTGTTGCCGGACCTGACTGCCGCCACGTTGCTGGGGCAGATCCGCACGCTGCGCCCGGACACCATTCGCATCGCGCTGATCGATGCCCAGGACGGCCAGCGCACGCCGCCGGCCCGCATCATCGGCGTGGCGCACCGTTTCCTGCCGATGCCGCTGGCGCCGGAAGTATTGCTCGAAGCCGTCACCAGCCTGGAAGAACTGCGCGACCTGCTCAGCAATCCACGCCTGCGCGCGGCCATCGGTCGCATCGAAAAACTGCCCTCGCCACCGCATCTGTATCTGAGCCTGATGCACGCCCTGGAAGAAGACGATGGCGCCGACGCGGCCGACATCGCCAAGCTCATCGCCGGCGACCCGGCGATCGCGGCCAAGGTGCTGCAGCTGTGCAATTCGGCGTTCTTTTCCGGCGGACGCAGCATCACCGACCTGCGCACGGCGGTAACCCGCCTGGGCGTGGCGACGCTGCGCGACCTGGTACTGGCCAGCGAAGTCTTCTCGGTGCAGACCCTGACCCCGGCCGAGCGTAGCGCGATGCAGCGCCGCGCCCTGCTGTCGTCGCGGCTGGCGGCGAAAGTGTTGCCGCCCACCAGCGCCGAACTCGGCTCCACCGCCGCCTTGCTGGCCGATATCGGGCTGCTGTTGCCGGGCGTACGCGACGAGCGCGAGCCGCCTGCCGAAGGCGGCGACGAGCGGCTGGGCCACACCGAAGCCGGCGCGTATCTGCTTGGTCTGTGGGGCCTGCCGATGCCGATCATCGAGGCGGTGGCGTTCCATCGCCATCCGCAGCGCTCCAGCCTTCGCAGCTTCTGGGTGACCGGCGCGGTGCATGTCGCCACGGCACTGGCCAGCGGCGAAACCGTGGACGAAGAGTACCTGTCCAAGGTCGGCGTGATCTCCCGCCTGCCGACCTGGCGCGAGCAGGCCGACACCTTGCTTGGCCTTGCCGAGGCTTGAGCGGCGGCCGTCAGGGGCAACGATTGCGGTAGCAAAAAAGGCGCGATGGACTCGCGCCTTTTTCTTTGGCCCTTTGTAGCCGCGTCATGACGCGAGTGGGATGCGTGATAGGCGTTATTGCCGACCTGCAAAGTCAGGCGACGCGCATCGGGTTATCCGCAGCGGACGATCCAGACCTGGAGACATCTGCGATCCGAGCCAGACCAAGGTTACGGCCATCGGACTCAAGACCCCTTAGCTGGGCAGTCGTAGACCACACACGCGTGTAAGGAGTCGTTTTTGTGGCATGCGCCTGCAGCTAGGCTCCGGCTCCAGTGCGTGCAGGTCGTTGTGGAGCGCGCCAGCTTTCTGGCACTACACGGCCACTTTGGCGACATGCATACACCGCGCATTGAACGCAGTCGACGACAGGCATAAAAAAAGCGGGCCTTTCGGCCCGCTTCTTCTTTCACGACGCTTCGATGATCAGAAGCGCTGGTTGTACTGCACGAACAGGAAGCGGTCGTAGTCCAGCATCGGATCGATTGCCGCAGTGCTGCTGTTGGTGATCGAGTAGGTCACCGGCGGCTGCTTGTTCCAGATGTTGCGGGCACCAACGGTCACGCTGCCATCCCACGGAGCCTGCCAGGTGACGGAGACGTCCTGATAGGAGATCGAGCCCTTCTTGTTGGAGCCGGTACCGCCGCCCCAGCCCGGATTCGGGGTCTGGTAGTTCGGGTTGTTGCACTCGATACCTGCCGCTGCATCCCAGCAGTAATCACGGAAACCGCCGTAGTAGCGCAGGTTCCAGTTGGCCGACAGCGAACCCAGCGACCAGTCCAGGCCCAAGGTGGCACGCACGCGCGGGAAGTTCCAGTAGCCGGCAGAGTTTGCCCACTCGGCGCCAGCTTCTGCCTGCGACTTGTAGGTCGCCAGGTAGTTGGTGTCCAGGTTGACAGCGAACTTGCCGTACGCGGTTTCCGGCATGCGGTAACGTACACCGAAGTTGTAGCCTTCGGTTTCCAGACGACCCAGGTTGACGTTGCCGCGGCTCAGCGTGGTGACCTGGCCGGTGACCGCGTCGCGACTGTAGTCGGCGCAGTAGCTGGCCAGATTATTGAGGTAGCAGTTGTTCAACACATCATTGGCCGTCAGCGCGGTGATGATGTTGGAGATCGAAATGCGGTACCAGTCCAGCGAGAAGTCCAGGCCCTGCACCCAATGCGGGCTGTACACCATGCCCACGGTGCGGGTGATGCTGTACTCCGGCTCCAGCTCTGCATTGCCCACGCCCGAATTGAACGGCGCGTTGCCCTGCACGTCACGACGCGTGACCGGATTGCCGGCGCTGTCGGTCTGACGGAAACCCGCCGGCAGGCCTTCACCGGCGCAACGTGCCGCCACGCCTGCGTTGCCCAGCGAACCGAAGGTCGCATCGCACGGATCGGTGAAGGTATCGAACGTCTGCGAGCCGCCACCGAAGGTGTCCGACAGCGTCGGCGCACGGAAACCGGTGCCGTAGGTACCGCGCACCAGCAGGTCGTCGATCGGCTTCCAGGTGAAGCTGAACTTGCTGTTGGTGGTGTCGCCGAAGCGGCTGTAGTTGCTGTAACGCGCGGCCACGTCGAACGACAATTCCTTGGCGCCCGGCAGATCCTTCAGCACCGGAATCAACAGCTCCAGGTAGGCTTCGTTGGTCTGGTAGCGACCTTCGGTGGCCTGTGCAGCCAGGTCGGTGGTGTAACCGGCGCTGGACAGCTGATCGGGGTAGTCGTAGCCGCTGATTTCGCGGTGCTCGACGCCTGCGGCGAAGCCCAGCTCACCGGCCGGCAGATCGAACAGGCCACCGGTGATGTTGGCGGTCCACTGCTTGCTCAGGCTCTGCTGCGTGGATTGACCCAGCGCGTTGATGTACTGCAGCGCGTTCGGCGTGGAGGCCGACGGGCCACCCAGGATGTTGAACGGGGTGCACTGGCCCAGCGCATT
The DNA here is from genome assembly GCF_024806835.1 of Xanthomonas sp. 3793. Lineage (GTDB taxonomy): Bacteria > Pseudomonadota > Gammaproteobacteria > Xanthomonadales > Xanthomonadaceae > Xanthomonas > Xanthomonas arboricola_F. The sequence continues at coordinate 228,659 of NZ_JANTYU010000004.1, forward strand.
GCTGGTACCCAACGCGATCGGAGCCGCTGCGGTACCGCACTGCACCTGACCCTGTGCATTGAGGAACGACGGACCCAGTGCCTTCTGCAACGCCAGCAGGTTGATGTTGCCGCGCGAAACCTGGGTCACATCGTACTTGTTGTAGTTGAAGCCCACGTCCCAGTTCCAGCCGTGGCTGCCAACGTCGAACACGCCTTCCAGCGCCGCATCGAAGTGCAGGGTCTTGACGTTGCTCTCGGTGGTGCGCGGCAGTTCAACCGTACGACGGAACCAGCTGTTGATGTCCTGGCCGATCGGGTTGTAGTAGCTGCTGCCACTGATGGCGACCGGGAACTGCGGCTGCGACGTTGCCTGCAGCGGATACCCGGCAATCTGACGGTTGGACGTACGTTCCGAATACATCGCCGTTGATTTGAAGGTGATGCTGTCGGTGAGGTTGTAGCTGCCGGTGGTGAAAACCGACTTATTCTTGCTGGACTGCTGCAACATCATCTGATCGACGGAGTTGTAGTAGTCGTCTACACCTGCGCCAATGTGATAGTTCGACAGGCTGCGCGAATCAGCGCCGACGCCCTTGCCGTCAAACGAACCGGTGTGGTTGAGCACCCACTGGTTGGGCGACCACGTGCCTTGGCCGGCACCGACGACATTGCCGTCAGTGTCGAGATAGTTGCCCGCGCCCGGCGTACCCACCGCACGTGGATCGTTGAAACGGCCCCAAGGGCCGGTCGCGCTCAGGCTGTCTTCGATATGGTTCGGGCCGGCCGAGTAACGGGTCAGCGTGCGATCCTTGGCCCACACCGGATCTTCGTTGGTGTAGTTGACGCCAAACACCAGCGAGGCCCGGTCGGTGGTGGTGCCGGCGGTAAAGGAGTACTGCTCCTTGGAACCGTCGCCACGACCGTTCTGGCCGAAGTACGCCGAGGCTTCTGCGCCGTCGTAGTTCTGCCGCAGGATGATGTTGACCACACCGGCCACGGCGTCGGAGCCGTAGATCGCCGAGGCACCGTCCTTCAGGACTTCGATGCGCTCGATCAGCGAGCTCGGGATGGTGGACATGTCGGTCAGGCCGTTCAGGCTGCTGGTCCAACGCTTGCCGTTCACCAACACCAGGGTACGGTTCTCATTGAGGTTGTACAGGTTGACGTACTGGCCGCCCTGTTCCGGATCGGAGGTCAGCACGGCAGCCTTGCTGTAGGTCTGCGTACCGGCGATCGACAGGTTCTGGAGGATGTCGCCAACGCTGACCAGGCCGGACTTCTGGATGTCCTGCTGCGAGACGGTGAACACCGGCTGCGCGGTTTCGACGTCGACCGAGCGGATGCGCGAGCCGGTGATTTCGATGCGGTCCAGCGTCGTGGTCGACGGGGCGGACTGCTCTTGTGCATTGGCGGCGAAAGCCGGCGTCAACGCGATCGCAATACCGGCGGGCAACAGGCCCAGCCGCACTGCGGAGGTGCGAAGGTTCATCAATCTCTCCAGGGTTCGTTAGTGGCGCGTTAAGCGCCCCCGTGCAAATTACGTTTGCGTGAACGCCATCGCTTTGCGCGTCACGTTCCGTGGCTTTGCCGAATCTGGCGGATTGGTCGTCTGGTCGCGATAACGCGATGCGGAGACGCCGAAACGCGCACGAAATGCGCGTGCGAAGCTGCAGCAGTTGTCGAATCCGCTGGCGGCCGCAACCTCACCGATCATCATGGAGGTATCGCGCAGCAGATCCGAGGCCCGCTCCAGGCGCAAGCGTGCCGACAACGCCTGCGGGCTTTCGTCGTACAGACTCTGGAATGTCTTGGACACATACCAGCTGGAGAAGTTGGTCAGCTGTGCCAGTTCGCTGATGCGCACCACACGGTCGCTGTTGCCTTCCAGATAGAGCCGGGCACGCTGCATGCGGCCGAATACCTGACGCCGGCGGCTGCGCGAGCGACCTGGACAGCGCTGCTCCTGCTCGACGAAGTCGCGCTGCATCGCGGCCAGATGCAGCAACAGCGGGCGCGCCGACGCGCTGCCGCTCTGCAACGCCGCACGGCGCCACAGCCGCAGCGCAATACGCAGGTCGCTGCGCGACAATTGGCTACGTCCCGGGTACAGCGTGGCGTCGGTCAACTCGGCCAACGACTGCAGGCTGCCGCCATCCAGGCTGACGCCAACACACAACGCGCTGCGATCCGCCTGCACGGTGGGATGCGACTCCTTGTCGAAGGCGATCCAGTCGCCGGCACGCAGCCGGAAGCGGCCCTCCTTGGACTCCACCCAGGCACGGCCACGCAACTGCACCCATAAGGTGAATGTCGCAGCGGTGGTGCGAATGCTGCCCAGACGCGAGACCGCCAGACAGGTGGTCGATGTCGAATCGCTGGCACCGTCCAGGCACAGTGCGAGCCCGCGATCGGCAGTGATGACCTGTTGCATGTTGGCAGCCCCTTGTACAAAAGAGGGCGTAGTGTTTTGCCGAATCTGGCGTGAGTCAGGAGGTTTCGACGAAAGTCTGCCGAAATTGCCACGAAACCTTTCCGAAGGAGTTACGAAGCCACTTTTCTCAACATCATCAATACGTTGGAAATAAATCCGACTGGCATCGATGGATGCTCCGGCAGCGGCATGTAGGCGATTGCGCTGCCATCTTCTTCGGCCAGCGCCAGATACATCGCGTCGCTGCGCTGATCCAGGCTGAAACCGTTGATGGTGGTGAACTTGGCCGCATCCAGGCACTGCGCCCGGCCGCCGCCAAGGGTGCTGTCGTGTGTCGCGCAACTGTCAGTGGACGACAGGTAATGCACCTGACCCTGGGCTCCCGGCGCCCAACTGCGATAACGCCAGCGCGATGGTTGCTGCGCGTCGACCGGTTGTACGGTGTCGGCGGCCAGGGTCGGCGCAATCTGCCATAGCCCTGCCCCGCTCAGATGCGTAAACAGCACTTTCCCGCTGAAGCGGTCCAGGCGCACTTGCGAAACATCCTGCAACGTAGCCAGCGCACGCCAAGGACTGGCGCTGCGGTCGTATAGCGTGGCAAAGCTATGTCCATCGTCGGCCGCAGCAACGACCAGCACGCGATTGGGATCGGGAAGATGGATGGCCTGCAAGGGCCGCACCTGCGGCACCGGCAGACGCACCGCCTTGCCGGTGCCCGGCGTCACTTCGAACAATGCAGCGTGCCCATCGGCATCGCTGCCGCTGACCAGCACCTGCCGCGAGTCGGCCGACCAGTCGGCAGCCTGTCGCGCGTCCGGGCGAATCCCTTCGATCAACCGCATCGAGCCAGGTTTGCCGACATCGCCCCACCACAATCCGTACGCACCGGAACGATTGGACGCGAAGATGAGCTGACGCCCGTCGGGCGCGATCATCGGCTGGTCGTCGCGCCCACTGGAAGGAAACAGTCGACGCCGGATGTAACCACCGTTCATGGGATCGTGGATGACCTGATACACGCCGAATTGCGGCTTGCGCTGCACGAACACCAGATGCCCGCGTGCCACGTCCGGCGCCTGGGCGTCGTCCAGACCCAGATCGTGCAGGCTGCGATCGACCAGATCGAGGCGATACAGCCGCGCTTCGCTATCCACGCGGCGCCCGAAGATCAGGCCGCTGCTGTCCGGCAGCCAGCTCCAGCCTCGGATATCGGCGTTGTCATGCGTCAATCGTTCCGCACTGCCGCCTTGGGCGGATATCCGCCAGAGATCGCCCAACTGCGGATTGCGCAGGAACACGATCCATTGTCCGTCTGGGGAATAGCGCGGTGCGTAGTCGAAGTCGGTCGGTTGCGCGCTGTAGGTCAATACCTGCCAGTGCCCGGTTTCGAGGTCCAGGCGCCGGATTCGCGGCGCGCCTTGCGCACCGGTCATGCTACCGAACAACAACGCACGGCCGTCGGGAGACCAGCTGAAACTGAGCATGTCCGCGCCATCGCAACGCACCACCTCACGCGCTGCGGACTGACCTGCCGCAGCGGCGATCATGATCCTGCAGCTGCCATCCGGCGCTTGCCGGGAGAACGCAATTTCGCGTCCATCCGGCGACCAGGCGGGCAGTCGGTCGGAGACGCTGGGTGCAGGCGTTTCCAGCACGCGCGGATATGCGTTGTCGGTCGTCTTGACCAGGATCGAGGTCCCTGGCCGATCGCTGGTCAGCGAGGCGTAGGCCACCATGCTGCCGTCGGGCGACAGGCTGGGCGTGAGATCGAATCCGCCGCCCGCAGTGATGACCTGGTACGGCCGCTTGGGGCTGCCCGGAACAGCGGTGGACGTTGCGACATCGGTTGCCGGTGCGCGCAGCCACAGCGTGCGTGCCGCCAGGCCTAGCACCACCACCAGCGCCAGGCCCGCGAAGGCGAGAGCCATCCAGCGACGCCGGTGAGGCGTCACTGCCGCAGCAGGCGATGGCGTTGCCGCCTGGTATGGCAGGGAGTCATCGGTCTCAGCCGCAGCGCTGAGCTCATCTGTCGCCAGCGGTGCTTCCTGCGCGGACTGCTGCACGCCAGGCGGCCCCAGCGAGGACGGCGTCTGCGGCAGCGTCGCCGCGGCATCGGTGCGCGCCTCCCACCCCACCGGCGCCATCAGGCGATACCCGGTCTTGGCAATCGTCTCGATGTACTCGGACCGCTGGCTGCCGCTGCTGGCAAACGCCTTGCGCAGCTGCGTCACTGCCTGGGTCACCACATCGTTGCTGGGCAAGGTGTCCGGCCATACCTCGGCGAGCAACTGCTCGCGCGTCACCACCTGCCCCGGCTGTCGCGCCAGGGTCAGCAGCACCGCCAACGACTTGGGAGGCAAGCGCAACGCGCGCCTTGCGCCCGGTGCGTGCACTTCGCGCGAGGCAACGTCGACCACACACTGCCCGACACGCAGCCGGCCAGTTGGCATTGCAGTAGCAGAAGGAACACTCATCGGCAAAGACACGCGTCGGCATGCAAGGACTACAAAAACGCTTCGCACGGAGTGCGAAACGCCAAATTCAGCAAAGGACCACGACCAACTGTGTCATGCATCCACTTGGTGCAAATTTTACTCTATGCCCCGTTGCTTCCTATAACAGGCGGCGACGTCAGGCTCTCTCTCTCTCGCCGACGAATTCAAATAATTACGATGTTTCCTTCGCGCCTTCTGGCGCGATTTTTTTATCTGCGATTCAGCTAGAACGCTGCAAACCCTTATCCGCTGTAACCGCTTGCAGCACGATCGCATCGCGGCACTTGCGCGCAGCGATGCGATCTGCACAGCCGAAGCTGAATTTTCGATAAGCGGGCCACGTGTTCCGGGCAACCTTAAGCGGGCTTGTGGCGCTATGAGGCGCGATAAATCTGCGCCCCCTGCGCCAGAAACTGCGACGCCTTTTCTTCCATGCCAGCCGACACAGCATGCGCTTCGCCCATGCCGTGTTCGGCCGCGTAGTCGCGCACGTCCTGGGTGATCTTCATCGAGCAGAAGTGCGGCCCGCACATCGAACAGAAATGCGCCAGCTTGTGCGCGTCCTTGGGCAAGGTCTCGTCATGGAATTCCCTGGCCTTTTCCGGATCCAGCCCGAGATGGAACTGGTCGTCCCAACGGAACTCGAAGCGCGCCTTGCTCAAGGCGTTGTCGCGAACCTGCGCGCCGGGATGCCCCTTGGCCAGGTCGGCCGCATGCGCGGCGATCTTGTAGGCCATGATGCCGTCGCGTACGTCCTGCCGGTTGGGCAAGCCCAGATGCTCCTTGGGCGTGACGTAGCAGAGCATCGCGGTGCCGAACCAGCCGATCATCGCCGCGCCGATCGCGCTGGTGATGTGGTCGTAGCCGGGCGCGATATCGGTGGTCAGCGGCCCCAGCGTGTAGAACGGCGCCTCGCCGCATTCGCGCAGCTGCTTGTCCATGTTCTCCTTGATCAGCTGCATCGGCACATGCCCCGGCCCTTCGATCATGGTCTGCACATCGTGCTTCCAGGCAAGCTTGGTCAACTCGCCCAGCGTTTCCAGTTCACCGAACTGCGCAGCATCGTTGGCATCGGCAATGCAGCCCGGGCGCAACCCATCGCCCAGCGAAAACGCCACATCGTAGGCCTTCATGATCTGGCAGATGTCTTCGAAGTGGGTATAGAGAAAATTTTCCTTGTGGTGCGCCAGACACCACTTGGCCAGGATCGAACCACCGCGCGAGACGATGCCGGTGACGCGCTTTGCAGTCAGTGGCACGTAACGCAGCAGTACACCGGCGTGGATGGTGAAATAGTCCACGCCCTGCTCGGCCTGCTCGATCAAGGTGTCGCGAAAAATCTCCCAGGTGAGTTCTTCGGCGCGCCCATCGACTTTCTCCAGTGCCTGGTAGATCGGCACCGTGCCGATCGGTACCGGCGAATTGCGGATGATCCATTCGCGCGTTTCGTGGATGTGCTTGCCGGTGGACAGGTCCATCACCGTGTCGCCGCCCCAGCGGATCGACCACACCAGTTTTTCCACTTCTTCGGCAATGCCCGACGACACCGCGCTATTGCCGATGTTGGCGTTGATCTTGGTCAGGAAATTGCGACCGATGATCATCGGTTCGCTTTCCGGATGATTGATGTTGTTGGGCAGGATCGCGCGACCGCGCGCGATCTCCTCGCGCACGAAGTCCGGCGTGATGCGCTGCTGGATCGACGCACCAAACGATTCACCGGGATGCTGCTTGCGCAGCATCGCGTCGCTCACCGCTTCCAGACGCTGGTTTTCGCGAATCGCCACGAACTCCATTTCCGGCGTGACGATGCCGCGACGTGCGTAATGCATCTGGGTGACATTGGCGCCGGCGCGCGCCACCCGCGGCAGGCGCCGTGCAGGAAAACGCACGGCGTCCAGGCGCGCATCGTGTTCGCGGCCGCGCCCGAAGTGCGAACTCAAGGTCTCCAGCGCCACCGTATCGCCACGTTCGGCGATCCAGTCGGCACGCAACGGCGCAAGGCCGGCAGCGAGATCGATTGCCGCCTGCGGGTCGGTGTAGGGCCCGGAGGTGTCGTAGACGCTGAGCGGCGCATTGTCTTCGCCGCCGAACAACGTCGGCGTGCGCGTCAACACGATCTCGCGCATCGGCACCTGCAGGTCGGCGCGCGAGCCGGGTGCGAAGATCTTGCGGGAACCGGGAATCGGCTGGGTCACAGCCTCGGATAACGACTGGGCTTGTTGCTGCAAAACGGTAGGCGCGGCATTCATGGCGTTCGTCCTGTGTGCTGGTGACCAGCACCAATGGCGCTGGCTCTGCGAAGAAGTCGCAGTGCGGACGAAGCGGCGGCGCTCAACAGGACGACCGGTGCAGGCACCGGCCGTCGCATCTTACGAAGCTTCCCTACGCCGGTATCAGCCGGATCAGGTTCGAAGGGACTATCTCAACCGCAGCGCACTGCGGTACCCCCACTTCGGCGGCGATTAAACCACATCGCCGCGAGCGGGCGCATGCGCGGTTGGCTGCACGGCGCACTGACCCGCCAAACGGACGCTGCGCGATGAACGCAGCCGTGCAGCTGACATGCCCAGACATTTTCGCGGCACATCGGCTGGCTAGCGTGGCCGCACAACAACCAGAAACCTGCTCTCTCTCCTTGCCGCCGCATTCCGGCGGCATTTTTTACGCCCTCTTGCAGCCGATGGCCGCGATTCGTTATCGTCGCGTGAAACAGGGGATGGACAACGCGAATGCAATGGATGCAACGGTGTGCGTGGATGGCAGCAGTGTTGATCGGAGCGGCCGGACCTGGTGCAGCGGCTGAGCCACTACCGGCAGAAGCCTTCGTCGAGTCCGGCCCGATTTCCTCGCCCGCGATGTCGCCGGATGGCAAGCATCTGGCGGTCAGCGCCGATCTTGGGGACGGCAGCTACGCGCTGGTGGTGTACCGCATCGCCGACATGCAATCCACCACCATGCTGCGCCTGCCCCGCTACGAATTGCCGGTCCGCATCGCCTGGGTCAGCGATCGGCGCCTGGTGATCGGCAAGGGTCGCAAGCTCGGCTCGCTGGAAGAACCGGTGCCGATGGGCGAGATCATCGCCACCGACCTGGACGGCGGCAATCAGCGCTACGTCTACGGCTACCAGCAGAGCACGCGCAATGCCGGGCTGGAGCGCGGCTTCGGCTACATCGAAGGGCTGCCGAGCCGGCGCAACGGGCACTTCTACATGCGGCGGCTATCGCTGGATTCGCGCCATTCGATGCTGTACGACGTGGATGCGAGTACCACCGCCCACCGGCTGATGGCCGACATCGACGTGCCGCGCCTGAGGTTTGTGCTCGACAACGCCGATGTGGCGCAGTACGCATACGGCACCGACGACAACGACAATTCGCTGCTGTTCCGCCGCAGCGGCAACGGCTGGACACCGCTGACGCAGGTCCAGGCCAATTGGCGTCCGATCGCCTTTGCCGAACAGCCCAATCGTGTCTATGGCTGGCACAGCGTCTCCGGCGGTCCGGCGGCACTGGTGTCCAGCGACCCGGACGGCCAGCAGCGCAGCGTGCTGGCATCCGACCCGTTCTACGACGTGGACGATCTGCAATGGGGACCTGCACCATTTGCGCCGTTCGCGGCACGACTGGGACCGGGCCAGCCTGCGCTGCGCTATGTCGCGCCCGACAGCGCACAGGCGCAGTTGCATCGCAGCCTCAGCCAGACCCTGGCTGGTCAGTACGTGGATTTCATCAACTTCACCGAAGATGGCAACGCCGTGCTGCTGAAGGCCTATAGCGACCGCGATGCCGGCGCCTGGTACATCTTCAATCGCCCGACCAATACGCTCAAGCTGGTCATCAAGGCCCGCAGCGCCCTGCCCGCGGCACGGATGAGCGAGCGGCGCATGGTGCGATTCCAGGCCCGCGACGGGCTGACGCTGGACGGCGTGCTGACCGTTCCGGCAACGGCCGCCCAGGGTGCGCCACTGCCAATGATCCTGCTGCCGCATGGCGGCCCGCATACCGACGGCGATGGTTGGGCGTTCGACACCGATGCGCAATTTCTCGCCAGCCGCGGCTATCTGGTGCTGCAGGTCAACTACCGCGGCGGGCAGGGACGCGGCCATGACTTCGAACGTGCGGGTTATCGCCAGTGGGGCGAACGGATCCAGGACGATCTGGTGGATGGCGTGCGTTGGGCGATCGACCAGGGCATGGCCGATCGGTCGCGCATCTGCAGCTACGGTGCCAGTTTTGGTGCGTACGCGGCGATGATGGTGCAGGTGAAGGCACCGGAGCTGTTCCGCTGCGCGGTCGGTGTGGCCGGTATCTACGACCTGCAGATGATGTACACCAGGGGCGATATCAATCAGAGCGCGTACGGCACCAATTACCTGGAGCGCGTGATCGGCCGCGACGCCGCCGAGCTTGCCGCGCACTCGCCGGTTTCGCTGGCCCAACGCATCAAGGCGCCCGTGCTGTTGGTCCACGGCGAAGAGGACGAGCGTGCGCCATTTGCCCAGGCCAAGAGCCTGCGGGCTGCGCTGACCCGTAGCAGCAACGCGCCCGAATGGATGGCCGTGCCCAAGGAAGGCCACGGGTTTTACAAGGACGCCAACCAGATCGCCTTCTATCGCACCCTCGAGCACTTCCTGGCCAAGCAGCTGGGCAACCCGACAACCGCATCGGCGGGCAACCCGACGCCGGCCACACCTCAGTAAGAGCGGCGAACAAAACCTAGCGAGCCGTCGTCAGCTGGGTGTGGGCGGCGCGGCGGAACCGGAGCGTACGGGTGGCACATGCCACGCCGAGCACCGGCCGCGACCGCCTGGCGGCCGTACAGCAATTTCATCGGCGGCCCTGACGCCAGCCGTCGTCACTCCAGCGTATACCCCACCCGCAGGCCGCCCCAATGCTTGCGGCCGACGAAGATCGGTGCAGACAGGTCGAACATGATCTGGCCGGTATCGCGGCGATAAACCTGCAAACGATAAGGGTCGGTGTGCGCGCCCACGCTGCGGCCGACGCGGTCGGTGAACTTGCGCTTGGTGCGGTTGCCGACCAGATCGCGCTTGGCATCGCCGGTCAGCGGCTGGGTGAAACGCAGATTGTGGGTAGGCACATAGCCGTCGGGATTGGCGCAGATGGCGAATACGATCCACGCATGCGCATCCAGCAGCGGCTCCTGCAGCGGGGGCAGCACCTGATCGCAGACCGCGTCGAAGTCGGTACTGAACTTGGGCGGCTCCACCCCGGCAATCGGCGTGTAGGTGCGCGCGAACAACGCCGCTTCGTCGATCTGCCCGCGCGCGATGGCCTGCGCCAGTGCGGTGCCGATCTTGCCCGCCGTAGCGACGGCAAGTTCCTTGACGCGCGCGTGCCTGGGCACCTGCAATGGATCGGGCGGCAGGCGGAACAGGCCCACGCAGTCGCGCAGGGTTTCGGTGCCGCGCTCCAGCGCCTCGCTGCGTTCGGCCACGTGCGCGGCATGCTGCAGGTTGCTGCGCCCCAGCGCCACCACACCATCCACCGCACGCTCGATCCCGCGAATTTCGCCATCCTGCGCCTGGATGCGCCCGGCTACCGTGGTCATCGCGCTACTGGCCTGCCCAAGCACGTGGGTGATGCCATCGAGCACTGCCTCGGTGCCACGCGCGGAGGCAGCGCCCTCGCCCACCGCAGCACTGGTCTCGGCCAGGATCGCGCGCACATCGCGCGCCGCCGCCGCGGCACGTTCGGCCAGACGGCGGATCTCGGTGGCGACCACCGCAAAGCCGCGCCCGGCGTCGCCGGCATGCGCCGCTTCGATGCTGGCGTTGATCGACAGGATATTGGTCTGAAACGCCACCGAGTCGATGACTTCGATGACCTCGCCGGCACGTGCGGCGCGACGCTCCACCTCGTGCATGGCCTGGCCCAGGGCGTGTGCCGCGGCCACACCCTGGCGCGCGCTGTCATCGGCGCTGGCGGCCAGCGCGATCACCTGTGCCAGTTCGGCATTGACGTCCTGCAGGCTCGACGACAGCCGCTCCACCGCCGTGCGGGCGCCGTCCAGCGCTTCGGTCTGCGCCTGCGATTGACGCACCATCTCGTCGTTTTCGGCCACCAATGGCGGCACTTCGGCGGCGATCTGCACCGACAGCGCGACCGCCTGGCGGATCGCTTCGGCCAGATTGCCGAAGCCGGCCTGCAGCCGGCGGCCCATCTCGTTGTCCGCCAGGCCCGGCGGGAGCAGCAGTTCCAGCTCGCAGCCGGCCAGCGCCTGCGCAGTGCGCTCCAGCACGGTGCGGTCTTCGTGCTCGGCCTGTAGCCGTGCCACCAGCGGCTGCAGCAGCGGCGAGATCGGCACCGGGCGACTACCGTCGGCCAACCGTGTGGCTTCGCGCAACAGGATTGCGGTTTCGACGTGCGGCAACGACAGCATCCAGCCTCCGTGCTCGCGGTCGCGGATGTAACGCACGCGCCGGGCCGGGTCGTCGCCCGGTGCGGCCCACACCCCTTCGTCGCCGACCAGGTCGGTGACGCTCAATCCCCACAGCACGGAGGCCGGCAAGCCTTCCAGTTCGCTGGCGGTCTTGCCCAGCACGTCCAGGCCGGCGCGATTGCAGGCCACCACATGCGCCTCGACCGAGAGCCGCAACAAGGCAACCGGCGCGTCGGGGAGCAGGGCCGCACGCGTGTGCGACGGCAGGTCAGGCGAGTGCATCGAGCTCATGGGGATTCCTAATCCATCGGTGTGGTTAGCGGCGCGCGGCAGGCAGAGTTGAGCCGCACTCATCCGTGGCGGTTGGCTCAGTAACCGGCCGCCTGCCCGTCCTTGCGGCTTTCCGACGCGCCGTAATACACGCCATTGCCCGGGTCGCGGGCGATCGCCTGATAGCCGCCATACGGGCCGTCGGCAAAGATCACCCGATGGCCTTTGCGCATCAGTGCGCGAATGGTGTCGTAGGAGAACCCGGTCTCCAGATTGAGCTCGCCGCCGTCACTCATGGCGGTGGCCTGGCCAGTCGGCTCGGTGGAGCCCTCGTGCTGGATGCGTGGCGCGTCGCCGGCCTCCTGCAGATTCATATGGAAATCCACCAGGTTCATCACGATCTGCACATGCCCCTGCGGCTGCATCGCCCCGCCCATCACCCCGAAGCTCAGCCACGGCTTGCCGTCCTTGGTGACGAAGGCCGGGATGATGGTCTGGAACGGCCGCTTACCCGGCGCGTAGCCGTTGGGGTGGTCCTTCTTCAGCACGAACATCTCGCCACGGTCCTGCAGGATGAAGCCCAGCCCCGGCGGCGCCATACCGCTGCCCATGCCGCGGTAGTTGGACTGGATCAACGACACCATCATGCCGTCGGCATCTGCCACGGTCATGTAGATGGTGTCGCCTTCTTCGAGCTGCTTGGGCGTGCCCGGCTGCACCTCCTTGAGCGCCTTGTCCATGGAGATCAGCGCGCGACGCTGGGCGGCGTAGTCCTTGGAGACCAGCCTGGCCAGCGGCGCGGGCTGGAAGGCCGGGTCGGCATAGAAACGCGCGCGGTCGGCGAAGACCAGCTTCTTGGCCTCGGTGAACAGGTGCACGTGCTCGGCCGAGCCGAACGGGATCTTGGAGAAGTCGTAGCCTTCCAGGATGTTGAGCATCTGCAGCGCGGCGATGCCCTGGCTGTTGGGCGGCAGCTCCCACACGTCGTAACCGCGGTAATTCGTGCTGACCGGCTCCACCCATTCGCCCTGATGGCTGGCCATGTCCGCATAGCTCAGGTAGCCGCCATTGGCCTTGAAGTAGGCGCCGATGGTGCGGGCGATATCGCCCTTGTAGAACGCATCGCGGCCGCCGTCGGCGATCTGCTGCAAGGTGTTGGCCAGGTTCGGGTTCTTCCACAGCTCGCCCTTGCGCGGGGCATGGCCGTCGATGGTGAACTGCTCCTTGAAGCCGGGGTACTGCGACAGCCGCGGCACCGAGCGGTCCCAGTAATAGGCGATGGTTTCGGCCACCGGATGGCCTTCGCGCGCGTAGCGGATCGCCGGGGCCAGGTTCTGCGCCATCGGCTTGCGGCCAAAGCGCTCGTGCAGCGCGAACCAGCCATCCACCGCGCCCGGCACCGACACCGGCAACGGGCCGGTCGGCGGAATGTCCTTCAGCCCGCGGCGCTGGAACTCGGCCAGGGTCAGCGACCTGGGCGAACGGCCTGAGCCGTTGTACCCATAGAGTTTGTTGGTCTTGGGATCCCAGACGATGGCGAACAGATCCCCGCCCACCCCATTGCCGGTCGGCTCCATCAGGCCTAGCGCGGCATTGGCGGCAATCGCCGCATCCACCGCCGAGCCGCCGTTCTTCATCACATCCAGCGCGATCTGGGTGGCCAGCGGTTGCGACGTCGCCGCCATCGCATGCGGGGCGATCACTTCGGAGCGGGTAGCGAAGCCCTGCCCGGTGATCCGGTCGGCGGCACCGAGAGACGGCGCCAGCAGCGTCAGAGCAGACACAAGTAAGACGGGTACGCGACGCATGATCCAGAGCTCCCCACGACACAACGAATGAAGGACCAACCATACCAGCGGCCTTGATCGCAGCGCTCGATCCCAGCCACACTGCAGCGATAAAACCGCGCAGTTGGTGACGCACATCGGCGATGTCGGCAAGTCGTCGATCCAGTTTCATGGGAAACCATGCTGCTGTCATGAGGCTTCGCGCTCGGTAAGCGGCACCGATCCAGCTGTTTCACCCGCAAGGGTTGACACCCTACCGGCAGCGATGGTTATCTCAACGCATGCCGCAACGCACCGCCACCACGAACGCCCTCCTGACCGCGCCCTTGGGCGCGACGGCAGCGTCGCTTCTCGTGCTCGTACTTATTACCTCGCCAACCGGTGCGGGACGCGGCTTCGTGTAGGTAACAGACACACAAGGCTTCGATCAGACCCCGCACCGGCAACGGCGCGGGGTTTCGCGTTTCAGGGACCCCCAAAAGTTTCGAATGACATGAACGACACCACCGACATCGCCGCAGCCCCTTCCATCAGTGCCAGCAACTGCGCTGCCGCAAGCCTCCGCGTGCACGGTGTTCTCGCTCATCCCCGCTTTGTTCGGCCAACCAGCCTCTGCGCTGCTAGCTGATCCCTTTCCCACTGCCAACCCCGCAAGGACTACTTCATGAGCAACGACACCCAACCGAAAATCGCGATCATCGGCTACGGCAGCCAGGGCCGCGCGCATGCGCTGAACCTGCGCGATTCCGGCTTCGACGTCACCGTCGGCCTGCGTCCCGGCGGCCCCACCGAATCCAAGGCCCAGGCCGACGGCTTCACCGTCGTGGCGCCGGCCGAGGCGGTGAAGAGTGCCGATCTGGTCGCGATCCTGACCCCGGACATGGTGCAGAAGAAGCTCTACGAAGAGGTCATTGCCCCGAACATGAAGCAAGGCGCCTGCCTGCTGTTCGCGCATGGCTTGAACGTGCATTTCGACATGATCACCCCGCGTGCCGATCTGGACGTGGTGCTGGTCGCGCCGAAGGGTCCCGGCGCGCTGGTGCGTCGCGAATATGAGATCGGCCGCGGCGTGCCGTGCATCTATGCGGTCTACCAGGACACCAGCGGCAAGGCCGAGCAGTTCGCGCTGACCTATGCCGGCGGCCTGGGCGGCGCGCGCGCCAACATCATCAAGACCACCTTCAAGGAAGAAACCGAAACCGATCTGTTCGGCGAGCAGGCCGTGCTGTGCGGTGGCGCCTCGTCGCTGGTGCAGGCCGGGTTCGAAGTTTTGGTGGAAGCCGGCTATCAGCCGGAGATCGCGTACTACGAAGTGCTGCACGAACTGAAGTTGATCGTGGACCTGTTTTACGAAGGCGGCATCACCCGCATGCTGGAATTCGTGTCCGAAACCGCGCAATACGGCGACTATGTCAGCGGCCCGCGCGTGATCGACGCCAGCACCAAGGCACGCATGAAGGACGTGCTGACCGACATCCAGAACGGCACCTTCACCAAGAACTGGGTGGCCGAATACGAAGCCGGCCTGCCGAACTACACCAAGTTCAAGCAGGCCGACCTGGAACACCCGATCGAAGAAGTGGGCAAGAAACTGCGCGCCAAGATGGTGTGGCTCAACGGCGAACAGCAAGCCGCTGCCGCACCAGCAAATCAGCAAGCGGCATAACGCCGCCGCATCCCCCACCGTTTAACACCGAAGGTCCGCAACGCATGAACACCTCCGCACACAGCACGCCCCGCAACGGCGCGCGCTGGCTGACGCAGGCCCTGGAAGCCGAGGGCGTGGAAACGCTGTTCGGTTATCCGGGCGGCACCATCATGCCGTTCTACGACGCCCTGGTGGATTCCAGGCTCAAGCACATCCTGGTCCGTCACGAACAGGGCGCCGCCCTTGCCGCCAACGGCTATGCCCGTGCCAGCGGCAAGGTCGGCGTGTGCGTGGCCACCTCCGGCCCGGGCGCGTCCAATCTGGTGACCGGCATTGCGGACGCAATGCTCGATTCGGTGCCGATGGTGTGCCTGACCGGTCAGGTCGCCACGCCGCTGCTGGGCACCGATGCCTTCCAGGAACTGGACGTGTTCGGCATGACCATGCCGATCGTCAAGCACAGCTTTCTGGTGCGCAGCGTGGACCAGTTCCCGGAGATCGTGCGCGAGGCGTTTCGCATCGCGCGCGAAGGCCGCCCGGGCCCGGTGTTGATCGACTTGCCCAAGGACGTGCAGATCGCCGATGCCTCGCATCTGCCAGATCATGTGCCGGCGGCAGTGTTGCCGCCTCCGGCCCCGGAAGATGCGAAATTGGCCGAAGCGCTGGCGGCCATCGCCAGCGCCGAACGCCCGGTGGTGTACGGCGGTGGCGGCATCGCCCTGGCCGGTGCGGTGGAGGCGTTTCGGCGCTTTGTCGAAGCCACCGGCATTCCCACCGCGCTGACCTTGCGCGGCCTGGGCGCGCTGCCGCATGCGCATCCGGATTATCTGGGCATGCTGGGCATGCACGGCACCCGCGCGGCCAATATGGCGATCCAGGAATGCGATCTGTTGGTGGTGGTCGGCGCACGCTTCGATGACCGTGCCACCGGCAAGTTGAGCGAATTCGCACCATTCGCGCGCGTCATCCATCTGGATGCCGATGCGTATGAAATCTCCAAGCTGCGTACGGCCGACATCGCCGTGCCCGGCGATGTGGCGGTCAGTCTGAAGGCATTGAGCGCAGCACGTGGCAATTGCCAGGCATGGCGCACGCGCTGCTTTGCCAACCGCGAAAAATTCGGCGCGCGTTACGACGCGCCCGGCACCGATATCTACGCGCCGGCGCTGCTCAAGCGCCTGAGCGAAGTGGCCCCGGCCGACACCATCATCGCGTGCGACGTGGGTCAGCATCAGATGTGGGTGGCCCAGCATTGCCGCTTCAACGATCCGCGCAATCACCTCACCAGCGGCGCGCTCGGCACGATGGGCTTCGGCCTGCCGGCGGCGATGGGCGCGCAGTTCGCCTGCCCCGACCGCACCGTGGTGCTGGTCTCCGGCGATGGCAGTTTCATGATGAACGTGCAGGAGCTGGTGACGATCGCGCGCTGCAAGCTGCCGGTGAAGATCGTGCTGCTGGACAACAGCTCGCTGGGCATGGTGCGGCAGTGGCAGGAGCTGTTCTTTGCCGAGCGCTACAGCGAAATCGATCTGTCCGACAACCCGGATTTTGCCGCGCTGGCGCAGGTGTTCGGCATCCCGGCCAAGCGCATCATCGCGCGCGGCGATGTGGATGCGGCACTGGCGGAATTGCTGTCCCAACCCGGCCCCGGCCTGCTGCACGTTGCCATCGACGCACGCGCCAACGTATGGCCGCTGGTGCCGCCCAACAACGCCAACAGCACCATGCTGGACAGCAATCCTGCACACGCGGCCAAGGAGACGACACATGCGTTACCGGCTTGACCTGGTGCTGAAGCCGGCCGAAGGCGCATTGGTGCGGGTGATCGGCATGACCGAGCGCCGCGGGTTCCGCCCGTGTGCCATCCAGGGCGCCGCCGCGCCGGACGATGCCGGGCGCTGGCACCTGCAGTTGGACGTGGACAGCAGCCGGCCGCCGGAAACACTGCGGCTGCAGCTCGAAAAGGTGTACGACTGCGAGTCGGTGGTGATCACGGCACTGGAATCGATCGAGGCCGCCGCATGACCACGCAGACCTGGGCCACGCAAACCTCGCGCGACCACCAGACCACCGTCCGGAGGTGTCTTCTTCCGGATCGGCCGCGCGCGTGCCGCAATGCCTGATTCCGGCCGCCCCGCTTCGCAGGAACCAGACGTAGGCGACGTGGCCGTCAGCGTGGCCGACGTGCTGGCCGCGCAGGCCCGCCTGCGCAAGTACCTGTCGCCCACGCCGCTGCATTATGCCGAGCGCTTCGGCGTGTGGCTGAAGCTGGAAAACCTGCAGCGCACCGGCTCCTACAAGGTGCGCGGCGCATTGAACGCGTTGCTGGCGGGGCTGGAACGTGGCGACGAGCGTCCGGTGATCTGCGCATCGGCCGGCAACCATGCGCAAGGCGTGGCATGGTCGGCATACAGGCTGGGCGTGCAGGCGATTACGGTGATGCCATACGGCGCGCCGCAGACCAAGATCGCCGGTGTTGCGCACTGGGGCGCCACCGTCCGCCAGCATGGCAACAGTTACGACGAAGCGTTTGCGTTCGCGCGCGAGCTGGCCGACCAGAACGGCTACCGTTTCCTATCCGCCTTCGACGATCCGGATGTGATCGCCGGGCAAGGCACGGTCGGCATCGAACTGGCTGCGCATGCGCCGGACGTGGTGATCGTGCCGATCGGCGGCGGCGGCCTGGCCTCCGGGGTGGCGCTTGCGCTGAAATCGCAAGGCGTGCGCATCGTCGGCGCGCAGGTGGAAGGTGTCGATTCGATGGCCCGCGCCGTACGCGGCGATCTGCGTGAAATCGCTCCCGTCCCCACCCTGGCCGACGGCGTGAAGGTCAAGATTCCCGGCTTTCTGACCCGCCGTTTATGCGCGAGCCTGCTCGACGATGTGGTGATCGTGCGCGAAGCCGAATTGCGTGAAACCCTGGTACGCCTGGCGCTGGAAGAGCACGTCATCGCCGAGGGCGCCGGTGCGCTGGCACTGGCCGCCGGTCGCCGTGTTGCAGGCAAACGCAAATGTGCGGTGGTCTCTGGCGGTAATATCGACGCAACGGTTCTGGCCGCACTCTTGTCCGAGGTGCGGCCGCGTCCGCCACGCAAACCGCGGCGTCGCAATACCGAACGACTCCGCAACGAACGCAGCGTCAAGCCCATACCCCAAACACCCGCTCTTTCCCGCCCATCCGCAGTCGCTTCAACGCCTGTCACCGCCATCGCCGTAGAGGAGTCTTCCTGGTGAACACGACCGTATCCAACCAGACCCCGCGTATCCGAATTTTCGACACCACCCTGCGCGACGGCGAGCAATCCCCCGGCTGCAGCATGACGCCCCAGCAGAAGCTGGTCATGGCGCGCGCGCTGGACGAACTCGGCGTGGACATCATCGAAACCGGCTTTCCGGCCAGTTCGCATTCGGACCGCGAAGCTGTGGCGATGATCGGCCGCGAGCTGCGTCGTCCCACCCTTGCGGTGCTGTCGCGCTGCCTGCAGGCGGATATTGAAACCTCGGCAAAGGCGCTGGAAGCTGCAGCCAACCCGCGCCTGCATGTGTTCCTGTCCACCAGCCCGCTGCACCGCGAGCACAAGTTGCGCATGAGCCGCGAACAGGTGCTGGAATCGGTGCACAAGCACGTGACGCTGGCGCGCGGCTATATCGATGACGTGGAGTTTTCTGCCGAAGACGCGACCCGCACCGAAGAAGATTTCCTGGCCGAGGTCACCCGTGTGGCGATTGCGGCCGGTGCCACCACGATCAACCTGCCCGACACGGTGGGCTTCACCACGCCGGAAGAGATCCGCGGCATGTTCGCGCGGCTGATCGCCAGCGTGGAAGGCGCCGACAAGGTGATCTTCAGCGCGCATTGCCACAACGACCTGGGCCTGGCGGTGGCCAATTCGCTGGCAGCGATCGAAGGCGGCGCACGCCAGGTGGAATGCACCATCAACGGCATTGGCGAGCGTGCGGGCAACTGCGCACTGGAAGAAATCACCATGGCGCTGAAGGTACGCGGTGCGTTCTACAACATCGATTCGTCGATCAATACTCCACGCATCGTCTCCACCTCGCAGTTGCTGCAGCGCCTGGTCGGCATGCCGGTACAGCGCAACAAGGCGGTGGTCGGTGGCAATGCGTTCGCGCACGAGTCGGGCATCCACCAGCACGGCATGCTGCGCCATCGCGGCACCTACGAAATCATGCGTCCGGAAGATGTGGGCTGGGAATCGTCGCAAATGGTGCTGGGCCGCCACAGCGGCCGTGCAGCGGTCGAGCAGCGCCTGCGTGCCCTGGGATATCTGCTGGAAGAAGAAGAGGTCAAGCTGGTCTTCGAGCAGTTCAAGGCATTGTGCGAAAAGCAGCGCGTGGTCACCGACGCGGACCTGCAGGCATTGATGCAGGACGCCACCGTGCAGGAAGGCTACCGCCTGGCCTCGATGACCATCAGCGATGTCGGCAGCCGTGCCAATGCGCTGGTGGAATTGTCCGACCCGGAAGGCAATCGCGTCGCCGAGACTGCGCAGGGCAACGGCCCGGTCGATGCCTTGTTCGGTGCGCTGGCCTCGGCCACCGGCGTGAAGCTGGAGCTGGACAGCTACCAGGTACACAGCGTAGGCATCGGTGCGGACGCCCGAGGCGAAGCCAGCCTGAGCGTGCGCCACGACGGCGTGGAGTACGAAGGCACCGGCACCAGCAAGGACATCATCGAAGCCAGCGCACTGGCGTGGCTGGATGTGGCCAACCGCCTGTTGCGTCAGCGCGAGCGCGGCGTGGTCGCCGGCAAGACGGCTGCGGTGGCGTAGCGCTGTCATCTGCTAAACGATGTAAATCTGACGGCCGGCGGAGTGATCTGCTGGCCGTCTTGGTTTTTGGTGGTTGGTGATTTGAACGTTTTCTAAGAATGCATTGCTTGCCGATCAGCAGCCGCGAAGAGTGGGAGCGCGGCGCCACATCGACCAATCCCACGCACGACGTCTGCCGGTTTCGCGCAAACGCCTCGATCACTGAGGGCGCTTGCACGCGTACCAGCGTGGGACACGCCGCAAGTACGTCCCTGTAGGCTCTTACGCGGCATCCATGCCGCGTAAGGTCCCACGCCGGTACGCGCGCAAGCACCTCCGAATAGTGTTGGTGGCTGAAGGAGAAGCGTTACTTGATTGATTGATCATGCTTTGGAGCGCGACCTTCGCTGGCGGAATCATGGCAAAGCAATAGACGAAAAACTGCATCGACTACCGACTACCGACTGCGGAATCTGCAAGCATCACGCCTACCAAAAGGCATTGCTTGCCGATCAGCAGCCGCGAAGAGTGGGAGCGCGGTGTCGCGTCCGGGGGCGGGACCGTGTGGCGGCATGGATGCCGCCACCGAGCCTCCACGGACGGATTCACGGCGTGTCCCGACACCGGATGCGGCACCGCGCTGCCGCCCCCCCCCATGCCTGCAAGTCCTGCGCACGACATCCGTAGGTTCATGCAGATGCTTTGGTTGACTGATGTGATCACGGATGAGGCAGACGCCAAACGAAAGTGGCCATCGTCTGAAGAACGATAGCCACCGGTAAAGCCACGACGCCTCGGGGAAGCGAGCGCTTTTACAGCGCGGCCACCACTGCATCACCCATTGCCACCGTACCAACCTTGGTCGTGCCTTCCGACCAGATGTCGGCGGTGCGCAGGCCCTGGTCGAGTACCTTGCCGACCGCTTGCTCGATCGCATCCGCCGCAGCCGATTGCGCAAACGTATAGCGCAGCATCATTGCCACCGACAGGATGGTGGCCAGCGGATTGGCGATGCCCTTGCCTGCGATATCCGGCGCCGAGCCATGACATGGCTCGTACATGCCCTTGTTGTTGGCATCCAGCGAGGCCGACGGCAGCATGCCGATCGAGCCGGTGAGCATCGACGCCTGGTCGGACAGAATGTCGCCGAACATGTTGTCGGTCACGATCACATCGAACTGCTTGGGCGCGCGCACCAACTGCATCGCCGCGTTGTCCACGTACATATGCGACAACGCAATGTCCGGATAGTCCTTTGCCACCTCTTCGACGACTGCGCGCCACAGCTGGCTCGATGCTAGTACGTTGGCCTTGTCGACCGAGCACAGCTTCTTGCCGCGCAGGCGTGCCATCTCGAAGCCGGCCTTGGCAATGCGGCGGATCTCGCTTTCACTGTATGGCAGCGTGTCGTAGGCCTGACGCTCGCCATTTTCCAGCGTGCGCGTGCCCCGCGGCTGACCGAAATAAATGCCGCCGGTGAGCTCGCGCAGGATCAATAGATCCAGCCCGGACACCACTTCAGGCTTGAGCGTGGAGGCATCGGCCAGCTGCGGATACAGCAGTGCCGGGCGCAGATTGGCGAACAACCCAAGCTGCGAGCGGATCTTGAGCAGGCCCCGCTCCGGGCGCAACGAAGGATCGATGGTGTCCCATTGCGGCCCACCGACGGCGCCCAGCAGCACCGCGTCGGCAGCGCGCGCGCGCTCCAGCGTTTCGTCGGCCAGCGGGCTGCCGTACTTGTCGTAGGCCGCGCCACCCAGTTCGTCGTACACCAGGCTGAAACCCAAACCATGCTGCGCATCGATGCGCGCCAGCACCTTGACCGCTTCGGCCATGATCTCCGGGCCAATACCGTCGCCGGGAAGAATCAGAATCTGCTTGCTCATGCAATCCTCGTGGAATGACGCAACAGCGCCAGTTAGTTCAATGTGCCGCGGCGATCACCGCGCAAACGTCACTGCACAACTCACTGCAGCGCGCCGAACAGCCACGGCTGGCGAGCGCGATGGTCTTGCTCGAAGCGGCCGATCGCATCGGCGTCCTGCAGGGTCAGGCCGATGTCGTCCAGCCCGTTGAGCAGGCAGTGCTTGCGGAATGCATCGATGTCGAAGCCGTATTCCACGCCATCGGGGCGGCGCACGCGCTGTGCGGCCAGATCCACAGTGAGTTGATAGCCTTCGGTGGCCAGGCATTGCTCGAACAAGGCGTCCACTTCCGCTTCGGCCAGCACGATCGGCAGCAGGCCGTTCTTGAAGCTGTTGTTGAAGAAGATGTCGGCAAAGCTCGGCGCGATCACCGTGCGGAAGCCGTATTCGTCCAGCGCCCACGGCGCGTGCTCGCGCGAGGAACCGCAGCCGAAGTTCTCGCGCGCCAGCAGCACGCTGGCGCCCTGATAGCGCGGGAAATTGAGCACGAACTCCGGATTGAGCGGGCGCTGGCTGTTGTCGCGGCCGGGCTCGCCGATGTCCAGATAGCGCCATTCGTCGAACAGGTTCGGCCCGAAACCGGTGCGCTTGATCGACTTGAGGAATTGCTTGGGAATGATCTGGTCGGTATCGACATTGGCGCGATCCAGCGGCGCCACCAGTCCGGTGTGTTGGGTGAAAGGGGTCATTGGGAGAGGCCGGGATTGGGGATTGGGGATTGGGGATTCGAAAAAGCTGGAATGCGCAGACCCGTCTTTACGAATCCCGAATCCCCACTCCCGAATCCCCGAGTTCACGCACATCAACAAAATGCCCGCTGACCGCCGCCGCTGCGGCCATCGCCGGGCTGACCAGATGGGTGCGGCCACCGGCGCCCTGGCGGCCTTCGAAGTTGCGGTTGGAGGTGGAGGCACAATGTTCGCCGCTGCCCAGCTTGTCCGGGTTCATCGCCAGACACATCGAGCAACCCGGCTCGCGCCATTCGAAACCGGCGTCCAGAAACACCTTGTCCAGGCCTTCGGCCTCGGCCTGCGCTTTCACCAGACCGGAGCCCGGCACTACCAGCGCCTGCTTGATGGTGGAGGCGACCTTACGGCCCTTCGCAACCGCAGCGGCCGCGCGTAGATCTTCGATGCGCGAGTTGGTGCACGAGCCGATGAACACGCGGTCCAGGCGGATCTCGGTGATCGGCTGATTGGCCTTCAGCCCCATGTACTTCAGCGCGCGCTCGATCGAGTCGCGCTTGGTCGGATCCTGTTCGGTTGCCGGGTCCGGCACCTGCTGATCCACCGCCAGCACCATTTCCGGCGAGGTGCCCCAGCTCACTTGTGGCTTGATGTCCTCGGCACGCAGTTCCACCACGGTGTCGAAGTGCGCGCCCGGGTCGGAGACCAGCGTCTTCCACAGCGCCACGGCAGCGTCCCAATCCGCCCCCTTGGGCGCGAATGGGCGGCCTTGGACGTACGCGATGGTCTTGTCGTCCACTGCCACCATGCCCACGCGCGCACCGGCTTCGATGGACATGTTGCAGATGGTCATGCGCCCTTCCATCGACAGCGCGGCAATCGCGCTGCCGGCAAATTCCAGCGCATGCCCGTTGCCGCCAGCGGTGCCGATCCTGCCGATTACCGCCAGCACGATGTCCTTGGCACTCACGCCAAACGGCAACGTGCCGTCGACACGCACCTGCATGTTCTTCATCTTCTTGGCGATCAGGCACTGCGTGGCCAGCACATGCTCGACCTCGGAGGTGCCGATGCCGTGCGCCAGCGCGCCGAACGCGCCATGCGTGGAGGTGTGCGAATCGCCGCAGACCACGGTCATGCCCGGCAGGGTGGCGCCCTGCTCGGGGCCGACCACATGCACGATGCCCTGGCGCGCGTCGTTCATCTTGAACTCGAGGATGCCGAAGTCGTCGCAGTTCTCGTCCAGGGTCTGCACCTGCAGGCGCGAGACTTCGTCGGCGATCGACTCCAGCCCGCCCTGGCGCTCGGCACGCGTGGTCGGCACGTTGTGGTCGGGCGTGGCGATGTTGGCATCGATGCGCCACGGCTTGCGCCCGGCCAGGCGCAGGCCTTCGAACGCCTGCGGCGAGGTCACTTCATGCAGGATGTGGCGGTCGATGTAGATCAGCGACGAACCATCGTCGCGGCGCGTGACCTCGTGCAGGTCCCACAGCTTGTCGTACAGCGTCTTGGCAGTCATTGCGGCGATCCGGTTGGCGGATGGTGGGAGCCCCACCTGGCTGCATTCGATGCTAGGAGCTTGAATTGGATAACGCAAATTCATATTGTTTATTCAACAAATGAATTTCAGGAATGGCATGGATCTGGCGAGCCTCAGCGCCTTCGTGGCGATCGCCGACAGCGGCAGCTTTTCGGCGGCCGGTGAGGCGCTGCATCTGACCCAACCGGCAGTAAGCAAGCGTATTGCCTTGCTGGAGGGGCAACTATCCGCGCGGCTGTTCGATCGCCTGGGCCGCCAGGTGGTGCTGACCGAGGCCGGCCAGGCCTTGTTGCCGCGCGCCCAACGCATCCTTGCCGAGCTGGAAGACACGCGCCGCGTGCTGGAACACCTGGGCGCTTCGGTCGGCGGGCGCCTGAGCCTGGCCACCAGCCACCACGTTGGGCTGCATCGGCTGCCGGCGTTGCTGCGCCGCTTTGCCGCGCAACATCCGCAGGCCGCGCTGGATATCCAGTTTCTGGACTCGGAACTGGCCTATGCGGCGGTGCTGCGTGGCGAGGTGGAACTGGCGGTGACCACGCTGGCACCGGAGACGCGTGCGCCGCTGCGCGCGCAGCCGATCTGGCACGACCGCCTGCAGTTCGTGGTGGCGCCGGATCATCCGTTGGCCGCCCTGCGTGAGGTGGCGCTGGACGATGTGGTGGCGCATCCGGCGGTGCTGCCGGACCCGGGCACCTTCACCCACCGCATCGTGGCCGGGCTGTTCGCCGAGCGTGGCCTGGTGCCGCATCTGCGCATGACCACCAACTACCTGGAGACGATCAAGATGCTGGTGTCGGTGGGGCTGGCCTGGAGCGTGCTGCCGGAGCGCATGATCGACCATCAGATCGTGGCGCTGCCGCTGGCCGATGTAGCGCTATCGCGCGAGTTGGGATGCGTGACGCATGGCGGGCGCACCTTGTCGCGTGCCGCGCAAGCCTTCGTTGCGTTGTTGCATGCGCAGCAAGAACAGCCCTAGCGAGCCTGCGAACAACTCATGGCCCCTTGAGAGAGCTTGCCATCTGGCCTAATCGCGACAATCGTCATTGATGAAAAAATCAAACACTTGCGAGCGACCCGGCCTGTCTTGGACGTCGATCGGCAGGCTATGAACGGTTTGTTCAGAGCTTCCCTGGAGCGTCCAAGACAACCTCAGATTCGTTTTTTGCAGCTCAGTCGTTGCGCGGCAATAGCCCGGCCTTTTGGTACCACCGCACACAAGCACTTTGCAAGGCGGCAAGAGCAATGCATACCACAACACCTAGCGCGCCATGCCAGAAAAGCATGCCAACGCAGAGCGGAATCACGCCGAACCAGCAACAGAGCTTGTAAGGCAGTGGCAACAACCTGTAACGCTCGGCCTTGTCCGGGCTACGGCGAAAATCCATCTCGTTGATCGCTGCGTTTAGCCCAAGCAGTGCAAGGTAAGCAAGCAACACCCATATCAGCAACATAAGCACCCGCGCCCCACGATTCGATACAACAACACGTGCTTGAAATACGCCCACCTGCGTCACTTATCGCGTCTGCACGGCACCAGCGCGTCGTCGCACCCCTTACGGCCCCACCAACCGATCGCGCCCCTGCCGCTTGGCCTGATACAGGCGGCGATCTGCCAACGCGAGCAGTTCGCGCCGGGTTGGCGCCTCATCGCTCATCGCCATGCCCATGCTGGCGGTGCACCGCACCGTGATGCCGTGCGCATCGACGTCGATCGTCGCCAGCCGTTGTCGCATGCATTCGAACAGCGCGCGCGCCTGTTCGGCATCCAGTCCGGTGGCGGCCAGCAGAAACTCTTCGCCGCCATGGCGCGCAGCGAAACACTGCGCCCGATCCTGGTCGCTCAACGCCTCGCCCAGCGCGCTCAATACCGCATCGCCGACGTCGTGACCGTATTGGTCGTTGATGTGTTTGAAGTGGTCGATATCCATCAATGCCAGCGCCAGCGCGGGACCACCGCCACGCGCCGCGTCGAACCACTGTTGCAGCACGCGCTCGGCTTCGCGCCGGTTGGGCAATGCGGTCAGCACATCGTGGCTGGCGCGGTATTCCAGCTGGCGCATCAACGCTTCGCGCTCCTGGCTGGCCTGCTGCAGGGCGAGGTTCTTGTCGCTGAGTTCGCGGGTGCGCCGGTCGATCACGGTATTGAGTTGGCGCTGACGGCGCCGGTAGCTGGCCGTGCGCCACAGGTAAAACCCGTAGATCAGGCTGGCCAGCGCAAGGATGCCCAATGCGATCACTTCGCTACGGCGCCACCAGGGCGGCGCCAGTGCGATGGCCAGACTGGATTCTCCCAGCAGCGCGGTCTGACGCCAGTCCACCGGCAGCGACATCGCCTGCACGCGGAAGCGAAAACGGCCCGGCGGCAGGTTGGTGTACACCGCTTCGGTCGCGTTGTCGGCATCCACCCACTCCGGGTCGAAACCTTCCAGGCGATAGCGGTAACGCACCTTGTCCGGCCCACGAAAATTCAGTCCGGCATAGGTGATTGCGATACGGCGGGTCTCGGCGCCGAGCTGATGCGGGCCGCTCAACGGCTGCACCATGCCGTCGACCAGCAAGCGCTCGAACACGATCGGCACGCGATGGCCTTGCAAGGTGCCGACACGCGCCGGATCGATCACGCCCAGCCCGGCCGAGGTGGGAAACAACAACTGCCCGGACTGCGTCAGCCAGCCGGCCGGCGCGCTGCTGCCGTTGCCCTGATTACTGGGCATGCCGTCGCTGCGGTCCACCACTTCCACACTCAATTGTTCGCGGGTACCGGCATCGATCTGGTCGAAGTTGTTGCGCGCGATGCGGAAGACGCCGTGGTTGCTGGACAGCCATAAATAGCCGCGGCCGTCGTCGATCACGCGGAACACCTTGTCGCGCGGCAGTCCAACGCGGTGGTCGTAGACGCGAAAATGGTCGCCCTGCAGGCGCAACAGGCCGCGATCGCTGGCGATCCATAGATCGCCGCCGGCATCGCGCAAAAAGTCGAAGGCGTTCTGCCCAGGGAAGTCCTGTTCGCCCAGCCAGGCGCGCGTGCTGCCGCCCGGCGACAGCCCGGTCATGCCGCGATCGGTGCCGATCCAGAGGATGCCCTGCGTGTCGCGATACAGCGCCTGCACCGAGCCGTCGGGCACGCCATCGGCCGCGGTGTAGCGGCGGACCTTGCCTTGCCGCCAGTGCGCCAGCCCACCGGTGGTGCCGATCCACAGATCGTCGCCATCGGGCAACACCGCGCGCACCGACAGCGACGGCAGTCCATCGCCCGCACCGATGCGCATCAGCACCTTGCCCTGCGCATCCAGCCGCAGCACGCCCTGACTGTAGGTGCCGGCCCAGACCCCGCCATCGCCGGCATCGGCCAGCGACAACACCGACTGCTCCAGCACGCGACCGCCTTGGGCCGGCGACAGCGCGATGCGATCGATCTGATCGTCGCGCCAGCGGTCCAGGCCCACCGCGCTGCCCACCCACACGGTGCCATTGCCGGTCTGCAACACGGTGCGCACGTAATCGGAGGCCAGGCCGTCGTCATGGGTCACGCCGTGCGCGGCGCCTTCGGCAATCCGGAACAGGCCGTGCGTGCTGCCGACCCAGATCAGGCCTTCGGCATCTTCCAGCAACGCGGGGCTGGCGACGCCGGTGATCGAAATCTGCTCGTCCGGCACACCAGCCCCGCCATGCACCACCAAGGTCCCGCTGGGCATGCTCATCCACAGATGCCCGCTCCGATCCAGCAACAGGGCATCCACGCGCTGCCCCTGGCGAAACCGCTGCAGCCCGCCGCCGCGACTCCACCACCACACGCCGTCATCGCCGGCGACCAGCAGGCCGCCCTGGCGATCGCTGGCAAGCCGACGCACTGGCGTTGCCTGCATGCCATGCGTCCTGCCCCAGGGCTCGGCA
Source organism: Xanthomonas sp. 3793 (assembly GCF_024806835.1). Lineage (GTDB taxonomy): Bacteria > Pseudomonadota > Gammaproteobacteria > Xanthomonadales > Xanthomonadaceae > Xanthomonas > Xanthomonas arboricola_F. Next base: position 256,494 of record NZ_JANTYU010000004.1, read on the forward strand.
GCGCTGCCATTGCCGGGCAGGCGATACAACCCGACCTCGGTGCCCACCCACAGATCGCCGTGGTCGTCGGCCGACAACGCAGTGATGCGCGCGCGCGGCAGGTCCGTCTGGCGCCCCACATCGACCAGGCGCCCATCGGCCTCGATCCGGTATAGCGTCTGCGGCGTCCCCACCCACAACGCTCCGTCTGCCCGGCGCAACAACGCGCTGACCGCCAGATGCCGCGCCGTCGCGTCGCCCAGCTGTTGCCAGTGGCCATCCTGATAGTGATAGACCCCGTCGAATGCGGTGCCGAACAACATGCCGCCGGTGCTGTCGCGCACCACCACGAACACGCCTCCCAGTTCGGCACCCGGTGTGTTCTGGCGGTCGTACACGGTGAAATCGCGGCCGTTGAAGCGCGCCACGCCTTCCCAGGTGCCCAGCCAGATCAGTCCGTCTTCGCCCTGGGCCACGGCGTGCACCAGGTTATGCGGCAGGCCGTCGTCCATGTTCCAGCGCGTGACCGTGTGATATGCGGTGTGATCGAGCGCCTGCGCGCCAGCCGCGGGCATGCCGCACATCCCGCAGCACAGCCCGAACCACAGCCACACCAAGGCCGCCCGCAGCACGCGCGTGCTGCGAACGCGGCTTGCATGCGTCTGCGCCCCGACCCTGTCCACGTTCCCCGCCCCTCATCCGTGCCGCTGGCCATGCGTGCCGGTATGTACCGGCAGGCCTGGGGCAATCTATCACCGGGGTTTTCGGACCGCCCTAGGTGGATTCCCCACAGCTGCCGGTCGGACCATGACACCGGGAGGCATTCAATTGAAACAATGAATGCCCAGCATGATCTGTATGGCTTGGGGCATGAAGCACTGGCATTGCAGCCTGGCTGGGGCATGGTCCGGTGACTCGGCCACGCCAGGCCGATCAGCCGAAGCGTCCCATGCCCTGATACGTTCAGGCCGTCGAGTATAAATATAGAACCCGATGGTCTAGTATTGACCGTATGTCCAGCTCGCCCTCCCTCAAGTCCAAGGCCAAGAGCAACGGCCCCGGGCGTCCCAAGGACCTTGGGAAACGTGCCGCCATCCTCGGCGCTGCCCGCGCGCTCTTTATGGAGCAAGGCTATGCCGGGGTCAGCATGGATGGCATCGCCGCCCAGGCCGGCGTCTCCAAGCTCACCGTCTACAGCCACTTCGGCGACAAGGAGAGCCTGTTTTCCGAGGCGATCCGCGCGCAGTGCCAGGAGATGATGCCGGACGACCTGTTCGACCACGCGCCCAAGGGCGCACTGCGCGACCAGTTGATCGAAATCGCCCATGCGTTCTTCGCCATGGTCAGCACCGAGTCGGCCATTTCCACGCACCGCATGATGATGGCGCCAGGCACCGGCGATGTGCATGTTCGCGAAATGTTCTGGGAAGCCGGCCCCAAGCGGACCCAACAGGCGTTGGCGGATTTTCTGTCTGCGCGCGTGGCCGACGGCCAGCTCGACATCGCCGATCTGGCGCGCGCGGCCTCGCAATTCTTCTGCCTGCTCAAGGGCGAGCTGTATGCCCTGATGATGTGCGGCCTGCACGGCCAGCCCACCCGCGCGCAGGTGGATGAGCACATCCAGTCCAGCGTGGACTTCTTTTTGAGGGCGTATGCGCCCCGCTGATCGCCCCCGGCCTTTGGTGGCGATGACTTCCGGCACTGCGCCAGCGGCCGGCGCGCAGCGATGCTAGATGCGCCAGTTGCCCCGTGCACCGGTAAAATGTTCGCCCCACCGCGTTGGATAACCGCACCATGACGATCGATTTCACCCAGGCCCGCGAAAAGATGGTCGAACAGCAGATCCGGCCGTGGGACGTACTGGACCTGCGCGTGCTCGACGTGCTGGCGCGCCTGCCGCGCGAGGCCTTCGTGCCGGACGCCTACAAGACCCTGGCCTATGTCGACGTGGAAATTCCGCTGTCGGCCGGCGACAAGATGATGAAGCCGGTGGTCGAGGGCCGCATGTTGCAGGCGCTGGATCTGCAGCCGGGCGAAGACGTGCTGGAAGTCGGCACCGGCACCGGATTTTCCACCGCCTGCCTGGGCGCACTCGCGCGCGAAGTGGTCAGCCTGGAGATCGACCCGGCACTGGCCGCCGCCGCGCGCGCCAACCTGGACGCCACCGGTCTGGGCAGCAATGTCCGCATCGAAACCGCCGATGTGTTCGGCTGGCAGAGCGAGCGGCGCTTCGACGCCATCTGCGTGACCGGCGCGGTCGATACGCTGCCGGCCCAGTGGCTGCAGTGGTTGCGCCCCAACGGCCGGCTGTTTGTGGTGCGCGGTCACGCACCGGTGATGGAAGCCGTCCTGGTCCGTGGCGACGTCAACGCCCCGCGCATCGAATCGTTGTTCGAAACCGACCTCGCCTATCTCCAGGGCGCCGCACCGACGCCCCGATTCCAATTCTGATTCCCAAGGAAGCTTCCCCGATGATCCGCCGATCCCTCGCCCTGGCCCTGGCCGCCGCCCTGTCACCGATGGCCGCGCACGCCACCGATCTGCTGCAGGTGTACGAAATGGCCCGCAATGGCGACCCGCAGCTGGCCGTGGCCGAGTCCACGCGGCTGGTGAATCGGGAGGGACAGGTGCAGGCGCGTGCGGCGTTGTTGCCGCAGCTGGACGGTAGCGCCGGGTACACCCAGGCACATCGCGAGCTGGAAGGCGTGGATGGCCGCTCAACGACCAAGCAGCGGCAGTACACGGTTCAGGGCAGCCAGACCATCTTCAACTGGGCGCAGTTCGCTAACCTGCGCGCGCAGCGCGAAGTGGCCAAGGCAGCAGACTTCACCTTGGAATCGGCCAACAACGATCTGATCACCCGCACCTCTGCGGCGTACTTCCAGGTGTTGGTCGGTATCGAGTCGCTGGCTGCAGCAGAAACCAATGAAGCAGCCGCCAAGAAGCAGTTCGACTACGCCGACAAGCGCCTGGAAGTGGGCCTGGCGCCGATCACCGACGTGCACGAAGCACGTGCCCAGTACGACCAGGCACGTGCCGACACCATCAACGCACGCAATACGCTGAAGGATTACTACCAGGCGTTGACCGAACTCACCGGCCAGCCGGTGGTGGGCCTGCGTGCGCTGCCAGAAGATTTCCGGCCGGAAGTACCGGCGGCTTACAGCAATGTCGACCAATTGGTGGCCAGCGCCATCGCCGACAACCCGGCATTGAAGGCGCAGCAGTTGCAGGTCAGCGCAGCCGAGGCACAGGTCAATGCGGCGCGTGCCGGCCATTACCCCACCCTGAGCCTGGGCGCCAATATCGGCCGCAGCAATAGCTGGGGCGGCCAGGGTACGGTCGATCAGGCCGCAGGCAACTTCACCACCGCGGGCCGCGACATCGATACCGATTCGGTAGGCATCACCCTCTCGATCCCGATCTTTGCGGGCGGTGCAACGCAGTCGGCCGTGCGCCAGGCGTTATCGCGTCGCGATATCCAGCAAGACACCTACGAACAACAGAAGCGCGCGCTGGACCGCAATACGCGCAATGCCTATCAGACCGTGGTGGCCGGCATCAGCGAAGTGGAAGCGCGCCGGCTTGCCGTGGTCTCTGCGCAGGCCGCCTACGATGCCTCGCAGGTGGGCCTGGAAGTCGGCACGCGGACCGTGCTGGACGTGGTGCAGAACCAGCGCACCCTGTTCCAGGCGCAGTTGAACTACGCGCAGTCGCGCTACACCTTCCTGCAGAATCGTCTGCTGCTCGGCCAGGCCATCGGCAAACTCGACATCACCGACCTGCAGGACGTGAATCGCCTGCTGTCGCAGGATGCCGAGTCCAAGCTGCAGGGCAGCGGTTCGTTGCAGTAAGACGATCCGAGATGTCACGCAAGAGGCGGGCTCAGGCCCGCCTTTTGCGTGTGTGACTTGTCAGCCACTGCAAGACAGTGAAGTTCGACTGGCTTGAGGGGACTCACCGCTGCATCGGTTGCAGAGCAGTGATCTGCGGCTTCGCTGCAGGGTCCTTGCCCGCCCACCATCGCGGGACACGCTGCAAGTACGTCCTTGTAAGCTCTTTGACGGCATCCATGCCGCCAAAGGTCCCGCGACGGTGAGCGGGCAAGGACCAGTCACGATGGTTGGTGCTCATCACTTTCGATAAAGCAGCCAGCAAGTGGTCTGGTGCGGTGTCCTCGCCGCTTGCGGCACCGTTGGTGGCATAAATGCCGCCACCGAGTCCCCAGGGACGGGTTCGCGGCGTGTCCCGCGAGCGGTGCGGGCATTGCACACTCGACCAATTCGGCTTGGGGCTCTCCAGACGACGCTAAAGGCGGCCAACCACACGACTGCACCATCGCCACGTTTTGTCAGTCGTCCAGAGACCGCTGGACGATCTGATTTGGGATGACTGCGGCGGCTTCTCTGCAATGATGCAGCACGCACTCGGGTACATCTTTCAAGACGTCACACCATCGCCAGCCACGGCCGGCAGGTCCGGTGCGATCTGCACCAGCGTGCGGGCGACCGCACCCTTGCCATTGGCGACCAGCGCAAGGCCGGCGGCAGCCATCGCTTCGCGCTGCGCCGGGTCGCCGAGCAAACGTGCGAGATCGCGATAGACGCAGTCGGCATCCTCGCAGATAGCCACTGCGTCGGCGTCGCGCATGCGCCGCGAGATTTCGGAAAAATTATGCAGATGCGGGCCGGTGACCGCCGGCGTGCCGACTGCCGCAGGTTCGAGCAGGTTGTGTCCGCCGATCGGCTGCAGGCTGCCGCCGACGAAAGCGACCTGCGCGCATGCGTAGAAGCTCATCAGTTCGCCCAGCGTATCGAGCACGAAGACCGTGTCGCGCGCTTGCGGCCATTGCTGCGCCTTGCGTGTAGCCACGCGCCAGCCGCGCTCGCGCGCCAGTGCCTCCACTTTCGGAAAGCGCTCGGGATGACGTGGCGCCCACAGCAGCAGCAGGTCCGGGAACTGCGTCAGCAACTGCGCATGGATATCGGCCACCGCCGCCTCTTCGCCTTCATGCGTGCTGGCGGCAATCCACACCGGCCGGGTTGCCGGCACATGGCTGCGGAACTGCGCGACCAGCGCCTGCAATTGGTCGGGGGCGGCGATGTCGAATTTGAGATTGCCCAGCGCCACGACCTGGTCCGGGCGTGCGCCAAGGGTGATGAAGCGCTCCGCATCGTCGTGCGACTGCGCCGCCACGCAGGTCACCGTGCGCAGCGCGCGGCTGATCAAGGGCGCCAGCACGCGGTAGCCACGCAGCGAGCGCGCCGACAGGCGTGCGTTGAGGATGTACAGCGGGATCTTGCGGTCGCGGCAACCGAACAACATGTTCGGCCATAGCTCGGTTTCCAGGATCAACGCCAGGCGCGGGCGGAAATGCTCGAGAAACCGCCCCACGCTGCCGGGTACGTCGTAGGGCAGATACACATGGTCCACCGCATCGCCCCATACCGCGCGCACGCGCTCGGAACCGGTAGGCGTGATGGTGGTGATCACCCAGCGGATATCCGGGCGCTGCGCTCGCAGGGCGTTGACCAGCGGCGCGGCCGCATTGACCTCGCCCACCGACACCGCATGCACCCACACCCGTGGACGTCCGCAGGCATGCGTGTACGAGGCGTAGCGCTCGTTCCAGCGGTTGAAGTATTCGCGCACACGGAAACCGCGCCACACCAGGTGGTACACCGTGACCGGCAACAACAGGTAGAGCAGCGCCGAGTACAGCCCGCGCAACAGCCATTCGATCGGGTCTTTCCGCATCCGTGCAGGATACGGGAGCGCCCGCACGTGCGCATGTGCACGCTGTCCGATGCGCACGATCCCTTAGAATTGCACCATGTCCGAGCCCGCAAACGTCGCCGTCCGCCCCTCCCTGCGCAACCCCAGGCACTGGCCCATGTATCTGGGCCTTGCGGTGATGGTGCTGGCCGGGCGCCTGCCCTGGACACTGCAGCGCGCAATAGGGCGTGGCGTTGGCTGGATCGCGATGCGCGTGGCGGGCACGCGTCGGCGCGCGGCCGAGGTCAACCTCAAGCTGTGCTTTCCCGAGCAGGACGATGCCTGGCGGGCGCGACTGCTGCGCGACAGTTTCGATGCGCTGGGCGTGGGCCTGTTTGAGTTCGCGCGCGCCTGGTGGGGCAGCATCGAGGTCATTCGCCCGGGCGTGCAGGTCGAAGGGCTGGAACATCTGCAGCAGTTGCAGGAGCAAAAACGCGGCGTGCTGCTGGTGTCAGGACACTTCATGACACTGGAAATGTGTGGGCGCCTGCTCTGCGACCATGTGCCGCTGGCCGGCATGTACCGCAAGCATCGCAACCCGGTGTTCGAATGGGCGGTCAAGCGCGGGCGGCTGCGCTACGCCACGCACATGTTCGCCAACGAGGATCTGCGCGCCACCATCAAGCACCTCAAACGCGGCGGTTTCCTGTGGTACGCGCCGGACCAGGACATGCGCGGCAAGGACACCGTGTTCGTGCCGTTCTTCGGGCATCCGGCCTCCACCATCACGGCCACCCACCAGCTGGCGCGGCTGACCGGTTGCGCGGTAGTGCCGTACTTCCATCGCCGCGAAGGCGGCCGCTACATCCTCAAGATCGCACCGCCGCTGGCAGGCATTCCGTCGGAGGATGTGATCGCCGATACCACGCAGGTCAATGCGGCGATCGAGGACATGGTGCGCGAGGCGCCGGACCAATACCTGTGGATCCATCGCCGCTTCAAGCGTCAGCCGGGTGGGCGCAGCGCGTTCTATCAATGAACCGGCGCTGCGGGGATGACAGACCGCGCAGGCGACGTCGCGCACCGACACGCGCCATTTCAATGCAGGCCAATCAGCCCGGCGGCGTCTGATCCGCATCGTCGTTGAGCAATGCGCCGGCATACAAGCCGGCCAGCATCAGGCTCAGCCCGCCCCAGAAGCTGGAGTAGAACGCCAGATGGGTATTGAGCGGGAACACGGTGGCCACCAGCGCAATCATCGCCGGGCGCGCCTGCTCGCGTGCAGCCACACTCGAATAGCGCCACGCACGCCACGCCTGCGCCGCACCGGCCAGCCATAGCAGCAAGCCGATCACACCGGTTTCGGCGAGGATTTCCAGCACGATCTGGTGCGCGTGGAAAGCCGGGCCATCGCCCCAGGCCGGCGCCTGTGCCGGCGCCGGATTGCAGGCCGGGTACGCCTGTCGAAACCCGCGCGCGCCCACGCCGTTGAGCGGATGCGCGCGGATCATGCACAACGCCGCGCCCCAGATCTGGCCGCGCCCGGACAAGGCCTGATCCACGCCCTGGTCGCCATTGCCGAACGCCAGCGTCGTGCGCTGGATGCGCTCTCGCGCCTGCGGTGCCAACGCCACCACGCCACCGGCAAGCAGCACCCCGGCCACCGCAACTGCCAGCAGGCGCCGGCCGCCCAGCAGTTGCCAGCCGGACAGCAGCACGATCACGCCGTAGGTGATCCACGAGGCACGCGACCCAGCCAACACCAGCACCACGCCGACCGCCGCCGCAGCGCCTGCCCAGGCCCAGACGTTGCGTCGTCCCAGCGCCAACAGCAGGAAGGGCGACAGGCTGGCCAGGGTCTGCCCGAACTTGAGATTGCACGGCCCCAGCACGCCACTGAGGCGGTCGACCAGTGCCAGCTCCTGCGGCGTGCACAGCCCATGGCCGCTGATCAGTTGCTTGAGTTGATCCAGCGCGAAGAACAATGGGCTGCTGCCGATGGCGGCCTGCAACAGCGCATCCAGCGTCCACACCCCGCCGATCGCCGCCAGGCCGATAAAGGTGCGGCGGCGCCGCTGCGCGTTTGCGACCGCAATCGCGCACAGCCACATGAAAGGCAGATAGCGCAGGTCGGTGGCCGACTTGCGCAGCGCGCGACCGACATCCACCGCATCGAACGCGGACAGCATCTGCGGCAGCCAGTACGCAAAGAACAGCACGCTGGTCAGCGCCCAGGCCGCACCGCTGAGCAGCCGCGTGCCGCCGCGAAAACGTGCGTGCAGCAAACGGTAGGCTGCAAACAGTGCGCCCAGCGACAGCACGGTTTCGGCCAGGCCGGGTGTGGGCCACAGCGCGACAAACAGGAGCACCCACAGCGGCGCCCAACGCCCGGCATCGGGCGTGAGTGCGGGCGCGCTTACGGGTGCGTCAACGGCGGAGTTCGTCATAGACCTTCAAGGTGGCCGATTGCATGGCCTGCAACGTATAGGGGAGCACCGCCGGCGGTGTCGGCGGATGCTGCAGAAGCCCAAGCGCCTGGGCGCGCAACGCATCGGTATCGAAGGCCGGCACCGCGCCGCCAGGCTGCAGCTCGGAGAGTAGTTCGCCAACGCCGCCATGCGCCCAGCCCAGCACCGGCCGGCCCACCGACAAGGCCTCGACCACGGTACGGCCGAAGGCTTCGGGTTTGCGCGACAGCTGCAGCACCAGATCGCTGGCGGCATAGGCATCGGCGATGCGCGCGGTGGGCGCGGTGAAGGCGACCGCCTCGGCCACACCCAATCGCGCTGCTTCGGCTTCCAGCTCGCGCACATACGCCTCGCGCCCCGGCTCGCGTGCACCCGGCAGCCACAACCAGGCAGGCACGCCGGCAGCGCGCACATCGGCCAGCAGTTGCAGGCCATCGGCATGCCCCTTCAAGCGCGTACCGCGCCCCGGCAACAGCAGCAGCGGCGCGTCGGAAGGCAGCCCGGGCAGCAGGGTCTGGGCCCAGCTGCGTGCGCGCCGATCCGGTCGCAGGCGACGCGGAAACTGTGCGATGTCGACGCCGCGCGGAATCGTGCGCAGACGGTTTGGATCGGTTTGCGGGTAATGCGTGCAGACATAGTCGCGCACGGTCTGCGAGACGCAGATGACGCGTTCGCCATAGGTCATCACCGCACTGTAGCGGCTGGGCGAGTTGAGTCCGTGCACGGTGGTGACCAGGCGCGGACGCGTGGCGGCAGGCAGGCCGCGCAGCGCGTACCAGCCCAGCCAGGCCGGCAGCCGCGAACGCGCGTGCACGATGTCGGCGCCGAGTTCGGCGAACAGACGGCGCAAACCGACCACATGGCGCAGTGTCAGCAGCGACTTGCGGCCGATATCCAGGGTGAGGTGCTCACCGCCGGCGTCCAGCAATTGCGGAACCAGGCGCCCCCCCGCCGACACGACCACGGCGCGATGGCCGGCGCGCACCAGCGCAGCGGTCACTTCCAGGGTGGAGCGTTCCACGCCGCCGGACTGCAGCGCCGGCAGCAGTTGCACCACGGTCAGGCGGTGCATCCGGCCAGGATCAGTCGGCGAGCACGAACAACGCGCCGCAGTACGGGCACTTGGCCTCGCCGTTGGGTTCGTCCTCGATCGGCAGGTACACACGCGGATGCGAGTTCCACAGCGCCATCTGCGGCGTCGGGCAGCTCAGCGGCAGGTCTGCCCGCTGCACGGTGTAACGCTTTTCGGCATTGGCGGGCGCGGTGGCGGTCTGGCTCATGGCGTACATCGCAAGCGGTGGGGAACGGCCAGCATTCTAGCAGCGCTGGCCGTTGCAAGAGCGGCCGCGGCACCGATCGGTGCCGCAGCACGCCGCTTGGCGCCTCACTGGTTCCGCTTGCCGAAGTTCGGCTTGATCGGGTCGGCACGCATGCCGGTGGACTCCGCTCGCCTGGCGGGATCGCAGCGCGAATCGTGCTGGCTGCGCGCACCGGTGGCGCCAGCCGGCGCCACCGGGCCATCGTCGTTGCCCACCAGGCAATCGGCAGGCGGAGACGACGCGTCCGCCGTCGCCCAATCGTCACTTGCACAGCCCGACAGCAGCATGCTGGCGGCCACCACGGCGCTCCTGAGACCCATCGACCACTTCATTGTGCCTGCTCCATGTCATTTGCCTTGATCGTCGACCTCTGGATAGTCATACAAAACCCGCCCGGTGGCCACTCCCGACGCATCGCGCCGGGACATGTCCGACAGCGCTGCGTGCGGACGGAATTGCTGCAGGACGCGACCTTGCTCAAGCGCACCCGAAGACAGCGATGCCGATCGCAGCCGCGCGCGCAGCGATCTGGCCGCGCTCGCTTGCCTGTCCGGGCATCTTTGACCAGCATCGGGGCGCCTTGTCGTCGGTGATGGCGCGGGCGCCGCAGTTGACCATGCATCCATCCCGCTCCCGCCGCACCTGCCCGTCGCAGCACCTTAGTTAAGGACCCGCCTAACGTGATTCGATCCGTCATTGCACACGCCAGCCTGCTTGCGTCGCTCCTCGTTTCGACGCCGCAGATGGCCCGGGCAGGCACGCCACCGGCGTTCTCCACCTCGTTCGAGCCAGGAGAGCCCGCGCCCATCACGGACGCGGCGCAGCACCTCGCTGTGGCTGTCGGCACCGGCCCCAACGCCCCCTTTGCCGCCAAGCCGGAGGCGGGCTACAGCGGCGCCCACGCCTTGCGCTACAGCCTTGGCGGCGCACACCACCGCATCCGCCTGTTCCGCACCGACATCGCGGTCGGTGCGGACACAACGCTGTCGTGGATGGTGCTTCCGGAAAGCGTCGGCGCCGATCATGTTGCCTCGACCTACGTGTCGCTGGATCTGGTCTTCGACGATGGCACGCGGTTGTCCGCCACGTCGGCGCTGGACCAGCATGGCGTTGCGATGGGCGCGCGGGCGCAGGGGCAATCGAAGACCTTGTATCCGCAGCAGTGGGCACGCAAGCAAGTACGCCTGGGCGAGGTGGCCGGGCTGCGCGGGCGCCGCGTGCGTGCGATCGAGCTCGACATCGCACCACCGGCGGGCGCAGCCGCTGCCGGCTGGATCGACGACATCGCGCTGGGCGATGCGCCGCTGCCTACGCCGGCGCGCCCATCGGATTGGGTGGTGACCACGCGCGGCACGCAGTCCAATGGCACGTTCTCGCGCGGCAATAATTTTCCTGCGACGGCGGTGCCGCATGGGTTCAACTTCTGGACGCCGGTAACCGATGCGGGGACGCTGACCTGGTTGTACCGCTGGAACGAGCACAACGACGCCGACAACCGGCCACGCCTGCAGGCGCTGTCACTGAGTCACCAACCCAGTCCGTGGATGGGCGACCGGCAGACCTTTCAGGTCATGCCCTCGCTTGGCGCGGGCGTGCCGGAAGCCGATCGCAGCAAGCGTGCGCTGGCGTTTTCGCATGTCAATGAAGTAGCACGCCCCTATCGCTACGCGGTGCAGTTCGATAATGGCCTGCACGCCGACATCGCGCCGACCGATCACGCGGCGCTGTTGCGCTTTCGCTTCCCGGATCACGGCGATGCCAATCTGTTGTTCGACAATGTGGATGCGCGCGGCGGGCTACACCTGGATGCCGCGACGCAGACATTGTCCGGCTACACCGATGTGCGCAGCGGGCTGTCGACCGGTGCAACGCGCATGTACGTGTATGCACGCTTCGATCGGCCGTGGACGGCCAGTGGCCGCATCGATACCGGGCGGCCCACCGGCTGGATCAAGTTCGATGCGGGCACGACGCGCCAGGTGCAGATGCGCATCGCCACCTCGCTGATCTCGCTCGAGCAGGCCAGACACAATCTGGCGTTGGAGATCGCACCGCAGGCGTCCTTCGAGCAGATCGCCGCGCAAGCGCAGGACGCCTGGGATGCGTTGCTGGGGCGGTTCGACGTGCCCGATGCGACTGCCGACCAGAAGACCACGCTGTATTCCAATCTGTATCGGCTGCATCTGTACCCGAACTCCGCGCATGAAAACGCAGCAAGCAACGACGCGCCGGATTGGCGTTACGCAAGCCAGAACAGCTGGTCGGACGACAACATCGAGGGCAGCGCGGCGCGCAGTTTTGCACCGATCCGCGATGGCCGGGTTTACGTCAACAACGGGCTGTGGGATACCTTTCGCACCGCATGGCCGGCGTATGCGCTGTTTGCGCCCGACTATGCCGGACGCCTCGTGCAGGGCTTTGTCGAACAAGCGCGTGCAGGAGGATGGATTGCGCGCTGGTCTTCGCCCGGCTATGCCGACCTGATGGTCGGCACCAGTTCCGATGTGGCGTTTGCCGATGCCTGGCTGAAGGGCGTGCAAGGCTTCGATCCGGCCGAGGCATACGCGGCTGCGCTCAAGAACGCGACCGTGGTGGCGCCGGATCGCCACGTGGGCCGCAAGGGCATGGCGCGCTCGACCTTCCGCGGCTACGTCGATACCGACACCCACGAAGGTATGTCGTGGTCGATGGAAGGCGCGCTCAACGACTTCGGCATCGCCAACATGGCCGACGCGTTGGCCAGGCAGGCGACCACGGCCAAGGTGCGCGAGCGGTATGCAACCGAGGCGCTGTATTTCCGGCAGCGGGCAGCGGGATACGCGGCATTGTTCGACCCGACGATCGGCTTTTTCCAGGGACGCAACGCCGATGGAAGCTGGCGCGTGGATGCGGCGCACTACGATCCGCGCGTCTGGGGCAACGACTACACCGAATCCAGCGGCTGGACGTTTGCGTTCACCGCACCGCACGATGGGCAAGGCCTGGCCGCGTTGTATGGAGGACGCACCGGTTTGGCAGCGAAGCTGGATACGTTCTTCGCCACCCCCGAGACCGCCGAGGCCAGGTTCGCCGGCTCTTACGGCGACACCATCCACGAGATGACCGAGGCGCGCGACGTGCGCATGGGCATGTATGCGCACAGCAACCAGACCGCACACCATATCCCGTGGATGTATCTGTTCGCCGGGCAACCGTGGAAAACCCAGCAACTGACGCGCGAGATCCTGTCACGCCTGTATCTGGGGAGCGAGATCGGCCAGGGCTATGCCGGCGACGAAGACAACGGCGAGATGTCGGCGTGGTATCTGTTCGCGGCACTGGGCCTGTATCCGTTGCGCATGGGCGCGCCGGAATACGTGATCGGCTCACCGCTGTTCAAGCATGCCAGCGTGCGTCTGCCCAATGGCGGCACGCTGGTGGTCAATGCGCCGCAGAATTCGCCGCAAAACGTGTACGTGCAATCGCTCAAGGTCAACGGCAAGCCCTGGCGCAAGACCTGGTTGGCGCATGCGGACATCGCCAAGGGCGCGACGCTGGACTTCGTGATGGGTCCGACGCCTTCGCGCTGGGGCACTGGCCCTGACACTGTGCCGCCGTCATTGACTGCGCCCGGGGAGCGCCCTGCCCCGCTGCAGGATCTGCTCGGAGATACCGCGCGCATCACGCTGGACGATGGTGGTGATGTCGCTGCGTTGCATGACGACGATGCGGAAACGGTGGCTGCAGTTGCATCCACATCGACGCTGACCTTCAGCGGCATTGCGCGCGGCATGCCGACGCTCTACACACTGACCAGCGGCAATGCGTTGCTTGCGTCCAGTGGATGGACGCTGGAGGCACGCATGGCTGATGGTGCGTGGAAGGTGGTCGATCAGCGCCGTGAGGAGACATTCGAATGGCCGTTGCAGACGCGGCCGTTTCGTATTGCCACCCCTGGCGTCTATGCCGAGTATCGGCTGCGATTCAGCGCGCCTGCGAAGGTGCAGCTGGCGGAGATCGAGTTGTTGGGGGCGGAGCCTGCGGTGCGGTGAGGTGGAGGTTTATCGAAACGACGGTCGCACTGCTTTTTGAAGACAAGTGGCCACCGCGCACGCACGCACGCAATCTCGATTCGCGTGACTGATGCCGGAGCCAGGTCCCGCTGCAAGGTCGGCAGCTCAGGTGAACCGTATCCTCTCCCCAACCCCCGCTCCGCGCCCCGGCCCGCGCTTGCGGCGCGGGCGCTTCAAGGCACGCGTGCCAGTGGCGCGCAAGCAGTGCCTTGTCGCCCCGGGGGGAGAGGGGCTTTGGAGCGGTGCGTGTAATGCCGCTAGCGGGCAGGTATTCGGTGTTTTCCTGGTGGGCGGATCTCAGCTACCGCTCTTTTCGCTAGCGCTCTTCTCGGCATCGCGCTGCCGGCGGATCTGCGCGTCTACCGCGGCGATCGCGGTCATGTTCATCACCCGGCGCGAGGTGGCGCTGGTGGTGAGGATGTGCACCGGCTTGGAGATGCCCATCAGGATCGGGCCGATCGCCACGCCGTCGGTGAACACGCGCACCAGGTTGTAGGCGATGTTGGCCGCTTCCAGGTTCGGCAGCACGAACAGGTTGGCGCGGCCCTTGAGCGTGCTGTTGGGCATGATCTGCTTGCGCAGCGCTTCGTCCCAGGCGGTGTCGCCCTGCATTTCGCCGTCGATGTTGAGCTCGGGTTTGCGCTTGAGCAGGGCCTCGCGCACCTGGCGCATCTTCAGCGCATCGCGCGAGTCGTGGCTGCCGAAGTTGGAGTGCGACAGCAGCGCGATGTTGGGCTCGATGCCGAACAGCTTGAGGCGGTACGCGGCCTGCAGCGTGGCTTCGACCACCTGCTCGACGGTCGGGTCTTCCTGCACATGCGTATCCAGGAAGAAGAACACGCCCAGCTGGTTGATCACGCCGGTCATCGCCGAAGTGGAGCTGACCCGCGGCTCCAGTGGAATCACACTGCGGGCGTAGCCCAGCTTCTTGTGGAAGCGGCCGACCACACCCGACAGCATCGCATCGGCTTCGCCGCGCGCCACCATCACCGCGGCGATCAGGGTCGGACGCGAGCGCATCAGTTCCTTGGCGGCGGTGACGGTCACGCCACGACGCTCGGTAAGCGCGTGGTAGTACTGCCAGTAATCGTTGAAGCGGGGGTCGTCGAGAATGTTGGTGATCTCGAAATCCACCCCGGCGGTCAGGCGCAACCCCATGCGTTCGATACGCGCTTCGATCACGTCCGGGCGGCCGATCAGGATCGGGAACGCCAGGCCTTCGTCGACCACGTTCTGCACCGCGCGCAGAACCACTTCCTCTTCGCCCTCGGCATACACCACGCGCTGCTTGTCGGCGCGCGCGCGGTCGTAGACCGGCTTCATCATCAGGCTGGTGCGGTAGACGAACTGGCCGAGCTTGTCGCGGTAGGCCTCCATGTCGGTGATCGGGCGCGTGGCCACGCCCGAATCCATCGCCGCCTGCGCAACGGCGGACGACAGCTCCACCAGCAGGCGCGGGTCCAGCGGACGCGGAATCAGGTATTCCGGGCCGAAACTCGGGGTCTCGCCGCCGTAGGCCGCGCCCAGGTCGGAGGCCTCGCGCCGCGCCATCGCCGCGATCGCCTTGACGCAGGCGATCTTCATTTCCTCGTTGATGCCGGTGGCGCCCACGTCCAGCGCGCCGCGGAACAGATACGGGAAGCACAGCACGTTGTTGATCTGGTTCGGGTAGTCCGAGCGGCCGGTGCCGATGATGCAGTCCGGACGCACCGCCTTGGCCGCTTCCGGGGTGATTTCCGGGTTGGGATTGGCCAGCGCGAAGATCACCGGCTGGCGCGCCATGCTGGCGACCATCTCCGGCTTGAGGATGCCGGCCGCCGACAGGCCCAGGAAGATATCCGCGCCCTCGACGATCTCGGCCAGGGTGCGCTTGTCGGTGTCGCGCGCGTAGCGCTGCTTGTCCGGGTCCAGGTCGGTGCGGCCGGTGTGGATCACGCCATCGCGGTCCAGCGCCAGGATGTTCTCCGGCTTCAGGCCCAGCGAGACCAGCATGTTGACGCAGGAGATGCCGGCCGCGCCCATGCCGGTGGTGGCCAGCTTGACCTCTTCGATCTTCTTGCCGGTGACCACCAGCGCGTTGAGCACGGCGGCGCCGACGATGATTGCGGTGCCGTGCTGGTCGTCATGGAACACCGGGATGTTCATGCGCTCGCGCAGCTTGCGCTCGACGATGAAGCACTCCGGCGCCTTGATGTCTTCCAGATTGATGCCGCCGAAGGTCGGCTCCAGGCTGGCGATGATGTCGACCAGCTTGTCCGGGTCGTTCTCGTTGATCTCGATGTCGAACACATCGATGCCGGCGAACTTCTGGAACAGCACGCCCTTGCCTTCCATCACCGGCTTGGACGCCAGCGGGCCGATGTTGCCCAGGCCCAGCACGGCGGTGCCGTTGGTGATCACCGCCACCAGATTGCCGCGCGCGGTGAGCTCGCTGGCTTGGGTGGGTTCCTCGACGATCGCCTCGCAGGCGAAGGCCACGCCCGGCGAATACGCCAGCGACAGATCGCGCTGGGTCAGCATCGGCTTGGTCGCGGTGACCTTGATCTTGCCGGCCGGCTGCTGGCGGTGGTAGTCGAGGGCGGCCTGTTTGAAGTCGTCGTTGGACATCGGCGTTGTGGGTCTCGAAGGCGCAGGAGGGCTGAATTCTACCCTCCTGCCTGAACAAGGGCCTGTCGCGCAGCTGTCGCCGCGGCAGGGAAATCGCATGTTGCAGCGCGTCGTGCACTGCGGCCAGGGTCTGGCTCGAAGCAAAAACGGCCCTGCATCCTGCCGGCAGCGCCGACAGAAAACAGGGCCGTAGGAAGCATCAGCGTGCGCTGATCGGGGCGACGACGTCGGTCGAGGCCACCGGTGCCTGCAGCGGCGGCGAGCCGCCATCCAGCACCAGCTTGAGCTGGTCGCGGTCCAGCGCATTTTCCCAGCGCGACACCACCACCGTGGCGACCGCGTTGCCGATGAAGTTGGTCAGCGAGCGGCACTCGCTCATGAAGCGGTCCACGCCCAGGATCAGCGCCATGCCGGCCACCGGCACGTCCGGCACCACCGACAGCGTGGCGGCCAGGGTGATGAAGCCGGCGCCGGTCACGCCGGCCGCACCCTTGGAGCTGAGCATCGCCACCGCCAGCAAGGTGATCTGCTGGCCCAGGGTCAGGTCCACGTTGGTGGCCTGGGCGATGAACAAGGCGGCCAGGGTCATGTAGATGTTGGTGCCATCCAGATTGAACGAGTAGCCGGTCGGCACCACCAGGCCCACCACCGACTTCTGGCAGCCGGCCTTTTCCATCTTCTCCATCAGCGAGGGCAGCGCCGACTCCGACGAGGAGGTGCCCAGCACCAGCAGCAACTCGGCCTTGAGGTAGCGGATCAGCTTGAGCACCGAAAAGCCGCACAACCGGCAGACAATGCCCAGGATCACCAGCACGAAGAACAGCGAGGTCAGGTAAAACGAGCCCACCAGCCAGGCCAGGTTGACCAGCGATTCCACCCCGTACTTGCCGATGGTGAAGGCGATCGCACCGAATGCACCGATCGGCGCGGCCTTCATCAGGATGTGCACCAGACGGAACACCGGCGCGGTCAGCGCTTCCAGGAAGCTCAGCACCGGGCGGCCACGCTCGCCGACCAGGGCCAGCGCGATGCCGAACAGCACCGCCACGAACAGGACCTGCAGGATGTTGCCATCGACGAACGCGCTGATCAGCGTGGCCGGGATGATGTCCATCAAAAAGCCGACCAGGCTCAGCTCGTGCGACTTCTGCACGTAGGTATTGACCGCGCTCTGGTCCAGCTCGGCCGGGTTGATGTTCATGCCGGCGCCGGGCTGCACCACGTGCGCCACGATCATGCCCACGATCAACGCCAGCGTGGAGAAGAACAGGAAGTAGGTCATCGCCTTGGCGAAGACCCGGCCCACCGTCTTGAGGTGGGTCATGCCAGCGATGCCGGTGACGATGGTCAGGAAGATCACCGGGGCAATGATCATCTTCACCAGCTTGATGAAGGCATCGCCCAGCGGCTTGAGGCTTTCGGCGAAGGCCGGCTCGAAATGGCCCAGCAGGGCACCCAGGACGATCGCCACCACTACCTGGAAATACAGCTGACGGTAAAAGGGAACGGGCGCCGGCAAGGGGCCGGCAGGCTTGCTGATGTGCATGACACCACTCCGAGGGAACTGGAGGGTGCCTGAGCAGGCACCCGGTGCGGGCATTCTGGCCGTACGTCGCAGCCCGGGCCGATAGCCCATTGGTACTACGCACTGTCGGCGGGCTGAACGTCGCCTTACACTTCAGCCGCGCCGCCACCGGCCGTTAATTCCGTTTAACGCAGACACCGATTCCTGTGTTGTTGGCCGTCCGGAACCTGCGCGCTTGCTGAAGCTGTTCAGTGCGACCGCCATGGCAGGACGCCCGGCCCCTTTCATTGCCGAAGACCACTCCTATGCGCCTCAATCCGCTTGTCCTGGCGTTGGCCATTGCCATCGTCCCCGCCGCTGCCAATGCAGCTACCTCGATCGAAAACTGGCCCACCAAGTACACCTTCGGTGATGGCACCGAGCTGGGCCTGACCGGCAACTACGCCTACGACGACAACAACTTTTCCGGCGACGACCGCCTGGAAGACCGCACCGATTTCCGCCGCAAGGAATTCGGCGCCACCATCAAGAAGAAGGGCGTCTACGACGCCATGGTGTACTTCGACTTCGAAGCCAAGCTGTGGCTGGACGTGTTCTACCGCTTCGAGACCAAGGCGCTGCTGGGCCAGGACTACGGCCGCGTGCGGCTGGGCTACATGAAGGTGCCGGTGGGTCTGGAAGCGGTGCAGAGCTCGCGTGCGGGCAGCTTCATGGAGCTGGGCCTGCCGGTGCAGGCGGTGTTCCAGGGCCGGCGTACCGGCGTGGAGTGGACCCTGGAGCGTCAGCAATACCTGTTGCAGGCCGGCGCCTACGGCGGCAAGGATCTGCAGGGCGACAACCCCGGCACCACCCAGGCCGTGCATGCGGCGTGGACCCCGTTCAAGGCCGAAGGCAACGTGCTGCATCTGGGCATCGCCGGCTCGGTGGAAAACCCGCGTGGTTTCAGCGACGGCCGCGGCGTCTCGTTCAGCCCGCGCGTGCGCCTGCGCGCGCGCCCGGAAGCCGGCCTGACCGACGTGCGTCTGATCGACACCGGCACCATCCTCGATGTGGACCACGTGATCCGCACCGGCGTGGAAGCGGTCTGGATCAATGGCCCGTTCTCGTTGCAGAGCGAAGCGCTGCGTGCCGAAGTGGCGCGTAACGACAACCTGCCGCACTTCATCGCGCAGGGCCAGTACGTGTACGGCACCTGGTCGCTGACCGGCGAGTCGCGCAGCTATGCCGGCGGCGTGCCGGGCAACATCAAACCCGCACACGACTACGGCGCAGTCGAACTGACCGCCCGCTACAGCCGCCTGAATCTGGAAGACAACAACGTCCACGGCGGCCGTCAGCACGACACCACCATCGGCGCTAACTGGTACCTCACCAGCCATTTCAAGTTCCAGGCCAACTACAGCTGGGTGGATTCCTCGCGCAATGGCGTGCATGAAACCCCGCACGTGATGGAGCTGCGCGCGCAGGTGCAGTTCTAAGCAGCGCTGCGGCATTCCAGCGCGCGGGCAACCGGTGCCGCGCACTGGGCTGCTGTCGTTGCCAATGGCAGCAGCCGTTCCGAGACGGCCGCATCCTGTCACGGGTGCGGCCGTTGTCGTTCAGGGCAGCCAGCAAAACGACGGCGCTCACCGCCAGCCGGGCGCGGCGGGTGCGCGCTGCGGCATGGACCACGCATGCACTCCGGCCCCTCCGCGCCATCCACATTCACCTCACGACTGCTCGCTACCGCGCTTGGGCGGCAGGCACACGGTCAGGCGATGGCTGCGCGTGCGGGAGCAGACCGCCATACTTGCCGGCATGTATGCCTCGCAACGCCGCCGCCTGCTGCTCACCCTGGTCATCGTGCTGGGCGGGATGGTCGTGGCCATGCTGGCAGCCGGACACTTCGTCGAACAGAACGCCTTGCGCGAGGAAAGCGCCACTGTGCGCCGGCAGCTGCGTCTGTACGCGCAGGCGCTGCAACAACGCATCGACCGCTATCGCACCCTGCCGCAGATCCTGGCGCTGGACCCGGAACTGCGCGCGGCGGTCGCCGGCCCGCTGTCGCCCGCACACGTGCAGCAACTCAATCGCAAGCTCGAACTTGCCAACAACGTCACCCAATCGTCCACGCTGACGCTGATCGACCGCAGCGGCATTGCGCTGGCGGCCAGCAACTGGCGCGCGGTGCGCAGCAATGTCGGGGTGGATTACGCTTTCCGCCCGTATTACCAGCAGGCGCTGGCCACCGGTAGCGGCAGTTTTTACGGCATCGGCATGACCACCAGCGAACCGGGCTACTTCCTGTCGCAGGCCATCGTCGACGCTGACGGCCAGGTGCAGGGCGTGGTGGTGATCAAGATCGCGCTGGCCGCACTGGAGCGCGAATGGCTGCAGACCCCGGATATCGTGCTGGCCTCCGATGCGCATGGCGTGGTGTTTCTGGCCAGCCGCGCCAGCTGGCGCTACCGCATGCTGGCGCCACTCACCCCGCGCGATCGCAGCGAGTTGCAGAGCACCCGCCAGTACGCCAATCAAGGACTGCTGCCGCTGCGTCGGCGGTTGATCGAGCAGACCGGCAACGGCGGTGTACTGGCCGAGGTGCGCGACCCGCCACTGGCCGCGCCAGTGCTGTGGCAGACGCTGGAAGTCCCCGAAAGCGGCTGGCGCCTGCATCTGCTGCACGACACCCGCGCCAGCGCCGCTGCCGGGCGCGCTGCGGCCATTGCCGCTGCCGGTGCCTGGCTGGCGTTGGCGCTGCTGTGGTTGTTCGTGCAGCAGCGTCGGCGGCTGTCGGCGCTGCGTCAGCGCAGCCGGCATGAGCTGGAAACCCTGCTGCAGCAACACGCCGAAGAACTGCGCACCGCTCAGGACGGTGTCGTCACGGCCGCGCAGCAGTCCAACGCCGGCCTGAGCCGCAGCCTGGAACATCTGCCGCAGGGCGTGGTGGTGATCGACGAGGCACTCAATCTGGTGGCGTGGAATTCGCGCTACGTGGAGCTGTTCCGCTTCCCACCGGAGTTGCTCAAGATCGGCCGCCCGATCGAAGACCTGTTCCGCTTCAATGCCCGCCGCGGCCTGCTGGGGCCGGGACCGATCGAGGCGGCCATCGAGCGACGGCTCAATCACCTGCGCAGCGGCAAGCCGCATATGCGCGAAAGCGAAAAGGAAGACGGCACGGTGCTGGAGATCCGTGGCAACCCGCTGCCCGATGGCGGGTTCGTCACCAGCTACGCTGACATCACCAGCTACAAGAACGCCGCGCGCGAACTGCGCTCGCTGGCCGATGCGCTGGAGCATCGCGTGGCCGAGCGCACCCGTGATCTGGCCGCCGCCAAGCGCGAGGCCGAAAGCGCCAACCGCTACAAGACCCGCTTTGTCGCCTCGGCAGTCCACGACCTGCTGCAGCCGCTCAACGCCGCGCGCATGTTCGTGTCGGTGTTGCGCGGGCAGGTGCGTGAGCCCGGCAGTGCACGCGTGGTCGACAACATCGACGGCGCCCTCGCCGCGCAGGACGCCATCCTCAACAGCCTGCTGGACATCTCGCGCCTGGAAGCGGGCAGCCTCAAAACCCAGGTGCGCGATTTCGCCATCGCCCCGCTGCTGGAAACACTGGCACGCGAGTTCGGCATCCTCGCCGAAGACCGCGGCCTGGTGCTGGAGTGGGTGCCGACATCGGCGGTGGTGCTGAGCGACGAAACCCTGCTGCGCCGCATCCTGCAGAATTTCCTGTCCAACGCGATCCGTTACACCCCGCGCGGGCGTGTGCTGATCGGTTGCCGTCGGCGCGGCGGCTGGTTGCGCATCGAAGTGCACGACCAGGGTCCCGGCATTCCAGACGCCTTGCAGCACGAAATCTTCGAAGAATTCCGCCGCCTGGACGATGGTGTGGCCAACGACCGCGGCGCCGGGCTGGGGCTGGCGATCGTCGAACGCATCGGCCGCCTGCTGGGGCACCGCATCGGCCTGCGTTCAACACTGGGCAGCGGCAGCGTGTTTTCGGTCAGCGTGCCGGTGGGCGAACGCGCCGCCATCGCCACGCGGTTGCCGCCTCCCACCGCCACCACCGAACACGGCAACGACCCCATCCTGCACGGTTGCCGGGTGTGGTGCGTGGACGACGACCCGCGTGTCTGCGAGGCCACCCGTGCCCTGCTGGAACGCTGGGAATGCCGCGTGGATTTTTCCGGCGGCCCGGACGAAGCGCTTGCCGGCGCAGGCGCCGACGACGCGCCGGAACTGCTGCTGCTGGATGTGCGCATGGGTGCGCACTACGGCCCCATGTTGCTGCCGCAGCTGGTGGAACGCTGGCAGCGCGAACCGCGCGTCATCCTGGTCACCGCCGAACCCGACCCGGCCCTGCGCGAACATGCGCTCGACCTGGGCTGGGGGTTCCTGGCCAAGCCGGTGCGGCCACCGGCCCTGCGTGCGTTGATGACGCAGATGTTGTTGCGACGTGGGTGAGCTGCGCAGTCAGCCGTCTCGACAAACAGGTGAAGCCTGTGCGCCGGGCGTAGCTGATCACCGCTGAAAGGCCGCACCTGCCGCGCCACAGCATGCGTGTTGTGCAGCGATTCCTGGCGCTGCACGTTGTGGGCCGAGCGTCGCCGGATCGTTTCAGCGTACCGAAGTGCGCGCCGTTCCAGGCCTGCCTTCGCGATGGCGCTACAGTGCTTGCGCGTGGGTGGCTGCTCGCATCTCCATCGTGCATCCCTCAGCTGCCGGTTGTTCTCCCCCCAGGACATTGGAGCCCCCATGTTCAGGCCTGCCGCCATGATGTTGACCGCGTTGCTTGCCGCAGGCTGCGCGGCGGATCTGCCCGTGCACGCGTCCACGCCATCGGCGACCGTGCCGCCCTCCGGCCCGGTGCGCGCGGACATGGACCCATACACGCTGCAGACCCTGGACCGCGTGCTGCACCAGGCATCCACGCATCGCGGCGTGAGTCAGGGGCATCTGATCAAGCTGATCTCGGCGGAATTTCTCGACACCCCGTATCAGGCCAACATGCTGCAGGGCTCGGCCACCGTGCCGGAGCGGCTGATCATCGACTTCAGGGGCCTGGATTGCTTCACCTATCTGGACTATGTCGAAGCGGCGCGCCACGCCCATTCGCAGCAGGACTTCGTCGATCGCGTGATCCTCACCCGCTACGTCGATGGCGTCATCGGCTTCACCTCGCGCAAGCACTTCTTTTCGGACTGGGTCGCACGTCCCTACCCGCTTGCCGACGACATCACCGCAACGCTCGGCCCCAGGGCCGTGCGCGTGGACAAGACGCTCAATCTCAAAGCCGACGGCAGCAGCTATCTGCCCGGATTGCCGCTGGTGCAGCGGACCATCACCTACATCCCCGCCACCGATGTGGACAGCACTATCGTCCGGCAACTGCGCACCGGCGACTATGTGGGCAGGTACTCGCCGGCGCCCGGGCTGGATGTCAGCCATGTCGGCATCTTCGTCATGACCGACCGGGGCCCGGTGTTGCGCAATGCCTCATCGCGCCCGGAAAACGAAAAGGTCGTGGACTCGCCGTTCATGGAGTACGTCGCCCGCACGCAGGGCATCGTGGTCTACCGGCCCAGGCCCTGACATCGGTTGTGGTGCGCACAACAGCCGTTCTGGCGGCGATCGTCGTTTCAATCTGATCCGCACGGTAAGCGCATGGTCGGAACCGCCTTGCGTCAGTGGGAGTGGACAAGCAGCAGCGCCATCGCCTACTCCAGCGCGCGCCGCCAACGCAGCGCGCAGATCTGCAAATCGCCGCTCAGCGATTGCATGGAAGTCGGCGCGATGCCCGCGCGCACATCCAGCCGGCAGTGTGCGGTCGCCGGACGACGGCACCTGCTAGAATATCGAGAACGATTCCCATTTGACTTTCACTTTGCGTCGCGGAGCATGTCGCGTGCTCCGTCGGCGCCTTGGAGTTCTTACTCGATGAAGCTTTCCGCCCATGGATCGGCCGGCATGCCGTTCGTTGCCACCCTTTGCCTGTTCGCCTCCGCAACCGCGTCCGCCCAATCGGACGTCACCGACACACTGGACACCGTGGTGGTGGCCGCCTCGCGCTCCAACATGACCGTGGCCGAGTCGCCGCAGACGGTGTTGATCATCGACAAGGCGCAGATCCAGCAGCAGCTGACGATCTCCAGCAATTCCTCCGACGTGCTCGCCAACCTGATTCCCTCGTACACGCCCAGCCGCGGCAAGATGAACGGTAGCGGCGAAACCCTGCGCGGGCGCACGCCATTGATCCTGATCGACGGCGTGCCGCAGTCCAACCCGATCCGTCCCACCGGGCGCGAGGCGCACACCATCGACTATGCGATGGTCGAGCGCATCGAAGTGATCCAGGGCGCCAACGCGATCAACGGGCTGGGCGCCACCGGCGGCACCATCAACATCATCACCCGGCGCCCGCAGGACGGCTCGCTCAACCAGCACATCGACATGCAGGCCACCGCGCCCACGTCCGAGACGCGCGCGGAAACCACCAGCGCCGAGACCCGCTACCGCGTGGACGGCCGCTCGGACAAGCTCGATTACCTGTTCTCGGCCAGCTACAGCGACCAGGGCCTGTATGTGGATGGAGAAGGCCGGCCGATCGGCGCCGACAACACCCAGGGCGACCTGATGACGTCCAAGAGCTACGACGTGCTGGCCAAGCTCGGCTACGCGCTCACCGACACGCAGCGCCTGAGCGTCAGCGTCAACCGCTACCGCATCAAGAACGACAACGACTACATCGGCATCCCCGGCAACCGTGCGCAAGGCCTGCCCACCACCTCGGTGCGCGGCACCCCGCAGGGCACCGCGCCGTGGAACGACGTGCTGACCTCCAGCCTGTCCTACACCCATGACGATCTGGCCGGCATGCAGCTGAGCGCGATGGTGTTCAACCAGGAATTCGAAGGGCTGTTCGGCGCCGACAACTCGTCCACGTTTCAGGACCCGCGCATCGCACCGGTCGGCACGCTGTACGACCAATCGCGTTCGGTCGCTTCCAAGTGGGGCAGCAAGATCAGCCTGACCAGGGACGACCTGCTCGACAACCGGCTCAAGCTCACCGGCGGCGTCGACCTGCTGGCCGACACCGGCAAGCAGGATCTGTACGGCACCGGGCGTACCTATGTGCCCGAATCGGACTACCGCAATCTGTCGCTGTTCGTACAGGGCGAATACAAGCTGCTGCCCACGCTGACCCTGCACGCCGGCGTGCGCCGCGAAGAAGCCAAGTTGAAGATCGACAGTTATCAGACGCTGTGGCGCTACAACCGGGTCGCTGTGGAAGGCGGCACACTCGACTTCAACCAGACCCTCTACAACGCCGGCCTGGTCTACACGCCGCTCGAAGGTGTGAGCTTTTTCACCAGCTATTCCGAAGGCTTCGGCATGCCGGACGTGGGCCGCGTGCTGCGCGCGATCAATACCCCGGGCACGCGCGTGGCCAGCCTGAGCACGCTGGAGCCCATCCTGACCAAGAGCATGGAAGCGGGCACCCGCCTCACGCGTGGCGCCTTCGATGCGGACCTGAGCTACTTCCAATCCAACTCGGATCTGGGCACGCGCGTGGTGCCGATCAACGGCGCCTTCATGATGAGCCGGGAAAAGACCCGCGTGCAGGGCGTGGACGCCAGCCTGGGGTATCGCCTGGATGCGGCGCATCGGCTGCGCCTGTCCTACGCCTACACCCGCGGCCGCTACGACAGCGATAACGACGGGCAGCTGGACGCGCGCCTGGACGGGCTCAACGTGGCGCCCAACCGGGTGATCGCCTCGTGGTCGGCGCAGTGGACGCCCAAGCTCTCCTCGTTCGTGCAGGCCCAGCATGCCTTCAGCCAATCCTTCGACGAGGCCGACAAGCGCTTCAGCGGCTACACGCTGGTGGATGCGACGTTCAATTACGCGTTGCCGCGTGGCGCAGTGCGCATGGGTGTCTCCAACCTGTTCGACAAGCAGTACATCACCTACTACTCGCAATCGGCCCTGGTCGAGCCGCTGCGCTACTTCGCCGGGCGCGGCCGCACGTTTACGCTGGGTTACTCGCTGGATTTTTGATGGCATTGCGTGATTGTCGGTAGCGTGCGCACGCTACACCCGCGTAGGCGTGCTGCTGCGCTTGGATACCGCTGTGGACCTTGTGCAGACGTACTTGCGGCGTGTCAGGTAGAGGTGGGCGGGGAGCGGGAGCGCTATCGCTCGGCGACCGATGCATCGAGAGCGTTCAATCAGCCCACGATGATAGAAATGTCGATTCGTAGCGTCGTTTAGATGCGATAAAAGCTTGGTAGTCGAGCGCGCGGTGCCCTCGCCGCTCGCGGGACACCGCACCAGAAAGTTCGCCAGCTGCTTTATTGAAAGCCTGCCCGCCTGCCGTTTGCCTTGGCTTGAGAAGCTGCTCGGACACGCCGTTATTCAACCAACGCACGTCATGTCCTGCCTGCAATCATGCACACCGACCATCTCGACTGATCCTTGTCCGCCCACCGTCGCGCGACCTGACGCGGCATGGATGCCGCGTCAGAGCTGACAGGGACGTACTTGCAGCGTGTCCCGTGAGGTTGGCCGGGCAAGGGCACTGCAGCGACGACGCAGATCCTGGCGCTCTGGTCGCTCACTCGCCGACCCAGAAGGGCGCACCGTTGTCTCTGATACTCGCGCCCACTGCGGGGGCCGTGCGACCACCGCGTGCGTGTTCCTTGGCGCCTTGCAATCGACGTGGCACGCCCACGCACCTCGAACCGAATGCTGCAATGCATGCAAGCCACTGCTACGGCGGCGTGACGATGCTGCGTGGACGATTCGGACGATCAGGCAAGGATGCCGGATAACCAGGCTCACGCTGACTCCACTGCACGCGGCACAGTGCATCGCAAGACGCACGACGCCACTATCTGGAGAACCCAAGCATGAGTCAGACACTTTCGCTGGACCACTACCGCCTGCTCGGCCGCTCCGGGCTGCGCGTCTCGCCGCTGTCGCTGGGCACCATGACCTTCGGCGAGGAATGGGGCTGGGGCGCGGATGCGGGCGAAGCCAAGCGCATCTTCGACGCGTATGCAGACCGCGGCGGCAACTTCATCGACACTGCGGTCAATTACACCAACGGCGGCGCCGAGCGTATCGTCGGCAGCCTGATCAAGCCGCATCGCGAGCGCTTTGTGGTGGCGACCAAATTCACCATGGCGCGCGATGCGCACAACATCAACTCCGGCGGCAATCATCGTCTGAACCTGATCCGTTCGGTGGAGACCAGCCTGCAGCAACTGGACACCGATCGCATCGATCTGCTGTATCTGCATGCCTGGGACTTCACGACCTCGCCGGACGAAGTGATGCGCGGGCTGGAGCATCTGGTGCAATCGGGCAAGGTGCTGTACATCGGCATCTGCAACACGCCGGCCTGGCGCGTGGCGCAGCTGCAGACGCTTGCCGATCTGCGTGGCTGGTCGCCATTGGTCGCGCTGCAGATCGAATACAGCCTGGTCGAACGCACCGTCGAACACGAGTTGCTCCCGATGGCGCGCGAGCTGGGCCTGGGCGTGTTGCCGTGGTCGCCGCTGGGCGGCGGCATCCTGACCGGCAAGTACAGCCGCGCGGATCTGTCCGACGACAACGCGGCGGACGTATCCACCAGCCGCAAGGGCGTGATCGCCTCGACCGGGCATCTCAACGCGCGCTCGCTGGAGATCGCCGATGTGGTCGGTGCGGTGGCCGACGAGCTGGGCGCCTCGCGTTCGCAAGTGGCGCTTGCCTGGACCTTGCGCAATCCGGCGGTGGTCTCGCCGCTGATGGGTGCACGCACGCTGCAACAGGCCGAGGACAACTTCGGTGCGCTGGAGGTCGAGTTCAGCGACGACCAGCTGGCGCGCCTGGATCAGGTCAGCGGCCTGTCGCCGATCTTCCCGGAGCGCTTCATCGGGCGGCCGATGGCGCAGCAGCTGATCTATGGCACGCACGCGCTGCAGCTGCGCCACTGAGACCGGGGGTGACCTCATGAGCAGACCTTCCACCTTCGCTGCGGCATTGTTGATCGCGGCCGCGTGCATCGCCGGTGCCGGGCCGATCGCCCCGGCGGCCGCAACCGAGCGCTGTGTCGACCAGGCGCTGCAGCCGTGCAACAAGCGCATCGTCGATGCAGCGTTTGCACGCTGGGAAGCCGGCGGCAGCAACCTCTTCGAGGAGCTGCTGGCGCCGGAGGTGGCCTGGACCATCCACGGCTCCGGCCCGAGCGCCGGCACCCTCCACGGTCGCGCTGCGCTGATCGAACGGGCCGTGCGCCCGCTGACCGAGCGCCTGTCCTCGCCGCTGCGTCCTGTGCAACGGCGGCTGTGGGCCGACGGCGACCACGTCATCGTGCAATGGGACGGCGCCGCCGACCTGGCGGACGGCGGAAGCTACCGCAATCGCTACGTGTGGATCCTGCGCATGCAGGGCGGCAAGGCGGTGGAAGTGGATGCATTCCTGGATCTTGCCGCGTACGACGCCGTGCTGCAGCGCCCCTCCGCCCAACTCAGACGCAGGACACACCGATGACCGATACGCGC
The DNA here is from genome assembly GCF_024806835.1 of Xanthomonas sp. 3793. Lineage (GTDB taxonomy): Bacteria > Pseudomonadota > Gammaproteobacteria > Xanthomonadales > Xanthomonadaceae > Xanthomonas > Xanthomonas arboricola_F. The sequence goes on from NZ_JANTYU010000004.1 coordinate 284,685, forward strand.
ATGAGCATCGCAGTCGCCATGGCGCTTGGCGCCGGCGCAGCCGGCGCCTGCAATGCCGCTGCCATGGCCGCCACTGCACCGCCCGCAACACCGACACGCACGTCCTTGCCGGAGCCAACCCCCATGCAGACACACCCCTACGTCGGCATGTGGGTCACCGGTGATGGCAGGATCCGCCAGACCCTGTTGGCCAACGGTCGCTACGACGAGGCACGCGATGCACGCCGAAGCGCCTACCAGGGCCGTTACGACGTTACGGGTTCCACGATCCCCTATTGGGATGACAGCGGATTCACCGCCGATGGCCAGTTCGTCACCCAGGACGAACTGCATCACGGCGGCATGATCTTGCATCGCCAACGGCAGGACTGAGCCTCCAGCGCATCCTCGCAATCGGCTACACGGTCGGCCAATCCAGTGCTGCGCCGCCGCTGGCGCACGCGCTGCGCGGCGATGCGGGCTGCAATGAGCCCAGCTGCGTCGACGCAGCGGCATCCTCGCGATCGCCGCTTGCAACTATCCACCTCAGCAAGGAGACACCATGAAGACTGTACTGATTTCAGGCGCCGGCTCGGGTATGGGCCTGCTGACCGCGCAGACGCTGATCCGTGCCGGCTACGCGGTCCATGCAGGCGTGCGTGACCCGCATGGCCGCAGCACCGCGCGCAGGCAAGCGCTGGAGGCTTACGCCAGCGACCACGGTGGCTACGTGCAGGTGGTCGATCTGGACATCCACCATGCGCAGTCGTGCCAGGATGCGGTCGATGGCGTAATCGCCGCGCACGGGCGACTGGATGCGGTGATCCACAATGCCGCGCATCTGTTCATCGGCATGGCCGAGGGTTTCACCCCGGAGCAGCTGGCCGACAGCTTCAATACCAATGCGGTGGGTGCGCACCGGCTCAATCGCGCTGCACTACCGCAACTGCGCAGGCAAGGCGATGGCGTGTTGCTGTACGTCGGCAGCACCATCACCCGTATCGTCGCGCCCTTCATGATGCCGTACGTGGCCGGCAAATATGCGCTGGACGCAGTGGCCGAAACCACCGCCTACGAAGTGCAGCCGCTGGGGATCGAAACGACCATCGTCATGCCCGGTACCTTCATGGATGGCACCTCGCATTTCCAGACCGCGGTGCGCCCGGCCGAGTCGATGGAACAGGCCTACGCGGCGGTGCAGCCGGAAGTGGACAACTACGAACCGGGCCTGCGCCGCCTGTTTCGCGACGGGCAGCAGGCCCCGGTGCAGGCGGTGGCCGACGAGATCGCGCGCGTGCTTGCGCTGCCCAGGGGCGCCAAGCCCCTGCGTACCACTGTCGACTTCGCGGACTACGGCGCCGAAGCCGTCAATGCCGTGGTGGACGCACAGACCGAGCGGGTGTTCCGCATCATGGGCATGCAGCGGTTACGCGCTCTCACGCGGTGATGAACCCGCCTTGCGGCACCCCAGACAATCGCAGCGCTGTCGCGCCGGCAGGCGACAGCAGCTCGGGGCGCGCGGCCCGCGCCGCGACGCGATTGGAGCCCTGGCCCAGGCGCCCCGTACACGCCTGATCTGCGCGCGCCACCGGCGGTTTCCCGCACGCAACCTGCCTTGCAGGCGTTAACCCTCGCCTTCCGGCTCCAGCGCCTTGACCAGCACCGCTGCCTGCGTGCGGCTGTAGCAGTCCAGCTTCTTCAGGATGGCGGTGACATGCACCTTGACGGTGTTCTCGGCCAGACCGAGTTCGTGCGCAATCTGCTTGTTGAGCAGGCCATCGGCCAGGCTCAGCAGCACGCGGAACTGTTGCGGGGTGAGCTGGGCCAGCTTGGCGGCCAGTTGCGCGTCGGCCTCCGAACGCTCGGCGGTCATCGGCGGAAACCAGGTGCCGCCGTCCAGGACGCTGGCCACGGCGGTGCCGATGGTCTCGGCCGGCGTGGACTTGGGAATGAAACCCGCCGCGCCGAACTGCTGCGCGCGCCGGATCACCCGCGGGTGATCGTTGGAGGAGATCACCACTACCGGGATATCGGGATGCTCGCCGCGCACATGCAGCAACGCCGAGAAGCCGCGCGCACCGGGCATAGCCAGGTCCAGCAGCACCAGCTCGGCCTGCGGGTGCGCGCGCAGCATCGCACTCAGCGTGGTGGCGCTGGAGGCTTCCACCACCTGCGCCTGCGGCAGGGTCTGCTGCAGCACGTGGATCACGGCGGCACGGAACAGCGGGTGATCGTCGGCGACGAGAATGGTGAGATCGGCCATCTGCCAAGTCTGGCACATGGGCGCCAACGATGCCGCTGCCCTATCGCGGCGGCTGCGTACTCGCACGCCACGCTTCCAGAAACTGGCGGCGCTTGAGCTTGTCCAGATACACCAGCAGGCCGGGGCCGAGCGGAATCGGCCGGAACGGCGGTTGTGCCGAGCCGCCCCGGCCACCGGCGGCCGGCAGGATCGGCATCAGCCGCGCTTCGCGCGAGAGCACCTGCTGCCCGCGTGGCGACAGCAGATAGTCGAGAAACCTGCGCGCTTCCGGCGCATGCGGTGCGGTCTTGGGGATCACCGCGGTACGCAGCGCCACCAGCGTGTAGTCCTGCGGCTGCACGATACCCAGCGGCGCGCCGGCATCGATACGCGCCTGCGCGTAGGACCCGAGCACGTTGTAGGCCAGCAGCAACTCGCCGCGACTGACGCGGTCGAGCAAGGTGCCGGTACGTTCTTCCAGCCTGACCTGGTTTGCGCCCAGCGCGGCCAGCAGCGCGCCGGCAATGCTGCCCACCTGCCCGTCCTGAGTGGCGAACAGGTAGCCCACCCCGCTGCGCTCCACATCGTAGGTGCCCACCTTGCCGCGTAACGGCGCATCCGGCGCACGCAGCAACGCCAGCAGCTGGCGTCGCGTGCGCGGGACGCGGGAGGGATCGAGCTTGCGCGTGTTGTAGACGATGGCCACCGGCTCATAGCTGATGCCGAACACCTCGTGCCGCCATTGCGCCCAGGCCGGCAGCGCTTCGGTCTGCGCGGAACGGTGGGCCAGCGCGTGCCCATCGTTCACCAGCTTGGTCTGCAGATCCATGCTGGCGCTGATCAACATATCGGCAGTGGGCGCACTGGCGGCCGGATGCAGATAGCGCGCGTAGATGTCCCAGGCGATCACATCCTCGTAGATCACCTCGGTGCCCGGATGCAGGCGTTGGTAGTCCTGAATGACCGCGCCGAACACTTCCAGATCGGTGGACCCCTGCACGCGTAGCTGCGCCTGCATCGGCCCATGTGCGGGAAAGCGCCGCACATCGCCCGGCGCCGCCCAGGCCAGACCGTGCACCAGCAGCAACACCATCGCCCACAGCCTGCGCATCACGCGGTTCCTCCCGGGAAATGCAACGAGGCGATCAACCCGCCACCGATGCGGTTGGCCAGATCGATGCGCCCGCCATGTGCCTCGACCACGCGCTTGACGATGGCAAGCCCCAGGCCTGCGCCGCCGGCGGGGACATCCGGCCCACGCACGAAACGCTCGAATACACGCTCGGCTTCAGCAGCCGGAATGCCTGGCCCGTGGTCGGCAATGGTCAGCACGTGGTGGTTGCCGTCGCCGGTCAAGGCCACCTGCAACGGCGCGCCGCCACCGTATTTGCAGGCGTTATCGATCAGATTCTTGAGCGCTTCGCGCAGCAGCAACGCATCCCCGCGCAGCAGCGCCGGTTGCGGATCGATGGCCAGCTGCACACGCGGCGCGCCCGCGCCGCGCGGCAACGCTTCGTGCAAGGCCTGGTGCAGCACCTCGGCCAGATCCACCGTGGCAAAGCGCTGCAGATTCGAGCGATGGATCACGCTGGCATCGCTGAGCAATTGATTGAGCAGGCGGCTCATGTGGCTGGCGTTGCGCTCGATCGCGGCCAGGCTGCGTTGCATGTCGCGCGGATCGTCGTCGTCCATGGCCAGCTGCGCCTGCGCGCGCAACGCGGCCAGGGGCGTGCGCATCTGGTGCGCAGCTTCGGCCATGAACGCGCGCAAGGTCTCGTTGCTGGACGACAGCCGCGCCATGAAACGATTGAGCGCGGTCACCATCAACTGCATTTCCTGCGGCGCCGGCACGTTGAGCGGCTTGAGATCCGATGGCTCGCGACGCGACAGGTCGCGCTCGATGCGCTGCAACGGACGCAAGGCACGGTACACGCCCAACCACACCAGCCCCAACGCCAGCAGCGACAACACGCCGATCGCGACCAGGGCATTGAGCACCACGTCGCGTGCCACCGCATCGCGTGCACGCCGGGTCTGGCCCACCTGCACGCGCACTTCGCCCTGCCCGGAGGCCGAGGCAACGCGATGCATCACCACCGCAAAGCGCACCGGCTCGCCGCTGTACTGCGCATCGAACAGGACCGGGCGCTCGTCGCCGGGCGCGCGCGCCGGCAGCGGCAACCTGTCTTCGCCGGTGATGGTGCGGCCTTGCGCATCGAACACGCGATAAAACACGCGATCTTCCGGCGCCATGCCCAGCAGATCCAGCGAGGCATACGGCAGATCCACCTGCCAATCGCCGCCGACCAGCGCCACGCTATCGATGATGGACAGCGCCGAGGACACCAGCAGGTGATCGTAGGAGCGGTTGGCCGCACGCTCGCCGTAATCGCGCGCGGCAAAGAACAGTACCACCGCGCCCAGCAGCGACAGGCAGCCCAGATACAGCAGCAAGGTGCGCCGGATCGAAGGCGCCACCGTCAGCGGCTCAGCCATCGCTGCCCGGCTCCACCGGCGCATGCGGGTCGGCTTCTTCGAGTTTGTAGCCGGCGCCGCGCACGGTGACGATGCGCAGCGGCGCGCTGGCCAGCTTGCGACGCAGACGGCCGACGTACAGCTCGATCGCATTGGGCCCGGCATCGTCGTCGAAGCCGAACAGCCCGTTGCCGATCTCGTCCTTGCCCACCACATGGCCCAACCGCCCGATCAGGATTTCCAGCAGGCGGTATTCGCGGTTGGGCAGTTCGATCGGCGCGCCATCGAGCACCACCGTATGCGCAGCGTTGTCGAATACGAACCCGCCGACCTGCACCACCTCGCTGGCCTGCCCGCGATTGCGCCGCAGCAAGACACGGCACCGCGCCTCGAATTCGCGGAAATCGAACGGCTTGCCCAGGTAATCGTCCGCGCCCACATCCAGCGCCTGCACGCGGTCTTCGATGCCATCGCGCGCGGTGAGCATCAAGACCGGCGTGGTATCGCCACGCTCGCGCATCCCGGCCAGCACGCGCAATCCGTCCAGCTTGGGCAGGCCGATATCCAGCACCACCAGATCGAAGCTCTGATAGCGCAGCACGCTGGCCGCCGCCAACCCGTCTGCCTGCCAGTCCACCGCATGCCCGCTACGGCGCATGCGCCGCACGATGGCATCGGCGAGGTCGGCATTGTCTTCGACTAGCAGCAGGCGCATGAGGCTGGGATTGGGGAGTCGGGATTGGGGATTCGCAACGGCGGTTGGCCGCGGCCGGAAGGTAACAGGCCACGCAGACAAAAGCTTCTTTGGCTCTTGCCAATCCCCAATCCCGACTCCCCAATCCCCGCCCCCAACGACAGGTCCATGACAGCTTCATGGGACTAGGCTGCAGCCAACGCGCCACGGCGGTCCTCGTGGTGCATCGCTGAACGTGATTCACACATGTACCTGGGAGGGTCTGTGAGCAACGACACCTTGCGTCTGCGCGCCATCACCGCCTGCGCTGCGATCTGCCTGGCACCGGCGGCGCACGCGGCCGACGACGCCGGCCCGGTCACTGCCGAGGTGGGCGGGCGCGTGCACTGGGATTTCACCGTGTTCGACAACGATGAACGCGGCACGCCCGAGCGCAACGACACCCAGTTCCGTCGTGTGTGGCTGGATGTGGCAGGCAAGTTCTATGGCTTCAACTACAAGGCCGAGGCGGAATTTGCCGGCCTGCAATACGAATCCGGTAGCCGCGGCATCCTGGCGCGCGATGTGTACATCGCCAGGAAGTTTTCTGCCGGCACGCTGACCGTGGGCCAGTTCAAGCAGTACTTCTCCCTGGACGACCGCACCGGTTCCAACTATGGCCCGTTCCTGGAACGTGGCTATGCCTCCACCACGCTGGCGCCGATCTATCGCAAGGCCATTTCCTGGCAGGCCAATCGCCCCGATGCCACCTGGTCCACGGCGCTCTACAGCCTGGAAAGCATCGACAACTCCTCCACCAAGGGCGGCGCGCTGGGGACACGCCTGACCTTTGCGCCGGAGATGGGTCAAGCGCGGCTGCGTCACCTCGGCATTTCATTGGCGCATGAGCGCTACTCGCATCCAGGCAGCGACGGTGCGGCATCGCTGTTGATCCGCCCGCGCCCGGAAAACGACCTGGCCAATAACAGCCGCATCACCCTGGCGCGCTTTGCCGACGGACGCGATACCGACTTCGACAAGTGGTCGCTGGAATATGCCGAGGTACTTGGCCCGTGGTCGTGGCAGAGCGAATTCAGCGGCGGCCTGCTCGACGATGGCAGCCAGCATGCCAAGGTCCTGGCAAGCTACGGCCTGGTCAGCTGGTTCGTCACCGGCGAATCGCGCGGCTACGACCGCAAGACCGGGCGTTTCAGCCGTATCGCCACGCCCAATCGGCCCAGCGGCGCGTTCGAACTGGCGCTGCGCTACGACTACATGCGTGGCGACCAACACCTGGATGGACAGCCCAACTTCATCGATGCCAGCACGCAGTCGTGGACGCTGGGTGGCAACTGGTATTTCAAGCCCAATCTGCGCGTGATGCTCAATGTCATCGACAGCCGCAACCGCGACCGCACGATGAATGCGGTGGTCGATCACACGCTGGCGGTGACCGGCCGGTTTCAGTACGACTTCTGATGCACTGCTGCATCGCGCCACGGTTTGAGCCCATGTCGGCATGCGTCGCCACGATGCAGCGCCGTCCATGCACGCACGAAGGCCGCCGCCTTTGCCGTTGCGGTCGTGACGCAATGAACGGCGTTCTTGCAGTTGCGCAACACCACCGCAGCGTGTGCTGCGCAGCGGTGCGCTCCACCCTCTCCCTGCTGTATGTCCCAAAGGATTTGCCCGCATGCTGACCGCGCTCGGTTTCGGAATGGTGATCACCTTCATGTACCTGATCATGAGCAAGCGGCTGTCGCCGCTGGTGGCTCTGATCACGGTACCGATTGTGTTCGCGCTGCTGGGCGGCTTCGGCACCGGCATCAACGAGATGATGCTCGACGGCATCAAGAAGATCGCACCCACTGGCGTGATGCTGATGTTCGCCATCCTCTACTTCGGGGTGATGATCGATGCCGGCCTGTTCGATCCGCTGGTCGGCCGCATCCTGCGCCTGGTCAAGGGCGATCCGCTGAAGATAGTGATGGGCACGGCGATCCTGGCAATGCTGATCTCGCTCGACGGCGATGGCTCCACCACCTACATGATCACCGTGTCGGCGATGCTGCCGCTGTACCAGCGCCTGGGCATGAACGCGCTCAACCTCACCTGCGTGACCATCCTGGCCAGCGGCGTGATGAACCTGACCCCGTGGGGCGGCCCCACCGCGCGCGCCGCCACCGCCCTGCATGTGGATCCGGCCGATGTGTTCGTGCCGCTGGTGCCGGCGATGGCGATGGCGATCGCCGGCATCCTCACGCTGGCCTGGTATCTGGGCATGCGCGAACGTCGCCGCCTGGGCGTGGTGCGCCTGCCGGCCGACGGCAACTGGCTGGACACCAGCATCCCCGAGGAAAGCGATGCACTGCCGCGCGTGGAAGACACCGAGGACATGAAGCGGCCCAAGCTGCTGTGGGTGAACCTGCTCCTGACCCTGGCGCTGATGGCCGCGCTGGTGGTCGGCGTGCTGCCGATGCCGGTGCTGTTCATGATCGGCTTTGCGCTGGCGCTGATGATCAACTACCCCAACCTGGCCGAGCAGCGCCGTCGCCTGGTCAATCACGCCGGCAATGTGCTGTCGGTGGTGTCGCTGATCTTCGCCGCCGGCATCTTCACCGGCATCCTGTCCAACACCGGCATGGTCGAGGCGATGTCGCGCAGCTTCCTGGCGGTGATCCCGGACAGCTGGGGCCCGTATCTGGCGGTGATCACTGCGATCGTCAGCATGCCGTTTACGTTCTTCATGTCCAACGACGCGTTCTACTTCGGCGTGCTGCCGATCCTGTCCGAAGCCGCCGGCCACTACGGCATCACCCCGGTGGAAATGGCGCGCGCCTCGCTGGCCGGGCAACCGGTGCATCTGCTCAGCCCGCTGGTGCCATCGACCTATCTGCTGGTCGGCCTGGCCAAGGTCGACTTCGCCGACCATCAGCGCTTCACGTTGAAATGGGCGGTGCTGATTTCCCTGTTGATGTTGGCGGGCGGGTTGTTGTTTGGCCTGTTTCCGTTGGCGCGCTAGTCGCGCGCCGGGATTCGGCATTCGGGATTGGGGATTCGCAAAAGCCAGAGCGAACCAATGCCCGCTGTTACGAATCCCCTCATCCCCAATCCCGAATCCCAACTCCCAACTCCGAAGGAGTTCAAGCAATGACACTTCGCATCGCATACGTCACCAGTGGCATGGGCAGTGTGGGTACCGCGATCTGCCAGAAGCTGGCGCGCAGCGGGCATACCGTAGTCGCCGGTTGCGGGCCCAATTCGCCGCGCAAGACCTCCTGGCTGCGCGAACAGCGCGAGCAGGGCTTCGAGTTCGTCGCCTCCGAAGGCAATGCCGCCGATTGGGATTCCACCGTGGCCGCGTTTGCCAAGGTCAAGGCCGAGGTCGGCGAGATCGATGTGCTGGTCAACAACGCCGGTGGTAGCCGCGATACCTTGTTCCGGCAGATGAGCCGCGACGACTGGAACGTGGTGATCGCCAGCAACCTGCATTCCCTGTTCAACATCACCAAGCAGGTGGTCGACGGCATGACCGCGCGCGGTTGGGGACGCATCGTCAACATCGGCTCGGTCAGCGCGCACAAGGGCCAGATCGGGCAGATCAACTTCGCCACCGCCAAGGCCGCGATGCATGGCTTCAGCCGTGCGCTGGCGCAGGAAGTCGCCTCGCGCGGGGTCACCGTCAACACCATTTCGCCCGGCTATATCGCCAGCGCCTCGATCAGCAGTTTTCCGCCGGATGTGCTGGACCGCCTGGCCACCTCGGTGCCGGTGCGCCGCCTGGGCAAGCCGGTCGAAGTCGCCGGCCTGTGCGCATGGCTGGCCTCCGATGACGCGGCGTATGTGACGGGCGCCGACTACGCGGTCAACGGCGGTCTGTACATGGGCTGACAGCGGCCGTTGGCTGCAAGCGGCTGTCGTGCATGCATCCGCAGGCCAGCTGCGATCGCGCGGAACGATTGATCCAACGACTGCCGCGCCGTGCGCGCGATCGACAGGTACCACGCTGTGGTCCTGCACGCTGCCTCCCGATCTGCCAACCGCTCGCGAACTCGTGTTCGCCGCTCCTGGCTGCTGATGTCCCGCTGCCCGGCGAGCCACCACCCGGCAGCAGCGTCCGACTGGCACGCAGGACGCAATCGCAATCGCGATCACAGCGCTAGGACAGGTGTGCGCAATGGTGCAGCGCCTTTGCGCACAAGCGACCGCCACTACGCGAACAACCCGCCTCTAGTGCGAACTGATTACACTCTGGCTTTTCCGCAGTGCGCTGCCATGGCCAAACCTCCAGAACGCACCACGCCCAATGCACGCCCGCAGATGGCCGACATTGCCCGCATGGCGGGCGTGTCCGAGTCCACCGTGTCGCGCGCCTTGGCTGGCAGCCCGGTGGTGGCAGAGCGCACCCGCGCCTACATCAAGCAGATCGCCGCCGATGCCGGGTATCAGGTGGACCCGGTGGCACGCAGCCTGCGCGCCAGGCGCTCCAACACCGTGAGCGTTGCGGTGCCGATGATGCACGCGCTGGATCAACCGCTGTCCGATCCGTTCCTGATGACCATGCTGGCGCTGCTGGCCGAAGAGCTCACCGGGCGCGGCTACAGCATGCTGCTGTCCAAGCTGGACCGGCACCAGGACGGCTGGGTGGAGCAGCTCGCACGCGGCAGCCGCTCCGATGGCGTGATCGTGCTCGGGCAAAGTTCCGAACATGCCGCACTGGACGAAGCCGCTCGCGACGGCCTGCCGATGGCCGTGTGGGGTAGCCGTATCGATGGCCAGGCCTACATCAGCGTGGGCAGCGACAACTTCCAGGGCGGCGCGCTCGCCACCGAATACCTGATCGCCAGCGGCCGCCAGCGCATTGCGTTTCTGGGCGACGACCAGTTGCCGGAAGTGGCGCCGCGGTTTGCCGGCTACCGTCACGCCCTGGAGCGGCATGGACTGGAATTCGACACCCGCCTGCATGCGCGCAGTCATTTCGTCAGCGAAGATGCCTACCGCCTCACCCGCGCCATGCTCAAGAAAACCGACCCACCGGATGGCTTGTTTGCGGCCTCCGACGTGATCGCCGTGGGCGCCATCCGCGCCCTGGTCGAAGCCGGCCACCGCGTGCCGCAGGACATCTCGCTGGTGGGCTTCGACGATATTCCACTGGCCGCCTACAGCCAGCCACCGCTGACCACGGTGCGGCAGGATCTGGGCCTGGCCGCGCGCTTGCTGGTGGACCGGCTGCTGGCGCTGATCGCAGGCGAAGCCGTCGAGTCGGTGGAGATGCCGGTGAAGCTGGTGGTGCGTGAGTCGGCGTGAGGCGTGAGGCGTGAGGCGGGGATTCGGGATTCGGGATTCGGGATTGCGATTGAGGATCAGGAGATACCGGCCGGCAGCCCGCTTCCTTCTCCCGCCTGCGGGAGAAGGTGCCCGAAGGGCGGATGAGGGGGGCGGGCGGCCAGTCGGTCCACTGTCATCGGCAACCCTGGCAACCAGGCAGGCATGCACGTCTCGCATCTTCGGCAGCCGGCGATGTCAGCCAGCTAGTCCTACGAATCTGCCAGGATCACTTTCGACTTGTGGACGCGCACGCACACCATCGCCACTGCGGCGGCCAGCATCAGCGCGCCGGCCAGGCGGATCACGTTGCGCGGGTCGCCGTGCAGCAACCGCTCGTAATACAGCGGCAGGGTGACGATCTGGATCAGCATCGGCAGCACGATGAACAGGTTGAACAAGCCCATGTACACGCCGGTGCGTTCGGACGGGATGCTGTCGGCGAGCATCAGATACGGATTGCCCATCATGCTGGCCCAGGCCAGGCCAATCCCGATCATCGGCAGCAGCAACAACCAGCGGTTCTCGATGCCCGGCAACACCCACATACCGACGCCGGCTGCCAGCAGACAGGCTGCATGCGTGTACTTGGGGCCGAAGCGACGCACCACCGGCACCATCGCAAACGCCGCCAGAAACGCGATGAAATTGTAGAACCCGCCGATCTGCCCATTGACCAGGCCGGCCTGACGGAAGCCGTGCGAGGTGGCGTCGGTGGTGCCGAACAAGGTGGTCGACAACGACAACACGATGTATTGCCAGTAGCAGAAAATCCCATACCACTGGAACAACATCACCGGCGCCAGCTGACGCATGGTGGGCGGCATCGCGCGCAACGCGCCGACGATTTCGCGCACGGTTGCGCCCAGGCCGGCACCGCGCTGACGCATGCGCGCAATCTCGGCCGGCGGGATGACCGGCTCGCGCACGCTGCGCGCGGTCAGCAGGATGGAGGCGGCCGAAAACCCCGCACCGATCACGAACGCGGCAATGGTGACGTAGGGAATATGGTGCGCGTTGGCGGCGTCCTGATTCATGCCGAACCACACCAGCAGCGGCGGGGTCAGGTACGCCAGCGTCTGTGCCAGGCCGGTGAACGCGCTTTGGGTGAGATACCCGAGGGGCCGCTGCGGTGGCGAGAGCACATCGCTGACCAGCGCACGATAGGGCTCCATCGCCACGTTGTTGGCCGCATCCAGGACCCACAGCAGGCACACCGCCATCCACAACGCCGTACTGAACGGCATCGCCAGCAGACACAGGCTGCACACCAGCGCGCCCAGCACCATGTACGGCATGCGGCGGCCCCAGCGGGTCACCGAGCGGTCGCTCCACGCACCGACGAATGGCTGCAGCACCAGCCCGGTGATCGGCCCGGCCAACCACAGATACGGCAGGCTGGCGTGATCGGCGCCCAGGTAGTTGTAGATCGGGCTCATGTTGCTCTGCTGCAACCCGAAGCTGTATTGCACACCGAAGAAACCGGCATTGAGCGCCAGGATGCGCGCGAAAGAGAGCGGAGGAGCGGTCGACGGCATGCGGGGCCCAGGGCATCGGTGCGGCTCCCAGTGGCCGCAGCGCACTGTACCCTGCAGGTTATGCAATCGATTGTAACGCTGCGCCGCAACAAGTTGCTTGCACGTTGATCGTGACTTTATTGCTCCGCCCGAAATGCTGCGGTGCATGATTGCAATCGATTGTAGTGCGGCGTATTACTGCGCTCGCACTGCAGGCCAGATGGCCGGCCCCTGGGAGGGGACGATGCAGGCGTCGGCATACCACCACCTGTGAGAGAGAGAATCGCAATGTCCACCTTGCACACCCTGCGCCTGCATGCCCTGGCCTGTGCGGTCGTTTCCTGCCTGTGCGCGCCTGCCGCGCTGGCTCAGGACACCGCCGCCGCACCTGCCGCTCCGCCGGCCGCCGACAGCGCGGCGGTCAATCTGGATTCGGTGTTCGTCACCGGCACCTCCACCGCCACCACCAAGTTGAAGTCCAGCGTGTCGGTCAGCACCGTGGGCGCCGAGGCGATCGAGCAGTCGGCGCCGCGCAGCACTGCCGAGATCTTCCGCAACATCCCCGGCATCCGCTCCGAATCCAGCGGCGGCGAAGGCAACGCCAACATCGCCGTGCGCGGTCTGCCGGTGGCCTCCGGTGGCGCCAAGTTCCTGCAGCTGCAGGAAGACGGCCTGCCGGTGATGGAGTTCGGCGATATCGCCTTCGGTAACGCCGATATCTTCCTGCGCTCGGATTTCACGATGGATCGCATCGAAGCCATCCGCGGCGGCTCGGCCTCGACGTTCACCAGCAATGCGCCCGGCGGCATCATCAACTTCATCAGCAAGACCGGCGACACCGCAGGCGGCAGCGTCGGCGTCAGTCGCGGCCTGGACTACGACAACACCCGCATCGACTTCAATTACGGCGCGCCATTCGCCGAGCACTGGCAGTTCAATATCGGCGGCTTCTTCCGCCAGGGCGACGGCGTGCGCGATGCCGGCTACACCACCGACAAGGGCGGCCAGCTTAAGGCCAACCTCACCCGCCTGTTCGAGAACGGCTACGTGCGTGTGTACGGCAAATACCTCAACGACCGCGCCGCCGGCTATCTGCCGGTTCCCACCTCGGTGCGTGGCCGCGACGGCTCGCCGGACCTGGGCGGCTTCCCCGGTTTCGATCCGGGCAACGACACGTTGTACAGCCGCAATTTCCGCACCGATGCCGGCCTGGATGGCAACAACCGGCCGCGCCGCACCGACCTGGGCGACGGCATGCATCCGATCTCGCGCACCATCGGCGCCGAAGCCTGGTTCGACCTGGGCAGTGGCTGGAACCTGAGCGAGAAATTCCGCGTCGCCGACAACAGCGGCCGCTTCGTCAGCCCGTTCCCGGCCGAAGTTACCGATGCCGCCTCGCTGGCGTCGTCCATCGGCGGTGCCGGCGCGCAACTGGTGGAAGCCGGTGGCCCCAATGCCGGCCAGGCCTACACCGGTACCGCCATCCGCACGCATCTGTTCAATGTCGCCATCAACGATCTGGGCAACGTCACCAACGACCTCAGCCTCTCGCGCGAGTTCGATGGCGACGGCCGCACGCTGAATCTGCGCATGGGCTATTACAGCTCGCGCCAGACCATCGACATGGACTGGACCTGGAACTCCTACGTGCAGAGCCTGGGCCGCGACTCGCGCCTGCTCAACGTGGTCGACGCGGCCGGCGTGTCGCGCTCGCAGAACGGTTTGTATGCGTATGGCACGCCATTCTGGGGCGATTGCTGCATCACCCGCAGCTACGACGTGCGCTACGACGTCAACGCGCCGTACCTCGCCCTCACCTTCGACAGCGGCAAGTTCAGCATCGACGGCAGCCTGCGTTACGACATGGGCGATGCGCGTGGCCGCTATAGCGGCACCGCGATCGCGCAGAACCTGGACGTCAACGGCGACGGCGTGATCCAGCCGGTGGAACAACGCGTGGCCACGGTCGACACCGCCAACGCACGCCCGGTGAACTACGACTGGAACTACCTGTCGTATTCGTTGGGGACCAATTATCTGATCAACGACGACCTGGGCGCCTTCGCACGCATCAGCCGCGGCGCACGCGCCAATGCCGACCGCCTGTTGTTCGGCGTGGTGCGCGACGATGGCTCGGTGTCCTCCGATGAGGGCGTCAACGTGGTACGCCAGGCCGAAGCCGGCCTGAAGTGGCGTCGCGACGGGCTGAGCCTGTTCGCCACCGCGTTCTCCGCACGCACCCAGGAACAGAACTTCGAAGTCACCAGCCAGCGCTTCTTCAACCGCAGCTACGAGGCGCACGGCGTGGAGCTGGAAGCCAGCTACCGCTACGAGGGCTTTACCGTCAACGGTGGCCTGACCTGGACCGATGCGGAGATTTCCCGCGACCAGATCACCCCAGAAAACACCGGCAATGTGCCGCGTCGCCAGGCCGATGTCGTCTGGCAGCTCACCCCGAGCTATCGCGGCGACGGCTACCAGTTCGGCGTGAATCTGATCGGCACCACCGACGCCTATACGCAGGATTCCAACCAGCTGAAGATGCCCGGCTACACGCAGGTCAACCTGTTCGGCGACTACCGCGTGACCGATTCGCTTACCGTTGCGCTCAACGTCAACAACCTGTTCAACACATTTGGTCTGACCGAAGCCGAAGAAGCCACGATTCCGGCCAACGGCATCATCCGCGCGCGCTCGATTGCCGGCCGCACCACCAGCCTCAGCCTGCGTTACGACTTCTAAGGACCCCGCGCCGGGCCCGGGCCCGGCGGCCTCCAATGAGCACCTCCCTCACCGATTCCACCGCTCTGCGCGCGGCCTTTGCCGCGTCGCTGGATGCACAGCGCGCCACCGCGTTGCTGACGCGTTTCGACCGACACGCACCGCGCCTGCTGCATGCGCTGCAGTCGCTGTATGGGCAACGTCCCGATTACGCGGCGTGGCTGACGCAGTGGCTGGCCGCCCTCGGCAGCAGCGCGCAACAACGTCCGCACGCATTGCAACAGCTCGATGCCACCCGCAAGCCCGGCTGGTTCGGCGCACAGCACATGCTGGGCTACAGCGCCTACGTGGACCACTTTGCCGGCACCTTGCAGGGCGTGGCCGAACGCGTGCCATATCTGCAGGAGCTCGGCGTGCGCTACCTGCACCTGCTGCCGTTCCTGCGCGCACGCGCCGGCGACAACGACGGCGGCTTCGCGGTCAGCGACTATGGCCAGGTCGAGCCCAGCCTGGGCAGCAACGACGACCTGGTCGCCCTGACCACGCGACTGCGCGCATCCGGCATCAGTCTGTGTGCGGACTTCGTGCTCAACCACACCGCAGACGATCACGCCTGGGCAAGGGCTGCACGCGCAGGCGATGCACGCTATCTGGACTACTACCACCACTTCGCCGACCGCAGCCTGCCCGATCAGTACGAAACAACGCTGGGGCAGGTGTTTCCGCATACCGCACCGGGCAATTTCACCTGGGTGGAAGAAGCCGCGCAATGGATGTGGACCACGTTCTATCCCTACCAATGGGATTTGAACTGGAGCAACCCGGCGGTGTTCGGCGAGATGGCGTTGGCGATGCTGCAGCTGGCCAACCTGGGAGTGGAAGCGTTCCGTCTGGATTCCACCGCCTATCTATGGAAGCGCACCGGCACCGACTGCATGAACCAGCCCGAAGCGCATACCTTGCTGGTCGCGCTGCGTGCGGTTGCCGACATCGTCGCGCCATCGGTGGCGATGAAGGCCGAGGCCATCGTGCCGATGGCCGACCTGCCTCCCTACTTCGGCAGCGGCGCAGACCAGGGCCACGAATGCCATCTGGCGTATCACAGCACGCTGATGGCGGCCGGATGGTCGGCCCTGGCGCTGCAACGCGGCGACATCCTGCACAACGTCATCGCGCATAGCCCGCCACTGCCGGCCAACTGCGCGTGGCTGAGCTATGTGCGCTGCCACGACGACATCGGCTGGAACGTGTTGCAGCACGAAGCGGCAGGCAACGCCGTGCAGCCGCCCTTCTCGTTGCGCGACGTGGCGCGCTTCTACGCCAACGAATCGTCCGGCAGTTACGCACGCGGCGAGAGTTTCCAGAGCAGCGGCGACGGCGTGCACGGCACCAACGGCATGGCCGCCGCACTCGCCGGCATCCAGGCGGCGCAGGAGACCGGCGATGCAGCGGCGTTGCGCAGCGCAGTGGATCGATTGGTGCTGCTCTATGCCATCGCCCTGGCGATGCCGGGCGTGCCGCTGATCTACATGGGCGACGAACTCGCATTACCCAACGACATCGGTTACCGGATGGATGCGCATCGGCAGCATGAAGGCCGCTGGCTACATCGCCCGGCGATGGACTGGCAACACGCAGCGCAGCGCCACGACAGCAGCAGCGTGAGCGGACAGGTCTACCAACGTTTGCACGCATTGATCCAGCAACGCGCCGCATTGCCGGCGCTTGCGTCGGATCAATCGTTGGGCAGTGTGGCGTTGGACACCCCGCAATTGTTTGCGCTGACGCGCGGCGATCGCTTTATTGCCGTCCACAACTTCAGCGCACAAGCGCTCGATGTAGTGCTTGCAGGCAGGCTGAGTGGGCGGTGGCAGGTATTGGCAGATCAACCAGATGCGGTGACACAGCCGCTGGGCGATGACCTGCGCCTGGCGTTGCCGGGGTATGCGGTGCGCTGGCTGGAGCGTATCGACTGAGCGAGGTAGGTGCAGGGTGTCGGTCGATGACCTGCATCCCGCGCTGCCTGCAATGCAGGAGCTGATTGAAGCGTTCTGCCTGACCGAAGAGGGTGCGGGATCTTGGTCGGTGCGTCGACTGCCCCTTAACCCCAACCCTTCTCCCGACGGGAGAGGGTGTGGCGGTAACGCGTTCGCGTTACTGCAGTGGCGTCAAGCGTGCTCGCTCTACGGCGCGAGAGTGGCTTGCGCGGGACTGACTGGGCCGTCCATGATGCGCGCCCATGATGGGTAACGTGCCGATTCCGTATCGATCACTGGGCGGCCTTACTGAATCGATCACTTGGCAGCCATACTGACGCGATCGAGCTCGAAGCTGCAGCAGCCACATGCATCCGCAATGCACTGCTGCCAGTACGCCAACCACTAACTCATTGCTTCAACAACGTTCCAATCGCCAAGAGCGGCCAACAAGCCTATTGCGCAGCGGCCAGGTTCACGCGGGCAGTGCTCGGAATCGACATGTACCACTCGTATGTGCAAGTTCCTGCACGACGTCCACACCTGACAACTGCCCGCCATCTTTCCTGGCCGCTCTCGCTCAGCCCTTCAACAGCGTGAGCAAGGTCTGCGCGGTCTTTTCCGATGAGGCCGGATTCTGGCCGGTTACCAAGGTGCCATCGGTAATCACATGCACCGCCCAATCGGCTTTCTTCTCGTACTTTCCACCGAGTTCGGTGAGCACGTCTTCGACCAGGAACGGAACGATCTTGGTCAGACCGACCGCCTCTTCTTCGCCGTTGGTGAAGCCGGTCACGCGCCGGCCGTTGACCAGCGGCTTGCCATCGCTGCCCTTGACGTGACGCAGTGCGCCTGGCGCGTGGCAGACCAGGCCGTGCGGCTTGTCGGCTGCGGCAAAGGCTTCGATCAGCGCGATCGACTGCTTGTCTTCGGCCAGATCCCACAACGGGCCATGACCGCCCGGGTAGAACAGCGCATCGAAATCCTCTGCCTTGACATCGGCAAGGCGATGCGTGGTGGCCAGCACCTTCTGCGCATCGGCATCCTGCTTGAAGCGCTTGGTGGCTTCGGTCTGCGCATCGGGCTCGTCGCTCTTCGGGTCCAGCGGCGGCTGGCCGCCCTTGGGAGAGACCACGGTGATGTCGGCACCGGCGTCCTTGAAGACGTAGTACGGCGCGGCGAATTCTTCCAGCCAGAAGCCGGTCTTCTTGCCGGTATCGCCCAGCTGGTCGTGAGACGTGAGCACCATCAAGATTTTCATCGCATTGCCTCGTGTTGTAGCCCGGATCGGGCGAGGCGTGCAGTGTGCAGTCCGGCTCGTTGCAACCTCGTGTAGGCAGCGCGGGTTTGCATGCGCAGGTTCACCGACGCGATCACCATGTGATCGCGCACATGCACGTATCGAACGCAGTGTGTCATCTCAGACATTCATTGCCGGCGGCTGCAACTGATCCATGCGGATGCGATTGGCGAACAACGAAAACGCCAGCATGCCGGCCAACCCGCTGACCCGGCTCACCCACGGCGGCAGCCAGCGCGGTGCCACCAGCACGCCGCTATCGAACAAGGGCGCAAAGCGCGCCACGTCGCCAAGCGCCATCTTGCCGGCGAACAGATAGCGACACAGCTGCAGCTGGTCGCGCTGCAAGGCATGCCGGAAAAAGGTGTGCACGGCGACCAGGCCGCGCAGGTATACGGTGTCCTTGGTAAACGCACCGCCGCCTGCAGTGGGCACGCCGCGAAACACGCGTTGCGCCGACGAAAAACTCTCGGTTGCGCTCTGCCCGCTGACGGTGAAATAACGGAACACCTCGATGAAGTCGGCGCCCGCGCGCGCCATCGCAATCGCTTCGATGCGCAGGCTGATGCGCTTCATGCGTTCGATATCGATGCTGCCGGTGATCTGCTCGGCAAACGTCGCCAGGCCTTCCTGGGTGGCGGTGGTGCGCGGCGAGGAAATGCCCAGGCTGGGTAGATGCACCTGCGCGCGCCCGTTGAGCGCGGTGAGCGAATGCACCAGGGCTTCGTGATGGAACAGCTGCGCGCGGTCGTAATCGCTGAAGGTGGCACCGCTGCGCAAACGGATCCGGTGCGCGCCTGCCGCAGCCTTGGCGAGCAGATCCGGATCGAGCGTGACGGTGATGACGCGGCCTTCGAAAAACGCATCCAGATCGTTCTGCAATTGCATGCGTAATGCGGTTGCCGACACCGGCACCTGCTCTTCCGGCGCCAGCAGTTCGCGGTCCAGCTCCTGCGCGATCTGAATGAAATGCCGCGCCGCCTCGCGCGTGCTCGGGCCATTGCCCGGCATCGGATCGTCCGGCACACCGAACAGCTGCGCCGAGTAATCGCTCACTGCCGGGGTGCCCAGCGATTCCAGCAGGCCGGCAGCCAGGCCCCAGCTGTGCGTCGAGTCGATCAGGTAGGCGCCCAACGGGTGATGCGGATCGGCCTGCTTGGCGATCGCCGCCAGCTCGCGCCGGGTATCGCCGAAATCCAGCGCCGGGTACTCCACCTGCGGCAGTTCCGGCTGCCCGCGCGCCACGCTCTGCAGGAACGGCTCCTGCAACGCACGCGGCCAGCTCGCCAGGGCGAGCAGGCGCACACCGCGCACCGCCTTGACCAGGCGCGCATCCAGCGCCGCGTGATGGACGATGTCCGGCGGCCCCTTGCGCGCCGGCATCAGCGCCGTCCGGGACGATCGACGCTGGCCGGCCGCTTGCCCGAGCCCTTGCCGCGATTGTTCTGCGCAACCCGGGTGGCGAGTTTTTCGGCCGCGCTGGCCACTTCCACACGCAGCTTCATGTAGTTGGCAACGCGCTCCGGATCCAGCGTATCGGCCTCGATCGCCGCACGCACCGCACAACCGGGCTCGGCAATATGCGCGCAATCGTTGAAGCGGCACTGCGCCGCCAATGCCTCCACATCCGAGAAGCCGCCTTCGGCCAGATCTTCCTCGCCGGTCGGCTTGAGCTCGCGCATGCCGGGCGTATCGATCAGGCAGGCGCCAGTCGGCAACGGAATCAAGGCGCGATGGGTGGTGGTATGCCGGCCGCGCGAATCGTTTTCGCGCACCGCGTTGGTCTTCATCTTCTGCGACCCGAGCAAGGTATTGGTCAGCGTCGACTTGCCCGCACCGGACGAGCCCACCAGCACCGCGGTACGGCCATCGCCCAGCCACGGCCGCAACGCCGCCACGCTTTCCGGATCCTTGGCATTGACCGCAAGCAGCGGGATGTTCTGCGCCTCCAGCTCCTCCAGCACCGCCAATGCATCCTCGGCGTATTCGGTCTGGTCGGCCTTGGTCAGCACCACTACCGGCTCGGCACCGCCGCCGCCGACCAGCAGCAGATAGCGCTCGATGCGGCGCGGATTGAAGTCCGCATCCAGCCCGCACACGATGAACACCGTATCGATATTGGCCGCGATCACCTGCTGGTGGTAATGCTCGCCGGCCGCACCGCGCTTGATCGAGGTGTGCCGCGGCAGTAGCGCCACGATGCGCTTGCCCTCCATCAGCACCCAATCGCCGACCGCCGCCCGCTCATGGCTGGGAAACCGCGGCCGCTGCCACTCCGGTAACGATTCGGCCTTGAGACTAGCCTCCGGCGTATCGGCCACCACATAGCCGGTGCGGTGCTGCTCCACCACCCGCGCCGGCAACGCCTGCGGATGCGCGGCAAACACCGCCTGCCAGGACGGGTCCTCGGCAGGGCCAGGCCAGGGCCAGCCGATGGATTGGAGGGTGGGGTAGCTGGGGGATGTGTCGCTCATCGGGCGATTCTAGCCGGCTGGACGCAGTGGCTTGTGCAATCGGGCCTTGCGCGCGGGCTGAAGCGCCCCTTGACATCGTTGCCGATGCAAGCATGCCCGCCTGTGCTATTTCCGCTACCATGCCAAGCCTCACGCCTACAACCGGCCCGTCGCATGTCCACTGCCCCGCAAAAGCCGCTCGCCATCCGCGAGCGTCTGTCCGAAGTCCGCTACGAGATCCGGGGCGAGCTGGCGCGACGAGCGCGGGAGCTGGAGGCGCAGGGCCGCAAGCTGATCAAGCTCAATATCGGCAACCCGGGCGCATTCGGGTTCCGTGCGCCGGAGCATCTGCAGCGCGCGATCGCCGACGACATGGGCCGCACCGATCCCTACACCCATCAGCAGGGCCTGCCGGAAGCGCGCGAGGCGATCGCCACCGCGTATGCGCGGCGCCAGCACCCCGATGCGCACCCGGAGCGTATCTTCGTCGGTAACGGCGTCAGCGAGCTGATCGACCTGTCGCTGCGCGCCCTGCTCAACCCCGGCGACGAAGTGCTGGTGCCCTCGCCCGACTATCCATTGTGGTCGGCGGCTACCATCCTCAACGACGGCCGCCCGGTGTATTACCGCTGCGCGCCGGAAAACGGCTTCCAGCCGGACCCGGTGGAGATCGAGACGCTGGTGTCCTCGCGCACCCGCGCCATCGTGCTGATCAATCCGAACAACCCCAGCGGCGCCAGTTACTCGCGCGAGTTGCTGGAGCGCATCGTGGCGATTGCGACCAAGCACAACCTGTTGCTGATGGTCGATGAGATCTACGACCAGGTGCTCTACGACGACGCCGCCTTCGTACCGGTGGCGCCGCTGGCAGGGGCGCATCCGTGCATCACCTTCGGCGGGCTGAGCAAGGTGCACCGCGCCTGCGGCTGGCGGGTGGGCTGGGCGCTGCTGTCGGGCGAGCAGTCGCGCATCAACGACCTGCGCAATGCGATGGATCTGCTCGGCGCGCTGCGCCTGTGCGCCAACGTGCCGGGCCAGTACGCCATCGATGCGGCAGTGAACGGCCCGGACACCATCTCGGCGCTGTGCGCGCCGGGTGGGCGTTTGTACGAAACCCGCCGTGCGGTGATCGAGGCCTGTGCGGCCAGTGAGCATCTGTCGCTGGTGGCACCGGCGGGCGCGCTGTATGCGTTCCCGGCGGTGGTCGGTGCGGCGGCGCGCAACTTCGACGATCACGAGTTCGCGCTCGACCTGATGAACGAGGAAGGCGTGCTGGTGGTGCCCGGCTCCAGCTTCAACGTGCCGTACCGCCATCACTTCCGCGTGACCCTGATGCCGGAAGCCAGCGTCATGCGCGATGTGTTCGCGCGCATCGACCGCGCACTGGCCCGGCGTGCGGAGGCGGTGACCAAGGTGGTGCCACTCAAGTCGCGCAGCGTCGCTTGATGGCGGCGCCCGGCACGCCACTGCGCTATCTGGCGCTGGGCGACTCGTACACCATTGGCGAAGGCGTCGCCCCTGCGCAGCGTTGGCCGGTGCAGCTGGTCGATGGCCTGCGTGCCCACGGGTGGAATGTGGCGCCGCTACAGATCATCGCTACCACCGGCTGGACCACCGACGAACTGCAGGCCGGTCTCGATGCGGCCGCGCCGCAGGGGCCGTTCGAGCTGGTCAGCCTGCTGATCGGCGTCAACAACCAGTACCGCGGGCGCTCGCTGGACGAGTACCGCAGCCAGTTCGATGCGTTGTTGCAGCGTGCAATCGGGTTCGCCGGCGGGCTTGCGGCACGCGTGTTCGTGCTGTCGATTCCCGATTGGGGGTTGACCCCGTTTGCGCATGCGCAAGGCGGAGATGCGGCATTGATCGGTGCACAGATCGATGCCTTCAACAGCGTGGCCGCCGAACGCTGCGCCGCACGCGCGGTGCGCTTTGTCGACATCACCGCCACCAGCCGCGATGGCGGCGATGCTGCCGACATGCTGGTCGACGATGGCCTGCACCCCTCCGGCGCCATGTATGCACGCTGGACCGCATTGGCACTGCCAGCGGCGCGCGATGCTCTAAGCTAGCCGCGCAACACGCCTCATTGCCAAGGAACGACATTGCACAGCACCGCCACCCAACCCATGAGCCGCGCGCAGGCGCTGGCGATCGCGCGCGCGTTTCTGCCGCCGCATCCGCTGGGCAATCGCTACGACTATTACTACACCCAGGCCAAGCTGCGCACTGATCCCCTGTATCCGGGCGTGCTGGCCGAATTGCGCAGCACCACTGCGCCCGTGCTGGATCTGGGCTGCGGGCTGGGCCTGCTCGCGCATGCGTTGCGTGCCGATGGCCAGGCATTGGCGTATCACGGGGTGGATGTGGACGCGTCCAAGATCCGCCGCGCGCAACACATCGCGCAGCGCTCGGCATTGGGCAATACGCAGTTCGCCGTGGTCGATCTGAGCGTGGCATGGCCGCAACACCGCGGCAGCGTGACCATTCTGGACGTGCTGCAATATCTGCAGGAAGACATGCAGGCCAGCCTGCTGCGCAGCGTGGCGCAGATGCTGACGCCGGGCGCGAAGCTGGTGATCCGCAGCGCATTGGGCGATGCGAGCAGCCGTGGCCGCACCAGCCGGGTGACCGACGTGCTGGCGCATCTGAGCGGCTGGATGCAGCGTATGCCGCGCAGCTATCCCACCCGCGACAGCCTGCAGGCGCAGCTGGATGCCGCCGGTCTGCGTGCCACGTTTGCGCCGTTGTACGGCAACACGCCATTCAATAATTGGTTGATCGTGGCCGAGCCGCGCTGAGGCCGTGCACAACGTGCCTGGCTCGATTCAGAACGGCTGACAAGACCTAACGCGCGGTCGCCGGATGGATGTGGATAGCACGCAGAGACCGGGTTGGACGCGTAGCACGTGCCGCACCGAGCACGGGCCGCGCAGTCGTTTTGACAGCCGCTGTTGACGTGATGCGGATGATCCCGAGCTACGTTGTTCGAGAGCAGTATCCTCACCGCACCAGAGAATCCGCTGGTTGCCTTGTTGAAAAACCAAGCACACCGACCATCTCGACGGGTCCTTGCCCGCCCAGCGTCGCGGGACCTTACGCGGCATGGATGCCGCGTAAGAGCCTCCATGGACGGATTCACGGCGTGTCCCGCGATGGTGGGCGGGCAAGGACCATGCAGCCAAGCCGCAGAGCAGCCGCTCTACAACGAATCTACCCGCGCCGACCAGGCACTTCGGGACAACCAAGTCATCGAGTCGCTACGTCGTTTAGATGCAGGCAAAGGCTTGGTTAGCCAAGTGCGCGGTACCCTCACCGCTCACGGGACACGCCGTGAATCCGTGCGTGGAAGCTCGATGGCAGCATCCATGCCGCAAGCGGTAAGCGCACCGCGCCAGAGAGTTTGCAGGCTGTTTTGTTGAAGGCCATGCACAACGACCATCTCGCCTGGTCCCTGCCCGCCAACCGTCGCGGGACCTTTGGCGGCATCGATGCCGCCAAAGCCTGTCGTCTTGAGCAAGGTCAGAACTTCCAGGACAGCGTCAGCTCCACATCGCACGGGTCGCCGTAGATCAACTGGCTTTGATACACGATGTTGGCGTAGTAGGTGCGGTCGAACAGGTTGCGCACGTTGAGCTGCGCCGACCAGGCCTGGTTGATGTCGTAGCGCGCCATCGCATTGGCCAGCACCACGCTGCCCTGGGTCAGCCGCTGCGTCGTGCCTTGCGGCCCCGCCATCAGCTCGTGGATGGCCGACTGCCAGCTCAGCCCAGCGCCCACGCGCCACGGGCCGGTTTGCCAGCTGGTGAACAGGGTAGCCTCACGACGCGGGCTGGTTGGATTCACATCGACACCGCTGGCATCGTTGGCATCGAACTGGGCAAAGCCGAACGCGACCCGCCATTGCTCGGACAGCTGCCCATCGAGCTGGAACTCCACGCCCTGACTGACCGTGCCCTTGGCGGCGAGATAAGCCTGGGTGGTGGTACCGGGCACCAGTTGCCCCGGGTCGTTGACCGCCAGGTTGTCCTGCTCAATGCGGAATAGCGCCAACGCGGCATTGAGCTGGCCGCCGAGATACTCGCCCTTGGCACCGACCTCGTAGCTATTGCCTTCAAGTGGGGCGAGATAGCGCCCATCGCGGTCGCGGTTGTTCTGTGGTTTGAAGATGCCGGTGTAGCTGGCGTACAGCGAATGGCGGTCGTCCACATCGAAGATCAGACCCGCGTACGGCGTCGTGCGGCCGCGGCGCTCGTACGAATTTGCAGGCACAAGCTGGTCGGTATTTTTCCAGTCGGTGATGCGTGCGCCGACGATCGCCTTCAAGGTCTCGCTCAGCTGGAAACGCCCGGCCGCATAGGCGGCAACCTGGCGCACATCGCGGTCTTCGCCCTTGGTGAGCGCGGTCCATTGCGGCTGCGTCATCGTGCCCGTCCAGGCGTAGACGCTTTCCGCAGTCAAGGGTTGCAGCGGTGCATTGGACCAGCTGCGCAGGTTGCGATTCATCCAGGTGGCGCCGGCCACGATCTCGTGCTCGCGGCCCCACAGCGTCAGCGGCAGGCTGAGATAGGCATCCAGACTGTTCTGTGCGCTGAGCGTGGGATAGCGCCCTCCAAAGGTGCTGGCAAGGCCCAGACCGGTGTCCCTGTCCGGATAATCGAGATAGCCGAACAGTACCGACTTCCAGTCGGTTTCGAACCGTTGATGCGAATACTCCACATGCAGCTGCGCACCGTTGTTGAAGCGATGGGTCAGGCCGGCGAATGCGTTGGTGGTATCGGCCACGCCGCGCGCCCAGCGCGGCGTAAAGGAATCCGAACGCGCAAAGTGGGTACGGCTGCCGTCGCTGAAGTAAGCCGGCACTCCACCCCAGGTGGTGCCGCGACCATCGTTGCGCTGTTTGTTGATGCCGATGTAGCCGCTGGTGGCATCGCTGAGATCCGCATCGACGATGCCGTAGAACAGCGACGACCGCTTGCTGTAGTAATCGCGAAACGAGCGCTTGTCCTCATAGCTGGTCACCACGCGGCCGCGCACGGTGCCGGCGGCGTTCAACGGCGATTGCGCATCGACGGTGCCGCGATAGCGGTCCCATCGGCCGGCCGATAGATCGATGCGACCGGTGGGCACCTCGCTGTCGGCATGCTTGCGCAACAGATCGATGGATGCGGCCGGGCTACCTGCGCCGGAGGTCAGGCCATTGGCGCCGCGGACGATCTCCACCCGGTCGTAGATGGCCATGTTCTGCTGTACATCGCCACTGTAGTCGGTGGGAATGCCATCGATGCGGTAGTAGTCCACCTCGAAGCCGCGCGCGGTGATGTAGGTGCGCTCGGTGTCCCAGGTGGGCGAATTGAAGCCGGCCACGGTATCGGTGACGTCCTGCAGCGATTGCAGGTTGCGGTCGACGATCTGCTGGCGCGTCACCACCACCACCGACTGCGGCGTGTCGCGCAGCGACAACTCCAGCTTGGTCGAACTGCGCGCGACATCGGCGGTGTAGGAATCGTTACCTTCGGTGGCGGCGCCGCGATGCGCAATGATCTGCAGGCGATCCAGATCGACCGGATCGCGGGCGTTTGCCTGCGCGGCGGCCAGCGCGGGGCACGCGCAGGCCAGCGCAAGCAAGGACCGCGTCATCCCGGCACGCGGGACACTCAGATCTACACGCACGGCGGCGCGCACGGAAGCGGGGCGATAGAACATGCTGTCAGCCTCATGATCGGAAACTGCCGTCGATGACGGCGACTGAGGCTGGCACGGCCACACCGTGCACGATGCGACCCAAGAGCTGGCTGGGGCGCGCATGGTCGATCCGGGCCGGAGCGCTGTCAATAGAGGCGCACGTTGGATGCGCTGCAATCCACGGCAAAGAGGCTGCTCCGGTACACGACGTACCGGGCGGGCGCCCGGCAATACGCACATCGGCTTGCGGCACGGAATCCGCGCGTCACGCCGTCAATGACGGCCCCGGACAGCCCATCGGCGCGTATGGGAATTGGTGGACGCCATGCATGGCCGACCGCGTTTGGCTGCAGCAAGGCGCACGTGCGTCGATGCCGCGGGCCATTGCACCGCCCGCATCCCGATTGCAGGCCTACGGCAACGCGACATCCGCGCGTGTTACTTCGCTCCGGGCACGATCCCCACCAGCCCGCGCACCCGCATCGCTTCCAGCACGCCACGCAGGATGGCCAGGTTGTGGCCATGCGCAGCACCTTCGTGCAGCAGCACGATGGCGCCGGGGCGCAGGTCGCGCACGATGCGCGCGATGGTGACGTCCGGCTCGCAGTGCACGCCGTCGAAGCCGCGTGCGCTCCAGGCCACGCGGGTCAGCCCGTGCGCGCGCAGTGGCGAGGCGACGAAGGGGTTGGTCATGCCCACCACCGAGCGATACAGCCGCGGGGCCTGCCCGGTGATGCTGGCCAGGGTACGCTGCGCCAGGCCGATTTCCTGCGCCATGCGGCGCGGCCCCAATGCCCAGAACCAGGCCTGCGGATGGGTATGGCTGTGGTTGCCGATGCCGTGCCCGCGGCGCACGATCTCGCGCACCAGTTCAGGCCGCTGCTCGGCCCGCGCGCCGACCACGAAGAAGGTGGCCTTGGCGTCGTAGGCATCGAGCAGTTCGAGAATGGCCGGGGTGTCGTCGGACGGGCCGTCGTCGATGGTCAGCCAGACCTGCGGCGCGGCGCCGGGCAGCTGCGCCAGCACCGGCGCGTACAAACGTGCGCGCGGCAGGAACACCGGCACCACGAACACCGCATGCGACACCAGCAGCGCCGGCAGGCCCCAGGCCCAGCCCAGATGCCACCACAGCACCGCCACCGCGACCTGCGAGAGGACGAACAAGCCCACCCAGCGGTAGGGGTGGGAAGGGATGCGATACAGCGTTTCCGGCGTGGTCATGCCGCATGATGCCATGCGGCGTAGAATGCCCGGTCTCCACGCTCTCACCGAAGTGCTGCCATGTCCCTCGATCCCGCCCTGCGTTCCCGTATCGATACGCTGCTGCAATCCAGCCGCGTGGTGCTCTTCATGAAAGGCCAGCCCGGCATGCCGCAGTGCGGCTTTTCGGCCAAGGCGGTCGGCGTGCTGGACGGGCTGGGCATCGACTATGCCCACGTCAACGTGCTGGCCGACCAGGAGATCCGCGAGGGCATCAAGGCCTACGGCGACTGGCCGACCATTCCGCAGCTGTATGTGGATGGCGAGCTGATCGGCGGCAGCGACATCATCCTGCAGATGGCCGACAGCGGCGAGCTGAGCAGCATGCTCGGCCTGCAGGCGCCGGATCGCAGCCCGCCCAAGATCACCATCACCCCGGCCGCGGTGGAGATGCTCAAGGGCGCGCTGGCCGATGCGCCGGATGCGTCGCTGACGCTGGCCATCGATGCGAACTTCCAGCCAAACTTCCAGCTGGCGCCGACCAACCCCAACGCCATCGCCGCCGAATCCAACGGCCTGCGCGTGCAGTTCGACCTGGCCAGCGCGCGCCGCGCCGACGGCATCACCATCGACTGGGTGGACGACATCCGCGGCCGCGGCCTGGCGATCGACAACCCCAACGCGCCCAAGCCGGTGCAGGAGCTGTCGGTGCGCGACGCCGACGACCGCCTCAAGGCGGGCACGCTGACCCTGGTGGACGTGCGCCCGGCAGACGAACGTGCGCTGGCCACGGTCAACGCACCGTTCCGCACCCTGGATGCGCACGAGCGCACCGCCATCGAACAGCTGCCCAAGGACACCCCGCTGGCGTTCCTGTGCCACCGCGGCGGCCGTAGCCTGCAGGCGGCCGAACATTTCCGCGGGCTGGGCTTCAGCAACGTCTACAACGTCACCGGCGGCATCGACGCCTGGTCGGACGAGGTGGACAACGGCGTGGCGAAATACTGAGCGCGGCGACCGACGCCACGCACCGCTGCATACCGAAACGGGCGTTCCATGGAGCGCCCGTTTTTTCATGGATCGACACCCGCAAGGACTTCGCCACATGCACACCCGTCTGATCGCGCTCGCCCTGGCCGCCCTGTTGCCACTGGCCGCACATGCCGCCGACCCCACGCGCGCCGTGCTGCTGGTGCCGACCTACGACAGCCAGCCGTCCGACGACCCGTTGGAATACATCCCGGTGTGGTTGGGCAAGGGCGTGGCGAACGACTCCACCCTGCCCAAGTCGTTGGTGAACCAACCGCTGCAGGCCTTCGATAACGGCGCTTCCACCGCCAACGTGCGCCTTGCCGCGCTGAGCGTGGACGACAACAGCATGTGCGGCGGCACTTCGAAACTGCGCTTGAAGGGCAATCCCACCCTGACGCACTCGCCGCTGTTGTCGACGGTGGATCTGAATCCGGGCAAGCGTTTCGTCGGCCGCGCCGCTACCGCTGCCGAACAGGCACAGTTGCTGCGTCAGGTGGGCGACGCCACGCAGCTGCGCAAGACCGTCAAGCCGGCGGCGCTGGCTCAAGCGCTGGCGGCTTTCGAGGCGGACCGCGCGCAGGACGCAGCGTCGCTGCAGATCGTGACCGATACACAGCAGCCGCAGCGGCGCGTGGCGGTGCTCACCGCAAACCACCCGACCAAGACCGGCAATCTGGACAACCCGACCGGCGTACTCGTGGTGCTAGCGATCTTCGAGCACGACGGCAGCCGTTGGCAGTTCCGCCGGGGCAGCGCGGCCAGCGGCTGCGATGATTGCGAAGACCTGCCGCTGCGGACGCACCTGCTGCAGTTCGGCGATATCGACGGCAATGGCACGCTGGACTTTGTGCTGTCGGAAAGCGGCTACGAAAGCTACGGGTTCTATCTGCTGCTCGGCGAAGGCGCCGGCTGGCGCTCGGAAGGATTGCCGGGCGGCTGCTGATCGCCCTTGTTGCGCGCGCACGATGCCGGTTGCGCCATTGCGCACCGGCGCCGATCCCATCAAGCCGCGTGGCGCACGCACGCCACGCCAGCGCTCAACCGGCAAATCCACCCTCGTCGAGAAACTGCTGTTCCTCTGCGGTGGTCTCGCGTCCCAGCACTGCATTGCGATGCGGAAAGCGCCCGAAGCGCTGGATGATCTGCTGATGCTCCTGCGCCCAATGCGTCGTCTGGGCATCGTCCAGGGCGGCGATCAGCTGCATGGCGCGCGCCTGCTCCTGTAGATCTTCCGCGTGCTCGAACGGCAGATAGAAAAACAGCCGCAGTTGCGCAGACACCTGTTGGTCGAACCCATGGTCGAGCGCCTGCTTGGCATAACGCAACGCCAGCCCGTCGGTCGCATAGGCATGCGCACTGCCCCGGAACGCGTTGCGCGGAAACTGATCCAGCAGGATCAGCAGCGCCAGCGCATCTTCGGCACGCGCCATCCAATGCGCATAGTCGCCCCGCGCGGCAGCAAAATGCTGCTCGCTGAAGTGCTGGCGAAAGTTGGCATCGAACGCATCGTTATGCGTGAACCAGCGTGCCGAGCCGGCCAGCTCCCAGAAGGCCAGCACCACATCGGCCTGTTTGTTGCGCTCTGTTTTGGCAATCATCGACGCTCCCCCTGAGGAATACGGCACAGCATGCACGCTTGCATGTGATGAAGCAGCCGCAACCGCACCTTCAGCACTTGGCAAGCACGGCGCTGGCGGCTAGGTTTGCGGCCTACGTTTTCGTTTCACCGGGGAAATCCATGCGTTCCATCCTGTTCGCCGCCCTTGGCGCGGCGCTGCTGTGCGGGCCTGCGTCTGCAGCATCGCGGTTTGTGCAAGACCCCTACCCCAGCACCTACCGCGCGCTTGCGTCCGGTCCGGTGCTGATCCAGCACGCCACGGTGCTGACCGGCACCGGCGAGCGGCTGGACGATGCCGATGTGCTGCTGCGCGACGGCAAGGTGGCCGCGGTGGGCCGCGCACTGCAGGCGCCCGCCGACGCGCGTCGCATCGATGGCACCGGCAAGTGGGTCACCCCCGGCATCATCGACGTGCATTCGCATCTGGGCGTCTACCCCAGCCCCGGCGTCAGCGCGCACAGCGACGGCAACGAGATGACCGCACCGGTCACACCCAACGTCTGGGCCGAGCATTCGATCTGGCCGCAGGACCCGGGCTTCGGCACCGCGCTGGCCGGCGGCATCACCTCGCTGCAGATCCTGCCGGGCTCGGCCAACCTGATCGGCGGGCGCGGCGTCACGCTCAAGAACGTGGCCTCGACCACTTACCAGGGCATGAAGTTTCCCGGCGCGCCGTGGGGCCTGAAGATGGCCTGCGGCGAAAACCCCAAGCGCGTGTACGGCGAAAAGGGCGGCCCCGCCACCCGCATGGGCAACGTGGCCGGCTACCGCGCCGCCTTCATCGATGCGGCCGAATATCTGCAGAAGAACGCACCGAAGAAGAAGACCGAGAAGAAGCGGCATTGGTGGAGCCGCGGCGGCGACAACGACAGCAGCGGCGATGCCGGCGGCAAGCGCGATCTCAAACTCGACACGCTGGCAGGCGCCATCAACGGCGATATCCGCGTGCACATCCATTGCTACCGCGCCGACGAGATGGCGACCATGCTCGACCTGTCCAAGGAATTCGGTTTCCACATCGCCGCCTTCCATCACGGCGTGGAGGCCTACAAGCTGGCCGACCGGCTGGCGCAGGAAAACGTCTGCGGCGCGCTGTGGGCCGATTGGTGGGGCTTCAAGATGGAAGCCTTCGACGGCATCCAGGAAAACATCGCCATGGTCGACCGGCCGGCCAACAGTTGCGCCATCGTGCATTCGGATTCGGAAGAAGGCATTCAGCGCTTGAACCAGGAGGCCGCCAAGGTGATCGCCAACGCACGCCGCAGCGGCACCGAGATCGCGCCCGAACGCGCGATCCGCTGGCTCACCAGCAACGCCGCCAAGGCGCTGGGTATCGAGAAACAGACCGGTGCGCTGGAGCCGGGCAAGATGGGGGATGTGGTGGTGTGGAACGGCAATCCTTTCAGCTCCTACGCGCTGGCCGAACAGGTCTACATCGACGGTGCGCAGGTCTACGACCGGCATGACCGCGCACTGCAGCCGGTGTCGGACTTCATGCTGGGCCAGGAGGTGGCACGATGAGCCGCGCCGCGTTCGCACGCTCGCGCCTGCGCGCGCTGGCCGCGCTGGTGATGGCCGCACTGGCCGTGCCTGCAGTCGCACAGCAGGTGCTGATCCGCGATGCCACCGTGCACACCGCCACCGCGCAGGGCACGCTGCAGCACACCGACGTGCTGGTGCAAAACGGCGTGATCCGCGCGATCGGCAGCAACCTCGCCGCGCCAGCCGATGCTCGCGTGATCGATGCCAAGGGACGCCCGCTGACGCCGGCCTTGTTCGGCGGCATCACCGAGATCGGTATCGAAGAGGTATCCGGCGAAGACAGCACCGTGGACAGCGGCATCAAGCTGGCCGAGCAGCCGATGCGCCCCGAGTTCGACGTCACCCTGGCCTACAACCCCGACTCGGTGCTGGTGCCGGTGGCGCGTGTGGAAGGCATCGGCTTCACCGCGCTCGGCGCCACCACCAGCGGCGCCTTCATCGCCGGCCAGGGCGGCATCGTGCGGCTGGACGGCAGCCCGGACCCGGTCGGCCCGCATGCCTTATTCATCCGCATCGGCGCGGCGGCGTCCGATCTCACCGGAAGCTCGCGAGCGGCGCAATGGATGCTGCTCGATCAGCTGGTAGCCGAAGCGCGCGGCCGCGTCCCGGCCGATTCGCCGCATGCCTTGCTGACCCCGATGGGCCGCCGCGTGCTGGCCAGCTATCTGGCCGGGCAAGGTCGCATCGTGGTGCAGGTGGAACGCGCGGCCGACATCCGCCAGTTGTTGCGCTGGGCACAGCGCGAGAAAGTGCGCATCGCCATCGCCGGTGGCGCCGAAGCCTGGAAGCTGGCGCCGCAACTGGCGCAGGCCAGGGTGCCGGTGCTGGTCAATGCATTGGCCGATCTGCCGGCCACCTTCGATCAGATCGGCGCCACGCTGGAAAATGCCGCGCGCCTGCGCGCGGCCGGAGTGGAGGTCAGCTTCAGCCAGAGCGGCGATGCCTCGCACAACGCACGCAAGCTGCGCCAGCTGGCCGGCAATGCGGTGGCCAACGGCCTGCCGTGGGAATCCGGTCTGGCCGGTCTGACCCGCGTGCCTGCAGAGATCTTCGGCGTGGCCGATCGTATCGGCAGCATCGCGGTGGGCAAGCAGGCCGACCTGGTGCTGTGGGAAGGCGACCCGCTGGATGTTGCGCACTACGCCGAACAGCTCTGGTTGGGCGGGCGCGAAATGCCGATGCGCTCGCGCCAGACCGAACTGCGCGACCGCTACCTGCAGCAGGCTGGGCCACTACCGCGTGCGTATCTGAAATAAGCCTCGCCAACGACACCACGTCTGGGCTGCGCCAGACAGGCGCAGCCGGCGCTCTGAATCGACATGTACGCCTCGTACACTGCGCCTGGTTCACGCCGGCCGCTGCGCTGTGGACCGCTTGTTCCATTCAGCTGCTGCAAGTGCTGCCTGCGTCGATGCACGTGTATCGCAATGGTTTTGCCGACGCAGGCACGCGCGTGCATCGGCCTGCGTCTCCACCATCGCCGGCAGCCTGCCGGCATCACTCGCAAGGACTGCCGATGCGCCTGCTACCCCGCCTGGGATCATCCATCATCGCTGCCTCCCTCGGGTTGCTGCCGCTGTCGGGCATGGCGCAATCGGGGTGGATCAATGCCCAGGGCGAGTCGGTTGCAGAATCGCCCAGCCGCAAGACCGTGCAGGACATGGGCGCCGGCCTGTTGCTGACACCGGATGCGGACTGGCAACAGAAGTGGAACACGCCCAGCGACACCGCCCCGCACTTCAACGAGGTCGACCATGTCGCGACCGGCGATACGATGTTCGTGCTGATCTTTCTGTCCAATCCGGGGCTGGATGCGCAACGCCGCGCCGATGTGGTGTGCAGCATCCGCGTCATCGACCCCACCGGGCATGCCGAGCAGAACACTGTCGATGCGCCGTGCCTGCAGACGGGCATCGAAGGCGACCCGCGCCATGTGTATCTGGCGCAGGTCAGCCTGGCCGTGCGTGCGGAGGCGAGCGACCCGCCCGGCCGCTGGCAGGTGCAGGTCACCGTCAACGACCGGCAGCGCGGCATCCGCATTCCACTTGCCAGCACTTTCACCATGGGCCGCCAGCGGCAGCCCGCAAAGACGCCATGAGCACGCTGTCGTTGCGCGCGCGGGCGGTCTACCTGTTGGTGGCGGTGGCGCTGTTGCTGATCGAAGTGGCGATCGCCACCGGCTGGATCGGCGGTGCGTGGGTGCGCGGCAGCCTGGGCGATGTGCTCGCCGTGGCGCTGGTCTATTGCGGCCTGCGCGGCGTGTTTGGCTGCCCGCCGGGATGGGCCTGCACCCTGGCAATCGGCATCGGCTGCGCAATCGAAGGCTTGCAGGCCATCCATCTGGTCGACCGGCTTGGTCTGCGCCCCGGCAGTGCGGCCTATATCGCGCTCGGCAACACCGCAACGCTGCACGATGTGCTGATGTATGCCATTGGCGGCGCTATGGCGGTCGGCTGCGATGCGCTGTTGCGACCGCGACCGCATGCGGCACCCGCAGCCCCGCTGGTCGATTGATCCTGTTTTTCCTGGAACGCCATGCCCACCCTTCCGTCTTCAGCCATCGTCCGCTGCGCCGCCATTGCCACCGTGCTTGCGCTGGGCGCCTGTGAGCGCGACACCGCATCCACCCCGTCATCGAGTGCCGGAGCGATCGCTGCCGCTGCAACCACGCCTGCCCGCACCGCAGTGACCTTGCACTGCCCGGATCTGGACGATGCCACGCGCGAGGCCGCCGCCCTTGCCGCAGGCGCGGGCGATCGCGTGCGGCGCGTGGGCGCGCATCGGCTGGAAGTGGCAACCGATGCAGGCACGCAGGTATTCGACGACAGCCCGCCCTACGATGCGCCGCTGGACGGCGCCGAGTACCGCTATTGCGATCGCCGCGATGCGTACGTGTTGCTGCATCACCGCGATGGCGACACGTTTTCCGGCGTGCTGATCGACACCCGCAGCGGCACGCAGCTCCCCGGCGGCACCCAGGTGGTGATCGCGCCGGATCGCAGCCGCTATCTGGCCGTTGCGCAACGCGACGGCATGGACGGCGAGCAGTGGCGCGTTGTGGATTTCAACAAGCGCGTGCTGATCTCCACCACCAGCATGCTGCTCAGCCGGGATGGCACGACCGGCATCGCCGAACTGAGCGCACCGCAGTGGTTCGGTACGCAGCTGCAGGCGACCGCCACCTGCCTGAGCGACGACACCCAGCACTGGCAAGTCCGTCTGGCCAACGCGCAAGGCGCCTGGAACTGGCAGCCGCGCCGCACGTGCGATGCCAGCGATGCAGACCGATGACATGATGTTTGCAGGCGGCGGATTGCGTTCGATCCAACGCGCGGTGCTGCGCCAGGCGCCGGCCAATCTGCAGCGCGGAATCGAGGCCGTGGGCGGGCGCCTGATCCTCACTGCCGACGCGCTGCTGTTCCAGCCGCACACGTTCAATGTGCAAACGCGTTCGCTCGCCGTGCCGCTGAGCGCAATCGTGACGCTGCAACCGCGCTGGACACGGTTGTTCGGGCTGCTGCCGGTGGCGCCGACATCGCTCGCCGTGCAGTTGGACAACGGCGATGAGCACCGCTTTGTGATCGGCAAACGCCACCAATGGATTGCCGCCATTGCCGGCGCCCGTGACGCACTGAGCCAGGTCGAGCAGCCTTAGAACACCTGCGACCAATCGCAACCATCGCAGTCACGCATCAACGCGTTCCACCCCAGGTCGCAGTGCAAGCGTGACCCGCACTTAGGTTCATTGCCGAAGTTTGAACCGGGTGCACGCTCTGCATCCTGAGCACTCGCAGCACAGCTCGCGCCCCCCTAGCATCGCGCAGCGGCATCGTGGCCACATCCTTGCTTCGACTGAGGAACTGAACATGCTCCACTCCAGCTTGCGCATGCTGGCATGCGCGCTGTGCCTGTACGGCGGCGTCAGCGCACCGGCCCTGGCCGCCTTCGGATTCACCCGCAGTGGCGACCGCGTGGTGGTGGACACCGGCGCCGAGCTGGTGTTTTCGGTCAATGCCAACAACGGCGACATCGTGTCGATGCGCTACCGCGACAACGAGCTGCAGACCACCGAATCGAAGGGCTCGCATATCGCCTCGGGCCTGGGCAGCGCCAGCGTGGACGCGCGCGTGGTCGGCGGGGCGATCGTGGTGTCGGCCAAGGCCGGCGATCTGACCCAGTACTACATCGCACGCAAGGGCCGTAATGCGATCTACATGGCCACCTACGCACCGACCCTGCTACCGGTGGGCGAGCTGCGCTTCATCGCGCGCCTGAACGTCGCCAGGTTGCCTAACGCGCAACAGGAACCCGACTCCAATGTCGGCAGCGTGATCGAAGGCGAAGACGTCTTCCTGCTGCCGGACGGGCGCACCAGCTCCAAGTTCTATTCGGCGCGCCGCATGATCGACGACCAGGTGCATGGGGTCAGCGGCTCGGGGGTTGCGGTGTTCATGCTGATGGGCAACCGCGAGCGCAGTTCCGGCGGACCGTTCTTCAAGGACATCGCCACGCAAAAGACCCGCGTGACGCATGAGCTCTACAACTACATGTATTCCGACCACACCCAGACCGAAGCGTTTCGCGGCGGCCTGCATGGCGTCTACGGCCTGTTGTTTACCGATGGCGGCGCACCGAACAGTGCGCAGCTGAGCACCGACTTCGTCGATGCCACGCTGGGGGTGAGCGGCTATCTGGCCGGCAGCGGGCGCGGTGCGGTGAGCGGCCGGGTCGGCGGCGTGCTGTCCGGGCAACCAGCCGTGATCGGCTTGCGCAACGACCAGGCGCAGTACTGGGCCACCGCCAACGGCAGCGGCGATTATCAGGTTGCCGGCGTGCGGCCGGGCCGCTACCGCATGACCCTGTACCAGAACGAGCTGGAAGTGGCGCAACGCGAGGTGGAAGTCTTCGCCAATGCCACCGCGCAGGTGGCCTTGCAGGCCGTGGCCTTGCCGGGCACGGTGAAATGGCAGATCGGTGTGCCCGACGGCACGCCGGCCGGATTTCGCCATGCCGACCTGCTGCCGCGTGCGCATCCGTCCGACACCCGCATGCGCTGGGCGCCGGTCACTTACAGTGTAGGATCGAGCAGCGTGGGGAGTTTTCCCGCCGTGCAGTGGCGCAGCATCAACACCCCGACCCGCATCGACTTCACCCTGGCATCCAATGACGTCCGTAGCTATCGCCTGCGGATCTTCGTGCCGCTGGCGCAGGTTGGCGCGCGCCCGCAGGTTGCCGTCAACGCACGCTGGAATGGACCGCTTCCTGCCGCCCCCAACCAGCCCAAGACGCGTGGCATCACCCGTGGCACCACGCGCGGCAACAACACGCTGTATGAGGTGGACATCCCCGCCGCGGCGCTGCAGGCCGGCAGCAACCGCATCGAGATCGGGCTTGCATCCGGATCGCCGGATAACGGCTACCTCAGCCCGGCGGTCGTGTTCGACAGCATCCAGTTGGTGGCGCTGTAGATCGTCGCGCGTGCCGGCAACGCCTGCATGGCCACCGCTGCACGAACGCAGCTGCAGTGGTGGCCATGGTTCGAGTTGGCGCGGCCATCGTGTGATGCTGGTGCATTGCGCGTTGCGCGCAGGCGCCATGCCTTACAACGCTGCATGCAGCAACCGCGTCACCGCAGCATAGGCGAATTGCCGCGCTTATTTCGCCGCGATCGAACCGGTCAGCGATACCGACCCCATCCCGCCGGTGACCTCGAAACCGCCCTCCACCACCTGCAGATACAGATCGCTGCTGTAGCGACCGTCGCCACCGCGTAGCGCCTGCAACCTGGTCAAAAATGCCTTGACGTCGACATTGAGGCTGCCCTTGGCCGGAAGCGCATTGCTGTTACCGGCGCTGCCATGCGGAATGAACGTATAGACGTAGTAGCCGGCGGCCGAATTATTGCCTTCCCACAGATCGTAGGTCACACCGCCGGAGCTGAATGCATTGGACGCAGTCAACGTGCCCAGCGGGTAGGAATTGTTGGCACCCCAGATCATCACTTCCAGCTGCGGATTGCCCTTGCTGGTGTCCTTGCGAAAAAACAGATCGTAGGCAAAGTCGCCGGTCTGTCCGCTGCCCTTGGTGGTAAAGGCCAGCGTGCCGCTCAGGCTGCCTACCTTCGAGACCTGATGCGGGAAATAGCTGTCGGTGGCCGGGTTCATCGTGTAATGCCAGCCGCGACAGATCGCCGGATATCCGTACAACTGCCCGCTGGGCAAGTTATAGGTGACGGTCAGGCTGGGTGTGCTGCCGGAGCCGAACGTCGCCTTGATGTTGTTGGTGTTGTCGTTGAAATTATTGTTGTAAGCGTATTGCGTGCCATAGACCTTGGTCTCGCCGGTCGCGGCGCTGGCGCTGGAGGCGACCAGTACCAGGGCCAGTGCAGCGGCGCGCGGCAAAACGCCGCAACGCAAGGACAGACGGAAACGAGCGTGCACGTGCATGAGGTGAACTCCGATGATGGATGGATGGCCACGCTCGCCATCTGGCAACACGCCAGCGGGTGGGCGATGACCGTGGACACATCCGGCGCAATGACGCCTTCGCGCCACGCCGAATGCCCGCGCACTGACGGGGCGCGAACATGGCCATCCCTGCAGACCGATCACCGTGGCCTCGTCCGATGCGCGACGCATGCGTTTGCATGCGCCGCCCAAACGACCACATCGTTGTTCGATACGGCATCTTTCAGCGGCAGCCGCCATCGGGTCGCAGCGCGCAGACCACTGCCCATACACGCCTGCATGGACCGACCGCTGCGCTGACGGCCCATGCGCGACGCATGGGGCTTACTTGGCATCCATGGTGGCGCTGACCTTGGCCCAGCCATTGCCGCGCACCACTTCAAACCCCGCTTCGGCCGCATGCAGATACATGCTGTTGTTGTAACGGCCGTCCTTGGACCGGTTGTTCTGCAGCCAGGTCAGGAACGGCTTGGCATCGATGTTGAGATTGCCGCTGGTCTTGAGCGTCGGCTGGCCGGCGGTACCGGTCGGGATGAAGGTGTAGACGTAATAGCCGGCCCCGGAGTTGAAGCCTTCCCACAGATCGAAGGTGCGCCCGCCCGCAGTGATCACCTTGGTGGCGGTGACGGTGCCGATCGGCCAGGAGTTATGGTCGCCCCAGATCATCACTTCCAGCTGCGGGTTGCCCTTGGCGGTGTCCCAGCGGAAGAAGATGTCGTAGGCAAAGTCGCCCGCCAGGTTGGTGCCGCCGGCGCTGTAGGTGAACTTGAACGGCAGCGAGGAAATCGAGGAAATCTGTTTGGGGAACAACGTGTCGGTGGTCGGATTCCAGTCGTAATGCCAGCCGCGCACGATCGCCGGATACCCGTACAGGTTGTAGTCGGCGAAGTTGAAGGTGACGGTGAGCTCCGGCGTGCTACCGGTGCCGAAGGTGCCCTGGATGATGTTGTTGGGATCGTTGAAATTGTTGACCCATGCATAGTGGTTGCCAAAGATCTTGTACGGCCCGGCCAGCGCCGCCGGTGCCAGCGCTACCAGGCCGATTGCCAGCGCGGCCTTCCACCAGCGCGATGCGCGCCGCCGTGTGGTGGGCGCCTGCGCAGCGGTCTGCGTGAGGGTGTTGGATGGGGTGGTGTGCATGTGGACTCTCCATGGTGTTCGGCGCGACGGCGCCAGTGCGGCGCTCCCGGGACCGCCCTGCAGCGGTTGCGGCCGACCCTAGCAGCGGCGCCGCGACAGGAGCTATAGCGATTCCGGCAGGACAGCCCCGCCAAGCACGATAACGGGCGCTACCTTGCAGCCCGAACGTGTCCTGATCCTCAGTTCGCCACCATTGGCCCCGCCAGGCGCCATGTACCGCTCAGTGTTCCGGCCCGGGCTGGCACGCAAATGGTGCAGAGCCACATGCCTCCCCGGCCTGCGCCGGCCTGGTGGCCGCCCGGTGGCCGGTGACGTGGCCGCATCTCGCCAGGCACTTGGCCGCTCGGGCAGGCCGTAGACGGCTGCCTGGCCAGGGCCAGGGCTGGGTCCGGCGCAGGCAGTCAGCCGATGGGTCTACGCGCCAGGCGGGTTTTGCGATAGCGTTTGCACTTATAGAGACGACGCAATAGCCGGAGGGGGCGACGATGCGCATCGGAATCGTGGTGGACAGTGCGTGCGATCTGCCGCAGGACTTCATCCAACGCAACAACGTGATCGTGCTGCCGATCAGCGTCCGCATCGGCGAAGCCGTGCTGGCCGATCACCGCGATGAAGAGGCCACGCTGAGCTTTCTGCAGGCGCATGTGGCCGAACGCGGACATGAGGCGGAAACCACGCCGTTTTCGGTCAACCAGATCCGCGATCTGTTCCTGCAGCGCCTGGTCATCGATTACGACCACGTGTTCTGCCTGACCATCTCCAAGCTGCGCAGCCAGATCTACGACAACGCCATGCAGGCCAGCTTCGCGATCCTCAACGACTACAAGCCGATCCGTCAGGCCGCAGGCCACAGCTCGCCGTTCGCGTTGCGCGTGATCGATACCTTGAACCTGTTCGCCGGCCAGGGCATCACCGCAGTGGAAGCGGTGCGCCTGCGCGAGCAGGGCCAGGGCGTGGCGGCGATCCGCGCGCGGCTGGAGCAACTGGCCGAGCACACCTATGGCTACATGATTCCGCGCGATCTGTATTACCTGCGTGCGCGCGCACGCACCAAGGGCGATCGCAGCGTGGGTCTGATCGGCGCCGCGCTGGGCAGCGCGCTGGATATCAAGCCGGTGCTGCGCGCGTATCGCGGCGTCACCGAACCGGTGGCCAAGCTCAAGGGCTTCGAGCCGTCGGCCGAAAAACTGTTCGGCTTCACCGTGCGCAAGCTCCGCGAGGGCCTGATGACACCCACCGTGTGCGTGGGCTATGGCGGCGAGCTGGCCGAGCTGCACGCCCTGCCTGGCTATGCCGCGTTGCAGGCCGCCTGCCAGAGCCAGGGCGTGGAACTGTTCGAAAGCGTGATGAGCCTGACCGGCATGGTCAACGTGGGCAAGGGCGCGCTGGCGGTGGCCTTCGCCGCCGAACCGCATGGTTTTTCTGCCTGAAGCAAGCGCTTGACGGCACGCGGCCTTCGACGGCGTTCTCACCCCGCCTCGGCTAGTGTGCCGCCGTCATTCAACGGAGTGTGTCCATGCCTGTCAGCTACTCGATCAGCCTGCCCGACCCCAAGCTCGCCCGCGGCAGCGCGCCATCGGTGAGCTTCACCGCCAACGGCGCCGAGGCGTTCGCCGAACAGTTGCAGGCCGCACTGCGTGATCCGGCCTGGTTCGATCGCTGGCGCCAGCTCCAGGCCGACCCGGACGAGGTGGACCCCGCACTGGGCATCACCGATCCGTCGGCCACCGTCACCGGCAAGCAGGACGATCTGCGCATCGACCTGGTCGCCACCACCAGCATCCCCGGCGACCTGTTCAAACAGCGCATGCAGGCCCTGGCCGGCCATCACTGGGAAATGCGCGACGTGCGTTGACGGTGTGCGCCGCCATGCTTCACGCGTGGCGGCGCGCGCTCATGCCCGCGCCAATGCGCGACGTGGCCAGCGCCATTTGAGATTCACCGCCAGCGTGCCGAGCACGATCAGGGTCAGGCCTAGCCATTGCACCGGCACCAGCGCGTGGCCATACAGCAGATAATCCAGCAGCAGCGTGACCAGCGGGTACACGAAGGCCAGTACCGCGATCGTGGCCACCGGCAGATGCCGGTACGCCGAATAAAACAACACATACACGATCCCGCTGTGGATCACGCCCAGGCCCACCAGCCACACCCAATGCATGCCCGGATGCAACGCGGCACTGCTCGAAAATCCGGCCAGCAGCACCGTCCCGACCCAGCACTGCACCGTGACCACCGCCAACGGCCGCTCGCGACTGATGCGTCGCGACATCAACAAGGATGCGCCGCATAGCAGGGCCGCCAGCAGGGTCAGCGCAATCCCGAGCAGATAGCCGCGGTCGGCCGCCTGCCACAGCCGCGCCGGATCGGCCGAACACGCCACGCCCACAAACGCCAGCAGCGTCCAGCCCAGATCGGCGCGCCGCGTGCGCTCGCCCTGCAGCAACGCCGCCAGGATCAGCATCACGAACGGAAACACGTGATACACCATCGTCGCCACGCCGATCGACGAGCGCGCCATGCCGGCGAACAATGCCACCCAGTTCAACACCAGCAGCACACCACTGATCGCCGCATCGCGCACCAACGCGCGCTCGTGCCACAGCCCGCGCAACTGCCCGCCGATCAAGCCGCAGACGGTGAGAAACAATGCACCGAACAGGCAGCGATAGAACACCGCCGTTACCGGGTCCTGCCCGCTCTCGTGCACGAATACGCCAACCGACCCGATCAACACTTCGGCAACCAGCAACTGCCAGAGCGCACGGCGCGACGCGCCTGCCGATGCGCGCCAAGCGGCAGGCGCCGCGCTCATGCAACGCTCCGGTCGCACGCGGCCTGCCTGTCGCAGCGCCAATGCCTGCGATTGCCCGATGTGGCGGCGTCGCTGCGCTGCACGCGCGATCGCGCAGCGCAGACGCAGTGGCGATGCGTACCAACCAGAACAACAGCGGCGATATAGACACTAGGCACGATCGACCTCACAGGCAGGACAGAGGCCCGACGCATTCATCGGGCACGTTCAGTCTGCAGTGCCATGCGCGACCATGACAGATTCAGATACCCTGCAAGTTGACCAGTACAGATGGAGCCGGAAGCATGTTGCTGTACGAGGCATTGGCAACGCAGTTGCGGCAGCGGATCGAGGCCGGCACCCTGCGCGCGGGCGAGCGATTGCCGTCGATCCGGCAGCTGGCCGCGACCCATGGCGTCAGTGTGGCCACCGCCGTGCAGGCCTGCCTGCAGCTTGAGCGCGAAGGACGGGTGCAGGCGCGTCCGCGCTCGGGCTATTTCGTCCGCACCATCGCCGCAGCCGCACCGGTCGCGGCCAGGGCAGCGCGGCAACGCAAACCCGGCATGGTCGACAACCCGGCGCTGCAGCGCGTGCTCGATACCGTCGCCCGTACCGACCTGGTGCCACTGCATACGGCCACGCCGGCCCCTGCATTACTGCCCGGCACGCAGCTGGCCGCGGCCTTGGCGCGGCAGTTGCGTCGACACCGCACTGCCGCGCTCGACTACGCCCCGCCCCAGGGCGACGCCGCTTTACGCCGGCAGATAACCCAGCGTTACGCACATTGCGCCGCCAGCGTGGTTGCGGAAGAAGTGGTGATCACCGCCGGCGCGATGGAAGCCATCAGCCTGGCACTGCGCACGGTGACCACGCCGGGCGATGTAGTGCTGGTGGAGACACCTACCTACCACGGCATCCTGCAAGCCGTTGCCGCCTTGCGACTCAAGGTGCTGGAAGTGCCCAACCTTACCGGCGCGGGAATCGATGTCGCCCGTCTGGATGCACTGCTGCAACGCACGCCGGCGCGCGCAGCGGTGCTGGTGCCCAACTTCAACAATCCCAATGGCAGCCTCACCCCCGACAGCGCCAAGCGCGCACTGCTCGACAGCTGCGCCCGACATGGCACGGTGGTGATCGAGGACGATATCTACCGCGAACTGGATTGGTCGGGTCAGCATCCTCGTCCGTTACGGCATTTCGACACGCACAACAACGTGATCACCTGCGGCTCGTTTTCCAAGGTATTGGCGCCGGGGCTGCGCGCGGGCTGGCTGCTCGGCGGCGACTGGACCGATGCGCTGGTACGCGCCAAGTATTTTTCCACCGTTGGCAGCGCCAGCCTGCCGCAACTGGCATTGGCCGATTATCTCGCGCACCACGATCTGGAACGGCATCTGCGCA
Source organism: Xanthomonas sp. 3793 (assembly GCF_024806835.1). Taxonomy (GTDB): domain Bacteria; phylum Pseudomonadota; class Gammaproteobacteria; order Xanthomonadales; family Xanthomonadaceae; genus Xanthomonas; species Xanthomonas arboricola_F. The sequence goes on from NZ_JANTYU010000004.1 coordinate 328,222, forward strand.
AGCTACGCCGCACCCTGGCCGACAACGGCCAGCGCCTGCGCGATGCGATCGTGCGGCATTGGCCACAGGGCACACGCGTCGGCGACCCGGCGGGCGGCTTATCGCTGTGGCTGCAGTTGCCCGATGGTGGAAGTGGCCAGGCCTTGTTCGACGCCGCATTGGCCGACGGCATCGGCACCTCGCCGGGTCATCTGTACTCCAGCCGTGGCGACTACGCAGATCATCTCCGCCTGACCTGCGGCCAGCCGTGGAGCGAACCGCTGGAACGCGCGATGCGTCGGTTGGCGAAGCTTGCGACACAGGTGGTGCGCTAGCTTAGTTGCTGGCGTCAAGTTTCGATTTGTAGTTGTAGTTGTAGTTGTAGTTGTAGTTGTAGTTGTCGTTTGCGCTTTCGTTGTCGCTGTCGTTTGCTGTGGACTCGGACCTGGAGAAGAACGATATTGCGCACCTACGTAACGCGACCTTACGTGACCTTTCAGATACGTGGTGGCAAGCCGCTCTCCCCACGGGAGAGGGGTTGGGGTGAGGGTACGGTGCGAAGCATTCGCATGTTCCACCTGCACGAGACTCCCCCGTCCCCTCATCCAGCCCAGCGGCTCACCATTCTCGCGAATGGGGAGAAGGACATCGGCTCGCCGCTTTACTCATCGCGCAAGCGCAGGCAACACAGCAACGCCGAGCGTGCCACCTTTCGCCAGCTCAGGTCACGCGCTCTACAACTCCCTCGACCAGCCACGACTCACCCAACCAGGATCAACCACGCAGCGCCGCAGCATGATGTGCGATGTGCTCGCCAATGAAACTGGAGATGAAGTAATAGCTATGGTCGTAGCCGGGCTGCATCCGCACGGTCACCGGGTATGCCGCCGCCTTGGCAGCGTCTTCGAATAGCCGGGTTTTCAGCTGGTTTTCCAGAAATTCGTCCGCGCCACCTTGATCGATCAACAGCGGCAAACGCTCCTGCGCCTGCGCGATCAAGGCGGTGGCGTCATACGCCTTCCAGCTGTCGCGATCGTCGCCAAGATAGTGTCCGAATGCCTTCTCGCCCCACGGCACCTGGCTGGGTGCCACGATCGGCGAGAACGCCGATACGCTGCGATAGCGCCCCGGGTTCTTCAGGGCGATGGTCAATGCGCCATGCCCGCCCATCGAGTGGCCGCTGATCGCACGCGCCCCGGTGGTGGCAAAGTGCGCTTCGATCAGCGCCGGCAATTCGTTCACCACATAGTCGTACATGCGGTAGTGCGCAGCCCAGGGCTGCTGCGTGGCATCGACGTAGAAGCCGGCGCCCTTGCCGATGTCGTAGCCCTCTGCATCGGCCACATCGTCGCCACGGGGGCTGGTATCCGGCGCCACCACAATCACCCCATGCTCGGCGGCATAGCGCTGCGCACCGGCCTTGCTGATGAAGTTCTGCTCGGTACAGGTCAGGCCGCTGAGCCAGTACAGCACCGGCAGCGGGCCGTCGGCGGCCTGGGGAGGCAGATACACGCCCACCTGCATGCTGCAACCCAGGCTCTGCGATTGATGCCGATACACATCCTGCCAACCGCCAAAACAGGCGCGGTGTTCGATACGTTCCATGAAAATTCCTTGCGAAGAGAAAACCCTGCAGCCGGATCACCGGCCGCAGGGTTGGACCATCAATGCAACAAACCCTTCTTGCGCGCAACCTGCGCAGACAGCGCATCCATCAATCCCGGCGACAGGCAGTCGTAGGGCGTCAACCCCAGCTCGGTCAGACGCGTGCGCACGCCATCCATCTGCTCCGGCGGGGTGCCGGTTTCGATGATGGACGAGACGAATGCGGCAAAGCCCGGCGCCGACCACCCCTGCTGCTTGGACAGCTCGGTGTGCACGAAATCCAGCCCGTAGAACGCATGCTCCTTGTTCTCGATCCGGCCGAACAGATGCACGCCGCATGCCGTGCAGGCGTGTCGCTGGATCGTCGCGCTTTCATCGACGATCTTCAGCTTTTCCTCGTGCGCAAGCACCTTGACCTTGTCGCGCGGCGCCACCGCAATCACCGAAAACGCGGCGCCCTCGGGTTTCCAGCACTTACTGCAACCGCATGCGTGGTTGTGTGCGGTCTGCGCACCCACTTCCACCACCACCTTGTCGCTGGCGCAGTGGCATTCGAGGGTTCCCCCTTGAAAGTTTTCTGCACCGCCCCGCGCAACGCCACCATCTACCGAAGGATGAATCGACACGTTAGCCATCATGCCCCTCCCGGAGTCTCGGTCCCACGTGCGCGGAAGCGGCCGCGCGCCGCTCCTGGCCGTGTGGTCAGAAATGAATCACGGTGCGGATCGACTTGCCTTCATGCATCAGGTCGAAGGCTTCATTGATCTCTTCCAGCGGCATGGTGTGGGTGATGAACGGATCGAGATCGATCTCGCCCTTCATCGACTGCTCCACCATGCCCGGCAATTGCGTGCGCCCCTTGACGCCACCGAAGGCGCTACCGCGCCACACGCGGCCGGTGACCAGCTGGAACGGACGGGTGCTGATTTCCTGGCCGGCACCGGCCACGCCGATGATGACGCTCTCGCCCCACCCCTTGTGGCAGCACTCCAGCGCCGAGCGCATCACGTTGACGTTGCCGATGCACTCGAAGCTGAAATCCACGCCGCCATCGGTCAACTCGACGATCACTTCCTGGATCGGCTTGTCGTAATCCTTGGGGTTGATGCAATCGGTGGCCCCCATGCTGCGCGCCAGGTCGAACTTGCCCGGGTTGGTGTCGATGGCCAGGATGCGCCCGGCCTTGGCCTGCACCGCGCCCTGGATCACAGCCAGACCGATGCCGCCCAGGCCGAACACCGCCACGCTCTCGCCCGGCTTGACCTTGGCGGTGTTGTGCACCGCACCGATGCCGGTGGTGACGCCGCAACCGAGCAGGCACACCTTCTCCAGCGGCGCGTCCGGGTTCACCACGGCCAGCGAAATCTCCGGCACCACGGTGTACTCGCTGAAGGTGCTGCAGCCCATGTAGTGGTAGATCGGCTCGCCGTTATAGGAGAAGCGCGTGGTGCCGTCGGGCATCAGGCCCTTGCCCTGGGTGGCGCGCACGGCCTGGCACAGGTTGGTCTTGCCCGACAGGCAGAATTTGCACTTGCGGCATTCGGCCGTGTACAGCGGGATGACGTGGTCGCCGACCTTGACGCTGGTCACGCCCTCGCCGATCTGCTCGACGATGCCGCCACCTTCGTGGCCCAGCACCGACGGGAAGATGCCTTCCGGGTCATCGCCGGACAGCGTGAAGGCATCGGTATGGCACACGCCGGTGTGGGTGATGCGGACCAGCACTTCGCCGGCCTTCGGCGGTGCGACGTCGATCTCGACGATTTCCAGCGGCTTGCCGGGTCCGAATGCGACTGCTGCACGGGATTTCATTGGAATAGCGCTCCTGACGAGGATGTTCGAGGACGGACGCGGCATGCGCCGGCCCGGTGGGAGTTCATTTGAGGTAGGACCGGACCAGCCCGAGCAGGTCCTGGACCCGCTCGGCGCGTTGCGCATCGGACGCAGCGGCATGTCCGAAGTCTTCACGGATATGCGCTTCAAGCACCTGCGACATCAGCCCATTGACGGCCCCCCGGATCGCGGCGATCTGCTGTAGCACCGGTGCGCAGTCTGCGCCCGACTGCAGCGCGCGCTCAAGTGCGTCGCACTGCCCGCGCAACCGCCGTACCCGCGCCAGCGCGCGCTTCTTTTCCAGCGGCGAATGCGGCATGCCGACCCTCGACCCGAAATACTGGGGGGCAGTATAAGCATCTGGAAGAAAAAAGCGATGTCGACGGCGTTCCGGTAGTCGATACCAACGCCGCGCTCGACAGAAAGTAACCGCCCTCACATCAGCGGCGTCGCAGTTGCATGCGATGGCGGGAAACGACCGCGACAGTCGCCCTGCTGCATCGCCGCAGGCGATTTGCGCAGCATCGTAACGTCGCAGCTAAGGTTGCGAGCGCTGCTCGTGCTCGTGCTTGAACTGCAGGCAGGTGGCGTGGAACCGCCCGAGAGCGGGCGAAAAAAACTTGTCGCGGTGGGCGACCAGAAAGAACCGCCGGGTCAGGCGCGGCAGCCCACCGGTCAACGGCTTCAACTTCTTCGCTGCGATCAACTCGTCCACCACCCAACGCGACAGGCAACTCACCCCCAGGCCCTGCACCACCATGTTCTTGATCGCTTCCGAGCTGCCGATTTGCCGGGTATCGGACAATGCATGCAGATGCCGCAGCAGCAACTGCTCGACTTCTTCGCGCGTCCCCGAGCCAGGCTCGCGCAATAGCCAGTCGGCATCGCGCAGCTCGGTCAACGTGACCTTGGCCCGCTTGGCCAATGCATGCCGGCGCCCGACCACGACCAGCAACTCGTCCACCAACCATGGTTCGGCACGCAGCTCCGGCAGATGGCAGGGCCCTTCGATCAACCCCATGTCCAGCTCGAAGTTGGCCACCTTGCGCGCGATGGCGCTGCTATTGGCGCTTTCCATATCCACGCGCAGCGCCGGCGTCTGCTTGCGTAGCGCATGCAGCACCAGCGGCAACACATGATTGCCGATCGTCGTGCTGCACCCGATCTTCAAACGACCTGTAGAAGCCGCAGCGCCAGGCTCGAATCCCGCCTCGATCTGCTGCGCGCCATCGAGCAGCCTGCGCGCCTGCGGCAACAGCGCCGTGCCCACATCGTTGAGCACCAGGCGTTTGCCGACGCGATCGAACAACTGCGTTCCCAACGCATGTTCCAGCTCATTGAGCGCGGCACTGGTGGCCGACTGCGACAACGCCACCGCCAGCCCGGCGCTGGTGGTGCTGCCCTGTTGGGCGATGGCGCAAAAGATCTGAAGTTGTCGCAACGTCAGCCGCACGACTTACCTGCTTTACACGTATTGGATAACGATATTACCTGTTTTACAGCTACGTCCTGTTACTGGACACTGTTGCCATCACATTCTGCGACGTGCCACCCGCTGCCATGTCTACTGCGACTGCACTGCCCGTCACCCAGAGGCTGCGCCCGTTCAAGGCGCTGTCCGGCCCGCGCGAAGTGATCCGCCAGTTCACCCCGAACTGGTTCGCTGCCACCATGGGCACCGGCATTTTCGCGCTGGCGCTCGGGCAACTGCCGTGGCGGGCTCCAGGCTTGGCTGCGGTCGGCGAGTGCCTGTGGATGTGCAACGCTGCGTTGTTTGCGGTCTTCGCGCTGTTGTATGCCACGCGCTGGGTGCGGTTCTTCGATGAAGCCAGGCGGATCCTGGGGCACGCTGGCGCCTCGATGTTCCTGGGCACCATCCCGATGGGCCTGGCGACCATCATCAACGGTCTGCTGCTGTACGGCGTGCCGCGTTGGGGCAGCGCCGTGCTGCCGCTGGCCGAGACCTTGTGGTGGGTGGATGTGGCGATGGCCTTGGCCTGCGGGGCGGGCGTGCCGTATCTGATGTTCACCCGGCAGCAGCACCGCATCGAGCAGATGACCGCCGTGTGGCTGCTGCCGGTGGTGGCGGCCGAAGTGGCGGCGGCCAGCGGCGGGTTGCTGGCTCCGCACCTTGCCGATGCGGGCACGCGGTTCGCGGTGCTGATCGCCAGCTACGCGTTGTGGGCGTATTCGGTGCCGGTGGCGATGAGCATCCTGGGCATCCTGCTGCTGCGCATGGCCCTGCATCGGTTGCCGCCGGCCAGCATGGCAGCATCGAGCTGGTTGTCGCTCGGCCCGATCGGCACCGGTGCGCTAGGCATGTTGGTGATGGGTGCCGACGCCCCGGCGATCTTCGCCGCACACGGGCTAGCTGGGCTCGGGCAGATCGCCGCAGGCATCGGCACGATCGGCGGCCTGCTGTTCTGGGGCCTGGGCGCTTGGTGGCTGCTGCTGTCGGTGCTGATCACCGCACGCTATTTCCGTGCGGAGGTGCCATTCAATCTGGGCTGGTGGGGCTTTACCTTCCCGCTCGGTGTCTACGCGCTGGCCACCTTGAAGCTCGGCGCACGGCTGCAGCTGATGTTCTTCACTGGTTTTGGCGTCGTCCTGGTCGTCGTGCTTGGTGTGGTCTGGGCACTCGTGGCGATCAGGACCCTGGCCGGCGCCTATCGCGGCAACCTGTTCGCGTCGCCCTGCATCGCAGACCTGCAAAGCGAAACGACTGCGCGGTGAACGGTGCAGCGGGAGTGCTGGATCGATCCGTTGCCATTGATTGGGTCATTGCAACACCCGACCCGGCCGGCAACTGCACGATCGTGCATCGCATCGGTTCGGCGCCATGACGGCATCCCTAGCAGGCCCGGCCCACACCGGCGCAATCAGGTAACAGGCTGAACTGCATCCACGTCAGCGCCGTTGCACTCTGTGGCAATGCCGACCTGCGGCCGCGCACGATGTGCTGGGCCTCGCCACAGCCGGCAGCTGCACACAGTCATGCACGACCGCAAGCACTGCCTGACGCGTCACTTCCTCAACGATCGACTACGACCGGCGCAATGCCGACAGCGTTTTGCGGCGCATGCTCCGGCAGCGATGCCAACACTGCGCTGCGGAAGCGCGCTGCAAATGCGGCATCGCTGGCCTGATAGAAGGCGCGCGCATTGGCTGAGAGCGCTTCCAGCGCGGCCTGCGGCATGGCGAGCGCGGTGTCCACTGCCTGCGCGATTCCTGCTGCGTCGACGTAGTAGTAGGACGCCAGGCGCCGCTGGCGCACCTCGCCCACCGGAATCAGCACGCCATGTGCCGGCGTAACAAGTTCGTTCATCGGCTCGCCATCGGTGGCCAACGTAACCGCACCCACGCTCAGCGCTTCCATCAGGTAGTGCCCGAAGCCTTCGGCCTCGGAGGGACAGAGGTGGAAAAGGTGCGCGTTCTGCAGGCGGCGTAATTCCGCATCGTCGAGATAGCCGACCCGATGATCGATGTTCGGCGCCACCACCGGCTTGCCGGCCGTCCGCGGGTTCTGCACCACGGTCAGCAGCGGCCACTCCGGATGCTGCTTCCAGGTCTCCAGCAGCACGCGCGTGCCCTTGGCGGTACTGCGCCCGGCCAGATGGAAAAAGGCACGCTGACGCGGCACCTGCGCATCAAAGCGATCCGGACTGGTAAAGCCGATGAAACGCGTGGTGCAGCCCAGGCTCTGGAAAATCCGCTCGGCGTGGCGGGTCTTGCACAGCACCGCGTCGAATTTCGGCAGCAACGGCAACCATTTGGGCAGCAGCCATTCCGGATTGGGCACCAACAGGTTGATCTGACCCAGTGGCAGGCAACGCGCATACACGCGTTCGGAAAAGATCTGCAGCGGCACCCGCCCGAACAGCGCGCGACTGGCCCACAGGCGCACCTCGCGCCCGGTGTCCTGCAACCGCTGGCTGGTGAACCCCAGTTCCTGCACCGGCACGCCGCCGGCGCGCAGGGTCTGCGCCATCAGTACCATGTCGCGGGTCAGGCCCACGCCGTTATCGCGGCTGATCACCCGCATCATCGGAAACGCCTTGCCATGCGCGCACTCGCCATCGGGATGGCACAGTGTCGAAGCGATGGTGTCCTGCGTGATGTCCCGTCCCGTCATGTCGCCTTGCACATGTGCCAATAATTGACAAATTTGATCATTATGATGGGTGTTCCAGCCTTGCACCTGCGAGCACCATGTATCCGGTAGCCACCACCCTGCGCGGCCCGAACGCCACGCCACCGACGATGACCTCCATGGATATGCAACAACCCTGCGTTCTTGTGGTCGACGACGACCCGGACCTGCGCAAGCTCATCGGCGAATTTCTGAGCGCTCACGGTTACCAGGTGGACGTTGCCGAAAACGTGACTGACATGCGCACGCGCATGGCGCAGCGCCGCCCGGACCTCATCGTACTCGACGTGATGATGCCGGGAGAAGATGGGCTGAGCGCCGCACGCGCCCTGGCCAGCGAACGCGGTTCGCCGGCGGTCATCATGCTCAGTGCGCTGGGCAACGATACCGACCGCATCATCGGCCTGGAAGTGGGGGCCGACGACTACCTGGCCAAGCCCTGCAACCCGCGCGAACTGCTGGCGCGGGTACGCGCCCTGCTGCGCCGCAGCCAGGCCAGCAACGAGCAGGCCGACCAGCGCGGAAACGTCTACGAATTCGCCGGTTGGCGACTGGACGTGGTGCGCCGCGACCTGCGCGACCCGACCGGCATCTTCATCAACCTCTCGGACGGCGAGTTCGCATTGCTGCGCACCTTCGTCGAGCATCCGCAGCGGGTGCTCAGCCGCGACCAGCTGCTGGACTATGCGCGCGGCCGCGATACCGACGTCTACGACCGTGCCATCGACAGCCAGATCAGCCGCCTGCGCCGCAAGATCAATGAACGCGTCCATACCGAGTTGATTCGCACCGTACGCAACGAGGGTTACATGCTGCTGCCGGGCGTCTCGCGTCTGTGAGCAAACCGGCACGGCGCGGGCTGTCGATCTTTGCCCGCACGTTCGTCCTGCTGGCAGTGGCCCTGCTCACCGCCCAGGTCATCGGCATCGCCCTGCTGGTGATGCGCACCCCTGTCTACGAGCCGCCCGTGCACCCGCCGGAGGTGGTGGCGCTGCTGTCCACGCGCATGCCCGCCGGCACCCAGACCCTGAAGGTGCACGACGGCGCACAGCCGCCGTCCGCACCGCCCGGCCAGGTCCGCGACGCCTTCGCCGAGATGCTGCTGGCGCACTGGCTGGACGTGGACACGCAGCGCGTGCGCTTCTATCGCAGTGCCGACGACCGCGAAAGCCCGCAACTGGCCGGCGACCGGCCGCGGCATCTGCCCGGCCAGCCGCACGCCACCGATGCTGCAGGCAGCGACAGCCGGCAACGCCCGTCGCCCGAATGGGCGTCCGGCCGCAGAGCCGGCGACCCGCCGTTCGGCAACGGGCTACGCCCGGACCAGGCGCCCGACGACTGGGAAAGCGAACGCCTGACCCCCGGGGTACCGTTGCTGGATGGCTTCACCGCCGCACTGCAGCAACCCGACGGCCGCTGGCGCACGGTGGAATCGCCGCGGCGGCGGCTGTCGGCCGAATTCAAGACCCATATCGTGCTGCTGTTCCTAGCCGGCCTGCTCGCCAACGTGCCGCTGGCCTGGTGGTTCTCACGGGCCTTGTCGGCACCGATCAAGCGCTTTGCCGAAGCCGCCGACCGGCTGGGCCGCAATCCTCACGCCGCCGCGCTGCAACGCAGCGGTCCGCCGGAAATCGTCCGCGCCGCCGATTCGTTCAATGCGATGCAGGCGCGCCTGAACCGGCTGATCAATGAGCGCACCCACATGGTGGCGGCGATCGCACACGACCTGCGCACACCGCTGGCGCGGCTGTCGTTTCGACTGGACGACCTGCAACCGCCGCTGCGCGACAAGGCGCTGGCCGATATCGACGAGATGAAGGCGATGATTTCCGCGGCGCTGGATTTCATCCAGAACGATCGCCATCGCGGCGAACGCGCGCCGCTGGACCTGCGCCTGCTGGTGGAGAGCGTGGTCGACAACGCCACCGATATCGGCGCCGACGCCGCGCTGCTGCCCGGCCCGACCATCACCCTGGATGGCGACCCGCTGGCATTGCGCCGCGCCGTGATGAACCTGCTCGAAAACGCCTTGAAATACGGCAAGTGCGCGCGCCTGCAGCTCACCCGCGATGGCGAGGATGGCGTGCTGTGGATCGACGACGACGGCCCCGGCATCGACCCTACCCAGCGCGAACAACTGCTGCTGCCGTTCGTGCGTGGCGAGTCCTCGCGCAACCGTGGCACCGGCGGCATCGGCCTGGGCTTGTCGGTGGCGCACAGCATCGTGCTGGCGCACGGCGGCGACCTGCGCCTGGACAATCGCGCCCATGGCGGACTGCGCGTGACCGTGCGCCTGCCCTGCATGCCGGAGCGGCGCTGACGGCAGACCAGACCGCAGCCGGCCGCGACACCGGATCGGGGCGCAGGGCCCACGGCAGCATCGTCGCAGGTGTCACGGCACAACATCGCGGCACCTAGCCTTCGCGCTGATCCAGCGCTGGCAAAGGGCTCGCCGGCCAATATCGCCGAGCATGCCGGCGACCGCGCACATCAAGCGCCAGGGTGGAAGCCGCGCACACACAAGGCCCTACACCGACGGCACATCGCCCACGCAGGCAGGCACGGCCGATCGCGCCGCATCGCGGCGCGTTCGGCCAGACAGCATTACTCAGTATGCAAACTCGCGAAACACGCGGTCGATATCGCCGTTCCATGCGCCGTGATACAGCGCGAGCTTGCGCTCGGCGGCGGTGACGCCGCTTTCGGCGATCTCGGCGATCACATCGACAAAGCCGGTTTCGTCCTGACCATCGCCATTCAGCCGTGCGCGCCGGCGCAGGCCTTCGCGGGCGATGTTGACCGCTTCCACCGCCAGGTCGCGCACGGTGCCGTTGCGGAACGGCAAGCCCAGCGCATGCTTGGGCACGCCGTCGCGCAAGGCGTGGCGTTCGGTCGGGCTGAAATCCTTGACCAGGTCCCAGGCCGCATCGAGCGCGGTCTGGTCGTACAGCAGCCCGACCCAGAATGCCGACAACGCGCACAGGCGATTCCACGGGCCGGCATCGGCGCCGCGCATTTCCAGATACTTCTTCAAACGCACTTCCGGGAATGCGGTGGTCATGTGGTCCGACCAGTCGCGCAAGGTAGGCAACGCACCCGGCAACGCCGGCAGCCTGCCTTGCATGAAATCGCGGAAGCTCTGCCCGCTGGCATCGACATAGACGCCGTTGCGATACGAGAAATACATCGGCACATCGAGCAGGTAATCGACGTAGCGCTCGTAACCGAAGCCATCTTCGAACACGAAATCCAGCATGCCGGTGCGGTCGGCGTCGGTGTCGGTCCAGATGTGCGAGCGGTAGCTGAGGTAGCCGTTGGGCTTGCCCTCGGTGAACGGCGAATCGGCAAACAGGGCGGTGGCGATCGGCTGCAGTGCCAGCGACACGCGGAACTTCTGCACCATGTCCGCTTCGGTGGCGTAATCCAGATTGACCTGCACCGTGCAGGTGCGCGTCATCATGTCCAGGCCGAGCGAGCCGACCTTGGGCATGTAGTTCTTCATGATCTGGTAGCGGCCCTTGGGCATCCACGGCATCTGGTCGCGGCGCCACTTCGGCTGGAAGCCCATGCCCAGGAACCCCAGCTGCAACTCGCCGGCCACCTGGGCCACTTCGTCCAGATGGGTGCCGGTTTCCACGCAGGTGTGATGCAGGGTTTCCACCGCAGCGCCGGACAGTTCCAGCTGGCCGGCCGGCTCCAGCGTCACCGAGGCGCCGTCGCGCAGCAGCGCGATGGTGTGGCCGTTTTCCTGCACCGGCTCCCAGCCGAAGCGGGTCAAGCCGGTCAGCAGCGCCTGGATGCCGCGCTCACCTTCGAAGGTGGGCGCGCGCAGGTCGTCGAGCTGGAAACCGAACTTTTCGTGCTCGGTCCCGATCCGCCAGTCTGCGCTGGGCTTCTCGCCGGAGGCGAGGACCTGGACCAGTTCCGCGCGTTCGGTGATCGGCGTTTCGGCAACGTGGCTGGGACTCGACAAGGGCAGGCTCGCAAACGTGAAGGGGTGGGACGATGTGGGGATACTCCCCAACCACCGCAAGGCCCGCACTATAACCGTAGGTCATGGAAGAATCGCGGTCATCGGCCAGGTCTGAGATTTCCATCCATGGGCACTACGCGGCCCGATGCGATGCAAGACGGTCACACCGATGGCGATGGCTTGGCATACGCTCCTGGTAGCCAACGGAGCCAGACATGCCTGCGCAACCCACCGAAACCCATCGCAGCGACCGCAGCGGTTGGCTGCGTGCAGCCGTGCTCGGTGCCAACGACGGCATCGTCTCGGTCGCCGGGCTGCTGGTCGGGGTGGCCAGCGCAGGCGCTTCCGCCTCGGTGGTCCTCGCGACCGGCGTTGCCGGAACCGTGGCCGGCGCGATGTCGATGGCGGCGGGCGAGTATGTCTCGGTGCAGTCGCAGGTCGACACAGTACATGCGGACCTGGAGACCGAGCGCCGCGAACTGAAGGACTTTCCCGAAAGCGAACTGGACGAGCTGGCTGCCATTTATTGCCGGCGCGGCCTCGACCCCACGCTGGCACACCGTGTCGCAGAACAGCTCACCGCTCACGACGCCCTGCAAGCCCACGCACGCGACGAGCTGGGCATCACCGAAACGGCGCGCGCCCGCCCGCTGCAGGCCGCAGCGACGTCGGCGGCAGCATTCATTGCCGGCGCGGTCCTGCCGGTGGTTGCCGCCCTGCTTGCACCGGCCGGCGGGCAGATCTGGGCAACCGGCGCAGCGACACTGGCCGGACTGACAGTCACCGGCGCACTGGCGGCGCGCGCCGGTGGCGCCAGACTGTGGCGCGGCGCGCTACGGGTGGTGTTCTGGGGTGCGGCCGCCATGCTTGCCACCGGTCTGGTCGGCAGCTTGTTCGGCGTGCAGGTCTAGAGTGTGATGGGCCGTGGGGTGAGCCCGTAGCCGCCAGCACCTCGACGGCGCCCGGCAAGTGGACCGATCGTCGCGCCGCACCAGGATCTGCCCCGAACTCCCAGCCTGCGCCGGGCATCGCTGACCGCGACCGCCCGATGCAGACCGGCCTCGATCACGCCTGCGCGGACGGCTCCGTCTCCAGACCCAGCCAGCCGCCGACGATGCCGCGCAGTTCGTCCACGCCCTGGCGCGATTCGCCGGAGTAGGTCTGCACGGTCACGCTGTCGCCGAAGCGCGAGGTCACTTCCTTCTTGACCTTCTGCAGGGTCTGCATCTGCTGGCCACGGCCGAGCTTGTCGGCCTTGGTCAGCAAGCCGTGCGCAGGCAGGCCGCGTTCGGCGGCATAGCCGAGCATCTGCAGGTCGTAATCCTTGAGCGGATGGCGAATGTCCATCACCACCACCAGGCCGCGCAAGGCCTCGCGGGTGCGGAAATAGCGGTCGATGAAGGCCTGCCAGTGCGCCTGCAGGTCCTGCGGCACCTTGGCGTAGCCGTAACCGGGCAGATCCACCAGATAGCGCTCGGGCTGGATCTGGAAGAACACCAGCTGCTGGGTGCGGCCAGGGGTCTTGGACACGCGGGCAAGCGAATTCTGGCGGGTCAGCGCATTGAGCGCGCTGGATTTTCCGGCGTTGGAGCGGCCGGCGAAGGCCACCTCGTAGCCGCCATCGTCGGGCAATTGCCGGGCGTTATGGGCGGACAGGTGGTAGCGGGCTTGTTCGATAAGGAGCGACATCCCGCTAGGATCGCACGTTCGGCCCCGAGGGTTTTGCTGCACTGTTCGTTGACCCTGGCGCAAAGGCGTGTCGATAATCGAAGCACGCCTGCCACTGCCAGCACCCAACGCGCGCGGGCCGGGTCCATACGGAGCTTTAGCTGATGCGCCATGCTCGTGTGCTAGTCCTCGCCGCCCTCGCCGTGCCGGTCGTTGCCGCCGTGGCGTTTGCGCAGTCGGCGGTCACGCCGATCCCCGATCCACCGCCCGTGCGGGTTGCGCCGCTGGAGGTGGATCTGGCCAAGACCACCTGGGGCGATGCCAAGGCCGGGCAGGCCAAGGCGGCCGCCTGCGCGGCCTGCCACGGCCCGGACGGCAATCCGGCGGTGGCCATGTACCCGCGCATCGCCGGGCAAACCGAGCGCTACGTTGCGCATCAGGTGGCCTTGATCGCCAGCGGCGAGCGCAATACCGGGATGTCGGCGGTGATGGTGCCTTTCGTCAAGGACCTCACCGCGCAGGACATGCGGGATCTGGGCGCCTACTTCGCTACCCAGAAGGCGTCCGCCGGGGTCGCCGACGATGCCGTGATCGCCGAAGGGCCATATCAAGGCATGAAGTTCTACGAGGTCGGCGAAAAGCTCTACCGCGGGGGCGACATCGCACGTGGCGTGCCGGCCTGCATGGCGTGCCACGGCCCGTCCGGTGGCGGCAATCCCGGACCGGCATATCCGCGCCTGGGCGGCCAGCATGCCGACTACGTAGCGCGGCGCCTGAAGGAATACCAGGCCGGCACCACCCAGGAGCGCAATCCGGCGCTGTTCAATATCATGGCGCAGGTGGCACGCCCGCTGAGCGAGCAGGAGATCCAGGCGCTGTCCAGCTATCTGCAAGGTCTGCACGACCGTGCCGACGATGCCGCCGCTGCACAGACGCCTGTCGGGACACCGGCGCGCTCATGAGCTGAGGTGCCCACCTGCCACACCGCGTCACGACGCCGGTCCCGCGACCGGCGTCGTCGTTTCCCGCCTCCTTTCTCATCCCCCCACGGAGCCTGCATGAATCTGCTTTCCCGCCTGTCCCTGCTGTTGTTGATCCTGGTGCCACTTTCGGCCTGCGCCGCCGACAAGACGGCGCCGCCGGTCGAGGGCGAGGACTACACCCTGATCGACGGGGGCCAGCCGTACGCGCCGCTGGCCGGCAAGGTCGAAGTGGTGGAAGTGTTCGGCTACACCTGCCCGCATTGCGCGCACTTCGAGCCGACGCTGGAAGCCTGGGCGGCCAAGCAGCCGTCCTACGTGCGTTTCACCCCGGTGCCGGCAGCCTTCGGCGGGTTCTGGGATGCGTTTGCGCGTGCCTACTTCGCCGCCGACATCCTCGGCGTGGCCAAGCGCAGCCACCGCGCCATGTTCGATGCCATCCACGAAAAGCAGAGCGTGCCGACCCAGAACGTGGCGCCGGAAGAACTGGCTGCGTTCTATGCCGACTACGGCGTGCCGCAGCAGCGCTTCGTCGACACCTTCAAGAGCGCGGCGGTGGACGCCAAACTCAAGGCCGCGCGCGAGTTCGCACAGCGCAGCAAGCTGCCCGGCACCCCGGCCATCATCGTCAACGGGCGTTACCTGATCGACGCGCGCAATTACCCGGACATGCTGCGCGTGGCCGACTACCTCATCGCCCGCGAGCACGCCGGCCCTGCCAAGCGCTGAACCGCGTAACCGCCACCGACGGCCGCCGTGGCATCATGCGCCCCGCGGCCGTCCGGCCCTTTCCTCGCCCCACGCTGGAGATCCAATCCGATGAAGACCCGCTTCGCCCTGACGCTGATGGCGCTGCTGCCGATCCTGGTCGCCTGCAAGGCCCAGGACGGCTCGTCCGACACCGCACCTGCCGCCACCACGCCGGCTGCCGAAGCGGCGCCTGCGCCGGCCGCTACCACGCCGGCCGCCGACCCCGCCGCACCGCCTGCGGTTGGCGAGAGCGCCAGCACCCCGCCCGCTGCCGCCCCCAGCGCCGCTCCGCGCGCACCGAACGGCCCCGAGCCGATCGCCGGTACCGACTATGTGGACATCCCGGCAGGCCAGCCGTACCAGCAGGCCGCCGGCAAGATCGAAGTGGCCGAGATCTTTGGCTATGTCTGCCCCGCCTGCAACGCGTTCCAGCCGCTGGTCGGTCCATGGAAGGCCGGCCTGCCGTCGGACGTGCATTTCGTCTACGTGCCGGCGATGTTCGGTGGCCCCTGGGATGACTATGCGCGTGCCTTCTATGCCGCCGAGACCCTGGGCGTGCAGGAAAAGACCCACGAGGCGCTGTACAAGGCCATCCACGTCGACCAGACCCTCAAGGGCGAGCGCGGCAAGGACTCGGTGCAGGACATCGCCGCGTTCTACGCCAAGTACGGCGTTGACTCCAAGACCTTCATCGACACCATGAGCAGCTTCGGTGTGTCGGCCAAGACCAACCGCGCCAAGCAGTTCGCCACCCGTAGCCAGATCACCGGCACGCCGTCGCTGATCGTCAACGGCAAGTACCTGGTCAAGGGCAAGAGCTTCCCGGACATGCTGCGCATCGCCGATCACCTGATCGCGCGCGAACGCGCCACCCTGGCCAAGTGAGCCGGGCGACCGCCGCATCGTGAACGCTTCGGACTCGCGCACCCTGCGGGTGCTGACCGCCAATATCCAGGCCGGCTCCAGCACTCGCCGTTACAGCGATTACGTGACCCGCAGCTGGTCGCATGCGTTGCCGCTAGGCGCAAAGCGCACCAGCCTGGACAGCATCGCCAAGCTGGCCGGCGACCGCGACATCGTCGGCCTGCAGGAAGCCGACCCGGGCAGCCTGCGCTCGGGCTTCACCAACCAGACCCACTATCTGGCCGAACGTGCCGGCTTCCACTACTGGAGCCACCAACCCAACCGCCGCATGGGCGGGGTGGCCTCCAGCGCCAACGGCTTGCTGAGCAAGCTGGAACCGCTGGAAGTCCAGGACCACGCCCTGCCCGGCCGCATCGGCGGACGCGGCATCCTGCTTGCCAAGTTCGGGCAGGGTCGCGATGGGCTGGCGGTAGCGGTGGCGCATCTGTCGCTGGGCGCCAATTCGCGCATGTCCCAGTTGGCCTTCATCGCCGAGCTGCTCTCCGAGCATCCCAACGCGATGCTGATGGGCGACTTCAACTGCGTGGCCGACCGGCCGGAAATGCAGGCCTTGTATCGGCATACGCGATTGCAGCCGCCGAGCTGCGTGGTGCATACCTTCCCGAGCTGGCGCCCGGACCGGGCGATCGACCATATCCTGGTCAGCGACAGCCTAGCGATCGAGCACACCGAAGCGATTCCTGCCGCGTTCTCCGATCACCTGGCAGTGGGCATGGATATCCGCGTTCCGCTGCAGTTGCTGCGCTAGCGCACGCAAAGTGCCCACGGGTTCGCACTGGCGAACTCGACCGACGACACCCCCTAAACACCGCCTGTGCGATAACGCAGGCGGTTTTTCGTTGGGAGCACGTCACGTGATACGCATCGTATGAGTGCGTCGGTATGAGTGCAGTCGAGCCGCAGCCGTTGCCGGTGCGCACCTTGCGGCCGGTGTTCGTGCTGGCCGCGACGGTGGTGTGCACATTCGCCTTGCTGGTTGCGCTGTTTCCGCTGGACGCCGGCCGCGTGTTGCTGAATGCGCAGACCTGGGCCTCGCGCAACGTCGGTTGGTACTACCTGCTGGCAATGACGGTGTATCTGGTGTTCGTGCTCGGCGTGGCGTTGTCCAGCTACGGCAACATCAAGCTCGGCGCCGATCACGACGAACCGGAATTCAGCTATCTCTCCTGGGCCGGCATGCTGTTCGCCGCCGGCATCAGCATCACGCTGTTCTTCTTCTGCGTTTCCGAGCCGCTCACCCATTATCTGCAGCCGCCACAAGGCGGCACCGGCAGCGGCGAAGCGTCGGCACGGCAGGCCATGCAGTTGCTGTTTCTGCATTGGGGCCTGCATGGCTGGGGCGTGTTCGCGTTGGCGGCGATGGCGCTGGCGTATTTCGCTTTCCGTCATAACCTGCCGCTGGCATTGCGCTCGGCGCTGTATCCACTGATCGGCAAGCGCATCAACGGGCCGATCGGTTACACCGTGGATGCGCTGGGCATCGTGGCGACGGTGTTCGGCATCGGTGCGGACATGGGCTTTGGCGTGCTGCATCTCAATGCCGGGCTGAGCACCCTGTTCGATGTGCCGCATACGCACTGGGTGCAGGTCGCGTTGATCGTGGCGATGATGGGCGCAGCCATCGTGGTGGCGGTATCGGGCGTGGAAAAAGGCGTGCGCTGGATGTCGGACATCAACATGTTGCTGGCGATCGCGCTGCTGCTGTTCATGCTGTTTGCCGGCCCGACGCAATACCTGCTCAATGCCTTGATGCAGAACCTGGGCGACTACCTGGGCAGCGTGGTCGGCAAGAGTTTCGACGTCTACGCCTATGGCGGACGCGCGGACTGGCTGGGCAACTGGACGGTGTTCTACTGGGCCTGGTGGATCGGCTGGGCGCCGTTCGTCGGCCTGTTCATTGCGCGCATCTCGCGCGGGCGCACCATTCGCGAATTCGTGCTGGGCGTTTTGTTGATCCCACTGGGATTCACCCTGGCGTGGCTGTCGATCTTCGGCAACAGCGCGCTGGATCAGTTGCTGCATCATGGCCAGGGCGCATTGGCGCAACAGGCCATCGATGCGCCACAGACGGTGCTGTACTCGCTGCTGCAAAGCTATCCGTGGAGCCGCACGGTGATCACGGTGACGGTGGCGATCAGCTTCGTGTTCTTTGTCACCTCGGCCGATTCCGGCACCGTGGTGCTGTCCACGCTGTCCTCGCACGGCGGCGAGCCGCACGACGACGGCCCGCGCTGGCTGCGCGTGTTCTGGGGCGTACTCACTGCCGTGGTCACTGCAGGTCTATTGCTGGCCGGTAGCATGGACGCGCTGAAATCGGCGGTGGTGCTGGCATCGCTGCCGTTCTCCGCGGTGTTGCTGCTGATGGCATGGGGCCTGTCGCGCGCGCTGAGCGAGGAATCGCAGCGCAAGCGCGCACAGCTCCATAGCCCCAGTCCGTTGATCGGGCAGTCGCGTCATCATGGCGGCTGGCGCCAGCGGCTGGGCCAGGCGATGCACTTCCCGGCGCGCGACGAGGTCTACCGCTTCATGTACGACCAGGTGCGTCCGGCGATCGAAGCGGTGACCGCACAGCTGCAGGAAGAAGGCTGGAAGGTCAGCAGCCGGATCGACGACGGCGACATGGAAATCAGCGTCGACCACGGCGAACAGCAAGGCTTCCGCTACCAGGTGGTGATGCGCGGGTACCTCACCCCGTCGTTCGTGGCGCAACGCTTCCGCAACCAACGTTACTACCGCGCCGAAGTCTATCTGTACGAGGGCAGCCAGGACTACGACCTGGTTGGCTACAGCCGCGAACAGATCATCAACGACATCATCGATCAATACGAGCGTCACCTGCAGTTTCTGCACCTCACGCGCTGAGCTGCGTCGCTGCGGCGACCGTCCCAAGGAGGTTTGTCATGCCACGTTTCCCCGACCAGCTGCTGTACATCGGCGGCCGTTATGTTCCCGCCCGAGGCGGCCACACATTCGAAGTCGTCAATCCCGCGACCGGCGAGGTGCTGGCCAACGTGCACAACGCTGGCGCCGACGATCTGGATGCTGCGGTCGATAGCGCCAAGGCCGGCCAACGCGTATGGGCCGCGCTCACGACGGTGGAACGCTCGCGCATCCTGCTGCGCGCGGTGGCGCTGCTGCGCGAGCGCAACGATGCGCTGGCCGAGCTGGAGACGCTCAACACCGGCAAGCCGTTGAGCGAAACCCGCAGTGTGGACATCGTCACCGGTGCCGACGTGCTGGAGTACTACGCCGCCGTGTCGCAGGCATTGCAAGGCGTACAGGTGCCCTTGCGCGAGGGGAGCTTTTTCTACACGCGGCACGAGCCGCTGGGCGTGGTCGGCGCCATCGGCGCGTGGAATTACCCGATCCAGATCGCATTGTGGAAGGCCGCACCGGCACTGGCGGCCGGCAACGCGATGATCTTCAAGCCCAGCGAAGTCACTCCGCTCACTGCACTCAAGCTGGCGGAGCTGTTCACCGAAGCCGGCCTGCCCGATGGCGTATTCAACGTACTGCCAGGCGATGGCGCCAGCGTGGGCACCGCGCTGACCGAGCACCCGCAAATCGAAAAGATCAGCTTTACCGGCGGCACCGCCACCGGACGCAAGGTGATGGCCAGCGCATCGAGTTCGTCGTTGAAAGACGTGACCATGGAGCTGGGCGGCAAATCCCCGCTGATCGTCTGCGCCGATGCCGATCTGGATCTGGCTGCCGACATCGCGATGATGGCCAACTTCTACAGCTCCGGCCAGGTGTGCACCAATGGCACCCGGGTGTTCGTGCCGCGTGCGCTGCGCACCGCCTTCGAAGCGCGGCTGCTGGCACGCGTGCAACGCATCCATATCGGCGACCCGCTCGACGAACGCACCACCTTCGGCCCGATGGTCAGCGCCGCGCACATGCAGCGCGTGCTGGACTACATCGAACAAGGCAAGGCCGAGGGCGCGCGCCTGCTGTGCGGCGGCGAGCGCCTGCGCGACGGCGCACTGGCGCAAGGTTGCTACGTGGCGCCGACGATCTTCAGCGATTGCAGCGACGTGATGACGATCGTGCGCGAGGAGATCTTCGGGCCGGTGCTGAGCCTGCTCCCCTACGACGACGAAGACGAAGCGGTGACGCGCGCCAATGCCACCACCTACGGGTTGGCGGCCGGTGTGGTCACGCCCGATCTGGCGCGTGCGCACCGGCTGATCCATCGCCTGGAAGCGGGCATCTGCTGGATCAACACCTGGGGCGAGTCACCCGCACCGATGCCGGTGGGCGGTTACAAGCAGTCCGGCGTGGGTCGCGAGAATGGCCTGGCCACCCTGCAGGCGTATACGCGCACCAAGTCGGTCCAGGTCGAGCTGGAACGCTACGCATCGGTGTTTTGAGCGGCCGACGCTGCAACGCACGCCATCGCTGGATGCGTGCGTTGCGCCCAACACACGCGCTGCGCGCACCACCACATTGCCGCGCCCAGAACAGCGACGACGCAGTGCCTTGACTGCCGCAGCACCGCACACGCATCAGGAGACCACCATGCAACGCGAATACGACTACATCATCATCGGCGCCGGTTCGGCAGGCAACGTGCTGGCCGCACGTCTGACCGAAGACCCGGGCGTGAAGGTGCTCCTGCTCGAAGCGGGCGGGCCGGACTACCGGCTGGACTTCCGCACCCAGATGCCGGCCGCGCTGGCGTTTCCGCTGCAGGGCCGCCGCTACAACTGGGCCTATGAAACAGAACCGGAGCCGCATATGGACAACCGGCGCATGGAGTGCGGGCGCGGCAAGGGCCTGGGTGGTTCGTCGCTGATCAACGGCATGTGCTACATCCGCGGCAACGCGCTCGATTTCGATCACTGGGCCAAACGCCCGGGGTTGGAGGACTGGAGCTACCGCGATGTGCTGCCGTACTTTCGCAAGGCCGAAACGCGCGACATCGGCGCCAACGATTACCACGGCGGCGAGGGCCCGGTCAGCGTGGCCACGCCGAAGAACGACAACAACGTGCTGTTCCACGCCATGGTCGATGCCGGCGTGCAGGCTGGCTACCCGCGCACCGACGATCTCAACGGCTACCAGCAGGAAGGTTTCGGTCCGATGGACCGCACCGTCACCCCACGCGGACGCCGCGCCAGTACCGCGCGCGGCTATCTGGACATGGCCAGGCCGCGCGATGGCCTGCATATCGTCACCCATGCAACCACCGACCGCATCCTGTTTGCCGGCAAGCGCGCGATCGGCGTGCATTACCTGGTCGGCAACAGCAGCGAAGGCATCGATGCGCACGCGCGCCGCGAAGTGCTGGTATGTGCGGGCGCCATCGCCTCACCGCAGCTGTTGCAGCGCTCCGGTGTCGGCGCGCCCGATCTGCTGCGTGCACTCGACGTCCAACTGGTCCACGACCTGCCCGGCGTCGGCCAGAACCTGCAGGATCATCTGGAGGTCTACATCCAGTACGCGTGCACCAAGCCGGTCTCGTTGTACCCCGCGCTGCAGTGGTGGAACCAGCCTGCGATTGGCGCCGAGTGGCTGTTCGCCGGCACCGGCACCGGTGCCAGCAACCAGTTCGAAGCCGGCGGTTTCATCCGCACGCGCGACGAGTTCGACTGGCCCAACATCCAGTACCACTTCCTGCCGGTGGCGATCAATTACAACGGCAGCAATGCGGTGAAGGAACACGGGTTTCAGGCGCATGTGGGCTCGATGCGCACGCCCAGCCGCGGGCGCGTGCATGCCACCTCGCGCGACCCGCACCAGCATCCGTCCATCCTCTTCAACTACCAGTCCACCGATCAGGACTGGCAGGAATTCCGCGATGCGATCCGCATCACCCGCGAGATCATCGCCCAGCCCGCACTCGATGCGTATCGCGGACGCGAGATCAGCCCGAGCGCAGACTGCAAGACCGATGCCGAGCTGGACGCCTTCGTGCGTGCGCGGGCGGAGACGGCGTATCACCCGTCGTGCTCGTGTGCGATGGGCACCGACGACATGGCCGTGGTGGATGGCCAGGGCCGCGTGCACGGCATGGAAGGCCTGCGCGTCATCGACGCCTCGATCATGCCGCGCATCATCACCGGCAACCTCAATGCCACCACCATCATGATTGCCGAGAAGATCGCCGACCGTATGCGGGGACGGACACCGTTGCCGCGCAGCACTGCCGATTACTACATCGCCGGCGATGCACCCGTGCGCCGGTAACGATCGGCAACGAGTGAGGCCCGTGGATGCGCGACGCACTAACCCGTCGCGCATCCGTCGCAGCCCATCGCAAGGCGCTGCGCCTTCGTCGAAAGATGCGCCTTGCCGTTACGTGCCAGCCGCACTGCCCCGCCGCACGACAGCCCCTGCCGCGCGGCACCGTCGCCCGCACGCGTGGGATATGCTTTGCGCATGAACTCGGACATCCACCCGGAAGCCGCCATCGCGCCCGGCTATCTGGCCAACCATGCCGCGCGCGTCTTCAATCGCAGTGTCGACGCCCGCCTGCGCGAACACGGGCTGACCCTTGCGCTGATTGCGCCGTTGCTGCTGCTGTCGTGGAAAGGCCCGATGCTGCAGCGGGACCTGGTGCGCCACTCCGCAGTGAAACAGCCTGCCATGGCCGCGCTGCTGGACAAGCTCGAAGCGATGGCGCTGATTGCGCGCGAGGCGACGTCCAACGACAAACGCGCCGCCACCGTGCGGTTGACTGATGCCGGCAAAGACGCAGCCGCCGCCGGGCGCACTGCGCTGCTCCACTTCAATGCAGTCGGCGTCTCGGGATTTTCCAGCGAAGAAGCCGGGCTGCTGACGGTCCTGCTTGGCCGGCTGATCGCCAACCTGGAATCCGCCGCAGGCGAATAGCATCACGCATGATATTTAAGTATCATGCGTGATATACATTCACTGCAGGAGCGGCACCATGTCCCCCCGGATTCTCATCAGTGGCGCAAGCGTCGCCGGGACCACTGCAGCATGGTGGCTTGACGCCTACGGAGTCGAAGCCGAGGTCGTCGAACGCGCACCGGCGTTTCGTGATGGCGGCCAGAACGTCGACGTGCGCGGCAGCGCCCGCGAAGTGCTGCGCCGCATGGGACTGGAAGCACGCGCATTCGAACGCAGCACCAAGGAGCTCGGCACCGATTGGGTGAGCGGAGACAATCGCGTCATTGCGCGCTTCAAGGCAGACGAGTCCGACACCGACAGCGGGCCTACCGCCGACCTGGAAATCCGTCGCGGCGACCTTGCGCGCATCCTGTACGACGCCACCCGCGAGCGCGTGCCCTATCGCTTCGGCGACAGCATTCGCGAGGTTGCCCAGGACCAGGACGGCGTGGACGTCACTTTCCACAGCGGCCGATCCGCACGCTACGACGCTGTCGTGGTCGCCGAAGGCGTTGGCGCGCAGACGCGTGAGCTGGTGTTTCCCGGAGAGAACGTGCCGTACTGGATGGACATGACCATCGCGTACTTCAGCATCCCCCAACTCCCGCACGACAGTGCGTATGCCAGGCAATACAACACGGTGGGCGGACGCGGCGCGACATTGAAACCCGCACTGGACGGCAAGCTGGGCGCCTATCTCGGCCTGCAGAAGCGGCCCGAGGGCGAGAACGCGTGGAGCCCGGAGCGGCAACGGCGCTACATGCAAGCGCAATTTGCCAACGACGGCTGGGAATTTCCGCGCATTCTCGACGTAATGAAGGATGTCGACGATTTCTACTTCGACGTGCTACGGCAGGTGCGCATGCCGCGATGGTCCGCCGGCCGGGTGGTGTTGACCGGCGATGCCGCATGGTGCCCCACATCGCTGTCGGGTATCGGCACGACGCTGGCGATGGTCGGCAGCTATGTGCTGGCGGGCGAACTTGCGCAGGCCAGCGCGCCGACGCAGGCGTTTACGCACTACGAACGGATCATGCGCCCGTTCGTCAAAGAGGGGCAGAACGTCCCCAAGATCGTCCCGCGCCTGCTCTGGCCGCACTCCGCTGTCGGGCTGAGGCTGCTGCGCGGCGCGATGCGCCTGGCAGGCACCCCGCTTGTCCGACGCGTGATCAACAACAGCTTCGCGCGCGATTCCAACAGCATCGCCTTGCCAGACTATCGGCCGGTGCAGCCGCGCTGAAACGGTCGTTGTCGCCGATCGACGACAACGACGGCACGACAATGCGCCCGCGCTAAAGCGCACCGCTGCGATACGCAGGCAATCGGCGGCGCATCCCTTGCCACGACCCTGCCTGATGCGACAACGACACCTCCGCAGCGCCGCAGTTACCCGATCGGCCTGCGTGGTTCTTGCTGAAGAACCACGCAGCGCCCGGCGCCTCTAGAACTTCAGATCCGCACGCACATACCAGAAACGCCCGCCGGGGACGTCGTAAGTGGAGGCGTCGTAGCCATTGAGTGAGCACGACAGGCAGATCGGGGGATCCTTGTCGAAGACGTTGTTCAAGCCGGCGTTGAGTTGCAGTCCCTTGAGCCAGTCGAAGCGGTATCCCACCTGCGCATCGTGATAGGTGATCGCATCCAGCCGATTTGTGCCGACCGACGGATCCGAGCACACCGCAAACTCCACCGCATCGCCGCACTGCTCGGTGAGCTTGGAGATGTGGCGCGCCGTCCACGATGCGGTCCAGTTGCCCAGCGACCAATCCAGCACGGCATTGCTGGTCCACTCGGGAATCGCACTGTCGACCACTTCGATCCCCGGCCCCTGTGGCTGCCGCTGCCCGGCTGCGCCCAGTGCTTCGTAACGGCCCACGAAGGTGTTCTGCCATGACAGCTTGAAGCGGCCGAATGCGCTTTCCGGCAGCGTCCAGAACAGGTCCACGTCCCAACCATCGGTCTTGATCGAGCCCAGGTTGGTGAGCCGGTTGTTGAAGGCGTTGATGCCGCCGGTGGACGCGCGCCCGATGCCGTCGCAATACAGCGCATCCAGCGTATCGACGCACAGATCCAGCTGCGTCTGCGCGTTGATGGCCTGGATCGCGCCATCGACGTGATGGCGATAGAACGTCACCTCCATGTCCAGCCGGTCGGACCAGCTGGCGTTGCTGGCAAAGCCCGGACTGAACACAAAGCCGGCGCTAAAGCTGCGCGAGCGCTCCGGATCCAGTTGCTCGTTGCCGCCGGTGGTCACCGAAATCTGCTGGTTGGCCTGCTGGTAACCGTCCGGCACGCCCAGTGCCGCGCAGTTGGCCGCACTGCCGCGCGGCGCGGTACCGCCCAGGCCGATCGAGCAGGGATCGGACAATTGCAGATCGGCGCGCGCAGCCGAACCGAACAGCTCGCCGATGGTGGGCGCACGGAAACCTTCGGCGTAGCTGGTCCGCAACACCAGCTCATCGGTGACCTGCCAGCGCAGGCCGTACTTGGGCGTGAATTCACCGCCGAAGGTGGAGTAATCCGAGTAACGGCCGGCGATGTTCAGATCGAGCTTGTCGCCCAACGACGAGTTGGCGAAGATCGGGATGTTCAGCTCGAGATACGCCTCGTTGACGTCGTAGCTACCGGAGGTCGGCAACGACGGCACGCCGTTGTAGCGGCCGGCCACGGTGAGCGGATCGGGCTGATACGAGCCTTCGTACTTGCGGTATTCGTAACCGCCGGCAAACGATACCGCGCCGCCCGGCAGCTGGAACAATTCGCTGCTGAGGTTGGCGGTGAACAGGCTCAACTCGTTCTGGCTGCGATCGCGCACCACCGGCTGGATCCAGCGCAACATCTCCGGGGTGATGCTGCCGGCGCCGCTGAAGATATCCAGCGGCACGCAGCCGGCCACCGCCGCGCACGCGGCCGGGTCGCCCAAGGCCAGATTGATGTTGAACAGGTTGTAGCTGCCGTAGTTGGTCTGCTCGGCCTTGTTTTTGCTGTACATGCCGTTGACATCCCAATACCAGGTGCGCGCGGCCGCTTCGAACGTCCCTACCAGCCCGGTGCCGACGTACTGCGTATCCACCTGCTGTTCGTAGCGACGCGGCCCGCCTTCCACCGGACGCCGGCCGATCTGGATCAGGTTGGTGGCCGAGTTCAGATCGAACCCGAACGGATTGAACGGATTCAAGCCGGAAATCACGATGTTGTCGGCGAGCGGATTGCCGGTACCGGCATCGGGGCCGAGAAAGATCGGCTCCGGCGCGGCCTGGTTGGTCGACTCGCGGCGATTGCCCAATGCCTTGACGTACCACTGCACGTCGTCGTTGAAGTAATAGCGGAACTGCGCAAACACGCCCTTGCGCTCGGATGGTGTCAGCAACAGGTTCTGCTCGGCGAAGTTGTAGCGGTCTGCGGTGCCGAAGCAGTGATAGTCGTCGCCGCGTGTGCACCCAGCGCTGCCGTCGTATTGCGGCGTGCCCACGCCTGCATTGGGCGTGAGGTTCTGGCGCGCGCCGGTGTTCGGGTCGACGAACTGAAAGCGCCCATCCGGCGTGGCCGAGCTGCCGAAGGTCAGTCCGGTGCCCGGGATCGGAAAGCGCGCCTGCGCACGGTCGCGCGCATAGATCGGGTCCTGCTTGACGTAGCTGGCGCCCAGAAACAGGCTGAAATCCTCGCCGCTGGTGCCCCAGGCCAGGTCCACGCCCTGGTTGGCGCCATCGCCCTTGCCGTATTGACCATAGTTGAGCGTGACCTGCGCGCCGTCGAAGCTGCGCCGGGTGATGATGTTGACCACGCCGGCAATCGCATCGGAGCCGTATAACGACGAAGCGCCGTCTTCGAGCACTTCGATGCGTTCGACGATCGCCAGCGGGATGGTGTTGAGGTCGGTCGACGAGCCCACGCCCGAGGCGGACGACTCGTTGACCCAGCGGATGCCATCGACCAGCACCAGCACGCGCTTGGAGCCCAGGTGGCGCAGATCCACCTGCGCCGAACCCGCCCCCACGCCGCTGCCGTCGGGCGGAAAACCGAAATTGCCGGACGAATTGAACTTGGCATTGAGCGCCGAACCGGACGCGGTGAGCTCCTGCAGCACTTCGCCGATCGAGGTCAGGCCGGTACGTTCGATATCTGCGCGGTTGAGCGTCTGGATCGGCACCTGACCTTGCAGCTCCGCGGTCTTGATGCGGGTGCCGGTGACTTGCACGCTATCGAGCGTACGCGTGCCGGGGGCGTCGGGCTGTTGCGCCCAGGCCAGCGTGGGAATCAGACACAACGACAGCTGCACGGCCAGGCATGACCGAGACGGGGCAATCAGACGCTTCATCCTTTCTCTCTCCAGAAGGATCTTTGAGTGTCCGCACGCCCCCGTGCCCTGCGGTCCATCCCGAGTTGTAAACGAAACCTTAACGCACCGCAATCTGGCGATGCAGCACTGCGATGTGCGTCGCAGTGCGTGGTGTCTGCGCTGATGCCGACACCCGACGCATAAGCGCATCGTCCAGACGGTCGCCGCCGGGTGGCGTCGATGTGCCGCACGCTGCCGGGTGCGATACGTGTTCACTCAAGCGCTCAGGCGTGCTTCGGTATAGTCGCGCGATGACTTATTTTCCCCGTCTTGCCACTGTTTTCGTCGGCCTGTTGTGCCTTGGCAGCACTGCGCTGCATGCGCAAAGCCTGGATCCGCAATTGACTGCCATGCGCGATGCGATCGCTGCCGCAGAACGCGGCCAGTCCGATCCCGCCCAGCTCTCTGCATTGAGCCGCCATCCGCTGTACGGCTGGCTGGAATTCGCCACGCTCAAGCGCAACATCGACAATGTCTCCAACGCGCAGGCGCAGGGATTCTTGCAGCGTTACGCCGGCCAGCCGGTGGCCGAAAGCTTCCGCAGCGCCTGGTTGCCGGCGGTCGCGCGCCGCCAGGACTGGAGCACCTTGCTGGCCAACTGGAAGGCCACCGACAACCTGGGCCTGCGCTGCGCGCAGCTGACCGCGCGCCAGGCTACCGGCAGGCTGGACGCACAGTGGAGCCGCGATGCGTTGACGTTGTGGCGTAACGGCAAGGCCCTGCCCGATGCCTGCGAGCCGGTGGTGGCGGGGCTGGAGTCGCGCGGCGAACTCAGCCCGGCACTGCGCTGGGAGCGGGTGGAAGCCGCTGCCGATGCGCAGCTGCCTGCAGTGATGCGTGCGGCGGCGCGCGGCTTGCCGGCGGCCGATCTGGCACTGGCCACCGATTACGCCGCCTTTCTCGACAAGGTCCACCCGCGTGCATTGGGTTGGCCCAAGACCGAGCGCAGCCGCCGCATCGCCGTCGATGGCCTGGCCAAGCTGGCCAAGACCGACCCGGACGCCGCCGAGCAACAGCTGCCGCAGTTCGCCAGCGCGCTGGGCTTGAGCGAGGCGCAACGCGGGCAGGTGCTGTATCAGATCGCGTTGTGGACGGTGGCGTCCTACCTGCCGGATTCGGCCCGCCGGCTCAACGCGGTGCCCGATACAGCCTACGACGAGCGCCTGCACGAATGGCGCGCGCGCGAGGCGATGTCGCGCGGCGATTGGCCTGCGGCATTGGCCGCCATCCGCAGGATGCCTGCCAGCCAGCGCGCCGATTCGCGTTGGCAGTATTTCGAAGCGCGCCTCGCCGAGAAGACCGGTTCGGCGGCGGCCGCACAGCCGCTGTATCGCGCCGCTGCGCAGTCGCCGACCTTCCACGGCTTCCTGGCCGCCGACCGCCTGCAGCAGCCGTATCGGCTATGCCCGTGGGAGCCCAAGGACAGCCCGCAGGCAAAGGCCGCAGTGGCGCGCGACCCGGCATTGACCCGTGCGATTGCGTTGTTCCAGATCGATCGCCCCGGTTGGGCCGTGGCCGAATGGAACGATGCCGCCAGCCGCTTCGACGACACCCAGCGCCGCCTGGCAGTGGAAGTGGCCAGCGACAACGGCTGGTTCGACCGCGCGGTGTTTGCGCTCGGCAAACAGCCGGACGAGCAACGACTGTATTCGTTGCGTTTCCCGTTGCATCACGATGACAGCATTCGCCGCGAAGCCGCCAAGAACGCCATCGACCCGGCATGGGTTGCCGCAGAGATTCGTGCCGAAAGCATCTTCAATCCGCGTGCACGGTCGCCTGCCAACGCCATGGGCTTGATGCAGGTATTGCCCGGCACCGGCGCGGCGGTCGCCAAGGGCATCGCCCTGCCCGGCTACGCAGGTGCCGCCAGCCTGTACGAGCCGGACACCAACATCGCCATCGGCACCGCGTACCTGCGCCAGCTGCTCAATACCTACGGCCTGCCCTATCTCACCATCGCCGCCTACAACGCCGGCCCCGGCCCGACCGGCCGCTGGCAATCGCAACGGCCGGGCTTCGATCCGGACTTCTGGATCGAGACCATCAGCTACAAGGAAACCCGCGAGTACGTTGCGCGTGTGCTGGCTTTCAGCGTGATCTACGACTGGCGCCTCAACGGCGACATGCTGCCGCTGAGCGACCGGCTGATGGGCAAGCTGGTGGACAAGCGCCAGAAACCGGTGTGCACGCCTGGCCAGAGCGCGAGCAACGCAGCGCAGGACTGAGCGTACTTGCGCCGACGGGTATGGCCGCGCGGCCCAACGGTCGCGTTTGTGCCAGTGCGTTGTTCGACGCGAACTTTGCTTCATCGACGTGCGATACCGCGCCGCTTGCAGGACACGCGGCGATTGCATCGTTTGAAGCGCACTGGCGTTGCGTGCTGGCCTCGTCGACTGTTCTCAAGCGGGCATCCACGGTAACCGGGCAAACGCACAACGCCCGCATCGCTGCGGGCGTTGTGTGATGGCCTGCAGCGCTGCAACCATCGCAGCGCTGCATCGCGCGTTACAGCTTGCCGGCGCCGGCCTTGGCCTTGACGTCTGCAGCCACCTTGTTGGCAGACAGCAGGTTGTAGGTATAAGGCGGTTTCCAGCCGATGTTGCTGTTCCAGGAGCAGCTCAAGGCCTTGCCATTGAGCAGCGAGCCCTGGTCGCGGTACACGCTGCCCTTGTAATCGGCAGCGATCTTGTCGCAGCTGCTCACGCCGCTGATATCGAAGGCATTGTTCTCGGAGAAGATCTTCGATTCCTTGCCTACGCCATGCGCGTGCGAGAACGGGTAGACCTTATTGCTGGTGCTGCCCACGTGGTAGTTGTTGTACAGATGCACCTGGCCGAAACGCACCCGCGGTGCACGTGCGGAAATGTTTTCGAACAAGGTGTTGTGGATGGTCACCTTGAGCTTGCCGCTGTCGGTGCTGGACGCGCTGTCGCTGGAACCGATCAGGCTGTTCTTCTCGTGCGACTTGAATGCCGAGTACGAGATGGTCACGAAGTTGGCGCCCTTCTTGACGTCCATCGCGCCATCGTGGTGCTGCTTGGGTCGGCCATTGGCGGTGCCGTTCTGATCGTCGGTGCGACGACCATCGGTAAAGGTCACGTGGTCCACCCAGACATTGGTGGCAGCTTCCACGGTCAGGCCGTCGTACTCGGAATTCCAGTTGCCTTTGTCGCCATCGTCGGCATCCCACTTCGGTTCCGGATCCCACGGATTTTCGATGGTGAGGTTGCGCACGATGACGTCGTTGGCCTTGACGTAGAAATAGCCTTCGCGGATTTCTGCATTGGTGCCGACGCCGATCAGCGTGGTCTTGGTCGGGATATCCAGACGCGCGCGCGTCTTCATGTCAGAGGTCTTGGTGTAGGCCTTGCCTTCGCTGATGTCGATGACACCCTTGACCTTGATGATGCGCCCGTTACTGCCCGCGCCGGCCTTCAGCGCAGCCTTCAATTGCGCTGCATTGGTGACGGTATAGATGTCCGCTGCAGAGGCTTTGGAACCGCCCTTTGTGCCGCCGTTCTGGGTGGCCCAGCCGGTGGTGGCAACTTCCAGCGCAGGGTCTGCTGCATAGGCGGTGGTCGACAACAACGCGGCGCTCAACATAACGCCCACAACGGTACGTCCCACAACAGTCGATGCGTTCGACATGGTGATGAAGTCTCTTGATTGAGTGATGCGTGACACGCCGCTGCGCGGCGTGCTCCCCGTGCGTTCGCCCAGGCCAACAGGCCAGTCCCCTAGCGAACCCGGCCGATGCTAATGCTTCTGTACATTATTTAAAAGTACATTTTCAACATGTTGCACCTGCGTTTCTGGAATGGCTACGCGCCACGCGCAGCGCACGTTGTCGTGCACTGCGCGTGGCAACGTTTTCAGCAAGTGCGATCGCTTACAGCTTGCCGGCGCCTGCTTTTGCCTTGACGTCCGCAGCCACCTTGTCGGCCGACAGCAGGCTGTAGGTGTAAGGCGGCGTCCAACCGATGTTGCTGTTCCAGGAGCAGCTCAAGGCCTTGCCATTGAGCAGCGAGCCCTGGTCGCGATACACGCTGCCACCGTAGTCGGCGGCGATCTTGTCGCAGCTGCTCACGCCGCTGATGTCGAACACGTTGCGCTCGGAAAAGATCTTCGATTCCTTGCCCACGCCATGCGCGTGCGAGAACGGGTAGACCTTATTGCTGGTACTGCCCACGTGGTAGTTGTTGTACAGATGCACCTGGCCGAAACGCACACGCGGTGCACGTGCGGAGATGTTCTCGAACAAGGTGTTGTGGATGGTCACCTTGAGCTTGCCGCTATCGGTGCTGGAGGCGCTGTCGCTGGAACCGATCAGGTCGTTCTTCTCGTGCGACTTGAACGCGGAGTAGGAAATGGTGACGAAGTTGGCGCCCTTCTTGACGTCCATCGCGCCATCGTGATGCTGCTTGGGTCGGCCATTGGCGGTGCCGTTCTGATCGTCGGTGCGGCGACCATCGGTAAAGGTCACGTGGTCCACCCAGACGTTGGTGGCGCCTTCCACGGTTAGGCCGTCGTACTCGGAATTCCAGTTGCCGGCGCTGCCGTCATCCGGATCCCAGACCGGCTCCGGGTCCCACGGATTTTCGATGGTGAGGTTGCGGATGATGACGTCGTTGGCCTTGACGTACATGTAGCCTTCGCGGATCTCGGCGTTGCTGGTGATGCCGATCAAGGTGGTCTTGGTCGGGATATCCAGACGCGCACGCGTCTTCATGTCCGAGGTCTTGGTGTACGGCTTGCCTTCGCTGACATCAATGATTCCGCTGATCTTGATGATGCGCCCGTTGCTGCCCACGCTGGCCTTCAGCGCGGCCTTCAGCTCGGCGGCATTCTTGACGGTATAGATGTTGGCAGCGGCGGCCTTGGAGCCGCCCTTGGTGCCGCCGTTCTGTGTCGCCCACCCAGTGGTTGCCACTTCCAGCGCTGGATCGGCGCTTGCAATGCCGGTGAGCAGCAACGACCCGACAAACAGCGACGCGGCGGCCGCCGTCGAAAATTTCGGCTTCATCTTGATGTCTCCCTCGAATGGGTTCGATACGCCGCGTGGCGGCGCATCCCTCGTCTAGCGACTGCGGAACGTACTTTTCATCTCTGTAATGTTCAGTTCCGCGACACGGATACTAGGAGCATCGCAATCGCTTGTATCTAGGCAATGCATCGATGTGCACGCGCAGTCACGCAAACGGTTGCGAGACACCACAGAGAAGACAAAACGTTGTAATCAAGACATGCGGAGACAGCGCCAAGGACACTGCAGCGCAGCATGATGCGTGTCGCATTGCAGCTGGACATGCATCCGAGCCAGCGTGTTGCCGCGATCACATCTGCGCGCTTTTTCCAGGCAAAAGCATCGGTTGCAACGTGCCGATGACACGCGCGTGCGCGTTGCGCGCACGCTTGAGGCGTTCGACGCGAACGCACTGCCTCTGGTCGAGGCAAGTATGGAAACCGCGACGCGCCATGCGAGCAACCGGCACACGCAAAACCGCTGTGATGCTGCTGACCGGATGAAGCGCCTGGCACACGCGCGCTGCCTGCTACAAGCTGCCGTCAAGACAATGGGATCGACCACATCGCGCCGACCAACATCGCTGCCGCGTTGCATGCACTCGGCAGAACATGCCAGCCGGCGTCGCTTTCGCATGCAACACCCAATGCGCGCCCCGGACCCGTACGCGACTGACTGCAGCGGCCCAAGCCAAAGCGCCCTCAGGCCGGCGCGCACGTTTCCTGCGCACGGCCGTCGGTATGCGCACACGTCATGCGTGCGGTCGGCGCCTGCAATCGATTCGATGATGGGCAACCCGCGTAGGCGGGGCTGCTGCGTCGCTCAGGAAAACCCTTCGAAGAACAACTCGATCGCCATCACCAACGCATCTTCGCGTCCGGTGTGGGAAGGGTAGTAGCGCGGGCGACGGCCGATCTCGTTGAAGCCTTCGGAGTGATACAGCGCAATCGCCGAAGGATTGGACGGACGCACCTCCAGAAATGCGCGCCGCGCGCCGCGGTCGCAGGCACCCTTGATCAGCGCACGCAACAATGCGCGGCCATGTCCTTGCGACTGCGCTTCCGGCGCGATGCAGACGTTGAGGACATGCGCCTCGTCGGCGGCAACGCTGATGATGCCGTAGCCGATGACCTGGCCGCCCTGCTCCATCACCCAACCCGGGTAGCCCGCCTGCAGGCAATCGCGAAAGATGCTGCGCGTCCAC
Organism: Xanthomonas sp. 3793; assembly: GCF_024806835.1. Classification (GTDB taxonomy): domain Bacteria; phylum Pseudomonadota; class Gammaproteobacteria; order Xanthomonadales; family Xanthomonadaceae; genus Xanthomonas; species Xanthomonas arboricola_F. The sequence continues at coordinate 361,508 of NZ_JANTYU010000004.1, forward strand.
GGAAACGGATAGGCACGTTGCTCGATCTCCATCACCACGTCCAGATCGCTTTCGCGCATGGCACGCAGCGCCGTGGGCAGCGGGGCGTTCATTGCGCTCACGCCGGGTCCTGCCGGCGACGCAGCGCGCGCAGCTGCGGCCACAGCGCGCGCTTGGCGGCCGGGTTGCCACGCAACTCGGCCAGTGGCCAGGAGGCCATCAAGGCTTGCGTCGACGGGTCGCCCGGGTCGCAACCGGACGCGCGCAGCAACGCCATCTGCAAGCGGTCGGGCAGACCAACGCGGCTGCGTCGTTGCGGTGCAGCCGCCGAACCTGTGCCGGGCGCATGCGACTGCGCCGGCGCGGCGGGCGCAGTACGACGTGCCGGCGGTGCAGCCGCCGGAGCCGCCGGCGCGAGACGCGGCTCACGCATGGGTGCAGGCGCCGGCGCGTGCTCTACGAGGTCAACCGGCGCCGGCGGCGCATCGGCGGTGTCGCGATCCAGATACACGGTGTGCCCCATCGCCTGCAGGCACGAGACCTGCAGGTCCGACCACACCGGTTCGTGCGCAGACTCGCTCATGGGTACAGACTCATGGCAGCTCGGGCACGCGCCGCCAGCGCCGCCACAGCCACATCGCCGGGCCGGACAACGCGTACAGCACCCCGATCACCAGCAGCGACCGCGCCAGGTCGATCACCAGCAACGCGATCACCACCGTGGCGACCGCCAATGCCAGGAACGGCACACGGTCGGCACGCGGGCCACGCGCGCCGCCCTTGAAGCTCCAGAAGCGGATCCGGCTGACCATCAACAGCGCCGATACCACCGTGACCGCCAGCGCCACGTAGCGCAGCTGCTCGCCGTCGAAGCCCAGGCTGTCGTCGGCGAACGCCCACACGAAGGACATCATCAAGCCGGCCGCGGCCGGACTGGCCAGACCGATGAACCAGCGCTTGTCGACCACGCCGACCTGGGTGTTGAAGCGCGCCAGCCGCAGCGCCGCGCAAGCGGCATACAAGAAGGCGGCCGACCAGCCGACCCGGCCCATCACGTTGCTGTCGTATTTCAGCGCCGACAGCGACCAGTGGTACATCACAAGCGCCGGGGCCATGCCGAAGCTGACCAGATCGGCCAGCGAGTCGTACTGCACGCCGAATTCGCTGCTGGTGTTGGTCAGGCGCGCGACCCGGCCGTCCAGCCCGTCCATCACCGCCGCCACGAACACCGCCATCGCCGCCTGGACGAACTGACCATTGGCGGCGGCGATGATGGCGTAGAAACCGGAAAACAGCCCGGCGGTGGTGAACAGGTTCGGCAGCAGGTAAATCGTGCGCGAGCGCGGGGGCGGTCTCATTTCATCCATCCGGCAAGTGTAGGGCCTGAGGTCCGTCCGGCGGTAGCGCGCCCGCCCCGCCGCCGCGCGATCACTTGCCAGCGCGGGCCGCGGATGCTGCAATCGCGGGGGGAATCATCCAGGGGAAGCCACATGCACCTGTCGTCCGGGCTTTGCGCCCTGTTGCTGCTGCTCAGCGCCACTGCAGGCGCCACCGATCTGTATAAATGGAAGGACGCCAAGGGCGTGACCCACTACACCGAAACCCCGCCGCCGACCGGCCAGCGCTACGAATCGCGTCGGATCGACGCCCGCAGCGGCACTGCGGCCATCGCCGCGCCAGAGGCTGCCACCCCGGAATCGGCGGACTGCCTCACCGCACGTCGCAACCTGGAACTGCTCAGCGGCAAGGGCGAGGTGACCATGGGCGCCGGCGACGGCAAGCCCGGCACCCCGCTGGACCCGGATGCCCGCGCCGCGCAGCGCAACCTGGCCGAAGCCGCCGCCAAGGCCTATTGCAAGCCGGCAACGACCGGCGGCCCGGCGAACTGAATCCAGCTAGCGCAGCGTGCGCGGCTGTCGGGATATTCGAGAGTGAGACAACGCACCGCACCATTGGCGCTTCGCATATCGAAGGCGACGCATCCACAGCCCCGGCACTGCGGCCGGGCTCACACGGCAGGCCGACGCTCCGGCGTCACCGCCGCCTGACCAGGCAAGCCGGACGCCTGCCACTGCCGCTGCGCAGCGCCACGCAGCCACTGGCCGATGACCGGCAGGGCGCGACACTGGCAAACTATGGGCTTTCCGCCCAAGCGAAGCCCGATGCGTCTTTCCCAGTTTCACCTGCACACCACCAAGGAAACCCCGGCCGACGCCGAGCTGGTCAGCCACCGTCTGATGCTGCGCGCGGGCATGATCCGCAAGCTGGCCTCCGGGCTGTACACCTGGTCGCCGCTGGGCTTGCGCGTGCTGCGCAAGGTCGAGGCGATCGTGCGCGAGGAGATGAACCGCGCCGGGGCGGTGGAAGTGCTGTTCCCCACCATCCAGCCGCGCGAGCTCTGGGATGCCACCGGGCGTTGGGAAAAGTTCGGCGGGCAGCTGCTCAAGATCAGCGACCGCAAGCAGCAGGAGTTCTGCTACAGCCCCACCGCCGAAGAGGCCGCGGCCGACTTCGCGCGCCAGGAGATCAACAGCTACAAGCAGCTGCCGCTGAACTTCTACCAGATCCAGACCAAGTTCCGCGATGAGATCCGCCCGCGCTTCGGGGTGATGCGCGCGCGCGAGTTCCTGATGAAGGACGCCTACTCCTTCCATCTCACCGATGCGGACATGGCGCGCGAATACGACAACATGCGTGCGGCCTACACCCGCATCTTCACCCGCCTGGGTCTGGAGTTCCGCGCGGTGCAGGCCGACTCTGGCGCCATCGGTGGCGATGCGTCGCAGGAATTCCACGTCATCGCCGACTCCGGCGAAGACTCGCTGGCGTTCTCCACGGCCTCCGATTACGCCGCCAACGTGGAAACCGCCAGCGCCGCGCTGCCGGGTCCGCGTCCGGAAGCGGCCGAGGCCATGCGCCAGGTCGACACGCCCACCCAGAAGACCTGCGAAGACGTCGCCCAGCTGCTGGGCATCGCGCTGCAGCGCACGGTCAAGTCGGTGGCGGTGATGACCGCCGCCGGCTTCGTGCTGGTACTGGTGCGCGGCGATCACGCCGTCAACGAGATCAAGCTCGGCAAGGTCGCTGGCTTGGCCGGTTACCGCATGGCCAATGAGGCCGAAATCCGCGACCACCTCGGCTGCGAGCCGGGCTTCCTGGGGCCGGTGAACACCGCCCGCCCGGTGCGCGTGGTGGCCGATCGCGATGTCGCGGCCATGGCCGATTTCGTGGTCGGCGCCAACGTGGCCGGCGCCCACCTTGCCGGCGTCAACTGGGGCCGTGACCTGCCCGAGCCGGACACGGTGGCCGATGTGCGCAACGTCATCGACGGCGAACGCGCCGCCGATGGCGGCGAGCTGCGCCTGGCCCGCGGCATCGAAGTGGGGCACGTGTTCCAGCTCGGCAGCCAGTACGCACAGGCGCTGCAGGCTACCGTCATCGACGAAAGCGGCAAGGTCGCGGTGATGAAGATGGGCTGTTACGGCATCGGTATTTCGCGCATCGTGGCGGCGGCAATCGAACAGAACCATGATGACGCCGGCATCCTCTGGCCTGCCCCGATGGCACCGTGGCAGGTGGTGGTATGTGTGATCAACCCCAAGCAGGATGCCCAGGTGGTGGCCGCCGCCCAGGCATTGCTGGACGAATTGATCGCCGCCGGTCTCGACGCCGCATTGGACGATCGCGGCCTGCGTCCCGGCGCAATGTTTGCCGATATGGAACTATTGGGCATTCCGCATCGGGTGGTGGTCTCGGAACGTGGATTGGCAGCCGGCACATTTGAATATCGCGCCCGCACCGCCGAATCGGCGGAAAATCTGGATAAGGCCGGATTATTCTCCCGCCTGGGGTGCTGATCAAACCGGGCAATCACGCTCCAATTGGATGAACACAAGGCGCCGATTTATTTCGGCGCATTTGTCATGCGGGTTTTCTGACATTATGATGGCGCCGCTGCCAAGGACCGGCATTCTTTCTCTCTCAATCTTCCGGAGTAGTGATGTCGATCGATCTTTCTGGCCTGTCGGCCAAGCAGCTGGGCGCCCTGATCAAAAATGCAAAGAAGCAGCAGACCGTGGTTGCCAAGCGCGCCCCGATCGCCAAGGTTCGCACGCAGCTGACCCGCGCGGCTAAAGCCCAGGGTTATTCCATCGAAGAATTGTTTGGTACCGCCGCCAGTGCCGGCCCGGGTCGTCCGGCCGCTGCCGGCAAGCCGGGTCCGCGCGCCGGCCGCAAGCTGGGCAAGGTTGCGCCGAAATACCGCAACCCGTCCAATGCCCAGGAAACCTGGACCGGCCGTGGCAAGCAGCCGCGCTGGCTGGCCGAACTGACCGCTGCTGGCAAGAAGGTGGAAGACTTCCTGATCAGCAAGGTCGGCGGCGCTGCAAAGAAGGCATCGGCAAAAAAGGCCGCGCCACGCAAGACGGCCACCAAGCGCGCTGCCAAGAAGTCCAAGGCCGCTTGATCCAGTCCAATAAAAACGCCGGCATTGCCGGCGTTTTATTGGACGATTTTCTGGCAGCTCATAAATTCTTGCGCGCCGGAATCAGCAGGTTCCCAAACAGCAAACCGGCCATCAAAGCCATCACGATATTGGTGACCGCCAACAATGCGGCTTGTCCGACGCTGACATCCTGTTGCTGCACCAGGGTCAAAAATCCCCGCAGGCTCACGCTGCCGGGAACCAGCATGATGATGCCCGGCAATCGAATCAGCGCACCGGGTTTTTGCACCACCCGCCCGAACAGGTTCCCGGCGGCAGTCAACGCCATGGCCGAGGCAAATACTCCGGCCGGACCGCCCCAGGCATGCCCGGCATAACGCGCAATGACATAACCGGACATCGCTGCGGCCATGATCCATAAATAATCGCGCCGATTGGCCTTGAACAACACCGCAAACGCATAAGCGGCCACCAGCAACGAGGCCCATTCCACCCAGCCGGCTTGCGGACGCAAGGCAGCCACCTGGGGGTGAAGACCCATCAATTGGGTCAGCGTCACCGCAATCACCGCGCCCACCGTGAGCTTGAGCACCGTGGTCACCGCACCGGCCAGCCGCGCCGTGCCGGACACCCAGTGCTGGCTGGCCAGCTCGTTGAACGCATTGGTCAACGACATGCCCGGCAACAGCACCACCAGCGAGGCGATGATCACCGTGTTGAGATTCAGCGGCCCGACCAGCGAGGCCACCAGTGCGGCGACCACGCCAGCCAGCAGTCCGGCCAGCGCTTCGCCGGCCTCCTTGGTGGCGGGGCGTTTGTCGGTGTACTGGGTCAGCAGGCCGATCGACATGCCGATCGCGCCAGCGGTGGCGATATCCAGCCAGGGCAACTTCCACAACCCGGCCACGCCGGCCGCGGCCAGGCCGAAGGCCAGCACCTGCAAGGTCTTGCCGCGCCGGTCGACCTCACGATCCAGGCGGCGCAACGCGGTGTGGCCCTGCGCAATGCTCATGCGGCCGTTGGCCACGCTGTCGGCCACGTAGTCGGCCACGCTGAGCTTGTAGAGATCGTTCTCGCCCGGCGCCAGCCGGATCACGCGGGTGATGTCGCTGGACCCGATCGCCTTGGTCGGGTCGCTGAAGCTCAGGATGATGCCGGTGGGATTGGACCACGGCTCGCAATCCAGGCCCAGTTTCTGCGACAGACCCACCACCGCAGCCTCCAGGCGCTGCGCGGTGGTGCCATAGGAATGCAGGCGCCCGGCAATTTCCGACACGAAGGCGACGCGCTGGGCGTAGGTGGCGCTGGCGGACGGTAAGACAACGGTGGCAGCGGACATGCGTGGCGGGTCGGATCGGGAAAACGCCGTGCGGCGAGGCCGCCAGTGTATGCCGCAGCGCGCGTGGCCGGCGGCTCCGTCGGCGGCCGCACCGACATCGCTTCGGTCGCGTCCCCATCTTTCGCTCACACCGGCGCGGTATGCTGGCGCCACGGACAGGCCACCCATGATCAAACCGCAACCTCCACGCATCGAACAAGACTCGCAGGATCAGGCACAGGTCCGACTCTCCGGCAGTTGGGTCCTGGCGACCGCCCTGCCCCAGGCCGAACTGCTGCAAGCCGTGCCCGACGGGGTGCGTCGCATCGACGCGCGCGGCATCGGGCAACTGGATTCGGCCGGCGTGCTGCAGCTGCTGCGCTTTGCCGGCCGCCTGGGGCTGAAAGAAGACGCCATCGATTTCCGCGATGAACACCAGGCGCTGGTGTGCACCATCGAAGAACTCAACGACGAGCGCCCCAAGCCGAAGCGCGACTACGGCTTCGTCGCCGCGCTCGACCGCCTGGGCCGCACCACCCATGGCGTCGGCCAGGGCATCCTGGAACTGAACAGCTTTCTGGGCGAAAACATGGTCAAGATCGGGCGGCTGATCCACGAGCCGCGCCGCTTCCGCCTGACCTCCACCGTGCACCACATGGAGCAGGTCGGCCTGGATGCGGTGCCGCTGGTGGTGCTGCTGTCGTATCTGGTCGGCGCGGTGATCGCGTTTTTGGGCTCAACCATCCTGCGCGACTTCGGCGCGGAGATCTACGTGGTGGAGCTGGTGTCGATCGCCTTCCTGCGCGAGTTCGCCGTGCTGCTGACCGCCATCGTGCTGGCCGGGCGCACTGCCAGCGCGTTCACCGCGCAGATCGGGGCGATGAAGTCGCGCGAAGAGGTCGATGCCATCCGCACCCTCGGGCTGGACCCGATCGACCTGCTGGTGATTCCGCGCCTGCTGGCGCTGATCTTCACCCTGCCGCTGCTGACTTTCATCGCGATGATCGCCGGCCTGGCCGGGGGCGTCACCGTGGGCGCATTCGATCTGGATATCCCGCCGCAGATGTATCTGGCGCGCATGCACGACACCATCCAGTTGCGGCATTTCTTGGTCGGCTTGTCGAAGGCACCGTTGTTTGCGCTGGTGATCGGCCTGATCGGCTGCCTGGAAGGTTTGAAGGTCAGCGGCACCGCGCAGTCGGTGGGCGAGCGCACCACCTCCTCGGTGGTGCAGACGATTTCCTTGGTCATCATCCTCGATGCGATTGCGGCGTTGTGGTTCATGAAGATGGGGTGGTGATGAGGCGGGGATTCGACATTCGGGATTTGGGATTTGTGCAGAGCAGAAGCGAGGCGCTTGCACTGGTATTCGGGAGAAAAGTGCCTTGACCAATCCCGAATCCCCACTCCCCAATCCCGGCCCAGAGGCCGACGACGACCAGCTGGCGATTTCCGTGCGCGGGCTGACCAATCGCTTCGGCAGCCAGGTGGTGCACGAGGAGCTGGATCTGGACGTGCGTCGCGGCGAGATCCTGGGCGTGGTCGGCGGCTCGGGCACCGGCAAGTCGGTGCTGATGCGCAGCATCCTGGGCCTGCGCGAGCCGGACGCCGGCAGCATCCAGGTATTGGGTGCGGATGCGCGCTCGGGCCGCTTCGCCGACCGCCAGCACATCACCCGCAATACCGGCGTGCTGTTCCAGGACGGCGCGCTGTTCTCGTCGATGACCGTCGGCGAAAACGTGCAGGTCCCGCTGAAGGAACATCACGGTGAGTTCCCGGAGCGCTGGTATTTCGAGCTGGCGCTGCTGAAGATCAAGCTGGCCGGCCTGCCGGCCGATGCGCTGGACAAGCTGCCCTCGCAATTGTCCGGCGGCATGCGCAAGCGCGCCGGCCTGGCGCGGGCGCTGGCGCTGGACCCGCCGCTGCTGTTCCTGGACGAGCCCACCGCCGGGCTGGACCCGATCGGCGCGGCCGCCTTCGACCGCCTGATCCGCACCCTGCAGCAGGCGCTGGGCCTGACCGTGTTCCTGATCACCCATGACCTGGATACGCTGTACGCCATCTGCGACCGCATCGCGGTGCTGGCCGATCGCAAGGTGATCGCCAACGCGCCGCTGGCCGAAGTCGAGCAGATCGACCACCCCTGGATCCAGGAATATTTCCACGGTCCGCGTGCCCGCGCCGCGCGCGCGGCCAAGACCGACTCCACCGAGACCGCCTGAGCATGGAAACCAAAGCCAATTACGTCCTGATCGGCGCCTTCACCATCGTGGCAGGCCTGGCCTTGCTGCTGTTCGGGCTATGGGCCGCCAAGTACTCCTCCGACCGCACCTGGCAGCAATACCGGGTGGTGTTCCGCGAGGCGGTGACCGGCCTGTCGGTCGGCAGCCCCGTGCAATACAACGGCATCGCGGTGGGCTCGATCACCGAGCTGACGCTGGCGCCGAACGACCCGCGCCAGGTGGTGGCGCATGTGCGGGTCAACTCCACCACGCCGATCAAGAGCGACACCCGCGCCAAGCTGGCCATCACCAGCCTGACCGGCCCGTCGATCATCCAGCTCTCGGGCGGCACGCCCGAGGCGCCGTCGCTGACCACCATCGACAAGAGCGATGCGCCGATCATCCAGACCACGCCCTCTGCATTGCAGAACATCACCGACACCGCCAACCGCATCGTCGAGCGCATGGACGAAATGCTCTCCGACAAGAACGTGGCCAGCATTTCGGCCACGCTGCAGAACCTGGAAAAGATCAGCGGCGGCATCGCCGACCGCGACGAAGGCATGCAGGCGCTGATCGTCAGCGCACGCGATGCCGCGCGCAATCTGGATACCACCCTGACCACCACCAATGGCACCATCAAGCGGCTGGACCAGAACCTGGTGCAGCAGCTGCCGGGCATCCTCAACAAACTGGACGCAACGCTGGTCAAGCTGGATTCGGCCGCCGGCAACGCCGACAACATCCTTGGCGAGAACCGTGCGGCCATCAACAGCTTCGCCAACGACGGCCTGGGCCAGCTCGGACCGACACTGACCGAATTGCGCGGCCTGATCCGCGACTTGCGCCGAGTCAGCGACAAACTGGACAACAACCCTGCGCGCTACCTGCTCGGTCGCGACGCACCCAAGGAGTTCGAACCGAAATGACTGCCATGCGCCTGTTGCGTCCCCTGCTGTGCGTCTCGCTGTTGGCGCTGGGCGGTTGCTCGGTCCTGACCGGTGGCGACCAGAAGCCGGCCACGATCTATGCCCCCACCGTGCGCGTCACGCCCAATCCCACCTGGCCGCAGGTGACCTGGCAGTTGGCGATCGCCAAGCCAAGCGCGGCCCGCATCGTCGACAGCCCGCGCATCAACGTGCGCCCGACCCCGGGCGAGTTGCAGGTCTACCACGGCGCCGGCTGGGCGCAACCGGCTACCGACATGCTGGAAGACAGCGTGGTGCGCGCGTTCGAAGACTCCGGCAAGATCGCCGCGGTTGCGCGCATCGGCGCCGGGATCCGCTCGGACTACAAGCTGGCGATCGACCTGCGCCGCTTCGAAGCCGATTACGCCGGCCAGTCGCTGCCCTCGGCCACGATCGAGCTCAATGCCAAGCTGCTGCATTCGGCAGATCAACGCGTGGCCGCCTCGCGCACCTTCCTGGTCGCACGCCCATCCAGCGGCACCGACACGACTGCTGTGGCAGCGGCATTCGAACAGGCGATGACCCAGGTCACCACCGAGCTGGTCGGCTGGACCTTGGTCACCGGCCAGCAGGACAGCCAGAACCTGCCGCGCTCGTTGTAGGCGCGAACGGCAGACTCAGAGCAGCCAGGAAAACGTAGCCAGCGGCCGCCAGGTGGACACGGACGGCGCGCAGGAGCCGGAGCATATGGGTGGTACATGCCGGTTCCGAGCACCGGCCGCGCCCGCCAGGGGCTGCCGCAACGCGGCTGATCTGCTGCCTGACTGCAGGGCCCTTGCCCGCCCATCATCGAGGGACACGCTGCAAGTACGTCCATGTAAGCTCTTGCGCGGCATCCATGCCGCGTAAGGTCCCACGACGGTGAGCGGGCAAGGACCTATCGAGATGGTCGGCACGCAGGGTTTTCAGTAAAGCAGTCAGCAATCTGTCTGGTGCGGTGTCCTCGCCGCTTGCGGGACCATTGGCGGCATGGATGCCGCCAAGGAGCCCCAGGGACGGGTTTACGGCGTGTCCCGCAAGCGGCGAGGGCACCGCGCCCTCGACCCACTCAGCGTTTGACATGAGCTTCTGACTATAGCCACCAAGATGCGACTAACAAAACCGCTGCGCTCCCCGCCAGCCGAGCGCTCGCTACGTTTTGCTAGCCGCTCTTATCGCTGGGACACGCGCATCGCAATCTGACGAAAGGTCAGATTGATGCGCTCGCCGACTGGCTTTACGGTGCGCGGCAAGGCGTGTTTGTAGTAACGCTGGGTATCGCCGCCCATCAGCAGCAGATCGCCGTGGCCCAGCTCCAGCGTCTGCTTCAACGCTGCATCGTCGCGATGCTTGAACGCAAACCGCCGCGTCGCGCCCAGGCTCAGCGATGCGATCACCGGCTGCGCGCCCAGCTCCGGCTCATCGTCACTGTGCCAGCCCATGGCATCGGCTCCGCTGCGGTAGCGGTTGACCAGCACGCTGTTGAACGGGCAGCCGGTTTCATCCTGCAGACGCGTACGCAAAGGCTGCAGCACCTCCAGCCACGGCTGCGGCGCAAACTGCGTGCCAGAGTAGCGATAGCTGGCATCGGCATCGCCGATCCAGCTGCTCAGACGCGGCGAATCCACCACCCGCCCGAACATTCGGATGCGATGGACTTCCCACTGCACCTGGTCCAGCAGCGCCTGCATCAGTGCATCGGCATGCGCGGCCTGCAACCAGCCGCGACACCAGTGGATCTGAGCTTGCGGCAGTGCAACGCGTATTTTCATGCGCAAACGCTAGCATACGCGCGTCGGAGCGCACCGGCAGCGGCGGATGAATCGACGCGATTTGCCGCCATCACATGCAATCCCGGAAAATACGCCCCAGCCATCGAGCCAACGGGAGCGGAGCAATGTCGGAAGCGGGAATCGGCGCGCAAGCGTCAGAGACGGTCGAGCGCGACGTCATGGAATACGACGTCGTCACCGTCGGTGCCGGTCCGGCCGGGCTGTCGTTCGCGATCCGGCTCAAGCAGCTCAACCCCGAGTTGAGTGTGTGCGTGATCGAAAAATCCAGCACCATCGGCGCGCATATCCTGTCCGGCGCGGTGATCGAGCCTGGCCCGCTGGATGCGTTGCTGCCCGGCTGGCGCGACAACCCGCCGCCGATCTGCGTGGCCGCCACCGACGACGAATTCTGGTTCCTCGGCAAGGACAGCGCGCGCAAGTTCCCGGTGGTGCCGCCGGGCATGCGCAACCACGGCAACTTCATCGTCAGCCTGGGTGCGATGTGCGCCTGGCTGGCGCCGCAGGCCGAAGCGCTGGGCGTGGAAATCTACCCGGGCTTTGCCGCCGCCGAGACGCTGCATGACGACAGCGGCCAGGTGATTGGCGTGCGCATCGGCGACATGGGTGTGGCCAAGGATGGCTCGCACAAGCCCGGCTATACGGCCGGTATCGATATCCGCGCCAAGGTCACCGTGCTGGCCGAAGGCGCGCGCGGGCATCTGACCAAGCGCCTGCTCGCGCGCTTCGACCTTACCGCAGACAGCGACCCGCAGGGCTATTCGATCGGCATCAAGGAGTTGTGGCAGGTGCCCGAAGGCCGCGTCACGCCCGGCAAGATCGTGCACACCATCGGCTGGCCCGCCGACAATCGCACCTACGGCGGCAGCTTCCTGTATCACCTGGACAACAACCAGGTCGCGCTCGGCTACGTCAGCGGGCTGGACTACAGCGACCCGAAGTACCAGCCGTGGGAAGCCTTCCAGCAATGGAAAAACCACGCGCTGATCAAGTCGCTGCTGGAGGGCGGCAGCATTCTTTCGGCCGGCGCGCGTGCCATCGTCACCGGCGGCTGGCAGTCGTTGCCGAAAGTGGAAATGCCCGGCGCCCTGCTGATCGGCGACACCGCCGGCCTGCTCAACGTGCCCAAGATCAAGGGCACCCATCAGGCGATCCGCAGCGGCATGCTGGCGGCCGAACACCTGGTGCACTCACAGCTGGTACCGCAAGGCTTCGACGCCAAGCTGCGCGCCTCCGATGCGATGGCCGAGCTGAAAGAAGTGCGCAACATCAAGCCCGGCTTCAAGAAGGGCCTGTGGTTCGGCCTGCTCAATGCCGCCTGGGAAACCGCGCTCAAGGGCGCCTCGCCGTGGACGTTGAAGAACAAGGCGGACTGGTCGGCGCTGCACAAGCTCGGCGACTACGAACAACCCAAGCGCGACTACGGCACGCGCGAGCTGGCACCGCGCGACCGCCTGCAGGCGGTGTATTTCGCTGCCACCGAGCATGACGAAGACCAGCCCGTGCACCTGAAGGTGCTCGACACCGACATCTGCGCCACGCGCTGCGTGCAGGAATACGACAACCCCTGCACCCGCTTCTGCCCGGCCAACGTCTACGAGATGGTCGCAGACACCGACAGCCCCTCCGGCAAGCGCCTGCAGATCAACGCCGCCAACTGCGTGCACTGCAAGACCTGCGACATCAAGGACCCCTACGAGATCATCACCTGGGTCACACCGGAGGGTGGTTCTGGGCCGAACTACCAGAACCTGTGAGTGCATCTGGTCGCTCCGTGGGCTCACGCGCGCGCGCACAATTATTCGTGCTGCTGCGCACTGCGTTTCGTGCGTTGCCGCTGAGCGAGGCAACGCGCGACCGTTGGCGCATGTGGTTTCTGGACAGACATTCTGGGTGGGTACCGGAGCCTGAGCGAGGACGCGCAGGCTACGATGCCTCGCGACGTGCCGTCAGCCGTGGCGATGAAGCTGCGATCGGCCACGTTCGGTATCGCCCAGCCACCTTGCCTGCGACGCTTCCAGCCACTCTGGTTGCGTTCTATTTGCCGCAGTTTCACCCCATCCCGGAAAACGATGCCTGGTGGGGCAAAGGATTCACCGAATGGCGCAATGTGACCCGCGCTCTTCCGCAATTCGAGGGGCATCAGCAACCCAGGCTGCCCGCCGACCTGGGCTTTTACGACCTCCGAAATCCTCAGACCCTGCGTGAGCAAGCGCGGCTGGCGCAGGACTACGGCCTGGGTGCGTTTTGCTTCTATTTCTACTGGTTCGCCGGCAAGACTTTGCTGGAAATGCCAATCCGCCAGTGGCACGAAGATAACTCGATCACGCTGCCTTTTTGCCTTTGCTGGGCCAACGAGAAGTGGGCACGTCGCTGGGACGGGCGCGGCGACGATATCCTGATCGATCAGGCGCACGATGCCGATGACGATCTTGCTTTCATCGCGCATGTCGCGTCCTACATGCGCAACCCGAAGTACCTGCGTGTGGATGGGCGTCCCCTCTTGCTCGTCTACCGCCCTCATCTGCTACCCGAGCCAGCGCAGACGGCAGCGCGCTGGCGCGCCTGGTGTCGTGACAACGGCATCGGCGACATCCATCTTGCCTACGTGCAGGGCTTCGAACGGCCCGATCCACGCGATATCGGCTTTGATGCTGCCGTCGAACTTCCGCCGAACATGAGTACCCCACCGTCGGTCGCCGCCAAGCAGCGCCTGATAAATCTCGACTTCAACGGCGAAGTACTGGATTGGCGAGAGCTGGCGCGTGACATGGAACAGCGCCCGTTGCGCGACTACACGCTCTACCCCGGCGTCAATCCGGGCTGGGACAATGAGCCGCGTCGCTCGGGAAAAGGACGCGTCTTTCTGCACGCATCGCCTCGCCGATATCGCGACTGGTTATCTCACACCGTGCAGCACCGCCTCGCTGACGCCCCACCGGGGCATCGCATGGTCTTTATCAATGCCTGGAACGAGTGGGCAGAAGGCGCGGTGCTCGAACCCGATACCCGTCTCGGGCATGCCTGGCTGGAGGCTACACGGCAAGCCTTGCTAACTCCGACCCAAGGTACTGCAACGCCCGGCCAACACAAATTTTGCATCGTCTTGCATGCTTGGTACCTGGACGTCTTGGACGGGATGCTCGATGCGATCGTTAAAGTGGATATGCCGCTGCGACTTGTGATCACCACCGAAACCACGCTGGTCAAGCAGGTTCGTCAGCGCGTAGCGCAACGTGAGCTGCACGCTGAGGTGGAAGGATTCGAGAACCGCGGCCGCGACGTTCTTCCTTTTCTGCATGTCGCCAATCGACTGCTCGACGAAGGCGAACAACTGGTAGTCAAACTTCATACAAAAAAATCGACTCATCGCAGCGACGGCGAAGCCTGGCGACGTGAAATGCTTGCAGCGCTGTTGGCGCAACGCCACGTCGACGCAATTGTGGATGGGTTTGCCACCGATCCGTCGCTCGGGCTGGTCGCGCCGGCAGAACATGTCTTGCCGGTCGCCGACTTTGTCGGGGCCAATGCCGACACCCTGGATTACCTGGCCGTTCGCACTGGCAGCGCCGCAGTTGCAGAACAGAGCCAGTTTGCGTCGGGCAGCATGTTCTGGGCCCGACTCGAGGCGCTGCGTCCATTGCTCGACGCGCATCTGCATCCGAGCGAATTCGAGAGCGAGCATGGCCAGATTGACGGAACCCTGGCACATGCGATCGAACGATTTGTTGGCGTTACGGTGACGCAGTCCGGACACCGGCTCACAACGATCGAACAGGTTCTGGGAGTGGGCAAACCTCCCTCGGCAGCGCCTTATCGCTATGCCCGCAAGGCGCCATGACGGCGCTCTGCGGACAATGACATCGGCCTCGCTTATCGCTGCGAGGTGAAACTCACGCCCGTCTTGGCACGCAACTCCTCCAGCCCCACTCCATCGGCCGCTTCCACCAAGACCAGTCCATCGGCGGTGACATCGAATACGGCCAGGTCGGTGATGATGCGGTCGACCACGCCCACGCCGGTCAATGGCAGGTCGCACTCGGGCAGGATCTTGTGGCTGCCGTCCTTGGCCACGTGTTCCATCAGCACCACCACGCGCTTGACGCCGGCCACCAGGTCCATCGCCCCGCCCATGCCCTTGACCATCTTGCCGGGCACCATCCAGTTGGCCAGGTCGCCGCGGTCGGTGACCTGCATCGCGCCAAGGATCGCCAGGTCGACATGGCCGCCGCGGATCATCGCGAACGAGTCATGGCTGCCGAAGTAACTGGCACCGGCGCGCGCGGTCACGGTCTGCTTGCCGGCATTGATCAGGTCGGCATCCACTTCGTCTTCGGCAGGAAACGGGCCGATGCCGAGCAGGCCATTTTCCGATTGCAGCCACACGTCCACGCCATCGGGGATGTGATTGGCCACCAGCGTCGGCAGGCCGATGCCCAGGTTGACGTAAGCGCCGTCGGTCAATTCGCGTGCCGCGCGTGCGGCCATCTGATCTCGGGTCCAGGCCATCAGTGCTGTCCTTCGCGCACGGTGCGCTGTTCGATGCGTTTTTCCGGTGCGGTGTTGAGCACCAGCCGGTCGACGTAGATGCCGGACAGATGCACCTGGTCCGGGTCGATCGTGCCCAGCTCCACGATTTCCTCGACCTCGGCAATGCAGACGCGGCCAGCCATGGCGCAGGCCGGGTTGAAATTGCGCGCGGTCTTGCGGAAGACCAGGTTGCCGGCGGTGTCGGCGCGCCACGCCTTCACCAGCGCGACATCGGCATGCAGCGCCGTTTCCAGCACATAGTGCTTGCCGTCGAATTGCCGGGTTTCCTTGCCCTCGGCCACGATGGTGCCGTAGCCGGTAGCGGTGTAGAACGCGGGAATTCCCGCACCGCCCGCACGCAGGCGCTCGGCCAGGGTGCCCTGCGGATTGAATTCCAGCTCGAGCTCGCCAGCCAGATACTGGCGCTCGAATTCCTTGTTTTCGCCCACGTAGGACGAAATCATCTTGCGGATCTGCCGGGTGGCCAGGAGTTGACCGAGCCCGAATCCATCGACGCCGGCGTTGTTGGAAATCACCGTCAATCCGCCGACCCCGCTGTCGCGCACGGCGGCGATCAGGGCCTCGGGAATCCCGCACAAACCAAAGCCGCCCACCGCCAGCGTCTGGCCATCGGCCAGCACGCCATCCAGCGCCGCCGTTGCGTCGGCATAGCGTTTACCGCCGGCCTCACCCTCTCCATCGTTGCGCATCACCGCCCTCGCCTCGCTGATGTAAACGCCCATTCTAGCCGCTGACTGTTCCCTGTCCCCGGTCGCAATTCCGCCACACCCAAGACACGGCGCACCCGCTAAACTCGGCTGTCCCCCACCAAAGGAATTGCCCATGACGCTACCCGCCTTCAAGGCCTACGATATTCGCGGCCGCGTGCCGGATGAACTCAACGAGGACTTGGCCCGCCGGATCGGCGTGGCACTGGCGGCGCAGCTGGATCAAGGGCCCGTGGTCCTGGGCCACGATGTGCGCCTGGCCAGCCCGGCCTTGCAGGAAGCGCTGTCGGCAGGCCTGCGTGCCAGCGGCCGCGAGGTGATCGACATCGGCCTGTGCGGTACCGAGGAGGTCTATTTCCAGACCGATTACCTCAAGGCCGCCGGCGGCGTGATGGTCACCGCCAGCCACAATCCGATGGACTACAACGGCATGAAGCTGGTGCGCGAGCAGGCCCGGCCGATCAGTTCCGATACCGGCCTGTTCGCGATCCGCGACACGGTTGCTGCCGATACCGCCGCAGCCGGCGAGCCTACCGCAAGCGAGCAGAGCCGCACCGACAAGACCGCCTATCTGGAGCACCTGCTCAGCTACGTCGACCGCAGCACGCTCAAGCCGCTCAAGCTGGTCGTCAATGCGGGCAACGGCGGCGCGGGCCTGATCGTGGACCTGCTTGCACCGCATCTGCCATTCGAATTCGTGCGTGTGTTCCATGAACCGGACGGCAACTTTCCCAACGGCATTCCCAACCCGCTGCTGCCGGAAAACCGCGATGCGACCGCCAAGGCGGTCAAGGATCACGGCGCCGACTTCGGCATCGCGTGGGATGGCGACTTCGATCGCTGCTTCTTCTTCGACCACACCGGCCGCTTCATCGAAGGCTATTACCTGGTCGGCCTGCTGGCCCAGGCGATCCTGGCCAAACAGCCCGGCGGCAAGGTCGTGCACGATCCGCGCCTGACCTGGAACACGGTGGAGCAGGTCGAAGAAGCCGGCGGCATTCCGGTGCTGTGCAAGAGCGGCCACGCCTTCATCAAGGAAAAGATGCGCAGCGAAAACGCCGTGTATGGCGGCGAGATGAGTGCGCACCATTATTTCCGCGAGTTCGCCTACGCCGACTCCGGGATGATCCCGTGGCTGCTGATCGCCGAGTTGGTGTCGCAGTCCGGTCGTTCGCTGGCCGACCTGGTCGAAGCGCGCATGCAGAAGTTCCCGTGCAGCGGCGAGATCAACTTCAAGGTTGCCGATGCCAAGGCCTCGGTTGCCCGCGTGATGGAACACTACGCCGACCTGTCGCCCGAGCTGGACTACACCGACGGCATCAGTGCGGATTTCGGCCAGTGGCGCTTCAACCTGCGCAGCTCCAACACCGAGCCGCTGTTGCGCCTGAACGTGGAAACGCGCGGCGATGCCGCACTGCTGGAAAGCCGCACACAAGAGATTTCCGACTTGCTGCGCGGTTGATTCACTCTCCTCTCCCACCCATAGACGCACTTTGGAGTTTCCCCCGCCCATGAGCGACGTCCTACCCATCATTTTGTCCGGCGGTTCCGGCACGCGCCTGTGGCCGCTGTCGCGCGAATCCTATCCCAAGCAGTTCCTGCCGCTGGTCGGCGACAAGAGCATGTTGCAGGCGACCTGGCTGCGCTCGGCTCCGGTCGCAGGCCATGCGCCGATCGTGGTTGCCAACGAAGAACATCGGTTCATGGCAGCCGAGCAGTTGCAGCAGCTGGGCGTGAAGCCCTCAGCCATTTTGTTGGAGCCCAAGGGGCGCAATACCGCCCCAGCGATCGCAGTCGCAGCCCTGGAAGCCATGCGCAATGGCGCCGACCCGCTGCTTCTGGTCCTTCCGTCCGATCACGTCATTCAGAATGAAGCCGCGTTTCAAGCCGCGGTGACGGCAGCAGCTGGTGCGGCCGAGCAAGGCAAGCTGGTCACCTTCGGCATCAAGCCGACCGCGCCCGAAACCGGCTACGGCTATATCAAGGCCGGTGCCGGCACGGGCGCCACCGCCGTCGAGCGTTTCGTCGAGAAGCCCGACCTGGCCACCGCGCAGGGTTACCTCGCCAGCGGCGAGTACTACTGGAACAGCGGCATGTTCCTGTTCCGTGCCTCGCGTTACCTGGAGGAACTGCGCAAGTTCCACCCGGCCATTGCCGATGCCTGCCAGAAAGCCTGGGAAAACGGCAAGCGCGATGCCGACTTCACCCGCCTGGACAAGGACGCGTTCGCAGCCAGCCCGTCGGATTCGATCGACTATGCGGTGATGGAAAAGACCGCCGATGCGGTCGTGGTCCCACTGGATGCCGGCTGGAACGATGTCGGTTCGTGGTCGTCGCTGCTGGATGTGTCCGAGCAGGACGCCCACGGCAACGCGCATCATGGCGACGTGATCCAGGTCGACTGCCGCAATACCTACGCCTACGGCTCGCGCCTGATCGCCATGGTCGGCCTGGAAGACGTGGTCGTCGTCGAGACGCCGGACGCCGTGCTGGTCGGTCATCGCGATCGCATCCAAGAGGTCAAGGACGTGGTCGGCCAGATCAAGACGGCTGGCCGTTCCGAGGCCACCTGGCATCGCAAGGTCTATCGTCCGTGGGGCGCCTACGATTCGATCGACATGGGCCAGCGCCACCAGGTCAAGCGCATCACCGTCAAACCCGGTGCGGTGCTGAGCCTGCAGATGCACCACCATCGCGCCGAACACTGGATCGTGGTGAGCGGAACCGCCGAGGTCACCCGTGGCGACGAGGTCCTGCTGCTGACCGAAAACCAGAGTACCTACATCCCGCTGGGCGTGACCCATCGCCTGCGCAATCCGGGCAAGTTGCCGCTGGAGCTGATCGAAGTGCAGTCCGGCAGCTACCTGGGCGAAGACGACATCGTGCGTTTTGAAGATACCTACGGCCGAGCTTGACCGCTCGCTTGCGCTATCTGTTCTGAACAAAAGACAGCCGGGATTCCCGGCTGTCTTTCGTTGTGGATCTGGTCCGCGGCATCACCGCGACCCGGGCGCTGCCGTCAACGATTGGCCGCAGCCAACTCGGCAATCACCTGCTGCAAGCCGGCCTGCCATTGCGGCAATACGATACCGAAATCGTTCTGCAGCTTGTCGACCGACAACCGCGAGTATGCCGGCCGCTTCGCTGGCGTCGGATAGTCCGCTGTGGTGATCGGCACGACACGCGGCGCGCGCGCGAGCAAGCCTGCCGCGACGGCCTGATCGAAGATGGCCTCGGCAAACCCGTGCCAACTGGTCTGGCCCGCCGCCGTCAGGTGCCAGGTCCCCGACGTATCTGGACTGCGCTGACGCAGTAACTGCGCGGTGACATCGGCAATCAAGGCAGCAGGCGTTGGTGTACCGATCTGGTCGGCCACCACCCGCAACTCGTCGCGCTCTGCACCCACGCGCAGCATCGTGCGCAGGAAGTTGGCACCATGCGAGGCATACACCCAGGCAGTGCGCAAGATCAGATGTTGGGCACCCGACTCCCGGATCGCCTGCTCGCCTGCGAGCTTGGTTTCGCCATACACGCCCAGCGGCGAGGTGTGCGAGTCTTCGCGATAGGGCGCGCTGCCTTGCCCGTCGAAGACGTAATCGGTGGAGTAATGCACTAGCGCCGCACGATTGGATGTACACCAAGCCGCGATCGCGCCGACAGCGTCCGTATTCACTCGTCTGGCCGCGAAGGGATTTGATTCCGCACCATCCACCGCAGTGTAGGCAGCAGCATTCACAACACAAGACGGAGCCAGCCGGTCGAGCACGTTCTGCAAACGCCCCGGATGATCCAGATCGGCAGCCACGCATGGTCGCCCGTCGGCGAGCACACCATCACGGGTTGCAAACTGCAGCTCGGCAACTCCATCGAGCGCACGCTGCAGCTCGCGGCCAAGCTGTCCGTTCGCGCCCAGCAGCAAAATGCTCATGGTGAGCGATAGCGCGGAAGCTGCTCAACGGCAACCTGATCCAAAAACGGTGCATCCGCATCCTTTTTCGAAAGGATCGGGTCAGTGATCGGCCAATCGATTGCAAAGCGCGCATCATCCCAGCGCAGCCCGGCATCGGCTTCTTTCACGTAGACGTCGGTACACAGGTAATTGAAGACCGCGGTCTCCGAAAGCACTGCGAAACCGTGCGCAAACCCCTCGGGAATCCAGAATTGCCGGCGATTTTCGCTGCTGAGTATCACCGCCTCCCATTGGCCGAAGCTGGGCGAGCCGACGCGGATATCCACGGCAACGTCGTACACCTCGCCCTCCAGAACGCTGATCAGCTTTCCCTGCGGGCGGGGCCATTGATAGTGAAGGCCGCGAATGACGCCTTTCCCGGAGCACGACACATTGCTCTGGACGAACTGCATGTTGAGCCCATGTTGCTTGAACCGCTCGTGATTCCAGGCCTCGAAGAAGAAGCCACGATCGTCCGCATGGACTGCGGGTTCGATGACGTAGCAATCGGCCAGTGCGGTGGCGACGACTTTCACGACTTGGCTCCTCGGAGGGCCAGCTCCTTGAGATAACGCCCATACCCGTTCTTGAGCAGAGGGGCAGCCAGTGCCTCAAGTTCGGTGAGGTCGATCCATCCTTGGCCGAAGGCGATTTCTTCCGGGCAGCAGACCTGCAGACCCTGCCGCGCCTGGATCGTTTCGATGAAGTTGGATGCTTCGTGTAACGATTGGTGTGTTCCTGTGTCCAGCCATGCATAACCGCGCCCGAGCGCCTCCAGATGCAGGTCGCCCTCGTCCAGGTAGCGTCGATTGAGATCGGTAATCTCCAGCTCGCCACGCGCTGATGGCGTCAGCTCCGCCGCATATTCGGCAGCTCTGCCGTCGTAAAAGTACAACCCGGTAACCGCGTAATTGGAACGGGGCACAGCCGGCTTTTCCTCGATACCCACAACTTTGCCGTCTGCATCGAACTCTGCCACTCCGTATCGCTCTGGATCGTTGACCCAATATCCAAATACGGTTGCGCCATCGCTGCGCGCATCGGCTCGGCGCAGCATCTCCGTCAGCCCGTGACCGTGGAAGATGTTATCGCCCAATACCAGGCAGCTCGGCTTGCCGCCGACGAAATCGCGGCCGATCAAATAGGCCTGCGCAAGGCCATCGGGGCTTTGCTGCACGGCATACGAAATCGACATCCCCCATTGGGAACCGTCACCAAGCAGCGCCTTGAACAGCGCCTGCTCATGCGGCGTATTGATGATCAACACCTCCCGAATCCCGGCGAGCATCAGAACGCTCAACGGGTAGTAGATCATCGGCTTGTCGTACACCGGCAGCAACTGCTTGCTGACACCTTTGGTAATGGGATAAAGGCGGGTACCGGAGCCCCCGGCCAGGATGATGCCTCGACGTTGCGTCATATGGTTCTCATAGATTGGTAGAGGACATGCTCATTCCTGAGTGTCGACCATGCCACCCAAACGTTGCATGCGATAAGTTCCGTCCAGGACCCCATCGACCCAGTCCTGATGCGCCAGGTACCACTCCACCGTCTCGCGGACACCTTGTTCGAAGGTGTATCGGGGTTCCCATCCCAACTGTTCCTTGAGCTTCGACGCATCGATTGCATAGCGGCGGTCGTGGCCAGGTCGATCGGTGACGTAAGTGATCTGGCTTTCGCGCGACCTACCGTCCTGACGAGGGCGCAGCTCATCGAGCAGGACGCAGATGGCGCGCACCACCTCGATGTTCTGCCGCTCGGAATTGCCGCCCACGTTGTAGGTTTCGCCCGGCTTACCCTTGGCCAAAACCGTCCGGATCGCTTCGCAGTGGTCACTCACGAACAGCCAGTCGCGCACCTGCTTGCCATCGCCATAGACCGGCAGCGGTTCACCGGCCAGCGCCTTGGCGATGACCAGTGGAATGAGCTTTTCCGGAAAATGGTACGGACCGTAATTGTTCGAACAATTGGTGGTCAGCACCGGCAAGCCGTAGGTATGGTGAAACGCCCTTACCAGATGGTCCGACGCCGCCTTCGATGCGGAATACGGCGAGTTCGGGGCGTACGGCGTGGTTTCGGTGAACTTCCCGGTCTCTCCCAACGTGCCGTAGACCTCGTCGGTGGAGACGTGCAGAAAGCGGAAGGTGTCCTTTGGCCCGGGAGGCAACGTCTTCCAATGATCACGCACCGCTTCCAGAAGCGCGAGCGTGCCGACTACGTTGGTTTGAATGAACGCTCCAGGCCCGTCGATCGAGCGGTCCACGTGGCTCTCGGCGGCAAAGTTCAGCACCGCATCGGGCCGATACTCCTCCAGCAGCTTGGCGACCAACTCACCATCGCCGATGTCCCCCTCGACGAACACGTGATTCGGGTCGTCGGCGATTGACGCCAGCGTGTTCAGATTTCCAGCGTAGGTAAGCGCGTCCAGATTGATCACACGCATGCCACGCGAGACGGCTTCCAGAACGAAATTGCCGCCGATAAAGCCGGCTCCGCCGGTTACAAGCCAGGTTGCCACGATCCGTCTCTCCTAGTCGCGCGGTCGACCGCGCTCCGCTTTTCAAGCCGCACAGGATATACGCTGCAACGGGTTTGGTCCGGCGTTGAGCAGTGCACGCCCTTCGACCCTGCTGCACCGCATCACCATACGCCATCGCATGGTGCCGTCGCCCCGGTTAGAATGGCCGCACTCCCGAGCCTGCCGCCGCGGCCGGGCCTTCCCGCAATAGCTGAAGGATCTCGTACACGATGAAAATCCTCGTCGCCTACAAGCGCGTGGTGGACTACAACGTCCGCATTCAGGTCAAGCCGGATGGCTCCGGCGTGGTGACCGACGGCGTCAAGCTGTCGCCGAACCCGTTCGACGAAATCGCCCTCGAAGAAGCGTTGCGCCTGCGCGATGCCGGCATTGCCACCGAGGTAGTGGTCGCCACTCTCGCGCCGGCCGATGCCGCCGCGCACCTGCGCAACGGCCTGGCCATGGGTGCCAACCGCGCCATCCACGTGGTCACCGATGCGGCCATCCAGCCACTGACTGCTGCACGCGCCCTGCTGAAGCTGGTCGAGAAGGAGCAGCCCGATCTGGTGATCCTGGGCAAGCAAGCCATCGACGATGACGCCAACCAGACCGGCCAGATGCTGGCCACCTTGTGGGGTCGCCCGCAGGCGACCTTCGCCGGCAAGCTGGTGGTTGCCGATGGCAAGGCCACGGTGACGCGCGAAGTGGATGCCGGCCTGGAAACGCTGGAAGTGGACCTGCCGGCGGTGATCACCACCGATCTGCGCCTGAACGAGCCGCGCTTCATCAAGCTGCCGGACATCATGAAGGCCAAGAGCAAGCCGATGGAGACCCTGGCCTTCGCCGATCTGGGCGTGGACGCGCACGACAGTCTGACCACCACCCACTACGCGGCACCGGCCAAGCGCAGCCGCGGCGTGATGGTCAAGGACGCCGCCGAGCTGGTGGCCGCACTCAAGCAGAAGGGGTTGCTGTAATGGCCAAGATTCTTGTCGTCGCCGAACACCTCAACGGCCAGCTCAACGCGGCCACCGCCAAGACCCTGAGCGCCGCCCTGGCCGTATCGCCCGAGTCGATCGACGTGGTGGTGCTGGCCGCCGAACCTGCGGCCGTTGCCGCCCAGGCCGCTCAGTTGGGGGGTGTTGCCCGCGTGCTGACGGTGACCAACGCTGCCAACGAACACGCCGTCGCGCAGGTGCTTGGACCCCAGATCGCCCAGCTCGCCGGTCAGGGCTACACCCACGTGTTCGGCCCCTCCACCACCTTCGGCAAGGACCTGATGCCGGTGGTGGCCGCGCTGCTGGGCGTCAACCAGATCTCCGACCTGATGACGGTCGAAGATGCGTATACCTTCAAGCGCCCGATCTACGCCGGCAACGCCATCATCACCGTGAAGGCGCCGTCCGACCAGGTCGTGGTGGCAACCGTGCGCAGCGCCTCGTGGCCGGAAGCGGCTACCGGCGGAAGCGCAGCGGTCGAGTCCGCCAGCATCGATGTCGCACTGCCGACGCACACCCGCTTCATCGGCCTGGCTGCAGGCAACTCCGACCGCCCCGACCTGCAGAGCGCCAAGCGTGTGGTGTCCGGCGGTCGCGGCGTCGGCTCGGCAGAGAACTTCAAGCACATCTACAGCCTGGCCGACAAACTCGGTGCCGCCGTGGGTGCTTCGCGTGCGGCGGTCGATGCCGGCTACGTGCCCAACGAGCTGCAGGTCGGACAGACCGGCAAGATCATCGCGCCCGAGCTCTACGTGGCGATCGGCATCAGCGGCGCGATCCAGCATCTGACCGGCATCAAGGACGCCGGCACCATCGTGGCCATCAACAAGGATCCGGAGTCGCCGATCTTCGAGATCGCCGATATCGGGTTGGTGGGGGATTTGTTCACCTTGCTGCCGGAGCTGGAAACGGCTCTTTGAGCAGCGATTCTGCGTCGGAGAAGTACCGATCACTCGGCTTTAAAACTGATCACGGCCGGTGCCCGATCCATGCGGGCACTCGGCGAAATTCTAGGGGGAATGTTTGCCTGCTTACTTTGAATCACGACCGCCTGCCACACCTTTGTCCTCAGCAACGAGGCCAGAGGTTTCGGTCGTGTCGCCCATTTATGGCTGTAAGGATTGCCTCGAGCTTCTTGTAGAGCGTATCGAGCAGGCGCTTGCTCCGATAGCTTCAAGTTACGAAATCATCTTGGTGGATGATGCAAGTCCCGATGGCGCTTGGTCGCGTATCAGTGAGATCGCCCAGCATCGGGAATCGGTCATCGGGGTTCGACTGAGCAGAAACTTCGGGCAGCACGCCGCGATCACTGCGGGACTTGCCATCTCCAAAGGCTTGAAGGTCGTCGTCATGGACTGCGACCTGCAGGATCGCCCGGAAGAAATACCCAATCTGCTCGCCGCATTGCGCGGCGATACCGAGATTGCTCTGGCTCAACGTGTGCAGCGTCAAGACAAGGCCTTCAAACGCGCAGGGTCATTCGCCTTCTACAAATTTCTGGGATGGTTGACGGGCGCAACATACGACCACACCACGGCGAACTTTGGTGCTTACAGCAGAAAGACCGTCGACGTCATCATTGCAATGCCGGAGCAAGAACGGTTTCTGCCGATGCTGGTTCGCTGGACAGGCTTGAAGACTGCGCAAGTACCGGTCACTCATGAGGCCAGGGATGCAGGCAATAGCGGGTACACATTGCGTCGCCTCCTGAGGCTCGCAGCCAGCATCGCACTCTCTTACTCGGATAAGCCACTTCGCCTGGTGGTTGGGGCGGCCTTGATCTTCGCGCTGCTATCGATCGGAGTCGTGGCTTTCAGCATTTCTCGCTACTGGGTCGGCGACACGCAGGTAGCTGGATTCACAAGCATCATAGCCTCCGTCTGGCTCATTGGAAGTGCAATTCTGGCGAGCGTAGGCGTGTTGGGACTTTACGTAGGACGCATCTTCAGCAGCGCCAAACAGCGTCCTCACTACGTGATTTCTACGACCACGGATCACCAGCCGTGAACGAGCCAGTTGTTTTTTCGGGCATAGAGACGGATCGTTTTGGATTAAGGATCGGGCGTACTCGATTGGAATCTGATATCGGGATGTCCGATCGCATCGCCCAATCGATCGGCGAACAGATGCTGGATATCACCGTACTACGCGTGCCTGCCGGCGCACACACGACGGTTTCCGCATTGGCAGACAGCGGATTTCAAGTACTCCACGCGGACACGCTCGTGTACTACCGCCTGCCCCTGCCCGTCGACAGCTCGTCCACGCCGGTCGGTACAGGAGCCGAGGTCGTGTTTCGGCTTGCGGATGCCTCCGATGTAGCAGAGCTGCAGCACATTGCACGCGACGGCTTCGGTGGCTACCGCAGCCACTACAACGCCAATCGCAGACTACCGCCGGATCAGATCCTTGAGGGATACATCCAGTGGGCCTGTGCCTACCTGGCTGCTGGCCAGACAGACCGCTTTACCTGCCTGGCGGTATCCGGAACAGACGCAGCCGGCTTTCTCACGTGTTCAATCGACAGCAAGATCCAGCAGTGCGAGGTTGTCCTCAATGCAGTCCACCCTGCGCATGCGGGCAAGGGAATCTATACCAAAGGGCTGACCTGGATCGCCGCATACGCGTACGAAAGAGGCTGTAAAGAGCTGATAATCAGCACTCAGGTGTGGAACTACCGGGTGCAACAAGTGTGGGCGCGCCTGGGCTTTTCCCTATTCAACGCTTACGACACCTACCACGTGATGCCATCGAAGTCGGCATCAGCGCTATCCCTTACAACACACGGCCTCTCCTGATCTTATGAGCTACGTATTCATTGCCTTGACAATCCTGCTCACGATCTACGGCCAGCTCACTTTAAAATGGCAAGTCGGCTTAAACCCGGACTCTACCATTGCCGGCAGCAACTGGCGTGGCATCATCATGCTATTGCTCAATCCCTGGGTGATCAGCGCTTTTGCAGCAGCATTCGGGGCGTCGCTGTGCTGGATGGCGGCCATCGGACGGATGCCGCTCAGCAAGGCCTACCCCTTCACGTCCCTGAGCTTTCCGATCGTTGCAATTCTCTCCACGTGGGCGTTTCGGGAAACCATGGACTGGCATAAGATCGCCGGGACGATTCTGATCATTGCAGGAGTCATCGTAGTCTCACGATCAGCTGGAGCGTAAAATGGCTCAAAAAACGGATGGTTTGCACGCTATTCTCTCTGCACCGAGTATGTACAACCTACTTCAAACCGCCTTGGGAGCGGAGAAGGCCCGGAAGCACTTTTCCAACGATCACATTCGTGCCAAGCCTGGTGATGTAGTGCTGGATATCGGCTGCGGAACCGGGGAACTGCTCTCTCATCTGCCCCAAGGCATCGACTACCACGGTTTCGACTTGTCGATGTCCTACGTGGAATCGGCGAGGCGAAACCATCCGAATCGGGGCACCTTCGAGTGCATGGATATTGCAGACTATCGTCCGCCAAGCGACGAACCGTCTGCAGACCTCGTACTGGCAATGGGGGTGCTACATCATCTGGATGATGAAGTTGCGTCCAAACTGATTCAAACAGCTTACGAACGCCTCAAACCAGGCGGAAGATTCATATCGATGGATGGGACGTTGATACCTGATCAATCTCCCATCGCGCGAAAGCTGGTCTTGAAAGATCGCGGGCAGAACATTCGTACGCCCGACAATTATGCAGGCATAGCGCGCCAGCATTTTTCTCGGGTCGAATATCGGATACGCACAGATCTGCTCTATGTTCCTTACACTCACTGCATCCTAGAGTGCGTCCGCTAGGATTACCCGGAGATTTTTTTGATCCCGTTCAACAAACCATTCATGACCGGCGGCGAGCTTGAAAACATTGCAGCCGCTCATCGTGCGGGCCATCTTTCCGGCGATGGTCCGTTTACCAAAAAATGCCATCAGCAGCTGCAGGAAATCTGCGCAGTCCCCAAAGCGCTGCTGACACATTCTTGTACTGCTGCACTCGAAATGGCTGCAATCCTGCTGGACCTGAAACCTGGCGATGAGGTAATCCTTCCATCGTTCACGTTTGTATCTACGGTCAACGCGTTTGCGCTACGCGGCGCCGTGCCAGTCTTCGTAGATATCAGACCAGACACCCTCAATCTGGATGAGGCTCAGATCGAATCTGCAATCACTGCGCGGACAAAGGCGATATGCGTGGTCCACTACGCAGGCGTGGCATGCGAGATGGATACCATCATGGAGATCGCAGCACGACATGGCCTGCCGGTAGTCGAGGATGCGGCACAGGCCATCTACTCGACCTATCGGGGCCGTCCCTTGGGCGGCATTGGTGACTACGGCTGCCTCAGTTTTCATGAAACCAAGAATGTGATCTCTGGTGAGGGCGGCGCGTTACTTGTCCGTGATCCAGCCAATGCGGAACGTGCCGAGATCATTCGTGAGAAGGGCACTAACCGTAGCCGCTTTCTACGTGGCCAAGTCGACAAGTACACCTGGGTCGACCTCGGATCTTCTTATCTCCCGAGCGAACTGATAGCCGCTTTTCTCGCTGCACAATTGGATAGTGGCCAGGAAATTACCCAGCGCAGGCTTGGAATTTGGGACAGATATCATGCTTGGGCACATAAGCATGAGCAGGCAGGCGTGCTACGCCGTCCAGTTGTCCCGGATAACTGCGAGCACAATGCCCACATGTACTACATCCTATTGCCGAATTTGAGCGCCCGCACAAGCTTTATTGAAAAGTTGCGAAATCTAGGTGTTGCCTCTGTATTTCATTACGTGCCGCTGCATTCATCACCAAAAGGAAAGGAAATTTCCCGCAGTCATGGTGACCTTGCGGTCACAGAAGACATTAGCAGTAGACTCGTCCGCCTACCGCTCTGGGTTGGCCTTGAGGCCCACATTCAAGAGGTAATGCAGGCGGCGGACGCCGCTTTAGCTTCCATATGATTACAACAATTTAATCTGCGCCAGCACATCGAGCAGGTGGGCAACCAAGTGCCCACCTGCCCTACGTCAGCAGGCTGGATCTGATTTAGCTCTCATCAGCAGACGATAAGGGAGTCAATGTAACCCCTTTATATTCCAAGCTTCCAACTCCATTGGCGTATGTCCGAATTTCCACAATTTCGGCAGAACGCTCTAATGTGAAATCAAGGACGCGACTCTGATCAGCGCTTGCCTTGATCGGCATAATTGCAAGACGCGAAGTTGCGCTATTGCTCACAACGTCAACGACGCCCACTTCTACTCCATTAGCTGCATCCACCGTCCTTAAATGGAACTCGGCGCGGTAACGACCTTTGGGCAAGTGAATATAAGGTCCATACGCGATGAAGCCGACTTCACCCCTCATACTTATTACCGCCTTTTTCCCTTCATCCCAATGACCCTGGTTATACATTGCTCCGGGGGTGGCACGATAGGTGACCGGGCTCTTAAAATTACGACTCCAGTTTGGCAGCACTGCTGCGACATTCTTTGAATATACGAATGCGGTTAAATTTCCAACTGGAATTTTCCTCTCTTTCTCACCCATCAATGTACGCATAACATCCCAATTCACCTTTTCCGACTCTGCCTTATCCAGCAGGAGGAAACTGGGCCCGCTCCATGTTTCGGCTTCGTACCATCGATTTGACCCTAGATGACGCATGGGAATTGGCAGGCCGTCGATAATGAGAATCTGACGAACTTTCGAATCACCTTCGCTAAGTACCGTATAGACTCCAGAGTTCCAATAGCTGGCGTAACCATACTTCAGCTGATTACTTCTCAGGCCCGCGACGATGTCTGCATGATCATTGGAACGAGCACGGATCGGCATAGCTTCCTTGTTTGGCCGAACCACACCATTGGAAATCAAAACAAGCATCGTCGAAACTATGAATAAACCCTGTAACGGCCTCCCAATCCGCAACGGTGCCGTATATAAAATTACTACACCCAAAATCACAGACGGCGCGAGATATCTAGCCGAAGTAACCGGGTCATTCATGTCTGGAATCGTGGTCGCCACATAAAGAAAAAGGCATCCAAATGCCTGGACGACCGTAAAAAGCACGATGAATCTGACAGAAGCCGAATCATCCCGCACCCTGTGATAGATCACTACGGGCACCAATATGATCAACGCAACACTACATAACAGCCTCAGGGCTTGGTACACGCCAGCCACTGAAACCACCTCTGCCCCAGTATCCGGGATACCGCCAAACATCCCCATCAACCCCTGGAAAGACTCAACCAAGTTATGAAATCCGCCGTCATAACTAAGCCACCGTGCCGAAGCCACCCCATTATTATTCTGGACATTCAAGATGACCCACCAGCTAAGTAGCGCACCACATACCGTACCGAGAATAATCGCAAGGTACACAACAGCTGTTGCACGCACTCGCTGACGAAAGAGCGCCCCCCCCCAGGAAGATAATAGATGGCATGCGACGGAAAACGCTAGGGGCAGGGTATATGAAATAACGGCTCGCTGCGGATTATTCCAAGTTGCAAGCGTTACCAAACCCAGAAGAAGCAATCCATTTAAGGCCAGCGCATGACCTTCACTGCAAAGCGTTCGCCAAGTCAACAATATCAGCAGTCCGGCCAATAATAGCACCGCGCCATAGGCAACCTGCCCGAAAATATTCTCGGAGAAAGAAAGTGAAACACCGCCCACTATGACGGCGATCGTAGCAATGCGCTGCCACTTGACCGTTGAAAGGAGCGCGGTCAGCTTCCACAAGGCAATCAATATTGCAAGCGAGAAGCACAGACCGGAAACAGCGTGAAGTACAAAGCCGTTCTTGAAAAAAAGAAGTAGCGGCAGTATCAGGACCTGACCAAAAACAATCATCAGGTCTCTATTGGCATAGTTCCACTCAGGAGGAAAAAAGCGGCCAGTTTCAAGCATTTCCTGCGCCAGGAGATTCTTGGTCGACGCGTCAGTGTGGAAAGTATTTTGATAACCGAAGAACAGGTAACCTATCAAAACTAATAAATTGAAGACCAAAAAGGCCGATGCAGCCCCAGTCAGCAGCCTTTGAGACTTCGGCCTCTGCACATATGCAGACATGCTCCGACAAAATTTCTCAATTTCCATACTACCCCTCCCTCATATCCTGATCTCCATTGGGCGCTTCGAGCATCCATCGCAGAGTTTCCTTCAGGGGTCTTGCTGCTATCGCACCAATCACTTTCTTCAGCTTGCCGCCATCACCCACCAAACGGCGGACATCGTTTGGACGAATAAAGCTCGGATTCACCCGAACATCTAAAGAGTGTCCGGATAGACTCTCCAACGTCAGAACCACGTCATTCAAGGATGTCTCGACCCCCGAGCAAACGTTGAACACGTCGCCATTTCCAACCATTGGCAACAATGCAACATACGTGTCAACCACATTCCTTACGTCGTTGAAATCACGTATGACGTCCAGATTTCCAAGCTCAATGAAATCTGATCTCCGTTGAAAATGCGAAACAATCTTTGGCAGCAGGTACTTTTCGTCCTGCCCTCTGCCTGTGTAATTGAATGGGCGCACGATGGTCATCGCTAGTTGCCCGCCCCATAACTTAGCCATGTATTCCATCGATAACTTGCTGACAGCGTAGTCATTCTGAGGATTGACAGCAAAGCTCTCGTCGACATTACCCTCGACGTTTCCATACACATTGGCGCTGCTTGCCAATACGGTGTGTTTCGGACGATGAGCGAGAGTAGCAAGGGCGCTCAGAATGTTTCGCGTACCCAATACGTTGATGTTGTAAATTTCATCAACGTCATCGTGCGCAACAAACGCCTTAGCTGCTAGATGCAGAACGTAATGCGGCTGCGCCATAAGCGCAGCCTCGAGTACTTGTTGCTTTTGGGTAAGGTCAACGTCGGCATCCAGTCCTTTCCCCCAGCCGACTACCCGATAACCGGCATCCTCAAGTGCGGCACACGCATATCGTCCGGTAAACCCCGATGCACCGGTCACTAAGACCCTGAGTGGAGAACTAGAAAGAGAAGCCACGCTCATTCCTTCGCAAATCCGCTTCGACCATCATCTGACACAGTTCTTCCAACGTCGTCTTGGGAGTCCAACCCAGCACCGCCCGAGCTTTGCTTGCGTCGCCGACCAACAGATCGACTTCCGCCGGGCGATGGAAGCGCGGGTTGATGCGCATCACGACTTTCCCATTGGACTGATCAATGGCAACTTCATTTTCGTCGTTGCCACGAAACTCGACGTGCATTCCTGCGCCCTTGAAAGCCATTCGTACAAAATCTCGCACAGTTTCAGTACGATTGGTTGCCAGTACAAATGTGTCCGGCTGATCCGCTTGCAGCATTCGCCACATCCCTTCGACGTACTCCTTTGCAAACCCCCAGTCACGCTTTGCATCCAGGTTTCCAAGCTCCATACACTCCAGTTTTCCAAGCTTAATCTTGGCAACCGAGTCTGTAATTTTGCGAGTCACGAATTCGCGTCCACGCAACGGACTTTCGTGGTTAAACAGTATTCCACTGGAGCCAAAGATGTCGTAGCTTTCCCTATAGTTCACCGTCAACCAATGCGCATATAGCTTGGCCACACCATATGGACTACGGGGATAGAAGGGAGTTTCTTCAACCTGCGGAATAGCCTGCACCTTACCAAACATCTCCGAGGTAGATGCCTGATAAAAACGAATCGAAGGATCAATGAGCCGAATCGCCTCCAGTAGATGCAGTGCTCCCACACCGGTGATTTGCGCGGTCGTGGCAGGCTGCTCGAAGCTCACACCGACAAAACTTTGAGCCGCCAGGTTATAGATTTCATCCGGCCGCACCTTACTAACCAATGCAAACGTTGCACCTTGGTCGGTCAAATCGTACTCAACCAAGTGTAGATTTGCATGGGACGCGACCCCCAGCTCCTCCATTCGCCAGAAGTTTACCGAACTCGTTCTACGGAAAGTGCCGTACACCTCATAACCCTTCTCCAATAGCAACTGCGCCAGGTAAGCGCCATCTTGACCACTGATACCGGTAACGATCGCTTTTTTCATTTACATACTCTCTTAAAGTAAAAACTCATTTTTTGGATATTATTTAACTGGACCGAGACAGGAAGGAAGCGTCAACTCTCTGGGAGCACAATGCACGAATTATATTCGACAGCCGTCGCCCCAACCGCGAGTATCGATGCGCTTCGCGCCATTTCAGCGCTACCTGGTTGCTCTCGTCCAACAGCCTGGAATTCTCTACTATCGCTGCAAGCCCTGAAGCCAGGTGCGCCGGGTCCGTGCCTGGCAAGCGAACGACCGCGTCGCCAACATCGTCAAAGATGGCAATTGGTGTAACTGCGACTGGCCGGGTGGTCGCCAAACCGTAACGCACTGCGGCGCTCGATGATTCCGCAGTGCCCTGATACGGGAATACAATCAGGTCAGTGTCATGTAACAATTCAAACGAAAGCGCTTCCGGCAGATAGTCCATGTGAAATTCCACTCTTTCAGCCAGATCTAGACGGGAAACTAAGTCACGTAATTCCACGGCAAGCTTCTCAGATTCACCGACTGGATATATGGCATTAACCATTCTCAAACTTACGTCGTGACCCCGCGCCACCAGCAATGCGACCGCCTCAATTAGCTGCGGCAGCCCCTTATGTGGAAGGCAGAATCCGTATGACCCCAAACGGAATCGACGCCCGGTCGTTTTTTTTGTCCCGGCCGGCACGACGGGTAGATCAACGATTCCATGCGGGAAAATTGCAACATTATCCACAAGCCCAAGCACTTTAAGTCGATTGAGATCACTTACCGAATGCACCAAGATTCTGTCACACAGACGTAACGCATCAACCAACATGGCTAACTTACGCTCTGGAACGTGCACAGGATCCTGTGTCGCATGCATCATGACTACAATGGCGCGTCCCGCTCGTTTCTGTGCTTGCAGGAGACGACTCAGCGCCTTGAACTCGAAGAAGCCGTACTGAAACTGAATTACCACAACCTCGGCATTGACTGCGTGGAGTGAAGCCTCGAGTCCCAACAAGTCATCTGGGGCCGAGGAATCCCAGCAGCGGTGGACATTCATTGCATCGGGCTCAAGCTGATCAGTTGCATGAGGAGAAAGGATATGTACTCCGTAACCGAGATTGCCGATGAGATGCTCGGAGTAGCTTGCAATGCCGCACTTCGTTTTCCACGAGCTGACCCAAGCTGTCACTGGCGCGCTACGTCGAGGCGGGCTGGCGGCAATCTGGCGCACAAGGTTTTCGGTCCGCGCAGCGACGTTTTCCCATTGGAACCGCTCTAAAAGCAACGCCTGAGCTTTTTTAACCTTAAACATTCGCTGTTCGTCAGGCAATCGGTGAAGCTCTCGCATGATCTCTGCAAGATGGTCGCGATCAGGCTCCGCCCACACTGAGTTGAACATCCCGAAATGGCTCTGCGCCCTTTCAAACGAGTAGTCCACTAGCCAAGCGGTTTGTTCGTTGCAAAAATCCAGCTGCCCCCCCCAACCAGTCGTAATCACCCCTAGACCCGACATCATGGCTTCCGCCATCGGCAGCCCGAATCCTTCCGCCCGACTTGGCGCAACCAGGACATGCGATGTCTCATATAATCTTTTCAAGCGAGGCTCAGAAAGATCTTCTTCGATGATGCGAACATCGGGAAAATCCTCACGCGCTCCACGCGCCTCTTCTACCCAACGCCTAATTTCGTTATGCGGATTCGCGAAGGTTTTAATTACCAGCGTTACGTCATCACTGCTATTGAACGCATCACCGAATGCCTTTAGCAACACATCCGCACCCTTACGCGGGAAACACGAAGAGACATGCAGGAAACGAAATTTCTTGCCCTCGCACGGATATGATTTATCACTATGCACGCGCGTCCAATGATCGACCCCTGCTTCGCCCACAGAGATGGGGATGCTTACTCCGCTGTCGATCAGGATCTTTTCGACATGGTGCGACAGTGCGCTTATCCCTTGCAGTGCGTCGTTGAAGGCGTCGGCCCACTCCCAAGGGAACTCGGATTCTTCCCACGCGTAGTCGTGGAGCAGATTGAACCGCGAGCGCATGTCCGCAACGCGGGGCGGATACAACAACCTGCTGCTGACATCCGCCTCTGCCGGCGGCAAAGCAGGCTCGCGCGCGTGCAGTTGCGCGACATCCTGCCTGGAAGCGAGAAACTGGGCATCCGCCGCGAAGTCGCCCGGCCCTTCGGTCGAATGTAGAGCGACGTCGTTACCACGCTCTCTCAGCGCCAATGCCAATTCACGATTGACCAGAGCCAAGCTGTAACTGCTGTCAAATGGCCCCTCGACACGCCACCGCAACCGGAGGGGAAGATCGCCGTGGTAGCGATGCGCTTGCAACGCAGTGACCTGATTCTCTGCAATCGCTGCAGCGACATCGACCAGATCTTGCTGAGCCGGTGTTGCAGCGTCGCTGCCAAGCGCCGCGATCTCTTTAACCAACTCCGCCTCACCACGCTCCACTGTCTGTACCGCAACTGGCCACAGCGGTGTGTGTACCAGCGCTTCGTGCCTGGACTCGAAGGCCTCCAACGCGCGGCGCGCACTGGCATCCCAAGAAAACTTGCCGGCTTGCACCGCGGCATGCTCACGGAGGCTCTGCGCAAAAGCTTCGTCAGACAAGACGCGCAACATGCTGCTCCTGATGGCTTGCACATCGCATGGGTCGAACAACGCATCGCTGCGACCAATTACCTCGGGCACACTGGTCAAGGACGACCCTATGGTCGCGGTACCGCAGGCCATAGCCTCGAGCGCCGGCAACCCGAACCCTTCATAAAGCGAAGGAAACACGTATAGCTCGGCTGCCGCATACAGGAGCACCAGCTCCTTGTCAGAAACGTAACCGGCAAACACGATGCGATCTTCGGAAAGTCCATAACGGCGCGCAAGCAGCTGTAGCCGCTCCTGTTCGAGCGGGGGAAGCTTGCCGGCTATCACCAATTGGCAGGCGCGGAGCTTTTCGGCAGGAAATCCGGCAAATGCCTCGACAAGCCGACCGGCGTTCTTACGGCTATCCATCGCGCCGCTGTACATTACATAGCGATCCTGGATCCCGTGGCGCGATAGGAGCGCTGCCCGCTCTTCATTCGACAAGACGTGTGGACGAAATATTTCGGAGGCAGCGGACGAAATATTGACAACACGCTGCACGTCCAGTCCCAGTGACTCGATTGCCTCGGCACGTGCGTGCTCGGAGATCGCGAGCAAAAGGTCGGCCCGCTTCAATGAGGCGATCTTGGAGCTGTACCAGTCTTTGACCCATTCGGCTGCAAGATACTCGGGATTGTGCAAAGGGATCAGATCGTA
This sequence comes from Xanthomonas sp. 3793, assembly GCF_024806835.1. Lineage (GTDB taxonomy): Bacteria > Pseudomonadota > Gammaproteobacteria > Xanthomonadales > Xanthomonadaceae > Xanthomonas > Xanthomonas arboricola_F. The sequence goes on from NZ_JANTYU010000004.1 coordinate 397,257, forward strand.
AAGCGTGGCAGCAGTCCTGACCCCAGACTGATGACCGATCGACGTCACCACCTGATCCTGAGCTCCTTCGATCATGCTCGATACATGCACCATATCCGGCAGCAGGTCGCGCAAAAATGCTTCACGCACACGTTCAGCAGCCTCTCGCCGCCAGGTATTGCAACCCTCCTGCCAATGGGTAGGGGCTGGGGTAGTGAAGGAGACTATCCGCGACTGCGGAAGCAGTCCGTCGAACACCTCGCGCAACTCGTCAATCCCAGGCATGTGCCCATTTACGGCAAGCCAGAACTCGTGACCCTTGCCGTTGCGCACCATGGCCTGAGCCAATGCGGCAGAGTACCGCCCAATTCCCCTAAAGCGACTCTCGCTCTGCACGCCCTGCATGTCGATGACGATACGCATCAGCGCTTCCTCTCCGCCATCGCCTGCTCAAGTTGGATAAGGATCCGATTGGCACGGGGCGAGAGCTGCGCTCGCTTGAGGGCATTCGCAGGCAGACCGTCGACAGAAACCGCTGAGGGCCCCATCTCGACCGCAAGCCCGGCGCGAACGGCGAACCGCTTCAATCGCAACATCAGTGCAGGCTGCTTTCGCAGAACGGCCGCGAGCGGCTTTTTGATCGCGGGGCGGATCAGAGCGAAGCGTATCGCGCGCATAAGCAAGCGCCGCGTCCTGCGCTTAGATGCACTGACCAACAGCTGGGCGCTTTGGCGCAAACCAACACGCAAAGGCACAGTCAATCTCCAGCTCCGGCTGGACTTGATCAGGGAAATTTCAGACCGCATCTCTTCCGCCGTATGCCACCAGTAATGCGCCACTCGCTCGCTTTCGCGCAACGTGTCTCTCGTCTCGGCCAAGGCGATGCGCGATGAAGCTACCTCACGCTGAGCGAAAACCAATTGATCGTTGACGCTAGCGATTTTTTCACCGAGCTCGGTAATTCGGTCACGTGTGGCATCGAGTTCCAGCGCGAGCTTCCTGGCTTGCTCGCCGCGCTCCCAATCGGCGTACCTGACAAATAAATCGAAGCAATTGGGCGGCACCGCAAAGCGTTCGGAAAGATCGGCATGTTCCCGCGCAAGATAGAAACGGTTCAAACCGTCGAAATAGACTTCGTCATATCCCGCATCCAGCACGAGGTGGGACCACTCGTGCGACACGTCGGTCTGGGTGTTTGGCATCGTTGATTCGATGACCACCACCCATGGCCTGATTTTCGAAAAATCCATCCCACGCAGCACCTCGCCTTCGGCACCCTCCACATCGATCTTTAGAAATTGAACCGTGCTCAGCGCAGCCTGCTCAATGACATCGGTCAAGGTCCGCATAGGCACGGCGGTTTCGGACACCCGCGCTCCTTGGGCGGCATAGTCTCGCGCCATGGCGGCGTCCATCGTGGACAGACCGCTGTCGAGCACCCGATAAAATGTCACTTCGCCTGAGCTTGCACCGACTACAACCGGAAGGTTGATGTCGTCGGGACGATCCACGGCCAACAGCGCATGCCACTCCTCCACGGGCTCAATGTTGATTCCGCGCCACCCCCGTTCATAAAACGCTCGCGTGACAGAGTCGTGGATTGGATGCTGGGCTCCTACATCGACATAGACTCCGCTCTCCACCCCGGAAAAAGCACGGTGGAGAATAACGTCTTCAAAGTTCTGCGCGTAGCTGATAAACGTTGACATCAGCGCAGCACCTCGATTACGGGAGGAATCCAAGCAACACCGACAAAGTTTGGGCTATTTGCATTGATTACCGAAAATGTCAACGCCAGTTCCCGCCATTCGTAGTTGTTGACCAAATGGGTTTCGGTGCTGACCAAGGCAGTGGCGACAGAATAGCTGCCAGGACCCAACGCAGCGCTGAAACGAACCTCGTACTCGACGAGCTCCCCTGCGCGCAGTTGCCCAAGTGGCTGTTCCGTATAGTGCGTGTTCGTACCGAAAACCGCTTGCCCCAGACGATCCTTTATCATGTATCCGAGCACAAGACGCTCAATGTCCGCATGCACTCTGACGCCTACGCGCAGCGATACCTGCTGTCCAACCTCGACGACCTCCACAGGCATTCCGGCTTCGTTGAAAAGCGCGATCGAATCGACCGTCGCCTCGCGCGAGCCCGACACCACTTGCTCTCGCCCGGACGCATGCTTATTCACTACCAGCGAGGCATTCTCCCGTTCGGCAATCAGGGCGTTGTAGTAATCCATGACGTCGTCCGGCGCTGCATCCAATAGCACTTTTCCAGAATCGAGCAGAATGGCGCGGTCACAAATCGCCTGAATCGCCGAGCTATCATGGGAGACCAGCAGCAACGTGGTGCCGAGGTCACGGAACTCGCGAATCCGCTTGAACGACTTGTGCTGGAAGTAAGAATCGCCTACCGAAAGCGCCTCATCCACAATGAGTATGTCTGGTCGGAACGCCGTTGCGACGCTGAAAGACACCCGCATTTGCATACCGCTAGAGTAAGTGCGCATCGGCTGATCGAAATATTCGCCAACCTCGGCAAATTCTTCGATCGCAGGCATGGCAGCTTCGATTTCAGCATGACCATAGCCCATCAACCCTGCAGAGTGATAAGCATTTTCCCGGCCTGTCAGGTCAGCATTGAACCCCATCCCCAGTTCCAGAATTGCCGCAATCTTGCCGGTACAGACAACTGAACCTTCGGTTGGCCTAGTTGTTCCGGTAATCAACTTGAGCAACGTGCTCTTTCCTGCACCGTTATGACCGACGATGCCAACGGTCTCGCCGGAAGCAATCGAAAAACTCACACCGCGCAATACCCAATGCTCCTCCGCTGGTCGCGTCGGCACACCTAACCACGACGCGACACGCGCCCACTCGCTACCCCACCGTCGATATGCCTTTCCAATGCCATCTACGGTCAACATGCCACTCATAAGACATCCACCATTTCAGGACTTGCCTTTCTAAACATTAGTAAAGCAAAACTCATCAAGAGCAGGGCGGCAATCACCAACCACCCTAAACCCGCCCACTCTGGCGGCTTACCAAATACCAGAACATTCTGGTAGCTCGTGATCAGTGGATAAAGCGGGTTCAACTTAAAGAAGTGCTGCACCGAAGGCGGCAGGATGTTTACGTTGTAGACCACAGGAGTAAGCCAGAAAAGCGCTTGCAACACTACTGGAACAACTTGCCCCACATCACGCATAAAGACGTTCAATATTCCCAGAACCATGCCAATACCTAGACCCAAGCAAAGGGTTATTAGCATCAGCACAGGCAGCCATAGGGCCTGAATATCGGGTACATGCCCCAGCACGGCAAATACGCCAAATATCGCAACACCCAGGAGTGCATTATTTACAAGCACACTCCCTCCTGCGATGAAGGGCAGACAGATTCTCGGAAATGCCATTTTCTTCATCAGGTTACCGCTTTCAATGAAGAGGTTGAGGCATTTTCCAAGTATCTCGGCGAACAACGTCCAGCCAAGCGTGCCCGCCATCAAGTAGAGAGCGTAGGCATATTTGTTATCGATGCCGGGCAGCTTCGCCGCCAGCACCTCCGACAGGATCAGCGCAAAGATCAACACCTGCGCCAGAGGATGGATAATCATCCATAGCCCGCCGAGCTTGCTGCGAATGAAGCGCAACCGCAATTCGTTGCCGATCGAGGAGAATACGAAGAAGCGGTAGCGCCAGAGCGCCAGAAGCATGTTTTTCACTTGGATGTCCGTTCGTTACAGATGAGGCAAGCGGTGTCTGCGCGCGGTCAGAAACTCAAAGCCCGCTCCAAATCCATCCGCAAATCCGCTAGCTCCTCAACCCCCACACTCAACCGCACCAGCGCATCGCTGATACCAAGCTGCTCGCGGCGGGCCACAGGGATCGAGGCGTGGGTCATGACGGCGGGATGGTTCACCAGGCTTTCCACACCGCCGAGCGATTCGGCCAGGGTGAACAGTTCGGTCTTTTCGCAGAAGCGCTTGGCTGCCTCAAACCCGCCTTTGAGCACGATGGAGACGATGCCGCCGAAGCCGGACATCTGGCGCTTGGCCAGTGCGTGCTGCGGGTGCGAGGCCAGGCCGGGATAGATCACCTTCTCGATGGCGGGGTGGGTTTCCAGCCACTGCGCCAGCGCCAGGGCGTTCTCGCAGTGCGCACGCATACGCAGCGGCAAGGTCTTCAATCCGCGTAGCGCAAGGAAGCTGTCGAACGGGCCTTGCACGCCACCGATGGAGTTCTGCAGGAACGCCATCTGTTCGGCAAGTTCGGCGTTGTCGCCAACGACCGCAATGCCGCCCACCATGTCCGAGTGGCCGTTGAGGTACTTGGTGGCCGAATGCACGACAATGTCCGCACCAAGGCCGAGCGGGCGCTGCAGCATCGGCGAGGCGAAGGTGTTGTCGACCACGATCAGCAGGCCGTGCTTGCGGGCGATGGCGGCAATCGCCGCAATGTCGACCAGCTTGAGCATCGGGTTGGTCGGGGTTTCGATCCAGACCATCTTGGTGTCGGGACCAATTGCGGCTTCGAAGGCGGCCGGGTCGGTCAGGTCGACGAAGCTGAAATCCAGGCCGGCGGTGCGACGACGCACACGCTCGAACAGGCGGAAGGTACCGCCATACAGGTCGTCCATCGCCACGACGTGGCTGCCGGCATCCAGCAGCTCCATCACGGTGGAGGTGGCGGCCATGCCCGAAGCAAACGCGAATGCGCGCGTGCCGCCTTCCAGCGCGGCAACGCAGCGCTCGTAGGCGAAGCGCGTCGGGTTATGGGTGCGCGAGTACTCGAAGCCCTGATGTTCGCCCGGGCTGGACTGCGCGTAGGTGGACGTCGCATAGATCGGCGGCATCACTGCGCCGGTGCTGGGATCTGGCGACTGCCCTCCATGGATCGCCAGCGTTGCAAGCGCCAATGCGCGCTCGCCATCGTGGCCTTTGGTCGTGCTGTTGGACATGGAGGTTCCCGGAAAAAGTGGGCGATTGTAGCAAGCAGGTCTGAACGGCCAATGCCGCGCGCCTCACCAGCGCGCGCGGCATTGCGCGGTCACTGCACGCGGCGGCGCAGGTAGTTGAGCAGGTCGATGCGGGTGATCAGGCCGAGGAACTGCTTGCCGTCCATGACGATGGCGACCTGGCCGCGGTCGAACACCGGCAGCAGCGCCTCGATCGGCGAGGCCACATCCAGGCGGTCGAGCTTGCTGACCATTGCGGTGGAAATCGGGTCGCGAAAACGCGCTTCATCGCCATACACATGCAGCAGCACGTCGCTCTCGTCGACGATGCCGACCAGTTCGCCGTCGTCGATCACCGGCAGCTGCGACACGTCATACAGCTTCATGCGCTGATAGGCGGTGGTCAGCAGGTCCTTCGGGCCCACCACCACGGTGTCGCGCTTGTTGTACGGGCGCAGGATCAGGTCGCGCAGGTCGCCGTGTTGCGGGCGTTCCAGGAAGCCGTTGTCGAGCATCCAGTAGTCGTTGTACATCTTCGACAGATACTTGTTGCCGGTATCGCAGACGAACACGAGCACGCGCTTGGGCGTTGTCTGCTCGCGGCAGTACTTCAGCGCCGCAGCCAGCAAGGTACCGGTGGACGAGCCGCCGAGGACGCCCTCCTTGGCCAGCAGCTCGCGCGCGGTGTGGAAGCTTTCGGCATCGCTGATCGAATAGGCCTTCTTGACCCGGGTGAAGTCGGAGATGTCCGGCAGAAAATCTTCGCCGATGCCTTCGACCAGCCAGCTGCCGGACTTCTCGCTGACCGTGCCCTCTTCGATGTACTGGGTCAGGATCGAACCCACCGGGTCGGCCAGTACCAGCTCGGTGTGCGGCGAAGCGGTGGCGAAGGCGCGCGACAGGCCGGTCATGGTGCCGGAACTGCCGCAGCCGAACACGATCGCGTCCAGCTGGCCGTCCATTTGCGCCAGGATTTCCGGACCGGTCCCGAATTCGTGCGCGGCCGGGTTGTCCGGGTTGCCGAACTGATTGATGAAATATGCGCCGGGGGTCTCGGCGGCGATCCTGGCGGCCAGGTCCTGGTAGTACTCCGGGTGGCCCTTGGCCACGTCCGACCGGGTCAGCACCACATTGGCGCCCATGGCCTTGAGATTGAAGATCTTCTCGCGGCTCATCTTGTCCGGCACCACCAGGATCAGCTGGTAGCCCTTCTGCTGCGCCACCAGGGCCAGACCCAGGCCGGTGTTGCCGGCGGTGCCTTCCACGAGCGTGGCGCCGGGCTTGAGATCGCCGCGCCGTTCGGCCGCTTCGATCATCGACAGCCCGATGCGATCCTTGATCGATCCGCCGGGATTGTTCGCCTCCAGCTTGAGGAACAGCTCGCAGACACCGGTGTCCAGGCGCTGGGCCTTGACGATCGGCGTGTTGCCAATCAGTTCGAGTACGGAGGAATGAATCGCCATCGGGATATCGTCGCTGCGCCGCGCGGGCTAGACCGGTCATTATCCGACGAACCGCCGGGGAATGCTCATCCAGGCGGGAAACGATCGTGCCCGCCTATGAACGAGCGTGCTCAACTGCTCGAAACGCTGGCGCCTGGCGGCGCCGGCATCGGCCAAAACAAGGACGCGGACGGTGGCAAGCCGACGAGGAGGCCGCCACCGCCCGCGACGGTGAACTTGTTCTAACGGTGGGGAAGGATCAGTGCGTGAGCTGGTCGTACATCCGGGTGAGCTTTTCTTTGGCCTGCAATTTTTCGCGTTTCATCTGGCCCAAGGTCACGTCGTCGATGGGGAGTACCCCAAGTTCGGCATCCATGCATTTCTTGTTCAAGAGCTTGTGGCGTTGGTACAGCTGCTTGAACTCGGGATCGGACTTGACCAATGCGTCGATTTCGGTCTGCGGTTGCCCTTCGAACATGGCGTTACCTCCTTCACTTAAAACAAGAACGCCCCGGCCGCGGACGGCGCAGGGCGCTGCTTGGGAATGGAAGACCCGCGAGTCGCGCTGGCAAAGGTCACCACGGTGGACGCACTGGTAAAACCACTACCTGTTGCAACTGCGTGCGTCGCTGCGTGCCCTTGCGTCACTGACCCGGCCCTCCGTACTTTCCGGGCGGCGGAGTTGCTGCCCGGAGGTACGACCCTACGCCGGTCGCGGAGGGGGTTCAAGGCCGGAACGGCTGCTTTTGCCGTTCCTTGCGTCAATCAGTGACCGCGGTTCAACCGGGCGTCATGCCCGGGTTAAAACGCCTTAACTTCCAACTACTTGCATTATGGAGCGACAACGACCTCGGCCGCACGCGTCTTGCTGGCGGCACCCTTGCTGCCACTGACCTGCAACCGCGATCCCGCAACGCCGCCGGCGACCAACGCATCGCGAAGCGCCTCGGCGCGCTTCTTGGCCACGGCCGCATCGCTGTCGAAACCCACGATGCTGACCCGGCCCTTCTTGCCGATGTTGAGATACTCGGCCAGCGCCTTGGCCTGCCCGGCCGCATCGCCGGACAACGCCGCCTTGCCGCCGAACGCGCCGCTGCCCAGCGAGAACACTTCGCCGCGGCTGTCCACCTTGGACGAGGGCAGTTTGGCCCCTGCAACCAGTTCGGCCTCCTCGTGCGCCAGCTGGAGCGCCTTCTGCTGGGCGGCGTTGAGCTTGGCAGTCTGCTTGCCGGCCACGTTGGTCAGCGCCAGCTCGGCATCCTGGCGGGCCAGGGTTTCCTGTTCGGCGGCCTGACGCATGCGCTCGGCCTCCTCAGCCTGGATCTGCGCCTGCACACGCAGGCGCTCGGCCTCCTGCCGGGCGCGCGAGGCGTCACGGCGGCTGGCTTCGATCAGCAGGTCGTTGCGGGTGCCTTCCAGGCGGTCGAGCTCGCGCCGTGCCAGCGCGGTGCGGGCGGTGAGCTCGGCGATCTCGACCCGGCGGTCGGCAAGAAACACCAGCTCATCGCGGTCGCGCCGCTTGGCCTCGGCCAGCGCGGCCACGGTCTGCTGGGCCTGCAAGCGCTCGTAGCGGGCCAGGTCGCTGGTCTGCGGGTCGTTCTGCAGCGCCGCCAGGCGCCGGTTGAGCGCGTCGGCCTGCGGGTCGTCCTTGGCCGCCATCACCAGCGACGGCAGCGTGGCCAGGCTCAGCACACCGATATAAAGGTAGGGGCGCAGTTTCATCGACCGCTCTCCCCGGTGTTGAGGCTGTTCTGCAGTTGCGCCACTTCCTTGCGGCGTTGCTCCAGCTGGGCACTGACCACCGCCTCTTCGCTGCGCGCCTTGGCCAGATCGGCATCGGCGGCGGCGCGCAGGGCGATCTGCGGCACCTGCTTGCGCTGGCGCTTGTCCAGCTGCGCCTGCTGGGCCTGCATCAGTTCCTGGCGGGCCAGGTTGACCAGATCCGGGGCGTATTGGTCGGCGTCGGCCTGGGTGGCGCGTTGCACGGCCTGTTCGGCGGCGGTGAGCTCCGGAGCCACCTGAGCGGCGGCCGGAGAGGAAAAAACCATGAAACAGGCGATGCCATACAGGGATCGCCGCAAGTATGCGAAGCTAGCCGTCATTAGGGGAGCCGTAGCGAGGAAGTCTCGAGCACGGCCATTGTCGGAAGCCTGCGGCGGACTTGCAACGAGACGCTGCTGTTTGTTGGGGAACCATTGCGCATGGATATCGGCTACTTCCTGAAGCTGATGACCGAAAAGAATGCCTCGGACATGTTCTTGACCACCGGTGCGCCGGTGTACATCAAGATCGAAGGCAAGCTCTACCCGCTCGGCAATACGGGGTTGCCGCCGGGGATGGTCAAGAAAATCGCTTACTCATTGATGGACGAAGGCCAGGTACCGCAGTTCGAGCGCGAGCTCGAGCTCAACATGGCCATCGCCCTGCCCGACGCCGGCCGCTTCCGCGTGAACGTATTCAAGCAGCGTGGCGAGGTGGGCATGGTGATTCGCGCCATCCGCAGCCGGATCCCAAGCATCGAAGAACTCAACCTGCCGCAGGTGCTGAAGGACGTCATCATGACCCCGCGCGGGCTGGTGCTGGTGGTCGGTTCGACCGGCTCCGGCAAGTCGACCTCGCTGGCCTCGATGATCGACCACCGCAACAGCACCACCACCGGGCACATCCTCACCATCGAGGACCCGATCGAATATCTGCACAAGCACAAGATGTCGATCGTGAACCAGCGCGAGGTGGGACTGGACACGCATGCCTTCCAGAGCGCGCTGAAGAACGCGATGCGCGAGGCGCCGGACGTGATCCTGATCGGCGAGATCCTGGATGCCGAGACCATGGAGGCGGCCATCGCCTTCGCCGAGACCGGTCACCTGTGCCTGGCCACGTTGCACTCCAACAATGCCGACCAGACCATCGAGCGCATCCTCAATTTCTTCCCGGAAAGCGCGCACAAGAACGTGCTGATGAACCTGGCGCTGAATCTGCGCGCAGTGGTCTCGCAGCGCCTGGTCAAGGGGCTGGATGGGCGCCGTCGCCCGGCGACCGAAGTGCTGCTCAATACCCCGATGATCCGCGACCTGCTGCGCCGCGGCCAGGTGCACGAGGTCAAGCAGGCAATGGAAGAATCGCTGGAAGAAGGCATGCAGACCTTCGACCAATGCCTGTTCCGCATGGTCAAATCAGGGGAAATCGAGCAAGAGGAGGCGCTGCGCGCTGCCGACTCGCGCGATGGCCTGGCACTGAAGTTCCGGCTGTCCGAAGGTGGTTCGGGCGAGCACGACCCGTATGCGGATTACGAGACTGCCGCCGCACCGAAGATTAGCCACGGATTTATCTGATCGGTCTGGTGGGCAGAAGCGGCAGGCGGCAGCGTTGTCAGATGGTCGCTGCCGGCGCTGAGTCCTGCGGCGTGTCGTCGCTGCCCGAAGCGCCCTCATCCGGCGCTGCGCGCCACCTTCTCCCGCTCGCGGGAGAAGGGCAACGGAGTCGGCAACCCGGAACGTCAACGTGGCCCGGGGGCAACGCCGCTGCTGCCTGAGGTAGTGTTTCCAGCGCTACTGCCTTCTCAGAAGCACGTTATCCACCTTCTCCATAGCATCACCTGCTCCAGAACACGTCATTCGCCTTCTCCAGAGCATCACCTGCTCCAGAGCGCATCCCTGCGTTTCTCCCAAGCACGCATCCGGGGTCTGCAAGGCATCTCGACCGGCGTTGCAAGCCGCAGCTCTCGTTGATGGCAACGCCAGGGTCTGCAGGTGCGCGAAACGGGGAGCCATTTATCGGAGTGCCTGGTCGGGAACCAGCGCGTCGGCGTCCTGGCTCACCCTTCCCGCACGCCCTTCTCCCGCGCGGCGGGAGAAGGTGCCCGAAGGGCGGATGAGGGGCTTGATGTGCCAGCGACAAGCCAGTTCCCGCAGTGCCTGGCCGGGAGCTGTCGCGCGGCGTCCTGGCATGCCCCTCTCCCGCACCCCCTTCTCCCGCGCGGCGGGAGAAGGTGCCCGAAGGGCGGATGAGGGGCTTGATGTGCCAGCGACAAGCCAGTTCCCGCAGTGCCTGGCTGGGAGTTGGCGCGTCGGAGTCCTGGCACCCCCTTCTCCCGCGCAGCGGGAGAAGGTGCCCGCAGGGCGGATGAGGGCCTTGATTCCCTACCCTCACGCCATCGCATCAACCTGCATTTCGGGCCGTGCCGCATCGAAGGCCGGCAGCGCCAGGCAGGCCAGTTCGATGCGTTGCAAGGTCGGATACGGCGCCAGATCGACCTCGAAGCGATGGGCGTTGTAAAGCTGCGGAATCAGGACGCAATCGGCCAGCCCCGGCGTGTCGCCGTGGCAGAAACGCCCGGTGCGCGCATCGTGCGCCAGTTGCGCCTCCAGTGCGGCGAACCCGCGCTGCATCCAGTGCCGGGTCCAGTGCAGGCGCTGCGCAGCGTCCAGCGCGAACTCGCGCTCCAGCAGTTGGGTGACGCGCAGATTGTTGAGCGGATGCACATCGCAGGCGATGAGCTGGGCCAGCGCGCGCACGCGGGCGCGGTCGGCCGGGGCTGCCGGCAATAGCGGCGCGCTGCCCGCAAAGGCCTCTTCCAGATAGTCCAGAATCGCCAGCGACTGCGGGATCACCACTGCGCCGTGACGCAGCGTCGGCACCAGCTGCTGCGGGTTGAGCTGCGCATAGGCCGCCGCATGCTGCTCGCCGCCGTCGCGTACCAGATGCACCGGATGGGTGACATAGGCCAGCGACTTCAGGTGCAGGCCGATGCGCACGCGGTACGCCGCGCTAGAACGCCAGTACGAAAACAGCTCCAGCGCCGCGCTCATGCGCGCCCGCCGGTGACCGCGCCCGCCGGCCAGACGCTGCGCGTCATGGCAATGGCTGCCGTTCGACGCGCTGCTCGATCGCGCCGAAGACGCTGGCGCCGCCGGCATCGAACATCTCGATCCGCACCACATCGCCGAACGCCATGAACGGCGTGCTCGGCTTGCCATCGCGCAAGGTCTCGACCACGCGCTGTTCGGCGAAGCACGATGCGCCCAGCGTGGTGTCTTCGTTGGCGATGGTGCCGGACCCGACAATCGTGCCGGCCGACAACGGGCGGGTCTTGGCGGCATGGGCGATCAGCTGGGCGAAATCGAACTGCATGTCGTTGCCTGCCTCCGGCGCGCCGAACCAGGCGCCATTGACGTGGGTCACCAGCGGCAGATGCACCTTGTTGTCGCGCCATGCATCGGCCAATTCGTCGGGGGTGACGAACACCGGCGACAGCGCCGAGCGCGGCTTGGACTGCACAAAACCAAACCCCTTGGCGAGCTCGGCCGGGATCAGGTTGCGCAGCGAAACATCGTTGACCAGGCCGATCAACTGGATATGCGCGGCCGCCTGTTCGGGCGATGCGCCCATCGGCACGTCGTCGGTGATCACCACGATTTCGGCTTCCAGATCGATGCCGTGGTCTTCGCTGATCACCTTGATGGCATCGCGCGGGCCGTAGAAGCCGGCGCTGGTGGCCTGGTACATCAGCGGGTCGGTATAGAAGCTTTCCGGCACCTCGGCATTGCGCGCGCGCCGCACGCGCTCCACATGCGGCAGGTAGGCGCTGCCATCGACGAATTCGTACGCGCGCGGGAGCGGCGCGGCCAGTGCCTGCAGATCCAGATCGAAGACGCCATCGGCGCTGCCCTCGTCGAGCGCGGCAGACAAGGCGTTCAGCCGTGGCGCGACGTTGCTCCAGTCTTCCAGCGCGCGCTGCAGCGTCGGCGCGATGCCGGTGGCATGCACGGCCTTGCTCAGGTCGCGCGAGACCACGATCAGGCTGCCATCGCGGCCGCCTTCCTTCAGGGAACCTAGCTTCATGACCATCCTGTGCTGTGGCTGATGCGCCGATTGTACGACCTGGCACAATAATGGTTGCGGTTGAAACAGCTGACCCGAAACACAACGCGATGCCGAAATTTTGTGCAGCGCGCCAAAGGGGCGTACACTTGCCGGGTCTGCATGCGGCCGTCCGTTTCCCTTTGGGACCGCCGGCGAGGCCAGGATCGCTCGATCCGCTCGCCCGCCCCACCCGACGCCTTTCGTGGTGCCGACAAACCCATCGCTTCTTGATTGGGTTGTTCCACCATCTCGCAGCGCGGTTCACGGGAACGCTCCGAGCCTCACTTTTTGCATCTGCAATGCGTTTGCGCTCCGGGCCTGGCCTGGTGGCGACGCTTTACTTGGAGCTTCCTGATGTCTTTTGAATCCCTGGGCCTGGCGCCCTTCCTGCTGCGCGCTTTGGCCGAGCAGGGCTATGAAACCCCCACTGCAATCCAGCAGCAGGCGATCCCGTTGGTGCTGGCAGGTCACGACCTGCTGGCCGGCGCGCAGACCGGTACCGGCAAGACTGCCGCGTTCGGCCTGCCGCTGCTGCAGCACCTGGGCACCAGCCCGCAGCCGGTCAACGGCCCGCGCAAGCCGCGCGCGCTGATCCTGACCCCGACCCGCGAACTGGCGACCCAGGTGCATGACAGCCTGCGCGGCTACAGCAAGTACCTGCGCATTCCGAGCGCGGTGATCTATGGCGGCGTGGGCATGGGCAACCAGCTCGATACGCTGCGTCGTGGCGTGGACCTGCTGATCGCCTGCCCGGGCCGCCTGATCGACCATATCGAGCGTCGCAGCGTGGACCTGTCCGGCATCGAAGTGCTGATCCTGGACGAAGCCGATCGCATGCTCGACATGGGCTTCTTGCCGTCGATCAAGCGCATCCTGACCAAGCTGCCGCGCCAGGACCGCCAGACCCTGCTGTTCTCGGCAACGTTCGAAGAGAACATCAAGCAGCTGGCGCTGGAATTCATGCGCAACCCGATGCAGATCCAGGTCACCCCGAGCAACACCGTGGCCGAGAGCATCACCCACCGCGTGCACCCGGTCGATGGCGCGCGCAAGCGCGACCTGCTGCTGCACCTGCTGGCGCAGGACAGCCGCGAGCAGACCCTGGTGTTTGCCCGCACCAAGCACGGCAGCGACAAGCTGGCGCTGTTCCTGGAGAAGTCCGGCATCAAGACCGCGGCGATCCACGGCAACAAGAGCCAGGGCCAGCGCATGCGTGCCCTGAGCGACTTCAAGGCCGGCCGCGTGACCGTGCTGGTGGCCACCGATATCGCCGCGCGCGGCATCGACATCGACCAGTTGCCCAAGGTCATCAACTACGACCTGCCGATGGTGGCCGAAGACTACGTGCACCGCATCGGCCGCACCGGTCGCAACGGTTCCACCGGCGAGGCGATCTCGCTGGTGGCGCAGGACGAAGCCAAGCTGCTGCGCCAGATCGTGCGCATGCTGGGCCGCGACGTGGAAATCCGCGACGTGCCGGGCTACGAGCCGCAGACCCCGATCCGTTGGGGCAATAGCGCGCCGGGTCGTGCCGAACAGCCGGGTGGCGATCGCGCCCCGCGCAAGAGCCACGCACGTCGTCCGCATGGCGATGCGCCGCGTCAGGCGCATGCGCATGCCGGCCCGAAGAAGCCCGGTGGCCAGCGCAGCAGCGGGCCGCGTCAGGCCGGTGCGGGCGCGGGTGCCGGTGCAGGCCGTCGCGACAGCGGCCGTGGCGGCCAGCGCCCGAGCGGCACGCGCTGAATCCCGCGCGCCGGTTCCACTGGCGTTGCCGCATGCAGTGACGTGACAGAAAAAGCCGCCCCTCGGGGCGGCTTTTTTGTGGTCGTCGTCGCGCGAAGGTGCAAGGCGGTAGAGGCCAAGTGCAACCTTCGCAAGCGCCGCGCGTGCCATCGAAGAAGCCGGAGCGGTGCAACGATCAAGGCAAGAACCGGTGGTTGCACAAACAAGCCCGGTCACACTGGTGGCGCGTGGCTGGCGCCACCCCTCCTCGCTCGCCGCTGCAGTTGGTCTGCTTCCGCAAGGCAAGCAACGTGCCCGCCGATCTTCCGGCACTCCCTGCGCTCGGCCACACCGCAGACGCAGCGGCTTGAGCGCGAGCACCGATCGCGGCAACGTTCAGGACTGACGGGAGGCTGGAACCTCACCGCCAACCCTCAGCGCTTCCTGTCTTGCGTGCTCACTGCCTAGCCGTCGATCAACGCGGTATTGCGATCGATTGCCTCACGGTAGCGATCCAGTACCGCGGCGGTCTGCACGATGTACTTGTTGAGATCCTCCCAACGCCGGTCTTCCAGCGCTTCGCGAATGCCTGGCAGGGTCTTGACCTCGTAACCGGTAGCCAGGCCGGGGGCGTAGATCAGGTTGCGGTACCACGGCCGCCCCGGCAAACCGCCTTCGGCCAGCAGGGTCTGGTCGATGCGCTGCAGCGAGGCGTTGAGCTTGCTGCGCACGCCTGCATCCAGGCTGCCGCCACGCGACGCCAGCGCTCCGTCGTAGCGCTTGGCACTGGCCTGCAATCGCGCGATGGCCTGGTCCAGCGCGGCGAAGTCGATCTGCGGCACCGCGGCTTTCGGCTCGGGCGCGCGTTGCGGCCGGTTCGGGTTATCGACGGCCGCATAGGCTCCGGCCTGCAGCAACTCGGCCTGCGTGCGTGCGGCAGTTCGATCGCTGTCGGCCTGCTGCTTGAGCTCCTGCGCATAGCCGGCCACCGCATCGGCAAAGTCGCCGAAACGCTGCGGCAACACCGGTGCATTTGCCACGCGCAACACCGTGCGGCCGACCGTCTGCGACAACAGCGGCAGATAGCTGAAATCCGGATCGATGTAGCGTGCGAAGTAATCGTAGGAGTCGTACAGCGAGTGATAGACGCCGCTGCCGCCGCCCTGCCCGCCATAGCCCAGATCCAGCGTTGCCAATCCCAGATGCTGCAGGAAGGGGCTGTAGTCGCTGCCCGAGCCGAGTGCCTTCAGCGGCACATCGCCGCCGGCTGCGACCTGCTTGGCGATGTCCTTCTGCACCGGCTTGGCGGTGGGCGCCAGCGCGTCGATGCGGGCGCGGGCGCGCTGCCGTTCGAGCACGCTCACGCCGCTGTCGGGGTCGCGCAGATCCGCTGCCACGCCGTTGACCAGCCGCTGCAGCGCATGGCTGCCGCCGGCATTGAGAAAGCCGCGCCCGTTGCCGTCGGTGTTGACATACAGCACCGCCTTGCGGCGCAGTTCGTCGGCGTGCTGTTCGGCCCATTCGGTGGAGCCGAGCAGGCCGGCCTCTTCGCCGTCCCAACTGGCGTAGACGAGCGTGCGCTTGGGGCGCTGCCCCTGCCTGGCCAGCTCGCCGATCGCCTTGGCTTCGGCCAGCAAGGCGGTGGTGCCCGAGAGCGGATCGGCCGCACCGAATACCCAGCCGTCGCGGTGATTGCCGCGCACCACCCACTGGTCCGGATATTCGCTGCCACGCAGGGTGGCGATGACGTTGTAGATGGTCTTGCTGCCCCAGTCCGCATCCACCTTCAGATGCACGCGCGCGCTGTCGTCGCCGCCGATGCGGTAGGTGATCGGCAGCGCGCCGCGCCAGTCCTCCGGTGCCACCGGCCCGCCCAGGGCGGCCAGCAAGGGCTGCGCGTCGCCCCAGCTGATCGGCAGGGTCGGGATCTTCAACACACTGCCGGCCTGGTCGATCTTCAGGCGTTTGGCGCCCTTGCTGGCGCCGACGCCCGGGGTGAGCGGATCGCCGGGATAGATCGCGAAATTGGCCACCGAGCCGCGTTGCACGCTCCACTGATTGCGCGCCGGGCCATCGGGATAGGCCCGATCCTGAAAATACCCGTCGTCGCGCGGATCGGAATAGATGATCGCGCCGATCGCGCCATGCTCCTGCGCCAGCCGCGGCTTGAGCCCGCGCCATCCCTTGCCGTAGCGGGCGATGACGATCTTGCCGCGCACATCCACGCCGTTGCGCGCCAGCGCTTCGTAGTCTTCGGCAATGCCGTAATTGACGTAGACCAGATCGCCGGTGACATCGCCATTGCCGCCGTAGATCACATACGGCGGCAGTACGTTGTCGGTTTGGGTGGAGGTGCTGTCGCCCGGCAGCGGCGGCTCCTTCAGACGCGCGACATAGGGTCTGGGACCGAGCAATTCCAGCTGCGAGGTCCTGGGCGAGGGCCACAACACCTCGAAGGTTTCGATGCGCGCATCCCAGCCGTAGCCGCGCAGGCGCGTTTGCAGATCGCGGGCGTTTTCCAGGTTATGCGGCGCGCCGACATGATTCGGCGCCGACGACCATTGCTTCAACCAGCCGCGATAATCGGCGTCCTGCAAGCCGCTATCGAAACGCGCTTCCAGCGCGCGTTGCGCCTGTGCGGCATCGGCGTCGTAACCCGGTAGCGCGGCGGGTGGTGCGGCAGGTTGCGCGACCAGGGGAGGCGCGACGAAGGCCAGGGCGAGTAGCCAGGCGTGCTGCGAAGAGGTCATCGTGATTCCTTGAAAGTGTCCAGGGCCAATGGCGCTGCAGTCGTTCAGAGCGGTGGCAGGCAGATCCACCATTGCACGGCTGCGATCGCGAACCTAGCTGCCGCAGTGTGCAGGAGTCCGCCTGTGCGCGATGGGGCCTGACCGGCACTCCCACGTCGCGCACAAGGGCCGTGCGTATGCCGATCAGAATCGGTAATCCAGGCCGACGGTGAAATAGCGCCCACGCAGGTCGTACTGGGTGAAGTCGTATGGCGCGCGAATGCCCGGGAACGAGGCATCGACCGGCGGCTGCTTGTCGGCCAGATTCTCGATCTTGGCGTACAGGGTGAGCTTGTCGATCCCGGTGTACCCCAGATACAGGTCGAACTGGTTGTAGTCGCCCACGCGCGACTGCACGGCGCTGGCCGCGGCGCTGGCCTTCTGGTCGTAGCCGCCGGTGTAGTACCAGGTCAGCGCCGCACTCACCGTGCCCAGATTCCAGTCCAGCGTGGTGGTGGCCTTGTTGCGCGGCAACGACGGGCCGAGATTGCTGCCGGCGTAATCCTGCAACGGGCCACCGACCACGGTGGGGCGACGGTAATCGCGCACATGGGTATAGGCGGTATTGAGGCCAAAGTTGCCAGCCGCTTCGGTGCGCCAGCGCTGGCGCAGTTCCACATCGATGCCCGAGGTCGTCAGTTCGCTGAGGTTCTGGTAGCGGTTGTACACCGCCACCAGCGTGCCACGCGCGTCGCGGATAACGTCGGCCGGGTCGTTGTTCTGCACGATGGTGGCGTTGTTGCCGGTGCCGACCAGATTCTCCAGTTCGATCTTGTACCAGTCCACGCTCAGGCTGGTGTCGGCCCACGGCGACAGCACCACACCCAGGTTGTAGCTGCGCGTGCGCTCTGGATCGAGCTCCGTGTTGCCGACGGTGAAGAAGGTCGGGTTCTGGCGCGAGCCCGGCACGTCCGGATCGAACGGGTCGACCACCGAGCCGTAGGAGATGTTGGTGCTGGCCGCATTCTCCGACAACGACGGTGCGCGAAAGCCGCGCGAGGCGGCCGCGCGTACCAGCACGGCGTCCAGCGGTTGCCAGCGCAGGCTGGCCTTGGGCGAAAACGCATTGCCGAAATCGCTGTAATGATCGCCGCGCCCTGCCAGTTGCAGTTCCAGCGATTGCAGCAGCGGCAGGTTGACTTCGGCATATAGCGCCGACACCTTGCGCTCACCATCCACCGCGGCAATCGCCGGGCGGATCTGCAGGCCCTGGTCGATCTGCCAGGGATTGCGCGAGACCAGCTCCTCCTGCCGCCACTCGGCGCCGGCGGCGAATCCGACGCTACCGGCCGGCAGCTCGAACAGATTGCCGGACACTTTGGCGTCGACGCCGCGCAGTGTCGATTGGGCCGGGCGAAGCGTGCTGAGGTTGATGCCGTCGATCACCGATTGCGGTGTGGCCGATGGATCGAGCAGGTTGTAGCTGCCATCGGCCAGCGCCTGGGCCAGCGTAAAGCGATTGGCAAAACCACCGGACACGGTTTCGTGCTCGGTGCTGCGTGCGGCGAACGCCGCCGCCTCCCAATCCCAGCGTTCGGTCTTGCCGCGCACGCCACCGAGAAAACGATAGGACTGCGAGCGGTTGGTTTTGACCGTCTGGCCCAGGTCGAAGAAGGTGTATTCGATCGGTACCGCGGTGCCGTACGGGTTGTACGGGCTGGAGGCCGGCAACAGGTTGGATACCGGCTCGGCCAGGCCTGTGCTGGCGTTCAAGGCAAAGCGGCCGCCCTCCAGGGTGAAGTACGGGCTGGAACCGAAGATCGACACGCCCTTGACCTCGCTGTAGAGCGCCTCGCCAAACGCCTCGACATTGTCGCCGAGCCGGAAGGTGGCGTTGGTATAGGCCTGATAGCGCTTGGTCGAGGGGATCAGCGTGGTGAACGGGGCCTGGTTGAAGCCGCAGGTATCGCCGGCCAGGCCGTCGATCGGCGCGCTGGCGGTGAGCACCGTCCCCGTGGGGCAATTGCCTTGCGCATCGAGCATCGGTACAGAGCGGCCGCCGACCAGGTAACGCGCGCCCTTGGCCGACCAGCCGTTCCAGCGCCCGCCGGGCAGGTCGGTGTAGATGCCCGAGCGGGTCAGCGCGCGCTGATCCTGATCCAGCCGGTCGCGGTTGTAGGCGTCGAAACTGAAGAGGATGTTGTAGCCATCGCTGTCCAGATCGCCGATGCCGCCGATGAACTTGGCGCGCTGGGTGTCCATGCCGCCCTGATCGGAGGTGCCGCCGCTCAAGCCGAGCTCGGCGCCCTGGAAATCCTGCCGGGTGATGATGTTGACCACGCCGGCCACCGCATCGGAGCCGTACACGGCAGAGGCGCCGTCCTTGAGCACCTCGATGCGTTCCACTGCCACCAGCGGCAGCGCGTTGAGGTTGACGAAGGTGTCGCCCAGGCCGTTGGCGGGAAAGCCGTAGTTGGCCAGCCGGCGTCCGTTGAGCAGCACCAGGGTGTTCTTCTGCGACAGCCCGCGCAGGCCGATGCCCGCCGAGCCGGAGGCCCACCCGTTGTTGGTGGTTTCGTTGGTGGCGTTGCCGGTGTTGGCCGAGATCGAGCGCAGTGCGTCGGCCACGGTGACCTTGCCGGACTGCTCCAGCTGCTGGCGGTCGATCACCTGGACCGGGTTCGGGCCTTCGCTGTCGGTGCGCTTGATGTTGGAGCCGGTGACGCTGACGGTGGCCAGGGTCTTGCCCGTGTCGGGTGTCGCGTCGTCGGCATGAGCGAGGGGAATCAGCGCCGAGAGAACGGCAAGAGACAGCAGGTAAGGCGTAGGGCGCTTCACGCACGGCATCCATGAATAGGGGGCTTTGCAGTGGGCCATGCGCGATTGATTAACAAAAATTACATAACTGCATAGGGATATGACGCGCCGTGACACACGGCGCCGGACAGACGCGATCGTCCGCGCGTCGGACCTCAAGACGCCGCGCGCGTCGTTGGAGCGCATCCGGGCCAACCGGTGGTGCCGGTGTCCTCGCGAGGACGCAAATGCACGGTCTCGCTGCGATTGGCACAGCCCCGAGAAGCACTGCCGCACTTACAATGGCGCGCATGGATATCTTCAAAGTCTTTACGCTCGAAGCCGCGCATCGGCTTCCCAATGTGCCGCCCGGCCACAAGTGCGCCCGGCTGCACGGGCACTCGTTCCGGGTCGAACTGCATGTCAGCGGCGAACCCGGTGACCAGACCGGCTGGATCATGGATTTCGGCGACATCAAGGCCGCCTTCCAACCGATCTACGACCGCCTGGACCACCACTACCTCAATGACATCGAGGGGCTGGAGAACCCGACCAGCGAGCGGCTGGCGATCTGGATCTGGCAGCAACTCAAACCGGCGCTGCCGCAGTTGAGCGAGATCGTGGTGCACGAAACCTGCACTTCCGGCTGCCGCTATCGCGGCTGATCGCGTGCGCAATGATCTACCCCGAAGCCGCCTACTGGGCGGCTTCGTCGTTTTTGACGCATCGTCAACCGCTTGAATTCAAATGGATTTGAACAAAGTTTGGGGAAACTTCAGGAAACTTGTTGCATCGCACCAATATCCGCGTATGCTGCATCGCAACAAACGGTCACGGCTTTCCCCAAGGGGTTCGCAATGTCGGCGCAGTTCGATAACAGCTTCACCAGTCAGTTCGCCTCTGCCGCAGCACGTGCCAACCAGTTGGCATTGGACACGCTGGAGCAGAACGTCAACGCAACCACCACGTTCTTCGGTGAGTTTGCGCAGGCACGCGACCTGGGTGCCTACCAGACGCTCTGGCCGAAAGGCCTGCAGCTGGCCCGCGACAACCTGGAACGCCTGGCTTCGGCCAATCAGGAAGTGGTCGGGATGGGATTGAAGATGTCCAGCGAGCTGGGGCAGTTCGCCAAGCAGCAGTTCGATAACGGCAGTGAACAGGCCGGCGCAACAGGCAAGACACGGCGCAAGTAACGGCCACCAAAATTCAGCGTCTTTGCATGGGTCCCTCCCCCCGTGCAATCCGGCCCGACAGATCCCTCCCTCTGTCGGGCTTTTTTATTGTGCGTTTGCCGGTCGGCCCGTCGCCGTGGCTTGCGCGCGGCGATCGGCACTGGCGCGGTTGCAGCCGGCGCGGCTAGATCGGTAGCCGCAGCTCCTGCGCCTGGCTGGCGGCATCGGCGCCCGGGCGCCAACGGATCCGCCCCCAGCACGGCATCCCCAGCCGCTGATGCAGCATCTGGATGTTTGCTTCGACGCGTTCCATCTGCGGGTCCACCTCGTTGGCGATCCAGCCGATGCACTCCAGCCCGTCGGCGGCGATGGCGGCGGCGGTCAGGCGCGCGTGGTTGATGCAGCCCAGCCGCACGCCGACCACCAGCACCACCGGCAATTGCAGCGCGCGGACCAGATCGGCCTGGTCCAGATCGGCGCTGAGCGGCGCGGCCCAGCCACCGACACCTTCGACCACCACCACATCGGCCTGACGACGCAATTGCGCGAAGGCGCGGGCGATCGGGTCCAGCGACAGGGTGACGCCGACATCGGCCGCAGCCAGCTCCGGTGCCAGCGGTGCGGGCAAGGCGTAGGGGTTGAGGGTGGCGTAGTCCGGCTGCGGGTCGCTGGCCGCCTGCAGCGCCAGCGCGTCTTCATTGCGCCAACCATCGGGCGTCTGTTCGCAGCCACTGGCGACCGGCTTCATCCCCACGGCGGTGCGCCCGCGCGCGCGTAGCGCGTGCAGCAGCGCGGTGCTGCCCATGGTCTTGCCGATGCCGGTGTCGGTGCCGGTGACATACAACGCCGGATGCTGCATGCGTTCGATCCTGCGGCCGCGCCGCCATTGCCGAGAGGGCGCGCAGCATAACGCGCGGATCCGGACGCGCGGCTGAGTCGCAATGCCGCTGCGGATGGCCGCTGCTAAACTTCGGCCATGTTCGCCACCTCATCGCTGACCGGCAGCAAGCCGGAACAATACGCCCAGCTCACCGCCCAGGCCCAGGCCCTGGTGCACGGCGAGCCGGACCGGATCGCCAATGCCGCTAACCTGGCCGCACTGATCTTCAACTCGCTACCGTCGCTCAACTGGGCCGGCTTCTATTTCTACGACGGCCGCGAGCTGGTGGTGGGGCCGTTCCAAGGCTTGCCGGCCTGCGTGCGCATTCCGCTGGACAAGGGCGTGTGCGGTGCGGCCGCCAGCACCCGGCAAAGCCAGCGTATTGCCGACGTGGACGCGTTTCCCGGGCATATCGCCTGCGATTCGGCGTCGCGCTCGGAGCTGGTGATCCCGCTGGTCAAGGGCGATGCGCTGATCGGCGTGCTGGATCTGGACAGCCCGGAGCTGGATCGCTTCGACGCCGACGATCAGCACGGCCTGGAAGCCATCGCGCAGGTTTTTGTCGGCGCGCTGACGTGACCACCGAACGGCTGCGCAACATCGGCCCGAAAAGTGCGGCGTGGCTGCGCCAGGTCGGCCTGCGCACGCAGCAGGATCTGCAGGCGGTGGGCGCGGTGGGCGCATTCGTCAAGGTGCGCCGGGCCGGTTTCAAGCCCAGCCTCAACCTGCTGTACTCGCTGGAAGGCGCCTTGACCGACTGCCACTGGCAGGACGTGCCCGAAGCGCGCCGGCATGCCTTGCTGGCCGAATACGAGGCGGCCAGCGCGCTGTTGCCGGTGCGCGGCCGCGCGGTCGCCGGGCCGGTGGAAACCGTGCACTACGCGCGGGCAGACAACGACGATACGCATGGCGACATGGGCGAAGCAGACGATGACGCTGCGGACCTGAGCCAAACGCGCGAGGATTGAATGTTTGCGCCGGGTTGCCGCAGCCGTGCGCGCATGACGCTGGCGCGGCGACCAGCGCTAGCGTGCTTGTTGCGTTCTAGATCGATGTATTTCGATCGCTTGCCTGATCTGGCTTCGTCAACGCGCCGCTGCGTCTCGTAACGTCGGCGCAAGCGATGCGCCCAGCGTCTGACCATGGCTGAGGCCTGGTAGCGGTTGATACGCGGCGCTGAGGCCGGGTAACGACGACAACAGCGCGACCAGATTCTGTGCCGCATGTGGATCTGACTGTGGCCGCCCGGGACGCTCCGGTTTTGTAGCGTTGGCCGGCGTGCCGCCCTCGCCCGCCATCAGCGTCAGACGATGCTTGTCTGGCTGCGTGCTCGCAGAAGCTGCGTGTGCGTTATCGACCACGCGCTGCGCCTGCTGGACGATGAATCCATCGCCCCACCACAGCGATGGATCGACTGCCACGTAGTGCTGAAACAGCTGTGGCTGCGTCAGCAACACCTGCAGCACGAACAGCCCGCCATACGAATGGCCCCATAGCGTCTGCCGCAGAGGATCCACCGACACATGAGCCTGCACCTGCGGGCGAATGCGTGCGGCGATCAGTTGCGCGAATGCGGCAGCGCCGCCAGTCCTGCGCTCAGGGTTCAGCGGGTCGGTTTCGACACGGCCATCGGTAAAACGCGCAGGCGTGTAGTCCAGGCTGCGCCCCACCGCATCGATGCGCAACGCGCTGTCGTCGGCGATGAACACCAGCACCGGCGCATCGCCGTCAGTCGAGAGGCTGTCGAGCAAACGCTCATCCAGTTCCATCAATGCCGCGTTGCCATCGAGCAGGTACACCACCGGATAACCGGCGACGGGCGGCGCAGCCTTGGGTGTGGCAATCCGCACGCGGTAATGGCGTTGAGCATCGGCCGAGTCCAGCCGCAATGCGCTGAAGCCATAGGAGGCACTGGGGCGATCGGCGACGGTGCTGCCGATCGTGCGGCTCAGGTCCGGCTGCGCGAACGCCGGCACGGCGCCGACGATCCACATCAGCACACCGGCACACGCAAGCCGCCAACGCTGCTGTCGGGTCATTGCACTCTCCTGTTGCGGCGCGCGCGTTCTCACGCAGCGCCGCATCGCTGTCAGAAACCGAAACTCAGGCTCGCCCAATACGCTCGGCCGGGCTCGTTGTAGGTCGCCGCACCTGCCGCACCGCCGGTGTTGTTGGTGCCTTCGCGAAACAGGCGGGTGTCGAACAGATTGTCCACACCGAGGCCCACACTGACCTTGCGGGTGATGCGGTAACGCGCACTGACGCCCCACAGGTCGTAGGGGTCGCGCGAGTCGGGGGCGATGGCGCCGCCGCTGGTACTCGATTGCGTGGCCGATTCCTGTTTGCCATAGAACGTACCGGTGAGCAGCAGCGACAAGGCCTGGGTCGGTTGCCAATCCAGCGTGGTGTTGACCGTGTATTCCGGAATCACCGACAGCGGCTGATCGGTCGCGGTGTTCTTGTTCTCGATCATGTAGGTGACATTGGTGTTCCACTTCAGCTCGCGGCCCTGCTCACCCAGCAGCGGCAACGTGAGGTTGCCTTCCACGCCCTGCACGATCGCTTCCGATGCGTTGGTCCACTGGAACACCTGCCCGCGCCGGTCGACCGTGACCCCGACCGGCACCATCCCGGCGACGATCTTGTCGTCGTAGGCATTGTGGAAATACGTCAGCGAGGCATGGTGACCGGTTTGCGGTGCCCACTCGATGCCGATCTCCTTGTTGATGCTGGTCTCCGGATCGAGGTTGTCGTTGCCCTGGATATAGCAGCCCGAACCAAGATTGGGGAACAGCACCGGGCAGCCATTGCCGCGTGTGTAATACAGATAATTGGCGTTGGACTGGTACAAGTTGGGTGCCTTGAAGGCGCGCGCGATGCCGCCCTTGAGCAACCAGTCTTCGCTGAGTTTGTACTGCACGTTGAGGCTGGGGCTGAGGTTGTTGCCGAACTGGCTGTGGTGATCCAGCCGCACACCTGGCGTCAGCGTCAGCCGCTCGCTGGCGTAGATGTTGTCTTCCAGATACACCGCGCTGAGCGTGGCCTCGCTTCGCGGGCTGCGCGTGCCATTGGCAAGACCGGGGAAACCACCGCCTGCGCTCACCGTCTGCGACATCGAATACGCATCGCTGAGGCGGCTCTGGCGGCGTTCGAAGCCCAGCGTCAGCACCTGCTCGGTCCAGGCCTGCAGCGGCATGTTGAACTCGCCGTCGATGTTGAGGTTGTCGAGCGTGGCGGTGGAATCGAGCAGGCTGGCGGCAATGGAGCCTTCCGGCCCGCCGGCCAGGCCTTCGTTGAGGCGGGTATTGTCGGTGCCTTCGTAGGCGGCGGTGAGGCGCGATGTGCCGAGCGCCCAGGTGCCGCGATGGGTCAGCGAGGCGGTGCGGCGGATCATCGTGTTGGTTTCGCTGCCAAACAACGCACCCAGATCGGCACCGGCCAGGCCATCGGCGCTGACCGCGCGATCGCCCGCGTACAGATTGCCCTGGCGGCTGAAACCGGTATCGAGTTCGATCACCTGGCCTTCCATCGGATCCCAGCGCAGCAGGCCGTTGATGTCCTTATTGCGCACACCCTCGCGTCCGGCCGGCGGCACCGCGGCGGCGCTGCTGGCAAAGCGGCGATTGAGCTCCAGTGAATCCGGATCGGTCTTGTTGAGATTGCCGTAGAGGCGGAACGAGAACGTGTCGCTCAGCGGCCCGCTGAGCTGGAAGCCGGCACGCTGGCCGCCGCCTTCGGCACTGTGCTGCGGCACCAGGCCGAACAGGCTCATCGAGCCGGTCAGATCGCCGGTCGGCTTCTTGGTGATGATGTTGACCACGCCACCGGAGGCACCGGAGCCATAACGCGCCGCGGCCGGGCCGCGCAGCACTTCGATCCGCTCCACCGCTTCGGCCGGCACCCAGTTGGTGTCGCCGCGCGTATTGCGCTCGCCGCTGCGGCCCATGCGCACCGCATCGCGCGATCCCACCGGTTTGCCATCGACCAGAATCAGCGTGTTTTCCGGGCCCATGCCGCGCAGATCGATCTGGCGATTGTTGCCGTACTGGCCGGAGGCACTGTTGCCGGTGAGGTTGACGCCCGGCATAGTGCGCAGCAGTTGCGACAGATCATTCACCGGCGGGCGTCGTTCGATGTCTTCGGCGGTAATGACCGACGAACCCAATGCTTGCCGTGCGATTTGCGCGGCGGTGACGTGCACGGTGTCCAGCGATTGCGGATCGGCCGCGGCGTCTTCGGCCGATGCGCTGCAAATGCAGCTGCCACAGCCGAGCGCAATGGCCAACACTAGCTGGCGGTGGGACAACATGGGACGACGCGCAGGCGCAGACATCCATGACCGGCGTGATGCGGACATTCTCAAACCTCTCGACAGGAGATGGACCTCTGGCGACGGCTTGAGGTGATACGTGGGGAGTGCTGCGTGCAGCAGGCGCACGATGCGCCTGCCAAGCGCTGACGCAGTCAGGATTACCCGCGCATTCTACACAGATGCGATTCATTCTCAAACAGAATGACTGCGCCGGCGAAGCCGCATGCGGCTCTTGCGGAACAGATCAGCGCACTTTTGCCGCAACATGTTGTGCACTATCTGCAGGTCGGTGCGCGTTCCAGCTGTCTGCCGGTGCAGTGCACGTGCGTGCGATGTTCATCCAGCGCGGCGAACCGACGGCGGCGTTGGTGGTGCAAGCGATGATGGAGGCGCATGCAACGGGTGCTGATTGGCTTGCGCGTTTTACTTCAACGCAAGCAGCTCGCGCATGTCGTCCATGACCGCCACCGCGCCGGCGCTCTGCACATCGAAGCCGCGCAGATAGCCGTAGCGCACCATCGCCAAGGGCATTGCCGCTGCGTGTGCGGCAGCCGCATCCGTGGCCGAATCGCCGACCATCAGGCACTGCTGCGGTGTGTGCCGGAATTGCCTGGCCAGGTGCAGCAGCGGTGCCGGATCGGGTTTGCGCTGCGCCAGCGAATCGCCTCCGAGCACGCTGCTGAACTGCGATGCGATGCCCAGATGCTCCAGCAGCGGCGCGATAAACCGCGATGGCTTGTTGGTGCACAACGCCAGCGTAGCGCCGGCCTCGCGCAACCCGGTCAATGCCTCGCCGACACCGGAATAGAGCTGCGGGTCCTGCAGCAGGCAGGCTTCGTAATGACGCATCATCACCGGCATCTCGGTATCGGCGTCATGGGTACCGCCGGCTTCGCGCAAGGCGGTGGCGAGCAGCACGTGCACGCCTTCGCCGATCCAGCCGCGGATCGTCGCCTCGCTGAACTGCTGCAACCCGAGTTCGTGCAGGGTGGCGTTGAGCGCTTCGGCGATATTGGGTGCGCTGTCCACCAGCGTGCCATCCAGGTCGAAGATCACCAGCGGATACGGAAACATGCACAACGCCTCGTCGGGGGAGCGGCGTGCAGTGTACGAGCGCCCGGATTCAGAGCGCGTCAGCGTGCGCGGTGGAGATGCCTGATGCAGCGATCGCTGCATGCAGCAGGCCAGGAGCGGCCCACCCAACGTAGCGAGCAGCCATCTGGTGGGTGTGGACGGCGCGCTCAGAACCGCAGTGGCGGCACCGCGGGCATGAGGCCGCGCTCATTGCGCCGGCGGCATCTCACCGAACAATTCTCCCTGCACCGCGCCCTCGTCGGCATCGCTGAAACCGCTCAGCCCCACGCCGACCAGGCGATAGCGCGTCTCCTCGGGCAGTTCCACGCGCCGGGTCAGCGCCAATGCAATCTGCGCCAATGCGTCCAAAGAAGCGGGCGGCTGCTCCGGCGTGTAGGAGCGGGTCAGGATGCGAAAGTGCGAAGTCTTCAACTTCAGCACCACCGTGCGCCCGATCCGTTCGGTACGCCGCGTGGCAAGCCAGGTCTTTTCGGCCAGGCGCAGGATGTGCGGATCCAGTGCATCGAGCGCCAGATCCTCGCTGAAGGTGTCCTCCGAGGAGACCGACTGCACTTCCTGATCCGGCTCCACCGGGCGTTCGTCGATGCCGCGCGCGCGGCGATACAGGCTATGTCCGAAGCTGCCGAAATGCGCCTGCAATTCTTCCAGCGGACGCAGTCGCAGATCGGCCACGGTGACGATGCCCAAAGCCGCCAGCTTGCCGTCCATCACCTTGCCCACGCCGGGAATGCGATTGACCTTGAGCGGCAGCAGGAATGCATCCACGCGACTTGGTGCGATGACGAACTGGCCATCTGGCTTGCGCCAGTCGGAGGCGATCTTGGCCAGGAACTTGTTCGGCGCGATGCCGGCCGATGCAGTGAGCCGGGTTTCGTCGCGGATCTGGGTGCGGATCAGCTGCGCGATCTCGGTGGCCAGCTGCATGCCGGTCTTGGCTTGGGTGACATCCAGATAGGCTTCGTCCAGCGACAACGGCTCGACCAGATCAGTGTGGCGATGGAAGATCTCGCGCACCTGTCGCGACACCGCCTTGTAGCGCGCAAAATCCGGCGGCACGAAGACCGCATCCGGGCACAGCCGCTCGGCGCGCAGCGCCGGCATCGCCGAGCGAATGCCGAAAGTACGTGCCTCGTAGGAGGCGGCGCAGACCACCGAACGCGCGCCGCGCCAGGCCACCACCACCGGCTTGCCGCGCAGGCCGGGATCGTCACGTTGCTCCACGGACGCGTAGAACGCATCCATGTCCACGTGCACGATCTTGCGCATCAAGCTGGCATCTCTCCACTCAGGATGCGGCCATGATAAGGCAGCCGCGTCTCACGCCATGATCCAGCAACAACGGCAAGGCGGCGCGAAACGGGCGCGACCGCCGCCAGCGATGGACATTGCCTTCAGCTCCGGACCACCACGCCTTTGCACATCATCCGGCCGTTGGCCATGACCGGATGGCGTGCGAAGGCGCGAGCTACCGAGCCTCCACATTGTGCACCGCACCCTTGCAGCGTCTGAAAACAGCACGCATGCGTACGGATAAAACGTTTGATTGAACCGCGCCGGCTCATGCACCCTTGCCGGCTTCGCCATTCGCTCCTTGCAGGACACGTTTGTGATGACTCGTCAAAATGCGTATTCGCGCGACCAATTGCTGGCCAGCGCGCGCGGGGAATTGTTCGGACCCGACAGCGGCCGGCTGCCGAACGACCCGATGCTGATGTTCGACCGCATCAC
The DNA here is from genome assembly GCF_024806835.1 of Xanthomonas sp. 3793. Taxonomy (GTDB): domain Bacteria; phylum Pseudomonadota; class Gammaproteobacteria; order Xanthomonadales; family Xanthomonadaceae; genus Xanthomonas; species Xanthomonas arboricola_F. The sequence continues at coordinate 425,929 of NZ_JANTYU010000004.1, forward strand.
CGAGATCAACGACAGCGGCGGCGCGCATGGCAAGGGCGTGATCCGCGCAGAACTCGATGTCCGCCCGGACCTGTGGTTCTTCGGTTGCCACTTCATCGGCGACCCGGTGATGCCCGGCTGCCTGGGGCTGGATGCGATGTGGCAGCTGACCGGCTTTTTCCTGACCTGGATCGGCGCACCCGGTCGCGGACGCGCGCTGGGCTGCGGCGAGGTCAAGTTCACCGGCCAGGTATTGCCGAGCGCCAGCCTGGTGAGCTACGAGATCGATGTCAGCCGCGTGATCAACCGCAAGCTGGTGATGGCGCAGAGCGATGCACGCATGCTGGTGGACGGGCGCGAGATCTACACCGCCAAGGATCTGCGCGTGGGCATGTTCACTTCGACGGAGAACTTCTGATGCGTCGTGTCGTCGTCACCGGAATGGGCATCAATTCGTGTCTGGGCAACGATCTGGACACCGTCTCCACCGCATTGCGTGAGAGCCGCTCCGGCATCACTGCATTGCCCGATCACGCCGGGGCCGGTCTGCGCAGCCAGGTGGGCGGCGCGGTGACGCTGGATCTGGAGGCGTTGATCGACCGCAAGCTCAAACGCTTCATGGGCGACGCCTCCGCGTACGCGTATCTGGCCATGCGCGATGCGATTGCCGATGCCGGGCTGGATGCCGAGCAGGTCAGTAGCCTGCGGACCGGCGTGATCGCCGGCTCCGGTGGCGGGTCCAGTCAATGGCAGGTGGAAACCGCCGACCTGCTGCGCAACCGTGGCGTGCGCAAGGTGGGCCCGTACATGGTGCCGCGCACGATGTGTTCGGCGGTCTCCGCATCGCTGGCCACTGCGTTCAAGATCCGCGGCTTGAGCTATTCGCTGTCGGCCGCCTGTGCGACGTCGGCGCACTGCATCGGCGCGGCCGCGGATCTGATCCGGCACGGCGCGCAGGATGTGATGTTCGCCGGCGGCGGCGAAGAACTGCACTGGACCATGAGCGTGATGTTCGATGCGATGGGCGCGCTGTCCACCGGCTTCAACGATCGCCCGGCGGTGGCCTCGCGCCCCTACGATGCGCAGCGCGACGGCTTTGTCATCGGCAGCGGCGGCGGCATGCTGGTGCTGGAAGACTACGACCACGCCATCGCGCGCGGCGCACGCATCCATGCCGAATTGCTCGGCTATGGCGTGACCTCCGATGGTGCCGACATGGTGGCGCCCAGCGGCGAAGGTGCGGTGCGCTGCATGCACATGGCCATGCAAGGCCTCAGCCAGCCGATCGACTACCTCAACACCCACGGCACCTCCACGCCGCTGGGCGATGTCACCGAACTGGGCGCGGTGCGCGAGGTGTTCGGCGACAACGTGCCGCCGTTGTCCTCGACCAAGGCGCTGTCGGGCCATTCGCTGGGCGCGGCCAGCGTGCACGAAGCGATCTACAGCCTGCTGATGTTGCGCGACGGGTTCATGGCCGGCTCTGCACATATCGACGAACTCGACCCCCGTGCGGAGGGCTTCCCGATCCTGCGGCAGACGCAGGAGGCGAGCTTGAACACGGTGATGTCCAACAGCTTCGGCTTTGGCGGCACCAACGGCACGTTGGTGTTCGGGCGGGTGTGATGGCTGCTGCCACCGCCGCGATCACGCTGCGGTGGCACCGGTTGCGGCGATGACAGAAACGCGCCGATCACCCAGTGACTGCCGTGTCTTGCATGCCATCGGCCGATGTCGTTGGCCAGGCGCGGCAAGCCGGGATTTGCATAGTTGATACCGCCACAAGGCGCCAACCGCAATGCCCTGCCAGGTGCACGCCAGACCTCGTCCGACGAACGGCCGGCTAGCGATCTTGCTGGTCGCGCATTTTCCGTTCCCAAACCGATTGCTCGTAGTCGATGCTTGCCTGGTCGATACAACTCTGTGAGCCGACGTCCTGACTCTGTGAGCCTGCGCACCGTTGCCGAACCGCTCCGTCGTAGTCGCTGCGTGCCTGAGAGATACAACTCTGCACGGCACTGTCCTGGCCTCCTGAGCGTTCGCACCTGTTGATCCTTTCGTCCCGTGCATCACGGTCCAGCCGATTCAGCGCAGCCCGATCGATCACGGCACGCTCGCGTTCGGTGCGCTCGTTCTCTGCACGTGTCTGCCGCTTGGCACGTCTTGCCATGGACTGCACTCCGTCCGCCGGCACGCCCTCGCCAGGTGCCAGGAGCTCCAGTGGCAGCGAGTCTCCCGGCGTGTGATCGCGCCAGAACGCACGCTCGCTCTCGACCGTCCATTCGCGGCCGCGATAGTGCGTGTCCCAGTAGGTGTCCAGCGCGAACTTCACTTTCGGCACCACGCGATTCAGGGCGCCGTGATTGAGCGCGATCGAGTTCGCAGGAAGCCAACCACGTGCCTCCGGAGAACGCACGTCGCACCAGGTGCCGCGGTCGAGACAACCATAGACCTGAAGCGCATTGCCGGGCTGAACTTCTCCCACGCGCCGGTACTCTTCAGCAGGCCCGGCGCGCAGGCCAGCCAGGCCGTTGGCGTGGCCGGCATGTTGCGCCCAAACCGGCATGGCCACGGCCATCAGCCATAGCGCACTCCATGACAAACGTCGCTGCATTGCGGTCTCCTTGTGCCTTGTTCCACTGCATGCTGCGCCTCGCGAAGGGGCGCCACGTCGCGGTTATAAGACAGCTCACCTCAATGCAATGCGAACTCCGTAGCGACCGGTGGCCGGTGACGACGGCCCAATCGGCACCATCAGCCCGCCATGCCGTTGTGCCGCAGCAATGCGTCGATGCTCGGCGCACGCCCACGGAAGGCACGGAAGTTGTCGGCCGCACTGCGGCTGCCACCGCGCGACAACACTTCATGGCGAAAACGTTCCCCCGTGTCAGCGACCTGCTCCGGCGCCTCTTCGAACGCGGCGTAGGCATCGGCACTAAGCACTTCAGCCCATTTGTAACTGTAATAGCCGGCTGCGTAGCCGCCCGCGAAAATATGGCTGAACTGATGCGGGAAGCGATTCCACGCCGGCGGGCGATTGACGGCGACCTCGTCGCGCACGCGCTCGATCAGCTGCAGCACGCTGTCCTGCACCGGGTCGAAGCTGCTGTGCAGCTGCATGTCGAACAAGGCGAACTCCAGCTGGCGCACGGTGAACATGCCGCTCTGGAAATTACGCGCAGCCAGCAGCCGATCGAACAGGTTGCGCGGCAACGGCTCGCCGGTCTGCACGTGCGCGGTCATCGCCTGCACGCGCTCCCATTCCCAGCAGAAGTTCTCCATGAACTGGCTGGGCAGTTCCACCGCATCCCATTCCACGCCATTGATGCCGGCCACACCCAACTCGCCGATGCGGGTGAGCAACTGATGCAGGCCGTGGCCCATTTCATGGAACAGCGTGGTGACCTCGCCGTGCCGGAAGGTGGCCGGTGCATCGCCACTGCCGCGGCCGAAGTTGCACACCAGATACACCAGCGGCGTCTGCGTCCCATTGGCGGTCTCGCGGCGGTTGCGGCAATCGTCCATCCACGCGCCACCGCGCTTGCCTTCGCGCGCGTACAGATCCAGATAGAACTGGCCAACCAACGCGCCCTGCGCATCTTCCAGCCGGAAGAAACGCACGTCCGGATGCCACACCGGCGCGCTGTCCGGCTTGACGCTCAGTCCGTACAGGCTGTGGATGACATCGAACAGGCCAGCCAGCACCTTGTGCTCGGTGAAATACTGCTTCACTTCCTGCTCGGAAAAGCTGTAGCGCGCCTGCTTGAGCTTTTCGCTGACGTAGGCCAGGTCCCAGGCCTGCAGTTCATCCAGGCCAAGTTCGTCGCGTGCGAAGGCTTCGAGTTCGGCACGGTCGCGTTGCGCATACGGCCTGGCACGCACGGCCAGGTCGCGCAGGAACCCCATCACTTCAGTGGGGCTTTGCGCCATCTTGGTGGCGACCGAGTAGTCGGCGTAACTTGCAAATCCAAGCAGCTGCGCCAGCTCGGCGCGCAGGGCGAGAATACGATCGATATTGGCGCTGTTGTCCAGCGCAGGATCGCCGAACTCGGAGGCGCGCTCGGCGTTGGCGCGATACAGCAGCGCGCGCAGTTCGCGGCTGTCGGCATCGCTTTGCACCGGCAGATAGCACGGCATCTGCAAGGTGAACTTCCAGCCCGGTACGCCGTCTTTTTCAGCCGCAGCGCGTGCGGCGGCGATCACCTCGGCCGGCAGGCCGGACAACTGCGCCTGGTCTTCGGTCACGTACGACCAAGCGTCGGTAGCGTCGAGCACGTTCTGAGAAAACCTGGCTGCCAATGCGGACAGCTCTTCCTGGATCTGCGCAAAGCGCGCCTTGGCCTCGTCGTCCAGCTCGGCGCCGCCGAGACGGAAATCGCGCAGCGCGTTGTCCAGCACCTTGCGGCGCGCCTGATCGTACTCGGCCGCTTCAGGCGATTGCGCCAGCGCCTTGTACTGCGCGTACAAGGCCAGGTTCTGGCCCAGCGCGCTGCCGAAGCGGCTCACCTTGGGCAGATTGCTGTTGTAGGCCTCGCGCAGCTCGGGCGTGTTCATTACCGCCTGCAGATGGCCGACCTGGCCCCATGCGCGCCACAACCGCTCGGTGGCATCGTCCAGCGGCACCACGAAACTGTCCCAGCGCACCGGGCTGACCTGTTCGGCCGCCTTCACTGCCGCTTCTGCCTCGGCCAGCAGTTGGTCGATCGCCGGGCCTACATGCGCAGGGCGGATGGCATCGAAGGACGGCAGTCCGGACAGATCGAGCAGCGGGTTGGTCATGGAGCGCTCCGGCGGTGGACTGAATCAGGGATGACGAAGATGTCTGGTGACAGGTGCCGACGCCCAGCGCGTCAGCACGCTCCCGATATGGCGATCAACGCAGCGCAGCACAAGGCAGCTGCGGCAATGCGCCGCCGTTGACCGCCTCGGCAATGGCCGCATCGCTGTCGGTGACATCGATCGCCCGCTCCGCGTACCAGCCCGGGTTGTAGTAACTGTGCGCGTAGCGCTCGCCTGCATCGCACAGGATGGTGACGATGGAGCCCTGCCGGCCCTCCTCGCGCATCCGCTGCGCGGCGTGCAGTACGCCGATGAAGTTGGTGCCGGTGGAGCCGCCCACGCGACGGCCCAGCGTGGCGCTGACGTGGCGCATCGCCGCCAGGCTCAAGGCGTCGGGCGCCTTGATCATTTCATCGACGCAGCTGGCAATGAAGCTCGATTCCACCCGCGGCCGGCCGATGCCTTCGATGCGCGAGCCGCCGGTGATCGCCAGCTCCTTGGGGCACTGCCCGTCCACCGCACGGCAATAACCGTCGAAGAACACCGACACTTCCGGGTCCACGCACAGGATGCGGGTGTGATGCCGGCGATAGCGCACATAGCGCCCCAATGTGGCGCTGGTGCCGCCGGTGCCGGGGCTGCAGACGATCCAGTCGGGGATGGGGTGGGGCTCTTCGGCCAGCTGCTTGAAGATCGATTCGGCGATGTTGTTGTTGGCGCGCCAGTCGGTGGCGCGCTCGGCGTAGGTGAACTGGTCCATGAAGTGCCCGCCGGTCTCGCGCGCGAGCTGGTGCGAGGCGCTGTCCAGGTCGCAGGCACGTTCCACCAGATGGCAGCGGCCGCCCTGGAATTGAATCGCTGCGATCTTCTCCGGCGAGGTCGAGGCCGGCATCACCGCGATGAAGGGCACCCCCAGCAGGCGCGCGAAATAGGCCTCGGAAATGGCGGTCGAGCCACTGGAGGCCTCGATCACCGGCCGCCCGGCACGCAGCCAGCCGTTGGTCAGCGCATAGAGAAACAGCGAGCGCGCCAGCCGGTGCTTGAGGCTGCCGGTGGGGTGGCTGGACTCGTCCTTGAAGTACAGGTCGATGCCTGGATAGCCCGGCAGATCCATCGGGATCAGATGGGTGTCGGCCGAACGATTGAAATCGGCCTCGATCTTCTGGATGGCGGCGGCCACCCACTGGCGCTGCGACATGGGCACGGGCGTGAAGCGAAAGAGGCGTCAATTCTACCGCCGCCAGGCGCACAGCCGGCGCCGGCGGTCAGCGGGCGGACGGTTGCGGGCCGGTGGTATGCTCGCAGCGTCATCCATCAGCCCCGACCGCCCGTGCTGCCTTGCCTGCTCCGCCTGCTGCTGTGCCTGTGCCTGGTCGCCAATACGGCCACCGGCGCGTGGGCGTCGGTGGGCATGGCAATGCCGGAAGTGGCCGTGCCGCAGACGGTCACGCACGCCATGCAGGCGCACGTGGCGGCCGCGATGCCGTGCCATGACGCCATGCCAGCGGCCGATGCGGCGCCGTTGCCCGACACGACCAGACACGCGCACGCCAGCGACTGCTGCAAGCTGGGCAGCTGCGACTGCCTGCAACACTGCAGCCTGGCCTTGCTGACCCTGCCCGCGGTTCCGGCGGGGATGCTCAGTCATTCCGCGGCGCCTGCCGCCCTGGACGCAGGCCGCGGCAACCCGACACACGAGCAACCGGTTCGACCTCCCATCGGCTAACGGCCGACACGGCACGACGCGCTTGCCCAGACGCGTCGCCGATGCGCGGCATCGGCAGTCACTGCACGCGCCCGGGTAGCAGGCGCACCGCATGCCTGGCGTGACGCGCGCGCGCCGTGCCTATCGGCCCCTCCCATGCATGCTTCGCCCCGCGTCCCTGTACGCGGGATTTCCCAGCGATGCGCTGCGTCTGCCTGCTGTTGCAGACGCGCCGGAGATGACATGTCTTCCGATTCCCCTGTGTTCGATCCAACCTCCCCGCCTGCCATCAGCCGGCGCCGTTTCGTGCAGGGCCTGGCCCTGGGCGGTCTTGCCGCCGGTGCCGGGCTGTGGCGTGCCGACGCGCGTGCAGCCGGCGCGGTGAGCACGCCGGTCCTGCGCGGCAGCAGCCAGTCGCTGCAGATCGGCCGCCTGCCGGTCAATTTCACCGGGCGCACGCGCCCTGCCATCACCGTCAACCAGAGCCTGCCTGCGCCCACGCTGCGCTGGCGCGAGGGCGATACGGTGAGCGTGCGCGTGCATAACGCGCTGACCGACCAGCCCACCTCGGTGCACTGGCACGGCCTGCTGCTGCCGGCCAACATGGACGGCGTGCCCGGCATGAGCTTCGATGGCATCGCGCCAGGCCAGGAGTATCACTACCGCTTTGCGCTGCGCCAATCCGGCACCTACTGGTACCACAGCCATTCGATGTTCCAGGAGCAGGCCGGCCTGTATGGCGCCATCGTCATCGATCCGCTGACACCGCCGCCGTACCGCCACGATCGCGAACATGTGGTGCTGTTGTCGGACTGGACCGATCTCGACCCGGCGGCGCTGTTCCGCCGCCTGAAACAGATGCCCAGCCACGACAACTACGCACAGCGCACCGTGGGCGACTTCCTGCGCGATGCGCGCGAAGACGGCCTGCGCGCGACACTGGCCGACCGTGGCATGTGGGGCCGCATGCGCATGACGCCCACCGACCTGTCGGACGTCAACGCCAACACCTACACCTACCTGCTGAACGGGGTGGCGCCGGCCGGCAACTGGACCGGCTTGTTCACTCCCGGCGAAAAGGTGTTGCTGCGTTTCATCAACGGCTCGTCGATGACCTACTTCGACATCCGCATCCCCGGCCTGCGCATGACCGTTGTCGCCGCCGACGGCCAATACGTGCATCCGGTCAGCGTGGACGAACTACGGATTGCCGCGGCAGAAACCTTCGATGTGCTCGTCGAGCCCATCGGCCAGGATGCGTTTACCTTGTTTGCGCAGGACATGGGCCGCACCGGATTCGCCTGCGGCACGCTGGCCGTACGCCATGGCCTGCGGCCGCCGATTCCCGCGCTGGATCCGCGCGCGATCCTCACCATGCAGGACATGGGACATGGCGATGGCATGGCGCATGCCGATCACGCCATGCACGGTGACGACACGACGCAAAGCGACCCGCATGCGGCGCATGCGATGCCAATGCCAATGCCGATGCCGATGCCGATGCCAGTCCAGCATGCGCACGACAGCGCATCGGACAAGACACCGCATCACCCCGCCAGCGAGGATGGCAATCCATTGATCGACATGCGCAGCAATGCCACCGCGCCGCGTCTGGACGACCCCGGCGTAGGCCTGCGCGACAACGGCCGCCGCGTGCTGCGCTACGGCGATCTGCATAGCCTGTTCGATGACCCGGATGGCCGCGAGCCCGGTCGCGAGATCGAGCTGCACCTGACCGGCCACATGGAAAAATTTGCATGGTCCTTCGACGGCATCGCCTTCGCCTCGGCCGACCCACTGCGGCTGCGTTACGGCGAGCGGCTACGCATCGTGCTGGTCAACGACACCATGATGCAGCACCCCATCCATCTGCACGGCATGTGGAGCGACCTGGAAGATGCCGACGGCAATTTCCAGGTGCGCAAGCACACCATCGACATGCCGCCCGGTACGCGCCGTACCTATCGCGTGCGTGCGGATGCGCTCGGCCGTTGGGCCTACCACTGTCACCTGCTGTACCACATGGAAGCGGGCATGATGCGCGAAGTGCGGGTGGAGGCATGAGCGCGTTACGCCTACGCCCACTGTTGGTGAGCATGTGGATGCTGAGTGCGTCGTTAGCTGCGCAGGAGCACCTGGATGCGGCGGGCAGCACCGCAGCGCACGATGCGCATGCGATGCAGATGACGTCCGACGCTGGCGATGCCGATTTGCCAAAGGCGGCAGCGTCGGATGCGGCGCCGGCCACTGCACAGGACACCATGCCTGCCATGGAGGTGGCGAACGCGCACATGCAGCACGCCGACCAGACGCCACCGCCTACCGAGCATTCTCATCATGACGCCACAGAATCTGTGGCACCCAGCGATGCACCGGTGTTGCAGCGTGCTCAGACGCAGGAGTCCGCAGTCAGGCCGTCTGCAGATCATGACCACATGTCGCACGCGGGCATGGACCATGGCTCGATGGATCACCCGGCGATGGATCACGCATCCATGACCGCAGGTCCTGCGCAGCAGGCGCCGATGGAGCACACTCCCATGGACCATGCGCGGATGCATGGCGACGCACCAGCCAAGATGCCGATGCAAACGCATGCCTCCCCACATAGCGCTGCACTGCCACGCGAGCCGATTCCAGAGCCGACTGCCGAGGACATCGCCGCAGCCTTCGCACCGCTGCACAGTCACGCGATGCATGGGACGGGAGTCAACCGGTACGTGCTGCTCGATCGACTGGAAGCCTTCGACACCGATCGCGGCAGCGGCCGGCAATGGGAAGCGCGCGCGTGGATCGGTGGCGATATCGACCGCGTGTGGCTACGCAGCGAAGGCGAGCGACAGCAGGGGCACACACAAGACGCGTCGGTCGAAGCGTTCTACGGCCATGCCATCTCGCCTTGGTGGGATGTATTGGTGGGCGTGCGTCAGGACATCGGCACCGACCATCGCAGTTGGGCGGCGTTCGGCGTGCAAGGCATGGCGCCTTACAAGTTCGAAACCGAGGCCACCCTCTTCATTGGCAGCGGCGGTCGCGCGGCCATGCGACTGGAGGGCGAATACGACGTCCTGCTGACCAACCGCCTGATCCTGCAGCCACGCGTGGAAGCAGACATCGCACTGAGCGAGGATAGGCAACGCGGCATCGACAGCGGCCTGGAGCAGCTCGAAGCAGGCGTGCGACTCCGCTACGAAATCACACGCCGGTTTGCGCCCTATATCGGCTGGGTGCATCACCGCAGCTTCGGCGACCGTGCCCGGCGCGCCACGATGGACGACGAACCGGCGCGCGACAGCCGCTTCGTCGTCGGCGTGCGCATCTGGTTTTGAACTGGCCGCAGCACTGCGCATGGGTGCGGCAGCTCGTCCCCATGCGCACGGCAGACATGCACGCAAACGCAGACATGAACCGATGACCGCCCAGCGCGCGGCGCCCAGGGCACCGACGCGCGCGATGCAGACACGCCGACCACCATTGCCTGGCTAACATCGGCATCCACCACAGCGCCGACCTGTTCCCCCCAAGACGTTTTACAAGGAAACCGACATGCCTTTGACCGATCTCAATCACGTTCCCGGCGCCAGCACCGCGCCTGCCGAAACCAGCGGTTTCGTGTTCAACCACACCATGCTGCGCATCAAGGATGCGCAGCGCTCGCTGGATTTCTACACGCGTGTGCTCGGCTTCCGCCTGCTGGATGCGCGCCACTTCGCCGAGGCCGAGTTCAGCCTGTACTTTCTCGCATTGCTGCCGCAAGACACCGCGATTCCAGACGACGACGCAGCGCGCCGTCTGTGGATGGCCGGCATCCCCGGCGTGCTGGAACTCACCCATAACCACGGTACCGAAACCCAGGACGGCCCGGTCTACCACGACGGCAACAGCGACCCACGCGGCTTCGGCCATATCTGCGTCTCGGTACCGGATATCCACGCCGCCTGCGCACGCTTCGACAGCCTCGGCGTGGCGTACCAAAAACGCTTGGAAGACGGCCGCATGAAGCACCTGGCCTTCATCAAGGACCCGGATGGCTATTGGGTGGAGATCATTTCCAATACGCCGCTGGCGTAAGCACACAGGCCACCCGGCACGCCTGAAGTTTCAGTGGACGGGTGAAGCAAGGGGATGGGGTGCAGACCTGACACCCCATCCGTCCGCTGAGTCGGAAGCCCCACGCGCAGCAGGCAACCCGGCCGCGCAAGGCTGGGCGCGACGACTGGACACATCGCCGCGCTGGAGTAGACTTTCGCCGCCCTCCGCAACGGATGCACCCCAATGCTCGTCAGGAAGATTCCACTGATCCTTGCGCTAGCGATGCTCGCCGCCTGCAAGCCGGCTGCAACGGACGCCACACCTCCGAAGACAGCCAGCGCCGCGGCCAGCGCCACCCCCAAACCTTCAGACAAGGACGCTTCTCCCATGCAGGACGCAACCCAGGGTTCAACCCAACAGCTCCAGCCGCCCCGCCCGGACAGCGTGCTGTACTTCATCAGCAACATCGATGGCGACGGCGCAACGTCCTATGAAGTCGCCAATGGCAGCTGGATCAATTACTGGTACGGCTTTCAATTCGAACTCAGCGGCACGCGTTATTACACCGGCTTCGCCTGGGAAACGCCCGAGCTCTTCGGCACAGAGCGCGAGAACCACTATCCCGCTCCGGGCACGAAGGTGACCTTGGCACATGCCACCTTCATCATTAGCGAACCTGGCAGCAAGTCGCCATGGAAGCTGCTTGGCGCAGAGCCGTACATCGGCGAATTCGGTGGAATGGAAAAAGGCAACACCGTCGATACGACACGTAAGCCACAGACCCTCGTCACCGACGACAGCCGGCTGGTCCTGGCCGTACCGACGTGGAGCCTGCAGTCGGGCGTACGGATCCTTTCCTACGACGCATTCGTGTTCAATCCGAAGGAAACCGATGACGTCAACGACAAACATTGGACGTATATCGGCAACATCCCGGCCGGGCAGGACAACAGTGCAAATTGTGGCGAGGATGCGCCTGGGAAGATTCCCTGTATTAAAAACACCAGTACGCTTGCGTTTGTTAAGCAGCCTGGTCTGCCCGCGCTGCGGGTGACCGTTTCTGCAGACTCGCCGACGAGCGGGGGTGACGAAACGGTCGTATACCGGTACGATGCGGCCCAGAAATCGTATTTGCCGACCCCTTAATACAGGACCAAAGGAATTGGTTCGGGCGGCGTACCGCTGCAGCCACTGGGCTGTAGCACTCAATCAAGGACCTTGAGCGATGCCAACGAATTACTCACGAGCCCAAGTGCTCGACATCATCGAACGCGAAGCAGCCGAGCGAAATATCCCGCGCGATGACTTCCTGCGGTTTGCCCACGTAGAGACCGGCGGTGCCTTTGACGAGCTGGCCAGCCGCGGAGCCGCTGGTGCCAAGGGGCTATTTCAGTTCACTCCTCCGACCGCTGCACAATACGGCATCGCTGGACGCGAGTTGGATGCAGTGGTCAACACCGACGCGGCAGCGCGGCTGTATCTGGATAATCGGACCAGCCTGGTTGACCGGCACGAACGCGATGGCCGGCCTTACCTGTCGGGCAAACCAGTGCCCGATGGCCTGGACATGTACATGGCCCATCAGCAGGGCGCGAGTGGTTACCGCTCTCTTCAGACCGCGATCGCCACAGGATCTTTCGGGCTTGAGAGCACTCGCGCCAACATCCTCAACAATGTTGGCGAGAAAGAACTGAAGTCTCTGACAGGTGTCGATTCGGCGACGTTCCAGCGCATGTCGGACAAGGACATGGCACAGACGTTCGTGCAGTACTGGGATACGAAGATGGACCGCATCCGTATCCCTGAAAAAGGCATTGAGCCCATTTCGGCCACGCAGCAGCAGGCACCGTCGCAAACCGCACCATCGCAGTCCGCAGCCGCACAGCCGGAGAAAGCTGCAGCGCATGGCATCGCGCTCCACGCCGCCTATGACCTCACCAACAAATACGACCACGTCAAGTACGGCATGGGCGCGAAGGATCCAGACAAAGGGAGGGTCGATTGTTCTGGCTGGGTGGTCGAGATGCAGAATGCGACCATGGGTGAAATCAACGAGGGCGCCGGCAAGGTCATCTTCACCAAGGACGAAAAGTTCAGCCCTGGTTTCGATAGTGCATCCGAATTGCTACGCAAGGCCGAACAACGCTCCGGCGTCCTGATCCAAGGCAAGGACGTCGCTGCCCAGAACCTCAAAGAAGGCATGATCATCGGCGAGGACAATGGGTCACTGGGGTGGGACAAAGGGCGCTACAAGGGCATCGACCACATCACCATGGTGGTGCGCGATCCCAAGGATGGCGAGCTCAAGATCAGCCAATCGCGTGGCGGTGAGGGCGTCGAGCTCAGCTCGCTGGATACCTACCTTGAACGCAAGCACGCCAAGGGCGTCAAGCTCTATGCCAGCGACCCGCTTTCCGAAGCGCGCGACTTGCTGCAGGACCGCAACCAGAGCAAGCAACAATCTCACGACAGCGACGCGCACAAACCCGCGCATGCGCAGGATGCGGTACAAACATCCGGCGTGCTGCGCGAAAAGGCGCATGGCGCTGAAGTTCTGAAGGTGCAGCAGACCTTGCAGCAGTTGGGCTACAGGGACGCAAAGGGCAACGAACTCAACTCCGACGGCGCCTATGGCCAGCGGACGGGTGAGGCGGTCAAGGCCTTTCAGCGTGCGCACGGACTGCAGGATGATGGCGTCGTCGGCGGCGATACGCTCAAGGCACTGAAGCAAGCCGAGAAGACGCCGTTGCTGTCGGAAAAAACCAATCCCGATAATCCGCTGTACAACCAGGCCGTGAGCAAGCTGGAACAGCTGGGTCCGAATTCGTTCGCCGACCGTCGCGCGTTGGAGAATGCAGCGGCTTCATTGGCGTTCGAAGCCAAGGTCAGCGGTCTGCAGCGCATTGACGCGGTGATACTGAGCAAGGACGGCACCGGATTGTTCGCTGTACAGGGTCAGCCAAACGACCCGGCGCACCAGCGGATCTATACGGACAAGGCAGGCGCTGCAGAACGCCCATTGGAGCAAAGCAGCAATGCCGTACGACAGGACGCGCAGTCGCAAACGCAGGTCCAGGATCAGCAAGAACTGCAACGCAGCCAGGCACGCCAAGTCGGCTGATGCATTCCCAATCCGCAAGACGGAACGGGCACTGCTCGATGGAGCAGTGCCCGTTCTGGTTTCAGGATGCGCTGATAGCAATTTTTACAGATCGCCAGAGCGGTCGGATGCCCGGCCTCGCCCGATCCGGCAATCAGTTGGAGGCAGTAACCGTTGCCCTGTCCGGGAACCACTGCGGCAACTGCTCGGCGAGCTTTGCGGCACATTCGTCGCTATAGGCCTGCGCAGCTTCTTTGACCATCGCGTAATCGTTTGCTTGCCATTCTTCCAGCGACGCGGTGCGCAGGGTAGGCTGGCACGACAGGCTGTACGGACTGGCCTTGCGCTTCAGGAACCCGCTTGATTCACCACCTATGCTGACCTGATAGCGCAGCTCGTACGGGGAGTTTTCGTCGCTCAGGCTCTGGTAGACCAGCCGCCATTCGGACATGAGCACCTGCAATGGAAAAGCATCGATCGGCATCGCGCCGGGCTTGGCGGTGAAGTAGCGCTTCAACTGCATGTTGATCGCATCGCGCTGTAGCGCATACCCCGGGTTGCCGATGCTTTCGATCTCCTCGCCCTTCAACTGGCGTTTGTCGAAGGTGAATCCGCCCATCCTGCCCAGCAGGACACCGGTAATTACATTTCCAGCGACCTGCCCCGCGATGACCGCGCCGGTATGACCTCGCCGGATCACGTGCAACATTTCATCGCCGGCAGGCTGACCATTGGCTGCGACGATCATGCGCGGCTGTAGCGGCAGCATCAACGCCCAGTCCGCAGAGAGCGATGGCGCAGTCGCTGCATCCCCACCACCAATGGCCGTAGGCTGATCCTGTGCTGCCACCACCACCGTCCCCGCCTCGGCAGCGGAGGCATACGCGGTTGCAGTAGAAAAGTCGCCACCCGCAAACGCAGGCAGTAGCGCGACTGCTTCTGCATGACGCGTCGGGGTACAGAACGTGCCGGCGGCACGCATCTGCGCCGCATGGAATCCGATACCGCTTGTCTGGTGCACCACGGCATCCTTGCCGTACTGCTCCACCAGCTTGGCGATCAGTGCATCCGATGGCGGTTGCTGTGCGCAAACCTCGGCAGCGGCGATGCGCGACCAGGCGAACTGCAATGCAGGATCCCAGCCCATCGCATCTTCGCCCACGAAACCGTGGTCGTAGTGATACGCATAGATGGCAGGGTCGATCTCCTGCAGCGTCATTCCGCCCTGACCGGCGTAGCCCGGCGGCAGGTCTTGTGCAACAGCAAGCCCAGGCAGTGCCAACAGCACTGCCGCGATACACGTCTTCATGAATCCACGTCCCTCTGGATGGTTGCGACGCGCAGCATGTCCCCCATGCTGCGCGCGCGATGCGCCGCAGTGCACCGACGCTGCGACGATCAACAATGCAGGTCCTGATCGTCGGGTAATGGCACTCACCCAGCGGATCTGCCTGCAGGGCTAGTGTGCGCGCAGACGCAGGCGATGGCAGTCGGGACGGGCCCGACGCGTGTCGGGACGGCCCCTGCCAAGGCTTATTGTTCAGTCCTTCTGGCAACACGTCGCACGCGCCCCGTCCGGTAGACGCGGACGCGGCGCGCTCATCGTCTGAGTGCACGAGCGGCGATGCCGCACCGGGCACCGGCCGCACGCGCCTGGCGGCTGCACAGCCGCCTTAGCCGCTCTCAGGCCTGCAAGATCCCACCCGCCCCAGGCTGCCACTCGCGGGGCGGGCGCAATGCAGCCAGGATGCGGACCAACTCGCGATAGCTGTCGGCCAGCTGTGCGAACAAGCTCGCATCGCTGCAGCGCGTGTCGGCTACCTCCGAATACGCGCCGCGCCCCAGGTCGATGAAGTAATCAACGCTGAGGCGACGGCGCTGCGCCACGCCGGGGAATAGCCCGGCAATCAGCAGGCAGCCATCGCCGACATCGCGTAACGCATCGGCCCGCACGCTGCCGATCTGATCCTGCGCATGCAACCACGCCAGCGCCTGGGTGCGCGACAACAGATGCGCATCGCGCTGAAAGCGCAGCAACACGAACACCAGATAGTGCTCGCGCGATTCGTCCAGCGGACGTGCGATCCGCTGCCCCGCCTCGCGCACCAACGCCTGCCACAATTCCGCCGGCGCGCCCTGTTTGAAAGACTCGTGCATACGTCCTCCTGCGTGGTGTTGACCCTCGCAAGAAGCTTATGCATAAGCTGGGCCAAAGCGTTGGCAGCGGCGATGGTCGAGCGCTAACCGGCCAGCGTCGGCTGGCCGGAGTGTCGCACGGGTCTCCACACCCGACCGTCCTGAAGCCCACAGGCATCGCCCGCCTCGCCAGGATCGCGGCAAGCGCAGGAGTCCGGTGTCGCGCCAGCATCCACCGCCGGTCTACGAAGCCGCCAACATCACGTGGGCGAGCGGCTCCAGGGCGGGTGCGCACGGGACACGGCCGCCGGCGTACAAGGCGTGGTGCATGCGCATTCCGGCACCGTTCGCGACCGCTCGACGGCGCAGCGGGTGTGTGGGCCGCGCTTACTCCACCGTCACCGACTTGGCCAGGTTGCGCGGCTTGTCCACATCGGTGCCGCGCGCCAATGCGGTGTGATATGCCAGCAACTGCACCGGGATGGTGTGGATCACCGGCGACAGCACGCCGGCATGACGCGGGGTGCGGATCACGTGCACGCCCTCGGATTCGCTGAAATGGCTGTCCTGGTCGGCGAACACGAACAGCTCGCCGCCGCGGGCGCGCACTTCCTGCATATTGGATTTGACCTTCTCCAGCAGCCGGTCGTTCGGTGCGATCACGACCACCGGCATCGTTGCATCCACCAGTGCCAGCGGGCCGTGCTTCAACTCGCCGGCCGGATACGCTTCGGCGTGGATATACGAGATTTCCTTGAGCTTGAGCGCACCTTCCAGCGCGATCGGGTAATGCAGGCCGCGACCGAGGAACAGCGCGTTTTCCTTCGGCGAAAACCGCTCGGCCCAGGCCATGATCTGCGGCTCCAGATTCAGCGCGTGCTGCACGCTGCCGGGCAGGAAGCGCAGCTGCTCCAGATAGTCGGCCTCTTCGGCCTCGCCGATGCGCCCCTGCAACTTGCCCAGCACCATGGTGAGTTGGAACAACACCGCCAACTGGGTGGTGAACGCCTTGGTCGAGGCCACGCCGATCTCGGCACCGGCGCGCGTGTAGCAGACCAGTTCGCTGGCGCGCGGGATCGCGCTTTCGGGCACGTTGCAGATCGACAGCGTATGCAGGTGGCCAAGCGATTTGGCGTATTTCAGCGCCTCCATCGTGTCCAGGGTTTCGCCGGACTGGGAGATGGTGACGATCAGATGTTTCGGGTTGGCATACGCGGCGCGGTAACGGTATTCGCTGGCGATCTCCACGCTGCACGGCAGCCCGGCGATCGCCTCGATCCAGTAGCGCGCGGTCAGGCCGGCGTAATAGCTGGTGCCGCAGGCCAGGATCTGCACGCCTTCGATGTCGCGCAGCACCGCTTCTGCGTTGGCACCGAACAGCGATGCCGGGAAACCCTTCGCATCGATCGCCGCTTCGATGGTGTCGGCCAGTGCACGCGGCTGCTCGTGGATTTCCTTCTGCATGAAATGGCGAAACGGCCCAAGCTCCAGCGATGCCAGCGAGACATCGGACAGATGCAGCGGGCGCTCGACCGGGGCGTCGTGGGCATCGAAGATGCGCACGCCATCGCGACGCAGCTCGGCAGTATCGCCCTCTTCCAGGAAGATCACCTGGCGGGTCGCCTGCACGATGGCCGACACGTCGGAGGCGACGAAGTTTTCGCCCTCGCCCACGCCGATCAGCAACGGGCAGCCCATGCGTGCGCAGACGAAGCGTTCCGGCTCGGCCTGACTCATCACCGCCAGCGCGTAGGCACCGGTCAGCTCCTTGACCGTGCGCTGCAGCGCACTGAGCAGATCGCCGGCGTCGGCCAGATGGTGATGGATCAGGTGCGCGATGACTTCGGTGTCGGTCTGCGACTCGAAGGTGTAGCCGAGCGCGCGCAGCTTCTCGCGCTGCTGTTCGTGGTTTTCGATGATGCCGTTGTGCACCAGCGCCACGCCCGCACTGATATGCGGGTGCGCGTTGGCCTCGGTGACGCCGCCGTGGGTGGCCCAGCGGGTGTGGCCGATGCCCAGCGTCGCGCCGAACTGTTCGGCCTGCGCCGCCTGCGCCATCTCGGCCACGCGCCCGGTGCGGCGCACGCGGCGGACCCGGTCGCCGTCGAGCACCGCAATGCCGGAAGAGTCATAGCCTCGATATTCCAGACGCTTGAGTCCTTCGATCAGGACCGGGACCACATCGCGCCCGGCGATCGCTCCGACAATGCCGCACATAGGGACAGCTCATTTGGAAAGAAGACCGGCATTTTAGCGTGTCCGCTCTTGTCCACTGCATGACCGTGCCCGGACAGCGTGTCCGCGCGGGTGTCCGCGGACACTGCGGACACTCGCCGCATTGGCAAGAATACCTTTGATATCAGCCACTTGGAATCTGGCACGCGGCGTGCTTTGTCAGCATGACGCCACCGAGCACGCCGACCATGATTCGTGACACCTCTGCCCAGGACCAGGTTCTTCGTACACCCGCCGGCAACGCGCCGTGGCGTCGCTGGCTGTGGCCCGGCGTCGCCAGCGTGGCGGTATTGGCCGGCATCGGTTGGGCGATCACTGCCTGGAGCGCCGGCAGCCGCTCCTTCGATGCCAGCCGGGTACGCATCGCCACGGTCAGCCAGGGCGACCTGGTGCGCGACATCGCCGCCGACGGCCGCGTCATCGCCGCCAACAGCCCGGTGCTGTACGCCATCTCGGCCGGTACGGTGACGCTGAGCGTGGTGGCCGGCGACGTGGTCAAGCAGGGCCAGGAGCTGGCGCGCATCGACAGCCCGGAGCTGCGCAGCAAACTGGCGCAGGAGCAGGCCACGCTGGCCGGGCTGGAAGCCGAGTCCAGCCGCGCCGGCCTGGATGCCACGCTCGCCCGCGCAACCGCCAGCAAGCTCACCGACCAAGCCAAGATCGACAAGCAGGCCGCCGCACGCGACCTGGAGCGCTACCAGCGCGGCTTTGATGGCGGCGCCGTGCCGCAGGTGGAACTGGCCAAGGCGCAGGACACCCTGAAGAAGACCGACATCGATCTGCAGCATGCCGAGCGCGACGCATCGTTGAAGAGCCAGGGTGCGGACCTGGATTCGCGCAACAAGCGCCTGCTGGCCGACCGCCAGCGCGCGGTGGTGGCCGAAGTGCAGCGCCAGGTCGATGCGCTCACCCTGCTGGCGCCGTTCGACGGCCAGGTCGGCCAGGTGCAGGCGGTGCAGCACACCCAGGTCGCGGCAAACGCGCCGATCCTGGGCGTGGTGGACCTGTCCAAGTTCGAAGTCGAGATCAAGGTACCGGAAAGCTTCGCGCGCGACCTCGCCATCGGCATGCCGGCCCAGCTCACCAGCGGCAGCGGCGAGCCGTTCCCCGGCGCCATCTCGGCGGTGTCGCCGGAAGTGGTCAACGGCGAGGTCACCGCGCGCATCCGCTTTGCCGACAAGCAGCCGCCGGGCCTGCGCCAGAGCCAGCGCATGAGCGCGCGGGTGGTGATGGATACCCGCCGCAACGTGCTCAAGGTCGAACGTGGCCCGTTCGTCGAACAATCCGGCGGCAGCTACGCCTACGTCATGGACGGCAACACCGCGGTGCGCCGACCGGTGCGCATGGGTGTCAGCAGCCTGGGCGAGGTGCAGGTGCTGTCCGGCCTGCAGGTCGGCGACCGCGTGGTGGTGTCCGGCGCAGACAACTTCGGGGATGCACCGCGCGTCACCGTTCACTAGAAACGATAACCCTGCAGCCTCCACACCCCGGCGACTACGCGCCACGTCCCAGCCGTCACGCTCAATCTCTTTCGCACACCTCTCTCGCAAAGGACTCGGCAATGCTCAAGATGCAATCGGTCTCCAAGGTCTTCCGCACCGAACAGGTGGAAACGCACGCACTGCGTTCGCTGGACCTGCATGTGCGCGAAGGCGAATTCGTCGCCGTCACCGGCCCCTCCGGCTCGGGCAAGACCACCTTCCTCAACCTGGCCGGGCTGCTGGAAACCTTCACCAGCGGGCAGTACCTGCTCGACGGCGAAGACGTCAGCCATCTGTCCGACGACGCACGTTCGCGGCTGCGCAACCGCAAGATCGGTTTCATCTTCCAGGGCTTCAACCTGATTCCCGATCTCAACCTGTTCGACAACGTCGATGTGCCGCTGCGTTATCGTGGCATGGCGGCGGCCGAGCGCAAGCAGCGCATCGAAGAGGCCCTGACCAAGGTCGGCCTGGGCTCGCGCCTGAAGCACTACCCCACCGAGTTGTCCGGTGGTCAACAGCAGCGCGCCGCCATTGCGCGTGCACTGGCTGGCAGTCCACGTTTGCTGCTGGCTGACGAACCCACCGGCAACCTCGACTCGCAAATGGCACGCGGGGTGATGGAACTGCTGGAAGAGATCAACAGCCAGGGCACCACCATCGTGATGGTCACCCACGACCCGGAACTGGCCGCACGCGCGCAACGCAACGTCCATATCGTCGACGGTCAGGCCACCGATCTGGAACGCAACCCCGCGCTGATGCGCTCGCGCGACAGCGCACCTACCCTGGCCGAGTAAGAGGCACATCCCATGTTCGGCTACTACTTCAATCTTGCGTTACGCAGCTTCCGCCGCAACAAGGTGCTGACCGCGCTGATGGTGCTTGCGATCGCGCTGGGCATCGGCGCCAGCATGACCACCTTGACGGTGTTCTATGTGCTATCGGGCGATCCGATTCCGCAGAAGAGCGATCGGTTGTTCAGCGCCTTGGTGGACCCATACCCCAAGGCAGGCTACCAGCCGGGAGAAGAGCCTGGCGACCAGGTCACTCGCTTCGATGCCGAAACGCTGCTGCGCGAAAAGCGTGCAAAACGGCAAGCGCTGATGACTGGTGGAAGAGTGGCGATCGAGCCCGACAAGAATGGTATGACTGCCTTCAAATCGGAAGTGCGCTTTACATCGGCAGATTTCTTCCCGATGTTCGAAACGCCTTTCCTGTATGGCCAAGGCTGGTCGGCAGGTAGCGACACGGGGCACGAACGCGTTGCGGTGATCACCAAGGAGCTCAACGACAAACTGTTCGACGGCAGCAACAGTGTCGGCCGTGACCTGCGCATGGACAAGAACACATTTCGTATCGTTGGCGTTCTCAATGACTGGAAAGTCAATCCACGTTTCTATGATGTCAGCAACACCTACGGCTCGAGCGAGCAAGTGTATCTGCCGTTCTCCGTCGCAATGGATCTGAAGATGGATCATTACGGCAGTATCAATTGCTATGGCAAGAACGACAGCGACCAGACAGCGCTCAACGCACCCTGCACATGGATGCAGTATTGGTTGGAGCTCGACAGCCCCGCGCAGGCTGGCGACTACAAAGCCTACCTGGATAACTACTCCGATCAGCAGCGCGCTGCAGGGCGTTTTGAACGTCCGAACAATACCCGCCTACGCAACGTGATGGAGTGGCTGGACTACAAGGAAGTGGTCCCTAGCGACGTCCGCCTGCAGCTATGGCTGGCGATGGGCTTCCTGCTGGTGTGTCTGCTCAATACCGTAGGTTTGCTACTTGCCAAGTTCCTGCGCCGCAGTGGAGAGATCGGTGTGCGTCGCGCCCTGGGTGCCTCACGCGGTGCCATCTTTGCGCAATGCCTGGTCGAAGCCGGAACCATCGGACTTGCAGGCGGCATTGCAGGGCTTGGGCTGGCATGGTTGGGGCTGTGGGTCGTGCGCCAACAACCTGTCGACTACGCCAAGCTTGCGCATCTGGATCCGAAGATGTTGTTGCTCACCTTCGCATTGGCGCTCGTTGCCAGCTTGCTGGCCGGCTTGCTGCCCTCCTGGCGTGCCATCCAGGTTGCGCCTGCGCTGCAGCTCAAAGCGTCCTGACCACCAAGCCCGCCGCCCTGCGGCGGGCACGGCCTCTTATCCGAAGGTACCGCCCATGGACATCCGCCCCATCATTTCCACCCTGCGCCGTCACAAGACCGCGTCAGCATTGATCGTGCTCGAGATCGCACTCGCCTGCGCCATCATCTGCAATGCCATGTTCTTGATCGGCAACCGCATCGAGACGCTGCAGCAACCCAGCGGCATCGCCGAATCGGAACTGGTCAGCGTCCAATTGGGCGGCATCGGCACCCAGGTCAATGCAGAAGCGCGCACACGCGAAGACCTGGCTGCACTGCGCAGCCTGCCAGGTGTCCGCAGCGCGATCGTCATCAATCAGATTCCCTTTGTGCATTACTCATGGAACAGCAGCATCTCCCTGACGCGTGAACAAGAGCGCCAGACACTTAGCGCTGCGCAATACATGGCCGGTGAAGGCACCCTCGGCACACTTGGCCTGCAACTGGTCGCAGGGCGTGACTTCACCGCAAGTGAATTCATCGACATGGCACAGGCCAATAACGACAGGTCCATCGACCAGAAAGGCCTTTCAGTGATCATCACTCGGCGCATGGCTGACAAGCTGTTCCCCTCGCAAAATGCATTGGGAAAGACAGTCTATGCAGGCGATACCGCACTCCACATCATCGGCATCGTGCAGACACTGGCACGCCCCACCAACGATAGCGCCGGCGGTGTTGATCAAAGCAATTACTCGATGTTGCTACCACTGCGCATCGACTACACCGCAGGCCAGTACATTATTCGTGTCACCGATCCAACGCGTCGGGCAGAGGTGCTGCAATCTGCCGTCGCTGCGCTGATGAAATTAGACAATAGCCGGCTGGTCCTGAAACAGCAGACGTATAGCGAAATCCGCACGGAATATTTCGAGAATGATCGCGCAATGGTGTGGCTACTTGGCGCGGTCTGTATCGCACTGCTGATCGTCACCGCACTGGGCATCGTGGGCTTGGCCAGCTTCTGGGTGCAGCAGCGTACCAAGCAGATCGGCATTCGCCGCGCACTGGGCGCCACGCGTGGCCAGATCCTGCGCTACTTCCAGATCGAGAACTTTCTGCTGGCCTCGGTCGGTATCGTGCTCGGCATGCTGCTGGCTTACTCAATCAATATCTGGCTGATGGCCCGCTACGAATTGCCACGCCTGCCGGTGCTGTATCTGCCGATCGGCGCGCTCACGCTGTGGGTACTGGGCCAGATCGCGGTGTTCTGGCCCGCACGTCGCGCGGCGTTGGTGCCGCCGGCAGTGGCCACGCGCAGCGCGTGAGGTGACACAGATGCTGATCGCCACCCGCAAAGGCCTTCGGTGATGTTGCGCTACTGCCTGCAACTGGCCTGGCGCAGCCTGTTGCGCACTCCGGTTGCCAGCGGCCTGATGGTGCTGGCAATCGGGCTGGGAATCGGTGCAAGCATGACCATGCTGACGGTCCTGCATGTCATGTCGCGCGACCCGCTACCAGGCAGGAGTCAGACGCTTTACACCCCGCACCTGGATCCGCTGCCAAGGGATCTTCCACGCTCGCGGGAATGGGCCGACCCGTCGGACAATCTGACCTGGCCAGATGCGATGGCCTTGCTGCACGCCGGTCCGGCTGTCCATCAAGCCGCAATGGCGAGCGGGCAGTCGCTGATCTGGCCGGTACAGGCTGCCAACACTCCGCTCGACCTCAACGGCCGCTATGCCACTGCAGGGTTCTTTGCGCTGTTTGGCATCCCGCTGCAACGTGGGGGCAGCTGGAGCAGGCAGGACGACCAGGACCACACGCGCGTGATCGTGTTGAGCCAGACACTTGCAAACACCTTGTTCGGTTTGCGCGATCCGATTGGCCAGACCGTCGCCGTCGGCGAGCAGCGCATTGGCTTTCGCGTGATCGGCGTCATCGGCAAATGGAATCCGCAACCGCTGTTCTATGCCGATCCAAGCCGCAAAGGCGCCTTTGGCGACCAGGACGATTTCTTCCTGCCGCTCTCAACGGCGATGGAGCTGAAGCTGGACGCAGGCACCAGCATCAGCAGCTGGGACCCGCACAGCGACAATGACGTCAAACATCTGCAGAGCCCCTCTACCAGCTGGCTGCAGTTCTGGGTGCAATTGGATACCCCGCAACAAGTGGCCGCATACCAGCGTTTTCTCTACGACTACGCCGCAACCCAACATGCCAGCGGGCGCTTTCAGCGGCCACCGCAGACCGCCCGACTGTATTCGTTGATGGACTGGCTGCAACACCTGCAGATGGTGCCCGACGATCTGCGTCTGCAGACACTGCTGGCCTTGGGGTTCCTGTGGATCTGCCTGATCAACGTGATCGCCTTGTTGCTGGCCAAATTCCTGCGCCGCAGTGGCGAGATTGGCGTGCGACGTGCTCTTGGCGCACGCCGCGGCCACGTGATGTTGCAGTTTGGCACTGAAGCGGTACTGATCGGCGTCGTGGGTGGCCTGATGGGAACCGCGATCGCCGAGGCGGGGCTCTGGAGCGTGCGCCAGCGCCCCGACGACTATGCCGGCTTGGCCCACCTGGATGCGCCAATGCTGCTGACCACCGTGGCGCTTGCCATCGTCGCCGCCCTGCTTGCAGGACTGCTGCCGGCCTGGCGGGCCAGCCGTATCAACCCGGCCCTGCAGGTCAAGGACCTCTGAGATGCGTCTGCCATTGCGCCCGATTCTTTCCAGCCTGGGACACCACCGCCTTACCGCCGGGCTGCTGGCCCTGCAGGTGGCGCTGACCTGCGCATTCGTCACCAATGCGGTGTTCCTGATCGACGACCGCATCGAAAGGCTGCGCACGGCGACCGGCTTGCCCGAAGACGAAGTGGCGCTGGTCAGCGTTCGCGGCCTGCACGCCAAGGCCGATGCGCCAGCGCAATGGCAGGCCGACCTGATCGCGCTGCGCGGCATTCCCGGGGTCACGGCGGCCACCGCAATCGGAGCGACGCTGCCGTTGTCGGGCGGCGCGGACGACAGCGGCATCTGTGCCGACAAACGCGCACTGGAGCGCGCAATCGCCCTGCGATCCAGCGGCGCGGCCGGCTGCGTCGACGCCAGCTACTACAGCGGCTCGCCCGGTTTCGTGCGGGCCATGGGCGCGCGCCTGATCGCCGGCCGCGATTTTCGTCCGGACGAGTATTCCAGCGCCACGCCGGGCACGATCATCGTCACCCGCTCGCTGGCGCAACAACTCTGGCCAGATCAGGGGGCCGTCGGCAAAACGCTGTACGCATGGGATAGCCAGAGCACCGTCGTCGGCGTGGTGGAGGATCTGCTGCGGCCAAGGCTGCGCAAGCCCGAGCTCGATCATCTGGTGGCCTTGTCGCCGCAGTTGCCTACCGGCAATCAGACGCACTATCTGGTACGCAGCGCGCCGGAAGACCGCGATCGCGTACTGGTGCAGGTGGCCGGCGTGCTGGCCAGGTCAGGTCCGTTGCGGATGATCCCGGAAGACAAGCAACGCAGTTTTGCGCAGATACGCGCGCGCTACTTCCAACGCGATACGACGATGATCGGCCTGTTGCTTGCCGCGACCACGGGATTGCTGTTTGTCACCGCCCTGGGCATCGGAGGACTGGCCAGTTTCTGGGTCCAGCAGCGGACGCGACAGATCGGTATCCGTCGTGCCATCGGTGCAACCCGTGGCGATATCCTGCGTTACTTCCAGGCGGAAAACCTGCTGATCGTCGGCAGCGGCAGCGCCTTGGGCATGCTGTTGGCAATGCTGCTCAACCAATGGCTGATGCTCCGTTACGACGCGGTGCCCCTGCCGCCGCTTTACTTACCAGCCGGTGCGGTGACCGTGCTGCTGCTCGGCCAGCTTGCGGTGCTGTGGCCTGCACGACGCGCTGCGACAGTGGCCCCGGCGATTGCCACACGCACTGCATGAGGCGCCCGGCCTGCCGGATGCCGGCACGACAATCCTGCCTGCTGCTGCGATGATGCGATCTGTCTGCCTCCTCCGTCCGTTCGCCCTCGCACTCCAACAAGGTTCCCGATGCCGCAGATCCTGATCATCGACGACAACACCGCGGTAGCCACCGCGCTGGAGGTGCTGTTTTCCTTGCACGACATCGAGGCGCGGCACGCGCATTCGCCGCAGGCCGGATTGGCGCTGCTGGACGAGCAGGCGTTCGACCTGGTGATCCAGGACATGAATTTCACCGCCGACACCACCTCCGGCGAGGAAGGCGAAGCGTTGTTCGCCCAGATCCGTCAGCGCCACCCGGACCTGCCGGTGATCCTGCTCACGGCCTGGACTCACCTGGGTAGCGCGGTCGGGCTGGTCAAGGCGGGCGCCGCCGATTACATCGCCAAACCGTGGGACGACAACAAGCTGCTCACCACGGTCAACAACCTGCTGGAGCTATCCGAAGCGCGCCGCGAGCTCGCGCGCCGCCGCGAACGCGAGCACCGTGGTCGCGAGCAACTGACACAGCGCTACGATCTGCGCGGCGCGGTGTTCGCCGACCCCGCCAGCGAACGCGCCATCGCGCTCGCCTGTCAGGTCGCACGTTCGGAGTTGCCGGTCCTGATCACCGGCCCCAACGGCAGCGGCAAGGAGAAGATCGCCGAGATCATCCAGGCCAATTCGGTCAACAAGCGCGGCCCCTTCATCGCGCTCAACTGCGGCGCCCTGCCGGGCGAATTGATCGAGGCGGAATTGTTCGGTGCCGAAGCCGGCGCCTACACCGGTGCCAACAAGGCGCGCGAAGGCAAGTTCGAAGCGGCCGACGGCGGCACGCTATTCCTGGACGAAATCGGCAATCTGCCGCTGGCCGGCCAGATGAAATTGCTGCGCGTGCTGGAAACCGGTCGCTATGAGCGGCTGGGCTCCAACCGCGAGCGCCACGCCAAGGTGCGGGTGATCAGCGCCACCAATGCCGATCTGCCGTCGATGATCCGCGACGGCAGCTTCCGCGAGGACCTGTATTACCGTCTCAACACGGTGGAAATCGCGCTGCCCGCCCTGGCCGAGCGCCCGGGCGACATCGCGCCACTGGCCGAGCACTTCCTGGCAGGCGGCAAACCGTTGTCTGCGCAAGCACGCGATGCGCTGCAGCGACACGCCTGGCCGGGCAATGTGCGCGAGCTGCGCAACGTGCTGCAACGTGCGTCGCTGCTTGCGCAAGGCGCGCGGATCGAAGCGAGCGATTTGAACCTGCCGCGCGCCACCGCAGCGCGGCCGGTGGCGGCAGTCGCCGGCGAGCCGGATCGCGCACGCATCGAACAGGCCCTGGCGCGCGCGCAAGGCGTGATCGCACAGGCCGCTGCCGAACTGGGACTGAGCCGACAGGCGCTGTACCGGCGTATGGACCGTTACGGCATCAGATCGGAATGACTGCGCGCATGTGGCATCGCTCCTTCACGTTCACCCTGTTTCTAAGGCTGTTGCCGGTGCTTGCACTGGCCGCCGCCCTGCCGTGGTTCATGGCGTACTGGCTGGATCGCGGCTGGCAGGTCGCTGCGATTTCGGTCGTCGTTGTGCTGGCCGCGATGTGGTTCAGCCTCATCCGCGCCACCGCGCCGATGCGCTCGCTGTTCCGCGCCCTGGCCGGCACCACCAGCAGCTACCGCGATGGCGAATACAACTTCGGCGTGTACTGGCGCGGCAGCGACGAACTGGCGCAACTGGTGCAGGCGCATTCCGAACTGGGCGATGTGCTGCGCGCGCAGCGACGCGACCTGGTGCAACGCGAGTTGATGCTCGACACCATGCTGCAGAACACCCCCGTGGCAATGCTGCTGGTGGTCGCTGGCGGCGATGGCCTGCGCCGCATCGGGTTTTCCAACAACGCCGCGCGCAAGCTATTGCATGACGGACGCAAGCTCGAAGGCCAGCATCTGGACGACGTGCTCGAACGCATGCCAGGCGAACTGCGCGATGCGCTGGCGCGTGGCGGCGACTGCCTGTTCGCGGTACGCGAGGACGGTGATGACGAGGACGACGAGCAGATCTATCACCTGTCGCGGCGCAGCTTCCACCTCAATGGCCGCGGCCACGAGTTGCTGCTGATCCGCACCCTGACCACCGAGTTGCGACGGCAGGAAGTGCAGACCTGGAAAAAGGTCATCCGCGTGATCAGCCATGAATTGAACAACTCGCTCGCACCGATCGCCTCGCTGGCGCATTCCGGCGCCGAGCTGCTGCGCCGCGAGCGCACCGACCGTCTGGGCACGGTCTTCGAAACCATCGAAGAGCGCGCGCGTCATCTGGAAGGCTTCATTCGCGGCTACGCGCGCTTTGCCAAGCTGCCGCAGCCGCAATTGCAGACCATCGAATGGGCGCCGTTTCTCGAACGGCTGCGACAACAGATCCCGTTCCAGTTGCAGGGCGAGATCAGCAGTGTCAGCAGCCGCATCGATGCAGCGCAGGTCGAACAGGCCATGCTCAATCTGCTCAAGAATGCACACGAGGCCTGCAGCGAAGCGCAACCGCCCAATAGCGAGGTTGCAGTGCGCGTGACACGCTTACCGCAGTGGCTGCGGATCGAAGTGCTCGACCGTGGCAATGGCATGAACGAAGCGGTGCTGCACAATGCATTGATGCCGTTCTATTCGACCAAACGCAATGGAACCGGGCTGGGGCTTGCGCTCACCCGCGAGATCGCCGAAGCGCATGGCGGGCGTATTTCGCTGCATAACCGCGAGCAAGGCGGCCTGTGCGTGACCTTGTTGCTGCCGTCGGCATCGGCTGCATAGCCAGACATTTTCGACCCGTCCAACGCCTCGTCCAGCGCAGCTCACTGATCGGTCGCCAGGCCCGGCAAGACCACCCCGCCGCGCGGACACCGAGTGTAAGAACGCGCACGCCCGCCCTGCCACCACGGCGCCGTCAATCGGGTTTCAGCGTGCCACGCTCTGCAATGCGCGGCTGTTTCAGCGCGCCACACGCATCGTCTGCGCCGGTGGTCCTGGTCGCGTCGATGGCACGGTAATACCCGATGCCGACGGTATTGCCAACGAACTCGCCCCCCTGCGAGGGGCACTCTCCATCGGCCTTGAACCAGTCCGAAAACGCGGCGTACTTGCCGGCCCTGAGGAAGTGGTTGCCGCCGACATAGGTCCGATCGGACGCATCGCGCGTACGCACTGCATCGCCGTTGACATCCACAAACGTATTGCCTTCGATCCGGTTACCGGACGAGTGCCGCGCCAGATACAGAGCATGGATGAAGCCCGAGGTGTCGGTGTCGTTTTCGATCGACACAAAGCGATTGTGTTCGATGCGGTTATCGCGCGACTGCTGCAGCCGGATCGCCGCAAACGAGTACGCGGCCTCGGTGCTACGACCATAGCGCCCACCGATCCGCTCGAACTGCATGTTGCGGATCGTGTTGCCGCCATTGCCGTCCTCGGCGGCCTTGCTGCTGCCCAGATCCAGCGCCATCCAGTAGTTGCTGACCTTCAACCCCTCGAATGTCAGGCGCGTCGGCGCATTTCGACCACTTTTCAAGGCGAACCAGGTCGCACCGCCGCGTCCATCGAAGAGCGGCGGGCTGGCAGCGCCAGCAGCGGCGATGAAGCGGATCGGCGCGCCGTTGGCAAAGGTCCATTGCACCGACTGTTGAAGATAGGTGCCCGGGGCGATCACCACCTCCACGTCCCCTGCTGGCCGTCGTTCGACCAGGCGTTGCTGCGCGGCGTCGAGACTGCGCAATGCCGTCGAAGGCGCGGTGCCCGCCGCCGCATCATCGCCATCGGGCGCCAGATACAGCCGGTAACTCGCCGCGGCTGCAACGCCTGGCTGCAGCAGCGGCACGCCAAGGAGGAGGATCAACACCGTATGTGGTCGTCGCAGCATCGTGCACCTTCCGTCGTTACCCGCAGCACGGCCAAGCATCGCTGTGCAGCACGGCTGCGCTGCGTCACTCACCCGCATCGCGACAACCGCTCCATGCTACTTCTTGGTCGGCCGCTCCCACCCTTCGATCACTGTCTGCCGCGGGCGCGCCACGCTGAGCTGGCCGGCCGGCGCATCGCGCGTAATTACCGAGCCCGCACCGATGGTGGCATTGGCACCGACGGCGATCGGCGCCACCAGTGCGCTGTTGGAGCCGACGAACGCGCCGTCGCCAATGGTGGTCTGCGACTTGTTCACGCCATCGTAGTTGCAGGTGATGGTGCCGGCGCCGATGTTCACCTTGCTGCCGATCACCGCATCGCCCAGGTAGGTGAGGTGATTGGCCTTGCTGCCCACACCCATTGTGACCTTCTTGGTCTCGACGAAATTGCCGATATGCACGCCATCGGCGAGCACGGTGCCAGGGCGCAGACGCGCGAACGGGCCGATCTGCACCGCACCTTCGGTCACCACGCCTTCCAGATCGCAGTGCGCGCGCACCTGCGTGCCGGCACCCAGGGTCACATCGCGCAGCCGTACGAACGGGCCGATCACCACGCCGTCGCCAAGCGTGACATCGCCTTCCAGAATCACATCGATATCCAGCTGCACATCGCGTCCCACCTGCACCGTGCCGCGCTGCTCCACGCGCGCCGGGTCGGCCATGCGCACGCCCTGCAGGCACAGCGCACGCGCTGCGCGCGCCTGCCAGGCGCGTTCCAGCTGGGCCAGCTGCCAGGGGTCGTTGGCACCTTCCACATCCTGCGGATCGGCCACATGCACCATGTCGGCCGGCGTGAAGTCGGCGGCGGCGCTGGCAAACACGTCGGTGAGATAGAACTCGCCCTGTGCATTGTTGTTGGACAACCCGCCCAGCCAACGCCGCAGTGCGGTGGATTCGGCGGTGAGGATGCCGGTGTTGATGGTGCGGATGCGCCGCTGCTCGTCGTTGGCGTCCTTCTGCTCGATGATCGCCGCCACCTTGCCTTCGGCATCGCGCAGGATGCGTCCGTAGCCGGTGGGGTTGGCGAGTTCGGCGACCAGCACCGCCATCCGGCCGGGCGCATGCAGCAACTGCAACAGGGTCTCGCTGCGGATCAGCGGCACATCGCCGTACAGCACCAGCACGGTGGCCGCATCCGGAATCGCATCCATCGCCTGCTGCACGGCGTGGCCGGTGCCCAGTTGCTGCCGTTGCTCGGCCCACTGCAGATCGGCCTGTCCGGCAAATGCCGCGCGCACCTGGTCGCCGCCGTGCCCGTAGACGATATGGACCGCGGCCGGCTGCAGCTGCCGCGCGGTGGCGATGACATGCGCCAACATCGGCTGGCCCGCCAACGGCTGCAGCACCTTGGGCAGGGACGAGCGCATGCGCTTGCCCTCGCCCGCAGCCAGGATCAAGACGTGCAGGGGCAGGGTCATCAAGAATTCCAAAGGCGGGAGATACGCCAAATTCTAGTCGCAGCCATGCAAAACCGCGTACTCGCTCGATACCCTCAACACGCGATGACAACTTTTTAAGCACTGCGGCCGCTAGGATGGGCGCCCTTTCTTCGTCCCCGGTACGCATGAGCCTGTTCCGCCAAGGCAGCCAGTTCACCCTGATTGGCGGCCTGCAATTGGCTGTGGACTGCGGCATCTTCATCGCCGCCACCGCCGCCGGCATGCCGACGGTGCCGGCCAATCTGCTCGGGCGCATCAGCGGCGCGGTGCTGGGTTTCTGGCTCAATGGCCGTTACACCTTCGCCCAGCAGGGCGGCGCGCGGCTGGGCTGGCAGCGCTTCCGCCGCTTTGCGGTGATGTGGCTGGCGTTGACGCTGATCAGCACCTGGCTGCTGTCGGCGACGGTGGATCTGGTCGGCCTGCGCCAGGCCTGGCTGGCCAAGCCGCTGGTCGAAGGCGGGCTGGCGATCGTGTCGTTCTTTCTTGGCCGGCATGTGGTGTATCGCTGACCGCGACGCGGTTAGCGAGGCTGGAGCGCGCTAGCACGCAGCGTTTCAACCAAGACAGCTGGCCGCTGCCCGTCTCATCGCCAGCAGCGCGCGCACTGCAAGCGCTCACCACGCCGCTAGCGCAACCACCAGTCCGGCGTGATCCAGGCGCAAGCGCGGCATCTACCGACGCACCGCCCTTGCCTGCGACGGCAACCGCGCACCGGCACTGGTCCGGCACACCGGCGGCCTTGCAAGCGCTGCACGGCGCTCCGCTGGCCCGCGCCGCCCGCTCATCACTGCAGTCGCGTCGCGCCACCGGCCCTATCCCGGCAACGCCGGACTAGGTCCTGCCGGGTGCCTGCTGACAGAAGTCGCCCAGGCCACGCACCAGTGCCGCGCGGTGCAAGGCATCCAGCTGCCATTGCGCCGCGTAGTGCGCCGCAGCCCGTGCCGTGTTGGTCGTGCATTGCGCCGCCGAACGCGCCGCAGCAGCATCAGCCAGCGCATCGAGCAACTCGCCCTGCAGCTGATCCAGACGTGCGCGCAGTGCGGCCAGATCCGGGCGAGCGGTATCCGGCGCGCGTCCACGTTCGTGCCAGTGGTTCAGCAGCGCGTACTGCACCGATTTGTTGGCCTCGATCTGCGCGGCAAAAAAACGGGCCGCATCCTCGGCGTCCAGTCCATGCGCCGGTGCCTGGTCGCGCACGCTCTGCAGCACCGCCGCTTCGCGCGCCTGGTCCAGCACCGGCTTGCCGCTATCCCACTTGCTCAGCGCCACCGCATCGCCGATCGCATTGCGCTGCACGATGCGATCCAGCAGCGGATCCAGCGGCGGCTGGCTGCGTGCCGGCAACGCGCAGCCCAGCAGTGCGACAGCAAGCGTGCACGTCAGTGCATAACCGCGGAAGCCATCGATCGAGCGGGCCATGGGAGTGTCCTCAACGTCGGATGTAACCATGCCATGGCGCAGTGAAACGCTGCATGGCAACCAGCCACGCAGTGTGCGCGCTGGCCGCCGCACGCGGCTTTCCGCCGCGCACGCGCATCTCCAAAAACGAAAACGCCGACACGAAGGTCGGCGTTCCGGTCCACATCTGCAGGCGGCATTGCAGCTGAGGCGTATCGCTGGCCCACAGACCGTGGGCCAGGCGATCGATCAGTGCTTGAGGTTGCGACGCAGACGCTCCAGTGCCTGCAGCTGCACCGTCGCCTCGGCCAGCTGACGCTGCGCCTGGGCCACATCCACCGTGTCGCCACGGTTGGCCA
Source organism: Xanthomonas sp. 3793 (assembly GCF_024806835.1). Lineage (GTDB taxonomy): Bacteria > Pseudomonadota > Gammaproteobacteria > Xanthomonadales > Xanthomonadaceae > Xanthomonas > Xanthomonas arboricola_F. Next base: position 458,537 of record NZ_JANTYU010000004.1, read on the forward strand.
GCAGACGCTCGGCTTCTTCCTTGACCTTGCGCACGGCGGCTTCGTCGATGTCCTGTGCACGCACCGCGGTGTCGACCAGCACGGTCACCACCTGCGGCTGCACTTCCAGGATGCCGCCGGAAATGGCGAAGTCCAGCTGTTCGCCACTGGCGGTGGTGACCACCACCTTGCCCGGCTTCAGGCGCGTGATCAGCGGCGCGTGCTTGGGCGCGATGCCCAGCTCACCCAGCTCGCCGGTGGCCACGACCAGCGTCGCCTCACCGTGGAAGATTTCCTTCTCGGCGCTGACGATGTCGCAACGGATAGTGCTCATGGTGCCTCGCGTTGTGAGGCGGGGATTGGGGATTGGGGATTCGGGATTGGCAACCGCAGCTTTCACTGTGGCCACTCACCTCGTTTCCGCACCCCGATCACCGCCGTACCAAATCCCGAATCCCGAATGCCAAATCCCGGCTGTTACGCCTTGGCGCTCATCTTGTTGGCTTTCTCGACGGCTTCTTCGATGCTGCCGACCATGTAGAACGCCTGCTCCGGCAGGTGGTCGTATTCGCCGTCGCAGATCGCCTTGAAGCCGCGGATGGTGTCCTTCAGCGACACGTACTTGCCCGGCGAGCCGGTGAACACTTCGGCCACGTGGAACGGCTGGCTGAAGAAGCGCTCGATCTTGCGTGCGCGCGACACCGATTGCTTGTCTTCTTCACTCAGCTCGTCCATGCCCAGGATCGCGATGATGTCCTTCAGTTCCTTGTACTTCTGCAAGGTCTGCTGGACGCGCTGGGCGGTGTCGTAGTGCTCGTGGCCGATCACCAGCGGGTCCATCTGGCGGCTGGTGGAATCCAGCGGATCCACGGCCGGGTAGATACCCAGCGAGGCGATGTTACGGCTCAGCGTCACCGTCGAGTCCAAGTGGGCGAAGGTGGTCGCCGGCGACGGGTCGGTCAGGTCGTCCGCGGGCACGTACACGGCCTGGATCGAGGTGATCGAACCGCTCTTGGTCGAGGTGATGCGCTCCTGCAGCACGCCCATTTCTTCAGCCAAAGTCGGCTGGTAACCCACTGCCGACGGCATGCGGCCGAGCAGCGCGGACACTTCGGTACCGGCCAGCGTGTAGCGGTAGATGTTGTCCACGAACAGCAGCACGTCCTTGCCCTTGCCGTTTTCGTCCTTCTCGTCGCGGAAGTACTCGGCCATGGTCAGGCCGGTCAGCGCAACGCGCAGACGGTTGCCCGGCGGCTCGTTCATCTGGCCGTACACCATCGCGACCTTGTCCAGAACGTTGGAGTCCTTCATCTCGTGGTAGAAGTCGTTGCCCTCGCGGGTACGCTCGCCCACGCCGGCGAACACGGACAGACCCGAGTGCGCCTTGGCGATGTTGTTGATCAGCTCCATCATGTTGACGGTCTTGCCGACGCCGGCGCCGCCGAACAGGCCGACCTTGCCGCCCTTGGCGAACGGGCACATCAGGTCGATGACCTTGATGCCGGTTTCCAGCAGCTCGGTGCTGGAGGACTGGTCTTCGTACGACGGCGCAGCGCGATGGATTTCCCAATGGTCCGACGCCTGCACGTCGCCGGCTTCGTCGATGGGGCGACCCAGCACGTCCATGATGCGGCCCAGCGTCCCGGCACCGACCGGCACCGAAATCGCACGCTCGGTGTTGGTGGCCAGCAGGTTGCGCTTCAGGCCGTCGGTGGAGCCGAGCGCAATCGTACGCACCACGCCATCGCCGAGCTGCTGCTGCACTTCCAGGGTGATTTCGGTGCCTTCGACCTTCAACGCGTGATAGACCTTCGGCACTTCATTGCGCTGGAATTCGACGTCGACGACCGCGCCGATGATCTGAACGATCTTGCCCTGACTCATTTGGATAACTCCACTAATGTCTGTTCGATTCTTGTGTCGGGATTAGGGAAACGGGATTCGGGATTGGGAAGATCAAGTGCCGCTGCCTCGACCATTCCCGATTCTCCATTCCCTATTCCCGGCTATACGGCGGCCGCGCCGCTGACGATTTCCGAAATTTCCTGGGTGATCGCCGCCTGGCGCGCCTTGTTGTAGACCAGTTGCAAGGTGCCGATCATCTTGTTGGCGTTATCGCTGGCGGCCTTCATCGCCACCATGCGCGCGGCATGCTCGGAGGCCACGTTTTCCAGCACGGCCTGGTACACCAGCGACTCGATGTAACGCGTCATCACGTGCTCCAGCACGGTCGCGGCATCGGGTTCGTACAGGTAGTCCCAATCGTGATGCGCCACCTTGTGCTCGGCGGCCGGCAGCGGCAGCAGCTGATCGAAGCTGGCCTTCTGCGTCATGGTGTTCACAAAGCGGTTGTAGACCAGATAGACGCGGTCCACCTTGCCCTCGATGTAGGCATCGATCATCACCTTGATCACGCCGATCAGCTGCTCCACCTGCGGGCTGTCGCCCAGGTGGGTGACGCTGCCGACCATGTTGACCTTGATGCGGCGGAAGAAGGCGGACGCCTTCTGACCAATGGTCACCACGTCGATCTCGGCGCCCTTGTCCTGCCATGGACGCACTTCGCCCAGCATCTTGCGGAACAGGTTGTTGTTCAGACCGCCGGCCAGGCCACGGTCGGAGGAGATCACGATGTAACCGACCCGCTTGACCTGCTCACGCTCGACCAGGAACGGATGCTGGTAGTCGGTACTGGCCTGCGCCAGATGCCCGATCACCTGCTTCATCGCCTGCGCGTACGGACGCGAGGTCTTCATGCGGTCCTGCGCCTTGCGGATCTTGGAGGCCGAGACCATTTCGAGCGCGCGCGTCACCTTGCGGGTGTTCTGCACGCTCTTGATCTTGGTTTTGATTTCGCGTCCGCCTGCCATACTCGCTCGCTTCGCTCGCTTAGTGGGATTTGGGAATCGGGATTCGGGATTGGCTAAAGCCCCCTACCTCACCGCTTCCGAGAACCCCGGATGCCTAACTTCTGGGACTTAGAAGCCAGGGTTCGGCATCAGCCGAGACCCCGAACCACCGCTCCTACAAATCCCGAATGCCCAATCCCGAATCCCGGCGCCCTTACCAGCTGCCCGTGGTCTTGAACTCTTCGATGCCCTTCTTGAAGGCAGCTTCGATGTCGTTGTCCCAGCCGCCGGTGCTGTTGATCTTGGAGATCAGCTCACCCTGGGTGTTGGCGAAGTGCGCGTGCAGGCCTTCCTCGAACGCCAGCAGCTTGTTGACCGGCACTTCGTCGAGGTAGCCCTCGTTGACGGCATAGATCGACAGCGCCTGATTGGCGATGGACATCGGCGCGTACTGCTTCTGCTTCATCAGCTCGGTGACGCGCTGACCGCGCTCGAGCTGCTTGCGGGTGGCTTCGTCCAGGTCCGAGGCGAACTGCGCGAACGCCGCCAGCTCGCGGTACTGCGCCAGCGAGATACGGATGCCGCCGGACAGCTTCTTGATGATCTTGGTCTGGGCCGCACCACCGACGCGCGACACCGAGATACCGGCGTTCACGGCCGGGCGGATGCCGGCGTTGAACAGGTCGGTTTCCAGGAAGATCTGGCCATCGGTGATCGAGATCACGTTGGTCGGCACGAACGCGGACACGTCGCCGGCCTGCGTTTCGATGATCGGCAGCGCGGTCAGCGAACCGGTCTTGCCGGTCACCGCACCGTTGGTGAACTTCTCCACGTATTCCTCGGACACGCGCGCGGCGCGCTCGAGCAGGCGGGAGTGCAGGTAGAACACGTCGCCCGGATAGGCTTCGCGGCCCGGCGGACGCTTGAGCAGCAGCGAGATCTGGCGGTAGGCCACGGCCTGCTTGGACAGGTCGTCGTACACGATCAGCGCGTCTTCGCCGCGGTCCATGAAGTACTCGCCCATGGTGCAGCCGGCATACGGGCTGATGTACTGCATCGCGGCCGATTCGGACGCGGTCGCCGCCACCACCACGGTGTGCGCCAGCGCGCCGTTCTCTTCGAGCTTGCGCACGATGTTGGCAACGGTCGAGGCCTTCTGGCCGATCGCCACGTACACGCACTTGATGCCGGTGCCCTTCTGGTTGATCACCGCATCGATCGCCAGCGCGGTCTTGCCGGTCTGACGGTCGCCGATGACCAGCTCGCGCTGGCCGCGGCCGATCGGAATCATCGCGTCGACCGACTTGTAGCCGGTCTGCACCGGCTGGTCGACCGACTTGCGCCAGATCACGCCGGGCGCGACGCGCTCCACCGGTGCGGTCTGGGTGGCGCCCAGCGGGCCCTTGCCGTCGATCGGCTCGCCCAGCGCGTTGACCACGCGACCGAGCAGCTCCGGACCGACCGGCACTTCCAGGATGCGGCCGGTGGTCTTGGCCACGTCGCCTTCGCGCAGGTTCTCGTAATCGCCCAGCACCACGGCGCCGACCGAATCGCGCTCCAGGTTCAGTGCGAGCGCGAAGGTGTTGTTCGGCAGTTCGATCATTTCGCCCTGCATCACGTCGGCCAGGCCGAAGATGCGCACGATGCCGTCGGACACGCTGGTCACGGAGCCTTCGTTGCGCGACTCTGCGGACAGCTTGACCGCCTCGATGCGGGTCTTGATCAGGTCGCTGATTTCGGAGGGGTTGAGCGTGGTTGCCATCGTTCAGTCCTAGGTGCCGGCCGCGAGGGCCATGCGTTTATGTGAATTCAGTGGGCGAGCGAGCTTTGCAGACGCGCAAGCTTGCCCTTCAGCGAGCCGTCGATGACCACGTCGCCGGTGTCGATCACCGCGCCGCCGATCAACGAGGCGTCCACCGCGGTGGTGATGTCCACCTCGCGGCCGAAACGCTTCTTCAGCGCAGCAGCGATCGTGTCCAGTTCCGCCTGGCTCATTGCAGCCGCCGAGGTCACCGTCGCCTTGACGACGTGTTCGGCTTCAGCACGCAGTTGTTCGTACAGTCCTGCCACTTCCGGCAGCAGCGACAGCCGCTGCGCGTCGGCCAGCAGGCCGAGGAAACGCAGATAGTCTTCGCTCGCCTGCGGCGGTGCCAGCAACGTCACTGCCTGATCCTGACGCAGGGCCGGGTTGAGCAGCAGCGCGGCCACGCGCGGGTCGCCGGCCACCTGCGCCGAAAACGCCAGCGCATCGGACCAGGGCGCGAAGTTGCCGCCCTCACGCGCGATCGCAAACGCGGCGCGGCCGTACGGACGGGCAAGTGTGAGGGCCTGACTCATCGATTAAATCTCCGCCGCCAGCTCGTCGAGCAGCGCCTTGTGGGCGTTGGCGTCGATTTCGCGCTTGAGCAGCTTCTCGGCGCCACTGACCGCCAGCACAGAGACCTGCTTGCGCAGCTCCTCACGGGCACGGGTGGCAGATGCGTCGATTTCGGTCTGGGCCAGATCCTTCTGACGGTTGGCTTCGGCAATCGCCTCGAGCTTGGCCGCTTCGATGATCTGGTTGGCGCGCGCATGGGCCTGATCGATGATCTCGTTGGCCTTGGTGCGTGCGTCCTTCAGTGCTTCGTTGACCTTTTCCTGCGCCTGCGCCAGATCCTTCTGACTGCGATCGGCCGCGGCCAGACCTTCAGCGATCTTTTGCTGACGCTCTTCGATCGCCTGCAGCAGCGGCGGCCAGATTTTGGTCGCGACGATCCAGATCAGACCGGCGAAGGCCAGCGCCTGGGCAAAGATGGTAAGGGTGATATCCATGGGTCGCTCAATCGCTGTTTAGGGGTGAAAGCGCCGCCGCAGGGCGACGCTTTCCGACCTTCATCCGCGGGGGCAGCCGCACTGGCTGCCTCCACGTCCTGCTACCGCTGGATCAACCGGCAACCTGAGGCAGGCGCTTGACGAACTCACCGACCAACGGGTTGGCGAAGGCGAACAGCAGGCCGACGGCGACGCTGATGATGAACGCGGCGTCGATCAGGCCGGCGGTGATGAACATGCGGACCTGCAGCACCGGGATCAGTTCCGGCTGGCGCGCGGCCGATTCCAGGAACTTGCCAGCCATGATGGCCAGACCGAGGCCGGCACCCAGCGCGGCCAGGCCGATCATGATGCCGACGGCGAGGACGGTGGAGCTCTGGACTTGAGCGAGGTTGGTCAGGACGGCGAGGTACATGGTGATCTCCGAACGAAAGTTTCTAAGGGTGATGGATGAATCGGGATGAAGCAGATGAAGGGTGCAGCAAACTCAGTGACTGTCTTCGGCCAGGCTCAGATACACGATCGACAGCATCATGAAGATGAAGGCCTGCAGCGGAATCACCAACAGGTGGAACAGCATCCAGCCGAGGCCGAATACGCCGCCAGCGACCATGCCGGCGATGCCCGCACCGCCCAGCACCCAGATCAGCAGGAAGACGATCTCGCCGCCGAACATGTTGCCGAACAGTCGCATCGCCAGCGAAATCGGCTTGCTCAGCCACTCGACGATGTTCAGGATCAGGTTGAACGGCAGCATCCACTTGCCGAACGGCGCCGTGAGGAATTCCTTGGTCATGCCGCCCACGCCCTTGGAACGCAGCGAGAACACGATCATCAGGAAGAACACGCTGATCGACATGCCCAAGGTGGCATTGACGTCGGCGGTGGGCACCGGCTTCCAGGCGTGGATGCCGGCCCAGCCCAGCGGAATGGCGATGAAATCGGCCGGGATCATCTTGATGAGGTTCATCAACAGGATCCAGAAGAAGATGGTGATCGCGATCGGCGTCACCAGCTTGCTGCTGCCGTGGTAGGTGTCCTTGGCCTGCCGATCGACGAATTCCAGGCAGATTTCCACGAATGCCTGCCACTTGCCCGGCACGCCGGCCGTGGCATTGCGGGTCGCCGTCCAGAACGCCAGCACCATGACCAGGCCCATCAACACCGCCATGACCAGGGTGTCGACGTGGATGGTCCAAAACGTGCCGCCACCCTCGCGAACCGGATAGATCAGGTTCTGCAGGTGATGCTGGATATAGGAGGTAGGTGTTGCTGCCTCGCCCGCCATGTGTCTGGAGCCCTTTAAGTTCGAATCAACGTCTGGCCAGAGCCAGAACCTGAAAAATCAACCCGATGGCGATACCCGCCAACAGAGCCAGAGGAGGCAGCCGCCACAGGGCAAAGCCCAGCGACAACGCCGCAAATACCAGCACCCACTTCAGCACCATCGCCAGCACCAGCCGCACCATCGCGATGCCTGCTGCCTGGATGCCGCCACCAAGCGCGGTACGTGCCGCAACCCAACCGCCCAGTACCGTCGCAAACCCGGTCAACGCCAGACCGGCAGAGTAACGGGGACCGACCAACAGCAACCCCAGACTGGTTATAGCTACAGCGGCAAGCGGATATACCGCAGCGCGCAGCATCAACCGCCGACCCGCGTCAACGGAGTTCAGCACTACGGTTACCTTACGTGTGAATGAGGGGGAAGCGCAGTTGCGCCTCGTCGAGCCGCGAAAGTATAGCAATGGGACAAATTGCGAGACAACCGGCAAAGGTCATTCGCTGCTGCAACGCACCAAGCGCGCGCCGCGGCGGTGGGTGGGAACTTTGCCACAAACTGGCGGTCGGAACTTGCGAGGCCTGCACATCCTCGTCGAAAGGTACCGCCGCAGGCCGCCTATGGGAGCCCTGGGAGACCGGGGCTCCTGCTTTTTACGCAATGTCGCGCGCCGCAGCCACCTTCCCATCGGCGGTCCAATCCGCTGCATCGCACGCGCGTTTCGATCCATGCAGCGCCGCAATGGCCGCCAACTTGCCGCCTGGTGCGGCACCGGTTGCGCAGTTGGCAGCGGCGACCGTACCTGAAGGTATGCACTACGCCACACTTTTTGCGCGTCGTTTTCAGCGCCGAATTTGCCGTGTCCGCCGCGCGGCCCCCATGCCTATTGGACATGCGGACCGTTTTGTCCGATTGCTATCTCCGTCTTCACGGGTGTGCGACAGGTCCTTCACTTTTGGAAGACGTCGTCTTATCGATAGTGCGCGCCACTGGCCCACCGGCCTGACCATTCCAAGAATTCGGAGCTCCCATGAAACACCTCCTCGCACTGGCGATCCCGTGCGTTCTGGCCGTCGCCTACGTCGCGCCCGCACACGCTGAAGATACCGATGACCGCTTCCAGATTCGCCTCGGTGCGATGAATGTGGACAACGACAACACCATCCGCGGCAACACGCTGCTGGCGGGCAACAACGTGTCGGTCAATGAAGACTTCAAGCTGGGCGGCAAGGAATGGGAGCCGCGCGTGGATGGCGTGTTCCGCATCAGCACCCGCCAGCGCCTGATCTTCGATTACTTCAAGTACGACAAGGATCGCCGCGAGACCCTGAGCCAGGATCTGAGCGCCGGCGGCGTGACCGTGCCCACCGGCAGCTTCATCAAGGGCGAGCTGAAGTATCAGGTCGCGACCCTGGTGTACGACTACTCGGTGATCGATTCGCCGGAATTCAGCCTGGGCCTGCAGATCGGCGCCGAATACGCCAAGGTCGAGGCCAATGCCTATGCGGATTTGGGCAGCGTGTTCAGCGGCGATGTCGTGGATGAAAGCGAAGACGGCGCTGCGCCGGTCGTGGGCATCCGTTTCACCGCCCGTCCGAGCGAGCACTGGCTGTTCAACGTGCAGGGCCAGTACCTCAACACCAGCTGGGGCGATTTCGGCGATTACGAAGGCGACCTGAGCCGCGCCAACGCGATGGCCGAATACCGCTTCACCAAGAACTTCGGCATCTTCGCCGGCTACGACTGGTTCAAGCTCGACGTCGACCAGCGCGGCAGCGATGGCCTGATCGGCCTGAAGCAGGAGTTCAAGGGCCCGGTGGCAGGCGTGACGTTCGCGTTCTGATCTGCACCACCGGTGCAAGCGAACGGCCCGCCTGTGCGGGCCGTTCGCGTTTCAGCTGCCCGGCGGCGTCGACGGCGCCAGGAACGGCTGCGTAGCCACGCACACGGGCCGGCCAGCGGCATCGCGTCCATACAGGCGCGCAAGACGCCCACCTGCTCCGCATCGGCGATCGGCCTGGTTATCCAACGGCCCTGCCCGGCGATCAGCTGGCTGCCGTAACGCTGCGGTCTGTCGTCTGCTATGAACACGCGGTCGGTCAGCAGGACCTGCTGATGCGCCGACCTCGCCACTGCGAGCGCCCTTCCTGGTCAAGGTGTCCAGCACGCGCTCCTGCAAGGCACGATCGGCGCGGGCATGCTGCACCGGCAGCCGGCAGCCGGCGGCGACGCCGTCGCGTCCGGCCTGGATCGCGCTCGGCAAGCCCTGGTGCCGGGCGACGCTGTGGCGAATCTGCGGCAGATGCTCGGCGGCAACCGCCAGCATCGTCAAACGGCCGCACGCTGCAGCCAGGCGCCGGCGTGCTCACTCGGCGACGCGTTCGCCGCCCTTGATCACGCCCTCTACCTGCCGCAACACGGTGACGTCCTGCAGCGGATCGCCGCTGACTGCGATCAGATCGGCGTAGCGGCCCGGGGCGATGGCGCCGACGTCGTTGCTGCGCCCCAGGGCCAGGGCTGCGTCCACGGTGGCGGCACGGATCGCTTCCAGCGGCGTCATGCCCCACTCCACCATCTTGGCGAACTGGCGCGCGTTGTCGCCGTTGGGATACACACCGCCGTCGCTGCCGAACACCAGCTTGACCCCGGCCGCGTGCGCGGCACGAAAGGTCTCGCGCTGCTTGCGCCCGATCTGGCGCTCCTTTTCCAGCGATTCGGCGAACAGGCCATTCCTTTCGCCTTCGGCCAGGATGTAGTCGTCGTTGTAGATGTCCATCGAAAACCAGGTGCCATGCGCCTTGGCCAGCTTGAAGGATTCCGCATCGGCCAGGCTGGCGTGCTCGATGGTGTCGGCGCCTGCGCGGATCGCATCGTTGATGCCGGCGGTGCCATGCGCATGCACGGCGACCTTCAGGCCCAGCCGGTGCGCCTCGTCCACCAGCGCGCGCATTTCCTCCAGGCTGTATTGCTGCCCGCCGACGCTGTCGGTCTTGGACAGCACGCCGCCGGTGCCGCAGAACTTGATCACTTCTGCGCCATATTTGCGCAGCGTGCGCACTGCCGCGCGGATCGCGTCCGGGCCATCGGCGACACCGGGGCCGCTGACCTTGACCGAGGGCGGAAATTCGGTGGCATCGCAATGGCCGCCGGTCGCGCCGATGCCATAGGTGGCCGGCACGATACGCGGGCCGGGCACGGTGCCGCGCTCGATCGCCTGCTTGAGCGCGACATCGTCGTAGTTGAGCGAGCCGACATTGCGCACCGTGGTGAAGCCTGCGCGCAGCGTTTTTGCGGCATTGGCCACACCGACCACGGTCCAGAAATTGTCGGTGTACTCCAGGGCCTTGTAGCCGCCCAGGGTGGGGTCCACGGTGAGATGCACATGCATGTCGATCAGCCCCGGCAACAGCGTGCGCTCGCCCACATCGATGCGCTGCACCTCGGCCGGCAGCGGATCGCCCTGCCGACCGACGCGGGTGATACGGCCGGCAACCACTTCGATCTGCGGCTTGTCCACATAGCGGCCGGCCTGCACGTCCAGCAGGCGCGCGGCGGTGATCACGGTGGTCTGTGCGTGCGCACCCAGCGAGGCACACAGGCAGCCGGCAGCGGCGAGCAGCACCGGCAAACGCATCTTCGACATCGGGGTCGTCCCTGAGCTGCGAACGGGGTGTCCGCGCCCCCGATGGTGCAAGCGTACCGCGGGCTGCGCAAGCGCCTGCGCATGGATGTCGCACCGTCGCAATGCAATGCGTGGCCTCGTCAGCCGTGTCTGGCGCGCGGGCGATGCGCCATCGCCGCGCGCCATGCCCCGGGGACCTGCGCAATCGGCTTGCAGGCCCGGCCCTGTCGAACCCGGCGATCGAGCGCAACGGCCAAGTCCGGTCGCCACATGCGGCTGCGTCGCACATCGAAAGTGCCGCAAAACTCTGCGCGTGCGCAGTCGCATCGCATGCACTAACGCGTCCCACACGATACGGCGCAGCGCAGCGCAGCAGCGATCGTGCCAACGGCGATCGCGCTTACCCGTGCCCCTGACGACAACGCCCCGCACAAGGCGGGGCGTTGCTGACCGCTGCGGACGCGCGCGGTTACTTCTTCTTCGGGATGTACAGGTCGGTGATGGTGCCGTCGTAGACCTCGGCCGCCATGCCGACCGATTCGCTCAGGGTCGGATGGGCGTGGATGGTGTGGCCGATGTCTTCGGCCTCGGCGCCCATCTCGATCGCCAGGCCGATCTCGGCCAGCAGGTCACCGGCATGCACGCCGACGATGGCGCCACCGATGACGCGGTGGGTGTCTTCGTCGAAGATCAGCTTGGTGAAGCCCTCGGTGCGGCCGATGCCGATCGCACGGCCACTGGCCGCCCACGGGAACTTGGCCACGCCGACCTTCAGGCCCTTGGCCTTGGCTTCGGTCTCGGTGACGCCGACCCAGGCGATTTCCGGATTGGTGTACGCCACCGACGGGATCACCCGCGCCACCCATTCCTTCTTCTCGCCGGCAGCCACTTCGGCGGCCAGCTTGCCTTCGTGGGTGGCCTTGTGCGCCAGCATCGGGTTACCGACGATGTCGCCGATGGCGAAGATGTGCGGCACGTTGGTACGCATCTGCCGGTCCACCGGAATGAAGCCGCGCTCGGTGACGGTGACGCCCGCCTTCTCTGCGCCGATCTTCTTGCCGTTGGGCGAACGGCCCACCGCGACCAGCACGCGGTCGTAGGCGGTGGCCTGCAGGCCGGGCTTCTCGCCCTCCACAGCCGCCTCGAAGGACACGCTGATGCCGGCCTTGTCGGCGGTGACGTCGGTGGCCTTGGTCTTGAGATGGACCTCGACGCCCTGCTTCTTCAGGCGGTCGGCCAGCGGCTTGACCAGGTCCTTGTCGGCGCCCGGCATCAGCTGGTCCATGAACTCGACCACGGTGACCTTGCTGCCGAGCGCGCTGTACACCGTGGCCATTTCCAGGCCGATGATGCCGCCGCCGACCACCAGCAGGGTCTTGGGGATGTCGTGCAGTTCCAGCGCGTCGGTGGAGTCCATCACGCGCTTGTCGTCCCACGGGAAGTTGGGCAGCTTCACCGCCTGCGAACCGGCGGCGATGATGCAGTGCTCGAAGCGCAGCAGCTGGGTCTTGCCGTCGTCGCCGACGATCTCCAGCTCGTTGGGTGACACGAACGACGCCACGCCGGTGACGGTGCGCACCTTGCGCTGCTTGGCCATGCTGGCCAGGCCGCCGGTGAGCTTGCCGACCACCTTTTCCTTGTACTCGCGCAGCTTGTCCAGGGTGATCTGGGGCTGGCCGAAGTCCACGCCGAAATCGCCCGCATGCGCCACTTCGTCGATTACGGCGGCGGCATGCAGCAGCGCCTTGGACGGAATGCAGCCGACGTTGAGGCAGACCCCGCCCAGGCTGGCGTAGCGCTCGATCAGCACCGTGTCCAGGCCCAGGTCGGCGGCACGGAACGCGGCGGTGTAGCCGCCGGGGCCGGCGCCGAGCACCACCATCTTGCATTCGATATCGGCCGGCTTGCCGCTGGCCAGGGCCGGCTTGGACGGCGCCGGCTCGGCCGGGGCGCGATGCGACGGCGTCACCGGCGGCTTGCTGCCGGGCGCGGCGGCCGCAGGGGCCGCAGCAGGCACAGAGGCCTTGGTGTCGGCCTTGGCGGGCGCAGGCGCGGCGGCCTCGCCTGTGGTTTCCAGCAGCAGCACCACTGCGCCTTCGGACAGGCTGTCGCCGACCTTGACCTTGAGTTCCTTGACCACACCGGCGGCCGAGGACGGCACTTCCAGCGTGGCCTTGTCCGACTCCAGCGTCACCAGGCCCTGGTCCTTGGCCACGCTGTCGCCCACGGCGACCAGCACTTCGATGACGGGGACATCGCTGTAATCGCCGATGTCGGGAACCTTGATTTCAATGACCGCCATTTGCTTCTCCTGTGGCTCAACCGGCCGTGCCGGCAAGCGTCTGCTGGAGTTCATCCAGCGACGATTCGATTTGGGTCCAGCGCTTGTCGCGCTTCTTTTCCTTGCCGTCGCTGGCCTCGATCAGCAACGCGGCCTGCTGCAGCAGCAGCTCGCCGGCGCCGCAGCTCGGGCGCGTACCGCTGTAGCGCACGCCGTCGACCTGGAACGAAAGCACTTCGCCCTCGGTCACCGGCGCGGTGCGGCCGCTCGGTGCCAGCTGGGTCAGGGCCGCGGTCCAGTTGCTGACCAGACGCTTGGCCAGCGCCGCCGGAATCGGGATCTCGACCGTTTCCGGGGTCTGCTCGGTGCGGAACTGCACACTGCCGCGATCGGCCTGACTGACCCAGCTGTAGACGCGCTCGTCGGCGCGACTATGGCGCAAGGTCCAGTCGGCGCCGTCCTCGCCCGGCACCAGCGACACGCCGCTTTCCACGCCACGCGCGGGCAGGGTCAGCAACGACAAGGCCGGCTTGCTGGCGCCGTCGAGCAGCGTGCTCACTGCGGTGCCGTAGTTGCCTACCGCCGGCGGCCAGCCGCGCCCCAGCGTGCTGTCGCACTCGCGTGCCACCGCAACGCTGCACGGCAACACGCCGAGCAAGGCGATCGTCAGCAGCGCAGTCCTCACAGCAGGACGCGACGCATGTCGGCCAGCACCTGGCTGAGGTAGGTGGTGAAGCGGGCCGCCAGCGCGCCGTCGATGACGCGGTGGTCGTAGCTCAGCGACAACGGCAGCATCAACTTCGGCGCGAACTCCTTGCCGTTCCAGACCGGCTGCATCGCCGACTTGGACACGCCCAGGATCGCCACTTCCGGTGCATTGATGATCGGCGTAAACGCGGTGCCGCCGATGCCGCCGAGCGAGCTGATCGAGAAGCAGCCGCCGCTCATGTCGGCCGGGCCGAGCTTGCCGTCGCGCGCCTTCTTGGCCAGCTCGCCGCTTTCCTGGGCGATCTGCAGCACGCCCTTCTTGTCCACGTCGCGGATCACCGGAACCACCAGGCCGTTCGGCGTATCGGCGGCAAAACCGATGTTGATGTACTTCTTCAGCGTGAGGTTTTCGCCGGCTGCATCGAGCGAGGCGTTGAACTCGGGGAACTTCTTCAGCGCCGCGGCACTGGCCTTGACCAGGAAGGCGAGCATGGTCAGCTTGATGCCGGCCTTTTCGTTTTCCTTGTTCAGCGCCACGCGCAGGGCTTCCAGATCGGTGATGTCGGCCGATTCGAACTGGGTGACGTGCGGAATCATCGCCCAGTTGCGCGCCAGGTTGGCACCGGAAATCTTCTTGATGCGCGACAGCGGCTGGGTTTCGGTCTCGCCGAACTTGCTGAAGTCCACCTTCGGCCAGGCCAGCAAGTTCAGGCCGTTGCCGCCACCGGCCGGTGCGGCACCGGCTGCGGCAGGCGCGCCACCGCTGAGTGCGGCCTTGACGAAGCGCTGCACGTCTTCACGGGTGATACGGCCGCCCTTTTCGCTGCCCTTGAGCTGGTTCAGGTCCACGCCCAGCTCGCGCGCGAACACGCGCACCACCGGGCTGGCGTAGGCCACCTTGGACGGCAGCACGCTGTCGGCGTCGAAGTTCACCGGCGGGCTGGATGGCTGCCCGGCCGACGGCTGGCCGCCCTGCGCAGGCTGCGCGGCCTCGCTGGAGCGCGCGCCCTGCACCTGCGCGATCTCGCGCTGGGCCAGCTTGTCCGGCTCGGCCGACACCGCGACCGGCTCGACCTTGCCGGCAGTTTCGGCGGTGTCGGTGCTGGGCTTGGCCGGGGACTGCGCCGCGCCGGCGCCCCCATCGCTGGCAGCGATGATCGCCACCAAGTTGCCCTGCGAGAGCGTGTCGCCCACCTTGACCTTGAGTTCCTTGACCACGCCGGCGGCCGAGGACGGCACTTCCATCGTGGCCTTGTCCGATTCCAGCGTGACCAGGCTCTGGTCCTTGGCGACGGTATCGCCGACCGCGACCAGCACTTCGATCACCGGGATGTCGGTGTAATCGCCGATATCCGGCACGCGCGCTTCGACCAGGCCACCGTCCGAAGACGCGGCAGGCGTCACTGGCTCGGCCTTGGCAGCAGGTGCCGGGGCAGCAGCGGGAGCGGCCTTGGCCGGGGCAGCAGGCGCGGCAGCGGCCGGCTTGGACGCAGTGTCGGCGCCGGCATCGGCCACTTCGATCAGCGCCACCAGCGCGCCCTGCGACAGCGAGTCGCCGACCTTGACCTTGATCTCCTTGACCACGCCGGACACCGACGAGGGCACTTCCATCGTGGCCTTGTCCGATTCCAGCGTGACCAGGCTCTGGTCCTTGCTGACCGTATCGCCGACCGACACCAGCACTTCGATTACCGGGACATCGCTGTAGTCACCGATATCGGGGACAAGTGCTTCCTTGATTTCGGCCATACGGGGAACTCCGGCAACAGATGGGGAAACCCCTATTGTGGCCGGCCACGGGCCGCAGCGCCAACCATTGCCGCGGAAAAAATCGCACGGCCGGCAGGATGCAGCGTCCGCGCACGCGCGCGCATGCTTATTTCGGGGCGCGTCGTTCCACCCGCAACAGTTGCAGTGGCTCGCCCGAGGGCAAACGATACGCCAGCGCATTGTCCAGCCCATCCAGCGCTTGGACACGGTCGCACAAGCGCTGCGCGCGCGGGCGCAATGCACGCGCCTGCGGCTCGACCAGACGCTCGATGCGCGCGTCAAGCCCATCGAGCGAACGCAGCTGCACGTCGTTGCCGGTGAGCCCCGACTGCACCGCACCGGCGATCACATCGCCGATCACCTGCGGCAATACCTCGGCGACCAGCGCGCCGATGTCGTCGTCGATATTCACGGGCGTGAGCTGGCTTTTGCTGAAGCTCTGCTTCAAGCGCAGATCGATCTTTTCGCGCACGCTGGCCAGTTGCGCACGGGTGGCCTCGGGACTGCGGCTGAATCCGGCGGCCACTTCGCCGAGCGCGGTGACCGCGATATCTGCAGCCTCGCGGCCGACCTCCTGCGCCAGCGGCACCACCTCGCGGGTCTGCCGCTCGAACTGGATCAGGCGAGTGCGGTCTTCTGCGCTCAGCGTCACCCAGCGATCGTCGACGAACAACGCGCCCTGGCGCATCACCAGGCGCTGCGGCGACCCGGCGTCGCGAATCAGGATCAGGCTGCGCGGGTTTAGCGTGAGGTCGTAATCGCTGCTGACATCGCAATGCATCTCGTCGGCAGCGGTCGCATCCGCTGCAGCAACGCTGCCCAACGCCAACGCCAGCGCTGCCGCCATCGTCATTGCGTGTCTGATCGCCATTGCGGTGCTCCTTCATCTGCTGCCTGCACTGTGCGGCCACGCGCTGCGGGCTGCCTGTGCCGGACGCTGGCATGACTTATGGCGGTAGCTAGCGGTGTGGCGGCTGTCTGCGTAAGCACTGACGTGTACGCGCCGCGCCGGTACGCAGCGTGGCGCTTGTTTCGCGGTGCCAGGGCCGCATCAGTCCAATGCATCGCGCAGCGATTGCCACGCTTGGCACAGGCGCGGCAACGACCATGCAGCGTTGGCCGGACTGGTGGAAGGCAACGCCACAAGCGGCACGCTGCGCGCACCCGGCGATAGCAGCGGATCGACGTGGCGACGCCAGGCCTGCGCCGCTGCGGCGCCATTGCAGGCCACCATGCGCAGCTGCGGCAGGCGTGCCAGCACGGCTGGCAGCGGATTGACCACGACACTGTCTGCGACGATGGCGGCATCCAGGCTGCCGCGGCGCGCGCACTGGCCGATGACGTCCCACACGCCGACGCCACGCGCGTTCAGCGCCTGCATGCGTAAGGCATACGCTGCGGCGGCATCGATGCCTAATAGGGCATGCATCAAGGGCCAGAACCGATTGCGCGGATGCGCGTAATAGCGACCCGCCTCCAACGATGCAATGCCGGGCATCGAGCCGAGCACCAGGACACGGCAATCGTTAGGAATGTGCGCTGGCAAGCCGTCACGTACGTCGTTTTTCGTCACGGCAATCGCATCTGCGTGAATGTCTTTTTCAGCCTGCATGTCGCAACCGCAACCTTCTCGGGAAAGTTCCTGAACAAACGAAATTTTAGCGAGCTGCAGGTAGGCGTGGATTCAGATTTTCAGGAATAGCTTTGGCGCGGCCCACTCCACGGGCCTAACAAAAATTATGCGAGGAGACCTCCAATGCGTGCCATTTCCATCCTGAGCCTGGCTGCCGTATCCGCTCTTGCGTTTGCACCGTCCGCGTTCGCGCAGGACACCACTTATACCGGCGACACCTCCTCGACTTCCACCAGCGCCGATAGCGCGTCCGGCAAGCATTGGGCAGTGGTCGGTGGTGTCGCCTTGATCAAGCCGAAGAACGATCCGGCTCCGGGCCTGGACGTCGATGGCGGCCCGGCGCCGACGCTGAGCGCCAGCTACTACATCAACGACAACTGGGCCGTTGAACTGTGGGGCGCCGCCGACAAGTTCAACCACCGTGTCAACGCCGATGGCGCGGGCAAGCTGGGCACTGTCGAGCAGCAGCCGATCGCCATCAGCGGCCAGTATCACTTCGGCCAGGCCGACAACGTGTTCCGTCCGTTCGTGGGAGTGGGCTACTACGAGTCGAACTTCAGCAACGAGAAGATCGATGCGGCGTCGACCACCGGCCAGCACGTGGGCCTGGATACCGCCAAGGGCGTGATCGGCACCGTCGGTGTGGACATGAACATCAACTCCACCTGGTTCGCACGTGCCGACGCCCGCTACATGCGTTCGCGTCCGGAACTGCGCGTGGGCGGCCAGGGCACCGGCAGCGAGCTGGAACTGGATCCGTGGACCGTTGGTTTCGGTGTCGGCGCGCGCTTCTAAGCACGTCGCGATACGCAACGTCCGAGTCGAAAAAACGGGCCGTCAGGCCCGTTTTTTTATGCACGACATCCACGACTGCGCCAGGCTGCGTCGGCGCATGGCGTGCACCTGACGCGTTTCAACGCCAGTAGACGCTGCCGCGCAAGCGCGCGGTGCGCCAGCGCCACCACAGCAAGGTGGCGTAAGCCAACGCATAGCCGAGCAGCACGCCGGCGGCACCCAGCAGGCTGGCATGGCTGAGCCAGCCATCGACCGGCCATGCCACGCCCTGCCAGGCACTGCGCCAACCCTGCACCATGCCGGCGATCACCCGCACCACTACCAGCGCGGTCAAGGCCAGCACGAGCCAGAGATTGGGCCGATAGAACAACCCTTGGGTAGTGCGCTCGAACTGGGTCAGGCGCAACGCCAGCACACCCAGCGCCAGCCCGCATGCCCAGCCGAAGGCGGCATGACTGATCGCACCTGGCCAGAATGCCGCGGCGATCGCGGTGAAAATGACGAACAACACGCTGGAAAGGACCGCCGACACCAGATTGATCATCAGCAACCAGCCGCGTGCCTGGCGGCGCGCGGTACCGACACGGAAACGCTGCAGCAACGATAACGGGAACAGCACCGCGAACACCGCCAGGGCGATGATCACGGCCAGCGGGATGGCAAGAAGCAGGGGCATCGCATCGGTGGCCGGAGAGCAGGGCTGCCCACGCTACTACGCCGGCGTCAGCCCTGTGTGTTCGGTGCCACCGGTGCGATCGGCCGCGCGCACCGGCCTGGTGAGCGCGACCGTCGTGATCGCACTCAGAACGCGGGCAGGACCGCGCCCTTGTACTTCTGTTCGATAAAGGCCTTCACTTCCGGGCTGGTCAAGGCCTTGGCCAGCTTCTGCACGCGCGCATCGTCCTTGTTGTCTGCGCGCGCCACCAGGAAGTTCACGTATGGCGACTCCTTGCTTTCGATCGCCAGCGCATCGCGGGTGGGGTTGAGCCCGGCATCGAGCGCGTAGTTGGTGTTGATCAGCGCCAGGTCCACCTGATCCAGCACGCGCGGCAACATCGCCGAATCGAGCTCGCGGAATTTCAGCTGCTTGGGGTTGTCGACGATGTCGCGCTGGGTGGACAGCGCGTTGCTCGGGTCCTTGAGTTTGATCACGCCGGCCTTGTCGAGCAGGATCAGCGCGCGGCTGTTGTTGCTCGGGTCGTTGGGAATCACTACGTCGGCGCCGGTCGGCAGATCGGCCAGCGCCTTGAAGCGGCGCGAGTATGCACCGAACGGCTCGATATGCACGCCGACCACGGTCACCAGCTGGCTCTTGCGGTCGCGGTTGTAGGCGTCCAGGTAGGGCTCGGTCTGGAAATAGTTGACGTCGATCTGCTTCTGCACGACCTGGTCGTTGGGCTGCACGTAGTCGTTGAACACGCGTACATCCAGCTTCACCCCCTGCTTGGCCAGCAGCGGTTCGACCACTTCCAGGATTTCGGCGTGCGGCACCGCCGTGGCTGCGACGGTGAGGGTATCGCCACCGCTGCCGCCATTGCCGCCGCAGGACGCCAACGCAAGCGTGGCCACAGCAAGAAGGGAACGAAACGCAAATGTGCTCATGAAAGGGTCCGTGGGAGGAGGAATGCGGACGGGCCGCAGGCGTTAAACCTAGCAGACCGCAGGTGCAGCGGCGATGCGGCGGCCCGCGCCGGCCGTGCAGGCAAGACGAACGCCGGGAAGATGCCAGCGCAGCCGGCTGCAGCTGACCGCAACGATGGCCGCCGATGCGGGCACGCACCGCGGCCAACGGTTGCCGACCCGGCGGCGCCTCTGGCTCAGCGGCGCGCCTCTGGCTCAGCGGCGGCTGTAGCGGGCCACCAGGCGATCGCCCAGCATCTGCAACAGCTGCACCAGCACCAGCAAGGCGATGACGGTGATCAGCGCGACATCGGCATGCGAGCGCATATAGCCCTCGCGGTAGGCCACATCGCCCAGGCCGCCGGAGCCGATCGCCCCGCCCATGGCGGTGAAGCCGATCAGCGCGATGGTGGTGACGGTGGCGCCTGCGATCAGGCCGGGGCGCGCTTCGGGCAACAGCACCCACAGCACCAGCTGGCGCGTGGTGGCACCCATCGCCTGGCTGGCTTCGATAATGCCGCGGTCCACCTCGCGCAGCGCGGTTTCCACCAGGCGCGCATAGAACGGCGCGGCGCCCACCACCAGCGGCAGGATCGCGCCGCGCACGCCGAGCGAGGTGCCCATCAGCGCCAGGGTGAGCGGGATCATCGCAATCATCAGGATGATGAAGGGCACCGAGCGCAGCAGGTTGATCACCAGGGCCAGCGCGCCGTACACCACCGGACGACGGCGTAGCTGCGGGGCGCCGCACAGGAACAGCGCAACACCCAGCGGCAGGCCGATCAGCAAGGTCAGCGGCAGCGCGCCAGCCAGCATCAGCAAGGTATCCAGGGTCGCCTGCCCGATGTCGCCCCATTTGGCGGCATCGAGATTGCGGAAAAAACCGCCTGCGGCGGCGATCGGCGTCAGGTTCATACGCGCAGGTCCTCCACGTGCACGCCGGCGGCGACAAAGCCGGCACGCGCAGCATTCTGGTCGCCGCCGGTCAGCGCGACGATGAGCTGGCCGTACGGCGTGTCCTTGATGCGGTCCACGCGCCCGGACAGGATGTTGTAGTCGACCCCGGTCTCGCGGGCGATGCGGCCCAGCACCGGCTCATAGGTACCGTTCCCCAGGAAGGTCAGGCGCACGACGCGCCCGCCGACGGCGGCGAAATCGCGGTGCAGCTCGGCCTCGTCCACGTGCTCGGCTTCGGACACGAAGCGCCGCGTGGTGGCATGTTTGGGATGCAGGAACACCTCGGTGACCGGGCCGGTTTCCACCAGCTTGCCGGCGTCCAGCACCGCCACGCGGTCGCAGACCCGGCGGATCACGTCCATTTCGTGGGTGATCAGCACGATGGTCAGGCCCAGCTCGCGGTTGATCTGCGCCAGCAGTTGCAGCACCGAGGCGGTGGTCTGCGGGTCCAGCGCGCTGGTGGCCTCGTCGCACAGCAGGATCTGCGGCCGGGTGGCCAGCGCGCGCGCAATGCCCACGCGCTGCTTCTGGCCGCCGGACAGCTGCGCCGGATACTTGCTGGCGTGCTCCTGCAGGCCGACCCGCGCCAGCAGCTCGGCAACCCGCGCATCGACCTGCGCGCGCGCGGTGCCGGCCAGTTCCAGCGGAAAGGCCACATTGCCGGCCACGGTGCGCGAGGACAGCAGGTTGAAGTGCTGGAAGATCATGCCGATGCGCCGACGCAGGCCACGCATGCCCTGGCTGTCCAGCGCGGTGACGTCTTCCTCGCCAATCAGCAGGCGCCCACCGCTAGGCTCCTCCAGCCGGTTGATCAAGCGGATCAGCGTGGATTTGCCGGCACCGGAATGACCGATGATGCCGAACACCTCGCCAGGGCCGATCCGCAGATCGAGCGGATGCAGCGCCACGATCTGGCGACCGTCGACGGAGTAAGACTTGTGCAGGCCCTGAAACTGGATCACCGCGCGTGGCCGATTGGGGGGTCGTGAAGCCTACCAGTCAATGTTTACGGCCGTCATTCCATTAGGTTCTAACGGCTGGGATTCGGGAGTCGGGATTGGGGATTCGCAAGGGCAACGGCAAGGCGCTTTGGCTTTTGCGAATCCCCAATCCCCAATCCCGAATCCCCAATCACGGCCTATCCAGCGGCGGCGGCCTATCGGCCTGCCTTATCCGCTCCCGCCGCAACAAATACAGCCCGCTGGCGACGATGATGCCGGCGCCGGTCCAGGTCCAGCCGTCGGGCAAGGTCTGCCACAGCAGCCAGTCCCAGCCGATCACCCAGACCAGGCCGGTGTATTCCAGCGGCGCGATCATCGAGGCCTCGCCGCGCAGGAAGGCCTGGGTCAGCGCAATCTGCCCTAGCGCGCCGGCCAGGCCCATGCCGGCGATCAGCCAGCCGTGGCTGGCCTGCAACGGCACCCAGTCGGGGATGGCCAGCAAGCCGGCGCCGATGGCCATGAACAGCAGGAACCACACCACCATGGACTGCGGCGTATCGGTGCGGGTCAGCAGGCTCACCGTGACTGCGGCGATGGCATAGGCGGTGGCCGCCAGCAGCACCATCAGCCCTGGCAGCGACACCAACCCGCCCACGCCCGGGCGCAGCACCACGATGACCCCGACCAGGCCGATGGCGATCGCCGTCCAGCGCCGCGGCCCCACGTGTTCCCCCAGTAGCGGCACCGACAAGGCCGCCACCAGCAACGGTGCCACGAAGTAGATGGTGTAGGCGGTGGACAGCGGCATCCGCTTCAGGCCGTAGACGAAGCAGCCGATCATCACCATGCCCAGGCCCCCGCGCAGCAGATGCAGGCCCCAGCGCACCGGCACGATGGCACGCGGCCCGGCGGTGGCGAACACCCACACCAGCACGAACGGCAGCGACGCGGCGCCACGCAACAGGGTCACCTGCAACGGCGGGTAATGCGCCGACAGCAGCTTCATCGCCGCATCCATCAGCGAGAAGCAGGCCACGGCGGCGACCATCCAGGCGATGGCGGCAAGCGGAGAACGGGGGTTGGGCATGGACGCATTATCGCCGTCGCAACGCGCCAACCGCCATGCGCCGATGACGGGCATCCGGGCGCGATGGCCTAGAATGGCCGCTGTTTTCAGACAACAGGAGCTTTGCATGCCTTCCTTCGACGTCGTGTCCGAAGTCGACAAGCACGAACTGACCAATGCGGTGGACCAGGCCAACCGTGAACTGGACACGCGTTTCGATTTCAAGGGTGTGGAAGCCAAGTTCGAACTGGAGGACGGCAAGGTGATCAACCAGTCCGCGCCCAGCGACTTCCAGCTCAAGCAGATGACCGACATCCTGCGCGCGCGGCTGTTGGCGCGCAGCATCGATGTGCGCTGCCTGGACTTTGGCGATGTGGAAACCAATCTGGCCGGTGCGCGGCAGAAGGTCACCGTCAAGCAGGGCCTCGAGCAGAAGCAGGCCAAGCAGCTGGTGGCCAAGTTGAAGGAAGCCAAGATCAAGGTCGAGGCGCAGATCAACGGCGACAAGCTGCGCGTGACCGGCAAGAAGCGCGACGACCTGCAGGATGCGATCGCGCTGCTGAAAAAGGCCGATTTCGAGCTTCCGCTGCAATTTGACAACTTCCGCGACTGAGCGTGCGCGGGCGATGCCGGTGAGTGCGGTGGCCAACGCCGACATGCAGGCGCCTGCAGTGCGTTGCGGCGCCGTGCAGTGGGGCCAGCAACGCCTGCGTTGCGGCCGCGCTGAGCGCGATCGTCGCTGCGGGCCGCAGGTCTAGCGGCGCGATGCGCTCCCTGCTCACCCGCCTGCTGCATCGCCTGCGCACCTTACAGGCCAGCGCGCCTGCCGCAGGCGGCGTGCAGGCGGTCAGGATCCATGCGCAACCGCAGATCGAAAGCGGATCCACGCTGCACACCATGGCCGGCCTCGACCCGGTGGCTGCTGCGGCCTTTGCCGACGCCTTTGCGGTGGAGATCGAACACGCCATTGCGCGGTGCACGCTTGGCGACGCCAACACCAGCCACGCGCAGGCACTGGAACAGATCCACTCGTTGAAGAACACCATCTCGTTGACCGGCTCGCAGCCCTTGCTCAAGGCCTGCGACCAGCTGCGTGACGATGTGGAACGCGACGCGTTGAGCGACATGCTTGCGCACCGCTTCACCGCCGTGGCCACTGCCGCAGGTCTACTGGTCAAGCGCTACCGGCGCACTCTTCCCATCGACGACGCGGAGCCTCATGCGTAGCACTTCCGACGGCGCAGCGCCCGGCCTGATTCTGGCCGCCCGGCAGCTGCGCAACGACAGACTGGTGCGGCTGTTCGAGTCGTTTCTGGAATACCGCGCCTGCGTCGGCCGGGTGATCGTGCAGACCATGGTGACCCTGTGGTGCCTGGGCTGGCTGTATGGCCCACAGCCGGTGCTGGTCAAGGACGCGCACAACGTATTCCCCACCGCCGTGGCCTTATGGGTCATCTCGGTCGCGTGGATGGTGCTGGTGCGGCGCCGGGTCATCCCGCCCAGCGAGTGGCTGGATGCGATGGGCTTTGCGATGAACCTGCTGTTCATCGGCATCCAGACCACGCTGGCCTTCATCCTGTTGATGTCGTTGAACGCGTTTTTGCCGTTCATCACCATCGCGGCGGTGGCCCGCTATGGGCAACGCGCGACCTTGCCGGTGCTGCTGGCCACCTTCGTGCTGATGCTGCTGACCGCGCCCAGCGGCTATTGGCTGTCGCGGCCGGCGTACTTCGTGTATGCGGTGGCGCTCAGCATGGTGCTGCCGCTGCTGGTGGCGCGCATCGTGCTTGCGATGCAGGAAGTGGCGCTGCAGGCGCTGGCCTCGCGCGATGCGCAAAGCCGTTTCATCAGCACCATGAACCATGAGCTGCGCACGCCGTTGAATGCGGTCATCAATTGCGCGCAGCTGATCGACACCGACAGCATGTCGTCCGAACAGCGCGACCTGATGCAGGCCATGACCGTCAATGCGACCGCACTGCGCCATCGCGTCAATGAAGTGCTGGACGTTGCCAGCATCGACGGTGGGCGACTGCAGCTGCAGAGCAAGCCTCTGAGCCTGCTGGACGTGCTGACCACCGTCAAAGCGGTCTGCGCAACCGCCGCATCCACCAAGGGCGTGTCGCTGAGCGTGCGCATGGAGGCACCGAACACGCCCTACGTGCTGGGCGACGAGGGCCGCATCGAGCAGGTGATCAGCAACCTGGTCATCAATGCGATCAAGTTCACCCCGGCCGGTGGCGCGGTCGAATTGCTGCTCGAAGCCACCCAGATACAGCAGCGCTGGTTGATCGCCGCGACGATCACCGACACCGGCATCGGCGTGCCCGACGACAAGAAGGCCTACATCTTTACGCCGTTCACCCAGCTCAGCACCGGATTCAGCCGTGCCGAGGGCGGGGTCGGCCTGGGGCTGTATATCGCCCTGTCGGTGTCCGATGCAATGCGCGGCAGCCTGACGGTGGGCGACAACCCGGCCGGCGGCAGCATCTTCCGCTGGATCTTCGAGCTGCCGGTGGCCGCAGCCGACAGCAGCCGCACGCTCGACCTGCGCGATGCGTTGGCGCACCACGCGCAGACCGTTCCGCCGCTGCATTGCCTGGTCTTCGAGGACATGGACACCAATCGCCTGGTGATCGGCAACCTGCTGACGCGCGCCGGGCATCGGGTGAGCTTTCATGTCGATGGCACCGATGCGGTGCAGCGCATTGCCCAGGCCGCGCCGGACCTGGTGTTTCTCGATCTGCACATGCCCGGCACCTCCGGCTGGGATGCCTTGGGGCAGGCCCGCGATGCGATTGCCGCGCTGCCGCCGATCGTCGTGCTGACCGCCGACACGCGTACCGATTCGATGCGCGAAGCCGCAGCCGCCGGCGTGGCCGGTTACCTGTCCAAGCCGATCAACGCCCACGAACTGCTGGCCCTGCTGGCCCACCATGCACAACGACCACAGCACTGAGCTGAAGCCAGGTACCGCGGCACGCTGGCATTGGCGCAGCGCTGCCCAGCAACGCACCCCACTGGCGCTGCTGTTCCTGCATGGGTTTTCTGCAAGTCCGGGCGAGGCCGGCGCGCTGCCCGAACAGATGGCCGATGCATTGGGCGCCAACGGCTACGTGCACCGCTGGCCCCAGCATGGTGACAGCGCACCCGATGCGATGCGGGGGCTGACCACAGCGGCGCTACACAGCTCTGCACGGGAGGCGCTGGCGCTGGCGCAGCGCATGGGCGAGCGCGTTGCGATTGTCGGTTCATCACTGGGCGGCACGCTGGCGTTATGGCTTGCGGCCCGGCATCCCGAGCAGGTTGCGGCGGTGGTGGCGTGGTCGCCCGGCATCCAGCCGGTCAATGCGGACCTGCTCGATCGGCTCTGCGACGCCGATGCGCCGATCGCCGACCCGTACCCGCGCAGCGCCGCGGAGCTGGCCTACTGGTCGGACAGCATCCACCCGGATGGCTTTCGAACCTTGCGCGGCGTCTTCGATGCGCTCGCCACCGCGCCGCCGTGGTCACAGGTGCGCTGCCCGGTGCTGCTGGGCTATTACCGCGCGCCCAATGGCGACGAAGATCAGATTGCCTCGGTGCCGGCGATGCTGGCCATGTTCGACGCGCTGGGCACCGCTGCTCCGCTCAAGCAGGCGATCGCCTTCGACAGCGGCGCGCATGCCATCGGGTCGCCGCACAAGACGCCGCTGGCCGGACACGTTGCACAGGTGTCGGTGGAGTTCTTGCGTGCGCATGTCGGTGCACATGTTGACGAGGCTGAGTACGGCGACGACGGCGACACGCGCTGATTGCGTGGGCGCAGCAACATCGCGCCGGACGGCATCGGTTGCGTCTGCTGCGTCCTCGTTGATGAATCGGCTAGCGCCGCCGCGCCCGCAGCGATCGCATACACTGGCGCGCCATCACGCTGCCGCCACGATGACCACCACGCCTGCCACGCCCGATCCGTTGACCGCGACCCGCACCTGGATCGAGCGCGCGGTGATCGGGCTGAACCTTTGCCCGTTCGCCAAGGCGGTGTACGTCAAGGACCAGGTGCGGCTGGTACTCAGCGATGCCAGCACGCCCGAAGCCCTGCTGGAACAACTGGCCGAAGAACTGGTGCTGCTACGCGACACGCCGTCCGAGCAGATCGACACCACGCTGATCGTGCATCCGGACGTGCTCACCGACTTCCTGGAGTACAACGACTTCCTCGACAACGCCGACGCAGCGGTGGAAGCGCTGGATCTGCAAGGCATCCTGCAGGTGGCCAGCTTCCATCCCGATTACCAATTCGCAGGCGCTGCGCCGGACGATGTGGCCAACTTCACCAACCGCTCGCCGTTCCCGACCCTGCACCTGCTGCGCGAGGACAGCGTGGAACGTGCGGTGGCGGCGTTCCCGGATCCTGACGTGATTGTCGAGCGCAATATCCAGACGCTGGAACGGCTGGGCCACGCGGGCTGGGACCGCGTATTGAACGGCGCCGAGCACTGAGCACGCCTGCTGTTACGCGCCATCGCGTGCAGCAAGCCACGACCGTCGGCAGCCTGCGTCGACAGCTCATCGGTTGAAGTGCCGATAAGGACCACGTTTGCGTCACTGTCGCACGCATACCCGGTGTTGCTGCAGCACTGACATGGCGCGCGCTACAGTGCCGCATCCTTCCGTTATGTGCGCACGCCATGGCCCTGATTCCCGCTGTTTCCGCATGGAACCCGTCACCGCTGCAGGACCGCGTGGTGGTGATCACCGGTGGCGCGCAAGGCATTGGACGCGGGATTGCGCAGGCTGTGCTTGGTGCCGGCGGCAGCGTGGTGATCGGCGATCTGGATGCCGATGCCGGAAAGGCCTGCCTGCAGGAATGGGCGCTGCCACAACGCAGTGCGTTCGTGCGCTGCGATGCCGCGCGCCAGACCCAGGCCGCGCGCTTGATCGCCACGGCGCGCAAGCGCTTCGGCAGACTCGATGGCCTGGTCAATAACGCCGGCGTCGCAGACCCGCACGTTGCGCCGCTGCCGCAGCTGGAATGGGACGACTGGAACCGGCGTCTGGCAAGCCTGCATGGCGCATTTTTATGCAGCAAACATGCCTTGCCTGCGCTGACGCAGGCGCAGGGCGGTGGTGCGATCGTCAATATCGCCTCCACCCGCGCCTGGCAGTCCGAGCCGCATAGCGAAGCCTATGCGGCGGCCAAGGGCGGCCTGGTCGCCTTCACTCACGCATTGGCGTTGAGCGAAGGCCCGCAGGTACGCGTCAACAGCATCAGCCCGGGGTGGATCAGCACCGATGCCTGGCGTGCGCCGCAGCGCCGTCGTGCGCCCAAACTGTCGCGACGCGACCATGCGCAGCACCCGGCCGGACGTGTGGGCACGCCGGAAGACATCGCGCAGCTGGCGGTCTATCTGCTGTCGCCGCAGCTGTCCGGGTTCGTCACCGGGCAGGACTTCGTCGTCGACGGCGGCATGTCGCGCAAGATGCAATACGTGTGAGGTGTGCTGCCGATGCGGGCTGGGTGATGCGCGTTGCAGCGTGCCGGGCGTGACGCTGCTACGCGCGTGCTTGCCGGTCTGTGGCGGTGGTCATGCACGACAACCCCGTTTGCGCATCGGTGAGGCGCAAGCTCCGATAGCGGTGCGCATCGTGCATCCGCTGCAGCGGGGCTTTGCGCGTTGTCCATGCGTGAAGCGGTTTGGGTTGGTTTGTCCGTACCGCACCGCGCCCAGCCCGCGTTTGCGACGCAGGCGCTCCAAACCGCGCGCGCCAGTGGCGCGCAAACCGTGCCTTCTCGCCCCGGCGGGAGCGGGGCGTTGGTGGTCGCGCGCTGATCGCCAGCGTGCCATGGGCTGATCGCCAGCGCGGATTGCTGCGCCTGGCATCGCACTGCGGTCCGGATGCGCGTCCGCACGCTCACCCACCCCGCCGGTCAGCCCGACAATTGCGCTTCCAGCAGGCGCTGCGCATCGCTCAGCGAAGGCATGATGCGATGGCCCAGCGCGCGCACGTCCGCATCCGGTTCGAGCAGGTCCGGGATCTGGATCGGGGTCATGCCCGCCGCCAATGCGGCGCGCACGCCGGTCGGCGAATCTTCCAGCACCAGGCAGTGCGCAGGGTCCACCTGGAGCGAATGCGCTGCCAACAGGTAGATGTCCGGCGCCGGCTTGGGATGGGCCACATCGCTGGCCGTGCACACCGCGTCGAAGCGCCACAGCAGATCGGCCGCCTTGAGCTTGCGCAACGCAAGCGGGCGCTGGGTGGAGGTCGCCACCGCACGCGGCATGCCGATCGCCACCAGATACTCCAGCAACGCAATGATGCCGGGCCGGTGCGGGATACCGCGTTCGGCAACGACGGCATAGAGCAGCTGCGCGCGCGCCAGCATGCGGTCGGCAGCGGCGTCGCCGACGCGTTCGCCGAGCAGGCGGCGGCAGGCGACATCGCCGGTGCCCACCATCTGCAACCAGAACGCCGGCTCGATCGTCAGCCCCTGCGCCTCGGCCGCCTGTGCCAGGCAGGCGGTGATGGCGCGCTCGCTGTCGAGCATCAGGCCATCCATATCGAAGATCACCGCCTGCGGGCGGAACGGCAGCGGGGTGGCCGCCGTCATGCAACCGCTCCACGCCCGAACAACACCTCCAGATCGCTGTCCTGCAGCGCACGCCATTGCCCGGCCGGCAACGCGTCCAGCGACAAGCCGCCGATACGGCTGCGGTGCAGCGCCGCCACATGATTGCCGGCTGCGGCGAACATGCGGCGTACCTGGTGATAGCGGCCCTCGTGCAGGGTCAGGCGTGCCTGGCGTGGGCCAAGCACCTCAAGCTCGGCCGGCAGCAATGGCTTGGTTTCGCCTTCCAGCAGCAGCGTGCCGCTGGAAAACAGCGCCGCTTCGTCGCCGCGCAGGTCGTCGGCCAGGCTGACGTCGTAGACCTTGTCCAACGCGGACTTGGGCGAAATGATCCGGTGCAGCAGCGCGCCATCGTCGGTCATCAGCAGCATGCCGCTGGTGTCGCGATCCAGCCGCCCCACCGGCGCCAATACCGGCGCACGCGAGCGAAAGCGCGATGGCAGCAGCTCGTAGATCAGCCGGCCGGTGTCCTTGGTCGAACAGGTGTACCCGCTGGGCTTGTGCAGCAACAGGCTGAAACCCGGCGGCGGGTCCAGCGGCTCGCCGTCGATGCGGATGGCATCGTGCTCCACCTGGTCGTCGGCATACAGCACCTCGCCCTGCGCATCGGTGACGGCGCCCTGGCGAAACAGCTGGGTCACCTGCTTGCGGCTGCCATAGCCGAGATTGGCGATGTGTTTGACCAGCTTCATGCGCGCGCCGCCTTGCCGCGCACGGCAGCAATCAACTTGAAGCCGTCGCGCTCGGCGGCCACGCGGACCTGCCCGAAGCTTTCGTTGAGCACCTGCTCGTAGGGCAGATGCCGGTTGGCCACCAGCAGCAGCTGCCCGCCCGGGCGCAGTGCCTGCGCGGCCACGGCGATGAAACGCTGGCCGATGTCCGGGCGATCGGCGCGCGAGGGCGTGTGGAAGGGGGGGTTGCTGACGATGAAGTCATACTGCGCCGCCAGCCCGGCGGTGACGTCATGCCAGAGGTACTGCACCTGCGCCGGATGCGCGATGTCCTGCAGATTGCGTCGCGCCAACGCCAGTGCGCGCGCCTCGGCTTCGTACAGGTCCAGCGCGGTGACCTTGGGGCAGCGCGCCAGCAGTTCGGCCGAGAGATACCCGAACCCCGCACCCAGGTCGGCACCATGCCCGGACAGAGTGGCCGGCAGGTGCTCGACCAGCAACGCCGACGCAGGATCGATGCGATCCCAGGCGAACACGCCCGGTCGGCTGACGAAGCGCCCATCCAGGATCTTGCGTGGCGCATCCAGCGCGGCCCAGCGCGCCTGCAACGCGGCGTCGGTGTCGGCAGGCAGCGGCGCGGTCCAGTAGGTGCGGCAGTGGTGCTTGGTCAGGCTGCCGGCCAGGCCGGCGAGCTGGCGCAGATCGGCCTCGCCCGAGCGCGCGCCCTCGTTGTTGGACTGGCACGCCACCACCCTGCCGCCGGGCGCGGTCAGCGCGAGCGCGCGTGCAAACAGCGCGCGCGCTTCTTCGCGCTGCCGCGGCGGCAGCACCAGCACCAGCGCATACCGCGTACTGTCGGCCTCGATCTCGCTCTCTTCGCGCACGCCCCAGCCGCTCCCCTGCAATGCCTGCGCAAACGGGCGAAAACTCTGCTCGCAGGTCAGCGCGTCGGCGGATGCATGCTCGCGCAGCGGAAAACCGTCGCGCGCGCGCAGAAACAGGACCGGGCCTGTCGGCCACGGCAGCGCGCCTTGGGCGAAGGGCAGGAACAGGGCTTGAAGCGGTGCATCGTGCGGGCCAGCCATCGGATCGTCGGGTCGTGAACAGGCGGCCATTGTAAGGGAGCGCTGCCTGCCACCCGTCCTGGTCGCCCCCGATCCGGTCTTGCAGCATGACAGCCCGTCACGCGCTGATGCGGGTCGTCCATTACGTGACCTGCGAACAGGCGACCTTGCACGGTTTATACGGAGCGTTGATGCATACGCAACATCTGCCGGCCTAGGCTGGAATTCAAGCCCACACCGGAGATACGCGATGCGAGCCCTGTTCGTAGGTGGAGTTGTCGACAACAGCGAAATGGATCTGGACGACACACCGCCACCGATGCACTACCCCGAAAACACCGGCGCAGGCCGCCCCCGTTACCGTCTGCACCAGGTCGGTGAGCGCGACGACGGCAGCGTGGCCTACGCCGTCTACGGTGCGCCGGAAATGGCCGACGACGACATCAGCCGCATCACCGAAGAGCGCGGCTACGCACGCCGTTTCAGCGCATCGCCGGAATCGCCGCGCTAAGCGTTGTTATCACAGCCAGGACTTGACGCGCTGCGGCTATCGACTCGCTGCCACTGTATGAAAGGTGTGCGATGGGTGAGTCAGCGGTTCACGTTTCGACCATGTGTAAAGCCCCTCTCCCTTCGGGGAGCGAGGGCACAGTTGCGCGCCAGTGGCGCGTGCTCTGGGGCGCCTGCGTCGCAAGTGCGGGCTGGGGCTCGGAGAGGGAGTGGGGTGCGGTCACGAGGCGAAGCCACGCTGTGCAGCAGGCCCGCGCTGCGCGCGTACCCTCATCCGCCCCTTCGGGGCACCGTCTCCCGGCGGGAGAAAGGACAGTTCCGCGGTAAAGAGGTTGGGCGAGGCTAGGAGGCGAAGCCATGCAACGCGGCAGTTCCGCGAGGCTGCGCGCGTACCCTCATCCGCCCCTGCGGGGCCCCTTCTCCCGGCGGGAGAAGGGATCGAGAGAAGAGATAAAGCCTGCGAACGTCTCCGCTTAGCGCGCCTTCGGCGTCACCCGCCAGATCACATTGCCCACGTCATCGGCGACCAGCAAGGCACCGCTATTGTCCGCTGCAACGCCCACCGGGCGACCCTGGGCATTGCCTTCGGCGTCCAGAAATCCATCCAGGACCGTGATCGGCGTTGCGCTGGGCTTGCCAGCGACAAACGGGACGAACAGTACCTTGTAGCCACTGGGCGGGTCGCGATTCCACGAGCCGTGCTGGCCAATGAAGGCGCCCTGGCGGAACCGCTCCGGCAGCAGAGTTCCGCTGGCGAAGGTCAGGCCAAGTGAGGCCGTATGCGGGCCTAGCGCGTAATCCGGCTTGATCGCCTTGGCCACCAGCTCGGGGTTCTGCGGCGTGACCCGCTCATCTATATGTTGACCGTAGTAGCTGTAGGGCCAGCCATAGAAGCCGCCATCGCGTACCGAGGTCAGATAGTCCGGCACCAGATCGCTGCCGATTTCATCGCGCTCGTTGACCACAACCCACAGCGATTTGCTCTGCGGTTCCCACGCGGTGCCCACCGGGTTGCGCAAGCCGCTGGCGAACACCCGGCTGCTGCCGGTGGCTGGATCGATCTCCAGGATCGCCGCGCGGTTGAGCTCGGCCTCCATGCCGTTTTCGGCCACGTTGCTGTTGGACCCGACGCCCACATACAGCTTGCTGCCATCGGCGTTGGCCAACAGCGACTTGGTCCAATGGTGGTTGATCCCGCCGGGCAGATTGGCCACGAACGTCGGCTTGGCACTGATGTGCGTATCGCCAGGCTTGTACGGGAAGCTCACTAGCGCGTCGGCATTGGCCACGTAGAAGCGGTCGCCGACCAGCGCCATGCCGAATGGCGAGAACAGGCCGCTGATGAACTGCGTGCGCACCTCTGCCACGCCGTCGCCATCGGCGTCGCGCAGCAGGGTGATGCGGTTGACACTGGGCACCACGGCGCCAGCTTTCTTCATCACCGCGCCCTGCACTTTCTTGCGCAGGCCGCCGCCGCTTTCGGCATTTTCCGGCTTCGGCGGTTCGGCGGTTTCGGCCACCAGCACATCGCCGTTGGGCAGCACGTAGACCCAGCGCGGATGATCGAGATCGCGCGCGAACGCGTTGACCTGCAGATCGTCGGCCGCCATGGGTTTGGCGTTGGCGGCCCAGCGCTTGACCGGGGCCACCTTCACCGTGGGGATCAGGCGCTTGACCGGCTCGGGCAATTGCGGGTCAGGCCCGGTTCCCTGTTCGATGGCCAGCGTGGCGGTGTCGCCGCATCCGGCGAGAACGGCCAACGCCATCAAGGACAGCGGCCAGCGAATCAGCGTAGGCAGGGATGCATGCATTGCGAACCATTCCTGAACAGTTGCGACAGTCGGCCATCATGCCGACAACTGCTCGGAGAGAAGTAAATACATCGTCAACACGCCCCGTATCACGGCACGACGTGTGGATCGGAACCCAATGGCAGCGGGTGCACGGCCACGATGCGATCCATCCAGATCCAGTGCGGCTCCTGGGTGGCGTCCAGCTGATCCAGGCGCAACTGCCCGTTGACGCCTTCGTTGTCGTTCTCGTCGAGATAGGTCTGGATGGTCGGGCGCACGGCAACGGTGCCGCTGAGCGTGCTGCCGTCGTCGAGTTCGATGCGCACGCGTTCCTGTCCGTCGAGCAGGGCCACCCAATGCTCGAGGGTGGCGATCTGCACGTGCTCGGAATAGACGTGCGGGGCGTATCTGGACATCGCGATATCTCCATGAGCGGAGCGCATCACGCTAGGCCAACGTGCGTGAAAGATGCAGCAAACGCGGCGTATTGCCGCATCTACATCCGCACCCTACGCACACCGCGCAGGCATCGGCGGCCTGTCATGCGACCAGCTATCGAGCGCAACCGCCTTGCGATCGGCCCGCGCGCACCGCGACAGCGTCGACTGCGCGAGGTTGCCGCCGCGCCCGCATCACTCCACGGATTCGCGTGCTGCCCGGACCGCGGTGACCAGCTGCGCAACGCTGTAAGGCTTGGCCAGATGTTCCTGAAATCCCGAATCCAGCGCGCGCTTGCGATCGTCGTCGCGTGCCAGTGCCGTCACCGCCACGGCCGGCAGCGCCTGCCCGTCCAGCCCCAGGTTATCGCGCACGGTACGGATCAATCCGTAGCCATCCATGCCAGGCATCCCGATGTCGGTCAGCATCACGTCGAAACGCGCGTGCCCGCGATGATCGATCAAGGCCAAGGCATCGGTGGCGCTGCCGGCGGTGACCACTTCGGCGCCCTGTTCTTCGAGCAGGCGGCGCAGGTAGTCGAGCATGTCCGGCTGGTCTTCGACCGCCAGCAGGCGCAGGCCGTTGAGCGCACGCGCTTCGACGATCTGTTCGGACATCAGGCGCCGCCGCAGCTCGCGGCGCGGGCGCTTGGCGTGATCGGGAACATGCTCGGGCAGGCGCACCGTAAAGGTGGCGCCCTTGCCGCGTCCGCCGCTGGTGGCGCCGACCTGCCCACCGTGCATTTCCACCAGTTGCTGCACGATCGCCAGGCCCAGGCCCAGGCCGCCGTGCTGGCGCGTGGTGGTGCCGTCGGCCTGACGGAAGCGGCCGAACAGATGCGGCAGGAACTCGGCCGCAATGCCGTCGCCGGAGTCGCGTACCGACACCAGCAAATGCCCGTCGTCGCGTTCGATGGTGACGTCGATGCGGCCGTGCGCAGGGGTGAACTTGATCGCGTTGGAGAGCAGATTCCACAGCACCTGCTGCAGGCGCGTGGCATCGCCGAGCACCAGGCACGGGGTGGGGGGCACATGCAGTTCCAGCAGCTGATCCTTGCCGTCGGCGGCCAGTTCCTGCGTGCTCAGCGCCTCGCGCACCTGTTCGGCCAGGTCCAGCGCTTCGACTTCCAGCTGCACCTTGCCCAGCAACATGCTGCTGAGGTCGAGCATGTCCGAGATCAGCCGCTTCTGCGCGCGCGCGCTGCTGGCGATCACCGACAGGCCCTTGTAATTGGGATGCCCTTCTTCCACGCGCTGCAGCAGCAACTCGCTCCAGCCCAGAATGGTGGTCAACGGGGTGCGCAACTCGTGCGACAACGTGGCCAGGAACTCGTCCTTCAGCCGCGCCATGCTTTCGGCTTCGTTGCGCGCGCTGCGTTCCGATTCCAGCAGCTGCTCGCGTGCCAGTTCGATTTCGCGCTGTTCGGTTACATCCGGGCTGCTGCCGGCCAGGCCGATAAAGCGTCCATCGGCCGAGTAGCGCGGCGTAGCGGTCATTTCGATCCAGCGCCACTGCCCGTCGTGGCGGCGCGCACGCACCAGCGCACGCAGCCCGCGCTGTTCTTCCAGCGCAGCCGAGAGCTCGAATTGGAAAATCGACAGATCGTCCGGGTGCAGCAGTTCGCTCCATGCCGACACGGTGCCGCTGGAAATGTCCAGGCCGAAGAACTCACCGTAGGCGCTGTTGACGAAGCGCACCACGCCCTGGGCGTCCAGCACCCATACCGGCATCGGCAGGCCGTCTGCCAGTGCGGAAAAACGCGCCTCGCTTTCGGCCAGTTCGCGCTCCACGCGTTTGCGCTCGGTGATGTCCATGAACAGCACTGCGACCCGCGCCTGGTCAGGCTGGCCGACCCGGAACGCGTCCACCGAATACCAGCGACGCAGCGCCTTGGCCTGCATTTCGAAATGGATGCGGTTGCCGGTGCGGGCGACCTGGCCATAACGGTCGAACCACTCCTGCTCATGATCGGGGAGCATGCCGCGAATGGACACGTTCAGCGCGTTGGACAAACCGGTATATCGCTCGAATGCGCCATTGGTCGTGCGAATGACGTAATCGACCGCCTCCTCGCCCTCGAACACCATATCGATGACGCAGAAACCGGCATCGATGTTGTGGAAGATCTCATGATACATCGCCGGATCAAGAAACGATTCGGCGATGGCGGCCGGCAAGGCGGCGGCCAGGTCTTGGCTGGCACTGGAGGTGTTCAAATCGGAAACCACGGATGCTGCCGGAGCGGATGACGGACAGATGAAACCATGCCCGATGTCGTCAGCGGGTGCACAGGGGCACGACGGAGTTCACGTCTCCGGTGCACCCTCTGGTCGCCTGGAGGGCTGCCGCTCACTCACCAGAGGGTGGCGGCGGCCAGGGCAATGCAGGCGGCCAGGACCACGATGCCGGCGATCACGCCGCGAAACACCCACTCGCCCTCGCGGCGCAGCTGCTCGTCCATCCAACGCTGCGCCTCCTCGCGCCAGGCGGTGGAACGTGCGTAGTCTGCATCTAGCAACAGCAGCCTTACCCGCGATAGCCCGAGTTCGGCGCATTCGCCCCGGCAACGCTCACTGAAGCCGTCTTGGCCCGGGGCCACCTGTGCGCCGAGTGGCAATTCCAGTTCGAGCTCATGCCTGGACATAACGCGGACGCTCCTGATCAAGCTCGTGTTCCAGCGCCATGCGCGCCAGTTGGGTGTAATTTGCGCGCGGGCCCTGGCCACGGCCGGTCAGCATTCCCTGGTAGTCCAGGTCCTGCCAGACCCGCCCGGTCCACTCTACGCAATCTTCGGCGATCACCAGCATCAGCGAGTAGCGATACTCAAGACCAGTTGCAGCGGTGTACGCGTATACAGGGGGAAACTGCACTGCCACGTCGACCTGACGTGCCAGCCCGGCCAGATGCTCGCGCAGCGCGTCGCGTGGGTCGGTACCCGGGTCGATGCGCAAGCTGCGAGTGGCCAGATCCAGGTCCACTTCGCTTTGCAGGGCGACGAAGGCTGCGGCGCCGGTGGCGGGATTGTGGCCGTGCTGTTTTGCCCAGTCGATGAACTGCAGGCGCACGTCCGCCGGCATATGCGCCGGCGCCGATGAAGCTGACTTTGTGCGAAACGAGTGGGTATCCATGCACTCGATCTTCCAGGCTGCGCCGTGAAGCGCGGGCGCAGGCGCGGTGAACTCGCCGTCATGGCCGCTGCGACGCGGATTAACCGGGCGGCAACGCAGGGGCGGCACCAGTGCGGCGCGCGTTGCGGGCGGCGTGGTGCAGCCCCACACTACCTTGACAGCTGGTACGCAACGTCCCTTTCGCTTGGAGGCTTTCCATGAAACTTTCCAGTGTTTCCGGCGCCGGCCTGTTGCTGGCAGGACTGCTTGCAGCGACTGGTGTGCAGGCGCGCGTGCGCAACGTCACCGACCCGCAGGCGCCACGCGCGCTCGCCAGCGATAGCAGGGTGGATGTGCGCTGGACCGACCCGGCCGAGTTTTCCGATCTCCGCTTCAGCGGCAATCGCTGGGAAGCGCAGCGTGGCGACTGGGTGACCCAGCTGGCAACCCATTTCCGGCAGAGCGCGGCGCGGCAGCTGCCCGAAGGCCAGCACCTGAGCGTGACCATCACCGACATCCGCCGCGCCGGCCAGTACGAGCCCTGGCACGGCCCACGCCTGCAGGACGTGCGCGTGGTCAAGGACATCTACCCGCCCCGCCTGAGCTTTAGCTACACGCTGACCGGTGCCGACGGCCGGGTGATCGACCAGGGCGAACGCAAGCTGGTGGACTCGGCCTTCCTGATGAGCGGCCCGCGACTGACCGACAGCGACCCGCTGCGCTTCGAGAAGGCGATGATCGACGACTGGGTGCGCAAGCAATTCCGCAGCGATCGTAGTACGGCCGGGTTGTGAGCTGACGCTTGAAGCCACGCTGCCGTCGGGGCGAGGAGGCACGGGTTGCGCGCCGCTGGCGCGCGTGACCTGGAGCGCCTGCGTCGCCAACGCGGGCTGGGACGTGACGGGGGGTTGAGGTGAGGGTATGGGCGACGCTTTCGTATCGTTCAAACTGCATGAGGTCTCAAGCGCACCCTCATCCGGCGCTGCGCGCCACCTTCTCCCGCCTGGCGGGAGAAGGACAAGCAGTCGAGCTGGCGCTTGAAGCCCCGCTCCGGTCGGGGCGAGGAGGTACGGTTTGGGCGGCGCTGGCGCGCGTGCCTGGAGCGTCCGCGTCGCCAACGCGGACGTGGACGCGCGCGGGCTTTAGGTGAGGGTACGGGCGACGCTTTCGTGTCGTTCAAACTACACGAGGCCTCAAGCGCACCCTCATCCGGCGCTGCGCGCCACCTTCTCCCGCCTGGCGGGAGAAGGACAAGCAGTCGAGCTGGCGCTTGAAGCCCCGCTCCCGGCGGGGCGAGGAGGCACGGTTTGCGCGCCAGTGGCGCGCGTGCCCTGGAGCGCCCGCGTCGCCAACGCGGGCTGGGCGCGCAGCGGGGGTCGGGGTGCAGGTACGGGCAAAGCGCGCGTGTCGTTCAAACTGCCGATCTTTCAACTGCTGCAGCCTCGCCCACATACACGCGAGGCACGCGCTTGAGTCCGCACAGCAGCTGATACGCGCTGACATTGCACTGCGTCGCCAGCGGGCTGACGCGCGGCGCATCGCCCCATAGCTGTACGCTAGCACCGATGTCGGCCTGCGGGTGGTCGGTAAGATCCACGGTGAGCATGTCCATCGACACGCGGCCGATCAGCGGGCAGACCTGGCCGTTCACCAGCACCGGCGTGCCGTTGGGCGCGAACTGGGGGTACCCGTCGGCATAGCCCATCGCCACCACGCCCACACGCGTCGGGCGCTCGGCCACGAAGCGTGCGCCGTAGCCCACCGGCTCGCCGGCCGGCAGGTCGCGCACGCTGATGATGCGCGAGCGCAGCGTCATCACCGGGCGCAGCTGCGTGGTGAGCTCGGTGTCCTGCGGGAACGGGTTTGCGCCGTACAGCATCAGGCCCGGACGCGACCAATCGTTGCGCAGCGCCGGCCAGCCCAGCAGGCCAGGAGAATTACGGATGCTGGTTTCCGCACGCATGCCGCCAGCGGTCAGCGCAAACGCCACTGCCTGTTCGTCGGTGCGGCTGCATTCCAGCTCGTCGGCGCGCGCCAGATGTGTCATCAACACCACCGAGGCGATCTGCGGCAATCCGCGCAGGCGCAGCCAGGCGGCGCGGAAGTCTTCCGGCGACAGCCCCAGCCGGTGCATGCCGCTGTCCAGCTTCAACCAGATGCGCAGCGGCCGCGGGCTTTGGAACTCGGCCAGCGCGCGTACCTGTTGCGGCGTGGCCACCACCGTCCACAACGCGTGCTCTGCGATCAGGCGCAGCTCGTCCTGTTCGAAGAAGCCTTCCAGCAACAGGATCGGCGCGCGGATGCCGGCCTGGCGCAGTTCCAGCGCTTCTTCGATGCACGCCACCGCAAAGCCGTCGGCTTCCGGCTCCAACGCCTGCGCGCAACGCACCGCGCCGTGCCCGTAGGCATCGGCCTTGACCACCGCCAGCGCCTTGCCGCTGCCCAGCTGCCTGGCCAGGCGGTAGTTGTGACGCAACGCATCCAGATCGATCGACGCTTGCGCAGGACGCACTACGCGGCCTCCCGCTGCGGGCGCTGGCTGCGCGTGGACAGGTAACGGAAGACGTCCAGACCCTCGGTATCGATCTCGGGCGTGCGGCCCTGCATCAGGTCGGCCAGGTAGCGCCCGGAGCCGCAGGCCATGGTCCAGCCCAGCGTGCCGTGGCCGGTATTGAGGAACAGGTTGGCGTACGGGGTGGCGCCCACCACCGGGGTTCCGTCCGGGGTGGCCGGGCGCAGGCCGGTCCAGAACTCGGCCCGGGCCAGGTCGCCGCCGCCTGGATACAGGTCGTTGACCACCATTTCCAGCGTGGCACGCCGGCGCGGGTTCAACGACAGGTCAAAGCCCGCCACCTCGGCCATGCCGCCCACGCGGATACGGTCGTCGAAGCGGGTCAGCGCGATCTTGTAGCTCTCGTCCAGCACGGTGGAGGTCGGTGCGCGCGCGGCATCGACGATCGGGATCGTCAGCGAGTAGCCCTTGAGCGGGTAGACCGGCAGATGCAGGCCGAGCGACAGCAGCAGGTCGGCCGAATAGCTGCCCAACGCCAGCACGTAGCGGTCGGCGGTTTCCATGCGGCCATCGATCTGCACGCCGGTGACGCGGCCACCGCTGTGTTCCAGGCGCTCGATCTGCTGTCCGTAGCGGAACGTGACCCCCGCCTGCGCGGCCAGGTCGGCCAGGCGCTGGGTGAACAGGCGGCAGTCGCCGGTCTGGTCTTCGGGCAGCCGCAGCGCGCCGGCCATCTGCGCGCCGCCGCCGGCCAGGCCAGGCTCGAACTGTGCAATCTGTGCCGGGCTCAGCAGCTCGTACGGCACCCCGTACTGCGCCAGCACCTGGATGTCCTGCGCGGCGGCATCCAGTTGCTGCTGGGTGCGGAACAACTGCGTGGTGCCAAGCTGGCGGCCTTCGAATTCGATACCGGTGCTGGCGCGCAGCGCGTTCAGG
This sequence comes from Xanthomonas sp. 3793, assembly GCF_024806835.1. Classification (GTDB taxonomy): domain Bacteria; phylum Pseudomonadota; class Gammaproteobacteria; order Xanthomonadales; family Xanthomonadaceae; genus Xanthomonas; species Xanthomonas arboricola_F. Next base: position 498,495 of record NZ_JANTYU010000004.1, read on the forward strand.
CAGTCGCGACTGTAGTCGGACATGCGCACCATGCGCGCCTTGTTCACCGCGTAGCGCTCGGCGGTGCAGTTGCGCAGCATCTGGCTGAGCCATGCCAGCTGGCGCAGGTCGCGCGTGGGGCGGATCGACAGCGGTGCGTGCTGCTCGAACAGCCACTTCACCGCCTTGCCGGGCACCCCTGGCGCGGCCCACGGCGAGGTGTAGCCGAACGAGAGCTGGCCGGCATTGGCATAGCTGGTTTCCAGCGCAGCCGCCGGCTGGCGGTCGACCACGGTGACCTCGCAGCCCGCCTGGGCCAGATACCACGCGCTGGTGGTGCCGATGACGCCGCTACCGAGAATGAGCACCCGCATGTCGCTCTCCTGAAAGGGTATTCCCCCACAACCACGCGCTAGGGGAGACAGTTAGACGCAGTATATTGCGATCCAGGCAGTGTCATTTCTGGAATAGACACAGCTTCGCAGTGAAACTTCCTGTCAAATCTTGTGGAGACAAACCCCATGCCCACCCGCGCCCGCGAGCTGGACAAGATCGACCGCAAGATCCTGCGCATCCTGCAGCAGGAGGGGCGGATCTCGTTTACCGAACTGGGCGAACGGGTGGGCCTGTCGACCACGCCATGCACCGAGCGCGTGCGCCGGCTGGAGCGCGATGGCGCCATCACCGGCTACTACGCGCGGCTGGACCCGCACTATCTCAAGGCCAGCCTGCTGGTCTTCGTGGAGATCAGCCTGGCCTACAAATCCGGCGACATCTTCGAGGAGTTCCGCCGCGCCGCCCTCAAGCTGCCCAATGTGCTGGAGTGCCACCTGGTCTCCGGCGATTTCGACTACCTGCTCAAGGCCCGCATCAGCGAGATGGCGTCCTATCGCAAGTTGCTTGGCAGCACCTTGCTCACCTTGCCGCATGTGCGCGAATCCAAGAGCTATATCGTGATGGAAGAGGTCAAGGAGACCTTGGCGTTGCCGATTGAGGGCTGAGATTCGGGATTCGGGATTGGTAACAGCGTGGGTCAGCGCACCACGCGCATGCCGTCGCCGGCCGGGACCGCGTCGTAATAGCGCCCGGTCTTGGTATCCAGCACCCGGTTGGCACCGGCCGGCTGCATGCCCTGCAGCAAGCGGCCATTACGGTCGTAGACCATCGGCGCACTGGCCGGCGCAACCTGGCTGCCGGCCGGTGCCACCGGCGTCTGTGCCGGGCCACGGGTCGGAATGGTGGGCGCGGACGGGCGCTGCCCGAGCTGCGAGGGCACCGGAGCCGTGGCCGGCGCAGGCTGCACGGCGCGTGGCGCCGTCAGCGTGGGCTGCGCCGGAGCCGGTGTCGTGACCGGCTGCAGGGTACTGGAAGAGCGTGTGGTGGTAGCCGATTGCGCTGCTACCGCGCCGGTGGCAACCAACAGGCCACACAGCAGCAGGCCGCGCGTTGAAGAAGGGATCGCCATGACGGACACCGTGCTTGATCGAGGAGTATTCACTGGATGGGGGCACCGGCGTGCTGCGGCAATGCATCGGGTCGGCGGTGGCCTGAACGCGTTCGCGAGATGAGTGCGGCGCGAAAAGCACGTCCTTCTCCCATGGGGAGAAGGTGGCGCGCAGCGCCGGATGAGGGTGCGTGCGAGGCCTGGCAACCAGTGCTGCGTCATGGCTTCGCTGCCGTACCCCACCCCAACCCCCGCTCCGCGCCCCGGCCTGCGCCACCGGCGCAGGCGCGCCAAGGCACGCGCGCCAGTGGCGCGCAAGCTGTGCCGTGGCGCCCCGGCGGGAAAGGGGCTTGGTCTCCCCGCACGCTTGAACCACGCGGACTACGCCCACATCACAGGTGCAGGCGCGGCACCCTGCCAGCGCGCGCATGCGAGAACCCCATGAGCCAGTTCGACCTGACCCCTCCCTCCCCTGCCCAGCGCGATGCCCTGATCGCCGGGCTCAGCGACGAGGAACAGCGCGTGCTGCTGCACCATGGCACCGAGGCGCCGTTCTGCGGGGTGTTCCTGGACAACAAGCTGGACGGGGTCTACACCTGCCGGCTGTGCGGGTTGCCGCTGTTCCGTTCCAGCGCCAAGTTCGAATCCGGCACCGGCTGGCCGAGCTTCTTCGCCCCTTACGATGCCGCGCATGTGCGCGAAATCCGCGATATCAGCTACGGCATGATCCGCACTGAAATCGTCTGCGCACGCTGCGATAGCCACCTGGGCCACGTGTTCCCCGACGGCCCGCCGCCGACCGGTGAGCGCCATTGCCTCAACTCGGTGTCGCTGGGCTTTACCGAAAACGGCCAGGCGTTGCCCAACCCGCTGCAGCGCGGCGGTGCCGAAGCGCAGCCGGCCTGATGAAACGCAGCGGTCCGGCAAGCTCGCTGAGCAGCTGAGCCAGGCAGGCAGCCCGTTGGACGCGGTGGCCTGGCGTTGCGGCACGCGTACGATCGTCATCCGCGTCGATCCGGCCACCGATGTGGTGCAGCTAAGCGTCGATGGCCGCACGTTGACCCTGCTCAACGCCCGGGCCGCCTCCGGGGCGCGGTTTGCCGACGCGCAGGGCGAGCAGTTCCGGGAGCCTGCCGGCGAGGCGACGCCGTCGCTGGCAGGCGGCGAAGCGGTGGTGCGTGCATGAGGCCGCCACGACAATCGGCTGAGCATTCAGTTACAGCGCACATCTTCACGCCGCGCGCTTCAAGAATCCGCCGCGCAAGCCGAAACAACTAGCACTCCCAGATTGCTTCCGGCTTCGCCATGCTCATCATCGTTGGCTTCATTGTCGTCATCGTCAGCGTCCTCGGCGGCTACGTGCTGTCGCACGGCAAGCTGGGCGCGTTGTGGCAGCCGTACGAGCTGATGATCATCGGTGGCGCGGCATTCGGTGCGTTCCTGGTCAGTACCCCGGGCAAGATCGTCAAAGAGACCTTCAGCAGCATCATGGGCGTGTTCAAGGGCCCGCAGTACAAGTCCGAGGACTACAAGGACACTCTGAGCCTGGTCTACGAACTGTTGAACAAGGCACGTCGCGACGGCTTCATGGCGCTGGAAGACCATGTCGAAAAACCCCAGGACAGCACCATTTTCGGCAACTACCCCAAGGTGGTGGCCGACCATCACCTGCTGGACTTCATCACCGACTGCCTGCGCCTGATGATCGGCAGCAACATCGAGCCGCACGAACTGGAGCCGCTGCTCGAGCTGGAGCTGGAAAAGCATCACCACGAGGCGATGGCGCCGGCGCATGCGCTGAGCAAGGTGTCCGACGGCCTGCCCGGCTTCGGCATCGTGGCGGCGGTGCTCGGCATCGTGATCACCATGGGTTCGATCGGCGGCCCGATCGAAGAGATCGGCCACCATGTCGGCGCCGCACTGGTCGGCACCTTCCTGGGCATCCTGCTGGCGTATGGCTTCGTGGCGCCGCTGTCGGCGGCGATGGAAGCGCGCGCCGACCAGGACGGACGCATCTACGAGGCGGTCAAGACCGCCCTGCTGGCCTGCCTGCGCGGCTACAACCCGAAGATCGCGCTGGAATTCGCGCGCAAGACCCTGCCCTCCAACGTGCGTCCGAGCTTCGGCGATTTCGAAACGCACCTGAAGACGATCAAGTAGGGCCACGGTCATGGCCGAGGCCAAATCCACCGTCGTCATCCGACGGGTCAAGAAGGTCCAGGGCGGCGGCCACCATGGCGGCGCATGGAAAGTGGCGTTTGCCGACTTCGTGACCGCGATGATGGCCTTCTTCCTGGTGCTGTGGCTGATGGCTGCCACCACCAAGGAACAGCGCGCGGCGATCTCCGAATACTTCCGCAATCCCAGCCCGTTGTCCGGCAAATCGCCGGCGCCTTCGCCCGGCATGAACGGCCCCGGGGGCGCCAGCACCTCGATGATCAAGCTCGGCGGCACCGCCGACATGGCCAAGGGACAGAAGGACGAGATGGGCCGCAAGCGCGACAACGCGGCCGATACCGACGTGGACAGCCGCGCCAAGGACAAGAAGCGCCTGGAGGCGCTGATGCAGGACCTGAAGGAAGCCATCGACAAGAGCCAGGCGCTGGAGCCGTTCAAGGACCAGCTGCTGCTCGACCTCACGCCCGATGGCCTGCGCATCCAGATCGTGGACAAGCAGAACCGCCCGATGTTCGATATCGGCCGCGATCAGCTCAAGCCGTACACGGTGGACATCCTGCGCGAGCTGTCCAGCTTCATCAATCAGGTGCCCAACCACATCAGCATCACCGGCCACACCGACACCACCGCCTACAGCAGCGATGCTGGCTATACCAACTGGGAACTCAGCGCCGACCGCGCCAATGCCGCACGGCGTGCGCTGGTGGGGGGCGGCATGTCCGACGCCAAGGTGACGCGTGTTGTGGGCCTGTCGTCGTCGGTGCTGTTCGACAAGACCGACCCGCAGAACCCGATCAACCGCCGCATCAGCATCGTGGTGATGACCCAGGATGCCGAACAGGCCGCGCTGGCCGGCGCCGGCCAGGGCGTGGCGCTGGGCAAGTCGGTGCACGACGCCGACACCCAGGTGCCGGACCTCAGCGCCGCTGCCACCGGCACGGCCACCGTGGGCGCGCCAGTGGCTGGCGCTGCGCCGACTGCGACGGCGACACCGGCTGCCGGGAAGGCCGCTGCGGGGACCACACCGGTACCGACCGGCACGGCCGCGGCACGCCCCGCCGCACCGCGGGTGTCCTCCAGCGCACAGGTGGCCTCGGCCACCGCACTTGCCAAGGCGGCCGAAGCGGCCGTGGCCGCGCCGCGGGTGGCGGTAGAGGGGCAGTAATCGGCCCTGCGGGAGCGGGGATTGGCCAGGTAACCGGCGGCGTTGAGGTCCGGATCGGCCAGCTGATCGCGCCTGCGGTGCCGGTTCCGCCTGGCTCCGGGACCCGCGATTCCCGCTGCTCATCGCATCGTGAGGCGCACGCTCTAGAATGGGCGGCCATTCCCAGCGTCGAGAACACCGTGTCCCGCAATTCCAAGGCCAAGCGCGACAAGCGCAAGAAGCAGCAGCCCAAGCGCCCCATCGTCCGTCTGGGCCAGGCGCCCCAGGTCACCAACCATGCCGTGCTGCAGGACGCCGACGGTCGCGTCGTGGCCGCGATCGGTCTGCAGGGTGGCAGCGAGTGGATGCTGTCGATCGGCGGCCAGACCATGGGCAGCGCCGACAACCCGGTGCCGATGCTGGCCATGCTCAAGCACCTGGCCAACCTGCAGGAAGCCGAAGGCAAGACCATCTCGCTGGAATATTCGACCCAGCTGCAGCAGATGATCGACGACCTGGCCGCCGAAGAAGGCCAGACCGCCGAGGAATATCTGACCAAGCTGGTGTCCGAGTTCCAGAACGCCGATGCCGATGAAGACGGCGATGCCGACGCCGAAGACGCAGTGGCCGATGCCGGTACCGATGCCGATGCGGAAGATGCGGCTGGCGACGACGCTGCCGGCGACGACGACAGCGCGGCAGACGCAGACGCCAGCGATGCCACACCCGATGACGCCGACGGCGAGACGGCCGGCAAGAAGCGCAAGACCTCCAAGAAGGCCTGACCCGGCCGATGGCTGTCTACATCGACGATGCGGTGCATCTGTGGCGCGAGCAGCGCTGGGCGCACCTGCTCGGCGATACGCTGGACGAGCTGCATGCCATGGCGGCGCGGCTGGGCATTCCCCGCCGCGCCTTCCAGAACAAGCTCAGCGGCGCGCACTACGACGTGCCCGCACCGCTACGCGCCGAGGCCATCGCCCTGGGCACCATCCCCATCTCCCGCCATACCGATCGCGCACTGCTCAAGGCGTTGATCGCCAATGCGCGTGCGCAGGCGCGCGGCCAGGTGCCGTAACGCCGGTCCAGCGACACGCCAATCGCGCGCAGCACATCACTGCGGAAAGCGCATCCGCGCAGTCATCGCCAGCACGCAACGCGTTGGGTCGGCTGGCCGCAGTACGCACTATCGGCACGTGTTGCGGCGCCACATCGAACCGCAGCACCCGCCGCAGATCCGCACGATGACGCAACCCATACCGGTCGTGCGCCAGCGAGAAACCCATGGCGCTGCAACGACGCCTCAGGCGCGCGCATACGACGCATGCAGGCTTGCAACCGGATGCGGTCTGCGACGCACTCACCGGTGCGACCGGCGACGCTGCTTCCGCGCCCAAGCACAAGCCTGTCACTATCCAAGCGCCCATCCTCCGGAGCCGTTGCATTGCCTGTTCGCGCCCCAGCCTCCGACCCACCCTCCATGTTGCGCGTCGCCGTTCTCGAAGACGACGACGTGCTGCGCGAGCAGATCCTGATTCCCGGCCTGCAGGAGTTCGGATTCGCGGTCAGTGGCGCCGGCACCGCGGGGGCGCTGTACCGGCTGATGCTCGAGCAGACCTTCGACATGGTGGTGCTGGACCTTGGGCTTCCGGACGAAAGCGGCCTGAGCGTGGTTGCGCATCTGCGTTCGCTGTTCACTGGCCTGGGCATCGTGGTGCTCACCGGCAACCGCGGCCGCTCGGACCATGTGCACGCGCTGAGCAGCGGCGCCGACGCCTTCCTGCGCAAGCCCGCCGACCCTGAAATCCTGGCGCTGACGCTGCGCAACCTGTCGCGGCGATTGCGCCCGGCCGATGCCAGTGCCGTTGCAAAGCCGGCATGGCGCCTGGAATCGGATGGGTGGTGCCTGGTCGCACCGGATGCGCGCATCGTGGTGCTGACCTCGCTCGAGCGCTGCCTGATGGGCTGCCTGGATGCACAACGCGGCCAGGCGGTGGAACGCGATGCGCTGGTGTCGGCGCTGGAAGACTGCGTCGGCGATTTCGACCTGCATCGGTTGGAGATGCTGATCCATCGCCTGCGACGCAAGGCCGCACGCATCACCGCAGCCGATGCGCCGGCGTTTCCGCTGCTGTCTTCGCGTGGAATGGGTTACCTGCTGGCCAGCTGATCGGCGCGTATCGATCGCGCCGGCGGCGCGGCGAGCGGCAACAGCAGGCGGATGCAGGCGCCGTCGCCCGTATTGCCGACCTCCACACGCCCGCCGGCGGCGATGACGATTTCGTTCACCACCGACAAGCCCAGACCGGTGCCCTTGCCGGCCGGCTTGGTGGTGTAGAACGGCTCCAGGATGCGCGCCAGCAACTGCTCGGGAATCCCCGGGCCGGTGTCTGCGAACTGCAGCACGACCATGCCGGCCTGCTGCTCGCCGTCGATGCGGAACAGCCCCTGCCCGTCCATCGCATCGCGCGCATTGGCGGCGATGTTGAGCAATGCCAGCTCCAGTTCGTCCAGGTCCATCGCGATCCACAGCGGCGGTCCTGGCGCGATGCCTTGCAGGCGGATCTCGTGTCCGAACAGTTGCCTGAGCGTGGGTTCGATCTCCAGCAACGCGTGGCGCGCATCGAACAGGCGCGCGATGCCGGGTTCGGCACGACCGAAGTTGAGAATCCTGCGACTGACGGTCAGCGCGCGGCGCGAGGCGGCTTCGATGTTTTCCAGGGTCTTGAGCAACGGTGCCTCGCCACGGCCTTCCAGCGCGTCGCGACGCTGCGCAAAGCCGATGATGACGTTGATCAGGTTATCGAAATCGTGCGCAACACCGGAAGCCAGACGTCCCAGCGCTTCCATCTTCTGCGTGTGCAGCAGCTGCTCCTGGACCCGCTCGCGCTCGGCCATTTCGCGCACCAGCTTGCGGTTCACCGCTTCGAGTTCGCGTCGGCGGCGTTCCGATTCCACCAGGCTGTCGCGCAGCGCGGCGATGGTGCGGTCGAGCATCAGGGTGATCAGCAGATACACCCCCACCGTCATCAGCCCCAGGCCGACATTGCCCCAGGTCGAACGCGATGGCGCAAACCACAGCAATTGCGCGATCAAGGCCATCGCGCACACCGCCGCCAGCAGCGCAAACACGCGCCACAGATTGCGCCGACCGAGCGCCATGCCGGCGAGCACCAGGGCAATCACCGGCATCGGATTGGTCATCAAATCGAAGATGTCAACCCGCACGTAAGTGACGAAGGTGCCGAGCAGCGCGGCGGCAATGAAGACCTTGACGCCTGCCGCGCTGCGGCCGCGACGGATCATCGGCACGCCAGCCAGCGCGCCGAACGCGGTGAGCACGGTGCCGGCCAATGCGCAGGCCAGATCGGGCCTGGCCTGCAAGCGGCCCAACCCGGCGACATACAGAAAAAATCCGACATCGCCCAGGTTGTACAGCGCGATGGCGACCAGCAGCAGCTGCAGGAAGGCCACCTGCCGTCGATCGATCGGATCCTCGCGCCAGCGCGTGGCCAACCAGCGCGGCAGGAGCCTGGATTTTGCGGCAGACAGCATCGCGACGGGACGTCTGTGAGTGTCTTTGCATCCTCACATTCGTGGTGAGTGGATGCAATCGTGGCTTGGTGACACGTGGCGCCGCGCCTGACTATGTTGGGTTGTCCCGCAACATGAAAATTACCGGACTCCAGGACATGTGGGGGTGTCTGAGAGCCGGAGTGCCGCGGTCGACCACTCCATCCATGCGCCAGGGAATCTCCATGAGCCAGATTGATCGTCTCTCGAACCGGGCCTGCGCCCGGCACGCGACCACCACCGCGCCGCACCCCCATGCCGGCACACGTCCGCAGCGCGTGCTGCTGCATGCCGCAGTGCTGACCGCACTGCTGCTCGGCAGCGGCACGGCGATCGCGCAGGTCGCCACCACCCAGCGCGGCGCAGGCACAGCCCATGGCCAGGACGCGACCGATGCAGCCGCCCTTGCGGTCGATCAGGACAGCGCCTCGCAAGCCGATGCCGATGCCGACCAGGACGATGCTGCCGACACCGGCAAGCATTTCCATATCGTCGGCGGCGCCGACGCCAGCACCGATGTGGGCGCGTTTGCCGGCGAGCCGTACGCGGTGGCGATCGGCGAAGCCAGCAATGCGCTCGGTGAGGGCGGCATCGCCCTGGGCGCCGGGGCCACGGTTACCGAGAAGTTCGCCATCGCCGCCGGCTACGCGGCGGCAGCCACCGGCGAATCGGCGGTCGCGGTCGGCGGTACCACCGATGTTTTTGACTACGACGATAGCGGCAACATTCTCGCTGTGCATGCCGAATCCACCGAAGCCACCGGCTTCGCTTCCACTGCGCTCGGCGGTGGGGCCAAGGCGCTGGATGCGCTGACCACCGCGGTGGGCAGCGGTGCAGAAGCCAGTGTCTTCGAAGCCACTGCGCTAGGACATCGTGCGCGCGCGCTGGAGCAAGGCGCCACGTCCGTGGGCAGCCGCTCGCAGGCACTCGGCTTCGGAAGCAGTTCACTCGGCAACGGCGCGCGTGCACTCGCCGACAGCACCGTGGCTGTAGGGCTCAACGCGTTCGCCAGCGGGACCGACAGCGTAGTCGTCGGTGGCATCAGCACCGCTGCGCAAAGCGCCGGTAACAGCGTCGGCATTGCTGCAGCCACCGGCACCGGCGCGATTGCCGTAGGTGCCGGTGCGCAGACGCTGTCCGACTACGCCATCGCCATCGGCTACAACGCCAACGTATTTCCCAACCTGCCGGGCAACACCGACGCGGTGGCGATCGGCCATAGCGCGGCATCGTTCGGCGCCCACTCGGTGGCGGTGGGCGGATTCGCGCTGACCCAGGACGTCGACTCGGTGGCGATCGGGCAGCGCGCGGTGACCTACACCGCCAACAGCGTGGCCATCGGTGCCAATGCCGAGACGTCCTGGTTCAACCCCAACAGCACCGCGATCGGCGCCGACACCGAGGTCAATGGCGTCGATGCCACCGCCATCGGCTATGGCGCCAAGGTCGGCGATTGGGTCGACGATGGCTGGAACCGCTCGGCCAGCAGTGCGGTGGCGTTGGGCGCGTATTCGCATGCCACGCGCAGCAATAGCGTGGCGGTCGGCGATGTCGCGTCCGGCTTGACCCGGCAGATCACCAGCGTGGCGGCCGGCAGCGAGGACACCGACGCGGTCAACCTTGCCCAGCTGCGCAGCGTGGCCACCGCCCTGGGCGCCGGCAGCGCCTTCGATCCCGGCGGCAACCTGATCAGCGGCAGCTATCTGGTGCAGGGCAGCAGCTACGGCAACTTCGGCGAGGCGATGGGCGCCATCGATGCGGCCTTGACCGGCTTCGATGGGCGCATCGGTGCCTTGCAGAACGTCACCGCGGGCAATGTGGCGGTCGGCGGCGGCAGCCTGGCGCCGGTGGTCGGCAGCGGCACCAATGCCGTGGCGATCGGGTCGTCGGCCACCGCCAATGGCGAGAACGGCCTGGCGGTCGGCGCCGACGCGCTGGCCTACGGCCCGCAGGACACCGCGCTCGGCGCCAATGCCAGGGTCAACGCCGACGGCAGCACCGCGGTCGGTGCCAATACGACCATCGCCACCGCCGCCACCAACGCGGTGGCGGTGGGCGAAAGCGCCAGCGTTGCTGCGGCCTCGGGCACCGCGCTTGGCCAGGGTGCGCGCGTGGACGCCGACAACGCGGTGGCACTGGGACGCGGTGCGGTGGCTGATCGCGCCAACAGCGTCTCGGTCGGCAGTGCCGGCAACGCGCGCCAGATCACCAACGTCGCCGCCGGCTCAAGCGACACCGACGCCGCCAACGTGGCCCAGCTCAATGCCGGCGACAGCCGCACGCTGAGTTCGGCCAACAGCTACACCGACAGCCGGGTGTCGGCGCTGAGCGACAGCTTCACCCAACTGCGCGATGGCAGCGAGCGGCGCTTCCAGAGCATGGATCGCCGCATCGACCGCATCGGCGCGATGAGCGCGGCGATGCTCAACATGGGCATCAATGCCGCCGGCACCCAGAGCGCGCGCGGCCGCGTGGCGGTCGGTGCCGGGTTCCAGAGCGGCGAACGCGCGCTCTCGATCGGCTACGCCAAGAAAGTGGGCGAGCGTGCCTCCTTCAGCCTGGGCGGCGCCTTCAGCGGCAGCGAGTCCTCCGCAGGACTGGGCTTCGGCCTGGACCTGTAGCGCCTGCGCCGCGCCGTGCACGTCTTCCCCCTCACTCCATCGATCCTTGCGAGAGCCATTCCCATGAACAACGCTTCGCTGCCGCTCAAGTCCCTGCTATTGAGCGCAATCCTGGCCACGGCCACGTTTCAGGCCCATGCGGCCACCGATCAACTCAGCCTGCGCGGCCTGCCGGCCGCTGGCACCCCGACCACGCTCCCCACACGCCTGATCGTCAAGTACCACAGCAGCGTGCCCTCCGACGGCTCGCGCCTGTCGATCCTGTCTGCGGCCGCCAACCGCGCCGGGGTGCTGCGCGCCGCCAGCGGTGCCGCGCGCGCGACGCCGCTGAACGCACGCGTGCTGCGCCGCACCGGCACCGGCGCCAGCCTGCTGGACGTGGCGCGCACGCTGAGCAGCGGCGACCGCGACAAGCTGCTGGCCGAGCTGCGTGCCGACCCGCAGGTGCAATACGCCGAGTTCGACCGCATGCTGCGTCCGGTCGACGACTTCGCCGGACCTGCGCTCAAGGCCGGCGCCAGCGCAGTGACGCCACAGGCCACGGCCACGGCGGTCACCCCCAACGACCGGCTGTATGCGGGATTCCAGTGGCATCTGCAGGACAGCACCGGCGGCATCCGCGTACCGGAGGCCTGGGAAACCTCCACCGGCGCCGGCGTGGTGGTGGCCGTGCTCGACACCGGCATCCTGCCCGATCATCCGGACCTGAAGCGTAACGACCACATCCTGCCGGGCTACGATTTCATCAGCAACGCCACGATCTCCCGGCGCGACAGCGACGCCCGCGTGCCGGGCGCGCTGGACTACGGCGACTGGACCGAAGAGGGCAATTTCTGCGGTCTGCCGGCAAGCCCCAGCAGCTGGCACGGCACCCACACTGCCGGCACCGTCGGCGAACTCACCAACAATACGATCGGCGGCGCCGGCGTGGCCCACGACGCGCAGATCCTGCCGGTGCGCGTGCTCGGCCAGTGCGGCGGTACCGGTGCGGATATCGCCGATGCCATCGTGTGGGCCTCCGGCGGCCATGTCGATGGCGTGCCGGACAACACCCATCCGGCCGAAGTGATCAGCCTGAGCCTGGGCGGCTCTGGCAGCTGCGACAGCAACACCCAGAGCGCCATCGACACCGCGGTGGCCAACGGTGCGGTGGTGGTGGTGGCGGCAGGCAACGAAGCCAGCAATGCCTCGCAGTTCAGCCCGTCGAGCTGCGGTAACGTGATCACGGTCGGCGCTACCCGTATCACGGGCGGTATCGCGTTCTATTCGAACTTCGGCAGCAGCGTGGATCTGTCCGGGCCTGGCGGTGGCGCCAGCGACGACACCGGTAACAATAGCTGGGACGGGGTGGTGCTGTCGACCGGCTACAGCGGCACGACCACACCGACGTCCGGCGAGTACGAATATGCCGGCATGGCCGGCACCTCGATGGCTACCCCCCATGTGGCGGCAGTCGCGGCCCTGGTGCAGAGCGCGCTGGCTGCATCTGGCAAGACGCCGTTGGTCCCTGCGCAGATGGAGGCCATGCTGCGCCAGACCGCGCGTGCGTTCCCGGTCCGGCCACCGGCGGGCCGATCGATCGGCACCGGCATCGTCGATGCCACTGCGGCGTTGGACTATGTGCGCAACAGCTGCAGCGGCAGCACCTGCACGCCAGTCACCGTCAGCCTGACCAACCGGGTCGCATTGACCGGCCAGAGCGGCGCGCAAAGCGACGAGAAAACCTATCGCTTCGCCGCCACCGCCGGCAGCGCCCTGAATGTGCTCAGCTACGGTGGCGGCGGCAACGTCGCGCTGTACATCGGCTTCGAGGCCGAGCCGACCACCAGCAACTACCTGCTGAAATCGGCACGCACCGGCAGCGCGCAGACGCTGCGGCTGACGGCGCCGCAGACCGGCACCTACTACATCAAACTGGTCGGCGGCGCAGGTGGCTTCAACAACGTGTCGCTGATGGCGCGGCAGTAAGCGGCAAGCGCGCCGGGGGCGGTGTCTGCCGCCTCCGTCACCAGGCGTGCGGCTGGCTCAGAACGCCTCGTTCCCCAGCCGCACTTCCACGCCCAACAGCGAGGTCAACGCCAGCATCGCGTCGTCGTCGCGGCTGAGCGCGATCCAGCCGGCATAGGCATCGCCACCGGTGTTCCAGTTCCACAGCGAATACCCATGCTCGCGCAGGCGATCGAACGCCACCGCCATCAGGTCGGGCACGTCAAGATCGCGCGCGAAGTCTTCATCGTCCAGGTCGCCGCCCCAATCGATGCGCAGGTTCCAGCGCGCACTGAGTTCGTCGATGGCGGCGATGAACGAGTCGGTGTCCTTCCAGTCGACGTAGAAGCCCGAGCGCCAGTCGATCGTGTCCTTCAACGTCCACAGCCAGGCGTCGTCTTCATCGTCCGCGTCCGCCTCGGCCTGCGCCTCGCGCCAGCTGTCGAACTGGCTCAGTGCGGTGTCTTCGTCGCCAGGATTGATCAGGACCAGCAGGTTCCAGACCCGCGCAGGATGATCGTCGACGTCGTCGCCTTCCTCCAGATCGGAAGGCAGGCCGTCATCGTCTTCGTAATCGGCACTGTTGTCGGGCATGGCGGAGTCTCGCAGAAAGATTCAGCGTGAAGTGTGCCGCCTGGCGCGCGCCAAGCAAACCGTCTCCGCCCATGCGGCCGCCTGCCAGGGGCTGGTCATCGCGGCGCAGGCCCGTATCCTGTGCGGCCGAAGACGGCCATCCGGCCCGTCATGACGCCTTTCCCATGAGCGATACCCCTCCCGATCATCTGGCCATCGACCCACGCAGCCCGTTCCACGATGCCGACGCCCTCAACCGCGGCATCGGCGTGCGCTTCAACGGTGTCGAACGCGACAACGTGGAGGAATACTCGGTGAGCGAAGGCTGGATCAAGGTGCAGGTCGGCAAGGCGCGCGACCGTCGCGGCAACCCGATGACGATGAAGGTCAAGGGCGAGGTGGTGGCCTACTTCCTGGACACCAAGCACGACGCCAAGCCTGCTGCCGAGTAACAGCGGCTGACCAAACTACTTCACGCTGTTCAATCGCAGAGCTGCTGAGCGGCGACTTGGCTGCAGGGTCCTTGCCCGCCCGCCATCGCGGGACACGCCGCAAGTCCGTTCGTGTAGCAGCGATGACTGCCGTATTAGCAGCTGATCTGCGACTTGGCTGCAGGGCCCTTGCCCGCCCACCATCGCAGGACACGCCGCAAGTATGTTCATGTAGGCGCTTACGCGGCACCCCTGCCGCGTAAGGTCCCGCTACGGTGGGCGGGCAAGGACCAGTCACGATGGTCGGTGTTCATGGCTTTCAAGCAAGCAGCAGACTTTCTGGTGCGGTGTCCTCACCGATTGCGGGACCGTGTGGCGGCATGGATGCCGCCACCGAGCCTATAGGGACGTACTTGCGGCGTGTCCCGCGAGCGGTGAGGGCACCGCGCCCTCGACCTACTCAGCGTTTGACCTGGACTTGCGACAGCATTCAGCAAGACGCGGCCGACAACACCACTGCATTCACCACTCACGCCTTGAGCCGATAGCCGCTGCGGAAGATCGCCGCCACCACGCCCAGGCACACGATCAGGAACAGGAAGGTCATGCCGGTGCTCACTGCGATGTGCACGTCGGCCTTGCCGTAGAAACTCCAGCGGAACCCGCTGATCAGATACACCACCGGGTTGAACAAGGTGACCTTCTGCCAGACCGGCGGCAGCATGTTGATCGAGTAGAAACTGCCGCCCAGGAAGGTCAGCGGCGTCACCACCATCAGCGGGATCACCTGCAGCTTTTCGAAGCCGTTGGCCCAGATGCCGATGATGAAACCGAACAGGCTGAAGGTCAGCGCTGTGAGCACCAGAAAACCCAGCATCCACACCGGGTGGGCGATCTCGTAGGGCACGAACAGCCGCGCGGTGAGCAGGATCAGCAAGCCCAGCATCACCGACTTGCTGGCGGCCGCGCCCACGTAGCCGATCACGATCTCCCACCATGCCACCGGCGCCGAGAGCACCTCGTAGATGGTGCCTGCCCAGCGCGGCATGTAGATGCCGAACGAGGCATTGGAGATGCTCTCGTTGAGCAATGACAACATCACCAGGCCGGGAATGATGAAGGCACCGTAGCTGATGCCGTCGATATCGCCCATGCGCGAGCCGATCGCTGCACCGAACACCACGAAATACAGCGAGGTCGACAACACCGGCGAGGCGATCGACTGGGTCAGCGTGCGGAACGCGCGCGCCATTTCGAAACGATAGATCGCCGCAATCGCATGCAGGTTCATGCGCTCACCTGCGCAGCGCGTGCGCCATGCACCAGGTTAACGAAGATCTCTTCCAGCGAGCTTTCGCTGGAATGCAGGTCCTTGAAGTCGATGCCATGCTCGTTGAGCCGGCGCAGCAATGCGCCAATGCCGGTCTGCTCGGCCTGGGTGTCGAAGGTGTAGATCAGGCTGTTGCCATCGGCCGACACTTCCAACGGCAGGTCCGCCAGCGCGGCGGGCAGGACCTGCAGCGGCGCTTGCAGGCTCAGGGTCAGCTGCTTCTTGCCCAGCTTGCGCATCAGCGTGTGCTTGTCTTCCACCAGCACCAGCTCGCCGCGATTGATGACACCGACGCGGTCGGCCATGTCTTCGGCTTCCTCGATGTAATGGGTGGTCAGGATGATGGTGGTGCCCTGCTCGCGCAGCCGCCGCACCATCTGCCACATGTCGTGGCGCAGCTCCACGTCCACCCCGGCGGTGGGCTCGTCCAGAAACAGGATGCGCGGCTCGTGCGCCAGCGCCTTGGCGATCAGCACGCGCCGCTTCATGCCGCCGGACAAGGTGGAAATCTTGTTGTTGCGCTTGTCCCACAGCGACAGCTCGCGCAGGATGGTTTCCAGGTAGTGCGGGTTGGCCGGCTTGCCGAACAGGCCGCGACTGAAACGCACCGTGGCCCACACCGTTTCAAACGCGTCGGTGGCCAACTCCTGCGGCACCAGCCCGATGCTCGCGCGTGCGGCGCGGTAGTCGCGCACGATGTCGTGGCCATCGGCCAGCACGGTGCCCGTGCTGGGGTTGATGAGCCCGCAGATGATGCTGATCAAGGTGGTCTTGCCGGCACCGTTGGGGCCGAGCAACGCGAAGATCTCGCCACGCTGGATGTCCAGGTCCACGTGTTTGAGGGCCTGGAAACCGCCGGCGTAGGTCTTGCTCAATCCCTGGATGGAAACGATGGGCGTCATGGGCTGTGCACGGCAACGATAAGCGCCACAGGGTAGGCCGCGTGCCGTGACGATGGGAGGGGGTCTGGTGGGATGGTGTCTCCCGACCCTTGATGTACCTGGTGCCTGGTGCACACGGACAGGACCGGCAGGTTGCGCGTTGCGTCGGCTCAAGAGCTGCAATGCTTACATCCTTGTGACGCGCGCGGTGTCGTAGGAGCGCACCTGGGCGCGACGGGGACTGTCCAGAAAACGCCTCTCGCGCCCGGGTGCGCTCCTGGCGCAGCCGTCGTCATCGCCCTGGCCGCTGCGATTTCCGATTCCCGAGCCAGCACGCCGGGACGTGTATCGGGACAGCCCGGTCGCGCCCGGGTGCGCTCCTACGGCGGCCGCTTTCATTGCCCGGGCTTTTGCTTTTTACAAATCCCGATTCCCGAATCCCGAATCCCGCGCGCGTCAGCGCGCTCAAGCCCGCTTGCGCGACTCGATCAGATCCAGATTGCGCACCAGCCGGCGCGACAGGTCGTCGGAAATCTCGCGACGGCGCGCCAGCTTGAACAGCTCGTTGCGCTCGGCCACCAGGGCGGCGTGACGGAACTGGCGCAAGGCCTGCTCGTAGGCGCCGGCTTCTTCCGGGTCGGTCTCGGCCATGTCCACCGCGCCCAGCTTGCGCTGGTAGCGTTGGCTGACCTGGTTGGCGGCGGCGTTGTAGCGCTCGGCATGCGCGCTGTCTTCCACCAGCCGCTGGCGCAACTTCTCCACTGCCTCCAGCGCTGCCTGCGAGGCCGCCTTCACCGCCAGGTCTTCCTTTTGCTGCTCGTCTTCCTCTTCCGGCAATTCCAGCCCGCGCAGAAGCCGCGGCAATGCCACGCTGGCCACCAGCAACGACACCAGGATCACCGAGGCAGCCAAAAAGATCGCCAGCTGGCGGGCCGGAAACGGCGAGCCGTCATCCAGCATCAAGGGCAAGGTGAGCACACCGGCCAGGGTGATCGCACCGCGCACGCCGGCCAGCGACACCGCCACCACGATCCGCCACGGCGGGCTCACGTGCGCCTCGCCGCGTCGCTGCGCCTTGAAGATGTTCCAGCGCAGCGACAGGAACACCCACACAAAGCGCAGCGCCATCAGGCTGGCGCTGATGGTGGCCACGTACACCGCCAGCCACCACGGATTGAGGTGCCCGGCCTCCTGCACGCTGCGCACCGCGCCATCGAGGATGCCCGGCAACTGCTCGCCCAGCAGCACGAAGATGATGCCGTTGAAGGTGAACTGCACCGTGTCCCACACCGCCGAGCGCTGCAGGCGCATATTGCCCGGCGCATTGCCGGCCATTTCCACGTAGCTCATGGTGATGCCGGCCGCGACTGCGGCCAGGATGCCGGAGGCATGGAAGGCTTCGGCCAGCAGATAGGCGGCGAACGGCGTGAGCAGGTTGACCAGGATCGCCGAGCCGGGCTCTTCGCCGAAATGGCGCCAGATCCAGGCCTGGATGCGGCTCAGTCCGAAGGTGGTGGCCACGCCCAGCGCTAGCCCGGCCAGCGCCACCCACAGGAAGGTGAGCGAGGCGGTCGCCACCGAAAAGGTACCGGTGAGCACGGCAGCCACCGCAAACTGGAAACACACCAGGCCGGAGGCGTCGTTGAGCAGCGACTCGCCCTCGAGGATGTGCATCAGGCGCTTGGGGATCGGCACCTTGGAGGCGATCGACGACACCGCCACCGGGTCGGTCGGCGAGATGATCGCCGCCAGCGCAAACGCCACGGCCAACGGCATCGCCGGGATCAACCAGTGGATCAGCAACCCGGCCCCGATCACCGTGAACACCACCAGGCCCAGCGCCAGTTCCAGGATCGCCGCCTTGTCGCGGAACAGGCCTTGTTTGGGAATGCGCCAGCCATCCAGGAACAGCAGCGGCGGCAGGAACAACAGGAAGAACAGTTCCGGTTCCAGTTCGTGCCCCGCATCGAACACGCCGGAGACCACCGCGCCCAGCGCGATCTGGACCAACGGCAACGGCAGCGAGAACGGCAGGATGCGGATCAGATAACCGCTGGCCGCGACCGCCAGCAACATGGCGAGGACGACATCGATCGAATGCATAAAAACCCGGGAGAAGAGACGGCCACACGTGCGGCATCGTCTTGAGACGCACAACAACGCACCTACGGGAACATACCGGTTTGCAACCGGTGATGAAACCACCGCGCCACCTGGGTCTGGGCGCGGCCCTGTGCGCTGGCAGGCCACAAGGGTGTGATGCGCCAGCGCCGTGGCGGGTGTCTGTCGATCAGATACCGTGGCTGCCGGATGGACAGGCCTAAACGCGGAGGCGATGGTGCTCCGTCAAGAAAGAGGGCCTGCAGCACGATCAACTGCAGCACCATCGTGGCAATGCAACAGGCCCGCAATGCGCATACGGACGGCGGGCAGGTGATGGATCCATCGCCAAGGCCAGCAGTCACTCGATCGCGCGGACCTCAAGCGCCGTCGAGAGCAGCCGGCGATGTGATCGCTCGCGATGGCGGGCATGCCGGTGGCATGCCCGCGCAGACCGGCAGAACGCAGATCAGCTGTGGCGGACGTGCTTGTTCGGATGCGGCTTCGATTGCCGGGCGCCCTCGACCGGCACCAGGAAGCTCGCTTCATGCAGTTTCAGCCTGGAATCGTAGTGACTGACCCTCACCTTGACCGCCTTGACCTTCTTCTTGAAGGCGTACGGCCACTGCGCGCCCACCATCTCCTGCCCGAGCTTCTGACCGTCGGCGTCTTCGACGAGCTTGATGCGCACCGGGTAATTGCCTGCGCCGCCGTTGTCCGCATCGTTGGCGTCGAACACGTCGATATGCGCTTTGGAAAACGCCAGTGTCGACGGGCCGCCGCCCTTGTCATTGGCGCTGTCGTCGAACCCGATGTTCTTGTAGCTGTAGCTCAGCAGGATCACTTGCGTGGGAACCCAGGAGCCGCCGCCATGGTTGGGAATTTTCACCCTGGCCACGCGCGCGGAATCAACGGTGAATTCCCACTCCCCCGGGACAATCCACTTCTGCCCTGGTCGATAGATGTCACGCGCAGGGACAGCAGCGGCCGCCGATGACGCATGTGTTGGCGTGACGGCCGATGCCTGTGCAGTAGCGAACGACGCCAGCGCGCCTGCCACCAGCACTGTCGACAGTAGCACTCGATTGAACTCACTCTTTTTGGACTTCATGTTTTACAGCCTTGAGAACTGGTTATCACGCAAGGCCATAGACAATAACGGCACTGGCCAACGTCGCTTCTGCCGATGGCGAACATTCGTGCCGCTTTGGGCGGTTGTGACAATGGCGGCGACACGGTCTGATCGCGCATCGCCTGCAGTGCAGTTGCCTCGTCGCGTCTTCCACACGATCGCTCGGCCTGCACCGCTATCGCCGATCGAACAGACTCAACCATGGGCGAGGCGATCACGGCTAGCGACGACGGAGCTGCGGAGCCGCTGCAACGCAGCATCTTCTTGTAAAGACTGCGTGATGCATCCGCGCCGCAGTGGGCCGCGTATCCAGATCCACGATTGCCATCCAGGTAATCGCTCACCCAAAGGATCGATGCCTCATGAAGACCTCATTCCAGTCGCTTGCCCTCGCCACCGCCATTGCCCTGACCAGCGCAGTGGCTCCCGCTTACGCTGCGTCCAATCCGATGGTGGGTGGCGCGCCGATGCTGGCCACCAAGGACATCGTCGACAACGCGGTCAACTCCAAGGATCACACCACGCTGGTGGCAGCCGTCAAAGCCGCTGGCCTGGTGGACACCCTGAAGGGCCCGGGCCCGTTCACCGTCTTCGCCCCGACCAACGCTGCGTTTGCCGCGTTGCCGGCCGGCACGGTGGACACGCTGTTGAAGCCCGAATCCAAGCCGACGCTGACCAAGGTCCTGACCTACCACGTGGTGCCGGGCAAGGTGGACGCCGCCTCGTTGATCGCCAAGATCAAGGCCGGTGGCGGTAGCGCCACGCTGACCACCGTGCAGGGCGAGCCGCTGACCGCCAAGCTCAATGGCAAGAAGGTCACCCTCACCGACGTCAAGGGCAACACCGCCACCGTCACCATCGCCGACGTCAATCAGAGCAACGGCGTGATCCATGTGATCGACAAGGTGCTGATGCCGTAACTGCAGATACATCGCTGGCGCCTGATCGTCCCACCGATGCAAGCCGGTCGAATCTGCGTCGGCAGGTAGCGCACGACACATGCGCTGGCGCCTGATCGCATGGCGCATTGGTGGGCAATCGTTGCGACCGCAATCTGGTCGTGTCCACTGGCGCATCAACGCACCGATTCATGCGCGTCCATTTGCAGGATGCGCCAACCAACCGCAAAGCGGCGGTAACGAGGTCGCCGGCATGCCGGCGACCTCACTTGGTGTCTTGTTTCTCCGACACCATGCGCGTGCATTTGCACGCGCTTTTTTTATGCGTCGGCCGGACTGCCCGCCTTCCCCGGCGGCGCCAACAACTGCCGCAGGTCCTCAACAAAGCCGCGATAGCCTTCCTCGCGCGCCACGTCGGTGCCTTGCCGCAGCACCCAGGACGGATGCACGGTCGCCAGTACCGGCGTGCCGTCGTCCAGCCGTTGCCATTGCCCACGCTGCTGCATCAAGCGAAAACCCGCCCCCAGCACCGCCTGCGCTGCGGTCGCTCCAAGACAGACGATCTGCGCGGGGCGCAGCTGCGCACGCTCGGCATGCAGCCAACCATTGCAGGCCTGCACATGCGCACGCTCGGGATTGCGATGCAGGCGGCGCTTGCCGCGCTGTTCGAAGCGAAAATGCTTGACCGCATTGGTCACGTAGAGCGCCTTGCGGTCCACGCCCAGCTCGCCGAGCGCCATGGTAAACAGACGCCCGGCCGGGCCCACGAACGGACGCCCGCTCAGATCCTCTTCGTCGCCGGGTTGTTCGCCGATGACCATCACCGACGCGTCGTCCGGCCCTTCGCCGAACACCGTCTGCGTGGCCGGCTGCCACAGCTCGCAGCGACGACAGTCGCGCGCCGCCGTGCGCAACTGCGCCAGGCTTTGCGTTGCAACGTCCAGCACAGGCGCGGGCGCCACCGGCAGGCGCCGCCGTACCGGCTCGGGCGCACGCTCGGCCATCTCGCGCACCCGCACACCGGCCTCGCGGATCAACTCCGGAAGCAGCGCCGCTTCGGGCAGGTTTTTCCAGTATTTTTGCGGCATTTCCTGCCGCATCATGGTGGGGTTGAGCCGCGCGGGATTGAAGATATGCGCGTAGTACGTGCGCCATAAGGTTTCCTGCGCGTCGTCGGCAGGCACCTGCGAACGCACCGCACCATCGCCGAACGACAACGCTTCACCATCCCAACGCACGCTGCGGTAAGGCGTGAGGATCGCCCACTGCATGCCGGCAAAGCGTCGCGCGAAGAACGGCGCCACCCGATCCACGATGCAGTACTCGGGCTCGAACCAGGCGACGAACGCCTCTTCTTCCCCGGGCAGGCGGCGGAAGCGCACAAACGCCTTCATCTTGTGCGTGTCGCGCTGCACGGCCTTTTGCCACTGTGCAAGCCGGTGCACATCCGCATCGGTGGCGCGCTCCAGCAGCGCCTTCTCACCCGAAGCGATTCGCCACAACAACCGGTACAGCACCGCATGCCGCTGCGGATCGCGATGGCACAGCACCGACGCAGCCAGCTGCATGAAGTCCGCCGACACCCGTGGTGGTGGCACGCTCACCGGCAAATCCAGCAGCCCCTGCCCCATCAATAGCCCGCCCTGCGCACCACCGTTCCATGCCACATCGTCCGGCTCTACCTGCGCGCACCATCCCGCCCGCGCCAGCGTGCGCCATGCTTCGAAACTCCACGGTGGTTCGACCTCAGCGCTGAACATCATCACACCTGACCTGAAGAGTTCCGATCCAGCCGTCGCTTCGCCGCCGGCCCTTCGCTTGCGTTTTGCTTCGTTGTTGCTGTCTTTGCAGTTGGCACTGCTGTTATCGCGTTGCCGCTTTCCAGCCATTGATTTTGCTCCAACACCTCGCCTTGGAGCGAACCGACCACCGCAACGGTGCGTGACCGCACAGATGCCCTGTCTGGATGCAGCGAACCTGGGTGCCTTGCCGCGTATGGCGAGAAACATGGGGCACCGGTGCGGCGTCATTGCACCGGATCGCGTCAGGCGACGGCGGTCCTGGCGCAGGGGTTCGGCGGCCTGGATCGTGGAGTGATGGAAGCAGCCAGGCACGTCCGGGTCAGGCGCGCGGCCGTCCCCTCATCCGCGCTTCGGGCACCTTCTCCCGATGGGAGAAGGCATAGACATCAATCGAACAAGCTTGCCTGCCGCGGCGCAGGCGCCAACTGCGCCCTCAGTCGAACCGGATCGTCCAAGCGCTGACGTGGATGGTGGTCCAGCACACTCACAAACGGCAGCAGCTTCTTCATCGGTACCCGCAGCCGCGCCAGGTCGCCCACCCGCAACCGCGCATGCCGGCGCGACAACAGCAGCCGCTCCACATTACGGGTGCCCAGACCAGGCACCCGTAACAGCATTTCGCGCGGCGCCACATTCAGATCCACCGGAAACCGCTGCGGATTGCGTAGCGCCCAGGCCAGCTTGGGGTCCACATCCAGATCCAGCATGCCGCTGGACTGGGCAGGCGCGATTTCTTCGACCGAAAACTCGTAGAACCGCAGCAACCAATCGGCCTGATACAAGCGGTGCTCGCGTTGCAGCGGCGGCGCCTGCAACGGCAACTTGGACGAGGCATCCGGGATCGGGCTGAAGGCCGAGTAATACACCCGGCGCATGCGGTAGTTGCCATACAGGTTGTGGCTGGTGTCCAGGATGCTGCGGTCGTTGGCATCGTCGGCGCCAACGATCATCTGCGTACTTTGCCCGGCCGGCGCAAAGCGGGGCGGCTTGGCCCGGCGCACCTTTTCTGCCTTGCGCTCCAGCTGGTTTTCTTCGATGCGCCAACGCAGCTCGCCCATCGCCGATCGAATACCGCCGACGCTTTTTTCCGGCGCCAGCAAGGTCAGACCCTGCTCGGTCGGCAACTCCACATTGATGCTCAGCCGGTCGGCATAGCGGCCGGCCGCAGCCAGCAGCTCGGGCGCAGCGTCGGGAATGGTCTTGAGATGGATGTAGCCGGCAAAGCGGTGCACCTCGCGCAGCTGCCGCGCCACTTCCACCAGCTGCTCCATGGTGTAGTCGGAGTTGCGGATGATGCCGCTGGACAGGAACAGGCCTTCGATGTAATTGCGCTTGTAGAAATCCAGCGTCAGCGTGACCACTTCTTCCGGCGTGAAGCGCGCGCGGCGCACATTGCTGGACACGCGATTGACGCAGTAGGCGCAGTCGAAGATGCAGAAGTTGGTCAACAGGATCTTCAGCAGCGACACGCAGCGGCCATCGGGCGTGTACGAGTGGCAGATGCCCATGCCTTCGGTACTGCCGATCCCGCCCGTCCCCAGCGAATTGCGCTTGTTGGCACCGCTGGAGGCGCAGGAGGCATCGTATTTGGCGGCGTCGGCAAGGACGGCGAGCTTGTCGAGGATTTTCACGCGAGCAGCATGCAGCCAAGGCGTCTCAGCCTATGAGACTGCACCGCAGCCTATCGTGAATGCTTCAGAGCGCTGCGGTGTAGCGATGACGCCGTTAGCGTGGTGCCAAAGCGGTGCCTTCATCGCCGCAGGGCCGCCACGATGACGGCACCGCCCTGACGACCGGATCAGGCCGCAATCGCCGCATCGCCGTCGAAGCGATACAGATCCATCGCCAGGAAGCCTCCGTCGATGCCGGCGTCGATCCGCTGCGCTCCGAGGTGGACGCTGCCTGCCGCGCCCATCGCGACATACAGCGGCAACAGGTGCTCGTCGCTGGGATGCGCGCGCTCGGCATACGGCGCCTTGCGGCGATAGTCGAGCAACGCGCCGATGTCGTTTTCCAGCAGTTTGCGTTCGGTCCATTCGATGAAGGGCCGTACATACGGCGCCTCGCGCTCGGCACCATACCCATGGCGGGCATCGTGCAGGTTGTGGGTAATGCTGCCCGAGCCGATCACCAGCACGCCCTCGTCGCGCAGCGGCGCCAATGCGCGCCCAACTGCAAACTGGTGCGCAGGGCCAAGCTCGGGCTGGATCGACACCGACACCACCGGGATGTCGGCCGCCGGGTACAGCAAGCGCAGCGGCACCCACACCCCGTGGTCGAAGCCGCGTTGCGGGTCCAGCTGCGGATGCAGGCCGGCCTGTTCCAGCCGCCGGGTGATCTGCTGCGCCAGCGCAGGCTCGCCGGGGGCGGGATACTCCAGCTCGTACAACGGCGCAGGAAAACCGCCGAAGTCGTGGATGGTGGGAGGCAGCGCCGCACCGCTGACCAGCGGGCGACGGCCCAGCCAGTGTGCCGTGGCGACGACGATCGCGCGCGGCCGCGGCAAGAGCTGACGCAGTTGTTCCAGACGCAATCCGACCTGGCCGGGCTGCAACGCCGTCATCGGCGATCCGTGCGAGATGTACAGCGATGGCAGGCGGCTCATGCGTGGCTCCTTGAAATGACCGACATCAGCGCGCCGGCTTCAGCGCGAATGCGCCATCGCCCAATAGCGACTGCACGACCAGCAACACCGCCCACAGCGCCGGGTACTCCCAGCCGCCACCGGGGTTGGAAAAACCGAATCCGTTGGCGCCATGCACGCTGACGATGGTGCCCAGCAGCAGCGGTACGCCCAGCAGCGCCGTCCAGCGCGCGTAGACGCCCAGCAGCAGCGAAAGGCCCAGGCCCAGTTCCAGCACCATGCTGAGGTAGGCCAACGCCCCGGGCAGACCCAGCGACTGGAAGTAAGTCACGGTGCCGGCCGGGGTGAACACCAGCAGCTTGGTCAGGCCATGCACCAGGAACAGCACGCCCAGGCTGATGCGCAACAGCGCCGCGCCATAGGCGGCCGTGCGCGGGATTGCGGGGTAATCGGACATGACGGGACTCCATAGACGACTAGCACAGCCTATTCCCTACAGAAATCTGATAAATACGTCGGAATCGGATAATTTATTGCGCTGAAAGAAACAATCGGAGCGCCGATGGATACCCTCGATGCGATGCGCGTGTTCACGGCGGTGGCCGAACGCAGCGGCTTCAGTGCCGCAGCCGATGCGCTGGGCCGCTCCACCGCCAACGTCACCCGCCAGGTGGCCGCGCTCGAACAACGCCTGGGCACGCGCCTGCTCAACCGCACCACGCGGCGGGTCAGCCTGACCAGCGCCGGCACCGCGTATTACCAGAGGTGCCTGCAGCTGCTGGCCGATCTGGACGACCTGGAAGCCACCATCGGGGCGCAGGCGCTGGAGCCGTCCGGGCTGCTGCGGGTCAATGCACCGGTGAGCTACGGGATCGAGCGGCTTGGGGCGCTGCTGCCCGGCTTTCGCGCACGCTACCCGCAGGTGGACCTGGACCTGTCGTTATCCGATCGCCTGGTCGACATGGTCGAAGAGGGCTTCGATGTCGCCATCCGCATCACCCGCCAGCCGGCGCCGATGCTGATCGCGCGGCAACTGGGCAAGGTACGGCTGCTGACCTGCGCATCGCCCGCCTATCTGGCGCGCGCCGGCACGCCGAAGCACCCGTCCGATCTGGCCGGTCACGAATGCCTGCTCTACCACTATTCGCCCAGCGGCGACGAGGTGCGCTTCCACGGGCCGGACGGCGAGGTCGAGGTACGCATCCACGGCGGGCTGCGCGCCAACAACGGGCATGTGCTCAATGCGGCGGCGTTGGCCGGCCAGGGCATCGTGATACAACCGGACTTCCTGGCCGATGCGCATATCGCCGGCGGCCGCCTGCTGCGCATCCTGCCCGAGTACGAACTCGGCGAGATCGGCATCTTTGCGGTATACGCCAGCCGCAGCCATCTGGCGCCGAAGGTGCGCAGCTTCATCGACTACCTGCTCGAATGTCTGGCCGGGCCGGCGGCCGGCTAAACGCTTGGCAATATGCGGCAGCAGCCGTCAGTTGGGGGGCAGGGCGCGCTCGGCAGCGGAATGTGCGGGCGATCCCTGGTGCACCAACTGCACAGCCGCGCCCGTCTGGTGGCTATGCGGTCGGTGCATTGGCCACCCCAAGCGGCCCCGGCAACAGTTCGTCTCGCACGTGGTCATTCATCTGTCGCGGCCGGTGTGCGCACAATCGGGCTCCCCCTTCAGCAGGAGCGTCCATGAGCAAGATCGCCATCGTGTATTTCAGCGGCTACGGCCACACCGTCAAGCAGGCCGAAGCCGTGCATGCAGGGGCCGCCAGTGTCGGCGAGGCCACGCTGTACCGCATCGACCAGGACGGCAACCTGCCCGACGACGCCTGGGAGGCGATCGGCGCCGCCGACGCGATCATCTACGGCAGCCCCACCTACATGGGCGGGCCGGCCTGGCAGTTCAAGAAGTTTGCCGATGCCAGCTCCAAGCCGTGGTTTGCGCAGGCATGGAAGGACAAGGTCGCCGCCGGCTTTACCAATTCCGCGTCGGTGAATGGCGACAAGTACGCCACCATCCAGTATTTCTGGACCTTGTCGCAGCAGCACGGGCAGGTCTGGATCGGCACCGGTCTGCCGCCGTCCAACACCAAGGCGCACGGGCCGCAGGACGTCAACTGGACCGCCGGCTGGGGCGGCGCGCTGGCGATCTCGCCGTCGGACGCATCGCCGGAGGAAGCCCCGCGCAGTGGCGATCTTGAAACCGCCAGGCTGCTCGGCAAGCGCGTGGCCGAGTTCGCCAGCAAGCTCAAGGCCTGATCGAAGCGCACCCCAACCCGCGCAGATCGGCAGCCTTGGCCTGCCGATCTGCGCGGGTGGTGCGTGATGGCATGGGCCACATCGCGCTAACGCGCGCCACGCCATTCTCCCCGCCTACTTCGCTGCACGGAGCCCCCACCATGCAAACCCGCACGCTTGGCCGTTCCGGCCCCACCGTTTCCGCCCTCGGCCTTGGCTGCATGGGCATGAGCGCGTTCTATGGCGATCGTCGCGATGAGGCGACCTCGATTGCGGTGATCCATCGCGCGCTCGACCGCGGCATCAGCCTGCTCGACACCGCCGACATGTATGGCCCGCATACCAATGAAATACTGGTGGGCAAGGCGATCGCATCGCGCCGGCACGAAGTGTTTCTGGCTACCAAGTTCGGCATCAAGCTCGACCCCAACGACCCGTCGGTGCGCGGCATCGACGGCAGCCCGGCCTACGTGCAGTCCGCCTGTGACGCCAGCCTGCGCCGTCTTGGCGTGGAGCACATCGATCTGTACTACCAGCATCGCGTGGATCCCAACGTGCCGATCGAAGACACCGTCGGTGCGATGGCACGTCTGGTCGAACAGGGCAAGGTGCGCTTTCTCGGGTTGTCGGAAGCGGCCGCAACCACCATCCGCCGTGCGCATGCCGTGCACCCGATCACCGCGGTGCAGACCGAATACTCGCTGTGGTCGCGCGAGCCGGAAGACAACGGCGTGTTCGCCACCGTGCGCGAGCTCGGCATCGGCTTCGTGCCTTATTCGCCGCTGGGCCGCGGCTTCCTCACCGGCGCGTTCTCATCGCCCGACGACTTCGAGGCCGACGACTACCGCAGGCATTCGCCGCGTTTTCAGGGCGACAACTTCACCCGCAATCTGCAGCTGGTGGCGCAGGTCAAGGCAATCGCCTCCGACAAGGGCATCACGCCCGGGCAGCTGGCGCTGGCGTGGGTGCTGGCGCAGGGCCAGGACCTGATCCCGATTCCCGGCACCAAGCGTCAGGCCTACCTGGACGAGAACATCGCCGCACTGGATGTGGCGTTGATGCCCGACGAACTGGCGCGCATCGATGCGATCTTCCCGGCGCAGGCCGTGGCCGGCACGCGTTACCCCGAAGCCATGATGGGCGCGCTCAACCGCTGAGCGGTGACCGCGTAGCCGCAGCGAACGCTGCGGCTACGCGCTGGCTAGCACAAGCATGCTTGCATAGTGATGCCCCCGAAGATTTGGAGCGGCAGACATGCGTGCATCGCCCCGACAGGCGCCTCCGGCCGAGCACGGCGTGAGCGTGCCGGCTGCATGCACTCACGCCCCCGCATCGCGGCTGCTTGCACACTCGGCGCACCATCGCTCATCCCGTGCCCACACCACGCTCCCATGCTGTCTTTCGTGATTCCCGCCCATGACGAGGCTGCGCTGATCGGCCAAACGCTGCAGTGCCTGCACGCCTGTGCGCAGGCACTGCAGCTGGACTACGAAGCGATTGTGGTGGCCGATGCCTGCGAGGACGCCACCGCACTCATTGCGCGCGACAACGGCGCACAGGTACTGGAAGTACAGCTGCGGCATATCGCCGCCACCCGCAACGCCGGCGCGCAAGCCGCACGCGGCGAGCGCCTGCTGTTTCTGGATGCCGACACCCTGATCAACCCGCAGGTCGTCGGCGCCGCACTGGCCGCGCTGGATGCGGGCGCGGTGGGAGGTGGTGCGCAAGTACATCTGCAGGGCGACCGGGTGTGGTTCGAACGTGCAGCGCAGGCCGCATTCGGCTGGTTTTTCCGCGTCGCCGGCATCGCGCCAGGGTGCTTTCTGTTCTGCACGCGCGTGGCCTTCGTCAGTGCAGGCGGCTTCGATACGCAGTACTACGCTGGCGAAGACGTCGCCTTGAGCCGCGCGCTGGCACGCTGCGGGCGCTTCGTGATCCTGCGCCAGACCGTCCACACCTCCGACCGCAAGCTGCGCAGTTTTTCCAAGCGCGAGCACCTGGGCCTGCTGTTGCGATTTGTGTGGCGCGGGCGCCGCATGCTGCAGACCCGCGATGCGCTGGGCTTCTGGTATCAGCGACGGCGCTGAACCGAGCGTGTCCGCAGCGCGCCAGGATGCGGCGACACCTGCCCTCAAACCGGGACGTGGCTGCACATGCCACTTACACTGCGGTCCTTGTTCCTGGTTTCCGAGTTGCGCCGCATGGCTTCCTTGCACCGCCCTGTCCTGATCGCTGCCATGGCTGCCGCGGCATTGACCACCGCAGCCTGTCACCGCGATGGCGTGGCGCCGGCGGCCGACACCCGCACCCCCCCCGCCCCCAGCACGCCCAAGCTGGGTGATTTCGGCTTCGATATGGCGGGCATGGATCGCAGCGTGGCGCCGGGCGAGGACTTCTTCAGTTATGCCAGCGGCAACTGGGTCAAGACCACGCAGATTCCCGACGACCGCTCCAGCTTCAACAGCTTCGTCAGCATCGCCATCGACACCGAGCGCCACAGCCGCGACATCATCGAAGGCGCTGCGGCCAACGACCGCGTCACCGGCGAAGACAAGCAGATCGGCGACTATTACGCCGCCTACATGGACGAAGCCAGTATCGAGACCAAGGGCGTGCGGCCGGTGCAGCCGGAGCTCGACGCCATTGCGCAGCTGGAAGACAAGCAGGCGCTGGCACGCACCCTGGGCGGGCAGCTACGCGCCGATGTGGACTTGCTCAACTCGACGAATTTCTACACCGACCGTCTGTTCGGCCTGTGGGTGTCGCAGGATCTGCACAACCCCGACCGCTACGCGCCGTACCTGGTGCAAGGCGGCCTGGGCATGCCCGAGCGCAGCTTCTACCTGGACGGCGGGCGCATGGCGCAGCTGCGCGAGGCCTACCGCGCCCACATCGTCAAGGTGCTGGACCTGGCCGGCATCGACGATGCCCAGGCCAAGGCCGAGCGCATCCTTGCCCTGGAAGTGGCCATCGCGCGCGTACACGCCACGCCCGAGCAGACCAACAATGTGCAGGCGGGCGCAAATGCCTGGAAACAGGCCGATTTCGCACGTCATGCGCCGGGCCTGGAGTGGGCGCTGTTCTTCGACGCCGCCGGCCTGAGGGCGCAGCAGGACTTCATCGTCTGGCAGCCGCAGGCCGTACGCGGGCTGTCGGCGCTGGTGAAATCCGAACCGCTTCAGACCTGGAAGGACTATCTGCGCTTCCGCGCGCTGGATCGTGCATCGCCGTATCTGTCCAAGGCGTTTGCCGATGAGCGGTTTGCGTTCTACGGCACTACGCTGGAAGGCACACCGCAGCAACGCCAGCGCTGGAAGCGCGGAATCGACGCGACCAACGCCGCCTTGGGCGAAGCGGTGGGCAAGCGCTATGTGCAGAAATATGTCAGCGCACAGACCAAGGCCCGCGCCGAAGAGATGGTCAAGAATCTGATCACCGCATTCGGCAAGCGCATCGACGCGCTGGAGTGGATGACTCCGGAGACCAAACGGCATGCCAAGGCCAAGATCGCCGGATTGACGGTGGCGGTGGGCTACCCGGACAGCTGGCGCGACTACAGCGCGCTCGACGTGCGTCGCGACGATCCGCTGGGCAACGTGGAACGCGCCGGCCTGTTCGAGTATCGCCGCAACATCGCCAAGCTGGGCAAGCCGGTCGATCATCGCGAGTGGTACATGTTGCCGCAGGAGGTCAATGCGCTGAATGTGCCGTTGGAAAATCGCCTGATCTTTCCCGCCGCGATCCTGCAACCGCCGTTCTTCGACCCGGCTGCCGACGATGCGGTGAACTACGGCGCGATCGGCGCGGTGATGGGGCACGAAATCAGCCACAGCTTCGACAACATGGGCGCGCTGTTCGACGAACACGGCGAGCTGCACAATTGGTGGACGCCACAGGACCTGAAGAAATTCGAGGCCGCCGGCAATGCGCTCGCAGCGCAGTTCAGTGCGTACAAGCCGTTCGACGATCTGAGCGTCAACGGCAAGCTGACGCTGGGCGAGAACATCGCCGACGTTGCCGGCCTGGCCACCGCGTACGACGCCTACCAGCTGTCGCTGCAGGGCAAGCAACCGCAGACCATCGATGGTTTCAGCCCGGACCAGCGCTTCTTCCTGGGGTTTGCGCAGGCCTGGCGCGGCAAGTACCGCGACGTCGCGCTACGCAACGCCGTGCTCACCGACGTGCACGCACCCGGACGCTTCCGCGCACAGACCGTGCGCAATCTCGATGCCTGGTATCCGGCGTTCAATGTGCAGCAGGGCGAGCAGTTGTATCTGCCGCCGGAGCAGCGGGTGCGGATCTGGTAGCTGGTGCCTGGCAGTGATGGCTGGCGCGTGTGACGCACAGCGGGATCCATGGGCTGGAGTACTTCTCTACCGTACCCTCACCCCGACCTCTCGCGCCGGGAGAGGGGCTTGAGAGCAGGATTTGGCGAGGGTCTCGACGCACGCAGCGGGCGGGCCCCTCTCCAGCCGTGAGAGGGCTTGGGGTGAGGGTACGGCCACATGGCGCACTATCCCCCGCGCTACATCACCGCCCTGCACACCAGGCAGGCACCCGCACTCATCGCTCCCCAGGCCACTGCAGCAACATCGCCGGTGGCAACTGCATGCGCCTGCAGGCACGGGCCGATAGCCCATCGCGCAATGCGGTGCGGAACAACGGCGACAAGCTGCGCAGCAGCCGGGCCGATGCCCGTGCCTGCACGCGCTGGGTGGTGCTGCGACCCAGCATGTCGCTGGCCCAGCCCGGCAGCAACGCAGTGCCGGCGCCGAGGAAGACGCCGCGCGACAGCCCTGCCGCAGGCACAGGCAGCTCGATGCCGGTGAGAACATCGAGCACTTCGCGCGAGCGTGCGTCCATGCGCAACTCGCCACGCAGCGACGCAAAATACGCGTCCACCGCGGCTTCGCTGGCGGGCACGTCGGCGGCGCCCAGCGCTTCGGCCACGCGTCGCGCTTCGTCGTAATAGCGGTCGGCGATCGCGCCAGGCACATCGCGGCAATAGCGCCGGCAGCCCTGCAGAAAACCGTAGGCTTCGGTCACATGTACCCAGGTCAGCAGCGCCGGATCGTTGGCTTCGTAAGGCACGCCGTCGGCGGTGTGACCACGGATATGCGCGTGAATGCGCCGCACGCGCGCGATCAGCTGCTCGGCTTCGGCCTGCGGCGCGTAGGTCGTGCCCGCCACGAAGTTGGTGGTGCGCCGCAGCCGGCCGACCAGGTCGGCGCGGAAGTTGGAATGGTCGTAGACCCCGGCCAGCGCGCGCGGGTGCAGCAGTTGCAGCATCAAGGCGCACAAACCGCCGGACAGCATGCCGGGAAATTCGGAGTGCACGCGCCAGGTGACGCTGTCGGGCCCGAAGATCCCGGGGTCGCCCAGCGGCCGATCGTATTCGATGGTGCTCTGGCCACGCGGAAACGCGCCCAGCACCCAGCGGCGGATCTGTTCGGCGGCGGGGGCAGTGAGGGTACGCAGGACGGCAGACATGCGGCGATGATACGGGTGCGCCTGTACGACCATGTCAGCGCAGCTACGGTTGGCGCAGGCGCTTCATCCGCCGATCCGCGCAGGCAGGCCACCGCGTTTCTCGCAGTCGGGCCGGCCGGCGCGTCTATGCGATCGAAGCGCCAGCAGGGCGCTGAACAATCGCCAGCGCGGAGGAGCTGAAGCGAAAGGATGCCGACACACGAATGGCACGGCGGTGGCGCCGGCGCTTCGCTGGCCGATCTCATCCGCACGGACGCCAGGGTCCAACCCATCGCCACCCAAGTCGGTCGTGCACGTGACCACCGCACTCCCAGGTGTGCAGTGCAGCAAGACTGGCCACCCGACGCACGCGCAATCTGGCGCCATCGCGCCCAAACCAGCTGAATTCAGCGTTTTGTGCACGGTTGCGCAACTTTGCGCGGCGACAGGTTCGCATCAGGCATTGCCATGCACGGCGAAAGTGCTAGAACTAGAGCCGTCCGATATCGGCCATGCATTGCACGGCACGTCGGTCGCTCCAAGGGCCCCGGCCACCGCCGGTGCAGCAAGTCGTTCGTACCAGCCATCCGTCAGGAGCTTGTCATGATCGCTTTGTTCCAGGGTTTAGGCCTGCTATTGCAGGACAACGCACTCCATCGGCGCTCCTTCGACGAACAGGTCGTCTACTGGCGCGACAAGACCGACACCCAGCTCGACGAAGAACTCGACCTGCTCAAGGTGGCCAAGAAACAGTGGGTGATCGCCTCGATCATCGGCTGGCAGGCCATTTCCCTGGTACTGCTGGGCGTGATCACCCACCAGCTGTGGCAAAACGACTATCACCTGACTTTCAGCCGGGTGGTGATCATCTTCACCTCCTGGGCGTCGATCCTGTTCGTCATGTGGTACATCGCCGACCTGTTCGACCACAGCGCCGGTTTCGAGCGGTGGTTGCGCGCCTTCAACAGCCGCGCGCGGGTGACCCCGGATGCCGACTCGGTCGAGTGCGTTGCCGACGCGCTGGACATGACGCGCCGCTACCCGGAAGTACTGCGCTACAAGCAGGAAGTGACCTCCAGGCGCGAGCTGCGCCACGAGGACATCGTCAACATGCGTGAGATGGGCCGCTTGCGCCGCTACACCGAACTGCTGCGCGATCTGGACCGCTTCGATGGCGCGCCACGGCTGGTGGCCAATTCCTGAAGCCGTGGACACGGATCACCCACCCGGATGCCCGCTTCGAATGCAAACGGCCGATGGAGTTCCATCGGCCGTTCTGCATTTCAACACCGACACCTCACCCTGATCCGGACGCACGCTGGGTCCGTCGCGTCGCTGTGTCATCGCCTTGCGTGAGCCGTTTAGGCAGGAATCGAATGACGCGGCGGCGCCAGCGTGTTCGAACGACTAGAACGCAATCACACGAACGGGGCCGGCAAAGTCATCGGACAGTTGCTCCGCCAGGAACACCGCATCCTCCAGAGACTCGTCGGGACCATGCGCCGCTGTAAGCATGAAGTACGGTGCCGAGCCATCTCCTACGCACAGGTCATCGATCAGGTCCTCGATGCGCTCGGCATCGACGCCGACCACACCGACGTAGGTGACCCCTTCAGCGATCCAGTCGGCGACCAGGGCGGCCAGCCCCGGCCGTTCGCCGTGCAGTGAATGCAGGACGATCTTGCGCGGATTCGGCATTGCGGTTTAAGCCAGCTGCGCAGCCCCACTCAGGCCCGCGCAACCGCCTGTTCCACCGACGGGGTACGCCAGCCGCTGCGCACGCCCCAGATGTAGAACACCGCGCCGACTGCAGCGACCACCGCCAGGTCGGTGCCATAGCTCAGGTAGCCATGGCCGCCGAAATCGCTGCTGCCGGCCCAGGACAGCAGCGCGATCACCGGCAGGTAGCAGATCATCCAGGCCGCGCCCTTCAAGTTGCGGCGCAGGTCCGGCCAGCCCTGCTTAGCCTGGTAGTAGCAGTACACCGGCAGCGCCACGACCATCAGCAGGATGATCTCGCCGGTCAGCGGCCAGCGCGCCCAGTACAGCAGCTCGGTGGCCATCACGAAGGCCACCCCGGCCAGCACCGGCAGCGCGGCGATGCGCAGCGGGCGATGCAGCTCCGGTGCGTGGCGACGCAGCGCCATCGCGCTGATCGGGCCGGTGAGGTAGGAAATGATGGTCGCCACCGAGATCACCGCCGCCAGCGTGCCCCAGCCGCGGAAGAAGAACAGGAACACGAACGACACCGCCAGGTTGAAGAACATCGCCATGCGCGGCACGCCCCAGACCGGGTGCAGCTTGCCCAGCACGGCCGGCATGGTGCCGTTCTTTTCCATGCCGTAGACCATGCGCGCGGTGGTCGCGGTATAGGTGATGCCGGTGCCGCTGGGGCTGACGAAGGCATCGATGTACAGCAGCATCGCCAGCCAGTGCAGGTTGACGATGATGGCCAGCTCGGCGAACGGCGAACGGAAATCGATGCCGTGCCAGCCGGCCTTGGCCAGCAGATCCGGCGGCACCGCGCCGATGTAGGCCACCTGCAGGATCACGTAGACCACCGTGGCCAGCGCGATCGAACCCAACACCGCGAACGGAATGCTGCGGCCCGGGTTGCGCGCCTCGCCGGCCAGGTTCACCGGGCTCTGGAAGCCGTTGAAGCTGAAGACGATGCCGGCAGTGGCCACCGCGGTGAGCACCGCGGCCAGGTCGATCACGTGCGCATCGCCATGGATGCCGACGCTGAAGTTCTCGCTGTGGAAGCCGCTGGCGATCAAGGCCACGCCGGTCGCCGCCGGCACCACCAGCTTGAACACGGTGATCAGCGTATTGGAGCGCGCGAACAGCTTGACGCTCCAGAAGTTGAGGAAGAAATACACCAGCACCAGCACCGCCGAGATCAGCAGGCCGGGCACCGACAGTTCCCCCGCCCCCCCGGGTGCCTGCACATACAGGCCCTGCGCCCAGGCCCATGGCCAGGACGCCATGTACTGCACCGAGGCCTCGGCTTCGACGGGAATGACCGAGACGATCGCGATCCAGTTCGCCCAGCCGGCGATGAAGCCCACCAGCGAGCCGTGCGAGTAATGGCTGTAGCGCACCATGCCGCCGGATTCGGGAAACATGGCGCCCAGCTCGGCATAGGACAGCGCGATGGTGGTGATGATCGCCG
The DNA here is from genome assembly GCF_024806835.1 of Xanthomonas sp. 3793. GTDB lineage: Bacteria > Pseudomonadota > Gammaproteobacteria > Xanthomonadales > Xanthomonadaceae > Xanthomonas > Xanthomonas arboricola_F. Next base: position 534,034 of record NZ_JANTYU010000004.1, read on the forward strand.
CGCCCAGGATCCAGGCCCAGATCGCACCCGGACCTGCCAGGCCGGCCGCGCGCCAGGCGCCGAACAGCCAGCCGGAGCCAATGATCGAGCCCAGCCCGGTGAGCATGAGCGCAAAGGGGCCGACGTCGCGGCGCAACGAATGTTCGGACATGAGAGCCTGGCAGTGAGGGCGCCGTGAACCGGCAACAAGCCGGCAATGATCGCAGAAGCGACCGCTTGCCGTCAGTGCGTATTCAGTCTCAGCGCGACGCTACCGGGCGGCGACGCGCCTCTCGGTGCGGCTGCCGCAGATCTTCCGGCCGCCGCGATCCGCGACGACAGCGGCCATGGACTAACCCTGGCACCGGGCAGTGGGCGCATCGCGGCCCACGCAGGTGTGCGCCGCCGCCGGAAGGCCGTGCAGCGCACGGACCTGGCCGGGCAGCAGCGCGAAGCTGTCCAAGGTCTTGCGCGCACACACCGGCGCCGGCGTGCCGCCGCTGGCGCTGGCAGCCGGGCAGCGTTCTTCATAGATCAGGTAATGGCACTGGCCGCTGCTGCTGGCCAGGCAATGCACATTGGTCTCGGCATCGGTGACCTGGGTCTTGCTGAAGAGCAGGTCGCGGCCATCGCTGGTGGCGCGGGTGATCGAGGTGGTGCCGTTGCGTTCGTGGCAGCCGGCCAGGGCGAGCAGGCAGTAGACCAGGGAGGCGATCAGGCGCATGGAGGCAGTCCTTTCGTGTCGATGCGGGATGGGGGAGATCAGGGGGATTACATGCCGCGGAACAAGGTCATGAACGGCTGGCTGACGGTGAGCGTTTCGCTGCGCCCGCGCAGTGCCAGCCGGCCCTTGCCGGTGTCCTCGCGCACCACCGAGGCGACCGCCTTCATGTTGACGATGGTGGAGCGATGGATCTGCTTGAACACCTGCGGGTCCAGCACGTCGAGCAACTCGCGCAGCGGCGTGCGCAGGATCGCCTCGCCGGCGGCCGTCATCACCGTGGTGTATTTCTGATCGGCCTGGAAATACGCCACCTCATCCACTGCGATCAGGCGCGTCTCGCGGCCGCTGCTGGCGGTGAGCCAGGCCAGTGGCGGCGCGGCACCGGGCGCTGCCGGGCGTGCGGACAGGCGCTGCAGGAGCGTTTCCAGCAGGCCGCTGTCCGGCTGACCGGCGGCGGCGCGTTGCTGCACGCGTTGCCAGGTGGCCTGCAGGCGGTCGCGGTTGATGGGCTTGAGCAGGTAATCCACCGCACCGTGTTCGAACGCATCGATGGCGTACTGATCGTAGGCGGTGACGAAGACCACCTGCGTGCGCGGGCTGACCTCGCGCATCGCACGTGCCACCTCGATACCGGTGAGGCCAGGCATGCGGATATCCAGAAACACCACATCCGGTTGCTGGGTGGCGATGGTGTCCAGCGCGCTGGCCCCGTCTTCGCATTCGCCCACCACTTGCAGCTGCGGACACACCTCGGCCAGCAGCGCGAGCAAGGACTGCCGCAGCAACGCTTCGTCCTCGGCAATCACCGCACGCAGCGCGCTCATGCCTGCACCTGCACGGCCGTGGCGGCGGCGGGCAGCGGCGGCGGGCGCGGCCCGTCCGGTTGCGCCGGCAAGGGCAGCGTGATCGTGGCAGCCACGCCGCTGGGGAAATTGGACACGATGGCAAAGCTGGCGGCGCCGGCGTAGATCAACTGCAGCCGCTCGCGCAGGTTCTTCAGGCCGATGCCGGTGCCATGGCTGTGGGTGTTGAAGCCCTGGCCGTCGTCGGCCACGGTCAGCGTGGCCTGGCGCTCGTCCAGGCGGCGCGCCAGGATCCACACCGTGCCACCACCGGGCTTGGGTTCGAGCCCATGTTTGATGGCGTTTTCCACCAGCGTCTGCAACATCATCGACGGCAGCTGCAGGCTGCGCAGTTCGTAGGGCACTTCGACCTGCAATGCCAACCGCGCGCCCATGCGGATGCGCAGGATTTCCAGATAGGCCTGGGTACGTTCGAGTTCTTCGCCCAAGGTGGAGGTGGCATCGTCCGCACTGGGCAGCGAGCGGCGCAGGTACTGGATCAAGTGCCCGATCATGATGTCGGCGCGCGGCGGGTCGGTGCGCGCCAGTACCTGGGCGCTGGCCAGCGTGTTGTAGAGAAAGTGCGGTTCGACCTGCGCATGCAGCAGGTTCAAGCGCGCCACGGCCAGCTCCTTCTCCATCACCGATTGCTCGGCGGCGGCCTGCTCGTCGCGACGTTGCTCGCCGACCCGGCGCACCACCGCGCGATTGATCGCCTCGGCGTTTTCGAAGTTGCTGCCTTCGTCCACCGCAAACAGGTCCACCCAGGCGCCGGCATCGGGCTCGCACAACACGGTGACGCTGCTGGTGCCCTGCCCCGGCGCAATCGTCACCAGCACCTGGTTGTGGGTGATGGCAAAGCGCGCAAACAGATTCCAGCGCGAGGGCTTGCGGCCTGCATACGGATCGATGCGGCGGATCTTGGCGCGGATCAGCAGGCTGCCGGGCGCACTTTCGATGTCCTGTACGCGCGGCAATGCGCGCACCGCCTCTTCCACCACCGCAAAGCTGGCCTGCACCTCCAGCGGCACCTCGATCTGCCGACGCTGGCGGGTGGACAAGGTGGCGTGATCCAGCCGCCCGGCGATCAACCGAACCCGCCGTACATGCGTGATTGCACTCATCAAGGCCAGCGCCAGCAGCACGATGCTGATCAGGCTGAAGAACGCACCGACCGAGTCGAACAGCTGCGCCCACATGATGCTGGCCACCACCAACGCGGCGGCCCAGGCGAACACGATACGCACGATCAGAAAGACGCTGGCAGACACAGGCGGCAACTCGTCGGAGATGGGACGGGAGCGAGCATAGCCGCCGCACGCCACTGCGAAAGCCCCTGGCGACGAATGGCCCCCAGCGCCACCTCAAATGCCGGGATCGCAGGACGAAACCCGACCTGGACGGTCGGCAGGGCGGGACCTGCGCGGTATGCTCGCCAGAGCCAGGCAACCGGACGCCTGCCTGGTGGCCGTGCGCCATGCGGCCGAGCACGCTGTGCTGCCAGCGGCGATGCGTTAGCCTCGGCCGGCACCGCCGTGTTGCCGCGGGACGCCGGCGCCGCTCCCATCGCAACGGGTCGCCCCACCTCCACATCACCTCGCAGGAGTCGCATGCACCGCCGTCATTTTCTGCACAGCGCAGGCCTTGCGCTTGCGGCTGCTTCGACCGGCAGTTGGGCTGCCACCGGCAAGGCTGCCATCGCGCCGTCCACAGCGTTGCCGGCATCCGACGCGCTGCCGCTGCCGTTCGCTACCGCGCCTGCACTGGCGCCGATCCGCGCAGCGGTCGATCGCATCATCGCCATCGATGGCTGCACCCGGCCGTTCCGTGCGCAAGGCCCGCGCATCGAGGCAGAACGCATCGGGCGCAAGACGGTGGTGCACAACTACGGGCACGGCGGCAGCGGCTGGTCGTTGTCGTGGGGCGCAGCCGAACACGCATTGCGACTGGTGCGCGCGGCCGATGCCACCGTGCGCGAGCTGGCGGTGATCGGCTGTGGCGCAATCGGGCTGACCACGGCGGTGGCTGCCCAGCGTGCCGGCCTGCGCGTACGCATCTATGCGCGCGAGCGGCTGCCGGACGTGCGCTCGTTCTATGCCACCGGCGTGTGGTCGCCGGACTCGCGCGTCTGCACCAGCGATCACGCCAGCGCCGACTTCAAGACGCGCTGGGAAGAAATGGCGCGGATCTCCTTTCGCCGGTATCAGACCCTGCTTGGCTTGCCCGGCGAGCCGATCGAGTGGCGCGATGGCTACGCGCTGTCGGATGTGCCGTTCGATCAAGCGGTCGCCTCGGCAGAAGCGCACGAGCCGGACTACCCGCCACTGGAGCGCACGCTGCTGCGTGACCTTGGCCCGCGCTCGCAAGCACTGGCCGCCGGCAGCCATCCATTCCCGGTGCCGTTCGTGCGTCGCTACGGCCAACTGACTTTCAACATCAGCGCGTATTCGCGGCTCTTGCTGCAGGATTTTCTGCAGGCCGGCGGCGAACTCCACACACGCAGCTTCGACCACCCACGTCAGTTCGCCGACCTGCGCGAGAAAATCGTGGTCAATGCCACCGGCTACGGTGCGCGTGCGCTCCTGGGCGACGACAGCGTGATTCCGGTGCGCGGCCAGACCGCACGTCTGATCCCGCAGCCGGAGGTGACCTACGGGCTGGTCTGGCGCGGCCACAATCTCAATGTGGTGCCGCGTCGCGATGGCTTGCTGGTGCAGGCGCAGGGCAGCAACGACTTCAACAACGCCGATGCCGCGCCCGATCGTGCGGCATCGGAAGCGGCAGTGCGCACGCTGGCGCAGTTGTTTCCGACCACCTGAGCAAGGCGGGTTGTCGCAGCGCCATGCGTTGCGCCCCCCAAACGCTCACCCATCGCCGAGTGAGGCGTTCAAGGCAACGGCCAATGCGGCATCGCCATTGACCAGCGCGTCCCACCGCAGGCTCACGCCCTTGCGCTTGCCTTTCTCCACCAGCTTCAGGGCCGTCGGGGTCGATGATCAACGTATAGGCCTGATCGCCGATCTGCAGTTCGCGACGTAACGGTTTATCCAGCGGCGTCATATGACCTCTCATGCGGGCGTACGAACTGCGTTGTAGCGCATCGGTCTGCACCGCATGCACACGCCGTGCCCACATGCCTGCCACCGCGGTGTGCTGCCCGCGCGCGGCCATCGGCATCTCGGCAAGACCGGATCCCTGGTGACGCCCCTGCGTATCCGCGCGACCCGGCGCAGGCGAACGCGGCGCCCTCCCACGCAGCAACCACTGCCAGCCGGCGCGGTGCGCGCGGACTGGCGCTCGCGTGAGCGATGCGTGTACGCAGGGCCTTATGGCACAGGTCGTTCTCGCACCGGGATCACCCTACCCACCGATAGCGCTAACACTCGCAGGACTAGCTTGGCGATCACGCGGTAACGGCCTGACGCCAGCTCGCCATCCCACCCGGAGCTCGCGCGCCAGGAAGCAATCGTGCTCGCGTTGTATCGAACGCGAACAACCAGAACGCGTCGCCGCCCAGCGGTGATCGCCACGTTTCAAACCTCTGACCAACACCAGGAACCACCCATGCCGATCAAGACTGTCGAAGAACTCTTCATCCACGAGCTGTCGGATATCTACAGCGCCGAAAAGCAGCTGACCAAGTCGCTGCCGCGCCTGGCACGTGCGGCGACCGAACCGAAATTGAAAAGCGCCTTCGAAACCCATCTGGAAGAAACCCTGGGCCAGATCGAACGCATCGACCAAGTGGTCGATGTGCTGGGCATCAAGCTCAAGCGCATCAAGTGCGCGGCAATGGAAGGCCTGGTCGAGGAAAGCCGCGAGGTCATCGAAGAAATCGAAGCAGGCCCGGTCCGCGATGCCGCGCTGATCGGCGGGGCGCAGAAGGTGGAGCATTACGAAATCGCCTCCTACGGCACCATCGCGGCGATGGCCAGGCAACTCGGATATGCCGATGCACTGCCGCTGCTGCTGGCAACGCTTGAAGAAGAAAAAGCCACCGATGAAAAACTGACCCTGCTGGCAGAGCAAGGCGGCAACCAGAAGGCAGCCAAGGCCAGCAAGGCCGCCTGATCCACTGCGCAGGATGTACCGCCCAGCCCAGGCCCGCAGCCATGCGGGCCTTTTTTAAAGCCAACGCCTTACGTGTCTGCACGCCCGCAAAGGCGGCGTAGTCGCAGGGTGCCAGCCAAGGAATACTTCATGTTCATGCATAACAAGCGTTTGATGTACACCGTCCGCGTCGCCGCGCCCAATCCGGAGCTGGCCACGCTGATGCTCGAGCAGTTCGGCGGCCCGCAAGGCGAGCTTGCCGCCGCGATGCGCTACTTCACCCAGGCATTGGGCGAAAGCGATCCTGGCCGCAAGGACTTGTTGTTCGATATCGCCACCGAAGAACTCAGCCATCTGGAGATCATCGGTTCGATCATCGCCATGCTCAATCAGGGACCGAAAGCGGTGCTGTCCGAGGGCATGGAAGAGGCCATGGACATGCGCAGCATGACCCAGAACAGTACCAGCCATACCCAGCAGATCCTGTATGGCGGCGGGCCGGCGCTGGTGAACTCGGCCGGCACGCCGTGGACGGCTGCGTATGTGGATTCGATCGGCTGTCCGACCGCCGACATGCGCTCCAACATCGCCGCCGAGGCGCGTGCCAAGCTGGTCTACGAGCGCTTGATCACCGTCACCAGCGACCCCGGCATTGTCGATGCCTTGCGCTTTCTGATGACACGCGAAGTGGCGCATCAGAAGTCGTTTGAAAAGGCGCTGTATGCGATCGAGCCGAACTTCCCGCCGGGCAAGCTGCCGGGCGATCCGCGTTTCACCGATATCTACTACAACATGTCCCAAGGCGAAGGCGACATGGTCGGCCCATGGAATTCCGGCGAGCAGTGGGAGATGGTGGCCGACCGCGACGAACAGGCTTGCGTGGATGGCGGCGACGGCACCGCCTCGGTGGAGCTGGATGCAACCCAGGCCAGGGCGGTGGCGGCCATGTCGCAACGGCTGATGTCCAATCCAGAGTTGGACCGCGTCACCGGTGCGGATCTGGGCGCGGGCCCGGGTGCCGGTTCGACGACCGGCGACATCCAGCGCTGAATCGGGTGGGCGCCACGGCGCCCATCTTCGGTTGGCCACCGGCGCGACAACGGAGGCTGTCCGCTGCACCGACAACGGGATCCGGTTCCGGCATCCGGCGTTATCGATCCATGGCGTCCTGCGGCGGCGCATCGTCCGGGGCCTGACGTGCCTGCTCCTGCGCACGCTCCTGCTCGCCCAACTGATTGAGCAGGGCGGTCGCCGACTGATGCGCCGTGCGCAGCGTCTCCATCGGCTTGGAGGTATCGCCACGCAAGGCATACAGCGCAAAGCCCATCACGTTGAGACGGTTGCGCAGCTGATGCAGCAGCTCGCGCTGCCGCCCCTGCGATGCAGCATCGTTCACTACGCGTCCTTGTCGCTCAGTCGGTTGTGCAGTGTGCGCACGCTGATCCCCAACTCGCGTGCCGCCGCCTTCTTGTTGAAGCGCGTCCGGGCCAGGGCCGATTCGATCATGGCGTCCTCGGCCTGCCGCATGGTCCAGCCGGCCGGGATCAGCAAGCCGTCTTCAGCGGCCTGCGGCACGGTCTGCTCCACATCCGGCGCGGTCAGCAAGTCGCCGTCCGAGCGCAGATACAGGTAGTGGATGAACGAGCGCAGCTCGCGCACATTCCCGGGCCAGGTGTGATACGCCAGATAGCGCAGCAGCGACTTGGTCGGCAGCTTGCGCTTTCCGTACTTGACGTTGAGCTCGTCGATCACGCGCAGCCCCAGCACCCGCGCATCGCCGCGGCGTTCGCGCAGCGCCGGTACCTGGATCGGATACTCGTTGAGGCGGTAGAACAAATCCTCGCGCAGCACGGCATGCTCGCGCTGCACGTGCTGATGCGTGGCGGCGACGACGCGCGCATCCAGCGGAATCTCTTCGTTGCCGCCGACGCGCATGAAACTGCGCGACTCGATCGCCCGCAGCAGATAGACCTGCAGCCGCTTGGGCATCTCGCCGATCTCATCCAGAAACAGCGTGCCGTCGGCGGCCTGTTCCAGAAACCCGGCGTGCCGACGATCGGCGCCGGTGAAGCTGCCGCGTTCGTGGCCGAACAGCTGGCTGGCCAGCAACTCTTCCGGGATTGCGCCGCAGTTGACCGACACGAAGCGACCGCGACGGCCGGATACCCGGTGGATGGCGCGTGCGACCAGATCCTTGCCGGTGCCGGTTTCGCCGGTCACCAGGACATTCAGATCGGTCGGCGCCACGCGCACGATGTCCTTGCGCAGCATCACGATGCTGTCGCTGTTGCCGATGATGCCCAGGTTGCCCTGCTGCGCTTCGCGCAGGCCGCCGAGCACACGCTCCAGCCGCTCCGGCGCAAATGGCTTGGTCAGGAACTCGCTGACGCCGAACTGCTGCGCACGGCCCTGGGTTTCATGGGCATAGTCGCCCGACACCACCACGATCTGCGGGGTGTGATCCGGGTCCAAGCGTTCGATCAGATCGAAACCGCTGCCGTCGGGCAGCCCGACATCCACGACCAGCAGGTCCGGGAAGTTGCTGTCCAGCCAACGGCTGGCTTCGCCAAGGGTGTGGATGCCCTTGGCACGGAAGCCGCTATCGGTGGCCAGTTCAACCACCTGATCGCAGAACTCCACGTCGTCGTCGATGATGGCGCAGGAAAGACGGTCCATGAGCGCTTCTGTCCGCAATGACTAGTACATGTTCAGTTGATAATTGTGACGACGGCGCGAAAACGCGCCTGCGCATCACCACGAGATTGCACGCTGCAGTCACGACCATCGTGAGCCAACGGCGCCCTTCCCCCAAGTCGAGCTCGCCGTGTCATGCGTGCAGTACGCACGGCTGGCCCGGAATTTGCCAGTGCCAAGCGTCATGGTCGGGGTCGGTCGCCGTGCCGGGCATGCCGAAACGCCAAACAGTGCAAGGTTTGTAGACACTGTTGCCGCGCATTCTTGATGCGCGTCGTCGGGCCCCACGCAATGGATCAGTTCGCTTGTGCTGTTGCGTCGCAGCCGGAGTGTCCTGCACCGGCGCGAGCCGATGCCGAGTGATGCATCAGACCACTCGACAAGTGACTGGAGCGGCCTGAGGCATTATCCATGACCCGAGGCCTGCCGTGTGGAGAAGGCGTGCAGGTCATCCTCACAGCAACCTACTTTCGACGCGCAAACATTGCTCTCCCGACTTAGCCGCGCGAGGTGTCTCATGCATGCAGTTTCGGTACATCGCAGCGCCGATGTGCAAGGTGAGTTGACGTATTGGCGGGACCAGCACCGGCGTGGCCAGCTCGGCTATCACCCCTTCGATGGTATCCCCGAAGGCACGGTGCGCGCGGTCTGCGAGGCCTACAACGCGCAACCGGATCTGACCGAACCACAAGCGATCAAGGCAGTGCGCGAGGCGCTGTGCCTGACGCCGGGTTCGACCAATGCGGCCCTTGCCGACTGGCTGGCGCCACGTTGCCTGCGACACCTGCGTAGCGCGTAGCCAGCGCGCCAAGACGGGTGTCCTGGCGCAGGCACGGATGCCGGACGCAACAACGCAACGCTTCCGCGGCGGCGCAGCGACCCGTCGAGTTGAGTCCTGCTGCCGCATGCGCCCACGCTTGCGGCTGACATCATCGTGAAGCGTTAAGCGAAAACCTGAGGTGTCTCGCCTCCCCGTACTCGCACATTCGCCTCGATCCTAAGATCACCGCACGATCGTCATTCCCATCGCCAGGCCAGTGTCGCCGTAGACGCATCCTCGCGCGTTCGGCACCAGGGAGATTGCTGTGGAAGCGCTGCTGCTGTCCCGCATCCAGTTCGCCTTCGTCATTTCGTTTCATGTGCTGTTCCCCGCCTTCACCATTGGCCTGGCGAATCTGCTGGGCTTTCTGGAATGGCGTTGGCTGCGTACGCACGATGAGGGATGGAAGCAGCTGTATTTTTTCTGGTTGCGCATCTTTGCCGTGTCCTTCGGCATGGGGGTGGTCAGCGGCATCGTGATGGCCTTCCAGTTCGGCGCCAACTGGCCGGAGCTCAGCCGCATCGCCGGCGGGGTGATCGGGCCGCTGCTGAGTTACGAAGTGCTCACCGCATTCTTTCTGGAGGCGAGCTTCCTTGGCGTGATGCTGTTCGGCTGGGGCCGCGTATCGGAGAGGCTGCACTTCTTTGCGACCTGCATGGTGGCCATCGGTACGCTGGTGTCCACGTTCTGGATCCTGTCGTCCAACAGTTGGCTGCATACGCCGCAGGGCTATGCGATGGTCAACGGCATCGTGCATCCGGTGAGCTGGACGCAGATCATCCTCAATCCGTCGTTCCCCTATCGTCTGGCACACATGGCGCTGGGCTCGTTCATCACCACCTGCTTCGTGGTGGGCGGCGTGGCGGCGTACTACCTGCGCAAGGGCGTGCATCTTCCCGACGCTGCGCGCATGTTGCGGCTGTCGGTGGCCTTTGCGGCCATCGTGCTGCCCATCCAGGTCCTGGTTGGCGATCAGCATGGCCTCAACACGCTTGAACATCAGCCGCTCAAGGTGGCGGCGATGGAAGCGCACTGGCGCAGCGAGCACGCCGGTACCGGCGTGCCGCTGGTGGTGTTTGCGCTGCCCAACGCCGAGGCCGAGCGCAATGACTATGAAGTGGCGATCCCGCGGCTGGGCAGCCTGATCCTGACCCACAGCACCGACGGCGAGATCACTCCGCTGACCTCGGTGCCGCGCGATCAGCGTCCGCCGGTGGCCCCGGTGTTCTTTGCGTTCCGCATCATGGTCGGCCTGGGCATGGCGATGCTGGCGCTGTCGTGGATATCCGCCATTGCATGGTGGCGTGGCCGGCTGCATTCGAAAGCGCTGATCCTGGCCTGGAACCTGATGCTGCCGGCCGGGTTCATCGCCTTGGTCGCCGGGTGGTTCGTCACCGAGATCGGGCGACAGCCGTGGGTGGTGTATGGGCTGCTGCGCACCGCCGATGCGATGGGCCCGCAGTCGGCCGTGACCGTGGCAGTGTCGTTGCTGGTGTACGTGCTGGGCTACGCGTTCGTATTTGGCTTCGGCATTTTCTACCTCACCAAACTGGTCCGCGCCGGCCCGCACACCAGCCGCGACGGCCCGGATGTGGCCGGCGGCGAACACACCCCTGCACGCCCGTTGTCGGCCGCAGACACCGCACTGGAACAGGAGAACACACCATGGAACTGAGCCACTGGCTGCCGGTGGTGTGGTTTGGCGTCATCGGCTTTGGCGTGCTGATGTACGTGGTGCTGGATGGCTTTGTCCTGGGACTGGGCATGCTCGCGCCGTTCGCACGCGACGAACAGGAAGTGGACCTGATGATGAACACCGCTGCGCCGATCTGGGACGGCAACGAAACCTGGCTGGTACTCGGTGGCGCAGGGCTGTTTGCGGCGTTTCCGACTGCGTACGCGGTGATCCTGTCGGGGCTGTATCTGCCGGTACTGCTGATGGTGATGGCCTTGGTCTTCCGCGGCGTGGCCTTCGAGTTCCGCTTCAAGGCGCAACGCTCGCGGCGGCTGTGGACGCTGTCGTTCATCGCAGGCTCGATCCTCACCGCATTCGCGCAGGGCACCATCCTGGGCGCGCTGGTGGAAGGCATGGCACTGGAGAATGGGCGCTACGTGGGCGGGGTGTTCGGCTGGTTCAGCCCGTTTACCATGCTCACCGGTGCAGCCCTGGTGTTCGGCTATGCACTGCTCGGCAGCACCTGGTTGATCCTCAAGACCGAGGGGCGCACGCACACCCTGGCGCGTCAGCTGACCAGGCCGCTGGTGGGTGTGGTGGTGACCTTCCTGGTGCTGGTCAGCGCGTGGCTGCCGTTCCTGAGTTCGCACGTGATGGCGCGCTGGTTCGCCGATGGCAACTTCTGGTGGTTGTCGCCCATTCCGGTAGTGACCGCGGCAGTGGCACTGGCGTTGTGGCGCAGCAGCGACAGTTCACGCAGCGATGCCTCGCCATTTCTGTTGACGCTGGCGATCTTCGTGTTGGGTTTTGCCGGATTGGTGCTGGGCATGTGGCCCTACCTGGTACCGCCGAGCTACACCATCTGGCAAGCGGCCGCGCCGCCTTCGTCGCAGATCTTCCCGCTGGTCGGCCTGGTCGTGCTGTTGCCGCTGGTGCTGGGGTATACGGTGTGGTCGTATCGCGTGTTCCGCGGCAAGATCGCCGCGGATGTGGGCTACCACCATCACCATTGAGCCTAACCCAACACTGCGCCGCATCGTGTGCCGGCACGGGCTCGCAACGCGGCAGAGCACAACGCATGACGCGCGCAGCTACGGGCGTTGCCATATCGATAACTTGTGGATCTCAGCGCTTTTCCGACCCATCCGGACGTTCGTAATCGCGTTCCGGGTCGGCCTGGTTGACGTCGCGGTCCTCGTCGGGCATGTCGTGCGCCTTCCCGTGCGCATCCTCGTTGCGTCTTTCCTGCGGTGTAAACGGCTTGCTCTGATCGGAATCGGGTCCCCACGGTTTTTTCGCTTCGCTACCCATGTGCATCTCCTGCGTCGAAGGATGAGGTCACGCTAGGCAAGTGCGTATTGCAGCGGGGTGAAGGAAGCCGCGTGATTGCGTGAAGTGTCAGCATCGCGCGCCACGCCTGCCACCAGCCCTCATCCACCGGTCGCCGGCTGTGCAGCTAGCTAGCCAGCTGCAGCGTCGGCGGTCCCTGCTCGCGCAGCTGCGCGTTGTGCGCGTGGAGCCCGGCATGGATCTGACGGCCGATACAGAACAAGGTCAGCGCAAGTAGTCACAACGACCGCCGGTGACGATGCAGGAACATGCAAGGCATCGCGACGCTACGCTCGGTGTCGAATCGATCGCGTAGAAGTACATGAAGTTCGCAATGACGCGCGTGCCGATCAATGCAACACGCTCACCGAGCAGGCGGCTGAGCCAGCGATGGGTCGGCTGCCGGAACACGCGCTGCCGACATCGCCTAGCCTGGATGTTTACGCACGCGCGCCCACACTGGGTTTCAGCGCGGCACTCGCGCTTTGTACGTCCGCCAATCCAACGTCAGGAGACGACCATGCCCGTACCCAATTACCCGCGCCCGCCCTTCAAGCCGCAGCAGCAGGGCTTCCCTGGTCGCACCGAAAAGATGGACCCGCGCCCGGACCACGGCGAAGACAGCTATGTCGGCCACGGGCAATTGAAAGGCAAGCGTGCACTGATCACTGGTGGCGACAGCGGCATCGGCGCGGCCGTTGCGATCGCCTATGCACGCGAAGGTGCCGATGTGGCGATCGCCTTCCTGCCGGATGAGCAGGAAGACGCGGCCAAGATCGGTGCGCTGATCGAAAAAGCCGGGGTCAAGGCGCTGCTGGTCGGATGCGACATCAGCGACCCAAGCCAGGCCGCAGCGTTGATCGAAACGGTCAACAGTACGTTCGGCGGCCTGGATATCCTGGTCAACAACGCCGGCTATCAGAAGTATTTCGAACGCTTCGAAGACATCACGCTGGACGAGTGGCGCAAGACGTTCGACACCAACGTACATGCCGTCTTCAATCTGGTGCGACTGTCTGCACCGCTGATGACCGACGGTGGCTCCATCATCAACACCGCATCGGTGCAATCGAAGAAGCCGACGCCCAATATCCTGCCTTATGCAGCCACCAAGGGTGCCCTGGCCAATCTCACCATCGGGTTGGCCGGCGTACTGGCCGAGAAGAACATTCGCGTCAACGCGGTGCTCCCCGGCCCGATCTGGACGCCCTTCATTCCCTCGGGCATGGACGAAGAATCGGTGGAGAACTTCGGAGCGCAAACACCGATGGGGCGCCCTGGCCAACCGGTGGAATTGGCCTCTGCCTACGTCATGCTGGCGGCCGACACCGCCAGCTACACCTCGGGCACGCTGCTGACGATCTCCGGCGGCGCTGTCACGCTGTAGCACGTGTGTGATGTCCGCGCCATCCGCACGATGACGCGGACTTCTCCCTGGCCGGTGATGGCTGCCGCTTGCTTCGAACCATCCCGGCACATGCAGGTGGTAGACGAGGCTAGCGGTTTCGCTTCGCAGTGCAATCCCCCATACGACTGCACTGTGGCGGTCGGGCAGATCGCTGCAGTGCACAGTTGCGCGCCCCGCTGCAACCAATGCCATATCTCAAGCAAAAAGACAGGTAGCTTTCGCTACCTGTCCTGTCTGTGCTGCACGATAATGGTTCGACCGCAGTTGTCGTACCCAGCAAACCTGTTTCCCGTCGCTCCAACCGCCATCCTCAAGCGTCGCCTGCTATCACGACAATGCCGGCTCGGGAGCGGCCGAGGCATCGTCGCCAGCATCTGTCAGACAAGCGTGGAAGGCACGTCCGGGATCGGCACGCCGGAATCAGCGTGCACGACATGGCAGATACAGCCTTGAGCAATAATCACACCCATCCTGGCAACCGCACGTCCTTTTGTGCGCCGACCTTAGTGCGGCTGGGTCTGCTTCGCGCTGAGCGCCTTGGCGTGGTCCAGATGCTCGGCAATCGTGTCGCGCGTGCGCTGCAGCTCCTTGCCCAGGTCGCTGGATCCCGGCTCGCTACGCAATTGCGTGTCCAACAGCGCCAGGGCCTGCTCATGGCTACGCACGGCGGTTTGCAGGTACTGCTTTTCGAATGCCTGCCCATGCAATGCTTCCAGCTGGTCGCGCGCGCTCTTCGAACGCGCAAATGCGGCCTGCCCCAGCGGTCCGCTGCGGTCCGGCGCGAACCGGCTGAGGTCGGTCAATGCCGCGCTATGCGCCTCGTCCATCTTGCGGGCAAAAGCCATCAGCTCGCCGTCGACGCCTTTGACCACGGCCAGTTGCGCCAGCGTGCGTTCCTGCTCGTTGAAAATGGCCAGGGCTCCAAGCGACTGCTTGCGATCGCGCGTACCACCACTGCTATCGCGTAGTGGGTCGCCATGCGGTGGTGTGCTACCGATGGCGGCCTCCGCGCTCTGGCGGTCCTGCAGCGCGCCCCGAACGGGCTGCGTCTCGCCTGCCGAGCCTTGACTGCGCTGCCAGGCCTTGTACGCCACATAACCCACCGCGCCTGCGGTCACCATCTTGAAAAGTCCCATGCCTGTCTCCTGCGTGATCGCACATGGCGATCGTCGATTGTCGATTGTCGAGGTTGCATCACCGCATCTGACCGCATGCAAGGCGCTGCGCGTGGAGTGAGCCTGCGAGCGCAGGGGTTATCCACACGTGACATGCGCATCAACGCGGTGTCGTGGGCCGAGCGCGTGCACGCCGCACGCACGCACCGTGCTGACTGGCTTAACGCGCCGATGCAAACACTGCGCTGCGTTGCCGCAGACCGCCGGCTTTCAGGAGATCGACATGCTTGCCCTCAACTACCACGGCTCACGCGATGTGCGGGTCGAAACTGTGCCGGACCCGCTTCTGGTCGAACGCGACGACCTGATCCTGCGCGTTACCGCCACCGCCATCTGTGGTTCGGATCTACATCTGTATCGCGGCAAGATTCCGGATCTGCGTCAGGGCGATATTCTCGGCCATGAGTTCATGGGCATCGTCGAAGAGGTTGGCCCGGACGTGACGGCGGTCAAGCCGGGCGACCGCGTGGTGATTCCGTTCGTGGTGGCATGCGGGCGTTGCTTCCATTGCATGCTCCAGGAATTTTCTGCATGCGAGACCACCAATACCGGCAAGGGCGCTGCGCTGAACCACAAGGACATGCGTCCTCCGGCGGCCCTGTTTGGTTTCAGCCATCTCTATGGCGGCCTGTCCGGCGGACAGGCCGAATTTGTTCGCGTGCCCAAGGCCAACGTCGGGCCGCTGGTGGTGCCGGACGCGCTGCATGACGAACAGGTGCTGTTCCTGTCCGACATCCTGCCTACCGGGTACCAGGCGGTGATCGATGCCGGCGTCAAGCAGGGCTCCACCGTGGCGATCTTCGGCGCCGGCCCGGTGGGTCTGATGGCCGCGGCATGCTGCCGCATGCTGGGCGCAGAACGCATCTTCATGGTCGATCGGCATGCGTACCGTCTCGACTTCGCATCCAGGACCTATGGCGTGATTCCGATCAATTTCGATGAGATCGACGACCCGGCCGATGTAATCGTCTCGCAGACCGACGGCCGCGGCGTGGATGCCAGCATCGAGGCGGTGGGCTTCGAAGCCGAAGGCAGCGCGATTGAAACCGCACTCACCAACCTCAAGCTGGAAGGCAGCAGCGGTGTGGCCATTCGCCAGTGCATCGCCGCCACGCGGCGCTGCGGTGTGGTCAGCGTGCCGGGCGTGTATGCCGGCTTTATTCATGCGTTTATGCTGGGCGATGCCTTCGACAAGGGGCTGAGCTTCAAGATGGGTCAGACGCATGTGCAAAAACACATGCCGTATCTGCTGGAGCGCATCGGCAACGGCGAACTCAAGCCCAATGCCATCATTTCGCACCGAATGCCGCTGGCCGATGCAGCCCAGGGCTACGCATTGTTCGACAAGAAGCAGGACGACTGCCGCAAGGTCGTATTGACGCCGTAACCGTCGCATCCCACGAGGGTGATCGACAAGGCCCGGCTGTCGACCGGGCCTTGTTGCTTTATCGCGGCCAAGCGTTCATCGCCACACTCAGTCGAGCGGTTTGGCCGGCACGAATGGCGACACCGGGTCGCTGGCGGGGAAGGTTTCTTCCACCGCTTCGTCCTGTAGCGCGTCCTGCTTCTGCTTGTCGCGGTGCTCCTGGTCGTGATCTGCAACCTGCTCGTGCATGGGCTTGGATGTATTCATGGCGGTGCTCCTGATGCGTGCGACGGACATCGCCACGCTACGGCGCGCCATCGATGGCGGAGGTGAAACCCGTCTTCGCGCCAGCGCGACAAAGGCAACGCCGCATGGCCGTGTCTGCAGGCAGGCGCTCCGCGAGCCTTGCGACACAGGCCGCCACGGTGAGGCTCCTGTATCGATCAAGCTGCCTCGCCCGGGACGCAGGCCTCCCGCGCTCCCGGCGCATCCGCGCGTTGCTGCGAGCTGGGCAGGGGCATTGCTGTCGGCAGACAGGCCGGCCATGCCATGACGCCGCCTGCAATTGCCACCGCACGTGATCGGGACAGGGCCTGCGGGCGCCGGTTCACATCCGCGCGCGCGCAGGGTGTATGGTGGAGTTGCGGCCGGAGACCGGTGTCGCCTTCACTCCCATCTGGCCTTTTCCATCAAGACTCTCTGCGAACGCTGCGACGCCGTCTGTTGCCGGCTCACCGTCATGGTCGATCCATCCGACCGCATCCCCCAGCACCTGACCAGCGTGACGCCGCAAGGCTGGCACGTGATGGCGCGCGATGAGGAAGGCTGGTGCGTGGCCCTCGATTCGGCACGCATGTGCTGCTCGATCTATGAAACGCGTCCGGCGATTTGTCGGCGTTTCGTCATGTCCGGGCCGTATTGCCGCGACGTGCGTGCCACCTACGACGATCAACGCCGGCGGGGCATCCCCTTGACGCTCTACAACGCATGAGGATTCGCGATGAATAACTCCCGCCGCCAGTCGATGACCGTCAGCAATCAACCAGGCAAGCCGCGCTTGTCCGAACAGCGCCTGGCCGCCGACCTGGAAGCGTTTCAGCAATCCGGTGGCGCGATCGAACGCCTGGGCGATACACCGCTGCGTCGCGACAAGAAACGCGGTGCGCCCGACACTGCCGTGGTGACGCCCGCCAAGGCGCCCGACGTCGGGGAGTAAACCGCTGCCGGCACGCGCGCCGGGCTTTCAGCCTGCGCTCGCGTTTGCCCTGAATGCGGCAGCCGCGTTGCGAGCGGCATCAGGCCACTTCTGACCTCATGCATCGACCGCCTCCTGCGTAGTTCGCTTTGCCCGCTGCGCGCAATCGATCGATGGCCATCCGCTGTGCCGTGCCACGCGCCAGCAGTTGGTCGCATGGGTCCACTGACGCAGGACATCGCGATTCGACCGCATGTACCGCGTCAGGCAAGCGCCGCTTGCGCGCAGCCGTCGTGCACATCACCGCCCTCGCCGGTTGCCGCTTGCTGCCGACGTGTCGCCAGATAGGCACGCCATTGCGCACCCAGCGCGGCACACAGCGCATCGGCCGCCAGCGACCCATACACGCACGCCAGGTTGAGCTCACGGTGCCAGTGAATGCCGGATTGGCCGCCCGGCCAGGGCGTCATGCGATACCCCGCCGGCAGCATCACGCCAGGCAATGACGTGCCACACAGCATCTGCCCATCGTGCGGGCCACCGATCAGATGCACACGCACGCCTTCGACTGTTTCGCTCACAGACCTAGCTCCTCAACGAGGTGCCGGATCAACGCATCCGGCACGGGGTTGGGGGCGCCGCTGCAATGGCGGGCAACGCAGGTGCGTCGCATCTCCAATGCCCAGCGCATTGCGATAGCGCCCCGACCGACACTGCCTGATCGGCGAAGATCACGCCGTGCCATCGATGCGCCAACCGTAAAGTGCGCGCAGCAGATGTGCGTGAAAACACCAGAAAGATTGGGTGAGCGCGCAGTCCTCGCGCATGCGACGGAGACGTGGAACGCAGCGCGCGGTAGCAGCAGCCGCATGCCAGCACAGACTGCGCAAGGCGGTTACAGCAGCTGCGCGCGATCGATTGCGCCCAATCCCTGTGCCAGCGAGGCCATTTCGTTGGCCAGATTGATCAGGTTGCCGCCGGCGTGAGCCGCCACGCCCATGATGCGCTGGTAGGCGTCCCAGAAGTCCGGTCCACTGCCGTAGGCATCGTGGAACCCTTGCAGCTCCAAGACCAGCAGATCGGACACTTGCATGTCGGAGTGGTCCATCGCGTTCCTCGTTGGGGATTTTCCCGGCGGGCAGCTTATACCCGTTCACCTTACAGAACAGCGGCGATTCGGCGACAGCGGCCGGTCACCTGAACTGGTTAGAGAGCTGCCCGCACAAGCAGTTGGATCGGTGCGCCCAACGCATCCGGGCCATTCGACTACCGCTGTCTTGTGCTGCAGATATCGCTGCACCGCGCCCTCTTCTGGTCGCGCTCGGCAGCGCGCGACCATCGGCGTGCTGTCAGAGGCGCGTATGCCATCCGATCTGGCGTTGGCCGGACTGCATGGGTGTCGATACGGAAACTGCCGATCGATGTCAGCTGCGCCCACGGCGCACGCACACCCTCTGCCGCATGGACGCATTGGCTGCAGCCTGATCCATCGCCAGCATCGTCAGCCCGGCATGCGACCCGCTTGCCGACGTCGCTGGCCCCGCTGGACGCAATGGCCCGGGCCGCACCGCCGGCGTTTCCGGCGCCTACACCGCCCTGCGTGGCAGCCGCGCCAGCAGCTTGTCCAGGGTGATCGGATAGTCGCGCACGCGGATGCCGGTGGCGTTGTAGACCGCATTGGCCAGCGCCGGCGCCACGCCGGTCAACCCCAGCTCGCCCACGCCCTTGGCCTTCAGCGGCGACATGGTGGGGTCCACCTCGTCGATGAAATGCGCTTCCAGGTGCGGGATATCCGCATGCACCGGCACCTCGTACCCGGCCAGGTCGTGATTGACGAACAGGCCCAGCCGCGTGTCCACCGCCATCTCTTCCATCAACGCCGCACCCACGCCCATCACCATGCCGCCGATCACCTGACTGCGCGCGGTCTTGGGGTTGAGGATGCGCCCGGCCGCGCAGACCGCCAGCAACCGGCGCACGCGAATTTCTCCGGTATCGGCGTCTATCGCCACCTGCGCAAAGTGCGCGCCGAAGGTCTGCTGCGCGTAGCGCTGCTTGAGCGTGCCGTACTCCATGGCGTCCTCGGCCACCAGCTCGCCGTGCTCGGCCGCCTGCGCCAGCGGAATGGCGCGCGCGCCCACCTGCACCATCCCATCGGCAAAGCGGGCCTGGTCGGCGGCAATACCCAGGCGCTGCGCAACCGTCTCGCGCAGCTGCATGCAGGCGGCATACACGCCGGCGGTCACCGAGGCGGCGCCCTGCTGCCCGCCCGAGCCGGGCGTCTGCGGAAAGCTGGAATCGCCCAGCCGCACCACCACCTGCTGCAGCGGCACACCGAGCAGTTCGGCCGCGGTCTGCGCCACGATGGTGTAGCTGCCGGTACCGATATCGGTCATGTCGGTTTCGATCGTCAGCGTGCCGCTGCGGTCCAGCCGCGCACGCGCACCGGCCTTGGCAATCGGCGCGCCGCGAATGGCGCTGGCCATGCCCATGCCGATCAGCCAACGCCCGTCGCGCACGCTGGCCGGGGTGGGATTGCGTTGCGACCAACCGAAGCGTTGCGCGCCGCTGCGCAGGCAGGCCACGAACGGCCGCGTGGAGAACCGGCGCTGCGGTTGCTCCGGGTCCACCTGGGTGTCGTTGACGATGCGCAGCTGCACCGGGTCCATGCCCAGGCGTTCGGCCAGTTCGTCCATGGCCACTTCCAGCGCCATCATCCCCGGCGCTTCGCCGGGCGCGCGCATGGCGTTGCCTTCGGCCAGATCCAGCACTGCCAACCGCACGCAGGTCATCCGGTTGGCACCGGCATACAGCGCGCGGGTGGACAAGGTGGTCGGCTCGCTGCGACCGCCACGCAGATTGCCCGACCAGCTCTCATGGGCGATCGCGGTCAGCCGCCCGTCGGCCGTGGCACCCAGGCGCAGGCGCTGGATGGTGGCGGGCCGATGGATGGTGCTGTTGAACATCAACGGGCGCTGCAGGGCCAGCTTGACCGGTCGCGCGGTGATGCGTGCGGCCAGCGCGGCCAGCACCAGGTCCGCCTGCGCGGTGCCCTTGCCGCCGAAGCCGCCGCCAATGAACGGCGACAGCAGCCGGATACGCTCCTTCGGCACGCCGAGCGCCTTGCCCAGGTCGCGTGTGCCCCAGTTCATCTGCTGGATGGCGGTGTGGCAGATCAGCTGATCGCCTTCCCAGCGCGCGATGGTGGCGTGCGGCTCCAGCATCGCGTGCGCCTGGTCGGGGGTGCGGTAAGTGGCATCCACGGTGAACGGTGCGGCGGCATAGGCGGCGGCGAAATCGCCTTGCGCAGTCTGTGGCGGTCCACCGAACGGGGCCTGCGGCGCCACCGGAGCGCTGGCCTGCTGGGCGGCCAGGTCGTACTGCCCACGCTCGCGCGCATAGCGCACCCGCACCAGCGCCGCGCCGGCACGGGCCTGCTCGAAGGTCTCCGCCACCACCACTGCCACCGCCTGGTGGTAGTGGTCCACCTGCGGCGCGGCCAGAAACCGCTGCACATAGAACTCGCCGGTGCCCAGCGTGGGCACGTTCTGGTAGGTGAGCACGGCGATCACCCCGGCTGCCGCCAGTGCGGCGGCGGTATCCAGCGCAGTGATGCGGCCCTTGCCGATCGCCGCGCCGACCAGATAGCCATACGCCATCTGCCCGGGCTGGTCGTGCCATTCGTATGCGTAGCGCGCCTGCCCGGTCACCTTGAGCGGCCCGTCCACGCGGTCGACCGGCTGGCCAAGCACCTTGAGTCGGTCGCTGGGGTTGCTGCCTGCGGGGGTGTCGAACTTCATGCGGATGCCTCCTCGAAGAATGCGGGCGGACGGCGCGTGTCGGGGCATCTCGGCCGTGACGCCAGACCCCGGCCCCGGCGATCGCCCATGCCGGCGGTGCGTATCGGTTGTAGCAAACCCCGGCGCCGTGCGATGCCACGCAGGCGGCATGCGCTCATGAAACCTGCTCACGAATCGGCGCAAGCGCAGGCACCGCGGGCGATTCACCTTGCCGCACCTGCTTGCCGCACCTGCGCGACCTTGGCGCGGGCCGCCTCGCTGCCGACGCTCCGGCTCGCCAACCGTCCCGCCCCCTACTGCCCCAGGCTCCACCAGTCCCGCCCCACCATGAACGTCACCAGCCACCGCAGCGCCCGCCCCGCCACACCGGCAGACCCGCTGTCATTCCCGTGTAAAATGCGCGGTCTTTGACCGGAACAATGGCGAAGTCTGCTCCACGGGCGCCCCTCTCGGGCCCGGCGTTCATTCGCCTGCTCGCACGCCTCAGCGATGTCCGCGTCGCCCAGTCCAACCATGCGCTGGCCGACCGGCTGAGCCAGTGGATCGACTGGACACGCGCGGTGGCCGTGTCCAAGGCGCTGGATGGCAAGTTGCCCGACATCGACGACCTTCCAGAACCGCGTCCGCTCGATGCCGAAGCCTGCGCCCGCGTGCGCGCCGGCCTGGCGACCAGCAGCGTGGCCGATCTGGATGCGCTGGTCGCGCGGCTGCGCAGCCAGGCAGGTGACGCCACCGACACGGATGCAGCGCCGCCGGCGCCCGACTACGCACCGTTCCGGCAGCATTACCTGGCGATGCAGCGTGCCATGCGCACTGCCACCGGCGATCTGCGCGGGCGGCTGCGCGACCTGCTGACGCTGGCGTCCGGCGACATGGCACGGCTGGCCGAAGTGGATGCAGTGATGGAGCTGACCCTGAGCCCACGCGAGCAAAGCTTGTTGAACACCGTGCCAGGCCTGCTGGGCACGCATTTCGAACGCCTGCGCGAGGCCGCGTACGCGCACGGCGCGCCAACCGAGCAGGAGATCGCGCCGCGCGCGGTGTCCGATGGTTGGCTGGATGTATTTCGCAAAGACATGCAGAGCGTGTTGCTCGCCGAACTGGATGTTCGTTTTCACCCGATCGAAGGCCTGCTTGCAGCGCTTCGTACCCGCTAACTGGGACGTCATGTTCAAAACTCTTGTACACGTGTGTGTGTTTCTCGTCGGCCTGTTGGCGGTTTGCTGGGTCGGGTTCGGCTATCTGGGCAACAACCCGCTGGGCGCGTGCGTCGCAGCGGTGATCGGCGCGTGTTACCTCGCCGGTGCGCTGGAGCTGTATCGCTACCGCCAGGCCAGCGCCACCCTGGACAGCGCAGTGACCGGGCTCACCGCTGCGCCATCGGCGCTGGACGCGTGGCTGGAGCAGTTGCACCCGAGCCTGCGCAATGCGGTGCGTCTGCGCATCCAGGGTGCGCGTGTGGCGTTGCCGGCCCCTGTGCTGACGCCGTATCTGGTCGGTCTGCTGGTGCTGCTGGGCATGCTCGGCACCCTGCTCGGCATGATGGCCACGCTCAAGGGCACCGGGTTTGCGCTGCAAAGCGCCACCGACCTGCAGGCCATTCGCGGTTCGCTGGCCGCACCGGTGGAAGGGTTGGCATTCGCCTTCGGCACCTCCATCGCCGGCGTCGCCACCTCGGCCATGCTGGGCCTGTTGTCGGCGCTGTGCCGCCGCGAGCGGCTGCAGGCCACGCAGCGGCTGGATCTGAAGATCGCATCCGAGTTGCACACGCACTCGGATGCGCACCAACGCAGCGAGGCGTTCAAGCTGCAGCAGCAACAAAGCACATTGATGCCGGCGCTGATCGATCGCCTGCAGGCCTTGATGGGCAGCATCGAGCAGCAGAGCATCGCCGCCGACGCACGTCTGGCCACGCAGCAGGCCGAGTTCCACGCCAGGACCGAAGCGGCGTATGCGCGGCTGGCCACCTCGATGGAGCAATCGCTGCAGGCCGGCGTCGCAGAGAGTGCGCGCGCGGTTGGCGCGGCGTTGCAGCCGGCGATGGAGGCCACCATGGCCAGCATCGCGCGCGACACCGCCGCGCTGCACGCACAGCTCACCCAGGCCCTGCAGCAGCAGCTGGACGGCATCAGCAGCGGGTTCGATCGCAGTGCCAGCAGCGCCGCGCAACAATGGACCACCGCGCTCACCGCGCAGGAACACGCACAGCAGGCGCTCAGCACGCAGCTGCAAACCACGCTGGAGCAGATCGCCCAGCACACCGCTGGATTGCAGGAGCGCGTGAGCACCGCGGTGCAGCAGCAACTGCATGGGCTCGACGCCGGCTTCAAGGACAGCGCACGCCTTGCGGCCGAGCACTGGCAGGCGGCGCTGGCCGCACAGGAGCGCGCGCAGCAGGCGCTCAGCGAGCAGATACAGGCCATGCTGGCGCAGGTCGAGCAACGCAGCAGCGCCCTGCAGGACAGCGTCGGCACCGCCGTGCAGCAGCAATTGCATGCACTGGATGAGGGCTTTGCGCGCAGCACCGCCGCCAACGCCGAGACCTGGGCATCGGTGCTTGCCGAACAACAACGCGCCACCCACTCGCTCGGCACGCAGTTGCAGGCCACGCTGGAACAGCTGGCCCAGCAGACCACCGCCTTGCAGCACGGCGTGCAAGAGGCGGTGCAACAGCAGCTGGACGGGGTGACCAGCGGATTGGAGGCCAGCACCGCCGCCACCGCCGCCAGCTGGACCGCTGCGGTGGCCGAACAGCAACGCGCCAACCACACCCTCACCCACGACCTGCAGAACGCACTGACACAGTTCGCCAGCACCTTCGATGCGCGCTCCAACGCGCTGGTGGATGCGGTGTCCAGGCGCATGGAGCAATCCAGCAGCGAAACCGCCACTGCCTGGAGCGACGCGCTCGCACAGCAGCAACACGCCAGCGCCGCGTTGGCCACCCAGCACCAGGATGCGCTGGCCGCGGCAACCGCCAGCTTCGACACGCATGCCGCAGGCCTGGTCGACACCCTGCAGCAATCGCATGCCGAGCTGCAGGCCGCACTGGAAGCGCGCGATGCACAGCGTCTTGCCCTGTGGAGCGAGCGCTTTGCCGCGATGAGCGCCACCTTGGCCGCGCAATGGGAACAGACCGGCGAACGCGTCACCCGGCAACAACAGGCCATCTGCGACACCCTGGCCACGACGGCCGGCGAACTGTCCACCCAGGCGCAGGCGCAGACCAGCGCCACGATTGCCGAGATCTCGCGCCTGATGCAGATCGCCTCCGAAGCTCCCAAGGCCGCGGCCGATGTGGTGGCCGAGCTGCGCCAGAACCTTTCCGAAAGCATGGTGCGCGACACCGCCATGCTGGAAGAACGCAGCCGCCTGCTGGCCACGCTGGATACCTTGCTCAACGCGGTCAATCACGCCTCCACCGAACAACGCCAAGCCGTCGACGCACTGGTCACCACCTCGGCGGACCTGCTGCAACGTGTGGGCAGCCAGCTCACCGAACAGATCGGCAGCGAAACCGGCAAGCTCGGCGCGGTGGCCGCGCACGTCAGCGGCAGCGCGGTGGAAGTGGCCAGCCTGGGCGAAGCCTTCGGCATGGCGGTGCAGATGTTCAGCACCTCCACCGGCGAGCTCAACGAACGCCTGCAACACGTGGCCACCGCGCTGGATGCGTCGCTGGCACGCAGCGACGACCAGCTGGCGTATTACGTGGCGCAGGCGCGTGAGGTGGTCGACCTCAGCATGCTGTCGCAGAAGCAGATCATCGAAGAACTGCGTCAGCTCGATGGCCAGCGTCGCGATGCTGGCGCAGCGGAGCCGGCATGAGCGACGAGATCGAAAGCGACGGCGAATCGGGCACGCCGATCTGGGCCGCATTCGGCGACCTGATGTCAGTGCTGCTGGGCGCATTCGTGCTGATCCTGGTCGGGGTGATCGGCGTGCAGCTGCAGCTGTCCAGCCGTCTGGATCAGGAGGTCAAACAACGCCAAGCAGAGGCGCAGCGCCGCAAGACGCTGGAACAGGCGCTGGCCGCACCGCTGGCCGCCGGCCGCGTGACGTTGGTCGATGGCCGCATCGGCATTCGCGGCAACGTGCTGTTTGCATTCAATTCCGATGAGCTGCAGCCGGAAGGACGCGAGGTGTTGAAGTCGCTCGCTGCGCCTTTGGCGCAGTACCTGAGCGCACGCGAGGAACTGCTGATGGTCAGCGGGTTTACCGACGACCGCCCGGTGCTGGGCGGCAACCGCCGTTATGCCGACAACTGGGAGCTGTCCGCGCAGCGCGCGCTCACCGTGACCCGCGCGCTGATCGCCGAGGGCGTGCCGGCCGCATCGGTGTTCGCTGCGGCGTTCGGCTCGCAGCAACCGGTGGATTCCAACGCTGACGAGGCGCGCCGCGCCAAGAATCGCCGGGTGGAAATCGCACCGATCGCACGCCCGTCCGGCGCGCAGCGCACGGCCCCCGCGCAGGCCGCCGCCACACGATGAGCACCCCGGCTTCCGCACGCGCGCGCCTGGAACGTTGGCGCAGCCAGGGCGCCGACCGGCTGGACCCGGTGCGCTTCCATCTGATGCAGACGCTGGCGACGCGTGCCGAAACGCAGGCCGACGCGGTACGTGCGGTGCTGGAAGAAAAGCTTGCCGGCCTGGTCGATGCGTATGCGGCCACCATCAAGGAAACTGCGCGTGGTACGCGTGCCGGCGTCGCATCGCCCGCAGTGCAGCGCAGCCCGCTCGGCGCCCTGACCGATCAGCTGGCAGGCCACGCCGCGCTGATGGAAGTGGACAGCAGAAAGACCGCGGCCGCCGATACGCAGCTGTTTCCGGAGCTGCCGGCGCTTGACGATTTTCGTCGTACCTGGACCACCGTACGCACCGCCAGCCAGGTGCGTCAGTCGCTGCAGGACGCGCCCAAGGATGCCGGGCCACTCAATTCCAGCGTGCTGGTGCATCGCTGCATCTCCTTGATGCGCGAGCGCTCGCCCGGCTATCTGCAGCACTTCCTCGGCTATGTCGATGCGTTGTCGTGGCTGGAGCAGATGCAGCACGGCGGCGTACTGGCCGACGAAACGGCCGCACCGCTGGCCGCTGGCAAGAAGCGCAGCCGTAGCGGCACATCGAAGCGGCGTGGCACTGGGTGATTGCGGGCGCGCGTAGCAGTCGGTGCAGGCGATACTTGCGACCGCAGCGCGTCATGCGATGCATATGACTCAGCGCCAGAAGCTGTTGCTCGATGCGCTGACCCTTCGACGTGTATGGCTGATGGAGACGCCGGCCGATCGAAAGACCGGAACCAACCGCATCGTTACGCAACGCACAACGCACGCACACATCGCAGCGACCTCACAGAGCGGCTGAACATGGTGCGCCGTCCTCGGCTCGGTGTGGGCGGTGCGTTCGGAACCAGAGCGTACCAGTGAGGCACGCCGCGCCGAGCAGCGGCTGCACCCGCCCGATGGTGAGTGCAGTCGTTTCGTCAGCCGCGCTTAGCTGCGCTGCGGCACCGGCGTTGCGGCAGCATCGAAACGTGGCGCACGCTGGAAGTCGTCGCCTGTAAACGGCCGGTCGCGGAACAGGTACCCATAGTAGAACGCACGCAATGCCTGGTGATAGGCGCGAATGCGATCCTGATAGGCCAGCTGCGCCTGCAGGTCGGTGCGTGCCAGGCGCGTGAGCGCGGCCTGCACTGCCACCGGCGGCAACACACTGGCCACGCGCCAGGCGAACCTTTCCCGGCGCAGCAAACCCTGGCGATAGGCCGCCACCTGCGGGGCGACCTGCTGATCACCGTTTTCATGGAAGGCGAAATACCACTTGTAGTGAAACGCATCGGTCAGCGCAGGCGAATCTGCCCAGTGCGGATTGCTCGCGTAGAACCGCTGCATGGTGGCCTGGCGCGGAATATCCCAGGCGTGGTTCACCGCCTCGCGTTGCAGCCGGGCGATCTCGGCGCCCTGATTGACCGGCACGGCCTGATTGATCGCCACATGTGCCAGGGCCGGCGCCACCAGTGCCAGCACCACCCAACAGGTGGCCAACGCGGTGGCATGCGCGGCAGGTCGCCAATGGAGGCGGCCCACCGCCACTGCCAGCAGCACCCAGAACAGCAGATACAGGCCCGTCAGCGCCAGCACCGCCAGTTGCTGCAGCAACGGTACCGCGTTGAACGTTGCGGCCAGCGCGAACGGCACGCTCAGACAGGCCAGCACCGCAACCGCGCGCACCACCACGCGCCGCACCAGCAATGCGGTGCCGGCACCTGGTAGCGCGGCCAGCATGCGCGCACGTCCGGCCTCGCGCTCGCCGGAGCGCAGGTCGAACAGCAACGCGATCACGAACAGCGGCAGCAGGAACACCAGCACGAAGGCGTAGTCGAAGCGTCCGGCCAGCGCCAGCTCGGGGTTATAGCTGTCGCCATCGTAGATTTGCGCCTCCAGGCCCAGCGCGCGTATCCGCAGGATGTAGGGCGCCACATCGCGCATCCCCACTGCGGCAAAGGCCAGTGACGACGGCGCATCCCAGGTCGGGTGGAAACTGTAGTACGCCGCGCTGCCGGCATCGTTGGAGCGCGCGACATAGGCTTGCACGGCCGCACTGTCTTCCTGCTGCAGCGGGGCGATGCGCGCGATGTTGGCGCGTTGCGCGTCGATGACGTGCTGCCCCGAGACCAGGCTGCACACCGTCAACAGGGTGAGCAGCAGCAACCCCGCCACGGCCGCGCGTGCGCGTAGCAACAACAGCAGTTCGTATTTCCACAGCACCATCAGCGTGCCACTCCCACGCGCCGCCCGGCGGCCAGCAACATGCACCAGGCGGCCAACATCCACGCCGCAATCAGACCCAGCGGCACAGCTGCCGCGCGTACGACCTCGGCATTGGACGCCGGAGTAAAGGTAAACGCCGGGATGCGCTGCCAATGCGCCGCAGAGATGCGCTTGCGCTGGTCGGCACCGGCATCCTGCGCGGTGTCGTCGGCCATGCTTACCGCATCGGCCTGCAACTGGTTGAGCCGTTGCACCAGCATGTACCGGTACCGCTCTGCCTGCGCCAGGAAGCGTTCGTGCGCGCGCAGGTCGGTTTCTGCCAAGCTCATCGACACCTCGCGCAATGCCACGGTCGGGCTCAGCGCGGCAAACATGCGCACCAGCAGATTCTGGCGCTGCTGGATGCGTGCATCGCGCGCCGCATAGCGCTCGAACAGGCTGGCAGTGAGCCGCTCGCCTTCCAGCGCCAGCAGCCCCTTGTAATTGACCGGCAGGTCTTCCACGCGTTGCACGCGGTAACGCGCCAGCACCTGTTGCTTGAACTGCGCAAAGTGCGGGTCGTCCGGATTGTGGCTGTCGCCTAGCGTGCGCAGATCGCGCTGGATGGCCACGTCGGTCTCCAGCCGCGTGGGCAGCCGGTACGCCGCACTGGCCACATCCGGCGCCACGCGCGGCACCAGCAGGGCCAGCCACACCCATAACGCCAGCGACACCAGCAACGCATCGCGGCCGCGCCGGCACAGCATCGACACCACCAGCACCAGGCCACACCACACCAGCAGATAGATGCCATACGCCAGCACCAGCGACGCCACCCGCACTGCCTGGCCCGGCAACAGCGCGATCGGTATCAGGCCGACCAAGGCCGGTAACAGACACGCGCCGGCCACGGCGGCCAGCGCGAGATATTTGCCGCCGAGCAGTTGCCGGCGCGTGGCGCCCTGCAGCAGCAATACGCGCAGCGTGCCGGTCTCCTGTTCGCGGGCAACGGCGCCATAGCCCAGAAACACCAGCATCAGCGGTGCCAGCACCTGCAGCACGAAGGCCGGTGTCAGTTGACCGAAACGCACCAGCAGCGAGCTCTGACGGACATCGCCAAAATTGGCGGTGTTCTGACGATGGCCTTCCAGAAACATGCTGTTGCCGGTGAAGGCATCCACACCCGAATCGAATGCAGCCAGGGCCGGCAACGGGCGATAGATGAAATGCCCGTAATGCACCACCCGATGCGGATGACGGTCCGGCTGCGCATCGAACGCCTGCTGCGCAGCCTGTTGCTGGCGCGCACGGAACGCGGTGACCTCACGCTGGTGATGCGCGGCGGTCAACGCCGCCGCCAGGGTCAGCAGCATCAGCAACACCACGCCGATGGCGGCGGAGCGATTGCGTGCCATGAAGCGCAGTTCCTCGCGCGCGACCAGCCACACAGCACTCATGCATGCACGCTCATGCAGCGCGCTCGGGCGGTCGGGCAAAGCGCGCGTGCAGGCTGCGCACATCGAAGCCGCCGTCGCCGGCGCCGATGTCTTCGACGATGCGCCCGTCTTCGAGAAATCCGATCCGGTCGGCCACGTCCACGGCGCCCAGCAGATCGTGGGTGACCATCAGCACCGCGCCGCCGCGCTCGCGCACGCCGTTGACCAACTGGTTGAAGTCGGCAATGGCGCGCGGGTCGAGTCCGGAGGTGGGCTCATCCAGCAGCAGCACCGGCACCTGGCGCAGCGTCGCCACGGCAATGGCCACCTTCTGGCGCATCCCCTTGGAAAAGCCGGCAAGGCGCTGGCTCCATGCCTCGCGCTGCAACCCTGCGGCTGCGAAGGCGTGGCCGATATCGGCCTGGCTGCAGCGCTGCCCGGCCAGCGTAAGCAGGTAGTCGGCATTTTCCAGCGCGCTCAGATGCTCGTAGAGCGCGACGTTTTCCGGCAAATATGCCAATCGTGCGCGTGCCCTGCCGGGCGCGGCGACCGGGTCGATGCCGTCGACCCGCACGCTGCCTGAAGTGGGTTTGACGAAGCCCAGCAGCGCCGACAGCGTGGAGGATTTGCCCGCGCCGTTGCCACCGAGCAGCGCGTACACGCTGCCGGGCGCGATGTGCAGGCTCAACCCCTTCAACACGGCGCGGCCGTGGTAGGCCACATGCAGGTCGGAAATTGCGATCGCGCAAGGCGTGGGAACGCTGCTGGACATGAAGGCGCAGATGATGACCAATTGATACGTTATCACATTGCTCAAACAGCCTGGATCCGGTGAGCCAGACAGCGGCGCACAAGGCGCAGTGGCAATGCGCGTACTGGCTTGCGTCAGGCCTTTTTCGGCGACACCCACATCGAGATGCGTGCGCGTAGCACCAGCGTGCCCGCGACGTCGCTGACCAGCACGTCCACCTGGTACTCACCGGCCTGGTCGAAGCTGGGGTTTGCCACCAGTGGCTGCGCAACCGCGACCACCGAGCGCTCGGCCTTTTTCAGATACTCGACCTGCATGCCGCGCGGAATCCAGCGATGGGTGGCCGGAACCGTCACTTCCGTCATCGTGCCGCCGGCCAGCTCGGCCAGGTTGCACATGGCGATCGCATGCACGGTGCCGATGTGGTTCAGAACGCGCCTGCGCTTGCGCAAGGCGACTTCGCAAAATCCCGGCCGCAGGGCAACGAACTGCGGCGCGATCGTTCCGAAGTACGGTGCCTTCAGGCACAGCAGCCGCGAAAACAGCCACTTGCCACCGGGCTTGTCCTGGAGACGGTCCCAGATGTCGATCGTCCGCCGCTTGCCGGCCATGCGCTGTTGTCCGCTGAGTTCTGGAAGCATGACCATACCACCAGGTATGGACGGCACCCAACGACTGTCTCCCGGCAAGGTGCTACGCCGTGCCGACCGAAGCACCCTCGTGCAAATGTTATTCTATTACGCATCCACTTCCGCACTTGTGGCGACCCTGCGGGCCGATGTTCCGCTCACGCCGCCCCTGCGCACCGGTGCTCAGCGCCTCCGTCGCATCCGTGACCCATCCGCGCCCGGTGCGCTGGCGCTGTACTCCGGTATCGGCCCAGACCACTGCCCCCATTCGAGATCCTCACGCCCCACATGACTTCCGTTACGCGCCACGTTCTCCCGCACGACACGCTGCATGCGTTCCACCGATACGCTCCCGACAACGCCAACGCCTGCAGCACATCGCGCAGCGCCCGACGCGCTGCCACCACCTTGCTGGCCGCAACGCTGTTGAGCGCCACACCGCTCGGCGCGCAGCCCATCGACACCGCCGCGCTGCTGCCGCCGGTACGCGCATGGCACGGCGCGAGCGAGGCAGCGATCGCCGCGCCGGGCGACCCGTGGCGCACGCCGGTGGAACGCAGCGATTTTGCCAGCACGCCCAGCTATGCGCAGACACGCGCATGGCTGGAGCGCCTGGTCGCCGCCTCGCCGGTGTTGTCGCTGGAAGTGTTCGGCACGACCGGCGAAGGACGCGAATTGCTGCTGGTCCGTGCGCACAAGGGCAGGCCCGGCAAGCCGGTGGTGTTGGCGCAGGCAGGCATCCACGGCGGCGAGATCGACGGCAAGGATGCCGGGCTGATGCTGTTGCGGGATATCGCACAGCATGGCAAGGACCATCTGCTCGACGAGGTGGATTTTGTCTTCGTGCCGATCCTCAACATCGACGGGCACGAACAACGCGGCCCACTGATCGGCGCGGCATTGCGCGGCCCGCAGCAGATGGGCTGGAACAGCACGACGCGCGGCATCAACCTCAATCGCGATTACCTCGCTCTGGAAGCGCCGGAAACCCGCGCGATGGTGGCGCTGCTGCACGCGCTCGATCCGGCGCTGTATCTGGATCTGCATGTCAGCGACGGGCTGGATCATCAATACGACATCACCTTTACCTACGCCGGTTGGGGCACCTATGCGCGCTCGCGCGCCACCGCCGACTGGTTGCAGCAGCGTTTTACGCCGGTCGTCAGCGACGCACTGCGCAAGCAGGGCCACTCCCCTGCGATCTATCCCAGCCTGATCGACAAGGACGACCCGCGCTCCGGGCTACGCTACGCGCCGGAAGGCCCGCGCTACTCCACCGGCTACGGCGACTTTGCCGGTATCCCCACCGTGCTGGTGGAAAATCACCATCTGAAGTCGTACCGGCAGCGTGTGCTCGGCGATTACGTGCTGCTGGAAGCAGCGCTGCAGTTGGTCGGCCGCGATGCGCACACCATCGACGCAGCCAAGCGGGCAGATCGCGCGGCACGGCCGCATTCGCTGATGGTGGCGTGGGAACGCCTGCCGCAGCCGATCGCGCAGGTGCCGTTCAAGGGCGTGACCTACACCCGTGCGCTGTCGCCGGTGTCCGGTCGCCAGGAGCTGCGCTGGGAAGGCCGCGACGAAACCTGGACGATGCCGGTGATCGGATACCGGCAAACGCAGGCGGTGCAGTATCCGCTGGCATGGTGGATTCCACCGGGCAACGACGACGTGGTGGACCTGCTCAAGGCGCATGGCATCGCTTACGAACGTCTGTCGCAGCCGCGCACGCGTCTGGTGCAGCAGATCCGCATCGTCACCGACGCCGGCACGCAGCAGCCGCATGCCTACCGCGTGGAAGAAACCTTCCCGGCCGGGAGCATCCGCGTGCCGGCAGATCAACCGATGCGCATGCTGGCGGCCGCATTGCTCGAACCGCGCAGCAGCGACTCGCTGCTCGCCAGCGGACGCTTCCGCACTGCCGGCAGTCCCGACAGCGGCTTATACGGCACCGAGCTGGTGACCTTCACCGAAGGCCTGCTGCAACACGATGCCGCACTGCGTGCCGAGTTCGGACGCAAGCTCGCCAGCGATGACGCCTTCCGCGCCGACGGCGACGCCCGCCTGCAATGGATCTACGCGCGCTCGCCGTTCGCGGCGATCAGCGGCTGGCGCTATCCGGTCCGGCGCGAACCGGCAGAGTGAGGCGATGGGATCGGCCGTGCACTGAACGCGTCGCGGCGCGCGCGTCGAACCCAGCGCGCGCCGGTCAACGCGGCGTCGGGCGCACCACATGCACATGCGCGGCCATCAGCTCGATCACCCAATCGATGAAGACGCGCAGTTTGGCGCTGACATGGCGATTGGGCGCAAACACGATCGACAAGGGTATCGGCTCCAGCTGCCAGTCTTCGAACACCGGTACCAGCTCGCCGCTGGCCACGTGCGCGGCAGCCATGTACACCGGCAGCCACAACACGCCCATGCCGGCCAGCCCCGCGGCAAGATAGGCATTGCCGTCGTCGGCGGCGACCACATGTCGGCCGTGCACGGTCACCGCGTCGGCGCCACGCCGCATCGCGTAGGGCACCGTGGTGGTGGTGCCCCAACGCATGAAACCGACGCAGCGGTGCCGGGTATTTTCCAGCTCCGACGGGTGCGAAGGCGTGCCGAGCCGTTGCAGGTAGCTCGGCGCCGCATACACACCGGTCTTCAGGTCGCCCACCCGGCGCGCGATCAACGCTTGGTCGGCGATGGTGCCGCCGCGCACCACGCAATCCACGTTTTCGCCGATCAGATCCACGCGCCGGTCGCTGACGCCCATATCCAGCTGGATATCCGGATACCGCGCATGAAACGCCGGCACCGCCGGCATCAGGATCAAGCGCGCAAACGGGCTGGGCACATCCACACGCAAGCGTCCGCGCGGCAACGACGCTGCAGCCGACAGGCTGGTTTCGGCATCGTCCATGTCCGCCAGCAGGCGCACCACGCGTTCGTAATAGGCAGCGCCGTCGGCGGTCACGTGCACCCGGCGGGTGGTGCGGTTGAGCAGCCTCACCCGTAGCCGGGCTTCGAGTTGCTGCACCAGTTGCGTCACGCTGGCGCGGCTCATCTGCAGCGTGTCGGCCGCCCTGGTGAAGCTGCCGGTCTCAACCACACGCGCAAATGCCTGCATCGCATCGAACCGGTCCATCGCCCCTCCTGCACCAAGATTGTTTGGATTCTACAAATAGTGTTGGTCGCGCCTGCGGATTTATCGCGCACGGCCGGGCGCTTAGGGTGGACGTCCGTTCTGTCGCACTTCGAAGGAGAGTCCCATGGCCACACGTGATGTCGTTTTCCCGCCGGCCCGCCATGCGCTGTACGAACGCCATCGTTATTCACCGGCCGTGCGTGCCGATGGCTTGATGTTTGTCGCCGGCCAGGTCGGCAGCCGCGACGACGGCTCGCCCGAGCCGGAACTGGACGCGGAGATCGCCCGTGCCTTCGCCAACCTCGATGCCGTCCTCAGCGCCGCTGGCTGCACCTCGCAGGACGTGGTCGATGTCACCTTGTTCATGGTCAACCCCGAAGTCGTGTTCGAGGCTGCGTGGGAGCGGTGGGCCGGCTACTGGGGCCCGGCGCCCTACCCCGCCGTCACCGCCGTCGGCGTGACCTGGCTGGCCGGCTTCCGCTTCGAGATCAAGGTGGTGGTCAAACTGCCCTGCGCCGATCGGTGAGCTCGCCATCGGGGGGCCCCGTGCGCGCAGGGTCCGCAGCCATCGCGCTCGATCGCCGGCCCCGGTAACGCTAGCGAAAACGTCTTAGTACCGTTGGTCGCTTCGCCGGACCGAATCGCCACGTCCGGCTTGCCTGGACGTGGCGATGTTGCTGGCTGCCTCCAGCCCCGTGACGCGGAGGCAGCGCTCTTGTACTGCATCGCAAGCGCAATCTGGTTGTTTTGCATGCGCTTATTGCAGCGTACGGCCATCGGCCAAACCATCGGACACGACTGTCCGATGCAATCCGGAAGTGATGCCGGCACGAGTCCGTGAACCGGCACGATAGCGCCCATCTATCGTTCATTTACATATTTTCCTGGCAACTTAACCGTTTCACCGGTTTGTAAAAATCTCGCTAAAGCGGGGACACAGGCGGCCGCTACCGGGGATCAGCGCAACGAGACGCGCATCACCGTTCTGCCCGCTGCGCCCTTGGCGCTGCGTCCATCCTCTTTTTAGTCGAGACCGCAATGAAATTGACCGTCAAACTGCTCAGCGGCGCCATCGCCCTGGCCTCGTCGACCTGCGCCTACGCGCAGGAGGATTCGATGTTCACCTTCAGCGGCTTCGGCACGCTGGGCGTGGTCCACTCGACCGAAGACCAAGCCGATTTCACCCCCGACATCCAGACCGTGGAAGGTGCAGGCGCAAGCCACTCCACCTCGGCGCGTCCGGATTCGCGCATCGCCGGCCAGGTCAATGCCAAGTTCACCGACGCCTTTACCGGCGTGTTGCAGGTGACCAGCGAATACGCCGAGCGCGCCGACTACGCGCCCAAGGTGACCCTGGCGCATGTGAAGTACCAGTTCGGCCCGCAGTTCTCTGCCCGCCTGGGCCGCATCACCGCACCGCTGTACATGCTCTCCGAGTACCAGCGCGTGGGTTATGCCACCCCGTGGGTGCGCCCGCCGTACGAGGTCTACAACTACCTGTTGCCGATGGACGGCATCGAAGGCGTGTACACCATCAATGCCGGCGAAAGCGTGGTCAGCGTGCAGGGTTTCTACGGCCGCATCGACTCCAAGAAAGCCGACGTCAATGCGATGCGCGGCCTGGCATTGGGTCTGGAATCGGGCGCATCGACATTCCGCGCGGCCTACATCGTCGGCACCAGCACCTTCGATACCCCGTCGCTGGACCGCCTGTTCACCGCCTACCAGCGCATCAATCCGGCACTGGCCAATCGCCTGACCACCTATGACGTGGACGGCAGCTTCGCCAGCGTCGGCTACGCCTACGATCCGGGCAACTGGTTCCTGCGCACCGAAGTGATCCAGGCCGATTACTCGCCCTCGCTCAACGGCAAGACCACCTCCGGTTACCTCAGCGTCGGCGGCCGGTTCGGCACCCTGACCCCGTCGGTCACCTACGGCAGCGTCGATCGCAAGGGCCCGACCATTGCGCGCGGCCAGGACCCGGTCGGCATCATGACGCGTGCGCTGGCGCAGGCCGAAAGCGGCCGTCACAGCTTCACCGCATCGCTGCGTTGGGACGCGCGCGAGAGCGTGGCGGTCAAGTTGCAGGCCAGCCATATCGACAACAACGCCGGTTCGTTCGGGTCGTTGAACAACATCCAGCCGGGCTTCCGTCCGGGCGGCAGCTACAACCTGCTGTCGGCGTCCGTCGACTTCGTGTTCTAAGAGAGCCCCCATGAAACTTTCCAAATGTTCCGCAGCTTGCCTGCTTGCGCTGCTGTCGTCGCTTGCGTTCTCGGCCAATGCCGATGTGGTGGTGGTGATGTCTGCCAAGGGCGGCCCCGACAGCCTGAGCGCGGCGCAGGTGTCGCAGATCTTTCTGGCCAAGTCCAACAGCCTGCCCGGCGGCGGTGCAGCCGTGCCGATCGATCAGGAAGAAGGCGTTGCAGTGCGCGATGAGTTCTACAAGAAGGTCGCCTCGCGCGACTCGGCGCAGCTGAAGTCGTACTGGTCGCAGTTGATGTTCACCGGCAAGGCGCAGCGTCCGAAGCGTGTGAGCGGCGACGATGCAGTCAAGAAAGCCGTGACCGCCACGCCGGGCGCGATCGGTTACATCAGTGCCGCCGCCGTGGATGCCAGCGTCAAGGTCGTCCTGAAGCCGTGATCCGCCCCCTGCTCGAGAGCCACATCATGCGCCGCATTCTGTCGTTACCGTTGTTCTGGAAAATCCTGATGCCGGCAGCGGTGGCAATCATTTGCCTATCGGGCTATGTGGCTTTCAGCACGCTGGTGTTTCATCGCAACAACGATCGCCTGGAAGCGGTGCGCGACGTGCATTTTCCGATGCTCGACGCGATGACCCGTAATGTGGCCGCGCTGGACAAGCTCATCAATGGGCTCAACGGCGCGGCCGCCGCAGGCGATGCCGACATGTTGGCGGCCACCAAACCGGTGGCCGACGACATCCACACCTCCTACGTGAAATTGCAGAAGGCCGACCCGGCCAATGCGAAGGAGCTGGCGCAGCTGGGCAAGCAGTTCGACGATTACTACCGCCTGGCCCATGGCGTGGCGGCAGCCTTCGTGGAGCAGCGCGAACCCGATGCGCAACAGATGAGCGCCATGGCACCGGCGCTGGAGACCTATCGCACCACGCTGACCGCGATGCAGAAGCGCGCCGACGCGCGTTTCCGCGGCACCGTGCAGGAAGCGGTGGACAGCTCGGTCGCCGCCAGCATCGGTGGCCTGGTGTTGGGCCTGGTCGGTGCGGTGGTGTGCATCGGGTTCGGCTGGATCGTGGCACGCGCCATCACCCAGCCGCTCAATCGCGCCGTGGGCATCGCACATGCGGTGTCGTCGGGCAAACTGGACAATGCCATCTCGATCGACCGCAACGACGAGGTCGGCCAGTTGCTGCAGGCAATGGACAGCATGCAGCGTCAGCTGCGTCGGGTGATCCAGGCGCAGACCGAGATGGGCGACAAGCACGAGGCCGGCATCGTCAGCCACCGCATCGCCGAGCAGGAGTTCCCGGGCGAGTTCGGCACCATGGTGCGTGCCAGCAACACGCTGGTGTCCAGCCATATCGCGGTGACCATGCAGATCGTGGCCTTGACCGAGCGCTACGCCGCCGGCGATCTGTCGCAGCAGCTGGCGCCCTTGCCGGGCGAAAAAGTGGTGATCAGCCAGTCGATCAACGATGTGCGCGCCAGCCTGTTGTCGGTCAATGGCGAGATCAAGCGCCTGGCCGCAGCCGCAGCGGCGGGCGACTTCAGCGCGCGTGGCGACGAAACCGGGTACGAGCACGACTTCCGCCAGATCGTGGTCGACCTCAATCAGCTGATGAGCACCGCCGACAAGAACCTGGGCGAGTTGTCGCAGTTGCTGCGCGCCATTGCCGGCGGCGACCTGACCACACGCATGCACGGACACGCGGCAGGCGTGTTCGCCCGCATGCGCGAGGATGCCAACACCACGGTGGACCGTCTGACCGACATCGTCGGGCGCATCCAGTACTCGTCGGCGGAGATCGATACCGCTGCCGGCGAAATCGCCGCCGGCAATCAGGATCTGTCGCGGCGTACCGAGCAGCAGGCAGCCAATCTGGAAGAAACCGCTGCATCGATGGAAGAACTCACCTCCACCGTCAAGCAGAATGCCGAACACGCCCTGCAGGCCAACGCCCTGGCGCGCAGCGCCGCCGATGTGGCGTCCAAGGGCGGCGAGGTGGTCAGCCAGGTGGTCGGCACCATGAGCGGCATCGAAGCCTCCTCCAGGAAGATCGCCGAGATCATCAGCGTCATCGACGGCATTGCGTTCCAGACCAATATCCTTGCATTGAATGCGGCGGTGGAAGCAGCGCGTGCCGGCGAGCAGGGCCGCGGCTTCGCCGTGGTGGCCTCGGAGGTGCGCACGCTGGCGCAGCGCTCGTCCGGTGCGGCCAAGGAGATCAAGGAATTGATCGATGCCTCGGTAGGCAAGGTTGCCGAAGGCTCGGTGCTGGTGCACAAGGCCGGCACCACCATGACCGAGATCGTGGCCAGCGTGAACCGGGTCACCGACATCATGGGCCAGATCACCGCCGCCTCCACCGAGCAGTCGGCCGGCATCGAGCAGGTCAACCAGACGGTCATCCAGATGGACGAAACCACCCAGCAAAACGCCGCGTTGGTGGAAGAAGCCATGGCCGCAGCGCGTGCGATGGAAAAGCAGTCCAGCACCCTGACCCAGCTGGTGTCGCTGTTCCAGCTGGAGCCTGCAAGCGTGCCGCAGCTGGACAGAGACGTCGCATAGTCGAGCGATCGGCTCATCGCCAACCACTTGCCCCCCTTCCGCACGGACTGCGGATGGGGGGTTTTTTGTATCCGCTGTCGGCGAGCGCAGCGGACATCGAGCAGCGATGTGCGGGCGTGACGCGCGAGACTGGCATCGACGGACATTCCCAAGCCGCTCCCGGTCGCAGGCCCACCCTGCAGGCGGATGCTGGCGTCCCCGGCCACCAACGATGGTGATTTCCGGCAGCAGCGACTCCCACGCTGCCGATACCGCCGCGCACGCTCGCAACAGGCGTGAGCTGCAGCCGCATTCGCGCGCGCCAGGCATAACCTCGCGCTTATCGCGCAGTGGCCGCACACAGTGAATCTGCGGAACGCAGCACATTTTTATCGAAAAAAATGGTGCGACCTCACATTACTCACGCATACGTCACCAACACGCAACATTTGCGTGCGATAGCTGTTGCGCTCGCTACACACCGAGCCAACTGTCCCCCTTCCAGCGCGCGTTCCGCTGAGCGTCGGTCTGCTTATCCGCAGCCGGCGGTGGCGTCGTGCGTCCGATTGATTTCCAGGAGATTCACTCCCATGCGCTTCCGGACCTTGTTCGTCGTTCTGCTTCTTGCCGCTGTCAGTGCCACTGCCAATGCCCAGGTCGTCACCCTCAACAAGGGCGGCTACACGCTGCGCTACGACTGCACCAACCACACCGCGCTGCGCTACGAGTACGTACTGCAGGCCGACACCGGATCGGCTGCGCGCCCCTCCAGCTTCAACCTGGACACCGAGCTGCCCAGCGGCTGCGGCGGCCAGACCTCCACCGCCTCGTATGCCAGCGTGCGCAGCGGCTACGACCGCGGCCACCTGGTGACCTCCAACCACATGGATTACAACGCGACCTATATCCGTCGCGCCAACCTGATGTCCAACATCGTGCCGCAGGTCTCCAGCTTCAACCAGGGCATCTGGGTGCGCGCAGAAAACGTGGCCGAGTGCTATCGCGATATCGCCAGCGTGCAGGTGTATGGCGGCGTGATCTACAGCGACACCAGCAACGACTATTTCCTGAGCAGCCACGGCATTCGCACGCCCGACTTCTTCTGGAAGACCATCATCACCGCCAACCCGGGCGGCGGCACCCGCGCCATCAGCTGGCTGATTCCCAACAGCGCCAACCTGGGTTCGCTGGACAGCTACATCGTCAGCATCGACGAGCTTGAAGACCTGTACGGCGCCAGCACCATCGGCATCACCGCACCGGCCGCCGTCAAGGCGATGCTGCCCGCCACCACCTGGCCGCAGCCGAGCAACTGCGACCTGGGCTGAGTCGCCTAGGCAGACAGCAACGGCCCAGCCCGGCAGCGTCGCGCTGGGCCGATGCAACTGGTTGCGGTCATCCGTCCGGGCGCTTGCATGCCCATGGGCTCTTGAGAAGCCCGCCACGCGGGATGTGCGCACTACCCTGCGGCGCCGCATCGCGGCGGTTTCGCCGCATCTGGTGTTGATCGTTCTCTGCAGCATGCTGCTGCACGCACGCTAATGCGCAGCGTCCAGACCAGCAAACCAGTCGGCATATGGCGTGTTCTTGACCAGATGCCGATTGAGATCGTCGGCACCGTCGGTCCACCACACCGGGCCGCGTTCTCCCAACGCGATCTTTGCTGCATCGACCTTGGCGCGTGCGCTCGCCAGCTGCCGCGCATCGTCGAGGCGCTTGGCCGCCTTGACCGCACGGCGTGCATCCATCAGCTCGCCGACCAGGGCCAGGCGGACCTCTGCACTCAGATGCGGATTGGACGTGCGCCACAGCCGGCCACGTACGATGAGGTAGCGCCCATCGGGCGTGGTAAGCGGCGCGTTGGCGGTGCTCACGGCCGTCTTACCGGACAACTGAAAGCGGATGCGACGGCACGCGCCGATCACGCCACAGGCGCGAAGCGCGGCCGCATCACGCCATCCACGTCCACCTGTTCCATGAACATCGCCAAAGGCCGCACCCACAGGCCGATCTCGCTGTCCAGCGGCCGATACAGCACCAGCGGCTCCAGGGTTTCGCTGTTGCGCACGACGCCCAGCACCTCGTAACGGCCGCCCTTGAAGTGGCAATACTCGCCCAGCGCAATGGTCGGTAATGGTGGCAGCGTATCCATGGCATTCAACGGTATTGGTGGCTGTGCAGTTTAGGATGG
This sequence comes from Xanthomonas sp. 3793, assembly GCF_024806835.1. Lineage (GTDB taxonomy): Bacteria > Pseudomonadota > Gammaproteobacteria > Xanthomonadales > Xanthomonadaceae > Xanthomonas > Xanthomonas arboricola_F. The sequence goes on from NZ_JANTYU010000004.1 coordinate 574,731, forward strand.
GCGCTGCCTGCGGACGAGCCGGGCGCACGCATGGATGTGCCGTATCTGCGCTCCCGCACCTTGTAGAACAACGCCGTGCCACACGGGAGACGGCAGACGCAAGACAGACGGGCATGCCGACCAATCGCCGCGGCTGGATGATCGGCGCGATATCCCGCCACGGCAGCATGCCCCCAGCGCGGCGCGGCATTGCGCTTGCTCACGCATCGCGCTGCGCGTGCTCACGATGCCGTGCGGCTGGCCCGCCCGGGCTACTCGTCTTCGTCGATGTCGCCTTCGATGCTGTCGTCGTCATCGATCTCGCTGTCCTGCGCCGGGCCATCCTGCAGCAGGTCCTCGTTCTTGCCGGGGGCCTTGACCCCGTTGGGCGGGCGGGAGTCGTCGATCCGCTCGTTGCCGTTTTCCTGGGTGCGCATGCTCGTCTCCTGCGGCAGAAGGCCGCCTTGTCACCCTCCTCCCGGTGCCGTGATATGAATGTGTGGCTTGGCGCATGGCGGCGTGCAGCGTCATCACCGCACGGACACGCTGAAGCTGCGGTTGGTTGCGGATGTCTGGCGGGAGACACGGCCAAAGGAACCCCGCCGGGTGGCGATGGCGACCCGCGTATTTGGCGGCGACTTGCCAGGCTGGGTCGTCAGGTAACTGAGTCAGCCTGCTGCATAGCGGCCTTGCATCCGAACGCTGTCTGCCGCCGTAAGTACGCCAAGCCCATCGAGAAACGCCTATGCCGAGCCTGCTCTGCGATCTGGAAGACCTGCTCGTCGCCTGGAAGGCGGAAGCGCACACCTTCGACGCCTGCAACATGCCGGCGTCCGCGCTTGCCGTGCGCGATTGCCACCGGCGGCTCACCGCCCTGGTGGGCGCGCATGCGCCTGCACCAAGCGCATCAAGCACCGCCGCGACCCGCAACGAGAACGCCGGCTCGGGCGCTGCCGTTGAGAGCGGCTAGCAGAACATAGCGAACGGTCGCCTGCGATGAGCGTCGTTTTTGTGTCAGCCGCATCTTGGTGGATGCGGTCAGCCGTCCAGGTCAAACGCTGAGTGGGTCGAGGGCGCGGTGCCCTCACCGCTCGCGGGACACGCCGTGAACCCACCCCCGGGAGCGATTGGCGCACCCATGCCGCCATCGCTCCTGCAAGCGGCGAGGACAACACAACGGACAGTTTGCGGACTGTTTTTCGAAGCATGCACACCGACCATCTCGACTGGTCCTTGCCCGCCCACCGTCGCGGGACCTTACGCGGCATGGATGCCGCGTAAGAGCTTACAAGGACGTACTTGCAGCGTGTCCCGCGACGGTGGGCGGGCAAGGACCCTGCAGCCAAGCCGCAGATCAAGCACCCAGCAGCCCTGTAGCCCTATAGCCCTGCAACCAAGCCCCAGACCAGCCGCCCCGCAGTAGATCGGCATGAAGGAGTTTGTCAGACGCTCCTCGTCGCACACGCGTCGTCGCACTTGTGTAGCGGCGAAATCGCTGCTCCGCGCATGCCGCATGGCCGGCGCAACCGTGTATCGCTCCACGGTTGCGCGCACGCCGGCAACCTGCGACACACCGCGTCCGGATAGACGGCCTCAGTCGTCGCCGCTGGCCCGCTCGCCCATCAGTTCGCGCTCGCGCTTTTCCAGCTCTTCGGCGTAGCGCTTGCGCACGAACCCTTCGGACAACACGCCCAGTACCCGGCGGCCGGTATCGATCACCGCCAGCTCGTCGGCCTGCGTCGCATCGAACACCTTCATGATCGCCACGATGTCGGTGTCTGCCAGCAATGCCGCGTCGCGATGTCTGGCGTAGTCGCTCACCGGCGCATCCGGCTGCACGTTGTCGGCATACAGCACTGCCAGCGGCACCACACCGGCATAGTAACCGGCCGCATCCTCCAGCACCACGCGCTGGGTCGACCCTAGCGGGAAACGGCGCCGGAACTCGCCCACGCTGATGTCCTGCGCGGTGTGGTTGGCATCCTTGCGCATCATCTTGCCGGCCGACAGATTGCGCACCCAGCCCACATCGCGTGCGCTGCGGATGTTTTCGCCACGCAGATGCAGCCGCCAGGTCGAGAACGAATAGCCGAACACCTGCCGCACCACGGTATTGGCCACCAACACTGCCACCATCACCGCGCTGGCCAGTACAAAGTCGTGCGTGCCCTCCAGGATCAGCATCGCCATGGTCATCGGTGCGCCCACGATCGCGGCCGCCAGTGCGGCCATACCCACCAGCGATGCACTGGTGGCATCCACCACCGCCGCACCCAGCAAAAGGTTCACGCATACGGCGAACAGGCTGCCGACCAACGAGCCCATGAACAGGGACGCGAAGAACAGCCCGCCCCGGAAGCCGAAACCCAGCGAAATGCCCGAGGCAATGCACTTGAGCACCAACAGGGTGGCCAGCACCTGCACGGTGGTGCTGCTGGTCATATCCAGGTGCAGGGCACCATGGCCGGACGACAGCACCTGCGGCGAATACATCGCCAACGGAATCAGCAGCAACCCGCCGATGACCGGGCGGCCCCATAGCGGTAGATTGATGCGCCCCACGCCGCGTTCGATGCCGGCCACCAGGCGCATCACGGCGATGCCGATCAACGCACACACCAGCCCCAGCGCGACGTAGATCGCGTAGTCGCGTGGCTGCAACTGGTAGGCCACCGCCGCCGGCAACGAGTACGGCGCTGCGCCAAGCGCGCTGGCCATGAACGCGCCGGCCAAGGCCGCAGCCGCCACCGGCGCCAACGCCGACGGCGTGTAGGCGCCGATCACGATCTCGAACGCGTAGAACGCACCCGCCAGCGGTGCACCGAAGGCGCCGGCGATGGCGCCCGCCGCACCGGCGCCGACCAGCGTGCGCATGTCCGCACGGCGCACCCGCAGGATGCGACCGAGCTGCGAGCCGGCACCGGACCCCATCTGCGTATACGTCGCCTCCAACCCGACCGATGCGCCGAAGCCGTTGGACAGCAAGGTCTGCACCGCAACGATCAGGTTGTCGCGCATCGACATGCGCCCGCCGTGCAACGCATTGGCTTCCACCGCGTCCACCAGGGGCCGCTTGCGCCGTCGCGCCATCAACGCCACCAGACCCACCAGCAGCCCACCCAGCGGCAGCACCAGCAATTGCGTGGGAGTGATCGAGGTTGCCGTGCTGAGCCGCGCATCCGGCCCCAACCGGTACAGCCAGGCCTGCAACCCGTGCGCGATGCCGGCCTGCAACACCATCAATGCGGCGGCGACCAACCCGACCAGCGCAGCCAGACCGATAAACCACAGGTCGTTGGCACGCAACTGCCGACGCAACCAGTCGACGGGGCGACGCAGCTGCGCGGCAGTGGACGGCTGCGCAGCAAGGACATGGTGAGACGGTGGCTGCATGGCGCTAAGCGGGACTGGATCAGCACGCCGGAAGTGGCGACGTCGGCTGTGGAAGCTAGTGTGCATCAGCTCTGCTGACCTGATCCAATCCGCCAGCGACAGCGCCGCCGTCTGCGGCGCCCTGGATGCGTGACGGCCCTGCGCCGCACGCTGGGTTGCTAGAGTCGGCGCTGGCAGCGCGTGGCGACGATCCATGCCGACGCCCTGCAGCAGTGTTCGCCAGACAACAAGGGGCCTCGATGTTCAAGCTGCTGCTGGTCGTGATGGTGATCGAAGGCGTTCTGTCGATCAGCTGGAACCGCCTGTACTTCGGATGGGGACTGCCGGTGTTCCGGCGCCGGATTCCGGCAAGCCGTCAGGCACTGGACTGTTTTTCACTGGCGCAGGTGGAACATGCGCTCGAGCAGTCGCGCTGGCCGGAGCTGAGATTCCATCCGTTATCCGGGCACGTCTACGCGTTTCGCGAGACGTTTCTGGTGATCGTCGGCCCGGTGTACCCACCGATCATGCGCGGGCGCATCGCGGTCGACCGCAGACAGCGCGAAATCACGATCACCGGCGACTGCAGCTGGACCGTGGTGTATGCGACGGTTGGAATCCTGGTTCCCGCAGCCATCGTCATGCCGGGCGTGACACTGATGTTCGCGGCCCTGCTCGGGGTGGCGTATCTGCTCCAACGCAGACGTTTCATCGATGTCGAAACCGCCGTACGGACGCTGCTGCAGAACACCACCACTGCGCTCATCCCACGCGCACCCGACGCATCCAGGCGCGCATCGCGGCAATGACAGCTGCCGCGCGCAGCGTCTTGCCGTGCATCACTCCACCGGGCACAGCGGCGTTTCGTCGGGCCGTAGCGTGAGCACACGCACGCCGCTGCGGGTCACCGCCACCGTGTGCTCGAACTGCGCCGACAACTTGCCATCGCGGGTGTATACCGGCCACTGATCAGGCTGCGAACGGATCGCCGCACGGCCCTGATTGATCATCGGTTCGATGGTGAACACCATGCCTTCCTGCAGCGCCAGGCCGGTGCCGGCATGGCCGTAGTGCAGGATCTGCGGATCTTCATGCATCTCACGGCCGATCCCGTGGCCGCAGTACTCCTTGACCACACTGTAGCCGTGGTCGCGCGCATGCCGCGCAATCGCATGCCCGATATCGCCCAGCCGCGCACCCGGCCGTACTGCGGCAATGCCTTTCCACATTGCCTGATACGCGGTCTGCACCAGCCGTCGCGCCGGGTAGGTCACCTCGCCCACCAGATACGTCGTGCTGGAGTCGGCGATAAAGCCATTCTTTTCCAGCGTGATATCCAGATTGACGATCTGCCCGCTGCGCAACACATCGTCCGCCGACGGCACACCGTGGCAGACCACATCGTCGATCGAGGCATTGAGCACGAATTCGAACCCGTATTGCCCCTTGCTTGCAGGCCGTGCGGCGAGCTCATCGACAATCATGCGTTCGACAAAGGCATTGAGCTCCAGCGTGCCGCGCCCTTCCAGCGGCAGCCGATCCAGCGCATGGAACACCTGCGCAAGAAGCTGCCCGGAGACCGCCATCAATGCGATCTCATCCGGGTGCTTGATCATGCGCGCCCTGGTTTTGCGGTGTGCGGTTTCAAGGCTTGTGGCCTCACCCCCGCCGCTCGCAGCTCCTGCGCCACGATGTCCTGGAATGAGCAGTCCGGATGCATCTCGCACAACATGCCCACCTTGATCCAGAAGTTGGCCTGCGCATTGATCGACCGGCTGGTGACGGTACAGGCGCGCCGCAGTTGATCGTGCAGGTCGTCATCGATATTGACGATGCCCATGGTGGCTCCTGGTGTGTTGTGGAATATACACATCGTATACGAACCGTATATTCGACGACAAGCAGCCGGTAGCACACGCAGGCGGTGCAGCTTGCTGGCGCCGCTCCGGCCACCCACTGCCCGCTGTCAGATTGGTCGATGTGCGCACTGCTGGCTGTTTCAGGCTTGCAGCCGTCGGTGCCTCAATCGTTGCAACCGCGCCAGCCATCGCCCGCACCTGCGCACGGCGCCCTGGCGCGACGCACAACGTCGACTCAGGACTTGGCGAGCGGGCAGCCAGCCGCAATCTCCCGCATGCTCATTGCAACGCCATCCTTGGGTTGCGTCACCGCGACGGTTTCCACTGGCACCGACTCGCCCCATTCGCGCAAGGCATCGAAGACGCCGCGCAGCCCTTCACCCAGTGGCGTGAGTTCATAGACCACGCGCGGCGGCGTCTGCGCATACGCGGTGCGCACCACCAGACCGGAGGCCTCAAACTGCCGCAGGCGGCTGGTCAACGTATGGGCGCTGATGCCCTGCAATGCCTGCCGAAGTTCGCTGAACCGGCGCGGCCCCGCAAGCAGCTCGCGCACGATCAGCGACGCCCATGGGCCCTCCAGCAGCTGGAAAAAACGCGCGACACCACAACACGGAGCGTTTGACGTTTCCATTGGCTAGCTGATCCTGGCAGTGAACGGCCGGTGGCCGCATCGAAGGTGGTGGTGCTGGCGCATTGATTTTCCACTGAGGCGATTTGGAGAAACCGACAACACGACTGTGCTCACCGCCAGGTGGGCGCGGCCGGTGCCCGGTGCGGCATGTACCACGCGTACACGCCAGTTCCGCCACGCCGTCCACAGCCACCGGACGACTGCGCGCGACGCTTTGTTAGCCGCTCTCAGTGCATATGCCGGTCATGCGATTGCGCATCGGGCGCCGATGCGCCCATCGGACGAACGTCGAAATGCACCTCGACGCGCGGCGCATGCTCGAACACCAGCGTGGCCACCACCGGCTTGCCTTGTTCGAATGGCGCAGCCGGCGCGATGAACATCAAATGCGTCCCGCCTGTCCCCAGCACCACGTCCTTGCCCGGCGGCAGGACCAGCCCCTGCTCGAGATGGCGCATCTTCATGACGCCAGCATCCATCGTCATCTCATGGATTTCGACCTGTGCGCTGGCCGGCGATTCCACCGCCACCAGACGATCCGGCGTTGCCGCCTGGTTGCGCAAGGTGAGGTAGCCGCCCGCCACCGGCGCGCCCGGCGGCGTTGCGCGCGACCACGCCCCGCTCGCCACCACCACAGGAGCAGCCGCCGGCGCCACGGTCGAAACAGAGGCCGCGGCCGTCGGCGCCGGGTTGGCCTCGGGCGCAGCCGTGCGCTCACAAGCCACCATCGACAAGGCAGACAACGCACTCACCAGCAGCAGATGCAATTTCATTTCGTTCTCCTTGGGTCGAGCCGTGCGGGCGCCACGGCGCCGTGCATAGCGGTCATCGACGTTGATCATCGGGAAGCCGGCAGCGCGCTCTGAGGTCAGTCAGAGCACCTGCCGGATATCGTGCACAACCGAGTCCACCGTCTGCTCGTGGGCCAGGCCCACGCGCAGCTGTCCATCGCGATCGAAGAGAAAACTGCGCGTGGAGTGATCGATGGTGTACGTCGGCCCCATCGGCACTTTCGCATAGCTCACTTTCAAATTGCCCGCCGCCACCCGGATTTCGCCTTCGCTACCGGTCAAGCCGATAAAGTCCGGATCGAACGCCTTCACGTAGGTCCTGAGCACGTTGGGTGTATCGCGTTGCGGGTCCAGCGTGGCGAACGCGAACTGCACCTTGGCGGCATCCGCACCCAGCTTGCGCTTGACCTGCGCCGCACGCGCCAGCGTCGTCGGGCACACATCCGGGCAATGGGTGAAACCGAAGAACAGCACCAGGGCCTTGCCACGGAAACTGCGTAACGGCCGCGGCGCGCCTTCGGTGTCGTAGAGGTAAAAATCCATTCCGCGCGCCATCGGGCTGAGGTCTGCGCCATCGGGAGCGAACCCGCTGCCCCGTTGCCCACAGCCCGCCAGCACGCAGACCAGGCACCCCAGCATCACCTGCGACAGTCCTCGCTTCCACACCGATCGCAGCGTTTGCATGCGGACTCCCATCCTTCCGCGCGGAGTGGCATTGCGCATGCCGTTCACCGCTGATCCTGCAGTTGTACGCCAACTGCCTGATCGCAGCTGTCCAGGTTCGATGCATCTTCGCTCGAAACGGCTCGACACCGGTATTGCGGTTCGCCCGCCGCAAGCCTGCGCATCTGCGCGGGGGTCATCAGCGCCAGTGTCGGCACCAGCGTCACAAGGGCAAGGCAAGGCGTCGCCGCCGCGCGGGGCGGCAAGGCTAAGTACGTCATCTACACGCTCCAGAACATCTAACGTCACACCCGCTGACGGATGCGGCTCCACACACGATGTTTCAGGCCAATCGCGGTGGACCGCGTGGCGCGTGTGCCCACCAGCGTGCCGCGATGGGAGACGCAACGGCAAGGCGCTCGACCGCAAGCCGGCTCCGACTCAGCGCCCAGAGCAGGCAGACCATCAGCAGCCAGGGCAGCAGCCGCGCGGCGAGCAGGCAGTAATCGCAGGCGAACCCATGGCCACCGTCGGCATGGCGCAGGTCCTGCCTGTCGCCCAGCCATCGCTCGGCTGTCGCGGCCTGCACGTCTGCCGAGCGCTGCGCCGCGTGTGCCTTGCCACCCACGGCATCGAGCGCCTCGCCAGCTTGCAAGGTCTGGCTATGACAGAGCGGCCCGTCCAGAACGCTGGCGGCGTTCTCGAGCGTACGGCTTACCAACGGCGCGATCAGCAACAGCAGCAGCGCCAGGCAAGCGAGGCGCTGCATCATGCTGAACAAGGGCGAGGAAGGTAAGCGCACCGGCAAAGTGTAATGAAAAAACGCCACGCCACCTGCGACGCTTCGTCGCAGCCGGACACCCGGGTTCGCGCGGTGATGCGCTGGATGTGGTGCGCACCGCATCCGGGCCCGGCGCAACCCGCGCAGCAATCGGCCTGCACCATCGGTACCTGTCGCCAGATGCGCGCCGCTGGCTCACTGACCCTGCAGGTACTCCCGCGTGGATCGCACCGCCGCATAGCCAAACTCAAACGCGGCCATCATTGCCGCGTGCACGTGGGCCGCCGGCACCTTGGTGCCATCGAAGTGCAGATCCATCGTGGCGCAGGCATCGTGCAGCACCGTCACCGTATAGCCCAGGTCGGCGGCAGCGCGCACGCAGGCATCCACGCACATGTGGCTCATCGCACCGACAATCACCACGTCCGTCACGCCGTGCTGCTGCAGCTGCTGCGCAAGCGGCGTCTCGCGAAAGGCGTTGACGTGCCGCTTGACGATGACCGCTTCGCCGTCCTGTGGCGCAACCGCATCATGGAGCTGCGCGCCTTGCGAACCGGCCACCAGGAACGGGGCATCCGCAGCCGCCTCGTGACGCACATGCAGTACCGCAACGCCCGTGTCGCGCGCATTGGCGATCACCGCCAATGCATTCGCTGCGGCGGCCTCGATGCCGCTCAGCGGCAGCTTGCCGCCGGGGAAATAGTCGTTCTGCAGATCGATGACGATGACCGCCTTGCGCATGGTGCTTCTCGTGTTGAATGCCATGCATCAGCATGCGCCGGCACTGTCGTCACGACGAGTGGCGCCGCCGACATCACCGGTCCTGCAGCGACATTTCACCACCGCTAGGCGTGTTGGCCGCGCCCCGGAGAAGAAGATGACCGGCAAGTTCAGCTCCCCACGGCACGGCTTGCACCCGCAAAGCGCTGCCGATAGTCGCTGGGCGACAGCCCAAGAATGCGCTTGAATACTTTGCGAAATGCCGCCGCCTCCTGGTAGCCGACCTCCCAGGCAATCGCGTCGATGGTCATGGCATCGGCTTCCAGCAACGCACGCGCCCGGCCGACACGAAGCCGCTGGCCGTACTCGGTGCTGGTCATGCCGGTGGCCTTCTGGAAGCGACGCAAAAAGGTGCGCGTTTCCAACCCCGCCAGTGCCGCCAGACTGCTCAGCGCCACCTCCTGCGCACCGGTCTCCTGCAGCCAGTGCTGTACCCGCAGGATGGCCGCATCGCCATGCGTCAATCGCGGCGAAAACACGCTGTAGTAGCGCTGCTGCCGGCCCGGCGGGTCGACCAGCAGCACCCGCGCGGTTTCCAGCATGATCGCCGGCCCCAGCAGGCGGTCCACCAGCCGCAGGCCCAGATCGGTCCACGACATCACGCCACCGGCGGACATGACATCGCCCTCGTCGATCAGCATCTGGTCCGAGTCCACCTGGATCGCCGGAAAGCGCTGCTGCAGCGCCGCTGCATGCAGCCAGTGGGTGGTCATGCGACGTCCGTCCATGATGCCGGTGCCGGCCAGCAGAAACGCCCCCGCGCATACCGAGCACAGCATCGCGCCCTGCGCATGCTGCACGCGTAGCCAATCGATCAGGCTGGCGTTGCGCTCGTGGGCCGGCGCATCGCCCAGGCTGGGCGGCAGGATCAACGCACACAGGCGCGCACCGGCATGCGTATCGCTCTCGAACACACGCGACGGCACGGCGGTGGGCGTTGCCTGCCGCCAATGCGTGACCCGGATCGCCGCGCCCTCCGCTGCACCGCTGGCGTCCGCGAGCCTGTTGGCCACCGCAAACAGATCGGTCAGGCCAAGCACGGCCGCCTGCTGCGCATCGGCATACAGCACCACGCCCACCTCGATCCCCTGCCTGGCCGTCATCTCGTTCTCCACGCCGATCTGCATTCAGCGCCATGCCATTAGTGCAGTTGAAGTAACCGAAGCACGCCGCCCATGCTCCTGCGCCTCAGCTTCCCCCTTACCTCCACAGGAGTATGCCAATGACTTACATCATCCATGGTGCCACCGGCGCACAAGGCGCCCCGCTGCTCAACGTGCTGTTGCAGGCCGGCAAGCACGCCGTGGCCGCAGTCCGCAACGCCGATGGAGCCACCGGCCCCTCGGTGCAGATCGATAATGGCTCGGTCCAGTCGTTGATCGACGCCTATCGCGGCGCGCATGGCGTCTTCGTGCACCTGCCTCAGGCGCCCGAAGACCTGCGCGTGGCCTACGCCACCAACATCGTCCAGGCCATCGACGCCGCAAGGCCAGCGCGCGTGCTGATTTCCACCAGCGGCAGCATCGTCGACGACCCGGGCAACCCGCTGCAGGCAGCGCCCGATTCGGCCATCGCCTTGCTGATCGATGGCGTGCAGCGCAGTGGCGTTTCCAGCGCCGTCATCGCCCCACGCCTGTATCTGGAAAACCTGCTGTTGCCCATGGTCATCGGCGGCGTGCACGGCGATGGCGTCCTCGGTTACCCGGTCCGGGAAGATTTCCCGGTGTCCTGGAGCTCGCACCTGGACATCGCCGACGTCGCTGCGCAGCTGTTCGATCGACCGGCCATCACCGGCGTGGTCGGCGTCGGCCAGTTACCGGCCCTGCTGGGCGCAGACCTCGCCGCTGCAATGACCAACCACTTCAAGCGCGATGTCCAGTTTCAGCGCGTGCAACCCGAAGCCTTCGGCAAGCAACTGCAACCCTTGCTCGGCCCCGCCGCCATGGCCGTCGCCGGGTTCTACCAGGCCCTTTGGCAAACCCCTGCCAATACCATCAACTTCGCCACCAGCGCCCAGCAATTACTGGGCAGCACACCGCGCAGCGTTGAGCAGTGGCTGAAGGATCTGGCCATCAGTGGATCCGGCGCTGCGGCGCCAGTCCTTGGGTGATCTCCCGCTCATCGGTCGCAACGTAACTGACCTCATCCCTATGACGTGGATCCGCCAGAACCAGAACCTTCGGCACACTCAGGCCCAAGGAGGCCCGTCGACGCTGGCGTCCCAGTTTGCGCGCCACCAGGCCACCCGAACGTTCGAGTCCGCCAAACCGGATCGTCAGGTCGGTGCCTTCCTGGGCCGGGTCGATCAGATGGTCGTTGAAGGAGAGCGTGTGGTGGAGGTCGGGATGCGCTGCGCCGATACCAAGCAGGATCGGCAACATGACCTGGCGGCCGAACGATGACGGCATGTCGTTATCGCCCTGCACTAACGCGTGCACAACTAGTGGGCAATGGGCGAAAACGCTGGGTGGCTCATGACCCTGGCAACGACGACCGCCATGGCCATGCACTGACGGCGGCAACATCGCCAACACGCAGCCAACCTCCCGGCGGTTTCCCGGCAACCTCAAGTCGAAGACCTACAGATCGCTGAGCCGGTTGTAGAGCATCACGCTATCCAGGCGCGTGGTTCTTGCCACCATGCGCAGCGATGAACAACGCGACAGCCGACCTGCAATAGGACTCGATTTCCTTGCTGTCCTCCGCTCTCGGCGCATCGAAGCGCGCGATGATCAGCAGGTCAGCTCCTTTGAAAAGCGCCGCAAACAAGCGCGCGGACCCGTGAGGATCGGGCACGTCCAGCATTGCCCGCTCATGCAGCTGACGTAACAACGCCTCGATTTGGGCAATGACATAGGCGGGGCCGCCTTCGTAGTGAAGCCTGCTCAAGGATGTCTGGTTTGTCTTGTCGGCCATGACCATGGCTTCGACGCTGCGGACATCCGGGCTCAACAGGGTGCGCAGCAGCGATGATCCAACGGCCATCAGCTGATCTTCAACGGAGCCGTCGAGGCTTTCAGAGAACATCTGCGGGGCAAATTGATGGCAGCGGTCCGCGATGGCCGCGCTGAACAGCGCCTCCTTGCTCTCGAAGTGCCGGTAGATGCTGAGCTTGGAGATCTTCGCCCGCTGGGCGACCTTGTCCAATGTGGTCGCCTGGAAGCCCAGTTCCACAAAAAGCGCATAGGCCGCGTCGACGATCGTTTGACCAAGCGCCGCATTGGTTGGCCGGCCGCGCCGGCTTCGGCTGTTTTGGGCCACTGTAATTTGAGTCCTTGACAGTATCCTAATTCTGTATTTAGGATACTAACCAGTACCCAAAAGCGCAAGCCGCGGACTCAACAGGTCCTTGCCGCGGCGCCTCGCCACGCACGTGCCTCTCTCCTTCAACTCGGTACCTATCCTATGGATGACGTCATCATCATCGGCGGCAGCTTTGCAGGTCTTGCCGCCGCCCTGCAGCTTGGCCGTGCTCGCCGCAAGGTTACTGTCCTGGACACCGGCCGGCCGCGTAACCGCTTTGCCGGACATTCGCATGGCGTGCTCGGCCACGATCACAAGCCACCGCTGGACATCCTGGCCGAGGCGCGGCAGCAACTGACGCGCTATCCGACCATCAGGCTGATCAATGCGCGGGCCGAGCGTGTGTCAGGTGCAATCGACGACTTCTGCGTTGTCACTGACGATCACGAACGCCTGAAGGCACGTCGCCTGATCCTGAGCTATGGCGTTGTCGACCAGATGCCGGCGGTGCCGGGCTATGCAGAAAACTGGGGGACATCCATCGTGCCCTGCCCTTATTGCGATGGCTTCGAAGTCGCCTCGCAGCACTGGGGCCTGGTCTGGTCCGGCCCGCAGTCGATGAACCAGGTCCGGTTGTTCCGCGATTGGACTGACAGGCTGACGGTCTTTGCCGATGGCCATGCCATTGCACCCGATCTACGCGCCGATCTGGCAAGCCGCAACGTGCCCGTAGCCGATGGCCGGATGACCGGGATTGCCCGTCACGGGGACCACGGTGCCACCATCAGCCTCGATGACGGCTCCGACGTTGCGGTCGACATCCTGTTTGCGCATCCGCGCACCACGCCATCGGCAAGCCTGCATGAATCGCTGGGCCTGGCCACGGTCAACACGCCAACCGGCATCGCCCTCAAGGTCGACGAGCGCCGCGAAACCAGCATGCCCGGCATCTACGCCGCAGGCGACCTCGCCAACCCCGGAATAGCCTCGGTCACCACCGCATCATGGCAAGGCGCGACGGCGGCTATCTCCGCCCAGCAATCGATGCTCGTTTAAGCCACGTCGACTAACTTCGAGCACATCACGACACGCAGTGCCGGAGATTCTCGAAATTAGCGCAGCCGACTCCCGCGCTTCCCGTTGACAGGCGCCAAGAGCCGGAGCGAGTATGCGTGCGTCGCCGCATATTCGGCGACCGGGATTGGCGTCCCGGAACCTGAGGCGCACAAGCGCCCATCGATCGATGCATGGCGCTTTTTTTATCGCCCGCATCGTCGCGGGCGCATGCCGGCCAGCTTTATGGCGGGCGGTGCGCGGGGGTCGCAAGGCCCACCGGTCCTCAGGCCGGCACGCCAACCGCGTACCGTCCGTCACCCGGATTGGCGTCGGGGTGACGGATTTCCAAAACCTGAGGAAATCCATATGTCATACGACACCCAAGAAACACCCGCGTCTGTTCCGAGTCAGATTGCCCGGCATGTCGGCCTGATCACCAACACCTTCGAATGCAGCCATGCCGCATGGCTGAGCCTGACGGCGCGCCTCGCAAGTGCAGACAAGGCCATCCACGCCCTCACGTTTGCAGACTGCGAAGCAGCGCTCGCTGCAGTCGACGCCTTGCATGCGCAGGTGCGGCGATGAGCACGCGCAAACAGTTCCGCGTCTGCACAGGCGTCACCCTCGGCTTCGAGATCATGCAGGGCTATGTGCTGGCCATGCTGCATTCCGATGCACAGCCCAACCTTCCGCCGATCCTGATCGCATGCGAAGCCACTGACTTTGATGGCGTATTGCCGGGCGGCGGTACGCAGAGCATCGTGCTGGGCCGGCTGCATGTCTGCATGCATGAGGATCCGGCCGTTGATGTCCTCACTTGGCTGAGCAAGCAAGCGCACCGTAACGGAGCGCAACGATGATCACGGCGCATGCAATCGCTTATTCAGAAAACGTGGACTGCGCGATCAGCGAAGGAGAAGACGTTTCCCGATAGTTTGCCGAATCAATAAAAAGGGCACTTGGGCGCGCGTCCAAGTGCCTGCGTTCCATGGGTGGCCCACTAGCAATCGCACTGACTGAGTAAATTATTGAATTAAAAAGGCTTTAGCAAAGCCCGGAGATGGCCTTAATGCCAATGCCCCTTTCGCTGCCAATACTTGCCCTACACTCCATGCCCGTTAACCTTGTGACAGGCAAGAGGGGCGATATGGCACGGGGCACAGACTGGTTTCATGAAGAAGTGGAGGCCTGCGTCGCCGACTACTTGCACATGCTGACTCTCGAACTGAACGGCCAGCGCTACAGCAAGACCGCCCACGCACGCGCGTTGGCCGAGCGGCTTGACGGGCGCAACCGACCCGCCATCGAGTTCAAGCACTGCAACATCAGCGCCGTCCTGCTCGCGCTCGGCTACCCGTACATTGATGGCTACAAGCCGCGTGGCAACTACCAGGCCCTGTTGTTCGACGTGGTGGGAGGTCAGGCTCAGTCGGACGATGCCCTGCAGGCTGCCGCCCAATCCGCCGTGCTGCGGCCGGCCGTCATGATCGCCCCAGACGATACTGATGCCGTGTGGGTTCCGGCACCGGCAACGGCGCGGGTACGAGAGATACCACCCAGCTACCTGCCTCTGTTTTCACCGGCCCAATGCGACTACCTCGCGCAAGAAGCGCGGAACCGCTCGCTCGGTCGCGCTGGCGAGTTGTTTGTGATGGAACTGGAAAACCGGCGCCTTCATGCAACCGGCCAGAAGCGGCTGGCCAATCGAGTTGAACACGTGGCCGCTTCTCAGGGCGACGGCCTGGGCTACGACGTGCTCTCCTACGAGACCGATGGCCGTGAGCGACTCATCGAGGTCAAGACCACCGCGTTCGGCATTCTGACTCCATTCCACGTCAGCCGCAACGAACTGGCGCGCTCTGAAGCTGATGCCAGCCAGTACCACCTCTATCGTCTCTTCGACTTCCGCGCACGGCCCCGTCTTTTCGAACTGCCCGGCGCTATCGCATCCCATTGTCGTCTCGATGCGGTTACGTATCTAGCACACATCTAGGAGCGAGTCAGCCATGAGTGACTGCTCTCAGCCAACAGCTGACATTCGGCTATCACCAAGGCGACCTACGGGAAAAGGCAAAAACTGGGCTGGAACCACACTGGCTGCTTCTGAGCCGCAAATCGTGCTGAATGGACATTCGTTTAGGCTGGCCCTTTCAAGGCCGATCATTCTCGAGGACATAGCATAGGCAGCACCACCGGCGGCGCCGATGCCGACGTCACCGTAAATTGGCTCAAGAAGTTCTTCGGCGACGTGGAAAGGCAAACGCTTTTTCTTCAAGAACGGACTGGATAACGCGGCGCTAAAGCATCTCGAGACGATTCAGGTGCTCCGCACCTAGAAGAAATCGCGCAGATGGCGACCCAACAGCCTCTCCGCCGGATCGCGCGAGTTCGCGCTCGTGCCGTGGCCACCGGCGCTGGAGCGCCAGCTCAGCAAGCCAGTCGCAGGCATCATGCTTGGCGATGGAACAACTGGCAGTTCGTCGCGGCCGTGGCGGACCAACTATCGCTTGACCGCTCCTTGTTCTCCCGCATGCTCTCCTATACTTGATGAGAGGGGGGAAGAACGATGTTCGAAATTACTGCCGCACAAGTCGCCGACCTCAATGACGCCGATCTGCGGACACTCGTCGCTCGTCTCGCTTTGGCAGAATTGCGGGCCCAGGGTTGCCCCAGTTCGTCGGTGACCGCTGGCGGCAATCAGGATGCGGCCGATGGCGGGCTTGATGTCCGGGTCGAGTGCCCGTCCACCCTGCTGATGCCGGATTTCGTGCCGAGCCAGCACACAGGGTTTCAGGTAAAGAAGCCCGACATGCCGGCGAGCGCAATTCGCAATGAGATGCGTCCTGGCGGCGTACTACGGCCGGTCATCGCCGAACTCGCCGCTCGCTCGGGCGCCTACATCATCGTCAGCGCGCAAGGGTCGGTCGCAGACAGGCCGCTGAGCGATCGTCGCGATGCGATCCGGGCGCAGCTAGACGATCTGCCTGAGGCCGGGCAGTTGCATAGCGACTTCTACGATCGCGACCGGCTGGCTACATGGGTCAATCACTATCCCGGGATTGCCGCCTGGGTCCGCATGCGGCTCGGCATCGGTATGTCGGGCTGGAGCAGCATCGGCGATTGGTGCGGCGTCGGCGTGAGCGAGGAGACGCCCTATCTCTTCAATGACAAGGCTTGCCTAACTGATGAGCGAACGAGCGACCGCGAGCAACTCACCATCGGCGAGGGTATCGCCCGGCTTCGCGTCTCTCTGACCAAAGCTCGCCAATGTATCCGGTTGATCGGCTTGTCCGGTCTCGGAAAGACTCGTCTCGTGCAGGCACTGTTCGAGGATGGTGTCGGCGAGGCGCCGCTGGACCCGGGGCTTGCCGTTTATACCGACTATTCGGTCGAGACTGACCCGATCGCCCGGGACATGGCGCGCCAGCTAGTCATCACACGGCAACGTGCGATCCTGATCGTCGATAACTGCAATCCGGCGACGCACAGCGAACTTGCCCGCATCTGTTCGGAAGCGGGGAGCCAGGTCAGCCTCCTCACGGTCGAATATGATGTTCGCGACGATGAGCCCGAGCGTACCGAGGTCTTTCGCCTGCAATCAGCATCGCCCGAAATGGTGGAACTGTGGCTGGAAAAGACCTTCCCCAATGTGACGCAGGTGGACAGGCGCACGATATCGGAGTTCAGCGACGGCAATTTCCGCGTGGCGCGCGCCCTCGCAGAAACCCTCGGGAAAGGCGAGACCCTGGGAAAGCTCAAGAGCCGTGACCTCTTCGAGCGGATTTTTCACCAGCGCAACGAGCCCGACCGGGATCTCCTTTCCGCCGCCGAAGACCTTGCGCTGCTCTATTCGATCGATGGCGAAGACACGTCGGAAAGCGGCGAACTTGCGCGGGTTGCTGCTATTCGCGGCGCTTCCGTGGCGACGATATATGCGGCGCTGAACACGCTTCGTCAGCGCGGGATCGCGCAGCTGCGCGGACGGTGGCGCGCGATCCTGCCGCACGCGATCGCCAACCCGCTCGCCGGGTTCGCCCTCGAACGCATGCCCCCGGCCGATTTTGATCGCTTCTGCGCGTCGCTCACGGCGCGGATGCAGAAGTCCCTTTCGCGCCGCCTCGGCTATCTGCACGACAGCGCCGAGGCACGGGCCGCGGTCGAGCGCTGGCTCGGTGCCGACGGTCTTCTTGGCGATCTCAGGGCGTTGGGCGAAGACGGCCTCCAGATCATCACGAATATCGCTCCGGTCGCGCCCGATGCCGTGCTCGCAAAGATCGAGCGAGACGTGGCCGGGCCGCGCGGCGCCGAGATACTCGATCCGCAGTCGAGCGACCGATGGCAGTGGATACGGTTGATCAAGCTCCTCGCTTACGATCCACCGCTATTCGACCGCGCGGCGACATTGCTTGCCCGGTTCCTTTCCGCCGAACCGCCCAATCACAACAACAACTCGGCATCCGACATGTTCGCCGAGCTGTTTCACCTGCACCTGTCCGGCACCAAGGCTTTGCCGGACCAGCGGCGATCGCTTGTGCGCCGGTTCGCGCAATCTGGTGATCCGGCTTTGATGCGCTGCGCCGGCGTCGCCCTCGATGCGCTGCTGAAGGCGCACCATTTCAGTTCATCCAGCGACTTCGACTTCGGCGCCCGGTCACGCGACTATGGCTGGCACCCGCCGACCTATGGCGACATCTGGGCCTGGTACAACGGCGCGGTCGACTTGGCGGTCGAGCTTTCGCCAATCATCGAAAACGCCCGGGACCACCTTGCCCATAGCGTAAGGGAGCTGTGGCATTCCGGCGCCTGTCACGATGCGCTCGAACGGGCAGCGAACCACTTCTCTTCCGAGCGGCCCTGGATCGAGGGGTGGATCGGCTTCCGCACAGCGCTGCGTTTCGAGGGCCACGCTATGCCTGATGAGGTGCGCGCGCGCCTCACCGCGCTCATCGACCGCCTGAAACCCACCGATCTTCTCCATCAGGCCCGTGCGGTGGTGCTGGGGCGTAGCAGTTTCGGTTGGGATGTCGCTGACGGTGATGCCGACGACGGCGATGTCATGAAGCCTTATGAGCGCGCCTCCCAGCTCGCGAAAGAGATCGGAACCGCGCTCGCGCACGACCCGGAGACGCGCGCTACCTTCATTGCCGAACTGCTCGTCGAACAACATCCGCAGCGCGCTTACGAGTGCGGCATCGGCCTGTCGGATGGCGCCGCCGATCTTGATGCGATGTGGCGGGAACTGCTGGGCCTCTTCTCTGCCGCCGATGTGGACAGCCGGAATGCGACGGTGCTGGGCGGGTTCATCCATGGCGCAAACGCCAGGGATTCGGCCTTCGCCGATGCCGCGCTGGAGGATGTGATCGAGAATCCCGATCTCGCCGCGAGCTTGCCCTATCTTCAGGCGCGTGTTGCTATCGATACCCAGGGCATTGCGCGGCTTCGGCGTGCGATTGAACGTGGCGTCCTGTCGGCGCGGACTTTTCACAGCATCGCCAATGGCAGTGTCGGCGAGTCTCCACCCGACGCGCTTGGGCCGCTACTCACCGACATCGCCAGTCTCGCCGACGGCGTGGAGATCGCGCTCGATATCCTTCACATGCACTTCTACCGCGATCGGGAGGAGGGCCGACAACGCGCTCCATCCTTGATTGCCGTCGGCCGTGAGCTGCTGCTGCGCGCCGACTTCGGGAAGAAGCAGTCGCTTCGCGGTTTCGGGCTGCATACCGTCATTCGGGTCTGCTGCGCCGGACCTGATGGTGCGGCGACGCTGCGCGAGATCTGCGCGCGGGTCCGGGTCGGGCTTGAGACCGTCTATCTCTCGTCCTACGATCTTGGTTATGTCTTGAAGGCGCTCTTCGAAACGCATCCCCTCATCGCTCTCGACGAATTCCTGCTTCCTGAGCTCCGGCCCAGGAATCGGGGACTGTTTGAGGGGGACTTCGGGTCTGGCACGCCGGTGGAAGATGTCGGCGCCGAGACCCTTGCTCAGTGGGCGAATATCGATCCGGATCGGCGCTATCCGCTGCTTGGCAAAAGCATCTCTATGTTCAAGCGGCGGCAGGGCGAAGAGGAGAATGGTGTCTCCACGCTTTTCCTGGAAATATTGGGCCACGCGCGAGACAAGCGGGCGTTTCTCGGTGATATCTGGTCGCGGCTGCATCCGCGCGGCTGGAGTGGCTCGCTCGCCGATATCCTGGTTCGGCGTCGCGCAGCTATCACAACACTGGGTGACAATGTCGGAGGCGAGGTTCGGCAATGGGTCACCGACATGCTGCCCGAACTGGAACGCTGGATCGAACATGAGAGCAAGCGCGATCGGGAAGGCGAGCAGAGTTTCGAATAGCTGCTGATCCGTGCATCCTCAGCGGGGCTCTGACGCCGATCGCGGCTCTCGCGGAGTCTTAGGCCGGACCCGCCACCCTTTGCATTTCTGCCCGACGGCTTCGCGCTGGGCGAATGGCTGGTTTTGGCACACCGCTGCCGAACGGCTGCTTAGGGTCGGAAGCCGCCTGCGAGGTATTAGTGCGCTATCCGATACAGCTTGCGTGCCACCAAGATGGGATTAGGGATGAAGTCGCTAGGCAAGTTGCGAAAATTCTGAAGAAAGTCAGCGCCCCATCGCCGAATCTCGAAGAGCGCCGCATTGCCGTCGAGCGGTAATCCCACCCCCGATTACCGTACCATTCGAAAGTAGAGAATTCGACCTTCTACGGCACCTGGCAATTCGCTTGGGACCCGCAATTTCGGGCGAATTCTTCAGGGGTTTTCCATGCCAGTGCACTGTGGGGTCGCTCCTCGTTATAGAAGCGCTGCCACGCTTCGATTTTGCTCCGCGCATCGGCCAGTGACAAGAACCAGTGCTCATTCAGGCACTCCTGCCGCAGGCGCCCGTTGAAGCTTTCCACCAGCGCGTTGTCGGTCGGTGTCCCTCTGCGGTAGAAGTCCAGCTCCACGCCGTTTTCATACGCCCAGCGGTCCATCACCTTGCCGGAAAACTCGCTGCCGTTATCCACCTTGATCGCCGAGAAGCTGATGGACGCCTTGGACGCTATCAACCGACGCTTCGGCCGGATTAAGGCCGGCCTGGGTGCAAGCGGGTGGCAGAACTCTCCAGCGTGGGCTTCGCGGCAAGAGCTCTTGTCGGGACGCTTCACTACCTCCCTGGCAGATCTTCCGCGCGCCACGTGCTGACGGCGCGCCAGCAGGCCTGACTCAGCAGCTCGGCCTGGTTCCAAACTTATGCGGCACCTGCAGGCATTGCCAATCACGCGAGATGGGCGATAAGTGAGCGCGTGCTTAAGCGTAGGCGCAAGGCGGTAGCTGAAGCCCCTTACAGGCCCCTAATGGGAAATTTTTGGGATGATCACCGGAACAAGGTAATTTAGGTAATCCGCGCCAAGAAACACCACAACCTTCATATTTATCAACAGCTTATTTAACAATATTAAAAGTAATTAAAGGGTAATTGGGAGGCAATGGGATTACCTTTTGGGGAGGTAATCAAGATCCTAAGAAATACTCCTAAATTTCAATCACATAACTTTTCTTCGGGAGGCTGATCACCCTAAATCACCCCAAAAGGCAATCTTGAATTTCCCAGTTGCATCAATCAATTAGACCCTGTTTGAGGTCACTGATTACCGATTACCCGGTTCCGATGGCCTTTTACCGAAATGCGCCGGGAGGTCTAGCCACGGAACGCGGCCGCGCTCCCCCGCAAAGCCCCCAGGGCGCGCAGGGATCCGCAGGGAAGAGAGCCCCCCTTGAACCGCGCGGATCGGCAGCAGCAGCGCGGCCTACTGCCACCCTGCAGGGGTGCAGCGAAAACCATACATGAAGACCGGAGGCGTGGCGGGGCGACGATTGCGCGCACCAGGGCCAACGCTGTCCGTAGGCGTTGGGGGTTTTCCTACTGCGTCGGTCGCCGAAGACGGGCAACATAAGAGGCTGAATTCCCGTTCCAACAGGGCCTGCAGCATGCCCAACTTCTCCGCCTCCATTACTGGCGGTCAAGCACGAGGTGGGCATCTGACCGGGAGCAGCGAAGCGACCCACTTGTGGGCACCTGTTCGACGCATGATGGATTGTTGAGAGAAAGCACCTATGAACGAAGCAAAAGAAGCCCGCGCAACACTCCACAACGCACCTCAGAAAGGTGCTTTCTACATCCTCAGATCCGATATGGGGGGGGGCGGTCGCGGGCATGGCGTGGAGTTCGAGAACGAAGATGCAGTGCCATTCCCCATTGCCTACAGCCCGCCAGGCGAGGACGGGGGGCTAGCTGCATTGAAGGAGACCCCGCGCCTGCGCTACGACAGCCGCATTGGCGATATGCCTGATGACCTTGATAGTGGATTCAAGCGCTACTGGCTGGTCTCAGAGCCACTGAAGCAGATCTTAGAAGCTGCGGACCCAGAGGGCTTTGCTTTTGCGCTATGCGACTTCCGATTGGAAGATGGTACGCCCGGAGCACCGCACTATCTTTGTGAGGTAGTACGAATTATCGACGCCATCGACGAGGAAGCATCCACTGTTAAGGTGCTGACCGGGTATCCAAATGGAAAGTATTACAGTCTTACAGGGGGCGCCGAGTTGGCATTTAGGAAAGACGTGGTTGGGGCTGCGCATGTCTTCAGAACACCGCATACGGCAGATACCTTTTGCGATCGCTTCTTGCGCGACACCCTGATTTCCCAGGGATTCGGCAAATCACCCAAGAAGCGTGGCGTTCGACTAATCGACGCAGCAAATTACGGATAAAAATTTCTCCGCATGGATTTGGAGTAAAGACAGATGCCGGCCAGCAACGTCATCCTTGAAAGTCATCATGTCATTGAAAACACCATCTTTCGTAAGCATGACTTGCTCAAAAAGTTGGCCGATCATGGTTTGATCGACAAGGATGTATCGACCAATCGTCTCTATCTTCCTGTAGAAGGCAAGCTGGCTGACGAAATCGAAACCTCTCCCCACCGAGGACGCACCCGAAGCTCTTATACGGATGCAGTTATGGATTATCTTAACGATCTCGGTGACTCCTCCGATGGTCATGCCGCCATGTCCAACGACGCTGCCGCATTGAAGCGCGTCGCTGCCCAAGTCCACGACCTGCAAGACACTCTCAAAGTCGCACTGATCAATGGCGACATGTTCGCAACCACCCCGGATCACTTGACCAAGGCCGAGACCAACGCGCAAAACCACAGCACTATTTCCGAATACGAGCAATACCGCACCGCCCACGCCGACCAGCTGAAGACGCTGCGCTCCATGAGCAATGTCGAATCCGAATGGGCCGCGATCACGCACTCCGAACATCGGATCACACAGGTGATCGACGCCGCACGCACGACCGGCAAAAATCTGGTCGCGGTCCCGGATGAACGCGATGCCGTTATCCGCGAGATCGCCGGCCGAGAAGAATTGCGCATGGCGATTGCGCACGCCGAAGATGCTGGCCGAATAAGGCTATCCGAGTCCAACGCGGCCTTGGCACATCAGGTGTTGGATGACACGCCGACAACCATCGGCGGTGCTGCGCGCAGCATTCGCCAAGGCGCAGCCGCCACGTCGCATGCGCCGTATACACCAGTCTCGCAACGCGGCTTCGCCACCGCAGAGCTACTGGCCGGCGATCTATCTGCCGGACAGGCGCTACGCACCGCCGGCCTGCTAGCCACCGCCGCCGACACGGTGATGACAGGCCAACGCGCCACGCAGTTCCTCGGCCAGGACAACCCGCTCGCTGCGCAGTCGGAGCTTGCGCACTTTGCCGGCCGCAACGTCGGCGGCTGGGCCGGCGGTACCGCAGCTGCCTACGCGCTGGGTAGCTCGGGCGCCGGGCCGATGGTGCTGATCGCAGCCGATGCGTATTTCTTGAGTACCGCTGGCGAGAAGGCCGCCGCGTTGCTCGACAACCGCGCCATCTACACCCAGACCGATCGCGAGGGCACGCAGTGGTCGTTCAACGGCACCGCCTGGGCACGCGAGGGCAAGGCCGACACCACCAACGACGGGGTAGACAACCCCACCTCCACCCCCATCGTCGCCAGCTACGAGAAGGCACGCGAGCTCAATTACCAGGCCACCAACGCCGCTGCAGCGCTCGCCCTCAAGGATGCGCCCGCTCCGCAGGATCCGTATCGCCAGCCGGCCAATGCCACTGACCGCCCCAGCCTGAGCAGCGCCGACTGGCGACGCGATGCAGCGGACGGTCAGTGGCATCGGCTGGTCAAGGCCGAGATCTCTGGCGCCAATGATCGCGGCAGCTACGTGCAGGAAACCGCCCTGCCGCACCGCAAAGCCGAACTGGACGCGCAGGCGCAGGACACCATTGCCCGCAACATCGCCAACAGTCCCGCCGCGATCGCTGCGCGCTACGAACTGGCGCACCACCGCAGCGGCTGGGCGGCCGATGGCCTGCCGATGTCGCCAGCGGTGCAGCAGGCGCTGCCCGACCCAGATGCCTTGACCGCCTCAAACGGCCAGCGCTACTACCGCGACATCGAAGGCCAGTGGACCAGCAACGTTGCACCGCCCGATGGCAATCGCGTGCTGGAACTGGACACCATGCGCGCGATGTTGCAACCAGCGCTTGCCGAGCAGGCACAGGCGATTGCCACCATCCAGCAATCGCCGCAGGACATACAGGGCGAGCAGACACTCTACCGCTATCGCATTGTCGGCACCGAGTTGCAGCCGCAATGGCGCGAAGCAATCGAGCTGGCGACCCAGCGCACCCGCGAGGCAGAGGGACTTGCGGGCGACGGCGCGATGCAGTTGCAACGCGGCGCCGGTGGCACCTTCGGCGCCGATAGCCCGATTGCGCATCTGCAACGCGGCCCCGATGGCGTAGAGCGTATTGCAGTAGTCACCAGCACCGAGGACATCCGCCAGGCACTGAAGGAGATACAGGCGCGGCAGAACCAAGCCTTGCCGATACAGCAGCTGGCCTCTGCGCATCGCTCATCGGACGGATCCGCAGATGCGGACACGTCGTCTTCCGCCCCCTCCAACCAGCATGCGCTCGACGTGCAGGCGCGGGGCCAGGCAGCCAGCGCCGGGCAGGAGCGTGAGGAGCGGCAGCAGGAGGACCGGCAAGCGCAAGACCAGCAGCTGGCGCAGGCACGCGCGCACACGCTGCAGGAGCAAACCTCGCACGAAGACCGAGCACAGGACGCTCAGGCACTGCAGGCGCATGCATTGCAGGAGCTTCGCCAGCAAGAATCGCAACAGCTGGAGCAACAAGAACGCCAGGTACAGGACGCTCAGCAACGCCAACAAGCCCAGCAGCAGGAGCACGACACCCAACAGCGCGAACAAGTCCAGCAGCAGGCCCAGCAGACGCGCCAGCGCGAGCAGGAAACACGCCAAGCCCAGGATGCCCAGCAGAGCCAGCAGGAACGCCTGCAGGCGCAGAAGGTGCAACATCCCGAGCAACAGCCGCTGCACGCCCAAGCGGCTCCACAACGCGAGCAGGAGCCGGCACAGGAAGCAGTCTCGCGCGAGCCGTCGTCGCTCCATGCGCAAGACACATCGCCGCGCCAGCCCGAGCAGCGGTCAAACCCGGATGACGTCGCCCAACGGCCCCAGGAGCAGTTGGTAGAGCCTGAGCAAGCACAGGCATCCGACGTAGCGCAGCAGCGGCCGCAAAGCCAACAAGCGCAAGGAGAGCGCCCGCAGGAAGCCCAGCAGCAGACAGCGCAGAGCGCGGCGATCGCGCAGACAGCACCGGCAGATCAGCAGCAGGTTTCGGACCTGCACAGCGGCCAACGGTCGATTAGGGCGCAAGGCTCGGATGCGCACCAAGATGCACCGACGCAGCAGCCCGAGCAGCCGGCGGAAGCGTACCTGGCCCAGGCAGCGACCGCGCCTTCTGCGCCATCGCTCGCCACCCCGGTGGCCGCAGAACAGCGCGACGATCAACAGGCGCGCACGCCAAAGGCTCAAACACCGGAAGCAGCAGATCCCCCTGCAGCGTTGCCAGGGTCCGCCCACCTCGCGCAAGCGACAGGGCCATCACTGGACCTACCGACCGCTGGCCGCTCCGCCGGTGCACCCGAGGGCGCGGCCGATGCGCGCGAGCCGCTTTCCGCCTCCTTGGCAGATGAGCACAACCGTCCTGCCGCTGTGCCCGTCGATCCGAACTCCTGGGAGGAAATAGAGCGCTCCATGCGTGAGCTGCGCATCCAGCTCGAACAGGATCTCGAAACAGAAAACCGCGTCGCAGAGGCGCGGCAGGCGCGCGTGGACCGTGGCGATCGGCCGTTTACAGAGTTGGAATTGCGTGATGGGTACGATCCGGATGGCCCCTCTGGACTGAGACCACCACGCGCCCCGCCGGCAGACACCGCGCCACAACCTCTTGCCGCTGGCGAGCAGGAAGATCGGCCGCAGCCCCAGCGTAAAAACATCACCGGCGATCCGGATGTGGACGAGTTGCTGTACGCCATCGACTGCAAGAACGAACTGGCGATCGAACAGGCCTTGAAACGGGTCGCCAACAGTCCCTACAGCCAGGCCCTTGCCAAACAAGGGCATGAATTTCTGGATGCCCAGGCGATGCAGGAAGCGCAGGAACAGGCGAGTACGCGCCAGGCACTGAACATGGACGTCTCGACAGAGATGCAGACCAGCCGTGGCCCGGTGATGGTGATGACACTGCCGCAGTTCGCCAACGGACCGGCGATGCAAGGTCCGCAGGGTGACGGTGGTGGTGGCGGAGATGGCGGCGGTGGAGGCGGCGGTGGTGGTGGTGGATAGCCGGAACACGTGTAGCAAGTTGAATCATCGAGAGAACACTATGGACATGCAGAACACCTCCGCACTACCCGATGCCAACGGGTCGGAACGCACCCTAAAAGAATCGATCCAGGCCCTGGCGGCGATGATCGGGACGCTGCAGCGGCGCGAGCACGCCTTGGACGATCTGCTCCGGGAGCAGCTGCAGCTTCTGCAGAGCGCCGTCAACAGTGCCGATCAGCGCGTCAATCGCGTGGTGGAAAGCGCACTTCCCCGGCTAACGCAATTGAGCAATCAGGCGCTGACGCAAACGTTGGAACCGGCGGCCGAGCGATTCAACAAGAGAATGGCAACTGCGGAGCAGACGGTCCAGCAGGCAACCCAGCGTTACGCGCACGCACAGCACGCCCTGGAAAACACGACAACGCGGCGCATGTGGATCGCATCGATTGCCCTGCTGGTGGCGGGTGTCATCAGCGTCGTCGTCGCTGGCTATGCGCTCTACAGCACAAGAGCGGCTGTCGCGGAAGCCGCCCAACTCAGGGCAGAAATTACCTTCTTGGATCGTGTTGCTCGTGCCAATCTCGTTGCCTGTGGTAAGGACAGGCTATGTGCCGAGATTGACAAGAAAGCAGCGCGCTACGGTGATCGCGGGCAGTATCGCCTCATAAACTTGCGCAATGACACGACTCGCTGATCATGGCTAGGCTTACCATGCAATTATCCTGACGCCAAACTGCAATCCCCTTCAATGGACATAGCAATTCTATGAGCGAACCTCTGAGCGAGCCTTTGATACTTGGCGTGATTGCTGCGATTGCGGCGTTGTTGGGCTCACTTGTTGGGGCAAGCATTCCCACCACACTTTCCTGGTGGATTCATTACCAACAGCGAGAATCTGACATTGGCTATCTAGCTGTGACAGTTGGAGCCATCCTCGATCGTTACATCAGCGGCTGTATTGATGTCATGTATGACGATGGCATGCCGGACGCCGATGGCGAAACAGTACCAAGGGTTTCCTCACCCAGGTTGGAACTCTCTGCGCTAAACGTGAACTGGCGCTCTATCCCGGTCACTTTGCTAGATCGCATCTTTGCGATCCCAAATGCTCAACTATTGGCCCAAGATCGACTAGCCTGGGAGGCTGAATTCAGCGACTACCCAATTCTTGTGCGACAGATCGAGTACGGAAAGCTAGCGGAGAAGACTTTAAACGTAGTCAATGCACTGCGAAAGCATGCATTACTGCCAACCAGTCCGGAAGGCCGGCTCGATTACTCGGGAATGATCGAACAACACTTACCCAAGCTGGTCAAGAGACAACAAGAAATCGAGCAACAGCAGTGGACTCCGATCTTCCAACAGGATGAAGCCGCCCCAGAGGACGGCTAACAGCATTAATTCCTTTTTTGCACCGATTACAACTGACCAATCCGGCTCTTGGTGACCTCTGCATAGTGCTCAGTCTTCTCTACCCCGGTCCAGCAATAGCCTTCTAACTCCGCTGCTACCAACGTGGTGCCACTACCGGCGAACGGATCAAGCACGCGCCCACCTGACTCACAGATCCGCACCAGCTGTCTCATCAACTCGGTCGGCTTACCGGTCAGGTGATGCTTGTCAGCCTTGCGCACCGACTCACGGATGACACCCGGCAGCAATGGTGCACGGCGATCCAGCGGCATGTTGCCCTTGCTGCCCCACACGATGTATTCGGCCTGGTTCCGTAGCCCGAAGGGGTCAGGTTCACTTCTGAAACTACTAATCCTCAAACGTGCACAACATCCATCGTGGATGCGCGTGGTGGGCCCACCAGGATTCGAACCTGGAACCAAAGGATTATGAGTCCTCTGCTCTAACCGTTGAGCTATAGGCCCTGCTGCACAGCGCTCGCTAGTGCCGCATGCATGCATCGGGCCCATAGGAGTGGGGCAAGTTTACCTGTCTGTCAGCGAGCTTGTCTGCTGCATGTCAGGCACACCAACCACGCCTCACGCATCGGCCGTCTGTCGTTGCCTGTCGATCAGCAGGCGGCCCGCACGGAAGCCCTGCGCGATGGCGTCCTGATAGGTCTCCCAGGTCTGGTGCTGGTCGCTGATGCGCGGCAGCCGCGTGCTGCCGTTGTTGGCATAGACATCGACCCATAGCGTCCACCTGGCCGTCGGTGACGCCTGCTCGGCGCGTACGCGGATCTCGTGATCGCGGTAGGTGGTGGTCTCGAAGCGGCTTTGCCTACTCATTGGACGGTCTCGTTTCCATTCGGGCACCAACGTAGAAGTGCCGGTTGGAACATCAGGTGAGATTGGAGGAAACATCCACTTAATAGTGCGGTGCGGTCCGGTTTCGTCGCCGCAACGTGAAGCTGCGTAGCCTGGCCTGCGCCATTCCCGGCAGCGCATGCGGCAAGCGTCGCCCTACCGGGCCCCACAACGCAACAGCCCCGCATGTGCGGGGCTGTTGCGTGATCAGGTGAGCACGGCGACCGACAAATCAGTCGATGTCCAGGAACGAACGCAGCTGTTCCGAACGACTCGGGTGACGCAGCTTGCGCAACGCCTTGGCCTCTATCTGACGAATCCGCTCGCGGGTGACGTCGAACTGCTTGCCCACTTCTTCCAGCGTGTGATCGGTATTCATGTCGATACCGAAGCGCATCCGCAGCACTTTGGCCTCGCGCGGGGTCAGGCCGGCCAACACATCGCGCACCGTCTCGGAGAGGTTGATGTTGGTGGTGTTGTCGATCGGGGACTCCACGTTGGTGTCCTCGATGAAGTCGCCCAGATGCGAATCCTCGTCGTCGCCGATCGGGGTTTCCATCGAGATCGGCTCCTTGGCGATCTTCATCACCTTGCGGATCTTGTCCTCGGGCATGTCCATTTCCTTGGCCAGCTCCTCCGGCGTGGCCTCGCGGCCGAACTGCTGGAGCATCTGGCGGGAAATGCGGTTCAACTTGTTGATCGTTTCGATCATGTGCACCGGAATACGGATGGTGCGCGCCTGATCGGCGATCGAACGGGTGATGGCCTGGCGGATCCACCACGTTGCATAGGTCGAGAACTTGTAACCGCGACGGTATTCGAACTTGTCCACGGCCTTCATCAGGCCGATGTTGCCTTCCTGGATCAGGTCGAGGAACTGTAGGCCGCGGTTGGTGTACTTCTTGGCGATGGAGATGACCAGGCGCAGGTTGGCCTCGACCATTTCCTTCTTGGCCTTGCGTGCCTTGGCTTCGCCATAGGCCATCGCGCGGCTGATCTCCTTGATCTCGCCCAGGGTCAGGTAGTTGGCCTTCTCCATCTCGATCGAGCCCTGCTGCTCGGAGACGATCTGGTCCTTGACGTCGCGCAGCGCCGACGACCACTTCTGCTTGCGCTTGAGTGCGTCTTCCACCCATTCCAGGTTGGTCTGGTTGCCTTCCCAGGAGCGGATGAAATCCTTGCGCGGCATGCGTGCCACGGTGGTGGCCAGGTGCAGCACCTTGCGCTCGTGATCCTTGATGCCGTTGACCACGCCACGCAGCTGGGTGACCAGCGCATCGGTCAGCGGCAGCGGCAGCTTGAGCGTGGTGAAGATGGCAGCCATGTCTTCGCGCGCCTTGACCACCAGTTTGTGCTCGGCGCCGTTCTTGGCATAGATCTTCTTGAACTTGGCGTATTCGTTCGCCAGGTTCTCCATGCGCGTGGCCACTTCCACCGGGTCCGGACCGGTCGGGCCGGCCTCTTCCTCGGCAGCGTCGTCGTCGCCGTCTTCGTCGTCGTCTTCATCGACGGCGTCTTCGTCCACGGCCACCGGGCCGGCAGCGGCCAATGCAGCGGCGGCAGCGTCGGCTTCTTCGATCAGGTCGTTGAAGCCGACCACGATCTCGGCCAGACGCTTCTTGCCTTCCTTGTGCGCTTCGTAATCGGCCAGCAGCATTTCGGTCGACAGCGGGAACACACCCAGTGCTGCCTGGACCTGGCTCAGGCCTTCTTCGATACGCTTGGCGATGGCGATTTCGCCTTCGCGGGTCAGCAGCTCGACCGTGCCCATTTCGCGCATGTACATGCGCACCGGGTCGGTGGTACGACCACCTTCGGTGTCGAGCGCGGTCAGCGCGGCGGCAGCTTCTTCGGCTGCGGTGTCGTCAACCTCGCGGTTGCCGGTGTTGCCATCGTTGAGCAACAGGGTTTCAGCATCGGGCGCAACTTCATGGACATCGATGCCCATGCCGTTGATCATGCTGATGATGTCTTCGATCTGCTCCGGGTCGACCAGGTCGTCGGGCAGATGGTCATTGACTTCGGCGTAGGTCAGATAGCCCTGTTCCAGGCCCTTGCTGATCAGTAGCTTGATGTCGGATTGCTGGGCAGGACGTTCGTTGGCCATGAGTGCTCGCGCCACCGGCTTTGAGATTGGAAAGAGAACCTAGCATTATACCAGCGTGAAGCCCGGTCTGCCGGAATCAAGACGGGACCGCTGGTGGAACTGCGCTGGCTAGGGTCTGAGAAGGAAGGTCACCGGGCCATCGTTGACCAGGTCGACAACCATATGGGCACCGAAGCGCCCGGTTTCCACCCCGCCGCGATGTTTTTCGCGGCAGATCGCCACCAATTGATTGAACGCCCGTTCAGCCTCCTGCGGCGGCGCGGCGGTACTGAAGCCCGGCCGGTTGCCGGAGCTGGTGTCGGCCGCGAGCGTGAACTGGCTGACCAGCAGCAGACCGCCGCCGGTATCGGTGAGTGAGCGATTCATCTTGCCGGCGTCGTCGCCGAATACCCGGTAGCTGAGCAGGCGCTCGGCCAGGCGCCGGATCTGCGCATCGCTGTCGCCGGGCTCCACGCCGACCAGCGCCAGCAGCCCGGGACCGATCTGCCCGACGATCCGCTCATCGACGGTGACCGAGGCCCGGGTGACGCGCTGGATCAGGGCGAGCATGCAGAGTCCTGGGTAGCAAAGTGTGCCGTGCAGCATGCCCAGCGCTGCCCGCACTGTCACCTGCGGGTCTTCGCCGGCCACGCTGTTTAGAATTGCGCGAATGACACCTGATCTTCGCGCTCGCCTGCTCTATGCCACCGCCGCCACCGTGGGCCGCCTGCCGTGGCCGCTGCTCAAACGCATGGCCGATGCGCTGGCCTGGAGCTGGCGCAAGCTCAACGCGCGCGAAGCCCGCGTGGCACGCCGCAACCTGGAACTGGCCTACCCGGAATTGCCGGCAGAGCAGCGCGCGCAGTTGCACGCACAGATCCTGCGCTCGACCGCGCGGCAGACGCTGGAAGTGCTGCGAACCTGGACCCGCCCGCCGGCCGAAAATCTGGCCCGCCTGCAGCGCAATGGCCAGGACCTCTACGACGCGGCGCTGGCCTCCGGGCGTGGCGTGATCGTGGCGGCGCCGCACTTCGGCAACTGGGAATTGCTCAACCAGTGGCTGTCCGAACGTGGCCCGATCGCCATCGTGTACCGGCCGCCCGAGTCCGAAGCGGTAGACGGGTTTCTGCAACTGGCGCGCGGCGGCGACAACGTGCGCCAGGTGCGTGCCGAAGGCCCGGCGGTGCGGCAGTTGTTCAAGGTGCTCAAGGACGGTGGCGCGGTCGGCATCCTGCCCGACCAGCAACCAAAGATGGGCGATGGCGTGTTTGCGCCGTTCTTCGGCATCCCGGCGTTGACCATGACCCTGGTCAACCGACTTGCCGAGCGCACCGGCGCGATCGTGCTGTACGGCTGGTGCGAGCGCGCCGGTGGCGACCTGCAGTTTGCCTTGCACGTGCAGCCGGCCGACCCAGCGGTGGCCGACCCCGACCCGGTGCGCGCGGCCAGCGCACTCAACGCCGGCATCGAACAGATCGCCCGGCGCGACCCGGCGCAGTACCAGTGGACCTACAAGCGCTACACGCTGCGCCCGCCGGGCAGCGGCGAGGCCAACCCGTACGCCACCGAGCGGCATCCGCACTGATCGCCACACCGCGCAGGCCTGATCGCGCGCGGCAGCCAGGTCGGGGCATCAATCGTCGTGCGGGTCTGCAGGCGTCGCCAGAATGCGTTGATAGAACGCCAGATCCAGCCAGCGACCGAACTTGAAGCCGGCCTCGCGCACGGTGCCGGCATGGGTGAAGCCGAACTGTTCGTGCAGCGCGATGCTGGCCTGGTTGCTGGCGTCGATGCCACCGACCAGCACGTGCACGCCACGCTGCTCTGCCGCAGCGATCAGCGCCTGCAGCAATACCCGCCCCAGGCCTTTGCCGCGGTGGTCCTGATGCACATAGATCGAATGCTCGACGCTGTACTTGAACGCCGGCCAGGCGCGAAAGGTGCCGTAACTGGCAAAGCCCATCAGGGTGCCATCGGCATCTTCGACGCCGATCACCGGAAATCCGCCCGCGCGCTTGGTGGCAAACCAGCCGACCATGCTCTCCGGCTGACGCGGCCGGTAGTCGTACAACGCGGTCGAGTTGGCGATGGCCTCGTTGAAGATGTCCAGGATCGCGCTGGCGTGACGCGACTCATTGCAGTCGATAAGGCGCATGGGGTCTGCTGAACGGAAAGATCGCCTGATTAGAAAGCATTGCCGGGCGCTGAACAACGCGGGCGGCGCACAACCAATCGGCGCCTGTGCTGTCACTCAAACGCAGCCACTGGATGCAGCGTTCCACCCGCTGCAGGCAACCGGCCGTTGCCAAGCACGCGACAATGGCGGCATGCGGCCGGCACTGGCGCGGTGGCGGCCGCCTTGAAGCGGCCGTGGCAATCCCCATCTGGAGTCGTGCATGAGCAGCCCCGTCCCCTCCCCCAGCGCACAGGCCTTCGGCGATCCGGCAGCCATCCGCTGTGAGCGCGCCGCCTCCGAGTTGCGTGCTGGCCGGCCGGTGCTGCTCACCGCCGCGGGCGGGCAGTCGCGCGCCGTGCTGGCGCTCGATAGCAGCACGGCGCAGTCGTATGCCGCGTTCGCGCGCGCGGCGCAGGGCCGCCACTATCTGTTCGTCACGCCCACGCGCGCGCAGGTGCTGGGGCTGACCGCGCCGCAGGGCGCACGCGTCGCGCTGGCCGACTACAGCTACGACCAGCTCGCCGCCCTGGCCTATCTGCGCGACACCCCGGTGCCGGCGCACTGGGCCGCTGGCGATGCGCTGGATGCCGGCGGCGTGGAGATTGCCCGGCTGGGGCTGCTGCTGCCGGCGCTGCTGGCGGTGGACCTGCGCGACGTGCACGACCATGCCGCCTTCGCGGGCTGCCAATCGCTGGCGCTGGACGACCTGGGCAGCGGTTGCGCCAAGTCGGCCGCAGCCGGCTACGAGCTGGTTACCCGCACGCCGGTGCCGCTGCGCGGCCTGGGCATGAGCGAATTCGTGGTGTTCCGTGGCGGCGTCGCGCAGCGCGACCAGGTGGCGATCGTGGTGGGACAGCCCGACCTGTCGGCCGCGGTGCCGGTGCGCGTGCACTCGTCCTGCCTGACCGGCGACCTGTTCGGCTCGCTCAAGTGCGACTGCGGCGACCAGCTGCGGCACGGCCTGGCCAAGTTGAAGGACCTGGGCGGCGGCGTGCTGCTGTATCTGGATCAGGAAGGCCGCGGCACCGGCATCGCCGCCAAGATGCGCGCCTACGGGTATCAACATGCGGGGCTGGATACCATCGATGCCGATGCGCAGCTGGGCTTCGGCCCGGACGAGCGCCGCTACGGCAGCGCGGTGGCGATGTTGCGCGGCTTGGGGATCGGTCGCATCCGGCTGCTGACCAACAACCCGGCCAAGGCCGAACGCTTGCGCGCCGCCGGGATCGCGGTGGAAGACCGCATCCCGGTCACCGGCGATATCACCCCCGAAAACGAGCAGTATCTGCGCACCAAGGCCGCGCGCGCCGGGCATGCGCTGGATGTGGATGCGCTGATTCTGGCTGCGCAGTAAGCGCGGGCAGCGGGGCTGCCTGATCGACGGCGGCGGCACGCAGGCGCGCTGTGTGGCGTCGGCGCATCCGCTAACGATGCCTGGAGCTGACCACTGCGGGGGGCTTCCCGGCCAAGGTTTGGTGTCGACGGCCATCGCTGCGCGCCATCGGCGTGGCCGTCGGTCCGGGTATTCCAATGCGTGGCGCAACCGCGCGCGGTGATGAAGACCGCCTTCGACCACACAACGTGTCCGCCCAGGCACTGCGGCGACAGCTGTCAGCCGTCCAATCCGGCTCCTCGCGACCCACGGCCATGCCGGATGCGTCCTGACCGGGTGCCCGGCTATGCTTGCGCACCGCTTCTGCAGGCCCGCCTCGTGCACGACGCTCCACCGCCGCACCCCGACATCCTGGTCCGCGCCGCGTCTGCCCAGCCACTGCCCGTGGACCACGCGCACTGGCAGCAATTGCCTCGCCGGGGCGCCTACGTGGCGGCGGTCAACGGCGCACTTGGCGGTGGCTGTGCCGGCCTGATCGCGGCCGGCGTCACTGTCACCGTGCTGCACGCCTGGCACTACTGGCCGGCGGTGCTGGGGGTGACAGTGGCGATGGCGGTGCTGTGCGCATGGCTGGCAGTCAAACGGCACCGGCTCACGCTGTGGAAACTCGACCAGCACGGCCTGGCGCTGCAACGCGGGCACCTGTGGCAGAGCGACACCCGCGTGCCGATCTCGCGTGTGCAGCACGTGGATCTGCGCCGCGGCCCGATCGAACGCGCCACGCACCTGACCACGCTGGTGGTGCACACCGCCGGTAGCCGT
Organism: Xanthomonas sp. 3793; assembly: GCF_024806835.1. GTDB lineage: Bacteria > Pseudomonadota > Gammaproteobacteria > Xanthomonadales > Xanthomonadaceae > Xanthomonas > Xanthomonas arboricola_F. The sequence goes on from NZ_JANTYU010000004.1 coordinate 609,308, forward strand.
CTCAACGCGGTAGCGCTGTCCGGGCTGGACCAGGCCGATGCCGAGCATCTGCGCGACCGCCTGGCCCGCCAGCTCGATCACCACGACGACGCGCTGTGAGCGCCATCGAACACCCCGGCCACGACGAGCAGCGCCTGCACCCGCTGTCGTGGGTGTTCGTGCTGCTGCAGCAGATCCGCCAGTTCCTGATCCCGCTGGTCGCCCTGGCCGTGTTCGGCAGCCGCGACGGCAGCCGCGATTTCACCGACCACATCGCCACCGCAGCGGTGATCGCAGTGCTGGTCGCGATTTCGGTGCTGCGTTACTTCACCTACCGCTATCGGATCGGGCAAGACAGCGTGGCGATCCGCAGCGGCCTGCTGGAGCGCAGCCGGCGCGATATTCCGTTCGCGCGTATCCACAACGTGGTGGTGCATCAATCGCTGCTGCACCGGCTGGCCGGCGTGGCGGAAGTGCGGCTGGAGTCGGCCGGCGGGCACAAGCCCGAGGCGGAAATGCGCGTGCTGCGGCTGGACCAGGCCCTGGCGCTGGAAGATCTGATACGGCGCCGCGCCCACCACGTCGATGCGGCGGTGGTGCAGGACGACGACCGCACCACCTTGCTGCGCCTGCCGCTGGGCGAAGTGATCCGGCTGGGCCTGATCTCCAACCGCGGCATGGTGGTGGTGGCTGCCAGTTTCGGCGTGATCTACCAGATGATTCCGCGCCGCGTGGCATCCAGCTTTATCGAGACCAATGGCGAGCTCGCCTACCGCTATGTCAGCCAGGTCCATCCGGGCGCGGCGGTGACCACGATCCTGGTGGCGATCGCTGCCATGGCGGTGCTGCTGGCCATGCGTGCGCTGTCGGTGGCCCTGGCGGTGGCGCAATACCACGGCTTTCATCTCAGCGAATCGGAGCGACGCCTCACCGTGGAGCGCGGTCTGCTGACGCGGATCCGCAGCAGCGTGGCGCTGCGGCGGATCCAGTCGTGGACGGTGTACGAAAGCCGCCTGCATCGCCTGTTCGGCCGCCGCCAGCTGCGCGTGGACACCGCCGTGGCCAGCGCCGGCGACAACCGCGACAGCGCGTTGAAGGAGCTGGCACCGATCGCCGAGCCGCAGCGCTGCGATGCCTTGCTGCAGCATCTGCTGCCCGGCATTGCCTGGCCGCCGGCGCAGTGGCAGGCGATCGCAACGCATTGCTGGTGGCGGCTGAGCCTGCCGACGCTGCTGATGTTGCTGCCGCTGGTTGCCGGGCTGGCGTGGCAGTTCGGCAGCCAGGCGGCGTGGTTGCTGCTGTGGCTGCCGTGGAGCGCCTTCAAGGCGCATCGCCAGGTGCAGCGCATGGGCTATGCAGTGGATGCGCGCTACGTGGCGGTGCGCGGCGGCTGGTGGAAGCGCTGGTGGCGACTGGCCGAACTGGACAAGCTGCAGGCGCTGCAGCTGCAACGCTCGCCGCTGGATCGCCTGACCGGCACCGCCACGCTGTGGCTGGACACCGCCGGTGCCAGCACCACCGGCCCGGCGCTGCGCCTGCGCTTTGTGCCATTGGCGCAAGCGCAGGCGCTGCAGACGCAACTGGGCGCCGCACTGGCACGGCGCAAGCTGCGCTGGTGATCGGGAATCGGGATTGGGTGGACGTTGCTGTTGGCAGCGCTATCTCGTCAGCGATCGACCAGCAGCGATCAATGCTGCGCCGGGCCCCAGTATCCAAGCTCGCGGCGGATCTGAAGGCCTCGCCACAATGCGCCCAGCGGCTTGCGTCGCAGCGTGCCGAGCTTGCCGGCAATGAACGCGTCGGTGGCGGCGATCACCCGTTCGGACGAATGCCCGTCGCGATACGGGTGGATCGCATCGGCATAGGCGGCCAGTGCGTTGCGCAACGCGGCATCCGGCGCCAGCGCGCGCGCCAGCTGCTGCGGCAACTGCGCCGGCTGCTGAAAGTCGAGCATATGCGGCTGCGGCACGCGGTTGCGGAAGGTCACCACCGGTTTGTGCTGCACCACGAACTCGGAGACGATCGATGAGGTATCGGAGACCAGCACATCGGCCGCACGCTGCGCCGCCACGACCTCTTCGGGCTCGACAAACCGCGCATTGGCACCGGCCAGCGCGCGATAGCGGTCGAACAGCTCCGGCGCGCATTTGGGATGCAGGGTGAGCAGCCAGTAGTGCGCACCGCGGCCGATATCGGCAGCGATTTCCTCGTACAACTCAGGTGCCGCGCTGAGCCGCTCGGTAAAGGTGGAACCGAACAGGATCACCGGCCGCCCGTTGGCGGGCGTACGCAGTGCGGCGCTGTGCCCGCCGTCATCGCGGAACACCGGGTCGAGCTTGGGCCAGCCTGTTTCCACCACCGCAAAATGGCCATCGCGCGTCGCCAGCGCACGAAATGGCGCAGTGGTGGCCGGGCCTTGCGTGCAGTACAGATCGAACAAGCCGCGCACGCGGAAGTGGCCACGATTGTCCTCGCGCTTTTGCACGTTGAAGCCGTGGAAGAGCTGCACCTTGGCGCCGGAGACAAACGGCGGCACCCAGTTGGCCGCACTGAATACCGCGCGCGGACGCAGCGCCAGCGCCTCGCGCAACCCCACTTCGCGCACGTCCGGCAGCACCAGCCCGCGCGCGCCGCCCTCGTACCAGGCGGCAACGGTGTCGCCGCGGGCCTGTAATGCCTGCGCCAATGGCGCCAGAATAGGCAACGCGTAACGCTCCGTTGCGAACAGCAGGTAATCGGCCATCACATGTCCTCTTCGACCGCACCCGACGAACGGCCTCGCATCAGCGCCTGCATTATCGCGTTCAACGAGGCCGATCGCCTACGCGACTGCCTGACTTCGCTGGCGTTCTGCGATGAGATCGTGGTGGTGGACTCCGGTTCCACCGACGCCACTGCAGACATCGCCGGCGCGCACGGCGCGCGCGTGCTGCAACGCGCCTTCGACGGCTACCGCAGCCAGAAGGCGTATTGCGTGGCGCAGGCCAGCCACGACTGGGTGCTGTGCCTGGATGCGGACGAGCGCATCAGCGACGGCCTGCGTGCAGCGATCCTCGCCGCGCGCGATGCCGGCTTTGCCGACGCGGCCGGCTACCGTTTTGCGCGGCTCTCCGAGTATTTCGGCCGCTTCCTGCGCCACGGCAATGCGTACCCGGACCGTGTGCTGCGCCTGTTCGACCGACGCCGCGGCGGCTGGCGCGGCAAGCGCGAGATCCACGAGGCGGCCAGTGTCGATGGTGCTGTGGCCACCTTGCGCGGCGACCTGATCCACTACCCCTACCGATCGCTGATGCAGCAGCTGGCCAAGACCCAGCGCTACGCGCAGATGATGGCCGAGCACGACTACGCCCGCGGCAAGCGTGCGACCTGGAGCAAGCTGGTGTTGGCGCCGGCCTGGCGCTTCTGGCGCGGCTATCTGCTGCGCGGCGGGTTTCGCGATGGCTGGCACGGGCTGATCTACGCCTATGTGCGCGCCAATTACGTGCGCCAGAAGACCATCATGCTGTGGCTGCTGCAGCGCAACCAGCCGGTGCAGGACCCGCCACGCGCCGTGGATGGACGCAGCGACCGGGCTTAGCCGGCACTACAACTGCGTCACTGTCAGGTGGGGCGACCGGTGGTGCCAATTGGCATGCCCGTACTACACGTGCGGCACTTCGCATGGCGGCCAGCCGCTCGACCGCTTGCCAGGGGTATGGGCCGCTACCAGGCAACCAGGCTCGCAATCCGCTAAGCGTCCAACCGACCGCTCATGACGGGTTGACGACCGCCTTCGGCATCGCCGGCTGCGCCTGGCGCGCTGCCAGACCCACCAGGACACCTACCAGCGCCGAATAGAAGCTCGCCGATACCTGGTGCGCGAACATCGACTGGGTCAACCCGCACAGGGCATAACTGATCACGATCATCACCCCGGCCGCCGCCGGCCCGCGGAACTGCACGTGCCCGCTACGCCGATGCAAGCGCACGAATACCCACAGCGGCACCCCATACACCGCAATCAGCAGCAACAGGCCCGGCACACCCTGGGTTGCGGCCCATTCGGCCAGATCGTTGTGCGCATGACCCAGATGGCAGCGGAGCAGCGCGTTATCCGCAGCACACACCGGCAGCTCATGCATCGCATCGTCGAAACGGCCCACGCCGACGCCGGTCAAAGGATGCGCAAGCACGGTATGCCAGGCCACATGCAGACGCTCGATACGGGCACCTGCGGACGAATCGCTGTCGCCGACTTCATAGCGCTGCAGATCGCTCTGCAACTCGCCCAGGCGCATTTGATCGGTCAACGCAGGCACGCTGGCGACCACGCCTACCGCCAGCACCGCACCGCCGACGAACGTCAGCAGCCGCATGCGCGCGCTATGCCAGGGCGCGCCCCAGGCCAGCACGCCCACGGTGGCCAGCAACGCCAGCCACACCCCACGACTGCCGCTCAGCACGATCACCAGCAGCGTGGCGAGCGCCGCGCCCACCAGCCAGCGCACGCCGCCGGTTGGCCGGCAGAACGCCACCACCACCAGCAACATCATTGCGATATCGGCGAAGACAATCGCGTTGGTAAAGCCTTCCGCACGGTCGGCACCCTTCATCACTTGCAGCAGTGCGATCAGCATGGCCGCAAACACACCGGTCAATGCACCTCGCCACAGCCAAACCTGGCGCGGCTGCAACGCATAGGCCCATAGCGCCGCCCAGGGCAGCACCAGAAACCGCGAGCGGTTGCCCACATCGCGCAGGCCGTGCTCGAACAAGACGATCGACAGCAGCGACATCGCAATCACCGCCACCGTCAGCCAGCCCACCGCGCGCAACGCGCCGCTGCGAGCCGCGATACCGGCACGCAGGCTACGCCAGCCGACCAGCGAGCCAAGCAACAGGCACACGCCGAACGGCAGCAACCCGCTGGGCATGCTCACCACCAGCGCGGTCAGCGTAAACACGCCCAGCTCGGCAATGCCCACGCCCGCGCGCGATGCGACGGGCACGGATTGCGGAAGCGATGCGGGCTGGGTGCGCAATGAATTCATCGAAAGATCGGTGGCGAAAGGAGACAGGACAGGCACGGCGCGTCAGCGACGCGGGCCAAGCTAACGATGTCCCGCATGAATGCCTGCTAGACAACAGCCGGCCACTGCTTTGGGGTGATGCGGGCAGGACCTGAACTGCGCGCGTGAAGGGCTCATTCGACGTCCAGGTTGCCCTGCTCCTTTTCCTCGACCGCCTTCTCCGTGGAGCTGGCCACGCAGTCGCCCTGAACGGCATCGGCCGGCACCAGCCACCAGCGCCGCCGGTTGGCCACACCGACCAGCTGGCTGCGGCTGCGGTCCACGCAGCCCAGCAGCGCCGTCTCCTGCGCCAGCAGCCAACGCTGGCCAGGTTGCGCTGACTGCCAGGCCACGCCACGTCGCAACTGTTCTTCCCATGGCACCTTGAAGCCGAAGGTCTGCGCCGGGCGGTCTGCCATCAGCAGGTTCTGCTCCTTCCAGGCCACCAGGCCGAGCTGGGCCTCCGGGCCGATACGGCGCCCGGCCTCGCGCATCACCGCGCCGGCCGAACTGGACTCGTTGAAGATCGGGTAGCAGACCAGCCCGAACGCCACCCACCACGCGCCCAGCAGAGACACCACCGCCAGCGCGGAGCGGTGCACGCGCAACAGCAGCAGGCTGGCCACGCCCCAGGTGCCTACCGCCAGCAGCAGCCAGCCCAGCGGGTCGGTGGCTTCGCTGCCGACGCCGCGGCTGTCCATGATCTTCTGCTCGAATCCCGGGTGGCCGATCAGCATCGCCGCCCCGCCTGCGACAAATGCAACGGTCAACAGCAGCGCAAAACCAAACAGCACCCGCTGCACCCCGGCCCGGCGCAGCAGGCCCGCAGCCAGCGGCGCCAGCGCCAGGCAGAACATCGGCAGCGCCGGCAGGATGTAGACATCGCGCTTGCCGTTGGGGATGGTGAAGAACACCAGTACCAGCAGCCACCACGCCAACGGCAGCAGATAGCGCGCATCGCGCCGGCGCAACCTCCGCCGCCACGCCGGAATCGCCCACGGCAACAGCAGGATGGTGGGCATCCACATCGTGGCCATGCTTTGCAGGTGGTACCAGACCGGCTGCGCGTGGTCCCAGGAACTGGCGTAGCGCTTGGCGGTCTGGCGCAGCAGGATGTCGTTGAGATACACGCGGTATTCGGGCTGGCCGGCGGTGAGCGCGGTGATCATCATCGGCACGAACCACAACGCGATCGCGACGAAGAAGAACAGCGGCCCGAGCCAGAAGCGGCGGTCGCGCACATGCATGCGCACGCCCGGCCAGCCGCGTGCGGCGGCAATGCCGGCCGGGATCAGCATCAATAGCGCGATGATGCCCACGCCCTTGGTGATCACGCCCAGCCCTGCGGCAAACCATCCCAACGTCCACCAGCGCCAGGCCGGGCCCATCAACAGATGCCGCAGCAGCCCGTAATTGGCCAGGGTGATCCAGAACACCACCAGCGGATCGATCTGCGCCTTCTTGGCCTGGAAGGTGAAGTGCAGGGTGAACAGCAGCATCCACGCGGCATACGCCCCCACCCGCGGCGTCCACAGCCGCCGGCCCAGGTCATAGACGCAGGCCAGCGTGCCCAGCGCCGCCAGCAGCGACGGCAGCAGGAACGCAACACGCCAGTTGCCCAGCAGCGTATAGAACAGCGCCTGCAGCCACATCAGCATCGGCGGCTTGTCCGAATACAGCTCGTTGCCGCGATGCGGGAACAACCAGTCCCCGCTCAGCACCATCTGCTTGGCGACCAGCGCAAAGCGCGGCTCGTCCGATGGCCAGGGGTCGCGCAGGCCCAGCCCGGCGCCGATCACCAGCACCGCAGTGATGGCCAGCAACCAAACATCCTTCGAGGCACGGGTCTTGAGCATGGCGGGTGGCAATGGGACGCGAGAGGGGCGCGCTGGACGCGGCGCGGTCAGGAGGCTTTTAGCAAAAGCGCGTAGAAGAAACCGTCGCAGTGCTGCTCGCCGGGAAAACGCTGCCGTCCCGGGCCCGCCGCATGGCCGAAGTGCGCACCCAGGGGCTGCGCCTGCGCACCGGGCGTGCGCTGCAGGAAGGCCTGGACCTGCGCCTGGTTCTCGCGCGCCAGCAGCGAGCAGGTGGTGTAGAGCAGCTGGCCGCCCGGACGCAACGTGCGCCAGCTCGCATCCAGCAGCCGCGCCTGCAGCGCACACAAGGCATCGATATCGTCGGCGCGGCGATGCAACAGCACATCCGGCTGACGCCGCACCACGCCGGTCGCCGAACATGGCGCATCCAGCAGCACTGCATCGAACGGCTGGTCGTCCCACCATGCCGCGGTGTCGGCGGCATCGGCCGCATGCAACGCGACCTGCGCCTCCGGCACGGTGCGCTGCAAGGTCTGCTGCACGCGCTCCAGGCGGCGTGCATCCACATCCAGCGCGGTGAGCTGCAAGCGGTGATGGCGCTCGAGCAGATGCGCCGCCTTGCCGCCGGGTGCAGCGCAGGCATCGAGCACGCGTGCCGAGGGCGCCAGCGTCAGCGCATCGGCGACCTGCTGCGCGGAGCCATCCTGCACCGAGACATCGCCGTCGGCAAAGCCGGGCAACTGGCTGACCGGCACCGCCCCCTGCAACCGAACGGCGTCGGGCAGCACCGTGTCGGTCTGTGCACCAATGCCCGCCTCTGCCAGCCGCGCCACGTAGGCGGCGGGATCGGTACGCCCGCGATGCACGCGCAGCCACATCGGGGCCATCTGCGCGCTTGCGACGAAGATCGCTTCGGCCTGCGCGCCCCAATCGGCACGCAGCTGCTTGCGCAACCACGACGGCCAACCCGCATCGTCGGACACCGCCGGAAAGCCCTCGCGCTGCGCACGCCGCAGGATCGCGTTGACCATGCCGGCCTGACGCGGCCGGCCCAACGCACGGCATGCCTCCACGGTGGCCGACAACGCCGCATGCGCGGGCAGTTGCAGCACGTCGAGCTGGGCGAAGCCGGCCATCAGCAGCGCTTTCAGTTCGGCATCGCGCGGCGGCAACGGGCGTTCCAGCCATTGCCGCAATGCCACCTCATAGGCCGGACGGCGGCGCAGCACCGCAAAGCAGATCGCCTCCACCAGCGCGCGGTCGCGTGGATCGGCAACGCCGGGCAGCGCCGCGGCCAGCTCGGCCTTCAACGAACGCCCCTGGTCGAACACCGCCGTGAGTACGTTTGCTGCCACTAGCCGCGAGGCGACGCCGGCCGCCGTCGTGTCGGCGGCCATCAGCGCAACGCCGGCAGGTCGCGGCGCGCGTTGAGGTAATCGGCGGCGGTGATCGCCTTGCCGCCCTCACGCTGCAACACGCGCACGCGCAGCGCGCCCTGCCCGCAGGCGATGTCGATGCCCTGCTTGCTGGCGGCCAGCAAGGTACCCGGCGGCTGTTGATGGGCAAGGTCGAGCGCAACGGCGCCATGCAGACGCACCCGCTCGCCGGCCAGCGTGGCTTCGGCCACCGGCCACGGATTGAACGCACGCACGCGACGCGCCAGCTCCTGCGCCGGCTGCGCCCAGTCCAGCCGCGCCTGTGCCTTGTCCAGCTTGTGCGCGTAGGTCACGCCCTCGGCCGGCTGCGGCTGCGCCACCGGGCGGATGCCGGCGCGCAGCAGCCCCAGGCCATCGGACAGCACCTGCGCACCCAGCGCGGCCAGGCGGTCATGCAGTTGGCCGCCGGTTTCCTGCTCGCCGATCTCGATGCGCTGGGACAGCAATACCGGGCCGGTGTCCAGCCCGGCTTCCATCTGCATCAGGCACACGCCGGTCTCGGCATCGCCGGCCTCGATCGCGCGCTGGATCGGGGCGGCGCCACGCCAGCGCGGCAGCAACGAGGCATGCACGTTCCAGCAGCCGTGGGTCGGCGCGGCCAGCACCGCCTTGGGCAGGATCAACCCGTAGGCCACCACCACCATCAGATCGGCATTGAGCCCGCGCAGCGTGGCCAGGGCCTCGGGCGAGCGCAGCGTCTGCGGCTGGTACACGGGAATGCCGCGCGCGATCGCCTCCAGCTTCACCGGCGAGGGCGTCAGCCCGCGACCGCGGCCGGCTGGCCGGTCCGGCTGGGTGTAGACCGCCACCACTTCATGCCGCTGCGCAGCAGCGCGCAACGAGGCGACAGCGAAGTCGGGCGTACCGGCGAAGACAATTCTCATAGGGCTGGGATTTGGGAGTAGGGATTGGGGATTCGCAACGGCGGATGTGCTGGCCGGGACGGTAACGGCGTGGAACCGATAGATGGGGTGGACAGTTGCGTGGGCAGCTTTGGCCACTGGCGCCGAAAGCGGCATTGCCCGGCATCGATAGGCGCGGTGAGAAGCGGGAGTTGCAAACAGCAATTGGATAACCGCGACGGGCAGCGGCTTATCCAATCCAAAATCCCGGGTCTCAAGGCTCTGCGCACGCGGACTGGGGCGATGGCGATTAGACGACTCACGCCAAGAAAAAGATCACACCAGGATCCGCGCCCGAAGATTTGAAACGGCAGACTCAAAGACCAGCAAGAACCCGCTTTCGCCAATCCCGAATCACAAATCCCCAATCCCCGCCCTCAAGCCACATGCTTGCGCATCTTGGCCAGCTTCTTGCGCACCATTTCGCGCTTGAGCGGGGACAGGTAATCCACGAACAGCTTGCCGTCCAGGTGGTCCATCTCGTGCTGGATGCACACCGCCAGCAGGCCCTCGGTACTCAGTTCCTGCGGCTTTCCCTGGCGGTCCAGGTAGCGCACGGTGATCGCATCGGCGCGGCTGACATCGGCAAAGATGCCAGGCACCGACAGGCAGCCTTCCTGATACACCTGCTCGCCCTGCCTGGTGACGATTTCCGGGTTGATGAACACCTGCGGGGCGTTTTTTTCCTCGCTGACGTCGATCACCATGAAGCGCTTGTGCACGTCCACCTGACTGGCGGCCAGGCCAATGCCGGGCGCCTCGTACATGGTCTGAAACATGTCGTCCAGCAGCGTCTGGAACGCCGGGCTGGCGACGTCGGCCGCATCGACCGGCACGGCCTTGGTGCGCAGCCGCGGATCGGGAAATTCGAGAATAGGGAGCAAAGCCATGGGGTTACCCGACTGGGAACACCGGCGCGGCGCCGGCAAGACGGTGTCATTCTAGCGCAATGCTTGCGTGGCGCCCCGGTTTCTGGACTATAGTGCGCAGACCTGTTGGGGAATCAGGCAAGAAGGCACTCATGTTGAACCGACTTCGTACGGTCGTCGCTGCGGCGATGCTGACCGTCGCGACCTACGCTGCCGCGCAAGCGGTGGGCGAGCATCCAGACACCTATGTGGTCCGCAAGGGGGACACCCTTTGGGACATTGCTGGGCGTTTCCTGCAAAAACCATGGCTGTGGCCGGAAATCTGGCAGGCCAATCCACAGATCCAGAATCCGCACCTGATCTATCCGGGTGACGTGATCAGCCTGGCCTACCTGGACCGCGTCGGCAAAGGCACGATCCAGCCCGGCCCGCGTCAGGAAGCGCCGATCAATGCGATTCCGCTGGCCGATGTCGAGCCGTTCCTGAAGAACCTGCGCGTGGTCGACGACTTCGATCAGCTGCCCTACGTGGTTGGCCTGGAAGGCGGTCGCTCTCGCGCCACCACCGGGCAGGTCGCCTATGTGGTCGGCCTGGAGGATGCGCAGCCGGGCCAGCGCTTTGCAGTGGTGCGCCCGACCGTGAAGTTCAGCCTGCCCAAGCACAACGAAGACCTGGATATGGCGGGCAACATCACCGCCGGCTCCGGCAACATCTGGAAGAACTACATCGCGCCGAGCAAGCGCCGTGAGTTCCTGGGCTACGAGCTGGCGCAGGTCAACGTCGGCACCATCACCCGCAGCGCGGCAGGCGGCAACTCCAAGGCGGCGACCCTGCTGCTGCAGGACAGCGGCCGCGAAGTGCGCGCCGGCGACCGGATCGTGGCCGTGGAAGCGCAGCCGTACGATCTGCAGTTCATCCCGCATCCGCCATCCGAACAGGCGTTGCAGACCGAGCTGCGGGTGCTGGCCATTTCCGACGCCTTCATCGTTGGCGGTACCCGCGACGTGATTGCCATCTCAGGCGGCGCGCGTGAAGGCATCAACAACGGCACGGTGTTCTCGATCTGGCGCAAGGGCCGCACCGTCAGCGACCGCGTCAAGCATTCGCGCTTCTCGCGCACCGATGACGATTTCAGTGGCCCGTCCGGCTCCACTGTCGGCCTGCCCGACGAATATGCCTCGCATGCGATGGTGTTCCGCACCTTCGACAAGGTCAGCTATGCGCTGGTGATGGAAAGCGTCAAGCCGACCGGCCTGGGCTACTTCGTCAAGCATCCTGACGCGCAGTAATCGGAAACTCCGATGGTCCAACGCGACGGCGCCTGAGGGCGCCGTCGTCGTTTGCGGCCCAGGCTGTGCGCATGGCCCCCACTTCTCCCGATCTGCGCGCATTGCTCGTATTGCTGCTGGCGGGCGGCCGCAGTCCGCCGCGTCGCGCACTGATGAGCGCCTGCGCCACCGCGTCCGACATCCTGACTGCCGGGCCCGGCGCCTGGCGCGCAGCCGGCTGCGACGAGCTGCAATCGGAACGGCTGCAGTCGCCCGACCCGCAAACGCTGGATGCCGCGCTGCGCTGGTGCGAACAGCCCAACCACCATCTGATCGGCTGGCAAGACCCGGACTATCCGGCGCTGCTACGCCACATCGTCAACCCGCCGCTGGCGCTGTTCGTGGACGGCGACCCCAACGCGCTGTGGCATCCCGGCGTGGCGGTGGTCGGCAGCCGCTCCGCCACCGCCGGCGGACGCGATCACACCCGCGCCTTCGCATCGAGCCTGGCAGCTGCAGGGCTGGGCATCGTCAGCGGCATGGCCGCCGGCGTGGACGCGATCGCGCATGAAGCCGCACTTGCCCAGCCTGGCGGCATCACGGTGGCGGTGGTGGGCACCGGGGCCGACGTGGCCTACCCCGCGCATCACCGGGCATTACGCGATCGCATCGCCGCACGCGGCGCGGTAATCAGCGAATATCTGCCCGGCACCGGGCCGGTCGCTGCGCATTTCCCGGCCCGCAACCGGATCATTGCCGGGCTGGCGCTGGGTACCCTGGTGGTCGAGGCAGCGATGCGTTCGGGCGCGCTGATCACCGCGCGCCTGGCGGCCGAGGCCGGGCGCGAGGTATTCGCCCTGCCCGGCTCGCTGCACAACCCGCTCTCGCGCGGCTGCCACCACCTGATCCGCCAGGGCGCGACGCTGGCGCAGGAGCCGGCCCAGGTCACCGAAGGACTGCAACTGCTGTCGGGCGAATTGGCCACTGCCTTGCGCGAGCGCCTGGCCGCCCCCACTCAGGTGCCCAGGACGACGCGCACCACCACTTCCACGCGCCCGGACCCCGACTACCAGCGCTTGTGGCAGGCGCTGGGCCACGACCCAACCCCTATGGATTCCCTGGTCGAACGCACCGGATTGACGGCCGCCGCGCTGTCCTCCATGCTGCTCATCATGGAACTGGAGGGAGACGTGGTCACCGAGCACGGTCGCTATACCCGCAATCCCTAGTTTCTTCACCTCCACAGCGTCGCGCGACGCAGGCCGAGGGGCAATGAAAGAGAGCATTCTCGATGTACTGCTGTACCTGTTTGAACATTATTTCAGCGAAGACGCGGACCTGGTCCGTGACCGTGACTCGCTTCAGAATGGCCTGATCCAGGCCGGCTTCAGTCCCGCAGAAATCAGCAAGGCGTTCGACTGGCTGGATGCGCTCTCCGAGCAGCGTCCCAGTGTCGCGCGCCCGCATGTCGATGGCCCCGTGCGCATCTATCATGGCCCGGAGCTGGACAAGCTCGATGTCGATTGCCGTGGATTTCTGCTGTTCCTCGAGCAACACCGCATTCTCGATGCCGACCAGCGCGAGTTGGTACTGGACCGCGCCATGGCGTTGGACCAGGACGAACTGGATCTGGACGACCTCAAATGGGTGGTGCTGATGGTGTTGTTCAACCAGCCGGGCGCAGAAGCGGCCTATGCCTGGATGGAAACCCAGATGTTCCTGGACGAGCCTGAACCCGTACACTGAGGGCTGAAGCCGCCACGGACGTGCGTGCGAGGGGACGGGGATGAGCAGTTGGTATTACGCCGAGGGCAACCGCCAGCGGCGTGGCCCGGTGACCGATGCGGTCCTGCTGGGCCTGTATCGCGATCGGCAGATCGCCCTGGACACGCTGGTCTGGCGCGAAGGCCTGGACCAGTGGCTGCCGTTGTCGGCCTGCGCCGACACGCTGGGCCCGCCAATTTCCACCGATCTGCACGCGGTGGCGGCCCCGCCGCCATTGCCGGTGGCAGCAGGGACCCCACTCGCCACACCACCTGCATCGCACCTGTACCAGCCGGCCAAGGGGCCGGCGTGGCCGCTGCTGTTGGTGCTGGGCGCGGTGGCCGGCCTGTTCGTCGTCGTAGCGATGATCGGCATCCTCGCGGCGATCGCACTACCGGCCTACAAGGATTATCAGAACCGCGCCAAGGTGGCCGAGGCGGTTGCCGCATTGGCGCCGCTGAAGCCGCAGATCGCCGAGTTTCTCGCGAGCGAAGGCCGCTGCCCGGAGAACGGCGATACCGGCTTCCAGACACCTGAGCACTACGCAACCGGCATCCTGGCCAGCGTGCAGATCGGTCGTTTCGATACAAGCGCCTGTGGCATCGAGGCGCTGCTGCATGCGCCGGGCTCGCCCAGGATCGATGGCAAGGCACTGTGGCTGGATCTGGATGCGGATGCCGGCACATGGCAGTGCAGTTCCGAGATCGACGACAACCAACTTCCGCAAAATTGCCGCGGCTGACCGGTCGCCGCACGCACAACGCATCACCCAAGGGGACATCATGACGCAGTGGTATTACGCCGACGCACAGCGGCAACGCCAGGGCCCGGTCGACACGGAAACCCTGGCCGCACGCCTGTCGCAGGGCATCATCGACCGCACCAGCCTGGTCTGGCGCGAAGGCCTGCCGCAGTGGGTCACCCTGAGCGAGGTCGCGTCCGAACTGGGTGCCGACGCGACAGGCCCTGCCACCACGGAGCCGCCCGTGTATTCGCCGGTGGCCGCACCCGCCGACTCTGCGCAATGGGCCGCTGCTGCTGCCGACCCGTCGCCCCAGGCAGCGACGCCGGCAACCGACACGCCGTTTGGGACAACCGTGACGCCGGCCTCAGCTGAACCGGCCGACCCCGCGCTACGGGACCACCACACAACGGTCGACTATGACCCGGATTCCTCCGGCGCGCCGGCTGCACCCACGGAAACCACGTCCTGGTCCGGTTCGCCAGCCGACGCCGCGGACGTTTCCGCGCAGCCCGCCCCGACAACGCCGGCTCCAGCGCCGACCGAGACGGTGCCGCCAGCTGCTGCAGCGCCGTTGCCGAGCGCCTGGGAGACCCCGGTAGCCGCATCGCCGGCTGCTGCTGCCATCGCCCATGACGCGCCGGTGGTGTACGCAGGGCTATGGAGGCGTGTGGCGGCCAGCATCCTGGACAGCCTGGTGACCACCTTCGCGGTCTACCTGATCGTCATCCCGCTGGTGTTCGTGGTGGCGTTCGGCAGCAGCCTCGGCGATTCGGCCTCGACGCTGGACGACGGCAGCGCGCTGGGCATCGCCATCGTGGTGATGTCCTACGGCATCGGTCTGGCCATCCCCACGCTGTATTTCGCCTGGATGCAGTCCAGCCGGCTTCAGGCCAGCCTGGGCAAGCTCGCCTGCGGCATCAAGGTGGTGCGAGCGGACAGCAACGGGGCGCGGGTCGGGTTCTGGCGCAATGTGCTGCGCTATCTGGCCTATATGCTGATCAGCGTACTCACGCTGGGCATCGGCGCAGTGGTGGCGGCGTTCATGGCCGGCATGTCGCAACGCAAGCAGACGCCGCACGACAAGATCTGCGACACCCTGGTCGTGGACCGCTGGGCCTTCACCGACCGTCCGGAGCTGCAGTCGCGCGGCCTGGACACGGTGTCGATCGTGGTGCTGGCCATCTACGGGTTGATGCTGGTGCTGTCGATCGTGGTCGTGGTGATCATGCTGGCGACGATCGGAATGAGCCAGAGCTAGCAGTTCGCGGCGCCGGCCGCTTGACACGGCGGCGTCCGCCGTGATCTTTCTAATAATACAACTGAACGCCCGGGAGCATTCCCGGGCGTTAACGTGTGGGAAACGGCCGATCTGCTTCCCTCGACCGGCCAATTAGGCCACGCTACCCGCCCCCCGGGCTCTGCCCCAAGAATTTGCCACCATGCCCAAGCACCTGCTCATCGTCGAATCGCCCGCCAAGGCCAAGACGATCAATAAATACCTCGGCAAGGACTTCACCGTCCTGGCCTCGTATGGGCACGTGCGCGATCTCGTCCCCAAGGAGGGCGCGGTCGACCCGGACAACGGCTTTGCGATGCGCTACGACCTGATCGAGAAAAACGAGAAGCATGTCGAAGCCATCGCGCGCGCGGCCAAGAGCGCTGACGACATCTATCTGGCGACCGACCCGGACCGCGAGGGGGAAGCGATCAGCTGGCACATCGCCGAGATCCTGAAAGAGCGCGGCTTGTTGAAGGACAAGACCATGCAGCGCGTGGTGTTCACCGAGATCACGCCGCGTGCGATCAAGGAAGCCATGCTCAAGCCGCGCGCGATTGCCGCCGACCTGGTGGATGCGCAGCAGGCCCGTCGCGCACTGGACTACCTGGTGGGCTTCAACCTGTCGCCGGTGCTGTGGCGCAAGGTGCAGCGCGGCCTGTCGGCCGGACGCGTGCAGTCGCCGGCGCTGCGCATGATCGTCGAGCGCGAAGAAGAGATCGAAGCCTTCATCGCGCGCGAGTACTGGTCCATCGATGCGCATTGCCGGCATCCGTCGCAGCCGTTCAATGCGCGCCTGATCAAGCTGGACGGGCAGAAGTTCGAGCAGTTCACCGTGACCGATGGCGACACCGCCGAAGCGGCGCGGCTGCGCATCCAGCAGGCCGCGCAAGGCGTGCTGCACGTTACCGACGTGGCCAGCAAGGAGCGCAAGCGCCGCCCTGCCCCGCCGTTCACCACCTCCACGCTGCAGCAGGAAGCCTCGCGCAAGCTTGGCTTCACCACCCGCAAGACCATGCAGGTGGCACAGAAGTTGTACGAAGGCGTGGCACTCGGCGACGAAGGCTCGGTCGGTCTGATCAGCTATATGCGTACCGACTCGGTGAACCTGTCGCAGGATGCGCTGTCGGAAATCCGCGATGTGATCGCGCGCGATTTCGGCACCGCCTCGTTGCCGGACCAGCCCAACGCCTACACCACCAAATCCAAGAACGCGCAGGAAGCGCATGAAGCGGTGCGCCCGACCTCCGCGTTGCGCACGCCTGCGCAGGTGGCGCGCTTTTTGTCCGACGACGAGCGCCGCCTGTACGAATTGATCTGGCGCCGCGCCGTGGCCTGCCAGATGATTCCGGCCACGCTCAACACCGTCAGCGTCGATCTGTCGGCCGGCAGCGAGCACGTGTTCCGCGCCAGCGGCACCACCGTGGTGGTGCCGGGCTTCCTGGCGGTCTACGAAGAAGGCAAGGACACCAAGAGCAGCGAGGACGAGGACGAAGGCCGCAAGCTGCCGCTGATGAAGGCCGGCGACAACATCCCGCTGGACCGCATCGTCACCGACCAGCATTTCACCCAGCCACCGCCGCGCTTCACCGAAGCGGCGCTGGTCAAAGCGCTGGAGGAATACGGCATCGGGCGTCCGTCCACCTATGCCTCGATCATCCAGACCCTGCAGTTCCGCAAGTACGTGGAAATGGAAGGCCGCAGCTTCCGCCCCACCGACGTGGGCCGTGCGGTGTCCAAGTTCCTGTCCGGGCATTTCACCCGTTACGTGGATTACGACTTCACCGCCAATCTTGAAGACGATCTGGATGCGGTCTCGCGCGGCGAAGCCGAGTGGATTCCGTTGATGGAGAAGTTCTGGGGCCCGTTCAAGGAATTGGTCGAGGACAAGAAGGATTCGCTGGACAAGACCGACGCCGGTAGCGTGCGCGTGCTCGGCGCCGACCCGGTCAGCGGCAAGGAAGTCAGCGCGCGCATCGGCCGTTTCGGCCCGATGGTGCAGATCGGCACCGTGGAAGACGAAGAAAAGCCCACCTTCGCCTCGCTGCGTCCGGGCCAGAGCATCTATTCGATCTCGATCGAGGATGCACTGGAACTGTTCAAGATGCCGCGCGCGCTGGGCCAGGACAAGGAGCAGGACGTCAGCGTCGGCATCGGCCGCTTCGGGCCGTTTGCACGCCGTGGCAGCGTGTATGCGTCGCTGAAGAAGGAAGACGACCCGTACACCATCGACCTGGCACGCGCGGTGTTCCTGATCGAAGAGAAGGAAGAGATCGCGCGCAACCGGGTGATCAAGGAATTCGACGGCAGCGACATCCAGGTACTCAACGGCCGCTTTGGTCCGTACATCAGCGACGGCAAACTCAACGGCAAGATCCCCAAGGATCGCGAGCCGGCGTCGTTGACCTTCGAAGAAGTGCAGCAGCTGCTGGCCGACACCGGCAAGCCGGTGCGCAAGGGCTTCGGCGCCAAAAAGGCCACGCTCAAGAAGAATGCGGTGAAGGATTCGGCCAAGGAGGCCAAGGACGCCGCGGCGAAGGATGCGGCAGCCAAGAAGACCGCGGTGAAGAAAGCGGCAACCAAGACCGCCGCGAAGAAGGCGCCGGCCAAGAAGACTGCCGCCAAGAAGGCCGCCAAGCGCGTGGTCAAGAAAACCGTGAGCAAGGCGGCAGGCTGAGGCAGCGCATGGACCACCCGCTGAGCCTGGACAGCGCCATCGCCACCCTGCAAACGGGCGGCGTGATCGCTTACCCGACCGAAGCGGTCTGGGGACTGGGCTGCGACCCGGCGCAGCAGGCAGCCGTGCTGCGCCTGCTGCAGATCAAGCGGCGCCCTGTCGACAAGGGAGTGATCGTGGTGGCGTCCGGCATCGAGGTGCTGTGCGACTGGGTCGACATCGACGCGCTGGAACCGGCACGCCGGGATGAGGTACTGGCCAGCTGGCCCGGCCCGCATACCTGGATCCTGCCGGTCACCTCCCGCGCGCCGCGCTGGGTCACCGGCACGCACGATGGGCTGGCCGTGCGCATCAGCGCGCACCCGGTCGTGGTAGCGCTGTGCGCGGCCTGGGGGGCGCCGCTGGTATCCACCAGCGCCAACCTAGCCGGCGAGCCACCGGCGCGCAGCCGCGAGGCCCTGGACCCGGCACTGCTGGCGACCATCGACGGCGTGGTGGCGGGCGATGTCGGTGGGCTGGCGCAGCCCACCCCGATCCGCGACGCGCGCACCGGCCAGGTCCTGCGCGACTGACGCCGAGCTGGATCCAGCCAGCGCCACAGACAAGGCGCGGCGTCCGCAAGACGATCAACCGCTAGCCCCGCGGCCCGCCTATCCAGAGCGGCCTGGCGCATCGGCGCGACACACGACCTCGACCCGCCGGCATCCTCCGCTCCAGCCACGGCCACGGCGCCACGGCTGGCGGCCCAGGCAGCCGACAGCGGCCGCGAGCGGGGACTGCGCGTCATGCGTCGCGGCGGCTTGGCAGCGTCAAGCTGCGCGGTGGCCAGCCCTAAAGCGGCCTGACCACGCCCCATCCCCCACCAGCGTCGTTCGGCGCAGGCCGGCGCTCCCGGCCGATCCGGCCATGCCGCTGCCACCGCGTCTGCGCGCGCAGCGACCATCCCCTTGGCGGCGCGGCCGCCAAACGCGCACACTCGCCACATGCGCACTCTTCCAACCTTGTTGTTGCTGGCCTGCGCGCTGCCCGCCCTGGCGGCAAGCACCGCCGCCAAACCGGACCCGAACGTGCGGGTCTACCGCTGCGTCAGCAGCACCGGGACCGTGGCCCTGCAGGATGCGCCATGCAGCAGCGGCCGCCAGCAGGTGCTGGACATGCAGCGCCCGCAGGACCCGCCGCCGCGACCGCAACGTCTGCAGGCACCCGCCCCGCCCCCGGCCGCACCATCGCGCGAGGTTCGCATCGTCACCGTGCAACCGCCGCAGCCGATGTACGAGTGCACCACCGAGGACGGCGAGCGCTATACCAGCGACAGCCCGGAAGGCAATCCGCGCTGGGTGCCGACCTGGGGGCCGGCCTATGTGGGCAATGCGGTTGGCCCGCCGATCAGCGGCGGCGGCATCCAGCGTCCGCCGATCTCGGTCAGCCCGCGTCCGGCGATTGCCGTGCAGGGTGGCGCCGGGCGGGGCAGCATCCGCGGCAGTGCCAGCTTCGGCGCAGGCGGCTATCAGGACGGTTACCACGGCGGCTACGGCGGCACGGTGATCGTGCCCTACGGCAACGTGCAGATCCGCGACCAATGCCATGCCCTGCCCGAGCAGGAAGTCTGCGCGCGGCTGGCAGACCGCCGCTGGGAGCTGATCCGCCGCTACAACAGCGCGCTGCAGAGCGAACGCCAGGAGCTCAGCCGCGAACAACGCGGCATCGAAGCGCGCCAGCAACGCGACTGCGGCGGCGCATGAGCCGCACCTTGCTGCTGGCGCTGCTGCTGTGCTGGGTGCCGGGCGCCAATGCCCAGGACGTGGCCATCTACCGCTGCACCGATCCCACCGGCGCGCTCACCGTGCAGAACATGCCGTGCCCGAAGGGCATGCAGCAACAGAAGAAAATGATGACCGCACCGGCGGCGGTGCCATTCGCACCAGGCGGCACGCCTGCCCCTGCGCCAATGCGTCCTGCACATCCTGCGCAGCAAGCGCCCGCCGCACCCGCGGCCGCGCCGCCAGCGCCGACAGCTGCATCGACGCCAGCGCCGATAACCTCCACCCTGCCTCCGCCGCCGTTGTTCGAATGCACCGCGCACGACAATGGCCGCTACTTCACCGAAGACCGCGAGCCGGCCACGCGCTGCCTGCCGATGCAGACCACCAACCTGGCCGGTGGGCCGGCGACCGGCGGCGGCAGCGCCTGCGAGGTGGTCACCGACCGCTGCGCACCGGTGCCGGACCAGAGCCTGTGCGAGGCCTGGCGCAAGCGCGCCGAGCAGGCCGAGGCGACCTGGCGCTTCTCCGACGAGGCGCAATCGGCCGAACGCAAGCAGCGCTACGACCAGATGCGCCGGGTGCTGGACGAAAGCCGCTGCGCCAATCCGTCCATCACGCCGTAATGCTGCAACCGGCGTTGCAGCGCCGTGCCGCCGGTGTGCCAGCGCGGCGCCTGCGCGTTGCACGAGCCGCACGCGCGCCTGCCCGCTGTGCAGTCACCTGCCTCGCGCACAGGCGCCGCCGACAAAACAGGCGCAACGGCGGTTTTGCGCATGCATGCGCATCTTCCGATGCCATGCACAGGCCGCTATCCGCTTGCGTTGCGCGCAGTCGCGTCAGAAGCCGTAGCGCAAGAATCCGCCATCCACCGCGATGCACTCGCCGGTGATGTAACTGGCGGCCGGCAGACACAGAAAACCCACCGCAGCGGCGACTTCTTCCGGTTCGCCGATGCGGCGCATCGGGGTGCGGTCGATCACCTGTTCGTAGTAATCCGGGTCCGACAACGGGCCGGAGGTACGACGCGTACGGATGTACCACGGCGCCACCGCATTGACGCGGATGCCGTCTTCGGCCCATTCCACCGCCAGGTTGCGCGTCATCTGCTGCAGTGCGGCCTTGGTCATACCGTACGGCGCGCCGCTGCGCACATGGGTGATGCCCGAGACGCTGCCGACATTGACAATGGCCGAGGCGGCATGCCGGGTCAGCAGTGGATGCGCATACCGCGACAATTCGAACGCGGAAAACACATTGGTTTCGAAGATGCCGCGCCACTCGTCTTCGGTGTAGTCGATGGCTGCCCGGCTGATGTTGCCGCCGGCGTTGTTGATCAGCAGATGCAGGCCGTCGGCGTGGTCCTCCACCCAGTCCAGGATCGCGCGGCGCTCTTCATCGTCGGACACATCGGCCGCCAGCCCATGCAGTTCGCGCTCGGGAAATTCTTCGGCCAGTTCGTCGCGTGCCTGCGCCAACGCATCGGCATCGCGCGCCACCATCAGCAGATCCGCTCCGAAGCCGAGCAGTTCGCGTGCGATGGCCAGGCCGATGCCGGCACTGGCGCCGGTGATGAGGGCGGTCTGTCCATCCAGCCGCCAACGGTGCGTTGTCACGTGGGTGATCCTCTTTCAAAACGCGAGAAAACGGCCGCCGCAGCGCAGTTGACGCGCGGCAGCAGTGCCGG
This sequence comes from Xanthomonas sp. 3793, assembly GCF_024806835.1. Classification (GTDB taxonomy): domain Bacteria; phylum Pseudomonadota; class Gammaproteobacteria; order Xanthomonadales; family Xanthomonadaceae; genus Xanthomonas; species Xanthomonas arboricola_F. The sequence goes on from NZ_JANTYU010000004.1 coordinate 630,536, forward strand.
CGTTAGGATACCGCCACCGCTCGCGAGGTCACGACGATGAAACTTCACTGGATGCTTGCCGCCGTTGCGATGTTGCCGCTGGCTGCGTGTCAACGCCCGCAACCGGCGCCCACCGACCAGAAGCCCGACCCGCAGGCCACCGCCCTGCGCGATCACATCCAGCAGCCGTTGAACAAGGCGCACGCGGTACAGACCGCCACCGACCAGGCTGCTGAGGATCAGCGCAAGGCGATCGATGCCGCCACGCAATAGAGCGGCCAGCACACTGCGCGAGCCGTCATGTGGACGGCACGGAGGAACCAGGGCGTAAGAGTGGTACCTGCCACACCTAGCACAGCACGGCGGTGAGCACAGTCGTCTTGTCAGCGGCTCTAAGTGCGAGCCGGGAGAAGCGCGTTCAACAGTTCAACACCGCAGCGTCATCGCCGGGCCGTCCGCATGCGGCAAGCCCGCAGCGTCATGCGGTACAGACGACAACGCCGGCACAAGGCCGGCGTCGTCGCTGTAGTCGAGGGCCTGGTTTGCCGCCTCAGAACCCGCAGAAGCAGTAAGCCAAGGCCTTGACCGGCGTGCCGCCGGCCTTGCTGTCGTGCACCGCGCTTTCGACAAAGCGCAGCTGCGTGTCCACTTCCGGCAGCGAGCGCGCCAGCATGGCGCGCGCCATGCCCGAGTCGCTCAACATCCACGCCCCCATGCGGCTGCCGGCAAATCCGCTCATGAACTGCGAGAACGGGGTGGCCGGCTTTTCCACGTAGCGCACGCGGAACTTGCCCTTGTTCAACTTGGCGCGATTGGCCGCGTCGGCCACCGCTTCGGACATGCCGCCGAATGCATCCACCAGGCCATGCTGCCTGGCCTGCGCACCGCTCCACACGCGGCCGCGGGCGACCTTGTCGATGGCCTCCACCGACTGGTGACGCGCCTGCGCTACCTTGCCGGTGAAGTCGGCATAGCCCTTGTTGATCACCGCCTGGATGACCTGGCCGGCGGACGGGTCCAGCGGACGGGTGATGTCGAACGCACCGGCGAAGCGCGTGGTGCCCACGCCGTCGGTGTGCACGCCGATCTTGTCCAGCGCGCGGGTCAGGTTGGGCACCATGCCGAAGATGCCGATCGAGCCGCTGATGGTCGACGGGTCGGCATAGATGCGATCGGCGTTCATGCTGATCCAGTAGCCGCCGGAGGCGGCCAGGTCGCCCATCGACACCACCACCGGCTTGCCGGCCTGCTTGAGCGCGACCACTTCGCGGCGGATCTGCTCGGAGGCGAACACCTCGCCGCCGGGCGAATCCACGCGCAGCACCACCGCCTTGACCTTGTCGTCGTCGCGCGCCTGACGCAGCAACGCGGCAGTCGACTCGCCACCGACACGGCCTGCCGGCTGTTCGCCACCACTGATCTCGCCGGCCGCCACCACCACCGCCACCTGCGGACGGCTGTCCATCGGCGAGCGCTGCGCCTGCAACTGGCTCAGGTAATCGTTGAAGCCAATATTGCGGAAACCGCTGTCGGCATCGCTGTCGGCCACGCCGCGCTTGGTCAGCAGCGCATCGACGTCTTCGCGGGTCTTGAGCCCGTCGACCAGTTTCTGCTGCAGCGCGAACTTGGCCAGATCGCCGCCTGCCGCCACCACGCCTTCGGGCAAGGTGTCGATGCCGGCGGTCAGCTGCGCCGGGGTGAGCTTGCGCGCGGTGCCGACGTCGGCCAGGTAGCGCTGCCACACGTCGTTCATCCAGAACAGATCCGCTTCCTTGGCATCGGCCGAGGCCGCGTCCAGGATGTAGGGCTCGGCCGCGGACTTGTATTCGCCCACGCGGAACAGGTGCACGTCCACGCCGAGTTTGTCCTGCAGGCCTTCGCGGAAGTACTGGCGATAACGGCCAAGGCCTTCCAGCAGCACGCTGCCCATCGGGTCCAGATACACCTCGTTGGCCTGCGCGGCGAGCAGGTACTGGCCCTGGCTCATGCTCTCGCTGAAGGCCACGATCTGCTTGCCGGAAGCGCGCAGCTTTTGCAGCGCGGCAGCCACCTCGCGTTGCGAGGCGAAGCCGGCCGGCTGCAGCTTGTCCAGATTCAACAGCACCCGTTCGATCTTGCGGTCCTTGCCGGCCGCCTCGATCACCCGCACCAGGTCGCGCAACTGCACCTCTTCGGCGCTCTTGTCGCCCACCGCCTTGGCCAGCGACCGGCTCACCGGGTCGGCGCTGAACTGCTCGACCAGCGTGCCTTCGGGGTTGATGACCAGCGTGGTGCGCTCGGCCAGCGGCTTGGTCCCGTCGCCGCGCGCCATCGCCACCACGATCAGCAGCAGCAACAGCAACAGGAAACCGAAGAACACCAGGTTGAAGATCAGGCGCCGGGTGAAATTCATCACGTCCCACAGGCCGACGAAGAAACTGGCGATGGGACTGCGACGCACGGGGTGGTTCATGGAAAACTCCGTCGAAAAGACGCTGCGTACGAAACGTACGAATCAATGGTGTCCAGCATACCGGCTGCGCCGGGCGCGCGGCATGCGCTGAAAGTCAGGGGGTCGCGTTGGCAGTCAGCCGCCGGCTGGTGTGCCGGAAGCGCAGGCCCATCAGGATCGCGGCGGTGGTCAGACCCAGAATCAGGCCGATCCACATGCCGCGCGGCCCCCAGCCCAGCCCCAGGCCGAGCCCGGCGCCGATCGGCATGCCTACGCCCCAGTACGAAAACATCGCCAGGAACATCGGCACGCGGGTGTCCTTGAGCCCGCGCAGCGCACCGGCAGAGAGCACCTGGATGCCATCGGGAAACTGGAAGGTGGCGGCAAACAACAGCAATCCCGACGCCAGCGCGGCCACTGCCGCATCGTTGGTATACACACCGACAATGGCGTCGTGGCCAAGCAGCAACGTGCTGGCCGACAGCGCCTGCGTGCCCAGCACGATGGCGTAGCCCGCCCAGGCCGCACGCCGCACGGCCAGCGGATCGCCCCGCCCCGCCGCATGGCCGACGCGCACGGTGGTGGCCTCGGCCACGCCCATCGGCACCATGAAACACAGCTGCCCCACGTTGATGGCGATCTGGTGCGCGGCGGCTTCGGTCGAGCCCAGCCGGCCGATCAGCAGCGCAGTGACGATGAACAGGCCGCCTTCCATCAGCACGGTGATGCCGATCGGCAGCCCCGTGCGCAGCAGATCGCCGATGGCGTGCCAGCGCGGTCCTTCCAGATGGGTGAACAACTCCAGATGCGCAAAACGCCGTGCGCGCCAGAGGTACAGCGCGAACACGCTGGCCTGCACCCACATGGTGATGGCCGAGGCCATGCCCAGGCCTTCGGCGCCATGCTCGGCAAACCCGAACTTGCCGTAGGTCAGCGCATAGCCCAGCGGTGCCAGCACCAGCAAGCCGCCAAACCCCAGCAGCATGGTCGGCAGCGTCCAGTGCATGCCTTCGCTGAGGTAGCGCATGCAGAAGTAGAACGTCAGCGCCGGCACGCCCCAGCGCACCGCATGCAGGAAGTCGGTGGCACCGGGCACGATGTCCGGCGCAATCCCGAAGGTGGGCAGCAGCGGCGGCACCAGGCTCAGGAACGCGAACATCAACGCGCTCAGCCCCAGCGACAGCCACAACGCCTGGCGAAACAATGGGCCGATCTCGCGCTCGCGCCCGGCGCCGCGCAGTTGCGACACCGAGGCGGTCAAGGAAATCAACGTACCGATCGGCACCAGCATCGGCAGCCACAGCAGCGAGGTGCCGATGGTCACCGCCGCCAGCGTCGCAGTGCCGTGATGGCCGGCGATGACGTTGTCGACAAACCCGATCAAGCCGGTGGAGACGTGACCGAGCACCAGCGGCAAGGCCAACAGGCCGGTGGTACGCACTTCCGATGCGAAGCCTGGCGTCGCAGACGCCGAGGCAGGAGAAACAGACATGACACACCGATTGCTGCGCGGACTACGGCCGTGCCGGGAGGCGCTGGCACCGGGTCGCGTGGGGCCGCTATCTTACGCGTACTTTCCGACTGCGGCCTGACGCGCGCTTGGGCAGCTCCCGCCGCGCTCGCTGCTGCGTGTGCGGCAACGAAAAACGGCTGCCGATCTTTGCAGGTAGCCGCATGATGACGCTGTACCGTGTGCCAGGCACGCGCCCTCGGGTGATCGCATCGGGCACGCGGCCCTCCATCGCCGCCAACCGGACCTGGCTCATGTCCCTGCACCCGACCGCATTGCATCCATCGGACTGTGAGAACTGCTCCACTGCGTTGCAAGGCGCGTTTTGCCACGCCTGCGGGCAAAGCGCGCATAGCCCGGTGCGCAGCGTCACGCATGCGGTGGAAGAAGTCTTCGAATCGTTCTGGCACCTGGACGGGCGGATCTTCCGCACCTTGCGCGACCTGCTGGTGCCGGGCCGCGTGGCGCTGCGATTTCTGGGCGGGCAGCGCGTGCGCTATGTCGCGCCGATGCGGCTGCTCCTGGTGGTGAGCCTGTTGACCTTCTTCATCGCACGCATCGCGGTGCATGCCTCCGACGAAGACTCCGATGTCGCCGCGCCTGGCGCACCGCAGAGTGCGGTGCCGAAGGATTTTGCGCAGGCGCGCACGCCGGCACAGGTGGAAGCGGTACGTGCGCAAATCGTCGGCACGCTCACCCAGAGCCGCAAGGTGGTGCCTGCGGGCATCGCGGGCGATGGTGTGGATGCCGGCATCGCCCGCACCGAGAGCGAGGCGCGCAAGCGGCTGGCGCAACTGCACCAGGGCGCGCGGCTGGAAAGCGCCGCACCGGTGGTCGATGCCCCCGACAACGGCACGTTCTTCTCGCTGGGAGGCAACCCCTGGGACCCGGTGAGCAACCCACTGACGGTCGCACCGTTACCGCAATGGGCCAACCGCTGGCTCAACCTGCAGCTCGCGCATATCCGCAGCAACCTGCCGCGCCTGCGCAGCAATCCGCAGCTGCTCTACAACGCGTTCTTCGCGGCGGTGCCGTCCACCTTGCTGGTGCTGGTGCCGTTGTTTGCGCTGCTGTTGCGCGTGTTCTACCTGCGCAGCGGGTGGGTGTATCTGGAGCATCTGGTGGTGGCGCTCTACAGCCATGCATTTCTCTGCCTGAACCTGCTGGCGATGCTGCTGCTGTCGTTGCTCAGGGAATGGGTGCTGCAGCTGGCTCCCCCGATCGCCTGGAGCCTGGGCCTGCTGCAGTTCGGGCTGGCACTCTGGATGCCGCTGTATTTGCTGGGGATGCAGCGCCATGTCTACCGCCAGTCATGGTCGGTCACGGTACTGAAATACCTCGGCCTGGGCAGCGTGTATTTCGTGGTGGTCACGTTTGCTGCCGCCTTCCTGATGGTGGCAAGTCTGGCGCGCCTTTGACGCTGCACCCTGCGCCTGCAGCGCTGCAGGCGCGCGTGTGGCAGCGCGCGGTGAGCGACGGATAGCGGCGTCGATCGCACGATGCAAGTCGCCGGCCACCTGCCAGGCCGACATGCGGCGGCAATCAACGTGCCAGTTGCCGCTTCAGCCAGGCGCTGCGGGTGGCCGGGGTTTCGGCCAGCAGGGCATCGCGCAATCCATCGCGGTCCTGCGGCGGGGTGCGTTGAGCGAGCACCGCCAGCTGCTCCAGCTGGCCCGCATCCAGGCTGCGCAACACGGCCAGCAGGCGCTCGCGCTGGTCGACCGGCACGTAGCCGATCAGCGGCTGCAGCTGCGGGTAGAACGCGCCCACTTGCGACCCCAGGCGCCAGCCATCGCGGTGCAGGCGATCCATTGCGGTGAACTGGGTGCGCAAGGCGCGTTGCTGGTCGTCGGGCAGGCTGTGCAGCCGTTCGCGCGCCTGCCGCAACACCACGCGGTCGGTGGCGGTCAGGTCTTTCCACGCGGCATAGCGCGCGCGCAGGTCGGCCTGCTGTACCGGCGTCAGTGCAGCCCAGCGCGCGCGTTGCTGTGCGGCGCTTGGCGCTGCCGACGCGGCAGGAGCGCTGACGGGTCCGTTATGACCGCTTTCGTCCAGCGCCGTCGGCAAGGCCTGCGCGCCGGCGATACCGGTAACGGCGAGCACCAGCAGGCCAGACCACTTAATTGTCGTCATCGACCGTCTCCAGGGGGGCGGAGGGCTGCTCGGCCGAGGTGGCATGCGCGCCGGACTCGTCCGCCGGGACCGGGTGGCCGGCGGCGTACCAGGCGTAAAAGTCCGCTGCGCGCGCCAGCTCCAGATCCGGGTCGGCCAGCATCGTCTGGTCGCGCGGATCCATGGCCGGGGCTGCCGGAGCCTTCTGCAGGTCCGATGCCGGCAGTTCTTCCACCAGCACTGGCGCCGCATCGGTGACGTGCAACACGCCGGCCGGCGCCTGCGAGATCGGCTCGGGCGGCAGGTTGGGCCGTCGGTGCGTCCACCACCAGGCTAGGACCGTCAACAGCAAGGCCAGCGCGAGCACCCCCAGGGCAATGCCGGCGTGGCGGCGATCCAGCTGTGGCCAGTGCCACTGCCGCCTGGGGCGGACGCGTGCCGGGGCGGCACGGCGTGGCGCGGGCGGCGCGTGTGCCGGGATGGCAGGCTGCAATGCAACGCCGGCCAGCGACGCGTCACGCAATTGGCCAAGCCGTGTCAGCTGGGACGAGGTCAGATCGCGCAGCTCCATTTGCGCCGCTTCGGCCAATGCCCGCCAGGCCTGTGCATCGGGATTGCCGGCGGCATCGCGCGGACAGGCACGCGCAAGCGACTGCCGATAGTCCGCCACCGCGATGCCCTGCACTTCGCCGGCAGCCTCTTCTTCCAGCCCGGCCACGATCCGCAGCAGCAGCGCCAGCCGGTCGGGGGTCTGCATCCGCCCCAGCACGGTGAACGGCGGCAGCCAGGTGCCGGGCATCGGCTCGCGGCGCAGTGGCGGCGCGGTAGCCAACAGGCTCCAGAAGCGCATCGGCCAGCCAGCCATCGGCCGTCCCGCAGCCTGGCTGCTGAAGGCACGCAGCGCGGCGGCCAAGGCCCGCTCGGCGGCCGTCACATCGCCGCATTGCAACTGCGCCAACACCAGGCCCCGGCGTTCCACACCCCGCAGGAAGGCTGACAAGGCGGCGGGGGTGACGGGGGCGTCGGGGACTACGGTCATGTGAACTCCAGCATCGGCCGGCATGATACCGACGCAAGTCCGCCCCGCCGACCGCTTGACAGATCGCGCGACCCTCGCTCCTGTCGCGAGCGCTGCCCACAGACGTTGTGCACAGCGGCAGACATACCGATACGCCGGCGTCTGTCAACTGTTGTTTTTTCTTTGTTGCAATCGTGTTTCACGCCTAAGTTATTGATCTATATTGATTTTCGATGGATGGCGAAAAAATGTCCAAGAGGTTGCCAAGGCAAGTGAATCCGCCTTCACCGCGTGGAGCACGCGACTAATTCACAGGCTTATCCACAGGCGATGTGGATAAACCCGTTTCCTCAGGCCTCACATAGGTTTACGTCGTATTTATCACCTGGGTCACAGAAAGGCCCCGCAACTGATCACACCGCCCTCACGACCAAAACTGCGCAAGTCGGGGCCACTGGACAGTGTCGGTAAACTGGGTGCATGCCTCCCACCGTCTCCACCTTGCGCGTCGCCTTGCCGGTGCCGCTCCCCCAACTGTTCGACTATCTGCCTCCGGCCGACGCGCCGCTGACCGAGCCGGCGCAGGTCGGCTGCCGCGTGCGGGTGCCGTTCGGGTCGCGCGAGCTGGTCGGGGTGGTGGTGGAGATCGGCCAGCAGCCGTCGGCCGATGGACTGCGCCCGGCACTGGCCTGGTGCGACCAGACGCCGCTGCTGGTGGATGAACTGGCGCGCTCGCTGCACTGGCTGGCCCGTTATACCCATGCCCCTCTGGGCGAGGCTCAGGCCAGCGCGCTGCCCGGACCGCTGCGCCGCGGCGAGCCGCTGGCCGACACCCACGCCTGGGCCTGGCAACTGACCGAGTCCGGGCGCACAGGCGCTGCTGGCCTGCGCGCAGGCAGCCGGCCCGCCTTGCTGGCCGCCCTGCTGTTGACCGGTGCGGTGGGCGAGGAGCAGCTGGACCCGCTGCTGCCGCAGTGGCGCGACGCCGCACGCAGCCTGGCCAAGCGCGGCCATGCCGAGCGCGTGGCGGTACCGGCCGATGCCATCGCGCCACGCCCCGGCACCGGCCCGGCACTCAACGAAGAACAACTTGCTGCTGCCGCCGCGATCCGCGCGCACACCGGCTTTGCCACCTATCTGCTGGACGGCGTCACCGGCAGCGGCAAGACCGAGGTCTACCTGCAGGCGATCGCCGACTGCCTGGCCGCCGGCAAGCAGGCGCTGGTGCTGGTACCGGAAATCGGCCTCACTCCACAGACGCTCGGTCGCTTCCGCGCGCGCCTGGGGGTGCCGGTGCATGCGCTGCATTCGGGCCTGTCCGATGGCGAGCGCGCCCGGGTCTGGGCGGCGGCCTGGCGCGGCGAGGCCAAGCTGATCGTGGGCACGCGCTCGGCGGTGTTCACCCCGCTACCCAACGCCGGGCTGATCGTGATCGACGAGGAACACGACGGCAGCTACAAGCAACAGGATGGCATCCGCTACCACGCCCGCGACTTCGCCCTGGTGCGCGGCAAGGCGCTGGATGTGCCGGTGATCCTGGGCAGCGCGACCCCATCGCTGGAAAGCCTGCACAACGCCTACTCCGGCCGCTATCAGCACCTGCGGCTGTCGCAGCGCGCTGGCGACGCCCGCCCGCCGCGGGTGCGCGTGCTGGACGTGCGCAAGCGCCCGCTCAAGGACGGCTTGTCGCCGGAGGTGCTGGCCGGCATCGGCGCCACCCTGGCGCGCGGCGAGCAGGTGCTGGTGTTCAAGAACCGCCGCGGTTATGCGCCGGTGCTGCTGTGCCACGACTGCGGCTGGACCGCCGCCTGCCAGCGTTGCAGCACCCCGCTGCACCAGACCCCGATGACCGTGCACGCAGGCGGCCGTCGCCTGCAGTGCCACCACTGCGGCGCGCGCCAGCAGGCGCCGCTGGCCTGCCCGGCCTGCGCCAGCCTGGCCCTGCAGCCGCAGGGCATCGGCACCGAGCGGCTGGAAGAACGGCTGACCGAGGCGTTTTCCGACTTCCCGGTGGTGCGCATCGACCGCAGCACCACCCAACGCCGCGACGCCCTGGAAACCCAGCTGGCCCGGCTGGGAACCGAGGCGGGCATCCTGGTCGGCACCCAGATCCTGGCCAAGGGCCACGACCTGCCGCGGCTGACCATGGTGGTGGTGGTCGGCATCGATGAAGGCCTGTTCTCGGCCGACTTCCGCGCTGCCGAAAAACTCTCCCAGCAACTGATCCAGGTGGCAGGACGCGCCGGGCGCGCCGACCGCCCCGGCGAGGTCTGGTTGCAGACCCACCATCCCGAACACCCCCTGTTGCAGACCCTGGTCAACGGCGGCTACCACGCCTTCGCCGATGCCGAACTGCAGCAGCGCGAAGCGGCAGGATTTCCCCCATTTGCGCATCTAGCGCTGTTCCGCGCCGAAGCCAAGGATGTCGCGGCGGCCAACCAGTTCCTGATGGCGGTACGCGGCCTGGCCACCGCAGATACCAGCGCGCAATCGCCCGCATTTGCGGACGTGGAGTGCTACGGCCCGATGCCCGCGCCGATGCCGCGCCGCGCCGGTTTCCAGCGCACCCAGTTGTTGCTGTCTGCGCAGCAGCGCTCGGCCTTGCATCGGCTGCTCGATGCGCAGCTGCCGGCCATCTATGCGCTACCGCAGGCGCGGCGCGTGCGCTGGTCGCTGGATGTGGACCCGATCGATCTGTATTAATGCCGGCGTATCGCACACCGCGCTGCCGCCAGACTCACATTGTGGCCAGTGCGCCCACGTTCCGTAGGAGCGCACCCGGGCGCGACAAGGCGTTACCGGCAATGCCCTCGCGCACAAGTGCGCTCCTACACACACCGCGAGGCCATCCAGCCGCACGGTGGGATCGTGCGTTGTAGGAGCGCGCTTGCGCGCGATGTGGCGTTATCGGGAACGCCCTCGCGCACAAGTGCGCTCCTACACACACACCGCGAGGCCATCCAACCGCACGGTGGGCTTGTGCGTTGTAGGAGCGCGCTTGCGCGCGATGTGGCGTTGTCGGGAAGGCCCTCGCACAAGTGCGCTCCTACAGACAACGCGAGCTGCCGGGACGCGCGGTGCACGAGGCCGACAGCGTGTGAGGTCGGCGGCACGTGCTGTCTGCCATGGACCGCGCTGGCTTCAGCGCAGACCCGAAACTCAGGTCAGCGCGGTCATCACGCCACGCTGGTATGCAGGACGCGCGCGCAGACGTTGATACCACGCCTGCAGATGCGGCAGCTCGGGCCGCGCGATCGGCATTTCGAACCAGGCGTAGATGAAGCTGCCCAGCGGAATATCCCCCATCGCCAAGCGCTCGCCGGACAGAAACGGCTGCTGCGCCAACGCCATATCGGCGCGTGCCAGCAGCTCGCCCGATTGCGCCAGTGCCGCGGCGATGCGTGCAGGATCGCGTTCGGCCTCAGGTGTGCGCAGCACGCCCCAGAACAGATCGCGAAACACGCTGGCAAAGGTCGAGGTGGTCCAGTCCATCCAGCGGTCGCCCACTGCGCGCTCGGCTGGCGATGACGGATACAGCGCCGGCGCGTATTGCGCGGCGAGATAGCGCACGATCGCATTGGACTCCCACACCACCAATGCACCATCCTGCAACGTCGGCACCACCGCGTTGGGGTTCAGCGCTCGATAAGCGGGCGTGTCGTTGCCGCCGAAGGCGCCGCCCACTTCGATCGACGTATACGCCACACCGGCTTCTTCGGCGCACCACAGTACCTTGCGCACATTGCTGGAATTGCGGCGCCCCCAGAGTGTGATCGTCGACTGAGCGGGTGCCATTGCATCCTGGGTCATGGTCATTTTGCTGCGACAGGTTTGGCTGTTGCGCGCGCCGCGCGCTTGGGGCTGGCTTGCGGGCCCGGTGCAACCGCAGGCGCCGCGGTTTTCGCACGGTTGCCGCTGCCCTTGGGCGTGTCGCGCACCCATAAGGCCTGCTCGTCGAGCTTGAGCTCGAACAGGCCGATCGCACGCACCAGATCGCTGAGTTTGCGATAGCCGTAATTGCGCGGATCGAACGAGGCCTGGTTGGCCACCTGCTTGCCTACCGCGCTCAGCAACGCCCAGCCGTCGTCCTCGCACGCGCTGACGATGGCGTTGCGCAGCATCTGCACCAGCCGCGTATCGCTGCGCAGCGCGGTCGCATCCTTGCGCCCGGCAGCGGTGTCGCTGGCCGCGGCGGCCTGCTCGCCCAGCGCTTCCACGTAGGTGAATTTGGAGCATGCATTGACGAACGGTGCCGGCGTCTTTTTCTCGCCAAAACCATAGACCTTCATGCCATCGGTCAGCAGACGCATCACCAGCGGGGTGAAATCCGCATCGCTGGAGACGATCGCAAACCCATCCAGATTGCGCGCATACAACAGGTCCATCGCATCGATCACCATCGCCATGTCCGAGGCGTTCTTGCCGGAGCTGTAGGCAAACTGCTGGATCGGCCGAATCGCATAATCGTGCAGCGCCGCTTCCCAGCCTTTCAGGTGCGGGCTCTTCCAGTTGCCGTAGGCGCGGCGCACGTTGGCTACGCCGTAGCGTGCCACTTCCGCCAGCACTACATCGATCTTGCCGGCCGGCGCGTTGTCTGCGTCGATCAGCAAGGCGATCCGCTTGTCGGGATTGTCGGTCATGCTCAATGCTCCAGTGCAGCGTCGGTGACGGTTTCGGTTGCGGCCCCGGTGTCCATTTCCGGATCTGATTCTGTCTCGGCATCGGCATCGGCATCGGCATCGGCATCGGCATCGAGCGTGGCCTCTTCTGCCGTCTCTGCAGCCGGCAAGGTGTACTCGGTGCCATCGCGCAGGGTGAGCACGCCATCGCTCAGGATCTCCTGATCGGCGCCGGCGCTGATCCAGGTCGCCTTGACGCGCCCGGCGCCGCGGTCGCCTTCCACAGCGAACACGAACTCTTCGCCGCCCGGCGCCATTCCCGTGCGCACCAGATCCACCCGCATGCTGCGGATCTGGCCGATATGTTCCTGCACCACCGCATCGTCCTGCAGCGCGCTGCGCGCCTGGTCGGTAAACACCGTCCAGCCCGTATTGACCAGCCACATGGCCGCGGCCAGCACCACCACCCCGAACAGACTCGCGCAGGCCAGGATGCCGATCAGGCCGATGGCCACGCCGCTGAGCGGCTTCCTGGCCGCAGGCGCCACAGAGGCGACCGGTGCTGCAGTGGGCGCTGGCGCGTTCGGCAGCGGGGGCAGGGGCGGGGGGAACGAAGACATGTGGAGGCCGTCAAAGATGGATGCGACATGATGCCGCAGGCGCGCTGCGCCCACGCATCATGTTCATTGGCAATTTGGCATGCTGTCGAGCCCGCGTCGCGTTCCATCGGACTTCTACGATGACCTCTTCCCCCTCCCCTGCTCCACTGCATCTGGTCGTGGTGGGCGGCGGCTTCGCCGGTTTGTGGGCGACCCGCGCGCTCGACGATCCCGGCATCCGCATCACCCTGATCGACCGCCAGAACCATCACCTGTTCCAGCCGTTGCTGTACCAGGTGGCCACCGCCGGGCTGTCGGCACCGGATATCGCCGCACCGCTGCGCCACATCCTGCGCGAGCAGCGCAATGTCGAAGTCCTGCTTGGCGATGTGGCCGAAATCGTCCCAACCGGTCGTCAAGTACTGCTCGCCGATGGCAAGACGCTCGACTACGACATGCTGCTGCTGGCCACCGGCGCCACCCATGCCTACTTCGGCAACGACCAGTGGGCCGAACATGCGCCCGGCCTGAAAACCCTCTACGACGCGCTGGTCCTGCGCCGCAAGCTGCTGCTGGCCTTCGAGCGCGCCGAGGCCGAATCCGATCCGGCCGCCCGCGCGGCCTGGCTGAGCTTTGCGGTGGTCGGCGGTGGCCCCACCGGTGTCGAGCTCGCCGGCACCCTGGCCGAAATCGCCCGCCACACGCTCAAGAACGAATTCCGCCATATCGACCCTCAACAGGCGCGCGTGCGCCTGGTCGAAGCCGGCCCGCGCGTGCTGCCGTCGTTCCCGAACGATCTCACCGACAAGGCGCGCAAGCAGCTCGAGCGCCTGGGCGTGGAAGTGCACACCGGCACGCCGGTGACGCATATCGATGCGCTGGGCTACCAGCTTGGCGACACCTTCGTGCCGGCGCGCACCGTGGTATGGGCCGCCGGCGTGGCGGCCTCACCGCTGGCGCGCACGCTGGGCGTGCCGCTGGATCGTGCCGGCCGCGTACTGGTGGAGCCGGACCTGAGCGTGCCCGGCCACCCGGAGATCTTCGTCGGCGGCGATCTGGCGTCGGTGCAGCAGGACGGTCGCCCGGTGCCGGGCGTGGCGCCGGCGGCCAAGCAGATGGGCAAGCACATCGCCAAGGCGATCCGCGCACGTCAGCGCGGTCAGGCTGCGACCGCGTTCCGCTATCAGGACTTCGGCAACCTGGCGACCATCGGCCGCATGGCCGCCATCGTGCACGTGGGCAAGCTCAAGCTGTCCGGCATCGTGGCGTGGTGGTTCTGGCTGGCCGCGCACGTCTACTTCCTGATCGGCTTCCGCAACCGCTTCGTGGTGCTGGTGAACTGGGCGATGGCGTACTGGAGCTACCAGCGCGCCGCGCGCATCATCTTCGGCGGCGCCACCGACGACCCGCCGCCCAGCAGCAAGGACGGATGACAGCGCCGCAGGCCGTGCGTAATGCTGTGCGGCCTGATTCGATGCGCTGATCGTGACGACTGTCCTGTTCCTGCTGGATCTGCTCGGTACCTTCGTGTTCGCCCTGAGCGGCGCGACCGTGGCGGTGCGCAATCGCCTGGACCTGTTCGGCGTGCTGGTGCTGTCGTGCGCAGCCGCGGTCTCCGGCGGCATCGTGCGCGATGTGTTGATCGGCGCCACCCCGCCGGCCGCGCTGGTCCACCCGCAGTACCTGCTGGTCGCCTGCCTGGCCGGCGTTGCCGGTTTTTATTGGCACACCGCAGTGGAACGGCTGCGCAACCCGGTGCAGATCTTCGACGCGGCGGGGTTGGCGCTGTTTGCGGTCTATGGCACCAGCAAGGCGCTGGACTACAACCTCAGCCCGCTGAGCGCCACCTTGCTGGGCATGCTCAGCGGCATCGGCGGCGGCATCGCGCGCGACCTGCTGGTCGCACGCACGCCGGTGGTGTTGCAGGCCGAACTGTATGCGGTGGCCGCGCTTGCCGGTGGCGGCCTGGTGGCGATCGGGCACATGCTCGCAGTGCCGCAGGCCTGGTCGCTGACGACCGGCGCGCTCGTCTGTTTCGGGCTGCGCTTCATGGCGATCCGCTACGGCTGGCATCTACCGGTCGCGCGCTTGCCGGAGTAGCGATGCTGCCGACACGCCTGTAGCGCACGTAGCGCACAGCGCTACAAATGCAAACGGCCCGGATCACCGGGCCGTTTGTGCAACACCTGCCGCGTGATCGAAATGATCAGGCGACGAACAGTGCCTTCATCTTCTTCAGCGCGTTCGCCTCGATCTGGCGGATGCGCTCGGCCGACACGCCGTATTCGTCGGCCAGCTCCTGCAGCGTCACCTTGGACTCCGAATCCAGCCAACGTCGCTTGACGATGTCGCGCGAGCGCGTATCCAGACCGGCCATGCCTTCGCGCAGCAACTGCAGCTGATTGTCTTCGCTGTCGTGCCGCTCGTAGGCCTGCGACGGATCTTCCTCGTTGGCGACCAGGTAGCTGACCGGCGACGGCGGGCCGTGATCGTCGTCTTCGTCGGACGACGCGTCGAAGCCGATATCGCGACCGGACAGACGCGACTCCATCTCCATCACTTCACGCTCGGAGACGTTCAGATCCTTGGCGACCGCAGTCACCTCGGACGCATTGAGCCAGCCCAGACGGGTCTTGGACTTGCGCAGGTTGAAGAACAGCTTGCGCTGCGCCTTGGTCGTGGCGACCTTGACGATGCGCCAGTTCTTCAAGATGAACTCGTGCATTTCGGCACGGATCCAATGCACTGCGAAGCTGACCAGGCGCACGCCCATTTCCGGGTCGAAGCGCTTGACCGCCTTCATCAGGCCGATATTGCCTTCCTGGATCAGGTCGCCCAGCGGCAGACCGTAGCCGTTGTAGCCGCGGGCCACATGCACCACGAAGCGCAGGTGGGAATGGACCAATTCGCGCGCTGCGTCCAGGTCCAGCTCGTCGCGGAAGCGGCGGGCCAGATCCTGTTCCTCATCGACCGACAGCACCGGAATCTGGTGCACGGCACCGATGTAGGCGTCCAGCGAACCGAGCGCACTGGGAATCGGGAGATTGTTTGCCACAAGGGCAGTCGAGGTAGTCTGGTTCATAGGCACCATCTTAGCAGTCGAACTATTGGACTGCCGGGTACAGAAAGAGTTCCCAGCGTTCCATTTATAGGACGTTCGGGCTTCCAGCCTTGCCGGCGTTCTACCGTACAGCTCCCCGAATTCAGCCGCTACGTTAGCACCACGCCCTCGCTCAGACCGTGACAAACCTGCGGCGAATCGCGCCTGTCCCCGCGCTTGTTCAGCCGGCGGCCGACGTTGTGTCCAATGCGTTGCGCGACGGCAACGACCAATCGATCGGCTGGAGACCGCGGCGTTGCAGATGCTCGTTGGTCCTGGAGAAGTGCTTGCAGCCCAGAAAGCCGCGATGCGCCGACAACGGTGAAGGATGCGGGGCCTTGAACACGCGATGGCGGGCCTGGTCGATCACCTTGCCCTTGGACTGCGCGTAGCTGCCCCAGAGCAGGAACACCAGGCCTTCGCGCTCGCGGTTGAGCATCTCGACCACATGGTCGGTAAAACCTTCCCAGCCCTTGTTCTGGTGCGCGCCGGCACGCCCCTGCTCCACCGTCAGCACCGCATTGAGCAGCAGCACGCCCTGGCGCGCCCACGGCATCAGATAGCCATGGTCGGGGCGCGGGATGCCCAGATCGTCCTGGATCTCTTTGTAGATGTTGAGCAGCGATGGCGGCACCGGCACGCCCGGCAGGACCGAAAAGCACAGCCCGTGCGCCTGACCCTCGCCGTGGTACGGGTCCTGGCCCAGGATCACCACCTTGACCTGCTCGAACGGCGTGGCGTCGAACGCGGCGAAGATCTGCGGACCGGGCGGGAATACCCGAGCGCCGGCCGCTTTGCGCTGGCGCAGGAAGGCAGACAGTTCCTGCATCTCCGGGCGCAGCAACCAGTCGCCCACCTTTGCCTTCCACGACGGTTCCAGCTGGATACGCCCTTCCACTTCGGTCATAGGGTGATGGCCTGGTCTTCCAGGCGTGCCAGCCGCAACTGGAACAGCACCTTGGTCACCAGCAGGCGCTCTTCGATCGGTTTTTGCACCAGGTCGTTTGCACCGGCGCGCAGCAGTTCGGACTGGTTGCGCGGATTGGTGTCGCCGGTCATCACCAGCACCGGCAGGCGGCGCTTGCCGTAGGCAAAGTCGATACGGATGCGCTCGACCACGTCGCGGCCGTTGAGCTCGCCCTTGAGGGTCACGTCGGTCAGCACCACGTCGATGCGACGCTCGGTGCGGCCCAGCGATTCGGCGGTGAGCAGCGCAAAGGCGTCTTCGGCGGTGAGCACATGCACCACCTTCAGGCTCTGGCGCTCGAGCATGCGCTTGGTCGCCTCGGCCACCACGCGGCTGTCTTCGATGTAGAGCACGGTCGCGCCCACCACCGGCTCGGGCTGCACATAGCCGCGGATGAAGGTCGCCAGCGCTTCATGGCCCAGCGCCTTGTCGAAGTAATCGGTGACGTACTCGGTGAAACGGCGCTCGACCAGATGCTGCTGCGCATCGCCGGACACCACGATCACCGGCACATACGCCTGCCCGGCCGCTTCGCGCACGCTGCGCGCCAGGGTCAGGCCATCGCCATCGGGCAGGGACAGCGAGGTGGTCACAAGATCCACCGCGCCGGCCTCCAGCGCATCGCGCGCTTCGGCGATGCTGGCGCAGCCGATCACCTGCACATTGGGCAGGTCGCGCTTGAGCACGTCGGCAATGAGCTTGCGTACCAGCTTCGAACCATCGACGACCATCACGCGCGGTGCGTCGCTGATCAGGTGTTTGAGATCTGGTGGATGCATGGCAGGCCTCAGGTCTCGGTGGGACGGGTCTGACGGAGGAAATGGCCGGTCACCAGCCAGGCGCCCAGCCAACCCAGCACCAGGGTGCCGACCAGCACCATTGCAGAATGCAGCAGATCCAGCCCGTGCAGGGTAAAGGAACTGCCGTAGCTATCGGCCAATGTGGCCAATGGCGCGCGCAATGCCAAGCCCGAGGCGGCGATCAGGGCGAGCGCCACGGCGCCGGCGCCCAGCCCGTACCACGCGCCCAGATACAGGAACGGGCGACGGATGAAGCCGTCGCTGGCGCCGAGCAATTGCAGCACGCCGATCTCTTCCCGCCGCGACTGGATATCCAGCCGCACGGTGTTGCCGACCACCAGCACCGCACCGATGCCGAGCAGCGCCGAGAGCACCTGCACCAGGCGTTCGCCGAACTGCAGCCAGCCATCCAGGCGCTTGCGCCATAACGCGTCGTGCTGCACCTGGTCGCTCTGCGGCAGGGCCTGCAATGCGCCGGCCAGTTGCGCATCGTCGGCCGCATCGGTGGGGGTGACGATCAACAGGGTCGGCAGCGGGTTCTCGCCCAGGGCATCGGCGGCTTCATCGAGTTTTGCGCTTTCGCGCAGCGCAGCCAGCCCCTGCTCGGGCGTGCGCAGGGTCACCTGTGCCACGTCGGGGCGCGCACGCAACTGGCCGGCAAGCGCCTGTGCGGCGTCGGCGGCGACGTCGACCTTGAGGAACAGATTGATTTCGCGCGACTGCTGCACGCTGCCGGCCAGCAGCTTGACGTTGTCCAGCGCAATCGACAGCCCCAGTGGCAGCGCCAGCGCCAGTGCCATCACCACGATGGTCAGCAGCGTTGCCCATGGCTTGCGCATGGCGCGGCCCAGGCTGAAGGCGATGCTGTGCAGGTGGTGGTCGACCCACACGCCAACGCGCGACGGCGCCACGGCTTCGGTATTGGCGAGCTTGCTCATTCGGCCAGATCCTGCGGCGAGATGTCGTCCACCAGGCGGCCGTGATCCAGGATCAGCACGCGCTTGCGCATCTGCTTGAGCAGCGCCAGGTCGTGGCTGACCACCAGCACGCTGGTGCCGCGCGCGGGCAGTTCGGCAAACAGCTGCATGATTTCGGCGGCCAGTGCCGGGTCGAGATTGCCGGTGGGTTCGTCGGCCACCAGCAGACGCGGCTCACCGACAATGGCGCGCGCAATGCCGACGCGTTGCTGCTCGCCTGCCGACAGCTGCGACGGCAAGGCTCTTTCGCGATGGGCCAGGCCGATGCGTTCCAGTGCAGAGCGCACGCGCTTGCCGATCTCGGCGCGACGGGTGCCGCGCAGGATCAACGGCAA
Organism: Xanthomonas sp. 3793; assembly: GCF_024806835.1. Taxonomy (GTDB): domain Bacteria; phylum Pseudomonadota; class Gammaproteobacteria; order Xanthomonadales; family Xanthomonadaceae; genus Xanthomonas; species Xanthomonas arboricola_F. Next base: position 648,983 of record NZ_JANTYU010000004.1, read on the forward strand.
CGCCACGTTCTCGGCGATGCTGCGGTCGTTGAGCAAGCGATGGTCCTGATAGACCGCACCCACCTGGCGACGATGCAGCGGAATCTGCCGGCCACGCACCTTGAGCAGATTGCGCTCGCCCAGCAACACGGCGCCCTGGCTGGGGCGCTCGCTGAGATGGATCAACTTGAGCAACGTACTTTTGCCGGCGCCGGAATGGCCGGTCACGAACAGCATCTCGCCATCGGCCACTTCGAAGCTGACATCGGTCAGCGCCTGGTGGCCCCCGGCGTAGTGCTTGCTGACGTTGTCGAAACGCAGAACGGTCATCCAGCGATTATGCCGGAGCGCCAGCGCTTGCGTCGCATCGCCGAAGACCGGCGATGCGATTGATGCCGCCAGCGGTCAGTTGCCCGAGACCAGCGAACGCAGGCGGCGACCGATCCTGCTCAGCAGCGACGGGCTGCCGCCCGGCTTGGCGGCGGCACGCACCGGCTTGGCGACCACCTGGGTCGGCTTGCGCGGCGCGGCGGGTGCAGGCACCGGCGTGGACGCGACCGGCTCGGCACCGTCGACCGGACGGCCGTTGCGACGGCGGCGGCGCTTGCGCGGTGCGCGCTCGCCATCGGCCACCACCGTCGATGGCGCCTGTTCCGCCGCCGCCGTCACTGCGGGCACGGCAGCGGCGGCCGGCGTCGCGGCCGTCTCGCCTTCCACACGCGGCTTGCGACGCGGACGGGGCTTGCCATCGGCACTGCCACCGTCGCGACGACCGCCGCCACTGCCGCTGCGCGATGCACCGCCCGGACCGCTGCGACCACCACCGCGGCGCTGCTCTTCGGCCGCACGCTGCTCGCGCGCTTCGCGGAAGATCGTGCCCACGCTGTCGCCAGCGTCGTCGTCGGCCTCTTCACCTTCCACCGGCGTACGCGGCGTGCGCGGCAACGGGGTCAGCAGTTCGGTGGTCACCGGCTCGACCGGGATCTTCTGCTCGATGTAGGCCTCGATGTCCGGCAGGCTCATCGCGTAGCGCTCGCAGGCGAAGCTGATCGCATCGCCCTCTTCGCCCAGGCGCGCAGTGCGGCCGATGCGGTGCACGTAATCTTCGGCGTCGAACGGCAGGTCGTAGTTGTAGACGTACTTGACCCCGTCGATATGCAGACCGCGCGCGGCCACGTCGGTGGCGACCAGGATTTCGAGCTGGCCCTTCTGGAAGCGGTTGAGCAGCGACTCGCGCTTTTTCTGCGGCACGTCGCCGGACAGCACACCGACCCGGTAACCGTGGCGCTCCAGGGTGCGCGCCACCCGCTCCACGAACGCCTTGGTATTGACGAACACCATGGTGCGCGCGCCTTCGCTGCGCGACAGCAGGCCCAGCAGCAGCGTCTGCTTCTCTTCGTCGGACGGGAAGTAGATGCGTTGGCGCACGCGTGCGGCGGTGATGGTCTCGGTCTCCACCACGAGCTTTTCCGGCTCGTTCATGTGCTCGTAGGCCAGCTCCAGCACGCGGTGGCTGAGCGTGGCCGAGAACAGCAGCGTCTGCCGGGTGCCGCGCTCGGGCATGCGCCGCAGCAGGAAGCGGATGTCCTTGATGAAGCCCAGGTCGAACATGCGATCGGCTTCGTCCAGCACGCAGATCTCGCAGGCATGCAGCGAGACCACCTTGTGCTGCTTGACGTAGTCGATCAGCCGCCCGGGGGTGGCAATGATCACGTCCACGCCCTGCTGCAGCAGCTCGCGCTGCTTGTCGTAGTCCACCCCGCCATAGACCAGCGCAAAGCGCAGGCCCAGGTCTGCGCCGAACTTGACCGCGTCCTTGTGGATCTGGATCGCCAGCTCGCGGGTGGGCGCCAGGATCAGCGCACGCGGATCCTCCGGCTTGCGGTCGGCCAGCGCCGGGCGGATCAGCAGGCGGTTCATCACCGCCACCAGGAACGCCAGCGTCTTGCCGGTGCCGGTCTGGGCCTGGCCGGCGACATCGCCGCCGGGCAGCGCGACCGGCAGGGTCAGCGCCTGGATCGGGGTACAGCGGGTAAACCCGGCGCTCTCCAGCCCGGCAACCAACGCCGGATGCAGGTCGAACGAGGAAAAAGTCAAATCGGTCAGCGGTTTGTCGCTCATTATTCCGTCTTCGTGAGGCGCCCTGGGCAGCCCGGGCGCGGCTTGCATCGATGCCGACAGCGTCGCAAACTGCGGCTCTTGTGGCGGACAGCGCGGCTTCAGGACTGACACTTGATTCAGTCGCGCAATGCCCCAGTTTAACGCAATGTGGCGGCCTGCCCGATCGGGTGGGCCGTTTGGTTTCCAGGAGACCCAACGTGAGCGACAAGGTTCAACATGTCGGCGATGCCGACTTCGATACCGCAGTACTGCAATCCGGCGAACCGGTTCTGGTGGATTTCTGGGCCGAGTGGTGTGGCCCGTGCAAGATGATCGCACCGGTGCTGGACGATCTGGCCGATACATACCAGGGCAGGCTCAAGGTTGCCAAGGTCAATGTGGACCAGAACCGCGCCCTGGCCATCAAGTACCACGTGCGCTCGATTCCGATGCTGCTGCTGTTCAAGGACGGGCAGGTGCAGGCGAGCCAGATCGGGGCGGTCGGCAAGGGCCAGCTGACCCAGATGATCGACAAGACCCTGGGCGGCGCGGCTGCCTGAGTGAATGGGCGTCCAGCGATGGGCGCCCCGCGGTTCGCCGGCAGTTAAACCCTGCCATGGCCGACGCTTGCGCGGTTGCGCGCTGCGGTGATAGTGTCAGTTGGTCCGGCACACGTTCGTGCGCCGCCGTACCCCTCTAGAAACCTCTTCTAGACTCCCATCTACCAATAGTTCGCCCCCCAGCCGGGCGCTCGCACCTTAGCGAGGAATCACGCACTTGTCCGATCATCCTTCCTCCGATACCGGGAGCAGCGTCGACGCTCCCGTCGAGAAGCGCGCGCGCAAGCCGCGCGTGAGCAAGACCGCCATCGCCCATGACGATGCCGGCGCACAGCAGCCCAACCTGCCCTTGCCCGCCAGCCCCGTACCCGACGCTCCACGCGCCCCGCAGGCACCGTCGCACGCTGCCGACTCGGCACCGGCGCAGACGTCCGGCGATGGCGCAGGCGCAGGCAACGCCTCTGGCTCCAGCCAGGGCGGCGACAATCACGGCGAGCCCCGCGAAGGCGGCCAGTCGCAGCAGCAGCGCTTCAATCAGGCGCAGCAACAGCAGAACCAGAATCAGGCGCAAAGCCAAGCTCAGGGCCAGGGACAAAACCAGGGCCAGGGCCAGCAGCAGGGCCAAGGCCAGAACGCTGGTCAGAACCAGCAAGGCCAGGGGCAGAACCAGCAGGGCAATCGCCGCGACCGGTTCCGCAACCGCCGCGACCGCGGTCCGCGCGATCGGTTCGGTAACGAAGGCGGCGGCATGCCGTCCTCCGACGGCAGCAACGAGCCGTTCATCGCGCGTCCGCATCCGGCCGTTCCGGAGGGCTTCCCGGTCTATTCGCTGAGCGATCTCAAGCGGATGCCGGCGCAAAAGCTGCTGGACATCGCCGATCAGCTCAACATCCAGGAAGGCGTGGCACGCGCGCGCAAGCAGGACGTGATCTTCGCCCTGCTCAAGGTGCTGACCCGTCACGGCGAAGGCGTTGCCGCCGACGGCGTGCTGGAAATCCTGCCCGACGGCTTCGGCTTCCTGCGTGCCGCCGAAGCCAGCTACCTGGCCGGCCCGGACGATACCTACATCTCGCCCAGCCAGATCCGCCGCTTCAACCTGCGCACCGGCGACCACCTGTCCGGCCGCATCCGCTTCCCCAAGGACGGCGAACGCTATTTCGCGCTGTCGATCGTGGACACCATCAACGGTGAGCCGCTGGAAGCCAGCAAGAACAAGGTGCTGTTCGAGAACCTGACCCCGCTGTTCCCGCGTCGCCGGTTCCGTCTGGAACGTGGCGATGGGTCCACCGAGGACATCACCGGACGCATCCTGGATCTGATGGCGCCGCAGGGCAAGGGTCAGCGCGCGCTGATCGTCTCCCCGCCCAAGGCCGGTAAGACGATGATGATGCAGCAGGTGGCCACCGCCATCACCACCAATCATCCCGAAGTGCACATGATCGTGCTGCTGATCGACGAGCGCCCGGAAGAAGTGACCGAAATGCAGCGCACCGTGCGCGGCGAGGTCATCTCCTCCACGTTCGACGAGCCGGCCGCGCGCCACGTGCAGGTCGCCGAGATGGTGATCGAACGGGCCAAGCGCCTGGTCGAGCACAAGAAGGACGTGGTGATCCTGCTCGACTCGATCACCCGCCTGGCACGTGCCTACAACAACGTGGTGCCCAGCTCCGGCAAGGTGCTCACCGGTGGTGTGGACGCCAACGCGCTGCACCGTCCGAAGCGCTTCTTCGGTGCGGCGCGTAACGTGGAAGAAGGCGGCTCGCTGACCATCATCGCCACCGCGCTGGTCGAGACCGGCAGCAAGATGGACGAGGTGATCTACGAAGAGTTCAAGGGCACCGGCAACAGCGAAGTGCATTTGAACCGTCGCATCACCGAAAAGCGCGTTTACCCGGCGATCGACATCAATCGCTCGGGCACGCGTCGCGAAGATCTGTTGATCGAGCCGGAGCTGCTGCAGAAGATCTGGATCCTGCGCAAGCTGCTGCACCCGATGGACGAAATCGCAGCGATGGAATTCCTGCTGGACAAGATGAAGACCACCAAGTCCAACGATGAGTTCTTCAGTTCGATGAAGCGCTGAGGTCGGTTTGCGTCAGCGCCACAAAAAAGCCCCGCATTGCGGGGCTTTTTTGTGGGCGGTATTTGCGCCAGCCCATGCGCTTGGTTTTCCGCATTCGATCGCGATTGTGCGGTCGATGCCGAGCGACTGCGCTCTGGTTGCGCGCCATGCAGGTGGCCGTCGGATGGTTGACTCCCGGAAAAACGGATCCGCGACACCGGCCACAGCGATCCGACTCGTCAGGAGAACTCCGGGCGGACCCTCAGCCGTCCTGCAGCGGCGTGATCAGGCGCACGCCTTCGCCGCGTACGGAAAACAATCCCGAGCCTGGCAGTGCGTCCGGGCTGTCGGTCGCTGCGGTCGTCTCGCTCTGCGCTCGCCAGGACGCGCTCTGGCGCGGACCCGGCAGATACGACTGCCATTTTTTCTGCTTGGCATCCAGGTCCTTCTCCGACGCGGCGATGTCGAATGTCACCGGCACGCGCATCTCCCAGAACGGCGCATTGCGCTCGGGCCCGGCCGTGGGCGGGGTAAACGTCCAGCTGCGCGCCTTGGCCATCGAGGCATCGGCAAATTCCTTGCGCCAGCGCGCACGCTTGGACTCGGGAACCAATGCGGTGAGGTTGACCTGTTCGGCAGCCACATCCTCGACCTTGCCATCGCGTCCGATCTTGAGCAGCAGATAGACCACGCCGGTCGCCCCGCCCCTGAAGGCATTGACCGGATAGGGCGGCGGCGCCATGTCCTTGGCCTGTGCGCCATCCCCTTGCTCGGCCTGACCGCCGAAATGCGCGCTACGGATCGACACCTGGTACTGATTGTCTTCGGCAGGCTTGGCGACCAGCAGCAAGCTCATCGGCAGCCGCGCCGGCAAGGCATTGCCGTCGTCCTTGACCGGATCGAACCGCCACGCCGCCACCGAATGCTTGATCCGCTCGCGAACCGCGACAGGCAAACGCTCCTCGTCGGCGAGCGTTACTGCCGTCACGGTGCCGTCCGGCGTCAGCGTCAACTCGCCGGTGACATTCATGCTCGCCTCGATCTGCAGACGCGCAGTGTCCGGCTTGGCGTGCGCAACGCCCATCGCTGCCAGCGAAAAGAGGATGCCCAGACCTACACGTTGCTTCCACTGCATTGCCGTACTCCATTGGTTGAAGGCACGTTTTACCAGCCTGCCGCTGCAAACGGAACGGCCTAGGCAAGCCGGCGCGATTCTGCGTAGGGCGGTGTGTCCGGATAATCGTCCTCGCGCAGCCTTGCCTGCAGGTCGCGCCACCACTGCGGGTCGAACAGTTCCGGGTGGATGTGCTTGACCGCTTCCAGTTGCGAGGATGGCAAGCCCATGAACAGCGCGAAGCGCTCGGGGAAGACGTCGCGTGGGCCGACATGGAACCAGGGTTCGGCGGCCATCTGTTCTTCGTAGGTGGTGGGCGTGGGCCAGTCGCGAAAGGTGCACTCGGTGATCAGGCACAGCTCGTCGTAGTCGTAGAACACCGCACGCTGATGTCGGGTGATACCGAAGTTCTTCAGCAGCATGTCGCCGGGAAAAATGTTGTTGCGCGCCATGTCCTTGATCGCCTGGCCATAGTCCAGCGCGGCGGCATGCGCAGCCTCGGGCAGTTGTTCGCGCAGGTACAGATTGAGCGGGCGCAAGCGCCGTTGCACGTAGCACAGCGCAATCAGTACATCGTCGCCGTCTTCGCTCAGGCTCATCGCGCAGCTGGTCTGCAGCTCTTCCAGCAGCGCGGGCGAGAAGCGCGATCTGGGAAAGCGCAGGAAACGATACGGCTGCGCGTCGAGCAGGCGGCCGATGCGATCGAGCTGGAACACCAGTTCGTATTTGCCTTCCACCTGCGCGCGGCTCATGGTCTTGGGGTAGGCAAAACGGTCGCGAATGAGCTTGAACACCAGCGGATAGCTGGGCAGCGTAAACACCACCATGACCATGCCGGGCGTGCCATCGGCATGCACCAGCTGCTCGGACGGCTGGGCCTGGAAATGGCTGAAGAACGTGCGATAGCGCTCGGTCTTGCCCTGCTTGGCGCGGCCGAGCATGGTGTACAGCTCGTCGACCGGCTTGTGGGTAAGCAGGCTGCGCAGGAAGACCACCGCATCGCCAACCGTGGACAGGTCGGCTTGAAAATAACTGCGCGAATTGCTGAACAGTTGGGCGACATCGCTGCGCCTGGTCAACACCGCTTCGGCGCGCAAGCCGGCATCGTCGTTGACCAATGCGATGACGCATGGCGAAAACCGATGCTCGCCGAATACACGCCCGACCAGATACGCGCGACGCTCGCGATAGAACACCGTCTCGAGCAGTTCGACGCTGCGCACCGGGTGCTCGCCCCAATGCGCCAGGTCGTCGAGCAGACGTACCGCAATGGCCGCCGCACAGCGGGTGCGGTGCGCATACGGCACCGCGAATGCGTAATCGCCCAGCACGCGCACCAGCATGTCGGTCAGCCGACCTGGCGACACGGCGTAGGTATGCCGCGCCACCGGCACGGTGATGGCGTCGGTGGGTTCGATATCCAGCGCGATGAATTCGATATCGGCATCCACGCCGTGGGTGCCGAAGTAACGCCGCGTCAGCGTGTTGTAGAAGGTCTTGTACAACTCCTGGTCGATCAACCCGGCCAGCAACGCGGCGTAATGACTGCGTGCGCGCATCCACAACGCGCGGTCGTGCGCCTGCCCCAGCAGCACGGCACGCAGGCGCAGCATGCATTCGCTGATGTACTGATCGTAGAGCGCGATACGAGCGACGGCATCGTCGCGCGCGCCGCTCCAGTCGCGCATTTCGAAGCGCTGCTTGGCGCGTGCGGTGATCTCGGAAAACCGCGCGTGGTAATCCTCGAACGCTTCGTACACCGCGTGGGCGATCGCCAGCGCGCGGCGTTCGGATTGGGGCGGTAACGGCAGCTGGTTCATGGCGGCAGTGTCCTTGCGCGCTTGCGGCGATGCGTGGTGGGCAGCAGCACGGCAGACGGTGCGGCCATTGCCTGCTGCGCGTGCTCGGCATGTTCGCGCGCCTGTGCCTTGAGCCACTGGCGAAATGCCAGAAAACCGGTGTGCGTGGCCGAACGCTGCGGGTATACCAGGTAATGCGACCAGGTGGTCTTGAGCCGTTGCGCTGACAGCGCCACCAGCTGGCCGGATGCCAGCAACAGGCGTGCGCGGGTCACCCGCCCCATCGCAACCCCGACGCCATCCAGCGCGGCACGGTGATGGGACTCGGATTCGTCGAGCACCGCGGCATACCGTCGCGGCGGCTCGCCCCCGAAGGTCGCAAACCAGCGCGGCCAGTCGCCATCCGGGTCGCCCAGCAGCGGCCATCGTTGCAGCGGCTGCGCATCGATGCCGCCCATGCGTGCGATCAGCGCCGGGCTCGCCATCGGCACCAGCCATTCGTCGAACAACGGTTCGGCGATCACGCCCGGCCACTGTCCGGCACCGATGCGCATGGCCGCATCCACCTGCGGCTGGCGTTCGAAATCCACCAATCGCTCGCTGGAAAACAGATTGATCTCGATGGTGGGATGGGCGGCCAGAAAATTGCTCAGGCGCGGCACCAGCCACGCCGAGGCCATCGACGGCGTAATGCTCAGGGTAAGCGTGTCCTCGCGGCGTGCAGCGAACGGCTGGAATGCGTCTGCGATCGCATCCAGATGCGGAGCGATGCGATCGAGCAATTGCTGCCCCTGCGGCGTGGCGCTGACGCCGCGCGCGTGCCGCTGCAGCAACCGATAGCCCAGGCGTTGTTCGAGTGCACGCACCTGGTGACTGAGCGCACTGACGGTCAGATGCATCGACGCGGCAGCGCGCGAGAGATTGCCCAGACGCACCGCACTGACGAAGCCCTGCAATGCGTGAAGCGGCGGACGCGACATGGCTCACCCTTGAATGGAATTCAACGCTGACTTGCAAAAGCCTCGCTTCTGCATGGCCAAGCCTGCACCTACTGTGGCTTCCACTCAAGTGGGAGCAGGATCATGCGCATCTTTACCGAGTTGCTGTTCCAGCACGGGCACATTGCCGACGTGGCGCTTGCAAGGCAGTTGGCGGAGGCGGAGATCGCGATGGACGTGGCAACGGACGCCAGCGCCGAACCGGCAGCACAGACCGCGCAGAGCGCACCGGTCGCGGCCGAGCCTGCGCCTCGCGGGAACGCCGAAAAAAGGATGGCGCGACGTGCGCGCCAGCTGGTGCGGGCGATGACCGCACTGTCGCCCTTTCGCTGAAACGACAAGGCCCGCCTGGTGGCGAGGCGGGCCCTGACGATGGTACTGGACTGGACGCACCGGCACGCGGTGCGCGGGCTCAGGCCTTCAACGTGGCCAGCACGTCATTGAAGGTCTTGCTCGGGCGCATCGCCTCGCTGACCTTGGCCAGGTCCGGGTGGTAGTAGCCACCGATCTCGACCGGCTTGCCCTGCGCCCCGTTGAGCTCGGCCACGATGGCGGCTTCGTTCTCGGTCAGCGCCTTGGCCAGCGGTGCGAACTTGGCCTGCAGGGCAGTGTCCTCGGTCTGCGCAGCCAGCGCCTGTGCCCAGTACATGGCCAGATAGAAGTGGCTGCCGCGGTTGTCGAGTTCACCGACCTTGCGCGCCGGCGACTTGTTGTTGTCCAGGAACTGGCCGTTGGCCACGTCCAGCGCCTTGGCCAGCACCGTGGCCGACGGATTGTTGTAGCGGTTGCCCAGATGCTCCAGTGATGCGGCCAGCGCCAGGAATTCGCCAAGCGAATCCCAGCGCAGGCAGTTCTCTTCGACGAACTGCTGCACGTGCTTGGGCGCCGAGCCGCCGGCACCGGTTTCGAACAGGCCGCCGCCGGCCATCAGCGGCACGATGGAGAGCATCTTGGCGCTGGTGCCCAGCTCCATGATCGGGAACAGGTCGGTGAGGTAGTCGCGCAGCACGTTGCCGGTGACCGAGATGGTGTCCTGGCCCTTGCGGATGCGCTCCAGCGAGAAGGTGGTGGCCTCCACCGGCGGCAGGATGCGGATATCCAGACCGCTGGTGTCGTGATCCTTCAGGTATTTCTCGACCTTGGCGATCACCTGCGCGTCATGCGCGCGCGCCTTGTCCAGCCAGAACACGGCCGGGGTATCGCTCAGACGTGCGCGCTCGACCGCCAGCTTCACCCAGTCCTGGATCGGCGCGTCCTTGACCTGGCACATGCGCCACAGATCGCCGGCTTCCACCGCGTGTTCGAACACCGTCTTGCCATTGGCATCGGTGACCTTGACGGTACCGGCCGCCGACAGCTGGAAGGTCTTGTCGTGCGAGCCGTATTCTTCGGCCTTCTGCGCCATCAGGCCGACATTGGGCACCGAGCCCATGGTGGCCGGGTCGAACGCACCATGCGTGCGGCAGTCATCGATCACCGCCTGATACACGCCGGCATAGCAACGGTCCGGAATCACCGCCTTGGTGTCCTGCAGCTTGCCGTCGGCATTCCACATCTGACCGGAGTCGCGGATCATCGCCGGCATCGACGCATCGACGATCACGTCGCTGGGCACATGCAGGCTGGTGATGCCCTTGTCCGAATTGACCATGGCCAGGCCCGGACGCTGCGCGTATTCGGCCTGGATATCGGCCTTGATCTGCGCCTGCTGCGCTTCCGGCAAGGTGCCGATGCGGGCGTACAGGTCGCCGATGCCGTTGTTCGGGTCAAAGCCCACCGACTTCAATGCCTCGGCATGCTTGCTCAGCGTGTCCTTGTAGAACTCCCCGACCACCACACCGAACAACACCGGGTCGGAGACCTTCATCATGGTGGCTTTCAGGTGCACCGAAAACAGCACGCCGGTGGCCTTGGCATCGGCGATCTGCGCGTCGATGAAGCTGGCCAACGCACGCTTGCTCAGCACGGCGGCGTCGACGATCTCGCCGGCCTTCACCGCGACCTTGTCCTTGAGCACGTTGCTGCTGCCATCGGTACCGATGAATTCGATCGTCAGCGTACCGGCGTCGGCCAGCGTGGTGGACTGCTCGCTACCGAAGAAATCGCCGGCGTCCATGTGCGCCACGTGCGACTTGGAATCGCTGCTCCACTTGCCCATGCGGTGCGGATGCTTGCGTGCGTAGTTCTTGACCGACAGCGGTGCGCGGCGATCGGAATTGCCTTCGCGCAGCACCGGATTCACCGCACTGCCCTTGACCTTGTCGTAGCGCGCCTTGATGTCTTTTTCGGCGGCATCCTTGGGCTCGTCCGGATAAGCCGGCAGCGCGTAGCCCTGGCCCTGCAGTTCCTTGATGGCAGCCTTGAGCTGCGGCACCGAGGCGCTGATGTTGGGCAGCTTGATGATGTTGGCTTCCGGCGTGGTGGCCAGCTCGCCCAGTTCGGCGAGGTCGTCGGCGATTTTCTGCTCCGCGCTCAGGCTTTCGGGAAACAGCGCCAGGATGCGTCCGGCGAGCGAGATATCGCGCGTTTCGACCACGATCCCTGCGGTATCGGTGTAGGCATCGATGATCGGCAGCAGCGACTGCGTGGCCAGGAAGGGAGCTTCGTCGGTGAGCGTGTAGAGGATCTTCGGTGTCTTCGACATGAGGTGCGATGGCTCTTGTGGTCGGGAGGAGCGCCGATGCCCAGCGACGTTGACGTTGGCGTGCGCGACGGGGGTCGCTGGCGGCACGCCGATCGGCCAGCGCGATGGACGCGGCATTGGATCAGCACGGCATTGTCGCGTCTGAGCCGCGCCCGGGTAAAGCGACCACAGGCGGACGCTTCATCCCGCCACACGGCTAATCGACATGGATGCAGCTGTAACGAATCCAATGCCGAATCGACGCACAGCAAAAAGGCGCAATCACGCGATCGCGCCTTTTTGCTGCAACGTGATGCAAGCAGACGTCACCGGCTGCAGATGGGACGATGCCGGGACTCGACGCCGTCGCCACCGACCGCCTACGTCAGCTACTTCACCGTAACGGTCTGTGGATTGCCCGCAGGCTTGCCGTCGACCATGGCCTGCGCGGTGTAGGTCCCGGCCGGCCAGCCATCGGGCTTGCTGAAGCTGAGGTTGGTGGTTTCTGCGCCAGTGGTGGTCAGCGTGGCGTTCTGCTCGCCGGCAACCTGGCCATCCTGATAGGTGAGCTTGGCCGATACGGGCACATTGCTCGCGCTGCCATCGGTCTTGACCGACACGATGATGGTGTCCTTGGTGCCGATGGTGGCAGACGGGGTCACTGTCTTGTCGGCGGCGGCAGTGGTCCCGACTGCAACGCTGGACACGCTGACGACGGAACCCGTCGCCGCTGCGGTGTCGGTGCTGGCCGCGCCGGTCGCCGTGCTCTGGCCAGCCTGATCGCTGGCCGGCGGCGTGGCGGCCGGGCCTGGCATCGCATCAGTGGCAGCGCCGGAAGTGGGATCCTTCGAAACGCTGGCGTCGTCGTTCTTCTTGCAGCCGGACAGTGCAAGCACGCCGGCAAGCGCGATCACGAGCGTGCTTGAAACGGATTTAGTACGCATGGATCAATCTCCGAATATCGAAAAGAATAGGGTTTCTGGAGTGTCTTGGTTTCTGATGTGTCTTGCGCGATTCCCGGCAGCGCGCCACGAACCATGCAATACGGTGACTCGCCGGCCACTACGCTTTGTGCGGCAAACGCAGCACCTGCCCCGGAAAGATCTTGTCCGGGTCCTTGAGCGTTTCGCGGTTGGCTTCGAAAATACGCGGCCACAATGCGCCGTCGCCGAGGTGACGTTTGGCGATGCTGGACAGACTGTCGCCTGCCTGCACAGTGACCGATTCCTCGACCAGCTCTGCGGTGCTCTGCACGCTGGTGCGCACGTTGGAAAAATCCGGAGCGGGCGTCACTTCGGCTGTGCTATCGACCGTCGACGTCACATTGGAAAAATCTGGCTTCTTATCGGCACTCATTGCTGCATTCCTTCGTGCATCACGAAGCTTGCAGGGTGCGTGTAGCGCTGTTAAGCATGGATCGCGCCGCCGTGAAGCTCGCGCGATCCTTCTGTACAGCAACTCATTGGCGCAGGTCGCGAAAGATCGACAGCGGGGTGGGCACGCTGGGCGAGCTGCGCAGCGGATTGATATCCAGCCCGCCACGCCGGGTATACCGCGCTTCGACCACCAGCCACTCAGGCGCGCAGCGGGTCAGTACGTCATTGAAAATGCGCTCCACGCATTGCTCATGAAACTCGGCGTGGTCGCGGAAACTCACCAGATAGCGCAGCAGGCCTTCGCGGTCGATCGGCGCGCCGCGGTAGCGCAGCGTGACGCTGGCCCAATCCGGTTGGCCGGTGACCGGGCAATTGGATTTGAGCAGGGCCGAGGTCAGCACTTCTTCGGTGAGCGGTTGTGCGTGCGCCGACAGATACGCGGCATTGGGCGGGCCGTAGTCGTCGATGCTGACGTCCAGCGCGTCGATCGATTCGCCCTCGCCCACCGCATCGATCGGCGGCAGACCGAAGTCCACCACTACGTCGGCGCCGGCGCGCGTGGACAGGTCAGTGGCGATGCGCGTGCGCACCGCTTCGGCACTGTTGAAGCGGGTGGCATTGAGCGAATTGAGATACAGCTTGAGCGACTTGGATTCGATCAACGACGGCGACTCGCAGGGGACGTGCAAGGTGGCCGTGGCCACGCATGGCTTGCCCTGTGCATCGAGCCAGCTGAGTTCATAGGCATGCCAGCGATCGCGCCCGATGAAGGGCAAGGCGCCGGCCAGGCCGATCGCCTCGCGCCCGGCCGCGCGCGGAATCGGAAACAGCAGCGACGGATCGTAGCCGCTGGGATAGGCGACCTCACGACCGAGGGTGGAATCTTCTGGGGTATTCATCGCGCCATTTTAGGCCGAGCGGGCTGGCCGTGAGCTATATGGCGGATGCTGGAGCGAGCTGGCGACAGAAGCAGCGGGCCGTCAAGCGGCCCGCCACCCCACGCGATCAGCAACGCTCAGCGGAAACCGCGCAACTGCGCACGATTCCCCATTCCCCATTCCCCATTCCCCATTCCCCATTCCCCATTCCCCATTCCCGATTCCCGATTCCCGATTCAGCCAGCCTCGCCCTGGTGCAGGTAATCCAGCGACACCTGCAACAACGCGCGCAAGCCCACATCCAGCGACGATTCGTCGAGCAGGAACTGCGGCGAATGGTTGCTGGGCGCGGTCGCCGGGTCGATGCCCTTGGCGGTGGAGCCGACGAAGAAGAACATCGACGGCACCTGCTGGGCGTAGAACGAAAAGTCTTCGGCGCCCATCTGCAACGGCGGCTCGTAGACATTGTCGGCGCCCACCACGGCCTGCAGGCTGGGCAGCATCTTTGCGGTCAATGCAGGGTCGTTGACGGTGGCCGGGTTGCCGGGCTGGTCCGGTACCTGCGCCTCGACCTTGGCCCCGTGGGCGGCAGCGGTGTGCTCGGCCACCGTCTTGAGGTCGGCGAAGATCTGCTGGCGCATGGCTTCGTCGAAGGTGCGGATGGTGCCGACCATTTCCACGTCGTCGGGGATGATGTTGTAGCGGATGCCGCCCTTGATCGCGCCGAAGCTCAACACCGCCGGCTGCTTGGACAGGTTGGCGCGGCGGCTGATCACGGTCTGCGCGGCACCGATCATGTCGGCGCTGGCCACGATCGGGTCGATGCCGTTCCACGGCGCCGAGCCATGGGTCTGGCGGCCGATCATCTTGATCGCGAACCGGTCCGAAGCCGCCATCAGCGGGCCGCTGCGCACCGCGATCTTGCCGGCCTGCACGCTGGAGAACACATGCAGGCCGAACACCGCCTGCGGCTTGAAGTCGGCGAACAAGCCTTCCTTCAGCATCAGCGACGCGCCGCCCTCTTCGTTGCCCGGTGCGCCTTCCTCGGAGGGCTGGAAGATCAGCATCACCTCGCCGGGCAGCTGCTCGCGCATGCCCACCAGCGCTTCGGCCACCCCGAGCAGGATCGCGGTGTGGGCGTCGTGGCCGCAGGCGTGCATCACCCCGACCTGCTCGCCGCGGTACTCGGCGGTGACCTTGGAGGCGTATGGCAGGCCGGTCTGCTCCTTGACCGGCAAGGCATCCATGTCAGCGCGCAAGGCGATCTTCGGACCCGGCTTGCCGCCCTTGATGATGGCCACCACGCCGTGATGGGCGATACCGGTACGTGGCTTGAGGCCGAGCTTGCGCAGCTGCGCGGCCACCGTGGCGGCGGTGCGCTCCTCGCGGTTGGACAGTTCCGGGTGCTGATGGAAGTCGCGGCGCCACTGCACCAGCTTGGTCTGCAACGGCGCGGCAGCGGCCTGCACTTCGGGCCGGGGCGTGGCCTGGGCGGCGGCGAGCGTGGGCAGGGCGAGCAGTAGCGCGCTGGTCAGCAGGCGGGAGTGGCGCATTGGCAATCCTCTAAAGATGATTGCTTAATGTAGTGCACCCGCGCGGCTGGCGGGTTGCGGTGGGGCCCGATTCAGTCCAGCGGTCAACCGCAGTCGCAGTGGTACGTTGCCGCTGCACTGCGCCCATGAATGGCGCAGATGTCGCGCCCGATGGCCCGTTACTTCAGTAACGTTCAATCCGTCAGGCGCGGCGATATGCTTCGCATAGCCGCCCCACGGTCGCCCCAGGCGCCCGGCCCGCCCTCAGGAGTTGTCGCATGTCGCGTTTTTGGAAGATCACACTGCTGGTCGTAGCGGTGCTCGTCGTGGTGTTTGTCGCAATGCGGATGATGGGCGGGGGCGATCACGGCAAGCGGGCGGACGCACCGGACGGCAATGGCACCGAAAACAGCGGCCCGGTGCCGGTCACGGTGGTGGCTGCCACCACCCAGGACGTGCCGGTCTATGCCAGCGCGCTGGGCACGGTCACCGCGCTCAATACGGTCACGGTCAGCCCGCAGGTCGGCGGCCAGCTGATGAGCCTGAATTTCAAGGAAGGCCAGGAAGTGAAGAAGGGCGAGCTGCTGGCGCAGATCGACCCGCGTACCCTGCAGGCCAGCTACGACCAGGCGCTGGCGGCCAAGCGCCAGAACCAGGCGCTGCTGGCGACCTCACGGGTGAACTACCAGCGCTCCAACGACCCGGCCTACAAGCAGTACGTCTCGCGCACAGACCTGGATACCCAGCGTAACCAGGTGGCGCAGTACGAGGCGGCGGTGTCGGCCAACGATGCGCAGATGCGCTCGGCGCAGGTGCAATTGCAGTTCACCCGCGTCACCGCGCCGATTGACGGCATCGCCGGCATCCGCGGGGTGGACGTGGGCAATATCGTCAGCGCCAGCTCCACCATCGTCACCCTGACCCAGATCCGCCCGATCTATGTGTCCTTCAACCTGCCCGAACGCGAGCTGCAGGCCGTGCGCAGCGGCCAGGCGGCGTCGCCACTGGGCGTGGCGGCGCTGGATCGCGGCGATGCGCACGTGATCAGCGGCGACGGCAAGCTGGAGGTGATCGACAACCGCATCGCCGCCGACAGCGGCACCTTCGGTGCGCGTGCGATCTTCGCCAACACCGACAACGCCTTGTGGCCGGGGCAGTTCGTCAACGTGCGGCTGCAGCTGCGCACCATCTCCGGCGGCACCGTGGTGCCCACCCAGGCCGTGCAGCGCGGGCCGGACGGCGATTACGTCTATGTGGTGGGCAACGACAACACCGCACAGATGCGCACCGTGGTGCAGGGCGTGGAAGTGGACGACAGCCATGTGCAGGTCACCAAGGGCCTCAAGCCCGGCGAGCGCGTGGTCACCGAAGGCCAGTTCCGGCTCAAGCCGGGCAGCAAGGTCAGCGCACTCAAGCCGGGCGAAACCCCGCCCGAGCCGACCGAGGCCGAACTCAAGGCAGCGCAGGACAAGCAGAAGGGCGGCGGCGGTGGCCGTCGCGGCGGCGGCCCGCGCTAATGCCTGACCACTGGCGACGGGACACCCCGCCGCCAGTGCGCGTCGGCGCCCTGTGCGCCGGCACCGATTGACGTCTTCAGCAAGGATTCCCCCCGTGGGCTTTTCGACCATCTTCATCCGCCGCCCCATCGCCACCTCGTTGTTGATGGCGGGCGTCCTGCTGCTGGGCATCCTGGGCTACCGGCAATTGCCGGTGTCGGCGCTGCCGGAAATCGACGCGCCCAGCCTGGTCGTGACCACCCAATACCCCGGCGCCAACGCGACCACCATGGCCTCGCTGGTGACCACGCCGCTGGAGCGCCAGTTCGGGCAGATCTCCGGGTTGCAGATGATGACCTCCGACTCGTCGGCGGGCCTGTCCACCATCATTCTGCAGTTCTCGATGGACCGCGACATCGACATCGCTTCGCAGGACGTGCAGGCGGCGATCCGCCAGGCCACCCTGCCCTCGTCGCTGCCGTACCAGCCGGTCTACAACCGGGTCAATCCGGCCGATGCGGCGATCCTCACGCTCAAGCTCACCTCCGACTCGCTACCGCTGCGCGAGGTCAACCGCTACGCCGATGCGATCCTGGCCCAGCGCCTGTCGCAGGTGCCGGGCGTGGGCCTGGTGTCGATCGCCGGCAACGTGCGCCCGGCCGTGCGCATCCAGGTCAACCCGGCGCAGCTGTCGAACATGGGCCTGACCATGGAGTCGCTGCGCAGCGCCCTGACCCAGACCAATGTCAGCGCGCCCAAGGGTTCGCTCAACGGCAAGACCCAGTCCTACAGCATCGGCACCAACGACCAGCTCACCGACGCGGCGCAATACCGCGAGACCATCATCAGCTTCGCCAACGGCCGCCCGGTGCGCCTGGCCGATGTGGCCAACGTGGTCGACGGGGTGGAAAACGACCAGCTCGCCGCCTGGGCCGATGGCAAGCCGGCGGTGCTGCTGGAGATCCGCCGCCAGCCCGGCGCCAACATCGTGCAGACGGTGGAGCAGATCCGCAGCATCCTGCCGCAACTGCAGTCGGTGCTGCCGGCCGACGTGCACCTGGAGGTGTTCTCCGACCGCACCGAAACCATCCGCGCCTCGGTGCACGAGGTGAAGTTCACCCTGGTGCTGACCATCGCGCTGGTGGTGGCGGTGATCTTCGTGTTCCTGCGCCGGCTGTGGGCCACCATCATTCCCTCGGTGGCGGTGCCGTTGTCGCTGGCTGGCACCTTCGGGGTGATGGCGTTCGCCGGCATGTCGCTGGACAACCTGTCGCTGATGGCGCTGGTGGTGGCGACCGGGTTCGTGGTCGACGATGCGATCGTGATGATCGAAAACATCGTGCGCTACATCGAACAGGGCAAGAGCGGGCCGGAGGCGGCGGAAATCGGCGCCAAGCAGATCGGCTTCACCGTGTTGTCGCTGACCGTGTCGCTGGTGGCGGTGTTCCTGCCACTGCTGCTGATGCCGGGCGTGACCGGGCGGCTGTTCCATGAGTTTGCGTGGGTGCTGTCGATCGCGGTGGTGATCTCGATGCTGGTGTCGCTGACGCTGACGCCGATGATGTGCGCCTACCTGCTCAAGCCCGACGCGCTGCCCGAAGGCGAGGACGCGCACGAACGCGCAGCAGCGGCCGGCAAGACCAATCTGTGGACACGCACGGTGGGCGCGTACGAGCGCAGCCTGGACTGGGTGCTTGCCCATCAGCCGCTGACCCTGGCGGTGGCGATCGGCGCGGTGGCACTGACGGTGGTGCTGTATGTGGCGATCCCCAAGGGCCTGCTGCCCGAACAGGACACCGGCCTGATCACCGGGGTGGTACAGGCCGACCAGAACGTGGCCTTCCCGCAGATGGAAGAGCGCACCCAGGCGGTGGCAGCAGCGCTGAAGAAGGACCCGGCGGTGACCGGCGTGGCCGCCTTCATCGGCGCCGGCACCATGAACCCGACGCTCAACCAGGGTCAGCTCGCAATCGTGCTGAAGACGCGTGGCGACCGCGATGGCCTGGACGAGGTGCTGCCGCGCCTGCAGAAAGCCGTGGCCGGCATTCCGGGCGTGGCGCTGTTCCT
This sequence comes from Xanthomonas sp. 3793, assembly GCF_024806835.1. Lineage (GTDB taxonomy): Bacteria > Pseudomonadota > Gammaproteobacteria > Xanthomonadales > Xanthomonadaceae > Xanthomonas > Xanthomonas arboricola_F. Next base: position 667,567 of record NZ_JANTYU010000004.1, read on the forward strand.
CAAGCCGGTGCAGGACGTCACCCTGGACACCCGCGTGGCGGCCACCGAATACCAGTATTCGATCTCGGATGTGGACAGCACCGAGCTGGCCACCTGGGCCGGGCGCATGACCGAGGCGATGCGCAAGCTGCCCGAGCTGGCCGATGTGGACAACAACCTGGCCAACCAGGGACGTGCGCTGGAGCTGAGCATCGACCGCGACAAGGCCAGCATGCTGGGCGTGCCGATGCAGACCATCGACGACACGCTGTACGACGCCTTCGGCCAACGCCAGATCTCCACCATCTTCACCGAGCTCAATCAGTACCGCGTGGTGCTGGAAGTGGCCCCGGAATTCCGCAGCAGCACCGCGCTGATGAATCAGCTGGCGGTGGCCAGCAACGGCAGCGGCGCGCTGACCGGCACCAATGCCACTAGCTTCGGCCAGGTGACCTCGTCCAACTCGTCCACCGCCACCGGCGTGGGCAACCAGAACACCGGCATCGTGGTCGGCGCCGGCAGCATCATTCCGCTGGCCTCGCTGGCCGAAGCCAAGGTCACCAATACGCCGTTGGTGGTCAGCCACCAGCAGCAGCTGCCGGCGGTGACCATCTCGTTCAATCTGGCGCCGGGGCACTCGTTGTCGCAGGCGGTGGCGGCGATCGAGAAGGCGCGCGAAGACCTGAAGATTCCGACCCAGGTGCATGCGCAGTTCGTCGGCAAGGCCGCCGAATTCACCGGCAGCCAGACCGATATCGTGTGGCTGCTGCTGGCCTCGATCGTGGTGATCTACATCGTGCTGGGCGTGCTGTACGAAAGCTACATCCACCCGCTGACGATCATCTCCACGCTGCCGCCGGCCGGCGTTGGCGCGCTGCTGGCGCTGATGATGTGCGGGCTGAGCCTGTCGGTGGACGGCATCGTCGGCATCGTGCTGCTGATCGGCATCGTCAAGAAGAACGCGATCATGATGATCGACTTCGCCATCGACGCCCGCCGCGAAGGCGCCAACGCGCATGAAGCGATCCGGCGCGCCTGCCTGCTGCGCTTCCGCCCGATCATGATGACCACCGCCGCGGCGATGCTGGGCGCGCTGCCGCTGGCGCTGGGCACCGGCATCGGTTCGGAACTGCGTCGCCCGCTCGGCATCGCGATTGTGGGTGGCCTGTTGCTGTCGCAGCTGGTGACGCTGTACACCACCCCGGTGATCTACCTGTACATGGAACGTGCCGGCGAGCGGCTACGCGACTGGCGCGCGCGGCGTGCCGCCCGCCGCGACGGCGTACCCCCGGCCTCCACCTCGGAGCGCCCGGCGTGAGGACTGTTGCGGCAATCGCTGATCCGATTACCGGCGTGCGGCATCGCCTGCCCGCAGGCGCGCTCAGGCGTGGCGCTGGCCCTGCTTGCCGAATCCCCAATCCCGATTCCCAAATCCCGGCACCACAGCCATGAACATCTCCGCGCCCTTCATCAAGCGCCCGATCGGCACTTCGCTGCTGGCGATCGGTTTGTTCGTGATCGGATTGATGTGCTATCTGCGGCTGGGCGTGGCGGCGTTGCCGAACATCCAGATCCCGGTGATCTTCGTGCACGCAACACAGTCCGGCGCCGATGCCAGCACCATGGCCTCCACCGTCACCGCGCCGCTGGAACGGCATCTGGGCCAGCTGCCCGGCATCGACCGCATGCGCTCGTCCAGCTCGGAGAGCAGCAGCCTGGTGGTGCTGGTGTTCCAGAGCAATCGCAACATCGATTCGGCCGCGCAGGACATCCAGACCGCGATCAATGCCTCGCAATCGGACCTGCCCTCCGGGCTCGGCACGCCGATCTACTCCAAGGCCAATCCGAACGACGACCCGGTCATCGCCATCGCCTTGACCTCGGACACCCAGTCGGCCGATGAGCTCTACAACGTCGCCGATTCGCTGCTGGCGCAGCGCCTGCGCCAGATCACCGGTATCAGCTCGGTGGACATCGCCGGCGCTTCCACGCCGGCGGTACGCGTGGACGTGGACCTGCGCGCGCTCAATGCATTGGGCCTGACCCCGGACGATCTGCGCAACGCGGTGCGCGCGGCCAACGTGACCTCGCCGACCGGCTTCCTGTCCGACGGCAACACCACCATGGCCATCATCGCCAACGATTCGGTGGCCAAGGCGGCGGATTTTGCGCAGCTGGCGATCTCCACCCAATCCAACGGACGCATCGTGCGGCTGGGCGATGTGGCCACCGTCTACGACGGCCAGCAGGATGCGTATCAAGCGGCCTGGTTCAATGGCAAACCCGCAGTGGTGATGTATGCCTTCACCCGCGCCGGCGCCAACATCGTCGAAACCGTGGACCAGGTGAAGGCGCAGATTCCCGAGCTGCGCGCCTACCTGCAACCCGGCACCACGCTCACGCCCTACTTCGACCGCACCCCCACCATTCGCGCCTCGCTGCACGAGGTGCAGGCCACGCTGATGATCAGCCTGGCGATGGTGGTGCTGACCATGGCGCTGTTCCTGCGTCGCCTGGCACCCACGCTGATCGCCGCGGTCACCGTGCCGCTGTCGCTGGCCGGCTCGGCGCTGGTGATGTACGTGCTGGGCTTCACCTTGAACAACCTGAGCCTGCTGGCGCTGGTGATCGCGATTGGTTTTGTGGTCGACGATGCGATCGTGGTGATCGAGAACGTCATGCGGCATCTGGACGAAGGCATGCCGCGGCTGGAAGCCGCCCTGACCGGTGCGCGCGAGATCGGCTTCACCATCGTGTCGATCACCGCTTCGCTGGTGGCGGTGTTCATTCCGATGCTGTTCGCCAGCGGCATGGTCGGCGCGTTCTTCCGCGAGTTCACCGTGACCCTGGTGGCGGCGATCGTGGTCTCGATGCTGGTGTCGCTGACCTTGACGCCGGCGCTGTGCAGCCGCTTCCTGTCGGCGCATAGCGAGCCGGAAAAGCCCGGTCGTTTCGGCGCCTGGCTGGACCGCATGCACGAGCGCATGCTCGCCGTTTACACCGTGGCGCTGGACTTTTCGTTGCGCCACGCATTGCTGCTGTCGCTGACGCCCTTGCTATTGATCGCCGCCACCATTTTCCTCGGCGGTGCAGTCAAGAAGGGCTCGTTCCCCGCGCAGGACACCGGCCTGATCTGGGGCCGCGCCAATTCCAGCGCCACGGTGTCGTTCGCCGACATGGTCAGCCGCCAGCGCCGCATCACCGACATGCTGATGGCCGACCCGGCGGTGAAGACCGTCGGCGCACGGCTGGGCTCCGGCCGCCAGGGCTCCAGCGCCTCGTTCAATATCGAATTGAAAAAGCGCGACGAAGGCCGCCGCGATACCACCGCGCAAGTGGTCGCACGCCTGAGCGCCAAGGCCGACCGCTACCCGGATCTTGACCTGCGCCTGCGCGCGATCCAGGACCTGCCCAGCGACGGCGGCGGCGGCACCAGCCAGGGCGCGCAGTATCGCGTGTCGCTGCAGGGCAACGACCTGGCGCAGCTGCAGGAATGGCTGCCCAAGCTGCAGGCCGCGCTGAAGAAGAACCCACGCCTGCGCGATGTCGGCACCGACGTGGATACCGCCGGCCTGCGCCAGAACATCGTGATCGACCGCGCCAAGGCCGCGCGCCTGGGGATCACGGTCGGTGCCATCGATGGCGCGCTGTATGGCGCCTTCGGCCAGCGCTCCATCTCCACCATCTATTCGGATCTCAACCAATACAGCGTGGTGGTCAATGCGCTGCCCTCGCAGACCGCCACGCCCAAGGCGCTGGACCAGATCTTCGTGCCCAACCGCGCCGGGCAGATGGTGCCGATCACCGCGGTCGCCACCCAGACCCCCGGCCTGGCGCCGCCGCAGATCATCCATGAAAACCAGTACACCACGATGGATCTGAGCTACAACCTCGCACCGGGCGTCAGCACCGGCGAGGCGGACCTGATCATCAAGTCCACCGTGGAGGGCTTGCGCATGCCCGACGGCATCCGTCTCAGCGGCGACGACAGCTTCAACGTGCAGCTCAGCCCCAACTCGATGGGCGTGTTGCTGCTGGCCGCGGTACTCACCGTCTACATCGTGCTGGGCATGCTCTACGAGAGCCTGATCCACCCGGTGACCATCCTGTCCACGCTGCCGGCCGCCGGTGTCGGCGCGCTGCTGGCATTGTTCCTGACCAACACCGAGCTGTCGGTGATCTCGATGATCGCGTTGGTGCTGCTGATCGGCATCGTCAAGAAGAACGCGATCATGATGATCGACTTCGCGCTGGTGGCGCAGCGCGTGCACGGCATGGATGCACGTGCGGCCGCGCGCGAGGCCTCGATCGTGCGCTTCCGCCCGATCATGATGACCACGATGGTGGCGATCCTGGCGGCGGTGCCGCTGGCCGTCGGCCTGGGCGAAGGCTCTGAGCTGCGCCGCCCGCTGGGTATCGCGATGATCGGCGGGCTGGTGTTCTCGCAGAGCCTGACCCTGCTCAGCACCCCCGCGCTGTATGTGATCTTCTCCTGCCTGAGCGAGCGCTGGAAGGCGCGGCGCGCACGTGTGCGTGCACGCCGGGCAGAGCGCGCGGCGGCACGGCGCCCGGCGGCGTCGGCGCACTGAGGCGACGCCGCACACGCGCCGGCCTGCTTAGACCGACGCATGCCGGCCGGCATGTTGGTTGGTCAGCGCCGCTCGGCAGTCACCTGTCGATTGCCGACGTGACGCCGGGGCATCTCTGCTGGCAACGCATAAACCCGGCACGCTGGCCAGGCTGCAGATACATGGGTCTGCCAAGCCGGAATCTCGGTTGCCTTGGCGCGCTTGGACGGTGCCGGGTAGATCATGTGCGGAGCGACGGACCTGCGGCCTGGCTGCAGGGCTGCAGGGCTTCAGGGCCCGGTCGAGATGGTCGGTGCGCATGCTTTTTCGACAAAGCAACCAGCACACTGTCTGGTGCGGTGCCCTCACCGGTTGCGGGACCGTGTGGCGGCATGGATGCCCCCACCGAGCCCCCAGGGACGGGTTAACGGCGTGTCCCGCAAGCGGTGAGGGCACCGCGCGCTCGACCCACTGGGCTTTTGACCTAAGCCAAAGCGCCCGACCGCGTCCAGATGCCGAGACTAGCCAAAACCTCGATTGCTTCTTTGTTCCGATGCTTCAAGGTACGCGCCATCCAACTCCGCAGCGGCGCACATTCTGGCAATGTGCACTGCGCGATCACGACACGCCATGCGCGACAAAGCCGGCAGACAGCAGGCCTGCAAACGCGCACGCCGCGCTGTGACTGCTACACCAGCAACGCCTGCAGCGACTCCCGCTCCAGCTGCGCATACAATGCGAACTCGTCGTGCACCTGCGCGCCCAACGCCTGCTCGAAACTGCGCTTGCTCGAATGTGCGGCGTAGGCGCGTTGCTCGGCGCCGCCGAGGTTGGACTGGAAGATGCCGGCCGCGCTGACCGGCAGGAAGTCTTCGTAGATGATCGGATCGGCACTGAGCAGGCCAAGCGCGATCGCCGTTTCTGCCGGCAGTGCGGCCACCTGCGCCGGATCGGCGCGGCCGGCATCGGTCAACGCATAGCGGAAGTAGCCCAGCCCTTCCTGACGCAGCAGCGCCTCGTCGTCTGGAAAGGCCACGAACGCGGTCTGCAGCCGCGTGGCGTAATCGGTGCCGGTGCTGCCGGCGCCATCGGCGTCGCGCGCCTGCGCCAGCAGTGCGTCGTACAGCGCGCGGCCCTTGGGCGTCAGTGCGAGCCCGCGCTGTTCGATCTCGCCGAAGCGCGCGGTATGCGTGCCGTGTTCGGGCTGCCCGCCGTCGCCGACAAAGCGCACCGGCTCTTCCAGCGCCTTGAAACTGGTCTGGCGCAGCAGGATCGGCACGCGCCGACGCGGCGGCCCTTCGATCACCGCCTTCGCATCGATGCCGGCGCGCTGCATCTGCGCCTGCGCCGCGTCGATATCCAGCGTGCGCGGGGTCAGATGGTTGATATGCGGGCCGTGGAAGCTCACCACATCGGCGATCAACTTGTGCGCATCGCTCAGCGCGCGGTAAGTGGGCAGCGACACCGTTGCATCGCCATGCCAGCGGAAGGTTTCCAGCGCTTCGGCCACGAAGCGCTGCGCCTGCCCGGCATCGAGCCCGCCGACACGCTCGTAGTGTTCGATCAACTCCACGACAGCATCGGTGAAGATCTGCCGCTGCTCCAGGATCTGCGCAGCCTGCGCACGTAGCGCGGCATCCTCGATCAGTTCCAGCCGCAGCAACGAGGTGAACACGCGGAACGGATTGGCCGACAGCGCTGCCTCGTCGATCGGGCGGAACGCGGTGGAATGCACCGGCACCCCCGCCACCGAGAGATCGTAATAACCCACCGGGTGCATGCCCATCACCGCAAACAGGCGCCCCAAGGTGGCCAGTTCCGCCGCCGTGCCGACCCGGATTGCGCCGTGCCGCTCCAGATCCAGTCGTGCGCGCTCGTCGTTGCGCTGCAGCCGCGCTGCCAATGCCGGATCGGCTTCCAGCGTCTGCGCATTGACCTGCGCCACCAGCGTCATCAGGTCGCCGTACAACGGCACCTCGGCGCGATACATGTCCGACATCGCCTGCGCAAACAGGCTGCGGATGTGGTCGGAAGAAACAAACACGGTATCGCGCATGGCGTGGTCTTGGCAGAGGCCGGCCGATGCCAGCGTTACCGCATTCTCGCCGACCACGCCCCTTAGCGACCAGCTGCACGGCAGCATCGCGCCCGCGCGTTGGCGCGCAGACAGCCGGCTGCGGCTGCGGACCTGCGACATGCCTTGCGCGTTACAACCCCGCCTGGGCTGCAGCGTCGGCCGCTTCGCTGGCCTCGCGCGCGGCCTCCAGCCGCTGCGCGTGATCGCCAAGCTGGCGGCGCAGCAGCGCATCGAGGGTGATCGGCCGTTCCCAGCGGTCGTAGCTGGCGACGATGGCGTGCCGCAGCGCGCGCAGATGCGCGTTGTCCGGCGCCACCGGCAGCCGCGTGATCACGCCCTCCCATCCATCGCGATGATCGCGCGTGTAGGCGCGCACGCTGTCGCGGCACGACAGCTGCACCGTGTGCGCCCACGCGCAGGCGAAGTAGATGTCGCCGGCATGCCAGCCATGCACCTGCAGCAGCGCCTGCACGTAGCCGCGCGGGGTTTCGGTATAACGGGCAACCTCATCGATGAAACTGTCGGGGTAGCGCTGCGCATAGCTGCCCATGTCGGCCAGATGCTGGTCCACCCACGCATCGCCAGTGCCGGGCGTCACCGCCGGTGCGGCTTCCTGCGTCCGGGTGCCGGCAGCCGGCGCAGGCACGCCCTGCGCCACCGCCAGTACCGGAACCAGCACGGCAACCAGCAATGGCAGCGATCGCAACCGAGGTGAGCGTAAGACGGGCATGCCCCGATGATGCCGCATGCCCGCGCCGGTGTCAGGCCACACGCGTGTCAACGCAGATCGTAAAAGCCGATCGAATGCACTTCGCGGCAGCCGCTCAGATCGCAGGAGCCCACGTAGCCGGGACCGATGTAACGCTGGCGCGCATCGCGGTTGTGCGGGCTGCTGTACGGGTCCGGCCCATACAGGCCGTTGCCGTAGTAGATCTGCCCATACGGACGATTGCGCGATGCACCCAACCGCAGTTCGCGGCCGTAGCCATAGCCGCCATAGGCACCGCCGTAGCGAACGTCGGAATATCGATCGGGCGAAAACGCAGAACCGCGATCGCTTGCAGTCGGGCGGGACTGCAATTTTGCGATGCTCTCGCCGTGCGCATCCACATAGCCTTGCTCACGGTCGAAGCGGACGGTGCGGAAATACACGATCTCCCCACCCACCTTGCGCGTGCGCAGACGCACGTAGTCGCCCGCATCGTCGTAGTACGGCTGCCCGTCGCGAAAGATCACCTCGCTGGGGTTGATGATTTCCTCTTCCAACTCGGCAGCCGCAAGCGGTGTGGTGCCGACGAGCAGCCCAAGTGCGATGACCAGCGCTGCACGATGGGTGATGGACAACATGTTCATGGGTAATCCCTCCAAGGTCGGCATGCACGCGTGCGGGCCGGAACGTCCTGTTGGCGGGCGCTGCGATGCGCCCGCATGTTGATTTTCGTTGCATCCGCGAAGCGGCGCCAGGTAGCGACCGCCCTGGCTCCCGCGATGGAAGATCCCGCCATGACCACGGCGGTGCAACCATTGAAGGCGCGTCGGCACGGAACGAACATCCCAAGCGGCCGCAGCCGCTCCCCTGCCGGCCGGCGGACGCGTGCCACGGCGCTCAGCTTAGCGCGTGCTGCCTGGCCAGTGCATCCAGCGCATGCACGGCGGCCGGCCAGCCTGCGGCATCGGGCACTTCGCGCATGCGCGGTTCGTCGGCGGCGACACCGTGGTCCTGTTCGTGCGCCCAGGTCACCGCGTAGGGGGTATGGATGCCCCAGCCGCCGATCGCCAGCACCGGCTCCACGTCCGAGCGCAACGAGTTGCCGATCATGACGAAGCGCTGCGCCGGCAGGTCGAATTCGCCGAGGACGCGCGCGTAGGTATCGGGATCTTTCTCGGACACCACCTCGACCCGCGGGAACAGGTCGGTCAGGCCGGACTGGGCGATCTTCTGCTCCTGATGGAACAGATCGCCCTTGGTGATCAACACCACCGCATAGTCGGCGGCGATAGCGCTGACGGCCTCACGCACTCCGGCAATCACTTCCACCGGATGTTGCAGCGTGGCCCGCCCAATCTCGACGATGCGCTGGATGTCGCGGGCGTCGATGCGGGCGTCGGTCAGTTCGATGGCCGTCTCGATCATCGACAAGGTCATGCCCTTGGCGCCGTAGCCGAACACCTTGAGGTTGCGCCGTTCCACCGCCAGCAGATGCCGCTGCATGCGGCTGTCGCCCAGGTCCAGATAACCGGCCAGGATCGCTTCGAAATCCGCTTCGGCGCTGCGGTAATAGTCCTCGCTTTTCCAGAGGGTATCGTCGCCATCGAAGCCAACCAGTTGGATCGCCTGGCCGTCGCGCTGTGTCAGAGCTGTCATCGCGCAAGTCTAGCAGCGCGTGGATGCGCTGCTGCGTCAGTCGCCCGCAGCGTCGCCCGGGCCGGGCTGGTAGCTGGCGAATTCGTCGCGCGACAGGCGCCCATCGCCGTTGCTGTCGAAGTCGGCGAAGTTCTCGCGCAGGATCGGATCGGCCCCGGCTTCTTCCCGCGTCAGCGAGCCGTCTGCATCGCTATCCAGACTGCGGAAGCTGCGCGGTACCAGCGTCCCGGCCGGCGCGGCCACCGAGGAGTCGGCGCCGCTCCTGGGGCGGACCGGGCCGGCGGGATCGGTGGGAAGCAGTGGCGTCGTTGCAGGTGGTGGCGGCTCGATCGGCAGAGGCGACATGGCCGGGGCACTGGAGCCAGGCGGCGCAAGCGGTTGCTGCGTAGACGCCGGTGGCAGCTCCGGGGGCGCGGCAAACGCCAGCAGCGGGCCAGATAGACCCGCCAGTATGATAATGCGCAGCTGCACCATGGAAGAAGGCCGGAGTTGTAGCACTTCACCGTAACGTGCCCGACGTAAAGAAAACGGGAGCGGCCTTGGCAGGCCGCCCCCGTGTATCCATCCCGACCCAACGCGCAAGGCGTGGTCGGCTTGCCTACCTACAAAAGCTCCTCTTCGATCATTGAAGGCTGTCTGTAGCCGTACGGGCTGGTGATCGCGGCACGATACCGGTCAGTTCCCCTGCGAGCCGCTGGCACCGCCGCCGCTCTGCTGGGTGGCGACAAAGGCTTTGTACTCATCCGGGGTCAGCTTGCCGTCGTGATCGCCGTCGGCCTGGTCGAAGATCTGCGCCAGCCCGGCGTTGACCTGGGCTTCGGGCTTGCTGATTGCGCCGTCGCTATCGGTATCGACACTGGCCCAGGTCTGCCCGCCGCCACTGGAACTGGAGCTACCGCTCTGGGCACCGGTGGCCGAACTTCCCGACTGCGCTGCAGCATCCTGGGAGGTGCTTTGCGCCATGGCCGGCAGCGCAAGAGCGGCGGCAAGAGCGGCGGTGGCGGCAAGCAGCGAGGTGCGGTTGCGATTCTTCATTGGGTGGTCTCCTTGGCTTGGGAATGCGCGGTGTCGCCGCACATGGCACCACCCTACCCATCGCAAATGAACGCCCAACCCGGCGTAATTTCGCGCAAAACGTCCTCTTAACCATCGCGCGGAACGTTGTGTTTAGCCGCCTGTTAGCGGCTGGTGAGCCAAACAGAAGCAGCGCATTCAACAGCGCGGTTTTTGAGAACCAGACCGCGTTTTTCCACCGTCGTTTACGGGCCCGGGGCCTCGTCATCCCAGCTTCCGGAGCTGAACAGTTTCCAACCTAGGACGACGCCCGCAAGTGCACCGGCCACTTGCAGGATGACGCGCGAACCTAATTCGTTGGGGTCGTGAATCTTTGCCAGGGCCAGCCGCGCATACAGCGGCGACTCCAGCCGCACGATGCTGGTGTAGACGAGGTTCCAGATGTCGTAGCCGGCACCGATGGCCACCGCGAGCAGGCAGGCGATTCCCAGGGTGTGGCCGTGGGTGAACTGCAGACGTCGGCCGATGTACTCGACAGCGGCAAACAACAGCACCCCTAGCACCAGCGCAATCAGGCCTGCCTCCAGCGAACCGAGCAGGCCGAAGTGCAGGGGCAGATTCATCGTGACAATCCAGGCAGCAGGCGTGCCAGTCTAGCGGCTAAGGGCAAGGGATCCGCAGGCGTCGCCGAATCGGTGGACGAGCACGCGAACACGGCAGCGGCGATGGCGAGTCAGGCGCGCGCCTGACTGGGTCCGGCATGTTGCGCGGCCTGCTGCAGCGCTGCGCAAAGACCGTGTCCGCAAGTCCGCCTCAATCGTCCTGACCGCGCGCGGTCACCTGCGCCTCGCCATCCTCGTCCCATTGCACGCTGACCGAGATCGGCTTGCAGCACACCTGGCAATCTTCGATGTACTGCTGATCGCCACCGGTGAGATCCAGCGTCAGCGTGATCCACTCCCCGCAGTACGGGCAGGCGATATCCAAAAAACGTTCCGGGTCGGACATGACGATTCCTCAGGCAGCGGCCGCAGCGTGGCCAATAGCCGGCGAAGCGGCAAGCGCGACGCCAAGGGGTGCAGTGTACGAGCGTTCCAGCCACTGCACGCCTAAAACCAGCGCAGCTTGCACATGGCCGCGCTCACTCCACCGGCACATCGTAAGCGGTCTGTGGCGTGGGCTCGGGGCGGAAGGTGAAATGCCACCACTCCATCGGGTAGTTGGCAAAGCCTTCGGCCGCCATGGCGCGCAACAGGTGCTGACGATTCGCACGCTGCGCACCGCTGAGATCGGCTGCATCGGTATGCGCACGCGGATCGAAGAAATCGAAGTCGGTACCCATATCAACCGCGCGGCATGCACCGTGACGGCAATCCAGCAATCCCAGGTCCAGGGTGGCGCCGCGGCTATGTCCCGAGGTCTCGGCGATGTAGTCGCCCAACAATGCCTGCTTGTCCACACGCGGGTAGTACTGCGGCTTGGTCACCTGATCCTGCAGGTCCGCCGCCCACGCCACAAATGCATGCACCGCCCGCACCGGCCGGTAACAATCGAACACCTGCAGGCGATAGCCTGCTGCGTTGAGCGTACGCGCCACCCGTGTCAATGCCTCGGCTGCCGGCCGCAACAGATAACACCGTGATGCGAGATACCCGGGCACCACGCGCCCGGTGAAGTTATTGCTGCCTGCATAGCGCATGTCGACGGCGATCTCCGGCGCGAGCGTGCCCACGTCGATCAGACCCACGTCGGCAGCAGTGGTCGCCGGCGAAATGACCGGCGCTGCGGTGGCAACAAAGCATGTGCTTGCAAACGCCGCTGCAAGTAACAGCCAGGGCAGCGTAGGCTTCTGGCGGCCCGAAGGCACTGCGGGAATGTGGGCTGGGCGTGGATCCGTCATCTGCAAAGCATAGGCGATCGGCGCAGCAAGAAACGCCAGATCAATCCTTTGCCGAGGCGCTCTATGCAGGTAATTGCCAGCTGGACCACGGGACTCATGTCTGGGATGTGGCATCTTCGCCTGGATGGTCCGAGCTGGGCCTTGCTGCGCCGGGATTGGGGATTGGGGATTGGGGATTGGGGATTGGGGATTGGGGATTGGGGATTGGGGATTGGGAATTGGGAATTGGGAATTGGGAATTGGGAATTGGAATTGGGAATTCCCGATGCTGAGCTCGAGTCGGATATCTCGCATTGCTCGAATGCGTCACTAGCATTTCTGACAATGGCCATGTCGCAGAGACGCATGCATCAAACAACGCTTCGCACACTGCAACTGCAAGGGGCACCGCCGCATTTGCACGACAGCCATAGCCTGACGCGATCGCGCGTGCAGCAGTGCAATCTGCAACGGCTCACAGATACCGGCCGCGCCCGGTGAAGCACGGCCGGTATCCCGGCGTTTACCGCGACGGGGCAGCTTGCGTTGCCGCCTGGGTCCGCTGCTCATCCTGACTTTGCCGCTGCGTCTCGGACGCCAGTTGCTGCTGGCTTTGCTGCAGCGGCACGGTTGCGGCCTGATGCCTGTCCACGTATGCACGATTGACGTCCAGGGGATTGTTCGGATTGCGCTGTACCGCAATCAGACCCTTGCCGTCGGTGCTTGCCACCAGGTCATCGATTCGCGACATGCCGCTGACCTTGGCTTCGAACGCCACCTGGCCGGCCGCCCGCTGCATCTCATCGCGATTCTTGAAGCCACCGTTGGGGCCGTGCTTCTCCAGCTGGGTCACCGCCTGGTCAAACAACGGATCGGCACGGCGAAGCTGATCGACGCCTTGTTGACGTTGCACTGCTCCATTGATCGATGCAAGCGTCTCTGAACCGGCTTTGCCATCGACACTTTTCAATCCGCTATCCCTCTGGTACTTCTCGACTGCGGCCTCTGTCTTGGGCCCATAGGTACCAATGGCGTCCTTGGCTTCCATATAGCCAAGCGACGCAAGCTTGTCTTGAAGTTCTTTCACCGCTGGACCGTGCTCATGCCGCTTCAATATCCCGCCATCTTGGGCATGCAAATCGGACGGAGCCTTATCGGCTGGCGCTTTATCCCGACTGGACGGTGTAGCCTCTGACTGCGTCACCGTCTTGTCCAGGTCAGCCAACTTGACCAAATCCGCCTTTTCGTTTTCTGCGCGGTTTTTCAATGAATCCAGCGTCTTCTGCTTTTCCACCCGCGGGAAGAGTTCCTTGACGTGCGCCGCCTTGTAGTCCTGGACGGCACTGACAATCTCCTTGTCCGAAAGCTTGGAAACGTCGTAGCCCTTACCGAATTTTTCTTCGAGTCCTTTAAGGAAGACGCCAGATCCGCCCGGCCGCTTATCGCTGCCGGGACCATACTGGACGGCAGTGCTCCAGAGCGCGTCCTGTACAGCCGGACCGCGACTCGTCAAATCCAGCCCCTTGCCTTCCAGTCGATCCACAAGCTTGTCGTAATGGGTGCGCTTGATGTAGTCGTGCTGCTCTTGTGCGAAAGATGTGTCGGTCTTTGCCAATTCTTTCCACTTGGCACTGAAGTCGGCAGAGCCGGGGGTCAGCCCGGCGAAATCGTCTGCATACTTACTGCTTTTCACAAAGGCCGCAACGGTTCCGCCAACGATCACCGCCCCTTCCTTGGTCTTGACCTGAGAGGTCATCTGATACGAACCATAGGAGACGCCACCAGGATCGTCGATACCTGACGACACGGTACTCGCGCCCCGGCCGCCTGTTTCATAGTGCTTCGAAGTTTGCCCTAATTCCCAATCCTTGCCGCTCATCGCCTTATCTCCCTGACATGGAAATTACCAATAGAATTGACCGGCAACTTCACGGCTCAGCGCGACTCCAGCTGCGCAGCCCGTTCCGCTGTCATTTCAAGGCGGCACTGCGCTGCATCCACGATGCCCGCCTGTCCGCTATCGGGATCGTATAAACATTTCTCGTCGCGATCTGCGATCCACTGACGCTGCTGGTCGCGCAGCTTGCTCTTGTCCTCATCACCAAGCCGCTCGATCAAGGCCTTATAGACCTTGTTGAGTTTTTCATCCTGGTACGCATGTTCGGCCGCAATACAGTCCTGCATTGCGGGAGTCGCACCTGCAGCAGCAGTAATACAGTCATCATAAGAAGGGCGTAGCACGGGGGAATCTCCTGTTGATGGTGAGGGTGTGGACTTCTGAGCTTGGCCAGCGGACGAGCTGGATGTTGGTTGTTCTGAGGTAGCCCTGGACTCCATGCCGTCCGCTGAGGTCTCCGACGCATCAGTGGTCGCGGCAGCGGAGTCGAGGGATTGATCGGCCGACTGCGATTGCCCGCCACAGGCAGCGGTCAGCACGCACAGCGTCATCACAGACAAAAGGGGCAGAGTTTTGAGAGCTGGCATCGTTGAGACTGTTCCTTGAGAGGGATGGAGACTGACGCAAAGCACTTGAACGCCTAGCGCCACGCAACGGGAAATGAGTAAAAAAGCACGAAGGTGCTCGAATAGTGCTCACTGATCCAGCGGCGGGGTGTACTGCTGCCTGGAAGCATCGAAGGTGTAGGTCACCGTATCGGAGGCGTCCAGGACACGGACCTTGCCTGGACCGGAGACGGCGGTGCCTTTCATGACAACCCGCAGTGTCGGCATCGAACCGGTCTTGCCCGGCTCAAAGCTCAGCGTTCCAGCGCTGGAGGCGCATTTCATCGTCCCGCTGTCGTCGCACGCTGCGCTGTTGTCGCCACCGGTCACAACGGTACCCAGGTAAACCCAGCCCTTGTAATCGCCCAGGTCGTTTTTGTTCGGATCGAAGCTGAAGATGGCAAAGCCCAGGCTGCTGACGCCGGGTGCAAACCGTTTGGTGGGCACCGCCAGAAGCAGGTGACCGTCCTTGGTTTCCGTACTTTGCGGCTCGCGCTTTTCATCGAGCGGATCGGCGTTTTCACTTGCGCCGAAATCGCCAGCCCACTGCTGCGCGTGAAACAGTGTCCATGCCGACTTGCCAGCAACGTCGTCGAGCACATACGTCGCCTGGCTGATGGCGACGCCAACGCCGGGGTCTGGGCCGTCGCGTTCCTCTGCCTTGCCATACGTTCCCGGCCCGGCATTGGCGAAGCCGGTGTAATAGTGCTTGCCGCCCAAGTCGAAGCGATAGCCATACCAGAAGGCGGCCAGCGCACCGTTATCGACGGTATAGGACGCTGACCCATCGCCCTTCATTCCATAAATGTCATTCAGCACCTGCCCCGGGGCCGGTACGTCGGCGACGATCTGCCGGGGCTGCGCCGCGGGCGGTGCCGCCGGCGTTGCGGGTGTCGTCTCGGTGGGCGCCGGCGGCGCGCCGGCCTGCCCGGTGTCGATGGCCTTATCCGAGCAACCAGCAAGGACTAGCATCGCTGCCGCCCACAGCGCTGTCTTCCCGAGATTCATCACGCGACAGCCTTCCATTCTTGACAGCCTTCCATTCTTGTCAGGAGAAAATCCTATCAAGAATGCGATGCAGGTCCAGTGGATTGACCGAAAGCACCTCAGTCCAGGAAGGCAGCGCCCCCCCCTCCCACACAGAACGCGGCCCGCACTGCCGCCGATTGAACCCGCTCAACGCGATGCACCGTGTCACTTGGCTCGGAGCGCGCCCGGAGTAAGCGGCACAGCCGGCGAATTCGGTGGTCGTGTCAACGCATGCAATATCCGCAGATCCTCGGCATCCAGCGTAGTGGCGCTGTTGCCGCGATAGTGGTGATGGAAGGCCTGCAGCGTGGCGGCGGGGTCGTCGAGGCTGTAGCCCAGCAGGGCCAGCGCCTGCCAGGGATCGAAATCCGCCGGTGCGGGTGGCGTATCGGGTACGGGCCAGCGGCCGAAGCCAGCATCGGCCAGGCGTTTCCACGGGAATAGCGGCCCCGGGTCGTTCTTGCGTGCAGGAGCGACGTCTTCATGACCGACGATCTGGGTGCGCGGGATGCGCAAGCGCGTGCACAGGTCTTCCAGCAATACCAGCAGGCTGTCGATCTGCGCTGGTGCGAACGGTTCGCTGCCGTCGTTGTCCAGCTCAATGCCGATCGAGGCTGAATTGATATCGGTGATGGTGCCCCAGCGGCCGGCACCGCCATGCCAGGCGCGCTGCGCATCGCTGACCAACTGGTAGCGCTGCCCATCCTCGCCGATCAGGTAATGCGCACTGACGCGGCCGCCGCTGTTGCGCCCACGCAACGTGCTCAGGCTCTGCTGCACCGAGTTCTGGTCGGTGAAGTGCAGCACGATCAGGATCGGCCGCCGCGCGTCGTAATTGGGCGACGGCACCCACTGCGCAAGCGGGTTGCGTTGCGGCGCGTGCGCGCAGGCACCCAGCGACAGCGCGGCCATGCAGACCATGGCCCGCAGCCAGGCCAATGAACACGGATGGGGAGTAGGCGGCATCGGATTTCTTTTGAAGGCACTCAGAGCGGCTGACTCCATCTGGCGAATCGACGCCAGCGCGATGCGGATGCTGACGGCTGCAGTGTACGAGAGCAGACGCCGACACCGGGTCACGGCCACGGCCGCTGACGGTAACTGCGGTGGCTTGTGACCGGTCGCAGGTGGTTCGCCGCGTGAACGGGCTCCGGCGAGTCTGCCTGGCTGCAGACCATGCGGATGGCAAAGCGACGCTCCCACCTTGGCCCCAACGCGATCTCCGCAGCAACGCCCCATCGATCGAAGCACCCCATGGCGGCAGCACGTCATCAGACCACCGCAAATCGCATGCCTGCGGAGGAGCGATCACCGCTTGCGGTCTGCGCACCCCGAGGCGTCCCGCGTACACTCATCATCACGCTTGCAGCGGCAAGGAGGTGAAGGTCGGCGCGCCGTGCTTCCCTCCACGCTGCATTGCAGACCCACATGCACTCACTCCGAGATGTTCATGCCCTTGTCGCGCCGCCTGCTGACGTTGCTGTTGATGGCACTTGCGCTGCCCGGTAGCGCAGCGCCCGGCAGCACTTCAGCTTCACCTGTGGCCCCCTTTGCGGTCAGCCAGGCGCAACTGACAGCGGACTACTGGATCCAGCGCAGCGGCAATGCACGGTTGCCGCGTTTGAACGCGGCACAGATCGCCGCCTTCAATGCCCGCCTGTTGCGCGACGATGCGTCCATGCACGATCTGTCGCAGCTGCCCGAGGTCATGCCCGGCGACGCGGTACGTGCGCGAATTCAAGCACTGTCGGCGCCGCCGACGCGTGCGCTCTACGGCGCCGATGGACATGTCATCGACCCAGTGCGCCTGTCGGAGTTGCGCCGCACGCTGGCATTGGATGCGCTCCCCGCAACGGTGGCAGTGCAGTTTGCGCTGGTGGTCCAGCGTGCGGCATTGCGCACCTTCCCCACCACCCAGCGCGTATTCACCAGTCCCGACGATCTCGATATCGACCGCTTTCAGGAGTCGGCCCTGTACCCAGGCACGCCGGTCGCGGTGCTGCACACCAGTGCCGATGGTGCTTGGCGGTTCGTGCTTGCAGCCAATTATGCAGCGTGGATCGCTGCCGACCGGATCGCTGAAGGCAGCCGCGAGCAGGTGTTGCGGTACGCACAACGCGGTCCACGCATGCTGGTGACCGGTGCCCGCGTGCAGACTGCATACACCCCGGAGCTACCCGCCGTCTCGGCACTGTCGCTGGACATGGGCACCAGCCTGCCCCTGGATGTCGACTGGCCATCGCAGCAGCCGGTCAACGGACAACTTCCACTGGCTGCCCACGTGGTGCAACTGCCGCTACGCGATGTCGATGGTCGCTTGCAGCTGGTGCCGGCCCTGGTCCCGCGCGGCGCGGATGTGCACGCCGGTCCCTTGCCGGCAACCGATGCCGCGTTGCTGCGGCAGGCCTTCAAGTTCCTCGGCGAACGCTATGGCTGGGGCAACGATTACGATGCACGCGATTGCAGCGGTTTTGTGCTGGATATCTACCGCAGCCTGGGGATTGCGCTGCCACGCAATACCGGCGATCAGGCACGCAGCCCGGCTTTGCGCACGGTTGCGTTCGATGCACGCGCACCGCAGCCGCAACGTCTGCAGCAGCTGGCGCAGCTGCGTATCGGCGACCTGATCTATATCCCTGGCCACGTGATGCTGGTGATCGGGCATGAGCGTGGCGCGCCCTGGGTGATCCACGATGTCGCCGGCGCCAACTATCGCGCTGCCGATGGCAGCGTGCAGCGTGCGCGCCTGAACGGCGTCTCGGTGACGCCGCTGTTGCCGTTGCTGACCACCGATGGCACGCCCTTCGTCGATCGCATCACCCGCATCCAGCGCATCGCGCCAATTGGCTCCCCATGAAGATCACCGGCTTCCGCCTTGGCATGCTGCGCGTGCCGTTGAAAACTCCGTTCAAGACCGCGGTACGCACCGTGCAGGCGATCGAGGACGTGGTGGTGCTGCTGCAAACCGATAGCGGCCATATCGGTTATGGCGCCGCGCCGGCCACCGCGCCGATCACCGGCGATACGCACGGCAGCATCATCGCCGCGATCGGTCACTGCATCGCACCGCGGTTGATCGGCCAGGACGTGGCTGACCTCAATCGACTGTGCGGGCTGGTGCAACATGCGCTGGAACGCAATACCAGCGCCAAGGCCGCAGTGGAGATCGCACTCTACGATCTGTGGGCGCAGACCTTCGGCGCGCCGCTCTATCAGCTGCTTGGGGGCGGCACCCCGCGCATCACCACTGACCTCACCATCAGTGCCGATACCATCGACATCATGGTGGCGCAGGCGCAGTCGGCATTGGGGCGCGGCTATCGGTCGCTGAAGATCAAAGTGGGTAAGGACAGCGCGTCGGATGTCGAACGCGTCAAGGCGATCCACGCAGCCGTCGATGGGCGTGCATCGCTGCGCCTGGATGCCAACCAGGGCTGGACACCCAAACAGGCCGTGCGCAGCATGCGCATGCTGGAAGACGCCGGCATCGTGCTGGAATTGCTCGAACAGCCGGTCAAGGCCGCCGATATCGATGGCCTGGCCTTCGTCACCGCGCGCATCGACACCCCGGTGATGGCCGACGAAAGCGTGTTCTCGCCAATACAGGTGATCGACATCATTCAGCGCCGCGCGGCCGACATCGTCAACATCAAGCTGATGAAGACCGGCGGCCTGTCCAATGCCATCCGCATCGCCGATATCGCAGCGCTGTACGGCGTACCGTGCATGATCGGGTGCATGATCGAATCCAGCATCAGCGTCGCCGCCGCCGTGCATCTGGCGGTGGCCAAGGCCGACAGCATCACCCTGGCCGACCTGGATGCACCGGCGTTGGGGCAGTTCGATCCTACCGAGGGCGGCGTGCAGTTCGATGAGGCGCAGATCCATATCGATGATTCGCCAGGCCTGGGCATCCGCCGCATCCGCGGGTTGGAACTGCTGCCCGACTGACCTGGCCATCGCAGGCGGCATATCGGGCGTCAAGCGACGGAGCGCTCGACTGGGACGCAGGCATGCCCTCGCCGCCTGCCTGCGTGATCCGCACGGCAAAAAACCATGCACGCAACGATGGCGATTCCAGGGCATCGCCATGGCCCGCACATGCAGTCGTCATCGCCATGCGCCACACACCCGCATTGCTGGGTACAGTAGGCCTGCCCGCCCCGATGCCATCGGGTGCGGCACGCGTGTCGTCGTCCGCACAGAGACACCGCATTCCTCACCAGCTCGTCCCTTGCCGTCCGGAGTCCGCATGCGCCTTGCCATCCTGTTGCGATCCACCCTGCTGCTGGCGCTCGCACTGTGCAGCAGCGGCGTCCAAGCAGGCGAGCCGATCCAGGCGCTGCGGCAGGCACGGGCGTTGATCGTGGTGACCACACCGGACTGGAACAGCACCCAGGCACGACTGCAGACCTTTGCGCGTGTGGATGGCACATGGGTACCGGCCGCACCCGGATTTGCCGTGGCACTCGGCCGTCACGGCAGCGCCTGGGGCGAAGGTCTGCACCCGGCACAGTCGCAAGGTCCGCACAAACGCGAAGGCGATGGCCGCAGTCCGGCCGGGGTGTTCGCCATCGGCCCGGCATTTGGGTATTCCACCAGCATCGACAGCGCCATGCCGTATCAGGCGATGAGCGCCACGCATTACTGCATGGATGTGCCCAGCTCGCCGCTGTACAACCGCATCGTCGATGCCGCGCAGGTCGGTGAAGCGGCGGTGGCCGGCTCCACCGAGCCTATGCGCCTGGATCTGCGCCATCCCGGCGATGCGCGCTACCGCGAAGGTTTCGTCATCGCGCATAACCCCAACAACATCGCCGGGCGCGGCAGCTGCATCTTTGCGCATCTGTGGCGCACGCCGGGGCAGTTCACCGCTGGCTGCACGGCGATGGAGCCTGCCGACATGCAGCGTCTGCTGGCGTGGTTGAAACCTGCCGACAAGCCGCTATTCGTGTTGTTGCCGCGTGCCGACTATGCGCGCCTGCAAGCGCAATGGCAGCTGCCCGAGCTGGGCGAGGCCGCCCCATGAGCACGCCAACGCCGCCGCCCGATAGCACCGGCCTGATGCGTGTCGTCAGCCGCTGGCAGATCGTCGGCTTGTCGATCAACGATGTCATCGGCAGCGGCATCTATCTCTTGCCTGCGGCCACCGCTGCACTGCTGGGGCCGATGAGCCTGTGGGCGGTGATGCTGGCCGGGCTGGCAGTGGCCTTGCTGGTGCTGTGTTACGCGCAGGCAGCAAGTTATTTCGACACGCCCGGCGGCAGTTATCTCTACACGCGCGAGGCGTTTGGCCCGTTTGTCGGGTTCCAGATCGGCTGGATGATCTGGCTCACCCGCATCAGCTCGGCGGCGGCCTTGAGCAACGGCCTGGCCGATGCGGTGGCGCGGTTCTGGCCCACCGCCTCCACCGATGCCTGGGCGCGTACCTTGGTGGTGGTCGGCTCGCTGGGTGTGCTGACCGCGATCAACGTGATCGGCGTGAAGTCGGCCGCGCGTACCGGCATCGCGCTGGTGATCGGCAAACTGGTGCCGTTGCTGTTGTTCGTGGCGATCGGGCTGTTCTATGTGGACTGGTCGTGGGCGTTTGCCGGCACGTCCCCGGACCTGCGCGACCTGGGCAATCTCGGCGAAGCCGCACTGCTGCTGCTGTTTGCATACGCGGGTTTCGAGAACATTCCCGCAGCTGCCGGCGAATACCGCAATCCGCGCCGCGACGTGCCATTTGCGCTCATCACCATGATCGTGACGGTGACCTTGATCTATGCCGCGGTGCAGGTTGTCGCACAAGGCACGCTGCCCAATCTCGCGGCCTCGCCGACACCGTTGGCGGATGCAGCCAGCGGCTTCGGCGGCGAAGCGCTGGCGCTGATTCTCACCGTGGGCGCCACCATTTCCATCCTGGGCACGACCAGCAACACGGTGATGCTCGGGCCGCGCTTTTTGTTTGCGCTTGCGCAGGACGGTTACGGGCCGGCGTTTCTGGCGCGCGTGCATCCGCGTTTTCATACCCCCGCAGCAGCGGTGCTCACCCAGGGCGTGTTGTCGCTGGCGCTCGCATTGTCGGGTTCGTTCACCCAGCTGGCGCTGCTGTCGATGGTCACGCGCCTGTTCGCCTACATCGGCACGGCGGCGGCGGTGATCGTGCTGGCACGCCGCTATCGGCAACGCACCGATACGTTGCGGTTGCCGGGAGGCCCGCTTATTCCCATCGCGGCCTTGCTGCTGTCGCTCGGCTTGCTGGCCAGCGCCAGCTGGCAGAATCTGGCCGCGGCAGGCGTGGCATTGCTGGTGGGCTGGGCGTTTTACCTGTTTCCGCGCGGGCCGGTGTAGCGGCTTCGCAACGCGCTCGCGCCGCGCTCACGCACCTCTAACCGGGTACGCCCAACGCTGCGCCCTCACCTGCATGGGAGCTTGCGATGAAACTGCGCCGCGTCTACAGCACACCCGATCTTGCAAGCGCGCAACGCGTGCTGCAGGCCGCGCGCAGCGCCGGCATCGACAATGAGGCGTTGTCGCTGATCGCACGCTCGGATATCGAACTGCACGATGTGCCGGACGAGCGCAAGGATGCCAAGACCGATTTCGTGCCCGCCGCAGCGCGCGGTGCAGCCACCGGTGGCGCAGCCGGGTTGGTGGCAGGCCTGGTGGCAGTGGCGGTACCGCCGATCGGCCTGACCCTGGCTGGCGTGGGCGTGATGGCCCTGGCCGGCGCCCTGGTGGGCAGCTGGTCGTCGGCCCTGGTCGGCGCCACCGTGCCCGACCCGGTACGGCGTCAGTTCGAAGACGAAATCGAGGCCGGCCGCGTCCTGGTCGTCATCGATGCCGACGAACAGGCGCTGCAGGCGGCGGAGTCGTCAGTCGCCGCCGCTGGCGCCAAATCGCTGCCATACCAGTCAGCCTCGGCAGCGGTATGAAACGCATGGGCTGCGGGTGCGCGCAGCACACCTGTTCCCGATCGCCGAGCGATATGCAACTGCAACTGCACTTGCGGCGGGTCTTGACCCAACCATCACCTCGCGTGCCGCGCTGTTAACACCTCGCTGCTTAGCTTGGTTCGCACATTCGCAACGACGGAGACGAGCATGAACGTGCCGTACCAGATCCCGGGCCGCGCACCGGACGAGGACCGCAGCCAAAACGTATCCAATTACTGGCGTGAGCGTTTCACCGAAGAGCCGTACTACACCGAAGGCGACCGTTACGAAGATTACGAAGGCGCCTATCTCGTAGGACATGAAGCACGCATCCGCGAGAATGCACGTGCCTACGATCAGGTCGAGGCCGAATTGCATCGCGACTGGGAAGCCAAGCGCGGCACCGATGGCCTGAGCTGGAGCAAGGCGCGCCACGCCGTCAAGCGCGCGTGGGAAAACGCCACCGATTTCGTCTCTGGCGACAGCAAATCCAAGCCGTAACCAACAACGCCACCGTCACGGTGGCGTTGTCGTCTCAGTGCCAGTGCCTGTCAGTCAGTCCAATGGCGGCGGCGCGACGCGCGAGGTGTATGCAGTCGTATCCGCTTCCATCGCATCGCGGGTGTTCTTCTGCACGGCCACTGCGCCAAACAGGCTCAATGCATACGCCATTGCATAAAAGCCTTTTTCGCTCAGCAGCAAGGTGGCGTTGAACAAGCCGATTGCCAGCAGCACCAGCGCGATAATCAGCGAAAACCAGCAGATGGCGTAGTAAAGGCCTGTCACCGGGATTCCATCCGCGCGGTCACGCACGCTCTTCTGCAACGACACCGATGCGAACAGGCCAAACAACAGCAGCGTGAAGTAATAGCCCTTCTCGTTGAGCAACATCTGCGCGTTCCATAGACCGATCAAATACGCAGCGCCGCCCGCCAGCAAAGCGGCCCACGACGCGGCGATAAAGGCAAACGAGGTTTTTTGCGTGGCCATGGAAACTCCTTTTCATGGTGAAACTGCATGATGAAACAACGATGTGAGACGCGGCCGGCCTGCGGAGAGTGACCTGCGACAAGGGCGGCCCCGGTAGCGTCGTGTAAGGTACTTGAAAACCCGACGCGGAACACGTTGCGGGAGGGCTGCAGCGCGACCGTGCCCATCCCCTGGAGGACCTCATGTCTATCCGTCGTCTGCTCGCCCTGGCCTGTTCGGCCACCCTGTTCACCACCGGTGCCGCCCTGGCCGCACCTGCGGCCGCTCCCGCGGCCTCCATCCCCAAGGCGCAATGGCCCTTTCAGGCCGCCACCGTCGCCGACTTCGACGAGCCCTGGGCAATGACTTTCCTGCCCGACGGTACGCTGCTGGTCAGCGAAAAGCGCGGCGCGCTGATGCGTCTGGACCCCAAGACCCAGCGCAAGAGCGCGGTGACCGGTGTTCCGGCAGTCGCTTACGGTGGCCAGGGTGGGTTTGGCGATGTCCTGGCCCATCCGCGCTTTGCCAAGAACGGCCTGGTCTATGTGAGCTACGCCGAACCCGGCCAGGGCGACACCCGCGGCGCGGCAGTCGCGCGCGCCAAGCTCACGCTGGATGCCACCGGAGGCGGCACCTTGTCCGAGCTCAAGGTTATCTGGCGTCAGACCCCCAAGGTCTCCGGCAATGGCCACTTCGGCCATCGGCTCGCGTTTGGCCCGGACGGCAAGCTGTGGATCACCTCCAGCGAGCGCCAGAAGTTCGATCCGGCGCAGGACATGAAAGCCAATCTCGGCAAGTTGATCCGTCTCAACGACGACGGCAGCGTGCCGGCCGACAACCCGTTCGCCGCGCAAGGTGGCGTGGCCGCGCAGGTGTGGTCGCTGGGTCATCGCAACATCCTGGGTATTGCGTTCGACGGCAAGGGCCGGTTGTGGGAGCACGAAATGGGCCCGGCAGGCGGCGATGAGCTCAACCTGATCCAGCGCGGCGCCAATTATGGCTACCCGATCGTTTCCAACGGCGATCACTACGACGGCAGGCCGATTCCCGACCACAACACGCGCCCGGAATTTGCCGCCCCCAAGATCAGCTGGACGCCGGTGATCTCGCCGGCGGGTTTTGTGATCTACAACGGCACGCAATTCCCGGCGTGGCGCGGCCAGGGCTTCATCGGCGGCCTGTCGTCGATGGCGCTGGTGCAGGTCTCGCTGGGCGATCAGCCACGCGAAGTTGCCCGGTACGACATGGGCGCACGCATCCGCGAAGTGGAGCAAGGCCCCGATGGCGCGCTGTGGCTGCTGGAAGACGAGGCCAGCGGCAGCACCGGCCGTCTGCTCAAGCTCACGCCCAAGAGCAAGGCCGCGGTGGAAAACGACGCGTGAGCGGCGCGATCTAGGCCATTGCCGGCACTGTCTGCGCGTCTCGATGCGCAGACAGTGCCGGAGGCATAGGGGGACGCGCTCTGTCTTGCATCACCATGTGCATCCCATGCCGGCGATTTTCTCTGGCCGGCGCTTCGCACTCAGCACGGGCACGATCTATTGCTGGCAGCGGAGGCCGGTGCGCTGTCGCGCATATCCGCCTGCAGCAATGATGGCATCAAAACGATGGCATCAAGGTGCGCGTGCACCGATGTCGGCACGCACCTGCGCTGCGGCAGCAGGCAAGGCCCGCTCACCCTGCCACCTCACGCGACAACGGCCCTGCCATCACAAGCGGCAGCCAGCGGCGTCTTGATCAGGTCTTGCACGTGATCGCATCGCAGACGACGACCTATCGCCGCGATGGTGCTCCACCGTCTTGGCCAGCGCACTCAGACGCCAAGCAACTCGAACGTCGCCGCTTCGCCACTCTTGGCCGATGCACACACCCATAGGTCGAACAGACCAGGCTCGGCACCGAACACGCCCTTCGGATTGGTAAACGCCAGCGCCTCGCGCGTCAGCGTGAACACCACATCCATGTGCTGGCCGGGCTGCAACAAGACCTTGCGGAACCCCTTGAGTTCGCGCACCGGACGCACCCGGCTTGCCACGCGATCGTGCAGATACAACTGCACCACTTCTTCGCCGGCAACGGTTCCGGTATTGGTCACGCGCGTGGTGATGGTCAGCGTGTCGTCCCAGCCAAGTTGCGCGGCGCTCAATTGCGGCTGCGCATAGGCGAACGTGGTGTAGCTCAGACCGTGCCCGAACGGATACAGCGGCTCGTTGGGCATTTCGCGCCAGCGCGCCTTGTATTCGGACAACGTCGGCAGCTCGGGACGGCCGGTGCGCAGATGATTGTAGAAGTACGGCTGCTGCCCGGTGACCTGCGGAAAGCTGATCGGCAGGCGCGCGGACGGGTTGTAATCGCCGAACAGCACATCGGCAACACCGGTACCGGTCTGAGTCCCCAGATACCAGGTCACCGCAATCGCCTGCGCATCGCGCACGGCGCCATGCAGCGCCAGCGCGCGACCGTTACGCAGCAGCACCACGATGGGCGTGCCGGTGGCGGCAACCGCTTCGGCCAGCGCCTGCTGCGCAGGCGGCAAGGTAATCTCGGTGCGCGACTGCGCTTCGCCACTGAAACGCTGCGGCTCGCCGAGCGCCAGCACCACCACGTCGGCAGCCTGCGCGGCATCGATGGCCGCGGAAATACCGCCCGGCAGCGCCTCTTCCAGGCCACAGCCCTGCACAACGCTCAGATAGTCGGAGCCGACCACGGCGCGCACGCCCTGCTCCAGGGTCACGTAGCGCGCCTTGTCGCCGAACAACGTCCAGCACCCTTCGATGTTCTCGCGGTCCTGCACGAACGGGCCGATCAGCGCGATCCGCTGACCGCTCTTGCGCAGCGGCAGCACCGCGCCGTCGTTCTTCAGCAACACGATCGAACGCCGCGCCGCATCGCGCGACAATGCATCGTGTGCAGGCAGGTGGGCGTTATCGGCTTCGCGCGCCGGGTCCAGCGAGCGATACGGGTTGTCGAACAGGCCGATCGCCTCCTTCAGCTGCAGGATGCGACGCACGCTGGCATCCAGCGTGGCCATCGGCACCTCGCCGCTTTCCACCAGCGACGGCAGATGCGCGGCATAGAAGCCGCTCTGCATGCTCAGGTCCAGGCCAGCCAGGAAGGCCTTCTTGGTCGCATCGCGCTCGTCGGCCGCGTAGCCGTGCGCGATCAACTCCATGTCGGCGGTGTAGTCGGAAATCACCACGCCGGGGAATTGCCATTCGCCGCGCAGGATCTGCGTCAGCAATTCGTGATTGGCACTGGCCGGCACGCCGTTGATGTCGTTGAACGAGGACATCACGCTCAATGCGCCGGCATCGAAGGCGGCCTTGAACGGCGGCAGATGCACATCGCGCAAGGTCTGCGGCGCGATGTCCACGGTGTTGTACTCCATGCCCGCGGCCACTGCGCCGTAGGCGGCGAAGTGCTTGGGGGTGGCCAGCAACGCGTCGTCGGCCTTCAGATCGCTGCCCTGGAAGCCACGCACGCGCGCGGCGGCAAACGCCGCGCCCAGCACCACGTCTTCGCCGGCGCCCTCGGCGCCACGGCCCCAGCGCTGGTCGCGGGCGATGTCCACGGCCGGTGCGTAGGTCCAGTGCAGGCCGGCGGCGGTGGCCTCGATCGCGGTGGCGCGCGCGGTGCGCTCGGCCAGCTCCGGCTCGAAGCTGGCCGCTTCGCCCAGCGGGATCGGGAACACCGTGCGCATGCCATGGATCACGTCGGCCGCCAGGATCACCGGGATGCCCAGGCGGCTCTCTTCCACCGCCACCTTCTGGATCTGCACACCCAACGCGGCGCCCACGCCGTTGAACAGCGAGCCGACCCGGCCTTCGCGCACCTGCTGCAGCACCTCGTCGGCATTGCGCACGTTGGCTTCGGGATTCACGTCCGGTGCGAACGGCCGCACCATGTCGGCGAACACACCCAATTGGCCGACCTTCTCTTCGACGGTCATCCGGGCAATCAGGGTTTCGATGCGATCAGCAGCCATGAGATCCTTGAGAAAACGTTTACATGGCCGTCAATTCTAGCCTGACGCGACCGCGAGGGGGCAAGTGTCGGGAGATGGAATTCGAGATTCGGGGTTTGTAGAGTCCGGTTGAAACGCGCGTTGGTGGTGTGGATCTGTAGGTGGTTGTGGATCGCTGGGCCAGCGCCGGTCGGATCTCCGGGGCTGGCCCATGGCCGCAGCGGACGGCGGCCTTCAGCCCGTCCGCTCACGCTCGATGATCACCCCCACCGCCTGCGCGCCGCGCACCGCGCCAGGCTTGCTCAGCTTCAACCGCAGCCAGTGCACGCCGAACTCGTCCAGCACGATCGCCGCGCAGCGCTCGGCCAGGGTTTCGACCAGCCCGAAGTCCGAGGCCTGCACGAACTCGATCAACCGCTTGCTCACCGCCTTGTAGTTCAAGGTATCGGCAATGTCGTCGCTGGCGGCCGGAATGCGGTTGTCGAAGCCCATCTCCAGATCGAACCGCAGCGTCTGGCGAATCCGCCGCTCCCAGTCGTAGATGCCGATCAGCGCATCGATTTCCAGGCCTTCGATAAAAACTTTGTCCATTGGGAGCCGTGATTGGGGATTCGGGAGTGGGGATTCGGGATTGGCAAGAGCGCGACAGACAGCAGGTAGAGGGACCAGCTTCTACGAACCCCCAATCCCCACTCCCGAATCCCGCGCCGCCGCCTCCAGCGGCGGCAGCGCAGCCATATCCCAGCGCGGCGTTACATGCACCGCCGCGTCGGCGCGTTCGCCGGCTTCCAGCCGCAGCGCGCCGGCGAAGGCGATCATTGCGCCGTTATCGGTGCACAGGGCCGGTCGCGGGAAGCACACCCGGCCGCCCCGACGCTGCGCGGCCTCGTGCAGCTGCGCGCGCAAGCGCTTGTTGGCGCCCACCCCGCCGGCCACGACCAGCGTGTTGCAGCCGGCCGCATCCAGCGCGCGCAGACATTTGATCGCCAGCGTCTCCACCACCGCATCCTCGAAGCCGCGCGCGATGTCCGCCCGCGTGGTGTCGGACTGGTCGCTGGCGCGCCACGCCAGCAGCACCTGGGTCTTGAGCCCGCTGAAACTGAAATCCAGGCCCGGCCGGTCGGTCATCGGCCGCGCGAACTTGTAGCGTCCCGGCGTGCCGGTTTCGGCCAGCGCCGCCAGCTGCGGGCCGCCCGGATACGGCAGGCCCATCATCTTGGCGGTCTTGTCGAAGGCCTCGCCTGCCGCATCGTCCAGGGTCTCGCCGAGCACGGCGTACTCGCCCAGGGCCTTCACCGACACCAACTGGGTGTGGCCGCCGGAGACCAGCAGCGCCACGAACGGCGGCTGCGGCGGGTCGTCTTCCATCAGCGGCGCCAATAGATGGCCTTCCATGTGGTGCACCCCGATCGCCGGCACGTCCAGTGCCCAGGCCAGCGACCGCGCCACACCGGCACCGACAAGCAGCGCGCCGACCAGGCCCGGGCCAGCGGTATAGGCCACTCCGTCGAGTTCGTCGATACCCAAACCGGCCTCGCCCAGGGTCTGGCGGATCAGCGGCAACAGCTTGCGTACGTGGTCGCGGCTGGCCAGTTCCGGCACTACCCCGCCGTACTCGGCATGCAGCGCGATCTGGCTATAGACCGCATGGGCACGCAGCGCCGGCGCCCCGGACAAGGCGGTGTCGTAGACCGCTACGCCAGTCTCATCGCACGATGATTCGATCCCAAGGACTTTCACGGCAGCTCGGCAGGGAGAACAGGCGCCTATTTTCGCAGCTTTTGTACTGCGCAGATGCGCCGTCGGCGATATGCTGCGCGCCCGCATCCGCAGCGCCGGATCGGGCGCAAACGCACGCTCTGACGGGCTTGTCGAGGTAAATATCGGCAAGGGCTTGCAGGCCGCCTGCAAGTCGTTATAATGCGCGGCTCGCCGGGGCAACCCGGAAATTCCGTCACGCGAGTCCGCTCGCACCCGCCCGGGGCTCCCGGACGGAAATCCCATTATCTGGAGAACCCATGCCCAGCGTTAAAGTCCGCGAGAACGAGCCCTTCGAATTTGCGCTCCGCCGTTTCAAGCGCACCTGCGAAAAGGCCGGCGTGCTGGCCGAAACCCGCAAGCGCGAGTTCTATGAAAAGCCGACCCAGGAGCGTAAGCGCAAGGCTGCCGCTGCTGTGAAGCGTCAGTTGCGTCGTTCCTCGCGCGACGTCACCAAGCGCCAGCGCTTGTACTGATCGAACGCGGTTCTTGCCGGTGGGTCTGCGCTGTAGGCGCGGCCCATCGAAGAGAGCCCAAGAGCCGGCACGCGCAAGCGTCGCCGGCTTTTTGTATTGGTCCGCCGACCGGATCGAACGACCTGTTGGGCGATGCGACGCCGCCGGCTCCCGCCGCGCATCGCCATCCCGTCCATTCAGCCGATGCACGTTGCCACCGCAGCGCGCCGGCCTCCCCACTATGTAACCAGGAGTTACCGCATGCCCCTCAAGCAGCAGCTTACCGATGACATGAAGGCCGCCATGAAGTCCGGCGACAAGCACAGCCTGGGCGTGATCCGGCTGATCAACGCCGCGATCAAGCAGAAGGAAGTGGACGAGCGCATCGAGATGGACGATGCCGCGGTGATCGCCGTGCTCGACAAGATGGTCAAGCAGCGCAAGGACTCGGTCACCCAGTACGAGGCCGCCGCACGCGAGGACCTGGCGCAGATCGAGCGCGAGGAGATCGTGGTGATCGAGCGCTACCTGCCGGCCAAGATGGGCGAAGCCGAGATCGTCGCCGCCATCCAGGCTGCCATCGCGCAGACCGGCGCCAGCAGCCCGGCCGATATCGGCAAGCTGATGGGCGCGCTCAAGCCCAAGCTGGCCGGTCAGGCCGACATGGGCCTGGTCTCGACCCTGGTCAAGCAGCACCTGGCAGGCTGATCGGTCCGCCCTGCCCTGCACCAAACGCCAGGGCACTGCGGGCAGCGGGGGTGCATGACTGCAGTGCGTCGGTGAGTCGTCATCGGCGCCGCCTTCGTTGTAGATGCTGGGCGGTTTGTGTCGCCGGAGTGCGTGCTGATGCCTCGGTGCAAGGCCGCCGTACGCAAGACCTTCAACGACGCTTGCACGCCGACGACGCGCCCCCTTGTCCAAGGGCGCGAGACAGCGGCCGCATCGCGCACTGCCCAGGCGCAGTGTCCGCCGATTGACAGATGCACAGAGCGCCGCACGCACGCGCTTTCACCCCTCCTTCGATTTGGCCCTGCTAGAACGGGTACGCCAGCGCAGGCGTGGGCAAGGTCTTCCCGCATACCGACCTTGCTGCGACCCTCCTGCGCGCACAACGGTATGCGCCAAGGATGTTCCCGACGGTGACGACGCTTTCAACCGCCTATCTGCATAAGCACGTGAGCCGTCTGCAGCGCAGCGTGCCGATGGCGCTGCTGAACCGCTTTATCGAAATCGACGTCATGACGCAGGCTGCGTCGTTGTCGTTTTACGCACTCTTGTCGCTGGCACCGCTGCTGGTCCTGCTGTTATGGCTGACGGCCTCGCTGTATCCGCCTGCGCAGGACGCGTTGGTGCAGCAGGTTGCACAACTGGCGGGCGGCAGCGCTGCCGAAGTCGCCCAGACCATCATTCGCAACGCCACCGATCAGCCCGGCGTTGGCTCGCTGGCAGGCTTGTGGAGCACGCTGCTGCTGTTCATCGGCGCCACGGCGGTGTTTGCGCAGCTGCAGAACGCCTTGAACCTGATTTTTCGCACCGACAAGCAACGCCTGGACGGGTTGATGGCGTGGCTGAAGAAGCGCGTGTTCTCGTTCGGCGTGATCCTGGCGCTGGGCTTTTTGCTGATCGTGTCGATGATCGCCACCACTGCGTTGCAGGTGGTGTTTGCGCGCCTGCCGTCGGTGCTGCCGGCCGTGGGCTATGTCACCACGCTGGCCCTGTATTCGCTGGCGTTTGCATTCCTGTATCGCTATCTGCCCGACCGCACCGTGGATTGGCGCCAGGCGTTTCTGGGTGGCGTCATCACCGCGCTGTTGTTTGCGCTGGGCCGCTATGCCATTGGCGTGTACATCGCCACCGCCGCGCCCGGCAGCGCATACGGTTCGATGGGCACGTTGGTCATTCTGCTGGTATGGATGTACTACGCCTCGGTCGTGTTCTTCGTCGGTGCATTGATCACCGCGGTGATCGACGAACGGGTGCGCTCGCACCGCAAGTTGCGCGAGGCCGGCGTGGATCCGGAGCACCCGCCGGTGCTCGCGCCGGCAGCCGATGCGCCGGCCGCTTCGGCAGCCCCGCAGCCGCCGTCCCCGCCACACAGCTGAGCGTGAGCTGATGCGGACATCGGCAACCCAGGCGCGCGCCCTCTAAAGCAGGGCGGTCGCCGGCCGCTGCGATATCCTAGCGGGATGGCCCGCATCCCCGACGCATTCATCGACGAACTGCTCGCACGTACCGACATCGTCGAGGTGGTGGGCGGCCGCGTGCCGCTCAAGCGCCAGGGCAAGGAATACTCGGCACGTTGCCCGTTCCACGACGAGCGCTCGGCCTCGTTCACGGTATCGCCAACCAAACAGTTCTACCACTGCTTCGGCTGCGGCGCGCACGGCACCGCGATCAGCTTCCTGATGAATTACGACCGCCTCGAGTTTCTCGATGCGGTCGACGAGCTGGCCAAGCGCGCCGGCATGGAGATCCCGCGCGATACCCAGCAGCGTACGCCGCAGCAACAGGACGACAGCCGCGAGCTGTATTCGGCACTGGAAGCGGCCACCAAGTTCTTCCAGCGTCAGCTCGAAGGCAGCGCGCGCGCGGTCGAGTATCTGGATGGACGCGGCGTGGATGCGGAGAACCGTGCGCGTTTCCAGATCGGCTATGCGCCCGATGGCTACAGCGCATTGAAGGACACCCTGGGTACCGATGCCCGCCGCATGAGCGTGCTCGAACGCGCCGGGCTGTTTTCCAAGAACGATCGCGGCCACGTCTACGACAAGTTCCGCGACCGGGTGATGTTTCCGATCTTCGATCGCCGTGGCCGGGTGATCGCCTTCGGCGGTCGCATCATGGGTGCGCCGGCCGATGGCCGCGACCCGGGGCCGAAGTACCTCAATTCGCCGGAAACCGCGCTGTTCCACAAGGGCCGCGAGTTGTACGGCCTGTGGCAGGTGCGCCAGGCCAATCAGAAGATCGAGCGGCTGATCGTGGTCGAGGGCTACATGGACGTGGTCTCGCTGTTCCAGTTCGGCGTGACCCAGGCGGTGGCCACGCTGGGCACCGCCACCACGCCCGAGCATGCCGAACTGCTGTTCCGCAATGCGCCGGATGTGTACTTCTGCTTCGATGGCGACAACGCCGGGCGCAAGGCAGGCTGGCGCGCGCTCGAATCGGTGCTGCCGCGCATGAAGGATGGCCGCCAGGCGTTCTTCCTGTTCCTGCCCGATGGCGAGGATCCCGACACCATCGTGCGCAAGGAAGGCGCGCAGGCCTTCGATCAACGCCTGAAGCAGGCAACGCCGCTGTCGCAGTTCTTTTTCGACGAGATGTCGCGCGAGATCAACCTGCACACACTGGACGGCAAGGCGCGCCTGGCCGAGCGTGCCAAGCCGATGCTGGCGCAGATTCCCGAGGGCGCGTTCGGCGATCTGATGAAGCAGGAGCTGGCGCGCATGACCGGCGTGGGCGCGAGCACGGCCGCGCCACAGTTCTCGCCAAAGGCACGGCCGCCCGCGCGCATGGGTGCACCCACGCAGAAACGCAGTCTGGTGCGCGCATCGATCGCCATCCTGTTGCAACAACCCTCGCTGGCGATGAGCCTGGAAGGCGACCACGATTTTTCCGGCCTGCGCCTGCCCGGTATCGAGTTGTTGATGGAGCTGCTGGCGCTGGTGAGGCAACGGCCGGAAATCAGCACCGGCGCGCTGCTGGAGCACTTCGCCGAGCGCGAGGAACTGGTCGCGCTGCAGAAGCTGGCCGCACAGGAGCTTCCCGGCGACGAGCATAGCTGGGCGATCGAGCTGCACGACGTCGTCGCCCAACTCGACAAGCAATTGCTGCGTCAGCGCGTGGAAGAACTGCAGGCCAAACAGCGCGCGCAGGGCCTGGACAACACCGACAAATACGAAATGCGCGAGTTGCTCAAGGCGCTCGCAGCGTTGTGATGCACCACCGCCTGCGCCATGCGGCTTGGTGCGCAGCGCTGCTCAGCGGCGCTGCGCTGGCGCAGGCAAGGCCCGCAGCCACGGCCCGCGATCTGCTCAGTTCCGGCCAGCCCACGCCGGCGCACCTGCGCGATGCCGCGGCCCAGGGCGTCACCACCGTGATCGATCTGCGTGCCCCGGACGAGCCACGCGGCTACGACGAGATCGCAGCCACCCACGCACTGGGCCTGCGCTATGTCCGCCTGCCGATCCGCAATGCCGATGCACTCACGCCGGAGACCGTCCGCACGTTGCAGCGGGTGCTCGATCAACAGCAGCGCGGCGCGGTATTACTGCACTGCGCCACCGGCAATCGGGCGGGCGCGCTGCTGGCCCTGCTCGCCGCACGCGAGGGGGCCAGCAGCGAACAGGCCTTGCAGGTCGGACGCGATGCCGGCATGCAGCCGTCGCTGGAAGCGGCGGTGCGCAAGCAACTAGGTGTCCAACCGCAGCGCTGAGAGGCTGTGCAAGCCGGGCAGCCACGACGACACAGGCTCAGGCAGCGCCCGCACGCGTCGTAGAATGGTCCGCTCCAGGCGCACAATCGCGCGATACCGTCGGATCTCGATGAAGAAGCTGCTGGCGCGGTTGCGCATTGACCCCTTCACCCTCGCGCTGCTGTGCACGGTCACGCTCGCCTCGTTGTTGCCGGTTTCCGGCGCTGCCGCCGCTATCATGGACGATGTCACCGATGTGGCGATCGCCGCGCTGTTCTTCCTGCACGGCGCACGGCTGTCGCGCGAAGCGGTCAAGGCCGGCGCGCTGCATTGGCGCCTGCATCTGGTGATCCTGGCCTGCACGTTCGTGCTGTTTCCGCTGCTCGGCCTGTTGTTCAAGCCGCTGGCGCATATCGCACTGACGCCGGAGCTCTACATCGGCGTACTGTTCCTGTGCGCGTTGCCGTCCACGGTGCAGTCGTCGATCGCCTTTACCTCGATGGCGCGCGGCAACGTGCCGGCCGCAGTCTGCGCGGCCTCGCTTTCCAGCCTGCTGGGCGTGTTTTTCACCCCGTTGCTGATGGGCGCCATGGTCGGCAGCCAGGGCGCAATGGCGCACCCGGCCGAGGCCATCGGCAAGATCCTGCTGCAGCTGCTGGTGCCATTTCTGGCGGGGCATTTCATGCGTCCGTGGATCGGCGGTTGGGTGGAGCGCCATCGCGCGGTGCTGCGCTATACCGACCAGGGCACCATCCTGCTGGTGGTCTACACCGCCTTCAGCGCCTCGGTGAACGAAGGGCTGTGGCAGAAGACGCCACTGCCGGCATTGCTCGCAGTGCTGGGCGCTGCGGCGCTGTTGCTGGCAGTGGCCATGCTGTCGATCACCTTCATTGCGCGCCGGCTTGGCTTCAACCGCGCCGACGAGATCGCCATCGTGTTTTGCGGCTCGAAGAAGAGCCTGGCCACCGGCGTGCCGATGGCCAAGGTGATGTTTGCCGGTGGCGGCCTGGGCGCGATCGTGTTGCCGATCATGCTGTATCACCAGTTGCAGCTGATCGTGTGCGCGTTCGTGGCCGCGCGCTATGCGCGCAATGCACCAGACCAGCCGCAAGGCGCGTCCGGGTCGCATTGACGGTGCGCCGTCAGCGCTCGGACGCTGCGCATCGCGTGACAGCAGTTCGCATCGCCGGACGGTCCGGGTTGTAAGCAGATATACAACGGTTATCACGCATGTCCGCATGCGCGCGCCAGCGCTCGCTAGAGTGCTTGATCGACCTCCTGCCGCCCCACGGTGACTGTCATGACGCTGTCGTTTCGACGCCCCTCCCCGTCCTTGATCGCGCTGCTGGCGGTGCTGGCGACGCTGACTGCCTGCAACAAGCCCGCCCCGCCCGCGGCTCCCGCGCAGACCAAGGCTGCATCCACGCCAGCACCCGCTGCCAGCATCGCCTGGCGCGAGGGCGACGTGGAAGACGCCTTCGCCGAAGCCAAGGAAAGCGGCAAGCCGATCCTGCTGTACTGGGGCGCGGCCTGGTGCCCGCCCTGCAATCGCCTGAAGGCCACCCTGTTCAAGGACCCAGCCTTCATCGCGCGTACCCAGCAATTTGTCGCCGTGCACCTGGATGGCGATTCCGAAGGCGCGCAGGCCTGGGGCGAGCGCTTCGGGGTCAAGGGCTATCCCACCATCATCGTGCTGCGCCCGGATCACAGCGAAGTCACCCGGCTGGCCGGCGATGCCGATAACGCGCGTCTGGTCGACGTGCTACGGGCCGCCGCCAAGAGCACCAGTACCGCCCAGCAATTACTCGACAAGGCGCTGCACACGCCACAACAGCTCAGCGCGGACGACTGGGCCGTGCTCGGCAACTATGCCTGGGGCACCGACGACCGGCTGGTCAAGCCCGCCGACGCCGCCAATGTACTGACCCGGCTCTCCAAATCGGCGCCGCAGCCGGCGCTGCAACGCAGCTTCGCCCTGGCCGCCATTAGCGCCGCAAAGGACCCGCCAGCTGCCAATCCGGCCAATCGCACCTTGCTGGAAGCGGTGCTGGCCGACCCGGCCGAAGTGCGCGCCAATCTGGGTACCCTGAGCTATGTGCCCGCACGCCTGATCACGGCCGCCAGCAACGAGGCTGGCGTCCGCGCTACGCTCTCCAACGCACTGAATCAGGCCTTGGACAAGGTCTACGCCGACACCTCACTGCCGATCTCCGACCGGCTCGGCACTGCCTATGCGCGCATCCAGCTGGCACGGCTGGCGCAAGGCCAGCCCACCGAGACGCAAGCCAAAGGCCCGCAGCCGCCGCTTCCAACCGAGGTGGCCGATCTCGTGCGCCAGCGCGTGCAATGGGCCAGCGACGCGGCCAAGACCGATGAGGAGCGCCAGTCCACCATCAGCACCGCCGCGGCGTTGCTGGGAGAAGCCGGCGATGCCAGCGGTGCCGAGCAACTGCTGCTGGCGGAGCTATCGCGCAGCAAGACGCCGTACTACTACATGCCCGAGCTGGCGGATCTGGCCGAACAGCGGGGAGACAAGAAGACTGCACTGTCCTGGCTCAGGAAAGCTTACGAAAGCGCGCAAGGCCCTGCCACCCGGGTGCAGTGGGGCGTGATGTACGTGGATGGGCTGATCCGGCTCAGCCCGGACGACACCGCCGGCATCGAGAGCGCCGCCACGCAGGTGATCGGCGAACTGGCCGGCCAACCGGATGGCTACAGGCAACGCACCCGGCAGCGCTTCGCCACGCTCGGCACCGCACTGAAGACCTGGAGCAAGCAGCATCGCCGGGAAGGCAGCGCAGTGCTGACGCGCCTTCAACAGAAAATGCAGTCCAGCTGCGATAGCAAAAACACCACCGAGTGCGCCAGCTGGCTGAGCTGAGGTGTGGCGGCTCAGCGTGGCTGTTGCCGGCAACGTGTGATGGATCAATGCACTGGACGAACCCGAAATCTCGGCGTCTGCCGACGCTGACGCCGCGATTGGCTTGGACGCAGCGCAGTTGGCCCGTCTGTTCAACGCCCTTAGCCATGCTCTGAATGCCTGCAGACGCATCGCACGGGATGCGCGGGCTTGCGCAAGCGCGCTGGACGGCTGATCTATAGCGCTGCCGCGCGCGCCACCGCGGCCACTAGCGCACCCAGGGCAACAGCAGGTGATCGACCATCAAGAAGGCGAACAACGCCATCAGATACACGATGGAATAGCCGAACATCTTCATCGAAAACAGTTCGTCCGGCGGGTCCAGCATGCGCCACGCATACCAGAGGAACACCGCGTTGAGCACCACCGCGCCGCCCAGATAGAACACCCCGCTCATGCCCACCGCCACCGGCAGCAAGGTCACGATGGCCAGCACGATGGTGTAGATGAAGATCTGCTTGCGCGTATGCGGCACACCGTGGGTCACCGGCAACATCGGGATCGCCGCCTTGGCGTAGTCGGCGCGCCGGAAGATCGCCAGCGCCCAGAAATGCGGCGGCGTCCAGATGAAGATGATCAGCACCAGGATGGAGGCATTGATCCAGTCGGCCGTGGTCGGCAACCCGGTCACCGCCGCCCAGCCCAGCATCGGCGGCGTAGCGCCGGCCAGCCCGCCGATCACGATGTTCTGCGAGGTCGCCCGTTTCAGGTAGACGGTGTAGATCACTGCATAGCCGATCATCGAGGCGAAGGTCAGCACCGCGGTGATGACATTCACCCAGACCACCAGCATGGTCATGGAGATCGCAATCAATACGCTGGCAAACACCATCACCTGCCACGG
The DNA here is from genome assembly GCF_024806835.1 of Xanthomonas sp. 3793. Lineage (GTDB taxonomy): Bacteria > Pseudomonadota > Gammaproteobacteria > Xanthomonadales > Xanthomonadaceae > Xanthomonas > Xanthomonas arboricola_F. Next base: position 705,218 of record NZ_JANTYU010000004.1, read on the forward strand.
CCGCACCTTGCCCACCACCAACGGACGCCAGGAGGTACGCGCCATCTGCGCGTCGATCTTGGCATCGAGCAACTGATTGATCGCCGCCGCCGCCGAGGCGGCCAGCCAGATCCCCACAAAACCCAAGGTGCCCGCGCGCACCTGTGCCCAGGTGGGGACGCCGGGAATGGCCAGGAACATGCCCACCAGCGCAGTGAACACGATCAGTGCCACCACCTTTGGTTTGGTCAGATCCCAATAATCGCGTGCGCTGACAGCCATGCTCACTCCGGCGCGCGCAGCCGCGCCAATAACGACACCAGCACGAACAGCAAGGCAACCGCGCCGCCGTTGTGCAGCACCGACACCTCCAGCGGCAAGGCCAGCTTGACGTTGAGCATGCCCAGCGTCACCTGCACCGCCACCAGCACCGCCAACGCGGTCGCCCACACGCGCATGCCCGGCGAACGCGACAGACGCCACGCCAGCCACCACAGGTACAGCGCGGTCGCGATCGCCCACAAGCGATGCGCCATCTGGATCGCGATGCGCGCTGCGCCATCGAGCACGCCGCCTTCGTAATCCACCCCGATCCCGCGCCACAGCGTGAAGCCTTCGCGGAAGTCATGCGGCGGCCACCACTGGCTGACGCAACGCGGGAAGTTGTCGGCAGACCAGCTGCCGCCGCCGCAGGCCAGCGCCGCGTAATTGGCACTGACCCAGCCGCCCAGCGCGATCTGCAGGCCCAGCACTGCCACACCCAGGCGCAGCAGCCACTTCAGCCGTGAGGCGTCGGCCAGGGTGATCGGCAAATGGGTCGCCCGCCATGCCATCCACACCAACAAAGAGAACATCAGCATGCCGCCGAGCAGATGGCCCATCACCACGATGGGCTTGAGCAGCAGCGTCACCGTCCACATCCCCAGCAGCGCCTGGAAGATCACCACCGCCAGGGTCAGCACCGCCGCACGCGCCAGATCGATATTGCTCCAGCGCAGCGCCGCCAGCAGCAGGATCGCCTCGCCGGCGGTCGCTACAGCCATTGCCGGCATGTGCCAGCCGGACATGTACAAGGGGATCGAGAGCGCCACCAGCGCCGCTGCCGACACCACCTGCGCAATGCCCATGCGGCGGCGACGCGCGGCCAGCAGCGACAGCACCAGCACTTCCACGCCCAGCGCGCCGGCCAGGAAGCGGTGCACCTGCTCGCGCCAGGCCTTGTGCGATTCCAGCGGGCGGATCTTGCTGGCCACGTGCGTGTTGGCTTCGTCGGTGGTCTGCGGCCAGGTGACGCGGCCATAGCAGGTCGGCCAGTCCGGACAGCTCATGCCGGCGTCGGACAGGCGCACGAACGACCCGAACAGGATCGTGCTCGCAGTGAACAGCGCCGCAAGCCAGGCCATGCGGTGGAAGTGGCGGAACAACGCCGGTGGCGCAAACAGATTCATCGAGACGGGCTCACATCAATTTCAGCAGCTTGACCAGATCCGCACGCAAGCCGGCCGGGTCGAACCCCGGGGCATAGCGCAGGATCACGAAGCCGTTGGGGTCGATCACATACACCGGCACGCCAGCGGCATCGTTGCCACGCGGCAGTGCGCCCCGCAGCGAGGCATCGTCGCGCAGCACGCGCAAGGCCGGCATCGGCGGCAGACCGGCGGGCGGCGTTCCGATCCACAGCACCTCCACCTTGTCGGCGCGATGCCCCAGCAGTTGCCAGACCTTGTCCAGTTCTACGGCCAATGCCACGCAGCGCTGCGCGCAGTCTGCCGGCGGCGCCAGCGCGATCCGCCAGATGCGTTCGCCAGGCGCCCACGCGTACGGCTTGCCGTCCGCGCGTACCGGCACCAGTGCACGCAGGTCGGCGGGCGGATTGAGCAATTGTCCGTTGTTGCGCATCGACGCCGGCTGCCAACCGGAGAAGCGCAGCACGCCGGCCAGCAACATCGAGCCGAAGAACAGCACTGCCAGGGCAATCAGCATCCTGCGGCCGCGTTTGACCGAGTGCGGCGTGGCCGATGTAGGAGAGGTCATGCCGGCGATTTTCTCATGCCGCGCGGGTCAGTGCCCGCGCCGCCGACGGCGCCGCGCACGCCACGTCAGCAGCGTCGCAGTGGCCAGCACCGCCGCCGCGAGGCCGAACCATTGCACCGCGTAACCCAAGTGCCGCGCGGGCGGCAGCGTGTTCGGCAGCATCTCCAGATCTCGCGCATAACCGACCGGCACGGCTGGATCCAGCCGCAATACCTGCGACGAAATGTCGCGCCTTCCCAGCATGCTGCGCACCGCCTGCGCATCCAGCCGCGTCGCCAACCAGGCGTTGGACGTGGCGGTGGGCGCCAGCGCCGGCCCGATCGCCAGGCCGGAAGACGGCGGCGCGCTCAGCAGCCCCTGCACCTCGCGCGCACCTTGGAGTGCAGCGATGTTCGGCAGTTGCCGATTTGCCGGCAACGGCAGCCAGCCCAGGTCGACCAACAAGGTGCGCGATGTGCCCTGCGCGGCGGCAAGCTGATAGACACGCACGCCGGCACGCCCGGCATGCAACTGATTGTCCAGCAGCACCTGCTGCGGCAAGAACTGCACACCTCCGCTCACCCAGGCCAGCGGCTGCCGCGCGGCCATTGCCTGCGCCAGCGTCAACGGCGTCTCACGCACATGCGCTGCGCGTTCCAACAACGCCTGTTTGCTGTGCATGCGCTGCAGTTGCCATTGCCCAAGCGCAGCAAACCCCGTGCTCACCAGCACTGCCAGCGCCCACCCCAAGACCGCCGTGTGCTTGCGCGTCATGACAAGCGGCGCAAAAAAGCGTGCAATGCCCGGACCACGTCGACGACCACCGGGGCTGCTGTGAACGATTCGCTCAAGACGCTGCTGATTGTCGCCTTCCTGATCGTGATCCTGTGGAACCTGGGTGCCGGTCTCTACTACCTGCTGACCGACCGCGGCCAGACCAAACGCACCGTCAATGCATTGACCTGGCGCATTGGATTGTCAGTTGCATTGATCGCCATCGTGATCATCGGCATCTACACCGGCTGGATCAAGCCACATGGCATCGGCCGCTGACGCGGCCGACGGGATTGGAGATTGGGGATTGGGGATTGGTAACAGCAAATGCGGATCGCTCTTGCGAATCCCCAATCCCGACTCCCCAATCCCCGCCCTTAAAGCACATACACGAACAGGAACAGCGCCAGCCACACCACGTCGACGAAGTGCCAGTACCACGCGGCCGCTTCGAATGCGAAGTGATTGTCGCGAGTGAAGTGGCCCTTGGCCGCACGCAGCCACATCACCGCCAGCATGATCGTGCCCAGCAGCACATGCATGCCATGGAAGCCGGTGAGCATGAAGAACGTGGAGCCGTAGATGCCCGAGCCCAGGGTGAGATTGAGTTCGGTATAGGCGTGGATGTATTCCTCCGCCTGCAGGAACAGGAACACGCAACCCAGCAGCACGGTCAACCCCAGCCACAGCAGCAGCGCACCGCGCCGACCGCCCTTCAGCGCGTGATGAGCGATGGTCAGCGTCACGCCGGAGCTGAGCAGGATCAGCGTATTGATCAGCGGCAATCCCCAGGCCGGAATGGTCTGGAATTGGCCCCCGATCGTGCCTGGACCATTGGTCGGCCAGGCGGCGGAATAGCCGTTCCACAGCAGCTCGTTGGTCATTACGCCATCGCCTTCGCCGCCCAGCCAGGGCAGCGTCAGCACGCGCGTATAGAACAACGCACCGAAGAAGGCACCGAAAAACATCACCTCGGAAAAAATGAACCACACCATCCCCATGCGGAACGAGCCGTCCACCTGACGGTTGTAGTTGCCTGCATTGGACTCGCGAATGACGTCGCCAAACCACATGAACAAGGTTGCCAGCAACATCGCCATGCCGGCAAAGAATGTCCAGCGCCCCCATGCCGCGTCGTTGAGCCAACTGGCCACGCCAATCATCATCACGAACATCGCAATCGACCCGACGAAGGGCCATTTGCTCTGCGTCGGGACGAAATACGCATCGGCGTTGGGACTGTGATCGGCCATGGCGTTGCTTCCGTGTGGTGGTGCGGGTGGATGAAGGTTACGGTGCCGCGCGCGGCGTGCCGGACACGGCACCGCCCTGCAGTTCCGAGGTCAGCGCGTCATTGCGATAGAACGTGTACGACAACGTGATTGTGGTGACCTCCGCCGGCAGCGCAGGGTCCACGATGAAACGCAGTGGCATGTCGCGCCTCTCCCCGGCCTGCAGCGTCTGCGCGGTAAAGCAGAAGCATTCGGTCTTGTTGAAATAGCCGGACGCTCGCGCCGGCGCAACCGATGGCACCGCGCTCCCCACTACTGCGCGCTTGCTGTCGTTGCGCGCAAAATACAGCGCCTCGTTGAGCTCGCCCGGAACCACGTCCATCGTCATCTGCTCGGGATGGAAGGTCCACGGCAGTTTCGAATTGACCCCGGCATCGAACTCCACGCGCACGGTGCGTTTGCCACCGCCCACCGCATTGGACGCACCTTCGCGGGCGCTCCCAGGTGCGCGCTCCATGCGGATACCGAAGACTTTTTCGCATGCGATGCGATACAGCGGCACCAGCGAAAACGTCAGCACAAAGACGCCCAGCACCACGCCCAGCAGCTTGAACAAACCAGCGGTCGGCGCATGCGTGGGCGCGCGCGCAGTCATCGGCCGATGACGCCCGAGGCAATGAAGCCGGCATAGATCAGCAGCGCAATGATGCCCACCGTGATTGCGGTGCGGCGTACCGCACGCTGCTGCTGCGCCTGCCGCTCGGCAGCGGAGAGTAGACGCGTCACCACCGGCTCCGACGCCGACTCAGTGGCCGATGTCTTCATGCGCAAGATCTCCAGGCTTGATGACCGGCGGCACGGTGAAGGTGTGCGCAGGCGCGGGCGAAGGCACTGTCCACTCCAGCCCCTTTGCACCTTCCCAGGCACGCGCATCGGCACGGGCGCCGCTACGCAGCGACGCCAACAGAATGGCGGCCATCAGGAAGGGCGTGGCAAACATGCCGAACGCACCGATCGAGCTGACCAGGTTCCAGTCGGCAAACACCACGTTGTAGTCGGGGATGCGCCGCGGCATGCCGGCCAGCCCGAGGAAGTGCTGCGGGAAGAACAACAGGTTGACGAAGATCATCGTCCACCAGAAATGGAACTTGGCCCAGGCTTCGTTGTACATGCGCCCGGTCCACTTGGGCCACCAGTAATACACCGCGGCAATCAAGGCAAACACCGCACCGGTGACCAGCACGTAATGGAAATGCGCCACCACGAAATAGGTATCGTGATACTGGAAGTCGGCCGGCACGATCGCCAGCATCAGGCCGGAAAAACCACCAATGCTGAAAAGGATCACGAATGCCACCGCCCACAGCATCGGCGACTCGAACGTCAGCGACCCCTTCCACATCGTGCTGACCCAGTTGAATACCTTCACCCCGGTCGGGATGGAGATCAGCATCGTGGCGAACATGAAGTAGATTTCGCCACCGAGCGGCATGCCCACGGTGAACATGTGGTGCGCCCACACGATGAAGCTCAAGAACGCGATCGCCGCGATCGCATAGACCATCGCCTGATAGCCGAACAGCGGCTTGCGGCTGAAGGTGGGAATGATTTCGCTGACCACGCCGAACGCCGGCAGGATCATGATGTAGACCTCCGGGTGCCCGAAAAACCAGAAGATGTGCTGGTACATCACCGGATCGCCGCCGCCGGCCGCGTTGAAGAAGCTGGTGCCGAAGAACTTGTCGGTCAGCAGCATGGTGACCGCACCGGCCAGCACCGGCATCACCGCGATCAGCAGGAAGGCAGTGATCAGCCACGCCCAGCAGAAGATCGGCATCTTGAGCAGATCGATGCCGGGCGCGCGCATGTTGAGCACGGTGGCGATGATGTTGATCGCGCCCATGATCGAACTGACGCCGGCCACGTGGATCGCAAACACGCTGAAGGCAACGTTGTAGCCGCCCTGCAGCGACAGTGGCGGATACAGCGTCCAGCCGCCGGCAGGCGCGCCGCCGGGCAAAAACAACGTCAGCAACAACAAGGTGAAGGCAACCGGCAGCAACCAGAACGACCAGTTGTTCATGCGCGGCAGCGCCATGTCCGGTGCGCCGATCTGCAGCGGAATCATCCAGTTGGCCAGGCCGACGAAAGCCGGCATCACCCCACCGAAGATCATCACCAGCGCGTGCACGGTGGTCATCTGGTTGAAGAATTCGGGTTTGACGAACTGCAGCCCGGGCTGCATCAGTTCAGCGCGGATCACCACGCTCATCGCCGCGCCGATGATGAACATCACGAAGGAGAACAGCAGATACAGCGTGCCGATGTCCTTGTGATTGGTCGAAAAGAACCAGCGCTCGACGAAGCCGGGCTGGTGGTGTCCGTGGTGATCGACTGCGGTATGCGCCATGACGGAACGACCTCTGCGAAGCGGTACGGTTGCGAGCGGTGTTAGAGAGCGGCGGTCGGTGCGGCAGGTTGTGCTGCCGGTGCTGCCGCAGGCGCAGCCTCACCTGTGGGTGCTGTCGCTGGTGCAGCCGGCGTCGGAGTTGCTGCCGGCGATGCAGCGGGCGCGGTACCGGCAGCGCTGCGACGCGACGCCAGCCAACGCTGGAATTCGGCCTTGGGCAGCGCCTCCACGACGATCGGCATGAAGCCATGATCCTTGCCGCACAACTCGGCGCACTGCCCGCGATACACGCCCGGCTGCTCGATGTTGGTCCATGCCTCGTTGACGATGCCCGGGATGGCGTCCTGCTTCCAGCCCAGTGCAGGCACCCACCACGCATGGATCACGTCGTCGGCGGTGATCACGAAACGGATCTTGGTATCGACCGGCAAGACCAGGCGATTATCGACGTCGAGCAGATAATGCGGTTGCGACGCCACGGTGGGACGTTCGCCGCTTTGCCGGATGCGGTCCGATTCGCGCGCCAGACGGCTGGTGAACTCCACCCCGTGGCCCAGATATTCGTACTTCCACATCCACTGGTAGCCGGTGACCTTGACGGTCATTTCCGACTCGCGGGTGTCGTACATCGCAATCAGCTTGGCCGTCGCCGGCCATGCCATCGCAATCAGCACCAATACCGGAATCACTGTCCACAGCACCTCGGCGCGCGTGTTGTGGCTGAACTGTGCAGCCACCGCGCCCTTGGACTTGCGAAACTTGAAGATCGCATAGCCCATTGCCCCGAACACCAGCGCACCGATCACCACGCAGACCCACAGCGCCACCATGTGCGCCTCGTAGGCCATGCGCGCGGTCTGGGTGACGCCGCGGCCCATATTGAGCTGCCATTCCTTGGGATCGGCCGATTGCGCCCACGCGAGGGGGGTGCCGACCAGCGCCGCCAGCGCCAGACTCAACCTTGTGTACGTCGACTTCCAGCTGCTGCGTTGCGTCATTGCCTAGACCCTTACGTCATCGGTGACGGCCATTGGCGGCCGCGAGCAAGCGTTTCAGCGTATCTGCCAGTTCCACACGTTCGGCCGGCCCGAGAAAACTTCCGATCTCGATCTGCCTGCCGCTGCTCACCAACAGCACCCTGTCGTCGCGTTCCATGCATAGCCGCACCCAGTGCGGATGTGCCTGAAACGCTGGTGGCGCATGGCCGGACGGAAACACCTCAACGGCGGTCTCCCCTACCCGGATCGCTTCTTCGCGCTCGCCACTTCGCCATAACTGCCGTAGCGCCAACGCCACCACACCACTATGCAACAGGGCGAATACCGGCGCGAATGCATTGCCGGTCCACCACCCCAGGCCCGCAAACAACCACATCATTCCTGCCAGAACTGCAAACAGCAGCACGAATTGCCTTGCCGACAGCGCCCGCGGAGGCCGCAACCGCAATTGCGTCCCAACCCCTTCGGACATCAACGGCAGCACTTCGATCATTGGCAACACGCAGCGCACTGCGGGAACAGCCCGATGGTAGACCCGCGCGAACGGATGCGGCAAGCGTTTCCGCCGATCGACGATTTGCTGCAGTGCAGCTAAAAATGCGTGGAAATCAATTACTTCACCGAAGTGGCCGACCCCGCACGCCCTCGAACGCACACGCCAGCACACGCGTGGGCGACCTGCACAAAACGGCGGGAAAGCTGCCGCTTCCACACAAGTGTGCCGGTGCCAGGTCTCTCTAGAATGCGCAAGGATTCCCAGGCACCTCTCGTATGAACGCTCAGCTCGACCCACTTGCCTCTACCGCCCCAGCGCCGCCGCTGCTCGCGCCCGAACTGCCGGTCGCGCCCGGTGCATTGCGCGCGGCCATCACCGCTGCCTGGCTCAAGGACGAAGCCGAACACGTGCACGAACTGCTCGACCAGGCACGCTTGCCAGCCGCAGAACAGGCCAAGGTGCAGGCACTGGCCGCCGATCTGGTCACCCGCGTGCGTGCCCGCGCGCAGGATCAGGGCGCGATCGAAGCCTTCATGCGCCAGTACGATCTGGGCAGCGAGGAAGGCGTGCTGCTGATGTGCGTGGCCGAAGCCTTGCTGCGCATTCCCGATCAGGACACCGCAGACAAGCTGATCCGCGACAAGCTGGGCGATGCGGACTGGAAAAAGCACATGGGAGGCAGCGACTCGGTGCTGGTCAATGCATCGACCTGGGGCTTGATGCTCACTGGCAGGTTGGTACAACTCAACGACCTCACCCGTGCGGATGTGCCCGGTGCCTTCAAGCGCCTGATCGGCCGCGTTGGCGAGCCGGTGATTCGCCTGGCCGTGCGGCAGGCGATGAAGATCATGGGCCACCAGTTCGTCATGGGCCGTACCATCGGCGAGGCGCTGTCGCGTTCGCGCAAGGGCGACAACGCCGACTACCGCTATTCGTTCGACATGCTCGGCGAAGGCGCATTGACCATGAAGGACGCGCAGCGCTATCTGCAGGCATATCGCGACGCCATCCACGCAATCGGCCGCAGCGGCAGCTTCGTCGGCACCGATGTGTTCGCCGCACCCAGCATTTCCATCAAGCTCTCCGCGTTGTATCCGCGCTACGAACACGCCAAGCGCGCACGCGTAATGGCCGAACTTGTGCCGGGCGTGCTGGAGCTGGCGCAGCTGGCCAAATCCTACGGCATTGGCTACACCGTCGATGCCGAAGAAGCCGATCGTCTGGAACTGTCGCTGGATATCATCGAAGCCACCTTCTCCGACCCGTCGCTCGATGGCTGGGAAGGGTACGGGCTGGCAGTGCAGGCCTACCAGAAGCGCACGCCTTACACGATCGATTTCCTGGCCGACCTGGCGCGCCGCGTCGGGCGTCGCATCCCGGTGCGCCTGGTCAAGGGCGCGTACTGGGATGCGGAGATCAAGCGCGCACAGATCGAAGGTCATCCCGGCTATCCGGTGTTTACGCGCAAGCAGAACACCGATGTGTCCTACCTGGCCTGCGCACGGCGCATGTTTGCGCACAGCGACGCGCTGTATCCGATGTTCGCCACCCACAACGCGCAGACCATCGCCGCGGTACGCGCGATCTCTGCCGGCAAGACCTACGAGCACCAGAAATTGCACGGCATGGGCGATGACCTGTATGCCGAGGTGATTCCCGCCGATCGCCTGGGCTTGCCATGCCGCGTGTATGCACCGGTGGGTTCGCACGAAGATCTGCTGCCCTATCTGGTGCGTCGCCTGCTCGAAAACGGCGCCAACTCCAGCTTCGTCAATCGCATCACCGATGAGGACGTCGCCATCGAAGACCTGATTCGCGATCCGGTCGAGGCGGTGTCGTCGTTCGCTTCCATCCCGCATCCCAAAATACCGCTGCCGACCGACCTGTTGCGCAGCCAGAACCAGAACAGGAAGAACTCCATGGGCGCCAATCTCGCCAACGACAACGATCTGCGGCAGCTGGCCGAGCAACTCAATGCCGCCGTCAAACCATGGAAGGCGTCGCCGCTGGTACCGGGTGCGGTGATCGGCACGCCGAGCCAAGCAGTGCTGAACCCGGCCGACCGCCGCGAGACCGTTGGCCATTGGCAAGCGGCCGATCCGGCGACGGTGCAGAAGGCGCTCGCCTCGGCGGCTGCAGCCCAACCGGGCTGGAACCGCACTCCGGCGGCGAGCCGCGCCACCATCCTGGAGCATGCCGCCGACCTGCTCGAAGCGCGCATGCCCGAGTTCATGGCCATCTGCGTCAAAGAGGCCGGCAAGACCCTGTCCGACGCCGTGGCCGAAGTGCGCGAGGCGGTCGACTTCCTGCGCTACTACGCAGGCCAGGCACGCGCGCAATTCGGCGCACCCGAGCGTCTGCCCGGGCCGACCGGCGAGTCCAACGAACTGCAACTGCACGGTCGCGGCGTGTTCGTCTGCATCAGTCCCTGGAACTTCCCGTTGGCGATTTTCCTCGGCCAGGTCGCCGCCGCGCTCGCTGCCGGCAACAGCGTGATCGCCAAGCCCGCCGAGCAGACCAATCTGATCGGCTACGCAGCGGTGAAGCTGCTGCACGAGGCGGGCGTACCGGAGGCTGCCGTGCAATTCCTGCCCGGCGATGGCGCTACCGTGGGCGCTGCACTGACCAACGATCCGCGCGTGGCGGGTGTGGCGTTCACCGGTTCCACCGAAACCGCACGCATCATCAACCGCACCCTGGCCGCGCGCGACGCCGCCATCGGCGTGCTGATCGCCGAGACCGGTGGCCAGAACGCCTTCATCGCCGACTCCTCATCGCTGCCCGAAGCCGTGGTGAAGGATGCAATTTCCAGTGCCTTCATCTCCGCCGGACAGCGCTGCTCGGCGGCACGCGTGCTGTTCGTGCAGGACGACATCGCCGACAAGGTCATGACCATGCTGGCCGGTGCCATGGGGGAGTTGAAGATTGGCGATCCTGCTCTCCTGTCCACCGACGTTGGGCCCGTCATCGACGCAGATGCGCTCAAGATCCTCGACGATCATGCAGCGCGTATGGATCGCGAAGCGCGCCTGATCGGCACTACCACCCCGGATCCAGCCACTGCCAATGGCAGCTTTTTCGCCCCACGTGCGTACGAGCTGGCGTCGCTCGCGCAGCTGCAGCGCGAGGTCTTTGGACCTGTGCTGCATGTCATTCGCTGGAAAGCCGACCAACTCGACGCCGTCATCGACCAGATCAACGCTACTGGCTACGGCCTGACGCTGGGCGTGCATTCGCGCATCGACGAGACCATCGATCGCATCACCGCGCGCGTTGCGGTTGGCAACGTCTACGTCAACCGTAACCAGATCGGCGCGGTCGTCGGCGTACAACCCTTCGGCGGCCAGGGCCTGTCAGGCACAGGCCCGAAAGCCGGCGGTCCGCACTACCTGCTGCGCTTCGCCACCGAGAAGGTCGTCACCGTCAACACGACCGCCGCAGGCGGCAATGCCTCCCTCCTGACACTGGGCGACTGACCTTCGCCTCGATGCAGACGTCATAGTGCGGTCGATTGGACCAACAAAACCCCGCTCACGCGGGGTTTTTTGTTGCTTGTGCCCTGCTAATGGCTCGTGCGAAGGCGATAAGTGATGTAGCCAAGCACGTGCGTATCGAACGCAGTCTCGGTGAGCAGCATGGCGAAGAATAGGCCAGGCACAGGGTTCACTTCGATCTTGACGAGTCGTAGGAACTGATAGCCGCAGGGCCCCTGACGGTCGCAGGGGGGTTGGGCACCTGCATTGGAGTGCAACCAAGGTCCATCTTCCGACACTAGCCGGCGACCCGAACTCCTCGTGCCGATCTATAAGCAGAACGCCAGCACCATCAGGTACTTCTACTACAGACGCCCTAACTGGTCGGTTCTCTGACCACATGCAAGCCAATCGATAAACAGATGTCTTGCAATCATCAGTGCAAGGACGATGCCCATGTAGCACCAAAGAAGTCGGCCCCCCCAGCGAAGCGGGGGTTCTGGTATCGGTGCCATGCTCCGCGTGCGCCTTGAAGGCCCGGGTGCTGCGGTGACATTCAGACGTTTCGGCTTTGCTATCGCGTCCTGCTTCAGCAAGCGCGAGGCGCGCGTCCTGACATGGTGCCTGGCTCAGCCTGAGCCTTGAGCGTGCGATCCGGATGCAGATCAGGTGGTAAGCATCCGGCGTTGCGCTGCGTTGTCGGCGGTTGCGTAGCAGATTTTGGGCAAAAAGAAACCCTCAGTCCTGATGGACTGAGGGTTTCGGGTAAAGCCCCTGGCGATGACCTACTCTCGCATGGCTTGAGCCACACTACCATCGGCGCAGCTGCGTTTCACTTCCGAGTTCGGGATGGGATCGGGTGGTTCCACAGCGCTAATTTCACCAGGGAGACGGTTGGAGCGTCGCCAATATTTGCTTCTCTTCAAAAGTCTGCACAAGGATGTGCAGGCTCTTGCGAAGGGAAGCGCATACAGCGCTCGTCTCGCATAGTTAACT
>NZ_JANTYU010000005.1:0-182027 GCF_024806835.1 Xanthomonas sp. 3793
TGAAGAGGAAGTTGCCGCCGCTGCACCTCAATCCGCCGTAGCGTCTTTCCGTGTAGCGAGCCGCCCATCATAGCCGGCTTTTTCGTTTCGTCAACCCTCAATTTCAAGGAGTTTTCGAACCCTTTCGCTCTGGCTCCGCGTTTGCGGCGTCCGTTGCGTCGGGGGAGGCGAACTATATGCCTGCAAAAGGATTTTGGGAAGCTTTTTGTGAAAAAAATTTCACGGCATTGCCAAATGCTTGCACAGGCACTCGTTTGGTCTTGCAGGACATGCATGCAGACCGATCCGGCCGCTGCTGCACTCTATATAGAGCGCCACAACAGCGACACGACGTTGCGGCTATGCAGCACAGCCGAAGGCTCAACCAGTGATCAACGATACGCGGGCGAAATTGCGTTTGCCGACCTGGATGACTGCCTCGAATCCTGGAGCGAACACACGACCGGCATCCTCGATGACCTCTCCGTCGATCTTGACTGCACGCTCCTTGAGCTTGCGATTGGCCTCCGAATTGCTCGGCGTGAGTCCGGTAGCCGTCAGCAAACTGGCAATCCGCAGTCCCTCCGCGGGGACCACGACCTCCTGCAATGGCAACAGGCTGGTGTCGCCCTGCCCTGTCACCACGGCGTGCCAACCGGCGATGGCCTGCTCCGCAGTGGCGGCATCGTGGAAGCGTGCGGTGAGTTCACGCGCCAGGCGTAATTTGACATCGCGCGGGTGCAACTCACCGGAGGCGACCTGTTCTTTCAGGCGCGCGGCCTCGGCAACACCGATGTCGAAGGACAACAGATCGATCCAGCGCCAGGTCAGCTCGTCACCGATCTTCATGGTCTTGGTGACGATGTCGATGGCCGGCTCGTTGATGCCGATGTAGTTGCCCAGCGACTTGGACATCTTGGCCACCCCGTCCAGGCCTTCCAGCAGCGGCATGGTCAGCACGACCTGCGGAGCCTGGCCGTAGTGCTCCTGCAGGCCGCGCCCCATCAGCAGGTTGAACTTCTGATCGGTGCCACCCAGTTCGACGTCCGCCTTCAAGGCCACCGAGTCGTAGCCCTGGACCAGCGGATACAGGAATTCGTGGATGGCGATCGGCTGCTGGCCGGCAAAGCGCTTGGCGAAATCGTCGCGTTCGAGCATGCGCGCCACCGTGTGCTGCGCGGACAGCTTGATCATGTCCGCTGCGCTCATCTGGCCGAACCACTCGGAGTTGAAACGTACCTCGGTGCGTTCGCGATCCAGGATCTTGAAGACCTGCTCTTCATAGGTGCGCGCGTTGGCCAGCACATCGTCGCGACTGAGCGGCTTGCGGGTGGCGTTCTTGCCGCTCGGATCACCGATCATGCCGGTGAAGTCGCCGATCAGGAAGATCACCTGGTGGCCTAGCTGCTGGAACTGCCGCATCTTGTTGAGCAGTACGGTATGGCCCAGATGCAGATCCGGCGCGGTGGGATCGAACCCGGCCTTTACCCGCAGCGGCACGCCCGATTTCAGGCGGGCCTCGAGCTGATCGGGCTTGAGGATCTCGTCGGCGCCACGGCCGATGAGTGCGAGGGATTCTTCAATAGTGGCCAACCACGGACTCCAGCGGCGTTTGCCGTCAACAACGTGAATGATGTTAAACGCGGGTTAATTCCGCGCCAAGTGAAAATAATGAACAGGCTCAATGGTTTGACGCGCTGTTACAGGCTGTCTATGGTACCGGCGATTGGGCTCGCACTTCGAGCCAGCGAGGAAATCCAACGATGCAGAACTCAGAGCAGGGCCGTGCACGCAAGCGGCGCTTCCAAGAACGCCTCCACGTCCTCCACGACACTGCACTGCATCGCAAGCTCAAGCAGCACCTGCCGGCCGCATTCAATGACCGCTGGACGCGCCGTCACTGGATCCACGCCAGCTTGTTCGCGACCATCGGTGCGATGGTGGCGACGATCGTGCCAGGCTTTTCCAACGCCATCGACACCCCGCTCTCCAGCCATTCCACGCTGGCGTTGCCGTTGCCGCCACTGGTGCCCAGCCGCAAGCAGTTGGCGCCGAGCACGGAATGGGAAATCCTGCAGGTCAAGTCGGGGCAGACGCTGAGCACGTTGTTCGGGGAGTTGGGAATTCCGACCGCGGTGATGTATCAGGTGCTGGCGCATCCTGGCACCAAGGAGGCGTTGACCAAGCTGCGTCCGGGGACCGAGATTGCGTTCGACATGCCGACGCCGGGTGAGTTGCGGGCACTGCGCTTCGATCGCGACGACAGTCATCGGGTGGAATTGCGCCTGTTGGGCGACAGCGTGCGCGAGAAGGTGACCGAGCGCGCGACCACCACGCGCACCGTGGTGGCCAGCGGTGAAATCAGCAGCTCGCTGTACGCATCGGCCGGCAAGTCGGGGCTGTCGCCGGCCGCGGTGGCAATCATGACCGACGAGATCTTCAAGTACGACATCGACTTCGACAAGGATCTGCAGCCGGGCGACCGTTTCAGCGTGGTGATGGACGAGACCTGGCGCGAGGGCGAGCGGATCAACACCGGCGACATCCTGGCGGCGACCTTCACCACCGGCGGGAAGACCTATACCGGCTTCCGCTTCGAGCGCGCCGGCAAGCCGGCCGAGTACTACGACATCACCGGACGGCCGTTGAAGAAGAGCTTCATCCGCATGCCGGTGGCCTATAGCCGCATCAGCTCCACCTTCGGTGCACGCAAGCATCCGGTTCTGGGCACGATGCGCATGCACAAGGGTGTGGATTACGCGGCCGCATCGGGCACGCCGATCATGGCGGCCGGCGATGCGCGGGTGGTGTTCGTCGGCACCCAGCGCGGCTATGGCAATGTGGTGATCCTGGATCACGGAAAGAACTACAGCACGCTGTATGGGCACATGTCGCGCTTCGGCAAGATCAAGGCCGGGCAGCGCATCAATCAGGGCACGGTGATCGGCTATGTCGGCATGACCGGCCTGGCGACCGGCCCGCATCTGCACTACGAATTCCGCGTCGCCGGGCAGCAGCGCAACCCGATGTCGGTGACGATGCCGCCGCCGGAGCCGCTGCAAGGCGCCGAGTTGGCCGCCTTCCGTGCACAGACTGCACCGGCCATGGCGCGTATCGAAGGCATGGAAAAGATGATCTATGCCGATGCCGGCAAGACTGCCAGGGGCAAGCCGCGCGGTTGAGGGCTCCGGCGAGCCCTAACCGGCGCGATCGCACTGGTCCGGGCACCGCCGCGCCAGGCGAATGCAGCTGGACAAGTTGACTTGAGACTGCGCGTCGCTCTTGGCAGTGACCGCATTCGGTACGAATGTCCGCACCCATCCGCCTGTCAGCAAACTGTCGCATCGGCGCGAAGCGGTAAACACGTAGGCGACGCCTTTAGAGCGGCCAGCACACCCGCTATGCAGCGACCAGGTAGACGCTGCCGGTGCTCGCTGCGGCCCGTATCACTGGTTTGCGAGTTCCCAGCGCGCCGTCCGCGTATCTGACGAGTACTCGCGACGCTTTGTTGGCTGCTCCCAGATGGTCGCGCGGATTCCTGGTTACTGGCGGCCTTCGTTCGGTCAGGGGCGCCGTCCTTTCGGCCGGACCCATCGGCAGCCAGTTGACGGCCTCGTCCAGGCTGCACAAGCTGCACGACCGCTGCGCATCTGGCCCTGGCATGACCGTTCTGGAACACGAAAACTCCGCGCTCTATCTGGGCCTGATGTCGGGCACCAGCGCCGATGGCATCGATGCCGCGCTGGTACGTTTTGCCGATGACAGCCACCGACGCTGCGAACTGGTTGCAGGCATGACGGTGCCGTGGGCGCCGCAGCTGCGCGAGACGCTGGTTGCGCTGGGCCAGGGCGCCGAGACCATCGCCATCGATGCGCTGGGCCGGCTGGATGCGCAGGTGGGTCTGGCCTTTGCGGCGGCGGCCAAGCAACTGATCGATGCCAGTGGCATTGCGCGACAGCGCATCCGCGCGATCGGCTCGCATGGGCAGACCATCCGCCACCGGCCGAACGGGGATCCGGCCTTTACCTGGCAGATCGGCGATGCCAGCCGGATCGCCGAGCACACCGGCCTGACCACGGTGGCCGATTTCCGCCGCCGCGATGTCGCTGCCGGTGGACAGGGCGCGCCGCTGATGCCGGCGTTTCATCTGGCGATGCTGGGGGCCGGCGATGAAGACCGCGCGGTGCTCAACCTGGGCGGCATCGGCAACCTGACGCTGATCCCGCGCGACGGCACGGTACTGGGCTTCGATACCGGGCCGGCCAACGCGCTGCTGGACAGCTGGTGCCAGCAGCATCACGGCACCGCGTTCGATGCCGACGGTGCGTTTGCGGCCAGCGGCCAGGTGGATGCGCGCCTGCTGCAGGCGTTGCTGGCCGACCCATGGTTTGCGCTGGCGCCGCCCAAGAGCACCGGGCGCGAGCAGTTCCACCTGGCCTGGGTGATGCAGGCGATGGGCGATGCGCGCCTGCGCCCGGCCGATGTGCAGGCGACCGTGCTGGAACTCACCGCAGCCACCGTGGCCGACGCCTTGCTGCGACTGCAACCGCAGACCCGCCGCGTGCTGGTGTGCGGCGGCGGCGTGCGCAATCCGGTGCTGATGACTCGCCTGGCGGCGCGGCTGCCGGGGGTGGTGGTGGAATCCAGCGCGCGGCATGGGCTGGATCCGGATTATCTGGAAGCGATGGGGTTTGCCTGGCTGGCGGCCGAACTCCTGGCCGGGCGCCCGGCAAACCTGCCGTCGGTCACCGGCGCGGCGGGACCGCGGTTGCTGGGGGCGATCCATCCGGCATGAGGGTCCTCCCAGGCCATTGCCAGCAGCCGGCACAAGAGGATTAGGCGGTTGGGGCGAACGTGCGCTGGGGCCGGCTGCCGTCCGGGCATGGAACGGACTTGCCTGCCGCCGATTTTCTGGCCCCGCTAGCAAGGGCCGGAAGCGCTTCACCACTGCATGTGTTGCGAATCGGCCCTTCCAACTCTGCCTGACAGCCGCCGCAGCTCGCCTGTCGCTAGGGATTATTCCCGGCCGGCAACGCCTTGAGTGCGGCAATCGCTTCGGCCAGGGCATCGACTTCCGGATGCTGCAGGCCGCCGGTGACTTCGTATTCGCTGGCGAACAGGCCCTGTTCGAGCAGATGCATGACGGTCTGGTGCTGGGTCCAGCCGCGTGCGGCGGAAATGCGGCGGATGCGGTCCACCAGCAGCGGATCGATGTCACGCAACACCAGATCGGTCATGCCCTTCCTCGTGCGATGCAGTGCCCCGTCGGCATCATCGACAACCTTGACGGCGGTTTCAATCCGGTTGCCTGTCGTGTGCCAGCAGGCGTGGCCAGAGCCAGGCGAGCAGGGCCAGCGTGGGAACCACGGTCAGGGCACTGAGGATGAAGAAGGTGCTGTAGGAGGTGGCCTCGACCAGGAACCCGGACACACCGCCGGCGAATTTGCCCGGCAGATTGGCCAGCGACACCAGCAGGGCGTACTGAGTGGCGGTGAAATTGCGATTTGTCAGCGATGACATGAAGGCCACCAGCACGGTACCGGCGAACCCCTGGAACAGATTGTCGGCACTGAGTGCGGCGTAGAACGCCCACAATTTGCCAGGGTTCTGCGCCATCAGCAAAAACGCCAGGTTGGACAGCGCCACGCCCAGGGCGGCCACAAGCAGCATGCGACGGAAACCGAACGCCGCCACCGCCGCACCGCCGGCGAACGCGCCGACGATGCCCATCCATACACCGAACAGCTTGGACACGGTGGCGATGTCGGCCTTGGTGTAGCCAGAATCCATATAGAACGGCCCGGCCATCACGCCGATCACCTGATCCGGGAACTTGAACAGGCCGACAAATGCCAGCAGGACGATGCCCAGCACCAGTCCATTGCTGGAGAAGAAACTGGAAATGGGCTGCCAGAATGCGCCGGCCACGTCGATGCGACGCACCACCGTGACCAGCGGCCGGTCCGGCTCGCGGCATACCAGGGTGGTGATGATCGGCAGCAGCATCAGCGCCGACATGGCCAGGTACGCCGAAGTCCAGTTGAGGTATTCGGCCAGGTACAGCGCCCCGGCGCCACCGAGGATCAGGCCGACCCGATAGCCCAGGGTGTAGGTCGCCGCCAAGGCCGCCTGCGCCGTGTCCGGGGCAATTTCGATGCGGTAGGCATCCACCACCGAATCCTGCGTGGCGCCCCAGAACGAGGCGAACAGCACCCAGGCGACCAGGCCGGTGACACTCATGTCCGGGCGCGAAAACGCCAGTGCGAACAGGCCGGCGGTGACGCCGAGTTGCGAGACCAGCAGCCAGGAACGCCGGCGGCCCAGAAACGCGGTGATCGGGAACGCATAGCGGTCGATCAGCGGCGCCCACAGGAACTTGAGCAGATAGAAGAAGCTGGCAAGGCTGATCAGGCCGATGCTGCCCAGGTCCAGCCCGACATCACGCAACCGTGTGGACAGCGTTTGCGAGGCGATCAGCAAGAACGGCAGGCCGCTGCCGAAACCCAGCAATGCCATGGTCGCCGCCGATGGCGTGGCGAAGGCTTGCCGGATGCCACGCAGGCCTTTGTACTTGGGTGCGGGCTTGCTCATGCGTGCGGCCGGTGGGATCGGATGCTGGTCGGTGCAGTGCGGGCAGTGTTACCGACCGCGGCGCGGGCCGGGCTGACGCAAACGCACAATCGGCTCCCTGAAGGATCTGCAGCCCTCGCGCTGCGGCGGGCTACCGCCCGCATGCACGTGATGCCTGACTGCGCCACGCCACTGGGAGTACGCCAATTCTGAGTAGCGACACTCCCGCCCCGTCTCGCGCCGACCCACTGCGCGGCCTCACTCACAGCGCGTAATCCACGACATACGGTGCATGGTCGGAGAAGCGCTGCTCGCGATAGATCGCGCAGGCCTGCAGTGCGTCGCGCAGGCCGGGGGTGACCAGTTGGTAGTCGATGCGCCAACCGACATTGTTGGCGCGCGCGGCGCCGCGGTTGCTCCACCAGGTGTAGTCCTCGCCCTGCGGATGCAGGACGCGGTAGCTGTCGACCCAGCCACGGCCATCGGCAGCGCTGGCGTCGCTTGCCGCGTCGGCGCACAGGCCATTGAGCCAATCGCGCTCGGGCGGCAGGCAGCCGGAATTCTTCTGGTTGGATTTCCAGTTCTTGATGTCCAGCGCCGAGCGCACGATGTTCCAGTCGCCGCACAGCACGTACTGCCGGCCGCTGGCTAGCCATTCGTCCAGGATCGGCCGCAGCCATTCCATCACCTGGAACTTGTAGCCCTGGCGCAGTTCGCCGGAGGAGCCGGACGGGATATAGAAGGACACCACGCTGAGGTTTCCAAAACGCGCTTCGATGTAGCGGCCTTCTTCGTCGAACTCCGGCCAGCCCAGTGCGGTGCGCACTTCGTCGGGCGCCTGTTTGGCGTAGATCGCCACGCCGCTATAGCCCTTCTTGGTGCTGGCGTCGCGAAACCAGGCCTTGTAGCCGGCAGGCAGGAACTCCGGGCCGGCCAGCTGATGTTCCTGCGCCTTGGTCTCCTGGATGCACAACACGTCCGCGTTCTGGGTGGCGAACCAATCGAAGAAGCCTTTGCTGGCGGCCGAGCGCAGGCCGTTGGCGTTGAAACTGATGATGCGCATGGATGAAGAGCCGGGATTCGGGAATGGGGATTGGAGATTCGTGAAAGCGTACCGCATCGGCGGATGCCGCAAGGCGCGACCGGCTATGCTTTCCAATCCCGAATCCCCACTCCCATCTCGTCACCATGACCGATCACCGCACCCGCTTCCTGCAGCTGGCCCTGGGCGCCGATGCCCTGCGCTTTGGCGAGTTCACGCTCAAGTCCGGGCGGCTCAGCCCGTACTTCTTCAACGCCGGGCGCTTCGATTCCGGGGCCAAGACCGCGCAGCTGGCGCAGTGCTATGCCGATGCGATCGATGCGGCCGGGGTGGACTTCGACCTGCTGTTCGGCCCGGCCTACAAGGGCATCCCGCTGGCGACGGCGCTGGCCTGTGCCTATGCCGGGCGCGGGCGCGATCTGCCGCTGGCGTTCAACCGCAAGGAGGCCAAGGACCATGGCGAGGGCGGCAGCCTGATCGGTGCGCCGCTGGCCGGGCGCAAGGTCCTGATCGTCGATGACGTGATCACCGCCGGCACCGCGATCCGCGAGGCGCTGGGCATCATCCGTGGCGCCGGCGGCATCCCGTCCGGGATCGTGGTGGCGCTGGACCGGCAGGAGATCGCCTCCGAGCAGGACCGCCGCTCGGCGGCGCAGGCGGTGGCGGCCGAGGCCGGCATTGCGGTGATCGCGGTGGCCAACCTCGCCGACCTGCTTGCTTTTGCGGCAGGAAACGCCGACCTTGTCGACTACCGGGAACCGCTGCTGGCCTATCGTGGCCGCTACGGAACCGACACCACAGGCTGACGGCAGGCGACAGGGGGCTGCGATGATGCCGAGACACCAACGTTTGGCGTTACTCGCCGCCGTGACGGCCGCTGTCATGGCGGTGCCGGTCGGTGCGCAGGACAAGCCTGCCGCCAAGAAGTTGTATTGCTGGAACCAGAACGGCGCCCGGGTGTGCAGCGACACGCTGCCACCGGAAGCGGTGAACCAGGCGCGCGACGAGTTCAACGTCAAAAGTGGCATGCGCAGCGCCGAGGTGCAACGCGCGATGAGCAGCGACGAGCGTGCTGCGGCAGCGGCCAATGAACAACAACGCCAGGCCGATCTGGCCGCCGAGCAGATGCGCAAGCGCACCGACCAGGCCATGTTGATGTCGTATCAAAGCGAGGACGACCTGCGCCGGGTGTTCAACGAGCGCATTGCCATCGTGGACAACAACATCCACACCGCGCGCTTCAATGTGACCAGCCTGCGCGAAGGCCTGGCCAGCATGTTGCGCGCCGCCGGCGACCGCGAGCTGGCCGGCCAGGCCGTGGCCGACAAGCTGGCCGGCGACATCCAGCAACGCCATCGCGAACTGATGGCGCAGTTGCGACTGCAGACCAGCTTCGAACAACAGCGCACCGCGCTGGACGGCGAAATCGCCGATATCCTGCAGCGCTACCGGGCCATGAAGGAACCGCCCGGCGCCGCCTCGCCCGCGGGCTGAACCGCACGGCGTCATTCCCGCTTGTCCGATGCCCCGCCGCTGGCGGCATTTCCCGATCCGACGCCCTGCCCGCATAATGGCCGGTCTTACTCCTTGCCCACGAGGCTCTCCCGCATGGCCCGGATCATCGCCATTGCCAACCAGAAAGGCGGCGTCGGCAAGACCACGACGGCAGTCAATCTGGCGGCCGGCCTGGCGCGCGCGCCCAAGCGTGTGTTGCTGGTGGATCTGGACTCGCAGGGCAACGCCACCATGGGCAGCGGCATCGACAAGCGCGATGTGGCCGCCTCCACCTGCGATCTGCTGCTGGGCGAGAACAGCGCCGCCGAGATCCGGGTGACCGCGCCGGAAGGCTTCGACCTGCTGCCAGGCAACATCGACCTGACCGCGGCCGAGATCCAGTTGATGGACCAGGGCGAGCGCGAGCAGCGGCTCAAGCGCGCGCTGGCGCCGATCCGCGACGAGTACGACTTCATCCTGATCGACTGCCCGCCGGCGCTGTCGTTGCTGACGCTCAATGCCTTGACCGCGGCCGATTCGATCATCGTGCCGATGCAGTGCGAGTACTACGCGCTGGAAGGGCTGACCGCGCTGCTGGAGACGATCGAAGCGCTGCGCGCCAACCTCAACCCGGCGCTGGAAATTGAAGGCGTGCTGCGCACCATGTTCGACATCCGCAACAACCTGGCCAACGCGGTGTCGGCCGAGCTGACCGAGCATTTCGGCGACAAGGTGTTCCGCACCATCGTGCCGCGCAACGTGCGCCTGGCCGAAGCGCCCAGCCATGGCCAGAGCATCGTCGGTTACGACCGCACCTCGCGCGGCGGCGTGGCCTACCTGGGGCTGGCCGGCGAAATCGTGCGCCGCCAGAACGACCGCAACAAGGCCGTCCGGCCCGTGGAGACCGTCTGATGAGCAAGCCGCCCCTGGCAAAGAAACGCGGTCTGGGCCGTGGCCTGGAAGCGCTGTTGGGACCGAAGGGCGCAGCAGCGGCAGCGGCACCTGAGGCAAGCAGCGAGGACGCGCTGCAGCCGGGCGATACCCTGCGCCAGTTGCCGGTGGACCAGTTGCAGCCGGGCAAGTATCAACCGCGCCGCGAGATGGACGAGGTCAAGCTGGCCGAGCTGGCGGAGTCGATCAAGGCGCAGGGCGTGATTCAGCCGATCGTGGCGCGTGCGCTGGCGCCGGGGCAGTTCGAGATCGTGGCCGGCGAACGCCGCTGGCGCGCCTCGCAGCTGGCCGGGCTGAGCGAGGTGCCGGTGGTGGTGCGTGAGCTGGACGACCGCACCGTCATCGCGATGGCGCTGATCGAAAACATCCAGCGCGAAGACCTCAACCCGCTGGAAGAAGCGCAGGCGCTGCAGCGGCTGATCGACGAATTTTCGCTGACCCACGCCGAGGCCGCCGAAGCGGTGGGCCGCTCGCGTGCGTCGGTGTCCAACCTGCTGCGCCTGCTGGAACTGCCGGTGGCGATCCGCGTGCTGCTGGAAACCCGCCGCCTGGAAATGGGCCATGCGCGTGCGCTGCTCACCCTGGCGCCGGAGCTGGCCAGCAAGCTGGCGCAGGAAGCGGCCGACCAGGGTTGGTCGGTGCGCGAGGTCGAACACCGCGCGCAGCAGTTCGCCGCCGGCAAGGTGCCGGGCTCGCTGCGCAAGGGCAAGCCGGTGACCGCTGCACCGCAGGCCGATATCGTCTCGCTGCAGACCGAGCTGTCCGAATCGCTGGGCACCAAGGTGGTGTTCAACCATGGCCGCGGTGGCAAGGGCAAGCTGGTGATCCATTACACCGACCTGGATACCCTGGAAGGCGTGCTGGAACGCTTGCGCACCCGCAAGGGGTGAATGCGGCCAGCGCAGGAGGATCAGCGATGCATCCCGCCAAAGTGGACCGCGCGCATCTGCTGCGCCTGACCGACCTGCCCAACGTCGGGCCGGCCTGCGAAAAGGACCTGCAGCGGATCGGCATCCGCATGCCGGCGCAACTGCAGGGCCGCGATGCCTACGACATGTACGCACAGCTCTGCCTGCGCACCGGCGTCACCCATGACCAGTGCGTGATCGATGTCTTCCTGTCGCTGGTGCGCTTCATGCAAGGCGAGCCGGCCCGCAACTGGTGGGACTTCAGCGCCGAGCGCAAGGCAACGCTGGCAGCTGAGCGTACCGGGGTGCGGGCAACTGCTCAGCTGCCGGGGCGCCGTGTCGCCAATCCCGGCGCCGGCAGCGACGGCAAACGCCGCCCATGAGCCACGCCGACGATACGATGTCTTCGGAGCACTGGCGTTGAAGCTGAGCCAGGGCAGCGATGGGCTGCTGGATCGCTTCGATGCCGGCAACATTCGGGACGACATCGACCTGCGCCGCCGCAACGTTGCGAAAAGGCGCGCTTCGGGGTGTTCCGAGCGTTGCTTGCCCGCCTCCCTTTGATGTTTTCAGGATCATTGCCATGACCATCCTCGTCACCGGCGCCGCCGGTTTCATCGGCGCCTACACCTGCCGCGCACTGGCTGCGCGTGGCGAGACCGTGGTGGGCCTGGACAACTACAACAGCTACTACGACCCGCAACTCAAGCGCGACCGGGTGGCGGCGTTGTGCCCGCAGCTCGACATCCGCACGCTGGACCTGACCGACCGCGATGGCCTGGCGGCGCTGTTCGAACAGATCCAGCCTACCCGCGTGGTGCATCTGGCCGCGCAGGCCGGGGTGCGTTATTCGCTGGAAAACCCCTCTGCCTATGTCGACAGCAACCTGGTCGGCTTCGTCAACATGCTCGAGCTGTGCCGACACCGCGGCGTGCAGCACCTGGTGTATGCGTCCAGCAGCTCGGTCTACGGCGATTCGGCCACCCCGCCGTTTTCCGAGGACCAGCGGGTGGACCAGCCGCGTTCGTTGTACGCGGCCACCAAGGCGGCCAACGAATTGATGGGCTACACCTATGCGCAGCTGTACGGCCTGCGCGCCACCGGGCTGCGCTTTTTCACCGTGTACGGCCCATGGGGCCGGCCGGACATGGCGCCGCTGATCTTCAGCCGCGCGGTGCTGGCCGGTCGCCCGATCGAGGTGTTCAACCACGGCAGGATGCAGCGCGACTTCACCTTCGTAGCCGACATCGTGGCCGGCGTGCTGGGCGCGCTGGACACGCCCAGCGATGAGGCGATCCCGCACCGGGTGTTCAATCTGGGCAACCACACCCCGGTGGAGCTGGAATATTTCATCGACGTGATCGCCCGGGCCGCCGGCCGCCCGGCCGAGAAGGTCTACCGGCCGATGCAACCGGGCGACATGATCCGCACCATGGCCGACACGCAGCGCGCGCAGGCCGCGTTCGGCTTCGATCCGGCCACCCCGGTGGAGCGCGGCCTGCCACAGGTGGTGGACTGGTGCCGCAGCTATTTCGGCGAGCGCGCCTGAGCCTTGCAGCCGCGTGGCCGGCAGGCTGCGCGGAGGCGTGCACTGCAATGTCGCCCGGATTCGGGGCAGCTGATGCGGACACGCGCCGGCCGGTAACCGCCGCCGATCGGCTGCTCCATCCGCTACAGGCCGTTTTACGATCGCTCCACTGCACATAACGCGCGTCGGCTTCATGCCTGGCTCAGACGCTCAGGGCACAATGCGCGATCTTTTTCGCACAGCCATCATCGGGCCAGCACGAATCCATGAGCCAACCTCAGCTTTCCGTCGTCGTCCCGGTGTTCAACGAACGCGATAACGTCGCCGCGCTGGTCGGCGAAATCGTCGCCGCCTTGCGTGGCCTGGTGGCCTTCGAGATCGTGTACGTCGACGACCATTCGCGCGACGACACCCTGGCGGTGCTGCAAGGCCTCAAGGCCACTACGCCGGAACTGCGGGTACTGCACCACGTCACCCAGAGCGGGCAGAGCACGGCGGTGCGCAGCGGGGTCAAGGCCGCACGCGCCAGCTGGATCGCCACGCTCGATGGCGATGGTCAGAACGATCCGGCCGACATCCCCAAGTTGCTGATCGCGCGCAGCCAGGCCGACGCGCAGGTCAAGTTGTTCGCCGGCTGGCGGGTCAACCGGCAGGATTCCGGGTCCAAGCGCTGGGCCAGCAAATGGGCCAACGCGATCCGCTCGCGCATGCTGCAGGACAACACGCCCGACACCGGTTGCGGCATCAAGCTGTTCGAACGCGAGGCGTTTCTGGACCTGCCCTATTTCGACCACATGCACCGCTACCTGCCGGCCCTGATGCAGCGCGCCGGTTGGCGCACGGTGAGTGTGCCGGTCAACCACCGCCATCGCACCGCCGGCGTATCCAAGTACAACAATCTCAATCGCGCGTTGGTGGGCATCCGCGACCTGCGCGGGGTGGCGTGGCTGATCACCCGCAGCAAGCGCACCGCGGTGGAGGAACGTTGATGGAAACGAGCCTGCTGGATCAGCAACTGACCTGGCTGTACTGGACCGGCATCCATGTCACCGGCTGGAAGTTGATCGGCTATGTGGGTGCGCTGATGTTCGGGGGGCGCTGGCTGGTGCAGTTCGTCGCCTCCAAGCGCGCCGGCAAGCCGGTGATCCCGCGGTTGTTCTGGTACATGAGCGTGGTCGGCAGCCTGATGACGCTGAGCTACTTCGTGTTCTCGGCCAAGCAGGATTCGGTGGGCGTGCTGCAGAACCTGTTCCCGGCGTTTACCGCGTTCTACAGCCTGTATCTGGATGTGAAGCATCGCGGCTGGAAGCGGGACCGGGCGGAGCATTGAGGGGCGGGGATTCGGGATTCGGGATTCGGGATTCGGGATTCGGGATTCGGGATTCGGGGTTCGGGGTTCGGGAAGCATCAGGCTTTTGAGGTATTGCCGCTCATTCGATGCGTGGTGCCGTTGCGTCACTGGACAGCTGACAGCGGCCGCAGCGGTGCCCAAGGCGATGCATTTGTCCGGACATGGCGGTGCGCGCTTGACTGACCTGAGACCGCGCCAGCGGCCGATGTCGCCGCACTGAGGCCGCAGGCACGCTGTCGTCATGCCCAGCGCCCTGCTCCATCGCCCGTTCGCCGTCTCCACGCCTGCCACACCGCATTGGCACCTGCGGCTGCACACGCATCAGCACGTGCCGTTGTTTGCGGACTGGCGCTGCGCGCGGGCGGCGGCCGCCATCCTGGCGATGCCACGCACCTGGCCGGGTGCGCAGGTGCTGTGTTGGGTGCTGTTGCCAGAGATGTGGTGCGCCTTATTGCAGGCGCCTGACAAAGCCACCGTGCTGCGGACGGCGACTGCCGCGCGGCAGGTCGCTGGCGAGGCGATCAATCGGGCGCGCGGGCGCGGAGGCACCGTCTGGCAGCCGGCCCTGGACGCGAGCGCGCTGGCATCGCACATCGATTGCCGGCAGTTCGCCCGCCGCCTGATCGCATTGCCGCTACGTACCGGCCTGGCGGAGCGAATCGGCGCATACCCGTACTGGGACGCGGTGTGGTTGTTGCCCGACGCGCCCGGCGCGGCGCGGCAACCTGCGCCGCTTGCTGGCGCGCGCCTGACAAGCATGGCCGGCACGGCAAATGACCGTGCCCGCTCGCTCGGTCGCGAACAGCAGGCACCCGGTTGATGCGTAACGTTTGGCCACTTACCGGCAACACCGCTGGTGTGAGCGCGGCCCACGTGGGCGCGCGCTCACCAGCGTGCGTGGCTCAGAACGCCAGCGGGTGGTCGGGCAGCAGCGTCTGCAGCTGGCTGCGGAACAGCGCGCGGATGCGCTCCAGCGCGGCGTCGGTGTCGGCCTCGAAACGCAGCACCAGGATCGGCGTGGTGTTGGACGCACGCACCAGGCCCCAGCCATCGACAAAATCCGCGCGCAGGCCGTCGATCGTCGACAAGCGCGCCGATTCGAACGGCGACTCGTCCCCGGCCTGGGCGCGCTCGACAAAGCGCGCCACCAGCGCATGTGCATCGCCCTCCACCGGCACCTTGATCTCCGGCGTGGACACGCTTTCCGGCAAGGCATCCAGCACCTCGGACGGGGTTTCCTCGCGTTGGGCCAGGATTTCCAGCAAGCGCGCAGCGGCGTAAATGCCGTCGTCGAAGCCGTACCAGCGTTCCTTGAAGAAAAAATGCCCACTCATCTCGCCGGCCAGTTCGGCATCGGTTTCGCGCATCTTGGATTTGATCAGCGAGTGTCCGGTCTTCCACATCAGCGGGCTGCCGCCGTTGCGCAACACGTAGTCGGACAGCTTGCCGGTGCATTTGACGTCGTAGATGACCAATGCGCCCGGATTGCGCTGCAGCACGTCGGCGGCAAACAGCATCAGCAGGCGGTCCGGGAACACGACGCTGCCTTCCTTGGTCACCACGCCCAGGCGGTCGGCATCGCCGTCGAAGGCCACGCCGATGTCGGCATCGAAACGCTGCACCATCTTCACCAGATCGTCGAGATTGTGCGGCTCGCTCGGGTCGGGGTGATGATTGGGGAAGGTACCGTCGATATCGCAATACAGCGGCACGACCTCGGCGCCGATCGCCTCCAGCAGACGCGGCGCGATCTCGCCGGCCACGCCGTTGCCGGCGTCCACCACCACCTTGATCGGGCGGTCCAGCTGCACGTCGTCGGCGATGCGCTGGATGTAGGCATCGCTGATGTCGCGCTGTTCAAGCTCGCCCGGCGTGGCGGCGGTATGCAGGCGGCCTTCGTTGATGCGCTGATGCAGCTCGGCGATCGCGGTGCCGGACAGCGTCTCGCCGCCGATCACAATCTTGAAGCCGTTGTAGTCCGGCGGGTTGTGGCTGCCGGTCACCGCCACGCAGCTGCCGGCGCGCAGTTCGTAGGCGCCGAAATACACCACTGGCGTCGGCGCCAGTCCGATGTCGGTCACGTGGCAGCCCGCACGCCGCAGGCCTTCGATCAAACCGTTGCTGAGCTCAGGCCCGGACAGACGCCCGTCGCGCCCCACCACCACATCGCGCAGCCCCTGCGCCTGCATCACGCTGCCGATGGCCTGGCCGATCAATGCGGCAACGCCGGGGTTGAGGTCTTTGCCGACCACGCCGCGGATGTCGTAAGCGCGGAACATCTCGGTGGCGATCTGCACCACCGGGACCACCGGTGGCGACGCAGGCGCTGTCGGCTCATCCAGCGCGCGCGCTTCGTTGGCAAGGCTGGCGTCGTGCTGCAGGCTTTGGCTGAAGGTCGGCTCGTCGGTGGCCGCGTCGCCGGCAACGCGCCGGCGCGGCAGCGCCACCCGGCCGCGGCTGGCGAACACCAGCAACACTGCGATGATGGCCAGCAAGCCGGCCACGATGGCGCACCCAAGCGCCTCCAGACCCAGCGGGCCGCTGTCGCTCTGCGGGACTGCAGCGGCCACCCGCAGGCTACTGCTGCCGAGCGGTTTTGCCAGTGTTTCGGCGGCATCGGCCAAGCCCGCATCGCCCTGCTGGGCCACGTTGTAGCTGCCCTGGCGCAACGCCAGATAGGCGCTGCCCGGCACCGCGATCGCATCCAGGGGGCCGGTCAGGCGCAGCAGCGGCAGCCGTGCATAGGCCACCGCAGGCTGCGCGCCCAGGCGCACCGCAGCGGCCACACCCAGCCGCACCTGTTTGGCATCGCGCACCACGTGCACCTGCGCACGTTCGGCCACCAGCGCCGATTCGAGCAGGCTCAGCCGGGCGTAGCCGAAATCCTTGGGATTGGCGTAGGCGGCGGCCAGATCGCCGGGCAGTACCTGCACGTCCTCGGCGCCCTTGAAGCGCTCGCGGATCGCCGAGGCGGCCGCCAGCGCGTCGCCGCTGGCCAATGCACTGACGACCGGCGGCTGCTTGAGCACGGCGTCGAGTTGGCTCGCCTGCGCAGCCATCGCCTTGCCGACGTCCTGCACGGCACGATCGCGCGCCTGTTCCAGGTCCTGGGAGATCGCATCCTCACGCCACTGCGCGTAGCTGTTCCAGCCGAACCAGGCGGCCAGCAGCAACAACACGCCCCCCAACACCGGACCACTCGTACGCACGCTCGACATCCCCTGCCTGCGCTCGTTCGCCTTGCTCATCGTCAAGCTCCCCCCGTCAGCGCACGCCGGTGTGGCCGAATCCACCCGCTCCCCGCGCGCTGTCCACGAAAGTATCCACCACTTGCAAGCCTACGCGCACGATCGGAAGGATCACCAATTGCGCAATCCGGTCGCCCGGCTCGATGGTGAAGGCCTCTCGACCGCGATTCCAGGTGCTGATCAGCAGCGGCCCCTGGTAATCGGCATCGATCAGTCCGGTTCCGTTGCCGAGCACGATGCCGTGGCGGTGGCCAAGCCCGGAGCGCGGCAGGATCACCGCGCATACCTGCGGGTCGGCCAGATGGATCGCGATGCCGCTGGGAATCAACGCCGCGTCGCCCGGTTCCAGCGTCATCGGCGCTTCCAGTGCCGCGCGCAGGTCCATGCCGGCACTGGCCTCGGTGGCATAGGCCGGTAGCGGCCACAGATCGCCGAAGCGCGGGTCGAGCAACTTCACCTGCAAGGAGTGGGTCGGGTGGCTCATGCCTGCAATCTCTCCGCGATCAGGGCCAGCAGTCGGTCGGCCAGTTCGGTCTTGCTGCTAGTGGGAAATGCGCGCTCGCCGCCCTGCCAATAGGCGGTGGCGGCATTGTTGTCGCTTTCGAAGCCGCCACCGGCGATCCCTACCTGGTTGGCGATGATCAGGTCCAGCCGCTTGGCCGCCAGCTTGCCACGCGCGTAGTGCTCCACGTCGTGCGTTTCGGCGGCAAAACCGACCACCAGCTTGAGTGCGCCGGTCTGCGCGGCGACCTCGGACAGGATGTCCGGGGTGCGTACCAGCTCCAGGGTCAGCGTTTCTCCGGTCTTCTTGATCTTCTGTGGGACCACCCGCTTGGGCGTGTAGTCGGCGACCGCCGCAGCGCCGATGTAGATGTCGGCCGGGAACGCGCCCAGCACCGCATCGCGCATCTGCGCAGCCGAGCGCACATCGATGCGCTGCACGCCCACTGGCGTGGTCTGGTGCACCGGCCCGCTGACCAGCACCACCTCCGCGCCCTGGCGCGCGGCGGCGGCGGCCAGCGCATAGCCCATCTTGCCGCTGCTGCGGTTGCCGACGTAGCGCACCGGGTCCAGGTCTTCGAAGGTCGGGCCGGCGCTGATGACGATGCGCAGGCCCTCCAGTTCGGCGCTGCTGGGCACGAAGGCCGGCGCAGCAGTGGGCGGAGACGCATCGGCGGCGGCGGTGCCGACCAGCGCCGCAATGATCGCCGCCGGCTCGGCCAGGCGGCCGGGTCCGGATTCGCCTTCCGCAAGCGGGCCGTCGTCGGGGCCGATCACCGCCACTCCACGCGCGCGCAGGGTCGCCATGTTGGCCTGGGTGGCAGGATGCAGCCACATGCGGTGGTTCATGGCCGGGGCCACGGTCAGCGGCGCGGTCGTGGCCAGGCACAGCGTGCTGACCAGGTCGTCGGCCAGCCCGTGCGCCAGGCGCGCGAGCAGATCGGCGGTGGCCGGCGCCACGATCACCCGGTCGGCCCAGCGGGCCAGTTCGATATGCCCCATCGCCTGCTCGGCGGCGCTGTCCCACAGCGTGGTGCGGGTCGGTTGCCCGGACAGCGCCTGGAAGCTCAGCGGGGTGACGAACTGTTGCGCCCCGCCGGTCATGGCGACCTGCACCTGTGCGCCGGCGTCGCGCAGGCGACGGACCAGTTCGAGCGATTTGTAAGCGGCAATGCCTCCGCCGACGCACAGCAGCAAACGCTGTCCGTCCAGGGGGCGGGCCTGAGTGGAGCCGGTCACGTCGGAGTCGTCCTACGGTTACAAGGACAACTAGATTAGCCGATGCCCCCGTCCGGCCTGATGGGCGTGCGCGATAAGCACCGGCAATCTCGCCATATGCACATACATGACTGGCCCACCAACGAACGCCCGCGCGAGAAACTTCTGGCGCGCGGAGCCCCTGCCCTGTCCGATGCGGAGCTGCTGGCGATCTTTGTCGGCTCCGGGCTGCGCGGCCAGGACGCGGTCAAGACCGCGCGCGAGCTGCTGCACCGGCACGGGCCGCTGCGCGTGCTGCTGGACCGCCCGGCCTCGGCCCTGGCGCGCCTGCCTGGCCTGGGCCCGGCCTCGGCCTGCAAGCTCAACGCGGCGCTGGAACTGGCGCACCGCCACCTGATGAGCGGGCTGGAGCGCGGCGAGGCGCTCAGCGACCCGCCCAGCGTGGGCCGCTATTTTTCGCAGCGGCTGCGCGCACGGACCTACGAGGTGTTCGCGGTACTGTTTCTGGACAACCGCCACCGCGCGATCGCCTTCGAGGAAATGTTCACCGGCACCATCGACGGCGCCGACATCCATCCGCGCGAAGTGGTGCGGCGGGCACTGCTGCACAACGCCGCGGCGGTGATCGTCGGGCACAACCACCCGTCCGGCAATCCGGAGCCGTCCGAGGCCGACCGCGCCGTCACCCAACGTCTGCTGCAAGGGCTGGACCTGGTGGATATTCGCCTGCTGGACCACTTCGTGATCGGCGACGGCCGACCGGTCTCGCTGGCCGAGCGCGGTTGGCTGGACTGGCGCGCCTGATGCCCTATCGGAAGCGATGCCATCCGGGTAGCTGCCGTGGTCAGCCGGGGCGATGGCGCGCGGTGCCGGGGCAGCGGCGTGCGATGATCAGCCAATCCGGACGCGAAGCAGCCTGTGCCACGGGTGAGCCACAGCGCACGGCATCTGCCGGCGGCAAACACCGGCCGCGCTCGCCCGGCCGTCGCGCGGCATCTGGGTGGATCGGGTCACACCGCCGCGCCGACCTGAACCATCGGCCGGACCGTGTGCCGCGCGGTCGGGTAAAATCGCTGGTTTGGTTCCAAGCAGATCCCACGTGAAAGCCCTACTCCGCGCACTGATCGGCCAAGGCATCGAAGCCTTGCGCGCCAACGGCACCCTGCCCGCCGACACCCTGCCGCCGGATTTTGTGGTCGAGCGACCCAAGACACGCGAACATGGCGACTTCGCCACCAATGCCGCGATGCTGTTGGCCAAGCCCGCGCGCAGCAATCCGCGCGCCCTGGCGCAGGCGCTGGTGGCCGCATTGCCGGCCAGCGAGGATGTGGCCAAGGTGGAGATCGCCGGGCCCGGCTTCATCAACTTCCATCTGGCGCCCACCGCGTACCAGCGCGAGGTGGCCCATGTGATCAAGCAGGGCAACGACTACGGTCGCGGCCTGGCCGGCAACGGCCGCTCGGTCGGGGTGGAATACGTTTCGGCCAATCCCACCGGCCCGCTGCATGTCGGCCATGGCCGCGCTGCGGCGATCGGCGACAGCCTGGCGCGTGTGCTCGATGCCAATGGCTGGAACGTCAAGCGCGAGTTCTATTACAACGATGCCGGCGTGCAGATCGAGAACCTGGCGCTGTCGGTGCAGGCGCGCGCGCAGGGGCTCACCCCCGACAGCGAGGGCTGGCCGGAAAACGGCTACCGCGGCGACTACATCGCCGATGTGGCCAACGCCTACCTGGCAGGCGACACCGTCGACCTGGAAGGCCACCTGGTCTCCGGCACCAAGGATCCGGCCGACCTGGAATCGATCCGCCGCTTTGCGGTGGCGTATCTGCGCAACGAGCAGAACCACGACCTGGCCGCGTTCCGCGTCGACTTCGATATCTATTTCCTGGAAAGCTCGCTGTACAAGGACGGCAAGGTCGAAGAAGCGGTGCAGAAGCTGATCGCCTCCGGCCATACCTACGAGGAAGGCGGCGCGTTGTGGCTGAAGTCCACCGACTTCGGCGACGACAAGGACCGCGTCATGCGCAAGTCCGACGGCACCTACACCTACTTCGTGCCGGACGTGGCCTATCACCTGACCAAGTGGCAGCGCGGCTATGAGCGCGCGATCACCGAACTGGGCGCCGACCACCACGGCTCGCTGACGCGCGTGCGCGCCGGCCTGCAAGCGCTGGAGCTGGGCATCCCGCAGGGCTGGCCGGAATACGTGCTGCACCAGATGGTCACGGTGATGCGTGGCGGCGAGGAAGTGAAGCTGTCCAAGCGTGCCGGCAGCTACGTCACCTTGCGCGACCTGATCGAAGAGACCAGCGCCGATGCGGTGCGCTGGTTCCTGATCGCGCGCAAGCCCGATTCGCAGCTCACCTTCGACATCGACCTGGCCCGCGCGCAGAGCAACGACAACCCGGTGTTCTACGTGCAGTACGCGCATGCACGGGTGTGCAGCGTGCTGCGCCAGGCGCAGGAAAAGGGCTTCAAGTACGAGCAGGCCAACGGTCTTGCACAGCTCGCTCGGCTGGACGACGAGCATTCGCTCAACGTGATGCTGGAGCTGTCGCGCTATACGGAAGTGGTGGAAATCGCCGGCCAGGCACTGGAGCCGTACCAGATCGCGCAGTACCTGCGTGAATTGGCGCATGCCTTCCACACGTGGTATCACAACACCAAGCTGTTGGTGGACGATGCCGCAGAGCGCGACGCCAAACTCACCCTCGCCGTCGCGACCCAGCAGGTGCTTGCCAACGGCCTGGAGTTGCTCGGCGTCAGCGCCCCGGAAAAGATGTAGTCACTGCAAGCAACCGGGCAGGCGTGGAGCGCACGCCTGCCTGCGCGGTCAGCGGCGGCCTCCCCCCCCCGCGCGTCCGTTGCGCCGCCCAAGGCAGACGCAGCGGCAGCGATCGCCGCACCAAGCCGGGCGCACCGCCCGCAACGACACGATTCGGAGAAGTGGTAGATGGCAGCACGACGCGGTAAGAGTCAGGCACGACGCAACACCAGCAATGGCACGCCCGGTTGGGTGTGGTTGGTGGCGGGCGCCGCGATTGCGGCGGTGATCTTCCTGGCCGCCCCCAATCTGTTCAAGAAGGATGGCGACGGCTTCCTCCGTGTCGGCCCCCGCGCCAATCCGGACGCGCAGCCCGAACCGGTGGCCGATGCCGACACAGACACGCCGGCCGAGTTGCCCAAGCCCAGCACCCCCCAGCCCAAACCGCAGCCCAAGCCGGGCGATGCGCAAACCCAGTACGACTTCTACACCTTGCTGCCCGGCAAGGAAGTGCAGATGTCCGATGCCGAACTGGCCGCCAGCGCGCGTGCCGAAGAGGCCGCGCGCGCGCGCGCGGCGCTGGAAGGCAAACCCGTCGCGCCGGCGCCGGGGGCCGCCGCCAGCGTCGCTGCGGCCACGCCGGCGGCCAGCGTGCCGATGCCCCTGAAAGAAACCGCCGCCAGCGCGCCCAAGCCATTACCGGAAGCCACCCAGCCACGTCCGGCAGCCACGCCGGCACCGGCCAGCAGCGTGGCACTCGCCACGCCGGCCGCGACGGCTCCGAAGCCTGCGACGGCGGCGGCAGCACCGGCGGCCACCGACAACACCCGTTACATCCTGCAGGCGGGCTCGTTCGGCGCCTCCGGCGACGCCGAGTCGACCAAGGCCAAGCTGGCGATGATGGGCCTGGCCGCGCGCGTGGAATCGGCCGACATCAGCGGCAAGACGGTCTACCGCGTGCGCATGGGGCCGTACGGCACTGCAAGCGAACTGGCCGAAGCCAAGCAGAAGCTTACCGGCAGCGGCTTGCCTGCCATCGCGATCAAGGCCCAGTAAGCGCGGTGATGCGCCGCCTCGCCAGCACGGTACTGGGACTGCTTGGGCTGATCGGCACGGCGCAAGCCACCGAGCAGATTCCCGACCAGATCCAGATCGATGGCCAGCAGGCAACGCTGCTGGCCGAGCCGCTGTCCGGACCGCTGGACGACCCCGCCACCTGGAAGCGCTTCGTGGCGCAGGCGGGCGACGCCCTGGGCAGCTGCAGCGCAAACTGGCGTGGCTACCAGGCGTTCTGGCGCGTGGACGCGCAGCAGCTGGTGCTCGATCGCGTGGTATTGGGTGCCTGCGCCGAGGCGCCACCGGAACTACCGCTGGCGGTGCTGTTCCCCGGCCAGCGCGCGCCGGTCGCGGCGGTGTGGGTGGATGGCGAGGTGATCGCCGCGCTGCCAGCTGCGGAGAACTCATCGTCCGACGCGCCGGCTGGCTATGTGCTGCTGCAGCTGCGCCGAGGGCATGTGATCGCCCGCGAAGCGCTCACCGCAGACATGTTGCGCGCACGTCAGGACGCAGCTGCCCGTCCGGTTCGCGTCCCCTAGGAACGGCAAACACAACGACTGCGCCCACCGCCAGGCGGGCGCGGACGATGCTCGACGCGGCCCGGACCCCTCGTACACTTCGGGTCCGAGCGCGCCGCCAGCACCCACCCGACCATCGCTCGCCACGTTTTCGACCCACTTCAAGCTTTCCCCTATCCCCTGGAGTTCCCATGTCCAAGACCGTCCTGATCACTGGTGCCACCTCCGGCTTCGGCAGCGCTGCGGTACGCCGCTTTGCCGCCGCCGGCTGGAAGGTCATCGCCACCGGGCGGCGTGCCGATCGCCTGGACGCACTGGCGGCCGACCTGCCCGCCGGCCAGGTGCACACCGCTGCGTTCGACATGCGCGATGCGCAGGCCTTGTCGGCGGCCATCGACGCGCTGCCTGCCGCATTCGCCGATATCGATGTGCTGGTCAACAACGCCGGCCTGGCGCTGGGCACCGCGCCCGCGCAGCAGGCCGACCTGACGCAGTGGCAGCAGATGATCGACACCAATGTCACCGCACTGGTCACCCTCACCCACCGCCTGCTGCCGGCGCTGATCGCACGCCGTGGCGCCATCATCAACATCGCCTCGGTCGCGGCGACCTACCCCTACACCGGCGGCAACGTGTACGGCGGCACCAAGGCCTTCGTGCAGCAGTTTTCGCTGGGCCTGCGCGCAGACCTGCACGGTACCGGTGTGCGCGTAACCTCGATCGAACCGGGCATGGCCGAAACCGAGTTCACCCTGGTGCGCACCGGCGGCAACCAGGCCGCCTCGGACACGCTGTACCGCGGCGCCACCCCGATGACCGCCGAGGACATCGCCGAGCAGATCTTCTACGTCGCCAGCCTGCCGGCGCACTTGAACATCAACCGGCTGGAAATCATGCCGGTGACGCAGTCGTTCGCCGGTTTCCAGGTAGCCCGCGACGCGCAGTGACGATGGCCTGCAACGCCAATGCCCCGGTCGCGCCGCGATCCGATGGTGGGTTGGTCGGCGCGTGGGCAGATTGCGCAGCATCCAAGCTCGGTGCGGCCCTGCAACCGGCGCACCGCCAGGGATGACGAAAACGCCGCGCATTGCGCGGCGTTTTGCTTTGCCCGGTCAGCCGCGACCGGCGGCAGTCAACGGCCGCGGGGCTGGCCGCAGCAGCTTGTCGCGCAGTTGCAGGAACGGGCGCTCCACCACGTAATGCAACAGCGCGCCGCCCAGCACTGCCGCCAGGCCATACACCGCAAAGGCCAGCACGCCCCGCCCCTCCAGCGCCGGGCCGAACCATCCCTGGGTGAGATGGAACACGGCCTTGTGGGTCAGATACAGGCTGTAGGAGATGGCTGCCAGCCAAGCCGCGCCCGGCACGCGCAAACCGCCAAGCACACCGCTACTGGCGGTGCCGGCGAGCACCAGCAAGGCCAGTCCCAGCGACAGCACCGGCCAGCCCACCGCATTGCCGATCAGGCCGGTGCGCTCGCGGAACAGCCACAGTGCCAGCGCCAGAATCGCCACGCCGGCACACAGAATGGCGTTGCCGTGCTGCTGCAGCCGTTGCCACAGCGCGGGGCGAAACACCTTCAGCACCGCCAGTACGACACCGGCCAGCAGGCCGTCCAGACGATTCCAGGTCGGGTAGTAGATGTCTTCGATAAACCAGTTGCGCTGCAGACCTAGGCCAGCGCTGTCCAGGGCAGTGTTGTGCAACCAGAAGCCGGCGCGCAGCGCGATGCCCGCGATTACCACCGCCATGCACAGCATCACAAACCGCGCTGCAGAAGGTCGACGCAGCAGCAGCGTCGCCAGCAACGGAAACACCAGATAGAAATGTTCTTCCACGCACAGCGACCAGGCGTGCGAGAACGCGGCATCACGGCCGTAGTCGACGAACAGGTTCAGGGTGAAGGTGACGAACATCCACCACGGCGCCAACCCGGGCGACTCGCGAAAATCCGGCCACACCATGTAGATCACCAGCACCAGCAAGAACGCCGGCAGGATGCGCAACGCGCGGCGCAGATAGAACTCCTTGAAATCCAGGCGTTGCCCGCGCGCCAGCGGCCTCAGCACCTGCGTGCCGATCAAAAACCCGCTGAGCACGAAGAACAGGTCCACCCCCATCCAGCCATAGCGCGACAGCCATGCCCAGTCCGGCCCCAGCCCACCGACCACAAACGAATGGAACAGCATCACCCAGACGATGGCGATACCACGCAGCAGGTCCAGGGCGGGATAGCGCATAGGGGCGATCGGCAATGAGGAAGACCGATTGTGCCGTATGCCCCACGCCCATGCGCAGGTTGCGCGCACCCGTCTGGAGGTAGGCAACGCACGCTCAGAGAACCAGCGTGTGCCAGTGACACGTGCCGCAACGAGCACCGGCTGTGCGGCCTGACGGCGAGCGCGGCGTTGTGTTGGCCGCGCTTACCCGCTGGCGCATGCATGACACTGCCCCGTCGGCGGGCACGCCGCGCGCCGCTGAGGCCGACACGGCACTCCCGGCCTCAGGCCACCGCCGCCTGCTCGATTCGTGTCATCCGCGCGCCTGGATGCAACAGCCCCCACGCTTCCAGTTGATCGACTGCGCTGCGCACGCCGTCTTCGTCGCGGATGCGCTGGCCCAGCGCGCGTGCCGCCGCACGCATGGCCGGGGCACTGGCCTGGCGCAATGCCTCGGCCAGCGTCTCCGGCTGCAAGCCGGCACGCACCAGGGCCGGTGGCGCCACGCCACGTCGTGCCAGGCAGTGCGCCCAGAACGGTTGGTCGTAGCCGAACGGCAACACCACCGACGGAATCCCGGCCGTGAGCGCAGCACCGGTGGTGCCGGCGCCGCCGTGGTGCACGGCAGCGGTCACCCGTGGAAACAACCAATCGTGCGGCGCTTGGTCCAGATGGAAGAAACGCCCGGCGTCATCCGCAGCGGCGGTGTCGGCGGTTTCCAGCCCGCCCCAGCCACTGGCCAGCAAGGCGCGTTGCCCGGTCAGGCGCACGGCGGCCTTGACCGTGGCGGTGAGCTGCACCGCATCGCGGCTGGTCATGCTGCCGAAGCCGATATACAACGGCGGCGGCCCGGCCTGCAGAAACGCCTGCAATGCGGCAGGCGGTTGCCATTGCGGCTGCGGCAGTTGCCAGAATCCGCAGACCTGCGCGCTTTGCGGCCAGTCCGGCGGACGAGGGCACAGCTGCGCGCTGTAACCGTAGATCACACGCAGCGCACTGCGGTCCGGGCCGCGCCATGGATACGCCGGCAACCCCAGCGCCGGCCGCACGATATCGTTAAGCGCCGGGCGCATTAGCTGCCAGCCGGCAAACCGCACCGCGTGGTGCAAGGCCACGCTCACCCGCCCGGGCAGACGCACGTTGGGCATCACCATCAACGGCAGATGGCGCGAGGCCGTGAGCGGTTGCAGCTGTGCAAAGCACACCGGCACCCCATAGGCCTGACCCAGGCTATGCGCAAGGAAACTTGCGCTGCCCACGCCCAGGATCAAGCCGGCATCGGCGCACGCCGCCCGGCCCTGCTCTGCCCAGTCGCGTGCCCAGCTCAGCAGCTGTGCGCGCAGGGTGCCCCAGATACCGCGCCAGCCGCCACGCATTTCTGCAACGTCCGGGTTGCCCTGCAGCAACTTCTGGTGGTCGCCGCTGAGCGGGAAAAACTCCAGCCCGTTGGCGCGAATCAATGCCTCGAAGTTGGTGCTGGTCAGTACCCGCACCGGGTAACCGCGCTGCTGCAGACCGCGGCCCAGTGCGATGATCGGGCGCACATCGCCGTGCGTGCCCAGGGTGGCGATGACGACCGGGCGGTTGGCTGCAGCCGAAGCGAGAGACTCAGGCATATTCGGCTACCCCGTCGTTGGCACTGGCGCTGGCGATGCTGGCATCGCGCTGCGGCACCTGTGCAGTGGCCTGGTGCAGCAGCGCACACAGCGTTGCCGAGTGCGCGGCCGACAGCATCGAATGATGATCGCTGTCCAGGGCGTGCAGATGCAGCGTGCGCACATACGGACGCCATGCCTGCGGCCGGTAATCCACCCATTGCGCCTCGTCGCCGCCGGAGCTCATACGCACGCTGGCTTCGACGAACAGCACATCCTGGTTCAATGTGCGCGGCCGGTGACGCCGCGCCAGGTGCAGGTGATGCTGGGTCACTGCGCCCAGGTCGTCCAGCAGCGTGGGGCGCTGCTTCAGCAACTGCTGCACCGCCGGCAAGGTGGTCAAGCCGTAGTGATCGCACAACAGGCTGGCCAGCTGAGCCACGGTGGTCGGCATCGGTTGGTCGTGCGCCAGCGTCAGCCCGAGCGCATGTACCGATGCACGTACGTTTTCCGCTTCGGGCAGCGCGGCGGCCTGTTCCAGATGCGGGTAGCTGTCGAGCATCGCCAGCAACTCGACCTGTTCGCCCAGGTCATGCAATTCGGCGGCCATGGCGTGCGCGATCAGGCCGCCCAGCGACCAGCCCATCAAGCGATACGGGCCATGCGGCTGCACGCTGCGCAGACGCGCCAGATAATCGCGGGCGATCGCTTCGATGCTTTCCGGACGGTGCTGCGGGTCGCTCAATGCCGGCGACTGCAATGCGTACACCGGCCACTGCGGATCGAGCTGGCCAAGCAGGGTGAGATACGACCAGCCCAGGCCGATGACTGGATGGATGCAGAACAACGGCGTGACGCCCGCGCTGCCTGCGCGCATCGGCAACAGCACGCTCAGCGGGTCGTTGGGTACCTGCGCGCTGCGTTTGATCACCTCCGACAGGCCGGCAATCGTCGGCGCATGGAACAGCGCGCCCAGCGGCAGCTCCACGCCGAACAGTTGCGGGAAGCGTGCCGCCATCTCTGCCGCCCGTAGCGAATCGCCACCGAGCTCGAAGAAGTTGTCGTCCACCCCCACCACCTCGATGCCCAGCACCTCCTGCAGCAGGGCCGCCAGTTGATGTTCGAGTGCATCGCGCGGCGCCACATGCGCACGCTTGGGTAACGCGCCCGGCGCGGGCAAGGCGCGGCGATCCAGCTTGCCATTGGCCGTCAGCGGCAACGCGGGCAGTGGCATCCACAGGCTGGGAATCATCGAGGCCGGCAGACGCTGTTGCAGATGGGCGCGCAGCAACTCGCTCGATGGCGTGTTGCCATGCTTGCCCACCACGTAGGCGAGCAGTTGCACGGCGTTGTCGCCATCGTTGTGCGCAACCACCGCCACCTGCGCCACTTGCGCATGCAGCAGCAATGCATTTTCGATTTCCGCCGGCTCCACGCGGTGGCCGCGGATCTTCAATTGCGCATCGGCGCGGCCGATGAATTCCAGCAGGCCGTCGCGACGCTGACGTACGCGGTCGCCGGTGCGGTACATGGTGCTGCCGTCGTCGGCGAACGGGTCGCGCAGGAAACGCTCGCTGGTGAGCTGGCGCTTGCCGCGATAGCCCTTGGCCACGCCGGCACCGCCGATGTATAGCTCACCGATCGCACCGGTCGGCAACGGCTGCCGCTGCGCATCCAGCACATAGACGCGTGTGTTGAGCAGCGGCCTGCCGATTGGCGGCGCGGCCGCATCGGTCAACTGCAGCGGCATGATGGTCGACCAGATGGTGGTTTCGGTCGGCCCGTACAACTGGGTCAGGCGCCCGACCCGGCTCAATAATTGCGTCGCCAACTCGGGCACCAGGGCCTCGCCACCGACCAGGGCATGGATGCGATCCAGCGCCAGATCCTGATTGGCCAGCAGGATGCGCCACAGCGACGGCGTGGCCTGCACCAGGCTGATCTGCTCGTAGACGATCAGGCGCGACAGACTGCGCGGATCGTGACTGATGCCGGCCGGTGCGATGACCACGCGCGCGCCCACCAGCAATGGCAGATACAGCTCCAGCCCGGCGATGTCGAAGGTGATGGTGGTGACCGCCAGCACGCGGTCGCGCGGACGCAAGGCCAGCTCGTGTTCCATCGCATGCAGGAAATTGAACAGGTTTCGATGGCTGATCTCCACGCCCTTGGGCGTGCCGGTGGAGCCGGAGGTGTACAGCACGTACGCCGTCCCATCCGGAGTCGCCCTTGGGGGGATCGCGGCCGGCAGCTGCGCCGGGCGCGGGTCCAGCCAGACCATGCCGCCAAGCAGATAGCGCTCGCACAATGCCGGCTCGCAGACCAGCGCAATCGCACCGGAATCGTTGAGCATCTGCCGATTGCGCGCCGCCGGGCTTTCCGGGTCCAGCGGCAGGTAGGCCGCGCCGCTCCACATGATGGCCAGCAAGGCCACCAACAGATGCTCGCTGCGCGGCAACGCGACAGCGACCACATCGCCAGGGCGCACCCCATCGGCCACCCATTGCGCAGCGATCCGCGAGGCGAGCTCGCACAGCGTGGCGTAGTCCAGGGTGCGGTTTTCGTATTGCACGACAACGGCCGCAGGCATGATCTCGGCACGCTGCAACATGCCGTGCAACAACGTGGCCGGTTCCGGCAGCGTTGCGGCGGTGTGATTCCAGGTGTGCAGCAACCGGTGGCGCTCTTGCTCGCCCAGCACGTCCACTTCACCCAGCGCGCATTCCGGGTTTGCCAGCACGGCATCGGCCAGATGGGTCAGGCGACGGCAGTGTTCGGCCAGCTCGTCGCTGTCGTACAACGCCGGATTGGCGTCCAGATCGAAGCGCAGGGCCGCGCCGTCGCCACGCTCGTAGCAAAAAATGGTCAGATCGTCGGCCGGGCCGTTGCACAGGTTATGCGGTATCGCGTACGCCTCGCCAAAGCGCAGCGCGTAATCGAAGGCTTCGATATTGACGGCCAGGCGGGCGAACTTCTGGTCGATGCCGAACATGCCGATGTCGCGGCGTACGTCCTCGAAGCGATATTGCTGATGCCGCAAGGCATGCCTGACTACCGACGCGACCTGCCCAAACAACGCATGGATCGGCTGCTGCGGGTCCATCTTCAGGCGCAGCGAGATCACATTGGCCACCAACCCGGCAGTCTGGCGGTAGCGCGCATTGATGCGGCCGGTCACCGGCATCGCCAGCACCAGATCTCCCGCACCGGTGCAGCGGTAGTAATAGGCGGCGATCAGCGAGATCAGCATCTGCGGCAGGCTGGCGC
This sequence comes from Xanthomonas sp. 3793, assembly GCF_024806835.1. Lineage (GTDB taxonomy): Bacteria > Pseudomonadota > Gammaproteobacteria > Xanthomonadales > Xanthomonadaceae > Xanthomonas > Xanthomonas arboricola_F. Next base: position 30,213 of record NZ_JANTYU010000005.1, read on the forward strand.
CGTAGTCCTTGCCCATCGCACGCAGGCGCACCACCTGCTGCGGCGAAAACTGCCCGGTGCCGCGCAACAGCCCGGTGGACAGATGATTGCCCGGGCGTGCCAGGGTTGCCGGTGGCGGCAGATCGGCCAGCTGCTGCATCCAGTAATCGCGATCGCGCTGGAAGCGGTCGGAGGCGCGATACTGCTGCTCCATCTCCACCAGCGACAGCGCACTGCCGTAGTGCGCAGGTTCCGGCTCCACGCCTGCGGCGTACGCGTTGTACAGCACCGACATGCGCTGCATCATGATCGATGCGCAATAACCGTCCATCACCAGATGGCTGACGCACTGCACCCACATATGGTGGTCTTCGCCGAGCCGGAACACCGCGCAATGCCACAGCGGCCCATGCTCCAGGTTTTCCGGCTGGCGGATCTGTTCGTCCACCCAGTGCTCGGCGGCATTGCGCGGTGCGGGATCTTCGCTGACGTTGAGGTAGGGAACCGGCGCCGTGTACTCGGGCAGGATCACCTGCCGCGGCACGCCGTCGTGCTCCACGATGCACAGCCGCAGCGTGTCGAACTCGCGCGCCAGCTGCAACGTGGCGCGGATCAATAGCGCAGGGTCCAGTGGACCGAACATCTCCAGTGCCTCGGACAACATCAAGGTGTTGTCGGTATGCAACTTGCTGGCCACCCACAGGCCGCGTTGCGCTCTGGTCAAGGGAAACAGCGGGGCGGCATCGGCGTGCATTGCAAGCTTCCTTTTGTGTGGCGCGCGGTCGCCCGGAGCGCCCTGGCCGCATTGCGGTCAAAGTGACGCCGGATCAGCACCTGGTAATGAAACGCAAGATAGAAAACACCATCGACTGCCGGCAGATGCCGGCAATACACAGTGGAAACGCACAATGGACAGGCAACTACGAGGCGACAGGCACGATCGAAACCCCGATGTGCAGATGTCTGATTGGAGCAACTTGCATCCCGACAAGTTAAACAGACACTAACAATTCGTCTTCGGACAGAACCGTGCAAAAATCACGAATTGCGCGTGAGGTGCAAAATTTTTTTACTGAAGTGTGATTTCAACTAGTGTTCTGGGTGCATAGCTGCAGGCAAACGCAATGCCACACCGATGCGCATTGCAAGAAAAGCACCTGGAATGCAGCATCAAATGCACAACGCTCTGCGCCGGACAGCGAACAGACGCTGCGCTTATCGGGTTACTCGTAGCGAGCAGCGCGCATAAGACCAGTGCGCGCGCCAGCGTTGATACGGCTGTATTTCTAGCCAATCACTGCGTAAAACGGCGGGCATTTGGCAACATGCGCCATCTGCAACCACAGCGCATGGGATGTCGATTTCCTGAGCGCATTAATGGATAAGAAGCGGCGCCCGCCCCGCTTCGACGATCGCCACGTATAAGACCAGTGCGCATGCAGGCGTTGATGCGCCTGCGTCGTGTGCAAATCACTGCACGAAACACGCTGTTTTCTGCAGCAACCTCGCCGGTGGTCGCACGATCACCCAAGCGTCGCCTGCGTGTCATCGGCATGAAGCGTCGCTGGGTTTCGCTGCTGGTGCTGGTGCTGCGACGCTGCGCAGACCGCAGTGCATGGTGTAGCTGAGCCCGCCTGACACGCGACCCCAAGCCGCGCCATCAAGACGCCACCGTGCGATGAAGATCGCGTGCGACGTGGCGGATGCCGGTCGCCGCACTGCGCCGTTGGGCAATGCGGCGAGCCAGTGCCCCGCGCGGGCTTCCACACCTGCAGCGCACGAAGCGGATTGCTCGATGACAAGGATCAACGCGCTGCGGGGCAGGCCCGCAGCGCGCGATGCATCAGCCCAACGGCTCGTCGGACAGATAGGTATAGCCGGTCAGGCCGGCCTCCAGCGCGTCGTGCAGCTCCTGCGCGCGCTCGGGCGACAGTTGCGCTGCGGCGATGCGTTCGGCATAGGTCGCGCGCAGCGTGTCCAGCTGGTAGCCCACGTAGTCCAGCATCACATCGGTGGTATCGCCACGGCGCTGCTGCGCGATGCGATAGCCCTCGCCGTCCACGGCAACTTCCACCGCATCGGTATCGCCGAATAGGTTATGGATATCGCCAAGGATTTCCTGGTAGGCGCCGACCAGGAAAAAGCCGATGCGGTAGCTCTCGCCTGGATTCAACGTGTGCAGCGGCATCGAACTGTCCAGGCTTTCGTTCTCGACGTAGGTCTTGACCATGCCGTCGGAGTCGCAGGTCATGTCGGCGATGATGCCGCGCCGCTGCGGGGCTTCGTTCAGGCGCTCGATCGGCACGATCGGGAACACCTGATCGATCGCCCACACATCCGGGATCGACTCGAACACGCTGAAGTTGACGAAGTACTTGTCCACCAGCCGCTCGTTGAGCTCGTCCAGCACCGGGCGGTGGCTCTTTTCGTCGAAGCTCAGGCGTGCACGCACGCCGTGCGCGATCGCATAGAACAGGTCGTCGATGCGTGCGCGGTGGGTCAGGTCGATCTGGCCCAGTGCGTACGCACTCAGGCCTTCGGCATGGAAGTGCTGGGCTTCCTGGAACAATTCCACCGCCGGGCGGACATCGAGCTCGTCGTGGATCTCGCGCAGGTGGCGGATCGCTGCCGGCTCGTCGTCGTGCGCGTCCGGCACGCGGCCTTCCGGCGCCTGCTCCACCTCGGACACGTTGGCGATCAGCACCGCATGGTGGGCGGTCATCGCGCGGCCGCATTCGGTGACGATGCGCGGCGGGGTCAGGCCGTGTTCTTCGCAGGCGCTGGCCAACGGCTGCACGATGTTGCTGGCGTAGGAATGCAGGCCGTAGTTGATCGAGCAATAGCTGCGCGAGCGCGTGCCTTCGTAATCGATGCCCAGGCCGCCGCCGACGTCCACGTGGCTGATCTTCGCGCCCAGCCGCGACAACTCCACGAAATAGCGCGTGGCCTCGCGCATGCCGTTGGCGATGTCGCGCACATTGGAGATCTGCGAGCCCATGTGGAAATGCAGCAGCTTCAGGCTGTCGGCGTACTCGGTGTCGCGCAGCGTCTTCCACAGGTCCAGCACCTGACGCGGCGACAGCCCGAACTTGGCCTTGTCGCCACCGCTGTTCTGCCACTTGCCCGCGCCCAGCGAGGCCAGGCGCATGCGCACGCCCAGACCCGGCTTGACGTCCAGCGCGCGCGCCTCTTCCAGCACCAGCTTCAGCTCGGAGGGCTTTTCGATGACGATGAAGGTCTGCAGGCCGAGCTTGCGGCCGATCAGCGCCAGGCGGATGTATTCGCGGTCCTTGTAGCCATTGCAGACGATCAGTCCGCCCGGACGCGACAGCGCCAGCACTGCCATCAGCTCCGGCTTGCTGCCCGCTTCCAGGCCGAAGCCCTCGCCATGGTGGCTGGCCAGCGTGCCGGCCACGCCGCGGTGCTGGTTGACCTTGATCGGGTACACCGCGGTATAGCCGCCGGCGTAATCCCACTCGGACTGCGCCTGCACGAACGCGGCCTGCAGCTTGCCCAGGCGCTGGCCGAGGATGTCGGGGAAACGCACCAGCAGCGGCAGCTTGGCGCCGGCCGCACGCGCGGCATCCACCACCTCCGGCAAGGACACCGACGGGCCGTCGACGGTGGGGGTGACCACCACGTGGCCGGCGGCGTTCACATCGAAATACCCATCGGCCCAATGCGGGATCGAGTAGGTCTTGCGGGCTTGGTCGAGGGACCAATCGCTCATTTCGTTGTCTCGGCTGGGGCAAAAAGGGCGTGAAGTGTAACGCCTGGCACGCGCAGGGTCCGTTACAATCCGCGCCGACTTCACGCCCTGCTCCTGGTCGGAGCGGGGCCGAGCAAGGGTCAGCCGCCACGCAGTCCGACTGCATGAGGCTGCGCCCGACCCTCATCCGGCGCCACGCGCCACCTTCTCCCGCAGGGAGAAGGAACAGCCCGCTTCTTCCAGAATTAGGACGTCCGCATGAGCACCAACGACAACTGGTACATCGAACACTTCCAGCCCACCGGCTCGGCGATCGGCTTCCGCATCAGTGGCAAGCTGGACGAGGTGCAGTCCCCGTTCCAGAAGATCGAGATCTACCAGACCACCGACTGGGGCAAGCTGATGCTGATCGATGGCGCGGTGATGCTGACCAGCCGCGACAATTTCTTCTATCACGAGATGATCAGCCATCCGGCGCTGTTCACCCACGCCGCGCCCAAGCGGGTGGTGATCATCGGCGGCGGCGACTGCGGCACGCTACGCGAGGTGCTCAAGCATCCGGGCGTGGAAAGCGCCACCCAGTGCGATATCGACGAGCAGGTCACCCGCATGTCGGAGAAGTACTTCCCCGAGCTGTGCGATTCCAACCACGACGCGCGCGCCGAGCTGCTGTTCGACGACGGCGTGGCCTACATGGCCAACTGCCCGGCCGGCAGCGTGGACATCGTGATCGTCGACTCCACCGACCCGGTGGGCCCGGCCGAGGGCCTGTTCAACAAGGCCTTCTACGAGAGCTGCTTCAAGGCGCTGAAGGACGACGGCATCCTGGTGCAGCAGTCCGAATCGCCGCTGGCACTGCTGGCGCTGATCAACGAAATGCGCACCGAAATGGGCAAGGCCGGCTTCCAGTCGTTCAAGACCCTGCCGTTCCCGCAGCCGTGCTACCCCACCGGCTGGTGGAGCGTGACCATGGCCAGCAAGCAGGCCAACGCCGACTTCGCCTTCCGCCAGGACGCCGCGCAAGCCAAGGGCTTCGAGACGCTGTACTACACCGCGCACCTGCATACCGGCGTGCTGGTTGCCCCGCCGTTTGTGGCCAAGGCGCTGGGCGAGTAAGACTGCCAGCGGCACCAAGGTGAACGCTCGTCAGATGGGCATGGCAGGCGGAGCAGCCGCCATGTCCATGCGGCAAACAGAGAAGCGGCAAGCGAAGCTGCGTCCGCCCGCCTGACGACCACGTGCCGGTTTTGACTGCCGTAGCTTGGCACCCCACGACCGGCGCAGCGGTCTGCGCGCCGGCTGCGGCAAGCGCAGAGCACGCAGAGTGCCGCCTGAAGTGACTTCCCGAACCCACGCATGCACCGCTTGGCGCGGCCGGTGCTCGGAATCGGCATGCACCACGCTTTACGCTCCGGTTCTCGGCGCACCGTCCGCACGGCTTACGATTGCTCGCTAGGTTTCGTCAGGCATTCCTGGGTCCGCGCAATCCCCGCCAGCTGACGACTACCTGCTGCATCTGCCAGCAGCCTTACAGCCGTGCCAATACCTCGGCCTTTTTGGCATCGAATTCTTCCTGCGTGACCAAACCCGCATCCAATAGCTGCTTGAGCTTGCTCAGCACCTGCATCGGATCATCGGTGACGGCCACCGCGATCGGCGGGGCCGACGGCACCGTACCCGGCCCCGCAGGAGCGTGCACCACCACACCGCCGGCAGAGGCGCGCAACTTGTCGAATTCCAGCTGCTGGCGTTTTTCGTAGGCCGATTCTTCCACCTGCTGCGCATAGGCATACACGCGCCGCGCCTGCTTTTTGGGCAGGCTATCGATGGATGCATACGCACCCTGCGTGGTGCGGCACATGATGGTGGCACCGAGCATCTGTTCGCTCATGTGCACATCGAGCACCTCGCGCCAGGGGAAATCGCGAAACGTCATGCCGAACAGTTTCGGGGAGACCACGATGAACCTGCGGTTGGTCAGCACCACCGCGTCCGGCGACAGGTTCATCACCATCTTCTTCTGCACGGCGATGTACTCGACCTGCTCGTCGCGAGTCAGCAACTCGGTGACCTTGGGCAGGATCTTGCCCACTGCCGTCGGGTCCTGCTCGTCTGTCAAAAACTGCGCCATTGCGTCCATCTGCTCTCACCATCGGCTGATCACCGCGTCGCGCACGACACTACAGCAAGCTGCATGGACACCTGCGCAACGCAAGCCGCCCCGGTGGGCGCAGTGGCCACGCGTGCCCAGACGATGCCACTGGAATGCGTCGCCTCAACGCAGACGGGCGGACGTTGCCGTCCGCCCGTCTGAGAACAACCACTTCAATCAGAAGCGGACTTCAGCGCCGATGTTGACAACGTCGGCGCGATTGACGGTGATGTCTTCGTCGCTGTAGTCGTCAGCGTAGAGGTAGCGCGTGTACTGCGCACTCAAACTGAAATGTCGGCCGAGATCTACGCCCAAACCTGCGCCCAGGTAAGCGCCATAGAAGCGTTCTCCGTCGTAACCCACGGACTCTCCGCCCCAATAGCCCAAGCGAACCGAAGCAAATACTGGACTATCGCCAAAATTGAACCGCGCATTGCCTCCCAGGCCACCGAAACGTGCGGAGGGAGCAAAAGCATCGTCGGTTCTTACGCGCTCAAGATGTCCCGCGAAGGCCTCGATTCCCACCAACGTGACTGGGCCAGCACGCCAGCGATAGCCCACAGTAGCGCCGAGCATGTCCTGCTTGGTGCCCTCAAACACTTCAGCTTTGCCGCCTTGTACGCCAAGGAACATGCCGCTCTTGAGGCGTTGATCTTCTTCGTGCGGTATTGGCGGCACATATGCCGGCGCAGGCGGCGCATCTACCGCGGGCGTCTGCGCCGTGACGGTGGCAAATCCGCCGGTCTGGTCGACCACACTCGCGCTTCCGCTTCCACCGACGGCGGTGGGCGCGCCGCCGCTGCCGGCTTGCGATGGACGCGACGGCGGCGCTGCCGGCGCAGGGGCCCCCTGCGTACCGGCCTGCGATTGCTTTTGCTGCTGACGGTAGCTGTCCCAGCCGCGCGACAACGATTGCGCCGAGGCCTGTGCCGTGACGCCAAGCGCCGTGCAGGCCAACAGCAGTGTTGCAGTCCTTTTCATCGCATTCCCCATGAGTGGTCCTCCATCGTTCCCGCATCCGTGCGCGCGCAGGCGAACCCGACGGCGTCTGGAAGTGGCGCAGTTGCCGTCATCTCTTCGGGAGCGTCCCCGCATCACCGCAATGCCCAAGGCACCGACCGTGGCACACCGACGTGGATGTGCGCGACGCGCGTGTGATGCAGCCCCCTGACCGCAGCGCGCACAGTGTCTGGAGTCTCATTGACTGTCAAGAAGCGGCGCGACGCGTATCCGACCGCACGCAGCCGCAAGCGGCTTCGACATGTGCCGCACCCCCGCCGATCCACCGCGAGCCGATCGCCAGCTTCGGCCCCGGTCGGGCGAGATCGCACCGCGGCCGTGGTGCCGCGTGCGGCCGCCCAGCGCACCGGCACAGTGCTCCCGCATGGCCTCTTCCCCGGTAATTTCGCAAGGCCCGAGCGCTTCAACCGACTGAATTGAAAGGCTGTTCCATGTCCGGAACATTACATTTGTTAAACAAATGTAATTTCAATACTCGCAAGTTCTAAAATTGAGCGATCCCGATCCATCGTGATCCCCATGGACCTGCGTCCCGCGTGACACCTCCGCGCCGCCAGGGTCTGGAGAACTGTCATGCATTACCAACCGCTGGCTGTGTCCAGCCTGCAGGTCGTCACTCCCGTTCTGCTCAAGCAGGGCACGCGGCTGCTCGAACCCGACGTCTACCGCACCCATCTGGACGGGCAGCTGGCCGTGGTCAAGGACTACGGCCGGTATCGCCGCACGCTGCTGGCACCGATCGCACGGCTGATGGTCCGCCATGAGGCGCGCATGCTGAGCCGCTTGCACGGCTGGCGGCATGCCCCGGCCCTGCTCGGCACGTTGGGCGGTCTGGCGCTGGGCATGGAGTTCATCCCGGGCGACACGCTCAGCGCCAGTGCGGTGGTGGGCCAGGAAGTCTTTCAACAGTTGCAGCAGGCGCTGCGTCGCCTGCATGCCTTCGGCATCACCCATAACGATCTGCACGGCACCAACGTGGTGGTCAGTGCCGGGGTGCCGGTGTTGATCGATTTCACCTCGGCCTGGCGCTTCCCGCGCTGGCTGCGGCGTGGCACGTTGGCCCGCCAGCTGCAACGCAGCGACGTGGCCAATTTCCACAAGATGCGCCAGCGCCTGGCCGGTATCGCACCCACCGCCGACGAGGCCGCGCGCAGCGCCGAGCCGGGCTGGGTGCGTGGCCTGCGCGGCGGCTGGAAGCGGCTCTATCGCCGTCTCAAACGCGGCGCGTGACTCCCTCAAGAGCCAGTAGCGCCGTCGTCAGTGCTCCACCGCCGCCGACGCGGCTGGCCCCCTGTAGGCGATCAGCGTCGGGGCGTCTGCCACGAAGCGATCCAGCACCCCGTCGGCAATCTTGACCGGCCCGCCGAAACGCGTGGCGCCGGGAATCGAGGGGATCGCTGCGGCTTCGGCGGCGATCCGCCCGGCATCGGCGAATGCAACTGAGCCCTGCGCGTCACCGCGATTGGCGGCCTCCAGCCCGGCCGCAGTCTTCTGCAGCGCGCGGCCCCAACCCTCCATCGCCTCCAGCCAGGGGCGTGATTGTTCGGCAAAGCCCTTGTCAGCGACGCCAGCGCGAATGATCTGCGGCGCGGCAGCGATGTCGTCGGCGGTACGCGCCAATGTTGCAATCGCCTGGCTGCGCGCTGCGGCATCGCCCAGTGCGATCGCCTCGCGCACCTGGTCCAGCACGGCCTTCAGGCGTGGTGCCTGCTCCTGCCAGGGCTGGCTGCCGAAGGTGGGCGCCAGATGCTGGGTATCGAAGAAGGTCAGCAACGCCGCCGTCACCCGCGCATCGCCACCGGCCAGATCGCGCGCCGCTGCATGCCAGGTGCGTTGCGCGTCGTAGCCGGTGTCGTTCCAGGCGTACGCGGTCAGCCCCATCACCGCCACGCGGCTGGGCACTTCCTGGTTCATCGGGTTGGACACGATGCCGGACAGCTCGGCCGACAGCCCGGCCTCGCGCCGCGCATACGGTGCCATCAACAAGCGCCCGGCCGAGGTTTCGAAATCGTTGACCGGGTAGTTGTCCCACAGCAGCGTCTTGCGGCCGAACGCCTTGGTCGCGGCGCGCGCGTCCGGGATGGAAATGGCCGGCGGCACCACGTCGGTGCCGGTCCACTGCACCACGATCTTCGGGTCCAGGTGCTTGCGCAGCGCTTCCTTGTACGGGCTTTCCTTGGCGTCGTAATACTCGGTGGGCACCATGATCAGTTCCGATGCCGCGTCGTGGCGGGCGACCAGATCGGCCTGCACCAGATTGAGCAGATGCGACTGCGCGATGCCCGCCGCCTGCGCACCGGAATCGCCGAAGGTGGTCTTGTCGCGTTCGCAGTTCCACTTGGTGTATTCGATATCGTCCAACGCCACATAGAAGCTGCGCACGCCCAGTGCGCGGAACGCATCGAACTTGCGCAGCAGCGCCTTGGCATCGGCGGGATCGGAAAAACACACGCTGGGCCCGGGCGAGATCGCATAGACGAAATCGACATGGTTGCGCCTGGCGTTGGCCGCCAGTTTGCCCAGCGCCTTCAAGGTCGCTTTCGGGTACGGATCGCGCCAGCGGTCGCGCGCGTACGGGTCGTCCTTGGGGCTATAGATGTAGGTATTGGCCTTGGTGCGCGCCAGAAAATCGATGTGCTTGCTGCGATCGGCCATCGACCAGGGCGCGCCGTAAAAGCCTTCGATCGTGCCGCGGATCGGCATGGCCGGGTAATCCTGGATGGTCAGCGCCGGAATGGCTGGCCGCTCCAGCAGCTGACGCAGCGTCTGCACCGCATGGAACAGGCCATCGCTGTCCTGCCCGGCCAGCGTGATCAGGCCACTACCCAGCGCGACGCTGGTCAGCGTGTAGCCTTCGGCATGGGTGTCCTGCGTCGCCTTGCTGCGCGTCAATGCATCGCGCACCACAGCCGCCTCGCCGGTGCCGATGACGATGTGCGGACGGTCGAGCGTGGCCGGCAGGCGCGAAGCGGTGGCGATCTTGCGGACGCCGGCCGCACCGAGCAGGCTGCGCACCAACGCGACCGAGGTCGGGTCCGCGCCCGGCGCGACGACCAGCACCACCGACTGGCCCAAGGCGATCGTCTCCCCGTCCAGCGCGATCGACACCGGGGTCGGGAACAGCGCCGGCTGGGTGACCGGCTCGGCCGGCGCAGGTGCGGCCAGTCCTGCCGCCACCAAGACCGAGAGCAGGCGCAGGCCCGACTTCCTGTTGCGTCGCTTCATGTCCGAACTCCGGTATTGGAATGGTATTACAGCCTAGAGTAGGCAACTCGTTGCGCGGCGACAAGCGTGTCTTGGCCTTTGGGGGTCGAGCCTGGTTTGGCCTGCTTGCCAAGCGCGTCTGCGCCGCGTGGGTGGAATGGAACCAGGCGCGCCGCTCGTCGGTGCGGTATTGAAATGGTATGCCAAGCGGGACGCTTGGCTTTGTCAGGACTACGGTTCCGGTATCAGCGACCCCGCCGCCAGGCCACCTCTTCAGATGGCACGTGGGCGTCTTCGACGCTCGATCAGAGAGCGGCTAGCAGAACGTGACCCGCCGAGGCCTCACGCTGCGCAGGAACCGACCTGGGTCCATGGCCCGTCTAAGGCGTTGATCGCATGGGCAGACGCGTCTGCGCCGCGTCATTGCCGGCCAGGGGCAGTTATTCCCGCAGTTCCGTGTTGCTCGCAACACGGCGTCGCCGCATGCATCGATCGATCGGCGTGTGCGGCGCAGGAACTCATGCGTGCGTGAATGACGCCGCCGCTACGCCAGTGGCAGGGGCGTTGCGGCCGCACCGGTTTGCCTGCACCGCGGGATTGCCCAACGCATCCATCAATCGGCGCATGCACTGTCAGCGTTGAGAAGTCCTGATGCGCGCCGCACTGCCGTCAGCATCTTTCAGCAAGCAGCAGAGGCGCCGCAACGCAGCGCCACGCGCGACAGGGCTTACAGCGCGTCGCTATCCAGCTCGCCGGTGCGGATGCGCACCACGGTACCGAGGTCGTAGACGAACACCTTGCCGTCGCCGATCTTGCCGGTGCCGGCGGCGGCCACGATGGCCTCGACCACGCGCTCGGCCTGGTCGTCGCTCACCGCCACTTCGATCTTCACCTTGGGCAGGAAATCGACCACGTACTCGGCGCCGCGATACAGCTCGGTGTGGCCCTTCTGCCGGCCGAAGCCCTTTACCTCGGTCACCGTGATGCCCGCCACCCCACAGCCGGCGAGCGCTTCGCGCACATCGTCGAGCTTGAACGGTTTGACGATGGCCATGATCATTTTCATTGGTGCGGGTCCCAGGGCATGACGGGCGCGCAGCATACCGTGGACGGCTGCAACACTCACCCCTGCCGGCCGCCGTCACCTCGGCCCACAGCCGAATGGGACTATCCTTACCGCCTGCCGACTGCCTTGCCGATGTCCCGTGAGTGACGGCCTGCACTAGGCTTCCTACGGACCTGCGGAGAACACCATGATCGATTTCAATCAGCTCGACGACCTCGCCCGCCGCCTCAGCGACCTGGTGCCGCCGGGCCTGCGCCAGTCGCGCGAAGAATTGCAGAGCACCTTCAAGGGCGCGCTACAGGCCGGCCTGGGCAAGCTGGACCTGGTCACCCGCGAAGAATTCGACGTGCAACGCGCGGTACTGCTGCGCACGCGCGAAAAGCTCGACGCGCTGGAGCAGGCCGTTGCCGCACTGGAAGCGCGCGCATCCGGCGCATCGCCCAGTGCGGTGCCCGGTTCCGACACTCCCTGACCCGAGCCTTCCACCATGAGTCTGGCGCTGGTGCACAGCCGTGCCCGCGTGGGGGTGCACGCACCTGAAGTTCGGGTGGAAGTGCATCTCTCCGGCGGCCTTCCCTCCACCCAGATCGTGGGCCTGCCCGAGGCGGCGGTGCGCGAATCGCGCGAGCGCGTACGTGCCGCCCTGCTCTGCGCACAATTCGAATTCCCGGCCCGTCGGATCACCATCAATCTGGCGCCGGCGGATCTGCCCAAGGACGGCGGCCGCTTCGATCTGCCGATCGCACTCGGCATTCTTGCGGCCAGTGGCCAGATCGATCGGCAGGCGCTGGCCGATTACGAATTCATCGGCGAACTCGCGCTGACCGGCGAGCTGCGTGGCGTCGATGGCGTGTTGCCGGCCGCCCTGGCTGCCGCGCAGGCCGGGCGGCGGCTCATCGTGCCGCTGGCCAATGGCGCCGAGGCCGCCATTGCCGGGCACGTCCAGGCCTTTACCGCGCGCACCCTGCTGGAAGTCTGCGCCGCGCTCAACGGCACCCGGCAGGCGCCTGCTGCCGAGCTGGCGGTTGCCGCCGTGGGCGCACCTGCACTACCCGACATGGCCGACGTGCGTGGCCAGCCACATGCGCGCCGCGCACTGGAGATCGCCGCAGCCGGCGGCCACCACCTGTTCATATGATAGCCGTTTAACCGGCAGACGGCGGACGCCCCCCGGTATCACTGAAGCTCCGCGCCCGGCGTCATTGGTTGCAACACCCCGGCAGAACTGCAAACCTCCTAAGCCCAAAGGCTAAGGACGGTAAGATGGGCATGTACGATGAGTTGAAGGACGCTCTTGAAGCAGAAGAGCGTCGATCGGTAGGGGACAGCTTTGGAGGGACCGGTGCTCGCTCGGTCTTCAGCCTCGAACCGGCGTACCAGGCGTTGATGCGTGGCGTCGCCGACTACCCGTCGGACCCTCTCGGCGCGCTTCTGGTGGACCTAGGACGACAAGTGCACGAGTCCCGCCTCTTCCGGTGGCTGATCTGCGATGCAATGCGGTTCGCATTCCTGATTGAGCTGACCAACATCCGGGTCTCGTCAACAAAGAAGAAGACGCGTTGGATTCCGGTCCCCACAAGTCCGAACACTTCTATGAGCTTTGGATTAACGCCACCCTTCGATCAGGCTCACGATCCACGCGCTTCCAGCTACGCAGACTGCTATCAGATGTTCGGTGACGTGCTCCAACTTCTTCTTAACGACATGGAGTTCCGAGCCACGGCTCTCACTCTTGCTGGTCGCAATGGAGAGTGGACCTACCCGTTGACTTACCAAGTGGAGGGCGCTCCCCACGTTCACACCAGCACAAACGTCCGGAAAGCTGACCTCACCGACCTGAACTGGCTATTGAAGGTCGAAGGTCTCTTGATGCAAGCATCTAGCCCCGGGGTCGCTCCTGTCCTTGATATGGACACAGTCAAGAAGATCCGAACTAAGGCATATCGTACAGACAGAGCTCAAACTGGTAGTACACAGACAAACCGCGCAAAGCGATGGGAGGCATCCTTTCACGACTATCAGTATGCAAATGTCGAGTCATGCTGGTCGGTTGAGAGGGCACTACTCGAGTCACTTGCTGACTTCTCTGGATTTCCTTCGCACGCCCGTGCACTGCTAGTCGCGCATGGTCTCGCGCTAGCTGTGTGGAACACGCGATGCTGCCCCGTCACGCTACAGGTGCATGCGTTTGCTGACTTCTCCACACAAATGTCGATAGGTAAATCGGACTTTCATGTAGGACACCTCCATCCTTTGAAGACAGGTGGTAGGCACGTGGGACCCAACGTGGCGTGGCTCTCGCGAGACGGTAATCGAATCCAGGGCGATCTATCGCTCCATGATGCCCACCTGCTCATACGTACCATCGCCAACCGACTTGCCCGCCTCTAGCCCGGCTGCAGCGACGTGATCCGAAGAGGCTAGGGATAGCCGGCGCGGACAGGCAACGCTATCATTCCATGATCTGTTTTTCGGCTAGAGCCAACCAGTTCATGAAATCTACCCCCGACTCTTCGTACCAGCCCAGCCAGGCTTTCGCGGAGCTACGAAACTACCTGGCTGGGCGAGCGCTAGGGATTAGTCGCGACTCCTCGCTGATGCACGAGATCGTGAAGTGCATGTTCTGCGTCTCCGTATTCCCGGATCTTGCTGGTAAGACATCTCCGGAAGATTGCGCTACGGCTTATCGAGAAGCTTTCCGCAAGGTGGCTGCAATGCGTCAGACCGTCTTTAAGCGCGATGAAGAGTTACTGCTGGACCCAGGCTCTATCCATCAGGTGGACAAAGTGCTGTCGCGCTTCGACTTTGAGAGTGAACAGCAAGATCCGCTTAGTGAGCTTTATCAAGTTTTTGTGTCGAATGAGGTACGAGGAAGAGAGGGGCAGTTCTTCACTCCCACCGTAGCCGTCCAGTGGATCGTGGAAGCACTCGACCCTCAACTGGGCGAACGGATCATCGATCCCGCCTGTGGTGCGGGAAGCTTCCTGAGCTATGCAGCTCGGCATATGCGAGCAAACGGCGCCCCACGAGAAAAAATTGTGAAGTCGCTGCATGGCATTGAGAAGGATCGCTACCTCGCAGACCTAGCCTCTACCCACATCGCTCTTACGTCGCTTGTACCTGGCAATGTAGTGTGCGCGGACTCTATTGAGCGACGCATGGAGTCAGGAGCGTCGATCCCCTTTGAGCTTGACGGAACGTTCGACGTAGTCGTGACGAACCCTCCGTTCGGCTCTAAAATCAAAGTTGGTACAGAAGCTACCCTGCGTGGGTTTGATCTCGCTCACAAGTGGTCGAGGAAGCGAGACAGTACGATCTTTACTCGTACCGATAAGATGGCTCCCAGCCCTATGCCTCAGATCCTTTTCCTGGAGCTATGTTTGAGATTGCTGAAGCCAGGTGGCAGGATGGGTGTGGTTCTTCCTGAAAGCATGCTATCCAACACATCGTCGGGATACATCAGCCAGTACCTCCTAGACAAGGCGCACCTTGAGGCAGTTGTTGGCATGCCCGAAAACTTGTTCAAGACGTCCGGCAGTGGCGGCACCCACACAAAGACCTGCCTTGTAATTGCGAAAAAGAAGGCGCGTAGCAGCAAGAGCACGAGCGTGTTCATGGCTGAAGCGAAGTGGTGCGGTCATGACAGCCGGGGCTCTCGCATCCCCAATAACGACATTCCTGAGATCTTGAAGAACTTTAGGAAGAGCGAGAAATCACTTAAGAGCTCGCCTCTCGGATACCGACTCAAAGAGTCAGACATAGTCTCCAACGTCATTTCGCCACGCTACTATGAGCCGAGCTCGGCGAAGGGCTTATCTGAACTCAAAGCTACGCACGACCTTGTCCTGATCTCAGAACTCGTAAAGGACGGCGTGCTTGAGTTTGACACTGGCATTGAGGTGGGCAAGCTCGCTTACGGAACCGGCGACATCCCGTTTGTACGTACTTCGGACATCTCCAACTGGGAGATCAAGCTTGATGCAAAGCAGGGTGTGTCCGAGGAGATCTACGAGGCTTCGCGCGCTAAGCTGGATGTCAAGGAAGGCGACATCCTCATGGTTAGGGACGGAACATATTTGATTGGCACTTGTGGATTCATCTCTAAGTACGATGAGCGAATCGTCTATCAGAGCCACATCTACAAGATCCGCGTGAAGAAGCCAGACGTGATCTCGCCCTACCTGCTTCTTGCCGCACTCAGTTGCAAGCCAGTAATTAAGCAGATCCAAGCCAAACGTTTCACTCAGGACATCATCGACACATTGGGTAACCGGGTTTACGAGCTTGTTCTACCCATTCCCAAAGACGCGGCTAAGAGGAAGAGCGTTGAGAAGATGGTGAAGAAGTGCATCGTTGACCGTGTAGAAGCTCGAGAGCTTGCGAGGTCGGCTCGAGAAGAGATCTGCTCTAGCTAAATCTTTTCGCGTTGCCTAGCACCCGAACGTTGCTCAACGGAGCGGACCGCAGCTGCGGTCCACTCCTTCCCTCTTGCTGTGCGGCTACCCGATTGGTTCAGTGCAGCGGCTATACGCCTGAAAGAGGTCATCCCGCTTGCTCTAAGAGCGGTGACCGCAGGCGCCATTCGAGCCGCGAACTCGTCTGCTTGCTTGACCCTAGCGGCAGTTCCTAGCACACCGGCAGACCTGATGCCCGGGTTTCCTAACTTCGTTCCCCGTGACTTTGCTGCCTGTAGTGCAGCCTTAGTCCGTTGAGATACCAGGTCACGCTCATACTCCGCCATGGCAGCGATCACATGTATCGTGAACTTGTTGGCGGACGGCATGTCCGCCGCAACGAACTCGACGCCTGATTCCATCAGTTGCGCGATAAAGCTCAAGTTGCGGGACAGACGGTCGAGTTTCGCAATCACTAGAGTCGCGCGCTGCTGCCTACACGCTTGCAACGCATTTGCTAGCCCAGTTCTGTCCGAGCGTCCTCCTGACTCCACATCCTCAAACGCCCCCACTAGATCTCCAGACACGGTGCGCACGTAGTCAATGACACTTGTTGACTGAGCCGCCAATCCAAGCCCGCTACGTCGCTGCACCTGAGTCGAAACCCTGTAGTACCCGATAAAACTTGTCATTCGTATGGTTTCCAAACGCCCGTATTGTTTTCATATAACATAAACCCGCAAGCGCGACGGAGGCTGCCGCCCTAAGCTGCGGCGGAAGGCGGCGCTTGTAGGGCACATTGAGCCTTACTCGCACATGCCCTCATTAACATGCGATGCCCACTGGCGCTCGTCCAGATTGTCGTTTACGGAAACTCCAACGCAAGCGACCACAGTTGCGCTTCGCCACGGTACGGAACATCCGGAATTTCCACACGAAGCCGGATCACCGTCTACGGAGGATGAGTACTCTTCGGACGGCGCTGCCAGTGGTAAATAACCAGCCGAGACAAGCTGCTCTCTCACCTGCTCATAGCTTCCTTCGCGGAAAGAAGCTGAGGACTCGACCCGTGGACTGGACGTGGCACCGGGCTGCGCGATGTCTTGTATCGCCTCTTGCACATCTTGCTTACCCTGGCTTTCCTGCGAACGCACCTCAACTCCACGGAGCGACTCAGCCTGACCGCCCTTAACCTGCTCATACGGCTCAATATCAGTAAAGCGGAGTTTGAACGTCGGATCATCCATTGACCCTCGTTCTGTCAGGCTTGATTCCCAAACGCCTCTATCAGTTTCCGGATGCATAAGGAACTTGCCACTAAATCTAACGCGGTCCCCCACCTTCATGTTGGAGAGAACATTGAAGAGCGGATGGTTTGGGGTGATCAACGACCCGGTATCGACGTCTGAAATCCGATTGCCTACCGTGCCAAAGGCAGCTTCGAAGCCATCAATGGTCGCGCTGATGTCCACAGACACCACATCTCCTCCTTGATCCGTACTGATGTCAGTGATGTTACCTACCCATCCCCTGACGCCTTGCTTGGAAAAAGACACTCGGGAGCTATTGCATTCATTGAACGCGCGAGACCGCTGGATGTCATTGATCCCGCTGTTGTAAGCGTACTTGCACTCACGATTCAGTCCGAAGAACGCCTTCTGGGCATCCGGGTAAGTGACCTTAGAGTCCTCCGCAGAGCAACCCACCAAACTCAACAAGCCAAGAGCTAACACCCCAACGCGCTTGAAGCTCATACGACCCCACCCAGAAAAGATACCTATAAGTAGTCTACCTGTGAATCTGTAGAGGTAAAAGGAGCGGTCTTCTAGGGTGAGCTGATGACTTCTCCCCTCCTAAAACAGCTGGGAACAGCGCTACGCAAGCGTCGTATAGCAGCCGACTACAGTCAGGAGAGCTTCGCCGACTACATCGGCATGCATCGGACGTACTACAGCGCCATAGAACGCGGCGAGAAGAACTTGCAACTAGACACCCTGGAGAAGATCTGCAAAGGACTCGGCTGCAAGCCGTGGGAAGTTCTTCGCGACGCTGACGGCTAGTCCGTCGAGGCGATTGGTAGCTGACGCGAACCGGTGCAAAACATTAGGTTCACGATCTCCAAAACTGGAAGCTCCTTTGAAATGGAGCAGCCATGCCAATCTTTAGTCCCTTCTCGTACTCGAACCTGTCCGCTCAGCAGCGACTCCGCCTGCGGAGCCTCGTCCCCCCTGAAGTCCGCCCGCCCACTCCTTTGGAGGATGCACCGCCGGTAGTCACTGCGATCAGGAGTGCGCCGGAGGCGAAGCGTCAGAGCGCGACCGCGCTTACCGACCCGGCTCTGAAATACATCACTACGGAACGCATCCAGAAGGACATCACTGCCTACTTGAAAGAACGCGACTTCCCGGGCGTGGCAGTGACTTTGACTTTCCAACCTAGGCGTCCGGGTGAGCGCCTCACTGAAGAGATCGCTCAAGCAACTGTTGGTGAACTGATCAAACGGCTGAACAAGTTCGCTCGCGGTCGATCTTCCAATAAGCCCCTCTATGTCATCGCAATCCGAGAAGGAGGCACTCGAGCCCAAGATCGGGTACGTCTCCACTATCACCTCAAGGTCGAGATCCCACCCGATATGACCGGCGAAAACATTGCCTCAAAAATCGAGCAGTATTGGGTCAGGCTAAAAGGTGCTAGTCAGCGAGAAAACCGGATCGAACCGGTGTCGGATGATGGATGGGTTAGCTACATATTGAAGAAGCGCAGTAAGCAAGACTATGCAGACTCGATCGACTGGATCAACACGCACGTCTCGCCCCACCCGATTGCCAAGTGCTCTGGTGGCGACTGAACTTTGATGAGCTATCAAGGGTCTTCCGGGACCCTTGATAGCTCCGCTGTGGATCAAAGCCAGCCCAGACACACACCCATAACGCCGTATCAACCCAAGAGCCGACCATCGTCAACTTTGACGCCATGGATGATGAAGCAAAGTGCGCCATGGGCTATCGTCGGCTCTGTGCCCACCCACCCGGCGGACTTCAACTAGTCGCCCCTCTACACATGCAGTCCACGGAATACGCATGATGCGACTTGGACACATCTATCGGGGCGGCTACGATCGCCCCGATGTTGTTGTCGCCAAGGCGTCCAGCCCAACGCTGGGACTTGTAAAGAAATTGAGTGAGCGGCGGGGCGGGGGCTTCGTTCTGCAAAAAGTAAGCGTGCATCAAAAAGCTATAAAAACGCGCTAGTTGTTCTCGATGACACCCTTCGCCTTGAACTCTAAATTCTTCATCTTGATCGACTTCTTAGAGCGATACCACTGACCAAGCAGCGGATCTAAATGGACCACCTCTCCAGACTTGTACTCAATCCGTAGATCGAACGAGCGCTGCCGCGCAAGCTTGTTCAACCCGCTAAGACTCCTGACGCCAAAGACCTCTTTCCAACCTCGCGTCTCGCCCAGATCACGCCAGATGGTTGTGCCAGTAGCTACTTTAGCCAAAGGTTCCAAACTAGGTTCAGGGTCTATTTCGACGTCTGATTCATACTCTTGCGCGATTTCAAATCCTTCCCGCCGGATGTCTGCCAAGGTGATCTTCTTCAGGACTCGCTGCAGCTCAGCGCCAAGAGCTCGCCTCTTCTTGCCAACTTCAGGATCCCGATCGTCGGCGATAGCTGTCTTAAGTTGAGCCACAGTCTCTCGCCATTGCTGAGGATCGACCTGAGTGAGGCTCATCTGCTCTTCTTCAATAAGCTTGCGACGACTGAGAACCTCACTCTGACGCGCCTCCGTTTCTCTCAGCCAAGTAAGCAGATTCGCACTGTCGCCGGACGGATTCATTTCGAAGGGGCTCATGAAACTGCCCTTGATCCTCTCCAAGGCAAGTTTGATTCCAGCCTCCTCAGCCTCGCACATCGCGAGTTGAGCCCGAAGTGCTGATGCCTTGGTCGCAGCACTGGTACCTCCGATGAGTTCGGAAACGTCAAGCTTATCGAGAGTGTTGAGCAACAGCTCCTCGATTAACGAATAGGCGAAAGTTCGCGCCCCGCACGATCCACGCGCGAGAGAGACGCTGCACTGCAAATAGGTTCCGCCCTTTGGACCATCGCCTTTGTCGATGAACCTGACACCCGCGCCGCATGAGCAGCGAAGCAACCCAGTGAAAACATTCGCGTATCTCGCGCCTTTTCGCCCCTTGCCTATGATCCTTCTAGCGTCTACCGCGTTGTTGGCTTCCTGAAAGAGTGTAGGTGAGACAATTTCTGGGTAGTAGTCACGAAGCGGCGCTCCTGATGCAACCCGTTTCTGCTTCCCTGATTCAGTAGAGACGATGTGCGGTTGGTACTCACCAAGCACAGTCCTACTCATCAGGATCTTCTTGACATATGACTCACGCCATACGGCGTTCTTCCGCGTGCTCCAGGGCTTCTCCTTCCTCTCGTTGAGCAACCGCGAGATCGAATAGGCGCCATAGCCGTCGCGCGCGAGTGTGAAGATCTCTCGGACCACCACGCATCTTTGGGGAATCTGTTCGACTCTCCCGTCAACTACCCTGAGCCAACCTGGAACTCGGCTGGTCGTCACCTTGCCCTCAGCGCGCGCGTACTCTCGCTTACGCTTCCAAGCAGCTGACAACATCTCTGACTTTCGCTTGGATTCCTCATGTGCACGGGTCATAGAGACAAGCGCGATTAGCAGCGAGGTCTGCGCATTGTCTACGCCATGCCTGTAAATCTGCCCATCGTCGAGGATGGCTACGCTTACGCCGAGCGCCATCAAGTTGAGGAGCAGCGTAAGCGCCTGATGTACGTCGGCTCTAGAGAGCCGGTCCATAGATTCGACGAGGAGGTAGCTCCCTCTCTCGATCTCGCCTCGCTCCACATGCTTAATGAAGTCACCGAGGGCGCCAACGTGTGCGTTCTTGCCCCGAAAGGCTGAGACGCCGAAGTCATCGAAGCGGTCAACGATTTCCAGCCCATGCCTTTCGGCAAAAGCTTTTGCCCGCTCTTCTTGACGCCACATGGACGACCCCTTCCGCTGTTCCGGGGTTGAAAAACGCGTGTAGGAGTAAGCCTTTGGGCGGTTCATAGCCACATATTTTACCCTAATTTAATCAGCTATCATATGTTGCTGGTCGGCAGCCCCGGATGCGGCAAGACCCTGCTCGCCTCGCGCCTGCCTGGCCTGCTGCCGGAAGCCAGCGAAGGCGAAGCCCTGGAAACTGCCGCAATTACCTCCATCAGCGGCCGCGGACTGGATCTTGCCCGCTGGCGGCAGCGCCCCTACCGCGCCCCGCATCACACCGCCAGCGCGGTCGCCCTGGTCGGTGGTGGCACCCATCCGCGTCCCGGCGAGATCTCGCTGGCCCATCACGGCGTGCTGTTTCTGGATGAACTGCCAGAATGGCAGCGACAAACGCTGGAAGTGCTGCGCGAGCCCTTGGAGTCGGGTCTGGTCACGATCTCGCGGGCAGCGCGCAGCGTGGATTTCCCGGCACGGTTTCAGCTGGTGGCGGCGATGAACCCGTGTCCCTGCGGGTGGGCCGGCGATGGCAGCGGGCGTTGCCGCTGCAGCAGCGACAGCATCCGCCGGTATCGCAGCCGCATCTCCGGTCCGCTGCTGGACCGCATCGACCTGCATGTCGACGTGCCGCGTCTGCCACCGCAAGCATTGCGGACCGGCAATGTGGGCGAGGACAGCGCCAGTGTGCGTGCGCGCGTGGTCGCCGCGCGGCAACGCCAGCTCGCCCGTGGGCCGCTGCCCAATGCGCAGCTCGACCAACCCGACACCGATCGCCATTGCCGGCTGCACAACGACGACCAACTGCTGCTGGAGCGTGCGATCGAGCATCTGCAGCTGTCCGCACGCTCGATGCATCGCATCCTGCGCGTGGCGCGCACCATCGCCGATCTCGACAACAGCGCGGACATCGCCACGCGCCATCTGACCGAAGCAATCGGCTATCGCAAGCTGGATCGCGCACTGACCGCCGCAAGCGCGGCGTAGTCAGGCGACACACCCTGTCGAGCAGTCGTCAGCTGGAGATGGATCGCGCACTTGAAACCGGCGTATCCGAGTGGCCCATGCCGCATCGAGCGCCGGCCGTGCCCGCATGTTGGTGCGCCGTGGCTCTGTGAGCCGCTCCTGGCTGGCTTGGCCGACACGGCAGATCCCGCGCGGTGCGGTGTCTGCGATGCCGTGCACCGATGGCAGGTCAGGGTGTGGCCATACCGGCAGCCGATCGCTCGCATGCCGCGTCGATGACCAACGGGCGACGGCAGTGACAGCGCAAGCGATGGCGCGCAGCTGGCAGCCGGCCTGCGCGTGCCAACATCCACTTCATGGCCCTGCACGTAAAACGACTGCCATCCCTTTGCGCAGAGGCCGTCATGAGCCGATTTCCCGAGTTGATCACCGTTGCATCGCTGGACCTGAACCGCTATCTCGGCACCTGGTACGAGATCGCCAGGTTGCCGATCCGCTTCGAGGACGCCGACTGCACCGATGTGTCCGCGCATTATTCGCTGGAGGACGACGGCAGCGTACGCGTGCAGAACCGCTGCCTCACCGCAGCCGGCGAGCTGGAGGAAGCGGTCGGTCAGGCGCGCGCCATCGACGCGACAAATGCCAGGCTCGAAGTGACCTTCCTGCCCGAGGGCTTGCGCTGGATTCCCTTCACCAAGGGCGACTATTGGGTGATGCGCATCGACGCAGATTACACCGCCGCGTTGGTCGGCAGTCCCGATCGCAAGTATCTGTGGCTGCTCGCGCGCCTGCCGCAGCTGGACGAAAACATTGCGCAGGCCTATCTGGCGCAGGCACGCGAACAGGGGTTCGACCTGGCACCGTTGATCCACACCCCGCACACCGGCCGGCTCACCGAACAACCGCTGCCCTGAGGACGCTTGGCGGCCGCTGCGACGGCCGCTGCGACTGCGCCAGGCAAGGCCGACTGCGCACGAGCACGCGCGCCGCAATGTCCGCCTCAGCCTCGATTCCATACACACCGCTGCGCGATGCCGGGCAGTGCGTCGCGCACACCAGATGGCTCCGCGCGTTGAGACGAGTCAGGCACGGCCGTGCCGTGACCGAGCGGCCCGATCGCGGACTCACGTCCGCAGACCGGCCTGTTCGCCCGCAGCAACACGACCGGCCCCACACCGCGATCGACCCAGCCGCGTCACACCGATCCTGACTCCGCCACCCTCATACAACGACGGCCGGAGCATGCAGGCCGCAGTACACATGATGCACCCGCCTGGTTGCTCCGGCCGTCTCGGCCCGTGGTTGCTGGGATGCCCCGGCTGTCGACTGCATCGAGCGTCGCAATCCGCTGCGGACTCCCCCATTGGCGGCGTTCAATCCTGCGACTCAGCCGTTGAGCGTGCCCAGATCCTTGGCGGCGGCCTGCGCGCCTTCCAGGCTGTCGAAGGCCACGCCGGTGTCGCCGACAACGTACTTGACCAGTTCGCCGTCGCGCGTGGTTTCGTGCATCTTGAAGATCGGTACCGCATCGGTACCGCCGACGCGTTCTTTCTGCGTTGTCATGGGTGATTCCTCCAGTGAGAGCGCCTTGCCGGGGACCGGATGGCCCCACAGCCCGCCGTGGCGAGCGCAGACACAATGACCCTAGCGCGCGACTGCGTGCAGGCGCGTGAATCCATCGGCCGCGTCAATTGCTGCAGTGCAGGGGCAGCTTCCGGTAGAAAATCACATCCACTTCGCTCGCCAGACGCGCGCAATGCACGCGTGTGTCGTACATTCGCGACGTGCAGCCTCATCAGTCCATATCTGTGGTCCACATCACGCCGGTAAGGCGAGCTGCTGCGTGTGGCGACGCAGCCGTGGCAGACGCGCAGACCGTGGCGTGCAGACCGCACGGCAGGCCGCGCGCATGAGCTGGCCCCCATGCCGATGCGGGTGGTGACGTGAAGCGTCAACGCATCATCAGTCTGACCGTGCTGCTGGTGCTGCTCTGCGCAACGCTCCCGATCGGCCTGTCCTATTACCTGGCCTGGAGGCTGGCGCTGTCGCGCGAGGAAAGCAGGCTCAGCCAACTGGCGGCGCTGTCGATCCGGCGGACCGAAACCGCCTTCGACGAGGCGCATGGCGCCCTGCTGAGCATGGCCGCCTCACGGCTACCGCCCTGCTCGCCCACGCATCTGGCGCAGATGCGCGCGCTGGTGCTGACCAGCCACTACATCGTCGAGCTGGGGCATTTCGAGCAACGCCGCCTGCACTGCACGTCGTGGGGGTTGCTGCCCAACAGCATCCCGCAGACCCGCCCGGACTTCGTGGTCAAGCGCGGCATCGCGGTGACCACCCGGCTGCTGCCGCTGGCCAATCCGCAGCACCCCCTGATGGCGCTGCAGCTTGGCGACTACAACGTCCTGATCAATCCCGATACGCTGGCCGATATCAATATTCCGCCGGGCCTGCAGCTGGCGATCGGCACCCCCGACGGGCAGGTGCTCAGCAGCACCGGCACGGCAGCCGAGCAGTTGCTGGTGACGCCGCTCGAGGACACCGACACCGGCACCGCCGCCGCGCAGCCGCAGGTGCTGTCCGGCCGCGACCGGCGTGGCGACTGGGTCGCGGTGGTCACCGAGCCGATGGCGTACCTGCGCGGGCCGCTGGCGGCCGCACGGCTGCAAGTGGTACCCGGCGGTATCGTGCTGGCAGTGCTGCTGGTCGGCGTGGTGCTGTGGGTGTCTCGGCGCCGCCTGTCGCCGCTGGCGCGGCTGGAGATTGCGGTGCAGCGCGGCGAATTCATCGTGCACTACCAGCCCATCATTGCGCTCGACGACGGCCGCTGTGTCGGCGCCGAGGCATTGGTGCGCTGGCAACAGCAAGACGGCGTGCTGGTGCCGCCGGATGCCTTCATTCCGCTGGCAGAAGAAAGCGGCCTGATCCTGCCGATCACCGATCTGGTGGTGGCCGAAGTCATCCGCGACCTGGGCCCCACCCTGGCTGCAGATCCGGCGCTGCACGTGGCCATCAACGTCTCGGCAGACGACATCAAGAGCGGCCGTGTGCAGTCGGTGCTGGCCCAGGCCCTGCAGGGCACCGGGGTGGACAGCGGGCAGCTGTGGGTGGAGGCGACCGAGCGCAGCCTGATGGACATCGACGCGGCGCGCACCACCATCACCCATCTGCGCGGGGCCGGCCACACCGTGTCGATCGACGACTTCGGCACCGGCTATTCGAGCCTGCAGTACCTGCAAGGCCTGCCGCTGGATGCGCTGAAGATCGACAAGTCGTTCGTGGACACCATCGGCACCCACTCGGCCACCAGCTCGGTGACCGCGCACATTATCGAAATGGCCAAGACCTTGCAGCTGCGCACCATCGCCGAAGGCGTGGAGCGCCAGGAGCAACTGGACTACCTGCGCGCCCACGGCGTGGACCTTGCGCAGGGCTGGCTGTTCTCGCGCGCGCTGCCGGCGACCGGCTTCATCGCGTATCACGCGCAGGCGCGCACCGTCTCGGCGCACGGATTCAAGTAGGCGACCGCCGCCTTCAAGGCATCCGGCCGACAAGCCGCGTCGATGCCTTGAAGACACCATGCAGGGCCAAGGCTGCGTCGTCGCGATCCCTGGCCTCGCCTGGCCCGATTGAAACGCTCAGGCTTACCGCCGCCGTCGGGCTGACATGCTGCAACCCGGGCAAGCACTCACACCATGGCGTGGCGTCGAAGTGACGCTCGCAACCACTGCGCTGTTGCCCGGCCCACCGCGTTGGGACACCGTTCGGTGCCCTGGTTACCTACGCCAGTGACGCATGCGTGTTGCATGCAGGCAAGTGGCCGCATCGCCGATGTCGGCCCTGGCCCGTATTGAGACGGCGACCGCGACCACTGCGTCGTCGCTCGGCCAATCTCACCCGCACGCCGGCCAGGTGCCTAGCGTTGCCCGCGCCAAATGCGCTGGCAGGCTGCAGGCAGACACGTGGCCGCGTCGCCACGCTCACCTTGCTGCATTGCGTGCCGCTGCTTCGATTACCTCACATCCAGAAAAAAGGCCGCCAAGGGCGACCTTTTTCGTATCACTCAAGCGCCCTGCAACGCAGCGCTGCGTTGGCGCACCGGCTTGGGCCGGCTGGGGAAGGCATGCCGCACGATCCGCCACATCACCTGGCCGAACTGACGCGGCAGCGAGCCGGTGTTGTAGTGCTGGCCGTAGCGCGCACAGATCTGCTTCACCTCGACCGCGATCTGCGCATAACGATTGGCCGGCAGG
Source organism: Xanthomonas sp. 3793 (assembly GCF_024806835.1). Taxonomy (GTDB): domain Bacteria; phylum Pseudomonadota; class Gammaproteobacteria; order Xanthomonadales; family Xanthomonadaceae; genus Xanthomonas; species Xanthomonas arboricola_F. The sequence goes on from NZ_JANTYU010000005.1 coordinate 55,979, forward strand.
TCCGGGTAGAAGTGATGCTCGATCTGGTGGCTCAGATTGCCCGACAGCACGTTCATCAGCTTGCCGCCTGTGAGGTTCGAGGATCCCCGCAGCTGACGCAGATACCAGTGACCGCGCGACTCGTTGCGGATCGACTCCTTCGGAAACACTTCCGCATCGGCAGTGAAGTGGCCGCAGAAGATGATCACGAAGGTCCAGATGCTGCGCAGCACGTTGGCGGCCAGGTTGCCCAGCAGCACGGTCAGGAAGAACGGGCCTGCCAGCAGCGGGAACACGATGTAGTCCTTGAGCATCTGGCGGCCGATCTTGCGGCCGACCGGCAGGAACGAGGCGCGCAACTCGGCCGCCTTCATCTTGCCCGCGAACCAGCGGCCCAGGCGCAGGTCCTGGATTGCCACACCCCATTCGAACAGCAACGCGAACACCACCGCAATGAACGGCTGCAGCAGGTAGAACGGGCGCCAGCGCTGCTCGGGGAAGATGCGCAGCAGGCCGTAGCCGATGTCGTCGTCCATGCCGCGCACGTTGGTATAGGTGTGGTGCTTGAAGTTGTGCGTCTTGCGCCAGTTGTCGCCGGTGGCAACGATGTCCCACTCGTAGGTGTTGCCGTTGAGCTGCGGGTCGCCCATCCAGTCGTACTGGCCGTGCATGACGTTGTGGCCCAGCTCCATGTTCTCCAGGATCTTGGACAGGGTCAGCAGCACCACGCCGGCGATCCAGGCCGGAATCAGCACGCTGTGCACGAACGCGCCCAGGAACAGCAGCGCGCGGCCAGCCACGCCGGTCCAGCGCACCGCCGCCACGATGCGGCGGATGTAACGCGCATCGGCGGCTCCGACCTGGGACTGCACGCGGGCGCGGATGGCATCGAGTTCGTCGCCGAAGGACTGCAGTTCGGCAGCGGACAGGGCGCGGTTATGGACTCGGCTCATGAGGATTCCTTACAGATCCAGGATCAGGTCAGTGCTCGGGGCACTGATGCACAGGCGGACCTGTGCGGTGGGTTCGTTGCTGCGCTCACCGGTCAACAGGTGGCGCGTGGTGCCGGACTGACGCGCGCAGGCGCAGCTGTTGCAGATGCCCATGCGGCAGCCGTGCTTCGGCCGCAGGCCTTGCGCTTCCAGCCCTTCCAGCAGCGACTGGCCGCGCGGCAGGGTCAGCGTACGGCCGCTGCGTGACAGCTGGACCTGCACCTCACCGGCTTCGCCGTCATCCAGCGCCGGCACGCTGAAGGCTTCGGCCTGAAACGCCGCCACCTGGCCTTCCAGCCGCGCGCGGGCTGCCTGCACGAAGCCGCCCGGCCCGCAGACCATGACGTGGCGGCTGGAGAGATCGGCGACCTGCTGCAACGGGTAGGTATCGATGCGCGCCGCTGGCGCGGCGCCTTCGCGAGTGGTCAGCAGCCGCACGCGCAGGCGCGGATATGCAGCGGCCATCGCCTCGAATTCGTCGACAAAGCAGGCTTCGTCGCGCTGGCGCACCCAGTACAGCAGGTCCACGTCCATCGGCATGCCGGCCTGCGCGGCGGCCTGCAGCAGCGCGCGCATCGGGGTGATGCCCGAGCCGGCAGCCAGCAGCAACAGCGGCGTCGGGGCAGTCGGCAGCAACATGTCGCCGAAGGCCGGATCCAGCGACACCACCGTCCCGATCGGCGCATCGCCGGCCAGGTAGCGGCTGACCAGCCCGCCCTCGATCGCCTTGACGGTGATCGCCAGGCGGCCATCGGCCAGCACGGTCGGGCTGTAGCTGCGCAGCAGGCGGCGGCCGTCGATCTCCACGCCCAGGCTCACGTGCTGGCCGGCCTGCAGGCCCTGCCAGTGGCCGTTGGCCTGAAGCACCAAGGTCACCGCGTCGCGGCTGGCGGTGCTGCGCTCGACCAGACGGGCCATCGGCCGATCCAGCGTCCACAGCGGATTGATCCGGGTTGCCCAGAAATCGAACAGCTGTGGCGACACCAGCCGGCGCGCCAGCCGTGCGGACAGCGGGGCTTTGCTCTTTGGAGTGGATGCCAGACTCATAGGTCGCACTATACGCATGCATGCACATGCGTGTATACAGTTGTATATTCCCAGAAGGGCTATGATTCATCCCCTCGCCCGGCCGCCGCCCCATGACCTCCATCGCCCTGCCTTCCCACGACGCGCCGCCGTCACGCAAGCCGGCGATTTCACGCGAGGACCTGATTGCCGCGGCGCTGTCGCTGATCGGCCCGCACCGCAGCCTGTCCACGCTGAGCCTCAGGGAAGTGGCACGCGAGGCCGGCATTGCGCCAAACAGCTTCTACCGCCAGTTCCGCGACATGGATGAGCTCGCGGTAGCGCTGATCGATCTGGCCGGCCGCTCGCTGCGCACCATCATCGGGCAGGCCCGCCAGCGCGCCACCTCCACCGACCGCAGCGTGATCCGCGTGTCCGTGGAGGCGTTCATGGAGCAGCTGCGCGCCGACGACAAGCTGCTGCACGTGCTGCTGCGCGAAGGCGCGGTGGGCTCGGATGCCTTCAAGCAGGCGGTGGAGCGCGAGCTGACCTATTTCGAAGACGAACTGCGCGTGGACCTGATCCGCCTGGCCGCCGCCGACAACGCCAAGTTGCACGCACCGGCGCTGGTGTCCAAGGCGATCACCCGCCTGGTCTTTGCGATGGGAGCGGTGGCGATGGACTCACCGCCGGAAAAGGACCCGGAACTGATCGAACAGATCTCGCAGATGCTGCGCATGATTCTGACCGGCGCGCGTACGCTGGGCACCCACGGCGGCTGAGCGCGGCTCACGGCACCTCGTGCGCAGTTGTCAGGCGGCTGCTGACCGGGTGCTCATCACCACAGCGATCCATGCTGCACGCCGCATCGCAAACCAGGCGCATCCGCCTGGCGTTGCGCTCCATCGGCTTGTTCGCCGCTCTCATTCTTCGGACGGCAGCCTGCTGGCGGCTTACGTCTTGCACCCTGCGCAGTGAATGGCCGGCCGGGCGGCTGTGCGCGGCAGGCGCGCGATTGGCGCGAGGTCATCACGGCAACCCATCCACCGAAGCACACTGATCGCCCATTCCCCGGCGCCCTACTCGCGCAACATCGGCCTCGTGTGCACAGCCACGCATCGACAACCCCAGCACCAAACATGCAGACGATTATCCAACCACTCCAAGCCTTATCCATCCCCGGCCCGCACTTTCAATCGCCAAACTGCCAGCACCTGAAAAAACATAATCAATTATTTTCATAAAGTGCTTGCATAACCAAAAACCTGCAGGTAATGTTCGCGCCCTACGCAGCACTGCCTGCACCCGGACCTGACGCACTCTCATGCACACCAGCCATTCCATCCAACGCAATCGACTGCCCGGCGCCCTTGGCGCGGCATCGTTTGCGTGCACGGCCAAACAGGACGTGCGCACCATCATCGGCTGATGTCCTGATTCAAGGAGATCGGTCACCCGATCTCCGAGGCACGCGAACGCTCTCGGATGCTGCATCCGGGGGCGTTTTCGTTATGCGTTCGCAGCGAACCTGTGAATGACCGCAGTTGAAACCCGGGCATGGACTGCCCGACAACAGGGATGTTGGATTGCCACGAGGCGCGACAGCGCTGTGCCCAGGTTTCGGGCACGGGTGGTGCGTGGTCATGCACCGACTGAATTGCCGTTTTAATAAAACGGTAATCGGAAACAATGCGGAAGATCTTCAGCGGAGTGGAGTTTATTCCAACCGGTGCGTGCGGCTGTGCCGTGGCGTATATCGATATCTTTCTCGTGTTTCTCGTTTTGGGTAACGGCTCGTGGTCGAGCGGCGGCACTATCCGCAGGCGCGGTTCAATTCCGCATTACCCACCACTGGATAGCTCAGAGGGTAGAGCAACAGATTTCAAATCTGTCTGTCGCGGGTTCGATTCCCGCTCCAAGCAATGACCTTCCCGGTCATTCCGGGGACGCAAGTCCCTTTACGGAAACGCCCATGCCGCGTGCAATCACGCAATGCATCGCTTGAATGCACGCGGCAGCGGCGGCCTCGCCGGGCGGTTGCCCTGGACGCGTCGCCCTGCGCTCGTCCGTGACTTCGCAAACCATCGCGGAGCTGCGGCAACGCATCGGCAGGCGCCAACAGCGCAGCGTGCCCCGCACGGCCGCCGTCACCGGCGTTTCCACCCTCCAACGCCGCGTTGCATCGGCACACGTTCGCCACCAGTCCGATCCGGGCGGCGCGACGGCAGTCCCTGCGGATCGGACCACCAGAGCCAACCCAAGGAGAAGTGTCATGTTCTGGAGCAAGAGGGTCGTGATCGGCGACGGCGAGCGCGGCCTGGTGTATCGGAATCGCCGGTTCGCGCGCGTGCTCGCGCCCGGCGTCTACCGCCTGTTCGACCCGCTGGGCCGTACCGAGGTCAGCGTCCACACCATCCACAGCGGCGAGGAGGTCGGCCGCGATGCCGACAGGCTGATCGACACGCTGGGCGCCGCATTGCCGCAGCACTTCGTGCTGGCGGACATCGGCAGCGCGCAGGTGGGCCTGCTGAGCCGCAACGGCAAGCTCGATCAGGTACTGCCACCGGGCACCCGCGCGCTGTACTGGCGCGGCGCAGCCACCATCGAGGTGCTGAGCCTGCCCTTGGCCGATGGCCTGCAGGTGCCGGGTGACGTGCAGCGACGCCTGCGTCAGCTCGGCACGTTGTCGCGCGTTGCCGTGTGCATGGACGTGCCCGCCGAGTCGCAGGGGCTGGTGTTCGTCGACGGCAGGCTGATGGCACCCTTCGGCCCCGGCGCCTACGCGTTCTGGAATTTCCAGAAGAACGTGGTCATCGAGGTGATCGACCTACGCGTGCAGTCGGTCGAGGTCTCCGGCCAGGAACTGCTGACGCGCGACAAGGTCTCGCTGCGGGTCAATCTGGCAGCGAGCATGCGCGTCACCGATGCCGTGGCGATGCGCACGCGCGTGGCGAAGGCGGGCGACTACCTGTACCGCCAATTGCAGTATGGGTTGCGCCGCGCCGTTGCGTCCAAGACGCTGGACGAATTGCTGGGCGACAAGGCATCGCTGGACGCGGATATCTTCGGCTATGTGCGTGGCAGCGTCGGCGGGTTCGGCATCGACGTGCTCGGCGTTGGCGTCAAGGACGTGATCCTGCCCGGCGAAATGCGCGCAATCCTCAATGCAGTGGTGCAGGCGGAGAAGCAGGCGCAAGCCAATGTGATCCGTCGGCGTGAGGAAGCCAATGCCACCCGCTCGTTGCTCAACACCGCCAAGCTGATCGAAGACAGCCCGGTACTGATGCGATTGAAGGAGCTGGAGGCGCTGGAAAAGGTCACCGAAAAGATCGACAAGCTCACCGTGTTCGGCGGCCTGGATGGCGTGCTGAAGCAGTTGGTGACGCTCAGATAGCCATGCGGGTGTGCGGCCAAGGGATTGGCCGCGCACCCGCGCAAAGGAATCAACACCATGAGTACTTCACAACAGTTCGAATGGCTGCACGCCGAAGGCAGCACCACTCCGATCAAGGGCTGGGTGCGTGGCGTACCGCTGGAAGAACAGGCGCATGCGCAGTTGCGCAATATCGCCGCGGTGCCGTTCGTCGGGCCGTGGGTGGCGGTGATGCCCGACGTGCACCTGGGCAAGGGCGCAACCGTGGGCTCGGTGATCCCGACCCGCGGCGCCATCATCCCGGCGGCCGTCGGCGTGGACATCGGCTGCGGCATGGCGGCAGTGCGTACCACGCTGCGGGCCAGCGACCTGCCCGACAATCTGGCGCAACTGCGCTCCAGCATCGAGCGTAGCGTGCCGGTGGGCAACGGCCGGGGTGGCGAGCATCGCAATCTGCCCGACAGCATCGACACGCGGATCGCGCAATCGGGGCTGGTGCAGCGGCTGGAGGCGATCAAGCAGCAGCACCGGCGCATCCGTACCGACAAGCTGGCATGCCAGATCGGCACGCTGGGTGGCGGCAACCACTTCATCGAAGTCTGTCTGGACGAGACCGACGCGGTGTGGGTGATGTTGCACAGCGGCTCGCGTGGCACCGGCAACCTGATCGGCACCTACTTCATCGAGCGGGCGCGCGAGCAACTGGCGCACCGCGTGCTGGGCTTTCATCTGCCCGACAAGGACCTGGCCTTTTTCATGCAGGGCGAGCGGTTGTTCGATGAGTACGTGGAAGCGGTGTCGTGGGCACAGGATTACGCCCGCGAAAATCGTGAAGCGATGATGGCTCGGGTGTTGGCGGAAATGCGCCACCGCCTGCCGAAGTTCCAGCTGGAGAAGCTGGCGGTCAACTGCCACCACAACTATGTGCAAAAGGAGACGCACCATGGCGAGGAATTGCTGATCACCCGCAAGGGCGCGGTAAGCGCCCGGACAGGCGAGCTGGGCATCATTCCCGGCAGCATGGGAACGCGCAGCTATATCGTGCGCGGGCTGGGCAACGCCGAGAGCTTCCACAGCTGCAGCCATGGCGCGGGACGGGTGATGAGCCGAACCGCAGCGCGTGCGCAGATCACCCTGGCCCAGCACCGCGAGGCAACCGCACATGTGGAATGCCGCAAGGACGCGGCCGTGATCGACGAATCGCCTGCGGCATACAAGTCGATCGATGCGGTGATGGCTGCGCAGCAGGATCTTGTCGAGGTGCTGCACACGCTGCGCCAGGTGGTGTGTATCAAGGGGTGACCAAGGGCCGCAATAGCGGCCTTTGTTTCGCGACACTGTGCGATGGCATCACTGCAGAATGTCGGCGGCCTCATCCGCAAGCGCGCATGCACAGTTCAGGCATGTCGCGACGCCACTCACATCAAAGCACAAGCGTTTCACTCCCGCGCCGCCATGGTTGCGCCACATTCGCGGCCTGCCCTCGCAGGCGGCATCCATCAGGTAACCGGAGGCGGCATGAGCAATCTCGACAAGCAGGAACGCAAGGCAGAAGCACAGGACTTGAACCGCGACCCGATCTCCGGTGCTCCCGGCTCGCATCCGGTTGGCGTGGGCGTGGGCGGCATCGCCGGGGGTGCGGCAGCTGGCGCATTGGCAGGAACGGTATTCGGCCCGCTCGGCACCTTGATCGGTGCGGCTGCCGGCGTCCTGGCAGGTGCTGCGGCAGGCAAGGGCGTGGCCGAACGCCTCGACCCGACGGTGGAAACCGAATACTGGCGCCAGGAGCATCAGAACCGCCCGTACTACAAAGAAGGCACCGACTACGACCGCGACTACGCCACCGTCTACGGCTTCGGGCTGCAGGCACGCGAAACGCGCCCGACCAGCACCTGGGAAGAAACCGAGGCCACGTTGGCTGGCGAGTGGCCGCGCAATCGCGGCGAATCGCGTCTGGAATGGGATGAAGCGCGCCTGGCCGCACGCGATGCATGGGAACGTGCCGATCGCACCCACAGCGTGTATCGCGATGGCGACACGCACTATGCCGGCCGTTTCGACAGCGCCAGCTACCGCGACAGCGAATACTCGTATGACGACTATCGCCCCGCTTATCGCTATGGCATGCAGGCCCGTCAGCAGCATGCCGGCCGCCAGTGGGACGACCATCTGGAACGCGACCTGGGCGATGGCTGGGACCGCTTCAAGGCCGACTCGCGTCTGACTTGGGAAAAGGCCAAGCACGCCGTGCGTGAGGCCTTCGATTCGGATCATCATGGCGATGCGGCACGTCGCAACCCGACCGATCCGCGCGTGTAATCCGAGCACACCGGCCGCGCCAAGCGCCAGTAACCAGGAAGAAAACAGACGGGCCCGCGAGGGCCCGTTTGCGTAGGGGGGTTGTTGTGGTCTGGCCGCGTACCGGCCGACGTGCAACGCCTGGGTATCGTCGCGCGGTATCCCGTTGGGTTGCGGGATTTCCGCATGGCCAGTGGGTAAGCGACACACCGCGCTTACCTGTGCGGGGAGGCAACCCACAGCAGATCAACCGGACGAGTTCTCCACCGCCCGGATATCGCCGCGAAACGCGAGTGAATCCTGTCCCGACCGCGTAGCGTCGCCCTGCTGCCTCAGCATCTGCTTGCGCGCGGCCACCACCTCCTTGGCCAGGGCAATCCGGCGGCCCACCACCATTTCGGTCAACCAATCGATCAACGCGCGGGTGTATTCCTGCTGATGCTCCTTGACGCTCAACGCATGGTCCGCTCCGGTAATCACGCGCGAGGTCAGCGAGCGCGCCTTGACGAAGGCATTGGCATAGTTGCGCAACACCGGATGCGGCACGATGACGTCGTTTTCGGCTTCGACGAGCAGTACGTCGCCGGTATAGGCAGCGCAGGCTGCCAGCGCGATGTTGTCGTCGGGCGTCAGCGCACGTTGGCGGTACGCGGTCAGATCCGGATCGGCATTGAGGCTGACTTTGGGCTGGTCCCAGTGCGCGTCCTTGTAGAGCGCTGGCGAGCGCAATGCCAGCCACTCCACCGGGCGCTCGCGGGTCAGCAATGCCGACAGATAGCCGCCATAACTCAGGCCGACCACGGCAATCGACTGTTGATCCACGTACGCAAGCGCTGCCAGCTGATCGTAGGCGGCGATGATGTCCTGTAGGTTCTGCGCGCGGGTCACGGTCTGTCGCATCGAGGCATGGCCCTCGTGACCGCGCAGATCGAAGGTCATGCAAATGCATCCTAGACCCACCGCTTCGCGCGCGCGCACCAGGCTGTGATGCTGGCTGCCGCCCCAGCCATGGACGAACAGCACCGCCGGAATGCCGGTCGGCGTGAGCAAGGTGCCGCTGAGCGCGTCGTGATCGACCGGGATGTCGATGCTGGAAAGTTTTGCTTCCATCAGTCGGTTGAGACCCTTCGGTATTTGTAGCGCGGACCGGCGCCGGGCTGGGTTGCACGGTAATACACCTGCGCATCGGCCGGTGGTTGACCCGCATAGATTTCGTGCGTGGATGCGCGCACCCAGTGCAGGTCGGGGTATTGCTGAAAACAGGCGATCGCCGCAAGCTCGGCCGGCGTCGCACCGCCAATCCGCCAGGATTGCTCCAGCACACCGCAGACAGCCACCGCAGATGCATCTTCGCCGCTGACCACATCGTAATTGCGACGCGAAATGTGCAAGCCGGCAGTGGCGGCAACGATGCAGCGATCGTAGCGGCATGCCTGTTCCACCACGCGCCGCTGCAACGGCGGCAATGCGGTGGCCAACAGCGCTTCCAACGATCCGCGATGGACATGCAACGACGATCCGCCGTAGACCTCATCGCCTTGCGCATTGCGCACACTGCATTGCGTGCCGTAATACGCGATCTGGATACCGGCCACGCACAGCTCGCCCACGCTATGGGTCACTGGCTGCAGGATGTTGCGCTCCAGGACGGCGCCGTGGGTGCGCAGGTAATCCTCCGGCAACGTGTCCAACGCCTGCAACAGCGCGCCGCTGTCCGCGATGCGCCATTGCCCATTGCCGCCCACGCCGGTGGGCAGCTTCAGACGCACCCCGCCGTCGGCCAGCAGCAGATCCAGCGCAAGCAGCGCGTCTTCGCGCGAAAACACGGTGTAGCCCGGCAACGTGGCCGGCATCAATGCAGTGGCCAGTGCCTGGTTCCAGCCGTGGATCTGCGCGGCTGTCTCGCCGATCAACGGGTGGCCGATGACCTTGGTGGCGACAAATGCGTACGGCACGATACCGCCCAACAGGTCGACCGCATCGTCAATGGCCAATGCGCGTGCCTGTTCCGCGGTCAAGGTATCGTCGGGCACATGCAAGATGCGATGCTCGGCGCCTTCTTCACACATCACCGGATCGCGGAGCCCGCCATCACGGGCACCTAGCAGGCGTGCAATGTCGCTGCACACCCAGGCATGCGTGACACGTTCGTGTCCATCCGCAGGCACCGCACGCAGGGTGTATCCACGCACCAACCCATAAGGCGGATCTGCCATCACATCCCCTTGCGGCAAGGCCGCATCCCGGCGCCGATCCCGTGACCGCCGGACGGCGCAGTGCGATGTTGCAGGTGCGCGTCTGCGCTTATTTCATGGCCAGATAGAGGCCTACCACGATCAGCACCACCACGATCAGGCTGATGGCCATGCGCCCACCACGCAGCTCCAACAAGGCCTGCCACCACACGCGCGCTTCGGGTGTACCGCTGGCGTGGTGCGGCTTACGACGACTGCTTTCGCTCTCCTGCATCCTGTCTGCTCTCTCCATTACGTCATGGCATAGAGTAAGGATCAGACGTTACACAAGTGTGGAGCGGTTCAGAATCTTCCGTAAAATGCGGCACTGCACGCCAGTCTTCTCGCGAGCACCGCACGCGCAGTGGCGGTCGACACGATAGCGACTGACACGCCGCATCTTGGCGCGCTGCAGCTGGCCGATCGCATGTGCTGGCCTGTGCATCGCGTTTGCTCGGCGGCATTGAGACAGATCAAGCCAATGCGCCTGCATGCAACGCGTGTAGAAGCGCGGAAACAAGCTGACCAGTTAAGCGTCGCGTTGCGTGGGTGCAGGCCAATGGTCGGGTTCGATGATCATTCGTTGACATACCCGCAGTTACTCTGCGGGTCAAGTTTGTTTAACCCCGGAACGCCCCAAGTCATGAGCAGAGACCCCTCCGTCATCGATGTACAAGCCGAAATCGCGCATTGGCAGGCGCGGCATGCCCAGGGAAATCTGGGTGCAGGCAAGTTCAGCGAATTGTCTCCGGTGGTGAAGATGGCCTGCGATATCTATCTGCAGGCACCGCGTTCAAGCGACCAGGAACGTCTGCGTCTGTTTCGCGACCGCCTTGAGCATCACTTCATTTCGTCCAGCACACAGTCCAACTACGAGCAGCTGGCAACCGATTGCTGGCAGCGCCTGGGTGCGCGCAACAGTTGAGCACATCCGTCGTACGCAAGACCCGTTACTCATTGGAGATCGTCATGAAAACCCCGTATCAAGTGCAGCAGGAGCTGGAACGACTGGAGCGATTGGTGCCGCACATCATCAGCGACCAGGGCGACCGCGCGGAGGAAATCCTTGGCTTCCATGTGGCCAGCCTGCTGGGCAGCGCCCCAGTCAGCGAGCACGCCATGATTCGCGAACGTACCGTGCGCATGGCACGCCAGTGCCGCACCGCGCAGGATGCGATCCGCACACCGATCAGATCCCTGGGCATGGCACCGGCCGCCCAGCCGCAGTGGGCCTGATCAACGTCGTACCGGAGCCGCGTAGCGGCTCCTTTGCATTTCACCGTCGGCATTGCCGACTCACCCTGAGACATTCATGAAATCCACTCTTGTTGCTGCATCGTTGCTGGCCATGTTGACCCTTACCGCCTGCGATCGCCCCGGTGGCGACGCATCGCGCACTGCACCGGCAGTATCGCCGGAGCCGACCGCCGCACCGGTGAGCGGGAGCGGAGCAACCGAACTGGCCAAGGGCGATGGCGGTGCGCTGGGCGTGCTGGCTGCGATCGACGAAAACGAGATTGCACTAGCCAAGCAGGCCGTCGAGCAAGACCTGGGCGGCGCTACCGGCGAGTTCGCCCAGCAGATGTTGCGCGACCACGAAGCCAACCTGGAGAAGACCAAGGCGCTGGGGGCAACAGACAGCGCGCGTGCGGATGCGATGCGCGCCAGGGGCAAGGCCGCCGTGGAAGCGCTGTCCAAGACGCTCACCCTGCCCGACGGCAAGGACGCGTACCGCAACGCCTTCATGCGCAACATGGTCATCGACCATGGCGACACCATCAAGATCATCGACGCCGAACTGCTGCCCGCCGCCGAGAGTGCGCCGGTCAAGCAGCACCTGGAAGAGACCCGTCGCGTGGTGTCGGCACATTTCGAACGCGCCCACGCGGTCTCGTCGTCGAAGTAAGCGCACCGCCGCTGCACCCTGCAACGCGCCGGCCTGTCCGGCGCGTTTGCGTTTGACCGTCGCAATGCATCGAGCGCATTGCAGCGCGGCTGCATTCGCGGGCCCGACACGCTAGGTGCGGTTGCACGTCACCACCTTGGACGCCGCCGTCCCCAGCCATCTGCACCAAGACATCGGCCGCAGCATCGGTAAGGTTGCCTGCGCTCCGCGCGCCCGCTTCACTTCACTGCGCCTGGGTCCGTCCTGGCCTATGGTGCCGCATCGACTCGACCCAGGATCCTCACATGCGTTTGCTCATCACCGGCGGCACCGGCTTCATCGGCCAGGCCTTGTGCCCCGCGCTGCTGCATGCCGGCCATCAGATCAGCGTGCTGACGCGGGACATCCGCCGGGCCAGCCGTACCCTGCCCGGCGTGACCGCCGTCGACACACTGGACGGGGTGCAGGCCGATGCCGTCATCAACCTGGCCGGCGAACCATTGGCCGCCGGCCGCTGGACCGCCGCCCGCAAGCAACGTTTTCGCGATTCGCGGCTGGGCATCACCCGCCAACTGCACGACTGGATTGCGCAACAGCCAGCTGCGCAGCGGCCGTCGGTGCTGATCTCCGGGTCGGCGGTGGGCTATTACGGCGAGCGCGGCGACATCACCTTGACCGAAGCAGATGCCGCAGGCGATGACTTCTCGGCCGCGCTGTGCCGCGACTGGGAAGCGGACGCCGCACGTATCGGCGCGCTTGGCCCGCGCGTGAGCTGGGTGCGCACCGGCATCGTGCTGGACCGCAACGGCGGCGCGCTGGCACGCATGCTGCCGGCGTTTCGGCTGGGCGGCGGCGGGCCGTTCGGCAACGGCCGGCACTGGATGAGCTGGATCCACCGCGCCGACATGGTCGCGCTGCTGGTCTGGCTGCTGCAGCACGGCCAGCCCGGCGCCTACAACGCCACCGCGCCCAACCCGGTCAGCAATGCCGAGTTCGCGCGCACGCTGGCCAAGGTACTGCATCGCCCCGCGCTGCTGGCGCTGCCGGCCGGGCTGCTGCGGCTGGGATTCGGCGAGATGGCCGACCTGCTGCTGATCAGTCAACGCGTGCTGCCGCAGCGTGCGCTCGATGGCGGATTCCGCTTCCAGTACACGCAACTGGAGCCGGCGCTGCGCGCCATCCTGCAGCACTGAGCCGCCCGGCGAACCCTGCGGTTCGGGCGCCTGGGCCGCCCATCGGGGACGCAGCCGCGCCGGACGGGGCATGCACTAATATTTCCCTAACGCGCATCTTCGACAGTGCTGCGGATCTCGGATTGCCCGATGCCCAGCGGACCCCTTATGCACCTGCTCCTCGTCGAAGACGACACCATGCTGGCCAATGCCATCTGCGACGGCGTACGCCAGCAGAGCTGGACCATCGACCATGTCGGCAGCGCCAACGCGGCCAAGACCGCCCTGGTGGATCACCGCTACACCGCAGTGCTGCTGGATATCGGCCTGCCCGGCGAGTCCGGGCTGACGGTGATCCGCTTTTTGCGCAGCCACTACGACGCCACCCCGGTGATTGCGCTGACCGCACGCGGCCAGCTCACCGACCGCATCCGCGGCCTGGACGCCGGCGCCGACGATTACCTGGTCAAGCCCTTCCAGTTCGATGAGCTGATGGCGCGGCTGCGCGCGATCACCCGGCGCAGCCAGGGCCGCGTGGTACCGGTGCTCAGCCAGGGCGATGTCTGCGTGGATCCGAGCAGCCGCAAGGTCACCCGTGCAGGTACCTGGGTGGCATTGAGCGCGCATGAATATCGATTGCTGCTGGCATTGATGGAGCGTGCCGGGCGCGTGGTCACCAAGGATCAGCTGGAAGAAGGCGTGTATGGCGGCCCGTCGGAAGGCGGCAGCAACATGATTGCGGTGTATGTGCATCAGTTGCGGCGCAAGCTCGGCGATGAGCTGATCTCCACCGTCTACGGCCAGGGATACATGATCGGCAAGGCACCGGAATGACCTCCTTGCAGGCGCGCATGCTGGCGGCATTGGCGGCCATCGTCCTGCTGAGCTGGTCGACCTCGCTATGGATCCTGATCGCGCTGGTCACCCAGGGCCATCACAGCGTGGTCGAGCAGGAACTCAACCTGCTTGGCGACCGCCTGGTCAGCGCGCTGCCCGATACGCTGGAACGGCGCTTCGATATGGCCAGCGATGCCACCGGCACGCCGGGCGTTGTCGCCACGACAGGTGCCATGTCCTCGCGCATGAGCCTCAACCAGACATTGACCGCCGTGGTGCTCAACACCTTGCAGCTGGCGATCCTGGGCGTGCTGGTGTGGTGGGCGGTACGCACCTCGCTCGGGCCGCTGCGCACGGTCTCGCTCGCCATTGCGCAGCGCACCGGGCTGGACACCGAGCCGGTGCCGCTGGAGCGTGTACCGGATGAAATCCGCCCGCTGATCGCCTCGTTCAACACCTTGCTGGCGCGCGTGGAAAAAACCGTGCAGGCCGAGCGCGATTTCGTTGCCGATGCCGCACACGAGCTGCGCACGCCACTGTCGGCGCTGCATGCGTATGCAGAGGTCGCCCTGCGTGCGCCCACGCTGGAGGCCAAGGACGCGGCGCTGCATCAGTTGCTGGAGACCGCACGCCGCAGCAACCGCCTGGCCGAACAGTTGCTGGATCTGGCGCGCCTGGATGCGGGCATCAATTCGGCCGCCTATCACCAGGTCGACATGGGCGAATTGATTTCGCATGTACTGGACGAGTTCAGCGTGCAGGCCGACGCACGTCAGATCAACCTGCAGGTGGAGGCATCGCCGTGCCTGTTGCGCTGCGATGTGGATGCGGTGGGCATCCTGATCCGCAACCTGGTCGACAACGCCATCCGCTACGGGCGCACCCACGGCACGGTGGAAGTGAGTTGCGGCTACTGCCTGCGTGCCGATGTGCTCCACCCCTTCGTGCAGGTGAGCGACGACGGCCCCGGTGTACCGGAGGCCGCGCATGCGTCGATCTTCGAGCGCTTTTATCGCGTGCCCGGCAGCGAAGTGCAGGGCAGCGGAATCGGGCTGTCGTTGGTCGCCGGCATTGCCCGACTGCATGGCGCGACGATCGAAACCTGCGAAGGCACCGAAGGACGCGGCCTGTGCGTGCGCGTGGTGTTTGCCGGCACCAGCGCGCCAACTGCCAAGCGCAGCTAACCAAACATGGCGCGGCCGCCACGCAGGTGTGGCCGGCGCCTGGAAACCGGGATGAACGGCTGCCCCTTGCCGCTTCCCTGCGCGAGCGGGGAGATCGCATAGGCCTGACCTCGCTGTAGGACCCAGCGCACAACGACGTCGCCAGCGTAAGCGCCCGCGCTCATCCGATGGGCGCAGGGGATTTGCCGATCCCAGCAAGAGGTCATGCGCGCTGTGGCGGGGTGCTGTTGGCTTCCAATAACTTTCTAAACCTGCCTGCCTAGAGTGCACTCACCGCACGCATCCAGGATGCATGGTGATGATTCGCCCGACCCGCTCCACCCCACAGGTTTCGACCACGCTGTCGCAATTGGCCATGCAACGCGCCGCCGACGACAGTGTGATCGCGTCTAGCACGGCGTTGGCACCGGCAGCGGAATTTCGCTGCGGCCGCACCGGTACGCGCAACCGCGACATCTGGTGTGCGTTACCGGACATCCGCAGCGCACGCCAGACATATCGCCTGCAACGCTGGGCCACGCGCGGTGTGTTGTTCACGGCTGCCGGTGCGCTGTTTGCGCTGGCGCTGGCACGTCTTCTGCTGCGTTGAGCATTCGCGCACGCCGCTTCCTTCACAACCGTTTTGTGTCTCACAGGACCCAGTCATGCCTGTCCATGTCATCACCCGTTGCTGCACGCTTGCCGTTGTCGGCATCACCCTGATCGGCTGCGCCAGCACCGGCCCCATGCCGTATCGCCAGTTGCCATCGTCCGGTTACCTGCGTCCGCACGACGGCAGCCGCGGCGGCCGCATGCCGTACGCGTATCACAGCGATGTGGATTGGACGCACTACCGCGCAGCCATTGTCGAGCCGGTCGCCATCTACCGCGGTCCGGACGCGCAGTTCGAGAACGTGCCGGAGCAGGACAAGCGCATGCTGGCCGACGTCATGCAGCAGGAATTCGGCAATGCCATTGCGCGGCGCTGGCGCCCGACGACGTCGGCCGATCGCGAGACATTGCGGGTACGCATCACCCTGACCGGCGCCAAGGCCAGCAAGCGCGTGCTGGGCACCATCATGAAGGTGGATCTGGGCGGCGGTTCGTACAACGCCGTACAGGCCGCACGCGGCAAGGAAGGCGCATTCTCCGGGTCGGTCAGTTATGCGGTGGAGATCTTCGATGCGCAAAGCGATCGTCTGCTCGCCGCGTATGTCGAGAAGCAGTATCCCAGCGCAATGAACATCAAGGCCAGCCTGGGCGCATACGATGCGGCAAAGGCGGGAATCCGCAAGGGGGCCGAGCAGCTCGTTGAAGGGCTAGAGTAGCCAAGAGCAGGAGCTGCTTCCCTTCCCCCACCGGGAGAAAAAGGCGCCCCGCAGGGGCAGATGAGGGTACGCGCGCAGCACCGCGAGTGATGAGCGTGGGCGCGCGGCCTTGTGCAGTTGTCGCAACGCGACGTGGAGTCGAAATCCCTTTGGAGCATCACGCGCCGTAATCGAATCACCCTGAGCGCTTCGCCCCGTGCCCTCACCCCACCCGCAGGAGAGGGTCTTGAGCTCGACGCCGGCTTACCCACCGCGGCGAACGCGTCTGCTACGCACATGAAAAAGGCCGGCGCTCTACGACCGCGCCGGCCTCTCTCGATATGCATCACCTTTTACGTAAATCTCGTTACGTAAATCTCAACTTGCACGTCTATCTCGTCCTGCACGTACGTCCAAGTGGCCGCACACATCTGCGCTGACAGCACGAGCGACGCGACGCAGTGCCACCCTCAACCCTCAGCGCGTGACGCGCTTGACGGCCTTTTTGCCCACGGCCTTGCGAGCCGCAGTAGTCTTGGCCACGGCGCGGGTTGCCGGCGTCTTGGTGACTTTGGCCGCCTTCTTCAAGGCGGTCTTGGTCACGGCCTTCTTCAGCGGGGCCTTCTTCACTGCCGCCTGCTTGGTCGCGGTCTGCTTGGCGACCGGTGCTTTCTTGGCGATGCCTTTGGCCACCGACTTCTTGAGCGAGGCCGATTTGGCTGCGGCCTTCTTCGCGGCGGTGCGCGCGCTCACCGTTGCCACGGCGGTCTTGCGCGCCGCACTCTTGGCGACGGTCTTGGCACTCAGCGCAGCGGCTTCGGCCTTGGCGTTGGCCTTGGCGGTTTCCAGCTTCTGCCTGGTGTTGGCCTTGGTATCGGAGATCTTCTTCCTGGCCGCCGCGCTGGTGCTGCTCAACTTCTGCTTGGCGGCATCCTTGGTCGAGGTCAGCTTGTGCTTGGCCGCATCCTTGGTGGAAAGCAACTTCTGCTTGGCTGCATCCTTGGTCGCCGTCAGCTTGTCTTTGGCAGCGTCCTTGGTCGCGGTCAATGAGCGCTTGGTCTTGGCAACGCTACGCTTGACTGCGGTCGCCGCTTCGCCGGCCTTGGCAACCGCGTTCTTCTCCGCCTTGACCACCGCCTTGCGGGCCTTGGCGACGCGCGTCTTGACCTCTGCCACAGCCACGCCTGCAGCTTCCTGCGCGCTGGTCACCGCCTCGCTGGTGGTGCTGGCGATGGTGTCGGTCAGCTCGGTTGCAGTGCTCTTTACGCTATCGACGGCGTCGGACAGGGTTGCCGTCACACCATTGCCGTTGCTCATAGACCCTCCTTAGGGGCGTCAGTGCGGGAAACGTGGGCGATGCACGACGGCATGCATATGCTGAACAGGCATCGGATCAAGCGGACGCTACGCCCGGCTCGGCGGGCTGTCAACGCAATGGCGGCAAGGCATGCGCGGCTCTTTCACCGGCAGTTAAATTGCTGGCTGGCACTCTCGTTCAGCTTGATTTACGCAGCCAGACCCCCTATTCCTCCTCCACCGCATAACCCGGAATCCGTTCCATGCGACCGCTTCCCACCTTGCTGACGCTTTCCCTGGCCGCCGCCTTCGGCGGCTTTGCCGCCACCGGCATCAACGCGTGGCTGGACAACCGCGCCGAAGCCACGCCGGCCGGCACCACCAACTTCACCTTGCCGGCAGCAGCCGCGTTACCGGCCGCGGTTGCCGGGCAACCGGTGCCCTCGCTGGCACCGATGCTGCAGCAGGCGATGCCGGCGGTGGTGAGCGTCAACACCAAGCAGGTGGTGCGCGTGCGCAACCCCTTCTTCAACGATCCCATCCTGCGCCGGCTGTTTCCGGAGATTCCGCAGGACCGCATCAACGAATCGCTGGGCTCGGGCGTGATCATCGATGCGCAAAAAGGCTATGTGCTGACCAACCATCACGTCATCGAAAATGCCGACGACGTGCAGGTGACGCTCGGCGACGGACGCACGGTCAAGGCCGACTTCATCGGCTCCGATGCCGACACCGACATCGCACTGATCCGCATCAAGGCCGACAACCTCACCGACATCAAGCTGGCCGACAGCAACGCCTTGCGCGTAGGCGACTTTGTGGTGGCGATCGGCAACCCGTTCGGCTTCACCCAGACCGTGACCTCCGGCATCGTCTCGGCGGTGGGACGCAGCGGTATTCGCGGACTGGGCTACCAGAACTTCATCCAGACCGATGCCTCGATCAACCCCGGCAATTCCGGCGGTGCGCTGGTCAACCTGCAGGGTCAGCTGGTCGGCATCAACACCGCCAGCTTCAACCCGCAGGGCAGCATGGCCGGCAATATCGGCCTGGGGCTGGCGATTCCCTCCAACCTTGCGCGCAACGTGGTCGAGCAACTGGTGACCAAGGGCGTGGTGGTGCGCGGCACGCTCGGCCTGGAAACCCAGAACCTCACCCAGCAGATGCTGCAGGGCCTGGGTGTGGATTCGCTGCGCGGCGCACTGGTGACGCGCGTGTTGCCAGGCTCTGCGGCGGCCACGGCCGGCGTGCAGCCCGGCGACGTCGTGGTGGCCGCCAACGATCAACGCGTGGACAGCGCAGAAGCGCTGCACAACTACGAAGGCCTGCAAGCGGTTGGCAGTGCGGTGACACTGGACATCCGTCGCGACGGCAAGCCGCTCAAGCTCAAGGCCACGCTGAAGGAACAGGACCGTGCGGTCACCGGCGACATGCTCGACCCGCGGCTGGGCGGCGCCACGTTCGTGGACCTGCCAGAGTCGCTACGTCAGTCCGGCATCACCGGTGTCATGGTCAGCGAGGTCAAACGCGGCGGACGCGCAGCGGCCAACGGCCTGGTGTCCGGCGATGTGATCGTGGCCAGCAGCGTGGGCGAGTTTGCGGACCTGGCCAGCTGGCGCGCCAATTTCCAGCGCAGACCGCAGCAGCTGGTGGTGCGGATCCTGCGCGGCAACGCGCAATACGACGCGCTGATGCGTTGAGGCGCCGTGACTGCACGCTGTTTCCACTAACGCCTCCTACACCCCCCCGATGCTATTGCTACTGCACGACCGCACGTAAGTGGCGGCTGCCATCAATGACCGAAGGAGATATCGCATGAGCCCCACCAATACCGATCAGCTGAAGGAAAACCTGAGCGAAGCCGGCACCCACCTGAAGTCGGCCGCCAGCGCCGCCGGTGAAGCCGTCAAGGGCGCCACCAGCGCTGCGGGCGACGAGCTCAAACTCGGTCGTGCCAACGTCAAGGCCGAACTGTCCGACACCGCACTGGCTGGCATGGCCGCGGCCGAGTTCGGCGGCGCAGCAGCAAAGGAACAGATGGACGTGCTGGTCGCCAAGGGCAACGATTTGCTCGACAGCGCCACCGACCTGATCCGCGAGCGTCCGCTGGCCGCATTCGGCGTTGCGTTTGCCGCTGGCTGGGTCATCGCCAAGCTGGCACGTAGCAACGATAACTAAGTCGTGAGCGATCAGGCTTCTACAGTTGCCGGTTCCGGCGCGCCAGAGGCGCGTCCGGAAACGCCGGGCCTGGATGAAAGCGTACGTGCGGTCGGCGCTGCAGGCCGCGCAACGCTGGGCTCGGCCAAGGACACCGGTCGCGCATTGCGCCGGTTGGTGTCGGCCGACTTACGGCTGGCACGCAGTGCATTCGGACGTGGCCTGGCGTGGGCGTGCGTGGCAGTGGTGTTCGGCGCGTCGTCATGGCTGTTGCTGGCAGGCGCCATCATCGCCTTGCTGCAACGCGCCGGCTTGTCGTGGTTTCAGGCGATGTTTTTCACCGCCCTGGCCAGTTTGCTGGTCACCGGCATCGCGGCATGGCGAGTGTTCTTCTATTTCGATCACACCGGCATGAACGCAACGCGGCGTCAGTTGATCAAGTTGGGCATCTTCGACGATTCCAACGAGGACGATACCGCCGCCGCACCTGTCAGTGGGGGACATCCATGAAGTTCGGCACCATGCGTCAACACGTGGAACGCGCTGAATTGTTGGTGGAAGGGCGCGCGCAGGAAACGCGCACGCACTGGGGCCAGTTGCGCCAGACCTGGCGTGCAGGCTGGTCGCCGGCACGCATCATGCTGGTCGGCTTCGGGCTGGGCTTTGTCACCGGCCGTAACGAACCGCAGGCCGCGCTGGGCAGCATCGCCAGCAAGCTGGGCGGCATTCCCAAGATTCTGCAGATGATCAGCACGATCTCTGCGTTGTTTACGGCGCACCGCGCGCAGGAAGCCTCCGAGCAGGCCGAGCGTGCAGCCGATAACGCCGAAGAAGTGGCGGCCGAACCGACGGTCACGGTGGTACAGGTACCCGCCGAACGCGCCGCCTGATCGTCGCTATTGGATGCGGCGCTCTTGCGCCGCGTCCTGGCATGGTCGAGGCCGCCAGCTCTGCATCCTCGCACTGACACCGCACGCACAGGCCCTGTGCGCGCCGTTGACGCATTGTGCCGATAATGGCCCACCGCTGGCAGCACGCCAGTCTGCTGCCAGGGCGCGCATGTCTATCCCCGTTGATTCCTTGGACACTGCCATTCCGGCAGATCCGCTCCCCCCGCCTCCGGCGCCTCGCCCACGGGCACCGGCCTCGCTGGTGGTGCTGGCAACGCTTGCGGTGGGCTACACCTTATGGGCGGCGCAGACGATCATCCTGCCGATCATGCTGGCGGCATTCTTCGCACTGATCGGCAATCCCATCCTGCGTGGACTGCGCAAGCTCTACATCCCGCGCTTTCTCGGCGCCCTGCTGGTGCTGTGCCTGGGCCTGGCCGGTACGGTGACGCTGGCCGCACAATTGGCCGGCCCTGCCGCCGAATGGGTGCAACAGGCGCCGCGCCAGATGCGGCAGATCGCACGCGATGTGCGCGATTTCACCAAGCCGGTGATGCAGGCCAATCAGGCGGCGGAAAACTTTGCACGCGCGGCCGGTGGCGAAGGCCAGCGCGGCGTGCAGATCGTGCGCACGCAGATGGACGACCCGTACAAGGCGCTGGTACGTACACCCAAGCTGGCCGCCTCGGTGCTTGCCGTGGTGCTGCTGACGTTTTTCTTCATGGTCTATGGCGAAAGCCTGCAACGGCATGCGATTGCGTTGTTGCCCAACCGGCAGCAGCAACGCTTCACCACCGAGATCATGCTCGACATCGAGCGCGAGGTCTCGCGGTATGTGCTCACCATCAGCGTGATCAATACGCTGGTCGGGCTGATTTTTGCCGGCATTTTGTATGTCTTGCAGATTCCGCTGCCCGAAGCCCTGCTCTGGGGCACGGTGGTGGCGCTGCTGAATTTCGCGCCCTACGTCGGCCCGCTGATCGGCGTAATGCTGATGCTGCTGATGGGCTTTGTGGAATTTCGCACCCCGCTGTCGGCGATGCTGCCGGCGATCCTGTATCTGGCGCTGCACACCATCGAAGGCCAGGTGGTCACCCCGATCGTACTGGGCCGGCGCATGGCGATCTCGCCACTGATGCTGATCCTGGCGCTGATGCTGTTCGGCTGGCTGTGGGGCATGATCGGCCTGCTGCTGGCGGTACCGCTGCTGGTCTGCATCAAGATGGTGCTGAGCCGGGTGGAGGGAATGCAGCGCTGGGCCAGGCTGCTTGAGTAGCCGGGATTTGGGATTGGAGATTCGGGATTGGTAAACGCAACACGCAGCTGCAGCTGCCAATCCCCAATCCCGATTCCCCAATCCCAACGCAAGACCGTAAAATCTCGCGATGAATTTCCCAATAAGCGCCATCACCCTCGACCTCGACGATACGTTGTGGCCCTTCGCACCGATCGGTGCGCGCATCGATCAGGTGCTGTACGACTGGATGCGCGAGCACAGCCCGGTCACTGCCGAGCGGTTTCCGGTGGAGGCGATGCGCGAGTTGCGCGAGCGCAGCTTTGCCGACAACCCGCAGCTGCATCACGACCTCAGCGCGCTGCGCCGGTTGACGCTGGAAATGGCCCTGCGCGAAAGCGGCGGCGATCTGGAGCTGCTGGAACCGGCCTACGAGGTGTTCTATGCCGCGCGCAACCAGGTGGAATGCTATCCGGATGCGCTCGACGCGCTGGCACGCATCGCCGCACATGTGCCGGTGGCCGCGCTCAGCAACGGTAATGCCGATCTGCAGCGCATCGGGCTGATGCACCACTTCGCGTTTCAGCTGGGCTCGCGCGAACACGGCAGCGCAAAACCCGATGCGAGCATTTTTCTGGCGGCCTGCGCGCGGCTGGAGGTGCCGCCCGCGCAGGTGCTGCATGTGGGCGACCACATCCGCATGGATGTGCTGGGCGCGCTGGATGCCGGCTTGCGTGCCTGCTGGATCAATCGCGACGGCGCAGCGTGGTCGCACCCGACCCAGCAGCCGGACCTGGAGTTCGACAGCATGACCGGGCTGGCCGACTGGCTGGACGCGCAGCAACCGCACCCAGGCGCCGCGCGCGACGGCGTCTGCATTCCCGCCTGAGTTCAATCCGACCGCGCACACCGCCATTGAAGGATGTCCATGTCGCACCTCACCGGTTTCACCGATCCCGCCGCCGCCGCGCTGCCGCTGTATGTGCTCGACCGCGAGGGCTTTGCGCGCTGGTGCGCCGAGCAGCCCACGCGGGTGCTGGCGTGGGCGCAGGCGCAGCGCTTCGATGCCGCGCCCGGTAGCGTGTTGTTGCTGCCCGGCGACCAGGGCCTGGCCGGCGCGATCGTGGGCGTCGGCGACCGCGCCGATGCATATGCCTATGCGCATGCACCGATGGCGCTGCCGCCAGCCAGCCGCTGGACGCTGGCCAACAGCCTGAGCGACGCCGAACTGGGGTTGCTGCATCTGGGGTGGGGGCTGGGTGCCTATCGCTTCGCGCGCTACCGCAAGGTGCCGCGCGCACCGGCCGAGTTGGCGGCCACGCCATCGGCCGCCACGCGCGCACTGATTGCTGCGTGCCTGCAGGTGCGCGACTGGGTCAATACGCCGACCGAAGACATGGGCCCGCAGCAACTGGAAGACGCCACCCGCGCAGTGGCGCAGGCCCACGGCGCGCAGGTGGAGGCGATCGTGGGCGATGCGCTGCTGGCGCAGAACTTCCCCACCATCCACGCCGTGGGCCGCGCCTCGCATCGTGCGCCGCGGCTGATCCAGCTGCAGTGGGGCGACGCCGCGCATCCGCATCTGGTGCTGGTCGGCAAGGGCGTGTGCTTCGACACCGGCGGGCTGGATCTCAAGCCCGCCGATGGCATGCGCAACATGAAGAAGGATATGGGCGGCGCGGCGCATGCGTTGGCGCTGGCTGGCCTGGTGATGGCGCAGCAGTTGCCGGTGCGGCTGACCCTGTTGATCGCCGCGGTGGAAAACGCGGTCGGCCCGGATGCGTTCCGCCCGGGCGAAGTCATCACCACCCGCGCCGGCGTCACGGTGGAAGTGGACAACACCGATGCCGAAGGCCGCCTGGTGCTGTGCGATGCGCTGAGCTACGCCACCGAACAGCGCCCGGACCTGATCCTGGATTTCGCCACGCTCACCGGTGCCGCACGCATCGCGCTGGGCCCGGATCTGCCAGCCCTGTTCGCCAACGACGATGCATTGGCACAGGCCTGGATCAGCGCCGGCGAGCAGACCCGCGACCCGGTCTGGCGCATGCCGTTGTGGCGGCCGTACCTGCGCTATCTCAACAGCCATGTGGCCGACATGGCCAATGCCGGCTCGCGCATGGCCGGCGCGGTGACCGCGGCGCTGTATCTGGAGCGCTTCGTGGCACCAGGCCAGCCATGGGCGCATCTGGACGTCTACGCCTGGAACGACAGCGACCGCCCAGGCCGCCCCGCCGGCGGCGAGGCGCTGGCGCTGCGCTCGGCATTTGCGATGCTGCAGCAGCGCTACGGCGGCTGAGCGGCATCGGCCGGGAAATGAAACGCGCCTTTCTCGCACTGACGATAGCGACGTTTTCGTTTCTCTTGCATGCCGAGACGCCGCGTTCGAACGCGTGGCGGGAAAACCTGCACCTCCTCGGCGAGAATGGCGGAAGTCGGTCGCGGTTGGTTGATCTTCTTGGTACCCCTGCCATCACACAACAGCTGCTTGTCAGCAACCCGACTACCTATCTCAAGAGCGGCCCAGCGCACTGCTTTGCGGTCTCCAAAGGGCAAACGCTTCAAGCGTGGTATTACCCGATCGACGACGCGGGCTATTGGGTGATGCTGAAGGACGGCATGATCCAGTACATTGCCTTTGAGCCGGCACACTCCGCTCCCTTACTGCCGCCTTGATCCGGACATCGGCAGCAAGACCCGCCTCGGCGGCGACTGACTCCTTGCTGGTCGCTGGCGATGTAGCAGGCGTTCCCACCAGCCACTACCCCGGCGAGCGCAACAACGGCGCAATCGTGCGCATGCGTGTCTGGGTGGCCGGGCCGACCAAGGCAAATGCGGTTTCGCCTTCAGCCCAGTACTGCGCCAACAGCCGGCCATCGCGACGTTCGCCAGTCGGCATCGGCCCGCTGCGTGGACGCAGATACAGACCAATGCGCGCGCCGTCGGCATCGCCATACACCAGCATCGCGGCCGCGCCTTCCGGTGTGGAAAGCAACTGCCCCCCATGCAGCGTATAGCCCTGCGCACGCAGATCCGGCACGGCGCCGGCGCGGCCGAAATGCGCGCGTAACCACGGCTCCAGCTCGCTGCGGCGCCGCACGTCCAATGCCACGCCCTGATGCGCGCCAACCTCGGCATCGGCAAACAGGCGATACGCGGCCACGGCATCGGCCATCGGAACACGCTGGCTGGCCAATTGGCGCTCACGCAGCTGCCAGCCCAGCCCGGTGCCCAGACCCAGCGCCAGGACGCAGCTGGCTGCCACACCGGCGATGGTGCGCCGTCGCTGCTGCAGGCGGCGACGCACGGCTGCCGGTGTCACCAAGGCAGTGGACTCAACCGGCTGCGGACCTGCATAGGCCGCGCGCAATGCCTCGGCGTCACGCTTCCAGCCGGCCACGCGTGCGGCGGTGTCGGGATGCGCCTGCAACCAGGCCGACACCCAGGCGCGCGCATCGGCGTCCAGGCGACCATCGACGTAGGCGTGCAGATCGTGCTCGGTGGGCGTCGGGCGCGTCATTTCAGGATCCTCAACGCCGGTTCCGGCGAGACGGTCTTCGGTGCCGTCGCACCTTCATTGAGCAGCCGCAGGCGGTCGCGGGCCCGCGACAGACGCGACATCACCGTGCCGATCGGGATGCCGAGGGTATCGGCCACCTCGCGGTAACTGAAACCCTCCACGCTGACCAGCAACAGCAGTGCGCGTTGCTCCGGTGGCAACTGACCAAGGCTGGCGAGCAATGTCCTGCCGGCATGCACCCGTTCGGCGGAGGCGGATTGGCCCTCCTGTTGCGCCGAGAACAGGCCAAGCACGCGTTGCCAGCGCGCGGCACGCCGCTTTCCGTCCAGGAACTGCCGGTACAGGATGGCGAACAGCCAGGGCTGCAAGGCATCGCTGGTATGGCGGGTGCGCCAGCGGCGTAGTGCGCGCTCCAGGGTGGCCTGCACGAGATCGTCGGCAGCGGCCGGGTCGCCGGCGAGCGAACGCGCAAAACGCCGCAACGGGGGCAGCACCGCCTGTAGCTGGGTGTCGTCGAGCTCATGCATGGGCAGTGGTGGCAGTGGCATCACGATATGGACGCGCCGGGAGGAGGATTATTCCCTGCCTGCAGCGAACGTCTCGCACCGCATGCACGGTCGTGGAATAGATGGGTCTACGCGCCGTCTCACTCCATCCATCCACTCGGAGCCAGCCATGACGTTGCCACCTCCCTCCCCCGGACACACGCGCCGCCCGGTGCTCCCGTTGCTGGGCATTGCTGCCATCGCCGGTGGGATCGCCATCGCCTTTGCCTGGACCGCCGGCTGGATCGGCGGCGACCGGCTCACCGCCGCGCGCATGACCGATACCATCGAATCCAGCGGGCCGCCGCATCCGGGCTTTCGGCGTGCGCATACCAAGGGCGTGTGCGTGAGCGGGCAATTCCAGTCCAGCGGCAAGGCGAGCTGGCTGTCGTCGGCGCGCATCTTCAGCCAGGCCAGCACGCCGGTGCTGGGGCGTATGTCGATCGGCGGCGGCGACCCGCATGGCGCCGATGGCGCGGCGCGCGTGCGCAGCATGGCGCTGCTGTTGCGCAGCGACGACGGGCAGGAATGGCGCACCGCGATGAACAGCTTTCCGTTCTTCGTGGTGGCCACGCCGGCCGGCTTCCAGGCCCTGAATGTGGCCTCCAAGCCGGACCCGGCCACTGGCAAACCGGATCCGGAAAAACTGGCCGCCTTCGGCAAGCAATATCCAGAGGCCGCCAAGTTCCAGCAGTGGGCCAAGACCGCACCGTGGTCGGATAGCTGGGCCAACACGCAGTACAACGGCGTCAATGCGTTCCGCGCGATCGCAGCGGATGGGCGCGAGCGCTACATCCGCTGGTCGATGCGCCCGCATACGCCGTTCAAGGAATTGAGCGCCGAGCAACGCAAGCAGGCCGATGGCGATTTTCTCGCCACCGACCTGGATGCGCGGCTGGCGCAGGGGCCGTTGCGCTGGGACATGGTGTTGACCGTGGCCGAACCCGGCGATGCGGTGGATGATCCCTCGCAGCCGTGGCCGGAGAGCCGCAAGCAGATCGTGGCCGGGACGCTGACCCTGGATCATGCGCAACCGCAGGCCAACGGGCCGTGCCGCGATCTGAACTACGATCCGCTGATCCTGCCCAAGGGCCTTGCCGCCTCCAACGATCCGATCCTGGCCGCGCGCTCGTCGGTGTATTCGCAGTCGTTCAACCGCCGCGAGCGCGAGATCGCCAGCGGCAAGGGCAGTGCCGCCACCGGCCAGGGAGCACATCAATGAGCCGTCCGACGCACTTCAACCTGCCCGCGCGCGTGCTGCATTGGCTGATGGCCGTGATGATCCTGACCATGCTGTTCGTCGGTGTCGGCATGGTCGCCTCGGTGACGCAACGGCCGTGGTTGATCGATCTGCATCGCCCGTTGGGTATCGCGATCCTGGTCCTGGCGGTGCTGCGCCTGATCAACCGCCTGCGCCATCGACCGCCGGCGTTGCCTGCGGATTTGCCTGCCTGGCAGAAGGCCGCCGCGATCGCCTCGCACTGGCTGTTGTATGCGTTGATGCTGGGCATGCCGTTGATCGGCTGGGCGATGCTGTCGGCCGGTGGCTACCCGATCGTGCTGTGGCCCGGCGCGAACCTGCCGGCGATCGCTCCGCATGATCCGGCGCTGTATGCGTGGCTACGCACGGCGCATGGCTGGCTGGCGTATCTGCTGTTCGCCACCGTGTTGGGGCATCTGAGTGCGGCGCTGTTCCATGCGTGGGTGCGCCGCGACGGCGTGTTTTCGAGCATGGCGCGTGGGGAGCGGTCTGCGCGTTGACAGGGTTTAGGTTGATCGTGGATTGACGGAGAGCTGCGAGAGATCGGCAGATGGTCGGCTGCATTGAGCGGCAGCGCCAAATTCCCTCCTCCCGCCGGGAGAAGATGCCCCACGGGGCGGATGAGGGGAGGGGCGGAGCCTATTGCGGTTGGAGCCACACGCGTGGCTTCGCCCCGTCCACTCGCCCCACCCCCTCTCCCGTGGGAGAGGGGCTTTATCACGCTCGGCACTTCGGTTGGCAGAGAGCTGCGCAACCCAGTCTTGCGCTTCGCATTGACGCAGCGCGGCTCGGTTTCGTCCTGCATGTGTGCAAGAGCGCGGTGGTTCAGCGGGCGCGTTTTGCTTTTGTCGCAGATTCCGGCGCTGCGATGCCCTTGCCGGTCGCTGCCCAGTAAATCCCGCCGTACAGATGATCCAGATAGCGCGGGTCGTTGTACGCCTCGGCCAGATGACCAAGCGCCGTTGCGAAGACACGGCCGCCTTCGAAGTGGTGGTACCACGCCACCGGGTGGTGTTTGCCCATGCCCTTGGCGACCTGGCCCGGCCAGATCAGCGTTGGGTCGTAGCTGGTTTCATCCACCGTCAGCAGCGTGACCAGATCGTCGCTGTAGGGCGGGTCGTATTCGTACCACTCGTCGCTCCACACCCAGCGCTTGGGCAGGCCCGCGGTGGCGGGGAAATTGGCCTCTACCACGTCCACCATCGCGGTCTGCATGTACGGATGGGTGCGGAACGAGCGGCCGATCAGATGGTCGTACCATTCCCACTCGCCGCGCCTGATCGCAAATGCCTTGTGCACCGCGACCACGCCGCCCCCATTACGCACGTATTTCTGGAAGTTGGCCCGCTGGGCAGGATCCAGATCGGTGGCCGGCGTGTTGAGCAGCACGATGGCTGCGTATTGCGAGAGGTCGCCATCGAAGGCCTTGGCATTCCATGCCCACACCATCTCGACGTAATGCTCGCGCGCCATTGCTTCGAACTGCGGCTTGGCCACCGGGATGTAATCGTGGTGGTACTGGTTGGGGATAGCCGCCACCAGAATCTTGAATTGCTCGGCCGATGCATTGAATGCGCAAATCAGCAGCAAGCCCAACAGCCACACAGGTTTCATGCAGTTACTCGTGGTGGTGACGATCGCCGGGCAGTGTACCTGCGCGGCGACGGCATGCCTTCGCACGCATTTGGAATAGCTGTGATTCGCGCCAGAGCGCATGGGCGATGCAGGCGGCTGCTTACCGACGCGATCGCAAAGCACGCACTGCGTGCAACGTCGCAGTGCGCTTGCTTACACGATGCCGCACGCACACGCACCAGATGCATGGCTGCAGTGCGGCGACCGACCGCTCGCAGGATCTCTGCCGATTCACCGCCCTGGCCGTGTTCGCTCTGCGCTCAGCAGCACTGTGCCGATGCCGCAAGCTAAACACGCCGAAGGTGATCACGTACTGCGGCGTCCACCAGCAGTTACAACCAGCCTTTCTGCCGTGCCAACCGATACGCTTCGATGCGATTGGCCACGCCCAACTTGCCGATGCACTCGGACAGGTAATTGCGTACGGTGCCATGCGAGAGCTGCAGCTGCTGTGCGATCTCGCTGGCCGAGCGGCCCTCGCCGGCCAGCCGCAGCACGGTGCGTTCGCGCTCGCTCAACGGGTCGGCTTCCACCCAGGCATCCATCGCCAGTTGCGGGTCGATCACCCGGCCGCCGCGGTACACCTGGCGCAGCGCACTGACCAACTGTTCGGCCGGCGCGTCCTTGAGCAGATAGCCGGCTACGCCGGCCTCCAGCGCGCGGCGCAGGAATCCTGGCCGGGCAAAGGTAGTGACGATCATCACCCGCACCGGCAGTGCCTGGCGCTGGATGCGCTGCGCCAGTTCCAGGCCGCTCAACCCGGGCATCTCGATATCGGTGACCAGCACATCCGGCTGCAGCCGCTGCAGCTCGCGCCAGGCGGCTTCGCCATCGCCGGCGCTGCCGACCACGTCGATGTCCTCTTCCAGCCCCAACAGGGCCACCAGGGCGCCGCGCAGCAGCGCCTGGTCTTCGGCCAACAACACCCGGATCATCGCGCGCGCTCGTCTGTGTGCAACGGCTGAGCACGATAACAGCGCTGACGCATGACGTGCATGGCAGCGCTGTGCCAGCCAGGAGCGATCAGCGCGGTTGCGGCATCAGCGGCGCGGACAGCGGCGCGCTTGCCGGCTCCGACGCGGACTGCGGCAATGGCACGCTGGCGCGCAGGCGCATGCCGCGCGGCAAGGCCTCCACCTCCAACGCACCGCCCACGCTCTGCACGCGTGCGCGCATGCCGTCCAGGCCGTTGCCGGGCACGATCACCCCACCGCGTCCGTCGTCGGTGATTTCCAGCAACGCGTGTTGGCCATGGGCACGCAGGCTCACCCGCACGCGCCGTGCCTGTGCGTGACGCTGCACATTGGTGGCCGCCTCACGCACCACCAGCGCCAACGCAGTTTCGTGCTCGGGCGGCAGCGGCAGCGGCTCCAACGTGTGCTCCAGCGCGATGCCGTCCATGTCCAGCAGCACCCTGGCCGATGCCAGCTCGGCCACCAGCCCGGCGGCGCGGATGCCGGTGACCGCACGCCGCACCTGCGCCAGTGCATCGCGAGAGATCTGCGCCACCGCATCGATCTCGTTCCGTGCAGCCTGTGGATCGCGCTCGATCAGGCGCGCGGCCAGGTCGGATTTGAGCGCCACCAGCGACAAGGTGTGGCCCAGCAGGTCGTGCAGATCGCGGCCGATGCGCTCGCGCTCGGCAGTGGCGGCCAGCCGGCGCACTTCGTCCTGCGATAGCCGCAGCAGCGCATCCTTGCGTTCGTTGATGCTGTACACCGCCATCACCACGGACATGCCCAGCACCGACACTGGAAACCACACCAACCCCTGCCAGGCCATTCCGAGCCAGCGCGCCCAGGCCAGGTACAACGCGTTCATCAGCAGCAGCATGGCGAAATGCCGCCACAGCGCATGCCGCGTGGAAGGGCGCAGGCTCAGGCAGGCAAATACAAAGTAGCTGATGCCCGACGCGTACACCGGCAGCAGCGCGGCGCTGAGTACCCCCATCGCCCAGGCATAGCGGTACAGCGTGCCGCGCGGCGCCAGCAACATGCGCGCGTACAACAACAGGAAGACCGGGTAAGACAGCAACGTGCACAGCCACCAGGTGCTGTCGTAGCCGCGCGTGGAAAACACCGGCACCACAAACACCCAGGCCGACCACAGCAGATGCACCGCATCCATCCACGGCGATTGGCCCTGCGCCAGGCGCGCGGCCACTTGCGAATTTGCGGCGGGACGAAGCCAGGCCGGGAGACTCAGGTGCATCGGAATGGATCCGTGGGAGTGAGCGGATTCTGCCACCGCCGTGCTCGCCTGGGCGTGCTGCGTGGCGGGACGAGATGGGTGAGCGGCCTCATGCATGTGGAGTGAAGCTGGCTGCGGATGGCACGCCTTGCGGCGGCGCGGCAGCCAGCGCATCGATGGTGGAGCGGCACCCGTAACGCAGACGAAGTCGGTAGTCAGGCCTCGGCGCAAGCATGCTCGCTCGCGCCGGCCACCCACAGTCGCGCCTGTCATGGCATGCAGGTGACAGCTGTCACTGGTCGCGGCGGCCGGCCAGCCGCATGCTGCGCAGCACCTTGCAGTTGCACCGTACCGGCTGACCGTTGGTCGCCTCGCTGCAGTTGGTGACTTCCGGCAGCTTGCGGCGCGCCCTGCAGGCGGTCACATTCTGCGCAGCCTTCTGTCCTGGTTATCGATGAACACATCCGCCGATCTGCTCAAGCAACTCCGCATCGACCGCCAGCGTCCTGCCACGCCGCCGCCCGCGCGCCGCACCGGCTGGATCATTGCCACCATCGTCGTGGTCATCGTGCTGGCTGTGGGCGCATGGTGGTTCACGCGCACACCGGTGCTGAAGGTGCAGACCGCGCCGGTGGTGGCGATCAGCGCCGGTAGCAGCAGCGCCTCGGTGCTGGATGCCTCGGGCTATGTGGTGGCGCGCCGCATGGCCACGGTGTCGGCGCAGGTGACCGGCAAGGTGCGCGAAGTGATGATCGAAGAAGGCATGCGCGTCGAACAGGGCCAGGTGATGGCCACGCTCGACCCATTGGATGCCGATGCGCAGCGCACGCTGTCTGCATCGCAGTTGTCGGCCGCGCGCAGCCAGGTCGACAACATGCAGGCGCAACTGGCCGTGGCCAATGCCGATGCCACACGCCTGCAATCGCTGGTGGGTGCGCAACTGGTGTCGCGCTCGCAGTACGAACAGGCCACCGCGCAGCGCGACGCATTGCGCGCGCAGTTGCAGAACGCGCAACGCAACGTGCAGGTGGCATCGGACCAGTTGGCCATCGCCGGCATCCGCTCGGACTTCAACGTGGTGCGCGCGCCGTTTGCCGGCGTGGTCACCGCCAAGGCGGCGCAACCGGGCGAAATCGTCTCGCCACTGTCTGCCGGTGGCGGCTTCACCCGCACCGGCATCGGCACCATCGTGGACATGGAATCGCTGGAAATCGAAGTAGAAGTGGGAGAGTCGTATATCGGCCGGGTGCAGCCGAAGATGCCCGTGGAAGCGGTGCTCAACGCCTACCCGGAATGGAAGATTCCTGGCGAGGTGATCGCCATCATCCCTACCGCAGACCGCGGCAAGGCGACGGTGAAAGTGCGCGTGGCGCTCAAGGTCAAGGACCCGCGCATCGTGCCGGAAATGGGCGTGCGGGTGAGCTTTCTGGAGCAGGCCAAGCCGCAGGAAGCCGCCAAGCCGCAAGGCGTGCGCGTGCCCGCAGCGGCGCTGGTCCAACGCGATACGCGCACCGTGGCCTTCGTGGTCGGCGAGCGCAACGCGGTCAGCGAGCGCGCCGTCACCACCGGCATGACCATGGGCGAAGACCGCCAGGTGGTGTCCGGATTGCGTGCCGGCGACAGTGTGGTGCTCAACCCGCCAACGGCATTGAAGGATGGCGACACCGTGGCCGAAGCGGATGCGGACGCTGCGCAGTAATGGCTGGCCCGGCGAACACAGCGCCGGTCCGCGTTATCGCTCGCAGCACCGTAGCGATGTTGTCCCCACCACGCTGCATCCGGATGGGCTTGCTGCAATGAAACATCCTCGCTGGAGAGCCGAACGCGATCCAGCCCATCGGCCTGAAGCAGGTTGTTGTGCTGTTTGAAGGGCTTCGAACGGCATCGAACACGAGGTTACCCGCGAGTGCTGCATACGGCGATCCGGCTGGGTTGGCTCGCCTCGCACACCGCGCAGCAACGCGCTGCCGCTTGATCGCCTTACCGTCGTCGTGCATCGCATCGCCGCTCTTGCAGTCGCAGTCGCTGTGCCGCACCGCTTCCTCATCCCATTGCATCGCCAGGAGTCGCCATGACCGCTCTCGTCAGCTTGCGCAACATCACCAAGACCTACCAACGCGGCCCGGAGCAGGTGCAGGTGCTGCACGGCATCGATCTGGAAATCGCCGCCGGCGATTTCGTTGCGTTGATGGGCCCGTCCGGTTCGGGCAAGACCACCTTGCTCAACCTGATCGGCGGGCTGGACACCCCCAGCGGAGGCGAGATCGAAATCGAAGGCGAGCGCATCGACCGCATGAGTGGTGGGCAACTCGCCACCTGGCGCAGCCACCACGTCGGCTTCGTGTTCCAGTTCTACAACCTGATGCCGATGCTCACCGCGCAGAAGAATGTGGAATTGCCGCTGCTGCTGACCTCGCTCAATGCCGGCCAGCGCAAGCGCAATGCGGAGATCGCCTTGACCCTGGTGGGCCTGCAGGAACGCCGCAACCACAAGCCCAGCGAGTTGTCCGGCGGCCAGCAGCAGCGCGTGGCGATTGCGCGCGCCATCGTGTCCGACCCGACCTTTCTGATCTGCGACGAGCCCACCGGCGATCTGGACCGCCACAATGCCGAAGAAATCCTGCGCCTGCTGCAGGAACTCAACCGCGAGCACGGCAAGACCATCGTCATGGTCACCCACGACCCCAAGGCTGCCGAGTACGCCACCCACACCATCCATCTGGACAAGGGCGAGCTGGCCGACGCGCCACTCGCGCTCTAAGGGAGCGCTGCCATGAAGTATTTCTCGCTGGTATGGGCGCAGTTGTTCCGCAGCAAGACGCGGACCTTGCTGACCTTGTTGTCTGTGGTGGCTGCGTTCTTATTGTTCGGCATGCTGGATTCGGTACGCGTGGCCTTCAACTCCGGCGGCAGCGTCAGCGGCGTCGACCGCCTGGTGGTGGCCTCGCGCCTGTCGATCACCCAGTCGCTACCGATCCGGCTGGAAGCGCAGGTGCGCAGCGTGCCGGGCGTACGCGATGTGACCTCGGCGATGTGGTTCGGCGGCATCTATCGCGACCCGAAGAACTTCTTCGCCAACTTTTCGGTGGCGCCGAACTTTTTCGATGTTTACAGCGAATACGCGCTGCCCAAGGATCAGCTCAAGGCGTTCCAGACCACGCGTACCGGCGCGGTGGTCGGCGAAACCCTGGCCAAGGAATTCGGCTGGAAGCTCGGCGACACCATCCCGTTGCAGGCCACCATCTTCCCGCGCGGCGGCAGCAACGACTGGCCGCTGCAACTGGTCGGCATCTTTCGTGTGAAAGACCGCACCGTGGCGGCCAATCAGGAGCGCCAGTTGATGATGAACTGGAAATACTTCGACGAATCCAACGACTACATCAAGAACCAGGTGAGCTGGTTGACGGTGACCCTGAGCAACCCCGACCAGGCCTCGCGCGTGGCGCAGGCCATCGATGCGTT
Source organism: Xanthomonas sp. 3793 (assembly GCF_024806835.1). Taxonomy (GTDB): domain Bacteria; phylum Pseudomonadota; class Gammaproteobacteria; order Xanthomonadales; family Xanthomonadaceae; genus Xanthomonas; species Xanthomonas arboricola_F. The sequence goes on from NZ_JANTYU010000005.1 coordinate 90,414, forward strand.
GTCGGCAAATTCCGATCACGAGACCAAATCGCAAACCGAATCGGCGTTTCAGCAGGCCTTCGTCAAGCAGTTTGCCGATATCGGGCTGATCGTCACCTCGATCATGGCCGCGGTGTTCTTCACCTTGCTGCTGCTGACCGGCAACACCATGGCGCAGGCGGTACGCGAGCGCATTCCGGAGCTGGCCACGCTCAAGACGCTGGGCTTTCAGGATCGTACGGTGCTGAGCCTGGTGATGATCGAATCGGTGTTGTTGATCGGCCTGGGCGGCCTGATCGGCATGGGCCTGGCAGCCTTGGTCATCCCTGCGGTGTCCGCGCGCAGCGGCGGGCTGATGCCCACCCAGACCGTGCCGCTGCAGACCTGGCTGGTGGCGTTTGGCCTGATGGCCGGCATCGGCATCGTGGTGGGTGTGCTGCCGGCGTTACGCGCGCAGCGCTTGAAGATCGTCGATGCCCTCGCCAGCCGCTGACAGGAGCATGCACATGCAACGCAAATGGAAAGATCGTGGCGTTACCTTGTTGTCCATCGTGCTGCTGGCGCTCGGCCTGGGGCTGTGGATCGTGCTGCCGTGGATGTGGTTGCTGCCGATCGCGGTGCTGCTGGCGGTGTGGCTGGCGGTCACGCGCACGGGCCGCCTGTCGCTGGCGGCCGCGCGCATCGGCATCGCCAGCCTGCCGCAACGCTGGGGGTCCACGTCGGTGATCGTGGTCGGCATTGCCGGCGTGGTCGGCGTGCTGGTGGCGATGCTGGCGATGGGCCAGGGCTTCCAGGCCACGCTCAACAGCACCGGCGACGACACCACCGCGATCGTCTTGCGTGGCGGCTCGCAGGCGGAAACCAACTCGGTGATCACCCGCGACCTGGTGCCGCTGATCGGCAGCCTGCCCGGCATTGCCGCCGATGCCAACGGGCGCCCGATGGTATCGCCGGAGTTGTCGCAGGTGGTCAACATCGCCTCGCGCTCCGATGGCACCGACGTCAACGCGCAGTTGCGTGGCGTGGGCGAGCAGGCCTGGGGCGTGCACGACAAGGTCAAGATCGTGCAGGGCCGCCGCTTCACCACCGGCCTGCGCGAGATGGTGGTCGGCAAGGGCGCGTTGAACCAGTTCCGCGGCCTGGAGCTGGGCAAGACGCTGACCCTGGGCAGCCAGCAATGGACGGTAGTGGGCGTGTTCGCCTCCGGCGATGCGCACGACTCGGAGATGTGGACCGATGCGCAGACGCTGGCCACCACCTACAACCGCCGCGCGTACCAGTCGATCACCGTGCGTACCGCCGGCAAGGCCGGCTTCGATCAGTTCAAGACGGCCATGGCGGCCGACCCGCGGCTCAAGCTGGATGTGGAAACCACCCGCGCGTATTACGGCAAGCAGGGCGGCGGGTTGAACAGGTTGATCAGCATCCTGGGCACGGTGATCGGCGCGATCATGGCGGTGGGCGCGGTGTTCGGCGCGCTCAACACCATGTATGCGGCGGTGGCCACGCGTGCGCGCGAGATCGCCACGATGCGCGCGATCGGGTTTCGCGGCACGCCGGTGATCATGGCGCTGATGCTGGAAACCATGTTGCTGGCACTGCTGGGCGGGTTGCTGGGCGGATTGATCGCCTGGGCGGTGTTCAACGGCTATACCGTCTCCACGCTGGGCAACAACTTCAGCCAGGTGGTGTTCCAGTTCAAGGTGTCGCCGGAGCTGCTGTGGAGCGGCTTGAAATGGGCGCTGGGCATTGGCCTGGTCGGGGGGTTGTTCCCGGCGTTGCGGGCGGCGCGCTTGCCGATCACCACGGCATTGCGTGAGGTGTAGGCGGGCCTTTGGCCCGTCGGGATTCGGGATTCGGGATTCGTAGAGTCGAGCAAGGCGCGTGCTCGCGGTATCTGAATGTATTGCAGGCTGTCATCGTTTTGTCACCGCAGTGCGGTAGATGCGCGGGCCGGGCAGGCCGTAGCCTGCTCGGCCGTTTGATCCAGCGATGTACTGCCATGACGCGCCTGTTTCTGCTGGCCTGCGCCTGCCTGTGGCTCGCCGGCTGTTCTTCGTCCTCCACCTCGCTCAGCGAGCGCCTGGTCGCGCCCGGTGGCGTGTCGCCGTTGCTGGACGAAGAACGCATCGCCGCCACCATCGCCACGGTGCCCAGCCGCAGCGGCCACGTGACCACGCGCGATCAGGTGCCGATCTTCTGGCGTGCGATCGATCCGGGTCAGTACGCCATGCGCTACCGCTACCTGGGCCAGCGCAACGACCCGGCGCATGCGCTGGATGTGGATTTCAGCTTCAGCGTACCCCACGTGCCGCCGCCAGCGCCGCGTGGCACCGTGGTGGTGCTGCACGGCTGGATGATGGACGGCGATTCGCTGTTGCCGTGGTCGCTGCAACTGGCACAGGCCGGCTACCGGGTGATCACCATCGATCTGCGCAACCACGGCCATTCCGGCGGCGGGCCGTCGGGCTACGGCACGCGCGAGTCCGACGACGTGATCGATGTCATCAACGCACTGCAGCCGCGCGGCGAAATCCACGGGCCACTGTATCTGTTCGGCATTTCCTATGGCGCGGCCACCGCGCTGTTCACTGCCGACAAGCTTGGGCCGCGCGTGGCCGGCGTGGTGGCGATGGAATCCTTCGCCAACGCCGGGCGCGGCATCCGCGACATGGTGCCGCATCTGCTGACCAGCCAGCCCAGCGGCTGGCGCGGGCACGCGGTGGCGGCGTATGCGCGCTGGCGCTATGCCGACCAGAATCTGGATGCGGTGATCGCCGCCGCCGACACCCAGCTCAAGCTGGATCTGGACCACGTCGATGTGGCGCAGGCGCTAGCCGACACGCGCAGCTGCGTGCTGCTGCTGCATGGCGATGCCGACCAGCACATTCCGGTGGCGCATGGCCGCGCGCTGGCGCTGGCCAGCACGCGCGCGCATTACGTCGAGTTGCCCGGCGAAACGCATCTGAGCCTGCCGTTGCGGCTGGACCTGCTCGGCGCACCGATCGACCACTGGCTGGCGCAGGTTCAACAAAGCCCGGGCCACTGCCCTGCCCCGCAGGCACTGCCGACCTCCACGCTGGCGGTTGCGATGCCGGTACCGGTGCCCAGTAGCTGATCGCCGCAGCCGCTGCGTCCTGTGTACAGGACGCCGCCCGGCACGCGCTCAGCGCGCCGGTACCGGCTGCCGCGCACGCAGCACGCTATCGCCGACGAACAGCAACAGCCCGATCCAGATCGCAGCGAAGCCGATCGCACGCCCCTGGTCGAACGGCTCATGGAAGAACCACACCCCCAGCAACAACTGCAGGCTCGGCCCGATGTACTGCAGGATGCCCACCAGCGACAGCGGGATGCGCCGCACGCCGTACGCAAATCCGATCAGCGGCACTGCCGTCACCACGCCGCCGAAGATCAGCAGCAGATCGGTCCGCAGATCCCAGCCGCTGAAGAACGCGCCGCCGTGGCCCTGCTCGCCCCATGCCGCCAGCAGCAGTGCCGGCACGAACAGATACACGCTTTCCACGCCCAGGCCGGCCACCGGGTCCACTGCCACCAGCTTGCGCAGCAATCCGTAGAGGCCGAACGAGACCGCCAGCCCCAGCGCGATCCACGGCGGTGCGCCGGCATCGATGGTCAGCCACAGCACGCCGATGGCGGCGCACGCCACCGCCAGCCACTGGATGCCGCGCAGGCGCTCTTTCAGCACCAGCACGCCCAGCAATACGCTCAGCAGTGGATTGATGAAGTAGCCCAGGCTGGCTTCGATCACATGCCCGGCGTTGATGGCCCAGATATACAGGCCCCAATTGAAGGCGATCGCCACGCTGCTGGCGGCCAGCATCCACAACGCGCGCGGCTGCGCGGCGATCGTGCGCCACCAACGCAGCCCCGAGCTCGCCACCAGCCAAGCCACCACCAGCACCGCGCTCCACACGATGCGGTGCGCAATGATCTGCAGCGACGGCACCACCTTGAGCAGATGCCAATACAACGGCACCAGGCCCCAGATCACAAAGCTCGCGGCGGTCATCAGCAGACCGCGCCGCGCTTCCACCGCCGACGCCGGCGCAGGCGCGCTCATCGCCGCGCCCTGGCCAGGGTGACCACCAGCACGCCACCCAGAATCACTGCCATCGCGCCGATGTCGTGCGCGGTGAAGCGCTCATGTCCCAGCCACGCCCCCAACGCCACCGCAATCACCGGATTGACGTAGGCATAGCTGCCGGCCAGCGCCGGGCGTACGTGATGCAGCAGCCACACGTACGCGGTGAACGCCACGATCGAGCCGAACACGCACAGATACGCCACGGCCATCAGTCCATGCGGCGTTGGCCAGGCATGCGGGCGCTCGCCGATCAGCAGGCCGGTGCTCACCAGCAACACGCCGCCGCACAGCATCTGCCCGGCGGCGGTCATGAAGGGCGACGGCAGATCGCGTCCGCGCGACCACACCGAGCCGAATGCCCAGCCGATCGGCGCGATCAGCAGCAACACCAATCCTCCCGGCGTTGCGGTGAGGCTGCTGCCGGCGTTGAGCCACACCACGCCCACGAATCCGATCACGATGCCCAGCCATTCGCCGCCGCTGGCGTGCTGCCCGCGCAACGCGCCGAATAGCGCCATCCACAGCGGCACCGACGCCACCGCCGTGGCGGCCAAGCCCGAGGACACGCTGCGCTCTGCCAGCACCACCATGCCGTTGCCCAGCAGCAGCAACGCTGCGCCCATCAAGGCCACGTTCTTCCATTGCGCACGCGTTGGCGCCGCCACGCCCCGCCAGCGCAGCACGCTGTAGAGCACGCTGCCGGCGATGATGAAGCGCGCGCCGGACACCATCGTCAGCGGCTGCGCGCCGCCTTCCAGCGCAAACCGGATCGCCAGATAGGTCGAGCCCCAGACCACATAGACCAGCAGCAACGCAACAGCGACCAGCCCGCTGCGCGCAGGCGCTGCAGCGTCGTGAGAGGAAGACATCGGGACAGAGCCAAGTGCAGCGGAAGCCGCCATTCTAGAGCACCTGCCCAAACCCGAAGACGGCTGGGGGGCAGCTGGCAAGCGTGTACCAGGCGCAGGGACGGCATGCGGCACCACCACGGCAGCGCTGGCGTGTCGATGCGCGCAACCGCAGCAGCTGTTTGACGCGACGCAAGAGCCGGCCGACAGGCGCGATGTGGACCATGCGCAGGGACTGTAACCGATCGACCGTCCCTGCCACTGCCGGGCACCGGCCGCGCGCGTTGCTGGTCGCGCACGCGTTGTGCTGGTCGCTCCAGCAACGGCTACCAACACGTAGCGGGCAATCGTCAGGTGGGTGTGCAAGGCGCGCTCGGAACCGCAGTCTAGGCGCGGCACATGCCGCACCAAGCACCGGCCGCGCCCGCCTGGCGCAAAGGCACAGTCGTTTCGGTAGCTGCCCTGAGCCGCTGCATGCATGCCCTTGCCCGCTTCGCGCGCTATCGTGCAGCTCAACCCTCGTGCCGGAGCGCAGATGCAGCGTCGCCTTCCCTGGCTGGCCATGGCCGCCCTGACCGTCTTATCCACCACTGCAGCGGCACGTACGCTCGAGCCGTGGGAGCTCAGTGGACGCAAATTGATCGAAGCCGGGCTGGACGGCTCGCTGGCGCCGGAGATCGACGCGCCGAACCAGCCCGAACTCAAGGTCATGGTGTCGGCCAGTCGCGCCGGCGCCTATGTGCTCGGCGTGGCCAGCACCAGCTATCGCACGCAATGGTGCCTGCCTGCGGGCCAGGCAGACCTGCCGGACCTGCAGGCCATCATCGCCGACCTTGTCGCGCTACCCGATGCGCGCCTGGACGAGGCGGCCCCCGGCCTGATCATCGAGGCACTGCGCAAGCGCTATCCATGTGGCAAACGCAACACGTAAAGCCGCAGCCGATGCTCCGCGCCCGGGCCGTTGCAGGCAGCGTGCACGGCCAGCGATGGCCACGCAACGCCCGGGCCGGTAAAGCCGCGCAGGGCGTCACACCAGTCAGGCCTTACTTGCGCGCGGCATCGCTCCTGGCGCGGATGGCCTTGAACTCCGAGCCATCCTGCCAGCTCGGCCACTGCCGGCCGTTGGCCAGCGCCACGCCCACGTCGTAGACCAGCGTGGTATCGGCCGCATGCCCGGTGGCATCCCACTGCGGGGTCCAGCGGTCGCAGGGCTGGTGGTAGCAGTCGGCAAAGTATTTATCGCGCAATGCCTTGCCCGCCTTGACGCCGCCCTTGCGCATGTCCAGACCCGGGCCTGCAGTGATCGCCGGCACGCCCATACGCGCGAAGGCGAAATGGTCGGCGCGGTAAAAGAAGCCCGCTTCCAGATTCGGGTCCGGCGAGTAGGTGCGATCGCGCGCCTTGGCCGCCTGTTCCAGATCGCCTTCCAGCGACACGCGGCCACGGCCCCACGACGCGATATCGCGCGTCGGGCCATCCGGGCTGAACATCTCCATGTTGAGTACCGCCACGGTCTTGTCCAACGGCGCCAGCGGATGGGCGGCGTAATAATTGGCGCCGAGCAGGCCCTTTTCTTCGGCGGTCAATGCAATGAAATACAGCGTGCGCTGCGGCTTGGGGCCGGCGGCGAACACGCGCGCCAGTTCCAGCACGCTGGCCACGCCGGTGGCGTTGTCCACCGCTCCGCGCCGCACCGTGTCGCCGCCGGCATCGGCCTTGCCGATCCCGAACGCATCCCAGTGCGCGGAGAAGATCACCGTCTCGTCCGGATGCTGGCTGCCGGTGAGCTTGGCCACCACGTTATGCGTCACCACGCGTTCGCGCTTGAGCTTGAAGTCCACCGACAACGTGGCATCGCCCAGCGGCATCGGTACGAAGTCGCGCTGCTGCGCGCGCTGCTTGGCCTGTTCGAAATCCAGCCCGGCCTGCTTGAACAGCGACGTGGCCAGGGTCCGCTGCATCCAGCCGCGCACCGTCACATGCTGCGCGCGGGCATCGGCATCGCTGCGTTCGATATCGAACAACGGCGACAGGCCCGAGCTCTGCACCGTGGCCCAGCCATACGCGGCCGGCGCGGTCTCGTGCACGATCAGCACACCGGCGGCGCCGCGGCGCGCGGCTTCTTCGTACTTGTAGGTCCAACGGCCGTAGTAGGTGACCGCCTTGCCGTCGAACGCACCGGGCTGTGCGGTGTCGAAGTCGGCATCGTTGATCAGCACCACGGCGATCTTGCCGCGCAGGTCCACGCCCTTGTAGTCGTCCCACTGCCGCTCCGGCGCGCTGATGCCGTAGCCGACGAACACCAGCGGCGCATTCTTCAACGCCACCTTGTCGATCGGCCGCAGGCTCTGCAAGGTCACATCGGTGCCGTTGACCAACGCCTGCGTCTTGCCGCCCACACGCAACATCGCACCGACCGGGCCATTCACCTGCGCACGGACCAGCGGCACGGCCTGGGTCCAGCCACCCTGCTCGCCACCCGGCTGCACGCCCGCGGCCTTGAACTGCTCGACCAGATAATCGACCGTGCGCTGCTCGCCGGAGCTGGCCGGCGCACGGCCTTCGAATTCATCCGATGCCAGAAGCCGCACGTGCCGCGACAACGCCTCGGCATCGATGCCGCCACCGGGCAGATCGTTGGCGGCCTGCGCCACACCTCCCACGAACAGGCAGGCAGACAACAACAGGATGCGCATCGGGTTCACGGCAAGGCCTTGCAACAGGTAGATGACACACAGTTTACAAGCGCGCGGCCAACACTGGAGGGGTATGCCAGGACACTGCATCCAATCGGAGGAGCTGGACGCTTGGCTGAGAGCAGACGATTCCCGATTTGGCGCCAGGACGCTGTCCAGCACGCCATCGCAGAGCACCCCGCCCGTACGTCCCGATAGGACCTTCCGCGATGGTGCGCGCGGGCAACGACCGTCGAAATGGACGGTGTGCGTGTTTGTGATCTGGCCATCACTGACACTGTCGATATGGCTGCGTGCGCTGTGAGCTTCCCGCTTCAAGCCGAGCAATGATGGAGCGTTGAAGAGGGTCACCGACAACCTGTCTGGTGCGGTGCCCTCGACTCACCAGGCTTGAAGATAGCCCGCGCCCGCAAGGCGCGAAATCTCGGCATCCTGAAATGATTGGCTAGCGTAGATGGTGCAGTTGTGGGGCAGTTGGTCTGTCACTTGCTGCAGGGCCTTACCCACCCACCATCGCGGGACACCCTGCAAGTGCCAGCTACTCCAAGAGGCTAGCGCGTCGCGCGATCCAGCCAGCACGCCAGGCCCTGTGCATTGAGCTCGATATCGATGGCCAGCAACTGCTCCACCGCCGCATCGTCCAGGCGGCAACCATGTTGGCGCGCGCGCTCCAGATACAACTCGGTCAACGCCGCCACCATGCAGCGATGACGGTCGGCACGTGCTGCGCAGCCCAGCGCAATCTCGGTCATCGCATGGATCTGCTGCGTCAATGCGCGCGCCAGCGGCTCGGGCGCGGTGACCCGACCGTAATGGGTGAGATACATCGCCTGCGGCGCAACCTCCATCAAGCGGGCGATCGACTGCAGCATCGCATCCGGCTCGAACTGCACCGGCGAGGAGGTCGGCACGATGAAGGCGCCTTGCGCGCTATCGAGCTGGCGATACGACAGTCCGAACGTGTCGCCGGTGAACCAGCTGCGACTGCGCGCGTCCCACACGCACAGATGATGGCGCGCATGTCCGGGCGTATCGATCGTGCGCAGCGCACGTTCGCCCAGCAGCACCGATTGACCATCGACCGCCTCCACCACGCGCTCGGCCGGCACCGGCACGATCTCGCCGTAGCTGCGCGCCATTTCCGCCTCGCCATACACCACGGTAGCGCCGGCAATCAGGCGTGCGGGGTCGATCAGATGCGGCGCACCGCGTGGATGCACCAGCACGCGCGCATTGGGCAGATGTTGCAGCAAGGCCCCGGCACCGCCGGCGTGATCCAGGTGCACATGGGTCAGGATCAACCATTCCACCTGCGCAGGCGTCAATCCGGCCGCCTGCACTGCCGCCAACATGTGCGGCACCGACAGCGAGGTCCCGCAATCGACAAACGCCCCGCGTTGCGCCTCGACAATCAGATACGCCGCGTCGAACCGCACGCCGCCGAAGCCGGTGTCGATGGTGTGGATGCTGGAATCGGCCAGTGCTGTCATTCCTGCCCCGTGACGATGAAGACAGCCGCAGTGTAGGCGCAGGCACTGCGTGCGCGGTGTGCCGACGGTTCCAGGCAACGATGAATTAACGCAAGTGATTCAAACACCTGACAGGCGCCGTGATCGATCTCGGCGCCGCACGCGGGATGCGATCAGCACGCATGCAAGGCTGCCGCCGCCGCTTGCGCGCGTGCCTCGGTCACGCGTCGCGCAACACCTGGATCGCCGCAAGAATCGCATCGACGTGCGCATGCGCATGCACGCCCGGCAGCTGCAGATCGCTGGCCTGCCCGGCCTGTTTCAGCCGCGCGATCAACTGGCCTGCATCGCGCGGCGAGGCAAAACCGTCGCTCTGCAGCAGCAGCGCACCGGCCCCATCGTTCAACTTGAAATAGAACTGGCCATCGTTTTCGCGGTATTGCTTGAACACCGGCAAGGCGATCTTCTCGCCCGCCTGCGCGGCCGCAGGACCGGCCTGATCGGATAGATCGCGCAGACCCACCGCATTGCGCAGCTCGGCCAGCAGTGGCGTGGCATAGCGCGCACGCAGGCGCGCACCACCGGCGCGCAGAATCGCTTCGATCTTGGCCGGCTCGGCCATCAATGCTTCGTAACGCGCGCGCAGCGGCGCGATCTCCCGATCGATCCGCTCGAACAGCTGTTGCTTGGCATCGCCCCAGCCGATGCCGTCGGCAAATGCCTGGGCAAATGCAGCGGTTTCCTGCGGCGTGGCGAAAGCCTGATACAGCTGGAACAACGCCGACCCCTGCGTGTCCTTGGCCTGGCCCGGCGCACGCGAATCGGTCAGGATCGAGAACACCAGCTTGCGCAGTTCCTCGCGCGGGGCGAACAGCGCAATCGTATTGCCGTAGCTCTTGCTCATCTTGCGGCCATCCAGGCCCGGCAAGGTGGACACCTGCTCGTCGATCACCGCATCGGGCAGGGTAAAGAAGTCGCGGCCGTACACATAATTGAAGCGTTGGGCAAAATCTCGCGCCATTTCGATGTGCTGGATCTGATCGCGCCCCACCGGCACCTTGTGCGCGTTGAAGATCAAGATATCCGCCGCCATCAGCACCGGGTACATGAACAAGCCCGCACTCACGCCTGCATCGTCGTCCTCACCGTCGGCACGATTCTTGTCCACCGCCGCCTTGTAGGCATGGGCGCGATTGAGGATGCCCTTGCCGGCCACGCAGGTGAGCAACCACATCAACTCGGTGGTCTCGGGCACATCGGACTGGCGATAGAACCAGACCTTGTCCGGGTCCAGGCCGCAGGCCAGCCAGCTTGCGGCGATTTCCAGGGTGGAGCGCTGCGTGCGCGCCGGATCCTGCGCCTTGATCAGGCTGTGCAGATCGGCCAGGAAATAGAAGCTCTCCGCGTCGTCGCCAGCGCTGGCCTGGATGGCCGGGCGGATCGCGCCGACGTAGTTGCCAAGGTGCGGGGTGCCGGAGGTGGTAATGCCGGTGAGAACGCGAGTGGTCATCTGCGTAATGCCAGGGAGTCAGCGCGCGAGTTTAACGGTTCCGCGTGCTGCCCATCCCATCACCATCAACGGCGCCCCTGCCAGACGCGCAACGGGCCGCATAGGGCGGCCCGTTGCGTGCATCGGTACTGGGCACTCTCGCTCACCCTTGCGGGAGCGCGAGTGCCTGCCGATCAGGTGTCGTCGCGCAGCGACTTCTCGAACGCGCGGACCTCGGTCTGGGCGCGGTCGCGGTCCCAGCCATAGCGTTCCTGCAGCTTGCCCTGCAGATATTCCGCATTGCCTTCGGCAACCTTGAAATCGTCGTCGGTGAGGTCGCCCCACTTGGCCTGTGCCTTGCCCTTGAGTTGGGTCCACTTGCCGGAAATGATGTCAGTGTTCATTGCGTTGACTCCGCTGATGCGGCCGCGATTGACCGTGCCGGCAGGTTGCCCACGCGCGCGTTTGTTGTGCATCAAGAGGTGTCAAGCTGGCGATCACCGCACTGAACAGGCGCGTGCAGCGTTGTGCCACATCCGCAGGCAGGCGGGGCGACGCCGGCGATGCGGTGCACATCGGCCAAAGCGCGCCCGATGCCGGACAAAAAAAACGGGCCTTGCGGCCCGTTTTTTGTTGCATGCGGCGTCAGATCACTTACGCGCTGCGTCTTCCACTTTCTCGCCGGCGCCCTGCACGTCCTTGCCAGCACCTGCGACGGTGTTGCAACCCGACAGCATCGCGACCGAGAACATCGACAGCACCAGCAGCACAATTGCACGCTTCATAACAAACTCCTTCGTGGGTAAAGCGGCGTGTTGCCGCAGATCAATCACATCAAACACGTGCCACGCGACGGTGACGAATCAGCATTTACCGTCGCTGCATTTATCGGCGGTCTTTTCGACCTTGTCGCCCGCACCCTGCATATCCTTGCCGGCGCCGGCCATGGTGTTGCAGCCCGTCATCACGCCGGCCGAGAACAGGCCCAGCACCATTAGTGTCAGCAGTCGTTTCATTGCTCTTCCTCGGTCTGCGCCCGGTGCCAACGCACCTCGCTTGGCGCCAAATCTGACTGCGCGGACGTGGATTTGATGTGAACGAGGGCACGCTGCGTTCAGCGCTGGATCAATCTCGCATCAGGGTCGACTTGCCGAACAGGCTTTCGACCAGATCCACCGCCAGCTCGGCGGTGGCGTTGCGGTTGTCCAGTACCGGATTGAGCTCGACGATATCCAGCGAGCCCATTCGCCCGGTATCGGCAATCATCTCCATCACCAGTTGCGCCTCCCGGTAATTGGGGCCGCCCGGCACCGTGGTGCCCACGCCGGGCGCGATGCTGGGGTCCAGGAAATCCACATCGAAGCTCACGTGCAGGTGGGTGTCGGCGCTCATGCCCTGCAGCGCGGCTTCCATGGTGCGCTTCATCCCCGCTTCGTCGATGTAACGCATGTCATAGACGTCGATGCGGTGCTGCTTGATCAGGCGTTTTTCTTCCGGGTCCACCGAGCGTATGCCGATCTGCCGCACCTGTTCGGGCAGCAGCGCCGGCGCACTGCCACCCAGGTGCGTCAGCGCCTGCGGGCCCAGCCCGCACAGGCAGGCCACCGGCATGCCGTGCACATTGCCAGACGGGGTCACTTCGCTGGTGTTGAAATCCGAGTGCGCATCCAGCCACAGCACCCGCAGCGGGCGCCCCTGCTCGCGGCAGTACCTGGCCACCGCGGTGATCGAACCGATGCCCAGGCAGTGGTCGCCGCCCAGCATGATGGGCATGCGTCCGGCCTGCAGCTCGGCGTAGCTGGCGTCCATCAGCGCCTGGTTCCAGGCGACCACCTCGTCCAGATGGCGGTAACCGGCCTGCGGCGCCTGCCAGGGATTGCGCGGGCCGTCCAGGTTGCCCAGGTCGCGCACCTCCACGCCACGGCCGATCAAGGCCTCCTGCAGGCCGGCGATGCGCAGCGCCTCCGGCCCCATCCGTGCGCCGCGGTGGCCGGCACCGATGTCGGTGGGAACGCCAATCAGGGAAACCGGCACGTACTGCGTTGCCATGTATTGCTCCAGCATCGATAAAGCCATGCAGTCTAGTGGCGCGCCCGCGCAGTGACGCGCGGCAGCGCAGCACGGCATGGGGATTGCATCTGTCTGCAGACAAAACGAACAGGTTTAGATCTGCCTCGACGCGCCGCTACAGTGACGTGCCACGGCAGTTTGTGGCGCGCTGGACTTTGCACATTCTGCTTGTCTGACCGCCCAGTTAAGCGCCTGAGGCTGGTGTGACTGCGCTCTAATACCTCGATGGTATGGTGCGCCGGCCAGCGCAGGACACGCATCACGTACGCGCTCGGGCCATCAGCAACAGGGGAGTTTCATGCCGCATAACGCCGTCAACCAGGTCGTCAAGGCTGCCGTGGGCGAGGTCGCGCGGGCGTCGCATCAGTACGACCTGCACCGGATCGGGCGCGAATTCGCGCAGACCATCGAGCGCGAGCCGGGTATCCGGCTGTTGATGCTGTCTACCGCCGATGGCCGCGCCATCACCGAGCAATCCAGCCTGGGTGTGGACGGGCGTCGCCTGGCCGCGATGGCCAATTCGTTCCTGACCCTGGGCGAGACGCTGGCGCGCGAGTCGAGCCTGAGCGAAGCCGATTACGCCACCATCAGCACGCGTGGCGGGCAGTTGGTGCTGATCCGCATCCGGGCCGACAAACCGCTGACGCTGACCGCCGTGGGCAGCGCAGACCTCAATGCCGCCGCACTGCTGTTCAACGCGCGCGATTGCGCCGGCCGCCTGGCCACTGCACTGGCGCAGCCGGCCGGCTGATGCCGTTGGCATTGTTTGTGCTTGCACGAGCGCACCGATTTTTCTCACCGTTTGGAAGGGGACCACCGATGTCGAAACTCAATCTGGAACAACTGCATTCGCTCGCCGGTTTTGTCGGCGCCGCGCTGGTCGACAGCGACAGCGGCATGGCCCTGGGCATGACCGGCGGCACCGAACTCAACCTCGAGCTGGCTGCTGCCGGCAACACCGAAGTGGTACGTGCCAAGCGCCGCATCGCCGAGCAGCTCGGTCTGCACGACACGATCGAAGACATCCTGATCACGCTGTCGCGCCAGTACCACCTGCTGCGTCCGCTCGAAAGCAACGGCACGCTGTTTCTGTATGTCGTGCTGGACCGCTCCAAGGCCAATCTGGCCATGGCGCGCCACGAGCTCAAGGCGTTCGAAAAGACCCTGGATTTCGGTTGATGCCTGACCGGCGGCGCCTCCGCGTCGCCGACCCTGCCTGCCGGTGCGGACCGGCAGGCGTCGCCGTTCTGTTGCGCCCCGACGGCGCCCTCCCATGACCACACCCATCCACGCCATGCGGGTCGCCACGGCCGGCCTGGACCTGCTGCACACCACGCGCCTGAAACTGGCGTGCTCGCTGCTGCTTGCCGAGCGCATCGACGTGCAGCTGGGCGAATGGCCGCAGCACGCGGCCGACGTGGTGGTGCTGGGCCTGGAAACGGCCGACGGTCTTGCCGCATGGCAGGCATTGCAAGGCCAGCCGGTGCGTGTGTTGGTGGTTTCGCGCACGCCTGTCGCCGGCGCCTGGCTCAAGCACGGTGCCACCGTGCGCGAACTCAACGAGCAGATGCGTCTGCTGCTGTCCTCGCCACACACCGCACAGGTCGCCGAACCGGCGCTGCTGCTGCGCCATTGCCGCGGCGAATTCGGCGCAGGACCGGTGCTGCTGCGGCATGCGCGCCTGCAGGTGCGCGTGGATCCATCCGGTCGCTGCATGCACCTGCCAGCCGGCGTGTCGCTGCCCGAGCTCGTTGCCGCGCTGGATCGGCCCGGTTGGCAGCGCGTGGCCGACGACGCCGATGCCGCACTGACGCAACGCCTCTCGTTCGAAGCGCTGTATTTCGCCTTGCCCGAGCACCTGCGCCCCGCGCTGCCGGCAGTGGAACCCAGCCATGCGTTGCAGCTACGGCAGTGGCCTGAACTCAGCGCAGAGACCAGTTCGCCTGCGCACCTGCTGGCCATCGCTCACCTGCATGCGCGCCCGTGGCGCCCGCAGGCGCTGGCCAATGCTTGCAAGCTGCCGCTGCAGACGGTGGAATGCCTGTTCGCCGCTGCACTTGCCAGCGGCCTTGCCCAGACTGCGGAGATTTCCGTGCCTTCAACGCCGCGTCGTCCGGACAGCAGCAATTCCCGGTTCTTTTCCTGGGTCGCACGTCGGTTTGGCCTCTCTCTTTCTCAGGCGCAGTCATGAGTCTTCCAGCCAACAAACTGGTGTTCGTTGGCGGCATGGGTGCCGGCAAGACCACCGCGGTGCGCGCCATCTCCGACGTGGAGCCGGTCAGCACCGAAATGCCGCTCAGCCAGGATGCCTACGGCGACAAGACCTACACCACGGTCGCGCTGGACTACAGCTCCATCGAGCTGGAAGACGGCGAGCTGCTGCACGTCTACGGCGTGCCTGGGCAGAAATATCTGGATTTCATGTGGCCGCTGGTCTGCGACGGCGCATTGGGCGTGATCGTGCTGACCAATGCGCGCGACCCGCAGATGCTGCAGGCCACCCTGGCGCTGCTGGGTGAGTTTTCGCAGATCGCACCGGACGCCAGCCTGGCGGTGGGCATCACCATGACCGACGAGGTCGAGGACTTTCTGCTGCCGCCATTTCGCGATGCGCTGGCGGCCGAAGGCTTTCGTATTCCGGTGATGCGCGTGGATGCGCGCTCTGCCACCCAGATCACCTTCCTGGTGAAATCGCTGCTGTCCTATCGCTATACCTCGGCAAGCTGATCACCGGCGCGGGTCCGCTGCGGCGGGCTGGCGGTGAGCCGCGCAAAAATAAACAAGGAATCCGGTCACGACGGGCCTGAGCGGGCGTCACGCGGGGGATGCCGCCTCTAGGGTGGCGGCGACGCGTCCTTCTTCCTTGAAGCCAGAAACGCGACTCAGTCGTACTACGAATGAGCGCTGCGTCTGACTTATTCAGTATGCCCAGCGGACAGAAGCGCGGACATCGGGACATTCCCGACATCGCGCAAGACATACCCGTGATACAGCATCGGCAATAGCGGCGACGACGACTGCTGCATGCCACCGGTGTGCTGCCATCGCCGCTGGCCGCCGCAATGTGCGCATGTCTGGTCAGGTCGTCGTGCACCCGCCCTGCGGTGCAGTTGCTCGATCCAACGCCCGCAGCCACTGCCTGGTGACCGCCCTGCCAGATCGCCGGCTACTGCTGCATTGCCACGATCAGATAAAGTAGCGCGATGACAATCGAACTGAAGCCCGGCGGGCTATTGATCGCGATCGAAGGCATCGACGGCGCCGGCAAGACCACGCTTGCGCGCAACCTGGCGGCCGCCCTGCAGACAGCTGGCGCACGCGTGGTCTCCAGCAAGGAGCCGACCAACGGCCCCTGGGGCACGCAGTTGCGGCAATCCGCCGCCACCGGCCGCCTCAGCGCCGATGAAGAAGCCGAGTTGCTGATCCGCGACCGCCACGAACACGTCGACAGCTTGATCGCGCCGGCGCTGGCACGCGGCGAGGTCGTGATCCTGGACCGCTACTTCCCGTCGATGGTGGCCTACCAGGGCGCTGCCGGCTTGCCGCTGGACGCGCTGCTGGAGCGCAACGCCTTTGCCCCGCGCCCGGACGTGCTGTTGCTGCTCGACCTGCCGCCGCCCACCGGCCTGGCCCGCATCCGCGCCCGCGGCGACGCGCCCAACCACTTCGAAACCCAGGACAACCTGGAACGCTGCCGCGCGATCTTCAACGGGCTGCAATTGCCCGGCAAACAGGTGGTGGACGCCAGCGCCGATGCCGATAGCGTGCTGCGTCAGGCTCTGACCATCGTCATTGCCGCCCTGTCCGAGCGCCTGAGCAACGACGCGCACGCAGACGCCGGCAAGGCCGCGCTGGACCTGCTGTCAGCGGGCCGCCCTGCCTGATCGCCACGCCAGGGAGAGGTCGCGTGCTCCTGGCGGCCCAATCCGACACGACACCCACGCCTCACACCGATAACGCGCCCTACCGGTGACCCAGCCCCTCGCCCGCCGGGAAAGGCGCTGGGGGGAGGGTCCGGGCACGCAGCCACGTCGAAACCACAGCGTCGCAGCGGACATCGCCGCACGCAGGTGTCCTGCGAATGGACCTGCCCGCCCGCGCGCCACTACCCCGTCCGCCCGACACACCTGCCCTTGCGAAAAGTATCGAAACGCGCGCCGCGTTTGTTCTGGCCGGAACAGTCCTTGGGTAGGAGAACGGCATGCGACGACATCGACGCCACCGCCAGGCATCAACGCGAAGGTCAACCTGCCCGCAGGCACGCGCACGCTCCCGCATGACACAGACACAACGCAGCGAGCGCGCCAGCAGCACGCGCGATCGAAAGCTTGATGGGAGTGTCCAAGATGGTGCCGGCACCCGGATTCGAACTGGGGACCTACCGCTTACAAGGCGGTTGCTCTACCAACTGAGCTATGCCGGCACTGGTGGGCGCATTGCGCGCCGGTGCGCATTCTAGCGCAGCGCGGCGCAGTCTAGCGATCGTTGACGCGCTGCACCCGCAGCGCTCTGCAAGGCAGCGGCCGCCGCCGTGCTGCGCACATCGATCCACCAGCGCGATTGACCGTTGCCGCTGGGCACCAACTGCGCCGGAAAGCCTGCACTGACCAGACTGGCCTGGCGCCGCTCCGCGCGCTCGCGGCTTTGATACTGCCCCAGCGCAACCGTGTTGTCCTCGCCCTGCGCAATCACGTAGTAGTCGCCGATGCCGGCGGCCGCAATGCGCTTGACCAGGGCCTGCGCCGCGGCGCGGTCGCCCACGTTGGGCAACATCACCCGGAACGTGCTGACCCCGGCGTCGGTGTCCTCGCGCACGCCGGCACGGCTGGCCTGGCCGCGGACACGCGCCAGTGCGGCATCGGCTTCGCTGCGTGCCGCATACGGCCCCACGCTGACGCAGCGCTCCGGGGCGGCCGGCGGTGTCGGCGCTGGAGCCGACTTGGCGTGGGCGGTGCTTTCGTCAACAGATCTGGTCGTGCTGTTCGCTGCCGCTGGACGCGCGGCGGTCTCGGCCACCGCCGGCGTTGGCACAGGCACCGCCGCTGCTGCTGTCGCCGCAGAGGCCGGCGCAGTGGAATCAGCCGCTGCAGCGGCATCCGGGGTCGCGGCGGTCGCCGCTTCGGGACGCGGCACCGCTGCTGTCGCCCTGGTCGGCAACATCGGCAACAGGTCCAATCGGGCAACCCCGGACGGCTGCGGCGGCGCGGCCGGTGGCGCCGGCGGTGGCTGCAAGGCCCACCACAGTGCCACCCCGGCATTGAGGATGATCAGGACAACGATGAGCGCGCGTACGTACATGCGCCGATTTTAGAGCGTGTCATGTGGCTTGGGGCGAGTGCGAAGTATTCCGTGGCGCGACTGCAGCATGCGCGCAACGCACGCTCGGCGCGCCACCGCACTTCCCCTTGCCCCGGCCGGCGGCAACGCGCAGCTCTGCATGAGGCTACGACGCCGGCGCGCCAGGCAGCCCGCCACCACAGGATATCCATGCGGACCACGGGGGCCCCACGCATCTCGTCCAACCCGCATAAGGCAGCGCTTTACGGCGAGGACGAATGCATCGCCCAGGTCGCCAGTCCGTCCAGCACCAAGGCCGCGCGGAAGCTGGCATCGGGCAACAACGGCAGCAGCGGTGGCGCGCCGCCGCCATGCACCAGCAGCCGCACCGGCACACCCAGGCTACGCTGTGCGTGGTGCAGGCTGCGCTCAATCAGCGCCACCGCCGCGCCATCGCAGCCGGAGGTCAGCGCGTCGTCGGTGTCGTTGGCCAGCTCGACATAGGCTCCGCCGCTGGCCGGCAATTGCACCGCACGTGCATGCAGCGCTTCGCGCATGGTGGTCGGCGAGGCGGCGATCCGCCCGCCGTGGTGCTGCCCATCGGCACCGAGCACGTCGATGGTCAGCGCGGTGCCCACCCCGGCCACCAGCACTGGCGCATCGCCACGTGCGCCCAGCAAGGCCAGAAACCGATCCACGCCAAAGCGGCCCGGGTCGGCATAGGCGATGCGGATACCGGTGCATTCGGCCATGGTCCGCACGATGCGCACCTGCTCGAAGCGCTCCTGCAGGCAAGCGATCATCCGCTGCGTCAATGCGGGCGCCGCCACGCTGGCCACGTGCGCAATGCGCCCGGACGGCAGCGCCGACAGCGCGGTCGCATCCATCGCTTCGGCACCGTGCGTCCACGCCTGCACATCGCCGGCGCGGTTGCCGTGCAGCGGTGCATATTTGAAACGCGAATTCCCCAGGTCGAACAACCACTCGCTCATGCAGGTCTCACACTGACTTCTCCGGAGTGGAACAGGCGCAGCGTTTCGCCCAGTTGCACCCGCAATGCACCGTCGGCGGCCAGACCGAGCGCGATGCCGTGATGCAAAGTCCCGGCTTCCTCGACCTGCACGGAGCGCCCGCTCAGCACATCCAGCGCCGCATACCGGTCCAGAAACGGCGCCAGCCCCTGCGCCTCGAACAGGTCCAGTGCCGGCAACAGCGCCGATAGCACCGCGGCCACCACCGTGTCGCGCGCCACCGCACGGCCGGCCAGGGTATCCAGATCCACCCAGGGCTGGTCGATGGCGGCGGCCGACGCTGGCGGCATGTGCACGTTCAAGCCCAGCCCGATCACCGCGCGCGCATTGCCGGCCATCTCGCCACCGCCTTCGATCAGCAGCCCGCCCAGCTTGCGTCCGCGCGCCAGCAGGTCGTTGGGCCACTTCAGACCGACATCGGCAAACCCGCACCCGCGCAGGGCTTCGGCCACTGCCACGCCTACCGCCAGGCTCAGCCCGGCCAGCTGGCCCAACCCGCCACCGAAACGGCGCGATGCCGATAGATAGATGTGTGCGGCCAGCGGCGAGGTCCACTGACGGCCGCGTCGACCGCGCCCGCCGGTCTGGCGCTCGGCCAGCAACACGGACACCCCGCGCTCGGGTGCCGGGCGTGCCAGCAGCGTGGTGTTGGTGGATTCCAGGGTCCAGGCCAGCTCCAGCGCGGCCAGGCCCGCTGCCGCGTCGGCCGCCATGGCGGCAAGGATACGCGCAACATCCAGCAGGTCCAGCGGCGCGGCCAGGCGGTAGCCATCGCCTGCCCGCCCGTCGATGTCGACACCGGCCGCGCGCAAGTTCTGGATGCGCTTCCACACCGCGGCACGGGTCAACCCGGCATCGCGCGCCAGCGCATCGCCGGACAGCCGGCCGCTTGCAAGTTTGGCCAGCAACGCGCGGTCGTCCACGGCAACGGTTCCCAAATCGATCCGTGAAAGTATGCGCCAAGCCTTCCCAGCCGCCCAGCGCGGCTTGCGTGAGGGAGTGAAAAGCGCGTTATGATCGGGAACTCACGCCGCTTGCCCTGGATGTGGACGATGCGCCGACTCACGGTTTGCCTGCTGTTCTTGTTGGCTCCGCTTGCCGCCCTGGCATCGGACCAGTTGGTCGACGGCGATCATGAGAGCTGTGTCAGCACCAACTCGGCCGCACGCGGCAGAACGCCCAGTGGCGAACCGGCAACACCGGCACGCGCGCCGCAGCACAAGCCGGCACCTGCAACCGGCGGTGGTGGCAGCGATGGAGACGCCCTGTTCCCGCGCATGCGCATGATGCCGCGCTGGCACAGCTTTCTGCCGGGTATGTTCCGCTGATCCAGTGGTTGACGCGCTGGCTACGCCGGCCGCCGCTCGAGATTCCTGACGCGCTCTGGCAACCGGTGTGTGACCGCTGCGCCTGGATCGCCGCCCTCGGTGCCCAGCGCCAGCAACGTCTGCGTGCGCTCACCGCGCAGTTCCTGGGTCAGAAGACCATTTCGCCGGTCGATGGATTGCAACTGCAGCCGCACGATCACGTCCTGCTGGCTGCCACCTGCTGCCTGCCGTTACTGGAAATCGGCGCAGCGGGATGGCGCGGCTGGTCGCAGCTGATCGTCTATCCGGACGCCTTCCGCGTGCAGCGCACCCATGTGGATGCGGCCGGCGTCATGCATACCTGGGACGACACCCTGATCGGCGAAGCGTGGGAGCAGGGGCCGCTGATCGTCAGCTGGGCCGACGTGCAGGCAGACCTGCACGACCCGTGCGCCGGCTTCAACGTGATCGTGCATGAGATGGCGCACAAGCTCGATGCCCTGGATGGTGCGCTCGATGGCACGCCGCCACTGCCGCACGAGGTGCAGCGCCGCTGGGCACGCGATTTCCAGCATGCCTTCGATGCGTTCTGCCGACGTGTGGATGCCGGCGAAGACACCGAGATCGACCCGTACGCTGCCGAAGCACCGGAGGAATTCTTCGCGGTCGTCAGCGAATACCACTTCTCCGCGCCGCAGGTGCTGGAGCGCCTGATGCCGGCCGTGGCCGCACATCTGGTCGGTGTTTATGGGCGATCGCCGTTTGCATCACCGCCGGCGCGTTGATGGTGCTGCGCGGTGGCTGTGCATGGCTGCGGCAAGCGCTTGAAGCATTCCTTGGTTTGCAGATAGTGCGGCCGGGCGCTTCGACACCCGCACGCATGCACCCGCGTGTCGCAACGAGTCATCGCGGAGCAGCGCATGGTCCGGAACCTTGGACAACGGGAGCGGACGCGCCAGCACCTCGCACCCAAGGCCAGCGGCGCTTCGGTTGCCTGAGAGCAGCATCGTTTTGGCGCGCACCGGGAGCGGCTGATCGACAGCACATGGCCGCCAGCTCATGCGCACGGCCCAGAGCCGCTGCATTGCGCGGTGCATGCCGATTTCAACACCGCCCTGCGCGCCCAACGGTCCTGCCATCGGCGGGCGGCGCGCCCTACACCAAGCCAAGATCCCGTGGTGTCGCGCCCGGAAACAC
Source organism: Xanthomonas sp. 3793 (assembly GCF_024806835.1). Lineage (GTDB taxonomy): Bacteria > Pseudomonadota > Gammaproteobacteria > Xanthomonadales > Xanthomonadaceae > Xanthomonas > Xanthomonas arboricola_F. The sequence continues at coordinate 111,885 of NZ_JANTYU010000005.1, forward strand.
GCGCTCCAGCTGCGCCGGCGAGAGCCCCCACAGCCGCTGCAGCACGCCGCCGAACAGGCTGCGGTAATTGGTCAGCACCGGATAATCGCGATTTTGCAGCAGCTGCGCCTGATCCACCGCAACCTGCTCGCCGGCAATGCGCCCGCCGCGCACGCCACCGCCCAACACCCAGTAGGTGGTGCCATGCCCGTGATCGGTACCCTTGCTGCCGTTCTCGCGGAAGGTCCGGCCGAATTCGGAGATCACCACCACCACCGTCTCGTTCCACGCCGGGCCCAACGCATCGGCATACGCAGCCAGCCCTTCGCCGAGATTGCGCAAGTTATTGGCCAGTCCGCCCGCAACACTGCCCTGATTGGCATGCGTATCCCAGCCGCCGACATCCACAAATCCCAGCCGATACCGCTCGCGCATCAAGCTCGCCATGCGCCGGGTTTCATCGGCAAAGCTGCGTGCGCTGGCAGCGCCACGGCCGGCCTGCTCCATCTCTTCGCGCAACTGGGCGGTGACCTGCTGGCGCAACGCAAGTCCTTCGCGCGCTGCCGTCGCCAGTGGCGTAGCGTCGTACATCTGCGACAGGATCTGCGATTGACGCGCGTCCAGTCCGCCCTTGCCGATGCCCCTCAACGACACGTTGGGCAGATCGCCGCCGCCCTGGAAGGTCAGCGGCAGCGAATCGGTAAAGGCAATCGCCGGCACACCGCTGAGCACGCCCGACAGGCGTGCCATGAACCCGGAACGGTAATCGCGATGCTTGCCGGCCTGGCCGGATTCGATGTCGTCCTGGGTTTCGAAGTGGCTGCGCGACACATCGTCGGTGCCGGCAAACGGCACGAACGCCAGTTGATTGCGCTGCCACAACGGCAGCAAGGCATCGCGCATCACCGGGTTGAGACCCCATTGTGCGTCCAGCGCGATGGCGCTGTCGGGATTGGCCGCATCCGGTCGCGCAATCGCAAGCGTGGGCCGCGACTGATAATAAAAATCGCTGCCGTGCGGCACCAACAGATTGTTGCTGTCGTAGCCGCCGCGCAAGAACACCACCAGCATGCGCGCGCTATCACGTGGCGCGGCAAACAAGCGGCCGGCCCAAGGCAGCGCTGTGGCCGCGGCGGCAGAAGCAAGCAGGAATTGACGTCGTTGCATGGTGTACTCCCACGGCGATGACTGCATCGCACTCGGTGAATCCGCGTCGGTGAACCAGTGATGTGAGTCAGCGATAGTTGAAGTCCGGCGACGCCAGCAGAAATCCGTTCCATTCCGCCGGCGAGCGCGCCTGCTCCAGCGCCTGCTGCGTGCCTGTCGCCAGCGATGGCGCGATCCAGCGATACGCCGCGCGCGTGTCGATGCGCGTCGGGGGCGGAATCGGCGTGTAGTTGTCGCCATCGCGCCGGAACAATTGTCTGGGGCCGCTGCCCAGCGCGCGCGCCACTTCGAACCGGCGCGCCAGTTGCCCGGAGCTGGTCCAGGCCTGCGAGTGCAGCGACCATCCATCCGGGGTGATGCGGCCGAATAACGGCTCGCCCAGTTGCTGCACCCAGCTGGCCATCGGGGCGGCATTGATCACCGGCTGGTCCTCGTAGGCCAGCCGCATCGCCGACACCACGAAGCGATTGGGGTCCTTGAACTTGCGCGGCTGCGCCTGTGCAAATTCCGCAGAAGCCAGCATGGTCTGCATGACCTTGCCGATATCGCCGTCGCTGCGCTGGAAGACGCTGGCCATCCGCGCAACCAGCGCTGGCGGTGGCGTGTCGCTGACGAAGTACTCGGCCATGCGTTGCGAGACGAAGTGCGCACATGCCCGCTGGCGCACCAACACCTGCACGGCACGTTCAATCTCATCCAGGCCACCGCCGGCAATCTGCTGACCGAGCAGCATCTTGTCGCCGGGCTGATGGCGCGCCGGGTTGAATTCGAACACTCCCTTGCGCACCGCCTGTGGCTGGCCAGGCACGGTCGCCGACACCGGCGGCGCACCATCGGCCTTGATCGGCACCAGGCCCGCGCCGGTCAGGATCAACGCGAGCTGCTGCACGTCCTGCTGGGTGTAGCCACCATGCACGCCCAACGTGTGCAGCTCCATCAGCTCACGCGCGTAGTTCTCGTTGACCTTACCCTTGGCATTTTTGGCGTTGTCCAGATACTCGAGCATCGCCGGGCTTTGCAGCGTGGCCATCACCAGGTCGGCGAACTTGCCGGTGGCATTGGGACGGATCGCGTTTTCCATGTAATCGGCGGCCATCCACTTCACGCGGCCTTTGTCGGCGTACACGCTGAAGTGATTGAGCCAGAACCACACCAGTTGCTCGCGCAGCTGATCCGGTGCATATACCGCACGCAGCAGTTGCGCCTGACGCGCCTGGGTGAGCATCTGCCCGCCGCGCGCCTGCCAGTCCTTGCGCAAGGCCACTTTCTCATCGCCATCGGGCATGGCCTGAAGCCGGATCTTGTCGGCCTCGTAGCGGGTCAGCAAGGTTTCCAGCGGGGTATGCAACGCATCGAAGCCCTGCAGCTGCGCGCGCACCGGCGCCGGTAACGCAGCATCGTCGCTGGGCTGGAGCAGCAGCGCGCCATAGCGTTTCGGGCCGAGCCGCTGCAACTGCGCTGCGCCATCGGCATCCACACCGTAGGTGGCACGTTGCAGCCAGCGCGTCTGGGTCGGTGTCAGCGGCGTTTCGGCAGCGTGGCCGGCCGCAGCCAACGCGCAGCCGGCAAGCAGCAACGCACGGCCCCAGGTGCGCGGCCATCGCCGTGGCAAAGGGCGCGTCTGCGCGCAAGAGACCTGTGCAATGCGCTCGCTCATGCAGCTCTCCATCGCAGGTACCTGCAACCGGACCAGTATGGTCAAGCAAACGTTCGAGGCGTTAAACGGTTGTCGGAGCCGTGCAGGCCATTGCCCACGGGTTCATCCGGACACGCGCGCGTGTCACAACCCCGGAGGCAGGGTCACATCGAAGCGGGCGCCACCCAGCTCCTGCGAACGCACCACCTGCAGCTCACCGCGGTAGGCCTTGATCAGGTCCTGCACGATCGACATGCCGATGCCATGGCCCTGTACGCGCTCATCGCCACGCACGCCACGTTGCAGGATCTTGGCGACATCTTCCGGCGCAATGCCGGGTCCGTCGTCTTCCACCGACAGGATCAGGCCGGCACGCCGGCTGCCGGTGGTCGGGCCGGGCTGTGCGGTCAGCAGCACCCGGCTGCGCGCCCACTTGAAGCCGTTTTCCAGCAGGTTGCCCAGCAATTCCTGCAGATCGCCCGGCTCGCCATGAAAGCGCGCATCCGGGGAAATATCGAATTCGCACAGCACGCCCTTGATCGAATACACCTTTTCCAGACCGCGCACGATTTCTTCGGCGGACGGCTCGATCTGCAAGGGGGCGGCAAACAGTTTGTGGCCGCTGGAGGCTGCACGCGCCAGCTGATACGACACCAGGTCGTTCATGCGCCGCAGCTGCACGTCCATCTCCTTGTGCAGGTCGTGCTCGGAAGCGCCGCTGTCGAGCTGCGTGCGCAGTACCGCGATCGGCGTCTTCAGGCTGTGCGCCAGGTCGGCCAGCGTATTGCGTTGGCGCTCCAGATTATCGCGCTCGCTCTCGATGAAGGCGTTGATGCTGTCGGTCAGCGGCTCCAGCTCGCGTGGATGCTGCTCGCTCATGCGCTGGATCTCGCCGCGCTGCACCTTGGTCAGCTCGTTGATCACGCGCCGCAGCGGACGCAGGCTCCATTGCAGGATGAAGGCCTGCAGCACCAGCAGCACCACGCCGGCACTGCCGAGGTAAAACCATACCGCGCCACGGAAAACACGTAGCTGCGCGCCCATCGAGCGCGCGTCTTCCATCACATAGATGGTGTAGGGGATCTCGCCGCCGTGCTCGCGCTCGACGTAGCTGACGCCCAGGCCATAGCGATACAACTGGCCCAGGCTGCCATCGATCTGGGTCATCTCCAGCGGCCCGATGAATTCTTCCTGGCGCGGCTCCAGCATGCGGCCATGCGGAATGTTCGGGCCTTCGGCCGACATCGAGGTCCAGCTTTCGTCCGGACGCACCACTTCCACGTACAGACCGCCGCCTGGCACATCGAAGCGCGGGTCGGGTGGTTGCCCGCCGATATAGATCGAGCCGTCGCGGACAAAGTCGATGTTGGCAGCGTAAGCCGAGGCGTAGTTCTTCAGCCGCTCACGCAGGTTCTTCTCGGCGGTGTCGGCAAAGGCGACATCCAGGGCGTACCCGGCCAGCGCCAGGAAGGCCACCAGGCTGAGGCTGGCGGCCAGCAGCTGGCGCGCCTGCAAAGAGCGCGGGCGCCAGCGTTTGTACCACTTGGAGCGCATCGGCACCTAAGTCTTCCTGCCTGCCGACGCGCGGACTCAGCCTTCGGTGCGCGGAATGGCGAAGCGATAGCCCCGACCACGCACGGTCTCGATCGGCTTCAACTCACCATCGGGGTCGAGCTTCTTGCGCAGGCGACCGATGAACACTTCCAGCACGTTGGAGTCGCGATCGAAGTCCTGCTGATAGATATGCTCGGTGAGATCGGCCTTGGAGACCAATTCGCCGGCGTGCATCATCAGGTACTCGAGCACTTTGTACTCGTAACTGGTCAGGTCGACGTTGGCGCCATTGACGCTCACTGTCTGCGCCGCCAGATCCAGTGCCACCGGGCCGCATTCCAGCGTGGGCTTGCTCCAGCCGGCGGCACGGCGCAACAGCGCGTTGACGCGAGCCAGCAGCTCTTCAACGTGGAACGGCTTGACCAGATAATCGTCGGCACCTTGCTTGAGGCCTTCGACCTTGTCCTGCCAGCTCGAACGCGCGGTCAGGATCAGGACCGGGAATTTCTTGCCCTCGTCGCGCAGCGCCTTGATCAGCTCCATACCCGACATCTTGGGCAGGCCCAGATCGATGATGCCGACATCGAACGGCACTTCGCGGCCCATGTACAGGCCTTCTTCGCCGTCCTGTGCAGCGTCGACAGCAAAGCCTTCACGCTTCAGACGCGCGGCAAGGGTCTCGCGCAGCGGAGCTTCGTCTTCGACCAAAAGAATACGCATGCACTCTCCCTAGTAACGTTATCGGCCCACGGCCGGGGAATTTATGAGACTGAACGCCGAACTATCTACGTTCAGTGGTTATCGTCGCGTGGTGGCGCGTCGGGAGGCGGAGGGCTGCGCGGTGGCGCGGCCTGCGTCTGCTCCGGCTCGTACACCGTGTGGACGCGCCCGTCTTTCATGTACTTGACCCGATTGAGGTTGCCGCCATCGAACGGCACGCGCTCGGCCCCCAGGATCTGTCCACCGGTGGACCGCTGCACATGGCGGATGGTGTCGGACAAGGTGCGGCTATTGCCGCGCGCCGACGCCGGCATGCCCTCGCGACCACCCTGCGCCATCGGATACCCCTGGCTCCACGCCGACGGCGCGGCCATGGCACCCCACAGGGCGACCAGGACGACATAGCGAGCGCGGCTGAGCGGATGGGTCACAACTGGATCCTAGCGGGTTGTTCAGGAACATTCAAAATTCGTGAAACCGGCGGTGCATCACACAGGGCCGGGCGACGGAAATTGAGCCAAATTCTTGATTTTTGGGGGTGAATCCGATCTGAACTTTTTAGCTTCGTGTTAACGCCATTCAGTGAAATGAATGTCTCTGCCGGGCAGACGCCCTGCCAGCAAGGCTTTCGCTCTGGAGGACGGGCCGTCAAACCGCAGCCAGGAACAGCGCCGATCTGCCAATTCAGCTGATGCAAGCGCCGGGCCAGTCACGCCACAATGCGCCAGGGGCGGCTGTCGGTGCGCTGCAGCGCCTGCTCCACCAGCTCCCAGCCAGCGCCCGGACGGTGTGCGCCTTCGCTGAGGACCTGGCGAAACGCCCGCCCACCTGGCTGCCCATGGAACAGGCCCAGCACGTGCCGGGTGATGTGCTTGAGCGCCAGCCCTTGTTCCAGTTGCGACTCCACGTAGGGGCGCAACGCACGCAGCAACGCCTCGCGTGGCCGTTGCGGGCGCTGGGTCAATGCGGCATCGAGCTGATGCAGGACATATGGGTCGTGGTACGCGGCGCGACCGAGCATCACGCCGTCGGCCTGCTGCAGATGCGCCAGCGCAGTATCGACGGCGGCGATGCCCCCATTGAGCACCACCGGCAAACCGGGACGCTCCTGCTTGAGGCGATATGCCCAGTCGTAGCGCAGCGGCGGCACTTCGCGGTTTTCCTTCGGCGACAGGCCCTTGAGCCAGGCATTGCGGGCATGCACCACCACCATCGCCGCGCCGGCCGCGACCACCTGGTCGACGAAGCTGGCGAACACCGCGTAGTCGTCATCGTCGTCCACGCCCAGACGGCATTTGACCGTGATCGGCAGGTCAGTGGCCGCACACATGGCAGCGACGCACTCGGCCACCAGTGCAGGCTCGCGCATCAGGCAGGCACCGAAGCGCCCGGCCTGCACGCGGTCGGACGGGCAGCCGCAGTTGAGGTTGATTTCGTCGTAGCCCCATTCCTGCGCGATGCCGGCCGCCTGCGCGAGCAGGGCCGGATCGCTGCCGCCCAGTTGCAGCGCCAGCGGGTGTTCGGCCGTATCAAACCCGATCAGCCGTGCGCGATCGCCATGGATCACCGCGTTGGCATGCACCATCTCGGTATACAGGCGTGCGGACGGCGCCAGCAGGCGATGGAACACCCGGCAATGGCGGTCGGTCCAGTCCATCATCGGGGCAACGGACAGGCGCAGGGAGGCGGCGTAGCGATCGGCGGAAACGGTCATCGACGGTTGGCCGCGGCGAGCGACCATTGGAATGCGAAGCAGGATCAACAGCTTACACGGGCGTCGATGAATCTGCGGCGGTGCGGCATGGCATGCTGGGGCGCCCTGCCTGCCGGAGGCGTTACATGATCACCTGTTCGCTGCGCTATGTGATCGATCCGTATCAGTTGGCCGAATTCGAACACTACGCTCGCTTGTGGATCCCGCTGGTGGCGCGCTTCGGCGGCCAGCATCACGGCTACTTCCTGCCTTCGGAAGGGGCGAACAATATCGCCCTGGCGCTGTTTTCGTTTCCCTCGCTCGCCGAGTACGCGCGCTATCGGGAGGCATCGCTGCAGGATGCGCAGTGCCTGGCTGCGTTCGCCTATGCGGAGCGAACGCGTTGCATCATCAGTTACGAGCGCAGCTTCTTTCGTCCGGTGCTCGGATAGGCGCGTCGCGCCCGCTACCTGGACGCTGATGCGATTACGGGTTACGGAAACCCACACGCTCTTCGGCGCTCAGCGGCTTGCCGAGGGCGTGGTAGGAGGCAGCCAGCACGATCAGCGAGGTCCCCATCACCGCGTAGAAGCTCCACGAGGTCGCCAGCACATGCACCTGGCCGAACACCAGCGCGACGACGGCGGTTGCGGTGCACAGCACCATGGCCAGCAGCGACATCAGGAAAGGGATGGAGGGATCGATCTTCATGGCGGGGGTTCCAGGCTGCGATGGCTGAAGCATCGGCGTTCCCGGCCCGTTCTTGAACTGTTTTCTGCGCTTTTTTTGAGCGAATTTTAAGCAAGTCAGCGCGCGCTCAGTTTTATGTCAAAGCCTTGGCGCGCAAGGCTTTGCGCGTCGGAAATCTCCTGACGGGATGGCGGAAAAATCATCACCGGCGCCAGACTTCCAGCGCAGGCGCGACGGAAACCCGACAGGATGGACGTCACGGTTTGGCGCGCTCGAAACCAGGCCACGGGCATCGCGATCGCGGCTGTCGTTGCACTGCTGATGTGCACGCCCCCAAGGGGATGACGCGCCGCACAGACGTCCAGATGCGGGCGACAGCCCGGTCAACGGCGTATCCGTCCGGGCGCTTGCCGGAACCGTGAGACACCGTGGCCAGTGACATGCGGAGCCATCCGGACGGGCGCCCCGGACTGGATGATCTACCGCCGTCTGTCCGCAACTGGCGCAGGGACAGAGAACAGCCGGCACCAATGTGGCGGGCAGTCATCGGATCGGCGTGGACGGCACCCGCACCCAGGGTCGTACGAGCGATACATGCGCACCGACGCCGCGGACGCGCGCCTGGCGGGCGCACAGTCCCTGTGTGAGCTGCCCTGAACTGCCTGCCTACTCGCCTGCGTCGACCGCGTACCGGCCGCGATCATTGCGCGCTATCGACGCACCGGGACCGGCTCACACCCGTAGCCGGCAAGGATGAGGTAGATACGTACGCCCCGGAACTGCCGCCGCGTCTGCGCGGTTGACCCGAAGTCCCGACATCGGTCGCGCCTGCCTGCGGGCTGCGCGGCAGTACGCCGCGATGGCTGTGTTGGCCGCTTCCGCGCGCCAAGCGCGATATCGCCGGGAGCATCAGCACGCGTGACGCCAGCAGCCGGCCGGCGCGTGTCCCTCTAGACCACCGTCCACGTCGCGACGTGTCACGCACTATCAAGAGCAGCTTGAGCAGACGCGCAACTGACAAAGCGCGCAAGGCATGCGAAGCGCTCGACCAAACCCGATCAGCGGGCCGGGGCAGTAGCGAATTCGCCGCGCTGCAACTTGGTCACATCGTTGCCCTGCCCGTCCTTGAGGCTGAGGTCTGCGCCCTTGGCGGCCAGATCCTTGAGCACGTCGGTGCGCTGGAACAGCGCTGCGTACATCGCCGCGGTCTGGCCGGCGTTGTTGCGTTGGTCGGGCGCACAGTCGGCCTGCATCAGGCGCTTGGCGATACCGAGCTCGCCCTTGAAGATCGCGCCCATCAGCGCGGTGTTGCCGCGCTTGTCCTGCGCGCAGGGGTCGGCGCCGGCACTGAGCAACTGTTCCACCGCAGGGCGTTGGCCGTGGTAGGCGGCCAGGATCAGCGCGGTATAGCCCTTCTCGTCGCGGGTATTGAGGTCGTAATGCGAGCGAATGAACTCGGCCAGCATGTCCTGGCGGCCTTCGCGCGCGGCATCGAAGAAGTACTCACGCAGCTGCAGCTTGATCTGCTCCGGGCTCGACGTGGATGACGTGGATGACGTGGGCGCTGCGGGCGTGGCAGACGGCGAGGCAGCGATGGCTGGCGCGCACAGGGCGCTCAGCATGACCAACAGCAAGGTGCGCATATCGCTCTCCCAAGACGGGGACGGCATCGCGGCATGGCCGCGATGCCGTCGGGTGGATCAGTCCTGCAGGCTGGAGGCCAGCTGCTTGACGCGCGCCAGGTCGCCCTTGGCAACGCGGGTGACGCCAGTGCCGTACTCGGGGTCGGCCTTGTACAGGAACGACAGCATCAGGTGCTTGCTCTCGGTATCGGTGGTAGCCAGCGACTCGCCGAAGCTCTGCACCAGATCGGCGCGATCCTTCTTGCTGTAGGAGCGGTACAACTCACCGGCCTGCTTGAAGTTCTGCTCGCGGGCGATCTTGGCCTGCTGCGTGGTGCCCGACAGCGGCAATTCGCTGTAGCGTGCAGCGGTGTCCTGCGGACGCGGCTCCAGGCGGCTCGGCTCGTAGTTCACGCCGCTGGTGGTGTGGCCGTGATTGGCCTCGCCATCCTGGTTGCCATTGTTGACCGCCACGCGCGGACGATTCACCGGCAGGCTCAAACCATTGGTGCCGACGCGATACAGCTGGGTGTCGGCGTAGGAGAAGATACGCCCCTGCAACAGACGGTCTTCGGACGGTTCGATCCCCGGCACCAGGTTGGCCGGTGCCATCGCCACCTGTTCGGTTTCCTGGAAGAAGTTGTCGACGTTCTTGTTCAACACCATCTGGCCGACCTTCTGCTCCGGCACGTCCGGCCAGATCTTGGTGGCATCCAGCGGGTCGAAATCGAACTTGGCCAGGTCTTCGGGCTTGAGCACCTGCACGTACAGGTCCCACTTCGGGAAATCGCCCTTCTTGATCGCACCGACCAGATCGTTGGTCAGGTGGCTGTAGTCCTTGGCCTGGACCGCGGCAACCTGCTTGGGATCGAGGTTCTTGATGCCCTGCAACGTCTTCCAGTGGAACTTGACGTAATGCACCTCACCCTGGGCGTTGACCAGCTTGTAGGCATGCACGCCGTTGCCATCCATGAAGCGATAGCCGGCAGGCGTGCCTTCGTTGGAATACAGCAGCGTCAGCGTGCGGGTGCTTTCGGGCACGTGTGAGAAGAAGTCGAAGCGACGCGAGTCGTCGTCCAGATTGGTGCGTGGGTCCGGCTTGAACGCGTGGACCATGTCGGGGAACTTGATCGCATCGCGGATGAAGAAGGTGGGGAAGTTGTTGCCGACCAGATCCCAGTTGCCTTCGCTGGTGTAGAACTTAGTCGCGAAACCATGCGGGTCGCGCAGCGTTTCCGGCGAGTGATTGCCGTGCACCACCGATGAAAAGCGCACGAACACCGGGGTCTTTTCACCGGCGCTGAACACCTTGGCCTTGGTCAGGTTGGACAGATCGGCGGTGGCAGTGAACTCGCCTTTGACGCCGGTGCCGCGCGCATGCACCACGCGCTCGGGAATGCGCTCGCGATCGAAGCGCTGCAGCTTCTGGATCAGCTGCACGTCCTGCAGCAGGGTCGGGCCGGTGGCGCCGGCAGTCTGCGAGTTCTGGTTGTCGCCCACCTTGGCGCCGTTGTCGCGGGTCAGCACGGATTGGGCGAAGACCGGTGGGGCGATCAATGTGGGGGCTAGCAGGGCTAGCACCATGAGGGATCCAGGGCGCATGGCGTCAGCTCGTGTTGAGGGAGCTGAATCATGGCGAGCGGGCCGAAGCGAGAGAAGTCGTTAGTTATGATCGCAGCGATAGGCGAACATGATGATGACTGCGTTGCGTGATATGTATCGCTAAATGCCCAGGCAGTAGGTTGCAGATCGTCGGGTTGTGTCCGCGCAAACGCCCCACGCGGACTTCGCCGTGCATGAAGAAAGTGCGGATGGGCCTAGCGCAATGCTGCGATGCAAGGTTGGAACGCCTGGAGCGATTGTCAGAGCGCCGTCGTTCCAAACGCACTCCTCGCGGGCGGAATGAGGTCACGGGCATGCATGCGCTGCGCTGTCCATCTGCCGCCGCGGCTGTCGCCGCAGCAATCACTGCCTGCATGACGATGCGCTGATCGGTGTACGAACGCAGGGTGCGATCTCGCTCATACAGCGATGCTGACGCAGCGGCACCGCTTGTGTATCGGCCGATGCCTGCATCGATGCAGAACCTGCACCGATGCGGCACCTGGTAGTCGATCAACGCCCGATCACCCGCTTGAACGGTGGCAGCGCGTCGATGATGCGTTTTCCGTAGCGACGCGTCAGCAGGCGCGAGTCGAGAATGATGACGCGACCGTGGTCGCTGGAACTGCGGATCAAACGGCCGGCGAACTGCGTCAGCGTGCGTAGCGCGTGCGGAATGGCAATCAGGTTGAAGGCGTTATGGCCGCGGCTCTCCAGCCATTCGCTCAAGGTGGAGGTCTGCGGATCGGTCGGCACGGCGAACGGCACCTGGGTGATGACCACCGTGGTGCAGGCCTCGCCGGGCAGATCCAGGCCTTCGCCGAAGGAATTGAGCCCGAACAGCACCGAGCCCTCGCCGGCGGCGATGCGGCGCAGGTGTTCGGTGATCAGTTGCGACTTGTTGCCTTCGCCCTGCACCAGCACGCGGTTGCGTTGCGCCAGCGGCATCAGGTCGGCGACCTTTTCCATCTTCCAGCGCGAGGTGAATAGCACGATGCTGCCCTTGGCGTTCCAATCCAGTTCGCGCACCAGATACCTGGCCACTTCCTTGGGATGGCCTTCGCGGTCGTCCGGGGTGACCGGGAAATTGGGCACGATCAGCTCGGCCTGATTGGGCAGGTCGAACGGCGAGGCCAGCGAGGCCATTTCGGCGTGATCGGGCAGGCCGTTGTCGATGGCGAAGGCCTGGAAATCGCCGCCGCCGGTGAGCGTGGCCGAGGTCATCACCACCGAATCGACCTCGTTCCAGATCATCGTGCGCAGCACCTGCGCGGCCGACACCGGCGAGCAGTGGCAGACCAGGTCGCCGTCGCGCGAGAGGGTGATCCAGCGCGCCATCGGCGGCTGGCCTTCCTTGTCCTCGCGCCGCCAGCCGCTCCACAGATTGTGCTGCTGCTCGGCCATTTCCAGCGCCAGGCCCAGGTTGCGTTGCAGGCGCTCGCGTGCGGCATCGTCCTGCTTGCCCTTGGCCACCGCGCCATGGGCGGCATGCACCCAGTTGAACAGCGCGCGGGTTTCTTCGCCAAGTTCTTCGATGGCCGGGCCCCACTGCGGTGGCAACTTGCCGTTGGCAGCACGCCATAACGGATCGCGCTCGCCTGGCTCGGGCTTCCAGACGCGCTCGACCTCGGCATGGAACGCCTTGAGCAGCTTGGACACTCGCGCCGCCACGTCGATGGCTTCGTTGGGCAGCAGGTTGCCGATCCTGTCCTTGTCCACCGCGCGGTACGCAGCGGCGATGAGAATCTGCATGCGGCCAGTGCGCTTGGCCATCTCGTCCAGCGGCAGATTGGCCGCACCCTGGTCGATCGCCACGCCGGCGATGTGATGGCCCTCGTCGAGCACCAGCAGCATGTCCGACGGCGGGGCGATCAGCGGCTGACCGTTTTCGGCATCGCCCAGCGACAGCGAGGACAGCAGCAAGGCGTGATTGGTGACCACGATCTGCGCTTCGCGCACATCGGTGCGTGCCTTGAGTACCGGGCATTGCGCGGCATAACTGCAACGGCGCCCCGCACAGCCGGAGGCAGGCGTGGTGATGCGCATGCGCAACGGCACCGAAACCTGCTCGGGAGCATCGTCCAGGTCGCCGTTCCAGGTGCGCGCGGCGTAGGCCTTGGCCAGCCGTTTGGCCAGGTCCGCATCGACGGGGCTGAGCGGGCGGTCGTACAGCGCCTGCTCGTCTTCGAACATGGCGTTCTGGCTGGTGTCGCCTTCCAGCTCGGCGGCATTGCGCGTGCACAGATAGCGGGTGCGGCCCTTGGCCAGCGCCACGGTCGCTTCCAGCCCGGTGGCCTTGAGGAAGGCCGGGATGTCGCGCTCCACCAGCTGCGACTGCAGCGCCACGGTGCCGGTGCTGATCACCAGCTTCTTCTTGGTGGCCAGTGCGATCGGCACGCCGGCGGTGAGATAGCCCAGGCTCTTGCCGACGCCGGTAGGCGCCTCGGCAATGCCGATGCCACCGGAAGTGGCCAGCGCACGCGAGACCAGGCCGATCATCTGGCTCTGCGCACGGCGGGTGGCAAAGCCGGGCGTGTTGGCCTGCAGCTTGGCGTAGGCGTCGCGGATGCCGGCCTTGATCGGGTCGGTCAGCACACGCTGGGTGGGAACGGGCGCGGACGGCGCAGCCGGTGGGGCAAGATCACTCATCGCCCTATTTTCGCACGGACCGGCGCAGCGCCTGCGACCGATACGCGGGGCAGCTGAACCTGTTTGTGCACTGCCGATGCATTGCCTGGGACCCAAGCGCTGGAACGGAAGAACGGCGGGGCGTCGGCGGTCAGAGGCAAACGCTGCGCTCGACACGTGCCTGCCTGCCGCGCGTGCCGCTGTCGCGCACTGCTGGTTGTTTTGAATGCCAGGCAGCAATGCGTGGACGCGCTCGGAGACCGGCACCCGGCAAGCACCGCCAGACTGTCAGACCAGTGCGATCAGGCGCGCTGCGGCCAGGCGTAACGCGTCCAGACCAGGCCGATCACCGCCATCATCGCGCCCACCGCCAGCATGCCGATGCCCACCCCGGACGGACCGAAGCGCTCGTACAGCAGGCCCGCACGGTTGACGGTCGCCAGGGACTGCGGATGCAGCAATGTCCAACCGCCCTGCCCTGCACAGATCAGCCCGACCAGGGTGAGCGCCAGCGCCTTGAGCGGGATCATGCGCGCGGACCGGCAGCAGGCGGCAGCCGTTGCAGGCTGCGCGCCAGGGTCCACACCAGCACGCCGATGCCCACGCCTTGCACGGCGGTCAGCACGAAGCGGCCGACGCCCATCACCAGACCGATCTGGCGCACGTTGCCCTGCTGCATCAACAACATCGGAATCGCCTGCAGGCCCACCTCGGCCAGCACACAGCCCAGCAGCAGCCACAGCCCGGCCAGCGCGGCACGCCGCAGCGGCCCGAAGGGGGCGCGCCACAGCAGTACCAGCCCCAGCAACAAGGCGATCAGCATCGGCACCCGCGACAACAGGCCGGTGATCAGGCTGAGCAGGATGTCGGTGGTGGTCATGGCCAACGGCTCAGTCCGCGCTGACCAGCACGGCATCGCGTGCGCGCAGCGCGGCGTAGACCGGGTCGGTGTCCGGGCGCACGCCGTGCCACAGCGCGAAACTTTCGGCAGCCTGTTCCACCAGCATGCCCAGGCCGTCGATGGCGTAACGGCATTGCGCCGCGCGCGCCCAGGCCAGGAACGCGATGGCGGTTTGCCCGTAGTTGAGATCCACCGCGGCAGTGAGGCTGTTGACCAGGCCCAGCGGCAGCGCGAATGCACCGGCGTCACGGTCGCGTCCGGCGGCGGTGGCGTTGACGATCAGCTCGAAGTCGCCGAGCTCGCGCAGGTCTTCGATGTAACGCGATACCACCCTAGCGGGTTCGCCGAGCGCATCGCACAACGCATCGGCGCGCTCGGGCGAGCGGTTCACCACCACCATTTCGGTGATGCCCGCTTCCAGCAAGGCCGGCGCGACGCCGCGGGCGGCACCACCGGCGCCGAGCAGCAACACGCGACGACCGCGCAGATCCAGGCCGTGGCGATCGGTGAGATCGCGCACCAGGCCGATGCCGTCGGTGTTGTCGCCCTGCCACTGGCCATCGTTGCGCACCAGCGTGTTCACCGCCCCGGCCAGCTGCGCGCGATCGCTCAGGCTGGCGGCCAGCGCAAAGGCGGCCTCTTTCAACGGCAAGGTGACGTTTGCGCCCTTGCCGCCTTCGTCGGCGAAGCGCTGCAGCGTGCTGGCGAACGCTTCCGGCGGCGCATCGATGGCGGTGTAGTCCAGCGCGATGCCGGTCTGCTTGCCGAAGTCGGCATGGATGGCCGGCGACAGCGAATGGGCGACAGGGTGACCGAACACGGCATAACGGGATACGGGCATGAAACGCTCTCTGGTTGACTAGACTGTGCGCGACCTGGAGCAGGAACACCGCATGCAACTTCGATGGACGCCGCTCGCGCTGGCGGCGAGTTTACTCTTCGTCCCGTCCGCGTCGGGACTTGCCGAGTTCGGCATCGAAGGCATGGGCGTGGTGTCCACACCGGCCAACGAGGCGCACGCCACGCTCAGCCCGGATGGGCAACGCATCGTCTGGGCCAGCGACCGCGCCGGGGGCCCCGGTGGCTGGGACCTGTGGCAGGCGCATCTGCGCGGCGGGCGCTGGCAGGACGCGCAGCCGCTGCCGCTCAATACCGCGCAGGACGAGATCACGCCGCTGTTCAGTGCCGATGGGCGCTGGCTGCTGTTCGCCTCGTCGCGGCCGGCCGGCACCGGTGGCAGCGACCTGTACCGCGTGCCGGTCGATACGCAGGGCGGCCTGGGCGCGGTGCAATCGTTGGGCGCGGCGATCAACAGCCGCGGCAACGAGCGCGCGCCCAGCCTGTCGCTGGACGGCACGCGCCTGCTGTTCGCCAGCGATGGCCACGGCGGCGCCGGCGGCCTGGATGTGTTGGTGGCGCGCTGGGATGGGCGCGCGTTCACCGCACCTGCGCCACTGCGCGACATCAATACCGGTGCCGACGAACTGGATGCGGCCTGGCTTGGCGACGGGCGTGGCCTGGTATGGGCGCGCGGTGCAGTCGATGGCCCCAGCCAGTTGTTGCTGGCCACATGCAGCAACGGGCACTACGCCCAGGACCAGGCCTTGCCGCTGTCGTTCAACGGGCCGCAGGAGCGCACGTTCGGCGCAGTGGTGGATGCGGCCAAACCGGGCGAGCTGCTGGTCACCGGCAGCGCGCGCGCACCACGCGCGGGGCAACTGGATATCTACCGGATGAAGGCGCCGGCGGTGGAGGGAGATGCCAGCTGCCGTTGAAGGCGGATGGATGCGCAAACTCTTGCCAGGGGCTGCCTGGGACACTACTTCACGCCAAGCTGTTGCAGAGCGGATGATCTGGGTCACGCTGCAGGGCGCTGATCTGCGGTGTGACTGTAGGGCTGCTGATCTGAGGCTTGGTCGCAGGGCCCTTGCCCGCCTACCATCGCAGGATACGCCGCAAGTACGTCCTGCTAGGCTCTTGCGCGGCATCCGTGCCGCGTAAGGTCCCGCGCCGGTAGGCGGACAAGGGCCAGTCGAGATGGTCGGTGTGCATGGTCAAAAGCGGGAGCGGCAGCAAGCGGGTCAGATGCAGCGGTGGTTGCATGATCCTTGTGATCTGGCAGACGTGGTCTGATTGCCAAAACTTTCCGTCGAAGGCGGGCAGCAAGTGGATGGGGTTTTCCCCCTATCGCTAATCGTCATCCACACATGCATACAAGCAGCCAGGCCGCTGCGTTAAGTCCTCTCGCTTAAGTCATCCCGCTTGTGCGGTTCCATCAGCGCACGACCAACTTGGCAGGCGTGATGTCCTTACCGGTTCCGGGACCCTTGGCGGCATGGATGCCGCCAAGGAGCCTGCATGGACGGATTCACGGCGTGTCCCGGAAGTGGTGAGGGCATCGCGCCCTCGATCAACCAGGCTTTCGATTCAAGCATCGGACCGCGCTTAGACGCCGCCATGGTTGGCAGCTCACAAAACCACCGCGCACGCTGCAAGGAGTGCATGGTCGAGACTAGCTAGGACGCAGCATGTATCGGTCGTTCACCGCGATTTCTCCAAACCGCTCGCACCCGCTTAGCGACCGCACGCCACGTTTTACTAGCCGCTCCAACGCAGCGATGCAGTGGCGATGACCGCGCTCAATACACATCGCGCCGATAACGTCCCGCTGCGGTCAGCGACTCCAGCCGCGTCTCGCCCAGCAAGTCGCGCAGCGTGGCATCGACCTCACGCGCCATGCTGTCCAGGCTGCCGCAGACATGGATCACCGCACCGCGATCGATCCAGTGGCGCAAGGTGTCGCCGGTCTCGCGCAAGTGATGCTGCACGTAGCGCTTGTGCGCCTGGTCACGCGAGAACACCCGGTCCAGCTGCTGCAGATGGCCACGTGCATGCCAGGCCTGGAGTTCGTCGGCAAACAGACCATCGTGCGCGGCCTGCCGTTCGCCGAACAGCAGCCAATGCCCGTGCACGCCGGCCAGCTCGGCCTCGCGCAACAAGGCACGTAAACCGGCGATGCCGGTGCCGTTGCCGATCAATACCATCGGCGCCGCCTCGACGCGATGGAAGCCGGGATTGGTGCGCAACCGCGCGCGCACCGCCGCACCCATCGGCGCATGGCAGATCAGCCAGCCCGAGCCCAGCCCTGGACTGCCATCGCTGCGGGCGGTCAGGCGCACCACCGCCGTGGCCACGCCATCGGCCGGCACGCTGGCCATCGAATAGTCGCGCGTAGGCAGCCAGTCGCAGGCATCCAGCCAGGCCTGTGGATCGGGACACGGCGCTGGCGGCACGGCCGGCGGCGGCGGCAGCACCCGCTCGGCGGCGGCCTGATGCAGCGGCAGCAACTGCGCATCGACATGCACCAATGCATCGGGCGAAAGGCCCCACGCCGCCAGACATGCACGCACCTGCGCATCGGCGTGCGCAGGCTGCACCTCGAGGATATCGCCCGCCTGCCAGTGCGCCTGCCAGTGCGCCTGCAGCGATGGCTGCAGGTCGATGCGCCAGATCGGCGCCCCCTCGCTGCCCGGGTTGAGATGCGTGCGCGAGGACAGCGTCCACTGCGTCAGGCGCGGCCGCGTCAGCGCGACAGCGGCCACCGGCGCGCCGGCAATCTGCGCCAGCTGCGCATGCCATTGCGCAAGCGCCTGCGGGTCGGCGTTGTCCATTTCCACGGCGGGGAACAACGCGCGTGCGCCCTGCGCGTCCAGCCACTGCTCGATGCGCCGCGAAAATCCGCAAAACTGCGCATATTGGCGGTCGCCCAGTGCCAGTACCGCGTAAGCCAGCTGCGGCAAGGCGATGCGCTGGCGCAGCAGTTCGCGCTCGAATCCGCGCGCCGCGTCCGGCGGCTCGCCATCGCCGAACGTGCTGATCACCAGCAAGGCGTGCCGGGTGGCCTGCAACCGCGGCGCATCCACCTGCGCCAGCGCGCGCACCTGCACCGGCAGGCCGGCCGCCTGCAGATGCCCGGCCGCCTGCCAGGCCAGCCGCTCGGCAAAACCGCTCTGGCTGGCGAAGGCGATCAACCACGGCTCGGCCTGCGAGGCCGGCGGCGCGCCCTGCAGCAGCACGCGCGCGGCGCGCAACTCGCGCTTCTTGCGGCGGCGATCCAGGTACAGCATCCAGCCGCTGATGAAGAACACCGACATGCCGACGCTCGCCAGCATCACCACGATGCGCCCCGGCAATCCGAAAAAACTGCCCGAGTGCAGCGGGAACATGCTCACCAGCCACTGCTGGCCGCGCGGCAACTGCGCGTAATCCTGGCGACGCAGCAAGGCGCCGCTGGCGGCGTCGATTTCCAGATTGTCGTAGGCGCGGTCGTGGTCGGGCCGGTCCGGCAAGAACCGTACGCTCATCGGCTGCCCGGCACGGGTGGGGACCCGCAGATCCAACGCGGCGTGGTGGGTGCCCGGGATACCGTCCAGAGTGCGCTGCACGCGCGCGAAATCCACCGTCGCCGGCCGATGCTCGCCCCCGTCGCCGCGCATGGCCGGCTCCTTGCCGAGCAAGGCCACCATGCCGTCGCGATACCAGTCGTACGACCAGGTCAGCCCGGTCAGCGCGACCAGCAGGTAGACCAGCAGGCACCAGGTGCCGAACACCGCATGCAGGCTCCACAGAAAACTGCGCCCCTGCCGCCGCCATTCCACCGCCCACCAGGTCCGCAGGCTCCACCAGCGCCGCGGCCAACGCAGATACAGCCCGGACGCGCAGAAAAACAGCAGGATCAAGGTACATGCCCCGGTCACTGCCTGGCCGCGCTTGCCCGCAGTCAGATGGCGGTGCAGGTCTTCGATAAACGCAAACGCGCCACTCAAGCGCGGCGCGGCGACGCGCTCGCCGGTGTAAGGGTCGAAGTACACGCGCCCGCCGCCCTTGCCTGCCAGACGTGCAGTGGAAGGCCGCGCGCCGGTGGGGTCGATCAGCATGCGTGTCACCGCCTGCTGTTTTCCTGCATCGCGCGGAGTCAGGTCGAGCCGCTGCAACAACACATCCACCGGCAACGCACGCTCGCCGGCGGCATGCCGCACGGCCAGCTGCGCGATGGCCGGATTGGCCAGCCGCACGATCTCGTTTTCGAAGGACATCAGCGCGCCGGTCACGCCCATCACCGACAGCACCAAGCCGGCCGTGATGCCGAGCAGCCAGTGCAGTTGGAACAGAACCGTCTTGAACACGCGCGAACAACCTGAAGCGGCAGGGCTCGCTATTGTAGATGAGAATCGTTATCGCAGTCGGCGCGCCTGGACCGATGGCGAATGCGTCGTCTTGCCGGCAGCCCTGGCCGGCCACGCTGCTTGCGCATCGCGATCAGGCGCCTGGTGGCTGGCCTGCGGCCCTAGGCCGGCGATGTGCCAGGAAATAGAAGCAGATCGCGTGGATCAGATCGAACCGCTACAGCGCACAACAGGCCGGCGCTGCCGGTCCGTGCAACAACGCGGAAGATCCGACACGACCATCGGATGCCCTCTTCACCGCATCGAATGCGCGTTGAACGGCATCCAGGAAAGATGCCACCCCAACGCCTCTCACGCAGCACGTCTAGACGCGCTCAGCCTTCGCGCAGCCAGCGCGCCACCTGCGGCGCGAAATAGGTCAGCACGCCATCGGCACCGGCGCGCTTGAAGGCCATCAGCGCTTCCAGCACGCAGCGGCGTTCGTCCAGCCAGCCGTTGGCGGCGGCCGCCTTGAGCATCGCGTACTCGCCGCTGACCTGGTAGGCGAAGGTCGGCACGCGAAATTCCTGCTTCACCCGGCGCACCACATCCAGGTACGGCATGCCCGGCTTGACCATCACCATGTCCGCGCCCTCCTCCAGGTCCAGCGCAATCTCGCGCATGGCCTCGTCGCTGTTGGCCGGGTCCATCTGATAGGTGGTCTTGTCGGCCTTGCCCAGATTGCCGGCGCTGCCGACCGCATCGCGGAACGGGCCGTAGAACGCCGAGGCGTACTTGGCCGAATACGCCATGATGCGCACGTTGAGATGGTCGTCGGCATCGAGCGCGCGACGGATCGCACCGATGCGGCCATCCATCATGTCCGACGGCGAGATGATGTCCACACCCGCTTCGGCATGCGACAGCGATTGCCTGACCAGCGCTTCGACGGTGATCTCGTTGAGCACATAACCCTTGGCGTCGATGATGCCGTCCTGGCCGTGGGTGGTGTACGGGTCCAGCGCCACGTCGGTCATGACCCCCAGCTCCGGGAAGCGCGCCTTGAGCGCGCGCACCGCACGCTGCGCCAGGCCATCCGGGTTCCAGGCCTCGGCCGCATCCAGGCTCTTGCCGGCCGGGTCGATCACCGGGAACAGGTCGATCACCGGAATGCCCAGTTCCAGCGCGTTTTCCGCTTCGCGCAGCAGCTCGTCCAGCGACAGCCGCTCCACGCCCGGCATCGAGGCGATGGGCGCGCGGCCGGACAACTCATGCACGAACACCGGCCAGATCAGGTCATCGGTGGTCAAGGTGTTTTCGCGCATCAGGCGGCGCGAAAACGCATCGTGGCGCATGCGGCGGGGACGATAGTGCGGGTGGGCCATGACAAGGCTCCTTGTGACAGCCCACAAGTCTACGCCCGCCACCTTGCTGCAGACGCCGCTGCGACGCACTGTCGCAGCGCTGCAACGGCTAGATCACGCCGCCGCCCAGGCTCAAGCGGATCACCCCGACCACGATCACCAGACCGTTGAGCAGCAGGCCGGTCTTGGCGCGGCCACGATGGCCGGCCGAGGTAAACAACAGCGCGATCGCCGCGATCAGCGCACCCACTGCCGCGAACGGAATCAGGAACCAGTTGCCCCAGCCCAGCAGCGGAATGAAGGCCAGCACCATCCACAGCAGCGCCACGATCCCCCACAACAGACTGATCAATCCCACGTGCCACCTCTCCTTGAACAAAGCGCGAGCATACCGGCGCGACCGTCCGCACGGCGTGGGCAGGTGGTCACCCTGACCAATGGCGGCTTGGCGGCAGCCTCACACGGGCGTGGCTAGTGTGAGACAGCGTCCGATGGGTTTCAGAGTGCTGCCAGGACCATGGCGTCGCCGCCACCAGGTGGCACGTCGGCTTGCCGCGTCGTGTTAGCCACTCTTCAGTTAGGGCGCCGGATCATCGCCGTCATCACCATCTTTCAGGGGGCCACATCATGAACAGGCATTTCGTCGTCGGCGCCGCGCTGGCCCTGCTGCTGGCCGGCTGTGCCAGCAGCTCCAAGGTGATGCTCGGCCAGGCACGCGCCCCGATCGACCCCGCCCAGGTGCAGGTCTATTCGCATGCCCCGGTCGGCTCGGTGGAGATCGCCCAGCTCGAATCCACCAGCGCCGCCGGTTTCGGCACCCAGGGCCAGACCGATGCCGCCGTGCAGCGCCTCAAGCGCGAAGCCGCCAAGCTGGGCGCCAACGGCGTGGTCATTGTCGGCGTCGGCTCGGAACGCTCCGGCGGCGGCCTGTCGGTCGGCGGCGGCAGCTACGGCGGCCGCGTCGGTGGCGGCCTGGGCATCGGCATCCCGACCACGCAAAAACGCGCAGCCGGGATGGCGATCTGGGTGCCGGCGGGAGCGCAGGCCGGGCCGGACTCGGACGCGCCGCCGCCAGCACGCTAACCCGCCAGCTGCTTCAGGCAGCGGCATGGGGCTGCTGGCGACGGCTGCCTCATGCCCGTGTCACGCCCCCTGCTCAGCGCTTTTTCTGCTGCGCCGGAATGAACTGCGTTTCCACCGCCTTGGCCAGCTGATCTGGTGGTAGCAGGCCCTGGTCGAGCAGGAAGTTGTTGAAGGCCAGGCGATCGAACTTCTTGCCGAGGGCCAGTTCGGTGCGCATACGCAGTTCGAGGATGCGGGTGTAGCCGTAGAAGTAACTGCCGGCCTGGCCGGGGGCGCGGACGGTGTAGCGGTCCAGTTCCTGGCGGGTCATCGCCGGCGAAAGGCCGACGTCGTCTTCCAGCACCTGGCGTGCGCGTTCACGGTCGATCAGGCCCAGGTTGAGCATCGGGTCGAGCATGGCGCGGGCAGCGCGCAACAGGCGGAACTGCAGGGCGATCAGCTGGCCGTCCAGCGGTTCGTACGGCACCATTTCGGCTTCGGCATACAGCGCCCAGCCTTCGACGTTGACCGAGTTGAACGCGAACATGCTGCGCGCCAGCGACACGCCGCGTTCGACCATGGCGGTGAACTGCAGTTCGTGACCGGGGCGACCTTCGTGCGCGCTGAGCGTCCAGGCGGCCGAGCCGAAGTTGAAGTCGTCGTACTGCTCTTTCTTGCCGCCCTCGGCGGATGGGTTGCCCAGCGGCAGCACGAACTGACCCTGCTGGCCGGTATTGCCGATCAACGGCGCGGGCAGGAAGTGCGGCGCAGGTTGCGCAGCGCTTTCGGCGGCACTGCCCAGGCGCATCTGCATCGGGCGGTTGGGCACATCGACGATGCGCTGCTGACGGATGATCGGGTCGATCTGGTCGATCACGCCGCGGTAGTGGGTTTCCAGCTGGTCGTCGGCGATCTTGTTGCCCTTGAGCGCGCGGATCACCTGCACGTAATCCTCGCCTTGCACGCCCTTGGCCTTGGCCACCAGCGGGGCCAGCTGGCGCATGGCCGAGCGGGTCTCCATGAATTCCAGTTGCGCGCGCTGGATCAGCTGCTGCGGAGCGATGTCGATGCCGACCTGCTTGAGTTGATACGCGTACAGGGGTTCCGGCAGGCGGGTGTCCTTGCGTGCCTTGGGCAGCACGGTGCTGCGAGTCCAGGCGGCATAGTCCTTGAGCTGGGTGGACATGGCCTTGAGCGCCTCGTCGGCGCCGGCGATCTTGTACTTGGCGAACAGCTCGCCGATGCCTGCGACGTAGGTGTCCACGTTGGCCAGCGCCTGCTCCACTTCGCGCTGGGTGGGCTGCAGCAACGCCTTGTTGCCCAGCTTTTCCTCGTAGCGCTGGCGCGCCAGCGTGGTGGTGGGTGTGCTGCCCGGCACCAGGCCGACGTAACGCTTGAGGCGGTCCAGCGCCTTGGCGCGGCGCTCAGGCACGGTCTGGTCGGACAGCAGACCGTTGAGGCCACTGAAGACCGCCTCAGGCGCGTCGCTCCAGGGCAACAGATAGCGCTCGTTGAGCTCGCTGCCTTCGATATTCTGCTCGGCGGCGCCGATCATGATCTGCAGGTCCTGACGCACGTTGGCATCGCGCTCGGTGGTCAGCTTGGTTTGCAGCGTGGCGCGCGCCTTGCGCATGGCATCGCGATAACGCGCGGCGTTGTCCGGCCCCAGGTCGACGACCTGGTCGTCATAGCCGGGCACGCCGAAGAAACTGGCGTATTCGGGCTGGAACGGTGCCTGCGCGTTGAGCAGGATCTGCGCGTAGCCGTTGCTGATCTGTACCCAGGCCGGGCTGGCGGGTTGTGTCGGCGCTGTCTTGCCGGTCTGTGCCTGCAACGGCAACGAGGAACCGAGCGCCAGCGCAACGGCGAGAACGAGTGGCTTCATGAGGCAGATCCGCGAATTGAGTAGCGCGACCCTACCCATCTGCAACGGCCGCGGCAATCTGCCTTAGGTCATGGCAGGCAGGGCTGCGGTGGCGATGGTGTGGCCGGCAACATATCGATCTGGCCGCCATGGGTGCCGGCGAAGGTCAGTGTCTGGTAGGTCCAACGGCCATGCCGGCGCGTGGCATCCACCTGCACGCTGCCGTTCCCGCGCGGCCCATGCAGGCCCACGCTGAAATGCGCCTCGCCCATGTCGCCGACGTAACTGATGCTGCCATCGGGTAGGAGCGCGTCGGTGATGGGCGTGCCCAGGGTCTGCACGACCTGCGTATCGGCCTTGGCGATGCGCAGCGCGTCGCGGTACACATCGCTGGATTTCACCACCGCGGCAATCGCGTAGATCAGCGCGCCGATCACCAATGCCAGCAGCACGAACAACGCCACGCCGATACCGGGCACGACCCACTTCCAATGCCGGCTCCAGACATCGACAGCGCGCGGGCGCTGCGGCGATGCAGCGGGGATGGGTGGCGGCAGCGACATGGCACTCCTTGCGCAGATGCAGGGGAAAACGGCAGGCGAGACCTGGAACGAAGCGGCGAGCGTCTACTGCTGCGACGGCATCAGGCAGCGCTGCAAGAACGCCTCGGCGGTCTTGTAACGGTGCAACGCAGTACTGCCGGACAGGCCGTGCTTTGCGCCTGGATACGTCATCAACTCGAACGGCGTGCCGCGTTGCTGCAGCTCGCTCATCAGCGCGGTGGAGTTGGTGAACAGCACGTTGTCGTCGGCCATGCCGTGGATCAGCAGCAGCCTGGCGTGCAGGCCATCCAGATGGGTGGCGACGCGCGCGTTGCGATAGCCGGCGGCGTTGCCGGCCGGCAGGTCCATGTAACGCTCGGTGTAGTGGGTGTCGTACAGGCCCCAATCGGTGACCGGTGCGCCGGCCACGCCGCAGGCGTAGACGTCGCTGTGTTTGGCCAGCAGCATCAGCGTCATGTAGCCGCCGTTGGACCAGCCCTGTACGCCGATGCGGGCCGGGTCCACCCAACGCTGCGCCTTGAGCCAGGCCACGCCTTGCAGCTGGTCGTCCACTTCCACCGTGCCCTGCTTGCCGTACAGCGCGCCACCGAAGTCGCGGCCGCGTCGCGGGGTGCCGCGGTTATCCAGCGAAAACACCACGTAGCCACGCTGCGCAAGATATTGATCGAACAACGCATCGCCACGGCTGGGCCAGGCATCGAGCACGGTTTGTGCCGCGGGACCGCCGTAGACGTAGACGATGACCGGGTAGCGCTTGCTCGGGTCGAAGTTGTCCGGCTTGGTCAGCCGGTAGTGCAACGGAGTCTTGCCATCGGCTGCGGTCAGCGTGCCGAAACCGATCGGGCGCTGTGCATCACGGTACCTGGCATAGGGATGTTGCGGATCGGCCAGGTCGTTCTTGAGCAACGTGGCGATTTTTTCGCCATTGGCACGGAACAGCTCGATCTGCGGTGGTGTGGTCGTGTTGGACCAGCTGTCGACATACACGCTGGCGTTGTTGGCGAAGCTGGCCGCATGCGTGCCGTTGGAGGCCGAGCGTTTTTCGATGACGCCCCCGGCCAGCGGCGCCGCGTAGAGCTGCGTTTGCGTGGGCGAATCCTTGCTGCCGGCGAAGTACACCAGGCCGGCCTGCTCGTCGACGGCCAGCAGCGCGTCCACCACCCAGGCGCCGGAGGTCAGCGGCGTGAGCGTGGCGCCGTCTTCGGAGGCGAGGTACAGATGTTCGTAACCGCTACGTTCGGAGTTCCAGACAAAGCGGCCGTCCTTGAGAAAACGCAGATCGTTGTGGAGCGGCACCCAGGTCGGCGAGGTTTCGGTGATCAGCGTGCGTTGCCTGCCGCTGGCCAGCATGGTCTCGATCAGCTCCAGCGTCTTTTGATCGCGCGATTGACGCTGGAAGGTCAGGCGCTGTGCATCGCGCCAATCCACGCGTGCCAGGTAGATATCGGCGTTGTCGCCCAGGTCGATCCAGCGTGGCGCCGCACCGGTGCGTGGTGCGATCACACCCAACTGCACCGCCACGTTGGGCTGGCCGGCCTGCGGATAGCGCTGGCTGATCACCTCGGTATGGTCGGCATAGACCTCCGGGCGCTTTTGCACCGGCACGCCGGATTCGTCGATGCGCGCAAAGGCGATCGCCGAGTCGTCCGGCGCCCACCAGTAACCGGTGTGGCGATCCATTTCTTCGTCGGCGACGAACTCGGCCACGCCGTTGCCGATGGTCTGGCTGCCGTCGCTGGTGAGCTGCAGCTGCTTGCCGCTGACCAGGTCGATCACCCACAGGTTGCGCTCGCGCACGAAGCTGACAAAGCCGCCCTTGGGCGAGAGCTTGGCATCGGTGGCGAAGCCTTCGCCGTGGGTCAGCTGGCGCACTGCGGCAGCGCCGGTCCTGTGCAGGTCGTACAGATACAACTCGCCACCAAGCGGGAACAACAGCGCCTGCGCATCCGGCGCCCACTGGTAATCGACGATGCCATTGAACGCGGCGATGCGCTGGCGCTCGCGGCGGGCCTTTTCGACATCGCTGAGCGTTTCGGTGCCGGGCAGCACGACCTTGGAATCGACCAGCAGCCGGGTCTGGCCGCTGGCGATGTCGTATTCCCACAGGTCCAGCTGGTTGCGGTCGCTGTCCTTGCCGCGCAGGAAGGTCACGCGCGAACCATCCGGAGCCACCTTGGGCTTGAGCAAGGTCGGACCGGACAGCGGCAACGGGCCGGTGATGGCCTCCAGGGTGAGTTTTTCGGCGTGGGCCATGGGGACGGTGCTGAGCATGAGGGCAAGGGCGGCGAACAGGGCGCGCATCGAAGATCCTGTCTTGGGATAGCGCACAGGATGCGGGCGCGTGGGGTGTTTGAGAAGCGCGGCGATGGGCGGCGATGGCGCGCGCGCGCGATGAGGGATGTACGCGCGGCGGTGCGCGTGTGCTGCAGCGTGGTGCTGGGGTTGTTGGTTACGCTGCTTTCCTGCGAGCAGAGGTGCCTGTGGACTGGTGGTTGCAGTTGGCGCGCTGCCGATGAGAGGTGCGCATTTCATGCGGCGCAGCTTGCGGGGGCGGTGGGTCTGGCGCTACTTGCGTACCCTCACCCCAACCCCTCTCCCGGGGGAGAGGGGCTCGAGGCGCCGGGCTTGTGCCGCGCGCGGATGATGCATGCGCGTGCCGCTGCAAACGCTTGATGCTGCTTGCTGGCGCTACTTGCGTACCCTCACCCCAACCCCTCTCCCCGGGGGAGAGGGGCTCGAGCTGCCGGGTTTGCGTCGTGCGCGGATAATGCATGCGCGCGCCGCTACCAACCCGTGATGCTGCTTGCTGTTGCTGCTTGCTGTTGCTGCTTGCTGTTGCTGCTTGCTGTTGCTGCTTGCTGTTGCTGCTTGCTGTTGCTGCTTGTCTTTGTTGCTTGCTGATGCGGTTTTGCGTTGGTTCTTGCTGCGCAGCTGCAACAGTCGCCGCTCTCGCCGTATGGCCTGTTGCGCGAGCGCTCCTGCCGCTTTGCCTCAACGCTTGCCGAACAGGTGCTTGCGCTCTTCGTCGCTGAGCGGCTTGCCGGCGTTGGGGTTGACCTGCTCCTTGAGCGCATACGCGCGTTGGGTTGCCGGACGCGCGGCGATGGCGTCGTGCCAGCGCTTCAGGTGAGGGAAGTCGGCGTAATCGGGGCGAATGTCGGCATAGACCTCGATCCATGGATAGCTGGCCATGTCGGCGATGCCGTAATCGTTACCGGCCAGGAACGCATGATCGGCCAGACGCTTGTCGAGCACGCCATGCAGGCGGCGTACCTCGGCGTTGTAGCGGTCGATTGCATAGGCAATCTTTTCGGGGGCGTAGACGTTGAAGTGGCCCATCTGGCCGGTCATCGGGCCCAGCCCGCCCATCTGCCAGAACAGCCATTCCAGTGCGGCGATGCGGCCGCGGGCGTCGCGCGGCAGGAAGCGGCTGGTCTTCTCGGCCAGATAGAGCAGGATCGCGCCGGACTCGAACACGCTCTGCGGCCCGCCGCCATCGGCCGGGGCATGGTCGACGATGGCCGGCATCTTGTTGTTGGGCGAGATCTGCAGGAACGCCGGCTCGAACTGCTCGCCCTTGCCGATATTGACCGGCTTGAGGGTGTAGTCCAGCCCGGATTCTTCCAGGAACAAGGTGACTTTGTGGCCGTTGGGGGTGGGCCAGTAATACAGGTCGATCATGCGTGCTCCGGTACGTGAGGGGTGATGCGCGACAGGGACAACGAGGCGGCCATCGACGCGCGCAGGCACGCGTCATGAGATCGGCAACGACCTTGCGGCCAGGCCGACCTGTGCGCCGGCCGTGTTCGCCGGTGCACGCGGGGCCGTCCTGTCGGTCGCAGCGATGTCCTTCGCAACAGGGTGCAGCAGTGGAATCGGGGATTCGCGCGAGCCCAAGGGCTGCGAGCCGTCGCCGATTCCGAATGACCACTGCCACGTCCCAGCGGTGAGGCACTGCCCCATCGCCGCTCGATGGTACGGCCAAGCCGTTGCGTGCGCGTGTATCGGTCGATGCCCTGACTGGAACGATGTGTGACGCCAGTGGCTCGCGGCCGATGCTGCACTGCAAATTGACTTCGTTAAGCCGGCGCTAACAAATGCGCGATTGCTGGTCGACCTTTTGCCTGTCCCGCCTGGGGCCGGCTTTTCCTTGCTTGGGGATGGAATCATCGTGAGAGAGCTACGCACCCTGCCGCGCACGCGGCGCTTGACGTCTGCCTTGTTATTCGCATTGTCGACGCCGCTTGCCGCGCAGACCGCGCCTGCGCCGCAGTCGGCATCCACTGTCCCCGGCTCCAGCCAGGCCGACCCTGCCACGCTCGATACCGTCCAGGTCAGCGGTATCCGCGGCAGCCTCACCTCGTCGATGAACGTCAAGCGCGATGCGCAAGGCATCGTCGATGGCATCGTGGCCGAGGACATCGGCAAGTTCCCCGACACCAACCTGGCCGAGTCGCTGCAGCGCATCAGCGGCGTGTCGATCGACCGCTCGCTGGGCGAAGGCTCGCGCGTCACCGTGCGCGGCGTCGGCCCGGACTTCAACCTGGTGCTGTTGAACGGCCGGCAGATGCCGGGCGCCAGCATCGAAGAATCCAACGCCTCCAACTCGCGTGCGTTCGACTTCGCCAACCTGGCGTCGGAGTCGATCTCCGGGATCGAGGTGTTCAAGACCAGCCGCGCCAGCACGCCCACCGGCGGCATCGGTGCCACCATCAACATCAAGACGGCCCGGCCGCTGGACAACCCGGGCATGCATGCCAACGTGGGCCTGAAGGGCGTGCACGATGCGTCCAACGAGAACCTGCCCGGCCGCCTGCAGGGCGATTCGCTGACGCCGGAAATCTCCGGCATCTTCAGCACCACCTCGGACGATGGCCGCTTTGGCGTGTCGCTGAGCGGCAGCTACCAGGAGCGCGACTTCGGCTACAGCCAGGTCGGCGTGCCCAATGGCTGGCGCGCATTCCGTGGCGATTCCACCGCCTACGGCACCATTCCGCAGCCGGGTACGCCGGGTTCGGAGAACATCGTCAACCGCCCCGGCCCGAACGATATCTATTCGGTGCCGCAGAACCTCAACTACCGCGTGGTCGGCGTCGAACGCCAGCGCACCAACGGCCAGCTGGTACTGCAGTACAAGCCGCTGGACAACATCACCACCACGCTGGATTACACCTATTCGGAAAACAAGATCCAGCAGCAGCGCAACGAAATGTCGGTGTGGTTCAACTACGGCCCGTCGGCCAGCGCCTGGACCAACGGCCCGGTGGCCGGTCCGATCACGTATTCGGAAATCGTCAACCCGGCCACCAGCGATCTGGCCACCGCCGGCTCCAACGCGGCCACGCGCAACCAGAACAAGTCGCTGGGCTTCAACGTGGATTGGGCGGTGAACGACCAGTTCAAGCTCAACTTCGACATCCACCGCTCCACCGCCGAAGCCGGCGCGGACAGCCCGTATGGGTCGAGCAACTCGCTGGGCGTGTCGGGTTTCTACCGCGGCACCTCGGTGGTGGATTTCAGCAAGGATTTCCCGGTATTGCAGCAGCAGCTGGGCTTCGGCCTGAACGGGCTGGACCCCTCGCGCACGCTGGTCACCGGCTCGGCGTTCCGCAACAGCTACATGAAATCCGAGATCGACCAGGCGCAGGTCAACGGCGACTTCACCTTCGAAAACTATTCGCAGTTGAAGTTCGGCATCGGCAGCACCGAGGTCAAGAACCGCTCGGCGTTCTCCAACGTGCAGCGCGATACCTGGAACGGCAACGGCACCGCAGCCGACTATCCGGACGACTTGTGGATCCCCAGTGCGTTTGCGCAGTACTTCGACGCGATCGACGGCAGCGGCAACCCGGCGCAATTCAACCAGCTGTTCCTGTTCGACTTCGAGCGCGCACGTCAGGCCGCCGCGCAAGCCGCCGGCGACGATGCGCTGTACCGCACCTCGCCGGTGTTCACCACCGACCGCCGCGTGACCGAAAAATCCAAGAACGCCTATTTGCAGTGGAACAACAGCTGGGACGATCTGCGCGTGCCGATCAGCCTGGCCGCCGGTGTGCGCTACGAAGAAACCAAGGTGGACGCACAGGCGCTGGTGCCGGTGGCGGTCGGCATCGACTGGGTCGCCAACAACGAGTTGCCGATTCGTGTGGCCAATTCGGCGTTCGCCAGCGACAGCGGCAAGTACGAATACTGGCTGCCCAGCCTGGACCTGAGCTTCAAGCTCACCGAAGACCTGGTGCTGCGCGGCAGCTACGGCGAAACCATCGGCCGTCCCGGCTGGGGCGATATCCAGGGCGGGCAGACGCTCAGCGAGATCGCGCGCGTGGAAGGCGGCACCGGCCGGGAAGGCAACCCGGGCCTGAAGCCACTGCTGTCGCACAACATCGACCTGTCGCTGGAGTGGTACTACAGCGATGCCAGCTACGCCTCGGTAGGCTTCTTCCGCAAGAACATCGACAATTACATCGGCGTGACCACGCGCAACGATACCTCGCTGGGCTTGAATACCCCGATTGGCGGCACCTACTGGAACGAAGCGCTGGCCAATGGATGCGCCTCGGCCGACCTGACCTGTATCCGCAACTACATCTTCCGCAATCGCAACGGTTCGCCGGGCGTAGTGCGCGCGGCCGATGCCAACGGCAACGCCACCGGTGTGATCAGCGGGCAGCCGGGCGACCCGGTGGCCAACTTCGCCATCACCGCGCCAGCCAACCAACGCTCGGCCTCGCTGGACGGTTGGGAATTCAACCTTCAGCACATGTTCGGCGCCAGCGGCTTCGGCGTGTCGGCCAACTACACCAAGGTCGATTCCGGGCTGACCTACGACAACGCGGTGATCGGCGAGCAGTTCGCGCTGGAAGGGCTCAGCGATTCGGCCAACGTGGTCGGCTTCTACGACAAGGACAAGTGGCA
Organism: Xanthomonas sp. 3793; assembly: GCF_024806835.1. Taxonomy (GTDB): domain Bacteria; phylum Pseudomonadota; class Gammaproteobacteria; order Xanthomonadales; family Xanthomonadaceae; genus Xanthomonas; species Xanthomonas arboricola_F. The sequence continues at coordinate 143,010 of NZ_JANTYU010000005.1, forward strand.
GGTGCGTGCGGCCTACAACTGGCGCGACGAATTCCTGGCCGCGCGTTTCGACGGTAGCGGCCAGCCCAATCCGGTCTACACCGAAGCCTATGGCCAGCTGGATCTGAGCATCGGCTACCAGTGGAACGAGAACCTGTCGCTGAGCCTGGAGGCGATCAACCTCACCGACGAGGTGCAGCGCCAGCACGGCAGGCAGAAGAACCAGATCGTCTACGCCACCCAGACCGGCCCGCGCTACATGCTGGGCCTGCGCTACAAGTTCTGGTGATGTAACTGCGGTACCGAGCCCCCCGGCAGCGCGTCTGCCGGGGGGCTTGCACGACCTTCCTGCGACAGGTGCAGCACTGCACCGGCACTTGCCGCGCGAGGGGTAACTGTCCAAGCATGGGCCACGCGCCCCCGCGTGATGTGGCGACCCCCATGACCAATGCCGTGTTGTTGAACAATCTCGATCACCGCGATCTGCGCGTGATCACCGCCCATGGCGCCGCCTATGGCGATGACGTGATGTCGGCGGCGACGTTTCCGCAGGAATTCCGCCAGCTGCAGGGCCAGTACCCGATCGTGTTCCACCGCAGCGATAGCGGGCGTTTTCAGCCGCTGGCCCTGCTGGGATTGCGCCTGGGCGAGAACCTGTTTCTGGATGGCGCGCGCTGGGATGCGCCGTATGTCCCGCTGGCGATTCAGCGCCAACCGTTCCTGATCGGCCAGCAACCGGAAGGGCCGATGGTGCACGTGGATCTGGACAGCCCGCGCGTCAGCACCCAGGAAGGCGAGCTACTGTTCCGCGAACACGGCGGCACCACCGATTTCCTGTATCACATCAGCCAATTGCTGCGCACGCTGCACGACGGGCTGGCGGCGAGCGATGCCTTCGTCGAGCGCCTGTTGCGCTACGAGTTGCTGGAACCGTTCGTGTTCGAAGCCACGCTCGACAACGGCCTGGACTGCCGGCTGGCCGGTCTGCACACCGTGCACGAAGAACGCCTGCGCGCGCTCGGCAAGACCGCGCTGCTGGACCTGCACCGGCATGGCGATCTGGAGCCGCTATACATGGCGGTGGCCTCGGTGGCGCAATTCCGCCCCCTGCTCGAACGCCTGAATCGCCGCCATGCCCGCTGAGCCGCGCGCCATCGACGAGCGCCACGGCCTGGACCCGCAGCAGCTGGATCCGGCGCTGCTGCGCTCGACCACGCCGCTGGTGTTGCGCGGGCTGGTGCGCGACTGGCCGCTGGCTCGCGCCGGTGCGCAATCCGCGCAGGCGGCCGCTGCGTACCTGCGTGGGTTCGATCGCGGCGAGGCAGTGGTGGCGCAGGTCGGGCCGCCGGAGATCGACGGGCGGTTCTTCTATAACCCGGACATGAGCGGCTTCAATTTCCGCCCCGAGCGCGTGCCGCTGGCGGTGGTGCTGGACACCTTGTTGCGCGACCTGCACAACGCGCAGCCGCCGGCGATCTATGTCGGCTCCACCACGCTGGACACCTACCTGCCCGGCCTGCGTGCGGCCAATCCCATCGCGCTGCCGCAGGCCGAGCCGCTGGCCAGCATCTGGATCGGCAACCGCACCCGTATCGCCGCGCATCAGGATCTGCCGGACAACCTGGCCTGCGTGGTCGCCGGGCGCCGCCGCTTCACGCTGTTTCCGCCCGAGCAGTTGCGCAATCTGTACATCGGCCCGCTGGATCTGACCCCGGCCGGGCAGCCGGTCAGCCTGGTGGATATCGCCGCACCGGATCTGCAGCGCTTTCCGCGCTATGCGCAGGCGCTGCAGCAGGCGCTGGTGGCCGAGCTGGAACCGGGCGATGCGCTGTTCATTCCCAGCATGTGGTGGCACCACGTCCAGGCGCTGGAGAGCTTCAACGTGCTGGTTAATTTCTGGTGGCGACAAAGCCCGGCCTACATGGATTCGCCGATGAACGCACTGATGCTGGCCTTGCTGACCGTCCGCGACCTGCCGGCCGAGCAACGCGCCACCTGGCAGGAGGTGTTCCGGCATTACGTGTTCGACGCCGATGCCGACACTGCCGCGCATGTGCCCGACGCAGCGCGCGGTGTGCTGGCCCCGATGGACGACAACCGCGCCCGCAGCCTGCGTGCGCGCCTGCTGCAACGCTTGAACCGCTGAAGGACTGACCATGTCGCACGCCGCCCCCTTGCCCCCCCAGCAGCGCCCGGTACGGCGCGTGGTCATCGCCGGTGGCGGCACCGCCGGCTGGATGGCTGCCGCGGCCTTGTCCAAGCTGCTGGGCCGGCAGTTGCAGATCACCCTGGTGGAGTCGGACGAGATCGGCACGGTGGGCGTGGGCGAAGCCACCATCCCCAGCCTGGTCACCTTCCACCGGCTGCTGGAGATCGACGAGGCGACCTTCATGGCCGCCACCCAGGCCACCTTCAAGCTCGGCATCGGCTTCGAGCACTGGCGCGATGTGGACAGGCACTACATCCACTCCTTCGGTCACACCGGCACCGATCACTGGAGCGCGGGGTTCCATCATTTCTGGTTGAAGGGCCGCCAGCGCGGGGTGGCACGCGACTTCGGCGACTACTGCCTGGAACTGCGCGCCGCCCAGGAAGGACGCTTTGCGCACCTGCCCAACGGCGGCATGAATTACGCCTACCACCTGGATGCGGGCCTGTATGCGCGCTTCCTGCGCCGCTTCAGCGAAGGCTTTGGCGTCAAGCGTCTCGAAGGGCGCATCGGCCAGGTCCAGACCGACCCGGACAGCGGTTATCTCACTGCGCTGACGCTGCAGGACGGCACCAGCGTGGAAGGCGACCTGTTCATCGATTGCACCGGCTTTGCGGGATTGCTGATCGGCAAGACGCTGGGCGTGGGCAGCGAGGATTGGTCGCGCTGGTTGTTTGCCGACAGCGCGCTGGCGGTGCAGACCGAATCGGTGGGCCCGCCGGTGACCTATACGCGGTCGCGTGCCGACCAGTCGGGCTGGATGTGGCGCATTCCGCTGCAGCACCGGGTGGGCAACGGCATCGTGTATTCCAGCCGTTATACCGATCAGGACAGTGCCCGGGCGGTGCTGCAGCGCAACCTGCAGGGGCGCGCGCTGACCGAACCGCGGGCGCTGCGCTTCACCCCCAATCAGCGTCACCGCGTATGGGAAAAGAACTGCGTGGCGCTGGGGCTGGCCAGCGGGTTTCTGGAGCCGATCGAGTCGACCAATATCCACCTGATCCAGCGCGGCATCGTCCGCTTGCTGCAGACCTTCCCGCAGGTGGTCAACGCGGTCGACATCGCCGAGTACAACCGCCAGGCGGCCAACGAGATCTCGCATATCCGCGATTTCGTGATCCTGCATTACCACGCCACCGATCGTCGCGACACGCCGTTCTGGCGCGACTGCGCGGCGATGGAGATTCCCGACTCGCTGCGCCACCGCATGGAGCTGTTCCGCCAGAGCGGGCGCGTGTTCCACCAGGGCAACGAGTTGTTTGCGGAGAACTCCTGGGTGCAGGTGATGCTGGGCCAGGGCATCACCCCGCAGCAGCACCACCCGGTCGCCGACCTGATGGGCGATGCGGAGCTGAGCCATTTTCTGCAGAGCATCCGCCAGCGCGTGGACGCGACCGTGGCCACGTTGCCGCCGCATGCGGACTTCCTGCGCCGCCACTGCCCGGCCCCGCCGCTGCCCGACCCGGCCCAGCGCATGCCATCGGATGCGGCGCTGGCGGCCCCGGCGGGATAAATTTCGCATCCGGCTGCGGCAACCCTTGGCTTACACCGCCCCAGCAATGCTAGATTGCGGCATTGCCGTCCATTGCGGGAACAATGGCCGGCGCTCGCCGCAACGTTATCTTTCGCACTCGGGGTAAGGGGGACGCATGTTGGATCTGACACAGGGCCGTATGGCACGCCGGATCGCGCCGGTCATTTTGCTGGTTGGCCTGGCTGCCTGCTCCAAGCAGGAAGACAAGGCCGCCACCACCGCGCCTGCCACCGGCGCCACGCCGTCGGCACCGGCGGCACCGACGCCCGCCACCGCGGTGTCGCCACAGGTGCAGTCGATGGCCGCCGACCAGTTGCGCGAATCGGCCACCAAGGCGCTGCAGGACAACCGCATGTACGCCCCGGCCGGCGACAACGCGGTGGAGTACTACCTGGCCCTGCGCGAGAAGCAGCCGCAGGACGCCACCGTCAACAGCGCGCTGACCGATCTGCTGCCGTACACGCTGATCGCCGCCGAACAAGGCATCAGCCGCGAAGAATTTCCAGAGGCGCAGCGCCTGATCGCACTGATCGAAAAGGTCGATCCCAAGGCACCGGCACTGCCGCGCCTGAAGTCGGGCCTGGAGACGGGCATGAAGACCGCCGCCAACCGCTCCGAGCAGGACGCCGAGCAGGCCAAGAAGCTGGTCGAGGACAAGGCCAAGCAGGCCGCCGAGCAGAAGCGTCTGGCCGAACAGCAGACCCGCGAAGCCGCCGCTGCCCAGCAGATTGCCGCCCAGCAGGAAGCCGCCCGCCAGCAGACCGCCGAAGCCGAGCGCCAGGCCGCCGCCCGCCGTCAGGCGGAGGCCCCTGCCCCGACCCCGGCCGCACCACGCCCGGCAGCGGCCGCCGCCGCTGCGGCGCCGGCTGCGCAATCGCTGCGTCCGATCAGCACTCCGGCACCGCGCTATCCACCCGAAGCGCTGCGCGCCGGCACATCGGGCGAAGTGCTGGTCGAGCTCACGGTCGGTACCGACGGCTCGATCACCGCCTCGCGCGTGCTGCGCGCCAACCCGCCGCGCGTGTTCGACCGCGAAGCGCTCAACGCGGTCAAGCGCTGGCGCTTCGAGCCGGTGGCCGCACCGGTGACCACGCGGCGTACGTTGTCGTTCAATCCAGGTGGTTGAGTGGGTGGCTGGGCGATTGCGCGGCTCTGCACGCGGCCGAGTTGGTGCGTTGGTTGTTGACAGTTGATGATTGATGGTTGCTGACGATTGATGCACTGCACTTCTGGCAAATGCCAGGCGCCCAACAAAAAGCCCGCAGCGATGCGGGCTTTTTGTTGGCTGGGCATCCGTCCCCTCATCCGCCCTTCGGGCACCTTCTCCCGAGGGGAGAAGGAGTAAAGCCCCTCTCCTGCGGGAGAGGGGTTGGGGTGAGGATACGGCGACCAAGTGGACGTCACGCCCCAAGCAGACAACAAGGACGTTCAATCATTCAACATCAACATGCGTCACCGTGCATTCGTATTGGCAATCCGTCCACTCATCCGGCGCTGCGCGCCACCTTCTCCCGGCGGGAGAAGGACACATCAGCCGGAAATCGCCAGCCGCTCCTGGTGATAACGACGCACCGCCGCGTACCACAACACTGCGGCCACACCGAAGCCCGCCAACAGATACACCGCCCAGGTCTGCGCGTTGATCTGCTCGTGGCGAATCACCTTCAGCAGCATCTGGTTCTGCGCCAGGAACGGCACCGCAAAGTGCCATAGCTGGGTCTTCAGCGGATACGCCATCAGCGCGTAGCCCGGCAGCATCGGCAGCAGCAGCAGCCAGGTCATGTGCGCCTGCGCTTCCTTCATGCTCTTGGCAGCGGCGGCCAGATAGGTCAGCAGCGAGGTGCCGATAAACAGCATCGGCACCAGGATGAACAGCATCTGCAGCATCGGCAAAAAACCGACATTGAGCTGGCGTCCCAGGTTCGAGGTGGACAACTGCGCACTCAGCTTGAACGCCAGCAGCGTGAGCAACAACGACACCATGCCGATCACGCAGGCGGCGACGATCTTGCCGCTGACGATCGCACTGCGCGGCGCCGGTGTGGCCAGCAACGGCTCCAGCGACTGGCGTTCGCGCTCGCCGGCAGTGGCATCCAGGATCAGCGAGGCGCCACCCAGAAACGAGGTGATCACCAGCAACACCGGCAACAGCATCGCCATCATCTGGCCGCGCTTGGCTTCGGCGGTGGCCAGGTCCTGCGCAGCGATTTCCAGCGGCCGGCCTACCTGCGCATCGATGCCACGCGCCAACAGACGCAACGCACCGACCTGCTGGCTGTAGCCGCTCAGCGCTGCCTGCAGGCGCATGCTGGGCACGTCGGCCTCGCGACGGGTGCTGTCCTTGATGATTTCCACCAGCGCCGGACGGCCTTCGCGCCAATCGTCGGCATAGCTGTCGCTGATGCGCAGCGCCACGTCCACATCCTGGTTGCGGATCGCCGCGGTCAGATCGGCCGGTGCGTCCACCGCGTTGAGTCCCTGCGCGGCCAGAAACCGCACCAGGTTGGGAGCGTGTTCGCGGCCGAGGGTGGGGATGTCCAGCGGCTTGTCGATCTGCGTGCGCACGCGGCTTTCGCTCAGCGCGCCCATGCCCAGGATCAGGATCGGATACAGCAACGGCGAGAGCAGCAACGCCAATGCCAGGGTACGGCGGTCGCGCGAGATGTCGCGCAGTTCCTTGCGCAGCACCGTCCACAACGTGGCCAACAGGGAACGCTTGCTCATGCGTGCAGTCCTTCTTCCGAGCCGATCGCCTTGACGAAGGCGTCTTCCAGGTTGTCTTCACCGGTCGCCGCGCGCAGTTCGTCGGCGCTGCCGGATGCCACCACCGTGCCCTTGGCGATGATGACGATGCGGTCGCACAGCGCCGCCACCTCTTGCATGATGTGACTGGAAAAGATCACGCAGCGCCCTTCTGCGCGCAGCTGCTGCAGAAAGCCACGCATCGCGCGCGTGGTCATCACGTCCAGGCCATTGGTGGGCTCGTCCAGAATCACGTTGCGCGGGTCGTGCACCAGCGCGCGTGCAATGGCGGTCTTGGTGCGCTGCCCCTGGCTGAACCCTTCGGTCTGGCGGTCGAGAATGTCGTCCATGTCCAATGCGCTGGACAATACCCGCGTGCGCTCTGCAATCTGGCTGCGCGACATGCCGTGCAACTCGCCGAAGTAGGCGATGTTCTCGCGTGCGCTCAACCGCTTGTACACACCGCGTGCGTCCGGCAAGACGCCCAGTGCACGGCGTACCGTCACCGGGTCGTGCGCGGCGTCCACGCCATCCACGGCGACGCGCCCCTGGTCCGGCGACATCAAGGTGTAGAGCATGCGCAAGGTGGTGGTCTTGCCCGCACCGTTGGGACCGAGCAGCCCGGTGATCTGGCCGTCGGCAGCGCTGAAACTGACCCCATCGACCGCCTTCACCAGCCCGGTCTTGGTCTTGAACGACTTGTGCAGATTCTCGACGACGATCATACGTGCGCCTCCGTGGCGTGGTCGATGCGGCTCATGGTTCCCATCCGTTGAACGAGGTGAACGCGGGCACGTTGTTGAGGCTGGCCACACAGCTGGCATCCAGCGCCTTGGCGTCGGTACTCTGCAAGAACTGGCTCAACACCTTGGGCATGCAGCCGAGTCGGAACACGCCATGCCCCTGCCCGGGCGCGATGATGTGGCGGCCGTTGGGCAGACCCTGCAAGACGCGTTGCGCGTAGCGTGGCGGTGTCACCGGATCGAGCTCGCCGGACAGCAGCAAGACCGGCAGCGTCGATACGAACGGCCTGGCGGCATCGGCCGGTGCAGGCTTGGAGGGCCAGACCTTGCACGGGGCGAAGAACATCTCGGCCACCTCGTTGCCCAGCAACGTGGCGTCCTTGTCCGTGGGCACGCGATAGCGCCCGGCGTCCTCGCTGCACAACACCGACCATTGCATCGGGCGATTCATCTGATCGGACATGCCCGACGCACTCATCTGCGCCAATGCCATCAGCGACGCATAGCGGCCTGCGGCAGCCTCGTCCAGCACCAGCGGCAGCAGCGACGCGGTTTCCGGTGCATACGAAAATCCGAACGCCAACCCCACCACCGTGTCGGCGGTCACCTGCTCGTGACGCAGCGCGCCGGTGCGCGGGTCGCGATAGTCCACGACCACCGGCGCCTGGCGCAAGCGCTCGACCACCTGTCGCAGCTGGCTGCGCGTATCGACCGTGAAGCGTTTGGCGCATGCCGGCGTGGATGCGCATTGCTTGGTCTGCAACGCGATCGCATCTTCGAAGGTGCGCGCAAACTCGCCACCGATCACCAGATCGTTGGGCGCCACGCCATCGAGCACCACGCTGCGCGTGTGCTGCGGATAATGCATTGCGTACTGCTGTGCCACGCGCGTGCCGTAGGAGCCGCCGATCAGGTTGAGCTGCTGAACACCCAGCGCTGCGCGTACCGCATCCAGATCGGCGATGGCCTCGGTGGTGGTGAAATAACGCGGGTCGGCGTCGCTGCGCAAACCGTCTGCGCACTGCCGCGCGTAGTCGGTGAGCTGGGTCACGCTGGCTGCGGCGCCACCGTCCATTTCCAGCGGCTTGCCGGCCGCATCGCGGCATTCCAGCGGGTGCGAACCGCCGGTGCCGCGTTGGTCGACCAGGAAGATGTCGCGCTGCTTGCGTACCTCATGCAAACCCATGTCCACGATCGCGGCGACCTGCGTCGCCGATTGCCCCGGCCCGCCGGCGATGAAGAACACCGGATCCGGTTTGCTGCCGCCACCGGCGTCGCTTTCCAGCCAGGCGATCTTCAAGGCAATCTGCCGCCCCTTCGGCGCGGCCGGATTTTCCGCCACGTGCAACTGCGCGCATTGCGCTTCGATGTTGCCCGCCGCGCTGCCGGAACTCAGCGTGCACGGTGCAAATTGCAGGCGGCCATAACGATTGCCGGCCGCACTGCCTTCATGCGTGTCCGTCGTGTGCGGCTGTGCCACACCCGGCTTGGATGCGCCGGCATTGCCGGCAGCAGGCAGCTCTGCACGCTGGCATCCTGCCGCCAGCAGCGCAGCCAGCACCGCGGCGGCCACATTCAGTTGTTTCAGCATGTCCATCCTCTCCTGGTGCCCATTCCCTGACGTTGCCGACGGTCGCGTGTGACCGCCGCAACTACTGACCATCTTCGTAAAGAAACACGTGCTCGATCGGCTCGCCGAACAGGCGTGCGATGCGGAACGCCAACGGCAGGCTGGGATCGTATTTGCCGGTCTCCAACGCATTGACGGTTTGCCGCGACACGCCCAGCTGCTCGGCCAACTCGCCTTGCGACCAGCCGCTGGCTTCGCGCAAGGCACGCACACGGCTGTTCATTGATAGCGGCGTGCATTGATGGCCTTGGTCAGGCCATAGGTGATGCACAGCACCGGAAACACCCAGATCATCGCCGCCGATGCCGGCACCGCAATCAGCTGCGCCGATTCCAGGAAGCCGGCGGTCATGTACGCCAAGCTCACCAGACCCGCGGCAATGGCGATCGATTCAAGCTCGATGCGACGCTGCATTTCATCCGAATCGCGCACAAAACGTGCCACGGCGCGGACCACGAACATCAGCAGCAATGCAGGCAGCAACGCGACCAGAACCCGGATCCAGTTGGCGTGCACGCTGGCCAGCAAATACCGCCAGCACAGCATCACCACCACGTAGGCCAGCATCGGCGGCGCAAGCTCCATGTGGTAGCGGCGGACCAACGCAGGCGGCGCACTGTCGCGCAGGCTATCGCCTGCGACGTGCAGCACCAGCGCCACCAGCAGACCACCCAAGCCGCAGCCGATCAGCAGCCCCTGGGTGTAGTCGCTTACCTGCCACGGCAGCCAGCGCCGCAAGGCGCCCAGCAATATGAGGACAACGCTGCCGACCGGCAGTACACGCAACGCCGTTGTCTTGGCGCTCATCGTGCGTCCAGCGGCAACGTGGATGCCTGCGCGTGGAACACTGCGCACTGCACGGCAGCACAAGCAGATTCCTCAAGCGTCGCAGCACGGCAAGACACTGCCTGCACCGGCGACATGTTTGCGCTGTTGTTCACCGCACACCCTGTGTCAAGTTTCCTTGACATGCAGAGTGCGCGCAGATCTGCGATGTGTCAAGCGTCCTTTACAACGTCCCGAGAGCAGATGGATGCAGAGATGGACCATCGCCGCAGATCTGCCGGACACCCCCACTCGGCGATGCAATACGCCCAACACGCGCGCCTGCAGCCCATGTCGCGCGGCCCATCTGTGACGCCTGCAGCTTGCCATTCCCGCCTTGGGAGCTTGTTGATTGCGTGTGCATCGCGTGCCGGCACCACGTCACTGGCAGGGGCGGCCCGAGCTCCCGGTAGGACTGACATGCAGCACCGCCCATCGCGCTGGAACGTATGGGACCGGGTTCTACAACGGCAGGCGCCGTCCCCCCGTTAGTGAGGAGGACGGGCCCGATGCGGCATTAGCCGCTGATTGATCGCATGACCTGAGCGGAACACCGCGAGCCATTACAGTTCGCTAACGCATGAATGTGCGAGCTACCACGTCCAGCGCAACCGACAGCCCTGGATCGGCTGCGTTGTCCGCTACGCGCACGCTGTAGGTGCCTTGCGCAATCGCCCACTGACGCGATGTCGTATCGAACCTGGCGAAAAACCTGGGATCGATTTCCAGTTCCAGCTGCCTGCTCTCGCCAGGCGCAAGTTCGACGCGCTCGAAGGCGCCAAGCCGGTACGCAAATTCAATCGCACCCACACCCGCCACGTACACCTGCGCCACATACGCCCCGGCAAGGTCGCCGCAATTGCAGACGACAAACCGCGCCACGAACCTGCCACCTTCATCGCGCACGTGCAGGTCATGGGTTTCAAAGCGCGTATACGACAACCCGTATCCGAACGGAAACAGGGGGGTCAGGCCGCGAGAGGCAAACCAGCGATAACCGACGTCCGCGCCCTCGACGTTGTAATCCATATGAAAGATCTCACCCTTGATCGGCTCCCCCGGATTGGAGGTCGTGGTTGCCGGATCTCGCTGCTCAGGGTGCGGCAACTGTTCGACGCGCTGTGGGAAGGTGATCGGCAGCCGCCCGGACGGGTTGACGCGGCCAAACAGGATGCCAGCGATGGCTTCCCCGCCGCCCTGCCCGGGGTAGAACGCTGCGACCACGCCAACGACGTCGGCAAGCCAAGGCATCGTGACCGGTCCGCCGGAGACGAGCACCACCACCGTGTTTGCATTGGCCTGGGCCACGGCACCGATCAACGCATCCTGCCCATCAGGCAATGAGAGACCCTGGGCATCCTGACCTTCCGAGCGCCATTCTTCGGCCACGACAATGACCGCATCGGCAGCGTGCGCCGCTTTGACGGCGGCGTCCGCATCGTTCGCGCTCACATAGTCGACCTGCGCCGCACACGCTTCGGCCTTGATCGCGTGCAACACCGAACTGGGGTGGTAGACCTTCTCCATCACCGTTCCCATGAACTCGAAGCCCGGCTTGGTCACACTCCCGACCGGAGTGACGGCAGACGAGCCGCCCCCTGCCACGACACCGATGTCCGCCTGGGTGCCAATGACGACGATGCGGCTGGCGCCTCTGGCAAGAGGCAGTGCATCTGCCTGGTTCTTGAGCAACACGATGCCCTGCTCGGCAGACCGCTGTGCCAACAGTCGATGCGCGGAGTAGTCGATTGCAGCGCCAGGCTGGGGCGGATTGTCGATGACCCCCACAGCGAAGAGGCTTCGCAGCTGACGATGCACCATGTCGTCGATACGCGGCTGGGGAACCAGGCCCTTGCCGACGGACGTTCGCAGCGGCTCGCCGAAATACGGTTCAGGGTCCAGGTTCGCTCCGGATTGGACGTCCAGTCCGGCAAGTGCGGCCTTTTCGACCGAATGGGTCGCCCCCCAGTCGGACATCACCCAACCCGGATACCCCCATTCTCCTTTCAACACAGTGTTGATGAGGTAAGCATTTTCGCTGGCCCACTCTCCGTTGACCAGGTTGTAGCCTGGCATCACGGCACCTGGCTCACCGATCTCGATGGCGATTTTGAAGGCAAGCAGGTCCGACTCATGGAGCGCCTGATCCGCGATGTCCGAGCTCACCACCACGCGCCCTGTTTCTTGCGGATTGATCGCAAAATGCTTGACGGTGGACACCACCCCTTGCGACTGAATACCCGCGACCGAGTTGCCGGCGATCACACCGGTGAGTAGCGGGTCTTCGGAGACATACTCGAAGTTGCGTCCACCGCGTGGCTCCCGCACCAGGTTCGCCCCGCCTGCCAACTGCACATTGAAGCCCTTGGCCCTGGCTTCCTGCCCGACCATCGCACCCGTTTCGCGCGCCATGACGGGATTGAAGGTGGCTCCCAGCAACAACGACGATGGAAGCGCCGTGGCGTTATCGCCAGGACGCACATTCGCCAGATTTCCCACACCCAGGCTTGCATCGGTTTGCTGTTGCGCAGGAATCCCCAGACGCGGCACTGCCGGGTAGTAGGCCGCTGATCCGAGCGCACCTTCCGGCTTGCCGCTGCCCGCAATCGGAATTGCCATTGGCCCGGACAACCATGCAAATTTTTCGTCTTCGGTCATCGCCTGAACCACCAGAGACGCCCGCGTCTCAGGTGGCAGGCTTGCGTCGGACCAGGGAAATTGCTGCGCGCGGGTAGCGACCGATCGAGCATGGCCCTTGCGCGTGACGCTCGCGCTATCCGTGGCTCCAGGCGTATCGCGGTGACGGGTGTTGTCCAAGATGGAACTCCTGAAAATTTCCCTGAAAAATACGCTTCCGGGAGTATGGAGGTGATGAAGCGCGGCTCTCGAATACGCGCCTGACGCGAGCATCGGACCGCTTGACGCGCAAGGCAAAGCTGCGCGTTGGCACTCAATGAAAGATCGCTTGCCCGGACCGGCGAACAGCAGATGGCGAGGGTCGCCGACACGGCGAGCGACGCGACTTCGCAGCAGCCTTACCCAACGCCACTGTGCTATCTGCCTTGTAGCCGATAGCACAGTGTTCAAGGAACAGCATCGGCAGATAGCGCGTACCGACACTTCTGCCAGGCCATCACTACATCGCTAGGCTCAGCTCCTTTCGAGCTGCGCACTCAAGAAACGCACCGAGCTTGCAAGTGCTTCGCGCGCCTCGGGAAGTGCGTTGGCAAAGAAGTGCCACGCATGGAACATGCCCGGCCAGACTTCGAGGTCGACCCGGACACGGTTGTCTCCAAGATGAGTCGCCAGGCGCATCGCGTCGCTCAGCATCAACTCGTTCTCGCCGATCTGAATCTGGATCGGTGGCAGGCCGGTGACATCGGCGAATACGGGAGATGCCATCGGATGATTGGGCAACGCATCGCCCAGGAAGGTGCGAGCCAGGAAACGCAGTCCCGCCGCGGTGTTCAGCGGATCGAGTCCTTCGCGATTGGTGACCGATGCTCCGGTGTGCTCCAGATTCGCCCACGGCGAAATGGCGGTGCCGGCTGCAGGAAGAGGCAGGCCTGCGTTGCGCGCCGCCACCATGACCGAAACCACCATGGCGCCGCCAGCCGACTCGCCGGCAAAAACGATCTTTTGCGCCGGGATGCCCAACGCAAGAAGCCCCTTGTAGGCCGCCAGCGTGTCTTCGATTGGCGTAGGGAAAGGATATTCGGGAGCAAGCCTGTAATCGGGCATGTAGACCCTGGCGCCCAGCATCTGCGCATAGTTGCCACCTATTCCATGATATCCATCAGGCGCACCGACGATGTAGGCGCCGCCGTGGATGTAGAACAGCACCGCGTCCGTTGTCTGCGCTGGTGGCGTCACCAAGGTTGTGGGCACGCCGCCCAGCTCGATCTTCTCAAAGCTCACGCCTGCTGGCGGAAGCTGCCTGGCGAGCATGCTCACGTAGCTTTTGCGAATTTCTTCCATCGTGAGCGCTTGGTTTTCCCCGGTCACCACCGGGGCAAGCTCTGCCAAGCTCTCAGCCCAATCTTTGACACTTGCCTTGACGCTCTCGTTCATGGGATTTCCCTCATTGGTAATTGGTTCTTAAAAAACCGAATGCCAAGATTAGGCGCATGATTGGGGAATGGGGTTCCCTACTGTTCCGGCGATCGATCCCTAGAGGCCTGCGTGGAATTCACAAACATAAACGACATTATCGCGTTCGTTACGGCCGTCGATAGCGGCAATTACACGCTGGCCGCCAAACGCCTGGGGTTGACGCGCTCGGCCGTCGGCAAGCGTGTCGTTCGCTTGGAGGAACGACTGGGTATGCGGCTGTTGAACAGGACAACCAGGAGCTTGAGCCTGACAGACGATGGACAAGTGCTCTATGCCAGAAGCTCTCTGATCCTCGAGGACCTGAAGGAGACCGAGACTGCGATGGCGCTTCGCTCGGAAGCCCCCTATGGCAGCCTTGCCCTGAGTGTCCCTGTGACATTAGGCGTGCGGTATGTGCTTCCTGTGCTGGAGCGGTTCATCGAGGCGTGGCCCAACGTCAGCGCAGTTGTGCAGTATTCCGATCGCTTTGTGGACCTGATTGAAGATGGTATCGACATTGCGGTACGCACCGGCCCTGCGCGCGAGGACTCTCGCATCTTCAGTCGCACCGTCACTCACCAACGCATGCTCACTTGCGCATCGCCCGGTTACTTGGCCAAGCACGACGAGCCAGCCACCCCCGCTGATCTGTCTCTGCACCATTGCTGTTTCTTCCTGGACGAAGGACGCCCAAGACCGTGGACATTCCGAACAGAAGAAGGCGATGTCTCCTTTTCGGATGCAAGCAGGCTTGTCATGGATAGCGGGGAAGCCTTGCAACACGCGGCCTGCGCAGGTGTGGGAGTCGCCCAACTTCCTGACTATCTCATCCGAGACGACCTCGAATCGGGAAGGCTGGTCAGGGTGTTGGAAAAATTCGAGCCCCCTCCTGAGCCCATCCGCATCGTGTACCCGAGCAAGCGCCACCTTTCGCCCAAGATCCGTCGCTTCATTGATCTACTGAGCGACGAATGGACAGCTGATCCACCAGGGGGCTAAGGGCTCAGGCACCTGCCCAATGGCTAAGGTCGCAGCCTTGGGCGTGGCTAGCGCCCAAGGGTATCCATCCATTGGCAGTGCGCTCGCGGCGCTGGACACGGTCGCCAATGCAGGATGAGCGATGCGGCCTTGGTGATCGGCATCGCGCTGCGCGACATGGCCGATCAGGCCCTGCTCGTCATCCAGCGTCAGTTGCTTGGCTCGCTCGCCGACATGAGCAGATCGTGTGGCGGATCTGTGGCGCCTTGCGCAGAGGCTTCCCGTACCAAGGCCGAGCTGCCGCTCATCGGCGCGGCTCTTGCTCGGCCTTGGTCTCTGCAATCCACTGGCGTACGCGCTGTTGCAGGATCGTCAGCGGCATTGCGCCGTCGCCCAGCACCGCTGTGTGGAACGCGCGTATGTCGAAGCGATCGCCCAGCTCCTTTTGGGCTTCCTCACGAAGCGTCATGAATTGCAATTGGCCCAGCTTGTATCCCAGCACCTGGCCCGGCCACGCGATATAACGATCCGTTTCGGCCTGCATGCTGCCCTCGTCGTCCGACGGGTGGGCGTGAAAGAACGCCATCATCTGCTGACGATTCCAGCGCTTGTAATGCACGCCCGTGTCCAGAATCAGGCGATTGGCGCGCAACAGATCGGCCGACAGCCTGCCGTAGTCGCTATAGGGGTCCTTGAACAACCCGACGTCCTTGCCCAGTCGCTCGGCATACATTGCCCAACCTTCACCGTAGGCGTTGTAACCACCCTGCTGACGGAACGGCGGCAACGGCAGGGTCTGCGCAAGCGAGACCTGCAGATGATGGCCCGGCACGCCCTCGTGGTAAGCGATGACCTCCATGTTGATCAGGGTACGTTGGGCGACATCGCTGACGTTGACACTCACCATTGCCGGCTTGCTGCTATCCGGACTGCTCTGCAGGTACATGGCGGGGGGAGATCTGCCCCGGAATCCCGGCATGGCCTCAACACCGAGAGACTGTTCCGGCAACTTCTCGAACAGCTTGGGTAGCTCTTGCTGCATTCCTGCAACATAGTGCCGGTACTGCTCCAAGATCTGCTCGGAGGAAGTAGCGAAGTGGCGCTTGTCGGTCGCCACCGCCTTGCGGAAGCTGCCCAGATCCGCATAGCCCTGGGCCTTGGCGATCGCGGTCATCTCTTGTTCGATGCGCGCGACTTCCTTCAGCCCGATCTGGTGAATCTCCTCTGGCGACAGATCGGTAGTGGTTTCGGTATGGATGGCGTAACGATAGCGTCGCTCACCGTCGGGAAGCGACCACAGTCCTTCCTGCAGACGCCCCTGCGGGGCGTATTCGTTGCGGACGAAGGCAGATAGCTTGGCATAGGCCGGCCGGACCTGCTGATCGATGGCTGCCACCAGTTGTGTCCTCAGCGCCTCGCGCTTCTCTGCCGGCACCACGCCATCGAGATTCTTCAGCGGCGAGGCAAACGGATTTTTCTCTCCAGCCTGGGCCACCATGCTGTCGATCTGCTCAGGCACACGCTCGAGCAAATAGCGCGGCTGCATCAGACCATCCTTCGCACCCTGGCGCGAGACATCGATGATCTGATCGACCACGGTGGGAAGCGTCTGCAGTCGCTTGATGTAATCCTGATAGTCCTTCACGGTTTCGAAGGGAAAACTGTCGGCATACCCCGCCAGTGTCAGCTGGATGCCGACGATGGGATCCAGCTGCATTTCGTATGTTTTCAGGTCGATACCTTCCAGCGTATCGCGCAATTGCCCGATCATCATCTGCAGGCTGAGTTGACGTTGTTCGTCCAGCACTCGGCCATCCCCCGCCTCGAACCGCCTGAGCAGATCCGCGACGTCGGCGCGCTGTTTTTGCATTCCCTGCGCTGAATAGTCACTCCATCGGTCGTTATAGCGCCTGTCGCCGATGGTGCTTGCGAACTCCGGCGATTGTTTCAACTGCTGTTGCCACTGCATGTCGAGCAGCGCATCGAAGGCCTTGGCGGCTTGTTCGGCAGTGGGTGCAAGCGTTGCGGTGGCCGCCTTGTCCGCCGCGGGCGGCGCCGGCTTGCAGGCGGTGAACGCTGCAGCTGCAAGCAGACCGATGGTAAAAGGGCGCACAAGCTTCATGTAGTCGTTCCAATTGACGAGAAAAAGGCTGGATCGAGCCTTGCATTACGGCGACGTCGCTGATTGCATGGAATCTGCTCCTGTCGCTGCGCTGGAGCGCAGCCTCATAAAGGCAGACCTGCGCCCTGCACGATCCATGCGCGGCCGGGCGCAGTACAACCTAATGAGCATGCAATTTCTGCTTCCAACCTGTGCATTTCCGGGTTCTACCAAGCGCACGCCTGCCTGAGACACCTGTTCATTCACACGCACCAATCGTCGCAGCACCGCATGCGGTGTTCGGTCGCAGGAGCATATATGGCCGTGCCATCGTATGGCGGGTCGTCCTCGGTGCAGCTTCGCGTTGAGCGCCATTGACCGCGAAAACGCGTCAATGGCGCGCGGGCGCTGCGAAGGTCCAATTAGCGCGTCGATCAGTTGCACGGCGGTGGGCGGCGTCTGCAGGCGCTGCAGCGGGTTGCTGCGGAAATCTGGACCACGCCGGCGGTCAATCCCTTGGCGGGCTGAAACGAACATATCCCATGAAAGGTCTGCTTCACCGACAGCCAGATCATCGCCGCTTTCAAGCAGCCGAGGGTGGCTTACCGTCTGCCCTATGCTGACAAGAAGGGATCAGCTCGCTGACGTCTTAGACATGGCACCAGCTTTGGCGACATGGACGCCTCGATGGTGTCCCGGCTCGAAGAGCTACCGTAGGAGAATCGACGGCTGAGAGAGACCTGCGTTGACGCGCAGCTCCGGGCAGACATGCTGACAGATGCACTCTCAAAATGGTGTGGCCATCTCAGCGACGCCAGATGGCCGCAGGCCCTGCCAACCCGGGCAAGGGCATCAAGCGGAGCATACCGGGAAGCCTGGATGCCATAGTGCAGGGGAACAGTGCTTTTTTCGCTGACATGCCCGATCGGCAGGGGTCACAGATATTGGCAATGCTCCAGCCAGCAGCAGATGGGCGTTGGTATTTCAGCAGCGACTCAGCTGTGTGCAAGTCTTAGCGACTTGCAACACAGCCCGGACGGATGAAATGGAACTCGATCCGTCCGCAACCTTGTGCGATACGCTCAGAGCTTTACGAAGTTCTGTGCGGATAGCGAGCCGAAAGGAAGCGATGCAAGCGGCCCGCCGACATCGAGCGATCCGAGGTTGACCGGCGCAAAGCCCATCGCGTCGATGAGTGCGTGGACCTCGGCCTTGGCGGCAGCGTCGTCCCCGGAATAGAACAGCACCCGCTTGCCACCGGCGACTTCGGGCTCGGCCAGGACATTGACGTCGAGGTGATTGAACGCCTTGACCACCCTTGCCCCTGGCACGAACTGCTTGAAGACCTCGCTCGAGTGCTTGCCCGCCAGATCCACTGCCTTGATGCCGTAGGCTGCCAGTGGATTGTTCGGATCGTTGGCGTCCGGAGAAGCCGGATCGATAAACTCCACCGGATTGGTGCCGTCGATCACGATGCGTCCATTCCACGCCGGCAGGCCAGTCATGACGTTCTCGGCATCGACCCAGCGTATCGCAGCAATCACGATGTCGGCGCTCGCCGCTTCGGCTGTGGTGACTGCGGTGATCGAGGGGCCAAGCTCATTGACCAGCGCAGCGAGCGAAGCCGGCCCACGGCTGTTTGAAATCGATGCTGCAATTCCTTTTTTAGCGAGTGCACGTGCGACGTTGGCGCCCAGCGCGCCAGAACCAATAATGCCGATGCTCATGATCTATATCCTGTTGAAGTGATTGAAGTGAGGGGTTGTAGAAGTGAGTGAAGTCGCCAGCACCCCAAGCCACTGGCAGCTCTGTTGTCGCCTTGCCTCCGCAAAGTGCATGTGTGTCGTCGACTTAACGACATTTAAGACCAAAACATTACCAGACCAGGGGAATCGAGAAGTTTCCCAGCCGAGCGACGTCGCGGGCCAAATCCGCGATGGTGGTTTTCCCAAGCTCGCCTTCCAGTGCTTTGCGAGCTCGGGTCAATGTCGGTTCAAGCGCGGCCAGGATGTTGCCGCCCACTGCACAGTTCTCGCAGGGCGGCGTCCGATGCACCGAAAACAGCTCCGTGTCCTCCACAGCCGCATAGACGTCCAACAGCTTGATCTGTTTCGCCGGTTTGGCCAGCATCGCGCCACCACCGGCGCCAAGTTGCGAGCGCGTCAACCCTGCCTCGCTGAGGCGCGACAGCAGCCCACGGATGACAACAGCACCGGTGTTGGCCGAATACGCCAGATCGTCCGAACGCATCGGCGTGCCGTCGCCCACTGCAAGCGCAGTGAGGATGTGGGTGGCAACGGCGAAACGGCTGCTGGTCGGCATGTCCTGAGGTCGATCTAGTGAATGTGTGTAACAAACACTAATACACTTTTTTGGGTGTGTCCAGCTTTTTTCTGCTCGTCCGGGCGTCATTCGACACACCGATCGCCCATGCCCGGCTACTGCGGCAGGTCCGTTGCGACCTGCCGGCCCCTGGTGCACTGCTTCAGACGCTCAATCATCCAGCGACCTGCAGGCCCCGGCGGGGCGCTCATGCGATAGATCGCCGAGATGGGCATCCGATGCCCTCCTACCGGCGTCCCCTCGATCGGGAGCACAACCAGCCGTCCTTCAGCGATGTCTTTTGAAACCGCGTGAAACGGCATGCCGCCCCAACCCAGACCGCTGACAAGAAAAGCATGCTTGGTAAACAGGTCCGCCAGCCGCCAGGTCAGCGGAGACAGCACACCGAACTCCTGCCCTTCCGAGATGCTCGATCGGTCCGTCAACACCAGTTGCACATGCTTGGCAAGCTCCTCGCGCGGGATCGGCCCGTCATAGCTGGCAAGCGGATGATGACTGGCGGCCACCCTGACAAAGTCGATGGTGGCAACTTGTTCCGACTCCAGGCCACTGGGCAACATCTGCAAGGACCCGACAACACCAAAGCTGGCCCGTCCATCGACAACCGGCTGCATCGCGCCACCCAGCGCCTCGACAAATAGCCGCAGCGGCGTATCCGGAAACTGGATCCGAAATTCGTGGGCAACCTCTGCCATGGCAGTGATCGGGAAAAAGACGTCGATCACTGCAACGAGCTCAGGCTCCAGCCCCGCGGATATCCCTTTCGCCCGGGCTTTCAGATTCTCCACGCCCGCCATGATGGTTCTCGCGTCCGCCAGGAGCACCTTCCCTTCCGGGGTCAGCTTGGGATATCGCCCCTGCCGATCGAACAGGCGCACGCCAAGCTGCCGTTCAAGATTGTTCATGGTTTCCGAGATGGCGGACTGGGTGCGTCGAAGGCGTCTGCCCGCCGAAGAAAAGCTGCCTTCTTCGGCTGAAGCGATGAAAGTTCTCAATTGATCGAGCGATAGACCATCCAGCATGTTGGCGCCTTCTGTGATTTGTGCTTACCGGCTCATCCAACGGATTAACCGATGGATCGCATCGAAAAATACAGGCTTGTTGACTACAACGCGCGGATGTCAGCATCGCCGCCACACGTTTGGGAGCCACTGCCGATGATCGATCGTAACGCCGCAGGAAGCACCGGTGAGGAGCTATCGCAGCCTCGTTCCAACAAGGCGGGCGTCGTCGATTCGTCGGGTTCCCCCTACGACCTGATCATCGTTGGGGGTGGCTCCGCCGGCGCCGTGCTGGCCAACCGGCTGAGTGCCGATTCCTCGCGTCGCGTTCTGCTGATCGAGGCAGGCGTGGCCTATGCACCCGACGCTTATCCGGACGCCGTGCGGCGTCAGGACCTGGTGGGCGGCGACTCGCAGCACGACTGGGGCTTTCAATCGCAGCCCGGGCTGCTTGGCAGAAGCATGCCGCTCAATCGCGGCAAGGTGCTCGGTGGCTCGTCGGCGATCAACGGTGCAGTGGCGATGCGGTTGCCGAAGTCGGACCACGAGCGCTGGGCCCGGGACTACGATCTGCAGGCATTGAGCTGGGACGCCACCCAGCCGTTCTACCAGTCGCTGGAGCGTACCTCCGGCAGCGGTGGCACCGGCCACGACGGTCCTTTCCCCGTCCATCAGCTCGGCGACGAGGAAGTGTCGGACCAGCATCGCGCCTTCATTGCCTCCGCCCTCGCCGCCGGCCATCAACGCTCGGCCGGGTTTGCGTCCGCAGATCCACTGGGCGTCGGTCCTTATGTCATGAACACGCGCATGGGGGTGCGGCTGACGACCGGTATGACGCTGTTGAGCGAGGCGGTGCGTGCGCGCACCAACCTGACCATTCGCGACCAGGTGCTGGTCGATGCCGTCGTGCTGGAAGGCAGGCGCGCCATCGGAGTCCGTCTGGCCGGTGGCGAGGTGATTCGTGCTGACACCGTCGTTCTGTCGGCAGGCACCTACGCCAGTCCTGCGATCCTGATGCGCTCTGGCATCGGCCCTGGCGACACGCTGCGCGGCCTCGGTATCGATGTCGTTGCCGACCTGCCGGTTGGCCGTCGCCTGCAGGACCACCCGCTGGTACCGACCGTGTGGTCGATCAAAAAGGAGGCGGTCGGGCTGCCGTACCCGCCCATCGGCGCCATGCTGTGGACGCAATCGCAGCATGCGGTCGGGGATGAGGCCGACCTCAATATCAGCACCGCGGCGTTGCCCGCCAATGGGCAGTCATCCGACACCGCGATGTTCCTGCTGTTCGCGGCCTTGGTGCGTCCGCGGTCGGTCGGCTCTGTGACCATCGCCAGCCGCGACCCTCAGGCGGCACCCATCATCGATCTTGGCTTCCTCAGTGATCCTGGCGATCGGGAACGCTTGATCGACGGCGTGGAGATGATCCGCGACATCGCGCGGCATCAACCATTTGCAGATGTCGTCGGCGGCGAGCTCGCGCCCGGCGCGGCTGCCAGCGATCGCGCCGCTCTGGATGCCACGCTGCCTGCCAGCGTGGCGACCTATCAACATCCAACCTCCACTGTGCCGATGGGCGGTGAGCGCGATCCGACTGCCGTGGTCGATACCGATGGCCGCGTCCGCGGCGTCGAGCGATTGCGCGTCGTCGATGCATCGATCTGGCCAGACGTCCCTTCGGTCGCGACAGCGTTTCCCACCATGATGCTGGCCGAACGTATCGCGTCCAACTGGGTCTGGCCCAACGCCTGACCCAGCCACACCACAAACCCACCGGAGCAACGCATGAGCCACCCAGACACCCACACCGCCGTCCAGCTTCTGAAGCGCACCCTGGACACGTTTCTGGCCAAGGACATGAAAGGCTGGTCAGAACTGTGCGACGAGAATGTCGTCGTCGAGTTCCCGTTCGCACCCGATGTGTCGTCCAGGAAACTGGTCGGTCGCGCAGCGATCTACGAGTACCTGCGCAATTACCCGAACGTAATCGACGTCAAGACCATCCCGAGCCTGAAGATCCATGCCACCGACGACCCCAACGTGGCGATCGCCGAGTGGAGTGCATCGGGTACGGTCATCTCCAACGGCAACCCGTATGAAATGAGCTATGCCACGGTGGTGACGTTCAAGAATGGCCTGGTGGTCAATTACCGCGAGTACTGGAATCCGATGGCGTTTCTTGCCGCATTGAGCGACGCAAAGTTCTAAGCGCGCGATCGCTGGGAGCCTGCACGCATCGCCCAGGCAAGGCGTGCAGGTTGCCACAGGCCGCAGCGGCCTGGATTCAACGTCTCTCCATGAATGTCAGCGCCAAAGTAGCCTGCGGCACCGCGGTGTGACGGCGCACGCCCGAAGGAAAGGACAATGGCGGAAAATACACCCAAGTTGGCAATGATCACCGGCGGCGGCCGCGGGCTCGGCCGCAGTACGGCACTGGCTCTTGCACGCAACGGGGTCGATGTCGTGCTGACCTACACGTCGCAGGAACACAGCGTGCGTGAGGTCGCGCGCGAAGTGGAGCAGCTTGGCAGAAAAGCAGCCGTGCTTCGCCTCGATACCGCAGAGATCAGCGCGTTTCCCGAGTTCGTCGCCAGATTACGCGCAAGTCTCACTGCAACCTGGTCGCGCGACCACATCGACTTCCTGGTCAACAATGCAGGTATCGGGCTGGCAGCGCCAATCGGACAGAGCACGGAGGCCATGTTCGATCAATTGATGGCGGTTCATCTCAAGGGCGTGTTTTTCCTGACCCAAGCGTTGCTGCCGCTCATCGCAGACGGTGGCCGCATCGTCAACCTGTCGAGTGGGCTGACCCGCTTCGCGCTGCCAGGGTATGCGGCCTACGCGATGATGAAAGGCGGCATCGAGGTCTTCACCCGCTACCTGGCAAAGGAACTTGGCCCACGCGGCATCACCGTCAATGCGGTGGCGCCAGGCGCCATCGAGACCGATTTTGGCGGTGGTTTGGTGCGCGACAACGCAGCACTCAACACGCTGATCTCCACGCAGACCGCGCTTGGTCGTGTGGGCCTGCCAGATGACATTGGACCGGTGATTGCCGGACTGCTGTCAGACGGCAATGGCTGGATCAACGCACAACGTATCGAAGCCTCCGGCGGCATGTTCATCTAAAACCTCGCAATCACTGTGGAAAAAACCAACGCGCTGCGGCAGACCCGTGGCGCGATGGATCTCGACGTCCGCAATCAAGCATCTGACCAACCCAATAAAGGTGTGAAATGAGCACGATTCAAGATCATGGCTACTTTTCCGGTGGCCAATGGAAACAGTCGTCCGGCAACACCAGCTTCGATGTGTTCGAGCCTTACAGCGGCAAACTGATGTCGCATGTTGCCAACTGTGGCGCGGAGGAAGCCAATACCGCCATCGAAGCGGCTCAGCAGGCGTTTCCGGCCTGGGCAGCGATGCCGCCTGCGAAGAAGGCTGCGTTGTTTCTGAAGGCCGCCGCCATCTATCGCCAACGCTCGGAAGAAATCGCCGATATCCTGTCGCGCGAAACGGGCAGCACCATTTCCTTTGCGCGCTTCCAGCAAAGCCTGGTCGTCCAGAACCTGGAAGCGGCGGCGGGCTGGATCTACAACCCCAAGGGCGAGACCTTTCCAAGCGATGTCACCGGCCGCCTGTCCTTCAGCATTCGCCGCCCGCTCGGCGTAATCGCCTGCTTCACGCCCTGGAACGGGGCCAATATCCTGTCGTGGCGTGCAGCGCTTGGGCCGCTCGCTGCCGGCAATACGGTCATTATCAAACCGTCGGAATTTGCGCCGGTTTCGGCAGGGTTGATGGTTGCGCGCATTACCGAAGAAGCCGGCTTTCCGGCCGGTGTCATCAACGTCGTGCCGCATGCGCCTGGCGGCGCCGGCGCGATCTCCGATGCGGTGTTCGCATCGGCACATGTGCGTGGTATCAACCTGATCGGCGGCGTACAGACTGCGCGCATACTGGCCGAGCGTGCCGGGCGCACGCTCAAGCGTACCGTGCTGGAATTGGGCGGCTACAACCCGCTGATCGTGCTGGACGATGTGGATGTCGATTTCGCAGTGCGCACTGCGACGTTCGGAGCATTCTTCCATCAAGGACAGATCTGCATGAACACGCGCAAGATCATCATTGCACGCAAGCTGCACGATGAATTCCTTGAAAAGTTCGTCCAGCGCGCCCGCAAGCTCCCCATGGGCGACCCGTCCAATCCTGCCACCCTGATCGGGCCACTGATCAACAAGGCCGCGATCGAAAAAGTCCATAAAGGTGTGCAGGAAGCCGTCGCGATGGGCGCGCGGATAGAGACAGGCGGGACGTTCGAAGGCCAGGTCTATCAACCGACCATCCTGACCAATGTTCCCTATGAGGCGACGATCTCCAATGAAGAGACCTTTGGTCCGGTGGTCATCGTCGAACCCGTTGATAGCGTCGAAGACGCTGTCAGGGTCGCAAACCGTACCGCGTATGGCCTGGTTGCCTCGATCCTGAGTGGCGACACCTACCGTGGCCTGGAGCTGGCGCCGCGGATCCAGGCCGGCGTGGTCAACGTCAATACCGCAACCGTCAACGACGAGGCGCATGTGCCGATGGGTGGCGTGCGCGACAGCGGCTGGGGTCGCACCGGGCCGGATTGCATGAACGATTTCACCGATACGATCTGGATCAACGCCCGGCACAGCAAGAACGAAGAGCAATACCCGTTCTGAGCGCAGCGCGACCGGCAGAGCGTCGCACGCGGCGTCAGGTCGCGGACATGTGGCGCCCACCGCCAGCGCGGTGCGTGCCGCACCGCGCACTGAGCAGGTGTTGTGTTGGCCGCCCCTCGGGCGGAAGGCACAGCACCACCGCGTCGCTTGCGTTGCGTACCTAATTGACTTTCAAGGAACCGACATGACACCGATGAAATTGAGCCACGATGGCCGCGTTGCCGTCGTGACAGGCGCCGCCCGCGGGATTGGTCAGGCCATTGCAGTCAAGCTCGCCGCGCATGGTGCCCGGCTGGTGCTGGTGGACATCGAGCAAGCACACGACACCGCCGGCATGCTCGGCGGCGACAGCCTGATCGTTACCGGCGATGTCACCAGCGCTGCGGATTGGGAGCGGATCGACCAGCAGGTACAGCACCGCTTCGGCCGCACCGACATCGTGGTGAACAATGCCGGCATCGGCAGCCCGAAGCTGATCGACGAGCTTGACTGGGAGCAATGGAAAAGGACCTTCTCCATCAATCTCGACGCGCACTTTCTGAGCGCCAAACAGTTCGTGCCTCAGATGCGCAAGAACAACTGGGGCAGGTTCGTCAACATATCGTCCAACTCCATCGGACTGGCCATCCCGGGCATGAGCCACTACATGGCCTCGAAGATGGGAGTCATCGGGTTCGTGCGGGGATTGGCCAACGATGTTGCCGATTCCGGCATCACCGTCAATGCGGTGCTCCCCTCCATCACCAATACGCGCCTGACCCGGGAGATGCCCGAGCAGGAGAAACGCCAGACCTGGCAGCACCAGGCGATCAAGCGTTTTGCCGAGCCTGAGGATATCGCCGGCTCGGTCTGTTTTCTGACCAGCGACGATGCAGCGTTCATTACTGGCCAGGCGCTTCCGGTGGACGGCGGGCAGTACAAGATTTCCTGAGCAGCCCGCCCTTCTCGCCACCGATCAGGTGACGACCCTTCGGATGCTCGACGCCAGGCCGCGCCGATTCATCCAGCGCTGCGCGTCGCGGCGTATGCCAATCAGGGAGCCATCATGTCATTCAACAAGATCGACACGCACCAGCACTTCTTCCCCAAGGCCTATGTCGACGCGGTCGGCATGGACGTGCTTGCAGCGCAGATGCCGAACAAGCGTGCACCAGAATGGTCGCCTGACAAGGCGATCGCCATGATGGACGCCGCCGGCATCGCCGAAGGCATCCTGTCGGTCTCCTCGGTCCCGATGACGGACCATCAGGGAACGATCGCACGCGGCTGCAATGACGCTGCGGCCGATCTACGCCAGAAATATCCAGGCCGTTTTGGTGCGTTTGCCAGCCTGCCCTTGCCCGACATGGACGCCAGCCTTGCCGAAGCCGCCTATGCCCTGGATACGCTCAAGGCCGACGGTTTCATCGTGTTCACAAGTTACGAGGGAGCCTACCTTGGGGACGAACGGTTCACCCCGCTGTGGGAAGAACTCGACCGCCGTGGCGCGGTGGTGCTGATTCATCCCAACGAGCCGTCCTACAGCTTGCCCCGCGTTGCGCCGGCGTCCGTGCTGGAATTTCCGTTCGAAACCACGCGGACCGCGACAAGCCTGATCATCACCGGGGTTCTGTCGCGCTTTCCCGGGATCCGTTTCATCCTGTCGCACGCAGGCGGTGCGCTGCCGTTCCTGTTCCCGCGCATCGCGCTCAGCCTGCAGATGATGCCGGGCGTCATCGACCGGATCGGCGACCCTGCCAGCGCATTTCGGGCGTTCTATTACGACACCGCACTGGCGGCGGGCGCGGCGACGTTTGCCGCCCTGGCCCAGGTGGCAGATCCTGAGCGCATCGTCTTCGGGACCGATTTCCCGATGGCACCGGACTTCGGACTCGACACGTTCAGCGCGGCGCTGGAAGCCATGGACGTCACCGGGCTGTCGCGTCCGGCGATCTACCGCCAGAACGCAGCTCGCCTGCTTGGAAGAACGCCGTGATGCTTGCTGGTCACCTGCCGCCGGACGCACTGTCACATGGCAGGTGGGGGTGTGCGCACTGCGTTGCAAATTGGCTGTACAACTCGACCAAGAGGATTTTCGATGGAAATCGGAATCGACAGTTTTGCCGCGACCATCCCCAACCCTGCGACAGGACAGATGGTATCGCCCACCGAGCGGATGGCTGCCCTGCTTGCAGAGGTGGAAACTGCCGATCGCGCCGGGCTCGACGTCTTCGGTATCGGCGAACATCACCGTCGGGAGTTTCTGGATTCCGCGCCCACGGTCATTCTTGCGGCGGCGGCGGCACGCACGCAACGCATCCGGCTCGCCAGTGCCGTCACGGTGCTCAGTGCAGCTGATCCGGTGCGGGTTTTCCAGGAGTTCGCAACGATCGATCTGATCGCCAAGGGGCGCGCAGAGATCGTCGTGGGGCGCGGCTCCTTCGGCGAAGCCTATCCCTTGTTCGGCTTTGCAATGGAAGACTACGACGCGCTGTTCGCCGAGAAGCTCGACCTGTTGTTGAAACTGCGCGCCGACACCCACCTCACCTGGCGCGGACGCTTTCGACCACCGCTCAATGGCCAGGGCATCTTCCCGCGACCGCAACAGGCAACGATGCCGATCTGGCTTGGCGTTGGCGGCACGCCGCAATCGTTCGTTCGCGCGGGCAGCCTGGGTTTGCCACTGATGGTGGCGATCATCGGTGGCAGCTTCGAGCGCTTTCGTCCGCTCGTCGATCTGTACCGGGAAGCAGGCCGCAACGCGGGGCATGCACCCGATGTCCTCAAGGTTGGCATCCACGCCATGGGTTTTGTGGGCGACACCGACGCCGATGCGCGAGATGCGTTTTTCCCGGGTTGGGCACACATGTTTACCGAGATAGGCCGCGAGCGGGGCTGGTCGACCGCCACACGCGCTCAGTTCGACGCGATGTGCGGCCCTGGCGGTGCCTTTCTCATCGGCGACCCGCATACGGTGCGCGAGAAGATTCTTGCTGCAAACGCAGCGCTCAGCGGTATTGCGCGCCTTACCTTCCAGATGAGCTCGGCCATGCTGCAGACCGAGGCCATGCAACGTTCAATCGTGTTGCTGGGCACCGAGGTGGCGCCTGCCATCAAGGCCGTCCTTGCTCAACCGCGGATATAGCCTTGCGTGGCTTGTCGCAAGGCTTCTCGCTCGATGAGCAAATCCACAAATGCACGCACCTTGGACGGGCGATACCGTGCAGCAGGAAATACCGCATGGATGCCTCCGGACGGCAGGCACCAATGCGGAAGCACCTCAATCAGACGCCCTGCGGCGAGGTCGTTAGCAACCACATAGTCTGGAAGCACGGACAGCCCGGCGCCCTGACACACCGCTTCGCGCACAGCCATCGTGGCATCGAGAAAAATGGATGCCTGCACGTGCACCACCTGGGTGTGCTGCTGGTCCGAGGAGAAGGTCCATCGCAAATGATCATGCAACGCAGTGTTGGCGACGAAGGGTAACGAGACGATGTCGGCCGGGCTCTGGAGCGTTGCAAGCTCTGCTGCCATGGATGAGGAAGCGACAAGCAGCTGGCGGAAGGTACCGATTTTTCGCGCTTGTTCGCTTGTTTCGGCCAGCCATCCGACACGGATGGCAACCTCGATGTTCCTGGACATCAAATCCAGCGTCTGGTCGCTGAGCATGGCATCTACCTTGCAGGCGGGGTAGCGCTTAGTGAATGCAGCGATCGCAGGCACAACCACTCCCACGCCATAGTCGAACGGTGCGGTAAGCCGCAACACGCCCGATGGCTCGGCAGATCGATCGGCCAAACCGTCAAATGCATGCTCCGCCTGGCGCAGGATCAACGCACAGCGCTCGTAGAACTCCTGCCCCACCTCGGTGGCTTGCACCTTACGCGTGGTACGCACCAGTAGAGAGGTCCGAAACTCGTGTTCCAGTCGGGCGACCTGTTGGCTCACTACCGCCTTGGTGATGCCCAGGCGCTCGGCCGCCGCGGTGAACGACCCGGTTTCCACCACGGCGACGAAGTAGGCCAGGCGACGAAGATTGCCAAGGTCGCCTGGCCTGTCCCCCGCTTGATTGGATGCTTTCAACATACGATGTATTTATCACGTATGTATTTATCGATCAATTATGGGTCTCTAGGATGTGTCCGGCAGTCACAAGGAATGCCCATGAACACCACCTTGCACTATCTGTTCGACCCGTTATGCGGCTGGTGCTATGGCGCAGCGGCGACCGTTTCCGCACTGGCCGCCGAGCCCGGCATCGCGATCGAGCTTCGGCCTTCCGGTTTGTTCGCCGGCATGGGTGCGCGGGCGATGGGCGATCACTTCGCCGGCTTTGCCTGGGCTAACGATCAACGCATTGAACATCTGACCGGGCAGCGCTTCACCGAACGTTATCGCCAGGAGGTTCTCGGCGATCGCCAGCAGCGCTTCGATAGTGGTGCAGCCACATTGGCGCTGACCGCTGTGTCCCTGGCAGCACCGGCACAGCAACTGAAGACGCTGACGGCCATTCAGCAGGCTCGCTACGTGGACGGGAAAGACGTGACCACCACTGCCGGGCTGGTCAGGCTTCTGGAAGAGCTGCACCTTGCGGACGCCGCCACGCGGCTGGCGCAGGCAGATGCACAGCTTCTGGCCGCGAATCGAACGCGCATCGAAGGTGCGCAAGCGCTGATGCGTGAGTTCGGCGCCCAAGGCGTACCGACGTTCATCGCTGAATCCGGCGGGAAGCGATGGCTGATAGACGCACATGCCGCCTACACCGATCCAAGTGCATTCAAACGTCAACTTCAGGCCGCTTGAAGACAACGCTTCATCTCTCCTAAAAGGAACGGATCATGACCACACGCAGAGAAGTCATTAAAACCATTGCCGTGGCAGGTATCGCCTCAGCTGCCCCTTCCGTCAACAGCGCCATGGCCGCACAGGCGCCCTTAAAGCTGCAGCACTTTCCCGCGGGTGAGAACGGGTTTTTCCGTGCCCCGGTCCTGATCTCCGGCAAGCGCGACGCCGTGCTGGTCGATGGCGGCTTCACGCTACCCGATGGCAAGGCGCTGGTTGATGCAATCAAGGCCGGTGGCAAGACACTGACCACGATTTACGTCAGCCAAAGCGACCCTGACTATTACTTCAGCCTGGGCCCGATCAAGGCTGCGTTTCCCGATGCGCGCATCATCGCGGCATCTGCCACCGTCGCGGCCATCAAGAGCAGCGTCGAGAAGAAGCTTGCGACCTGGGGGCCCCAGCTCAAGGACAACGGGCCGCAGACGCTTGCAGACATCGTGATGCCGGACGCATTCGACGGCAACGCGCTCTCGCTGGAAGGCCAGTCCATCGCCATCGTGGATGCAGACGGCCTGGCCAACCGCCGTTACCTCGCGCTCAAATCGCTGGACGCGATCTTCGGTGGCGTGCTGGTGTTCTCTGGGGTGCATGTATGGACAGCCGACACACCGAGTGCCCAGGGCCGCCAGGCCTGGATCAAGACACTCGATGCAATGGCGGCCCGCAAACCGGCGGTGGTGATTCCTGGACATATGGCACCGGGCGCAGCGACCGACGCCTCGGCGATCCGCTACACGCGCGATTACCTGCTGGCATTCGAGGAAGAGCTGGGCAAGGCATCCGATAGTGCCGCGCTCATCGAGGCCATGACCAAGCGCTATCCGGGAGCCGGCATGGGCACGGCACTGCAGATTGGTGCCAAGGTCGCCAAGGGTGAGATGAAGTGGGGTTGATCCGATGAAGACCAATCTGGACATCATCCGAGCAACCTATGAGGGTTCTTCGGAAGACAACGGCAAGCACCTGTCTGCCGCGTTAGCGCCTGACGCCACCTGGACAGAGGCGGCCGGCTTCCCATACGCAGGGACCTACACCGGTCCGGCAGAAGTCTTCGAGCATGTCTTTCATCGGCTCGCGACCGAGTGGGTGGGCTACAAGGCCGAGGTCCACACTTACTTGGCCGACGGGGACTATGTCGCAGCGTTTGGTACCTATTCCGGCACCTACGCCAAGACCGGGAAGTTCATGCGCGCCACCTTCGCGCATCTGTATCGGCTCAAGGACGGCAAGATCCTGAGCATGGAGCAGTATGTCGATAGCCTGATGGTTCACCAAGCGATCGCAGGAGTCGAAGAACAGCAGGGCTAGCAAACCCTCTGCGGATGCGTTGACGCAGGCAGTGGTCTTGACGATGTGTCGCATCGTCAAGACCACATTGGAAACACCACGGCCGCGCGCAGCTGGGCCCGACTCAGCCAGATCACACTGGGCAAGTGATGCCCGCCCGGGATCGCGCTGATGTCTCGCCTGGGCGCTGAGCACTGACTGCTGTGGCGGAAATCGATCAGCTGCGTCAGGACTGCGGCAGTGATTGCGACCAGGTGCGGCCCCGCTGCCAAGCACTCGTTCCTGCGAAGAGCGCCAGACCGCGCTGCACTCACGCACAGTCGCGCCACGCTGCCACCGCTACCGCCGCTGCTTGCCTCATGCAACCGATGCGACCGCGAACGAACGCGACTGCGCGCCTGCTGGCGCACGCGGACTCCAGCTGGCAGCGATGGTTATCCCACGCATTCCGTTATTCTTGAGTTCCGGCGACGACCGCCCGCAGAACGCCTACGCGCAGTCCTTGCGCACGCACGTAGCGCATGGGTCGTTGCATACACACATCAGGAGAGACGATGCGGTTACGCACCTTGCTTGCGATGACACTGGCCTGTAGCACCGGATTGCCGGCACTCGCGCACGCCGCCGCAGCGCGCGACGTTCAGGTGGATCTTTCCACCGCCGGCGCACCGGTGGATCGTTTCGCCACGCTGTCGGTAGGCTCGGATTTTCCGGGCACGCTGATCCGCGCCGATACGCAGGCGCACCTGGTGCCTGCCGTGCAGGAATTGGGATTTCGCTATCTCCGCTTCCACGATGTCTTCCACGATGCGCTTGGCACCGTCAAGCAAGTGGACGGCAAACTGGTCTACGACTGGACCAAGCTGGATCAGCTCTACGACGCATTGCTGGCCAAGCGCATCCGCCCGTTTGTCGAGCTGGGCTTTACCCCAGCTGCGATGAAGACCTCCGAGCAAACGCTGTTCTACTGGAAGGGCAATACCTCGCATCCGGATCCGGCCAAATGGACCCAGTTGATCGATGCGTATGTGCGGCACATCCGCGACCGCTACGGTGCCGATGAGGTGCGGCAGTGGTATTTCGAGGTGTGGAACGAGCCGAATCTGAAGGATTTCTGGGAAAACGCCGACCAGCAGGCCTATTTCGATCTGTATGCCAACACCGCACGCACGATCAAGGCGATCGACCCGCAGCTGCGCGTTGGCGGCCCATCGACGGCCGGTGCGGACTGGGTGCCGGAACTGCTGACTTTCGTTGCCAGGAACAAGTTGCCCATCGACTTCGTCACCACGCATACCTATGGCGTGGACGGCGGTTTTCTCGATGAAGACGGCAAGCAGGACGTCAAACTGTCCGCATCGCCGGATGCCATCGTCGGCGATGTGCGCCGCGTGCACGCGCAGATCCAGGCCTCGCCATTTCCGGATCTGCCGCTGTATTTCACCGAGTGGAGCAGCAGCTACACGCCGCGCGATTATGTCCACGACAGCTATGTCAATGCGCCCTATATCCTGACCAAGCTCAAGCAGGTGCAAGGCCTGGTGCAGGGCATGAGTTACTGGACCTATACCGATCTGTTCGAAGAACCTGGCCCGCCACCGACGCCGTTCCACGGCGGTTTCGGGCTGATGAATCGCGAAGGCATTCGCAAGCCGGCATGGTTTGCCTACAAGTATTTGAACGCGCTGCAAGGCCGCGAGATTCCGCTGGCCGATGCGCATGCGCTGGCTGCGGTGGATGGCAAGCGCATCGCCGCGCTGGTGTGGGATTGGCAGCAGCCGGTGCAAGCGGTGAGCAATACCCCGTTCTATACCAAGCTGGTCGCCGCCACCGATAGCGCACCGTTGCGCATGCGCGTGACGCATGTGCCAGCGGGCACATACCAGCTGCAGGTGCGCAAGACCGGCTACCGGCGTAACGACCCGCTGTCGCTGTACATCGACATGGGCCTGCCCAAGGCGTTGAACCAGAAACAGTTGAGCCAACTGCAGCAGGCAACGCGCGACACGCCCGAACAGAACAAACGCATCCGTGTCGGCGCCGATGGCGTGGTGGAGGTCAGCGTGCCGATGCGTAGCAACGATGTCGTGCTGGTGACCTTGCAACCGCGCTGAGCGATGCGCAATCGAGGCTGCAGCCACGCCATCGCTGTGGCTGTGGCTGTGGCTGTGGCTGGCAGCGCAGCGATGGACGCTGGTGCGCAGGCAATCGGTGGCGCGCCATCACGCCAGCGGCGAGGTCACTTCAGATAGGTCTTGAGGATGGCGGCGACATCGTCGACCGCCAGCTCCCTGTCGCCCAGCCCGTCCGGCGCGGCCACGTGATGCCGCAGGTGCTCGCTGAGCAGCTCGACCATCAGCCCTTGTGCCGCGCCACGGAAAGCGGCGACCTGGGTCAACAGCGCGGTGCAGTCCACGTCTTGCGCCAAGGCTTTCTCCAGCCCTTCCACCTGGCCGCGGATCCTGCGCACGCGCGCCAGCAGCTTGGATTTGTCGTGGTTCAGATGTGACATCGCGCTATACCCCATGGGGGTATATCAGATACCCTATGGGGGTATCGTAGCCAGAGCTCCCACCGATGTCGACCACGCACACCGCGCCCCACTGCGCGCAGTCGCACCGCTTTGCCGGCACCAACCCGTTGGCAGAGCGCAGCACCCGCAAGGCGGTGATCCTGACCGTGGCCATGATGGTGGTGGAAATCGTCGGCGGCTGGACGCTCAACTCCATGGCCCTGCTCGCCGATGGCTGGCATATGAGCTCGCACGCGCTTGCGCTGGGACTGGCGTTGTTCGCCTACCGTTTCGCGCGGCGCCATGCCGGCGACGTGCGCTTTACTTTCGGCACCTGGAAGGTCGAGGTGCTGGGGGGCTATACCAGCGCGATGCTGCTGCTGGGCGTCGCCGGCCTGATGGCGTTCCAGTCGGTGGAACGGCTGTTTTCGCCCAAGCCCATTCACTATCAGGAAGCGACGGTCATCGCGGTCGTCGGCCTGCTGGTGAATCTGATCTGTGCGTGGTGGTTGCGCGACTCGCATGGGCATCATCACGGTCACGACCATGGTCATGGTCATGGTCATGGTCATGGTCATGGTCATGGTGAGCATGATCATGCCCACCACCACGGTCACGCCGATCTCAATCTGCGCGCGGCGTATCTGCACGTGGTGGCCGATGCCGCCACCTCGGTGCTGGCGATCGTGGCCTTGGTCGCGGGCATGCATTGGGGCGTGACGTGGCTGGACCCGATCATGGGCATCGTCGGTGCGGTACTGGTCACCGCGTGGGCGTGGGGGCTGCTGCGCAGCACCGGCGGCGTGCTGCTGGATGCGGAGATGGATGCGCCGGTAGTGGCGGAAGTGAGGCAGGTCATCGCCGAGCTCCCACATGCGATCGACATCGCCGACCTGCATGTCTGGCGGGTCGGAAGCGACCGCTACGCCTGCATCGTCAGCCTGGTGACTGCTGCCGACATCGACGCCGATACGGTGCGCAACGCCTTGCAGATCCACGAAGAACTGGTGCACATCACCGTCGAGCTGCAGCGCCCTGCGCTGCATGCAGCGCAGGCATAGCACCGCATGTTCGCAACCGCATGCACGTTGCATGCGGTGCAGTTGCCGAGGGTACCGCTGCGCCGAAGACCTGGGTGCTCAGGTTTTCGGCGGCGTCGGGCTGACGTATTTCTCGCGACGGATCTGCGCATTCGTCAGGCCGGCAGCCTTCAGCGTCTCGACGCAGGTATCCACCATGTCCGGGTTACCGCACAGGTAGGCGATATCGGTCTGCGCATCGGGCGCGAATTCGGGCAGATGCTGCTGCACATAGCCATGCCGGACATCGGCATGCGGCGCGGCAGGCAGCTCGCGCGACAAGCACGGCACGTAGCGGAACTGCGGGTGCGCATCGGCAAACCCGCGGAAGTCGTCGCCGTACAACAGCTCGGCCGGCGTGCGTGCGCCCTGCAGCAGCAGCACCTGCACGCCGCGGGTGGCGATCGCCTCGGCCAGCAGCGGCAACATCGAGCGGTACGGGGTAACGCCGGTGCCGGTGGCGATCAGCACATAACGCTGGTTGGCATCGCCCGGTGGCAGGCAGAAACGCCCGTAGGGGCCGCTTGCCTGCACCTGGTCGCCAATCTGCAGGCCTTCGAACAGCGCGGTGGCCGAGCCGCCGGGCACGAAACTCACCGCGATATCCACCGCCTCGCCCGGCCCGAACGCGTGATCGTGGATGGTCGCCAGCGAATAGCTGCGCTTGGTCGGGGTGCCATCGGCGCCGTTGAAGTGGATCTGGATGAACTGCCCGGGCTGGAAATCCAGCGGCAGCCCGTCGTCACGCACGAACTGGCAGTGGGCCACGGTGGGCGCAATCATGCGCCGGTCGACAAGCTTGAGGGGGAATTGAACGGGCACGAACGTATTTGGGACAGTCTGTGATCGGGGCGAACCCCCACGGGCTTCTATAATAACGGGCTGCAACTCGCTGCGCCGGCACCCCGGCGCGAAGGACCATCTTGAATTCACCCTCTCCCAGTGCGCCCGCCCTGCGCGTGTGCGATCTGCGCAAGACCTACGACAACGGCACCCAGGCGCTCAAGGGCGTCTCGCTGGATGTGGCGCCGGGCGACTTCTTCGCCCTGCTCGGCCCCAATGGCGCGGGCAAATCCACCCTGATCGGCATCATCAGCTCGCTGGTGAACCTGTCCGGCGGACAGGTGGAGGTGTTCGGCACCGATCTGGTCGCCCATCGCAGCGAGGCGATGCGCCTGATCGGCCTGGTGCCGCAGGAGGTCAACTTCAACCTGTTCGAAAAACCCTTCGACATCCTGGTGAACTACGCCGGTTTCTACGGCATGCCGCGTGCGGAAGCCGAGCGCCTGGCCGAAGCGGAGCTGCGCCGGGCGCATCTGTGGGAAAAGGCCCAGGTGATGAGCCGAACGCTGTCCGGCGGCATGAAGCGGCGGTTGATGATCGCCCGCGCCATGATGACCCAGCCGCGCCTGCTGATCCTGGACGAACCCACCGCCGGCGTGGACATCGAGATCCGCCGCGACATGTGGCGCGTGCTCAAGGAGATCAACGCGTCGGGCACCACCATCATCCTGACCACGCATTACCTGGAAGAAGCCGAGCACCTGTGCCGCAACCTGGCCATCATCAACCACGGCCAGATCGTCACCCAGGGGCCGATGCGCGAACTGCTGGCCAAGCTCGACGTGGAAGGCTTCCTGTTCGATATCGACGGTGAGCTGCCGGCGCAGTTGCCGGCGATCGAAGGCACCACGCTCACCGCCATCGACGGCCACACGCTGGATCTGGACATGCCGCGCGCGATGGACCTCAACCGCGTGTTCGCCGCGCTGGGCGATGCCGGCATCCGGGTGCGCTCGATGCGCACCAAGAGCAACCGGCTGGAAGAATTGTTCGTCCGCCTGACCGGGCCCGGCGAGACCCTCGCCACCCCGGCCCCTGCTGCAGCGGCGCCTATGCGCCCGGCAGGTCACCCATGAGCCCTTCGGAGCCGTCGATGTCCGTCACGCCCGCCACATCCCGCCAACGCAACTGGATTGCGCTGGGCACCATCGTGCGCCGCGAAGTGCAGCGCATCCTGCGCATCTGGGGCCAGACCCTGGTACCGCCGGCCATCACCATGACGCTGTACTTTTTGATCTTCGGCGGGCTGATCGGCTCGCGCGTGGGCGACATGGGCGGCTATTCGTACATGCAGTTCATCGTGCCGGGCCTGGTGATGATGAGCGTGATCCAGAACAGCTACGGCAACATCTCCTCCAGTTTCTTCGGCGCCAAGTTCGGCAGGCATGTGGAAGAGCTGCTGGTCAGCCCGATGCCCAACTGGGTGATCCTGTGGGGCTACGTGTCCGGCGCGGTGCTGCGCGGGGTGATGGTGGGCGCGTTGGTGCTGATCATCGCGATGTTCTTCACCCCGGTGCGCATCCCGCATCCGCTGGTCACGCTGACCACCGTGCTGCTGGGCGCGACCATCTTCTCGCTGGCCGGCTTCGTCAACGCGGTCTACGCCAAGAAGTTCGACGACGTGGCAATCGTGCCGACCTTCATCCTGACCCCGCTGACCTACCTGGGCGGGGTGTTCTATTCGGTGAAGCTGCTGCCGCCGTGGGCCGAAGCGGCCACCCACGCCAACCCGATCTTCTACATGGTCAACGCGTTCCGCTACGGCCTGCTCGGCAGCTCCGACGTGCCGATCTGGGTGGCCTATGCGCTGATGCTGGGCTTTGTCGCGGTGCTCAGCGCACTGGCGCTGTGGCTGCTGCGCCGTGGCGTGGGTTTGCGGAGCTGAGCGTGCAGTTCAGCGACGACATCGTGGAAGTTAGACCAAGGATGCGGCTGGCCGTTATCTCGGCTATGGGTTGAAGTGCTTCCCGTAAAAACAAAGGCTCCGGCGATTCCGCCAGAGCCTGATGCCGACCGAGGATCCCCGATCCGGCTGAAATAACAGCTGACGTCTGCGCGTTCGAATTAAGTTGAAAGGAATTTTTCATGCGTATCTTGATCCTGGGTGCCGGCGGTACCGGCGGCTATTTCGGCGGACGCCTGGCGCAGGCAGGTGTCGATGTCACCTTCCTGGTGCGCGATGCGCGGGCGGCGCAGCTGCAGGCCGATGACCTGCGCATCCGCAGTCCGTTGGGCGATGCGGATCTGCCGGTGGCAACCATCACCGCGCAGGATCTGCCGGCGCTGGTGGCGCAGCGTCCGTTCGATCTGGTGATCCTCAGCTGCAAGGCCTACGACCTGGACAGCGCGCTCGAGGCGATTGCACCGGCGGTCGGCAAGCACACGACGGTGCTGCCGATCCTCAACGGCCTGCGCCATTACGCGGCACTGGACGAACGTTTCGGTGCGGCGCGGGTGTTGGGCGGGCTGTGCTTTATCAGCGCGACCAAGGGCGCGCACGGCGAGATCCTGCACCTGGGCAAGCCGGCGGCGATCACTTTCGGCGAGCGCGATGGCAATGCCGCATCGGCGCGCGTGCAGGCGATTGCTGCGCTGTGCGCGCAGGCAGGCATCGATCATGTGGCCAGCGCGCAGATCGCGCAGGAACAGTGGATCAAGTACAGCTTCCTCACCGCGCTGGCGGCGGCCACCTGCCTGATGCGTGCGCCGGTCGGGGCGATTGTGGCCACCGACGATGGACGTGCGCTGATCAATGGCCTGTACAACGAATGCCTGTGGGCCGCCGACGCAGCCGGCCAGTCGATTCCGGAAGCCGCGCGCGCCAAGGCGTTGCAGACGCTGTTGCAGGTCGACTCGCCATTGAAGGCCTCGATGCTGCGCGACCTGGAAGCCGGCCAGGAGGTGGAAGCGGCGCAGATCGTCGGCGACATGTTGAAGCGGGTGCGCGAGACAGGGCGCAACGCGCCGCTGCTGATGGCGGCGAATGTGCATCTGCAGGCGTATCAGGTGTTGCGGCAGAGCTGACACGTAGGGCGGGCGACCGTGCGCATGTTGCGCATGCATTGCCCCCATCCGCCCTTCGGGCACCTTCCCCCGCAGGCGGGAGAAGGAAGGTAGTAGCGACCGCTGCGTGACCTGACGAGCGCTCCCAGGTGCTCCTGCGCCGCTTGGCACCAACAAATCCCTGCTCCCGCTGGCGCAGCTCCCTTCTCCCGCCAGCGGGAGAAGGTGGCGCAAGGCGCCGGATGAGGGCGCGCCGACTCGCCGCAGCCGTCACGCCGCCGCAGCGACCTCCTCGCAACCCCACCGCGTGCTCCCCGCAACTCCCTTCCCTTCTCCCGCTGGCGGGAGAAGGTGGCGCAAAGCGCCGGATGAGGGCGCGTCTGCTCGCCGCAGCCGTCACGCCGCCACAGCGACCTCCTCGCAACCCCACCGCCTGCTCCCCGCAGATCCCTTCCCTTCTCCCGCCAGCGGGAGAAGGTGGCGCAAGGCGCCGGATGAGGGCGCGTCTGCTCGCCGCAGCCGTCACGCCGCCACAGCGACCTCCTCGCAACCCCACCGCCTGCTCCCCGCAGATCCCTTCCCTA
>NZ_JANTYU010000005.1:182125-214996 GCF_024806835.1 Xanthomonas sp. 3793
TTCTCCCGCCAGCGGGAGAAGGTGGCGCAAGGCGCCGGATGAGGGCGCGTCCGCTCGCCGCATCCTTCGCGCCGCCGCAGCGACCTCCTCGCAACCCCACCGCCTGCTCCCCGCAGACCTCTTCCTTCTGCTGGCGGGAGAAGGTGGCGCAAGGCGCCGGATGAGGGCGCGTCCGCTCGCCGCAGCCGTCACGCCGCCGCAGCGACCTCCCCGCAACCCCACCGCGTGCTCCCCGCAAGTCCCTTCCCTTCTCCCGCCAGCGGGAGAAGGTGGCGCAAGGCGCCGGATGAGGGCGGGCCTGGTTGGCGTAGCCTTCGCGCTGCCACGACGCCACGCACACGATGCTCTGCAACCCTCCATCGTCGTCGTCATCATGAAATTGCTCAGCCACCTGTTCCGTGCCGGTCATTTCGTGATCCTGGCGTTTTTTGTGCTGTGCGCGGCGGGGCTGGTGGCGATGGCCGGGCTGGAGCTGTGGCATGGCTTTACCCCGGGCGGCGACATGGTGGTGCGCGACCGCTTCAACGTGGTGCTGGAGGCGATCGGCCTGCTCACCGTGGCGCTGGTGACGCTGGAACTGGGCCAGACCATCTTCGAAGAAGAGATCCTGCGCGACGTCAAGGTCAGCGGCCCTACGCGCGTGCGGCGTTACCTGTCGCGGTTCTTCGTGGTGATCGTGATCGCGCTGGCGATCGAGACGCTGGTGTCGATCTTCGAGCTGATGCACGACGACCCGGCCAAGCTGCCGTACGCGGCTGCCGTGGGTCTGTGCGCGGCGCTGTTGCTGATCGCCTGGGGCGTATTCGTCAAACTCAATCGCAGTGCCGAAGAGCTGGAGCCAGAGGCGATGGAAGAAACCAAGCGCGAGGATCGCGAGGTCGAGGAATAAGCGCCGTCAGCTGCTGACCGCTGGCAGCGGCGGCACCGTGGTTGGCTTGCCGTCGTCACCCAGCGCGATCATCACGAAGTTGCCGCGCGTGCACAGCTCGCGCGCGCCGCTGAGCAGGTCTTCGGCGATCAGTTCCACTTCCACCTTGATCGAGCTGCGCCCCACCGACACCACCCGGGCGATGGTCTCCACCATCTGGCCCTGGCGGATCGGCAACTTGAAATCCACCTGGTCCGAGCGCGCGGTCACCACGGTGCGGCGCGCATAGCGCGACGCGGCCAGAAACGCCGCCTTGTCCATCCACGCCAATGCCTGGCCACCGAACAAGGTGCCCATATGATTGGTGTGGTTGGGGAACACGATCTCGGCCATGCGGGCCTCGGTCGGTGCAACGGTGGTGATGCTGGTCATGAACGCGGTACCGGAAGGAGGAAGGAAAGCCAGCCAGATCAGCTGCGCAGCGTCGGCAGGAAGCTCAGGTCCATGTAGTAGCGCGCCGGCCGCTGTGGATCGACCAAGACCCGCAGCTGTTGCCCGTCGACCAGAAACGGCTGCGGATCGATCCACAGGTTGTCGCTGCGATACTCGGTCAAGGTGTTGTGCGTGCGGTCCTGGCGATGGGCAAGGATACGGAACGGGTGCATGCCGTTGACCTGCAAGGACGCATTGCGTTCCACGCACACGAAGGTCGCCTCCAGCACCGTACCATGCTGGCCCAACCAGACAGCGCGGCGCGCATGCCATATGCGATAGCCCAGGATGCCGCCACCCACGCCGCCGAACGCAACACCCAGCAGCAACAAGATCCAGCGCGCCTGATCGGGCAACAGCGCCGCACCAGTCAACAACCCCAGCCCCGCCAGCAGGAAGCTCCAGGCGACGATGGTGACGGTGGTGTTCATCGCCGGAAGCCTGCGCGGTTGCGATGGACTTCCGGCGCGCTCACAGCCCGCTACGGACCGCCGCTTCGACCTGCGCCGGCGACTGGAAACCGGGCAGGCGCGCCACTTCGCTGCCGTCGCGGTACAACGCCAGGGTCGGGGTCTGACGCAGGCCCAGGTCGCGGAAGAATTCCTCGCCCACCACCTCCAGCTTGACCTTCAACAAGGCCACACCTTCGGCGGCATCGCTGTTGGCGAACTTGTCCAGCGACATGTCGAGCATGCGGCAGCCGGGGCAATTGTCCTTGTAGAAATCCACCAGTGCGCGCGGGTGCGCGGCCAGGATCTGGGTGTAGTGCTCAGGCGACGTGACGGTAATGGTCTGCATCATGGGGATCGTGTGTGCATTGGGCCAGGACCTCGTCGGTCCAGGCGGCGATGGCCTGCGCGTCGCGCTGGCCGTGGGGCATCTGTTCGATGGTCAAACGCGGAAACGGGCTGGCGAAGAACTGTGCGATGCGATGCACCGCACCGCAAAAATAGTCCTCGCCCCACTGGGTTTCGCCTGTGCCGAACACGGCCACCTGCGGTGGCTTGCCCAGCGTTTCAACCAACTCGACGATAAAACGTTTCATCTCCGACGGCGTGCGCCCGCCGTTGTCGGTCCAGCTGCCAAACAGGAACAGGTCGTACTGTCCCGGCGCATGCGGCACCTGTTCCAGCCGCTGCACATCGGTCTCCAGCCAGGTCACCGTGTGCCCGGCCGCCTCACAGTGCAGCGCGACACTGCGCGCCACATCACGCGTGTTGCCGCTCAACGATGCCAGGGCCAGCAGGATGTTCATGGGGCGGGGATTCGGGAGTCGTGATTAGGGATTCGTCTAAAGCAGGGATTGGAGAGTCGAAGTGGAGATTCGCCAAAGCACATCAAGTTGCTGTTGCAAATCCCGCCTACCCCACTCTCCAATCCCGGATCTTGATGATTCGTAAAGCGCATTGATGCGGCTGCGACGAATCCCAAATCCCGAATACCTAATCCCGGCTCCTCACAGATCGTCGAAGCCGTTATCCGAATTGGTCTTCTTGTAGCTGGCATTGCGCATTTCGAAAAAGTCGGTCTTGGTTTCGGTGAAGTTGTCGGCGTAGGCCTTGATCCACGGCATCACGTTGTCGTTGGCGCCTTCGTACAGCTTCTCGATGCCGAGCATGCCGGCCATCTTGTTGGCGCGGTACTTCACGTAGCGGATCATCTCGTCCACGTCGATGCCGTCGATGCCGTCCAGCACTTCGGCGGTCCACACCGTTTCCAGGTCGATCGCGTGCTCGAAGGCCTTGTGCACGTAGTCGGTGAGCTGGTCGCCCTGCAATGCCTGGTTCTCGCCGATGATGGCGCGAATCAGCTCGCTGATGAACTTGGAGTGGGCCAGCTCGTCGCGGTTGATGAAGCTGATGATCTTGCCGGTGCCGGTCATGCGGTTCTGGCGGACCAGATTGTAGAAGTACGCAAAGCCGGAATAGAAGTTGATGCCTTCCAGGATCGAGGACTGGATCAGTGCGCGGATCAGCGTTTCGGCCGTCTTGTCGCGCATGAAGTCTTCGTAGGCGCCCATGATCGGCGCATTGCGCTTGATGATGGTCGGATGCGTGCGCGCGATCTCGAACACGCGGTTCTGGTCGGCCAGGCCGGTGATCGAGGCCAGCACGTAGCTGTAGCTCTCGTTATGGATCACTTCCTGCTGGCCGATGATCGCGGCATTGGCATGCGCGGCCGGGTCGGTGATGTATTCGGCGACGTTGTAGATGAAGCGCGTCTGCGGCGAATCCAGCGTGGCCAGCAAACCGATGATCGAATCGTAGGCATTCTTTTCGCGCGCCGACAGCTCGTTGTACTGGCGCGCGTCGCCCTTCATGTCCACCTCGTCGGGGATCCAGAAGTTGGTCGACAGCTCCTTGTACGCCCGATAGAAGGACGGGTACGGAATATCGTTCCAGTTGAGGATGCCGGAGGTTTCGCCATTGATGATGGCGGTGGAGCGGTTGGGGTGACGCGGCTCCAGGATCTTGATGCGCTCAAGCGGTGTTGCGGACATGGATTTCTACTCGTGTTTCAGGCGTCGCGCGCGCGTGCAGCGGAGACGACGACAGCAATCATTCTGGAGGAAAGCCCCCTGAGTCAGGGGGCGCGCCAAAGGCGCGGGGTGTGGGAGCTGGTGAAGCAGGGTCCACGGTTCGCAACGCGAACCGTGGAAGCGAAGCGCGAATGCGCTTAGCTACTGCACCACTCGCACTCGCTGATATCGATATCGTTGGAGCGCACGTAGTACGTGGTCTTCAAGCCTTCGCGCCAGGCGGTCATGTGCAGGTCCAGCAACGTGCTCGCACGGATGGTGCTGGGCACGTAGAAGTTGAAGCTGATCGACTGGTCGACGTGGCGCTGGCGACGCGCGTTCTGACGCACGCTGGCGAACTGGTCGACCTTGTAGGCGCCCTTCTCGTAGTACGGCCAGGTTTCCAGCGACAGGCCCGGAGCGGCGACCGGACGACGGAAGTCCTTCTTTTCTTCGTAATAGAACGCGCTGTAGATCGGGTCGATCGAGGCGGTGGAACCGGCGATCTGCGCGGTGCTCATGTTCGGCGCCACCGCCAGCATCCAGGCATTGCGCACGCCATTGACCGACACCTGCGCCGACAGCTCCAGCCACTGCGGGCTGTTGTAGTCGCGCGCACGGAAGTACTCGCCGTTATGCCAGTCGCTGCCGCGGAACACGCTGTAGGTGCCCTTTTCCTTGGCCAGCTCCATGCTTGCCTGGATGGTCAGGTAGTTGATGCGCTCGTACAGCTCGTCGCTGTAGTCCTCGGCTTCCTTGGCATTCCAATGGATGGCTTTCTGCGCCAGCAGATGGTGCCAGCCGAAGGTGCCCAGGCCGATGGCGCGGTACTTCTGGTTGGTGATGGTGGCCTGCGGCACCGGCAACTGGTTCAGATCGATCACGTTGTCGAGCATGCGCACCTGGATCGGGATCAGACGCTCCAGC
Organism: Xanthomonas sp. 3793; assembly: GCF_024806835.1. Classification (GTDB taxonomy): domain Bacteria; phylum Pseudomonadota; class Gammaproteobacteria; order Xanthomonadales; family Xanthomonadaceae; genus Xanthomonas; species Xanthomonas arboricola_F. Next base: position 186,931 of record NZ_JANTYU010000005.1, read on the forward strand.
ACATCGGCGCCCAGCAGATCGGCCTGGTCGTCCTGCGCGATGATCGCGCGGCCCAGGTTGATCGAGGACAGGTTGCACACGACGAAGTCGCCGGCCTTCTTGGTGGTGACGATCTGATTGCCGCTGATGATCTCCTGCATCATCCGCGTCGGGCTCATGTTCTGCAGGATCTCGGTGCACAGGTTGGACGAATAGACCATGCCCTCGTGCTTGTTCGGATTCTTGCGATTGACTTCATCGCGATAGAACATGAACGGATTGCCGGTTTCCAGCTGGCTGACCATGATCCGCTTGAAGATCTCGATCGCCTTGACCGTCTTGCGGGTGATGCGCTCGTCCGCAACCACTTCCTCGTACTTGCGACGGAAGCTGCTGTTGGCGTCGCCCTTCTTCTCATCAAAGAAGTCCTGCAGGTACCAGCCCTTGATCCGCTTCACTTCGTGCGGATCGAATAGATACCAGTCGCCGCGGCGCTCGACCGCTTCCATGAACAGGTCGGGGATGCATACCGAGGTGAACACGTCGTGCGCACGCAGACGCTGGTCGCCGTTGTTCAGGCGCAGATCCAGGAACGACTCGATGTCGCGGTGGAAGATGTCCAGATAGACCGCGATGGCGCCCTTGCGCTGGCCCAGCTGATCCACCGACACCGCGGTGTTGTTGAGCTGCTTGATCCACGGCACCACGCCGCCGGAGGAATTGGACACGCCGCGGATCGCCGAACCGGACGAACGCACATAGCCCAGGTACGCGCCCACGCCGCCGCCGTGCTTGGACACGCGCGCCACGTCGGTGTTGGAGTCGTAGATGCCCTGCAGGCTGTCGTCGACGGTGTCGATGAAGCAGCTCGACAGCTGGCCGCCGACCTTGCCGGCATTGGCCAGGGTCGGGGTGGCCACGGTCATGTACAGGTTGGACAGCGCCCAGTAGGCCTCGCCGACCAGCTGCATGCGGCGCTCGCGGCTGCCCTTGCCATTGCCGATCTCGTCCTGCATCAGGTACAGCGCGATGGTCAGCCAGCGCTCCTGCGGCAGCTCGAACACGCCGCGCGAGTTGTCGGTGGCCAGGTAGCGCGTGGCCAGCAGGTACAGGCCGTTGTAGGCGAACAACTTGTCGCGCTCGGGCTCGATCATCTTGCCGGCTTCGATCAGTTCGTCCTTGGAGTAGCGGCGCAGGATGTCGTTGGAATAGACATTGCGGTCGGCCAGGCTCTCCTGCAGGCCGACGAACGAGCCGTACTTCTGGCTGGCGTCGTAGAACCGGTTGCGGCTGGCGCGCTTGTACAAGCGGCGCAGGTACAGACGCGCGGCGAAGTGCTCCCACTCCGGGGTGGTCAGATCGACGCGGGCCTCGGCCTCGCGGATCAGATGGTCGACCAGGTCGTCGGCGTTGACGCTGTCCTTGCGCTCGACAAAGCCGAACACCGAGCGCTTGTAATCGGCCACGTCCAGCTGCGGGAACTCGGCATGGATCTGGTCGATCGCGCGATCCAGGCGCTCGGCCTCGAACGGAATCTTGCGGTTGCCGGCTTCCTTTGTGATCCAAGTGGCGACGGCTTGTTCTTCGATGGTCTGTGCGTGCATTGCAATGGCTTGGCGGGGGGGCGGCACGACGTCCGACGGGTCGGTCAACTCCGGCGCGCCGCAACCGGGCGCGCTGACACTGGCGGGAACGCTGGGTGTGGCTAGGGTACCGGCGGCGATCGCGGCAAGGGTGTCGTTGGTGGTCATGCATCCTCCATGCGTAGGCACACGAACCCGCTCGGGGACGGGCTGCGGCCGGATCCGGACTCCCTGGACAGCGATGGCGGTACGCGACGACCAGCACGCAAGACCCACGGTCTGCGGCGGCATCGCCTTACCAGCCATCTCCTTACCGGAGATTCCACGGCCGCCACCGCGCGGTGTGCTGTCGCGCAGTGGTCGGTGGCGAAACAACAGCGGCGCAACGAGACCACGCCGCCCGCTCCAGGCGACGCCCGGATGGCTGTGATCGTTCGTTGCTGCCGCCGCGGAGAGGCGTTTGAAGGGCAACCTGCTGCAAATCAATGCTCTCACTGGTCCGGACGCCTTGGGCGACCAACCACCGACTCCCCCAAGATAGTGGGGTCCCCCGGAGGGGTCAACACCAAATGTAGGAAAATCCCGTAAACCCTTGCAGGACAAAGCACTGTCTGACGAACGGTCGGCGCTCCCCCTTGGAACCCGCCAATTTGGTTGCGCAGTCAAGACCCAAACCGGCAATTCTGTCGATCAGTTGGGTCCGGTTGGGTTGGCTGCGACACGCATCGATGCTGAAGCCAGTCACAGTTGGCCGTCTGCGTCAGGCGGCACACCCAAGCTACGGAAGCAAACTCGCTACTGCCGAATCCAGGCGAGCGCCGCCGCCCTCTCTATTGGACGTTGCGGTAGAGGGCCCCGCAGCAAGAACGCGCAGCGTCGAGGGCGCTGCCCTCACCGCTTGCGGGACACGCCGTGAACCCGTCCCTGGGGGCTCGGTGGCGGCATCCATGCCGCCACACGGTCCCGCAACCGGTAAGGACACCGCACCAGACAGTTGGTCGGCGCGCAGTCGAAAAGCCGTCTATCGCGCGCTGCGCATCGGGCGTGGAGCCGATGCTTCACGATCGAACAAGGCACACCCAGCACTGCTCTTACTTTGCGTACCGACCATTTCGACTGGTCCTTGCCCGCTCACCGTCGCGGGACCCTGAGCGGCATGGATGCCGCGCCGGAGCCTACAAGGACGTACTTGCGGCGTGTCCCGCGATGGTGGGCGGGCAAGGGCCCTGCAGCCAAGCGCCAGACCAACCGCTCTACCGCTGATCCATTCCCACCTTCTAAGCTCTCGATGCACAACGTACAAAGCAGCCGAGACCTGCAGCGGTATGGTTGTTCAGTCGCGACCGGATGCTCGAATCAAAAGCCTGGTGCGTCGAGGGCGCTGTGCCCTCACCGCTTGCGGGACACGCCATGAATGGCCGAGAAGGCGCCTTGTCAGCCCCTCTCAGATGAACTACGTGACGCCTTGTGCGCAGCCCATGCGCGGCCTCAGATCTCGGTCGGGCCGATATGGTGGCGCTTGCGGTAGCGGATCGAGGACCACACCGAGGCGGCGATGAAGGCCACCCCGATCAGGCCGGTCAGCACTTCCGGTACGTGGTAGACGGTGCCGACCAGCATGATGATCGCCAGCACGCCGATGGCGTAATGGGCGCCGTGCTCCAGGAACACGAACTCGTCCAGGGTGCCCTTGTGCACCAGGTAGACCGTCATCGAGCGCACGAACATCGCGCCGATTGCCAGGCCCAGCATGATGATGACCACGTCGCGGGTGATTGCGAATGCGCCGATCACGCCATCGAACGAGAACGAGGCGTCCAGCACTTCCAGGTACAGGAACGCGGCAATGCCCGAACGCTTGGCCGGGCCCATGCCGTCTTCGCTCTCTTCGGACTCGAACAAGGCATCCACGCTGCCCACCAGCAGATACAGCAGGATGCCGCCCAGGCCGGCGAACAGCACGCTCTGGAAGATTGCCTCGGGCAGGAACAGCTTGGTGCACAGCAGAACCGTCACCGCCACGATCACCGACATCGCATCCGCCTTGCCCAGCTTGCCGACCAGCCGCTCCACCGGTCCGAGCCAGTGCAGCTTGCGCTCTTGGTCGAACAGGAAGTTCAGGAACACCAGCAACAGGAACATGCCACCGAAGGCGGCAATGGACGGGTAGTTGTCGGTCAGCACCTGGCTATAGCGGTCCGGCTCCTTCAGCGCCATCTGCATCACCGGCACCAGGCCCATGCCGGTGGCCACCGACACGATCACGATCGGAAACACCAGGCGCATGCCAAACACCGCGATCAGGATGCCGACGGTGAGGAACAGCTTCTGCCAGAACGCGTTCATGTGCTTGAGCACACCGGCGTTGACCACCGCGTTGTCGAACGACAACGACACCTCCAGCACGCTCAGCACCAGGCATAGCCACAACGCCTGCCACAGCCCCATTGAGGTGGTGTGGCCCCACCAGGCGGCAACGCCCAGGCAGATGGCGGCGACCAACAACGACATTCTGAACTCGCGAAACATTGACACTCCCAGGCGGGCCGAGACGACAGCCGGAGCAACGGGCCAGGGCAAGGCCCGGCAGATCCGGCATGCGGTGAGGATGGGGGACCGCGGCGTGACGCAAGGTCAGGCCGGGCGCGGCTCGCCCATTATAGGGAGTGTCACCGCCATCAGGGTCGCATCGTCCGGATCCGGGCGGACCCCGAAGCCCAGGCTCTGGCACATCGCCAGCATGGTGCGGTTCTCGCGCAGCACCTGGCCTTCGATCTGCTTCAGGCCCAGCCAGCGCGCGTACTCGATCATGATGCGCATCAGCTGCCAGCCGATGCCGTGGCCCTTGAGGTCGGAGCGGATCAGGATGCCGTACTCGCCACGCTCGTAGTCGGCGTCGGCATGCAGCCGCACCGCGCCGAGCATGTCGCCGGTCTTGGGGTCGATGGCCACCAGCGCGATTGAGCGCGCGTAATCGAGCTGGGTCAGCCGGGCGATGAATTCGTGGCTGAAATGCTTGACCGACTGGAAGAAGCGCAGCCGCAGGTCTTCGTCGGTGACCCGCGCGAAGAACGCGCGGAACAAGGCGTCGTCCTCCGGGCGCACCGGACGCACCAGCGCATGCGTGCCATCGCCCAGCCCGATCTGGCGCTCCCACTCCTTCGGATACGGGAAGATCGCAAAGCGCGGATGGCCGCGGCCCTTGTGCAGCTTGCGCGCCGGCGCCACCGCCACGCGCGCGTCTAGCGCGATCACGCCATCGCGGTCGGCCAGCAACGGGTTGATGTCCAGCTCGGTGATTTCCGGGATGTCGGCGGCCAGCTGCGCCAGCTTGACCAGCACCAGCGCCACCGCGCGCTCGTCGGCCGCCGGCACGTCGCGGTAGGCCTTGAGGATGCGCGAAACCCGCGTACGGCCAATCAATTCGTGCGCCAGGCGCAGATCCAGCGGCGGCAACGCTAGTTCGCGGTCGTTGATCACTTCCACTGCGGTGCCGCCACGGCCGAACACGATCGCCGGGCCGAACACCGGGTCGTCGGCGATACCGGCGATCAGTTCGCGCGCCTTGGGCCGCAGCACCGTGGGCTGCACGATCACTCCTTCGATCAGCGCAGTGGGGTGCGCGGCGCGCGCGCGCGCCAGGATGCCGGTGGCCGCTTCGCGCACCGCCGCCACGCTGGACAGGTTCAGGCGCACGCCATCCACATCGGACTTGTGCGCGATGTCGCTGGACAGCACCTTCAAGGTCACCGTGCGGCCGACAGCCAATAACGGGTCAGCCAGCAAGGCGGCCTCGTTGGCGGTGGCGGCCACCTGCAGCGGCACGACCGGGATGCCGTAGGCGGCCAGCAGGCGGTTGGTGGCGACCGGGTCCAGCCAGCGCCGGCCGGCCGCCAAGGCGTCGTCGACCACCGCGCGGGCAATGGCCGCATCCACCACGAAATCTTCCGGCAGGCTGGGCGGAGTCTCCATCAACGCCGCCTGCGCCTCGCGGTAGCGCACCAGGTGGGTGAAGCCGCGCACCGCGTCCGATTCGGTGGCATAGGTGGGCACGCGCGCGGCATTGAGCGCGGCAATCGCCGCATCGTCCTGGCCCAGCCACACCGCAAACACCGGCTTTTCGCGCTGGTAGCGGTTGCGTTGGTCCAGCGCGCGGGTCAGTGCCTTGGCTGCATCGGCCGAGGAGGTGAACGCGGTCGGCACGTTGACCACCAGCAGCGCGTCGTTCTCCGGGTCGTCCAGCAAGGCTTCGATCGCGGCGGCATACCGCGGCCCATCGGCATCCACGATGATGTCGACCGGATTGCTGCGCGACCAGCCTTGCGGCAACGACTGATCCAGCCGCTCCAGCGTCCTGGCCGACAGCTCGGCGAGGGTGCCGCCGCGCAGCACCAGCTGGTCCACCGCCAGCTGCCCCACCCCGCCGCCATTGCTGAGGATGGCCAGCCGCCGGCCGGGAAAACTGCCGAGCCGGCCCAGCGTCTCGGCGGCGGCGAACAATTCGTCCAGCGCGCCCACCCGCAACAGGCCGGCACGCGCGAATGCGGCGCCATACACCGCATCCGAGCCGGCCAGCGCCTGCGCATGCGTATCGGCATTGGGATTGATGCGGAACTGGCGCCCCGACTTGACCACCACCACCGGCTTGGCGCGCGCGGCGGCGCGTGCGGCCGACATGAACTTGCGCGCATCGCCGATGCGTTCGACGTACAGCAGGATCGCGCGGGTGCGGTAGTCGGTGGCGAAGTAGTCGAGCAGGTCGCCGAAATCCACATCCAGCGTATCGCCCAGCGACACCACCGCCGAGAACCCGACCGAGCGCGCCACGCCCCATTCCACCAGCGCGGCGGCAATCGCGCTGGATTCGGAGATCAACGCCAGGTCGCCGGCCTGCGGGCAATGCGCGGCGATGCTGGCATTGAGCCGCGCATGCGGGGCGATCACGCCCAGGCAATGCGGGCCGAGGATGCGCATGCCCTTTGCCCGCGCGGCCGCTTCCATGCGTGCGGCCGGCGAGCCGGGGCCGCTGCCCAGCCCGGCGGTGAGGATGATCGCCGCGGCCACCCCGCGCCGCGCCGCGATCGACACGATGCGCGGCACGATGCGCGCCGGCGCGGTGATCACCACCAGGTCCGGCACCCACGGCAGATCGGTCAACCGCGCCACCGTGCGCACGCCGTCGATCTCGGTGTAGCGCGGGCTCACCCAGCCGATCTGCCCGGGAAACCCGGCCGCGCGCAGGTTGCGCACCACCGCCCGCCCGGCCGAGCGATCGCGCGGGCTGCCGCCGACCACCGCCACGGTGGTCGGACGAAAGACCTGCTGCAGGTGGTAGGTACTCATCGTGCGGAAGAGAACAATGCCATCGCGCTACGGTACACGCACTGATGGATCCAGGCATCGGCGCGCTGTGCACCATGAGTGTGTCACGCCGGGGTCACCACCCTTACCGGGGTGCAGAGGCATCGCTAGAGTCGGCGATGCGCCAGGCCGATGCACCTGGATGCGCCAAGGACGCAGGCATTCACCGTTACGGTCAGTCGAGACACGTCCGGCATGGATAGAGGCCTGGCGACTGCTCGCCAGGCATCCAAGGCAACCGATTACAACAGCGTGCCACTCAAGATCGCCGCGGCAATGCTGAAATAGATCACCAGCCCGGTGACATCCACCAGCGTGGCCACGAATGGCGCCGAGGCACTGGCCGGGTCGAAGCCGAGTCGTTGCAGCACGAATGGCAGCATCGAGCCGGACAGCGAACCGAAGGTGACGATGCCGATCAGCGCCGCACCGATGGTCAGCGCCACCATCTGCCAGTGCGGGCCGTAGTCGTACAGGCCGGCGGTCTGCCAGATGGTGATGCGCACGACCGCCAGGATGCCCAGGATGGTGCCCAGGGTGAGCCCGGTCGGCAGTTCGCGCAGCGCCACCTTCCACCAATCGCCCAGGCGGATTTCGCGCAAGGCCAGCGAGCGGATCAGCAGCGAGGTGGCCTGCGAGCCGGAGTTGCCGCCCGAGCTCATGATCAACGGAATGAACAAGGTCAACACCACTGCCTTGGACAACTCGTCCTCGAAGTGCTGCATCGCACTGGCGGTGAGCATTTCGCCCAGGAACAGCACGCTCAACCAGCCGGCGCGCTTCCTGATCATCTGTCCGAAGCCGATCTGCATGTAGGGCTTGTCCAGCGCTTCCATGCCGCCGAACTTGTGCACGTCTTCGGTGGATTCGGCGATCAATGCGTCGAGCACGTCGTCCACGGTGACGATGCCGAGCACATGGCCATGCGCATCCACCACCGGGATCGCCAGCAGGTCGTGGCGGCGGATCAGGCGCGCGACTTCTTCCTGGTCCAGTGCCGGGTCCACCGTGACCGGCGGGTTGACCTGCGCCACCTCCAGGATCGGCGCATCCGGCGCGCCGGTGATCAGCCGGCGCATGGTGACCACCTGCTGCAGCACGCGGGTCTGCGGGTCGAGCAGATAGATGGCGTAGACGGTCTCGCGGCTGCGCTCCACTTCGCGGATGTGCTGCAAGGTGCGGCCCACTGTCCAGTCGGCAGGCACCGCCACGAATTCAGTGGTCATCAGCGCGCCGGCGGTGTTGGGCGGATAGCGCATCAGCGCCTGGATCGACAACCGCGCTTCGGCACTGAGCAGCCACAGCAGCGGCTGGCGCTGATCGGCATCCAGACCATGGAAGATGTCGGTGGCGCGGTCGTCGGCCATCTGCCCGAGCAAGGATGCGGCCTGCTCGGCCGGCAGCAGCGCGACCAGCGCGCTGGCGGCGTGCAGCTCGGGCTGTTCGAGCACTTTCACCGCACGCGGCTGCGGCAGCGCGGCCAGCACCTGTGCGGCGGCGTCGCGGTCGAGGGTGTTGAGGTATTCCACCGCATCGGCCGTGTTGAAGTCGGCCATGGGTGCGATCAAGGCATCGACGCCTTGGGCAAGGCGCAGGGTTTCGTTGTACATGGTGGTTCGCCTGGTGACGACCGTCGTCGATGACAGCCGGCGAACCTGAGCCTCAGGCGCGCGCCAGCTGGGTCATCGACCCGGGTCTAGGGTGACTGTCGCTGGACATGGGTAAGGGCTCCGAAAGGTGCGCACCGACCGGTGATCCGGGCGGCAGCGCGGCGCAGTCTGCGCGCCTGCGCCCGCCTGGTCAATGCCCTGCGCAGGCCATGCTCAGCGGGCGTCCAGGCGGACGCCACGGCGCAGGCTCTGGCATGGCGGCAACGATTGCATCGCACACGATGACCGGCCCCCTGCCACCCACCGAGACGTTGTGTCATTGCCTGCAACGGTGGCTTGCATGCACGCGTGCATGCCCGGCGATGCGGCTCGCTGATATGGAACGACGTGGTGAATCTGTGCCAGCGACGCGATGCTGCCGGCTTGCATCACCGACGCAGAGCACACCGCCAATCCACACCGTTGCACGCAGCGCACGCCGATCCGGGCCAGCAGCTGCACGCCGGCGGCATAATGCGCACCTCAACGGAGAACGTACATGCATAGCGGCGGTCTGGAACTGGCTCTGGTGCTGATGCTGGCCGCCATCGTGGCGGTGCCGGTCTTCAAGCGCTTCGGCCTGGGCGCGGTGCTGGCCTATCTGGTCGCCGGCGTGGTGCTAGGCCCGGATGGCGTGGGCGTGGTGCAGGACGCCGAGCGCATCAGCGGCGCAGCCGAGATCGGCGTGGTGATGCTGCTGTTCGTGATTGGCCTGGAGCTCTCCCCGGCCCGCCTGAAGGTGATGCGCCACTCGGTGTTCGGCGCCGGCGCCACCCAGGTGGTGGTGACTGCCACGATCCTGGGCGGCCTGCTGATGCTGGGCAACCTGGGCTGGAAAACCGCGCTCATCGTCGGCGTGGCGCTGGCGTTGTCGTCCACTGCGGTAGGCCTGCAGCTGCTGGCCGAGCGCAAGGCGCTGGGCAGCGACTACGGGCGCCTGGCCTTCGCCATCCTGCTGTTTCAGGATCTGATCGCGATCCCGTTGCTGGCGGCCATTCCACTGCTCGGTGGCAGCAAGAACGCCACCCTGGCCTGGCCGGATGTGGCCAAGGCGATGGCCGCGCTGGCCCTGGTGATCCTGTTCGGGCGCTTCGTGCTGCGCTACCTGTTCAACATGGTGGCGCGCACGCGCATGCCGGAGGTGTTCACCGCCAGCGCGTTGCTGGTGGTGCTGGGCACCGCCTGGATCATGCAGGAAGCCGGGCTGAGCGCCAGCCTGGGCGCCTTCATCGCCGGCGTGCTGCTGGCCGATTCGGAATTCCGCCACGAACTCGAATCGCAGATCGAACCGTTCGAAGGTTTGCTGCTGGGCCTGTTCTTCATTTCGGTGGGCATGGGCATCGACCTCAATCGCGTGGCTGCCGAGCCGGGATTGATCGCCGCCGGCGTTGCGATCTTGCTGGTGGTGAAGTTCTCGCTGCTGGTCGGCATCGGCAGCGTCGCCAAACTGCCGCTACGCAGCAGCCTGATGCTGGGCAGCGTGTTGTGGCTGGGTGGCGAATTCGCGTTCGTGGTGTTCAACGAGGCCGATCGGGTCGGCCTGCTGGACCCGGCCAATCATGACCGCCTGGTGGCCATCGTCGGTGTCTCGATGGCGTTGACGCCCGTGTTGCTGCTCGGCATGCAGCGCCTGCTCAACGGACCGCTGCGGGTGCAGGCGCCCAAGTCCGAGCGCCCCTTCGACACCATCGATGCGCAGTCACCGCAGGTGCTGATCGCGGGCGTGGGCCGTTTCGGCCAGGTGGTGGCACGCCTGCTCACCTCGCGCCACGTGCCGTTCGTGGCGCTGGAGCACAATCCCGACACGGTGGCAGATATCCGCCGCTTCGGCGGCGAACTGTATTACGGCGACCCGACCCGGCCGGAGCTGCTGCGCGCCGCCGGTGCCGACCGCATCAAGGTTTTCGTGATCACGTTGGACGACCCGGAAACCAACATCAAGACGGTACGCATGATCCGCCGCCTTTACCCGCAAGCCACCGTGCTGGCGCGTGCGCGCAACCGCCAACATGCCTGGAAACTGATGGACCTGGGCGCCGAACCGTTCCGCGAAGTCTTCGCCACCAGCCTGGAACTGGGCGGGCGCGTGCTGACCTCGCTCGGTGTGGCCGATACGCTTGCACGCGAACACGTCGAGCGCTTCCGCAAGCACGACGAAGACCTGATGCGCGCCCAGCACCTGGTCTACGACGACGAGGCCAAGGTGATCCAGACATCGCGCGACGCGCGCGAAGACCTGATGAATCTGTTTGAAGCCGACGTCAAGGCGGATGTGGAAGGGGAGCCCGCGCCCACCACGCAGGATCGCTGAGCTTTTCGTAGGAGCGTGCCTGCGCGCGACCAGGCATTACCGATAAAACCCGTCGCGCGCGAGCACGCTCCGATGTGGATGTCGTGCATCGCTCGCCAGCGGTAGCTGCGTAGTCGAATTCTTGGGGAAATAGCCTGCAAGCGAGCGTTCGATCGCCTCCAGGTCATGAGCCGATGTGGATGGCCAACCCGCACCAACCACACACAATCGCTGAGCTTTTCGTAGGAGCGTGCCTGCGCGCGACCAGGCGTTACCGATAAAACCCGTCGCGCGCGAGCACGCTCCGATGTGGATGTCGTGCATCGCTCGCCAGCGGTAGCTGCGTAGTCGATGTCTTGGGGAAACAGCCTGCAAGCGAGCGTTCGATCGCCTCCAGGTCATGAGCCGATGTGGATGGCCAACCCGCACCAACCACACACAATCGCTGCGCTTTTCGTAGGAGCGCGCCTGCGCGCGACCAGGCGTTACCGATAAAGCCCGGTCGCGCGCAAGCGCGCTCCTACGTGGATCTGCGGCGGCTGTATGCCGCTCGCCTCCCCTAGCGGCGCGGTGTACGCACCGCGCCCTTGCTAGTCGACTTCTTCGCTGCGCGCTTGCCCTCCGCGGCTTTGCCAGCGGTCTTTGCGACCTTGCCGGCCGCGCGTTTGCGCACGGCTTTCTTGGCCGCGCTGCCAGGCGATGCAGCCGCATCCTGCGATGGTCCTGCTGACGCCGCAGATGTGCGTTTGACTGGCGCGCTGGCGATCTTCTTGGCTGGCACCTTGGCGACTTTCTTTGCTGTCTTCCCGGTAGCTTTCTTCACCGGTGTCGTAGCGCTGCTGCGCGCTTCCGGTGCCCGGCGCGGCGGTGGTTTGCGGCCAGGGGTGAGCGCGCGCCAGGCGTGTCCGCCGTTCATGGCCAGCAGCGCGTCGGCGGCCGAGGGACCGGCGCTGCCGGCGGCGTAGTTGGGGAAGTCGCTGGCTGGTTGTTTCCAGGCATCCAGGATCGGCTGCACGATGCGCCAGGCACCTTCCACCATCGCTGCGTCCTGGAACAGGCCGGCTTCGCCGTTCATGCAGTCCTGCAGCAGGCGCTCGTAACCCACGGTGTACTCCTTGGGAAACCAGTCGCGGTAGCGGAAGTCCATGCGCACCGGTGCCAGCGCGACCTGCGCGCCGGGGCGCTTGACGTCGAACTGCAGCGAAATGCCTTCATCAGGTTGAATATGCAGCACCAGCCAGTCGGGGCCATAACCGCCCACTTCGGTGCTGCGAAACGGCGCCAGCGGCGCGGGCTTGAAGCGGATCGCGATCTCGGTGGTGCGCTCGCGCAGCCGCTTGCCGGTGCGCAGATAGAACGGCACGCCGGCCCAGCGCCAGGTGTCGACCTGCAGCTTCATCGCTACATAGGTTTCGGTTTCCGAATCGTCCGGCACCGTATCTTCTTCACGATAGCCGGGCACGGCGCTGCGATTGACCGCGCCGGATGCGTACTGGCCACGCACCACGTCTTCCGGCTTGATCGGGCGCACCGCTTCGATCACCTCGGCACGACGGCGATGCATCGCCTCGGTGGTGAAGGCGGCCGGCGGTTCCATCGCAATCATCGCCAGCAACTGGAACAGGTGATTGGGCACCATGTCGCGCAGGCAACCGGTGGGATCGTAGAAGCGCCCGCGCCCCTCCACCCCGATGGTTTCGGCAGCGGTGATCTGAACGTGATCAATGCGGTCGCGGTTCCACACCGGCTCGAACAGGCCATTGGCGAAACGGAACGCCAGAATGTTCTGCACGGTTTCCTTGCCCAGGAAATGGTCGATGCGGAACACCTGATCCTCGTGCAGCACCTTGGCGACGGTGGCGTTGAGCGCGATGGCGCTGGGCAGGTCGTGGCCGAAGGGTTTTTCCACGATGACGCGGCGCCAGCCCTGGTTTTCGCGCTGCTTGACCAGGCCGGCTTCGCCGAGATTCAACAACACCGGCTCGAAAAAACGTGCGGCCGTGGCGAGATAGAACAGCACATTGCCTTGCGTGCCGTAGCGCTTGTGCAGTTTCTCCAGCGCGCCACCCAGGGTTTGATAGGCGCCCAGGTCGGTGAAATCGCCGCGCAGATAATGCATGCGCTCGCGCAGCCACTCCCAAGTGTCGGTATCGAACTCGTCAGTCTGGAATTCGGCGTCGCGGCTGCTGAGCAGCTGGGTCATCGACTGGCCCATCATCGTGCGCCACGAACGCTCACTGATATCGCCGTGATCCATGCCGACGATGGCGAACTGCTCGCCCAGTGCGCCGGAGCGGCGCAGGTTGTACAGCGCCGGCATCACCAGGCGCTTGGTCAGATCGCCGCGTGCGCCGAACACCACGATGATGCACGGCGGTGTGGTCTGTTGCTCGTTCATGGATGTTGTTCCTTCTCGCCCATGCGTCCATGCAGGCGCAATGCCGCATTGACCAGGGCCACGTGGGAATACCCTTGCGGGAAGTTGCCAAGCATGCGTTTTGCACGCGGGTCGTATTCTTCGGCGAGCAGGCCCACGTCGTTGCACAACCCAAGCAGACGCTCGAGCAATGCGCGCGCCTCATCGGTGCGGCCGATCAACGCAAAGTTTTCCACCAGCCAGAAACTGCAGGCCAGGAAGGTGCCCTCGCCCGCCGGCAGGCCGTCGGCGCTGTCGTCGGCGCGATAGCGTTCGACCAGGCCATCGATGGTCAGCTCGCGCGCAATCGCATCGGCAGTGGCGGCAATGCGCGGATCCTCCGCCGGCAGGAACCCGACGATGGGGATCAGCAACAGCGAAGCGTCCAGACGGTCGGAACCGTAGCTCTGCACGAAGTGCCCGTCCGGGTGCACGCCTTTTTCCAGCACTTCTGCGCGGATTTCGTCGGCAATGCGGCCCCAGTGCGCGCGCTTGTCGGCATCGGCGTTGGTGATGCCATCGCGGCTGCCGCAATCGAATGCCAGCCACGCCATCACCTTGGAATGCACGAAATGCCGGCGCTCGTCGCGGATCTCCCAGATGCCTTCATCGGGCAGGCGCCACAGGTCTTCGAGCGTATCCAGGATCTTTTCCAGCAGCGATGCCGACGAGCCATCGTCATCGGACGGCGGGGCTACGCCTTTTTCTCGCGCGTAATGGAACGCGCCGATCAACTCGCCATAGACATCGAGCTGGAACTGATCCACCGCGCCATTGCCGATACGCACCGGCCCGGAATTTTCGTAGCCGGGCAGCCAGTGCGCTTCCCATTCCTGCAGACGACGCTCGCCACCGATGCCGTACAGCGCCTGCAACTGATCCGGCGAGCCGGCGATGGTGCGCTGGACCCAGTCGCGAAACGAAGCGGCCTCATCGCGATAGCCGGCCTGCAGCAATGCGATCAGCGTGAACACCGAATCGCGCAACCAGCAGTAGCGGTAATCCCAGTTACGCGTGCCGCCCAGGTGCTCGGGCAACGAGGCAGTGGGCGCGGCCACGATACCGCCGGTGGGCAGGTAGCTGAGCCCTTTCAATACCACCAGCGAGCGACGCACCTGCCCGGTCCACGGACCGACATCGGTGCAGCGACGTGCCCAGCCATGCCAGAACGCGGCGGTCCGTTGCAGCGCCTGTTCCGGGTCGATCTGCGGCGGCGTGGGCTCATGCGATGCGCCGTGACTGAGCAGGAACCAGGTGCTTTCGCCGTCGCGCAGCGTAAAGTCCGACTCGGTGCCCATGTCTTCGCCGTGCAGTTCCTGCGGCGAGCGCAACGCGAGCTGGTCGGGGCCGGCAATGGCGCGGATGCCGCCGTCGATGCCGGTGACCCACGGCACGGTGCGGCCATAGTTGAAGCGAAAGGTCAGGCGCATGTGCATCGGCACCTCGCCCTGCACGCAGCGCACGATGCGCACCAGATGCTGGTGGTTGTCGCCTTCGTCGCTGGCGACCATGAAGTCGACCAGCTCCACCGTACCGGTGTCGGTGATCATGCGGGTGCACAACACCAGGCTGTCGTCTTCATAGGCACGTTCGCTGCGAAAGTCGCCGGACGGCGATAACGCCCATTGCCCGTTTTGCTCGTCGCCCAGCAGGGATGCGAAAAACGCATCGGAATCGAAACGTGGCAGACACAGCCAGTCGATGGTGCCGCGGTGGTCGACCAGGGCCGCGCTGTGGCAATTGCCCAGCATGGCGTGGTCCTCGATACGCACGCTCATCGTAGAGGCGCTTCCTTCGTGCGAGGGAACGCCCAGTCTTGCATGCGCGGTGTCGGGATCAGGTTACGAATACGCCGGCAGGCGCAGCAGCGGTGGCACCGTGTGTTCCAGCCGACGGATCAGTGCCGGATCCATGTACGCGTAGTCATCGGGAATCTGCAGCGACACCACGCGGCAATGGCGCAGATGCGCGGCGAAGCGCTTGCGCAGCAGCTGCAGGTGGCGGCGCTCCATCACCAGCACCAGGTCGGACTCGTGCAGCAACTCGGGGGTGACCTGTACCTGCGCATCGGCGGCCAGCCCGGCCGATTGGGTCTGCACGCCCGGCCAGTGGGCAAACACGCGCTCGGCGGTAGGGCTGCGCAGCCGGTTGCGGCTGCACACGAACAGTACCCGCAGCGGTGAACCGCCGCGCCGGCTCAGCGGCCTTCGCGCAGGAAGCGCGCCATCGAGGATACGCCCGGCAAGGCGGGTTCGAACTGGCCGGCCACATCGATGAAGCCGCGCATGATGGCGATCTCGCGCGGGGTGCGGTTGAGCGCGTCGCGGCGGTCGGCGTCGGCGCCGGCACGCAGCAGGCGCTGTACCAGCAGCGGCAGGCCATGCAGTGCGGCCAGATGCAGCGGGCCGAAGCCGCGCTGATCGGCCACATCCAGCGAGACGTCTTCATCGAGCAGGCGTTCGACGCCGGCCAGCACCACCTTTTCGTCGCAGGCGGTGCCCGGTTCGGCGCGCGCGCCCAGCAACAACAGCAACGGGCTGACCCGCCCACCGGCCAGCGCATCCGGGTCGGCGCCGGCCAGCAACAAGGTGTCCAGCAACGCCAGCAGACGGGTGGTGTCGCGCGCCGTGAAGCCGTACAGCGCCGCGCAGTGCAGCGGTGCCAGCCCCTGATTGTCGGTGGCGTGCACGTCGGCTGCAGCCGTGAGCAGGCGCGCCACGATGTCCGGCAGGCCGAGCGCGCAGGCCAGCATCAGCACGGTCACTCCGCCCGGCAGGCGATGTTCGATCTGCGCGCCGGCCTGCAACAGTGCGGCGACGATGTCGGTCTGGCGCATGCTCACCGCCGCCGACAACGGCGTGGCGCCGCTGTTGGCCGCGCGTTGCGGATCGGCGCCGCGGCCGAGCAGATGCGCGACCACACCCAGGTGGCCGCCACCGGCCGCACGCAGCAGCGCAGTGCAGCCCTGGGCGTCGACGGCATCCACCGGCAGGCCGAGGTCGATCAGCCGCCGCACCGCATCGGTGTCGCCGGTCATCGCTGCCGCCGGCACGTCCGCTTCGCGCAGCGTGCGGCCTGGCAGCGACCAGATCCGCCAGTCCAGCCAGTCGGCCAGATCGCGCCGGCCGATCGACAACGCCACGCCCAGCGGGGTCTGCCCGTCGGCGGCGCGCGCTTCCGGCGAGGCGCCCTGCTTGACCAGCAATTTCAGCGAGGCGTCCCGACCGAGCGCGGTCGCCAGATGCAGCGCGGTCATGCCGTGGCTGTCGCGCGCCTCGCGGTCCACGCCATGTTCCAGCAACCACTGCTGCAGGCGCAGCCAGCCCAGCCGCACGGCCAGCGACAACGGCGGGTCGCCGGCTGCCGACGGCGCAAACGGGTCGGCGCCACGTTCAAGCAACTCCAGTGCGAACTGTTCCAGCCCGCGCGAGGCGGCATCGTGCTGCACGCAGGCGCTGAGCAGCCGGGTCAGGCCGCCCGCACCGGCCGGCGACACGCCGTGACGCAGCAACACCTGCAGCGCCGGCACCGCTTCCACGCCGCGCGAGAGCAGCGCAAACATCGGCACGTCGCCGCAGGCATCGCGCATCTCGGCATCGGCGCCGTGGCGCAGCAGCCAGTCCACCGCATCGGCGTTGAGCGCCAGATGCGCGTCATGCAGCAGGCCGCCGAGTTCTTCCGGGGCGCATAGCCGCGCCAGCGCGTCCAGGCCATCGCGTTGGCCGAACTGCAGGCCTTCGCGCAACAACACCAACGGCGGGCGATCGGGCAGCACCGCAACGCCGGGGGTATCGCCGTGCGCATCGCTGACGGCGGCCGGCACGGGATAGCTGGGGTCGAGCAGTTGCACGATCGCCCAACGCCCGGCTTCGGCTGCCACGTCCACGGCGCGACGGCCATGCACATCGACGCTGTCGGCCGGCACCTGCAGATCGAGCAGACGTCGGATCAAGGCCGGCGACACGCTGTCGGCGGCGCAGGCCAGCATCACCGCATTGCGGCCGTCGCCGTCGGTGGCCAGCACATCGGCCTTGCGCGCGACCAGGCGTTCGAGCACCGCACTGCGCGCCTGACGCGCCGCGTCCAGCCACGGCGTGCGGCCGAGCAGATCGCGCGCTTCCAGGTTGGCCCCGGCCGACAACAGCGCCTCGACGATGTCGCCGTGGCCGGCCAGCGCCGCTTCGTGCAGGGCGCTACGCCGCTGGCGGTCGCGCGCATCCACCCGCGCCTTGTGCTTGAGCAGCAACTGCACGCCGGCCGGGTCGTCTTCCTCGGTGCCGGCCGCGGCCAGCAACACCGGCGCACCGCCGTCCGGCTCGGAGTGGGCACCGCGTTCCAGCAGAAATTTCGCCAGCCGCCAATTGCCGACCTGGCAGGCCATCGCCAGCGGCGAGTGACCTTCGTTGTTGAGCGCGTCCAGTTCGGCGGCGGCATCGCGCAGCAACGCAGCCACGCCGGGGTCGGAACTGCGTACGGCGTGATGCAGCGGGGTATTGCCGTCGTTGTCGGTGGAGCGCGGGTCGGCACCGTTGGCCAGCAGGGTCATCACCGCATCCGGGCGGCCATGCCAGCTGTCGCGGGTGGCGGCCAGCAGCGGCGTCATGCCGCGATGCGGCTGGTTGACGTCCACGCGGCGCACGATCAGCTCGCGCAGCAGGCGCAGATCCGGCAGCACCGCGGCCAGCGCCGGCAGGCTGCGCTGGTCGCGCCATTCCGGCAGCGGCATCGCCTGCGGGTCGGCGCCGGCCTCCAGCAACTGCAGCGCGCGGTCCACCCGGCCGCTACGCGCGGCTTCGAACAATTCGGGCACCAGCTGATGCTGGGCGACCGGCTCCAGCGGGCGCGGTTCGGCGGCCGCTTCGGAGAAGAAATCGGCAGCCTGCCTGGCCACTGGCGCATCGCTGCGCGCCGGTGCGGCGGTGCGTTGCAGCAGCAGATGGGCGGCGGGCAGCAGCGCGCTGGCGGCAATCGCCAGGCCCCAGCGCAGGCCGCCGGACAACCAGCCCGGCCAGGCCACCACCACCACGACGGTGCACACCGCCAGCACCAGGGCGGCCGCCAGCAGGCCGCGCCAGGCATGCAATTCCTGCGTGGCCAGCGCGTGCCAGCGTGGCGCCAGCGCGCCACCGTCGCGTTCCACCTCGCCCCACAACGGCCAGGTGCGCCACAGGCCCAGCAAGGCGGCGCTCACGGCCACGCTCAGGGCCAACGCTGCGGCCAGGCTGCCGCTGTCGCGCAGCGCGGTCAGCGGCCAGCTGATCAATGCCGCCAAGGCGAGCAGGCCGACGCCCCAGATCGCCAGCAACGGCGGCAACGCCTGCGCGATGGCGCGCGGCTGCGTCGCCAGCGCGCGGGTGCCGCGCGCCCACGACACCGCCAGTGCAAAGACCGGCTGCGCCAGCCACAGGCTTACCGCAGCAACGGCGCCGCCAAGGCCACCGAGCAGGGACAACACCACGCCGGCTGCACCTGCCAGCGCTGCGGCGCGCACTCGCGCGGCACGCTGCGGCTCAGTCATAGTCGCACTCGCCCGCCAGCACCACCGTCTTGGGCAGCTGCAGGTAGAACCCGTGCTTGCCGAGCGCTTCGCGCACGGTTGCCACATCGGCCTGCGCCAGGCGGCGCTCAGGCGTCAACGCCACCTCCAGCACGAATGCGAATGGCGCCAACTGCGCGTGCACGGCAGCGGGAAGACCGGAGAAGTCGTCGCGCGTGGCCAGGTAGACGAAGGTGTCCTGCTTGCGTTGGCTTTTATAGACGTAGGCGTGCATGCGCGCGTGATCGCGCTCTAAGAGCGGTAGGTCGCGTCGATTGTGTCCCAATTGCGGCGACGGCGAAAGCGCGGCCGCTGCGAAAAATCCCAGCCACGTCAGCGACATGACCGGCGCGTTCAGTTGCGCCGTCGACGGGGCCGGCGCACGCCGCCGATATACTGCGAGCACTTTTTGCCAGCCAGACCATCGTGAGCCAAGCGCAGCATTCGTCCCAGATGGCCCCGGTCGCCGTCACCGCCTACACCTCCACCACCGCGCTCGGCGCCGGGCTCGCGGCCCAGGCCGCCGCCCTGCAGTCGCGTCGCAGCGGCCTGCGTTACAACGATTTCGGACCGCAGCCGCTGCCGTGCTGGATCGGCCGCGTCGACGGCGTGGAAGCAGTCGTGCTGCCCGATGCGCTGCAAGGCTGGGACTGCCGCAACAACCGGCTGGCCTGGCTGGCCCTGCAGCAGGACGGCATGGCCGACGCCGTGCAGGCAGCCGCCCAGCGCTACGGCGCCGAGCGCGTGGCGGTGATCATCGGCACTTCCACCTCCAGCATCGGCGCCAGCGAAGAGGCCTATACGCGGCTGGTCGACGACGCCGACGGCGCGCGGTTTCCGGACGATCTGGCCCGCCCCATCGTGCACACCCCGCATTCGCTGGGCGACTTCGTCCAGCACGCCACCGGCCTGCGCGGCCCCAGCGTGACCGTGGCCACCGCCTGTTCGTCCAGCGCCAAGGTCTTCGCCCAGGCGGCGCGGCTGATCGACGCCGGGGTGATCGACGCGGCGCTGGTCGGCGGCGTGGACACCTTGTGCGGCAGCGTGCTGTTCGGCTTCAACTCGCTGCAGGTGGTCGCGCCCGAACCGTGCCAGCCGTTCGACGCGCGTCGGGTCGGCCTGAGCCTGGGCGAAGCCGGTGGCTTTGCGCTGGTCGAACGCACCGCCGCCGCCCCGGAGGCGACGCTATGGCTGTACGGCTACGGCGAATCCAGCGATGCGCACCACATGTCCGCCCCGCATCCGCAGGGCCTGGGCGCGCAGCTGGCGATGCGCGGCGCGCTCGAACGCGCCGGCCTGGACGCAGCAGCGGTGGGCTATCTGAATCTGCATGGCACCGCCACGCCGGCCAACGACAGCGTGGAAGCGGCAGCGGTGGCGGCGATCTTCCCGGACACCTTGCACGCCAGTTCGACCAAGGCCTGGACCGGCCACACCCTGGGCGCGGCCGGCATCGTCGAGTCGGTGATCGCGCTGCTGGCGCTGCGCGACGGCGTGCTGCCGGGCACGCTCAACAGTGCCGTGCCCGACCCCGCCTGCGGCCCGCAGATCCGCTTCGACAACGCCCATTCCCGGATCGATTACGCAATGAACAACTCCTTCGGTTTTGGCGGCAACAACTGTTCGCTGCTGTTCGGGCGGGCACGCTGATGCTGACCGCCACCATCGAAGGGATCGGTTTCTGGACCCAGGGCCTGCCAACCTGGGAAGCGGCGCATGCGTTCGTGCACGGCGCCCCGCTGCAGGAGACGCCTACGCGTCCGGCACCGCAACTGCTGGCCGCCAACGAGCGCCGCCGCGCGCCCGATACGGTGGCGGTGTCGCTCGAAGCCGCACTGGCCGCCTGCACGGCCGCCGGCCGCGACCCCGCCAGCCTGCCGTCGGTGTTCACTTCCACGCACGGCGATCTGGCCATCACCGATTACATGTGCACCACGCTGGCCAGCGACCCGCTGGCGATCTCGCCGACCAAGTTCCACAACTCGGTGCACAACGCCGCGGCAGGCTACTGGACCATCGGCGCCGGTGCGATGACCCCGGCCACGGCGATCAGCGCCCACGCCGCCAGTTTTGCGCAGGGCCTGCTGGAAGCGCTGGTGCAACTCACCGCCGGCGTCGATGCGGTGCTGCTGGCCGGATACGACGCGCGCTCGGTGGGGCCGCTTGGCCGCATCTCGCCCAGCCAGGGCCTGCTCGGTGGCGCACTGGTGCTGGGCCGCGCCGGCCAGGCCGGCAAACCGCAGCTGCAGGCGCGGCTGGACGATGGCGCGCCGTCTCCCGATGATGGCGCGCTGGCGCACCATGTCGCAGGCAATGCGATGGCGCCGATGCTGCCGCTGTTTGCGCTGCTGGCCGGCCACGGCGACAGCGCTGCGCTGTATGCCGGCCCTGGCCGCGTGCTGCGCGTGGAGCTGCAGCGATGAGCCGGGTGCCGTTGACCCGCGAGGACACCGCGATTCTGGTGCCCGCCCTGAACGAGGCATTGCGCATCCGCGAAGTGGTCACCGATGCCTTGACCTACTGCTCGCATGTGATCGTGATCGATGATGGCTCCGACGATGGCACCGCCGATTGCATCGCCGATCTGCCGGTGCGGCTGATCCGCCATCCGCAGCGCATGGGCAAGGGCGCCGCGTTGCGCAGCGGCTTTGCGCAGGCGCAGCAGATGGGCATGCGTGCGGTGATGACCATGGACGGCGATGGCCAGCACAAGGCCGCCGACTTCCCGCGCCTGCTGGCCGCGGCCAACCGCCACCCCGGCTGCGTGATCGTCGGTGCGCGCATGCGCAAGCGCGCCACCCAGCCGACCATCCGCCGGATCGGCAACGACTTCGGCGACTGGGGCATCGCCTGGGCCTGCGGCTTTCGCCTGGTGGACAGCCAGAGCGGCCAACGGCTGTATCCGGCCTCGGTGTTCACCCTGCCCGACGTGCCCGGCGAAGGCTTCGTGTTCGAAGCGCAGCTGCTGATTTCCGCCGCCCGCCAGGCCGGCGCGCGCGTGGTAGCGGTGCCGATCGAAACCCGCTACGCCGGCAGCGCGCCGGGCACCTTCCGCAAGAGCCATTTCCGGCTGGTGCGCGATCTTTGGGAAATCACCTCGCATGTGGTCAAGCAGGTGTGGGCCTATGGCCACATCTGGCGCGAGTACCGCAACGTGCGCGCCAACCCGGTGTTGATCGACGATGCCGACGCCGAATTTGCTACTGTGCCCTCGCCTACCAAGAGCGACCCATCCCCATGAATGCACAGCGTGCCGATGTCGTCATCACCGGGGGTGGTCTGGCCGGTCTGAGCTTGGCCCTGCAACTGAAGCAACGCGACCCGGAGCTTGCGATCACCGTGCTGGAGCGCCGTGCGCACCCGGTGCGCGAGGCGGCATTCAAGGTGGGCGAATCCACGGTGGAAATCGGCGCGCATTATTTCGCCGACGTGCTGGGCCTGCGCGAGCATCTGGAGACCGAGCAGATCCGCAAGTTCGGTTTCCGCTTTTTCTTCTCCGACAAGCGCGAGGACATCGATCGCTGCACCGAGCTAGGCGTCAGCCAGATCCTGCCAACGCCGTCGTGGCAGATCGACCGCGGTCGCTTCGAGAATTTCCTCGGCGAGCGCGCACGCGCGCTGGGCGTCAGCTTCCTCGACAACTGCAGCGTCAAGGGCGTGGACCTGTCCGACGACACCGCCGACCACGCGGTGCGCTACGAGCATGCCGGCGAGCCGGGCACGCTGAGCGCGCGCTGGGTGGTCGATGCCAGTGGCCGCGCCGGCCTGCTCAAGCGCAAGCTGGATCTGGCACAGGACAACGCGCATAACGCCAATGCAGTGTGGTGGCGCGTGGAGGGCCTGATCGACCCTAACGGCTGGTCGCAGGACAGCAGCTGGCTGCAGCGCTGCACACCGCCGGACCGCTGGCGTTCCACCAACCACATGTGCGGGCCGGGTTACTGGTTCTGGTTGATCCCGCTGTCGTCGGGCGCGCATTCGCTGGGTATCGTCTGCGATGCGCAGATGCACCCGCTGGAGACCATGAACACGCACGAAAAAGCCATGGGCTGGCTGCGCCTGCATCAACCGCAGGTCGCCGCATCGCTGGACAAGGCCGACTACCGCCTGCAGGACTTTCTGTTCCTGCGCAAGTTTTCGTATGGCTGCAAGCAGGTGTTCTCGTCGCAGCGCTGGGCGCTGACCGGCGAGGCGGGCCTGTTCCTGGATCCGTTCTATTCGCCCGGCAGCGACTTCATCGCCATCTCCAACACCTATATCTGCGAACTGATCGGCCGCGATCGTGCCGGCAGGTCGCTCAGCCCGTATACCGAGCTGTATGAGCAACTGTATTTCTCGTTCTACGAAAACACCCTGACCCTGTACCAGGATCAGTACGCCCTGTTTGGCGACGAACAGGTCATGCCGGTCAAGGTGATCTGGGATTACACCTACTACTGGTCGTTGCTGGCGCCGTTGTTCTGCTCCGGACGCATCGCCGACCTGAGTCTGTTGTCGCGCATGAAAGCGGATTTTCTGTATGCGCGCGATCTGAACCTGTCCATGCAACGGGTGCTGCACGACTGGGGCGTGCACAACACCGCACAGGGCATCGCCACCGGTGGTGGCCGCCTGCTGGACCAATATCTGATCGGCTGGTTCAACGAACTCAATGGCGCCTTGCACGACACCCTGGACGATGAGGCCTTCGCCGCACGCATCCACACCAACGTGGCGCAAATGGCGGTGCTGGCCCGGGAGATCCTGCAGCAGGCACGCCACCGCCACCCGGAGTTGCCCGACCATGGCCTGGACGCACTGACCGCCAACGCCAGCGGCGAGGCGATCCTGACGGCAACGTGGTACGCCGACGCGGCATAGTCATGCGCGAACGCGCATCCTGGTACCCCGGGGCTCATAGATCCGTAGTCTTCACGCAACCAGATTTTCCACAGGGGGATCCATGCCTCAGAAACTACTGGGCGTGCTTGTCGTGGCTTTGCTCGGCAGCAGCGGCACGCAGGCAGTTGCGCAGAACATCGTGCAGTACACGCCAGAACCTTTGCTCATGAATGCAAGCGACCTGGTGCCGGTGTGACGGCGCGCGGCAGAAACGCATTATCTTGCGCAGGGTGCGAGTATCTACAACTGGACAGCGTCATACCACGATCGCGGCGATGGCCTCTATGTGGACGGCCGC
The DNA here is from genome assembly GCF_024806835.1 of Xanthomonas sp. 3793. Classification (GTDB taxonomy): domain Bacteria; phylum Pseudomonadota; class Gammaproteobacteria; order Xanthomonadales; family Xanthomonadaceae; genus Xanthomonas; species Xanthomonas arboricola_F. The sequence continues at coordinate 210,924 of NZ_JANTYU010000005.1, forward strand.
CTGCGCGCGAACGGAAATACGGTCTCTGTGCATTGCCGCGCCGCGCGTGGCGCGCGTGAGCGCGAATTGGTCATGAGTATCGACGAAACAGGCGGCTGAACGCCGCAGCTATTGCGCGCCTGTAGCCCAACGTGGGCGCCCCCGCACTCCAGAAGGCCGCCCATGGACCAATCGGGGAAGTGACGAGGATTCAGCCCATTCCGCCATTGATGCCGATGACCTGGCCATTGATGTAACCGGCGGACTCCGAGCACAGAAACACGACCAGTGCGGCCACTTCCTCGGGCTTGCCCACGCGGCCGGCCGGCACCATCTGCTTGATGACGTCCGGGGCGAAGCTTTCGCCGACCATCTCGCCTTCGATCACGCCCGGCGCCACCACGTTGACCGCGATACCGCGGCTGGCCATCTCGCGCGACAGCGACTTGCTGGCACCGTGCAGCGCCGCCTTGGCTGCGGCGTAGTTGGTCTGCCCGCGGTTACCCAGCACCGCCGCCACCGACGACACGCTGACGATGCGGCCCCAGCGCGTGCGCGCCATCGGCAACAGCAAGGGCTGGGTGACATTGAAGAATCCATGCAGCGACACATCGATGACCCGATGCCACTGGGCGGCGTTCATGCCGGCCATCGGCGCGTCGTCGTGGATGCCGGCGTTATTGACCACGATCTGGATCGGGCCGGCGTCCAGCAGGCGCTCGAGCGCCGCACCGCTGGCCTGCGCATCGGCCACATCGAAGGCCACCGCTTCGGCGCTGCCGCCGTCGGCCACGATCGCTGCGACCACTTCATCGGCGCGGGCGATATTGCGGTTGGCATGCACGATCACATGGCGACCCTGCGCCGCCAACTGACGGCAGATCGCACCACCAAGATCGCCGCTGCCGCCGCTGACGAGGGCGCGGCGCTGTGGAATGGATGTGCTCATGAAAGCCTCGATAAAAGCCGCAGACACGACGGCGGAAAGAGCCTCATCCTAACGACTCGCAGCAGGCGCAGGAATAGATCGCCCGCATTGATCGCCCGCATCTTGTAGGAGCGCGCTTGCGCGCGATGCGGCTTCAGCGGTAACGCTCCATCGCGCGCAAGCGCGCTCCTACAGGGCCTGCGCGGCGCCCAGCATCACCGTGGCGCGCCCTTCGGCGAGCAACTGATCGCCGTGGCTCAGACGAAAGCTGTATTGCTGGCTGTCCTCGCCCTGCATCAGCACCTGCGCTTCGCACTCGATGGCATCGGGCAACGCGTCCAGATGGGTCACGTGCAACTCCACGCCGCGCAACGCGACCAGCATGCCAGGGCGCACCGGCTTGCCGGATTCTCGACCCAACAGGCCGCCATGCACCGCCATGGCCTGCGCGCCGTATTCGCACAGATGCACCGCGCGCAGACGTCCATCGGCACGCAGCGGATGCGTGTCGCTGCAATGGGCGTGACTGCGCACCACGATCCGCTGCGCATCCCAGGTCACTATCTCATCCCACAGGCACATGCTGCCCTGGTGCGGAATCAAGGCGGCAATTGCGTCACGTCCCTGCATGCGATGCTCCACTGGGTGTGCGCTCCAGTGCCGGCTCGCGCGACACCAGCAACGCCAGGATGAAATTGAACAACACGCCCAAGGCCACCGTGCTGCCGATCGCGCGCAGCACCGGGATGCTGGAGGCGGCCAGCAGCGCGAACACCAGCAATGTCATCAGGCTGCAGACGATCAACGCATGCAGCGTGCGCAGCTGATCGGCGTGATCGTCGCCGGCATGATCGAAGAACAAGGCGTAATCCAGGCCCAGGCCTGCGGCCAGAATCAGCGCGATCAGATGGAACAGGTTGAGCTCCACGCCGATGCCGCGCAGGATCGCCAGGATCAGCACGGTGGTCAGCGCCATCGGCAACAGCACACGCACGATACGGCGCGGGCTGCGCAACGCGATCGCCACCGTTACTGCAAGCAGCAACGCCGCCACACCGAGCGCCCCCAGCACCCGGCCGCGGTAGGCCGCCACCAGCGATTCGGACGCATCCTTGAGGTCCAGCAATTGCGCGCCGCTGCCCTGCACCGCCGCAGCCAACAGCGCCGGATCATGCAGGCCGGTCAGCGACACCAGGGCAGTCGTACGATCGCCGCGCCCCAGCAGCAGGCCGCCCACCGACGTGGCCAGCGGCGAGCCGGTCAGATCCTTCGGCAGCAGCGGCGGTGCACGCTTGGCGGCATCCAGATCCTGCAGGAATGGCGCAAACGCATCGCTGCGGAAAGGCGTGGCCGCCACCGCGCGCTCGGTCAGCGTGCGTGCCTGCGCCGCATCCGGCAACCGCGCCTGACGCGCCTGCTGGGTCTTGGCACTGGGCAGATACCGCGCGGCCATGTCGTAGCCGGTCAGGGCACCGTCGCGCACCAGCGCATCCAGCCGCGGCCGCAGGCGCTCGCTGGCCTGCAGCGCCGCCTCATCGCTGGCCGCAGACAGCGCGAGCACGTAACGCACATCGGGCGCGCCCAGCTCCTGACGCAAGCGGGTGTCCTGCGCCAATGCCTTGGGCGGCACCGGAGTGAGTTTGGACAGGTCGTTCTGCCAGAACTGGCCGGGCGCCAAAGCGATCACCGCAATGCCGATCACCGCGATCACTGCCAGGCTGATGCGTGGCCGCGGCAAGCGCGCGATGCCGCGCCACAGCCCAGCCAACAGGCGCGAATCGGCGTAGTCGCGCGGGGCCGGGTCGATCAGCCACGGCAACAGCCAACGCGTGGTCACCGCTGCAGTGGCCAGGCCGGCAATGGTGAACACCGCCAGCTGGCGCAGGCCATCCACGCCTGAAAACAGAAAGGTCACATACGCAATGCAGGTGGACACCACGCCGGTCGCCAGCGTCGGCCACAAATGCCGCGCGTTCTCGCGCGGATCCAGGCCGGGACGTTGATGGCTGAACAGGTGGATCGGGTAATCCTGCACCACGCCGATCAACGTGAAGCCGAAGGCCACGGTGATCCCGTGCACGCCGTCGAACAGCAGTGCCACCGCGCCCAGGCCGGCCAACCCCGCGCTCGCCAGCGGCAACACGCCCAGCACCGGAATCTTCCAGCTGCGGTAGGCGATCATCAGCAACAGCACCAGACCCACCGTATCCAGCGTGCCGATCCATTGCGACTCGCCCTGGGTGCGCGCGGTGATCTCCACCGCGAATGCGCCCGGGCCGGTCAAGGTCAGCTGCGTCGTGGTGCCCTTGCTGACCTTGGCGAACGCCGCCTGCACGGCGTCGTAGGCCAGCTGCTGGCCGGTAGGATCGAAGCCGGCCGCATGCGTCTGCACGATCAGCAGGGCCGAGGTACCGGCGCGATCGAACCACACCCCATTGCGCGTTTGCGGGGCGGCCGCCGGCTGCAGGGTCTCGGCCAGATGCAGCACTTCCAGCGTCGGGTCGCGCGGCAGCAGCGGCTCCACCATCGCCGCTGCCGGCGAGCCCAGATCCTGCACGCGCGACTGCAGCGCAGCTTCGAGCGTCGCCGCGTCCAGCGTTGCGGTGTCGAAACTGTCGCTCAGCAGGTAGCGATACGGCAGCAAGCGCTCCGGAATCGCCTCCAATCCGGCAGTGCCGCCATTACCGACCAACTCGAACAGCGCCGGCTGCGCGGCCAGTGCCTGCTGCAACCGTTGCGATTGCTCGGCCAGGATGGCCGGGTCGCTATTGGACAAGGCCATCAGCAACAGCCGCGACCCCGGGCCTTCGCCCAGCTCTTCGATCAGCAGTTTTTGCGCCGGCGTACGCGGGGCAGGCATGAATTTTCGCAGATCGCCGGTGACCTTGAGCGTCTCGCTCAGCCAGAACCCGGCCACCACCAGCACTGCCAGCCACAGCAAGGCCAGGCCAATGCGGCGGTTTGCGTTCAATTCAAACGGCATGCAACCGCCTCACTGCAATGGCTGGACGTCCACCGGCCGCGCGCGCGGCATCGGGCCACACCGGCGTTTTCTTTCTGCGGAGGGCGGGCATGAATTTTCGCAGATCGCCGGTGACCTTGAGCGTCTCGCTCAGCCAGAACCCGGCCACCACCAGCACTGCCAGCCACAGCAAGGCCAGGCCAA
>NZ_JANTYU010000005.1:215094-305958 GCF_024806835.1 Xanthomonas sp. 3793
AATGCGGCGGTTTGCGTTCAATTCAAACGGCATGCAACCGCCTCGCTGCAATGGGCGACGTCGGCGCTGCGAACAGTACCGGCCAGCAGTGCTGCGACACCTTGGCAGCAAGCACACGATCTGGCGATTTTGACGACGGCTAGCGAGACCTGCCCGCGCGTGGTCACGCGCCCGAACCGTGACAGAGCGCGGTCAGCGCTGCGGTATCGCTGACGCCGGCCGCCGCACGTGCCGCGCTGGCCAGCAGCGTGCGTTGCACGTCGCCCTTGGCTGGCACGCTTTCGATGCAGCGCAGCTCATCGTTGCTGCCGTAGAGACGCAGTTCGCGCACCTGCTTGGCCACTGCGGCGTCCTTGGGCTGCAGGGTCAGCTGCCAGACCTGCGCCGTGCCTTGCCCACCGAGGCGATACTGCTGCTCCAGCAACGCGCGATCTCCCGACAACAGCGCACCGAAGCCGGACTTCAAACCGGCCAGTTCGGGCACGCGGCTCAACGCGAACTTGCGCGGCGGTTTGCCCTCGCGTTCGAGCACGCCTTCGTCGCCCCGCAAGGTGGTGGTTTCGCGATACGGCGCACTGACCTCGCGCACCAGCGTCTGCGCATCCGGGCGTCGGTAATGGCCCTGCACGCGCAACGGCGTCTTCAGTAGCGCAGAACCGCGCAGTTCGACGAACTCGGTACTGACCGGGGCCGGGCGGGCCAGGCGCTGCAGCACCTGGCCGACGTCCAGCGTCTCAGGCGGTGCGGCGCATAGCGGTGCGGCGCTGAACAGCAGTATCAGCATCCACGGCAGGGTGCGGCGCATCGGCATGGTGAGTGTTCCAGAAATCGTAGAAGTTGAACCAGTTGTACGGCGCGTAGCGTGTGTAATGTTCCAGCCTGGCGGCGTAATCGCGCATGAGCACGGCAAGCACCGGCGCACGTTGCCTGCGCGGCACGTCCAGGCCTTCGCTGAAGGTCTCGAACGCCAGCTCGTAATGGTTGCCGCCGCGATACAGGCCGAACGCCAGCACCACCGGCACCTTGAGCGCGGCGGCGATCAGCCATGGCGAGGTCGGGAACATCGCGTTGCGGCCAAGGAACATCGCCGGCAACGCCGGGTCGCCTTCGCGCGGGCGATCGATCAGCAGCGCCACCAGCGCGCCGGCATCGGTGGCGTCCTTGATCGCCATGACGATCGAGGTCGCATCCATGCCGGCATCGATGATGTTGGCGGCCAGCTGCGGGTTCAGTGCGCCCAGCAGGTCGGTCATTGCGCGATTGTGGGCCTTGTCCAGCACCACCTTGACCTGCACGTCCGGCCGCTCGGTGGCCAGCACGCGCAGCGCATCGAAGCTGCCCAGGTGCGAGCCGAAGATCAGCACGCCGCGGCGGCGGTCCATCTGCGTGTGCAGCTGATCCAGCCCGGTGATGTCGACGCGGAAGCGCTGCATCTGCCCGCACAGCATGTACACGCGGTCCAGGATGGTCGACGCAAACGTATGGATATGCCGCGCCACATCGCGCAGCGTGGCCGGGCGATCCAGCACGCGGGTCAGATAGGCACGCGAGGCGCTACGTTCGGGCGCACGCACCAACAGGAAATACAGCGTGATCGGGTACAACAGCGCGCGCCCCACCGCGCGTCCGGCGTGCTGGGCGATGCCACGGATCAGCCACAGCGCGAAACGTCCGCCGCCTTCCGGGCGTTGCTTCCACTGACTGCTCATTGCGCCGCCTCCGCCACCAGTTCGCCGCTGACCAGCATCTGGCCGGCACGCTGCACGCGAAAGCGCCAGCGCGGGCCCTCGCCTTCCAGCACGACCGACGCGGTCTGGCCGGGCAGCAACGGCTGCACGAACTTCACCTGCGGCAGCCGTGCCGCAGCGCGCGGGCCATGCAGCGCTTCCACAGCCTGCAGCACATGGTCGAGCACGACCACGCCAGGCACCACGGGGCGACCCGGAAAGTGCCCGGGCAGGCAGGGATGATCATGCGGCACGACGAAATCCATAAGCGCGGAACTCAGATCCTGGGTTGAAGCATTGCAGCCACGGCCTTGTGTGCCTGCTCGGTCAATTGTTGGCGATCCGGCGCATCCGGCCCGGTGACCGCGATCGGCTCGCCGATGCGTACGCGGATGATGCCGGGACGCACCCTGAACACGCCATCCACGGGCAGCACCTTGCCGCAGCCGTCCAGCGCCACCGGGACAACCTGGACGCCAGCATCGATAGCGGCCTGCAGTAGCCCGGCCTTGAATGGCAATAATGCGCCGCTGCGGCTACGGGTGCCTTCGGGAAACAGACACAACTGTTTGCCTTCACGCAACAGCGCGGCCGCCTGGCGGCGCACCAGTGCACCGGCGCGACGGCTGTCGCGGTCCAGGAACAGCATGCCGGTGGCGCGCGCATACCAGTTCACGAACGGCACCTTGAGCATTTCTTCCTTGAGCAGGAAGCGCAGCGGCACCGGCAGGGCGTGGAACAGGGCGCAGATATCGATGATGGACTGGTGGTTGCTGACGAACAGATAGTTCCTGGACCAGTCGACACGCTCACGCCCTTCCACGATCACCCTGGCGCCCGCGCCGCGAAACAGCACCGGCGCCCACATCCAGCTGCCCATGCGCAACAGGCGATCGGCATCGCGGGTGATCGCCAGCAACGCCAACGCATAGACGATCCCGCCGGCGGTGAACGTCAGCGTGAACGCCAATTGCAGCAGATTGAACACACCCCACGCCAGGCGCGACGGCATCCTTGCCAACGGCATTTTTGTCTTGTCCCCGAAACTGTGCACGTACGTCGCTGCCCTGGCCACGCACTCAGCGCAGCAGATCGCGCCAGAAGTCCGGCCCGAGCCGCGCCATCTGGCGCAAGAAGTCTGGCAGATTACGATAGGGACGCTGCGGAAACCAGCGCCCGCGCAATAGGTATTCCCCAACAAAGAACCCGCCAACCACGCCGTACACCAGCAAATTGGCGAACAGCGAGGCGCGTTCATCGCTGATCGGCAGCGGCGAGGCGTAGCCCAGTTGCGCCAGCACCCCGCTGGGCTCGGCGCACAGGCCAAGCACCAGGTTGAGCAGGGTCAGCGCGCACAACAGCAGCGCCCAGGCCAGGGTGAGGCGGCGCGTGTAGCGGTATTGCTCGGTCGTGATCGGCATGCCGGCCTGGCGATACAGCCCCTCGACAATGCGCGTGATCAGCGGCGTGCGCCCACGGCGCAGGCTGCGGCCGAAGAACCAGGCGACCCAGCCGGTAAATACCACCGGCGGCGCGGCCAGTACCAGCATCGCGTACGGCGAGTGCCACAACGCGCCCAGGCCCAGCAGGGTCAGCGCAGCAAGCGCCCAGGCCCAGGCCCGGCGCGCGGCCATCGGTTCGATCAGCACCGTCAGCACCAGCAAGGCACCGGCGATGACGGCAAGCTCCGGGCGATGGCTGGCGTTGGCCCAATGCGCCAGCGGCGAATACGCCACCGCCAGCAAGACGGCCAGCCCCAGCACCCACGGGGGCGCATCGCCTGGCGCGGCGGTCGGAACCTCAGACGGTCTTGTTGGCTTCGACATGCGCCGACAATGCGCGCAGCGACGCGAAGATGCGACGGTTCTCGTCGTTGTCCGAGCGCAGCTGGAAGCCATAGCGCTTGCTGATCGCCAGCGCCAGTTCCAGCGCGTCGATCGAATCCAGTCCCAACCCGGTATTGAACAGGGGCGCCTCCGGGTCGATGTCGGCGGGCTGGACGTCTTCCAGGTTCAGACTTTCGACCAGGAGTTCGGCCAGTTCACGTTCGGCAGCGGTTTGCGAGGACATCCAGAGAGCTTCCAGGTGAGGGTCGGGCGACAGAGTCAGAGCGAGGGATTTCAGGACAACCACCACAGCGGCGCAGACAACCGTCGGGTCGGCTTGGGCGATGCTGCGGGGCACGGACAGTGTACGTTGCCGTGCCGGCCGATTCCGAACACCCGCCACGCCGGCCTTGCGGCCGCATTGTCGAGAATGGCGATCGTTCTGCAACAGCAATTCGGCGGACGGCATACCTGTCCGGGCCGCCGGTCAGGCTATCATGACTGCATGACGCTCGCCCGCTGCAGGTTCGTTCCAGGATGACTTCCACCGCTGTTGGCCCTACCCCGACCGCCAAGCCGGCAGCCGGGCCGGCTCCCGGACCCGAGTGCCCGGATGTGCTGATCATCGGTGGCGGGCCGGCCGGCTGCGCGGCGGCCATCGTCCTGGCCCAGCAGGGCTGGCAGGTGACCTTGCTGGAGAAGGCACAGCATCCGCGCTTCCATATCGGCGAGTCGCTGCTGCCGATGAACATGCCGATTCTCCAACGCCTGGGCGTGCTGGAAGAGGTGCGCGGCATCGGCGTACTCAAGCGCGGCGCGGACTTCCCCAACGACAGCGGCGGCTACAACACCTTCCGCTTCTCGCATGCGCTGGATGCCAAGGCCGATTTCGCCTTCCAGGTGCCGCGTGCGCAGTTCGACCAGGTGCTGTTCGAGCGCGCGCGGGCGGTGGGCGTGGATGCGCGCGATCAGGTCAAGGTCGAAACCGTGGAGTTCGACGGGCAGCAGCCGGTGCTGCAGGCGCGTGGCGTGGCGGGGGTGCAGCAGTTCCGCCCGCGCTATCTGCTCGATGCCAGCGGCCGCGACACCTTTCTGGGCAACCGCTTCAAGCTCAAGCGCGCCAATGCCAAACATCAATCGGCCGCGCTGTTCAGCCACTTCCGCGGCGTGACGCGGCGACCGGGCGAGGATGCCGGCAACATCAGCATCTACCGCCACGCGCATGGCTGGATGTGGCTGATTCCGTTGCCGGACGACATCATGAGCGTGGGCGCGGTCTGCTACCCGGAATACATGAAGACCCGCAAAGGCGAAAGCGAGGGCTTCTTCATGCGCACGCTTGCGCTCAACACCGAGCTCAGCGCACGCATGCTCGGCGCCGAACGCGTGGCACCGGTGCATGCCACCGGCAATTACGCCTACGAATGCACGCGCATGTCCGGCCCGCGCTGGTTGATGCTGGGCGATGCCTACACCTTCGTCGACCCGATGTTTTCATCGGGCGTGTTCCTGGCCATGCACAGCGCCGAGCGCGGCGCGGCAATGGTGGACCAGGCCCTGCGCATGCCGCAGCACGAGGCGAAACTGCAGCGCGCCTTGCAGCGCGAACTCAAGCGCGGCGTGGACGAGTTCAAGTGGTTCATCTACCGCTTCACCTCGCCGACCATGCGTGCCTTGTTCGCGCAGCCGCAGAACACCTGGCAGATCGAAGAGGCCGTGGTGGCGATGCTGGCCGGCGATGTGTTCGACAGCCCCAGGGTGCGCCTGCGCCTGCGCGCATTCCGCGCCATCTATGCACTGACCACCTTGTCGATGATGCCGCGCGCCTGGCAGTCCTGGCGCCAACGCCGACGTCAGGCCACGCTCGGCTTCGACGGCGACACCCTGCAACGCGATACGCAACAACGAGATACGCAATGACCGCTTCCCAGGCCCAGACCACGCACAGCGTGCGCCATCCCCGCCTGCAGGTCGACTATGTCGACCAGACCGAACCGTCCGCATTGCTGGCCGACCCGCAGGTGCTGGCCGTATTCGGCTTCGGCACTGCGGCGCCGCGCCTGGACGACCCGCGCTACCTGCGCGTGCCGCTGCAGCCGTATCAGGCCAAGGTGCTGGAAGTGTGGCGGACCGATGCGCCGGTGCGCAGCGGCCGCGACGGCAACATCGCCTGGTCCAGCGACGGCCGCCTGCAGTTCGGCGTGATCGAAATCGACGAGCAGGATGTCGATATCGAGGCCGCCGCCGCCAAGGCCTATGCGGAAATCACCGCCTTCGTCACCCGCAGCCAGACGCCGCGCCTGTTGCGTATCTGGAACTATCTGGACGCCATCACCCTGGGCAGCGGCGACCGTGAGCGCTACCGGCAGTTCTGCGTGGGCCGTGCGCGCGGCCTGGGCGCCTTCGACGTCGCGCAATTGCCGGCCGCCACTGCGGTGGGCCGCTGCGATGCCGAGCGCATCATCCAGATCTACTGGCTGGCCGCCAGCGACGCCGGCACTCCGCTGGAAAACCCCCGCCAGGTCAGCGCCTACAACTACCCGCGCCAATACGGCCCGCAGCCGCCGAGTTTTGCGCGCGCCATGTTGCCGCCGGCCGGCAGCGACATGCCACTGCTGCTATCAGGCACGGCCGCCGTGGTCGGGCATGCCTCGATGCACACCGGCCAGTTGCTGGCGCAGCTGGAAGAGACCTTCGCCAACTTCGATGCCCTGCTCGGTGCCGCACGCACGCACACACCGGCGCTGCCAGCGCAGTTCGGCGCCGGCACCCGCCTGAAGGTTTATGTCCGCGAGCAGGACGACCTGCCCAAGGTCGCGCAGGCGCTGGACGCCCGCTTCGGCGATGCAGTGCCGCGTCTGCTGCTGCACGCGGTGATCTGCCGCGACGAGCTGGCGGTGGAGATCGATGGGGTGCATGGCTAAGTGATGCCGTGCATGCCGGTGTGCCGCAGACCGTGGCCACCGGCTACGCGCTGAAGACCGCGTGCAGGATGCAGCACGCCGGTACCGCCGTCATCGCGGCCAGGGCGGTACCCATCTGGTTACTGAGCGTGCAGTGCGCAGGCGCTGGCAGCGCGTCGACTTCGGTGAGATCGTGCGCTCAGTCGAGCAGACGACATTCCCACGGAGACAGCATGCTTGTTCTTGCAATCCTCCTGGCGGCTGCAGCCCCTGCCACAACGCAGGAATACGAAGGCAAAGCGGCGTTCGAAGCGCTGGCAGATCAGGCCGATCGGCGCTGCCCAGCCCGACGGATCAGATCGATCACGCCAGGTGATCTGGACTTTGCGCAGGAGGAGTTTCAGGCGCAGCTGACGCAGCTCGATCGCAAGCGCTTGAATGCGGCCAACACAGCCGATGCGCGTTGTGCGGATCAGAATGGATTGGCCTGCCAAGCGAATGCGACCCTGCAAGCGATGCATGAAACGCACCTGCTGACGCGCTTCTCTGCCTACCTGTGTGCGCATCCGGCGCCGGGCCATTGAGCAATCCACTCACGCAGCCGCTGTCATCGACAGGAAGCCGGCGTTACCCAAACTCGCTCAGCCCTTGAGCAACTCCAGCACCACGTCGCGTGGCAGTTTGCCGGTCTCGTTGCGTGGCAGGACGGCGAGCTTGCGCAGGCGGCGCGGCAGAAACACCGGGTCTACGCCGACGCGCAATGCGGCCAGGATCTGCGCCTCGTCCAGGGTCGGGGCGACCACCAGTGCGGCAATGCGGCCCACCGACTGACCGGCATCCGGTGCCAGCTGCACGATGATGCCGTCGATCACGCCGGGGATGGCGAGCAGGCGACGGGTGAGGTCGGCCAGCGATGCGCGTTTGCCGGCGATTTCCAGCGAATCGGCCTGGCGCCCGCGTACCTGGAAGCTGCCATCGTCGGCCACGTCCATCATGTCGGCCAACAACACCGGCGTGGCCAGATGCGGCGCATGCACCAGGGTGCCTGTGGCCTGGGTCTGCAGACGCACGCCGGGCAGCGGGGTCCATGCGGCGTCCAGCGCGGTGCGGCGCACGGCGAACACGCAGGTTTCGGTGGAGCCGAACATCTCGCGGACTTCGCCGCCAAAACGCGCTTCGGCTGCGGCGGCAATCTCCTGCGCCAACGGCGCAGTGGCCGAGACGATACCGGCCAACGGCGGCAACACCACCCCGGATTCGACCAGCGCACGCAGATGCACCGGCGTGGTCACCAGCACGCGCGGGGCAGGAAGATCGGCCAGCGCGCGCGCCACATCGTCCGGGAAGAACGGGCGGCCCGCATGCACCGCCAGCTCGGTCACCATCGGCAGCAGCACCGACAATTCCATGCCGTACATGTGCTGCGGCGGCACCGTGGCCACCACGTGCGGCACCGCGTCGGTGTGCGCCCACAGGCTTTGCAGCGCAACCAGATCCTGCCGCGTGCTGGTCAGAAAACTGCCCCAGGTCTTGGGATTGGGTTGCGGGCTGCCGGTACTGCCGGAGGTGAAACCGATCGCCACCAGCGCATCGTCGGCCAGCTGCGGAATCGGGCCGTCCGCTTGCGGCAGCTCGTCCGGCAGTTGCCAGTAGCGCGGCGGCGCCAGCTCCAGCGCCAGATCGCCCAGGCAATACGCATCGGCGTGACGGGCCTGCACCTCGCCCACCACCGCCGGCGCACGCGAGGACGGCAGCAGCGACACCTGCCCGCGCAGCGCGCAGGCATAGAACGCCACCATGAACCGATAGCGGTCTTCGCACAGATTGACCGCATGGCGGCCCTCCGGCAGCTGCTGCGCCAGGCCATGCACATGCGCGATGAAGGTCGCCAGATCGACCGACCGCCCCGCGCGCCACGCCAACGGCCGGCCAGGCGCGCCGACAGCCATGGGATGGGACACAACGGAGGCAGGCAGGCTGGACATGTGCATCGACAATCGCAAAAGCGCGCTAGCTTGGCCGCCACCTGCCCCGCTTGCAAGTCGGGAGGTTTCCTGCCGCGCCAGGGGAACGGCGGTCGGGAACCTCGGCGAGGCCCGTGCGCGAAGCACATTCCACCGCATTGCAATAGCGCATCGCAGCTGGATTGCATCGATCGTAAAGCGCATGCGTACCCCGCAGAGCAACGTGCGCACAACCGCTTATGGTCGCGCCCGCCAGTCGCCCAAGCCTTGCCTGTTCGACGACGCACTGGCCCCGCCGCGCGCATGACCTGTGGCCCGAGCCCACGACGGAAGCGAGCTGCTAGGCTTGTCCGCTCCTCGTTGCGTCCAGTTGTTACCGATGCCCAGATTGTTGCCGCTGTCCTTGTTGTTGCTGGCTGTCACCGCGCATGCGCAATCCGCCACACCGCTCACCATCGAACAGGTGATGGCCGATCCGGACTGGATCGGGCCGTCGGTCGATCAGGCGTGGTGGCAATGGGATGGCAAGCAGGTGCAGTACCTGCTCAAGCGCGATGGCAGCCCGGTGCGCGACACCTATCGCCAGGGCATTGACGGCGCGGCGGCAGAGCGCGTGGCCGACACGGCACGCGCCGGCCTGGATGCGGCCAATCCCAGCTACGACGCCACGCGCCGGCGCATGCTGTTCGCACGCAATGGCGACATTTTCCTGCGCGATCTGCGCTCGGGCGCGCTGACCCAGCTGACCCGCAGCAACGAGGTCGAGTCGCGTCCGCAATTCGCCAGCGATGGCGGTGCGATCTGGCGCGCAGGCAACAACTGGTACCACTGGCGGGCCGATGGCGGCACCGCGCAGGTGGCCGTGGTCAAGGCCGAGCGCGATCCCAACGCCGCGCCCAAGGCCGATGTGTTGCGCGAGCAGCAACTGGCCACATTGGCCACGCTACGCCGCGATCGCGAACAGCGCGATGCGCTGCGCACGCAGGAAGACGCCTGGCGCCGCGCCGACGTCACGCGCGCGACAGCACCGGTGTATCTGGGCGATGAGGTGGAGATCGTCGACAGCGCGTTGTCGCCGGACGGCCGCCACCTGCTGGTGGTGACCCAGGCCAAGGCTGCCGACGAAGGCCAGGCCGGCAAGATGCCCAAGTACGTGACCGAATCCGGTTACGAGGAGTTCCAGGAAACCCGTACCCGCGTCGGCCGCAACATGCCGGTCGCGCATACGCTGTGGCTGATCGATGTGACCGCAGGCAGCGCGCGCCAGCTGGCCTTCGACGCGCTGCCCGGCATCGCCACCGACCCGTTGGCCGCATTGCGCAAGGCCGCCAAACGCGATGCACTCAAGGGCAACCGCGCCGTGCGCGTGGAAAGCGATGGCGACGGCAGCGGCCCGGCGGTGCACTGGAGCGACGATGGCCGCAACGTGGCGGTGGAAATCCGTGCGGTGGACAACAAGGACCGCTGGATCGCCAGCGTGGATCTGGAAAATGCCAAGCTGCAGCCGCGTCATCGGCTGAGCGATGGCGCCTGGATCAACTGGGACTTCAATGATTTCGGCTGGTTGCCCGACAACCGCACGCTGTGGCTGCTCTCGGAAGAATCCGGCTATTCGCAGCTGTACACGGTGGAAGGCAACGGCAAGCCGCGCCAACGCACCCGCGGCAAGTGGGAAGTGTCGATGCCGGTGCCCAGCGCCGACGGCAGCGGCATGTATTTCCTCTGCAACCAGCAGTGGCCTGGCGATTACGAGGTCTGCAAGCTGGACCTGCGCACCGACCAGCTCACCGAAGTGACCGCCTTGAACGGCGTGGAAGGCTTCAGCCTGTCGCCGAACGGGCAGCAGTTGCTGGTGCGTTACTCCGGCGCCTATCTGCCGCCGCAGCTGGCGGTCGTACCGGCGGCGGGCGGCCAGGCCACGGTGCTCACCGACACGCGCACACCGGCCTTCAAGGCGCAGACGTGGATCGCACCGCAGTACGTGCAGGTGCCGTCCAAACACGGCGCCGGCACGGTCTGGGGCAAGTATTACGGCCCACAGACTCCCGAGCCGGGCAAGCAGTATCCGATCGTGATGTTCGTGCATGGGGCCGGCTACCTGCAGAACGTGTCGCAGCGCTACACGCCGTATTTCCGCGAGCAGATGTTCCATAACCTGCTGGTACAGCAGGGCTACATCGTGCTGGATCTGGACTACCGCGCGTCCGAAGGCTATGGCCGCGACTGGCGCACCGCGATCTACCGCAACATGGGGCATCCGGAGCTGGAGGATTATCTGGACGGCCTGGACTGGCTCGTCGCTACCAAGCAGGGCGACCGTGCACGCGCCGGCATCTACGGCGGATCGTACGGCGGCTTCATGACCTACATGGCGCTGTTCCGCAGCCCCGGCACCTTCAAGGCCGGCGCGGCGCTGCGGCCGGTGGGCGACTGGATGCAGTACAACCACGAGTACACCTCCAACATCCTCAACACGCCCGAGCTCGACCCGCAGGCCTACAAGACCTCCTCGCCGATCAACTACGCCGACGGGCTGCAGGACCATCTGCTGATCGCGCACGGCATGATCGACGACAACGTGTTCTTCAAGGACTCGGTGGACATGACGCAGAAGCTGATCGAGTTGCACAAGGACAACTGGCAGGTGGCGCCGTATCCGCTGGAGCGCCACGGCTTTACCCGGGCCGATGCGTGGCTGGACGAGTACAAGCGCATCCTCAAGCTGTTCAATGCGCAGGTGAAGCCGCAGCGCTGATCGACGCACTGCGCCCGTTGCAAGCCGGCGTTGCCGACACCGGCACTCACGCATGATCGCAGTGTCGGCGCAGCGCCCCACGCGCCCTTTTGCCGATGAGGCGACAGGCGCGCGTTTGACGGTCATCGGGATGGAGCATTCCGCCGCCTCGCCCGCAAGCGATCGCCGCACGGTCCAGCCACCGACGCAGATTGGACACACGGCAATGCGTCGCGCAGCCGAGCTGGTTGCGTTGCGCTCACCTCTCCCTACGCAAGGGGCTCTAAGCTTGGCCCAGGATCGGCAGAAGGTTGGCGCGTTTGGCCTCTGCACCGGTCTGCCGCAGGACCGGTGCGCCGCCGGCGTCGCGGCGACCTTCCACTCATTGCTGGCGCACACAAGGTAGACGCGATGGGCCTGTGGGACCGTTTGTTTGGACGCAAGACCGAGGTGACGAAGCCGCCGCGTGCAGAACCCACCGTCGCGGCGGCGCCTGCCGACGATGCCGACCAGGCAGCTGCCGAGATCGACCCCGCACTGCAGCCGGCACTGACGGCGTTTCAGCGCGGCGACCACGTCGGCGCCTACAACGCGGCGCAAGCGCAGCTGCAGGCCGGTGCGGATGCGCAGCGACTGTGCGCGCTGGCGTTGAGCGCGCTGGACCGCTACCACGAGGCCTATCCGTATTGGCTGGCGCTGTACGCGCTGGAGCCCACCGCACACAACGCGCTGCAGCTGGCCACCACCTCGGTGATGTGCAACGACATCGAGCGCGGCGAGCAGTGGCTGCTGACCTTCGACGATCTCAACGCCCAGGAACGCTCTACCTCGCCAGCCACGGCGCGTACCAGCTTCCTGACCGCACTGACCCGCGCCGGTCACGGCGCGCATGCGCTGCCGCATCTGGAGTGGCTGCGCGAAGCCTATGCCGGCATGTCGATCACCGACAGCCATTTCTTGTACGTCCGCGGCCTGCCGTTCCTGGACGCATTCCTGGAGCGCAGCACCCCATTGCTGCGCGAGTGTCTGCCGGCCGAGGCCCTGCCAGACTGGTATGCGCAGCTGCAGCCCGCGCTGGACCCACCGGGGCAGGCGGCAGTCGCCGCGCATATCGCGTCGCTGCAATGAACGCGGCGCTGCGCACATCGCACCCGTCTCGCGGCGGCTTCGTCTCGCCGCTGGCATGGGTCTCGTTGTTGCTGGGCGTGGTCAGCGCACTGGCCAACCTGTTTCAGATCGTGGTGCTGCTGGCGATGCCCGATGCCACTACGTTCGCCTTGCCAGCGGGCATGAGCTTGCCGCCGTCATGGCAGCGGGTGATCGACCACGGCATGGCCTTGTCGGTGATCGGCGTGGTGCTGTCGGTGGCGTTCGCATGGCTGAGCTGGGCGCTGCTGCAACGACGCACGTGGGCACGTATCGGGTTTGTGCTGGTGCTGATCGCGACCGGGCTGCTCAATTTTGCCGGACTGGCGCTGATCGGGCCGCTGTTCGACGGCGTGCAGGCGATGCTGCCGGCAGATGTGCTGCACAGCCCGGAGTGGCCGCAACTGCAGGCACGCCTGCAGGCCACGCAACAGATGGCGCTTGTACTCACCGGCCTGGGCGCACTGGCCATCGGCTGCGTGCATGCCGCACTGGCCTGGCGACTGTGTACGCCTGCCGTCCGTAGCGAATTCGAACCACCGCGCACGCGGTGAGCGACAGACCAGGCGAGCGCGTCCCATCACAGCGAACGCAGAGCTGATCGCAACGCCGCTGCAAGCAAGCGGCGTGCGGCATCCAGCGTCTGCAGCCGAGCTGGCCGGCAGACTCTTTCTGCCCGGCGGCGCAAGATCTTCTGTGGCATGGATGCCACCACGAGTCACATCGCATTTGCCGAACATTCCTTGCGTCCGGTGATCAAGAGGCTTGGCGTGTTGGGGGGCCGAAGCACGCTTGCGTCACGAGCGCGATGCGCTTGCGGCTTGCGGCTTGCGGCTCACGCTGTACATCCATCCTTGGACGCACGGTGGCGGCATCCATGCCGCCACAAGGTCCGCAAGCGAGAAGGACACCGCACCGTTACGTTGCTTGGCCGGATTGGAAGAACGGTCGTCGCCATGTCGCGCCGATCTCGCAAGATCCGTTTGCCAATGTTCTTGTGGCGTACCCGCGATGGAGGGCCGGCAGGGCCTTGCGATCTAGCGATGGAGTCGCTGGCCTGCAACGGCGCTCCAACACACCCGGGGCATCGACGCAGCACAACGCGGCAACCGACCGGCGCGCATCGCATCGCCCTGCGACAAACGGGCACGGTCGGGCAGGCGCACCGGCTGCGATGCACGGCTTAGAATTGGGCCATGAACGAATTCGAGCGTGTACGCGATTATCTGACCGACCTGCAGGACCGCATCTGCGCGGCTGTGGAAGCCGCCGATGGGCGAGCGCGGTTCTCCGAGGATCTCTGGCAGCGCGAGGAAGGCGGCGGTGGGCGCACCCGCATCCTGCGCGATGGCGCGGTGTTCGAGCAGGCCGGCATCGGCTTTTCGGATGTGTCCGGTACGCGCCTGCCGCCCTCGGCCAGCGCCCACCGGCCCGAGCTGGCGGGCGCCACCTGGCGCGCCTGCGGGGTCTCGCTGGTGTTTCATCCGAACAATCCGCACGTGCCGACCACGCATATGAACGTGCGTTACTTCCGTGCCGAACGCGATGGCGAGGTGGTTGCCGCGTGGTTTGGCGGCGGCTTCGATCTGACCCCGTTCTACCCGGTGGACGAAGACGTGCAGCACTGGCACCGCACCGCACAGGCGCTGTGCGCGCCCTTCGGCGAGGAGCGCTATGCCGCGCACAAGCGCTGGTGCGACGACTACTTCTTCCTGCGCCACCGCAACGAAACCCGCGGCGTCGGCGGGCTGTTCTTCGATGACCTGGGCCAGGACTTCGAGCGCGACTTTGCGTACCAGCAGGCGGTGGGCAACGGCTTCCTGGATGCCTACATGCCGCTCGTACAGCGCCGCAAGGACGAACCCTTTGGCGAACGCGAGCGCGAGTTCCAGCTGTACCGCCGCGGGCGCTACGTGGAGTTCAACCTGGTCTACGACCGTGGCACCCTGTTCGGGCTGCAGAGCGGCGGGCGCGCCGAGAGCATCCTGATGAGCCTGCCGCCGCGCGTGCGTTGGGAATATGGCTACACCGCCGAGCCCGGCAGCGCCGAGGCGCGGTTGCTGGACTACCTGGTGCCGCGCGACTGGCTAGGCTGACCGCCACCCTTTACGCCCGAAGGCGCTGAACGTTTTCTCCAGTGCGGGGACTGGGCTCAGCGCCTTGATCGGTGGGCTCATTCGCCCATATTCACGCGTTCAGATTTCCCGACGACTAAAACTGAATTGGGGAAATGAAACGCTGTGTTGATTGAACGAATTAATCGTCGCCATTTAGATTTGTGATTTTCCACAAAATCACCGCAATCTGCCGATGCTGTGCTGCAGCGTAATTCCGATAGTGTTCGTCTGAGTTCCGGAAATAAAAAAGCCCCGCAGACCAGGGGGAGGTCGGCGGGGCCAGGGAACGGAAACTTGGGGAGGAGTTTCCGCTCCGAGATCTGCTCCAGGGGATGGGAGAGATCTGCCGACAGGCGTTGCGCCCGTCGAGGGATATAACACCATTTTCCACATTGATGGATCGTGAAGATAACTGTTAAAAAAATGTAGAATTTAACGGTTATTCATTCCTCCAAATCTGCGGCAGTCGCATTATGTTTTAAGCAATTATGTCTGGTCTGCGCATTCAGCATATCAGCGTAAATTCCTGCGTCAGTGCGCCTCGTCCCAGTTATCGCCCACGCCCGAATCCACTACCAGCGGCACGCGTAGTTGCGCCGCCGAGGCCATGCGCGCGGTGACTTCGCTCAGCAGCGTGTCGACGAAATCGGTGTCGGCTTCGAACACCAGTTCGTCGTGCACCTGCAGGATCATCAGCGCGCGCTGCGCGTGGTCGGCGATCCAGCCGTCCACGCTGACCATCGCGCGCTTGATGATGTCCGCCGCAGTGCCCTGCATCGGCGCGTTGATGGCGGCACGCTCGGCGCCGGCGCGCTGGCCCTGGCTGCCGGCGTTGATGAAGTCCAGATACAGCCGGCGGCCGAACACCGTCTCCACGTAGCCCTTGTCGCGCGCCTGCTGGCGGGTGGTTTCCATGAAGTCGCGCACGCCCGGGTAACGGCTGAAGTACAGCGCGATGTAGTCCTGCGCCTCGCCACGGCCGATGCCGAGCTGGCGGGCCAGGCCGAACGCGCTCATGCCGTACATCAGGCCGAAGTTGATCGCCTTGGCGGCGCGGCGCTCGTCATTGCTGACGGTGTCGATGGTGCGGCCGAAGACTTCCGCTGCGGTGGCGCGGTGCACGTCGGCACCGGATTCGAACGCGCCGACCAGGCCGGGGTCGCCGGACAGGTGGGCCATGATGCGCAGCTCGATCTGCGAGTAGTCGCAGGCGATCAGCTTGCGCCCGGCCGGGGCGACGAAGGCGCGGCGGATGCGGCGGCCGTCGTCGGTGCGGATCGGAATGTTCTGCAGGTTGGGATCGGACGAGGACAGCCGCCCGGTGGCGGCGCCGGCCTGGTGGTAGCTGGTGTGCACGCGCCCGGACTGCGGGTGGATCATCTCCGGCAGCTTGTCGGTGTAGGTGCTGCGCAGCTTGGTCAGGCCCCGGTACTCCAGGATCACCCGCGGCAGCTCGTGCTGGTCGGCGATGGCTTCCAGCGCCTCTTCGTTGGTCGAGGGCTGGCCCTTGGGCGTCTTGACCACCGCGGGCAGCTTGAGCTCGTCGAACAGCAGCGCCTGCAGCTGCTTGGGCGAATCCAGGTTGAACGTGCGCCCGGCCAGCTCGGTGGCTTTTTGCTGGGCGGCGAGCATGCGCTTGGACAGGTCCGCGCTCTGGCGGCGCAGTTCGGCCGCGTCCACGCATACGCCATTGGCTTCGATGCGGGCCAGCACTTCCACCAGCGGCATCTCGATGTCGCGGTAGACCCGCTCCAGGCCGGGCTCTGCGGCCAGCTTGGGGCCGAGCACGTGATGCAGGCGCAGGGTGATGTCGGCGTCTTCGGCGGCGTAGCGGGTGGCGTCGTCCAGGCTGATCTGGGCGAACGGGATCTGCTTGGCGCCCTTGCCGCAGACGTCCTCGTACTTGACCGTGTCGTAGCCCAGGTAGCGCTTGGCCAGGCTGTCCATGTCGTGGCGGGCGCTGCCGGAGTTGAGCACGAAGCTTTCCAGCAGGGTGTCATCGGCATAACCGGCCAGCTCCACGCCATGGCGGCGCATCACGTGCAGGTCGTACTTGCCGTGCTGGCCGAGCTTGCGCACCGCAGGGTCGATGAGCAACGGCGCCAGCTGCGCCAGCGCCTGGGCACGGTCGAGCTGGGCCGGGGCGCCGGGGAAGTTGTGGCCGAACGGCAGATACGCCGCCTGGCCGGGCTCGGCGGCCACGCTCAAGCCGATCAGGTCGGCCTGCAGCGGGTCCAGGCTGTCGGTTTCGGTATCGAAGGCGAACTGGCCGGCGGCGCGCAGGCGCGCGATCCAGCTGTCGAGCTGTTGCTGGGTCAGGATGGTCTCGTACTGGCCCGGTGCCGACAGCGCCGGGTCCACTTCCACCGGGGCGCTGACCGGGCCGGACACGAAGCCGGTGCCGCGCGCGCGGCCGGGCTCGGTGCGGGCCACGGCCATGGCTTCGGTCTGCGCGCCGGCGGCCGCTGCACCGCCCAGCTCGCGCAAGGCCTGGCTGAAGCCGTAGCGGGCGTACAGCACGGCCAGCGTTTCGGCGTTGGGCTCGCGCAGGTCCAGCGCGCGCGGGCCGCTGGCCAGCGCCACGTCGGTCTTGATGGTGACCAGTTCGCGGTTGAGCGGCAGCCGCGGCAATGCGGCGCGCAGGTTGTCGCCGATCTTGCCCTTGATCTTGTCGGCGTTGGCGATCACGCCGTCGAGCGAGTCGTATTCGGCCAGCCATTTGGCGGCGGTCTTGGGGCCGCACTTTTCCACGCCGGGCACGTTGTCGATGGCATCGCCCATCAGCGCCAGCAGGTCGACGATCTGGTCGGGGCGCACGCCGAACTTGGCGATCACCGCCTCGTCCGAATCCATGCGGCTGCCGCTCATGGTGTTGACCAGTTCGATACCCGGGCGCACCAGCTGGGCGAAGTCCTTGTCGCCGGTGGAGATGGTGACGCTCAACCCATCACTGGCGCCTTGCAATGCCAGCGTGCCGATCACATCGTCCGCTTCCACGCCATCGATGCGCAGGATGTCGATCCCCAGCGCATGCACGATGTCGCACATCGGCTGCACCTGCGCGCGCAGGTCGTCGGGCATCGACGGGCGGTTGGCCTTGTAGTCGGCATACAGGTCATCGCGGAAGGTCTTGCCGGGCGCATCCACCACGAACGCGACATAGGCCGGGCGTTCCTTCAAGGTGGCACGCAGCATGTTGACCACGCCGAACAAGGCGCCGGTGGGCTCGCCCTGGGCATTGGTCAGCGGCGGAAGCGCGTGGAACGCGCGGTACAGGTAACTGGACCCGTCGATCAGGACTAATCTGCTCATGCTTCAATTCTACGCTGCACACCCGCGCCACACCGCCCAGCGCATACTCACCGACGACCTAGAACGGATGACAACGATGAAGAGAGCATGTCTTTTGCTGCTGCCATTGCTGCTGCTCGGCGGCTGTGCCACCACCTCCGGCGGTACTGCCGGCGACGGTATCCCTGCCGGTGCAGATGTCACCAGCAAGACCATGGGCAACGGCGACAAGGTCGACGAATACCGCGTCAACGGTCAGCTGGAAATGGTACGCGTCACGCCCGCACGCGGTGCGCCCTACTTCCTGTACGACCGCGACCACGACGGGCATACCGACGCGGAGAAGGACAAGGTCAACAAGGTGTATTGGCAGCTGTATCGTTGGTGATTCGGGATTCGGGATTCGGGATTGGGGATTCGCAAAAGCGCGGTGTGACTGCGTTTTTGTTCGGAGGTTGGCGGTGGGCTGATTGGGCCGCCGCCGTAGGGCAGTCGATGGTGGTGCGGGCACGCTTGTGCGCTGCCTGTTTGACTGGGTGGTTGGATGGGGTCGCTGATCGCGCTTGCGGTAAGCGAGAGCGGCCGCTGCTCTGAGCCGGCATGCATCACGCGTACGCTTCAGTTCAGTGCGTTTCATTCGTACCCGCCTGACGCTGGTTTGCCCGGTGTCGTCTTCGCCCTCAGCCGTTTTCCAGCGGACCGGTGACGCGTTGCAGGTCGTCGATACCGGCCGGGGCCAGTTCCTTCATCAGCGCCAGGAAGTCGCAGCCCACCAGGCGCTGCGCACGCCGCAGCAGCATCGGGACCGGGCTGGACGGTTCGCAGCGCGCGTAATAGGCACAGATCTCGTCCAGACGCCGCAGCACATCGTCCGGGCCGGCAATGGCACCGGGCGGGCGGGCGCTGCTGCGTGCGCCGTCATCGCCCTCGCCTGCCGGCGCAGCGTCGATGTCTGCCGATGCGGGGGTGGCGCTGCCATCGCGCGCCTGCCAATGCGGCAGCACGAAACGTTCCAGCTCGCGCAGGTCGGTCAGCAGCGGGCGTAGATCCGGTGCGGCGGTGCCGACGTGTTCGGTGAGCAAGGCATCGATGGCGCGCGCGTGTGCCGACGCGTCGCCGATGGCCTGGGCAGAGGCGGCCAGCGTTTCCAGCGTGCAGTCCAGGCAGCAGGCTTCGATCTCGGCCAGGCTGGGGCCGGTCTGGCCCTCGGGCAGCTTGAGGGTGCCGTTGGCCACGCGCAGGTCGCGCAGGCTGAAGCGGCCCAATCGCGGCGATTGCACGAACGGCGTGGTGCGCAGCGCGCCGAGCAGGCCCATCGGGTCGCCCAGCCCGACCAGGGCGTTGATGCGCGAGGTCGGGTCGTTGTCGTCATCGGCATCCAGCTGCGGGTGCACGCTGTCCCAGTGCTGTTCCAGCAGGCCGCGGATCAGCGCCAGGGTATCGGCCCAGCCGGGCAGGCCGCGCAGGCGCAGCCAGGCCGCGCCCAGCTTGCCGGCGATGCGCAGGTCGCGGCTGCGCCGGCTCAGTTCCAGTGCGAGCGCCTGCACCTTGTCCCAGTCGGGTTCTTCGGCGGCGATGACGCTCTCGCCCAGGGTGCGCTCGGGGCGGACGGCCGCGTCGCGCTCAAGACGCAGAAAGTCCGGGTCGTATTCCAGGTCCGGGCCGGCCGGGGCGTCGTCGCTGATCGGCGCCAGCAGGGTCTGCAGGGAAGTGTCGTCGTGCATGGCAGGCTCCGTCGGGGGAGCCGCCGCGGTGGGCGGCGGCGCTGGGCTTATTGCGGGGTGCAGACCGCGTCCGGGTCGCCGGCGTCGCAGGCCGGTTGCTGGTCGTCGGGCAGACGCAGGCCGGGACGGACCAGGCCGAAGGCGCGATACGGCGTCCCGCTGGCGGACAGGTCGACGAAGGCGATGGTGCGGCTGGCCGAGCTCTGCGCGCGACCGGCAAACGCCGAGGCCGGGACGTTGAAGCTGGAGCCGCCGCTCAGGTCGAGCAGCCCGCCCTCGGCGGTGGTGGCGTTGAAGTACGCCGGTGGCGCGCCCACCGCGCCGATCACCTGGGCGCCGGTGCCGATCAGGTAGATCGGGTCCTGCTGGGTGCCGATGCGGCCGGTGGCGGAGAAGTTGCCGGTGCCATCGCGCAGGGGCGCGCGGCCTTCCTGCAGCAGGTCGCCCCGCACCGACAGCAACAACGCGCTGTTGCCGGCGTCCACGCTGTAGGAACTGCCATTGGCCAGCACCAGCGTGAGGTCGCCCGCGTTGGTGAGGCTGAAGCCATTGCTGGCGGTGAAATCGCCGAGCCGCACCACGCGGTTGTCGATGAAGGTGGTGGCATCGCCCAGCAGCACCGGGCCACCGGCGCTGCCGCTGAGCAGGTTGGTGCCGATCGTGCTGCCGGCGCGCTGGCGGATGCCGGCAGCCGCCTGCAGCCAGGTGGTCGCGGCACTGAGCTGACCATCCAGCAGCAACGCATCGCCGCTGCGCAGCCGCAACAGGTTGCCGCCGTCCACGCGCCCGCTGACCTGCAATGCGCCGGCACTGACCACGTCCAGGCCTTGCGCACTGAAAGCGCCGAGCGTGCCGATGGCATTGCCGGCGCCGGTCAGCGTGGCCGCGCCGGTGGCGCTGCCGCTGAGGTGCGCTGCGCGCAGGCTGCCGCCGCTCTGGGTGATGGCACCGCCGCTGCGCATGCCGAGGTTGCCGGCACTGCTGACGTCGTGACCCAGCTGCAGGGCGCCGCCGCTGCTCAACGCAACCGCGTTGCCGGCGATCGCACCGCTGGTGGAGAGCTGGCCGCCAGCCTGCAGCGCGACCGCACCGCTCGCCTGCGCCGCCACGGCCAGGTCGTTGCGATCGACCAGGGCGATGCTGCCGCCATTGGCCTGCACGCTGCCCTGGAAATCGTTGCCGGCGTCGGTGAGCACGATGGCACCGGTGCCGGCGTCGAGCACGCTGGTGCCCACGACCGTCAACGCGCCTTGCTGGGTGATGCCGGTGTCGGTTGCCGCAGGACGCGACACCGCTTGCGCGGTCAGCCTGCCGGTGCCGCCGGCTCCATTGCTGCCGCTACGTGCCACCAGGGTGCCGCCGATACGGCCCTGGCCCAGGTCAAGACCGGCACCGCCGGCGACATCCAGCGTGCCCACGTCCAGGTTGCCCAACGTCAGCCCATTGCGATCGCCCACGCGGGTGTCGCCACCGCTGAGGTTCACTGCCGACTGGAAATCGTTGCCGGCATCGGCAAGCGCAATGGAAGCGCCGGCACTGTTGATACGGGCAGCGCCGGTCACGGTCAGCGCAGCGGTCTGCGACACCGCACCGCCGTTGCTGGCGGCATCCAGATCGCCATTGACCAGGCCAAAGCCCAGGTTGAGCGCACCGTTGCTGGCGACATCGAGCGCACCGGTGGTCAGCGCACCCAGCGTCAGCGCATTGGCATCGCGCACCCGCGTGGCACCACCGCTGAGCGCAAGCAGGCCCTGGAAGTCGTTGCCGGCGGCATCCAGCACGATCGCGCCGCTGCCGGCATCGACGCTGCTGTTGCCTGCCACCTGCAGCGTGCCCGCGCTCTGGGTGATCGCCGCGTTGTTGCTGCGCAACGCCAGGCCGCCGGACGCAGCGATGCGATTGCCAAGCACGATGCCGTTTGCACCGCTGAGCTGCACGTCGCCACCACGCAGCGCACCGGTGGTGGTGAGCGTGCCGCCGCGCGCGATCGCATCGAGCGCACCGCTGCCGGTGTCGACTGTGGAGGTCAACAGCAGCGCACCGCCGGCATCCAGCGATACCGCGCCATCGCCGGTGCCTTGCACGGCGGCGAGTTGCAGGTCGTTACGGTCGACCAAGGCAATGCCATCGCCGGTGGCGGCGACGGCACCGACGAAATCGTTGTTGGCATCGGTCAACGCGATCGCGCCGCTACCGGCGTTGAGGTTGCTTGCGCCGTTGATGGTGAGCGCGCCGGTTTGATTGATGACACTGCCGTTGCTGGTGGCGGCGAGTGCGCCGTTGACGGTGCCCTGGCCGAGGTTCAACGCAGCGTTGCTGGTGACGCTGAGTGCACTGGTGTTGAGCGTGCCCAGGGTGAGCGTGTTGGTATCGACGATCTGCGTCGCGCCGCCGGTGAGCGCCACGGCGCCGGTGAAGTCGTTGGCATTGGCCAGTGCGATGGCGCCGGAACCTGCGTTGACGGTGGTGGCGCCGCCGACCAGCAACTGGCCGCCGGTCTGGTTGATTGCGGCATTGGTGGTGCCCAGGGTCAGCGCGTTGCCGGCATTGACGGTGTGCGCCAGGGTCAGGCCGTCGCGCGCAGTGAGCACGACGTTGGCACCGCTCAGAGCGCCGCCGGTACTGAACGCGCTGCCGGTGGAGGTGAGCGTCAGGCTGCCGGTGCCGGCGGAGATTGCCGATGCAGGCAGGTCGAGCGTCTGCGCAGTGAGCACAATGTCGCCGCTGGTGTTGCCATTGATCGAAGAGACCTGCAGCAGGCTGCGGTCGGTCACGGCGATGCCGTTGCCGGTCAGGCCGAGCGCGCCCTGAAACTCGTTGTTGGCATCGGTCAGCGCAATCGTGCCGCTGCCGGCATTGACATTGCTTGCGCCAGTGACGGTAAGCGCACCGGTCTGGGTGATGGCGCCGTTGTTGCTGGTGGCGGTCAAGGCGCCGGTGATGCCGGTGCCCAGATTCAACGCACCGGTGCTGCTGACGGTGAGCGCGCCGGTGTTGAGGTTGCCCAGGGTAAGCGTGTTGGTATCGACGATCTGCGTTGCGCCGCCGGTGAGCGCCACGGCGCCGGTGAAGTCGTTGGCATTGGCCAGTGCGATGGCGCCAGAGCCTGCGTTGACGGTGGTGGCGCCGCCGACCAGCAATTGGCCGCCGGTCTGGTTGATTGCGGCATTGGTGGTGCGCAGGGTCAGCGCGTTGCCGGCATTGACGGTGTGCGCCAGGGTCAGGCCGTCGCGCGCAGTGAGCACGACGTTGGCGCCGCTCAGAGCGCCGCCGGTACTGAACGCGCTGCCGGTGGAGGTGAGCGTCAGGCTGCCGGTGCCGGCGGAGATCGCCGATGCAGGCAGGTCGAGTGTCTGCGCAGTGAGCGCAATGTCGCCGCTGGTGTTGCCATTGATCGAAGAGACCTGCAGCAGGCTGCGGTCGGTCACGGCGATGCCGTTGCCGGTCAGGCCGAGCGCGCCCTGAAACTCGTTGTTGGCATCGGTCAACGCAATCGTGCCGCTGCCGGCGTTGACATTGCTTGCGCCAGTGACGGTGAGCGCACCGGTCTGGGTGATGGCGCCGTTGTTGCTGCTCGCGGTCAGGCTGCCGATGCTGCCGGTGCCCAGATTCAACGCACCGTTGCTGCTGACGCTGAGCGCGCCGGTGTTGAGGCTGCCCAGAGTAAGCGTGCTGGTATCGACGATCTGCGTTGCGCCGCCGGTGAGATTGAGCGTGCCGGCGAAATGATTGCCGATGTCGGTCAGTGCAACCGTGGCGCTGCCGGCGTCGATGCTGCCAAGCCCATTGACGGTGAGCGCGCCGGCCTGGGTGATGGCGCCATTGTTGCTGGTGGCGGTCAAGGCGCCGGTGCTGCCGGTGCCCAGGTTCAACGCGCCGGTGCTGGTGACGGTGAGCACGCCGGTGTTGAGGTTGCCAAGCCTGAGTGTGTTGGCATCGACCACCTGCACGGCGCCGCCGCTCAGATTCACCGTGCCGGTGAAATTGTTGGCGCCATCGGTCAGCGTGATGCTGCCGCTGCCGGCATCGAAGCGGCTGCTGCCGCTGACGGTCAGCGCGCCTTGCTGGTCGATGGCGGTGTTGTTGCTGTTGACCAGCAGGCTGCCGACGCTGCTGTTGCCCAGGGTAAGCCGATCGCGATCGACCACCTGCACGGCGTTGCCGCTCAGACCCACTGCACCGCCGAAGTCGTTGTCGCTCGCATTCAGGGTGATGTTGTCGGTGCCGGCGTTGAACTGCGCTGCACCGCCCACTGCAAGCCCGCCGGTCTGGGTGATGCCGCCGCTGGCGCTGGTGGCGGTCAGCGTGGTGGTTGCGCTGCCCTGGCCAAAGCTCAGCGCACCGCCGCTGCGCAGCGTCAGCGCGTTGGCGTTGAAGCTGCCCAGGGTCAAGGCGCCGAGCGCGTTGATCTGTACCGCGCCACCGGTCACCGACAGCGCACCGGTGAACGCGTTGGATGCGCCGTTCAACACCACCGCGCCGCTGCCGGCATCGACCGAGGTGGTGCCACCGATGGCGAGCGTGCCGGAGAGCTGGGTAAGCGCAGCGCCGGTGGTGCCCAGCTGCAGGTTGCCGCTGGTGGTGATGTCATGCGACAGCGTGATGCCGTTGCGCCCGTTGAGGCTGACATTGCGACCGCGCAGCGCACCGGCGGTGGATACGCTGCCGTTGTCCGAACGCAGCTGCAGCGTGGCGCTGCCGGTGTCGATCGATTGCGCCGGCAGGCTCAGGGTGCCGCCGGCGGTGAGCGCGACCGCGCTGTTGGCGGCGCTGGTCAGCGAGACGATGGACAGGTCGTTGCGGTCGTAGATACCGATGGCGCCACCGGTCAGGTCCAGTCCGGCCTTGAAATCGTTGCCCGGACCGAGCAGCGAGATCGCACCGGTGCCGGCGTTGACGGTGCCGAGCGCGCCAGCGCTGATCGCACCACCGCCCTGGGTGATGGCCGCATTGGTGGCGGTCAGCGCCAGGGTGCTGTCGGCATCGATGTCGTGGTCCAGGGTCAGCCCGTCGCGTGCGTTCAGGCTGATCTGGTTGGCACTGAGCGCGCCCTTGGTCGCCAGCGCGCCGCCCTGCGCGCTCAGCCGCAGATTGCCTGCGCCGAGATCGATGGCCTGCGTTGGCAGCACCAGGTCGACGCCGGCGGTGAGAGTGACGTCCCCGCCGCTACCGGCGGTGAGCGAGGTCACGGTGAGCGTGTCGCGGTCGCTGACCGCGATGCCGGTGCCGACCAGGGTCAGCCCGCCCTGAAAATCGTTGCCGCCGTTGTCCAGTGCGATCGCGCCGCTGCCTGCATTGAGCGTTGCAGGTCCGGTGAGGGTCAGTGCGCCGCCCTGGATGATGGCGCCGCCATTGCTGTTGGCAGTGACGCTGCCGCCGATGCTGCCCTGGCCCAGGTTCAAGTCGCCGTGGCTGGTGGCGGTGAGCGCGGTGGTGGTGATGGCGCCCAGGGTGAGCGCGTTGCTGTCGTTGACCAGCGCCGTGCGGCCGGTGAGCGAGACCGCGCCGCCGAAATCGTTGCCGGCACCGTTCAGGCTGATGGCGCCGGTGCCCGCTGCCGCTGTGGCGTCGGTGGTGCCGGTGACAGCGAGCAGGCCGGCGGTCTGGGTGATCGCCCCGGTGTCGCTGGTCAGCAGCAGGTTGCCGCTGGCCTGGATGCTGTGGCCAAGGTTCAGCGCATCGCGCGCACGCAGGTTGACCTGATTGCCGGACAGTGCACCCGCGGTGCTGAGCCCGCCGCCGAGCGCACTCAGCGACAGGGCGCCGGTGCCGGTGGCAATGGCCTGCGCGGGCAGGCTGAGCGCGCCGCCGGCGGTGAGCGCGACGGCGCCGTTGCTGCCGTTGGTGAGCCCGGCGATGGTGAGATCGTTGGCATCGCGTACTGCAATGCCGGTACCGGTCAGCGTGAGCGCGCCCACGAAGTCGTTGCCGACCGCGGTCAGCGCGGTGCTCGCGCTGCCGGAATCGAGCGTGCTGGTGCCGCCCACCGTCAATGCGCCGGCCTGGCTGATCTGCCCACCATTGCTGGTGGCAACGAGCGCGCCGGTCACCGCGCCACTGCCAAGATTCAGCGCACCGCTGCTGGTGGCGGTGAGGTTTCCGGTGGCCAGCGTGCCCAGGGTCAGTGCGCCGCTGTCGGTGATCTGGGTGGCGCCGCCACGCAGGCTGACCGCCTGCTGGAAATCGTTACCTGCAATGGTCAGCGTGATGGCTCCCGTGCCGGCCCGCAGATCGCTGCTACCGGTGACGGTGAGGCCGGCATTGCCAGCCTGCTGGATCGCGCCATTGTTGCTGGTCGCGCCGAGGGCGCCGGTGACCCTGCCGCTGCCGAGATTGAGCGTACCGGTACTGGTGGCGGTGAGGTTGCCGGTGGCCAGCGTGCCCAGGCTCAGTGCGCCGCTATCGGTGATCCGGGTGGCGCCACTGGTCAGGCTGACGGCGCCAGCGAAATCGTTGCCGCCATCGGTCAGCGTGAGCGCCTGGCTGCCCAGCGAGAAGTTGCTGGTACCGCCCACCGTCAACGCGCCCTGTTGGGCCAGATCGATGCTATTGGTCAGGCCCAGATTGCCGGACACATCCAGGAATCCCAGGTTGGCGATCCGGTTGGCGCCGCTGAAGCTGGCATTGCCGCCGATGCTGCCGAAGAAGGTGCCAGCGGTCAGCACGCCGCCCTGCTGCACGCCAACGTCGCTGACATAGCTGATGGCACCGCTGCCGGCATCGATGGTGCCATTGCCGACGATGCCGTTGCTGCCGCCGCCATTGGCCACCAGCGAGACGCTGCCGTCGCTACCGCCGGACAGGCCCGCAGCGCGGACAACGCCGCTGTTGTTGACCAGCGAGTCGAACACGCCCCGTGCCGCGCGCGCGCTCAGCGAGATGGTGCCGCCCGGCGCGATCAGGCTGCCGGAGTTGTCCACCGCGAACTGGTCCAACTGCAATTGCAGCGCTTTGTCGATGACCACCGCAAACCCGCCGCTCTCGAAACTGAGGGTGACCTTGTCGGCGCCGACCAGGTTGATGTTGCCGGCGCTGGCGGTGATGGTGCCGCTGTTGGCCACCTTGCCGCCGATCAGGTCGACGGCGCCGGCGGCGGCGGTGATGGTGCCGGCATTGGACATCAGCGCGACCGTGTTGCCGCCGGCATCGAGCACATCGTTGCCGCTCATGAAGTCCGAAGCGGTGGCTCCCAGGGTGCTGGCCACCAGCCCGCCGACATTGATCTGCGCGGTGCTGCCGAAAATCATGCCGTTGGTGTTGATCAAGAACACCTGACCGTTGGCATTGAGATTGCCGAAGATCTGCGTGGGATTGCCGCCCTGGACCAGGTTGAGCACGGCCGCGCTGGAGGATGGCTGGTTGAAGGTCACCGTGGCCGCCGAGCCGATGTCGAACGTGGACCAGTTCAGCGCCATGCGGTTGGAGGTCTGGGTGATGACCTGGCTGGCCCCGCTGGGCGCGTTGATGGTGCCGGTGCCGCCGGCGATGCTGCCGCCGGTGGGTAGTTGCGTGCTGGCCACCTGCGCGACGGCAGGCGCGCTGAGCGTGAACGCGGCGGCCAGCGCCAGCGCCAGTGGCGATCGACGCAGCAGGCGTTCGGAGCTGCGGGCTGCAACGATGGAAGCGATGTGGTTGGCGTGCATGCGCAGATCCCTCAGAAGGTGAAGCCGAAACGCGTGTAGATGCGGGCGTCGTCGCGTCCATCGGACGCATCGCGGCTTCCGGTCGGCAGTGCGGCGGTGAGGCGCCATTCGAAATTGGCGTACTGCGGCAGGCGGAAGGTGAAACCGACGCCGGCGGCATCGAACGTGGATGGCGCGACCGCACCGTTGGCCGCGTAGACGCGCGCGTGGTCGGCGAACACGTCCAGCTCCAGCAGTTCGCGCCACGGGCGGCCGTTGAACGGCGAGGCGGCATCGGCAAAGCCGGGCGCATCGACGTGATATTCCAGCGCGGCGTAATAGCCGCGATCGCCCAATGCATCGGACACCGGATAGGCGCGCACGCTGTCCGGCCCGCCCACGGCGAACTGCTCCAGCGGCGCCAGCGTGTCGTCGCTGTATTGGCCGCTGAACTTGAAATACAGGCGCTGGGTGCGGCTGAGGTATTGCAGGCGCGTGTAGGACAACCGCGTCAGGGTGAAGTGGCTGTCGCGGTCGGGGCTGACCAGATCCGGATCGGCCGAGCCATCGCGCAAGGCCTGGCGCACGCTGAGCTGCAGCAGGTCCACGCCGCGCCAGCGCAGATCGGTGCGGCGCAGCGAGGCGCCGAGTTCGGCCACGTCGAAGGATTGGTCCGACAGCGTGACGCCGGCCGCATCCAGCCGCGATTTCTCGCGCAGGTAGCGCGCCGAGCCTTGCAGCTGCAGCAGATCGTGGTTGATGAATTTCCAGTCGGCGCCGGCATACACCACCGACGTGGGGCCCTTGAGGCCGAGCCGGGCGAACACGCCGTTGCGCACCTCCAGCTCGCTGCGGCTGGCGCCGACCACCGCGCTCAGGCCCGACACCTGCCCTACCGGCAGCGCATACGACAACGCACCGATCTGGCTCTGCCGCGGCGCCAACGAATAGGCGTAGTTGGCGGCGAACACATCGCCCAGCCCGAGCGGGCTGTTCCAGGTGATGCCGGCCTGGGCGCGATAGCGGCCGGTGAGTTCGGTGCCGTAGTTGTTGCCGCCCAGGCTGATCACGTACGGGCGCGCGGCTTCGCTGGCGACCAGGACCACGTCGGTCTCGCCGGCGTTCTGGCCCGGTTGCAGTACCGACGATAGCGACACACCGGGCAGATCGCGTGCGTACAGCAGCGCGGTGTCCACGTCCTGCTTGCGCAGCGGGCGGCCCTGCAGCTGGCGCAGCGGCGCCGACAAGGTGTTGCCGCGATAGCGCGCAGCACCTTGCACGGTGACCTGGCCGATCCGGCCTTCGAGCACGCGGATCTCGATCACCTGGTCCGGGCCGGGGGTCTGCGCCGGCAGGTAGGCGGTGCTGACGATGAAGCCGGCGCTGCGATAGGCCTGGGTGACGGTGTCGGCCACCGCCTGCAGCTGGTCGAAGCGCAGCGCCACCACCGGCTGGCCCTGCGCCAGCGCGGCGAACGCGGCATCGGCCACCGCCTGCACGCGCGCCGGATCGATGCCCGCCTCGGGGTAGTTGCCCACATCGCGCACGCGAAAGCCGCGCACGGGCAAGGTGGCTGCGGCATCGCCGCGATCCTTCACCGCCGGCAGCGTGGCGGCGCCTGCGGGCGCGACATCGGAGGCGCTGTGGTCCTGCGCCCGCGCAGGTGCGGCCAGCAACAGGCACGCGGACAGCGCCGCGGCCAGACACGTCATACGCATACGTCACTTACCCCTGAAAACATCCGTTGTCGCGCAGACCCCACGTCCCGTGCTGCGCATGCGGCGGTCGGCATGCCTGCATGGAGATCGGCGTGGTTGTGCTCGCCTCTGACTGAACGCCGGTCGAACCCTGGCGTACATTTATGGAATGTTAGCAACATTAGTGCGACGACGGTCACTGTTACGACAATTGCCGTGGCACGACTGCGCAATTGGCTGACGCGATCACGCTGCCGCGGCGGGCTGGAGCGGTCGTCAAGCAGCCGCGGCTGCGGGTTGCGCAAGGTCGTCCCCTGCGCCTGGCGCGCGGCGTCCAGCACGCTGCGCCGACGGGCGCGGTACTGCGCGCGATCGATCTGGCCCAGCTGGTGCGCCTGGGCCAGCGCATGCAGCTGGGCGTTGGCCGGGTGCTGCGTGCTGCCGCTCATGGCAGCTCCCGCAGCACGCGAAAGCCCACGTCCGGTTGCGCCGAGCCGTTGTCGGCGCGGCTGGCCTGCACGGTGCAATCGGACCAGTAACTGGCGAAGCTGCCGCCGCGCGCCTGCACGCCCGCGCCGCTGGAGACCCACTCCCAGACATTGCCGGTGAGGTTGATCAGCCCCCAGGGATTGGCATCGCGGCCGCGCGCCGACACCGGCGCGCGTACCGTATCGGCGGCGCTGGCGGTGGGCGGCACGCAGTTGCTGTCCTCGGCCTGGCGCCAGTTGGCCGCGGCCTGCGCGGCATGCAGCCATTCGGCATCGCTGGGCAGGCGATAGCGCCAGCCGCCGCTGCCGATGGTCAACCAGCGCAGATAGGCACGGGCCTGGGTCAGGCTGATGTTGCGCACCGGTGCACGCGCCAGTTCGGGCGTGCTGGCGGCCTGCGCGGTGCAGCGGCCGGTGGCCTGGCAGAACAGGTTGAAATCGGCCACCGCCACCTCGCCGCGCGACAGCGCATACGGCTTGCCGCCGCCGATGCCGGGCACCACCACCAGCATCGGGCCGCGGGTGTCGCCCAGCGTATCGAAACAGGCCGCGCCACGGCCGGGCAGGCCGGCACCGCCGCAGGGGTCAGGGCCGGTAGGCACCGGCGGCAGGCTGGTGTCGTCGTCCACGCTTACGGGCAAGGTGGCAGTAGCCGTGGTGCCGCGCGCTGCACCGGTGGTGGCATTGGTGGGCTTGGCCGTGGATTTGCCGCGCGCTGGTTTTGTTGTCGAGGTGGGCGCCGTTGCATCGGTGGCGCTGCCGGCGGGCACGCTGTCGGATGCGGGCGCATCGACGGCAGGCGCACGTTGCAGGCGTGCGGACAGCGTGCCTTCGGGCAGTTGCCCGGCGGCTTTCATCTGCGCTTCCAGTTGCGCCATCGCAGTGGCATCGCTGCGATACAGGGCCTGCAGGCGCTGCCCCAGTTGCTGGCGTTGGTTGGCCGGCAGATTGGCGGCGCTCATCACCGCCGCGATCGCCGCGTAGCGTGCCTGCGCACTACGCAGTTCGGCACGTTGGCCGAGCATCTGCACTGCTTGCGCAAGCAGGTCGGCGGCCTGTGCATAACGGCCCTGCGCGAACGCATCGCCGGCGTTGTTGCGATACACCTGCGAGAGCAGTTGCGGGCCTTCGCTGCCCAGCAATGGATGGCTCGGTTGCAGCGTGCGGATACGCGCCAAGGCATCGCGGGTTTTGCCCAGATCGTTGGCGGCGGCAGCGCGGCGCAGCGATTCCACCCGCCCTTCCACTTCGGCCTCGGCGCTTTCGCGTGCCAGTGCCTGTTGCAGCTGTTGATCCAGTGTCTGCAAACGTGTGCGCTGGGCGAGCAAGGTGCTGGATTGCGGAGCCAGCTCCAGCCCGAAGTCGACCAGGGCCTGCGCGCCGGCCAGCTGCGCCGGGTCGCTTTGCGGGGCGACCACGCCGCTGATGGCCGCGGCCACTGCGCTGGCCTGTCTGCTGCGCTCGGTGGCCGGCAAGGCGGCCAGTGCAGCCGCGATGCGACCGCGCCAGGCCGGATCGGTGCCCGGGCGTGCCAGATCCGCTGCCAGCGTCTGACGTGCGCTGCTGGCATCGCGCGGCAATGCAGCCACCGCGCTGCGTTTGGCTTGCTGCTCGGCCACCGCGACCTCGGCGCTGCGCAATTGCAGGCGCAACGACTCGGGGAAGGCGGCGCGCGCCTGATCGATCTCGGCCCGCGCGCTGGTGAGCTGCCCCGCCGCAACCGCCTGCGCAACGGCGTCATCCAGCCGTACTTCCAGCGCGGCGTGATGCAACAAGCTGCTGCCCGGGTCGATGCGGCGCACCTGGTCGAGCGTGGCCAGGGCGTTGTCGGCCTGGTTGCGGAACAACAGTCCGGCGTCGAGTTGACGATTGAGCGTGGTGTCCAGCGCATTGAGGCGCTGGTTCTTCTCGCGCTCGATGGTCTGCCGGCGCGCATCCAGCGCCGGCGAATACAGCCGCAAGCGATCACGCAGGGCAAAGACCTGCAGCGCGCCGCGGTAATCGTCGCGGCCGTTGGCCGGATTCCACAACGTGTCCAGACGACGCAGCAGGAAATCTTCGATCAGATCGCTGCGGTCGGTAAGCAGGCGGCGACGGTCGTCCGGCTCCAGGCTGGACAGCGCATGCATGGCCTGGGTTTCGTCGCGATAGTGCTGCGGGTCCTGCGCGCCGAAGCGTGCGATGACCTCGGCCAGATGCTGCTGATGCAGGTAGCGCTGCACACCCCACCCGCCCGTGCCCAGCACCGCCAGCGCGGCGGCGCCGTAGCCGAGCAAAGGCAGCGCGCGTTCGCGCAGCGGCACCTGGCGCAGGCCGTCGAGCAGCTGGTCCACGCGCTTCAACCGTTGCGCCGCCGGGAACGCCACCGCGGCGCACAGCGTGGCGTACTGGCGCCGGGTCAGGCCGGGCACCGGCGGCGGGCGACGGCCATCGCGCAGCGCCACTTCGGCGCTGAGTTTGTCGAACGGGTGCCTGCCGGTGAGCAGTTCGAAACACACGCAGCCCAGCGCGTACAGATCGTCGGCCGGTGTGGGCGCCTGCCCGCGGATCATTTCCAGGCTGGCGTAGGCCGGCGTCAACGCGCCGAGCGTGGCGGCATCGAACACGGTCTGTTCGCCGGACACGTCGGCGGCGTGTTTGCCGGCGCGCGCGATGCCGAAGTCGAACACCTTGGCCACGCCTTCGCGGGTGACCATGACGTTGCCGGGCTTGAAGTCCGAGTGCACCACGCCGGCGGCATGTGCGCGGATCAGCGCGCGGCCCATGCCGTCGATCAATGGCCAGGCCTGTTTCAGCGGCATGCCGTTGTAGGCCTGTTCGCGGATCAGCGTTTTCAGGTCGCTGCCGTCGATGTACTCCATGGTCATGAAGACCAGGGTGCGATCCTTGTCGAAGTCGTACACCCGCACGATGTTGTCGTGCGCCAGCTTCTGCGAGCGGCGTGCTTCGCGTTGCAACGCGACCAGCGAATCGGGATGACGGCGGAACTCGTCGCTGAGCACCTTGACGGCCAGCCACGGGTCGCGATCGCGCGCTTCCACCTTGCGTTCGTCGCGCGCCAGATACACCACGCCCATGCCGCCGCGCCCGAGTTCGCGCTCCAGCAGGAAGCGCCCCTTGAGCAGGCTGCCGACGCTGGCATGGTCGCCGCCGGCCGCTTCGGCCAGATGCTGCCAACTGGACAGGCTGGCGGTACCTGCAGTGCCGGTACCGGTGCCGGTTTGCGTGCCCACGCCGGTCTGGGTGCCCAGGCCCAGGCTGGTGAGGCTGGGCAGATCGCCGGGCAGCGGCTGCGCCGGTTGCACGCGGGTGATGTCGTCTTCGACCGGCGCAGCAGCGGCGCGGCGCGGCATCACCACGGTGGCATCGTCGTCGACCGGTGGCGCGGACGGCGCAGCGGCTGGCGAGGTTACTGGCGGCGCTGCCGCTGCGCCCTCGCGCAATGCATCCAGCCGGTGCATCAAGGTGGTGACGGTGACATCGTCCAGCAATTGCTGGCGTTGCAACTGCGACAGCGTTTCCACGCCGTCGCGGTATTCGGCATCCGGCACGGCCGCGCGCTTGCCCAGCGCGGCCAGCACGGCGTCCAGGTTCAATGCGCCGGTGCGCATGGCGGTGACCAGTTCGGTCACGGTGGCGGTGTCTTGGTGCATGCGCTCACTCCTGCAGGCGGACGACGACGGCGGTGACGTTGTCGCGCGCCGCCCTGCCCATCGCCAGTTCGAACAACCGCGCCAGCAGCGCGCGTGGATCGCCGAAGCGATGGCATTCGGCATCCAGCTCCGGGTCGGGGATTTCCTTGTTGATGCCATCGCTGCACAGCAAGAATTGCGTACCCGGCAGACTCGGCAGCAGCACCCAGTCGACGAACAACGGCTCCTGCGCGCCCACCGCGCGGGTAAGCACGCCGGCCGCCGCAGCGGCGGCCTGGGCCGTACCGAACTGGGTGATGTCCTCGCGCACGCCGTGCACGTGATCGCGGGTGAGCTGGCGCAGCAGGCCGCCGTGTTGCGCATAGATACGGCTGTCGCCGACCCAGCCGCACAGCATGAAATCCGGGTCGTGCACCAGCACCACCACGGTGGTGGCGATCATGTCCACGCGGCGTTGCCGCGCAACCTGCAGCAGCTCGGCGTTGATCTGCGCCAGGGTGTCGTCGATGGCATCGATGAAGTCGCACAGGTCCGGCGGGCGCACCAATGCGCCCAGCCGCTGCACCAGCAACTGGCTGGCGTAATCGCCGGCGCTGTGGCCGCCCAGGCCGTCGGCCACCACCCACAGCCCGGCATCGTCGCGCAGCAGCAGTGCGTCTTCGTTGAGCCGGCGCACCTTGCCGGTTTCGGTATGCCCCGCAGATTGATACAGCGCGCTCATCGGGTGACCTCGGTGATGTCCTCGTCGGCGAGCAGCCAGTCCAGATAGCGCTCTGCCGTGGGCAGGCCTGCGAGCGCCTGCGCAGCGCCGCCCGGCGGCCACCACAGCGACTGGCCATGCGCTGGTGCATGCGCGGTGGACGGCGTGGCCGGCACTGCGAGCGCGCGCACGGCGGTGTCGAAGCTCACCGCATCGGTGCGCGCGCGCAGCGCACGGCCCAGGCACGCCGCCGATGCGTCAAACCAGGCCACTGCGGGCAGGCAGGCAGGCGGCACCGGCATCGCCACGATCAACGGGAAGCAGCGCCCCACACGGTCTTCGCCCGGGCCCAGCACACCGGCCCAGGCCTGCGGACCGCACACGCCCGGCCCCAAGGCGAAGGCGCGCATACCGCTGCCGCGATAGGCGCCCGGCCAGCGTTCGCCGAGCTGCTGCCGCACGCTGTCCAGGCAGCTGGCAAAGTGCGCGTCCCACGGTTGCACGAAGCTGGCCGGCAAGCGCCGCTGCACGAAGTCGCCCACGCCCGGCAACTTGCCGTGGAAGCCGATCTGATCGCTCGCCGGCATGGTCATCCGCCGCACGCAAACTGCTGGACGTCGCTGTCCAGAAACGGGTGACGCAGGTTGCCCGCGCGCAGCGGCACCTGCACGTCGTGGCCACCGAGCGCGAAGCTGGCGACGAAGCGCAGGTCGGACGGGTTCTGCAGATGCCCGGCCTGC
Organism: Xanthomonas sp. 3793; assembly: GCF_024806835.1. Classification (GTDB taxonomy): domain Bacteria; phylum Pseudomonadota; class Gammaproteobacteria; order Xanthomonadales; family Xanthomonadaceae; genus Xanthomonas; species Xanthomonas arboricola_F. The sequence continues at coordinate 249,427 of NZ_JANTYU010000005.1, forward strand.
AACGCGCGAAACAGCGCCCAGTCGCCTTGATAGTCGAGCGTGCCCAGCGCCACGCCATCGGCACCGAAGGCGGCAATCGACACATGCCCCGGCACCGGGCCGGGCCAGATCATCGGCATGCTTTGCGCCGCACCGGGCTGGTAGTCGTACCGCTGGCCTTCGATGTCCAGGGTCAGCCGGGTGACGCCCTCGCCCAGCGTGGGCGCCAGCACGGTAAAGCCCACCTGCGGCACCGGGCCGCCGCGAAAGTATTTCTGCCGGATGCGCTGCGCCAGTTGCAGCTGTGCAGGCAGTCCGGGCGCGCCAACCACCGCATCCGGGCCTTGTTTCCAGCGCCATTGCGGCGCCTGCGTGTCCAGCAGCGGCTGCACGGTGCCGGTGTAGAGCGTATCCAGGCGCCCGCCGGTGCCGAACAATTCGCCAAAATTCTGCAGCGGAAGGTCTACCTGCGCATCCGGATCGAACGGGTAGCGCCCGCGTACGAAATCGCTGCACACCTCGCCCACCGATTGGCGCACCTGCGCATCCAGCGCGGCGCGTGCGCCCTGGGTCATCAAGGTCGCGCTGCTGCCGGCCAGAGTCTGCAGCCAGTCGGTCAACGGCGGCGGCAGCTGCGCCATTTCCTGCCGGGCCAGGGCCAGTTGCGCGTTGGCGGCTGCCGCATCGCCACCGCCTTGCGAGACCACCAGCAACTGCTTGCCGAGTTGATCGAGCACGCCCAGCAGATGATCCAGCGGTGTGCTGCCGGGTGCACCGGCAGTCAATGCATTGAGCGCCAGGAAGTGCTCGCTGATCGCCGCGCCCGGCAGCGCTGCGTTGGCGGCGGCAGGATCGGCAGCGGTGGCCAGCGCGGCGCTCATCGCAGCGCCGCCAGGCAGCGTTGCCGCTGCCGCATTGGCCTTGGCCGCCGCCTTGCCGGCCGCCGCAGCCACGGCGCGCTGCGCCGGGTCTGCCGGCGGTGCGCGGTCCATCGCCTGGGTGTGCTCGGCCACCACGCCCAGCAACAACCGTAGCGGCGAGCCGGGGCCGGCCAGTCTGGCGGCGCTGGCGCTGGCGCCGGCCAGATCGGCCGCCGGGCGCAATTGCAGATCGGCCAGCAGCGCGTCCCAGTAGCGGATGTAGTCGGCCTCGTAACGCTGGCCGACCTCGCGCACCAACGCGGCCTTGGCGGCCGCGTCCAGCGGCGCACCGCCGAACACCCAATCGTCGCACCCGAAGCGTTCCACCGCCTGGCCGATGCCATCGCGCTGCAGGCCGGCGAAGACCGGCTGGGTGTACAGCGCCGCCACCGGTGTGGACAGCGCAGTGCCGCTGCGCCGCACGAAGGTATCGGCCAGCAAGCCCAGCGCCTTGTCCAAGCGCAGCGGCGTGCCGGCCGGCGGTGTCAGCAGCAGGTTGCCGTAGATCAACGTGGACAGATCGGCCGCACGCAGGCTCGCACGCGCCTGTGCGATGCGTTCGCCATCCAGCGACAGCGCACGCACGCGCCCGGGAGCCTCCAGCAAGGCCTGCAGGTGCGCGCTCACTGCCTGCTGCTGCGCCACATCGCGCGGAAACAGTTTGCCGGCCTCGATGGCCGCCAGCGCGCTGAGTTGCGCAGGATCCAGATGCTGCGGCTGGCCGAGCATCAGGTACCCCTTGAGCGTGTAGTAAAGGGCCTGCGGTGCCTGCGCGTTGTCGACCAGACCATCGCGAAAGCGCACCGCCAGCGCCGGCAGCAACGTGGCGTTGAGCTGGCGCAGATACCCGGCCTGCAGTTCGTCGCCCAGCGTGGCTCCCTGGAACAACCCCATCCGCAGCGACCACGGCGTGCGCTGGCGATACTGGCGTGCCACCTGCACCACGGCCTGCGTGGCCGCAGCCTGCTGCAGCGTGCGTGCCATGTACTCGGGCATGCTGGTGGCGGCGTTGGGATCGGGCACTGCCGGGCGTGCCTGCAGTGCCTGACGCACGTGTTGGAGATAGGCGCGATTGCCCAGGTAACTGACGCTCAACCCGGCCAGCAGCGCGCCGCTCAGCAACGCAACGCCGGCATAGGCGGCCGCCTGCAGCCATGCCATGCGGCGTTGCTGCGTGGGCGGCGTGTTGGCCAGCCCGGATTCGCGCAGCACCACCTCGCGCAGCAAGCGCTCGACAAAGAACGTGCGGCGTTGCGCGCCGGGGGCGTGCACGCGCGCATCGTCCACACCGAAGGTGCGTGCCACCGCGCCCATCATGCGGTCGATCGGCGTACCTTCCTGGGTGCCGGAAGTGAAGTACACCCCGCGCAGCAGCGGCGCCGGCCCGTAGGCGGTGCCGGCAAAGGTGCCTTCGACAAACTGCCGCGCACGTTCGCCAAGCGCGGCCACCTGCTGCGGAAACGACAGGATCGTCGCACGCCGCAAACGGTCGCGCTCCAGATTCAGCCGCTCGAACAGGCGTGCGCTCAACTGCTGCTGCAGCAGATTGAATTCCTCTGCAAAACCGCGCGCGGCGCGGCCGTCGAGGGTGTGCGCGAGCGCAAATGTCATGCCCCAGACCTGGCTGCGCTGGCCGGGCGTGAGATCGTCGAAGAATTCGCCAAAGCCACCGATCAGATCGCACTTGGTAAAGATCAGGTACACCGGCACGCTGGCCTGCAACTGCTCGGCCAGCTCGTCCAGGCGGCGACGGATCGCCTGCATGTGCGTGTCGCGTTCGCCATCGTCGAGCAGCAACAGGTCGGACATGCTCATGGTCACCAGCACCCCGTTGAGCGGCCGGCGCGGGCGATGGCGCCGCAGCAGGCGCAGGAAGTCGCGCCAGGCGCCGGCATCGACGGCCTGGTCGGAGTCCTGCGTGGTGTAGCGCCCGGCGGTATCCAGAAACACCGCTTCGTCGGTAAACCACCATTCGCAATCGCGGGTGCCGCCCACCCCGCGCAACGCCGCATCGCCCATGCGCGCTGCCAGCGGAAACTGCAGGCCCGAATGCTGCAGCAAGGTGCTCTTGCCCGAGCCGGGCGGGCCGATCAACGCGTACCACGGCAGCGTGTACAGATCGCCGCCACCGCGGCGCTTGCGCAGCAGTTGAATGGCCTGCTGGAAGCGCGCCTGCAATTGCGCGCGCTCCTGCCCGCTGCGCAGTTCGCGGTCATCGTCGCGACCGGGTGCGGCCAATGCGCTGGATAGCCCGGCCGCGCGCCGCTGCGCCCGCCAACGTCGCCATCCCAGCACCCCCAGCCACACCCCGATCAACAGCACGATTGCCAACAGCCGCGCCGCCATGCCGGTCAGCGGGCTCCAGCCATCGATGGCGACATACGGCCCGCCCACCCACAGCAGCAGCGACAGCAGGCACAGCGCCAATACGCTCACCACCAACGTGGCACTCAGCTTGGACAACCGCGTCTTCATCGTCATTCCCCAGGCTGGAACAGAATCTCGACGCGGCGATTGCGCGCGCGATTGGCAGGCAGCTGCGCCGGCTGCGCCACCGGTTGCGAGTCGCCGGCGCCCAGCGCTTCCACCCGCCCCGGCGTGGCAAGATGCGTGCGCAACAGCTGCGCAACCGCCTCGGCACGCGCCCCCGACAAGGCGTAGTTGTCCTGAAAACGCAGCGAGCGCACCGGCACGTCGTCGGTATGCCCGACCACGATCACCCGTCCCGGCAATTGATCGATTGCCGCCGCGATCTGTGCGATCAGGCCACGTTGCTCCGGCTCCACCTCGACGCCGCCGGAGGCGAACATCGCCGCGCTGCTCAGGCGCACGCGCGTCTGTCCATCGGACTGCTCATCCACGCGCAACAGGCTGGCGCGCTCCTGCGTGGCAAGCAACTGTTTCAGACGCACCTGCGGCGGCGGCAACGGCGTTGCCTGCGGTGGTGTGGCCGGCGCCAGCCCCCACTGCGCAACCTGCGCGCTGATCGGCGCCGACAATGCGTTCAGGCGCGTCTGCATCCACGCGAAGGCCACCACCAACACGCTCAGCCCCAACAGCGCAGCGGCCCACAGCGGCAGGAAGCGGCCCAGCCGGCGGCGGTCTTCCACCCCGCGCCAATGCGGCGCCAGGCTGTCGGGTGCGGCGCCGCGCGCCGCACGGATACGGCGGAACAGGTCGTCCTGAATCTCGCCGAGCTTGGCCAGCCCGCCCGCTTCGATCTGATACCGGCCCACGAATCCCAGCGCCAGGCACAGATACATCAGCTCGATCAATTCCAGATGCCGCGACACATCCGCGCACAGACGCTCCAGGATCTGGAAGAACTTGGCGCCGCCGTACGATTCGCCATGAAAGACCACCAGCAAGGTCTTTTGCGACCAGCCACTGCGCTCGCCCCACGGCGCATTGAGCACCGCCTCGTCGAGCAAGGCGCACAACACGTAACGCGCGGCGGTGACCGCTTCCACCGGCGCGCCGCCATCGCGGGCGCGTTGCTCGAAGCGGCGGATCTGCGCCATCACCTGCTCGCGCAGACGGACCACGTCGGGAAGCTGCGCGCTGTGACGCAATTGCACCGCCAGCAGCAACAACGGCGTGGCCGCCTGCACCAACGGGTTGACGCTGCGGCCCAGCAACTCGCTGATGTCGGTGTCTTCGGCAGCCACCACGCTGGCCGCAAGCGGCGCAACCAGGCCGGCATCGATGTCGGTCATGGAACGGCTCATGCGCTCAACTCCGGATCGCCCACAGCTGCAGGTCCAGCCCGGCGAATTCGCTGCCGAAGTGGAATGCGATGCCGCCGGAGGTCTTCAAGGTTCGCCACAACGCGGCGCTCTTGTCGAACTCGAAGTACAGGTAACCGGCGTGGTACGGAATCTGCCGCGGCGCCACCGCCATCGGCGTTGCCACGATGCCGGGCAACTGCAGATTGACCAGATCGCGGATCTGCTCCACCGGCCCGATCTTGGCGTGCGCGGGCAGCTGCCGGCGCAATTCCTCGCTGGGCATGTCGGCCTTTGCGGCGAGGACGAACGCGGCGCTGTCCAGCAAGCTCGGGTCGGGCACCATCGCCACCCACACGCCGAACTTGCGTGCCTGCATCGGCAACGGGGTGGCGGTCTGTTCGAGCACCGCGCTCAGGCTGGAGCGCAAGGCGCCGATCACCGGTTCGAAGCTGTCCTGCTGCGCCTCGTGCCGATAGGCCGGCCATGCCGGCGGGCGCTTGCCTGGCGCGGTAAAGGTGCTGAGCTCGCCGGCCAGCCCCACCAGGGCACGGAACAGCTCTTCAGGATGCGCCAACGGTGCGGCGGCCCAGTGCGCAATCTGCGGTTGCCAGCGGTTGATCACCTGCAACAGCAGGAAATCGGCGATGTCGGCAGCGCCGCCGCGGTCGGTCAGCGTCACCCGCGCCGCCAGCGCCTCGCCGCGCTGATGCAACAAGCCAAGCAGTTCGGTCAGGAACGTGGTCAACCGTGAGGCGGCTTGGCAGACCATCGCACTGGGAATGAAGTGCGGGTCGAGGATCACCTGACGGTCCGAGCGCGATTCGATGATGCGCGCCACCGCGATACAGTCCAAGCCGTCCAGTGGCTGCGATTGCGGCAGCAGCCGCGTGCTCAGCCCACCGACTTCCATCAGCACCGCCTCGCTGGTGCTGCCCGACGCATCGCCGCTTTCGGTCTCACGCACGCGGTAGCGGAACAACTGATCGACCGGCGATTCCGGACGCCCCAGTTCCGGCTGCGCCGGTACCCGCAAGGGCAGCGTGAGATACACGATCTGATCGCGGCAGTTGGGGTCCACCTCCAGCGCCACCGGTAGCGGATCGTCACCCGGCATCGCGAACGGCGTGCCGTCGGCAAACACGCCACGCGCACGCCGCAACCCCAGCTTGCCCACCGCCAGCAGATCGGTCTCCCATTCCAGCTCGCTCAGGCCCCAGGCGTACGGCCGCAGCCGCGCCGCACGCAGATCCACATAGCGCTCCAGGTAGCGTTCCTGCTGCTGCAGATGCTGCGGGCGCAGAAACAGCCCTTCGCTCCACACGACCTTGTTGTTGTGCATGATCCACTCGCTGGAGAGAAGCCGGTCGCAGCTGGAGCGCACGCGGCCACTACATCGCGTGCGACCTGACGGCGCGGGTATTGGCGATGCGTCGTTAGCTACGTTGGCGCGCGTTGTGCAATGCGTTTCCGACGGCATCTGCTGGGGCAGTCCACGCACCGCCGATGCGTGTCGGTGGATCGATTCTGCGGCGTGCCCGGCGCACTCACCCGTCAAAACGTCTCAGCGGATTGGCATGCACGTCCTGCCACAAAAAACCAGCGCCACGGGTGATTTCGTAGGAGCGCGCTTGCGCGCGATGAGGCCTTGTCGCGACAGCCCCATCGCGCGCAAGCGCGCTCCTACAAAAGCGGGATCGGGTTGTCGTCAGCGCTGCGGCTGCCGCCGTGCCGACTTCAGGCGCGCCAGCTGGGCTTCGTAGGCGCGGGCGAACTCGTCGCCGAACAGGCGGCGGAAGCAGTCGTCCGGATCGCCGCGCAGTTGTTCGAAGTTGTCGCGGTAGCGCTCCCAGTAACGGCCCTTGCCGCCGAAGCTCAGGCGCTTGCCGCCGGCGTCGGCCTCCTGTTCCAGACGGTCGGGGCTGAAGTGGAACAGCATCGCGTCGAAGGCGGCGCGCATGCCCGCCAGCATCGCCATCTGGTGGCAGCGGATGTCGTCGAAGGCGTCCTCGAAGGCAGGCACACCGGACAGGAACGAAGCGCTTGGCGGGGCCAGCAGTTTCTGCAGCGCGTCTTCGGCGGTGGCCGCGAACTTGAGCGGGTTGTTCTCCGAGCGCTGTATCACCGTCACCGGCAAGCGAAAGGTGTTCTTGATCTCGGCGCGTGCGCGCAGCACGTCCATGACGCCATCCACCACGATGGTGAAGATGCGCTCCAGCTCCGGTGGCACGGCCAGCGTCGATGCCGGCGCGCTGCCTGATCTCTGCAAGGCCAACGCTGCCACGGGTGGCGCAGGGACCGTCGACGCGGGCGGCGCAAAGTCGCCCATCGTCAGGTCCCAGTTCTCCGGTAGCGTGGCGCGCGCCTCACCGTTGCCAGGCGGACGGAAGTGATCGTGACTGGCGTTGCTGTGATTCCATGCGCTGGACCCCACGCTCGGTGCTGGAGCCGGTAACGGGTCGAGCAGCCGCAATGGATCGAGCTCGCGTGGCGTGCTGCCGAGCAGCAGGCCTTCCAGCGGGTCGTCGGTGACAGGATGCGCAGCAAGCGGCGCACCGAAGTCCAGCAGGTCGCACGCGTGCGCAGGCGTGGCGGTGCGCATCGGCGATGGCGGTGGCGCGACCTGGGTGCGGTCGTCCATGGCGTCCGGCAGCGGATCCAACGCAGCTGCGAGGTCCGGCGCGGCGCCCGGGGAGTGCACCTGCACCTGGATTTCAAAACTGTCCAGTTGCAGGCGATCGCCATCGCTCAACGCGCAAGGATCGGCACGCGTGAGCGCCACGCCGTTGAGCGACATGCCATTGGTGCTGCGGTCTTCGATGAAGTACATGCCATTGAGGAAGCGCACCACCGCATGCGTGCGCGAGACGCCTGGCGCCGCCAGCACCCAATCGCTTTCATCGGAACGGCCAATGCTTCCACCGCTGCCGGCAAAGCGCTTTTGCGCGCTGGCCCCGAATTGCGCGGCGTGCACGCCGCCGACGGTGAGAATCAACTGCGAACTGGACACGACACGGACTCCTGCAAACGATGGTGGGCGTCAGACAGCGATGCGCTGCAATTCAAGATCCCTTGCTGGACGCCACACACCGCACCGCGCACCCAGCACGGCCCGGCGACAACCCGACGGCTGGCTGAGGACGTCTGCGCCGCGGCGACTGCAGCGCCGCTTCGATGGCGAACACGGCAAGACACCCTGCAGACCGTTGATGTCAGGCCGACGCACGGCGCACGGGGCCAGGCCCTGGATGCGAGCGGCACATCCCGACTCCACGCCAGGCATGCCAACCTGTCCGCTAGGTAGGTTTGAGCCTGCTTCCCATGCCTGGTCATCACTGCACCTGCGCATTGGCCAGCAACTCCAGCGCGTGTGCGGCATACCCCGTGCGGCGCGTCTGCAGCTGCGCCGGCTCACGCGCGGCAAGCAAGGTGATTGCGGCGGCCACCGCGCGTGCGGTCAGGTGCTCGGGCGGTGGTACCGGCGTGGCCTGCTGCGGTGGCGCCAGGCTGCCGCCGGACCAGGCCACTGCCGCCGCCAACCAGGCGCCCAACGAGACGTAACCGCCTGCATGCGCAAACGCCTGCGCGGCACGGCGGTGCGCTTCGCTGGGATCGCGCACCCACTTTTCGGCCAGCGCGGCGCCGACGCGGTCTTCCTCGTCCAGCGTTTCGCCGCGCACGCATTGGCACAGCCAGGCCACCGCATAGCGCTTGGGCAGCAGGCGCGCGAGCAGCTTGATCGCATCCTCGCCATGCCCATGCGCCAGCAACGCACGCACCGCTGCCTGCGGCGCCATCGTCGCGCCCAGCTGCGCACGTGCAGCCGCGGACACCTGCATGTCCGCACACGCCTGCGCCAGCGAGAGATCGGGCGCGCTCATCCGATCATGATCAGGCCGCCGCCAACCTGCACCAGCGCATCGGCCTTGATGTTCACCAGCGGGCCCTTGACCGTGGCAGACGCGCCGGCTTCGGCGCTGAGCATGCCGCCCGAAGACAGCTTGAGCGTACCGTCGCCCACCACTTCGGTCGCTGGCGAGGTGGCCTGCAGCTGCGCATCGGCAATCAACTTGATCGCCAGCGAGGTGGTCTTGGCTTCGGAGGTCGCATCGACCAGGATCTTGATGCCGCTGAGCACGATGTCGCCGTTGCGCTTCATCAGCAGACGCGAACTGCCGGTGACCAGCTCGATCTCTTCGCCGGCCTTGAGCAACAGCTTCTTGCCCACATCCACGCTGTCGTTGTTCTCGATGCGGGCACTGCGATCGTGCCTGACCGTGAGGACCTGGTCGTTGGTCACGGTAGCGGTGTGGTCGTTCAGCACCTCTTCGCGCAGATCGCGTTGCGCGCGCAGATAGACTTCTTCGTGGCCGGCCTTGTCGTCGAAGCGCAGCTCGTTGAAGTCCGCGCTGCCGCCGAGCAGGCTGCGGCTACGCATACCGCTCTGGGTCTTGTTGTCCGGCAAGGCGAACGGCACTGCATGATCGGCGTTGTAGACGCTGCCTACGATCAACGGGCGGTCCGGATCGCCTTCCAGGAAGCTCACCACCACTTCCTGCCCGACCCGCGGCAGGCTCATCGCGCCCCAGCCCTTGCCCGCCCACATCGAGGCCACGCGCACCCAGCAGGACGGTGCACCGTGTGGGCGCGCGGATGTGGCCCAGTGAAAGGTCACCTGCACACGGCCATGCGCATCCACCACGATGTCTTCGTCGGTATCGCCGGTCACCACCGCCGTCTGCAGGCCGGCAATGCTGGGGGTTGGCGTGCGCCGCAGGCTACGGAAGGGCAGCCGGCTTTCCATCACCTGCACGGTGCTGGAAAACGGCGCTTCGTCGCCATGCTCCGGCGCGGCCAGCGTGGTCTGTGCCGACAACACCAGATATTGCTGGTTGATCGGAGCGCATGGATGCCCGCGCAGGGTGAACAGCGCACCGACCATCAGGCCGCAGGCATTGGTGGTTGCGTGGTGGCTGGCACGCTGCACGTTGAGCGCCTCGGTACGCACTTGCGCGTAGCGGCTGCCGTCGGCTTGCAGTGCATGCGGACCCGGATAATCGAATGCGTTCAGCGCGTCCACCTGATGCAGCTCGTCCCCGCTGGCGTCGGCCTCTGCTGCCAGTGAGGCACGCGGCTGCTGCGGGTCGTAGTCGGCGAGCGCGTGACGCGTGGAATGCAGCGCGCGGGCGCTACGCCACTGGCTCACCACCGAGCGCAGGATGCGCCGTTGCTGCATTTCAGGCGGCACGTACGGCAGGGTGTCCACTCCGTTGCGTACCGCATGCGCGCCAAGCGCGTCGCAGAGCACCAGCGTGTGCGCGTTGCGCGCATGCGTGAAGTAGTAATAGATGCCTTCCTGCTCCAGCAGCCGGCTGATGAAGCTGAAGTCGTCTTCGCGGTATTGCACGCAATACACCCGCTTGGGGTATTGCGCGCTCAGCTGCTGCTGGATGTCGCTGTAGCCGCTCTCGCCCAGCACGCTGGTGACGATCTCCGGAACGCTCAGGTCCTGATAGATGCGGCAATCGCGGCGCTGGGTCAGCAACCATGGCCGCGGGACCACATGCAGCTCGAGCACGGTGTAGGAAAGCGCGTCGATCACGGTGAAGCCGGCCTGTGCGCAAGTTGCCACGATGCCGTGGTACCAGCGCTGCGTGCCGTTGTCGTCGGCCAGCTCCACGGCGACCGGTGTGGCCAGCAGCGCGCGCAGGTCGGGCTGTGCGTCCGTGCACAAGGCGTCGATGCGGAACTCGAACAGCTGCCCCAGCGCTTCGCTGGCCTGCATGCGGTGCAGCAGCAGACGCTCGCCAAGGTCGGAGTGCAGCGTGATGGTGCGCGGCATCGAAGCATCCACAGGTGAGTGAGCAACGCACGACGCGCTGACCGGCAGCCCCGGAGTGACGGCCTGCAAGGACCACCGCATGCCATTGCTGCCGGGGTCATGCTCACACGCGTGCGGCCGGCAAAGCCGACATTTCGTCTCAGGGCTTTGCAGCTGTGCGTGCGGTCACGACCCAGCCATGCACCGGCTGGCCGCGCTCGCTGCGCAGCACATCCAGCGCGATGGCAATCGGCTGCAGGCCGGCGCTGTGCAGCGCGGCCAGCACATGCGCATGGCTATGCCGGTAGCGGCCGCTGGCATCCAGTTCCACCGCATCGGCGGCGGTCTCCAGGGCTTCGACGGTAAAGCCCAGCACGCCGCCCGGCCGCAGCGCTGCGGCTGCGGCGGCAAGCACCGGGTGCAGCGCACCGAAGTACACCAGCGTGTCTGCCGAGGCGATGACGTCCCAGTGCGTCGGCCGGCCTTGCAGGTAGGCGGTGAGTTCGGCAACTTCCAGCATGTCGTAGCCGCCGCGCTGCCGTGCCTTGGCCACCATGCCCGGCGACAGGTCCACCCCGACCAACTGCTGCGCATACGGGCGCAGCAACGCTGCGCACAGCCCGGTACCGCAGCCTGCATCCAGGATGCCGAGCGCAGCCTGCGGCGCGGGCAGACACGCGGCCAGCGCCTCGCCCAGCCGCTGCGGCGCGCGGTAGTCCAGGTTGTGCAGCAATTGCTCGTCGAAGCTGTCGGCGAAGCCGTCGAACAGCTCGCGCACATAGGTGTCGCCTGCACGCGGCGGCGGTGCGGCGCCACCGCAGGCTGCCAGCATGTGCGTGGCCACGGCATTGCCCGGGTCATGCGCCAGCCATGCACGGTAGACCGCCTGCGCCTGGATGTGTTCGCCCAGCAAGTACAGACCGGTGCCCAGGGCCTCGCGCGCATGCAGGTGCTCCGGCGCCAGGCTGCAGGCCTGCTGCAGGCATTCCACCGATTGCTGCAGGTGCTCGGCGGCTTGCGCGTTGTTGCGCAGGAACAAGCCGAGCAGGTAGTGCCCGTGCGCCGATTGGGGATAGGTGTGCAGCAACGCAGCGTAGGTCAGGAAGGCTTCCTCCGGGCGGCGCTGCGCTTCGAGCACGGCGGCCAGATTGGCCAGCGCATCGGCATGCGCCGGTTCCAGCGCAAGCGCACGGCGATAGCACTGTTCGGCATCGCCCAGCCGGCCGCATTCGCGATGCACGTTGCCCAGGTTGTTGCAGGCATCCGGCTGCGCAGGCGCCAGCCGCAAGGCCTGGCTGATGGCCTCCACCGCCGCTGCGCTCTTGCCTTGCTGATGCAGCAACACGCCCTGGTAATGCAACGCCTGCGCATGGCCGGGCTGCACGTTCAGCAGTTGGGCATACGCCTGCGCGGCCTGGTCGAGCCTGCCGGCGCGATGGGCCTGCATCGCGCTGTGCAGCACGGCGTCCAGGTCGGTGTGTGTGTGGGCGATCGCGTGGCGGGCAGGCTGCATGCGGCATCTCCTTGGTGGCTAGGACGCAGGCGATGCGTCGAATGACGGCGGATCAGGCAACGCTGGCATGCCGTTGCTGGCGATGCATCTGCGCGTGGACACTGCGGTCGCAACGCTCAGCTGTTTTTCGCAGCGTTTTGAACTCTTCTGAAGACGCGCAGAGGCCGACCATGACGACCGCTCGGTTGCATGCGCACGCAACCGGTCGCTGCGATGGCGCCGCTGCGGATGCAGCGACGATCGCCGACGTCTCGCGCGCCGCGGCGCCATGTGTCAACCATGCAAGCCCAGCGCAGTGCGCACCCCGGCCAGGCCATCAGCCGATCAACACCGTAAAGCAGCCCAGGCTGATCACCCCGCCATGCGCGGTGCTGTCGCCCAGACGGGCCGCCGGTTGGCCGCTGATGATCACGGTCGGCGCGCCCACCACGATGCTGTCCGGCGGGCCCACGCACACCGCCGAATCGCCGATGCGCGCGGCCGGCAGGCCACCGATCAACACCGTCGGTGCGCCAGGCCCGATGATCGGCCCGCCCACATGCGGCACCACCCCGGTGACCATCGGGCAGACATGCAGATCGGTCAGGCGTGCGGCAGGTTGCAAGAGGGCGCTCCGGCGCTGGCAGTACGGGCACTATCCCGCCGCGTGACGCCGCTGACCCGGCAATTCGTCTCAGCGCCGCGCCACCGACGTTGTCGTCTCCACGCTGGATGCGGCTGGCTCCGCCAGCGCCAGGGTCTGCCGTGCCGCGCGCAACGGCTCTTGGGCATCGCCAAAGATGCCGGTGAGCACCTGCACCGCCTGCTGCGCATGCGCGCGCGCGGCGGCGGTCTGGCCGAGCGTGCGCTCGGCCTCGGACATGCCGCGCAGGATCTCGGCGGTCTGCGGATGCGCGCGGCCCAGCACGCGCAAGCTGGTGGCCAATGCGGCACGCTGTTCGGCCAGCGATGCCGCAGCCTGCCCGGCATCCAGCAGCCAGAACGCGTGATTGCTGCGCATGGTGATGGTGGTGGGTGCGTCCTCGCCGAGCGCGGCGCGCGCGCGCTCGAACGCGGCACGATAATGCGGGCCGGCCTCGGCCAGCTTGCCCTGCTGACGCAGCGCGCCGGCCAGGTTGCCTTCCACCATCAGGGTATCCATGGCGTTGTCGCCATAGAGCTTGCGGGTGATCTGCAGCAGCGGCGCAAGTTCGGCCTGGGCGCCGGCAAAATCGCGTTGCATCAACAGATACACCGACAGGCTGTTGCGCATTGACAGCACCAGCGGATGCTCGGCCCCGTGCAGGGCGATGCGCTCGCGCAGCAGGCTGCGCTGCAAGGCGATGGCCGGGAGCAGCTGGCCGACATCGGCCAGCAGGGCGGCATAGACGGTGCCCGCATTGATGCGCTGATCCGCGCTGGTCGCAGGGTTGGCCAGCGCCGCCACATAGGCGCGCCGGCTCTCGGTCATCGCCTCGCCCATGCGGCCCTGCTCGCGCAGCGTCCAGCCCAGCCAGGCGCGCATTTCATTGCCGATGGCCTGATGTTGCAGATCGCCGCGCTCGGCCTGCGCAATGCCCCGACGCAGCACCTGCGCCGCTTCGTCGCGCTGGCCTGCACCGCGCAGTGCCTGGCCGAGCATGGAAGCCGTCTTCAACGCCGGTTCGCTGCCCGCGCCCATGCTCTGCTGTGCCAGTGCATGGGCGGTGCGCAGATGCTGCACCGCCTGCGGAAAATCGGCCAGCGCGATCAAGGTACCGCCCAATGTCTTTTCCACATCGGTGCGCGCATCGGGCTGGCTGGCCAGTTCGTGCGCGGCGCGCTGCGAGGCCTGCTCCAGCACACGCAGCATCAGGGTCTTGTCCAGATCCCTGGCGATCGCCGGGTCCACGCTGGACAGCACCGAGGTCATGAAATCGCCGGTGACGCGCGCACGTTGCGCATCGCGTGCGGCCTGCTGCAGCGACCACAGCGTGGCGCCCAGGCCGGCGACCACGGCCATCGCCACCAACCCACCGGCCAGCACGCCACTGCGATGGCGCTGGGTGAACTTGCGCAGCCGCAATAGCCGGCCAGCGCGCAGCGCCCGCGGCGGGTAGCCATCGAGCCAGCGGTGCAGGTCGTCCAGCAGCGCCGACACCGAGGCGTAGCGCGCCACCGGCTCCGGCGCCAGGGCGCGCAACACGATCGCATCCAGGCCATCGCGCAGTTGCTGCTGCAGACGCGCATGGGTGGTCGCGCGCGCCGCGCAGATGCGCGCCTGCGCCTGCGCCGGCACCGATGCCACGCGCTGCGATGGCGGCTGCGGCAGCCCGTCGCGTCCGGCCACCGGTACCAGCCCGCAGCTCAGTTCATAGAACATCGCCCCCAGTGCGTAGATGTCGCTGCGCGCGTCCACCTGCTGCACGCCGCGCGCCTGCTCCGGGCTCATGTAGCCGGGCGTGCCGCGCCCATGCGCCGAGGTCACGCCGGGGTTGGCGGCATCGACGGCGATGCCGAAGTCGATCACCCCCGGCATCGGCCGCCCATCGATCTCGCTGACCAGCACGTTGCTGGGCTTGAGGTCGCGATGGATCACGCCTTTCTGATGCGCGTGCTGCACCGCCTCGCTCACCCGCAGCATCAGCAACACGCGCGCATGCAACGACAACCGCTGCGCATCGCACCACCAAGTGATCGGCTCGCCGCGCAGGTACTCCATCACCAGGTAGGGCCGGCCCTGGGCGTCGGTGCCCACATCGTGGATCTGCGCGATGGCCGGGTGCACCATCTGCGCGAGCAGCCGGCATTCGAACTCGAACAACGCACGGCCCTGCACATCCAGCGCATCGGCGGCCACCAGCTTGATCGCCACTTCGCGCTCGTAAGCACCGTCGGCGCGATGGCCCAGATACACCTGGCCCATGCCGCCGGCACCGATCAGGCGGTCGATCGCCCATGCACCAAAACGCGTACCGGCCGGCAGTTCCGGCAAGGGCGCGCGCAATGCGGCGGCGGCCTGTCTCAGCGGCGCACGCACGCGCAGCGTGGCCTGCGATTCCACCGCCAGCATCGCCAGCAATTCATCGCGCAACACCGCATCGTCACCGGCCTGCGCACGCGCAAAGGCCTCGCGCTCGTGCGCTGGCAGCTGGCAGGCCTGATGGAACAGCGCTTCCAGCCGCTGCCAGGCAGTGGCCGCCACGCTCACAGCTGCGCCGCCAGCCACACCCGCGCAAAACGCAAATCGCGTTCCAGCGTGGGCACCGACACCTCCAGCTGCTCGGCCGCCTCGGCCACGCTGAAGCCCACCAGCTCGGTCAACGCAAAGGCACGGGCCTTGCGCTCATCCACCCGCGCCAGCTTGTCGAAGGCATCGGCCACCACCATCAGCGCCTCCGGCCGCGCCGCGCCGTCGGACAAGCTGATCGTCAAGGTCACTGCCTGCCCGAGCCGCTTGGCGCTGGCCTGCTGCCGCGCCAGATCCACCAGCAGGTGGCGCATCTGCAACGCCGCCACCGCATAGAAGTGCGTCCGCGAACGGAACGCCTGCTGGCCTTGCTGCAGCCGCATCCACGCCTCGTGCACCAGCTCGGTCGCCTGCAGCCCGGCGCGCGCATCGCGACGCAGCTCGCGCATTGCGGTGGCGCGCAGCACCTCGTAGACCTGCCGCGCCAACGCATCGCCCGCCCCGGGCGCGTCCTGCTGCCAGGCCTGCAACAACTCGGTGATCGGCAGCTCGGACATCGGGGCCCATCTCGCCTGCGTGGGAGCGCAGTATCCCGCATTGGCGGCTGGGTGGATCGTTCAATCCATAACGGTTTAGCTCGCCCGGGGCGAAGGCTGGGCAACCGGCCCGCTCGGCTTGGAGCGGCCAGCACGTGGCGCACATTGCTGCGGTGGATGCCGGCAGCGGCTAGGCACCGGCCATGTGCCCTCGCGGTTGCGCGGTCGCCATTTGGGGTCAGGCGACCATCAAGGAGCGCGCTGCCAGGTCGGACCCTGACAGATGAAGGCCACGCAGCCTTCCACCTTCAGGGAGCCGTCCACCTCGCGCTTGATCTTGGCGGCATAGGTCTTGCCGGATTCGGGGTTGTAGATCTTGCCTTTCCACAGATCCCCTGCGTCCACCAGCTCGCTGAGGATCACTGTTCCTTCCATGGGGGTGTGGCGCTTGGCCGGATCCGGATTGAGCGCATCGGTTGTCCGGCTACCGGGCTTGGCCCGCAATACCTTGACGATGGTGCCGCATAACGACGCACCGCATGGCTGGATATCGACCAGTGCCTGCTGGTTATCGGTGAACCACTTTCCGGTGATCGGTTCGGCAGCGAATGCGGTTGCGCTGGAAGCGACGAGTGCAAGTGCGAGATAGCTTGTGACAGCGATCGGGTTCATCGGAGTTTCCAACCATCGATAGGGGAGTGACTTGCGCATTGCCGATTGATGCAACGACCCAGGCCGCACGGCCGCGTCGCTGGATTCAATGGCAAGCGGATGCTATCGATGCACTGTTGGAAGATGATTGGCTGCTTGCAGCCCAGCAAGGTTCTCAAGATGTGGGACTTCCGGAAGGCGTGAGGTGCCCTGGATGCCCAGCCATCTAACGACGCCTGCGTGGCTTTGTCGGAAACCTGCAGTGCCTGCTCGTTTGAGAGAGCTCACCCCGGTGCGTTGCAGCGCACGCGTCTGGCGTGCCTGACGCGCTCAGCAGTCGGGCACGTGCCCGGCCGCATAGCGCAGCCCCTGCTGCAATTGGCCCAGAAAATCCGCATTTTCATACACCGCCGCATCATGGCCCAGGCCGGTGTACCAAGCCCGGCCGCCGTCGAAGGCGTGGCACCAGGCAATGGGATGGTCCGCGCCCATCGTACCGCCGGCATAGAGGCGCTCGTCTACCGTGGCCACCACCTGCACCTGGCCGCGCGGATTGTGCCGGTAGTTGTAGATCTCGTCGGTGATCGGCCAGGCATCGCCCACCGAATGGCCATCGCGCTCGCGCTGCACGCGGGTGGACTGCAGCCCCGGCGGATGTTTCTTGAACCATGCCCCGACCAATCGCCCATACCAAGGCCACTGGTAGCCGGTATCGGCGGCCGAATGTACACCCAGGAATCCACCGCCCTGGCGGATGAACCCCTCGAAGGCCTGCTGCTGCGCCGGCGCGAGGATCTCGCCGGTCGTGCTGGCGAACGCCACCACGCGGTAACGCGCGAGGTTGTCGGCAGTGAAGACGTCCGCGTCCTCGCTGTGGTCGGCCACCATGCCCTGCGCTTGCGCGAGTTGCCGCAGCGTCTCCACCGCCGTTGGAATCGACTCGTGGCGGAACCCGGCCGTCTTGGTGAAGATCAGCACCCGCTCCGGAGCGGACCCGGCAGTGGCGGTGAGGGAGGCAAGCATGCAGATCAGGGCGAGCAGGAGTCTGTGCATGCGTGCATTGTTGCGCGATATCGGTTCCAACGCGCGTCTTCGCTGTTGCCTGCGCTGATCGCATGCGAGGCTGATGACCAAAGTGACCGACCGCGCGCTCCTTTCATCCTCACCGCTTGAGGTTTCGCAGGTGCCGCGCTGTGTGTTGCCATCCGCGCGCAACCCCGCGATGAGGTCTCGAATCTGGATCCGTACAGGCCTTCACTGTCGTGGCGCAAGCCGAGACGGGCATCGAGGCCTGCGACTTTTGTGTTGAAGTTGCCGTCACCTGCGCACCGCCTGCATTGCAGCCGTTGTGTCCCGTGCGCAGATTACTGACGCGACCCGGCACACGAAGCGTTCGAAGTCGCTCGTGAGCGCTCTTGGCTAGCTGCGCGTGTTTGTCCGGCGCGATGGACACCAACACCCGGGGAATGACATGACAGACAGGGGGCCTACGCAATTTGCCACGCGGTGTCGAGGCGGCGCCTACCTACTGAAACCGCCCATCGGCGCGACCCCGTCTGCCCGCGCTAACCTGCGCGCAGCAAGGCAGGCCATCTCACGCTTAGCGCTTGGCCGCCTCGCACAGCTTGCGATTGAACCAGGTGGACCGGGCGATGGGCAGGTAGGCGTCCCAGTCGCTGGGCGGAAGCATCGTGCTGTGTTGATCCAGCTCCGCCTGGAACGAGGCCTCGTCGCGACTGCGACCAGCCATGGTGCCGTCCAGCGCCGCCAGGCACTCCTGCGGGCGATTCAGGCGCAGCAGGGTGAGGGCGCGGTCGTTGGAGAAACGGTCGCGATCGAGCCAGGTGAAAAACTCGCCGCACTCGCCCGCAAATGCCTGCATGCCGGTAAGTGCTTCGGCATAGCGCTTGCCGCGATAGTCCCGCAGATACGCCTCACGTCGTCGGCTGCTGGCAGCGGACGTGCAGCCGGCCGGCAACTGCAGGTAGTCGCCTTCGAAGCTGGCGCGCATGCCGCAGTAATCGCGGCAGCTATCCTGGGTGAGTGCGGCAATGCTGAAGCCACCCGCCACTGGCTTGAACGACAGCTTGCAAGGCGCGTCGCTGGCATCGCTCACCTCGGCCTTGTCGCCCTGCAGCGTGCCCTCCAGCGAACAGCTGTGGCCGTTGGCACCCACGGCGAGAATCTCGAAGTGGCGCGCCCCATCCTTGTCGCCGACCTGCAGGCTGCCCCAGCCTTGCTTGGTGCCGTATTGGCCGGGCGTCGGACCAGCCGCCACCGCGCCGAATGCCGCCAACCACAGCAGTATCCCACTCCATCCATATCGCCGTGCCATCGCCGCGTCCTGTGTTCGACCAAGCGGCAAGTGTGCGGCATGGCGGCGACGCCAGGCCAGGCCAGTCCAGTCAGGTATAGACCATCAAGCCCAGCAGATCCAGCGCGCCATGCGCCAGGATCGCCGGCCATAACCGCCCGCGTCGGGCCACCCACCAACCCAGGATCAACCCGATCATCAGGATGCTGATGGCGCCGATCGGACCCTGATACAGGTGATACGAGGTGCGGATCGCCACGCTTACATTCACCGCGAACGCCCGGCCATGCCGCGGCTCCAGGGCGCGGATCACGTAACCGCACACGAATACTTCTTCGAAGATCGGATTGATCAGCGAGATGGCCAGCACAGCCGTGATCGATAGCCGCCCGACGACCATCGCATCGAATGGATTCGTGTTGCTCCCCGAGCTCCAGTTCAACAGCGTCAGTGGATAGGTGACCAACAGGCACACCGCCAGCAAGCCGAGCCCCGCCGCCAAGTCGCGCCGCTGCCACTGCAGCCCCAGCGACTGCGGCCTCCATCCACGGAACCACAGCATTGGCAACAAGATCGCCAGAACGAGCAGTTCGTAGAACACCATGCCCCACAGGCTCGCGTCGGAGAAGACCGGCTCGACGGCATCGCGCGCGACTGCCGAAACGCTGGACCAGATCGAAAGCCCAAACGCAATCGTCACCACGAGCAACAACTCGCCCCATCTGGCAGACGCTCCTTCACGTTGTTGCATCGATCTTCCTTGGCATGCCTTGATTGCAGATACGCAACTTGAAACGCGCTGTCTAGCGGCAGGCCTGCACGACCGCTCGCTCGACAGCCTGCATGAAATCCGGATCGCCACGCATCTTAGTATCGGCGCGGGCGCTGTCGCGCACATGGGTGGCGCGCGTACACGCCTCCGCGCTCGGCTGGCGCTCGTAACTGATCAGGCGTAAGCCCAGGTTTGACTCCTGGCCGTGGTAGACGCGGTTTGTGGGCCTGCCTGCGCCGCCGTTGCCGTCGGGGCCGGCACGGCTTGCTTGGTCCAACGCTTCTGCTCGGCGCCGTCGGCGCACGGCGTGGACTGGTAAACGGTCCCCAGCTTTGCATCGCTGCACTTGTAGGCCGACTGCGCCGCTGCCGGCAATGTCAGCATGTACATCGCTATCGCAAGACTTCTTTTCATTATCCCCCCTCCTAAACGGCATAGCTTACCGATAGCAGGGAGCAAAGCGGTGTCTCTTGGAGCACGCGTTCTGTTCTTCGGTGGCGAAGACGGGTAAAGCGCGCCTGGCGGCTTGTTACCGAGCGGCTTGGATCGTCGAAAAACCGGCACATTGCCGATGACAGCGCCAAGCGGACGCACAGCGCTCGCTGACCGATGTCGCATGCACTTTTTTTTTCGGCGGAGACCAATCCAGCCGGCGATGGAAGCGCAGACGAACTGCATTGACCGCCGGCGCGCAAGCAAAGCGGCCGTCGACGCATCTTTTTGCGGGCATTAAGCGGCTCGTCGGCACCGCAAGTCGCTGCTGTCGATCGATAAGTTAACCTGACCCCGTTACCGGACCCCGTTACCGTAACCCCGTTACCGATCTGAAGTCGCATCGCTACGGCCAAGCGATGGAAGACAGCCTGACCCGTCACGGTGAGCGGCTGCGGATCCTGTTGTTGCTCAATACGCTGGCCACCTTCGCCAGTTGGCTAGCGAGACTGGGCTGCGAAGCCACCGGTATCGCCCAGTGGCTATCGCAGCGCAACAGCACACGCAAGCTCTACTCGACACTGCGCGTCGGCCGCGAGGCGCTGGTCAAGCGCTGGCCGATGAAACCGGTCTCACGCTGGCTAGAACGCTTGCGCACACTTCCCGACGCAGTGCGCGAACAAATGACGTCGGTACTTCAAAACCGTGGGATACCTAAAAACCTGCCCCCCACTTGCTCACCATTTGCTCGGCTCCTTTTTTCTCTTGCCTTTCGATCCTTTTTTAATTTTCCTTAAATTTTAGGCGTCCAGCCAGGCGGAAAACCTTTCGTGTTTGACCAAGTGCCAGAACTCTTATATTTTAAAAAAGTTTGCTTCTTTAATGGCTGATTGCTATTAAGCAACTTACTTGAAAGCCCACCATAATGCTCCCAGTAGTACTGCTCCGCCGCAACAATCTCTAGCCAGGTGTAGTCCTTACAGTCGTATAATTTCCGCGGGTAGTACGGCCATTTTTCATCGTTTTTGTTTTGATAGGCTGCATCATTAAACTTGGTCTTATGCCATGGATAAGCCTTGTCATTATTTACATGCTCAATAAATCTAGATCCATCTCTTTGGTAGTCGGTAAGGCCGACATAAACAATTGAACTTACTGACGATTCATATATTGCGTAGATTGAACCACGATAAGTGTTTATATCGGTAAGATCAGGCATTTTTATCTCGCTTGTTGCCACAAATTGGCCTAAAGAAATATTTCATACATCGCTTTTTTCACAGAAATCACTGCATATTCGTTCTTCAGCAGGGGAAACGGCGAGGAGACGGGGTCAATGTGTACTTACGAAGTGAACCGAACCCCGTTACCGCCCCGTTACCGGCGACGACCAACGCGTTAGTCGGCCTCCTCGACGAACTCACTAACCGTGTAGCCCGTCATCCGCAACCGATACTGGCTCAGCGCGAACTCGCCATCGAGATTGTTCGGAGCGGGCAAACGGGGTCGGGCAAACGGAGTCAGGTTGACTTCCAGATAACCCTGATCCTGTTTTCGGTCAGGCGACGTCGCAAAGCCATCTACAGGTTGCTATAGTCAAATGCTGCTTAAATAATGATTTACCTATCTACTACTGATTAAAAATTTTCACTGCAGCTCACCCCGGATTTTGTAGGTAACATCCGGCCCCCAGCCACCGGATTTTTCTAGCCAGGCTTCGCAGTTTTTACAGGGATTCCATAGCTCCCTACCGTTGTAGCCAGTCGGACGGCTAAAAGTTATACGACTGAGGTCGATAACGTAGCCAGCATTACGTATGTACCAAAGCAGTTTTGAAAGGGCCTGAGCTTCTGCGCATGCCCACGGTGAACGCCTGAGTCCGTTAACTGCGTTAATGTGCGCATAAAGGGCTGGCGCATAGGCTCTCACGTTGTTGGATGGGGGACGTCGATCTCTACGCGGTCTGTCAACAGCGTTTTCTCCGTGGGCATAGATCGGCCCGTGGTTGTGGCCATGATTGAAATCTGCAGAGATTGTTGGCATGCCTTATTCCTTATCTATCAGTAATTCTTAAGATATTTGTACGACAGCCCCCAGCTTTTTTCCCAAGCCACGTCCCTCTAAAGGGATACCCTCAATCATTAGAGTAATAAACTAACGGGAAATCTCGGGGAGCATAGAGTTGGTCAGGATCGCATCCGCGAAAACAGAGTCAGGCTGACTTCTACAGTGAACCTGACCCTGTTCTTGCCCAATTGCTAGTTTCCGGGCGCGTCTGGGTCGAGCCCGAAGCCTTTGAAGGCGATCGCGGCAAATTTTCGGAAGACCTCGTAGTCGCCGCCCAGTAAATGGCGGTTGGCGCGGTAACTGAGGATAGCGGCGGCAATCGCCTGACTGCGGATGGTGCCAAAGCTCTGCGCCGTGCGGGGCCGGCCCGGGACCGGCGCCATCAAGGCGGTTTCTTGTTGCCTGGGTTCGGCGCCCAAGGCCACACCGGCGCCCAACCGCGTGGTCATGGCCGGTACGGTTTGGTCACTGGAACGCACGGTACCTTCCGCGATCCGTGCTAGCATGATCGCGGCAACCTGCTCCGCAGTCGCGCGTGTTTTGCAGTAAATCACTACCGAGTCGGCCCGGCTGGCACCGGGGCCATCGGTCTTGAAGCCGGTTATCTCGGCATACAAGACAGGGGGCAGATCCAATACCGTTTGCACCACATTGGGCATTGACTCGAATATCACATTTAGATAGACCCGGCATGTTGCCGCCCCGGGATGCAATTGAAAGTAGAGAAAGTCGCCCAACAGGGTTAGCGCGTAGTCATCGTCGCCGAACACTTTTTCATCCAGAAATGGACAACCTGCCTTCTGGAAAAGTGCACGGCTCAGATGTGTGGGCGACACCTTGTGTCGAATCAGCTCCCAAACGCCACGGGCCGTTCGCAGCACGTCCATTTCTGGGGCCGGAACCACACCGTCAACAATATTGGCATAGGCTTTGTAGACCCCTATGGAAATATTGTGGGGGATAGCTTCGGTTTCCATCAAATCTTTACGCGCAAAGATTTTGATTAGAAATTGCTCCAACTCATCGGCGACCGTTATTGGCGCGCGCATCGCCATGCCCAATTGCTGCGCCGGGTTCAGATAGCGAGGATCGCGTGGCCCGGAAAGAGCATTCGATCGAGGTCGATTCATGATAGGGCTCCTGGGCCAGACTAGACGTAGCTGTAGTAAAAATTATCGGCGTCGACGCTCATGTTCACCTGTGTGACAGCGCGACCCGCCAATATGCGCCCGAGGAATTCGCGGGAAATCTTCGGCAACATCGAATTCGTCAAAATCGCATCAATCATCCGCCCCCCCGACTCGCTCTCGGTACACCGGCTCACCACCAGCTCCACCACCGAGTCGTCGTACTCGAACGGAATCCTGTAGCGCTCCTCGATGCGCTTCTTGATGCGGTTCAACTGCAGTCGCACGATCTGCCCGAGCATGGCGTTGCTCAGCGGGTAATACGGAATCGCTACCAGCCGCCCGAGCAATGCCGGGGGAAATACCTTCAACAACGGCTCGCGGATCGCCTTGGCCATGCCTTCCGGATCCGGCATCAATTCCGGGTCCTTGCACAGGCTGGCGATCAGCTCGGTGCCGGCGTTGCTGGTGAGGATGATCAGGGTGTTGCGGAAGTCGATGCGGCGGCCTTCGCCGTCTTCCATCCAGCCCTTGTCGAAGACCTGGAAGAACAGTTCGTGGACATCCGGGTGGGCTTTCTCCACTTCGTCCAGTAGCACCACCGAGTAAGGTTTGCGTCGCACCGCTTCGGTCAGCACGCCGCCTTCGCCGTAGCCGACGTAGCCCGGCGGTGCGCCCTTGAGCGAGGAGACGGTGTGGGCCTCCTGGTACTCGCTCATGTTGATGGTGATCAGGTTCTGTTCGCCGCCGTACAAGGTTTCGGCCAGTGCGAGTGCGGTTTCGGTCTTGCCCACGCCGGAGGTGCCGGCAAGCAGGAACACGCCGATCGGGTTGTCCGGGTTGTCCAGGCCGGCGCGGCTGGTCTGGATGCGCTTGGCGATCATCTCCATGGCGTGGTCCTGGCCGATCACGCGCTTGGCCAGTAGTTCGGGCAGGCGCAGCACGGTGTCGATCTCGTTGCGCGCCATGCGTCCGACCGGGATGCCGGTCCAGTCGGCGACCACGGCGGCCACCGCCTGGTAGTCGACCGTGGGCAGGATCAAGGGCGATTCGCCTTGGAGTGCGCCCAGTTCCGCCTGTACCAGTTGCAGGCGCGCGAGTAGCGTGTCGCGATCAACCTGCACCGGTGCTTCGAGCAAGGCAGTGTCGCCAGACGCCGCCTGTGCGGCATCGGCATCGGCCTCCGCTTCCAATGCACTGCCGGTGCCTTCCACGGGCGCGTTACCACTACGCAGTTGCGCACGCAGAGACAACAGTTCATCGACCAATGCTTTCTCGCCGACCCAGCGCTGCTCAAGATCACGCAGGCGGCCGTGCTCGCTTTCCAGCAAGCCGGCACATGCGGCAGCACGCTCATCCACCACGATGCCGATCGCGCGCTCGCGCTCGATGATGGCGTGCTCGGTGTCCAGCGCTTCGATGCGGCGGCGGCTGTCGTCCACTTCGGCTGGCGTGGCGTGCAGGCTCACCGCGACGCGCGCGCAGGCGGTGTCGAGCAGGCTCACCGACTTGTCCGGCAGCTGGCGCGCAGGGATATAGCGGTGGCTGAGCTTGACTGCCGCTTCCAGCGCTTCATCGAGGATCTGCACATTGTGGTGCTGTTCCATCATCGAGGCGACGCCGCGCATCATGCGCACCGCTTTGGCTTCGTCGGGCTCATCCACCTGCACGGCCTGGAAGCGGCGGGTCAGTGCAGGATCTTTCTCGATGTACTTCTTGTACTCGGCAAACGTGGTCGCGCCCACCGTACGCAGCGTGCCGCGTGCCAGTGCAGGTTTGAGCAGGTTGGCGGCATCGCCGGTGCCGGCGGCACCGCCGGCGCCGACCAGGGTATGGGTTTCATCCACGAACAGGATGATCGGCTTGGGGCTGGCCTGCACTTCGTCGATGACCGCGCGCAGGCGCTGTTCGAACTCGCCCTTCATGCTGGCGCCTGCCTGCAACAGGCCCACGTCCAGCGTACGCAGTTGCACGTCCTTCAATGCCGGTGGCACATCGCCGCGGGCGATGCGCTGCGCGAAGCCTTCCACCACTGCGGTCTTACCCACGCCGGCCTCGCCGACCAGGATCGGGTTGTTCTGGCGGCGGCGCATCAGGATATCGACCACCTGGCGGATCTCGTCGTCGCGGCCGATGATCGGATCGAGCTTGCCCTCGCGCGCCTGCGCGGTGAGGTCGGTGGTGAATTTCTTCAGTGCCTCCTGTTTGCCCATTGCCGCCGGCGCAATGGCGCCGCTGGCCTCCCCGGGTGCAGCGGTCTGGCCGAGTGAGAAACCATCGCTGGGCAGCAGACCATCTTCCGGCGAGCCGGCCACAATCTGCGCAAAATGTTCATTGAGCGCGGCAGGTTTTAGCTTTTCGAATTCCTTTGAGATCGCCAGCAGGGCATTGCGCAAACCACGCACACTCAGAATGCCGACCACTAGATAGCCGGTGCGCACCTGCGCCTCGCCAAAGCTGAGCGAGGCATACACCCAGCCGCGCTCCACCGCTTCTTCGGCATTGGCCGACAGGTCGGTGACGGCGGTGGAGCCGCGCGGCAAGCTGTCGAGTGCGGCGGTGACATCGCGGGCCAGCGTGGACGGGTTGAGCTGGAAGTGTTTGACGATGCGGTGCAGGTCCGAGTCCTGCAGCTGCAGCAGCTGATGCAGCCAGTGCACCAGCTCCACATACGGGTTGCCGCGCAGCTTGCAGAACACCGTGGCACTTTCGATGCCACGATAAGCGAGTGGATTGAGCTTGCCGAACAGGGCACTGCGGGAGATCTCGGCCATGGTGCGTCCTTCGAAGTCGGTACGTTGCGTGTGAGCGTGCGTGTGAGTGGCAGTGGCAGCGATGCGGTCAACCGGAGGGGTGAAGCACCACCTCGTCGGCGTCGGCGATGCTCCAGGCGCGGCGGCCGATCCAGGTATCCAGGCCCAGCCGGCTATTGCGCGCCAGCTGCGGGGTGGGCACCTCGTCGGCCTTGAGCAATAGCTGCAGCTCCCAGTCGAACTCGTCGCCCAGATAGCTGCGCACCGCGGCGGTAAGCTGGCGCAGCGCCTGGCCACCGGGCAGGAAGCGTTGAAATGCGATGCGCGGCAATGGCCCCAGCCGGATGCGCACGCGCTGTTGCGCACCGCGCACCTGTGCACCGACCACGCTATCCACACCCAGCCGCGCATTTCGTGGGCCCAGGCCTAGTTGCAACTGCGCACCGGCGGGAAGCCGCATCCATTCGGCAATGAATTCCTGCACCTGCACCGGCCAGTCGAACAGTTGCTGCAGCACGGCACGCAAGCCTTCCGGTGTGCGCGTGGCCGCGCCAAACCGGCCGGCGTGATAGCGGCGCGCTTCGTCCGGCAGCGCATCGCGCTCGCGCAGGTGTGGGCTGGCGATGCCCACCAGTGCATCCAGCCATGCGCGAAACTGATCGCTGGCTTCTCGCTCGGCCTGCACGCTGGGCTGCGCCTGCGCCCAGGCGCGATAGAACAGGCTGAGCATGCGGTGGTGGAACACATCGGCAAACGCCGCAAAAGTGCCATCCTTGGCTTGCTGCGCACGCTCGATGGCGTATTCGGTCAGGTGCAGCGGCAGCGGCGCGTTGGGGCCGAATAGCCCCAGAAACACGCCGTATAACGCGGCCGGTCGATCGTTGGTTGCCGGCACGTAACGCTCAAGCGCGCGCGGTGCGAATGCCAGCGATGGCGTATGCCGCAAACGCAGCACATCGTCACTGGCGCGCGCCGATTCACCCAGGCGCGGCTGCTGCGGATGGCAACGCTCGATCGCGCGCAAGGCCGCGAACGGGGTGAAGTCCTGGATCCGGGTCTGCAGCGCCTGTGCCAGCGCGGCAGCACCGGTGCTCACAGGCGCGGTCGGGAGCCGGGCTGGGCTGGCCATCGTGCCACCTCGTTGCGTTCGGTGGTGCGCAACACGGTTTCGGTAAAGGAATTCACCGAAACGTAGCGCGCAAAGAAGTGCCGCAGTACCGAAGCCAGCAGAAACGCACCGCTGCCTTCGAAGGCTGCGTCTTCGCAGGTGAGCGTGATCTCCAGGCCGCGACCGAAGGTGATCGGGCCGGGCACCGGAATGCGCCGCACGATCGGCGTGCCGGTAACCTGCTTGACCCCTTCGATCTGCCGCTGCGCCGAGGCATCGAACGGGTCGCAGTACAGGGTGAGGATCTCGCGCAGCGCCGCCGCACCGTTGGGTCCATCTTCGAACAGCGACAGGTAATTGAGCTGCAACTGGCTGAGCAGGCGCCACGCGGTCTGCCCGTCGGACACCGCCGGGCGCGGCTTGGTCGGCCCGGCCACGCAGCGCACGCTGCGCACCGGCACACCGCTGTCCATGCTGAAGTCGGTAGTGCCCTTGCCCACCGGCATGTGCAACGGCAGGTCGCGGTTGCTGCACCACAGCTGCAGCCCGAGCTGACGCAGGTTGCTGGCGCGGGCCTGGTCGTTGGCATCGACCAGGCTGACGAACACCTCGCTGCCTACGTAGCTGGAGCGCGCGCCATCGCGGCGTTGCCGCGCCGACAGCAGCCGTGGCTCGCGACGCATGCTGTAGAACGCGCCATGCCGCGCATGCCACGTGCGTGCATCGCCGCCATAGAACGCGGTGAAGCGTTGTTCCGGCTCCTGGCGGTCGCCGAAGCCTTCCACCTCGCCCAGATGATGGATCTCGAAATCCATCGGCCGGGTGCGATCGGCCAGCACATGATATTCGTGCTGGCCGGCCTGCAGATGGATGCGATCGGCGCGGCGTTCGAACAGGTTGATGGCCGGCGTGCAGAACAGGGTGAAGTGTTCGGCGCTCACTGCGGCGGCCAGGCTGGGCACGCTGCGCGACAGCAGAATCACCACCTCGAAACTGGCGCCGTGCAGGCGACGCAACGCAGCGCGCAAACCGGTGAGTTCGGCAAACAGGAAGCGCTCCGGGCACGCGAAGTATTCCTGCAGCAAGCGGTAGCCACTGAAGGAGCGTCCGTCGTACGGAATCAGGCTGTCTTCGTCGGCATAGCCGCGCATCTGTAACGCGTCGTCGCCTTGCAGCGTTTGCAGTGGCGCGCCCTGCGCATCGCTGCCGCGCACCAGCACGGCGCTGGTGTCGGCATGCAGTTGTTCGTACAGCCGCTTGGGCAGGCCATCGGCACCGGCCAGGAACAGCGGCAACCGGTCCAGCGCCAGGCCTTGGGTCTGGGCACCGCCCACCAGCTCGAAACGCAAGCGGATGCCGGCGCGCACGTTGCGCCCGGGCGGTAACGCGACGCCTGCCGCCGCCAACGCGGCCGGCGATTCCAGGTACTTGGCTTCGGCCAGCTGCAGCGGCCACAGCGTCACCGCATGCGCGGTGCGAAATTCGCAGGCGGTGCGCTCACCGGCGCCGATCAGGCTGCGCAGTGCGCTATGGCGCGGCACGCTGACACCGGCGCTCAGGCCGCTGTCTTTCAGGTCCGGCTGCAACTGCACCACCGCCATCGATGGCAGCGGCGCCAGGTAGTGCGGGTAGACCATTTCCAGCAAGTGCTGGGTGAAGACCGGGTACTGCGCGTCCAGCTTGAGTTGCACGCGCGCAGCCAAAAACGCAAACCCTTCGAGCAGGCGCTCCACATACGGGTCGGCGCATTCGAACGCATCCAGCCCCAGCCGCCCGGCGATCTTGGGATACTCGCGCGCAAACTCGGCGCCCATGTCGCGCACGTGCTGCAATTCGCGGGTGTAGTACGGGAGCAGGCGCGGGTCCATGGGATCAGCCGTGGCCCTCCATCACTTCAAGCCGGCCGGTTTCCAGGTCCAGTGCGGTCTTCAGATACAGGTTCAACGGCAGCGGCTGCGCCCACATCTCCGATTGAATGGTGAACAGCAGCGAGCGCTTGTCCATGCGCGCGGTGTCGGCATGCACGCTTACGCGCAAGGTGTCGGCGATCAGGCGTGGCTCGAAGGCCAGGATGGCGTCGCGAATGCGCTGCTGCAGCGCGGCCGCATCGATCCCGGACACGGCTGCGCCGGCCAGATCCGGGATGCCGAAGTTGAGCACCGAGCGACGGATCTGCGGATGCGCGTCCAGCGGCCGGCTGGTTTCCAGATTGACCGCGTTCAACAGCCACGACAGATCGCGGATCACGCACTCGCGCAGACGTGTGGCCGAGATCACGCGTTGCTCGCGGCTCTCTTCGCGCTGGCTGGGTGCGGCATCGGTGAGCCGGTCCAGCAACGAGGGCTGCAGGCGTTCGGTGGTGGTGAGCTCGGCCATGACGATCAATACGCGTCGAACTGCAGCTCGCGCACCTCGAGCAGCGCAACCTCGCGCGACTCGGTGCCGAGCATACGTTGGCCCAGGCCGATTTCGCCTTGCGCACCTTCGGTCCATTCGGTGCGGCGCGCCAGTTGCAGCTCGCCCGCATCCAGATGTTCGCTACCGGGATATCGCACCGGCATATACCCAAATGCCTGGCCGCCATTGCGCCACAGCACGCTCACCGGCGCCCACACGGTGTCGCGCAGGTCCACCGGCGCTTCGAAGCGCAGCTGATGGATGTGCTGCAACGGTGCCCAGGCATAGCCGCTGTCGAGCATCAGTTCGATACATGGCCCGAAGCGTGCATCGGCATCGGACAGCCATTCGAAGCGCTCGCCATCGAGCACGCCCGCGCTTGCCGGTGCCAGTTCGAAGGCATGCGCACGCAACGCGTTCGCCTGCGCGCCATGGCCTTGCGCCGATAGCCGCAGCGCCTGCAGATGCAATGCCAGCCACTCGGCCGGCTCGCCGATCACGTGCGGCAATTGGGTGCCGGCAAACACCTGCGCCCGTGTCTGTTCGCCCTGCAGCACGGTGAGATACGTCTGCACCAGCGGCTGGGTGGTGCCATCCAGCTCGCCGCAGGCACGCAACTGGTCGGCCGCACGCGACCATTGGCCCAGCACGGCCAGCAACTGAAACAGGAACACGCGCTGCGCAGCATCGGCCGGTTGCCGACGTACCTGCTGCACCAGCTGTTGCAATGCCTGCGCCGGCTCGCCGCGGGCAAGCAGGGTCTGTGCGGTGGCATCCATCGCGCGTGTCCTTGTCGAAGAAGGTGGCGGTGTCATCGTCGACACCGCCGGTGATTGCATTGCAGGCATCGGGTACAGCAGCACACCCTCGCGCGCGGTTGCCGGAGAACCGAGGGCGACGCGATGCAGCCGGCATGAACGCGTGGCGCATGCCGATCTCCCATCCGCTTCGCCATCCGGCGATCGCGCACGCGGTCTGCGTGGCGCGTTATGCCTTGGCGACGCCCTGGATGTCGTAAGTGAATTCCTTCGCCCCGCCCTGCGCCGTGCCCTTGTCGTCCTGCGGCTGGAAGCCGTACTTGAACTTGCCGAAGTGCAGCGTCACGTTTTCGGTCAGCCGATCTTCGCCACCGGAGCCGCCGGTGGACAGCGAGGTGATCAGCACGCCTTCGCTCAGCTCCAGCGTAAGGAAGTCGCTCTGCTCGCCGGTGGCGTTGGTGACGTATAGCCAGGCGTTTTCCACGCGTGCACCGGTGCACACTGCATCCAGCAGCGCGTTGGAGCAGCCGTCCACGTACTTGGTGATGGAAATGTCCTGCACGTGCGCCTTGCCGCCGCTGGCCGAACCGCCGCCGGTATGCAGGTCGCCGGAATTGCTCGCGCCCCACGACCACGCCAGGATCGGGATCTCGCCCTTGTGCTTCTTGTGGTTGGACGCGCCTTCGATCTTGACCTTGCCGCTGCCGAACTTGATGTGCATGTCGAACGCCATGGAACTGCTCCTTCAATGAAAGTGACAACACAGGGGTGGCGCAACGCGCAGTGGCGTCGTGCCCGTGACGCGAATGCGTCGGATCAGGCCTTGGCGGCCGAGGGCAGGCGCGAGACCAACCGCAGCGACACGGTCAGGCCCTCCAGCTGGTAATGCGGCTTGAGGAAGAACTTGGAGCTGTAATAGCCCGGTGCGCCTTCCACCTCTTCCACCACCACTTCGGCAGCAGCCAGCGGCTTGCGTGCCTTGGTTTCTTCGCTGGAGTTGGACGGGTCGCCATCGATGTACTGGGTCACCCAACGCGTCAGCCAGCTCTGCATCTGCTCGCGGTCGGAGAACGAACCGATCTTGTCGCGCACGATGCACTTGAGGTAATGCGCAAACCGGCAGCACGCAAACATGTACGGCAGACGCGCCCCCAGTGCGGCATTGGCGGTGGCATCCGGGTCGTCGTATTCGTCGGGCTTGTTCAAGGACTGCGCGCTGATGAAGGCGGCCATGTCCGAGTTCTTGCGATGCACCAGCGGCATCAGGCCCATCTTGTCCAGCTCGGCCGAACGGCGGTCGGTGATCGCCACTTCGGTCGGGCACTTCATGTCCACACCACCGTCGTCGGTGGGGAAGGTATGCGTGGGCAAGCCTTCCACCGCACCGCCGGATTCGATGCCGCGAATGCGCGAGCACCAGCCGTACTGCTTGAACGAGCGGTTGATGTTCACCGCCATCGCATAGGCCGCGTTTTGCCAGGTGTATTTGCCGGAATCGGCGCCGGTGGTGTCTTCTTCGAAATCGAACTCGTCCAACGGGCTGGTGGACGCGCCGTAGGGCAGGCGCGAGAGCGTGCGCGGCATCGCCAGACCTATGTACTTGGAGTCTTCGGACTCGCGCAGCGAGCGCCATGCGGCGTAATCGGGCGTGGAAAAGATCTTGGCCAGATCGCGCGGGTTGGACAGCTCGTTCCAGTTGTCCATGCCCATCAGTTTGGGCGCGGCTGCGGCAATGAACGGGGCATGCGCGGCCGCGGCAACCTGTGCGATGCCGTTGAGCAGCTCCACATCCGGGGGGCTCTGGTCGAAGTAGTAATCGCCGACCAGACAGCCATACGGCTCGCCGCCGAGCTGACCGTATTCCTGCTCGTAGACCTTCTTGAAGATCGGGCTCTGGTCCCAGGCGGTGCCCTTGTAGCGCTTGAGCACCTTGCCCAGTTCCTTCTTGCTGATGTTCAGCACGCGGATCTTGAGCTGCTGGTCGGTCTCGGTGTTATTGACCAGGTAATGCAGGCCGCGCCAGGCGCCTTCCAGCTGCTGCAGATCGGCGTGATGCAGGATCTGGTTGAGCTGCTGGGTGAGCGTGCGGTCGATCTCCGCGATATAGGCCTTGATGGTTTGCGAGACGTCTTCGCTGACCACATCGCTGCGGTTGAGCACCTGCTCGGCGAGCGTGCGTACCGCCGCTTCCACTTCTTCCTTGGCGCGTTCGCTCTTGGGGCGGAACTCGCGATTGAGCAGCGCGGCAAAATCGCCCTGCTCGCTGGTTTCGGTACTGCTGCTGGCCAGTGCGGCTTCGGTGGCGGACATGGCGTCAGGCTCCTTCCGGCTCGGAGGCCGGCTTGGCCGCCGATACCAGCGACTGCAGCAATGCCGGGTCGCGGATGGCATTGGCAATCAACTGCTCTGCGCCGGCCTTGCCGTCCATATAGGTGTCCAGGTTGGCCAGCTGCGTGCGTGCCTCGAGCAACTTGGCCAGCGGCGCGACCTTGCGCGCAATGGCGGCCGGCGAAAAGTCGTCCATGCTTTCGAAGGTGATATCCACCGCCAGCTCGCCTTCGCCGGTGAGCGTATTGGGCACCTTGAACTGCGCGCGCGGGCGCATCGACTGCAGGCGGCTGTCGAAATTGTCGACATCGATCTCCAATGCCTTGCGCTCGTCCAGCGACGGCAGCTCGCCGGCGTTGGCGCCGGACAGGTCCGACATCACGCCCATCACGAACGGAATTTGCACCTTCTTCTGCGCGCCGTAGACCTCCACGTCGTATTCGATCTGCACGCGTGGCGCCCGGTTGCGGGCGATGAACTTCTGACTGCTGGCCATGCCTGATCTCCGATTGAGCTTGCCCGTTGCGCCAACGTGCGGGGCACGTGCGCTGTCTTGTGGCCTGGATATCGCCGGCCCGGCCGATCGCCTGGAGCCTGCGTGCGACGCCGGTGCTGCGGGCCTGCCCGCAACTGCCGCACCACGCGGACCCAAGCGACAGGCCGTGCGATGACGCCTCTTCAGCGTTGCGGCGAGTCTAGGAATGCCCTTGCACGCTCACCCGACAAATCGTCTCAATCGTGCCGATGCGTGATGCGCGGCCGACTTCGTGAAAGAAACGTGATGGGTTGGCAATGCTTTTTTCGGTTGATCAAAGGACAGGCCCCGGGGAGTGGGCCGCAGGCAGTACCGCATGAGCATCAGCTACTACAGCGCCATCGTTCCGCAAGCGTCCTCGACCATGGAGGCGCATGCGCCGCTGATGATCGATCTGCTGGCCTATATCGAGCAGCACATCGGCGAGGCCGAGCTCGGCACCGAGTCGTTGCAACAGGCGTTCGCGCTGTCGCGCGCGTCGTTGTATCGGCTGTTCCAGTCGCGTGGCGGCGTGGCCAGCTATATCCGCGAGCAGCGCCTGTGCACGGCGCACCGTTATCTGCAGGCGTATCCGGAGTGCAGCCTGACCTGGCTGCTGTACGAAATGGGGTTTGCCTCGGAGCGGCAGTTCCAGCGCGCCTTCCAGCAACGCTTCGGCATGCCGCCGATGCAGTGGCGCCGCCAATGCCGTGCCACGCCGCACGCACCGGCACCGCGCCGCGGCCACTACATGCCGATGTGGCGCTTCATGCGCGAACTGAACCACGAGGTGCTGCCCGAGCGCGCATCGCTGCGCAATGGTGTGCTCACGCCCACCGCAGGCTCGCCGCTGGTGCATGCCGAAGCGCTGCGCCGGCTCGCCCGGCCGGCGCCACGCTTTGCCGCGCAGCTGGAACCGCTGGAGGGCTGAGCGCAGTGGTTTGCGTAGGAGCGCACCTGGGCGCGATGCGGCATTCCCGGTAGCGCCACGTCGCGCCCGGGTACGCTCCTACAACCACGCGTATGGATCAGACCGCGCACCTGCTGATCGCGGTCCTGCCTACTTCGTGTACACCGCAAGCCCTGGACGCTGCGTAGGAGCGCACCTGGGCGCGATACGGCATTCCCGGTAACGCCACGTCGCGCCCGGGTACGCTCCTACAACCACTCGTATGGATCAGACCGCGCACCTGCTGATCGCGGTCCTGCCTACTTCGTGTATACAGCAAGCCCTGGACGCTGCGTAGGAGCGCACCTGGGCGCGATACGGCATTCCCGGTAACGCCACATCGCGCCCGGGTGCGCTCCTACAACCACGCGTATGGATCAGACCGCGCACCTGCTGATCGCGGTCCTGCCTACTTCGTGCACACCGCAAAGCCTGGACGCTGCGTAGGAGCGCACCCGGGCGCGATACGGCATTCCCGGTAACGCCACGTCGCGCCCGGGTGCGCTCCTACAACCACGCGTATGGATCAGACCGCCCACCTGCTGATCGCGGTCCTGCCTCCTTCGTGTACACCGCAAGCCCTGGACGCTACGTAGGAGCGCACCTGGGCGCGATACGGCATTCCCGGTAACGCCATATCGCGCCCGGGTACGCTCCTGCATGAAACAACGCGATGGGTCGCCTGCGTACCTGCTCATCAACGCGTTCGTACCACGTCGGCCTCAGCGAATTACCAGGACCGGAATCGTGCTGTGCGTGAGCACTTCCACCGTCTGGCTACCGAGCAGCATGCGGCGCACGCCACGTCGCCCATGCGAGGTCATGATGATCAGATCGCTTTTGCATTCTTCGGCGGTCTGCACGATGCCTTCTGCCGCGAAGCGGTCCAGCACATGCCGTGACGTGGCCTTGATATTGGCGGCTGCCGCCAGTTCCAGCGCAGGACGCAGGATCTTCTCGGCAGCGGCTTCGCGCTCGGTGCGGTATTCCGGACTCGCCTCGTACCCCACGCTCCAACCCATCGCGTCATACATGCCCATCGCCCACGGCTCGGACACGGTGACGATGTCGACCTTGGCACCGGTGGCCTTGGCCAGTTCCAGCCCTTGAAACAAGCCGCGATGCGACAACTCGGATGCATCGATGGCGATGAGAATACGTTTGTACATGGTGACCTCCTGCAAAGATGGCATTGCTGCCGTTTGTGGTGCCGGACTCACGGTGACAGGCGCTGGTGCTGGTTGCCTTGATGTAGATCAATGCTGCAAAGGCTGGCGTGGCACTTAATGTTGTTCTGCTACGACGTGCACTGCATGCAAGGCCGATCACAGCGCATGCAGCGCGTCGCTCAATCCGCTCAATCCGTCGCCGCGGCATCCGGATCGGGCCGCATCCCTCGCAAACGCGCGGGGTTGCCCACTGCCGTCGCACCCGCCGGCACGTCGCGGGTGACCACCGCACCGGCGCCGATCAATGCATCGTCGCCAATGCTCACGCCCGGCAAGATGATGGCCCCGCCACCGATCCACACGTTGCGCCCGATGCGGATCGGCCTCCCGAATTCCAGGCCGCTGGCACGCCCCACGGCATCACGCGGGTGATCGGCAGCGTAGATCTGCACACCGGGGCCGATCTGCGTGCCGTCGCCAATGCTCACCTCGCAGATATCCAGGATCACGCAGTTGAAGTTGAGGAACACGCCCGCACCCAGGCGGATGTTGTAGCCGTAGTCGCAATGAAACGGCGCACGAATCACCGCACCTTCGCCCACCTCGGCCAGGCGATCCTGCAACAATGCATGTCGCTGTGCCGCCGTCTGCACTACAGCCGCGTTGTAGCGCAGCATCCACTCGGCCGCGGCCGCTTGATCGGCCTGCAGCTGCGCGTCGGTAGCGCTGTACAGTTCGCCTGCCAGCATCTTCTGTTTTTCCGTCTGCATGCCGTCACGTACCTGTGCAATCAAGTGACGCCAGGGTGGCATGGATGCATCATCGCGCGCATCGAGCGATGCACAAATTGTCCTGGTGACCGGGCCATAGCGGCTCACAGAACGTCGTGATCGGTCGACGAATGGAGGCTACTGGCGCATCAAACACCAGAGTGGAACGGCCAATGCAGATTTTGAACACCGACCGCATCGACTTGGCGGCTGTGTCGCCATTTTTTGCTTGCCGCACACATTGCGATGCCGTTGTGCCAACATCGATATTCCTGACCATGCCATTCAGGCACGGCCACGCTCACGGATGACGCCATGACACGACTTGTATTCACTTGCATTGCATTGCTGCTGTCTGCATGCCTGAGCTGCTCTGCACACGCAACGGCCTCACTTTCTTTCGAAGAAAGTGGGTACTCCATAATGTTTGAAGTCGGGCGCAGCACCCCACCAGTGATCGCCAGTCTTCGCTTCAACGCGCCTGGCGACAGCGAGGGCGTGTGGTTGCGGAGCGGGTTCCAGGTCAAGACGTTCGATACCAAGCGCAGAATACTCCGCCTGATTTACACGGGACACGACAAGCGTGTTCCGCCATTTACCCTGGTCGTGCTCGCCAACAAGTCGACACTTACCGTGGAAGGCAAGCAGATCAACTCCGCCTTCAGTTGGGAGATGTAAGCGCGCGAGGCCAGCAACGGAGGCGACGCTTCATCCGGTGATCGCTTGCCGTCTGCAATCACACAGTCTTGACTCAGCGCGTGATTTGCACCGGCGGCCGGCTCCTCTGCCTCAACGCACAGTGCAAACGCACACCGTCTTGGCCTGAAGAAAATGCAATCGCAGGCGAATGCAAACTAGCTACACCACCGTCAAATTCGCGTACGCCATCACCAGCCACTTGGCACCGACTTCGTCGAACTGCACCTGCACGCGGGCATGCGCACCGGCGCCTTCGTAGTCGACGACCACGCCGCCACCGAAGGTAGGGTGCTCGACGTTGGCACCGAGTTTGATCGGCGCGGTCTCCACGATTCCGTGCACCGGGCCGCCACGCGCTGCGCCCAGCGAGGCGGTGCGCGAGACCTGCACCTTGGGGCGCACTTCGTTCAACAACTCGCGTGGAATCTCGCGCAGGAACCGCGACGGGACGTTGTAGTTGTCCTGGCCGTGGATGCGTCGCGATTCGGCGTAGCACAGCACCAGCTTCTGGCGCGCGCGGGTAATGCCCACATACGCCAGGCGCCGCTCTTCTTCCAGCCGGCCGCTTTCTTCCAGCGAACGCGCGCTCGGGAACAGGCCATCTTCCAGGCCGACCAGAAACACGATGGGGAATTCCAGACCCTTGGCCGAATGCAGCGTCATCAGCTGCACGCCTTCTTCGCCGGCCTGTGCCTGGCCTTCGCCGGCTTCCAGCGAGGCGTAGGCCAGAAACGCGACCAGCTCGGTCATGCCCTGGCTGTCTTCGTCATCGGGCCGAGTGAAGCGCGAGGCCACCGACACCAGTTCGTCCAGGTTCTCGGTGCGCGATTCCGAATCCAGCCCGCCGCGGCTTTCCTTGGCCCAATGCTCGCGCAGGCCCGAGCGCATCAGCACATGGTCGATGCGTTCGGCCAATTCCATTTCGCCGGTTTCGGCGTGCAGCTGGCCGACCAGGCTCAGGAAGGTGGCCAAGGCATTGCGCGCACGTGCGGCCAGACCGTTTTCCTGCGTGGCCAGCATCGCCGCTTCCCACAACGACAGCGCGTTGGCGCGTGCCAGGCGGCGCACTTCGTCCAGCGTACGGTCGCCGATGCCGCGCGTGGGCGTATTGACCGCGCGCTCGAACGCGGCGTCGTCGCTGCGATTGGTGAGCAGGCGAAGGTACGCCAGCGCATCCTTGATTTCGGCACGCTCGAAAAAGCGCATGCCGCCGTACACGCGGTACGGCAATTGCTCGGAAATCAGTGCCTCTTCCAGCGCGCGCGACTGCGCGTTACTGCGATACAGCACCGCCACTTCGCCGTAGCTGCCGCCGTCGCGCACCCACTGGCGCGCGCGCTCCACCGCGTAGCGCGCCTCGTCGACCTCGTTGTAGGCCGCGTACAGATCGATCGGGTCGCCATCGCCGGAATCGGTCCACAGCTGCTTGCCGATGCGGTCCGGATTGTGCGCGATCACCGCATTGGCCGCGCCCAGGATGTTGGCGCTGGAGCGGTAGTTCTGCTCCAGCCGCACGGTCTGCGCGCCGGGGAAATCCTTGAGGAACTTCTGCACGTTCTCGACCTTGGCACCGCGCCAGCCATAGATGGCCTGGTCGTCGTCGCCGACCACGAACACGTGCCCGGTCTCGCCGGCGAGCACGCGCACGAAGGCGTACTGGATGGCGTTGGTGTCCTGGAACTCGTCGACCAGGATCTCGCGGAAGCGCGCACGGTAATGCGCCAGCAAGGCCGGAGTGTCGCGCAGCAGTTCGTGCGCGCGCAGCAGCAGCTCTGCGAAATCCAGCAGGCCGGAGCGGTCGCAGCGTTCCTGGTAGGCCGCGTACACCTGCCGGCGTACCTCGGTCCAGTCGTCGTTGGGCTCGGGCTGGATATGCTGCGGACGGCGGCCCTCGTCCTTCTGCTCGTTGATCCACCAGCTCATCTGCTTGGGCGGATACTTGCTCTCGTCCAGTTCCAGCGCCTGCACCACGCGCTTGACCAGCCGCAGCTGGTCGTCGCTGTCCATGACCTGGAAACCTTCGGGCAGCCGCGCGTCCTGCCAATGCAAACGCAGCAGCCGATGCGCCAGCCCGTGGAAGGTGCCGATCCACATGCCGCGGCTGCCGTTACGCAACTGCAGGTCGGTGCGGTGGCGCATTTCGCCGGCGGCCTTGTTGGTGAAGGTCACCGCAAAGATGCCGTGGTTGGGCACGCCCTGGACTTCGTTGAGCCAGGCGATGCGATGGATCAGCACGCGCGTCTTGCCGGAGCCGGCGCCGGCCAGCACGAGGTAATGCCCCGGCGGCGCGGAAACGGCCTCGCGCTGGGCGGGGTTTAAATGATCGAGCAAATGAGAGACATCCACCGGCGCATTTTACCGGTTGTGGCGTCGCTGCGGCTGAGATTGCGATGAAGCGGTTGGGATTGCTGCCCCCATTCGCCCTTCGGGCACCTTCCCCCGCAGGCGGGAGAAGGGAGAAGGCAGGCCGCTGGTTGCTCTGTCACCTACAAGAGAAGGCAGGCCGCTGGTTGCTCTGTCACCTGCAAGAGAAGGCAGGCCGCTGGTTGCTCTGTCACCTGCAAGAGAAGGCAGGCCGCTGGTTGCTCTGTCACCTGCAAGAGAAGGCAGGACATTGGTTGATCTGCCGCTTGCGAGAGAAGCCAGGACGTTGATTACTCTGCCGCTTGCAGGAGAAGCCAGCACGTTGGATGTTTTCCCGCCTGCAAGGGAGCGCAGGCAGATGCTTGCCGTGGCAGAGCCCCTCTCCCGCCTGCGGGAGAGGGGTTGGGGTGAGGGCACGAGGCGCAGCCACGACGCAGTGCATGCGGGTCACCCGAGGCTTTGCTCGCACCCTCATCGGGCGCTAAGGGTCGCCTTCGCCCATCGAAGAGGCCAATGTCGCGGCCGGAGACGCCAGCCAAGCTGCTTTTCCTGTCCCCACACGCCTATCAGCGCTCCAGCAGCACATCGCGCGCGATCGCCGCTGCCTGCTCACGCAACTCCGGCACCGCCAGGCTCTCCCACAGCGCGCCGATGCGCAGGCTGCCGATCACCCGCAGGCGCGGGTTCGTCTGACCGTCGGCATTGATCAGGCTGCCATCGGCAGCGGTGTCAACGCCGATGCCGTGCGGGCCGGCCATCGCGATGCCTTGCCCCAGCAACTGCTGCAGCAACGGGTTTCGCATTGCCTGCACGCGCATTTCCACGCCGGTGGCATTGACCAGCGTCTGCACGTCCAGCTGCAATGCATGCCCGGCACGGGCAGCGCCCGCACTTACGCGCACGCATGCACCGACCTCAAATGCCACATCCAGCCGCGCGCGATGCAGCTGCAGTTGCCCGCGCGCCTGCATCGCCTGCAACTGCGCATGCACCGGCGCGGCAATGCGATGGCGATGCACATCCCAGTAACGCACCACATGCCGCAGGAAACGGCGCTGATCGGCTACGGACAAGGTCTGCCACAAGGCCTGGCTCAGGGGCCGGATGCGTTCCATCACCCCCTGCCACGGCAGCCCCTGCGCCAGCGCCAGGCGGGCGTGCCGGCGCAACGCGCGCATGCGCGCACGCAACGGCAGCGCCAGCAGCGCTTGCGGGTCGAACGCGGCCACCGCGCCATGCGCATGCGGCAAGGGCAACAGCCCGTGCCGCGACACCACATGCACCGCGCCGCGATGGGCCTGCGCAGCCAGCGTCACCACCGTGTCGGCCATGCTCAGGCCGGAGCCGACGATGCACACCGCGGCGTCCTGCGGCAACGCGGCCACCGCCTCGGTGTCCCAGGCTTCCACCCGCTGCGCAGCCGACAGGCCGGTGGCGCCACGCAGCGGCAACGGGCGCAGCGCGTTGCCAACCGCAAGCACCACTGCGGCGGCCTGCAGCGTGTGCCCGTCGTCCAGGTGCAACAGCGCACCGTCTGCGTTGGGCTGCAAGGTCTGCACGCGTGCGGTACGCACGATCAGGGCAGCAGGGCTGGTCGCACGCGCGACCTGCAGACGGTCGCGTAGATAAGGCGCGTAATGCCTGCGCCCGACGAACTGTTGCGGCAGCTGCGTATCGTCCAGCTCCGGGCAAGATGCGTGCGCACGCAGATAGTCGACAAAATCCTGCGGCGCATCCACCAGCGCACTCATGCGCGCGGCCGGCACATTGAGCAGGTGTTCGGGACGCGTGGTGGAATACGCCACGCCCTCGCCCAGCAACGGGTGCGGCTCGATCAACACGATCCGTCGCAGCTCTGCGGCCTGACGCAACAGTTGCAGCGCCACCAGCACACCGGATGCGCCACCGCCGACGATGGCGATCGTTGCATCGCCGGGATCACGCACTGGATTCATTGCGGCATTGTAGGCGATGGCTGCGCCGGACCCCCGATCGCCGCGTCCCGGCTGCGCAGACGCCTCGCCGGCCGGCCCTGGGCTTGCCAGGTTTCCACGCGCCCAGCATCACCAGCGCTTACGATTGGCTGCGCACGCTCGGCAAAGGCTCTGGGAGGCCCACAGCATGTCTGTTGCATTGGTCAGGCTCATCGTCTACGTCCACGATGTCGCGGCAATCAAGGCCTTCTACCAGGCCCATTTCTCACTCCCCGTCCTCGAAGAGATCGCCGATCAGTGGGTCGTCCTGGCCGCAGGGCAGATCGAGCTGGCGCTGCACCTGGTCGGCGACAGCTACCGCCAGTTGCCGGCATCGCCGGCATCGGACCCGCCACGGCCGGCGGCAGGCTCCACCACGAAGCTGGTGTTTGCCATCACCTCGGACCTGGCGGCCCATCGCGAGCAACGCCGCAGCGCAGGCGTCCCGGTGGGCGAGCTCAAACGCTACGCCGGCTTTGCTTACCAGATGTACGACGGCCGCGACCCGGAGGGCAACGTCTTCCAGGTGATGCGCCTGGACTGACGTAAGGCCGCTACATCAATGCATCGGCCAGGCGTGCGATGCCTTCGCGGCTGCGGCGCCAGGCCGGACGGCGGCGCCACTGTTCCAGGTCCAGCGCACGCGCATTGGCCAGATAATCCTGTTCGATCTCGCGTAGCCGCTGCACCACGCCCCGGTCGTAGCAGAGCATGCCGATCTCGGCATTGAGCGCGAACGAGCGGATGTCCAGATTGATCGAGCCGACCAGGGCGATGTCCTGGTCCATGCTCAGATGTTTGGCATGCAGGAAGTGGGGACGGTATAGCGCAATCTTCACCCCACAGCGCAGCAACTCCTCGAAATACGCTTCCTGCGCCCATGCCGCCAGGACCTGGTTGTTGCTCTCCGACAGGATCAGCTGCACATCCACGCCCGAGACCGCGGCGATGCGTAGCGCACTCAGCAAGGCTTCGTCGGGAACGAAGTACGGCGTCACCAGCACCACCTTGCGCCGCGCCAGATGGATCACCGCATTGATCGCATCACGCGCGTTTTCGAACGGATATGCCGGCCCGCTGGGCAACAGCTGGGTGGCGATGTTGGCCTCACATACCGGCGCATCCGGCCAGACATCCAGCCGCTGGCCGGTTTCGGTGAACCAGTCGCTGGCGAACACCGCTTCCAGATGATTGACCACCGGCCCGCGCACACGCGCCACCAGCTCGCGATTGGGCACACCGTCGATGAAGCCGGCGTCGGCCAGATTCTGCGAGCCGACAAAGCCCACCTGGTTGTCGATCACCGCGATCTTGCGGTGATTGCGCAGATCCATGCGCCCGCTGCGGCGCCAGCGCAGGCCACCGGGCAGCACCGCCAACACCTCGATGCCCTCGGCCTGCAGGCGCTTGCGATAACGCCGCAGGCCGCGCTTGGCGCCCACCGCATCGAGCAGCACGCGGCAGCACACGCCGCGCGCGCTTGCCCGTTGCAACGCTGCCACCACCGCATCGCCCACCGCATCGTCGAACATCAGGTAATACAGCAGATGCACGCGCTGTTCGGCCGCATCGATCGCAGTGATCAGGGCCTGCAGCGACTGCGCGTAGTCGTCGAGCAATTCCACCGCATTGCCCAGGGTCGGCATGAAATCGCCCTGCCGTTCGATCAGCGGCACCACCTCGGCGCTGCTGGTATCGGCCTGCGGCGTCCAGCGCAACGCATGCAAGGGCAGCTGCTGTTCGCGGATCACCTGCGAGGCGGTGGCCTGTCGCTCCACGCGCAGCCGCGACACCCACGGTTGGCCGAGCAGCAGATACAGCGGCAGGCCGGCCACCGGCACAAACCCGATCAGCAACAACCAGCTGCGCGCCGCGCCGGGGGTGGTGCGGCTGGGAATCCATAGCAGCGCCGCCAGGCGGATCGCCCAGTCCAGTGCCAGCAGCCAGGTGCCTTGCGACCAGTCGGGCATCAGCGCTC
Organism: Xanthomonas sp. 3793; assembly: GCF_024806835.1. Taxonomy (GTDB): domain Bacteria; phylum Pseudomonadota; class Gammaproteobacteria; order Xanthomonadales; family Xanthomonadaceae; genus Xanthomonas; species Xanthomonas arboricola_F. The sequence goes on from NZ_JANTYU010000005.1 coordinate 292,192, forward strand.
CATGTTCATGATGAAGCCGATTCTGACCCGGCTGCGGGTAAACGCAACGGCGCAGTGCCTGCCGGCTGGATGCAATGGCGAAACGGGCCGGCATCTGCCGACCCAGGATGCACGCGCTCGGCGCACACCTGCCGCAGCGTCTGCACGAAGGCAGTCTGCGCACGCGTGGGGTGCCAGTCGCTGCGCGTGGTCATGCCGATCTGCCGACGCAAGCGCGGCCCGGCGCTGCCGATCTCGCACAACAGGCCGGCGCGGCGCTCGAACAGGAACTGGTCCCGCGACATCAGGGTCAGCCAGTCGTCTTCCAGCAGCAGCCCGCGCACGGTGAGCTCCGCACCGCATTCGATGCGTAGCGGCGGCGGCTGCAGCTGCCGATCGCGGAACATGCGTTCCCAGCGCTCGCGCACCGGCGTGCCCGCTGCGGCCATCACCCATGGGTAGTCGAGCAGCTGCGCAAAGGCGTACGCCTTGCCGGCCAACGGGTGCCCGCTGCGCGCCACGATCACCGGCTCGTCGTCGAACAGCGGCTCCTGCAGCACGTCGCGCACCGGCAACGGGTCGCGTAGCGCACCGATCAGCAGGTCCAGCCCGCCCTCGCGCAGATGCGCCAGCAACTGCGCATACGGGGCTTCGACCACGCTGATGCTGGCGGCCGGGTGCGCACGCGCAAACCGCGCCAGCGCCTGGGGCAGCAGGATCGCCCGCGCCAGCGGCATCACTCCCACCACCACCCGCCCGGCATCGTGCGAGCGCAGGGCGGCCACTTCGTCGAGCGCGGCACGCACCTCCGCCAGCGCCAGCCGCACCTGCCGCAGCAGCCGCTCCGCCACCGGCGTGGGCTGCATCGCCTTGCCGCGGCGCATGGTCAGCGGCACCTCGATCACATCGGCCAGTGCCTGCACTGCACGGTAGACCGCCGGCTGCGACACGCCCAGCTGCACCCCCGCCAGCGAATAGCTGCCTGCCACGTCCACCGCCACCAGTGCCTGCAGCTGTCCCAACGACACCCGCCGCTCCAGACCGGGCCGCGCCGGCAGCCGCAGCGCACGTCGCGCCACCCGGATGCCACGGTCCAGATGCGCCAGCGCGCGCGCGATCCGCGGTACCACCAACTGGGTGGCCTCGGTGGCGGCCATGCCGCCAGGCTGCCGCTCGAACAGCCGCACGCCCAGTTGCTGTTCCAGGCGGGCCACCGCCTGGGTCAGGGCCGGCTGCGACAGATTCACCTGCGGTGCGGCCGCACTGATGCTGCCAAGCCGGTGCACCACGACCAGGGCATACAGATGGCGCAGGTTCGGTTCGGGCATCGGCGGCATGCTCTAACTATAAGCAAAACCAATACGCATACCTCAAATGAATGTTGAGCTGGTTGACTCTTGCCGCTCAGACTCGGCGCAGCACTAACGAGGATGGATGGATGAGCCAGGTCGTCACCCAGGTTGCGCGCACCCCGATCGCCCTCGCGGACGGCCTGGCCCAGGCCGGCGTTGCCACGGTGCACGAGGCGCAGGGCCGCAGCGGCCTGTTGCATCACCGGTTGCGCCCGATCTACGCCGGCTGCCGCGTCGCCGGCACCGCCGTCACCGTCTCGGTTCCCCCGGGCGACAACTGGATGATGCACGTCGCCATCGAGCAACTGCAGCCCGGCGACGTGCTGGTGGTGGCGCCTACCAGCGACTGCTGCGACGGCTACTTCGGCGATCTGCTGGCCACCTCGGCGCAGGCGCGCGGCTGCCGCGGGCTGATCATCGATGCCGGTGTACGCGACGTGCGCGACCTCACCGCCATGCAATTCCCGGCCTGGAGCCGCGCCGTCTGCGCGCAGGGCACCATCAAGGAGACGCTGGGCTCGGTCAACGTACCGCTGGTCTGCGCCGGACAGCTTGTCCAGCCAGGCGATGTCGTGGTGGCCGACGACGATGGCGTGTGCGTGGTGCCGCGCGCCACGGCGGCAGAGGTATTGGCCGAAGCGCAGGCCCGCGAAGCGCGCGAACTGATCAAGCGCGAGCGCCTGGCGCGCGGCGAACTGGGGCTGGATATCTACGCCATGCGCGAGCGTCTGGCCGCCAAGGGCCTGCGCTATGTCTGAGCAGGTGCGCGCGATGTGGATGCGCGGCGGCACCTCCAAGGGCGGCTTTTTCCTGGCCGAGGACTTGCCCGTCGACACCGCCGCACGCGATGCATTCCTGCTGCGCGCCTACGGCTCGCCGGACCTGCGTCAGATCGACGGCATGGGCGGCGCCGACCCGCTCACCTCCAAGGTGGCGGTGGTGTCGCGCTCCACACGCGCCGATGCCGATGTGGACTACCTGTTCTTGCAAGTGGCGGTCGAGCAGGCGCAGGTCAGCGATGCGCAGAACTGCGGCAACATGCTGGCCGGGGTGGCCCCGTTCGCGCTGGAACGCGGCCTGCTGCCTACTCGCGACGGGCAGACCGACGTGCGCATCTTCATGCGCAACACCGGCACCCTGGCAACGGCCACCGTACGCACGCCCGGTGGCCGGGTCACTTATGCGGGCGACGCGCGCATCGACGGCGTGCCGGGCACGGCCGCGCCCATTGCCTTGGCATTCGCCGGGATTGCAGGCGCTTCCTGCGGCACGCTGTTGCCGAGCGGGCACGCCGTGGACACGCTCGATGGCGTGGCGGTAACGCTGATCGACAACGGCATGCCATGCGTGGTGATGCGCGCCGGCGATCTCGGGATCAGCGGGTATGAAGATCGCGCCACGCTGGATGCACACGAGGTTCTCAAGGCGCGGCTGGAGTCCATTCGCCTGCAGGCCGGCCCCCTGATGCAGCTGGGCGATGTCAGCGCCGCGACCGTGCCGAAGATGATGCTGGTGGCCGCGCCGCGCAACGGTGGCGCGATCACCGTGCGCTCGTTCATCCCGCACCGCTGCCATGCCTCGATCGGCGTGCTCGGCGCCGTCACCGTCGCCACGGCCTGCCTGCTGCCGGAGTCGCCCGCGCATGCACTGGCGCTGCTGCCGGGCGGCAGCATCCAGCAGTTGGAGGTCGAGCACCCCAGCGGGACGACTGGCTGCGTCATCGAACGCGATGTACACGGCGCGGTGGTACGCGCCGCAGTCGTCAGGACTGCACGCAAGTTGTTCGATGGGGTGGTGTTTGGGTGAGCATCGTTGCCAGCATCGGGCGGGCTTAGCGACCTCAACCCCGCCTGAGCAGGCGCGTTGTGGTGCGCGCCCTGCAAGCATGCGATCGTCGGTGCGCTGCCGGCGTCGCCCGCACCGCGATGCACGCGCGCGCGTGCGACGCTGCGGATCGTATCTCCGCGCAATGCCCCCCGCATCGCGGCAACGTCTTGCCTGTCCGGCGCATGTCGGGTGGTTTCGCTGCATAGGCAGCGCGGATCGGGTGCCGGTCGCGCCTGGGTGCGCTCCTACGTGGTGGGCGCATCGCGCTGCCTGGGGTGCAGGGTGAGACAGGTCAGGCTGCACCCGCGGCACGCGCAGCCTGACGCGTCGTCGTCAGACCGTCGCACACCGCCCGAAATACGTTCCGGAGCTGCGCTCGTCGATGTGGATGACGATGACGATGACGCACAGGCTCAGCGACCACACTCGACTGGCGGCTGCGCATGCACAGCGTCGACCGCCACCGCGCGCTGCATGCGTTCGCCAGGCTGCGTGCGCCGGTTCCGATTCGCACTTCAACGAGCATTGCCATGATCATCGACTGCCACGGCCACTACACCACCGCACCGGCTGCACACGATGCGTTTCGCAAGGCGCAGATTGCCCATTACAACGACGCAAGCCTGCCGGTGCCGGCCTATCCGCACATTTCCGACGATCAACTTCGCGAAAGCGTCGAACAGCATCAATTGCGCCTGCTGCGCGAGCGCGGTGCGGACATGACGATCTTCTCGCCACGTGCCAGCACCATGGCGCACCACATCGGCGATGAAGCGGTGAGCCAGGTGTGGACGCGGCATTGCAATGACCTGATCGGGCGGGTGGTGCAGCTGTATCCGCACACCTTTATCGGCGTGTGTCAGCTACCGCAGTCGCCGGGCGTGTCGATCGCACAGTCGATCAAGGAGCTGGAACGGTGCGTCACCGAGCTCGGGTTTGTCGGCTGCAACCTCAATCCCGATCCGTCCGGCGGCCACTGGACCGGCCTGCCTTTGACCGATCGCGCCTGGTACCCGTTCTTCGAAAAAATGGTCGAGCTGGATGTGCCGGCAATGGTGCACGTCTCGGGCAGTTGCAATGCCAATTTCCACGCCACCGGCGCGCACTACCTCAATGCCGACACCACCGCGTTCATGCAGTTTCTGGAAGGCGACCTGTTCGCTGATTTTCCGCAGCTGCGCTTCATCATCCCGCACGGTGGTGGCGCCGTTCCGTATCACTGGGGCCGCTTCCGCGGCCTGGCCGACATGTTGGGCAAACCGCCGTTATCCACACACGTGATGCGCAATGTCTTTTTCGACACCTGCGTGTACCACCAGCCCGGCATCGACCTGCTGTTCGAAGTCATCGACATCGACAACATCCTGTTCGGCTCGGAAATGGTCGGCGCGGTGCGCGGTATCGATCCGCAGACCGGTCACTACTTCGACGACACCAAGCGTTACATCGACGCATTGGCGATCTCCGATGCCGACAAACGCAAGGTGTTCGAAGGCAACGCGCGGCGGGTGTACCCGCGCCTGGACACACAGCTGCGTGCGCGGGGGCTGTAGCGGTGTTCCCTTCTCCCATCGGGAGAAGGTGCCCCGCAGGGGCGGATGGAGGGGCGCCTCGGAGAGCGGTCACCGCCTGCGACGTCAAACGCGTCGCCACGCGCCTTCAGAAGTAAAACACCGACTGCTTCACCTCGAACTGCAAACTACTAACGGTGTGCGCAATCAGAAAAACGACGTCTCGCTCCCTTCTCCCATCGGGAGAGGGTGCCCCGCAGGGGCGGATGTGGAGTGGCCCAGTAAGTGTGCGTATTTAAACCATTGTTGCAATCAAACCCCGCAACACTCCACAAACGCAAACACCCGCTTTTCGGCGGGTGTTTGCTTGGAAGCAGATCGCGTAATCGATGGATTACTTGATCTTGCCTTCCTTGTACATCACGTGCTTACGCACGACCGGGTCGTACTTCATCATTTCCATCTTCCCCGGAGTGTTTTTCTTGTTCTTGTCCGTGGTGTAGAAGTGGCCGGTAGCGGCCGAGGAAATCATACGAATCTTGTCACGCTTGCCTTTTGCCATGACTGCTTACTCCTCAGACCTTTTCGCCGCGCGCACGCAGCTCTTTCAGAACGGCATCGATCCCGTTCTTGTCGATGGTGCGCAATGCATGCGCGGAGACACGGAGCTTCACCCAGCGGTTTTCGCTGGCGACCCAGAAACGGCGCTCGTGCAGGTTGGGCAGGAAGCGACGACGGGTTCTGTTGTTTGCGTGGGAGACGTTGTTACCCGTCTGCACACGCTTGCCGGACACTTGGCATACGCGGGACATTACGCACCTCGATAAATGAATTGCCACCCATAGCCTGGGGAGCGGCGGCCCCGACAGCGTCAAGCTGCCACGCAACGTTGGGAATCAAGAACTTACGCTGGAACCGGCCGGCAACCCCATCGCGCTGGGTGCCGCCATCCGGAGCGATCCGGGCACAGCGAGCCGCGCATTATGCACGGCTTTCCCATGTGCCGCAAGCACTTACAGCACGTCGCCGCTGGCGCCGCCATTGTGCCTCGCCCGACCGTAGCAATGGGTCAGCCGTCCCCGGCTTGCGCCATCACCGCGACCCGACGCAGCTCCGCCAATGCGCCGCGCGCCACCTGCCACGCCGAGCGCAGGAACAGCAGCAGCAATGCCACCGCGATCACCAGGTCGGGCCAGCCGCGACCGAACGCCCAGACCCCGGCACTGGCAGCCAGCACCGCGATGCCCTCGTAGACATCGTTGCGCGAGCAGGCCCAGGCCGAGGCCAGGTTGATGTCGCCGCTGCGGTACGGCCACAGCAGGCGCAGGCACAGCAGGTTGGCGGCGAAGTTCAGTGCCGCCACCAGCCCCATGCTCTGGAACAGCGGCAGCTGCGGGTGGGCCAGCTTCCAGCCGATCTCGGCCGCCACCGCGAGCGCGGCCAGCAGGATCAGCCCGGCCTTGAGCAAGGCCACCCGCGCCTTGGCCGCCAGGCTGGCGCCCACCACCGCCAGGCTCAACGCATAGGTCAACGCATCGCCCAGGTTATCCAGGCTGCCGGACAGCAGCGCCGCGGCGCCACTGTGCAGCGCGCCGGCCAGCATCAGCGCGAAGCTGCCGGCATTGATCGCCAGCACCCACCACAGCACACGCCGTTGACGGGCCTGCATCGCCGCCACCTCCAGCGTCTTGCCGCAGCCGCAGCAGGACCCGCTCATGGCGTGCCTGCCTGCGGCCGTGCCGCCTCAACCGATGTGGCGGGCTGCGACCGCACACGGTGCAACCAGCGGTACAGCACCGGCAGCACCAGCAAGGTCAGCAAGGTGGACGAGACGATGCCGCCGATCACCACCGTCGCCAGCGGGCGCTGCACTTCCGCACCGGCGCCGACGTTGAAGGCCATCGGCACGAAGCCGAGCGCAGCCACCAGTGCGGTCATCAAGACCGGCCGCAGGCGACTCAATGCGCCCTCACGCAAGGCCTGCTCCAGCGGCATGCCCTGCGCACGCAAACTGCGCACGAAGGCGATCATCACCAGGCCGTTGAGCACCGCCACGCCCGACAACGCGATGAAGCCGACACCGGCCGAGATCGATAACGCCAACCCGCGCATGGCCAACGCCACGACCCCGCCGGTCAACGCCAACGGCACGCCGCTGAACACCACCACCGCATCGCGCAACGAACCGAACGACCAGTACAACAGCGCGAAGATCAGCAACAAGGTGCCCGGCACCACCCAGGCCAGGCGCTGGCCGGCGGAGATCAGTTGCTCGAAGGTGCCGCCGTAGCCGATCCAGTAGCCGGTAGGCAGCGCCACCTCGGCCTGCACGCGTTGCTGCACCTCGGCCACGAAACTGCCCAGGTCGCGATCGCGCACATTGGCGGTGATCACGATGCGGCGCTTGCCGTCTTCGCGATTGATCTGGTTCGGGCCGAGGACGGTTTCAATCCTGGCAACCTCACGCAACGGTACGGTAGTCGGCTCGCCGCTACGCCAGCCGGCCGCGCGGCTGGATTCGTCGGCATCGCCACGCTCGCCATCGCCGCGCAACGGGATCGGCAAATCCGCCAATGCGGCCGGGTCCTGACGCAGACCCTCCGGTAGCCGTACCACGATGTCGAACCGGCGGTCGCCTTCAAACAATTGCCCGGCGGCCTGCCCACCCACCGCGGCGGCTACGGTGTCCTGTACCACGCCGGGATTGAGCCCGTAGCCAGCCAGTGCAGCGCGGTCGGGCACCACTGCCAGCATCGGCAGGCCGGTGGCCTGTTCCAGACTGACATCGGCTGCCCCGGGCACGCTGCTGGCGATCTCCTGCACGCGCTGCCCCAGCTTCACCAGGGTCTGCAGATCGTCGCCGTAGACCTTGATCGCCACGTCCGCGCGCACGCCGGAAATCAGCTCGTTCATGCGCATCTGGATCGGCTGGGTGAACTCGTAGTTGTTGCCAGGCAACTGCTTCACCGCCGCTTCGATCTCGGCTACCAACTGCGCCTTGGGCTTGCGCGGATCCGGCCATTGCGCGCGCGGATGCATGATCAGGAACGTATCGGCCACCGATGGCGGCATCGGGTCGGTGGCCACTTCGGCGGTGCCGAGCTTGCCGAACACATGCGCCACTTCCGGAAACTGCTTGATGCGTTTTTCCAGGGTGGATTGCATGGTGATGGCCTGTTCCAGGCTGGTGCCGGGAATGCGCAAGGCATGCAGCGCAATATCGCCTTCATCCAGGTTCGGAATGAACTCGCTGCCCAGCCGCGTGGACAGCAGCGCACACAGCGCCACCGTGACCAGCGCCGCAATACCGACCCAGCGGCCGTGCCGCAGCGCGCGATCCAGCAGGGGCGCATACACGCCGCGCGCCCAGCGCATCGCGCGGTTCTCGTGCTCGGCCACCTTGCCGCCGAGCAGCAAGGCGATCGCGGCCGGCACGAAGGTCAGCGACAGCAACATCGCCCCGCTCAGCGCCAGCACCACGGTGATGGCCATCGGATGGAACATCTTGCCTTCGATGCCGGTGAGCGCGAACACCGGCAGATACACCGCGGTGATGATGCCCAGGCCGAACAGGCTGGGGCGGATCACCTCTGCAGTGGCGTCGGCAGTCAGTTCGAAACGCTCATCGCGCTCGAGCACGCGCCCCAGGCGCAGTTGTGCTTGCCCGAAGCGGCGCAGGCAGTTCTCCACGATGATCACCGCGCCATCGACGATCAGGCCGAAATCCAGCGCGCCCAGGCTCATCAGGTTGCCGGACACGCCACCGCGCACCATGCCGGTGAGCGTGAACAACATCGCCAATGGAATCACCGCCGCGGTAATCAACGCCGCACGCACATTGCCCAGCAGCAGGAACAGCACCACGATCACCAGCAAGGCGCCTTCGATCAGGTTCTTGGCAACGGTGACGATGGTGCGGTCCACCAGCGCGGTGCGGTCGTACACCGGCACCGCCTGCACGCCGGCGGGCAAGCTGGCATTGGCCACTTTCAAACGCTCGGCAGCCGCCTGCGACACGGTGCGGCTATTGGCGCCGACCAGCATGAACACCGTGCCCAGCACCACTTCGCTGCCGTCCTGGGTGGCAGCACCGGTGCGCAACTCGCGGCCCTCGCCCACCTGCGCCACATCGCGCACCCGGATCGGCACACCTTCGCGCCGATCCAGCACGATCGCGCCGATCTGCGCGATGTCATCCACCTGCCCCGGCACCCGCACCAGGAACTGCTGTCCATTGCGTTCGATATAGCCGGCACCGATGTTGCGATTGTTCGCCTCCACTGCGCGCGCGACATCGTCCAGCGTGAAACCCAGTGCGACCAGGCGCGCCGGATCGGGCGTGATATGGATCTGCCGCGCGTAGCCACCGATGGTATTGACCTCGGTCACGCCGGGCACATTGCGCAACTGCGGCCGCACCACCCAATCCTGCAGGGTGCGCAGGTCGGTGGCCGTCCACGCGGTGCCATCGGGTTTGCGCGCGTTGGGCTTGGCCTCTACGGTGTACATGAAGATCTCGCCCAGGCCAGTGGCGATCGGCCCCAGCTGCGGCTCCAGCTCGGCCGGCAGCTGTGATTTGACCTGCTGCAAACGCTCGGCCACCTGCTGCCGCGCAAAGTACAGATCGGTGCCATCGGCAAACACGGCGGTGACCTGCGACAAGCCGTAGCGCGACAACGAGCGCGTGGACTCCAGCCCCGGCAATCCCGCCAGCACCGTCTCCAGCGGGAACGTCACCCGCTGCTCCGACTCCAACGGCGAATACCCCGGCGCAGCCGTATTGACCTGCACCTGCACATTGGTGATGTCCGGCGTCGCATCGATCGGCAAGCGCGAAAAACTCCATGCCCCGATCGCAATCAACACCCCCGTCAACGCCAGCATCAACCAGCGCTGCGCGATCGCAAACCGGATGATGTTGGTCAGCATGACAGGCCCCTCCGTGCAGACATGGCAATACAGTGCGCTGGCCGCCCCCCTCGTCGTGACACGGACAGACAGCGCCGCCGCCCTATCGCGACACGCCGCAACACTCCAACCAAACACCCACCCGCACACCAGCGCTGTTGCTGTTGCTGTTGCTGTTGTTGCTGTTGCTGTTGTTGCTGTTGTTGCTGTTGCTGTTGTTGCTGTTGCTGCTGTTGCTGTTGTCTGCTTTCGGGGCCCCATACCGCAGCGGCAAGACCGGCGGATACAACCCGCAGGGCGGCGCGCATGGATGCGCGACGTTTTTGTAAGGAACAGGGATGTCCCTTACAAAAATTTCTGCCGGCCTTGCGAACCCGCAGCGCCGCAGGCGCGGAGGGCGCGAGGACGGGGTGTGCTTTCTTTTTGGTTACTTTTTCTTTGCACAAGCAAAGAAAAAGTGACTCGCGCCCGCCAGGGCGTGAAAGCCTTTGCCCTAGTCCGACAGCGCGCAAAGGTCTTTGCTCGAGCATGGAAGGGCGCGAATGCCTTGGACGTGGCGCGTCACCCTTCGCCCACCAAACGCCCCCACTCGACGACGCGATGCCGCCCACACCAACGCGATCAATGATCATGCGACGCCCCCGACTTTTCGATGTCGGCCTTGACCAGATAGCTCTGCTCCACCACCACCGCATCGCCCGGCGCCACGCCCGACACCACTTCCACCTGCTGCGCATCACGCGCGCCCAAGGTCACCGGCCGCGCCTCGTACACATCGCCCACCCGCACGAACACCACGTCCCACTCGCGAAAGCGCTGCAACGCCCCCACCGGCACCACCATCGTTGCCGGCTGCTGGGCCACCGTCACCCGCGCCTTCACTGCCGACCCTGGCCGCCACGACCCGTCGGTATTGCGCAACACCGCGCGTGCCACGGTGCTCTGACTGGCCGTGGCCGTGCCCGGCAACACGCGCTCCAGCGTGGTTTGCGCCACCACGCCATCGCTGATGCGCGTCACCGTCACCGGCGCGCCTGCGGCGATATGCCCCGCGTCGGCGCCAAAGATGTGCAGGTCCACCCACAGGTTCGACAGATCCGCGATCTCGAACAGCGCTTGGCCCTCACCCGCGTTGCTGCCCAGGCTGGCGTTACGCGCCAGCACGGTGCCGCTGATCGGTGCGGTGACCGAGTAGGTGGTCAGGCTGAGATTGCTCTCCACCGTGGCCAGCACCTGGCCGGCACGTACCTGATCGCCGACATTGGCGCGCAGGCTGCGCACCGGCCCGGGAAAGCGCGCGGTCGCCTGCGCCTGCGCCCCTTCTGCCGGCGTCAGCAGACCTTGCACTTCATGCTGATCGGCGATGCTGCCGGCGCCCACCGGCGCCACGCGGATGCCGGCGTCCTGCGCAATCCTGGCGGCAATCGTGGTGCGGCCTTCATAGCTGGAATAAGTCCAGCGATGCGTCTTGCCCTGCACGCTGGCACGCACTTCCACGTCGAACGAATGCGGCTCGCCCACTTCGCTGGCGGCCAGCAGGCTGCCGTCGGCCTGCGCGCGCAGCGGATAGGTGTCGACCTTTCCACCCAGCCGCGTGGTCCTGACCTGCACGCTGCCGGCGCTGGCCGGTATCGGTTTGCCGTCGCGATAGAGCCAGGCCTGGAATGTCGGCGGGCGGCCGTCTTCGGCGATCGCAAGCTCCACGCTGTCGCCGTCCTGGCTGAGCAGCCGGCCGCCGTGTTTGCCTTTGGCCTCGTCGGCGTGTTCGGCGCCGCCGCCCTCTTCGGCATGGCCGGCCTCGCTGCCTGCATGGCCCTGGTCGTGGTCATCGGCGCGGCCGCAAGCGCCGAGTAGCAGCGCCAGCAGCAGTAGCGCAAGGATAGAAGGCTTCATCGAAGGAAATCCTTTGGAATGCCGGCGCACTGCGCCAAGCGATACAGCAAATGAGGGGAGCCGCTGCGTGCGATACGGCCGCGTGCACGCAGCGGTGCGCAAGCGAGGGGCGGCGGCGATGCAGGTTGGATCCGCAGAGGTGGACAAAATGGCGTGCAACCGCGCGTACAGCCGGATGGTCGTGGTCATGGAGTCGTCTCCGCCGTGACCACAAACGGTTGGCCGGTCAGCCGCTGGATCTCGATCAATGCGGTCTGCGCTTCCACTGCGGCAGCGAGTTGCTGCTGCCGTGCATCGCTGCGCTGCGCCTGCAGCTGCGCCCAATCCAGATAACTGGTGGCACCGGCGCGATAGGCGCGTTCTGCGGCGGCATCGGCACGTGCCAGCGCAGGCAGCACTTCATCGCGCATGCGCGCCACCTCCAGCTGGCCGGCGCGGTAACGCCCATGCGCATCGGCCAAGGTGGCGTACAGCTGTAAGGCCTGCGATTGGCGTTCGATGTCCAGCAGCGACAGCTCAGCCTGCGCGGCGCGGATCTCGGGCTGCGCACGACCGGCGCTGCCCAGTGCAAGCGACACACTGCCGACCAGGGCGGTGGCGTTGTTGCCTTCGAGCCGGCGCACACCGACCTGCCAGTCCAGATCCGGGCTGGCCTGGCTGCGGGCCAGCTGCAACCTCGCATCGCGCAGGCGCTGCTCGTTGTTCAGGCGCGCCAGCTCCGGCGTGCTGTCGAGTAATTGCGCCAGTACCTCGAACTCGGGGATGGCCGGCAGTTGCAGGGCATCGCCGCTGATCTGGTCGGCCTCGATGCTGCGCGCGCCCCACAGCAGCGCCAGTTGCCGACGTGCAGCGGCCACTTCCAGCTGCGCACGGTCGCGATCCAGTTCCGCACGCGACTGCAGGGCGCGTGCAGTGAGCAGGACCGACTCGGGCGATGCGCCGGCCTGCAACCGCTGGCGGGCGGCGGACACGGTGCGTTGGCGCTGCGCCAGGGTTTCCAGCGCGATGGTGTGGCGCTGGCGGGCGGCGCTGATGGCCAGATAGCGTCGCGCCACGTCGGCCAGCACATCCAGCCGCGCAAGGGCGCGTTGCGGGGCCAGCGCATCGATGCGTGCCTGCGCCAGCGTGCGGCGCGCATCCAGCTTGCCGCCGCGTTCCAGCACGCTGGCCAGGGTGACGGTGAGTTCGGCCTGGTCCAGCGCGCGGGTCGGCCCGCTGCCGAACACGTTTTCGATCTCCGCGCCAACGCGTAGCGGCGGGCGCAACGCGTCGCGCTGCGCCTCGGCAGCGAGCACGGCCTGCTGGCCGTCGGCCAGACGCAGATCGGGATGCTGGGCGGCGACGCGCGCGATGGCGTCGTCCAGGGTCAGCACAGTTTGGGGCGGTACGTCCTGCGCCATGGCGCACGGCACGACCGCGAGGGCGGCAAATGCCGCCAGTCGCAACCACATGAGGGTGTCTCCGCGAATCGGGATCGATGGACAGGCCGGCAGCCGCCGGCAAGGCATCAGGCCGCGATCGGGGGACGCAACAAGGTCTCGATCAGGTGCGAGCGGTAGTCGGTGGTCAGCGCAACCGGGTGCGCGTGTGTGCGCATCGGCAAGGGCCCCCAGGCCATTGCTGGCAGCATCGCCGGGCTATGCCCGTGGCAATACCCGCTGTGCATCAGCGCGTGCAGCAGGCCGGCACCATCGCGCTCGCCGGCATCGTCTTCGTCGGCGCCGTCGTGGCCGTGCGGCGCGCTGTCGTCCAGATGCGCCTGGTCGTGCGCCAGCGCATGCACATCGCCCAGCGCACAGGCCACCGGTGCGACCAGCACGCCCAACGCAAGCACTGCCAGCGCCATCAGGCGCAGCAGAGGGTGCAACAAGCGGGCGCGGCGCAGCAGCATGGCCGGCAGCGTATCGGGGCCAGGGCAGTTACACAATCGCATCCCGAGCGCCGTGCCCGATCCGGGGCGCAAGGCGCTCACCGGCGGCCCTGGCAGGGACGGACCTGGCCGCGAGACGGTCCCGACCAGTTCACGGCAACCGGAAGGATGCGGATGAACCACCGACGCCGGGCATCTGGTGTCCCAATGGCCGATCAGGGCTTGCGGCGGTGAGGACATCGGGACGGCATCGCGGCCAGGGCCGCGACACGGCTCGCACCGGTTCACGGTGAACGGAAGGATGCGGATGGGCCGTCGAGGCGGCGCGCCTGGTCCGCCGAACGGGCGATCATGCGTTGCGGCGTTGAGGACGTCGGGACGGCATCGCGGCCAGGGCCGCTCCTACAACAGCGGGGTCGCCGGTCCT
>NZ_JANTYU010000005.1:306053-344315 GCF_024806835.1 Xanthomonas sp. 3793
GCCCGGTCCGCCGAACGGGCGATCATGCGTTGCGGCGTTGAGGACGTCGGGACGGCATCGCGGCCAGGGCCGCTCCTACAACAGCGGGGTCGCCGGTCCTGCTTCCCGGTAGGAGCGGCCTTGGCCGCGACGCCTTACCGACCAATTCACAGCCACCAGGAGGATGGGGATCGCCCCGAAGCGGTGCGTCCGGTCCGCCGCAGGGGCGATCGATCCCGGCGGCGTTAGCTGCACCGGGACCGTATCGCACGCATCGGTCAGGGCGCGGCGGCGGCCTTGGCCTTGACCGGGCGCGCCTTGCTCTCGGCGATAAAGCCGCGCACCTGTTGTTCCAGCACCGGCAAGGTGACCGAGCCCTGCTTCAACACCACGTCATGGAAGGCCTTGATGTCGAAACGATCGCCCAGCTCGCGTTCGGCTTCGGTGCGCAGCTTGACGATGGTGATCTCGCCCAGCTTGTAGCTCAGCGCCTGGCCGGGCCAGGAGATGTAGCGGTCCACTTCGGTAGTGACTTCGTGCTCGCTGAGCGCGGTGCGGTCGCGCAGATAGGCCAGCGCCTGTTCGCGGGTCCAGCCGTCGTGGTGCACGCCGGTGTCGATCACCAGCCGGCAGGCGCGCCACATCTCGTAGGTGAGCCGGCCGAATTCCTCGTACGGGGTCTCGTAGATGCCCATTTCCTGGCCGAGTTTTTCGGTGTACAGCGCCCAGCCTTCGCCATAGGCGGAGATATAGTTTTCGCGCCGGAACGCCGGCTGCTCGCCCTGCTCAAGCGCCAGCGAGCCCTGCAAGGAATGACCGGGCGAGGACTCGTGCAAGGTCAGCGCCGGCAGGTTGTACAACGGCCGCGACGGCAGGTTGTAGGTATTGACCCAATAGGTCGTGGCGCCACCGCGCCCGGCGGTCCAGAACGGGGCGATATCGGCCGGCACCGGCTTGATGGTGAAGCGCCCGCGCGGCAGCGTGCCGATGAACCTGCCGACCTGCCCGTCCACCCGCTTGGAGATCCAGGCGGCGCGATCGAGCAGCTCCTGCGGCGTCTTGGCATAGAACTGCGGGTCGGTGCGCAGGAAGGCGAGAAACTGCGCGAAGCTGCCCTTGAAACCCACCTGCTGGATGATGGCGTTCATCTGGGTCTGGATCCGCGCCACCTCGTCCAGGCCGATCTGGTGGATCTGCTCGGGCGTCAATTCCAGCGTGGTGTATTCGCGGATCTGCTGGCGATAGAACGCCTTGCCGTCGGGCAGCGCTTCGGCCGCCAGCGTGGTGCGCGCCTTGGGCATGTAGTCGGTGCGGAAGAAGGTGAGCAGTTTGGCGTAGGCCGGAAGCACCGCGCCGCTTACCGCAGCCTTGGCCTGCGCACGTAGCTGCGCCTGCTCGGCAGCCGGGATCTGCGCCGGCAGTTGCTTGAACGGCGCGTAGAACGTCGACTCGGTGGGGTCCTTCACCTCGGCGACGGTGGCGATGGAAACATCGCGCCCGTCCAGCACCGCGCGCGGCACGCTGAAACCGCGTGCCAGCCCGGTGCGCATGTTGGCGATCTGCTGATCGAAATAGCGCGGCACATCGTTCAGGCGCGCGATGTAGGCGCGGTACTCGGCGGCGGTCTTCATCGGCCGCTGCGCCATGAAGCCCAGGTTGGACCAGAACGAGCTGTCGGAATTGAACGGCATCTCGTACAGGCGCAGGCGCACTTCGGCGGCAAGGTTTTCCACCTGCGGGCGATAGATCGCAAGGTTGATCCGGTTGGCGGGCGAGAGCTGCTTCGGGTCGATGCCGTCGAGCTGCTGGAGCACCCCCTCCCACACCGCCAGGCGCGCCTGCTGCGAGGCCACGCCGACATCCGGCAGCTTGGTGTTGTCGCCGGTGGTATCGGTGTCTTCATCGGCCTGGCCGGTCTCGGCCTGGCGCCATGCCCACTCTTTCTCGTAGATCGCGCGGAAGCGCGCGTCGGCGGGTGCTTCGGCGGTCAGTGTGGCCGGAGCCGGCGGCGTGGCAGCCTGGGTCGTGGCGGCGAACGAGGTGCCCAACAGGGCGAGTGCGAGGGCGGTGGCAAGCGGAGATGTCACGTGCGGAAAGCCTGATCTGGAGCGAACGCCCGATCATGGCAGCCCGCACGTGAGCTGCCATGGGCCGGAAGTCCCAGCGCGGGCTGGTGCATGGGCATGGCTAGTGTCGGCGCTGCCCCCATCCGCCCTGCGGGCACCTTCCCCCGCAGGCGGGGGAAGGGAGCTGCTGTGCTCGTCAAGGGCCGGGGAAGGGAGCGGGTGTGCTCCTCAAGGGCCGGGGAAGGGAGCGGGTGTGCTCCTCAAGGGCGGGGGAAAGGAGCTGGTGTGCTCGTCAAGGGCGGGGGAAGGGAGCTGGTGTGCTCGTCAAGGGCGGGGAAAGGGGACTGGTGTGCTTATCCAGCGAAGGCAGGCGCTGAGCTTGTCGGGGACGCTGCTCGCTCCCTCTCCCGCCTGCGGGAGAGGGTTGGGGTGAGGGCAGCTGAAGGCCGAATGGCTCAGGCCTTGCGCACCACCACCAGATGCCGCTCGCCCTCCAGGCCGGGCACCTGCAACGGGTGCACCTCGCGCAGCGTCCAGCCGGCCGGGAGCGCGGCGATCTCCTCGTGCGGGTAGACGCCCTTCATCGCCAGCAGGCTGCCGCCCGGGCGCAGCAGGTGACCACCGACGGCGATGATGCCGGCCAACGTATCCAGTGCGCGGGCAGTGAGGTGGTCGTAGGCAGCCGGCTCGTCCAGCGCCTCGGCGCGCGACTCGGCCACGCGCGCATTGCGCAGCGCCAGGTGACGCAAGGCCTCGCGCATGAACCGGGCCTTCTTGCCGTTGCTTTCCACCAGCGTCACCTGCAGCTGCGGGCGGGTGATCGCCAGCGGGATGCCGGGCAGGCCGGGGCCGGTGCCCAGATCGGCCAGCGTGCCGCTGGCGATGTAGGGCTGCATGGCCAGCGAATCGAGCAGATGGCGGGTGACCATCTCGCGCGGGTCGCGCACGGCGGTGAGGTTGTAGGTCTTGTTCCAGCGCACCAGCAGTGCGAGATAGCGCAGCAACGGCGCGGCGAAATCCGCCTCCAGGGATTGGGCCTGCAGGCCATGCGCCAGCGCGGCGGAGACATCGGGGGCAAGTGCGGCATTGTTCATGGCGCGATTATCGCAGTTGGCGATGGCATGGCGGGATTGGGGATTGGGGATTGGGGATTGGGGAAGCGGGAAGCGGGAAGCGTCGATGCTCGCAGGAACGATCTGACGCAAACCGGGCGTGCATCGACGCAGCCGGCCTGCGATTGACGGCAATGGCCGGCGGCCCCGACACGGCGTCGCATCGCAGGCGTGCCGTACGACGTGTCCGGCGATACGGCGCAGCCCTGGCCAGCCTCGGCGTGATCCCGGTCACGCGCCCTGGAGCCGTGCCGGTGTCGGACACGCAGCGGTAAGACAGCGGCGCTACATCTGCAGGCTCCCCCGCTGCGCGAAGGCCCCCTCATGACCGCTTCCGATCCCGCGCGCCGCCGCGTGCTGCAAGGTTTGGGCGCCGGGCTATTGCTGCCGGCGGCCGGCGGCTGGTCTGCACGCAGTCTGGCCGCGCCTTCCGGGCGGCCGATCATCACCGATGGCGTGCAGAGCGGCGATGTGCGCGACGGCGGCGCGTTGCTGTGGGCCCGCGCGGACCGCCCGGCGCGGATGCGGGTGGAATGGGATACGCGGCCGAACCTGCGCCAGGCGCGTCGCGTAGATGGCCCGATGGCCGTGCCCGCCCACGATTTCACCGCGCGCGTGGACCTGGACGGATTGCCGCGCGACCAGGACATCTTCTACCGGGTGCGCCTGGAGGACGCCGACAGCGGTGTCCTGAGCGCGCCGGTGCATGGCCATCTGCGCAGCGCACCGCAGACCCGACGCGATGTGCGTTTTGTCTGGAGTGGCGACACCGTGGGCCAGGGCTTCGGCATCAATCCCGACATCGGCGGCATGCGCATCTACAGCGCGATGCGCGAGCGCAACCCGGATTTCTTCCTGCATAGCGGCGACACCATCTATGCCGACAGCCCGATCCTGGCAGAGCTCACCGTGGAAGGCGGCAAACGCTGGCGCAATCTCACCACCGCGGCCAAGAGCAAGGTGGCCGAAACGCTGGACGAATTTCGCGGCAACTACCGCTACAACCTGCTCGACGAACATGTGCGCCGCTTCAATGCCGAGGTACCGCAACTGTGGCAATGGGACGACCACGAAACCACCAACAACTGGTCGCCCGGCAAACAACTGGATGCGCGCTATCAGGTGCGCGACATCCAGGTGCTGGCCGCGCGCGCACGCAAGGCGTTTTTGGAATACGCACCGATGCGCGGAGTGCGCGCCGACGGCAATGGGCGCATCTATCGCAAGATCGGCTATGGCCCGCTGCTGGATGTGTTCGTGCTGGACATGCGCAGTTATCGCGGCGCCAACAGCGACAATCTGCAACCCACACCGAGCGCGGAGACCGCATTTCTCGGCGCCGAGCAGCTGGCCTGGTTGCAGCGCGAGCTGGCCGGCTCACGCGCGCAGTGGAAAGTGATTGCCGCCGACATGCCGATCGGCTTGCAGGTGCCCGATGGCGAAGATGGCAAAGGGCGCCCGCGCTGGGAAGCGATCGCCAATGGCGATGATGGCGCACCGCGCGGACGCGAGCAGGAGATCGCCGCGCTGCTGCGTTTCATCAGCCGCGTGCGCATCCGCAACACGGTGTGGCTGACCGCCGATGTGCATTATTGCGCCGCGCATTACTACCACCCGGACCGCGCCGCGTTTCAGCAGTTCGAGCCGTTCTGGGAATTCGTCGGTGGGCCACTCAATGCCGGCAGCTTCGGGCCGAATGCGCTGGATGCCACCTTCGGGCCGACGGTGGTGTTCCAGAAGGCGCCGCCCGCGCCGAACACCTCACCGTTGGCCGGGTATCAGTTCTTCGGCGAGGTGGAGATCGACGGCGCCAGCGGCGTGTTGACGGTGACCTTGCGCGATCTCGATGGCGTGGCGCAGTTCCGTCAGCCGATCCTGCCGTATGGCACGGCGCCTTACGCGGCGGGCCGGGGATAAAACGCCAGCGCGGCACGGCAGTCCGGCGCGGCCCACCATTCGTGCAGCTGCCAGTGCGCTGCATCGCCCAGCTCGGGGTCGCACCATTGCAGGCGCAATGCGCCATCTGGCGCCAGCGCATACGCCAGCCGATGCAGACCGAACGACAGGCCATGCCCGTAGGCCTTGAGCAAGGCCTCCTTGGCGCACCACAGGCGAAAAAACAGCGCCTGTTGTGCGTCGGTCTCCAGCGCCGCCAGCAATGCAAGCTCGTCCGGATGAAAGAAGCGCTGCGCGATATCCAGCAGGCGCGGTCGTGCACGGATGCGTTCCAGATCCACCCCCAGCCGCACGCCACGACCCAGCCCGACCAGCAGATACTCGCCACTGTGGCTCCAGCCGGTATCCCAGTCGGGCAGCGCCGGTTGCAGGCCGGGGCGACCGCGCGCATCGCGCAGCAGCGGCACCTCGGCCGGGTCGATCGCCAGGGCCGGGCCAAGCAGCTGCCGCGCCTGCGGTTCGCCACGCTCACCCGGCCGATGCGGACGCAGCCAGAGCTGCACCGGGCCGTGCTGCCAATCGGCATGCACTGTCACGCCGTGCACACCAACCCCAACGCTTGGACCGGGCGCATATCGCGCTCGACAGCTGCTTCACGGCCCGCTGCGTCCAATGGCGCGCATGCACCGCTCCCGGTGCAAGCGAACGAGGAGATTGGCACCATGGGCATCATCATCTGGTTGATCATCGGCGGCATCGTGGGTTGGCTGGCCAGCATCATCATGCGTCGCGATGCACAGCAGGGCATCATTCTCAATGTGGTGGTCGGCATCGTCGGTGCAATGATTGCCGGGTTTCTGTCCGGCAACAGCATCAATCAGGCGATCACGGTGATGACCTTCGTGTGGTCGTTGATCGGTGCGGTCATCCTGCTGGCCATCGTCAACCTGTTTACCCGCGGCCGCGCGCGCTGAGCGCATCTGACCAGGCGGCGCGCGCCCGTCAGGGCCGCACGGACGGCGCCTGAGAAACATAACGGGCGCGTCCTCCATGTCGATTCCAGGCGGGCAACTCTCAGCTGACGGTTGCTCACTGGTGTTGCTGGTTGCGCTACATCGCACCATCGCGGTTGCTGCAATGCCCGGGCTTGCCCGGGCATTGTCGTTTCAGCTGCCGGCGGCCATACGGTCAGCCGGGTGGTTGACGCCGTCTTCCACCGGCACCGCGATGTTCAGCGCATAGGGGTTGACGCCTTCCAGGCAGCCGACGTTGTAGCCGTACTCGTTGGGATTGGAGCGGCGGCGGTGATGGGTGTAGATACCGCAGACGCCGCAGAAGTAATGCGCGGCGGCGTGGGTGTTGAACTGATACAGGCGCAGCACGTCTTCGCCCTGCAGCACGTGCAGGCCATCGAGCGTGACCGAGGCGACGATGGCGCCACGGCGGCGGCACATCGAACAATCGCAGCGGCGTGGATCGAGCAGGCCGTGCGGCAGGTCCAGATCGATCTGGACGGTGCCGCAATGGCAGCTCAGGCGGTGTACCGGCCCCAGCGTCACATCGCCGATCTTGTGGGTGCTGCGACGCAGATGACGCTCGCTCATGCGCCAACCTCCGCCAGTTCCACCCAGGCCGGGGCGTGGTCGCTGGGGCGTTCCCAGGTGCGGGGTTCGCGGTCGATGCCTGACCCGATTGCGCGTGCGCGCAAGGCGTCCGACACCAGGGTCAGGTCGATGCGCAGCCCCAGGTTGCGGCGGTACGCGGCCTGGCGGTAATCCCACCAGCTGAACTGCTCGGCCTGATCGTGATGCAGTCGAAACGCATCGTGCAGGCCCAGCGCCAGCAGTCTTTCCAGCGCGGCGCGCTCGGCGGCGGAGGTGAGGATGTGGGCCTCGTTCCACACCACCGGGTCGTGCACATCGCGCGCATCCGGGGCGATGTTGAAGTCGCCCAGGACCACCAGTTGCGGATAGCGCTGCAGCTCCTGCGCGATCCACTCGTGCACCGCATCCAGCCAGCGCAATTTGTAGGCGTATTTGTCGGTGCCCACGTCCTGGCCGTTCACCACGTACAGGTTGACGATGCGCACGCCATCGACGGTGGCGGCGATGACGCGTTGTTGCACGTCATCGAACCCCGGGATGCCCATCTGCACGTCCAGCGCCGGCGCGCGCGACAGGATCGCCACGCCGTTGTAGGTCTTCTGGCCGCAGAACACGCTGCGATAACCGAGCGCGGCCAGCGCCGCATCCGGGAACTTGTGGTCCTCCAGCTTGGTTTCCTGGATGCCCACCACGTCCGGCGCGAAATCGGCGAGCCACTGTTGCAGGTGCGGCAGCCGCACGTTGAGCGAGTTGACGTTCCAGGAGGCGATCTTCATGGCGGAGGCCGTGGTCCAAACCGCCAATGGTACCGTGACCTCGCCGGTCAGTCCGAAGCGCCTACGCGGCCATGCTGCGCTGGGCCTGCCGTCACGGCCGTGGCCTGACCACCCGGTATTGGTTGCGCGCTCCGCTGCGTGGCCCGCGCGTATCGACGTTGGCACACAGGCGGTCTCCACACAGGACGACGTCGCTGGCGGCCACCGCCTGCAGCACCTTGGCGTCGAGCCGGTACCGCGTCAGGTCCCGGCGCGCTTCGGTCAGCAGGTACACACTCGAGGTACAGGCCAGCACTGTCGCGACGATCAGCCCGGCGCAGGTGAGCCAGGCGCGGGTGAGCCAGCGTCTGCGCAGCGCTTCGTGCGCGACTTCTACCCCCTGCAAGGCCGTGCCGGAACGTGAGATCACTGCGTCCAGCCGACGCGAAGCGGGAGCGAGACTGCTGTCGAGTGCCTGTTGCCAGGCCTGTTGCAACTGCGGCACCGCGTCGCCGACCAGGCGGTTGATTTCATCCCCGTTGCGCGCGACCAGCGTGCGTAGCGCTGCCATGTCCCGCTCCAGCGCGGCGTGCTGGCGCTGGTCGCGCGCTTCGATCGTGGCGGCCAGCGTACCCAGCGCCCTGGCAAGGTCCTTCAGCTCTTCTTCGCGCATCCGTCGTCTCCGTCACCGCGCATCGCCAACGCGCATCCGCCTTGCCGCACGTGCGGGTGCTTACCCGCCACCGCCACCGCCACCGCCTCCACCACTACCGCCTCCACCACTACCGCCTCCGCCGCCATCGCCGCCACCGCCACCGCTATCGACGGCGGCCATCGCCGGCCCGTGGTGCATCAGGCTCATCACGCGTACCGGTCCATGCGCCATCTGCACATCGGCCGGCTGCATATCGGCCGGGGTCCAGGCCAACTGATTGGTCACCGCCTCCTGCTCGCGTTGCTGCATCAACGCCTGCCCCTCCTGCAGCAGCGCCTGTCCTTCGGGCGAATACCGGATTCGCTCGGCCGCCTTGAACACCGCCGCCTCGTCGTGATTGCGCAGCGCCTGCAGCATCGCGTCGATATTCGCATCGCCGGTCCGCAGCGCGGTCGGCGCGTGCGGATCCTGCTGCGCAGCCGTGCGGCCCTGGCCCAGGACCTGACGGGCCTGCTGTTCTTCCGCATCGATCCGCGCCTGCAGGCTCGGCACCACCGTCTCGGTCATCAGGTGGCGTTCCAGCGCCTCGTGCAGCGAGCGTTGTCCGTGCATGGACAAGGTGGCCGTCTGCGCGACATTGCCCAGGTTGTTGGGGTTGCTCGGCGTAAACCTCAGCTGCGTGGCGGCACCGCCGGCCAGCAACGCACCTTCCAGCGCACCGCCGCTGGGTGCGTGTGCGGTGAAGCGGGCCAGCGCATCGCCGCCGGCATCCAGGCTGCGCTGCAGGCGTGGGCCGACCGTGTCCAGCAGCTGCTGCGGCAGCGCCGACACGCTACGCAGCCGATCTGCGGCTGCGGTTGCCGCACCCGCAGCCGTGTGCATCAAGGTTTCGGCCTGGCGCGCGCTGTCTTCGCGCAACCGCGCGGCATCCTGCTCGGCTTGCTGGCGGTCTGCCTGGGCCTGTCGCTCCAACGCCTGGGCCTGCTCCAGCAAGGTGGCCTGTGCGGTATCGGGCAACCAGCGTGCGACACCGCGCAGTGCGTCGGCGGCGCTGTCCTGCGCTTGCGCCTGGGCCTGCAACGCCCAGCGTTGCGCACTGGCATCCAGCTCACCGGCAACCGCACGGCCTGCGGCAAGACCACGGCCGAGCGTGTCGCCACCGGCTTCCAGTGCCGCGCCGGCGGCGCTGCCGCCGTGGCGGATGGCGGCGCCGCTCATCTGCATGCTGCGCGCCGCGCCGTCGCCGGCCGCATCCAGCGCCGCATCGCCCGCCCGCCCCAACGCTGCGCTGTGTTCGCCCAGGCCACGTCCGATCTGCGCACCTGCAGCGCCGGCCCGCAACACCCCCAGCGCCGGACCAGCCAGATACAGGCTTTCCTGCAAGGTCAGCGCCTGCGCGCGGTCTACCAGCGCGCCATCCTGGCCCTGCATCTTGGCCGGCAACACCGGCTCGATGCGGCCGGCGGCCAGCGGCAACTGCTGCAGCAGCTGGGCGGTATCGCCCTGCGCCAGCCGGTCCACGAACGCATGCACCGCCGGCTGCGCATTCACCGGCACATCGCGGTTCAGCGCGCTGTCGAGCAAGGCCTGCCCTTCCGGCAAGCTGCGCATCAAGGTGGCGGTGTCGCCCATCACCGCTGCCAGCTGCTGGCGCCGCGCCGCATCCAGCCGGTGGATGTTGTCCTGGATGCCGTTGTTGAGCATTTCGCCCTGGACCTGATAGGCCACGACGGTGTCGGCGGTGTCGTAGAGCTGCACACCGGGTGTGCTCTTGGCAAAACGCTGTGCGGTCGCCGGATGCAAACCGGCGGCGTTGAACGTGGTTGCCGGCACGCCACTCACCGCCGAGCCCGCCGAGCCCATTCCGCCGCCCAGGGAGTGGCCGGCAATTTCGAAATCGACGTTCTGCTGTTTCAGCTGGGATGCCAGTCGCATGGCACGATCGTAGTAATCGGTCTGCATGCCAACCGACTGCGGGAAGTTGTTGGCCAGAAAGTCTTCGGCGCTGGTATCGCGCAGACCATTGGCGGTCGCCACTTCGCCCGCCGAGCCTTTGTAGACCACGGCGAGCTTGTAGCCAGGCCCAAGGATTGCCGGATCGGGAATGTAGATTTCGGCACGGAACCCCGAGTCGTCAGGCTTCAGGTAGTCTTTCAATCTATCCGAGCCAAGTGAGCGTAGTTCTGGAATACGGGTTTGCAATAACTCGATGTTCTCACTCCCGCGCATCCATCCAACAGGGGCATGCCCGATTCCCTTGGCCGAATCGTAGACATCGTCGGCTAGCGAAGCCATCTCATGCGCATGATAGAGCTGTTGCAGCTCGGCAGCACGAGATGCAGCTTCCACAGTGCCGCTGGCACGCAGGTCATTCAACAACTGCTCGCGTTGTCTGTGCAAATTTGGGGGTTGCATGCGATCAATCCTTGCGCATGGAATTCAAAGCAGTGGGATGTCTCTTTCTTCCGATGGAAAGTGGAACGCCTTGCGCATGCGTTTGTAGTGCTCCGGCATCGCAGGTCGCGCATATCCACGCGCGAGCAGCCATTCCTGGCATTTTTTCTGCCAGTGTGGATCCTTAGGGTTTCCCGGATGCCAATATATGGAAGAAATTGTACGCGAGTCCCCTTTGACTAACGAAATATCGCCGGAATACTCAATCCGTGGGTCCGCCCCGTGTTCCAACAACCAGAAAACCCGCTCAAATCCGCCGGAGCCCGAGTAGTTTTCCAGGAGGGTTCCACCCATTCCTGCCAATGCATTAACGTCGGCTCCCTTTTCCACTAACAACTGGATATTTGACCACTTGTCCTGCTTGATAAGCGCGTGGAAAAGCAGTGTCTCTCCATTTGAATTATAGGTGTTCGGATCCCCTCCATGATCAAGCAGCAGCTTGAGATAGACAGAATCATCCTGCTCGGCTGCCCAGACCATTGCGCGGTTCCGGTAACGCCCTTTGAACCGCGTCGTCTCTTGTAAAGGATGCAACTGCCCAGCGTTGGGATCGGCCCCATTCTCCAACATCGCCTTCAACCCGGCCGGGTTGTGGGTGAAGATCGGCCAGAACAACAGTGGATAGCCGTCCTTGGAAAAAATCTTGTCCGGGTTCACGCCCTCCACCTTCATCAACCGCCACACTTCCTCGGTATTGCCCTGCTCGGCTGCCAGCGCCAACGCCAAGGCCTTGGGGTCGGTGAAGTTACGATCGGGCGCATAGCGCGATTGCGCGGCAGGCGAACAGCCGGTGACAGCCAGCAACACCGCGCAGCAGATCTGGATGAAAAAATGCGATGGCTTCACGCGCGCCTCCATGGCGGCTGGTTGCGTAGGGACAGGATGGTAAGCCAGTTGGCCGCTTGCAGCGCACGACCGGCTCTGCACTTGGTGTGCGTTTGGTCTGTTCGGCATCGTGGTTCCGGCTGGACGGACGTTTGCATGCGATCAATCCTTGCGCATGGAATTCAAAGCAGTGGGATATCTTTTTCTTCCGTTGGAAAATGGAACGCCTTGCGCATGCGTTTGTAGTGCTCCGGCATTGCAGGTCGCGCATATCCACGTGCGAGCAGCCATTGCTGGCACTGTCGCTGCCAGCGGGGATCCTTTGGATTTCCCGGATGCCAATAGATTGATGTGATCGTGCGTGAGTCCAGTTTCCTCGTCGCAGTACTCCCGGAATACTCAACACGTGGATCCGCACCGTGCTCCAATAACCAGAACGTGGGTTCGAACCCGCCCGTACCAACGTAGTTCTCTATAAGAGTTCCTCCCATTCCTGCTAGCGCATTGACATCGGCGCCTCGCTCGACCAGTAACTGGATATTCCGCCACTTGTCTTGCTTGATGAGTGCGTGAAACAGCAATGTCTCGTTATTCGAATTCCGCGTATTCGGATCACCGCCATGATCCAGCAGCAATTTGAGATAGATCGGGTCGTCCTGCTCGGCTGCCCAGACCATTGCATTCGAGTTATTGCGAACGCCTCGATCTAGCGTTTGATAAGGCAGCGCCACATTCGGATCGGCCCCATTCTCCAACATCGCCTTCAACCCGGCCGGGTTGTGGGTGAAGATCGGCCAGAACAACAGTGGATAGCCGTCCTTAGAGAAGATCGTGTCCGGGTTCACGCCATCCACCTTCATCAACCGCCGCACTTCCTCGGTATCGCCCTGCTCGGCTGCCAGGGCCAGTGCCAAGGCCTTGGGGTCGGTGAAGTGACGGTCCGGCGCATAGCGCGACCGCGCCGCTGGCGAACACCCGGTGATGACAAGCAACACTACACAGCAAATCCGGATGAACAAATGCGATGGCATCACGCGCCTCCGTTGCGCCGTGTCCGCCGAGTGGGCGGGGTGAGGGTAATCGCCGTTGGGCGCGCGCTGCCGCCGACTGTTGCGGCGTCCGACCCATCAGTGCAAGCGATACTAACGCCCATAGCATAGCGCAGGGCGGCGGCCTGGCAAGTCGGCGGGTCGTTGATCCCACAGGTATAGCCGCAGCGACAGACCAATGCGACAAGGCATCCGTGTAGCGGAAGAGCACCTCAGAGACGCCCACATCGACGTGGCGATCGGCGGCCAGAGAAGAGTGGACGACGCGGACACCGGCGAGCGAGTGGTGCATGCCGTGTCCGGAGATCCCGCGCCCTGCAATGAGCGCGTAGTAGATGGCTCAGTGGCTCTCAGTCGATTGGTGCGATCCGCACCCCCAACTGGTTGGCCACCGGACGTTCGCGTCCCGGAATGCCTGTGTGGATGGGGCGGTTGAGCGTGCGCACGCGGCCGTCGACGCGGGCGGCCAGGGTGCTGGAGCCGCCGCCGTCCAGGTTGATGGCCGCGTGGGCGCCGAGTTGCTGCAGCACGGCGGTCAGTGCGTCCAGGGTCATGCCGGCGCTGTAGCCGGGCTGGCGGCCGTCGGCCACCACCATCCACAAGGTCTTGCCGGCACGGTCCAGGCCCAGCGCGCTGCGCGGTTCGGGGCCGTCGTAGTAGTCGGCACGGCTGGCTTCGCGCGGTTGGCGCCTGCCATCGAGCAACAGCAGCGGGCCGGCGCCCACACCGACGCGTGTGCCGGCCGGGCAACTGCCGCGCACGATATGCACCGCGTTGCGCGTACTCACACAGAAAGCGGCATCCACGCGCGCATCGCCGGTGGCGGCGGCCGAATCGAGATGGCCGTCGTCCATCGCCAGGCCTTCGGCGGTCACGCCCTGCCCGACTTCCGGCACGAAGGCCTTGTCGAACAGATGCCCGCCATCGAACGGCAGGAAGTAGTCGGCATTGATCGCCAGCGCCAGCCCGCCATCGCGCACGAAGGCGGTGGTGGCGGTGGCGAGAAATTCGCCACCGCCGCTGCGGTCGCCGCGCGTGCCGACCAGCTGCAGGCCCGGCGTGGTCAGGTCGATCCGTGCGATGTGCAGCATCACCGGCTGCGGCCCATCCACGCGCTGGCGCCAGTAGCGCACGCCGGGCGCCAGCGTGACCGGCGCGGCGGGCGCAGGCTCCGCCTGCACCAGCGGCTCGATGGCCGCGCGGGCACGCGCCTGCGCGTGGTCCAGCGCGGCCAGCACCGCAGCGATGCGGGCCGGCGGCGTGCGCAACAGCAGGGCTTGCGCCGGTGCCGACTGCAGCAGCTGCGCCAGATCCGCGCAGCGCGCGCCGGTGCAGGGCTGCGCGTCGCTGCCGACCCGTGCCGGGCCCTCGGCATCGTCGATGACCTGCAGGGCAATGCGATTGTGCTCGGCCGGTTTGCAGCGGCTGACTGCCGCCAGCACATCGTCGGGCCACTGGCCCCAGCAATCGCCGCTGACGATGGTCTCCATCGCTACGAACGGCGGCGTTGCTGCGGGCGTGGTGGCTTGCCGGCCGCACGCATTGCCGATGGATGCTGCCATCAGGCAGGCAAGCAGCGCCGACGCAAGACGTCGATCAGAACGCATAGTCCACTCCCAGGTAGTACGCGCGGCCGTTATCCAGTTGCTCGCGCATCAGTTGCTGATCGGCGCCGATGACGCGGGTCAGCCGCGCATTGCTGAGATTGCGGCCCTGCAGGGTCATGCGCAGCTTGTTGGTGAAGCGCCACGCCAGCTGCGCGTCGTAGCTGGTGATGGCGTCGTAATAGCGGTCGTTGACGCGGTTGTCCGTGGCCGCCGACAGCAACTGCAGGCCGGTGTAGTTGGCGCTGACGCGTGCACTGAAGCGGCCGATGTCATACAGCAGCGAGGCATTGGCGCTGCGTTTGGGCGATTCCATCAGGCCGGGCAGCGCGCGCAGGCTGCCATCGCTCATCTGCACGTCGGCAGTGCGCGGATCGAGCAGGGTCAGATTGGCCATCGCGCCAAGATGCGACCAGGCGCCGGGCAGAAAATCGAAGCGCGTATCGATGGCGGTGAACTCGACGCCGCGCACGCTGGCCGCACCGGTATTGATCGCCTGGGTGGTGGTGACCTGATAGGTGCCGACCAGCCCGCCTGGATCGCGCTGCAGATCGGTGCTGGTGACGCGCACGATCTCGTCGTCGATGCGCTTATGGAACAGCGCCATCGACAGCTGCGCATCCTGATCCGGATACCACTCCAGCGACAGGTCCAGATTGTCGGCGCGGCGTGGGCGCAGCTGCGGGTTGGCGATGCTGCGGTTGATGGTCAAGCCGGTGGTGTCCACCACCGGACTGCTGTTCTGGCCGATATCGCCGTAGGTGGGCAGGCCGATGCTGCGGCTGCCGGCCATGCGCAGCTTCAGCGCCGGGCTGATGTCCCAGGCAAGGTTGGCCGATGGCAACAGGAAGCGGCGGTCGCTGGCGTCCGATTGCTGCAGATAATTGGTGGTGCTGCTCAGCGGCTGCGGCACTGCGCTGAGCACCTCGCGTTGCAGATACTCGTTGCGCAGGCCGAACGTGGCCTGCGTGCGCTCGCCATGCCAGGTGCCCATCAGGTAGGCCGCGCCATTGCGTTCGTCGATGCGGAAATCGCTGATCGCACTGTTGCGCGCGTTGGTGCCTGCCAGCACGTAAGCGCCTGGAGAGGCGTCCGCAAACGCGGCCACCCGCGCCGGATCGACCAGCAGCAGGCAGCTGAAATCGGCGTACGGGCAGATGCGTGCATCGTCGCTGCCCACGGTCGCCAGACTCACCCGCCCCACCGGATTGCGGCGTACTTCATCCAGGTTGTAACGCTGTTGCAGATCGCGGTACTGCAGGCCGGCGCGCAGCCCCCACCCCTGCGCATCGGCGTCGGCGTTCTGGCTGTAGTCGATCTTGACGGTGGTGGTGTCGGTGCTGCTCTTTTCCACCCGGGTCAGGAAGTACGACTGCAGGTAATTGGCCGGATTGCCGTAATAGCCGGGGTCGACCAGGGCGATGGTCGGGCGCGTGTGGTCGCCCAGCGCGTAGCCGAATCCCATCCGTGCGGACGCGGCCGCGGTGAAGACATCTTCGCGCGTGTCTTGTCGATACTTGCCGGTGGCACGGTTGAACAACACATCGAGGTGGCCCTGCTGATGGAGGCGGAAGCTGCCGCTGGCCTGCGCGTAACGCAGCGTGCGGGTCTGGTCGAAGCGGTTGGCATCGGTCTGTGCGCTGCCCTGCGCGTAGCGGCCGGCGTCGGCATCGGCCACCGCCGCATTGCCGACCCGGTTGATCCACTGCGAGCGACGTCGTTCGTCGTTGTCGTGTTCGAAGGAGCCGGCGCTCAACGCCAGTTTCAGCGCATCGCCATCGTCGTACTCCAGTTTGCCGAACACGCTGCGGCGCTGACGTACGTTGTCGTAGCTGAGCGGGCGGAACCGGTCCGGCGCGATCGCCATGCCGTCGGTGTCGAGCGTGGGGGTCAGGGTCTGCCGTGCGCCGTTGGCGTAGTAGCTGTAGCTGTCGATGGCGGTGTTCAACGACGCCGAATCGCGGCGGAAGTAATCGGCCGACAGCACCACGCCGAAGCGATCGTCCGGCCCGAAGGTGTCGCTGAAACTGCCCTGCACCTGCCCGGACGGGCCGCTGCCCTGCAGTTGCCGGCGGTTTTCCCAGTCGGCCAGGTTCGCGCGCACGCTGGCGAACGGGCCATCATGATCGAACGCGCTGCGCGTGCGCAGCGACGCGATGCCGCCGATGGCATTGCTGTCCATGTCGGCGTTGAAGGTCTTGTAGATGTCCACCTGCTGCGCCAGCGATGCGGGGATCACATCCAGCGACTGCACGCGGCGGCTGGTTTCGGTGGATGGCAGCGCCACGCCGTCGATCAGCACCGTGTTGTAGTCGGGGTTGAAGCCGCGCAGGCTCATGAACTGCGCTTCGCCGCGGCCGTTGTTGACCACCATCGACACGCCCGGCACCCGCTGCAGCGCTTCGCCCAGGCCGAAGTCCGGGATCGAGCCGATATCGTCGGCAGCCACGCCATCGGAGACCACCGCCGCTTCGCGCTTGGCGCCGATGGCCTGGCGGATCGACAGGTGCTGGCCGGAAACCTGCACGGTGTCCAGCTGTACCGGTGCCTCGCTGGCGGGAGCCGACGCCGCCGGCAGCGGCTCGACGGCATGGGCATTGAGGCTGGTGCCGATACACAGGGCCAGCAGACAAAGACGGGGGCACGGGTGGGTGCTGAAGCGGGACATGGGGCGGCCGGTCGAGGATGAGCTCGACAATTTAATAACTTACTGTGAATTAATTATTTCAGGCAGGCGCAGGTAAGCTAGCCGTTCCCCCCGTGACACCGCATGCCATGCCCTCCACCGTCGCTTTTGCGCTGCCTCCGCACGCGCCAGCCCTGCCCGGCTTGAGCCTCAACGAGCGCGACATGCTCGACCGCCTGCGGCTGGCCGGGGTGCTGACCCGCGCCGACCTGAGCCGCGGCACCGGGCTGACCGTGCAGACGGCGGTGCGCCTGATCGAAGGCCTGCAGGCGCGCGGCATGGTGCAGATGGGCAGCAGCATCGCCCGTGCCGGGCGCGGCAAGCCGGGCGTGGCGGTGTCGTTGAACCCGGGCCACGGCCATACCCTGGGCATCTCCATCGCCACCGACGCGCTGAGCCTGGCGCTGATGGATTTTTCCGGTGCGGTCCTGGCCGCCACCGACGTGGCGCTGACCGATACCACCTTGTACGGCGTGCTGGCCCAGCTCCAGGCCGCCGATGCCGCGGTGCTTGCGCGTGTCGACACGGCAGGCCCGCGCCTGGGGATCGGTGTGGCGGTGAGCGGGTTCTTTACCGGCGTGGACAGCTTCATCAATCCGCCCGAGCCGCTGCGCGCCTTGGGCCAGATCGCGCTGTGTCCGTGGCTGGCCGAGGCCTTTGCGCAGCCGGTGTGGATGGACAATGACGGCAGCGTGGCTGCGGCCGGCGAGGCGATGCTCGGCGCGGGCCGGCGATACCGCGACTTCGCCTACCTCTACCTCAGCTACGGATTCGGCGGTGGCCTGGTCATCGACGGCCAGGTCATGCGCGGCGCGCGCGGCAATGCCGGCGAGTTCGCCGGCATGTTGCCGGCGCAGAACCTCGAACGCGCCACGCTGGAACTGCTGCGCGAACTGCTGGCCGACGACGGGATCGCGCTGCCGGATATACGCGCGCTGCTGGCCGCCTACGACCCCACCTGGCCGGCGATCGAGCGCTGGATCGCACGCGGCGCGCCGGGCGTGTCGTTGATCGTCTCGGCGATCACCGCGGTGTGCGACCCGGAGGCCATCGTGTTCGGCGGTCGCCTGCCGGCCGATCTGGCGCAGCGCCTGATCGCCGCCGTGCAGATCGACAACCAGCCGCGTCGCGGCCAGGGCCGCCCGCTGCCGGCGCTGCTGCCTGCCGAAGCGCCGGCCGATGCCTGCGCGATCGGGGCGGCGACGCTGCCGTTGAAGGCGCGCTACTTCCGTTGAGTGGCGGCCATGCCGTGGCTGCGGGCGCCAGCGGCTACGTTGCCTGGTCGCCGGGCGCATGCGCGATAGCGGCAATTGGCCTGGATGCCCTGCATCACCGAGCTGCCGCAGCGCGTGTGCGGCAGCAATAGCCGAACAATTCCACCGCCAGCGCACGTGCCTGTTGTTGCTGCTGTTGGGTCATCGACTCCAGCAATTCTTCATCTGCCTGCAACGGTGCCGCAGCATCCAGCGCGCGGCCTGGCGGTTGGCGCGCGGCCAGCCGCCACGCAGCGGCATACACCGGGTCGGGTGCATGCAGCAGCGGCGATTCCACTACCTGCGCCAATGTCTCGATGGCGTCGCGATGGCCTGCCAGCGCCAGCGTTTCCAACTCGGCCACAAGCGCTGCCACCTCCTGTTCGTCGCTCGCCGACAGTTGCGCGGGCACGCCGGCGGGTGCGGCGGCCACCGCACGTTGCAGCAGCTCGGTCGCGCGCTGCGCAAGCAGATAGCGTTGCGCGTCGGCATCGCCGCGCGCCGCGGCCGTGCGCAGCAGCGCCTCGATCTGCAGCTGCGTGCCGGCGACGCAGCGACGACCCTCCACCGGCGGCAGGCCCGCACCGCCGTGCGCGATCTGCGCTGCCCGTTGCTCACCCTGCTGGCGACAGGCCAGCTGTTGCATGGCGCTGTCGAACAGGTCCTGATCGATGCGCGCAGGCGGCTGCGACGATGCACCCCCCGCATGCAGCCCATGACTCGCAGCGACGCCGCTCTGCAGGTGCGACGCGGCAGGCGTGTGCAGGCTCCACGCCCCGGCAACCGCCATTGCCGCTGCCGCGCATACCGCGCCCGCCAGCGGCCAGCGCGACCGGGGCCGATGGCATGGCCGCGCACCGACGTTCAGCGCCGGCGCCGGCATCAACGCAGCGCCGCTTCCAGCGCGGCGCGATCGAACTGCAACGGATTGGCCTGGCGCAGACGTTCCAGCGCAGCGGTGGCGGCTTGGTCGCGCAATTGCACTTCGATCTGCCCGCGCGCTGTCTCCAGCGTGGCGGGTATGCGCGCATCCACGCGGATCAGGTGATATCCGTCCGGCCCGCGGACAGGGGCCGAAACCTGCCCCACGCCCAGCCCCTGCACGGGCGCAACAAAGACATCGGCCACGTTGCGCAGGAAGATCGATGACAACTGGCCACCCTCGGCCGCGGTGCTGCCGTCGTCGGATTCGCGCATCGCCAGTTCTTCGAAGGGGGTGCCGGCATCCAGCTGCCGCTTGAGCCGCTGTGCGCGTGCCAGCGCCTGTGCATCGGTCAACGGTGTGCCACGTCGGGCATCGCCTTCGGGCTGCAAGGCCACGAACAGATGGCTGAGGCGGACTTCGTCGTAATCGTGCGGATGCGCATCGAACTGGGCCTGCACCTGCGTCGCGTCGATGGACGCGGCATCGCGTGCGCGCCGCCGCATTGCCTCGGCAAGAATGGCATCGGTGGCCTGCCGGATGTGCGCGGCCACCACCGGGTCGTCCTGCAGATGCGCCTGGCGCGCCTGCTCCACCAGCAGCAGCCGGTCGGCGAATTCGCGAACGAAATTCGGGTCGGCCGCAACGGCCGGATTGGCGTTCTGCGGCAGGTCGGCCAGGGCCAGCGCGCGATACTCCGGCGCACTGAATGTCTGGTGTCCAATCTGCAGCACTTTTGCGGAAGCCGGGCCAGTGTGCAGCAGTGCATCGGCCGTGGCGGCCTGCGCCAGCGGTGTGCAGCAGGCAAGGCTCAACCAAAGCAGCCTGAAACAATGCGGTGTGGAAAACATGGGCAATCTCCGTCATGGCATGAACCGGCGGCGGCAGGTGCCGCCGCCGGGACTGCCGGCCCGTGCGGGCCGGCAACAGCTGCTTAGTCGTGCTTGCCGCGTGCACGCAGATAGGCGATGGCCGCTTTCGGGTCGTCGCTGGTGATCAGGCCAAAGGCCTCGTCGCGCACGATGAAATCCAGATTGCCGCGATTGTCGGCCGTGTCGCGACCACCGCCGTAGGAGAAATACAGATCCGACAGCGCGTAGCAGCAGGCGCCGCTGTTTTGATAGAACTTGCCGGCAGACGGGCCGTCCGGAATCGCCTGGAACACGCCCACGCGATACCCACGCTCGCGAATGAAATCGGCATCGCTCTGCAGCAGGCCGCCGAGTTGCTTGACGTTGATCTCCATCGTCTGATGACCGTCGTTCATCCATGCCGAGATGGTCTGGCGCACATTGATCTTGCCCAGCATGTTGGTGGTGAACACCGGAATGCCGACCATGCCACTGCCGTCGGCACGGTAGGCATCCCGGCTGGTGTACAGCGTTGCATTGACCTTGGCGGCGACATAGCTGCCCGATGCCACACCGAACTGGCTCTCGGCGGCCTTGCGCACTGCGCGTACCGTGGCTGCGTCCTTGATGTCGAACACCATCGGCGTACGCAGGTTGTGTTGCTTGTAGTAGGCGAACAGTTCATCCACACGCGGTACGTGATAGCCGGTGGTGGTACGCCGATCAGGCGTCAGCAGGAACAACTGGCTGACCTGCGACCACGGGGTGACCAGGACCGACGGGTTGACGCCCTGATTGGTGATCGGGTCGTACTTCACGCCGGGATGTTGCTGCCACACGGTGGTGGTGCGGCCCAGGTTGTAGTCGTGCAGCAGGACCGGCACGCCATCGCTGGTGAGCTTGACGTCCAGCTCCACACCGTCCATGCATTGGTCGTTGGCAATCTGCAGCGAGCCGCGCGAGTTTTCCGGCATGTCGGCGATGCCGGCGTATTTGCCCCACAGGCCACGGTGCGCCAGCACAACGGTGTTGGAGGAGTTGAACAGGATGCGTTGCATCTTGATGTCGGAGCTGTCGTTGCAGGCGGCCATCGCCAGCTGCGGTAGTGCAGCCAGCAGGGCCAATGCGCCGAACAGGCGGCAGGCGCGGGCCAGCGGATGTGGAGCGAGGAGGGTAGGCATGGTCTCTGTGTCCCGGTTCGTAGGTGCAGGAAGGGCAAGGGATGGACGAGAGCCGAGGGGTCGACGCAATCGGCAAACTCGCTTGCAGCGCACTCGCCGGCCGGTCGATACCGGGGGAGAGGCCAAGCCGGGCGTGATCAGCGTTCGGCTTCCGGGCCAATTTAGTCACTCTCGATGACTTAATTTCTTCGCTGATGTTGCCGTTCTTCGCAGTTGCGCAGGCGTAGCGTGAAAAACGAAGCAGGCGCCGGGGATCGTGCTGTTGGCGCGCAGCAAGTGCGCGGCGCTGGCAATCCTGCGCGCGCAGCGCGTCGGACACCTGCACACCAAGCTCTGATGTGGCCTTGCGCCAGGGTCCTTCCGACGCTGGATCACGGCCGGCATCCGCGCTGCGCGCACGATCGACCGGTAAAGATCCCGGCCCTCGCGTCGGCGGATGAGCGTAGATACGTGGCCGCACGGACGCTGCCCGCTCTGAGCCTTGGCGCGAGGCACAAAACTACCGTGCTCGCTGCCGGGCGGACGCGGCCGGTGCTCGGTGCGGCATGTCCCACTCCTGCACTGCGGTTGCCGCGCCGTTCCCACCCACCTGAGCACTGCTCGCTACGTTTTGTAAGCCGCTTGCCCAAAACGCAGAACGCCGGCACTAGGCCGGCGTTCTGCGACTGCTCAGTGACGGTGCGTCAGTGACCCGACGCACCGCTGGCACCCAGGCCGGTTTCGGCGCGGATCTGCTGGGCCTTGAACGCTGCGCGTTCGTTGGCCGCCTGCGGGCTGTGATCCAGGATCGAGAACAGCCAGATGCCCACAAAGCCAATGGTCATCGAGAACAGCGCCGGCGAGGTGTACGGGAACGGCGCCGACCCGGCCGCGTTACCCAGCGTGTCCACCCAGACCGACGGCGACAGGATGGTGAGCACCAGCGAGGAGACCAGCCCCAGGAAGCCGCCGGTCACCGCACCGCGAGTGGTGCAGTTCTTCCACAACAACGACAGGATCAGCACCGGGAAGTTGGCCGAGGCCGCAATGGCGAAGGCCAGCGAGACCATGAAGGCCACGTTCTGCTTCTCGAACACGATGCCCAGCAGCACGGCGATCACGCCCAGCACCAGGGTGGTGGCGCGCGAGACCTTCAGCTCCGAACCCGGCGCCGGATTGCCCTTCTTGATCACCGTGGCGTACAGGTCGTGCGACACCGCCGAGGCGCCGGACAGGGTCAGGCCTGCGACCACCGCCAGGATGGTGGCGAAGGCCACCGCCGAGATGAAGCCCATGAACACGTTGCCGCCGACCGCATTGCCGACCAGCACCGCCGCCATGTTGGCCGCGCCCTTGCCGCCGTGGATGGTGCCGGTGGTGACGTCCGCAAACTGCGGGTTGGTCAGCACCAGTGCGATC
This sequence comes from Xanthomonas sp. 3793, assembly GCF_024806835.1. Taxonomy (GTDB): domain Bacteria; phylum Pseudomonadota; class Gammaproteobacteria; order Xanthomonadales; family Xanthomonadaceae; genus Xanthomonas; species Xanthomonas arboricola_F. The sequence continues at coordinate 328,344 of NZ_JANTYU010000005.1, forward strand.
GCACCGAAGCCGATGATGAAGATCAGGATGTAGAAGTAGCCGATCCAGGTGGTGGCCCACAGCACCGACTTGCGCGCCTGCTTGGCATCGGGAACGGTGAAGAAGCGCATCAGGATGTGCGGCAGGCCGGCGGTGCCGAACATTAGCGCCATGCCGAACGAGATCGCCGAGATCGGGTCCTTCACAAAGCCGCCCGGGCCCATGATCGACAGGCCGGCCTTGGCCGCGTCCTCCTGCGATGCACCGCCGTTGGCCGCAATCGCCGTCTTCACCCGCACGCCCTCGGCAAACAGCGCCTCGAAGCTGAAGTTGAAGTGCCACATGATCGCCACCGCCATGAAGGTCACGCCGGTCAGCAGCAGCACCGCCTTGATGATCTGCACCCAGGTGGTGGCGGTCATGCCGCCGAACAGCACGTAGATCATCATCAGCACGCCGACCAGGGTCACCGCGACCCAGTAGTCCAGGCCGAACAGCAGCTTGATCAACGCACCGGCACCGACCATCTGTGCGATCAGATAGAACAGCACCACCACCAATGTGCCGGAAGCAGCGAAGCTGCGGATGGCGGTCGGCGCGAAGCGGTAGCCGGCCACGTCGGCAAAGGTGTACTTGCCGAGGTTGCGCAGCCGTTCGGCCATCAGGAAGGTCAGGATCGGCCAACCGACCAGAAAGCCGATCGCATAGATCAGGCCGTCGTAGCCGTTGGCCATCACCGCCGCGGTGATGCCCAGGAACGAGGCCGCCGACATGAAGTCGCCAGCGATCGCCAGGCCGTTCTGGAAACCGGTGATGCCGCCACCGGCGGTGTAGAAGTCAGCGGCCGACTTGGTCTTGGCCGCCGCCCACTTGGTGATCCACAAGGTGCCCAGCACGAAGAAGCCGAACATGCCGATCGCCACCCAGTTGGTGGGCTGCTTGTCGACCTGGCCCATGTCGCCGCCAGCGGCCAGTGCGAGGCCTGCCGGCAGCAGGCCGGCCAGAATCAGGAGAAGGCGCGAAGTCTTGCTCATTTGCGGGCTTCCTCGAGGATCTGCGCGGTCAGCTGGTCGTAGGCGCTGTTGGCGCGACGCACGTAGATGGCGGTGATGACGATGGTGAACACCATCACCCCGATCGCGATCGGAATGCCGATCGAGGTCACCCCGGCGCCGATCGGTTTGGCGAGGAATTCCTTGTCGAAGGCGATCAGGCCGATGTAGCCGTAATAGGCGAGCAACATCAGCACGGTCAGCGTCCAGCCCAGCGTATTGCGTTGGCGTTTGAGCGCGTGGTACTTCGGATTGGCATCGATCTTGGCGATCAATGCGTCATTCGAGACGGTCATGGTCTGTCTCCTGGAGTGCGGGCGGCACGGCCCGCCCACTTGCGTGGCGGGCCGCCGGCGGGGGTGAAGCTTAGAAGCTGTACTTGGTGGTGAATTGCAGGCGCGAGATGTCGCCGGAATCGCCGTTCTCCGCTTCGCGACGGCCGTACATCAGCTCGGCACCCACATCGACCTTGGGCAGCGGCGAATAGAAGACGTTGGCGCGGATGCTCTGCTGCGACTTGCTCGCCAGCCCGCCGGTATTGGCGATGTCGTGGTCGTAATTCACGCGCGAATACATGATGGTGCTGCGCAGCTTGGCGTTGTAGTCGTGGCGCCAGGCCACCCAGCCGGCGATCGTGCTGACGGTCTGGATGTTGCCGTCGATGTCGATCTCCACGTCCGAGCCGTTGCCCAGGCCCAGATAACGGCCAAGACCTTCGCCGTAGCTGAGCTGATAGCGCAGATCGTTGTTGGCGTTGATGATCCAGCGGCCGCCGCCGGCGATGGCGCCGCCGAAGTCGGTGTCGTTGGTCAGCGCGCTGCGGGTACGGTACTGACGTGCGATCGCCGACAGACCGAACGTGCCCCAGGTGCCCTTCCAGTTGTAGCGCGCAGTCAGATCCGGCATCGCGCCGTGGTCCGAGGCCAGGATGGTGTTGCCGCCCTGGTAGGGCGTGGTCAGCGTTTCGGGATTTTCTGCCGACACGCTGAAGGCACCGCGGGTGTAGCGGATCTGGGTCTGACGGCTGAACAGCGCGCCGTCGGTCGGCCCGACGATGTCGGCGGCCTCCGGCAGGATCGTGGAATCGATGAAGTTGGACCAGGTCTGGCCGGCCAGCCAGTTGTTCCAGCTCATGTAGGCATGCCGCAAGGTGCCGCCGTACAGATTGTTGACCTGGTTGGCGAGCGCGTTGCCGAAGAAATCCAGTTCGATGAAGCCGGTGAGCTTGTCGCCGTTTTCGGTCACCGTGTCCACGCCCAGGTTGAAGCGCGAGAACTTGGCATGGAAGTCGGTGTCGGTGCTCGACGCCTGCCCCCCGACAGGCGTCTGCGTCGGAATGTACAGGTAACGCCCCACCGCACCTTCAGGCAATGCGCCGTCGCTGGTGCGGGTGGTCATGAAGTCGGCCTTGATGAAACCACCGTAACGGAACGTTGTCCCCGCCGCTGCGTTCGGTGTGATGCTGGTGACCTGGATCGGCCGCTTGCCGGCCGGGACCACAGGTGCGGGCGCGGCGGCTGGCGTTTGCGCCTGCAAGGTGCGCACCTCGGTGACCTGGGTCTGCGTCTGGGCGATCTGGCCCTGCTGTTGTTGCTGCGCAGAGACCAGCAATTGAACCTGACGCTCGAGCTCGGCAATGCGCGCTTCCAGCGCCTTTTCCTTGGCCGTCTGCGCAAACGCCACGCCCGGCAGCATGATGGCCACGAACAAGGCTGCGGCCAGCGGTTTGCGCACCAACGGTGCAATACGGTGTGTCATGGAACCCTCTCCCCAATGAAGGCCTCGCGCTTGATGGCGATGCTGTGCGGAGCGTGAGGCAGTCCGCGGTTTGCAGCCTATTCGCCTTTGGTCGTAGCTGCAACGCAGCATTCCACAAGGTGACCGATGGCCGCACCAGGACCCGCAATGGATGTGCGCCAGCGCACGCCACTGGTTACGACCATGGTCTAAGGCGCCGTTGACCGCCGGGACAGAATGGATACGGCACACTGATTGCCTACCGAGGGCAGCCGCAACGCCCTCTCCCGACAAGTTCATCGCAAGTGAGGGTGCCATGGCTGATGTTTATCCCGTCGATCCCGCGTTCGCCAAGGGCGCACGCGTCGATGGCGAGCAGTACGCAACGCTGTACCGCGAATCGATCGAGCATCCCGAGCAGTTCTGGGGCAAGGCGGCGCAGCGGCTGGACTGGTTCAAGCAACCCACCCAGGTCAAGGACGTCAGCTTCGCGCTGGACGACTTCCATATCCGCTGGTTCGGCGACGGCGAACTCAATGCCAGCGTCAACTGCCTGGACCGCCAGCTCGCCACGCGCGGCGACAAGACCGCACTGCTGTTCGAACCCGACAGCCCGGACGCGGCGTCTTACCCAGTCACCTACCGCGAGTTGTACGAGCGCGTCTGCAAGCTCGGCAACGCGCTGCGCAATCTCGGCGTCAAGAAGGGCGACCGCGTCACCATCTACCTGCCGATGATCGTCGACGCCGCTGTGGCCATGCTGGCCTGTGCGCGCATCGGCGCGGTGCACTCGGTGGTGTTCGGCGGGTTTGCCGCCAACTCGATCGCCGACCGCGTGATCGACTGCCAGAGCAAGTTGATCATCACCGCCGACGAAGGCCTGCGCGGCGGCAAGAAGATTCCGCTCAAGGCCAACGTGGATGCGGCGTTGAAGATTCCCGGCACCAACACGGTCGAAACCGTGCTGGTGGTGCGCCACACCGGTGGTGCGGTGGAGATGCAGGCACCGCGCGATCGCTGGTTCCATGACGTGGTCGACGGCCAGCCGGCCGAGTGCGAACCCGAGCGCATGAACGCGGAAGATCCGTTGTTCATCCTCTACACCTCCGGTTCCACCGGCAAGCCCAAGGGCGTGCTGCACACCACTGCCGGCTATCTGCTGTTCGCCAGCTATACGCACGAAGTGGTGTTCGACCTGCGCGAGGACGACATCTATTGGTGCACCGCCGACGTGGGCTGGGTCACCGGCCACAGCTACATCGTCTACGGCCCGCTCGCCAATGGCGCCACCGCCGTGATGTTCGAAGGCGTACCCAACTACCCGACCGTCTCGCGCTTCTGGGAGGTGATCGACAAGCACCAGGTCACCTTGTTCTACACCGCGCCCACCGCGATCCGCGCACTGATGCGCGATGGCGAAGCGCCGGTCAAGAAGACCTCGCGCAAGAGCCTGCGCCTGCTCGGCAGCGTCGGCGAGCCGATCAATCCGGAAGCCTGGCGCTGGTATTACGAGGTGGTCGGCGACAGCCGTTGCCCGATCGTTGACACCTGGTGGCAGACCGAAACCGGCGGCATCCTGATTTCGCCGCTGGCCGGCGCGGTCGATCTCAAGCCGGGCTCGGCAACGCTGCCGTTCTTCGGCGTGCAGCCGGCGCTGGTCGATGCCGAAGGCAAGATCCTGGAAGGCGCCACCGAAGGCAACCTGGTGCTGCTGGATTCGTGGCCGGGCCAGATGCGCAGCGTCTACGGCGACCATCAGCGCTTCATCGACACCTATTTCCGCACCTATCCGGGCAGCTACTTCACCGGCGACGGTTGCCGCCGCGATGCCGATGGCTATTACTGGATCACCGGCCGCGTGGACGACGTGATCAACGTGTCCGGCCACCGCATCGGCACCGCCGAGGTGGAAAGCGCGCTGGTCTCGCACCCCAAGGTCGCCGAAGCGGCGGTGGTCGGCTTCCCGCACGACGTCAAGGGCCAGGGCATCTATGCCTACGTCACCTTGATCGCCGGCGAAACCCCAAGCGAGGAACTGCACAAGGAACTGGTGAGCTGGGTGCGCAAGGAGATCGGCCCGATCGCATCCCCGGATCACCTGCAGTGGGCACCCGGCCTGCCGAAGACGCGCTCGGGCAAGATCATGCGCCGCATCCTGCGCAAGATCGCCGAGAACGCCCCCGACCAGCTCGGCGACACCTCGACCCTGGCCGATCCATCGGTGGTGGATTCGCTGGTGAGCGAGCGGTTGACGCGCTGAGGGGTGGGGATTGGGCATTCGGGAGTGGGGATTCGCAGAAGCGGGTTCCCACTCCTTCGCCATTCCGCGTTCGAATGTCCGGTATTGAACGGCAGTCGGGACGCAGACGGCGCTTTCAGACCGGCTCTCGCGAATTCCGGCATCCCTGCTTCCACGAATCCCGACTCCCCAATCCCAACATCCCATGCTTTTGCGAATCCCGAATCCCCAATCCCCAATCGCGGCCCCTCAATGACCACCCTGCTGATCGCCGACGACCATCCCCTGTTCCGTGAGGCCTTGCGCGGGGCGGTGCAGCGGGTCATGCCGGGCGTAAAATTGTTCGAAGCCGACAACGTGGATGCCTTGTACACGCTGGCCGACGCGCAACCGGACGCGGACCTGCTGTTGATGGATCTCAACATGCCGGGTGCGCAGGGCTTCAGTGCGTTGGTGCATATGCGCTCGCTGCATCCGCAGTTGCCGGTGGTGGTGGTGTCCGCACGCGAAGAGCCCACGGTGATGCGGCGTGCGATCGACCATGGCGCGTTCGGCTTCATTCCCAAATCCGCAGACTCGGACACCATTGGCCGCGCATTGGCCACGGTGCTCGATGGCGAGCGCTGGATCCCGGCCGAAGCACAGAACCTGCCGCCCACCGATAGCGAAGAGCGCGAGGTCGGCCAGCGCCTGCGCGATCTGACCCCGCAACAGTTCCGGGTACTGCAGATGCTCGGCGCGGGCCGGCTCAACAAGCAGATCGCCTACGACCTGGGCGTGTCCGAGGCCACCATCAAGGCGCACGTCACCGCGATCCTGCGCAAGCTCGGCGTCACCAACCGCACCCAGGCGGTGCTGATGGCCGGCAAGCTCGCCATCGATGCCGACGGCATCGTGCTGCCGCCGCCCGAAGAAGACTGAACGCGACGCAGCCAATGGCTGCGCGCACCGTCAGCGCAGACCGATCACCGCAGCGAGACGTCACGTGAGCTCATTTCCTCACATGGCAATCAGCGCAACGGCTGGCCGGTGCAGACCTTCGACGCGCTTTGCAGGGAGGGCGCATGCCATACCTCGTTTCCGTTTTCGTCATCGCCTTCATAGATCGCATAGCGCCCATCGTCCTGGCGATGCATGGTCGGGCTGAAGGTGAGGAAATCGGTGCGGCCGTCGGGGCCAATGAAATGCATGTCGCCTCCACACACGATATTGGAATTGATTTCCGGCCCCAGCGCAGCGCAGGTGATCTGCGAGGTCTCCGCGCGCACCACGCGACGCACGCGCGGCCGGACCAGCCCACGGTCGGCGGCGTCGCAGAAATAATCGGCAAGCACCGTGCGCATCTCCCGCTGCGACGGCATCCAGGACGGACAGCTGCTGTACGCATCGGCCATGCAGGTTGGAACAACGCCGGCAGGCGCGTTGCGATCGGGCACAGCGGCGAGGCTGTCTTGCAGTGGCAGCAACAGGCAGGCGGCGACCGCCAGCAGGGGAAGATAGTAAGGCATCGAAAGGTGCGGCCTGGCGTGTGCGGGGCACGACTGTACGCCATGGGCAATCGACACCGTGCATGTCCACGCTGCGGCATGGCATGCGTGTGGCATGTCGTGGGCCTGCCGCGCATGGTCCAGTAGCGATCACGTCGGTGATGGATGCGTCGCGCACCGGCGCGGCGCGGTGGCTTCGCTCCGCATGCCACCGCGCAGTTGCGCAATCGCACCGTGCCGGCGGCCGCGGCACTGGCAAGCCCAAGCGCAGGGGCGTGACCGCCTCCACAGCCGCGTACCGCGCGACATCGCAGTTGTCGATATCACCATTGACCATCAGCTGATGCCCGGGCAAGTCTCGGACTCCCAGGACGCTTTGCGGAGATGGCATGGCACGACGTGTTCCCTGGCTCTGGATCGGCTTGCTGCTGGCGTGTGCACTGATTGCAGCACTGGCATGGCAGAACAAACAGCTGCGTGCGCAACAGCAGTTCCTGCAGACCCGCGTCAGCACGCCGTATGACGGCATGTACGTGCCTCGCATCGACGTGACCGATGCAGATGGGAAGCGCCACATGCTGGGCGCACCGCAGGGGCGGGCACAGGTGCTGTTCTTTTTCACCACTACCTGTCCGTATTGCCAGCGCTCGGCGCCCACCGTGCTGCGTGCAGCGCGGCAGTTACAGGCCAATTTGCCGGGCCGGCCGCAGTTGCTCGGCGTGTGCCAGTGCGATGCCGCGCAGGCAGCGCGCTACGCGCATGTGCATGGCTTCGATTTTCCGGTGGTCACGCTGACCGACCGCCGCGCGCTGATGCTGTTTCGGGCGCGCAATGTGCCATTGGTGATGGCCGTCGATGGGGAGGGGCGCGTGCGCCATTCCCATGTCGGCCTGTTCGATACCACGGAGCGGGTGCAGGACCTGGTCGCCGCGTTGCGCCGCACGGATGCGCCAGCGGCATTGGCAACGGTGAAGGAGTGAGTGCATGAACAAGCGTTGGTTATCTGTACGCAATGCGTTGGTGGCAGCGGCGTTCCTGGCCAGTACCGGCTTCGGCGCATTTCAGGTCATGGCAGGCAGCAACACCCAGCCGACGACCGAGGCCTGCAGCGCATGGCAATGCGCGGCCGAGTGTCCGGAATTCGGCGGTCAATTGGGGCAAGGCAACGTGTGCTATTGCTGCGGCTAAGCCGTCAGGCGGGGCCGCGTGGCCCCGCTTCTTGCAAGTGCGCAATGAAAGGCGCAATGCGTTCAAGGCAGCAACCGCCTGGTTGATGTCGCGTTGGATGGCGCGCGCGACGTGCGTTGTTTTTAGCGCGTTTTCGCAATGTATGGCTCTTCGCAGGCGCTGATTGCCGACACCGCAGCGCGGCCTTGGCAATCGCGCCGTCCTTCGCTCATGCCCTCCGTATCATGGCGCATGCGTCGGCCACGTACCCGACGCGACCGGCAGCCGCATCAGCCCAGCGCGCGGTACCGGAAATCGCGCAGCACCACCTCGCCTTGCTGCGCGGCATACACGCCCAGCTGCAGGCTCAAGAAACCGCCGAACACGTTGTGATGGAATCCGGACACTTCCATGCGCGTGGGGTGGCGTATCCATTGCCGGCCGTCGTCGAACGAATATTCAAAGCTCACGACGTGGCGATCGTTGGTCAGCCGCACGCGGATGCGGCGGTGCGTATTGGGCGCGCGTACCCACGCCAGTTCTTCTGAATACTCGTAGGTCTTCATGGTGTCGGCGGTGAAGCCGATGCCGATGAAGGCCTTGTGGTTGTAGAACAGCACGATGCCGCCTTCAGCATCGCCGACCAACTCCAACGTGACCTCGGCCGCGTAGGCGCGATCGGGCACGCCGCAGGTCAGCGGCGCGCTGTCAATGGGCGATGTGCCCGCGCAGGTCAGCGTCAACGCCTTGTTGGCCCGCCGCACGCGCGCCTGCTCGCCCGGCTTGGGCGCGTGCAGGCTCCACTGGGTGCCGAATCGGTCGGTGGAAAAATCATCGGACAACGCGACGCCGGTGGCGATGGACGTACCGCCGGCGGCAGCGCGTGCCGGCGTGCGCAACGGCGTGGACAGGTCGCCGCCTGTGGCGCGAAACCAGCCGTCGGCGGTCCACTCGATCGGCTCCAGCAGGGTCTGACGCCCCAGGGTACGGAAGCCGTTTTCGTAGCCGTGATAGACCAGCCACCAATCGCCACGTGGGCCTTGCACCAGCGTGGCATGGCCGCGCGACCACCACGGTTCCTGCTCGGACAGCGTGCGCACCAGCGGATTGCGCGGACAGTGTTCCCACGGCCCGTGCACCGAGCGCGAGCGTGCAGCGATGACCATGTGCCCGGTCACCGGGCCGGCGGTGCCGCCGACGGCGGTCACCAGATACAGCCAACCGTCGTGCCAGGTGAGCTTGGGGCCTTCGGGCGCGAAGTTCTCCACCACCCAGTCGTCGGGATAACGCCACGGCGCGTAGGCCGGTTCGAGTTGCCCATCGGTGGCCAGGCCATCGTCGCGCAGGCGGATCTTGCGGATGCCGTTGACGAACAGATAGCGCTTGCCGTCTTCGCCCACCACGTGGCCGGGATCGATGCAGCCGGCGATGTTCAGATCGATCGGCGCGCTCCATGGCCCGCGGATGTCATCGGCCCAGATCACGAAGATCGACCAGCCCTTGTCGTCGGGATTGGCCGGGATATAGATGAAGTAACGGCCGTCGTGCTTGCACAGATCCAGTGCCCAGATCGTGCCCAGTTCCTGGCGCAGTGCAGGGCCGATCGGCGTCCAGTTGATCAGGTCGGTGGAGTGCCACAGCACGATGCCCGGGTAGGAAAAGAACGACGAAAACGTCATGTAGTAGTCGTCGCCATCCTTGAGGATGGTGGGGTCCGGGTGATCGCCGGCCACGATGGGATTGAGGTAGGTGCCGTTGCCCAGGTCTGCCTTGCGCTGGCCTTCGATGCCGCGCGCCCACTGCGGCGGATGCGCGCAGCCCATGGCTGGCGCCTGCGCGGCAGCCGGCAGCGGCGCGACCAATGCGCCTGCGGCCAGCACCTTGAACAACTCCCGCCGTGTCGTGTCTGGCATGCATCAGCTTCGTCGGATCAGGGCTGCCATCTAGCCTGACGCGCCGCTACGAGGCAACCGCGCAAGCGGCGTTATAGGAACTGGTGATGCGGCATTCGGATTTCGAAATAGCAACACGCTCTTGGCGTTGCAGCGGGAGGAACAGCATCGCTGCGGTGCATGTCCTCGCTGCGCAAGCGGGTCCGCCCGCGATCAGGGTCGCGCGGGTTGGCGTGGGCAGCGGCGCTGCAGCGCCTGCAAATGCGCGCGCCCGGATGGGTGCTCCCTGGTCCACGACCCTGCCGGTCTGCATCCTGGATGGCCCCCTGTTGCCAGCGCATCGTCGGTACCTGGAGTGCAACACGCGATATCCGGCCGATCAGCAGGGTCCGATCTTGCGATCAGCCCACCGACCACACCGCGGCAGGCAAGGCCTGCAAGACCTCTCACACCGGTCGCCTAATCCCGCCCTCGGTCCAGCCCTATCCCGCCATGCTGCACTGCAGCGTGATCTGTTCATTGATGATTGCGATATTCATATGCGAACAGCCGGGCGCCTGCCGGCTGGTGGATGTCGCAATGCAAAGCTGCTGCCTTTCAGATCCAGCCCCCGCCTGCGCCAGCCCTGCCGGGCGTCGCGCGTGAGCGCGCTGGCACGGCAACGCCTGGGCCGCACCGAGGTGCAGCTGTCGGCGCTGGGATTTGGCGCTGCGCCGATCGGGAATCTGTACAGGGAGGTCGCCGAGGCAGACGCGCTGGCTGCGGTGGCGAGCGCGTTCGAGGCCGGCATCCGCCACTTCGACACCGCGCCCTACTACGGTTACGGGCTCAGCGAAGCGCGCCTGGGCCGTGGCCTAGCCGGCGTGCCGCGCGCTGCCTACACGCTGTCGACCAAGGTCGGCCGTTGCGTCTACGACGACGCGCAGGCGGTGGCGGGGCGCGACGGTTTTGCGGTGGCCGGCCGCCGCGCCGAATTCGACTACAGCGCCGACGGCGTGCGGCGTGCGTTCGCGTCCAGCCTGGAGCGCCTGGGCACCGACTACATCGACGTGCTGCTGCTGCACGACATCGGTGCCCTGACCCACGGAGACAACCACGCCCATGTGCTGCAGCAGGCCTTGGAGGAGGCCTTGCCGGCCATGGCGGAGTTGAAGGCATCCGGTGCGTGCGGGGCGATCGGGCTGGGCGTCAACGAGCAGGACGTGGCATTGGAGGTGTTGCCGCGCTTCCCGATCGACTGCGTGATGCTGGCAGGGCGCTACACGCTGCTGGAACAGCATGGCGCGCGTGCGCTGCTCGACCAGGCGCAGCAACACGGCGTGTCGATCCTGTCGGCCGGCCCGTACAGTTCCGGACTGCTCAGCGATGCGCGCGGCCCCGGCGCCACCTATAACTACGCCCCTGTGGACACCACCACCTTGCAGCATGCGCAGCGTCTGTATGCGGCCTGCGCGGCGTTCGACGTGGACATCGGCGCGGCCGCATTGCAGTTTCCGCTGGCGCATCCGGCGGTGACCACCGTGGTGGCCGGCATGCGCACCGTCGCCGAGGTGCAATCGGCCGCCACGCGGTTGCAGGCATCGATCCCGGCTGCGCTATGGCAGCGCCTGCGCAACGGCGGCCTGCTCGATGCGGACCTGCCCACGCCATGAGCCGCGTCGATGCACACCTGCATTTCTGGCACCTGGCCCGTGGCGATTACGACTGGCTGACGCCCGAGCTTGCGCCGCTGTATCGCAACTTCGCGCCGCACGATGTGGACGACGCACTGGATGCAGCCGGTATCGACAGCGTGGTGGTGGTGCAGGCCGCCGCAACCGAAGCCGAAACCTGTTATCTGTTCGAGCTGGCGCACGACGCGCCGCGCATTGCCGGCGTGGTCGGCTGGGTGGACTTTGCCGCACCCGATGCCGCTGCGCGTATCGGCGCCCTGGTCCGCGCAGGCGGCGGTGCGCTCAAGGGGCTGCGCCCGATGGTGCAGGACATCGCCGATGCGCAGTGGTTGGCAGGCCCCGCCTTGGACGCCGCCTTCGATGCGATGCTGGCACATGATCTTGCCTTCGATGCGCTGATCCGCGCCGTGCATGTGCCGGCACTGCAGGCGCGTTTGAAGCGCCATCCGCAGTTGCGCGTGGTCGTCGACCACGGCGGCAAGCCGCAGATTGCGGCAGGCGAATTCGTTGCCTGGGCCGCGGGCATGGCCGCGTTGGCGCAGCACCCCAACGTGCACTGCAAACTGTCCGGGCTGCTCACCGAGGCCGCGCGCGGCGCCGGCATCGATGCACTGGAGCCGTATGTCGCGCACCTGTTTGCGCGCTTCGGTGCGCAGCGCCTGCTCTGGGGCAGCGACTGGCCGGTGCTGACCCTGCGTGCCGATTACGCGCAGTGGTTTGATCTCGCACAGCAGCTGGTCACCCGTCATGCCGCCGAACACGCCGCTGCGGTGTTCGGCGACAACGCACGCATGTTCTATCGTCTGCCACGGCCGGCGGCCCCCACCCACGGAACCCTATCGGTATGACAGTCTCCATTCCCACCACGCCCAATACCCGCCTGCAGGGCAAGCGTTGCCTGATCACCGCCGCAGGCGCCGGCATCGGCCGCGAAAGCGCGCTGGCCTGCGCACGCGCCGGCGCGCAGGTGATCGCCACCGACATCGATGCCGCTGCCCTGCAGGCGCTGGCATCCGAATCGCAGGCGATCACCACCCAATTGCTCGACGTCACCGATGCCGCCGCCATTACCGCGCTGGTCGCCGAACACGGCCCGTTCGATGTGTTGTTCAACTGCGCCGGCTACGTGCATCAGGGCAGCATTCTCGACTGCGACGAGCCGGCCTGGCGCCGCTCGTTCGCGATCAACGTCGATGCGATGTACTACACCTGCAAGGCGGTGCTGCCGGGCATGCTCGAACGCGGTGCCGGCAGCATCATCAACATGTCCTCGGTGGCCTCCAGCATCAAGGGTGTGCCGAACCGCTTCGTCTATGGCGTGACCAAGGCGGCGGTGATCGGCCTGAGCAAGGCCATCGCCGCCGATTACGTGGCCCAGGGCGTGCGTTGCAACGCGATCTGCCCGGGCACCATCAAGACGCCGTCGCTGGGCCAGCGCGTGCAGGCCCTGGGCGGCGACGAACAGGCGGTGTGGAAGAGCTTCACCGACCGCCAGCCGATGGGCCGCCTGGGCGATCCGCGCGAGATCGCGCAGCTGGTGGTGTACTTGGCCTCGGACGAATCCTCCTTCACCACCGGCCAGACCCACATCATCGACGGGGGCTGGTCCAACTGAACGCGGCCGACGACACCGCCGTGCAACGGCCAGACCCATGGTCGCTGGCGATGGTTTCGCAGCCGTGCTGAAGACTGCTGACAAGACGCCGCATCGCATGCCTGAGGCGGCCTGCCAGCACGCATCACCGACATTCCTGTTCCGAGCGCGTCGTCCAGCTCCTGCCGATACACCGTGCAACAGGTGGCTGCTCGCTCCGATTCCTCCCCTGCAAAGGAAGACTGCATGAAACTCGTACGTATTGGCGCCGAAGGCCACGAACGTCCCGGCGTGATCGACACCGCAGGCCAGATCCGCGACCTGAGCGGCGTGATCGACGATGTCGCCGGTGAGCACCTCACCAACGCCGGCCTCGAAAAGCTGCGCGCAGTGGACCTGTCCACCCTGCCGCTGATCGAGGGCGAGCCGCGCTATGGCGCTGCGGTGGGCCGCATCGGCAAGTTCATCTGCGTGGGCTTGAACTACGCCGACCACGCCGCCGAATCGGGCATGGACGTGCCGAAGATGCCGATTCTCTTCATGAAGGCCACCACCGCCGTGTGCGGCCCCAACGACACCGTCATCATCCCGCGCGGCTCGGTCAAGAGCGACTGGGAAGTGGAACTGGGCGTGGTGATCGGCGATATCGCACGCGACGTGTCGGTGGACGAGGCGCTGAACCACGTGGCCGGCTATGCGGTGATCAACGACCTGTCCGAACGCGAGTTCCAGCTTGAGCACGGTGGCCAGTGGGTCAAGGGCAAGAGCGCTGACACCTTCGGCCCGATCGGCCCGTGGCTGGTCACCCGCGATGAAGTGCCGGACCCGCAGAACCTGTCGATGTGGCTGGAGGTCAACGGCCATCGTTACCAGAACGGCAGCACCCGCACGATGGTGTTCGGCGTGGCCGAGCTGGTCAGCCACATCAGCCGCTACATGACGCTGATGCCGGGCGATGTGATCAGCACCGGCACCCCGCCGGGCGTGGGCCTGGGCCAGAAGCCGCCGGTGTATTTGAAGCCGGGCGATCTGATGGAACTGGAGATCGAAGGACTGGGTCGCCAGCGTCAGCCGGTGGTGGCGCATCCGCGCGATGCGGCCTAAGGCTCCTTTCCCTTTCCAGGAGTTCGGTCGCGTTGCGTCCCAAGTGGCGCTCTACGCACGTGGTAATGCATCCACACGACGCAGCCTGAAGCCGCTCTCCTCTCGGGAGAGGGGTTGGGGCGAGGGGACGTAGCGACGTGTCCGAACAATTCGTCGCGCTGTCGCCCGCTGTTGTTGGACGTGACGTGTCGGCGCTTGTGTTGATGCGTCATGCGTATCTTTTTCTGGGATGTGGCGGCGCATTGAATGGCTACGCGATGTAGCGCGTTGATATCGATGCGTCGTTGATTTGCTGATCTGTGCTGCAAACGGATGTGTCACTGCAGCGCTTCAATACTGCCGGCGCTACGCGTTCGTTCCCTCACCCCACCCCCTCTCCCGGTAGGAGGGGGACTCAAGCGCAGCTCTGCGCTCACGCTTTTTTGGCCCGTTTTTCCATTTCCCGCTTCCATCGCCCAGGACCTTCATGAGCACCATCGTCGCCCTCGATACCCACGACGTCCGCTTCCCCACCTCGCGCGAGCTCGATGGGTCGGACGCGATGAATCCCGACCCCGATTACTCGGCCGCCTACGTCGTGCTGCGCACCGATGCGCCGGATGACCTGGCCGGTTACGGCCTGGTGTTCACCATCGGCCGCGGCAACGATGTGCAGACCGCTGCGGTGGCCGCTCTGGCCGAGCATGTGGTCGGCCTGTCGGTCGAGGAGGTCATCGCCGACCTGGGCGGCTTCGCGCGCCGGCTCACCAACGACTCGCAGCTGCGCTGGCTGGGCCCGGAAAAGGGCGTGATGCACATGGCGATCGGCGCGGTGATCAACGCCGCCTGGGATCTGGCCGCACGCGCGGCGAAAAAACCGCTGTGGCGCTTTATCGCCGAACTCACGCCCGAGCAGCTGGTCGATACCATCGACTTCCGCTACCTCACCGACGCGCTCACCCGCGATGAAGCGCTGGCCATGCTGCGCGCCGCGCAGCCGCAGCGCGCACAGCGCACCGCGCAGTTGATCGAGCAAGGCTACCCGGCCTACACCACGTCGCCCGGCTGGCTCGGTTACTCCGACGAGAAGCTGGTGCGGCTGGCACAGGAAGCCGTCGCCGATGGCTTCCGCACCATCAAGCTCAAGGTCGGCGCCAACGTGCAGGACGACGTCCGCCGCTGCCGCCTGGCGCGCGAGGCGATCGGCCCGGACATTGCGATGGCGGTGGACGCCAACCAGCGCTGGGACGTGGGCCCGGCGATCGACTGGATGCGCCAGCTGGCCGAATTCGACATCGCCTGGATCGAGGAACCCACCAGCCCGGACGATGTGCTCGGTCACGCCGCGATCCGCCAGGGCATCACGCCGGTGCCGGTCTCCACCGGCGAACACACCCAGAACCGGGTGATGTTCAAGCAGTTGCTGCAGGCCGGTGCGGTCGACCTGATCCAGATCGATGCCGCGCGCGTCGGCGGCGTCAATGAAAACCTCGCCATCCTGCTGCTGGCCGCCAAGTTCAATATCCGCGTGTTCCCGCATGCCGGCGGCGTCGGCCTGTGCGAACTGGTGCAGCACCTGGCGATGGCCGACTTCGTGGCCATCACCGGCCAGATGGAAGACCGCGCGATCGAATTCGTCGACCATCTGCATCAGCACTTCCTGGACCCGGTGCGCATCCGGCACGGCCGCTATCTGGCCCCGGAGGCGGCGGGTTTCTCGGCTGAAATGCATGCGTCCTCGATTGCGGAGTTCAGCTATCCGGACGGACGTTTCTGGGTCGAAGATCTGGCCGGCAACGCCAAGGGCTGACCACGCAGCCCTCATCCGCCCTACGGGCACCTTCTCCCGCCTGCGGGAGAAGGAAGCGGTTGTCTGGCCGGGACTACGATCCGGACGGAACGGCTCAGCCATCCAGGTGAACGTTGCTGGGTCGACGGTCTGGCCGGCAACGGCAAGGACTGAGCACTCAGCCCCTCATCCGCCCTACGGGCACCTTCTCCCGCCTGCGGGAGAAGGAAGCGGTTGTCTGGCCGGGACTACGATCCGGACGGAACGGCTCAGCCATCCA
>NZ_JANTYU010000005.1:344410-385634 GCF_024806835.1 Xanthomonas sp. 3793
CTTCTCCCGCCTGCGGGAGAAGGAAGCGGTTGTCTGGCCGGGACTACGATCCGGACGGAACGGCTCAGCCATCCAGGTGAACGTTGCTGGGTCGACGGCCTGGCCGGCAACGGCAAGGACTGAGCACTCAGCCTCTCATCCGCCATGCCGGCGCCTTCTCCCGCGCGCGGGAGAAGGGTGTGATTGGCGTTGGCTCAGGGGGGTTATGCGCTTGCGCACCATGTACCCACCGTCGGGCGTCTGCAGCGTGCTGCCGTTTGCCAGGCCGAAGACGCAGACCCAGACGCTCCCACCCGATATCGCCAGGCCGGCCGGACCGCAGCCCCGCCGAACGAATGCTCCCTTCTCCCGCAAGCGGGAGAAGGTGCCCGAAGGGCGGATGAGGGCAGCGCTAGCGCTGCGCGTCGATCGCCGCACTCAACGCAAAGATCCGCCCGGCCTCGCGCCACTTCTCCCCAGCCGCGCTGCCCGGCAGCGGTTTCTGGAACCGCCACATCAAGTCTTCCCAGGCCTGGATCCGAGGATCGGCCGCATCGCGCGTGGCCTTGGCCGCCGGATCGTAGTCATCGCCCACCTCCATCAGCATCACCAGCCGATCGCCGCTGCGAAAGATCTCCAGTTCCTGGATGCCGGCCTGCTGTAGCGAGGCCACCACTTCCGGCCAGACCTCGGTGGGTTGATGCCAGCGCTCGTACTCGGCGATCAACGTCGCATCGTCGTGCAGATCCAGTACATAGCAAAGACGCGGCATGCTCAGGCTCCGGCAAGTGCAGGCATGACGCGACGTGCGCGCAACGCGAACAGCAGGATCACCGCAAAGCACCCGCCCGGCACCACCATCGCCCAGTGGATGCCAGCCATGTCCGACACCGCGCCCATGACTGCGGTGAGCAGCGCACCGCCGATGATGGACATCACCAGCAGGGAGGAGCCCAGTTTGCGCGCATCGTCGTGCATGCCATCCAGGCCCAGCGCAAAGATGGTCGGGAACATCACCGACATGAACACGCTGGCAGCCACCAGCGCGTACAGCCCGGCCCAGCCCGGCAACGCGATGGCAACCGCGCACAGCACCAGGTTGATCGCGGCAAAACTCGCCAGCAGCTTGGCCGGCGCCAGATAGCGCAGCAACGCAGTGCCGATAAAGCGGCCAGCCATGAACAGCACCAGCGAGATGGTCAGATAGGTGGCAGCGGTTTTTTCCGGCGTGCCCGGTACCGCATCCTGCAGGTAGCGGATCAGATAGCTCCAGATGCCGACCTGCGCGCCCACGTAGAAAAACTGCGCCACCACCGAAAACATGAAGCGCCGATTGCGCAGCAGTTCGCCGAAGCGTGCGCGTTTGGGCGCCACGCCGCTGTCGCTCTCCGGCGCGCCGGTGGGAAAGCGCACCAGCGCGATCAGGATCGCCCACAGCACCACCACCGCGCCGATGATCAGATACGGCATCTGCACGGCGGAGGATTCGGCGGCAAAGAATGCCTCGCGCGCGGCCGGCGCCATCGCCGCCAGTTCGGCCGGCGTGTGCTCCACCCCGGAGAAGATGAAATGCTGGCCGACCAGCACGCCGGTGATCGAACCCAGGGGATTGAACGCCTGCGCAAGATTCAGCCGGCGCGCCGCGCCGTCGGCCGGGCCGAGTACCGTGACCAGTGGATTGGCGGTGGTTTCCAGAAACGCCAGGCCGCTGGCGATCACGAACAGGGCCAGCAGGAACAACCAGTACGTATGCACCTGCGCAGCCGGGTAGAACAGGAACGCCCCGCACGCATATAGCAGCAACCCAAGCACCACCGCGGCCTTGTAGCTGTAGCGGCGCATGAACATCGCCGCCGGCATCGCGAACACGAAATAGCCCATGTAGAAGGCGCTCTGCACCAGCCCGGCCTGCAGGTCGCTCAGCTCGAACGCCTTCTTGAACTGCTTGATCAGGATGTCGTTGAGGTTGTTGGCCATGCCCCACAAGAAGAACAGGCTGACGATCAACAACAAGGGAACCATGGCGGTACGCGCCAGGTTGCCGCGCGGTGACGCGGCAATGTCACTGTGATGCATGCGACCGATCCCCTCCCAAGGCTGTGGCGCTTGCGTTGCAATCCCGCGAGCGTACTGCGCGCGCCAACGCCATGCAAATATAAAATCTTTGTTTATATTTGCACGCAAGCACCCAACCTGACCCGCGCCGGCGATGCCTGTACCCTGGCGCGCCGCACCTTGCCTGGAACCGCAAACGGATGAGCCCCGAACCCGCCAAGTACCGCGCGCCGGCCCTGGACAAGGGGCTGGATATCCTCGAACTGCTCGCCCGCCAGGCGCAGCCGATGAGCATGGGCGCGATCTCGCAGGGCATCGGCCGCTCGCGCGGGGAGATCTTCCGCATGCTGCAGGTGCTGGAGGAGCGCGGCTATCTCACCCGCGACGGCGAAGGCGACTACGTGCTGACCAACCGGCTGTTCATGCTCGGCATGCAGCAGCCGCCCGTGCAGAGCATCAGCGAGGCCGCGTTGCCGGTGATGCGGCGGCTGGCCGATGCGATCTATCAACCCTGCCACCTGGTGGCGCCGTCCGGCGACCAGATCGTGGTGATCGCGCAGATGGATGTGCCCAGCGACCTTGGCCTGGTGGTGCGCCCGGGGCATCGCCGCCCGCTGACCCATTCCAGTTCCGGGCTGGTGTTGTTCGCCTTCCAGCAGCCGGACGTGCAGGCGCGCTGGCTGGAGATGCTCGACGCCAGCGAGGTGCCGTTCGAGCGCGCGCAATTCCTGGCCGCCGCCGCGCAGGCGCGCACCGATGGCTACGCCATGCAACCCAGCGAAGCGGTGGTGGGCGTGGTCGACCTGACCGCGCCGATCCTGCAAGGCGGCAGTGCGACCTACACGCTCACCGTGCCGTTCATCGCGCGCCGCCCGGAACTGGTGGGCCCACACGCGGCCTTGCAGGCACTGCGTGCGGCAACCGCCGAGATTTCCAGCGGGCTGCACTAGCAGCACGCAGCCCGGCGCTGCTGGCCGATATCGATGTGCTGCAACAGGCCTATGGCGCGCTGCATCCGGGCCTGTACCGCTAAGCGACCGAACAGCAGATCGCACAACGCTTCGCCGACCTGCGCGCCGAACTCGAACACGGCAGCAACGACGCCAAGCGCATTGCACGGATGGAGGTGCTGTGGCTTGCGCGCATCGATGCCTTCGATGTGTATCTGCCGCGGCTGTTTCCGCAGATTTCCGCCAACCCGGTGCCGCAGGTGCGCACGCCCGGTACAACCGTGCAACGCGCGCTACGGGTAACCGGCATCGATACGACACAGCGCAACGCGATGGCGCCCCAGCGTGTACGCGACAGCAGCACCGGCCTGGACGCTGGCGATGGACAGCGGCCGGGTGTTCGTATTGACCAGCGCCGATAACAGTTCGGCCACCTTCGAGTTTGCACGGCAACTGCAGCGCAACGGCTTGGCCACGTTGGTCGGCCAGCCCACCGGTGGCAACCTGCGCGGCATCAACGGCAGGGCGTTCTTCTTTTTACACATGCCCAACTCGAAGATCGAAGTGGATCTGCCGCTGGTCGGGCAGGTTCCAACCAGCGCGCAACCCGATCGCGGCGTGGTGCCGGACGTGCCGGTACAGATCACCGTGCAGGATCTGCAGGACGGCCGGGATGTGGAACTGAAGACTGTTCGCGCCCTGCTGGGTCGCCAGCAGGTGCAGCCGACACGATGACAGCACAACCATCGAGCCATGGGCTCACTCATGTTTTTACCAACCGTCCTACTGCGGTTGCACCCCGCAAACGGCCGCTGCATAGCCACGGCTATAAAGATCAGACCGACCTTCGCGTGCGGGCAAAACGCCCGAAAGCGGGCTTTGCGTTGTTACACTGCGCGCCCCTTGGGGAGTAGCCTGCTTTCGTTTATCGAAAGCGCCTGCATCAACATACTCGGCCCTTGCGCCGTGGTGCAGGCAACCAATCGTGGTTTGGCGAGACCAGCGGCATGCGCGTACGACGACGGTTGGCGCGGGCGCATGCCGTTGTGATCGTGCCCAACCCGAGAGTGTCGATGTCTCCTTTTTCCATTGTGTTGATCGGTTTTGCGATGTCCACCGATGCGTTTGCCGCAGCGATCGGCAAGGGCGCGGCGATGCGCAAACCGCAATGGCGCGATGCGCTGCGGGCCGGTCTGATCTTCGGCAGTATTGAGGCGATCACCCCGGTGATCGGCTGGCTGTTGGGGCGCGCCGCGTCCAGCCACCTGCGTGCGTTCGATCACTGGATTGCCTTCGTGCTGCTCGGCGGCCTGGGCCTGCACATGATTGTGGCCGGCCTGCGTGCAGATCCCGACGACGCCGATGCGTCGGCCGATGCTCCGAAGAAAAATGGCCTGCTGGCCCTGGCCGCCACCGGCTTTGCCACCAGCATCGATGCGATGGCGGTGGGCGTGAGCCTGGCGTTTCTGGATGTGCACATCGGCGTGGTGGCCGTGGTGGTCGGCCTGTGCACCTTCAGCATGGTCACCGCCGGCATCATGCTGGGCCGCGTGCTCGGCAACCTGATCGGCAAACGCGCCGAGATTCTCGGCGGCGTGATCCTGGTGATCGTTGGCAGCGTCATTCTCTACGAACACTTGAGCGGCGCTGCGTAAGCAGCCATGCATCGTAGGAGCGCGCTGGCGCGCGATGCGGCTTTATCGATAAAGCCTCATCGCGCGCCAGCGCGCTCCTACCTCGCATGCCTTGCTGTTCGCGCGCGAGGCAGTACCGCACTTTAACCAATGCGTGCATCTCTGCATATCGCGGTACTGCACGCAATGCGCTGGCTCAACGCTTTTCGCATTGTAATGCGCACTCGGGAACGCCCATAGCGCGGCAGGCTCCACCGGTTTGGTCAGCAAGCGATCACCGCGTTCGTGCGCAGGTTGCTCGAACTCATTGCGACCATCGTGTGCGCACGCTCAATTGCTGGATCAACCCGGCGTGGTGCGATGCGTTCTGATCGCATCATGTCACCGGCTTTTCGTAGGAGCGCACTTGAGCGCGACGAGCGTGATCGACCATGGCTCGCCGCGCAGGCACGCTCCTGCGCTGCATTCGGGTAACTAGCCTTCAGCGTTTTTTCGCGTCGTGATACGCGCTGAGAAACGCGCGTAGCGAAGCCGGTTTTACCGGCTTGGTCAGCAGGCGGTAGCCGCGTTCGCGCGCGAGTTGCTTGAGCTCGTCGCGACCATCGGCGGTGAGCAAGGCACCGGCAATCGGTGTCGATGCGGCGGCCTGCAGCGCATCCAGCGTGTCCAGGCCGTCGAGCCGGTCGTGCAGGTGATAGTCCACCAGCATCAGGTCCGGTTGTTCGCGCGCGCGCTCCAGCGCCTGATCCACGGTGCTGGCGGTGATCACCTCCACTTGCCAGCGGCCGAGCAGTGCGCACATGCCGTCGAGAATCTCGCGGTCGTTGTCCACGCACAGCACGCGCAGGCCAGCCAGCGAATCGCCGCTGGGCAACGCGCGCGCCGCAGGCGCCGGCAATAGCGGCGCCACTGGCACGGCGGCCACGCGCGGCAGCAGGATCGAGAACATGCTGCCGCGGCCCACCTGGCTGCGTGCGCTCAGGTCGTGGTCGAGCAGACGCGAGATGCGCTGGCAGATCGACAGGCCCAGCCCCAGGCCCTGCTCGCCCCAGTCGAACGGCTGCTGATAACGGCGGAACTCTTCGAAGATCTGCCGCATGTGGTGCTCGGGAATGCCCGGGCCGGTGTCCCACACCTGCAATTCCACCTGGGTGCCGCGCCCGCGCATGCCCAGCACGATCCGTCCCTGGCGTGTGTAACGCAGCGCATTGGCGAGAAAGTTCTGCATCACCCGGCGCAGCAGGCGGCGGTCGCTGCGCACCCAGATCGGGCGGCTGTGCACCTGCAGCTGCAGGCCGCGGCTGGCCGCCACCGGCGCGTACTGCGCGGCAAGCTCGTGCATCAGCGCGCTGGCGTCGAAGTCCTCCACCGTCGGCCGCAGCCCGCCGGCATCCAGCCGCGAGACGTCGAGCAGACCGTCGAGCAATTCCTCGGCCGCACGCAGCGAGGCATCCACGCGCTCGGCCAGATGCCGCTGTTCTTCGTTGTTTTGATGGCTCTCGCGCAGGGCCGAGGCGAACAGGCGCGCGGCGTTGAGCGGCTGCAGCACGTCGTGGCTGATGGCGGCCAGAAAGCGCGTCTTGGATTGCTGCGCCAGCTCGGCCTCGCGCGAGCGATCGGCCACGCGCTGCTCCAGGTTCTCGTTTGCATCCAGCAGCGCGCGCTCGGCCCGCTTGTAGTCGGTGATGTCGTTGTAGCTGGTGACGTAGCCGCCGCCGGGCAGCGCCTGCCCGCGCATTTCGATCACCTTGCCGTC
This sequence comes from Xanthomonas sp. 3793, assembly GCF_024806835.1. Classification (GTDB taxonomy): domain Bacteria; phylum Pseudomonadota; class Gammaproteobacteria; order Xanthomonadales; family Xanthomonadaceae; genus Xanthomonas; species Xanthomonas arboricola_F. The sequence goes on from NZ_JANTYU010000005.1 coordinate 350,785, forward strand.
GCTGCGGGTGCGCTCGAACACATGCGGCGAGCCGGCGCGCATGTAGCGGATGCGGCGATCGATCTGGTCTTCGATATCGCCCTCGCCCAACTCGCCGCGCTCGGCGTTGTAGCGGATCAGGTCGGCGACCGGGCGGCCGACGTACAACATGCCGTCCGGATAGCCGAACAGCTGCTGATAGCGCCGATTCCACGCGGTCAGGCGCATCTCCGGGTCGACCACGCTGACTGCGGCGCTGATGTTTTCCAGCGTGGTGGACAGGATCTCGCGATTGAAGCGCAGCTCCTGGCCGGCTTCGTCCAGCACCGCCACCACCTCGCCCAGGTCCATGCCCGAGCCGCGCAGCAGGCTGGTCAGCACCAGGCGTGCGGAGGCCGCGCCGATCGAGGCGGCCAGCAGGCGCTCGGTGAACTGCACCCAGGCGCGGTCGGCGACCACGGTCGGTTGCAGCTCGCGCTCCAGCAGCACCGCCTGGTCGACAAAGGCGCGATGCGCATGCCGCTCGCCCACCACGCGCTCGGCCAGCGCCTGCAGGTCGGCCACCCGCACATGACCGGGCCAGTCGCCGGCCACTGCCGGACGCTGCGCGTACGGATCCAGAAATGGCGCGGCGCGCAGGCGCTCGTTGACGCCGGGACGCCAGCGCGCCGACACCAGCATCATCGCGCCGACGTTGATCAGCAGCGACCAGAACGTGCCATGCGCCAGCGGGTCCCACCCGCGCATGCCGAACAGTTGCTGCGGCTGCAACCAGGCGATGCCGAACGGCCCGTCCGCCAGCCACTCCGGCTGCAACCAGCCCGCACGCGTGGCCGCCGGCAGCAGCAGCGTATAGATCCAGGTCGCAAAGCCCAGCACCATGCCGGTTTCCACGCCCTTGCGGCTGGCGCCGCGCCAGTACAACCCGCCGATCAGGCCGGGTGCGAACTGCGCCACCGCCGCAAACGCCATCAAGCCATACGCCGCCAGCGTGGTGTCGTTGGCCACGCTGCGGTGGTAGCCATAGGCGATCAGGGCCAGCAGCAGGATGGCGACGCGGCGGATCCACAGCACCCGCGAAGCCACCGACGCGCGCGCATCGGCACTGCCGCGCCGACGCAGCAAGACCGGCATGACCAGATCGTTGCTGACCATCGTGGCCAGCGCGATGCTGGCGACGATCACCATGCCGGTGGCGGCGGAAAACCCGCCCACGTAGGCCACCAACGCCAGCACCGTGTTGCCCTGGCTCAGCGGCAGGGCCAGCACCACCGCATCGTCCACCACCGCGCTGCCCTTGCCGAACAAGGCGATGCCGGCCGAGGCGATCGGCACCACCATCGCCGAAATGATCACCAGGTACGCGCCGAACAACCAGCGCGCGCGACGGATGTCGCCCACATCGCTGCATTCGACCACGGCCACATGGAATTGCCGCGGCAGGCAGATCACCGCCAGAAAACTCAGCAGCGTCTGCGAAATGAATCCCACCGACGGTGTGTGCTCGAACAAGGTGCGCGCCGAATCGGCGATGTGCAGCTGGTGATCGCTCAGCCACAGCCACGCAAACAGCCCCACCGCCACGATGGCGATCAGCTTGATCACCGACTCCAGCGCGATGGCCAGCATCATGCCGTGGTGGTGCTCGGTGGCATCCACCTGGCGGGTGCCGAACAAGGTGGCGAACAACGCCATCAGCAGCGCCACATACAATGCCGGATCGGCAAAGATCCCGCGCCCGGCGCTGCTATGCCCGGTCAGCACCTCCAGGCTCATCGCCACGGCTTTGTACTGCAGCGCCAGATACGGGACGATGCCGACCAGCGCGATCACCGCCACCAACGCGGCCAGCCGCCGCGAGCGGCCGTAACGCGAGGAAATGAAATCGGCGATGGAGACGGTGTTTTCGGCACGTGCGATCAGCGCCAGCCGCTCGATGATGCGCCAGCCGAACAGCAGCAACAGCAACGGGCCGAGATAGATCGGCAGATAACCGATGCCGTTGCGCACCGCCGAGCCCACCGCCCCATAGAACGTCCACGACGAGCAGTACACCGCCAGCGCCAGGCTGTAGACCGCCGGGCGCAGCCACGGCCGCTCCGGATACATCGGCCGACGGTCGCCCCACCACGCCACCCCGAACAGCAGCGCGGCGTAGCCGACGGAGACCAGCAGCAGGATCCAGCTTGAGACCAACGGGCGTTCCTAGGCGGCGCGATGCGAGCCTGGGAGTTTACGCAGTGGGGAACAGCGCGTGGGCGACGGGACGCTTCTGGCGGTGGATTGGGCAGCGGGGCGCAGCGTGTGGACGGCTGGAGGGCTGGCTGCCCCCATCCGCCCTTCGGGCACCTTCCCCCGCAGGCGGGGGAAGGAAGCGTCGCAGATGAAAGCGGAAGGCCGGCCGCCCGTTTTGCCGGCTGTTGGCTTCAGGCTTCTCGATCCCGGATCTGGCCTGGAGCGTTAGCTTTGAGCTGTAGCTGTAGCCCTGTCTGCACCGCTGTCTGTGGCGGTGGCTTTGGCTTTGGCTTTGGCTTTGGCTTTGGCTTTGGCTTTGGCTGTGGCTTTGGCTTTGGCTTTGGCTGTGGCTGTGGCTGTGGCTGTGGCTTTGGCTGTGGCTGTGGCTGTGGCTGTGGCTGTGGCTGTGGCTTTGCCTTTGGCTCTCGCAACGACAATCTCAAAACTGCCGGCAACCTCCCCTCTCCCCCTTGGGGGAGAGGGTGCCCGAAGGGCGGGTGAGGGCCGCGGGTGAGGACCGCTGGCGACAACAGCCGCAGACGCCAACTCAGCCCGGCAGACGCACGCGCACCTGATACGTGCGCCCGGCGACGATGCCGTGCACGCGCTGGTCCGGGCAGGGAGCGCCATCCACCTCGACCTCGACCTGCGTGCGCCCCGACTCACGCGTCAACGCAACCTCGAACTGCGCACCGCGAAATTGCCGCGTCACCTGCGCATCGGCCCAATGCGAAGGCAGCTGCGGACGGATCGCCAACGCATCGCCCTCGCCGACCAGGCCGAACAGACCTTCCAGCACGCAGCGATACACCCAGGCCACCGTGCCGGTGTTGAACAGCTGGCTGGACCGCCCGGCCGTGCGCGGATACTGGTGCCAGGCGCCGCGGTAGTAGTTGGGCAACGACACCGGCAGGTGACCGCGCTGCAACACGTCCTCGCGGGTCGGGCCCGGCAGCATCGCGCGCAGGATCTCCCAGGCACGGTCGGCTTCACCGATCTGGTACAGGCTGTACAGGTAGAACGCCACCGCATGGTTGTAGACCGCACCGTTTTCAGCGGCGCCCGGCCATTTCTGCGTCAAGCGGCCCACGTCATCGCGCATGTGCGTATACGCCGGGGCCAGCATCACCGGCCCGTACGGCGTATGCAGCTGCTCGCGCACCGCGTCCAGCAATGCGTCGCGCTGTGCGGCATCGGCGGTGCCGGCCAGCAACGCAAAACTCTGCGGATTGAGATAGATGCGGCCCTCCACATCGTCGGCGATCCCGAAGCGCACACCGTCGTCGGTGATGCCGCGCGCATACCAGTTGCCGTCCCACAGTTCGCGGTTGGCATCGGCATTGACCGTGCCCACCGCCTGGCCGAATGTCTCCGCCTGCGCGGCGCGTCCATGCGCGGCGCAGATGTCGGACCACAGCCGCAACGCATAGGCGGTGGCCACGGTGAGCCAGCCGGAGACGCCCTTGCCGCGCCAGCCGACCATGTTCATCGGGTCGTTCCAGTCGCCTTGCGCAATGAAGCTCAGGCCGCGCGCATCGCGCGCATCCAGCAACCACTGCATCGCCGCATCCAGCCGCTCGGCCACGCTGAGCACCTGCCCGTCCTGGGTGCGCACCATCGCCTCCAGCACGCTGGCATCACCGGTTTCGGCCATGTACGCACTCAGGAAAATCGGCAACCACACGCAGTGGTCGGTATGCGGCACCTGGTTGATGTATTTCAGCTCGGCGCCTTCCACCAGCAGGATGCCATCCGGCATCGCGCCGCTGGGCTCCTGCTGCGACAAGGCATGCAGCAGCGCCGCTCGCGCGGTGGCCGGCTGCAGATAGGCCATGCCCATGTGGTCCTGCAGATAATTGCGGGTCTGCGGATCGGTAGTCAGGCGATTGACATCGCCGTGATAGAACACCTGCCGCGGCAACCAATGGTTGACCAGGTTGTCCAGCGCCGCATCCGGCGTTGCGATCTGCACGCAACCACGCCCGCCCTGCAGATAGTGCGCGTAGTCGCGCGCGGCGGCGGCAAAGCCGGCCGCGGACAGATAGCGCGCGCGGATTGCAGCAATCTCCGCATCGTCCTTGGCCGGCCCGAACGCGAAGCGGTACACGCTGGCCGCATCGGCGTCCAGCGTCAGCCGATACTGCAGCGCGGCGGCGGGCGTTTCGTAATGTGCCTCGCTGTTGCCCAGCTGCTCGGCCTGGATGGCAGAAGGCGCATGCAGGCCGCCCTCGCCTTCGAAGGCCATCTGCTGCGCATCCCAGGCCACAGGCGGTTGCTCGTGCAACAGGAAGGTGCAGTCCTTGAAATCGCGCTGGCGAAAGTAGTCGTCGATCTTCTGGTACGGCGCCACGCTGCGGCAGACGATACCGCCCAACGCCGGCTCGTAGCCGCCGGACTGATGCATCCACGACATGTAGCCGACCGGGAAATACACATACAGGCTCAACCGCCGCGCGCGCCCGGAGGCGTTATGCACGCGGCATTCCCACAACTCCACCGCATCGTCGGTGGGCAAGGCCACGCACAGCTCCACCACGATGTCGTCATGCTGCACGCGCCAACGCACATCGTGCTTGCCGGCGGAGAATTCGAATGCCTGCGGCGGCGCGCGCACCGGTTCGTGCGGCACCGAATACAACGCCCCGCTGTCTTCGTCCTTGAGATAGAAAAAACGCCCGGGGTGATGCGCGTAATACGGCTGCTCGGGCATCATGAAGTTGCGTGCTTCCAGCACCGGCGCATGTGCGTACTTGGATGGCTCCGGCTGCATGAACTGGCCGGTGGCATAGCCGCGACAGGTCAGCTGCAACATCATGCGACGGTTCCACAGAAAGCCGCCGGCATTGGGCATGGCGGTCGGGCTGTAGAGCGCGTAGCGCGCGCCGTCGGCGCTGGGCGCCAGCAAGGTGGACAGATTGTCGGAAGCAGCAAGAGGTGTTGCAGACACGGTCAGGGGTGCTCCGGTTCGTCGCGCTTGCGCGCGGCCAGTTCGTGTTGGATACGGCTCAGCAAGCCGTCATCCAGCGGATAGAAACGCATGGTCCAGGCAGCCAGCAGCGCCACCGCGCCCGGGATCACCGTCAGCAGCAGCACGATGCCGGTCAACGACCCGCTGGACTGCGCACTGTTGGCCACATAGCCCATGCCGGCCAGCACCCAGGCGATGCCGGCCGAGGCGAGCGCGCCGCCCAGCTTTTGCGAAAACGTCGCCGCCGCAAAGGTCATCGCGGTCGCACGCCGGCCGGTGCGCCATTCGGTGTAGTCGGCGCTGTCGGCATACATCGAAAACGCCAGCGGCGACTTCGGCCCCAGCGCCAGCCCGATCAGCATGTTCAACGCAAAGATCGCCCAGACCGCATCGGCAGGCACGAAGAACATCGCACAGCTCAACAGGCCGACGAGCACCATCAGCCAGCACATCAGCTGACGCTTGTCCCAGTGCCGGGTCAGCAGCGGCGTGATTGCCGCGCCAACGCCCAACGCCACCGAATAGCAGCCCAAGAACAAGCCGACCAGATCCGGACGTTGCACGTAGTACTTGAGGTAGTACACCCCCGCACCGCCGCGCATGGTGATGGTGATCATGATGATCAGCGACAGCACGAACAGCACGCACCACGGCTTGTTCTGCAGCAGATCGGCGATGTCCCGGCCGACCGGCGTGCGCTGTTGCGGCGGTGGCTGCACGCGCTCGCGCGTGGTCAATGCCACGCCGACAAACAGCGCCACCGCAATGGCGCCGTACAGCATCATCGTGCGCTGCCATCCCAGCGCATCGTTGCCGCCGCCGAACCAGCGCACCAGATCCATCGTGAAGTAATTGACCAGCGTGGTGCCTGCAAACGCGCCGATGAAACGCAGGCTGATCAGACCGGTGCGCTGCTTGCTGTCGGCGGTGATCACGCCCGAGAGCGCCGAATACGGAATGCTCACCACGGTGTAGGCCAGCATCATCACCAGGAAGCTGATCGTGGCCCACCACATGCGCCCGTTCTGATCCAGGTCCGGGGTGGTATACGCCACCACCCCGGTCACCGCCATCGGCACCGCACCCCACAGCAGATACGGGCGGAACTTGCCCCAGCGGCTACGCGTGCGATCGGCGATCGCCCCCATCGCCGGGTCGGCGATCGCATCGGCGATCTTGGTCAACAGGATCATCGTGCCCACCGCTGCGGCCGGCAGATGCATGGTGTCGGTGTAGAAGATCAGCAGAAACGCCGAGATGTTGGCCCAATACAGATTCAGGCCCAGATCGCCGGCGCCATAGCCCAACTTTTCGCGCCAGCGCAGGCGCGACGATGCAGGAGACGGTGCGGGTGTTGACGTCATCGACGGACCTTCGGATGCGTTGTACCCGGCCGGGCACGCCGTTACGCTGGGTGCCCGCTCACCTGGCAAGGAGCGCCGACGCTACACCAGGCATCGGCTGCCGCCAACGTGAAATCGGCTCGAATGCCGAATCGATCCGGAGATATAACCTGACGTGATGGACACCGCCGTACCCGCCAAGCTCGCGTCCGCTTCGCCCATGGCCATCGTTGTGATGGGCGTCTCGGGCAGCGGCAAGACCACCATCGCGCAGGCGCTCGCCGCGCATTACCACTTCCGTTTTCTGGATGCCGACGACTACCACAGCGTGGCCGCACGCGCGCAGATGGCGGCCGGCCAGCCACTGACCGACGCCATGCGTCTGCCGTGGGTGGAACTGCTGGCCGCCACCTTGCGCGAGCGCGTGCAGGCCGGTGAATCGGTGGTGCTGGCGTTCTCAGGGCTGCGCAACACGCACCGCCAATTGCTGCGCGGCAGCAACGTGCCGATGCGCTTTGTGTTCCTGCATGCGGCGCCGCATGTGATTGCCGCACGCCTGAGCGCACGCGCCGGCCACTTCATGCCACCCAGCCTGCTCGACAGCCAGCTGCAGACGCTGGAGCTTCCGCTGGACGAGGCGGACGTGGTGTCGGTCGATGTGGATGCCACGGTCCCCGAGGTGGTGCAGGATGCTATCGCGCAGTTGGCGCTGACCGCTCCGGCTCCAGTGCAGGCAGCCACGCATTCGCCGCAACGCGCGTGACATGCCGAGCTCATCGCTGATCACTCCTTCTCCCATCGGGAGAAGGTGGCGCAAAAAAAGCGCCGGATGAGGGTACGTGCGAAGCAGCGTGCAGCTGGGATACGTCAGGGCTTCGTCCCGGTACCCTCCCCAACCCTTCTCCCGCCGGGAGAGGGCTTATCTCGCGCCGGGAAGTGCGTGAGTGAGTTCGCGCCCGCACACATCTTCTCCCATCGGGAGAGGAGCTTGCTGTCCTAGCCGATTGGTTGGCTCGCCCATCGCCAGTTCGTGATGCGCCGCGCAGGGTGGCGCTGGTGATGCAGCATCGACTGCGACCCACTGCACAAGGTGGCGCAAAATTTCCTGGTTACTTTTTGCAAACCCATGAATTGCAGACGAATCCACGCGATCGCGTCGAATCATTTTTTCTATCGTACCTAAGCGAAATAGTGATGGATCATCACTATTTGTGCGATTAACGCACCTGCTGAACGCAAATTTTTCGAGCTGGTATTACCAGATACAAACGGACCCGACCGTCGCATGAATACAGCGGCGTGCGCGTATTGCGCGGACACGGCAATCGGCGATCTTCACCACGCAGATCCGGGGGGATCCAGCGCTTCCTTCCATCAATGGACATGCCGTGATGACCAACTTCAATCGCCGCTTGCGGTTACGCAGTTTGACGCTCATTCCCTGCCTGCTTGCCAGCGCAGTGGCTTTCGCCCAGCCCGGCCCCGCCACCGCGCAGCAGTCGGTGTCGTCCCTGGATGCCCAGGCGTTCGCGCGCTCCGGCCAGGTGTGGAGCGCCTTCGGCAGCAACCTCCCGTTCGCCAGCCCCACCAACTGGCCCTCCGCCGGTGGCGGTTACTTCAACGCGCGCTTCGCACCGGGCGAGTGGAAGATCAATCGCACCACCGTCAAAGGCCTCAAGCCGGCCTGGACCCTGACCACCACCGGCGACATCTCGGCCACGCCTAGCGTGGAAGGCGGCACCCTGTATGTGCCCGACTGGGGCGGCACCCTGTACAGCGTCGACACCCAGACCGGCAAGCCGAACTGGCAGGCCAAGTTGTCCGACTACACCGGCAACGCCGCCTCGGTGACGCGCAACACCCCGGCCATCAGCGCCAAGAGCATCATCGTCGGCGACCAGGCTGCAGGCACCGTGCTGGCGATCGACAAGAAGACCGGCAAGCTGTTGTGGAAGACCACCGCCGAAGCCAACCCGCAGGCGCGCATCACCTCCTCGCCGGTGATCTACGGCAACCGCATCTACGTGCCCGTATCCTCCGGCGACTGGGGCAACCTCGACTCGACCCATACCTTCAGTTTCCGCGGCAGCGTCGTGGCGCTGGATCTGAACACCGGCAAGAAGCTGTGGCAGTTCTACAACGTGCCCGAAGGCTACACCGGCGCCTCGGTGTGGGGCCAGGTGGCGATCGATCCGATCAGCCGCCGCCTGTATTTCGGCACCGGCAACAACTACAACATTCCGCAGAGCGTGGGCAACTGCGTCTCCAATGCGCGCTCCTACCGCGGTAGCGAGCTGACCGTGCAGGACGAACTGAACTGCATGGCGCCGGATAACTACGTCGACTCGGTGGTGGCGTTGAATCTGGATACCGGCAAGCTGGCCTGGGCCAATCGCGCACAGGGTTACGACGCATGGAACCTGTCGTGCATCGTCGCACCCACCAACGGCCTGTGCCCCAACACGCAGGCAACCAACCTGACCGGCCCCGATTACGACTTCGGTGGTGCCGGCGTCCAGCTGTTCACCGTGTGGCGTGACGGCAAGCCCCAGCAGTTGGTCGGCGCAGGGCAAAAGAGCGGCATCTATTGGGCCTTCGACGCCAGGACCGGTGCCAAGGTGTGGTCGACCCAGGTCGGCCCCGGCGGCACCACCGGCGGCGTCGAATGGGGCACCGCGTTCGACCCGTACAAGTCGCAGGTCTATGTGGCCATCAACAACAGCTCCAACGCCACCTACACCCTGGGGCCGGACAACACCGTCAGCCACAACAGCGGCTCGTGGGCAGCGCTGGATGCCGCGACCGGCAAGATCAAATGGCAGGTCAAGGTGCCCGGCATCAACCGCGTGAATCCGACCGTGCCGGCCGGCGGCCAGGGCTCGCTGACTGTGTCGCCGAACCTGCTGTATGCCGGTTCGATGGCAGGCAACATGGTTGCCCTCGATACCGATACCGGCGCCACGCTGTGGAACTACGACGCCACCGGCTCGGTCATCAGCTCGCCGGCCGTGGTCAATGGTGCGTTGTACTGGGGCGCCGGCTACGGCCGCTTCAACTTCGGTACCGCCGCGACCAGCAATCAGCTGATCAAGTTCGTACCGGACAGCAGCGCGGCCAAATAAGCGGCTAGCACCTGCTCTGCGTCGAGTGACGCACAGTGATGGCAAAACGACGGCGCCACCTTCGGGTGGCGTCGTTGTATACGGTCGCAACGTGTGTCGGTGCTGGCCGCGACACCGACGCACATGCCGGAACGTTGCGGCAGCGGCATGATCGCTACAGGCGCGTGACCTGACACAACCGGATCTGCCCCGCTTCCAGCCCATGCGCCTCGGCCGCGCGACGGCGCAAGGCGCACACCAGTCCGGCGGCATCCAGCTTGCCATCGGCAGGCACCTCCACGCTGTGGGCAAGTTGTCCCCACAGCACCGGCCGACCATCGCAATAGCCTTCGTAGTCGGCGAAGTAATGCAGCTGGCGCCGCTCAGGTACCGACGTGGACATCGCCCTGGATCTCCGTGCAGCCCAGATGTTCCAACGCGATTTCCAGCCCCAGCAGATAGCTCTGCGCGCAGTAGCCGCGCACCGTCGCAATGCATTCGCCAAGACCTGCCGGCAGGCAGCGCTCCGGCCGGTCGGTGCTGTCGTCATGCGTTTCCACGTAGGGATAGCGTAACGACGCCAGTACCCGGTGCAGGCGTACGCTGTCCACGCAGCTGCCCGGATCGATCAACGCAATTTCCATCCGCGCCTGCCCGGCCACGCGCAAGGCATCCAGCAGTTCCTGCTCCGACCCGCAGGCCCGCAACGCAACCGTCTTGCCCGCATCCCCGGCGCACTGCACCAGCTGCCGGATCACGGCCCGCGGCAAAGGCTGCGGCCCACGCACCAGTGGCGAGGATGCTTCCGGCCCACGTACGATCATGATCGACATGCCGGCGTCCTCAGGCAGCAACGCGCAACGGCGCGTGCAACGACGGCAGACAACGCGCGGCAATGCCCAGCGACATCGCATACGCGCGCGACGCATCGTGCGGGGCAATCACCACCGCCAACGGCGCATGCTGCGGATGCAGCCACGGCTCCAACTCCTGCCCAGCATCGGTGTGCAGCTCGATGTATGGGGTGGGCAATGCATCCACCGCCGCACGCAAGGCCCTGGCACAGCTGCGCTCGGACAAGGGCAGATCGCCCGAGTCCAGCAGCACCAGTTCCACATCGGCATCGCCACCGGCTGCCTGCAGCCCGGCAATCAAGCTGTCCACGTCGGCACAGGCCAGCGTGCGCAACACACGGCCGGCGTATTCGGCATGCATCGGCGCCCAGTGCGCCGGATCGGCCTGCGGGCCTTGCAAAATCAGGATACACATCGTGTTTGGCTCAACGCACCACTGTGCGGGAGTGCCAAGGTAGATCTGCGCGGCGTAAAGAGGCTAGGCACGTTCCGATGTGCTGACATAAAGAGTACGTAATGGCTGCATGCACCGATTCATTCACAGCCCCATCCGCCCTGTAGGACAGCGGCGTAAAGTTCCTCCGCCACCGGTCGATAACGCGTGATTGGAGCCGGGAGCAGGTCAGGATGGAACGCGATCACCCCATCGGGATTGCAGGGTTGCAACGATGAGCTGGGCAATGGAAGCGCTGGGTCTCCCAGCTGATGCCGATGCGCGCGCGATCAAGCGCGCGTACGCCGTACGCCTTAAAACCGCTCGCCCGGATGATGATCCGGTGGCATTCCAGCAACTGCACGAAACCTATCAGGCCGCATTGGCTTACGCAGCACGTACCGAACAATCTAGCGACGACGACGCTGACAACACGCCGGCGCAGATCGTCACATCGACAGCCGAAGCATTGTCGGAAAACCAGCGTTCCAGGACGCAACCGCGGCGCTCGCTGGCTGCATATATTGAAGACCCTGCGCTTGAGGCAGAAATCGAGCGCTGGCAAGATGGCGCGCACGTGCAGGAATGCGCTGCACATATCCTGGCGGCAGCGCAAGACATGCCCGACGAGAGCTTTTCCGCATGGTTGAACGCCCTGCCGGAATGGTGGTCGCTGGAGCTGCGTCCGCAAATTGGTCAGGCCCTCGCTGGCCTTGTGGAAGACCAACGCTTACCGGTCACCGATGCGACTTTTGATCTGCTGATCGCAAGCTTTGGCGACGATGCCGAGGCCGATGGCTCTCATCTGCTATGGGCTGCGCGGGTGATGGACGTGGCCCTGGGGCAGCCGCCGGAGTCTTTCGAACACTGGATGCGGCACCGTCTTGATGCGTGGTCCCCCTATCAGAACTTCATGATCAGCCAGCACGTCTCGCGGGCGCTCGGAATACAACGTCCAACCCTGGGTCTGGCAACCATCGATACGCTGATGAAGGCCTTTGGCTGGCATCATGCGCTGGTAGACGATGACGACCTCGCCTGGCTGCAGGCGGCACGCAGCACAGCGCGCAAGCAGGAACTGGCTTTGCGACGTGAGTCGGCGCTGGCACTCGATGGCGATGCCGAAGTGCTGGCCTACGAGTTGACAGTGGCTGGATGGGACGGGATGACGCCACAGTGGGCAGCTGCACTGCGCTCCCGTCTGGCACGGCCACCCTCGCCATGGCGCTCCCTGACGACCGCGCTACTACCGGCACGGCCTGCATGGATGTACCGCTTCTGCAGCATCGTGCAGCGGTGGTTTCCACACCAGTTGCCCGAATCGGTGCATGCGCAGAATCTGCGTTTCTGGATACAGATCGGTAACCCGCAGCGCCCCCACGGCCGTCAGTTGGGCTTGGGCCTGGCGCGAGGACTTTGCGTTGCCGCCCTGCTTGCCATCGGCTCCGGCTTATTGGCGATCCTTTCGACCGTTCATCCCGAGACTGAGAATGCAACCTGGGCGTTCCGTAGCATTGGATGGGGTTTGGTGGGCTGGAGTGCGCTGGTACTCGTCCACCTGGGTGCGCAGTGGCAGGCGCGTAGACTCATGTCCGACGCGCACAAGCGCATCGCGCACCGCTGGTTGTTGCCTGCGGCCATGACCGCAGGCATTGCCGGCACAGCAGGTGGATGGGGTGATGGCGTGGTGGGTGCGGCCATGGGCGCTGCCTTGGTCTGTATGGCGATGTACCGCGTCATGGGTCGCATGGTTCCGCCACCGGCAGTCAAGGCGCCACAATCGCTCGTCATTTCGGGGGGTATCGGGCTCGCTTCGGCGGCGATGGGTGCGAGCCTGTGGCCCGGGTTGGCCGTCGCTCTACTGCTTTGGCTGGTGTCGCTTGTGCAAGACGTGCAGCACGACGACCTGTCCATCCTCAATTGAAATTTCATAGACGCTAAAGGATTCCGTCATGATCGTAGGTATCGACCTGGGCACTACGCACTCGCTGATCGGCGTGCACGATGCCGAGGGTGGGAGGTTGTTTTCCAATCCGCATGGCAGCCTGCTGACACCGTCGGTGATCAGCATCGGCGACGACGGCAGCCTGCTCGTCGGCCAGCCGGCGCGCGAGCGCCTGGTGACACATCCACATCTGAGCGTGGCTGCGTTCAAACGCTGGATGGGCAGTCCGCGCGAGACCAAGCTGGGCCAGCGCAGCTTCCGCCCCGAAGAGTTATCTGCACTGATCCTGCGCTCGTTGATTGCCGATGCCGAAGCGGCGCTAGGCAGCAGGATCGAAGAAGCGGTGATCAGCGTACCGGCTTACTTTTCCGATGCGCAGCGCAAAGCCACGCGCGTGGCCGGGGAGCTGGCGGGTATTCGCGTGGAACGACTGATCAACGAGCCCACCGCCGCCGCGCTCGCCTACGGGCTGCAGGAACGTGGCGGCGAAGGTCGCGTGCTGGTACTGGACCTGGGCGGCGGCACGTTCGATGTGTCGCTGCTGGAAATGTTCGATGGCGTGGTCGAAGTGCACGCCAGTGCCGGCGACAACTTTCTCGGCGGCGAGGATTTTCTCGAGGTGCTCGTGGAAGGCTTTTGTGCCGAGCATCGTCTCGATGCGGCCAAGCTCGCACCCGGCGACAGTGCGCAGCTGCGCCGCCGGCTGGAACAGCTCAAGCGCGAGCTGAGTACGCAGGCACAAGGCACGCTCAACGTGAGCATGGCGGGACACAGCTATACCTGGGAAGTTGACGAAGCACGCTTTGCGCAGCTGGCCGAGCCGTTGCTGCAGCGTATGCGTGCGCCGATCGAGCGCGCCTTGCGCGATGCAAAGCTCAAACCTTCGGAGCTGGACGACATCGTGCTGGTTGGCGGTGCAGTGCGCATGCCGATGATCAGCCGCCTGGCCACCCGCATGCTTGGCCGGCTACCGCTGCGTCATGTCAACCCGGATCACGCCATCGCGCTGGGCGCGGTCGTCGCTGCCGGCCTGAAAAGCCGCGACGAGAGCCTGCGCGAAGTGGTGCTCACCGATGTATGCCCGTACACCCTGGGTACGCAGGTGGCGCGTCAAGGCAACGACGGCAAGGTGCGTTCCGGCTATTTCCATCCCATCATCCCGCGCAACAGCGTGGTACCGGTGAGCCGCGAGGATCGCTTCTATCCAATGAACGAGCAGCAGAGCCACGTCATCATCGATGTCTACCAGGGCGAAAATCCCATGGTGGAAAAGAACATCAAGCTGGGAGAACTGCGCGTTGCGCTGGATCTCAAGCGGTCACGCAACGAGCAAGGGGTGCTGACCCGCTTCACCTACGATGTCGATGGGCTGCTGCAAGTCGAGGTGATCGAGGATGCCACCGGCAAGCGTCACGAGCTGGTACTGGAACAGAATCCAGGGCTGCTCGATCGTGAGGAGATCGCGCGGCGGCTGCAGGCGTTGGCAGCCATCAAGGTGCATCCGCGCGACCAGCAGCAGAATATTGCCCTGATGGCGCGTACCGAGCGCGTCTACGAGGAATACATCGACGCACGGCACATGGTGCAGCAGTGGATGGCGCAGTTCCGTGAGGTGCTCGAGAGCCAGGATCTGCCACGCATCGAACGCCACCGCGACGAACTTGCGCAGGCGCTGGACGAGCTGGAGGCGCGTGCATGAAGTGGGCGCTGGAAGCGCTTGGCCTGGAGGTGGATGCAGATGCGCGTGCGATCAAGCGCGCGTACGCAACACGCCTGAAAGTCACCCGCCCGGACGACGATCCTGTCGGTTTCCAGCAACTGCATGAAACCTACCAAGCCGCGCTCGCCTGGTCGCGTTACCGCGCAGGGAGGGCGATGGTCGACCAGTCCAATGACCAGCATGAAGAGGACACGTCTGAGACCGTGGTGCACAACGACCGGTCTGCCGCGCCGCGACAGATCGCCCTGTCTCCAATACCGGACGCCCAATACGCTACCGCACAATGGCCCGAGTCGGCGCAGCCGGATGCAGCACCACGCCCGGCCCCTGCGATTTCTGTCGACTGGGTCGTGCCGCCGCAACCGCCGTTGCCCGACGTCGATGTGGAAAAGGTGCAGCGACGCATCCTGCGGCAGGCTGCCACAGTGGACCCGCAGGAACTGCGGCAATGGCTGACCGCACAACCGGAACTATGGTCGCTGGAGTTCAAGCCGCAGATCGGTCGTACCTTGCAGCGCTCCCTGCTGGCCGATGACCACGTTCTGATTGCAGACAACTATGACGTGCTGGCGGACTTCTTTGACTGGGAGCATGCGCTGGATGCGCCCGACCCCTATCTGGTCGAACAGGCGCGTACACGGATGCATCGCCGGTGGCTGCTGCTACCGGCCGGGCACGGCCGGTTGGCCCGGGAGCTGCAGCACCGTGGTGATGCATCGGCCTCGCTGCCGCAGGTGCGCAAGCTGCTGGGATGGTTGGCGCCGGCAGAATCGGAGGGCGCCGCGCTTGCCGCAATGCTGTGGCCAGGTCGCGCCGACCGTATTCGCCGCCTGCTGGATCTGATCGGCTATCTCCCGGACGGCAGCAAGCCGCCAGCGCCGCTGGACCGGGAAAGTGCACTGCGCTGGTACATGGCCAGCGAGCGGCACCTGTTCAATCCGGTGGTCGCAGTGCTGGGACTGGCGCGCAGCGCGATCGTGGGCAGCGTCTTTTTCCTGCTGTGCCTGTTGCTGGCCATGCTCGACCATAATCCCGCGCCGGGCATGTCGCCGGTCCTGAAGGTTGGCCTATACGGCGCGGCCATCAGTATCGTCGGCTGGTCCGCCTGGTATTGCCTGACGTCGCTAGGGCGTTGGCAATGTCGGCCCGAGGCCGATCCGCGCGTGAAGCATCCTTGGTTGCAACGCCTGTTCATTCCGGCCATCGGCATGCTGGCCGGCGCATTGATCGTTGCCGGGCAGCAGAGCGCAGCAACCATCATCGCCTTGCCGTTGCTAGTGATGGCGCTTCTGCGCTGGGCAAGCCGCGAGGGCAAGACCTTCACGTTTCGCTGGAGCTGGGGATGGATCTGGGCCGCGATCTTCCTCGCCAAGGCCGCCTTCGTCGCGCTTGGCGCACTGATCGCGTATCCAGCCGTCGCGCTGCTGGCGACCGCAATCGCCTGGGGCGCGGACATGATCTCGCAGTGGAAGTTCCGCAAGATCGCAACCCGCTGATCACTGACGGCGAACCCACCCCATGCCCTGACGGGATGCGATGGCGACGGGGCGCCGCGCGGGGTCGCCCCGCACGTCGCCGGATTTGCTCCGTGGTGTGACCGATGCGGGAGCTGGTGCTCCCGCATCTGGAAACGGAAGCAACGCGCCTACTTCTCCCGCCGCCAGTTCACCGACCCCTTGGTCTCCACCGTGCTGGATTCGGCTTCCACATCGAAGCCGCGGCTGAGCAGGTATTTCAGCGTCAGCACCGAGCCGCCGCCGATCATTGAGACGCCGTAACCGACATACAATTTGGGCGAGAGGTATTTGCCGAAGCCCACCACCGAACCCAGCGTGCTGGATTGGCTGACGCCGGCTTCGTCTAGGCCAAGCTTGGCGCCGATCTGCGAGGCGATCAGGCTGCTGCCGGCCGACAGCGCGGCCGAGGCGGCGCTGACCTGCTGGGTTTCGTCGCTGCTGGCGGTGGACAGGCCGCGGCCGAGCACCAGGTACGACAGCGCTTCGGACTGCGACATCGCCGGCTCGGACCAGACATCGGCGCGTGGCGATTCGGCGCGGCCGCTGACGTCGATACCGGCGGTGACATCGCCGATCTTGCGTTCGGCGCGCAGGCTCACGCGCGGGTCGGAGACGATGTTGTTGTTCCAGGTCAGCTGGCCGCGGCTGATGGTCAGATCCTGGCCATAGGCCTTGTAGCGGCCACGCACATCCAGCCCGCCGTTGGCGGTCATTTCGCGGCCCGGGCGCGCGCGGATCTGCATCTGCCCGCTCAGGCCGCCCTTCAGGCCGAAGCCGCTCATGTTGACCTTGTCGCCAAGCACGATGGCCAGGTCCATATCCAGCAGCGAGGACGGTGCGGCTTCCGGGTCGACCGGGTCCAGCACCACCACGTCTTCGGACACCGAGGTGCCGCGATCCAGGCGCTCCAGATCGATATCGGCTTCGGGCACGGTGACCTTGCCGCGCAGTTGCATGGTGTTGTCGGTGATGCCGAACTGCATGTCCGGGTTGGCGATGATGCGCAACTCGCTGGTGTTGTACGCCAGCACGTTATTGCCGCGGATATTCAGCAGCAGCGGCGTGCTGGTACCGAACCACGACAACCCGCCATCGACGGTGAGCGTGCCTTCGCCCGATTTGGCCGAGGCGGTGATCTTGGCCGAACCATCGGGCAGCGCGTCGAAACGGCCCTTGCCCTCGCTCAAGGTCAAACCCATCGACGGGTATTCGGCAGTGAAATCGCTCAAGGTGGCATCGCCGCCGAGCAGCGGCTTGTCGCGGGTGCCGCGCAGGCTCACATGGCCTTCGACCAGGCCCTTGGGCCGCACCACATCGGCCACCACCAGCTCCAGCCAGTACAGGCGCGACATGTTGAGATACAGCTCGCCGTTGAGCGGCGCGTACGCGTCCCAGCCGGTGTTGAACTTGGCATCGACAAAGCCTGCGCCCTGGAAGCCGATACCGAGCTTGGCCTGGATCTGCTGCTGGGTGAAATCGGCCTGCACGCTGAACTGGTCGTAGCGCAACAACTCGCCGCGATTGGGGTTGCCGGCCACGGCGGCGTAGCGGGTTTCGCCCAGGCGGATGCCGCCTTCGGGCGAGGCGATGCGCAGGCTGCCTTCCCATGCATTGCCGCGCGGTTTGAAGCTGCCGTCCAGCGACAGCTCGCCACGCAGATAGATCTGGCGGCCTTCCTGCTTGGGCAACCACGGCTGCACCAGCGACAGCGGCAAGGCATCGCCATGCACCACCATGCCCTCGCGTGGCCAGTTGGCGCTGGCGCACAGCGCGCCGCCGGTGGCTGCGCCCAGGCAGGTGTCGGACAAGGTGAAGGCCGCGCCATCGGTACTGAACTGCGCCGGCTGGCGCAGCGCCCAGGCATCGCCCTTGGCCGGCGCGATCCGCAACGTGGCGACCTGCCCCTGCCAGCGCTCGCCAGCGCGGCGGACATCGCCCTGCAGCGCGACGCTGGCCATGCTGTTGGCGATATCGGCATCCAGACGCAGCGCTTCCACCGCGCCGCGTGCCTGCACCCGCACGCTGTCCAGCACCACGCCGGCTTCGATCGCAGTGCCCTGCAACGCCAGTTGCCCATCGCTGCCGCGCCATGGCAGGCGCCCACGCAGGCTGATGTTTTGCGCGCTGTAGGTGTCCCAGCGCAGGCCGTTGCCGGCGATGTCGGCGGTGATGTCCGGGGCATCGCGGCGGCCGCTGACCTGCAGCTGCCCGCGCACGGTGCCGGTGGCGCCGGGCAACACGTCGTCCAGTTGCAGCGGCTGCAACTGCGCGGCGATCTCCAGCTGGTCGCCGACCTTGCCCTTGGCGGTGATGCGGCTATTGCCCAGCGACAGCTGCAATTGGCCTTCGCCCTGTTCGCCACGCAAGGCGAACTTGCCGTTGGCCGACAGCGCGCGCTGACGCAGCTGGCCGGTCAGGGTCGGGATATCCGCCGTGGCTTCGAAACCCGGCGATACGCCACCGGCCGGTGCCGGCAGCTGACGGCCCTTGGAGGCGATCTTGCCGGAGAGGTTGCCGTTCCAGCCCGGCGCGAAATAGCCCGGGTCGAACTTGGCCAGCTGCGCGGTGACATCCCACTGCAGCTCCGGGGCCCAGCCCACTTCGCCGGTGACATCCAGCGAGCCGCCCGGCGTGGTGGCCTGCACCTGCTTGAGCTGCGCACGCTGATCGTTGCCGCGGCTGTCGAACACCAGCGCGGCCTGCTGGCCGTCGCGCTCCACGCTGGCGCGGCCGATCGCGGCCCAGGCTTTCAGCGTGCCGGCCACGCCCAGGCGCGCGTCGATCAATTCCACCGGCACCACCGGCGCATCGGGGGTGGCCGGGTCGGGCGTGGGCGTGAAGCGCAGGCCCCTGGCATTGACCGCAAAGCGGAAGCTCGGATTTTGGGCATCGCGGAAATCGGCGGTGCCGCGCAGCTGGGTGCGGCCTTCGAAGGTGTCGATCACCAACGGTTCGACCGTCAACACCTGCTCCTGCAGGCTGATGTGCGACGGCTGCAAGGTGGCGCTCAGCTCGCCCTGTTTGACGCTGCCCTGCAGGTCGGCATTGCCGCCCTTGCCGGAGGCCTGCAGGTTCAGTGCGATCGGTGTGGCCGGAGCGGCGTACTGCCCGTTGCTGGCCGGCATCAGCAGCGAGGTATCCAGTGCCTCGGTGACGGCCTTGAACGCCCAGGTCGGGTCGTCGCGGCCGGTGAACACCAGGCTGGCCTGCAGCGGGGCTGGGGCACGGCCGGCGATGGCCACTTCCATCTTGTCCAGGTCACCGCGCGCGACCAGGCCCAGGCTGGCCGGCGTGCGACCACGCGCGGCCGGCAGCACTGCGGTGGCGGTGAGATCGGCGTGGTAATCGTCGTTGGGGATGTAATCGCCATGCAGGCGAAAATCGCCCATGTCGGTATCGATCACCAGCCCGCGTGTGCGCAGTTCGCCGGTCGCCACTTCCAGCCCGCCCTGCATCTTGTGCAGCACGATCATCGGCTGCTGCAGCTGGGTGATACGCAGGTTGTCCACTGCAATCTTGTCGGCCTGGATCGCCAGCGGCACCTCGATCTGCGGCAGCGATTCGGGCCAGCTGGGGAGCTTGAACGGTTCGTCGCTCTTGCCCAGGTTCAAGGTGGCGTTGCTGACCTGCACCGCATCCAGCTGCAGCTTGCGCCCCAGTAGCGGGCGCAGGTCCGGCTCCAGATACACGCGCTCGGCAGTGAAGTGGATGTCCTGATATTTGAAATCGACATTGCGCAAGGTCAGCGGGCCGGCGACCGGGCCTTCGACGCTGCCGTAAGTGAAGCTGGCACCCACCGGCAGGCGCGCAACCACCTGCGCCAGCAACACGTCGCGCCCGGCCACGGTCTGCAGCAACCAATAGATCGCGATCAAGGCCAGTAGCACCAGCCCGAGCACGGTCAGCCCCGAGCCCACCCAGAACCGGCGACGACGATAGAAACGCGCGCGGCGCGGTGCGGAGGGCGGCGTGGGTGTGCTCACAGGTTGGCCCCGATATCGATGTAGAGCTGGAACTGCGAGTCGGGATCGTTCAAGCCGTGTGCAATGTCCACGCGCACCGGTCCCACCGGCGAGCGCCAACGCAGACCGAAGCCGATACCGGTATGCCAGTCGGGCCGGTCGTCGAAGGCGCTGCCGCTATCGACAAATACTGCCCCGCCCCATGGGCCGCCCTTCAAGTAATGCTCGTACTCGGCACTGGCGGTGACCACGTTCTTGGCACCCAGCGCAAATTCGTCCGGCTTGGGCGTGCGTGGGCCGACTTCGCGGAAGGCATAGCCGCGAATGCTGTTGGCGCCGCCGGCAAAGAAGCGCAGGCTGGGCGGCATCGCCACCAGATCGCTGGTCCAGGTGGTGCCGCCTTCGCCGCGCAGGATCACCCGCCCGTTGTCTCCGGCACCGAGGAACCAGCGCAGCTGGCCATAGAGCTGGCCGAAGTTGGTGTCCGAGCCGGCACCTTCGGCGCCACCACGGATCAGCGCCTGGCCCGACACACCGCTGCGCGGAAACAGCCGGTCGTCGACATTGACGTAGTTGGCCTGCAGCTGCGGATAGATCAGCGTGGAGGTTTCGTACACCGCGCCTTCGAAGTCGTTGCCGCTGCTGAACCGCCAGCGCTCGCGCAAGGCATTGATCGAAGCGATGGCGCTCCAGCGCTCGTTGATCTGGCCGCTGCGGCTGCCGGTGAGTTTGACGTTGCGCAGGTCGATGTAGTCGGTCTGCTCGTCGTACAGGCGCGCCGAGGCGGTATACCAGCCATCGAGCCAGCGGAACGCCGGTACCCGGTAGCTGGTGGTCAGGCTCTTGCGGTTCTGCGCGTAGTCCAGCTGCGTGTCCATCTTGTGGCCGCGCGAATTCACATAGCGCCGCTCCACCCCGCCGCGCACACCGGCCCCGCTCTCGCTGCCGTAGCTCAGGCCCGAGGTATACACGGTGCGCTTGGCGCGGGTGAGCTTGACGTCCACCGGCACGCGGCCATCGGCGTCGGCTTCTTCGGGCTTGGGCTGGATGTCGATGGTGCTGAAGTAATCCAGCTTGGTCAGCGACTCGCGCAGCCGATCCAGCTTGCCTTCGTGGTAGTAGCTGCCCTCGTCCCAGTACACCAGCGGGTCGAACAGGCCATCGCGAAAGTAGTCGTAGTCGAAGCGCACCTTGCCCATGTCGTAGCGGCGGCCGCTGTCCCAGTTCAGGTCGATGTCGGCCGCGTGTTCGGCGCGCGTCACCGCCACCCGGCGCTGGGTGAAATCGGCATCGAAGTATCCGCGCTCGGCCAGCCGCCGGGTGATGCGCACCTTGCTGGCTTCGTATTGCGGATGACTGAAGACCTGGCCTTCGCGCGGCTCGAACTGCTTGAGGTCCTGCCCCAGATAGCGGTCCTGCTCGGCCCAGCCGGTGATGGAGATATGCGAGGTGCGCACCCGCACCGGCTCGCCACGGTTCACAGTGATCACCACCGTCACCCGGTCGCCGTTGCGCGGCGCGGCCAGTTCGATGGTGGGCGAATAGTAGCCGAACGGCTCCAGCGCCTCGCGCGTCTGCCGCTCGGCCTGCGCCAGCAGGTACTCCAGTCGCGACTCGCCCTGCTCCTTACCGACGGCCTCGTACAGAGACAGGGAGACCTCGATGTTCTCGATCATCTCGGCATCGTCGCCGTCGTCCAGGCCCTTGATCTCGATCTTGTCGATGGTCGCCCGGGCAATCGCTTGCAGCGGAACGAACAGGGTGCACAGCAGGGAGAGAGCAAACGCGGCTTTAAGCATCGGCAAAGGATACCCAGCCTGGGCGTGAAGGGACAAAAAATCTGAAGAAACACGCCTATACGGCAGCGGACGGAACTAGGTACAGTCGGTACGTTGTTAACGTTTCGTTGACACCCATTGCGTGCGGACCCCCGATTGCCGCGCGCCCGTTCATACCTTTGGAGAGAGAGGTGCGTTTCATGAAGCGTCATTTACTGGTTACGGCGGTCTGCACCGCACTGACCATGCCATCGCTTGCCATGGCACAGGATCGAGGTGAAGTCACTCAACTGGACAAGGTGACGGTGACAGGGTCGTTGATCCCCCGTTCCCAGGTCGAAACCGCAACCCCGGTGTTCTCGATCACCGCCCAGGACATCCAGCGCCGCGGCTTCAAGGACGTCTACGACGTGCTGCGCTCGCAACCGATGGCGACCGGCTCGGTGCAGGATGGCCAGTTCAGCGGAGGATTCACCGCCGGCGCCAAGTCGCTGAGCCTGCTCGGCCTGGATCCCGGCTTCACCCTGGTGCTGATCGACGGCCGGCCGATGGCCGACTACCCGCTGCTGTACAACGGGCAGAGCAACTTCGTCGATCTGGCCAGCGTGCCGGTGGGCATGGTCGAGCGCATCGACGTGGCGCCCGGTAACCAGTCCTCGATCTACGGCTCCAGCGCAATCGCCGGTGTGGTCAACATCATCCTGAAAAAGCGCATGGACGGCGTGCAGATGAATTACCGCATGGGCACCTATGACGGCGGTGGCGGCAACAACCAGCGCTTTCAGCTGACCGGCGGCAACGAGATCGGCGGCGCCAACATCGTGTGGGGCCTGCAGCTCAACAACCAGGATCCGATCTACGGCTATCAGCGCCGCGATTTCGATTCCACCAGCGACAATCCGGACCCGACCCTGCGTTATGGCTCACGTATCGCCTTGCATAACCTCCCAACCACCTACATCGACCCGGGCGCCGAAAATTGTGCTGCATTGGGACCGCTGTTCAATGGCTCGGTGCAGTACGACAACCGCGCCAACCGCGGCAATTTCTGCAGCAGCCGCACCGAGCCGGGTTACGCCAGCATCCTCAACAAGGAGCGCAGCGCCAGCGGCTATGCCAACCTGAGCTATGCCTTCAACGACAACGTCGAGCTGTACTCGACCCTGCTGCTCAATCGCACCAAGGTCGAGGTCAATAGTGGACCCCGCTTCTGGCAGACCTCGTCCGATACCGGTGGTTTTTTCTACAACGGGGATAGCCAGCAGCTCGAAAGCTATCAACGCATCTTTGCGCCGGAAGAAACCGGCAATCAGAACTTCAACAACGACCGCCAGACTGCCGACTCCTACAACATCGCGCTCGGCCTGAAAGGCGGCCTGGGTGCCAGCAACTGGACCTACGATACGTATTACGCACGCTCGGAATATCGCATCGAAAGCCGCCAGCAGTGGCCGCTCGCCGACCGTATCGAAGATTTTTTCCGCGAACAGTTCCTTGGCGCTCCGCAGGGCGAGTACTACGGCTACCCGATTTATTCGCCCAACGATGCCAACTTCTACCGCGCATTGACGCCGGCGCAGTACCGCAGCTTCAACGACGAAATCCGCACCAAGTCCAGGACCTGGACCCAGAACGTGAACCTGCAACTGACCAACACCGAGTTGTTCAACATGCCGGCCGGTGCGGTCGGCATCGCCGGCGTGTTGCAGGCAGGTAATCAGTACTGGACCAACCCGACCGACCAGCGCGTGATCGCCGGCGACTTCTATCAGCTGACCGGCACCCAGGGCAGCGGCAAGCGTGAGAACTGGGCGGCGGCGTTCGAAATGCGCGTGCCGATCCTGAGCACCCTCACGGCCAATCTGTCGGGCCGTTACGACGACTACAAGAACCAGGGCGGCGGTGGCGATTCCAAGTTCACCTATAAGGCCGCGCTGGAATTCCGTCCGATCGATTCGCTGCTGTTCCGCGGCAACTACGCCACCGCGTTCAAGGCACCGGACATGGCGTTCTCGTTCGCTGGCGACAGCGGCTTCTTCCAGGGCGTCAACGACTACTACCGCTGCGCGGTCGAAGAACCCGGCGTGCCGATCGCCGACTGCACCTATTCCGGCACCAGCATCCAGGGCCGTCGGTCCGGCAATGCGGATCTGCAGTCGATCACCGCCAAATCCTGGGGCGCCGGCGTGGTGTGGTCGCCGAGCGCACGCTTCAGCGTCAATGCCGATTACTACAACATCAAGATCGATGACAAGGTCAGCGACCTGAGCACCGATGCGTTGCTGCAGAACGAATCGGCCTGCCGGCTCGGCGCCCTGGACATCAACTCGCCAACCTGCGTCGACGCGCTGTCGCGCATCGATCGCACCGCCGCCGATGCGCCGGTACCCAATCGCCTGAGCAATGTCCGCATCAACCCGGTCAATATTTCCAACGAGGAAATCTCCGGCGTGCTGACCAAGGCGACCTACAACCTGGCCACCGAGTCGTGGGGCCTGTTTGTGTTCGACGCGCAATACAACCTGACGCTCAAGCACGAAAGTCAGCAGTTCCCGCAAGACCCGGTGCGCGACCTGCTGAGCGAGCCGTTCTTCTCTTCCGAGTTCCGCAGCATCACCAATGCCTCGATCACCTGGCAGAAGGATGCGTGGACCACCACCTTGTTCGGCCAGTGTTACGGCCGTACGCCCAACTTCACCGCGGGCCAGAGCACCGATGGCTATGCAGTGGAAGGGGCGCGCAAGGTTGGCGCCTGGACCACGTTCAATGCGACGCTGGACTATGCGATCAACGACGACATCTCGCTGACGGCCACCGTCAACAACCTGGCCGATACCCGTCCGCCGCGAGATCGCACCTACACCAGTTACCCCTACTACAACATCTTCAACTACACCGGCTACGGCCGTTCCTACATGCTGGAATTGAACTGGCGCTTCGGCGCGCAGTGAGTCATTGGTTGTGACCAACGACCGGCAGTCAGCATGACTGCCGGTCTTCTTTGCTGCAGGACCATCGACGTAGATGCGTCTGGACCGGACCCAAGCGCAGCGACCAACATCGACTGAACGCCGTGTCGATGGACTCCAGGTGCTGGTCGCGTTGGTCTTGGCAGAGATGTCCAGGCACGTGGGCGAGGGCGCGATGCCCTCACCGCTTGCAGGACATGCCGTGCGCCTATCCGCGTAAGTTCTTGCGCGGCATCCATTCCGCCACAGGGTCCGGCAAGTCGCGAAAACATCGCATCTGCCGACGTGGTGACGTGCTGACGGGGATCAAACCGCAGGCCGTATCCACACGACGGTGAACGCGCTCGTTGGTCAGCCGCTCCTAGAGCGTAGCGTTTGTTTCGATCATGCCTGCACGCAGCAAGGCCTGCCTCAGCGGCTCCAGTTGCGTTGCGTAGCGGCGCCACGCTTCCACATTGCGCCCATGCACACCTTCGCGCACCTGCACGCTGCTTAGCGTGGCCGACGCTGCGGCATTGCGGGTGATGTCGATCTGCCCCGGCTCTATCGCCAACCCGCAGCGCCTCATCAACTGCTCCAGCACCGCAGACGGATCGCGCACCATCTGCGCATAGTCCACATCGATCACCCGGCCCGGGAGCGCGGCACGCCAGTGCGCCATCAGGCCGTGATACGCCTGGTAATGCCGCGCCAGGGTTTGCAGGTCGTAGCTGTAGGCATAGGAATCGCCGAACAGCGCGCGATAGTTGGAAAAACACACCGCCATCGGCTCGCGCACCAGATGCACGATCAGCGCGCCCGGCAAGGCACGTGCAATCGGCCCGATCGCCACCGCGTTGGCAGGCAACTTGTCGATGTACCAGCGGGCCGACCCGGCGCGCCACTGCGTCTGCTCCAGATAGCGCTGCCCGACCTGTGCGTAGTCCAGCGTGGGCAGCGCCTGCAACAGGCCTGCATCCAGCAGGCTTCGCCCGGCCTGGTCCGCGCCCCAGCGCAACTGATGGCCGAAGTCGCTCAGCTCGCCCGCAGCGACAATCTGCGAATGGTTGCCCAGCATGCGCTCGAGCACCGTGGTGCCCGAGCGTGGCAGGCCAAGCACGAAGATGGGTTGCGGGCCGTGTGCAACGTCGGCCGGCTGGGCTGCGAACACCCTCTGATCGGCCAAGGCGCCCAATTGCGCGTACAGCGATGCCTCGGCCTGGGCATCGTGGCGCAAGCGTGCGTGCATGACCGCATTGCCCTGTTGCAGCGCATCCCAGGCGGCATCGGTATCGCCGAGGTCCTCCAGCTCCTTGTACAGCGCGAACGCCAGCCCGGCACGGTCTTCGCTCCCGGGAGCGGAGCGCTGCAACTGCTGGCGCAGCGCCGCGACATGGTTATCGCTCGTACTCTGGCGACGCAAGCGTGCACGCGTCAGCGCCGCGCGGCCGTAGCCGGGCTTCTGCGCCAGGGTCTGTTCCAGCGCCTGCGCGGCCGCGTCCAGATGCCCGTTGAACTGCAATTGCACGGCAAGGAAAAAGCGGAAATCCGCGCCATCGAATCCGCAGGCCTGCGCGCGCTGCATCATCGCCAGTGCCTCGGGATGTTCGCCCAGGGATTGGTGTACGTGCGCCAGCAAGGCCAGCGTTGCGCCATCGCCACACTGCAGCACCGATGGATGCCGCAGCAGCGCATGCAACGGTCGATGTTCGCCGACGCGCAGCAGCGCCTGTGCCACACGGCAACGCAGCGTCACATCCTTGCCCAGATCGCGCGCGGCCAGGCGTAGCTGGGTGACCGCCTCGCGCATCCTGCCGCTCGCCAGCACGGTGCCGGCCAACAGCACACGGGCCGACACATGCGTCGGCTCCAGCGCCAACACCGCCTGCAACGCCGCCGCCGCTGCGGGCATGTCGCGGCGTGCCAGCGCAGCCTGGGCACTGTGCCACTGCGTCGCGCCGGCAGCGGTGGACATCAGCTGGACAGATGCTCGATGGCGGCAACGCTGCCGAGGCGGTCGCCGAGCTTCTTCAGCAGCGCCAGACGGTTGGCACGCAGCTGGGGGTCTTCGGCGTTGACCATCACGCCATCGAAGAACGCATCCACCTGCGGGCGCAGGCGGGCCAGGCGCGCGAGCACGGCAACGTAGTCGTGGCGGTGCAACGCATCGCCAGTGTCGCCGATGGCCGCTTCCACCGCTTCGGCCAGGGCTTCCTCGGCCGGTTCGCGCAGCAGCGTGGTGTCGATGTCGCCGGGGATCTCGCCCTCGACCTTGCGCAGGATGTTGCGGATGCGCTTGTTGGCCGCGGCCAGGGCTTCGGCTTCGGGCAGCATGGCGAAGATGCCGATCGCATCGATGCGGCGGTCGAAGTCGTAGAGCGATGCCGGCCTCAGTTCTGCGACGGCGTTGAAGTGGGTGGCGGGGACGCCCTTGTCGGCGTAGTAGCCGCGTAGGCGGTCGAGGATGAAGTCGTAGACCTCAGCGAGATCCTTATTCGTAAAACTAGATTCACCCAAGTGCGAAACCTCGACCTTCACACCTTTTGATGCGGCGGTCATAGCAGCGTCGGTCTTTCGGGTAGCCGCTACGTCGGCGATGCCTTCATTGACGCGAGAGTACGCATCATGAATTAGGTTCTTCAAATCCAGATCAAACCCACTCTCAATCACGGTCCGCGCCAACCCCAACGCATTACGCCGCAACGCAAACGGATCCTTGTTGCCGGTCGGTTTCAATCCAGCCGCGAACCCACCGGCCAACGTATCCAGACGCTCGGCAATCGCCAGCACCTTGCCCAACGGCGACAGCGCGATGTCGTCGCCGGCAAAACGCGGCTGGTAAGCCTCGTCGATGGCCAGCGAAATCTCACTGGGCTCACCGGCGGCCTTGGCGTAATGGCGGCCGGCAATGCCCTGCAATTCCGGGAATTCATTGACCATGCGCGATTGCAGATCGTTCTTGGCCAGTTCCGCGGCGCGACGCGCCTGCACTGGATCGGCACCGACCTGCGGTGCGATCGCCTCGGCCAGTGCCGCCACGCGCGCCACCTTGTCGGCCACGCTGCCCAGCTTGGCCTGGTAGGTGACGCTGGCCAGACCCGCGCCCATCGCCTCCAGCCCCTGCTTGAGGTCTTCGTCGAAGAAGAACTTGGCATCGGCAAAACGCGGACGGATCACCCGCTCGTAGCCCTTGGCCACTTCGGCCACGTCCCTGGAGACGATATTGGCGATGCCGATGAACTGCTCGGTCAACTTGCCGCCGTCATCCAGAACCGGGAAGAACTTCTGGTTGATCTCCATGGTTTCGATCAGCGCTTCCTGCGGTACCGCCAGGAACTCGCGCTCGAAACTGCACAGCACCGCCGACGGCCATTCCACCAGGTTGACTACCTGCTCCAGGTTGTCGTCGCTGATACGCGCGCTGCCGCCGGCCTGCCTGGCGGCCGCTTCGACCTCTTCGATGATGCGCGTGCGGCGTGCATCGGCATCCACCAGCACATGCGCGCTGCGCAATGCGTCGATGTAATCGCCCGGCACTGCCAACGATACCTCGCCCTCATGCATGAAGCGGTGGCCACGGCTGACGCGGTCGCCACGCACGCCCAGCAATTCGGCCGGAATCACCTCGTTGCCGAACAGCAGCACCAGCCACTGCACCGGCCGCGCGAAGGCGTATTCGTGTGCGCCCCAGCGCATCGGCTTGGGGATCGGCATTGCGGCGATCGCCTCGCGCAGAATGTCGGGCAGCAGGTCGGCAGTGCGCGCACCCGGCGTCACCGCGCGATGCACGAAGCGCTCGCCCTTGGCATCGCTGGTGCGCTCCAGTGCGGTCCAGTCGATTCCGGCCTTGGCGGCGAAACCGGCCAGCGCCTTGGTCGGCTTGCCCTCGGCGTCGAGGGCGATGTTGAGATACGGGCCCAGCACTTCGGAGCGCTGCTCCGGCTGCTCGGTGGCCACGCCCGGCAGCAGCACCGCCAGGCGGCGCGGCGTGGACAGCGGCTTGGCGTCGCCACGGGCGACGGCGACGCCGCGCTTTTCCAGACCGGCCAGCACGCCATCGAAGAAGGCCTGCGCCAGGCCCGGCAGCGCCTTGACCGGCAGCTCTTCGGTGCCCAGTTCGATCAGCAGGGGAAGGTGTTCGCTCATATCAGGTGAACCTTGGCTTATGTCCCTTCTGCCATCAACGGACGAAGGTGACTGGAGAATGTCCTTCTCCCGCTGGCGGGAGAAGGTGGCGCGCCGCGCCGGATGAGGGTCGTGCCAAGACGGCGGAGACGTACTGCCCCCATCCGCCCTGCGGGCACCTTCCCCCGCCAGCGGGGGAAGGACACAGCATCAGCGTTTGACGCCGGGAAAGCCCAGCTTCTCGCGTTGTGCGTAATACGCCTGCGCCACGCCCTGCGCCAGCGCGCGCACGCGCAGGATGTAGCGCTGGCGTTCGGTCACGCTGATCGCGCGGCGCGCATCCAGCAGGTTGAACGCGTGGCTGGCCTTGGTGACCTGCTCGTACGCCGGCAGCGGCAGGCCGACCTCGACCAGGTGCCTGGCCTCGGCCTCGCAGGCGTCGAAGCGGTGGAACAGCTCGGCCACATTGGCATGTTCGAAGTTGTAGGCGCTCTGCTCCACCTCGTTCTGGTGATAGACATCGCCGTAGCTCACCGGCGCGCCATCCGGGCCGTAGGTCCACACCAGGTCGTAGACGTTGTCGCAGCTCTGCAGGTACATGCACAGCCGTTCCAGCCCGTAGGTGATCTCGCCCAGTACCGGCTTGCACTCCAGGCCGCCGGCCTGCTGGAAGTAGGTGAACTGGGTCACTTCCATGCCGTTGAGCCAGACTTCCCAGCCCAGGCCCCAGGCGCCGAGCGTCGGCGATTCCCAGTTGTCCTCGACAAAGCGCAGGTCGTGCACCAGCGGGTCGATGCCCAAGGCCTTGAGCGAGCCCAGGTACAGGTCCTGGATATTGTCCGGGTTGGGCTTCATCGCCACCTGGTACTGGTAGTAGCGCTGCAGGCGGTTGGGGTTTTCGCCGTAGCGGCCGTCGGTGGGGCGGCGCGAGGGCTGCACGTAGGCCGCATTCCACGGCTCCGGTCCCAGCGCGCGCAGGAAGGTGGCCGGATGGAACGTGCCCGCACCCACTTCCAGGTCCAATGGCTGGATCAGCACGCAGCCCTGATCGGCCCAGTACTGGTTGAGGGTCTGGATCAGGCCCTGGAACGTGATTGGAACGCGGCGGGAATCGGACATGCAGCAAGGGCCGTGCGAAAGGGGTGCGCTAGTATACCGGCCGACCCGCAGCGCTTTGCCGCGGAACACCGCTGCAGGGGAAACAAGCGATGGAACAGCGGCGTACGGCCGATCCAGAGGGTGCGGTGGCGATCCTGCCGCGCGGACGACTGATGTTCGACCCGGTGGCCGCCGCCTTGCTGGCCGACGGGATGGTGGTGCCGCACGAACACGAGCGCGTGCAGTTCTCCGCCGCCGGGGTGCGCAACGCCAGCGAGGTGCATCCGCTGGTGCTGCTGGCCAATCTCAAGCTGCATGCCGCGCAGGCGCCGGCCGGCGAGCTGGGCCTGGAACGGCTGACCGAATGGCTGGCCACGCGCACCGGCCTGCGCTACCTGCGCATCGACCCAACCCGCATCGATGTGGCCGCGGTCACCGGCGTGGTCTCGCATGCCTACGCGCGCCGCCACCGCATCCTGCCGCTGGCGCTGGATGCCGAACGCGTGCTGATCGCCACCAGCGAGCCGCTGGCGCTGGACTGGCTGGCCGACGTGCAGCACCTGAGCCGTCGCCGCGTCGAACTGGCGCTGATCAACCCGCTGGACCTGCATCGCTACACGATGGAGTTCTTCGGCGTGACCCAGTCGGTGCGCGGCGCGCGTGGCGATGCACGCGGCGCGGAGTCGAGCTCGGGCCTGCCTAGTTTCGAACAGCTGGTGGAACTGGGCCGCGCCGGCGATGTCAACGCCGACGACCACCACATCGTGCATATCGTCGACTGGCTGCTGCAGTACGCCTACGAACAGCGGGCCAGCGACATCCATCTGGAGCCGCGTCGCGAGGCCGGGCGCATGCGTTTCCGTATCGACGGGGTGCTGCACAAGGTGCTGGAAGTGCCGCCATCGGTGATGACTGCGGTAGTCAGCCGCATCAAGGTGCTCGGCCGCATGGACCTGGCCGAGCGCCGCCGCCCGCAGGACGGCCGCATCAAGACCCGTTCGCCGGGCGGGCGCGAGGTGGAAATGCGCCTGTCCACCATGCCCACCGCCTTCGGCGAGAAGTGCGTGATGCGCATCTTCGACCCGGATTCGGCATTCAAGAGCATCGAACAACTCGGCTTCAGCCCGGAAGAGGCCGCCGGCTGGAGCGCGCTGGTCGAGCGCCCGCACGGCATCGTGCTGGTCACCGGCCCCACCGGCTCGGGCAAGACCACCACGCTGTACTCCACGCTCAAGCGCCTGGCCACGCCGGATGTGAACGTGTGCAGCGTGGAAGACCCGATCGAAATGATCGCGCCGGAATTCAACCAGATGCAGGTGCAGCAGAACATCGACCTGGATTTCGCCAGCGGCGTGCGTACGCTGCTGCGCCAGGACCCGGACATCATCATGATCGGCGAAATCCGCGACCTGGAAACCGCGCAGATGGCGGTGCAGGCCTCGCTGACCGGGCATCTGGTGCTGTCGACGCTGCACACCAACGACGCCGCCTCGGCGATCACCCGTTTGCTGGACCTGGGCGTGCCGCATTACCTGGTCGCCTCCACGCTCAACGGCGTGCTCGCGCAGCGGCTGGTGCGCACCCTGTGCGTGCATTGCAAGCGCCCGCACACGCTCAGCGACGACGACTGGTCGGCGATCCGCGAGCCGGGCGAAGCGCTGCCGGAAGTGCTCAACGTGCACGCGCCGGTCGGCTGTCTTGAATGCCGCCGCACCGGCTATCTCGGCCGCGTGGGCCTGTACGAATTGCTGCCGGTGAGTCCGCGGTTGCGCAGCCTGATCCGCGCCGACACCGACCTGGCCAGCTTCAGCCAGGCCGCACGCGGCGACGGCCTACGCACGCTGCGCCGCACCGGCCTGGAAAAGGTCGCCGCCGGGCTGACCACCATCGAAGAAGTGCTGTCGGTGCTTCCGCCGCGCGAATAGGCGGGTCATCGCCCGACCGAGCTGGTTTGTGCAGTTCGCAGGCGATCGCCGCGATTCTGGGCAGACCACCCCCGGCGCGGATTGCCTTTGCGAGCGCCAGACGCGGCATGCCGCGACGCACGCTGCGTCCGGGCACGCCTGCACGACCGCTGTCTGGCACGGCGGCGTCCAGGCCGCTGCGCGTAACCGACCAGAACGACCCGATGCAACCACCACACGGCACCCGGCACAGGCTCGGCGCATGTCGCTGGCCTGGAAGGTGCCATGCCCTGCGACCAGACGTAACAGCGCTCCGTCGCCCTCCCGCTCAAGCGCCTTGGGGCATGCCCTGACGGTATCGGCGAGAACCCGGCGGCGGTCCCGTGCGCCCGGCGGCCGCCAGCCGTACAGCCCCAACCAAGCCGTTGAAGAACGCGCAGTTCCCTTGGGGCCGCGTATAGCAGCACTCTGTCCGTCTCACGTTCGAGCGCCCCAAGGCATGCTCCGACAACTGCAAGCGCGAGCGTGCTGCGGCAGACCGGTCGCGCGCCGCCTGCCGGCATCGGTACGGCCGGACCACGCAGCCCTGCAAACCCCAGGACTGCGCGTTGCAGCACCCCGTCGCTCTCCCGTTCAATCATCCCCAGGCATGCTCCAGCTGCAGGGTTGAGGGCGCTACTGCCGTCCAGTCAAGCGCCCGCCTGCCGATATCGGTGATGTGCGACAGCCGCCGGCCACCGTCGTCGCCATTCCATCTACCCGGCCGCGAGGGCATCAGCACATGGCAATCGGCAATCACGCACAGCCTTTGCATTGGGTCCGGACTTGAAAAAAACGCGCCACTGCCGCCTACAATCGGGGGCATCTGTCGTGTCCGGGTTCTCGCGCATGTCCGTTTTGCCGTTCCTGATCATCGAAACCGGCCACCCCGTGCCGGAGATGAAGCGATACGGCCGCTTTCCGCACTGGATCCGTGTGGCGGCCGGGCTGGCCG
This sequence comes from Xanthomonas sp. 3793, assembly GCF_024806835.1. Lineage (GTDB taxonomy): Bacteria > Pseudomonadota > Gammaproteobacteria > Xanthomonadales > Xanthomonadaceae > Xanthomonas > Xanthomonas arboricola_F. The sequence goes on from NZ_JANTYU010000005.1 coordinate 383,689, forward strand.
AGCGCGAGACCGTGGTGATCGATGTCGCCAATGGCGACGACCTGCCAGACCGCGGCCGCTTTGCCGGCATCATCATCAGCGGCTCGGCCGCATTCGTCACCGACCGCGCCGACTGGAGCGAGCGCAGTGCGCAGTGGTTGCGCGACGCCGCCCATGACGGCAAGCCGTTGCTGGGCATCTGCTACGGCCATCAGTTGCTGGCCCACGCGCTGGGCGGCGAGGTCGACTACAACCCGGCGGGGCGCGAGTCCGGCACCATCGCGCTGGAGCTGCACCCGCCGGCCGGGCAGGACCCGTTGTTTGCAGGCCTTCCGGCGCAGTTCCCGGCCCATGCCACCCACCTGCAGACGGTGGTGCGCGCGCCGGACGGCGCCATCGTGCTGGCGCATTCGCGTCAGGACCGTTGCCACGCCTTCCGATGGGGCCGGGCCACCTGGGGCGTACAGTTCCACCCGGAGTTCGCCACCCACCATATGCGCGGCTATGTCCGCGCGCGCGCCGAGTGCATTGCCCGCCACGGTCACTGCGCGCGCACGGTTGCCCGCGAGGTCACCGCCGCCCCGGTCGCCCGCAAGCTGCTGCGCCGGTTCGTGCATCACGCACGCGGCCTGCAAACAGTGAACGCTCATCCCGCCGCGCACACGTAAAAGCAGCGATAATCGCGTCACGCCGGATGGTCCGGCGCGCGTATCGATCCGGAATGGGAATGAGCGAAATTCGCAAGGTGCCGGCATCCGCTGGCGCAGAATGGCTGTTGACCGGTTTCTCGCTGCTGAAGCGGGCGCCGCTGGCGCTTGGCTCGCTGGGGGTGATCTGGAGCGTGGCCGCCTCGCTGGTGGTGTCGCTGTCGGTGCTGGTGCCGCTGCTGGGCCCGGCGCTGCAGTTCCTGCTGGTGCTGGCCGGCCCGTTGTTCATGGGCGGCATGCTGTGGGCAATCCGCGAAGTCGACCAGGGCCGCATCGCCAAGCCATCGCACCTGCTGCACGGCCTGCAGGACGGCCGTGCGCCGCATTTGCTGGTGTCGCTGCTGCCGCAACTGATTGCCGGCCTGCTGCTGGGCGTGCTGCTGCTGGCGATGATTGGCGCCAGCGGGCTGCAGCAGTTGTCCGAGGTGATGCTCAAGATCAACCAGATCAGCCAGTCCGGCGCGCAGCCGGACCCGGTGCAGATCGAGCAGCTTGCGGCCAGCCTGCCGGCTGGCCGCATCCTGTTGTGGCTGCTGCTGACCATCGCCACGTTTGCGGCAATGACATTGGCGCTGTTCGTGATGCCGCCGCAGGTGATGTTCGACCGCAGCACCGGCAGCCACGCACTGCGCGAAAGCCTGCGCGCCAGCCTGCACAACCTGCCGGCCATGCTGGTGTTCTTCGTGCTGGCCTTCATCGCCATCTTCGCGATCTATTTCGCGGTGATGATCGTGGCGCTGATCGTCGGCCTGGTGGCAGGGCAAACGGTGGCGATGTGGCTGGCGCAGCTGCTGCTGATGGCGGTGCTGATGCCGGTGTTCGCCGGCTCGGTCTACGCCGCGTGGAAACAGATGTTTACCCACGAAGGCGCCACCGCCCAGCCCACCCCGCCCTCGCGCCCGGATGTGTTTGCGGCTTGATCCCGCCAAACCGTAGGAGCGCACCCGGGCGCGACGAAGCTTCCCTGGGAAAGCCCCTCGCGCCCGGGTGCGCTCCTACGCAAGTCGATCCATCTGCGCGGGGTCAGTCCGTTTGACCGAGCGCTGCCATCATCCCGCTCCGACGTGCTGGCTATCTAATCCCACGGGTACTGTAGGAGCGCACCCGGGCGCGATGAAGCTTTCCCGGGAACGCCCCTCGCGCCCGGGTGCGCTCCTACGCAGGTCGATCCATCTGCGCGGGGTCAGTCCGTTTGACCGAGCGCTGCCATCATCCCGCTCCGACGTGCTGGCTATCTAATCCCACGGGTACTGTAGGAGC
>NZ_JANTYU010000005.1:385731-396097 GCF_024806835.1 Xanthomonas sp. 3793
AGCGCACCCGGGCGCGATGAAGCTTTCCCGGGAACGCCCCTCGCGCCCGGGTGCGCTCCTACGCAGATCGATCCATCTGCGCGGGGTCAGTTTGTCTGATCGAGTTCCACGCGGACGGCCGCAATGCAGTCGGGTATGTCGCCGAAGGGCAATGGATGGGCGGCAAACACGTTCTCGTAAATGATCACCTCTGCACCGGAGCGCGTTGCGCGCAGGTGTCCCACACCGCTGAAGGACGTATTGGCATTCTCTCTCAAGGTGGCATTACGGCCGTGGAAGAGGTCACTCGCAGCGTTACCGCACGTATCGATGCGTACTGTCAGCTCGCCATACATCGCGCTGAAGAAGTCGTGTTGTTCGGTGCCGAATAGCTGGAACGGATCGACGGTGTTGTAAATCAGCAACACCGTCGGCATACCGACACTGGCAGCCGCGCGTAGTTGCCCCCTCGCTTCAACAATCTTCTGGCGCACATGCCAACCGATCGTCCTGGACCACACTCCATCCGGATCGATTCCACGATCACTCTCGATCTGTTTGATCTCGACCGCCACCAACGTGCTGCCAAGCCACACGTGATAGTCGGGAGTACGGCTGGATGTCTCGGCAATCCGCTGACAGTCCAGCCGATGATGCGCGCAGAATGTTTCGAACAACTGCTCTGATGTGGTTCTTTGCATTCCCAGATCAGTTCGCACACCGAGCGCGAATTAGGCGCTCTTCGGCCCCACAGCGCGCGAAGCGATGATGCCCAGCTCATAGAGCAGGCACATCGGGATGGCCAGCATCAGCTGCGAGACCACGTCCGGCGGGGTGAGCACGGCGGCCAGGATGAAGATACCGACGATGGCGTAGCCGCGGCCCTCGCTCAGCTGTTTGGGGCTGACCCAGCCCAGCAGCACCAGGATCACCAGCGCGACCGGTAATTCGAAACTGGCACCAAAGGCGAAGAAGATCGCCAGCACGAAATCCAGATAGGAATTGGCGTCCGGGGTAATGGCGATCACGTCCGGCTTGAACGTGGTGAGGAAGTGGAACACCGCCGGCAACACCAGAAAATACGCGAACGCGCAGCCGATGTAGAACAGCGCCACCGCCGAGGCCAGCAACGGAAATGCCAGCTTCTTCTCACGCTGGTACAGGCCTGGCGCCACGAACGCCCAGGCCTGATACAGCAGCCATGGCACGCTGACGAAGACCGCCACGAAGAAGGTGAGCTTGAGCGGGGCGAAGAACGCGCCGGCCGGGTTCATCGCGATCATCGTCTGCCCCAGCGGGAGCTGCGAGATCAGCGGCGCGGCCAGCCAGGAATAGATCGCACGCGAAAACGGCAGCAGCGCCAGCAACACCACGCCCAGGCCGATCAACGCACGCACCAGGCGCGCGCGCAATTCGACCAGGTGTTCGATCAGACTGCTCTCGGCCTGTGCGTCGTCGAACAGGCTCAAGGCGCCTTCTCCTGGGTGCTGCTGCCATCTGCGGGCGTGGGCACGGTGCTGCCCTGCGCATTCACCGGTGTGGAGGTCAGGCCGCCGTGCGGTGCCGGCACCAGCGTCTGCCGCGGTGCGGGCGCAATCGGCTGTGCCTGGGCAATGACCGGAGATGGACCCGGCACCTGCGCGGGCGGCTGCACGCTGCCCGGCTCCAGCACCACCGGCGTATCGGCAGGCAACTCCAGCGGTGCGGCCACCGGCGTGGCGCTGGTGCGGATGTCGATATCGCGGCCGATCTCGTCGTGCAGGCCGCGCGCCTGGTCATGCAGGCCGCGCGCACCTTCTTCGACCTGCTGCTGGGTGTTGCGCAGCTGCCCTTCGGCTTCGCGCAGCGAGGCCTGCACGTCCTGCAGGCTGCGCTTGAGTTCTTCGGCTTCCAGCTCGCGCTCGAGCTCCTGCTTGACCGAATCCCACTGCATGCGCGCACGGCGCACCCACAATCCGGCAAACCGGGCCGCCTTGGGCAAACGCTCGGGACCGAGCACCACCAGGGCGACGATCGCAATCAGCGTCAGTTCGCCAACACCTATGTCAAACACCGACGCTGCTCCGGATCAGCGCGCGTCGCGGTCGCGTTCGGCCTGCGCCTCACGCGCCTGCTCGGCAGTCCGGGAGTCGTCGCCGAGCTTGCCGGCCGGCTTGTCGTCGTCGTGCATGCCTTTCTTGAATTCCTTGACCGCGCTGCCGAGATCCTTGGCACCACTGGTGAGCCGCTTGGTACCGAACACCAGCAGCACGATCACCAGCACGATCAGCCAGTGCCAAATGCTGAAACCGCCCATGATCCGCTCGCTTGCTGAAAAGAAGGAAGACGCAGGATACCCCAGCGCACCGCGCAGGGGGATGACAGCCGGTCAGCGGTTGCCGTCTAGTGATTCGGTGCGGATTTCGCCATCGGACACCGGCTGGAACCCCTGCTGCGGGGGCGGCGTGGTGCTGGGCTGCATCGGCACCGTGCTGGCCTCGTTGGCCGGCGGCGGCGGCGGGGCCGATTGCGCTGCAGGGGCCGCGCCTGGCGCGCGCGCCGGCCCGGGGGGGGCAGTCTCGTCGCTGTCGCCATCGCTGGTGCGATTGGCACGCGCGGTGTAGGTGACTTCTTCGAGACGGTCGCGGAAAGCGATCACGTCGGTGGACGGGCGCTCGTTGGTACGGCCTTCGAAGATCATGCGCGGAGTGGCGCCGCCGCCGTAGGCGTTGAGGTCGGCGGCATCGTCGATCTGCAGCACCGCGCCATCCAGCGCCACGCCGGCGAACAAACCACGGGCGCGCGACCACGACCAGATTTCGGCCTTGAGCTGGCCGTCGGTGGCTGCAGCGGCATTGCGGCCGACCGGGCCGGCGGCCACGCCGGCATCGGCACCGAGGGTGAACTTGCCGTTGACGATGTTGTCCAGGCTGCGGTCGTTGCGGAACACCAGCACCACGTCGGAGGACTGCACGCCGGCCTGGAAGCCGATGCTGCCGCCGGTGAGCTTGACGAACACCGGCTGCGACCAGCTGCCGTCGGCATTCTTCATCGACATCAGGCCGTGGCCGCGGCGGCCGCCGATCACCAGCCCGGCCTTGAGCGTGTCGGGGATGACCACGATGGCGCGTGCCTCGTCGAGCAGTTTGTCCGGAATGGACTGCTCGGGAATCTTCATGATCTCGTTGAGCACCCGCACCGCGTTACGCGCGCGCTGATCCTCTTCCGGGCCGGCAACGGCGTGGCCGGCGGCGAAGGTCAGCGACAACAACAGGGCCAGACGCGACAGACGAGGCATGACAAGCTCCAAAGGACGATCCGTCAAAGATAGCAATGCCGCGACGTTAGTGCTGGCGCAATGAATCGGTGGTGAGCGCAGCCGGCGGCAAGACGCCGCAGATCGGAACGATCGATACGCTGTCCTCGGCAGTGCTGCCCGGCTCTGCCAGAATGGCCGGCATGAACACCACCCCCGATACCGCCCTGCTGGTCGTCAATCTCGGCACTCCCGAATCGCCCACCGCCCCGGCCGTGCGCCGCTACCTGGCCGAGTTCCTCAGCGACCGCCGCGTGGTGGCGATCCCGCCGCTGTTCTGGAAGCCGCTGCTGTATGGGGTGATCCTGCCGATCCGCGGGCCCAAGTCGGCGGAAAAATACGCCAAGGTGTGGCTGCCCGACGGCTCGCCGCTGGCGGTGTACACGCGCCGCCTGGCCGAGGGCCTGAAGGACGTCATGCCCGACTGGCAGGTGGAATGGGCCATGCGTTACGGCGAACCGGCCCTGCGCAAGACGCTCGATGGGCTGCGCGCACGCGGCATCAGGCGCATCGTGGTGTTGCCGCTGTATCCGCAGTATTCGACCACCACCACCGCCTCGATCCAGGACGTGGTGGATGCCTGGCGGCCCAGCGCACCGGAGGTCGAGGTCAGCGTGATCCAGGACTATTGCGAGGACGCCGGCTGGGTGGCGGCGATCGCCGATTCCATCCGTGCGCACTGGCAGGCGCACGGGCGCAGCGAGAAGCTGATGTTCTCCTTCCACGGCCTGCCGCAACGCGTGGCCAACGCCGGCGATCCGTACCCGCAGCAATGCGAGCGCAGCGCGCAGGCGATCGTCGCTGCGCTGGGCCTGGGCGCGGACGACTGGCAGATGGGCTACCAGTCGCGCTTCGGTGCCGAGCGCTGGCTGCAGCCGTATGCCGAGCCGACGTTGTGGGCGTTGGCCGAAGGCGGCGTACGCAGCTTCGATCTGGTGTGCCCCGGCTTTGCCACCGATTGTCTTGAAACGCTGGAAGAAGTGGCCCTGGGCTTTGCCGAAACGCTGGCCGAGCGCGGCGCCACGCTCAGTTACATCCCCTGCCTCAACGCCGCCCCACCGCATGCGCAGGCGCTGGCCGCACTGGCGCGCCGCGCGTGAGGTTGGAGCCGTTTGCGTGCGAGCTGGCCATCGGGCGTGTCACCGGCTTGCGCAGCGCCCAACGCGGGCCGCGCCGGGTGCTGGCATTGCATGGCTGGCTCGATAACGCAGCCAGCTTTGTCCCGCTCAGTGCGCATCTGCATGCACCCGATCTGGATCTGGTACTGATCGACCTGCCCGGTCACGGCCACAGCGCGTGGCTGCCGATGGGCGCCGAGTACACGCTGAGCAGCGCGATCCACAATCTGCTGCAGGTCGCCGATGCATTGGGCTGGGACCGCTTCACCCTGCTGGGCCACTCGCTTGGCGGCGGCGTCGCCAGCCTGATGGCCGCCGCCGCACCGGAGCGTATCGCCGCGTTGGTGGTGATCGAAGCGCTGGGGGCGTTGGCCGAACCGGTGGAGGGCACCGCCGAGCGGTTGCGCGATTCCGTGCGCTCGACCCGTACCCTGGCGCAGCGGCCGCTGCGTGTGTTCACCTCGATGGAAGCGCCGGTGCGCGCCCGCATGATGGCCAATCAACTGACCGAGCCGGCGGCACGCCTGCTGGTGGAACGCGGCCTGCGCGTGGTCGAAGGCGGCTACAGCTGGTGCACCGACCCGCGCCTGACCCTGCCCACCGCCATCCGCATGACCGAAGCGCAGATCGACGCGCTGCTGGCGGCCATCGCATGCCCCACCCAGGCCATCTTCGCCACGCCGGGGCAGCCGTATTTTTCCGCCCCCCTGCGCGACCACCGCGTGGCCATGGTGCCGGACGCGCGCCTGCACCTGCTGCCGGGCACCCACCATGTGCATATGGAAGCGCCGCAGGCGGTGGCGGCGGTGATCGATGGGTTTTGGGAGACGCTGCCACATGCGTGATGCAGGCATGTCTGGTGGGCAGATCAGCTAGCGCGATGGCAGATCACGCGCGGGTGGTCGCTGCGATTGAATCCTTCGCGCTGTGGAATGCGCCGTGGACGTTTTTCGACGCGGTGCACGCGACCGCGGACTTGGATGCGGATGATCGCCTGTTGTTGCAGCAGGTGTGGTCGGTGGCGTGTCACGTCGATCAGTGGACGTCGGGACTTACGCTGGATGCAGGTGCGGCGGCTGCGAACAGCGCCCTGACAACGCACTTCGCCTGGCTGTCACCGCAGGCCTGCCGGCAACTTGCCAGGGCCGCGTCGTACGCGTGGCGCTAACCACGTGATGCCCTTTCGCGCGATTTGCATGAGGCGACCGTCGTGCTGAGCCATTGCCGGATTCAACACGCATCCGGATGATTGCAAGGCTGCGGCAGCGGTGGTTTTGCGCAGCGACGCCGGCCTCACTCTGCCTGCAGCAGCCGCCGCAGCTGCGCCTTGAGCTGGCGACCGTGTTCGTGGAAGTAGCTGCGCTCGTCGCGCCAGGCAGGGAAGCGCTGTTCCACTTCGGCCCAGAAGGCGGGCGAGTGATTGGCCTGCAGCAGATGGCAGAGCTCGTGCACCAGCACGTATTCGAACGCGGACGGACGCCCGAGCACCAGCGCCAGGTCCAGCGCCATCGAGCCGTCCGGGGCCAGCGAACCCCATTGCGAGGACATCACCTTGAGCCGCAAACGCGTGGGCGGGCGCGGCAAGCCGGGCAGATACGTGGGTAACCAGCGGCCGACGTCGGCGCGTGCCTGCGCTTCGTAGAATTCCTTCAGCGTGCGGCGCAGGCCGGCGTCGCCCAGCCTGGACGGCACGTGGAAATGTGCGCCCGCGTCGTCGACGTCGATGCGCGTGTAACGGCCCTCGTGCCAGTGCAGCGGCAGCAGGACGCCACGCAACGGCAGCAGCCCGGGCACACCGCGCTCCAATGCAGGAAATGCATCGACCTGCTGGTACCGCGACAGCTGCGTGCTCAGCCAGTCCAGGTGCGCATGCACGAACCGTTCGCCGGAGATCAGGCTGGCCCGCAGCGGCAAGGTGAGCCGCGCGCCGCGTTCGTCGACGCTGAGTTTGATACGCCGCGCACGCGGGTCGCGCACGCGCAGCACCTCGATCTGGCGCCCTTCCAGCTGCACGCGCAGGCAGTCGCGTTCGACAACCTGCGAGGGCGGCGCAATCAGGCGGCGGACGGGCTTGAACATGGGCACAGGATAGCGCTGCGATGTGTCAGGTGGTGAGACGAAGCGGTTGATGCATTCGATGTTGGCGCGACCTCTTTGAGCGGCTGGCAAACGACGCTGCCCACCGCCAGGTGGGCGCAGCCGACGTCGCTAGATCTGCGGCCTGGCTGCAGGGCCCTTGCCCGCCCAGCACGGCCGAGTCTCTGTGCTTGGGGCGTCGTACTGGATAGCGCGAATGGAACAGCTGCAGAGCGGCGGATCGGCGACTTGGCTGCAAGCAGAAGATGAGGTGCGATGGTTGACCCACTGTGCCTCGACCGGCTTCCCACCACTCTTCTCACGGCAGACCGAGCAGCAGACAAGCGTTTTGACGCGCAATCTGCAAACGTCGCGTCTGCCCACCGCAAGCCGAGCGCCACGCTTTCAAGAAAGCAGCCGACCGACTGTCTGGTGCGGTGTCCTTGCCGGTTGCGGGACCGTGTGGCGGCATGGATGCCGCCACCGAGCCCCCAGGGACGGGTTCACGGCGTGTCCCGCAAGTGGTGAGGACACCGCGCCCTCGACCCACAGAGCTTTTCGATTTAGACCTCGGATGATTCAAGCCGCGCAACGCACCTCGACGACGCCACCGTTCGAAGTCCTGGTTATTCGGCCTTGCTCAACTTCAGCGCGGTTTCCAGCAGCAGGAACAGCCGACGGATTTCGGCGCTCATCAGCGCAAAGCGGGCGTCGAGTTCGGCGCGTGCGCCATCGTCTTCGCTGTGTTCGAGCTGGTCCAGGGCGCCATCGAGGAACTTGAGCTTGCGGATCACCAGATCGTCACCGAGCACGAACGACAGATTGTCGTCCAGCACCAGCGCCAGCTTGGTGACCTGCTTGCCGGCTTCCAGGTGCTTGTCGATCTCGTCGCCGCGCAGTTCCTGATGCTGGCACTTGACCACCGCACCGCCTTCGATCGGGTCCTTCATCTCGCACTCCTCGCCCAGGCTCAGGCCTTCGGGCAGCGGCTCGCCGGCGATCCAGCCGGTGAGGATGGCGCGCGGGGCGACTTCTGCATTGAGCGGCAGCGCCGGGAAGCTGCCGAGCGCGCCGCGGATCTCGCTCATCACGTTCTCGCCGCTCTTGCGGCTGGAGCTGTTGACGGCGATGTAGCCGTGCTGCAGGTCCAGGATGGCATCGGTGCGCGAGCTCTTGACGAAGGCGCGCGGCAGCAGCTCATGGATCAGGTCGTCCTTCAGGCGCTTGCGCGCCTTGCCGCCGGGGCGACGGCCTTCCTTCTCTTCGATCTCGGCGACCTTGCGCTCGAGCAGGTCGTTGACCACCGCGCCGGGCAGGATCTTGTCCTCGCCACCGACGGTGAGCCAGAGGAAATCTTCCAGGCGGTGCGAGAGCACTTCCTGCTCGTCGCGGCCGAACGGGGAGATGAAACCGCGCGAGCTCATTTCCAGCGGGCCGACCGGCTTGAGCTGCACCTGCGGCAACAGCGTGTCGATTTCGGAGAAATCCAGCGTGGTCGGGAAACGGAACAGGGTGAGATTACGAAAGAACATGCGTCAGACCGAAGAGGAGGAAACGTGGAGGGTGGGAAGACTGCGCCGCCGCGAGGGCCGCGTCAGTCGCTGTCGTGTGTGGTGTCGTCGCCGGCGGCGAGCCAGGCGCTGGAGTCGGGATCGGACGGTGCGGCCTCGCCGCTGCGGCCCAGCGACAGGAAATCGAACAACGCAGGATCGGCCAGTTGCTCGGGCCGCACATCGCCCAGCGCGCGGGCGATCTGCTCGACCCGCCCGGGTTGCTCGCGGTCCCACTGCTGCAGCATCCGGCCGACCTGCTGGCGCTGCAGGTTTTCCTGGCTGCCGCACAGGTTGCACGGAATGATCGGAAACTGGCGCGCCTGCGCATAGGCGGCGATGTCGGCTTCGCGCACATAGGCCAACGGGCGGATCACCACATGCGCACCGTCGTCGCTGCGCAGCTTGGGCGCCATTGCCGCGAGCCGGGCGTGGTGGAACAGGTTCATGAAGAACGTGGCCACGATGTCGTCGCGATGGTGGCCAAGCGCGATCTTGGTCACGCCGTGCGCCTGCGCGTAGGCATACAGCGCGCCGCGCCGCAGTCGCGAGCACAACGAACACATGGTCTTGCCGGCCGGAAGCACCCGGCTGACCACCGAATAGGTGTCCTGCTCGACGATGGCGAATGGCACGTCCAGGCCGCGCAGATAGGTGGGCAGGACGTGGGCGGGGAAGTCGGGCTGCTTCTGGTCCAGATTGACCGCCACCAGGGTGAATGGCACCGGCGCCTTGCGCTGCAGGTGCAGCAGCATGTCCAGCAAGGTGTAGCTGTCCTTGCCGCCGGACAGGCACACCATGATCTTGTCGCCGGCCGCGATCATGCCGAAGTCGGCAATCGCCTGGCCCACCTGGCGCTGCAGGCGTTTGCCCAGGCGCAGCTGCTCACGCTGCAGCCGCTGGCGCGGGTCGCGCGGCGCGGGGTCGGCCAGGGGTTGCGGCAGCGGCAGGACAGCGGTCATAAGCCGGCCATTGTAGCGGCCGGGGGGATTGGGATTGGGATTTGGTCGTGAGGCCAGAGGTGGCTGCCCCCATCCGCCCTTCGGGCACCTTCCCCCGTGAACGGGGGAAGGGAGCAAGACCTCGTCTACGGGTGAGCGCTTCCCGCCCAGCCCTTTCCCGGCAGTTTCCTCTCCTGATGGTCCCTTCTCCTGATGGTCCCTTCTCCTGATGGTCCCCCCGCCTGATGGTCCCCTCACCTGATGGTCCCTTCTCCTGATGGTCCCCCGCCTGATGGTCCCCTCTCCTGATGGTCCCCTCTCCTGATGGTCCCCTCTCCTGATGGTCCCCTCTCCTGATGGTCCCCTCCCCTGATGGTCCCCTCTCCTGATGGTCCCCTCGCCTGATGGTCCCCTCGCCTGATGGTCCCCTCGCCTGATGGTCCCCTCTCCCGCGTGCGGGAGAGGGTGCCCGAAGGGCGGGTGAGGGCCGTACGCCCCTACCCACCAACCGCCAGCCATCACCACACCCTGCCGCCACGCAACAGCTCGCATCTCGCAGCGCAGCAAGCCTTTCGGCGGCGGGCTGGGTAAAGTCCGCAGGACCGTTTCAGCTGGGATCGGCATGACACCTTCGGCTTCGCTGTATGGCGCGGCTTTTTTCAGTCGGCTTTTTGGTAGCGCTAACATTCTGTGCATTGCGTAGCAGTACACGCATGCATAGATGCGCTGCAGCGACGCGGCGCCACCGATCGTTGCGCGTGCCAGCGCCGCAGTGTGTCGACGCCATCCCTCTCTCCCACGACATCCCCTTTCTGCAGGAGTTCACCCCATGAGCAACACCGTTTACATCGGCGCGAAGGAATACTTCCCCGGCATCGGCAAGATCGGCTTCGAAGGCCGCGATTCCGACAACCCGCTGGCATTCAAGGTCTACGACGCCAACAAGCAGGTCGGCGACAAGACCATGGCCGAGCATCTGCGCTTTGCCGTGGCCTACTGGCACAGCTTCTGCGGCAATGGCGCAGACCCGTTCGGCCCGGGCACGCGCGCCTATCCGTGGGATGTGGGCAACAGCGCGCTCAATCGTGCCGAAGCCAAGGCCGATGCCGCATTTGAATTCTTCACCAAGCTCGGCGTGCCGTACTACTGCTTCCACGACGTGGACCTGTCGCCGGATGCCGACGACATCGGCGAGTACCAGAGCAACCTCACCCACATGGTCGGCATCGCCAAGCAGCGTCAGGCCGACACCGGCATCAAGCTGCTGTGGGGCACCGCCAACCTGTTCTCGCACCCGCGCTACATGAACGGCGCATCCACCAACCCGGACTTCAACGTGGTGGCGCGTGCGGCCGTGCAGGTCAAGGCCGCGATCGATGCCACCGTGGAATTGGGCGGCGAGAACTA
>NZ_JANTYU010000006.1 GCF_024806835.1 Xanthomonas sp. 3793
TGAAGAGGAAGTTGCCGCCGCTGCACCTCAATCCGCCGTAGCGTCTTTCCGTGTAGCGAGCCGCCCATCATAGCCGGCTTTTTCGTTTCGTCAACACCTTGTGATGTTTTCGATTCGACCCGTTCGTTGTTGCGGTGCTTGAAGAAGCGCCGCCGTCCTGAGCGAGGCCGCGCAGTTTATCGAGCCTGCGCAGAAGTGCAAGCACTTTTTGACACGGCCATGACAGCAGCGCGTTTTTTGCGTGTCTGTGCCTCGCTATGGCAAGAGCACAAGCACGCTCCAACGAAACCACCCTCCAGGGTTCGCTCTATAGAAGCGCGCTGCAGTACCGCCGATGGGATGGCTCGGTAAGAATGCATGGCCCGGAGGAGCCATTCGATGCCGCCAGCCCGCAACCTGTTCCGCGATCTGTCCCTGTCTGCGATTGCAGCGGGCTTTGTCACCGTCCTGGTGGGGTTTGCCAGTTCCGCGGTGATCGTGTTCGAGGCAGCGCGTCACCTGGGTGCCGATCAGGCACAGATCGCATCGTGGATGTGGGCGCTGGGCATCGGCATGGGCGTGACCTGCATCGGGTTGTCGCTGCGCTATCGGGTGCCGGTAGTGACGGCCTGGTCCACGCCGGGTGCGGCGATGCTGATCGGCAGCGCTGCAGGGGTTCCGTTGCGCGAGGCCGTCGGTGCGTTTGTGGTCGCGGCGGTACTCGGACTGGTGGCCGGGTTCTCGGGCTTGTTCGAGCGGGCGATCAAGCGCATGCCGGTATCCCTGGCGTCGGGCATGTTGGCCGGGGTGCTGCTGCGCTTCGGACTGGATCTGTTCGTGGCGATGCAGAGCCAGCGGGTGCTGGCCGTGGCGATGCTGGCAACCTATCTGGTGGGCCGGCGCTGGTTTGCGCGCTACGCAGTGATTGCGACCCTGCTGGCCGGCATCGCCATTGCGGCGGGCAGTGGGCTGCTGCACTGGAACGGCGTGCAGCTGGAGCTGGCCCATCCGGTCCTGGTGGTGCCGTCACTGTCGTGGGCGGCGGTGGTCGGGCTGGCGGTCCCGTTGTTCGTGGTCACGATGGCCTCGCAGAACGTGCCCGGCGTGGCGGTGATCCGCGCGTCCGGCTACACGGTGCCGATCTCGCCGACGATCGGCTGGATCGGGGCGGTCAATGCATTGCTGGCGCCGTTCGGCGGCTTTGCATTGAACCTGGCCGCGATCACCGCTGCGATCTGCATGGGCAGGGAGGCGCATGAAGACCCGGCCCGGCGTTATGCCGCTGCGGTGAGCGCAGGCGTGCTGTATCTGGTGATCGGTTTGTTCGGGGCGACCGTGGCGGCGGTCTTTGCGGCGTTCCCGCGCGAGCTGGTGATGGCGATTGCCGGAATTGCGCTGCTGGGCACCATTGGAAACAGTCTGGCGGCCGCCTTGCGCGAAGACAGCGAACGCGAGGCGGCATTGATCACCTTCCTGGTGACGGCCTCCGGGCTGACCTTGGGCGGGATCGGTGCGTCGTTCTGGGGGCTCGTGGCCGGAACCATCACCTTGTTGCTGCTGCGGCCACGCAGTTGACGAAGCGGTTGCCTCCCGGCGACGGCGGCGATGCCGGCGCTCGATGTGCTTTGCTGTGTTCTCTCCGGCTTTGAGTAGTACGTCCACTCATCGACACGCAGATGCTCAATGATCTCGACGCGGCGCATCACTGGTGATGCGGCCCGTAACGACTGATGCGGCGACGGCGCCAGCATGCACCCCCATCTCCACGTCGGTGTGTCGCGCTGCGCCTATTCCGGATCGCGCAGCTGCAGCAGCCAGTGGGCGATGACGCCATTGGGGCTGGGCAGCGGTTCGAGGTGGAATTGACGGTAGATGGGCGAGCCATCGTGCACGCGCAACGGCAAGGTGACGTAGGCGGCGCGCCCCAGGCGCAAGGCGTCCTCGAGCAGTTCGACCTTAGATCTGGCGGCATCGTCGGCCACCAGGGTCAGGATGTCGCGCCCGATCAGGTCGGCGACCTCGGTCTGGCTGAGGTCGGCGAATGCCGGGTTGACGAAGATCAGCCGATGCGCGGCAGTGTCGGCGCCCCGCTCGATGATGGCCACGCCATCGCGCAGACGCGACAGCGACGCTTCGAGCAGGGTGAAGTCCTGCTGGAAGCGCTTGCGCTCCATCAGTTCGATCAACACGCGCAGGCTGCGCGCCGATTCCAGATGCAGCGGCGACCAACGCCGCGCGCGGCCGCGCACGGTTTCCTGCCACAGATCGAAGCTCTTGCGCGGCGACAGGCGTGAGTTGGGAATGTCGGCCAGCTTGGCCAGCTGCGGATTGCCGGCCCAGTTGACCGTCTGCACCTTTTCGCGGCGGGTCCACAGCAAGGCGCTGCGCGACTGCGGCATCAACGGCACGAAGATGAAGCCGGCGGCCAGCGGCGCGAGATCGGCCAGTTCAGGGAATACCTCGCCGATCGCCTCCACATGCAGGGCGCCGACGGCATCCTCGCGCAAGGCATCGTGATGCGCCGATTCGATATGGTCACGGATGCGCCGCAGCGCGGCTGCATCGGGCACGCTGCCGTGCCGGCTGATCTCCTTGCCATGGAAGATCGCCACGCCATCGGCATCGACCACGTCCATCAGGTCCGGTGCCATGTCGGCGAGCATCTCTACCGTCATCTGGGCGGCGTCGTTGAAGTCGGTGATCAACTTTTCGCGCACGGTGAGCAACACCGATTCCATGCGCGCGCGCTCGACCGCCTGCAGGGCGCCGATGCGACCGGACAGCGCGCGGGTCACCGCATCGGTGGCATCGCGCATGGCATGGCTGGTGAAGTGCGGGCTGTAGTGGTGACAGGCGATCAGCCCCCACAACGCATCGTTGACCACCAACGAAGAGACCAGGGTGGCGCTCACGCCCATGTTGGCCAGGTATTCCAGATGCACCGGCGAAACGCTGCGCAGGCTGACATCGCTCAGATCCACCGGAGTGCCCAGACGCGGATGCAGGGTGGGCACGATCGGCGACGACTGGTAGCCGACATCGGCGATCTGGCGGACGCGGTTGCGCAAATACAGCGCGCGCGCCTGCGCCGGGATGTCGGTGGCGGGATAGCGCTGGCCAAGATAGGCCAGCAGCTCGGGGTTACGCGCTTCGGCGATGACTTCGCCGTTCCACTCTTCGTCGAAGCGGTAAATCATCACCCGGTCGAACCCGATCATGCTGCGCAGGCCCTTGGCCGCCCGCACCGCCGCTTCGTCGATGCCGGGATCGCGTTCGATGCTGCGCAACAGCGGCAGCGCTTCGCGCAGGGTGACATCCATCAGGCGGGCGTCGCGCGGCTCGATTTCGACCAGCCATTGCTCCGGATACAGATGCCAGGCAGCCACCCAGGCGTGCTCGGGCGGCACGGCGCGCGCGGGAAAGCGCGCCTCGGCGTGCAATAAATGCTGGGGGTGCGCATCCACCGCGAATGGCTGCGCCTCGGGCACCTCCAGCACCTGGACGTACGGCATGCCCAACAGCGTCTGCAGCGGCACGCCGAGCAGGTCGGCGGCGGTGCTGCTGGCCTGCACGATGCGACCATCGGCCGGTTCGATCACCAGCAGCACGCCGTAAGGCTGGATCATGCCGGGGATGTGGATCGGCTCGCGCGCGCAGACATCCATGTCCAGGGGTTCGGTGGGCTGATTCACGGGCGCGGCTCCGCTGCGAGGCAGGTATGGAAGTGGGCAAACATGGCTTGCGCGCCCTCGATGGCGCCAGCGCGCGCGCGCGGGCTGTCCAGGCAGTGATCGAGCACCGTCTGGAAACGGCGCCAGCCGGCGGTATCGTCGTCGGCCAGCTCGAAATATTTCAGGGCGTCGGCCAGCGCGGGGCGATGCCGGCGCAGGCTGCGGGCAATCATGCGGCCGCCCAGCTGCGAGCCTTCGATCACGTACAACATGCCCCAGCGCGTGGCGGCGTCGGCGCCGGCCGGTGGAGCCAGCGGCGTATCCGGTGCCTGGTCGAGCGTGCGCAGATCCGCGCGCAAGGCCGGCGCACGCCGGCGGTAATGCCAACCGTTGCCGACCAAGGTGTCCAGCCAGTCGCCAAACCGGTCTTCGAAACCGGCCAGCACTGCGTGGTGTCGGCGCAGGATCAGCGCGTAGCCGGCGCGCTCGACCTGCCCCTGCCCGAGCGCCTGCATCAGCGGGATTGCTTCGACCAGACGATGCGTGTCCTGGGTGGCATGGCGCAGCGCGCGCGCAGCCGAAGCGGGGACGGCCAGGGTGTCGGAACGCATAGGAAATCGAGGCGGTGCCGGAGCACGGGAGACACCAGCCTAGCAGTGCCCGCGCAAATCAGAAAAAGCGGGCGCGAGCATTATATGAATGCGTTGCCATCAGCCAAGTGCCGCATTGGCCTGACCACGGTTGCGCCCCGCCCTTGCCCATGCCATCAACCACCCGGCGGCGAGCAGTACGCCGGCCAGCAACCACGGCGCGCCGGGCAGGTGTAACGGCGCGCCGCTGCCGATGAACCAGGCAAACACGTTGGCGAACAACAACGGCCCGGCGATACCGGCCAGGCTGACCAAGCCGCTCAAGGCGCCCTGCACGCGGCCTTGCGCATCGGCGCCGACTTCGCGGGTAATCAAGGCTTGCGCGGCCGGCGCGGCGATCGCCCAGAACGCGCTGATCGGCACGCCGATCAGGAAGGCGGTACCGCTGTCGGCCAGCCCGTAGATGACGAAGCCCACCACCCCGCAACCCAGGCCGAGCAACAAGGCGCGACGTTCGCCCAGCCACCGCACGATGCGGCCGACCAGCAGCGCGTTGACGATGATGCTGCAGACCCCGACCCCGGCCAGCACCCAGCTCACCTCGCGCGGGCCCCAGTGATACTGGTAACCGGCGAACAGCACGAAGATGCTGGGATAGACGTAATGCGCAAGGTTGGCCAGAAACACCACCGCCGCCAGACCGAACACCTGCGGGTAGCGCCGCAACAGCTTGAGCGCGCCCAGCGGGTTGGCATGCGCCCACTCGAGCCGCGCGGTGCGACGCTCGGGTGGCAGCGATTCGGGTAGCACCAACCAGCCGTACAACACGTTCAACAGGGCCAAGCCTGCGGCAAACCAGAACGGCCAACGCAAGCCGATGCCGCCCAGCCAGCCACCGATCAACGGGCCGGCGACGAAGCCAATGCCGAACGCGGCGCCGAGCATGCCGAACGCGCCGGCGCGTTTGTCGGCCGGAGTGACGTCGGCGATGTAGGCATTGGCCGTGGAAAAACTGGCCGAACAGATGCCGGAGATCACCCGTGCCAGCAGCAACATCGGCAAGCTGTGGGCGATGGCCATCAGGATGAAGTCCAGCCCCAGCCCCAGGCACGAGAGCAGGATGACCGGGCGACGGCCGAAGCGATCGGACAGGGCGCCTTGCAGCGGCGAGCAGACGAACTGGATGGAAGCGAACAGAAAGCCGAACCAGCCGATCCAGCCGGCGGCGACCACGTAGTCGCCACCGGTGAAATGGCGCACCAGATCCGGCAGTACCGGGATGATCACGCCGAAGGACAGCACGTCGATCAGCACGGTGATGAAGATGAAGATCAACGCGGCGCGGCGACGCCCCGGGGCTGGAGCGGAATCGGCGGAGGGAGACATCGCGCGGCCCAGGGTAGCGAGGCGGGAAGTGTAGCTGCCGATTGGGTCGGATCGGACCTGGATGCGTGACGCGGCGTGGGCAGCACGAGGCTCAAGGGCGTTGTGATCGGTGCACTCGGCTGGACTGAGCTCGACCGCAGCAGATCCGTGCCACCGCTCTGCTGGAGATCGTTTGGGGTTTAGCGCGGCTCGCGCAAGCCGTGCCTGAGTGAAGTAATGCCTGAAGGGCGATGTCAGCTGAGCGTTTTGGCTGGGAGCAGCGTTGAAGGATGCGGGTGCGCTTGGCTGGAGCCGTTGTAGAAACCGTACCCTCATCCGCCCTGCGGGCACCTTCTCTCGATGGAAGAAGGAGGTTGGGCGTGCGAGGTGTTTCTAGTGCCCCTCGCCTGCCGACCCCGAGACAAGATTCGAAAACCTGCTGGACTCGGCTGGGCAGTTGCAGAAACCGTGCCCTCATCCGTCCTTCGGGCACCCTCTCCCGGTGGGAGAAGGAAGGTGGGCGTGCGAGCTGTTGTTCGTGCCCCTCCTCCCGCCGGGTGAGGGCTTGGGGTGAGGGTGCGGCGGCGCGTGTGGTGAAGCTGGGCTGCTTTACCCCCGTCGGGAGGCCGCGCTGACGATCTGGATCTTTCGCCCGTCTGAAGTCTGCCGGCTTTCGCCGGCTACACCCATTGAGCAGGTTGAAGACACTGCGCGACGATCAGACGGAGCGCGCTCGGTCGCAACGCTCCGCTCCAGATCGACTGGATGCGACATCAACGCGCAAGCATCCATTGACCAGCCGCCGTCGGTAGACGATCTGCGCGCCCGGTTGGGTGGCAGCGGCGGCAACGACCGATGGGTTATTCGACGCTGATGGTCTGGCTCAGGGTATGGCTGGCGCCGGGGGCCAGTTCGATCACGTCCGGGCCGGCGTTGGCCGCTTCCAGGCAGACGTAGTCGCGCCAGCCCTCGCCCACGTCGGCCATCTTCTTGCCGGCCTCTTCGCCCGGGTTCCAGGCCACCAGCGAGCGGCTGCCCTCGGTGGCGATGACGATGCGGCGGCCGAGCACCGGGTCGGTGAGGGTATAGCGGCCGCCGGCGTTGACGTAGATGCGGTCGCTGCGGCCGGGATCGCGCGGGTCGCGCAGGCTCCAGTCGCCTTGCTGGCGGTGGGCGCTGGCGTAGTTCTCGTACTTGTCGAGGTAGTCCAGCCCGTCCAGGCCCTGCACGCTGACCTTGAGCGCGTCGCCGACACGGAAATAGTTATGCAGCGCCTGGGTGAAGCGCACCGGAGCGGGGCTGGTGTTTTCGGTGATCAGGCGTTGTTCGAGGGTGCGGCCGATGCGCAGGGTCATGCGCAGGCGCAGCGCCAGGTCGTCGAAGCTGGGCGGGGCCAGGGTGAGCGCCACGGTGCCGTCGTCCTCGCGTCGGCTCTCGGTGAGCTGCCAGGGCACGGTGCGCACGAAGCCGTGCGCGGGGACCTCGCCGGTCTGGTCCTGGCGGCCGAAGTACGGCCAGCACACCGGGGCGCCGCCGCGGATCGGGGTGGGCGGCTGCTTGGCGAGCGGCGACAGCCACATCACGTCCTGGCCGCCCTTGGGCACGAACGACAGCAGCTGGCCGCCGAACAGGCTGATCGCCGCAGTGGAGAACGGGGTGTCGATCAGCAGCGAGGGAAAACCGTGGAAGTCGCCTGTGGTCAGGCCGGTGGTGTCGGACATGGGGGATGCCTTGTGGACGATGGGAGATTGGGCGAATGCGGGATAGGCGGCCGGCAGCTTGAAGGCGGTGCCGCGCACGGCCGCCATGCCGGTGAGCGGCGGCGCGACGCGCAAGGCGGCGAGGATGCGCTGGCCGGGGCGGCCATCGGCCGGCTGCAGGCCCAGCCGGGTCTGCTCGACCTGGATGGCGCGGCGGGTGGCACTGCCGACCATGCCGTCGGCCTCGCCGATCTGGTGGCCGCGGGCCAGCAGCAACTGTTGCAGGTCGCGGCGCTCCGGGCGACCCAGGCCGGGGTCGTCGGTGGGCCAGGCGGCGAGCAGGCCGGGGCCGCCGCGCAGGCGATCGGCCAGCAGCGCGATCGACAACGCGTAGCTTTCGGCGGCGTTGTAGGCGTAGATCGCATCGTAGTTGCGGAATACCAGGAACGCCGGGCCGGTGGCGCCGGCCGGCAGCAGCAGCGCGGCAGGCGTCTCGGCGGGCAACCCGGACGGGGCGAGCGGCTTGCCGTCGGTACCGAGCAGGCCGGCGGCCTGCCAGGCCTGCAACGGTTGGCGGCGGGTACGGCCGGCCTTGCTGGCGTCGAAGCCGCGCGGCAGGGTGACTTCCATGCCCCACGGGCGGGCGCGCTCCCAGCCGGCCTTGACCAGGTAGTTGGCGGTGGAAGCCAGCGCGTCGGGAATGCTGGCGACCAGGTCGCGGCGGCCGTCGCCGTCGCCGTCCACCGCGATGCGGGCATAGGTCGAGGGCATGAACTGGGTCTGCCCGAAGGCGCCGGCCCAGGAGCCGGTGAGGCCATCCGGCGACAGGTCGCCGCGTTGCAACAGGCTGAGCAAGGCCAGGAACTCGCCGCGGAAGAACGACTGGCGGCGGCCTTCGCACGACAGCGTGGCCAGCGACACCAGCAGCGGGCGCTTGCCGGTGACGCGGCCGTAGTCGCTCTCCACGCCCCAGACCGCCACGATGGTGGCCGGGTCGACGCCGGTCTGCTCGGACAGGCGGGCGAGCAAGTCGCGGTGGGTGACCAGCATGGCCTGGCCATCGGTGACGCGCTGGCTGTCGACCAGGCTGGCCAGGTAATCCCAGATGGGCGTAGTGAACTCCGGTTGCGCGTCCAGCAGCGGCAGGACACTGGGATCGGGCGCCAACCCGGCGGTAAAGCGCTGGAAATCTGCGGTGTCCACACCTTTGGCGGCGGCCTGGGTCTGCAACCCCGCCAGGCAACGGTCGAAGCCCGGATCGGCGCAGGCGACCAGCGGCAGCAAGGCCATCAACAGCGGCAAGGCGCGCCGGGTCGGCGTCATGGCGCGGTGGCCGGCGGGTGGACGGAGGTCATGCGGTACTGCACTCCAGCGGTGAGTCGATCCGCGAGGATAGCCAACCTGGCTGGATCCAGGCGTGCAAGCGGCGGTGCCGGGAGCAATGCGGTGGCTGTCGCGCGAGGCGCTGCGAGCGTGATGGAGGCCAGACCGGTGGGCTGGCTCGGCGGCTGCGGGGCTGGCGCCGGGTGTCTGCTGCCACCGAATAACGACAAACGCTCGGCACCGGGACCTGTCCACCGGGCAACCGCTCCACTCAGGAGTGTGCTGGCTGCGGCCTGCTTGCCATTGCGGCTGGGGTAAAGCGCGCCTCAGCGGTGACGTATCAGCTGCGGTCGCCGGTGATGCCGCTCAGCAGCGACAGCGCCGGCGTGGAGGTGCCGGACTCGGCGACGCGGCGGGGACGTGCGCGGCGCGGCGCATCGTGGCGCGGCGCATCGTGGCGCGGCCCGAAGCGGACCATGCAGGTGGCCAGCAACGCCGGCAACACGATTGCAAAGACCACCACGGCCATTAGCGCCCACTGCCAGAAGTTGAAGGTTCCCATGATCGCTGTCCGCCCCCGCGGCGAGCTCCGCCGCGCGGCAAGCTTCCTGGATCGGCTGCGAACGCCGTGTCGACAAAGTGGCGCTATGGGCGCCGTTGGTCGGGGAACGTGGCGATGGGCGAGGTGCACGATGCCTGTTTGCGACGGCGACGGCTGGAGGCGGCGGGGCCCGGCTGGAAGACGGCAGGCCGGGGGGCAACGGCAGAGCTGGAGGCTGCGGTCCGCCGACGGCTTGGGGAATATGCCTGGGTTGGCGTGGAGCGCCAGCGCTGGTCCGCGCATCGGGCAGCTCCTGCCTGCGCACACTCCGGCGCGGCTGGCTGCGCTCAGCGCGCGTCGAGGTAGTACCAATGTCCGTGTTCGCGCACGAAGCGGCTGTGTTCGGTCATGCGCACCGCGCTGCCGCCGCCGATGCGGTAGCGGGCCAGGAACACCACCTCGGCGGTGTCGGTGCCGGTGACGATGGCGCGTTGCACGGTCAGGCCAAGCCAGGTGGTTCGGCCGCCCTCGTCCAGCGACAGTTCGGCCGGACGCGTGGACGGGTGCCAGCTGGCGAGCAGGTAATCCACATCGCGGCGGACGTAGGCGCTGTAGCGCGCACGCATCAGGGTTTCGGCGTCGGGTGCGGCCGCGCCGGCGTGGTATTGCCCGCAGCACTGCGCGTAGTCGGCGGCGCGGCCGCAGGGACAGGGATCGGTGGGGATGGAGGTCGGCATCGGGCAATTGTGCGGGAATTGGGAATTGGGGAGGAAGCTGGTGCTTGGCTCCCCGTACCCTTACCCCAACCCCTCTCCCGGGGGGAGAGGGGCTTTTGAAGGCCGCTTGCTTGCGCCCCACTCCCCGCCCTTGCTGTGGGATTACGCCGCGCGGTGCGACGGCTATGCTGTCGCCCCCGTCGTGCGGAGCGCCGCCTTGCTGGACCTGATTCCCACCGAGTTGCCGTGGCTGCTGTGCATCGCCTTCGTCGCCGGGCTGGTGGATGCGGCGGTGGGCGGCGGTGGCCTGATCCAGTTGCCGGGTTTGTTCGCCACGCTGCCGCAGCAGGCGCCGTCGCTGATTCTGGGCACCAACAAGTTCAGCGCGATGTTCGGCACCGGTGCGTCGGCGTGGCGCTATGCGCGCAATGTGCGCTTTCCGTGGCGGCCGGTGCTGTACGCGACGGTGGCGGCGTTTACGTTTTCTTTTCTGGGCGCGACTGCGGTCAGCCTGATGCCAAAGCAGGCAGTGCGGCCGCTGATCCTGGCGCTGCTGATCGCGATGCTGGTCTACACGCTGATCAAGAAGGACTTCGGTGCGCTGCATCGCCCACGCCAGATCGGCCGGCGCGAACTGATCACTGCCCTGGCGATGGGCGCGGCGATCGGGTTCTACGACGGGTTCTTCGGCCCCGGCACCGGCAGTTTCCTGATCTTCCTGTTCATCCGCTTTTTCGGGCTGGACTTTCTGCGCGCCTCGGCCGCGGCCAAGGTGGTGAACCTGGCCACCAACCTGGCAGCGCTGTCGTTCTTCCTGCCCAGCGGCCAGGTGATGCTGGCGATCGGCATTCCGATGGCGGTGGCGAACGTGGCCGGTGCGGTCGCCGGCACGCGGATGGCGCTGCGCGGTGGCACGCCGCTGATCCGCAAGTTATTCCTGGTGCTGGTGATCGTGCTGATCGGCAAGATGGGCTGGGATCTGCTGCACTGAGGCCGCAGGCGAACACGTGACGCGTGATGCGTGACCGCTGATGCAACCCGATGGTGCACACGCATGCCTCAGGCGAACAAAAAGACAGCGTCGGTGCGCGCTGTCATCCGCTTCATGGAACCGATCGAACACGCTGCCCATGCGATGGCGATTGTTCGGAATCACGGGGTTGCATCCGTCCGTTGCGGCGGCAGGGCACCGGCCGCACATCGGGCAACCGCCTGCTGCCGCACCGACAGGATTTAAAAATCCACGCTCAGCGTCGCCGACAAGGTGTGCGGTGCGCCTGGATAGTTGGTGGTCTGCGTCACCGGTTGCTCGATGTAGAACCGGTTGGCGACATTGCGCAGCATCAGCGCCAGCTGGTACCGGCCGCCGAAGCGGTACGCCGCCGAGGCATCGAAGCGCGTGTAGCCGGCAATGCGGTAGCTGTTGGCGAGATCGCCTTCGCGCTCGCCCACATGCACCGCGCCGGCGCCCAGGGTCAGGCCGTACAGCGGTCCGCTGACGACGTGATAGGTGCTCCATAGACTGGCGCTGACCCGCGGCACGCCGCGCAGGCGATTGCCGACCGGGATGACGGTGTCGCGGGTGACCTGGGCGTCCAGATAACCGGCGCCCAGGATCAAGCGCCAGTTCTGGGTGAGCTCGCCGGTGATGTCCAGCTCCAGCCCGCGCACGCGCTGCTGGCCGGTGACCAGCACGAAGCCATCGTTGTCCGGATCGTTGCTGGCGACGTTGTCCTTGGTGATCTGGAATGCGGCGGCGGTGGCGAGCACCCGGTTGTCCAACAGCGCGCTCTTCAGGCCGAGCTCGTACTGGCGGCCGGTTTCCGGTGGTGCGCTGCCGCCGGAAAACAGCGTGGCGCTGCGCGGCCGAAACGAGGTGGAGGTGTTGGCGTACAGCGACAACTGCGGCGCAGCCTTCCACACCACGCCGATGCGCGGCGAGGCGCGTCGGCCGTCCTCGCGGGTGCGCGCGCCGTTGTCGATGGTGGTCTGCTGCACATCGTCCCAGCGCACGCCGGCCAGCACGTCCCAACGCTCGCCGATGCTGATCTGGTCCTGCAGGTACAGCGCGGCATAGCGCGCATCGACGTCGATCTCGCGCGCCGGCACATAGGTGCCCGGCAAGGCGCCCTGCACCGGGTTGCGCAGGCTGATGCGGGCCAGCGGCGCGCGCGCTTCGTCGGTGTGGCGATGCGCATCGACGTACTCGGCACCGGCCAGCACCTGATGGCGCAGCGGGCCGGTGGCAAAACGCGCCAGCGCTTCGGTCTGTGAGGTCGTGGCGCGCACCTGCTGGTCCTGGCGCACGGCGCGGCGCTGCAGAAACGCACGGTCGGCGCTGAAGCCGGTGAAGTCGGCCACGTCGCGGCCGCTGTCACCGTCCTGGTGGTTGAGGATCTGGCGCAGCGTCAGCCAGCCGTTGGCGTCATACTCGATGCGCCCGCGTGCGCTGCGCGAAGTGCCGTGATTGCGCGACCACGGTTCGCCGAAGCTGCGCTCCGCCGGGCCACGCACCACCCCGTCGATGGCGACCAGCCCGCGATCGCCCGGGCTGGTCTGGCGCGTGTATTCCAGATCCAGATCGGCGCGCAGCTGCGCGGACGGCCGCCACGCCAACGAGGGCGAGACGAACACGCGATCGCCATCGGCCTGCGCGTCCCGAAAGCTGCCGGTGTCCTGCGCGGCGGCGCTGAGCCGTGCCGACACGGTCGGGCCCAGCGGGCCGGTTACGGTCGATTGCACGCGGCGCAGGCCGTGTTCGGCCACCTGCACCGAGGCGTTGCCGCCGAACACCGCGTCCGGGCGCAGCGTGACCAGATTGATCACCCCGCCGGGTTCGCCGCGCCCGTACAGCACCGCCGCCGGGCCCTTGAGCACTTCCACCTGGGCGACATTGGCCAGATCGCGCACGGTCTCGGTGAAGTTCTGCGCCGGGTTGAGCAGGATGCCGTCGACCGCATACGAAGACGCCTCGAAGCCGCGGATGACGAAGGTTTCCGAGCGATTGCCCTGGGTGCCGCCGGGCTGCACGTTGGAGACATTGGCCACCACATCCACCAGCCGGGTGAGCTGCTGTTCGTCGATGACCGAGCGCGGCACCACCTGGATCGCCTGCGGAATGCGCTCCACCGGCGTCTGCGTGCGGGTGGCACCGGCGGCTTTTTCCGGCCGGTACAGGGCGCGTTTTTCGCTGACCACGATGGCGTCGAGCAGGCTGGCCTCCTGGGCGGAGGCCGGCAATGCAGCAAACAGGGACACAAACAACAGGTGGCGAGGCGCAGGCAGAGGGGTCATCAGGATCTTCAGCGGGGCGATGCGCGCACTGGCGGGCACATCTGGCCGCTAATGATAACGATTCTTATCTACGTGCGCCGCCCTGCAATGGGCCTGCCCCGCGACGCCTGCGACCGCAGGGCGGTGACGCAGGCATCGCCGGCGTCGCACCTAGCGTTTTCTGCTCGGGGCGTTGGCGGATCCGCGCGTGGACGCAGGACGCGCCTTGGCTGTCGTGGTTTTGGCCGGCGCGGGCCTGGCAGCGCGCGCCGCGGTTGGCCTGGTTTCGCCACGTAGCGCTGTGGTGGCGCGCTTGCTCGCCTTGGCCGTCACGTCGTCCTGGGCAGGGGCATCCTGCACTACCGCAGCCTCTTCGCCAGAAGCGGGACCGACGCTGTCCACCGGCGCCTGGCGCTGAGTCGCATGCGCTGCATCCTCGCGCTGCGTAACGCCCGCAGCCTGTTCCGCACTTGCAGGACCAGCCTCGTCCCCGCGCGAGCGCTCGGGCAACTGGAGTCGCTGCGCCTGCGCGTCGTATTCGATCAACAGCACGCCGGAGTTGTGCCGGCCGCTGATTTCCACGAAGCAGGCACCGCCGATGAACGGCTCCAGCGTCATCACCGATTTCAGCGGTGTGGCCACCACCATCTGAAAACCGAAGTTCTCGAAGATGTTCATCGCCAGCGCGGTGAATTCGTTGTCGGCCTTGTCGAAGGCCTCGTCCAGCACCACCGCGCAGTAGCGCGGCAGCTCGCCGTCTTCGCCACCGAGCTGGTAGCGCAACGCGGCGGCCAGGCAGGTGGTTGCCAGTTTCTGGCGCTGACCGCCGGATTTGCCGGCGCCGCTGCGGTAGATCTCCACCTGCGCGCGGGTCTGCGCGTCCAGTTCAACACCGATGAATTCCACATGCAGGCGCACGTCCAGCACCTGCTCGCGCCAGCGACGTGCGTCCGGTTCCTGCGCGCCCAGGCGTGCCACCAACGCGCGCAGGGTGGAAAACTGCGCTTCGGCCAGTGCGCGGTCTTCGGTCTGTTGATGCGACAGCACCGCGCGCAGCTGTTGCTGGAATTCCTGCACCTCGCCCAGGCGACGGTCGCTGACCTCGATGGTCAGCAGCGTGCCGCGATTGAACGGCACCTGCTCCAGGCTGGCATTGACCTCGTCCATGCGCTGCTTGATGCCCTTGTGGGCCTCGGCGGTGTGGCGCTGCAGGGCGAGCAGATTGTTCTTGCTCTGGGTCTGCAGCAGGTCGAAGAAGCGGTGCTCGTGGCGCGGCAGGCCATCGCTTTCCAGGCGATCCAGGCGCGCGAGAAAATCGTCGGCACTGGCCAGGCTCACGGTGAAATCGCCGCTGTCTTCCGGCCACTGCTGGCAGTACCTGCGGAAGCAATCGAGCAGCTGCGCGCTGAGCCGGCTGTCGCGGCCCTGGCTCTCGGCCAGTTGCTCGGCCAGGCCGCGCTCGACCACGCGGAAATGCGCCTCCAGGTTGTCCAGCGACAGCGGGGCCAGCGCCGCCAGGCGTTCGCGCAGGCCCTGCAGCTGGGTGGGCGTGAGTGCGGCGGTGCCGGCACGGCTGGCGCAGGCGGCGTGCTGCTGTTCGAGCCGGATCCGCTCGCGCGCGAGCTGCGCGCGCTCCAGCCGCACCTCCTCGTAGGTGCGCTTGGCCTGGTCGCGCAGGGTGCGTGCGGTCTCGATCGCCTGGCCGAGCGCGCGCAGGCCGCTGTTGCCTTCGCGCAGTTGCAGCAGCTGTTCGTCGATATCGCTCAGGCGCTGCAGCTTGGGGCCGACATCGATCTCGTCCCAGTCGCGCTCCACCAGGGTGTGCGCGGCCAGCTGCTGTTCCTGGTCCTGCTCGCGTTGCCTGCGCAGCGCGGCCACGTCGGCATCGCAACCGGCGATGCGCTGGGCCAGCGTCTGCGCTTCGCGCTCGAACACCTTGAGCTTGTCGCGGTTGTCGTGACCCAGCAACCAGCGCTTGCGGTCGTTGACCGCGTGGCGGTCGTCCTTCTCATAGCGATCGCCCGGATGCTTGACCTGCCCTTCGCGGGTGATGGCGCGGTCGGCATTGCGCAGCGCGGCGGCGTTGTCGACGCATTCGTAGTCGAAGCGACGCATCAGCTCGTTGCGCAACCACTCGGTGAAGGCGTGCTCGCGCAGCTGCAGCTTGCCCGGCAATGCCCGCGCATCCGGCGCGCGCGCATGCAGCGCATCGTTGCGACGCACCCGGAAGTACACCAGCCGCGTGCCGATGTGGGTGCGGTTGACCCACTCGCTGACCTGCGCGTAATGCCGGTCGTCCACCAGCAGCGACTGCGCAAACCCGCTGAGCACGCGCTCGATCGCACCGCGCCAGGCCGCCTGGTCCTCGCGCACCTGCACCAGCTCGCCGACGAACGGCAGCGCCGCTTCGGCAATGCCGGTGTCCTCGCACAGGCGCGCCCGCAAGGCCTGCATCGGTGCCGGCATGCTCGATGGCGCGCGCTTCAACGCGTCCAGTTCGGCGCGGATCTCGGCAAAGCGTCGCTCGTCGTCGCGGCGTGCGCCCATGCGCTCGGCAATCGCCTCATCCAGCGCGCTGGCGTCGTGCTTGCCGTTCTCGAGTACGGTCTGGGCATGCTCTACCTGGGCGGCAAAGCCGCTGGCGCCTGCGGCCAGGGCCGTGCCGAGCTGGCGACAGGCCTGTTCGATTTGCGCGCGCCGCCGCAGACGCTCGTCGCGCTCGCGCTCGACCCGTGCGCGCTCGCGTTCGAGTTCCTCGATCTGCTCGCCACCGGCGGCGCGTTGTTCGCGTTCCAGACCGGCCAGTTTCTGTTCGTGATTGTCCAGCGACTCGCGCCGCTGGCCTTCTTCGCCGGCCAATCCACGGTCCTGGCTGTCGAGCTCGTGCAGGCGCGTCTCCAGCAAGGCCAGACGCTGCTGTTCGCGATAGCTGTCCACACCCAGCTGCAGCTCGCGCAGCTCGCCGACGCTGTGGCGCAAGGCCATCAGTGCCGCATGGTGTTCGCGTGCCGGGCTCAGCGTTTCCACCTGGCGCCGTGCGGTGACCACCGCATGATGGGCGCCATCGAGTTCGGCGAAGTCTTCCACCAGCCGGTCGGCCGCCTCGAACGTGCGCGGCTCGTCCAGCATGAAGCCGCGCAGGAACACATTGAGATCGCCCAGATTCTTGGCCGACTGGGTCTTGTGCAGCAACCGCAGCGCCATCTCGTTGCCGATGCCCAGCACATGCCGGAAACGCTCCGCGTAGCCGGCGAAGCCGTCGAAATGCGCGACCTCCTCACCCAGACGCGCCTTGAGCTTGCGCAGATCCAGATCGAAGCCATCCAGTTCGCTGGCCACGTCGAAGCTGCGCGGCGCGACCATGTAATGCCGGCGCACATCGGCCGCGGCATTGCCGCTGCCGGCGATCCAGAACAGGCGAATCAGGCTGACCGCCTCGCCGTGCGCGTTGCGGTACTCCAGCACCAGCGCCGACCAGGTGGCGCCCTTGCGCAGGTATTGGGTGGCGATCTCGCCCGAGGCGCTGTCCTGCTGATCGGCCCAGGCACCACGCACATACGACACCAGGCTGCGATCGCGTCCACTGCGCTCGGCCTCGCGTGCGGCAGCGTTGAAGTCGACGATGCTGGGCGGGGTCAGCAGTGCCGACATCGCATCCAGCAGGGTCGACTTGCCCGACCCGGAGCGCCCGACGAACAGGAAGCCCTTCTCGGCGATCGGCACCTCGGTCAAGCCATTGAACGTGCCCCAGTTGTGCACCTGCAACCGCCGCATGCGGAACTGCTGCGCGCGCTGCTCGGCCAGCGAATCAGTGAACAGGGACGCGCCCGGCTGCGCCGGCGACAGGTTGGACTGGGAATTCATGGCTCACTCACCAAAACGGGATGACGGGTAACGCTGAAGACGAATCACATCACGCATGTTCGAAGCGGGGTATCGGGTGTTGGGTGTTGCTGGAGGGGCGGTGGTCTGGCGGTGGTACGGGGACGGCCCTTCGCGGCCTGGGCCGCTCCTACGGGGCGTGATGCGCTGGATGGACACGGGTGAGTGGCGGGACCGGGTGCTGGTCGATGAGCGGGACGCTGATGCCTTACTGCCGCCCGGGAAGAAGGTTGCTCGCTTTCTTCGGGACGTGAGTGCTGGTGGTTGCCGTCGCGCAACGTATGACGCGGGGCTACACATTCTCCAGGCGTCGTCTATCAGGCATCGCGATAGGCCGTCCCCTCATCCGCCCTTCGGGCACCTTCTCCCGGTGGGAGAAGGGATGGCGCCCGGGGTGCAGACGCCGATCACTCCAACGCAACCTCCCCTTCTCGCAACTCCCGATACGCCATCACCAGGGCCTGCACGTCCTCGGCCGAGAACAACAATTTCAGCACCGGCGACACTTCATACCGCTCCTCGCTGCCGCGCAAGCGCGACAACAACTGGTTGTCGCGCATCTTGCCGATCGCCGTCATCACCCGTCGCGCGAATCCTGCGCGGTCGGTGGACAGGTTCTTCTCGTAGACCGACAACGCCTCCACCAGCTGCGCCTCGTCCACCACTGCGCGCTCGCCACGCGTATCGGCCTCGGCCAGTTGCTGGCGCAGGAACAGCAGCAGCACCGACTCGATAAAGGTCAGCGGCGCGCTGCGCAGCAGGGTCGGCGATTCCAGCTCGGCGGTATCGGCCTGACGGGTGAAGGCCACCCCGCCCTCGCGGTCCAGCACCAGTTCCAGGAACAGCTCGCACAACACCTGGCGGATCGGCGCTTCGTGGCGCAACAGCGCAGGCCACAACGCACCGTGGCGTTGCGCGTCGATGCTGGGGCCGGCCAGCAGCTGGCACAGCGCGCGCCGCGCGTCGAACGGCAGCGTGCCGGTGTCGCCCAGAAACAGCTCGCCGCGCGGCTGTGCAGGCGATGTCTCCGTCAGGGGCGTGCGGCCGGCATCGGCCGACGCGCCCGTGTCCTCGTCCGCATCCAGGCGGGTGTCCTCAGACCAGTTCATTGCGTTTCTCCCGGGTGAACCACACCAAGGGAATGCGTGCGCGCCGCAGGGCGCCGTCGCCGCCTTCCCATTGCACCGTTTCCATCTGTCCGTCGATCACCACGCCGTGGCGCGTGCCCAACGACAGGTAGCCGATCACGCTGCCCAGGCCCTGCGCGGCCGGGCGCTGCTGCAGCGCATCGCCGATGGTGAGCCGCGGCTGTTGGCCAAGCAGTACGTAAAGATCGTTGCGCAAGGTGCGCACGTCGATCTCCGATTGCGCGACCAGATCGCCCACGCTGTCGAGCGAAATGTCCGCCGCATCGGCGGCCTGCACGCGGCCATCGACCTGGGTCAGGCGCGGGTCGTGCAGGCGCCATTGCGACAGCGAACGCAGGCGGGCCGCGCTCAACGCCTGGGTGTAGCCGGTGGCGGTGGTGGCGTGCAGGCTGTCGCGCAGCTGCAAGGCTTCGCCCTGCGCCTGCCTGAGCAATTGATTGAGCCGGCGCTGTTCCAGATAGCCACGGCTCTGCACGAAACCGCGCAGGCTGCGCGCGAAGTGCTGCATTACCGTGTGCACCTCGCCGCCGCGCTCCAGCAGCGTGCCGGTCAGCCCGCGCAGGAAGGCGCGTTCGCGCCGGTCCAGCTTGCGGGCGAAGCCGCGTGCCAGCAGCGCGTCCAGTGCCTGATCGAGCTGGCTGCTTTGCTGGGTGTCGTTGAGCAGGCTCCAGAACGCTTCGAAGGTGCGCCCGGCCTCGCTGTCGGCGATCACGTCCACGCCGTTGAACAGCTGCTCCAGCACATCGCCGCGCGCGCCCTCGTCGTCGATGATGCGCTCGCGGAACTGGCGGTTGAGCTGTTCGAAATCGTCGCGGACGCGATGGAAGTCCTCGGCCAGCTCGTCGGAGAGATGGATCAGGTCGCGGGCGCGCTCCAGCGCGCGCTTGCCGTCCAGCGCGGCCACGCGGCCCGAAGCCACGCGTTCGATCTCGGCATCAATGCGCGCGCGTTCTTCGCGCAAAGCGGCCAGGCGCAGCTCCGGGTCGGCTTCGGTCTGCCCGGCCAGCTGCACCAGCTGCTGGATCACCAGCGACAGGCGGCTTTCGGTGGCGCTGCTGCTGCTCTCGCGCAGGCCGACGATGAAGCGGATGGCCTGGGTGGCCGCGCGCGACAGCTCGTATTCCTCTTCGGCCGCGCCTTCGGGCAGGCGGCGTTCCAGCCAGCCCTGCGCCAGCCAATGCGCCAGATAGGCCTGCGCGGTACGCGGCAGCTCGCGCGAGAGTTCGTCGGCGCGCAGCGCGTCGAGCTGGCGTTGCAGGCGCTCGTGCAGCACGGCCGAGGGCAGGCGGCGTTCGCCGTCCAGCAACACCGTCTGCAGCAGGCCGATCAGCTCCGGCGCGTGGTCGGCGGCCAGCAGTTTCCACACCGGCTGCTCGCGCAACTGGCGGTAGCCGGCAATCCGTGCCTGATGCTTCATGGCGACTGCAACGGCTGCCTCAACGCTTGCCGCCCACTTCGATGAACTGCAGGAATTCGGCGCGAGTACGCGCGTCTTCGCGGAAGCTGCCCAGCATCTTGGAGGTCACCATGCTGACGCCGCGCTTGTGGATGCCGCGGGTGGTCATGCACTCGTGCGCGCCTTCCACCACCACGCCGACGCCGCGCGGCTGCAGCACGTCCTGGATGCACTGGGCGATCTGCGCGGTCATCTTTTCCTGCACCTGGAAGCGCCGCGCATAGCTTTCCACCACGCGCGCCAGCTTGCTGATGCCCACCACCTTGCCGCGCGGCAGATAGCCCACGTGCACCTTGCCGATGATCGGCGCCATGTGGTGCTCGCAATGGCTTTCGTAGGAGATGTCGCGCAGCACGATCAGCTCGTCGTAGCCGGCCACCTCTTCGAAGGTGCGTTCCAGATACTCGCGCGGTTCCTCGCGGTAGCCGCTGAACCAGTCGCCATAGGCCTCGGCAACCCGGCGCGGGGTATCCAGCAGGCCTTCGCGGGCCGGGTCTTCGCCGGCCCAGCGCAGCAGGGTGCGCACGGCATCTTCGGCCTGGGCCTGGGTGACGGGGGAATCGGGCTGGTCGGACTGGCTCATGCGCAGGTGCACCCAAAGGGGGCGAGCATGGTACCCGAGGACGGGCCGGCGGCCCCAGTGGCGGTTGCGCCGGCTTGCGCGGGTTCAGTGACTATTGATTCATTGTTGAATTGATAGCATCCTATCTATTATGACGAACAGCGTTCTCTCCCCCCGTGCCCAGCTCAGCTCCGGCCTGCTGGTCGCCGCCCGCCAATGGCAGCGGCTGGCCGACCAGGCATTTGCCGACTTCGGGCTGTCCAGCGCCTGCACCGGGCCGTTGCTGATGATCGGCCGCTCCGGCGGCGGTATCCGCCAGGTGGCGCTGGCCCAGCAACTGGGCATGGAAGGCCCCTCCCTGGTGCGGCTGCTGGACAAGCTGTGCGCGCAGGCATTGGTGCGCCGGCAGGCCGACAGCAGCGACCGCCGCGCCAACCAGCTGTGGCTCACCGACGCAGGCCAGGCGCTGGTCGGGCGCATCGAGATCCGCCTGGATGCGCTGCGTGCGGAGGTGTTCGGCACGCTCAGCGAAGCGCAGGTGCAGGTGGTGCTGACGCTGTGGGAGCAGATCGCGCAGGCGCATGCGCGGCTGAGTGGGTCCGACTGAGCCAGTTGTAAGGCGTCGTGCTGCGACGCGTGTAGTGCCTTGCCGATGTCCTGGCGCGCGCGGCGCCGGGCGTCGTTGTTTTCCTTTCCCAGGATGTGCCCGATGTACGGCGAATTCAGTCTCTACGGTGTGTTCGTTCCCACCTTGCTGGCGTTGATGACGCTGGCCTACCTGCTCAACAGCGCCATCGGTGCGCTGCTGACCCGGGCCGGCGCCTACCGGCACATCTGGCACCCGGCGCTGTTCAACCTGGCGCTGTACATCGCGCTGCTGGGTGGCCTGTTTTCCCTGACCCGTTGGATGCAATCGTGAAAAAGCTGATCAAGACCGCGGGGCCGGCGCTGCTGACCCTGGCGATGGTGGTGGTGGCTGCGGTGGTGCTGCAGCACCTGTGGCGTTATTACATGGAGGCGCCGTGGACGCGCGATGCGCACGTGGGCGCCGATGTGGTGCAGGTGGCGCCGGATGTGTCCGGGCTGGTGGAGCAGGTGGCGGTGGCCGACAACCAGGCGGTGCGGCGCGGGCAGTTGCTGTTCGTGGTGGACCGCGCACGCTATGCGATCGCGCTGGAACAGGCGCGCGCCGCGCTGGCCGAGCGCCAGGCCACCTTGAACCAGTTGCGCCGCGAGATCGCGCGCGACCGCAGCCTGCAGGACCTGGTGGCCGCCGAAGATGCCGAGGTACGCCGCTCCAATGTGCAAAAGGCGCAGGCGGCGGTGGCCACCGCGCAAGCGGCGGTAGACCTGGCCCAGCTCAATCTGGACCGCACGCAGGTGCGCAGCCCCGCCGACGGCCACATCAGCGACCGCACCGTGCGCGTGGGCGATTACGTCAGTGCCGGGCGCCCGGTGGTGGCGGTGCTGGATACCGGCTCGTTCCGCGTCGATGGCTATTTCGAGGAGACCCGCCTGCAGGGCGTGCATGCCGGCCAGCGCGTGGACGTGCACTTGATGGGCGAGCCGGCCACCTTGCACGGGCATGTGCAGAGCATCGCCGCCGGGATCGAGGACCGTTACCGCAGCGGCAGCGCCGGCGCCTTGCCCAACGTCACCCCGGCGTTCGACTGGGTGCGGCTGGCGCAGCGCATCCCGGTACGCATCGTGCTGGACCAGGTGCCGGCGCATGTGCAGCTGATCGCCGGGCGCACCGCCACCGTGAGCATCCTGCCGGACGCCGTGCGTGACGCAGCCGCCAGCGCGCCTGCCCGCGTGCAGGCCAAGGCCGCGCCATGAACCGCAGCGTCTTGCGTCCTGTGGGATTGGCCGCACTGCTGAGCGCCCTGAGCGCATGCAGCACGGTCGGCCCGAACTACGCCGTGCCGGACGATTCGGCCTACCAGCGTCCGGCCGCCAACGCGGCGTTTGTCGACACCGGCAACGCCCAGGTGCAGGCCGGCGCGCCGCTGCCGGCACGCTGGTGGGCGCTGTATCAGGACCCGATGCTGGACCGCCTGATCGAACAGGCCTTGCGCGACAACGTCGAGTTGAAGGTGGCCGGTGCCAACCTGCGCCGCGCCGCCGCGGTGTACGAACAGGCGCTGGACGCGGGCGGTTTCGATTACGAGGTGGACGCCGGCGTCAGCCGCGCGCAGGTCTCGGCCGAGGCGTTCCTGCAGCAGGAAAAGCTGCCGGTGTTCAACCTGGCCGATGGCAAGCTCGGGGTGTCGTATCAGTTCGACCTGTTCGGCAAGCTGCAACGCGGCGCCGAGGCCGCGCAGGCCGATACGCAGGTCGCCCAGGCCGCGATCGATCTGGCGCGCGTCAACGTGGCCGCGCAGGTCGCCGGCAGTTACGTGGAGATCTGCCACGCCAACCACGAGCTGCACGTGGCCGAGCATTCGCTGCAGTTGCAGCAACGCAGCCGCGACATCACCCAGCGCCTGATCGCTGCCGGCCGCGGCACCCCGCCCGATCTGGCCCGCGCCACCGCACAGGTGGCGATGCTGGAAGCGGCACTGCCGCCGCTGCGCGCGCGCCGCCAGGCCGCCGGGTATCAACTGGCCGCGCTGCTCGGCAAGACCCCCGGCGAGGTGCCGGCCGGCGTGGACAGCTGTGCGCACGCGCCGGCCTTGCAGCAACCGATTCCGATCGGCGACGGCCGCGCGCTGCTGGCGCGTCGCCCGGATGTGCGCCAGGCCGAGCGGCGGCTGGCGGCAGCCACCGCGCGCATCGGCGTGGCCACTGCCGAGCTGTATCCGGATATCCGTCTGGGCGGCTCGATCGGTGCCACCGGCCTGCTGGCCGACTTCGGTGAGCCGGCCACGCATGCCTGGTCGTTCGGCCCGCTGATCTCGTGGACGCTGCCATCCGGCGGCGCGCGTGCACGCGTGCGCGCCACCGAGGCAGGCGCGGACGCGGCGCTGGCACAGTTCGACCACACCGTGCTGCAGGCGCTGCGCGAGGTGCAGACCGCCTTGTCGCGTTACGCGCAGGATCTGGACCGCCTGCACCTGCTGGAACAGGCGCAGCAACAGGCCGAGCTGGCGTCGGCGCAGAACCGGCGCCTGTATCAGGGCGGGCGCACGCCGTATCTGTCCAGCCTGGATGCCGAGCGCACGCTGGCCACCGCCGACATGACGCTGGCCAATGCGCAGGCGCAGGTCTCGCAGGATCAACTGCAGCTGTTCCTGGCGCTGGGCGGTGGCTGGGAAGCGGCCGCCGGCCGCACCGACCCGACTGCCGCGCGATGAGTGCGCTGCTGCGCGATCGCCAGGCCTGGCTGTTTTCGGCCAAGACCTTCGCCGCGTCGATCGCGGCGTTGTACGTGGGGCTGGCCGGCAATCTGTCGCGGCCGTACTGGGCGATGGCCACGGTCTACATCGTCTCCCAGCCGCTGCTCGGCCCCACCCGCGCCAAGGGCGTGTACCGCGTGCTCGGCACCTTGCTGGCCGGCGCGGCCACCCTGGTGATGCTGCCGAACCTGGTGGAGACGCCGTTGCTGCTCAGTGCGGCGATGGCGCTATGGCTGTCGGCCTGCCTGTTCCTGGCGCTGCTCAATCGCGGCCCGCGCGGTTATGCGTTTCTGCTGGCCGGCTACACCACCGCCTTCATCGGCTTCCCGGCGGTGACCGCGCCGGAAGGCATCTTCGACACCGTGGTGGCGCGCAGCGAGGAGATCATCCTGGGCACGGTGATGGCGGTGCTGTTCGCCGCGCTGGTGTTCCCCGCCTCGGTCAAGCCGATGCTGACCGCGCGTATCGGCAACTGGATGCACGACGCCGCGCAATGGTGCCGGCAGGTGCTGCAGCGCGGCCCGTCGCAGGCACCGCGCAATCGCCTGGCGGCAGACCTGGTGCAGTTCGAAGCCTTGATCGCCTTCGTGCGTCACGACGACCCGCGGCATGCCACCGCGGCACCGGCCATGGAGCAACTGCGCGCACGCATGCTGATGCTGCTGCCGGTGCTGTCGTCGATGGCCGACCGGCTGGATGCCTTGCAGCGCGATGGGTCGGCGTTGCCGGCTGAGATTGCAGCGCTGATGGAGGACGTCGCGGCCTGGGTGGATCAGGACGAGGACGCACGCAGCGATGCGGACGTCGACGCCTTGCGTGCACGCATCGCCGCACTGCGCCCGGCGGTGGACCAGGACATCGAGCATCTGCTGCTGGCGAGTTTGCTGCTGCGGCTGGAAGAGCTGCTCGACCTGTGGCAGGACTGCCGCGCGCTGCAGCAGGCGGTGGTGCACGGCACGGCGATGCCGGTGCTGCGTGCGATACCGGCTGCGGCGAGACAAGCTACAACGGCGGAATCATCCGAACGGGCTGGCACTGCACAAAGCGAACCTGCTGTGCGTTCGCGCATGCAGCCTTCATTGCTGCAGCGCCTGGGCTGGTCACGACGCGATGCTGCAATGGCCGAATCACCCGAAAGGACCGAGGCTGCGCAACGCGAGCCTGCCGCGCGTTCGCGCACGCAACCCTCGTTGCTGCAGCGGCTTACCCGGTCACCGCGCGACCCAAGCGATGCACCGGTACCTGCCAGCGGCGCGCGGCACATCGACTTCGGCATGGCCGCGTTTTCCGCGCTGAGCGCGGGCTTTGCGTTGATGGCGTACTGCGTGCTGTGGATCGGCATCGGTTGGGAAGGCGGCGGCAACGGCGCGATGATGGCCGCGGTGACGGCAGCGTTCTTCGCCGCGCAGGACGACCCGGCGCCGAGCATGCTGTCGTTCCTGACCTGGGCGGTAGTCGCCAGCGTGGTCGCCGGCGTTTACCTGTTCGGCATCTTCCCGGCCATCCACGATTTCCCGATGCTGGTGCTGGTATTGGCGGCGGTATTCCTGCCGATCGGCGCGTTGCTGCATCGCCCCAAGAGCATGTTGATCGCGCTGCCGCTGGTGGTAAACCTCACCGCCCTGCTCAGCCTGCAGAACACCTACAACGCCAATATCCAGAGCTTCGTCAACGCGGCGGTGGCGATGGTGCTGGGCATTGGATTTGCGGTGGTGCTGACGCGCTTGTTCCGTTCGGTGGGCGCCGAATGGAGCGCGCGCCGGCTGGTGCGCCAGGGTTGGCGCACGCTGGCCGATGCCGCCGAGGGCCGCGGCGTACAGAACCGGCAGCACTTTGCCGCCCGCATGCTGGACCTGCTTGGCCTGCTCGCACCCCGGTTGGCCTTGGCGCCGGAAGGCAGCGACCTGGCCTCGATGGACATGCTCAACGAAGTGCGCGTGGGCTTGAACATCCTGCAACTGCGCAGTGCGCGGCATGGCTTGCCGCAGTCGAGCGTTGATGCGGTGGATGCGATTCTGGCCGATGTCGCCGCGCATTACCGGCAACAGATCGCGCACAAGCGGCCGTTGCCTGGGCCGGATGCGCTGCGTGATCGTCTGGATGCGTCGCTGGCGCGCGTCGGCAAGGTGCCGGCAGGTGCGCATCGCGATGAGGCGCTATTGGGTTTGATTGGTTTGCGTTACAGCGTGTTTGCACAGACGGCGCCGCACACCCAGAGAAACACCGGTGCTGAGCCGCCCTTGGCCCCTCTCCCCGCGGGGCGATAAGGCACTGCCTGCGCGTCACGGGTGCGCGTGCCTTGGAGCGCCCGCGCTGCTGGCGCGGGCCGGGGCGCGGAGCGGGGTTGGGGTGAGGGTACGTTTACCAATCCACGACCGCGGTATCGATGCTTCACCTTGGCGGCGCGTGGCGACGCGCTCACCACAGTCGGCGTGCCAGTCACCGGAGGCGCCCCTCATCCGCTCCTTCGGGGCACCTTCTCCCGACGGGAGAAGGTAGCTAGATCTCAAGCTTGCGGTTGCATCAACACATCAGCGCTTGCGCTGATGCATCGCCGCTTCGTCATCCAGCCAGTTGCTGCCCTTGTTGGTCAGGAAGAGCATGTAGACCACCAACGACACCGCGATCACCGCCGTTGCGTAGATCACGAACTCGCTGACGTGGCCGGTCTTCAAGGAGGCCTGGTACAGCAACGGCGCGGTGCCGCCAAAGGCGGAGTTGGCCAGCGCATAGCCCAGGCCCACGCCCAGCGCGCGCACATGGGTGGGGAACAGTTCGGCCTTCACCACCGCATTGATCGAGGTGTAGCCGGTCAGGATCACAAAGCCCACGGTGAGGATCGCGAACGCGGTCAGCCAGTCGGTCTGCTTGGGCAGTTCCATCACCAGGAACCAGGTGTAGAGCACCCCGCCGATACCGAAGAACACCAGCAGGCTCTTGCGCCCGACGATGTCCGACAGCCAGCCGCCCACCGGCTGCATCAGCATCAGCACCGTCAGCGCGACCAGGTTGATGATGGTGCCGGCCATCACGTCGCCACCGGCGAATGCGGTCTGGATCATCTTCGGCCCGGTCACCGAATAGGTGTAGAACGCGATGGTGCCGCCGGCGGTGATCAGGAAGCACAGCAGCAGCGGGCGCCACTGGTTGACGAACAGCTCGCGCATCGAGCCCGACGCCTTGGCCTTGCCGGTGCGCGAATCGGCGATGGATTCGGAGCTCAGCGACTCGTCCATGGTCTGGCGCAGCCAGAACACCACCAGCGCACCGATGCCGCCCAGGCCGAACGCCACGCGCCAGCCCCACTCGGACACCTGCGGCGCATCGAAGAAATGCAGCATCACCAGCAAGGTGGTCTGCGCCAGCACGTGCCCGCCAACCAGCGTGACGTAATGGAACGAGGACAGGAACCCGCGCCGGCCCGGAATCGCCGCCTCGGACATGTAGGTCGCGCTGGTGCCGTACTCGCCACCGGTGGCAAAGCCCTGCAGCAGGCGCGCCAGCAGCAGGATGATTGGCGCGGCGATGCCGATCGTGGACACCGTCGGGGTGATGGCGATGACGAACGAGCACAGCGCCATCATCGACACCGAGATGGTCAACGCCAGCCGGCGGCCGTAGCGGTCGGCGAAGCGGCCGAAGTACCACGCACCGATCGGCCGCATCAAGAACGTCATCGCAAAGATCGCCCACACGAACATCGTGGCGTTCTTGTCTTCCTTGGAGAAGAACTGCGATTCGAAATAGGTGGCGAACACCGAGTAGACGTAGACGTCGTACCACTCGACCAGATTGCCGGCCGACCCCTTGAGCGTATTGGACACCGAACGGCGAAGGCTACCGGGCGCTGCGCCAGAACCGGCGGCGATCGGAGACGATGGGGGTGCGCTCATGCAGTCAGAACCTCATGGATGGGGCAGCCCTGGAGTATAGGTGCGCGCTTGTGTGACGCATGTAAGCATTTCGGCGCATAGGCAGGCGTCGTGCAAGCGGCTAGTCCGTCCGGTTTGTGCCTGGGTGGCAACCAACCCGGAGCGTTTGCCTGTATCGCTCCAAGGCGACATCTACCGAGATCTTTTTAGCGCTTCAGTCCGCTTTCGGCGTCGGCGCGGCAAGCGCTTTGCTGTACATCCCCGACCGATCGAAACAGCACGCACGCCGCTTGCCGGAGGCGAGCATGTCGCAGGCGGTCGCGATGCGCGTGACGCGCGTCTGGGCCTTTTTCCCCGAGACGATCCAGAGGATCCAGTCGCGCCGCGCCACCGCAGTGATGTCGTCCCAGGTCGAACGCGCGCCTGGGTGCGCGGCCAGCGCGGCGTGCAGATCGTCCGGCACCACCGGCTCGGGTTCTTCTGCGACCGGCGCGATCGCCAACGCAACCTGCGCGCCGGCCGCAACGCCTGCGGCCTGCTGCAATGCGTGTTCGACCTTGAGCCAGTGCCCACCCTGCCCGTCGGGCTGCAAGGTCGCCTGCAGGGGATGACCGGCCAGTGTGCCGGCCACGCTGACCATGCTGCGCGCCGGCAGTTTGTTGCTTGCGGTGGCGGGCAGCTGCACAAACAACCATGTGGCGTCGGCCGGCGCTGCCGGTCGCAGCAGCGTCGCCTTGAAGCCTATGGTGGCGGCTGGCTTGACCATCGCGCGGACGATAGCACCGCGCGGACAGACGCGCAGCGACCAGGCACGCCGCGCGCAGAAGCCGCACCAGCGCCTTGCATACCGCCGGACATCAGCACCGAACGCGCCTGCCCGGCGCTCAGGCAACCGCTCCATCGCTACCTGTAAACTGCGGCGTCCCGGGCACACGGATCGTCCAGCGCAATCAGCATGAGCAAGCACTACACCGAGACCAGCAAATTCCTCAGCTACGTCTTGCGGCATGCACCGGAGTCCATCGGGCTGGTGCTGGATCGCGACGGCTGGGCCGACATCGCCGCACTGATTGCGGCAGCCAATGCAGAGGGCAAGGCGCTGGATGCGGAGTTGATCCGCGCGGTGATCTCCAGCAGCGACAAGCAGCGCTTTGCGCTGTCTGCCGACGGCCTGCGCATGCGTGCGGTGCAGGGCCATTCGACGGCGAGCGTAGCCCTTGCGCACGTGGCAAAGGCACCGCCAACGCTGCTTTACCATGGCACCGCCACGCGTTTTCTCGATGCGATCCTGCGCGAAGGCCTGCGCCCTGGCCAACGCCATCATGTGCATCTGTCCGCCGATTCGCAGACCGCCATGGACGTGGGCGCACGCTATGGCACGCCGGTATTGCTGATCGTCCAGGCCGAACAGATGCACGACCAGGGCCTGCAGTTTTTTCAGGCCGACAACGGCGTGTGGCTCACCGACGCGGTACCGGTGGCATTTCTGACCCGCGCGAGCTGACGCGCGCACGCCGACAACTGCCGCTGTTCGCAGCGGCGTGTGTCACAGCACCGCGGCAGTGCCTCGCAACGCAGCACACGCGCCTGCCTTCACAACCCCCATGCCGCCCGCCTTGCCAGAAT
The DNA here is from genome assembly GCF_024806835.1 of Xanthomonas sp. 3793. Taxonomy (GTDB): domain Bacteria; phylum Pseudomonadota; class Gammaproteobacteria; order Xanthomonadales; family Xanthomonadaceae; genus Xanthomonas; species Xanthomonas arboricola_F. Next base: position 29,043 of record NZ_JANTYU010000006.1, read on the forward strand.
GCCGGCCGCTTGGGGCTGTCGATGGCAGGGGAACCGGAGTTGGATGCATGACATGGATCATCGTGGCCACGGTCGTCGCCACACTGGTGGTGGGGCTGCTGCTGCTCAACTTCGCCACGCCCGAGAAAAAGCTCGAGCACATCCCCAGCCACTGCTACGACGTCTCCGACCCGCAGTTCAAACGCGAGATGTCGGTATTGCTGGGCCCGGCGATCCTGCCGGGCAACAAGATCCAGGCGCTGCACAACGGCAGCGAGATCTTCCCGGCGATGCTGGCGGCCATCCGCAGCGCGCAGCAGACCATCACCTTCGAAACCTACATCTACTGGTCGGGCGAGATCGGCCGCGAGTTCAGCCAGGCGCTGTCCGAGCGCGCGCGTGCCGGGGTCAAGGTGCGCGTCACCATCGACTGGGGCGGCAGCCTGAAGATGGACCCGTCGCTGGTCGAGGAGATGACCGATGCCGGGGTGGAGGTGCACCGCTACCGTCCGCTGACCTGGTACAACCTGCATCGCGTCAATAACCGCACCCATCGCAAGCTGCTGGTGATCGATGGCCGCATCGGCTTCACCGGCGGCGTCGGCGTGGCCGACCAGTGGATGGGCGAGGCGCAGGACCCGGAGCACTGGCGCGACTCGCATTACCGCATCGAAGGCCCGGTGGTGGCGCAGGTGCAGGCCGCCTTCAACGACAACTGGATCAAGAGCACCGGCCGCGTGCTCAACGGCGCCGAGTATTACCCCGAGTTGTCGCCGGCCGGCGACAGCGACGCGCAGCTGTTCGTGGCCTCGCCGGCCGGCGGCAGCGAAAGCATGCACCTGATGTACTTGATCGCCATCGCCGCGGCGCGCAGCTCCATCGACCTGGCCGCCGCCTACTTCGTCCCCGATGCGCTGATCACCCGCGCGCTGCTGGAAGCGCGTGCGCGCGGCGTGCGCATCCGCGTGCTGCTGCCGGGCAAGCACATCGATGCGGTCTCGGTGCGGCTGGCCTCCAAGGCCAGCTGGGAGCCGCTGCTGCAGGCCGGCATCGCCATCCACGAATTCCTGCCCACCATGCTGCATACCAAGCTGCTTATCATCGACGGCCTGCTGGTCTCGGTGGGCTCGACCAACTTCGACATCCGCTCGTTCCGCCTCAACGACGAGGCCAGCCTGAACGTCTACGACCGTGACCTGGCCGCGCAGATGACCGAGGTGTTCGAGCGCGACCTGCAACGGGCCGAGCTGTACACGCTGGAGCGCTGGCATGCGCGGCCGCTGCGGCAGAAGCTGGGCGAAAAGCTGGTCTTCCCGTTCCGCTCGCAGGTGTAATCCGCCTCGCCCGGGGCCTCTTATACCCGTGCGGACACCCCGGCCTGCAGCCGCAGCTGGCGCAGGCGCCACCACACCCCGCCCACGTGCACCAGCGAATACAGCACCAGCGCAGCGGCAATCCCCATGGTCAGCGGGCTGGCCTGCGACCCGGCAGCGGCCGCACCCTCGCTGAAGGCGCCCGACGCCCAGCGCCAGGCCAGCCGGCCCAGCAGCACCAGCATCAACGCGCCGCCGATCCATGGATTGGGCGTGTACCAGCCCTGGCCGTCCACCCATTCGGCATGCGTATGGCGCAACGACAACGTACCCAGCCCGATACCGGCCGCCGTTCCCAGCGCGATGCCCGGCCGCACCTGCGGCAATCCGTAGAGCGCAAACGCCAGCGCGGCGGCGGCGATGACCAGCACGACCGCCCGCACCGCCGTGCTGACCGGCTTCCACTGCTGGCGGCCGAAGCTGCGGCGCAGACGCCGGTAGTAAATGAAGGCGATGGCCGCCATCGACAGGTACGGGGTAAACGGCGCGATGGCAGCAGCGGGCATGACCAGTCCTTTGTGGGTGAAGTGACCGCTGCAGGATGAAACCCGCCCGCACCGCGGACAAGGTGCCAAGTGTCACTTTCTACGGCCGGGCGCTTGTCGCCGCGGCGGGCACCCTTGCGGCCCGGCGCTTGCGGGCCGCCGGTGCCATCGCATCCGGTGAACGCCGCGCACGCGCGCCAGCCATTGCCACACGCGGATCCGGGCCGCGGCGGTAGACTTGCCGGCAGTACTCCCCCACCGCAGTGCCATGTCCGCCATCAAGCACCACGCCCAGACGCTGATCGACACGCTGCCCGAGACGGCAGGCTGGCAGGACGTGGTGCGCGTCGTGGAGGCCGCCAGCTTCCAGGCCGCGGTGCTGGACGGGATTGCCGCAGCCGACCAGGGCGCCATCACCGCACCGGCCCAGGTCACCGCACTGTTCGCCAGATGGGGCGTTGATGTTGCGGCGTGACTGGACTGTCCCGGCCGCCAAGCAGCTCGCCCACGCCCAGGATCACTACCACGCGCTCAACCCGACCATTGCCGCGGCGATGGCGCGGCATGTGCTGGAAGCCACCCGCACGCTGGCCGAGCAGCCGGGGCGTGGCCATGCCGGCCGCGTGGCGGGTACCCGCGAGTGGGTGGTCAAGCACACGCCTTACGTGCTGGTCTACCGCGTGCGCGAGGACGCGCTGCAACTGCTGCACGTCCATCTGGACCCCGGCGACTGGCTACCCCGCAGCGAGCCGCTGATCGAACGCATCGAGCCGTGGATTGCCGCGCTGATCAGCGCGCTGCTGCATGTGCTGATGTTGCTGATCCTGCTCTCCGCCTCCACCCCCAGCATGACCCCGCCGCAAGGCTCGGCCAGCGGTGGGCGGACCAAGGTGGATTTTGTCGGCGACACCGACCAGCCGCAGCAACCCACGCCCTCGCCAACGCCCACCCCGCCCTCGCAGACCCCCGCGCCGGTGCAGCCGCCGCCGGCCGCATCGCCGCTGCAATCGACGCTGGTCCAGAACGCCAGGAACCCGGTGCCGCCGCAGGGCGATACCCGCCGCGGCAGCCTGGCCGAGCAACGCCGTGCCCAACCGGTGCAGCGCCCCACCCCGCCGCAGCCGCCGGCCGAACCGTCATCGCCACCGCAACGCCGCCCGGAAACCTGGACCGGCCGCCCGCCGGGCATGCTCGACGAACCCGCCGACGCCGCCGAAAACGGCAGCGCCAACACGCCCACCATCAGCGAAGGCCGTCGCCGCGACCGCAGCAATGCCCAGCCCAGCATGGATATCGGCGGTTTCCAGGTCTATTACGACGTGCGCAGCGAAACCCAGCTGCGCGCGTGGAAGGAACAAGGCATGCAGGAGATCGCCATCATCCTGCCTGGCACCCAGCAACGCATGGTCTGCCCGCTGGATGTCGCGCTCAAGCGCGGCTCCAGCAAATGCCGCCTGCTGCCGCCGGATTCGCCGGAACTGAAATCCATCGGCGATGCCCGCGAGGTCATCAACATGATGGAGGTCTATCGCCAAGGCGAACCGGTCTGGCGTGGGCCGGGGCCGTATCGGTGAGAGGTGGGGGCTGTCTGGTAGCGGTGTATCCCGATTCCCCTCCACGCACGCGTGCCGAAACCGCCATTTCGGTCCCCCCCCTGAAGTGCCGTGTTGAAAGCAGCGACCGCACGAGCCGACGCTGGCTTCGGCTCGTTCGTCGATCACCTGGCGGTCGCAGACATCAGCTCCCCTGGTCTTTTCCGAGCTTTGTACCCAGTGCTCCCTTGAACGGCGCCGGATTGCTGGTCACCAGGCAGTTGTAGGGTTTGTCGCTGTTGAGAACCAGCACGGACGACTGCGGCCCCTTGAAATCCAGCCCGACCGAGAACAGCACATAGGTGTTGGGCAGCGCGCTCGGCCGAAACGCGCCAAAGGCATACTCCCCCGCCACGCCCAACGGCGGCAGCGGCACCGTCAGCATCAGCGGCTGTGTGGCCACAGGAGAGGGCAGCGACGAGGAAGCGGACATGATCTTGGACTGCACGTCGATCGAATACTTGGTCGTAACTGTCACTCCCAGGTACTTAGAACTCGGCGCCGAGACCTGCTTGCGACACGCCGCAATGTCCTCCGGCTTCTGATCCTGCTGTCCGGTCTGCAGCGTGGCAAAGACATGGGTCAGCGTGACCTTGTCCGTCCCGGTGACCGGTGCTGCAACGGCAGCATCCATGCACAACGCGGCGACGACGAGTGAGAGGCCGCAGGCCGCAAGTGCAGCGCGAGAGCTGGTTTTAGGTGTCATTTCGATCACTCCTTCATCTGTGATGCAAGGTGCCGACAGCCGCTAGTCGCGCGGCTGCCGCTTGCGCCTTGAATGGACAATCGCAACGGCACCTGTGCATACCGCCAAGCGGCAGATGATCGATTGCGTTCGATGACGACATGCGTCTGTGTGGGAGCGCCACACCTACGCCACCCAGCTGGCTGCGCCGCTGGTGTGTTCATCGTTGAAGACCCACACCTCGCAAACCCGTCAAATCGTCTCAACGACGTCGCTGCGTGATGCAGTTAGGCATTTGAAAGCGAACAAGGCGATGTCCATCGCTCACACCAAGCAGCAGTGGAGGCAAGCCACCATCTGAAGTGCCTGGGGGCTTGCAGTTTCCAGTAATGCCACTGAAGTGTGGTCGCCTACTTGAAGAGGCATTGGAGTGCAGGAAGATCCCAATGCACACACTTGAATGCGCACACCTGGACGTGGCGCAAAGCGGTTCTCGCCAAGGCAACCCTGACGATCCAGTTGAGCTATTCGGCAACCCTCAGGAGCCCGCAGTACGCTGGTATCGTCTGCATGGAAGCAGTGTTGCTGTGCCAGCCTGCCCGGAAAGGCTCAAGACCTCGCGGACATTCCATTCAAGTGAGTGGTTATCAGGAGAGCGCCATGCCCCGCATCGTACTGAAACGCTTGGCTGCAACACTTGCACTTACCGGGCTTGCGATGGCTCCGCTTTCATCCTGCGCGACTGCAGATGCTGCACGTACAGCTTCGTCACGGCAGGACTCCATGAAATCGGGAGCCGGCCAGATGCTTGACGAAATCTATGCATCCAGACAACCCGTTCGATTCGAACAGGTCGACGTTAGTCGCATCGTTGCCAAGTACGTCCCGGTGGGAACGGCAAAGTTGGTGGTGCTGGAGAGGTTCGGCAACTCTCCAACGTCAAAGATTGTTGAAGACACCATAGGCAAGGTGGTCGTCAGGGACGATAAGGGGCAGGCAATGCTTGATCCAGATGCACGTTCCATCGTGATGACGTTTTCCTTGGATACCGATGGCAAGGTGACGCACGTCGACGCCGTCCATATCAAGAATCAGTGAGCCAACGGGGACGTGCTGGACGAGAACACTGAAGTTGGATATCGCGACATCGGGTCTGCGCTTGGCAAGGCGTAGCATCACAAGCTCTTTGCGGACTGCGCGGGCACAGGCACCGCCGTCCAATGCCTGGTCGATCGGGACGCGCATGGCAGTGAGCGGATCCAAATCAGGCTCTAGATGATGCCCCATGCGCAAAACGGGCCGGTATCGCACTGGCACCACCGGCGGAAAGCTTCGGGGGGCCGACCGGAGCCACCGGCGAGGTCCGCAGCACCCAGGGCGAACTCGGCATGGTGCTCGACGGGCAACCGCTTCGGTCCGCCAAGGGATCGGTGATGGACCTGTACAACTACGATGACGAGCCCCGCCCGGCCGATACCTCGACCTGGAAGAGCGGCTACCTGGGGTGCGACTTCATGCGCGCCAACCGGGCGGTGATCGACTTCGCGTCGGGCTTGCTCTTCATCAAGGCCGAGCCTTCCGCGCACCGCTGACCGCGCCGATCGCCAGGCACGGGCGGGTCTTCGCGCCGCCGGCGCGCCCGTGCCGACGGCGCTGGATGTCTGTGCAGGTCGCCGCGCCACCCAAACCAGCGCAGCAATGACCGCCACGCTGGCGCTCCACGGGCGGTGCGTTGCCGGTCGCGCATTGCGGGCAGGTCGCATGGAGCAACCTCATCTCGCGCCGCTGGCGCGCGGCAGGCAGGAAAGTGGCTACAGTCGGCCCAGGGCCATCGCGCCCACTCCATCCACTTGCGCTCCAAAGGATTTGCATGTCCCTGTACCGTCTTGCACCTCGCCTTGGCCTGGCCGTTGGCCTGCTGTGCGCCTGCGCCGCACATGCCGCCGAGCCGGCGGCCGCGCATCGCCTGCTGCGCGTCACCCTGGGCGGCGCCACCGACCAGCCCGCCTCCGGGCGCCTGCTGGTGTTCGCCACCCTGGCCAAGGACGCGCAGGCGCAGGCCAAGGACGGCAAGGTGGAGGCGGTGGACACCAACCCGTTCCGTCCCAGCGACACCGCGGTGGCCGCGCAGGAGGTCGCCGGGCTTGCGCCGGGGGCCAGCGTGCAGATCGATCTGGACAACATCGCCTACCCCAGCGGGTTTTCCGCGCTGCCGGCCGGCGCCTATCTGTTTCAAGCCGTGCTGGACCCGGACCATAGCTACGGCTACAGCGGCCGCGATGGCGGCGACCTGCTCAGCGCGGTGACGCCGGTCACCCTGGGCAAAGGCGCAGCGCTACCCGCACTGACGCTCAGCACGCAGCTGCCTGTCTCGGACGACCCGTGGCAGGTGTCGCCACGCGCGCCGCAGGCCGTGCGCGATGCCGTGCCCGAGGCCAAGCTGCACACTACCGATGCCTCGATGGTGAGCCCGTCGCTGAGCGCGTTCTGGGGCCGGCCGGTGTCGCTGCGCGCCCGCGTGCTCACCCCGCCCGGCTATGACGCCAAGGCCCGCACGCGCTACCCCACCGTGTATGTCACCCACGGCTTTGGCGGCAACTACGACCGCTTTGCCGGCAGCATCGCCGCCACCTGGAGCGCGATGGCGGCCAAGCAGATGCCGCCGATGCTCTGGGTGTTCCTGGACCAGGCCACGCCCACCGGCACCCACGAGTTCGCCGACTCGGTCAACAACGGCCCCTGGGGCACGGCGCTGACCGAAGAGCTGATCCCGACGCTGGAGCGCCAGTACCGGATGGACGGCAAGGCCAGCGGCCGGTTCCTCACCGGGCACTCGTCCGGCGGCTGGGCCACGCTGTGGCTGCAGACGCGCTACCCCAAGCTGTTCGGCGGCACCTGGTCCACCTCGCCCGACTCGAGCGACTTCCACGACTTCACCGGGCCGGACCTGTACGCACCCAACGCCAATGTCTACCGGCGCCCGGACGGCAGCCAGTTCCCGCTGGTCCGCGATGGGGGCAAGGTGGTGGCCGAGCTGGAAACCTTCGCCAAGCTCGAACGCGTGCTCGGCCCGTACGGCGGCCAGCTCACTTCCTTCGAGTGGGTGTTTTCCCCGCGCGGGCCCGACGGCCGCCCGCTGCCGATGTTCGACCGCGACACCGGCAAAGTGGACCCGGCCGTGGTGGCCTACTGGCGCACCCATTACGACATTTCGGCGCGCGTGGCTGCGCAGTGGCCCACGCTCAAGCCCGACCTGGACGGCAAGATCCACCTGATCGTCGGCACCGCCGACACGTTCTACCTGGATGGCGCGGCACGTAAATTCCAGGCGGTGCTGGACGGGCTGGGCGCCAGGAGCGACTTCCGCTATCTGGAAGGCCGCAGCCACTTCGACCTGTACAAGGAAGGCGACGACAGCAGCGCGCTGATGAAGAAGATCGCCGCGGAAATGTACGCCGTGGCGCGACCGAAGCAGTAAGAGCGGCTACTACAACGTCGCGCACAGTGGCCAGGTGGATGTAGGCAACGCGGAGGTACCGGCGTGTGCGAGGGGTACATGCCGCGCCGAGCACCGGCCGCACCCGTCTGGCGGTGAACACAGTCGTTCATGGGCCGCTCCAGGCACCTTCGTACCGGCGGTGACGTGCCGGCGGTACGCGCAGGAGTTTCGCATGGGCAGTTGACGCACTCCCGGTGCCGGCGATGCAACGCCGCAGGCGCAGCATCGCGTTCGTGCAAGCGCATGCACGGCCGCTGCATGCGTTAACGCGCATCCGCATCGCAATGCCTGCAACCCACTGCGCAACGCGCCGGGGCAGACGTACACGCAGCGCGGCATTGGCCACGGCGCAGCATCGCCGCGCCCCCTACGCCGAGCGCTTGGGCAACTCCCATTCCATCTGCTGGCGCAACACCAGCAGCAATACCTTGAGGCTGCCGGCGCGCACCAATGCGGCGGGGGTCTGCCCATCCAGCGCGTTCATCGGCTCGCGAAACCAGCGGATCAGCGCCTCGTTGTTGCCGCCGTGCAGTGCCCAGGCGTGGCACACGATCTCGCCCAGCGCCTCGATCCCGGCACTGCCCAGCAACTTGAGATGCTCCGGGGTGAATTTGAACAGCGACAGCACCAGCTCGGCATCGGCGGCCTTGCCGTGGTCGGCCGCCATCTGTGCGCTGTGCGCGGTGCTGTAGCTGGACGGTTGCGCGCGCAGCGCTTCGGCCCGGCGCATGCCGATGAGCAGGGAGTCAATCAGGTCGGCGCGTTCCACGGTGCAGTCCGGCAGGGTGTTGCGCGCACGCTAACGGTGCCGATGACCGCGCTCAATCGGGAGTCTCCCGACAGCCGCGGCGTCAGTCAGCCGGCATTGCCATCGGCGGTCTTTAACGAACGCCTTGCTAGCATCTGGGCGCGTTGCTGGCGGCGCACCGGGTGACCCGGGCCGCCGGATCTGGAGTGCCATCTCATGAGGAGTCGCCGATGAACTGGAAGTCCGCCGTTACCCTGCTTGCCCTGTCCAGCGCCGCCATGCCGGCGCTGGCCCAGCCCGACCGGCAGGTCGCCGAAGACATGATCACCCGCTCGGCCAATGTCTGCCCCGGCCATAGCACCGACCGCACCAGCCCCACCGTCAAGGCCGTGCCCGTGGGCGCGCTGCGGGTGATGCTGGAGCGCGGCCTGGTCATGTGCCCGGACCGCCGCCTGGATGCCGCTGCGCCAGCAGTGTTCTACGGCCGCCTGGGCGTCTTCGCCTGGAACCCGGAAGTGCCCGCCGCCACGACGGTGATCGTCAAGCAGATCGGCAGCATGACCCGCAACGACGACTACCCGGTCGAGACGCTGGTGTGGGATGCCAAGGGCACCGCGCTCAAGCAGCAGACCGTGCCGATGTTCGAGCCCCGGCCGGGTGCGGCGGTGTTGTACAAGGTGCGCTAAGCCGCGCCTGCGCCTCGCACCGGGGCCGTTTCAGCCGGCGTCCATGCCGACGCCGGCACCCGCCGCGGCTGCGGACAGACGCATGTGTCGGCGCGCGGCGTTGGCGATTGCGCTCACCACCACATGGATCAGCAACGGCACCGCCCAGCTGGCCCATAGCAGCGCCGCGATCGTGCCCGGCGACGGCGCAATGCCGGCCCCCACCGCCGCATAGAGCGCGATGCGAAATATCACTGGCGCCAGGGTCACCAGATACGCCCGCACCATCCAGCGCTGGTGCTGGCCAACCTGCCCGCGACGGATGGCCACCAGGCCGACGGAGGCCATCAGCAGCCACGCCGCTTCCGTCGCCGCGAAGGCCACGCGGATGACCATCGGCGCTGGCGAGCTGGCAATCAACCCCGTGGCGCCAAGCATCGCCACCAGCATCCCGGCGAAATAGGCACGCCCCACGCAGCGGTGCACCCATGCGTGCCTGCGCCAGCGTTGCGTGAGGAACTGCAGCGTGCCCAGTGCGATGCCGGCGGCGCCACCACCCAGATGGCACCACAGCCAGCCGCGCCGAGTAAGGAACATGGCGTATGCCGGCGACTCCAGCGCGGCGTACTTCAGATACACGTGACGCACGAATTCGGCCGCGAATGCGGCCAGCGCAAGCCACAACAACGCCCACGCCACGCGGGCGACCGGCCTGCCACCAGCAACCGCAACACCGTCGCGCATTGGATCGACCCGCATGCCCCGCTCCTTCGGCCAGCCGGCTCTCGGCAGCGGCACGCTAGCATGGACACGCTGCGGGAGCGCTGGCGCAGATCCTGGGAGCGATGCGGGACGAAGGCTTACGCGTGCCGCTGCACGTCATGCGGCACCGGGTCCCGCCACTCGCCGCCGAGCCGCTGCTCATAGATTTCGTCCACGACACTGCGCGCTGCACGGGCGGCATTGAAGATGCTCTCGCCCAGAACCGACAAGCTGGTGGCATCCAGTGGCTTGCCGCTGCACACCGCCACCATGTCGCTCTGCGCGGTGATGGTGCGCAGCAGCGTGTGGAACTGGTCGATCTGCTGCAGGGTGACGCCGAAGGTGAAGGGCTCTGCGTGCGGTTGCAGCTTGGCTGCTGGCGTGGCGCGTCGCCGAGCGGTAGTCGAAAGGGCTTTCGAAGCAGTCATGGCGTCCGTCCTCGACGTGAGCGGACGGGATGTCCGCAAAGCCAGCGTAACGCGCTCTTTCGGATATCTGAAAACCAGATATTTCGCCTGGATTTCCAGCGAAACGGAGGCTCGTGTCTCAGGCCGATCTTGTCGGTTCGACTGTCGCGGTGAAGCTCCGCGGCTCACCGGTGATCGGGTCATCGAACGCCAACGTATGCGCGAACAACTGCAGCGGACGCTCCGGATCATCGGGCCGCTGGTCTTCCAGCTCTGGATAGAAACGGTCATGCAGGATCGGCGCGCCCAGCGCGGCCATATGCACGCGCAACTGGTGCTTGCGCCCGGTGACCGGCTCCAGCCGGTACGTCCACGTGTCTACGCCGCGCGCGACCACATCGATCACCGTCTCGCTGTTCGGTTCGCCCACGCCATCGCGCATGCGGAAGAACGGCTCGCCCGGCTCCAACCGGCTGCGATGCACATACGGAAACGTCAGCCCAGGTAGCGGCGGCGCCACTGCCAGATAGTGCTTGCGGATACGCCGCTCGCGAAACAGCGCCTGGTAGACCCCACGTGTTGCCGGGTTGGCAGAAAACAGCACCAGCCCCGCAGTATCGCGGTCGATGCGATGCAACGGCACCAGTGCGGGATTATCGAAGCGTCGCACCAATCGCGTCAGCAGCGTCTCGCGCACGAAAGCGCCGGCTGGCACCACGGGCAGGAAGTGCGGCTTGCAGGCAACGATCACGTGCGCATCGGCATGCACCACGGTTTCCGTCGCCGTGATGATCGGCTCACCCGCTACTTCGCGGAAATAATAGATTTCTGCACCCAAGCGATACGGCGCCGACACATCCAGCACCTGCGCATTCGCGTCCAGCACACGCCCACGCGCAAAGCGGTCATGCCACGTGGCCGCATCGATGCTTGGGAAACACGCGCATAGCGCCTCCAGTACCGTCGCCCAGCTTCCCACCGGGAGCTGGAACTGGCTAGCGGCCATGCCATCAAGGATCGGGCGTGGTGGAACCATGGCGGCAGCGATGTGCACTCAAACAGATAGGGCTGGATCGTACCTTGCCCGCGTTGGACTGTTGCGCAATCTGCGCAAGGACATGCGCACCTTAGCGGCGAAGAATGACTTTCGGGCGATACGCGCGACGCCGCGTTAGGCAATGCTGCGGCTCTTTGCCGAGAGAGGGAACTCGATGCGCCGTCCTACGTTCTACGCGGCCCTTGCCTGCCTTGCTGCATTCCTTGCGCCGCTTGCCACCGCAGCGCAGACGCCGCCGTCGTCATTCACCGCCTGCACCGACGCAGCGCCGCACACACCGCTGGCCGGTAGCGAATGCCTGCTCGCCCAGGTGCCGCTGCGTCACGAAGCACCGGATGCCGGCACCATCGACCTGTTCGTCCGCCGCTTGCCAACACCGGACCAGCGCAAGCGACGCGGCGAAGTCTGGCTGATTGCGGGCGGGCCGGGCGAAGCCGGCGCCTCGCTGTACCCGATGATCAGCACCTACCGGCGGGCATTTCCCGGCTATGACCTGGTCATTCCAGACCATCGCGGCACCGGGCGTTCCACCCGCCTGTGCCCTGTGCAGGAAGCGCCGCAAAGCGCAGACGGCGTGGGCCTGGCTGGTGCCGAATGGGGCCCGTGCATCGGCGCGCTGTATGCCGACGCGCAACGCACCAAGGACTTCACCATCACCGAAGCTGCGCAGGATCTTGCACTGCTGGTCCGCCAACAGCGACGCGAGGGCAAGGTGCTGCTGTACGGCGTGTCCTATGGCACGCAATTGGCACTGCGCACCCTGCAAGTGGCGTCCGTGCCGCTAGATGGGCTGGTGCTGGATGGACTGGTGCCGCCGGAAACTGCAACGCAATGGGACTTGAGCCACCGCACTGCGGTGGTCGATGCAGTTGGGCGCGCGCTGCTGGATGACGCACACATCGCCACCTATCGCAGCGTGCTCGATCGCAGCGACAGCGCCGCATGGCGCACGCAAATCCCCGGCAACGACCTCAAGCGCTTTCTCGGCATGCTGCTCAACTTCCCCGCCCTGCGCGACCGGATCCCCGCGATCATCGATGGCCTGGCCCGCGACGACGCCACGTTGCTCACTACCACCATCGCCGATCTGAAGGCAGCGCTTGCAGCGATGGGCCAAGGTGGCGACAACCAGCCCGCATTGCCGCTGGTCATGCTGATCGCCGCGTCCGAAAACAATGCACGGCCAACACTCACCCGCGAAACCGTCGCGGCCGAAGCCAAGGACGCCCTGTTCGTCAGCCCCATCCCCGGCCTGCTGGTGGACGCCAGCCTGCCAACCTACCCGCGCGACGCCTGGTTCGGCCGCAGCCCCACCACCCTGCCGCGCACCCTGGTCATCCAAGGCACGCTAGACCCCAACACCCCGTATGCCGGCGCGCAGACGCATGCCACATTGCTGAAAGCCGCAGGCCCGATGACCTTCAGCACCGTTGAGCGTGGTGCGCATTGGCTGGCGTTTGCTGCGCCTAAGTGTTTTGCGAGTACGGTTGCGGAGTTTGTGGCGGACCGAAAAGTTGCTGGGCGCTGTCGTGAGCCTGGCGAATGATGGGTTGCAAAGAATCCCACTGTTGCTCAGGGCACTCCCAGTCTGCGGCCCTCGAAGAGTGGCTATAGCGACACAAGCAAACTCAACCATTAGCGTAACGGCAAGCTCTACCGCTTCGTATCGCTTAATGCGGCACATTTGATGGGATGCGGATCGCAACGACGGTTGGTTTGCTGACAAGCCTTGTTCCAGCGGTTATGTTCGAACCTGGAACGGGGGTTCTTGCATGGGACGCAGAAAGAAGCAGAGCGCGTTTGAAGCGATGGCCGCATTGCCGTGGCCGGTTGGCTTCGTTATGGGAGTCGCTGCTTATCTGGTGGTGCGCTACGGCATCGGCTGGTGGTTCTCTCATCAGGGCGGAATGCTGTCCCAGGGCTTCGCCCAGCAATCGAGTGGAATGTTCGCGCCATTGGCGTGGACGCTGCTCGGCGTCTGCTGGCTTGCTGCGCTGTTCTCCTATCTGGGCGCACGCAGCCGGCGGCGCTTTCTGGAAACACGCACAAGCCTGGAGAGCCTGGCCGCCGGCGGCTGGCGCCAATTCGAACTATTGGTGGGTGAAGCGTTTCGCCGCCAGGGATACAGCGTCGAAGAAACCGGCCTGGGCGGTGCCGACGGCGGCATCGACCTGATCCTGCGCAAGGACGGCCGACGCACGCTGGTGCAATGCAAGCAGTGGAAGCGCCAGCAAGTTGGCGTCAGCGTCGTGCGCGAAATGTTCGGCCTGCTCGCGCATCACCAAGCCCACGCAGTCAAGATCGCCTGTATCGGAACTTATACGAAAGACGCAGAGCGCTTCGCCGAAGGCAAGCCAATTGAATTGATTGGCGGCGAACAGTTATTGAGGATGATTCGAGCGGTGCAACGACAAGCCACATCGCAGGCAACGCCGGCGCCAGTACATGTCGAACCTGTCTTTGCTTCACCTGGGTCCAATGCCCCCGCAGCCACCGTCACCAGAAGCTGCCCGCGCTGCAGCAGCGCGCTTGTGCAGAGAAGAAATCGGCATATCGGCGATAGCTTCCTAGGCTGCAGTCAGTTCCAGGAGTGCAGAGGGACAGCATAGGTGAACCTGACCAACCTGACCCCGCTTTTCGCAACTTAGATGAGGGCTTTGAGATGTCCAATAAATACAGCGTTGGCGACATAAGCCACTTCACGGGTGGGCTTAATTCAGGCGTTAGGGCGTAGCAATGAAGACATTCGCTTTTCTAGCAATAGTGGTCGGTACATCGCTGGCATCCTGCACGTCGGGGCAGACCAAAGGTCCTATCTATAGCGGCGAGTATTTCTACAATTTCGAAAACGCCATCTTCACTCCGGACGATAAAGAGGAAGATTGGTGCCTCAGTGGCTTATCCATGCAGAAGGCTGAGCTTCCTGCCAAAGATGCAAGTGGTCCGTGGGGCACCTCGCATGTTCTCGTGCGGGGCAAGCTCGGCCCAAGAGGTAGCTTTGGTGGCCTCGGTCGCTGCAAGCATGTTCTTGCAGTTACAGAGATTATTGAGATCACCAACATGAGGGGCCAGGGTGAGTAAAGGGCGCCCAGGCTCGTTGACATGTCCCTTCTTAGCTTCCCATTCGAGTTGGATGACGCGATACGGGACCTGCTGGTTAGCATCTGATGCTGCCATGGACCAACTCCTTGTCAGTCCCTGAGGTTGATTACGCGAGTCAAGTACCAGCAGCCCCTGCTTCGCTTGAAGACATAAGTATCCATCTCATATTCCATACCAAAGTCCACCCTGCGCCCGTCACCGGCTGTCGACTCAATGGATATTGGATATCCAATCTCACTTTGTCGCTCGGGCCCCTTTGCCCCTGGAATAGTTTGATCAAAGACTTTTGCATCCTTGAAATAACGAAAAGGGAATAGGTCGAGGCGAGAAGGTCCTTTCCGCTTGGAGATGTGCGTGGCCGGCGATGATGGCGTTACGTCTTCGACAGTGTAAGTCGGGACTTCATACTCCAGCGGATCATCCGTGAAACGCAGACGCACTTCATCGTTTGCAACATCGGCGTAGCGCTGAAGGAAAGTGCTGAAATCCTTCGAGGGACAAGCGACCGACGCTTGCCCGTTGTTCTGCCTCGGATGCTCGCGCTGCGGGGCGACTGGGTGGGCGGGCGACGTGCATCCCGCCATAGACAGACCAAGCACCGTAGCTAAGGCGGTAGATGGGTTGAAGTGACAGGCACCCATGCTCATCATTCTTCCTTTATTCATGGGGGTGGCATAAGCGGAATTTGGTCAGGACGAAGGCCATGCGTTTTTCCAGGCTCGGCAACCTCGATTTCTTGAAACTCCCCCCCCACCAGGCCAAGCGTTCGGCCTCGTTGACCACCAACAGCGCTACCGTTCTCCAGTTTAGCGCCACGATTGCCGTAGGGATGATGAGTGACAAGGTCGTCGAAGTTGTCGACGACCTCGTTGTGATATTCCTTATTCTTGTCCCATTCGAGCTGCATCAGCCGATAGGGAATCTGGGGCGTCGCCTCCTGTCCAGACATGTGCCAACTCCTTGTCAGTCTCTTAAATTGATCGCACGCGTTAGGCGCCAACAGCCCTT
Source organism: Xanthomonas sp. 3793 (assembly GCF_024806835.1). Lineage (GTDB taxonomy): Bacteria > Pseudomonadota > Gammaproteobacteria > Xanthomonadales > Xanthomonadaceae > Xanthomonas > Xanthomonas arboricola_F. The sequence continues at coordinate 44,405 of NZ_JANTYU010000006.1, forward strand.
GCTGCGCTTGAATAGATACGAATCTATTTCATATTCCATGCCGAAAGAGACGGTGTGATCACCCCCTATCCCGGCCTCGATGGTGAAGGGGAATCCGGCGTCGCCTTCGGGCTCCGGATTTGCTTCCCCGGGATCGATGTGGTCGAAGACTTTGGCATTCCTGAAATAACGATAGGAGAATAGCTCAAAGCGAGAAGGCCCTTTTATTTTCGAGATGTGCGTAAGAGGGGACGAATCGGTCATGTCCTCCACTGTGTACGTTGGTACCTCGTATTCCAGCGGGTCATCCGTAAAGCGGCGACGCACACTATCATCTGTAGAATCGGCGTAACGCTCAAGGAATGTTGCGAAATCCTTGGCAGGACAACCAACAGTGGCAGGTTGGTCTTTAAGCTGAGTCGGCTCGCGCTGCGACGCAATTGCCTGCGAAGGCGAAGTGCATCCAGTTATGGTGACGCAAAGCATTGCGGTGAAGACTGCATATGTGTTCAAGGGGTATGCACCCATGCTCATCCTTATTTCTCAGTTGCTTGCGATCGGCGATGCATGTCACCGATATGGCCGATCATTCGCACCAGCCTTAAAGCGAAGACCCGACGGCATGAGTTATTAATATTCCCTTTCCGCACTCCACGCAAGGTTAATAACTCTGTGTGCACTCGCCGCTTAGCTTCCTGTCTTGCCCCACTCCCCTACTCCTTGTCAGTCCCTGAGATTAATCGCCCGTGTTAAATACCAACAGCCTTGACGCTTCTCGAACACGTAAGTATCAACTTCATATTCCATGCCGAAATTTACCCTGCGCCCCTCGTTAGTAGTCGCCTCTACGGAGAGCTGTGAACCAACCTCACTTTTTGGCTCAGGCTTGCTTCTTCCAGCGGCTAGTTGGTCGAAAATTTTTGCATCCTTGAAATATCGGTAAGAGAACAACTCAAGCCGAGACGGGCCTTTCTGCCTGGAGATATGCGTGTCCGGTGATGACGCGGTCTCTTCTTCGACCGTGTGAGTCGGGACTTCATACTCCAGCGGATCATTGGTGAAACGGCGACGTACGTCATCGTTTGCAACATCGGCATAGCGCTGAAGGAAAGTGCTGAAATCCTTCGAGGGACAAGCGACCGACGCTTGCTTGCCGTTCTGCCTCGGATGCTCGCGCTGCGGGGCGACTGCCTGGGCGGGCGACGTGCATCCCGCCATAGAGAGACAAAGCACCGCAGCAAAGGCGATAGATGGATTCAAGTGGTAGGCACCCATGCTCATCATTCTTCCTTTATTCATGGCTGTGGCATCTGAGAGGCCCGTCTCGGCGGCTGCTTCAAGACCACCTCAGCTTACCCATAGCTCAAGCCGTTTTGTGATCTTCCATCCTTTCCCGGTGCGCGCAAGCAGATAGAGCATGCCCGTGCCGCACCGTCCGTCGCAACGCTGTTCCGCATACACCAGGGAGTGGGATCCATCGACGACGACCGGCACACTGAGTTGCAGATATCCGGCTGTGCCCGGGTAAGCCTGATAGAAGGCGGGCCAGTTGATATCCGTCAGCAGTGCGTCGACGTGATCGGTAGATGCCCCGCGGACGTAAGTGCTCTCGGGCAGCCGTACCTGCACCTGCGCTGCATTTGCCAGCAATAGCGCCTGTCGCGCCTTTGCTGATACGAACCTATGTGCAGCGGTGGACGAAAGTAACTTCTGATCCAGATTCGAGCCGCACGCCTGCTCTGGCCTCTCAACAGGACAGGTCTGGGTAGACCGATCGAGCAACACCACGGGTTTGCGTTTTGCACGCATGCGAGACGTGTCCACCTCTGACGCACCAGCATAGACGGGATACCGCTGCTCAGCGACTGCTGTCCAGATCAGGATCACGTCCTGCTTCGATAGAGCTGCAGGCGGCGACGGTGATGCTGACTGTTCGGCAGATCCTGTAATGGAGGAAGTGATCGGCTTTGCCAACAGCACGATGGCGAGCAACGATGCAACAAGTAAACAAACACGCAGGATGCGAGGCCAGCTCATCCGCCTTGGCGACAGGTCGGCTGGTGACGATGGATGCGCAGGGTGAGTGTCGTTGAAGGGATACTCCTTCGACATTTTGTGTTGTTTCGACTCGTGTGGCGGTAGTTGAGAGGTCACCGGTTGTTCTTCGTAGGGGATTGGTCGAAACAGCATGTCTTTGCAACGGCTTGGCGAACGTCATCAGGCTCGCGAGGGCACCGCTAGCTTCCGCTCGCTCCTGAAGGGTTGGCAAGTCAGATCGGTTTTGGCACGTCATCAGACCGGGCGGAGCGTCGTTGCCAATAAAACATTCGAGACGGCGGTGGTTTTTCCCTGGGAGCACTCCTGGCTCTTGACCTGCCGTACATCCCCCACCCGCCATCCTCGCCGCAGACTCAACTGGAGACACACGATGATGAAGTGGATGGGCACCGCGCTGGCCGCGGCATTGCTGGTGAGCGGTTGTGCCAAGGAGGAGGGCGAGAAGTTCGTTGGCCACTGGGTCAATGTGCAGACGCAGGAAGAGACGATGGACATCGAGCGCAATGGCGAGACCTTCATGGTCCGCAGCACCACGCCGAAGTTCTTCAGCCGCAAGCCCAAGACCGAGAGCTACCCGGCGGTCTACAAGAATGGGGCACTGCAGGTGACCAACGATGGCGAGACGGTGAACTTCGCCATCGACGCGGCCAACGGCCACCTCAACACCGGCGGCGAGCAGTACCAACGCGTGGCCGCCAAGTAGGGCCGCTGCTGCCGCCAGCGCCCGCGTGTGGACCTTGCCGGTCGCACGCGGGCGTTTGCGTTTGCGGCCCTGCCGGCCGCGCCGAGGGGCTGCTGGCGCTTGCTACGTTGATCAAACGCCGGGCCGGGCGCAGCGCCCGTCGCCCGGCCCGGCGCTGCCGCTGCCTTCCACCCCGCGCGTGCCTTACAGTGCGCAGGCACGCCAGGGTCATGGCGCTGCCCGACCGATCAATCCAGCAACTACGAGGGTGTCATGAGCAAGGGGATGGACCAGAAGAAGAGCCAGAAGAAAGAGCCGACCAAGACGCTGAAGGAAAAGCGCGCGGCCAAGCAGGAAAAGAAGGGCAAGTAAGCCGCCCGGCCTGCCAGACGGCAGACGAGGTCAGGCGCAGGCCTGGCCTCGCGGTGTGGCGCCGTGCCAACCTCAATGCCCCCCCAGGCGTAATGGGTGCTCAGGGTTCTCACGGATGAAGCGATCGACCTCCGACAGCTTGGCCGGGAGCGCGGCGCACGGGTGGCTGCGGTAACTGAAGAACCGAAAGCCTGCGCGATACAGGCGCTCGACCTTGCGCCATTGCGCCTGGTTGCGGGCCGCGGGTGCCTTGAACGAACGCCCCATCACGCACAGCGCGTTACCGCAGCCGGGACACGGAGCCATCTGCTCGCGCGGAGCGATCTTGAAACTTCTGCGGCAACCGAAGCAGGCGTGCGCCAGCCGATAGGTGGCGCCGGTGACGGGCGCCTTGGCGAGACGGGGCTGGCGGGCACCGACTGCGTAACGCAATGCGGTGCGATGCGCTTTGTCGGTGGAACTCACTGGCGGACCTCCGCGCCGACCATGGCGGGCTGACGCTGCACGACATACCAAGTACTGCCATCGCATGACGCGGTGCCAGCCTGATGCGTGGCGGGCAGTATCGCTGCAACCTCGACAGGCAGAGCCTGCTGCCAATCCAGGTTAGGGAAGGTTGCAGGGAAGGTCGTGCCGTTCGGATTGGCAGAGTGCGCGTAGATGCCCGTGTCCATCGTGTCCGAATTGAGGTCTGCCCACAGCTGCCCCGCTGCCCCACGATGCGCCAGACGTTCCTCCAGGTAGCACAGCACACGCACTGCAACCGCGTTCACCATCTGCCGATCTTCCGCGGAGCCGCGGCCGCGACCGTCCCAGTCCAGATGCGTATGCCACAGATCGAACCAGCTCTCCGGATCCAACCGGTCGACCGCTGCACGTGCCTTGGCTTCTGCACGCGCCCAATAGCGTTCCATCCGTTTGTGGCGACGTCGGTCCATCGGTGCGGTCCTGTTCCGGGAGCGCAGTTTCCGTCAAAACACGGCACAGCGTCACCCGCGCTGGCGTCCCAAAGCTCTGCAATCGGTCAACCAGCCCAGATGCGCTAATGTGGGTTTGTGGATTTAGGAGCTCGTCATGGGCCGTTTGATCATTGTTCTGAGCGCCCAGCAGCACCAGAGCCTCAAGGCGTTGGCCACTCTGCAGGGCAAGACCATCAGACAATACGCGCTTGAACGTCTCTTTCCTGGCGAAGCGAGCGCCGATCAGGCATGGCGGGAGTTGGAAAACCTGCTTGAGGGACGCGTCGAGGAAGGCCTTGCCGGCAAGTTTTCCACCAAGAGCGTCAGCGCCATCCTGGATGAAGAGTTGGCCGAGAGCCGTCGCGGCTGATGCATGGCTAAGTCCTTACCGACGCAGGCGAAGCCGATCTACGCGGAATCATCAGTCACATCTCAATAGGCCGGGCGAGGCCAGGTTCGCCTATACATCGCTGACCTATCGAGGTGTGATCTCAAGGATGTTGGATGTAGCAGTCTTCAGAGACACCATATCGGCTGAGGTGCTTTTACTTTTTGATTCCGATTGCTCCCGATAACGCACAAATGGTTGGACCGCGACCGATTTATGGCTTTGGCTCGCGTTTTCTATTGGGGACCTGACGCTTCGGCACTTCCTGCACCGCCTCCGTTTCGCGCAAGTCCTCGTTGGTACCGTCCACCCGGTCTCCTGCATCAAGCTGCTGCAACACGCGATCGAAATCGCTCACGAACAGCTGGTCCTGCACGATGCGGTACTTTTCGAACTCGCTTTCCGCATGAGCTTTGGCGATCTCAGCGGTGACGCGCCCTGTGTCCTGCAACACCTGCCGGTCGGTCGCTTCGATGAAGCGATTCAGACGTGTTTCCCAATCCTGCATGGTCATCGGAATTTGCCGCAATGCCATGTCCTCGGCCAGGTCAAGATAGGCCGATACAAGGCGTTGCAACTGCGCCATCTCGCCGGTGGTCAGGTAGTTCTTGGCGACGGCCACATCGAACTTCTGGATCTTCCCACGTGGTGCATCGGCCTAGGTGGTCAGACCCATGTGTTGCTTGCCGGCATCGGCACGGTGGTAGACGACTTCCGCCGCGGTGCGCCCATGGATGGCCCAGTGCAGCTTGTTCTGCACTGTGGCGAAGAACCGCTGGGTTGCCTGCGCGGTGGCATCGTAGTCCAGGGCGGTGGCGTAGATGTCGGTGATCTTCTGGTAGAACTTGCGCTCGGAGAGACGGATCTCGCGGATGCGCTGCAGCTGCTCTTCGAAGTAGCGCTTGCCGAGCACCGTGCCATCATTCTTCAGGCGCTCGTCGTCCATCGCGAAGCCCTTGATCGTAAAGGACTCGATGATGGAGGTGGCCCACTTGCGGAACTGCACCGCGCGCTCTGAATTGACCTTGTAGCCCACGGCGATGATGGCCGCGAGGTTGTAGTGCTTGGTGTCGTAGCTCTTGCCGTCGGCGGCAGTTATTCGAAAATTTCGAATAACTGCATCTGCCTGCAACTCGTTGTCAGCGAACACCTTTTTCAGGTGGTAGTTGATGGTGTGGGTTTCGACATCGTAGAGCTGGGCCAGCATCTTCTGCGTCAGCCAGACGTTTTCGTCGGCATACGCCGCCTGTACGCCGCCCTCGCCTGCGGCGGCCACGAAGGTCAGGTATTCGGCCGCGGACGAGCGGACGAGCGAAATTTCATGCTTTTTCGCCATCGATGCCTCCCATGCTGGCGATACCGCACAACCAGGCGTTCTTCGGCCACGAGGTTATCCGGGCGCGCCCGATGACGGTGATAGGCGAACGTGCCGTTCTGCCGTAAGTGATGCTGCCATTGCGCCGGCTCACGTCCATCAGAACAACGACCCCTGCACGGGCATGACAGTGGATGGTTCTGCTGCTTGCGTAGCGGGTGCCGCCTGCTGCTGCGCACCCAGCCGCCACGCCAGGCCCGAGATGCGTGCGGCATGCCGGGCGAGCGCGGCGCGGATGACCGCTTCGCTGCCGGCCAGGTGCAGGGCGCGGCGGGCGCGGGTGATGCCGGTGTAGAGCAGTTCGCGGCTGAGCACGCGGGCGTCGCGGGTGGGCAGTTGCAGCCAGACGGTGTCGAATTCGCTGCCCTGGGCCTTGTGCACGGTCATGGCGAAGGCGCTTTCGTGCGCGGGTAGCGCGGCGGGGTGGAAGCCGCGCACCTGGCCGTCGCCGTCGCCTTCGAACCAGGCCACCAATGGGCCCTGGGCACGGCTGTCGGTGTGGTGGTTGGTGGTGCTGCCGGACTGGTCTGGCCCTGAAGGAGGGCTTTCGTCGCTGCGCCCTGAAGAGGGACTCGCATCGCTTCGCAGGCAGATGCCGACGTCGCCGTTGAACAGGCCGTGGCGGTAGCTGTTTTCGGTGATCAGCAGCAGGCGGCCCTGGAACCAGGGCGAGGCGCTGCCGAGACGGCGGGCGCCGGAGCCGGTTTCGGCCAGCAGTTGTTCGATGCGGGCATTGAGGCCGCGTGCGCCCTGCGGGCCGGCGCGTACGGCGGTGAGCAGGCGCAGGCGCGCGGCATCGCGCAGGGCGGCGGCCGGGTCGTGCGCGTCGGCCAGCGCGCGCCAGTGCGCGAGCAATGCATCGCGGCCCAGGGTGAGCGGGTCTTCGCCGTCTTCGTGGAAGTGCACGCCGGCCAGCTCGCCACTGCGCAGCAGGGCCAGGGCGGTGTCGGCATCGCCGGCACGCACGGCGTCGGCCAACGGGGCGAGCGCGAAGTCGTGCGCCTGGCGGTAGCCGCGCAGCAGGTGCACGCGGTGGCCGGCCAAGCCGCCGCTGTGGGTGGCGGCGGGCGTGGTATCGCTGGGCGCGTTGCCGAGTAGCGCTTGCAGCGCCTGTACGTCCTGCGGCTGCAGGGTGTCGCCGGGGCCGGCGGCCTGGAGGATGGCGGCGAGCACGTCACCGGCTTCCACCGAGGGCAGCTGGTCGGCGTCACCGAGCAGGATCAGCTGGGTGCCGTCGGCCACGGCTTCGACCAGCTTGCACATCAGCGGCAGGTCGACCATCGAGGCTTCGTCGACCACGATCAGGTCGAATGGGAGCGGGTTGTCTGCGTTATGGCGGAAGTTCGGGGAATCGGGAATGACGCCTAGCAGGCGGTGGAGGGTGCTGGCGCCGGTGGGGAGGAGGGATTCCCAGGGGGGCGGCTGGCCCTCACCCGCCCTTCGGGCACCCTCTCCCGCTTGCGGGAGAGGGGAAACGACGGGGTTTGGTGACTGCTGCACTTGCCCGTGCGGGGCTGCACTGGGAGTGGGTGGCAGTTGGATGCCGTCGGCGATGGCGCGCGCAACCGCGGTGCGCAGGCTTTCGGCCATGCGCTCGGCGGCACGGCCGGTGGGCGCGGCCAGGGCGATGCGCGGGGCCGGGATGTTGGATGCGTGCGCTTGCGCGATGCGCAACAGCAGCAGGCGCGCGATGGTGGTGGTCTTGCCGGTGCCGGGGCCGCCGGTGATCAGCAGCAAAGTGCGGCGCAGGGCCAGGGCGGCGGCCTGGGCCTGGCGGTCTGGGGAGTGGGACGGGGCGGGTGGGTTCGTGCCGTCTTGATGGTTGGATGGCTTGGGTAGGCTCGTGCCTTCCTGGTAGACGGATGGCTCGGGTCGGCCCGTGCCTTTCTGGTAGACGGATGGCTTGGGCGGGGCCGTGCCCTCACCCGCCCTTCGGGCACCCTCTCCCGCAGGCGGGAGAGGGATCGAGGGGTTTGGGAATAGCTGTGCGAACAGCGGGGCCAGCGTGGCCGCGTCAAAGGGCGGCGGCGACTGGGCGGCGATGCGCTGCAGGCCCAGCGCCAGGCGGCGTTCGTACTCGCGATAGCGGCGTAGGTAGAGCAGGCCGTGTTCGAGGACCAGCGGGCAGTCCGCAGCGGCGGGGTCTTCCGGGTTCGGTTGGTCGACCCAGCGCGAGGCGGCGAGCGCGCGTTGCCAGTCGGCCGGGTCTGGCAGGGGGGGCGCCGGGCCGTCGCGTTGGTCCAGCAGCATGCTGGCGCGCGCCGGGTCCAGCCCGGCATGGCCGCTGGTGACTGCCAGGGACGCGAGGGCGGCACCGGCCAGGACCAGGGCGTCGGTCTCCGGGGCCAGGCGTTGCAGGCTTTGGGCGAAGGCCAGGTCCAGCGTGCGCAGTGCGTCGGCCTTGATCAGCGCGCTGAAGAGGTTTGGGTGATTCATGAGGTGGAGGCCTGACGGGCGGACGGACCCTCACCCCAACCCCCGCTCCGCGCCCCAGCCCGCGCCAGCGGTGCGGGCGCTCCAAGGCATGCGCGCCAGTGGCGCGCAACCAGTGCCTTATCGCCCCGCGGGGAGAGCGGCTTTGGTGCGTCGGCGCTGACCGGGTGTGCACTCTCCCGGTGCGAGCGCGGCCTTGGTGCGTCGGCGGTGACGAGCTGTGCGCTAGTGGGCATCGGGCGTGCCTGGGTTGCTGGATATCGGCTCCGGGGCGCTGCCGGCGAACAGGGCGTCCAGGGCGTCGACCAGGATCGGGTCGAAACGCCAGGCGTGGACGCCGGGGGCCGGGGTGCCGGGATCGGTGGAGGCCGCCGCGTCCAGGCCGCGGCAGAACAGGTAGCGCACGCCGCCGAAGTCGCGGGTGTAGTCGTAGCCGCCACCGTCGGCGGCGTCGCCCAGGCGGAAGCGCAACCAGCGGTGCAGCGCGACCGTGTAGATCAGCGCCTGCAACGCGTACTCGCTGTGCGCCATGGCGCGGGCCAGAGCGTCGGCGTCGTAGCTGGGCAGGCGGTTGGACTTGTAGTCGAGCACGTACCAGCGCCCGTCCACGGTGTAGGTGAGGTCGATCAGGCCGGTCATCAGGCCTTCCAGGCGCTGGCGCGCGCCGAAGGCCTGGCGGTCGCCGACCACGCCAAACCGGTGCAGCAACGCGAGCAGTGCCTCGACGCGGGTGGGCCGCATGGCGAAATGGAATTCCATCTCGTTGCGGCGCTGCGGCGCGGGCATGGCGGCCAGGGGGGTGCCTTCGGGCAACATCACGGTGAGCGTGTGGCCGATCAGCGCGGTGAGCAAGCGCAGGCCGTCGTCGAGTTCGTCCTGGGCATAGCCGCCGCGTTGCAGGGCCTCGACGATGGGCGCGGCCTGGCCCTCGGGCGCGGGTTGGCCGGGCTGCCACGCGTGCCAGGCGGCAAAGTCGCAGCGCTCGAACACGTCGTGCATCACCACGCCGAAGCGATTGCCGGCAAAGCGCGGGTCGAACGGTTCGGCCTCGGTGGCAGCGGCGACTGCCACCGCCTCGCTGCCGGCCGGCTCGTCACTGCCGCCGCTGCCGACCACCGTGGCGCTGGCCATCGGGTCGCTGGCGGCGCCGGCATCGGCGTTGGCCAGCTGGGTGAAGCTGTAGACCCACCAGTCCGGGGCGATATGCCGCTGCGGGGTGCGCGCGGGCGGCACCTGCGCCTCGATCGGCGGCGGCAGGCGCGGCAGGTTGGTGGGCGGCGTGGACGTGTCGACCACCACTGCGCCCTCGCCGGCCGCGCCCTGCAGCGCGTCGAGCGCGCGCAGCATGCCGGACAGGGCGGTGCGCTCGTGCTGGTGGAACGGGCCGCTGGCGATCCACAGCGCGTGCTCGGCGCGGGTCAGGCCGACGTAGAGCAGGCGCGCGTCTTCGGCACGTTGTTCCTGCTTCCAGGCGGCTTCGGCGGCGCTCCAGCTTGGGTCCTCTTTATCAGTCTTCCAGTGCAGCTGGCGGCCGAGCTCGGGCGCATGCACCACGCAATGGCGGCCGGCGCCCTTGTCGCTGCGGCCGATGCCGATATAGGGCAGGAACACCAGCGGATACTCCAGGCCCTTGCTCTTGTGCAGGGTGACGATCTGCACGCGGCGCGCGTCCGATTCCAGCCGCAGCTGCTGGGCTTCGTCGTTGTCGTCGGCATTGGCGATGCGGCGCGACAGCCAGTCGACCAGGCCGTGCGGGCCGAGTGCGCGGGCGTCGGCCTCCTGCAGCAGTTCGGCCAGCTGCAGGTAGTTGGTGAGGCGGCGTTCGCCATCGACCAGCGCGAGCAGGCGTTGCCCGTGCGCGGCGCCCAGTTCGCCGATCAAGGCCAGCGGGCCGCCGCGCTGCCAGCGCTCGCGCCAGTCCAGCGCGTGTTGCTGCCAGCGGCGGTGACGCTCGCCATCGTGTGCGAGCGCGGCGATGGCGGCGGCGTCCGCGCCGATCAGCACGGTGGCCAACGCGGCGCGAAGGCGGCTGTCGTCGCCCGGGTCGAGCAAGGCCTGCAGCAGGGCCAGCAGTTCCAGCGCCTCGTCGGTGGCGAACAGGCTCTGCTTGCCGGCCGCCACGGCGGGAATGCCCACCGCGCCCAGCGCCTGTTGCATGCGCGTGGCCTCGCCGTGGCTGCGCACCAGCACGGCGATATCGCCGGCCTGCACCGGGCGGCCAGTGACGGTGGCAGTGCCGTCGCGGCCACCGGCCAGCCAGCCGCGGATCGCCGCCACGCAGGCGGCGGTGGCCAGCTCGCGGGCGCGGCCGGCGCTCCAGGGTTTGGGCTTGCCTTTCGCAGGCGGCGGCGGTTCCGGCGCGCGCCACAGCGTCAGCGCCGGGGCGGTGGCGCCATCGCGCTGCAGGTCGGCATCCACCCGCTTGGTGCCGGGCCGCACCGGGTGGAAGGCGATGCCATCGGTGAGGAAGGCGTCACCGTAGCCGGCCTGCGCGTACAGCGCGTCGATGGCCGCCAGCACGCCGGGGCGCGAGCGGAAGTTGTGGCCCAGCGGCGGGGCGAGTTCGGCAGTGACGGCGGCGGCCAGATAGGTGCGCACGTCGCCGCCACGGAAACCGTAGATGGCCTGCTTGGGGTCGCCGATCAGGAACAGCGCCGGTTCCAGGCCGGCCGCACGTGCGAGCGGGCCCTCGCCGAACACGTTCGAGAAGATCGTCCACTGGCGGTCGTCGGTGTCCTGGAATTCGTCCACCAGCGCGATGGCGTATTGCGCGCGCAGCCGTGTGACAAGCGCATCGGCCTGCGCGCCTTCCAGCGCGTGCGCCACGCCATCGACCAGGTCGTCGTAGGTCTGCACGCGGCGCTGGCGCTTGAGTAGCGCCAGCCGCGCGATGGCATCCTCGCGCAGGGCGTGCAGCAGGCGGATGCGTCGGCGCGTGCGCCAATCTTCGACACGCGCCAGCGCGGTGAGATAGCCGTCGATCTCGTGGCTCAGCGGCGAGGCCGGGGTGCGCTCGACGAACTTCTTGTTGGTGCCGGCGGCCAGTTCCGCGGCGGTCAACTTGATCAGTTTGGGGTGCGGGGCGGTGTTGACCGATGGCGCGGCGGCGAAGCTGTCGAACCAATGCCACAGCGAGGCCAGCCACTCGGGTTTGTAGCTGACCTTGCTCAGGATGCCACCGTCGATGGCGGACATGATGGATTCGAAAAACGCGGTGCCCTGCGCGTGAAACGCACTTGCCAGCGCGCGGCTTGCATCGTGCACGGCCTGCAGCAGTGCGTCGGCATCGTCGCTGCCAGCGTCGGACGCTGCCGGCATGATCGCCGGATGCCGCACCAAGGCGCGCAGGTCGGTGGCCAAGGCCGGCGGGCCGCCCGACCACAACGCGATCAGGTCTTCGGCCATCACCGCATCGGCCGCGCGTTGGCGCCACAGGTCGGCGGCGATTTCGCCGAGCAGTTCGCGGTCGTTGGCGAGCAGCTCTGGCGCGGCGAAGGCCTGGCCGCTTTCCAGCGCATGCTCGCGCAGCACGCGCGCGCAGAAGCCGTGGATGGTGAACACCGCGGCCAGATCGATTTCTTCCACCGCCTGTTGCAGGCGGCGGCGCAGGGCGGTGGGTGTTTCGGTGCCGTTGGCCAGGTGGGTGGCGAGGATAGCGCGGGTGAGCAGGACGTCGGGCGGCTCCTGTAGGAGCGGCCTTGGCTGCGACGGGCCGTTGGCGAGGTCGGTCGCGGCCGAGGCCGCTCCTACACGAGCCGATGCGCCATTAGGCGCAGGCGTTGTGGGTTGGTCGGTCGCGGCCGGGTCCGCTCCTACGGGGGCGTTGGGGACCAGGGTCGCGGCCAGCACCAGGCGCTCGCGGATGCGGCGGCGCAGCTCCTGGGTGGCGGCCTCGGTGAAGGTGACGGCGAGGATCTGGCCGATGCGCAGGCCGCGCTCGACCACCAGCCGGGTGAACAGCGTGGCCAGGGTGAAGGTCTTGCCGGTGCCGGCGCTGGCCTCGATCAGGCGCACGCCATGCAGCGGCAGGTGCAGGTACGGGTCGGTGACGGGGTTGGCGCTCATTCGGCGTCTTCCTGCGCGCCGTGCCAGTGGCGCCAGCTCTCGATCAGACGCTCCGGCTCCAGCGTGGCGTCGGCGTTGCCGCGCTCGAGCAAGTCGTACACGCGATGGCTGGTGATGGCGAACTCGGCGAAGCGCTGCGCATCGGCGAACGGGTCGCGGCCGCGGTGGACCAGGCGCAGTTCCGGGCTATGCGATTCGCTCCAGCCGAAACCGGATTGCCACTGCCCGGCGGCGTCCTTGATGGCCTTGTCCAGATCATCGCTGCGTGCCCCCTGGTGGTATTTCCAGCTGCTGTAGGGCGCGAACGCCAGCGGCATGTGCAGGCCATGGCGATACAGCTGCAACAGCTCGCCCAATGCGTGTTGCGCCTGTGTCTGCGACAGCGGGTCGGCGTCGATGGGATGCGGGCCCAGGCCGTCGTCCTGCTCGAAAAAGCGCACATACGGCACGCGCTCGCCGGCGGCGCGCAACAGCAACCATTCCAGGCCGTGGCGGATCGCGCTGCGGCCACTGAGCGCACCGACCTGCACGCGCCCCACGCCATCGGCATACCAGCCGGGCACGCGACCGTGGACGTCGGTATCGCCGATGCGCACCTGCAAGCGGCGCGAATCGGCCGGCGCATCGCCGCGCCACTGCCGAAAGGCGTCGGCATACGGGCGCAGCTGCGCCACGCGTTCGTCGAGTTGACGACGGCCGAGCGGGCCCGATGGCAGCAATGCGCGCGCGCGCAGCCGCTCGTACAGCCCATCCACCTCGCCCGCCAATGCCGCCTCGAACACCTGCTGCTGCAGGCCGTATTGGTCCAGCCCGCGCGTGGGCGCGAGCAGCGGTTCCAGATCGCTGTCTTCGCTGGCCGGGTCGGGCAGCCGCATCCCCAGGCGATGGCGAAGGAACTGCCCGGCCGGGTCGCCGAACAGCCGGCGCAGATCGTCGATGGACACGCTGGCGGGCAGGCCGATGTGATCGGCCGGCAATACACCGGCCACCCACGGCGCCAGCGGCTGGCGCTGGCCGGCAAGGCTGTCCACGGCCGGGCGCCACTGCCGGCGATAACTGAAACGGCGCGGGTCGGTGCCGTGATCACCCGCCGCACCGAAGGCCGCGGCGGCAAACGGCTGCAACGGGTGGTGCACCACCAGCGTGTCGATTGCCGCCGGGTCGGCGTGGTACTGCGCGGCGCTGCCCAGCAGCTCGCTGACCAGCACCGACGGTTCGCGCGCGCTGCCGTCGCGCGCATCGGCACCGAGATAGCTCAGGTAGAACACCTCCTGCGCAGAGGCGAACAATTGCAGGAACAAGAACCTGTCGTCCTCGCGGGTTGAACGATCGCCATGCCGGCGGCGCTCGGTGCCCAATTCTGCAGTGAGGCGATTGAGCCCGGCGGCCGGGTCGCGGCGCGGAAAGTCGCCATCGTTCATGCCGAGCAGGCAGATCACCCGGAACGGCAGCAGGCGCATCGGCACCATGCGGCCGAAGCTGATGCCACCGGTGAGCAGCGGCGCGCGCGTGTCCGATTCGCCCAGCACCGCAGCGAAGTGCGCACGCACCACCTCGGCCGGCACCTTGCCGGCGTACTGGGCGCGTTGCGCATCGCGGGCGAATTGATCGATCAGGCTGCGTAGCCGATCCAGCGCGCGCTGCGCGCGCGGGGCCGATGGCGCGTTGGGAATCAACGCCTCCAGCAATTCAAGCAACCGCTCGCGCCATTGCCCGGGCGGCATCGGCTCGGCCAGGATGGACTGATGGCGTTCGAGCACGCGCAGCAGGCGCAGCAGCGTGTCCAGTGCGGCCACCGCGCTGCCTTCCAGCTGCGGCCATGGCGCCACGCCATCGATGTCGTCGTCGGCGCCGCTGGCATGACCGAGCAGCAGCCGGTCCAGCGCGAAGCGCCAGGTGTAGGCGTCGTCGCCCGGTGCCTGGTGCTGACGCCGATGCGCCGCATCCAGCCCCCAGCGCGCGCCGGCCGCGTGCAGCCAGGTCCGCAGGCGTTCCAGCCCGGCTTCGTCCAGGCCGGCGGCCTCGGCAATCGGCGCGCTGGCCAGCAGGTCCAGGATTTCATGCAGCCCAAAGCGTGCGATCGGCAGCTTGAGCAAGGTCAAAAACACCTCGGCCAACGGCTCGCTGGCCAAGGGGCTGGCATCGGCCAGCGCGTACGGCAGCGCGTCGTCGTTGCCGTGGCTGCCGAACACCGCGTCCAGGTACGGCACGTACGGGTCGATGTTGGGCGACAACACCGCAATCTCGCGTGGCTGCAAGGGCGGGTCGAAGCGTGAGTCGTCGAGCAAGGCGCGCAAGTGGTCGTGCAATACCTGCAACTCGCGCAGGCGCGTGTGGCAGGCGTGCACCTGCAGGCTGGGGTCGTGCAGATTCACCGTCGGCAACGCGGCAGGCACGCCTGGCGCGCGGCGGTGGAACAGGTCGCTCTGCATGCGCCGCAGCAGGCTGTCGCCCAGGCCGCCGTCGGCCAGTGCGCGGCGGCCGGACTCCAGCGGATCGGCATAGGCGGCGATCTCGGCCAGCGGATGCACCACCTCGTAGTCGCCGACCAGCGCCATGAAGTCGCGTCCGGCCGCGCCCCAGGCCTGCAACAGCGGATTCTCTTGCACCTGATCGGCAAACAGCTGCACGGCGCCGTCTTCGCGGCGACGCTGCCACAAGGTCTGCAGATCGCCCCAATAGCCTTGCGTGGGCGTGGGCAGGTAGAAATGCAGCGTGCCCACGCGCGCCTGCGTGGCCAGCACGCGCAGCACGTCGGGCGAAATATTGAGGATGGCGAACGCGAACAAGCGCCTGGGCAAGCCCTGCGGCAGCGGACCATCCGGGCGCGCGTAGCGATCCAGGTACTGGCCGATGCGGCGCGCGCGGTATTGCCTGCCGGCGGCGATGCCGCGCCACAGGCGCGCCTGCGGGTCATCGGGGTCGGCGCCGCCTTCCCAGCGCAGCAACCAGTCGCGTCGCCAGGCCTGGTATTTCTCGAACACGTTGCCCAGCTCGCCGGCCAATGCCCAGGGCTTGAGCGCATCGCCGTCGGCCAGATAGCCTGCCAGCGGCGCCAGTGCCGCATCGCTGCCCAGGTCGGCCTGCAATGCGGCGTACAGGCGCCACTGCGTGGTGGCCATGTCCAGATCGTCGTCGGCCGCGCCGAGGTTGCACTCCAGCGCGCGCGCCACGAATTCGCCAGGAGTCAGAAATTCCAGATTCGCCGCCACACCATGCTCGGCCGCCAGCGTGGACTGCAGCCAGCGCCGCATTGCCACCTGCGGGATCAGCACCACCTCCGGCTGCAACACCGGTTGACCGCGCACCGGCTGCCGCAACTCCTGCGCGAGCAAGGCAGCCAGGGTATCCAGCGCATTGGAAGGATAGAGACGGAAATCGGGCGCGGAGGTGGCGTGCATGCGTGGGCGCATTGTGCCGGATGCCGAAGTAATGCGCGTTGACCTGCAGGGTGCAGGCCCGTCGATGTGTTCGCTCCTGCTGCGCAGATGCGCGGCGTGCGTGGAATGGACATGCAGCAACGCTCAGGCGAGCGCGGCCAGTGCCTTCGGTCGGTATCGCGTCGTCGGTGCGCGGGATGCGCGGGATGCGCGAATGTTCATGCATTCGCCGACGTCCTTGCTGCCTGCGCGCATGGTCAATTCCACGCGACAGGCAAGAGCCGCTCTGGTCCAGACAGACGTCAATGACGGGGTTGCCGCCGCACTGTGCGGGATCTGCCATACAGACGTCAATGACGGGGTTGCCGCCGCACTGTGCGGGATCTGCCATGCCAGCTCGCCGGTGCGGGTGCCTGTGCGATCGCTGCACTCCACCGGCCACGATTGCAGCGGCCGCAAATGCGATGGGCCGAGCATTGCCCGACCCATCGCATTGCCTTTACTGCGGCGCGTGCTGCGCGATCAGTATTTCTTTTCCAGATTGATCATCCAGGTCTGGTCGTTGCCGCTGTCGCCATCGGTGATGCCGCGGTATTTCAACCGCGTGGACAGGCCTTGTTCGGTCAGCAACGCCGCGTCGATGCCCACCATCAGGCGATTGCGATCGAACGCGCTTTGCCCGGTGCGATAGAACGGCCCGCCAGACAGATCGGCGTAG
Source organism: Xanthomonas sp. 3793 (assembly GCF_024806835.1). Lineage (GTDB taxonomy): Bacteria > Pseudomonadota > Gammaproteobacteria > Xanthomonadales > Xanthomonadaceae > Xanthomonas > Xanthomonas arboricola_F. Next base: position 60,814 of record NZ_JANTYU010000006.1, read on the forward strand.
CTCAGCGTGGCATCGCCACGGCCCTGGAAATCGCGCTGATATTCCACGCGCAGCTGCGGGGTCGGGTGTCTACTGGAGGCTACTGCCAACCACGCTAGAAAGATGCCGATCTCCTCTATCCACATCAGCTGCGGAGACGAGACGCGAGACCCACTGCGCAAAAGCCAGGGTCAATAGCGTCATTGCGATCTTTGCGCGCCCTTCCACTGCCGCGCTCGCATCTGCATGATGCCGCAGGCTCTCAGCAGGTGAACCCTACCGCCGCGTATGTTGAACCGCGATGCCATGTCGTGCGGCAGTTCGTGCGTTGCGGGACACGCTGTTACGCAGATGGCGACATGGTCGGCCACATCGCCCATGGCATGAATGCGACAATACTGCACGCAGCGGTTCGGTTATGTTCAGCCGTGTGACGGCTACTCTATTGCGTTGGAATTCTGTTAAAGGCTTCGATGACGGCGTCCGCCTCTCCTGTCGTGCAATTGTCCGGTGTCCGCATCGATCGCGGCGGTCGCACGATCCTGCGCGACGTTTCGCTCGATGTGCCACGCGGCAGCATCACTGCCGTGCTCGGTCCTTCCGGTAGCGGCAAGTCCACGATGCTGGCGGCGTTGACCGGCGAACTGCGCCCGGTGGCCGGCACGGTGACCTTGTTCGGCAACGCGATTCCACAGGGGAGCCGTGCGCTGCTGGAGATGCGCCGCAACGTCGGCGTGCTGCTGCAGGGCAATGGCCTGCTGACCGACCTGAGCGTGGCCGACAACGTCGCGCTGCCGCTGCGCACGCATACCCGTCTGCCGGCGCCGGTGTTGCAGCGCCTGGTGCAGATGAAGCTGCATGCGGTGGGCCTGCTGGCTGCCGCCGATGCCTGGCCGCGCGAACTTTCAGGCGGCATGGCACGGCGTGTGGCGCTGGCGCGCGCGCTGGCGCTGGACCCGCCATTGATGATCTACGACGAGCCGCTGACCGGGCTGGACCCGATCGCCTCGGGCGTGATCATGAGCCTGATCCAGCGCCTCAACGACAGCCTGGGCCTGACCAGCATCATCGTCAGCCACCACGTGCACGAGACCCTGCCGATCTGCGACCAGGCGGTGGTCATCGCCAATGGCGGGATCGTGTTCGCCGGCACGCCGGCGCAATTGCAGGACAGCACCGATCCGCTGGTGCAGCAGTTCCTGCATGGCCAGCCGGATGGGCCGATCGCCTTCGATGCGGCGCCGCGGCGCGACCGGAGTGCTGCCTGATGGCCATGGTCGAATCGATCCGCGCCTTCGGCCGCGCCGGGCTGTTCTCGCTGACCGTGCTGCGCGGCTCGGTGCCCACGCGCGACTTCATCGCCGAACTGGTGCGCGAGATCTACAAGGTCGGCGCGCGCTCGCTGCCGATCATCGCCGTCGGCGGCGCCTTTGTCGGCCTGGTGCTGACCCTGCAGGGCTACCGCACGCTGACCACCTATGGTGCGTCGGATGCGCTGTCCACCTTGCTGGGGCTGTCGCTGTACCGCGAGCTGGCACCGGTGCTGACCGCGTTGTTGTTCATTGGCCGGGCCGGTAGTTCGATTGCGGCCGAGCTGGGCCTGATGCGCGCCACCGACCAGATCAAGGCGCTGGAGCTGATGGCCATCGATCCGGTGGCCAAGGCGGTGGCACCGCGCTTCTGGGCGGCGGTGCTGACGGTGCCGCTGCTGACCGGCGTGTTCTGCTCGCTGGCCATTACCGGCGGCTACTTCGAAGCCGTGCACGTGCTGGGCATCGACAACGGCACATTCTGGTCGGGGTTGAGCAACAGCGTGGACTTCTGGGACGACTTTGGCGTGGCGATGCTCAAGTCGGCGATCTTCGGCGGCACCGCCGCGCTGGTGGCCGCCTACGTGGGTTTCCATGCCGAGCCGACCATCGAAGGCACCTCGATCGCCACCACCCGCGCGGTGGTGAACGCCTCGCTGCTGGTGCTGATGTTCAACTTCGTCCTTTCTGCAATGTTGTTTAGGTGAGATAGCCCATGGCCATGCGTGGACCACGACTCGAATTCGCCGTCGGCGCCTTTTTGCTGCTGACCCTGGCCTCGCTGCTGGTGCTGGCGGTGGCCTCGACCAATCAACGCTGGGGCTTCGGGTCCAGCCAGTACACGCTGACCGCGCGCTTCAGCCAGATCGGCCAGCTGCGCGCGCAGGCGCCGGTGAAGATCGGCGGGGTGACCATCGGCAAGGTGTCCGAGATCAGCCTGGATCCGACCAAGTTCGATTCGGTGGTGACGCTGTCGCTGGACACCAAATACAAGGACCTCCCCGCCGACACCTCGGCCGGTATCTTCACCAGCGGCTTGCTGGGCGAGAGCTATATCGGCCTGCAGCCGGGCGGCGACCCGGACACGCTCAAGCCGGGCGAAGAGATCGGCTTCACCCAACCGGCGGTGGATCTGCTGCAGCTGGTCGGCAAGTACATGTTCAGTGGTGGCGGTAGTGGTGGCAGCAATGCCCCGGCCGCCACCAATGGCCAGGCCCCCGCGCCTGCCCAGCCCGCTCCTCCCTCCACGGAACCACACCAATGAAGACCACCCTGCTCTCCGCCGTCCTGGCCTCGACCCTGCTGGTGTGCGCACCGGCCACCGTGCTGGCGCAGCCGGCTGCCGCCAGCGCGCCTGCGCAGGGCGCGGCCACCAAGACCGTCATCGACAGCAGCACCCGCATCCTGAGCACGCTGGACCAGCGCCGCGCCGAGTTCCGCAGCAACCCGGCCGCCCTGCGCCAGTACATCAACGGCGAATTGAACAAGGCCTTCGACCGCGACTACTCCGCCCGCCTGGTGCTGGGCGTGCACGGCCGTGGCGCCTCCGACGCGGACATCAAGCTGTTTGCCGACGCACTGGCCGAGAACCTGATGCAGCGCTACGGCACTGCGCTGCTCAACTTCGAAGGCAAGCCGACCTTCCGCGCCAAGTCCGAGAGCGCGCTGCCGGGCAACCGCGGCGTCAAGGTCTCCACCGACCTGCTGCGTGCCGGCAACGACCCGACCCCGGTCGATTACCTGATGCGCAACAGCGGTGGCCAGTGGAAGATCTTCGACGTGATGATCGAAGGCATTTCCTACGTACAGACCTTCAAGACCCAGTTCGATGGCCCGTTGCGCGAGAAGGGCATCGCCAAGGTCGCCGCCGATCTGCGCAGCGGCAACCTGCAGGTCGGTGCGGCACCGGCCAATGGCAAGTAACAGCACCGTGCAACGCAACGGCGACACGCTGGCGCTGAGCGGCGTGCTCGACCGTACCGCGGTCACTGCGGCCTGGCCGCAGGCGATCGCCCAGCTCGATGGCGTTCGCACGCTGGACCTGACAGGTGTACAACGCCTGGACAGTGCCGGCGTTGCGATGCTGGCCGAACTGGCCGCGCGGCTACGCGGCAACGGCACGGTGGCGGTGGTGGGCGAGGCGTCCGGTCTGGACGAATTGCGCGCCGCCTATCGCTTGTCTCCCACTCTCGATTTTCAGGCCTGAGCGCCACGCCATGACCCAGTTACGCCCCCTCCCCTTGCTGGCCTGCCTGTTGCTGGGCGCCTGCGCCAGCCAGGCGCCGAAGTCGGCGCCGCCGTCGGCCAGTGCCGATACCCCATCCAGTACGGAAGCACCGGTGCGTGACGATTCCGGAGTGACCGCGCAACCGGCCGCCGCCGGTTTTGCCGCGCCCGATGCGGTGCCTGCCAGCGTGGCCGCGGCGCCCGCCCAGCAACCCGCTGGCGATGCCGGTACCGACGCGGCAGGTGCGCCGACCTCGGCCGAAGACGACTTCGCTGCGCTGTATGGCACAGCCACCCCGCAGGCCGGCGCCGACGGTGCGCCGGCACAGCCGGGCGCCGCACCGGCCTACGACCCGTGGGAGCGCTACAACCGCGGCATGCACCGCTTCAACCTGGCGGTGGACCGTGGCGTGGCGCGTCCGTTGGCCACCGGCTACACCAAGGTGGTGCCGCGTCCGGCCCGCCTGGGCGTGACCAACTTCTTCGACAATCTCGGCACGCCGCTGACCATGGTCAACCAGCTGCTGCAGGGCCACCCGGTGTATGCGGTGCAGTCGCTGGGCCGCTTCGTGATGAATTCCACGCTGGGCGTGGCCGGCCTGTTCGACCCGGCCTCCGCAGCCGGCATTCCGCGTCGCAGCGAAGACTTCGGTCAGACCCTGGGTGTGTGGGGCTGGCGCAATTCGCGCTACTTCGAGTTGCCGCTGTTCGGCCCACGCACCGTACGCGACACCTTCGGCCTGGGCGGCGACATTCCGCTCTCGCCGTTGCGTCAGGTCGACGACAGCGGCGCGCGTTTCGCCCTGCAGGGCCTGCAGCTGGTGGATACGCGCTCGCAGCTGATGTCGCTGGATTCGCTGCGCGACCAGGCACCGGACGAATACGCACTGACCCGCGATGCGTGGATGCAGCGCCGCAACTACCAGATCGTGCGCGATCTGCGCAGCCATCGCGACAAGAACAACGAGCTGCCCGACTACCTGCGCGAAGACAAGGACAGCACGGTGCCGGTGGATGCGATGCCGATTCCCAACTGGGTGCGTTGATCGGCTGCGCTGCGGTTTGCAATCAATACGAAAGCCCGGGAGCGATCCCGGGCTTTTTTTGCTTCGTGTGGATGTCCATCATTGACTGCCGCGTGACCGCGCTTGATTCCGTCCCTGGCCTGGGTCCGACGGACTCGATGCAGACATCTGGTCTCGTTCTTTGATCGAAAGACCACAGAAAAACTGTTTAGGCGTGGTCACATCCGCTTGCGGAGACCTTGAATTTTGAACGAGAGCCACGAAGACAACAGGCAAAACGCAAAACCGACCACAAGCGCAACCGCCACCATTGGCCATCCTGTGGTCCATTGGACACGGTAAAAGCAAGTTGCCGGCTCGCCATTGATGAGCGCGCCATCAGGACATGGATTGGCCAGGCGGCTGTGATACAGCAGCACCACGCCCGTTACACAGGCAAGGGCGCTGCTCAGGATAAGCATCAGAACACCGGCTCGAACGAGTAACTTGCCTGGCATTGAAGGACGACTGCCTGCGTCATGCAGTGGCGGCCAGTGCCGCATCCACTGCCTGACGCAAGCGCGCATCGTCTGCCGGCACGTCGGGAGCGAAGCGCTCGATAACCGTGCCGTCGCGGCCGACCAGGAATTTTTCGAAGTTCCACAGCACGCCCGGCGCGGGGTTTGCGGCAATGCCGTAGCCGGCGAGTTTCTCGCGCATCGGGCCATCGCCGGTGGCGCTCGGGCGTGCGCTGGTCAGGGCCTGATACAGCGGATGGGTGTCGGTACCGGTGACGGCGATCTTGGAGAACAGCGGGAAGGTGACGTCGTAGGTGAGCTGGCAGAACTGCGCGATCTCCGCCTCGCTGCCGGGCTCCTGTCCGTTGAAGTCGTTGGCCGGGAACGCCAGCACTTCCAGACCCGCGGCGTGCTTGTCGCGGTACAGCGCTTCCAGGCCTTCGTATTGCGGGGTGAGGCCGCACTTGGAGGCGACGTTGACCACCAGCAGCACCTTGCCGCGGTAGTCGGCCAGCGTGGCGGGCTCACCGTCGATGCGGGCCACGGGGATGTCGTACAGCGTCTGGCTCATCGATACGTCCTGGACAGGTAGAGCCGAGAGCATAAACCGCCAAATGGCGCGAGCGACGCGGCTGGCTCATGGCGCTTGCAGTTATCTCCAGCGACGCGCACGGGCCAAGCGGCTGATCGGCCCGTGCAAGCGCTTGGACATATTTGAAGCCATCAATCGATGCACAACGCGGCCTGGCCCATGCCGCCGATCACTTCCTGGCGGCAACCGAAGCGGTCGCTGTCGCGCTGGCAGGTGCCGGTGGTGGCGGTACCGGTCGGCACGATGCTGGTGGCCAGGCAATCGCCGCTGCACTCGGCATTGTCGGTGCAGGTCTTGCCGGCATCGGCATACGGCACGATGCAACGCGGAATCTGCATGCGGCCTACCGGGCGCAGTTGGCCGCCTTTTGCGGTGCAGGCGGCAGCATCATCGGTGGAACCTGCGTTCGCAGCCGGTGGCGCGCTCGCTGCAACGCCGGACTTGGCGGCAGGCGTATTGCTACATGCGGCCAGCAGCAGCGCGCACAACATCGGGTGGATCCATCGGGCCGCCATGGGAATCTCTCTGGGACAAGGGGCCTACAAGCATCGCGGTGGCGATGTCTGCGTGGCGTGGTCGGCATGGGATGCCAAAAAAATATGCCGTTGTAGGAGCGCACCTGGGTGCGACGAGGCGTTATCGGTAATGTCCTGTCGCGCCCGGGTGCGCTCCTACGGTGGGCTGTCTGTTGGTTGTTGCGATGCCATCTGTGGATCGCTGCTGCCTGTCGCTGGAAGTAGCGTCGGGCCATTGCCGTTTGCTGCAGCCAGCGTTGTAGGAGCGGACCTGGGCGCGACGAGGCGTTATCGGTAATGCCCTGTCGCGCCCGGGTGCGCTCCTACGTGTGCTGGGTGTGGGCTGGCGTCTGAGGGTGGATCATTCCTGCTCGTCGCCGGGGTCGTCGTCGATGCCGTTCGCGGCATCGTCCAGCAGCGCCTGGGATTGGTCGCCGGAGAGCGTTTCCACGCCACGCAGGCGGCGTTCGATGGTGCGGGTCTTGCGGCTGGCCTCGCCCAGGCTCTTGCCGACGGTGCTGATCTGCCGCTCGGCCTTCTCCAGAATGCCGGCGAACTTGCCGAACTCGCTCTTCACCGCGCCCAGCACCTGCCAGACCTCGCTGGAGCGCTTTTCGATCGCCAGCGTGCGGAAGCCCATCTGCAGGCTGTTGAGCAGGGCGGTAAACGTGGTCGGGCCGGCCAGTACCACGCGATGTTCACGCTGCAGCAGATCGACCAGGCCGGCGCGGCGGATGACCTCGGCGTACAGGCCTTCGGTCGGCAGGAACATCACCGCGAAATCCGTCGTGTGCGGCGGGCAAACGTACTTGTCGCTGATGGATTTGGCCTGCACGCGGATGGCGCGCTCCAGCTGCGCGGTGGAATTCTTGATCGCGTCCAGGTCGCCTTTTTCCTGCGCGTCGATCAGCCGTTCGTAGTCCTCGCGCGGGAACTTGGCGTCGACCGGCAACCACACCACCGTGTCATCGCCGCGCCCTGGCAGGCGGATCGCGAAGTCCACTGCTTCAGCGCTGTCGGGTTTGACCCGCACGCCGCGCGCGTACTGCTCCATCGTCAGCGTCTGCTCGAGGATGTTCTCCAGCTGCACTTCGCCCCAGCCGCCGCGGTCCTTGACGTTGCTCAGCACGCGCTTGAGATCGCCGACGCCGGTGGCCAGCTGCTGCATTTCGCCCAGGCCGCGCTGCACCTGCTCCAGGCGCTCGGAGACGAGTTTGAAGGAGGCATCCAGGCGTGTATTGAGCGTGGTCTGCAGTTTTTCGTCGACGGTGGCGCGCATCAGTTCCAGCTTGCTGGCGTTGTCGTTCTGCAGGTTGGCCAGCTGTTGTTCCAGCGTGGCGCGCATTTCGCCGATGCGCAGTTCGTTGCGCTGGGTGAGTTCGGTCAGGCGTTGGCCCAGCGCCTCGGTGAAGCGCTGCTGCGACTCGCCGGCCTCTTGCCGGCTCTTGCGGGCATCTTCGGCCAGCGCGTCGCGCAGCGCGGCCATATGGGTGTCGGTGCGTGCGATCAGCTCGGTCAGTTGCTGGCCGAACACCTGGATGCGGGTTTCCTGCTGCTGGCCGAAGCCATCGAGCTGGGTGCGCAATTCGGTCAGCCGCAGGGTGAGCAGTTCGCCGGTACGTTGTTGCGCGAGGGCGCTTTCCTCGCGCGCCTTGCGGGCGTCTTCGCCAAGCGCATCGCGCAGCAGGTCCAGGCGCTGGTCGGTGCGGGTGGACAGTTCGGTGAGATTGCGCGCAAAGGTTTCCAGGCGGCCGTCCTGCTGGCGCGCCAGGCCTTCGAGCTGCTCGCGCAGTTCGCCGCGGCCGTCACGTTGTTCGCTGCGCAGCGCATGCTCCAGCGCAGTGGTGGAGGGACGCCGCAGCAGGGCCAGCAGCTGCAACACCAGGACTACCACGAGGAGTCCGAGAAGGATCAGGGATTCGGATGACATGCGTGCAGTGTAGCCGGGCCGGTCGCAGCGGCTGCGTCGGTGCGAGGCGGCCTGGGTGGTCGGTGATCAGGCCGCAGGCGCTCGGGACGTTGCGCCTGCGGCAATGCGCATCGGCGACTTCAGTGCGGCTAACGGCGTGGCGAGCCGGGCCGTGCGCCACTTAGCTTGTCGGTAGCCAATCGTTGCCACGCGCCGACAGCTGCGATCTGCAAGCGGTGGCGATCGCCTGCGCGCGGGATGAGCGCGGCGGTCGTCGCAGAGGACCATGCAGGCCATCCGGCAACGACATCGCTTCGGTCGCATCGTCGGACCGACACGATCGCCGCATGACGTACTGCGACGCGCGCAGTCGCCCACGACGACCTGGCGCATATCGCTCCGCAATGCACATCGCCCAGCGGTGCGCGTGCGCAATGCCGTGTCTGGCGATCGCACGACCTGCGCCCGGCAGGATTGCACGCGGCGACACGTCGCCAGAGACACTGACGCGTAGCGGCTCCCGGGCGCTGCACGTCGGCGATTCCGGGCGGCGGCTGGACACTGCAGTGCGCCGCGTCCTGTGCATCGCGCTGCGCCCGGCCCTGTTCGAGGCCGACCCCGCCCAGACGCCCGCTCTACGGCAAGCACGCATTGCTCGGCGCACCGGAACATGGCGCGATCGATGCCTGGCTGCAGTCAGAACCCTTCCAGTACCAGCTTGCCGCGGGTGCGATGCGATTCCAGGGCGGCGTGGGCGCGGCGCAGGTTGTCGACGCTGATGCGGCCGTAGTGCTCGCCCAGCGTGCTGCGCAGCGTGCCGCTGTCCACCAGCGCGGCAACGCGGTTGAGCAGGTGGTGCTGGGCGATCATGTCGTCGGTGGCGAACAGCGAGCGGGTGAACATGAATTCCCAGTGCAGCGACGCGCTCTTGCGCTTGAGCGGCAGCACATCCAGCGTGGCCGGGTCGTCGATCAGCGCAAGCTGGCCCTGCGGCGCGAGCACGTCGACCAGCTGAGTGAAGTGCTGGTCGGTGTGGGTCAGGCTGGCGACGTGCTGGACCTGGGCGATGCCGATGCGCTGCAAGCCCTCGCTGAGCGGCTGGGTGTGGTCGATGACATGGTGGGCACCGAGCGCATACACCCAATCCTGGGTCTGCGGGCGCGAGGCGGTGCCGATCACGGTCAGCCTGGTCAGCGTGCGCGCCAGCTGCACCAGGATCGAACCGACCCCACCGGCGGCGCCGACCACCAGCAGGGCCTGGCCCTGGCCGCCGCCTTCGGCGATGCGCAGGCGGTCGAACAGCAGCTCCCAGGCGGTGATGGCGGTCAGCGGCAGCGCCGCGGCGGACGCGTCGTCGAGCGTGGCAGGCTTGCGGCCGACCAGGCGCTCGTCCACCAGATGGTATTCGGCATTGGTGCCCGGGCGGGTCAGCGCGCCGGCGTAGTACACCGGGTCGCCAGGTTGAAACAGGCTCACCTCGCTGCCCACTGCATCGACCACGCCGCTGGCATCCCAGCCCAGCACCCGCGGCGACTCCACCGGCGCATTGGCGCGCACCTTGGTGTCGACCGGATTGACCGAGATGGCATGGATGCGCACGCGCAGGTCGCGCGGGCCGGGCTCGGGCAGCGGCAGCTCGAGTGCGACCAGCGCGTGCGGGTCGTCGATGGGCAGGCCGTGTTGCGGATAGGCGATGGCTTTCATGGGGCTGACCGTTGAGCGGGGAACTGCAGGGTGCGCCATCGCGATTCCCGGAAAAACCGGCAAACTGCGCAAGCAGTTTCACCATTGGAGAGAAGATGGTCCGGTTCGATGACCTGGCACTGTTCGTGCGCACCGCCGCGCTGGGCAGCTTTTCCAGCGCCGCGCGCGAGGCCGACCTGCTGCCCGGCCAGGCGAGTGCAGCCGTCGCCCGGCTGGAGCGGGCGCTGGACCTGCGCCTGTTTGCGCGCTCCACGCGCAGCCTGCGGCTCACCGCCGAGGGCGAGCAATACCTGCCCTACGCACGCCAGGTGCTGGAGCTGCTGCGCGATGGGCACGAGCAGGTGCGCGGCGGCGACCAGGCACTGCACGGGCTGTTGCAGGTGACCGCGCCTTCGGATCTGGGACGCAACGTGCTGCTGCCCTGGCTGACCGCGTTCCGCGCGGCGCATCCACGGCTCACCTTGCGCCTGCACCTGTCCGACCAGGTGGCGGACCTGTATCGCGCGCCGGTGGATGTGGCGTTCCGGCTCGGGCGCATCGACGATGCCGAGCATGTGGCGCTGCCCTTGGCACCGGACAACCGCCGGGTGCTGGTGGCCGCGCCGGACTATCTGCGCCGGCATGGGCGACCGGACACGCTGGAGGCACTGCGCGACCATGCCTGCCTGCTGTACGTGCTGGCCGGGCGCCCGTATGAGCGCTGGCAGTTCGAGGTCGATGGCCGCCGCCAGACCGTGCCGGTACGCGGGGCGATGCTGTGCGACGACGCCGACGTGGTGCGGCGGTGGGCGGTGGCCGGCGAAGGCATCGCCTACAAATCGTGGCTGGATGTCTGCGCCGATGTACAGGCGGAGCGTCTGGAGGTGGTGCTGCCCGTATACGGCGACCGGCTGCCGCTGCAGTTGGTCTGCCCACATCGCAAGCAGTTCTCACTCGCCATCCGCCAGCTGCATGCAGAGTTCGCGCAGCGCTGCCAGGCGATGACGGCGTTGTACCCGCTGGCTTCCGATGCGCGTTGACCTGCTGCGCCGGAAGATGGACGCGATGGATGGACACGCGCTTCGGCAAGCCGCACGTATCGTTGGACGGGCCAGGCGCATTGCGCCCGCAGCGGATGCATCGGCGTTCCTGCGCCCCGCTGCTGCCGGATCGATACGCTTCGGTAGTGGATTCGGCGGCCTCGCCAGGGCGATTCCGTTGAGGAAGGCGAAGCGTCGGTTACGACCAACATGCCATCGCAGCGCGGCATAGGTCTGCGCGACTGCCGCGCTCGTTGAGGCGCCCGTCACTGCGCGGCTTCTGGCCTGCGTGCATGTCAGCCCGCCGCTTGCCGTCGATGCAGCGCTACGGCAATCGCCAAGGCCACTCCGGCGTTGTGGCCTATGCGTTGGCAGACGGAGCGATCGCCGTGCGCTTTGGCAGTGGCCAAACCTATGTGTACACCGCCGACAGCGCCGGCGCCGAGGTGGTGGCGACCATGCAGCGCCTGGCCAAGGCGGGTCGCGGCTTGAGCACGTATATCAGCCAGAGCGTGCGCGACAGGGATGCGGACAAGAGTGCGTTGTAGGCGAGCGGCGACCGAGCAGGTTGCACGCGTCGCTCTGCACGGTTGCATGAAGATACAACTGCACATTGCAGCAGCCGCTGCGTTGAACACAGACGCGGCAGCCGTGCTGCTGCGATGATGCATCGACGCATTCGCAAAACGCAGCGCAGCAACCAGCGCAGTCGTCTCCGCGCACTCACCACATCCATCCTCGGGCGCCTATGCTGGACATCTACGGAAAGCCGACATCGATCAACGTGCGCAAGGTGCTGTGGCTATGCGACGAGTTGGCGCTGGACTACCGCCTGCATGCCTATGGCAGCGGGTTCGCCGCGGTAGACACACCCGAGTTTCTGGCGCTCAACCCGAACGGCCTGGTTCCGGTGATGCGCGATGGCGACCTGGTGTTGTGGGAGTCCAACACCATCTGCCGCTATCTGGCCGCACACAGCCAGCGCGCGGATCTGCTGCCGGCCGCGCCGGCCGCGCGCGCGCTGGTCGAACAATGGATGGACTGGCAGGCCACCGAACTCAACACCGCATGGCGCTACGCGTTCATGGCCACCGTGCGCGGCAGTGCAGCGCATACCGATCTGCACAGCATCGCGACCAGCGTGTCCGAGTGGAACCGGCACATGACCATCCTGGAGGCGCAGCTGCAGCGCGCCGGGCCTTATGTGCTGGGCGCGGGCTTTACCTTGGCCGATATCATGCTGGGCGTGTCCACGCAGCGCTGGTTCGCCAGTCCCATCGAGCGCCCGCCGCTGGCGGCGGTTGCGGCGTATTACGCGCTGTTGAAGACCCGGGCGGGCTTTCAGCGCCACGGCTGCACGGCGCCTTGAATGCGTCGTGCCATGGCCGCAGGGCGCATGCCAGACGCTGCGAGTGCGCATGGCATACGGCGTATCGCGCGGTCATCGCCGTCGCGCGGGTCGCTGCATGGCAGCGTTGGCCTGGCGGCCGCGCAGCGCCTGCACGGCCGTGCGTGCCGATCGCAGGCACACCCCCGGTAAGCAGCGCCCGCCACCACGCCGCTCGCGCTCGGCACTTGGGTCACGTCCCGCCAGACGCTTGCGCATCCTGCCTGTGCGTGCGCCCGAGCCGGACGCAGCCCCACAAGGTCTGCACCCGACTGTTTCGGCCCGGGCGACGGCGCGCTCGTTGCAGGAATCGCGGCATGGAGGGTGCGACTTGTCGCTCTGCTGCCAGGCGACGCGCGTGCCCTGCCCGCTTCGGCCGCATGACCTTGGACCGATAGCTTTGCTGCAGCGCGTTGGGCGACACTCGCGGATTCTTTTGGTTCCTTCGAGGTCCGCATGTCGTCTTGGCTCAGGCGCAAATCCATCGATCAGGTCACCGTGCACGAGGCTGGCCGGCAACTGGTGCGCAGCCTGAGTTGGCCGCACCTGATCGCGCTGGGCATCGGCGCGATCGTGGGCACCGGCATCTACACCTTGATCGGCGTGGGCGCGGACAAGGCCGGGCCGGCGGTGCTGCTGTCGTTCGTGGCGGCCGGCATCGTGTGCGCCTGCGCGGCACTGGCGTATGCGGAGATGGCCACGATGATGCCGGCCGCCGGCAGCGCCTATACCTACAGCTATACCGCGCTCGGCGAGAGCATCGCCTGGGTGGTGGGCTGGAGCCTGGTGCTGGAATATTCGCTGGTGGTCAGCACCGTGGCGGTGGGCTGGTCGGGCTATTTCGTCGGGTTCCTGCAGTGGTTGGGGGTCAATCTGCCGCATGCCTTGATTGCCGGGCCGCATGCCGGCGGCGTCGTGAACCTGCCGGCGGTGGTGATCACCTTCCTGGTGGCCGGCATGCTGATGGCCGGCACCAAGGAAAGCGCCACGCTCAACGCGGTGCTGGTGGTGTTGAAGATCATTGCGTTGGGCGTGTTCGTGGCGATCGCGCTGCCGGCGTTCAACAGCGCCAACCTGCAGCCGTTCATGCCGTATGGCTTCTCCAAGGCGATGGGCCCGGATGGCGTGGAGCGCGGGGTGATGGCGGCAGCGGCGATCATCTTCTTTGCCTTCTACGGCTTCGATGCCATTTCCACCGCAGCCGAAGAGACCAAGAACCCGGGGCGCGATCTGTCGATCGGCATCGTCGGCTCGATGATCGGCTGCACGCTGATCTACGTGCTGGTGGCGTTGTCGGCGGTGGGCGCGATGAGCTTTACCGTGTTCGGCAAGAGCCCGGAGCCGTTGGCGCTGATCATGCGCGAACTCGGCCACGGCAAGGCGGCGCTGGTGATCGGTGCGGTGGCGATCATCGCGCTGCCGACGGTGCTGCTGGCATTCCTGTACGGGCAGAGCCGGATCTTCTTCGTGATGTCGCGTGATGGCCTGTTGCCGCGCGGCCTGTCCAAGGTCAACGCACGCACTGGCACGCCGGTGGCGATCACCTTGTTCACCGCGGTGCTGGTGGCCGCGTTGGCGGGTGTGGCGCGGCTGGACGAGATCGCCGCGCTGGCCAACGCCGGTACGTTGGCCGCGTTTACGGCGGTGGCGGCGTGCCTGCTGGTGTTGCGCGTGCGCGAGCCCAGCCGTGCGCGGGCTTTCCGCACGCCGCTGGCCTGGGTGGTGGGACCGGTGGCGATCCTTGGCTGCCTGTATCTGTTCTGGAGCCTGCCGAGCACCACGCAGGGCTGGTTTCTGCTGTGGAACGCGCTGGGCGTGCTGGTGTACCTGGCCTATGGGCGGCGCAATAGCCGGCTGGCGAAGGTGGAGTAGTTCTCCCGGCGGGACATTGTCCCCCTGCATGGGGGAGAAGGGGGCCCGAAGGGCCGGATGAGGGGACGGGCGAAGCCTGGTGTCATCCACCTTGGTCAGTGGCTTTGCCCCGTACCCTCACCCCAACCCCTCTCCGCCAGGAGAGGGGCTTCAAGCTGCACACTACTGGTCCACGCTTGCGCCGCGGGTGCTCCAGCGCACGCGCGCCACGGCGCGCAAGTAGCGCCTTCTCGCCCGAAGGAGAGCGGCTCAGGCCAGGCGTCGCTCGCTCGACGCAGCGACGCTTGCGCTCACTGCGCTGCTGCAGGTGTGGCGCAGAACGAGGTTGGACGTGCATCCGCCTGGGTGCCCCAGCCTTGCGTGGGTGCCTGCCTGGTGAGCGCAACCGACAGCGTGCCGCCCTGCTGCAGCTGGGCCCAGTCCAGGAACACCTGCCGCTGCGGTCTACCGTTGAAACGCACGCTGTCCACGTATTGCAGCGCGCGGCCGTCCGCGCCAGGTGCGTCGATGCGCAGGCGCTTGCCGTTGCCCAGCTCCAGCGTGGCGCGTTTGAAGCGCGGGGCGTGCAGCAGGAACTGCCCGCTGCCCGGCACCGCCGGATACAGGCCGAGCGCACTGAACAGGTACCAGGCCGACATCGTGCCGAGGTCGTCGTTGCCGGTGACGCCGTTGGGTGCGTTGGTAAACAACTGCTGCGCAGCGCGCACCACGGTGGCGGTCTTCCATGGCTGGCCGATCAACGTGTACATCCACGGCGCATGCAGGTCCGGCTCGTTGTTGGGGTTGTAGCGGTACTGGTTGTAGTAGCTGTACGGGCCGACCACCCAGTGCGTGCGCGCGCCGTTGAGCGGATCCTTGAGCAGGTCCTCGTAGGCGAAGAAGGCGTCCAGGCGTTTGCCGGCCTGCTCGCTGCCGTGCATGGCCTGCAGCATGCCGGGAATGTCCTGCTGCACCAGCCATTGGTATTGCCAGGCGGTGCCTTCGTGGAAGCCGTGCTGCGAGCGTGGGCTGTAGTGATCGTCCGAGGGTGCGTACCAGCTGCCGTCTTCCAGCCGCGGGCGCGGAAAGCCGCTGAAGCCGGTGTCCGCATCGCGCACGCCGGCGTCCCAGACGTTGTGCCAGTTGCCGCCGCGTGTGCGTAGCAGCGCGCTGTCGTCGGGGTGGCCGAGCGCCTGCGCCATCTGCGCCAGCGCGCAATCGGCCAGCGCGTATTCCAGCGTGGCCGAGCCGCCGTGGTGCGGGTCCACGTCCATGCCCTTGGAGGGGAAGGCGCGGTCGTATTGCACGTAGCCATTGGCAAGATAACTGGCGTTGCCCGAGCGCCCCGAATGCCGCGAGTTGATCGGCGGCTGGCCGAAGGCGTTTTGGCGCAACGCGGCGTAGGCCTGGGCTTCGTTGCCCTGCAGCGCGCCGAAGCGCCACAGGTCGACCATGAAGGGCGTGACCGGATCGCCGGTCATGATGTTGGTGTCGAAGTTGGCATAGCCCCAGCGCGGCAGCCAGCCGCCCTGCTCGTGGATGGCCAGCAGCGAGCGGCCGATGTCGCGCGCGCGCGCCGGTTGCAGCAAGGCGAGCAGCTGGTTCTGCGAGCGATAGGTGTCCCACAGCGAGAAATACTCGTAGTAGGTCCAACCATCGGCGCGATGGATCGCATCGTCGAAGCCGCGGTAGCGGCCATCGGCATCGCTGCCGGTGAGCGGCTGCAACAAGGCGTGATACAGCGCGGTGTAGGCCACCGTGCGATCGTCGGCGCTGGCGCCGGCCAGCTGCAGGCTGGCCAGTTCCTTGCGCCAGGCCTGTTGCGCGCGCTGGCGCATCTGCTCCAGGCCCAGCAATTTGCCGCCGAGCATGCCGTCGGCGCGCAGGTTGTTGCGTGCACCCTCGGCATCCACGTGCGAGATGGCGCTGACCACGGTCACCGCGCGCGCATCCTTGCCCTTGCCCAGCGGGAAGCTGAGCCAGGCGCCGTTGGGCTTGAGTTCGCCGCCCATGCCGTGGCGCGCACCGGGTACGCCGCCGTCTTCGCCCCACACTCCGTGCGCGGTGAACGGGCGGTCGAATTCCAGCCGGAACCAGGTGGTGTATTCATGGCCGCCGCAGAAGCTTTGCGTGACCAGCTTGCCTTCGACCACGCGGTCGCCAACGATCTGCACCTGGCTGCCGATCACCACGTGGCGGTCGTTGGCCTGGGCCACGTTGATCAGCACATGGCCGGTGTCGGCGCCGGGCGCGAAGGTGTAACGCTCGGCAGCGGCGCGGGTGAGCGCGCTGGCTTCGGCGTCGATGCCGCCGTAGTCGGTGAGCCGCACCTTGTAGTAGCCGGCCTGGCCCACTTCGCCGTCGTGGGTGTAGCGGGCGGCGTAGCGCTTGTGGTCGAAGGCCTTGGCGTCGCTGGTATCGAAGTCGCCGCCCGGGCCGATGCTGCCGGTGACCGGCAATACCGAGACCTGCCCACCCTGCTCCCAGCAGCCGGCCCCCGACAGGAACGAATGGCCGAAGCCGCGGATGCTGGGGTCGTCGTAGCGCCAGCCGGCGTAGTGGGCGCCGATCGGGCTGACCTGGATCAGGCCGAACGGGGCCGACGCGCCGGGAAAGGTATTGCCGTCGTCCTTGCTGCCGATGAAGGTGTTGACCTGTGCCGGGTCCTGCGCAGCCAGCGGGCCGGCCAGTGTGACGCCGAGCAGGCACAGGCTGGCGGCGGCGCGGCGCCACCAGGAGCAAGACGGGGACGATGCAGCGGTGGCACGGGACACGGCAGACAACATGCGGGAATCACCTCGGGGGAGAGGGCGACGCGAACGTCGCAGGTGGGAAGCGTGCCTGCCGCGCCGAGGCGCCGGCAGGCACGCGCAACTGCGTTCTAGAAATCGAACACGTATTCTGCCGCGATCTCGCGGCCGACCGGGCGGAACAGGCGGAACAGGCGGCTGTTGTAGAACTCGTGATCGAGCTTGTACGGGTCCTTGTGGTTGTAGCCGGTGCTGTTGAAGAGGTTGTTGACGTAGAGGTTGAGCTTCATCGCCGGAGTGATGCGGTAGCCAGGATTGACGTTCCAGGTGATCGCCGGGCTTACGCGGCCGTAGTACTTGCGGGTGCTCTAGCCGAACGCAAAGAGTAAGCATTCGGCGTCCGATGCTCCACGCCGCGTCGCAACAAGGCTGGCGGCCTCAAGCAGACTCTTCGGATTGGAGTTCAATTGGATCAAGGCCTTGATCGGTTCAGTCCTGGTGCCAGGCCTGTTGTCGGCAGAACCAACGGGTGAGCTGGCTTGAGTGCATGGCGGATCCTTGCTGCACGCAGCCGGGTGGGTAGCCATTGCCGGACGGGCGCTGTGGATCTACCCGGAGGCGCTGCGGGGGAATAGCTGAAACTGCAAGCGCAGGGCGAGTGGCGGCGAGCGGTGCCAGCCGCCGTTGCAGCAGACGTCTTCTGACACGTGTGCACGGCAGAGGACGAGGTCGGTGGGAGGGAGCGGCGGGTACGGCCCGTCTATGAGCCGCCCATAAAAAAGCCCGGTCGTCGAACCGGGCTTGGCGTCAGGGCGGCAGTGGGAGGGTCCGCCGCCTGGCGGCCGTGACTTACCAGCGCATGCCTTCGAACGGGTTGAAGCTTGTGCTGTCCTTCACCTTGTCCAGGTAGTAGGCGTAGTTGGCGCTCATGCCGGCCAGCAGGGCCAGCGGGATGCTCAAAGCATTGCCCAGCGAACCGGGCAGGAACGAGGCAATGATGCCCACCACCAACCCGATGCCGATCAAGCCCAACGCCTTGCGCCACAAGCCCAGGATGAAGAAGTAGATGAAGCCGAAGAACAGCGCGTAGAAGTTCATGCCGACCTTGAGCTTCTCGCCGAACGGCAGTGTCTTCAGCGCTTCCTTGTAGGCAGGATCCTTGGGGCCGCCGTGACGGTCGAAGAAGTCGAAGCGGAACTGCCACTTGGGGCTGAGCTGGGTGCGGTCAAAGGTGTCCATTCCAATCCATGTAGTTGAAAACGGTTACATGATAGGCGATTGCGTATTCAGCGGCACGTGTTTTACAGCGAGCTCGACACCAGGCCGGCCCACACATGAGCCAGCGATTGCCCGGCCGACTTCCGTCCCGCAATACCAGCCGCTGTCGCTGCTCGCTGACACCAGTGCCGGGGCGCGCGCGGCGGCGGCGCCGGCCAGCGCACGCGGGCCAGGGAGTGCCCGGCCGACTCCAACACGAGGCCCGAGGCCAGGGTCCTGCAAGGCCAGCCGCTATCGCTGCTGGCTGACACCGGTGCCGCGGCGCGCGCGGCGGCGCGCGTAGAGCGCATGGTCGGCGCGGTCGACCACCGCGGTCAGCGCTTCGCCTTCCTGGCGCAAGGCCGTGCCCAGCGTGAACTGGATTGGCGCGTTGTCGCCGGCGGCCAGGTAGGTGCGCACCAGCTCTTGCAGCTGCTGCTCGCTGGCCTGGTGCAGCAGCACCAGGAATTCGTCGCCGCCCAGCCGCACCAGGTGGTCCTGGCGGCGCAGCGGATCGTTGAGAAACCAGGCCATCTGCACCAGCACTTCATCGCCGCGCTGATGGCCGTAGGTGTCGTTGACCAGTTTGAACTTGTCCAGGTCCACCACCACGCAGCCCCAGCGCACGCTGGCATCGCGCCTGTCCAGATCGTCCAGCAGGCGGCGATTGGAGCAGTTGGTCAGCGGGTCGGTGAACGACCATTCCAGCAACTGTTTTTCCTGCTGATACTGGTTGGTGATGTCCTGGGCGTGGGCCAGGACCAGGGTGGCGTCGGCTTCCACGTCGAGCACGTTGTGGTATTTCCAGTGACGCAGGCTGCCATCGCCGGCCACCAGTTCGATCACGCCCGAATCCTGGCCGTCCAGCACCATGCGCGACAGGTAGCCGCGCAGGCCGCCATGTCGCTCCGGGCGGATCAGCTCGAACAGCGAGCGGCCTTCCATCTCTTCCACACTGCGGCCCAGCGAGCGCGCCGCCGCCGGATTCACGCTGATCAGGCGGCCCTCCATGTCGTGGGTGCAGATCAGCCCCAGGCTGTACTGGAACATCTTGCGGAATTTGCGTTCGCTGGCCGCCAGCGCATCCACCGCACGGTGCCGGTCGGTGACGTCCTGGATGGCGCCGACCAGGCGCATGCGGCCATCCACATGTTCCACCGCGCCGGTGCTGTGCACCCACAGGTGGCGACCGGTGCTGCTGATCAACGGCAGCTCCAGATCCCAGGCAATGCCCTCATTGACGCAGGCATCCACCGCCTCGGTGATCACCGCGCGCGCTTCCAGCGGATAGAACGCGATGGCTTCGCCGAGGGTGGGCTGGTAGCCCGGCGGCAGGTCGTGCAGCCGGCAGGTTTCATTCGACCAGGTCAGCGTATTGGTGCCAACGTCCACTTCCCAACCGCCCACGCCGGCCACCCGCCCGGTGCGTTCCAGGAACGCCTCGCTCTCACGCAGCCGCTGCTGCAGCCGGGCATTGGTGTCGGCGCGCTCGAGCATCTCGCGGCGCTGCTCCAGGCCTTCGGCGGCGACCTTGGCAAGCTGTTGCAAGGCCGCCAGCTGGGCCGGCTCCAGGTGACGCGGGCGCTGGTCGATCACGCACACCGTGCCCATGCGCAGGCCATCGGACAGCACGATGGGGGCACCGGCGTAATAGCGGATGCCGGGCGCATCGGTGACCAAGGCGTTGTCGCAAAAGCGCGGGTCGGCCGGGGCGTCGGGCACCTCCATCACCGCATCGTCCTGGATGGCGTAGGCGCAGAACGCCAGCTCGCGCGCGGTCTCGGACACGCCGGGCAAGCCGATATTGGCCTTCCACCATTGCCGATGCTCGTCCACCAGCGACACCAGCGCGATCGGCGTGCCGGCGATGGCCTGCGCGGCCGCCGCCAGCGCATCGAAGAACGGTTCGGAGTCGGTGTCGATCACCTGCAACAGCGCCAGCCGCGCCAGACGCTGCGCTTCGCGGGTGGTGGATGACGCAACGGTGTCGCGCTGATTCAACGGCAAGCTCGCTCGTGCCCGGTAATCCGCCCAGTCTATCGGACCGGGCATACCTGTTAGCGACGGCCGCGCGACGTTCCGTGCGCCATTGCACACAGCGGCGCCGGGGCGTGCCGGTGCCGGGTTGCCGGCGCGCCGTCAGGTGTGGGCATCGGCCTGCGGGGCGGCGCCGTCATCGCGCATCTGCAAGGCCAGATACAGGCGTACGCAGTCGTCGGTGTTGCGCAGGTCCACGCCACACAATTCTGCGATGCGCTGCATGCGGTAATCCAGCGTATTGCGGTGGATGGCCAGTGTCTTGGCAGTGGATGCCATGCGCATGCCGGCACCGAACCAGACCGACAGGGTCTGCAACAGGTCGCCGCGACGATCCTGTGCCAGCAGCGCCTGCAGCGGCTTGCGCAGTTCCTCGGCCTGCCAGGCCTGGCGCAGGTCGTCCACCAGCACCGGCAGGCGATGGTCGTCGTAGAAGAACGCATCGGCCTGCGGCGCGCGCGCCTTGCCGATGCGCATGGTGGTACGTGCGATCTGGTGCGACAGCGCCAGCCCGCCGGGCTGTGGGAAATACTGCCCCAACGCCAGGCGGATCCGCAGCGGGCTGCTGGCGCGCATGCGCTCGAGCAAGGTGTGCGCGCGACGGCGTTGTTCGTCCACATCCCAGTGGCCGCGGCGGTCCAGTGCGGGCTTGAGCACCACCAGCTCGTTGAGCGCGGTGGCGGCGATCAGGTTGCCGCGCTCGGGCGTGGACAGCAGCGTGTGCAGGCGCTGCAGTTCCACCAGCATGGCGTCCAGGTCGAGGGTGTCGCTCTCCACTTCGATCACCGCGGCCACGCGCGGCAGGTCCAGCGCGATGCCGAGCCGTTCGGCCCAGCCGGCCAGTGCCCGGGTGGGGCCGTCGGCGCGGATCAGGCCGAGCGTGACTTCCTCGCGCAGGCGCGCATCGCGGGCCAGCAGGCGCAGCAGGCCGGCCTGCTCCAGCATGGCTTCGGCGGCCATGCGCACCAGTTCGGCCTGTTGCCCGATCCGCTGCGGGTCGCCGGTGAGCCCGACGCAGCCGACGATGCGGCCATCGGCGATCAGCGGCAGGTTGACGCCGGGGCGCACTGCATCGAGTTGCTGCGCCAGCGCCGCATCGATCTCCACCCGGCCCTGCCTGGACAGCACCAGCAGCGCGCCTTCGTGCAGCTGACCGAGGCGCGCCGGCTCGCCGCTGGCGATGATGACGCCGGTGTGGTCCATCACATTGACGTTGCCGTCGAGGATGGTCATCGCGCGGTCGACGATGGACTGCGCCAGGGTGCGGTCGAGCGTGAGCATGGGCTGGGGTCTGTTGACGCGATCGAGGAAGTTCACGGTGCCATGGTCGGCGCATGCATGTTCGATACGTGTGTGACGGTGCAGGGTGCGGCGGCGGGTGCTTCGACCGCCGTTGCTGACAGCCTGCCGCGCGCGGTTCGATGCGGATGCGTCAGGCGAAGATGCGGCGCGCTGCGACGCCTGCTGCCGGCACGCTGCGCACCCGTTGTCGGTAAGCAGCCGGCCTCCCGGAATCGGTGGCAGTCAAACCGGCAACGCGCCGCGTCGCGCGGTCGCCCTGCGGGCGCCAGGCCTGCTCTGCGCGGCGATGTGCTGCAGCGGGACAGGTGGCACGAGGAGGGCCTGCGTCAGGAATCCATGCGCTGCCGTCAGCGGCCTTCGCCGAGTGCAGGCACCTGCGCCAATGCCCGGCCTACCTGTAGCGCCGCCGCCACATTGCGTGCGGCAATGCGCACGTTGCCGGCGGCTTCGGCCAGCGCCTGCTCCACCGTGCAGGCGCGATGCACCACCGCAAACATCGCATCAATGCCGTGCCCATGCAGCAGCGCAGCGCCATTGCCCAGGCAACCGGCGATGGCGATCACCGGCTTGCCGTGGCGCTGCGCCAGCCGCGCCACGCCCACCGG
Organism: Xanthomonas sp. 3793; assembly: GCF_024806835.1. Taxonomy (GTDB): domain Bacteria; phylum Pseudomonadota; class Gammaproteobacteria; order Xanthomonadales; family Xanthomonadaceae; genus Xanthomonas; species Xanthomonas arboricola_F. Next base: position 82,779 of record NZ_JANTYU010000006.1, read on the forward strand.
GGTCTTGCCGTGCAGGCTCTGGCTGTCCAGGCGGCCTTCGCCGGTGATGACCAGATCGGCCTGGGCGACCAGTGCATCCAGCCCCAGCGCCTGCGCGACGATCTCCACCCCGGGCCGCAACTGCGCGCCCAGGAAGGCCACCAGCGCCGCGCCCAGGCCGCCGGCCGCACCGCCGCCGGGCAGTTCGTGCAGGCACACACCGAGGTCGCGCTGCAGGAGGTTGGCGTAGTGCTGCAGGTTGGTATCGAGCTGGCGCACCATGCTGGGCGTGGCGCCCTTCTGCGGGCCGAACACCGCCGAGGCGCCGGTCGGGCCGATCAGCGGGTTGTCCACATCGCAGGCCACCTCGAACTGGCAGTCCTGCAGGCGCACGTCCAGGCCGTCGGTCTCGATCCGGGCCAGCGCCGCCAGCGCGCCGCCGCCGGGGCCGATCGGCTCGCCGCGCGCATCCAGCAACCGCACGCCCAGGGCCTGCGCCAGGCCGGCGCCGCCGTCGTTGGTGGCACTGCCGCCGATACCGATGATGAAGCGCCGCGCGCCGGCATCCAGCGCGGCCAGGATCAACTCGCCCACGCCCGCGGTGCTGGTGCGCAACGGCGCGCGCTCGGCCGGCGGCAGCAGCGCCAGGCCGCTGGCGGCGGCCATTTCGATCACTGCGGTGCGGCCGTCGCCGGTCAGGCCGAAGAACGCCGGCACCGGGGTGCCGAGCGGGCCGCTGACGGTGCAGGCGATCACCCGCCCGCCGGTGGCGGCGACCAGGGCGTCGACCGTGCCCTCGCCGCCATCGGCGACCGGCACCTTGCTGTAGTGCCAATCGGGAAACACCTCGCGGAAGCCGGCCTCGATCTGGGTGGCCACCTCCAGCGCGGACAGGCTTTCCTTGTAGGAATCGGGGGCGATGACGATCTTCATGGGCACACTCACCTGGATGGACATCACTGGTTCACCGCGCGTGCCGGCACCCGCAGCACCAGCGCCGCGCCCAGCAGCATGGCCCCGGCCAGCACGTACAGCGCCAGCTCGGTGCTGTGGGTGGCGTCCTTGATCCAGCCCACCAGGTACGGGCTGACGAAGCCGGCAACCTGGCCGGTGGAGTTGATCAGCGCCAGCCCACCGGCCGCGGCGGCGGCGGTGAGAAAGCCGTTGGTCAGCGGCCAGAACAGCGGCAAGCCGCTGACCGCGCCCATCGTGGCCAGGGTCATGCCGAACAGGGCCAGGCCCAGGTTGTCGGTGACGCTGGCGGCGATGCACAGGCCGGCCGCGCCCATCAGCAACGGGATCACCAGGTGCCAGCGGCGTTCGCCGCGGCGGTCGGCCGAACGGCCCATCAGCACCATGAACACCGCTGCGGCCAGGTACGGGATGGCGCTCATCAGGCCGATCCGGGTCGGGTCGGTGACGCCGCTGCCCTGGATGATCGAGGGCAGCCAGAAATTGATCGCATACACCCCGCTCTGGATGCAGAAGTACACCGTGCCCAGCATCCATACCGCCGGGTTGCACAGCACCGCGCCCAGCGAGGTGGAGGCACCGGCCGGCTTGCCTGCTTCGTCGGCGGCCAGCGCGCGGGTCAGTGCCTGCTTCTCCTGTGGGTCCAGCCAGGTGGCTTGCTGCACGCCATCGCTGAGCAGAAACCACACCCCGATGCCCAGCAGCACGGTGGGCAGGCCCTGTAGCAGGAACATCCACTGCCAGCCGGCCAGGCCGCCCTGCCCGGCCGAGAAGTGGCTGAGGATCCAGCCCGACAACGGCCCGCCCAACACCCCGGAAATCGGGATGGCCGACATGAAGACGGTCATGACCCGGCCATGCTGCGCGCGTGGGAACCAGCGCGTCAGGTACAGCACGATGCCAGGGAAGAAGCCGGCCTCGGCCGCACCGGTGAGCAGGCGCAGGGTGTAGAAACCGGCGGGGGTGCGCACGAACATCAGGCAGGTGGAGAGCAGGCCCCAGCTGACCATCATGATCGCCACCCAGCGGCGCGCACCGATGCGCTGCAGGATCAGGTTGCTCGGCACCCCGCAGGCCAGGTAGCCGACGAAGAAGATGCCCGCGCCCAATCCATACACCGTCTCGCTCATGCCCAGATCGCCCAGCATCTGCAGCTTGGCGAAGCCGACATTGACCCGGTCCAGGTAGTTGAACAGGTAGCAGACGAACAGGAACGGGATCAGCCGCCACAGGATCCTGCGGTAGGTCGGGCCCAGGCCGTCGGAGGGCGGCAGGGGCCGGGAGGCTTGGGTCATCGCACGCTCCAGCAGTCGGTGGGCCCACCGGCGCGCAGTGCCCTGGCACCGGCACCACACAGGGGTCGGCGCATTCTAGTTGGAGGTTTTTCCCGGAAGCATCGTCAGGCTGCTGCCAATCTGCGGGCAGGCAAACGCCGGTTTTTGTGCAAATGCCCAAATCCGCACCAGGCACCCGGGGTGCTGCGGGCTCGGAGCGCCACGGCAGTCGCACTGCCCGTCATGCGGCTAGTGCAGAGCTGGCCGCCCCAATGCAGCACGGCCGCGACCACGCGACCACCTGCCTATAGCTAGCGCTGACGCACTCCGCTCCCCGATCAGCCAATCCGGCGACGCCGCAGCAGCAACGCGCCTGCATCCCAGCCCTGCACCAACAACTACGCCGGTGCCCCACCGCCCGGCCCTATGCAGGAACAGCCCCGCACGACAGACCGGCTTTGCGAATCCCGACTCCCCAATCCCCAATCCCAGCACTACTTCCCCACTCCCAATTCCCGATTCCCCACCGCATACGCCTGCGCCTGCCCCATCACCCGCAGCAGGTTGCCACCCCAGATGCCGGCGATCTGCGGCTCGGTGTAGCCCTTGCGCAGCAGCCAGGCGGTGATGCGCGGCAGGTCGGAGACGTCTTCCAGGCCGACCACGCCACCGCCGCCGTCCCAGTCCATGCCAATGCCCACGTGTTCGGGCCCGACCACCTTGAGCACATGCTCCAGATGGGCGAAGAAATCCTCCTCGGTGGCGCGCTTGATCGGGTAGCGCGCATCCAGGTCCTTGAGCGCGGCGCTGAGGGCGGTGCCGTCGGCGATCTTGATGTGCTCCCAGCCGCCGTACTGCTCGGTCAGCGCCTTCTCGGCGGCCTTGCGCTCGGGGCTGGCGCCGCTGTCGACCAGGTAGCCGCCATAGGAATTCACCTGGATCACGCCGCCGTGTGCAGCCAGCACCTTCAGCCGTGCGTCGTCGATATTGCGCGGGTGGTCGAACACCGCACGCGCGCCGCTGTGCGAGAGCACGATCGGCACCGGCGACAGCGCGATCAACTGGTCGAACACCGCATCGGAGGCATGCGATTGATCGATCACGATGCCCAGCGCCTGCGCCTGTTGCACCAGTTGCTTGCCGGCCGGGCTCAGGCCCTTCCACTCCGGCCCCTTGGGGTCGGTGGCCGAGTCGGCGAACTCGTTGTTGAGAAAATGCACGGTGCTCATCAGGCGCAGGCCCTGCGCGTAATAGAAGCGCAGCAACGTGGGGTCGGCCACCAGCGGGCTGGCGTTTTCCATGCTGATGTACACCACGCGCTTGCCATCGGCCTTGATGCGCGCGGCATCGGCCGGCGTGGTGGCGAAGGCGAAGCGCTGCGGTTGCGCGGCCAGCAGCGTGTGGATCTTCAACAACCGCTGCAGGCCGGCATCGCGATCGTCCAGGTGCGCGGCCGCACTGCGATTGCCCTGCCCGGTGTAGACCGCCCAGAAGCCACCATCGAGCGCGCCTTCGACCATGCGCGGGTAATCCACCTGCGACAGCCGGTTGCCGGCATGCGCCTGCAGGACGTCGAAGTCGGGGCGCTCCAGATTGGCCGGCGTGTCCAGATGCGAATCCAGCGTGACCAGGCGTTGTTGCAAGGCGGTGGCGCGCGCCAGCTCGGCCTTGGAAAACTCCAGCGCGTGGCCGGGTGCGGCCACGGCCAGACTCAGCGCGATGGCAGTGCACAGGCGATACAGGGTCATGGCAGCTCGCAGAAGGTGGGGGTGTATCGATCATAGCCGCGCAGGGATCGGCCGATCCCTACGCAGAACGCAGAACGTGAGTGCACGGGGCGCGGGCTGACGCGATGCGCAGTCGCAGACATCACCGCTTGCGACCACGCACCAACGCGTCACTTGCGCTCGAAGAACTCGTGATACGCCTTGGATTTGCCTTCCGGCGACTTGCCCACGCCATTGCGGATCAGCGTCTTGCCGTCTGCGGAAAACGTCCAGAACTCGCCGACGATCACGTCGTCGTCCTTCATCTTGAGTATCTGGTAGGTGTCGGCGCCGGTCTTGCTCACCGCGATCTGGTTGAAGCGCGCCTGCTCGTTGAGCGGGCTGGGTTTGCCATCCAGCGTGGTGACGTAATCGACCTTGTACGGCGTGGCCGGGCGGGTGGTGTTGATGGAGTGGTATTCGATGCGGTTGTCGGAGAACTGCACATTGATGGTCAGCCGCATGCCCTTGGGAAACTTGCCGTCGCTCCAGTTGGATTTGGATTCCACCAGGGTCCAGGCGCCGTCGTGCGGATCGGCCGCCGATGCGGCGAACGTGGCAGTCAACGCCGAGACGACGAACAAGGCGGCGGTCAGAAAGGTGCGCATGGGCGGTGTCCTTGGATGCTGGGATGGTGGGCGGTGCTGTCGGGTAGCTGCTTCAAGCTGGGGAGATCGTCAGGAGTAGTCGTCAGAAGTCAGTGCGTGATTCCAGGTGCTGTTCGACTTGCTCGCGGGTGGTCCACAAGGTGCGGAACTCGCCTTTGGACAGCAGCTGCAACTGGTCGTTGATATGCGCCGAGCCAGGCTGGCTGGCATTGCCGTAGCTCATCAGGCCCTTGGCCTTGAGCGGCGTGGAAAACTCCACCAGCGAGACCCAGGTTTCGCCGTGCTGCGGCAGGCGTTGGCCATCGGCATTGGGCGGGTTCCAGGTGATCACGTCGAACGCGCCGAGATTGCCGAAACCGCCGCGGCCGGGCACATCGACCCCGCCCAGGTGGAAGCGCGACACCTCGCCGTACGGCCGGTCGATGGCGCCATAGGTCTTCTTGGTGCTGGCGACGGCCTGCTTGAGTTGGCGCAGCGCCAGCGCCGGGTCCTTCAAGCCGCTGGGTGTGGTCAGCGGCGCGTCCAGCGACCACGGCGTGGCATAGCCGGCCTGCGAGAGGTAGCGCGCATCGCCGGTGAACAGGCGCGCCCATTCCTCGAACAACAACGCCCCGCGGCTGTCGGCTTCGAAGTGGCGGTCCCAGGCCTTGAGCACCTTGATCGCGGCGAGAATGTCCGGGTCGGTGCTGTCCGCCGCAGCGGCGTACAACTGCGGCAATGTACGATCGGCCGCCAGCGCCTGCGCGGTGCGCTTGAGCGCGACCAGCTGATCGAAGTCGATCTTGTCGTGTTCGGCCAGCATCTTCACCGAGTTCTGCGCCCGTAGCGACATCGGCCCGGTGGGTGCGACATAGGCCGGAAATGCGCTTGGGTCCAGCACGCGCGGCCAGCTCGCCAGCCACGGCGGGTCGTTGGTGTTCTGCACGAAACCGCCGGCCGGGTTGATCACCTTGGGCAGCTCGTCGTAGCCGTGTACCTCGCTCCACAACGTGGACGCGGTATCGCCCGGCACCAGCCCGCTCCAGTACTTCAAATCGCCTTGCGCATGCTTGGGCAGGATGCCGTTGTCGAGAAACAGCACGTTGCCGGCCTTGTCGGCATAGACGATGTTGAACATCGGCACCTGCAGTTGCTTGAGCGCGCGCTGGAACTGCGCAAAGTCCTGCGCCTTGCCCATGTCCCAGTACTGCTTGAGCATGTCGGGGCGATCCAGGCCGGCCACACGCAGCGCCACGGTGCTGCCGTCGTAACGCTCGAACACCGGGCCTTGCATCGCATGCCGCACTTGCAGCGTTTCTTCCTTCAGCGAGCCATCGGCCTGACGAACCTTCAGCGCTTTGGTTTCACGCTTGAACGGCAGCACCTTGCCGTCCAGCAGATAACCCTCGCCCGACAGCGTGAGTTTGTAGGTGGTCTGGCCCAGCAGCGTGTTCACCGTATTGGTGAAACCCAGCTGCTTGTTGAAACCGAAACGCAGGATCGGCAGGCCGACCTGGGTGGCGCCGTACAGATCCACACCCGGCCCGTTGAGATGTGCTTCGTAGTAGGTGAAAAAGCCACTGCCCCAGGGCAGATGCGGGTTGGCCAGCAGCATGGCGTGGCCATCGCGGGTTTTCTTTGGCATCAGCGCCCAGGCGTTGGAACCATCGCGGGCCTGGCCGTCCTTGGGCGGCTCGCCCAGTACTTTTGCAGGCGAGGCAATGTAGACGTAATTCATCAGCCGGTGCGCATGCGCCACCACGTCCACGCCGGTGATCGGCAGCACCACCTTGACCTCTGCATCCAGCGCCTCGGGATGTGCGGCCGCATAGTCGTTGATGCCTTGCGCGAAGGCGTCCAGGTCGGCACGGAAGCCCGGGGCCTGCTGTCGGTACCACTGCTGCGCGCGCGGGTAGACGTCATTGGTGGCCAGCCAACGATCCTGTTCGGCGTACTTCTCGCCCCAGTATTCGGCCGCGCGGCCGCGTGCTTCGCCATACAGATGCAGCAGCAGATTGCCATGGCTATGGGTCTGCGCCCAGCCGAAGCCGTAGAAGGTGCCGGCTTCGGTCCTGGCATAGACATGCGGCACGCCGTAGCGGTCCCACAGGATCTCGCCGGTGTCCTTGCCGGCGCCGGCAAGCGCCGCCAGCGGAGCGCATACCAACGCGATCAACAGCCCTGCGCGGATGGAAGCGCTGCGCGCAGGCGCCCGCATCGAAGAAAGTCGCGGCACTGTATCACTCCTCAAAAGGTGTAGGTCAACTTGGTGTAATAGGACCCGCCGGTGAAGCCGTACGGCACGCTGGTCACGTAGAAACCGCTGCCGGTGCTGGCGACCGCGCCGATGTTGTTCGGGTATTGGTTGAACAGGTTGTTGGCGCCGAGCGTCCAGGTGATGCGCCCGGACAATGCGTAGGACGCTTCCAGATCGGTGATCCATTTGGCCGGCACGTGCTCGTCGTTGGCCGGGTTGTTCTCCAGCACGTCGAAACTGCCGAAGCGGTTGACGCGCACGTTGAGCGCGAAGTCGCCGATCACCCAATTGCCGCCCAGCAACAACTTGCTGCGCGGGGTGCGCGACAGATAGCCGCGCGAGGCGCGGTCGAACAGTTCGTAGCCGGCGCCCAGCGAGTCCAGTGCGGCCGGGTTGTCGGCGATGCGGGTGATCTCGGTTTTGTTGTAGTTGTAGCCCAGGTTCCAGTTGACCCGGCCCCAGTCGCCGGCCTCCATGCGCCAGGTCGCCACCACGTCCACGCCTTCGGTGCGGGTGTCGATGGCGTTGGTGAAGTACTGCGCGCTGTCGACACCGGACACGCCGGCGCGGGTGAGCAGGTCGGTGATCGCCGCACCGGTGATGTAGCCGGTCATGCCGATGCGGTCGTCCAGATCGATGCGGTAGGCATCCACGGTGAGGCTGAGCGCACGGGTGGGGTTGTAGGTGAAGCCGATGCTGGTGTTGGTGGATTCTTCCGGCTTCAGCGGCTCGGCGCCCAGTGCCAGCGCGGCGGGGGAATCCACCGGCAGCGTCTTGGCCAGGAACAGCTCGCGGTCGCCGTTATCCAGCGTGCGCCAGCTGCTGTTGGTGGCCGCGTACAAGGCCTGCGCCAGGGCCGGCGCGCGGAAGCCGGTGCTGGCCGCGCCACGCAGCGCGAAGGTCGGGGTGATGGCCCAGCGCGCGGTGAACTTGCCCACCGCGGTGTCGCCAGCCGAATCGTCGAAGCGCTCGTAGCGGCCGGCCAGGCCCAGCGACACGCTGTCGGCCACGTCCCAGGTCAGGTCGACATAGGCCGCGCCGCTGTTGCGATCCAGGCTGCCGGCTTCGTCGGGCTGGAAGGTGATCGCGCCCTGCGCGCCGGGCGGCGGCGCCTGCCCGGCGCGCGGATGCCCGGCCGGGAACACGTAGCTGCCGGCCGCATAGGCCGCCTGCTCGCCGGCCTGGATCTCATATTTCTCGTAGCGATGCTGCACGCCCAGCGACACCTGCAGCGGGCGCTCGGCCAGTTGCAGGCCGCGGGTGATGTCCAGGCTGGTGGTCCAGTCGGTGGAGGTCAGCTGGCCTAGATAGAACTCGGTGGGGCTGGTCGGCCCCAGGCTGGCGTTGAGCGTGTGCAGCCCGTCGCGTTCGGAGGCGTTGCTGCCGTAGCTGCTGGCCAGGTCCCAATCCCATTGGCCCCATAGGCCCTTGATGCCGGCGGTGAACTCGTAATCGGTCTCGTCGATGCGCAGGCGCGGGCTGTACCCGTCCGGATAGATCTCCTGCAGGGTGTTGTTGGCATTGGGATTGCGGAACGACCATTCCAGGTCGCTCAGGCGGCGGCTGTAAGTGGCGTAGGAATACCCGCGCAGGTCGCCGCCCAGGCCCAGTTCGGCGTTGTAGGACAGGTTGGCGCCCTTCTGCCAGGGCTGGCCGAAGTTGGGGGTGATCAGGCGGTTGACGGTGGCCTCGCGCGGGTCCGGCTGGCCGTTGACCGGGTAGTACAGCCGGTAGTCGTCGGCCACCGGCACCGCGCGGTTGGAGGTCTGTTGATAGCGGGCGTCGGCGGCCAGATAGACGAAGCCGTCGCTGCCCAGTGCCAGGCCCTTGCCGATGCTGGCGCTGCTGCTGTCGCCATCGGCGCGGTCGATGTTCTGGCCCCACAGGATGTCGGCCTTGCCGCCGTCGGCATCGGACTTGAGCAGGATGTTGATGACGCCGGCGATCGCGTCCGAACCGTATTGCGCGGCGGCGCCATCGCGCAGCACTTCGATGTGGTCCACCGCCGAGACCGGGATCAGGCTCATGTCCACCGGCACCGAACCGCGGCCGACGATGCCGGCGATGTTGATGCTGGCGGTGCGATGGCGGCGCTTGCCGTTGACCAGCACCAGGGTGTGATCCGGGTTGAGCCCGCGCAGCCCGCCGGTGGCGATCACATACGAGGTGCCGTTGCCGGATTTGGCCGGCGCATTGAACGAGGGCACCAGATCGTTGAGCGCCGCCAGCAGGCCCGGGCGACCGGTCTTTTCCAGTTCCGCCGCGCCGATCACATCGATCGGGGTGGGACTCTCGGTGACGGTGCGCTGCACGCCGCGTGCGCCGGTGACGACCACCGCATCCAGATTGTCGACGGCGGCATCGGCGGGCGGTGCTGCCGCTGCCGGCGTGGTTGCGGATGCGTCCACCTGTGCGTAGCCCACGCCGGGATGTCCGTGCAACGCGGCCGCCATCGGTTGCGCCGAGGCCAGGGTGATGCGTTCGCCATCGTCTTCGACCACGCTCAAGCCGGTGCCGGCCAGCAACTGCCGCAATGCCACGCGCGATTCCAGCGTGCCCTGCACCGCCGGTGTGCGCACCTGCTGCAGATACTCGCCCGGCGCCACGATCTGCACGCCGGCCTGCCGCGCGAATTCGGGCAATGCCGCCACCGCATTGCCCTCCGGTAGCGAGAACGTGCGCCCCTGCGGTGACGCTGCCACCGCATGTCCCGCTGCCATCATTGCGGTTGCCGCCGCGATTGCCTTGCTCAAACGCCTGGTTGCTGCATGCATCACTGGTCTCCGCTGGCGCGCGTGCGCCGCTGTCTGGTCGTCGTCACCGTTGTTGTCTTGCTCGCATGTGGTTGGATGCGCAGCCGCCGCGTTTCCGCCATCGGCATCGACATCGACATCGCAGCTGCCGGCGGCCTGGCTGCAGATCGATGGGCATCACTGCGCGATTGCCCCGCGCAGATGGATGCCGCCACGGGTGTGTTCGATCTGCAGGCCCATGCTCAGTGCGACAGCGCGCGCGAAGCCTTCCGGATCGTTGGCCGAGTACAGGCCGACCACGGTGCGTCGCGCTACGGCGGGGTCGTCGATCAGGATGCGCATGTCGTTGTAGCGGGCAAATTCGGCGGCCGCCTGCGCCAGCGTGTCGCCATCGAAGGCGATCATGCCGTCGCGCCAGACCAGCAACTGCTGCACGCGTTGCGCATCCAGCGGCTGCAGCTGCACTGCCCGCGTCGGGCTGACCATGGCCAGCATGTTGGCTGCCACCCGTTGCGGTGCGCGCTGGTCGGCATCCACTTCGACGGTGCCTTCGCGCACCACGACCTTGACTGCATCGTCCTGGCGGCGGCGCACGCTGAAGCTGGTGCCGACCGCGCGCACTTGCGAGCCGGCCGCCATCACCACGAATGGGCGGTGGCGATCCTTGGCCACATCGAACAAGGCCTCGCCACGCAGCAACTGGATCTGGCGCCGGTTGGCGCTGAACTCCACCACCACTTCCGAGCCGGAGTTCAGCGTCACTGCCGAGCCGTCTGCCAACGGCAGCCGCAGCACCTCGCCGATGCGGGTGAGGTGATGGCCGCTGCCGGGCGCTTCACTGCCGGGCGCGCCATGTCCGGGGACGGACTGCTGCAATGCCAGCATGCCGGTGGCCGCAGCGACCACGCTGGCAGCGAGTGCAGCCAGCCAGGTGCCGCGTCGATGCGTGCGGCGTGGGCGCGTCGCTTCGGCGGTAAAGCCCTGCCCCAACGCACGCGCGCGATCGAAGTGCAGGTGCACTGCATGCGCACGCGCATAGGCGCCGCGATGGCGCACATCGGCGGCCAGCCAGCGGTCGCGCTGTGTGCGCTCGGCCTGGGTCAGGCGGTCGCCGTCCTCGCGTCCCACCCAGGCAGCGGCGATGTCGTCGATTTCGCTCATGCCTAGTGCCCGTGCTGCTCTTCGACGCGCTGCGACGCCACAGTGCCGGCAGTGGCGGCCGGTGCGGGGGCGGCACTGCGGCCCATCCGGGCCATCAGCAAACGCAGTCCCTTGACGATGTGTTTTTCCACGGTGTTCTCGCTGATTCCGAGCCGCGCGGCGATCTCGCGCTGCGACAGGCCGTCGACCTTGCGCAGCACAAATACCTGGCGACATTTGTCCGGCAGTGCCGCCAGCGCTTCACCGATGCGGCGCAGCTCCTGACCGGCAATGGCGTGGCGCTCGGGTGAGCGCTCGTCCTGTGTGATGTCCAGGCGCTCGATTTCCGCCACGCTTTCGATGGAAACAATCCTGGCGCGGCGCACCTGTTGCAACAGCACCGACTGCGCGGCGGTGAACAGATAGGCGCGCGGGTTGGCGATGTGGGCCACCTCGCCCAGCCCGGCAAGGATGGCGTAGGTCTCCTGGATGACGTCGTCGCAATCGACGTTGCCCGGTGCGTGCTTGCGCAGCCAACGCCGCAGCGCCGGCTCGTGCGGCAGGATCTGCGTCGCCAGCCAGGCGGCGCGCTGTGAGTCGATGGCCGGCATCTAGGCCATGGCCTGTGCGGTGTCGGCACGCTGCGGTGAGGACGTCATTGCATTCTCCGAGTGTCGAGCCAATCCCCTGCTCCCTTGTCAACGATGGACCAGGGGCACCGATCCGCCATTGCGTATGACGGGTGGGGTGACGTTGCGGCACTACCCGCCGCATCAATCGCGGTAGGTACGGGGTTCGGACCCTGTGTGCTGGGAGCAGGCGGGCCTGGCGCACCGACTGCGCGATCGCGCCAGATGCGAGCGCACGTCAGCGTTGCGTGCGCGGCCGATCGTCGCGATCGCTCAACGTGTCCACAGATGCGCATGCGCCAGACGTGCGTCACGTATCGCCATCGCGTCGCTGCCGTACCGGAGCGCACAACTCCGACCCGCGCCACAGCACGAGCGATGCACGCGTTGCAGTTCGGAAAAATACATCATTGAATCAATTGCACGGTGCGCGCGGCTCCGCACACTTGCGCAGTCCCCGCTGCCGGCGGCATTCCCCAGCTCACTCAGACACCACGCCCGGCTGCGTGCGTGTGGCTGCGCGTGCGTCTTCCATTCCCTGTCTGCGAGAGCATTGTCATGTCCACCGCATCGTCTCCGCTGCCGCGTCGGCAGCTCACCCGCCGCCTGTTGGCCGCCACCATGATCGCCACCGGCCTGGGCGCGGCCTCCAGCGCCAGCGCGGCGTGCACGGCCGGCAGCTGGGTCGCGCGCGTCAATGAAGTCGGCATGCCGCCGGTGCGCTACGAAACGGCGCACTTCGCCTTCCGCTGGAATGGCAACGGCGTCTCCGATGCGGACGTGCGCGCCGCCGGCGAGCACCTGGAAATGGTCTGGGACACCTTCATCAATCGCCTGCAGTTTCCCGAGCCGTTCTGCAACGTGGCCACCAAGTACAAGGCCAACCTGCATCTGGACCCGAGCTTCGGCCTGAGTGGCGGTGCCACCGGCAGCGGCGGCATGGGCATGTGGATGGCGCCGGGCGGCCTGCGCGACCATTGGGGTCTGGCGCACGAACTCACCCATGCACTGCAGTACCAGGCCGGCGGTTTGCAGGAGTCCGAGTACACCGGCTGGATCTGGGAATCGCACGCCAACTGGATGACCCATCAGCTGCCGGAATTCCACAGCAGCGACGTGCATTGCTCCAGCATGCTGGTGAATTACCCGCATGTGTATCTGGGCTCCACGCGCGACCGTTATTGCAACTGGCAGTTCATGGAGTACCTGAAGAACCGCTACGGCTACGCCATCATCAACGACATGTGGAGCAAGGCGCCGGGCATCGATAACCCGGCGCGGCGCAGCGCCGATCCGTTCTCGGTGATCAAGGCCAACATGGGCTGGACGCAGTCGCAGATGAACGATGTATTCGGCGACTGGGCGATGCGTAACGTCAACTGGGATTACACCAATCCCGACGGTAGCGACCAGGGCGTGCTGTATCGGGCGCGCTACGGCAGCAATCTGTCGTTCGACCCGCAGCGCACCCAGGACTGGGACAACCGCGACCGCGCCTTGCGCATGACCGTGCTCGACCCGGTGGCCGGCCAGGCCAACCGCTATCGCGTGCCGTTCGAATGGGCGCCGCAGCGCTGGGGCTACAACCTGGTGCAGCTGATCCCCGCCAGCGGCGCCACCACGATCCAGGTCGCCTTCGAGGGCCAGGTGCAGAGCGCACCTGCGGTCACCAGCCTGCCCGGCCTGCTCAACGACCCACCCAGCATTCCCAACCCGGACTCGGACTGGCGCTGGGGCGTGGTGGCCATCGACAGTACCGGCAAGGCGCGTTACAGCACGCTGCAGCGCGGCGCCAAGGCCAACGTCAGCGTGCCGCTGAAGGGCGGCGACCGCGCGGTGTACCTGATGGTGATGGGCGCCCCCAGCACCATGCAGCAGATCAAGTGGGACCAGTCCTACTACGCGATCTACCGCTACCCGTGGAGCGTGACGTTGACCAATGCCGCGCCGGCCGGCAGCCAGCCCAACGCGCCCACGCCCACCCCGGTGGGGCGTCGCCACGCCAACGGCGGCGGCTGGGTCGCCAACACCGCCAACGTCGCCTCCACCGCTTACGTGGGGCCACGCGCACGTGTGCTGGCCGGCAATGTGCTGGGCAATGCGCGCATCGATGGCCGCGCCACGGTGATGGGCGGCACGGTGCAGGGCAACGCGGTGCTCGGCGGGCTCACCGTGTGGCATCCGGGCGCCACCATCGGCGCCAATGCGCAGGCGCATACGGTGTTCATGGGGCCGGGCGCGTTCGGTGCCATCAACGTCGGCGGCACCGCGCAGTTGCGTGGCGATGTCGAAGAACAAGGCGCCTCGCCTGTGCAGGGGGTGTTCTACGGATTTATCGATCCGGCCACGATGACCAACCCGGAGTTCGGTGCAGACCTGCGCCAGGCGGTGCCGGAAATCACCGCGCGACCGGCCGGCTGGTGATCTGGCGCAGCTGCACCCAGCAACTGCGCATCAGTCCGACAAGACACGACAGACAGGCCAGGGACAGCCATCGGTGGACGCGCGCAACGCGTACACCGATTGCGCGCGTCACTGGCAAGTGCGGGTCGCCTGGCCCGGCACGTCGGCTATGACTTGCTTGTTCCAGTCACGTCACCGCATCACCGCTGCCACCCGTTCGAATCGGCGTGCGGTCCTGCGCGATGGGTGGGGTTGCCTGCGATCGCCTGCAGGCGTGCGTCTGCTGCAGCGCCAAGGCCGCATGCGCACCAGCGATGCAGGTTGGCGCTGCCATGCATCACTGCACGTTCGACGCAGGCTCAATCCTCGAGTTCGGCCAACCGCGCGCGCACGCTGTCCACATCGACGTGCTCGCGCAGATGCAGCCACTGCCGCGCCCACACCGAGCGCAGCACGATCCAGGCGCCGAAAACGCCCAGGCAGGTCGAGCCCAGCGCCAGCGTCAACGGATGCAACGGCGAGCCGCTGCCGGTCTGGAACAAATACATGAAGGCCCCGGAAAACAGCAGCCATACGCCGAACACCGGCCAGTTGCTGGCCAGCAGGCTGGCATGGGGCCGCTCGATCTCGCGCAGCAAACGGCGCAGTGCCTTGCGTTCGTCTTCGTCGCTGGACCTCATCGGCTGCCGCTCCCTAGTGAATGTCTGCGTTGAATCCCGGCTGCAGCACGCTGCGATACACCGGTGCCGTCGCGCACGGGTTACGCCTGTTGCACGATGGACGACAGTCGCATCGCGTCATCCGCGCTGCACGCACCATCACACGCCAGGCGATGCGGTGGCCACTTGCCAGTGCCCGCCCTGCACCGCTTGCCGGCAGCCGGCGCCGTGTGACGTCATCGTTTGGCGGCCACGTCTGCAATGCCATTGACCTGCACAAGCACGCAACGGGCGCTACGCATCGCCCGCTGCCTCACGGCCACCGCCATCACACCACGCGGCAGAACACCGCCTTGAGATAGCGCGATTCCTGCACATGCGCCATGAACGGATGGTCGGGGCCGGCACCGGCCACCTTCAGGATCTGGATGGTGCGCCCGGAGAAATACGAGGCGCGGCGCAACATGTCCAGGAACTCCTGCTCGGCCACCAGCCCGGTGCACGAGAAAGTGGCGAACAAGCCGCCAGGCTTGACCACGCCCAACGCCAATTTGTTCATGTCCAGATACTTCTTCAGTGCCGGAATCACCTGCTCGCGGTCGCGGGTCATCTTGGCCGGGTCCAGGATCACCACATCGAACTGCTCGCCGCGGTTGGACGCATCGCGCAGCCACGGGAAGATGTCGGCCTGCACGAACTTGGGCCGCACGTTGTTGAGCTTGGCGTTGCCCTTGGCGATGGCGATCACGTCCTCGTCGATGTCCACGCCCAGCACCTCGGACGCACCGCGCGCGGCCGCATACACCGCAAAGCCGCCGGTGTTGCAGCACAGGTCCAGCACGCTCTTGCCTTCGACCTGCTCGCTCAGCCACTGGCGGTTTTCGCGCTGGTCGGCGAAGAAGCCGGTCTTGTGCGCACCGGCCGGGTCGGCGCGGAACTTGATGCCGTATTCGGTGATCACCGACGCTTCGGTGGTGGTGTTGCCGTGGAAATCGAAGCTTTCCTGCTTCTGCACGTGTTCGTCGGCAAAGCTGTGGAAGCGGCAGCCCGGGAACTGCTCGCGCAGCGCGGCGTAGATCCATTCGCGGTGGCGGAACATGCCGGCGGCGAAGAACTCCACCACCACCAGATCGCCGTAGCGGTCCACCACCAGGCCGGACAGGCCGTCGCCTTCGCTGTGCACCACGCGCCAGGCATCGGACACCGCGTCGAGCTTGAGCCAGTCGCGGCGCAGGCTCACTGCCGCGGCGATCTTGCGCGAGAACCAGCCCGCATCCACCGGCACCGACTGGTCGGTCTCCAGGATGCGCACGGCGATGCGCGAGTGGCCGTTGTAAAAGCCGCGGCCAACCCACTCCCCATCCACGCCGACCACATCGACGATGGTGCCGGGTTTGGGCTTGGCGGCGGGCTTTTCCACCAGCTTCTGGAAGATCCACGGGTGGCTGGAGCGCCACGCATTCTTGAGTCGGACGACGGGGACAGGAGTATTCATTCACCTATTGTATCCGGCTGGATTGACGTGCCCGGCCCCTGCCCGCAGAATCGGCGCCAGAAGGGGAGTAGCTCCCAGCGTTGTCGCCGTCATGACGAGTCCTGCCAGCCAGGCTCCGGTGCAACGGCAACCGGCCAGGCCGGTTGCGAGCGAGACCTTCGCCGCGCAGGCGAAGGTCCGTCACCCGGAATCCACGATTTCCGTGTCACAAGGCCTCAGCCCACCGGCTGTCCAGGTCGTTTCACTTTTCGGGATTCTTTATGCAAACCATTGGCAATGTCTGGTTATGGGGCGGTTTCGGGGTCGTGGTGATCGCCGCGCTGCTGATCGATCTGGTGCTGATGCGCCATGGCGGCGCCCACAAGGTGACCTTCAAGGAGGCCACCTGGTGGAGCATCGGTTGGGTGCTGCTGGCGCTGGCCTTCAACGCCGGGCTGTGGTGGTACCTGCAGGGCACGCTGGGCGATGCGCAGGCCGACCAGATCGGGCTGCAGTTCCTCACCGGCTACCTGGTCGAAAAATCGCTGGCGGTCGACAACATCTTCGTGTTCCTGATGGTCATGACCTACTTCGGCGTGCCGGAGGAACAGCGCCAGCGCGTGCTGATCATCGGCGTACTGGGCGCGATTGTCCTGCGCGCGATCATGATCTTCGCCGGCTCGATGCTGCTGGCCAAGTTCCATTGGCTGCTGTACGTGTTCGGCGCGTTCCTGCTGCTGACCGGTATCAAGATGTGGTTCTCCGCCGGCAAGGAGCCGGATCTGGAAACCAACCCCGTGTTGCGCTGGATGCGCAGCCATCTGCGCCTGAGCCCGCAGTATCACGGCAACCTGCTCAGTGTGATGAAAGACGGCAAACGCTGGTTCACCCCGCTGTTTGTGGTGTTGATCCTGATCGCGGTGATCGATGTGATCTTCGCGGTGGACAGCATCCCGGCGATCTTCGCGATCACCACCGACCCGTTCATCGTGCTGACCTCCAACGTGTTCGCCGTGCTGGGCCTGCGCGCGATGTTCTTCCTGCTGGCCGGCATGGCCGACCGCTTCCACCTGCTGCCGTATGGCCTGGCGGTGATCCTGGTGTTCATTGGCACCAAGATGATGATCATCAATTTCTACAAGATCCCGGTGCTGGTGTCGCTGGCGGTGGTGGTCACGATCCTGGTTGCCACCATCGTGCTGAGCCTGCTGCGCCCGCCCAAGCCGGCCGGGCACTGAGGGGCCGGGATTCGGGATTCGGGATTCGGGATTCGGGATTCGGGATTCGGGAATCGGGATTCGGGATTCGGGAATCGGGAATCGGGAATCGGGAACGGTAGTTCCATGTGCATTGCTGGCAACTGCGCACACCGACTCTCTCGACTGGTCCCTGCCTGCCACCGTCGCGGGACCTTACGCGGCATGGATGCCGCGTAAGAGCCTACAGGGACGTACTTGCGGCGTGTCCCGCGACGGTGGGCGGGCAAGGGCCCTGCAGCCAAGCCGCAGATCGTCCGCCCTACGACCGACGCATCCCCGCCGTTCAATCACCTCTCAAGGCCGCCAGGATTTCAGGCTCCACGTCGCCGGGGCGTTTCCGGGCTGCACTGGTAAGGGCGGATGCGGCAGCGTTCGGTGTCGCGCCCCGGCCACCTCCACGGACGGATTCACGGCGTGTCCCGCGACGGTGGGCGGGCAAGGGCGCTGCAACCAAGCCGCAGATCGTCCGCTCTGCGACCGACGCATCCCCACCGTTCAATCACCTCTCAAGGCCGCCAGGATTCAGGCTCCAGGTCGCTGGGGCGTTCCCGGGCCGAACCGGTGGGGGCGGGATGCTGCGGCACGTTCGGTGGCGCGCCTCGGTCACCTGCGTGATGTCACGTAAACCGCTGTGCCAATGATCGGCGGCGGGACTGGATTATCCCGTCGCCGGGCCTGCTTATCCCGCGCCGGAGAGGCTTGTAAAAAAACCCACGCGACGCCATCCGTGAAGGTATGACACCGCCTCCTGTTGCCACCGACGACACCACCACCCAAGACCGCCTGGACCGTTCCAGGATCTTGCGTGCCTTCAACTTCAGCCTGGCGGCCGTGTTGCTGCTGGTGGCGGTGTTCACCGCGCAGGGCATGTTCGACTGGCGCGCATGGGCGGTGGCGCCGCTGCAGGCAGACGGCCTGATCGGCATCCTCACCGCACCGCTGTTGCACGGCTCGCTCGCGCACCTGGGCGCCAACGCGGCGGCGCTGCTGATCCTGGGCACGCTGGCCGGCAGCGTGTATCCGCGCGCCACCGCCATGGCATTGCCGTTGCTGTGGCTGGGCTCGGGCCTGGGGGCGTGGTTGTTGGGCGAGCCTGGCAGCCGCCATCTGGGCGCCAGTGGCGTCACCCACGGGCTGATGTTCCTGGTGTTCGTGCTGGGCCTGCTGCGCCGCGACCGCCCGGCGATCGCCACCAGCATGATCGCCTTTCTGTTCTACGGCGGCATGTTGGTGACCATCCTGCCGCACGAAGCCGGCGTGTCCTGGCAATCGCATCTGGGCGGCGCAGTGGCCGGCCTGATCGCCGCGCTGCTGTTGCGCCTGCGCGACCCGCAGCAGGCCAGGCCCCGCTACAGCTGGGAAGACGAGGACGAAGATGCTGCGTGGGAAGTGAACAACCCCGAACACGCGATGCTGGAACCGCCACCTCCACGTCAGGTACCGGTGCTCTGGCAACGCCAGGAAGACGGCTCGGAAAACGTGGTGCTGCACTTCCCGCCGCGCGAACGGCCACCTGGGACGTAGGAGCGCGCTTGCGCGCGATGGGGCGTTCCCGATAAAGCCCCATCGCGCGCAAGCGCGCTCCTACGGACCGCATATGCGTCCAACGTTTAACGCGTTGCACGCTCGCTCAACGCACGCCGTGCCAGGCCCGGATCGTCGGCAAAGAACGCATCGATACCGGCATCCAGATACGCCTTCAACTCGGCCAATGCACCGGCCTCGTTACGCTCGGTCACCGCAGCACTGCTGCGGTTGTTGGCGGCCAAAAAGTAATTCTCCGGGCGGAAGGTATACGGCTGCACCTGCAGTCCTGCCGCATGCGCGTCGTGCACCAGGCCGGTCGGCGTGCCCAGGCGTTGCTGCGCATCCAGCGGAATGATGCTGCGGATGTCCGGGCCGATCGCATCGGCGTAGCTGGCGACCTGCTTCAGCCCTTCGGGCGTAATCATCTGCGCGTAGGTGCGCGGCGCATTGCCCACGCCCGCATCGGGCAGCGCCATCTGCGCGCCGCCCAGCAGCTGCAGCAAGCGAATATTGCCGTTGCGCCCGATCTTGCCGCGCAGGTAGCGCAGGTTGCCGGTCTCGAACGACTGGATCACCACCGGCGCGGTACGGGTGTAGGCATGTGCCTGCAAGGTGGTCAGCACCTTGTCTTCCATCGCCAGATTCAGCCCACTGAAATAGCTCGGGTGCTTGATCTCCGGAATCAGCCCGATCGTGCGGCCGGTCGCGGCAGATTCGGCTGCGACGAAATCAATGATCTCGTCGAAGGTCAAAATCTGAAACTGCCCGTCCCAGCGCGTGCCACGCAACTGCGGCAAGCGCTCGCGTGCGCGCAAGGTCTTCAATTCGGCAAGCGTGAAGTCCTCGGTGAACCAGCCGTCCATTGCCTGACCATCGATGGTCTTGCGCGTCTTGCGCGCGGCAAACTCCGGATGGCTGGCCACATCGGTGGTGCCGCCGATCTCGTTCTCGTGACGCGCCACCAGCACACCATCCTTGGTGGACACCAGGTCCGGCTCGACAAAATCCGCGCCATCGGCAATGGCTTTGGCATACGCGGCCAGGGTGTGCTCCGGGCGCAACGCGCTGGCACCACGATGCGCAAAGATCTGCACCGTTTTCGCCAACGGCGCCTCTGCCAACGCGGACCCGCTCATGCCGACCATCATCGCTCCCAACACCAACACACGGTGGAACTGCATCATGCCTTTCTCCAACGAAAAAGCAGCCATCAACACCCACTGCGTCACTGCCAGGCGAGCTCGGCCGATGATCGAGGCGGCGTGTACGACCGCACACCCCGCTTGCTCCCCATCGTCCGCACCCGCCTGACAACCACGCGCCAAGCCTTGCCAGCCACTCTAAAACCATCCACACCGGTCGACACGGGAATCAGTCAGCAGCAACAAGACCCGCTATTACCAATCCCCAATCCCGACTCCCCAATCCCGTCGTCAGAACTTGGCATCCAGCGTCAGAAACACCTGCCGCGGCGCACTGGCGTGAAACGCCAGCTGCCGGCCATTCGGATCGCTGTTGGCGAACGCGGTGAGGTTGGAAGCGTAGCGCTTGTCGGTGAGGTTGGTGACGTTGAGCGAGAGCTTGAGCGCCTGCAACACGCCGACCTGGCCGAATTCGTAGCCGGCGCCGGCATCGAACGAGGTATAGCCGCCAAAGCCCTGATCGTTGGTGTAGGTGTAGAAGCGCTCACCGGTGTACTTGCCGCGTAGATTGACGTTCCAGCCGGCGTAATTGAAGGCGATTTCGCTGGCGAACATGCGCTTGGGCGTATCGACCGTGGTCTTGCCGGCAGTCGCAATGATCACCCCGTTCTGCACGTAGTTGTCGTCATAGGTGGAGCGGTTGATCGAGGCCGAGTTGTACCACTGCAGGTAGCTGGTAGGCTTCCAGATCACCGTCAATTCGCCACCGCGGCTGCTCACCGAGCCAACGTTGAAAAAGCGCGTGGTGCAGGCGGGCGTGGTGCCCTGCTGGATGCTGGCGCAGGGGTTGAGCGAGAGCAGACGGTTGTCGAAGGTGACGTCGTAGCCGACCAGCGAGGCTTCGAAACGGTCGCGTACAAAGCGATAGCCCGCTTCCACGGTGCGCGATTTTTCCGGCTCCAGCGCACCGACGCTGGCATCGAACGAGGCCTGCGTCACCAGCAGCGGGCCACCGGCACCACCGCCCTGGAACGCGGCGATGTTTTCTGCATAGGAAGCGAACACTTCCTGGCCTTCGGCCAGCCGATAGCCCAGCCCGATCTGCGGCAGCACCGACTCACTGGCCTTGATCGACCCGGTCGCCACCGGCGCTTCCACCGCGATGCCCGGCGTCTCGCGTGCGGTCATTTCGGTGCTCGGGCTCTTGATGCCCAGATCCAGGCTCAGACGCTCATCGAGAAACTTGAAGTTGCCCTGCACATAGAACTGCCGCGTGGTGATCACGTAGTTCTGCGAGAACAGGCGGCGGTTGGGATTCTGCAGGAACTTGTCGTCGCTGACCGGGCCATCGATCCAGTAGAAATTGCGCTCTACATCGTGGTGGTTGCGCTCGTACCACAGGCCGGCTTCCAGATGATGCGGGCCCAGGTCCCAGCCCAGCGAAGCGATGCCGCCGGTGCGGTTGATCCAGTAGTTGGTGCTGCGGATGGAGATCGGCAGTGCTTGCGGCGTGCCCGGATTGGAGGCCTGGCCCGGCGACCACCAGTGGCCCTGGCCCTTGTTTTCGTGGTGATAGACCTGGGTGTGCAGGCTGATCGCATCGTTGGGCTGGAAGTCGCCGGCCACGTAGAACAGGTCGTCGTCGCGCAACGCACGGCTCTGGTAGTACGCATCGTCCACGTTGTCCACGCCGCCACTGAAGCCGCAGCGTGCGGCATTGCGTGTGGCCGGCGCGCAGTACGCCGCTGCCAGGGCGCGGTTCCAGTCCGGCGCATACAGGTTCCAGTCCCAGCCCAGGCCGCGCGCCATGCCGCTCTTGGACAGATAGGAATAGTCGGCCTGCGAGGTGCGCGAGGTATCGGCAAAGGCGGTCAGTTTTCCGCCATCGAATTGATACACACCCTTGGCGTTGAACTGCCGCGTAGTCGTCGGCGATTCCGGGCGCGCCCACATGTCCGCGGTGGCTTCGATACCCGACAGATACGCAGAAAATCCGTTGTAGTCGCCGGTATCCACGCGCAGGAAGGTGCGACGGTTGGCATCGGACCCCACCGTCTGCGACACCTGCCCACCGAACACGCTGGACGGGTCGGCCGAGTAGTACTGGATGGTGCCGCCCAGGTTGCTGGTGGACGCGGTGCCCAACGCACCGATGCCCGACGCCAGCTCCACGCCGCCGAAGTTTTCTGCGATCAATGCGCGGCTGATGTTGAGGCCGTTGTAATTGCCGTAGGCGTTATCGCCCAGCGGCAAACCGTCGAGCGTGTAGCCCAGGCGCGTGCCGTTGAAGCCGCGCAGGCTGATCGTCTGCGACTCTTCATTGGCACCGAAGGCATCGTTGGATTGCACGTTGACGCCCGGCATCCGGTTGAGCAGTTTCTGGATGCTGGTGCCTGGCGGCAGCACCGGAATGTCCTGCTGGGTGATGCGCTGCACCTGGCGCGTTTCGCCCTGGCCAATCACCGATACCGCATCGAGTTGCTGCACGGTGGAACCGGTATCGGCGGACACCTCGGCCGGCGTATCGGCAGCACGTGCGGCTGGCGACAGCACAAGCGCGGTAAACACGGCAGCACTTAACAGATGGGTCTTGGGCATGAGAGGCATGGGGGAAGAGTCAAAAGATGACGGCAAGCGTGCGACAGCTGTCTTGCGTCGATGCGACGCCCAGATGACAGTGCCGAGACAACTACTGCGTATCCCGCGCTGCGCCTGCGTTGTGCTGGCATGCGCGTGTCATCTGCACGTCGTAATCTGTGCGCTCGTCCAGTCGTGCTGCTTCGAGGAATCGTCATGGCCCACCGCATCGCTCGCCACTGCCAACAGACGCTGGCAGGCCTCGCCCTTGCCGCCTTGTTGATCGGCAGCGGCGTGGCCACTGCGCGGCAACCGGCAAAGCCGGTGGATTCGGTGCTCGCCAGCGACGCGCAGGGATATCTGGAAAAACCGCAGTTGCCCGACAGCCTGCAGCTGGTGCCGCCCCCGCCGCAGGACGGCAGTGCCGCGCTCGCCAACGACGAGGCTATCGCCAAGGCCATGCTCGCGCTGCGCGGCACACCGCGCTGGGACCTGGCCACGCGCGACGCGGTACTGAGCTTTCCCGATGCCGCCAGCCACTTCAGCTGCGCGCTCGGCGTGCAGATCGACCAGGCCGGCACACCGCATCTGCTGCGCCTGCTCGAACACAGCATGCGCGACGCCAGCAGCAGCACCAGCGCCGCCAAGGCACGCTATCAGCGCCCACGCCCGTTCATGCGCAACGAACAACCGATGTGCACCCCGGCCGACGATGCGGCCCTGCGCAAGAATGGCTCCTACCCGTCCGGCCACACCGCCATCGGCTGGGCCTGGGGCCTGATTCTGTCGGAACTCGCTCCCGCCCAGCGCAACGCGCTACTGGCACGCGGCCGCGCCTTCGGCGACAGCCGCCTGGTGTGCAACGTGCATTGGCAGAGCGATGTCCTGCAGGGCCGCATCATGGGCGCGGCCACCGTCGCCGCGCTGCACAGCAACCCGGAATTTCAAAAGGATCTTGCTGCCGCACGCGGGGAGATCGCAACGGCCAAGCCTGTCGCACCGGATGCATGCGCGGTGGAAACAGATGCCTTGCAGGCCGTGTTGCCAGAAGTGCTCTAGGTAGCAGCGAAGCCTGCTCTGTAAGCAGGCAGCTGCCGTCCCGACCTGAGCACACTGATCTCGGCGCAGTGTTCTTGTCGTACTAGTCGGCCAGCGCCCATCAGGCACCATGCCGCCGACGCACGTGCGACAGCGACGCGGGAGCCTCCGCGCGCCAGGAGCGCTGGCAGCAGCGCGCTAGCGAGGATCGATGCGCCACTGATTGATGGATCGAGCAGCCAAGCCATGCAGGACCGGCATCAGGCCGGACAGTGCCGTGCACTTTGCTGCTGGCGCTCCAATCGACTTGGACGCAGCTTCAAGACCGCACTCTCAATGTAGTGCCGATCCAGCTTGTTTCCCTGATCGGTGGACCCACGCTGCCTGGTCGCACAGGGTCGATAGGCACGCATCTCTCGAGCAGGCGCGATGCCTGTTCCGCGATATCTGACGCAGCACGCCACCGCCGCTGGCCTCGCACCGCTTCGACCGCCTCGCCCCCGCCCCGGCGGCACCGATCCAGCGTCGATGCACGACGACCGAGTACTTCATTTCCTTACAGCATCCGCGCGTCCAAATCCCGGCCCAAAAGCACCGAAATTGCCAAAGTTGCCGGAGGATGACATTTTTGTACATATTCGATTAATCTTCAGACAGGCTTCAGAAATGTGACATCCGTTCAGGTTGTCTACATGACGTCCTGAATCCCAGTTCCCCCTCGACTGCACTCGCAGTCGAGTCCCACGTCTGCAGTGTTCGCGACCGAGTTCATCAGGAGAGAGAGGAATGACGCGTCCAGGGGTCCGTAGTTCGTTATCCAGCAACATCAAGCGCAGCGCGCTGAGCCTGGCGCTAGGCATGTGCGTGATCGGAGGAGTGCAGGCGCAGAGCGCGGTTGGCTCCATTTTCGGTAGTGGGCAGCCCGGCAGCACAATCGCCATCCAGAGCCCGCAAACGGGCGTGAGCCGTTCGGCCACCGCCGCTGCAGATGGCAGATTTACCTTCAGTCAGTTGCCGCCAGGCAAGTATGTAATCACTGCGGACGGGGTAACGCGCGAGGTCGATGTCAAGGTCGGTAGCGGCTCGCAGGTGCTGTTCGGCAAGCAGACAACCGAGTTGGATAGGATCAATGTGGTGGGCACGCGCGCGCTCAATCCCATCGATGTGTCCTCGGTGGAATCCACCACGGTATTCACGGCCGAACAGATGATCTCGTTGCCTGTGGCCAGCGACGTTTCCTCTGTCGCCTTGCTGGCTCCTGGTGCCACTAGAGGCGATGGTGGCCTGGGCGACAACGGTCTCGGCAATGGCAATCTTGCATCGTTCGGTGGCTCCTCGGTGGCCGAAAACGGCTATTACATCAACGGCTTCGACGTCACCAACATGCGTACGTTCCTGTCGTTCGCCAATGTGCCGTTCCAAGGTATCGCACAGCTGCAGGTGAAGACCGGTGGTTACGGGGCCGAGTACGGTCGCTCGCTGGGCGGCATTGTAAGCATCGTGACCAAATCCGGCTCAAATGACTGGCACTACGGTGGCAGCGTCGAATGGGCCCCGGATTGGGGGGCTGCGAAAGGGAAGAACGTGCGTGACCGTGATCCGGATGCTGCGGATCCACTCTATCAATATCGCAGCGACAACCAGTTCGACAGCACCATCTATTCGGCTTATGCGAGTGGTCCGATCATCAAGGACAGATTGTTCTTTTTCGCCATGGCCGAGGGCCGCAATGAAACGATCGATATCTTCAGATCGGTCAACAGCGAACGTCGGCGCGACACCACGCCGCAAGGTCTGGTCAAACTCGACTGGTACATCAACGACAGCAACTTGGTGGAGTTCACTGGCATCTACAACCAGGCCAAGACCAAGTACAGTACTTACGAATACAACCCGGATGCCAACGGTGAAAGCCGGTACAACGTCGGTCGACACGAAGCGCCGATCGAACGGTACGAGATGGAAAACGGCGGCAAGGTCGGCATCCTCAAGTACACCGGCTATTTCACAGACAATTTCACCTTGTCGGCGCAATACGGCTATCTGAGCAATCTCATTGATTCACGCTTGCCGACCGATCCGGCCGGCAGCGAATGTCCGTGGGCCTATAGTTTCGGCCTGACCACCAGCGTGGTCGATCGCTACATCGGCTGTAATCCTGGCACGATCTCAACGGTCGCCGATCGTGACGCCGAGCCGGATGAGGACATCCGCAAAGCATTCCGCGTTGATGGCGAGTGGGTTTTGGGTGACCACCGCGTGCGCTTTGGCGTGGATCAGGAGAAGTACGAGTCAAGTCATCGCGGTCAGACCTACGCCGGCGGAATCAACTGGGCGTATTACACGGTTCCCGGCAGCGCCGTGGCCACTGGCGCTTTTGCCGGCCAGCCGGGGCGGACGGTGAACGGTCAATTGGTGCCACGTGGTGCGCTTTACGCGCGTTCCCGTGTCTATCAGACCAGCAGCTCCACCTATGAAAACATCAACAGCGCCTTCTACGTCGAAGACAATTGGCAAGTGACGGAAAGCTTCCTCGCGGTGCTCGGTCTGCGCGGCGAGAAGTTCGAGAATAAGAACGGCGATGGCATCGCTTGGGTCGAATCCGACTACAAGCTCGCCCCACGGCTTGGCTTCTCGTGGGATGTGCTAGGTGATGCCAGTTTGAAGCTGTTCGGGACTGCAGGTCGCTACTACATTCCGGTCGCTACGAACTCGAGCATCCGTGCAACGGGGGCGGAATCCACGGTTTCCAACTGGTACTACGTCAACGGTTGGAGTGAGGCCGACGGCACGCCAGTCGGCCAGGGCGCGCAGATCGGTGCAACCCAGACCAACGGTTCGCTGGTTGCGCCGAACCCGGCTTCAGTTGCATCCACCAATCTTTCGCCCATGTATCAGGATGAGGTGATCCTGGGCGGGCAACTGCAACTGACGGAAAACTGGATGGCGGGCGCACGTATGATCCGCCGCGAAGTGAAGTCCGGCATGGACGATACCTGCACAACCAATCCGTGGATTGATTGGGCAACAGACAATGGCTTTACCGACTTCGATCCGAGTTCCGTTCCCAGCTGCTATTTCCTGAATCCGGGTAGCGACGTCACCATCAATGTCGACTTGAATGGCGATGGTGAAGTGGAACTGGCGACCCTGCCAGCCTCGTATCTCGGCCTGCCCGAGTACCGTCGTATTCACACCGCACTGGAGTTCTTCTGGGAGCGCACCGGGGAAAAGTTCAACTTCCAGGGTTCCTACACGTTTGCCAGAACACGCGGCAATGTGGAGGGCTACGTCAATTCCACCCTGGAACAGGAAGATCCGGGCCTGACTCAGGACTTCGACCACCGTCTGTTCACCGACGGCACCTACGGGCCGACACCGAACGATCGCCAACACACACTCAAGCTGTTCGGCGCTTACGCGCTTACACCGGAATGGCAGCTTGGCGGCAACCTGATTCTGCAGTCCGGCCGTCCGGTCAATTGCCAAGGTTATATCCCGCTGGACGATATCCCGCAGCCCGACCAAGGGACGCTGACCAACTACAGTGGTTCAAGTTTCTATTGCTTGGATGCTGAAGGCACACGTGTGCTGCGTCAGCGTGGTGACGAAGGGCGGACACCCTGGACCTGGACGTTCGACCTGGCGGCGGTGTACATGCCGAATTGGGCGGATAACAAGCTGCGTATCAAGCTCGATGTCTTCAACCTGTTCAACAACGACCGCGTTACCGAGTACAACGAGTTTAGTGAAGCCTCTCGCGACGTGATCAGTCCGAACTATTTGAACGATCAAAATTATCAGACGCCTCGCTCGTTTCGCCTGACCGCTCGCTACGACTTCTAAGTCGCAGCGGCGCTGTTTGCCCAGTACATCCGGCCTCGAATGAGGCCGGATGTTTTTTGGCACCAACCGATGTAGCGAAGTCGCGGCACATTGCGCCGTACCCGCCTCATTTGCCGATACAAAAGCTCGAAAAGATCTTGCCCAGCAACTCGTCGGCGCTCAGCTTGCCGGTGATCTCGCCCAACGCTGCATGCGCGAGCCGCAGCTCTTCGGCGGCAAGTTCGAGTTGTTCGAACCCCAGTTCCAGATCGGCCGCGTCCGCATGTTGCTCGGCACGTCGTAGCGCATCCACATGCCGGGTGCGTGCGGAGAATTCGCCGCCCGCACTTTCGATGCCGTCGCCTAACGCCAGCTCGCGCAGGCGGGTATGCAGCTGCTCCAGTCCCAGGCCGGTCGTTGCCGAGACTGCCACTGCGTTGGCATCGAGCAGCGGCGCGCTGTTGTCCAGCAGATCGCATTTGTTATGAATCCACAGCTGACGCGGCACGGCGTCGATGCCATCGCCGATCGCATCGCGCGCGGCCTGCGGGTCGCGTGCGTCGACCACCACCAGCGCCAGATCGGCACGCTGCAATTCGGCACATGCGCGGCGCATGCCCTCGCGTTCGATCGCATCGCCGCCATCGCGCAGGCCGGCGGTGTCGACCAGGGTCAACTCGAACCCATCGAGCTGGATCGCTTCATGCAATGTATCGCGCGTGGTGCCGGCGACATCGGTGACAATGGCACGATCGCTACCGGCCAGCGCATTGAGCAACGAGCTCTTGCCTGCATTGGGCGGTCCGATCAACACCGCATGCAGGCCATCGCGCAGCTTGCGCCCGCGTTCGGCATCGCGCAGCAGCTGCGCCAGCAATCCACGCGCCTGCTGCAATCCTTCGCGTACCTGCGTGCCGCCCAATGTATCGAGCGGTTCGTCGGCAAAGTCGATCGCCGCCTCCACATGCACGCGCAAGCGCGTCAGGCGCTCGCCCACCGCATCGATGCGGCGCGAGAACACGCCGTCCAGCGAACGCCGCGCCGCACGTGCCGCACGCGCATCGCCGGCAGCGATCAGATCCGCAATCGCTTCGGCCTGGGTCAGATCGAGTTTGCCGTTGAGAAATGCGCGTTCGCTGAACTCGCCGGCACGCGCCTGGCGTGCGCCCAGTGCAATGCAGCGTGCAACCAGTTGGCGCAACACCACCGGGCTGCCATGACCCTGCAGCTCCACTACGTCTTCGCCGGTGAAACTGCGTGGCGCGTTGAACCACACCGCGATGCCGTCATCGATGACATCGCCCTGCGCATCGCGAAAGCGCGCGTAGTACGCATGCCTCGGCTGCAATGGCGCAATGCCCAGCTGCGTTGCGATCTGTACCGCCTGCGGCCCGGACAGCCGCACGATGCCCACCCCGCCGGTTCCGGCAGCACTGGCAATGGCAACGATGGTGGACGTGGAAGCGGACATGGGCACTGCTCTTGCGTGGACTGGAAATCAGACAGGTGATCGAACCACCGGCATCGCGTTCAGGCGCATGACCGGTGGCCGGGCTTTAGATGGCACGCGTTTTTCTTCGAAAGTGCACATGCCCATGCTGCTCGCCACCATGCATCAAAGCGACTGCAACTGCGCACGCGCCTGTGCCGCACCGCTGCCTTGTGGCTGCAGTTCCAGATAAGTCGAGTACGCCTTGCGCGCCTTGTCGCGCTCGCCCGCCTTGGCGTAGGCATCGCCAAGATTGAGATAGGCCACCGCGCGCGATGGATCGATCTTGAGCGTGTTTTCCAGCCAGCGCGCCGATTCGGCAAAGCGCTCCTGGCGGTAATACACGAACCCAAGATTGTTCGCCGCCAGCGCAAAATCCGGGCGTAGCTTCAAGGCTTCGGCAAATTGCTCGGCGGCTTCGGCATAGCGTTTTTCCTTGTACAGCTGCAGACCACGCTCGTTTGCCAGTTGCGCACGTTGGCGATCGCTGCTCTTGACTGCCGTCGGCAAGACCAGCCTGGCTTCGCCACCTTGCAAGGTCTTTACGGTGATCGGCGCCGCCGCCGCCGCCGCGCCGGTGGTCGTGGCGGCAGGACGCGCCGCATCCACGCGTCCGTTGAGCGCGATCGCATCGGCCGACAACTGCGCAGTGCCCGCAGTCAGGAATTCTTCGCCGCTGGGCACCTGGAAAACGAACTCGCCGCCTTGCGATCCCGGCAAGCTACCAAATGCCGGCGTCTGCGCAGACACCGCCGATACTGCCGGCGCGACATACGCAGCCAGCTCGGTGCCGGTGATCAATCCATCGCCATTGAGATCGCCCTTGCCGGCGAGTGCCTGCAACAGCACCCAGGTAAAGACCGAATGTCCGTTCGGGCCGCTATCGGCCACTTGTTGATCGGCTCCACCGGCGGTGAGCATCTGGCGCGCGATCCGCCGCGCGTTCTCGCGCAGGTAGGCACTTGAGGTCGGCCCGCCACGCGTCAACCCAAGCCCGCTGTAGCAGGCATCCATCACGAACAAGACGTGCTTGGCCTGCAGGCTTTCGGCGATATTCTGCAAGTCGCTCATCGCGATCGCATCGCTGGCCAGATGCTCCGGGTCCGAATCGACCGGAATGATGTAGCCCAGGTCGCGTCCGGAGGCGAGCCGACGCGTGGCACCGTGGCCGGCAAAGAACACGAACACGCGGTCGTTGGTCTGCGCGCGGCCCTCTCCAAGTCGGTCATGGAAGGCGGCGAGGATATTGTTGCGGGTGGCTTGGCTGTTCTTCAGCACGATCACCTGCGAGGACGGAAATCCCAGCGGCCCGGTCAGGGTGCTGGCGATCGCCTGCGCATCGTTGGCTGCGTATTCGAGCTTGGGCCAGTGCGCGTAGTCGTCGATACCGATCACGATGGCCCACGACTTGGCGTAACCGGTGGTCACCGTTGCGTCGGCCACCGCACTGGGTGCCCGTGCCACCGAAAACTCGCGGCCGTTCCAGCCTGCGAACTGATAGCCGTCGGCGATCAACCGATCCAGGATCTGCGGCAAGGCTTTCACCGCGCGGTCGTGAATATCATGGAATAGCACGATGCCGCGCTGTTCCTTGTTTACCTGGTCGAGCACGCGCTGCACGATCGATTCGGGGACCGGGTCGGCCCAGTCCAGCGAGTCGATGTTCCACATGATCGATTTCAGCCCGGCTTCGCCCAGGAGCTGCAGCCCTTCCGCATTGCGCGCGCCATACGGAAACCGGAACAGCGGCGCACGTTTGTCGTCCACCGCACGCAGCAAGGTGTCGGTATCGAGCACCTGGCTGCGCAACGCATCGCCGGTGGTCTTGGACAACTGCGCATGGGTCAGGCTGTGATTGCCCACCGCATAGCCTTCCTCCATCAGCGTGTGGCTGATCTTGGACAATGGCGCCAGCTTCGGCTTGCCGTCGGCGTCCAGGCTGCCGAGGTTGCGCCCCACTTCGAAGAACACGCCAGGCACGTCGTACCGCTTGAGGATCGCCACGATCTCTTCGGTATAGGCCTTGTGCGGGCCGTCGTCGAAGGTCAGCACCACCGTCTTTGGCGGCAGGTCGCGGCCGAATACTTCGCTGTCGCTATCGCGCGCGGAGAACGGATACGGTTCCACCACGCCGTGGTCGCGCAGGATGGTTTCGCGCGTGTACAACTTTCGCAGATGCGCCACGTAGTCGTCCCACTTTTCGCGCTTGGGCACGATCGCCCGGCTGCGATCGAAGCGACTGAAGATCTGCGTCAGCTCGGTGTTGTAACTGCGTTCGATCTCATCCAGCGCCTCCAGGTCCTCGCCGATACGTTGATGCAGTTTCACTGCCGGCAGCGCCGAATCCTTGCCGATGCGCGCATGCAGTTCGCGCAGTACCTCGGCAAACGCCAGGCGGTCGGCATCGAACAGATCCGGCGCCGATTCCACTTCGTCCAGCACCGCGCCGATCGTCGCGAACCGGCTGGCATCCCTGGAGATCAGCACCGTTTCGAACGCTGCTGCGATACGTTCGCGTTGCTCCAGATTTTCATGGAACAGCTGCTGTCCCACGCTGCTGGAGGTGGCGCGATCGCGCGGGCTCTGTTTGTCCTCGTCGGCCAGCAACACGATGATGCGGCGGTGCCGATCCAGCTGTTCGCGCAGCTGGGCAATCAGCGCACGCGCATTGGCGGCGTCGCCCGTTTGCGCAGCGGCATCGGCAGCGCCACCGGTCGCCGCTGCCGAAGCAGGTGCCGCGGTGCCGGCATCGCGCTTGCCGCAGCCGGCCAGCGCCAGCAGTCCCACGCAGCTTGCGCACAGCAACAGGCGATGCAACGGCAATGGCTTCACGATGGCGTCCTTGGCGATGGCAACAAACGGAAACAGGCGTGCATGCAGAAAGCCCGCCTTGCGGCGGGCCTTCTTGAACTTACTTGGCGTTGGCCTGGATGATCTTGCTCGGCTTCTCGCCGTGCTGGCGGATCATCCACCACTGGATCAGCAACCCCAGGCCGCCGTTGACCACCCAGTACAGCACCAGGCCGGCCGGCATGAAGGCCATCATGACGCCGAACACCAGCGGCATGAACTGCATCATCTTGGCCTGCATCGGGTCCATACCCGGGGTCGGGGTCAACTTCTGCGTGGCCCACATGATGGCGATGTTGAGCAGCGGCAGGATGAAGTACGGATCGCGCGCGGTCAGGTCCTGGATCCAGCCCAGCCACGGTGCCTGACGCAGCTCCACCGATTCCACCAGCACCCAGTACAGCGCGAAGAAGATCGGCATCTGGATCAGCAGCGGCAGGCAGCCGCCCATCGGGTTGATCTTTTCCTTCTTGAACAGCTCCATCGTCGCCTGCTGATACTTGACGCGATCGTCGCCGTAACGCTCCTTCAGCTGCGCCAGGCGCGGCTGGAAGCGGCGCATCTTGGCACCGGACTTGTACTGCGCCGCCGACAGCGGATACAGCGCCAGGCGCAGCAGCACCACCAGGCCGATGATGGCCCAGCCCCAGTTGTGCAGGAAGCTGTGCAGATGGCTCAGCACCCAGAACAGGCCCTGGCCGATGATGGCCATGATCGAGAAGCGGCTGTAATCGACCACGCGATCCAGGCCCTTCACGTCTTCCTTGGCGATCAGGCTGACCAGCTTCGGGCCCACCCACAGGCGCGCTTCGGTGCTGGCGGTCTGACCCGGGGCCACGGTGAAGGCCGGGCCACGCAGCTCGGCCACGTCGCGCGGGCCGTCCTGGTTCAGCACATACAGCGAGGCCTGGTCCTTCTGCGGGATCCACGCGGTGAAGAAGTGGTGCTGCAGCAGCGCCACCCAGCCGCCGGTGATCTGGCGATTCAGGCCGCCGTCGTCCATGTAGTCCTTGAACGCGCGACGCTCGTAGCCTTCCTGCGGGCTGTACCAGGTCGCCCCGTTGAAGCTGAAGGAATCCGGATTGGTCATGCCACGGCTGAGGATGGTCGGCACCCGGCTCAGCTTGCGGAACACATAACCGTTCCACGGCGCGCCGCTCTTGTTGATCACCTCATCCTTGATCGAGATCGCATAGCGGCCGCGTTCCAGGGTGAAGGTGCGGCGGATCGACACGCCGTCGGGGCCATTCCACACGAACGGCACCACCAGGGTGTTCTGACCCTTGGCCAGTTCGAACGCGGTGCCCGGCTGCTCGGCGCGGAAACCGCCCACGCCCGGCACCGGCGAATGCTCGCTGGCCCAACCGCTGGTGGCGTTGTAGGGATGCACGGCGTCTTCGGTCAGCAGACTGACCGGCGCGGTGCCGTCCTTGGTCTGCGGAAACTGCAGCAGCTCGGCATCCAGCACGCTGCGGCCATCCAGCTTCAGGCGCAGCACGTCGGAGGTCAGCGTGATCACCGGCGCGGCGCCGGCAGCCGCCGGCGTAGCCGTGGTGGTGCTGGTGGCCGCCGGTGCGGCACCCGGTACGCCCGCCTGCGGGATGGCCTGGGCGGCGGGCACATTGGCCGCCGGCGCCGTGGCATCCAGATCGCGCGCAGCCGGTACCGATTGCGTGGCGACTGCAGCAGGTGCGTTGGCAGCCGCCTTGTCCTTGCCCCACTCCATCCACAGCAGCGCCGCGACCATCAGCCAGGCAAAAATCAGGAAAACACGGGTCTGGTTCATCGGGCAGCAACTCGCTCAGTCGGAACTACAGTTCCGGCTCTGTCGGGGAAAGGGAGGATGGGTGCATCGTCCTGGCGGGCGGCATTGTGCCGGGCGCAGCAGGTGGGGGCAATGCGCCGGCACGGCGTAGCAGGCGCACAAAGGCGTCGCGAATCTGTGGATTGGTCGCTTTCGCAGCTGCGGACCGGGCCACAATCACGTAATCGCCGCCGGCAAGCTCGGGCAGCAGATGCCGCATGGCGTCGCGCAGGACGCGTTTGATGCGGTTACGGCCCACCGCACGCGTGTCCACCTTGCGCGACACCGCCATGCCCAGACGCGGCGGCGTGTCGCCGGTGCGCCAGTGCAGGCTGAGCAGCGGATCGGAGGTGCGACGGGCTGTGTCGAAGACGACCGTATATTGCGCACGCGTACGAACCCGCGCAGAGCGAGGAAATCGCCTGCACGGGTTCGATGCGTTCACTGTAGGACTTGCCTCGGCCGCGGAGAGCGGCGCGGCAATCAAGCGCTCAGGCGCTTGCGGCCCTTGGCGCGGCGGCGAGCCAGGATCTTGCGGCCGTCGGCGGTTGCCATACGTGCGCGGAAACCATGGTCGCGTGCTCGCTTCAGGTTGCTGGGTTGGAAAGTACGCTTGGTGGCCATGGGGCCCTCTGCATGGATGGAGACGAATAGAACCGGAAATTCTATAGGACCGCTGCAGGGCGGGTCAACTCCCCGGACGCCTTAGCCACCATGCCACCGCGCGCCCCCTGTGGATGGACCTGTGAATAAGTCTGGGAAAAGCCTGCCCACGGTGCTAGTCTGGTCCATCCTCTTTTCACTTCCGGGCTGCGTGCACGGCGCCTTGCTGCGCGCCGCAGCCAGCAACAGATGATCACACTTTGATGGATGCTTGGCCCCGCTGTCTGGAACGTCTCGAAGCCGAATTCCCGCCCGAAGACGTTCACACCTGGTTGAAACCCCTGCAAGCCGAAGACCGCGGCGACAGCATCGTGCTGTATGCCCCGAATGCCTTCATCGTCGACCAGGTGCGCGAACGTTACCTGCCGCGGATCCGCGAACTGCTGGCGTACTTCGCCGGCAACGGCGAGGTGGCACTGGCGGTGGGGTCGCGCCCGCGTGCGCCGGAGCCACTGCCGGCACCGATGATCGCCCCCACCAGCGCGCCAGTGGCCGCGCCGATCGTGCCGTTTGCAGGCAACCTGGATTCGCATTACACCTTCGCCAATTTCGTGGAAGGCCGTAGCAACCAGCTTGGTCTGGCAGCGGCCATCCAGGCCGCACAGAAGCCGGGCGATCGTGCGCACAACCCGCTGCTGCTGTACGGCAGCACCGGCCTGGGCAAGACCCACCTGATGTTCGCCGCGGGCAATGCGCTGCGTCAGGCCAATCCGGCCGCCAAGGTGATGTACCTGCGCTCGGAACAGTTTTTCAGCGCGATGATCCGGGCGCTGCAGGACAAGGCGATGGACCAGTTCAAGCGCCAGTTCCAGCAGATCGATGCGCTGCTGATCGACGACATCCAGTTCTTCGCCGGCAAGGACCGCACGCAGGAAGAGTTCTTCCACACCTTCAACGCGTTGTTCGACGGCCGTCAGCAGATCATCCTCACCTGCGATCGTTACCCGCGCGAAGTCGAAGGCCTTGAGCCGCGGCTCAAGTCGCGCCTGGCCTGGGGTCTGTCGGTGGCGATCGACCCGCCGGACTTCGAAACCCGCGCGGCCATCGTGCTGGCCAAGGCGCGCGAGCGCGGTGCCGACATTCCCGACGATGTGGCGTTTTTGATCGCCAAGAAGATGCGCTCCAACGTGCGCGACCTGGAAGGCGCGCTCAACACCCTTGTGGCGCGCGCCAACTTCACCGGGCGCTCGATCACCGTGGACTTCGCCCAGGAGACGCTGCGCGATCTGCTGCGCGCCCAGCAGCAGGCGATCGGCATCCCCAACATCCAGAAGACCGTGGCGGACTACTACGGCCTGCAGATGAAGGATCTGCTCTCCAAGCGGCGCACCCGTTCGCTGGCACGCCCGCGCCAGGTCGCGATGGCGCTGGCCAAGGAGCTGACCGAACACAGCCTGCCCGAGATCGGCGACGCGTTTGCCGGCCGCGACCACACCACCGTGCTGCATGCCTGCCGGCAGATCCGCACGCTGATGGAGGCCGACGGCAAGCTGCGCGAGGATTGGGAAAAGCTGATTCGCAAGCTCAGCGAGTAGGCCGTGGACGGCCCTGACGGCCCGCTTGGAGAAAAGCGTGGAAACGTTGGGGTCAAATGCGGGAGAATCTGTGGATAACGTTGCCCTGCAGGTCGAACGGAAAACTATCCACAGGTTTTACCGCCAGACCAGGGGCACTAGTCCAACGACTTTCAGGCGCTAAATTTTCTTTGGAAACAAACAGTTATGGTGGTTATCCGCTGAAAACGGCCCTACCATCACCACCAAGCTTTTGATTTATTCCATTATCTTTTAAAGCATAGGGGCACGGAACCACATGCGTTTTACACTGCAGCGCGAAGCCTTCCTCAAACCATTGGCCCAGGTGGTCAATGTGGTCGAACGCCGTCAAACACTGCCCGTTCTGGCCAACCTGCTGGTGCAAGTAAAGGACGGACAGGTCTCGTTGACCGGTACCGACCTGGAAGTGGAAATGATCTCGCGCACGATGGTGGAAGACGCGCAGGACGGCGAAACCACCATCCCGGCGCGCAAACTGTTCGACATCCTGCGCGCCCTGCCCGATGGCAGCCGCGTCACCATCTCGCAGACCGGCGACAAGGTCACCGTGCAGGCCGGGCGCAGTCGCTTCACCCTGGCGACGTTGCCGGCCAATGACTTCCCGTCCGTGGACGAGGTCGAAGCGACCGAACGCGTCGCGGTGCCGGAAGCGGCGTTGAAGGAGCTGATCGAACGCACCGCGTTCGCCATGGCGCAGCAGGACGTGCGTTATTACCTCAACGGCTTGCTGTTCGACCTGCGCGACGGCTTGCTGCGTTGCGTGGCCACCGATGGTCACCGTCTGGCGCTGTGCGAAACGGAGCTTGAAAAAGCCGGTGGTGCCAAGCGCCAGATCATCGTGCCGCGAAAGGGCGTGACCGAGCTGCTGCGTCTGCTGGAAGCAGCCGACCGCGAGGTCGAGCTGGAAGTCGGTCGCAGCCATATCCGTGTCAAACGCGGCGATGTGACGTTTACCTCCAAGTTGATCGACGGCCGTTTCCCGGATTACGAAGCGGTGATCCCGATCGGGGCCGATCGCGAGGTCAAGGTTGATCGCGAGGCGCTGCGCGCCTCGTTGCAGCGTGCGGCCATTCTGTCGAACGAAAAGTACCGCGGGGTTCGCGTCGAAGTGTCGCCTGGCCAGCTAAAGATCAGCGCGCACAATCCTGAGCAGGAAGAGGCGCAGGAAGAAATCGAAGCCGATACCAAGGTCGACGACCTGGCGATCGGCTTCAACGTGAACTACCTGCTGGATGCGCTGTCGGCACTGCGCGACGAACATGTAGTGATCCAGCTGCGGGATGCGAATTCGTCCGCGCTGGTGCGTGAGGCGAGCAGCGAGAAGTCGCGCCATGTGGTGATGCCGCTGCGTCTCTGACGCTGCGTTCCACGTGGAACATGAGAGCCCGGCGAAAGCCGGGCT
Source organism: Xanthomonas sp. 3793 (assembly GCF_024806835.1). Taxonomy (GTDB): domain Bacteria; phylum Pseudomonadota; class Gammaproteobacteria; order Xanthomonadales; family Xanthomonadaceae; genus Xanthomonas; species Xanthomonas arboricola_F. The sequence goes on from NZ_JANTYU010000006.1 coordinate 119,804, forward strand.
TTTTTGTATCTGGAGTTTGGTGGGTTGATCCACGCTGGATTGAAACGCGACTGGCAGGGATCTGCCAACGGGATCTGTCGCGTTAGGCGAAGACTCGGCCAATGGGTCTTCTAGCCAGATCCGCTGAAGAACGATCGGAGTCCGGGCGCGGGTCCGCTATCCATACGTGTGCGGCATGTGGGTTGGGGGTCGCTGCCTTGTCACTGACCGCTTCAGTTGCATCAAGCCGCAATTGCGGTATCGGAAGCCGCTCTGCAGGAAGAGCGTTGCAAGCGCATCCAGGCACGTTGGCGGTGCTGCAGAGCGGCGCGGGAGAAGGCTGCAGTGCGAAGGCACGACTAATGGCTCTCGCACTGCCTTCGTCCGGACAGGCGCGTCGAGACTGCGCTCTGCGTTTCTCGAAGTAAGCGCACCCTCATGGTCATGTTCGACAGTGCATGCATGGAATTTCCCAAGTCCCATGTCTGCCCAGGCAGTACACGACACAATGGCGTTGGAATTGCAGAAAACCACGGCCAACTGGAGGCAACCAATTGCAACTGTCTCAGCGAAGAATGAGATCGAAGACGTACCCGCCGTGACACCTGCACGGTGCGACCGCCCTGCCAAATGATGAACATGTTCAGCAAAAGCCGACATCTGGGATCTCTCCTCTCGATCCATTCCCTCTGCCCCGACGTGCTTTTTGAGTTATGCACATCTAGCTTTGCTTTTGAAAATAGAAATAACTTAAGAGCTTGGTGGTGATGGTAGGGCCAGATTTCACGCAAAAGTAGGTCAAGTTATTGTTTCTGCAGTGTTTTTACGGTGCGAAACCCTGTGTTTTACCCCCTGTTTTCGATCCGGCAACCTGTGGATAAGGTGATGAGCCTGTTCAACCCGCACTTTTGTCCCCAAGTTATCCCCAGGCTGCCCGCTGATGCTTGGGCTGGGTCTTCGCACGTGTGTCGGGCCAATCACGTATCCTGCGCACCGCCCGGGAACCCGGACCACAGCCCGGAGCAGATTGATCGATGCACGTAGTGCGGTTGTCCATTCATCGGCTTCGCCGCTTTCAGACGGTCGAGCTCTACCCTAATAGCGCCCTGAACTTGCTGACCGGCGACAACGGTGCGGGCAAGACCAGCGTGCTCGAAGCGCTGCACCTGATGGCCTATGGCCGTAGCTTCCGTGGGCGGGTACGCGATGGGCTGATCCAGCAAGGCGCCAGCGACCTCGAAGTCTTTGTCGAATGGCGCGAACGCACCGGAGAAGCCGGGGAACGCACACGGCGCGCAGGCCTACGTCACAGCGGGCAGGAATGGACGGGGCGGCTTGATGGTGAAGACGTCGCGCAGCTTGGCTCGCTCTGCGCTGCGTTGGCGGTCGTCACGTTCGAACCGGGGAGCCATGTCCTCATCAGCGGAGGCGGCGAGCCGCGGCGCCGGTTCCTGGATTGGGGTTTGTTCCACGTGGAACCCGACTTCCTGGCCCTCTGGCGCCGGTATGCGCGGGCACTCAAGCAGCGCAATGCGCTGCTCAAGCAGGGGGCACAGCCGCGTATGCTCGATGCCTGGGACCATGAACTCGCGGAATCAGGGGAGACGCTGACCTCCAGACGCATGCGCTACCTTGATCGCCTGCAGGAACGCCTGATACCGGTCGCCACTGCGATTGCGCCCTCGCTTGGGCTATCTGCGCTGGAGTTTGCGCCGGGTTGGAAGCGCCACGAGGTGTCGCTGGCGGATGCGCTCCTGCTGGCACGCGAACGTGACCGCCAGAACGGCTATACCTCGCAAGGCCCGCACCGAGCCGACTGGGCGCCCCGCTTCGACGCGCTTCCGGGCAAGGATGCGCTGTCGCGCGGACAGGCCAAGTTGACTGCCCTGGCCTGCCTGCTTGCCCAGGCCGAGGATTTTGCCCACGAGCGCGGCGAGTGGCCGGTGATCGCACTGGACGACCTCGGCTCGGAACTGGATCGTCACCACCAGGCCGGTGTCTTGCAGCGTCTTGCTGCAGCACCAGCGCAAGTGCTGATCACCGCGACGGAAACCCCTCCAGGCCTCGCGGACGCCGGCAAGCTGCTGTATCGGTTCCACGTGGAACACGGCAACGTCACTGGCGAGGTCGCAGCAGGCTGAGGGCGCTTGGTGACCGTTGCCAGCAGCCATCAGGCGGCTGCAGAAGGCGCGATGGGACCGAAGGTACACACGAGGTCTGCCGCGCCGAGTCCTGGCCGCTCTCACCTGGCGATGAGGACGGCGGTGTTGATTGCCGCCCCAAGCCCCACGGCCAGAGCGGGCCGACTGGTATAATTCGCGGGCTATCCCCCTTTTCCCACGGTGCGAAGCGGCGTGTTGCCGTTGGCGCCCGTGTTGTGGAGTTAACGGCACGCGCATGACCGACGAACAGAACACCCCGACGACACCCAACGGCACTTACGACTCCAGCAAGATCACCGTGCTGCGCGGCCTGGAAGCCGTCCGCAAGCGCCCCGGCATGTACATCGGCGACGTCCATGACGGCACCGGCCTGCATCACATGGTGTTCGAAGTGGTCGACAACTCCGTCGACGAAGCCCTGGCTGGCCACGCCGACGACATCGTGGTGAAAATTCTGGTCGATGGGTCGGTCGCGGTGTCCGATAACGGACGCGGTGTGCCGGTCGACATCCACAAGGAAGAAGGCGTCTCGGCTGCCGAAGTGATCCTCACCGTGCTGCATGCCGGCGGCAAGTTCGACGACAACAGCTACAAGGTCTCTGGCGGCCTGCACGGCGTGGGCGTGTCGGTGGTCAACGCGCTCTCCGAGCACCTGTGGCTGGACATCTGGCGCGACGGCTTCCACTACCAGCAGGAATACGCGCTAGGCGAGCCGCAGTACCCGCTCAAGCAGCTCGAAGCCTCGACCAAGCGCGGCACCACCTTGCGGTTCAAGCCGGCCGTGGCGATCTTCAGCGATGTCGAATTCCATTACGACATCCTGGCGCGTCGCCTGCGCGAGCTGTCGTTCCTCAATTCCGGGGTCAAGATCGCGCTGATCGACGAGCGCGGCGAAGGCCGTCGCGACGATTTCCATTACGAAGGCGGCATCCGCAGCTTCGTTGAGCATCTGGCCCAGCTGAAGTCGCCGCTGCACCCGAATGTGATCTCGGTGACTGGCGAACACAACGGCATCGTGGTGGACGTGGCCCTGCAATGGACCGACGCCTACCAGGAAACCATGTACTGCTTCACCAACAACATCCCGCAAAAAGACGGCGGCACCCATCTGGCCGGCTTCCGTGCGGCGTTGACGCGTGTGCTCAGCAGCTACATCGAGCAGAACGGCATCGCCAAGCAGGCCAAGGTCGCGTTGACCGGCGACGACATGCGCGAAGGCATGATCGCGGTGCTGTCGGTCAAGGTACCCGACCCCAGCTTCTCCTCGCAGACCAAGGAAAAGCTGGTCAGCTCGGATGTGCGCCCGGCGGTGGAAAACGCCTTCGGTGCGCGCCTGCAGGAGTTCCTGCAGGAGAATCCGAACGAAGCCAAGGCCATCACCGGCAAGATCGTCGACGCCGCACGTGCACGCGAAGCCGCGCGCAAGGCGCGCGATCTGACCCGCCGCAAGGGCGCGCTGGACATCGCCGGCCTGCCGGGCAAGCTGGCCGACTGCCAGGAAAAGGATCCGGCGCTGTCGGAACTGTTCATCGTCGAGGGTGACTCGGCAGGTGGTTCGGCCAAGCAGGGCCGCAACCGCAAGAACCAGGCGGTGCTGCCGTTGCGCGGCAAGATCCTCAACGTCGAGCGTGCGCGTTTCGACCGCATGCTGGCCTCCGACCAGGTGGGCACGCTGATCACCGCGCTGGGCACCGGCATCGGCCGCGACGAATACAACCCGGACAAGCTGCGCTACCACCGCATCATCCTGATGACCGACGCCGACGTCGACGGCTCGCACATCCGCACCCTGTTGCTGACCTTCTTCTACCGGCAGATGCCGGAGCTGATCGAGCGCGGCTACATCTACATCGGCCTGCCGCCGCTGTACAAGCTCAAGCAGGGCAAGAGCGAGCTGTATCTGAAGGACGACGCAGCGCTCAATGCGTATCTTGCCAGCAACGCGGTCGAAGGCGCGGCGCTGATCCCGGCCACCGACGAGCCGCCGATCACCGGCGAGGCGCTGGAAAAGCTGTTGATGCTGTTCACCAGCGCCAACGAGGCGATCGCGCGCAATGCGCACCGTTACGACCCGGCCCTGCTCACCGCGTTGATCGACCTGCCGCCGCTGGATGTGGACAAGCTGCAGGCCGAAGGCGACCAGCACCCCACGCTGGACGCGCTGCAGGCGGTACTCAACCGCGGCACCCTGGGTACTGCGCGCTACCAGTTGCGTTTCGATCCGGCGACCGAAAACTCGGCTGCGACGCTGGTTGCCATCCGCCGGCACATGGGCGAGGAATTCACCCAGGTGTTGCCGATGGGCGCGTTCGAAAGCGGCGAGCTGCGTCCGCTGCGCGAGGTCTCGCTGGCACTGAACGACCTGATCCGCGAAGGCGCGCAGATCGTACGTGGCAACAAGACCAACCCGATCACCAGCTTCGCGCAGGCGCACGCCTGGTTGCTGGAAGAGGCCAAGCGCGGCCGTCAGGTGCAGCGCTTCAAGGGCCTGGGCGAAATGAACGCCGAGCAGCTGTGGGAGACCACGGTCAACCCGGACACGCGCCGGCTGCTGCAGGTCCGTATCGAGGACGCCGTGGCCGCCGACCAGATCTTCAGCACCTTGATGGGCGATGTGGTGGAGCCCCGTCGCGATTTCATCGAGGACAATGCGCTGAAGGTGTCCAACCTGGATATCTGAGCCGCCTGTGTCGCACCGGCGCAACGCAACGGCGTTGTGCCGGCGACCCGGTGTTCGCAGGACGACGATGAGCACAGACCTTCCGCCCTCCCCGGCACCGCGTGGTGCTGCCGGCCGCCCCCCGCTGCCGCCCGTGTTGCTCGGTTTTTCCATCGACGTCCTGATCGCCGTCGGCCTGTTGCTGAGCCTGAGCGTGGCCGGTTTTGCGATCTGGGGGGCGATACGGGGTATCGGATATGCGCAGACCGCCAAGGCGCAGGGCCTGACGCCCTCCGCTGCCGAGGTGATGGCCGCGATCGGCCAACCCGGGGTGATGGTGCAATTGCTCACTGCCCTGGTCAGCACTGCCACACCAGCAGTGGTTCTGTATTTCTGGCGTCGCCGCGCCACGTCCGCCGAGCAGGCAGACTCGCGCGCCGCCACGCGCCGTGCGTCCACCTGGGGATGGACTGCCCTGATCGCCGCGGCGGTCTTTGTGCTCAGCAACCTGGTCAGCGTGGCGGCCTCGGCACTGGGTATCAAACCGGTGCCGACCAACCTGCCGTTGATGGAAGAAGCCATCCAGCAGTGGCCGTTGGCCCTGACGCTGTTCGCGGTGGTGATCGCCCCGGCCTACGAGGAACTGTTGTTCCGGCGCGTGTTGTTCGGTCGCCTGCTGGCTGCCGGCCGCCCGTGGCTGGGAATCGTCCTGAGCGGCGCGCTGTTTGCATTGGTGCATGAAGTGCCCGGCATCAGCGGCAATGGCCCGGCCGCCATCGCCCAGCTCTGGCTGGTCTACGGCAGCATGGGCGCGGCCTTTGCCTGGCTGTACTGGCGCACCGGCACGCTGTGGGCGCCGATCGCCGCGCACGGTATCAACAACGCCACTGCCCTGGCCGCACTGTACTTTTTCGGGATCGGATAAGCCGGCTCAGCGCCACGGGGTATCCCGCCAGGCCATCGCGGTCGGTGTTTTTGATCCATGCGTACCCAGCGCATACGGCGATGCAGGGCGCACCATGGGGTTTACCTGAGCGCCGATCGCCGCGTTTTGCTGGCCGATCCAGGCCGCTTGACGAAAAGTTAAGACGAGCCTGCCAAAATGGTCGCCTGATTCAGGGGGATCGAATGAAAGCCAGGCTGTTGATCGTCGTTGCCGTCCTCGCGTTGACGGCATGTGCCACCACCACCTCGCCGACCGGCCGCCGTCAGGTGGTGGGTGGAGTGTCGCAGGAGCAGCTCGACCAGTTGGGCGCGCAGTCGTTCGCGCAGACCAAGGCCAAGGAAAAAGTCAGCACCGACGGCAGGCAGAACGCCTACGTACAGTGCGTGGTCAATGCATTGGTGGCGCAATTGCCGCCGCAGTGGCGCCAGACCCAATGGGAAACCGCGTTGTTCGTCGATGACGAAGCCAATGCGTTCGCCCTGCCCGGCGGCAAGGTCGGGGTCAACACCGGCATCTTCACCGTGGCCAAGACGCAGGACCAGCTGGCCGCCGTGCTGGGGCACGAAATCGGGCACGTCATTTCGCGCCACCACGAAGAACGCATCACCCGCCAGCTCGGCGCCCAGACCGGCCTTGGCATCATCGGCGCCCTCGCTGGCGCGGCCTACGGCGATGGCGCAGCCAGCGCGGTGAATCAGGTCGGCGGCATGACTGCGCAGACCGTGTTCCTGCTGCCCGGCTCGCGCACCCAGGAGAGCGAAGCCGACGTGGTGGGGCAGCGCCTGATGGCCCAGGCCGGTTTCGACCCGGCCCAGGCAGTCACGCTATGGCAGAACATGATGGCTGCCAGCGGCAATCGCCAGCCGCAATGGCTTTCCACCCACCCCGACCCGACCAACCGGATCCGCGAGCTGCAGGCCGACGTCAACCAGCTCGAACCGGTGTACCAGCAGGCTCGCCAGGCTGGACGCGCCCCAAAGTGCGGTTAGACCTGATAGACGTGACGCTGCAACCGGTGCCGGCGCGCGCCCGTCCGGTTGCCTGCTACGGCAGGCGCACAGTGACATGCAGCCCGCACCGCCCGCTCACTTCTGATGCCTTACCGTTAGCCGCCCTAAGCAACCGCCCCACGTCCCGATTGCCGCACCACAACATGGAAACCGTTTTCGGGAACTGAGACTTTCTGCTAAGTTTGCCGGCTCAGATTTTTCGTACAGCGTCCATTCCGCTTTTCGTACCGCCCAACGGCGGCTCGTCCGAGGTGAAACATGAAACTGCTCAACCGCAAGCAAGCCCTGTTGTCCCTGTTCATCGCAGCGTCCCTGGGCGGGGCGGTGGTCACCGATGCGGTCGCGCAGTCGGACCGTTCCTCCGAGCGTGCCGCGCGTAAGTCCAAGGGCAGCGGCAAGGCCGAAGAGCTGTACCCGCAGTCGACCCGGCAGGCACCGACGATCAAGCCGTCGTCCAAGTTGAGCAGCAAACTGCAGAAGCTGATCGAAACTTTCAACAAGGGCGAAGACTACGCCGCCGTGCGCAGCCAGGCCGACGAAATCCTGGCCAACAGTGCCGCCAACGAAGCCGACAAGGCGCTCGCCGCCCAGTTGGCCGCGCAGGCCGCCTACAACCTGGACGACACCGCCAGCGCCAAGAAGTACCTGCAGCAGGCCATTGGCCTGAATGCGCTGGACAACAACGGCCAGTTCCAGTCGATGCTGATGCTGGCCCAGCTGCAGATGCAGGACGACCAGCAGGCAGAAGGCCTGGCCACGCTGGACAAGTATCTGGACGAGAGCAAGTCGCAGCGTCCGGAAGACCTGATCCTCAAGGGCCAGGCGCTATACCAGGCCGAGCGCTACAAGGAAGCGATCCCGGTCCTGAAGCAGGCCATCGCCGCTTCGCCCGAGCCGAAGGACACCTGGAACCAGTTGCTGATGGCGTCCTACGCCGAAGCCGGCCAGACCGGTGAAGCCGTGGCCGCTGCAGAGGCGCTGGCCGCCAAGACGCCCAACGACAAGAAGGCCCAACTCAATCTGGCCAGCATGTACATGCAGGCCGATCAGATGGACAAGGCCGCTGGCGTGATGGACAAGCTGCGCGCTGCCGGGCAGTTGACCGAAGAAAAGGAATACAAGCAGTTGTATTCCATCTACGCCAACACCGAGAACAAGGAAAAGGACGTCATCGCGGTCATCAATGAAGGTATGCAAAAAGGCATCCTCAAGCCTGATTATCAGACATACCTTGCGCTGGCCCAGTCCTACTACTACAGCGAGGACGTGCCCAAGGCGATCGAGAACTGGCAGAAAGCCGCACCGCTTTCCAAGGACGGCGAGACCTATCTGAATCTGGCCAAGGTGCTGCATTCGGAAGGTCGCATCCCGGAGGCCAAGCAGGCCGCGCAGCAGGCGATCGCCAAGGGCGTCAAAAAACCCGAAGACGCCAAGAAGATCATCAACCTGAAGTAAAAAAGAAAATAAACCCCCGAAATCCCTGTGTTTTTAGTGGTTACAGGACTCGGGATTGGTATAAGCTTGGGAGTTCCTGCGGTGTCAAAGCCGTCCGAAAACCTGGGGATCATCACAGTGATCCGGGCCCCCACTGAAAGAGCCATTGGCGCATGACGGAACAACTCGTTATCCACAGGCATGACTATGATGCCGGGAACCAGGGTCTGAGCTGGGCCCGCATTATCGGTATTGCTTTTGTAATTGCCCTGCACCTCACTGCACTGATGATGTTGCTGATCCCTGCAGTGGCGCCGAAGGCTCCGGCAGAGAAGGAGCGCACCACCATGGTTACCCTGGTGGATGCACCGCCTCCTCCCCCGCCGCCGCCGCCGCCGCCGCCGCCGGAAGACAAGCCGCCACCGCCGGTCAAGAATCTGTCGCCGCCGAAGCCGTCACCGGTTCCGCCGCCGCCGGAAGCACCGGTCGTCGATGTTCCCGAACCGCGTCCGAGCGATATCGTCACGCCGCCGAGCCCTCCGTCTCCGCCGCAACCGCCGAGTGACATCGGCGCCAGTGTCGATATCTCGTCCAAGAACATGAACCCGCCGAAGTACCCGCCAGCAGCATTCCGTGCCGGCGTCCAGGGCGAGGTCATCCTGATCGTGGATGTGGATGCCAGCGGCAACGTGACCAACGTGTCGGTCGAAAAGTCCAGCCGCAACCGCGACCTTGACCGTGCCGCGATGGACGCAGCACGCAAGTGGAAGTTCAACGCCTCCACCGTCAACGGGCAGAAAGCCGCCGGACGCGTCCGCGTCCCGGTCAACTTTGCTCTGAACTGATCCCACGGGCCGGCCACGGCCGGCCCAGGATCCTGTCTTCCTTTCGCTCCACCCTTCATCACCACACACAACAAAGGTAAGCGTCATGCTGCAGGAATTCTTTATCGCCGCCGCTGCAGGGGGCTCCAATCCGTCGGCCGCTCTGTCGCAGATGGGCTTCGAGCACTTGATCACCGAAATGACCTCCAGCCCCGGCGACTTCGCCGTGTCCTGGGTCGTCCTGATCACCCTGATCGCCATGTCCGCCGCCTCCTGGTACTGGACTGTCATCAACATCTTCCGCGCCACCCGTCTGAAGAGCGCGGCTGACCGCGTTACCACCGCGTTCTGGGATGCCCCGAATGCACAGGACGCCATCCGCGCCATGGAAGAGCAGCCGGCTTCCGAGCCGTTCTCCAAGATCGCGCTGGACGCAGCCCAGGCTGCCGCTCACCACCAGCGTGCCGAAGGCAACACCGGTGGTCTGGGCGAGAGCCTGAGCCGTTCGGAGTTCGTCGACCGCGCCCTGCGTCAGGCCGTGACCCGCGAAAGCACCAAGCTGCAGTCGGGCATGACCCTGCTGGCCACCGTGGGTGCGACCGCGCCGTTCGTCGGTCTGCTCGGTACCGTGTGGGGCATCTACGGCGCGCTGATCAAGATCGGTGCAACCGGTTCGGCCTCCATCGACGCCGTTGCCGGCCCGGTGGGTGAAGCGCTGATCATGACCGCGATCGGTCTGTTCGTCGCTATCCCGGCCGTGTTCGCGTTCAACTTCTTCTCCAAGGTCAACAGCTCGGTGATCGCCAAGTTCGACACCTTTGCCCACGACCTGCACGACTTCTTCGCCACCGGTTCGCGCGTTCGCTAATCCGGTTGTAAAGAACGCCTTCGCAACGATTTAGACGGAGCCCGTTATGGCCTTCAGTAGTGGAAACAGCGGTGGCCCGATGGCCGACATCAATGTGACGCCCCTGGTGGACGTCATGCTGGTGCTGCTGATCATCTTCATCATTACGGCACCGCTGATGTCCCATAAGGTCAAGGTGGAGCTGCCAGAGGCCAACTTGATCCAGAAGGAAGATGCGGAGAAACGCGCCGCGCCGATCACCCTGGCCGTCAAGGAAGATGGGTCGCTGTACTGGAACGACGAGCCGATTTCCAAGGAAGCCCTGGAGTCGCGCCTGTCCACCGCTGCACAGCAGACCCCGCAGCCGCCGCTCAATCTGCGCGGCGACCGCACGACCAAGATGCGTACGATCAACGAGATCACCAAGATCGCGCAGGGTCAGGGCATGCTGGACGTCGGTTTCGTTGCAACCAAAGTGAAGGGGCAGTAAGCCATGGCATTTAGTACTGGTGGAAGCCGTGGGCCGATGGCCGACATCAACGTCACGCCCCTCGTGGACGTGATGCTGGTGCTGCTGATCATCTTCATCGTGACCGCGCCGATCATGACCTACCCGATCGCCGTGGATCTGCCGCAGCGGGTGCTCAACCCGCCACCGCAGACGACTGAGCCGCCGCCGCCGATCGAATTGCGGATCGACGCCAGCAACCAGGTGTTCTGGAACAACAGCCCGACACCGGTTGATCAGTTGCAGCAGAAGATGGAAGAAGTGGTCCAGGCCGATCCGACCAATCAGCCGGAACTGCGCATCGATGCAAACCAGGATGCGGAGTACGAAGTGATGGCGAAGGTGCTGGCCGCTGCGAAGAACTCGCAGATGAAGAAAATCGGCTTCATGCAGCAGTAAACGCATCTGCAATACCGCAACACAACAGTCATGACGCGACTGCAACGCCACCGGAAACGGTGGCGTTTTTTTATGTCCGCGAGCCGCGTGCTCGCCGCCAGGAGCTGCAATCTCACCCACGCGATTGCATGCCAAAGCAGATGGATTATTCGCCTTGGAAACGCGCGGTAACCAGAATCTGCAGCCGTGCCTCGTTACGGAAGATGGGTGCTTGCAGAGAATAGAATATCGAGGCCACTTTCTCTTGCCGAGATAATCCTTGCTTAATCCACGCCATTTTTCGACTGGTTTGGATACACGGCGCCTACCGCTACTGCGGGAAAGGCGATACATCTGCGGACACAGGTCTGGCGTTGCGCATAGCCGGACGACCGCCGGCTCGACAGCGACGTCGAATGGGTTCGGATCACAGAGCAATACGCTTGGGCGATTGACTAGACATCAGTTCGCACTACACCGACGTTGCATGCGTCGGCGTCACCGGCCAGCACGTCTGTTCCGTCGGTCACGCGTTTAGGTTGGCACCCGATTCATTGCACAGATGCGCCGTCGCCAGGTTCAAGGTACTCAAGCCCCGGCGCCTACTTCATTGCCTCTTCCACCGCGTTCCGCCAGGTGTATGCTCGGCCATGCAGTACCCACGATCACAACAGCACCGGAGGCAGTCATGGCTTTCAGTACGGCAGGGAATCGGGGACCACTGGCGGAGATCAATGTCACGCCGTTGGTGGATGTCATGTTGGTGTTGTTGATCATCTTTATCGTTACTGCACCGATGGTGACGCGCACGATGACGCTGGATCTGCCGCACCCCACCAACCAGCCGTCCGTGCAGCTGGAGCCGCCCGAACCGATCGCCTTGCGGCTGGATGCCGACGGCCAGGTGTTCTGGAATGCCAGCCCGGTGAGCTTGCAGGACCTGCAGCCGCGTTTGATCGAACAGATGCGCCAGAGCTCAGGCAATCAGCCCGAGTTGCGCATCTCCGCCAGCCAGGAAGCCGAATATGCCGTCCTGGCCAAGGTGCTGGCAGCAGCCAAGAACGCGCAGGTAGAGCACATAGCCTTCGTGCAATAGCCGGCGCAAGATAGCGCTTGGCGCAGGCGCCCAACTGGCTCACGCAGCGTAGCTCGATGCGCTGCGCGAGCCGCTTTGCGATGGATGCGCAAGCACCTACCCACCGCTCGTCTCTCTGCACGCCTGCTTGGCGCATCGTTGAGAGGGTTACGAGATATCGGCCGCACGCGGTGTGGGTTGGTCCCCGCTCGCCGCCGGGATGCGTCCATCACCTGGCGTGATGCCAGCCGGCGTTCTTCGATGCACTGGCCCGTCTGTGGCCAATCGTCAATGCGACGTGGCGAGCGAAGCCCGCAGTTCGGGAGCGGTCACAGATCTGGTGAGCAGCCGCCAGGCCGGCGCTGCTACCCGATGCATCATGGACCCTTCAGTGCATTCCGGTTCTGAGCTCGCCATCCGCACGCATCTGACGACTGCTTGCTGCGCTCTGGACGCCTTGGAAGGCGCGCGCGCTGCCGCGCATTGTCTACCGCCACCACTGAGCGCGCCGCGCCACGTTGGCAAACCAGCTACCGACGACGAAAAACCGCGCAGTTGCCTACGTCGACGTCTCAACGCCACGTAGCAGCTGCACATAGGCGCGCACGGTTGCGTCCAGGCCCGCGTACAAGGCCTCGCTGATCAGCGCGTGGCCGATCGACACCTCCAGCACGCCGGGCACTGTGGCGAGAAAATCGCCAAGGTTGGCTTGCGACAGATCGTGTCCCGCATTGATTCCCAGCCCGGCAGCGGTGGCACGCCGCGCGGCGTCGGCAAACAGGGGCAGTTCGGCCTGAGGCTGCCCGCGTGCGTAGGCGTGCGCATACGGGCCGGTGTACAACTCGATACGGTCCGCACCCAGCGCAGCGGCGTGGGCAAGACGTGGATTGCCGGCATCCACAAACAGGCTGACCCGGCTGCCCAGTGCCTTGAACGCAGCGATCAATTCGTCCAGCTGGGTGGTGTCCTGCGCAAAATCGAAGCCGTGGTCGGAGGTCAGTTGCCCATCGGTGTCGGGTACCAGGGTGACCTGCTCCGGGCGTGTGGCGCGGCAGAGCTCCAGCAGCCCCGGATAGCCGGTGCGCGGCGGTGCGAATGGATTGCCTTCGATATTGAACTCGACACCGTGGTCGCGCGTGAGCGCGCTCAGCGCCAGCACGTCGTCGGCGCGGATATGCCGCTGGTCCGGCCGCGGGTGCACGGTGATGCCGTGCGCGCCGGCGGCGATGCAGGTGCGTGCCGCCTGCACCACGTCCGGGTCGTGTCCACCGCGCGAATTGCGCACAACCGCGATCTTGTTGACGTTGACGCTGAGCTGGGTGGTCACGACATCGTTCACTAGGCTTGCGGCTCGCCGTCGCGGGTCGCTGCCAGCGCGGCGGCCTTGCGGGCCTCGGCAATCTCGCGCAGCCGGCGCAGTTCGGCCGGGTCGATCATGCTGCTGGTATCGCGCTGGGTATCGTCCATACGCGCGGCGAACCAGCCACGGGTCCACAACAGCAGCAGCACCAACGCCACCAACAGCGACACCACCAGCAACCACACGTGCGGCGTGCTGAAGGCCAGCACCAGCGCACCCAGTGCCATGAGCAGAAACAGCCAGTGCATGACGAGCTCCCCCAATGAGTGGCGGCAGTGTAGCGCCGCGCCCGCTCCGGTTCCACGTGGGACCGGGGGCGGCTCAGAGCAACGGCGACAGCAGCCGTGCGAAGGCCTCGGGCAGGCGCGAGCGCCAGAGCGGACGGTGACGCACGAAGCGCACTTCCTGCGCCTGCTGCATGTCGGTGTCGATCATCCCGGCCAGCTCGGCGGCCACCGCCTGGTCGCGGAACAGCATCGATAGCTCGAAGTTCAGCCGGAAGCTGCGGCTGTCGAAATTGGCGCTACCGACAATGCAGACCTCGTCGTCGGCCAGCAGCGCCTTGGTATGCAGCATGCGCGGGCCGTATTCGTAGATGCGCACGCCGGCTTCGAGCAGTTCATCGAAGTACGAGCGCGCGGCATAGGTCACCAGGCGCGAGTCACTGACGCGCGGAACCAACAGGCGCACGTCCAGGCCGCCCAGCGCAGCCGAGGTCAACGCCATGCGCGCGGCCTCGCCCGGAACGAAGTACGGGGTGACCAGCCAGACCCGGTGCTTGGCCTCGTGGATGGCGGCCACCATCAGGCGGTGGATGGCTTCCCAGGAGGAGTCCGGGCCGGACACCAGTACCTGTGCGTCCACCGTGCCCTGTGCACGCGTGGGCACGTCCTCCGGCCAGAGCTTCTGGCCGTGGAAGGCGGCGCGTTCCTGCCGGGTGGCATACAGCCAGTCTTCCAGGAAGACCAGCTGCAGGCTGCGCACCACGTGGCCTTGCAGGCGCACATGCAGGTCGCGATACGCATCGCTGCGCACCCGCTCGTTCTCTTCGTCGGTGACGTTGATACCGCCGGTGAAGCCGATCCTGCCGTCGACCACGACCACCTTGCGGTGGGTACGCAGGTTCAGCCACGGTCGCTTGAACGGCTTGAGGAACTGCGACGGATGGAACCAGGCGGTCTCCACGCCCGCCTCGCGCAGCGTGCGCAGGGCGCGCCGGGTCATTGCCGACGAGCCGATCGCATCCATCAACAAACGCACCTTCACCCCGGCACGGGCGCGTTCCATCAGCGCATCGCAGATCGCGGTGCCGCTGTGGTCGGGCTGGAAGATGTAGTACTCCACATGGATGTGGTCACGCGCGCTGCGGATCGCCTCGATGATGGCGGCATACGTCGCCGCGCCATCCACCAGCCAGTGCACTTCGGTGGCGCTGCTCGGCGCCAGGCCGGTAGTGGACTGGGCGATCTTGGCCAGCTCGGTGCAATCGGCATCCGGCGGGCAGACGCTGCTGTAGCTCTCCATGCCCGAACGCGAGCGCCCGCGTCGCAGCCGTTGCCGTTTCACTTTCTGCGGGCCGAGCCAGTAGTAGATCAGCAGGCCCAGGTACGGCAGCGCGGCCAGCGACAGCACCCAGCTCAGCGTGGCCACCGGCTCGCGCTTTTGCAGCACGATCCAGCTGGCGATCCACAGCAGGTAGAGCACGTAGGCGGCAAGAAGGAGCGCTTCGAGATGGGGAATGTCGGCCAGCCAATCCCACGCGCCCTGAGCAAGTGCGAGCATGGGCGGATTCTACGGCGCCCACGCCGTGCTGCGATGACCGTGGCGCCAATGCCGTGGTACCTGGGTAGCGGCCTGAAAGCTTCATCCGGTCGAACGCCCCGTCGCGGCGGATGAGACCTGCCGGCCGTACGATGCGCCGATGGCAAGCGCAATCAAGGGCCGGGGTGCGACCGGTTATTTGCCCGGACGGTTCGAGGTCACCACCGAGCATGCGGTGGACGATGGCTGGCACGTGGACGACAGCGAGGAGTTCGCTGCGGGCGTGCTGCGCACGCAGGTCACCGAGGAGACCGCGCGCAGCATCATCAGCCGCAACCAGTCGCCGGATATCGGCTTCTCGCAGTCGGTCAACCCTTATCGCGGCTGCGAGCATGGCTGTAGTTACTGCTTTGCGCGACCCTCGCATGCCTATCTCAATCTGTCGCCCGGTCTGGATTTCGAGACCAAGCTGTTCGCCAAGACCAATGCACCGCAACTGCTGCGGCGCGAATTGGCGCGGCCGAGCTATGTGCCCAGCCCGATCGCGCTGGGCATCAACACCGATGCGTATCAGCCGATCGAGCGCAAGCACGCACTGACGCGGCAGTTGATCGAGGTGCTGTGGGAAACGCGGCACCCGTTCACGCTGATCACCAAGAATGCGTTGGTGACGCGCGATCTGGATCTGCTTGCACCGCTGGCGCGTGAGAACCTGGTCAACGTGTATTTTTCGGTGACCACGCTGGACTCGCAGGTGTCGGCCAAGCTGGAGCCGCGTGCTGCCGCACCGCATGCGCGTCTGCGTGCGATGCGCACCCTGCACGAGGCCGGCGTGCCGGTAGGCGTGATGGCCGCGCCGGTGATCCCGTGGATCAACGACCACGAACTGGAAGCGATTCTGCAGGCTGCCGCCGACGCGGGCGCGAGCAGCGCCGGCTACGTGCTGTTGCGACTGCCGCACGAAGTGGCGCCGTTGTTCCGCGACTGGCTGCAGACCCATCACCCGCAGCGCGCTGCGCATGTGATGAGCACCATCCAGCAGCTGCGCGGCGGCAAGGACTACGACAGCACCTTCGGCACCCGCCTGCGTGGGCAAGGCGTCTATGCCGACCTGCTGGCGCGCCGCTTCGCGCTGGCGCATCGCCGCGCAGGGTTCGAAACGCGCACGATGCCGGCACTGGACTGCAGCGCCTTCCGCCGCCCGGCCGCCCCGGCCAGACCGGTGCCCGACTCGCCGCAGGGGCAGTTGTTTTAGTTGCGGGGATTGGGGAGTCGGGATTGGTAACGGCAATGGCGTTGCGACCGATCAGTCCGATTCCCGCCATGCGCTGCCGATGGTGCCGGGACCGATCCAGCGGATTGCCAAACGTTGCTGTCGCTCCTCACGGTAATGCGTGTCACTCCAGACGGCTGTTCCGGCAGTGGCAATCAGCTGTAAACATGAAAGCCGCCAGAACACAGCAACGCAGCGCCGCCGTTGCCCTTGCGATTCCCCAATCCCGATTCCCTATTCCCCGCCGTACAACGCCTGCGCCGATTGGAACAGGATCCAGCTGGTGGCGATGAACTTGTCGCCGCCGACCGGACGGTTGCCGCGGTGGGTGTGGGTGAACGCGGTCGGTGCGATCAGCAGGCTGCCGGTGCGCGGGCGGGCCTTGCGTTGCTGGAACAGGAACTCGGTTTCGCCCTGTTGGAACTCGTCGTTGAGATACAGCGTCCACAGCAGGTGCCGATGCAGCGTGTCGGCGCTGGCATCGCGTGGATACAGCTCGCAATGCCAATACGGGTAGCCGCCCTGGTCGGCGGTGTACCACTGCAGGTTGATCGCGCCCGGACGCAGGCAGGTGCGCGCCAGATCGCCCAGCGCCTGGTCGCTCATCTGCGCGATATCCTCCGCCACCAGCCGATGCGGTGTGCCGTCGGCGGTGGTGACCTGCAGCATCAACGGCGAGATCAACGCCTGCGGATACTGCCGCAGATAGGTCAGCACGCCTTCGAACACCGCTTGTTGCAGGCGGCTTTCCACCTCGGCCCACTCGGCCATACCGCTGATGCGCAGATCGCGGCTGTGTTTGAGTTCGGGAAACACGCCGCCACCGATGCGGCCCGGATGCAGCTGCCGACTGTCGCGCATGCGCTGCACGATTGCCGCGCAATCGGCGGCCGAGACGGCGTTGTCGGTGATCTGGATGAAGTCGGGTTGGCTCATGCGCACGACCATAGCAATCTGCAGCGCGGCCTGCACAGCCTGCCGTGCAGGGCGCAGCAACGCACGGTGCAGGCAATCGATGCGCGTGCTAGAGGCGCGGTTTCGACCGCAAGGCGTGCGTCCTCGACGCGCTCGCCGTTATGCAGTGCGTGTTTGCTCGATCGCGTCGGCATGGCGGTGATGGATGCCGTGATTGGATCGCAGCGCCAGTGGCCTGGCAACAGCCCCTAAAGAAAAACCCCGCCGAAGCGGGGTTTTTCATCGTACAACGCCGATTGCGACGATCAGAACTTGTAGTTGATCGAAGCGGCCAGCACGTCGCCCTTCACCTTGTAGCTACCTGCCAGGCGGTCGCCGGTGGCGCTGCGGGTATCGCTGGTCGGGTCGCTGGTGAACAGGTGGGTGTAACCGAAGTTGTATTCGGCCTGCTGCGACGGACGCCAGCTCAGACCCAGCGAGACCCACTTGCGGCTGGCATCGGGCACGCGCACGTCGCGGTGCTCGGCGGTGGTCGGGGTCTGGTCGTACGCCAGGCCGCCACGCAGGGTCAGCGTGTCGCTCATGCGGTAGTCGGCACCGATCGAGGCGAAGGTGGTGTCGCGGTAGGAGAAGTCCAGCACGCTGTCGGGCTGATTGGACGCGAAGTCCACGGTCACCTGGTCGAACTTGCTCCAGGCGGTGCGGGTGACGTCGGCCATGATCGACCACTGCTCGTTCACGTTGTGGGTGAAGCTGGCGGTGGCGCTGGCAGGCAGCTTGACGGTGGCGCGGCCCTTGGTGTTGACGAAGGTGCCCGGTGCGGCAGAGGCCAGCACGGCAGCGGCGTTAGGCGGGGTGGTGAAGTCGGCGGTGCCGTCGGTGATCTTGTGCTCCACTTCCGAGCGGTAGCTGAAGCCGATATGGGTGTTCTCGTCGATGCTGAACAAGCCACCGAGGGTGAAGCCCACTTCGGTGCTGTCGCCCTTGATGCGCGAGTAGCCGTCGGCGCTGCCCGGTGCAAAGCCCGGCACGCGGCGTGCGGCCAGGATGCTGCCGAAGTCCACCGCGTTGGCCAGGTCGATGTCCAGACGCTCGGCGAACACCGAGGCGCCGAAGGACACGTACGGGTTCACGTCGTAGGAGAAGGCAACGTTGAAGTCGATCGCCTGCAGCTCGGTCTTGGTGCCGTGGTAGCGGCCGGCCCAGTCACGGTCGTATTCGGTCTTGAAGCCGAACGGCACGGTGAGCGAGGTGCCCAGGTGCATGTTGTTGTTCTCGCCGAACGGCACATGGAAATACATCGCCGGGACCGGCGCGATCATGCCGGCATCGCCGCCGTTGCCGCCGGAGACCGGGGCGCCGTTGGCATAGTTGGCGGTGTCGGGATCGAACTTGGCCGAGAAGCTGATGGCGCTGACGTCGGCCTGGAACAGGCGGCCGTCCAGCTGGCGCATGCCGGCCGGGTTGTTGGCGATGATCGAGGCGTCGTCCGGGGCGCTGCCCGAACCTGCGAATGCGCGGCCGAGGCCCTTGGCGCTGTTTTCCTTCAGCTGGAATGCGGCGCCGTGTGCCTGGCCAACGGCCAGAACGCCAGCGATACCAACGGCCAGCAGGGTGGCGCGGCTGAGAGTGGAAGCGGTAGACATGAGTTGTAGCTCTCCGGATAAAGACTGCAATGGTCGGTTCAGCGCCCGCGCCCAGCACCAATCCAGTGCCTGGAGCGCGCCGGAGACCCCCCCCCGACATACGACGCCGTACGCAGTATACCCACCACGATTAACCGAACAATAACGACCTTGGTCCTGAACACGCGGCTGGGTTGGGTCTGGGTTCAGGCCCGTGGACCGGCTATTGTGCGACTCCGATGTTCGTCTCCCTCCCCTCCCGCAAGAAACCCACCCCGCGCTGGGCGGTGCCGCTGTTGTTCGCCACGGTGTGGCTGGCCTATCTGTGGTCGATCAGCCGACCGGGCGAAGCGCGCAATACGCTGTGGCTGGACTGGGGCGCGCTGTCCAGCGGCGTGTCCAACCTGGGCGACTGGTGGGCGACGTTGCGCGACGGCAGCGTGCTGCGGTTGTTCACGGCGCTGTTCCTGCATGCCGATTGGTCGCACCTGCTCGGCAACCTGGTGTTCCTGCTGATCTTCGGGTTGCCGGCCGAGCGCATCCTGGGGCCGTGGCGCTTGCTGTTGCTGTTCCTGGTCGGCGGCGCGGCCTCCAACCTGGCGGCGATCTTTGCGATCGGCACGCCGGACCGGGTGATCATCGGCGCCTCCGGCGCGGTATCGGCCTTGATCGGTACCTACCTGGCATTGTTTCCCGGCGCCAAGCTGGGGGTGGTGCTGCCGCTGGGGCTGTTCCTGGAATTCATCCGCGTGCCGGCGCCGCTGCTGATCGGTGCCTGGGCCCTGCTGCAGGTGGTGTTCGCCTACATCGGCCCGGCCTTCGGCATGGTGGCGTGGTCGGCGCACATCGCCGGGTTCCTGTTCGGCATCGTCTACGGGTTGTATGTGCGCGCGGCCATCGCGCGACGCTTGCGCAAGCGCCACGGGTTTTAGCGCGTGGCAAGCGCCACAGCGCGGAGGCATGCACCTGCCGGCGCGCTGCGCTGCGTCCATGGCAATGGCGCGCCTATAATCGGCGCATGTCCAAGCCCCTGTACAAAGTCACCTTTCTCAATCACGGCAAGGTGTACGAGCTCTACGCGCACGAAGTGACCGGCAGCCATCTGTGGGGCTTCAACCAGATCGGCGAGTTGGTGTTCGACGTGCACGACGGCCTGGTGGTGGACCCCACCGAAGAACGCCTGCGCGAGGAGTTCGGCAATACCAGGACCCTGCATCTGCCGATGCAAAGCATCGTGCGTATCGAAGAAGTGGAAAAGAAGGGCCAGTCGGTGATCCGCGATGCGACCACCGGCGACAAGGTGGTGACCTTTCCGGTGCCGACCAAGCCGCGTTGATGCGTATCCTGGTGCCCGACGATTACCAGGGCGCGGTGCGCCACCTGCCCTGTCTGCAGCGACTGGAGGGGCACGATGTGCAGGTGCTCGGCGCGTTGGCCACCGATCCCAACGAATGGGCCGAGCGCCTGGTCGAAGCCGAGGCGCTGGTGCTGATCCGCGAGCGCACCCGCGTGGATGCGACGCTGTTGCGGCGGTTGCCGCGGCTGAAGCTGATCAGCCAGACCGGACGCGTGGGCACGCATGTGGATGTGGCCGCCTGCACCGAGTTCGGCGTGGCGGTGGCCGAGGGCGTTGGCTCGCCGGTGGCGCCGGCCGAGCTGACCTGGGCGCTGATCCTGTCGGCCAGTCGCCGCCTGAGCGAGTATCAGCGCGCCCTGCACCAGGGCCGCTGGCAGGCGACCGGCGACCCCGACCTGGGCCGATCGCTGCATGGCCGCACGCTGGGTGTCTGGAGTTATGGGCGCATCGGCCAACGCGTGGCCGGGTACGGGTGCGCGTTCGGCATGCAGGTGCTGGTGTGGGGCGGCGAAGCGTCGTGCGCGCAGGCCGCGCGCGATGGGTACGCAATTGCGGGCAGTCGCCAGGAGCTGTTCGAGCGCAGCGATGTGCTGTCGCTGCATCGCCGGCTGACTGCGCAGACGCGCCACCAGGTGACTGCGCAGGATCTGGGCCGCATGCGCACCGACGCCTTGCTGGTCAACACCAGTCGCGCCGAATTACTCGCACCCGGCGCATTGCTGGCCGCGCTGGATGCCGGCCGGCCCGGGCAGGCGGCGGTGGATGTATTCGAGCGCGAGCCGGTGCTGGACCCGCGCGACCCGCTGCTGCAGCACCCGCGCCTGCTGGCCACACCGCACCTGGGTTATGTGGAGCGCGACAGCTACGCGCTGTATTTCGAAGCCGCCTTCGACAACGTGCTGGCGTTCGCCGCCGGCACGCCGCGCAATCTGGTCAATCCGGAAGTGCTGGCGATGACGCGCTAGCGCGTTTGCGCGGTGAGTCCCAGCATGCATGCGCGAAGAACCAGACACACGGATGCCGTCAGCGACGCGCACGGGAATGCGTGGACGGGTTTGCAAGCGCGCCGGAGTTTCAGGGCGTCTGCCGAACGCTGCATGCCCAAGACAACGCACGCAATCGGCCAATCCTCAAGCAGCGATGATGGCGCGATCAACGCATGTCTGAGCAAGCGATTGAACGCTGCAAACGCGCGCCTGCTCACGCATACGCATCCGGCGTAGCGTGCGAAGGCATTCCATCCGCAATGGCGATGACGCCTCTGACAACCGCATCATGCACACCGCTGGTGCTCTCCCTCACGTATACGACGACGGACTTCCCCCACACCACGCGTAATAGGCGTGCAGTCGCCAGCGCAGGCAGCGTCAAACGCGATGACCGCAGCACGCATTGCCTGTCTTGCGACGCATCGGCAGAGTCTGCGCGGACACGCTGCGCACATGGGCGCACACGCTGCGGATGGCACGCGGGCGATCCGCATCCGGCCGATCGCACGCGCATCTGCGGGCGGCGCTTACCTGCTCGGTTCGACCGGTGCCGATTTGTCTGCAGGCGCGGCTGGCTTGGCCGGTTCGGCAGGGGTCTGCTTGTCCGCAGGCGCGGCCGGCTTGGCTGGGTCCGTTGGCTTGGCCTTGTCGGTCGCCGCCGGGCGCGCTGCTGTCGGCTTGGGCTCGGCGGCTGCCTTGGTGGCCGCCTTGGCCTTCTGTGCGGCCTGGGCTTTTGCCTTGAGCGCGGTTTGCGCCTTGGCGGCTGAGCCGGGCTGCTTGAGTTCGGACAGGGCTGCGGCGATCGGGCCATCGCCCGGCAGCACGTCGCCGGCGCTGTAGCCCTCCTCGCCTTCGTCGTCGCCACGCAGGTGGCCCGGCAAGGTGGCTTCGCTGTAGTCGGTCAGGCTGGCCGGCACGTCGGCGTCGCCCGGCTGCGGTTCGGGCGCGAGTTGCACCTCAGGCACGATGCCGCTGGCCTGGATCGACTTGCCGCTGGGCGTGTAATAGCGCGCGGTGGTGAGCTTGACCGAGTCGCCGTTATCCAGCGGCAACACGGTCTGCACCGAGCCCTTGCCGAAGGTGCGGCTGCCGATGATGCGCGCGCGCTGGTTGTCGCGCAGCGCGCCGGCCAGTACTTCCGAAGCGCTGGCCGAGCCGGCGTCCACCAGCACCACCACCGGTGCGCCGCCGAGCAGGTCGCCCGGGGTGGCATCGAACTTGGCGTCGCTGATCGAGATGCGCCCGCGGGTGCTGACGATGTTGCCCTTGTCCAGCAGGTCGTCGGCCACCTGCACCGCCGACGTCAGCAGCCCGCCCGGGTTGCTGCGCAGGTCCAGCACCAGGCCGCGCAACTTGCCGCCGGCCTGCAGCTGCTTGAGGTTCTTCTGGAAGTCGGCGCCGGTGTCGGCCTGGAAGGTGCTGATGCGGATGTAGCCATAGCCCGGCTCCAGCAACTTGCTGCGCACGCTGGCCACCCGGATGGTCTGGCGCTGCAGGGTCACATCGAAGGGCTTGGGCGCCTTGTCGCGCACGATGGTCAAGGTGACCTTGCTGCCGGATTCCCCGCGCAGCGGTTCCATCGCCTTGCTGGCATCGATCGGCTTGCCGTCGATGGCCACGATCACATCGCCTGCGCGAATGCCGGCGCGCGCCGCCGGCGTGTCGTCGATCGGCGCGATCACCTTGAGCGTGTTGTCCTGTTGCTGCAGCAGCTCCACGCCGATGCCGTCGTAGGCGCCGGTGGCCTGTTCGTCGAAGGCTTCGGCATCTTCCTTGTCGAAATAGGTGCTGTGCGGGTCCAGGTCCGAGAGCAGGCCGCGCACGGCCGCGTGCATCAGTTTCTTGTCTTCGACCGGGTCGACGTAGGCCTGCTTGACTGCGTTGTACACCGCCACGAAGCGGCGGATTTCGTCCAGCGGTACCTTGGAGACGGCGGCTTCGTTGGCTTCCGGATCGTCCGCAGTGGCCTGGGCGGCGGCGGGACTGGCTTTCTGCGCCCAACCGGGTGAGGCGAACAACGCCAGCGACAGGGCAACGGACAGAACGGCTACGCGCATGAAGCACTCCGGCAAAGAGACAAGACGCCCCGCACGACGGAGCTGACCGGATTATGCGCGAAGCAGCGGTAAATCCGCGTTGAATTGCACGCCGGCTGCAGAGGCAGGTCGGTGGCGGCCAGCTGGCAGCCGACTTGAAAGGTGAACATGCGGCGCCCTGGCGCCGGCAGGCATCTGCCATTGGCGTGTGGCCAGCGCCATGGCGTCTGACTCCGCATCCGCGCGTCAGCGACCGACCGCGGTGTACGCACGCTCCGCGATGTCTGCGAACACCATGGCGCTGCCGGATCACCGGGATCGGTCGGCCTGTCGCAGCGGCCAGACAGGCCGCATCCGCGCAATACCGCTGCCACGCACTGGCCGGCAAAGCCTGGTCGATGCAATGACCAGGCGCTGGGCCAGAACCAATCCACGCTGATCAACCACTTCGGCAACGCTCTGCAGCACGTTTGCGCTCGGTGCGATGCGCAGCGTCTGCACGTGCGCACCACACGCCACCGTCAACGCCGCTGCAACCAGCTCGATGGGTCGACGGGCTGCCCATTGCGCCGCAACTCGAAGTACAGCGCCGGCACGCCCTGCCCGCCCGAGCTGCCGACCTTGGCCACTGCCTCGCCGCGTTTGATCGCCGCGCCGGCATCGCGCAGCAAGGTGTCGTTGTGCGCGTACAGGCTCATGTAGCCGTTGCCGTGGTCCACGATCAGGATCATGCCGTAGCCGGTCATCCAGTCGGAGAACACCACCGTGCCGTCGGCCACCGCAGTGACCGTGCTGCCCTTGGGCGCGCCGATCAAGACGCCCTTGCTGGTGTGGCCATCGGGCAAGGTGGCATTGAAGCGTGCCAGCAGATTGCCCGACACCGGCCAGCTGAGCCCACCGACCTTGGGTGCAGGTGCGCTGGCGATGACCTTGGGCGGGGTTTTGCCGGGGCGCTCCGGGCGATCGGTCTTGCCGCGTTTGGCCTGCGCCGCGGCCTCGGCGGCGGCGCGCTTTGCGGCCGCGCGGCGTTCGGCTTCGGCCTTGGCCGCGGCCGCACGCAGATTGGCGAGCAGTTGCTCCAGCGACTTGGCATCCTGGCCCAGCGCCTTTTCGCGCTCGGCGCGTTGTTTGTAGCGATCGTCCAGCTGCGCCACGGTGGCCGCCTGCTGCGAACGGTCCTTCTGCAAGGTGGCGGCCTGCGCCTTCTGCTGCGCGCGCGCGGCATCCAGCGCCTGGCGCCGGGTGGCGATGTCCTGTTCCACCTTGGCCAGGGCATCCAGTTGCGTGGTCAGCGCATGGATCCGCTGCGCGCGTGCGTTCTGCACATAGCGGTGATCGGCGAGCATGCGGTTGGCATCGCCGACCGTGTCCTGCGACAGCAACACCTTCAACGGTGCGTTGCGGCCCACCTGGTCGGCGGCGCGCAGCAATGCGGCCAGCTGCGTGCGCTGGTTCTGCAGGCCGCGCTGCAATTGCGCACGGTCCTGCTGGAGCGTGGACAGATGGTGTTCCTGTGCGCGCATCGCCGCTTCGGTTTCGCTCAGGGCACGCGCGGTCTTGGCGACCTTTTCGTCGGCCTGGCGCAGTTGCTGGGCCGCGGTGCCGCGCTTGCCTTCCAGCTCGCGCCGGTCGGCGCTGATGGTCTTGAGCTCATCGCGCAGCTGCTGCAGCTTGCGCTCGGTCTCGCGCTGGTTCTGCGCGCCCGCGCCGACGCTGCCGAGCAGCATGCAGGCCAGCACGCTCGCAGCCAGCCACCTGCGTCCCACGCCGGTGGCGGAGACGAGCGGCGGACGCGACAGCGGTGCGGGCGAAGGGGCCAACGAACGATCCAGTGACTTCAGGCAGGTGCGCGATTGTAGCCAAGCATGGTGTGATCGCCGCCACGCCCAAGACAGCCGCCACCGCGCGAGGTTCAGCATGAAGCCCCAGTCTCTCCTCCTGGCATTGTCCCTGGCCTGCTCGACCGCCTGGGCCGATGATGACATCAGCAAGGTCAACGGCCGCATCAGCGCCGAGGCCGGCAAGACCTACGGCGGCCTGGAAACGGTCAACGGCTCCATCGAGATCGGCGCCGGTGCGCAGACCAAGGATGTGGAAACGGTCAACGGTGGCATCAAGATCGGCGATGGCGCCCGCACCGGCGATGTGTCCACGGTCAACGGCGCGATTTCCCTGGGCCAGAAGGTCATCGTGTCCGGTGGGCTGGAAACGGTCAACGGCAGCGTGCTGGTGGAGCGCGGCAGCCAGGTCAGCGGCGGCGTGGAAACGGTCAACGGCAGTATCGGGCTGGTCGGAACCGACCTCGGCAAGGGCATCGAGACGGTCAATGGCGACATCACCGTTGGGGTGGGCTCGCATGTGCGCGGCGGCATCGAGGTGACCAAGCCGAACTTCGGCTTTTCCTTCAAGCCCTCGCGCAAACCCCGCGTGGTGATCGGCCCCAAGGCAGTGGTCGATGGCCCGCTCCACTTCGAGCGTGAGGTGGATCTGTATGTGCATCGCACCGCCAAGGTCGGCGCGGTCACCGGTGCCACCGCACGTAGCTTCGATTCGGACGTGGCACCCAAGGACTGACGCGCTCACCACACGCACGTTCTAAGATCGGAACTCCGTCGCACGAGGAGTTCCGATGCCCCGCAAGATCCTGTTGTGCCTGGCCGCGACCCTGGCCCTGGCCGGTTGCAAACGCGAATCGGCCGACACGCCGTCCGCACCGGCCGAGCAGACGCCGGCCGATGCCACGCCCAGCGCACCGGTCAGCCGGCACGCGTTCTCGCCCGAGCTGACCGGCGGCGACTTTGCCGAACTGGTCAAGACGCTGGCCTCGGACGACTTCGAAGGACGCGGACCGGGCACGCCTGGCGAAGAAAAGACCGTGACCTATATCCGCGACCAGATGCAGCGCATCGGGCTGCAGCCGGGCAATGGCGACAGCTGGTTCCAGGACGTGCCGATGGTGGAAACCACCGCCGATGCGGCCACCGCGCCCAGCCTGCGCAGCGGCGAGCAGACCCGCACCCTCGCCTTCGGCACCGACATCGTGGTGGGCACGCGCACCGGCCAGGCCGAGGTCAAGCTGGACAACAGCGAGCTGGTCTTCGTGGGCTATGGCGTGGATGCGCCCGAGCAGCAGTGGAACGATTACGCCGGCCAGGACTGGAAAGGCAAGACGGTGGTGATGTTCGTCAACGACCCCGGCTTCCATACCAACGATGCCAAGTTGTTCGACGGCAAGCGCATGACCTACTACGGGCGCTGGACCTACAAGTTCGAAGAGGCCGCGCGCAAGGGCGCAGCGGCAGCATTGATCGTGCACGACACACTCGGCGCCAGCTACGGCTGGGATGTGGTCAAGAACTCCTGGTCCGGCCCGCAATACGATCTGCCGGCCAAGGACGACCCCGATCCGCGCCTGCCGGTGCAGGGCTGGATCAGCGCCGACACCGCCAAGCAGCTGTTCGCCAATGCCGGGCTGGATCTGGCCCAGGCCTACAAGGACGCCAGCAAGCGCGGCTTCAAGCCGGTGCCGTTGAAGGCCAGCTGGTCGGTGGACCTGAAGAGCAGCATTGCCGAGAAGACCTCGCGCAACGTGGTCGGCGTGCTGCCAGGCAGCAGCCATGCCGACGAGGCGGTGCTGTACATGGCGCACTGGGATCACCTGGGCAAGCATCCGGGCGAGAGTGGCGACAACATCTACAACGGCGCGGTGGACAACGCCACCGGCGTGGCCGGCATCCTCGAAATCGCCGATGCGTTCGCGCATCAGGACCCCAAGCCGGCCCGCTCGGTGGTGTTCGTGGCGGTGACGCTGGAAGAATCCGGCCTGCTCGGCTCCAAGTATTACGTGGCCAACCCGAGCTTTCCGCTGGACAAGATCGCGGCGGTGATCAACCTGGATGCGATGTCGGTGGCCGGGCGCGCACGCGATGTGACCGTGGTGGGCATGGGCAGTTCGGAGCTGGAAGACATCCTCAAGCCGATCGCCGCGATGCAGGGCCGTACCCTGCATGCCGAAGCCACGCCGCAGAGCGGCTCGTATTTCCGCTCGGATCATTTCAACTTCGCCAAGGCCGGTGTGCCGGCGCTGTATGCCGATGGCGGCGAAGACCTGCGCGAGGGCGGTACTGCTGCCGGGCGTGCGGCAGCCGAGGACTACGGGCGCCATCGCTACCACGCCCCCGGCGATGAGTACGATGCGGCCACATGGAAACTCGACGGCACCATCGAAGACCTGCAGGCGGTGTACGGCGTGGGCAAGGAAGTCGCCGCCGGCGACCGCTGGCCGAACTGGTACCCCGGCAACCCGTTCAAGGCTGCACGCGACCGTATGCTGGCCGGCAAGCCGGGCACCGGCGCGGCGGCAGCGCAGCCGGGCGCAGCCGAGAACGCTCCGAACAATGCCAAGCCGAACAAGGCCAAGGATGCGGACGCAAACAACGCCGCGCCTGCGCGGTGAGGCGCTTGCCGCTGCGGCGGCGGGCAATGCAGATCGCGCCGCTGTGCGAGCGGTCGCAGCCTAGGCGACTGCCTGCATGACAAAGGGCCTCCGATTGGAGGCCCTTTGCTTTTCATCCATGCTTCAGGCGGAACGGTAGCGGGCTGGCTGAAACACTCGCGGCATCGCCGGGATCCAGATCAGGGTCGGTACGGGCCGCAACCGCTGTTCGGCGCGCCGCTCAACCAGCGCGTTGCCCTAGCCGCCCGAAGACGCGCGCCCTCAGGCACTCAATCGTTGTCGACACTGACCACGTGCCCATCGTCGGGATCCACGTGCAGCTCGACCTTTTGCCCGTTGCGCTTTGCATCGGCCTTCCACAGGCCATCCTTGAACTTG
Source organism: Xanthomonas sp. 3793 (assembly GCF_024806835.1). Taxonomy (GTDB): domain Bacteria; phylum Pseudomonadota; class Gammaproteobacteria; order Xanthomonadales; family Xanthomonadaceae; genus Xanthomonas; species Xanthomonas arboricola_F. The sequence goes on from NZ_JANTYU010000006.1 coordinate 147,776, forward strand.
AGATCGTGCACGTCCGCGTAACCGCCGGTGGACAATGCCGCACGGACGTCGGCTTCGCTCAGCCGCGAGGTGGTCTGGTCGCCATAGACGCGGCCAGTCACCGGATCGATGTGGACATCCACATCCTTGCCATCGCCGCTGCGGGCATCGGCGGTCCACACGCCGTGCTCGAACTTGACGTCGTGCACCTTGGTGTAGCCCTTGGCGGTCAACATGCTGGTCACCTCATTGGAGGTGAGGGCCTTGGCCGGCTTGGCGGCGTCCTGCGCGAACGCGCCCTGCGAAACAAGCGTCAATGCGCCGATCAGCGCGGTGGTCATCATGCGACGTGCCATGGGTAGGCTCCTGCTGTGAAGTGCCGCCATGCTGGCTGCCTCGGGATCGTAGCCGGGTGAAAACAGGGACGATTCGGTCAGGGAAATTCAGTTAACTGAAACGTGGTGTCGCCCTTCATCGCTTCTGCACTGCGGATTTACATTTCAATTCCAGCAAGTCGGCACTGCCCGCAGCCCAACGAAAAAGCCGCCTTGCGGCGGCTTGTCATCTCGTGGCGCATGTTCAGCGCTTGGTGCGTGCCGTGGAGGCAGGTAGACGTGCGGCGGTGGTGCCGGGTGCATGGGTTGCGCGTGCGGCCTGCGGCGAGAGGATGGTCATCTGCGGTTTGTCGGTGCCGTCCTTGTTCGGATGCACGTTGTAGGCGTAGGACAGGTTCCACCACGAACCGGCCGCCCACCACGTCCAACCCAACCACACGTCTGCATTGCTCTCCATGTAGCCGAGCATGCCCTGCAGCGCTTCGTTGCAGACCTGATTATTGGCGGTACCGAACTCGGCCAGAAAACCGCGCTTGCCATTGGTGCGCAGCCATTCGGTGAAATTGCGCAAACGCTCGGCGCCAACAGTGGAACTGACGCAGACGCTGCTGGTGCCGCTGGAATCGGCGTCCAGGTATTGATGCACTTCGAACGCGTAACGGTTGAGCGGGTCGTAGATGGACGCCAGCGCAACGGCGTTGGAATAGCCATCGCTGGTGGGCGAGTACCAGCTGTGCGCCCCGGTCCACGAGGCGCCCGGTACCAGGATCAGATTATTGGCACCGGTTCTGCGAATTGCATCGATGGCGGCTTGCGCGGCACCAGCCCATTGGCTGGAGGAAATATTATTGGGTTCGTTCATCAACCCGAAGATCACCGCATTATCGCCATTGAATGCCAATGCGAGACGGCGCCACAGGTCGCTAAAGGTGGCCACCGGCACTTCCGGCCCGCCAATCTTGTAACCGTAGTACTTGGCGTAATTGTGGATATCGATCACCAGATACATGCCTGCAGCCTTGGCACGCGCCACTGCCTGCTGCACCAGCGCCAGCTGCGCCGGATCCAGCTCGCCGCGCGCGCTGGGCTGCAGACGTTCCCACAAAATGGGCAAGCGGATCGTATTCATTCCGACCCCGGCGAAATACGTGTAATCGCTGGCCGAGGCGTACATGTAATCCTTGTTGAGCACGCCGGGTTTTTTGGAGGATGCGAATTCTGCACCGGATAAATTGACGCCGGCGTAAGTCAGCGCGCGTGTTTGCGCATGCGCCGACGACAATCCGGCCAGCAACATGAAACACAGGGCGCACAGGGAAAGATGGCGTAGTGAGAAGGACGGACGTGACATGAAGCAACTCCTGACGGGGAAGATGCGTCGCCGCCCCGATGGCGTGCGATCGGCGCAAGTTGCGCTGCATCTGTGTGTTGCAATGCATCACGTGTGCCAAAGCGCGGTATCCCAGCGATTTAGCCGAAAAGTGCGAACCAATGCGCACTTAATAAGGAAGCGCGCGTTTATGCGTGCATACCGGTTATCAATAAACTGTTGGGTTTACCGGATACGTACCGGTATGTGCCGAGATACCGGCGTTATTGAGCGATGCGTCATTTGCGTGGCGCCATCGCAGTGGCGCAGCCATGACGCATCGCAATCAATGCGGTGCCGTCGCTGGGAGGGCACCGCTGAACAGGGCAATTCACCTAGTGGCGATGCGCCTGCAAGACGCTGCGGCCTGCGGCCGGAACCGGCGTGTAGCACCTCTACACGCCGGTTCCCGAGTGCCGGCAACGGCCTGGCAGCCTCTCACCAGGTTTTCCTGATCGCTCCAGGCGAGCTTGGGTGAATCAGCGCGCGATGCGACGCGCATGCGCGCTCAGGATGGGAAGCTGCGGTTTGTCGCGTCCGTTGCCATCCGGCTGCAGCGTGAACGGGTAATCGGCGCGCCACCATGCGCCAGCGGCCCAGACGCTGGAGCCCAACCAGACATCGCGGTTGGTTTCCAGATAACGCAGCATGCCGTCCAGCGCGAGCATGCAGGTGCGATTGCTGGATGACCCAAACTCGCCCAAGAATCCGCGCTTGCGCTGGCTGCGCAGCCAACCGGTGAAACTGCGCAGGCGCTCCGCACCGATGGTAGCGCTCACGCAACTGGCGCTGGTGCCGCTGGAATCGGTATCCAGATACTGGTGTACCTCGATGGCGTAACGGTTGAGCGGGTCGCGAATACTGGCCAGCGCAACTGCGTTGGATTGCCCGGCGATGGTGGAATACCAACTGTGCGCTCCGGACCACAGCGCGCCAGGCACCAGGATCAGGTTGTTGGCGCCGGTGGCGCGGATGCCGTCGATCGCTGCCTGTGCGGCGGCAGCCCAGTTCTGCGGCGCAATGTCGTAGGGCTCGTTCATCAGCCCGAAGATCACCGCGTCATCGTTCTTGAACGCCACGGCCAACCGCCGCCACAGGTCGGTGAAGGTGGCGATCGGCACGCGCTGGGCACCGATCTTCTGCCCGTAATACTTGGCGTAATTGTGGATATCCACGATCAATACCATGTGCGCTGCCTTGGCATTGGCCACGGCCTGTCGAATCAGCGCGAGCTGTGCGGGGTCCAGCGCGCCCTGGTTCTTGGGTTGTAGTCGCTCCCACAACACGGGCAGGCGCACCACATTCATGCCGGTGTCGGCGAAGTGCTGGTATTCGCCCGGAGTTGGATAGCGATAGTCGACATTGACGATGCCGGGACGTCTTGCCGAGGCGATTTCGGCACCGGAGAGATTGATGCCTGCATAACGCAGTGCACCGCTTTGCGCCTGCGCGCGTGGAAGCGCGGCCAGCAATAGCGCGGCCAGCGCACAGCACAGCAGCTGGCGCGGCCAGGTGGGGGAGAGGGACATGGGGGAACTCCTGAAGCATCTACGGGGGGGAGATGCGTTGCATCGCAGTTGCTCGCAAGCACAACGCATCGATCACCAGCCTATGCGCATCTGCGGCGCGCAACTACGGATGCGAGGTATCACTGCATCAAGCTGTGCAGTGCTTCGCAGTTGCGAGCTGTTTTCTCGATGCATCGCGCGCGTCGCGAGAATGCCTTGAATCCGCAGCGCTGCTGCAACTTCGCAATGGTATTGGTCGCATCAATGCATCGGCGTTGATGCGATGACAGGAGCTGCGCCAACGACCGCATGCAGCTACACGCATGACACGTTCCTGCACGGATGCGCCTAGCACTGCAACCACGGCGCACGCAGTGGGGTGAGCGTGCGTTGCGGGTGTAGCGCGCGATGCACTGCAATGATCGTGTTCGATCGCGGTGCGTCCATCTTCAAGAGTCAGCGCCCCCGGTGACAACGACAGCTGCATCCACCGAAGCCAGACGTGCAGCATCGATGCACCGAGACCCCCACCGAAGCCAGACGTGCATCATCGATGCACCGAGACCCCCATCGCGCCGACCTTCGTCCACCGCCTGGATGCCATCGATCTGCTGCTGCGCCGCCCAACAACCAGTGCCAGCCGTGGACACTCCAACGCGGCGCAAAAAAAAGCGGGCGACCTGCACAGCATCGCCCGCGTCCTGCCGCTTGGACCGCTGCCCTCAGTGCTTGCCGGCGCGGCGTGCGTACTTGCTCAGAATCCTGATCTGCGGCTTGTCGCTGCCGTCCTTGCCCGGTTGTACGGTGAAGAAGTAATCCGGCTTCCACCAGGCGCCCGCAGCCCACCAGGTCCAGCCCAGCCACACGTCGCTGTTGTTTTCCATGTAGGTCAGCATGCCTTCCAGCGCCTTGTCGCAGACCGGGTTGTTGGCGGTGCCGAACTCGCCCAGAAAGCCTTTCTGCTTGTTTTCGCGCAGCCAGTCGGTAAAGCCGCGCAGCTTTTCTTCGCCGACGCTGTCGCTGGTGCACTGCGGCTTGGTGCCGCTGTAGTCGTTGTCCAGGTACTGGTGCGCTTCGAAGGCCAGGTTGTTGCCGGGGTCCTTGAGGATGGCCAGCGCCTTGGCGTTGGAGCCGCCATAACTATTGCTGCGCCAACTGTGCGCGCCGGTGTACGCCGTGCCCGGCACCAGGATCAGATTGCGGGCGCCGGTCTTGCGGATCGCGTTGATCGCGCCTTGCGCGGCTCCGGCCCACTCGGTTGCGGAGATGCCGTTGGGCTCGTTCATCAGCCCGAAGATCACGGCCTTGTCGTCCTTGAATTCCAGCGCGAGCCGGCGCCACAGGTCGGCCAATGCGGCAGCGGACACCTCGTCGGTGCCAAGGCGCTTGCCGTTGTATTTGGCATAGTTGTGCAGATCCAGGATCAGGAACTGCTTGTTCGCCTTGGCCGCTTCGAGCGACTTCTTGATCAGCCCGAGCTGCGCGGTATCCAGCTCGCCGTTGAGTTCGGGTTGCAGGCGCTCCCACAGGAACGGCAGGCGGATCGTATTCATGCCCTTGCCGGCGAAATAGGCGAAATCCGACGCGGCCGGATAGGTGTAGTCCTTGAACAAGGTGCCGGGCTTCTTGCGCGAGTTGAACTCGGCGCCGGATAGATTGACGCCGACATATTTCAGGCCGGCGGACTGCTTCTTCGGACCATCGGGCTCTTTGGCGTGCGCCAACGGCATCGCAGCCAGCAAGGTCAGTGCGAGTGCGACGCGACGCAGACTCGGGAATTTCGGGGGAGCGCGGAACATGGAAGCCTCCTTCGGCATCGACGTGGTGGCCGCAGGGGGAGGGCACGGCCAGGTGGGATGGTGCAGGGCGACAGGTGACCCGACGAGACTAGAAGCTCGCGCGTTAGCGTGCCATTCACGCGTGCAACACCGATTTGATCGCGCAAAAACACCTGCACGGCGCATGCTGTGCCAACGGTAGCGTTCGCAAGAGGACAGGTAAGACGCACTGTCGCACGAGCGCGACGCGTCGCTGTCTTAAGCTACCAGGCCTGTTTTCCCGTCGTTCGCACCTCGTGCGCACGGCCCAATGCCCCCCGGAGTCTCCCATGAGCCAAGCCCATGCCTTTGCCGCCCAAGCCGCCGACCAGCCGCTTGCCCCGTTCGTGTTCGAACGCCGCGCGCCCGGTCCCGACGATGTCCAGATCGAAATCGCCTACTGCGGCGTGTGTCACTCGGACCTGCATACCGCCCGCAACGAATGGCATAACACACGGTATCCGTCCGTGCCGGGCCACGAGATCGTCGGCCGTGTGACTGCCGTCGGTGACGCCGTCACCGGCTTCAAGGTTGGCGACCTGGCCGGCGTCGGCTGCATGGTCGACAGCTGCCGCAGCTGCGCCTCCTGTCAGGAAGGCGAGGAGCAGTACTGCGAAGCCGGCTTCACCGGCACCTATAACGGGCCGATGTTCGGCGGCGGCGAGAACACCTACGGCGGTTACTCCGACCATATCGTGGTCGACCAGAAGTACGTGCTACGCATCTCCCACACCGACAATCTGGCCGCCGTGGCGCCGCTGCTGTGCGCCGGCATCACCACCTACTCGCCGCTGGCGCACTGGAAGGTGGGCCCGGGGCAGAAGGTGGGCGTGGTCGGCCTGGGCGGCCTGGGCCATATGGGCGTGAAGATCGCCAAGGCGATGGGCGCCACCGTGGTGCTGTTCACCACCTCCGAGAGCAAGCGCGCCGATGCAATGCGCCTGGGCGCCAGCGAGGTGGTGATCTCCAAGGACGAGGCGCAGATGGCGGCGCAGTACAACACCCTGGATTTCATCCTCAACACCGTGGCCGCCCCGCACAACCTGGACCCGTTCCTCAACGCGCTCAAGCGCGACGGCGCGATGGTGCTGGTGGGCGTGCCCGAGGAGTCGCACCCGTCGCCGGCAGTGTTCAACCTGGTGATGAAGCGCCGCACCCTGGCCGGCTCGCTGATCGGCGGCATCCGCCAGACCCAGGAAATGCTGGACTTCTGCGCCAAGCACAACATTGTCTCGGACATCGAAACCATCCGCGCCGACGAAATCAACGCCGCCTACGAGCGCATGCTCAAGAGCGACGTGAAGTACCGCTTCGTGATCGACATGGCGACGCTGGATAAGGCGGCCTAAGTCGCGATAGCAGCAGGGTGTGATGCCACTGCTTGCGTCCGTCGGACGCAGGCGGTGGCATATGAACATAGCGCCGCTTTAAGGATGGGCTACACGTTAAATCTACTCATATGGCCTGCTGCAGCGATGCCAAGTATTGGCCTAGCGTGAGCCCACTTTTTTCTACTTCGGCAGTGAGATAGACAATCGTTCCATCAAGTTCTGAAGCCGTTTTTAAGGGCCTCTTATTTTTATCAGTGGTCAGTACGAAGGCTCCAAATGAGCGGGCGGCCAGAGATGCATCAGCTTGATTGGCACACAGTCCGCTCTTACGTGGTTTTTTGCCAACCAACTGGGATTTGATCTCAGGTGACGCATAAAATGCGCGATCTGTAGCAGACTGAAACGTTCCCTGGCCAAATCCCCCATAAACCTGGACCGTTGAAGGTACGCCATCAATTCCATGGGTTTGAAAGCCGAATACCGAAGTTGTCTTTATGGACGACCTATCGATACTAGATTTGATGTAAGCCTTGAGCGTTTGCTTTTTTTCGCCGTCTGGGATTGCCTCAAGTTCGATTGCCACCTCTCGGGTTAGGTATGGCGCATACGTGTCAGGGGGGAGCTCACGTAGGAGATCTATCGCTTTCTCATGAAGGTAGTTCCACGCGCAGCTGTCGATGTAAACAGCATTGGTCATGTCATGAGCCTTTCATGGGGGCATTGGCACCTGCAGCATTCGAGCTGTGCAAGCCTATTGAATAGCGTTACTGACTTAGCCTACGAAGTTCGAATGCTCAGCACGCCAAGGACACATTTTCCTCGAACAAGCGCATAACCCCAGGCGAATGGCTTCCCACTTGCAGGCCAAAGCTGCTCATAAGCCACGAAGTAATCGCCGGAGCGGTACTGCTTCTTGAGCCACAGCCAATCTTTGTTGCCATAAGCAAACGGCACCTGAGGCGCCTTCGTACTTGTTGCCGCGTACTTGAGACCAATCTCTTCCATCTGCACGATGGAAAGAGGCAGGCCATCAAGACGCAGATTGTCCGACTCCTGGCATGTTGTGGTCTGCGCCGCAGCCACGCTACCGGCAGTAAAGATCAGCAGACCGGTAACGAGTGACCTGAGCATGCCTAGCATCCCTTAAGCAGCAGCCGGCTCCTTGACCTGCGCTTTGACCCCAAGCAGCTGCACGATGCTGCCCGCCGCATCGCGGCCTTCGGCCACGGCAGTGACCACCAGGTCGGCGCCGCGCACGCAGTCGCCACCGGCGAACAGGCGCGGGTTGCTGGTCTGGTAGGGCAGGCGGCCGTTGTCGTCGGACGGTGCGACGATGCGGCCGTTGCTGCCGGCTTCCACGCCTTGCGAGGCCAGCCAGTCCGGCAGGGTCGGCGAGAAGCCGAAGGCGATGATCACCACGTCCGCTTCCAGCAGCGATTCGCTGCCTTCCACCGGCACCGCGTTGCGGCGGCCGCTGGCATCGGGTTCGCCGAGCCTGGTTTCCACCACGGTGACGCCGATGGCTTCGTCGTCGGCGCCGGATTCGATCGACAGCGGCTGACGGTTGAACAAAAAGCGTACGCCTTCCTCGCGCGCGTTGGCCACCTCGCGCGCCGAGCCCGGCATGCTGGCCTCGTCGCGGCGGTACGCACAGGTGACCTTGGCCGCACCCAGGCGGATCGCGCTGCGCACGCAGTCCATGCCGGTGTCGCCGCCGCCCAGCACCACTACGCGCTTGCCGTTGAGGTCGGGCAGCGCCATCTGGTCTTCCCAGCCGGCGATCGGCCGGCCATGCGGGTCGTTGCCGCTGACGATGCGGCTGTTCTGCACCAGGAACGGCAGCGCCGGCAGCACGTTCTTCAGGTCCTGCCCGGGCAGCCCGCCATCGGTATAGCGGTAGGCACCGGTGCCCAGGAACACCGCGTCGTACTCGCCCAGCAACTGCTCGATGCTGATGTCGCGGCCCACTTCCACGCCCAGGCGGAACTGCACGCCCATGCCTTCGAGGATCTCGCGGCGCTTGCCGATCACCGACTTGTCCAGCTTGAAGCTGGGGATGCCGAACTGCAGCAGCCCGCCGATCTGCTCGTAGCGGTCGTAGACCACTGCTTCGATCCCGGCACGCACCAGGCGGTCTGCGCAGGACAGGCCGGCCGGGCCGGCGCCGATCACCGCCACCCGCCAGCCGCTCGGCTGCACGTTGCCCAGGTCCGGCCGCCAGCCCATCTTGAAGGCGGTATCGACGATGTATTTTTCCACCGCGCCGATGGTGACCGCGCCGAATTCCTCCAGCGTGCAGCTGCCTTCGCACAGGCGGTCCTGCGGACACACCCGCCCGCACACTTCCGGCAGCGGATTGGTGGAATGGCATAGCGCGGCGGCTTCCTCGATGCGGTTTTCCTGCACCAGCTGCAGCCATTGCGGGATCGCGTTGTGCACCGGGCATTTCCAGCTGCAATACGGATTGCCGCAATCCAGGCAACGGCCGGACTGGTACTGCGCGTCGGCCTTGTCGAACTTGCCGTACAGCTCGCCCCAGTCGCCGGAGGTACGCAGCTCCACCGGAATGCGCGTGGGCATGGTCCGGGGCAGGTCGAGGAATTGGAAGGCTTGCTTGCGGCTCATAGAGAAATCCGTGGCTGATTCCCTTCTCCCGCGTGCGGAAAAAGGTGCCCCGAAGGGGCGGAAAAGGGGCGGCGGGGCCTGTGCCCTCACCCCCGACCCCTCTCCCGCCAGCGGGAGAGGGGAGCACAACTCAGGCGGCGCGGCGCAGTGACTCGGTCAGCGACTCGATGCTGGCGGCCTTGGGTTTGACCAGCCAGAACTTGCCGATGTAGTCGCGGAACTCGTCCAGGATCTGCTGCGCCCAGATGCTGCCGGTCAGCTCGCGGTGGCGGCTGATCAGGGTGTGCAGATGCTGGCGATGGTTCTCGAAGCCCTCGGCGGAGACGCGGTGGATGTCGATCAGTTCGTGGTTGTAGCGGTCCACGAAGTCACGCTCGATATCCAGCACGTAGGCCAGCCCGCCGGTGAAGCCGGCGCCGAAGTTCAGACCGACCTTGCCAAGCACCAGCACCACGCCGTCGGTCATGTATTCGCAGCAGTGGTCGCCTGCGCCTTCCACCACCGCCAGCGCGCCGGAGTTGCGCACCGCAAAGCGCTCGCCAGCGCGACCGGCGGCGAACAGCTCGCCGCCGGTCGCGCCGTACAGGCAGGTGTTGCCCACGATCGGCGTGCTGCGCGCCTCGAAGCGCGCACCGCGCGGCGGACGCACCACCAGCCGCCCGCCGGCCATGCCCTTGCCGACGTAGTCGTTGGCCTCGCCTTCCAGCTCCAGCTGCAGGCCACCGGCGTTGAACGCGCCAAAGCTCTGCCCGGCGGTGCCGCGGAAGCGCAGGTTCAACGGCGCATCGCTCATGCCGTGGTTGCCGTGGACGCGCGCGATGGCGCCGGACAGGCGCGCGCCGATCGAGCGGTCGGTGTTGTGGATCAAAAAGCGATGGTCACCGCCGGTCTTGTTGGCGATGGCGTCGGCGAGCAGGCCGTCCATCTGCGTGGCCAGGCTGTCGGGCGATTCGTACAGGCGCTGGGCGGCGCAGTGGCTGCCGTCGTAGCGGGCATGCGTCAACAGGCGCGACAGGTCGACCTTGACCCCGGCGCGCGGAGCGACGTCCAGCTGCTCCAGCAGGTCGGTGCGGCCCACGATCTCGTCCAGCGAGCGCACGCCCAGGTAGGACAACCACTGGCGCACTTCCTCGGCCAGCAGGCGGAAGAAATGCTCCACGCGCTCGGGCAGGCCGGTGAAGTAGTTCGCGCGCAGGCGCTCGTCCTGGGTGGCCACGCCGGTGGCGCAGTTGTTGAGGTGGCAGATGCGCAGGTACTTGCAGCCCAGCACGATCATCGGCGCGGTGCCGAAGCCGAAGCTGTCGGCGCCCAGCAGCGCGGCCTTGACCACGTCCAGGCCGGTCTTCAGGCCGCCGTCGGTCTGCAGGATGGTGCGTGCCCGCAGGTCGTTGGCCACCAGCGCCTGGTGCGACTCGGCCACGCCCAGTTCCCACGGCACGCCGGCATAACGGATCGAGCTGACCGGGCTGGCGCCGGTGCCGCCGTCGTGGCCGGACACGGTGATCAGGTCGGCGCCGGCCTTGACCACGCCGGCGGCAATCGTGCCGACGCCGGCATGCGCGACCAGCTTCACCGACACCAGTGCGGTGGGGTTGACCTGCTTGAGGTCGTAGATCAGCTGGGCCAGGTCTTCGATGGAATAGATGTCGTGGTGCGGCGGCGGGCTGATCAGGCCGATGCCGGGCTTGGCGTAGCGCAGCCGCGCGATCAGTTCGTTGACCTTGTGGCCGGGCAGCTGGCCGCCTTCGCCGGGCTTGGCGCCCTGGGCGACCTTGATCTGCAGCACCTCGGCATTGACCAGGTATTCCGGGGTCACGCCGAAACGGCCCGAGGCCACCTGCTTGATCTTGGAGCGCTTCTCGGTGCCGTAGCGGGCCGGGTCTTCGCCGCCTTCGCCGGAATTGCTGCGCCCGCCCAGGCGGTTCATCGCAATGGCCAGCGCCTCGTGCGCCTCGGGCGACAACGCGCCCAGGCTGATTGCGGCGGTATCGAAACGGCGCAGCACATCGCTGGCCGGGGCGACCTCGTCCAGCGGGGTCGGGATATCGGCACGCTTGAGCTGCACCAGATCGCGCAGCGTGGAGGCCGGGCGCGCATGCACCGCGTCGACGTACTTCTGCCAGTCGCCGGCATCGCCGGTGCGGGTGGCGCGCTGCAGCGTCATAACCACGTCGGGGTTGTACATGTGGTACTCGCCGCCGTGCACGTACTTGAGCAGGCCGCCCACTTCCGGCTTGAGCTGGTCGTTCCAGGCGCGTGCGGTGAGCTCGCGCGCCTCGGTATCCAGCCGCGCCAGGCCCACGCCGCCAATGCGGGCGGGCGTTTCGGCAAAGCACAGCTCCACCACGTCCGGGTCCAGCCCGACGATCTCGAACAACTGCGCGCCGCGGTAGCTGGCAATGGTGCAGATGCCCATCTTGGAGATGATCTTGGACAGGCCCTTGTAGATGCCCTTGCGGTAGCGGCGGCCGATCTGCGACTGCTCGCCGCCCTTGCTCAGCTGCAGGATGCCGCGCCGGCCCAGGTCGAACAGCGTCTGGTAGGCCAGGTACGGATACACCGCGGTGGCGCCGAAGCCGAGCAGGCAGGCCATGTGGTGCGCATCGCGCGCGGTGCCGGTTTCGATGATCAGGTTGACATCGCAGCGCAGGCCCACCTTGCACAGGTGGTGGTGCACCGCGCCGGTGGCCAGCAGCGCATGCGCCATCGGCCGGTCCGGCACCGGGTAGCGATCCGACAGCAGCAGCATCACCGCACCGGCGCGCGCGGCCGCTTCCACTTCCTGGCAGATGCGTTCCAGGCCGGCCTCGAGGCCTTCCTCCACACTGTAGGACAGGTCGATCAGGCGGTTGCGCTCGACGTACTGCTCCATCTTCAGCAGCTGGCGCAGCTTGCGCTGGCTGAGCACCGGCGAGTTGAGGATGACGTGGTTCACCGTCTCCGCCCCGGCATGGAAGATGTTGGTCTCCTTGCCGAGCTGGGTGGTGAGCGACATCGCGATGCCTTCGCGCAGTGGGTCGATCGGCGGATTGGTGACCTGCGCGAAGGCCTGGCGGAAGTAGTCGTACAGCGGCCGGGTCTGGCGGCTGAGCACCGCCATCGGGGTGTCGTCGCCCATCGAGCCGGTGGCTTCCTGCTCGGTCTCGGCCAGCGGGCGCAGGATCTGCTCCACTTCCTCGGTGCTGAGCTGGAACAGCTTGTGGTAGCTGCGCAGGGTCTGCTCGCTGAAGGGTTCTTCCACCAGCGAGGGGTCGATCAGTTCGGTCTGCAGATAGGTCACGCCCTGCTGCAGCCATTGCTTGTACGGCGCGCGCGCGCGGTTGATGCGGTCGATGGCGTCCGAGTCCAGCAGGTCGCCGCGCTTGAGATCGATCGCCATCATCTCGCCCGGGCCCAGCTTGCCCTTGCGGGTGATGCGCTCGGCCGGCAGTTCCCACACGCCGGCCTCGGAGGCCACCAGGAAATGGCGGTCGGAGGTCAGCATCCAGCGCGCCGGGCGCAGGCCGTTGCGGTCGAGCATGCAGGCGGCATAGCGGCCGTCGCAGGCGACGATGCCGGCCGGGCCGTCCCACGGCTCGGTGTTGAGGCCGTAGAACTCGTAGAACGCGGCCAGGTCGGCGTCCTTGAACTCCAGCGACTGGGTCGCCGGCGGCACCAGGATGCGCAGCGCCTGCAGCAGGTCCATGCCACCGGCGATCAGCAGCTCGAGCATGTTGTCCAGGCTCTGCGAATCGGAGCCGTGCATGGAGATCACCGGGTCAAACTCGGCGATGTCGAAGCGCGGGGTCTGCCACACCTTGCTGCGCGCCTGCGCCCAGCGGCGGTTGCCTTCGATGGTGTTGATCTCGCCGTTGTGGGCGAGCAGGCGGAACGGATGCGCCAGCGGCCAGCGCGGCAGCGTATTGGTGGAAAAACGCTGGTGAAAGACAATCGCGCTGGAAGACAGATCGCTGCGCTGCAGGTCCGGGTAGAACGTGCTCAGCTTGTCCGGCAGCACCATGCCCTTGTAGCTGATGCCGTTGGGCGAGAGCGTGGTGACGTAGAAGTCCGCCACCTCGCGCAGCTGCTGCTCGGCGCGGCGGCGCGCCAGGAACAGCGCCAGGGTGAAGCCGTCCTCGCTCTGCTCGGCACCGGCATCGACAAACACCTGTTCGATGCGCGGCAAGGTGTCGCGCGCCAGCTGGCCGCAGACGCTGTCGTCGGTAGGCACCACGCGCCAGCCGCGGAACTGCACGCCGGCGCTGTGCAGCTGGGTTTCCAGTTCGGCACGACATCGGGCGGCATCGGCTTCGTCCAGCGGCAGGAACACCACGCCGGCCGCATAGCGCGTGCCCACGGTGATGCCGGCATCGCGCGCCAGCCCGCGCAGGAATGCATCGGGTTTGCGGATCAGCAGGCCGCAGCCATCGCCGGTGAGGCCGTCGGCCGCCACGCCGCCGCGGTGGGTCATGCGCGAGAGCGCCGCAATCGCGGTGTCCACCAGCGAGCGGGAAGGTTGGTCGTCCAACTGGGCGACCATGCCAAAACCACAGGCATCGCGTTCGTCGCGCGCGCTGTCGTAGAGACCGTAGTCGTTGAGCCCTTGGCGAGTGCGGGGGGCCATGTCTGCCTCTTTGCGATCTGGGAGAGCGGCGACGACGTTGCAGCGCTCGATCCGTGGAGCGTTTCGAAGAGGTCACCGGATGATCGACTAGACCACAGTTGATGCGGTGCCGCAATACACCGTTACAGCTGCAACGAGACCCGCTGCAATCCCTTGTGCCAGCAGGCTTGGCGCCTGTCCAACGACAGGCGCCAGCGCAGGATCAGCCGCAGCGCACCGCGGTGATGACGTTCTTGGCATCCACTTCCAGATTGAGCCGTTCGCCGTTGAATTCCATCGTCACCATCTGGCCGGGCTTGAGCACGCGTACCGACTTGGCGCCGGCATCGCTGCGAGCCTGCTCGCCGACTGCATCGGTGATGGGCTGGCCAACCAGCGACTGCACCTGGGTGGCATCGCAGCTGCCGATTGGCGGCGCTTCCGGGGCTGCATCCGGCACCGGCGCGGACGCTTGCTCGGCCGCCTGTTGTGCGTTGGCCGCAACGGCTTCCTGTTCATCGGGTTGCGGTTTGTTGCAGGCAGTCAATGCAGTCAGCACGACCAAGGTGCAAGCCAGGCGGGCAATAGGCAGGACAGCGCGCATCGATGACTCCAGCAAAGGGGGATGCCCAAGCATAAGCACAAAGTTGCGCTGCGGGCATCGCTTGCCCACACGGCGTTGTCGTTGCGTTGACGCGGCCTAGCGCTGCGCGGCCCAACAATCGGCGCCAGTCCTTCGATCCGTGCGCAATGAAAGCCAAACGTGTTCTTCGCAATGCCGCAACCACGGCCAGCACCGCCGGCAAGCTTGCCGCCGCCGCCACCGGTGCGGTGGTCGCCACGGCCGCCGCCACCGTGGCCGCCGTCGCTCAGGCCAAGGCCACTGCGCGCGCGGCCGGGCTCACCTACGTCAACGATCAGCAGCCCGGCATCAGCCGCCGCAAGGCCGGCAAGAGCTTCAGCTACCGCAGTGCGGACGGGCAGCGTGTCGCCGATGCGGACACCTTGCAGCGTATCCGCTCGCTGGCCATTCCACCGGCCTATACCGAGGTATGGATCTGCGCCAAACCCAATGGCCATCTGCAGGCCACCGGGCGCGACGCGCGGCGGCGCAAGCAGTACCGCTACCACGCCGATTGGGCGCAGGTGCGTGGCGAAGGCAAGTTCGAACGGGTGATCGCCTTCGGCCAGGCGCTGCCCAAGTTGCGCCGCCGACTGCGCCGCGATCTGGTGTTGCCGGGATTTCCGCGCGAGAAGGTCCTGGCGATCGTGGTGGCGTTGTTGGCCGACACGCTGGTGCGCGTGGGCAATGCCGAATATGCGCGCAGCAACCGCTCCTATGGGCTGACCACCTTGCGCAACCGGCATATGGAGTTCTTGAAAGGTGGACGCGCGCGGCTCAAATTCCGCGGCAAGAGCGGCCAGGATCACGACATCGAAGTGGACGACAAGCAGCTGGTCAAACTGATCCGGCAATGTCAGCAATTGCCGGGGCAATCGCTGTTTCAGTACCGCGACGACGATGGCCAGCTGCAACCGGTGGATTCGGGCGAGGTCAACGATTACCTGCGCGAGGCGATGGGCGAGGACTTCACCGCCAAGGACTTCCGCACCTGGGGCGGCACGCTGGCGGCGCTGCAACGCCTGGCACGGCTGCCGCTGCCCGAACGCATGAGCGAACGTGCGTTGACGCAGGTGCAGAACGATGTCATCCGCGAAGTGGCCGATGCGCTGGGCAACACGCCATCGGTGTGCCGCAAGGCCTACATCGACCCCTGCGTATTCGAAGGCTGGCGCGCCGGCCACTTGCAGGCGATGGCCACCGGGGTGCGTGGCGAGCGGCAGTGGGAGGCGGCCACGCTGCGCTTTTTGACCGACTCGCGCAGCAAGCAACGCAAGGCCAGCAGCACAGCCCGCAAGGCGGCCGGGCCGCGCCTGCGCCGTGCGACATCGGCCTGAGGCTATCGCCGACAGGCGCGATGCTGGATGCGGTAGGTCGTCGCAGGCGGCACGTTACGGTAGGTGCGCCCGATCCTGACGGCCTCCAGATCGAGCGCGTCGAGGATCTGTGCCGGAACCGAGCACTTGAATCCGTAGGTAAACAAATACAGCCGGCCGCCGGGCTTCAACTGCAGGAAGGCGCCACGCAGGATCGCAGCCACCTGATGCGCCGGCATGTTCAACAAGCCAAGGCCGCAAACCACGGCATCGACGCAGGCGCCATCGATGTGGGGTACCGACTCGAGATCGGCAACATCCATCTGCAGCAAGCGTGCGTGTGGAAAGCGCTGCCTGAGCAACGCGGAGAAGGTGGCGTTGTACTCGAGCAGAATGAGGTTCTTTTCCCGCACGCCCTTGTCGATCATCGCCTGGGTGAACACACCGGTACCCGGCCCGAGTTCGAGAACACGGCCAGTACGTTCGGACAGCTCGGAAGTGATGATGGCGGCGAGTGCGCGTCCGGAGGGAAGTATCGCGGCAACGGAGCAGGGTGCGGTGAGCCATTCGCGAAAAAACGACGTCATATACGAACGAGCCATCTATCCTCACAACATTGAAAGAGTTCGTTCAAGCTGTATCTGCGCACATCGATGCAAATGCGCGATCGTGCGAAAAACAAGGCTAAAGCAAGACGATGTCCGCAGTCTGTCCTGACTACGAATCAGCCACGAGAGTTCAGGTTCTTATCAGCATTGGCGCCTTGGCATGACCACGTTGGTACTGCACTGATGGCGCCATTGAAGACAAGGTGTCTGGGCGATCGTCGCTGCAGGCGATGGCCCAATAAAGCGCGCCGCGCTTGCACGAACGCCTGCATCGCACAGGCGGCGACAGGCAAAGTTCGCATTGGGCGCAGCGCGTCAATCTTGCAGGCGCTGCGCACCGATAGCGGCGGCAGTGGCGCACCGTCGCATGCACTGCGCACGCCGGAAAACCGGCAGATCGTGCTTGGTGTGTGCAGGCACGAGCGCAGCCAGGCGATCTGCACGCACTGCCCAATTGACGCGTGCCATTGCACGATGGTCTGGCGTCGTCATCCGGCGTGTGGTGTTGACGATGGGAAACAGGCCGGGCGACATCAGCCGCTACGACCGGCAGCGCGATGTCGCGCTGAGCGCTGATTCCTGAGGGCGTGCCATGGCGCTGACCAAGGCGGTTGCCTGCATCCAGCCGCTGTCGTCGAACGTGTCGCTGATCCACTCAAGCGTCATCAGCACTGTGGCAACGATGAGCAACATGCTGCCGCCTGCATCGGCCGCTGGGATCAACGCCAGCGTCGTCAGGCCTTGGGAAAGCGCTCAGCGATGGGGCTGGTCGGTCTGCCAGCGTGCGGTCTGGGCATGGTTCCGCGGTCGCAGGCAACGTGACACCTGCGCACTACGTCGCCGCCCGAGGTACGGCGACGCCGATACCGACAGCGACTCTCAGCCGCAATACACCGCAGTGATGTTGTTGTGCGGGCCGGTTTCGATGCTCAGGTGATCGCCACCGCTCTCGCTGGCGCCCTGGGCCGGGTCGGCCAGGCCGCTGGCGGTGGTGCCGCCGGTGGCGCGTTCGCCGCGCCGCACGCTGACCTGCAGGCTGTCGCTATCGACGCGTGCACGCTCCACCGTCTGCGCCGCTGCGGCCAGACCCACGATGCCGCGGACCTTTTCGATATGGCACTGGCCGGTGATCGCGCCATCGATGGGCTGTACCTGTGCCACCTGGTTGGAGGCACAGGCCGAGAGCAACAGGACGGCAGCGAGCGGGGCGAGGGTACGGATCATCGGAGATCTCCAGCGGAAGAATGGCGCAAGCGTGAAGAATCCGTTGTTGGC
The DNA here is from genome assembly GCF_024806835.1 of Xanthomonas sp. 3793. Taxonomy (GTDB): domain Bacteria; phylum Pseudomonadota; class Gammaproteobacteria; order Xanthomonadales; family Xanthomonadaceae; genus Xanthomonas; species Xanthomonas arboricola_F. The sequence goes on from NZ_JANTYU010000006.1 coordinate 165,143, forward strand.
GCGGCATGAAGGCTGCCCGCCGGGGCGCACGGCAACGCCGAGCTGTTCGCGCTGGATTGGTGGCCGGGAGCGACCAGCATCTGGATCACCGGGCGAACGTCCCCGGCAGCGCTCCCGTCCCGAGCGCGCGCGTAGCGGTGCGCGGCCACTGTTTCAGTGGCGCGTGCCGAGATCATGCGGCATCGATTATCTCAATTTCTGGACGACTGCACTCCAAATGTCCCGGCTAGTCGATCAATCGGCGCGTCTCTACGCTTTGCATCACCGGAGCAGCTTGCTCCACCACCGCAAAGAGATCTGTCATGAACGCACAACTGGCCCCCGTCTATGCCGATCAGCTGCAGCGCGCGCCAAGCGTGCAGGTCCCACCGCGCCCAGTGGTGTTTCGCACCCGCGGCACCACCCGCGGACCGATCACCCGGCTGATGAGCCCGGGCGATCTGGGCCAGCTGGTCAAGCCGTTCGTGTTCCTGGACCTGTTCACCGTCAAACCGTCCGCGGGAGCGGCACCGATGGGCATGCATCCGCATTCGGGCATTGCCACGCTCACCTACCTGATGGAGGGCGAGGTCGGCTATGAGGACAGCACCGGCCAGCAGGGCACGCTGCCCACCGGCGGGGTGGAATGGATGCGTGCCGGCAATGGCGTCTGGCACGACGGCGTGCCGGTGGGCCAGGCGTCGGCCAAGGGCTTCCAGCTGTGGGTCGCACTGCCGGCGGCCGAGGAAAATGCGCCGGCGCAGAGCCTGTACCTGTCGCCGGAGGATGTGCCGGTGGCCGGCCCGGTGCGCGTGCTGCTGGGTCGCTACGGCACGCTGGAAAGCAGGATCCCGGCACCGGCCGACATGACCTACCTGAGCGTGCAGTTGCGCGACGGCGAGACCTGGCGCTACGTGCCGCCGGCCGGCCACAGCGTGGCCTGGATCGCGGTGCACGGCGGCCAGCTGGAAGCGGCTGAAAGCATCGGCGCCGGCCAGATGGCGGTGTTCAAGGATGCCGAGCAGGCCATCGAGGTGGTGTCGGTGGGCGCGACATCGTTCGTGCTCGGCTCGGCGGTCAAGCATCCCCACGAGCTGGTGATGGGCCACTACTCGGTGCACACCAGCGCGGCGGCACTGGCCCAGGGCGAGGCGGAGATCCGCCGCATCGGCGAGCAGTTGCGCGCCAGGGGCCGCCTGGCCTGATGCAACCGCCGCGGGCAGCGGATGCAGGGCGGCGGCGTGGCCGGCTCACGGTACATGCGTTGCCCAGCAAACCAGCGCACTGCCGATGTTGCTGAGAGCCGTGCGCTTTTAGAAAAGCGCGCCCTGCGCGCGTCAGAGCTTCAACCACGTCCATCACCACCGTGTCGATGCGTGGGCGCTACCGCCACGCATCGTCGAACCCTCACACCCCCTACGTTTCCAAAGGCATTCCAATGAAACTGCTCCATCTCGATTCCAGCATCCTCGGCGCTTACTCGGTCAGCCGTCAGCTGTCGGCGGCCACGGTTGCCAGGTTGCAGTCCGGCAACCGCGATATCGCAGTGACCTACCGCGATCTGGCCGCCACGCCGCTGGCGCACCTCTCCGGCGCGCACCTGGCGGCCCAGCAGAATCCCACCGGCGACCAGAGCCCGGAACTGGCAGCCGAACTGGCCACCAGTGCAGCCGTGCTGCAGGAATTTCTGGAGGCCGACACTGTGGTGATCGGTGTGGCGCTTTACAACTTCACCATCCCGACTCAGCTCAAGGCATGGATCGATCGTGTGCTGGTGGCCGGCAGGACCTTCCGCTACAACGCGCAAGGCCTGCCCGAAGGGCTGGCCGGCAACAAGCGGGTGATTCTGCTGGTGGCGCGTGGCGGCTTCTATGGCGCCGGCTCGCCGATGGCATCGCTTGAACATGCAGAGACCTACATGCGCACCGCGCTGGGCTTTGTCGGCGTGCACGCCCCCGAGGTCATCGTGGCCGAAGGCCTGGCCACTGGCGCAGACGCCCGCCAGGCGGGGATTGCCAGCGCCCAGCAGCAGATCGAAGGGCTTGCAGCCTGAGTGATGCAGCACGCGATGCCCGTCCAGGGGCATCGCGTGCGCTGGCGATCATGTCATCCGTTTGCACGGTGCCGATGGTTCAAACGTGCCGACCCTGCATCGAGCGGACAACGTGCCGCTCGATGCAACGCGTTGCCCGCGCGGCAGGGCGTCAACCGCTTTCAAGCAAGGTCGGCGCGATGTTGTGCGCGCCAGGTGCGCAGACTGGATCGAATCAAGGCGTTGAAACCGCCGCACTCCGCAGCGCCACGATCACCGCACGCCCGGCATGGCGGCGCTGTTGGCCAAGCCAGCCACCTTTTTGCATTCAGCCGCATTCAATCGCGTCGCCACGGCCTGGATAAACGCCGACACCGCACGCGGCAGATGGTGCCGGCTCGGATACAGCGCGTACAGGCTCTGGCCCTTGCGTTGAAAATCCGGCAACACCACGGCCAGGCGACCTTCGTGGATATCGGGCCAGGTGAGCGCCTGCGGCAACAATGCGATGCCGAGCCCGGCCACCGCCGCAAGCCGCAGCGCGCGCGCAGTAGTGGCGGCCATGCGCGCCTGCACCTGGACGTCTTCGGCAAGCCCGGACGGGCCGACCAGCGTCCAGGTGGCGTACCCGCTCGGATGCGGGAAACTGAGGCAGTCGTGCTGCGGCAATTCGTCCAGCCGCAGCGGCCTGCCGCGTGCCTGCAGGTAGCCGGGGCTGGCCACCAGCACATCGTTGGTGTCGGCCAGGATCTGGCGGCCGACATAGCCCAGGTCCGTCACCACACCGCCGCGGAAGGCCACATCGATGCGCTCGGCGATCAGGTCGGCCTTGCCATCGCTGAGCACGAATTCCAGGCGCACGCGCGGATGCGCGGCGAGAAACTCGCCCACCCATTCGACGCGGAAAAAATCCAGGAAATCCGCAGGCGCCGCCACCCGCACCAGACCGGCGGCTTCATCGCCACCGGCCACCAGGCTCTGCCCGGCCGAGGTCAGCCCGTCCACCGCATCGGCGCAACGCTCGTAAAAGGCTTGGCCGGCGTCGGTGAGGGTGAGCTTGCGAGTGGAGCGTTGCATCAGGCGTGTGTCCAGCTGCGCTTCCAGCTGCTGCACGCGCCGGCTCACGCTGTTGGGCGCGGTGCCTAGCCGGCGTGCGGCCTCGGCAAAGCTGCCGCTGCGCACCACCTGCACGTATAGCGCGATGTCATTGAGATCGATCACCAGCGGCCTTGGCGCGTGTAAACGCGGAGTCTAAGCGTGGCGCCTGCGCGTCGTCGATCATTGTGCTGTGGAGGGCTGTATGCGGTAACTCGGCCACTCAGAAGTGGCGAAACAGCGCGGAGGGGTCAGGCGCAGAGCATGGACGCTGCGGTTTGGCTGCAGGGCCCTTGCCCGCCCACCATCGCGGGACACGCCGTGAATCCGTCCATGGAGGCTCTTACGCGGCATCCATGCCGCGTAAGGTCCCGCGACGGTGGGCGGGCAAGGACCGGTGGAGAGGGTCGGTATGCAGGGTGCAAGCAATGCATGACGTGCCCCACTGAATGACGACGCATCCGATCAGTGTGCCAATGCAAGCCGAGCAACGGACAAGCTTTTTAAGAGAGCAACCGAATACCTCTCTGGTGCGGTGTCCTCGCCGCTTGCGGGACCGTGTGGCGGCATGGATGCCGCCACCGAACCTACAGGGACGTACTTGCGGCGTGTCCCGCGAGCGGCGAGGGCACCGCGCGCTCGACCGACTGAGCAGTTGACGCTGCACCAAAACGACACCAAGCCGCACCTCTCGCCGGCTCAGCGGTGATGACCGCTGCGATGGGTTGGTTGCAGCTGAGCGAAGCTACGGCTTGGCGACAGCGCCTTGCCCGCTCCGAAGCCTGTTTACCAGACGACGAGACGGTGGAGACGGCCTGCACGCTCACTGCGCACGCGTCAGCCCATGGTGGTGCAGCAACTGCCGCAAGCGACGCTGCACGCGTTGCAGATCGGCTTCGGCCGCCTCATCCAGGATGCCTTTGGCCAAGGCATCGAATTGCGGCCAGAACTGGCTGGGGTCACGTACCCGTTGCGGCCACACCGACAACATCCTGCCCAGGTCGGAAAGCTGGTGATTGGTGTGGGTGCGTGTGCGCATGCTCATGTCGCCTCTCCCGGCCAGTCCAGGGCGACAGCGTGGACCTCGCCGTCGTCGACCAGGGTGAAAGCAAGCTCGGCTTGCGTCACTCCGTCGATTTCCAGCCGTGGCTGGACCCCCGGGCGCTGGGTGACGTCGACGACGTAGGTGCTGCTGCCGAAGCGATAACGCAGCTGATAGCCCGGCCAGCCGGCCGGGATGCACGGCACGATATGCATGCGGGTGCCATGCCGTTGCAGACCAAGCAGCGATTCGGTCAGCAGCCGGTACATCCAGCCGGCCGCGCCGGTGTACCAACTCCAGCCGCCGCGGCCGGCGTGCGGCGCCACTGCGTAGACATCGGCCGCCAGCACATAGGGTTCGGCCTTGTAACGCTGCGCGGCGTCGGCATCCAGGGCGTGGTGGATCGGGTTGATCATCCCGGCCAGTTGCCAGGCGCGCGCGCTGTCGCCGAGATGGGCGAAGGCCATCGCCGCCCACACCGCCGCATGCGTGTACTGGCCGCCGTTCTCGCGCACGCCGGGCACGTAGCCCCGGATATAGCCCGGGTCGTGGCCGGTACGATCGAACGGCGGCATCAGCAGTTTGACGATGCCCGCATCGGCATCGACCAGGTGCTGGTACATGGCCTGCATCGCCTGCGCGCTGCGCGCCGGATCCATCGCTCCGGACAGCACCGACCAGCTCTGCGACAACGAATCGATGCGGCATTCGTCGGAACTGTGCGAGCCCAGCACGGTGCCGTCGTCGAACCAGGCGCGCCGGTACCACTGCCCATCCCAGGCGTGTTGTTCCAGCGCTACGCGCAAGGCCTGCGCATGGGTGTGGCAGCTGGCGGCGAAGACCGCATCGTCGCGTTGCGTGGCCACGGCCGAAAAGCGCAGCAGGGTGTCGTAGAGGAAGAAGCCCAGCCAGACGCTTTCGCCCTTGCCGTCCTTGCCGACCCGGTTCATGCCGTCGTTCCAGTCGCCGCTGCCGATCAGCGGCAGGCCGCGCTCGCCCAGTCGCGTCATGCCGCGCTGCAGGGCGAGCACACCATGTGCGTACAGCGACTGCACGTTGCCGGTGAGCTGCGGCAGGTCGTAATACGATTCCTCGTCGGGCTTGAGCGCGCGCCCGTCGATGAAGCCGACAGGCTCGTCGAGCACGCTGGCGTCGGCGGTGGTGTCCAGATAGCGGCATAGCGCCTGCGGCAACCACAGGAAGTCGTCCGAGCACTGCGTGCGTACGCCGCGATCTTGTGGCGGGTGCCACCAATGCTGCACATCGCCCTGCACGAATTGATGCGCGGCGCTGCGCAACAGATGGGCGCGGCTGAGCGCCGGTTGCGCGTGCACCATCGCCATGCTGTCCTGCAATTGATCGCGGAAGCCGAACGCGCCACCGGACTGGTAATAGCCGCTGCGCGCCAGGAAGCGGCAGGCGATGGTCTGGTAGAGCAGCCAGCCATTGGCCAGCAGATCCACGGCAGGGTCGGGCGTGCGCACCTGCACGCTGCCGAGCACCTGTTCCCAGTGCCTGCGCACGTCCAGCAATGCGGCCTGCGCGGTGGCCACGCCGCGGCTGCTGCGCGCCAGTTCCAGCGCAGCGTCGCGGTTGCTGGCCGCACCCAGCCGGAACACCGTCTCAAAGCTCTGTTCGGCCGCCAGCGTCAGCGGGATCTGGATCGCCGCGCATGGGTCCAGGCCGGCACCCACGCGCCCGGACAACCGCTGCCGGGCGAGCGCGGCCGGTGCGGCCAGGCTGCCGTTGCGGCCGATGAACTCGCTGCGGTCGGCGGTGATGCTGCGGCTGGGCGCATCGGCATCGAAGAACGCCACGCGCCCGTCGAACTCGGTGTTGTACGGGTTGCGTGCGGTCAGCACGCTGCTGCCCAGGTCGACCTCGCTGACCACATGCAGCTGCGAGCGCGTGCGGATGTCACCTAGCACCCATTCCACATAGCCGGTCACGCTGAGACGGCGTGGGCGCCCGGACAGGTTCTTCAACCGCAGATGGCTGAACTTGATCGGCCGTTGCGCATCCACGAACACCCACAACTCGCTGCCGATGCCGTGTTCGGTATGGCTGTAGACGCTGTAGCCGAAGCCATGGCGCACCGTGTAGCGGCCGCTGCCGCGGCACGGCAGCGCCATGGGCGACCACACTTGCCCGGTGTCTTCGTCGCGCAGATAGAACGCTTCGCCGGAGGTATCGCCGACCGGATCGTTATGCCATGGCGTCAGCCGGAACTCGTGCGCGTTCTCGGCCCAGCTGTAGCCGGCGCTGCTGTCGCTGACCACGCTGCCGAACTGGGCGTTGGCCAGCACGTTGCACCACGGTGCCGGCGTGGGCATGCCCTCGTCCAGGGTGATGCGGTACTCGCGGCCGTCGGCGGCGAACGCGCCCAGGCCATTGTCGAACAGCACCGCTTCGTCGGATGCGGCCTGCAGGGTGCGGTCCAGATAGGCGGCGTGGGTGCTGGCCAACGCGTCGGCGCTGTCCAGCTGCTGGATCGGCTCCAGCAGCGGCGGCTGCGCGCGTGCGCTGGGGTGGCGCTGCAGTTGCGCGTCCAGCGTGCCGTTGGCATCGCACAGGATCGCGCGCGCCACGGTCTGCAGCAGCACGCGGTCTTCCTGCGAAATGTGTTCGATGGCGCGCACGAAGATGCCGCCGGGACGGTCGAGGACATTGGCTTCGGGATCGGCGGCGATCAGGCCCAGGATGGCGTCCTGCAACTGTTGGCGATAGCCGGCCTGGCTTTCGTTCCAGATCACCAGATCCGCGCGCAGGCCCTTCAGGCGCCAGTACGCGTGTGCCTGCACCAGCTGGCGCGCCAGGTCGAGATTGTCCGGGTCGGTGATGCGCAACAGCACGATCGGCAGATCGCCGGAGATGGCATGACTCCACAGCGCCGACTGGCCACGATGGTTGTGCAGCAGTACTTCGTTATCGGCGCGCAATTGCGGGTCGACGAACAGCACGCGCGCGGCCAGCCGCTCGTAGAGCATCGCATCTTCCAGCGAGGCGTCGATCTGCCGGCGCGTGACCTGGCTCTGGGTCAGCGCCAGGTCGAACACCCGATCGGCCAGACGGCGGTCGCGGTATTTGTCGATCAGCGCGGTGCAGGCCTCGCGTTGGGTCCCGACGCCATAGACCATGTCCACCTGCGCCTGCTGGTCGGGCGCCAGCGAAATACGGCAGCGGATCGCCACGATCGGGTCCAGCACCGAGCCGGCCGCGCCGGACAGGTTGGCGTGCGCGTGCAAGGCAAGCGGATTGCGGGTGCTGCGCCCGCGCCCGACGAAGGCGGCGCGATCGGTCTCGTAGGAAATCGTCGCCACGTCGGCATCGTGCACGGCCACCAGATGCAGCATCCACGGCTGCGCCTCGTCATGCCCGCGCGGGCGCCGTGTACAGAGCAATGCCTGCTTGTCGGCCAGGATCTCGGTCTGCACGAACAGGTTGCTGAAGGCCGGATGCGCCTCGTCGGCCTGCGCCGGCGCCAGCACCACTTCGGCATAGGTGGTGATTTCGATCACGCGCGTCTGCCGCGAACGGTTGCGGATGCGCAGCCGGCGCATCTCCACGTCGTCCTCGGCGGAAATGGCGATTTCCAGATGGCTGTCGTAGCGCTGGTGGCTGCCCTTGAACTCGGCTTTCGCGTCGGAAAAAATCGCCTCGTAGCGCTCCACCGGCACGCAGGTGGGTTGATGCGCGGCCGACCACACCGCGCCGCTGTCCACATCGCGCAGATAGCAGAAGGTGCCCCAGTGGTCGCGGGTGCCGTCCTCGCGCCAGCGGGTCACCGCCATGTCGCGCGCGCGGCTGTAGCCACCGCCGGCCGAGGTCAGCATGCCGTGGTAACGCCCGTTGGAGAGCAGTTGCAACGCCGGCTGGGCCAGATCGGGGTCGCGATGGATGCGCAGGGCCATGCCCGCCTCGGTGGGAACCGGGCGCTCTGCGGCCTGGGCCAATCCCTTGACGTAGACGCCGGCACGCGGCGCGCGCTCCTGCAACAGCAGCAGCGTGGCCTGGAATTGCGGATCGGCGACAAAGCGCTGTTGCATCGGCGCATCGCGCAACACGTGGTCCAGTGCCAGCAGCGCCATGCCCTGATGGTGCGACATGAACGAGCGGACCACGGCGTGTTGTTCGCCACGCGGCACCCGCGACGGGGTGTAGTCGATCGCCTCGTACAGCCCGAAGCGGCCGCCGAATCCCAGCGCCTGCAATTGCTGCAGATTGCGGCACGCCGCATCCGGGTCGACCATCAAGGCCATCGCGCTGGCATACGGGGCGATCACCAGATCCTGGCCCAGGCCGCGCTTGAGTCCGAGCCCGGGCACACCGAACGCGCGGTATTGATAATTGCGCCGCGTATCGACCGTGTTGTAGCCCGATTCGGACACGCCCCAGGGCACATCGCGCGCGGCGCCGTAGCGGATCTGCGCCTGCACCGCGCCGCGCATCGAGCGGTTCAGCAGCGTCTGCGGATAGCTGGGCATCACCAGGTCGGGCATCAGGTATTCGAACATCGAGCCGCTCCACGACAGCAGCGTCGGCTCGGCGCCGGTATCGGTCAGGGTGCGCCCGAGCGCGAACCAGCTGTCCTGCGGCAGCTTGCCCTGGGCGATGGCCACGAAGATCCCCAGGCGCGCCTCGGAGGCCAGCAGATCGTAATGGCCGCTGTCCAGGCGACGGTCGTCGACGTTGTAGCCGATCGACAACAACTGCGGGGCACGGTTGTAGAGAAAGTCGTAATCCATCTGCGCCAACTGCCCGGCGCGATGCGCCAGCCGGTGCAGTTCCTGCACACGGTTGGCGGCCCAGCTCTGCACGTTCGGTGCGCAGTCGCTGGCGGCCAGTTGCCGCAGCGTGGCGACCATGGCACCCGTCGTCCCTGCTGCGTGCGGATCGGTGTCGGCCAGTGCCGGTGCGCAGTGACTCAACTCGGCCAGGGCGGCCTTGCAACTGGCCACCAGCCGCTGCGGCCACGGTTCTTCGTCGTCGCCGCTGACCGGCATCAGCGCCAGGATCCGCTGGCTTTGCGCCAACAGCAGGCGCAGCGCCTTGTCGGCCTGGGGCGGGCTTGGCGCGGGCTGGCTGCAAAGGCCCTGTACGCCCTGCGACATCGTATCCAGCGCATCCAGCGCATCGGTGGTGACGTTGCGTGCCCTGGCGTGCGATGCCAGCACGCTCAAGGTGTCGGCCAGGCCGTCGAACACCGCCATCGAGACCGCCGGCGCCTCCACCAGCGCCAGCAACCCTTGCCGCAGCGTCAGCAGATGACCGGCCAGATTGCCGCTGTCGACGGTGGAGACATAACGCGGCAGCAGCGGCGCCAGCGTTTCGGTGTCGTACCAGTTGTAGAAATGGCCGCGGTGGCGCGGCAGCGATTCCAGGGTGGTCAGCGTATCGGCCACGCGGCTCATGACGCCGGCCACCGTCAGGTAGCCCAGATCGTAGGCGGCCAGGTTGGCCAGCAGGCCCAGCCCGATGTTGGTCGGCGAGGTGCGGTTGGCCACCACCGTGACCGGATATTCCTGCACGTTGTCCGGCGGCAGCCAATGATGCTGCGCGGTGCAATGGGTTTCGAAGAACGCCCAGGTGCGCCGCGACAATCCGCCGAGGAAAGCGCGCTGCTCCTGCGACAATTGCGCCACCGGGGCGGCGGGCTGCCCGCCCAGCCAGGCCATCAGCCAGGGCGCGCCCATCCACGCCACGCCAAGCGGCAGTGCCACCCACAGCGCCACCGGCGACCACCACGCAACCGCTGCAACCACCAGCGCCGCGGCGCAGGCGGCGCCGGCCATCAGGCGATGTTCGGCATTGCCGCTGCGCGCGCTGCGTTCCACTTCGCTGGAGGGCGCCCACTGCAACAGATGGCGATGGGTGATGGCCATCCGCACCAGCGTGCGGGCGATGGCCGCCAGTTGCAGCCCGGCCTCGAACGGCAGGCAGGCCAGCACCACGCCGGTGCGCAACAGGTACTGACGCAGCCCCACGCCGACCTGGCGCGCGTGATGGCGCAACCCCAGACCTTCGGGCGGGTGCGCCAGCGCATAGAGCGCCGAGCACAGCCCCGGCAGCAGCCACAGCACCAGCAGCCAGGCTGTCCAGCGCAGCGGCGTGGGCGAGCACAGCCAGCCGATCAGCAGCAGGCCGAAGGCGGCCGGCGCCACCAGGCTGCGGCGCAGGTTGTCCAGCAGCTTGCCGCGCGATAGCCACGACAACCGGTTGCGCGCGCGCTTGCCGCCGCGATCGGGCACCCACGGCAGCAGCCACGGCAACAGCTGCCAGTCGCCGCGTACCCAGCGCGCGCGGCGCTTGGCATCGGTGGCGTAGCGTTGCGGATGGCGCTCGTACAGGCGCACGTCGCTGAGCAACCCGGCGCGGACATAGCAGCCTTCCAGCAAGTCGTGGCTGAGCACGCGGTTGTCGGGGAAGCGCCCGGCCAGCACCTGCTCGAAGGTCGCCACAGCATAGATGCCCTTGCCGATGAACGAGCCTTCGCCGAACAGGTCCTGATACACGTCCGACACCACCCGCGTGTACGGATCGATGCCCGGTTCGATCCCGAACATGCGCGCAAAGCGCGATTCGCCACCCTCGCTCATGCCGGTGCCCAGGCCGGGCTGCAGGATGCCGTAGCCGGCTTCCACGTACTGCCCGGACGCATCCAGGCGCGGCATGTTCAACGGATGCGACATCGCCCCGACCAGGGCACGTGCCGCATCCCTGGGCAGATGGGTATCGCTGTCCAGCGTGATCACATAGCGCACCCCCACCAGGACGGCGACATCGCCCTGCACCTGCAGGAAGTCGCTGGCGGCCTGCAGCGGCGCATCCTCGGCGCACAGCAGGCGGTTGAGCGCTTCGAGCTTGCCGCGCTTGCGCTCGGCGCCCATCCAGCAGCCTTCGCCCGCATTCCACTGGCGGGCGCGGTGCAGCAGGAAGAACCGATCGCCGTGCGCGTCGGCATAGGCCGCGTTGAGCCGGTCGATGTGCTGCGCCGCATGCGCCACCAGCGCCATGTCCGCCGGCAACAGCGCCTGCGCCGCATCGAGAAAATCGGTGAGCAGCGCGAAGTACAGCTGCGCGTCGCGGTTGGCCAGGTAATGCACCTCCAGCGCACCGACCAGCTCGTCGATGGCATCGGTACCGGCCAGCATGCTCGGCATCACCACCAGCGTGCGGCAATCGGGCGTGATGCCGGCACGCAGGTCCATGCGCGGCAACGGGCGCGGGCGTACCCACAGCGTCGCCACCCAGTTGACCAGGGCAATGCCCAACTCGCTGGCCGCCAGCAGCGCGATGCCGGCAGTGATCCACCACAGCGCCGGCGGCAATGCGCCGGCCCACTGCAGCAACACGCCGGTCCACAGCGCCGCGATCGTTGCGATCGGCAACAGGTACGTCGGCAGCGCGACGCGACGCACGCGCAGACGCGGTGGCGTCGGCGTGCCGGGCGTGGCCGGATCGCCCAGCGCGGCACGCAACAGCGGCAACCCCGCATCCACCAGGTAGTAACCCACGTGTGCGGCCACCGGTTCGGCCGCCTGCGCTTGTGCGGCCAATCGCAGCACGGTGTCGGCCACCGTGGGTTCGTCGCACTTCATGCGGTGGGCCAGATGTTCCACCACGTGCCGGTACGTATCGCGGGTCTGGAAATCCATGCGCGCGTACACGACGGCCGGATCCTTGCGCAGGATCTGCTCGACCACGCTCATGGTTTCGACAAACTCGCGCCAATCCATCTCGTCCAGAAAGCGCAGGCTGCCGATGCTGTTGCCGATCGATACCTGGTCGGCCGCCTGGCGCTGGCTTTCGGCATGCACCATTCCCTCGACGCTGTGGCCTTCGCTCGCCAGCCACTGTTCCACCCAGGCGCTGGCCATCGACAGCACCGGGCCGCGGCCCTGGATACCGCGCGTCAGTTCGGCGACGAACGCGCCACTGGCCGGCGGCTGCGAGCGCGCCATGTCGGCCACCACTCCCACCACGTCCTTGGGCTGCGCGGCGGCCGTGGCGTTCAGCATAGCGGCCCAATGCGCAGCCAGAGCCGTGTCGCGCCCGTCGTGCATGATGCCGTCGGCAACGCGGCGCAGGTTGTCGATCAACGCCAGCCGCAACACGATCGGAATGGCCCACAGTTCGCCGAGCTTGAGCGGTGCCACCTGTTGGTAGGCCGCGATGAAACGGCTCAGCGTGATCGCATCCACGCGCCCATCGCCATGCGCCACGACCTGCAACCCCAACTCGTAGACCCGCGGCAGACCGATGGAGTTCGGCGTACGCAGGCGCGGCAACTGGCGGCTGTAACCAGGTGGAAGATGCTGGCGCGCCAGGCGGATCTGCTCTTGGACCAGATAATCGTTATCCAGCAGCCATTCGCCGGCAGGGTGCAGGCGCACGCCAGCGGCCGCCATCTCGTTCAGGCGCGATGCCGCGCTTTCGAGCGCGCGTTGATTGGACTTCAGCCCCGACAACAACAGCTCGCGTGCCGGGCCGGTGTAGAGCGTGTGCGTCGTTGCCAGCGCGCGCGCCAGCATTTCCATCTGCTCGTCGCCGAGCAATGCAGCGCCGGGCACGGCCGCATCCCGAGCCGGGTGCGCCTGCAGCGATGGTGCTGGTTGGGTAATCGATTGCCACCAGAGAGAGAACGCAGACGCTTTCCGCTTTGGCGGCATGGAGACATTGCCTGTGCAGCATCAGTGCCGCTAGAACCACGATCATGCGCGCTCGCGCCACGGCGCATGTGAAGGCAGCATTCCGCGATGCTGCAGGCGATGCATGCATGACGCGCGATGCCATGGCATATCGGCTGTCGATGGTTGCGCATGCGACGCCTGGCATCGTGCGAATGCGCACGTACAGCATGCGATCAAGCCGACACGACAGTCCTGTGGGCGTGTGCCTGTGCATGCAACGCAGGGCACGGCACTGCAGCCACACTGCATCGCAGCCGCCCCCGGCACGATTCGCTTGCTGCGCCGTGCATTCTGCAATCCGTGCAAGCACACGCCGCCAATGCGGCACGCTGCACGGCTGTCGGTGTCATCGTGCAGGCGTGCGGCATCGTCCTTTCTGCAGTCACAAGGCCTCATCCATGCTCCACACAACACACCGGTGGGCGTTGTGCCTGCTGCTGAGCAGCCTGAGCCTGCAGGGCAATGCCGCACCAGCGTCGTCGCCATCGCCATCGTCCATGGCAGTGGCCGGGCTGGAGCAGCCGGCGCAGATCCGCGTCGATCGTTGGGGCGTGGCGCACATCTACGCGCGCACCGATGGCGACGCGTTCTTCGTGCAGGGATTCAATGTCGCGCGCGACCGCCTGTTCCAGCTCGATCTGCTGCGACGTAAAGGGCTTGGCCATCTGGCCGAGGCGTTCGGGCCGGCCTACCTCGCCCAGGATCGCGCCTCGCGGCTGTTTCTGTATCGCGGCGACATGCACGCCGAATGGGCCAGTTACGGCCCCGACGCACAGCGCGACGTGGGCCGATTCGTTGCCGGCATCAATGCCTATATCGCTTGGCTGGATGCGCATCCACAGGCGCTGCCTTACGAATTCCGCACCTTCGGCTATCGTCCGCAGACGTGGTCGGCCGAGGATATGTTGCGCATCCGCAGCACCGGCTTGAGTCGCAACGTCAAAAGCGAGGTCGCACGCGCCAAGGTCGCCTGCAAGGCCTCGCTGCGCATCGACGCGATCCGCCTGAAGCTGCAGCCGGCCTGGACCACCCACGTGCCCGAAGGATTGGACCCCTGCCTTCCGGACGCGGTATTGAAGGTCTACGAACTGGCCACGCAGAGCCCCAGGCTGAGCGCCGATACCCAGCCGCGCAGCGCCATCGCCGACCGCGCGTCGCTGCGCCCGGAAGAAGAAGCTGCGGCAGAAGGCAGCAACAACTGGGTGATCGCCCCGCACAAGTCGGCCACCGGTCATGCGGTGCTGGCAGATGATCCACATCGGGCCTATACCGTGCCCAGCCTGCGCTACTTCGTGCATCTGAGCAGTCCGGGGCTGGACATCATCGGTGCCGGCGAGCCCACCTCGCCGGGGATCGCGATCGGCCACAACCGTACCAGCGCCTTCGGCCTGACCATCTTCAACATCGACCAGGAAGATCTCTACGTCTACCGTCTGAATCCGGCCGATCACGCGTCCTATTGGTATCAAGGCCATTGGGAGCCGATGCGTACGCAGCGCGAATCCATTGCCGTGCGCGATGGCAAACCGGTGCCGGTGGAGCTGCAATTCACCCGGCATGGGCCGGTGGTCTATGTCGATGCGGACAAGCACATCGCCTACGCCATTGCCTCGGTCTGGAGTCAACCCGGCACGGCGCCCTATTTGGGGTCGCTGCGGTATCTGCGCAGCGCATCGTTCGAGCAGTTCAAGGGCGCGCTCGCACACTGGGGCGCGCCGTCGGTCAATCAGGTCTATGCCGACGTGCACGGCACCATCGGTTGGGCGACGGCCGGCACGGCCCCGCGCCGCGCGCACTCCGATGGGCTGCTGCCGGTTCCCGGCGATGGACGCTACGAGTGGAGCGGCTTCTGGCACAGCGATGTGCTGCCGTCATCGAAGAATCCCGCTTCCGGTTTCATCACCACCTCCAACGAGATGAATCTGCCGGACGGCGATCCATCCCTGGCACGCAAGATCGGCTTCGAATGGGCCAACGACGCGCGGCACGCCCGCATCACCCAGGTGCTCTCGCAGCTGCCCAAGGTGACCTTGCAGGATTCGCAGCAGTTGCAGAACGACCAGGTGTCGTTGCCGGCGCAGCGGCTGGTGGCGCTGATCCAGCCGCTGCACGCACAGGACCCGGCGACCAACGCGGCGTTGGCACTGCTGCGGCCGTGGAACGGCGAAGTCAGCGCAACCTCTGCCGCTGCCGCGCTGGAGGAAGTGTGGTTCAGCAGCGACCTCGGCGCGGCCTACAAGGCCATGGTGATGGGCCCGGCGGAGGCAGCCACGTTCGGCATGCCCGACGCCGCGGTACTGCTGGAGGCGCTGGAGCATCCGGGCGCTGCGTTCGGGCCCGACCCTGTCGCGGCTCGCAACCGGTTGCTGCTGGAGTCGCTGCGCAGCGCCTATCAATCGCTGGTCGACAGGCAGGGCCCCGATCCGGCGCAATGGCAGTGGGGCAAGCTGCACACCAACACCGTCACCCATGCGATGAGCGCAGCGCTCGGCGCCGAACGCGCGCGGCTGGATGTCGGCCCGTTCGCCAAGGGCGGCAGCCCGTACACGCCCAATCAATCCAGTTACGATCCCAGCGACTTCCGCCAGACCATCGGCCCGTCCGCACGTCTGATCATCGACCTGGGCGATTGGGATAATTCGCGCGCCATGAATTACCCCGGCCAATCCGGCGACCCGGCCAGCCCGCATTACCGCGACCTGGCGCCGCTGTGGCTGCAGGGCAGCTACTTCCCGCTGCTGTACACGCGCGCTGCGGTGGATGCGGCAACCGAGCAGATTGTCGACCTGCTGCCTGCCGCAGCGCGTTAGTCATGCCGTCTGTGCGTAACGGGACGACCGGAGCCAGCTGCACGGGCGTTGACAGGCGAGTGCGATGCCTACAGGCGAACCCCGCGCATCCGTCCAGGCGACTGGGTACCGAATCACTGAGCTGTCGTCGTTCCATCCGGCAGCCGGGGGGCGCATGCCGGGGTAGCGCGTCGCGCCGACACGGGCCGATAGCCCCAGACCGCAGGTTGGCTAGCTCGCCATGTGCGGATGCAGCGGATCAGGCGATGGAAGCCCCTGACGTCGCTGCCTGCGATGGCCGGATGGATCTTCCTGCGCCGGCAGGTGCGCTGCTTTAGCGAAGATACAGCGCGGCGTGCATGGCTGGCGTCGCTGTGGCAGTGAGGATCACTCGGTCGCCGCCATCTTCGGCAGCGGGTAGACTGGGTCGGTCGCCACGAGGAGCATGGAATGGGCCGGTGCCAGTCGTTGCATCCAGGTACCGATAGACCGCCGACGGTACAGCGCGCCCCGGGCATCTGCGCCGTCGCCTGCCAACGGCCCTGATCGTCGCCACGCGTCGTGCATATCATCCTGGCTACCGAGTCGATTCGACACCCGCTTACCGGGGTCGGACGTTATACGCAGGAACTGGCGGTGCACCTGGCTGCACTGCCGCAGATCGAATCGTTGCAGTACCTGCATGGGCGACGCCTGCTCCAACAGCGACCGAGTCCCGGACCGGCCTCGACCGTTGCGTCGTGGATGCGTGATCGTTTCTCGCGGATCGAAGCGGCGACGGACGTCTATCGACGCCTCGGTAATCTGGCCAAAGCGCGTGCCCTTCGCGGCCAGGAGCCGGCGCTGTTGCATGGCTGCAATTACTACCTCCCTTCGTATGGCGGTCCCAGCGTTGCGACCTTCCACGACATTTCGATCTACCGCTGGCCCGAATGCCACCGCGCCGACCGGGTGCGCTACATGCGCAAGGAGTTGGCACTGGCGGTGCAACGCGCGCAATTGATCGTAACTGTCTCGGAATTCTCGCGGCAGGAGATCGCTGCGCACTTTGCCTTGCCGCTGGAGCGTATCCGTGCGATCCCGCTGGCAGCAGATCCGGCGTTTCGGTCGCATCCCCCGGCCGAGCTAGCCGCACCGCTGCAGGCGCTGAGCCTGCAGGCCGATGGGTATTGTCTGTGCGTGAGTACCATCGAACCACGCAAGAATATCGACATGCTGCTGACGGCGTACGCGGCCATGCCCGCCGCCTGGCGTGCGCGCTACCCGTTGGTGATCGCAGGCCACAGCGGCTGGTCCAGCGAGGCGTTGCATGCGCGCATGCGTAATGCCGAACAGGCCGGTTGGCTACGCTATCTCGGCTACGTCCCACAGGACTGTCTGCCGGCGCTGATGGCAGGTGCCCGTCTGTTCGTGTTTCCCTCGCTGTACGAAGGGTTTGGCCTGCCGGTGCTGGAGGCCATGGCCAGCGGTACGCCCGTGCTTTGCTCATCGGCGTCGGCATTGCCGGAGGTGGCGGCCGATGCAGCGATGCTGTTCGATCCTGCCGATCCCGGCGCATTGGCCCTGGCGTTGGCAAGGGGCATGGACGATGCGGCCTGGCGTGACGCCGCGCGACGGGCGGGGCTGCAGCGCGCAGCCCAGTTCAGCTGGCAGCGTTGCGCGGCGGCGACGGCCGATGCATACCGTGACGTGTTGGCCGCTTGAGCCTTGCATCTTTCCCGCTACGGGTGCTGCACGTCTACAAGACCAGCTTGCCGGAGACCATGGGCGGAACCGAACAAGTGGTGCGCACGCTCGCTACGCAGTCGCATCGGTACGCTGTGGACAGCGAGGTGGTGACACTGTGCGCCGATGGACGCCTGGCGGGCATCAGCATGCAGGGACCCTACACGCTGCACCGCTTTCGACGCGACTTCGAATTGGCATCGATGCCGGTGTCGCTGCGCTTGCTGCGCCAGTTCGCGCGCCTGGCCCGCGGCTTCGACCTGATCCATTATCATTTCCCGTGGCCGTTCATGGATGTGCTGCACCTGGCGAGTGCCGTTCGAACGCCTTCGGTGCTGACGTATCACTCCGACATCGTGCGGCAACGACGGTTGCTGCGCCTGTATCGGCCGCTGCAGCAGCGGTTCCTCGACCGCGTCGACCATATCGTTGCGACATCGCCGAATTACCGCGCCACCAGCCCGGTTCTGGCCGATTTTCAGGCCAAGCTGAGCGTGATACCGATCGGACTGGACCAATCCAGCCACCATACTCCGGACGCCGAACGTGCGCAGACCTGGCGCATGCGCCTGGGCCCGCGATTCCTGTTGTTCGTCGGCGTGTTGCGCTACTACAAGGGTCTGCAATACCTGCTGCAGGCCCTGCGCGAGACACAGATCCCGGTGGCCATCGTTGGAGACGGACCGGAAGGCGCGCGCTTGCGCCAGCAGGCGCGGCAGCTCGGCCTGGCCCACGTCCACTTTCTGGGCGTGCTGGACGATGCCGACAAGCATGCCTTGCTGTCGCTGTGCGAAGGGCTGGTATTTCCATCGCATCTGCGCTCGGAGGCGTTCGGCATCACCTTGCTGGAGGCGGCGATGCATGCCAAACCGATGATTTCCTGTGAAATCGGCACCGGGACCAGTTTTGTGAACGTGGCGGGACAGACCGGCCTGGTGGTGGCGCCTGCAGATCCGGTGGCCTTACGCGATGCAATGCGTTATCTATGGAACCATCCGCAGGTGGCCAACGCATTGGGGCAGGAGGCGTTGAGCCGTTATCGGCAGTACTTCACCGGCGCGGCGATGGTGCGTTCCTATGCCACGCTTTATCGCCAGGTGCACGGTGCCGCGAGCGGAGCTGCCACTCTTGGAGGAAACCAGGGATGAAGGGAGAGGGATGCTGATCCATCCACGCGTAGGCTCGACTGTCCATCGCCAGGCTGCGGTCACTGGATGAGCTCGCTCGATCCACTGCTGCCGCGCGCCGCCGTTGTGCCCAGGCGATCTGGCGATCTGCTTGGGTCAGTTGCCGGTCTGGCGAAAATCGCCGACATGGGTGTGGTGGTCGGCACCGGGTTGTTTGCCTATGCCATGCGAGTCGGTCAACCGGCATTGCCGCAGGCACCCCGCTATACGTACGCGCTGCTCGCTGCCGCGGCGCTGACGCTGCTGGTGTTCGGGCGCCTGTCGCTCTATCGCCAGGGGCCTCAGCTGGCGCCGACGATGGTAGCGGGGCGCGTGTTGACGGGGTGGGCGATCGTGCTGAGCGTGTTGATGTCGATCAGCTTTCTGAGCGCAACCGGCGCGGCGTTCTCGCGTCTGTGGTTCCTTTACTGGGCTGGATGCGGCGGTATCGGTCTGCTAGGCGTGCGACAAGCCATGAAGGGTGCACTTGCCTGGTTGTATCGCCACAACATCGGGCGGCGGCGTATCGCCCTGCTCGGTCCGCCCGAGCGCACCGCCGAGCTGGTGACGAGGATCCAGCAGCAGCCGTGCTCCGGGATCGAATTGCTCCAGGTACCGTCCGACCTCGCGCTCGGCAGCATGGCTGGATTGTCGTGCTGGCTGGAAGCCCGGCATGTCCGAGACGTGTGGGTCACATGGCCGATGCGCGAAGAGGCGCGGCTTCGCCAAAGCATCGCCCAACTGGATGCGTGCTGCGTGGATGCACGCTGGATTCCGGATCTGTCCGCAGTTCGTCCGGGTCAGTCGTGCCTGGAAGACGTAATTGGCTTGCCGATGATGTCACTGTCGGTACGCCCGCTGACGGGCATGTCGCGCATGCTGAAGGAGGCGATGGACCGTGTGTTGGCCACCGCGATCGTGGTGATCAGCGCCCCGCTCATGCTGGCTCTGGCCGCGGGCGTCAAGCTCTCCGGCCCCGGGCCGGTGCTGTTCCGGCAAATGCGTCATGGATGGGACGGGCGCCCGTTCCAGTTATGGAAGTTCCGCAGCATGCAGGTGCACGATGCGGCAATCGCAGCGCCGCAAACCAGGCGGGGAGACCCTCGGGTCACCCGCTTCGGGGCGTTTCTGCGGCGCACCAGCCTGGACGAATTGCCGCAGTTCCTCAATGTTCTTCAAGGGCACATGGCCATTGTTGGCCCGCGTCCGCACGCGGTCGCTCACAACGCGCAATACCAGCAATTGGTGCCGAACTATCTGCAACGTCAGCGGGTCAAGCCGGGCATCACCGGCTGGGCGCAGGTCAACGGCCTACGCGGCGAGACCGATACCGTGGAGAAAATGCACCAACGCGTCCAGCACGATCTTTCCTACATCCAGCATTGGTCGCTCTGGCTGGATCTGAGCATCATCGCGCAGACCTGCGTGATCGTGCTGTTTGACCGCGACGCCTATTGAACCCGGATCGGGAGTCCCATGCACATCACCTATGTTCTCGGCACCCGCCCGGAAATCATCAAACTGGCCTCGCTGATCGCTGCCAGTCTGCGCGATGGGCTGCATTTTTCGATTGTCCATACCAATCAGCATTACGACGAAGCGATGGACCGGGTGTTCTTCGACGAGCTGGGCCTGCCTCCGGCCGATTACAATCTCGGCGTAGGCTCCGCGCCGCATGGCGTGCAGATCGGACGGATGCTGTGCGGAATCGAGCCGGTGCTGGCGAAGCTGCAGCCGGATGTCGTGGTGGTGCAAGGCGACACCAATAGCGCCTTGGCTGGCGCCATGGCTGCCAACAAACTGGAGATCGCCGTTGCCCACGTCGAGGCCGGGCTGCGCAGTCGCGATCGCAGCATGCCCGAGGAAGTCAATCGCGTTCTGATCGACCACTTGTCCGATTACCTGTTCTGCCCAACCGCACTGCAGGCGCAGATCCTGCACGACGAAGGTCTGACCGGTGCACGCATCCGCATCACCGGTAACACCGTCGCCGATGCGACGCTGGCGCACGCCCAGACCGCACTGCGACGGTCGACGATCCTGCAACGCCTGGGGCTACCTGAAGGCGGCTATCACCTGCTCACCTGCCACCGCCGGTCCAATACCGAAGACCCCGCGCATTTTGCTGCCCTGATGCAGGCAGTCACCTCGATCTCCGAGGCCGAAGGCCTGCCGTTGGTGTTTCCGATGCACCCGCGCCTGGACGCGCTGGGAAGCGCTGCGGCCCAGCGGCATCGGGCGTTGCGCGCGATTGGGCCGGTCGGTTATCTGGATATGCTGGCACTCCAGCAGGGCGCGGCCCTGATCATGACCGATAGCGGCGGTATCCAGGAGGAGGCCTGCATCCTGCAGCGCAAATGTCTGGTGCTGCGCACCAATACCGAGCGGCCGGAAACCTTGCAGATCGGTGGGGCGGAACTCCCCCACGGCCTGGACGAAGTTGCGCTGCGCTCCGCCGCCGATCGTCTGCTGGGACGCTCGGTAACATGGCGCAACCCGTTCGGCGATGGACATGCGTTTCGCTGCATCCTCGATACGCTGTTGGCGCGGGACGAACGGGCCTACGCGCCGCGTCAACGCCTGCAGCACGCGTGAGCATGTCGCGTCGATGGCACTGACTGCGCAAGCCGATTACAACGACGCCAATTCGCTCAGTGCGCGACTGCGTGCACGGCGCTTGCGCGTGTTCCTGGAGATGGTACGCGCCTGCCATCGGCGCCAAGGTTATTGCCGGGTGATCGACGTCGGCGGCACGCTCGCCTACTGGGCGCACGTGCCGGATGCCTTCTTCGCCGAACACGCCTGCGAAGTGACCGTGGTCAATCTCGACGACTCCGCGCAGCCGACCGCGCGCCCG
Organism: Xanthomonas sp. 3793; assembly: GCF_024806835.1. Classification (GTDB taxonomy): domain Bacteria; phylum Pseudomonadota; class Gammaproteobacteria; order Xanthomonadales; family Xanthomonadaceae; genus Xanthomonas; species Xanthomonas arboricola_F. The sequence goes on from NZ_JANTYU010000006.1 coordinate 186,518, forward strand.
TCTCTGCGTGCGCAGCAGGGCGACGGCTGTGCGTTGGCGTTCGCCGACAACGCCTTTGACATCGCTCACTCCAATTCGGTGATCGAGCACGTGGGCGATGCCGCGCGCACGCGCGCATTTGCAGACGAAATCCGTCGCGTGGCCCCGCAGTACTATGTGCAGACGCCCAATTACTGGTTTCCGGTCGAGCCGCATTATCTGGCGCCCGGCGTTCAATTCCTGCCACGCGCCTGGCAGGCAGAGTTGTTGTACCGGGTTCCCCTGGGCCGCATCGATCGACCGCAGACGCGGGCGCAGGCGCGTTGTTTCGTGGACGATATCCGCCTGCTGCGCAGGCACGACATGGCGCGCCTGTTCCCGGACGCTGCGCTGGTCGCCGAGCGCTGGTACGGCCTCAATAAGTCCTGGATTGCGGTGCGTCGCTGAGCACGCTGTGGCGGGCGTACAGCAGGGCGAGGGCCAACGCCGCATGCAGGGAAAAGGGATAGAACAACAGATAGAAATCGAACACGTTCAAGCCGGCCAGGAACAACAACCAGATCAGCGCCCAGCCGCGTTCGGCGGGATTGCGTAGCAGCGGTGCCCAGAGCGCCCACAGCAGGCACAGACATGCCAGCAATCCGCATAGGCCGGTTTCCGACAGCACCGCCAGCAGACCGTTGTGCGCATGCAGTTCGCCACGATCGAAGCGGCCACCGGTGTAATCGGGTACCAGAAACTGGAACACGCCAGCACCGAGCCCGAACCAGGGATGGCTGCGCCATGCCTCGAACGCGCCGGACCACAGATAGGTGCGTCCCAGCGTGAGCGCGGTCAGCGTATTTTCGTGCACCGCACTGGTCATCTCCGCGTAGCGTTGGCGCAGGACGAAGGCGGCAACGGCCAGCAGGCCGAGCGAGGCGATCCAGGCCGTGCGTCGGACGGGGCGTGGCCCGCCGCGGCGCGACCACGCCCACCAGGCGATCAACGCGGCCACCGGCAACAACGGGTTGCGCACCTCACTCAATGCCAGCGCGGCGACGGCAGCCATCACTGCCGCAGCCAGCACCTTGCGACCGACCTCGTTGCGCTGGTACAGCTGGATCGTCAGCAACGCCACGATGACGGAGGTTGCCGCCAGCAGTGCCGGATGGTCGTACATGCCTGATACCCGCGGCAGGTACTTGAAGCTGTCCTGTGCATGGAAGGCCAGCGACCACTCCAGCGCTGGCGGCCACTGCAGCCGCACGGCCATGCCCAGCGCCAGATTGATCCATACCGCAATCAACGCAGCCAGTGTTGCCGCGCGTGGCCAGCGTGGCGAAGCCACCGCCAGATTGAGCAATGCCCATAGCCACAGCAAGGCGGTGGCGTAACGCACGGCATACTTGAATGCCAATGCCGGGTGGTCCGATGCCAGGACCGACGCTGCCAGCGCGGCCATGCACAGCAGGATCGACAGCAGTGGCCAGCGCAGGCATGCGGGAACGCCATGCCGCCACAGCGCCCATGCGCTCAGGCCGAGCGCGGCGCCGCGGATGGCCATCGATCCCAACGACAGACCGACCCCGAAGTAGCGCCCGGTCACCACGACTTGCTGCAGACAGAACAGCAGATAGATGCCCAGGCAGATGGCCACCAGCCCGGTCTGCGCTGGCCGGGGCGCAGCCGCGCCCGTTGTCATGTATTCCAGGTCGTCAGCGCCTGCGCGCGGTAGCGTCTGCTGAGACGCGCGCGCAGCAACAGCAACAGATACGCACCATTGGTGCGCAAATAGCGCCAGGCCAGGCGGCGTGGTTCCAGCGCGAGCCGAAACAGCCACTCCATGCCAAAACGCTGCATCAGTCGCGGTGCCCGCGGCAACATTCCCGACAGCACGTCGAACGAGCCGCCCACCCCCATGGCCACCGGGATACCCAGCGTCTGCCAGTGTTTTTCCAGGAACAGCTCCTTCTTTGGCGAGCTGATGCCGACGAAGAGATAGCGCGCACCGGACTGACGGATCGCCGCGACGACCGAGTGTTCTTCGGCATCGCTGAAATAGCCATCGCGCACGCCGGCAATATGCAGCCCGGGCCACGCTGTGCGCAGGCGCTCGGCGGCGGCGGCCACCACCGCCGGACGGGCGCCGAGCAGATAGACCCCGTCGCCGCTGCTGGCAGCCTGACTGCACATGTCCTGCATCAGATCGATACCGGCCCGGCGCGAGGGTACGTCCGCCCCGAACCAGTGCAAGCCCAGGCTGATGCCTGCGCCATCGATGTGCACCACTTCGGCCTGTTCCAATGCCTGTCGCAACGGCAACTGGGCACGCGCATCGATCAGCTTGGCCACGTTCAGGCCCTCCACCCGGATCGGCGCGCCGCCTTCGGCGGCATGCTGCGCACGCAGCAGGATCTGCGCGGGGGGAACGAGGTCCAACGGACATCCGAAAAAGGACAGGCGAGCAGGTGGTCTGGTCACGTTGCGGGTTCCTGTGCGGCCTGCCCATCGTACAGTGCCAGCACCTGCGCTCGCAGGCCTTCCCAGGTGAAGTCCGCCTGGACGTGCGCCATACGTTCCGGCCCGATCCTCTGCTGTCGCTGCACGTCGATGCATGCGGCCAGCGCAGCGCTGTCGCCGAGCCGGTGCAATGCCGCCTGCAGGCCGATCTGGGCAAGGATCGAGCGATTGCCGGGAATGTCGCTGGCAACCACCGGGCAGCCGAGCAGCAGCATTTCGATCAATACGGTCGGCATGCCTTCCACTGCCGAAGGCAGAACGAAGACATCGGCCAGTGCCGCCATCGTCGCCACCTCGGCATCGCTGACGAAGCCGTAGAAGTGCACGCGTGCGGAAACACCCAACGCCACCGCACAGGCCTCCAGACGTGCCCGATCCGGTCCGCGACCCACGACGTGCAGCACTGCCGCGTCCATGTTCGGCTCGGTGAGCGCTGCGATCGCATCCTGCAGCCGTTTGACCGCATCCAGTCGGCCGACCGACAACAGCGCAGGCGCGCCGCGCAGTGGCGGGCTCGCCGTCGCGGGCAGGCACTGCTCGGCGGCCAGCACGGCATTGGGCAGCAGCAGTGCCCGCCTGGGCGACAGTCGACGTCGCGAGAGATAGTCCAGCCAATAGGCGGATAACAGCACGGTCGGTAGCGCGCTTCGCAGCAGCGGCTTCTCGACGAGGTGGTCCCAGCACCACTTGCGCACGCGCTTGCTCATCGCAGGATCGTCGTCGTAATAGCAGTGCGGGGTGTAGATCAGACGCTTGCCGCGCAGCCGGGCCACTGCGGCGGCGACGGCGGCAATGGGGGTGCGCGCACCGTGCACGTGCACCACATTGGCCCAGCCGACGTGGTGCCACAGTTGCCATGCCGTCGCGCGGACCACCGCGTAGCCCTGCGGCGAGACACTGCTGTCGGTCAGCGGTGCCAGGATCCGCAGCGTATGGCCGGCCTGGGTCAGGATCACCGCCAGCCCATGGATATGGCGCGCCACCCCACCGCCGCCGCCATGGGGCGCGAAATCCTTGTACACGTGCAGGATGCGCATCGCTTAGCCCGCGGCCATGCCGGTGGCCGGCGCTGCCCGCGTTGGATCGCCTCTGCGCGTGCGCCTGAGCGGCTGTCGGGACGGAAGCAGGCAGTGGCAGTGACGCAAGGCACCACCGAGCAGCAACCAGAATCCCCCGGCGCCGGACACGGTCATCGCGTTGTCGGAGGAGATCAAGGTCGTCGCCATGCCACCCAGCAGCCAGAACATCGCCAATGCCAGATGGTCGTCGTGTTGGCGATAGGCGCGCCACAGCACCTGCAGGCCCCAACCGATAAAGGCCAGGAACAACAGCGCTGCGGGTAGCCCCATCTGATACGCGATGGTGAACACGGCGCCTTCGCCGCCGCCCAGGTCGGTCAGCGCCTGGCGTGCGGCCACCGCACCCTGCCGGCCAAGCCCACCGCCCCAGAACATGACCTGGTGCAGATCGGCCAGATTGCGCTGCAGCGCCCACCAATGGCCGATGGTGGAGCCGTCGCGAAAGTTCACGGCGGTGACCACGATGCCGTAGGACGCTGCAGCCAGCATCAGCGCGACGCCACCTACGAGCAGCAGCCGTGCCCACGCCGACCGCACCAGCCCGCGGGAACTGACCAGATAGCCCAGCACCCCTACGATGCCAGCCAGCATGGCGCCGCGCGTGCCCGACATCCACACGCCCACCAGCAACGCCAGGCACACCAGCAGGGCGCGCCACGGCCAACGCCGCTGCCAAAGACCCAACGCGGTCAGTGCCGCAGTGACGAGGAACTGGCCTTGGGCCAAGGGGGCGGCCACCAGCCCGCCGGCCCGGCGGGAGTAATCCTCGCCGCCAAAGAAGTTCCATGGCAGCCGGGTGTCCGGATCGGTGTCCTTGGGAAGCACGCCTTTCACCTGCGCCAGGTAGTCCGGCAGCCGCACCGTATGCACCCAGAAATCGGTGTGTGCCAGGTCCCATATGCCGAACAAGGCGCTGACGATGCCCAACCACACCAACCAGCGGGCAGCTTGTCTGAAGTCCGCCCGATGCGGCATGCACCAATAGCCGGCGAGCACCAGCAGCATCGGTAGCAGGAGCGTTCCAAGCGAACCGATGACGATGCCGAGCGGCAATCCGTGCGCGTACCCGACCGGTGCATAGGCGAGCGCGATCAGCCCGAACATCAGGATCATTGCCAGCAACACACGTGGCATGCGCACCGTCACCAGCGCAATGCCGGCCAGCACGATGAGCGTGCCATCCCGCAACGGCCGCAGCATGGCGGCAGCCGGCAGCGCGCCGCCATGGTAAAGCCACGCGACCAGCAGATCCCCCAGGTGGACCCATAACAGCACGGCCAGCAGCAGGTACGCGCGCTTCACGATGCCGCTTCCAGGCGTTGCGGCCATCGGGCATCGGCGACGAAGGTCTGCTGCAGCCAGTGCCTTTGCTGCGCGGCGAATCGCACCCGCGCACTTGCATCGCTGCGCAGCGCACCGACCAACGCGAACAGCGCGTCGGCATCGGCGACCTGTTGCAGCGGCCGCCCGACCGCCAACGCATCATGGGAGGCGGACGCGGGCCAGGCCATGCCGATTACATAGTGGCCGCGGCAGGCGGCTTGCAGCAACGCGGTCGAGCAGAAACCCACCACCAGCGCCGGAGGCCCACCGGGTTGCAGGACCGCGTGTGGCGGGCGTTGGCAGCGCTGGCGCAGTGGCTGGTCTGCATAGGGATGCGTGCCGCGCACTTCCTCCGGGTGCAGCAGGATCCGCACGGCCACGCCGCCGGCCTCCAGCGGCAGCAGAGCGCGTGCCAGGGCCAGCAGCTGCGCGGCCAGGGTAGGCCCGTAGATTGGCGTGTGGCTTTGCGACATCAGATACAGCGTTGTCGGCGCCGTGCCGGTATCGAGATCGGTCAGTGCAACCGCCGGCCCGAAGCCGATGGCCGCCGGAGCGACGCCATGCCTACCGTAGACCTGCGCGCTGCTGGGTCCCCAGAGCAGATGATGCCGAGCCTGGACCGGGAAGAATTCGTCGGTCGGCAGGCCATGCTGGACACAAACGCTACGCCAGCCGTCCCCGGCGGCCTGCAATGCCGCGGCCGCGTACATGTCGAAATCGTTGTGCAGCAGCAGCGTGGCTCCGCTGGATGGCGCGCGAAGCGTACGTTGCCAGGCACCATGCCAGAGGCGCTGCCGGAACACGCAGGCGCGCACGATCCAGAGCGGGGCCACTGCCGGTCCGGTCGTCTGGCGGGGCAGGCCCAGCGCGCGCAGCGCCGATTGCCAGCTGGCCCAGGTCGGTCGTGCAGGCAGCTGACCATCGACGCTGCCCCGTAACCGGGGATGGATCAGCACCGTGCACTCAGCACCCTGCTGGTGCAGATCGGCCAGATAGGGAGCCAGCGCCCCCCAGCCATTGCTGCCCGGCAGTGTTGCCAGCGCTGTCCAGGCGGACAGCGCTGGCGCATCGTGCGGCAGCCGCAGACACAGCCAGACATCGCGCAGCACGGCCAGCGCGGCCCGCAGCCACGCGCCGCGACGGCGACGGGCCAGGAAGTAGATTTCATGCCGCACCGAGGCGGCCTCTGCGCCAAACTGGGCATGCACGGCCTGCTGGAACTCAGCGAAGCGCATCGTTTGCCTGTTCCTTGCGAAGCTGTCGGTATCCGCGCCAGCGCTGTAGCTCACCGAACAGCCCTCTGCCGAGCACGCGCATCAGGCCATGCTTGAGCCGCCGCTGCAGTCGATCCCGCCTGCTCCATCCCACCTGGTCCAGGCGTGCATCGACCGTGGCAATTTCGTGCGCGTCCGCCATCGCCAATGGCGCTGCGCTGCGCCGCTGTGCGGGTTGCCGCAGCTGTAGCCAGATGTTGCCGGCCAGGACACCGCGATCGGAATACGGACCGCAGGACACGACCTCCAGGCCTGCCGCCTCGACCAGGCGCCGCAGCAATGGCACCGAAAAATAGCTCAGGTGGGCTGGGTGGACGTAGTTGCGCGAGCGCCATCCGCTCATCAGGTCCGGGACTTCGATCCAGGCCTGTCCCTCGGGAACCAAGATGCGCGCCAATGCCGCCAGAAACGCGCGCGGGTCGGTCAGGTGCTCAAGCACATGGAAGGCGACAACCGCGTCGAATTGACCATCGGCAATTGCGTCCAGTGCGGGCAGGAACGTCACCGCGGCGCCGTCGAGCAATCCGTCGCGATGCGCAGCATCCGGCTCGCAGGCGGACAGGTGCAGGTCCGGACGCAGGGCGGCAGCGGCACCGAGGAAGGCACCGAAGCCGGAGCCGACCTCCAGCACCCTGGCTGCCGGCGCAAGCGCGGGCGCGATCCGCTGCAGCCGGCTGCGCGCGATCCAGCGATCGCCGCGCCAGGCGAAGAAACGCGCTTGGCTACCCCAGGGGATTTCTGCGGGAAACAGCCGGCGATAGTCGTGGACATAGAAATGCTGCAGCGCCGCCTCGGTGAGGTCCGGTGCCAGATACACCGCTGCACACGCGCCGCAGCGGCGCAGTTCCTGGCCGGTTCCGACATAGACCTCTGCCCAGATGGTGCGTTGCGCCTGCGTACCGCCACAACAGCGGCAATGCCCATGATCGGGCGTCCAGGATTCCTGCGATGTCGCCAGCGCGCTACGCATACACGCTCCGATACCACAGTGCGACCGAGACTGCGAACCACAGCGTGCTGTGGGACCGGCCGCTGGCCAGCTCCCTGCGGAGCCGCGCCACATCCAGCAGCGCGTTCACCCCTGCCGGCAGCGTTGCCAGTGCCTGCTGCAACGGCATGCGGTCGACCAGGAATTGCTCGGCATGCCCGAAGCCGGTGCTCTTGCGCTGCGTGGTCACGCGCGCCGGCAGGCGATCGGCGAACGCGTGTCGCAGCATCGCCTTGCCATGGTAGTCGCCCATGCGCTGCTGCGCCGGCGTCGACAACGCGCGTTCGACAACGCGGTAGTCCAGGAACGGCGCACGCACCTCCACGCCGGCGGACATGCTGTTGCGGTCGGTCATGCGCAACACCATCGGCAGGTTGGTCGACAGCACGTCGCTGCGCAGGCGCGTCTGCACGTCCGCCCGCCGATCAACCTGCAGCAGTCGCAACCGGGCCGCCTGGTCGTGCCACAACGCCGAGGACATGCAGGCCACGCTCGGCCGATGCCGGCGCAGCAGTGCGCCCAGCGGGCCGACCGGCAGATCCCATGCAAGACGATTGAGCAGCAGGCGCGGGTCCACTGCACCGGTGGATAGCAGCCCAATGGCGGTCGGCAGCCGTGCCTGATGCAGTGCACTGCGTGCGCTCAGGGCCAGGTAAAGGCGCACGTATCCACCGAACAGCTCATCGGCGCCTTCGCCATTGAGCACCACCTTGTAACCGGCGGCGCGGATGGCGCGATACATGCGGAAACTCGCCAGTATCGACGGCGTACAGAACGGCTCTTCCTGTGCCTCCACCAATGCCAGCAATTCCTCCTCGTCGGGAATCGCGTGGACGCGATGAAGGAAGTGACGCTCGCTCTGCCCGAGGCTGCGCATCAAGTCAGCGGCCGCGTCGGTTTCGTCGAAGCCGGCCTGTTCGGTGTCGTGGTAGCCATAGGTGAAGGCGCCGGCGAAACAGGTACGTGGCAGCGCACCGGCTTGCACGCTGAGAGTGGTCAGGATCGAGCTGTCCAATCCGCCCGACAGCAGCGACACGGTGGGAGCATCCGAGCGCAGCCGCAGGCGGGTGGCGTCTTCGAGCAGCGCACTGGTGGCTGCGGCATCCAGCGGTGCAACTGTACCGGGCAGTGGCCACTGGTGGTACGGCGTGCGCCGGCTGTGACCAGCCGGCGACACCCGGTACAGCCAGCCGGGCGGGACGGCGCGGATGCCCGCGTAGAAGGTCTCGCCGGTGTGGTCGGACAGGCCGGTGACCAGAAAATCGAACACCGCCGCGGGATTGGGTGGCGGGTAGCCCCCCAGGCAGGCAGCGATGGCGCGAATCTCGCTGGCCAGCACCAACTGCCGGCCGTCGTGGTGCAGATACAAGGGTTTGACACCCATCCGGTCGCGGCAATAGATCAGGTCGCCGCTTGCCTGGTCCAGCAGCACCAGCGCCCACATGCCGTTGCAACGTGGAAACAGGTCCTCGCCCCAGGCGCGCCAGCCGTGCAGGATCACCTCGGTGTCGCTGTCGGTGCGGAATCGGTGACCCAACGCCTCCAGTTCGCGGCGCAACTCGAGGAAGTTGTAGATCTCGCCATTGAAGACCACCGTGTTGCCGGTCTCGGTGCAGCGCATCGGCTGGGTGGCGGCGTCGGTCAGGTCCAGGATCGCCAGGCGACGGTGGCCCAACGCAGTGGGCACCGGCTGCTCCAGGCACAGCAGACCCTGCGCGTCCGGACCGCGGCGGGACAAGGCATCCAGCGCGCGTTCGGCGCGTGCCTGCAGCGGCGTTTCCGCCACGAAGCTACGCAGCGCGACTATGCCGCACATGGTGGCCTCCGAGCCTGGTGTCTGGACATCTCAATCAAGGTGCAAGCGGGCATTACGCGCGCGCCGGCAAGGTGGTGTGCAGCAGGCTGCGACATCGCCACACCATCCACGCCACCGGCACCAGCAGCAGCGCCGCCAGTGTCATGGCCACCGGACTGCCACCGAGCGAGACCGCCAGCACTGCCGACAGCAGCGCCGCATAGCCGCCGGCGTTCAAGCGTAATCCGCACAGGTGCAGGCTCGCCGCCGCGATGGCGAGCACGCACAGGAACCGCAGCCATAGCAGCCATTGCGGCGCATGCGCCGCTGCCGCCGCGACCTGCACGAGCGCGCTGCAGCACACGCCAACCAACAACAACGGAACCAGCGTCGCCTCGCGATGGCGTCCGATCAACAGGGCCGACAGCACGCTGCCGAGCAATGTGGTCGCGCCCGCGGCCAGTACCGGGGTGACCCATGGCAGCCATGCGCGTTGCTCGGCACTGCCCCAGGCGGCGGCTGCCAACAGCAGCACCAACGCACCCACGGCGGCTGCGCCAAGCACCAAGGAAACCAGCGTGCCGGCCCAACGATCTCCGGCCGGGCCGCGCGCTTCGGCCACCAACAGGCGATTGAACTGGTTGAACACACCGCTTGCCCCATTGAGCAGATAGTTCAGAAACAAATACACAGGCAGGAATGCCGGCGCGACCGACGCCAGCAGGAACGGCGTCAATCGATCGTGCAAGGTGCCGGCGATGCTCAGCAACGACAACTGCAGCGCCGGGCGCAGCATGCGCCGACCGCCACCGCAGCGCGGCCACAGCAACGGCAGCGATGCACCGAACACGGCAATGTTGACCAAGGCCTGCAGCAGATACCCCAGGCTGACCGCCACTCCGGCGCCGAAACCGCCGTTCCAGCCTGGCAGCCGTTGCAACGCCAGCCAGACGAGGATCGTCGCCGGCATCGCCACCTGCTGCACCATGAATCCCGCCAGCCGCCGCCCTTGTGCAAGCAGCGGTGCCGAATAGCCCACCAGCCCGAACACCGTCGCCGGAAGCGCCGCCAGCAGATAGTGAAACCCCTCGCCCTGTCCGCGGCTCCGCCACCAGGCACCGGCGATCCACAGCAGGTCCAGCAGCACGGTGGCGAGCAGGCGGTGCCAGAGTGCCTGGCGCCAGCGTTCGTTCCAGCCCGCGGCGTCGGGGTCCTCGCGCAGGAACAGCGAGGCGTAGCCCAGATCGGCCAGGAACAGCAGGGTGAGCAGGCCAAGGTGTGCCAGTCCCACCTCGCCGTAGCTCTGCAGGCCGAACCGGCGCAGCAACAGCCACTGGAACAACAGGGCGCAGCCCTGACCCAGCGCGTACAGCGTCGCGCCGGCAACGAATCCCGCGCGCATGCGCTGCGCGGCGGTCATGGCTGCGGGGCAGGTGCAAGCGTCGGGACATGGCACAGAAAGGCACGCGAGGCGGCGCCATAGGCGAACCAGGGTTCGAACGCGATGCCGAAGCGAGCGGCGCACTCCTGCAGCGCCCGGCGCTCGCCCTGTTGGTGGTCGGCGCGAAATAGATCGTAGTCGTCGCACAGCATGACGCTGCCCTGCACCAGACGCGGTGCGATCAGGGTCAGGGCGTCGTGTGCCGAGCTGTAGAGATCGCAATCCACATGCACGATCGCCGCATGCGTGTGGCCGATGGCGTGCGCATTGTCGGCGAACAATCCAGGTACCAGTTGCAGATCCGGCGCCTTCAGACCGACCGCCGCACAGCGCGCTTGCGCCTGTGCCTGCGTGGCAACAAAGCTGCCGGCAGCCAGGCTGTCTTCGCCTTCCAGATTTGCCGGCATCCCGGCAAACGTGTCGAAGCCGTAAAAGCGTGGGCGCTGCGCCAGAAACGCAGACACCGTCCCCTGCCTGCGGTAAGGCAGCCGCGCGCTGTGCTCCAGATGGCGCCGATGATGGCGATAGCTCAACCACGCGTGGGCGAGACTGTTACCGCGATACACGCCAAATTCGTAGTAGTCGCCTGCCAGCTGGGTCGCATGCACGTAAGCCCATGCACGAAACAGTGCGCCGAGTGCATCGTTGCGATGCAGGTTCGCGCTCCCACGCAACCGATGGTAGGCGAACTTGAGGCGTTCGATGGTCGTCACAGACAAGCCAGACACCTTCGCAGGAACGGGGGAACCATGCGATAGGAGTATCCGGGCTGGGCGTGCGGCAACGCAATGGTCAACGTTATGCTCACCATGGAGACGGTGGATCGCGTCTGGCCAGCGCCAGATGCCGGACGCGGCGCGGCTCGGTTCCTCTGCAAACCTCGTCTTTGATCAAGTACGCAACAGGCATCGCGGGCAGATCGGCGGCAGACAGCATGACCGCGTTGAGCAGGCTCACACGTGTTGTCCGGCGGCCGCGTCGGTCGCCGCCAACACGCGCTGCAATGCCTGGCGCAGGTTCCAGCGTGCGCGCCACCCCAGCACGCGGGCCGCCTTGCCCGGATCGCCCAGCTGGTGAAGACGGTCGATTCGCCGCTGACGTTGTGGGTCCACCTCCAGGCGCGGTGATCGCCCAAGCAGCGCACCGATCTGCTCCACCAGTTCGGCGACCGAATGCTCCACCCCGGAACATAGATTGAATACATCGAAGGCCGGGTCCGGCCGCGCGTCGTCAAGCAGCGCGATCAGTCCTGCCGCGGCGTCGTCTGCATGGATGTAGTCCCGGCACGGCTGCAGGTTGCCCAGCTGCAGCCGTGGCGTTTCTGCCGGATCGGCGGCCAGTTGCGCCAGCACGTCCGGTATCAGATGCGCGTTGGGATCGTCGTGGGCAATCGTGTTGAACAGACGTGCGGCGCGCCCGCGTCGGCCAGTGTCGGCCGTGCACCACAGCCGCAATTGCGTTTCGTTGCAGAGCTTGGACAGCGCGTAGTTGTCGCGCGCTTCGGTCGCGCTGTCGTGTTCGTCCAGCGCGCCCTCGCCCCAGGCGTAGACCGCACCGCTGGAGGCGATCACCACGTGTCGCACGGCCGCGTCGCTGGCGGCGTGCAGCACGCTTTCGGTGCCAACGACGTTCGCCTGCAGGCAGCGCATGCGTTGCGTCTCGCAGGTAGGGATGTGATGCATGGCAGCCAGATGGACCAGCGCATCGGCACGGAACTCACGCAGTGCGGCAGCGACCGTCTCGCGTTGGCCCACGTCGGCGACGATCGCCGCATGCAGATCTTCCGGAAACGGCATGCCGCTGGACAGATCGTCCAACCCCGCCACCGCATCGCCACGCTGCAGCAACGCGCCCGCCACGCGTCGCCCGATCATCCCGGCTGCGCCGGTGACCAGCACCCGCTTCATCCAGGCCCCTGCGTGCGTGCACCTGCACGCCCGAGCAAGCTGCGCCGCGCGCGTTGCGGCAACCAGGCGAATAACGGATCGTCATGCGCCGACCATGGCGCGTGACGGTCGCCGTGGCGACGCGCAATCACGTAGACCGACAGCGCCATGGATGAGAGCACCAGCACTCCCAGGAACACCGCCAGCCCGACCAGCACCGGCTGGCGGGAAGGTATCGGCGCCGGCGACAACGCGGGGATGGCGCGGTAGCGCACCAGTTGCGCGCGCCAGCGCTGTTGCGACAGCGCCAGGTCGATTTCGCTGGCGACCTGCGACAGCGACGAGCCGGACGGAGTGTCGGTCCCGAACACGGCCGCTCGGCAGCTCTGTACCCAATCTGCCAGTGCGCGGCCCAGATGCAGCGCCTGCGCGCGCTGGTCCACCCGCGTCAGGAAGCGCTGCTTGCCATCCAGCTGTTCCAGTTCGCGCTCTACCTGACGCAACTTGGTACGCGTCTCGGCGATGGTGGACTGCAATGCGACGATCTGCGCCAGCGGCGAAAGGTAGCGTCCGCCGCCATCGCCGACCGACACGACCGTGTTCACTTCGTTGCGCCGCAGTTCCGGATAACGCTCCAGCAACTGCTGCATGTCGGCGGCCTGTCGCTCGTTCTGTTCGATCGCGAAGCGCTGCTGAACCTGGTCGATCTGTAGTTGCGGGCGTTGTTCGAGCGCCTGCTGACGCAGGCTGTCCAGATAATCGCGTAGCCCGACCCACAACACGACCTGGCGCACATGCTGCGCAATGGCGTCCAGCTGCTGGTTCGCGGCTGCATCGTCGCGTGCGTACAGCGACACCTCCAAGCCCAGCGCGCCGACGCTCTTGGCATCGATGTTGACCTGTTGGCGGATGTCGTCGCGTTCGACCGCACTGCGGTAGGTCACGCGCGTATCCCAGTAAGTCCTGCGCACGAACGCGCGTTGCAGACGTTCGCGCTGCTCGGCCGGTAGATCGGTCATGCCCGCGAGAGACGCCGCTACCAGCTGGCGGTCGGCAAGCATGGGCTGCAGCTTGCGCCATTGCTCCAGCGTCATCTGCGGTGTTTCCAGCAACGCGGTGAGCGCATGCAAGGGCCGCATGGCGACAAGCGCGCCGGCCAACAGGCCGAACAGCAATGCCACCGGGATCAGCAGGCGGCCAAACTCTCGGTAGAAGCGCAGTACCTCCAGCAGCAGATCGCCCAGGGAGACCTCATCGCGGCGTTCAGGGATCTCATCTATTCCCGGCATTGGGTCTTCGCTGTTGTTCAAGGAGACATGGGAGCGCCACGCCGCACCGGCAGCACTGTGCCACAGCGATTGCAACGGCGGCAACGCACCTACGCGTGGGCGCGGCCGCGCCCTGCAACGCGCAACCCGCACCATAACGTGGCGGTCAGCGTCGCTTCGGTGGCGATCACGGCGATGGCTGCCCCGTGCACACCGTACTGACGGGTAAGCAGCAGGTTCAGTGCGATGTTGACCACCGCCGCCAGACCGGCGCCGAGCACGTACCAACGCTGCCGGTCGCTGGCGATGGCGGCCTGGGTCAGCACATAGTTCGGCAGGACGAACACGAACGCAGCAAACAGCCAGCCGAGCAATTGCCCGGCCACCACGCGATACGCCGCTCCGTACAATAACTCCATCAACCAGGTACCGAGCCAGGCACCGGCCGCTGCCAGCGCCAGCCCTGCCGCACCGGCCAGCCACAGCGCGCGATCCTCCAGACGGCGCGCACGCGTGGCCTGCGTGCGTTCCAGCCGCAACTGGCGGAACAGCAACAAGGCAACCGGCATCGCCAGTAACAGCACGCCATCGAACACGCGGTACGCCGCGGCGTACTGCCCAAGCTCCGCCGCAGGCACCATGTGTTGCAAGATCACCACGTCGCTGCGGCGGTACAGGCCGGTGGCCGCATCGATCCAGAAGAAGCCGGCCGCCGCGCGGTACGCCAGCGGCTGCGGCCGCCACTGCGGTCGATCCCGCAGGCCTCGCCCCAACAAGAGATAGGCCAGCACCAGACCGCATCCCCAGGCAGCGAAGACCACGCCGGGGTCGTGACCAAGCAACAGGACCGTCATCACCACCAGCACCGCGCTGAGCGCACGCGCACCCGCCAGCCAGCTGGCGTCGCGTTGCCAGCGGCCCGCCGCCTTCAACTGGGCGGAGACCAACTGGGTCAGCGTCACCGCACCGAAGCACAGCACCGCCCAGACCAGTGCGGGATCGCCGCCGGCGTGGCGCGCTGCCAGGCTGGCGGCGGCCAGCAACAGCGTGGACCACAGCAAGTGCCCGCGTGCCAGCCCAGGCAGCGCGCGCGCCATCGGCGCGGGGATACCGGCCGCAACCCCTTCGCGCAGCACCAGGGTACGCATGCCGGCATCCTGCAGCAGCGCCAGCAAGGTCGCCAGATTGAGCAGGTAGGCGTAGCGGCCGAAGCCGGCCGGACCCATGCCACGCGCCAGCCACACCGACAGCGCCAGCGAGACGGCGGCGGTGAACAGGATCGACACCCACTGCGCCGACAATCCACGCACCAGGCTGCGCCAGGCAGGCGGCAGACGCGGTTTCACCGTGCGCCGATCCAGACCGGCGCCACCACCTGCCATGGGCCCTGCGCCACCAGCCGCCCCTGGTCCAGGACCAGCACGGTATCGGCCTGTTCCAGCAACGCCAGCCGATGGCCGATGAGCAGCACGGTTATGTCCCCACGCAGGCACTGGATGGCGCTGCGGATGCGTGTCTCGTTCTCGTGGTCCAGCGCGCTGGTGGCTTCGTCCAGGATCAACAACGCCGGACGTTGCAACAGCGCCCTGGCCAGAGCCAGCCGCTGGCGTTCGCCCCCGGACAACGGCATGCCGCCATCGCCGACCGGGGTGTCCCAGCCCTGCGGCAGCGCATGTACAAACTGGGCGGCGGCCTGCTCCAAGGCCGCGTATAAGGCCGCCTCACTGGCATGCGGGCAAACCATCAACAGGTTGTTGCGCACGCTGTCGTTGAGCAGGAACGCGTCCTGCGACACGTAGGCCACCGAGCGGCGCCAACTGCGCCGGGCGGCCGCATCCAGCACCACATCATCGATCTCCAGCGTGCCCCCATCCGGGCTCAGCAAGCCGCTCAGGACGTCGGCCAGCGTGCTCTTGCCGGCACCGGAGGCGCCGACCACGGCGGTGGTGGTTCGCGCCTGCAGCCGCAGCGAAAGATCATGCAGCGCGGGCGTGCTGCGCCCGGCGTAGTGGACCCGGACCGCGGACAGCGCGAGCGACGTGGTCAGCTGGATCGGTGGCGCGACGTCAGGCAGCGCCGGCTCGGCCCACTCCCTGCTTTCCCGTAGCCGGCGTTCGATTTCGGCGAACGCCGCCGCCGCATGCAGGCAGTACTGGCGTTGTTGCTGCACTGTCGTCAACAGCGGGACCAGGCGAGCGAAGATCGCCACCAGGACGAGCAGCTCGGCCATCGCCATGTGCAGGAACTGCAGGCCGAGGTAGGTGAAAAACGCCAGCACGATCGCACCGGCGCTCTGTAGCCAGGCTTTGGACACGCTCAAACCCCGTGCAAACCGCAGCTGCTGGTCGCGCATGGTCCGGGCCGTGCGTTCGAATGCCGCCAGATATGTTGTTTCGGCACCCAGGATCTTGGCCAGGCGCAGACCGGACAGACGGTCGTGCAGGCCCGCGTGCAAGCCTTGGTGTGCCTGCGTCAACTGGCGTCCCAGCAGCGCCACCTCGCGACGCTGGCTGCCTACCAACAACAGCAACGCGATCCCGCTCAGCGTGGCGACCAGCGCCAGCACCCAGGACAGCGCGAAGGCGGCCAGCAGATAGAGCGCGGCGGTGATCGCCGTGGAGACCATCGCAAGACCGTGTCCCAGCCCGACTTCGGCGCGCCCCACATCACTCAGGATGAGACTGGCGTGGTCCCCAGTGCGCTGACCCGCCAACCAACGCCATTGCGCACCGAGCAGGGCAGCGAAACTGCTGATGCGCAGCCGCTCGCCGACGTCTTGCTGCAGCCGTGCCGCGAGCTGTTCGCGGCCGAACTGGATCGCGCTGCGCAGCAGCAGTGCCAGACAGAACAGAAGCAGCAACGGAATCGGCGAGCTTGCCCGGACACCAAGCGCCGCGAGCAGGCGCAACAGCTGGTGCGCCACTCCCGTGGCGGCGGCGTCGCCCTGCAGTGAACTCAGCAAGGGCACCAGCAACAGCACACCGATGCCCTCCGTCGCAGCGGCCAGCACCATCAGCGTCAACAGCCCGATGCGCTGGTCGCGCGGTGCCAGACGCAATACGCCGGCGAGGAAGCGGAAGACCGTCATTGGGACCGCCATGCATATGGCACGAAGCAACCTACGCGGGCGAAGCGGTCGGTGCCGTGCCCGCCGGTCACGTGCTGGCTGCCGGCGACGACCCAGGCATGCGCTTGCAGCGCCGTCCCGTCTGCACAGCGCGCGACTCCCAGGCAGAGCACATGAGAGACCCGGAACACGTTCAGCAGGCAATGCGAAGCCAGCGCTTGCGCCAGGCAGTTGGATCGCCAGGGCGTATGGCGAGCAGCCAGTCTCACCGTCCGGCCGATCTGCAGGGCGCGACGTTGCGCGCGCTCGTCCAGGCGCGGCAGGGCCGGCGGTACCGCCATCTGGTGGCCCACCCAGCGGGCCAGGTGGCGGAAGCCGATCCACCGCACGGCGCTACGTGCCGCGCCCAGCAGCAGCCAGGTCGGCACCAGCAGCAGGCGCTCGAAACGAGGCAGGCGGGCGAACGCAAGCAGCCTGTGGCGCACGCCGGCGACAGCACGGGAAACACTCACCGCCAGCCGTCCTCTCCACAGCTGGCGGGCCGCTGCGGTAATGCCTGGCGGTTGCACCGCGTACTGGCGCTGGAACATGAGGTTGTCCGCTGTCGCACGTGCAGGACCCACCGCAGAAGGAGCATGGCAGAGACACGCTGTCGGAGGAGGGGCGGCCTGCGCGATCAAGCCCATGCCGGCACGCAAACCCGGAACGGCTTGCCGTGGCCGGTGGCTGCTAGCCTAGCAAACGCGCGCGCTGGCGTGCTGGCGTGGACATGATCGGAGGTGGTGCGGCTACGGCAAACCGAGCGCATGACCAAGCGATCGCCCGACGACTGCGATCAGCTGCCGCCGCGTTCGTGCCAGGCAAGAAATCCGCCGGTCTGCAAGCCGAACACCAGCATCTGCAGATAGGTTTCGCGTCTGGATTCGGCCGCCTGCGCATCGCGCGGCCAGTCGTCCATCAACGCCTGCAGGCGTGGCAGGTCGAGCACGCGGCGTGCCAGCGCCGAATCGCGTAGTGCATGGAGTTGCGCCTGCATGGCCGCGCGCTGTGCGGTGATATGCGCGAACCAGTCGCCATGCTGCACGCCGACTTGCCGGTTGGCGAAGATTTCCGGCGGAGCGCCACGTGCGGCCAGCAAGCGTCGCGGCAACGAGCGGGTGACACCATCGCGCAGGAACTGGTCCAGCGGCAGGCTGCCGAAGAACTCGATGACGCGCCGGTCGGCGAGCGGCATGCGGAAATCAACGCCGGAGATCGCCCGCAGCGTGCCCCAGCCATCCATCGCCGCTGCGTGGCCGAGCAGCCATTCGCGCAGGGCATGCGCAGAGCGATGGCGCCCGCCGAGTCGGATCCGGTAGCGATCCCGGTCCAGCTGACGGTGCATGCGAAGCTTGCGTGCCAAATCCGGATGCAACGCCGCGTATTGCATCCAGGGCGCAGCCGGCAAGCCGTGCCAATACCGCAGCGCCGCAATCGGTGCAAAGGGGCGCAAGACAAACCGCTGCAGCGCTTTACGCGAACTCAACCCCTGATTGCGGGCAAGCGCGCGCGTCTGCGTCAGCAGCGTGCGCCACTGGCGAGCGCATAGCAGTTCGGGCAGACGCACCAGACCGTCGTAACTGAAGAAGGCGTTCCCCATCTCGCCTCCGAGCAACACATTTCCGCCGCGCGCGTGCAGGAATCGGTCCAGCGGAAAGAACCAGGCCATGTTCAAGGGCGAGCGCATCGGTTGACCATTGACCTGCCACCAGCGTTCGGCGTCGTACTCACCCCAGTCGCCGTCATCGTCGCCGACCATGTGCCAATCGATCCCCGGATGGCTGGCGGCCAGAAGACGGGCGCGCGGAGATTCGTCGTAATAGTGGGTGGCGTTCGCCGCCGCCGTGGTTGCTTGCGGCACCCGCGTGAGGGTGAGCAATGGGACCGGCGCCGATTGTCGCGCGGCCGAGAGCACGACCGAACCGCTGTCGAGTCCGCCGGTGAGGCAGGCCGCTGCCGGCTTGCTGGCGCGCAAGGCATCGGCGACCGCGCGATCAAGCACGTCGGCCGCGGCGGCCTCCACATCGGCATCGCTGCCCAACTGCAGCGAGCCTGCCTCAGGCAGAAACCACCAGCGCTCGGTGCAGGTCGCCTCCGGTGTCAGTTGCATGGCATGCCCGGCAGGCACCCGGTCGATCGCGCGGTAGACCGTGCGCTGCGGCCGGCTGCGGTCCATCACGAGCTGGTCGGCCAAACTCTGCTCGTCCAGGTCCCTGGGAACACCGGGCAGCGTCAGCAAGGCCGGCAATCGGGTCGAGAAGGCGATCAGGCGTGTTCCACGGTGTACGAACAGCGACCGCTGGCCGACCGGATCGCGCGCCAGCAACAGCCGACGTTGGTCCGGTCGATACAGTGCCAGTGCGTAGCTGCCGTGCAGCCGCGGTAACGCGGCCGTATCCCAGCGTTGCAAAGCCTCGAGCAACAACTCGCCGTCCGGCTGCGCGGGCAAGGTCGACCAGCCCAGCGCGTGTACGAGCTCGCTACGCGCTACTAGCGAACTGTCGGCGACCAGTAACGCCCCGGATGCGCCGATACGAGGCAACCTTTCATCATCGTCTTCGGGAGTGAATACATGCTGGCGATGCACCACTGCAAACTCGCCCGCGTTCCAGATTCTCGCAGGGCCAATGCCACGTGCTTCCAGCGCATTCCCCAGTCGCTGGATTGCGTCCGGTTCGACCGGGCGGCCATCCAGATGCCAGATACCGGCAAAATCGCTCATCGATCTCCCGATCGGCCCGCATGGTGTCGGGCCAGATGGTCTCAGGAGCCGGTGGTCGGACCTAGGCCATCGTTGCCGGTGGTCGCGTTGTTGGCGGTCTCGTCGATGGAGAGGAACGACACCACTGGCGTGGACCACACCTTATGGCCTGGCTGCGGGGTGAGCCGGTCGGAAACTGCCGATTCGTTGGCGTTCATACGATGTCCTCGCGCAGAGAGCCGCAGCGGCTGCTGCGGGGATGCATGCTTCGTATCATAAGCTGCATCACCATGCACGTCACGGCCACCTGTCACCAAGTCCAGCACGTCGCCGACGGCTGCGTTTTCTTTGCGCGGCGCTGCAGAGATGATCAACGCCGGATTTGCCAGGGAGTGCCTACATGAGCTCGCCACGGATACCCTGGCATCGTCTGCTGAGCCGGACCGGCCTGCGATTGCTGTATCGAGCGGCGCGCAACCGCGAAGGCAGGGGGTACGCCCGGCTGCAGCTCACGGCGCAGGCGCCCCTGTTCCAGGACTATGGCACCACGTCGTTGGATCGCTACCCGGCGCTGTTTAGCTACGTGCAGGGCGCGCTCGCCGGAACGAGCGCACCGCGGTTGCTGTCCTTCGGTTGCTCGACGGGCGAAGAAGTGATCAGCCTGCGCCATTACTTTCCGGATGCCGAGATCACCGGGCTGGATATCCACCCCGGCCACATCGCGCTTTGCCGACAGTGGCTTGGGACGCACCCGGATGCCGGCCTGCGGTTCGCCGTGGCCGGCAGTACGGCGGGAGAGGGCGAGGCGGGCTATGACGCCATCTTCTGTCTCGCGGTTCTGCGCCGCGGCGACCTTGCGCGGCACCGCGGCGCAAGGTGCGATCACCTGATCCGGTTCGGGGACGTGGAGGCTCAGCTGCAGGACTTCGCCCGTTGTCTGCGTCCAGGCGGGTTGCTGGTGTTGCGCCACGCCAATTTCCGTCTACGCGATACCCAGGCGGCGCGTTGGTTCGAACCGGTACTGAGCATGCCGACACCGGCGCGCGCGGACACGCCGCTGTTCGGCCCCGACAACCGACGCCTGCCGGTACAGTCTGACGACCAGGCCGTGTTCCGCCGCCTTGCGGTTCCCCGCGATTGAGTGTCCGTCGAAGCCGCGCCGGCTTTCCAGTCACCGCGCTTCCCAGGTAAGGTTTGGTTTCCCATGCTATCGGCCCTGTCATGCGCATCGCTCCGACGACTCTGATTGCACAAGCCCCGGGGTGTCTTGCCGCCGAAATGGGCGAAGAACTGGTGATCATGAGTACCGAGCGCGGCCTGTACTTGTCGCTGGATCCGGTTGGCAAGGATGTCTGGACGCAGATTGCCTCGCCAAGCACCCTCGGCGATCTGTGCGATCGGCTCAGCGCGGAATACGCCACGGCCAGATCCATCATCGAAGCAGACGTCATCGCGCTGCTGGAAACGTTGCACGGCGCCGGTGCGGTCGAGATCCGCACTTGATCCAGGGCCACTCCTGCGCAGCGGTGTCTGCCTCCGGGCAGATCCAGCACGACTATTTGCTGTGTGGCTGGCGGGTCCGCAGCACGTTGGCACTTCCCGAGCTCGCGCCCTGGTCGGGAACCAATCTGGCGGACGACAGAGATGGCGTGGATGTGACCATCGAGGAGGCGCCGGTGCCTGAGCGACTCGATCCGGCCCAGCCGCCCGGGT
The DNA here is from genome assembly GCF_024806835.1 of Xanthomonas sp. 3793. Classification (GTDB taxonomy): domain Bacteria; phylum Pseudomonadota; class Gammaproteobacteria; order Xanthomonadales; family Xanthomonadaceae; genus Xanthomonas; species Xanthomonas arboricola_F. The sequence goes on from NZ_JANTYU010000006.1 coordinate 207,573, forward strand.
CGTGGTTCGAGGTCGGTCGCGACGGTTCGGTGCTGCTGCAGATTCCCGAGCTGGTCCGCCTCCACGTGCAGGCAGGCCGATCGATCTGTGTGCAGCGTTTGAACGCGCACGATGAGGGGTGGCGGCTGTTCTTGCTGGGATCGGCGCTGGGCTATCTGTCCCTGCAACGCGGACTGTTTCCGCTGCATGCGGCGTGCGTGCGCGTCGGCGGGAAGACCGTGGCCATCGCCGGCCATAGTGGTGCCGGCAAATCCACGCTATCTGCGGCCTTGCTCAAGCGCGGCCATGGTCTACTCAGCGACGATCTGACCGTCCTCCGTTGCGACGAGCGCAGCATCGAGGTGCTGCCGGCTTTCCCGCGGCTGAAACTGTGGCACGACGCGCTGCATGCTCTGCATATCCCCAGCGACGGCTTGTCGCGGGTGCGTCTGGGCATGGATAAGTACGATCTGCGCCCGCAGGCGGGGTTCGATGCCACGCCTGCACGGTTGGACGCCATCCTGCTGCTGCAGGACGCGCCGGATCCGCAGTTGCAACGATGCAATCCCGCAGCCGCGCTGCCTCTGCTGCACGCCAATCTGGCGCGACCGCAGGCCGCCGCGCGCATGGGGCTGCGTGCAACCACATTCGCGCAGGCGGCGGCGATCGCCCGCCAGGTGCCGACCTGGCGCCTACAGCGGCCGCGCCGTTTCGATGCGCTGGCCGCCACCGCCGAACTCATCGAAAGCGGCCTGGTGTGAATCGGCGGGGGATCGTCTGGCTCGCGTCCTATCCCAAATCGGGCAACACCTGGGTACGTTGCCTGATCTCCAGCTTGCAGAGCGGCGCGTCACATGTCGATCTCGCCAACCTTGGGCAGGCGATGCCCAACGCCGCCTCGCGGACCTGGCTTGAACGCTACGTCGAAGTGGATAACGGCGATCTGCTTCCGGCAGAACTGGAGCACCTGCGTGCCAGCGCCTACCGATGTTGCGCAGCCCAGGGCAGCACCTTGCTCAAGGTGCACGATCGTTACGACGGGCGGCTGTTCCCGGCAGCGGCGACCCTGGGGACGGTGTATATCGTGCGCGATCCGCGCGACGTCGCGCCGTCGTGGGCCGATCACATGCGCGTCGACGTGGACACCGCGATCGCGCAGATGGGCGATGCGGACCTGTTCATGAGCCGGGGCTCGGCCGGCTATCAGCCACAGACCCCGCAGCGCTATAGCGCCTGGTCCAGTCACGTGGTGTCGTGGTTGCAGGAAGCACCGGGGCCCCATCTGTTGCTGCGCTATGAAACCTTGCTTGCACATCCATTGCGCGAAGCGGCGCGGCTGGCCGCCTTCCTCGGCCTGCCCACTGCCCCTGCACAGATCGCACGTGCTGTCGCGGCCTGCCGTTTCGACGTGCTACGCGCCGCTGAAGAACGCGATGGCTTCAGCGAGCGCCGCCGCGGCCAGCAGCGGTTCTTTCGCCAAGGCCAGGCCGGTGCCTGGCATGCCGCCCTGGATGCCGCACAGGCCGCGCGCTTGCGCGCAGACCATGGTGTAGTAATGGCCTGGCTGGGCTATCACTAGCTAGCCCTGTGTCGCTGCCGCGGACCACGCCATGCGCCAGCTGGTATCGGTGTCGCCTACTGCCGTGAAGCCCAGCCTGCGGTAAAGCTCGGCCGCCGGATTGCCTTTGTCGACTTCCAGCAACACGCGCCGGCCTGCTGTCGCGGCCTGATCCTGGACCGCCGCCAGCAGCGCCGTACCGACGCCACGGTTGCGATGGTCCGGTGACAACAGGATGTCCAGCACGCAGAGATCCCCGGCCGCGCTGTCGCCCAGATAGAGCCGGCCTGCCAGTCGCTCCCGATCCACCAGCACCAGGAACTGCCGGTGCGCGTAGGCACTGGTGTAGTGGCGCTGCTGCGCGTCGAACTGCTGGTCGAGCAAGACCTGTTTCGCCGCATCGTCCCACGGCAGCATCGCGAATTCTGCCCAGCGCTGCGCACTGAACAACGTACGCAGCGCCGGCAGGTCCATCGCGCACTCCGGGCGCACCGTCATGCCCCGTGCCAGCAATGGCGCAGGGCAGGCGAACTGCGGCGGCATCATGGCCGGGGCGGGAAGATGCCGTCGGTGGCGCAGATGCAGTAGCGAAACGTCGCGAACGGCTGGCGATTCTCGTGGGCCTGTGCCGGGGCCGCGGTGGGTGGAAACGGCGCTAGCGCGTTCTGCGCCAATTGCGTGAGCGGCGCGGTCGAGTTCGGCGCGAAAGCGGCAGTGGTGACAGGTGGCGAAGGGGTCGGGTTGAGCAATCGCGACAGGTAGGCGTTGGCACCCGGTGTACTGGTCGATGCACCCGGGGCAGTGCCAGGCGGCATGAACTTGCTGGTGATGGTGTGGGTGTGCGCCGGCAGTTGCATCTGCGAGACCAGCGCAATGCTGTCCGCGCCCTGCAACTGGCCGATCGTATAGTTGCTCAAGCCCGGCCCCTGACCCTGACCCAGCACGGCCCGACCACGCAGATCGGGCAAGCCGAACGTTGTGCGGTTGTCGCCGCCGTAGGCGAACCCGATGACCCCGAACAGCGCCTGGTATTGCTGCACGCTGACCGTCTGCCCCATGCAATCGAGCCAGCCTTCCGGCGCGAAATTGTAGGGAAACGCACGGATTTCACCGATGAAACTGTTGGACATGTCGAACTCCTTTGCGATGGCCGATCACGGCCGATCCGGGAACAACCCGTTCAGGCAGATCAGGTAGTTCAGCGTCTGTGTCGCCATGCGGTTGTCATGCGCCTGACCGGCGCCGCTGGGGCCCACCGCGTTGGTCGCCAAGGTGTTGACCGCGGGCGCGCTTCCGCTGGGCGGCGTGAAATACGACGCGTCGCCGTTCTGCGCAATGGCGGGCAACTGGCCGGCCGGTGTCAGTGCAGTGGCTGGTGTGTTGAGTGCCTGCAAGGTATGCCGGTGCGCGGGCATTTCTGCCAGTTGCAAGGACACCGTCTCGGTGCCCAACTGCTGTGCCAGCACCCGTGCGGTCAATTGCGGTGCCGGTGCACGCGCCACGCCCTGACCCTGGCCGACCGCCAGCCGGCCGCGCAAATCAGGCAGATTGAACGTGGTTCTGGCATCGCCGCCATACGTAGTGCCGATCAGCGCGTAGAGCGCCTGGTAATCGTTGATCAATAACTGGCGTCCGTCGCAAAATGCCCAATTCTCGGGCTGGTAGTTGCCGGCGAACACAATGATCTGACCGGTATAAGCGTCCATGATGTTGTTCCTTTTGTCGCCGCGTCAGGGGTGCTGCGGATAGAGGCCCATCGTGCAGATGCAGAAATTCAGCACCAGCGACGGCTGCATGTTGTTGTGCGCGGCGCCTGCACCCTCTTGGCTTACCGAATCGGCGGCCAGCCCCACCAGTGATCCGCTTTGCGCATACAGGGTGTGCGGTGCGGGGGTCTGGGCGAGCAGTAAGTTGGAGGCAGTCACGACCGCGGCAGTGGTCGCTGGTGCATTGACCGCATTCACGCTATGGGTATGCGGAGGAATCTGCGCGGCGGTCAGTGCCACACCTTCCAGGCCGCCGTAATTGCCGACGGCATAGGTCACTGTCGGCGTGGTCGATGGATTAATGCCCTGGCTGACCGGGGCGCGGCCGCGCAGGTCCGGCAGATTGAAGTTGGTCCTGCCGTCGCCGCCGTACTGGGCACCGAGCAGCGACGCCAGCGCCTGGTTGCTCTGGATCGGCAGAGAACGGCCGTCGCAAGGTAGCCATCCCCGCGGGGTCCAATCAAACGGAAACAAGCGAATTTCGCCAACATATGCATCTGTCATCCGTGCACTCCTTTGATGTGAAAACCACGACGACGCACGTCACGCATACGAGATGCGTGACACTGCGGATGGGGGCGCCTGCGCAACGGCCGGCGCCGCGAACGCTATGCTATTAATGTGCAGACGTGCGCCACAGGACGTCTTTGGCGGCACGCCGAAAAAGCCGCTTGTCAGGCACACGACGATGTGGACGGATCAGGACTTGACTCAGTTTCCCCGCAATCTGCAGATGCAGAAATGACCCCTGACAGCGAACGTAGCACATGCCGCAGACGCGCTAAGGTGAGCACGTTCACCACTTGCGATTCTCATGCGGCCGCACGTTGAGGCGCACTGCGCCGTGACGGTCGAGAGCGCTTGTGCGGCGTGGTCCCCCGCATTCGGCTACGTGCTTTCGCTGTGGCGACACCACGAGGGTGCGGCTGCAGGACGGCCACTGCCGGCCGCACCGTCAGATGCGGTCGCGTTCGAACGCGCGCTTGCACAGCACCGAATGGCGTTGGCCTTGCCTGCTGCCGACACCCTGGCGTCAAATGTTTCTGTTGCAGTGCGCGATCGGTTGCGGCGGCGGCAGCAGCGCATGCTGCTGCAGTCGCTGCAACAGACTGCTGCCATCCGTGAGATGGTCGCGGCGCTGCAGCAGGCGGGCATCCGCTGCTGCCTGCTCAAGGGTCTGGGATATGCGGCGCACTTCGGTCAACTGCACCGCCGCGAGGCATGCGATATCGATCTGCTGATCGAGCCGCATGCCACCCAGGACGCGCTCTCTGCGCTGAGCGTCCTGGGCTACGCACTGCAACCGGAGGCCGCGCTCGATCCGGTGGAGTACTGCCGTCACAACCATGCCTTGCCATTGCACCACCACGCGACCGGCGTGGTGCTGGAACTGCATCTGCGGCTGGCTAACCACGAGCGCCAGTTTCCGCTCAGTCAACAGGTCTGGCGCGATCATCTCAGCACTGTCGTGGTGGCCGGGATGCAGGTACCCACGCTGTCGCCGACAGCGGCCGTGGTCTATGCCGCCTTCCACGGCACCAAGCACCACTGGCACCGCGCATTCTGGCTGGTGGACATGGCGCAGGCGCTGCGCAGCGCGCAAGTGGACTGGGATGCGGTCCTCGCGTTGGCACGTCGGCTTGGCGTGGAACGACAGCTGGCGCTGAGTGCGTTGCTGGCAGAAGCGAGCCTGGGTGTCGCTCTACCGGCCGCGCTACAGCGGCAGCCTGCGTTGCTGCAAAAGGCCCGGCCGGCCGCCGCCGCGCTGCTGCCGTGCATGGATGCGCTCGGATCCGACCGCGGTGCGGATCTGGCGGTACGGCTGGGATTGTTTGCTTACGTCAGACACTTGCTATCGCTGCAATCGACCTGGCGCGGCCGTGTGCAACTGCTACCCATCCTGCTCGCTCCGACCGACATGGATCGCCAGGCCGTGCCGTTGCCCGGCGCATTGCATTGGGCCTACGTGGGCGTGCGCATCATCCGGTTGGCCAGGCAGCATCTGCTCAAACGCAGGCACCTGCAGACCTAGCGCGCCGGTTTCAACACGGCTCCAGCGGCCTGGTGTGCGGCATTGAACAACGGCAATCGTTACGTGCGGTGTCCGGAAGCTGCCCCAGGGCAGACGAGCATCCTCGATACAAATCGGCAGCATGGTGGGACGAATTTGCAGCGCTTCGGGCAAGTGCGGGCAGATGAGTGCCCGTGGCTGCCGCATGCGGCCAGCAACGTCCACGTGTTTCGGTACTGCCCTCAGCATTCGCCTAGTGCCAGCGTTGGCGTCTCCCTGCTGGCCCTCAAGGCACTGCCGGATCTGCATCCTCCACATAGCCCTTACGCAGCTTTTCAGCCGTCAGTTTGTCCATCTCGCGGGTCGCGCGTTCGACGGTATCGAAGGCTTTGAGTGTCGTCTGGCCGGTGGTGCCGATCCGGCCGAAGGACACGCTCAGCTCCGTACCGTTACGCGCCACGCGCCAGAACTTGCGAGAGCTGCCCTGCTCGAAACGCAGGCTGCGCAGCGCATCGGCCATCGGGGGCTGCGATGGCGCCGACGTCGCCGGTTGCGTCGGCGTCGGCAGGGGCGCCGGGCTGTCGGTCGGGGCGATCGGCAGCGATGCCTGCAGCATGTCATCCAGGGCCAGATCCAGCTCGGCGTCTTCCTCGATGTTCTCGCCAGCCAGCGCCGTTTCGATCCGTAGCAGCACGCCATCGGGTGCGCGCAACCAATCACGTCCGGGGACATCGATGACGTTCCAGCCAAAGCGCCGCAGCACGCCGGGGCGAAACACGTAACGCTCGCGCGTGTCGGCGACGGCCTGGTCGGGTGCATCGAGCAGGATCGCCAGCCGGTAGTCGCCGGTGCTGCGGTCGACGATGGCCAGGTCGCAGCGGAACTGGGAGCGCCCGACGCACTCGTGCACCAGGTGGCCGTGCTCGCGCAATGCACGGGCGAGCGCGCTGCGTACCGCATCGGCGCTGGCCGGCCGCACGAAGGCCTCGCGCGCACCGGCATTGAGTGTGCCCAGGACGTGCTGGGCGCGGCCATGGTCGCCGATGGCGCTGGCCTGGGCAAAGCGCAAGAACGCCTGCAGCGCGGCGGCGCCGTCGTTGTGCACGTTGGTGATCGCTTCGGCCTGGATGCTGGACACCACTGCCATGCGATGACGTGCGCGGCTGAAGATCACGTTCAACCGCTTCTCGCCGCCGCGCTGGTTGATCGGGCCGAAGTTCATCAGCATGCGGCCGTCCGGTCCAGGCGCGTAGCAGATGCTGAGCAGGATCACGTCGCGCTCGTCGCCCTGCACGTTCTCCAGGTTCTTGACGAACAGTCCGTTGAACTGATCATCGTCCTCGCGCACGTACTCGCGGTCCAGGCGCAGCGCAAAGTCCGCATCCTCGGCGGCCAGGATCTCCAGTGCGCTTTCGATCTCGCCCTGCTGCGCCTCGGAGAAGGCGACGATACCCATGCTCAGGCCGGTCTCCCGGCGCAGTAGCTCGCGGACCGTCAGGGCGATGTAGCGTGCCTCGGCCGCGTTGCGCCGGCCGATGTACACGCCATCGTCCAGGCGATGGAAGCTCACCGCACGCGCCAGCACCGCATCGGCACCGGCAATGCCGGCATCGGGCCGATCCGAGCGCAGCGTGGCCGGTTGTTCGTCGGCAGGTTCGATCCGTCGGTCCGGAATGGTCACCAGCCGGCCGTCGTAGAACGCCGCGTTGGAAAAACTGATCAACGCCTCGTGGCGACTGCGGTAATGCCACGCCAGCAGGGTTGCCGGCAGATTGCGGGCGGCCTGATTGAGCAGGCTGTCGGCATCGAGATTGATGGCGATGCGCTCGCCGTCGTCTTCGACCACCAATGCGTCGGTGCCATCGCCGGCGCTCGAGAAGAAGCTGGTCGGCGGCAACTGCATCTCGTCGCCGACCACCACGATCTGGCGCGCGCGACTCAGCGCCGGGACGGCTTCCTCGGTGGGGATCTGGCTGGCCTCGTCGAAAATCACCACGTCGAACAGGTCCGGCGACAGCGGAAGCGTGTCCGAGACCGACAGTGGGCTCATCAGCCAGATCGGCTTGAGGTCGTTGATCACCATGCCGGTCTCGTCATCGGACAGGTCACGGATGGAGCGGTGACGCATGCTCTTGGCAAATTCATGCTCCAGCTCGCGGCGGCCGGTGGCATAGAGCTTCTTGAACGCCTTGCCGACCTGGTCGAGCTGGCTGGCAGACAGCGACGACTGCCGCACGTGCTCGGCAAAGCGCTGGTGCTGGGTCGCCTGGATCACCTGCGAATTCAGCGCCAGCAGGCGCGCCTGGCCCTGGGCCACCGTGGCCGCCGCGCGGGCCAGCATGGCCCCGTCGAACCCTGCCAGCGCCGGTGTGGCGGCTTCCAGCCGCCGCCAGGCCGCATGCGCGACGATTGCATCCATGCCTGCAGGCGCTGCAGCGACATTGCGCATCACAAAGGCGCTGCCCGCATCCGCGGCATGCACGCTGCGCAGCAGCGGCAACAGGTCGGCCAGCTCGTCCAGGCATTCGCGCAGGTCGCGCAGATACTCGGAAATACTCTCAAGACTGGCTTCGCGCGGAAGCTCCAGGTGCTCCTCGATGCGGCTGGCCAGCCGCTCCAGCGGGCCGCGCGCGTCGGCGTCGGCACGGGCGAGGGCAAGCGGTGCGATGGCCGCGCGCAGATGCGCCACCAGCGTGCGGGTCGCGGCTGAGGCGCCCAGACGTTCACGTAACTGGGCCACTGCATCGATCAGGTCCTGCAGCCGCGCCACACCGTAGCGGGCCTGCCCGGCGGCCTGCTCGGTCTGGACCGCGGCAGCCGCGGTCTGCTCGGCCACCAGCGCGCGCAGCACCGCCGTGTAACCAGGGTGCACGGCATGGCGGCCGAAATCGTAGCGACGAACGAGCTCGCCACGCAGCCGCCACCATGCCGGCTTCACCCAGCGCAGCACGGAGCCTTCCAGTTGCTCCACCAGCGCCAGCGCCGCCCGGGCATCGGCCGGGTCGAGCCGGTCCCGCCAGTGTGCGGTGGCCTGCTGCGCGGTGTTCAGCACGGCGGTCTTCTGGTCGAGCGCCGCACGCAGGGTCCGCAAGTCGCTCGCAGCCGGCGAGTCGTCGTCGAGCAGGTCCAGATGTGCGGCCAGGCCCTGGGTGACCAGCCACTGCGCCTGATCGGCGAACGCGCGTGCCTGGGCCAGCGACATGTCCGCGTCGAGCAGGCTGGAGCCACTTTCCAGCAACGGGTCCAGCTGCGCCAGCAGTGCCTCGCTGTCGTCCAGCAGCTGGGTTATCCGTGCATGCGCACGCGGATCGGCCAGCACGTCGGCGTGCAGTCGACCCAAGGGATGCTCGGCCAGGCCCTGCACGCCAAAGCGTGTTTGCATCTGCGCGTGGATGCGTGCGGCCAACGCGCGATGACGCTCCCACACGGCCAGATCCGGTAGCCGTTCCCAGGCCTGGCCATCCAGCGCGGGCGCGGCCGGTAGCTCAATCAGCTGCCGCACCAGCTGACGTGCGGTGGTGCCGATCGCCTCCGGTATCCGGCTCATGGCCTGCTCGAAGACATCGATGCGTTGCTGGCTGCCATCGATCAGCTCCACCAGCCGGTCGCGTTGGGCCATCAGCGCCTCGCGGCCATGCGCCTGGGCGATCCAGCGCGCGTAGCCTTCGCCCAGCTCGGCGATGAAAGCCTTCTTGTCGGTCTGGGAATCGTGGATCAGGCAGCACAGCGGATCCAGTCCGCTCTGCTTGAGGCGATGGAACACCACATCCAGCGCCGCACGCTTCTCGCAGACGAACAGCACGCGCTTGCCCTCGCCGGCGTAGTCGGCGATCAGGTTGGTGATGGTCTGCGATTTACCGGTGCCCGGCGGGCCCTGGATGATGAAGCTGTGCCGGGTACGCGCCAGCGCGACGGCAGCGTTCTGGGTCGCATCGGCATCCACCACGTTCCATTGCGCGCGCGTCGGCAGCGGCGCGGCGGCTGCGGGGTCGGCAGCGCGTGGCTCGATCGAGAACACCCGGTCGAAGGCCGGATTGGCGTCGGGGGCGTCGATCAACTGCGCGTAGTCGCGCACCAGCGACATCTTCTTGTAGTTGAAGTTCGCCAGGCTGACCTGGGTCAGATCCAGGTCCCAGGCGTAGCGATGGCCTTCGGACTCGCCCAGTGCGTAGCCCACGCGGTCGGCGACCTCCTCGACCGGGGCGGCCATGCGTGCGTGACGCGGCCCTGCCACCGGCGCGGCACCGGCCTCGAACCGCTGTGGCAGCGGGCTGGGCACCACCCGCTGTTCGTACAGCGCGCGGCCCAACGGGCGGTAGTTGTCGGGCGCGTAGCTGTAGTCGGGCAGCCCGCTCGTCGTGGCGGCCGTGCGCGCCAGCGAACGCCGGCGCTGAAACTGCTGCAGGCGCTGCAGCGCCTTCTGCCGCACCAGACGGATCTGCGGCTTGTCGACCAGGCGCAGTTCCACCGACGGTTCGCTGCGACGGATCTGCGCCAGCAGGTCGGCGTGGATCTCGGCCAACGAGGTCTTCTGCAGATCCACCTTTTCCGGCAAGCGGATGTCGTAGAGCTGGCGCAACTGGTGGCGCAGGACCGGATTGAACTCGGCCTCGTCGTCTTCGGCCTGCAGCACATAGCGGTCGCGCACGCCCTTGCGCTTGGTCAGCTCCACCGGCAGCCAGAGCAGGGGCGTCACGATCCGTTCCTCAGGGTCTTCCTTGAGGTTATGCCAACGCAGGAAGGCCGCCACCAGCCGCAGCGTACCGAAACCGTACTCGGCGCGGTCGCGGCGCGTGTCCTGGATCAGCTTGTCCAAGGCCACCGGCAGATAGGGCTGGTCGTCGAACCGTAGCCAGCGTTGCAGATCGACCGCGCGCCCGCTGACCAGATCGTTGGCGAACGGCCCGCTCCAGGTGCAGATGTGGTCGGGCTGGATACTCTCCACCTGCAGCATCAACGGCACGCTCGACACGGTCAGGTTGACGCTGCTGGCGGTTGGCTTGAAGTAGAGCAGCCGATTGCGGCGCGACAGGTCGAACAGGCGATCGCGTAGATGCGACAGCACCGCCGTACGTCGCGGCACTGCGCCGCTGGCACCGGCCAGCGCACGCTGCACATCCAGTACCTCGGGCTGGTCGCGCCAGGTGCGCAGACGTGTGGCCAGGCTGGCCATGTCGGTGGCGCGCTCATGCCGGTTGAGCGCGGTCATCTCCACGATCACCGCAGCCACCACCGGGTGCAGCCGCTCGGCGATCACGAAGAGATTGCGCCGATGTGCGGCGAAGCTGCGCACGTCATCCACGTCCCCCAGATCCAGCCCGCAGGCCAACGCCGCAAGCACCAGGCCCAGCCGGAACACGTCGGTGATTTCGTCGTGATGCCCCAGCTGCAACTCCCAGCTGGCAAACGCCGGCAGGTACACCGGGCGCTCGATCGGGGCGGCAAGGTCGTCCTGCACCTCCATCAACGCGAGGTCTTCCATGCCGTTCGCGTCGTGCGAGCGCCGCAGCTCGCCGACGATGTTCAGGGCCGAGGCCGGATGCGGCTGCACCCGGTGGATGGCGCCGATGTCCATCACCGGCGCCTGGCCCTGTGGTTGCGCCAGCTGCAGCCCACCTTCCTGACCCAGCAAGATGCTGCGTGTGTCCAGTGCGGCGACCTTGCCGTGCGCATGCAGGTCGGCCACCTGCTGGAACAGCGGCAGCACCATCAACACCACATCGTCGGTGGAAAACGCGGCACCAGCCTGCGCCTGGATCACCGTTGCGAAGCTGCCGCCCGGCACCGCCGGCGTGTCCGATGCGCTCATGCCTGCACCTCCCAGACCTGCTTGCGCAGCCTGTCGATCTCGCGCTTGCCCATCCCGGCGTCGCGTTTGAGCTGCGCCAGCAGTTGCGCTTCGCTGTCCAGCACCCGCGCCACCACCATGGCGCGTTGCAGGGCCAACTCGCGCAGCTCGGAATCGACCAGTGCCAGGTCCAGCATCAGCGCGTTGAAATACCCACGCACGTCGTCGGCGGCCTGCAGGCTTTCGAACTGGTCGGGCGGCGCGACCGGCTCGTCGGCCACCCAGTCGGCAAACAGCATGCGCACCTGGGTGGCCACCGCGTCGCTGCGCAGCTGCGCACTCTCCAGGAACCAGTTGACGAACGCGCGCGTCATCGTCTGCAGCTGGACCTGTCGTGGCAGATCCAGCGTGGCCAGACGCAGGACGCCGCGCAGCTTGCGATCGGTCCACGCGTCCAGCATCGCATCGTCCTGCCACCACAACTCCAGCGCCCGTGCACGGACGAAGGTCTCTGGATGGGTGGTGCCGGCGCTGATGTCCTCCAGCGCACCCTCCAGCTCGGTGGCCTGGCGCAGGTAGGCTGCCGGGTCCGGATTGCCGATGCCGGTCTGCACCTTGACCAGCGTGCTGATCGCAGTTGCCAACGCATCGGCTGCGAGCGCCGCACCGCGATCGGCGAACAGTTCGGTATGCAGGCCATAACTCCGTGCGGTTTGCCGGTGGCTATCGCTGGCCCCATGGGCGCCGAGCGCATCTTGCAGGATGCGCTCGGCGCACAGGAACGCCCCGCCCTCCAGCGACCACAGCAGGTAATGGGCCAGTTCATGACCGAACAGCGCCAGTTGCTCGTGCGCAGACAGGCGTTCAAGCACCGGACCTTCGAGCACGATATGCACTTCGCCTGGCACATAGACCAGCGCCGCGTTCATCGCCTGACCGCCGGACTGATACAGCGTGGCGGCTGCACTGATCCCCAGCCGCTGCATGGCCAGCGTCAGCGCCGCATGCACCTCCGGATGCGCTTCGGGTTCGAGCCGATACGTGTCGCGCAGCAGATGGGTGCGGACCTGTGCCAGATGCGCATCGCGGACCTGTTGCGACCCGGCCCACGCCCAGACCTCAGGCTCGTGCTGCTTCAGGTAGTCGACCACGTCACGCTGATACGGCAAGGGCATCAATGCTCTGCTCGTCGTCTCAAGGTCCATCCGCCACAGCTCCGTTGGTCATACATCAAATGTTACGGAATCTACCGCAGTGGGGGAGGCTGGGTTGCAACCTCCTCCCAACCATCGTCGATGCAAACGTGAGCAAACCGCCGCAGCGCCCACGCCAACACCGCTGCAGACGCCAGACATCCAGGGGCGCGTGTGGTTGGCCGAGCCGCCGGTGGCCATGGCGCGACCACGGCATCGACGATGGAGCGCTCATTCGATGCAGTGGCCCTTTGCCCCCGACGCCGGCCCTCTGCATCGTCTCCCTCTTCAAACGCGCTCGGCACCGCGCGTGCCCGGAGCGAGCGGCGCGCACGGCATTGCGAAGCGGAACCGCAGGCTCGTCGACCCGGCCGACCGAGCGTGCCTGTGCAGCGACACGCGGCCCCATGCCGGACATCCGACCCCCTGCCATCCGACCTATTGACGACAGCTGTAGTCAGGCCTACGGTAGCGACATCTGTAGTCATGGGGCACCACATGAGCGCGAAGACCATCGGGGACCAGGAGCTGGCCCTGCTGCAATACATCGAAGAACAGCGCCACGCCAGCGTGGGCGAAGTGGCGGCCGCGTTCGGTGAGCCGCGCGGGCTGGCCCGCTCGACGGTGCTGACCATGATGGAGCGGCTGCGCGCCAAGGGCTTCCTGCGGCGCAAGCAGGTCGATGGCATGTACCGCTACAGCGCCACCGCCGGGCAGGACGACGTGGTGCGCGGTGCAGTGGGGCAATTCGTGGAAAAGACGCTGCAGGGCTCGGTATCGCCGTTCGTGGCGTGGATGTCGCAGCGCGCCGACGAGGTCAGCGATACCGAACTGGCCGAACTCGAAGCATTGGTCGCCAAGCTGCAATCGCAGCGCAAGGAGAGCTGAGTCATGCAGAGCCTGTTCGAAGTGGTGGTGCAGCGGCTGGCGATGACCAGCCTGCAATCGGCCGCGCTGGTGGCAGTGGTGTGGCTGCTGTGCAAGGCCATGCCGCGCCTGCCGGCGTCCACGCAATGCTGGCTGTGGTGGATGGTGGGTCTGCAGGCGGTACTGGGCCTGTTCGTGGCGCCGGTCGAGCTGGCGGTATTGCCGGCTGCCGCGCCGGTGGCGCAGGCGGTAGGGGCGAGGGTGACGGCCCTGCCGAGTGCCTCGCCATCGCTGTGGGTCCGTTGGGTGGTGGCGGCCTGGTTGGCCGGTGTGGTGGTGATGCTGGCGCGTAGCGCCGTGGCGTGGCGCATCAGCCGCCGCCAGGTGCAGGCCACCGAGCCGTGCACCGACCAGGCGCTGCTGGCGGCCCTGCAACTGGCCGCCGATGCGCACGGCCTGCGCCATGCGCCGCCGTTGCGCCTGAGCGCGCAGATCGATTCGCCGCAACTCATCGGCCTGTGGCGGCCGGTGCTGCTGCTGCCGTCCCGCCGCCTGGCCAGCATCAGCGACGATGAGCTGGACATGGCGCTGACCCATGAGCTGGTGCATCTGCGTCGGCAGGATCTGCTGTGGGGACTGCTGCCGGCACTGGCGCAGCACCTGTTCTTCTTCCATCCGCTGCTGCATCTGGCTGCGCGCGAATACGCCATCGCCCGCGAAGCCGCCTGCGATGCGGCGGTGGTCGCCGGCCACGTGCGCTGCCGTCACGACTATGGCCGCCTGCTGGTCAGCCTTGGGGTGTCCGCAGCGCCGGTGGCCGGGGTGTCCAGCGCATCGCCAAGTTTTCTGAGCCTCAAGCGCCGCCTGATCATGTTGCAGAACACCAACGCCACGCCGGGGTGGGGCGCGCGCGCGCTGGTCGCCGTGGCGGTCCTGGGGGTGGCACCGCTGCGCCTGGTCGCCATGCCCGCGCCGCTGCCGTCGCCCGCGCTGCAGCCGATCGTGGTCACGGCCAGCGCAGCGCCGGCAATGCCGCACGGCATGCGCCGTGCCGATGGCGCCGAGCAACTGCACGTGCAGGCAGCGCCCGCCGCACCGGCCATGCCGGCCGCCCCTGCGGCACCGGCAAACGGCGTGCTGGCGGGTGTGCTGGATGCGCCGGACGCGCAAGACAGCTGGCAGATGGATGCCACCGGCTGGGATGCCGACGCACAGCAACGCGTACGCGACGCCATCGACGAGGCCACCCGCAGCGCGAAGGCTGCCGAGGTGGAAGCGCGCGCCGCCGCACAGCAGGCGATCGACGCGAGCGACCTGCATGCACAGATGCGGCAGGACGAGCTGCAGGCGGCGCAGGACGCATTGGCGCAGGCACGCGAGCAACTGGACTCGCTGGGACCAGAGTTGGAGCAGGCCAAGCAGGACGCCCAGCAGCAGGTGCGCGAAGCGGCGCAGCAGATCCGTGAGGTGGCGCTGCAACAACGCAACGCGCAGTACGCCTATGTCGCCGCCGCGCGTCAGGCCGCCGAGTTGAGCCGCCATCAGGCCGAAATGGACAAGGAAGCTGCACGCCAGGACCGCCTCAACGCCGCGCGTGCCCAACCTTCGGCTGCGGGCACGGACGAAGACAACTAGAGACCTGCATCACCACGGCGCGCATTGCCCTGGCAGTGCGCGCCAGATGGATCAACGCGTCGAGCACCAACCAAGCGTGAGGCAAGGCCTGCAGTCGTCAGGTGGGCGGCGCCGTGGCTGGCAGGCATGGCGCTGGTGATCGCCGATCGCCGATTGTCCTGCGCCTGCGGCGACCGGCGTGTCAGCACCGCAGCCTGTCGCCGGGCCTGACAGCGCCGGCAGCCGCTGGATCGTCCACTGACAGTGCAGGCGTTGCGTCACCGCTCCACCCGATCGACCGTTCCATCTATCGCGACCACTGCAGTGATCGCGCACACCACCTGGCGCCGTACCCACTCGGGCGGGTCAGGCCACGCGCCCGCTCATCGACTCAGCACGTGTCGACGCAACCAGCGTCGGCAACGCCGTGGCCGTGTGTTCGCTGTTCCCCATCCGCCTGGCCGCGACCGGCCGGCGGCACCCAAGTCCCCAAGGAGATCGCACATGCATCAGATCACGTTCCCACCACGGCGCCTGCGCAGTGCCTTGCTGCTTGCCCTCGGCGCGCTCGCTGCGCCCATGCTGATGGCAGCACCGGCAGCACCGGCAGCACCGGCAGCACCAACAGCAGCAACACCTACAGCAACAGCAACAGGACCATCCAGAACAACATTACCGGCAGTGGCAGCCAACGCAGCCGCGATGCCGCTACTGCCCGCGCCGGCGCATCTCGCTGCGCCACCTGCGCCACGTGCAGCTCCGGCATTTGCGCCCGGTGCTGCGCTGGTCGCTCCTTCGCCGCCATCGGCCTCTGCCACTTCCGTCGCAGCACCGGTACCGGCCGCGCCTGCACAGCCCGCGCATCCACCTGCCCGTCCCGCTCCGCCCGCTGCGCCGATCTTTCCAGTAATGCCCGCACCTAGGTCTGCGCTGTCGACGCCACGCCGAAGGCACCTCGTATCCGGCGCCATATCGACCAAAGCCGCTTGCCACAGCAGCGCGCAGGACGCCCAGGACGATGGCGATGCCTATGTGCTGGTGCAGGGCGAGCGCCATCTGATGCACGGCACCACCGACGATCTGCAGACCGCGCGTCGCTACACCAACGCCAATGGCTGGGTGCTGTGGTTCCGGGCCAACGGCGTGCAATACGTCGTGCGCGATCCGGGCCTGCTGCATCGGCTGCGCACCGGCTATGCACGCAGCCTGCAACTGCGCGCGGCCCAGGACAGGTTGCAAGCGCGCCAGCAGGCGCTTGCCGCGCAGCTGGCCGCATCCGCAGTCGGTCTGCCCGCGGCATCCGAGGCGACAGCGGCGCAACCGGCACAGGGCGCTGCCAGCGACACCCAGGCCCTGGTAGAGCAGCAGCGCCTGTTGACGCAAAGGCAGGCCGTGCTGGCCAGCAAGCAGGCCGGCGCCACGCGGCTGGCCACTCGCCAGGCGCTGAGCATCCTGCGCGAGGCACTTGCCAGCGGCCGGGCGACGCGGGTGACGGGTTGAGCGCTGCAGGAGCAAACAGGCATGGACGCAGCTTGCGGCTACCGCTGCGTTCTTCGGCGGCGCAACGTGCTGCTGCGGGCAGTGCGCCACGCCTGCAACGCCACGCATGTTTCCAGACAGCACCGGCACAAGGAACGGCAAGCAACGCTTGTTGGGGACCACGAAACCGCATGCGCGAGAACCCTGCAGTTGCCCCTGCTGCGCAGCATTGCAATCGGTAGCGCTGCACGAGGACGCAGTGCGTAGCACCTGCGCATCACACGACAGATTTGCCCACCTTATCCACACAAGGACATTCCCATGCTGCACATTCCCCCTGCATCGACGCGCGCTGGCGTGGCGGCCATCCTGGCGATCGCGCTCACCAGCGTGCTGACGCCATGTCTGGCCGCACGATCAGCCGGTCAACCCGCGCCTGCACCGGTGCCCGGTACGCAGACACCGGGCATCGCATCTGCCGCAGTCGCTGCAGTTGCCGCGACCGCGATGCCCGTCGCGCCGCACGCGCCGGCGACACCCACGCGCACGCCGTCCAGCGACGTGACCACTTACGGCCAACTCACGCTGTCCGATCACCCCGGCCAGGAGGCGTACGTACTGATGGACGGCGGCCAGGCCCTGATGCACGGCTCCACCGAAGACCTGGCCCACGCACGTCGCCTGGCCGGCAGCACCGGCGCATTGCTGTGGTTTCGTAGCGGCGGCAAGAGCTACGTGGTGCGCGATCCGGCCACCCTGCAGCGCATCCGTGTGCTGTACGCACCGGTCAGCCAGCTGGGTCAGGCCCAAGGCGCGCTGGGCGAGCGGCAGGGCCGGCTCGGCGAGCAGCAAGCGGTGCTGGGGACGCAGATGGCCGCCGTGGCCGCACGCGATGCGGCCGCTGCCGTTGCGCAGGCGCGCGCGTCGCTGGCACGCGACCATGCGGCGGCGCGCACCACCACGCCCGTCGCGCAGCAAGCCAACGCCGCCAGCCAGCGCAGCACCCGGCAGCAGATCGAGGCATTGGCCACGCAACAGCAAGCGCTCGCCGCGCAGCAGGCCGATCTGGCCACGCAGCAGGCGGCGGCAAGCGCGCGTGCAGACGGCCAGGCGCGGCAGGTCATGCGCGAGGCCCTCCGGAACGGCCTGGCAAGCCCTGTGGCGCGGTGATCGCGGCGGCCGCGGTTCGCCGATACTGCAGAGCATTGGCGCAAAAGCGAGCAGGCGATGACGTACCGGGTGGTGGTGTTGGGCGGCTATGGGCACTTCGGTGCGCGCATCGTGCGGGCGCTGGCCGCGCTGCCGCACCTGCATGTCATTGCCGCCGGGCGTCATCCCGGCGCGATCGCGGCAACCTGGCCCGAGGCTGCGCCCGGTCGTATTTCCGCATGCCGGCTGGATAGCACTGCCGACGATTTCGCCACGCGCCTGGCAGCCACCGCAGCCGATGTGGTGGTGCACACCGCCGGGCCGTTCCAGGGCCAGGACCACGCAGTGGCGCGGTGCTGCCTGCAGGCAGGCATGCACTACATCGACCTGGCCGACGGCCGCGCGTTCGTGCGCGACTTCCCGGCCGCCTTGCATGCGCTGGCACAGCAGGCCGGCCGCGTGGCGATCAGCGGTGCCAGCACCTTGCCCGCGTTGTCCAGCGCGGTGGTGGATGCGCTGTTGCCGCGCTTCTCGACCCTGCATGCCATCGGCATGGTGATCGCGCCCGCGCAGGGCACGCCGCTGGGGCTGGCCACCGTACGCGCGGTGCTGTCGTACTGCGGCACGCCGTTTACCTGGTGGAGCGAGGGCCGCTGGCAGACCGTGGTGGGGTGGGCGGGGCCGCAGCGCGTGCAGTTCGCACAGCTGGCACCGCGCCTGGCATCGCCCTGCGATGTACCCGACCACGACCTGCTGCCGCAGCGCTACCCCGGCGTGCGCAGCGTGCAGTTCCGCGCCGCGCTGGAGGTGACGTTCCTGCAGCGCTGCCTGGCCGCCCTGGCCTGGTTACGCCAGCGCGGCGTGCCGTTGCCGATGTCGCGCCTGGCGCAAGCGCTCGCACGTGCGGGGCGCTGGTTCGATCGCTTCGGCACCGACCTGGGCGGCATGCGCGTGGAGCTGGCCGGCGAGCGCGATGGACAGCCGCTCACCGTGCGTTGGGATCTCACCGCGGCGATGTTGCACGGACCGGAGATCCCCTGTTTTGCCGCGATCCTGCTGGTGCGCAAACTTGCGGCAGGGCAGGCGATGCCAAGCGGTGCGTACGCCTGCATGGGCCTGCTGACCTTGGCCGAGTTCGAGCAGGAATTCGACGCATGGCAGATGACCACCGAAGTGACGCAGACGTGGCAGTGACCGCCTGCCGCCAACCGCCAACCGCTCTCGCCACCCCACGCGTCACAAGCATCGGGACTGCACAGCGTCGAGTACGTAACGCTGTGCATCCGCTGGTGAGAGGCGACATCGCTTGCGTGCCGGCGGGCTTTGGCCGCACGAGGAGCGGCTTCCAGTGTCGTGCGGCAGGTACGCAACAAGCTGCCGCAGATGGCGTGTTTCAACCTCACACCTCCCGCACCGTCCGAAACGCCTCCATATCCGCAAACGTGCAAAAGTGAAACCGCGGGATGGTGATCGGGCCCGCTGCCGCCAGTCGCTTGAGCCAGTTGCCCACTGCAACGCGGTAGGCGGCCTGTTCTGCGCGATCGAGCGTCTGGCACAGGTAGGCCAGCGAGATATGAAACTGGAAATTGACGTAGTCCGGGCGCTGCAGGCGGGTCAGCGTCATCAGCGCCTGGCGCGCGGCTTCCAGGCGCTGTGCGGTCTGCGTATCGGCAGGGCGCAGCGGGATGAGCAGGTTGTCGTTGTTGCCGGTCCTGGCCGCAGCCGGATTCACCATAAAGCTGCACGCACCCAGCGGCGCCGCCGTGCGTTGCCTCAGCCGCGCAAGAAACTCCGCATGGATGTCGCTCAAGGCCACATCGCGCGCCAGGTCGCCTGGCCACGGCCCGCTTGCGCGGTCGATCTCGTTGACCCCGCCCAGCAGGGTGGCGTGATAACTGCTGGGCGGCAGCAGCGCGAACTTGTTCGCGAAGCCGTGCCCGGGTAGCTCGCGGTAGATATCCAGCACCCGGTCGAAACTGTCGTAGCCATCGCCCTGTTGCTGGAGATGGCCCAGAAACGTATTGCCGGCAAATGCCATCGGCCGGCGCGAGCGCAAGAACTTGCGCCCGAGATCCGGCGGCGGTGTGGCGCTTGATGCGGGCAAGGCCGAGCCCAGCAGCGAGGCGCCAGCCGCGGCCGCTACCAGGCGACGTCGGCTGATGCGTGTATCCAACAATGACGGCATGCGGCAATCCTTCAAATTCCATGTCAAGCCACGACATGCGCGATAACCCCGGCCACGTCGCAGTGCATTGGTGTGTATCGATAGCGGCGCTTGCGGCGAGCTGACGAACCGACAACGGCCGGCAGCGCAGCGCGGCGGCGATGACGCGCTGCACACGAGCCAGTGGGCAGGCCTGCAAGATGCCGGCAAACACCGCTGCAAATGGAACCGCCACGGCAAGCCTAGGACTGCCGGTAAAAACGCATATGACAACGCACCGTCTTTCGCCATGAACCCGCTGTCTTCTTCGCGAATGCGGCGATGCCTTCGTGTTGCAGCTTTTGTGGGCCCGGGCGAGCAGGTGGATGCAGGTGTAGTGTGGCCGGTCCATCCGAAGGCCGCCGATGACACGACAACCCGACGCACCGCCGCCGCATTGCGTCTTACACATCCGGCGAACGTTGCGGAGGGACAGAGCGCTGGCCCTCGCACAACGAGCGATCGCACCTGCGCATGCCGATGCCGATCACCACGTTCGACACAACGCGCACGCGGCTGCGCTTCCATGACAGGCGACAGAAGAGGGCGCCCCGGTGCCGGGCAAACATCCACCCACGCACCGCATCGCCGATATCCGGATCCGACCCGATCCGACGCCAACGCGCCTCGCGCTCGCCCAGAGGGCTACACCGACTCCATCAACGGAATCACTTCCCGGTCCTGCGCCTCCACCTCCACCAGCCGCTGCATCAGCAGCGACAGCGTCACCACGTCCTGGTGGTTGTGGTCGGCCACCCGGCGCAGGTTGCGTGCGCTGCCGCCGCGCAGATAGCTCAGCCATGCCGCCGGCGCTTCGGAGCCGGGCAGGTCGTCCTCGCGCACCACGCGCAGCAGCTGCCGCTCGATGGTGGAGAGCTTGCAGTTCTCCCAGGTGCCGCGATACCGGCGGCGGGTGGGGAACAACAGATCCACGTGATCCAACGCGGAAATCGGGTCGCCGCGTCGCGCCAGCCGGTACCGCGTCTTCAACAGCGGCGCGTCATAGCAGCGGCCGTTGTAGCTGGACAACACCGTGCGCGGCGTGAGCCAGGTACGGAACAGATCCAGCATGGCGCTCTCGGCGGCCATCGTGGACATCATCAGCTGGCGCACGCGCAGGCCGCTGCCTTGCACGGCATCGGTGCACCACTGCGCCACCCCGATCATGAAGGCGCGTGTGCCGGTGCCGCCGGCAAGGCCGGTGGTTTCGGTATCGAAGAACAGCAGGTCCAGGGGGTCGACCGCGTCCTCGCGCTTGGCAAACGCCAGCGAGAGCGCTTGGCCGGGAATCGGCTGCGGCAGGAAGGCTTCGATCAGATGCAGGCCGGGTGCGATTTCGTCGCCGGGCAGCTGCCGATCGGTGGACGCCGCGCGTACTGGCGGATGCGTCGACACCGCACGTTCGCGCAGGCCGATCATCTTGCGCAAGCCGGCGATGTCGGTGCGTTGCTGCAGCGGCGGTGCCGTGGTTGTGTTGCGCGCTGCTGGCGAGCGGCTTGCGACATCTGTCTCCACGGCATCGATTGCCTCGACATCGACATCGACATCGACATCGACAGCGGATGACAACGCCGGATTGTGGCGCACATCGTGCTCCACCCACGCAAACACCGATGCCTCGCGCGCAGGCGGTGCAGGGGTGGGCGACAGCAAGGCGCGGCGCGTAAACGTCGGGGCGGCGGTCTGTGCGCGCACATCATGCGAGCGGCCGGCCATGGCAGCATCGCGTGCAGGCGCCGTATTGCGAGCAGGCGCGCGTGCAGCAGGTGACGCGGCGCTGGACACCGCAGCACGCTGCGCACGCGTCGGTATCGCTGCATCGTCCTTGCGCGATGCAGGTGTCAGCCCGCCGACCTGACGGCGCAGCAGGCGTAGACGTTCCGCACTGACGCCCGAGGCGCTGCCAGGTGCAGGCGTTGCCTGGTCCTGCGTTGGTGGCGTCGCAATGTCGGCAGCCACGTGCGCACCGCTTGCATGCGTACCGCCTGAGATAGCGCCAACCGTCGCCGTCTCAAGGTCTGCTCGCCTGAGCAAGGCCGGCTGCGTCTGTGGCGCAGACGGCTTGGTCGCGCGCGCGCTCGCCCATGCCGGCGCCACAGCGTTCACGTCGCTCTGCGTGATCGTCGGCGTAGCAACGCGCAAGGCTTCAACACGGTGCGCTGCGTCCGCCTGACCTGGCTCATCCGACAACCGCAAGGCCGGCGTACATGCGGGCACATCGGCCGCAGCAGAGGTTGCGGCCGCTGGCACCATCGGCGCAGACGATGTGCCCGGCCTGGCTGCATCAACAGCTGTCTGCGGCATCTCACGCACAAGCGCGGCGTCGGCAGCTTTCGCACCCGCCGCTGCTGCAGCTTGCAGTGCATCGCTGTCAGCAACCACCACGGGCGCACGCACATCCGCATGCCCCGCCTGCCGACGCAGCAGCCGCAGCCGCTCTGCACTCACACTCATGCAAGCACATCCAGCGCCAGGTCGTCGTCCACCTGGGTGGCGTGCCGCAATGGCGCATCCGCATCGAACAGCAGCGACAGCACCGTCAACGCCAACGACTTGGGCGACTCGCCCTTGCCTTCCTCATGCGCGGCCAGCACCGGGCCGACGCAGGCCGGGCAGCCGGCGCTGCAATCGCACCGCCGCACCAGTTCGTCGGCGCGCTGCAGCAGCTCGGCCTGACGCAGCCACAGCGGCTCGCTCAGGCCCACCCCGCCGGGGAAGTTGTCGTACAGATACACCGTGGGCACGAAGGCCTGCTGCAGTTCCACCGCGTCGTGCTCGCCTTCTTCCACGCCGCGCAGTTGTCCACGCCCGGTCTGGTCGGCCACCGCAAACCATGCGCCGTCGCCATTGCCCACTGCCTTTTGCAGGTCGCGCGCGTCGGCCATCACTGCCACCGTGGCCACCACGTGCAGCGCATAGGCCGCACCCAGGAAACCATCCAGCGCATCCTGCTTGGACGCGAACGCCTTGCCCAGGGTGGCCTGCGGCAGCTGCCACCACACCGCAGTGGTGTGCAGTTCCTGGTCGGGCAGATTCACCGGGCCGTAGCCGATGTTTTCGTGCGTGTAATAGCGGATCTTCTTGTAGCCGGACACGCGCCGCACCACATGCACCTCGCCATGGTGCGAATCGCCGCGTCCGGCCATGCCGCCGTCGAAGCGGTCCAGCACCTTCAACTTGGTGTAGTCGATGCTGTCGGTGTAGTAGTCCACATGGGTGCGCGTGACATAGGCCTTGCGGCCTTCCCAATCCAGCCGCTCCACCTGGTACGGCGTGCTCTGCACCATGTGGATGGCGCCTTCGTACAAGGTCAGCGCCGCGGCCGAGTAATCCACCTCGGCAATGATCTGCTGTTTGCCATCGCTCTTGTCCACCACCACGAAGTTGCCGTCGGCCACCGAGCGCAGGCTCACCGCATTGGCCGGGTAGCTGTCGGCGATCCATTCCCAGCGGTCGCCTTCCTGGTGGATCACCTCGCTCTCGGCCAATGCTTCCAGGAACACCAGCGGGTCGATCGGCCCGAACGGTTCGCTGGCAATGAACGGCAGCTCGAACGCTGCGCAGCGGATGTGGTCGAACAGGATCAGCGGCTGGTCCGGCGCAATGCGTGCGTGCTCGGGCGAGGCATCGGCAAAGAAATCCGGGTGCCGCACCACGTATTGGTCCAGCGGTTGCGAGCTGGCCACCAGCACGCCCAGCGCCGGCTGCTGGCGCCGCCCGGCACGGCCGAAGCGCTGCCAGGTGGCCGCCACACTGCCGGGGTAGCCATTGAGGATCACCACGTCCAGCGCGCCGATATCCACGCCCAGCTCCAACGCAGAGGTGGACACGATGCCGTCGATATTGCCCGCGCGCATCGCGCGCTCCACCTCGCGCCGCTCGGTGGGCAGGTAGCCGCCGCGGTAGGCACGGATCCGCGCCGGCTTGCGCGGGTCGTGGTCGAAGATGTCCTTCAGATACTTGGTCAGCACTTCCACCATCAGGCGCGTCTGCGCAAACACCAGCGTCTTCAGGCCGCTCTTGATCGCGATGCGCGCGATGCGGTTGCTCTGCGAGCGTGCGGAGGCGCGCAGGCCGAGATCGGCATTGACCACCGGCGGGTTCCACAGCAACACGTGCTTGTCGCCGGTGGGCGCGCCGGACTCGGTGATCGCATGCACCTGTTCTTCGATCAAGGCCTGCGCGTGCGCATGCGGGTTGCCGATGGTGGCCGAGCACAGGATGAACTGCGGGTTGGCGCCATAGAACGCGCAGATGCGCTTGAGCCGGCGCAGCACGTTGGTGACGTGGCTGCCGAACACGCCGCGATAAGTGTGGATCTCGTCGATCACCACGTAGCGCAGGTTTTCGAAGAACTGCGCCCACTTGGTGTGATGCGGCAGGATCGCCTGGTGCAGCATGTCCGGGTTGCTCACCACGATGTCGCCATGCAGGCGGATCGCCTGGCGCGCATCGCCGGGCGTATCGCCGTCGAAGGTGAAGGCCTTCACCCCCAGTTCGCCGGCGCGGTTCAATTCCAGCAGCTCGGCCACCTGGTCCTGCGCCAGCGCCTTGGTGGGGAACAGGTACAGCGCCTTGGCACCTGCGGTCATCGCCGCGCTCACCACCGGCAGCGTGTAGCACAGCGATTTGCCCGAGGCGGTGGGCGTCACGATCGCCACATGCTCGCCGCGTTGGGTGGCCGCCCAGGCTTGCGCCTGGTGGCTGTAGAGCTGGCCGATGCCGCGCGCGCGCAAGGCGTCAGCCAGCGCGGCCGGCACATCGTCCGGAATCGGCGCGTAGCGGCCTTCGCGCCCGGGCAGGGTGAAGCTGCCGGTGATGCGGTCGTGGTAGCGCCGTTCCAGGCGTTCGGTGAGCAATGCGCCATCGCGGCTGGGCCGGCCATCGGTGGTGGCCAGCGCGCGTTCGGCGGTTTCGGTGCGGGGAGCGAGGGCAAACGGAGGCATACGGCGGCTCCCAAAGAGGGGCATGAGACAGGGGAGGTGTCTCAGGGTATGAGACCGGGGCCAAACCGGCGAGCCTGTGTCACTGAGCGGATTCAGCAAGCCGGGTATTCTGTTGCCCCCGCCGCGTCATCGTTGCCCTGCACGGCGTGGGCTCCCCCACCTTGAAGAACCGCCGTGCCCGTTCCCCCCAGTGTCACCGCTCCACACTACAAGACCCCTGCTGCCCGCCGTGCCGACGTGATCGTGCATGCCGCCGGCCTGTTCCTTGCCATCGTCGGCGGCGCCTGGATGGTGTGGCGTGCCCACGCCAACCAGACCATGTTGCTGGCCACCTGCGTGTATGCGCTGGGCCTGTTGACCATGTTCGCCTGCTCGGCGGCCTACAACTTCGCCCCGCCGCTGCGCCAACCGGTGCTGCGCAAGTTCGACCACGCCGGCATCTTCGTGATGATCGCCGGCTCGTACACGCCGTTTTTTCTGGTCGCGCTCGATGGCAGCTGGCGCTGGGCCATGATCCTGACCGTCTGGAGCGTGGCGTTGTTCGGCGTGTTCGCCAAACTGTGCCTGCCGGGTATCGCCAAGGGCTTCTGGGTGGCGATCTACCTGCTGCTGGGTTGGGCCGGGGTCGTGGTGGTCAACCAGATGATCGCCGGCCTGGACAGCGCGGTGCTCTGGCTCATCGTTGCCGGCGGCGCGTTCTACACGGTGGGCGTGACCTTCTACGTGCGCAAATCCATGGTCTACAACCGCGCCATCTGGCATGCCCACGTGCTGGGCGGTGCGCTGTCGCACTGGTGTGCGATCTGGCTGTGCCTGCGGCCAATGGGCGAAGTGTGACGGCGCAGTCTGGCGTCTTCGGGCCGGCCGCTTGCCTCGCCCGAAGTGATACTTTAATGTCACTCCATGCGCACCGAACTTGTCACCACGCTCAAGCGTCAGGCTACCGAACTCCTTGCAGCTGCAGAGCGCGACAAAGAGCCAATCCTGATCACACAGCACGGTTTACCCAGCGCCTATCTGGTGGATGTTGCCAGCTATGAGCGCATGCAGCAGCGCATGGCGCTCCTCGAAGGAATCGCCCGTGGGGAAATGGCAGTAGCGGAAGGCCGTACGCTGAGTCACGAACAGGCACAGCACCGCATGGCGCGATGGCTGAAATAATCTGGTCGGTGCCGGCGTTGGCTGATTTGGACGCGATTGCCGACTACATCGCCATTGATAACGCGCCCGCTGCAGCGGCACTGGTGAAACGGGTGTTCGCGCACGTTGAGCAATTGATCGAACACCCGGACAGCGGAAGCCGGCCACAGGAACTCAAGCGCTCGCGCTACCGCCAGATTGTCGAAGCACCTTGCCGCGTATTCTACCGAGTAGATGGCCAGCGCATCGTGGTGGTGCACGTAATGCGGTCGGAGCGCGCGCTTCGCAAGAACCGTCTCCCACGCTAAGAGCGGTCGACAGAACGACTGCCCAGCCGCCAGGCGCGCGCGGCCGGCGCTCGGTGTGGCTTGGACCACTACGCTCCGGTTTTTGAGTGCGCCGTCCACATCGCTGCGCCTGCGGTCATGCCTCACCGCACAGGCGCCCGCATGCCCATGCCAGACGCAGGCAGTCGCGCTTCCATCGGCGCGCGCCGCTGCACCCACATATCGCCCATCATCCGGTCCAGCCCGCGGTCAAGGCCGGTGACCATGCCTGCGCCCGGGGTAAAGGTGAGTTCGCCGAAGTACACCTGACCCTGCTGGATATACCAATCCACGCGCACGTAATCGAAGGCGTTTGCCAGCACCTTGCTCAATTCCAGCGCCTGTTCCAGCAGCGCCGGTGCGCACGGCGGTGAGCGGCCGTCGTCGCGGATGCGGTGGAACGGCGTGTGCAGGTTGTCGACAAAGAACGTCATCGACAGCTTCGGCGTATCGAAGCGGCCGTAGATCACCTGCAGCACGTAGTGGAACCGGCCATCCGGCTGCCGGAACATGTGGAACTTGTAATCCACCGGTACCTGTTGCGCGTCGCCGATGTACTGCTCCACCAGGATGCGTGGCGGGATGTTGTGGTAATGGATCTCGCGCTCCATGTCGGAGAAGTCGGTGCGCAGCCAGTGCTTGCACCGCGCCACGATGCGCTGCCGCTGCGCCGCATCCGGCTCATCGCGCACCACCTCCACCATGCTCGCGCCGTGATTGGCCTTGATCACCGTCTGCGCCCAGCGCGGCAGGCCCAGCAGATCGTCGGGGTTGGCGGTGTCCAGCAGCAGCGGGATCAGATGGGCCGTGCCGATCCGCGCCGCCACATACGGCCGCACCGTCACCTTGTCCGCCAGGCGCTGATACAGCGGGTAATCGCCGTGCACGCATTTGCGGTACAGCACTTTTTCGTTGAAGCAGGTGGGGTGGTACAGATTGGGCAGCCGCCCGAAGGTGTTCAGGAAATACAGCCGGTCCTGATGCCGCCAGGGCAGCGTGCGCACCAGGCAACGCGCACCCTTGCGCAACACGCGTTTGAGGGTAGGCCGGCTTGGTCTGGGGGCGGGCGCCTGCGGCAGGCGCAGCGGGCGGATGTCGCCACACGGTGCCGCCAGACCGGGGAAAAACGCGGCCCACCCCCGGCCCACCACCGTACCCCGTGCTCCG
Source organism: Xanthomonas sp. 3793 (assembly GCF_024806835.1). Taxonomy (GTDB): domain Bacteria; phylum Pseudomonadota; class Gammaproteobacteria; order Xanthomonadales; family Xanthomonadaceae; genus Xanthomonas; species Xanthomonas arboricola_F. Next base: position 234,759 of record NZ_JANTYU010000006.1, read on the forward strand.
ATCAGTTGCGCCTGCAACCCCATCCCTTGATCGATCATGACAGTTCCCCTCCTGGCAATAAATGTGAATTGCGTCACATAAATATGTGACTCGCTGCACGGTATACCTAAGAAGTGAGACGAGGATGGCAAAACGTCTCAATCGGCCTGATTGCGCAAAGGGATTGGCGGTTTACGCCTAAAGACACGCCCTCAACCGGGTAACCGGCCGCGACCGTTGTGCATTGCAAAAGCGATTCGGGCGGGCGGCCCGGTGCCCGGTGTTGAAGGTGTTGGATGGCGTGGGCGCGGGCGGCCAGTGGGCGGGCAGCTGGCGCCACCGCCAAGGTTGAGGTCGCCTACCCGGGCAAGGCCTCCGCGCGCGCGGTGCCCGCGGTGGTCTGTGCACGCGCAGGCGGGGCGGCAACCGGCTGGCGCTTCACTCAGGCCACGCCCGCCGCAGCCGTGGACCGTGCGGCGTACGCTATGCCCTCAGCCTCGGGCCGCAGGGAGTCTTTCACCCATGACGATCACCATCACTGCGTTCGAGCGCTCGCCCGATGGCGGCAAGGGCCTGGCCCGCGACACCCGCGTGCGCTGGGCATTGGAAGAAGCGGGCCAGCCCTATCAGGTGCGCCTGCTGCCGTTCGCCGCGCTCAGGCAACCGGCGCACCTGGCCCTGCACCCGTTCGGTCAGATCCCCACCTTCGAGCAGGATGGCTTGGCCTTGTTCGAAACCGGCGCCATCGTGCTGCACATCGCCCAGCGCCATCCCGGCTTGCTGCCGCACGACGACAACGCCCGTGCCCGTGCCACCGCCTGGATGTTTGCCGCGCTCAACACCGTCGAGCCGCCGATGCTGGAGCTGGGCAACGCCCTGCTGCTGGAAGCGGACAAACCGTGGATGGCAGAGCGCTTGCCGCTGCTGCAAAAACGCATCAACCGCCGTCTGCAGCATTTGAGCGCCCATCTTGGCGACAGCACCTGGCTGGAAGACGACTTCAGCGCCGGCGACCTGCTGATGATCTCGGTGTTGCTCCGCATCCGGCTCACCGGCCTGCTGGACGCGTTCCCGTCACTGCAGGCCTATGTCGCGCGCGGCGAAGCCCGCCCGGCCTATCAACGCGCCTTCGCAGCGCAGTGGGCGATCAACGGCGACGGTGGCGCACCGGCGTAATCGCATGCAGCGCGGCTGCAGCGGTCTTGACCACGCAGCCGCTGCACGCCAAGGTGGGCACGCGTCAGCCAGGCGCAACGGCGGCGATGACCGGCAACTGCCGTCGTCACCGCATCCACAAGGAGAGTGAGTTGAAACCGACCGGCATGATTTTTGCCGCGATCGTTGCAGTGGCCTTGGCCGGCTGCGGACGCGCACAGCAACAGACCGATGCCGCAGCAGCAGCCAGTGAGCCCGGCGGCAACGCAGCGGCGGCTCACCGCACCGCCGCATCGAGCGACCCCATGCCGGCAGCGGTTACCCGTCCAGCGGCAACCGGCGCGGACACAACGCTCTACCTGTGCGAGCGTGGCGCACATGCCTGCCCCATCAGCAGCCCGTTGGTGGCCAACTCGCAGGCAGAAGCGCAGTGGCTGCTGACCCACGGTTACCCCTCGCAGGCCGAACGCGCGCGACTGGAGCGCATGGACCTGGCCCAGCTCAAGGCCGAATCGCAGGCGGGCAATCACGCGGCAACGGTGCTCTATGGCAGCAGGACCGCGCTGAGCGGCCGCTTCCATCCGGGCCTGGCGATCCTGAGCAAGGCCGCAGCCACCGGAAACCTCTACGCCTACTACGGCCTGGCCGAGGTCTACGCCAGCGACACCGAACACAAGAATCTGGTGGATAGCGCGGCGTATCTGCGGCTGGCCTACCTGCTGGGCGATGGCAAGGCCTCCTCGGCGATCGCCGCGAAGGGGCTGAGCAGCGTCGAAAACGTCGCTGCCGACGAGCGCGCTGCAGGGCTGTACCAGACCTTCGCCAAGAACCGGCAACCGTCTCCACGGCCGCTGGAGTAAGAGCGGCCAACAACACGCCTGCGCCGCCGTCAGGCTGGCGCGGCCGATGCCCGGTGCGGCATGTGCCACGCCTGCACTCCGGTTCCGAGCGCGCCGTCCACACCCCGCTGACGACGGCCCGCTACGTGCTGTTAGCCGCCCCAAGCGTCCCTCGATGCGGGCAGGCTGAGAGACGGGTGTCATCCACCCGGCGAGGGAGACAAGCGGAGCTCTCGCGCTCGCGTTGGTGTGCCTGCCGTGTTCGGACGATCAGCGTCCCGCAGTGAGTTGCGGGATCGCAGCAAATGCCCTGGCGCGTTTGCGAAGTGCGGTCCTCCATGTGAACAGGCCAAGAGTCGCATGTTCCGGTAGCACGCCAGATGCGTTGCGGGCAGCCTGACAAGAGGCTGCCGCCAACGCAATCTGCGTGTACGCGGAGACTGCAGGCCTTGCACGCACAGCCGACGCCTCTGCACGACCTTGGTCTGGGTCGGCCATCTGGATCGGGGCTTGGCCGCGACCATCCTGATCATTAGCCTGCCCTGCGGACTGTCCACGCACCACCGCGGCCTGCGCGCCCGCCACACCGCCGAACGTCCGCCTCACCAGACCTGTACACGCTCCTGATCGGTGCGCACCATCGCATCGCCCGCCTTGCACGAGAACGCCTTGGCGTACTGCGGCATGTTGGACGGCCCGGCATTGACGCGTACCACGCTGGGCGGATGCGGGTCGGCATTGAGTGCCTTTACCTGGGCTTCTTCGCGGCGCGCATTGCGATACAGCCGGGCCCAGTTGATGAAGAAGCGTTGCTCGGGCGTATAGCCGTCCACGGCGACATTGCGCTCGGGGTGTTGTTGCAGATCCAGCATCAGCGCGTCGTAGGCGATGGTGATTCCGGTGAAGTCGGCGATGCTCTCGCCCAGCACCAGCTGCCCGTTGACGTGCAGGTCCGGCCTGCTCTTGAGCGGCACATAGCGGCTCATCTGCTGCTTGATCCTGCCGGTGCGCGCGTCGAACGCGGCAACATCCGCGGGCAACCACCAGTTGCGGGTGGCGCCGATGGCATCGAACTGCCTGCCCTCGTCATCGAAGGCATGGCTGATCTCGTGACCGATCATGCCGCCAATTCCGCCATAGTTGAGGCCATCGTCGGCCGTTGCCGCAAACAGCGGCGGCTGCAGGATCACCGCGGGGAAGTAGATGCTGTTTTCGCGCGGATAATAGAAGGCATTCACCGTCTGCGGGGCCACGTCATCCCAGTGCGTCCGGTCTACCGGCTTGCCGATCCTGGCCATGTTTTGGCGATGATTGAAGGCGGCGGCCCGTTCGATGTTCTGCAGATAAGTGCCCGTGTCCAGCCGCAGGCCCGACCAATCCTGCCAGGTGTCCGGATACCCGATCTTCGGCATCATCTGGGCCAGCTTGTCCAATGCCTTGGCCTTGGTCGCAGTGCTCAGCCAGTCGGCGCGCGCGATGCGCAGCTTCATGGCAGCGCGCACGTTCTCCACCAGCGCCAGCGCTTGCTGCTTGGAGGCCGGGGGGAATTTTTGGGCAACATACAGCTGGCCCATCGCCTCGGCGATCGTCGTGTTCAATGCATCAATCACCTGCTTCCAGCGCGGCGGCTGCACCTGCCGGCCCTCCAGCGTCTTCGAGTAAAAAGCAAAGCGATTCTCGACAAAGGGTTTGCTCAGTGCCGGCGCTGCGGTGTCGATGGCATGAAAGCGCAGATAGGCCTGCCACTGCGCCACCGGAACGGTCTGCAACAGCCCATCGAATGTCTTGAAGAACGCGAGCTGGGAGAGCGCAAGGCCCTTCTCGCCGTTGACACCCTGCGCTGCCATGAAGCGGTCCCAGGCAAAGTGCGGCGTCAGCGCATGGGCCTGCGCGGTGGTGAGCCAGTGATACATGTTCTTCGGCTCGCGCTGCTCGGCCGGCGTGAGCAGTGCGGCGGCCAGGCGGCTTTCCAGCTGCAGCACTTGCCCGGCCTGCACCGCCGCTTGCTCGGCCGGCACGCCGGCCAGGACGAACGTGCGCTGGATGTACGCAAAGTAGGCCTCGCGGATGGGTGCGTATTGCGCATCCACATAATAATTTTTTGCGGGCAGGGTCATGCCTTGGACCAAGGCATAGCCCACCATCTTCGACACATCCTGCGCGTCGGGCTGGGCAATGAACTGGAACACCACGCTGTCGCCCGCGGCGTGGCGCTGGGTGATGAAGCCGGCAATGTCGCCCGCGTTCTTCAAGGCATCGATCGCCGCCAGCCGCTGCTGGATGGGCGCCGCGCCCAGGCGCTCGATGCCCGCCTCGTCCATGCCCGAGGCGTAGAACGTCCTGACCAGCTGCTCCACGGAGCCGCTGGCCGGTTGCGCCTTCAGCAAGGCCTCTGCAATGGCGTGCTGATCCCGATAGCTGGCGTTGTAGACGTCGTACGAGGTGCCGATGCCCACCTCGTCGTCGGGGATGCCCTTGGCCAGCGTCTTGCCGTTGGCAAAGGCATTCAGATCCTGGCAGGCGTCGGCAGCGGGATCCAGTTCGCTGATATCCAACGCCGGTGAAGCCGCAGTGGTCGCCGCCGCAGGCGTGGATGCGGTGGGCGCGGTCGCTTGCTCGCTGGCCTGCTTGCAACCGCTCAATGCCATGAAGGTGGCAAGCGCGAGAATGTGTCTGCTCAACATGGTCGTGGCAGCCGTGCGTGGGGAAGGTGCAGCGAGCTTAGGCGAGCCTTGCGCGCAGGTTGCGCGCGGGCGAACAAAGTTGAGTATTCCCGCGCCCGCAGCGGCACACGCGTGCAGGAAAGCGAAGCGCTGGCGGCGCACCGGCATCGGCACCGCGAGTGTCGCTAACGGTTGAGCTGCGGAATCTTTGCAAACGCCTCGGCAATGAAATCCATGAACACGAGCGCGCGCTTGGGCACCAGCCGGTTGGCGGCGTAGACGATCTGCATCGGCGCCGGCGGCGGCGCAAAGGCATCCAGCACGGTCTGCAGTTCGCCCGAGGCCAGGCCTTGCTCGTACAGCCACGCCGGGCCCTGGCCGATGCCGAGCCCGGCGCTGACTGCCGCGCGCGCGGCCTCGGGCGAGTTGACCCGGAACCGGCCGGACACCGGCACGTCGGTATCGCGAAAACGCCAGCTCGCCCCGGTGCTGAGCAGCGTGTACAGCACGCAGTCGTGGTGGCGCAGGTCCTCGGGCACGGCCGGCACCCCGCGCCTGTCCAGGTAGGCGCGGCTGGCCACCGTCACCCGCGTGAACGCGCCGATGCGGCGTGCGCGCAGCGCGCTGCTGTCCAGGTGGCCGATGCGGATGGCCAGCTCCGCGCCTTCGTCTAGCAGGTTCACGTAGCGGTCGTTGATCTGCAGGTCCAGCTCCAGTGCCGGAAACCGCTGCAAGAACGCCGGCACCAGCGGCAGCACGAAGGTGTGCGACAACGCCGTGGGGCAGGCCACCCGCAGCAGCCCGGATGGCTGCACATCGTCGCGCAGCGCCATTTCAGACTCGCCCACCGCATCCAGGATGCGGCGCACCTCCGCGTAATAGCGCTCGCCCTCCGGGGTGAGCACCAGCTTGCGGGTGGAGCGGTTGAGCAGCCGGGTCTGCAGGTGTTGCTCCAGCGCCGCCACATGCCGGCTGACATTGGGCTGGCCCAGCCCCAGGTCGCGCCCGGCGGCAGAAAAGCTGCCCGTTTCCACCGCGCGGGCAAAGCAGGTCATCAGCAGAAACCGGTCCATGCGTCCTCGATTCATGCGCACAGCGCATGAAGGTTATGTTCCCGCAGGATCTTATAGCAGCAGGCGCATGGGGCGACGATGCCGCATCCAAGGCCGCCATGCGGCGGCCGGGCACCGCACCATCAGGAGCACACCATGTCACGTCTTGCAGGCAAACGTACCCTCATCACCGGCGGCACCACCGGCATTGGCCTGGAAACCGCAAAGCAGTTCCTCGCCGAAGGCGCCCGCGTCATCGTCACCGGCGTCAACCCCGAGTCCATCGCCAAGGCCCAGGCCATCCTGGGGGCCGACGTGCCGGTGCTGCGCGCCGACTCGGCCAGCGTTGCCGCCCAGCAGGAGCTGGCGCAGGCGGTGCAGGCCCATTACGGCCAACTGGACGTGGTCTTCCTCAACGCCGGCGTCTCGGTCTGGGTGCCGATCGAAGAGTGGACCGAGCAGGCCTTCGACGCCTCCTTCGCCATCAACGTCAAGGGCCCGTACTTCCTGCTGCAGGCGCTGCTGCCGGTGCTGGCCAACCCCGCCTCGGTGGTGCTCAACACCTCAGTCAACGTGCATGCCGGCATGGCCCGCTCGTCGGTGTATGCCGCCACCAAGGCCGCCTTCCTCAGCATGACCAAGACCCTGTCCAGCGAGCTGCTGGGCCGCGGCATCCGCGTCAACGCCGTCAGCCCCGGCCCGGTGGAAACCCCGCTGTACGACAAGCTCGGCGTGCCCGATGCCTACCGTGCGAAGCTCAATGAGGAAATCGCCGCCAGCATCCCGATGGGCCGCTTCGGCACCCCGGAAGAGGTGGCCAAGGCGGTGCTGTACCTGGCCTCGGACGAATCCAGCTGGACGGTGGGTTCGGAAATCGTGGTCGACGGCGGGCGCCTGCTCAACGGCTGAGCCTGGCGGCCCCCCGCCAGGCGCCGGCAGGCGGCGTGCATTGCCGCCATCGCCGGCAAGCATTCGCGCCGCACCCTGCCGGTCACGCCAACCGGCGCGGCCACGGACCCCCGGCGCGGCGCTGCCCGCGCCGGCACTCTCGCGAGGCCGGCACCCACCTTCGCCTGCGCATCGCCATGCACCGGTTGCATGGCGATGCGCAGGCGGTTTTTGCCCTGCACGCACGGCCGGCCCACGGCTGCCCTGGCACCCCCCTTTTGCAACGCGAGCCATTGCCCATGCCCAACACCCTCACCCTGATCAGCCACCCGCTGTGCCCGTTCGTGCAACGCGCCGCCATCGTGCTGCTGGAACACGATGTCGCCTTCGAGCGCGTGGATATCGACCTGCATGCCAAGCCGGACTGGTTCCTGGCCCTGTCGCCCACCGGCAAGGTGCCGCTGCTGCGCATCGGCCAGCCGGATGGCAGCGTGGCCACCCTGTTCGAGAGCGTGGTGATCTGCGACTACCTCGACGAGACCAGCGGCAGCACCTGCCTGTACCCGCGCGACCCGCTACAACGTGCGCAGCAACGCGCCTGGATCGAGTTTGCCGCGCCCACCTTTGCCGACGCCTGGCAGTTCCTCAACGCCAGCGACCAGGCCAGCGCCGACACCGCCAGCGCCGCCTTCCGCGGCAAGCTGCAAAAGCTCGAGCAGGCGCTGGGCCAGGGCCCGTATTTCGCCGGCCCCACGTTCGGCATGGTCGATGTAGTGTTCGCCCCGCTGCTGCGCTACTTCGGCCTGCTGCCCGCCGATGTCTGTGCACCCCTCTTTGAAGGGCTGCCGCGCATCGGCGCCTGGCGCGCCGCCCTGGCCGCCCGGCCCAGCGTCATCGGCGCGGTGGCGCAGGACTACGCCAGCCGCTTCCAGCAGCATCTGCACAGGCAGCGCGCCCTGCTGGCAGACGCGGTGCGTGTGCCTGCGTAAGAAGCCAACTGCCCCGTGTGGCGCCGTTGAGTGCGGTGGAGCTAATCAGGCTCGCGTAAAGCAACACGGCAGATGCACAGACCGGCCTTGTCATGGCAGGCGCATGCCTGGTTGACAGGCCTTTCGGTCCCGGCTAACGTCTGCCCCAACAACTAACCCTCATTGCTACGGGCTTGCACCATAGGAGTCAGGGAGAAAAAGCCGGCCTTGAGCCGGTTTTTTCATTTCAGGGAAGCGGAAATGGCAACGCTAAGGACGCGCGTCTATATAGACGGCTATAACCTGTATTACGGGTGTCTGCGTAAGACACCCTACAAGTGGTTGGATCTAGTCGAACTGTTCGGCAAGCACATATTGCCCTCGATTCTGCATCGAACCGCGCCGCATGCGCCTGCTTCTCGCATGGTTCTGGACCACTGCGCAATCCGTTATTTCACCGCCCCCATTGTGCCCCGGGCTGCAAAAGGTACCGACTCGGTTGCATCGCAACTTCAATACCACCGTGCCCTGGCTACAAACGACCGCATTTCGATCACATCGGGCTATTACTCGCTCAGCAAGTCGAACCAGTACGTCGTAGATGCAGCGGATCCTGACAAAGATCCACGCGAATGCGGGAAGATCACCGTGTGGAAGCTGGAAGAGAAGCAGTCAGATGTCAATCTGGCGCTGTCTTTGTATGACGATGCAATCAATTGCCGCGAGCTCGATCAGTTGGTGGTTGTCACCAACGATACCGACATCGCACCAGCACTGGAGCTGATTCGCAGAAAAGCCAACCACCTGATCATTGGTCTGGTGATTCCAACCAGGCGCGATGACAACAACCCAATGAAGAAAGAACGCCAGCCCAACGGGGAGCTGCGCAAGCATGCGCACTGGGTTCGCAAGCACATAGCACTGGAAGAACTCGCTGCCTCGCAATTGCCACGCGTGATCCCCGGAAAGAACAAGGACGCAACCAAACCCATCTCCTGGTACGCGCGCCCCGATCTTCTACAAGCGGCCATGATCGCTGCCAAACCGATCAAGCCAAAGCCCAGAGATTTTTTCCAATGGGCAGACACGCACAACCCGTATCTGCGCAATCAGCGACCGATCGACCTGCTGGAACACGATGCCGGCGCGGCATTGGTGATGGCATATATCGAGCAATACATCCGCGATCACATCCCCACAGACGCCAACCTTACCTAGGTAAACAGGCTTCCATGCCCATGTCATCGATCCTTCCGTCGATGGCGCGCGGGACATCGGGCGTTGAGGTGATGGACATCCTCAAGCTGGACCGCTGACGTATCGTCGCCTGGCGTGATTACTTCGATGTTAATGCGGGCCAGGCGATTTCCACCGGTATAGGAAGCTCCAAGTAACCGCCACCGCTCGTCTGGCAAGCTGCGCATGGGCCCTGCAGGCATCGAAGCGGCGAGGATGGTGGATGCCTTCGCCGCGCCGCAGCCACCTGGCGCATGCGCATCCCTACCCCGCCTCCAGCGCGGAACGACGTTGCGGCGCAATGCGGCTGAGCCAATACTGTGCAGGTCTTCTTTCAGCAGAGCGCCATGCGCGCCTTCTTTCTCTATGTTGCAGCGCCTTCGATTCTGCTGACGGCGTTGGCAACCGCCCACGCAGCCCCGGCCGCTGAGTTATGCGAGGTCTTGCGCGCCTTTGTCCGTGCAGTACAGCCGGGACAGACACGCAGCTTTGCGTTCCGCACCTCGTGGGGAACCAACTTCAAGCATGCGCAAGAGCAGGCGCTTTCTGCCAAACGGTGTGAGCACGGTGGCGACCCCGCCGCGCAGGCGGTCTGCGCCTACCTGATGCAGCATGGGCAAACAGAGCTTGCAGACGCCACGGTAATGGACTCGGTGGCCTGCCTATCGAGCAGCACCACATTTGACAGCAGCCTGAGACTGCATCACGCCGAGCTGTCCTTTCGCCATGAGGCCATCAACGCAGCCGCGACGGTCACAGTCACCTTTGGCGAAGAGACGGAACAGGGCGGCATGGTGTTTCGACTTCAGGCAGAAGGCGACTAGGCGCCGCCCTACATTTGCTCAGAGGCGCAACGCGCGTCGAGGTACCAAGCAACCGCTCACTAACCGCGCGTGCGGTTGCGTCGAGCGACTGTGGAAGGTCCGCATCCGGGCACGTACTACGGGTGCAGCACGCAGGCCTGCCGCGTCAATGAATCTGCAACTCCGCAATCTTGCCGTCCACCAGCTGGAACACATGCTCCAACTGCAGCGGGCTCTGCGGGAAATCGCCAGACACCCGCGCGGTGACATTCACTTGCTCGCCCTGGGTGTGCACGCCCACCGGCACCGCACGATACGGCGTGGTGGCTTGCGTCTATGCCAGCCATGCCGCAATCGCAGCAGCACCACGGTGCTGGCGGTGCTCGTCGTGCACCACCGCATCGTCGGCCAGGTGCGGCAGCAGCACCGCGGCATCGACGGCATCGACGGCATTGCTGGCGGTAAAAAAGCAGGCAATGGCGGAGGGCAGGGCAAGTGACATGGCGGCGGTCCGGTAGAAACGGTATGCCATGATCGGCAGCGGCATCACCTGCCGCAAGAACGCACGCAAAGGTAAGTCACGCACCCATGGGAAAGCCGCACACCCCGGACACCGCCGCGTGCGATGTCGAAGCCCTGCTCAAGCTCATCGAAGGCCGCTGGAAACTGCTGCTGCTGTTCCACCTGTTCGACGGCAAGGTGCAGCGCTACTCGGATCTGGAACGGCTGATTCCCGCCATCTCGCAAAAGATGCTGGCCCAACAGTTGCGCCAGCTTGAACGCGACGGCCTGGTGCTACGCACCGTCTACGCGCAGGTGCCGCCGCAGGTGGATTACCGCCTCACGCCATGGGGCCAGGCTTTGTGCCCCGCACTGGATGCCATGCTCACCTGGGGCCAGGCGCGGCAGCTGTTGGCCGAACCATCGCCGCAGTGATGGCTCGGCACGCCGCTGTGGTACGCCGGCCTTAAAACACCAGGCACATAGCGCCACGCATGTCGCCAGATAACTTGCCCAGATAACACAGCGGCGGTCTTGCAGTATCTGCCGTCTCGCGCGCTGCAACCAGACTTGTGTGGCCAGCATAATCGGCCTAGTTTCGCCTCGCCACCACTGGGGTGGCGAGGAGGTCACACGCATGGCGACCAACGAGAAAACCGGCCCCAAAGCGGCCAAGGCCGCAAGCAAGGTCCTGCGTAGCGGCAGCACCGGCAAGGCTTCAAAAACAGCGGCCGGGTCCGCTTTAAGTCAAACGCCGGATAAAAGCGGCAAGAAGAAATAAGCGAACGCTGCAGTAAATGGTAGAGGCGCTGGCACAAACACGGGCGCCTCTCACCATGCAATTCAGTGCGCGCAATCACAGCGGATGACACCGCTAGTACAAAATGTCAGGTGCCCCGCTGACAAAACCACTACATAACGGTAGTGTGCAGACTGGAACGGGGGTTTCATGCATGGGAAGCAGACGGGGAATTACCGGGTTTACGGCTGTGCGGTCATTACCATTGCCGCTTGGGCTCGCTTTGGGGGTTGGCGGTTTTTTAGTCAACAGTGACGGTTTGCTATGGCTGCTGTCGCAAAGCTGCCCAATCGCACAGGTTTTTAATCAACGCATCAGTGAAGCGCATTCACCTCTCGCATGGATAGTGCTGAGCATTTGCTGTCTCGTTGCACTTGCTTCGTTTATCCGGAGCTATCAGCGCCGCAAGCTGGCGGATACCCGCGCCACGCTAGAGATTCTGGCCGCCAGCGGCTGGCGACGTCTCGAATTGATGCTAGGAGAAGTTTTCCTCCCCAACGCTATGTAGTGGAAGGATTCTGCTCAGCGGCGCCAATGTCGTTATCGAACTGATCCTAGGCAGAGACATGCTGCCGCATCTTGGTGCAGTACAAGCGATGGAAATTCCATCAGGAGGGGCAAGCGTGGTGCGCGAGATATATGCATTGCTGGCGCAGTACAAAGCTAGTGCGGTGAAGAGTGTTTGCAGCGGTTTATTTACAAGCGACGCCGAGAAATTTGAGCACGACAAACCTATTGCGCTGGCAAGTGGTGCGCAGCTGCTAGAAAAGAATCGGCAGATACAGTTGCCGGAGGTTGCCCGTACCGCAGATGCAATGCATGTCGATGCGAGCTTCGCGAAAAGATTGAATGATGCCGCTCCAGAAAATTTTGAGCTTTCCGCATCGACGGTGCACATGTGGAGAGGACGAACAAGCGGACGGATCCGATGTTCAAGAGTTTATCAGATTTGCGAGCTTTCGAGCATGAACCACTAAAGATTAAATAATTTTCAAAAATCAGAATTACACTAAAATTTTCAAATCAAAAAGGGTGGTTTATGAAGCTAAGTGAAGTGTCCATCCACAACTTCAGACGACTAGAAAACGTAAAAATAGACATTGAAGACAATGAAACAATATTCGTTGGGCCAAATAATAGCGGTAAAACTTCTGCGACCGCGATATTCAGGTGCTTTCTCGGTGATCGTGAGTTTAAAGTTCACGATTTTTCAATCGCAAGAATTGCCGAATTTGATAGCTTTATTGAGAGTGAAGGCGCTACCTTGCTACCTTCTATTAGCCTAGACCTCTGGTTCGATATTGATCCGACAAAAATTGTATTTGGACAAATCTATACTCTTTTACCCAAGCTCTTCGATTACACAAAGGTTGGAGTCCGGGTTTCTTACGTAGCTGAAGATGCTAAAAAACTTTATTCTAGCTATAGCGCGGCCTACCCTGCTCTAGAAGATGGATCAAGAGCTAAATCTTTGTCCCAATACCTTGCATTAGATAAAAACCTTACAAGAAATTATCTAATAAAATATTTTTCGTTAGAACGTGATGGCGCTAGTTCCGGAAAAATAGAAAAGGTTCTTGAGAAAAAACTGGACCAAGACGAAGGGAGGCAACTACTGAAAAAACTTGTGCGTGTCGAATTTGTCGACGCACAGCGAAATATCAATGATGATGAGAGCAATAGAAGTAATAAACTTTCTGCTGCATTTGCTTCTTTCTATCGGAAAAATCTTGAGCAAGCTGATCATGCCGCTGAGGCACACAAGGTCATAGACGATAATAATAACAAGCTCACAGCACACTATGAGAGCCAATTCTCGCCTCTGATGAAATTGATCAAAAGCCTGGGTGTGCCATCAATCAATGATCGAGATTTAAAAATAATTTCTTCCTTGAGTCCGGAAACTGCACTGCGCGGAAACACTGAACTACTATACGTTGACGTAGCTCGAAACCATGAATTGCCAGAATTGTACAACGGGCTAGGCTTTAAGAACCTAATATTTATGGCGATCCAAGCTAGGCATTTTCATTCTCAATGGGTTATGACAAAAGAGAATAGGCCATTAAGCCTTCTAATCTTCATTGAGGAGCCTGAAGTTCATTTGCATGCTCAAGTCCAGCAGACATTTATTAATAACATATGGGCAGTAATAAACCAATCAGCGAAAGAGGCGGGCCAGCCTAGCTTTGTCCCCCAGCTGATAGTGACTACGCACTCATCGCATATTCTAGAAGCGATAGATTTTGAGAAAGTTCGCTATTTTCAGAGGTGCTATCACCAAAGCGACCAAATCAACGCCGGAGTGCGAAATGCTTCTGTAGTCCGGAGCCTACGTGCTTTTGAACCTGAAATAGAGATGTCAGGAGACAAGAAAATTTCTGCAGAAGAATCACTGCAATTTCTTAAGCGCTATCTGCGGTTGACGCATTGCGATCTATTCTTTGCTGACGCTGCTATCCTAATTGAAGGTGCGGTAGAAAAACTGCTCATCCCATCCATGATAGGTAAAGTGGCTGAACGCCTAGGGTCGACATATCTCTCATTGTTAGAGGTGGGTGGGGCTTATGCGCATCGATTCGAGGGATTGCTGGAGTTCTTGCAGATTCCGTATTTGATTATCACAGATATAGATTCAGTTGTCGGAACTGGTCATCCCACAGCATGCCGTGCCGACTCTAATGGTGCGCGTACATCGAACGCAACACTGAAAAAATTGTTCACAATAAACACAATTGCTGAGCTGATGAAGTTGACTATAGAAGAAAAAACAGCAGGCAAAGATAGATTTATAGCGTTTCAAACTTCCATTACTGTGGTAGACGGTGATCTCAGCCAAGAGATGTTGCCGCGAACCCTAGAGGAAGCGATAGCGTACGAAAATTTCGATCTTGTAAGATCTGGCGCAATGTCACTAGGGGATACAGTTCCAAAAAATCTCGCTGAGGCGTACCAGAAAATATACGAGATGATTAAATCAGACAACTTCAAAAAGACAGACTTTGCGATGGATGTATTGGCTAGCACCAGCAAATGGATTTCGCCGACATATATCGCTGAGGGCCTTAAATGGTTAGAAAATCGGCTTTGCTCGAAGGAATTTTCCAAAGCTCCTGGGGGGGCTTCAAATGGCTGATTTTTTTGAAAACTTGGCCGACAAGCAAATACAGATTTGCTTGGATGCTGGACGTAGTTTTTCGGTAACCGCAGGGGCAGGCTCTGGTAAAACCAGTTCACTTGTAAAAGCTCTTCTGAGTGTCCGTGATCTATACGGGCAGCATCTACGCCAGCAAGGACAAAACATTGCTTGTATTACTTATACTAAGCGCGCAGTAGACGTGATCACATCGAGGCTAGGGTTTGATAACTTGTATGTTGTTTCGACGTTGCATAGCTTCCTTTGGGGGCAAATAAAATATTTTTCTCTAGACATACGTGAGGCGCTCGTAAATCGCAGAATTCCAAACCTGATTGCAAGGGCTAGAGAAAAAGATAATGGTGGAAATAGCAAAGCAGCTCGCGACGCACGCGTAAAGGTTTTACGCTTGGAAAATGAATTGGTCGCAATTGCGACTGTAGTTGATTTTAATTACAGCGACACGCAATTTAGCGACTACGCTGGTGGTCAGATTAGTCATGACGATGTTATAGATATTGCCGCCTATCTGTTTTACGCCAATCATACATTTAGACGTATTATTGGGTTCCGCTTTCCCTATATATTTATAGATGAGGCTCAGGATACATTTGCTGACATAATCGCGGGTCTTAATTTGGCTTCGAATGAGTATGGATCGCCGGTGGTTGGCTATTTTGGTGATCCATGGCAGCAAATTTACGAGGGAAGTTGCGGCGTGTTTCCCCCTCCTTCAAGAGGACTTAAAATCACAAAAACTGAAAATTTTCGATGCTCCGAAAGTGTGATTAGATTACTGAATGCCTTTCGTGGGGATGTCCAGCAATATGCTGCGGGCGAAAACCAAGGAAAAGAGGGCAGTGTGACATTTCGGCTCATCAAAGCAGAAAATCCTACAGAGAAAAAAAATCGGTATTCTGAAGAGCAAATAGATAGGGCATTAAACAAGATGGATATAGCCCTCGAAGAGTGGGGCTGGTCCGGTGACCAGGATGTCATCCGTTTGTTTCTTGTTAGGCAGATGATCGCCAGACGATTAGGCTTCGCAGGATTGAATCGACTTTTCACCGGTGATTACGCATCCGCACATGCACAGGACGCTTTCGAAAATGGGGATCATTTTTTGGTAGCCCCGTTTTTATCTTTAATATGTCCGCTAATCAAGGCTAGTAAAGTTAAGGATGAGCGTGAAATTATAGATGTTCTAAGATTGGTTAGCCCAGCTTTTTCGGCCGATGGTCCAAATTCATCAATGACGCTGAAATACATGATTGATTTATCTAAGTCATTGGTTAATCAGCTTGTTGAAATATGGGGCAACGGGACAGTTGGTGAAGTACTGCGATTTTGCGTAGAGAAGCATTTAATAAAATGCTCCGGAAAGCTTAAATCTCACCTTGATAGGCCCGCTCGTGAAGAGGAATATTCGGATGAGATTCATTCGACAGAGAAAACAGACTGGCTAGCCGACGCATTTTTCAAAATGGACTCTTCGCAGCTGTTGCCATATGTATTTTTTATAAACAAAAATACCGCATTTAGTACTCAGCACGGAGTGAAAGGGGAAGAGTACAAGAAAGTCATGGTAGTTTATGACGATGTCGAGGCTAGTTGGAATAACTATAGCTTTAGTAAGCTTTTGACACCTGGGCTGGCTGGGGAACCCACAGAGAAGCAGCTGGATAGAGGGCAGAAGCTGGCATATGTCTCTTTCTCGAGGGCCATGGAAGACTTGCGGGTCATTTTATTCACGCCTAATCCCGCACAAGCTAGGCAAGAACTTATCAGCCGTGGGCTCTTGCGGCCAGAACAGGTAGAGATATCCGAATAGTAGCTAGCGATGACATAGGTATAATGATCTAATTGTGTAAATTTTGAAATAAAAATATGTGTAGGGCATGCATCCGCGCCACAATTAAAACTGAAAGTGGTCCGTCGTGCGGCATAAATCGCGTTACGCCAAATCCTATCGTGAAATATTGAACTGAAAAAGGAGTAAATAAATTAACAAAGCAGTTAATCATTGCATCATGCCTGAAATAACGGGGTCAGGTTTACTTACCCAATCCAACGACCCTGCCATCCATCCGCAGCATCCAACAACTGCTCCCACCCAATCGCTAGCAGTTAAAGGGCGTGGCGTCGCGTGCCATCGAGTGGTACGGCTGCCGCGCACGCGCGATGTACTTGTTCGTTGCTTTTCCGGTGGCTGAAGCGTATGCCTTGTGCATGCGCCCGTTGCACGCACGCGTTCACGCTCAGCACTGGCGTTGCTAGTACGACGCAGCGGGATGGTTGTGATGCGGTCCATTGCATTCCGCCTGTACGCACTTGTCCTAGCCCGGGCGTAATGCACGCGGGTGGGATCAGGTCGTTTGGTAATCGCTGCACGCTTGGCAGCTCACATAGCGCCTTGCTCCCATCGAAGGAAGCGCACTACCCAGCAGTGCCCAAGTCGTCTAGTACGTCCTCCACCTGCTCAGCCAACTGCTGCAAGCAATGCGCCCACTGCTGTAGTGGAATGCCCGGCATGCCCATGGCGCTTTCGTCGCGCGAGCGCGGTGTGGCCAAGGTAGAAAGCAAGCGCAGTTGGTCGCGTACGCGCAGCAGCTGGTATTGCGTGCCTTCGGACATCCAGTAGCCGGGTTCGCTCAATGGGCGCATGAAATCCTCCGCAGATAGAAGAAACATCCACCATTCTCGGAGGTGGCAAACCGCTGCGTGAAGAGTTTCTAGGCTCTGATCGGGAGTGTGCAGCTGCCTGCCAGCGGGGTCAAGCGTGTTGTTTAGGTAGGTCTCTTCACCCGCAGCGTCACCGCTTAGCGGTGGCCGTCGGCACTTTCCAGGCGTGCAGTCGATACCCACGGGGTTTAACACATGTGGATGCGGTGATCTGTTGCCTTAGCGAATGTGTACGCCGTGGTTCGGCTCATTAACCCCACGCGCAAGCTCTTGCTGCTGCACAAGCTCTCTTTCCTGCGCGATAGCCTGATTGGCTGCCAATAACTTCCGATCAGACTGCTCGACGGGCGTGCGAATCGCCTCATCAATGTGCACATGCACCCGCAGATGTGCAGGGTCGTCCAGCCGGCCTTCGACCGCGAAGATATTGCCAGTCTTGCCCATCACTACATGGTCCACGCGGCTAAGTGCGCTGCCTGACAGCGACCGGTCATTGGAATCCGGATACGCATCTCGGTTGTCCTTGCACACGGCCAGCAGGCTGCGGCTAACGCGTTCGCTCATTTCGTCGTAGGGCTTGCCCACACTCTCGTCGATCTTGCGTACACCGCTACGGATCTGCTCAAGCATGGCGTGGTCCGGATGCGCAGGGTCGTCCGGGCCGCGCAGGCCGGCTGCAGGCGCAATAGGCACAACCGGAACATAGCTATGGTCATGTGCCGGGTTCACGCTGCCGTCCTGGGTATGGTCGAAATGGTGCAGCGTGGGCGGTGCAGTACTCCTGTCGTGGTAAGGAAACGGCGCCTTGTTCGGCCCGCGGTCCAGGCCTTCATTCTCTATCAGGTGTTCCTTTAGCCCCAGCCCTGCCATATCGATGGTGACGCGCGGCCGGGCGCCCTGATACATTACGTTTGCACGGTCTTCTGCCTGCAGAATCTGCTCGATGGCCCAGGTGCCGTAGTAGTTGGCGTAGTCCGCAGTGGGCTGAAGCTGACCTGCTTGATTGCGGTGTTCGCCTATGCCTACTGGGCGCTGACCTGGCTGTGCGTAGAGGGGAGATGGACGATCGAAGTAGTTTTGACCCATTGCCGCAATGTTGCCGGGTGTCTGGGCGAGGCTTCCGTCCTGATTGAACGTAAGGTTAGGCTTGGCAAATGCCGCTGCGGGATTGGAAGGATCTCTTGATATGAAGTCCAGTTGCCTGGTGGTCCGGGCGGCAAGCATCACGTCGAGGCCATTTGCATTGGGATTGAGCTGCTTCTCGCGGCTCAGCAGAGCATTCCAACCAGCAATTTCCGCTTTTGCCTCGTCCTCCCGCCCCGCCTGTATGTAAGCCCTGAGCTCATCGGTATAGTCATGCACCGGACCCTTGATCTTAGATTGCTTTTCGATTTCAGCTAGAAACTGCGCGGTTGCGTGTGCCTTGGCCGCATGGTTGAAGCTGTGTTGTATTTCATGTCCCAAGACAAACGTCATGTCTTGTGCATTGAAGCTGCCGCCCGGTGTGGACTGCGATGCCGATTGCAGACCGATCGGAGGCAGATTCATTATTTTTCGGTTGCCATCATATGTCCCACCCGCAGACACCCCGGGCCCAACAAATCCAAAGCCTTCCAGCTGAGCCCGCTGTGGTCTGGTAGTATCAGACGTATCAACGGTCGTTGCAGCCTTTTTTATCTCATCGGCTAGATATGGTGACCTATTGATGCTGGATTGAAGGTTATCGACCATGTCTTGCGTGACAGGGTGCTGATTTCTCGCAGCGTCTTGGTAGGTGCTGTGAGCGATTGCCACAGACATCTGTTGAATCTGCAGTGAAGCTTTCAGATCGCTGGTCGCAGCTGTACCTGAAGGTTGTAGATTCGCTGCAGGGAGCGTGATGACGCCATGTTGCTTGTCGTAAGTTCCTGTCAAATTCGGCTGAGTGCTGTTCGAATTCTGTATCGTGAATTCCTTGAGCTGCCCCAATTGAGCCTGCTGTTCAAACTGAGCCAGCAACCCAGCATCACTTGTGATTGCATTACGCAGTTGGGCAGCTTGGTCACTACTCACACCTTGGGTTGCAGAAAAGCGCGAGAGTGCGGCTTCAAGCTGTGGGCTCGGACTGACCATGTAATCTCTCCCGAGGCTTAGCGCCCGTTTAATGTTCCGATTGATTTAACGCAGAGGCGCGTTTCCTCACGGGGAACTAGGTTATGAGGAATCACAGAGATCACGATATTTCCTGCAGCCCCGCTTTTTGCCAACTTTGTATAGCGCCAGTCTTCTAACTGCCCAATTGGGCCATAGGTAGGGGACGCCATGAATCCCATTGCCTTGAGCCTACGATCATAGTATTCAAAATCTAGCTTGCATATGCTGGACATACTTGCCAATTCGTCCACGCTATTTTGAAACGTCAAGTCGACGCCCTTCAAAAGAGAGATTGATTCTGGCGTATACGTGAATGCATAGCGCCATCCATCGGCAAGGTCGACACTCCAGTAGCCCACCGACAGCTTGCCCTGCTCGGGCACTTTGAGCGGGATTCCCATGGTCTCCCGAATACGTTCAGGACTCAGGTCATCTCGAGAATCAAGGCTTTCGATTAGCTTCAAAAAACGTTCGCCGATCTCTTCCGCGCTAAGGGTAATCTTGTCGGCCGTTATGGCCTCCGGCAAAGTCATGTCAGCGTGCTCCTTCGGAAGTGGCTTCAGGGGTTGGGCTGCCGTATGAGCACAAGCACTCATTGCAGTCCCACAGAATGCGATTAGGAATAACAGGGCGGTTCGGGGGAAGCGCATAGCAGATCCCAAAGACGGGTTGAGGAAAAAAGCTTGGCTAGCATGCTCTGAGCAGCTGTGCAATTTCATCCTTAGTAACACCAAGCCCGGAAAACCTAAGCTAACTCTACTTCAATTTTCTTACTGGAGGTCGTCATCAGCTTCCATGCCCTGCTAATTCAATGTGCCGATTGATTTGATGCAGAGCCTGCCAGGAGAGCCAGGTGTCTCGTTCTGTTGAACTATCGACATAACAATATCGGTATCACTTCCGTCTTTCGCAAACTTAGAAAGCCGCCAGCTCTGTAGTTGACCTATTTCCCCGTACACGGGTGAATCGACGAATCCAGCCTTTATAAGCGAATTCTTATATTTCTCAAAATCGATGCAGTTGCCCTCCAGGCTGGAATACTCATTCTCTTCGTTGATGAAAGACAAACCTATCCCCTGCTTCAGCGAGCGAGATTCGGGGATGAGCTCCAATGCGTAGCTCCAACCGTTGCCAAGTGCTTGGCCATGGATATATGTCTCAATATCTTCAGAGGGGAAGGAGACTTTTCTCAGAGAAATCCCGGTAACTTCACGTACACGTTCAACTGTCAGATCTCTTCTAGATTCCAACCCTTGGAGCAGCCTCAGAAAACTTTCGCCAATTTCAACTGCGCTGAGCGTGGGATTGATCGTCGATGTCTCAGGCGTCGTCATTGCGCGTGGCTCCTTTAGGAGTGGCGAAGTTGGGTTGGTATGCGTATGCGCACACGCACAAAGCGTACTTTGGCAGAGAACGAGAAGTGAGAGGAAAGTGGCTCTTATGGGTCTCATCAGCAATCCGTCTACGCGGGCTAGTCGTCATACTTTAGCAAGTTGGAAGCGGCGCCAGTTTCTTGCTCATGCAGGCACGCTACGCATGCAAATTCTTCTCAAAAGGTAAGTGGATTCATCAGCATCTGTGCTTGGCTGTATGGAACACGTGTCTTCGAGGTCTGGGCTGTGACTGGCCACGAGAGGCTTTCCGTCGCGTCTTAGCGACCATTCAATGTAGTGATGGATTTAACGCATACCTGGCTTGAAGTGCCGGCAGCTGAATCCTGTGGAATGACAGACAAGACGATACTTCCGCGCTCCGCAAACTTTGCATAGCGCCAGTTCTCAAGCTGGCCAATTGGTCCGTATGTGGGAGAGGCAACAAATCCGGCACTCTTCAACGCACTGTCGTAGCGCGGAAAATCCAGGCTGCAAATCGCTTCCATATCAGAGAAGCGACCAGCAGTGTTCTCGAATGAAAGACCTATGCCTGGTAATAGCGATGGTGATGCAGGAAAGTAGTCGAATGCGTACCGCCAACCGTCACCCAGGTCCTCACTCCAGATCACCGCGCCAAGCGCACCGGGAGCAACGGAGATCCGGAAGCCCATGACATCTTGAATGCGCCCTTGAGTTATGTCTTCGCGCGAATCTAGGCTAGTAATAAGCTTCAAGAAACGCACGCCCATCTCCTCCGCGCTAAGCGCAATTTTCTCAGCCATGGCGGTCTCCGGCAAAGTCATGTCGGCATGCTCCTCCAATAGCGGCTTCGTGGATTGGGCTGGCGTGTGGGCACAAGCGCTCAAGGCAGGCCCGCAAATTATGGTTATAACGAGCAGGGCGACTCGGGGGAAACACATCAGCAGATCCTGAAAGGCTGACAGAGAAGCGTACGCCGCATCCGTGCATCTTGTGGGCCGCGGACATCGATTGCAGTGACATGGTCTGTCAAATTACGTAAAAAAAGCTGGGACCCCATTGTTGGACCACTCTTTGCAAAATGCAGTGGTCGCCTCTGAGAGGCTAGATCAAAGAAATTCTGGAGGTTGCCTTAATCCCTAACTTTTTTAGCGTCACGCCAAACGCATCGCCATGTGCGATGTAGACCGTTAAGAATTCACTAGTTGAATTGGCCGAACTAACAGCTTACCGAACACTTGATTGCAAGCATTGCACGGTCTAGCAATGCCACCAAGAAAGCGAGATCACAGCACGTGCGGTGCTCGCCGGTTGACTAGCGTGCATTGTTCACGACTAAAGGCATGAGGTTAGTCGTGCTAACGTAGGCTGTCAACGGATGGAGCGGATCGAGGACACCTGGATCTGCTGATAGTCGATGATGATCAGCGCCGCATTCTAGGGCGATAACAGGTGGTCGGTCTGTGGGTTGCGGAGCATCTCGCTGATCATTGATAGGCTCTACTTGATCTTGATTGCGATAGGGCGGCGCACGTTCGGCTAACGTGCGCCAGGCGGTGTGGAGCGAGCACCGCTTAGCTGGCAGGCACGGGCGTGTGCAGGAGTTGCTGCTCCCAAAGAAACGCGATGCCACTGCCCGCAGCGTGGTACTTCATCACCTCGCTCAGGCCGGTGGTCTCCAGTTGCGCCCAATCGCGTTGCCACGCCGCCGCGAGCGCAAGCCAGGTCATCACGTTCGCGCCTGCGGCGATCATGCGCTCAATCGCCACCTGGCGCGCTTCGCTGATTGATGCGTGCCGAAGTGATGGGGCACTGGCCCGGTCGCGCGTCGAGTGGCCAAGGTCGATCATCGCTGTGCCTTGCTCATAGCGATGCCGTTGCCTGGTGTGTGCAAGAGCACGCCATCGTGTTTGAACCAGCGGCGAAGCTGAAACAGATCAAGAGCGATTGAATCAGGTGCAGCGCAGGGTGTGCACATCATCCTGTTAAGACTCCGTTCTTTGCCCTTCGCTCCCGTCTCCTTGGGTTCTCTTTGAGCGCCAACTACTGTGACGCGTAACGGGGACCCGACGCGAGAATTTCCCTATCGTTATGACATGCAGCGACGGAATAACGCGAGCCACTCGGCTCGTCGCCGATTGCCAGACAAACGCGCATCGCCCCCCCCCCACAACGTAGCGCCCCTAGCGCAAAGGTTCTTCATGATCGGTGTTATCAAGCGGCAAATCTTCTCAAGACGTTCGGTGATGGGTTTCGTGTTATCTACCGCCACCCTAGTGGCTGGAACGACAACCGCGGCAATGGCAAGCGAGCCGGTCGGCTTCGGCGCGGGAACCACCGGAGGCGCGGGGGGCGAGGTGGTCGATGTCTCCACACCGGCAGAGCTCAAGAATGCCTTGTGCCAGCGTTACCAGGGCTATACCTGCATAGACGACACGCCTCGCATCATCCGCCTGAACACCGTCATCGACTTCACGGCAACGCTGGGAACCACGTCCACAACGGGCTGCGTTTACGCCGACAGACAGTGTGCGGAGCCGAGCGGGAAGCAGGAGCGGGTTCTGGACACCGGGTCATACTGTAGCGGTCGTACAACGTTCCCACTGACCTACGACAACGCAGCGAAGTCACTGCTGTCCGTGGGTTCGAACAAGACGCTGATCGGTGTCGGGGCGTCGGCGGGGATCAAGGGCACGGGCTTGTCGATGACCGGCGGTGTGTCGAACATCATCGTGCGGAACCTGTCGATCACCGATCTCAATGAGGGGATCGTCTTTGGCGGCGATGCGATCAGCATCGATAACGCAAGCAGGATCTGGATCGACCACAACGCGTTCGCACGCATCGGCCGGCAGATGATCGTGACGGGCTGGGGGCCCGCCAAGGCGGTCACCATTTCCAACAACATGTTTGATGGCGAGACCGCGTATGGGCACTACTGCAACGGTCGAAGCTCCTGGATCATGCTGCTAATCGGCGAAGCTGAAGAAATCACCCTGCTGGCAAATCACTTCCACGCTACCGCAGGGCGTTCGCCGGAAATCGGCACGGGCGGCATGATTCATCTGGTGAACAATCTGTATACGTCCAACTTCTATTTCGGCGCCACTGCGTCAAGGGACGTCAACCTGTTGGCCGAAGGTAACTACTTCAATCCAGAGGGCCAATACTTCTTCCCTGTCGCCAGTACACCCGGCGATCTGGTGTTCGCGCCACTGGATGAGAACGTGTCTTCCACCGGGTCGCTTTGCTCGCAGACGCTGGGGCGTTCCTGTGTCACCAGTTATACGGAAACCGGACAGGAATCGTTTCTGCTGGACACCACGGTGATGGCGAATATTGCCGGCAATGCGACCTGGAAGAATGCGATAGGCAGTGTCAGGCCGATGATGTCCAACGACGTCGCCAAGTCGGTGGCCGCCAACGCAGGCCCCAGAGCCGACCCGGACAGCGTCAGCAGGTAGTCCCGAGCGGGCCAGGGATCTCCGGCGGCCTGAGGCGCGCGATGTCGCAGGTCCCTGCTGCGCCAACATCGGGTGGCTTGCTCAAGCATGCTGTTTGGCGCTGTCCTACAGCGCCCAATGGATGTCGGCCCAGTGCGAGCGGCAGGGTGTCGCAGTAAACATTGGCTGCGGCTGTTGCCACGGTTGTTTCTGTGGCCTTTACACCGAAGATCGGAGTGCCGATAACGGGGTGAGGCCTGGCCTGCCAATGCGCTAGCTTGCGCCAATAAAGACGTACCCTGACACTGCATTCCAGCCAGCGCCGCGCTGTGGCGCTGGCTGATTCAGGCGTTATGCTGCGCTTCGCAGTTGGCTGATCCCCGGAGTCAGGCGCCATGTCGGATATGCTCGTCAACATCGACGTCGATGATCTGGAGGCTGCCGAGCGCTTCTACTGCGCAGCGTTTATGCTGCGCCCAGGGCGTCGGTTCGGCACAGATGCGATTGAACTCATTGGCGCCTCCTCCAGGCTGTATCTTCTGGCGAAAGGGGAAGGAACCCAGGCATTTCCCAATGCGGGTCCAGCGCGCTCCTATGCGCGACACTGGACGCCAGTCCACCTGGACTTCGTTGTGGACAAGCTCGAGCAGGCGGTTGCACGGTCGATTGCTGCCGGGGCCACCCAGGAGAAAGCGATCCGCGACAATGCTTGGGGTCGCATCGCGTTGATGGCCGATCCCTTTGGGCATGGCTACTGCCTGATCGAATTCAGTGCTGCCGGCTACGACGCCATCACGTCCTGAAGCTGGTGTATCGCATGATCCGTTCAAGTAGCCGCCCCAGGAGGGCACGCTCATGCGCAAGCCGCAGGCGGGCCTTGATAATCACGCAAGCCGCACCTGCTTCGCGGGTGGGCTCAACTGGCATCTGACTGCATGGACGTAACCGCGCGTTCTTCGGCAACGCATCACCTGGGCGATCGCATCCTCAAGGTGAATCACGCCGGTGAGCATGGCGCCATCAGCATCTATAGCGGGCAACTCTTCATGGCGCGCTTGACCGCACCCGGCCTGGTCGATGAGCTCAAGGAGTTCCGTTCGCACGAGCAGTGCCATCGTTCCATCTTTTGGGCAGAGTTGCGCCGTCGTCAGCGCCCACGCTGTCGCAGCTATTGGCTGTGCGGCTTCGGTGGCCTGGTCCTTGGCCTCATCACGGGCCTTCTTGGATCCGGCGCCATCGCTGCCACAACGGTGGCGGTGGAGAGCGTCGTACTCCGGCATCTGCAACAGCAGCTGGTGGCGCTGCAAGGGATTGACCCGGCCGCCGTCGCTGCGATCTCTTCCATTGTTGCGGAAGAGCAGCAGCACCACGATCACTCCGCCAGCCATGTCCAGGCGGGCACGCTCTGGCCCCGGCTGCTGTCACCCATCGTGTCCGCCTCCACGGAGGCCGTCATCTGGCTGGGCATGCGGCTATGACCTTGCCCACGACATGGGCCGCACCTGCCCGTACTTGCTGTGTCCCTCCGATTGATCCGTCTGTAGGGCCTAGATAAGCGACATCCACCGCAAGGAACTTTGGTACATGGGGCCTTGCGACGAGCGCATTGCACAGTTCGTTGCGGAACGTCCGCAAGCTACAGGTGTTGATCGGATAGAATTTCTGACAATTCAATCAAGCCGATGCCGCCTTGCGGCCTGGCTTAGTTCAGGCCTCAGGCCACATGGAAAAAATGCGAGATCTTCCACTGCGATGCCCATGCTGCGGCTATAAGACGCTCTACGCGCGCGCAGCTTTCGAGATATGTGCCGTGTGTTGCTGGGAAGATGATGGTCAGGATGACGACGATGCGGATGAGGTATGGGGCGGCCCAAATGGAGAGATCAGCCTCACCGAGGGGCGCTCCAACTACAAAGCATTTGGCGCCTCTCACAAGGCGTATCTCACTCGCGTGCGTCCGCCACGTCCTGACGAGCTGTTGGATAGGGCGTGACGGTGCGTTGGTGCAGAACCTGCTCAGCAGTTCTGCTTGGTCAAGGTGTCAGGGCCTCTAGGCGCACTCGATGTTATTTCTGGTCATTACCTCTGTCCCGCCTGGAGAAGCGCCCGAATGGGTGCGCGAGAAATGGGTAGGTCTGTCGCTGCCGCTTGCGGACGAGGCGGGCGCTGTGCATTCGCTCCCCACCGTTGGGGTCATCTCACATCCCAAGACTCGCATTGGGTACTACTGGGCACGGCTGACTGGCCGGGTGAGGCGGGCATCGGGCTACATCGTGTACTCCGCGGCCGCAATCGAGGTTCTTGAGCGATCAAGTCCGGCGGCAGCGGCTTGGTGGCGCAATCACGTTCCATGGGTTGTGCATCCCGGTCGAATTTTGATGTTTCAAGAAGGTGTCGGTCATGTGGAAACCGTCCACGCGTCCTGACAATCCATTCAGGCACAGTCGGTTTCTTGGCAGGGCGTAATTTGCCGGCTGAGAGCACGTCGCGCGCAATATCGTGAACTGGCATGCTTGACACGTCAGTCTATAAATCGCCGCTCCGCGCCACAGCACAACGCATTGGGTACTGGTGAAAATTCTTAACTCGTTGATGGATAAGCTGGACAGCATCAGTTCCTTGACGATGCTCTGCATAAACTCGGTACTGTGCGTATTTGTGCTGCTTGCGCATGGGGGCGCCCTGCTTTTGGTAAGGACCGGCAAGGTGCCGGAGATGGCGCAGGAGGTTGCGATTGCCTACGTCTCCATTCCTGCCGTGATCGTTTCATTGGCATTCTCGGCGCTGGCCTTGATTCGACGAGAAAAGCTTGTAGCCGCGCTCAAAGTCCATGCTGTCATGCTCATGGGCCTTGCTGCCTACACGCTTTATGTTGGCCTTGACGTAGTCTTCAATGGCGTGCCAAGCGGCAGCAGATTCAGCTGGGATCCCACTCTGTTTGCGGTTTTTCTGGGATATCCGTTCTTGCTGATCAAGCGGGCATTCCCGTGGTCAGGGTTTAGCCGTGCGCCACTGCGCTTCGCTCCGGTGCTAGCGGTAGGGATTTCATTTCTGATCAGCATCGCGGTTTCTTGGCGGATGTTCGCCTTGTTCAGGGCTAGCGTAGAGTAGGTTCACTTATCCACCCTGACACCGCTGCCACCCACCCGCAGCAGCCGATACCTGCTCCCATCCATTGCGCAGCCGCTTCATCGCCTGCCCGCCCACGCAGGCGTAGCCCAGTTGTTTGGCCTCTGCCGTGCCCAGGCCCGGCAGCGCGATGATGGAATCCGATGGGGCGGGGCGCCCCTGGCTGCGTGCCTCGTTGCGCAGCATCATGTTCTCGACGCCCTGGCAGTAACGCACCATGCCCGGATGCGGGTGCGCGCGGTATTGCTCGCAATTGAACGGCGTGGTGTCGCGCGCCATCGAGTTGTACGGCTGCCGCGTCGGCGGGACGTACTTGCTGTTCGCCTTGCCTGTGGCTGAGCGCATGCTTTGTGCGTAGGCGCCTTGCCCGCACGCAAGCACACACAGCGCTGTCAGTATCAGCGCGACGCCGCGCGCGGTGGTCATCCTGTCCATGGTGCTCCCCCTGTCCGCACCGATCCTAGCCCACCCATCGCCGGCGTGGGTGGTTCAGCCCGCTTGGTGCTCAGGGTCTGAATCAGGCGACCGTCGCCTCTACGACGCAAGGATGCCCGCGACGTCAGATAGGCCACCTCAACCGTATGCCCGGCATCTGGCGCCACGCTTGTGGCGACTGCAACGGCCCTTGCCGCGCAGGGCACTGCGCCACATCGGGTGGTGCTTGCTTCCCGACTCACATCATCCCGATGGTGCGGGCCGACTGCGCCACAACGGCATCAAGGCCAGCAACCCAAGCACGGGGCCAGGCAGCAGCACCCAGGCGATATGCAGCCCCAGCGCGTCTACATACCGCGTGGTCACACCGATCGCCACCACCGTGATCGCAAAACCAATCGCGTTCTGCATCGACAGCGCACTGCCCACGATGGCAGGCGGGCATGCACGTGCAGCCAATGCGGAAAACTGCGGTGAGTCGGCCACCACGCTGGCGCCCCACACCAGCATCAACGCCAGTGCCGCATAGCCAGATTGCCCACCCACCCCTGGAAACGCCAGGCAGCACAGTGCCGAGATCAGCAACGCCACCGCTGCCACACGCGCGCTACCGATGCGCGCACTCAACTGCCCGCCCAGCACGCAGCCCACCGCCCCTGCGGCGATCACCGCAAACGCCAACGTGGCCGTGCTCACCCCAAGCGCCTGCGACAGGCCGGCGCGCGATATCAGCAGCGGCGTCAGCGTCCACATCGCATACAACTCCCACATGTGGCCGAAGTAGCCGAACGTGGCGGCGCGAAAGTCCTTCAATGAAAACGCCTGCAGTACCGCGCCGAACGCCAGCTTGCCGCCTGCCCGTGCCGGTGCAGCCGCGCCTTGCCCCAGGCGCAGGATCATCACTGCCGCAATCACGGCCAGGAGCGATGCCACCACCATCGGCGCCTGCCATGGCAACGCGCCACCCACCGCCCTGATGCCCTGCGGCAACGCCGTGCCCAGCGTCAGCATGCCCACCAGCCACGCCAGCGCCTTGCCCGCATGCTGCGGCGCCCACTGCACCACCAGCTTCATCCCGATCGGATAGATGCCAGACAGGCACAGCCCCACTGCAAAGCGCCAGACCATTCCCGTGGCGACATCGCTGGCAAACACCGCAAAGCCCAGATTGCACGCCGCCCCGGTTATCGCGCAGACGGCAAAGATGCGGCTGGCCGCAAACCGGTCGGCCAACCCGCTCAGCGCAAAGCTCAACGTGCCCAGGATGAAACCCACCTGCGTGGCCATGGTCAGCCACCCGACTGCCGCTGCACCCACGCCCCATTGCCGCATCACGTCGTCGGCCGCGCTATTGGCCGAAAACCATAACGAGGTGCCCAGCAGTTGCGCCAGGATAATCACCACCAGCGCAGTGCTTGGTCGCATGGGTGCCGGCAGGGCGTGCGTCATCGGATCAGCCTTGCGCGTGCGCGTCGCAATATCGGCAGCGGGCGTCGAGCTGAAGGTGAGTAACGCTTGGTGTCTACGGCTGCTGGCATGGCAGGGGACCCAATCAGACGCAGTCATGTAGTGGCGCTGAGCTTACTGCAGCCATCTGCTTGCTGCTCCCGCTTGCGAGTCGATGAGGTGTGCCTGGACATATGCCGCGGCGGCACCCCAAAAAGATGCCAGCGAAGCTGCCTTGATCGTCAGAAGCGGGAAGCAAGACTGTCCCAGCCCCACCGCACGGCCGCGCCTGCTGCCGGAGGGTGCGCTTGGCCGCAGGCAACGCAGTGCACGCGCATGGCGAACTCCGTACAGTCGGCTCGTCATCGTTGCAAGGCTGGCGTCCTGCCCACCACCGTATCGCGCCTGCCGGGCGCACAAGGAACCTGCAATGCGCGAGCTGAAATTGATGATGTCGGTGTCGTTGGACAGCTTTGTCAGCGGGCCGGATGGCGAGGTGGACTGGATGTTCAGCGGTGACCAGGAAGCAATCGCCTGGAAGGTCGCCACTGCGTGGGAAGCCAGCCTGCACATCATGGGCAGCCGTGTGTTCGCAGGGATGGCGTCGTTCTGGCCGACGGCTGACTCGCCATTTGCGCCGCCGATGAATCAGATCCCCAAGGCGGTATTTTCTGCGCAGGGTGCTGGAGTGCTGGAAGCGGCCGTTAGCGCGCTCGCGGCTGCGCAGGCACGGGCCGATGTTGCTGGCGCGCCATTGCAGGCTGGCGCGCAGAGCTGGTCGCAGGCCCATGTGGCCAGTGGCGACCTTGCGCAGGAAGTGGCCAAGCTGAAGATGCAGGGCGACAAGCCGATCATCGCGCATGGCGGTGCGGGGTTTGCGCGCAGTTTGATTGCGCACAATCTTGTGGATGAGTATGTCCTGGGCGTGTATCCGATCGTGCTCGGCAAGGGCGTGCCGATCTTCGATGGCCTGCCCGCACCACGTGCGCTCACGCTGGTCGGCACCAAGACCTTCCCCAGCGGATTCATGGCGCAGACGTATCGGCCGGTGTGAGCGCGTGCGTCGGCGTCAGTGCTGGTACGTCGCTGCTGGCAGGGCGCGCACAGCTGGGACGGCGCCGGCCGCGCGATGGGGATAGCTGCGATGGCACCCATCGGTGTGGATCAGGCGGCGCAGCGTGAGGCAGGGTCGCCTTGATGCTTGGCTGCGAGCGCATCCAGGGGTGCATCGCAGCGACGCGCCACCGCGTGCTGCGTGGATCACTCAGCACACCGTTCACCCGGCAGACGCTGGCCCATCGCGTGGCGGCCTCGCGGGCGCAGCTTGCGTGCGTGACCTAGCGCGCCGCGTCGATGACCATGCCGCCGTCCGGGGTGAGGCTGTAGCCGGTGATGAACTGCGCATCCTGGCTGGCAAGAAACAGGATCACCGGCGCAATGTCATGCTCGGGCGAGCCGTTGCGGTCGAACACATTGGGCAAGGGCGGGCGGTCGCTGCCGAAGGTGTCGGCAATGGGCATGACGTTGTTGACGGTGATCCCGTCGGCACCCCATTCGCGCGCGGCCACGCGTGTCAGTGCGCGCACCGCCTCCTTCGCCATGGCATAGGGGGCGTAGCCCATCATGCCGAGCAAGCCGCCCGCCGAACCGAGATTGATGACGCGGCCCTGGCCACTGGCTTTCAGATACGGGTGGCAGGCCTGCATGCTGCGCAGGTACGCCAGTGGGCCTATGTCGAAGTTGCGCTGCAGCTGCTCCGCCGACAGGTCGATGACCGGCGAGAACACCGCTGACGGGTCGAAGGCATTGTTCACCAGGATGTCGACGCCGGCCCAGGTATCGACCACCGTCCTGACTGCTGCCTTGATGGCGTCTGCATCGCGCACATCGCAGCGCACGCCAATGGCCGTGCCGCCAGCCACGTTGATGTCGTGAACCACTGCGTCGATGTTGGCCTGCGTGAGGGAGAGCACCGCGACCTTGGCCCCTTCTGTTGCGAACAGCTTGGCCGTGGCGCGGCCAATGCCGCGCCCGCCACCCATCACGATGGCAACCTTTCCGTTGAGACGTGTCATGCGGGATTCCTAGTGCGATGAAGTGTTGGATGAGGGCGCCAGCGGCTGCAGCGCGGCGATGGCCGGCGCGTAAGGTGAAGGCGGTTGGCGCGCAAGGTTTTGGGTGCCGAACGAGACGACCAGAAACACTAGGCCCAGCACCGCAGGAAGCGCGCCTTTGGGCTTACGCACACCCAGGTGTGCCATCCCCGATAGAAGCAGGTGGTACAACACACCTGCATACGCCAGATCGCTCAACGCCACGTTGAAGCGCGACACGATCAGCAGTGGCGCCAGCAGTTTGATTGCGATCATGAACGGCACCAACAGGGGCGCCGAATAGCCCAGCTCGGCCTGCGCCTTGCGCACGAACTCGCCCTTGGCGAGATACAAGGCGGCAGAGCTCAGATAGAGCAAACACAGCAATACGGTGCTGATCCAATAAACGTAAATGGCCATCTGGTGTGCGACACGCCGCTGCGAGATGCACGCAGAATGTCGACTAAGATGACCATTGAAAAGTAGGATGAATAGCTGGTGCTTAGTATGAAAAAGCAGACCATTGAGACCGGCACGGTCAACATGCACGAGGAAATGCGCCGTGCATTCGCGCTGCTCTCGGGCAAA
Organism: Xanthomonas sp. 3793; assembly: GCF_024806835.1. Classification (GTDB taxonomy): domain Bacteria; phylum Pseudomonadota; class Gammaproteobacteria; order Xanthomonadales; family Xanthomonadaceae; genus Xanthomonas; species Xanthomonas arboricola_F. Next base: position 266,079 of record NZ_JANTYU010000006.1, read on the forward strand.
TGGAAACTGGAAATCATGTGGCTGCTCAATCAACGCATGTATCGCTTTGGCGAGCTGCGCAAGGCGATTCCGGGCATCACTCAGCACATGCTGACCGCACAGTTGCGCGAGCTGGAGGCAGATGGCCTGGTCTCACGAACCGTATATGCCGAAGTTCCACCGCGGGTGGAGTACGCCATCACCGAAAAGGCGCGAGGACTCGAGCCGACCATGCAAGCGCTGACAGCGTGGTGGCAGGAGCATGGCACCACCATTGCCAAGCGCCCGACCACGCGCGGGCGTAGGGCGGGTGGTTAGGGCGACAGACGGATCATGTTTCGTTGAAGGCACGCAACACAGCATCGCCAAAGGACGAAAAATTTGCGCTCGATGTGATCTTTAAACGGGCTTAATTTGTAGTCTTCACGAAGTTAGGCATGGCTGTTTGTTTTAATATAAATAATAGTCATAATATATATGACAACTTTATGTATTGCGATTTTTGTGGTGTGTTGATGGTTTAAATTTCCATAAGTTTCGATTATGTCACTGTTTTTAGGGGGGTAATCGCACAAACATAAGCCCGCGGATCAGTCCGCCTAATCAGAAAAGGAAATTCGCTATGAAGGATTCTAAGTGCGCTAAGGCTATTACGCCGATAGTTCTCGCGGTAGCGCTATCCTCGACGGGTTGTGCAGTTACCTTTACAAAAGCGAGAGTATACGGCGAATGCTCCAATAGAGCCGGTGGTGGAGGGGAGTGCAAAGTTGGTGCAGAAGCAACATGGGAACGAGGCGGACCGATGTTTGTAGCTGCATTAGAAGCGTTGAATATCACCGCTGATGCACAGAACTACGAGTTGGACACGGCAGGATCTACGATTCCATATCCCGCGCAGGGAGACTTTTTGGTGACCCTATCCAGCTCTGCCACAGGCGCAGTGCAAGCAGCTCGCACCTTTAGGTGGATAAAGACAGGAACTGTATTGAGAGCAGAAGATCCAAATTCAATAAATGAGTGGGCATATGCGAACTCGGGGAATTCAGACAAGATCACCTACGAGGTTGTGCGATTTCGTTCTAACTATGCGTCCGGCCAGCAGGTGATCGCCGGCCAATCGAAGTACGAAGGGAGTACGCAGGCAACCTATTCTGTTGTCTTCGACGGGACTTCTTGCCCCCGCATTCCAACACCTACGCCTTGCAACACAAACTGAGCGCAGAGATGGCGTTTGCCATAACGACATGGGCAACATACCCGCGCTGGTCTTGGGGAAGATACCGATCTACGTTGGTGCTGTTGATTGCCCTGTGCGCGAATGGCTGCGCATCGGTGAGAGACGTTCCGCCTGGCATCAGTCCTGAAGGCATGAATCTGATCTCGGTAAAACGCATGTCCGTCCTGACCTATGTCGAGACGGACATGTACTTGCCGGAGGGAAGCAAAGGTCGGTACTACCGTGGGCTTACAGGTTTCCAGCGCTCTCACTGTCCTGACGTTGGCCTCAGGATCACCGTGTTAACCCTGGAAGGAGCCGGCGATGCGCGGCAGTATTGTTCAGCTATAGAGGGCGCCCTGCGCCAGGTCATGAGCGTCTATGCGACGCGCCCGATAGGCATCCGCCTGTATCTGCTTCCATCAGGAATCGGGTTCCGTGAGCAAGACGCTTCGCTGCGAATGACCAGTCCCCGCCTCAGCCTCGTCGCACCAGTGTTTTCAGATCATCGAAGAACGCTGGGGAACATTGTAGATCTTGTATCGCACGAGAGCTTCCATCTGATGGGCTACCTGTCAGGCGATGAACGCGCCGCCGATGAGCGCTCTGCTTATTGGATAGGGATGTGTTCCCAGCTCAATGTACTGGGCGTAGTGCGGCCGGACACCATGCCGGGTGGTGTAATCGAGACAGAGAACGATGCAATGGCTGAATCTTCTGCAGGTGCCCTCATCGTGCGACGCGAAATTCTGCGATACCTGTCTGGGGGAGAAATCCGCAGCGAGAGCTCCGGCGGCACAGCGATGCGCCAAGACTGCAGAATCCTTTTTTCCCGATTGAATCGAGAGAAATCGCTGAGTAAGAGGTTATGAAACGATAACGTCCGCCACGCGCAAGGGCGACTTAATGCGAAGGCGCTTGGTTAAATTGAAAGCCAGTGGCACTCGACAGATTCCGCTGAAAAAAAGCGAAGTACAAACAACAACACCCCGAGCTGGTCGGGGCGTCGTCGGGTGTTCTGCTTTGAAGTACGCGCTCAGGTCGCATGGTGCAACCTGCCAATGTGTTGCAGCGCGTACGTCAGCAACTCCGGGCCATCTGCTTCATCCGCAGACAGCAGGATGAGCTTCGCTGGACGGGTGCCTTGCTGAGCTGCGGTTTACGCCTGCAGAACACTATTGATGGACATAGTGCGACCCGATCACTGCGCTTACTTGGACGCGTCGCGGACCTTGTCGGCCACTTCGCCAGCCTTGCGCTGCACCTTGCCCACGTTCTTTTCGGCAGTGCCTTCGAGCTCGGTGCTCTTGTCGCCGGTGACGCGGCCGATGGCTTCCTTGACCGAGCCCTTGACCTGCTTGGCAGTACCTTCGATACGGTTCTTATCCATGGGACGTTTCTCGTAGTTTGGGGAACCCGGCCAGTCTGTCTGGGCCGGTGTGAGCATGATGTGCGCTCGCATTCGGCCAGCCCAGTTGCGAATGCACTAACCGCACTGGTGCATTCGCGCCAACGGATGCAGTTACTTCTTGCGCGTTGCCGGTTTGGCGCTGCGGCCGGCAAAGCCGCGTTCGCGTGCCCACACGATCGCTTCACCGCGGCTATGCACGTCGATCTTTGAATACAACGCCGCCACATGATTGCGCACCGTATTGGGCGCCACGCCCAGGGCCTGCGCAATCTGCTTGTCGGCCAGGCCTTCGGCGAGGTGCCCGAGCACGTCGCGTTCGCGGTCGGTGAGGTCGGCGATGCCGCAGCCGGCGGTCTGGCTGGGCCGGTTGGCGCGGCGCACGTTGGCCAGTTTTTCCAGCAGGCTCTGGCTGAACCACGAGGCGTCCTGCATCACCGCTTCGATGGCGGTCACCAGTTCCATCTCGGTGCGTTTGCGGTCGGTGATGTCCATCAGCGACAGCAGATAACACTGCACGCCGTGGATGCTGACGGTTTCTGCGGAGACCAGGCAGTCCAGTTGCTCGCCGTCCTTGCGTGCAATGGCGTATTCGACATTGAGCATGCTGCCGGTTTCGGCAAGTGCGCGATGAAACTGCTGGTAGGCCTGGCGGCCGGGAAACAGGCCGATTTCCTCGATGGGCTTGCCGACGATGTCTTCAGTGGCGTACTGGGTGATCTGCGACACGGCATCGTTAATCTCCACGATCTGCAAGGTCTCTGCATTGCACATCAGGGTGGGTACCGGGGTGATGCGGAAGGCCTTGGCAAAGCGTTCCTCGCTTTGCCGCAACGCCACCTCGGCGCGGCGGCGCGGTTCCAGGTCCATGAAGGTGAACAGCATGCAGGCTTCTTCGCCGATTTCGATCGGCTGGCCGGCCACCACCACCAGTTTGGTGGTGCCATCGGGCAGGCTGAGTTCGGCCTGCATCTGCGGGATGGTGGCGCCCTCGTTGAGCCGTTCCAGCCCCAGCTCACGGCGGTCGGCCATCTCCATCACGTCCACTTCGAACACGCTCTTGCCCACCACCGCTTCGCGCGTGTAGCCGGTCATTTCCAGGAAACCCTGGTTGGCCCTGATATAGCGCTTGTCTTCGAGCCGGCAAATGCAGGCCGGTGCGGGGTTGGCATTGAAGGTGCGCTCGAAGCGTTGTTCGGCGCTGGCCCAGTCGCTGGCATCGGCCACGATCAGCACCAGGCAATCCGGCTCGCCTTGCGCGTCGGTGAGCACCAGGCTGCGCACGCGATGCACCCATTGCGCATCGGTGCCTTCGCGGAACACTTCCACCACCACGTCGTTGAACACTTCGCCGGCAATCACGCGGTCGATGGGGTAGTTGCCGGCGTTCAAGCGATGGTTGTTGCGATAGCGCAGCTGGAAGCGGGCGCGGTAGTCGCTGACGGTGGCGCCCAGCTCGGAGAGTTCGCTGGCGCCATGCATGGCCAGCGCGGCCTCGTTGGCCCAGGCAATGGTCTGATCCGGCTCGATCAGGATCACCCCTTCGCTCAGGCCGGTGATGATCTGCTGCAGCTGGCGACGGTTGGTGGAACTGGGCGGGCTGCTGGGAGGTGTGGCTTCACTGCCTGATGACATGGGTGACCCTCGGGCAAACAACGGCGGTAGAGCGCAACAGTGGGCGCTCACGGTAGCGGCTGCCTGACGCGAATGCACTAGCTGCACTGGTGCATCCGGCTCAGGCATGGTGCCGGCGCCGCTTCCACACTGGCCGCACTTTCACTGCAATGAGGCCACTCCATGGCACAGGTTGTCCGTCATTCCTACGCCCCCAAGATGTCGTGGGGCGCCGTGCTCGCCGGCTGCACCATCGCGCTGGTGACCTATCTGACCCTGAGCGTGTTGGGCACCGCGATCGGCGCGTCCACCATCGACCCGCTGCGCGAGGCCAACCCGGTCAGCGGGCTGGGTACCGGCGCCGGCATCTGGCTGGGCCTGAGCACCCTCATCTCGATTGCGGTGGGTGCATTCGTCGCCGGCCGGCTGGCCACCTCCCGCGGCGGTACGCACGGCCTGCTGAGCTGGGCGCTGACCTCGCTGCTGACCACCTGGCTGGTGGCCGCGTTGGCCAGCAGCGCGGTGGGTGCAGTGTCCGGCGTGGTGGGCAAGGGCCTGTCGCTGACCGGGCAGGGGATCGCCGCCGCCGCCCCGACGCTGGGCAACGGCGTGCAGGATGAGCTCAAGAAGCAGGGCATCGACCTGGATTGGGGCGACCTGCGCGGCCAGCTGGAAACGGTGCTGCGCCAGACCGGCAAGGCCGAGCTCGCCCCCGAGCGCCTGAAGGACCAGGCCGAAGGTGCCACCACCGACGGCAAGGCCACCGCCAGCACCGCGGCGCAGACCCCGCAGGCGGCACCGGATGCCTTTGCCGCCTGGTTCGACCGGGTGCGTGCCCAGGCCAAGCCGGCCATCGATGCCGCCGACCGCGATGCCCTGGTCAACCTGATCATGGCCCGTACCGGCAAGCCGCGCGCGCAGGCCGAGCAGATTGCCGACAACTACGCGCAGACCTACCAGCAGGCCATGGCGCAGTACGCCGCGCTCAAGCGCACCGCCGAGCAGAAGGCCCGCCAGGCCGGTGATGCGGCCGCCCGCGGCGTGTCGCGCGCGGCCTGGACCACCCTGGTGCTGCTGATCCTGGGTGCCGGCATCGCGTTTGGCGCGGGCCGTTTCGGCCGCCGCAGTGACCCGATCGTCGAGGTGTAAGCCCTCGCGTTGAAGGCACACGGTGGCCTGCAGCAGGGCACCGTGCGCAAGCCGGCGCTGTCGAAGGAGCAGGACCTGAGCAAGCTGCAGGGGCAACCCTTCCGGCGATGGATGCCGCGACGCGCTCGACACCGGGCCATCCAGGGATGGCTCGGTGTCTTTTGTGTGTGGCGGCTGGGGGTGCCGACAGGCCGGCCCGCCGCAGCCGCGTCGCCAGCACCCTGCAGGCCAACATGCTGCCTGCGCCACCGCAGACATCGGGCCAACCCAGACTCAGGCAGCCGACGCCGCACGGGCACTGCACATCGCGCGCAGGAGCGCATGCAACAATGCGCCCACTTCCAACCAGGCACGGCCGCCACCAAGTGAGCACAGCGCACTCCGCCATCGAGCCGAACGGTCTGGAATTCCTGTCCGGCGGTGGCGTCATGGGCGCGGCCATCCGTGCGCACGCCTGGGCGGCCACGCCGCTGGGCGACCCGCACGCCTGGCCGCAATCGCTGCGCTCGGCGTTGTCGATGGTGCTCAACGCCAAGTTGCTGGGCGCGGTGCTGTGGGGGCCGGACCTGCGCATGTTCTACAACGATGTGTACCTGCAATCGTTGGGCGACCGCCATCCGCATGCCTTGGGGCAGCCGGTGGCCGAGGTCTGGGGCGAAACCTATGCGCCCATCGCGCAGGACTTCGACCGGGTGATGCAGACCGGCGAGGGCTTCGGCCAGGGGGTCATCGCCTTGCCGATGCGCCGCAACGGCATCAGCGAGATGACCTACTGGAATGCCACTGCCTCGCCGATTCGCGGCGAGGACGGCAGCATCGTGGGCTTGATGAACATCGCCATCGAAACCACTGCGCAGGTGGCGGCCGATCGCAACCGCGACATGCAGCATGCGCTGCTGAGCGACGAGAATACCCACCTGGTGCATGAGGTGGTCAACCGCACCAGCGAGCGCGATCGTGCGCTGGAAGCTGAGACCGTTGCGCGCCGCAATGCCGAACGCCTGCAGCTGGCGCTGGCCGCCGGCGCGATCATCGGCACCTGGATCTGGGATCTGCCAAACGATGCGTTTTCGGTCGACGAAGCCTTTGCCGAGACCTTCGGCTTCGATCCGTCCATCAGCCGCACCGGCCTGCCGTTGGAGCAGGTCATCGCCACCGTGCACCCGGACGATCGCGATGGCCTGCGTGCGGCGATCAGCACGGCGATCGCGCGTGGCGGTGCGTATGCGCACCAGTACCGGGTCAGGCGCCGCGATGGCAATTACTACTGGCTGGAAGCCAACGGCCGTGTGGAACATGCGCCCGATGGCACGCCGCTGCGGTTTCCCGGCGTGCTGCTGGATATCGACGCACGCCATGCCCTGTCCGAAGAACGCGACCGTGCATTGGCCGCGCTGCGCGACCTGAGCCAGACGCTGGAGCAGCGCGTCACCGCGCGCACGCGCGAGCTGATGGCGGCCGAAGAAGCGCTGCGCCAGTCGCAGAAGATGGAAGCGGTGGGGCAGCTCACCGGCGGGCTGGCGCACGACTTCAACAATCTGTTGGCCGGCATTTCCGGTGCGCTGGAATTGATGACCCTGCGCCTGGAGCAGCAGCGCTTCCCGGAACTGCCGCGCTATCTGGGGATTGCACAGAGCGCCACCACGCGCGCAGCGGCGTTGACGCACCGCTTGCTGGCGTTTGCGCGGCGGCAGACCTTACTGCCCAAGCCGACCGACGTCAGCCAGTTGATCGCCGATATCCTGGAGCTGGTGCAGCGCACGGTGGGCCCGGGCATCCAGGTGGACTACACCCCCAATGCCGCGCTGTGGCCCGCGCTGGTGGATGCATCGCAGCTGGAAAACGCATTGCTCAACCTGTGCATCAATGCGCGCGATGCCATGCCCGATGGCGGGCGGCTGCACATCGAGACCGGCAACCACTGGATCGACCACGACCTGGCACGGCAACTGGGCATGCGCCAGGGCCCGTACCTGTGGCTATGCGTCGGCGACACCGGCACCGGCATGCCGCCGGACGTGGTGGCGCGCGCGTTCGACCCGTTCTTCACCACCAAGCCGCTGGGCGAAGGCACCGGGCTGGGGCTGTCGATGATCTATGGCTTTGCCAAGCAATCCGGCGGGCAGGTGCGGATCCAGTCGGAAGTGGGCAAGGGCTCCAGCGTGTGCCTGTATCTGCCGCGCCACCTGGGCGATGCAATCCAGCCCGATGCCCACGCCGACCCGTTGCAACTCACGCCTACCGATGCCGGCGAGACGGTGCTGATCGTCGACGACGAACCGTCCATCCGTCTGCTGTTGAGCGAGGTATTGCAGGAGTTGGGTTATACCGTCGTCGAAGCCGGCGACAGCGTGGCCGGCCTGGGCCTGCTGCAATCGGCAGCGCGCATCGATCTGCTGATCAGCGACGTGGGCCTGCCCGGCGGCATGAACGGCCGTCAGATGGCCGACGCCGGCCGCGCTCACCGCCCCGGGCTCAAGGTCCTTTTCATCACCGGCTTCGCCGAGAACGCCTTGCTGGACGACCGCCACCTGGAGGCGGGCATGGCGGTGCTGACCAAGCCCTTCAGCGTGAGCGTGCTGACCGCACGGGTGAAGGAGCTGATCGCCGCGCAGGCATGAGTGCGCCGGCACAAGCACTCACCTGCGCTGCGACATCCGGCGCCGCGACCGTTGCAGCGTGCGTCCATGGCCGGCGGCGCTGGTTGCCGGTTGCAGTGGTCTGCATCACTTGTCGCGGCGTTGATCGCGCAAGTACGCCTCGACATCCTGCAGCGTGACGCGCCCACTGCCGCTGCGATCGATCTGCTCGAAGTGCGTGGCGACAAATCCGAGCCCGTGCGCCTGCGCCTGCTGCTTGGTGAGCGCATCGCCATGCGCCAATGCACCGTCGACGCCGAGCGTGCTGGCGATGCGCTGTTGCGCCTGATCTTCCAGCGTGTCGCCGGTGCTGTCCGGGCGTACCGCTTCCACGCCGACGTGCCGGGTAGGCATGAAGGGGCCGTCGATCCCTCCGTGGCGGGCGGTGGTGGTTGTGATGGACGCGACGCGTTGCGGTGGCAACGCTTGTGCCCCGACGGTGGTGGCCACCACGGCGAGCATGGTGGTGGAGTAACGGACGCAGCGGAGCAGGCGCATCAGAAGTTCCTCGCGGTGGATGAGCGGGGCGATCATGGCGTTGCCGTCGCCGTGGCGGCATCGACGTTGCGATTGTCCGGCCATGGCGAATCCAGCAAGGCCAGCGGCACCGCATCGGCGATCGGTGCGTTGGCGTAGTAAGCGGTCAGGTCGGCTTGCAGCTTCGGGCGCGAGGTGTCGTCGAGATAGGTCATGTGGCCGCCCGCGTAAGTGGCTACCTGCACATCGGCATCGAGATTGCGGATGGTGCGCAACCGCGCGAGTTGCTTTTCGGTGCTGTAGAACGGCGTTGCAAGATCGTGATAACCGCTGACCGCAAACACCTTCAGCGCCGGATTCAGGCGCAGCGCCCCCAGCAGATCTGGCAGGGTATCGGGCAGGAGCCGGCCCGCGTGGCGGAAGTCCCAGACGTTGATGATGTCCATGTTGAGCGAGGTGTAGGTCGCGTTGGGCGCGCTATACCCCAGATAGGTGCGGAACTGCTGCGCCAGCGCGCTGGCCAGTGGGCGCTCGATCAGGATGCTGGACGGGTCGCCATCGTCCTTGAGCCGCGTGTCGCTGTTGGGCAGGCGCACGCGCCCGTCGTAGCGGCCGATGGTCGTGCCGGGCAGCAGGCCTTGATTGAACGAGGCCAACGAGAAGTAGCCTTGCAAGGCCTGCGTGGTCAAACCGGACAGTGGCCGCCACCGCGCCAGCACCGCCGCACCGGGTTGCACCGGCTTGCCCAGGATGGTTGGAAACCCGTACTGACTGAGCACCCAGGTAGGCCCGTAGCGCTGAAACTCCGAGTGCACCACGCTGACGAACGCGCGCATCTCCAGCGCATAGAACTCATCGCTTGCGCTGACCTCGGTCTGCTTGTGGTACGCGGCAACCGCGGCGTAACTGGGGAAATAGCCGCCGATGGTGTCGCCGCTGTATTTCATGCCTTTTGCGTAATCCGGGTAATACACCCCACCGCTCGCAATCGTGTCGGCGTAGTAGTTCAGGATCGACGACTGCAGCACGATGCCGCGCAGACGTATCCCGGCCGATTCCAGCGCCAGCGCCAGCATGGCCGAGCGGGTGGTGCCATAGGATTCGCCGAACAGATACAGCGGTGCGTTGGTGCGGCGATTGACCTGCACGTAGCGCTGGATGAAGTTGCGCATCACCTGCACATCGGCATCGCTGCCCCAGAAGGTGGCGTTGGTGTTGGGCAAGATCGCCTGCGACAGGCCGGTACCCGGCGGGTCGATGAACACCATGTCGGTGCTGGCGATCAGGCTCTCGGCATTGTCCACCATCGGGTAATTGGGCCAGCTGCCGAAGCCGGGCGCCGCGGTGGCCATGCGCTTGGGTGCGAACGAGGCCAGATGCAGCAGCGAGGCCGACGAGCCAGGACCACCGTTATAGAAAAACGTCAGCGGCCGCGGTTTGCCGTTGCGTGCCGGCGCGGTGTAGGCCACGTACGACAACGTCGCCTGCGGCTGCCCGGCAGCGTCGCGCGCTATCAGGTGGCCGGTACGCACGCTGTAGGCCACGCTGACCTGCTTGCCGCGCCACAGGTAATGCATCAACGCGGAGCGCTCGTTGGCGACGCTGGCATCCAGCCCGGCATCGGCCCTGGCCGAATAGGCGATGCGATCGATGTAGGTGGTGTTGGCACTGGCCGCCTGCACTGGCTGCTGCGCGCCAACGCACAGTGGGACTGCCACCAAGAGACCAAACAGCAGGACGAGCGGGTGTGGCACGGTACCGGCGTTGCGCTGGGACATGGTGCACCTATGGCGGAGGGAGGCGCTGCGGGGGTGTGGCGATCACACGCACTCCACTGCGCACCGCCATTACAGACGTGCGTTGCAGCCGGCATGTCATCCCAAGGTCGTGATGCAGCGAGCGGATCAGACCGGTGCTCAGCTTGTGGAGCCGGCAGGCGCCTCAGGCACCGGGATGCGAAGCCACGGCACCGCCAGCGAAGTGGAAATTACCCTGGCCAGCGCCAGTGCAACGCGTTGTGACCGATTCGACACCGCTCCTGCGCGTCATGGCGGCGCCAGAGCCTCCGGCCGATCAGGCAGCCGAGTGGTTCGCGTCGCTACGCGGCCACGGCAGCCGCTGCGAGCGGGTATGGCATGAGGCAGCCTGGCAGATTGATCAGGCCGGTCAGCGCATTGGTGTAGGCCCTACGAGCGAAGTTCCTGCACGGATGAAGTCGATGCACTCGATGCGCGAGCCAACTGCAGGCAGCTGCCGATTCACTCCACGCTGGCAGCCACCAGCCGTTGCCACAAGGCCGCGTTGGCGGCGTCGTCCGGCTCCAGCGTCGCTAGCACGCTCAGAGCATGGTCTTCCTGCTCGGCGCCATGCCGGGCCAGCATGGCCAGCGCGGCGGCCAGGCGGCCGTAGCGCAGTGCGCGGCCCAATGAGGTGGCCAGCAAGGTGCTGTCGTGTTCGGGGCGCTGCTCGTCCAGCGCGGTGCCCAGCGTTGCCGGCAGCTCCCAGGTGATGGCGATGGTCTTGGCCACTGCGGCGGTGTGGCGGTCGACCAGGGCCGCGGCCACCTCCAGGCTGTAGTGCAGGCCGGGGCGCTCGGCATAGGCATCGCGCAATACGCGCAGGATCACCACCGCGCCCAGGCCCTGCAGCAGGCCGGCCAGCTGCGCCGACAAGGTATCGCCGCCGCGTCCGCGCATGTAGGCGGCCGCCGCGGTGGCGGTGCGCAGCGCGTAATCCCACACCGCCGCGGGCAGCCGCGCGTGCAGGCCGCCATCCAGGCTCAACACCGGTTGCATCACCGCCGCGGCGACGATCTGGCGCACGCCCTCGGTGCCGATGTGCACCACCGCGCGCTCCAGGCTTTCCAGCGGAGCGCCCTGCGGGCGGTACAGCGCACTGTTGGCGATGCGCAGCAGGCTGGCCGCCAGCGCCGGGTCCTGCGCGATGATCGCGGCGATACCGCGCCCGGACGCGTCGGGGTCGTTGACCGCGCGCATCAGCTGCGGCAGCAGGTGCGGGCGGCGCGGCAACAGCTGCGGGCGCAGGTCGACGTGATCGAGCGCGGCGGTCGCCGCGTCCAGCACGGCCGCCTGCGCGGGATCGCCGGGCAGGCTGCCGTCGGCCAGCGACGGGGCGGCCATCACCGCGGCATACATGCGCCGCAACAGCGGACGCATCGGCGGCGGCTCGGCCTGCAAGGGCTGCGCCGCGGCAGGCGCTGGCGGCGGCGCCTGCGTCTCCATCGCGATGGGTGCCGGCGCGACCGCGCCTGACGCGGCCGGCGCATCGGAGGCCGCGGAACCACCGACTGCCGGGGCCGCGGGCTCGGGCGCGCGCTGGCGCAGGCGCAGGCGCATCCACCACACGATGGCTCCGACAATCATCGCCACGGCAACAAGTCCGGCAACAAGCAGCAACACAATCGCGAGCATCATAGGAAGTTGTCTGATCAGTGCCGCGACTATCGGCGATGGCGGGCGTGGCGGCAATGTCGCGCGTCGTGGCGGGCACATCGCGTGACCGTCAGTGCCCAGGGACGAGCGCGGCCGGGCAGGCGTTCACGCCCGGCCGTCACCGATGCATGCGATGCGCGCGCGGCACCTTGCGCATGCGGCGTCGCCCGCCGTGCGCAAGCTGCGGCAGCTGCGCGCCAGGGTCATCGCGCGGTAGCATGCTGGGCGTCCTCTGCCAGCCAAGCGAGTGCGCCATGTCCACCGTCACGCTGCACCGCGTCGTGCGTGCCAGCCCCGAGCGCATCTACCGCGCCTTCCTCGATGCCGATGCATTGGCCAAGTGGCTGCCACCGGCCGGCTTCACCGGCAACGTCGAACACCTGCATGCGCAGGTGGGCGGCACCTTCCGGATGGCGTTCACCAACTTCGCCAACGGCCAGCGCCATGCCTTTGGCGGCACGTACCTGGAGCTGCAGCCCAACGCCTTGCTGCGCTACAACGACGTGTTCGACGACCCGGCGTTGCCGGGCACCATGCTGACTACCGTGCAGTTGCATGCGCTGCCCTGCGGCACCGATGTGCACATCGTGCAGGAAGGCATCCCCGAGCAGATTCCGCTCTACGCCTGCTACCTGGGATGGCAGGACTCGCTGACGCTGCTGGCACATCTGGTCGAAGCGGAACCGGCGCACTGAGCGCGCCGTCATCGGTGACGCGTGGGAGCTGAAGTGCGGGCGTGTTGCGCACCGGCAGTCATCGGGCGTGCATCGTGTCGCAGGCGCGTCTAACGGCAGGTTGGGTGTGCGCAACATGCGTGGCGCCAGCTGCTGCAAGGGGCGGGGCGATGTCGGCTGCGATGGCTGCACTGCAGCAATGATGGGTGTGTCTTCAAGCTGACCACTGCGCTGCACGTCACGCTAACGCAGGGGTCTGCACCATGCGTCACCAGCTGTGCAGTTCTAGAGCATCTAGGCAGCTTAAAGGGTGCAGGCATCCGCAGTTGGACCACCTTCCATCGAAGACACCGCGCATTGCGCGGTGTCTTCGTCTGCGCGTGATGCGCACGCGTGCGGTGCACCAGGAGCACGATCAGTGCAGCACACCTCGCGCTACAGCGTGCCCTGCTTCCATAGCCGCACGAGTTCGGCCGGCGCATGTTCTTCGGGAATGCGCAGCGGTTCGCTGGCACCGTCCCAGGCGATGCTGAAATAGCGCCGGTCGCCGCCACCCGCCTGCGGGCGCGGCAACGCATGCACCAGGCATTGGTCCAGCAACGCGCGCAGGTGCAGCCGCTGCGCATCGTCCAATGCATCCATCGGCAGTTGCCGCTCGCGGCGCATGGCCGGGAATGCCGCCACGCCGCCCTCGCGTGCAAGGCGCAGGGTCACGCCCGACTCCACTGGCGGCCGCTGTGGACTCATGCCAGCACGCCCACGTCGCGCCAGGCCTGTTGCACGGCGCGCGCCTCTGCGCCGTTGGCGCCGTAATAGGTGCTGGCGACAGTGACGGTGCGTGCGGCAAAGGTGGCGAAGTCGGCACCGGCGGCCAGTTCGCCACCGGTGAGCGTGCGGTACCAGATGCGGCCGGTCTTCTCCCACGCAGCCCCGCCGATCGCGACCGCAGCGCGATAGAAAGCGTGATTGGGAATGCCGGAGTTGTAGTGCACGCCGCCGTCGTCCTCCTGCGTGTTGACATAGTCGGCCATCGTGGCCGGTTGCGGATCTTTGCCCAGTGCAGGGTCATCGTACGCGCTGCCCGGCGCGCGCATCGAGCGCAGGCCCACACCGTTGATGCCCGGCATCAACAGGCCCGCACCGATGATCCAGTCGGCCTCGCTTGCGCTCTGGCGCAACCTGTACTGCTTGATCAGCACGCCGAACACATCCGACACCGATTCGTTCAACGCGCCCGATTGCCCCTGGTAGATCAGGTTGGCAGTGCGTTCGGTGACGCCGTGAGCGAGCTCATGGCCCACCACATCGATGGCGATGGTAAAGCGGTTGAAGACCTCGCCATCGCCATCGCCGAACACCATCTGTTCGCCATCCCAGAATGCGTTGTCGTAACCGCGCTCGTAATGCACGCTGCCGATCAACGGCATGCCTGCGCCATCGATGGAATTGCGCCCGTACACGGTCTGGAAGAAATCATGCGTGGCACCGAGATAATCGTAGGCCTCGGTCACGGCCACATCGTCGGTGGCCGCAGCGCCTTCGTCGCGCACCAGGATGCCGGGCAAGGCGGTGCCTTGCTGCGCATCGTAGATACGCCGCCGCACCGCTTGCGTGGCCGGTGCGGCATCCGCTGCGAGGACCTCTGCGCGCGCCAGCAGCCCACGCGCGCGCTGCTGGCGCAGGTGGGCGGTGATCTGGCGGGACAGCTGCGCGCAATGGCGTGCATGCTCGGGCGCCGCCTGTGCCACATGGTCCAGCAGATACGGCGGCAGGATGCCGGCACGGCGCGGGGCGAGGGGCGCAGACATGAGCGGACTCCACAATGGGGTGCGCCCGCGACTATGACCAGGCCGGGTTTAGGAAAACGTTAGGCCTGATCATGTTGCGCGCATGCAACGGGTTGCGACAGGGCTGGCGTTCATTCCAGCTGCGACAAGGCGTCCTGGATCGGGGTCGGGCCGTCGATAAAGCCCACCGTCTTGCCGATGGTGGCCGGCGTTGCCAGTGCTGCGGCGATCACCTGGGCCACATTGGCACGCGAGACGCCACCGTCGGCATTGCTGCCCGGGTCGCGAGCGATGCGGCCCGTAGGCGCATCGAGCGTCAGCCGGCCGGGGCCGAGCACGGTCCAGTCCAGCGCGGTGCCGCGCAGATGCGCATCGGCCGCCGCCTTGGCCTGGGCATAGGCGAAAAAGCCGTCGTCCGGCCCGATGCCGTGTTCCAGCCCGGCGCCCAGATACGACACCATCACGTAGCGGCGTACGCGCGCCTGTTCGGCGGCCTGCATCGAGCGGATCGCCGCATCGCGGTCTACTGCATAGGTGCGTGCGGCATCGCCGCCACCGGCGCCGGCCGACCACACCACCGCATCGTGGCCGGCCAGCTGCGCGGCGATGGCGTCGGTATCGGCGTGTTCGATGTCGAACACCACCGGCGTGGCGCCATCGGCAATCACATCGCCTTCGTGCTCGGGATTGCGGAACAGTGCGGTGACGTGATGGCCGCCGGTCAACAGCAGTGGGGCGAGCAAACGTGCCACCTTGCCGTGGCCGCCGATGACGAGGATACGAGACATGCACAACTCCAACCGATGCGCGCCGACACAGCGCCGAAGGCGATCATCCTCGCCAATGCGGCGCTAAGACGATGTCAGCGCAGAGGGGTGCGCGTGCAGCGCTGAGCCGCAGGTTCTTTCGATGGAGCCAGCGGGCAAGGCTTGCATGCGCGAACAACGCTGTCAGCGGCCGTAGGTAACGGGCAGGGCGCACCACCGCCCTGGTACGCCGCCGCCCACCCAGAACTGCAGAACGCTCACACCATGGTGCCGTTGCTCGCCGGGTCAGGCGGGTGATGCAGGTGAATACCGCGGAGGACGATCGCCAGGCATCGGCTATTGGGCGGTGTGGTGATCCCAAAGCTGCAGCACCTGTGCGATCGCTGCCTCCATGAGCTTGAAACCCACACCATCTCTTGCGAGCGTGGAAAGCCCGAGCAGGAAGCTGTCGAAGACACAGGTCAGGGCGGCTGCATCGAGGTCGGCTGCCAATTCTCCGCTGGCGATGGCGCGCTCCACGCAGGCGCGGATGCCCGCACGTGTCCGCGCGCGCGATCGCGTCAGCGGGCTCGAGATTGCAGCCAGTTCCGGAGATGGCGCGCTCATGACCCCCAAGGCAACCATGCAACCCTTGGGATGCCCGCGTTCGCACTGCATCTTGGCCGAGCGCCGCAAGGCAAGTTCCAGCGCCTGCCTCGGCGCAAGCGAGGCATCCCACAAGCAGTGGGTGACCTGCGCATAGGTCGCCAGATAACGCTCCATGCATTCCCTGTAGAGCGCTTCCTTGGAGCCGAACGCTGCATAGAAGCTGGGCGCGGTGATCCCGCCGCCGATGGCAGCCTTGAGCTGGCTCAGCGACGTCGACTCGTAACCCTGCTCCCAGAACAGGTGCAGGGCCTGCTCGACTGCGACATCGCGATCGAAGGTTCGTGGTCTGCCCATCTGTGCCATCACGCGCTCCACTTGCTAGATCAATACTATTCGATACATAAGTCATTGACAACCGGATGCCGCCGGCCTAGATTTATATCTATCGATACATATCTTGCAGCGTCACTGGACGAGGATATCGACAGGCCCGCACAGCGGGTTTCTTTTTTGCCTACATATATATCGTTCGGTACATAAATTTCCGTTGCTCATGACCAAGGACATCCTGTGACCGTTTCCAAGGCCCCGCCGGCACCTGCGCCTGCTGCTCCGTTGCCCATCGCCGCCCTGCTGGCCCTGGCCATGACCGGCTTCATCTGCATCGTGACCGAGACGCTGCCGGCCGGCCTGCTGCCGCAGATCTCCCAGGGCTTGGGGGTGAGCCCCGCGCTCGCCGGCCAGACCGTCACTGCCTATGCGGTGGGCTCGCTGCTGGCGGCGATCCCGTTGACCATCGCCACCCAGCACTGGCGCCGTCGTCGCGTTCTGTTGCTCACCATCGTCGGCTTCCTGGTGTTCAACTCCGTCACTGCCCTGTCCACCCACTATGGTCTGACTCTGGTTGCACGGTTCTTCGCTGGTGCAGCGGCGGGCCTGGCGTGGAGCCTGCTTGCCGGGTATGCCCGGCGCATGGTGCAACCGGAACAGCAGGGCAAGGCCATGGCGATCGCGATGGTGGGCACGCCGATCGCGTTGTCGCTCGGCGTGCCGCTGGGAACCTGGATGGGCGGGCTGATCGGCTGGCGCACCGCTTTCGCGGCCATGTCGGCGCTGACGGTCGCGCTGATCGCCTGGGTGTTGCTCAAGGTGCCGGACTATCCCGGCCAGACGGCAACGCAGCGGGTGCCATTGCGCAAGGTGCTTGGCACGCCCGGTGTACGTCCGGTGCTCGCCACGGTGATGGCCTGGATGCTGGCGCACAACATCCTCTACACCTACGTGGCACCGTTCGCTGCGCGCGCAGGGCTGGGCCAGCGCGTGGACGTGCTGCTGCTGACCTTCGGCATGGCGGCACTGCTTGGCATCGGCATCGCCGGCAGACTGGTGGAACGGCATCTGCGCGGCACCGTGCTGGTCTCGCTGGCCACGTTCTTCGGGGTGTCGGTGGTCCTGGCGCTGCTGCAGGGAGTGCAGCCGGTCGTGTATGCGTGCGTCGCGGTCTGGGGGCTGACCTTCGGCGGTGCAGCAACCCTGTTGCAGACCGCGCTTGCCGATAGCGCAGGCGATGGCGCCGATGTCGCGCTGTCGCTCAATGTCGTGGCCTGGAATAGCGTCATCGCCGGCGGTGGGGTGCTGGGCGGGGTGCTGCTGGAGCACTGGGGAGCGCAGAGCTTCCCGACTGCCATGGCAGTGTTGCTGGCAATCGGATGGGCAATTGCATGGTCCGCCCGCACCCACGGATTCGCGGCTGGCGCGCGCACAGCGGTTCCTGGTCACTAGGCATGCGGGAGGCGTGACGCGCAGGCCTGGCGTCGCATCGCCGCAGCCAGCCGCCGGCGCCCAGGCACGGTGCGTTGCATCTGGACGTCGTGCAGGTTGGACAGGCAGGCCATGCACGCCGGGCCAGTGCCAAACTGCGTGTAACCGCGTTACCCGCACGCGCAGATCTGGGACACTGGCGCGCCACAGCTTGCGAGATCTGTCGATGCCCAACTCTGCCGAGTGGCGCCCGCGCGTTGGTTGCGGTGCCTTCATCCAACGCGCCGATGGTCATTTGTTGCTGGTGTTGCGCGGGCGTGCGCCCGAGCAGGAGCATTGGGGCCTGCCCGGCGGCAAGGTGGACTGGATGGAAACGGTGGAGGCCACGGTGGTGCGCGAAGTGCTGGAAGAAACCGGCCTGCAGGTGCATCCGCAGCGCGTGCTGTGCGTGGTCAGCCACTTCGAGCCGGACATGGATCCGCCGCAGCACTGGGTGGCGCCGGTGTATCTGGCCACCATCGAAGGTAGCGAACAGGCGCAACGACGCGAGCCGCAGGTGCTGCTGGATATCGGCTGGTTTTCATTGGATGCGCTCCCCACGCCGCTGACCCGCTCGGCGTTGCAGGCGGTCCAGCAGGTGCAGGCCGAGCGGCGCGTGCAGCACGACTGAAACGTGGTGTCGCCGGCGGGCAGCGCGTGGCCGCCAGCGCACCGCCCGTCGCCGCGCATGGATTTTGCTGCGCCAGTCCGCTATTTTCGGCGCTGCCGGGGCGAGGGGAGATCGCGCCCGGAGACTCGACTATACGGCCGGGATGCCGATTGACTGCGTGTGGCCCGGTCACTCATCACAGGGACTGAAGAATGGAATCGCTGTATCCGCAAGGCCCGGCGGTGGTGCCGGAGCGGCTGACTGCACCCAGCAGTAAATACCGACGCAATGCCTGGCTGGCCATGCTCGGGCTGGGCGGCTTCATTGCCGTGTATCTGGGATTGCTGGGGTGGTTCGCCTGGACGGCGTATCGGCTGGCCTCCGGGCTGCTGCAGGGCTCCGGCGGCGAGCAGGCCGTGTGGCTATGGCTGGTGGCTGCAGGCGCTGCCTTCCTGGCGGTGTTCATGGCCAAGGCGCTGGTGTTCAACAAGCGCGCCGAACGCGATACCCGCGCGCTGGAACTGCGTCCGGCCGAGCAACCGGAGCTGTTCGCGTTCCTGCATCGGCTGGCCGACGAAGCCGGCGCGCCGCGCCCGCACAAGGTCTACCTGTCGGCGCAGGTCAACGCCGGCGTGTTCTACGACCTGTCGCTGCTCAATCTGCTGCTGCCTTCGCGCAAGAATCTGGATATCGGCCTGGGCCTGGTCAATGTGCTGAACCTGGGCGAATTGAAGGCCGTGCTCGCCCACGAATTCGGCCACTTCGCCCAACGCACGATGGCGGTCGGCCGCTGGGTCTATATCGCCCAGCAGATCGCCGCGCATATCGTGGGCAAGCGCGATGCACTGGACAAGCTGCTGGCGACGCTGTCGCGGATCGACCTGCGTGTGGCGTGGATCGGCTGGGGGCTGTCGTTGATCGTGTGGTCGATCCGCTCGCTGGTCGAAATCGCCTTTCGCGGCGTGGTGCTGGCGCAGCGCGCGCTGTCGCGCGAGATGGAATACCAGGCCGACCTGGTGGCCGCCTCGCTCACCGGCAGCGACGCGCTGGTGCATGCGCTGCACAAGCTGGAGGCGGCCGACGACGGCTGGCAGCGCGCGTTGCGCTTTGCCGGGCGCGAGTTTGCGCAGGACCGGCCGGTCAAGGATCTGTTCGCCATCCAGTCGCGCATCATCGAGCACATGCGCGTGGTCTTGAACGACCCCGGCCACGGCGTGGTGCCAGCGGTGCCGGAGGAGACGGCGCACGCGTACCGGCTGTTCCAGAACGACATCGCGCAGCCGTCGCAGATGTGGGCCACCCATCCGCCCAGCGCAGCGCGCGAAGAAAACCTCAAGCGTCACTACATCGCCTGCCCGATCGACGCACGCCCGGCGATGGACGTGCTGCGCAACGCGCAAGCGTTGCGCGAGCAGGTCTCGCTCGGCCTGTTCACCGGCCAGGCGCCCAGCTGTGTGGACATCGAGGTGTCGCTGGCAGCGCTGGAGCGCGAGTTTGCGGCCTTGTCGTTATCGCGGCGCTATCAAGGCCTGTACCTTGGCCGCTCCTGCACGCGCGCTGCGCGAACCGTGGCCGAGCTGTACGCCGATCCGTTGCCGCAGGGCGATCTGCTGCAGGCGCTGGATGGGCTGTACCTGCCTGAGGATGGCCAGGCCATCGAGCGACTGCGCGAACGCGAGCGGCAACGCGCCAGCCTGCAGGCCTTGATGGATGGCGGGCTGCGCGCAAACGGCGGCGTGGTGACCTGGAAGGGCACCAGCCTGACGCGCGCGCAGCTGCCTGCGGTGATCGCAGAACTCGATGACGAACTGCAGGTGCTGCGAGCGCGGGTCAGCGGCCACGACCGCCGCTGCCGCAGCGTGCATCTGGCCGCGGCCACCACCCTCGGCGGCGGCTGGCCCGAGCTGTTGCGTGGCTACCTGGCCGTGCTGCATTACACCGACCACACCATCGCCGATCTGGAGGATGCGCACCTGCTGTACCTGCAGACCTTCCACAGCGTGATCGCCGATGGCCGGGTGTCTGCCAGGGAGCTGCGCCAGTTGGTGGCTGCGTGCAACGAGCTGCAACGGGGGCTGCGCCGGGTGTACGAGCAGGCCGCGCGCGTGCACTTGAATGCCCCACTGGGTGCGGCCCTGGGGAAGGAACACTGGCAGCAGTGCCTGCCGGAGTTCCGGCTGGCCGAGGCCGACCAAAGCAACATCAACCCGTGGATGGACGCGGCCAAGGGCTGGGTGCAGGTCACCATGGGGGCGCTGTGCGAGCTGCGCGATGCCAGTCTGGAGCAGTTGCTGCGTGCCGAAGATGCGGTGGCCGCGCAGTTGCGCCACGCTGCGCCTGCGTCCACCAGTGATACCCCGGCGGCGGCACCTGCGGATTATCCGGTGCGTCTGCCGGGCGAGGAGCGCCAGCGCAACCTCAAACAGAACCTCTGGCAGCGCTTCCTGGCCGCCGACGGCCTGTTTCCTTCCGTCGCGCGCGTGGCGGTGGCCGCATCCATCGTGGCCGGGGTGCTGTGGGCCGGCGGCACAGTCGGCCTGGCCGAGGTGGTTGCCTACAACGGCTTGCAGCAGACGGTGACGGTGACCATCGACGACCAGATCGCCTCGCTGCCGCCCAACGGTCGCCACGTGTTCCAGCTGACAGAACGTGCAAGCCACCACGTCAGCACGCGCTCGGCCGCGGGCGGGCTGATCGAAACCTTCGATGCGCCCAGCGGCGGGCACGGCGGCCAGTTCGCCTACAACGTGGCCGGTGCCGCGCTGCTGCTGCACTGGCGCGCCAGCTATGGCGCGGCAGCGGAAGACAGCACACGCCATCTCGACAACGCACGCTGGGAACGCACCACCGCGCAGGCGGTCTTCGACGAGCCGCCGCAAACGGTCAGCGGCAAGGGCAGCCAGTACCGCGATGTGGTGACGGCCGTTTCCGGCCGGCCGCCGCATCAACTGCTGGGCGAGCTGACACCCGCGCAGGACCTGGCGCTGATGCAGGCGCACGCACGCTGGGATGCCGGCGACGCACCGTACATCCTGCAGTGGCTGGCGCAGTTGCAGCGGGTGGCGCCGGAGACGCTGCCGGCAGTGCTGGACGAGCGCCTGCAGCGCGATCGGCAGGACGTGGCCGCCCTGCGCATGCAGCAGGACATCGCCGCGCCGGCGCAACGCGGGCAGGTGTGTGCGCGGCACGCCGCCAGTGCCCAGGCTGCCCCGCAGTCATCGGCGCTGGCCTATGCGGCGATCCGCTGCAGCGCCCAGGGCCCGCAGCGCGACCAGGCCTTCGTGCAGGCGCAGCAGCGCTGGCCGCGCGATCCGTGGTTGCAACGCGCCGCCGCCGCGGTGCAGATCGAGCAAGGCCAGCTGGCACAGGCGCAAACCCTGCTGGAGCAGGCCGTGCGTGCGCCGGCGCTGAGCGACGAGGTGATCGTGACGTTGGCGCGCCTGCAGCGCTACCGCGGCTTGGCCCCGGACCTGCCGGCGCTGGCGCAGCAATCGGCCGCGCTGGCCTCGATCATGGCACTGGAGAGCGGCAAGGGCACCGAGGGCACGCCGTATGAGGGGTATCACGCGCTTGCCCAGGGCGAGCTGCGTACCGCCGTGCTCAAGGCCTCCGGCAATGCCGATGTCCACGCGCGGCTACTGCGCTTGGCGGCCGCCTCCAAGGGGGCCGGGGCCGACCTGCTGCACCAGGTGCGCGCGCTGCCGGCCGGGGCCGGGCTGGATGTCTATACCGCACCGAGCGCCTGGGCTCTGGCCGCACGAGAGGGCTGGCAGGCCGATGCGGCGCGGGCCATCACCCTGCAGGAAGCCGACGAGGATGCGGCCGGGATCGAACGCTTCTTCGCCGCTGTGCAGGCCGGGCGCAGCCCGGAGCAGGCCGAGGCGGCGCTCGGGCGGGTGAGCCTGGTCGGCCGCGGCATGGCTTACACGATGGCGGTGGTCGTGCTGGGCGAACGTTGCCCCACGCACTGGCGCAACGCTGCGCGCCAAGTGCTGTTTGCCAGCGAGCGGCCGTACCTGGGCTGATCGCCACACCAGCCAGGCGGGCCATGTGCGCGGCTGCCGTCCCACCGACGGCCGCGCCGCGGCCGGTGGCACGCGCATCGGCATGGCAACGGGATCTTCTCGTCAGCGTGATTAGGCTGGCGGGTGTGATCTGTTTTTGCGAGTGAGCCATGCCCTCTTCCGAGCTTCGCGCCTTTGTCGTCCGTGTGATCGTCGTGCTGGCCCTGGTGGCCTGTGCGTGGATGATGTGGGCGTTGTCGGATCTGTTGTTGATGGTGTTCGGTGCGATCGTGGTGGCGGTATTGCTGCGTGCCTTGTCCGGCTGGGTGAGGCGACGCACGCGCCTGTCGGACGGCTGGGCGCTGGCCCTGGTGGTGATCGTGCTGACGCTGGGGTTCACCGCATTGCTGTGGTTGTTCGGGTCGCAGCTGGCCTCGGAAGTGGGCGCCCTGCAGCGCACCTTGCCGCAGGCCTGGACGCGCGTTCACGACTGGCTCGCCGCCGGGCCGTTGGGCCCGGCCCTGGACGAACTGACACGCCAGGCGCCGGCGCGCGTATCCAACCTGGCGCCGCGCGCCGGTGCCTTTGCGCTGAGCATCACCGGCGGTGTGGCCAATCTGTTTCTGGTGCTGGCCGGCGCGGTGTATCTGGCAGCGCAGCCGCAGCTGTATCGGCGCGGCGCGCTGTTGTTGCTGCCGGCGCATGTGCGGGCCACCACCGACGATGCGTTGCAGGCCAGCGGCACCGCGTTGCGGCTTTGGCTGCGCGGCCAGTTGATCGCGATGGCGGTGGTGGGCGTGCTCACTGGCCTGGGGCTGTGGGCGCTGGGCATTCCCGGTGCACTGGCGCTCGGCATCGTGGCCGGGTTGCTGGATTTCGTGCCGATCGTGGGGCCGATTCTGGCGGCGATTCCGGCCATCCTGCTGGGCTTCACCGTCAGCCCGCAGATGGCGTTGGCCACTGCGGCGCTGTTTGTGGTGGTGCAGCAGATCGAAGGCAACCTGCTGCTGCCAGTGATCCAGCAACGCACGGTGGATCTGCCGCCGGTGTTGTTGCTGTTCTCGCTGTTCGGCATCGGGATGCTGCTCGGCCTGCCCGGCGTCTTGTTGGCCGCGCCGCTGACGGTGGTGGGGTACGTGCTGATCAAGCGCTTGTACGTGCAGGAAGCGCTGGGCACGCCCACGACCATCCCCGGGCAAAAAGCGCACTGAGCGCGCCAGCAAGGCGTTGCAAGCGGCTACCGGGTGGGTGTGGACGGCGCGCCCAACACCGGAGCGTGCGCATGGCCACTGTCGCAGCGAGCACCGGCCGCGCCCGGCTGGTCGTGCGCACGGCCGTTGTGTTGGCCGCTGTACGCCCAGCGTCGCACGTGGCCTTGGATGCCAGGCGTGCGTTGGTACGCAGGCCGCATCGTAGCCGCTGACGGCGGCAACGCCGACACATCCGGCACAGCGCTGCAGCGCGCCCAGCCGCTATGCTCCACGGCGGATCACGCCTGGGAGGGCTTGCATGACATCACCGTGGTGGAAGACACGTCGTTTGATCGCGCTGATCGGTGCCGCCTGCGCCTTGAGTGCAGCGGCTGCAGACCTTGCAGCCGCGCCCGCCACGCCGGCGCCCGAAGGCGTTCGCCAGGTTGCGCCGTTTGCCCTGCCGGTCTCCGAGTATCTCAGCTCCACAGCACGCGCCCACGTGCAGGCCGAGGTGGCACGTGCGGACCCGTTGGCCAAGGCCGACAACGCCACCTTGCTGCAGCAGCTGCCAGCCATTCGCGCCGACACCGAACGCTGGGCCGAAGAGGTGATCGCGCAGCTGCGCACGCGCTATGCCGTGGAGATCACGCGCGAGCGCTGGAACGCGGTTTCCGTGCTGCGGGTGGAACCGCGCACGCGCACGCCCGAGCAGGCCAGGCGGCTGTTGATCGAGCTGCATGGCGGCGGCTTTGTCATGGGTAGCGCGCAATCGTTCGGGCTGATGGAGGCCATCCCGATTGCGGCAATGACCGGCATGACGGTCATTGCCGTGGATTACCGCATGGGCCCGGAGCATCGCTTCCCGGCGGCCAGTCAAGACGTGGCGGCGGTGTATCGCGCTGCGCTCAAGCGCTATGCGCCCGCCCACATCGGCCTGTTCGGCTGCTCGGCCGGTGGCGTGCTCACCGGCGAATCGCTGGCGTGGTTTGCCAAGGAGCGTTTGCCGATGCCGGCAGCGGCAGGCATGTTCTGCGCGGCCGGCGATGCCCGCTACCGAGGCGATTCGCGTTATGTGGTCGCCGCAGTGAACGATGCGCTGCTGCCTGACGCGGCCGGCCAATTGCCGATCATGGAAGACCTGTACTACGGCGATGGCGTGGATTTTCACGACCCGCTGGTGTCTCCGGTGTTTTCCGATGCGGTGCTGCGGCAGTTTCCGCCGACGCTGCTGATCACCGCCACGCGCGCGACCGAACTGAGCGCGGCCGCATACACGCATTCGCGTTTGATCGACCTGGGGCGCGAGTCGGACCTGCACGTGTGGGACGGGCTGGGCCACGCGTTCCATCTCACCGATACGTTGCCGGAAAGCCAGCAGGCGTTGCGCGTGACCGCACGTTTTTTCAGCCGGCATCTGGGGCTGCCGGTGCCAGCGTCGGCAGCTGCTCGCTAACGCGGCGCTGACACCGGCTAGGCACAGTGCTTACATCTTCTCGCCTAGGTTGGGATCGACCGGATGCGGCACCTGCTGCATCGATCATCGAAACAGGAGAAATCGGATGAGTCTGCAAATTCCCCAGGGAGCCTTGGTAGTCGTGGCCGACGGCGGCGAAGCGCGCTGGTTCACCAACACCGGCAACGAGGCCAAGGTGGTGTTGCGCCAGCATGCGCGCACCGACGTGCAGAACGTCGACGACGATGGCCCGGCCGGCAAGGCACCGCAGGATCTCACCGAAGCAGACCGCGATGAAATGACCTTCGCCAAGCAGCTGTCGCAGGCCTTGAACGATGGCGCGCTGAAGCACGACTACGCGCATCTGGTGCTGGTGGCCGACCCCACCACGCTGGGCCGCATTCGCCCGTTGTTGCACAAGGAAACACAGCAGCGCCTGGTTGGCGATCTGGCCAAGGATCTGACCAACCTGCCGCTGGAAGATATCCAGCGCGCCCTGTCGTAAGCGCCCCGATCACATCGCGCAAGCCCGACGCTCGGCATCGGGAGGAATTTCGTACACTCCCGATCCGGGCGTATTGCGCACCGCCATCGACTGCGAGGTCGTGGTTCAGTCGCCCACCGTAACGGAGGCAGTATCGATGGGGTTTGTTCGCGAATATGCCGCACAGGCGCCTGAGCGTGGTGAGATCGACGCGCAGGCCGGGCTGCAGGTGCTGGAGTTCGGCACCGACTGGTGCGGGCATTGCATCGCGGCGCAACCGTTGTTGCAGAAACTGCTCGGTGGCTATGACGCGATGGCGTACCGCAAGTTCGAAGATGGAAAAGGGCGGCCGCTTGGTCGCTCGTTTCGGGTCAAGCTCTGGCCGACGGTGATCCTGCTGCGCGATGGCCAGGAAGTCGCCCGCGCGGTCCGCCCGCAGACGCGCGACGATCTGCAAGACCTGCTGGCGGTGCTGGACGCAGGTTAACCCGCGTCGCAACTGTTGTAGCCTGCAGTTGCCTATGCACTGCAGCTGGCCCGATTGCGCGCGTCGTCGCATTGGGAGCGGCCAGGAACACGTGGCGAGCACTCGTCAGCTTCGTGCAGACGATGCAACTAATGCTGCAGACGACGCGCCTGGAACTGCAGTGTACGAAGTCGTACATGCCTACGCCGAGCACGTGCCGCGCCCATCTGGCAACTGCACAGCTGTGTGGGCTGTTCCGAGCGTGCAGCGCCACGCAACCCGCCGTGCCCAAGCATCAGAACCCTATTATTGGCATCGCGCAGCCGGCGTTGCCGCGGTCTTGGGCACTGCGCAACATCACGCAAACGCCTGAAATCAGCGCAAATCCTGCACTGCGCGCGCTCACGCCTGCAGCGACTTGTACGCTGTAGTAACATGACGCGCTGATCAAGCCCTTGGGCGCACGCCCATCCCTTTGGTCATCTGTCCCGCAGCGCCGCTGAGTTGACGCGGCCGTCCGGGAATGCCTCCGGCCTCTCCAGTGCATGTGCTCCTGCCGTGTGTGTGTGATGTGCCGTGTCCTGTGGGTTGTCAGGACGAGCGGGCAGCGGTGGCCCGCAGCTGAAAAGCACCTGGAGACCAACACATGCACGACACACGCGCGATCCGTTCGCACTTCGGCTGGTTCAAACGCCGCCGCCAACTGCAGCTCGACGATGTCACCGTGGTGGATCGCAGCATGCTGCGCCGTGCGGTGAGCGCAGCGGCGCTGGGCAATGCGATGGAGTGGTTCGACTTCGGCGTCTATGGCTACCTGGCGGTGACGCTGGGGCAGGTGTTTTTCCCGGCGAGCAATCCCACCGCGCAGTTGATCGCCACCTTCGCCACCTTCACCGTCGCCTTCCTGGTGCGGCCCATCGGCGGCATGGTGTTCGGCCCGCTGGGCGATCGCTACGGGCGGCAGAAGGTGCTGGCGGCCACGATGATCCTGATGGCCTTGGGCACCTTCAGCATTGGCCTGATTCCCTCCTACCAACGCATCGGCCTGTGGGCACCGGCCTTGCTGTTGCTCGCACGCTTGCTGCAAGGCTTTTCCACCGGCGGCGAATACGGCGGCGCGGCCACCTTCATTGCCGAATACGCCACCGACCGCAATCGCGGCCTGATGGGCAGCTGGCTGGAATTCGGCACGCTGGGCGGCTATATCGCCGGTGCTGCCACGGTGACCGCGTTACACATGAGCGTGACCCCGGCGCAGATGCTCGATTGGGGCTGGCGGGTGCCATTCCTGATCGCAGGCCCGCTTGGGCTGCTTGGCCTGTACATGCGCATGAAACTGGAAGAAACCCCCGCGTTCCGCGCCTACACCGAACAATCCGAACAACGCGAGCGCGAGACTGCGGGCCAGGGCCTGATGACCCTGCTGCGCCTGCACTGGCCGCAGCTGCTCAAGTGCGTCGGCCTGGTGCTGGTGTTCAACGTCACCGACTACATGCTGCTGACCTACATGCCCAGCTATCTCAGCGTCACCATGGGCTATGCCGAGAGCAAGGGACTGCTGCTGATCATCCTGGTGATGCTGGTGATGATGCCGCTCAACATCGTCGGCGGCCTGTTCAGCGACAAGCTGGGGCGTCGGCCGATGATCATCGGCGCGTGCATCGCCCTGTTCGCGCTGGCGATTCCATGCCTGCTGCTGATCGGCAGCGGCTCCGATGCGCTGATCTTCCTTGGATTGATGCTGCTGGGGCTGGCGCTGGTGTGCTTTACCAGTTCGATGCCGTCCACGTTGCCGGCGCTGTTCTATACGCCGGTGCGCTACAGCGCCCTGTCGATCGCCTTCAATGTATCGGTGTCGCTGTTCGGCGGCACCACGCCGCTGGTCACCGCCTGGCTGGTGGAGCGCACCGGCGACCCGTTGGTGCCGGCGTATTACCTGATGGGTGCGGCGGCGATCGGCCTGGTGACGATGCTGTTCGTGCGTGAGACCGCCGGCCTGCCGCTGCGTGGCTCGCCGCCGGCGGTGGCCAGCGAGGCGGAAGCGCGCGCACTGCTGCAGGCCGATGGCCCGGTCACGGTGGATGCGCAGTTGCCTGTCCCCGGCGCGCCGTCGGTAGGCCAGCCGCGCACCGCATGAGCGCGCGCGGCGCTCAGCGCAGCGCGGGGTCGCGGGTGTCGGGCATGTCCGGGTAGGGCATGCCCCGCCCGGTTTCGACATAGCGTTTGAGGCTGCTGCCCAGGAAGTACCGCCAGCTCTGGGTGCAGGCCTCCAGGCACGGCGAGTCGCGGTAGCCGGACTGCACGAACTCCACCCGCGTGCCCTCGCTGGTGGAGATCAGATCGAATCGCATCACCGTGCCCTCCCAGGCTGCGGTGTCGAGCATGTTGGAGCGCTCGCAGCGCCAGCGCACCAAGCGATGGTCGGCGCCTTCGTCGATACGCAGCACCACCTGCCAGCCATGGCCGCTCCAGTCCAGGCGCACGCAGTCATCGGCCTGCTGCACCTCGCGCGTCCACCAGCGTGCCAGCTGCACGGGCTCGGACAGCGCAGCGGACACCACTTCGGGCGCGGCGGCGATCACGATGCTGTGGCGGATCTCACGGTTCATCTGATGGGCATTGCCTGCGTGGACGCCGATGATCGCGCATTTTGCCAGCCAATTGCAGTTTGGGAAGATTTGCGGGCAGCCGCTCGTCGCGCTCACACGGCGCTGGGTACCATCGGCGCAGCCCCTTATGACGAGAGCAGGCATGACGACGCTTCCGATACCGGTGATGGATGTGGCCGCGCAGCGCGACCTGGCCACGGCGCACGCGCTGCTGGAAAACCCTGGCGTAGCAGCCCAACTGGCCAATGCACTGGGCGCGCCGATCGAGAGCCTGATCACCAGGCGGCTGCCGAAGATGGTGACCCGCAGCATCGATGGGCTCACTCGCCGCGCGCTGCAGGTGGCCATGAAATCGGCACTGCTGAGCCTGCGCGGCAAGCGCGAGGCGGTGCAGCCGGCCTCCACCACAAAGCACACCCTGGCGGTGGCGGTGGCCGGTGGCGCCGGTGGCTTTTTCGGCCTGCCGGGCCTGATGGTGGAGCTGCCGCTGACCACGACCGTGATGCTGCGCTCCATCGCCGACATCGCGCGCGCCGAAGGCGAATCCCTGCAGAGCCCGGACACCGCGCTGGCCTGCCTGGAAGTGCTGGCGCATGGCGGCCGCAGCGTGGGGGATGATGGCGCCGAATCGGGCTATTTCGCCGTGCGCGCGGCCATGGCGCAGCAACTCAGCGCCGCCGCCCGCCATGTCGCCGCGCACGGCTTCGCCAGCAAGGGTGCGCCGGCCCTGGTGTCGCTGGTCTCGCGCATCGCCGCCAAGTTTTCGGTCAACGTGGGCGAAAAACTCGCCGTGCAGGCGGTGCCGCTGGTGGGCGCAGTGAGTGGCGCCACGCTCAACACGGTCTTTATCCGCCACTTCCAGGCCATGGCCCGCGGGCACTTCATCGTGCGCCGGCTGGAACGCAAGTTCGGCGAGGCGGCGGTGCGGCGGGCGTATGAGGCGCTGCCGCCTGCGCCGCACCCACGTTAGAAGCATCGGATCGATCAGGCCAGGGGACAGGAGGACTGTCGATCCGATGTGGATCTATCGATAACGGGGTGCTGTCAGTTCCTGCTCAGATGGGCTGCGGCGTACACAGCGCGCGCGCCGTGGCAGAGCCGATGAACTGGTTGTTCGCGTCGCTCACCATGACGGTGGCATTGATGAAGGTGCTGGTGCGAGGGCAGTAGAACGAGCAATCGGAACTGTTGCTGCAGTTCCTGGGGAATATCGCACCTGCGGTGTTGCTGAAACTCCAGGCGTATTTGAACGGTTGTGGCGACCCAGGGCTATCCACGCCTGCCCAGCAATAGTCGCTGCCGGTGCAGTCGAGCAGGACCGTGGACGCCTGCGCCTGGGCACTGGGTGTGGCGGCGATGCCGGCAACAGCCAGGAAAAGACTCGCGGTGCAACTAGCAACAACCTTGTTCATGCACATATCCTCGTGAGTAGGTCCCCCACCGCGATAGTGCATGCTGCGCATCCATCCGGATGAGATGCGCATCGCCAATTCCTCCGGCGTGCGGCCGGGAACGGCAATGCCTGTGAGACCCATCGCATGACCTCGCATCCTGCTGCGGCCATGCATAATCGAGCGCCTTCGAAGGCCCACTTCCGATGCCCAAGCCATTCTCTCCCGCTTCCGCACGCAACCGCGATCCGATTCTCGCCGTGTTGCAGCGGCACTTTGCCGATCGCCACCAGGTGCTGGAAATCGGCGCGGGTACCGGCCAGCACGCGGTGCATTTCGCTGCGGCGATGCCGTGGTTGCAGTGGCAGGCCAGCGACCACGCCGATCATCTGCCGGGCATGCGGCAGTGGCTGGACGAGGCCGCGCTACCCAACACACCGCCGCCGATCGCCATGCAGGCCGTGTTGACGCCCTCGCCCGGGCTGGCACCGCTTCCGACCTTGCCCGTGCAGCCCGATGGCCGGCGGGGTTTCGATGCGATTTACAGCGCCAACACCTTGCACATCATGGGCTGGCCGCAGGTGCAGGCCTTGTTTGCGGGCCTGCCCGCGGTGATGGCACCGCAGACGGTGCTGGCGGTGTATGGGCCGTTCAATCGCGATGGTCAGTTCACCAGCGACAGCAATCGCGACTTCGATGCGATGCTGCGCACACGCGATGCGGCGTCGGGTATCCGCGATGCCGCCGACGTGGACGCGCTGGCCGCGCAGGTGGGCCTGCAGCTGGTGGACGATGTGGAAATGCCGGCCAACAACCGCTGCCGGGTGTGGCGTCGGAGTTAGGGCGTACTGCCGCTTGAGGCGCGTCAGGCAGTGCAGTTGCGGGCGCTGCATCGCATCCGCGCCAGCGCCTGCCGTCCTCGCATTGCCGAACACGCAACGCTGCGTGATCGCTTGCGGTGCCCTCGTCGTGGCCGCGAGGCACCGCCTGCCAGATCCTACGCTGCGCCATCGCTGCATGTCATTGCTGCGGTGGATCGCGGCGAACCGCCTGCGGTGTCTTGCCGGTCCAGACCCGGAACGCGCGTACGAACGAGTTGGTATCTTCAAACCCGAGCAGCAAGGCGATTTCCGCGCTGGACATCATGGTCTTGCGCAGATAATGCTCGGCCAGCGCCGCGCGCACCTTGTCCAGCGTCTGCTGGAACGTGGTGCCCTCATCATGCAGACGGCGTTGCAAGGTCCGGCAGCTCACTCCCAGGCGCTTGCTTACTGCCTGCATCGATACCTCGCCTGCAGGCAGGGCTTCGAGCAACGCGCTCCTGACACGTTCGACCATGCTGGCGGTGCGATCCAGGTCGGCCAGCCGCTGGCGCAGCGAAGGTTCGAAGAACTCCCAGAGCTTGTGATTTTCAGTGAGAAACGGGCGCTCGATGTCGGCCATCGAAAATACCAGCAGCGGTGCGGTCGTGACTTTCACCGGCCTGCCGAAAAAAGCGGCATATAGCGCCCTGTCGGCATCGCTGTCGTCATCGGACAATGGCCAGCCCACCTGCAGCGGCACCACCGGCGTGCGCGTGGCAAGGCGAGCCAACTGCACGAAAAACACGAGTTTGAACGCCATAAAGACGTTGGGCGGCGGCTTGGTCTGGTCGAGAAAACCGATGGTGACATTGGCCTGCGTCTTGCCGCGCTCCACGCCGATCACCATCGGTGCGATCAGTTTGACGAAACTGCCGATACGATCGAGTGCGTTGCCGAGATTGGCACTGCATAACGCGGCAAACAGCTCCGGGTCGAACCAGTCGCTGGTCATCACCCGCGCGATGCGTAGCGGCGCGGGCAGTTGCGCATCGATGGAGCGCGCTTCGGCCTCGATGGCAAGCCAAAGGTCGAAAAACATCGCCGGGGTCAGGCGTACGTTGTCGCGCGAAAACAGATCGCCCGGCAATTGCGCGCGCCGTAGCACCGGCGCCGTGGCCAGGCCCGCGTCCTGCATCAGCAATCTCCAGCCTGGCCAGATCGCGTAATCGAGGATCGAGCCGGGGCGCACGGACGTTGAGTTTTTTTGAGGAATCATCGAAAAAGCTTAGGTGTCGCCGGCAGCGTAAGCAACTGAAAAACACGCAGAAAACCGATCTCGACAGGTTGGCGCGATCGGCATGACGGTTGGCGCGATCGGCTAGAGCGTTGGCGCCGATCGCCGCGCATAGTGCGCTCCGGCAGCCCCGCTACCCCCGCTGCCTGGCAAAGATGTCCATCCATCACGCAACGCTCCACGTCCTTTCGGGAATCCACGTGCACCTGTTCAAACGCATGATCGTGTTGTCTGCCGCAACCCTTGGCAGCGTTGCTATGGCCAGTGCCGCCGGCCTGCCGGGCGCGCCAGCGGCCCCCGCGCATCGCTCGGCCGCCAGCCAGGATGCGATGCCGCTGTGGCAGGTGCGCGAGATCTCGCCGGCCATCCGCGAAGTGGCCTACGCCAACCCGCCGTTGAATCTGATCGAGCCGCGCACCCTGGTGGAATTGAATGCGCTGGTGACCAAGCTGAGCGCGGACGCACAGCTCAAGGTGGTGATCTTCAAGAGCGCCACGCCGGGCTTTTTCATCAATCACTTCGACACCAGCCAGTTTGCCGGCTTTGCCAGCCAGACCGGCGCCGGGTCCAAGCCGTTATGGGTCGATCTGATCTCCAACCTGCAAAAAGCGCCGTTCATCAGCATTGCGCAGATCGATGGCCGCACGCAGGGCGGTGGTAACGAACTGGCCCTGGCGATGGATCTGCGTTATGCCAGCACCGATGCCGTATTCGACCAGCCGGAAGTGGGCTTGGGTTTGTTCCCAGGTGGCGGTGGTCCCGACCATTTGGTGCGGCTGGCAGGGCGCGACAAGACGCTGGAGGCATTCCTGAGCAGCGATGACTACGACGCGGCCACCGCAGAGCGTTTCGGCTGGGTGACACGCGCATTGCCTGCCGCAGCGCTGGAGCCGTTCGTCAGCACGCTTGCTGCACGCATCGCCAGCTTCGACAAGACCGCACTGGTAGAAACCAAACGCCATATCGATGCGATCGCCTTGCCGACGGAAGCCGAGCGTTTGGCGGCCAACCAGAAATTCCTCGGCTCGTTGTCGTGGCCGGGCCTGAGCGCGCGTATGCCGGTGTTCGGGAAGCTGATTCAGGAGGCCGGCCCGGCCACCGTGGAAGGCCGCATGGGCTACTACATCGGCGAAGGTAACCGCAGAGTGCACGAAGGCGCGGGAAAGTAACACGTCGTTGCTTGGCAGCCATGGCCACTGCCTGGCTGCTGCGCCACACCATATCGATTCGATCCAACTTTTTTTCATCACCATTACCTGGCGCTCGGAGAGAGAGCAATGAAGAAGACAATTCTGGTCACCGGCGCCTCGTCCGGATTTGGTTTGATGCTGGCCACGATGTTGCACAAGCAGGGCCACACGGTTGTTGGCACCAGTCGCGATCCCGAGCGGCATGCCACCAAGGTGCCGTTCAAGTTGCTGCGCCTGGACATTGACGACGATGCCTCCATCCAGGAATTCCCGACCGTGTTGTTCCGCACGATCAAGAAGCTGGATGTGCTGGTCAATAATGCCGGCTACATGCTCACCGGCCTGGCCGAAGAAACGCCGCTGGATGCGGCACGTCAGCAGTTCGAAACCAATTTTTGGGGCACGGTGAAGGTGACCAATGCATTGCTGCCGTACCTGCGCGAGCAGCGCTCCGGCAAGATCATCACCGTCAGCTCCATCGTCGCGTTGATCGGCCCGCCGAACCTTGCGTTCTACACCGCCTCCAAACATGCGGTGGAAGGCTATTTCAAGTCGCTGCGGTTCGAGCTCAATGCCTTCAACATCCAGGTGGCGATGGTCGAGCCGGTCTGGTTCAAGACCAATCTGGGCAAGAACGCGGTGGCTGCCGCCAGCGGCGGCATCGCCGCCTACGATGCGTATCGTCGCAAGGCACAGGCTGCCACGCAGAAGGGACTGGACGAGGCGGAACAGCCCGATGCCGTGGTCAAGAAGATTTCCGAGCTGGTCGATTCCACGCAACCCAAGTTCAGCAACCCGGTCGGCAAGATGACAGGCATGTTCCTGTTCCTGCAGAGCTATGCGCCAAAGATGTTTGAAAGCTCGATTCTCAAGAGCGTTGCCGGCGCCGCCTGAGCGGCCAGGCATTGCGTATCACCGCCTTCGATCCAAGGACACCGCAGTGAAATACTATCTTTGCAAGTACATGCCGCCGCGCGCAGAGTTTCTGCAGACCATGAGCGCAGATGAAAAGACCTGGATGGCGCAGCACGGCGTCTTCCTGGACAGCCTGCTGGCGCAAGGCATCATCGTCGCGCATGGGCCGGTGATGGACCCGGCCGGTGGGTATGGCGTGTCGCTGTACCGCATTGCCGACGATCAGCAGATCGAGCAGCTCACTGCGCAGGACCCGATCGTGCGTAATGGTGCCGGCCACTACGAGCATTACCCGATGCTGCATCTGAAGGCACGCGATTAAGCGCAGCTGACAGAGCTCTGTAATGACGTCAGGCGTGCGTCGTCGATGCTTGGTGCGGCATGTGTCACTCCTAGGCTCGGGTTGCTCGGTGCCTTGCGCACCCACCTGAAGACGGCTCGCGACGCGTTGTTGCCCGCTTTCAAGCGCTGCGTACCATTCGGCTGCGCGGCATCACGTGGCCGCGTACATCGCTCGGGATCGGCATGCCGCTCGCGGACGCTGCAGGGTCAAGCATGTTGCCCGCATCCGTTTGAAGATGGCGCATTACGTGCCGGTCGCGGCAGCGGCAGCGCCCTTCGACACGACTGCACCCCGCCAGCCCTGCAGCGTTCTCCGCCATTCGGTCACCAAGGCATTGTCATGACAACCACACTCGTCACCGGTGCCTCCAGTGGCATCGGCGCAGTCTACGCACATCGGTTCGCTGCACGTGGCCACCACCTAGTGCTGGTAGCGCGCGCCACCGACAGGCTCGACGCACTCGCCACACAACTGCGCGTCGAACATGCGGTCGCCGTCGAGGTGGTCACCGCCGACCTGACCGACCCGGCGCAGCTGCACAGCGTGACCCAGCGCATCAGCGACAGCCCGATCGACATCCTGGTCAATAACGCCGGTGCCAGCCTCAACGGGGGCTTGCTGCATGCGCAGCCCGCCGCACTCGAACAGCTATTGCGCCTCAATGCGTTGGTGCCGACCTTGCTTGCACGTGCTGCGTTGCCTGGCATGCTGGCGCGCGGCCACGGCGCCATGATCAACATCGCCTCAGCACTGGCGCTGTTGCCGGAGTACTCGCCAGGCATCTATGCCGCCACCAAGGCCTATGTGTTGGCACTGTCGCAGAGCCTGCACGTAGAAGTGGGTAACCGGGGTATCCAGGTGCAAGCGGTGTTGCCGGCCGCCACGCGTACCGAGATCTACACACGTGCCGGCATGGATATCAGCCGCGTCCCGGATGTGATGGAGGTGGACGCGCTGGTGGATGCGGCGCTGGTCGGCTTCGACCGCAAGGAGCTGGTGACCATTCCACCGCTGCCCAATTCCGCCGACTGGGATGCCTTCGAGCAGGCCCGCATGACCCTTGCCAAGGGCTTCAGTCATGCCGAACCGGCCGCACGCTATCGCCCTTGATCGCGCCAGGCTCAGTTGCCGCCGGCACCGCTTCTCAACCTCCCATACCGGCGTGCAACGCAGTTGCTGCGGCCACGCTGTTGCCCGCTGTCTTCCGCTCCATCCCTCCGCGTAAGGATCAGACATGACGTACAGAACGCTGAACCCCTATACCGAACAAATGACTTGCGTCTTTCCCGAACACACCGATGCGCAGGTGGAAGCCGCGCTTGCCGCTGCCGACGCGCTGTACCGCTCCAGTTGGTGTCGGCAGGACCGTAGCCAGCGTTTGGCGGTGCTGACCACGCTGGCCGAGGTGATCGCCAGCGAGCGCGATCTGCTGGCGCGCACCATGGCCGAAGAGATGGGCAAGCCGCTGCTGCAAGGGCTGATGGAAGCGGATCTGTGCGCAGACATCGCACGCTACTACGCGCGCATGGGAGAGGACTTGCTCAGGCCGCAGCCGCTGCATACCGATGTGGGGCAGGCAACTGTGGAATTGCACCCGATCGGCGTACTGCTGGCGGTGGAGCCGTGGAATTTCCCGCTGTATCAGTTGGTGCGCGTGGTCGCGCCGGCAATCGCCGTGGGCAACCCGGTCATCTACAAGCACGCCAGCATCGTGCCGCAATGCGCGGCCTTGTTCGAAGAGCTGGTGCTCCGCGCAGGCGCACCGCAGGGCGCGGTGAGCAACCTGTACATTTCCGCCGCCAAGGTGGCCGAGCTGATCGGCGACGACCGTATCCAGGGCGTGGCCTTGACCGGTTCGGAAGGTGCGGGCAGCAAGGTGGCCGCGCGGGCGGGCGAGAT
Source organism: Xanthomonas sp. 3793 (assembly GCF_024806835.1). Classification (GTDB taxonomy): domain Bacteria; phylum Pseudomonadota; class Gammaproteobacteria; order Xanthomonadales; family Xanthomonadaceae; genus Xanthomonas; species Xanthomonas arboricola_F. The sequence goes on from NZ_JANTYU010000006.1 coordinate 302,283, forward strand.
GCTCAAGAAGGCAACGATGGAGCTGGGCGGCAGCGATGTCTTCGTGGTGCTCGACGATGCCGATCTGGGCAAGGCCGTGGAAGGCGCCATCTTCGGGCGACTGGGCAATGCGGGCCAGGTCTGCACCGGAGCGAAACGTTTCATCGTCCATGCGTCCATTGCGCGGGCGTTTACCGACGCCTTCGTCACTGCCATGCAGTCGGCGCCGGTGGGCGACCCGCTGGATGCGCAGACCCTGCTGGGGCCGCTGGCTTCGCGCGAAGGGCTGGAAGGGCTGAGCAAACAAGTGGACGCCGCCATCGCCCATGGCGCCACCGTGTTGACCGGCGGCAAGCGTATCGATCGGCCCGGCTTTTTCTATGCGCCCACGGTGCTGACCGATGTGACGCCGCAGAACCCGGCCTTCTACGAGGAGTTCTTTGGCCCAGTGGCATTGTTGTTCGTGGTCCAAGACGACGCCGCAGCTGCGGCATTGGCCAACGATTCGGTGTTTGGCCTGGGCGGGACGATCTACTCCGGCGACATCGCGCGCGCACGTGCACTGGCAGCGCAGATCGAGACCGGCATGGTGTTCATCAATACTCCAACCACCTCGCGCCCCGAACTTCCGTTCGGTGGCATCAAGCGCTCCGGCTTCGGGCGCGAGCTGGGCGATGTGGGCATCAAGGAGTTCGTCAATCGCAAGCTGGTGGTGGTGGCCGGCGCCTGAGTCCAGTGGCGCCCGGCGTATCGATGCCGTGGCGCCTTTCTTGTCTGCACGCGCGGCATCCCTCGCCGTGCACTGCCATTGCGGAGCGTCGTCATGCACCCTGAAGCATCTTCCATTACCCACACCCACCCGCACGCCCTGCCTGCGCCCGCGCAACGGTGGCATCGCATCGTGCTGGAGCGCGACTGGGATGCGCTGCCGGCACTGCTGGACGCCCAGGCGACCTATCACACCCCTGCGCAGCTGGAACCGCTGCGCGGCAGGCAGGCAGTGACCGACGTGCTGCGCCTGGTATTCAGCGTCTTCGACAGCTTTGCGTACCTGCGCAGTTTCAGTGGCGAAGACGGGCATGCGCTGGAGTTCACCGCACGCGTGGGCGACAGCACGCTGTTCGGAATCGACCTGGTGCGCTTCGATGCCGATGGCAAGCTGGTGGAACTGGTGGTGATGCTGCGGCCGCGCGAGGGCCTGGATGCACTGGGTGCGGCACTGGCGCGACGCATCCAGCACAGCGCTGCGCCGCCCAAGTAAGCGCGGCCAACGAACGGTGGCCACATTGACGCTGACGAGCGCGTCAGGCGTGCACCGACTGCATAGCAGTGCGGCGTCAGCGGGGTGTGGTCGCGCTTGGGAGCTGTGCGTTCGATGGTTGTCACGCCCGGTGCTTGCGGGCTTTGCTGCGCGTCAGCGATGTTTCACAACGGCGAGCAAAATGCAGCGCGCCATCGTCGGCGAGCGTGGACGGCACGTTCGAAAACCGCAGTGGACGAGCCGTACATCCCGCACCAAGCAGCGTCCGCGTCTGCCTGGCGGTGCGTACAGTGTTTTATTAGATGTTCTACGCGCTGCTGTGAAGCTGCGGCGGAGAGCGAGCACCCGACTTACCATGTCGCTGCAGCGCTGGCGTATACCAGCGTGCGGTTCTGCGATCTTGGGACGCAATAAGCAAGGGCACCATTACCGCAGCACGCCTGTCGTACTGCCGTGGCTACTCAGGATCGCTTGCGCGCGACATCCGGGTCACGGGTACGAGGGCAGCGACGACGAAACGATTGGGCGCATCGGCTACGGCATTCGCAGCGACGCCCTCGGTCGTCAGGCGCGCCTGCGCTCCAGCCACCACGTGGCGGTTGCCACCGCCAGCCATAGCAGCAGCCACGGCCAGCGCGGTCCGGGCTGCGAGGCGGGGCGCGTCGTTGCAGGCGTGGATGCGTGCGCTGCGGCCAATGCCAGCGTGTGCGCGCGCAGTTGCTGCCGGTACAGCGCCGGCGCCTCGCCGGGTGCGCGCACATAGATCCAGCGTGGGCTGGGTCCGCCGTGCAGCCGATGCCAGCCGGTGGCAGCCGGCCAGTAGCCTGCGCAGCGCGCTGCGTTGCCGGTGCGTTCGACCAACAGACGCTGGCGGCTGCCATCGGGTGCGCCCACGGCCGCGTCGGCCGCCAGATCGCACAGGAGCATGCGTTGTCCCGACCAGCCCTCCTGCACCGACGATGCTGGCGCACCTGTCGGGCGTGCCACCGCGCCGAGCAATTGCGCCCAGAGCTGCGCATGCAGCGCGCGCTGGCCGGCCAGCACCAGCGTGTAACTGTCCTGGACCACGCTGACCCCGATGCGCCCGCGCCCGACACTGCGCCACCAACCCAGGGCCGTACCGTCGCGGGCGCGCGCGGAGATCACCGCATCGCTGCCCTGCGGCTGCAGGTTGCGGCGTTGCAGCGACGGCGGAGCGGTCTGTGTGCCGGCATCGCCAGGCGTGCCTGCCGGTGCCAGGGCAACGGCGCTGCTGGCGTCGCCGCCGGTCACCGCCAGCCCGAGCGCGGCCAGGGCGGTGCGGGTGGCGGCATCGGCCGGATCGGCCGCCTGCACCAGCACGCCCAGGCCGCGCGCGATCGCTGCGCTCACCGCCTGCCGTTGCGGGATGGGCATGGCCAGCAGGCGCCGGGCGTCGAGCACCAGCACATCCATCCGGTCGAGGCTGGCGACGTCCAGGCTGACCGCATCGCCCAGCTGCAGGCCGGCGCTGACGCTGACCTGGCTGCGCGCCACCAGTCCCGCATCGCTGGCCCAGCGGCGCAGGTACTTGAACTCCGGCTGCGGCGCACCGGCCAGCAGCACCACCCGGGCCGGCGGCACGGCGGCGATCTGCACCGGGACATCCAGGCGGCCCAGCTTGCCGCCGGCGGCATCGCGCAACTGCAGCGCGAACAGCACCTGCCCTGGTGCATTCGCCAGGCCACGCAGGCGCACCTGGCCCTGCGCATCCGGGCGGGCGCGATCGACGCGCTGGCCGGACGGGTCGAGCAGGTCCACCTGGGCGTTGGCCACGCCCTGCACCTGCGCGGTGAGGGTGACCAGCTGGCCCGGCGCGACGGCTGCCGGTGCCCAGGCCGCGACCAGCCCGCGCACGGGCGGGCCCAGCGCGGCCTGCACCGCCACCCCTGCCAGGCCATCGCGGTCGCGTGCGGGCAGGCCGTCGCCATGTACCACCACGCTGGCGGTGCCGGGGTTGCGACGCAGCGCAGTCGCCAGGTCGGGCACGCGCGGCACGCCGGGCAGGCGGGGGGCTTCCGGCAATGCCACCCACTGCGCGCCCGGGCGGATCTGCGTCGTGTCGGTGCCTGCGGTGGCCACCTGCAGCACGCCGGCAATGTCGGCTCGCGGTGGCGGCAGCAGCACCGGATAAAGCAGGACCGCCAGCACCGGCTGGGCGGCCAGCAACCACCACAGCCGGGCGCGCGCACGCGCCTGGGCTGCGCGCGCGCGCAGCAGACGGATCCAGCCGACGACCACCAGCAGCGCCAGAACGGCGGCCACCAGCCAGGGCAGTGCGGTGGTCATGGCGGTGGCCCCCCACGCAAGGCATCCAGGTAACGCTGGCCGCGCGCGTCGGCGGCCGGGCGGCGGTCCACCGGCGCCGGTGGTGCACTGAGCGTGGGCCACACCAGCGCACGCAGCTGCGCGCGGCAGCGCAGGCAGGCAGGCTCGCTGCGCAGGGTTTCCACCGCGGCCGCCACGCCGAGTGGGTCGGGCACCAGGTCCTGGGCGCCCTGCAGCCAGCGGGTGTAGCGATCGAGGACGGCCTCCGGTACCGCGCCGTCTTCGCCCAGCGCGGTCCACAGCGCCAGCGCCGAGGGGTCCGGTGGCGGTCGGGTGTCCAGGGCGGCGGGGCGGTCGCCCAGTCCGTCGCGCTTGCCGCTCATGCGCCGGCTCGGATCGATCGGCGGCAATTGCGTGCCGACGCGTGCGAGATAGATGCGCTCGGCCTGCTGCACCTGCTTGATGAAGCCCAGCGCCTTGTTGGCGAACGGCAGCGCGCGCTCGGGGTGGCCCTGGCGTAATTCGCCCTCGGATTGCCACATCTGGTCCAGCGCGGCGCGCAGCAGGGCACGGGTCTGCGGGTCCAGCAAGGTGGCCGCTTCGGCGTGGTCGTGGGTGTGGCCGAACTCGGTCAGCACGTCCTGCGCCTGGCCGAAGCCGCTGCGCTCGTGGCCCCCATCGGCGTGATCGTGGTCGTGATCGTCCAGGGCTGCCGCGCCGCTGGCGGGTGCAGCGGCGTGATCGTGATCGTGATCGTGATCGGCGTGTGGATGGGTGGCGTCGTGGGCGTGCTCGGCCGGCGCATCGGCGGTCGGCATGTCGGCGGTGGGCAAGTCATCGGCCGGGGTGTCGCTGGTGGGCGGTGCGTCGGCGGTCGGCGGGCCCTTGGGCGCGCCTTCGCTCTCTTCGCCCAGGAACTGGCCGTAGCGCAGCCGCAGCAGGCGCTGGTCCACGCCGATGGCGTCGGAGCGTTTGAGATAGGTGGCATCGTCCAGGCGCGGTTTTTCCTTCAGCAGCGCCTGCGCGTCGATGATGATCTGGCGCTGGCTGCGGAAATAGGCCGGCAAGGTCTGTTTGACGCTGGCTTCCAGGTCGGCGGCCATGCTTTGTTCCGGTGGCGGCCAGCGCAGGATCACGCTGGCGCTGCGGCCTTCCTGTGGGTCGGGCTGGCGGGTGTCGTGCACGATGAGCTGCGCGATCAGGTCGTCGCCGGCGGCCATGCCCAGCGCCTGCGGCTGCAGCGTGGTGGCGAAGCTGCGGCGGGTGGCCGGCCCGCTGCCGGTGAGCGGGCGGCGCTGGGTCTTGAAGGTGATGTTCTCGCCGCTGCCCTGGGCCAGGGTCAGGCGCAGCTCGGCGCTGGCGGCCACGGCGTAATCGTCGCCGGCTTCGAAGCGCAGGGTCCAGGGGCCATTGGCCGGCGTCCACAGCACCAGGCTCTGCTCGGGCGCAAGCACGCGCACCTGCGGCGGGCGGTCGGGCAGTACCTCCAGCCGGTGCAGTTGGCGGTCGGCGGGCGTGCCGTCGATGAGGATGCGGTACAGGCTGGCGCGCGTGGCGGTCCATTGCCCCTGCCACTGATCGCTGCTGCCCTGCCGGGCCAGCGGGATGAGGCGGCCGTCAGTCAGGCGCAGTGCCACGTTGCGCGGGGCCGGGCTGACCTGCAGCTGCCAGTCCAGCCGGGTGCCGACGGGCACGCGCGCGTCCAGGCCGGGCAGCCGCGCGGCGGGAAGGCCGGTGTAGGCCGGCGGTGTGCTGCGTAGCTGCGCCTGGCGCAGCATCGCAGCGCTGCTGCCGGCACCGGCGGCGCTCACCCGGTCGGCGGGGGCGGCAGGCGGCGGCGCACGCGGCGGCCACAGCAGTAACGCGCCGCAGGCGACCAGCCCGAGCAGACTCCAGGGCCATGCGCGTCGCCACGGCCAGGCCGGGCGCAGATCGCGCGGAGTGCTGCGCAGGCGCTGTTCCAGCCGCTGCCGTTGCAGCGCCTGCAGCGGGCCCAGTTGCGCGGCCGGCAAGAACAACAGGTCGCTGCTGTCGTCCAGGTCCGGTTCGCGATCCAGCCGACGGATCAGCCAGGTCTGATCCAGCTGCCGCGCTGCGTGCAGCGCGATGATGGCCAGTAGCACGATGCCCGCCAGCAACAGTGGCACCACCGCTGCGTGCGCGCCCATGCGCCAGGCCAGCGCACCCGGCAGCAACGCCAGCGGCCAGCCGAACACCAGCACGCCGGCAGCGCGCCGCCAGCGTGCGGCTTGCCACGCGCGCTGCAGCACCGGCGTGCTCATGCCGCGCTGCTCCTGCGCGGGGCGGTGGCCAGCCAACGCTCGAGCGCGAACAGCAGCAGCACCGCACCGATCAGCCACGATGCCAGCGGCCACGGCGGTGTACTCAGCCGGATCGCGCTGCCGCGCTGTGGTGGCAGTGTCTGCGCCAGGGCGCGTTGCGGGATGGCAGGTGGTTGCAGCGCAGCGTGCAGGCGGGTGGGGAAATCGGCGTCCAACAGTGCCGGCAGCTGCTGCGGCTGCAGTGGCGTGGCCCAGCGCAGCAGACGCCCGCGCCCGACTGCGGCGGCGTCGAGTACGGGCTGCCCCTGCAGGTCGAGCGCGGGCTGCAGCGCGGCGGCGAGTGCGGGCGGCACCGGCGTGCCCGCATCCAGCAGCAGCTGGCCGCCGGCTGCAACCCAGTCCTGCACCGGCGCGGGCGGAGCGGTGGACGACAACCATGCCACCACCGTGCCGGGCGCCCATCGCGCCGGCACTGCCTCGGCAGGCACGCCCACCGGCATGTTGCCCGGCAGCGCCCAGGCGGCATGCACCGCGCGTAGATAGCGCAGGGCCGGTGCGGCGCGGTCGTCGGCAATCGCCTGCAAGCGCAGCGGCGCGGTGGCAGGCGTGGCGGCCACCGGCGATGCACCGGGCAGCACCTGCCACTGCACTGCACGCGACAGCTGTACCCGCTGCGCATCCACCACGCCCCATTGCGCGGGCACGATCACGCTGAGCGGCGCGTCTACGGGCAGGCTGGCATCGAGTTCGCGCAGCAGGCTAGCCACCGGTTGCGGACTGTCGGCGTGTGGACCAGTGCCCTCGGTGGCATCGGCCCTGGCATCGATCGGTAAAAAGCCAGGCGCCAGCCACACCCACTGCGCATCCTTGGGCTGTGGCAGCGCGCGTGCCGCAGCCAGGTCCACACCCGGGCTCACCGCGATGCGCGGGCGCGCATCCTGCTGCGCGCGTAACGCGGGCTCGGCCAGCAGCAGTGCCACCACGGCCAGCAGCAGCAGGCGTACCAGCAGCAGCGGCAGTTCGTCCAGGCGCACGCGGTGGCGTGGGCGCGGCACCGCACGCAGCCAACGCAGCGCGGCAAACTCGGTGGGCCGGTGCTCGCTGCGCCGCGCCAGATGGATCAGCAACGGCAGCAGCAGCGCAGCCAGTGCCGCAAGCCCGGCCGGAAACAGCAACAGCAGATTCATGCCCCTGCCCCTGCACTGACGCTGCGCGCGCGTGCGTTCATGGCACTGCGGTGGTGCGTCCGTCTGTGGGCATGCTGGAGTTGTTGGCTGAGCTGCCACCGCCGCTGTAGCCGCAATCGCAGCGGGAGTTGCATCCACGGTTGCATGGCGTGCGCAGGCGCGACGGTGGTCGGCGTTGCACCCATGCGAAGACCTCGCCCAGGTAGCTGTGCTCGCAACTGCAACTGCAATCGCACCAGCATTGGCATGCAGAGCTGCATGGCATGCGCATGATCGACGTCGACAAGCACTGCCCTCATGCGCAGGGGATACCCGGGCAATGCAGATGCACCGCACACGGTGCTGGATACCGTGCCGACATCGACATGCCGCACACGATGGTCGCCGGTACGCGTGGCTGCCACTGCGGCCTGTGCCCGCTGGCAGCAACACGCATTCGGCGCTGCGGCGGCTGCACCGCCATGCTCCAACGCCGGACCGATAGCGAGATGGACGGCGCAGTCGCCACACCATACAGGCACGTGCTCATCGGGCCGCACCCCGACCGAACAGCTGGCGCAGCGCGGCATCGGCCGGCGCATCCAGGTAATGCACGGCATGCGCAATGCCGGCCGCTTGCCAGCGCGCCTGCCGCGCGCGCTGGGCCGCGGCGAAGCGTTGCAGATAGTCCTCGCGCATGGCCGCGCCATCGCCCAACAGTTCTTCGCCGGTTTCCGGGTCGCGAAAGCGGTGCCCGCCGCTGAATCGAAAATCGCGTTCGTCGCAGGTGAGCACCTGCAGCTGCAGCACTTCACGGCGCGCCGCCGCGAATTTTTCCAGTGCGCTCGCCAGCTCTTCATCGAACCCATCGCCGATGGACAGCAGCAGGTCGTGCGCGGCGATGCGTTCCCACAACGGCCGTAGCGCGTCCAGCCCGGGCCAGCGGCCGCCGGCGCGCAAGCCGTGCAAGGCCAGCCACAGCCGGTCGCGTTGGCGGCTGCCGACACCGGCCGGCACCGCGACCAGGCCGCCGCCATGCAGTGCATACAGGCCGACACGATCACCTTGCTGCAGCGCCACTTCGGCCGCGCATGCGGCCAGCGTCGCCATCGTGTGCAGGCGGGTGTGCGACGGCCGCGCGCTGTCGGCCTGCCCGGCCGAGGCAGTGGCATCGAGCAGCAACCACAGCGTCAACGGACTTTCGCGCTCGGCTTCGCGTACGAAAAAGCGGTCCGAGCGTGCGTAGAGCTTCCAGTCGATCTGGCGCAGCGCATCGCCCGGCTCGTAGGCGCGGTACTGCGCAAATTCCAGCCCGGCGCCGCGGCTGCGGCTGGCGTGCTGGCCGATCCCGTGCGCGCCCTGCGCCTGACGCCCACGCAGCTGCAGGCCGCGCAGGCGGCTGCGCACATCGGCGGGGATCAGGGCCGGCAGCGGTGAGTGCATGGCGCTGCGCTCAGCCCGGGAACGGCACGGCGTGCAGCAGCGCGGCAATCACATCGTCGGCACTGCGTTGTTCGGCTTCGGCGGCAAAGGACAGCAGCAGGCGATGCCGCATCACCGGAGCGGCCAGCGCCAGCACATCCTCGCGGGTGGCGGCGAGCCGGCCATGCAACAGCGCACGTGCCTTGGACGCAAGCACCAGCGATTGCCCCGCGCGCGGGCCGGCGCCCCACTTGATCCATTGCCGGACCTCATCGCTTGCCTGCGGGCCGGGCCGGCTGGCGCGCACCAGGCGATTGATCCAGGTCAGCAGATCCGCGCCCACATGCACTTGCCGCACATGCTGCTGCAGCGCCTGCACGCTGGCCGCGTCCATCACCTTGGGCACCTGTGCGCTGGCCGTGCCGGTGGTCTGGCTGAGGATGTCGCGCTCTTCCTGCTCGCTGGGGTAGTCCACGCGCACATGCAACAGGAAGCGATCCAGCTGCGCCTCCGGCAGCGGGTAAGTGCCGGCCTGCTCGATCGGGTTCTGCGTGGCCAGCACGAAGAACGGCGCCGGCAACGCATAAGTGGTGCCGGCGTAACTGACGGTGCGCTCGCTCATTGCTTCCAGCAGCGCGGCCTGGGTCTTGGGCGGGGTGCGATTGAGTTCGTCGGCCAGCAGCAGGTTGGTGAAGATCGGCCCCTGCTGGAAGCGGAAATGCCGATGCCCGGTGCCGTGGTCTTCTTCCAGCAACTCGGTGCCGAGAATGTCGCTGGGCATCAGGTCGGGAGTGAATTGCACGCGGCGAAACTGCAGCTCCAGCGCCTGCCCGAGCGAGCGCACCAGCAGCGTCTTGCCCAACCCGGGCGCGCCTTCCAGCAGGCAGTGGCCACCGGCGAGCAAGCCGATCAACAACTGCTCCACCACCGCTGCCTGGCCCACCACCGCCTGGGCCAGGGCTGCACGCAGCGCGCCGAGTTGGGAGAGCTGTGCGGTGAGGATGTCGTCGCTGGGGGAAGTCATGGGGGAAGTCTCGTTATTTGGCTGCTGGCGTAGGAGCGCGCTTGCGCGCGATGCTTTACCGGTAAATCTTCGTCGCGCACCAGCGCGCTCCTACAAAGGCATGCGGGGCTGGTGAGTGCGACGGCAGACGGTTGGCGGTGGTGTCGTGCCTGGAAAGATCTCCCGCACTTTCTGTAGGAGCGCGCTTGCGCGCGATGCGGCGTTACCGGGAAGGCATCGCGCGCAAGCGCGCTCCTACATGATGGTTTCAGTTGGTCAATGCATACATCACGATGTTCACTGCAAACCGGGTGTTGTCTTCGGCCAGGAAGCGTTTGTTGCGCCAGTCGTAATCCCATTCGCAGCCGTAATCCTTGTTGCTGTAGAGCACTCCCAGGCGTCCGTCGATGCTGATGCCCTTGAGATAGTCGTGCACCAGATCGTCGCCCCATCCATTGAGCTCGAAGCTGGTCGCCGGCGGGCCATCCGGGAACTTGAAGAACGCGCTGTAGAGGCGGTGGCTGTTGGGCAATTTCTGCAGTGCGCTCTTGCCGAACAGCGCGGTCATCTGCGCCTCGAACGAGGTGGCGAACAAGCCATCGATATCGTGGTTGCAATCGTCCACGAACACGAAGCCGCCATTGCGCACGTAGCGTTCGAAATTACGCCGCTCGGCCGGATTGAATTCCACCAGCTTGTGCCCGGACAGATAGCAGAACGGCGCCTGCAGCATGCGCGGGTCGGCCAGATCCAGCACATGCTCCTGCGGGTCCACGCGCAGCTGGGTGTAGTCGATCAACGAGGTGATCAGGTTGGAAGGCATACGCGCATCCACATCCCAATCGCCCGAGTCGTAGCGCAGCCGGGTAAACCAGAAATCGTAATTGCCTGCAGCACGCGCCGGCCACGGCAGCGCCAAACTGGCGGCACTGCCAAGCAGCAGACGAAGGAAATGGCGGCGCGTCGCGGGCGCCGCAGAAGCCCGCAGGCAGGGAATGGAACGCGTGAGGAATGCATCAGGCCCTGGAGAGCATGCACCGCTCTCCGAATCCCCAATCCCCAATCGCCAATCCCGGCTCTCAGTCACACCGCATCCGACAACGAGGTAAACGTGAAATCGCGCAGGCGCATCGGCGGGATCATCATCACGTAGCTGGATTCATCGCCGGCCACGCGCACCGGCCTGCCCAGTTCGTCGATATTGTTGAGCATGATGATCGGCGATTCGTTGAAGCGGAAATTCTTCACCGGGTACTTGATCTGCCCATTTTCGATGTAGAAGGTGCCGTCGCGGGTCAGCCCGGTCAGCAGCACGGTCTGCGGGTCGACCATGCGGATGTACCAGGTCCGCGTGACCAGGATGCCCTTTTCGGTGCCGCGCACCAGCTCTGCGATGTTCTTCTCGCCGCCGGCCATCAGCAGATTGCCTGGCTCGCCGATCGCACGCTTGCCGTTCTTCTGCGCCCAGTAGCGCGAATACTGCAGGTTGGCGACCTTGCCGTTTTCCACGATGGACATCTTTTCGCGCGGCAGGCCTTCTTCGTCCCACGGCAGCACGGCGGCACGCGCATCCCACGGGTCGGCGGTGATGTTCACGCGCGGGTCGTAGACCTGCTCGCCCAGCTTGTTGCCGCCACCTTTCTTGGACAGGAAGCTGCGGCCCTCGTCGGCCATGCGCGCATCGAAGTAGCGCATCATGAAGGAGATCAATCCTGCCGCCGCCGCCGGCTCCAGGATCACCGTGTACTTGCCCGGTTCCAGCGCCTTGGCTTCGGCCGAATCGCTGGCCTTGCGCATGGCGATGCGGATGTCCTGCTCGGCCTTGAAGTCGGCGGCGTCCTTCAGGTTGCGCCCCACCCAGCCCGAGCCACGGCCGTCTTCGGTGCGCACGGTGCAGGTGTAGTCGAAGCGCGCGTCGCGCTGATAGCCGAAGTTGCCCTTGCTGTTGGCAAAGGCGGTAAAGCTCTGGCCATCTTCCAGAAAGCCGGCGGCGATCAGGCCCTTGCCCTTGCACGGAGCGATCGAATCGGCGGCCACCTGCGCGCGGAACGCCGGGTCGATGGCGGCGGTGGATTCGCTGAAGGTGGGGCTGGCGGTGTAGGTCTGCTTGTCGACGGCCGGCATGAACTCCGGGTTTTCAGGCGCCAGCCTTGCCAGATCTTCGGCGCGGCGCACCACGCGTTCCAGCGATGCATCGTCGAACTCGTTGATGGTGGCGATGCCCACGCGCTTGCCGAACGCCACTTGCACCTGCAGATCGGTGTTGTCGACGATGCCGCTGGTGGACACGTTGTTGAGTGCGAAACGGATATTGCCGTCGATGGTGCCGGTGAGCGTGGCGGTGCACTCGTCGGCCTTGGACAATTTGATGACCTTGTCCAGGATGGCCTTGGCCTGCGCTTCGGTAAGGATGCTCATGTGGGTTTCTCCTGTCAGCCGAGCGAGCGGGCGGTGTTGATGACGTTGATGCCGTCGAAACGGGCGGTGGACGAGCCATGCGAGACCGCCGAGGACTGGCTCGGCTGGCCCTTGCCGTCGAAGAACGAGCCGCCCAGGCGGTAGTCGCGTTGATCGGCCACCGCGCTGCAGGCGTTCCAGAATTCCGGCGTGCGGATCTGGTAGGCCACGTCCTCGAGCATGCGGGTGATCGCGCCGTTCTTGATCTCGTAGAACAGCTGGCCGCCGAACTGCGCGTTGTAGCGCTGCTGGTCGATGGAAAACGAGCCGTCGCCGATGATGTAGATGCCGTTTTCCACGTTCTTGATCAACTCGCTCACGCTCAACGGCGTCTTGCCGGCGGCCAGCGAGACATTGGCCATGCGCTGGAACTGCACGCTCGACCACGAGTCCGCATAACAGCAACCATCGGAGGCGGTCTTGCCGAGGATATGCGCCTGGTCGCGGATGGCCTGGTAGTCCACCAGCTTGCCGTCGCGGATCAGATCCCACTGCTTGGTCTTGACGCCTTCATCGTCGTACCCCACCGCGCCCAGGCTGCCGGGCTGGGTCTTGTCGGCCAGGATATGCACCTTGTCGCTGCCGTACTGGAAACCGGCCTTGAGCTTGTCCAGCGTGGCGAAACTGGTACCGGCGAAATTGGCCTCGTAGCCGAGCACGCGGTCCAGCTCCAGCGGGTGGCCCACCGACTCGTGGATGGTGAGCCAGGTGTGCGAGGGGTCCAGCACCAGATCGTACTTGCCCGGCTTCACCGATGGCGCCTTGAGCTTTTCCTGCGCCTGCTTGGCCGCGGCGATCGCGTCTTCCTTCATGTCGTAGGACAGGCCGTAATTGACCACGCCGTTGGGCGAGACGAACTTGCCCGATGCCGCACCGTCCAGGTATTCGTAGCCCAGGCCCATCGGCGCAGACAGCCCGTCACGGGTGCGGAACTTGCCGCTGGCCTTGTCGATGGCGGTGACGCTCAGCGGCGCCCAGATGCGGTGCACGTCCTGGTCGATGTACGAGCCGTCGGTGCTGGCGAAATACTTCTGCTCGTTGACCACGAACAGCATCGAGTTGACGAAGTTGGCGCCGGCAGCGGTGGCGGCAGCGTTGACGCCCAGCAGCAGATCCACCTTGTCCTTGATCGGCACCTCCATCGCGTTCTTCTTGATCGGCGTCTTCCAGCTGACCTCGCCGACGCCGGGCGTCGGCGCCAGTTGTACCGGCGTACCCTGCACCCTGGCATTGGCCTTGGCGATGGCAGCCGCCTGCGAAGCGGCCTTGGCCACGCCCTGCTCGGTCAGCTCGTTGGTGGCAGCAAAACCCCATGCTCCGCCCACGATCACGCGGATGCCGGCACCGATGGATTCGGTGTTGACCACATTCTGTACCTTGTCTTCGCGGGTGATGACGAACTGCCGCAGATAGCGGCCGATGCGCACATCGCAATAGCTCGCTCCGGCCTGCCGCGCGGCATTGAGCCCGGCATCGGCCAGGCGCTTCTTGAGGCCGACATCGAAGGGCGTCAACAACTGCTCGGCGGCAATCGCCTTGCCGAAGTAGGCCGGCACGATCAGCCCACCCATGGTCAGCCCGGTCAGGGCAAGGAAATCACGTCGCTGCACGGCAACTCCCCAATAGTCCCGCGCGGCGCGCAGGTGATCTGGTGACGCACAGATGGGTATCTGCACGGTATCGCCGATTCTTGCCGGGCGATGAACGCTGCGTCAAATGACTTTCGGCAGGGGTGCAGCGGCAATCCCTGTGCTCGTCTGAATCGATTGGCACGGCTATCTGCATGCAAGTCTGGCGAGCGGGGCTGGTTGCGTGCAATGGATGCTTCGCGCGGGAACATGTGGTGGATGTCGTGCATGCTCGCCCTATTCACGACGATGCGATGCCATCACGCTCAATAGCTGCTGCGCAGGTTCAGAGCGGCTGACAAACTGCGTGGGCGATCTGCGCGCTGGCTGCAGGGCCCTTGCCCGCCCACCCTCGCGGGACACGCCGCAAGTACGTCCCTGTAGGCTCTGACGCGGCATCCATGCCGCGTAAGGTTCCGCGATGGTGGGCGAGCAAGGGCCAGTCGAGAGTGTCGGTACGCATAGTGAGCAAAGCATGACGTGCGTTGTTTGAAGAACGCCGCGGATCATCTTCGCAACGCAAGGCGATCAACCTGTTCAGGCTTCAAAAAAAAGCAACCGACCCACTCTCTGGTGCGGTGTCCTCGCCGATTGCGGGACCGTGTGGCGGCATGGATGCCGCCACCGAGCCTACAGGGACGTACTTGCGGCGTGTCCCGCGAGCGGCGAGGGCACCGCGCACTCGACTGACCAAGCTTTTGATCGCACCCAACAACGCTGCGAATCGACATCACGATGAGCCGCTCTCAGCCTAACGAACGCGCGGTATTGATCACGTTGATACCATCGAAGCGCGCCGTGGCCGAGCCATGCGACACTGCCGACACCTGGCTGGGTTGGCCCTTGCCATCGAAGAACGAGCCGCCCAAACGGAAGTCGCGCTCGTCGCACACCGCGCTGCAGGCGTTCCAGAATTCCGGCGTGCGAATCTGATAGGCGCCGTCTTCCACCAACCGCGTGACCTGGCCGTTCTCGATCTCGTAGAACAGCTGCCCGCCGAACTGGGCGTTGTAGCGCTGCTGATCGATCGAGTACGAGCCGCGCCCGTGGATGTACAGCCCGCGCTCGACGTTCTTGATCATGTCCGCCACCGCCAGCGGCGTCTTGCCCGGAGCCAGCGACACATTGGGCATGCGCTGGAACTGCACGTTGGACCACGAGTCGGCGTAACTGCAGCCATCGGAGGCGGTCTTGCCGAGCAGATGCGCCTGATCGCGCGTGCATTGGTAGTCGACCAGGATGCCGTCCTTGACCAGGTCCCATTGCTTGGTCTTGACGCCCTCATCGTCGTAGCCCACCGCACCCAGGCTGCCTGGCTGCGTCTTGTCGGCGACGAAGGTCACCGCGTCGCTGCCCCAGCGGAATTTCGCATCGCGCTTGTCCAGCGTGGCGAAACTGGTGCCGGCGTAGTTGGCCTCGTACCCGAGCACGCGATCGAGCTCGAGCGGATGGCCCACCGACTCGTGGATGGTGAGGAACAGATTGCTCGGGTCGATCACCAGATCGTATTTGCCGGCCTTCACCGAGGGCGCGGTGAGCTTGGCGCGCGCCTGCTTTGCGGCGGCAATGGCGTCTTCGCGCGCATCGTAGCTTTTTCCATACCCGACAAGCCCGCCAGGTAGCGCGTGCTTCTCGCGCGCATCGCCGTCCAGATACTCGTAGCCCATGCCCATCGGCGAAGACAGCCCGTCGCGGGTGCGGAACTTGCCGCTGGCCTTGTCCACCGCCGTCACGGTGAAGGGCAGCCACAGCCGGTGCACATCCTGATCGATATAGGAGCCATCGCTGCTGGCGAAGTATTTTTGCTCGTTGATGGCAAACATGCGCGAGGCCACGAAGGTGGCGCCGGCGTTGAGCGCGGCCGCATTGACGTCCATCAGCAGCGCCACCTTGTCCTGCAGCGGTACCTCCATCGCATTCTTCTTGATCGGCGTGCGCCAGCGCACTTGCCCGGCCGCTGTCACGGGCGCCAGCTGCACAGGCGTACCACCCAGCCGCGCGTTGGCCTTGGCGATCGCCACCGCCTGGCGCGTGGCGGTGGCCACGCCATCGCTGGTGAGCGTGTTGGTGGCCGCAAACCCCCACGCGCCATCGGCCAGCACGCGCACGCCCACGCCGCTGGATTCGGCGTTGACCACGTTCTCCACCTGCGCCTCGCGGGTGATCACGAACTGGCGCAGATAACGGCCTACGCGCACATCGCAATAACTGGCACCGGCTGCCTTGGCGGTGCTCAGCGCGGTATCGGACAAGCGCCGGCTGCGCACGGCATCGTTGGGTGTGAGCAACTGTTCGGCAGCGATCAGGCGCGTATGCGGCAGCAGCAACCCGGCTGCACCGATGCCGGACAAGGTGAGGAAGGTACGACGGTCCACGGCGGTTCTCCGTTGAAGGCGAGCGGCACGACCCCCGCCGTGCCAGCCCCCGAGACTGGCCGGTGTGGGCGTTGGCGGTCAAGGGGGCAGCGCCGGCGGGCCGGCGTCCGCGTCCAGATCGCATGGTGCGTGGCGATACGATGCGGACACCGTGCGGCTGTCGAAAGGCGCGCCGACATGCGGGCAGCGGCAGCGCCCGCATCGATCCAGATCCCTATGTACCGTTTGTGCACTTCTGCGTTGCAGCACATCGAAACGTCAAGCGCCGTAGCAGAACCGAGCACGACCACTGGCGATGGCAGGCTGTATGCGCTGAGTGCATCAGCGTGCTGCCGTGTGCCGCAATCGCCGGTCCAGCAGATAGCCGAGCGCGCCGCCGACGGCGATGGGCAGCAGTGCATAGATCGGGATGAAGATCAGCGCCAGCGCCGACTGCGCGTCTGCACGCAGATCCAGCGTGGCGTGCGCCCAGGCCAGCGCACCGAAGCCCAACGCACAGGGGACAAGTAGCGAGATCGGACGCCGGTACAGGAAGCTGATGCCGAGCAGCGCGCCCCATGCAATCGCATTGAACGCACCCAAGAGCAGCCAGCCGCCGATAGCCGTGTCGGTGTATTGCGCAAGCCATTCCGCCCCGCGCGGCAGGCGCGCCGCGTAGGGCAGCAGCACACCAACCAGCACAATCATGAAACGGCAACTCCGCATGGTCATTCGCACGCCATCCCTGCTGGTAGGAACGAGGGTGTTGGCTCTCGTCATCGCATCCGCGTGGTGAGACCAGTCACTTTTTGAAGTCGGTCGGACGTTCCAGCTGGTAGATCGACTCTCCCAGATCGTCCAGCTGCTTGGCGATGATCGCCTGGGCATCGTAGACGCCACGGTTGTAAAAGTACGCTCCGACTTCTTCGGCAAAGAAATCGAGCAGGAACTCTGCATCGAAGCGTCCGATCTGCTGCTTTAGCTCCTCGCTGAAGTAAAGCTGGACCTTGCGGATGATCGCCGCCCGCTCGCCTTCGGTGAATTTGATATTGGTCATGGAGGCTCGGCGCAACGACGGTCTCGGGACGATTTGCATTGAGACGCAGGCAGCTTGGCGCGACTGGTGCCTGTTGAACCCAACCGCTTGCCTGGTCGGTATCGAGATCGAGGCTTAGGTGGCAGCCGGCCAACGGGCAGGCCGGCCGGCCCGAATGTAGTCGAGGTATTCGGACTCGGCAATCCCAAGGTTGGTCCAGCGCGTGGGGTCCGCTGCCAGGGATGTGCTGGCATACGTCACGGCAGAGGCAGCGTCCGCAAAAATGGCAGCAGGGGCGTCCGGTCCATCCGGATCGAAAGACATGAAGTCATACAGGTCCGAATGGTCCTGGCTGCCAATGTCCTCCACGTCATGAATCCACACCTCGATGGAGTCGTTTGCCGGGCGTAACTCGATATGGCGAATGTACGTTGCATCGACTGGGCTTTTTCCGAGGAACTGCTCGACCGACGTGTTGCGCCGTAACGTAGCTGGAATATCAACCGGTAAAAGATGTCGCATACGGCCTCCCTGCCTTCAAGCTACCGCTGCTCCAAAAATACATCGAGCCGCGCCGCTGTGCGGCGTGGCTCGACAGTGCTCACTTGGTCTGACTTGCCACGCGCTTGAAATACGCCGTGCGCATCATCGGGTTGCCGTCCTTGAAGTACGCTTCGATCTCGGTCATCACCTTGCCATCGGCGCTGACCGTATAAGTGCGTGTGGATGCCGGCACGCCTTGATACATCAACTGCATGACCAGCACGCCGGGCTCGGGCATTTTGACTGCGGCACGATCGACCAGGTAGGTGCCGGATGCCTTGCCCGGCGTGCCGTCCAGCGACAGCGTGGATTGCGCCTGCAAGGTGTTGTTGTCGTGTTCGACGATCTCGGCGCTGGTGGCCCATTTGTTGCCGGGGACCTGTTTGAAATCCAGGACGACACGTTTGGGTCGTGCAGCAGGTGGCATCGGCAGGCTGCTGGTGTCCAGCAGCCAGGTTCCGACCAGTGGCGAGGTTGCGGTTGATGCGGAGAATGCGGGTGTGGCTTGCAACATGACGGCAGCCACCAGTGCAACACATGCGGTCTTCATGTGAACTCCCTGATCGATACGTGGTCCCTGCGGGCAGTCATGCGACTGTTCGCAAGGCACTGTGAGTAGATCAACTTCCCGTAGACCGTCCCACTCCGGCCCGATCGCGGTATACATCGCTGCCCGGAGCGGAGTCAATTGAGCGCAGGAGATCACGGTTGGTGCGGTCCTCGTCGATCGCCACGCCGTCGCGTGCTGCGCAGTCGGTTATTGCCACAAACAAAGACACCCGCACTGGGCGGGTGTCCTGGGTGAATCCACGCTGTGTGTGGCTTGCGCCGCAAATCAGCCCTGCGCCTTGTCGAACTCAACGTGATATCGCGTGGCCTCGTTGACTTCGTTCTTCGAGCCCAAAAACACCGGCACGCGCTGGTGCAGCTGCGTGGGTTGGATGTCCAGAATGCGCTCGCGCCCGGTGGTCGCCGCGCCGCCGGCTTGCTCGACCAGCATGCTCATCGGGTTGGCTTCGTACATCAGGCGCAGCTTGCCCGGCTTGGACGCGTCCTTCTTGTCCCAGGGATAGATGAAGATGCCGCCGCGGGTGAGGATGCGGTGCACGTCGGCGACCATGCTGGCGATCCAGCGCATGTTGAAGTCCTTGCCGCGGCTGCCGTCCTTGCCCGCCAGCAGATCGCCCGCGTAGGACTGCATGGCCGGTTCCCAGTGGCGCTGGTTGGACATGTTGATGGCGTATTCGGCGGTGTCTTCGGGCACGCGCATGTTGGCCTGGGTCAGCAGGAAGCTGCCTTCCTCGCGCTCCAGGGTGAAGGCGTGGGTACCGTGGCCCAGTGTGAGCACCAGCATCGTGCTGGGGCCGTAGATGCAGTAGCCGGCGGCCACCTGTTGCGTGCCCGGCTGCAGGAAGTGCTCGTCGCCGGGCTTTTCGGTGCCCTTGGGCGCGCGCAGCACCGAGAAGATGGTGCCCACCGACACGTTGACGTCGATGTTGGAGCTGCCGTCCAGCGGGTCGAACAGCAGCAGGAAATCGCCGCTGGGGTATTGGTCGGGCACCGGCTGGCTGTGGTCCATTTCTTCGGAAGCGCACGCAGCCAGATGGCCGCCCCAGGCATTGGCTTCCAGCAGGATGTCGTTGCTGAGCACGTCGAGCTTCTTCTGCGCCTCGCCCTGCACGTTGCCGGTGCCGGCATCGCCGAGCACGCCGCCCAGGGCGCCCTTGCTCACGGCAATGGAAATGCGCTTGCAGGCGCGCGAGACGATGGTGATCAGCTGGCGCAATTCCGCATCGATACGGCCGGCGTGTTGCTCTTCGATCAGGAAGCGGGTCAGCGAGGGACGCGACATGGGGGCGGGCAGCCTGTGTAGGAAGTGGGCCGCCATTGTCGCCATTGCGCCGTTAGATTTCGATCACTTGCTGCGCGTTTTGCAGCGTGATTGATCGAACTTGCGCGAATGGGGGATCGTGGTGGGTCAGCGATGGTTGCGCTGCGCTTGCCCCCATCCGCCCTTCGGGCACCTTCCCCCGCAGGCGGGGGAAGGGAGCGTTGCCGGTGCGTGGGTGGCGGGTTGGCGATGGTGGCGCTGGGTTTGCCCCCATCCGCCCTTCGGGCACCTTCCCCCGCAGGCGGTTGAAGGGAGCGTTGCCGGTGCGTGGGTGGTGGTGGGTTGGCGATGGTGGCGCTGCGCTTGCCTCGATCCGCTCTTCGGGCAGCTTCCCCCGCAGGCGGGGGGAAGGGAGCGTTGCCGGTGCGTGGGTGGTGGTGGGTCAGCGATGGTGGCGCTGCGCTTGCCTCGATCCGCTCTTCGGGCAGCTTCCCCCGCAGGCGGGGGAAGGGAGCGTTGCCGGTGCGTGGGTGGTGGTGGGTTGGCGATGGTTGCGCTGCGCTTGCCCCGATCCGCCCTTCGGGCACCTTTCCCCGCCGGCGGGGAGGGACGCGGCGAGGGCAGGGGAGCGAGCGGCGGCTGTGCGCACAAAAAAACCGGGAGGCTGGCGCGCTCCCGGTTTGCTGGCATTGGCCGGTGTGGCCGATCGCGATGCGGTTGCTTACATCCGGCTGACGGTCGCCACGGCCTGCGCCACGTAGTCCAGGTTGCGCTGGCTCAGTGCGGCCACGCAGATGCGGCCGGTGCCCACGGCGTAGATGGCGAACTCTTCGCGCAGGCGGTCCACCTGGGTCCTGGTCAGGCCAGAGTACGAGAACATGCCGGCCTGGCGCTGGATGAACTCGAATTCCGGCGAACCCAGCGTGGCCAGTTTTTCGACCAGGCCTGCACGCAGCGAATGGATGCGCTCGCGCATTTCGGTCAGTTCCTGCTCCCACAGATCGCGCAATTCCGGGCTGGTCAGCACGCCGGCCACCAGCGCGGCGCCGTGCGTGGACGGGCTGGAATAGATGGTGCGGATGATGCGCTTGACCTGCGACTGCACCGCCTTGGCTTCGGCCGCGGTGGCCGAGACCACCGACAGCGCGCCCACGCGCTCGCCATACAGCGAGAACGATTTGGAGTAGGAGCTGGCGACCACGTAGCTGTCGATGCCTTCGGCAGCGAGCAGGCGCACCGCGTAGGCATCGGCTTCGATGCCCTTGTCGAAGCCCTGGTAGGCGATGTCGACGAACGGGAACAGGTTGCGTTCCTTCAACAGGCCGGCGACCTGCTTCCACTGGTCCTTGGTCAGGTCCGCGCCGGTGGGGTTATGGCAGCAGGCGTGCAGCAGTACCACCGTGCCCGGCTCCAGCCTGGCCAGGTCGGCGAGCATCCCGTCGAAGTTCAGGCCGTGGGTCGCCGCGTCGAAATAGGTGTAATCCACCACCTCGAAGCCGGCCGCGCCGAACACTGCGCGATGGTTTTCCCAGCTGGGGTTGCTGATGGCGATGGTGGCCGTGGGCAGCAGCTTCTTGAGCAGGTCCGCGCCCACGCGCAGCGCACCGCTGCCGCCGACGGTCTGCGAGGTCGCCACGCGGCCGGAGGCCACCAGCGCCGACTCGGCGCCGAACAGCAGCTCCTGGGTGGCCTTGTCGTACGCGGCCAGGCCGTCGATGGGCAGATAGCCGCGCGGTTTGGCTTCCTGCGCGAGCTGCTGCTCGATCTTGTGCACGGCGCGCAACAGCGGGATGCGCCCGTTTTCGTCGTAATAGATGCCCACGCCCAGATTGACCTTGTTGGGGCGGCTATCGGCGTTGTAGGCCTCGGTCAGGCCCAGGATGGGGTCGCCTGGAACCTGTTCCACGTTTGCAAAGAAGGACACGGCATGACTCGCTGAAGGACGAAAGAGTGGGGTACTTCCGGGTTGCTCGGCCGCAGCTGGGCCAAACCACTTCATCGTAGCAGCCCATGGCCGGCGTAGCATGCTTCGTTCCGTACGCAACGATGCGGCCACAGTACGGATGAGGGACACTATGCCCATGCCCAGACTCACCCTGTTGGCCGCTGCGTGCGGTCTGTTCGTTGCGAGCGCCGTGGCGCCCGCCCTGGCCGCCGAGCCCGCACCCGCGCCGCAGACACTGCCCGCCGTGCAGGTGGACGCCGCGCGTGTGCACGGCGTGGACGACTTCGACCTGCCGGCCTCGTTCACCGTGGTGGCGGCCGACGACGACAACCGCCGTGGCGCGCAGGTGTCCGAGCTGCTGGACGGTATCCCCGGGCTGGTGGCGCGCGACCGCCAGAACTACGCGCAGGACACCCAGCTGTCGATCCGCGGCTTCGGCGCGCGCTCCACCTTCGGCGTGCGCGGCGTGCGTCTGCTGGTCGACGGCATCCCGGCCAGCATGCCCGATGGCCAGGGCCAGCTGTCGCACTTCAACGTGTTGGGCGCCGAGCGGGTGGAAGTGCTGCGCGGGCCGTTTTCGGCGCTGTACGGCAATTCCTCCGGCGGCGTGCTGCAACTATGGAGCGCCGACGGCAAGCCCGACGACCCGTGGCGGCTGCGTGCCACCTACGGCAGCAATGCCACCGTCAATGTTGGCGCGCAATTGCTCGGCCAGCAGGGCGCGGTGCACTACAACCTGGCCGCCAATCATTTCGAAACCGACGGCTTCCGCGACCATAGCCGCGCAAAGCGCGACTCGGTCAACGCCAAGCTGGGCTTCGACCTGGCACCCGGCAGCCGGCTGGACCTGGTGCTCAACTATCTGGACGCGCCCGATGCACAGGACCCGCTGGGCCTGACCCGCGCGCAATTCAACGCCGACCCGGCGCAGGCCACCTCGGTGGCCACCCAGTTCAACACCCGCAAATCGGTGCGCCAATCGCAGGCCGGGGCGATCTTCACCCAGCAGTTCGACAGCCAGACGTTGCGGCTGATGGCCTATGGCGGGCAGCGCAGCGTGGAGCAGTTCCTGGCGGTGCCGGTAGCGGTGCAGCGCAATCCGCTGCATTCGGGCGGGGTGATCGATCTGGACAGCAATTACGAAGGTGTCGACGCGCGTTGGGCCTGGCAAGGCGAGGCCCTGGGCCGGCCCTTGCAGCTGACCGTGGGCGCAAACGTGGATCGTCAACGCCAGCACCGCACCGGCTACGAGAATTTCGTCGGCACCACGCTGGGCGTGCAGGGCGCGCTGCGCCGCAATCAGCGCGACCAGGTCGAGAACGTGGATCAGTTTGCGCAGGCCTGGTGGCAGTGGAGCGAGCGCTGGTCGGCATTGCTGGGCGTGCGGCATAGCCAGGTGCGTTTCCGCTCGGACGACCATTACATCGTGGGCCGCAATCCCGACGACAGCGGGCGGCGCGATTATTCGGCCACCACGCCGGTAGCCGGCATCGTGTTCCGCGCCACCGACGATCTGCGTTTTTACGCCTCGGCTGGACGCGGCTTCGAAACGCCCACCTTCAACGAGCTGGGGTACCGCAACGACGGCGGCGCGGGTCTGGCGCTGGACCTGGGCTCGGCCACCAGCCGCAACTACGAGGTCGGCAGCAAGTGGCGCGCCCAGAGCGGCGCGGCGCTGCAGCTGGCGCTGTTCCGCGCCGACACCGACAACGAGCTGGCAGTGGCCAGCAACACCAACGGCCGCAGCACCTATCGCAACATCGGCGCCACCCGCCGCCAGGGCGCGGAGCTGAGCTGGAATCAACCGGTGGGCGACACCCAGCAGTTGCAGCTGGCCTATACCTTCGTCGATGCCACCGTGCGCGATGGCTATCTCACCTGCGCCAGCAGCGGCTGCGCCACGCCCACCGCGCCAGTGGCGAGCGGGTCGCGCCTGCCCGGCGTGCCGCGCCAGCAACTGTTCGCGCGCTGGCAGTGGCAGCCATTGCAATGGCAGTTCGCCGCCGAAACGGTGGCCTCCGATGCCACCGTGGTCAACGACCTGGCCACCGAGCGTGCGCCCGGCTACGCGCTGGTCAACCTGGAAGCCTCCCGGCGCTGGACCACCAAGCTGGGCGGGCTGCGCACCTTCGCCCGCATCGACAATGCGCTGGACCAGCACTACGTCGGCTCGGTGATCGTCAACGACGGCAACGGACGCTATTACGAACCAGGCCCGGACCGCACCTATACGGTCGGCCTGCAGTGGGATTTTGGCGGCTGAGCCACCTGCATGCGGCGCGCGTTCAACAACGCGCGTCCGTCACCGTAGGAGCGCACCCGGGCGCGACAAAGCCGTCCCGCTAACCCATGGTTTGCCATCGACATGCCCCACCTGTGCCCACCACGCAAGGCCCCACCATGATCGTCGTCGATCACGCCACCGCAGACTGGTTTTTGCTGCGCGAGGACAACCGCTACTGGCTGGACATCAACTGCACGATCTCGGCCACAGGCGTTTCGCTCCTGCTGCCGTTGAACGCAACCGAGCAGGCCGACGTTCTGGCAGACAGACATGCCGCCTGCGCACGACGTGCCGCGCAGGTGCAATGGCAGCCGCACGCCTTTGCCGTGCGCGATGTCAGCGCAAGTCACGGTGCGCAGGTCAGCGCCGCCGTGCAAGCGTGGCGCGCGGCAGACACCCGCATCGCTGGTGCATGAGCGGGCATCGCGCCGGGCAAACCGGTCGCGTTGTTCATTGAGTGTCGCTGCAATGCGCCGCACTCTGCAGCAGTGACTGTGCGCAATACGATGCACTAAGCTTGCACGCGCATTCCCCGCACAAGGATGTTTCCGTTGAATACGCGCTACGCCCCGATCGATTTCAGCGACAAGCTCGCCCTGCTGTCGCAGCACTGGTCCCCGCGTGTCGTTGCGGAAATGAACGACTACCAGTTCAAGCTGGTCAAGCTGCAGGGTGCGTTCGTGTGGCATCGGCATGCGGACACGGACGAGGTGTTCATCGTGCTGGACGGCCACATGACCATCGAATTTCGCGATGGCGTGGTGGCGCTGTCGGCCGGGCAGATGCACGTGGTACCCAAGGGGGTCGAACACCGGCCAGTGGCGGAGCACGAGTGCAGCGTGCTGCTGGTCGAGCCACGCGGCGTGGTCAATACCGGCGATGCGGGTGGCGCCTACACCGCAGACAACGACGTCTGGATCTGATCGCTGCGCTCGGCACGACAGGTCCGACGGCTGGTGCCGTAGGAATCGGCCATTGCGGCGCCGCCGCTCCGCGCTTCCCTCATACGACGGGCGAGCCGACTGCATCGTACGGGTGAGGCGAGTGCGGCGCATTGGGTGCAGCTCATCCATCGCACGCTGCAGTTGCTCGCACATGGCGCCTGGCCGTGGTCGCACGCGATGACGCGCTGCAGCGTAATTCTGGCGATTTCATACGCTGACGCTGCAGCGCTGCAATGACGCAGCGCAATAGCGCATCACACGACATTGCGCTAGCACTTGCGCGGGTATACACGTTCGCATCGGACCACGCTGCCAGGAGACCACGATGAACGCGCTTCCCTCTGCCAAGCCACTCAACACCGACCCGCAGTCCATCTTCAAGCCGCGCTACGACAACTTCATCGGCGGCAAGTGGGTGGCGCCGACCGGCGGTCAGTATTTCGACAACACCACGCCGATCAGCGGCAAGGTGTTCACTTCGATTGCGCGCTCCAACGCACAGGACATTGAAGCCGCACTGGATGCCGCGCATGCGGCCAAGGACGCGTGGGGCAAGACCTCGACCACCGAGCGTTCCAACGTATTGCTCAAGATCGCCGACCGCATCGAACAGAACCTTGAGCTGCTCGCCTATGCCGAAACCTGGGACAACGGCAAACCGGTACGCGAAACGCTCAATGCCGATGTGCCGCTATGCGTGGATCACTTCCGCTATTTCGCCGGTGCCATCCGTGCACAGGAAGGCGGCATCTCCGAGATCGACAGCGACACCATTGCCTATCATTTCCACGAACCGCTGGGCGTGGTGGGGCAGATCATTCCGTGGAATTTCCCGCTGTTGATGGCGTGCTGGAAACTGGCGCCGGCACTGGCGGCCGGCAACTGCGTGGTGATGAAGCCGGCCGAGCAGACGCCGGCCTCGATCCTGGTGTTGATGGAAGTCATCGGCGATCTGCTGCCGCCCGGCGTGCTCAACGTGGTCAACGGTTTCGGGCTCGAGGCCGGCAAGCCGTTGGCCAGCAATCCGCGCATCGCCAAGATCGCCTTCACCGGCGAAACCACCACCGGCCGGCTGATCATGCAGTACGCCAGCCAGAACCTGATTCCGGTGACGCTGGAGCTGGGTGGCAAATCGCCCAACATCTTCTTTGCCGATGTCATGGCCGAAGACGACGACTTTCTCGACAAGGCGGTGGAGGGCTTTGTGCTGTTCGCCTTCAATCAGGGCGAAGTGTGCACCTGCCCCTCGCGCGCGCTGATCCAGGACTCGATCTACGACAGGTTCATGGAAAAGGCGCTCAAGCGCGTAGCGGCGATCAAGCAGGGCAACCCACTCGATCCCAACACCATGGTCGGCGCACAGGCATCGAGCGAGCAGCTGGAAAAGATCCTGTCGTACATCGACATCGGCAGGCAGGAGGGCGCGCAAGTGTTGATCGGCGGCGAGCGCAACACGCTCGATGGCGAGCTGGCCGAAGGCTTCTACGTCAAGCCGACCATCTTCAAGGGCCACAACAAGATGCGCGTGTTCCAGGAAGAGATCTTTGGCCCGGTGGTGTCGGTGACCACCTTCAAGGACGAGGCCGAAGCGCTGGCGATCGCCAACGACACGCTCTACGGATTGGGTGCCGGCGTGTGGAGCCGCGATGCGTCGCGGTTGTACCGGATGGGCCGCGCGATCCAGGCCGGGCGGGTATGGACCAACTGCTATCACGCCTATCCCGCGCATGCCGCCTTCGGCGGTTACAAGCAGTCGGGTATCGGCCGCGAGAATCACAAGATGATGCTCGACCATTATCAGCAGACCAAGAACCTGCTGGTGAGCTATTCGCCGAAGGCGCTGGGGTTCTTCTGAGCCGATGGCGTGCCGCCTGTTCGGGCGGCACGCCAGAAGCAGCGCAGGCACCGCGTGCGCCCGCGTCGAGGCTGCCATCGGCACTCTATAGGCGACGGCACTGCCGGTGTGCGCTGCGGCTCGGATCACCCGGATGCAGCCCCTGCACGCGGTCCGCCTTTACGTCGCAGCTGCTAGTCCGGTGTCCCGGTAGGTCAATTGCGCACACGGCAATGCGCCGCAGGCAGCAGACCGCGCCGCCTGCGGCGCGTTGCGATCAGCGACGATCGGCTACATCGCCATCGCGCGGTTGGTTTCGCGCGCAGGCTCCTGCTCGATGCCGGCCGGCAGATCCTGCCGCAGTTTCTGCGTGGATTGCTCAAGCGTCTGTTGCACCGCCTGGTCGCGGTCGACGTAGGCGCGGCGGTGCGCCGGGTCGTCCAGTCTGCCTTCCACCGCAAACAGACCATTGCCCGCCTTGTTGGGGGTGACGTGGTCGATGCGGGTCAGCCCACTGATGCTGGCGTCGTGGGTGAGGGTGCCGGCGGCCTGCTCCAGTTCCTTGCGGTCCTTGAACCCGCCTGCGGGACCGAGCTTTTCCAGCGCGCCCACTGCCTGTTGGTACATCGCATGCTGCGGATGCGCCGGATCGGACACCAGCGGTTGGCGTGCTGGCGCCTCAGGCTGCTGCCGGGCCGCGGCAGGGTCGGGCTGGCGCGGCTGGGCGCCGGCCAGCGCCTTGAAGGTGTCCCGGCCGGCGATGCCATCATCGCTCAGCTGGTGATCGCGCTGGAATGCCTGCACGGCCTGCCGGGTGCGATCGCCAAATTTGCCGTCGGTGCCCAATGCCTGGCCCTGGGCATCGGTATAGCCCAGCGCATTGAGGCGTTCCTGCAGGGCTTTGACCTCAGGTCCATGTTCGTCCTTGCGCAGCACGCCGTCGGCCAGTGGAGCGGCGCTCACCGCCGCAGTGCCAACCGGCGCCGCGACTGTGCGGCCATTGCCCGAAATGTCGGTCACCTGGGCGGTGCCGGTGAGATTGGGCTGGGCATGTTGCGGACGCTGATCGGTGGTGATCGCGCCGCTGCTGATGTCGCGGATGTAGCGGTCGGCCTGCGGCAGATAGCCGGTGTTGATGTCCACATGCACATGCTTGCCGAACGCACTGGGATTGCCGTTGTTGAAGCCGCCCTGGATGCCCACCGACTGCCCGTACTCGATGCGTGCACCGGTTTCCAGCTGGGTATTGCGCAGGTCCAGATGCCGGTACTGGGCGATCATTTCACGGCTCGGGTCGGAAGCAGGCTTGTCGTAGATCTGCACGATGCCGTCGCTGGCATCCACGCGCCCGATATAACCGCTGGCGATGGCCGGTACCGGCACACTACTGACCCCACCGGCCTGCAGCACGAAATCCTTGGACACGTAATGGTCGCCATCGCGCGACACCGTTGCCGCACCCCTGTAATTGCCGAGCAATTCCTCGCGTTCGCCATTGACGGTGCCGTACACGCGCCCGCGCTCGTTGCCGCGCGTGGGGTGATGGCGCTCGATGTCCTCGTAGTCGTGGATATGCTGGACGCCGCGTCCGACCGATTCGACGATGGTGTATCTGGGCATGTGCAATTTCCTTATTGATAGCGAGACAACCGATGCTGACCTGGCCAGGCCGCGGGCAGCCTGGCGGACGGCCGATCAGCGCAGATGCTGGGTCAACTGCCAGCATTGCTGCGTGTAGTCGAACACATAGGCCTCCGGTGCCCCGACGGTCTTGATGACCTCTTCGTCGGGGGAGAACTCGGCCCTGATGAACTCTGCGCGCATGCGCTCGCCGTCGGGCTTGAGCTCCAGCTTGACCCGGGACAGTTGCTCGGGCTGTTTGTCCGGCTCGTCGTAGGACCAGCGCGAATCGATCAGGACCAGCCGGAACGGCGCGCTCGGGCGCTCCGCCGGCTTGGACGGGTCGCGCAGGTCGCGTTCTGCGACGTGCGGGGCGCTGTAGGCCGCGCGTAACGCCGGATCGGCGACGATCGCTTCCAAGAACGCAGAGAAGCCGTCTTCGGTCCTCTCGCAGGCCGCCTGGGGCAACGCGGGGCGCTCCGCTGCCGGGGCGGCCGGGGTGGTTGGTGCCGGGGCGGCAGAAGTCGGCGCAGCGGGATCGGCGGCGGCAGCCGGCTCCGGCATCTGGCAGCCTTGCAGGAGCAGGGCCAGCAGGGCGGCGGTGAGCAGGCGTTGCTTCATGGTGTGGTTCCCTCCGTATGAGCGTTGAGGCGCGCAGCGACCAGCAACATGCGACGCGCAGGCGTCGGCTGGATGCGGGTGGCGCACACGCGCGCAGTGTACGAGTGGCATGTGAGGGCGGCGACGACCGTCCGCATCCGTGCGGCCGCTGCCGTTCTGCCAGTGCCGCTTTGTACGCGCTGCTTCCGCGCTGCCGCGGGTAGCGGCCTCACGCGGACACTGCGTGTGAGCCCGGCAGGGGCAGTCGCTGGTCGTGGGCGGGCCGGCCGCGCGAGCTGCCCGCGTGCCGGGTGACCCCAGGCGGTGCGCAGCGGCTGCAGGACACCCGGGAAGGTGGCTACGACTGCTGCGGCCGACGCACCCCACAGCGACATCAACGTCAGTTGCCTGCATGCGCGCCGGCACGGCCGAGAGGCGTATCGTGCGCGAGATGGCCGCCTGACGCGGCCGCTGGAGGCGGACGATGCACGGCACGATCACCCAGAACAGTTTGCCATTGCAGGTCTTGGCAACACCGGCGGCATTGCAGCTGATCGACACCCTGCGTGCGCGGCATGGCGATCTGCTGTTCCATCAATCCGGTGGTTGCTGCGATGGCTCGTCGCCGATGTGCTTTGCGGTCGGCGACTTCATCGTCGGCGATCGCGACGTGCTGCTGGGCGAGATCGGCGGTGCACCGTTCTATATCAGTGCGTCGCAATTCGACTACTGGAAGCACACCCAGCTGATCATCGATGTGGTGCCGGGCCGTGGTGGCATGTTCTCGCTGGAAAATGGCGAAGGCGTGCGTTTCCTGGTGCGGTCGCGGCTGTTCGGGGATGATGAATTCGCACGGTTGCAGCAAGCCGGCCGTGCGTAAGCCAGGCGCATCGAGATCAGCAGCACTTGCTAGTCGGCAAGCTGACGCCCTTCGGTTCGCCTTGCAACAACACGCTTCCAACAAGACAGCGCTCGGCCCACGCACTCACTCATCCGTCGCCGTGGATGGCGCAGTGCCCGGTGTCTTGGCAGGGGTTTCGTCATCGGCCGGGATCAGGCGGCCTGGTGTATCGCCGGCACCACGGTCTTCGTAGTGCTCGGCGTCGCGCTTGCCGTGCTGTTCGCCGGGCTGGGCAGGCTGTTCGCGTAAGGGGTCGCGGGACATGGCGCCGCTCCTGGTATCTGGGTAGGGCCATCAGTTCAGCGCGTGCGGGGTGAAGGGCACGCAAATCGCAAAACCTATGCGGATTTCTCACAGCTGGATCACGGCAGCGGCGCTACTGATGTGGGCCCTCACCGCCGTACCGTGGAGCAGGCCATGCGCCCCCAGGACCGCCGTCCCGACCGTCGCCTGTTCAGTGCGCAGGCCGACCCTGCAGCGGCCAAGCGGACTCATCGCAAGTGGCCACCAATCGATGCAGTGGGCGTAGCGCAGGACTTCCAGTGCTATAGCCTGGCCGACTACCAGCGCCGCCGCCGACGGGGCGGGCCGACCTGGCGCGATCTCTCGCCGGCCTACGCGTTCGCCCGGCTGACCCACGCCGCAGACTGGCCGCGCGGTAACGATGCGCACTGTGAGCAGGCGCTGGCCGCGCAGTGGGAAAGCATGCGCGGTGACTCGCGCCTGGACTGGCCGCACGCCCGCACCATTGTCGAGGACGCGTGGCTGGCGCTGGACCATATCCCCGACGCGGCCATCCATGGAGCGGCGCACTGATGGCCCGACCGATCTGGACCGGCACGCTGTCGTTCGGCCTGCTCAACGTGCCGGTAGCGTTGATGTCCGGCGAACGCAAGGTGGACCTGCATTTCCGCATGCTCGATTCGCGCGACAAGAAGCCGATCCGTTTCGAGCGCGTCAACGCCGACACCGGCGATGAAGTGCCGTGGAAGGAAATCGTCAAGGCGTTCGAGTACGACAAGGGCAGCTACGTCATTGTCGAAGAGCAGGACATCCGCTCGGCCTCGCCGGAAAGCCACGAGACGGTGGAAGTGGAAACCTTTGTCGATGCGGCCGAGATCGACCCGCGCTATTTCGAGAAGCCCTACATCCTGGTGCCGGGCAAGAAGGCCGAAAAAGGCTATGTGCTGCTGCGCGAAACGCTGCGCGACACCGGCAAGGTGGGGATTGCCAAGGTGGTCATCCGCACCCGCGAGTACCTGGCTGCGGTGATGCCGCAAGGCGATGCCCTGATCCTGCTGCTGCTGCGCTACCAGCAGGAAGTGGTGGACCCGCAGGACTTCAAGTTGCCGGCCGGCGCAGTGGGCGAGTACCGCATCACGCCCAAGGAACAGGAGATGGCCAGGCAGCTGATCGAGTCGATGTCCGGCACCTGGCAGCCGGAGGACTACCACGACGAATTCCGCGGCAAACTCGAGCAGATCCTGCGCAAGCGCATCCAGGCCAAGGGCGGCACCACCAAGGTGGATATCGAGCCGCCGCAGCACGAAGACGCCAGCACCAACGTGGTCGATTTCATGTCGCTGCTGCAGAAGAGCCTGCAGGCCAAGACGCGCACCCCGGCCAAGAAGAGCAGCGCGCCGGCGGCGGGGTCGGCCAAAAAGACCGCCAAGACCGCTACCAAGAAAGCGGCAAAAAAGGCCACCAAGAAGACCATCAAGAAGACCGTAGCCAAGACCGCCAAGACGACGGCCAGCAAGGCGGCGCCACGCCGCAAGGCTGGATAGGCCCCGCCCATGTCATTGCGCGACTACAACGCCAAGCGCCGCTTCGACCAGACCCCGGAGCCGGCCGGCGACACGCCTGCGCGTGCCAGCAAGCAGCCGATCTTCGTCGTGCAATTGCACCACGCCAGCTCGCGCCATTACGACTTCCGTCTGGAGGTCGATGGTGTGCTCAAGAGTTGGGCCGTGCCGAAGGGCCCTTCGTTGCGCGTTGGCGAAAAGCGGCTGGCGGTTCAGGTGGAGGATCACCCGCTGTCGTATGCCAGCTTCGAGGGCGATATTCCGCAGGGCCACTACGGCGCCGGGCATGTCGATGTGTTCGACCACGGACAGTGGCACTGCGAAGGCGATGCGTTGGCGGCGCTGGACGCGGGCAAGCTGGAATTCGAACTGCAGGGCACGCTGCTGCGCGGCGGTTTTGCCTTGGTACGCACACAGATGCGCGGCGGCAAACCGCAATGGCTGCTGTTCAAGCGCACCGATGCGTACGCGGCCGATCTGGATGCCGATGCGCTGGTGGCCCAGCAGGCCGCAGGCGCACCGGCTGCGGCGCCTGCAACCCGTGCCAAGGCCAGCCGGGCACGGCGTGCGCCCGCGGCAAAGGCGAGCGCCAAGACGACGGCGGCAGGCAAACGCGCACGTCCAGCGCGTGCGGACTCCAGGCAATGGCGGACCCGCGCCCTGGCGCTTGACAGTGCGCGCGATGCGCCAAGCCCAACCGAGCTTCGCGCGCAACTGACCTTGCTGCGCGAGCAGGCACCGGATGGCGAGCGCTGGTTGCACGAGATCAAGTGGGACGGCTATCGCCTGCTGGCCGACATGGTCGATGGCCAGGTGCAACTGCGCTCGCGTAACGACCAGGCCTGGACACAGCGTTTTCCGGACGTGGTGCGCGCAGTGCAGGCCTTGCCGGTGCGTGATGCGCGCCTGGATGGCGAGCTGGTGGTGCTGGACGCCAAGGGACGCACCGATTTCTCGGCGCTGCAACGTGCGCTCGATGGCAGCGCCGTGCAGCCGCTGCGCTACATCGTGTTCGACCTGCTGGGCGTGGCCGGGGTGGATCTGCGCGATACCCCGTTGCTGCAACGCAAGCAATTGCTGCACGAGTTGCTGGGCGATGAGCCAGGTACGCTGGCGTTTAGCGACCATGTGATCGGCCACGGCCCGGAGGTGTTCGCGGCCAGCGCCGGCACCGGCTGGGAAGGCATCGTCAGCAAGCTCGCCGATGCGCCTTATCGCGCAGGACGCAGCGCCGATTGGGTCAAGACCAAGCACGCAGACAGCGACGAGTTCGTGGTGGTGGGCTACACCGACCCCAAGGGCGCACGCAGCGGCTTCGGCGCCTTGCTGATGGCGCAGCGCGAGGGCAACACGCTGCGCTATGTCGGGCGTGTGGGTACCGGCTTCGACGATGCCTTGCTGACAAAGATCACCGCGCTGCTGCAGGCGCTGCACAGCGACACCGCCACGCTGGAATTGCCGACGCACCTCCAGGGGCGGCCACGCGATGTGCATTGGGTCCGGCCGGTGCTGATCGCCGAGGTCGCTTTCCGCGGCTGGGCGAAGGAAGGCCTGCTGCGGCAGGCCGCGTTCAAGCGTCTGCGCGAGGACAAACCCATGAGCGAGTTGGGCGGCGACCGCGCCGCGCCGGGCAAGGCGCGTGCTGCGGGCAAACGTGGTGCGGCAACAGCCGCTGCGCCGGCGCGCAAGACGGCGACCAGGAAAACATCCAGAACGACAGTCGACGCCTCCACCAGCACCACCAGCAAACGCGCGCGTTCGACGGCATCGAAGACGAGCGCGACCCCGACATCCAAAAAAGCTGCGGCGTCCAGGTCCAGCGTATCGAAATCCACGGTGTCCACGTCGACAGCGTCCAAATCCACGTCCACGTCCACAGACGGCATCACCATCACCCATCCCGAACGCGTGGTGTTTCCCGCCCTGGGCATCAGCAAGGGCGATGTGGCCGAGTACTACCGGGCAGTGGCGCCGCTGGTGCTGGCAGAGATCGCGCGCCGCCCCTTGTCGCTGCTGCGCTGCCCCGACGGCGCCGGTGGCGACTGCTTCTTCCAGAAGCACGAAGGCCGCCACCTGGGCACGCATATCAAGGCGATTCCGCTGCAGCAGAAGAGCGGCACCGAGGATTACATCTACGTCGAAGATGCCGCCGGCCTGCTCGAGCTGGTGCAGATGAACGCGTTGGAGCTGCATCCGTGGGGATCGCGCACCGACGATGCGGAGCATCCGGACCGCCTGGTGTTCGACCTGGATCCCGGCGATGGGGTGTCCTGGGCCGACGTGGTGGCTGCCGCGCGCGACATCCGCGCCAAGCTGCGCAGTGCAGGCCTGGAGAGCGCGGTGCGCCTGTCCGGTGGCAAAGGCCTGCATGTCGTCGTGCCGATCGTGCCCGATGCGGGCTGGGAGCAGGCGCGCGATTTCTGCGAGGCATTTGCGCAGGCGCTGGCCACGCAAGCGCCGGAGCGCTACGTGGCCACCATGAGCAAGGCCAAGCGCCACGGCGTGATCTTCGTCGACTGGCTACGCAACGGCCGCGGCAACACCAGCGTGTGTTCGTGGTCGCTGCGCGCGCGCGAAAAAGCCACCGTTGCGGTGCCCTTGCGCTGGGAAGAACTCGGCAAGATCAGCGGACCGGATGCATTCCCGATCGACAAGGCCATGCACCGTGCCAGGCGCCAGCGCGTTGACCCGTGGGCGCAGGTGTTGGCGGTGAAGCAACGGTTGCCCAGGGCGTGATCCACACCGCCTGGAAGCGGCAGCGCAGGCCGTGCTAGCTTGCGGACACGTGGATTGCGATGAAGGGACTCTGCAATGTCAGTGATGCGCGCTTGCGTCTTCATGCTCACCTGGTTGTGCGTGCTGCCGGCCTGTGCAGCAGACAAGCTCGACCCGGTACTTGCCGGCATTCAAGGCAGCGATGTCGAGGCGCAGCAGGTGCGGGCATCGGTCCGCGCCGCGCCCCTGCTACGTGGGCAGTTAGTGCAACTTGTCGATGCCGGGCAACTCAGGCGCATCCGTGTCGTGGCCGACACCGCGCAGCCAGTCATCAAGAACCGTCCTTTCGCCGCGGCGGTTCTGGACAAGGAGATGATCCTCACCAGCGGGCTGCTCCAGCAACTGCGTGAGACCCCACGCCCACATGCGCTGCGCAGTGGCGACCTTGCCGCAGACAACCTGGTGTTCGTGCTCGCCCATCTGGCAGTGCACGCGGCGGTCGCCGAACGGCATGCACAGTTCGAGCGGACGCTGGCGGACAAGATGGCCGCCGGTATCGGCGATGCACAGGCCAAGGGAACCGAGTTCGACGCAACGGCGATGGCGCAGGAGGCGCTGAACCACAACATGGCGATCGAGGCCAATGCCTATATCGCCGGGTGGAACGCGGTGGTCGATGCGGCCCAGCACCAGGCATCGCCAGGCGGCGCCCCGCTGCCGGAAGCGCAGCGCGCCGTGCTGCTGGGTCCACTGCTGCTGAGTTTCCGCTACAACCAGGTCCTGGAACGGGCAATGGATGGCGCCCAGGATCAGCGCGTGGTGCTCGGCGCAGATGGAATCGTTGCCGACACGCGCAACGTCTTCGCCATTGCCCAGGCGCTGATGGCCGGCAAGATGCTGGAGATTGAATAGCGCAGGCGCACCTGGTGCGCCTCATCTCCGAGTGCGGGCCTTGCGGCTAACGCGGCAGGGTGGACCGCTGCGCGTTGTGCCACTGCAGACAGGCTGTTCCAGCCAGTCCGGTTGGGCCAGCAATGCAGCCGCTGGCGGACGCATTTGCCCGCCATGGCGACAGACGCAAGCCGGCTGCAGCGGTACCTGCACGCCGCATGCAACCCGCGCACCCCTGCCGATGCATGGCGATTGCGCCCATCGGCACGCAGGCGCGGCCAACGGCGTCCAGGCCTGCACGGCGTCTACGCCGAGACCGCGGCCTCGCGCGTCACCCGGCTCAACGCATCGCTGCCGATCTCGGCAATCGAGTGGGTGCCTGTCAGCGTCATCGCCACGCGCATTTCCTTTTCGATCAAGCCCAGCAGGTTTTCCACGCCGGCCTGCCCGCCTGCCGCCAGCGCGTAGACGAAAGCGCGGCCCAGCAAGACCGCATCGGCACCGAGCGCCAGCATGCGCACCACGTCCAACCCACTGCGGATGCCCGAGTCGGCAAGGATCTTCAGATCGCCCTTCACCGCTTCGGCGATCGCCGGCAATGCGCGTGCGCTGGACAGCACGCCATCGAGCTGGCGCCCGCCGTGGTTGGACACCACGATGCCGTCGGCGCCGAAGCGCACCGCATCGCGCGCGTCGTCCGGGTCGAGGATGCCCTTGATCACCATCGGCCCGGTCCAGAACTCGCGGATCCATTCCAGGTCCTTCCAGGCGATGGACGGGTCGAAGTTGGCGCCCAGCCAGCCGATGTAGTCCTGCAGGCCGGTGGGGCTGCCGCGATAGGCCGAGATGTTGCCCAGATCGTGCGGTTTGCCGAGCAGGCCCACGTCCCACGCCCAGCGCGGATGCGTCACCGCCTGCAGCATGCGCCGCAGCGATGCATTGGGCCCGCTCATGCCCGAGTGCGCATCGCGGTAACGCGCGCCCGGCGTGGGCATGTCCACGGTGAACACCAGCGTGGTGACGCCGGCTGCCTTGGCGCGCTCCAGCGCGTTGCGCATGAAACCGCGGTCCTTGAGCACGTACAGCTGGAACCACATCGGCCGGCCGATGGCCGGCGCCACTTCCTCGATCGGGCACACCGACACCGTGGACAACGTAAACGGGATTCCGCGCGCGGCCGCGGCGCGCGCCGCCTGCACTTCGCCACGGCGCGCATACATGCCGGTCAGCCCCACCGGCGCCAGGGCCACCGGCATCGCCAGGGTTTCGCCGAACAGCTCGGTGCTCAGGCTCAGGTCGGACATGTTGCGCAACACCCGCTGGCGCAGCGCGATATCGGCCAGATCCGAGACATTGCGCCGCAGCGTGTGCTCGGCGTAGGCGCCTCCGTCGATGTAATGGAACAGGAAGGGGGGCAGCCGCGCCTGGGCGGCGGCGCGGTAATCGGAAGCGGCAGAGATGATCATCGAAGACGGACGACAGCTGCGGGGTTAGCCGCTGAGTGTAAGACCATCGGTGTGGCGCGGGGACCGCTGCGCGATCGGCACGGTGCACAAGCCGAGCGCGCGGCGTTTCGTCGGGCGTTCGGGCGGTTTGGTCGCATCGCGCTGGCGTCCGAATCGATGGATTGCAAGACTGCGTGCGCTGCTGCAGCGGCGTTGCCGCGTACCGCCGCCCATGCCGGGCATCTGCAGCAAGCACATCACGGACGGAGGGCGCCATGCGTGCAGGCACAGCAGCGGGATGGACGGCACGGGTCGGGCTGACGATCGGTCTGCTTTGCAGTGGTCAGGCGATGGCGAGCGGGCCAGGCCAGCCGCCCGCGCCGGATGCCATCACGCGCACACTCCAGCAACGCATGGACGCCGCCGGCATCGTCGGCCTGGGCGCGGCGATCATCCGCGACCGCAAGGTGGTCTGGACCGGCGGTATCGGTTTTGCCGACCGCGCACGCGGCACGCCGTTCACGCCCGACACCGTCATGAGCATCGGCTCGATCAGCAAGACCGTGACCGGCGTGGCGCTGATGCAGGCGGTGCAGGACGGCAAGCTGGCGCTGGATGCGGACATCAACACCTATCTACCGTTCGCGGTGCGCAACCCGCAGTTTCCGGACGTGCCGATCACCTTGCGGCAACTGGCCACGCATACGTCCAGCCTGACCGACCGCTGGGAGGTCTACCGCGACACCTATCGCTGGCAAGGCATGCCGGCCGCGCCGTTGGGCGAGTTCCTGCGCGGCTATCTGGCGCCCGGCGGGTGCGACTACCGGGCGCAGAACTATCTGCAGCTCAAACCCGGCACGCATCGCGAGTACTCCAACATCGGCGCCGGCCTGGTGGGCTACATCGTTGCGCGTGCGGTGGGCCAGTCGCTGGAGCGCTACACGCACACGCGCATCTTCGCGCCGCTGGGCATGCAGCACACCGCCTGGCATGCCGCCGATCTGCCGGCCGCCGCACAGGCCACGCTGTATGTGAGCCAGTTCGGCGTGAGCGTACCGATCCCGCCGTACGAGCTGACCACCTATCCCGATGGCGGCGTGCGCACCAGCGTCAACGACCTCTCCAGGCTGTTCATCGCCTTGCTCGATGGCGGCCAGTACCAGGGCGTGCGCATCCTGGACGCCACCACCACCGCGCAGATGCTGCGTTTCCAGTACACCGCCGCCAACAAGCCCGACAACATCGCCTTGAACGAGAAGAACTCCGGCATCTTCTGGTCCACCAAGTACAACGTCACCCGCATCGGCCACGGCGGCTCGGACCCGGGCGTGCACACCGAGATGCTGTCGGACCTGGCGCACGACAATGCGGTGGTGCTGATCAGCAACACCTCGCTCGATAGCAGCGATGCCAAGGTCAATGCGCAGCTGTTCGACGATCTATGGAGCTACGCGCTGCAGCTCAGGCAACAGGCCACGACCGGCACCGACCCCATGCCGGGCGTGCACTCGCCACCGGTCCGCTGACCCGGCGGCCAGCAAAACCTAGCGAGCAGTCGTCAGCTGGGCGCGACGGCGCGCAAGAACCGGCGTGTGCGAGAGGCAGCTGCCGCACCGGGCACCGGCCGCGTCCGCCTGGCGTTGCGTACCGCCGTTTTGAGGGCCGCTGTTATGCAGCCGCCACAAAATGCCCATGGAATCCCAGCGGAATCGCATAAGGCAGCCATGCCTGTGCAATCGGCCCGGCATCGATGTGCTGTGCGTCCAGCACCATCAACCCGGTGCGTGCGTGCTGGGTGTCGAGCACCGTGCCCACCAGCCAGCCCTGGTCCGGGCGCGTGCTGCCGGGCCTGGCGACGAACACATGTTCCTCGGCCAGCACATGCGGGCCGTAGCGATGCACCTGGCGGTGGTTGCGTTCCAGGTCGTAGCCGGCCACGGCATTGAGAAACGGCGACTGGTTCGGGCCATCGATGCACGGCGCGTACAGGCGCGCGCCCTGCGTGCGCGGGCTGCGGTGGTCGAACAGCGGCAATTCCAGGTTGTCCACCGGATGCACCTGCCAGTGCGCGCGGCCATTGGCCAGGTCCAGATGCAGGCTGCGTAATTGCACTGGTGCCGGCGCGGCGTGCGGGTCGCCGCGCATGGCTGCACGCATCGGCGAGCGAGCTTCTTCCGGATCGGTGTGCACGATGGCGCGCACCACGATACGGTTCTGCTGCGCATAGGCATCGGCAACGTGATAGGCCACCGCAAAGTCGGCCTCGAACCAGCGCGGCTGGTCCAGCGCATCCTTGGGCACCACCGCAATCCGGCATGGGGCATCCGGGGTGAAGCGCAGTTGCTCGAAGAACGCACCGTCGCCGTCCAGACGCCGATACGGTGCCATCACCAGGATCAGATGGCGGTCGGTCATCGCAAAGCTGTGCAGGTAGGCAGGCGCGTCGGTGTGCAGCAACTGCACGTTGCGCAACGTGGCGTCGGCGCCCAGGTGCCAGAGCACCACGCCGGTGGAGCCGACCACGCTGATCGAGCCGACGTTCCACACGCTGCCGTCGTGGTCGGTCAACGGGTGCGCGGAAAACGGCATCGCAGCCAGATCCTCGCGCCAGGTGACCGGGCCGAGGGTGTCCAGCGCATCGGGGTCCAGTTCGATCGCAGAGCCGGCCTCCCACAGCGCGAACAGGCGGCCATTGAGCATCGTCACCGAGGTGTTGGCGGTGTTGGTATCGTCGTTGTTGCGGCCGGGCTGCATGTCCGGCACGGAGGTGCCGGCAGCGCGATAGAGAAATCGCCCGGCCTGCTGCTCCCGGGTGAACTTGTGGGTGGCCACCATGCGCCCAAGGTGCCGCACCTGGCCGCCGCCCAGCCGCCAGCGGTGCACCATGCCGTCGCCATCGAACCAGTGTTCGTAGCGGAACCCGGCGCGCTCGGTCCAGGCCGGGCCATTGCGATACAGGCTGCCTGCCAGGCCTTCGGGCAATGCGCCGTGGAGCGTTGCGGTGGCCGGCCCCAGGGTGGGGCTGACCACGCTACGCCAGCCCAGCAGCCACGGCGTGCGCTGCAACTGGGCCTGGAATGCGGCAGCTTCCTCGGCGCGTGCAGGCAGGCTGCGCATGCCAAAGCCGCCCAGCGCAGCACTTCCGGTGGCGGCCAGTAACGATTGCAGGAAGCGGCGGCGTTGCATGCATGGCTCCTTTCGCGCGTGGGCCTCAGCGCATCTGCACGCTGATGCGTTTGCCGGCAGCGGGCAGATCGAAAACGATCTCGTCGAAGTCGGGTTTGCGCATGCCGGTGGGGTTGTTGCTGAAGCCGTAGCCTTCCACCGGCATGCCGATCAGGTTGGTGTCCAGCTTGCCGTTGCTGTTCTCGTCGTGATTGATCATCACCGCGTAGCGTCCGGGGGCAAGATTCTTGAACTGGATGTGCGGCGTAGCGCTGGTGATCGGCACCGTTTGCGCCTGCACCGGCGGCTGTGCGCTGTTGAACTGCGCGGCCGAGGCGATCACCGCAACGCGCAGCTTGCCTTGCTGCGAGCGCAGGCCGCTGACGCCCACGTCCAGATCGGCGGCGTTGGCGGCAGCGCTGCCAAGCAGTCCGGCGAGGGCGACAGCGGCATAAGTGCGGGCAAGCATGCAACTCTCCTTGCAACGATGGGGATGCGGTGCGTGGCGCTCGATGGTACGCAGCACACCAGCCTGGCTGCGGTGGCGGCCGTCGCACATCGACCGATGCACACCGACGACAGACAGTGCGGCACTGCTCGCACGTGCATGCAGCGCATGCCGAACCGGTGTGCGAGCGCGCGAAGCGCTGCTGCGTGCCATCGCGACTGCCAACCTCACCACACCAGCGGCAGCAGGCGCCGGCTCTGCGCGGCATAGGCCGGGTAGGCCACCGGAAACGCACGCTGCAGTGCGGCCTCTTCGATCCGAATGCGGTGCAGGAAGACCAACGTCACCGGCACCACGATCGCCGCCACCGACAACGCGTTACCCATGCCCAGCGCCAGCCCGTAGAAGGCCATCAGCGCACCGGTATAGGACGGGTGACGCAGCCAGCGGTATGGGCCGCTGCGCACCAGTTGCTGGTCTGGCTGGATGGTCACATCCACCGTGAACCAGCGTGCCAGCACCTGGATGGCCCACACGCGCAACGCCAGCCCACTGACGATCAGGGCGCAGCCGGCCCACTGCAGCGGTGCGTACCAGCCCTGCGGCCAGCGCGCCAGCCCGCTATAGGCCAGCGCCACCGCAATGGCCAGCGCCACAGACAGCACCCGCCATAGCTGCTGCAGCGTGCCCTGATCGTGCGCGCCGCCATCGCTGGCGCGGCGACGGCGGCTGAGCAGCACTTCATGGCCAGCCCAGATCAGATTGAGTGCGAGAAACAGACTGGAAGCAGACATGGCGTGACTCCGGGAAAATGGATGGCTGGGTGATGCCAGTGTGCGCAGGCGCTGCGCACGGCACAGGGGCCGCAGGTCATCGACCCCACCTGCCGGAAGTCACTTTCTGCGTGCGCACCATTGCCGAGCGGCCACGCGGCGGTCAGCATCGCCACATGACATGCCTCCTGCGCGACATCACCAAACCGCTGAACCTGGCCGGCGTGCTCACCATCGCCGGGGTCATGTTGTCGTTCGGCCCGGAGCTCGCGCCGTACGGGCAATGGCGCTGGCCCACGGTGATCGCCTTCACCCTGCTGTTCCTGCTGCGCTACCTGCTGCCGCCACGGCCGCTGCCGCAGCATGGCGCCCTGTTGCTGCAGGCAGTGCTGGCGGTGGCCCTGGTCTGGCTGGAGCCGCGCACGGGCACTTCGCCGGTGCTGCTGGTGCTGGTGGTCGCGCAGGCGGCGATGCGCTGGCAACCGCCGCAGGTGCTGGCGCTGATGCTGGCGCTCAATGTGGCCATGTATGCGGTCTTCGTGCAGGCGCACGTCCCACGCCCATTGCTGGTGGTGGTCATCTACACCAGCTTCCAGGCCTTTGCCGCGCTGACCGCCAACTACGCGCGCAGTGCCGAGCGCGCGCGCGATGCGCTGGCCTACGTCAACGCCGATCTGCTGGCCACCCGCGCGCTGCTGGCCGACAGCGCCCGCGACGCCGAACGCCTGCGCCTGGCGCGCGAGCTGCACGATGTGGCCGGGCACAAGCTCACCGCCATGCGCATCAATCTGCGCCTGCTCAGCGCCGACCCCGCGTTGGCGCAGCGCGATGACATTGCGGTGCTGGAGCAGCTGTCTGCCGAACTGCTGGCCGACATCCGCAACGTGGTGCAGTCCATGCGCGACGATCGGGGCCTGGACCTGCAGACCGCGTTGCGCGCGCTGGCCGCACCGTTCCCGCGTCCGGCCCTGCGCCTGCGCATCGACCCGGACGTGCGCATCACCGATGCCCGCGTGGCCGACATGTTGCTGCGGCTGGTACAGGAGGCGCTGACCAATGCCGTGCGGCATGCCGATGCCGACGAAGTGGCGGTGCATCTGCAATGCGAGAATGCGCAGCTGCGGGTGGACATCGAAGACGACGGCCGCCGCGCCGAGCGCATCCGCGAAGGCAACGGCATCACCGGCATGCGCGAGCGCCTGGCGGCCTTGCACGGCCAACTCGACCTTGGCCTCACCCCCACGGGCGGCATGCATCTGACTGCGAGAGTTCCGGTATGAGTCCACTCGCGCCGGGCGCATCCGCGAAGGCAATGGCATCGCCGGCATGCGCGAGCGCCTGGCCGCCTTGCACGGCCAACTCGACCTTGGCCTTACCCCCACTGGCGGCATGCATCTGACTGCGAGAGTTCCGGTATGAGTTCACTTCGAATCGCCCTGGCCGACGACCAGATCCTGGTCCGTGCCGGCTTGCGCGCCTTGCTGCAGCAACAAGGCGTGGAGGTGGTCTGCGAGGCCGACGACGGCCAGGCATTGCTGGATGCGCTGAGCACCACCTCGGTGGATGTGGTGCTCAGCGATATCCGCATGCCAGGCATCGACGGCATCCAGGCGCTGGAGCAACTGCGCGCCCGCGGCG
Organism: Xanthomonas sp. 3793; assembly: GCF_024806835.1. Lineage (GTDB taxonomy): Bacteria > Pseudomonadota > Gammaproteobacteria > Xanthomonadales > Xanthomonadaceae > Xanthomonas > Xanthomonas arboricola_F. The sequence goes on from NZ_JANTYU010000006.1 coordinate 344,539, forward strand.
ACCGCACCCCGGTACTGCTGCTGACCACCTTCGACGACAGCGACCTGCTGCTGCGCGCCACCGAAGCCGGCGCACAGGGCTTCCTGCTCAAGGATGCCGCCCCCGAAGACCTGCGCGATGCCATCGCCCGCGTCGCCGCCGGCGACACCCTGCTGCAACCGGTCAGCACCGACCCGGTGCGCGCGCGTTACCAGTTCCGCGACCAGCAGGCGCCGAGCGAGACCTTCAGCGAACGCGAGGTGGCGATCCTGCGCCTGCTGGCCGGCGGCTATTCCAACAAGGAAATCGCCCGCACCCTGTTCCTGGCCGACGGCACGGTGAAGAACTACGTCTCCACCATCCTGGAAAAGCTCGGCACCCGCGACCGCACCAGGGCGGTGTTGAAGGCGATCACGCTGCGGGTGATTTGAGGGCGGGGATTGGGGAGTCGGGAGTCGGGATTGGTAAGAGCGCATCCCGGGGCCGGCGTGAGGGTGGGATTGGGATTGGGATTGGTACAGGCGCTACCGCGCGGCGTTTGGTTGGGATTGGGAGATCAAGAGTTGGCAGTGGGGGGCAAGCGCTTTCGGCAGCGGCAGACGGCAGCGGCAGGCGACAGAGGACAAGCAGTAGCCGATGCAACCAGGAGCTCAAAGCCCCTCTCCCGCCTGCGGGGGCTGGGGTGAGGGTACGGGGCGAAGCCAGACGCTGAACCCGACAACACGGGGCTTCGCCCATCCCTCCTGGGCAGCTTCGTGCGAATGGTCGACGAGATAAGAGGAACCCTAAAGCCCCTCTCCCGCCTGCGGGAGAGGGGTTGGGGTGAGGGTACGGTGCGAAGCCAGGCGCGCTGGCGGGTCAACCAGGCTTCGCTCAAGACGCCTGCTCCATCTTGCTGTTTCAAAAGCAATTTCCAGCATCCGTCAGCCTCGGCAGCAACCGTAAGATTGCCGTCAGGTCCCGCAGCGGGCCACCCGCGAAGGTGTCCCGGCGGCCACTGGCGCCGCCCGGAAACGCGCCGCGCTCCGGTCTGCTGCGGAGCTCGTCATGCGCTTCTTCCAACATCTTGGCTTGCTGTTGATGGTGTCCGTTGCAGTCGCGTGGTCGTCCCCGACGCAGGCCGAGTTGCCAGGTCCATGGATCCAGGCCGCACTTCCGGCGTGAATTGCGAGTTGAGCCAACCGCGTTATGCGCCGTCGCTGCAGCACCGGCGAGCCTGTCGGGGCAGGCTGCATGCCGCCGGCAGCGCGGGAGCGAATGTCGCGCACGAGGAGTTGGCCGACGTCTGGTCGAGCAACCTGTCCTTGCAAGGGGCTCGGCTGTGCGAGGACCGCCACTGGCGGCCCTCGCGATGCGGCGGCTGTCGGTATCCGTATGACGTTGGTGACCGCCGGGGGGGACCTAAGCTCTAGGGAGTGATCTGCGGATCGTTGCCCACTTCAGGGTCGCAGCTGAAGGTTTCCCCACGCTGCAGGTCCTCGACGACCACCATGAAGAAGATCAGTGTCGAGCGATCGTTGGCATTGCGAAACGAGACCCAGCGGCCGTCGGGGTCGTACTCAATGTTGCTGATCTGATTCTGCGAGTCGGAACTGATCAGCTTGCGAATCCTGAAATTGAAGCCTACCGCCTCGTCGAACCGGTAACGCATGGTGACGTTGCGATGGTGGCCCGGCACCAGCACCATCCCTGGCTGGTAGTGATAGTGGTACTTCCCGTGGCCGGTATTGCCGCCGATCTCCACATAGGCCACCGACATTGCGCAATCAATGTTCGTACCGGGATGGCACGCGATCTTGTTTTCCTGTTCCGTCATGACGAGGTCTGTTCCTTGAGGAGCGGGGCGTAAAAGGAAACGAACCCCGGGTGACGGTAGCCCGCCTGATACAACCACCCGAGTTGTTGCATGACTGCCGCCTGCCGGCCCAGGAGGATCTGCGCCCGGACCCATGGATCGAGCAGGGCCTTGTTGTGGCTGGCACCGGCGTCGGCACCGAGTACCGCCACCGCGCGCTCCCAGCATGCGCGCGCTGCCGCTGTCTTGCCGGCTGCGGCGTGTTGTTCGCCTTGCCATACCAGTGCGTGGGCGAGGGTGGTCGGTCCTAGCGGGTCTTGCGGCCGGGCGCGATGCAGGGCCTCCAGCCGGGCGACGCTGGCCTGTAATGCCGCCGCACGGGCAGCCGCTGCATTCGGCTGCAGATACGCCAGCCGCAGAGCGATTACCGCGTCCAGCCATTGCCATTCCGGCAACGGCTGACGCTGCTGCAGCAAGGGTGCCAGGCGTTGCCGGGCCTGTTGCAGTGCGCGTTGCCCCTGCGCGGGCCGTCCGTCCAGAGCGGTCGCCCAGCCGATCTGCGCGTAGGCATGGGCCAGGTCGCGCTGCCATTGCAGGTTATCCGGCTGCAGGGCCACCAACGGTTGCAGGATTGCCACGGTCGCCTGTGCATCGGTCTGCGCTTGCGCGTTTTGACCGCGTGCCAGCGCCAGGTTGGATGCCAGCAGCAACGAAGTGGCCAGCCGACGTCGCCATGTGTCTGCATCGGGCGTGGCCGCCACCAGCGTGCGCAGCATGGAGATCTGTTCGCGGTACCCGGCTTCGGCCGGCGCCAGCAGACCTTGCGTCTCCTGTGCCGAGCTGCGCCAGGACAGTCCATTGATCAACTCATATCGCACATTGGTGTTCTCGGGCGCGGCGGCAAGCACGCGCTGTTTGAGCGCAATCGAGCGGGTGAACAAGGGGATGGCGCTGGCTGAATCGCCCACGTTCTGCGCGAGCGAACCGAGATTGGTGAGCGCGTAGGACAGTTCCAACTGCCAACGTGGGTCGTGCGGTGCGGTGCGTTGCAAGTCCTCGGCAATGGCCAGATAGCGCGACCAGTGCTCACGCGCCAACGCTGGTTGCTTGCGTTGATACTCCAGATACCCGCGCCAATACGCGGCCTGCCCGGTCTCTGCCCGTGCCTCCAGCAAGGACGGCGCATGGTGCACCGCTTGCTCGGCGATAGTGGCGGCGCGCAGGAATGCCGCTTGTGCCTGATCGAGCTTGCCTTGGTTCATCAGTACCTCGCCGGTCGTGCGCAAGGCACGCGCATGGTTGACCAGCTCGTCCGGCTGCATGCCGGCGCTAGGCAAATCCTCCAGATACCGCAGCGAGCGGCTGCCCACGCTGTCGAGCAGCTTGAGGTTGCCAACGGTGCGCAACTGCTCGGCCAGATCGCCCAGCATGTAGCCCACCAGTTGCTGCGCCTGGTCGCGGCGTTCTTCTGCCACCTGCTGGGCCTGCCGCGCCTGCCAACCGAGCAGGAGCGATGCGCTGGCCAGCACCACCAGCAAGGTGGCGGCTGTCGCATACAGGCCGCGGCGGTGTCGCTGCGAGCGCTCGCAGGCGCGCAGGAATGCCACGTCCACCGCATCCAGGTCCTGCGGCATGCGCCGCGCGGCTTCGCGCGCTTCGCTCAACGGGCGCCCGCTGTTGAGCAGGTGATCGCTACGCCGGCCCTCGCTTGCCCAACGCTGCGCGGCCAGCTGCAGGCGCTTGCGTGCCTGCAGCAGCCGGCGATTTTCGTGGATCCACTCGGCCGCACGTGGCCATTGCCGCAACAAGGCTTCGTGCGCCACCGCAAACCCCGGCTCGCCGGCCACCAGCTCGCTGACGAACAGCCGCGCATGCACGAAGGCAGCGACCAGCGCGTGCGCCGCACCGTCGGCCGGCAATGCCGACCAGGGCGCACGGCGTGCGGTCACCGCCGCGCTGTCGGGGTGGATCACGCTCAGCTGTGTCAGCACCTCGCCCAGTGCCGCTTGCGCAGCGGCCGGCAATGCACGAAAGGTCGCTTCGGCGTGATGCGCCAGCGCGCCCTCCAGCCCACCCAGTGCGCGATAGGCCGCAAAGGTCAGCAGGCCATCGTCGCTGCGCTGCGCGTGCAGCGCATGCAATAGATGCTGCAACAACGGCAACGCATCGGGCTGGCGCGCGGTGGCATCGCGCAGTACATCGTCCAGGCGGCTGGCGCTGTCGTGTTCTTCTTCGAAGCGCAGCCCGGCCATGGCCGCCGGCACGCGAATGATCTGGCCGATCTCGCCATCGCGCGGTGGCAGCAGATCCACGTGCCCGTCGCCGCGTTTGAGCTCGACGATGTCCGGCAACGCATCGATCAGGCGCGGATAAAAGTCGCTGCGGGTCAGCAGCAGCACCGCCACATTTGCGCTGCTGCACAGCGCCTGCAATGTGGCGGCCAGCGCGCTGCGGTCGGCATCGGTGATGCCGGGCGTGGCCACCATGGCTTCGGCATGGTCGATCACCAGCAGCAGGTGCCGCTGGGCCTGTGCGCTATCGCGTGCGGGTCCGCCTTGCCGCATCGCCTCGCCGATGGCGGCATGCAGCGGGGCAGGGTGCTGCAACCACTCGGCAAGCCGGGCCAGTTGCGCGGGCGAGAACACCGCACGCCCGGCGACTGACCACTCGCCAAGTGCGCGCGCGAGCGTGTCGTGCACGTCGCCGCCGCGGCATTGCGCCAGGTTGCAGTAGGTCACCGCCACCGCTTCCAGCCCATCCAGCCCGCCGGTGTGCGACAGCAACGGCACCACGCCGGCCCGCAGCAACGAGGTCTTGCCGCAGCCGCTGGCCCCGCTCACCAGCACCAGCCCGCGCTGGCTGTGCAGCTGCGCGCGCAACGCGGCCACCACCTGCGCAATCGCATGGCTGCGGCCGAAAAACACCTCTGCGTGCGCCGGGTCGAAGGCCTGCAGACCCACATACGGGCTGCCCTGCGCCCACGATTGGGTGCCGATCACCGCGCCGCGATAGTCCTGCGGAAACACCACCTTGGGCAGCAGCCGATAGCCGCGTTTGCGGATGGTTTCGATGTAGCGCGGCTGGCGGCTGTCGTCGCCCAGCTTGCGGCGCAGCTGGGCGATGGTCTTGTGCACCGGGTTGTCGCCGTAGAAGCTGCCGTGCCACACCTCGATCAGCAATTGCTCGGCGCTGATCACTTCGCCGGCGCGTTCGGCCAGTGCGATCAGCACTTCCATCATGCGTGGTTCCAGCGCGATGGTCTGGCCGTCGTCGATCAGCGTCAGCCGCTCCGGTTCGACCAGCAACGGACCCAGGCGGAACCGCGGAACGGAGCTCAGCTGCGTGACGCGCTCGCTACGAAGGGACATCGGTCGAATACCGGTCGTACAACTGGAAGGGGCCTGGACAATCGTCAACAGACACGGCACGGCAGGCCCGGAAAATAGCACAGCCGTTGCGGCCGCAATCGCCCGATCTCGCGCTTTCGCCGCGGCGGCGCCTGTGCGCAGGCTGGCGTGTCGGGGCGTGGCGCAATGGCGGCAAGTGCGGCGATGCACGTTCTGGTCGGTTGTCGTGCCGGGCGCGCAGCCCTCCATACAGCAGCGTGTGTTGCGCATCAGGCTGTTTCGCATGCGGTGCACCGATTAAGATGCCGCCAGCATCTTGCTGACCAGGAGTCCACGTTGATCATCCATCCCAAAGTGCGCGGTTTCATCTGCACCACCACGCATCCGCTTGGCTGCGAGCGCAATGTGCTCGAGCAGATCGCCGCAACGCGCGCACGCGGCGTGCGCAACGACGGCCCGAAGAAGGTGCTGGTGATCGGCGCGTCCAGCGGCTACGGCCTGGCCTCGCGCATCACCGCCGCGTTCGGCTTCGGCGCCGACACGCTGGGCGTGTTCTTCGAAAAACCCGGCACCGCCAGCAAGGCCGGTACCGCCGGCTGGTACAACTCGGCCGCGTTCGACAAGCACGCCAAGGCCGCCGGTTTGTACAGCAAGTCGATCAATGGCGATGCGTTTTCCGATGCCGCACGCGAAAAGGTCATCGAACTGATCAAGACCGAGATGGGCGGCCAGGTCGATCTGGTCGTGTACTCGCTGGCCTCGCCGGTGCGCAAGCTGCCGGGCAGCGGCGAAGTGAAGCGCTCGGCACTCAAGCCGATCGGCAACACCTACACCGCCACCGCCATCGACACCAACAAGGACACCATCATCCAGGCCTCGATCGAGCCGGCCAGCGAGCAGGAGATCGACGACACCATCACCGTGATGGGCGGGCAGGATTGGGAGCTATGGATCGACGCGCTGGAAGGCGCCGGTGTGCTTGCCGATGGCGCGCGCAGCGTGGCCTTCAGCTATATCGGCACCGAAATCACCTGGCCGATCTACTGGCATGGCGCGCTCGGCAAGGCCAAGGTCGATCTGGACCACACCGCGCAGCGCTTGAATGCGCGCCTGGGCAAGCACGGCGGCAGCGCCAACGTGGCGGTGCTCAAGTCGGTGGTGACCCAGGCCAGCGCCGCGATCCCGGTGATGCCGCTGTACATCTCCATGGTCTACAAGATCATGAAGGAAAAGGGCCTGCACGAAGGCACCATCGACCAGCTGGACCGCCTGTTCCGCGAGCGCTTGTATCGCCAGGACGGCCAGCCGGCCGAGCTGGACGACGAAAATCGCCTGCGCCTGGACGACTGGGAACTGCGCGACGACGTGCAGGACGCCTGCAAGGCGCTATGGCCGCAGGTCACCACCGAAAACCTGTTCCAGCTCACCGACTACGCCGGCTACAAGCACGAGTTCCTCAAGCTGTTCGGCTTCGAACGCGACGACGTGGATTACGACGCCGATGTGGAGACGGACGTGAGCTTCGACTGCGTCGAGCTGAGCTGAGAGCAGGGATTCGGGAATCGGGATTTGGGATTCGCAAGAGCGGTGGGTGACTGCATCGCTGATCTTCGGCGAATCCAAATGCGTTGCGGCAAGGACAATCGGCAAGCGATGCCGGTTGCCCTTGCTGTTACGAATCCCAAATCCCAAATCCCAAATCCCCGCCCCCAATGGACAAACTGATCGCCTTTCTGGTGCTGGCCGTTCTGGTCAGCGTGGCCTGCGCCGTAGTGCTGCGCTTCGTCAGGTTGCACTGGTCGTTGAAGGCGATCGCCAATCTGTTGATCACCACGGCGGTCGTCTGCGCCGTGGTGATGCAGGACGGCTCTGCACCGCCCTGGAACCACGCCTTGCTGATCACGCTGTTCTTCAGCGTCCCGGCGTCGCTGTGTGTGGTGCTGCTGGGCGCAGGATTCAAATGGATGACCAACAAACGCCGCACCCGTGCGCCCGCCTGAAACGCGTGAGCGCAGCGGACAACACCTGGCAAGCACCTGCCAGCCGCCGCAACAAGGCGTGAGTGCTGAGCGCACCGCGTTCCGCTAGCAACAAGCCTGGACAGAGCGCCGAAAGCCAGCGCTCCTAAGCTCTTACGATTCCCGATTCCCGATTCCCGATTCCCGGCGCGTCAGCGCCGCACATCGAACCGCGCATCGCCCACGCAGGCCTGCACATCGGCCACCGACAGCGGATTGAAATCGCCCGGAATCGAATGCTTCAAGCAACCGGCAGCCAGGCCGAAGCGCACCGTGTCGTCCAGCGACCAGCCTTCGATCAGGCCGTGCAGCACGCCGGCGGCAAACGCGTCGCCACCGCCGATGCGGTCGATGATGGGCGTGAGTTCCTCGCCGGGCGCGCGCGCCACCTCGCCATTGCGCGGCACCAGCATCGCGCCCAGGCTGTGGTGGTCCACGTTATGCGCCACGCGCTGCGTGCAGGCCATCAACTGCAGCTGCGGGAACGCCGCAAACGCCTGCTGTGCGGCCGCTTCCACGCGCGCCTCCAGCGTGTCCTGCGGGAACTCGCCACCGAGTACCACCCCGATGTCGCGGTAGTCGGCAAACACCACATCGGCGCAGTCGAACAGCTGATGCAGGATGCCGCGCGCATCGCCCTGCCAGCGTTGCCAGAGCTTGGGCCGGTAGTTGCCGTCGAACGACACCTTGACCCCGGCCGCACGCGCGGCGCGCGCCGCCGCCAGCGTGGCCTGCGCGACATCGGCGCCCAGCGCCGGGCTCACCCCGGACAGGTGCAGCCATTGCGCGCCCTCGAGCAGGGCCGGCCAGTCGTAGGCATCGGCAGGCGCCAGCGCAAACGCCGAATCGGCGCGGTCGTAGACCACTTCGCTGGGCCGATGGATCGCCCCGGTGGTCAAGAAGTACAGGCCCATGCGGCCATCCACCCGCCGCACATGCCGCGTGTCCACGGCGTGCCGGCGCAGCTCGCCCAGTACTGCCGCGCCCAGCGGGTTGTCGGCGACGGTGCTGACCATGGCCACGTCGTGGCCGAAATGCGCCAGCGATACGCCGACATTGGCTTCGGCTCCACCGCAGTGCACGTCCAGCCGCGGCTGCTGCAACAGCAGTTCGTGACCAGGCGCCCCCAGGCGCAACAACAACTCTCCAAAACACAGGATGCGGGCGTGACTCATGCGGCAATACCTCGGCTGTGTGGTGCGTCACGGTGTGGGGAACCCGCTGCGCGACAGGATGACCATCGGTGTCATTCTAGCCGCCGCAAAACCTGGCGGGCCAGGGGCATGATGCGACCTGGAGTGACCGCTTGCACCCCTTTGGGGCAGATTTGGTGACGTTTTCTGCTGCGCTGCAAGATGTTGAACGACGATTCAGCTGGTAACGTCGTTTTGACCAGCGGTGTCATTACCGCTCACAACCAGACATTCATGTTGTTCATGGACCCTTGGGAGGGGAGGACATGCAATTTCGGACCACCAACCGGAAGACACCGGTTACCTTGCTGGCATTGTCGATTGGCCTGGCGCTGAGCGGCCATGTCGCCGCACAAGAGGCCGCCCAATCACCTGCCGAGCCTGCCGTGGACCTGGACACCGTCACGGTGACCGGTTACCGCGCCTCGGTGGAAAAGGCCCTGGACATCAAGCGCGGCGAAGCCGGCGTGGTCGATGCCATTGTCGCCGAGGACATCGGCAAGTTCCCCGACCTCAACCTCGCCGAATCGCTGCAGCGCATCCCCGGCGTGGTGATCACCCGTGAGGCCGGCGAAGGCCGCGCCATCTCGGTGCGTGGCCTGGGCCCGGAGTTCACCCGTGTACGCATCAACGGCATGGAAGCGCTCACCACCGTCGGCGCCGGCGACCAGAGCGGCGGCACCAACCGCGGCCGCGGCTTCGACTTCAACGTGTTCGCCTCGGACCTGTTCTCGCAGCTGATCGCGCGCAAGACCGCCTCGGCCGATGTGGAAGAAGGCTCGCTCGGCGCCACCGTCGACCTGCGCACCGCACGTCCGTTCGACTACAACGGCTTCACCTTCGCCGCCAGCGGCCAGGCCGCCTACAACGCGATGGCCGAGAAGGCCAACCCGCGCGTGGCCGGCCTGATCGCCAACACCTGGGCCGACAACACCTTCGGCGCGTTGCTGTCGGTGGCCTACACCGAGCGCGAAGTGCTGGAAGAAGGTTCCAACACCGGCCGCTGGGCCAATGGCCCCAGCAATGGCGGCTTCAGTGCCGCCTCGCCGTTCGCCGCCGCGCGCTCGGCCGACGTGTACCACCCGCGTTTCCCGCGCTACACCCAGCAGATCCACGACCAGCAGCGCCTGGGCGTCACCGGCTCGCTGCAGTGGAAGCCGTCCGACCGCACCACGCTGTCGCTGGACATGCTGTATTCCAAGATCGATGCCAAGCGCGACGAGCACTACATCGAAGCGATCTCCTTCAGCCGCAACCGCGACGGGCTCACCCCGCGCCGTGCGGTGCGTGACGGCAAGCCCGCCACCATCGTGCGCAACGGCGAAATCCGCAACAACGCGCTGGTCTACGGCGAGTTCGACAATGTCGATATCCGTACCGAAAACCGCCACGACGAGTGGAACACCGAGTTCAAGCAGATCAGCTTCGACATGGAGCATCGCTTCAACGATGCCTTCAGCGTCAATGCCCGGGTCGGCACCTCGCGCTCTGCGCACGAGAACCCGATCCAGACCACCATCATCATGGACAAGTACGACGTCGACGGGTACAGCTACGACTACCGCGGCAACAACCGCGCGCCGGTGCTGAACTACGGCATCAACCCGACCGATCCCAACGGTTGGGAACTGGCCGAAATCCGCCTGCGTCCGCAGTCGGTGGACAACGACTTCGACACCGGCCAGATCGACTTCAACTGGAACGTCAGCCCCGGTTTCCGCCTCAAGGGCGGCGTGCTGGCCAAGAACTACACCTTCAGCACCGTCGAACTGCGCCGCGCCAACGAGCTGGCGGTTCCCAACTTCGCCAACGGCAGCACCGTCGTGCCGTCAGACCTGACCCAGCAGGCCGGGCTCAAGGGCATCAACGGCAGCCCCAGCGCGTGGGTGGTGCCCAACCTGGATGCGGTGGCCGACCAGTTCGGCATCTACAGCAACAGCGGCACCTTCGCCGTGGCCCCGCGCGTCAACAACAGCCGCAGCGTCGAAGAAAAGGACCGCGGCGTGTGGTTGATGGGCGAGTTCTCCACCGACCTGGGCTCCATCCCGCTGTCGGGTAACTTCGGCGTGCGCTATGTGGAAACCGAGCAGGAGTCCACCGGGTATGCGTTGATCAACAACGCACCGGCGCTGACCACCGTCAGCCGCAAGTACGACAACACGCTGCCCTCGTTCAACCTGGTCGCCGAGCTGATGCCCGACCTGCTGCTGCGCCTGGGTGCGGCCAAGGTCATGAGCCGTCCCGGCCTGGGCAGCCTCACCCCCGGCGTCACCGTGGCCGTGGCCGGCGGGTCGCGCACCGTGGCCGGCGGCAACCCGGATCTGGATCCGATCGAAGCCACCAACGTCGACCTCGGCCTGGAGTGGTACTTCAACGAAGGCGCCATGCTCGGCGTCGGCGTGTTCTACAAGGACATCGAAAGCTTCATCCAGACCGCCCGCGAAGTGCGCCCGTACTCCAGCAGCGGCCTGCCGGCCGAACTGCTGGCCGGTACCGGTGCCACCGTCAACGACGATTTCGCCTTCAGCATCCCGCTCAATACCCCGGGTGGCGAATTGAAGGGCGTGGAAGCCAACTACACCCAGCCCTTCACCTTCCTGCCGGGCAAGTGGGCCAACCTGGGCGTGCAGCTCAACTACACCTGGGTCGACTCGCAGATCCAGTACCTGGCCAGCAGCGGCGCGCCGGTGATGAAGAACGACCTGCTCGGGCTGTCGCGTTCGTCGTGGAATGCCACGCTGTTCTACGAAGGCGACTCCTTCGCCGGGCGCGTGTCGGCCACCAACCGCGACGACTACCTGACCCAGGCGCCGGGCTCGGAAGCCGGCTTCAACGTCGATGGCGTGCACGGCATGACCGGCACCACCATGATCGACGCCTCGCTGCGCTACAAGATCAGCAAGCAGCTGGAGCTGAGCCTGGAAGGCATCAACCTGACCAACGAAGCCTCCGACGAGTGGGTGTCCTCGCCGCGCACCGGCCAGTTGCCGCTGCAATACGGCGAAACCGGCCGCCAGTTCCTGCTGGGTGCCCGCTACAAGTTCTAAGTGTTGCCCGCCCGCTGCGCACCTGCGCAGCGGGCCCTATTCCAACGCCTGATCGCATTGCCGCCTGCGCCGGAGTTCCGTGCGCGCATGCAACGCGGTGGGCGTGATTCAAGCCGCAGACACCGCATCGCGCCAAACAAGGTCGCGCCGCACGGTGGCCGGTGATGTGACGAGTCGACGCCCGTGGCCCGTGGGGAGGCTGCACGCGTCTTTGCAGCCGCGCCATTGGAGTGAGTGCATCATGCAAGTCCGTTCGCGTCGTTCCGCCTCACTGGCGGCCGCTCGCCTGCCCACCGCGCGTCTGTCGGTGGCCATCGTCCTGGCGCTGCACGCGGCCACGGCCGTCGCGCAAACCGTCGGCCCGCCCACCACGCCTACCGATGCGGTGGACCTGGACCGCGTGCAGGTCAAGGCCACCTACCGCGAAAGCCTGCAGCAATCGCTCGACGCCAAGCGCTACAGCGTGGAGCAGGTGGATGCGATCTACGCCGAAGACATCGGCAAGTTTCCCGATCTGAACCTGGCCGAATCGATGCAGCGCATCGCCGGCGTCTCCATTGACCGCGAGGGCGGCGAGGGCAAGCAGATCTCCGTGCGCGGCCTGGGTTCGGACTTCACCCGCGTGCGCATCAACGGGCTGGAAGCACTGGCCACTGCCGGCAGCGGCAGCGATGGCGTCAACCGCAGCCGCGGTTTCGACTTCAATACGTTTGCTTCCGAGCTCTTCAGCCGCGTCACCATCAGCAAGACCCAGTCGGCGCAGATGGACGAAGGCTCATTGGGCGCCACGGTCGACCTGCGTGGCTCGCGCCCGTTCGACTTCGACGGCTTCGAAGCGGCCGCGTCCACGCAATACGGCTACAACGACCTCTCGCGCGAAAAGGACCCGCGCTTTTCCGGCCTGATCAGCAACATCTGGGCCGATGGCCGCGTCGGCGCACTGATGTCGGTGTCCTACAGCGAGCGCCACCTGCGCGAGGAAGGCTACAACCCGGTGCGCTGGGAGCACGGCAACTACCGCAACTCCAACCAGAGCACCGCCACCAACAACGGCACCTACGGTTTCTGCTCGCCGGTGGGCTACAACCCGCAGACCCCGCGCAACCCGCTGGCCAATGAAACCCCTGCCGGGGTCGGCTCGCAGGCCAACCAGGACCGCAACAACGGCTGGGGCAGCTACGGCATCAGTGCCGCCAATTGCGGCACCGGCATCCCGCGCCCGGCCAACACGCCGGAGAACATCCAGGCCTACGAAACCGCCACCAACGCCTGGATTCCGCGCTACCCGCGCTACATCCGCACCGACCACGAGATCAAGCGTCTCGGCGTCACCGGCGCGCTGCAGTTCAAGGTCAGCGACGACACGCTGCTGAACTTCGACATGCTGTATTCCAAGCTGGACAAGGACCAGCGCGAAGACTCGGTCGGCGCCAACCTGCACCGCACCGCCAACTTCGGCGGCAAGACCCAGATCGCCGTGCGCGAAGCGCAGGTGGACGACCAGAACCGCCTCACTTATGGCGTGTTCGACAACGTCGACTTCCGCACCGAGTCCAGCAACATCGAAGAATCCACCGAGTTCAAGCAGTTCAGCCTGGACCTGCAGCACCGCTTCAACGACCAGGTGCGCGTGAATGCATTGGTCGGCCACTCGACCTCGGACTACGAACGCCCCGAGTTCTCGATGGTGAGTTTCGACAACACCAATCTGGATGGCTTTGTGCTCGACCGCCGCAATGGTGGCGATTACCCGAGCATGAGTTTCCCGTTCGATGCGGGTAACCCCAACAACTGGCAGTGGCTGGGCTATGGCGCAGTACCGGTCAACAGCAACGGCACCGCGCGCGGCACCAACATCAGCGAGGTGCGGCTCAACCCGCAGTCGGTGGGCAACACCTTCGACACCGCCAAGGTGGATCTGGAATTCAACATCAGCCCCACCTTCACCTTCCGTACCGGGCTGGCCTACAAGAACTACGACATGGACACGTCGGAGTCGCGCAACATCTCCTACGGGCGCCTGGCGCAGGCCTTGCCGGCCGGTGTGGGCGTGGGCGATCTGAGCACCAACCTGGATGGCTTCGGCCGCAGCTTGAACGGCAGCTTCCCCACCACCTGGGTGATTCCGGATTTCCAGAAGGTCGCCGACCTGCTCAACATCAATTGCGACTGCGACACCGGCGTGCCCGGCGGCGACTACCGCCTGGCCGATGTCGGCCACTTCGGCTCGTCCAATAACAATTTCGCCGTCAACGAAAAGAGCCTGGGCACTTACCTGCAGCTGGACTTCAACACCGACCTGTGGGGGCGCGCGCTGCGCGGCAACCTGGGCGTGCGTTATGTGCAGACGCAGATCGCCGCCAGCGGCTATGCGCCGTGCACGGCCACCGCCGCCGGTGCGATTTCGCCCAACTGCCAGTCGTTCTTCGGCGTGGCCAGCGCCACCGCCGCGGCCGGCGAGCGCCTGCTGGTGCCCACCACGGTCAACCACAACTACCGCGACATCCTGCCCTCGTTGAATCTCTCGTGGGATGTCAGCGAGGAAGTGGTGCTGCGCTTCGGAGCGGCCAAGACCATGGCGCGCCCCACGCTGGCGTATCTGTCGCCCAGCGTCAGCGGCGGGCCCACCCAGTATTTCGACGACGGGCGCTTCTTCTCGATCAACCTGGGCAACCCCAAGCTCGACCCGTTCCGCTCCACCAACTACGACCTCAGCGCCGAGTGGTATTTCCGCGAGGGCTCGCTGCTGTCGGCGGCGGTGTTCTACAAGGACATCGACAGCTACGTGCAGCGCACCCGCGTGCTCAGCACCTGGGAAGCGATGGGCTACTCGCTGGACCTGCTGCCCGCAGGCTTCACGCCAGACACCATCTTCAACGTGCAGAGCTACTTCAACACGCCCGGCGGCCCGCTCAAGGGTTTCGAGCTGACCTACCAGCAGGCCTTCGACTTCTTGCCCGGTTTCTGGCGCAACTTCGGTGTGCAGCTCAACTACACCCAGGTCGATTCCAAGATCAATTACCTGTTCAGTACCGCCGGCAACAGCAACACCAGCATCACCACCACCGCCACCGAGCGCGACCTGCTCAACCTTTCGCCGCAGTCCTACAACGCCACCGTCTATTACGACGACGGCCGCTTCAGTGCGCGCGTGTCCACCAGCTACCGCGATGGCTACATCAACAACATCCTGGCCCAGGAAGACGTCTACGACCTGGATGGCCGGCGCCTGGTCACGGCCGACGTGACCGGCAAATACAGCGTGGAAAACGTCGATTTCAACATGTCCTACAAGCTCAACGACCAGCTGTCGCTGACGTTCGAGGCCATCAACCTGCTCGACACCCCCGACCGCCGCTACGTCGATTCCACGCTGGAACTGCCCGACAAGTACACCGTCACCGGGCGCCAGTACTACATCGGCGCGCGCTACAAGTTCTGACAGGAGAACAGCAATGCAACCGCATCGCAGGATCGTGTTACGCACGCTCGCCGCCACCGCCCTGCTGGCCGGGCTGTCGCTCGGCAGCACCGCTGCCATCGCCGCCGACCCGGTCTACACCGTGGCCAAGCAGGGCAGCGCCGGCTACCGCACCGTGCAGGCCGCCATCGACGCCGCCGTGCAGGGCGGCAAACGCGCGCAGATCAACATCGGCGCCGGCACTTATCAGGAACTGATCGTGGTGCCGTCCAACGCACCGGCGCTCAGGCTCACCGGCGCCGGCCCCACCCAGACCATCATCACCTACGACAACTACGCCTCGCGCATCAATCCGGCCACCGGCACCGAATACGGCACCTCCGGCTCGTCCAGCGTCATCATCGCCGGCAACGACTTCACTGCAGAAAAACTCGCCTTCGGCAATCACGCCGGCCCGGTGGGGCAGGCGGTGGCGGTGCGCGTGGATGGCGATCGCGCCGCGTTCCGCAATGTGCGTTTTCTCGGCTACCAGGACACGCTGTACCTGCGCGGCGCCAAGCTGTCCTACTTCCTCGACTGCTATGTCGAGGGCACCGTGGACTTCGTGTTCGGCGCCGGCACTGCGTTGTTCGAGAACGTGCAACTGCACTCGCTGGGCGATGGCTATCTCACCGCCGCCTCCACCCCGCAGGAAAGCGCGCGCGGCTTCGTGTTCCGCAATGCGCGCGTCACCGCTGCCAGCGGCGTGTCGCGCGTGTTCCTGGGCCGGCCATGGCGCCCGTACGCCAGCGTGAGCTTCATCAGCAGCCAGCTCGGCGCGCACATCGTGCCCGAGGGCTGGAACAACTGGGGCAACACCGCCAACGAGGCCACCGCCCGCTACAGCGAATACCAGAGCAGCGGCGCCGGCGCCAACCCGTCGCGCCGGGTCAAGTGGTCGCGTCAGCTCAGTGCCGCGCAAGCCGCTGCATTGGATCGCAACACCATCCTCGGCACCTGGAGGCCGTTCTGATGATCAAGTTCTCAACCTTGGCATTCACCGGCGCCTTGCTGCTGGCCCCGCTCTCGGCCATGGCCGACCACATCGCCGACAACATGCTGCTGCTGCAGACCGCCTCCGGCGGCTGGTCCAAGCAATACAAGGGCGTGGCCGTCGACTACACCCGCACCTTCACCGCTGCGGAAATCGCCGAGCTGCAGCAACCCGGGCGCAAGGACGACGCCACCATCGACAACAAGGCCACCACGTACGAAATCACGTACCTGTCCACCGCCTTCAAGAACGAGAAGAACGCCAAGTACATCGCCGCCGCCCGCCGCGGCGTGGACTACCTGCTCAAGGCGCAGTACGCCAACGGCGGCTGGCCGCAGTTCTACCCGGACCTGTCGTCCTACCACCACCAGATCACCTACAACGACGACGCCATGGTGCGCGTGCTCAACCTGCTGCAGGACATCGGCGAGGGCAAGGGCGATGCCGGCGCGCAGCTGCGTGGCAGCCACGGCGCCAAGTCCACCCAGGGGGTGGCCAAGGGGCTGGAATGCGTGCTCGCCACCCAGGTCAAGATCGGCGGCACGCTCACCATCTGGGGCGCGCAATACGACGAGGTCACGCTCAAGCCGGCCAAGGCGCGCGCGTACGAGCTGGCGTCGCTGGCCTCCAGCGAGTCGGTCAGCATCGTGCGCTTTCTGATGCGCCAGCCCAACCCCTCGGCCAAGATCAAGACTGCCGTGCAGGCGGCCGCTGTCTGGTTCGACACCCACCGCATGCGCGACCTGGCCACCAAGAAGATCGACGACCCCACCCAGGAAACCGGCAAGGACGTGATCCTCATCGCGCAACCGGGCGCCTCGCTGTGGGCACGCTTCTACGACCTGCAGAATCAACGCCCCTTGTATGCCAACCGCGACGGCAAGGCCCTGACCGACTACATGCAGGTGCCCAACGAGCGCCGCGTCGGCTATGCCTGGCACGGCACCTGGCCGGACAAGTTGTTGAAGGACGACATTCCCAAGTGGAAGGCCGCAAACGGGCTGTAGTGGACGCAGCCATCGCACCACCGCACGCGGCGCATGCTGGCGCGCGCAGCACGCAGGCACGGCATGTACGCTCGTACGTGCCGGCCCGCGTGCTCGCCGCCAAGCGTGCGCCGCGTGCCGCGTTGCGGTGGCAGGTTGCAGTGGCTGTCGCCCGTGCGGGGCGGCAGTGGTTTTGAAGCAGTGGTTTTGAACCAGACGAGGTGCGTGTGCTGAAGGTTTGGATGGGTTTGTTGTGTCTGATCGCGCTGCCGGCAAGTGCGGCCACCCCCACGGCCCCGGAGTTGCTGTTCCGGGTCTCGGCCGACCGCGACCTGCAGGCCGATGTCGCCCGCGGCGACGGCGTGCCCAACTTCCGCGACAAGATCGCCCTGGTGCCCACCGGCAAGCGCGGCAACGCCATCGAATGGGCCGACGACGGCGTGCTGTCGTGGAATGCGCCCGGCAACCTCTACACCCAGCGCGGCACGCTCGGCTTCTTCTGGCGCGCACGCTACCCGGTGGGCGAAGCGCCGTTCGTGATCTTCCGCGTCGGCTACGCCGACCACACCAGCTGGGACATGGCCTGGCTGCGCATCGACTGGAACGGCCACGGCTTCGATGCCTTCGTCACCGACGCCAACCTCGCGCGCACCCGCGTCTCCTTCAAGCTCGACAAGAACCCCGTCGCCAACGCGTGGACCCACATTGCCTTCGCCTGGGACGAAACCCGCGGCGTGCGCCTGTATGTCGACGGCAAGGAAGCCGCCCGCGTGGACTGCGGCGCGCCCTGCGCCAACGGCGGCGCGCTCGACTTCGACGCCGCGCTGGACCAGTTCGGCCTGGCCGGCCGCGTGATGTCGCCGCACCAGGTGCAGAGCCGCTACAACTTCTTGCGCGGCAGCGACTTCGACGAGATCCGCATCTACGACCGCATGCTCGACTCCAGCGGCGCCGCCGCACTCGCACGCCTGCAGGAGCCCACCACGGCTGAAGCACCCACCGGCGACGCGCAACACGCCGCCTTCCTGCATCGCTACGGCTGGGACAACGGCCACGCACCGCCCGCACTCACCGCACCGGTCACCCGCATCCGCAAGGTGGAATTCACTGACGCACGCGACCTCAAGCAATGGATGTGGAAGGCCACCGACGGCATCGCCGAGACCACCTGGCCCGGCGTCTACAACCGCTCGCGCCTGCCGGGCCGCAACGACTACTTCCAGCTGCCGGACTGGAACACCTATGTCGAAGGCGGCAAGGCGCTGGACCTCACCCTGCCGGACGAGCCGTTCAACCGCATCGAGCTGCGCGGCGCCGCCTACGGCCAGGCCACTTACGCCGCGCCCGCTGCCGCCGGTGCCACTGCCGCGCAGGCGCAGCCGCTGTTCGCACGCAAGCAAGGCGTGGTGCGCAGCGTGGACCAGTTCCCCGAGCGCCGCGGCGGCACGCTGCGCTTTGCCAATACCGCGCAGGAAACCCCCATCCAGGAAATCTGGGCCTACAACGTGCAGCCGGGCGAGGTGCCCAAGGGCAGCGCGCAACTCAGCTACACCGTGCGCAGCGACATCCAGCCCGACTACGACAACCTCGCCCCCTTGCGCGATGTCATCGCCGGCCGCTACCCGCCGGGCGAGCGCCAGACCGTTGTCGCGCTGCCCACCAAGGCGCCGGCACGCAAGCGCCCCAGCGACAAGGCCGCAGCAAGCGCGCAGCAACCCATCGTGCACATCCTGGTGCCGTCCAGCCTGGGCAACCCGCCGCCGGACCAGGCACTGATGCGCAGCTGGTCCTACGGCTGGGAGAACATGCACGACGGTCTGGACGGCATCGCCATCACCCTGCCTGCGCTCAACCTGCCGGCCACCCACAACGGCAGCATCCCGCTCAACATCCGCATCAAGGACCCCATCTGGCCCGCACGCGACATGATCGATGTCTCGGTCGCGGTCGCCCCCGGGCAGGCCCGCACGCTGTGGCTGGACCTGCGCGACAGAATCCTCAGCAACGACAGCCTGATGCTCAGCATCGCCGCCGCCGCGCCCGGCTTTGATGCCAATGCGCTCGACGGCACCCAGCTGCAACTGGTGTTCAAGCCGCGCGCCGAGGCCATCACCGAGCACGTGGCCGACCGCTTCAACCAGGTCAAGGACAACTGGGGCTTTCTGGTGGAAGAGCACACCACCTCCAAGCGCCAACTGCTCTACAAGCGGCTGGATGCCGACATCACCGACCTGCTGCGCGTCGACCCGGACCACGCGCTCGGCCGCCAGTACTGGAACGACATCAGCTACGCCAACCAGGGCGAGTTGCCTGTCGAGATGCCCACCGTGCCCAAGGGCGTGCCCGCCTGGGCGTTCTGGCAGCTGCAGGACCTCAGCGCCACCCGCCGCTATATCCGCTGGTGGATCGAGCAGCGCCAGGTGGCCTATGGCGATTTCGGCGGCGGCATCTCCGACGATTCGGACCTGGTGCAGCAATGGCCCGGCGTCGCGCTGATGGGCGTGGACCCGGACATGCTCAACGCCTCCATGCTGGCGCTGTCCGATGCCAACTACCGCAACGGTATGTTCACCAACGGCCTGTCCACCATCGAAACCGACGAGCTGCACTCGTATGAGGAGGGCATCAACCTCAACAGCGCCCTGCTGTACCTCAACTGGGGCGACCCACGCACCGTCGAGCGCCTGATGGAAACGGTGAAAGCCTTCGACACCATCATCCAGGTCAACCCGCAAGGCCACCTGCTGTTTGCCAGCAACTGGTTCGGCGGCCGCAAGATCTACCGCGAGCCCAACTGGCAATGGCAAAAACCGTACTCCTTCCCCATCGTGCACCCGGCCATCCTGCTGGGCGGCTATAACGCCGACCCCAACAGCCGCCGCATCGTTACCGGCCTGGCCGACGGCTATCTCGCCCATGCCTACACCAACGCCAAGGGCAACTGGGCGCTGCCTAACGAGATCAACTGGCAAACCGGCAAAACCCGCGGCGGCGAACTGTTCGAAGGCAGCGGCGGCGCCGACACCTTGCACACCTTCTGGGCCGCCTACCGCTTCACCGGCGATGCGCGTTATCTCAAGCCAATCGACTACCGCGTGGCCAACAGCGGCCCCAACGGCCTGTCCCTGCTCAACGAAAACTTCCTGGATGTCATGGGCAAGCGCAGCGACTGGAGCGGCAAGCTCATCGATGCGGCCAACAAGGACGACGGCAGCGCCCCTGACTTCCCGCACCATGTGGCCTGGGAACAAACCGGCAACCTCGAGTATCTCGCCGCCATTTACCGCAGCGAGGCCAGAGAGAAACTGCAGAACTTCTACATGAACACCGAAGGCCACTGGTGGAGCGACCGCGTGGAATCCCCCACGGTCAACCTGCAGCGCGCGCGCCTTGGCGGCGTGGCCCTCAAGCGCAACCAGACCTACCCCGGCCACACCGTGAGCTGGCGCTTCAACGACCCAGAGGCCGCCACGCAAGTGGCCATCGCCATCCCCGCACCCCGGCAAGACCGCTTCACCGTCATCGCCTACAACACCTCCAACAAAAACCAGCGCGCCAGCATGACCGGCTGGAACGTCGCCCCAGGTCAATGGCGCATCACCCAAGGCGTGAGCAAAAACAACGACGGCAAGCTCGACAGCAACGCCAAGACGCAGGAGCGCGCTTTCGAAAAAAGCGCGGCCATCGACATCGACTTCCCTGCCGGCCGCACCACCGTCTTGCAGCTCGAACGCATTGCCGAAGCCACCACTCCAGTCGAACTACGCCCGGACCTGGGCATCGGCCACGGCGACGTGCGCGTGACTGCAGAAGGCATTGAAGTGACGGTGCACAGCCTCGGCCATGCCGATGCACCGGCCGGATTTGTGGTGTTGGAGGATGCGCGTGGAAAGGAGCTGGCAAGAGCCGCGTTCCCGGCACTCGCGGCGCCACGCAATCTGCAGCCAATCACCACCCAGGTACGCCTGCCACTAACCAACGCGGCAAATCTAAAAACCGCGCAGGTGCGTGTGGTAACCGAAAGCAACGCGCCAGAGATTACCGACCTCAACAATAATCTCGTTCTACCCACCCCAGCCAAGCCGGCAACCGCAAAAAACAGCCAATAACCCAACACACCAAGCCCTTCTCCCGCACGCGGGAGAAGGTGCCCGAAGGGCGGATGAGGGCAAAGCCGATAAAGCCAGCGATCACTCGCGCAAGCGCATTGACGCAACCCAAAAACTCGGCGAGGATCAAAACACGCAGCACGTAACGTAGCCGCAAAGCCACACATTTCTTCAGGGGGAAGAAACAATGTTGAGCAAGGCATGGAGCATCGTGGCACTGACTGTGGCTGCACTCGGTGTGTTTACCCCAACAGCGCAAGCGCGCGTCAGGGCCGCTGGCATGCACCACACCACGAGTCACGGCGGTCACTACAGCGCAGGCCACGGCGCCTCGCATAAGGGCTGCTGCTATTGATCAATAGAGCAGCGATTGGGGATTAATTGCCTCCGTCATCCTGCTTTCGGTAAGGGTCACTTTATGCCGCGCTTAGGCGATCCTATAGTAGCTAGGCCTCACAGATAGCACCCTTCTTTAAACAGCAAAACGGAGCATGTATGCCCATCTACACCGCAATGAACGAACTTAAATCTAAAGTTCCGGGTTCTGTTGAAGGCGCACAAGTATTTTTGGACACCTTGTCACCGGACGTCCAGGAGCAACTCATAAGTGCCATCTATCTGGGCCGTGAGCACATCCATTCAACCGAGCTGCGTGATGACGTTGAGATTAGTCGTTCGTACACCGACCACATCGGCAAGAGTGAGTACGCAAGAATTCTTCACGAGAAGGGCGGCAACGTAATCACGTATTTAAATAAGCTCGAGTCTTGTGCCAAAGCATCTCATTTCGACCTCAACACTCTTTAACTGGCGGCCGCTACCTAACCAATTATTCAAGCGGACGGCTGCGCCGCAGCTTAATTCCAAGGTTAGACATCTCTGGAGAGCTTCATGTGGTTCACCAAGAACTTTCGCTCCATCTGGTGGCTGATACTTGTTATCTGTTTGAGCTACGTCATTGGGCAGCGTTTAACGACCATCGAATCTGGTGACGCACGCCCTATAGACTTCCTCCTAATCGTGATCTGGCTCGGCGTCTGCTTGGGCCCGCTATTTGCAGAGATCCACCTGCCTGGGATCAAGCTCAAGCAGAAGATGGATGAATTGAAGCAGTCCGTCTCGAGCGAAGTTGCCTCGATACGCAATGAAATCCGCAATAACGTCGAGGTTCGGTCAAATGTCTCGCCAAATTTTTGGCTAGGCAACCCACCTCCGGACTACAAGCTCGGTGATATCGAGCAGCAACTAGCGACACTTGTTCGCTCACTTGAGCATCAAGGCTACGCCGTGCACCCTCCAGTCCAGCTACCGGAACTTGGCATGGGATTGTCAATAGCTGATCAGGTTATGTTCCGGTCGCGTCGAGATCTCGAAATTGAGCTACGCGCCTTGGCGAACGACATGGGTGAAGCTCAAAGCCATAGCCGCTTATTACCTATATCTAGGTTAGTCATGATGCTTACCCAGAATGGGATCATTGATAAGCAAATGGCCAACATCATCCGCGAGGTTTACTCGGTCTGCTCTATAGCTATCCACGGAGAGAAAGTGTCGGACAAACAGGTGGAATTCGTTCAAAAATCCACACCTGAGCTGATTAGTGCCCTCAGAGCAATTCGAGAGAGGGAGACGTCAAACATTTCGTTCAGACCGAGCCCGATTAGCGGCCTCGACCATGGCCATTATGATTGAGCCATTTCCAAGGCCGCGCAGCGGTCCGGCTTAACTCAGGCATTAGGCATTATTATTAATGAGAGGAATGTTATGGATAAACCCCTGTTCTTCCCCAAAAGAATCGCGATCGGCACTGCTGTACTTGCACTTTTTGTAGCCGCTATTGCATGGCGGTCAGTGTCGACAGGATCTACCTTTCCCAGCGCTGCCGCCCCTACGCTCTTAGTTGCAGCGATGTTGGTTGTAAAGTGGGCCGCCCCGCGCATTCCTTGGATAGAGATCGCTTTGTGCGCCGCCTTGATCCTTGTCGTTCACACGGTAGCTCATCTGTCCCAATGGATTCCAGCCACGTGGCTCGCGGATAAAGTAATCGAGTTATTCTGCCTCCTCGGTTTTGGGGCCTACTGGGTGGCCAAGGGCTACATTCCGGCCTCGGCAAACCACTAGGAGGCCCAGCAATGCGTTCAAGCCGAAATTGCATCGCTACGCCGGCAAAGTGGCAGAAAGAGCTTGCCATATGGCCGACTACGCGCTGCAATTCGGCTCAACTTAGGTGTTGGGCTTTAAAGCAATTCTCGGCGCTTCACACGATGAAATCGACGTGCCAATCCTAGAGTTGGCCCATCTACCATATGGATACCCTTTATGCCTTCAGCTCTCCCTTACGTCCCCAACTATGGAAAGATCAAGGCACTTTTCGAGAAGATTGCGTCTGCTAGGGTTCCTGATGCGTTTACTCAATCGTATTTGGCTGAAACTTTAGGCTTGAAGAGCGGCGGAGATCGCCCCCTCATTCCGTTACTGAAGGCACTCGGTCTAATCGATCCTTCGGGAAGGCCTACCTCGGACTACGCCCTTCTCAAAAACTCACAACGTGCTGGCGCTACGCTGGCGCAATGTATCGGCAAAGCTTTTGGTCCGCTGTTCTCCGCGAATGAGAACGCTCACAAATTGTCCGGCGACGAGTTGAAAGGACTTATTGCGCAGGTTGCTGGATCTGATGAGGAAGTCACCCGCAGGACCGCCGGAACGTTCCGAACACTTGTTGAGATAGCGGGAGTCAATAGCTTTGCAGCTGGCGCGCCATCCAAAGAGGGAGATGCGGGAGATTCGAACACTAAGCAACAGAACACGACTGACGATACAATTGAGCATGAAAGAGCGCCTAGGGGAAGAGCTGGAGTTCGCCCCGAGTTTCACTACAACATTCAGGTTCATCTCCCGTCGAACGCGACGGAGGAAACATATCTCAACATCTTTAATGCTTTGAGGAAGTCGTTGTCGTGAGCCTAGATGATTCGCGGTTGGCGCTATTCCTCATGCTTGGTCAGGGCGCGGATAAAGCTCTTTCCAAGCGAGTAGACCTGGTCCCGTCGTACCCGCTACTTATCTCCGATTCGTTCGATCTATCAGAAGTGATGCCTGATACGGTACACAGTGCGTTAAGGGCCGCTGAAGCGTTCAAGCTTTTCTTCGTCTTCGAGCGATATCTACGCGACATCATCATTGACGTTCTGTCGCAGGACCCCTCGGTACAATGGTGGGAAAAGCTCCCCACAGACGTTAGGACCGAAGTGGAAGCTTTGGAAGCGGCCGAGGATACGAAGGCATGGATGGCGCTGGGAACGCGAGACAAGTCGTCGCTAATGACCTATCCGCAGCTTCTGAGAGTGATCGATACGTGTTGGAAGCCTCACTTTATTGATGTCGTGCGCGACAAGAGCTTAATACAGCAAGCTCGCGTGCTAACTCACCTGCGTAATGCCGTCGCACATATGACTCCCGTTCCGGATGAGGAACTAGGTCGTATCAAGCAGGTTATGCGCGACTGGTTTCGAATGGTCGCGCCTTGAGTGCCGCGCGCTAGTGATGCCCAACCCTTCCTTCGAGCGTAGGAAAACGGGGTTGGGAAAGCGTGGGAAAACGGGGTCAGGTTGAGCTACCCCCGATTTCTCGGACAGGTTAATTAGGGAACAACAACCATCTTTTCGAACTCGGCCGGCGAGCGGTAGCCCAGCGCACTGTGCAA
>NZ_JANTYU010000007.1 GCF_024806835.1 Xanthomonas sp. 3793
AACTCCGCCGTGAACCGCTGCCGCTTCTGCATCGAACACCTCCGTGCGAGGATTGTCCTCGCTTTCAGGTGTCCGAGTTATCAGGGGTGGCTCAGAAATCGGGGGTAGCTCAGCCAGGCCCTTTTTTCCGCTAGCCGCTCACCCCAAGCATGAGACGCAACGACATTGTTTGCACAATCGGAACCTCGCACACGTGTTTGAGATAACTGCATTGATTTCATCGATTCTGTCGACGCTTATCGGGATTACCTGGATTGCAAAACCGGATGTCTTGTTGAAGAAGTGGGCAGTGCGCCAAGCAAGTTCTGGCTACATCGTTGAGCATCGACTCGGCGCGTTATTGATCACGGTTGGCGTCATCCTCTTTCTAAGCAGTGGGTCAGGCCCATCCGCTGCAAGAACCGCGATCTCCTGCGGAGTCATCTTTGGCTGTGCGACCTTATTTGTGCAGAACCTTCAGTCCTTACGATCGGGATCCATCGGAAAAGGGATCCTTCCAGGGATGCTATTGCAGGCAATGGCCATCGCAGCTTTCTCCTTGTCGGAATTTGTATTCTGATCGCGCGATGATGTACGTTGGCGCGCACCTGCCTGGGCCAAGCGTTGGCGAAAGCGATCCCATGCTTGGTGCAGACATCAACGTTGAAACAAGGAAGAGTATGGAGCGTTCGGGTATGGACTACGTTGGATTCTGGCCTCGTCTGGGCGCATCGCTCATCGATACCGTCATCGTGTGCTTGATCACCTTTCCGCTGCTCACACTCGTCTATGGACGGTCGTACTGGATTAGCGACAAGTTCATCCACGGGCCGGCAGATCTGGTGATCAGCTGGATTCTCCCGGCGGTCCTGTGCATCTGGTTATGGGTCGCAACAGGCCAGACCCCAGGGAAGATGGCGATTGGAGCGGTCATCGTTGATGCCGGTACCGGGCAAAGAATCACTGTGGGTAAGGCGGTGCTGCGCTACCTGGCGTACTTCCTCAGCATGATCGGCCTTTTCATCGGATATCTTTGGGTTGGCTTGGACCCGAAGAAGCAGGGCTGGCACGACCATATCGCCGGTACCGTTGTGATCAAAAAAGCAACGGCATCACCACACAGGTAGGCCTTGCACATTGGCCTCTCACACCGCCGCCGCTCTCCGGCGCAACGTCGGCTGACGCGTTTGACACTGCAGGCGTTCCTGCTCTGCCACGCTCGCGCCCAGCGCTCCAATCTGTCGTTCCAGCATGGCCGTCAAGGAAAGCATGTTCTCCATCTTCAAGAAGAAGGCCACTCCGTTACTGATCGTTCGAGCAAATGGACAGGAGTTGTGTCGTGTTACCCAGGGCGATGTCCCGTGCGAGATCAAGCCTTCTGCTTGGTTGAAAGCCGATAGCGTCCTGGAGTTTGCCGACTCGGCGGGAGAGGTGCATCGGCATGAACTTGGTGCCGCGACCGGGTGGTTCCACTTCTCGGTTCGCGTACACCCCAACCTCGGTTGCCAGGCGGACTGCGTCGTTTCGCAGAGCGAGCAGCTCGATCCAGACGCGTTTGCCAACGGCCAGGCATCCGGGATCAGGTTTCAGCCGTTCTTTCTCCCGGGTGCCAGCGTCAGCAGTTCCGCACTTGCTGGCAAGGGGCTTTTTGCAAGGGGTCTGCACTTCAGCGGATTGGTCACCGGTGGCAACGTGGTGCTTTCCTGCGAGTGCGACTACTGCAAGCGTTCGTTCCTGATCCGCTCCTATCACGCGGGTTTCAGCAACGCGGGATACCTCTACTCGGCGTCCGGCAGTTACACCATCACGGTCGATAGCCATCTGCCCGGCAGTCCTGTAGCGCTGTCCGAGCCTGATACCGAAGCGCTTGCTGCGCTGGAAGATGCACTGCCGTTGGCACCGGATGGGTCCCGCTACGCCTACCTCAATCCCTTTCGCTGCCCGCATTGTTCCGAGGCTTACATCGATTTTGAAGCGAACCCCGGGCTGCGGCCGAGCGAGTACTACGGGAACTACTTCGACGGTTCGATGCTGCTGCGATACGCTCCGGAAGATGTCTAAGCATCCTTCCTGATGACTCCATTGTTACGTTGCTGCTGGTCTGGCCTTGGTCGCTGAGGAACGCTTTACTAACGGTGCTGAGCCCGCTTGAGCAGGCGTCCAGCAATGCATCGCCCGCTGAAACATCGGCCTTTTTGCTGTGGTGGTGTCACGCTACCGCTGACACGACACACAGGCCTGGTGTTGCAACGCGGGCCCAAGACATTAAAATCAAAACCGTGGCGTGCGTCAGTGGCCGCCTGCGCAGTGACGCGCTATCGCCAGATGGATCGGTTCAACCATCAACGAAGGAATGCTCATGTTGAAGCCAGCAAATACCAAGCTCTATTCCAGGTTGGTCGGTACCAGCATTGCCATCGGTGCTGGCGTGGGATCGGCTCTTGGGGCAGCGATGGGCAACCTGCCTCAAGGCATCGCCATCGGTCTCTCATTTGGCGTCGCGCTCGGTATTGTCTTGGCGCGACGGCGTGGTGCCGTTTGACGCCTGCATGGCGTGATACGTGTCGTGCCGTGCGGCCGACTGTGGTTTGTCGCCGGGGCCGACGTTGACACCGCCTGATGGCGGCGGTGAAGTGCCTCACGGACTACGCATGCGCAGCGATCGCGCCAATGAATCCGGAGACTGGCGGAAAAGGGGACGTCATGCGCTACCATCCGGTCGATGAACGCTAACGCTTTTCTTGCCCTACCCATGCTCGCTGTCCTCATGCTCGGTGCGTCTGCCTCTGCATCTGCCCAGGGGGTTTCGCCGGCCACAACGCGTGAGGTCGGCCAGCTTTTCAAGGTCCTTGCGCAATCCAACTGCGAGTTCTCCCGCAATGGGTCCTGGTACGCGGCGCCCAAAGCCAGCGAACACTTGCAACGCAAGTACGACTACCTGCAGAAGAAGGGGCTGGTGACCTCCACCGAGTCGTTCATCGAGCTTGCCGCCACCAAGAGCAGCATGTCGGGCAAGCCGTATCAGGTTCGTTGCGGCACCGCTGCGCCGGTATCGAGCCAGTCCTGGTTTACTGGCAAGCTCCGGGAGCTGCGCAAGTAATCGGCAAACGTCGGCACCATGTCTGCGCGGTCGCATCCGCCTTGCGTCACAGCCTGATGCAGCACCGACCATTGCACTGGACCGTTTCTGTCACCCAGCCAACCCAAAGCAGTGGCTGCACAATCGGCTGTGAATACCCGGCGTCAACTCCCACGATGCGGCAAGATCGCCCGTGGCGCGGTCACGCGCCGACGATGCGCCAACCTTGATCAGGCCACACGCAGCCGCTGCACTGCGTCAGCGCCGGCATCGCGTTCATCGGCCACAAACGTACTCACCGCATCTTCCAGCTGCGCGGCGTGGTCGCTCATCGCGCGTGCGGCAGCGCTGGCGCCCTGCATCCGAGTGAGGCCGTCGCGCATGTCGGTGTCCACCTCGGTGAGGGTGTGATGCACCTGCGCGATGCTGCCGGCCTCCTGTTGCGAGGCGACGGCGATCTTGCTGAGCGTGCTGCTGACCTGTCCGATAGTGGCGACGATGTGCTGCATGCCGTCGCCAGCATGGCGCACTTGCTGCACGCCTGCCTGCATATGCGTGACCGACTCGCCGATCAGCGTCTTGATCTGGCTGGCTGCGGTGGACGAGCGTAGCGCCAGCGCGCGCACTTCGCTGGCCACCACGGCAAAACCACGGCCTTCGTCGCCGGCGCGTGCGGCTTCCACTGCGGCGTTCAAGGCCAGGATATTGGTCTGGAACGCAAGACCGTCGATCACCGAGATGATGTCCTGGATGCGGCGCGATGCGTGCTCCATCTGCTGCATGGTGCCCATCGCCTGCTGCATGGTGTCGCCGCCGCTGCGCGCAGCCTCCGATGCAGCGGCGGTGAGCTTGTCCGCATCCGCTGCCTGCGCGGTATGTTGCTGCATGGTGGCGAGCACCGTCTGCATCTGGGCCGCGGTGCGGCCCAGGGTTGCCGACTGGCGCTGTACCTGCTGCTCCAGTGCATCGTTGCGGGTGAGGATGTGGCCTGCGGCCTGGTTGATGGCGGTACTAGAGCTGCGGATCTGCGCAATGATGCGCGCCAGCTCATCGGCGGTGGCGTTGGCATCGCGCTTCATCTGCTCGAACACGCCTTCGCACTGGCGGTCGATGCGTTGCGACAGATCGCCGCGCGACATCGCAGCCAGCATCTGGCGCATGTCCTGCAGGCTATCGTCGGTGATGGCAAGAAAGCGGTTGACGCCTTCGGCCAGCTGGCCGAGCGTGCCGCCATTGGCATGCCCGTGCAGGCGTGCCCCCAATTCGCCGCGCGTTGCCTGTGCGATGACCGTCGCCAGCTGCTCTTCCAGCACCAGATCCTGAGTACGGTCCTGCCACTCCACCACCACGCCCAGCGAGCTGCCGTCGTGATCGTGCACAGGCGTGATGTTCTCCTGCAGCTGCAGTGCGGCCAGTGCGCGCGTCCTGCTGGTGCCGGTGGCATGCCCCAACTGCACCGCATCGGCCAGCGCGGTCTCCAGCACATCGGTGTCGACGTGCGTGCTCAGGTGCTGGAACGATTGGTTGCGATAGATGGCGGTGCCCTGCCCGTCGACGATGGCCACGGCCATCGCCGAGGCATCCAGTGCCAGACGGATGCGGCGGTTTTCCAGCAAGAGGCGTTGTTGCTGGGCGATGCGTTCTTCCACCTGCACGCTCATGCGCACCAGCGCTTGCGCCAGCGATCCGCTGCGGAAGGTCTGCTGCATGATGGCCGGCGGCAAGGTCGCACCGGTCGCCAACGTGTCGGCCAGTTCCGCCAATGCGTCGGCCTCGTGATCCAACGCATCGACCTGGCGCCGCAGTTGGATGGCCATCACGCAGACGAAGGCGGTTTCCACGATCACGTAGCCGGCATGCAACAGCACGATGCCGAAGCCGCTGCCGGCAGTGAAGGCCTGCACCGGCATCCCGCGCGCTTGCAGCCAATAGAACGCAAGATGGTGTACGGCGATGGCGCCGGCAGCCACCACCACCGGTAACCAGTCGCGGTAATACAGCAACAACGCCAGGATCACGAACACGCCGAAGTGCATTTCCACCAGGCCATGCGCCTGCTGGATGGTGGCAGCAACCAGGGCCATCAGCACCAGCGCGTTGGTGATGCGCGTCAGGCGCGTGCCGGGGTTTGCATGCACTTGCCAGGCCATCAGCATCAGGCTGGGCAGCGTGACCGCCAGAAAGGTGGTCCATTGGCCCTGGCTCCAGGCCAATGCCAGCGAGCCTGCGCTCTGCAGCACCGCCAGCCACAGGAACAACCGGTCGGCCTTGATGGCCAGACGCGTGGCGTAGTTGGAGGTCGGCGGCGCCGATGCGGACAGTTCCATCATGACAACGACTCCACGGCACACGGACAAGGGGACGCCACCGCCGCACTTGCCGCGCGGCTCAATACATCGGGCAACCAGCGCGACCATGCCGCCGCGCCGGCAGTCCCGCAGACCGCACCACCGTCCGCGGGGCCGGCATAGCGCGGTTGACCATCGGCACCGAGCAGCCACACCGCGTAGCCGCTGCCATGCAGTGCCGGGCGGTCGAGCAGCCGCACCTGGCCGCCGCGGGCGCGCACCGCGTCGCTGAGCACCACCCAGGCGCGATCCGATGCGAGATCGGTACAGGCGCAGGCGCCCACCACGCCGATCAACATCGGCGACGGCTGCGAGACTGGCAGGCTGGCCTGGACCTGCGCCCAGGCACCGCCCAGATCACCGGCCTGCGCGCGCGGGGTTGTCCAGGCCACGGCAATCCAACCGCACCACAGCGCGAGCAGGGCAGCGCCCAGGGTGCGTCGCGACGCGGAGGACAGGCTGCCGAAGATGGGCATGGAAGATGGGCTCGGCGAGATAAGGTGAGCCCTTATCGGACAAGGCGGTTTGCGCTTGAGCCAGCTTGCGATTGAAGTTTGCGATGGTTGCGATAGCCGGATGCGTGGCCATTGCGCTGCAAGGGTTTGCCGTCCGGCGCACCAATCTAGAGGCGATCGGGCGTTTAGCTGACGCGGGATTTTGTGAGCACGCGTTCACACAATCGCAGGTGCCTGCATCCATTTGAAACGCTGCTGTATGCGGGAAGCGCCGTCGCTCTGCGCGCCGGTCATCCCTGATGCGCCGTTGCTCCCGCAGATGCCACCAGGCGGCTGCCCTCGCCCTGCCATACGCCACCGGAGCTGAGCGCTGGCAGCGCGGGGCGCATCCGGCCACCAGACAGTCTGCGGCAGCCGGCAGCCACGCCGCAAACGTCGTCCGGCCGTCAGCGCAGCGGCAACTGTCGCCCTTACGCCTGTGCCATGGCCTCTTCGGCATCCAGCGCGACATGCGGCTGCTGGGCACGATCGAAGCGTTCGCGGGCGGCACGGATGCCGGCATGGTTTTCGCCGGCCCAGTTGAGCAGTTGCGAGACCGGGCCGAGCAGGGCGACGCCGAGCTTGGACAATGCGTATTCCACGCTGGGCGGCTTGGTGGCGTAGACCTTGCGGGTGATCATGCCGTTGCGCTCGAGGTTGCGCAGGGTCTGGGTCAGCATCCGCTTTGAGATGTCCGGCACGGCGCGCTGGATGGCACTGAAGCGGGATGGGCCGGGGATCAGCGTCAACAGGATCAGCAAGGTCCACTTGTCGCCGATCTGATCGAGCACATCGCGCACCGGGCACTTGGTGGCATCGAAGGGGCCTTCCAGGGAGGGCGGCGGTGGGAACAAGGCAATCGCATTCACTGGGGTATCTCACAGTAACCAGGGGGAGTAAAACTGCCTCCTTGCGAAGGACCGGGCGGTCCTGACAATAGGCTCGCTGACCACAAGGTCTAGATACTAGACCAAACCTCTTCTCTAAACCTATTGGAGCACGACATGGCACATGCCTCCCCCCTGATTCTTGTCACCGGCGCCAGCGGGCAGCTGGGCGCGCTGGTCGTCGACGCACTGCTGAACCATGTGCCTGCCAGCCGCATCGTAGCAACGGCCCGTGATACTGCGTCACTTGCCGAGTTCGCAAAACGCGACATCACGGTGCGTCAGGCCGACTACGCCGACCCGCACAGCCTGGACCTGGCGTTTGCGGGCGTCGGCCGGGTGTTGCTGGTGTCGTCCAACGCGGTGGGCGCGCGCGTGGAGCAGCATCGCAATGTGATCGACGCGGCCAAGCGTGCCGGCGTGAAGCTGCTGGCCTACACCAGCATCCTGCATGCCGATACGAGCACGCTGTCGCTGGCCGCAGAGCATGTGGTCACCGAGGCGCTGCTGCGCGAGAGCGGCGTACCGCATGTGCTGCTGCGCAATGGCTGGTACACCGAGAACTACACCGGCTCGATCGCGGCCGAAGTGGCGCACGGCGGGGCGATGGGCAGCTCGGGCGAGGGCAAGATCAGCGCTGCCACACGTGCCGACTACGCGGCGGCCGCAGCCGCGGTGCTGGCCTCGGATGCACCGCAGGCCGGGCAGGTCTATGAGCTGGCCGGCGATACCGCCTTCACGATGGCCGAGTACGCAGCAGAGGTCTCCCGGCAGGCCGGCAAGCCGGTTGCTTACCATGACCTGCCCGAAGCCGACTATGCCGCAGCGCTGGTGCAGGTGGGCGTGCCTGCCGGGTTTGCGCAGGTGCTGGCGCAGTGCTCGGCGTCCTCGCGCGGCGGCAGCCTGTTCGACGACAGCCACACGCTGAGCCGCTTGATCGGCCGCCCTACCACGCCATTGCGTGACGCCGTGGTGGCAGCACTGGCAGCACAGCCGGCCGGGTGAGCCAGGGCCGGCCGCTAGACGCAGCGATGCGTTGAACGGCCGGCGGCGAAGACATGCAACGCCATGCCCGCGGGTGTGGCGTTTTTTTTGGCCAGTGCCCGCGCGATGCGGATGACGCACTCGGTGGGACTGGGTGTGCCGGCCGGATATGGCGTCGCTTTGCGGTTGCCGCCCGCTGGCGGCTGGGCGGCCGTGCCACGCCGGCATCAAGGCAGCCAGGCAGCCTGGGCTCCCGCCGTAGCGGGTCGCCGCCTCTTCTCGACATGGCGGGCGTCGCCAGACTGACATCTACCGGACACGCGGTTGACACAGTCGTCGGTCGGTTGCCGGTCCGGATGTCACCAAACTGACATCAAACCTAAATATAACTGCACCCCATCGCTGCTACGGCAGCAGTGCGGAGCGCCATGACGGTGCCCGGCGCCTGGCCGCACGCGCCCCCTGCGAGGGCGCCCCTGAAGGGCCACGCCACCGCCGCCCAGTTTCCCTTGCCGAGCCGTGTCCATGAAAAAACGCAATCTCGCCACCGTCCTGTGCGCCCTCAGCGCGACCGCCAGCGGCAGCACGCTGGCTGCCGAGCTGGAGCTGTACGTCGACCGCAAGACCAAGCAGATCTTCGCCGAGCCGGCGCCCGGGCGCGACAAGCTGGGCACCTTTGTGCAGGTGGACGAAAACGGCAAGCTGCCGGCCTCGGCGATGCCTGCCGCGCCGGCACAGTCCCTGCCACCGGCACCTGGCGCAACCGTGCCTGCCGATACCGGCATCGCGCAGGCCGCCCCTGCACCGGCGCCTGCCGCGGCACCGGCCAAGGCCGCCGATGCCGGCAAGAAGTGGTACGACAAGCTGAGCCTGCGTGGCTACACCCAGATCCGCTACAACCAGGGCATCGGCGGCGATGCCCAGGACTTGCGTGCGCCGGGCGACCGCTTTATCGGCAACGACCAGAGCCTGGGCATCCGCCGCGCGCGCCTGGTGCTGAGCGGCGATCTCAACGAGCACGTGTCGCTGTATTTCCAGCCGGACTTTGCGAGCACGCCTACCGGTTCCACCACCTCCAACTTCGCGCAGCTGCGCGATGCGTACGCCGATATCTTCTTCGACAAGAAGCGCGAGTACCGCGTGCGCGTGGGGCAGTCGAAGATGCCTTACGGCTGGGAGAACCTGCAGTCCAGCCAGAACCGTCTCACCCTGGATCGTGCCGACGCGCTCAACTCCGGCCTGCGCGACGAACGCGATATCGGTGCGGTGTTCTATTACAGCCCCACCGTGGCCAAGGCCCGCTTCCAGGACCTGGTCAAATCCGGCCTGAAGGGCTCGGGCGATTACGGTGTAGTGGGCGCGGGCGTGTACAACGGTCAGGGCGCCAACCGCGCCGAGCGTAACGACGGCATGCATGCGGTGGTGCATGCCACCTACCCGTTCAAGTTCGCCAATGGCCAGTACCTGGAAGTGGGCGCCGATGCGTACAGCGGGCGCTTCGTGCCGACCGCTGCGGCGGTGAACATTGGTGGCCGCAGTTTCACCCCGGCCATCACCGACCCCAATGGCTATACCGACCAGCGCGTTGCCGCGCACGTCATTTACTACCCGCAGCCGTTCGGCCTGCAGGCCGAGTGGACGGTGGGCCGCGGCCCGGAGCTGGATGTGGCGCAGCGCCGTATCCGTACCCGCTCGCTGAGCGGCGGTTATGTGCAGGCGATGTTCAAGCACGACTTCAATTACGGCACCCTGCTGCCGTACCTGAAATGGCAGACCTACCGCGGCGGCTCCAAGTTCGATACCAATGCGCCGCGCATGCGCCTGGACGAAGTGGAAGCCGGTGTCGAATGGCAGCCGATGGATGCGCTGGAGTTGGTGTTTGCGTATTCGAAGATGAAGCGCACCGATGTCACCACTGCGCCGTATCCGGTGGTGGAAGGCGATCTGCTGCGGTTGCAGTTGCAGGTCAACTACTGAGGCAGCTCACGCGGCCTGCGCCGCGCGCCCCAGGTCAGCGTTGGGCATGCTGCAACGCTGCCGTGCCGGTACTGCCAACGCCCCGCTCTCTGCGGGGCGTTGGCGTTGCGGGGCGTTTGCGTTGCGGCGCTGCGCATTGTGGTGTCGATGCGGTGGAGTCAGGTGCTGCATGCAGATTGCGTAGATCGCCGTCGCTTGCCGCTGCAAGCAAGCCAACCCTCCACGAGCGCACACGGTGACCGGCGTCTGCCCCGGGGCCGCAGCCGGCGATGCCTGGCAGCGTGTGTCGGCGTGCCGCCTCGGCACCACTCCGGCGCTTTCGCACCCGGCTCTGCCGCACCTCTCGTCAAAGCAACCGCGACCGTCTCTCATCCCTCACGACGTTCCCGCCTCGCCCTCGCCCTGCGCTTCTGTGTCCAGTGCCTTGGCCGCCGCCGCGCGTCCGCGATCCCTGGTCAGAACCGCGTCACCGGTGCGTGTGGCATGCTCGCATGCATCGCTGCTCGTGGCGGTCGGCAACGATCTGTGCCAACGGTCTATCGCACAGCCATTTGATTCTTCAGTCAGGCCGATACGCTTGGCGGTGCGGCCTTGCTCGGGTCTCGGACTCCACGGCAGCATCATGGCGACCAACACGACACTCGCAACGCTCGACGACATCTTGTCCATTGCAAAACCGCAGCCGCGCCTGGTTTGCGCGGTATTGCGCAGCAAGATCGTTTCGCTGCACAGCGACGTTGTCGAGCTTGCATGGCCAAAACTCAAAATCATCAGCTTCGGCATTGGCCCCAGGAAGATGACCGAGCACTACGTCTACATCTCGGTCCACGACGCCCATGTCAACCTGGGTTTTTACCATGGCACCTCGCTTGCGGATCCGCACGGCATCATGCAAGGGACCGGCAAGACACTACGCCATGTCAAGGTTCGAGATGTCTCGACGATCAACAGTGCGCCCGTCATCGAGCTGCTGCAGTTGGCGATCGCCGATCGCAAGTGGCATGCAAATCGCGCCTGACCAGCCGCATGGGCGGACGCGTGCGAATCGGTGCGGCACGGCCGCGCGCCAACACGCGCCAACGATCGCCTGGCCAGGGTGTGAGGTTCGCAGTTCATCCCGGCCAACCGCGGGGCTGAGCACGCATTCAAGCCGGCGTCGCCTCGCGCGCAGGCTGACGTCCCACGGTCGGCACTACACAGGCATATGAGAGGTGAAATCATGAGCAAGGTATTCGTCAGTATCGGCCTTAGCCTTGATGGCTACATGGCGCCGGAGGGAATGACCATGGACGACCCCCAGCACAAGAACTGGGGAGCCAAATGGGGCGCGATGATGGGTTGGCTGATCACATCGCAGTACTTTCGCGAGAACGTCCTCAAGCTTGCATCGGGCGGTACGACCGGCCCGGTCAATGACATGGTCCGCAGCACCTTCGCACGCATCGGCGCCAACATCATGGGCAAGCGAATGTTCGACCAGGGCGAGGTTGCCTGGCCAGAGGAGGCCCCGTTTCACACACCGGTCTACGTACTGACCCACGAGAAGCGCGCGCCTTGGGTGCGCCCCGGCGGAACGATCTTCCACTTCATCAACGACGGGCCGGAACGTGCGCTGGAACTGGCTCGCGAATCGGCAGGCAGCCGTGATGTTCGGATTGCCGGTGGCGCGGCTGTGATCCAGCAGTATCTGGCCCTGGGCGTTGTCGACGAGCTGGAGATTGCGTTGGCACCGGTCCTGTTCGGCAGCGGACGACGCCTGTTCGAAAACCTTGGCGAGCCCGGGACACAATTTCGTATCGACAAGGTCTTTGACGGGCCTGCGGCTACACACCTACGCTATGTGCGGCAGTGAGCTGAGGCATTCTCATCCATCAGGCGGGACGCCAACACGCGTCTGTTGCCACCAATTCGATCCGGAGAACGTTCATGGGGTGCTGGGGCATCGGTTCTTTTGACAACGACACTGCTGCAGATTGGGTCTGCGACCTCACCGAGGCTGGCGACTTGTCGCTCGTTCGCGAGGCAGTTGCAGCAGTCCTTGCAACCGACGGCGATGTGGATGCAACGGATGCAACCACTGCGTTGGCGGCCATCGAGGTGATCGCTGCAGCCTTGGGACGTCCTACCGCCGAGGCGCTGGATGAGCCGGATGTCGTGGAATGGATCGACAGAGTGAAGCCGCTCGCTGACGCCCGGTTGGC
The DNA here is from genome assembly GCF_024806835.1 of Xanthomonas sp. 3793. Taxonomy (GTDB): domain Bacteria; phylum Pseudomonadota; class Gammaproteobacteria; order Xanthomonadales; family Xanthomonadaceae; genus Xanthomonas; species Xanthomonas arboricola_F. The sequence continues at coordinate 11,950 of NZ_JANTYU010000007.1, forward strand.
CAGCGACGCTGCGCAGGCGATTGATCGCATTCTTGGTCCAACCTCGGAGTTGCGCGAGCTGTGGGAGGACACCGATGACTTCGACGACTGGCAAGCGGACGTGCGTGGTTTGCGATCCCGGCTGCAGGCCTGACGATTCATGCGATCCGAGGCCGCCTAGCAGCGCGCCTTCATTGATCTGCGAAGCCGCCATGCGACATCTTCCCGTGCGTGATATTCCAGCGAGATTTCGTCGCGGCAAGTCGGTCGAGCAATTGCTTGGACGCAGCCCCATGCATCCGCACTACCTTCGCCCTGCCGGGTTGCGTCCCGTTGTGGGATCGATACAGATCTGGGTAGCCAGCCCCGTAGATGGCACAGACACAAACGGGGTGGGCACCCTGCCCTCCCCGTTGTCGCTTCAACCCACGGCAGCATCGCTATCACCGATGCTGCAGCAGTGGGTAATCGCTGCTGCTACAACGTCACCACGACCTTGCCTTTGACGCGGCCGGTGTCTACATGCGCCAGCGCTTCTTGCGCGCGCGCGAACGGATACACCGTGTCGATCACCGGGCGCAATGCACCGCTGTCGAGCAACGCTGCCAACGTCCGCAGCTGCGGACCATCGCCGCGCATGAACAGGAACGTGTAGGACACCCGGCGCTGTCTGGCCTGCGCACGCACCTTGCGGCTGAGCAGGCGCATCACCAGCCGGAGCGGAAACGCCAGGCCGAGCTGCTGCGCGAATGCGGGGGTCGGCGGACCGGACAGCGAAATCAGGCTGCCGCCGGGCTTGAGCAGCTGCAGTGACTTGAGCAGCGTCGGCGTATCCAGGCTATGCAGCACCACATCGTAATCGCGCACCAGCGCCTGGAAATCCTGCTGCGTGTAGTCGATCACCAGATCGGCACCCAACGACTTGACCAACTCCACATTGGCAGTGCTGGTAGTGGCGGCCACGTACGCTCCCAGATGCTTGGCAAGCTGGATCGCGATGGTGCCCACGCCGCCGGAGCCGGCATGGATCAGCACCTTCTGCCCTGGCTTGAGCGCAGCGGTTTCCACCAGTGCCTGCCAGGCGGTCAGGCCGACCAGCGGAAACGATGCGGCCTGCTCCATGCTCAGGCTGGCCGGCTTGGGTGCCACCACTGCCGCATCGATCGCCACGTACTCGGCCAGGGTACCGATGCGGCCGGGTTCGATCTTGGCGAACACCGCATCGCCGACCGCGATGTCGCGCACCGCGGTGCCGACCTGCGTCACCACGCCGGCCACATCGTTACCCAGCACGAACGGCGTCTTGAATGGCAGCAGCATCTTGAATTCGCCGTCGCGCACCTTGGCGTCCAGCGGGTTGAGGCTTGCTGCGCTGACCTTGATCAACACCTCGTTGGGCCGCAGCTGCGGCATCGGCATGTCGCCGATCCGCACCGGGCCATGTTTTTTGTATTGATCGACGATGACGGCTTTCATGCATGTCCCCCACAGGCGCGTGCGCCCATCTTGGCATCGGTGCGATCGATCCTGCGCATCATGCGCGCGCTCCCGCAGCGGACGGGCCACTGGCGCGGGCCGGCGATGCGACCTGATCCAGCTTGAGTTCCTTGCGCAGCGCCTTGCCGAGCATGCGGTTGGGCAACAGGCGACGTAGCAGGCTCAGCTGCCTGGCCACCTTGCCGGCGGTGTAGCGCGCCTTCGGTTGCGGATCCTGTGCTGCCTTCACCACAACCTCGGCCACCACGCTCGGCGCATCGGCCTTGCGCATCACCTCAGCGACGTGCGCGGCCAGATGCGTACGCATGGCACGGTAGATCTCCAGCGGCGCATCCGGCTGCAGCGAATTGGCATCGAACGGCGTCCTGGTATACGCAGGCTCGATCACCGAGACCCGGATACCCCAATCGCGCAGTTCGTGATCGAGCGATTCGCTGTAGCCCTCGATCGCATGCTTGCTGGCGACATACAGCGCCGTGTACGGAATCGGCACCAGCCCCAGCACCGACCCGATGTTGAGGATGCGTCCACCGCCCTGCTTGCGCATCTGGCCGATCACCGCATTGGTCATGCGCACGGTGCCGAAGAAATTGGTGTCGAACACCGACTGCGCCTGCGCGATGGAGCTTTCTTCCGCGGCGGCGGGCGCGACGCTGAAGCCGGCATTGTTGACCAACAGGTCCAGGCGGCCTTCTTTGCGCAGCAGGATGTCGATGGCGGCGGCCACCGACGCGTCGCTGGTGACATCCAGCTCCAGCATCTGCACCCCGGGCGTCGTGGAGGGGCCGCCGCGGCGGCTGGTGCCATAGACGGTATAGCCGGCCTGGGCCAGGTGGGCGGCGGTGGCTTCTCCGATGCCGGAGGAGGCTCCGGTCACGAGCGCGATCTTGCGGTTCATAGGTGGCTGGTCTCAGGTGATGTGCAGAAGCAAGCCATTGAGGCGCTGCCGTCGCACGGGTGGAGGTGGAAGCCGCGGCTGCGGCGGACTGCTGTCTGCACGTCTAAAATATTATGAACATCATATTTTTTGACCAACGACAAACCCGGGCGCGCTGCTCAGGCTGCGTCGAAGTGTTCGAGTGCCGCCTTGCGCATCGCGGCCGACAAAGCGGGGTCGTCGACGGCACGCGCCAGCATCAAGGTGCCGGCCATGGCGCAAACCGTCACCAGTGCCCGCGCATGCGCCTGCGGCGTTCCCCAGTCCGGCGACTGGCGGGCGGCCAGATCGATCATCTCCTTGATGCGGCGGGTTGCCGCCTGGCGCACTGCCGGTGCCTGCCGGTGCATTTCCGACCCCAGCGCGGCGATCGGACAGCCGGATTCGACGTTGCCGACGTGCCCATCGGAGAGATACGCCCGCATCAGCGCCTGCGCCGCCTGCTCCGGCGGCGCGGCGGCAGCGATCTGCGCGGAGGTGGCCACCGTCTGCGCCCCGGCATGGTCGGCAGCCTCGGCCAGCAGCGCCTCGCGCGATGCAAAGTGCGCATAGAAGCCACCGTGGGTCAGCCCGGCCTCTTTCATGATGTCGGCCACGCCGGTGCCGTCGTAGCCGGTGCGCCGGATCGCGCGCGCAGCGACTTCGACGATGCGTGCATGGCTGTCGGCCTTGCGGCCTGACGCTGCCCGGGAACGTGGCGAGGTCTTTTTCATGATGGTCATCATACATAAGATCGGCCGCGATGGACGCTGCGCCAGCTGCTGTCCGACGAGCGGTAGGAGGCGGGCTCAGGCCATCGCCGGCTTTCAGGAGCCAGCGGCGCCGGGGCGGCACACACAAGGCACTGGCAGTCGTACGCTTCCCTGAAACGATGGTCTGGCCGGGCGCGGGTTTGCCGGCCAACCGCATGGCGAGGCCGGGCTTGCGCATGGCGGCCGCCGGGACATGCAGTTGGTCCCATGGTGCCGCCGCCTGCTGTCGCAGTTGCGCATCGCCGCTGCAGGAAAGCATGGTGCCAGAATCTGTCACCACCGATTCCTACACTGGGCGCCCAACCCGAGGAATGTCCTGGTGACCATCATCACTCGCTTCCGCAGCAACGCCACTGCGATCACGCCAGCGCCCGATGCGCATGCGCCGACCCTGGTGCCATCGCATGCGGCCACGTCTGCGGCCTGCAGCGCTGGCTGGCCTGGCGTTGGTCGCCGCACCGGGCCTGCCGCCCATTCCGGCAACCCGGTCGGCCGACCAGGCGTGGATCCCGCCTGCCAGGTCACATCCGCACGCACCTCTGCCATCGGAGCACCGCGCCGATGAAGCGTCTTCAATACAACCGATATGGCGGCCAGGACGTCATGCAGCTGGCCGACGTCGCGCTTGCTGCGCCTGCAAAGGGCCAGGTCGCGGTGAAGGTGAAGTACGCCGCGATCAATCCGGTCGACTGGAAGATGCGCAACGGCGTCATGAAGATCGTGACCGGGCGGCAGTTTCCGCGTGCGATGGGCATGGATTTCTCTGGCGTGGTGCTCGCAGTGGGCGAAGGCGTCGCCCGCTTCAAGCCAGGCGATGCGGTGTTCGGCCTGGCGCGTTTCAAGGAGTGCGGTGCACTGGCCGAGGCGGTGATCACCACCGAAGAGAATCTGGTCAGCAAACCCGACAGCGTCTCCTACGAAAGCGCCGCGTGCCTGGGCACGCCCGGGGTCACCGCGTGGAATGGTCTGGTCGACAAGGCTGCGCTGAAGAAAGGCCAGCATGTGTTCGTCAACGGCTGTGCCGGCGCAGTGGGCGAAGCGGCTGTGCAGTTGGCGCAGCTGCTGGGAGCGACGGTATCCGGGAGTTGTAGCGCCGGATCGATGGAGCGGGCCGGATCGCTGGGCCTGAAACAGGTCTACGATTACAGGGTGACCCGACCGGAGGACATCCGTGAGCGCTTCGACGTCATCTTCGACACTTCCGCCGTCATGAAGGCAGCCACGGGATTGGCGCTGCTGCGCGACAAGCGCGGCAGCTTGCTGGATCTGGAACCGGACCTGGGAAAGTTCGTCCGCGCGGTAGTGGACCGCCGTTTCAAACTGGTGTTCTGCAAGCCCTCCGCCGCCATCCTGGCCCACCTCGCCAACGCGGCGAATGCCGGAACCTTCGGTTTGCCGATCGGGGAGATCGTTCCGCTGGAAGGGGCCATCGACTTGATGAACGCGCTTGAATCCGGCCAGAAGCGCCCGGGCAAGGGCCTGGTCAGAATGGACTGACATGTCGCGTAGCCAACGCCTGTTGGATCTATTGCAAGTCTTGCGGCGACATCGGGGAACCGTGTCCGGAAGCACGCTTGCGCAAGAGCTTGGCGTGTCGCTGCGCACGATCCGGCGCGATATCGCGACCTTGCAGGCAATGGGTGCCGATGTCGAGGGAGAGGCAGGCGTGGGATACATCCTGCGACCGGGCTTTGTGCTCCCACCCCTCGCCTTTACCGAGGAAGAACTCCGCGCGCTGGTCACCGGCGCGCAGTGGGTCAGCCGCCAGAGCGACGCGGCGATGAGCGACGCGGTGCACAATGCGCTGGCAAAACTCGACGGAGTGATCTCGCAGGAGATGCGCCTGGCGCTGGACGACAGTGCGCTGTATATCAGCCGGGCACCCCGGCCAGAATCCATCGTCGACCTTGGCAAGATCCGCAAGGCGCTGCATGCACAACGCAAACTGCGCATCGGCTATACGAGCAAGACCGGTGTGGTGTCGGAGCGCACGGTTTGGCCGATCATGCTGGGCCTGGTCGACGCACGGTGGAAGATCGCCGCATGGTGCGAAGCATGCGGCGATTTCCGCATCTTCCGCACCGAGGCCATCGACAGGATCGAGTATCTGCAGGAGCAGTATCAGCACAATCGCCGCCAGTTGGTGAAACGATGGCGGGCCAGCGAAAGCCATCCCTGCAAGCAGGGCGATTGCTGAGCGCTCGAACGTCAGCGCCCCTCCCGCCGACCGCTATCGCAGCCAAGACGTCGCTGATGGCGTTCTGCACGACGCAACCACCACCAGCGACGTTGCCCAACAAACTAGCGGTGATTCATCCGCTCGAACAAGGCTTCACCCAAGCGACGGGTGTCGGCCGAGATCCCGATCAGCACCTCGTCCTGACCGGCTTCAAGCTGGGCGATCGCCTCCTGGGCGAACTGCTCGGCGGGCATCATGTTGCGCGTGGCGGTGCCCGCACTGCGCATACCGCCACCCAGACCGGTATCGACGATGGGCGGCGCGATCTCGATCACGCGGACGGTGCTGTCCTTCAGCTGGTGACGCAGACTCAGGGTGAAGGAGTGCAGCGCCGCCTTGCTGGCACAGTAGACCGGCACATCGGCCATCGGCGAGAACGCCAGCCCAGAGGTGATGTTGATGATGGCCGCGTGCTGTTGCTGCCGCAGCAACGGCAGCAGCTCGGCAATCAGATGGATCGGCGCGGTCAGGTTGATGGCGATTTCCTGGTCGAGATCGGCCACAGCATCGGTGCCGGTGAAATCGCGATGCCGCTGCACGCCGGCATTGTTGATCAGCATGTTGCAATGCGGATGGTGTGCCCGCAACCAGTCCACCAGTGCCCGACGACTTGCCGTGTCGGCGATATCGCAGACCTGGGTGATCAGCGCTGGCAGCGTGTCCTTGGCCTGGCGTAACGCAGCGGCACTACGCCCACAGATGATGACGGTGTTGCCCTGCTCCACCAGCGCGCGTGCGAGCGCAAAGCCGATGCCGGTGGCACCGCCGGTGATCAAGAGGGTGTTGGAGGTGAAATTCATGCGCAATATCCTTCCAGGGTCAGTGGAGGCGCGCCGATGATGGGTCGTGAGAGATCAGCGGGCACACCTCGTTCCGGCAAGGCCGGTCTCGGTGTCGCGGATACCCTCGCGGGAGAGCTGGCCACCCTGATCGGATGGATGACCGGGCTACCATCCGGCCTGCACTCTTTCGACCGCGCAACTGTAGCCAAGCCATGCAACGCGGGCAATCGGGCATGGCGCAGTGACGAACGGGGGTTCAGCATCGTCACTGTGTCGGCTGCACTCACCGAGCGCGATCCGCTGGCCGCGATGGCGCCACGGCACGCGGCCATCAGGCCGACGGCAGCGGCGTGCACGCGCAGGAGATGACCAGGTGGTTCGCCACCGATGCCCCGCGTCTGTGCCTGGATGCAGTGGAAACCGCTGTCCCAGGGCACCGATGGACGGCTGAGAAAGCCGGAGTCGCGTATTCGTAGACGACGCTTAGCGACGTCTCGGCAGCGCCGTCTTCGGTGGTCTACGGCGACCTGCTGCGGTTGCTGTTGCAGATCACTCACCGAGTCCTGCAACCCGCTGGAAGACATCGAGTCTCCGCCTGCGGGGGCTCGATGTTGTTGCAGCACCGGTGTCGGTCACCGATTGCTGCGGCAGGAGGGAGCGCGTCGCCCCACTCCTTCGGCCGCCGATCGACGCCAGCAACGGCGCGTTAACGCGCCGACAGTTCTGCCCGGATGATGTCCGCGCCCGCACTGAGGGCCTTGAGCTTGCCCCTTGCGACGTCCCGGGCAAGCGGCGCCATCCCGCAGTTGGTGGACGGGTAGAGCTTGTCGGCATCGACAAAGCGAAGCGCCTTGCGCAGCGTATCGGCTACTTCCTCCGCTGTTTCGATCGTGGTGCTTGCCACGTCGATGGCCCCGACCATTACCTTCTTGCCGCGCACCAGTTCGATCAGATCGATCGGCACGTGCGAGTTGTGGCACTCCAGCGAGACGATGTCGATGCTGGACGCCTGCAGCTTGGGGAACGACTCTTCGTACTGACGCCATTCCGAGCCCAGGGTCTGCTTCCAGTCGGTATTGGCCTTGATGCCGTAGCCATAGCAGATATGGACGGCAGTCTCGCACTTGAGCCCTTCCACCGCGCGTTCGAGGGTGGCAACCCCCCAGTCGTTGACCTCGTCGAAGAAGACGTTGAAGGCCGGCTCGTCGAACTGGATGATATCCACGCCGGCCGCTTCCAGCTCCTTCGCTTCCTCATTGAGGATCTTCGCAAATTCCCATGCCAGCTTTTCGCGGCTTTTGTAGTGCGCGTCGAACAGGGTATCGATCATCGTCATGGGGCCAGGCAGCGCCCATTTGATCGGCTGCGCGGTCTGCTGGCGCAGGAACCTGGCATCGTCCACGAAGACAGGCCTGGGGCGGCTCACCGCACCAACGACGGTGGGGACGCTGGCGTCGTAGCGGTTGCGGATCCTGACGGTCTCGCGCTTTTCGAAATCGACGCCGCTGAGGTGCTCGATGAAGGTGGTGACGAAATGCTGGCGGGTCTGCTCGCCGTCGCTGACGATATCGATGCCGGCGTGCTGCTGTTCCTGCAGCGACAGGCGCAATGCGTCCTGCTTGCCTTCGCTCAGTTCCTCGTCCTGCAGCTTCCAGGGCGACCAGAGTTTTTCCGGCTGCGCGAGCCAGGACGGCTTGGGCAGGCTGCCGGCGGTGGAGGTGGGGAGCAGCTTTTTCATGATGAGTGATGTCTTGCGTTCTTGTTGATTAGACAGCGTGGTGGGAAACCCACTGCGCGAGAATCTTGCCGTAGGGCCTGATGAAGTGCTCCTCGGTGAATTTGCCCTGCGTCACCGCGAGCTGGCTGCGCTCTTCCCGGTCGTAGACGATCTGGGTAGAGGAATAATCCTGATGCTTCAGGCTCGGCTGGTAGATAGCCCCCGCCGCGGAATTGGCGTTGTAGATCTCCGGGCGGTAAATCTTCTGGAACGTCTCCATGGTGCTGATGGTGCCGATCAGCTCCAGATTGGTGTAGTCGTTGAGCAGGTCGCCGAAGAAGTAAAAAGCCAACGGGGCGACGCTGTTGGGAGGCATGAAGTAGCGCACCCGCAGGCCCATCTTCTCGAAGTAGCGATCGGTCAGGGAAAATTCGTCCTGCCGGTACTCGATGCCGAGCACGGGGTGCCGGTTTCCCGTTCGGTGATAGACCCTGCTGCTGGAGACGCTGATGCAGATGACAGGCGGTTTGGCGAAACGCGCGCTATAGGCGTCCGAGTTCACGAAATGCTTGAACAACTGTCCATGCAGGCTGCCGAAATCGTCCGGGATGCCGAATGCGGACCTGTCCTGGTTGTGGGCGGGCAGCAGCACGCTGAAATCGTAGTCGCGGACGTAGGAGGAAAAGTTGTTTCCTGCGATGCCATCGATGCGCGCGCCGGTCGTTCTGTCGAGGATGTTGGTCTTGAGGATCTCGATCAACGGAAACTCATCGCCCCGTTCGCTCCCGGCAACCGTCATCTGCACCGAGATGATGTCCAGTTCCACAGCGTAGCGGTCGCGCCTGGGGTTATCCCAATGCGCAAGGTCGTTGAAGCGGTTGTTGATCATCGCAAGCGTGTTGCGCAAGTTTTCCTGGCGACGCTCACCCCTGGCGAGGTTGGCGAAGTTCGTGGTGTTGCGCGTATTGCCCGCGGGACGATAGTCCTCGTCGAAGCGGAGGCTCTTGATGCCGAAGGTGAATTCTTGAGTCATTGCGAGCTGACGCCTTGTTTCCGAGATGAGACGGGCGGGCTTGCCTGCACAGGCGGCGATGCCTGCTGGAGGGAGCCCGGAAATCCGGATCGGCAGGCGATCGCCCGCTGATCCGGTGGCCGGCAAAGGGCGTTGCGGCCCGCCGGCCTTGGCCGACTGGCCCTCAGGCTGCGGCCACGTTTTGTGCTGCGTCGATGGTGCCTGCCGGCCGCGTCAATGCGATCAGCGGCAGTGCGCGCTGCACTGCCAGCCTGGCGCGCTCGGCCAGGGCCTCGTTGTGCACGCGGTAGTCCAGGAAGTCGCGGTCGGTGGCGTAGACGCCCAGCGGCAACGTGCGCGCCTGGAAGAAACTGAAAAGTGGCCGCAGCTGGTGATCGATCACCAGCGCATGACGCTCGCTGCCGCCGGTTGCCGCCAACAGGATGGGCGTGTCGATCAAGGCATCCTGATGGATGAAGTCGAAGAAATGCTTGAACAACCCGGTGAAGGAACCGCGATAGACCGGCGTGGTCACCACCACAACGTCGGCCTGCTCCACCGCCGACAGTGCCTGCTCCACCGTTGCCGGCAGCTGCGAGCGCCACATCGCACCAGCAAACTGCGGTGCCAACGCTCCGAGTTCGACCAGCTGTTGCTCGCACGGCACCGCATCGGCGATCAAGGCCAGCAGGTGCTCGGCCAGGGCGACGGCCTTGGAGGGACGTTGCAGCCCGCCGGAGACGGCGACGACGCGGAGCGGGTGTGGCACGTTGACAGTCATGCGGGGCGGCCTAGAACGACGAGTCCTGATGCTAGGGCTCGCATTCGATGAAGTAAAATGGTGTTATTTCAACAATCCATGAATTCGGATCATCTGAATGCTTGAGCGCATCCATCTCACCATCGTCCAGCAGGTCGAACAGCAAGGCTCGCTGACCGCCGCCGCCGGCGTACTGAACCTGACCCAGTCGGCGCTGAGCCACAGCATGAAGAAGCTGGAGCAGCAGCTGGGCACCGACGTCTGGCTGCGCGAGGGGCGCAGCCTGCGCCTGACCCAGGCCGGCCAGTACCTGCTGGCGGTGGCCAACCGGGTGCTGCCGCAACTGGACCTGGCCGAAGAGCGCCTGGGGCAGTTCGCACAGGGCGAACGCGGCGCGCTGCGTATCGGCATGGAGTGCCACCCCTGCTACCAGTGGCTGCTCAAGCTGGTGGCGCCCTATCTGGCCACCTGGCCGGACGTGGATGTGGACGTGAAGCAGAAGTTCCAGTTCGGCGGCATCGGCGCGCTATTCGGTTACGAGATCGATCTGCTGGTCACGCCCGACCCGCTGTACAAGCCAGGGCTGCGGTTCGAACCGGTGTTCGACTACGAGCAGGTGCTGGTGGTGGCCAAGAGCCATGCGCTGGCGTCGGCTGCCTACGTCAGGCCCCAGCAGCTGACGCGCGAAGTGCTCATCAGCTATCCGGTGGACCTTGAGCGCCTGGACATCTACAGCCAGTTCCTGTTGCCGGCCGGTGTCACGCCCAGGCGCCACAAGGCCATCGAAACCACCGACATCATGATGCAGATGGTGGCCAGCGGCCGCGGCGTGGCCGCCATGCCGCGCTGGCTGGTGGAGGAATACGCCTCCAGGATGGAGGTGGTGCCGGTGCGGCTGGGCGCGCGCGGCATCCCCAAGCAGATCTTCCTGGGCGCACGCGAAGCGGATATCGCCGTCGACTACCTGCGTGCCTTCATCGAACTGGCGCGCCAGCCTGCCAATGGCACCGCCATGACACCCGAAGCCCACTGACGGACATCACCACAACGCGCGCGCGCGCTGGCGCTTTTCCAGCTCGATCGGAGTGGACACACCTCAGCCACCCAATCATCACCTCAGAACGGCAAGAGCCTTTGATGTCTCCGGATACGCCCCGCCTGGCCAGCACCATCACCGACGCCTATTCCCTGGAGATCGGCGCAACCGACATTGCCGGGCTGACCGCGGCGGCGCCTCGGATCATGCGCGGCTCGACCATTGCCATCCCCTACCTGCCCAACCAGGACGACGACGCGCGACTGGCCGCTGCACGGAGGGTGCACACACTCGGCTTTCAGCCGATGCCGCACCTGTCCGCGCGCCGCATCGCCTCGCGCGAGGAGCTCCACACCTTCGTCAGGCGCGCCGTCGATGAGGCCGGCGTCGAGCGTTGCCTGGTGATTGCGGGCGATCCACCCGCTCCGAGAGGGCCGTTTGCGGACAGCTTGTCGCTGATCGCTACCGGGATCTTCAAGCGCTGCGGCATCCGGACCATCGCCGTGGCGGGGCATCCGGACGGACATCCGGACATGCCTGCGGCCGACCAATGGGATGTGCTGGAACGCAAGTGTCGCAGCATCGCCGAGCGCGGCATGACGCCGCTGATCGTCACCCAGTTCGCCTTCGACGCCGACCTGGTGCTGGCGTGGTTGCAGGCGCTGCGCGCGCGTGGCATCGAACATCGCGTGCGTGTGGGCGTTCCCGGTCCCGCGGGCGTGGCGGTGCTCGCACGCTATGCCGCACGCTGCGGTGTCGGCGCCTGTGCATCGATGCTGTCCAAGTACGGCATCTCGCTCGGCAAGTTGCTGGGGACCGCCGGGCCGGATCGCTTTGTGGATCGCCTGGCCACAGGCCTGACTGAAGCGCATGGAGACGTCAGCCTGCACTTCTATCCCTTCGGCGGCATCGCGCAGACTATCGCTTGGGTGGAGCACTACCGCTCCAGCACCGCGCGGGTCAGCGCGGGCTGACACCGCGCCGAATTGAGCGCTGCACATCGATCGCAACCCTCAGGCTTTATCAAGCGATGCGTCGAGTGCCTCGCCATGTGCACGACCTGGATCACAGTCCGTAGTATTTACTTCTGGCGTTTTTGTTTGCTGCGCGTGAGGTGCTGCAGCGCACAGCAGACCTGTCACAAGCGCGAGGTATAACCATCGGCGAATCGCGGCGAGGGGGCGCTGCATCCGGTGTCGCTGCACTGCGCAGCGGCATCGCTTCTGCAACGCTCAAGGAGAGATGTCGCCATGCCGAAGCCGTCGCTGTTGTCATTGCTGTGCACCCTGTCGATCGTGACCACGCCGCTCGCAGCAGCCGAGCTGCAGCCCAAACAACTGGCTGGCCCACCGGAGGAGTTCGCGCAGATGCGCGCGCCCGATCCGGCCGAGTCGGCGATCCTGTCCAAGAGTGCGTTGCTGCCGGTGGAACTGACGCCCGCAGGGACTGCAGCGCGGTGGCAAGGCACGCTGCCGGTGGAGAACGGCCACCTGCGCTTCATGGTGCTGGCGGGCGAACAGGCGTGGGATGCGGCGATCAGCGCGCCACGCGTTGCCGGCGCGCGCGCCGCTGCCGTTGCACCGCAACTGCAGGCACAGCGCACACTGCTAGGCACGGCCGAGAGCGGCGCCAGCGGCATGCGCTATGCCGTGGACACCGCCCAGAACGGCAATTGGTCGCTGACGCTGCACTCGGCATCACCAGTGGCGCAGCGTGGCTATGTGCTGATGGAAGGCGATGCGCGCACGCAGCTGGCCTCATACCCGCGCGATCGCCAGCAGTTGGTGGGCAAGTCGCTCACGCTCAACGCCATGCTCAGCGGCAACGACGCGCATGGAGCCACCTTGCTTGCGGGCCAGGCCGGCCAGATCGATGAAGCCAGCCTGCGCGTGATCGATCCGCAAGGCGGCGTGCGCGTTCTACCGATGGCCGACGATGGTGCGCATAACGATGGCGCCGCCGGCGACGGCGTGTATGGGGGCAATTTCCAGCCAACGCGCGAGGGGACCTGGATCGCGCAGGTGATCGTGCGCGGCCACGACCAGGCCGGGCAGGCATTTGTCCGCACCAGCGAACACGTGTTGCCGGTGCTGGATACCTCGCTGCGATTGCTCGGCAACGCGCTCAACGCACGTGCTGGCGAGGCTACGCGGCTGACGGTGGCACTGCCGGTGGCCGCGCGCGGCAATGCACCGTCGCACTATCGGGTGTTCGGGCAGGTGTGGGGTACCGATGCCAAGGGCAAGGACGTGCCGGTGGCGTGGATCGGCGGCATGCTGACGCCGCAGCAGGGGCAGTTGCCGCTGAGCCTGGACGAACGCTGGATCGCGCGTGCCGGTGCGCGTGCGCCGTTCACGCTGCGCGGACTGCGTATTGAAGATCCGGATCACTATATTCCACTGGTGCAGGCCGGCACGCTGCCACTGCAGGTGCCCACGTTGCGACGTGCCAGCATTGCGCGGTCCAGCGCGGCGATCGATGAAAGCATGCGCATGGGGCCGCGCCCGTCGACGCTGGCCACCGCGATGGCACAGCCGCAGGCAACGGGCTCGCAACTGGTGCTGGTGCACGGCTATTGCTCCAACGGCGTATGGCCGCAGGCGCAGTTCACCAATGCCTCGACATTCCTGGATGCCAAGCAAAACCGCAGCAACGATCAGTTTGCGCAACGCATCGCACAGTTCGCCAGCCAGTGGTCGTCGTTCTCCACGGTGGCGCACAGCCAGGGCGGCATGGCCGCACTGCATCTGTATGCGTACTACTGGAGCGGCCTGGATAACGCCAGCGGCGGGCGCGTGATGCAATCGGTGGGTACGCCGTACCAGGGCACCAATCTGTCGGGCGTGCTTGCTGCGGTGGGCTCGTGGTTCGGGGTGGGCTGCGGCACCAACACCGACCTCACCTACGACGGCGCCAAGGCCTGGCTGGCCGGCATTCCCGCCGACGCACGCGCCAAGGTCAACTACTACACCACCTCGTTCGCCAAGACCAACTGGTACACCAACGACTATTGCAACGCGGCCTCGGACCTGGTCTTGAACGACCCGGAAGACGGCACCGTGGAGCAGGTCAATGCGCAGCTGCCGGGCGGCGTGAATCGCGGCCACACCACCGGCCAATGCCACACCACCGGCATGCGCGACCCGGCGCAGTACCTGGACGCAAACCGCAACGCGGTGATGAACGCCAACGCGGCGCGGTGATGCTCAAAAAGACGTCAGCGCACTCGGTGGCCGGCGCGTAAGCACCGGCCACCTGCGGTCTTCAAGCCTTGGTGATCCTAAGATTGACGCCTAGTGACCGCTCGCTTTCAGATCCGCCAGTGATTTTAGAAACCACGGCCGTCACTTCCCCGCCGTGATCCAGGTGTCTTGCCATTTCAGCTGCAAGGTCTGCGGGGGGATAGCCGATCTGTACGGATGCGGAAAAGAAAATCAGCACCCGTGCAGTAATGAAGACAGCGACGGCGTTCGCGCCGTAAGGGTTTGCAGGCTCGCGCCGAAGCACGACAGGCATACCAATCCGACAAAACTTCTCGATAGAGGCTTGTCGGGATACTCCATTTGCATTGGAGACCGAGACGCCAACGACCTTGGTAGGAAACGTGCCCATGAAAGTTTCCAAATAGTCTTGGATGTCTCAAGCAAGGGCGAGGCGCAGGCGTGATGCAACGGCGCTGGGCGTGATGCATCGATCAAGGGTTGGATGCGTGCGCCGGTCTTCGCCCCAGGTCGCTTTCTACGTGCATCTTGTTCGTAGTCCGGTTCAGCGAAACACCACCGTACGATGGCCGTTGAGCACGATGCGATGTTCGACATGGCGGCGTACCGCGCGCGCCAGCACCAGCGACTCGGTGTCGCTGCCCAGGCGCACCAGATCGCGCGGGGTCATGGCGTGGTCCACGCGGGCGACGTCCTGTTCGATGATCGGGCCTTCGTCCAGGTCTTCGGTGACGTAATGTGCGGTGGCGCCGATGATCTTGACGCCGCGCGCGTGCGCCTGGTGGTACGGCTGCGCACCCTTGAAGCTGGGCAGGAAGCTGTGATGGATATTGATCGCGCGCCCGGCCAGCGCGCGGCACAGGCCCGGCGAGAGAATCTGCATATAGCGCGCCAGCACCACCAGATCGATGTGCAGGTCCTCGACCAAGGCGAGCAGCTGCGCTTCCTGTTCGGCGCGCGTGTCTGCGCTCACCGGCAGATGATGGAAGTCGATGCCATAGGACGCGGCCAGCGGTGCGAAATCGGCGTGGTTGGAGACCACTGCGACGATATCCACCGGCAGTTGCCGGCTATGGGTGCGAAACAGCAGGTCGTTGAGACAGTGGCCCTGCTTGCTCACCAGCACCAGCAGCCGCGCGCGGCGACGCGCGTCGTGCAACTGCCATTCCATCCGGAACGCGCCTGCCAACACCGAAAACTGCTGTTCCAGGCTGGCGATATCGGTTGACGGCGGTTTTTCGAAATGCACGCGCAGGAAGAAGCGGCCGCTTTCGTCGTCGCCGAATTGCTGGGCATCGAGGATGTTGCAATCAAGATCGAACAGCAGGCCGGTGACGCGGTACACGATACCGGTGCGGTCGGGGCAGGACAGCGTGAGAATGTAGTCGGAGCGCATCGGCGCAATGATAGCCAATGCATGGCAGCGCGGGCACAGTGCTTGCGTCGGTAACCGTTACATTGCGACGCCGCGCAACTGACACGGCCGCCGCACCGCAGAGAAGCGCGACGGCACGTTACCCGCCGTGCTGCGGATCAGCCGATCAGCGCATGGCGGGCGTTGCGCTGGTGGCGTGCGTGGCCAAAGGCGATACGCATGCCACTGCCAATAAGGATCAACGCGGCGGCAGGCGCAGCATCAGCCGGCGATTGATCTCGTCCAGTTGCGCCATTGAGGTCTCCACCGAGGTCTCCATCGCTTCCTGGGTGGTGATGTGCGCACGCAGATGTGCGGGGTCGGAGAGTTCGCCACGTACCAGAAATACGTTCTCGCCTACTTCGCCGAGGTGGCGGCTGAGCACCACGTAATCCACCTGATCAAAGCCGTGCTGCTTGGCCAGCGGCAGCAAGCGCGCGGCCATGCGTACGCTGGCCTCGTCGGTGGGCTTGTCCAACTCGGCGTCGAGCACGCCCACCGCTTCGCGGATCTGCGCAAACAGATAGTGATCCGGATGCTCGGGATGGTCCGGACCCACCGGGCCCTGGTCGACAACCGGTTCGGCGGTCATCGTGCGCCACCGGCGCAGGTCGGTGCGCGTGGTGCGCGCTCGGTCGAACCGAGCGTGATATGCAGGTGTCGCATCGCATCCTCCCTGGAGCGGCGGCTATAACGAGCCGGCATTTTAGAAGGTCCGCTGCATGTTCGGGTGAGCAAGAGGCATCGCAGGTCGCTTTCGAGTAAGGCGCGCGACACTCTTGCATCGCGATCAGGCCTGTCCCGCCCGCCGCGCCGACACCTCTGCCAGCACGGCCCAGTCGGCGTTGCCGTCGCCGTGCGCGATGGCCTGGTCCAGGCTGGCGCGCAACAGTTCGCCCAACGGCATCGGCACCTGCTTGTCGGCGCCGGCCTGGATGGCCAGGTCCACATCCTTGCGCCCCAGCGTGGCGGTGAAGCCGGCCGGTGTGTACTGGCGCTGCATGATGAGCTTGCCGTAGCCCTGGTACGCAGGTGCGGCGAACAAGGTGGTGGTGAGCATCCCCAGGAACTGGGTGGCGTCCACGCCATGCCCGCGCGCCAGTGCGCTGGCCTCGGCCATGGCGCCGATGGCGCTGGCCAGGCAGAAATTGGCCGCCAGTTTCACCGCGTTGGCCTGCTCCGGGGCATCGCCGATGTGCCAGGTCTTTTGCCCCAGCACATCCAACATCGGCTGCACCCGCGCCAGCGCCGCAGCATCGCCGGCAGCCAGGATGTTGAGCTTGCCGGCCTCGGCCACGTCGACGCGGCCAAGCACCGGCGCGGCGACGTAGGCGATGCCGCGCTCGGCATGCAGTGCGGTCAACTCGTGCGCCAGCGCCACCGAGATGGTGGCCATGTTGACGTGCACGCTGCCGGCCGGCAATGCGTCCAGCACGCCGCCGTCCAGCACGGTCTGACGGACCGCGGCATCGTCGGCCAGCATCGAGAACAACAGCGGGCCGCACGCCGCCCCCACCGGCGCATCCACCACCGTCGCCCCGGCATCGCGCAGGCTGCGCGCGCGTTCTGGCGAACGGTTCCAGACACTTATCTCGAAGCCGCCGCGCAGCAGGTTGTGCGCCATCGGCAGGCCCATCGTGCCCAGTCCCAGAAATCCTATCGGCATGCGTGTGCGTCCTCTTCGGTATGACGTCGGTGGCGTGCGTCAGCTGGCGAACACGCCGCGTGCATCGCGCGGCTCGCAACGCAGATACTGCGGGGCTGGCGTGACCGATGCACCCAGCGCGGCGGCGGCATGCCACGGCCAGCGCGGGTCGTACAGGATGCCGCGTGCCAGCGCGATTGCATCGACCTGGCCGTCCTGCAGGATCGCCTCGGCCTGCGCCGGCTCGGTGATCAGGCCCACGCCGATCACCGGCGTGGCGACCTGCGCACGAATCGCCTGCGCAAACGGGATCTGATAGCCGGCCTGCACCGGAATCTGCTGGCGCGGATCCAGTCCGCCGCTGGAGACATGGATGTAATGCGCGCCGCGCGCATCCAGCGCCTTGGACAAGGCGATGCTCTGCTCCAGATCCCAGCCGCCCTCCACCCAGTCGGTGGCCGAGATGCGCACGCCGACCGCGATGCGCCCGGACACCGCCGCACGCACCTCATCGAAGATGCGCAACGTCAAGCGCATGCGGTTTTCCAGCGAACCGCCATAGGCATCGTTGCGCTGATTGCTCAGCGGCGACAGGAACTGATGCATCAGATACCCGTGTGCGGCATGCAGCTCGATCAGATCCAGACCCAGACGTTCGGCGCGCGTTGCCGCAGTGACGAACGCGGCAACCACCGTATCGATCCCGGCCTCATCCAGCGCCTGCGGTACGGGCTTGCCCGGCTGGAACGGCTGCGCCGAGGCAGACACGGTCTGCCAGCCATGCGCGTGATCGGGGGCGATGGCCTGCCCGCCCTTCCACGGCACATCGGTCGACGCCTTGCGGCCGGCATGCGCGAGCTGGATGCCCACCGGCATCGGCGACCAGCGCCGCACCGACTGCAGCACCTCATCCAGCGCCCGCTCGGTGGCGTCGTCGTACAAGCCCAGATCGGCGTAGCTGATGCGCCCTTCCGGCAGCACCGCGGCGGCCTCCAGGATCAACAGGCCCGCGCCCGATTGCGACAGCGTGCCCAGATGGATGCGATGCCAATCGCTGGCGCGGCCGTCCTGTGCGGAGTACTGACACATCGGCGCGATCACGATGCGGTTGGCGAGCGCGAGCGGGCCGAAGGCGATGGGGGTGAACAACTGGCTCAAGGCAACATCCAGGCGCGAGGTGGGGGTGCCCATTGCACTGCGCCGCGCGCCGCCGCACAACCGCTGCGATGGATCACTGCGTCATGCAGAGCGCGCACTGTCGTACCTGGCCGGCACACTCTGCGGCGGGTCAGGCGGCTGCCGCAGAAAGGCCAGCGCCTGCGCGCACGACTGCTCCACCTTCAGGCTGAGCAAGTCGTCGGCGCGGGTACGCCCGAAATTGAGCGCGGCGATCGGCAGGCCGTTGCGCGCGGCAGTCTGCACGAAGCGAAAGCCCGAATACACCATCAACGACGAACCCACCACCAGCACCGCATCGGCGGCCTGCAAGTGCGCGAAGGCACGCTCCACACGCTCGCGCGGCACGTTCTCGCCGAAGAACACCACGTCCGGCTTGAGCACGCCGCCACATGCCGGGCACGGCGGCACCACGAAGGTCTCGAAGGCGACGTCGTCCAGATCCGCATCGCCGTCGGGCGCCTGCGCCGCGTCCAGCGCGACCCAGCCGGGGTTGTCTCGCTCCAGCAGCAGCTGAAACTCGGTCCGCGGCATGCGCTGCTCGCAGCCCATGCAACGCACCACATCGAGCCGGCCGTGCAGGTCGATCACCGCCTGACTGCCGGCCGCCTGATGCAGGCGATCGACGTTTTGGGTCAGCAGCAGTTCCAGCTGGCCGCGCGCTTCAAGCGCGGCCAGTGCGTGGTGGGTGGCATTGGGCTGCGCCAGCCCGAAACGCGGCCAGCCGACCAGGCTGCGCGCCCAATAGCGCTGGCGCGTGGACAGCTCGCCCATGAACGCCTGGAACGTCACCGGTTGCGGACGCTTCCAGCCGCCTTGCAGATCGCGGTAATCGGGAATGCCCGAGTCGGTGCTGCAACCGGCGCCGGAGAGCACGAACAGGCGCTGGTGGCGCTCGATGAAGTCCTGCAGCGCGCGGTGGTCTTGGGTAGGGACAGCGGTCATCTGGCCATTCCGGAAGCGATGGGATCACGTTGCGCCAACGGCAAGCGGTTCGCCCGCTGCGGCGCGGCGTCGACGGCCGTCACCGTGCGACTTGCGCGAAGTGCGTCGAACTGTCGCATGGAGCAGGGTGGTCGCAGCGTGCGGATCAAACCGTTGTACGCACCACGCGCCGGACTGGATGCATCCGTGAAGACGATACAGCATCGGGCCGCGTCCACGCAGTTGGTTCAGCCGTCCTGTTGCTGCAGGCCAGGGACGCGGTCACTGTCGCTCAGCGTGCAACCTGTGCCTGATCGACAAACTGCACCAGGTCCCGATTGAAACGCACGCTGTCCTCCAGGAATGGCGCGTGGCCTGCATCCGGGTAGAGACGCGTCTGCGCACGCGGCTGCAATTGCCGTGCACGCGCCAGCGTCGGCTCGGCAGTCACCAGCGCATCGCGCGCGCCATACACCAGCAACACCGGCAGGCGCGTGCGCTGCAGGCCGGCGACATCGATCGACATGCCTTGCACGGCACGCTGCATGTCCCAGGAGGCCAGTGATGCGTTGGCCAGCAATGTCTCGAAGACCGGCACAGACGGTTGGGTGGCGAAGCACAGCCGCAGGAAGTCGTGCACCGCCTGCAGATGCGTGCGCAAGTCGTCGGAGACCAGATCGCGATAGATCGCCGGATGCGAGCCCAGCTGTTCCGCGCGGAATTCGATCACGCCGTCGACATACACCACCCCGCCAAGCCCTTCATCGCCGTAACGTGCGAGGTAGTTCGTGACGACGGCGGCGCCCAGCGACCAACCGACCAGCACCGCGTCTGGCGTCTTTGCCGCTTTCAGCACGGCGTCAAGATCGTCGGCCCAGCGCATGCCGTCCCGATAGGCCGACGCTGCAGTCGGCTTGCCGGACAAGCCGTGCCCACGCAGATCGTAGGTGATCAATCGATAGCCTTGCAGGCGCGCATCGGCCAGCTGCGCGTCCCAATTGATGCGGCTACCGAGCAGGCCGTGCACGAACACGATCGCCGGAGCATCGCTGGCGCCGTGCTCCTGCACGGCCAGGGTGACGCCATCGGGCGCGGTCACGGCGTAACTGCGCGAAGCAGGGGTGACCGCCGCGGCCAGCGTTGAAGAAAACAGCAACAGGCAAGCCAGCGCGTAGCGCAGCGGCAGCATGCCGATGACCGGGAAGAAGCGAACAGGCATCGAGTGAGCTCCAGG
The DNA here is from genome assembly GCF_024806835.1 of Xanthomonas sp. 3793. Taxonomy (GTDB): domain Bacteria; phylum Pseudomonadota; class Gammaproteobacteria; order Xanthomonadales; family Xanthomonadaceae; genus Xanthomonas; species Xanthomonas arboricola_F. The sequence goes on from NZ_JANTYU010000007.1 coordinate 32,275, forward strand.
CAATGAGAGCGTCCATCCTCCAGCCTGACACCAATGTGAGGGTCAAGCAGTGCTTGCAACGTATGCTTGGCGCATGGCAACGCCTCCCGAACCCTCGCTGCGCATTGGCGCACTGGCTCTGCAGACCGGCGCCAGCGTGCGTTCGATCCGTCACTACGACGCGCGCGGCCTGCTGACGTCCGCGCGCAGCGCCAATGGCTACCGGGTGTTTCCCGCTGCCTGCGTTGCACAGGTGCGGCAGATCCAGCGGCTGATCGCCACTGGCTTCAGCCTGGACGACATTCTCCGGTTTCCCGATTGCATGCGCCTAGTGGAAGGCGCGCAGATGTGCCCGGAAACCGCACATGCGCATCGCGCGCGTCTGCAGCAGATCGAGCGCCAGCTGGCCGATCTGGAACGGCGGCGTGGGCGCCTGCTGGAAACCCTGGCACAGGGTGCGGCCGATGCGGTCGCCGCGCCGCCTTCTGCAGCGCAGACGGCGCGCAGCAAGCGGGCACGCTAGATCGGAAGGGTGAGCGACAGCCATCGCTTCAAGGTTGCTTGCATCGCGCCACCTGCCACCTGCCACCTCGCACAGCGCACACACGGCACAGCAATCGGCCGCTACAGCAGGTTGCTGACCTCGATCAGGTTGCCGTCCGGATCGCGGAAATAGACCGACAACAACGCGCCGGTTGCGCCGGTACGCTGGATCGGCCCCTGCTCGATGGCGACACCGGCAGCGGCGATGTGGTCCTGCGCCTGCTGCAGTGGGGTTGTGGTGATCAGGCACAGGTCTGCCGATCCGGGCGTCGGCAACCGCGCCTTGGGTTCGAACTCGCGCCCGGCGGCGTGCAAGTTGATCTTCTGTTGCCCGAAGGCCAGCGCACGTCGCCCTTCACCAAAACTCACCACCTGCATGCCGAGCACGCGCGCATAAAAATCGCAGGTGGCTTGCACGTCGGCAACGGTGAGCACCAGATGGTCGAGCCGCTCGATCTGCATGTCATTCGCCACGCGCAGGATGCGGCGCAAACCGGCCATACGGGCGTGCATCATCGGCGCGTTGGCGCAACACATGCGCGGCGGCAAACGCCAGCACCAGCAGGGTCAGGCACATGCCGACCAGCCCGGCCCAACCGCCGTGTTGCCAGAACCAGCCGCCGAGCGCACCGATCACGCTGGAGCCGGCGTAATAGGCCAGCAGATACAGCGAGGCGGCATGACTGCGGTGCGCGCCGCCGAGCCGGCTCACCCAGGCGCTGGCCGCCGAATGCGCGATGAAAAAGCCGATCGTCAGCAACACGATGCCGCCCACCACCAGCGCCAGCGCATGCGCCAGCGTCAATGCCACGCCGAGCACGCACAGCACGATGCCGGCACTGACCACCGGCCCACGGCCGAAGCGATCCGACGCGGCCCCAGCCACCGATGAGCTGACGATGCCGAACACATAGGCGCTGAAGATCATGCCGATCTGGCTCTGGCTCAGGCCAAATTCCGGCCCGCCCAAGCGAAACCCGGCGTAGTTGTAGAGGCTGACGAACACGCCCATCAACAGAAACGGCAACGCAAACAACCACGGCAGGTTGCGATCGCGCAGATGCCCCGCCCAGGCACGCAGATGGAACCGCAGGTTGACCCCATGCCGGCGCACGAAATGGCGCGACGGCGGCAGCAGCCACACGAATGCGAAGGCACACAGCAGGTCGAATCCGCTCAAGAGCGCCAGTGCGGTGCGCCAATCGGTGTGGTCGGTCAGCACGCTCATCATGATGCGCCCGGTCATGCCGCCGAATGCATTGCCGGCCACGTACAGGCCGGTGGCCGCGCCAAGTTTGTTGGCCGGCAGTTCTTCGCCCAGGTACACCATCGCCACCGCGGGCACGCCGCCCAACGCGATACCGGACAGGGTACGCACCACCACCAGCGCGCCCCAGTGCGGCAGGAACGCCGAGACCAGGTTGAGCACCGCAGCCAGCGCGATGGAGGCGAACATCAAGCCGCGCCGCCCCAGGTTTTCCGAGACCGCACCGGCGCAGAAGATCGCCACTGCCAGCCCGCCGGTGGCCAGCGATAGCGGCAACGAGGCGACCGCCGCATCTACGCCGAAGACCCGCGCGAACTCGGGCAACACCGGCTGCACGCTGTACAGCAGCGAGAAGGTGGCAAAGCCGGCCAGGAACAAGGCCAGCCGGATGCGGCCGGTGGCGGGCGCAGCGGTCTCGGGAACGGCGGCAGTGGCCGGCGGGGCGCTGAAGCGAGAGTCGGAAGCAGGCACGGGTATCTGGATGAGACCGGGGACAGGAAGTATTCGCCTGCCACCACCCCCTGTCCAATATATGATGCTGGCAGTTTCCATATGCAGAACAGATACCATGGAGCTGCGTCACCTGCGCTATTTCCTGGCGGTTGCCGAGGAAGGCAATTTCACCCGTGCCGCTGCCCGGGTCGGCATCGGCCAGCCGCCGCTGAGCCAGCAGATCCAGACGCTGGAGCGCGAGCTGGGTACGCCGCTGTTCCGCCGCACCCATAGCGGTGCGGAGCTGACGCCAGCCGGCGAGGCCTTTCTCGGCGAGGTGCGCCGGGTGCTGGCCGATGTGGAGCGCGCCGCCGAAACCGCCCGGCGTGTGGCGCGCGGCGAATCCGGCCGCTTGCGCATGGGCTTCACCGCCTCGGCCGCCTTCAGTCCGGTGGTGCCGCGCCTGATCCGCGATTTCCGCCGGCAATGGCCGCAGGTGGAACTGCTGCTGGAAGAAACCAACACCGCCAGCCTGCTGGTGGGCCTGGCCGATGGCCGCCTGGATGCGGCATTCGTCCGCTACGGCTTGAGCACGCCACAGGACCTGCAGCTGCTGCGCTTTGCCGATGAGCCGATGAAGATCGCGGTGCCGGCGGCGCATCCGCTGGCGGCCCACCACAGCGCGCCGCTGGCGGCGCTGGCGGGCGAGCCGTTCATCCTGTTTCCGCGCAGCTTCGGCTCCAGCCTGTACGACGAAATCCTCGCCGCCTGCCGCGAGTCGGGCGTGACCTTGCGCATCACCCAGGAGGCGCCGCAGATGTCGTCGATCATCAACCTGGTCGCCGCCGAACTGGGCGTGTCGGTGGTGCCCGCCTCCACCGCACAACTGCAGCGTCCCGGGGTGCGCTACCTCGATATCGAAGGGCGCATGCCGCTGGCCCGTCTGGCCCTGGCGGTTGCGCCGGGTGCGCTGGACAGCACTCCGCTGGTGCGACATCTATGGGCGCTGGCGGAACTGATCACTGCCGATGAGGTAAGCCAGTGATCGCCACTGGTGGAGCTGGCATGCGTGATCCCGGCGGTTGGGCAATGACCGTTGCGCGGTGGTGGCCTGCTGGATGCGCCGGTTCTGACTGCATCGCACACATTGCGGGGAGCATGGGTAAGCACCGACAAGCGGCTGCGCAACCGTGGCGAGCACTCGTGAGCTGGGTGTGGATGGCGCACAGGCAGCACGGTTGTCCGAGTGATCCACGCCGCGCCGAGCAGCGGCCGTGCTCGCCCGGCAGTGAGCGCAGCAGTTCTGTTTGCCGCGCCTGGTCGGCCCCTGATCGAAGGACAACGTTACCGGTGCACCGTGCCGTGTCACGCTCTTGCCTGAACGCATCAATGCACGCTGCACGTGCGAAAAGCCACGCCCCGATCAGGGTGGCAGGCGAGATCGATCGATCCAAGGCCATCGCTGTAATTGCAGGTGCACACGCCACCGGAAGATGTCGCTCTGCGAGCACTCATCGCCACGACCGACGACGCGCAGCCCGCCCAGCCAGACACGACGCAGCAGCATCTGCGCCGACTTCAGGTGGCAGCGCTTGACCTCAACTGCGATTGAGGTTGTTCAATGCGGGCCTCTTCCATCGATCCGAGTGCCATGCATCTTCGTCATCTCCTGCTGCCCTGCCTGGATCCGGCACTGACCCGGCGTTTTTATCGCGATGTGCTGCAGCTGCCGTTGCACGGCGACACCGTCCACATCGGCTGGACCACGCTGGACTGCGTGCAGGCGCAACATCCGGTCGGCAGTGTGCATCTGGCCTTCAATGTCGCGCCCTCACGCTTCGAGGCCGCAGCGCGATGGATCGGCGCACGCGCCACGCTGCTCGCCGACCCGCAGGGCCGCCAGCGCTTCGCCCTGGACGGGGTGTGGCAATCGCAGTCGGTGTATTTCGCCGGCCCGGATGGTGCGGTGCTGGAGCTGATCGCGCGCGCTGCGCTGCACGATGTGGCGACCGGCAAGGGCGAGTTCCACGGCGAAGAATTGCTGTGCCTGAGCGAAATCGGCTTGCCCAGCAATGATGTCGATGCAGTGACCAGCAGCGTGGCCCATCATTTTGGCGTACAGCCGTTTGCGCCAGCCGTGGAGGGCTTTGCCGCGCTGGGCGACAATCATGGCCTGTTGATCGTGGTGGACCAGCGCCGGCGCTGGTTCCCGCAACAGCGCCAACTGCCGTGGGCCGACGGCTTGCGGGTCAGTGTCGATGCACCGCAACCGGGCCTGCGGCTACGCGATGCGCAGGGCTGGGAACTGCTGGCTGCGTAAGCGACGGCAACGCGCGGGCGTCGTATTTCAACGCGCTATCGAGCCGGATCGGTGCCACTTCCGCCATGCATGCCCTGCCCGCTGCCGGGCTTGTGGACGAGCGCCGCAGGTCCGCTTGCTGCCATCGCGCCATGCACTGCGCCACCGATGCGGCAGCGCAGTGCATGCACGCAACAGCACGCGATGGTATCGATCGCCAGCCTGCTCCCTTCCGCGTTGCGCCAGTTCGCCAATGCGGCAGCCGATGCCCGTGTGTGTCTTCAACTGTCCGGTTGAGCGGCCGGCAAACGGAAAAACGCACGTGCCGCAGCGGTGCTGTTGGCGGCGGTCACGGCGACGTCTTCGCCGCGGTCGCGCGCCAGTTCTTCGACGATATGCGACAGAAACATCGGCTCGTTGCGGCGGTCCTTGGGCATGGGCTTGAGCGTGCGCGGCAACAGGTAGGGCGCGTCGGTTTCGATCATCAAACGGTTGGCGGGGATATTGCGTACCAGCTCGCGCAGATGCGCGCCGCGGCGTTCGTCGCACAGCCAGCCGGTGATGCCGATGTAGTAATCGCGGTCCAGATAGGCGAACAGCTCTTCGCGCGTGCCGGTGAAGCAATGCACCACGGCCGCCCCCAGCTTGCCCTCTAAGCTGCGCATGATGGACAGGAAGTCCTCGTGCGCATCCCGCTGATGCAGGAACAGCGGCTTGCCATTGTCGGCAGCCAGTTGCAGCTGGCGCTCGAAGGCCTTGTGCTGTGCCGGGCGCGGCGCGAAATCGCGGAAGTAATCCAGCCCGCATTCGCCCACCGCCACCACCTGCGGATGCGCCTGCAAGGTGCGCATTTCGGCCTCGCACTCGGCGGTGAATTCCACGGCGTGATGCGGGTGTACGCCGGCGGTGGCATACAGAAATCCGGGATGTTGTTGCGCCAGTTGCAGGGCCAGCGGCGAATGCTCGCGGCTGGCGCCGGTGATCACCAACTGCGCCACACCCGCCTCGCGTGCGCGTTGCAGCACAGCATCGCGGTCGCGATCGAAGGAATCATGGGTGAGGTTGGCGCCGATATCAATCAACTGCATGGTTCGGGTGTCGCCTGAAAGAGCAGATGCGATTGTACTGGGTGGGCGTTGCCCTCATCCGCCCTGCGGGCACCTTCTCCCGCAGGCGGGAGAAGGGACATCTACAACGGGATCTGGATCTCCACGACAGGTTCTCCACAACGGGATCTGCATGCAGTCCGCCACACCTGCACACCATCAGCCTGCGCGAACGCCGTGCCTTTCCCCTCTCCCGCCTGCGGGAGAGGGGCAGGGGTGAGGGCCGCTTGCGCAGCACGCTCAGCCAACCACCGGCACCGCCATCGCATCGATCTTCGCCGCCAGCGCCTGGATCGCCAGCTGCGCCGAGCGCGAGAGCTGACGCTGCGGGGCCACGCACAAGGCCAGCGTCATCGGTTTGGTCAGGTGCTGACGGAACGGCACGAACGCCAATCGCCCGTCGGCCACGTCGGGCGCGGCGTCCAGCCACGACATCAGCCCCACGCCCGCACCGGCGCGCACCAGCCCGCGCAAGGTGCGCACGTCGTTGCAATGGGTGAGCCGCTTCACGTCGATATGCTGGCGCTGGTACAGCACCTTCGCGTGCTCGCCCACGATCAACGGCGCGGCCGGCAGCAGCAACCGGTGCTCCAGCGTCTCGCTCAGCTGCAGCTCGGTGCGCGTGCTCAACGGGTGGCCCACCGGCATGGCAATCCCCAGCGGGATATCCGCAAATGCGCGCACCTCCAGGTCCACGCTGCTCACCGGGTCCAGCAGCAGGCCGATGTCCACGTCCGCCGAGGTCACCATCTCCATCACCCGCTGGTTGCGCGCGGTGGACAGGTTGAAGGTGATGCCGGGGTACTCCTGCACCAGCGCGGCCACCGCCGCCGGCACCACGCCCTCGCTGAGCGCGTCGATCATGGCGATCTCCACGTGCCCGCGGCGCAGCCCCTTGAGCTCGTCGAAACGCTCCAGGGTGCGCGCGTAGGCCTTCTCCCAGCCGCGTACATCGACCAGCAACAGCTCGCCGGCGGCGGTCAGCCGCAGCCGGCCGGGCAGGCGCTCGAACAGCTGCGCGCCCAGCTCTTCCTCGGCCTTGAGGATCTGCCGGTCGATCGCCGAGGCCGACACATGCAGCACCTCCGAGGCCTTGCGGATGCTGCCGCAGCGGGCCACTTCGATGAAATAACGGGTGAAGCGGGAAAAGGTCAGCATGTGGCGGAGCCCGGTTGGCGTTGCATTTTTTGCAATGGCTTGGCTGAAAATCGATGTTTGATAACACACCCCCGGCTTCCTAGAGTCAATCCGGCACTGCTCCCGCCTCACGCCAGAGACCGCCCCATGGATGTCGCCGTTCCCACCCTGCCGCTGCACTGCACCTTCGAAGCCGCCGACTGGCAGCGCCTGGCCCAGCATTGGCACGCGGTGGCGCTGAGCAGCGAGGTGAGCGAGGCGCCGTTCAAGGCCACCCTGCTGGACGAGCCGCTGGTGCTGTACCGGCTGGGCGAGGAACTGGTGGCCGCGCGCGATGTCTGCCCGCACCGCGGCGTGCCGCTGAGCATGGGCACCGCCGATGGCGGCGGCGTGGTCTGCGCCTACCACGGGCTGCGCTTCGGCTCGGGCGGGCGCTGCAACCATATCCCCGCCAGCCCCAGCCAGAACATCCCGGCCAAGATGCGCCTGCACACCTATGCGGTGGCCGAGCGCTACGGCTTGATCTGGGTGTGCCTGTCCAAGCCGGCCGGGGTGAGCGAGGCCGAAGTGCAGATTCCGCCGATGCCGGGCTGGGACGAGGACGGCTTCCAGCAGATCGTCTGCCCGGCCTTCGACATCGGCGGCAGTGCCGCGCGCCAGCTGGAAGGCTTCATCGATGTGGCGCATTTCGCCTTCGTGCACACCGCCACCTTTGCCCAGCCGGACAAGCGCGAGGTGCCGGCCTACACCACCACCGAGACGCCGACCGGCTTCAATGCCGATTACCTCAGCAGCGTGGCGAACTATTCGGTGGACATGCCGTTGCCGGAGGTGGCGCCGGATTTCCAGTGGTTACGCCATTTCGAGGTGCATCTGCCGTTCACCGCAACGCTCACCATCCACTTCCCGGTGCCTGGCAAGCGCTTGGTGATCATGAATGCGGCCAGCCCGGTGTCCAAGCACAAGACCCGCCTGCTGGTGCCGATCGCGCGCAATTTCGACACCCATCTGCCGGTGGAGGACGTGCACGCCTTCAACCTGCGCGTGTTCGAGGAAGACCGCGCCATGGTCGAGGCGCAGCGCCCCGAATACCTGCCGCTGGACCCGCTGCTGGAGGTGCACATCCCGGCCGATCGCAGCTCGATCGCCTACCGCCGTGGCCTGCGCAGCCAGGGCTACAGCGACTTCTTCCTGCGTTGACCGCCAAGGAGCGCGCCATGAGCCTGCATGAAGTGCGTGTGGCCGCAGTGGCCGAGCAAGGCCACCGCCAGCGTGCGATCCGGCTGGAGCCGATCGACAGCGAGTTGCCCGCGTTCGAGGCCGGCGCGCATGTGGACCTGCACCTGCCCGATGGCTTGATCCGCCAGTATTCGATCGCCAGCGCGCCGCATGTGCGCGATCACTATCTGCTGTGCGTCAAATTGGCCGATGCCTCGCGCGGCGGCTCGCGACATCTGTGCGAGCAACTCAGCGCCGGCGATCGCCTGCAGATTTCCAGCCCGCGCAATCTGTTCCCGCTGCATCCGGGCGAGCGGCATGTGCTGCTCGCCGCCGGCATCGGCATCACCCCGCTGCTGTCGATGGCCGAGGCGCTGGAGGTGCGCGGCGAGCCATTCGTGCTGCACTACTACGCGCGCCGGCATGCCGACGTGGCCTTCGTGCAGCGGCTGCAACAAGGCTTCGCCCATGGGCAGGTGCATGTGCATCTGAGCGATGGCGGGCAAAGCCCGCGCGTGCATGTGCCCGACGCGCTTGTCCAGGCAGGCGCGCACGACCAACTGTATCTGTGCGGGCCGGCCGCGTTCATGGACCACTTCACGCAGCTGGCCAGGACGCATGGATGGGCTGACGCGCAGCTGCACCGCGAACACTTCGCTGCCGCCAGTGCCGGCCTTGCGCATGACGCCGACAGCGCCTTCGAGGTGGAGCTGGCTGCCAGTGGTCGCGTGGTGCAGGTGCCGGCCGATTGCAGCATCGCCAGCGCCTTGCTCGCTGCCGGTATCGAGGTACCGCTATCGTGCGAGCAAGGCATGTGCGGCGCCTGCCTGACCGGCGTGCTTGCCGGGACCCCGGATCATCGCGACAGCGTGCTCAGCGACAGCGAGCACGCCGCCAACACCCAGATCACGCTGTGCTGCTCGCGCAGCCGTTCGTCACGCCTGGTGCTGGATCTTTGAGCGCTGCGCGTGTGTTGCGCCTGTGCAGGCAGGACGACAGCGGGCGCGCAGGTGGCTGATGCCGGTCACGCCGCAGCGCGAAGCAGCCGCCAACGTTGCAGTGGCCTGTTGGATGGGCGTGGGCTGCGCATCGTCTTGCACGATGCGGTTGCTGCATGCACAAGGCAACGCGGGCGCAGCCGCGCCAGGCGCTGGCGATCATGCCACTGCGCTGCACAACAGGCGTTGCGCTGGCCACGCATTCCGTGCCCAAGGTCCGTGGCAATTGCCGTTGCGCAGTGCAAGATGTTCGGCCCGCGCGTCTGCGCAGCGACCGCGCGGGCCCCCCCTGTGCCAATGAGATGTCTGCCGATGGTCGTGTGTGTGATCGCCCTCCCCCACCGTTGCCGGAGCGTCCGATGAGGCGCTGGCCCGGATTTGCGCTGGCTGCCAATGGCAGCAGCGTGCGCACGGAGGTCCTGGCCGGCGCCACCACCTTCCTGACGATGGCCTACATCGTCTTCGTCAACCCCGACATTCTGGCCACCACCGGCATGGAGCACGGCGCGGTGTTCGTGGCGACCTGCCTGGCTGCCGCGCTCGGCTCGCTGCTGATGGGCGTACTGGCCAACTACCCCATCGGCATGGCGCCGGGCATGGGTTTGAATGCATTTTTCGCGTTCTCCGTGGTGGGCACGCTTGGCTACAGCTGGCAGCAGACGCTGGGGCTGGTGTTCGTGTCCGGCTGCGTGTTCCTGCTGCTCAGCGTCACCGGCGCGCGGCGCTGGCTGGTGGACGGCATCCCGGCCCCGTTGCGCAGCGCGATTGCGGCGGGCATCGGCCTGTTCCTGGCGTTGATCGGCTTGCAGAAGGCCGGCCTGGTGGTGGCGCATCCGCAGACGCTGGTGACCCTGGGCGACCTGCATCGGCCCGAGCCCTTGCTTGCGCTGGCGGGGCTGCTGCTGATCGGCGTGCTGGAGGTGCGCCGCGTGCGCGGAGCGATGTTGCTTGGCATCCTGGCGGTCACCGTCGCGGCACTGGCGCTGGGTCTGGTGCACTACCAGGGCGTGCTGTCGCTGCCGCCAAGCCTGGCGCCGACGCTGCTGCAGCTGGACATTGCCGGCGCCTTGCAAGGCCATGGCAGCGGTGGCGCATTGACCGCCGTGCTGCACGTGGTGCTGGTGTTCGTGCTGGTGGAAATGTTCGATGCCACCGGCACCTTGATGGGCGTGGCCCAGCGCGCCGGCCTATTGCACACACACACGCACCGTCGCCAGTTCGACCGCGCCCTGCTCGCCGACAGCACCGCCATCCTGGCCGGCTCGCTGCTCGGCACCTCCAGCACCACCGCGTACGTGGAGAGCGCTGCCGGTGTACAGGCAGGCGGGCGTACCGGGCTCACCGCACTGGTGGTGGCAGCGCTGTTTCTGCTGGCGCTGCTGTTCTCGCCAGTGGCGGCGATGGTGCCGGCGTATGCCACCGCTCCGGCGCTGATCTACCTGGCATCGGTGATGCTGCGCGAGTGCACGCAGATCCAGTGGGACGACGTCGGCGACGCGTTACCGGCCGCGATCTGCATGCTGGCCATGCCGCTCACCTACTCCATCGCTACCGGCCTGGCCTTCGGCTTCATCACCTATGCGGCACTGAAGCTGGGCAGCGGCCGCTGGCGCGCCGTGCATCCGGCCACCTGGGCGATTGCCGGCCTGTTCGTGCTGCGCTATGCGCTGGAGTGAGCGAGGCGCCGCGGGAGTTTTCTGCTCCTCCCACTGGCCACCCAACGCGCCGCGCGGCAAGCTGCATCGCAACCGGCGGCGCCGCAACGCCGCCGTCTCACTCTCAGAGCTCACCGCATGCCACATCGTTATCGCTGTCTGATCCTCGGCTTGTGCACCCTGTTGCCCGGCATGACGCTCGCACGCCCGGTGCAGGCGCCTGCGCAACAACGCGAGCAGCAGGTGGCGCAGCTGTTTCGGGACGCGGCCGCGCAACCTGCGCAATTGCGCGCATGGCTGCAGGCCATGCCCAAGGGCGGCGACCTGCACAACCACCTCTCCGGTTCGGTGTATGCCGAGAACTATCTGCACTGGGCCAGCGAAGACGGCGCCTGCGTGCAGCTGGACGACCTGAGCCTGCGCGCCGCGCCGTGCGGCAAGGGCCAGGAGCCCGCCCGCGGCCTGGCTGCGCGTAATGCAGACTTGTACGGCCGGGTGGTCGATGCGTTGTCGATGCGCAAGTTCCTGCCCAGTACGAGCCAACCCACCGGGCATGACCAGTTCTTCAGCACCTTCGGCAAGTTCGACGCGGTAGTGCGTGCGCGTGTGGCAGACACCGTGGCCGCAGTGCTCGATCAGGCCGCACGCGACCGCGTGCCGTATGTGGAGATCATCGCCAACCCGCCGCAGATGGCGCAGGCCGCACAGCGCATGCAGTCGCTGCCGTGGAATGGCGATGACGATGCCGCCAACCTGCGCGCCCTGCAGGACGCCCTGCCGCCGCTGGTGCAGGCCGCGCAACGCGAGCTGGCTGCCACCGACACGCAGGTGCGCCGCGTCCTGCACTGCGACCAGGCCGATGCGCGCCCCGGCTGCCGGGTGAGCTACCGCTACGTGCCGTATGTGCTGCGCGTCCTGCCGCAACCGATGGTGTTCGGGCAGATGGCGCTGGCGCATGCGCTGATCGCTGCCGGCGGCAGCCGCGCAGTGGCGGTGAACATCGTCGCGCCCGAGGACAACCCGGTGGCATTGGCCGATTACACCCGGCACATGGCCATGTTCCGCTTCTTCGCCACGCGCTATCCGGGGGTGCCGCTGTCCCTGCATGCCGGCGAGCTGACGCTGGGGCTGGTGCCGCCGGCGCAGCTGCGCTCGCATATCCGCCAGGCCGTGGACGCCGGGGCGCGGCGCATCGGCCATGGGGTGGACCTGCCCTATGAAGACGATGCCAATGGGCTGCTGCAACAGATGCACGGCAAACAGGTCGCGGTGGAGGTCAACCTCACCAGCAACGATGTGATTCTGGGCGTCAAGGGCGCCGCGCATCCGCTGGCGATGTATCTGCGCGCCGGTGTGCCGGTGGTGCTTTCCACCGATGATGCCGGCGTCTCGCGTGCGGACATGACGCACGAGTATCAGCGCGCGATGCAGGAGCAAGCCATCGACTACCCGACTCTCAAGCAGCTGGCACGCAATGGCCTGACCTACAGCTTCCTGCCCGGCGCCAGCCTGTGGACCGCCGAGGGCGCCGCCGTGCCGGACTGTGCGGCAGCGCTGCAGCACGACACCGACGACGCGGCCTGCAGCCAATTCCGCAAGGCCAGCGAAAAGGCACGTCTGCAATGGCAACTGGAAACCGATCTTGCGCAGTACGAGCGCACGCTGCTGGCGCAACGCAACTGAGGCCGACACCATCCCCATCAAACGCACGACCCAGGCACGCTGCTGTGATGCGACGCCCGCCCCATCGTCGCCGCACTGCAGTGCTTGCCACGACTACAGCGCAGTGATCCACCGGCATGCCGCCAGTACTCCGGACATTCCCCACCTATCGGGCACGCTTGCGCCCAATGCATCCCCCATCGGATGGGTCGGCAGGCCCGAACCGGACGCGCTGAGACAAAACCGCCGCACTTTCCCGCCGCAGCGTGCTTTGATCGTGTGTCCGCAGCGTCGCCTGGCCCCACAGCCGCAGGCGCAGCGGTCAAGCATCGCACCGCACACCCGCCGCTTCCCCAGCAACCCAAGGTGACCCATGCAACTCCCAGCGCAGTGGCAGGCCGGCATCGATCGCAATAGCGAGGTCCTACGCGGCCACGCACAATTACTCGCCAACTTCGTCGCTCCACGTCCCGCATCGCCGGACGCAGCCATTCCGCGCGGCCAGATCGCAGCGATCGTCAGCACCACCCGCAGCCAGCCCACGCTGGCCGCACGTCATGCCACCCAGACGCTGACGCGCATCAACCAAGCCAACGACCGGCTGTGCGCGATCACCCGCCTGCTACCCGCACGCACCGCTGCCGATGCGGCGCGGGTGCAGGCCGCACTGGCCTGTGGCAGCGATGGCGGTGGGTTGGCCGGGGTGCCGTTCGTGGTCAAGGACCTGTTCGATGTCGCCGGCCAGGTCACCACCGCCGGTGCGGTGATCCGCGCGCAGTGCGCCCCTGCCGTCCGCGATGCAGCGGTGGTGCAGCGCCTGTGCGATGCCGGAGCGGTGCTGGTGGGCACCGCCAACATGGACGAATTCGCCTACGGCTTTGCCACCGTCAACGCGCATTACGGCACAACCGCCAACCCGCACGATCACCGGCATCTGGCCGGCGGCTCGTCGGGTGGCTCGGCAGCGGCGGTCGCGGCCGGGCTGGTGCCGTTTGCGCTGGGCTCGGACACCAACGGTTCCATCCGCGTGCCGGCCGCGTTGTGCGGCGTGTACGGCCTGCGCCCAACCCACGGTGCGTTGCCGCTGGAGGGGGTCTTTCCGTTCGTCGATGCGCTGGATGTGGTCGGCCCGTTCGCCACCTCCGTGGCCGATCTGCGCCGCGTCTACGAGGTCATGCATGGCCATGCGCTGCGTCATTGCAACGTCGCCAACCTGCGTATCGCCCGACTCGGCGGCTGGTTTCAGCGCAATCTCGATCCCGAGCTGGATGCCGGCATCGGCGCCTTGCTGACCGCCTGCAACAGCACCACGCACATCCAATTGCCGGAAGCAGAACGCGCCCGCGCCGCGGCCTTCGTGCTCACTGCGGCCGAAGGCGGCCATCGCCATCGCACAGCGCTGGGCACGCACGGCGATCAATTCGACCCGGCCACGCGCGACCGCCTGTTCGCCGGCCTGCAGCTGCCGGCCAGCGCGGTGGCCGATGCACAGCGCTTCGCGCAGTGGTTTCGCGCAGCCATGCAACAGCTATGGGACGACGTGGACGTGCTGATCGCCCCCGCCGTGCCCTGCGTTGCGCCACGGATCGATCAGGACACCATCGTGATCGATGGCCTGCCCGTGTCTGCGCGCGCCAATCTCGGCATCTTCACCCAACCGCTCGGCCTGGCCGGCTGCCCGGTGCTGGCCGCACCGTTGCCGCGTCCGGGGCGGCTGCCGCTGGGCGTGCAGTTGATCGCCGCACCCGGCCGCGAAGACCGCCTGTTCGCACTCGCCGCGCAACTCGAGCGCGACGGCCTGCTCGCCTTCAACGCGCCACCGGAGACACCTTGATGCTGCATACCCTGCGCGCGCGCCGCGGCATGGTCGTCGCCCCGCACCATCTGGCCGCGCAGGCCGGTCGCGACATCCTGCGTGCCGGCGGCAACGCCATCGAAGCGGCTGTCGCCACCGCCGCCAGCCTGGCCGTGGTGTATCCGCACATGACCGGCATCGGCGGCGATGGCTTCTGGCTGATCCATGAGCCCGATGGCCGCGTGCACGCCATCGATGCCTGCGGCCGCGCCGCGCAGGCGGCCACGCCGGACTTCTATCGCGGTCACACGCAGATCCCCTGGCGCGGCCCTGGCGCAGCCAACACCGTGGCCGGCACCGTCTCCGGCTGGGCGCTGGCGCTGCAGCACGGCGGTGGCGCACTTCCCTTGCCGCAGTTGCTGCAAGAGGCCATCCATCACGCCGACACAGGCGTCCCCGTCACCCTGGGCGGTGCGCAGGTTGCCGCCAGCAAGGGCAATGCACTGCGCTGCCTGCCCGGTGCGTATGCACGCATCTTCGAGCCGCGTGGCGCGCCCCTGCACGAAGGCGCGGTGCTGCAGCAGCCGCAGCTCGCGCGCACCCTGCAGCGGCTGGCAAGCGATGGGCTGGACGGTTTCTATCGCGGCGCGCTGGCGGCCGACATCGCCGCCGATCTGCAGGCGCTCGGCAGCCCGCTGCACGCCGACGACCTGGCCACGCATACCGCCGAGGCCAGCGTTCCGCTATCGGTGGCCGTTACGGGGGCGCGCTTGTACAACCATGCACCGCCTACGCAAGGCCTGGCCTCGCTGCTGATCCTGGCCTTGTTCGATCGCCTGCATGCCGAGCAGCCCGACGGCTACACGCATCTGCACGGATTGATCGAAGCCACCAAACAGGCCTTCCTGATCCGCGATGCGCACATCGGCGACCCGGCCTGGATGTCGCTCGATGCACAGGCGCTGCTGGACGACAGCGCCGCGCTCGATGCGCTGGCCGCTCGCATCGACATGACCACCGCGTTGCCTTGGCCGCAGCCATCGCAGGCCGGCGACACTGTCTGGTTCGGCGCCATCGACGCGCATGGCCGCGCGGTCAGCTGCATCCAGTCCACCTACTTCGAATTCGGTTCCGGCCTGGTCCTGCCACGCACCGGCATCACCTGGCAGAACCGCGGTTGCAGCTTCCGTCTCGCCCCCGACGGCTGGAACGCCCTGGCCCCGGGACGCAAACCGTTCCACACCCTCAACCCCGCCTTGGCCACCTTCGACGACGGCCGCGTCATGGCCTACGGCACCATGGGCGGCGAAGGGCAACCGCAGACCCAGGCAGCGCTGTTCTCGCGTTACGCCCGTTACGGCATACCGCTGCAGCAGGCCATCACCGCACCGCGCTGGCTGCTCGGCCGCACCTGGGGCGAAGACAGCACCACGTTGAAGCTGGAAGACCGCTTCGACCCGGCCGTGGTGCAGGCACTACGCGATGCCGGACATGCAGTGGAGCTTTGTCCTGCATATACCTCGGTGATGGGACATGCTGGCGCGTTGGTCCGCGAGGTCGACGGCGTGATCAGCGGAGCAAGCGATCCGCGATCGGATGGGGCGGTGGCTGGATGGTGATGGCTTCACACATTGAACAGCTTTTCCCGAAGCAACTTCATGATAGCGTCATACCTAGTTGGCCAAGGAAGCGCTAAGCCATGAAGACGCAACTACAACTTTTCAAGCAGGCACTGCTGGATGCCATCCCACGCATCGCCGTTGCCAAATGAAAACCTAAGGATTTCGACTTTGAACGCCTTCATTCTGTCCTGTTAAATAGCCTGAGCACACTTTCCTTGGAGCATTGCACAGGCCCTCAAATGGCATCGACTGCATCCAACCTGAAGCACTTCATACGGCCAACTAATCAATCATGAAAACCACCTGGGCAATTTCAGCTGCACTTTTGTTGGTTGCGACACCAGCCACCGCCAGCAGCACAATGTGCACGTTCACTGTCCCGAGCGGCAGCTCAACTTATGACCTTGAGTTCCTTGGCTACGGCGAAATTCAGCAAATCCTGTTCCGCCCACCTGGATCAGATGAGCCGAAAAGCCTGCCAATTGGCTCGTATCAAGTCATTGAATTCCAAGAAACAACCAGAACAATTGACTTGACTTATCGCAACCCTGGAAATGCGCACCTTCCACAATCCCTGACACTCAGGGGAGTTGGCAAAAACACCTTGATGAAGATCGCTGGCAAGACAATTGTCGGCGAATTTAATTGCGACCACTAATTCTGCCTCTAAATTGGGTAGCTTGCCGATGCAATTTTTCATCGCGCCCAATGCGCAGACACGGCAGGACCCGCGATTGGTTTTGAGCCAAACCCACGTGAGCAAGGACATCCCCGGGAAGATTGATTTATTCTGTCACATCATCGCTCACGGACTACTCACAAGGATGGATTGACGGCAGGGCGTCTTTACCAATTTCACAGACGGCACTTAATTCCAGATCCATGCGAAAGCCAATCTTGCGACTGAACTGAGTTTACGATGAAACCGTCCTTGAAGATTCTTAGCGCTGCATGGCATTTCTTTGCGGTGCTTCGCATCACCTTCTTTCTCACACTGACGCTTGGGGCTGCCCTGCTTATATCAGGCAGGGATCATGGAATTTTTGTTGTAATGCTTTCTTTTATCCTCGGCTATGCCTCTACCTTCTATCGTTGTCGCAACTGCCACAAGCATGTTGCTCATATCGATACATTCTGGATCGCATTCGCCCATCCGTTTGCCACTCGTTGCATCCATTGCAGCCACCCAATCCGCAGGCCTCGTGACGAGTAAGTTCGCTCGATCTTTCGCTCTGCGGTGTCGACTCAACTTGGACGCGAGGGTCGACATGCAAGATCTTTTGCCCGGCCTGTGGCGCCAGCAGTGGTGCGCGGGATGATGCAGTGGTGCCGCAGCACACGCTAGCGCCGAGGATCAAGACTCCAGCCAGGGCGGGCCAACAAGGGAAACATGTCATAGACTCTGGGCATGCTCTCCAAGGCGACGATAGCGGACCCAACCGCGTCACTCACTGGACAGGACGCACTTGCTTTCTTGGGCATGCGGGGCGATGCGCAGGCACGTCGTCACGCTTATTTCGACATACGCGTTAGACCTTTCACCAAGGAGAGCCACATGACAGAGCAAGACGACAATCAACCGAGCCTGGAAGACGTCAAACTGGCGTTCGACGGCCAGAGCGTGGATTGGTATCTGCAGAAGCTGGTCGCCACCGTCAATACCTCGAACGTGCAGTTCGGCATCACGCTGTTTGTCGAAGGCATCATCGTGTCCGGCCAGCTTGTCAGCGGGAAGCAGTACTTCGAGGCATTTGCACAGGAATTCTCTGCTGCCTATCCCGGCGATGCGGAGGAAAAAGAGGATATCCGTCGCGCGTTTGCCAGCCACGCCAGCATCTACGACACCGAGGACGATGCGCAGCAAAGCAGCAAGCCGCCGCAGTTCATTCACCTGATCGAATCGCGTTGCTTCTCACCCGGTGGACAGCCGCTGCCCAGCAACCGTGGTGTGCTCTGGCGCGGCAAGGTGAATGCCGTGTCCGGCTTTACGCTGGGATCGCTGTCGGCAGATTAAGCCCGGCACGCTCCCCGCGCTGGTGTGAGGTGCTCGCCACCTCACATCGCACCGTTGTACAGATCGCCACGCATGCTCCAGCGCTACGCAACGGCCCAAGCTGCCTGCGTTGCCGCCATCGTTCCAAATCGATCGCCGCATGGCTGCCGCGTTGCCACCTGCCGGTATGCCGGTGGCACCCAGTTGTTGCGCCCGGTTAAATCAGTGGGCCAGTGCGAGCCACGCGCCGGACTATGACTGAAGCCAGGGTTCTTTACGCCTTTTCGTGTTCGACTCTCTCTTGCTGGATCAAGCTCGGCACGCCGCTGTGCGCGCGCATCGCGCAGCGCGTGGATGCGGAGCCCCCAGGCTTGCGACGACGCATGTGAAACGGTGAAGCACCACACGGGGAGAATACATGGCGACATTCAGCGTGGTAATCGATCCACTGGGCACCCCTCCAGGCCAGACGCCGTCGACTGCGGTCGGTATCTGTCTCTCCGGCGGCGGCAGTCGTGCGCTGTCGTGTGCGCTGGGCCAACTGCGCGGGTTGCGCTATCTGGGGCTGCTGGACAAGGTGGCCGCGATCTCCTCGGTGTCCGGCGGGACGTGGGCCAATGTCCTGTTCAGCTATCTGCCGGAGTCGATCAGCGACGACGATTTCCTGGGGCCGGTGGTGCTGGATCCGTCAACGCTCACGCTGGAAGTGCTGGGCCAGATGGGGGACAACAATCTCGGCCAGGTGCCGTATCGGCTTGGCACGCTGCCGATCGTCGATGAACTGGCAGAGTATCGGCTGAGCAAACGCTACGCGCCCTCGGACATGTGGCAGGCGGTGATTGGCAAGCTGGTGCTGAAGGATTTCGGCTTGTGGAATCCGGATGTCACCGGTGTCGACCCGCGTTATTTCAGTGGCACGGCGAAGTATCTGGCGGAAGGCCCGCTGGTGCGCAATCCGCAGCTGACCAGCGACGACTTCTACACCGTGCGCGACGGGCGGCCGTTGCCGATCTTCAATACCTCGGTCTTCCTCAACGATAGCGTGAGCTCGGATCTGGTGCCGTTCGAGGCCAACTGGTTTCTCGGCGTGCGCAGCGTCTTCAACCAGCCGCAGCAACTCGGCGTCATCGGGGGAGGCCTGATCGAATCGTTTGCGATGGGCAGCGATTACATCGCCGACAACGGTACGGGCGAGGTCACCACCAGCGTGCCGCCACGCGCCTTCAGCCTCGCCGATATCGCCGGCTGCAGCAGCATGGCGCCGGCGCAGGACTTCGAAGAGAAGTTTCCCGAGATCAATGGCCTGGTGCCGCGGTATCCGTACTGGCCGGTCGATGGTCGTGAAAGCCAATCGACGCTGAGTTACCGCTTCGCCGACGGCGGCAACCTTGAAAACCTGGGCATCATGCCGCTGCTGGCGCGCGGCGTTCCGCGTCTGCTGGTGTTCGTCAACTCCGATCAAGGGGTCAACATCGATCCGGAA
This sequence comes from Xanthomonas sp. 3793, assembly GCF_024806835.1. Classification (GTDB taxonomy): domain Bacteria; phylum Pseudomonadota; class Gammaproteobacteria; order Xanthomonadales; family Xanthomonadaceae; genus Xanthomonas; species Xanthomonas arboricola_F. The sequence continues at coordinate 51,464 of NZ_JANTYU010000007.1, forward strand.
TCGGGCGAGACGGTGGTGGCCGACGACCTGCCGCCGCTGTTCGGGCTGCAGCCGTTCTGCGACAAAACCCGTAGCTACCCCGCATACGCCGACGAGCAATTGTGCGTGGACGCCAATGGCATGTTCCGGCAAAACCAGGTGTTCGACACCGCCGCATTCGATGCACTGAAACAGGGGCTGTTGGCGGCCAAGAAATCCGGTGGTTCGCTGCTGGTGCGACAGACCCTGAGCGTGCTGGCGAATGACTGGTTCAATGTGCCTGCGCAGCAGTCGGTCGAGGTGCTGTGGGTGTACAACGATCTGGTGCGTGCATGGTGGAAGCAATTGCCGGATGAAACGCAGGCCGACCTGGATCTGCAAAGCGTGGACGATTTCCCGCTCTATGGCACGGTCACCCAACTGCATCTGTCCTACACGCTGGTCAACGCACTGGCGCACCTGAGTTGCTGGAACCTTGCCTCCGACAGCACGGTCGGCAATCCCGATGGGCAGAGCAATGCCGATGTGGTACGTGGCATGTTTGCGTGATGCGTGCACGGCGACGTGGCTGCCCATGCAGCCACTGACCAAGTGGCAGCCGCAGCGTGCTTTACCGGACCGCATCCGCCTGCAAGGAACGCCTCAAGCCTGCACTGCTGCCACGCCAGCTTTGAATAACACGCTGCATTGGCGTGCCACTCACTGCTTCGGCTTGCTGGTGGTGTCGCGCGGCGGCGCGTTTTTCACGTAACGATCGAACCAGTCCAGCATCTCGGCAACCACATCTTCGGTGGATTCGCGCGCGGTATACCAATGCGGTTCGAACGGCAGGAGTACCAGCCGCGCGGTGCCACCGTTGCCGCGGATCGCCTGGAACAGCCGCGGCGCCTGTGTGGTTTCGGTGCCGGGATTGGCGTCGTCCATGCCGTGCACGATCAGCAACGGCTCGTTGATCTTGTCGGCGTGGAAGAACGCCGAAGCCTGCGCATAGACCTCCGGCGCGGCCCAGAACGAACGGCGCTCGTTCTGGAATCCGAACGGCGTCAGCGTCTTGTTGTAGCTGCCGCTGGTGGCAGCGCCGGCGCGGAACAGGTCGGTCTGTGCGAGCAGGTTGGCCGTCATCAGCGCGCCATGGCTATGCCCGGTGACGCCGATCCGCTGGCGATCGACCACGCCCAGTTCCACCGCCTTGTCCACCGCAGCGGTGGCGTCGTCCACCAGTTGCTGCAGGTAGGTGTCGTAAGCGGTCTTCGGGTCGCCGACGATGGGGAAGGCGGCATCGTCGATGATCGCGTAACCGGCCAGCAACAACAGTTGGTAGTAGCTCAGGCGGGTGAAGTCACGCTCGCTGGCGCCACTGACCTGTCCAGCCTTGGAGGGATCGGCATAGTCCAGCGGATAGGCGTACAGGATCGCCGGCACGCGCGTGCCTTCGGTGTAGCCGGGCGGCGTGTACAGGGTGAATGACAGCTCCACCCCGTCCTTGCGCTTGTAGGTCACCAGGCGTTTTTTGATCTGACGCACCAGCGGGGTCGGATCCGGAAAATGGGTCACCGGCGTGGCAGTGGAGGCAAGCACCGCCTCACCCGTCGCCGCTGTCGGCAGCGCTTGGCCCAGCGTGCGCAGATACACATTGGGCGGGTCGGTCAGCGACTGGTGCCAGGTCAGCAGCCGCGCCACGTCGTCGCCGGCAAACCCGAAGAACACCTCGTCCACACTGGCATCGCTGCGAAACAGCCGCTGGGTCTTGCCACTGGCCAGCGCATAGCGATCCAGAAACGGCCGGTCTCCCGCCGGGGAGGCGCCCTGCCCGCTCAGGAACACCGCGCCCTGTTCTTCGCGCAACACGGCCTGGCCGTTGGCAACCACACGCATCTCCGGCAGACCGGGATCGGCGTACAGGTCGTCGGTGGACAGGTCGAACAACACCCGTCCGGCAGTGCCGGGGCGGTCGGCATCCAACAAGGTGGTGCGACGCCAGTGGCGGTTTTCATCGTAGTCGTCCAGCAGCGCCTGGCCGCCTGCGGCAAACCACGACAGGCCGGCATAACGCTGCTGCACGCGCGTGAGTTCACGCGGCTTGGCGGTGAACGGTGCCGCCAGCGACATCAACCTGTCGCGCGCGGGCACGCTGGTTTTCCAGTCGCCGCCATCCAGCGCCTCGGCCCACACCAGGGTGGCCGGCTGGTTGGCGCGCCAGGAATAGGCACGCGGACCGACAGGCACGCCTTGCACCGGCACCCGGTCGGCAACCGGCAGATCGGCCAGCACGCGCTCGCTGCCGTTGGCCAGATCCAGCACCGCCACATCATGGGCAAACCGCGCATAGGTGGTGACGTAGGAATACGGCTGCTTCAGCCGTTCCACCAGCACATGGCGGCCATCGGGCGCGCCATCCACATTGCTGTACACCGCTGGCGTACCGAGCTTGCGCTGGCTGCCGCTGCCCGCATCCACCGTGAGCAGCTGGGAGGTGGCGTAGTAGGTGAACAAGGCCTCGTCTTCAGGGCTGGAGAGCGTGTCGCGCGCCTCGTAGGTGCTGCTTTCGCCCTTGCCCTGAATGGTTTCCTTGACCTCCGGGCCGGGCGGCACTGCAGCCTTGCGTGGCGCCGCGCCCAGGTCTTGCGGCACCGTCTTCAACAGCAGGGTGTCGCTGCCGCCAAGCCACTGGATCTCACCGCCCAGCACCGGGTTGAGTTGCACACCCTCGATCCTGCGCACGTTGCCGGTGGCCACCTCGCCCACCCATAGCTCGACGCGGTCGGCGGCAGTGTTGTTGAAGGCGAAACGACGCCCGTCCGGCGACCATACCGGCGATGCCGGACAGGCGCCGGCCGGCAAGCTCACCGCGGTCTGCCTGCCACTGGCGACATCCACCAGGCTGAAGCCCTGCAGGCAGGAGCGAATGCCGTAGCCGTTGGACATGTCGTGGCGGCTATGCGTGCGCGGCTCCACACGCACGCCGGCCAGCTTCAGATACGGCTCGGCCACGCGCGCGATCGGCGGGTACTGGGTGCGCTGCACCAGCAACAAGGTCTTGCCGGAGGGATCCAGCCGCGGCGATGGATTGAGCGGCGCCCGCAATACGCTCAATAGCGGCTCCGGCGGCTGCCGGTAACCCCCATCGGGCGTGCCGGCAAGGACAGCCACAGGCAACAGGCTGGCAAGGATCAGTAGCCCGCTCCATCGGTACGCGCTGAGCATCTTGGCAATCTCTGGGGGAGTGATCGCAGCAAACTAGCACGCGCATGCAGCCTGCACCCGCACGCGGACGCAGCCCCGTCGCCGCGCCCGCAGTTCCCGCGCAAATGCACCGGTTACGCCGATGCGGCAAGCGTACGCCGCAGGAAATCCTCGATGTGCTGCGCGATCTCAGGCGCATGCGTTTCCAGTGCAAAATGGCCGGCATCCAGCAACTGCACCTCGGCCATCGGCAGGTCCGTGCGATACGCCTGCGCACCCGCCGGAATGAAGGCCGGATCGTGCCTGCCCCACACCGCCAGCAACGGCGGCTGATGCTTGCGGAAATACGTATGGAATGCCGGATAGGCGGCCACATTGCTGCGGTAGTCCAGGATCAGATCGAGCTGGATGTCTTCGGCACCCGGTCGCGCCATGTATGCGATATCCAGCGTGTAGCCATCGGGCGAGAGCTTGCGCGGATCGGCACCGGTGCCGTATTGCCAGTCGCGTGTAGTTTGCGGCGACAGCGAGGCACGGCATGCCTGGCGATTGGCCACCGTCGGCTCGCGCCAATACGTCTGCCACGGGCCCCATTGATCGCTGAAGCCTTCCAGATAGGCATTGCCGTTCTGGCTGATGATGGCACTCACCTTGTGCGGGTTTGCCGCAGCCAGACGAAACCCGACAGGCGCGCCGTAATCGAACAGATACAGTGCGTAGCGACTCAGTCCCAGTGCTTCGGTAAAGCCTTCGATCACCTTGTAGAGCTGTTCGAAGGTGTATGCGAACTGCCCGCGTGGCGGCGCCTTGGTATTGCCGAAGCCTGGCAGGTCCGGCGCAATCAACCGGTAGTGACGTGCCAGCAGCGGCATCAGATCGCGGAACATGTGGCTGGCGCTGGGAAAGCCGTGCAGCAACAGCAGGACAGGCGCATCCGCGCGCCCGGCCTGGCGATAGAACACTTCGACATCGCCAACGCGTTGGGTCTGGTAGCTGATGCCGATGCTCTGGTCATGGGACATGGCGGTTCCTTGGTCGGTCTGCGTGTTGCCGGAGCGTTCGCCTGCACGCACCGCACAGGCGCCCAGCGCGAACGCCGTTCCAATACTGGAGACCAGCATCTGGCGGCGGCCGAATGCAATCGGAAGATCGGCGTTGCGCGGCATGGACGAATCGGAGTGCGTCATGGCAAATCGGGGACCGGAGGGAGTAGCCGACATGCTAGGCATCGTCCGCCGGCAGCAGAACCGCCATGCCCATCAATTGATCATTGCGGCTGACGCAATGCTGCAGCCTTGCCTGCACCGCGCATCGACGATCCGCCACGGCGCACTGCTATTCTGTAGCGATCGCCAAGCGTGAGATACCGGTGGATCGCATCCAGGAAATGACGCTGTTTGCAGCACTGGCAGAGCAAGCGAGCTTTGCCGGCGTCGCGCGTCGCCTGGGCATTTCCACCGCCACGGTGACGCGCACCATCGCGCAGCTGGAAAAGCGTCTCGGCGTGCTGCTGGTGGTGCGTACCACCCGCAACATGCGGCTTACCGAGGCCGGCCTCCAGTACGCCATCGACTGTCGACGGCTGCTTGCCGATCTGGAGGATGTCGAGAACACAGCGGCCGGATTGCATGCACTCCCCAGCGGATCGCTGACCGTGACGGCTCCGCAGATGTTCGGCGCGTTGCATGTCATGCCCGTGTTGACGCGCTTTCTCAGTCGCTACCCCTCGGTTACCGCACGCGCCATTCTGGTCGACCGCGTGCTACCGCTACTGGAGGAGGGCATCGACGTCGCGGTGCGCATCGGCGCACTCCCCGATTCATCGCTGACCGCGATCCCGGTGGGCAGCGTGCGTCGCATGGTCTGCGCGTCGCCCGGCTATCTCGCAGAACAGGGCATTGCGCAGCATCCGGACGATCTGGTGCAGCACACCACCATCTCCACCGCATCGTCCGAGCGCGCACCCAGGTGGCCGTTTCGCATCGATGGGCGCGGGTCGCTGGTCGAGGTTGGCTCACGCCTCAGCGTGACTTCCTCCGGCGCTGCCATCACCGCCGCAGTGCAGGGCTGGGGACTGACGCAAGTGCCGGCTTACCAGATCCGCCAACACCTGCGCAGCGGCACGCTGGCCTGCATCCTCGAGGCCTTCGAAATCGCACCGGAACCGGTGCATGTGGTCTACGTGGAAGGCCGTCGCGGCTCATCCAAGATACGCACGTTTGTCGACGACTGCGTGGATGCCCTGCGGAAGGACCTGGGTTTTGACGTTGGCGTCTGAGCTTACGCTGTGATCGAGCAGCTGCACCATCGAGAGCTGGGCACCGGGTTGGGTTGATGGTGCGTTCTCATGACTTTCGATGCATGCGCATATCCTGCCCCGTGTGGGATGCTCGGCATCCTCGATGCGCGAAAGGATGCACATGATCACCTCTCGCTGGCTAAGCGCAACTGGCCTGATGTTTCTGCTGTATGCCGGCATCGGCAATGGCAGAGCGGCGACACCATCCACCGCGCAGGAGGCCCTGCGCCAGTACGTGAATGCTGAAAACACGTTCGACCTGAAACGCCTGGATGCAGTACTGGGCCCGCAGTTCGTGGAGATCAGTCCGCTGGGCCAGGTGGACACGCGCGCAGCTGTGCTGTCGTTCTATGCACCGGACAAGAAGGTTGCGGCACCGCCAGTGACGCTGGGCGAGATCGCGCTGCACACACAGGCAGACGTGGCCGTCATGACGACCCAGATCAGCTACCGCGTGGGCGAGCGCAGCATGACGCTCGCCATTGGGGCGGTCGCCCGGCATGCGCCATCGGGCTGGACGTTGCTTTCGGTGCAGTACACGCCGATCAGGCCGAGTCGGAACACGCCTTGATGCTGTTGTTGCCGGCTTGCATTGCTACGTGTGATGTCGGGCTCTGCCAGCCGGCAAGCCAATATGAAAGAGCCGGCGCCGACTCCGGCATCGTCGCGTGGTACGTGCTGACGCGGTGCGATGCGCGCGGCATCGTACAACCGCCATCACTCACGGCTGCAAGCGATCGCCCCGCCCTGCAACCAACGACGATGCCAGCAGCAATACGCTTGCGCCGACGAATGTGGCGCCGATCGACAGGTGATCCAACAGCGCGCCGCCCAGCGCGCCACCGAGCATGATGGACAACTGGATCGCGGCCACCATCAGGCCGCCGCCGCTGTCGGGCGCATCCTTGATACAGCGGCTCAGCCAGGTGGACCACGCCACCGGAATGGCGGCGTTGAGCGCGCCCCAGGCGATCATGGCCATCGCAACGGCCCACAACAGATGGCCGCCCAGCAGCATGCCAAGCGTGACGATGCCCAGTGCGGCCGGCAACACCGTGAGCAGCTTGAACAGACGCTTCGCGACCAGCACGGTTGCCGCGTAGGTGCCAGCGAAACCGGCAAGGCCCAGACCAAGCAACAGCAATGACAACTGCGACACATCGACCTGCGCAACGGTTTCCAGGAACGGGCGGAAGTAGGTGAACGCGGAGAATGCGCCAGCAAAGCCGAGCATCACCGCGAGCATTGCGCGAGCAACGTAACGACGCTTCAACAAGCCGGCGATGTCGCCCAGCGAGCTGGCGCCTTGCGCCGGCATCGACGGCAGGCTGCGCCATTGCCACGCGATGGCCAGCACCACCAACGGCGCCATTCCCCAGAACACACCACGCCACCCGATCACCGCACCGAGATAACTGCCCAACGGTGCAGCGAAGGCGGTTGCCACGGCATTGCCGATATACACGATGCCCAATGCCTTGGGCACCGCATGCTCGGGCATGATGCGCATCACTGTGGCGGTGGATAGCGCCCAGAAGCCACCGATGGTGATGCCGAGCAGCGCACGCGCGGCCATCAACAGGCCAAAGCTGTGCGCGCTGGCAATCAGCAACAACGACAGCAACATCACCGCGCTCAGGCCCAGCAAGACATGTCGGCGGTTCAATCGCGACGACAGCGGCGCGATCAGCAGGCTGGCAATGACCGCAAACAGACCGGAGATGGAGATCGCCTGCCCGGCCATGCCGGCGCTTGCGTGCAGGTCCGCTGCGATCGGCGTGAGCAGGCTCACCGGCATGAATTCCGATGCGATCAGCAACGCAACGCATAACGACATCGAGCCAACCGCACTCCAGGTCTGGCGCGTGGCAACAACGGTGTCGGGCTGGGCTGTGTCGGCAATCAAGGTATTGGCTGGCATGGATGAAGCCTTACGTGGGAGGCAGCACGCACGGCGCATCGCGAGGGCGCGCAGAGACGAGTGCTGTTCGGGACGGGAGCGCCAGGGGAGGCGACGGACTGCAGCGGCCCGCTTGCTTCTGCCGCATGAGCAACGCGACACAGCGCGCGATCGCGGCACGCGAGGGCGCGTCTGTGCAGGTAGCGCAGGTTACGTGGTCCGCATGCAGCGAGTAAGACGCCTGCGCCGCACGGGTTTATGAAACGCACTCATGAGCGTGGCAGGAGGCTGATCGTGACCGGACGCGCGGGGCGCTGCAGTTCGATGGTGCCTCCATCCGAGTACAGATCGGAAGACCGACTGCATGTAGTCGTGCAGCATCCGGGCAGACATGCCCTTGTGGAAGCTATTGGCCCGCGCCCTCCATCCTGGGCGCGACGCTCTGGCCCGCAACACCATCATTGGACGCACGCCGGCGACGCCGTGCTGATCCATGCAACGCTTCGCACAACTGCCGCGCATGCTCAACCACCACGCTCGCGCATCAGGCCTTGTAGCGCAATGCATCCAGCACCAGGTTGAAGGCTGGCGAAGAATGCCGGCGACTGGGATAGAAGGCATGCAGGCCCGGCCAGGTCGGCGACCAGTCCTTCATGATCCAGCGCAGACGCCCGGCCTTGAGATGCGGGCGTACAAGATCCTCCTGCACGAAAGCGATACCGAAACCGTCCACAGCCGCATCCACCGCTTCATAGACACCGTTGAAGGTCAGCTGGCCCTGCACGCGCACGATGACTTCGCGGCCGTCCTTCTCCAGTTCCCAGGCGTACAACCCACCGGCCGTTTTCATGCGCAGGTTGATGCAGCGATGCGCGGTGAGATCCTGCGGCGTTTTCGGCAAAGGCCGGCGTGCCAGATACGACGGCGCTGCGACGATGGCCATGCGCATGTCCGGCGCGATGCGCGCGGCGATCATGTCCTTTTCGACCTGATCGCCCAGACGCACGCCCAGGTCGTAGCGGTCGGCGACGATGTCGGTCAGCCCGTTGTCGACGACCATTTCGACGTGGATGTCCGGGTACTGCTGCAACAGGTTGGATAGCTTGGGCCACAGGATCTCGCGCGCGGCATAGTCGGTGGCGGTGATGCGCACCGTGCCTGCCGGGGTATCGCGCATTTCGCTCAACGCAGACAACGCCTCTTCGATTTCCGTAAAACGCGGCGCCACGGTCTGGATCAGTCGCTCGCCCGCTTCGGTCGGTGCCACGCTACGGGTGGTACGCGTCAGCAGGCGCAAGCCGAGGGTGGCTTCCAGCCCGCGGATGGTATGGCTCAGCGCCGATTGCGAAACACCCAGCTTGGCCGCTGCCCGGGTAAAGCTGCCTTCGCGAACGATGGCGATCAGCGCCAGCAGGTCCCTGAAATTGTCGCGGGCCATTAGTGAATCTCTTTCATGGAATGCGCCGACTGTAGCAGGCGCTTGTAGTCGGGGAGCGCGGTTATTGCCCCTCCCCGGCGGGACGTCAAGCTGTGGCCTGCGCGCTGCTGGCGCGCGTGCAGTGGTACGCCCTCGCCGCTTGCGCGGGCCGGGCTGGGCCGCAGCGGTGGTTGGGGTGAGGGGCTCGGCGAACCAGGCGGTGCGTCACTTCCAAAGCGTTGCCACGCGTTTGTCATTGCACGCACTGACATTTCTCTGTGACACATCCGCGTCTGCCCCGCAGGCACCTGCTCCCGGCGTGAGGAGGAAGAGCAAGCCCCTCCCCTTCGAGAGAAAGGGGTTAGGGTGAGGGTACGGCTGCTCAGCTCGATGCTGCCGCACGCTCGCCCCGCCCCGCAGGCACCTTGTCCCGGCGTGAGAAGGGACACCGTGCAGCACACCCTGCCTGTCGCGTTTTTTGCAACGCGCGACCCTAAAAAAACCGCTTTGGGGTGACGGGGGCGGTTCGTATAGTCGATTGAAGGCCTCGCACGCTCGCCGCGCCTGACCCACGACCTCGTTCGGGCGCTCCATCGCCCGGCGATGCCTCGCCCTTTCTCCACCGCCTGCGGAGGCTCCATGCATCAGTCGCTATCGCATCGCGGTCCGTACAGTGCCGATGGATCGGCGCACCCGCTTGGCGCCCTATGCTGAGCATGCAACGCAGCGCCTCGTCCGACGGTGCCGGCGCACGCGCGGTGGCGCGCTGCGATGCATTGGGCGTGGCGCCCTATAGCGACACCCCGGGCGGACTGTTCCGCGCCTGGCTCAGCCCGGCGCACCGCGCCGCCATCGCGCAGGTCAGCGAGTGGATGCGCCAGGCCGGCATGCAGGTGCGTCTGGACGCGGCGGCAAACCTGATCGGCCGCTACGACGGCACCCATGCCGACGCACCGGCGCTGCTGATCGGCAGCCATCTGGACAGCGTGCGCGATGCCGGCCGCTACGACGGCCCGCTCGGCATCCTGCTCGGTATCGAATGCGTGGCCGCACTGCAGGCGCAAGCGCGGCGCTTGCCATTCGCCATCGAAGTCATCGCCTTCGGCGACGAAGAAGGGTCGCGCTTTTCCGCCTCCATGTTCTGCAGCCGCGCGGTGGCCGGCACGCTCGACCCGACCACGTTGGCGGTGACCGACGCCGCCGGCATCGACGTCGCCAGCGCGCTGGCAGACTGGGATCTGGACATCGCGCAGATCCAGCGCGCCGCGCGCGCCCCGGGCAGCGTGCTGGCGTATCTGGAGACCCATATCGAACAAGGCCCGGTGCTCGAGGCAGCAGGCCTGCCGGTGGGCATCGTCACCGCGATCGCCGCGCAACGCCGGTTTGCGCTGCGCTTCGACGGCCGCGCGGGGCATGCCGGCACCACCACGATGGCGCTGCGTCGCGATGCCCTGAGTGCAGCGGCCGAAGCGTTGCTGGCGATCGAGCGCATCGCACGCGATGGCAGCGACGATCTGGTCGCCACCGTCGGCAAGCTGCAGCTCGCACCCGGCGCCGTCAACGTGGTGCCCGGCCGCGTGGACTGCACGCTGGATGTGCGCGCCGGCGATGACGCCACCCGCGACGCCGCCGTGCGTGCCATCGAACACGCACTGGCGCGCATCGGTGCGGCACGTGGCATCGCCATCGCCATCGACCCGCTGCAGGCCCTCGCCGCCAGCCCGTGCGCGGCGGCGCTGATGACCCGGCTCGAACACGCTGTCACTGCGCAGGGCATCGCCCCCCGGCGGCTGGTCTCCGGCGCCGGTCACGATGCGATGACCATGGCCGCGCTCTGCCCGACCGCGATGCTGTTCGTGCGCTGCGCCGGCGGCATCAGCCATCATCCGGACGAACACGTCGACCCGGGCGATGCCGAGGTCGCCCTGGCGGTCATGCGCCACTTCATCGAACACCTGGGAGCGCCCCTTGTCACCTGATCTGCGTCACCTGCACACCTTCGCCGAACTCGATCCTCCACAGCGCCTGTTGATGGGGCCGGGCCCGGTCAATGCGCATCCGCGCGTGCTGCGCGCGATGGCGGCCGATCTGCTGGGACAGTTCGACCCGGAAATGACCACCTACATGAACGAGGTGATGGCGCTCTACCGGCCCTTGTTCGGCACCGAGAATCGCTGGACGTTTCTGGTCGACGGCACTGCGCGTGCCGGCATCGAAGCGGCGCTGGTGTCGCTGGTGCAACCGGGCGACCGCGTGCTGGTGATCAACTTCGGCCGCTTCGGCCTGTTGCTCACCGAAATCCTGCAGCGCCTCGGCGCCGACGTGCACAGCGTGGATGCGCCATGGGGGCAGGTGGTACCGCTGGCAGCCATTGCCGAGGCGATCGAACGGGTGGCGCCCAAGCTGGTGGCCACCGTGCACGGCGACACCTCCACCACCATGGCGCAGCCGCTCGATGGCCTGGGCGCGCTGTGCCGCACGGCCGGCGCGCTGAGTTACGTGGATGCCACCGCCACCATCGGCGGCATGGAGATCGCCAGCGATCGCTGGGACGTGGACGTGGTGACCGGCGGCCTGCAGAAATGCCTGGGCGGGCCGTCCGGATCTGCACCGATCACCGTCTCCAACGCGGCAGCCGAGGCGATCTTCGCGCGCCGCCATGTCGAACGCGGCATCGTGCGCGATGACATCGTCAATGGCCGCGGGCCGCGCATCGCTTCGAATTATTTCGACCTGGCGATGATCATGGATTACTGGTCGGACAAGCGCCTCAACCACCACACCGAGGCCACCACCATGCTATACGGCGCCCGCGAATGCGCACGCGTGGCGCTGCAGGAAGGCCTGCACGCACGCTTCGCGCGCCACGCCGCCGCCGGCCGTGCGGTGAGCGCCGGCGTCACCGCGATGGGCCTGGAGGTGTTTGGCGACGCAGCGCATCGCATGACCAATGTCACCGGCGTGGTGATCCCTGCAGGAATCGACAACGACGCCGTGCGTCGGCGCATGCGCGAGGATTTCGAGATCGAGATCGGCACCGCTTTCGGCCCGCTGCAAGGCAGGATCTGGCGTATCGGCGCGATGGGCTACAACGCGATGAAGCACAAGGTACTGATCACCCTGGCCGCGCTGGAAGCGGTGCTGCGCGCCGAGGGCTACACCTGCACACCAGGCCTGGCGGTGGAAGCCGCCCTGGCCGCCTGGCATGCGGAGCCGGCTGCATGAGCGCGATGCGCGATCTGGTCGGCTACGGCGCCACACCGCCGCCTGCGCAGTGGCCCGGTGGTGCGCGCATCGCGGTGCAGTTCGTCATCAATTACGAAGAAGGCGCGGAAAACTGCGTACTCAACGGCGATGCCGGCTCGGAAGCCTTCCTGTCGGAAATGGTCGGCGCACAAGCGCAGCCCGGCGCACGCGCCATCGCCATGGAAAGCCTGTACGAGTACGGCAGCCGCGCCGGGTTCTGGCGGCTGCATCGGCTGTTCGCCGCACGCGCGGTGCCGGTGACCGTGTTCGGCGTTGCGAACGCGCTTGCCGCCAATCCAGAAGCAGTGGCCGCGATGCAGGCCGCCGACTGGGAAATCGCCAGCCACGGGCTGCGCTGGATCGACTATCAACACATCGACGAGGCCACCGAGCGCGCGCATATCGCGCAGGCCATCGCCTTGCACACACGCGTTACCGGCAGCCGCCCACTGGGCTGGTACCAGGGCCGCACCAGCCCCAACACCGCACGGCTGATCGCCGAAGAAGGCGGCTTTGTCTACGACGCCGACAGCTATGCCGACGATGTGCCGTATTACGACGCCCGCCACGGCCGCACGCAGTTGATCGTGCCTTACACGCTGGATGCCAACGACATGAAATTCGTCGCCTATAACGGCTTTGCCGATGGCGAGCCGTTCTTTCGCTATCTGCGCGACAGCTTCGAGCAGCTGCGCAGCGAAGGTGGGCGCATGCTGTCGATCGGCCTGCACGGGCGCATCGTCGGCAAGCCGGCGCGCGCCGCAGCCCTGGCGCGTTTTGTCGATCACGTGCTGGCCAGCGGCGATGCCTGGATTGCGCGCCGTATCGACATTGCGCAGCATTGGCTGCAGGTGCATCCGGCATGAGCATCGACACCGCCGACATCGACCTGCCCGAGGTGATCGCGCAAGTGACCGCCGCCTTCCATGCCTACGAACAGGCCCTGATGGACGACGACATCGCCGCGATGGATGCGCTGTTCCACCCCGCACCCAGCACGGTGCGCTACGGCGTGGGCGAGGTGCTGTACGGCATCGATGCGATCCGCGCGTTTCGCATCGGCCGCGGCGGCTCGCCACAGCGCCAGCTCGCACATGTGGAAGTGCATGGCTTCGGCCACGACTTCGCCACCACGCACGCAGAATTCGTCCGCGTAGGCAGCAGCGCGCGCGGCCGCCAGAGCCAGAGCTGGGTGCGCTTTGCCGACGGCTGGAAAGTGGTGGCCGCGCACGTCTCGCTGCAGGGCACCCACGCATGAGCGTGACCGACGATCCGGTGCTGGACGATGCTGCCTTCGTGGCGCGCTACCGCGAGCTGTTCGAGCATTCGCCGTGGGTGGTCGAACGCGCTGCGAGGCGGCGCCCGTTCGCCGATGTGTACCGCGGGCTGATGCAGGTGGTGTTCGACGCGTCGCAGGAAGACCAGCTTGCGTTGATCCGCGCACATCCGGAGCTGGCCGGCAAGGCGGCGATCGACCGCACGCTCACCGCCGCGTCGGCTGCCGAGCAGGCATCGGCAGGTCTGGACCGGTTGAGCGAGGACGAATTCAAGCGCTTCCATGCGCTCAACCGGGCCTATCGCCAGCGCTTCGGTTTTCCGTTCGTGATCTGCGTACGGCTGCACGACAAGGCCGGCATCCTGGCCGCGCTGGAGCGCCGCCTGGATGCCGCGCGCGATGCCGAGATCGCCACCGCTCTCGCCGAGATCGGCAAGATCGTCCACCTGCGCCTGGAGGCACTGCCATGAGCCTGGCCCAACTCGAACGCGAGCTCGCCCGCGACCTGCAGCATCTGGCCCATGGCGGCGAGGCCTGGGTGCAACCGCGCGTGCATCCTGCAGGGCACGTGTACGACGTGGTGATCGTCGGCGCCGGCCAGAGCGGCCTGGGCGCGGCATTCGCGCTGCAACGCGAGCGCGTGCACAACGTCCTGGTCATCGACGAAAACCCCGCCGGGCAGGAAGGCCCGTGGGTGACGTACGCACGCATGCAGACGCTGCGCACGCCCAAGCAGATCACCTCGATCGACCTGGGCGTGCCCTCGCTGACCTTCCGTGCCTGGTGGGAGGCGCAACACGGCAGCGCCGCCTGGGATGCGCTGGACAAGATTCCGCGCGGCAGCTGGATGGACTATCTGCGCTGGTACCGCGCGGCGCTGCGGCTGCCGGTACGCAACGCCACGCAGCTGGCGCGCGTCGAACCCGACATCGCGCCCGGCATCCACCGTTTGCATCTGACGATGGGCGCGCCGCTGCTGACGCGCAAGCTGATCCTGGCCACCGGCATCCAGGGCGGTGGCCAGTGGGTGGTGCCGGAGTGGATCGGCCGTGCCCTGCCCACCCACCGCTACGCACACACCTCCAGCCACATCGACTTTGCCGCATTGGCCGGCAAGCGTGTGGGCATCCTGGGCGGCGGCGCTTCAGCGTTCGACAACGCCTGTTTCGCGCTGGACCAAGGTGTCGCCAGTGCCGAGGTGTTCGTGCGTCGCAGCGAGTTGCCGCGTATCAACCCGTTCCGCCACATGGAGCAGGCCGGCATCATTCCGCGGTTCCTGACCCTGCCCGATGCAGACAAGTACCGGATGATGGCCAGCTTCTTCGCACACAACCAACCGCCCACCAACGACACCTTCCAGCGCGCCTGCGCCCATGCCGGCTTTGCGCTGCATCTGGGCGCGCCGTGGCTGGAGGTGGCCGAGCGCGATGGCGCGGTGGTGGTACGCACCCCGCACGGCGAACACCGCTTCGATTTCCTTGCCATCGCCACCGGCCTGGTCACCGACCCGCAGCTGCGCCCGGAACTGGCCGCACTGTCCGGGCGCATCGCCTGCTGGGCCGACCGCTACCAGCCACCACCGGGACAGGCCAATGCGGTGCTGGATGCGCATCCCTACCTGGGGCCGGGCTTCGAGCTGCTGCCGCGCACGCCCGACGACGCCGCACTGCTGCACGGCGTGTTCGCCTTCAACTATTCCGCGTTGATCAACCACGGCCCCTCGGCGGCGGCGCTGTCCGGGCTCAAGGTGGCGTTGCCACGGCTGGCGCGCGCGGTAGCGGACCAACTGTTTCTGGACGACCGCCAGGCCATCGTCGATAGCTATCTGGCTTACGACCAACCCGAATTCGTCGGCCAGTGGCCGCAACCGACCCGGGCGGTGGCATGAGCACGCTGTCCACCCACGTGCTGGACACCGCGCTGGGCCGCCCGGCGGGCGGCGTGCCGCTGCGCCTGTTCGCCGGCGACACGCTACGCCTGGAAGCGGTCACCAACCACGACGGGCGCTGCCCGGCGCTGGCGGCCCTGGTCCTGTCGCCGGGCCGCTACCGGCTGGAATTCGATGTCGCCGGCTACTGGCGCGCCATCGGTACCGCGCTGGCCGACCCGCCGTTCCTGGAACAGGTACCCATCGCCTTCGGCATCGCCGACGACGGCCACTACCACGTGCCGCTGCTGCTCTCGCCCTATGGGTATTCCACCTACCGCGGCAGCTGAGCCCAGGCATGCCGGGGCCAGGCGGCCCGACCGCAAACAATCCTGCAGCGGGGCGCTAGCCCAGCCCGCGCTGTCCGCCGCGCAGCCTCCACCGTGGCCGCTGCAGCCAGCGCTGTCGTAGATACGGTCGCCATCGGAGGCGCGGCCGGTGTCAGCACACGCCCGACTTCTGCTCGCGCCCGTAGAATGGCCGCTTTCCGGCACCGCGCCGGGGCCCCGGAATTGCCATGATCCACAACGATGTACTGCGCAGCATCCGCTACATGCTCGACCTCAGCGACGACAAGGTAGTGGAGATCACCCACCTGGCCGACCCGGAGTTCGCGCTCGACAAGCCGCAGGTACAGGCCTGGCTGAAGAAGGAAGACGAGCCCGGTTTCGAGCCCTGCACCGATGCGATGCTGGCGCGCTTTCTCGACGGCCTGGTACTGCGCTTCCGCGGCCGCGACGACAGCCAGCCGGCACGCCCGCTGGAAGCGCGCGTCGGCAACAACCTGGTCCTGAAGAAACTGCGCGTGGCCTTCGAACTGAAGGACGTGGACATGCATGCCATCTTCGCCGGCGCCGGTTTCCCGCTGTCCAAGCCGGAGCTGTCGGCGCTGTTCCGCCAGCCCGGCCACAAGAACTTCCGCCCCTGCGGGGACCAGTTGCTGCGCGCCTTCCTCAAAGGGCTGACTGCCCGGGTGCGCGAAGCGGGTTGATGTCTGGGTGGTGAGATTGGTCTGATCCGGTCGTCTGCCGCGTGTCACGAGCATCGCCTGGCGTGCGCAATTTGAAGTCCTTCAACAACGGCGGAGTAGTGCGGAACAGCCGGCCCTGCTCCTGTCTGTTATCCCGCTGTCATCGCAACCAGTTGGACAACACGGATAGATCAGTTGCAGAGCGGCTGATCTGCGGTTTGGCTGCAGGGCCCTTGCCCGCCCACCATCGCGGGACACGCCGCAAGTACGTCCCTGTAGGCTCTTACGCGGCATCCATGCCGCGTAAGGTCCCGCGACGGTGGGCGGGCAAGGACCAGTCGAGATGGTCGGTGTGCATAGTGCAAGCAATGCAGGACGTTCTTCTGGTTGGCTAGCTATCGTGTCGTTCTGCGACCCGCACCGGCAAGCCCACGCAACTTGCGAGACGCTCAGCTTTTTACCCGGCGACCGACTAACTCTCTGGCGCGGTGCCCTCGCCGATTGCGGGACCGTGTGGCGGCATGGATGCCGCCACCGAGCCTACAAGGACGTACTTGCGGCGTGTCCTGCGAGCGGTGAGGGCACCGCGCCCTCGACCAACCAGCGACCAACTTGACGTTTGACCTAGCTTTTGGCTGCATCTAAACGCATGGCGTGCATCTTTACTCGTGGTCCTGTCTCACGCCGCAACCGCCAACCGCGGCCGGCGTGCATCCAGGCGGAACACCGACACCGCCTCGCTCAGCTCCGCCGCCTGTTCTTCCATCGCACGTGCGGCCGCCGAGGCTTCTTCCACCAGCGCGGCATTGCGCTGGGTGGTCTCGTCCATGTCGTTGACGGTACGCGCCACCTGCTCGATGCCCGACGACTGCTCGCGCGAAGCGGCGGAAATCTCGGCGATCAACGTGGTGACCTGCTGCACCGATTGCACGATGTCCTGCATCGTGCGCCCGGCCTGATCCACGCGTGCGCTCCCGCGCGCCACGCTCTCCACCGACGCATCGATCAACTGCTTGACCTCCTTGGCCGCCCCGGCCGAGCGCTGCGCCAGCGCGCGCACCTCGGAGGCCACCACCGCAAAGCCGCGGCCCTGTTCGCCGGCGCGCGCCGCTTCTACTGCCGCATTCAACGCAAGGATATTGGTCTGGAACGCAATGCCGTCGATGACGCTGATGATCTCGGCGATCTTCTTCGACGACACTTCGATCTCGCCCATGGTATCGACCACGCTGGCGACCACCTCGCCACCACGCCCGGCGATGTCGGCAGCGGCCTGTGCACCACGGCTGGCCTGCTGCGCGGTGTCGGCGTTCTGCCGCACGGTGGAGGTGAGCTCTTCCATCGAGGCGGCGGTTTCTTCCAGATTGGCAGCTTGTTGTTCGGTGCGTTGCGCCAGATCGCTGTTGCCGGCGGCGATTTCTGCCGAGGCGGTGCGAATGGTCTGCGCGGCCAGGGTGATATCGCCAACGATATCGGTCAGGCGCTGCACGGTGGCGTTGGCATCGTCGCGCATGCGCGCAAACACGCCCTGCTGGTTGCCGTGCATGCGCGCGGTCAGATCGCCATCGGCAATAGCCTTGAGCAGCTGCGACAACTCGGCCAGATTCTGGTCCACGTTCTGCATCAGGCCATTGAGGCCCTCGACCATGCCGCGGAATTCGAATTTATAGGCATCGGCATTGCCGCGGGTGGCGAAGTCGCCGGCAGCGGCGGCATCCACCAAACCACGGATCTCGCCGTTGATGGCGGCCAGGTTGCGCTTGGTGGTGTCCATCGCATCGGTGATCTGGGCCTTTTCGCCCGGCAGGCGCGGCATGTCCACCGACATGTCGCCCACCGCGTAATGCTGCATGACCTGCAACATCGTGCCGATCAGGCCCACCTGCGCGCCGATTAATCCGTTGGTGTCATCGACCATGCGGCCGTAAGCACCCGGAAAGGCCTGCGCATCCATGCGGTAGCTCATCTGCCCGGCTTCGTGGCGCTGCGCCATGTCCGCCTGCGCGCTGGAGACATCGGTGAGCGTATTGACCACCTGCCCCATCGCCTGGCCGAGCAGGCCGATCTCGTCGCGATTGCTGACCGCAGCGTGCGCGGACAGATCGCCGGCCGCCACCAGGCGTGCCGCACGCGCAACGTTTTCGATGGGGCGCACGATCGAGCGCCGGATCCACCACCCCAACACCGCCACCAGACAGAGCGCGGCAGCAATGGTGGCCAGTGCCGAATACACCAGCATGCGCTGCGCCGATTGCGAACTTGCAAGGACGGCGGCATCGGCCAACGCCTTGCTGCGCGCGACCAGTGCCTCCAGCGTGTGGCTGGGTGCGCGGTCCTTGCCCTTGACCAGCTGGTCGCCCACCTGGGTGTCGTAGCCGGACGCGGCGAACTTGCCCAACGCCGCTTCGTAGCTGGTCTGCAGTTCCAGATGCGCCTTGGCGAAGTCCTGCGCCAACGCACGCGCCTGCGGATCGGCCAGCGCACCCGCCAACGTCCTGACACTGGCCTGCACGCTCTTGCCTTTGTCGCGGAAGGCGGTCAGATGCTTGTCGAGCAGTGCGGGGTCGCGGCCACGGATCAGCACGTTCTTCCATTCCTGCACCTGCAGGCGGAAATCGCGGGTGAGTTCTTCGCTGGCCGAGGCCTGCGCCACTTCCACCGGCACCTTGCCGGACAGGCTCAGCCAGGCAGAGCCCAGACCGCCAAGTGCGCATAACAGGATGATCGACAGACCAAGCGCAAGGGCGCCCAGCAGCTTGCTTTGCAGACTGACAAAACGCGGGGATGGGGTGGACATGATCAATCCGGTGACGGGTTCATCCGGGTTATCGACGCCAGCCATGCACTCTGAAGCATGCAAGCCTCCTGCATTTGCCCTCGTCCGACCCGCTGCGCGGCGGCCGAGCGGACGCTACCGGATCCGCCGGGTGACGCACACCCCCGGGCACGCGCAGCTCTCGGTTGGCAGCGCGTCCCGACCAGCAAGCACCGCCGGCAATCCCGGCTGGTGCGTCGCCAACGGACCCGGCGCCATTCCCCGACAGGCTTCACCTCCCTTCCCGACCATCGCACCGGCGCGAGCAGGCCCGTATCCTTGCCGCGCATGACTGAGCCTGTCTTCCCCATCGCCCCACTGTTACCGCAGATCCGCGACAGCCTCGCCGCCCATCCGCGGCTGGTGCTCGAAGCCCCGCCCGGCGCCGGCAAGACCACCCAGGTGCCGCTGGCACTGCTGGATGCGCCCTGGCTGGCCGGTCGCAGCATCGTGATGCTGGAACCGCGCCGGGTGGCCGCGCGCAGCGCTGCGCTGTTCATGGCGCGCCAGTTGGGCGAGCCGGTCGGCGAGACGGTGGGCTACCGCATCCGCTTCGAAAACAAGACCTCGGCGCGCACCCGGATCGAAGTGGTCACCGAAGGCATCCTGACCCGCATGATCCAGGACGACCCGATGCTGGAACGCGTGGGCGCGCTGCTGTTCGACGAGTTTCACGAACGCCATCTGGCCGGCGATCTGGGCCTGGCATTGGCGCTGGACGTGCAGGCGCAGGTGCGCGATGACCTGCGCATCGTGGCGATGTCGGCCACGCTCGATGGCGAGCGGCTGGCCGGCTTTCTGGATGCGCCGCGCCTGAGCAGTGCCGGGCGCAGTTTTCCGGTGGAGATCGCGCATTTCCCCGCGCGCCGCGACGAAGCGCTGGAACCGCAGACGCGGCGTGCGGTGGAGCATGCCCTGCTCACCCATCCCGGCGATGTGCTGGTGTTCCTGCCCGGCCAGCGCGAGATCGCGCGGGTGCAAGCCGCCTTGCTCGATGTCCTGGACCCGACCATCCAGGTGCTGCCCTTGCACGGCGAGTTGTCGGTGGACGCGCAGAGCCAGGTGCTGCAGCCGGATGCGCAGGGCCGCCGCCGCGTGGTGCTGGCCACCAACGTGGCCGAATCGTCGGTGACCTTGCCCGGCGTGCGCGTGGTGATCGACAGCGGCCAGGCGCGCGAACCGCACTACGATCCCAACAGCGGCTTTTCACGGTTGGATGTGGCCACCATCGCGCAGGCGTCGGCCGACCAGCGTGCCGGCCGCGCCGGCCGCGTGGCCAGCGGCTGGGCATACCGGCTATGGCCGCAATCGCAGCGGCTGGAACCGCAACGGCGCGCGGAGATCACCCAGGTGGAACTGGCTGGCCTGGCGCTGGAGCTGGCGGCCTGGGGCAGCGATGCGCTGCGCTTTGTCGACGACCCGCCCACCGGCGCGCTGGCGGCCGCACGCGAATTACTGCAACGGCTGGGCGCGCTCAGCGACAGCGGCGGCATCACCGCGCTGGGCCGCCGCATGCTGGCGCTGGGCACGCATCCGCGTCTGGCGGCGATGCTTGCGCAGGCCGGCGAGGCAACGCGCCTGGCCCTGGCCTGCGATCTGGCCGCACTGCTGGAGGCGCGCGATCCGCTGCGCCAGGGCGGCGATGGCCTGGCCGCGCGCTGGCGTGCCCTGGCCGCATTCCGCCAGGGCCGCAGCGCGCCCGACGCCAACCGCGGCGGCCTGGCTGCCATCGATAGCGCCGCCAAACAATGGCGACGCCGGCTGCGCTGCGACTGCGCCCCGCCCACGAGCGTGGAGGCGCACGCGCTGGGCGACCTGCTCGCGCATGCCTTCCCCGACCGCATCGCCGCACGCCACCCGGCCGACCCGTTGCGCTACCTGCTCGCCAATGGCCGCAGCGCGCGTCTGTTCGACCACAGCGACCTGCGCGGCGAACCCTGGCTGGTCGCCAGCGAGCTGCGCTACGAAGCCAAGGATGCGTTGCTGTTGCGGGCAGCTCCGGTGGACGAGGCCTATCTGCGCCGCAGCCTGCCAGAGCGCTTCGTGCAGCAGGACGTGGTGCAGTGGGACGCCGACAAGCGCGCCCTGGTCGCGCGCCGGCAATCCAGCTTCGACCGCATCGTGCTCGACAGCCGCCCCGCCGGCCGCGTCGACCCCGCGCAGGCGGCCGGCGCACTGACCGAGGCAGTGCGCCAACTCGGCCTGGACGCCCTGCCCTGGACCGAGACCTTGCAGCAATGGCGCGCCCGTGTGCTGTCGCTGCGGGTGTGGATGCCGGAGCTGGAGCTACCCGATCTCTCCGATGCCGCGCTGCTCGCCTCCTTGGATGCCTGGCTGCGTCCGGCCTTCGCCGGCAAGACCCGGCTCGACGCGCTGGACGAATCCAGCCTGGGCGAAGCGCTCAAGGGCGCGCTGCCGTGGGAGCGCCGCCAGGCCATCGACCGCCATGCCCCCACCCGCATCAACGTGCCGTCGGGCATGGAGCGGCAGATCAGCTACGCACTCGACCACGCCCAGCAACCGCTGCCGCCGGTCCTGGCGGTCAAGCTGCAGGAACTGTTCGGTCTGGCCGAAACCCCGCGTATCGCCGACGGCCGCATTCCGCTGACCCTGCACCTGCTCTCGCCCGGCGGCCGCCCGCTGCAGGTCACGCAGGATCTGAAAAGTTTCTGGGTCAATACCTACCCTGACGTCAAAAAAGAGATGAAGGGGCGGTATCCCAGACATCCGTGGCCCGACGACCCCTGGACTGCGATGGCAACCCATCGGGCAAAACCTCGTGGCACCTAGAAGACTCCCGGCCCGCGGCGGCGGTGAAGCACGACAGCGATTCAACGGCTGCTGCGGCGCGCTTCGCTCGTACCCTCATCCGCCCTTCGGGCACCCTTCTCCCGGCGGGAGAAGGGTGACTTACACGCGCATCGAATCTGTTTTACCGCTACCCATCTGTTTTACCGCTGCCCGGACTCCCACGCATAAAGCGCGGCGCAATACTCCTTAACCGCAACCCAAACGAGCCCTGCCACCGCTAACACCGTCTATACGCATCAGCCTACACACTGCGGTCCACGTACTCAGAAAGGAAACGCCTCCAATGAGCAAGCTGACTGTGATCACCGAACGCGCCCTGGAGCGTGCCCTGGAACTGGCCGGCACTGCCGGTGACCAACTGCGTCATGCCGCGTCCAGTGCGGGCGACCAGGCACGTAGCGCCGGCAGCAGCCTGCGTCATTTCGGTCCGGGCGCCAGCGAGTGGCTGAAGACCGGCGTGGCACTGGGCGCCGTGCGCAGCGGCGGCAAGGCGGCCAGCAAGCTGGTCAAGCGCAACCCGGCCATCACCGTGGCGGCGGCCGTCGCCGGCCTGGGCCTGATCGGCTATGCGGTGTACCGCAAGCGCCAGCGCGATCAGCAGGTGCTCGGCGGCAATGTGCACCGTCTGGATCGCGAACACGCCAGCAATGCCAATGCACGCCGTGCTGCCTACCAGCGGCGCGCTGCAGTGACCCCGAGCGACGGCGTCGAATAAGACGACGGCTCCGCCAACAGGCGGGTTGTAGTACACGCCACGACGCCACGGCCTTCCGCCGTGGCGTTGTCGTTTGTGGGCAGGCAGTACACATCGCTGCATGGCATTGAGCCGCACGGCAACGCATTGCGTTGCCAGATCGCTACGCCGCTGTCGCGCAGCCAATAGAACCACTGCGCCGACCACCTGGCAGGCATGGCCGATGCTCGGCACGCAGGGCTCAACCATACAAACCGGCTCCGGGTACGCCATCCACACCCAGCCGAGAGCGGCTCGCTGCGTTTTGCCAGCGGCCCTTTCAAAGATGCATGCAACCGCCGCAGTTCGATCGCATCGCCGACGCTTGCATCATTGCGCCATCGACCTGATCGCCATAACGCAGCGCTATCTGCGCATACCGCGTCCCGGTCGTGGGCGCGACGTGTCATCCGCACGCCATTGGCCGGGCGCAAGCCCATCCACGCTCCAGTCGCCGATCGCCACCCGCACCAGACGCAAGGTCGGCAGACCGACCGACGCCGTCATCCGGCGCACCTGACGATTGCGGCCTTCGCTGATCTGCAGTTCCAGCCAGGCATCGGGCACGGTCTTGCGCACACGCACCGGAGGATTGCGCGGCCACAGCGCGGGCGCAGGGTCGAGCGTGCGCACCGTTGCCGGCCGGGTCGGGCCATCGTTGAGCAGCACGCCATCGCGCAGCGCCTGCAGCTGTGCCTCCTGCGGCTCGCCTTCCACCTGCACCCAGTACGTCTTGGGCTGCTTGTGCCGCGGGTCGGTGAGCCGATGCGCCAATGCACCATCGTCGGTGAGCAACAACAACCCTTCGCTGTCGTGATCCAGGCGGCCCGCCGCGTACACGTCCGGCGGCAGGCCGAACTCGGCCAACGTGCGCTTGGGCGGCTGCGAGCGGTCGCTGAATTGCGACAGCACGCCATAGGGTTTGTTCAACAGCACCAACATGGACGGACCTGTGACAGGGAGAGCGCTGCGCGGCGACCGCCGCGCGTGGCTGTGCAGCGTAGCCAGGATGCCTGCAGCCCGCCATGCAATGACGGGCCTGCGGCATCGCACGAAAACAACGGGCCGCTTGGGTATGCAGATCACAGCATGGTCAGCGGCAACGTCTGCCACGCATCGCGCACTGGTGTTGAAGCGCGCGTAAACCCTGCGTTGCATGCTTGCGCCGCCTGACATGCATCCAACTGCGCGGTGCTTGAAAGGCATACACGCACAACCGCTGCATGCCGGCCGCGGCTGCGCCGGCATGCAGACACACGCTTACTGCTTGACGAACTTCAACGTCATGCGGTCGCTCTCGCCGATGGCCTTGTACTTGGCATCGTCGGCCGCGTCATGGCTGTTGCTCGGCGGCAACGTCCACACCCCGCCCGGGTAGTCCTTGGTGTCGCGCGGGTTGGCGTTGAGCTCGCTCTTGCCGGCCAGCTTGAAGCCGGCCGCTTCGGCCATCGCGATCACCTGCGCCTGGCCGACATAGCCGCTCTTGTCGTCGGCCGGCACGTCGGTCTTGGCGCGGTGTTCGACCACGCCCAGCACGCCGCCGGGCTTGAGCACCTTGTAGAAGCCGGCAAACATCGCCTCGGCATTGCCGGCCATGCGCCAGTTGTGCACGTTACGGAAGGTCAGCACCAGGTCGGCCGAGTTGTCCACGCCGAACGACGGCGACTTGGGCACATAGGACACGAACGACGGCTTGCCATATATCTCGGGCTTGGCCTGCAATTTCTTTTCCAGCTCGTCGCGCGCACGCTGGGCGTAATCGCGGCTACGGCCTTCGGGTGCCGATACCGGGTCGACCACCGCTGCCACGTACTTGCCCTTCTGGCGCAGATACGGCGCCAGGATTTCCGAATACCAGCCGCCGCCGGGCGTGATTTCGATGACGGTCTGGGTCGGCTTGATGCCGAAGAACGCCAGCGTCTGGCCGGGGTGGCGGTACTGGTCGCGCTGCACGTACACGCGGTCGCGCCAGGTGCCGTTGATGGCCGCCTGCAGCGCCGCATCGGGCGCCGGCAGGCTTGCGCTGTCGGCCGGCTTCATCGCCATCGCCAGCGGCGCACTCATCGCCACCATGACACTCATCACACACGCACAGGCCAGCTTGTTGCGGATCATCGCAGCGCCCTCTTCCGGGTAAAAGTAGCGCGAGCCTAGCATGCGGCCCGGGGCCTGCCATGTGCCCGAATCGCGGCGCTCAGCCCTGGTTCGCATCGCCGTGCAGCATCCAGATGTTCATATCCTGTGAGCCGATGGACACGATCGACGGAACGCTGAATCCACATCGATGTCACACGCATGATCGGTGCGCATGACTATCCTGTCGGCAGTTCGAATCAGGAGCTTCCATGATGACTCACCCCCGCGCACTGGGCCGCTCCGGCCTGCAGGTTCAACCGATCGTCTTCGGCGGCAATGTCTTCGGCTGGAGCGCCGACGAGGCGACCTCCTTCGCCTTGCTGGATGCGTTCGTCGATGCCGGCTTCAATCTGATCGACACCGCCGATGCGTATTCGGGTTGGGTGCCGGGCAATCGCGGCGGCGAGTCGGAAACCATCATCGGAAGTTGGCTTGCCCGCAGCGGCAAGCGCGACAAGGTGCTGATCGCCACCAAGGTCGCCAAGTGGAGCGAGCATCCCGGCCTGTCGCCGGAGAACATCGCAGCGGCGGTGGAAGATTCGCTGTCCCGTCTGCAGACCGATGTCATCGATCTGTACCAGGCGCACGAAGACGACGAGTCCATTCCGCTGGAAGCCACGCTGGCTGCGTTCGGCCGCCTGATCGAACAAGGCAAGGTGCGTGCGATCGGCGCCTCCAATTACAGCGCTGCACGCCTGCGCGATGCGCTGGATATTTCCGAGCAGTACGCGCTGCCGCGCTACGAAAGCCTGCAACCCGAATACAACCTCTACGACCGCACCGGCTTTGAGGCCGAACTGGAACCGCTGGTACGCGAACGCGGCCTGGGCGTGATCAGTTACTACTCGCTGGCCAGCGGCTTTCTGACCGGCAAGTACCGCAGCGCCGACGATGCCGGCAAGAGCAGCGCGCGCGGCGCCTCGGTGGTGAAGCAGTACGTCAACCCGCGTGGGCTGCGCATCTTGCAGGCATTGGACGATCTGGCCGCGACCCACAACGCCACGCCGGCGCAGATCGCGCTGGCCTGGTTGATCGCACGCCCCAGCCTCACCGCGCCGATCGTCAGCGCCACCAGCGTGACCCAGCTGCACGACGTGCTGGCTGCCGCGCAGCTGTCGCTGAGCGACGCGCAGATTGCGCAACTCGATGGTGCGAGCGCGCCGGAGCCGGCCGCAGCGTAACGCCGCAGCAGCGCAGCAGCGATCCATTCCCTCATTCGCGCAGCCACTGCGGTGGCTGTGTTCCCTCGGCCGCGCACGCGCGGCTCCCCTGCGAGGATCTTCCGCATGATATCGATCACCAACCGCCGCATCGTGCTGGCATCGCGCCCGTATGGCGAACCCAACGCGGACAACTTCCGTATCGAAGAAGCCCCCTTGCCGCCCACTGGACACGAGCAGATTCTGGTGCGCAACCGTTTCCTTTCGCTGGACCCGTACATGCGCGGTCGCATGGACGACGGCCCGTCGTATGCGGCGCCCGTGGCGATCGATGCGGTGATGGAAGGCGGCACCATCGGCGAAGTGGTGCAGTCGCATCATGCCGACTATCAGCCCGGCGACCTGCTGGTGCTGCACGGCGGCTGGCAGACCTACAGCCTGATCACCCCGACGACGCCGCTACGCAAATTGCCCAAGGACGACAGCCTGCCGCTGAGCACTGCGCTCGGGGTCTACGGCATGCCCGGCTTTACCGCCTATGCCGGCCTGCATGAGATCGGCAAGCCGCAGCCCGGCGAAACGCTGGTGGTGGCAGCGGCCAGCGGGCCGGTTGGCGCGACGGTGGCGCAGTTGGCGCGTCTGCAAGGCTTGCGCGTGGTGGCCATCGCCGGTGGCGAAGAAAAGGTGCGCTACCTGCGCGAATCGTTGAAGGTGGATGTGGCACTGGATCATCGTGCCGACGACTTTGCCGCGCAGTTGCGCGCCGCCACACCCGACGGCATCGATATCTATTTCGAAAATGTCGGCGGCAAGGTATTCGATGCGGTGCTGCCGCAACTCAACGACTTTGCGCGCATTCCGGTCTGCGGCGTGATCGCGACCTACAACAGCCGTGGCCAGGCACTGCCCGGGCCCGATCGCCTGCCGGACTTCATGGGCCAGGTATTGCGCAAGCGGCTGACCGTGCGCGGCTTCATCCAGCACGATTTCATCCGCTTGATGCCGGCGTTTCTGCGCGAAATGGGCCAGTGGCTGCGCGAGGACCGCATCCAGTATCGCGAGCATGTGCTGCACGGGCTCGATGCCGCACCGCAGGGGCTGATCAGCCTGTTGCGCGGCGAAAACTTCGGCAAGGCCGTCGTCGCACTCGACTGACCAATTCGCAGCGCTCCATCGGCTCTTACGATTCCCCATTCCCCATTCCCAAAAGGAACACAATGACTGTCCCCGCATTCGGCCTCGGCACTTTCCGTCTCAAGGACCAGGTCGTCATCGACTCGGTGCGCAACGCGCTGGCGTTGGGATATCGCGCGATCGATACCGCACAGATCTACGACAACGAAGCCCACGTTGGCCACGCGATCAGCGCCTCGGGCGTGCCGCGCGACCAGTTGTACCTGACCACCAAGATCTGGGTCGACCGGTTCAGCCGCGACACGCTGCAGCCCAGCCTGCAGGAAAGCCTGCGCAAGCTGGGCACCGACCATGTCGACCTCACCCTGATCCATTGGCCCTCGCCGAAGGATCAGGTGCCGATGCGCGAGTACCTGGAAGCCTTGGCGGAGGCCAAGCAGCAGGGCCTGACGCGTGCGATTGGCGTGTCCAACTTCACCATTGCCCTGATCAAGCAGGCCATCGAGATCCTGGGGGCCGACGCGATTGCCACCAACCAGATCGAAGTGCACCCGTATCTGCAGAACCGCCCGCTGATCGGCTTCCTGCGCGAGCAGGGCATCCATGTCACCTCCTACATGACACTGGCCGTGGGCGAGGTGCTGAAGGACCCGGTGATCGTGGCCATTGCCGCACGCCACAACGCCACCCCGGCGCAGGTGACGCTGGCCTGGGCGTTGCAGCAGGGATATTCGGTGATTCCCTCATCGACCAAGCGGGCCAATCTGGAAAGCAATCTGAAGGCGCAGGAGCTGCGTCTGAGCGAGCAGGACATGGGCGAGATCGCCACGCTCGACCGCGGGCAGCGGCTGGCCAACCCGCACGCCATCGCACCCGATTGGGACTGATGGCGCACCGACGTATGCAGCAGGCTGGGAGCGGCTAACCGGACGACCGCACTCGCCGTCAGGCGGGCGCAGCCGTTACTCGGTGCGGCTGGGACCATGCGTCCGCTTCGTTTCCGAATGCGCTATCCAAACCCGCACGGCGACTGCCATCAGGTTCTAGCCACCTCTAGCGCTGCATTCCACCAGCACGCGACGACCGCTCGTCGTCGCGTGCTGGTGAGCGGCCAGCGGCGCTGCTACGGTGCCCGCACAGGGGGGTAGCCCGGTCACGGAGTCCTACCCATGCTTAGTGCAGCCGTTCTGACCCGCAGCAGCGTCAATGTCGACGCAGAGCTCGCCTACTGGCGCGACGCCCATGCCGAAGGGCATCTGGGCGGCTACGCGTTTGCCGATTACGCCCGCGTGCTGATGTTGGGTTACGGCATCTATCTTGCGTATCCGCGCGCAACCGAAGCTCAGTTGTACCGTGTGTTGCAGGATGCGTACTACCAGGACCAACCGATGCTGTCGGTGCCATGGGACCAGGCACGCTGGATCGTGCGACACGCCTGGCAGCATTTGCGCGACGCGAGCATGCGGCACTGAGCGCACCTGCGCGTCTGGACAACGCGAGAACGATGCAGGCCGGGAGGCAACGCCTTCCTATCGGCAAACGCTTGCTGGGTGCCGTGCGGAGCGCCGTTTGGTCACGACCAAGTGCACGCCATCGCGTTGCTCGATGGCAGCGGATGTCCTTCGCTCACCGCATCACAGGTGCTCGGGCGCCACGAACCAAGGGCCGATGTTTCAAGGGCGTACTGGCGCTACAACTTTCCAAGACATATCGAGGCGATAAGCCTGCTGGCCACACCAACGACACGCAGCATGCGCTGACCCGGACGCGGTGTTGCAAGCGCCCTGCGACGCGGCCCATCCATCCAGTAGACGCCGGCCGCGCAGCATCGCGCGGCAACCTGGACAGCAGTCAGTTCAACTGACCCATTGCCATCGCCTGCCGGTCGATACGGTGCTTTTCGGCCAGCGCCTGCATGCCTTGCAGCGTCGATGCGATCAGGCTCGCATAGCGCAACCGCCACAGGTTGGCGCGGTCGTCGTCGTCGTGCGTGCTGCCTAGCCCGTCCAGCACCTGCGGCAGGCGGCGATCTGCCAGGGCGGAGGCGGCCAGGTAGGGCTTGGCCGGTGCGATCACGTCCACCGGTGCGCGCCAGTCGTTGGCGACGTGGCGGGCAATGCCGGCCAGGTGCGACAGCTGATGCATGCCGATCAGGGTCTCATGCAGCATCTCGCGGCACGCCCACTGCCACAGCGCCACCTTTTCCGAGGGGTCCTGGGCAATCTCGGTCAGCGCCAGGTCAACCTTTTCGATACGTGTGTCGAGCATTGCTGAGCTCCGATGCTGCTATGCAACATAATTCACACCATACGCCGTGAGAATCAAGTGAGCCAGTCGTTTGGATAGCGTCATCGCACCGATGCTCGACCCGGTTCACGCTTTGCCACGACCGCTGGTCGGACAGCGCGGGCGGCACCCCGACTTCCTGCCCCTGTAACCCGGGCACCGCTGCGTGATGCTGCAGTCCCCGCCAGCGGTCACCCCCCATGCGCCTCGCCGTTCGCGTGCCGCTGCTTGCCTTGGCGATCTGCGCTGCGCGGGCCGAAACCGCCAGGCCGCACTTGTCGTCGCGGCAGTGCGAGGCCAGCACCTACGCCCACGCACAAGGACGATGCGCCGGTGTCTGCCAGTGGCGCATTAAGCTCCGCGCCTGCATGCTGGATGTGTCAGTCCAGGACCATCGCCTGATGCGCCATGTACTCGTCGTACGAGCCACGCGCTGGCGGGACATCGCGTGATGCTCGACCGCGTTTAACGCATTGCTGTCTAGCGCAGCAGCCAGTTGCGTAACGCATCGGACACTGCCTGCGGCTGTTCCAGGGGCGAGAGATGCCCGCACATCGGCAAACGCACCAGCTGCGCGTGTGGTGCAAGCATCGCCATTTCTTCGTGCAAGGCCGGTGGCGTGATTGCATCGTCCTCGCCGCACAGCACCAGCACCGGTCCGGCGTAGGCGCGCAACACCGCGCGCCCGTCCTGGCGTTGCAGCCGGTTCTGGCGCAAGAACACCTCCACGCCCAGGCGCTGGGTCATGCCGCGCACACGCTCCAGCAAGGCCTCATCCTGCCAGCGCGAGGGATGCACGTAGTGCCGCATCAGGCGTTCGCCGAACCCGTGGAACGTGCTGCCGGCACGCACGCTGGCTTCCTGCGCACGTCGTTGCGCCACCCGCTCAGGCGCATCGGCACGCACGGAAGTATCCAGCAGGGCCAACCGCTCCACCCGCTCCGGTGCGATGCGCAGGATCTCCTGCGCCACATAACCGCCCAGCGAGAAACCCGCTAGCGCAAATCGCGGCGGCAACCGGTCAAGCAGTTGCAGTGCCAGCGCGCGCATGCTGTCGGCCCGGGTGAGATCGCCGACCACGCACTCGGCGATTCCGGCCAGCGCGGCGCGCTGCGCATGCCAGAGCTCGGCATCGTTGAGCAGGCCGGGAAGCAGCAACAGCGTCGGGCGATCGGCGCTCATGCATGCCCCTTGCCGCTCGATTCGAACGCGGCGACGTGGGAGGTCGTGGAAATCGTCATCGCCATAGTGTGCCGGGCGCCAGCTGCGCGCTCAAACCGCAAGGCGCGGTCTGCGCAGGGACGGGTGATCCACGTGCCCTCGGCTGGAGTGTCCGCGCAGGAAGTTCGGTAGACCGCGTTGCGGTTGAAGGCAACCCGACCCACGTCGAGAAAGCTTCAAACGCCCTACAAGCATGCAGACGTCAGGTCGCGCGCAATCAAGACATGCAGCGCGTTGCGCGGAGTGCAGGAAGCACACGCGCAGGAAGGACAAAGGAACGCGCACACGGATGCCCGATGCGGCTGCACCGGGCGTCTGTGCTGTGGCACTCAACCATCGCAAGAGAGTGTCTGTCCGCGCGCACATCGGTCCCGTTCACCGCACTATGACTGCGCAAGCTCTCTTGAAGGGGATGCACCGCTCGGACTGTGCGCTGACGAGCGCGTCGTCAACAGGTGCTGACGAACAACCGGTCAGCGGCCCCGGTTACCTGGCCAGATGCTGCTGCAACGCATCGCCCGCCTGGCCGATGGCGGTACGGACGGCCGGCACGTCGCTGAGCGCATTGAGCAGGCCGTAATCGTGGATCAAGCCGTTGTAGCGGGCGACCGTGACAGCCACACCGGCCTGGTCCAGCTTGCGGCCGTAGGCTTCGCCTTCGTCGCGCAACACATCCAGCTCGGCGGTCTGGATCAAGGTGGGCGGCAGGCCCTTGAGCTGCTCAACGCTGGCCTGCAACGGCGAGGCATAGATCTCGCGGCGCTGCGTCGGGTCGGTGGTATAGCTATCCCAGAACCAACGCATCATGTTGCGGCTAAGGAAATAGCCCTGCTGGTACTGCTGGTAGGAGCTGTTATCGAACGCGGCATCGGTCACCGGCCACAGCAGCACCTGGTAGCGGATCGCCGGCGTGCCGGCCGCCTTGGCCTGCAAGGCCACCGAGGTCGCCATGTTGCCACCCACGCTGTTGCCGGCCAGCGCCAGACGCGTGCCGTCCACGCCAAGTTCGGCACCGTGCTCGGCGACCCACTTGGTGGCCGCATAGGCCTGGTGGATGGCCACCGGATAACGCGCTTCCGGCGATGGGCTGTAGTCCACGTACACCGCCGCCGCGCCAGAGGCCCGCGCCAGATCGCGGATCAGCCGCTCATGGGTGGGGAAATCTCCCAATACCCAGCCGCCGCCGTGGAAGAACATGAACACCGGCAAGGTCTTGCCGGCGCTACCCGGCGGCTTGACCACCACCAGGCCGAGCGGCTTGCCGTCGACGGTGATGGTCTTGCGGGTGAGCTCGGCGGCCGGCAGCGTGGCGCCGGCCTGCGCGTCCACCAGGATCTTGCGGGCCTGTTGCGGGGTGAGCTGCTCCATCGGCGTGCCGCCAGCGGAGTTGAGCGCGTCCAGGAAGGCCTGGACCTTGGGCGAGGCGGCCGGTGCGCTGAAATCGGTCGGCGCGGCAAGCGCGCCGCCGATTGCCGACGCCAACGTGCCAACCAGCAGCAACGATGCGTAGGGTTTCATGGGGCGTCCGGCTGGGATCAGGCCAACGTCAGGGTGACGTCGATGTTGCCGCGGGTGGCATTGGAATACGGGCAGACCTGGTGGGCCTTGTCGACCAACGCCTGCAGGTCGGCCTTGTCCATGCCCGGCACGGCGACGCGCAGTTCGACCGCGATGCCGAATCCGCCCGGAATCTGGCCGATGCCGACGCTGCTGTCGATGCTGACTTCGCCCGGCAGCTTGAGCTTGTCCTGCGCAGCCACGGCCTTCATCGCACCGATGAAGCAGGCCGCATAACCGGCAGCGAACAACTGCTCCGGGTTGGTGCCGTCGCCGCCAGCGCCGCCAAGCTCGCGCGGGGTGGACAGCTTGGCGTCCAGCGCGTTGTCCGAGGACACGGCACGGCCTTCGCGGCCGCCGGTGGCAGTGGCGTGGGCGGTATAGAGGATCTTTTCGGGTGAGGCCATGGTGGTTCTCCTGAGTGAGCGCAGTGCGCGGTGAATAAATTGTTGTCGATTAAATCGTGTGCTATTTGATGTCGAAGCGATTGGATGCAGGAACAGGTTTTATCCCGCACCCAAACTGGAGCGTAGCTTCTCCAGCTCCTGCTTGAGTTGACGCAGTTCGTCCAACGAGCAGGCCGAGGCGCAAAACACCTGCTCCGGCACGCGACCGGCCTTGCTGCGCAGCGCGCGCCCGGCATCGGTCAGCGCAATGATGACCTGGCGCTCGTCGCTGACGGCCCGCGTGCGGGTGACCAGTCCAGCGCTCTGCAACCGCTTGAGCAGCGGCGTCAGCGTGGCCGAATCCAGATACAGCCGCTCGCCGATCTCCGACACGCTGCGGCTGTCGGTTTCCCACAGCACCAGCATCACCAGGTACTGCGGATAGGTCAGATCCAGATCCTTCAGCAGCCCGCGGTAGAGCTTGTGCATCGCCAGATTGGCCGAATACAGCGCAAAGCACAGCTGGTTGTCCAGCTGCAGCAAGGCGGTGGTGCGGTCGGCTGTGGTGATGGCGGTGTCCATGGGCTGCACTTTATATAGCGCGCTATTTAATTGCAAGCGATTTTTGAAAGACAGATGCGGTTGACCGCCAGGCCCCTGTCGCAGCACGACAACCGACACAGGGCCACCGCATCTGCAATACCCCACTGACCCATCCGCTGCCGACGCGCGGCAGTCGGCAGGTGGGAGTGGACTGCGCACCGAAGATGGGGGGCCATGACGTGCCGATCTCAGGCATCGGTCCGCGCCGCGGCGGTGCAGCGTGGCTTGCTGGCAGCACCAGGTAGCCGGTGTTCGCTGCGCATCTGCTGCCATGGCCTCCCGGGCGAGCCCTGCGCATGACGCGCGTCGCCGCGGCGGCCGAGCACTCATGGCTCGGACCGGCGATCCGCGCCTGGACTCAGGTGAACTGGATAAAGAAATAGCCTGCGGTATCGCCCTCGCGCAGGACGTTGGCGCGATGCTCTGCGAACAGGTAGCCCATGCCGTCGGCAAAGATGCCGTCATAGGCTGCATCGGTACGCCGCAACTGCGACTCGACGAACTGGGCAAGGAAATAGTGACGCGGGTGCTCGGCAATCGCGTCCTGCAGCCAGCACGGCCGACCCAGCTGCTTGCTCATCCCTGCCCCATTGTCGGCGTCGCCCAGCTCTTCGGCGTGATCGTGATCATCGAACGACTGCAGCCCCACGAAGTACCGCGGCAGCATCCCCGCGTCACAGGCCAGTTCCTGCGCGGCACGACGGTGCAACAGCACCTTGCTATGGACCGACGCGATGGTGTCCAGTTCGCCCTGCTGATGGATGGTGAACTTGCGCAACGCGGCACGGCTGTAGCGGTCGCCTTGCCATTCGATCGCTGCGAACACCGTGACCGCCATGCCCTCGGGCAGCCAGGGGCTGGGCAGGAACAGGTCGGTCAGCATGACGATCGGCAGCATCGGTTGGTCGGTCGACGGGTCGCAGGGCCACAACGCCCTATCGTTCAACCATGCGCCACCGCCAAACTGGCCAAAACCGCCATCTTGGTCGGTGACGTTGATCTTGTAGCGCCCCGGTGCAGGGCGCGCGCGTGGGCTCACGCCCGATGCGCCGTCGCCAGATACTCGGCGCTTTGCATTTCGATCAAACGCGAAGCGGTGCGCTCGAAAGCACCGGCCAGGCGCTGCCCGCTGTACAGCGCCGGCGGTGCGTCCTGCGCGGTGCAGACCAGGTTGACATGGCGGTCGTAGAGCTCGTCGATCAGGTTGACGAAGCGCCGCGCGGCATCTTCATTCATGCGATCGAAATGCGGAATGCCGCCCAGCAGCACGGTGGTGAACTCGCGTGCGATCTCGATGTAGTCCGCCGGGCCGCGCGGGCCTTCGCACAGCGCGGCGAAATCGAACCAGGCAATGCTCTTGCCACGTGCGCGCACCGCGATCTTGCGCGCCTCGATTTCGATATTGCCGCCGCGTGCCTCGGCATTGCCGCTCAATTCGCTCCAGCGCTGCAGCAGCCAGTCATCGGCTTGCGCATCCAGCGGCGCGCGATACACCGGCGAGCGCGTGAGTGCGCGCATGCGGTAGTCCTCGGTGCCTTCGGCATAGAGTTCCACGCAGAACTTCTGCAGCAGGCCGATCGCCGGCATGAAGCTGTCGCGCTGCAGACCGTTGGCGTAGAGGTTTTCCGGCGCGGTATTGGAGGTGGTCACCAGGGTCACGCCTTCGGCGAACAGGCGCTCCAGCAGGCGCGCCAGCAGCATCGCATCGCCGATGTCGGTGACGAAGAATTCGTCCAGCACCAGCACGCGCAGATTCTCGCGCCACTGCTGCGCGATCTTGGCCAGCGGATCGCTTTGCCCGGCATGCTCGCGCAATTGCTCGTGCACCCCGCGCATGAAACGGTGGAAGTGCGTGCGGTATTTCTGCTTGATCGGCAGACCGTCGTAGAACAGGTCGACCAGGAAGGTCTTGCCGCGCCCCACCCCACCCCAGAAGTACAGGCCGCGCACCGGCTCGGGCTTTTTCCAGAACGCCGACAGCCGGTCCAGCCAGCCGTCCTGCGCGCTGTCCACCAAGGCCTCGTGGATACGGTCCAGTTCCGCCAGGGCCGCCTTTTGGGCGGGGTCGGCGCGCCAGTCGCCGCGTTGTACGCCGGCGGCGTAGCGCTGCGACGGGGTCATCTCACTCATCGTGTTCTCCGCGGGCCGGCTGCTGCCTTGCCCGCTCAACGGCGTATCGCCAGGCGATACGCGTGGCCCATGCCGCAGTCAGACAGCGGCCGGCAACCAGCGCCGGACACCATGCTGGATCGCACCGCGCAGGTCGATCAGTTTGCGGTGGAAGAAATGGCTGGTATCGGGCATGCGCACCAGCTCGGGCTGCTGCTCCAGGGTCTCCAGCCAGTCGTAGACCGCTTGCGGGTCGACGATTTCGTCGGCATCGCCTTGGATCACCAGCCACTGCGCCGGCGGTTGCACGTCGCTGAAATCCCAGCGTCCGGCCGGCGGTGCGATCGAGATCAGCACCTGCGGGGCGAGCGCGCCGGCAGCACGCAACGACACGTACGCGCCGAAACTGAAACCGCCCAGCCAGAGCGTGTCGCCGGACCGTTGTGCACGCACCCAGTCGGCAACCGCGCGCAGATCGTCCTGCTCGCCATCGCCGTGATCGAAGCTGCCGGCAGAGGTACCCACGCTGCGGAAATTGAAGCGCACCACGGTGATGCCCAGCTCGCGCAGCGCGCGTGCGGCCATGGTGACGACCTTGTTGTGCATGCTGCCGCCCTCGGTGGAGAGCGGGTGGCAGAAAATGGCGGTGACCGGTTGCGCGACAACGTCCGGCTCGGGCAGATCGACCGCGACATCGAGCGGACCGACCGGCCCGTCCAGCGTCAACGTTGCCGATTCGGTGGGGAATGGGGGATTGGACATGCCCTCATAATAGCCGCCCCGCCGGCCGCGTTCATCGCCCTGCCTGCACACTTCGTTGCGTTGCCCATGCATTTTCTGCTGTTTGCCGTTGTCTGCAGTGTTCTGGTGTCGGTGTTGTTGAAGCTGGCACCGCGCCGGGATATCGACGTGTTTCAGGCCATTACCTGGAATTACGCCGCCGCCTGCGTGCTGTCCGTGGCACTGCTGAACCCCGCGCTTTCCACCCTGGGCGCAGCGACCACGCCGTGGCTGGCACTGGTGGGACTGGCGATTGCATTGCCGAGCATTTTCCTGGTGCTGGCGCGCTCGGTGCGCGTGGCCGGCATCGTGCGCACCGACGTGGCGCAACGGCTGTCGCTGCTGTTGTCGCTGGCGGCAGCGTTTACCGTCTTCGGCGAAGACGCCGGCCCCTGGAAGCTGGCAGGGCTGGGCGTGGGATTGCTGGCGATGGTCGGCATCGTGCAGCGCGCGCATGCGCCGTCGACGGTCGAGCCTGCATCTACCATCGGCACGCAGACCCGTGCTTGGCCCTGGCTGTTGGGCGTGTGGGTGGGCTTTGCGCTGATCGACATCCTGCTCAAGACGATTGCGCTTTCGGGCACCACCTCGCTCACTGCGCTGACGCTGTGCTTTGCAATCGCGTTCGGGCTACTGCTGTGCGTGCAGCTGGTGCGCATGTGGCGCGGCCATCGGCTGCATCCGCGCAGCATGGCTGCCGGGCTGCTGCTGGGCGTGCTCAATTTCGGCAACATCCTGTTTTACGTGCGCGCCCACCAACATCTGCCGCACAGCCCCGCCACGGTCTTTGCGACGATGAACATCGGTGTGGTGGCATTGGGCGCGCTGGCCGGCATCGCATTGTTCGGCGAGCGCACCACGCGCTGGACGCGCGTGGGTCTGGGATTGGCGGTGCTGGCGATTGCGCTGATTGCCCAGGGCTCGCGCTGAGGGCCCAGTTGCCTCGCTTTGCGGCCGTCATGCCTGCGCCACCGACATCGGCATGACAGCGCGCGCAGACCTCAACGCTCCCACTGCGGGAACGGGTCGTCCAGCAGCTGCCAGTGCGCCGGGCCCTGACGCAGTTCCTGATCGCTTAGCAGGCAGGCATCCAGCGCCGCGCGCGTGCGCGGTGCATCCATCTCCACACCGATCACCGCCAGTTCCTGACGGCGGTCGCCCCAGAGCGGGTGCCAGAGCCGCTGCATGGCCGCGTATTCGGCGGGATCGCCCACTTCATGCAGTTGCGGCAGCGGCGCGGTCCAGCACTGCATCTGCTGCCGCTGCCAGCCGATATCGGTGTAGGGCAACGGGGTCATGCCGGTGTGCGCCGGCTGTCCGATCACCTGCGCATCCACACGGTGGCGCGCGGCGAACCAGAAGCCGGCGGCATTGGCCTGGGTTGCGCCGCCGACGCTGGACAATTCGCCCACCCAATCCATGCGGCTGGCCAGCCAGAAGAAGCCCTTGCTGCGGATCACCTGCGGCAACCCGCTGTGCACCATGCGCGCGAATCGCTGCGGGTGGAACGGCCGACGTGCGCGATACACGAAACTGCTGATGCCGTATTCCTCGGTCTCCGGTGTGTGCTGCCCGCGCAGCTCCTGCATCCAGCCCGGCGCCAGCTGCGCGCGGGTGAAATCGAAGCGCCGGGTATCGAGCAGCTGATGCAACGGCACATCGCCGTGCGCCGCATCCACGATCGCCGCGTCGCGATTGAGTGCACGCAACACCGCGCGCAGACGCTGCAGCTGCGATGCATCGATACGGTCGCACTTGCTGATCACCAGCACATCGGCGAACTCCACCTGCTCGCCCAGCAGTTGCACCACGCCGCGCGTGTCGTCCGGACCAGCTTGTTGCCCCAGCTCGGCCAGCGTGGCAGCCGAGCCGAAATCCTCCAGAAACCGGCTGCCGTCCACCACCGTCACCATGGTGTCCAGGCGGGCGATATCGGACAGGCTGAAGCCGTCCGCATCGCGCACCGCAAAGGTCGCAGCGACCGGCATCGGTTCGGCGATGCCGGTCGATTCGATCAGCAGATAGTCGTAGCGCTTCTGTTCGGCCAGCCGCCGTACTTCCTGCAGCAGGTCGTCGCGCAGCGTGCAGCAGATGCAGCCGTTGCTGAACTCCACCAGCGTTTCTTCGGTCCGCCGCAATGCCGCGCCGCCGTCGCGTACCAGCTGCGCATCGATATTGATCTCGCTCATGTCGTTGACGATCACCGCCACGCGCAGGCCGTCGCGGTTGTGCAGGATGCGGTTGAGCAAGGTGGTCTTGCCGGCACCCAGGAAACCGGACAGCACGGTGACGGGAAGACGCGGATCGCGGACGGGGGACAGGGACATCCAGGCAGCCTCGAGGGGATGAAGTGTTACTATATAACACTTATTCGACGGGACTGGGCCATGCGTGCAACCGCTTCTTTCTTCGATACCTCGGCCATCGCCTTGTCTGGTCTGTGCCTGCTGCATTGCCTGGCACTGCCCCTGCTGGCCGCCGCGCTTCCGCTGCTGGGCGCATGGACGCGTGCCGAGTGGGTGCACGTGGTGTTCGCCGCTGCGGCAGTCCCGCTGAGCAGCTACGCGCTGTGGAGCACGCATCGGCGCCACGCGCTGCCGGCGTCGGTGTGGACCCTGGCGGGCGTGGGACTGGCCGGCCTGGCACTGGGCGCAAGCGGCATTGCAGGCGGCACCCTGGAAACCCCCATCACGGTTACCGGCAGCCTGCTACTGGCCAGCGCGCACCTGCTCAATCTGCGACTGCGTCGCCGCGCGGGGCGATGCGTGGGCTGAACCTGACCAGGCGCGCCGACTGGATGCCGTCGTGGACGATGACGTGCGAGGGGCGCGCAGCAGCTGCAACACCACGCGCCGATGTGCGTTTGGCAAAGACTGGCCGCTGCAGTGGCCGCGGCGGCGGTCGGCCCCCGAGGTTGGCGACGGTACGGTGGCCGGGCCGCCTGATCTCAGGTATCTCGCGAGAACGCGCCTGCGTGCGTTCTCGCAACCTGGCACTGCATGCAGGCATCGATTGCGCGCCTTCGCCGGCGTCGACGCGACGACCCTGCCTCGGCATCAGCTACAACGAAAAGCCCAGCAGGACCGGGTCGTGGTCGGAACTGCGCCACGGGCCGGGCAGGTTGCGCTTGGCATAGCCGGCGTCGTCCATCGCATCGGCATTGACGTGCCATTCCACGGCGCCACGCAGTTGCTTGGCCATCGCCGGGCTGAGCAAGGCATGGTCCAGGCGCCCGCTCATGCCGTCGTAGACGTAGCTGTAAGGCTGCTTCACGCCGGCCACTGCGAAGGCGTCCTGCCAGCCGCTGGCACGCAGGCTGCGCATCGGCGTTTCCATGGCGTAGGCATTGAAGTCGCCCAGCAACACGGCCAGCTTGGTCTGCGCGCCGGT
Source organism: Xanthomonas sp. 3793 (assembly GCF_024806835.1). Taxonomy (GTDB): domain Bacteria; phylum Pseudomonadota; class Gammaproteobacteria; order Xanthomonadales; family Xanthomonadaceae; genus Xanthomonas; species Xanthomonas arboricola_F. The sequence continues at coordinate 90,782 of NZ_JANTYU010000007.1, forward strand.
CGGGTCGGTCTGCAGCCATTGGTGCAGGCGCTTGGCCGATTCGGTGCGCGTGGCATTCCAGCAGGCCTGACCGTCGCGCTGGTCGGCATCGGCGCCGCTGGCGGTACCGCAACCCTTGGACTTGAAGTGGTTGGCGACCACCACGAAGGTCGCGCCGCGGCTACTGCGGAAGGCTTGCGCCAACGGCACGCGGCTGTGGTTGTCGAACGGCCCGCCGGTCAGCGTGGCCGGCTTGCCCACCGGGGTGACCTGCGTGCTGCGATAGATCATGCCGACCCGGATCGCGTCCTCGCCCGGGCCGCTGCCGGTATCGACGAACTGCCAGTCCTTGTCCTTGCCGGCGGCGTTGAGCGCGGCAACCAGCTGCGCGACGGCTGCATCGGCACCGTTGCCGTCGTTTTCCAGTTCCATCAGCGCGGCCACGTCGGCCTGCAACGGCATGATGGTGGCAACCAGCTTGGCCAGCTGCGCCTGAAATTGCTCGTGCGTTCGCGCACCGCGCTTGGTCGGGAAACCGCCGCCACGCCCATTGCCGTTGAAGAAGTTCTCCAGATTGAACGAGGCGATGCGCAGATCGCCGCCCACCTGCGGCGCCACCGCAGTCGGCATGGCCGGCAGCGTCAACGGGTTCAGCACCTGGATGCGGTATTGGCCGTCATGGCGTTGGTCGACGATGCCATCCACCGACTTGAGCAGGCTGCCGCTGCGCAGCGTCGCATCGGGCTGCAGATACGACACCGTCTTGGGGCTGCGTCCGTTGCGCGCATCGTCCAGCAGCACGCGGCGGCGTGCATTTTCCGCTTCGACCTGGGCAAAGGCCGGCGTGCCGGCGGCGGCCACTTCGCTCGGCTGCCACAGCCGCCCGCCGAAGGCGGCGACCAGCTCGCCATAGGTGTCCAGGCGGTCGCTGCCGTTGAGCGTCAGCGCAGCGATGCGCACGTGCTCGCCTTCCAGCGCTTCCCAGTTGGCTGGCGGCCCGCTGAGCATGCGCACCGGTACCGGCTGGCCGCCGGCGAGCCGCTCGATGCTGCTGGCATCCAGCGTGGTCATGCTCGCTTCGCCGCCTGCCGACACCTCGCGCACCGTGCCGACGATGCGGACGCGATCGCCCACCGCCAGCTCGGCGTTGCCGGCGCCGGTGACGAACAGCCCATGCGAGCGCCGCGGCTCGAAGCCGGGCTGCTGCACGAACAGGCCGGCCAGCCCGGTTCGCGTATCGGCAGTGACGATGCCTTCGAGCTCGACCACGCGACCGTCGTAGGGGCTGCGGCTGTCCTCGCCCTGTACATCGGCAATCGACAGACGCTGCGGCGCGCTATCGGCAGCGCCACACAGCAGCGGCGCCAGCAAACCGATCACACCGAGCACAAGCAGCGGGCAACGCGACATCGAAACACTCCAGAAGATGGATCAAACGCAAACGCCGCCCGGAAGGCGGCGCGTGATGGCAGGGGCGCAGAAGCAGGCTAACAAAACGCAGCGATGCGCCGCCAGATCATCCGTCGACAGATCGGTGCCAGCCAATTGCCGCCGGTGAGCGCGGTTGTCGCGCGGCGCTTCGCGGGCAGCCCGTGCAGCGAGGCCGAACCGACACCACAGGCAACCTCGACGGAGGCCCGCATCGCAGCGGGCGCGGGCCGATCCTTCGCCAGGCCCGGCACCAAAGCGGCTTATTTCAGATTGCCCAGCATCCAGTCGACGGTGGCACGCACCTGTTCTTCGGTCAGCGCCGGATTGCCGCCCTTGGGCGGCATGATGCCGCCGTCCGGGCCGGTGTAGCCCTCGATCGCATGCTTGTACAAGGTGTCCTTGCCCTGGGCGATGCGTGCATCCCAGTGCGAATGGTCCAGCGTCGGCGCCTTGCCCACGCCGGTGGTGTGGCAGGCGGTGCACAGGTTGTCGAAGATGGTCTTGCCGTCGGTGGTACCACCGTAGGCGGACTGCGAGGACGCCTTGGCCAGCGCTGCTGCCTGGGCCGCCGCCTGTGCGGCGGCACCGGTGGTACCGGCATAGACCGCCCCGGCCGGTGCGATGCGTTGCTGCACGCGCTTGGCGGCAGTCGGCGAGACCTCATCGGGAATGGCACGTTGCAAATAGGCTGCCAGGGCGATCAAGCCCAGGGTGATCACCACCAGTAAACCGATCACCATCGAGAATTTTTTCAGGAACTCGAGGTCGTAATTCCGCACGCGCTCACCCCTGGCTGTTGGTCGAAGACCTCTGCTAGCGCCGGAGTATAGAGCACAGTTCATGCCAGTCTGACCAGCGTGCATGACAGTTTTTGCCGCGATGTGCGCTGCGCCCTGACGGGTAGTCGCTCCTGCATGCAGCCACGCTCGCGCCCGCCGACGAATTGCCGCAATGCCGCATGGCACGTTGGTCTCGCCGAAGGGAATTGCGTATCATTCCCATCAATCCACGGTGACGCGCACCCCGCCTCGCCCGGTCCCGTCTACGAGGAGTCGCCGCGATGAAGTCCTTCCTGCTGTCCTGCCTGGCCTTGGCCAGCATCAGTCTGTCCGCCCAAGCCCACGAAATCTGGATCGAACGCGATGGCAGCGGGCCGGTGCGCATCTTCTTCGGCGAGCCCGCGCAGGAAACGCTCGACCACGGCCAGGACGAGATCAAGCGCGTGGTCAAGCCGACCGTGTTCGGCGCCGCCGGCAAGGCTGGCGCCCTGACGCGCGGCAACGACTTCCTCACCGCGCCGCTGTCCGGTGCCGGCGATGCGTGGCTGAGCGATGACAGCGTGTTCGAGCCGTGGAAGGGCGAAGCCGGCGGGTTCGAGACGGTGAGCTACTACGCCCGTGCCGGACGCAGCACGCCGGCAGCCAAGCTCGATCTGGAACTGGTACCCACCAGCGCCAACGGCAGCACGCTGACCGTGCTCTACCGCAACAAGCCGCTGCCCAAGGCCGAGGTCACCGTGATCGACCCGCAGAAGTGGCAGAAGACGCTGACCTCCGACGCCAAGGGCCAGGTGACCCTGCCGGCACTGCGCGCAGGTCGCCACATCCTGGTGGTCAACAACAAGGAGCCGGTGAAGCGTGAGATTGCCGGCAAGCAGGTGTCGATGGTGCATCACATCAGCACGCTGACCTTCGTCGCCGAATAAGCATCGCTCTCTCGCATCCACGCCCGCCTGATGTCCAGCGCACCACCCCTGTCGCTTCCCTGGTTCCGGCGCCCGTGGCTGGGCGTGCTTGCGCGCACGCTGGCGGCTATTTTCGGCGGCTATGCGCTGGCCAGCGCGACCAATCTCTTGCTTGCACTGGCATTGCCGTTGCCGCGTAGCGAAGCGGTGTTGACCAGCATGCTGATCGGCATCGTGGTGTGCGCATGCGCGCCGCTGTGGGCATTTGCCACCGCCAGCGTCTGGCGTGCCTGGGCAGGCATCGCCGTGCCGGCGGCGCTGATGTTTGCGTTGGCCGCCTGGCTGCAACGGGGTATGGCATGAAGCAGGGATTTCGCCAATCGATGGCCTGGTTGCATACCTGGACCGGGTTGCTGGTCGGCTGGGTGTTGCTGCTGATCTTCATGGGCGGCACGGCCAGTTATTACCGCGACGAAATCAGCCGTTGGATGCGCCCGGAGCTACCGTCCACCACGGTAAGCACGGAAACAGCACTGCGCAGTGCCGAACGCTATCTGCGGACGCATGCGGCCGACGCGCTGAGCTGGAACATCACCTTGCCGGACACGCGCAATCCGGTGGTGAGCATGTACTGGCAGAACCCTGCGCCAGCCGATGGCAAACCGGCCAGTCGCCGCCAGATGTACGGCAACGCCATCATCGACCCGGCCACCGGCAAGGAGATCGCTGCGCGCGACACGCTGGGCGGCGAGTTCTTCTACCGGCTGCATTTCGATCTGCATTATGTGCCGGTGCTGTGGGCGCGCTATATCGTGGGTTTCTGCGCGATGTTCATGCTGGTGGCGATCATCAGCGGCGTGATCACGCACAAGAAGATCTTCAAGGACTTCTTTACCTTCCGCCCGGGCAAGGGCCTGCGCTCGTGGCTGGATTTCCATAATGTCAGCGCGGTGACCGCGTTGCCGTACCACGCGATGATCACCTACACCGGCATCGTGACCTTGATGTTCATGTACCTGCCATGGGGCATCAAGGCGCGTTATGCCGACGAGGAGATGCGCTTCTACGACGAGTCGGCCAACCGCGTGGCCGACACGCGGCAGGCGGCCGGTACGCCGGCGCCCATGCTGCCGCTGGAGCAGTTTGTGGAGCGTGCGCGCCGCGACCTGCGCGGGGCCGACATCGGCAATGTGGCGGTGTCGCTGCCCAACGATGCGCATGCCGCCGTCGGGGTGAGCCAGCTGGCAGCCAACCTGTCCACCAGCGCGCCGTCCATTCTGTACGACGCGGTCAGCGGTGCGCGTCTGCAACGCAGCAGCGCGCCCGGCGGTGCGAGCGAAACGCGCGGCGTGATGGTCGGACTGCATATCGCGCACTTCGCCGGCCCCTGGTTACGCGCGCTGTTTTTCGGTTCCGGGTTGCTGGGCTGCCTGATGGTGGCCAGTGGCGTGGTGATGTGGGCGGTGAAAGAACGACCCAAGCATCTGAAAGCCGGCCGCATCGGGTTTGGATTGCGCCTGGTCGATGCGCTCAACATCGGCACGGTGGCCGGTTTGCCGATCGCCTTTGCCAGTTTCTTCTGGGCCAACCGGCTGTTGCCGGTGGCGCTGGAATCGCGTGCGGCGATGGAAGCGAACCTGTTCTTCGCCGCCTGGGGCGCTGCGTTGCTGGCCGCGTTCGTCTGGCCGCGTCGCGCGATGTGGAGCTGGCAGCTGTATCTGGGCGCGGCATTGTTCGCACTGGTGCCGCTACTGAACGCAGCGACCACCGACCTGCATCTGGGCGTGACGCTGCCGGCCGGGCAATGGGCGTTGGCCGGCATCGATCTGGTCTGCCTGGGTCTGGGCGTGTGTCTTGGCATCGCCGGCTGGCGCCTGCAGCGGTGGAAGGCGCCGCAATCGGCGGCAGCGCGCCGTGCACGCGCCACCATGCCTGCGACAGCGGCGCAAACCAACGTTGCCGTGCAGGAAGGCGCATGAGCGTGTTGCTGTTGCTGGCGCTGAATTTTTCCGGGTTTGCCGCGCTATGCCTGGCCATGGAAAAACACCAGCACGAGGTGCGCGGCCGCAGTCTGGGCGCTGCCCGAACGCGACAGCTGCGCGGCACCGGCTGGGTGCTGTTGCTGTGCACGTTTGGCCTGGCGGTATGGACGCGGGGCTGGGGCATCGGGCCGGTGCTGTGGCTGGGGACATTGACCGCTGCGGCGGCACCGCTATCGCTATGGCTGCTGCCGTATCGACGCGCGGCGATCCTGCCGGCGGCGCTCCTGGCACCGGTGGCGGCCGGCATGGCGCAGCTGCTGGCCGGTTGAATCAGCCTGCGATGTGGTCGCGGCGGCGCTGCGTTGGTGTGCAGCGCTTGACGATGCCATTGGCGTCAGCAGCGTGATGGGACATGCCTGCGGGCCAGGCAGCCGTCAGGACATTGGCAAGCGGCGTGTTCGCAGCGCGGCCGCAACGATATCCGGTGCGTCCGGTGCAGGATCTGCAGTTGTCCGCCGCACGTGTTGCCACTACACCACTGTCGGCGGGTCGCCCCAGCTGCGGCCATCGCGCGGCAGACGGCCATCGTCAAGCACGCGTAGCACCTGGTCGGGCTGCAGCTTGTCCAGGAACAGCACCACGTTGACGCCCTTGGGCGCCGCGATGCTCGGGAAGATCACCCCGGGAATCAGCGCCTCACGCAGCATGTCGCCGAGCACCCAGCTGACCGGTTCGACCTTGTTGACCAGGGCCTTGCGCCAGTCGTCGGTCCAGTCGGCCCATAGCGCGTCCCAATCCGAGTCGAGCAGGCGCAGGTCGGCCAGTGCCGGCAACTCGGCGGCATAGCTGACCAGCGTAAACGGCGGCAGGAACGGCGCCGCCTGCGCATATTCGGCGGCGGCGGTGTCCAGTTCCATGGCCAGATACAGCGCCGGCTGACCGAAGCGATTGAAGCGCCCGCCGGATCGCGCGGCACCTGCGCCGCTCAGCGGTTCGGCGGCCCAGCGCGGCGTGAAGGCGCGATACAACGTGCAATGCGCCGGGGCGCTCAGCCTCAACCCGCGGCCCCGGCGGCGACGGTCCGCAGATACGTCAGCGCGTCGTCGGTGCGGCCTTGCTTGACCACCTCCAGCAGCGTGGCGAATTCGAACGCGGGGATCGGCGTGTTTTTCAGATGGAACACCAGCTGTTGCTCGTCCGGTTGAATCTGCGCCATCGCCACCAACAGGCGCGACAGGTTGCGCAGCAGATCCTGCACGCGCGGACTCTCCGGATGCACGCGCAGGCTGTTGCGATGCACGCCGGCCAGCTCGGCCAGCTCCTGCTGCGACAACTCCAGCAGACCTGCCATCGCCGACGGCGAGAGGATGGTGCGATCGGGCGCGCGCAGCCGCTCGGTCAGGGACAGGGGATTGAGGACGGCGACCATGACATGTGCCTCGACAAGGGGTTTGCACAGTATATGCACAGTAATTTACCTTGATCCAGCACAGCCGGACACATGGTCAGTGCAGTGTCAGGCCGGGGCAGGTGCGCCGACGGCGCGCAGGCAGAAGCCGCAGATCGCCTCCACCAGGTGCTCGCCCTGCTGCGGGTCGCCCCGGCTTGGCGCAATCGGCCCGACCAGGGCTTCGGTGAAGGCGCCGACGATGCAGGCCGCGGCCGCGTCCAGCGACTGCTCGGGGAACTCCCCGGCTGCCACGCCTTCGGCCAGCAGCTGCCGGAACACTTCGCCAAAAAGGCGACGGCCGCGGATACGTTCGGCATCCACCTCGCTTTCCACCGGCTCGGCGATGAAGGCGTAGGCCAGCGCCGGGCCGGCCAGCGCCCGCCGTACAAAGGTGGCAATCGCGCTGCGCAGGCGCTCGGCCGCGCTGGCCTCGGTGGTGGTGATGGCGCGCAGGATGGTCATCTCACGCTGCACTGCCTCATTGAGAACTTCCACGAAAAGTTCTGCTTTTGACGGGAAATGTCGGTAAATCTGCCCGGTCGAGACGCCGGCGGCGGCCGCGACCGCGGTGATCGGGGCGTTGCGATAGCCGCCTTCGGCAATCAGGGCACGGGCCGCGTGCAGGATGCGTTCGCGGTTGCCGGCCAGGCGTTCTTCCATCAGGGCGGAGCGTCGATAAGCCATGGTGTGATTCTTGGTTCAATAGTTGAATTTTAGTTCACTTTTTTGTCGCGGACCGCTAGGCTGCCCCACATACGCCGTGCGGCCCGCCCGCTCCCACCCGGCACGTCCCGATCCTTGTGGAGTTGCTGCATGCATGTGCCGTCCTTGAACTTCGAGCTTGGTGAAGAGATCGATCTGCTGCGCGAAAGCGTCGCCGCGTTCGCCGGTCACCATATCGCCCCGCTCGCCGCTGCGGCCGATCACGATAATGTGTTCCCGTCGCAACTGTGGCCCCTGTTCGGCGAACAGGGCCTGCTCGGGCTGACCGTGGAAGAAGACTACGGCGGCAGCGGCATGGGCTACCTGGCGCATGTGGTGGCGATGGAAGAAATCTCGCGCGCCGGCGGCGCCATCGGGCTGTCCTACGGGGCGCATTCCAACCTGTGCCTCAACCAGCTGCGCAAGAACGCCAGTCAAGAACAGAAGCAACGCTACCTGCCCAAACTCTGCACCGGCGAGCATGTCGGCGCATTGGCGATGAGCGAAGCCGGTTCCGGCTCGGACGTGGTGTCGATGAAGCTGCGCGCCGACGCGCGCGGAGACCGCTTCGTGCTCAACGGCAGCAAGATGTGGATCACCAATGGCCCCGATGCCGACGTGCTGGTGGTGTACGCCAAGACCGACCCGGATGCGGGCGCACGCGGCATCACCGCGTTCATCGTCGAAAAGGGCATGCCCGGATTTTCGACCGCGCAGAAGCTCGACAAGCTGGGCATGCGCGGCTCCAACACCTGCGAGCTGGTGTTCACCGATTGCGAAGTGCCGGCCGAAAACGTGCTGGGCACGCTCAACGGCGGTGTGCGCGTGCTGATGTCCGGGCTGGATTTCGAACGCGTGGTGCTGGCCGGTGGGCCGCTTGGGCTGATGGCCGCCGCGATGGATGTGGTGCTGCCGTATGTGCATGAGCGCAAGCAGTTCGGCGAGCCGATCGGCACCTTCCAGTTGATGCAGGCCAAGCTGGCCGACATGTACGTGGGGCTCAATGCCTGCCGCGCGTACGTATACGCGGTGGCGCGCGCCTGCGATGCGGGGCGTACCACACGCCAGGATGCAGCCGGGGCGATCCTGTACGCGGCAGAAAAGGCGACCTGGCTCACCGGCCAGGCGATCCAGGTGCTGGGCGGCAACGGCTACATCAACGACTATCCCACCGGGCGCTTGTGGCGCGATGCGAAGCTGTACGAGATCGGTGCGGGCACCTCGGAGATCCGCCGTATGTTGATCGGCCGCGAGCTGTTCGAACGCACTGCCTGACGGAGCCATCATGAGCGTGATCACCAGCCAGCTGCAGGTCAGCAGCGACAGCTTTCAGGCCAATGCCGCAGCGATGCGCGCGGTAGTCGATGACTTGCGTCGCACCCTGGCGCAAACCGCGCTCGGCGGCAGCGAGGCCGCACGGCAAAAGCATGTCGCACGCGGCAAGCTACTGGTGCGCGCACGTATCGATGCGCTACTGGACGCGGGCAGTGCGCTGCTGGAAATCGCGCCATTGGCGGCGCATGGCCTGTACGACGATCAGGTGCCGTGCGCGGGCGTGGTGGCCGGCATCGGCCGCGTGTCTGGCGTGGAATGCGTGATCGTGGCCAACGATGCCACCGTCAAGGGCGGCACCTATTACCCGATGACGGTGAAGAAGCATCTACGCGCGCAGGAAATCGCCCAACAGAACCGCTTGCCGTGCATCTATCTGGTCGATTCCGGCGGCGCATTCCTGCCGCTGCAGGATGAAGTCTTCCCGGACCGCGATCACTTCGGGCGCATCTTCTACAACCAGGCCAACCTCTCGGCCAACGGCATCCCGCAGATCGCCTGCGTGATGGGCTCTTGCACCGCCGGCGGTGCCTACGTGCCGGCGATGAGCGATGAGACGGTGATCGTGCGCGGGCAAGGCACGATCTTTCTCGGTGGCCCACCACTGGTCAAGGCGGCCACTGGCGAAGAGGTCAGTGCCGAAGAACTCGGCGGTGCCGATGTGCATACGCGCATCTCCGGGGTGGCCGACCACTTCGCCGACAACGATCTGCAAGCGCTGGCCCGCGTGCGCGCCATCATCGCGCAGCTCAACTGGCGCAAACCGCCTGCATCGCTGGCGATGCAGGCGCCGTTGCCGCCGCGCCATGCTGCCAACGAGTTGTATGGCGTGATCCCCGCCGATACGCGCAAGCCGTTCGATGTGCGCGAAGTCATCGCGCGCATCGTCGACGACTCGCAGTTCGACGAATTCAAGCCGCGCTATGGCAGCACCCTGGTCACCGGCTTTGCGCACCTGCACGGCTACCCGGTGGGCATCATCGCCAACAACGGCATCCTGTTCTCCGAGTCGGCGCTCAAGGGCGCGCACTTCATCGAGCTCTGCACGCAGCGCGGGATTCCGCTGGTATTCCTGCAGAACATCACCGGCTTCATGGTGGGGCGCAAGTACGAACATGGCGGCATCGCCAAGGATGGCGCCAAGCTGGTGATGGCGGTGGCCTGCGCCAAGGTGCCCAAGTTCACGGTGGTGATTGGCGGCTCGTTTGGTGCCGGTAACTACGGCATGTGCGGCCGCGCGTATTCGCCCAATTTCCTGTGGATGTGGCCCAACGCGCGCATCGGCGTGATGGGCGGCGAGCAGGCGGCCAGCGTGTTGGCCACGGTGCGCCGCGACGGCATCGAAGCCAAGGGCGGCACCTGGTCGGGCGACGACGAAGACGCCTTCAAGGCGCCGATCCGCGCGCAGTTCGAACAGCAAGGTCATCCTTACTACGCCAGCGCACGGCTATGGGACGATGGCATCATCGACCCGGCCGATACCCGTCGCGTGCTGGGCCTGGGCTTGTCGGCGGCGTTGAATGCGCCGATCGAGCCAACGCGTTTTGGCGTGTTTCGCATGTGAGCGGCAACGCGCCCTGGCGCTGTGTGCAGCGGTCGCTCCATCACCGCGCGTGCAGCGTGTGGGACCCGATGAGGGCATCCGGCCGGTCTCCAGCGTCTGCGTCGCTCTTGCCGCCTGTAGTCCGCACCACATCCGCGCATTCAATCGCACGACCTTAATCGCACGAGTGCCGGCCACGCCGGCGATGTGCAGAGACCGACCCGATGACACAGCACGACTCGATCGTCACACCACCGCAGCGGCCCTTCGCCAAGATCCTGATCGCCAATCGCGGCGAGATCGCGTGCCGCATCATTGCAACCTGCCGCAGGCTCGGCATCGCCACGGTGGCGGTGTATTCGGACGCAGACCGCGATGCGCGGCATGTGCGCCTGGCCGACGAAGCGATCCATCTCGGCCCGGCACCGGCGCAGCAGAGCTACCTGCGCGGCGATGCGATTCTCGATGCGGCACGCGTCAGTGGCGCCGAGGCGATTCATCCGGGTTACGGATTCCTGTCTGAAAATGCCGCGTTTGCCGAGGCCTGCGCGCAGGCCGGCGTTGTGTTTATCGGCCCGCCGGCAAGCGCGATTCGCGCGATGGGCGACAAGAGCGCGGCCAAGGCGGTGATGGAACGTGCGGGCGTGCCGTTGACGCCGGGTTATCACGGGCCCGAACAGGCGCCCGCGTTTCTGCGTGCGCAAGCCGATGCCATCGGCTACCCGGTCCTGATCAAGGCCAGCGCCGGTGGCGGCGGCAAGGGCATGCGCCGGGTCGATGCCGGCGCCGCGTTCGAGGAGGCACTGGCCAGTTGCCAGCGCGAGGCGCAATCGGCGTTCGGCAATGCGCATGTGCTGGTGGAGAAATACGTCGAGCGTCCGCGACATATCGAGATCCAGGTATTCGGCGATGCGCATGGCGAGGTGGTGTATCTGTTCGAACGCGACTGCTCGGTACAGCGCCGGCACCAGAAGGTGCTGGAGGAAGCGCCCGCACCGGGCATGACCGAACAACGTCGTGCGGCGATGGGCAAGGCGGCCGTGGATGCAGCGCGCGCGGTGGGGTACGTCGGCGCCGGCACGGTGGAGTTCATCGCCGGGCCGGATGGCGATTTTTACTTCATGGAAATGAACACCCGGCTGCAGGTGGAGCACCCGGTCACCGAGTTGATCACCGGCACCGATCTGGTCGAATGGCAACTGCGCGTGGCCGCAGGCGGGCCGTTGCCGCAACGCCAGGAGGCGCTGCGCATCCACGGCCATGCGCTGGAAGCGCGCCTGTATGCCGAAGATGCCGACCGCGGTTTTCTGCCTTCTACCGGCACCCTGCGCCAGCTGCAGCTGCCGGCCACCAGCGCGCATGTGCGGATCGATGCAGGTGTGGAGCAAGGCGACACCATCAGCCCTTACTACGACCCGATGATCGCCAAGCTCATCGTCTGGGACATCGACCGCCCGGCGGCACTGGCACGCATGCGCGAGGCGCTTGCGCAGGTGCATGCAGTGGGCGTGACCACCAATAGCGCCTTCCTTGCGCGGCTGGTCGGCACTCATGCGTTTGCGACTGCCGATCTGGATACCGCGCTGATCGAACGCGAGCAGGCGGCGCTGTTTCCGCAGGCAACCGTACCGCAACCTGCATGGTGGTGCCTGGCCGCGGTGCTGCTTGCCGAACAGGCGCCACTTGCCCGCAACGATCCGGCCGATCCGTACTCGCCGTGGCAGACCCGCGACGGATGGCGCATCGGCCTGCATGCAGCGCGTAGCGTGACGCTGGAGGCCGCCGGCGAACGCCGCGCACTTGCGTTGCGTCCGCTCGCCGATGGCTGGGAGGTGAGGTCCGCCGATGCCACCCACCTGCTGCGGTATCACGTGCAGGACGACGGGTTGCGCGTGGAGGTGGACGGCCGGCAATGGCGCGTACAGGCGCTGCACGACGGCGCTGCGGTGACCTTGCGCGATGGCAGGCACAGTGCGCTCTTCCGTCATCACGATGCCCTGGTGGAGGCCGATCAACCGGCGCATGCCGGCGGCGGCCTGACTGCCCCGATGCCCGGCCGCATCGTGGCGCTGACCGCGCCGGTCGGCGAAACGGTGACGCGCGGGCAGGCGCTGGTGGTCATGGAAGCGATGAAGATGGAGCACACCTTGCACGCCCCCAGCGACGGCACGGTACAGGCCTACCTGGTGGCCGAAGGCGATCTGGTCGCCGATGGCGCCTTGTTGGTGGAATTCGTGTCCGCGAAAGCGTAGCCCCACCCGGCAGGGTGACCAACGGCACGTCCGCACGCCTCGATACTGCACGTAGCGTGGCCGGATCGGCTGGATTGGCCGCGATTCCCACCGGAGGCTTTCATGCAACGCCTGCTTCTCGTTTCCAGCATGCTGCTGGCGTTGTCCGCCTGCAGCGACAAGACCGCTCCACCCACCAGCACCGCGGCAACCGCCGCGCAGACGCCCACGGCCGCGCCCGCACCGGTCACCGCGCCTGAGCTGATCACCCGCGATGCGCTGTTCGGCAATCCGGAGCGCGCCAACGTCAGCATCAGCCCGGATGGCAAGTACCTCAGCTGGGTGGCCCCGCTGGATGGCGTGCTCAACGTCTGGGTCGCGCCGGTGGATGCACCGGACCAGGCGCATGCGATCACCAAGGACACCGCGCGCGGCATCCGCAACTATTTCTGGACCTATCACACCGACACCTTGTTGTACCTGCGCGACAACGGCGGCGACGAGGATTTCCATCTGTTCTCGGTCAACCTGAGCGATAGCAGCAGCAAGGATCTCACCCCCTTCCAGAAGACCAATGCCGAGGTGGCCGCGATCAGCGCGCACCATCCGGAATCGATCATGGTCGGCATGAACGACCGCGATGCGAAGTGGCACGATCTGTATCGCGTCGACCTGGCCACGGGTAAACGCACCCTGGTGCAGAAGAACACCGACAGCCTGGACAGCTACCTGCTCGATGGCGACTTCCGGCTGCGCTATGCGACCCGCGCCACCGACGATGCCGGCAGGGAATTGCTGGTGCCCGATGGAAAGGCATGGAAGAGCGTGGATCGCATTCCGTTCGAGGATGTCACCAACACCTCGCCCGAGGGACTGACCGACGACGGCAAGACGCTGTACATGCGCGATTCGCGCAACCGCGATACCTCCGCGTTGTATGCCATCGACACCGCCAGCAACGCACGCACACTGCTGTTCGAGAACCCGAAGGCCGACGTCGGCGACACCTTGAGCGACCGCAAGACCGGAGCCGTACAGGCAGTGTCCACCGATTATCTGCGCGAAGAATGGAAGGCGCTGGATACCGGGATCGCTGCCGACCTGCAGAAACTCAAGTCGCTCGGTGCCGGCGATGCCGCGGTGGCCGCACGCACGCTCGATGACCGCACCTGGATCGTCGCTTACTCGGCCGCGGAAACGCCGACGACGTATTATCGCTACGACCGCGCCGACGGCGGCAAGCTGAGCAAGCTGTTTTCCGCTCGGCCTGCACTCGAGGGCAAGCCGCTGGTGCCGATGTGGCCGCAGGCGCTGACCGCGCGCGATGGCCTCACCCTGGTCAGTTACCTCACCCTGCCCGCCGAGGCCGACGCCAACCACGACGGCAAGGCAGACAAGCCGGTGCCGTTGGTGCTGTTCGTGCATGGCGGCCCGTGGGCGCGCGACAGCTATGGCTATGGCCCTTACGAGCAATGGCTGGCCAATCGTGGCTACGCGGTGCTGTCGGTCAATTTCCGCGGCTCCACCGGCTTCGGCAAGGCCTTCACCAACGCCGGTAACGGCGAGTGGGCCGGCAAGATGCACGACGACCTGCTCGATGCGGTGCAGTGGGCGGTCAAGCAGGGCGTGACCAAACCCGACCAGGTCGCCATCATGGGCGGCAGCTACGGCGGCTACGCCACGTTGGTAGGCATGACCTTCACCCCGGACAGCTTCAAGTGCGGCGTAGACATCGTCGGCCCGGCCAATCTCAACACCTTGCTCGGCACCGTGCCGCCGTACTGGGCCAGCTTCTACAAGCAGCTGACCAAGCGCATGGGCGACCCGGCCACCGTCGCCGGCAAGCAATGGCTGACCGAACGCTCCCCGCTCACCCACGTCGACAAGATCAGCAAGCCGCTGCTGATCGGCCAGGGCGCCAACGACCCACGCGTCAAACAGGCCGAAAGCGACCAGATCGTCAACGCGATGAAAGCCAAGAACATCCCGGTCACCTACGTGCTGTTCCCCGACGAGGGCCACGGCTTCAAGCGCCCGGAAAACAGCAAGGCCTTCAACGCAGTGACCGAAGGCTTCCTGAGCCAATGCCTGGGCGGCCGCGCGCAACCGATCGGCGCCGACTTCGAAGGCTCCAGCATCACCGTCCCGGAAGGCGCCGACAAGGTCACCGGCCTGAGCGATGCGTTGAAGACGCATACGCAGGCGATTCGGAAGTAGGCTCTGATCGCGTCGCGCGGGGCGACTGAATGTATCTGCGGATCCTGATCGCACTGCGCTCGGCGGTTATCCACCGAGCGCAGTGCGGGATGAGGCACATCGTCCGAACGTCATCACTGTAAGGCCGATGCCGTGACATCAGGTAGCCACCCGTGCAGTGCGCGGGATGGCACACCGCTCTCAATCTGAATGCATGCGCTCGCGTGGTACCCCGGCGGCGCCAAACGTGGCAGCCGATCAGGCGAATCGTCAGCTAGCTCGACACCCAGACTTCGTTGTTGGGATCGAGCTCCATATTTTGCATGATATCGCCGCGCACACCGAAGCCACACAATGCCACCACCCCTTCCATGATCGGCTCCAGTCCGAGCAACGCTTCGATCTGGACTTCATTGATTGCGCAGGTGACGAATGCACCCAATCCCACATCTGTGGCTGCCATATACAGCGTTTGCGAGAAATGACCTGCTTCCAGCGCAAGCGCTCGATACGCCTTCGCATGCATGCGGTACTTCCAGAAATTGCGGTAGTAACGCGGGCAGAGCGCCACGATCACCTGTGCATTGGCGAACCAGTCCTGCCCCGCCAGTAGACTCAGCGCGACATCCTGCAGATTGTCCACCTCCACACGAAGCGGCTCCAGGGCATGATCGATGGGAAGGTAGTGGTAAATCCCATCCGCGATACCCGACACGTTACGGATCAACAGATACGCGTCCAACGGATGCAGGCCGCCACCCGACGGACTTGAGCGCTTGATAAACACTGTGTCTGGATCGGCCTCCAGCACTGCATTGGCAGCGAAGGTTCGCTCGATGATCTGCGCAAACATCGCAGCATCCATGTGCGCATGGGTCGCGAAGTTTCTGCAGGTGGTACGACGTCGGAGCACTGTATCCAGGTGGCTGTGATTCTGGGCCCGTGTGAGGCAGATTGCATCGGTCGTTCCCCGTAGCACCTGCTCGGGCGGCGGCGGGCCGAAGGTCCGCAGCAATCCGGCAGCAGTGTCCGCACCTGCGTCCTTGGCTGCTTGCGCAGAGTCGACATCATTCCAACGGGTAAAGGCGTGATAGGTTGCCGCGAGAGGATGCCACTGACTGTGGCGTTGGACGGTATCGCGGTGCTGTACCAGATGCGTCTGTTCGCTGTCCTCTAACAGCAGACCCTTGTCCAACAGCGATCGCACAACAGATGGTTCTTCAACGGCCATCGCGTCTTGCCAGCTGCTCGGACTCAACCGGCCCAACACAAGCGCCTCCGCCTCGGTCAGAACACACTCCCCATCCAGATGCGGCGCAAGGGCGACCCAGCGCAATGCACGCGAGGCACCGGCACCTCCCGCACACAGATCGACAAGATCAATCGCAACAGACTCTCTGGGCTCGAGATAGACAACCGCACAACGCCTTACTCGCATGTTCTTGGACTCATCTTTAGATTGATCTTCTAGCGGTCTGGATTTAGATTTCTTGAAGACCTCCCTACCATTGAAGAGCATGAACGAGAACGAGAAAGGCCCTGTCCCACTGCAACCGGACACAGCACACAGGCTGCTGGATCTTCTGGCAACCGATGATGGATTCCGCGACCTGTTCAAGAACGACACGAAGGCCGCATTGGTGCAGGTCGGTCACCCCCCCGAGGATGCCGAGCTGCTCGCGGCTCAACTCAAGGTAGAAAATCTGGCCGACAAGGCTTCCATTGCACAGGCACGCGACGACATCCACGCCAGCCTGACGTCGTCGGCCAATATGCAACCGATTCGACTGAATGTTCCCTCGGGATCGACGCCCCAACTCAAGAAGTAATCGTGCTGCGGCAAATGACACCCTCGGTCATTCGCCGCCAGCTTTCATGGCATCAAAGACATTCATCGGCTGCTGGCACCACCCACAGCCGCCGAACTCGGCATAAGCGCGCCCATGCGCGTTTTGTAGCCATCCGGATTCGTTTGCCGCGGAGTGTTGATCGCCTAAAGACGTGTACGCCTCTTTCAGCACGACGTGGTACTGGTAGGCCTCAGTCCCATCCAGACGCGGCTTGAGCAGTTGCACGGCCTCGCTGGCGCGCCCCTCAAGAAGCGCCGTCCGTGCCTGCAGCAGCAAGACCAGCTCTGCCACAGAAGGCATCTTGGCCAGCTCTGGCTTAGCCATCAGTGCCTGCAGGACTGCCTTGGCCGTTGCAGCGTTCCCCAGGCGCTGCCCCAACAGTGCCAAGGAAGCGGCAACTACCGCGTTGGAGCGCTGACTGAAACCATCCGCGCTTGTTGAGATACTCGCCAACGCCTCAGGGACCGTCGCCTCGATTGTCGCCAGGACTTCGGCATGCTGTCCCTGCGCATATTGCGCTGCGGCCGTGGCCACCAACGATTGGCGGTAGCGCGTGGAAGTGTGCTCGATACCTTTGGAAAGACGCAGTATTTCCGGAAGCGCTTTATCGCTGCGCCCTTCATCGATATAGATGGAGACCTGATCGAAATAGGCGACATCCAGGCGTTTTTCGTCCGGCCAGATGGCGTGCGCAGCCGCAAAGTCCCCCATCACAGCCAGGGTCACCGCTTCCCAGACTGCAGCCGATGCGAGGCCAGAGGCTCTGGCTGAGCGGAATGCTGCCAGTGCTTCCTTCTTTTTCCCCAACGCCAACTGCATCCGACCGAGAAGCTCCAATGCTAACGGGTCGTATTCGTAGCGGGATGAAGCGGCACTCTTGGCGTAGACAAGCGCTTCCCTGTAGCGATTACGCGCTTCCAGGGCATACGCGGTATTCTCGGCGGCAGCGAAATCGTCCGGATACAGATTGGCCATCTGCATCCATTTTTCGTATGCGTTTATTGGATCCTTGATCTGTGCGTACCACGCGTCCAAGTAGACCTGCTCGCGTGGAGGAAGCTTTCCTCGGAAGCTGAGAGCCTTCTCCAGATAAGGCAATCCGAGTGATGGCTCTTCCAAATAATAGTTGCAGCGCGCTACGCCTACATTGGCCAGCGCAAATGTCGGATCAAGCTCTACCGCCCTCATGTAATAGTCGCGTGCACGCAGATAATGCCCGGTGCCAAATTCGCGCTGCGCCAGTGCGTACGCGTTCAATGCATCCATATTTGCGGTGGACACGCGCGGAAGCGGTGCAGAATTCACCTTGATAGACGCCAGCGTTTCGCCAAGTCCTGCGCGCAGATTGGAGCTTACCGCGTCAATCGAAGACAGCAGCGAGCGCTGGCCGCGACCCTCGGAGTGATACATGTAGACCGTCGCCTGCGTTACAGGATCGATCACTTCAACGGTCACACGAAGGTTGCCGCCAACATCCGCCACGCTCGGCAGTATCAGGGCTTTGGCGCCAGATCGAAGGGCAATTTGCGCACCCAGCGCACGGTCGATCTTGGCACGATCGCTCTGCTTCATCAGTTCCAGCATGTCGTGCGCGCGTTTCTCGGACACGAGGTTGACGTGCTTTGACTGCTGGAGACTGAGTCGTAATGCTTGCTGCAACGGGTCATCGAGGACAGCGCTGTCGGTAAGGTTGTGCAGATCGCCGACCACCACCCAATCGCGCTCGGCGAAAGCGATGGCAGGCTCCGGACGACCGATGATCCACAGGATGCCTGCGGTAAGCAGGATCAATGCGACCTCCGTCATCAACGCCGCCGGCCGGCGCCACAGCGGCACATCGCGCCAGGCCTTCGCCGAGTTTTTCGGCATGCGCAGCGGGGTCAGGCCGACTTCGCCGACTTCGTAGATCTCCATCGGCGTGGGCACGCCCTTGAAGCGCCAGCGGCCGTGGGACTTCCACAGGATGCGTTCGGCGCGGTCGCCCAGTTCGCGTGCGGCGCGGTGGGTCAAGGATTCGGCCACGGCCGAGATCAGGATCTGCCCCGGCCGCGCCATCGACATCAGGCGTGCGGCAGTCGGTTTGGCCAGGCCTTCGACTTCCAGCGGTTTGGCGCCGATGCTCACTGCCTCGTCGCTGTTGCGCCAGGTCAGCACTTCGCCGACGTGCAGGCCCTGGCGCGCGCACAAGGTGAGCGCGTGGGCATCGCCCATCGCCTTGAGCCCGCGCGCGTAATCCAGTGCAAAGCCCAGCCCGTCGATCGGGCGGTCGAACAACAACAGCAAACCGTCGGAGCGGTCGATCAGGCGGCCGCGCCACTGCTGCTGCAGCTTGACCACCAAGCGGTCGTGTTCGCGGAACAGTGCCGCGGCGGCGTTGTCGCCGATGCGTTCGACCAACGCGGTCGAATCGCATAGGTCGGTCAACAGCAAGGTACGAAGACGCGGGGCCTGCATCGCCTCCGACGACGCGTCCTTGCGTGCGTGGGTGCGGGCGCTCATGCCTCAGCCATGCCCCGGAGCAGGCGCAGCGCCGGATGGCGGCGGTGCGAGCGCTTGGTGCATGGCCAGCACATTGCCGCCTTGCCGCTTGGCTTCGTACAGCGCGCTATCGGCGAGCGTGTACCAGTCGTTCCAGGACGCCTCCGCATCGATCATGCACAGGCCGACGCTGACCGAGCAGCCCTGCTCGCCCTGGTTGTTGCATAGGCGCGCTTCCACCGCGCGCACGATGCACTCGCCGATGTGGTGCACCAGCTCCGGGGTGCCTTGCGCAACCAGCACGCAGAATTCGTCGCCGCCGAGACGGCAGGCAAGATCGCCCTCGGCGATGACCGAACGCAGGGCATGCGCCACGTTCTGCAACACGCGGTCGCCGGCCAGATGGCCGAACTCGTCGTTGATGCGCTTGAAGCGGTCGCAGTCGATCAGGATCAGCCCGACGCCCGGCACGTTGCCGACGCGTCGACATTCCTGCAGATACAGCGCCAGACCGCGCCGGTTGTGCAGCCCGGTCAGCTCGTCGGTGCGGCTGAGTTCTTCGGTGTGGTTGAGCTGGTGCGAGGTGACGTAGAGATTGTCCAGCGCCGCTTCCAGATCGTGGTTGCGACGGCGCAGCTGACGGATCAGCAGCTGCTCGTTGTTGACCACACGCACGATGGAGCGGCGCAGAAAATGCGCGACCATCGAAGGATCGTGGTCGACCAGACGCTGAAAATCGTCGTGCGCCAGTTCGATCAGGCGGCTGTCCATGGATGCGCTGGCACCGGCACTGCGCGCGTGATCGCCGATGAGCAGGCCGAGCTCGCCAAAAAATTCGCCTGGCCCCAGGTGCTTGAGCGTCAGGTCTTCGCCGAAATCCAGGTCGATCTGGCCACTGACCACGATGAACATCTGGGTGCCGATCGCACCGCGCTCGAACAGCGCCTGGCCCGCGGCAAGCTCACGGGGACGGCCGAAGCGGGCGAAAAACGCCAGTTCGTCAGCGGTCATCAACGCATGCAGCCCGTCCGAGAGCGTCTTGGCAACGCTTCCGGTCGGCTCAACTGCGCCTGCAGTGTTGTGGCAAGTCATCCCGTTTCCTTAGGCCGGCCCGCACCATTAGCCCGTGGGCAAATCCTACAGGAACCCCACGGCCCCGCACCAGATCACACTCTTTCTCTCGGGAAAAGAGACGGAATGTCGGGTATTGCCGCAAAAAAAAGGGCCCGGTTTCCCGAGCCCTCTCCCCCTCCCGGGGTGGCGAAACGCGGCGGCCCGCTGCAGGCTAGGCCGCCTTCTCGCCGTGGAACTGCTCTTCTTCGGTGGAGCCGCGCAACGCGGTGGTGGACGACTGGCCCTGCTGGATCGCCTGGGTCACCGCATCGAAGTAGCCGGTGCCGACCTCGCGCTGGTGCTTGACTGCGGTAAAGCCCATCTCGGCCGCTTCGAATTCGGCCTGTTGCAGTTCGACGAATGCGCTCATCTGGCGGCGTGCATAGCCATGCGCCAGGTGGAACATGCCGTAGTTGAGTGCGTGGAAACCGGCCAGGGTGATGAACTGGAACCTGTAGCCATAGCTCGCTAGCTCGGTCTGGAACTTGGCAATGGTGGCATCGTCGAGATTCTTCTTCCAGTTGAAGCTGGGCGAGCAGTTGTAGGCCAGCAATTTGCCGGGAAACCTGGCATGAATGGCCTGTGCGAAGGCGCGCGCGAAGTCCAGGTCCGGCTTGCCGGTCTCGCACCAGATCAGGTCGGCGTAGGGTGCATACGCCAGGCCACGGCTGATGGCCTGGTCCAGTCCGTTGCGGGTCTTGAAGAAGCCTTCGACCGTGCGCTGCCCGGTGGTGAAGGGCTGATCGTTGGCATCCACGTCGCTGGTGATCAGGTCGGCCGCTTCGGCATCGGTGCGTGCGATCAGCACCGTCGGTACGCCCAGCACGTCGGCGGCCAGGCGCGCGGCGTTCAATTTTTCGATCGCCTCGCGGGTGGGCACCAGCACCTTGCCGCCCATATGGCCGCACTTCTTCACCGATGCCAGCTGATCTTCGAAGTGCACGCCGGCCGCGCCGGCTTCGATCATCGCCTTCATCAGCTCGAAGGCGTTGAGCACGCCGCCGAAGCCGGCCTCGGCGTCGGCCACGATCGGCTGCAGGAAGTCGATGGCGTCATTGCCTTCGGCGTGATGCAGTTGATCGGCACGCAACAAGGTGTTGTTGATGCGCTTGACCACCGCCGGCACCGAGTCGGCCGGGTACAGCGATTGGTCCGGATACATCTGCCCGGCCAGATTGGCATCGGCCGCCACCTGCCAGCCGGACAGGTAGATCGCCTTCAGGCCGGCCTTGACCTGCTGCATGGCCTGGTTGCCGGTCAAGGCGCCCAGCGCGTTGACGAACGGGGTGGCATGCAACGAGGTCCACAGCTTGTCGGCGCCCAGTCGCGCCAGCGAGTGCTCCACATGCACGGTGCCGCGCAGGCGCACCACGTCGGCGGCGGTGTAATTGCGGGTGATGCCGGCCCAGCGCGGGTTGCTGGCCCAGTCCTGCTGCAGGTGGTCGGCGCTTTGCAGTGCAGTGCTCATCTTGCGTTCTCCTGAAGAGGTACGACGGATGGAACGAGGAAGGAACGGCGCGCATGCGATGCACGCGGCATGGCGAGGCCGTCGTTGCGTCTGCGCGCAACGGGCGGTGTGCTGCATTGAGGTGAGGAGTGCAGGGGCACCATGGGTGTCGCTGCAATGCGGTGATTAGAGCGGCTACCAGAACGTAGCGAGCAGTCGTCAGGTGGGTGCGGACGGCGCGGAGGAACCGGAGTGTACGAGCGGCACATGAGGATTCCGAGCACCGGCCGCGCCCGCCTGCAGGCTGCGCAGTAGTTCTGTTGGCTGCTCTAGTCGATCAGGCGGTACGCCGGCACGGTGAGAAAGTCCGCCAGTTCATCGGCACGGCTGAGTTCTTCCAGCAACGCGATTGCCTCATCGATTCGCGTGGCGCCAGGGAGTGCCGTGGCTGTCCCCAGGCGCGCCGGCAATGCGCGCAGGGTTGCCTGCAGCAGTTGCTGATCGATGGCGGTGCCGTCGTCCAGATGCTGGCCGTGATGCAGCCACTGCCACAGCTGCGCGCGACTGATTTCGGCGGTGGCGGCGTCTTCCATCAGGTTGTGGATCGGCACGCAGCCATTGCCTTCCAGCCAGGCGGCCAGATAACGCACGCAGACTTCGACATTACCTTCGAAACCGGCGCGGGTGATGGTGCCCGGCGAAGGCGCGATCAGCATGTCGCGCGTCACCTGCACATCGTTGCGCAACACATGCTGCTGATGCGCGGTGGGCATGTGTTCGTCGAACAGTTTCATCGCCACCGGAATCAACGCCGGATGCGCCACCCAGGTGCCGTCGTGGCCGGCGGTGACCTCGCGCAGCTTGTCGGCGCGCACGCGTGCCATGGCCTGTTCGTTGGCAGCCTCATCGTGGTTGATCGGAATCTGCGCGGCCATCCCGCCCATCGCATGCGCGCCGCGGCGGTGACAGGTCTTGATCAGCAGTTCCGAATACGCCTTCAAGAACGGTTGGGTCATGGTGACCTGGCCACGCTCGGGCAACACACGGTTGCGGTGCGCGCGGAAGGTCTTGAGATACGAAAAGATGTAGTCCCAGCGCCCGCAATTGAGCCCGACGATGCGCTCGCGCAGCGCATGCAGGATCTCGTCCATCTCGAACACTGCCGGCAGCGTTTCGATCAGCACGGTGACCTTGATCTGGCCGTGCGGCAGACCCAGCATCGCTTCGATGTGCGCCAGCGCGGTCTCCCACAGCGCGGCTTCTTCCATGCTCTGCAACTTGGGCAGGTACAGGTAGGGGCCGCGGTCCTTGGCCAGCAGCGCGCGGGCGTTGTGGAAGGCGAACAACGCCGCGTCGAATAGGCCGCCCGCCAGCGGCTGGCCATCGATATGGACGTGTTTTTCGTCCAGGTGCCAACCGCGCGGGCGCACGATCAGCACCGCACGCTCGGCTTCCGGGCGCAGCGCGTAATGCTTGCCATTGGGCGCATCGAAGCTGAGGTCGCCGCGCACGGCGGCGGCCAGGGTGCGCTGGCCGGCCAGCAGGTTGCGCCAGGTCGGCGCGGTGGAATCCTCGAAGTCGGCCATGAACACCTTGGCGCCGGAGTTCAGCGCATTGATGACCATCTTCGGATCGGTCGGGCCGGTGATCTCCACGCGCCGGTCCTGCAGCGCCGCCGGCAGCGCGGCGACGCGCCAGTCGCCGGCGCGGATGGCGTGGGTGTCCGCACGAAAGTCCGGCAGCTGGCCGGCATCGAAGGCGGCCTGGCGGGCACGCCGCTGGGCCAGCCGCTGCTGGCGGCCGGGCTCGATCGCCCGATGCAGCGACACCAGCAGTGCCAGCGCGGCTGGCGGCAGCAGCTCCGCCTGCCCTGCAACCTGTGTGGTCAACGACAAACCGGGCGTGGCGCGGTCGGTGGGACGTGAAGCGAAAGCGGTGGCAGACATGTGGAGGTCCTTGTGCGTCCGGACCTGCACCGTGCGCCGCCAGCAACTATTTGACAAAGCAGTTTTATCAATGCTGTAAATAAGCTGTACTTATATTCAATCCGGAAGCCAGCTCCATATGGCGCCAACCCCTCGATTTTCCTACAAATCCGACCGTCTCAAGCCGCTGCGTGCGTTCTGCCAGACAGTGCGGCTTGGCTCGGTCTCACGGGCGGCTGAGGCGCTTTACGTCAGCCAACCGGCAGTAACCCTGCAGCTGCAAGCCCTGGAGCGCGATCTCGGCGTGGCCCTGTTCGAGCGCTCCGGGCGCCGCCTGGCCCCCAGCCGCGAAGGACAGCTGCTGTACGACATGGCACTGCCGCTGGTGGAAAGCCTGGACGGGCTGGAGGCCAGCTTTCGCGAGAAGGTACGTGGGCTGGATGCCGGCGAGCTCAATATCGCCGCCAACAGCTCCACCATCCTGTACCTGCTGCCGCGCATCGTGGCGAACTTCCGCGCGCGCCATCCGGACGTGCGCCTGACCCTGCACAACGCGATCAGCGCCGATGGCACCGACCTGTTGCGCGAAGACGCCGTCGACCTGGCGGTCGGCTCCATGCTGGACGTACCCGCCGACCTCAACTACGCGCCGGTGTATCGCTTCGAGCAATTGCTGATCACCCCGCCCGACCACCCGTTGGCCGGCAAGTCCACGGTCACGCTGCAGGATCTGTCGCCGTATCCGTTGATCCTGCCGCCACGCCGACAGGTGACCTATCGCCTGGTCGACCTGATCTTTCAGCAGGCACGCGTGCCGTACACCGTCGCGCTGGAAGTGGGCGGCTGGGAAGTGATCAAGCAATACGTGGCGATGGGCATGGGCATTTCCATCGTCACCGCGATCTGCGTCACCGATGCCGATCGCGACAAACTGGCCACGCGCTCGCTCAAGGACTACTTCCCCACCCGCAGTTATGGCGTGGTGGTGCGCAAGGGCAAGTATCTGTCGCCGCAGGCGCGTGCCTTTATCGAGCTGATCCAGCCGGATCTGTTTACGCCGCGCGGGTACGACGAAGGCGGCGATTCGGAACGTTGAGCCACCCGCATGCGTGCTGCCGTCGGGCTCGCCACGCGCACGGATGCCGCACGGTTCGCCTGCAAGCAGCCTCGCGCGGTGCAGCGCGGCTGTGGACCGGCGCTGTAAAGCGGCAGGTCAACCGAGGCGGGAACGTGGGATTGCCGCTTCGGTGCGCATCGGTGCGGGTGCTTGCCTGCGCCATTGCCAGCGCGCTGCAACGGCGCAGGCCTGGCGCCTGGAGCGGGAGCGATCATCGGGACCAAGGCGCCGCACAGGCAAGGCAAACACATCGGATCGCCGTGCACCGCTCGCAGGCCACGCTTGCGAGCGCCAGTCCTGCGCTGTGACACACGCCAATGCTTCTGGCCACGGATCAAGCTCTGTGTCGATGCAGTACAGTGCTGTGCGGCCGGTCCGCAGGGAAGGCCGGCCATGCCCACGCCGCCTGTCCTGCGGCCGTGCCGACGCAACCCATGGAAAAGCGAAGCAGATGAATCCGACCACGTTGTTATTGGTGCAACTGGCAGTGATCCTCGGCGTGGCACGCGGATGCGGCGCGTTGCTGCAACGCGTCGGGCAGCCGCCGGTGATCGGCGAAATGGCGGCCGGTTTGTTGCTGGGTCCGATCGCCTTCGGTGCCTGGTTCCCGCAGATGCATGGTGTGCTGTTCGCGGCCAAGAGCTTGCCGCCGCTGTCGGGCCTGGCCAACATCGGGGTGGTGCTTTTCATGTTCATCGTGGGCGTGGAGCTGCGTGCGCCGGAAGGCAACAAGGCGCAGATCCGCTCGTCGGTGACGGTCGGCATCGCGGGGATCGTATTGCCGTTGCTGCTGGGCCTTGCCGCCGCGCCTTGGTTGTTTGCGCGCTTTGCTCCGCACGGCATCGGCTTCTGGCCGTTCGCGTTGTTCATCGCTGCGGCGATGTCGGTGACCGCGTTTCCGGTGCTGGCGCGCATCCTCAAGGACCGCAACATGACCCGCACGCCGGCAGGGCGCCTGGCATTGGGCGCGGCAGTGATCGACGACGCCACGGTATGGATCTTCCTGGCGGTAGTGCTCACCCTCACCGGAAACAGCGCGCACGGCGGCGTGGCGTTTACCGCAGTCGGTGCGCTGGTCTTGCTCGCCCTGGTGTTCGGCGTGCTCAAGCCCGTGTATGCGCGGCTGCTCGCGCCGCGCGCGCGCGACGGCCGCCATGCGTCCAGCGCATTGGTGTGGGTGCTGATCGGCCTGCTCGGCTGCGCCGCAGCGGCCGAATGGATCGGGTTGCATGCGATTTTCGGTGCCTTCGTGTTCGGCATCTGCCTGCCGCGCGAAGACCGCTTGCTGGAGCATCTGGCCGAACGCATCGAGCCGCTGGCGATCGCCTTGCTGATGCCGGTGCTGTTTGCCGTCGCCGGCCAGGCCACCAGCCCCAGCGCGTTTGCCGGCGCCGGCATTGCCGGTTTGCTGCTGGTGATCGGCGTGGCGGTCACCGGCAAGCTGGTCGGCTGCACCTTGGGCGCGCGGCTGAGCGGCCACGATTGGCGCGACAGCCTGACCGTGGGCTCGCTGATGAACGCACGCGGCCTGATGGAACTGGTGGTGATCAAGATCGGCCTGGACAGCGGCGTGATCGGGCCGGACCTGTTCACCCTGTTGTTCGGCATGACGCTGGTGACCACAGTGATGGCCTCGCCGATGGTGGCCTGGTTCCATGGACGCCGGTACGCGGACACCGCCGGAGCACTGGATACCGGTCGTTCCGGTCGCTGACGGGTTCTGCGACGTTGCGCGCGTGCTGATACCCGGCAGCGAGAGCATTTCGGCTATGCGCTACAGCAGCTGACGCTATTGCCGGTTGCGCCAGGCTGCAATCAACCAGGAGATGAGGTCCATGCCTACCGCTACCCGGAACGATCCTGCCGCGACACCGGGCCGGCCCGAGCGCCCGGGCGGCCGCGTCGACACATCGGCAGATGCAGCCATCCGGCTGCGCTGACGCGTCTTGCCACAGACCGCTTCCATGCCCCCGGACTCCGAATCCCGCTACGCGCAGCTCCCGCCGCCGCCCGACCTGCACACACAGCTGCGCTGCAGTTGGCGGTATCGGCAGGGTGCGGCGAGCGCACCGGTGCGGGTGTTGCCGGATGGCTGCGTCGATCTGATCTGGGATGGCGCCTCGCTGTTCGTCGCCGGCCCAGACCAGACCGCGAACATGGCCTGCCTGGCGGCCGGCAGCGTGCTCACCGGCGTGCGCCTGAGCGCGGGTGCGGCCGCAGGCGTGCTTGGCGTCCCGCTGCATCATCTGGCCAACCAACGTGTGGCGCTGGAGGAGCTGTGGGGCGCCCGTGGACATCACTGGCAACAGCGGCTGCACGAGGGTGGCGATGCGCTGCAGGCGCTGCATGCGTTATGTCGGCAGCATGCCACGCCGGTGGATCGGCGCATGGCCTGGACCTTCGCGCAGCTGGCAGACCATGCAGCGCTGCGGGTGCCCGCGTTGTGCGCAGCGCTGGGCATCAGCGAGCGCCAGCTGCGGCGGCGTTGCCACGTGGCATTCGGCTACGGCCCCAAGACCCTGGAACGCATCCTGCGCCTGCAGCGCTTCTTGCGCCTGGCTGGTCACTACCCCACCCTCACCGCTGCCGCACTGGAAGCAGGCTACGGCGATGCACCGCATCTGGTCCGCGATGCGCGCCAGCTTGCCGGGTTGAGCCCGCGCGAGTTGGTGCAGCAACACGCGCGTTGATGGCCGTTTTCGCCAAGTCGGTCGAGGCCTGGCAGCCCATGCTGTGCAGCCACCCGACACGCGAGATCACCATGCACCGCAGCGAACAGCATCACCGTATCGACTACCTGGAATTTGCAGTCACCTCGATCGAGGTCGCCAAGGCGTTTTACGGCGCGGCGTTCGAGTGGACCTTCCAGGAGTACGGCCCCGACTATTGCGAGTTCCGCGACGGCCGACTCGCCGGCGGGTTCTTCCACGGCATACCGCAGCCGGGCGGCGCACTGGTGGTGCTGGCCTCCGACGATCTGGCGGCCACGCAGGCGCGCATCGAAGCGGCCGGCGGCACCATCACTCGCCCGGTGTTCGCATTTCCCGGCGGGCGACGTTTCCACTTCACCGATCCGCATGGCTATGCGCTGGCGGTGTGGGCGCAGGACGCTGACGGCACGTGAGTGGCTCTGCGCGGTTTGCCTGCCGCGCCAGGATGCGCGCCCACGCCGTCGGCTGCGCCGGACGCGTGCAGCAATCCGCAGCGCGCACATGCCGCCGGTGACATGCGCTGCATGCCTTGCCGCTCTGCGTGTAGCAATAGCTCGGCATTTCTCGCTCGCAGGCGTCAGCGCAGATGACACCACGCGCTCGGCCGCGAGTGCGCACAGACGCCGCTGAGCGACCGACAAACCGAGCAGGTGCGTCAGGTGCGCGAGGGCCGTGCGCAAGGGCCGCAGTGCGCGACCGCTACTGCGGCTTCCAAGCAAGAACCAGCCAGTCGGCGCACGCGGCCGCGCTGCCACGACGCTTACTCGCGCCCGTAGAGCGCCAGAAACATCTCCACCGCCGATTCGGCCACCTGCGCCTGCTGGGCGGGCGACAGCGGCGGCTGCCCCATCGCCAACTGCGGCCAGAACGCAAACCCCTTCACCAGCGCCTGGAGTTGTTGCGAGGCGAATTCCGGATCGACCTCGACCAGGCGGCCATCGGCCAGTGCGGCACGCAGCCAGGTGGTGGTGCCCTCTTCCTTGCTGCCCAGTTGCGCCAGCAGCGCGCGGGCGCGTTCGGGCGAGTGGATACCTTCGGCGATCGCCACGCGCGAGAGGTCGATAAAGGCGGCATCGTCGAGCAGCCGCAGCTTTTGCTGCAGCAATTGCGTCAACTGCGTGCGCAATGATTGGTCGGGGCGGTACGCCAGATTCACCGCTTCGGCACTGCGCTGCCACAGCCCGCGCAGGATCTCGCCAAACAGCGCGTCCTTGCTGGGGAAATGGTTATAGACGGTGCGCTTGGACACGCCGGCCGTGGCCGCCACGCGGTCCATGCTGGTGGACTCGAACCCGTGCTGCCGGAACTCGGCAATGGCCGCCTCGACGATGGCGTGGCGCTTGCGGTCGGTGAGCCGTTGCTGCGCCGGCGCCGCGTCGGATGAACTGGACATGGCGCAATGTTACACCGCCTGGTTTACATTTCCCAAGATAAAACTACACTGTGTAGTGTACTCATACCACCGGCGCTGCCGGTTCGCCCGCCCTCATCGATGGATCGCGTCGTGCTCACCCAGTCCCGTCATCTGCCACGCACCGCCTCGCATGCCGCCTCGCCGCAGTTCCGCAACGGCCGCTTCCGCAACGCACTGCCCACCCGCCTGAGCCAGCCCGGTGTGTTGGGTGGCCTGCGTCTGTTGTGGGAGGTGCTGTTCAACAAACCCACGCACACGGTGCCGTCGCAGGCGCTGCCGGTGCTGCCGCTGAGCGCGGCGCAATTGCGCGACGCGCCGGACCACAGCCTGTTCCGGCTCGGTCATTCCACAGTGCTGATGAAACTGCGTGGCGGCCTGTGGCTGACCGATCCGGTGTTCTCCAAGCGCGCCTCGCCGTTCACGTTTGCCGGGCCCAAGCGCTTCCACGCGCCGCCGATCGCGCTGGATGCGCTGCCGCCGCTGGCCGGGGTCCTGCTGTCGCACAACCACTACGACCACCTGGACCGCGCCACCATTGCCGCCCTGGCCGACCGTGTCGGGGTGTTCGTCGCGCCGCTGGGCGTGGGCGACCTGCTGGTGCGCTGGGGCGTGGACCCGGGCAAGGTGCGGCAGCTGGACTGGTGGCAATCGGTGGAGGTGGGTGGCCTCACCCTCACCGCCACGCCGTCGCGGCATTTTTCCGGCCGCGGCCTGTTCGACCGCGACCGCACGCTGTGGTGCTCGTGGGCGATCCAGGACGCCGACCTGCGGGTGTTCTTCAGTGGCGACGGCGGCTACGGCCCGCACTTCAAGACGATCGGCCAGCGTCTGGGGCCATTCGATGTGGCACTGATCGAAAACGGCGCCTACGACCAGATGTGGCCAGACGTGCACATGCAGCCGGAACAGAGCCTGCAGGCGTTTATCGATGTCGGCGGGCGCACCTTGCTGCCGATCCACAACGGCACCTTCGATCTGGCCATGCATGTCTGGTCCGAGCCGCTGGAGCGCATCGTGGCGCTGGCCGCAGCCGCGGACGTCGCGCTGGCTACCCCGCAGATGGGCGAGCGGGTGGATTTGCGCCGTCCGGCCAGCGGGCAGCGCTGGTGGCGCACATTGCCCGAAACGCTGGCATTGGCGCCATGACCGGCTGGACCCTGGCCGACCTGCCACCGCAGCGCGCAAAGGTCGCCGTGATCACCGGCGCCAGCGTGGGCGGGCTGGGCTATGAGACCGCACTGGCGCTGGCCGGTGCAGGCGCCAGTGTGGTGCTGACCGCGCGCAGCCCCGACAAGGGCGAGACCGCGCGGCAGGCGCTGCTGGCCGTGCATCCAGATGCCACGGTGCGCGTGGAACTGCTGGATCTTGCACGCCTGGCATCGGTGCGCGCGTTCGCCGAGCGGCTTGCCGCGGACCAGCAATGGGTGGACCTGTTGATCAACAACGCCGGCGTGATGGCGCCGCCACAGCGGCAGACCACCGCCGACGGGATGGAGCTGCAGTTCGGCAGCAATTATCTGGGGCATTTCGCGCTGACCGCGCAGTTGCTGCCGCTGCTGCGTGCGGCGACGGCGCCGCGCGTGATCAACCTGTCGAGTCTGGCGCATCGCCATGCCCGCATCGATTTCGACGATCTGCAGACCGCGCGCCCGTATCGCCCGTGGAAGGCGTATGGCCAGTCCAAGCTGGCCATGCTGATCTTCAGCATGGAACTGCAGCGACGCAGCGAGATGCACGGCTGGGGCCTGCAGGCGCTTGCCGCGCATCCCGGCTTCGCGCGGACCGCCCTGATCGCCAATGGACCGGCGATCGACGGTCGCCCCGGCGTGCTCGGCGCGGTCAACCGGGTGCTCAGTCCCTACATCAGCCACTCTGCAGCCGCCGGCGCGCTGCCTACCCTGTATGCCGCTACCGACCCGCAGGCACGCGGCGGTGGGTATTACGGTCCGGACGGCCTGCTCGAACTGAAGGGTGCCCCCGCCCCGGCAACCATCGCCCGCCAGGTCCACGACCGGCAGGCGGCGACGCGCTTGTGGGAGACCTCCTGCACGCTGGCGGATGTGGCGTTCTGATCAGCGCGCAACGCAAGCAGTTGCGCATCGGCTGCGCGTGTTCGCTGCGCGTCGCCACGCGCCGTGCGGGCGCCAGCGACTACAGGCGCTTCCACTCCAGGCCTTCGCCGCGCCGGTAATACACTGCCACTGCCTTGCCGTACACCGCCGAAGCATCGACGAAACCGAAATAGCGCCCATCCTGGCTATTGCCGCGGTGGTCGCCGATGGCCAGTATCTTGCCGGCCGGCACCCGCACATCGTGCAGATCCGGCCCACCGCCGGCATCCAGGTTCAGGTGCGCAATACGTGCGCCGAAGCGCTCACGCTCACCATCGTCATCGATCTGCAGCGGTTGGCCGTTGATGGACAAATGCCCACCGCGCAGATCCACGCGGTCCCCTGCCACCGCCACCACGCGCTTGATCAAGCGCGTGCCGTCGTGCGGAGAATCGAACACCGCCACATCCCCGCGCTGCGGCCGATCGCCACCGACGACGATGCGGTTGCTCAGCGGCCAGCGCCAGCCATAGGCATGCATATCCACCACCACGCGATCGCCTGGCTGCAAGGCGGGCTGCATCGAGCCGCTGGGGACCTGATAGTGATTGGCAAACGACGAACGCGCGGCGGTGAGTAGTACCAGCATGACCAGCAGCGGCAGCAGTTCCTTGCGCGACCACTGTGCGGCGCGCTGGAGGCGGGAGGTAGTCGCAGTGGCTTGGCTCATGAGGCACCTGTCGGCTGGAATGGGGGTGGCTGGCGATGGCCTGAGCAAGATGCACCTGGTGCCGGGCCGGTGGAAGTGACGAAAGGCATGGCACCCGTTGTGTCGTTATTCTGGATGCCGCTTGAGTGACTGCTCCGCTATCGCCAGTCTTGCTGCGGGGGTAGCGACCCAAACGACAAACAACGCAGCGCCACAGGCAGAGGCAATCGCAACGCCATCATCTGAAGCACCATCCGCAAACAAGAACGGGATGGCGCGTGGCCATCCCGTCTCGATTGCTGACTGCAGCGACTCCACATGCATGCGCCAACCACGCGCATGCACCACTCAGTCACTCACTCCGTCAAACCGCGATTTTCCAGCAGCGCCTTGACGCTAGGGTCCTTGCCGCGGAAGTCGCGATACAAGGTGGCCAGATCGACCGTGTTGCCGCGCGAGAGGATCTTGGCGCGGAAGATGTCGCCGTTCTTGCGGTTCAAGCCACCGTTTTCCTTGAACCATTCGAACGCGTCGTCGTCGAGCACTTCCGACCAGAAATACGCGTAGTACCCGGCCGAATAACCGCCGCCCCAGATGTGGTCGAAATAGCTGCTGCGGTAGCGCGGCGGCACTTCGGCCAGGTCGACCTTGAAGCGCTTGAGCGCGTCGGCTTCGAACTTGCTTACGTCCTGCAGCGGCGCGTCGGCCGGCTGGGTATGCCAGGCCAGATCGAGCAGCGCGGCCGACAGATATTCGGTGGTGGCGTAGCCGCTGTTGAAGGTCTTGGCCTTCTTGATCTTTTCCACCAGCTCGGCCGGCATCGCTGCGCCGGTTTGATAATGCTTGGCGTAGTTGGCGAAGACCTTCGGATCGGAGGCCCAATGCTCGTTGAACTGCGAGGGGAATTCCACAAAATCGCGCGAGGTGCTGGTGCCGGCGATCGAGGGGTACTTCACCTTGGAGAACATGCCGTGCAGCGCATGGCCGAACTCATGGAACAGCGTGGTGACGTCATCGAAGCTCAACAGCGCCGGCTGGCCGGCGGCCGGCTTGGTGAAGTTGCAGACGTTGTAGACCACCGGCTTGGCGCCGGTGAGGCCGTCCTGCTCGACGAACACATCCATCCAGGCGCCGCCGGACTTGCTGTCGCGCTTGAAATAGTCGGTATAGAACAGCGCCATCGAGGTGCCGTCGGCATCGAAGACTTCATACACCTTCATGTCAGCGTGATAGGTCGGGATGTCGGTGCGCTGCTTGAAGGTGATGCCGTACAACTGCGTGGCCGCATAGAAAACGCCGTTCTGCAGCACGTTGTCCAGCTCGAAATACGGCTTGATCTGCGCCTCGTCCAGGTCGTACTTGGCCTTGCGCACCTGCTCGGCGTAAAAATCCCAATCGGAGGCGGCGAGTTTGAAATCCCCCTTCTGTGCGTCGATGACCTTCTGCATCTCGCCCACTTCGCGACGGGCCTTGGCGGTAGCCGCCGGCACGGTGTCGGTCAGCAGCTTGAGCGCGGCGTCCGGGGTCTTGGCCATCTGATCGCCCAGGCTGTAGGCGGCGTAGTTGTCGAAGCCGAGCAGCTTGGCCTTTTGTGCGCGCAGCTGCGCCAGGCGCTGGATGGTCTGGCGGGTGTCGTTGGCATCGCCCTTTTCTGCGCGGGTTTCGGAGGCCTTCAACACCTCGGCGCGCAGTGCGCGATCCTTCAACGAAGCGAGCACCGGCTGCTGGGTGGTGTTCTGCAAGGTCAGCAGATAGTTGCCATCGAGCTTGCGCGCCTTGGCGGCATCGGCGGCGGCGGCGATGTCGCCCTCGCTCAGCCCATCGAGTTTGGCCTTGTCGTCCACCACCACTGCACCGGCAGCGGAGGCTGCAACCAGACGGGTATGGAACTGCGTGGACAGCGTGGTTTCTTCCACGTTGAGCTTGCGCAGGCTGTCCTTGTCGGCATCGGAGAGCTGCGCGCCGGAGCGCACCAGTTCTTCGTAGTCGCGCTCGACCAGGCGCTTTTGTTCCGGCTCCAGATTCAGCGTATCGCGCTGGTCGTAGAGGGTCTTGACGCGTGCGAACAGCTTCGGATCGAGGTTGATCTCGTCCTGATGCGCGGCCAGCTTGGGCGCGATCTCTTCCTGGATCTTCTGGCGTGCATCGCTGGTATCGGCCTGCACCAGCCCGAAGAAGATGCGCGAAACGCGCGTCAGCGTCTCGCCGCTGCGCTCCAGTGCCTCGATGGTGTTGTCGAAGGTGGGCGCTTCGGTGTTGTCGGCGATCTTGCGCACCTCGGCCAGATGCAGGCGCATGCCTTCTTCGAACGCGGGAAGGTAATCGCTGTCCTTGATCTTGTCGAACGGCGGCGCCTGGAATGGCAGCGTGCTGGCGGTCAGCAACGGGTTCGGCGCTGCGTCCGCGGCCGGCGTGGTGGTCTTTTCGGGCACGGTGGTGGACTCCTTACCGGATGGCTCTTTTCCAGAACATGCGGCCAATGCCAGGGTGATGGCGGCGGCCAGAACGACGGTACGCGACATGGCGTGTGATTCCTGAGTGGTTGTTACGGCAGCCGGTCACGCTAGCGGGTTTGCCGGCCGCTGGCATGTGCCGTTGGCTGGGGGATCGATGACTGGTTGTGCAGCTGACGTGGCCAGCATGCCTTGATCCGTGCGCTGATCTGTATGCTGGGCCCCGTCAGAGCGTCTCGTCCTTGAAGATGGCCACATGCGCGGTGCCGTCGGCACCGATCCAGCCGCGGTACATGCCCTGGGTATTGAACGGGAAGGCGATGTTGCCTTGCGCATCCAGCGCGATGGCGCCGCCATCGCCGCCGGCCTTCGGGATCTGCTGATCGATCACCGCCTCGGCGGCCTGTTGCAGCGATTGCCCGGCGTACTTCATGCGCGCGCAGATGTCGTAGGCGGCTACCGCGCGGATGTAGAACTCGCCCCAGCCGGTGCCGGACACCGCGCACTGCGCATTGGCGTAGGTACCGGCGCCGATGATGGGTGCATCGCCCACGCGGCCATAGCGCTTGTTGGTCATGCCGCCGGTGGATGTGCCGGCGGCCAGATGACCGTCGCGGTCCAGCGCCAACGCGCCGACGGTGCCGAAGTGCTTGGCGGTTTCCAGATCCAGTTCGGCTTGTGCCTTGCGGTCGCCGGCCTCGGCCTTGAGCGCTTTTTGCAGCTGCTGCCAGCGTTTGTCGGTGCGAAAGTAACTTGGGTCGACCAGGGTGACGCCCTGCTCGCGCGCGAACTGTTCGGCGCCATCGCCGACCAGCATCACGTGCTTGGAATGGTCCATGACGCTGCGCGCCAGCTGGATCGGGTTCCTGATCATATGCACGCCGGCGATCGCACCAGCCTTGCCGCTGGCACCGTCCATGATGGCGGCATCCAGTTCGTTCTTGCCGTCATGGGTGAACACCGCGCCGCGCCCGGCGTTGAACTGCGGCGCATCCTCCAGCACGGTGATGGTGGCCGCCACTGCATCCACTGCACTGCCGCCGCGCGCCAACACAGCATGGCCGGCACGCAGCGCGCGTTGCATCGCCTCGCGCGCCTGGACTTGTTCGTCGGGTGAAAGACTGGACTTTTCCACGCCCGCCCCTCCGTGGATCACCAGCATCGGGGTGGCGGCCAGCGCGGGGCCGGCACACAGCAGCAAGGAAAGGCACAACGCACGGGTGGACGAAGCGATCATGGTGTTTCCTCAAACCTTCATGGCAGTGAATGGCGACACTGGCGCTGCGGGAGGTGCCATGAGCAAGACAGTCTCGTCTCATGCACGCTTCCCTGCTCTATCGAATACGCCCTGGATACGACAGCAACGCGAAACGGTGTCGGCCTGAATGAAGCAGTAGCTGCGTTACTCATAACCGCGCCCAGCCCAGAGAAATAGAGCGAACGCCTGCCAAGGATTGCTTGGCTTGGGTCCAGGCAGCTCGCCGAAAGATGAGCTAGTTGCCCACGCGGATGCTGCCTCGAGAAAATCTGCGATTGACTGATTAGCCCACTCCCCCTGAAACCCATCAAGAGTCACTGCAAGAGAATCTGCTGAACGACGATCAGCAGCCAGGAGCTCAGCAAAGCCCACGAACGATGCCTCATCCTGCACGGCTTCGAGAACTTCGAGCAATCTGTCTCCCATTGCGCGTTTGAACCCTCGGTCTTTTGTCTGGGTAGGTAGCGCCATTGAGTCACGCAGGAAGAAGCTGCCTCATGCAAGAGCCCTAACTTGCCCGCTGCTCTTATGTCTGGCGCAGCATCTGTGGGCAAGGCACATCGGCACCCTGCACGCTACGCCACCTACAACGTATCGCGATGCTTGCCGCGCCACGGGCGGTACCAGGTGCGGATGGCGGCGATGTCGGCCGCCATGTCGGTGCCGGTCCAGAACGGCTCGCCGATGCCCACGGTCTTGCTGGGGTAGTCGAAGTACACCGGCAGGATCGGCACCTTGGCATCGGAGGCGATCTTCCAGAAACCGGCCTTCCAATTCTCCACGCGCTTGCGGGTGCCTTCGGGGGTGATCACGTACCACATCTGCTCGGAATTGCGGATCAGCCGCACCGCCTGGCCGATGGTGCCCTGTGGCGAGCTGCGGTCCAGCGGGATGGCGCCGAGCTTGCGCAGCAGCGGCCCCAGCGGCCACCAGAACAGCTGCGTCTTGCCCAGCACGCGCACGTCGAAGCCCAGCGCGAACTTGGCCGCAAAGCCCAGGAAGCCGTCCCAGTTGGACGAATGCGGCGCGACGATCATCACCAGCTTGGGCTCGTCGGGCAGACGCCCGAGCAGGCGCCAGCCGGTCAGACGTAGCGCCGTACGCCCCAGCCAGCGGCCGAAGCGGCCGTGCGCCCGCGGCATTCTGGGAGGGGATGGCTGCAGCAGGATGTTGGCCTGTGTTACCGGTGGCAACGACGGGTCGGTGTGACTCACGCTTACTCCCAGTGGGACGCAGAGCGTCCACGCTTGATATGGCTGCGCTCACGCTTGGCATCCAGCCGCCGCAGCTTGGCACCGTGACTCGGTTTGGTGGCGACCCGGCGCTTTGGCACCGACAGGCACGCACTGATGATCTCGGCCAGCCGCTCGCGCGCATCCTCGCGGTTGCGGTCCTGGGTGCGGAAGCGCTGCGCGTCGATCACCAGCACGCCTTCGGCGGTCATGCGGCGGTCGCGCCGCGACAGCAGCCGCGCGCGCAACGGTTCGGGCAGCGACGGCGAGCCGGCCACGTCGAAACGCAGTTCCACTGCGGTGGAGACCTTGTTGACGTTCTGCCCGCCCGCGCCGCTGGCGCGCACGAAGCGTTCGACGAGTTCGCTGGGCGGAATCGTCAGGCTGGAGGTGATCTGGATCGGGTCGCTGGCCATTGTCCGGCGATTGTATCGGCAGCGGCGTGGACGCGCGCGCGAACACCGGCTTCCCGTATGCTGCGGCCGGTTCCCCGATTGCAGGATGCTCCGATGACACTCGATTCGCTCGCCGCCGCCGGCGCACTCGCCCGCCGCCTGTTGCTGCTCGCCCTGCTGGCGGTGGCCGCGCCGGCCGCGCTGGCGCAGGCGCCCACCGATGCCGACGTCAACCGTCTGCTGGCCGCCTCGCGCGCGCAGACCATGCTGGACACCATGCTGCCGCAGATCGAAGCGATGCAGCAGCAGCAGTTCGCCCAGCTCACCGCGCAGCGCCAGCTCGACCCCGACCAGAAGGCGCAGCTGCAACGCATCCAGGAGCGCACCCGCCAGACCGTGCGCAAGGCGCTGTCGTGGTCGGAACTGCGCCCGATGTATGTGGACATCTACAAGCGCTCGTTCTCGCGCGAGGACGTGCTGGCCATGGCCGAGTTCTACGAGAGCTCGGCCGGCCAGAGCCTGCTCGACAAGACCCCCGCCCTGACCCAGAACCTGATGGGCGCCATCCAGCAAAAGATGCTGCCGCTGTTTGCCGATCTGCAGAAGGACCTGGAGAAGATCGTCAACGAGCCGGCAGCGGCACCGCAGAAGCCCTGAAGGGCGGGGATTCGGGATCCGGGATTGGGGATTGGGGAATCGCAACGGCGTGGCGGCGGTTGCGGTGCGTTGCCGATCAACGCAGTGCATCCGTTTTTCCGCTGACCGAAGCAGCCCCGCTCCCGTCGGGAGCGCTGTTGTCCTGAGGCACAGTGGCGGGCTTGCCCCCATCCGCCCTTCGGGCACCTTCCCCCGCAAGCGAGGGAAGGAAGCAAGTTGGAAGGCGAGCAGGGAAGGCGGGAACGCGGGAAGGCGAGGAAGGCGAGCAATGATCGTCGTGCCTGAGCCCCTCTCCCGCCTGCGGGAGAGGGGTTGGGGTGAGGGGACGCCTGCGCAGATTTCCTGCAGGCTGAGTGGACGTCCCGATCGCTGAACCAGGCACGCCCCGTCACGCCGTCGGCACGACTCCCAACCCCGCCATCTCCCACCCGAACAACGCACAGGCCTTGGCGAATTCCACATCCAGCGGCGCAGTGACGCTGATGCGCCGTCCATCGGCCGGATGCGGAAACCCCAGGCGCTCGGCGTGCAGCAGCATGCGGTGGATGCCGAGCATGCGGAAGCTCCGGTTGTGGCGGCCATCGCCGTGGCTGGTGTCGCCGATCATGTGATGCGACAGATGCTTCATGTGTCGGCGAATCTGCCGGAACCGCCCGGTCTGCGGCTGGCAGCGCAGCAATGCATAGCGCGACGTGGCAAAGCCGGTGGACGGGATCTCCAGCTCGCCGGTGGCCAGGCGCTGGAAGTGGGTCACCGCCGGCTTCTTGACCGGCTTGCCGGGGCCGCCGTCCAGGTCGTGGTCGACGCTGAAGCGCTCCTCGGCCGGCCAGCCGCGGCACACCGTCAGATAGTCCTTTTCCACTTCGCCGGCCATCAAGGCCTTGCCCAGCGCGCTGGCAGCGTCGCGGTCGAACGCCAGCAGCAGGCAGCCGCTGGTGGCGCGGTCGAGCCGGTGGACCAGGAAGATCGGCTTGCCCAGCTGCTCGCGCAGGCGGTCGGCCAGAAAGTCGTCCTCCCCGCGCGCCAGCTTGCTGTCGTGGACCATCAGGCCGGCGGGTTTGTCGACGACGGCCAGGACATCGTCCTGGTAGAGAATCTGCAGATGCTTGGGGAATGTGCTCACCGGCGGATTATCCGCATCGCCGACAGCGTATGCCACCGCGTCGCTGCGCCGATCAACCGGTTGAACTGACCCACGGCGGTGGCCAGCCCGCGGATCGCTCACCACAAGCGCCCTCAGTAAGGCGTGCCGTCCTTGTGCCGGTACGACCACTGCCCGTCTTCAGTGCTGACCAGCATCAGATCGTCGTCCGGGTAGGTGATGCAATCGCCGGCGCTGCGGTCGCCCACTTCCAGATACGTCACCGCCGCCTGGCTACGATTGATCAGGCAATGCGCATCGCCGTCCCCGGCGCGGAATCCGGCGCACATGCCCGGCTGCAGCAGTCGCTCGCCTGCGTTGCTTATCAGGCTCGGCGTACCGCTGACGATGTAGACGAATTCATCCTGCAACGAATGCCCGTGCCGCAACGCCGAGCGTGCACCCGGCGCCAGCGTGGTGAGGTTGACGCCGAAGTTGCGCAGCCCGAACAGGGCACCCAGCGCACGCTTCTGGCGGCCGTCCATCTGCGCAGCGAACACCGGCGGATAGCTGGAACTCTGCGTACGCGGCGGTACATCCAGTGCGGCAATCGGCACAGCAGGTAGTGCATCGGTTGCGTCGTCGGACATGGCCGAATCCTATCGCCGTAGCCAGGCGACCAGCAGGGCCGCCGACCCGGCGCCGCCGCTGATCCAGCTCCACACCGGCACCGTACCCAGGTACCAGCCGTCCGGATGCAGGCCATACAACACGGCCGCCACCACCAGCAAGCCGCTGCCGGTGATCGCCGTGACCACGCGGGTCTGCAGCTTGCGCAGGCTGATGTCCAGCGCGCGCAACTCGGCCGAGCGGATGTCGAGCTGATGGCGGCCCTCCACCTGCTGCTTCAACCAGCTGTGCACCAGGCGCGGCATGTCCGGCGCGTGGGTCATGATTTCCGGTAGCCGCTTGCTCAACTCGCCCAGCATCCTGCGTGGGCTGTAGCGCTCGCGCAGGATGCGTTCGAGCACCGGTCGCGCCACCGCCCAGATATCCAGCTTGGGGTCGAGCTGACGGCCCACGCCTTCGATGTTGAGCAAGGTCTTCTGCAGCAGGATCAGCTGCGGCTGCAGGGTCAGTTCATAGCGCTGCGCCACGCGGAACAGCTTGATCAGCACCTGCGCCAGCGAAATCTCCGACAGCGGCCGGGTGAAGTAGGGCTCGCACACCGAGCGCGCAGCCGCTTCCAGTTCGTCGATGCGCACGTTGGACGGCATCCAGCCCGCCTCCACGTGCAGCTCGGCCATGCGGCGGTAATCCTTGTGGAAGATCGCCATGAAGTTCTCGGCCAGGTAGTACTGATCCTCCTGCGAGAGCTGGCCCATGATGCCGAAATCCAGCGCGATGAAACGCGGATTGAGGCGGCGCTCCGGATCCGAGTCGACCCAGATGTTGCCGGCGTGCGCATCGGCATGGAAGAAGTTGTCGCGGAACACCTGGGTGTAGAACACGCGCACGCCCTTGGCCGCCAGCGCCTTGCGGTCGATGCCGGCGGCATCGAGCTTGACGATATCGTCGGACGGAATGCCGTACACGCGCTCCAGCGTGAGCGCGCGCTCGGCGGTGTGCGACCAGATCACTTCCGGCACGTACAGATCGTCAGAGCCTTCCCAGAACCGGCGCAGCACGCTGGCATTGGCGCCTTCGCGCTGCAGGTCGAGCTCGGCCGACAGCGTGCCTTCGATCTCGGCCACCACTTCGCGCGGGCGGATCTTGTCGGCGCGCGGGTGGGTGCGCTCGACCAGCGTGGCCAGCGAATGCAGCAGCGCGATGTCGGCATCGATCTGGCGCTCGATGTCCGGGCGCAGCACCTTGACCACCACTTCGCGGCGCACGCCATTGGCGTCCGGCGGCAAGGTGGCCGCGTGCACTTGTGCGATCGAGGCCGAGGCCAGCGGCACGGTGTCGAAGGAGGCAAACGCCACGCTGACCGGCAGGCCGAGCGCGCCTTCCACGATCAGACGCGCGGCCTGCCCATCGAATGGCTTGACCCGGTCCTGCAGCAAGGTGAGTTCTTCGGCCACGTCGGCGGGGATCAGGTCGCGACGGGTCGACAGGATCTGCCCGAACTTGACGAAGATCGGCCCCAGTTCCTGCAACGCCAGCCGCAGCCGCGCACCGCGCGATTGCGCGGCGATCTCGGCGCTGGCACGCGGCACGAACGGCTTGGCCACACGCAGCCAGCGCTCGGCGGCCGTGCCTTGCAGCAGGTCGTCCAGGCGGTAGCGCAGGATCACCCGGCCGATGCGGCTGGCCCGCAGGATCGCCTTCATGGCGTGCCTCCGGCGGCGCGCAGGCGAGTGACGCGCGCAGCCAGCCGTTCGACATCGTCGCGCAGCTCGTCCACGTCGTCATGGAAGGCTTCGAGCTCGGCCCGCGGCACCACATCGCGCGATTCCTCGGTGACGAATTCGGCCGCGCTATGCGCCAGATCCGATGCGCTGCGACGGGCCTGCTGCAACGCTGCACGCACCGCGCCGGCAATCTGTACACCCAGGATCTGCCCGAACACCGTCACGAACGGCAGCTGCCAATCCGGGTCGAAGCGCCCGGCCAGTTGCTGCAGCTGGCGCGCAAGCTCCGCGTCGCCGGAGACCTTGAGCCGCCCCGCCGGCGCACCGTTGCGACGCGCATTGGCCAGAAACGGCAGCTGCCCCAGCAGGCCGGCCAGGCTGCTGCGCACCGCCAGATCCGGCTCCTGTGCCTGATCCACCGGGCCGACCAGCAGCCGTCGCTCGTGCACGCGGATCTGCAGCGCAAGTGCGGGCGCGTCCAGGGTCAGCGCGATGCGCTGGCCTTCCAGCGGCAACAGGGCGTCGCGGGTATCCGGGTCCAGCGCCAGGGCGCGATTGAGCGCGGCCTGCAGGGCCTGGCCGGCGAGCGGCTTGAGGGAATTGAAAAGTGATGCGGACATGGGCGCATTCTACCGCCCCCGCATGTCGCAGCTGGCTGACGATGGTGGGGCGCTGCGCGCCGGAGGCTGCTGCGGTGGCCACGGCAGGCGTTTGCCTGGCGGTGGAACGATCGATGCACCGGTCGTCGCCTGGGGTGTCTGGCCCGCTGGCGCTGCACGGCGGCTGACCAGGATGGTGCGCTCGCGGCGCGGTGCGGGCGGCCCGTCGCGACCAACGCTCCCTGCGCCGATGGGCGCAGCGTCCGCGCACAGTTGCCGCCCCGCCCAATCTGCCGGCTTCCTTCGGCCTGCCGGTCACGGGCATGCTGGCGATCTTTTCGAATAGTTGGCAGGAGCAGGCGATGCGCAAGATCCGGGTCGGTCTCATCTTTGGCGGCAAATCCGCCGAGCACGAGGTCTCGCTGCAGTCGGCACGCAACATCCTGGACGCGCTCGACCCGCAGCGCTTCGAGCCGGTACTGATCGGCATCGACAAGCAGGGCCAGTGGCATCTGAGCGCGGCGGACGGCTTTCTGCACGATGCCGACGACCCGGGCCGGATCGCCCTGCACCGCAGCGGACGCTCGGTGGCGGTGCTACCCGGCGCCGAGCAGGCGCAGCTGCGGCCGGTGGACACCGAGCAGGCGCTGGCGCAGATCGATGTGGTGTTCCCGATCGTGCACGGCACCCTGGGCGAAGACGGCTCGCTGCAGGGATTGCTGCGCATGGCCAACCTGCCCTTCGTCGGCTCCGGCGTGCTTGGCTCGGCGGTGGCGATGGACAAGGACATGGCCAAGCGCGTGCTGCGCGATGCCGGCCTGGCGGTGGCGCCGTTTGTCTGCTTCAACCGTCACACCGCCGCGCACGCCGATGTGGATGCGTTGATCGCGCAGCTGGGGTTGCCGTTGTTCGTCAAACCGGCCAATCAGGGCTCGTCGGTGGGCGTCAGCCAGGTGCGCAGCGCGGACGCCTTTGCCGCCGCACTCGCCTTGGCGTTGTCCTACGACCACAAGGTGCTGGTGGAAGCGGCCATTGTCGGCCGCGAGATCGAATGCGCGGTGCTGGGAAATGCCGCGCCACGGGCCAGCGTGTGCGGCGAAGTGGTGGTGCATGATGCGTTTTATTCGTACGACACCAAATACATCAGCGCGCACGGCGCCGACATCGTGATCCCCGCCGAGCTGGATGCGCAGACGCAGCAGCGCATCCAGCACCTTGCGGTGCAGGCATATCAAGCGCTGGATTGTGCCGGCATGGCGCGCGTGGATGTGTTCCTGTGTGCGGACGGACGCATCGTGATCAACGAGGTCAATACGCTTCCGGGCTTCACCCGCATCAGCATGTATCCCAAACTCTGGCAGGCAAGCGGGCTGGACTATCGCGGCTTGATCACGCAGTTGATCGAACTGGCATTGCAACGGCATGCGGACGATCAATTGCTGCGCAGCGCGGTAGACACCCGCGCATGAGCGCCGCGCAGCCGCGCGCAGTGCAGGCGCACGACCATGCCGCATTGCTCGCACTCAACAATGCCCATGCCACCGCACTGTCGTTGCTCGATGCCGATGGGCTGGCCGCGTTGTTGCAGCTGGCATGGCATGCCAGCGTGATCCCGCCGGCAGACGGCCTGTTGATCGCACTGGATCAGAGCGCTGACTACGCCAATGCCAACTTTGCGTGGCTATCGAAGCGCTTTGCGCGCTTTGTCTATGTGGACCGCATCGTGATCGGCGTCCATGCGCGGCGACGCGGCCTTGCCGGGCAACTGTACGCCGACCTCATCCGCAGCGCGTGTGCGGCAGCGCAGCCGCGCCTGGTGTGCGAAGTGAATCTGAGCCCGCCCAATCCGGCCTCGCTGGCGTTGCATCGGCAACTGGGATTCGTACCGATCGGCGATGCGGTGCTGGCTGGTGGCAAGCAGGTGCAATACCTGGAAAAACTGCTGTGAGGGGCAAGGACCCCACTGAAACACCGCCATAACGCACATGGCCCGCCTCCTTGCGGAGGCGGGCCATGTGAGCACCGATCGGCAGCGCCGCTGCCGTGGCGTATCGCAGCGGGACGTTAGACCTTGCCGCGACGGAACATCGAGATCACTGCCAGGATCAGGAACACCACGAACAGGATCCAGGCAATGTTGGTCGCCGCACCGGCGATACCGCTGAAGCCCAGCACAGCGGCGATGATGGCGATGACGAAGAAGATGATGGCGTAATGCAGCATGGCAATGATTCCAGAAGTTGTCGTGCCGAATCGGCGCAGACGTATCCTGAAGATGTGGCAGTCTTTATCGAGTGATGGCGATGTCGTTGGAAGATGAGGATCGCAGCCGTTGCAGGCCTTCTTCGATGCTGATGCGTGGCACATAGCCGAAGTCGCGACGCGCAGGTTCCATGCTGTACCAATGCGGCGTGCACAACTGTTCTACCAGAAAACGCGTCAGCGGCACTTCGCCAGGCAGACGCAACAGTGGCCACATGGTCTCGCAGATTGCACCGATTGTGTACGCCGTCTTGAACGACAGCGAACGCGTCACCGCCGGTGCGTCCACTGCCGCAAGCAGGCGATTGAGCAACTCGCGCATCGGCAACGGTTCGCCGTTGGAAATGAAGTACGCCTTGC
Source organism: Xanthomonas sp. 3793 (assembly GCF_024806835.1). GTDB lineage: Bacteria > Pseudomonadota > Gammaproteobacteria > Xanthomonadales > Xanthomonadaceae > Xanthomonas > Xanthomonas arboricola_F. Next base: position 134,778 of record NZ_JANTYU010000007.1, read on the forward strand.
CCGCGCAGGCAGCGCCCGGCGCAAGATGGTCGAACGCATCGAAATGCGCTTGCGCGGCATTGTCGATGTACGTGCTGTCCACCAGGTTGCTGCCATCGCCCACCATGCGCAGGCGACCGGCGCGCGCGCGTGCCGCCAGCCGCGGCAACAGATGATTGTCGCCCGGCCCCCAGATCAGCCGCGGACGCAATGCCACAGTGGCCAGCTGCGCATCGTTGGCTGCCAGCACCGCACGCTCGGCGATCGCCTTGGTCGCCGCATACGCGGCGCGCAGGTCTTCGCCATATGGCACCTCATCGGCGCCCAGACCCTCCACCGGGTTGGTGGCGCGGTGGGTGACGCTGGGTGTGGAGGTGTAGATCAGCCGCGGCACGCCATTGGCGCGGCATGCGTCGAGCACGTTCTGCGTGCCCACCACATTGGCCTGGTGATAGCTGTCGTAGCTGCCCCATGCACCGGCCTTGGCGGCGTTGTGGAAGACCGCATCGATGCCGGCGAAGGCATGCCGCACCGCTTGCGGGTCGGCCAGGTCGCCACGGATCTGGCCCACGCCCAACGTCTGCAAGACCGGGTAATCGCCGCGTTGAAAACTCACCACCTCGTGCCCGCGCGCGCGCAAGCCGCGGCACAACGCCTGGCCAAGAAATCCACCACCGCCGGTCACCAGAATCTTCATCGCTTTGCACCGATCACAAGAGGAAACACGGAAGAACCACTAAGCTGCGCGCACCGCTGCATGTGCTTACGCACGCTGTTGCGCCGCCCAGACCGCCAGTTTCTCGCGGCCGATCTTGGCGTTGTGGCGGATGTCGACCGGAAAACCGGGATGCCGCAGGAAACGTGCGATACCGGCGGTATGGGGATGCGCGGCGCCCAGCGCACGCAATGCGGTTTGCACGTCCGCGAAGGCCGATGCCGATACGCCAGGGTGCAACTCCACGCACAGCACCGGTTGCTGTTGTCCGGCTGCGCCTACACCGACCAGCGCCGTGCGCCGCACCTGGGGATGCACGTTGAACACCGGCTCCACCTGCTCGGTGTACAGCGGGCCTGTGGCCGTCTCCACGCGATGGGTCTTGCGCCCGCAGAACCACAAGCGTCCTTCCGCATCGAAATAGCCCACATCGCCCATGCGGTGCACGATGCGTTCGCTGCCATCGTCGCTGCGCTCGCGGATCTTGGCGATGCGGGTGGCCGCATCGCGATTGAAATAGGTATCGGTGGTGGTCGGGCCGGCGACGGTGATCTCGCCGACTTCGCCCATGGCCAGCACGCGTGCGCCGCTCCAATCGGCAATGGCCGCATCGTCGATGGCGATGATGCGCACCTCATTGGGCGCGACCACCTGTCCCACACAGGTTCCGGCACCGGCTTCGGTGGCAGCGCGGGTTGCGTCCAGGGTGCGGCCTTCGATTGCCGCCACCGGCAGGCATTCGGTGGCGCCATACGGCGTCCAGAATTGCGCATCGGCCGGCAGCAGCGCGCGGATGGTGGCCACCACGTCTGGCGGCACCGGTGCGCCTGCCGACGTCGCCAGGCGCACCTTGGGCAGCGGCTGCCCGTAGTCGGCCAGCACGCGCATCAATGCCGGCGAACCGAACAATTGCGTCACTCCGAAGCGGTTGAGTGCATCGTGCAGCTTGCGCGGGTCGGCAGTGGCCGGGCGGGTCGGATCCATGTCCGGAATCACCGAGGTCAGCCCCAAAGCAGGATCGAACAAGGCAAACGGCGGGAACGTCGGCAGATCCACGCCACCGGGCTGCATGCCGAAGGCATTGCGCAGCAACTCGATCTGGCCGACGAAATGCCGGTGTCGGTAAACCACGCCCTTGGGCACGCCGGTGGAGCCGCTGGTGAACAGGATGGCGGCCACATCGTCCGGCCCGGTGTTGGCCAGCTGACTGCCAGCGCCGGCGCCATCGCGCTCCACGCGCGCCAGTGTCACCCCGCCCCACCCGTAACGGCCACCGACGCTGACGATCTGCTTTGCAGAGCGCGCCCAGCGCAGCAGACGACGCGCCAACTGCGCAAGCGGTATGCCGATAAACGCCTGCGGCTGCGCCTCGTCCAGACACTGTTTGAGCGCGCGCTTGTCGATGCCCGGATCGACCAGCACCGGCACCGCACCGGCCTTGAACAAGGCAAACATCAGCAGGAAGAATTCCGGCGACGGCCGCACCATCACCACCGCGCGCGCGCCACGGCCGATGCCGTGCAGCGCCAGGCCGGCGGCGATCGCATCGCTGCGCGCGTCCAGTTCGGCATAGCTCAAGGTCACATCGTAGGCGGCAAACCCATTGGCGGCGCGGCGGCCGGGGCAGCGAATGGCGATCTGATCGGGGCGCTCGCGCGCCAGCTGCGGCAGGGTGGCCGCGATATTGCAGAGAGTGGTCATCGCCGTATTATCACCCATGCACTCACGGTGCTGGCCGCTTGTGCGCAGGGCGCACCTGCACCTGCGGCGGATGCGCGCCGTGGTCGGGGCACGCGCCCGCCCGATGCCGACGCATGAATCGCTTAGCGGCGGCGGCCGCATGCCTCTTGTATCGCAGCACGGTTCGGTCAGAATGCCGCGCTCCCCACGCGATTTCGCCGCGCCAGGCCCGGCATTCCATGGCACACCCCTGCCTTACCTGCGGCGCTTGCTGCGCCTATTTCCGCGTCAGTTTCCACTGGAGCGAAGCCGATCCCGCATTGGGCGGCAGGGTACCGATCGAACTGACCGACTCCTTGCGCACGCACGAGCGCGTGATGCGCGGCACCTCGCAATCGCAACCGCGCTGCATCGCCCTGGATGCCGACATCGGCCGCTATAGCCGCTGCAGCATCCACGACCGCCGCCCGTCCTCCTGCGCCGCCGTGCCGGCGTCGCTGGAATTCGGCCAGCGCAGTGCGCAATGCGACAAGTCGCGCCTGGCGCATGGTCTGCATGCGCTGACGCAGGACGATTGGATCGGCGTGGACGATGCGCAGCGCAATCCGCTGCCAGTGCCGTGACCGGACCTGGCTGCTGACGCATACGCCATCGGCGCATTGATCGGTGTCGGACGCCTCGCTTACAGCGGATGCGTATCCAGGAACGTGCGAATCGCCGGCACCAGCACCTCGTGCTTGTCTTCCAGCACGTAGTGATTGGCATCGTCGAACGCGGTCACCTCGGCGTTCGGCAATGCCTGGCGAAAACCGGCCAGGAAGTGCTTGTCGAAGCAGATGTCGCGCAGGCCCCAGGCGATGAACGCGGGGCGGTCGGCAAACGACGGCAAGGCCTGTGCGGAGCGCTCCAGCAACGACCAACCCTTGTCGGCCGGCGACAGCGGAATGTCCTGCATGAAACGGATCGTGGAGATGCGATTGCGCCAGGTGTCGTAAGGCGCGACATAGGCGCGGCGCACGGCCGAGGGCATGCGCCGCGACACGCCAAACCATGAAGCACCGGACGAAAACGCATTGAACGTGCGGATGAACCATTCGCCCGGCCGCCAATGCCGACCCATCGCGATCTGCCACGGCATCGGTTTCTCCGGCGGCAACGGGAAGGCGGCGGTATTGGTGATCACCAGGCGCTTGACCTGGGCGTGATGCGACAACGCCCAGCCGAACCCGATCATGCCGCCCCAATCGTGCACCGCCAGCGTGACCGGACCGGTGATGCCCAAGTGCCGCAACAGCGTGTCCAGATCGTCCACGCGCGACTGCAGCGTGTAGTCGTAACGCGGCTGCGCATCAGGCGCATCGTCCGGCTTGTCGGAAAGCCCCATGCCGATATGGTCGGGCACGATGCAGCGGTACCGATCCGACAGGCCACTGACCAGGTGCCGCCACAGATAACTCCACGACGGATTGCCGTGCAGCATCACGACCACCTCGCCATCGCGCGGACCTTCGTCCAGATAGGACATCGCAATGCCGGGACGCACCTCAAGGCGCTGGGGAGTGAAGGGATAGCCGGGGTAGTTCATGGATCTCTCTATTTGCTAAAGCTTTGACTGGGTGTGGCTGGCAAGTCACCAGCTACATCGCCACGACAGTATCGAAAATACGTCAGGTGTCTCCGCATCGTCGGCAACGGCCGTGCGCAAGCCGATCGCTCACAGCGGCTGCGCTCCTTCGCTGAGGATGTCGAGATAGGCGTGGTAGGCAAAAATACGATGCCGCTGCTGGCCGGTGAGTTCGTTGACGATTTCCAGCTCCTGCAGGGTGCGTACTGCGGCACGGATGGTGGGCGCACTCAACGACAGGGTGGGCGCCACTTGCGGCACCGCCAACACCACGCGCCGCGCGAACTGCTCAAACACCAGGCCGACGTTGCCTGCTCGCTGGCCCAAAGCGGCAATGCGGGCCCGATCACGTGCCAACAGTGCCAGCAGGCGCTGCGCGGTGTCGACGGCTTGTTGCGCGGTCTCTGCCACACCATCCAGAAAGAAGCCCAGCCATCCTTCCCAATCACCGTTGAGTCGCACCGCATTGAGGCGATCGTAGTAATCGGCACGACGGCGCTTGAAATACAGGCTCAGATACAGGCTGGGCTCCCGCAGCACGCCTTCGCTGCACAGGATCAAGGTAATCAACAGCCGTCCCAGGCGCCCATTGCCATCGCTGAAGGGATGGATGGTTTCGAACTGCACATGGGCAAGCGCCGCCTTCACCAACGGCGGCATCTGCCCCTGCGGCGCATGCAGAAACTGTTCGAGTGCCGACAGCGCGTCGGGCAATGCATCTGGCGGTGGCGGAACAAAGTGTGCAAGTGCAGGCGAGGCCCCGCCTACCCACACCTGGCTCCGGCGAAATTCACCTGGCTGCTTGCCGGCTCCACGCCCGCCCTGCAGCAACAGCGCATGCATCTCGCGGATCAAACGCAGCGACAGCGGGAAATCGTCCTCGCGCAGGCGCCGCAAACCATGGTTGAGGGCCGCGACATAGTTGGACACTTCTTCGACATCGCCGACAGGCACGCCCGGTGCCGCATCCATCTCGAACAGCAACAGGTCCGAGAACGATGACTGGGTTCCTTCGATCTGGGACGACAGCAAGGCTTCCTTGCGGATGTACTGATAGAGAAACACTTCCGGGTCCGGCAGCATCAGCGTGATGCCGTCCAGTCGCCCTAGTGCCTGGTCGGCGCGCTCTTTGCGCGCCACCAGTTCAGCCTGTGCGAAATCCAGTGCCGGCACTGCCGGCAACGGATCAGGGCCGAACGCCTGGTAACGGCTCCCTGCGAGAGCGCCAGCAACATAGTGTCCGGTGATGCGCTGAGCCATCGTCTTTCCTTACAGACTGCAGCTGTTCCTGCAAGGAAACTTAGATACCACTTTTTTACCTAAGCAGCGATCTTGCCCGGCGTGCAAGAGCATCGGCCGGCCACCATCACACGCATTACCAGACCACTTCCGCCATCGAGCAGTTCAGGCCAGAACCAATCCCCATCAGCGCGATCCGGTCGCCCTTCTTCAAGCGGCCGAGCTCCTTGAGCTTGCTCAGCACGATCGGCACCGAAGCCGGGCCGATGTTGCCGTGTTCGCCGAAGATGGTCATGACCTTGGCCGGGTCGATGCCGAACGACTTCACGAACGAAGCGGTGTGCGGGCGGCTGACCTGGTGGATGACGAACTGGTCCAGCTCGTCCACCGCCCAGCCCATCGCCTGCTTGGCGGCCAGGAAGGTCTTCTGCGCCAGCTTGATGCCTTCGATCAGCAGCAGGCGGGTGTCGGTGACCATGCGGTCCAGGTTGCCGCGGCACAGCTTGTTCCACTCGGTGGCCGAACGGGTCACGCCGCCCTTGTAGCGCGGCGCGTCGGGCACCAGCTCGGTGCGCGCCATGACCATGGCCGCGGCACCGCAGCCCAGGGTCAGCGCAGCGAGTTCATTGCGGAATTCTTCTTCGGTGACGTCGGGCGAGGTCATGCGCTCGAGGGTCTTCTCGTACACCAGGTTGGCGGTCTCGCCGTCGACGACCAGCGCATAGTCGATCTCGCCACGCTCGAGCATGCGCGCGGCGATGTCCATGCCGTTGATGAAGGCAAGGCAGGCGTTGGCGACGTCGAAGGTGACGCAGTGGTCGCCGACCCCGAGGTTGCCGGACACGATGGAGGCAGTGGACGGCTCCAGGTAGTCGCGGCTCACCGAGGTGTTGACCAGCAGGCCGATCTTCTCGATACCGATGCCGGCGTCGAGCAGTGCCTTGCGCGCAGCCTGGGTGGCGGCGTCCGAGGCCTGGACATCCTGGTCCCACAAGCGCCGTGCATGGATGCCGGCAACGTCGCCCAACACGTCGGTCTTGATTCCGAGGCGGTCGTAGGTCGGTTGCAGGCGCTCGTTGATTTCCTTGGAAGTCAGCGTGTGCGGCGCATCAATATGCGCCAGTCCCGCGATGGAGACATTCTGGAAGAGCATCGAAGTAGCGCCATGGCGTCAGGCGAGGGGGCGCTAGTCTAGCTGCTGGCTGGTTTTACCGCATCTTTACATTTGAATGGCCGCCGCCCCAGCCCAACGGTTCAGCGCGGCGGGCAGCGGAAGGCGTTGAAGCGCTGGCTTCCGTCGGCCGGCTGGCCTTGTGCCTGCACGGCGTTGGCATTGGCACCCGGGGCCTCGTTGCGCGCCAGCGTTTCCAGCTCCTCCTGCACGCGCAGCGGGTTGCGGTTGTAGAAGCCGACCTTGCTCTTGACCGACACCACCACCTCACCCTGCTGCTGACAGCCAGCCGGCACAGGGCCTGCGGGCAATACCTGCACGCTCTTGCCGCTTTGTTCGATCGGCACCCAGGTGCACGCCGCGGTGGTGGTGGCAACCAGAACAGACAGCATCAGCACGCGCATAAGTCATCCACACCGAAGGGTAAAGCCGGATTGTGCCGCAGTTGCCCGGCAGCCAAACGCGTGCCCGGCATTGTCCATACGCCTCATTCAGCACAGCGCAACCGCCACTCAATCGCCCGATGCAAGCGGCGGTGGATGCCGCCCGGTGCCTGTCGCTGCGTCCGGGTGTCCGGACGCGGACACTGGTTGATTCTGAAAAATTCTTTAAAAACAACACCTTAAAGATGGCACGCGGCTTGCTGCAGTCACGTGGCCATCGAAGCGCATGACGCAAAGCTGACTGCCTGCTGAACAAGTGAAGGAAAGCTCCGAAAGTTCTTGCGAATACCGAAACGGTGTACTACCTTACTACCACACCACTGATCACCCACACCAAGAGACCTCGCCATGAAGACCCAGACCCTGCGCATCGCCCTCTCCGCCGCCCTCCTGGCCGGCACCAGCTTCGCCGGTTTTGCCCAGGCCTCCAGCCTGACCACGCTGGATGCGGTGCAGGTGCGCCCATCTGCCGACCAGATCGCCCAACAGACGCTGGAACGCAGCAGCGACATCCGTACCCTGGCCGCCGTCCAGGTGCACCCGTCCGCCGAACAGCTGGCTGCCCTGGCCGCCGAACAGGCTGGTCCGCGCGTGATCACCCTGGCTGCAGTGCAGGTGCGTCCGTCGGCCGAACAGCGCGCCGAGTTGGTGGTCCGCAGCAGCGCCGCCACCGCCCAGAGCGCCTCCGGCCAGGCCGCTGCCGCCATCGGTGCGCTGATGGGTCAGGTCATGGTCAATCTGCCGGTGCCGCAGCTGCAGCCGTCGCCGGCGGAGCTGGAAGCCCTGGTCAGCGCAGCCGTCCGCCTCTAAGCCTGCGCGCAGCTACACTTGCGCGCATGCCAGCACCCGTCCTCGATGTCATCCTGTTCCAACCGGAAATTCCGCCCAACACGGGCAATGTGATTCGCTTGTGCGCCAACACCGGCGCGCGCCTGCACCTGATCGAGCCACTGGGCTTTGACCTCAGCGACAAGCAGCTCAAGCGCGCCGGCCTGGACTACCACGAATACGCAACCCTGCAAGTGCACGCCGATCTGCCTGCTGCATTGGCTGCCATCGCGCCCACGCGCGTGTTTGCGCTGAGTACGCGCAGCACGGTGCGCTACGACACACCGCAATTCGCCGATGGCGATGCGTTCTTGTTTGGCCCGGAAACCCGCGGCCTGCCGGCCGAGGTGCTGGAGTCGATCCCGCCGCAGCATCGTCTGCGCCTGCCGATGCGCCCGGACAACCGCAGCCTCAACCTGTCCAACACCGTTGCAGTGATGGTGTTCGAAGCCTGGCGGCAGTGGAACTTCGCCGGCGGTCAGTAACCGCGACGCAGCACCATCGCCCACAACTGCGGCTCCGCTCCCGGCAGTGGGGATGGACCGCCGTAGGTTCGGTTCTTGAGCCGGATCTGCAGAGGTCTAACCCAGCCATTGACCAGGCCTGATCGGACGCCAGACACCCGGCACAGCCCACCTCCCACGGCACGCTCTGCTTGCCGTGTTGCCTGCATGCGCACTGCGCGTGCTGCGTGCTGCGTGCTGCGTGCTGCGTGCTTGCATCAAGGCTTGCGCCCCCGCCTGTCCAGCGCCAGGCCGCACGCACCGCTCGCGATGGACTCCAGGACACACGCGCTTTCTTGCACGCGCCTGCGGCGCCACTACGGCGCGGTCTGCACGCCGGTCGCTGCCTGCAACATGCCGCGACACCCTGCCCATAACGCAACGGCCAGCAAGGCGATTGCGCCCAGGCTCAAGAACGCGACGCGGTAGCCGAAGGCGTGCGCGAGCCAGCCGCCGAAGGCCGGGCTGAGCGCCGCACCAATCCCCTGCACTGTCATCACCGCGCCCTGGCCGACGTTGACCCGGCCGGTGCCACGCAGCAAACGCGCCACCAATGCCGGGACCACCACGCTTTGCAGGCCGGCACCGAGCCCATCGAGGATCTGCACCGGAAACACGCCCCAGCCGTGGATCACCGAGGCCGCCACCAGCGCGCGCAACGGCAAGGCCATGAAGGCCAGCAGCAACACCCACCAATGTCCGTGCACGCGGATCCAGCGCATCGCCAGCAAGGCGACCACCACCATCGTGGCCTGGGCGACCACGATGGTGGTGGCGGTGAGCGCGCTCGGATCGCCGGCGTGGGCGGCCACGATCGCCATGCCGTATAACGGCAGCATCGCCGCGTTGCCCAGATGAAACAGCCCCAGGGTGACCGCCAGCAAGGCCAATGGCCGGCTGGTCAGCAATACCCGCCAGGCACTCAGTGCGTCTGCGCCATCGGCATGCGCTAGGCCGCGTGCAGCGCGGTGGTCGATGGCGGTTGCCGGAATCGACAGCACGGCCGCCAGCGCCAACACGCCGAACACCGCAGTCAGCGCGAAGATCGCGCCAAACCCGTAGCGCCATCCCAACCAGCCGGCCAGCACTGCGGCCAGCATGTTGCCGGCGTGATTGGCGACCTGGTTGCGCGCCAGTTGATGATCGAACCCGCGCGCACGCACCAGGCCCAACGTGATGCCGGTGAGCGCCGGGCCGATGCCCGCCGCAGCCAGCGCCGATGCGATCTGTGCGGCGACCACCCCGGAAGCGGTCGGGCGCAGCCAGATCAACGCGGTGGCGAGCAGGATCGCCAGACAGCCGATCACCACCACGGCGCGCTTGCGCCGGGTGGCATCGACCAATGCGCCTGCCGGCGTGGTGGCGAGCATGCCGGCAATCCCGCCCACGCTCATCACCGTGCCGATCGCCGCCACCGACCAGCCCTTGGACTGCAAAAACACACTCAAAAATGGCCCCAGCCCGTCCTGGACATCGGCCACGCTGAAATGCAGCGCTTCCAGCGCGCGCGTGCCAGGCGGTCGGCGTGCGGTGCTCATGCGCATCGCCCTGTTGCCTGTTGCCAGGCACGGCCTGCCTGCATGACAACGCCGATGACGACCTGCTCATTCCAGCGCAGCGGACACATACGCGGCGCCTAGTGCTTGGGCTTGGGCTTGGGCGCGCCCGGGCCATGCGGCGGATGCTCGATCTGCTTCAACCCGGCGGCCTTGCTGCCCAGCGCGTGCGCGTGGATCAACACGCCATGCGGTGTCGCCTTGGTATCGCCTTCGACCACCAACGGCTTGCCGACCACCAGTTGCCTGGCGAAGTCGGCGCCGGCATGCGGCGGGAAGCGTACCGTCACTTCATCGTCCAACAGCACGCCATGCACCTGCCCATGCGGACCATGCAGCAGCCGCGCGATGGTGCCGGCGTGCTGGGTGAGCTGCGGCTTGGGCGGCTTGCCGGCCGGCGGTTTGGGCTTGGGCTTGGGCTTGGGCTTGGCATGCGGCCCATGCGGGCCTTCGTCGAGGATGCGCTTGCCGCCGGCCGGGTCGATCGCCAGTGCCACCAGCATGTCCACATCGCGCGGCTTGAGGCCGCGTACGGTCAAGGCGCTGCCCGGCTTGAGCGCCTTGAGCAGGGCTGCCGACAGATGCGGCGGGGTGTGCACCTCGGTGCCGTCGGTCAACAGCAGGCCATCGATATCGGCCTTGGGATTGAGCAGAAAACGCGCCAGGGTGCCGCGGGTTTCAGGGAGGAAATCAGGATCGACCCAATGCATTGTGGACTCCAACTAGGTAGGACCGGCCAACGCCGGCAAGCCGCGCCCGCCGCCACGCACGGGCGCGGCGGAGGTGCGTAAACGAATGTTGCGCGTGGGCGCCGCCGTCGCCTTCGCGGCGGCGCCCCGGGTCAGCGCGGTGTCGGCGGTGCGGCCGGTGGCACGGGCGGCCCCGGTGGTGCCGGCGGCGGTGGCAGCGGGCCATCCGGACGCGGAGCCGTGAACAACGCACGCTGCGAGGCGCGGTCGCGGCCTACCTCGGTAGCCTCGATCGAACGCCCGGCGGCGGTGGCGACGCCGAACCCGCGCACGCTCAGCGGTGCTCCGGTGCGCAGCAGGTCGCCCAACTGCAGTGCCAGATGCGGCGGCATCCGCACCACGGTGCCGTCGCTCAACAACGCACCGTTGGTTTCGCCGCCCGGGCTATAGACGAGGCGCTCGATGCGACCATCCGCTGTTAACGGCGTCAGTGCAGCAGGCGGGGGCGGCGGGGGCGGCATGTCGCCGGCCAACGGCGGGCGGTCCACTACCTCACGCTTGCTGCGCGTGGAGCGGATGCTGCTGGCACGCAGCACCGGCAGATCGCCGAGGCGATAGCCCTGCACGCTCACCGTATCGCCGCGGCGCACGGCTGCCTGCAGTTCATCGGACCGATGCGGTGCAAACCCGATCTGGGTGCCGTCGCGCAGCCACAACCCCTCCACCTCACCATTGGGAGTGAGCATGAACCGCTCGACGGTGCCAGTGACCTGCACCGGCGCGGCGGCCACCGGTGCTGGCGGCACAGGCGGCATCGGCGGCGGTGGCGGTGGCGTGCCCACCGGCGGACGCGGTGCGGCAGGCGCGGCAGGCGGCGGTGGAACCTGCGCCGCAGCGGTGGCCACGCTGCAGGCCAATGCAAAGGCAAGTGCGGTCTGACGAAGCATGTGATGTCTCCAGCGCGGCAAGGAGTGCCGCTCGCAGTAGGTACAACGCAGGCATCGTGCCAACTGTGGAAGCCTTGTTTTTCAAGGCGGAGGGCCTGGAACGGGGCGAATGGACGTCTGCATTTCATCCAACCGCGTCCGTTTTGCAGACACCCTGCGCTGCGCTGTCCGCTTGAAGAACGGCGTCAGCGCTTGCAACCTGCGGGTGCGGCTACGCGGCTGACTGTGCTGGCCCAGGGCTGCCTGGCCGATTCACTGCCTGCGGAATGCAGCGGCATGCAACCTTGTGCCGGCGCGGGTCAGGACGGGCCGGCGAACCGTTCGATGAGCACCACCTGATCGCCCATCCGCACCGCTGCACTGGTGCCGCCCGCGCGCCTACTGCAACCCATAGTCGTCGAGCTTGCGGTACAGCAGTTGGCGATGAATGCCGAGCCGGCGCGCTGCCTCGGCACGGTTGCCGCCGCTATGCACCAACGCGTCCTGGATCATCTGTTTCTCCAGCCGCGCCACCGCCTCGGGAAGCTGCATTTCCGCAGCGGCCGGCATCGCCTGCGGCGGCGCCATCTCGCCGAGCGCCTCGTCCAGATCGTCCGCCTCGATGCTGTGCCCGCGCACCAGCACCTGGCTGCGCTGCATCACGTTGCGCAACTCGCGCACGTTGCCCGGCCAGGGGTAGGCCAGCACACGCGCCTGCGCGGCCGGCGACAGCGTGCGCGCACCGCCTGGCCCGGTCCGCAGGAAGTACTGGGCCAGCAGCACGATGTCCTGCCCGCGCTCGCGCAGCGGCGGCAGTTCGATCGGTACCACGTTCAAGCGGTAACGCAGGTCGCTGCGAAACTGCCCGGCCGCCACCCACGCGGCCAGATCGCGATGGGTGGCCGCCAGCACGCGCACGTCCACCTTCTGCGCACCGCGGCCGCCCAGCGGCGTCACTTCGCCTTCCTGCAGGAAGCGCAGCAGCTTGGCCTGCATCGGCAGCGGCATGTCGCCGATTTCGTCCAGGAACAAGGTGCCGCCATCGGCCTCGCGGATCAGGCCGATCCGGTCGCTGGTCGCACCGGAGAAGGCGCCCTTGCGATGGCCGAACAACTCGCTCTCCATCAACTCCAGCGGAATCGCGGCGCAATTGACCGCCACGAACGCCGCCTCCGCGCGCGCACTGGCACGATGCAACGCGCGCGCGGCCAACTCCTTGCCGGTGCCGGTCTCGCCAGTGATCAGCACCGGCAGCTCCGATGCGGCCGCCAGCCCGATGCGCTTGTGCACCGTGCGCATCGCCGGGCTGTGGCCGACCAGCGCATCGTCTTCTTCGGGCAGCGGGATCGGCGGCTCGGCGGTCGCAGCATCGGCGCGGCTCAGCAACGCGCGCTCCACCACATCGACGATATCGGCACGCCCCACCGGTTTGACCAGGTGGTCGAACGCACCCAGCGTCATCGCCTCGATGGTGTTGCCGCTGGACACATGGGCGGTCAGCATCACCAGCGGCACCTGGGCCGCCTGCGCATCGCCTGCCCGCGCGCGCAGCACCTCGATCCCATCCATGCCCGGCATGCGGAAGTCCACAAAGGCCAGGTCGATACCGCCTTCGCGCAACTGCGCCAGGCCCTGCGCGCCGTTGCTGGCGGCGATCACGCGATGCCCGAGCGAGCGCAGCGTCGCCTGCAAGGTGGCAAGAAACGCTGCGTCGTCGTCGATGATCAGGATACACGCCATGGCAGCTCCACAATGAAATGGGTCATGCCGTCGGCATGGGTGTACTGCGCCTGGCCGCCGTGCGCGCGTGCGATCTCGCGCACCAACGCCAGCCCCAACCCGTTGCCGTCGCTGCGACCGCTGACGAACGGTTCGAACAGCTGTGCTGCGATCGGCTCGGGGACCGGTGCACCGTGGTTGCTCACCTGCAGATGCAACGCAGCTTCGCGCTGCTGCGCGCGCACTGCGACCTGCGTGCCGGGGTCGGCATGCTGCAGCGCATTGCGCAGCAAATTGTGCAGCGCGCGTCCCAGTTGCTGCGGATCCAGTTGCCACTGCAGCGGCGCATCCGGCACCTGCAGCTGCAGTCGATGCGCGGCGTGCGGCAACAGCGCCGGATCCAGCAGCTCTTCCAGCCAGTCCTGTACCACCACCGTTTCCAGCTGCAGGCGGATCGGCTGCACCATGCCGAGCAGGCTTTCGACCACGCCATCCAGGCGCCGGATCTGCGCCAGCATCAGCGCACCATGCGCCGCATCGTCGGGGGTGAGATCACGGCGTGCGATCTCGTTTTCCACCGCAAGCCGCATGGTGGCGATGGGGTTGCGGATTTCATGCGCGACCGTTGCGGTCATGCGCCCGAGCGCGGCGAGCCGCTCATGCCGCGACAGCTCGTCGGCCAGCTTGCGGGTCTGCGCAATCGCCTGCGCAGTGCGCTGCGCGTACCCGGTGACCGCAGCGCCGAGCCGGTCGAGTTCGGGCGCGCCGGTATGCGGAATCTGCGGTATCTCGGTGTCGGCCGCCAACGCGTGTTGAATCTTCTGCAGGCGCTGGCTCCAGCGCCGCACCACCACCCCAAGCGCAATAGCCGACACCGCCACCATCGCAAAGATCAACACCATGCCGATCGCCAGCGGCCGCCACGCGTCCGAGCTGCTCGCCGGCACTCGCGACATGGTCCACGCGGCGGTACCGGCCGCCAACGGGCAGGCGCTGATCAGCAGCACCTCGCGACTGCCATCGCGACGGAACTGCACGGGCTTGCGTCCCTGCGCGCTTTGCCGCGCGGTGCCCACGATGGTTGCCCACTCGGCCGCCGGGATATCGGTCTTGTGATCGCTACCGTCGTAGGTGGGGTAGGCATAGGCGATGAAACCCTTGTCCACATTCCACACGCCGCCTTCCACACCGGGCGCATCGGCCAGCACCAATTGCACCACCACCGCAGCCAAGCCGGCGCCGTTGTCGCCGCTACGCGCGGCCTCGCTTGCGCCGGCATAACGCTGCACGATGCGTGTGCACTGGTTGCCCAACTGTTGCCGCGCATCTTCCAGCCGCACGCCTTCGGTCTGACGGTACAAGCCGTACAACATCGTGGCCACGCCCAGGCAGGCGGCCACGATCACCACCCAGATCAGCAGCAGTTGCCGCAGCAGCGAACGTGGCATGAAGGCAATCCGAGGAAAGTCGGCCGATGATAGAACCGGCAGTGTTAGCGCAGGTTGGTCTTGACCAGCTCGATCACCTCATCGCCCCGCCCGCTCATCACCGCCTTGAGCAGATACAGCCCCATGCCTTTGGCCTGTTCGAGCTTGATCGCCGGCGGCACCGCCAGCTCCTGCGTGGCGATGCGCACATCCACCAGCGCCGGACCGGAATGCGCAAATGCCTGCCGCAACGCGCGCTCCAGCTGCGCCGACTCATCCACGCGGATACCCAGGATGCCCATCGCATTGCTCATCGCGGCAAAATCCGGGTTGCGCAGCTCGGTGCCGGTATCCAGGTAACCGGCTGCCTTCATTTCCATCGCCACAAACCCCAGCGAGGCATTGTTGAACACCACCACCTTCACCGGCAGGTTCAACTGCGCCAGCGAAATGAAATCGCCCATCAGCATGGCAAAGCCACCATCGCCCGACAGCGAAATCACCTGACGCCCTGGAAACGCCGCCTGCGCGCCCAGCGCCTGCGGCATCGCGTTGGCCATCGAGCCATGGTTGAACGATCCCAGCAGACGGCGCTTGCCGTTCATGCGCAGGTAGCGCGCCGCCCATACCGTGGGCGTGCCGACATCGCAGGTGAACACCGCATCCTGGTCGGCGATCTGGCTGATCAGCCGGGTCACGAACTGCGGATGCAGCGGCTCGCCCGGATCCGCCGGCACTGCCAGATCGTCCAGCCCTTGGCGCGCCTTGCGATAGTGCTCCAGCGATTTTTCCAGGAAACGGCGGTCTTCGCGACGCTGCAACTGCGGCAGCAAGGCCGCGATGGTTTCGCCGACATCCGCCGCAATGCCCAGCTGCAACGGCGTGCGCCGTCCTAGCGCGCCCGGGTCGCGATCCACCTGCACGATGGTCGCGTCCTTCGGATAGAACTGCCGGTACGGGAAATCCGTGCCCAGCATGATCAAGGTGTCGCAGTTGAGCATCGCGTGGTAGCCGGAACTGAAACCGATCAAGCCGGTCATGCCGACATCGAACGGGTTCTCCCACTCCACATACTCCTTGCCGCGCAACGCATGCACGATCGGCGCGCCCAGGGTATCTGCCAGTGCCACCACCGCATCATGCGCACCGGCGCAACCGCTGCCGCACAGCAGGGTGACCGCCTTGCTCTGCTGCAACACCTCGGCCAGCT
Source organism: Xanthomonas sp. 3793 (assembly GCF_024806835.1). Taxonomy (GTDB): domain Bacteria; phylum Pseudomonadota; class Gammaproteobacteria; order Xanthomonadales; family Xanthomonadaceae; genus Xanthomonas; species Xanthomonas arboricola_F. The sequence goes on from NZ_JANTYU010000007.1 coordinate 150,487, forward strand.
GCTGCACATCGTCGGCAGCGGGTAACACGCGCGGCGCGCGCAGGGCCGGCCATGCGCTGGACAGATGCTTGTCCACCTCCAGCAGCGCGATGTCGCCGGGGATCACCACCACCGCCACGCCCTGCTGCAGGATCGCCGTGCGCATCGCACGATGCAGCACTTCCGGCAGCTGCGCCGGATTGGTCACCAGTTCCACAAAGTGGCTGCACTCGCGAAACAGTTCCTGCGGATGGGTTTCCTGAAAATAATTCAGCCCGATCTCGGACGAGGGGATGTGTGCGGCGATCGCCAGCACCGGCTGCCGGCTGCGATGGCAGTCGAACAAACCGTTGATCAAATGCAGGTTGCCCGGCCCGCAACTGCCGGCGCACACCGCCAGCTCGCCGGTCACCGCCGCCTCCGCGCCTGCGGCGAACGCGGCAACTTCTTCGTGACGCACATGCATCCACGCGATGGTCTGCATCTCGCGCAATGCATCGGTCAGGCCATTGAGGCTGTCGCCGGTCACCCCCCAGATCCGCTCCACCCCCGCGCTATGCAGCGTCTCGGCCAGAAACCGCGCCATCGTCTTCTTCTTTGCCACGATGCTGCTCCGCTACCAATCAAGAGCGTGCAATGCTCACAGCGGCGATGTCAGTGCAGTGTGCTCGGGCGTCGAAATGGCCGAAAAACCCGTGTGTTTTCGTGTTTGTGCACGCGCGCGTCACATCGCCGGTGCGGAGTGAATGTCGCATCACGTTTTGCACGTGCGCTACTCGCATCGCATGACGGCCACAAGAAAGCGCAGCTGAATCTGGCGCGATGATTCATTCACTGCTCAGTTCAAAATTCATGTCGCGTTCCATCGAATAACGGAGAATTTACATCTCGGCAGCGAACGGCATCCGCCTCAGCGCCGGCCCAAACCATAAGTACAGGTATTGATCATGAAGACTTCACTGCTGGCCCTCGGCCTCCTCGCAGCCCTGCCGTTTGCGGCCTCCGCTGCTGAAAACCTCTCTTACAACTTCGTCGAAGGCGACTACGTGCGCACCCCGACCGAAGGTCGCGATGCAGACGGTTGGGGCCTGAAGGCTTCGTATGCCGTTGCTCCGAACTTCCACGTGTTCGGTGACTACAGCAAGCAGAACGCCGACGACAACGATAACGTGTTCGAAAGCTCCAACTCCGACTTCCAGCAGTGGGGCGTGGGTGTGGGCTACAACCACGAGATCGCCACCAGCACCGACTTCGTTGCGCGCGTTGCGTATCGCAAGCTGGACCTGGACACCCCGAACATCAGCTTCGACGGCTACAGCGTGGAAGCCGGCCTGCGTAACGCCTTCGGCGAACACTTCGAAGTCTATGCCCTGGCTGGCTACGAAGACTTCTCCAAGAAGCGCGGCATCGACATCGGCGACAACTTCTACGGCCGCCTTGGCGCCCAGGTGAAGTTGAACCAGAACTGGGGCATCAACGGCGACATCCGTATGGATGGCGACGGCAACAAGGAATGGTCGGTCGGCCCGCGCTTCAGCTGGTAAGCCGCACGTTTGACTGCAACGCGACTCTCTCTCCCGCGTTGCATTGGAAGCCCGGTCCCCCGACCGGGCTTCTTTCTTTTGCGCGATCGGTCCGCAAAGCGCGTGCAGAAACGGCAGCAAGCCGATGCAACGGGTATGGCATTCGATAAGGCAATGCGCGTGAATGGCTGCAGCCGCCCTGCGGCGTGCGATCATCGGCCAACAAAAAGCCCGGCAATGCCGGGCTTTTTGTTGATGCCATGCAGCGCGCAAGCACGCCGCACGTCGATCAGGTAAACAGGGTCTGCGGGTACTCGGGCTTGCGCTCGCGGGCCAGCAGCCCCTTCAACCCGGCTTCCGGGGTGATCTCGCCATGCAGGACCGCGCGCACGGCGTTGGAGATCGGCAACTCGATGCCGTGATGCTCGGCCTGACGCATGACTTCATCGGCGGTCTGCACCGATTCCACCACCTGGCCGATCTCGCGGATCGCATCATTCAGGCTCTGTCCGCGTCCCAGCGCCAACCCAAGCCTGCGGTTGCGCGACAGATCGCCGGTGCAGGTGAGTACCAGATCGCCCAACCCGGCCAGGCCCATCAGGGTCTCCGGGCGCGCACCGATCACTGCGGCCAGACGCAGCATCTCGTTCAAGCCCCGCGTGATCAAACCGGCCCGCGCGTTGAGGCCAAGCTGCATGCCGTCGGCCACGCCGGTCGCCACCGCCAGCACGTTTTTCATTGCGCCACCGAGCTCGGCGCCGACCATGTCATCGCCGGTGTAGGCACGAAAGGTTGGGCCATGCATGGCATCGGCCACGACTTGCGCAAACGCCGCATCGTCGCCGTGTACGGTGATGGCAGTGGGCAAACCGAGCGTGACTTCCTTGGCGAACGACGGCCCGGTCACCACCGCCAGCGCAACCCCGGGGCCCAGCAGGTCACGCGCCACCTCATGCAGGAACCGCCCGGAACCGGGTTCGAAGCCCTTGGTTGCCCAGGCAACGCCAGCACCGGCCGGACGCAACGGAGCGATCAGGCGGATGGTTTCGGTAAATGCATGTGACGGCACCACGACCAGGATCCAGTCCGCATCGGCAACGGCGGCCTGCAGATCGGTCGTGGCACGTAACGTCTCCGGCAGCGGAATGCCGGGCAGGTAACGCACGTTCTCGTGGGTGCGGTCGATGGCCTCCACCATCGCCGCATCGCGCCCCCAGAGCACGGTCGGGTGACCATGTCTGGCGAGGAGCGCGGCCAGAGCCGTGCCCCAGGAACCGGCGCCGAGAACGGCGATCTTGCGGGTCGAATCGCTCATCGGCGCAGACAGTGCTTAGGCGTTGCCAGCCGGCTCGGAATCGGCCAGCGAGGTGCCTTCGCCCTGCGAACGCTGACGCAGGGTTTCGGCGTACAGGGCTTCGAAGTTGATCGGCTGCAGGTAGAACGGCGGGAAGCCGCCGGCCTGGATCAGGTCGCTGACCAGGGTGCGCACGTACGGGAACAGGATGTTCGGGCACTGGGTGCCGAGCAGCACGTCGATTGCCTGCGGCTCCAGGCCGACCAGGCCGAACACGCCAGCCTGCTGCACTTCGGCCACGTAGGCGGTCTTGCCGCCGGCGGTGCAGGTCAGGGTCACGGCCAGCACGACTTCGAAGGCGTTGTCGTTGAGGCGCTGGACCTTCTGATTCAGGTTCAGCTGCAGCTCGGGCTGGTTGGCGTCGTTGAAGACAGCCGGTGCATTCGGCGATTCGAAAGACACGTCCTTGACGTAAATCTTTTCGATGGTGAAAGCGGGGCCAGCAGCGGCGTCGGCCGGCGCGGCGGCGCCGTTGAGGATTTCGTCGGACATTCCTAACTCCAGAAGCGGTTCGGTGGGTGCAGCGTTGAGTGATGCAGACGTGAAAACGCAAGTATCTCACGCAAGCAATGGGGGCTTGCGAGCTGCCGCACAAGGCGGATCAGCGGCCCTTGATCAGTGGCAACTCGGCCATTTGCCAGGCGGCGATGCCACCTTCGAGCCAGTACACCTTCTCGAAGCCGGCTTTCTTCAGCGTCTTGGCCGCGCCTGCAGAGGTGGTGCCGCTACGGCAGACCACCACCACCGGCGATGCCTTGGCATTGGCGAGCAGCTTGCCGGCCGGGTCGAACTTGGCCAGGGCCACGTTGCGGCTGCCGGCGATATGGCCTTTTTCGAAATCGGCGGTGGGCGACAGATCGATCACCAGCGCGTCTTCGCTGTTGATCAAACGGGTCAGCTCGGCCGGCTTGAGTGCGCGATACCCGCGGAACAGGCGCGCAACCTCGGTGACGATCAGGGCGATGGTCAGGCCCACCAGGGCCAGCGACAACATGGGGTTGCGGCCGACAAAGGCCTGCAGCTCTTCGAAATTCACGGGGTCAGGGTCAGTCGAGCGGGCGGGAATTGTCGCACAGCTGGCGCACGCGACGGCCAGCCGGGCAGCGGCCGGGCTACTGACCCTTCCACAGATCGGGCAGGCCGCTGACCAGCCACCAGCGCTTCTGTTCGGGGTTCCAGTGCCAGATCTCGATGCTGCGCACCAGCCGTTCGGCCTGGGTATTGCGGTTGATCACGCGCAGTTCGACCTCCCGGCGCAGGTCGCCATTGGGATCTTCGCCCACGCGCACCTCGCGGTAGCCGGAGATCTGCACCTGCTCATAGCGCGAGCGTTCCAGGTCGCTGAGCGGATGGGCCTGGGCGTAGGTCGGTTCGACAAACCCCTGCGCGGCATCGAAATCGCTCCAGCGCACCGCCGCCGTATAGGCGGCCTGGGTGGTTTCCAGCGCACGCGCCTGGGCACGGCTGCCCGCAGTGGCCAGCCCGCTCAGCATCGCCAGCCCCAGCAGGACCATCGCCCCAATCAGTGCACGCATGCGCATTCCCCCTTGATCCAGCCCGCATCCTACCGTTTTGGAAACGCCACGAAGCGCCCGCTCAACGTGGCCGCCGCCGCGCCCGACCCGAGTGCAATCTGCGCGCGCATGCCGATGCGCGCCTTGCCGCGCTGCCGGAAGGTCGCCAGAAAGGCATCCCAGCCACCCAACTCCGCGGGCTCGGCATCGGCCACCAGGTCTTCGTATACGGGCGCGACATAACGCAGCTGGCTGTCGGCGACATACACGTCGGCTTCGTGGCCGGCCAGTTGCAGTTGCAGGGTCAGCCATCCCCAGCTGGCCAGCGTCATCAACGAGGCCAGGCTGCCGCCGAACGCATTGGCCTTGTCGTTGACGTTGGCCTGCAGCGGCGCGCGCAGGCGCAGCGCGCCATCGTGCAAGCCATCCACAGCAATGCCCATCGACAGCACCGGCGGCATGGCGATGAACTGCTGCTGCAGCGACTGCAGGGCGGAGACGAGCGTGCAAGAAGGAGTCATCGACAATGGCTGGCTGACGGCGAAGGGCGGCATCATGCCGCAATGTCCGGCGAGCGTCTTGTGCATATGGATGACATGCGGTACCGCATGGTGAACGCGTGCAGCCTCGGGTGGTTGCACGGTGGGTGTTGCGTCGTCAAAACCGCAGATCCATAGGCATCAGCTGCCGCCGCATTGGCGCGCAGCGTCAGCGCGCCAATGCGCAGCTACAAGACCTGCGATCACCACGGCGCCACCGTGTCGAGCGTGGTTTTACGGTGCGAACACGACCTTGCGATAGCCCTGCGCCACGCGCAACAGCGTGGTTGCCTTGGCCTTCCAGTGCGCGCTGCGTTGTTTCTGCGCGCGTGTCAGCGGCACATCGATGGTGCTGGTGAACACGATCTGCTCCGGCGCTGCGTGAAAGAACTTGTCCTGGATGCAGGCTGCCGGTGCCAGCTGATAGGTGGACAGCTGCTGCGCCACCGGCGATTCGTTCCAGCCAAACAAGAAGATATCGGCCATCGTGTGCCAGCGCGCGTCGGCGGCCAGTAACAGTCGCGCCGCCTCGCGGCTGATGATCAGCGCACCGGCGCAAACCGGCCAGCAATGTTGATAGGTCGATGGACGCACCAGGCGCAGCTGGCGCCCGGCGATGTCGGCGACCTTGGCATCGAGCTTGATCCGGTTGTAGGACGGTTCCAGGCGCACGACACTGCTGCCCGGCGGGAGCCAGTGGGTGCTGCGCAGCATTGCGGGCAGCGCATCGGACAGGTGCATGTCGTCTTCGAAGATGGCGGTGTAGGCATCGTCGGACTCGGCCGCGATGCGCCAGGCCGCCTGATGACTGAGAAAGCAGCCGATGTTGGACGCGTTCCATTTGCGCGGGCCGGTGCTGAAGGCATCGCCGGAATTTTCCAGCGGACGCTCACGCACGAAGGCGGCGATCTGCTCAGGCGTGAGCGTGGCGCCATCGACTGCAGGAAGGCGCTCGAACGCAATCCCCAACGCCTGGAACCGCGCCGACATCGCCTGCAGGCGATCGCCGCTGCGCTGCATGTTGATGAGGTAGGACTTGATCACGGCGCCACTCCAGCTCGATTGTCGTGGCGGATCGTGGGCGGAGGCGGCAATCGGCACAGACCCCAGCGCGAGGTTGTGGCCGCAGAAACGCAGGCATCCTGCTGAGCGGCACACAACGCAACACCAGGCGCGCGGATGAAGCGCGACGACCAGAGCGACTGCGTGGCCATCGGAGGGGCGCGACCAGGTGCCGGAATCGGCATGTACCGCGCTGACTTGCCGACTCCAGGGAGCCGTCGGCGCCCCTCTGGCAGCGGCGCGCCACTTCTGTGCAGGCCGGTCTAAATCCCCGTCCGCGCCAACACAGCACGCGATACCCACCCCCAGACGGCAACGCTCTCGCATAATCGCCAGATGACCCGCCCTCCCCGGCTCGCCGATACATTGACCCTGCTCTCGCTCCGTCCCAGCGGCGAGCACGCGCCGTTGCGACGGGCGGTAGCGCGGCATGGCGGGCGGCTGCTGGCACTGTCGCCCTGGCGCCTGCAGACCAACGACACCATGCAGGCGCGCGCCGCCTTGCAGGGTGCGCTGGAGGCGCCCATCGCGGTGTTCACCAGCCCGGCGGCCGTGCGCGCCGCGCATCAGCTGCAGCCATTGCAGCAGCCGGCGCAGGCGCAGTGGGTGAGCGTGGGCGAGGGCACCGCGCGCGCGCTGCAGGCCTGTGGCATCGATGCGGTCGTGCGTCCTGCGCGCATGGACAGCGAAGGCCTGCTCGCATTGCCGCTGTTCGCGGCGCCGTTGCAAAGCGTCGGTCTGATCACCGCGCCGGGTGGACGCGGCATGTTGGCGCCTGCCCTGGAACAACGCGGTGCGCGCATCCTGCGGGCGGATGTGTATCAACGCGTCCCGCTGCGTTTGCGCCCATCGGCGCTACACGCCTTGACCGACGCACTGCCGCGCAGCGTACTGGCCATGAGCAGTGCCGAGGCGCTGACGCTGGTGCTGCAGCAGTTGCCCGCAGGATTGAGCGAGGCAGTGCGGCAACGCCCGCTGGTCGCCTCCAGCGAACGCCTGTGCGACGCCGCGCATGCCGCAGGCTTCAGCCGGGTCGTCCGCGCCGCAGGTCCGTTGCCGGAACAGCTGGTTGCCGCTGCGGCAGCCATCGTGACGCCGTCGCGACCTTGCTGAACTGCGAACCCAAGCACAGCTTGCGGCGCTCTGCCAGCGCACGCCATGCTGTGCCAGATGACTGCGGCGCCTGCGCCGGTCGTGACTGCCCGAGGATGTTCGAATGACCGAAATGCCCGCACCCACGCGACGGTTTCCCTGGGCCTTGCTGCTAGTGGTGCTGGCCGTTGCCGCTGTGGGCGTGGCGCTGTTTCTCGGCTGGCGTGCATGGCAGGGCTATCACCAGACGCAGTTGCAGGTAGCGCAGGCGCAGCAGCAGCGCTGGGACGGTACCCAGCAAATGCTGGAAACACTGCGACGCGATCAGCGCCTGGCCAACGAGCGCCTGCAGGACGCTGCGGCCACCAATCGCGTGCTGCGCGATGAAATGCTGGGCCTGGGCCAGCGCAGTGCCTTGCTCGAAGACACCGTGCAGAAGCTTGCCGACCCGAACCGGCATGGCGCACAGGCGCTGCGGCTGGACGAAGTGGAACTGCTGCTGCGGCTCGGCCAGCAGCGGCTGAGCATCGCCGGCGACGCCGATGGCGCCCGCCGCGCCTACGCGCTGGCCAACGCCGCACTCAATGGCATCGACGATCCGGGCTACCTCAATCTGCGCCAGGCACTGGTGCAGGAGCGCGATGCGCTGGATCGCCTAGGCGCCGGTCCGCAGGCCCAGGTGGGTCAGGCGCTGGACCAGTTGGCCAGCGATCTGCAACGCCTGCCCGAACAGTCGGCGCAAGCGACCGAGGCGGCGCGGCCGTGGTGGCAGAAGGCGTTGGCACCGTTGGTGGACATCCGTCCCAGCCGTGGCGACGCCTTGCTGACTGCCGGCGACCGCCATGCCGCCAGCGATGCCTTGCAGATCGAAATCAGTCTCGCCCGCGCCGCCGCCGAACGCGGCGATCCGCAGGGCTTTGCACAATCGCTGCGCCGCGTGGACACCTGGACCACACGGTTGTGGCCGGAATCGCCGCAACGCCGCCAGGTGCGCACGCGCCTGCGCACGCTGCAACAAGCGCCACTGCGTCCGCAATTGCCGGAACTGGGCACCACCCTGCTGCAACTGCAGGCCATGCGTGAAGGGAGATCCACCCAATGAAAGTGCTGCGTACCGTCTTGATCCTGTTGGTTGCCGTGGCCCTGGGCGTGCTCGGTGCGCAGTGGCTGTCGCATCAGAACAGCTACGACCTGGGCAACGTGGTGGTCAGCGTGGGCGGCAACGACTATCGCGCCGCGATGCCGCAGGCAGTGCTGATCCTGATCATCGCGCTGTTGGTGCTGTGGTTGCTGTGGACGCTGATCAGCCTGCCGTTCCGCGTGTGGGGCAAGTACCGCCGCAAGAAGGGCCGTGCGCGCCTGATCGAAGGCCTGCGCGCCGCCGACCACGGCCAGTGGCAGCGCGCAGAGCGGCTGCTGGTCACTGCCAGCGAAGACGACGAAGTCAGCGGCATTGCACTCGCCAGCGCGGTGCGCGTGGCCGATGCACGCGGCGACGAGGCAGCAGCCAATGCGCTCGCACAGCAGTTGGCCGAGCGCGACCCCACAGCGCATGCGCTGTTGCAGGGTGAGCGGCATCTGGCGCGGCAACGCCCGGTCGAGGCGATCAATGCGCTCGATGCCGCCAACGCGCAGCCGCTGCCGGCACGCGGCCTGTTGCTGCGCACGCATGCGCTGACGCAGATCGGACGTGCCGACGAGGCCTACGGCCAGCTCGGCGCCTTGCGTCAGCAGGCGGTGCTCGCACCGGAGGCTTATAGCGCGCTGGAGGCCACGCTGGCCGAACAGACCCTGTTGCAGGCCGGCGATGCCAATGCGCTGGCCGAGCGTTGGGAAGCGCTGCCCAAGCCGCTGCGCACCTACCCGGCCGTGGTCGGTGCCTATGCGCAACGTGCCGCGGTGCTGCATTGGGACGATGCCGCCGTGCACAGTCTGGAACAGGCGCTGGATACGCAGTGGGACGAATCGCTGGTGCGTCTGTACGGCGTGCTGCCGCTGGAAAAATACGATTCGCGCCGGGCCAGCGCGCAGCGCTGGCTGACCCAGTATCCGGACAGCCCCGGCCTGCTGTTGACGCTGGCACGTCTGGCTCGCCATCAGCAGCAGTGGTCGCAGGCCGAAGAGTTCCTGCACCGCGCGCTTGCCAACGGCGCCGGCAGCGAGGCCTGGGAAGAGTTGGGCCATGGATTTGCCGCCGCCGGCGACCTGCTCTCGGCGCAGCATTGCTATGCCAATGCGTTGCGTGCCGCCCGCGGTGAGCCGGTGCATGAGCCCATGCCGCAGCAGTCGTTGCGTGGGCCGTTGGTAGCGACAGGTTCGACACCGGTGTCCGACTCACTCGCGCAGGACGATCGCATCCTGTAATCGATGCGGCCCGTTCGACGTTGCAGCGGCGCCCACCCCAGGTGCGCCGCAGTGCATCAGCGCTGGCGCGATACCTGCGGCGGTGGCGGCAGGTCGCTCAGGAAGGCATCGCAGGCGCCCAGATAGCGCGCCTGCGCATGGTCGACCTGGGTCGGCGATAACACGCGCGCGCCCAGCCGTCCGATCAGCAGCATCGCTGCCATCACGCCGGCACCGATCAGCCAGCAGAACTGGCTATCGATCGACAGCCCGCAGACCAGCAACGCCACTACCGATGCCATCGCCACCGCGACATAGCGCACGCGGCGGCGCTCGTGTTGCGCGCACAAGGTAAGCACGTGCGCGCTGCGCTTGCGCAACGCAATGGCCAGGATCAGGTACGGCAACACGCCGAGCAGCAGCGCCGCGTAGATCACCGGGTGGTGCCAATGGAAGATGTAGCGACGCGGGGGCATGTCGGCCGGCACATTGCACTTGACGCACCGCGGCGGCAGATTGGCGCCCGCCGTACACACCAGCACATCGCCTTCGCGCCACACATCGCCCTGCGCCGGAGGCAGATAGAGCGTAGGCGGTTCGTGTGAATCAACGTTCGACATCCATGCGTCCTTGCAGGTTTGGGATTGGGGATTGGGGATTGGGGATTGGTGAAATCAGGAGTCCGCGCCTGCTTTTGCGAATCCCCAATCCCGAATGCCCAATCCCACGCTGCGCAGCAGCGTCAGCGCTCCACGATCGCCACCACGCCCATGCCGCCGGCGGTGCAGATCGAAATCAGCGCGCGGCCGCCGCCGCGTTCTTCCAGTTGCTTGGCGGCCGTGGCCACCACGCGTGCGCCGGTGGCAGCGAAGGGGTGGCCGGTGGCCAGCGACGAGCCCAGCGGATTGATCTTGTCCGGGTCGATACGGCCCAGCGGCGCGTCCAGTCCCAGACGCGTGCGGCAGTAATCCTCGCTTTCCCAGGCGCGCAGCGTGCACAGCACCTGCGCGGCAAACGCCTCGTGGATTTCGTAGATGTCGAAGTCCTGCAGGGTCAGGCCCTGGCGCGCCAGCATCTGCGGCACCGCAATGGTGGGCGCCATCAGCAGGCCTTCGCCATGCACGAAATCCACCGCCGACACCTGCGCATCGCGCAGATAGGCCATCGGGGTGTGGCCATGCGCCAGCGCCCAGGCTTCGCTGGACAACAGCACTGCGGCCGCACCGTCGGTCAGCGGGGTGGAATTGGCCGCGGTCAGCGTGCCGCGGCCGGAGCTCTTGTCGAAGGCCGGACGCAGCGTGGCCAGCTTTTCCAGCGAGGTGTCGGCACGCAGGATGTTGTCGCGCGAGACGCCGCGGAACGGCGCGATCAGCGTGTCGAAGAAGCCGCGCTCATAGGCAGCGGCCAGCTTGTGGTGCGATGCCACCGCCCACTCGTCCTGCGAATCGCGCGAGATGTTCCATTCCTTGGCCATGTCCTCGCAATGGTCGCCCATGCTCTTGCCGGTGCGCGGCTCGGCCACGCCGGGGAATTCGGGCTTGAGTTCGCTCAGCTTGAAGCCGCGCAGCAAGGCCTTGAGCTTGTCGCCGGTGGCCTTGGCGCGGTTGGCCGCCATCAGCCGCGCGCGCAGCTTCTTGCCGTAGACGATCGGCACTTCCGAAGTGGTGTCCGAGCCGCCGCCGATGCCCGAATCGATCTGGCCCAGCGCGATCTTGTTGGCGATGGTGATCACCGAATCCAGGCTGGTGCCGCAGGCGCGCTGGAGGGTGATGCCCGGCGTCAGCGGCGACAGCCCGGACGACAGCGCAGCCTCGCGGGCCAAGTTCCAGTCCGAGGAGTGCTTGATGACTGCGCCCATCGCCACTTCGCCCAGTTGCTGCCCATGCAGGCCGAAGCGCTCGACCAGCGCGCCCAGCGTGCGCACCGACATGCCCAGGTTGCCCACGTCCGCGTATGCGGTGTTCTGACGACAGAACGGGATACGAACGCCGCCCAGAATGGCGACGGGACGGGCTGCGGGCATCGGTTGACCTGGCATGAAGGACTCGGGGACATGGCCTGCACAGGGCCGGCAGGCATAATGGCCGCAGTGTAGCTTCGACCCCGTGATGGGCCAACCGCGAATCATGAGCAAGACCGAACACGGCGTGACCGCCATGGGTGTGATGGCGCTGGAATTGACGGGCGGCACCGCCCCCGAGCGCGGCGCCCTGGCGCCGGAGCAGGCCGGCATGCTGGCCGAACGCATCGGCCGCGACCTGGCGCAGTGGATCCCCGAGGTGCGCGAACTCGAGCTCAGCGTGGGCATGGCGCACTTCGACCCGGCTGAAGTGCTGCGGCCGGGCTGGCCGCTGCACCGCCGCCTGGAAGAACTGCATGCCCGCGCCCCGGGCCGCGACCAGGGCCCGCGGGTGCTGGCCTTCGGCGCCGATGCGCAGGGCGAGATTCCGCTGCCGTTCCAGGCCGATGCGCAGCTCACCGGTGGCGGGCTGCGCGTATTGCCGTTCCTGCTCACCGGCAACCCGCAGATCGTGGCCACCGTGGCCGAGGCGATGGAAGAGGTGCTGTTGGCCCAGGGCATGGCGCAGGCCGACACCGCGCTGCTGGCGCAGGAAAGCTTCGGTGCACGCATCGAACACGCGCGTTACCTCACCGCGCACGATCTGGCGGCGATGATCTCCATGCAGTACGACAACCAGGGCCTGGCCCCGTTGTGGCCGCTGATCGAAGCCGCCCTGCTGGCGCCGCATAGCGAAGAATGGCTGGAACAGCCGCCCGAGCCGGTGCTGCGCTACGTCGATGGCGAAGTGCGTATCGCGCTGTTCGACCCGGCCGGCTGGTGCGATTACTACGCGCACGACCGCGAAAACTGCGAGCGCCTGCGCGGCGTCTACGAACAATTCCTCTCACGCCAGCGGCAAATGGCCGCAGTGCTGGAGGCGCATGGCCTGCCGGTGCTTTATGTGCATGTGGAGCCAGGCCAGGATCCGCGGCAGGCATTGTCCGCATAAGCAGCACGCAGGTGTCCGCGATGCCTGCCTGACGACTGGGCGTGTTGGAGACCTGAGTGTCCGTGGCAGAGCTCGAGCGTGCCTGCGTCTTTCATGCGGGCGTGCCTTGCCTGCAGCAGATACGCCGAGACGCGCGCATGGCGACGTATGCGATTGCGCCCGCGCAGGTGTTGCTCCTGCAAGGCAGTACGACCACGGCTGTGCGCTTGCCCGGCAGCACCATTGCGCGCACGACGGATGCGGACACATCCACGACGCGTTGGCGATCGCCACCATGGGTAGGAGCGCGCTTGCGCGCGATGGGGCGTGATCGGTGAGGGCATTTCTCGGGTAACGCTTCATCGCGCGCAAGCGCGCTCCTACGGTGCTACGTGTTCTGCCGGCGTCGTGTTAGACGCACGCCACGCAGTGGCACGCGGTCGCCACGATGACGCACCAGTTGTTGATTGCATCGCTCGTCGGTGTGCCGGCCGCCTGGACGCATTGCAGCCCTCGGCGCAAGTCACCATGGCATTGGTAGGAGCGCGCTTGCGTACGATGAGGCGTGATCGGCGGGGGCATTTCTCCGGTAACGCTTCATCGCGCGCAAGCGCGCTCCTACGGTGCTACGTGTTCTGACAGCGTCGTTGTGGTCACGCCGGGGCATACCGCGGCGTGACCATCGACATTCATTTACTTGGTCGGTGCGGGCGCGTTGTCGGTGGTGATCACGCCGCAAGCCAGGCGGCCACCCGCATTGCCGGTAGGCTGGGTTTTGTAGTCGTCGGCATCGGCGTGCACGATCACCGCGTGACCAGCGATATCGAACTGGTCGGCCTTGCCGAGGTTGACGTTGCTCGACACCGGTCCGTCGATACTGGCATTGCCTTGCGCGTCGGCCTTGATGTTGGGCATGTCGCCGCCGTGGTGCGGGTCGGCACTGACGTTGCCATGGTCGGACTGGGCCGGATTGAAATGGCCGCCGGCGCTGCTGCCGTCCGGCGCGCTGCAATCGCCCTTTTCGTGGATATGGAAGCCGTGCTCGCTGTTGGGCTTGAGCCCACTGAGTTGACCGCTCACCCGCAACGCGCCGTCGACGGTCTTGAAGGTCACCGTGCCCTTGACCTCACTGTCCTTGGTCGGCTTGAGTTCGGCGGTGGCCGTGGTGGTGGCGGCCGCTTCGGTCACCATGGCGGCGGCGTGCTCGCCGCCGTGGGCCGCCTCTGCCGGCGTGCTGGCCGTCGGTGCGGGCGCGGGATCGGCCGGTGCGGGCTCGTCGCGTTTGCACGCGGTCAGCACCAGCGCGGTTGCCAGAAACAGGGTGGTGGGAAGAATGCGCATGGGAAAACTCCTGTAGAGACCGCAGTTGCGGCCATTGATGCCCCAACTCAGGGCTGCGAAGGGGGTGTGCGCCACTGGGTGACGCGGATGACGCCGCAGGCCAGACGGGCGCCGGCATTGCCGCCGGGTTGGCTGCGATAGTCGTCGGCATCGGCATGCACGATCAGCGCCTTGCCGATCACATCGGTGGGGGCGGCATCGCCCAGGGTGATGCCGGCGACGATCATGTCCAGGTGCGCGACACCTTCGGCATCGGCGCGCAGATTGTCCATGTCGCCGGCATGATGAGGATTGCTGCCGGCACGTCCGTGCGCCGATCCGGAGGGATTGAAATGCGCGCCCGCACTGCTGGCATCGGCCGCGCTGCAGTCGCCGCGTTCGTGCACATGGAAGCCCGCCACGCCGCCTGGACGCAGGCCGCCGACCGTGCCGGTGATGCGAATACCCTGCAGCGCTGGCACCAGCACGACCCGGCCGCTGACCAGGCTGCCCGAGGCCGAAGCCAGCGCGGCTTCGGCCTGCTGCACCGGACGCGCGGGCACAACGCGCGCCGCAGGCGGGGGCGGCGGTGGGGGCGGCGGGGTGGTGCTGCAGGCGGCAAGCGCCACAGCGGCTAGGGCAACGATCGTGGACGACCGATAACGCATCGAGCTGTTCTCCTGATCAGGCTGAAAACCTATGCGGGCGCGTGTTCACATGTCATGAAATGCGCTCGGGGCAGCTCACGAGTTTACGGGGCTGGTGTGTGGCCGGCCGGGATGCGCGCAAACAGCGCCCTCACCCCAACCCCTCTCCCGCAGGCGGGAGAGGGGCCCGAGCATGACGCTCGCTGCTCGCCTTCCCCGCGTTCCCGCCTTCCCTGCTCGCCTTCCGGGTTGCTTCCTTCCCTGCTCGCCTTCCGGATTACTTCCTTCCCTCGCTTGCGGGGGAAGGTGCCCGAAGGGCGGATGGGGGCGTCGTGCGCCGCCAGGTCATCGAGACAGTGGTGCCTGCGTGCAAGAACGCGGCGCGCTCATGCACGCTTGCCGGGGTGATGCTCGTCAATCTCGTCTGGTTCGCTGCTTGGCTCAACCACCTGCGCGCGCAGCACGGCGCTCCGCAGGCGCCCCTCACCCCAACCCCTCTCCCGCAGGCGGGAGAGGGGCTCGACTCCGGGTGTGGGCCAATCAGCGGCGCTTGCGCCCCGGCCCGAGCTTGCGGGTGACGGTGTTGCGGCCCAGCCCCAGGCGCGCGGCCGCTTCGGCACGACGGCCCTGGGTGAGTTGCAGGGCGGCTTCCAGCAGGGTCTTGTCCAGGCGCTCGCGCGCTTCGGCATGCAGGCCCTGGGCGCCTTCGCTCAGGCGTTGCGCGGCCCAGCTGGACAGCATGTCGTCCCATTGCCCGGCGCTGCTACGGCCGGTGCGCTGGCGGCCGCGCGCCAGTGCCGCGTCCACGTCGATCACATCGATGATGTCGGCGGTGGCCAGGGCGGCCAGGCGCCAGCAGACGTTTTCCAGTTCGCGCACGTTGCCGGGCCAGTCGTATTGGCGCAGATCTTCCAGCGCCGCCGACGACAGCCGCTTGGGCAGCATGTCGAGCTTGCGTCCGGCCATGGCCAGGAAAT
Organism: Xanthomonas sp. 3793; assembly: GCF_024806835.1. Taxonomy (GTDB): domain Bacteria; phylum Pseudomonadota; class Gammaproteobacteria; order Xanthomonadales; family Xanthomonadaceae; genus Xanthomonas; species Xanthomonas arboricola_F. The sequence goes on from NZ_JANTYU010000007.1 coordinate 165,827, forward strand.
TCTCAGCCAGTTGCGCGATGTCGCCGCGGCGCTCGCGCAGCGGCGGCAACTGCAGGCGCACGACATCCAGGCGATGCAGCAGGTCGGCACGGAAGCGGCCTTGCTCGACCAGCGCTTCCAGGTCCTGGTGGGTGGCGGCGATCACGCGCACATCGACCCGGATCAACTCACGTCCACCGACGCGAAAGAATTCGTTCTCTGCCAGCACGCGCAGCAGGCGCGTCTGCAACGGCAGCGGCATGTCGCCGATTTCGTCCAGGAACAAGGTGCCGCCATCGGCTTGTTCGAAGCGGCCGATGTGCCGTTTGGTGGCGCCGGTGAATGCGCCGGTTTCATGGCCGAACAACTCGCTTTCCAGCAACTCGGCGGGGATGGCGGCGGTGTTAAGCGCCACGAAGGGTTTGCGCGCGCGCGGCGATTCGTTGTGCAGCGCGCGCGCGACCAACTCCTTGCCGGTGCCGGTTTCGCCGTTGATCAGCACCGACAGCGGTGCCTGCGCCAGGCGGCCGATGGCGCGGAACAAGGCCTGCATCGCCGGGGTATCGCCAATCAGCGCGGCCGACCCTTCGGCCAGCGGCATGCCGATGAGCTCGTCGACACCGGCACCGGCGTCGGGCAGCGCGCGGGCAGCCAGCGCCACCGCATCGTCCAGATCGAAGGGCTTGGACAGGAATTCGTGCGCACCGCCGCGGAAGGCGCCGGCGGTGCTGGCGACATCGGTATAGGCCGACATCACGATCACCGGCAACTGCGGGTGCTTGGACTTGAGCTTGTCGAGCAGGCTCAGGCCGTCTTCGCCGGGCATGCGCACGTCGGTGAACAGCAGGTCCGGGGTGGGCCGCATGGCCAGTGCCTGCAATGCGGCGGCGGCACTTTCGAAGCCATCCACCGCGTAGCCTGCGTCGCGCAAGGCGGTGGACAGCACGAAGCGCACCGAACGGTCGTCGTCGACCACCCAGATGTGGTGGGATGCGGCGGCGGCCTCAGCCATGCAGATGCTCCTTGTCGTGATCGCCGGCCAGCTCGGGCAGCAGCAGGGTAAAAACGGTATGGCCCGGACGCGAGCGGTAGGTCAGGGTGCCGTGGTGTTCGCGCGAGACCTGCTGGGCCAGGGCCAGGCCCAGCCCGCTGCCTTCCGCGCGGCCGCTGACCAGCGGCAGGAACAGGTGTTCGGCCAGTTCTTCCGGCACGCCGCCGCCGTCGTCGATGATTTCCAGCCGCAGCGACATCGCATGCACGCGGTCGCGGATGCGCTGGCCGTGTTCGACGCGGGTGCGCAGGGTCACCCGCGTGGCGCCGGCCTGGAACGCGTTGCGCACCAGGTTCCACACCGCCTGGGTGAGCCGGTCCACATCGCCGAGGATGTCGGGAATGCTGGGGTCGTAATCGCGTTGCACCTGCACCGACCAGCCGCCTTCGGCCTCGGCCAGGCGCAGCACGCGCTCGAGTACCACGTGGATGTTGAGGCGATCGTGCGGGCGCAGCGGCGATGGCGAGAGCAGGCGTTCGAGCAAGGTGTTGAGGCGTTCTATCTCGGTGCCGATCAGCTCGATCAGCTCGCGCTCGTCTTCATCGCGACCGGCCGAGCGGCGTGCCAGCAACTGCGCGGCGCCCTTCAGGCCGGCCAGCGGGTTACGCAGTTCGTGCGCCAGGCCCTTCAACGCAGCGCTCAAGGCATTGGGCAATGCGTGAGTGGGGTCCAGCGCGGGGAATTCGTCGACCGGGTGCGTCTCCAGCAACCAGCCACCATCGTCCAGCCGCGACAGCCAGCCTTCGGCAAAGCGTGGTGCGTCATTGGGCAGGCCCAGCGCCAGCCGGTGCAGGCGCAGCACGTCGCGTTCGTCGTTGAGCAGGAAACGCGCCAGTGCGTCGCCCTGCACTTCCAGCGCAGCCAGCGGTTGATCGACCAGCCGCCGTGCGCTGACGCCGAGCCAGCGCGCGAATGCCGGGTTGACCCCCAGCACGCGGCCTTCGCGGTCGGCCCAGGCCACCGGGGTGCCCAGGCTGTCGAGCGACGGTGTTGAGGTCGTCATCAGCATTGCACCAATTTAGTGCAAGCAGCATTGGCGTGCGCAACCGGCGCGCCGACCGCAGCCTGCAGCGAAGTGTCTAGGGCCGGGTCGCAATGGCATGGCCAGACCCGGCTCGCATCCGCGCCGACAGCGACGGGCGTGGGGCTGGTCATGCAGGCACCTCGGCAGTTGGTCCGCAGCCAGCAGGGCGGCGGCGGGAAAACGGACCCGGCGGGTTCTCCCGGCCGGGTCGTTGCGCCATCCGCGGCAGCGTGGCCGCGGGTGTGCATGCTCAGGACTCGTATGCGGCTTCGCCGTGCGAGGTGATATCCAGGCCCTCGCGCTCGGCTTCTTCGGTGACGCGCAGGCCGAACACCAGCTTGGCGACCAGGAAGCCCACCACCGACACCACGCCGATCCACACCACGGTGATGCCCACGCCCAGGGCCTGGATCTTCACCTGATGCAGGATGTCGTAGTCGCCGCCCTTCTGGCCGCCCAGCGAGGCCGCCGAGAACACGCCGGTCAGGATCGCGCCGATGATGCCGCCCAGGCCATGCACGCCGAACACGTCCAGGCTGTCGTCCGCGCCCAGCAGGCGCTTCAGGCCGGTGACGCCCCATACGCACAGCACGCCGGCCGCCAGGCCGATCACGATGGCGCCGAACGGACCCACGGTGCCGCAGGCCGGGGTGATGCCGACCAGGCCGGCGACCATGCCCGAGGCCACACCGAGGGCGGACGACTTGCCCTTGATGATCTTCTCGGTCAGCGACCAGCCCAGGATGGCGGCCGCGGTAGCCAGCAGGGTGTTGAGGAAGGCCAGCGCCGCACCGGCATTGGCTTCCAGGTTGGAACCGGCATTGAAGCCGAACCAGCCCACCCACAGCAGCGAGGCTCCGACGAAGGTCAGGGTCACGTTGTGCGGCTTGATCGCCTCACGCCCCAACCCGGCGCGCTTGCCGACGAAGTAGGCACCCACCAGACCGGCGATACCGGCGTTGATGTGCACCACGGTGCCACCGGCAAAATCCAGCGCGCCCAACCCGAACAGGTAGCCGCCGGTGGCCCAGACCATGTGCGCCAGCGGCAGGTAGCCGAAGGTGAACCAGATCACCGAGAACAGCAGCACCGCAGCGAACTTGGCGCGTTCGGCAAAGGCACCGACGATCAGCGCGCCGGTGATGCCGGCAAAGGTCGCCTGGAACGCCACGAACACGTATTCCGGCAGGCTGACGCCCTTGGTGAAGGTGGCCGACAGGCTCTCGATGGTCACGCCCTTGAGCAGCGCCTTGTCCAGGTTGCCGATCCACGGACCTTCGCCGGAGAACGCCAGGCTGTAGCCGTAGAGCACCCACAGGATGGTGAGCAGCGAGAACACCGTTGCGACCTGGATCAGCACCGACAACACGTTCTTGGCGCGCACCATGCCGCCGTAGAACAACGCCAGGCCCGGCACCACCATCAGCAGCACCAGCAGCGTGGAGGTCAGCATCCAGGCGACGTCGCCCTTGTCGACCACCGGCGCGGCTTCGGCCGCGGCGGCCGGCGCGGCGGCCGGCTGCGCAGACGGCAGCGGTTCGGTGGTGACCGGCTCGGTCGGCAACGGGGTGACCTGCGGGGTGGACTGCGCTTGCGCGCTGCCCATGCCGCCCACCACCAACGCGCTGAACAGCATCAGCATGCACACGCTATAGAACCGGGCTTTCCACCCGGCAAACAGAGCTGTCTTCATACGACCTCCGGAGGTGGGGGACTCAGAGCGCATCGGCGCCGATTTCGCCGGTGCGGATCCGCACCACTTGCTCGATCGCAGTCACAAAGATCTTGCCGTCGCCGATCTTGCCGGTGCCGGCCGCGTTCTGGATCGCTTCGACCACGGCGTCCAACCGGTCGTCGGTGACCACCGTCTCGATCTTGATCTTGGGCAGGAAATCCACGACGTATTCGGCGCCGCGATACAGCTCGGTGTGGCCTTTTTGCCGCCCGAAGCCCTTGACCTCGGTGACGGTAATACCCGACACGCCAGCGGCGGACAGGGCCTCACGGACCTCGTCGAGCTTGAACGGCCGGATGATGGCGGTGATCAATTTCATGCGCATACCCCGAAAGGTGGAAGGAACCGGCCGGCATTGCGCCGCCCGGCGGTGTCATTCACCTGGATGCCAACCCCGGCATCCAATCGTTCGCGGATCGCGCAGACCCCGACGGATGCCAGGCATCCGCCTCGTGGGAGAGGTCAGGCCCGCGCGCCGCGAACTGTGTGCTCTCTCGTTCCCCTCGACTCCACGGCGGTGCCGGGGAGCCATCGAACATGTGCGGCGATGGCGGAGGTGGGAGGGGGGGCCTCCGCCATCACCGCGGTGGAACTCAGTTGCCGTAGTACAGCTGGTACTCCAACGGATGGGTCGCAGCACGGAACTTGGTGACTTCCTGCATCTTCAGCGCGATGTAGCCGTCGATGAAGTCGTCGCTCATCACGCCACCGGCCTTGAGGAACTCGCGGTCCTTGTCCAGCGCTTCCAGGGCCTGATCCAGGCTGGAGCACACCTGCGGAATCAGCTTCTCTTCTTCCGGCGGCAGGTCGTACAGATCCTTGTCGCTCGGCGCGCCCGGGTCGATCTGGTTCTTGATGCCGTCCAGGCCGGCCATCATCAGCGCGGTAAAGGTCAGGTAGCCGGACTGCAACGGATCGGGGAAGCGCATTTCGATGCGGCGTGCCTTTGGGTTGGTGACCCACGGAATGCGGCACGAGGCAGAGCGGTTACGCGCCGAATAGGCCAGCATCACCGGCGCTTCGAAGCCCGGGACCAGGCGCTTGTAGCTGTTGGTGCCGGAGTTGGCGAAGGCGTTGATCGCGCGGGCGTGCTTGAAGACGCCGCCGATGTACCACAGCGCCAGCTGCGACAGGCCGCCGTAACCGTCGCCGGTGAACAGGTTGCTGCCGCCCTTGGCCAGCGACTGGTGCACGTGCATGCCGCTGCCGTTGTCGCCGACGATCGGCTTGGGCATGAAGGTGGCGGTCTTGCCGTTGCGGTAGGCGACGTTCTTGATGATGTACTTCATCGTCAGCAGTTCGTCGGCCTTCTGTACCAGCGAGCTGAACTTGGTACCGATCTCGCACTGGCCGGCGGTGGCCACTTCGTGGTGGTGCACTTCGGTTTCGATGCCGACCTGTTCCAGGGTCTTGATCATTTCCGCGCGCAGGTCGTGCAGGGTGTCGGTCGGCGGAACCGGGAAGTAGCCGCCCTTTACGCCCGGACGATAGCCGCTGTTGCCGCCGTCGTACTTTTCACCGGTGTTCCAGGCCGCTTCTTCGGAACCCACCTGGAAGAAGGTGTGGCCCATGTCGTTGGCGAAGCGCACCGAGTCGAAGATGAAGAATTCCGGCTCCGGGCCGAAGAACGCCTGGTCGGCGATGCCGGAGGACTTCAGGTAGGCCTCGGCGCGCTTGGCGATGCCGCGCGGGTCGCGCTCATAGCTCTGCATGGTGGCCGGATCGAGGATGTCGCAGGTCAGCACGATGGTCGGATCGGCGAAGAACGGATCCAGGTACGCGGTGCCGGCGTCGGGCAGCAACACCATGTCCGACTCGTTGATGCCCTTCCAACCCGCGATCGAGCTGCCGTCGAACATCTTGCCTTCTTCGAACAGCGCCGGCTCGATGATGTTGGCCGGGAAGGTGATGTGCTGCTGTACACCACGCATATCGACGAAGCGCAGGTCGACAAACTCGACCTTGTTGTCCTTGATCAGCTTTTCAACGTTTTCCACGGACATCGGAAGAAACCTCGGATTGGAGTGAAGTGGCTCGTGGGCGGAACTACAGCAGGGACCATGCCAAATGGCAGACTTTCACAAGTCGTTGATTTTGCTTGCGTCGCTTGAGGTCGCTCGCGGCTCGATAGCACCATTCAGGTGCTATCCGCGCAGAGGATGCACCGATATGGTGCATGCCGCAATGCACTATCCTGACGCCTCCCCCAATCCCCTCCTCACGTCCGATGTCCGATCTGATTTCCGCCCTGCTGTTGGGCATTCTCGAAGGCCTCACCGAATTCCTGCCGATCTCCAGCACCGGCCACCTGTTGATCGCCGAACAATGGCTCGGACGCCGTTCTGACTTCTTCAACATCGTCATCCAGGCCGGCGCGATCCTGGCCATCTGCCTGGCGCTGCGGCAGAAGCTGTGGACCCTGGCCACCGGCCTGGGCGAGCGCGCCAACCGCGATTACGTGCTCAAGATCGGCGTGGCCTTCATGGTTACCGCGGTGGTCGGGCTGATCGTGCGCAAGGCCGGCTGGCAGCTGCCGGAAACCGTGCATCCGGTGGCCTGGGCGCTGCTGATCGGCGGCCTGTGGATGCTGGTGGCCGAGCACTTTGCCGGCAAGCTGCCCGAGCGCGATGTGGTGACCTGGAAGGTGGCCATCGCGGTGGGGCTGGCGCAGGTGGTGGCCGGCGTGTTTCCCGGCACCTCGCGCTCGGCCTCGGCGATCTTCTTGGCCATGCTGCTGGGCCTGAGCAAGCGCTCGGCGGCGGCGGATTTCGTGTTCATGGTGGGCATCCCGACCATGTTCGCGGCCAGCGGTTATGCGCTGCTGGAGATGTACAAGGAAGGCGGCTTCGGCAGCGAAAACTGGGCCGATGTGGCGGTGGCCTTCGTGGCGGCGACCATCACCGGCTTTGTGGTGGTGAAGTGGCTGCTGGGCTACATCAAGAAGCACCGCTTCACGGTGTTTGCGGTGTACCGCATCGTGCTCGGCGCCGCCCTGCTGCTGTGGTTGCCGGTCGCGGCCTGACCCGCGAATGCGCATGCCCTGCCGGTCGCCACAGCGGCGCGCGGCGGGGCAACTGCACGGGCAGTGACGCCGGTCATTGCCGCCGCCGCGCGCTGGCGGTATCACTGGTGCCTTGACCACCGGGAGCCGCCGATGCGTGCCGTGTTCTTTGCCCCAGCCCTGCTGGCGGCGGGCGTGACGGCCTGCGGCTCGGGCGCAACGCCCGGTGCCGACGGCGCCGCGCCAGGCGCAACGTCCGCCTCGACCGCAGCGACCGCGCCCGTCAGCGACAACGCCCCGTTGCGCGCTGCCTTGCAGGCGCAGCACTGGCAGCTGCAGCAGGCCAGCGATGCGCACGGCACGGCCCTGCGCAGCCTGTTCGTGGCCGGCAGCGCGCCGCTGCAACTGGACTTTGCCGATCAACGCATCCAGGTCAGCCAGACCTGCAACGCGTTGGGCGCCAACTACAGCGTGGCCGATACGCAGCTGCAGATCGGCCGGGTGGTATCGAGCAAGCGGCTATGCGCGCAGCCGCGCAAAATGTCCCAGGAGCGCGCCGCCAGCGAACTGCTGTCCGGCAGCTTTGCGGTGACGCTGGACACCGCGCACGCCGCGCCCCGGCTGACCCTGATCCGCAGCGATGGCACCCGCCTGCTGTTCAACGGCGTGCCCACGGCAACCACCCGCTACGGCGGGCCCGGGCAGACGCTGCTGATCGAAGTGGCGGCCGACACCGTGCCCTGCGCCTCCGACCCATCACGCACCTGCCTGCAACTGCGCGAGCGCACCGACGGACAGCCGGCGACCGCTTCCTGGCGCCGCTTCGACGGCAGGATCGAAGGCTTCGACCACGAGACCGGCATCCGCACCCTGCTGCGCGTCACCCGCTATCCGCCGGCGGGCGGTCAGGATGGCGCGCCGGTCTATGTGCTGGAGCAGATGATCGAGGCGAGCGGCTAACGGGTGATGGGCCGGGATTGGGGATTGGGGATTGGGGATTGGGGATTGGGGATTGGGGATTGGGGATTGGGGAGTCGGGAGTCGGGATTGGTCTGACATCGAGCCGTTGCAGGTTCGGCCAGGCAATGGCGCTCTGCGACGCCCATGCCGATCGGCCAGGCGCGACGAGCCGGTGCTTGGCAGAACCGGCGGCCGCTTCGACGGCCCGAGGCATCACTTCGCTCATGCACACCGATCGACGTGCCGGTACGGTGCGGCGGGTACGCCAGACGCGCAGCGTCGCCTGCGTGCGAAGGCCGTGCACGACTCGCGTTGACTGGGCAGCCGACTGTCGGCTCGATCGAGCTGGCATTCGTTTCGTTCCCACCGCAAAGCCGCCGGCCACGCGGTCTGCTTCGCGGTCCTGGCGCGGCGACGGATTCAGCATTCGCGTGCCCTGCAGCGCCGCTTGGGCGAGACGCCATGCATGCAGGACGCGACTTGCCATGCGCCGGATCGAGCGTTCGACCCGAACGCCCTGCTCCCCTGTGGCGACCGCGAAGCCAGCGGCCACGCGGTCGGATTGCGCGGTCTCAGCGCAGCGACGGATTCAGCGTGTACGTGCCATGCAGCGCCGCTTCGGCCAGCACGTGGCCCTGGATGGCCGACAGCACATCGGCTGCAGTGAAGGTGGCGGGCAGGCTGAGCTTTTCCACATCCAGCGCAAACACCCGGAAGAAATAGCGGTGCAGGCGCAGATCGTTGAACGGCGGGTACGGGCCGTCGTAGCCCAGATAGTCGCCGGCCATGTCGGGATTGCCCGCGAACCACTGCGTGTAGGAGTTCAGGCCCTGGCGAGCGCCGGCGGGACCGACCGGCTGCTGCTTGCCCTTGGCCACGAAGCCGTCGCTGCAGCTGCCTGCGGCAATCTCGTGCACGCCAGCGGGGATGTCGGCCATCGCCCAATGCACGAAATCGGTGCGTGGCTGCTCGACCGGGATCTGCAGATCCTCACGGCCCACCGTCTCCGGCACCGTCGGCACATCCGGGTCCAGACACAGCAGCGCGAACGAACGCGTGCCTTGCGGGACATCGCTCCAGGCCAGATGCGGGTTGCGGTTCGGCGCGAAGCCGTCCGGGGTACCGGCAGCAAATTCCACTGCGATGGGCTTGCCGTTTTCGATGCTGGTGCTGGTCAGACGCATGCAAAGTCTCCGTGGATCCAAGCGCTCAGCCTGCCTGGATTGGCACCGCAACGGAAGCCGTCGCAGTGGAACCTTGTGTGGCACAGCTGGCGTCGTCCGGGTCTCTGAATCTCCGTAGGAACGGACCTGGCCGCGACGGGCTTCACCGGTATCGGCAACGCCTCGTCGCGGCCGGGTCCGCTCCTACGACAGCCCTGCGCACCGGGGATCTCCCGGCCATGGGTTGCAGGCATCGTTGAACGCCATCGGTGTCCACGCGTGCCGCGTCGTCCGGGCTCTGGGTCTATGTAGGAGCGGACCTGGCCGCGACAGGCTTCACCTGTATCGGTAACGCCTTGTCGCGGCCAGGTCCGCTCCTACGACAGCCTTGCGCACCGGGGATCTCCGGGCATGGGTTGCAGGCATCGTTGAACGCCATCGGCGTCCACGCGTGCCGCGTCATCCGGGCTCTGAATCTCCGTAGGAACGGACCTGGCCGCGACGGGCTTCACCGGTATCGGCAACGCCTCGTCGCGGCCGGGTCCGCTCCTACGACAGCCCTGCGCACCGAGAATCTCCGGGCATGGATCGCAGGCATCGCTGAACACCATCGGTGTCCACGCGTGCCGCGTCATCTGGGCTCTGGATCTCTGTAGGAGCGGACCTGGCCGCGACGGGCTTCACTGGTATCGGCAACGCCTTGTCGCGGCCGGGTCCGCTCCTACGACGGCGTCGCGCTTGTGGGATGTATGCGGCAGGCCGCGCGTCAGTCCTGCGGATACCCGAAGCGCACGGCGATCAGCGTCAGCAGGTCGAACTGGGCGCCGAGCACGCCGCGATAGTTGCGCCAGCGGCCGGCGGCCAGGCGGGCCGGGCCGCGTGGCTCGACCAGCGGGAAGCTCAGCCCGAACGCCTGCTCCAGCGCGGTGGAGATGCCCTGCGGATCGCTTTCGATGCCATCCAGGCGGATGATCCGGTGCGGATACAGATCGCGTTCGTGCAGCACGGCCAGCTGTTCCAGCGCGGCCAGCAGCCAGTCGGTGGCCTGCTGCGGCGACTGCACCGCCAGCGGGGCGGACGCGCCGGCCGAGAGCCAGTCCAGCAGCATGTCGCGCGGATCGCGCAGCGCGATCGCCAGCCGCCCCTCGGGCAGATGCGGGCGGAGCGCGGCGAGCAGGGTGTTGTCCCACCACAGCAGCCAGTCGATGACGTTGCCATCGTCGATGCCGCGGCGCGGCAGCTGTGCCTTCCAGCCTTCCACCAGGGCCATCGGCGCCAGTTCGCCGGATGCCAGCTGCTCGACGCTGCGATAGCTCTGCAACGCATCGGACGGCGGCGTGGCGCCGTAACGGTCGCCGCGCACCAGCGGGGTGGCCGCGTCCATCACCGCGATCAGGCGTTCGACATGCGAGCCAGGCGTGCCCCATACGAACAGCGGACGCGCGGTGACGGTGTCGGGAATGCTGCCCAGCGCCGGCCACTGCATCGGTTGTTTGGCGGCCTGCGGCGGCAACGGCAGGCGGTGCTGGGCCTGTTCGCGATGGAACTGCATCCAGGTCGCCAGGGCGGCGTCGGGCTGGCCGGCGCGGTCCTGCACATTGCCCAGCCAAGGCCGCAGGACGGTCTGCTGCGGTTCGGGCAAGGACTCGATCAAGGATTGGACACAGGCGATCGCTGCCGGCGGATCGCGCTCCAGCAGCGCTTCGACGATGCGCTGCTCACCGCTGATGCGGCCCGGCTCCACCGCCACGATCTGCCGCGCCACCATTTCCGCTTCGTCGGCATGGCCCTGCATGTCGTGCACGCGCATCAGCGCTTCCAGCGCGGGCAGGTGCTCGGGCATGCCCAGCAGCCAGCGCTCGATCACCGCCTGCGCCTGCGGCCCGCCGACCGGCTCCACTGCCAACCGCGCCAGCCACAGATCGTGCGCATTGCTGGAGGTGGCCAGCGCCGCATCCAGGGTGTCGCGCGCATCGTCCACCGCGCCCAGACGCTCCCAGGCGGTGAGCAAGGCATGCAAGGTGCGGCGGTCGGCCGGCCAATGCGCCAGCGCCAGGCGCAGATGCGCGGCTGCCTGGTCCGGGCGACCGGCCTGCAATTCCATTTCGCCGGCCAGCCGGCGCATCGCCGGACCATCGCCGTCGGGCTGCGCCAGCACGCCCTGCATCGCGCTCAGCGCGTCGTCCAGGCGGCCTTGCCGCTGGGCCAGCTGGGCGATGAAGGCGCGCAAGGCAGTACCCGGCGGATTGAGCTCGACCACGCGCTCGAAGGCGCGCTCGGCGAACGCAAAATGTTCCTTCTGCAGGTAGGCAAAGCCCAGCGCGAACATCACCCGCGGGTCGTCCGGCAGCTGCTCGGCGGCCCGGGTCAGCAGCGACAGCGCGCGGTCGCTCTGGCCGCGACGCATCTCCACCACACCATCGACCGCCAGCAGCTGCGGGTGGTCAGGAGACAGCCGTGCAGCGGTGCGGCTCAGCCGCTCGGCATCGTCCAGATCGCCGCGTGCCACGGCCAGATGCGCCTGCATCACGTAGGCGTTGAACTGGTTGGGATCCAGCGCGGTACTGCGCGACAACGCGGCATCGGCCGCGCTCAGATCGCGCGTGGCCAGCAGCAGCCCGGCACGCAGCAGATGCAGGTCGGCATCTTCCGGGGTCAGCGTCAGCGCGGTTTCGATGCTGGTCAGCGCCAGCGCCGGCTGACCTTGCTGCTGCAAGGACAGCCCGAGCCAGCGGTGCGCGGCAGCGTTGTCCGGCGCGGTGGTCGCCCACTCGCGGGCCAGCGCCACCGCATCGTCGGCCGCATTGCGGCGCAGGGCTTGAAGAATGGCGTCTTGCATGGCGGCGGCGTGTCCCGGACAAACCGCTATTGTAACGATGCGCGCTGCGGCGGCTTGGTGTACGCCCGACACTGCGGTCTATTGCCGCCCGCTTGCCGTGACTGCCCGAGAGTGTCTGCAAGGGCCGCTTCCATCGCCACTGCGGCTGTCAGCTCGAGTGACCGCACGGGTCGGACGTTGGCACGCGCGCCCACATCCGGCCAGGCACGCTTGCGCCGCAGGCCACAGAGCATCCCAGGGACAAGATGCCCCGCACACCAGAACGCAGCCTGGGCGCCGATGGCGGCCGGTCCTGTCTGTGCAAAGAACAGGATCTCGCCGGTTTGCGGGTAGGCGTAGAGCCTGAGAGCGCTGTCGTAGACCATCAGGCCACCGGCGAGCGCCGATGAAACCGCGGCCAGGGCACCCAGAGGCGGATGTCCTTTCAGCACGATTAGCGCGGCCGTTAGAGCGCTGCGGTGAGCCGTTCGGCCACCCAGCGCTCGGCGAATCCGTCGCCGCGGGCGTTTTCCAGAAAGCCGCAGTGGCCGCCCCAGCGCGCGATTTCCAGGTGCGCGTGCGCCGGCAGTTTCCAGCCGGCGAAGTCCTCGAACGGAATCACCGGGTCGTCTTCGGCCATCAGGATGTGCGAGGGCACCTGCAGGCCGGCCAGACGTTCGCCGGCGATCGAATAGCTGTCGAAATACGCTTCCAGCGAGCCGTGGCCGGTGTGCTGCACCGCCAGCCAGGCCATCAGCTCGCGCATGTCCAGCGCCAGGGTGGCGTCGTCGTAGCCGTGCTGGTCCGGGAACAGCTTGCGCTTGCGCAGCAGCGATTCGCGCCATTTGCGGCGGAAATACCAATCGTAGAACTGCGGGCCCTTTTCCAGCTGGGTCATGGTCGCAGCCGGGTCCAGCAACGGACACACCGCCGCCACCCGCGTCAGCGGCAGGCCGGCGGCCGGTGCCCGCAAGGCCAGCCGCAGCGCGAAGTTGCCGCCCAGCGAATAGCCGGCCGCCAGCAGCTGCGGCGCGGGAAAGCGCCGCCACAGATCGCCGGCCGCGTTGACCACCTCATCGATGCGATCGGAGTGGAACAGGTCCACATTGAGATGGTGGGTGTCGCCGTGATCGCGGAAATTCAGCCGGAACACCTGGTAGCCCAGGCCAAGCAGGCGCGCGGCGGTCAGCCGCATGTAGTTGGAATCGGCGCTGCCTTCCCAGCCGTGCAGCAGCAGCACGGTACCGCGCACCGGCGCATCGCCCGGCGGCACGCTCATCCAGCCCTGCAGGCGCACACCGTCGCCGCCGTCGAGAATATGTTCAGTGGTGACCGCGCCGCTGGCGCTCAGCAACTGACGGCTGCGCAGCCGGCGCAAGGCGCTGCTGCCCAGCACCGATTGCACGTGCGGATTGCGCAGCCAGCGCGGCGGCTGAAAGTCGGAGGCGTTCATGCGCTCATCGGGCCGGGCAGCAGGACGCCGGCCCCTGGATGGATGAGCGCGTGCATCGCCGGCTCAGGACTGCATCGCGGCGATGATGCGTTGACGCGAGGTGTCGGCCAGGCGGCGACGTCCTTCGACATCGAACGCACCGATCGGCTCCAGGAAATGCACTTCGGCCAGACGCGACGGCTCGCCGAGCAGGCGCACGATGTTGGCGAAGAAACTTTCGCGCTCGCCAAAGGCCACCACCGCCTGCGCATTGCCGCGCGCGCCGTAGCGCAGCGCCACCGGTTGCACCGGCACGCCGGCTTCCACCGCTGCCTGGAAGATGCGCGCATGGAACGGGCCGACCTCGGTGCCGCCGCGGGTGCGCCCTTCCGGGAACACGCCCACCGGCTTGCCGCTGCGCAGGCGCTGCAGCATTTCCAGCAGCACCCCACCCAGCGATTCGGTATTGCCGCGCTGATGGAAGATGGTCTGGCCCTTGGCCGCCAGCCAGCCTACCAGCGGCCAGCCGGCGATTTCCCGCTTGGCGACAAAGCCCATCACCCGCTGGCTGTGCAGCATGGAGATATCGACCCAGCTGACGTGATTGGCCACGAACAAGGTGGCGCCCGATAGCGGCGTACCGAAGCGGCGCAGCCGAAAGCCGAAGATGCGCATCAGGTTGCCCTGCCACCAGCGGATCATCAGCTCGTCCAGGGTGTCCGCGGGGCCGGTACGGATGCGCGCCAGCGGCGGCGTCACCACGCACAGCATGGTGATCGGCAGGCACAGGCACAGATGCAACAGCAGCAGCGGCACCCGATACAGGTACCGGAACCAACGCAGCGGGCCGCCAGCGTCGCGCGTGGCGTCCAGGGATGACTCGCTCATTCGACGAACGGGACCGGTAACGGGAGAAGGAGACACGACTATTGTGACAGCAGCTCGGCCGCGGCGCAGTGCCGGCAGCGGGTGGTGCTGTTCCACTGATGCAACTGCCAGGCGTACTCAGCCATGGGTGCGCGCCACCACGGCCAGGGTCAGGCGCGAGACGCAGACGCGCTTGCCGGCCGGATTTTCGATGACGATGTCCCAGACCTGGGTGCTGCGCCCTACATGCACCGCGCGCGCGGTGCCGGTGACCAGGCCCTCGGTGGCCGCGCGCAGGTGGTTGGCATTGATCTCCAGCCCCACGCACATCTGGGTGGTCATATCCACGCACAGGTTGCCGGCGCTGCTGCCCAGGGTTTCGGCCAGCACCACCGAGGCGCCGCCATGCAGCAGGCCATACGGCTGTTTGGTGCGCGCATCCACCGGCATGGTGGCGCGCAGCCAGTCGTCGCCGGCTTCGGTGAACACGATGCCCAGCTGCTCGATCAGGGTGTTTCGGCTGGAGGCATTGAGGGCGGCTAGATCGACGGGAGCGCGGAAGGTCATGGCTGGGGAATGGGGAATGGGGAATGGGGAATGGGGAATGGGGAATGGGGAATGGGGAATGGGGAATGGGGAATGGGGAATGGGGAATGGGGAATGGGGAATCAGGAATCGGGAATCGCATCGGCGGGAGCGTGGCTGGTGCAACGCCTGCCGCTGCCTGGTGGATTCAAGGCTACTGCAAGTCGGGGTCGCTGCTTGCCCCGGATTGGCGGGAGTGGTCGCGCCGCCCGGCTGACAGGGCGGTCCGACGCCATGCCGGCAACCAGTGCGCCGCTCGTTTCTGTCGAAAGATGCAGCCTTGGAGCGGCCAACACAACGTAACGAACAGTCGTGGGCGGGTGCGGACGGCACGCCCGGAACCGGCGGGTGCGAGGGCCACATGCCGTACCGGGCAAGGCCGCGCCCGCTGGGCGGTGAGCACGGCCACCTTGTCGGCTGCTCTTAGCGGTCGATCAGAGAATCGGCACCAGGCCGGCGCCGAACGCGGTCAGCATGCGCACCAGCAGCCATTTCGGCCCGACGTTGACCTCGGGGAAATCGCCTACCGCCACATAGCACTGCCGGAACTGCGGGTCCTGGCGCTTGAGCGGGAACGGGCAACCCGGGCCCGGCTGGAACTCGTAATTGGTGGCGTAGCGCCACGGCCAGAAGTCCAGCACCGGCAACGCTTCGGAGACTTTGCCCACGCTATAGTTCAATCCGCTGAGCACCGGCGGCTTTTCGCGCGGAGCCACTGTCCAGGCATTTTCCGGGCGCATGTCGCGCTCGATGCTGGCGGCCAGCGCCTGCGCAAAGCGCGCATCGTCGATCACCACCGCCGCTTCGGTGTTGTAGTTCTCGCTGCGCGGATCGAAGTTGTGCGTGCCGATCACGCCGATGCGGCGATCCACCACCAGCGATTTGGCGTGCAGCCCCATGCGCGCGCCGGCGCGGGTGACCGGCAGCGGCTTGTTGACCGCGCGCGTGCCCAGAAACGACGGCCGGGTTTCGGTACGGAGCACGCGGCGGTCGACCTCGCTGCCGCCGGGCGCGCGGCCGGCGCCGCTGCCGCGCAGCGCGCTGGCCGGCGCCGTTTGCCCGCCGGCATCGCCACCAGCGCCACTGCCACGCATCGCGTTGCCGGCCGCACTGCCGCCGATCAGCCGATTGGTGCGGCTGTCTTCATTGACTTCGGAAGCTGGATTGAGCGGGTCCGGCACCAGGTTGGCGTAATCCACCGGCGCATCCAGCGGAAATGGCTTGAATTCGTACAGGTTGAAGCCCAGCTCGCGCATGTTGCGGCGTTTGAACTTGTACGACAGCGCATACACGATGGGGTTGTCGGTGGCTGCCAGGCTATTGGTCGACACCACGATGCGCGGCGGCTGCGGGCGACTGCGCAGCGCGCGGAAGATCGCCTGAGCCTCGTCGGACAACACCAGATACGGCGTTTGCAGCAGCACTTCCTGCTGCGCGCCGGCGATCAGGCCGTCCAGTTCCGGCGCCGTCGACACCGCCTTGGACGCATGTTCCTTGCGATGCTTTTGCGGCAGGTCAGCTACGTAGAGCACGCGCTGCACCGACATCGCCGGCGCGACGAAGGCATCGCGCACGAACTGCGGATCGCGCGCTTCCTGGTCCACCCGCCCCACCCGATCCGGGCGCCGGAACTGTGCCGGCGGCATCTGCGGGGCGCCCTGCTCCAGCAGCAGCCTGCCCACATCGTTCAGGCGCTCGGCCGGCACGCTGCGCCGTGCGCGCCAGAACGCATCGAAGTTGGCCGCCATCGCGCGCACTTCCGGGCCGGCCAGGATCACGTCGCGGTCGCGGAAGTTGTACTCGCTGTCCCAGTCGTAATAGTCGTCCTGGTAATTGCGCCCGCCGACCACCCCCAGCACGTCGTCCACCACCAGCAGCTTGTTGTGCATGCGCTGGTTGAAGCGCCGGAAACAGCACAGCACGCTGCCGGCGTAATCGAAGTAATTGAGTTTGACCTTGCCGAAGGTGGGGTTGTAGATGCGCAGCTGCAGGTTTTCGTGGGTGCTGGCCAGCGCGCCGAGAATCTGCAGGTCGGCGATTGCCGACAGCTGATCGATCAGGATCCGTACCTTGACCCCGCGCTGCGCCGCATCGGTCAGCGCGTCCAGCACCATGCGCGCGCTGTCGTCCTTGTCGAAGATGTAGGTCTGCAGATCGATGCTGCGGGTGGCGCTGCGGATCAGGTTGAGCCGCGCCACCAGGGATTGTTCGCCGTGGTCGACGATGGTGGCGTAATGGCGTGGCGCGGCCGCGGTGGAAGCGGTGATGGCATCGCCGCCCAGCGTGCGCAGCGGCGAGGGCTGGGCGCAGTGATTGGCCTGGGTGCAGCTCACCACGGTGCTACGCGCCGCAGCGGCGACGCCGGCAGCACGGTTGCGTTCGACTTGCGACAGGCCGGCGCATCCGGTGCCGAGCAACAGGGTTGCCAGCACAAGCAGCCTCAACAGGAGCCTCACGGGCGCCGCGCCTCCTGCAACCGCCCACGCAGAATGAATGTCACCCTGTCGCCCAGGGCCATCTGCCACGCATTCATTCCGTAACGTCCACGCAGGACCGTACCTCGACTGATCACATCGCAATCATAGCCCGGCCGCGCGCATTCAGCCGGTGCAACGTGCAAAGTCTCGACGTGGGTGATTCCACGGATGGTCAGGTTGCCGGTGATGTTGCCGCCGTCCTTGATCGCTTCCTCGGTGTAGGGCAGCGACTCGAATTCCACCACCGGGTAGCGCGCCACATCGAAGAAATCCTCGCCACGCATCCAGCCGGTATAGCGGTCCTTGCCCGGAATCTCCACCTGGGTGGCATCCAGGCGGAACCTGACTTGCTGGCGTTTGTCGGGCAACTCCACCACTTCACCGCGGAAACGTGGGAAGAACCCCTCGATCTTCATGCCGAAGCGGGTCTTGATCTCGAACCCGAAGCGCGATTGCACCGGATCGATGAGGTGCACTTTCTGCTGCGCAAGGCAGGGGAGCGCGACCCAGAGCGCGAGCCAGGCGAACCAGCGCAGCGACGATGACACGGATCAAGGCCACCAGAAGGCGGTCAGGCGGGCGATCCCTGGCTCGATGGTGGCGTCCAGCGGCAGGGCCAGCAAGGCGATCGAGGCGGTCGGCATGCCGCGGTAATCGCCGGTCTGCCCGCTATGCATCAACGCGGCCAACCGCTCCAGGCCCGGGTTGTGGCCGACCAGCAGCAGGCGCTCGGCCTCGCGGTGTTCGTCGACCAGGCTGGCCAGGGTTCCCGGTGTTGCTTCGTAAATGCGCTCGTCCAGACGTTGTTCGATATAGCCGGTGAGCTCGAGCACCGCTTCCAGGGTCTCGCGGGCACGCCGTGCCGGCGAGCACAGCACCCGGTCGGGCACCAGCCGCTGTTCGCGCAGCCAGCGCCCGGCCGATTCGGCCTCGGCGATGCCGTGCGGGGACAGCGGGCGGTCGAAGTCGGCCTGACCGGTATCGGCCGGCTCGGCATGGGCGTGTCGCAACAAGATCAATTCGCGCATAGGAACTTTCCGGTTCTAGGACTTCTTGAGCCACTTCAACAGCGGCTCCCAGTCCTGTTGATGGTCGCGCACCTGCGCCGAGCGGTAATCGAACAAGCTGCGCCCCAGCCCGGCCATGACCACGTAGGCCTGGGTGTCGCGCAACTGGGTCACCAGCGGATAGGGCCAGGTGCCGATCATGTCGGCGGCCTGCTGCGAGGTCTGCGTCCAGGGACGGGCGCGGTTGAGCACCAGGCCCACCGGGAGCTTGCGCTGGTGCACGCGCGGCACCTTGGCCAGCGTGTTGAGGAATCCCACCACCGCTTCGATATCCAGTGCCGACGACAGCACCGGCACCACGATGGCGTCGACATGGTCCAGAAAGCCGCTCAGGTCGTCGGCCATCGCACCGGCCGGAGCATCGATGATCAACTGGTCGGTGCCATCGGGAACCGCAGCCTGCCAGTTGCGGCGCTTGGTGGCGTCGATCGGCAGCACCGCACTTTCGAGGCTGGCGCGTCGTTGCGCCCAGCGTGTGGACGAGCCTTGCGGATCGGCATCTGCCAGCACGGTGCGCTGGCCTTGCAACGCCGCGTGTGCGGCCAGATTGGTGGCGATCGTGGTCTTGCCGACGCCGCCTTTGGAGGCGGCCACCAGGACTGTCTTCATGCACGCCTCGCTTCCGGGAGCAAGCCGGCAGCGTACACCGCGGCAAGGTGAGGAAGTAGTCGAAACGCGTTAAACGCGATACGCGCGTTCGTCGTCGCAGTGCAGCATCGGCGCAGGGTTCAGCCGCGCCCGCATGCTGCAAGGCCATCTATCGACGCAGTGCCGCGACCGGATGCCAGTGTGCCGGTGGCAAGGCGGCAATGCCGTTGCGCCGCAAGTACGCGCGCAGCGAGGGGATTTCACCTTGCGTCAAGGTGGCCTCAAGCTCAGCGGCGGCGGTGGCAACACCGGGCGGGCGGCTGTGTTGATGTTGCTGCAACCAGCGCAACTCGCGCACCCGCGCGTGCCAGTACGCCGCGTCGCCGCCGGTGCTCAGCGCCGCCATGCGCTCGGAGCCGATCAACGCCGTTACCAGCATTGCGTCGTCATTGCCCAGGGCGCCGAGGATGGCCATGCACTCATCGCGCAATGCAGGTGCGGCGATGGGCGGGGTGCATCGTCGCGTGATCTCGACCAGCGACGGAATCACCTGGGCCGCCCAGGTGCCGACCGCGTAGCTCATCGCCATCTCTGCGCCGGTAGACGGCAGGCCTTGTGACTGTAGTTGCGCGCGTAGCTGCACCGATTGCAGTTGCGGCCATTGCACCCCGGCATAGGCCGCGTGCAAGGCCTGCCCCAGCGCAACCGCGCCGCTGTCGAAATGGTCCGCGCGTGCGGCGGCCTGCCAGGCAGATTCGGCGGCAATGCGATCGCCGCGTCGCTGCGCGGCGGTGAAGGCACGCAACGGCGGATCGGCGTTGCCGGCATCGGCCTGTTCCAAAAAAGCCAGTGCGCCGACGGGGTCGCAGCGCAGCTCTGCAGGACAGCCGTTGGCCTCTGCGCGCGCGACCAGCAGATCGCGTGGCCGTGCATCCAGCGCCCCCTGCAGCAGTGCCCGCTGGGCCGGCGCATAGCCGGTGGCGGCGGACTGCGTATCAGCCGGCGTGTCATTGCCGAGCCATAGCAGGCCTGCAACATAACGCTGACCCGGCTGTCCGCTGACGGCCAGTGTCTGCAGCCGCGCCTGCATGGCCTGGCCAACCTGCTGCACCCACTGCTGCACCTCGGGTGCATCGGCGGGGTCGGGCGTGCCAGGCGCTGTTGCCGCAGAGGCGGACAGGCTGGCGCCAAGGCACAGTAACGCGACTCCGATTCGACGATATCCCTGCATGTGGTCGTCCTGCGTGTGGGCGCGGCACCATGCCGCAGGCCAGCATTCCATGCGGCTGCGGGCCGATCAAGCCAAAAGGCGCGCCAGCAGCCAGGACCAGGCGGGCAAGGTCAGCAGCGACAGCAGGATGCTGTAGCCGACCATGGCCGCCGCCAGCCGGGGGGCCAGCCGATGGGAGATCGCCAGCGCGGCGGCGGTGATCATGGTGGGCATGGCCGATTCGAGGACGTTGGTCTGCAGCATCAGCCCGCGCAGGCCGAGCGCCCAGGACAGCGGCAACGCCAGGATCGGCATCACCGCCAGCTTGAAGACCAGGCCCACCGCCAGCGGCTTGAGCTCGTCGGCCGGCAGGCGCAACTGCAGCGAAAACCCCACTGCCAGCATGACCAGCGGCAACATCGCATCGGCCAGGCTCTTCAGGCCCGAGCCGATCCAGGCCGGCGGCTGCTCCGGCATCAGCGTCAGCGCGAACAGCAGCGCCCACAGCGGCGGGAACCTGAGCACCCGGGCCAGGATCATGGCTGCGGTGGGGGGCGTATCGCCGCTGTAGCGGGCCAGCACGTACAGCCCGAAAGTGGACAGCAGTACGAAGGTGCCGAACTGATCGTAGACCACCGCGTACGGCAGGGCGTGGTCGCCTAACAGCGCCCGCACCATCGGAAAGCCGATGAAGCTGGAGTTGGTGAACACCACGCACATCAGCAGCGCGGCGTACTCGGCACGGCCAAAGCGCAGCAGGCGACTGCAGCCCCACAGCAGTGGCACGATGATGGCGGTCAGCAGCCACGGCGTGGCGATCACCCCGCCCAGCGAGGCGTCCAGATGCAGGCGCGGCACGTAGGTCAGCACCGAGGCCGGCAGGCAGATGTACAACACGATGCGGTTGAGCACATCGGCGCTGTTGTCGGGCAGCACCTTGAGCCGCGCGAACACCAGGCCAAGCCCCAGCATCGCCAGGATCAACGCAAATGCATCCACCGCCATGCAGGGTCAGGTCCATTGGAAATAGAGGCACAGGATCGCATGACCCTGCGCGGGCGTCGGCAGAACGCTGACGTGGCGCGCGCCGTCGCCGCACCAGACAGTTGGCTGGTGGTTCTGTCGAAGAACGAAGACACCGCGTCGCGCGGCTTGCCGTTACGGGTTGAAACCTCTGCGCACCGACCAACTTGACTGGTCCTTGCCCGCCCACCGTCGCGGGACCCTGTGGCGGCATGGATGCCGTCACGGAGCTTACATGGACGTACTTGCAGCGTGTCCCGCGAGCGTGGGCGGGCAAGGACCCTGCAGCAAACGTGCAGACCACGCTGTCATCCCACGCATCAGCTTCGCAACGTCAGGAAGTCGAGCTTCAACCGTGGCGACGCTCAGGCGCACGCACCTGAGCGGCCTTCCACTCAGATAGCGGAGTCGACGTATGAGTCCCGTTCCTGGAAAGCGGCAGGGCGGCGCACCAGATCGATGGTGAGCCACAATGACACGATGCCGGCGCAACATCCGCCCGGTGCACGCCCCGCTGCGCGACATTCCCGCAGCGGGGCCAAGCGCTTACGGGAACGCGGGCGGGTTGGCCTGCCAGGCCGCGAAGACCTCGGCCAGGGTGGCGCGCTCTGCCTCGCGCCAGTCCGGCAGCAGGCTGGCGTAGTTGGCGGTGCTGCCCCAGCGGTCGGGCCAGGTGCGCACGGCCGCCGCATACCACTCCACCGCCTCCTGCTTGCGCCCGGCCCGCCACAACGCCAGTGCGGCGGTGGTTGGCAGCCATGCCGGCGTGGCCGGACGGCCGTTGGCCAGGTTGGCCCACTGCTGCAGCGCCTTGTCTGCGTGATCGGCACGTAGCAGGTCCCAGCCATAGTTCCAGGTGATGGCCCGGTACTGCTGGCTGCCATTGGACACCAGGGCCAACGCGCCCTGGTACAGCTCATCGCCCAGTTGCGTCCGTCCGCCGGCATAGGCCAGCGACGCCAGCTGGGCGCGGGGCTCGGCGGCGCGTGCGTCACGCTGCACCATCGCGGCCAGGCGGTCGACCACGGCATCGCCCTGCCCCGGCACCGCAACCACCGTCTTGGTGGTGCTGCGGTCTTCGTCGAAATAGAACTCCTTGGGCTTGGGCAGGCTCTGTGCCTGCGCCAGCGACCACGCGCCTCCAAGCAGGGCCAAGGCGGCCCATGCGTATTTCCTTTTCACTGTGTTTTCCCCTGACAGCAAACGACCCCTTCCCGTCCCCATCCTACCCGCAGCGCGACGGCTGCGCATCCGCATGCGAACGGGCGCGTGAAGGCTGACTGTTACACTTTGCGCCGCCGTTTTGGAATCCGTCGGGCGCGTCATTGGTTTCAAATGATACGCACCGGGTCCCAGCCACCCTTTCCGGGCACGCCATGACCAGTACCGCTGCACTCTCTTCTCCCGACTCTGCCAACACGCCGGAGCTCGGCCGGGTGGATGCGGACTACACCCTGGACCACAAATACACGCGCACCGACGGGCGCATCTATCTGTCCGGCGTACAGGCCCTGGTGCGGCTGCCGTTGCTGCAACGCCTGCGCGACGACGCTGCCGGCCTGGACACCGCCGGCTTCATCAGCGGCTACCGCGGCAGCCCGCTGGGTGGTTTCGATCTGGAGCTGTGGCGCGCACGCAAGCACCTGGATGCGGCCCGGGTGACCTTCACCCCCGGACTCAACGAGGATCTGGCTGCCACCATGGTGTGGGGGACCCAGCAGACCAACCTGTTCCCCGGCGCCAAGGTCCAGGGCGTGTACGGCATGTGGTACGGCAAGGGCCCGGGCGTGGATCGCAGCGGCGATGTGTTCAAGCACGGCAACGCCGCCGGCACTTCGCCCTACGGCGGCGTGCTGGCGCTGGCCGCCGACGACCACGCCTGCCGCAGCTCCACGCTGCCGCATGGTTCGGAAGAGGAATTCGTCAGCGCGATGATGCCCATCCTCAACCCGGCCGGGGTGCAGGACATCCTGGACATGGGCCTGCTGGGCTGGGCGATGAGCCGCTACACCGGGCGCTGGATCGGCTTCAAGACCATCGCCGAGACGGTGGAATCGTCGGCCTCGGTGCAGGTGGACCCGCTCGCGCGCAGCATCGTGCTGCCGGAGGATTTCGCGCTGCCGCCGGGCGGCTTGAGCATCCGGTGGCCGGACCCGCCGGTGGATCAGGAAATGCGTCTGCACCGCTACGCAGTGGGGGCGGCGCAGGCATTTGCGCGGGCCAATCACATCGACCGGATCGTGCTGGATTCGCCGCGTGCGCGGCTGGGCATCGTCACCACCGGCAAGAGCTATCTGGATGTATTGCAGGCGCTGGAGTACCTGGGCCTGGATGCGCAGGCCTGCGCGCAGATCGGCATCCGCGTGTACAAGGTCGGCATGACCTGGCCGCTGGAGCCGGTGGGCATCAGCGCGTTTGCGCAAGGGCTCGACGACATCGTGGTGGTGGAAGAAAAGAAGGCTTTCATCGAGCGCCAGATGAAGGAGCTGTTCTACAACTGGCCGGCCAGCGCCGGTGCGCGGCCGAGCATCGTCGGCAAGTACGACGAGCATGGGCAATGGATCCTGCCCTCCACCGGCGAGCTGACGCCGGCCACGATCGCCGCGGTGATCGGCAAGCGCATCCAGCGCTTTTTCACGACCGATTCGATCGAGCAGCGGCTGCGCTGGATGGACAGCAAGGAAGCGGAAATGGCCTTGCCGCGTGCGCAGTTTCCGCGCGTGCCGCATTACTGCTCCGGTTGCCCGCACAACACCTCCACGGTGGTGCCGGACGGCTCGCGCGCGCTGGGCGGCATCGGGTGCCATTACATGGTGACCTGGATGAACCGCTCCACCGACACCTTCACCCACATGGGCGGCGAAGGCGTGACCTGGTCGGGGCAGGCGCCGTTCACCGACACCCCGCACGTGTTCCAGAACCTGGGCGATGGCACGTATTTCCACAGCGGCTCGTTGGCGATTCGTCAATCGGTCGCCACCGGCGTCAACATCACCTACAAGATCCTCTACAACGATGCGGTGGCCATGACCGGCGGCCAGCCGGTGGACGGCACGCTCAGCGTGCCCGACATCGCCCATCAGCTGCGCGCCGAAGGCATCCACGAGATTGCGGTGGTCAGCGACGACATCGGCAAATGGACGCGGCGCCGCGATCTGTTTCCCGCCGATGTCGCATTTCATGATCGTGTTGAACTGGAGGCGGTGCAGCAGCAGCTGCGCACGGTCAAGGGCGTATCGATCCTGATCTACGATCAGACCTGCGCCACCGAAAAACGCCGGCGTCGCAAGCGCGGCAAGCTGGTCGACCCGCCCAAGCGCGTCATGATCAATTCGCTGGTCTGCGAAGGCTGCGGCGATTGCGGCGAAAAAAGTTTTTGCGTGTCGGTGCTGCCGAAGGAAACCGAATTCGGGCGCAAGCGGCAGATCGATCAGTCCAATTGCAACAAGGATTATTCGTGCGTGTCGGGATTCTGCCCGAGCTTTGTCACCGTGCATGGCGGAGCGCCGCGCAAGGGCAAGAAGCGCGATGCCAGTGCGTTGCTGGATACCCTGCCCGAACCGCCACAACGCACCACGCTGGAGCAGCCCTGGAACATCCTGATCACCGGCGTCGGCGGCACCGGCGTGGTGACCATCGGTGCGCTGCTGGGCATGGCCGGGCATCTGGAAGGCAAGGGCGCCACGGTGCTGGACCAGACCGGCCTGGCGCAGAAAGGCGGCGCGGTGACCACGCATATCCGCATCGCACGCACGCCCGGCGACATCCACGCAGTACGCATTGCCGCCGGTGAAGCCGACCTGGTGGTGGGCTGCGACATGGTGGTGGTCAACGATTACTGGGCGCTGTCCAAGGTGCGCGATGGCCGCACCCAGGTGGTGCTCAATACCTACGAAGCGATGCCGGGCAGCTTCACCACGCAGCCGGATCTGCAGTTCCCCGCCGCCGAGATCATTGCAGGCGTGCGCACCGCGCTCGGCGGCAAGGACCCATTGTTGCTGGACGCCACGCAGCTGGCCACCGCACTGCTGGGCGATGCGATCGCCAGCAATCTGTTCGTGCTGGGCTATGCCTGGCAGCACGGGCTGGTGCCGTTGTCGCATGCGGCATTGATGCGTGCGATCGAGCTCAATGGCGCGGCGGTGGCGATGAACCAGCAGGCCTTCGCCTGGGGCCGCCTGGCGGCAGTGGATCTACCGGCGGTGCAACGCGCGGCCGGCCTGGGTACCGTGCACGCGCCTGCACACCTGCACGGCGACACCCCAGCCGCGCGCGGGCCCGGCAGCTGGGAAGACCACGACCTCAGCGGACAGAACGCACCGCGTGCATTGGCGCAGACCGATGGCAGCACGCTGCATGGCGAGGTAGATGCACCGGAGCATCCGCTCGACGATGAGCAGCTGGCGCAGTCGCTGGACGAAGCGATTACGCGCCGCATCGCATTTCTGACCGACTATCAGGACGCTGCCTACGCGCAGCGCTATTGCGCGCTGGTGGAACGGGTGCGTGCGCAGGAGGCCCAGCGCGCACCCGGCAGCAGTGCATTGACCGAAGCGGTAGCGCGCTACGCCTTCAAGCTGATGGCCTACAAGGACGAATACGAAGTGGCGCGGCTATACACGCGTGGCGATTTCCAGCGCCGGCTGCAGCAGCAGTTCGAGGGCGACTACACCGTGCGCTTCCACCTCGCACCGCCGCTGCTGGCCAAGAAGGATGCGCACGGCAATCTGATCAAGCGCGAATACGGGACATGGATGTTCAGCGCCTTCAAGCTGCTGGCACGGCTGAAATTCCTGCGCGGCGGCAAGCTCGATGTGTTCGGTTACACCGCCGAGCGGCGTAGCGAGCGGCAGCTGATTGTCGATTACCTGACCACCGTGGACGGGCTGCTGGAGCGCCTGGATTCCGACAATGTGGGGCTCGCTGCGCAGATCGCCAGCATTCCCGAACACATCCGCGGCTATGGCCACGTCAAGGAGGCGCATCTGCATGAGGCCAAGGCGCGCGAGGCCGCGCTGCTCGCGCAGTGGCGCAATCCGAAGGCGTTGCATGTGGTGCAGGCGGCCTGAAGTGGTGGGCGGGCAGGAACCCTGCAGCAAAGCCGCAAATCAGCTGCTCTGCGACAAGGACCGGCATCGAGCGCTCCGCCACAGCCCAGCGTGAGATCGACCTGTCGGCCGCTGGTCGCGCACGCCAGTCCTCAGTCGAACTGTGGCCCGCGCATCAGGCGAATCGGTCCGCGAACATCCGGCAGCTGCACTGTCCTGCCTTGCTGGGTGACACGGACGACGCCGGCGCGTGCGGCTGCCGCGGCCACCTCGCGCACCTGCGGCATCAGATTGCGCCACACGGCAGCGTCGTCGCTCAACGCGCGCGCCACCTCCGAGGGGCAGAGTGATTGCTCAGGCTGCCGTTGTGCGAGCAAGTGCCGCATCAGCGCGGCGATCTGCGCATCACTGGGCGGTTGCACGCCTGCCCCGCGTGCTCACAGTGGGCGCAGCAGGCGCAGGCCGAACCAATCCTTGGTGTCGTTCCAACCGTGCGTGACCTTGAGCCCGGCGGCCGCGGCCAGTTCGGCAAAGCGCGCGTCGGTGTACTTGTAGCTGTACTCGACCTGCATGGCTTCGCCATCGGCAAAGGCGAAGTCCTTTCCGCCCACGTGCACGCGCTGGTCGCGTTGACTGATCAAGAAGGTTTCGATGCGCCCGCGCTCGCGCGCATACACCGCATGGTGACGGAAGCCGTCCAGATCGAAGTCGCTGCCGATCTCGCGGTTGAGTCGCGCCAACAGGTTCAAGGTGAACTCGGCCGTGACACCGGCCGCATCGTTGTAGGCGGCTTCGACCAGGCCGGCGTCCTTGTCCAGATCGATACCGATCAGCGCGCAGCCATCGCTTCCCATGGTCTGGCGCATCGCGTCCATCAGGGCAATGGCAGCGGTGTCGGTGAAGTTACCCAGCGTCGAGCCGGGGAAAAACACCACATGGCGGCGCGAGGGTCGCTGCGCAGCGGGAAGGCGCAACGGCTTGGTGAAGTCGGTGCAGACCGGCAGCATCTGGATCTGCGGGAATTGCTGGGCCAGCCGCGCGGTGCTTTCCAGCAGTGCGGTGCGCGAAATTTCCAGCGGCGTGTACGCCACCACATCGCGTAGCCCCTGCAACAGCAGCTCTGTCTTGCGGCCGCTGCCGCTACCGTATTCGACCACGTGCACTCCGGCACTGATCGCTTGTGCGATCGCCGGCATGCTGGCTTCCAGCAGTCCCAGTTCGGTGCCGGTGAGGTAGTACTCCGGCTGGCGGGTGATGGCTTCGAACAGCTGCGAGCCGCGCGCGTCGTAGAAATATTTCGACGGCAGTGTCTTCGGGGTCTGCGACAAGCCGGCCAGTGCGTCGGCGGTGATGTCGTCTGGTTGCGGGCGCAGGTCCGTCAGCGCGGCGTGCGCGCGTTGCATGGCATGGGCGGCGGCGTTCAAGGCAGGTCCTTGGCAAGGCGCACGCCGGCAAACTGCCAACGCGCATCGGAGGGGAAAAAGTTGCGGTAACTGGCGCGCATATGACTGGCCGGCGTGGCGCAGCTGCCGCCGCGCAGTACCCATTGCGCATTCATGAATTTGCCGTTGTATTCGCCCAGCGAGCCGGGCCAGGGCGCAAAACCGGGATACGGCAGATAGGCGCTGCCGGTCCATTCCCAGACATCGCCGAACAGCTGCTGCATGCCGGTGTCCATTGCCTGGGCAGCGCGCGGATGCAGTGCGTCGGTATCGACGAAATTGCCTTGCACCGACACACCGACAGCAGCCTGTTCCCACTCGGCTTCGGTGGGCAGTCGCGCACCGGCCCAGCGGGCGAAGGCATCGGCCTCGAACAGGCTCAGGTGACAGACCGGCGCATGCGCATCGCGCGCGCGCCAGCCATCCAGGGTGAATTCGCGTCCATCTGTGTCCCAGTACAACGGATGTTGCCAGCCCTGCGCCTGCACCATCGCCCAGCCATCGCTGAGCCAGGCACCGGCGCTGCGGTAACCGCCAGCGTCGATGAACTGCTGAAACTCGGCATTGGTCACGACGCGATTGGCCAAGGCGTGGGCACCGATCAGCACGCGGTGACGCGGCGACTCGTTGTCGTAGGCGAAGGTGTCGGCCTGCGGCCATGCCGCTGCGCCGATCTCCACGATCTGTTCGTCGCGCGCCTGCCAGCGCAACGTGCTGGCGACTGCAGCAGGCGGTGCCGGCGCATCGCGATAGGCCGGCTGCAGCGGATTGCTCCACAGCGCGTGCTTGATGTCGGTCAGCAGCAACTCCTGGTGCTGCTGCTCGTGCTGGATGCCCAGTTGCACGATGGTGCAGGCCTGCGCATCGAGCACGCCATCTTGCAGGCGCTGGTGCATGTGAGTGTCCACAGCCGCGCGATAGTCGCGCACCTGTTGCAGCGATGGACGCGACAACACCCCGCGACGTGCTCGCGCATGCATCGGGCCGACGCTCTGGTAGTAGCTGTTGAACAGAAAGTCCCACGCCGGATCGAAGACGCAGTACGCAGGGTCGGCCTGCAGCACGAAGCGTTCGAAAAACCAGGTGGTATGCGCCAGATGCCATTTGCTGGGGCTGGCGTCGGGCATGCTCTGCACCATCGCATCTTCAGCGCTCAGGGGTGCGGCGAGGCGATCGCTCAGCGCGCGGGTCTGCGCGTAGCGATCCAGCAGCGTCAGCTGCTGTTGCTGGTGGTGGCCCAGCAGAGGTGAGAGTGCAGACATCGCCATATGCTTGAGGAGCGCCTGTGAACGCGCCGTGTCGGCGGCATGGCAGCCAGCGGTAAGCTGTTGGCATGTCATCGTCTTCGCTGCCCAGCTCGCTCCCCACTCCTGTCCTCTGGGAACATCGGCAACGTGCGTTTGCGCTGTCCGGCGATGTGCTCTATCTGGATGCCGCCTCGCGTGGGCCGTTGCTGACTGCGGTGCAGGCCGCGGCGCATCGGGCCGTCGATGCGATGGCCACGCCATGGCGGTTGCCGTTCGATGCATGGCTGCACGACATCGAGCGGTTGCGCCGCTTGGCCTCCGGCCTGTTCGACAACGATGTCGATGCGGTGGCATTGGTGCCATCGGCCGCGCACGGGTTGGCCACGGCCGCACGCAATCTGCCACTGCATCGCGGCGATGCAGTGCTGCTGCTGGATGGGCAGTTCCCGTCCAACCTGCTGATCTGGCAACGGCGCTGCACCGAGGTGGGCGCACGCATCGTGGCGGTACCGACCACTGCCGGCATGGTGCTGACCGATGCGGTGCTGGAGGCGGTTGAACAGACGCCTGCGCTGCGCATCGTCAGCCTGCCGCATGCGTACTGGCTGGACGGGCGGCAGCTCGATCTGGACCGGATCAGCGCCGCGGTACAGGCGCGCGGCGCGGCGCTGGTGCTGGATCTGAGCCAGAGCCTGGGCGTCATGTCGACCGACCTGTCGCGTTGGAAACCTGAATTCGTGGTCAGTGTCGGCCATAAATGGTTGCTGGGACCGATGGGCCTGGCGTGGCTGTGGGTGGCGCCGCACTGGCGCACGCACGGCGTGCCGATCGAAGAACACTGGATCGGTCGCGATGCCGGCAGCAGCTGGGAGTTTCCGGTGGCGCAGGCACCGGACTATCGCGAGGGTGCGCGGCGGTTCGATGCCGGCGGCGTTGCCGACCCATTGCGGATTGCGATGGCGACAGCCGCCTTGCAACAGGTGACGGCCTGGCAACCTGCGCGTATCGCCACGGCACTGGGCGCATTGACCACGCAGTGGGATGCGGCCTTGTCCGCACGCGGTCTCGGCCATTGGTGCACGCCAGGTCATGCGCCGCATCTGACCGCGTTACGGCCGCCAGCGACACACTTGGATGCGGTGGCGAAGACGTTCGGCGAACAGGGTGCGATCTGCACGCGGCGGCACGGACGTTTACGTATCGCGCCGCACGTGGGTGTCGCCGAGGATGCGCTCCTACGCCTGGTTGCGGCGTTGCCGGGCGAATGAAGCGCCACGCCAGCGCATGTAGGAGCGGACCTGGCCGCGACTGGGCGCGATCCGGGTAAGGCGGTGTCGCGGCCTGGTCCGCTCCTACGGGCTCAGGCGCATCGGGGTCTGCGGTTGAATCGTTGCTCAACCGCGCTGGCTGAGCCGCAGGCCGCGCGGGGTTGCCCAACGCTCCAGTCCTTCGAATGCCGCCTGCACCAGCAGTGCGAGGACGGCGGCGGGAATCGCGCCTTCCAGAATCAATCCGATATCGTCCAGACGGATGCCGGTGAGGATCGGCTGGCCATATCCACCGGCGCCAATCAATGCACCCAGGGTCGCAGTCCCCACGTTGATGACCGCAGCGGTCTGGATACCGGCCACGATGGTGCGACGGGCCAATGGCAATTCCACACGCCACAGTCGCGTCCAGGCGGGCAAGCCGATCGCTTCGGCGGTCTGACGTAGTTCGCGCGGAATCGAGGTCAGCCCGGCATGCGTGTTGCGCACGATCGGCAGCAGGCTATACAGAAACAGCGCGGCAATGGCCGGCTTGGCGCCGATGCCGAACAACGGGATCATGAAGACGAACACCGCCAGTGAGGGCAAGGTCTGCAGTACGCCGGTCAGCGACAACACTCCCTGGCCCAGGCGCGGCCGCCGCGCTGCGAGCACGCCCAGGGGCAGCGCGATCAGCAAGGCAAAACCCAGCGAGATACCCACCAGCGCCAGGTGCTCGCGGGTGTTGCGCAGCAAACGGCCGCCGCGCGAATCGCCTTGCGCGGTGGCCGCAACGCCCAGCCATTGCGCGGCCACTGCAGATTCGCTCTTGCGCTCCAGCTTCACCTGCGCATTGAGTTGCTGGATGGCCGCTTCGTCGATGCGTCCCTGCAGGCCTTGCAAGGTCTGCAGCATCTTCGGCGCACGCTGTGCCAGATCCTTGCGGTACAGGAACACGGCCTGGTACTCCGGGAAATACTGGCGGTCGTCACGCAGCACCTGCAGTTTGTAGTACGGAATCTCCGCATCGGTGCTGTACAGATCGGTGACCTCGATGGCACCGCTCTGCAGCGCGCGGTAGGCCAGATCGTGATCCAGGCCAGTGGCGGCCTGCGGCAGGGCATAGGCGGCGCGCACGCCCGGCCAGCCGTCGGCACGCTGCATGAATTCGTTACTCAGCCCGATCTTCAAATCCGGGTGGCGCGCCAGTTCCGACAACGTGGTGATGCCCAACGCCTGCGCGCGCTCGCGCCGCATGCCGAACGCATAAGTGTTCTGAAAGCCGAGCGACTGCGTCATCGCCAGCCCGCGCGCGTCCAGTGCGGCGCGCAGCTCGGCGTGGCTGGCCTTGGGCAACTGCAGCAGTTCCTGTGCCAGGGTGCCGGTGTATTCGGCATACGCATCGATCTGGCCGGTTTCCAACGCGCGCCACAGGATGCGCGTGCCGCCGAGCTGGGCGCGATGCTGCACATCCACCCCGTCCCGCTTCCCGGCGGCAGTGGCGATTTCGCCCAGGATCACTGCTTCGGTGAAGTTCTTCGAGCCCACGGTGACCTGCGCAGCGTGTGCGCCCAGGCTGCACAGCAACAACAGCACTGCCACAACCGCACGCGCGCTCATGCGGCGTCGCCGATGCTGCGCTGGGCAGTGAGAAACCGCTGCACGAACGGGTCGGCCGGGTGCTCGAGCAGCGCGCGCGCACTGCCCTGCTGCACCACGCGGCCGGCGCGCATCAGCACCAGGGTGTCGGCCAGATACGCCGCCTCGGCAACATCGTGGGTGACCAGCACCACGGTCTTGCCGAGCTGCGCAAACAGCCCGCGCATCTGCGCCTGCAGGTCGTAGCGCACGATCGGGTCGAGTGCACCCAGCGGTTCGTCCAGCAACAGCGCCGGTGGATCGAGCATCAGCGCGCGGATCAGGCCAACGCGCTGGCGCTGCCCACCCGACAGCTCGGCCGGATAGCGCCCCAGCAACTCCGGCGGCAGCTGGCACAGCGCGCACAACGTCTCCAGGCGGGCATCGATGCGCTCGCGCGTCCAGCCCAGCGTCTGCGCCAGCAACACCACATTGCTGCGCGCATCCAGATGCGGAAACAGACCGCCCTCCTGGATCACATAGCCGATGCGCTGACGCTGCGCCTGCAGCCGCTCGCGTTGCAGTGGCGTGCCATCGAAGGCGACCGTGCCGCTGTCGGGCCATTCCAGCCCCACCAGCAGGCGCAACACGGTGGACTTGCCGGCACCGCTGGGCCCGATCACCGCGGTGGTGAAGCCGCTGTCGAACGCCAGGCTGACGTTATCGAGTGCGAGGGACTGGCCGTAGCGCCGGCTGACCTGATCGAGTGTGAACATGCGCTCGAGCTTGCCGAAGGCGACGTCAGCCGGGCGCGAAGGCGCGCGTCAACGCGGCGGCGCCAGCAATTCGCGTGCGCTCAGATAACCATCGCCGTTGGCGTCCTGGCGTGCGAAGCGCTCGATCAAGGTGGTGCGATGCGCAGCGCGGGTAATCGGCTTGCCGCGCCGGCCCGGCAGTTCGTCGCCCTGCAGCACACCATCGTGATCGGCATCGCGCTGATCGAAGGCGTAACTCATCCAGGCCAGATATTCATCGCGGCTGACCCGGCCATCGCCATCGGTATCCATGCGCTTGAGATAATCCTGGCTGTCCTGCACCTGTGCGTGCGCTGCGCACGCGCACGCGAGGCATGCCATCGGCAACGCGCGCGCCACCAGGCCCTTCCAGCCGCGTGCGCACACCGCAGCACGCGTAACGCTGCGCTTACCCGCCACTCAGCGCATAACCCTTGAGCCGCGCGGCATACGCCTGTAGCGCAGCATTGCCGCTGGCTTCGGCCTCATGGCACCACTGCTGCAACTGCTTGAGACGCTCGGACGCATCATGGCTGCGCGCTTCCAGCACCGCGGTCAGGCGCGCGCGGTACTCGACCAGCGTGCGCATGCGCGGACGCTGCGCCACCCAGGCCTGCAACTGCGCGCGCGCATCCGGCTTGAGCCAGCGCCCGTCATCGACCAGGCCTTTACGTAAACGCCGCGGCAACAACTCACGCAACTTGGCGCCGGTCGAGGCGGCCTCCTCGCGCAAGGCCGGCTTGAGCACGTTGCGCTGGTAATCGGTCATGGCCTGGAAGCGATGCGACAACAGCGCCTTCAGCGTATCGGCATCGGGCACGGCGATATTGGGGCGGATATCCAGCGACGGCGCCACGCGCAGCACCTTGGCCAGACCCACGGCCTGCAGCCCGCGAATCGCAATCCAGCCGATATCCAGCTCCCAGCGCCGCATCGAAAACCGCGCCGAACTGGGGAACGCATGATGGTTGTTGTGCAGTTCTTCGCCGCCGATCCATAGCGCCCACGGAGTGAGATTGGTGGAGGTGTCGGCGGATTCGAAGTTGCGATAGCCCCACCAATGGCCCAGGCCATTGACCACGCCGGCCGCCCAGAACGGAATCCACGCCATCTGGATCGCCCATAGCGCAATGCCGGGCAAACCGAACAACACACCGTTGAGAACCAGCAGCGCGATCGGCCCGGCATTGGCGTGCGGGGTGTACAGATGCCGCTCGATCCAGTCGCTGGGCGCGCCCTTGCCGTACTGCTCGATGTCGGCGCGTTGCGTGCGCGCCTCGCGATACAGCTCCACGCCGCGCCAGAACACCTGCCTGATGCCCTTGGTCTGCGGGCTATGCGGGTCTTCCTCGGTCTCCACCTTGGCGTGGTGCTTGCGATGGATGGCCACCCATTCGCGGGTGATCATCGAGGTGGTGAGCCAGGTCCAGAAGCGGAAGAAGTGCGCCACCACCGGATGGAAATCCACGCCGCGGTGCGCCTGGCTGCGATGCAGATACAAGGTCACCGCAAAGATGGTGAGCTGGGTAAACACCAGCAGCACCGCCAACATGCCCCACACACCCAGCCCGGCCACGCCGGCGGTCAGGAAGTCGATGATCGGATCGGACAGCATCGGCAGTTCCACGGTGGCGGTGTCTCGTTGGTCGATGCAGACATGATGGGGGCGATCGCGGCAAACTTCACCCTTCGGATGCGTAGGGTGACGTCCGCTTTTCTAAAGCGGTTCACACGTATCTTCTCCTCCACTGCCAGATGTCTTGCGTATGACTGTTGCCACCGATGTTGCGGATGATTTTGCCGATGCGACTGCGTTGATCGAACTCGACCAGGCAAGTGTGATGCGCGGCCAGGTCCGTGTGCTGCACACGTTGCGTTTGCGCATCGCACTTGGCCAGCACACCGCCATCCTCGGCCCCAACGGCTGCGGTAAATCGTCCTTCATCAAGCTCATCACGCGCGAGTTGTATCCGTTGGCGCGTGGCGATGGTCAGCCTGCGGTGAAGGTGCTGGGGCAGGCGCGCTGGCAGGTGGACCGGTTGCGCTCGCAACTGGGGATCGTTACCGGCGACCTGAGCGTCAACCTGGCCGACATGCCGGGGCTGGATGTGGAAAGCGCGGTGCTGTCGGGGTTTTTCGCCAGCTATGTGGTGCCGCCGCATCGTGAGATCAGCGACGACATGCGCGCGCGGGCGCGCGAGGCCCTGGCACTGGCGCGCGCCTTGCCGTTGCTGGACCGCCCCTATGCCGAGCTGTCGGCCGGCGAGACCCGCCGCGTGCTGATCGCGCGTGCCCTGGTCAACCGCCCGCAGGCGCTGCTGCTGGACGAGCCGTCCACCGGGCTGGACCTGGTGGCGCGCCAACACTTGCTCGACACCTTGCGCGACCTCGCCCGGCAAGGCATCACGCTGGTGCTGGTGACCCATCACATCGAAGAAATCGTGCCGGAAATCGCGCGGGTGATCCTGCTGCGCGGCGGTAAGGTGGTCGCCGACGGCCCGCGCGATGCGTTGCTGACCGATGCCGGCCTGTCGGCAGTGTTCGACGGCCCGGTGCGCGTGCACCGCGATGGCGAGCGCTACTGGGCGACAGTCGGGGAGTGAGCCGGCGGCGCTGCTGCAACGATCAGGGTGGCGCCCCGGCCGGAGGCAGGCGCCGACCAGACCCAGGCCAGCGCCAGCGCAATGGCTTGACCACGACCGCGACGGCCGCGTGCAGGTCCGGCAGCACGCCTGCGACGTCCAGCGGTCGCAACCGCGCCTGAGCGTCCTGCACGGCATGACCTTGGACACGGGACGCGGTGGCCGTTGCTGCGGCTAGACTCGCCGCACACACAGACAGGAGTCGTCCCGATGGCCCAGTGGTATTTCCATATTCCCGGACAGGCCGACCGCATCGGCCCGCTGGACGATGCCAGCGCCCGCGCGTACGCCCAGCGCCAGCCCGACGCACTGGCCTGGCGCGATGGACTCGATGGCTGGACGCCGGCGCGTCAGCTGGCCGACCTGCAGGGCGCCGGCAGCGCACCGCCACCGCTCGGCAGCGTCGCCGGCGCCGGGCGCGCCGATGAGATCGACTACCGCATCGTCGGCAACGACATGCAGTTTGTCGAAGTGGAACTGGACCCGGGTGAGAGCGCCATCGCCGAGGCCGGCGCGCTGATGTACAAGGATTCGGCGGTGCAGATGGACACCGTGTTCGGCGACGGCTCGCATGATGGCCAAGGCGGCAGCAGCGGCGGGCTGATGGGCAAATTGCTGTCGGCCGGCAAACGCGTGGTCACCGGCGAAAGCATGTTCACCACCGTGTTCACCCATGCCGGCAGCGGCAAGGCCAAGGTGGCCTTCGCTGCGCCCTACCCCGGCACGGTGCTGGCGCTGCGACTGTCCGAGCATGGCGGGCGCCTGATCTGCCAGAAAGACAGCTTCCTGGCCGGCGCGCGCGGCGTGTCGCTGGGCATTGCCTTCCAGAAGAAGATCCTCACCGGCCTGTTCGGCGGCGAAGGCTTCATCATGCAGAAGCTCGAAGGCGACGGCTGGGTGTTCGTGCATGCGGGCGGCACCGTGATGGAACGCGAGCTCGGCCCCGGCGAACGCATCGACGTGGACACCGGTTGCGTGGTCGCCTATCACGCCGGCGTGGACATGGACGTGCGCCGCGTGGCCGGATTGAAGAGCATGTTCTTCGGCGGCGAAGGCGTGTTCCTGGCCACCCTCACCGGCCCCGGCAAGGTATGGCTGCAATCGCTGCCGTTCTCGCGCATGGCCGGCCGCATGCTGCAGGCCGCCCCGCAAGCCGGCGGCCAGCAACGCGGCGAAGGCTCGGTGCTCGGCGGCCTGGGACGGCTGCTGGATGGCGATAACCGGTTTTGATGGGGTGAAGTGGCTGGCGGGTGTGTTGCCACCCTTCTCCCGCCGGGAGAAGGTGGCGCGGGATGAGGGACGGGCGAGGCCTGCTGCGCGCTCATTCCCATCTGGCTTCGTTCCGTCCCCCACCCCAAGTCCCGCTCCGCGCCCCGGCCCGCGCTTGCGGCGCGGGGGAGAGGGGCTCTGGTTCCGTGCTGGATGCAGATGGCTGCACCCATCGCATGAATGAACCGGCTTGGTTCTCCCGCCGGAACAAGGGAGTGCAACGCCTGCCGACGATGCCGTTGTGAATGAGCTCCACTCACGCCAACCACCAGCGCCACAGTGACGGCGCGCGTGTATTCTCCCTCGCCTTTCCCATCGACGTTTTCGCCATGACTGCGCTCCGCCGCCCCCGCTCGCTTGCCCTGTTGTCCATGCTCGGTCTGCTCTGCGCCTGCGGTGGAGAGCCGCGCCCGGCAGCGCCTGCGCCGGTGGTGCAGGCGCCTTCGTCGGCTGCGGTCAAGCCGGTGAAGATCGGCATCGCGCTCGGCGGCGGCGCGGTCAAGGGCTTTGCGCATATCGGTGTGATCAAGATGCTCGAAGCCAACGGATTTGCGCCTGTGGTCGTGTCCGGTACCAGCGCGGGCAGCGTGGTCGGCGCGCTGTATGCAAGCGGCATGGATGCGTTCGAGATGCAGGAAAAGGCGGTCGCGCTCGACCAGACCAGCATCCGCGATGTGCGGCTGTTTTCCGGCGGGCTGGTGCAGGGCCAGAAGCTGCAGGACTACGTCAACGATCAACTCGGCGGCAAGCCCATCGAGAAATTGCGCAAGCCGTTTGCGGTGGTGGCCACACGCCTGGAAGACGGCGAGCGCACCGTGTTCGTGCGCGGTAACGCCGGCCAGGCGGTGCGTGCATCCAGCAGCATTCCCGGCGTGTTCGAGCCGGTGACCATCGGCAAGTTCCATTTTGTCGACGGCGGCGTGGTCAGCCCGGTGCCGGTGGATGCCGCGCGTCAGCTCGGCGCCGAGTTCGTGGTGGCAGTGGATATTTCCAGCAAGGCCAGCGGCAAGAATCCGGGCGATCTGCTGGGCACGGTGAACCAGTCGATCTCGATCATGGGCCAGCGCCTGGGCGAAGCCGAACTGAAACGTGCAGACGTGGTGGTGCGCCCCAAGGTCAACGATATCGGCTCGGCCGACTTCAATCAGCGCAGTGTCGCCATCCTGGAAGGCGAACGCGCCGCGATGGCCGTGATGCCGCAGATCCGCGCCAAGATCGCGCAGTTGCAGGCCGCGCGCAGCAGTGCCACGCGCAACGCGGCCGACCAGGCCGCAGCGGCGAAACAACAGGCCTACCAACGCTGCCTGGAACAACGTTCGCGCTGGCAGAAATTGCGCGGCAAGGACGAGGACTGCGTGGCGCCGTAAAGCGGTTGTAGTGCGGCGGCAGCTGCGCTGCGCACGATGCGTTGTCCGGTTCGAGGCAAGGATGATCGCGGGGCGTTGTAGCAGCCGCCGGATGCTGCGGTCACTACTCGCTGCGTACAAGCGCGCCTTTGAGTGCAATGGCGACCTGCATTACGCACGTTGGCGCGCGTGGGCGGGCTCTTTGCTGCCCGGTAGATAGTCTTGCGCATCGGCGCTATCGGGACGGCGTCGCGGCCAGGTCCGCTCCTACGAAGCGTGGAATCTCGGCCGGATGGTGGGTGGCGGTGTCTCCCTTTGTGCCGGCGTTGCACGCCGTCGCGTGCGATGCATTGATCCAGGCGAATGCGTTTCTTTTTGCGTTGGTCGATGCCTGCAGCCGAAGCGCGGGTGCTGTGTCGGGACGGCGTCGCGGCCAGGGCCGCTCCTACGAGGCGTGGAATCTCGGCCGGATGGTGGGTGGCGGTGTCTGCCTGCGTGTCGGCGTTGCATGCCGTCGCGTGCGATGGATGCATTGGACCAGGCGAACGCGTTTCTTTTGCGTTGGTCGATGCCTGCTGCCCAGGCGCGGATGCAGTGTCTGTCCGGCGTCGCGGCCGGAGCCGCTGCGATGCAACAGCAACATTACCTTGGGTGCTGTTTCAGGACCTATGGTTGCGACAGGACCTGCGATTGCGATGCCGGGCCGATGATCGTGGTGCATGCACCGCGCGGTGATCGGCCCGGCATCGTGGTTTCTTCAATACCGCCAGCGCAGGGACACGCTGACAAAGCGCGGTTCGCCGTAGTTCTGGTAGTCCAGATTGGCCCAGTAGGTCTTGTCGAACGCGTTGCGTACCGCCAGCGTGGCTGTCCACTGATCGCTGATGCGGTAGTTGGCGTTGAGGTGCACCAACGCATACGGGTTCTGCACCACGGTGACCGGTGTGGTGGCGCCGCTGCCGTCGCCGGTGGGGCGTGCGATGTTGAAGCCGCGCACCGCGCTCTGCCAACTGACGCCACCGCCGATGCTCAGGCGGTCCCACGCGCCGGGCAGGCGTACCTGGGTGGACAGCTGCAGATAGTCCTCGGGCAGGTTGGCGTAAATCGCATCGGTGGGCGGGCGCGTCACCTTGACGTGGGTAAAGCCGGCGTTGACGGTCCAGCCGGGCAGGATCTCGCCGTTGAAATCCATTTCCCAACCGCGGCTCTTGGTGCCG
Organism: Xanthomonas sp. 3793; assembly: GCF_024806835.1. Taxonomy (GTDB): domain Bacteria; phylum Pseudomonadota; class Gammaproteobacteria; order Xanthomonadales; family Xanthomonadaceae; genus Xanthomonas; species Xanthomonas arboricola_F. The sequence continues at coordinate 204,637 of NZ_JANTYU010000007.1, forward strand.
TTGATACCGATGTAGGCCGAATTGCCGTCCGGCAACGAGGATTCCGGCTGGGTCATGTCGCGCACCGCGAAGTTGTCCTGCTTGGCCTCGAACACGGCGGCGGTGGCCATCGCGCGGCCATCGAGCAGTTGCGCCTTGATGCCGGCTTCCAGATTGGAGCCTTCCACCGGTGCAAGCAGGTTATTGTCCTTGTCGCGGTAGTTCTGCGGATTGAAGATCTCGGTGTAGCTGGCATAGAGCGACACGTCCGGCACGATGTCGTAGACCAGGCCCACGTACGGGGTGACTTCATCGCTCACCTGGTACCGGCCGCTGGTGCCGGTGTAGGCGCCGTTGGTGTTGAAGGCCTGGGTGCGGGTTTCCCAGGAACTCAGGCGTGCGCCGGCGATCAGCGACAACGGCTCGGCCAGGCGTAACCGAGTGGAGGCGTACACGCCGCGCTGGGTGGTGCGCGCTTCGCGGCGGGAGCCGGTGCGGCTGTAGGTCACCTCGGGGGCATCGCCATCCCAGTTGCGGATGTTGGGAATCCGATAACAGCGCTCGGGCGCGCCGCTTTCGTTGATGCACGTTCCCCAGCCGCTGGGGTACTGCTGGGCAAGGCCGTACGTGGTCGATTGCAGATCCTGCCAGCTGCCGCCCAGCACCACGTCGTGCCGGCGGCCGAACAGCGAGAACCCGCCCGACAGGTACACATCCACGCCATCGCGCGCATCGCTGGTTTCGCCGGTGCCGGTGCGCAGGAACACGCCGCTGCCATCGGCGGCCGGGTAGCCGGTGCCGTAGACGCGAATGCTTTGCACATCGCCCTTGGTGTGCGCGTAGTTGACGCGCAGCAACCAGTCCTCGCCGAAGCGTTGTTCCAGATTGGCGAATGCAGTGCTGGTTTCGCGCTGCCAGCGGGTCCATTCCGGTGCCATGTTGGTCGAGCGCGATAGATTGGCCAACCTGCCATCGGCCGCAAAGAACGGCACCGTGCCCCAGGTCGAACCGACCGGGCTGTTGTCCTGGCGCTGGTAGCCCACGGTGAGCGTGGTGCTGTCGGTCAGGTCGCCTTCCAGCACCGCCATGCCGGACATCTTGTTGTCGTGGTAACGGTCGTAGTAATAGTCGCGGTCCTGCCAGGCCGCAACCACGCGGCTGCGGAAGCGGCCATCGTCGGTCAGCGGGGCGTTGACGTCGGCCTGCATGCGGCGGAAGTCCCAGGTACCGGCGCTTGCGGCAACCGAAGCGTCGAACGTCTTGCCCGGGCGCTTGCGCAGCAGGTTCACCGTGGCCGAGGGAATGCCCGCACCGGTCAGCAGGCCGTTGGCGCCGCGGATCACTTCGATGCGGTCGTAAAACACCGTGTCGTATTCCTGATTGGTCGCGCCGCTGTAGGTGGGCAGGCCATCGACCTGGAAGTCGGTGATCTGGAAACCGCGCGCAAAATACAGCGGGCGCTGGGTGTCGTAGAACGACACGTTGACGCCGGTGACATTGCGCATCACGTCATCGATGCTGAAGAGCGACTCGTCCTCCAGCCGCTGCAGCCCGATCACGCTCACCGATTGCGGCGTCTCCTGCAGCGTCAGCGGCAAGCGCGTGGTGGTGGCCGGTTGCGCGCGGCTGACCGCGCCATTGACGGTGACCTGGTCGAGCGTCTTGGCATCGGCCAGGTCGGCGGCGTGCGCAGCAGCGGGCCAGGTCAATGCGCACAACAAGGCAACAGACAGCGGAGTCAGTGGGTGGGTCGGTGCAGGCATCGGTCTCTCATCGATCGTGGGCGCACGCCGGGGCGTGGCGACAGGAAGCAGGCATGCGTCGGCGTGCTGCTCGGGCGACGAGCTGGCTGGCCTGGCGAGGCTGGCGGATCGACGAACAGGACGTGGCCGGAGGCGGCCGGACGTTAGGTAAATGTAAATCGTTATCGTTTGCCGGGCAAGTGCGGCGTGGTTGCGGCAGCTGGTCCTCGTCAGGAGGCACCTCCTAGTTTGTCTAGTAGGGAGCGCGCCTGTGCGGACGCTGCTGTTGTCGCATGCATTTGGCTAGACTTGCGGCAGGTCATCCAACGAGCAACGATCCGCTATGCATGCCCACGCGCTCATTCTGCTGCTGCCGATCGCCCTCGCCGGCGGCTGCACTCAGGCCGCACCGAGTAGTGCCGCGCCCGCAGCGACGGCAACCGCCATGCCACTGCAAGCGCCATCCGCCGCGGCGCCAGCGACGCCGGCCATTGCCCAATTTTTTCGCAAGGATATGACCTACAGCGAACTGCGCACGCGGTTGCTAAGAGACGACTGGCTACCGTTGCGCGAGCCCAGGTGCTGGGACAATATCGGCGGCGACGCGGATGTGTGTCGCGTCCTGCCGGAGGTCGACAGCTGCAGCGCGGACGGCTACTGCATCATGCGCTTCGCCAACCGCGCGCTCGGCCTGCAGGCCCAGATCACCACCTACGGCCCTTACGATGCATACAACGCCACAGGCGGCGGCAGCGCGCTGAAGGCGCGTTCACTCGACGTGCAGGCACCGCCGCGCACGCCGCAGGCGACCGCCTGCCCGGCGCAGGATTTCGCCCAGTTCCTGCAGCGCTTTGCTGCGGACGAGACGATCCAGCGCCAGTTCACCGCGCCGTTCGTCAAGGCGATGGAGCTGCGCTCCGATGGCGACGGTGACCAGGAACAGCCGGTCTACCTGCGTGCGCAGGACTACCGGGACTTCGACCTGCGCTACCAGGGCGGCGCGTTCCACTTCGTCGATCCCGACGGCAAGGTGGATGCGGCCCCGCTGCGCGTCCAGGTCACCCAACCGGACGCGCACGGGCAGCTGGTGCGTTACTCCATGAACATGTCGGAAGGCAATTCCTTCCTGTTCGAGCAACGAGACGGATGCTGGTACCTCAGCGAGGACCCTGAAGCCCCCGCTCCCTGAGGACATATCGGGGTGCCTGTAGAGCGATTTCCCAGAAGGACATGGAGAACGGATGCATGAGCAGATACACCATCACTGAAAGCGTCAATCGGCGCGGCGGTACCGAGCACGTACACGACTTCGAGGATCTGGAGAAACACCATCCCAGCTCGGGCCGCGAGGCCGGCCGCCAGTACGCCACGATCGATGGCAAGCTGGAGGAGGTCCGCCATCTTTCCGATGGCAGGACGTTGATCAAGAAAGACTTCATCCTTGGGCAGGACACGCCAGGGCCGGTCAGTATCCCGGCCCCGATTGCGGGCTATGTCCATCGAACCAACGATCCCTGGAACACGGTCAAGATCTACGACCGCCCTTATGTGCCCGGCGGCGACGCGGTGCTGCTGGGACAGGTGCTCCATATGGGCCGCGGTACATCGCCGCCGGAAGGTGCGCGCATCGAGTACGGCCAGCCGCTTGGACGCATGGCCGACACCGGCACCCCGGGTTCCATCCATGCTCATGTCGAAGTCGATCATGCGCAGTTCCAGCGTTATGTCCGCGACATCGACCGCGGCGCGATCGCGCCCGGAGTGACCGCGCCCGCCCTGGACGGAGTGCTGCGCCGCGGTGAGCAGGGCGAGGATGTGAAGCATCTGCAGGAAGCGCTGAACCGCCACGGTGCGCAGCTGCCGACCAATGGCAACTTCGGGCCACAGACCGAAGCGGCGGTGCGCGATTTCCAGCGCACGCAAGGGCTGGAGTTAGTGGACGGCATCGCCGGCCCCCATACGCTCAAGGCGCTGGGAGTGGCACCGCCCCAGACGCCGGGCGCCGCCAGATCTGCGCCCGGCATGGCCCAGGCAACGCCCGCCGCACCGCAGCCAGCGACGGCGACTGCGGCAACGCCTTTTCGCGACAGCCCGCTCAGCGCCCTAATCTCCGGGGGCGAGGGCGGCTATGGCTCCTATAATCGCGGCCGCGCCGGGGATGCCAACGGCGGGCAGATCGATTTCTCCGCGCTCACCGTCGGCGAAGTGATGCGACGCCAGCGGCTGCACGAGACCAACCCCGGTAGTCCGGACGAACTGTTCGCCGTCGGCAAGTACCAAATGGTACCGGCGACGATGCGAGAAGCCGTCGCTAGGCTTGGCATCGACCCGAGCGAGCAACTTACGCCGCAGCTGCAGGAGCGCCTGTTCAACGACTATCTGATTGACGAGAAACGTCCGGAAGTGCGCGACTACATCACCGGGCAAAACACCGACGAGGCCGCGCGCAGCAATGCGCAGCTGGCTTTGTCGCGCGAGTTCGCCAGCGTCGCCAATCCGGCGACTGGGCGCAGCTACTACGACGGCGACAGCGGCGGCAACGCGGCCTCGATCACCGCCGCGCAGACCGCTTCGGCGCTGGATCAGATGCGCGACAGCTACCAGCGCAACGTGCAGAGCGGCATGTCGCCCAACGAGGCATACCGCGACGTCATGACTGGCGATCGCCACAGCGGCTATCCGTCGGCGCTTGGCGGGACCCTGCGCGAGGGTCGAGGCGCACCCGACGACGTACGTGAGCTGCAGACCGCACTCAACCGCCATGGCGCCAAGTTGCCAGTCACCGGTACGTTTGATACCGAGACCACCGACGCACTCAAGACCTTTCAGCGCAGCAAACAACTCGACGACGACGGCATCGCCGGCGCGCGGACGCTCAAGGCCCTGGGCATTGGCCAGCCGACGCAGGCCGCCCCCACCCAGACTCGTACCGATGATGCCGGCGCGCCTGCGAGGGCGGCGCAGGCGGCTGGGCAGATCGAGGCACAGCCTCGCACGCACACCACTGCTGAAGCAGCGCGCGCGCCGCTGCTGTCAGACAGCGGCCATCCGGACAACCCCATGTACCAGCAAGCGCTGGCCGAATTGGAGAAGTTCAGCCCTACCTCGGCGTTCAACAACAGAGAGAAGCTGGAGCGCGGTGCGGCGATGATGGTTTACGAGGCGCGCATCAGTGGTCTGAGCCGTATCGATCACATCGTGCCCAGCACCGACGGCAGCCGCCTCATCGCGGTGGAGGGCGAATTGCGCGATCCGGCGCAACGACGCGTGGTGGCGGGTACCGCACAGGCTATCGGCCAATCGGTCGAGCAGACGACGCGCGCGCTCGCGCAGGACGTGCCGGCGCCCACACCGCTGGCCGCAACGCCAGACCCAGTGGAGCAAACGCGGATGCGCCCGATGGCGCACTGAGCCCACGTTGACACGGTGCGATACCCGCTCGGTTCCGCGTCTGCGTGCGACCCATGACTGCGCGACCGCCGCACTAGAGGCGGTCGCCAGGAGTGCAGTATCCGTCTCTCGATGGTTGCCGCCGTGCCTTAACTGCGCGGCAGTGGCAAGCCGGCGAAGTCCTTGACGGTGCGCAGGACGAAACTGGAATTGACGTCGGACACGCCGGTGGCGTTGAGCAACCGGTCCAGCAGAAACCGCGAAAAATGCTCCAGATCGCGCACCTGGACCTGTAACAGATAATCCATGTCGCCGGTCAGCGCCCAGCACGCCACCACTTCGTCCCAACCGCGCACGCCATCGGCGAACAACTCGATATCGGCCTGACCGTGCTGCTCCAGCTGCACGCGCACGAAGGCCTGCAGACCCAGCCCCAGCGCGCGCGCATCCAGGCGCGCGCCGTAGCCGGCGATGATGCCCGCGGCCTCCAGCCGTTGCGTGCGCCGCAGGCAGGCCGATGCCGACAGATTCACCTGCACGGCGAGTTCCGCGTTGCTGGTGCGCCCCTGCGTCTGCAGCAGGGCCAGCAACCGTAGATCGGTGCGGTCAAGAGCGATAGGTTGGTCCATATGTTGCGCAGCAGCAGATCAATACGCACAAATCTTGCGCGATACCGGCAGCGTTGCGCAAGATTCGCAATCCTGTTGCGCGGCGATCCGGCTAAGGTGAATCCCTGTCGCCACGGAAGTCCTGCCGCATGAATACTGCCCCGCGCCGCGTGGAAAACCAGCTTACCGACAAGGGCTACGTGCCGGTCTACACCACCGCCGTGGTCGACCAGCCATGGGACGGCTACAGCAGCGACGACCATGCCACCTGGGGCACGCTGTACCGCCGCCAGCGCGCGTTGCTGGTGGGCCGCGCCTGCGATGAGTTCCTGCAGGCGCAGGACGCCATGGGCATGGACGACAGCCAGATCCCGCGCTTCGACGCACTCAACGCGGTACTGCAGGCGGCCACCGGCTGGACATTGGTCGGCGTGGAAGGCCTGCTGCCGGAGCTGGATTTTTTCGATCATCTGGCCAACAAGCGCTTCCCGGTGACGTGGTGGATCCGCCGCCCCGATCAGATCGACTACATCGCCGAGCCGGACCTGTTCCATGACTTGTTCGGCCACGTGCCGCTGCTGATGAACCCGTTGTTTGCCGACTTCATGCAGGCCTATGGCCGTGGCGGGGTCAAGGCGCACGGCATCGGCCCGGACGCGCTGCAGAATCTCACCCGGCTGTACTGGTACACGGTGGAGTTCGGCCTGATCGCCACGCCGCAAGGCCTGCGCATCTACGGCGCCGGCATCGTGTCGTCGAAGGGCGAATCGCTGTATTCGCTGGACTCGCCCGCGCCCAACCGCATCGGCTTCGATCTGCAGCGCATCATGCGCACGCGCTACCGCATCGACAGTTTTCAGAAGACCTACTTCGTCATCGACAGCTTTGCGCAGTTGATGGAGGCGACCAGCCCGGACTTCACTCCGATCTACGCTGCATTGGCGCAACAGGTGCAGGTGCCGGCCGGCGATGTACTCAGTAGCGATGCGCTGATCCAGCGCGGCAGTGGCGAAGGCTGGAGCCGCGACGGCGACGTGTGAGGCGGTGCGCTGGTGACGCGGTGGCAGCAGTGGGGCGACGGTGAGCTTGACGAGCGCGGCAGGTTGGTCGTGTTTGCACCGCACTGCGCTCGCTGTGGGACGCAATGCGGTGCGATTGCTGGATTCGGCACGCAATCGCGCGCGGGCAGAGTGCGTTGCCCTCGCGCGCCTCGCCCAAGCGACAGCCTGACCCTGGCCAGGCGCTGCGCCATCGCGCGACGGGAATATCGGATACGTCGCGGCTCGACACCGTCGCCAGCGCGGACTATGGTCCAGATTCCCCACCTCGCCTTCGCTCAATGGACCTGACGCATCTGCGCATCCGGCGCTTGGAGCTGGACGACACCCGCCTGCTGTTCACCCTGGCCAACGGCATCCGCATCGACGAGCCGATCCAGGCGCATCGATTGCTGCTCAAGGCAGCGCCGCCGCAGCGCGCGCAATGGCAGATCACCGACGACGGCCATGGCGTGAACTGGCCCGCGATCGCACCGCCCACACCGGAAGGCCTGCTCAACATGCCCGAGCTGCTGTGGCGCCGCCGCGCCGCACGCGCGCAGGCAAAGCTGGCCAGCTTGCGCGGACGTCTGGATGGGCTGTCGCCTGGCGAACGCGAGCTGGTCGCACTCGCACGGCTGGATGCGGACATGACCGAGAGCGGCTACGCCCGCTACTTCGACCGCTGGGATGCGGCTACCCGCAGCGACGCGGTGCGCGGTCTGGCAGCGATGGGCGCAGCGCAGACCCGCCAGGCGATCGAAGGCCTGGGCGCAGTGTTCGAACGGCTGGAAGAAGACCCCGACCTGCTCAGCATCGAAGACATCCTCGACGCGATGAACGAAGCCGACCGCCAACGCGTGCAGGGCTGGGAAGAGGTCTATTACCGCCGCTCCGGCGACCTGGCGCGGCTGGGGCTGGTGCATTACGGGGTGGACAAGGCCTAACGTCGTCTGGGCGATGCGCAGCTGGCAGGACGCATTGGCCAACGCCAGCGGCGGGAGTGCACAGGCACGCTGCGATGCCCGCCCAACCAGCGCGTGGATGCACCCGCTAGTGCATCCACGCGTTGCCGCCGCATCTATCGGTGATTCGAACGGCACTGTGCGGGGCAGCGCGGCTGCGCAGTGCGGTCAGAGCGCGCAGCGATCGTCGGGCACGCCGGGGACGCGCTCCCATTGCCAGGTGTCCATGGTCTTGCCACGTGGCAGATAGTCCACATCGAACTCCTTGCCATCGCGACGCAGGCGCAGATGCAACCGTTCGGTTTGATTTCCCTGGATGCCATCCTGCGGCACCGGCCGCACGATTTCATCGCCATTGCGCACGCCGGCCACGGCGGCCGCCGAGTCGGGGACAAGACCGCGCACGATGCGCCTGGGTTCGGCCAGCACGGCCGGCTCGAATCCCAGCACGTATTCGCGCAAGGGCTTGCTGGTGCGGCGGAAGCAGGGGCCGAACGCATCGGAAGCCGGCAGCGGCGGTGTTCCGGCGAGGAAGGCGTGGAAGTCCTCGACCGCGCCCGCACCAAGCTCCTGTGCCAGCTGGGTTTCCCAATCCGCCTGCGTGGGTCCGGGACGCTGTCGGCCGATTTCCAGCAAGGCGCGCAGCACGTCATCCAGCGAACGCTGCCCGTGCGACTTCTTGCGTAGCGCATCGTTCACCGTGGCCAGATACAACATGCCGCGATCGTAGGCGAGCGTGCGGATACGGGTGTCCTTCCAGAATCCCTCGTCGATGCGCGCGTTCGGAAGATTTCCCAGCGCATTGGTGTAGTAACGCGCTGCGGTGATGTTGAGGGAATCCAGAAACTGCTGTGGGGTGAGCAAACCGAATCGCAACGGCAGCAGCGCCTCGTAAAACACCGCCGAGCCTTCGCTGAACCAAGTCGTGGACTCGGACCCGTGCTGGGCAAGGCGCGGCTGGTAGGTATGGAACATCTCATGCGACAAGGTGATCTTGACCAGGTTGATATCGGCGCCGTCCCCTGCACCATAGGTGGTGACGAAGGATTGGTTCAGTGCGGTCCCGCCGCCGGCGTTGACCGGGTTGTAGCGCAGGAAGATCGTGTAGGGCCCGGACTCGCGCTGCGGAAACGCCAGCTCGAACTGGTCGTGCAGCTTGCCTATCCACGCGGACAAGGCATTCGCGTCGAAGGGAGGTTGCCCCTGCCAGGCGACCGAAAACTTTTCCGCACGTGGCACGCCTGGCCAGTGTCCGATCTGCCCGGCCATGAAGAACAGCCCGGACAAACCGCCGCTATCGATCTCCCCGACCTGCACATCGCCCTCGCCGAACGAGCTCACGCCTTTGGCACCATCGGGCAGATGCGACAGATCCCAATCGATGTTCAGGACGTAGGTCTGCCGCTTCGGCGGCACCACCAAAAACACACTGGACGCCGCAGAAAATGCCTGGTCATCGTTGCGGAACTCGATCGGCGGTGCCGGGCCGCGCGGAGGCCGCGTCGCATTGGCAGGTACCCGGTAGCGCAAGGTCAGCGGGCCGCTGAGCGCACGTGGCGCAGTCCACACGCGCAACGGCTGATCCTCGCTTTCTTCCGCAGTGGAGGCGCGTGCTGCAAGTTGTACCGTGCCCTGCGCATCGCTCGCCTCGATGGAGGCAATGCTTTCGGCAGCGGTATCGACGTTGGCCGCCATCATCGGCAGGGACACGACGATCTCGTCGCGCGCGATGGTGGCTGTCGCAAAGCGCAGGCGCACCTCCAGCATGTTCACCTTGCCCTTGTCCGCGTAGGGAACAAGTTGCAGGTCCAGGGCGACCGGTGCAGGAACAACCGGCGCCGGGCGGGCCAGCGCGCCGGCTGCCACGGTGGTGAGTACGAACAGCAGGGACCAGGGAGTGTTCATGGGGTGCGCATTCTGGATTGGCCGATCATGCCGCCGGTCGCGCCCGCCTGCCAGCATGCCGAAGGTCATGATGCCTGCGGCGCTTGCGGCAGACGGTGGCGGCTGTCTGAGCCAGCTCGGCGCCAGATCCAGGCCCGGGAGGTCACTTGCGCAACGCTTGCCGTCTCACCGCCACTGCCCGGACACGCAACCCCATCCGCTTGTCACGCCGGCGTTGGATGCCAGTTTTCAGGTCCCTTCACACTCGTACCGGTCATCGGCAAAGCACCGTCGACGTCCCCTGCAGTACATCCGCGTTTGCTCTGGCGGACCAGCCGAGTGCCGAGGCATGCCGCTTGGCGATCTGCCCAGCACTGCTGCCCCCTGCCGGCACATTGGCCGCCATGCACGATGCAGCACCTGGCTGCTGCGGCTGAACCGCATGTCGAGCTGTGCCTAGCGGGATGCGGTGTACGCCAGCAACAGCACCAACGGGTCTTCCCCGGTTTGCTGTAACGCGTGCGTGCTGCCCGGCCGCGTCAGCAGCGCATCGCCTGCAGCGACCTGGTATTGCTTGCCATCCAGCGCATACAGGCCACGACCGCTGACGATGTAATAGATCTCGTCCTTGTCGTGCAGGTGCAGGCCGATGCCGGCGCCCTTGTGCAGCACGCGTTTGCGCAGCACGAACTTCAGCTCCGGCGCGTCCGCGAAGAATGGATACGCCGTGGTGGGACCGGCGCCGCCGTGTGGCCCGGGCTGATCGCGGGCCAGGTCGCGCTCGTGCACCACCAGCGACGGATGCGCCTGTGCAGCGCGTTGCGCGGCGGTGTCGGGAGCTGCGCCGCAGTCGGCGTCGCGACGCAGCTGGGGTTTTAGCTCAGGCTGGAGCTGCGCCCAGCCGTGCACGACCAGGCAGGCGACTGCGGTGGCGCCGGCACGGCTGAAGTGGGTGCCGTCTGCCTTGTTCTGCTCGGGCACGAACAGGAAATACGGCTTGGCAGCCTGTTCGCCGAGCGCACGAATCCAGTCGCTGGAACTGGCGTTGAGATCGATCAGGCCGACGTGTTCTTCGGCAGCCAGTTGCTGCATGGCCACGGTGTAGCGGCCATGCGTGTCGAGCAATGCACCGAAGTCGTAGAGCAGGCGCGCGGCCGGGGTGATCAGGATGGGCGTCGCCCCCTGATCACGCGCAACGGCGATATAGCGGCGCAGGAACTGCACGTAGTCGGTCGTTGGGTCGGTGTAGCGGGTGGGATCTTCGCGCTTGGCGTCGTTGTGGCCAAACTGGATCAGCAACACATCGCCGCGTTGCAATTCTTTTGCGATGGCATCAAGGCGCCCTTCGGCGATGAAACTGCGCGTGCTGCGCCCACCTTTGGCGTGGTTGTGCACCCGCCACTGGGCCGGGTCGAACCAGTCCTGCAGCATCTGGCCCCAACCAGCCTGTGGAGCGCGCTCGGTGCCGTATTCGGCGGCGGTGGAATCGCCGGCGATGAAGATCCGTTGGGGCGCCGCGTGGGCGAGGTGTGCGGAGAGCAGCAGCAACGATGCGAAGAGCAGCAGACGCATGGTGGACTCCGGGGAAATGCTGAGTGCTTGACGCCGTTCCTTCTCCCACCGGGAGAAGGTGCCCGGAGGGCGGATGAGGGTGCGACTGCATTGGAACTATTGGACAGTGCCGCCGTCGTCCAAGCCTTCTCCGTTTGCAGTGCTGTCTGCCGCCGTACCCTCACACCCCCCGCTCCACGCCCCTGCCCGCGCTAGCAGCGCGGGCGCTCCAAGGTACGTGCGCCAATGGCGCGCAAGCGGTACCTTCTCGCCCCGGAGGGAGAGGGGATTTAGCGCTTCGGGGGCCGGTTAAGCTGCCGCTGCTGCAGCGGCTTCGGGCTTGCCCAGTACACCGGCGACGAAGGCGCGGATCTCGGCGTCCTGGGCATTGTCGAAGAAGCACTGCTGGAAGCGCTCGCCGCCGATGGCCTGCCTGATCAGTTCCGGGTCGATGGCGCGCAGGCCGTCGAGGTAGGACTTGGCAGTGGCCTGCTTGACCTGGGTCAGGATGCCGGCGTTGGCGGCCTGCGATTCGCGACGCTCGGCCGGGTAGCCCAGGCCGCGCTCGCCGCTGAAAGCCTTTTCGAAGATGTAGCGCACGTTGATTTCCGCGCCCCAGCCGTAGCCCTTGGCGAATGCCAGCGACAGCGCGTTGCCGTTGTTGACCTGCGCGAACAGGTAGGCGTCGGTCGGCTCGATGCAGTAACCGCAGAACACACCCGGGTGGGCATTGAGCGACATCATCGCGCCCTGCCCGGTGCCGCAGCCGGCGACGACGAAGTCCACGGCCTTGGAGTTCAGCAGCAGGCTGGCGACGATGCCCAGGTGGATGTAGGTCAGGCGGTGGTCGTTGTCGCCGTCCATGCCCACGTTGAAGACGGTGTGGCCCTGCTCGCCGGCGACGTCGTTGAGTTGCTGCAGGATCACCGGGTTCTTGGCGGCCTGGCTAAACTCGTTCATGAGTGCGATTTTCATGGGAATGCTCCGATTGGTTGGGGAAGTGGTTCGGAAAACGTTGGAAACGACGGTGTTGCTGCCAGATGCTTCGATGGCCTGCCCCTACGGCGCCTTGGCGCCAAACGAACAAGGCGTGACCCAGGAGCTGCGTGCCGTTGGTCGTGGTTGCGGGCGGGTAGCTGCCCTCATCCGCCCTGCGGGCACCTTCTTCCGCGCGCGGGAGAAGGACATGGATCGCGGGATGGCGAGGACGGCTGCGCGCCTTGGAGGGTGCACGCCATCGCCGTGCGATCTGGATCAGCGCGCCAGCCAGCCGCCGTCGACCGGGATGATGGCGCCGTTGACGTAGTCCGAGGCGCTGCTGGCCAGGAACACCGCAGTGCCGCCGAGGTCGGCCGGCACGCCCCAGCGCGCGGCAGGGATGCGGTCCAGGATGGACTTGTTGCGATCTGCATCCGCACGCAGCTGCGCGGTGTTGTCGGTGGCCATATAGCCCGGTGCGATGGCGTTGGTGGTCACGCCCTTGCTGGCCCATTCGTTGGCCAGCAGGCGGGTGATGCCGGCGATGCCCGACTTGCTGGCGGTGTAGGACGGCACGCGGATGCCGCCCTGGAACGACAGCATCGAGGCGATGTTGATGATCTTGCCGCGGCCCTGGGCGATGAAATGGCGGCCGGCGGCCTGCGCCATGAAGAACGCCGACTTGAGGTTGACGTTGAGCACGTCGTCCCAGTCCTGCTCGCTGAAATCCACCGCGTCGGTGCGACGGATCAGGCCGGCGTTGTTGACCAGGATGTCCAGTCCGCCCAGGCCGGCGATGGTCTCGTCGACGATGCGCTGCACCGGCTCGATGCTGATCAGGTTGGCTTCGATGGCGAGGAAGCGACGGCCCAGCGCCTTGACCTTTTCTTCGGTCTCGGTGGGCGCCTGGATGCCGGCGGCGGCGATGTCGGCGCCGGCCTGCGCCAATGCCAACGCAATGCCCTGGCCCAAGCCGGTGTTGGCACCGGTGACCAGTGCGACCTTGCCTTCGAGACTGAACGGATTGCTCATTACCTTATCGCTCCTGCTGGGTGTGCCACGTTGTGATGGGTGAGCCGCGCGGGGCGCGGCAGAGTGCGTTGATGTGGTTTGAACTGCTGCACCGCCAACGCCCAAGGTGGAGCGCGCCGACGGTGCCGGTGCCGGCCTGGATTGCAGGCGTCACCCAAGCGAACGGAGTGCGGGAACCGGGCTTACTTGAGCTGGCAGATGTCCAGCACGTGCATGTCGGTGTAATCGAGGTTTTCGCCGCCCATCGCCCAGATGAAGGCGTAGTTGCTGGTGCCGGCGCCCATGTGGATGGACCACGGCGGCGACACCACCGCTTCGTTGTTCTGGATCACGATGTGGCGCTGCGCCTCGGGCTCGCCCATGAAGTGATACACACGATCGTTGGCGCCGAGGTCGAAATAGAAATACACCTCGCTGCGGCGGTCGTGCAGATGCGGCGGCATGGTGTTCCAGACGCTGCCCGGCTTGAGCACGGTCAGGCCCAGCAGCAGCTGCGAGGACTGGCAGGTGGCCGGCACGATGTACTGGTAGATGGTGCGCTCGTTGCTGGTTTCCAGCGCGCCGCGGTCCAGGGCCACGGCATCCTTGATCGACAGCTGTTTGGTCTCAAAACGCGCATGCGCCGGCGTCGAGGCCAGATAGAACCTGGCCGGGTTGGCGGCGTCGTCGGAGGCGAAGCTGACATCGGTGCTGCCCATCGCTACGTACAGGCCGTCCTTGGGGCCGAGCGTGTAGGCGGTGCCATCCACGGTCACGGTGCCGCTGCCGGCGCCGACGTTGATGACGCCCAGCTCGCGGCGCTCCAGAAACGGGTGGCCGGCGGCGGAGGCCGGCTCGGTCTGCCTGGGCAGCTCCAATGCGGTGCCGAGCGGCGCTGCACCACCGAGCACGAAGCGCTCGTAGTGGGTGTATTTGAGCGTCACCGCACCGTCGACGAACAAGCCGTCGAGCAGGTACAGCTCGCGCAGGTCGTCGTTGCTGGCGCCCTTGATGGCGTCGGGATGGGTGGCGTAGTGGGTCTTGCAGTACAGGGACATGCGCGATCTCCGGTGCCAAGCGCGGGGGGATTGGCTTGTACCAGGCCATTCTACCGGTACTGGTTAACCGGTGTCATTGCGCAGTGCACGATGGGGAGCTGGCCTTGCGGCGACTTGTCCCTTCTCCCTGCGGGATAAGGTGGCGCGCAGCGCCGGATGAGGGTGCCAGGCCGCGCGTCGTGTTGAAGAGCGCGGCCTGGCAGTCGGTGTGCGTTTGCGCGCTTGGTTCATCCCGCGCTTCTCGGATGGCTGCCTGCTGCCGTTTCAGATGGCTGTCTGCCGCCTTGCCCTCACCCCAACCCCTCTCCCGCAGGCGGGAGAGGGGCTTCACGGCAGCGACCGGCCGACTGCCTTCCCCCGCCTGCGGGGAAGGTGCCGGAATGACGGACTGCCTTCTCCCGCCTGCGGGGAAGGTGCCGGAATGACGGACTGCCTTCTCCCGCCTGCGGGGGAAGGTGCCCGAAGGGCGGATGGGGGCAAGCCGTTGGCCGATCGAGCCAGCTGTTCTCACCTCGACGGGCGCACTGTCCTGCAAGGTGGAGCGGAAGGCCGGCACCGCGTGAGGCCGCGGCGCGCGGCCCTCAATCTTCCGGCGCGGCGCGGCGCTCAATCTTCCGGCGGTTGGCAGGAGTCGCGCACGATCAGGTGCGGGCGCACGCTGGCGGTGGGGAGTTGCGGGGCGTTGTCGGGCTGGATCAGCATCGCCGCGGCAGTGCGGCCGGTGTCGCGGGTGTGGCGACGTACCGAGGTCAGCGGCGGCCACAGCCGCGAGGCCAGCGAGCTGTCGTCGTAGCCGATCACCGACAGCTGGCGCGGGATGCTGATGCCGGCGCGCAGCGCCACCTTGTAGATACCGGCGGCCATTTCGTCGTTACCGGTGAAGATGGCGGTGGGGCGCTTCTTGCCCAGCAGCAGCTTTTCGGCCGCGGCCACGCCCGACTCGAAGGTGTAGCCGGCTTCGACGATGCGTTCGGGCGGCAGTTCGATGCCGCGCCGGGTCAGTGCATCGGCAAAGCCGGAGGTGCGCTCGATCGAGGAGCGGTAGGCGCTGGGGCCGGTGACCAGGGCGATGTCGCGGTGGCCGAGCGAGAGCAGGTAATCGGCCGCTTCCGCTGCGCCGTCGCGGTCGTGGGTGATGACCGTCTGCGAGGTGGTGTCCAGCGCGATCGAGGCGATGCGGGTGTAGCGGCAGCCGATCTCGGCCAGCATGTCGGCCAGTGCCTGATCTTCGGAGGCGCGCGGCACCAGGATAACCCCATGCAGCTTCTGCGCCTGCGCAAACCGGCGCACGCCTTCGATGTAGCCGGGGCTGCGGCTGTCGCAGGGGTGCACCACCAGCTCGAAGCTGGAGCCGCGCAGCGCGTCCAGCGCGCCGTACTGCATGTCCACGATGTACTGCGCGGTGGGGTTGTCGTAGACCATGCCGATCAGGAACGAGCGCCGGAACGCCAGCCCGCGCGCGAGCGGGTCGGGCGCGTAGCCGACCTCGCGCATCAGCGCCTCGACCTTCTCGCGGGTGTCCTGGCGCACCAGCGGCGAGTTGTTGATGATCCGCGACACGGTCTTCTTGGACACGCCCGACATCCGCGCGATGTCGTTGATCGTGGCTACCTTGCCCTTCGGCAGGCCGGGCATTCCCTCTTCAGGCATCTTGCGGGCGGGCATAGCGGTCAACCAGTGAAGTTGATTGGATTCTACCGGCCCTGGGGCCGGCAGACCTGAGCGACGCCTGCCGCTGCACCGGACCTGCCAGGCCGGGCCTGCCGCAGCGGGGAGCGCCATGGCATGCCCGGCAGTGCAGACCGGTCAGTCCAGGGCGCGGTAGCGGAAGTTGCGGAACTCCACCTGGCCCTGCCCGGCGGCGTACAGCGCCGGTTTCAGGGCCAGGAACTTGCCGGCCACGTTGTGGTGGTAGCCGGACACTTCCATCTGCACCGGATACTTGGTCCAGGTGGTGCCGTCGGTGCTGCTGTGGATGGTGACGATGTGGCGGTTGTTGGTGACCCGCAGCCACAGGGTGCCACCGGTAGCACTGGGAGCCAGCGTGCCGGGGCGTTCCTCGCCGTAGCGGTGCATGACGAAGTTCTCGCCATTGCTGCCCACGCCGGCGTAGAGCTTGTCGCTGTAGAACAGCAGTGCCCCGCCCTGCCCGCCCGGCGCGACGGTCATCTGCACCTCGAACTGGTAGGCCTGATCGGTGGCGATCACCGTCAGCGGCGAGGCGTTGCGCGGGGCGGTGCCCTTGCCCTGCAGCCGCAACACGCCATCGCCGACCCGCAGGCGCCTGGCCTCGTCGGCGGCCGGGTTGAAGAAGGACCACTGCGGGCCCAGCGTGCTGGCGCGGAAGTCGTCCGACAGCGCCAGACCGTGCGACAGGGCCTGCCCGCTGGGCTTTTTCAACGGCGTGCCCAGGTCGCCGCCCTTGGCGACGAACCAGCCGTCCGGAGTCCATTCGATCGGGTCCAGCAAGGCCTGCCGGCCCAGCGTCCAGTAGCCGTGCTCGTAGCCGTGGTACAGCATCCACCAGCGCTTGTCGGTGCCTTCCACCAGGGTGGCGTGGCCGCGCGACCACCACGGCTCGTCGGCGCTCTTGGTGCGGGTGATCGGGTTGTTGGGCGCGTTCTGCCAGGGGCCGTGGATCGAGCGCGAACGCGCGGTGATCACCATGTGCCCGGTCGGCGGGCCGGCGGTGCCGCCGACCGCGGTGGTCATGTAGTACCAGCCGTTGTGGCGGGTGATCTTGGGGCCTTCCTGCGCGTAGCCTTCCACGTCCCAGCTTTCCGGGTACTTCCAGCCGTCGTAGACGTGCTTGGGGGTGCCGACCACCTTCAAGCCGTCGTCGGACAGTTGCACGTAATCGCCACCGCTCAGGAACAGATAGCGCTTGCCGTCCTCGCCCACCGCATGGCCGGGGTCGATGTACTTGCCAAGACCAATGTCGATCGGCGCGCTCCAAGGGCCCTTGATGTTGTCGGCCCAGACCACGAAGTTGCTGCGTTCGCCCTGGTCGCCACGGCGCGCCGGGAAGTAGATGTAATAGCGCTTGCCGTGCTTGATCAGGTCCGGCGCCCAGATCGCGCCGACGTTCTGGGTGATGGCGTGGCCCAGCGGCTGCCAGTTGACCAGATCGCGCGAATGCCAGATCGGCAGGCCCGGATAGGCGTCGAACGAGGACAGCGTGAGGTAGTAATCCTCGCCATCCTTGAGCACCGACGGATCGGGGTGATCGCCGGCCAGCACCGGGTTGAGGAAGGTGCCGTTGCCCTGATCGGCAATGCGCTGATGTTCGATGCCGCGCTTCCAGTCGGCCGCGCCGCCCAGGCCGGCACACAGCAGCAATCCGGCAGCAACCAGCCAACGCAGCCGGGATGAAGTGATACGTACACGCATGCTGTCTCCTAGTCCCCAAAGGATGGGGCGATGCGGTCACCGGCAGGCAGTACCACCGGTTGACCGAATGAGGCGGAAACCTCCCGCCAGCAGCAACGTCCTGCACGCTTGGCAAGGCGTCGCACGCGCCCGGCAGGTGTGGCATCGATGCGGCATCACCTGCCGCATCGATCCCGCCCATCCACCAGGCACCCGATCGCTCAGCGCGTCATGGCCTTACGCGCGCAATGCGCGTGGCAACCACAGCGACAGTTCGGGGAAGAACGCCACGATCAACAGCACGCACAAGGCCGCCAGCCAGAATGGCCAGATCGTGCGCATGCTCTGGGCGATAGTGATCTGCCCGATCGAGGTGCCGATGAACAACACCGAGCCGATCGGCGGAGTGATCAGCCCGATGCCGCCGGCCAGCACCATCACCAGACCGAAGTGGATCGGGTCGATGCCGTAGGCCTTGACCACCGGCAGGAAGATCGGCGTGCAGATCAGGATCTTCGGCGCCAGGTCCATGAACATGCCCAGCAGCAACAGCATCACCACGATCATCAGCAACACGGTGTTCTTGCTGTCGGCGATGGCCTGCAGGAACTTCACCGCCGCCGCTGGCACCTGCAGATAGGCCAGCAACCAGCCGAACACTGCAGCCGTGGCGATCACGAACAGGATCACGCCGGTGGTGCGCGCGGCATGCGTCACGGCGGCGAAGAACTCGGCCCAACGCAGCTGGCGATACAGCAGCGCGGTGACGATCAAGGCGTACACCACCGCGATCGCCGCGCTCTCCACCGCGGTGAAGATGCCGGCGCGGATACCGATGAAGATCAACGCGACCAGGCCCAGGCCCGGTAGTGCACCGAACAGGCGCAATGCCACCGCGCGCCAGCCCGGGAACGGCTCGGTGCCGTAGCCGCGATGGCGCGCCACCGCATAACCGGTGACCATCATCGCTGCGGTCATCAGCAGCGCCGGCACGATGCCGGCCGCAAACAGATCGGCGATCGACAGGCCGCCACCGGCCGCGGCCGAGAACAGGATCAGGTTGTGCGAGGGCGGTACCAGCAACGCCACCAGCGCGGCGGTCATGCTCACGTTCACCGCGTAATCGCGGTCGTAGCCGCGCTTGATCATCTGCGGGATCATGGTGCCGCCGACCGCCGACACATCGGCGATCGCCGAACCGGACACGCCGCCGAAGAACAGCGACGACAGCACGCTGACCTGGCCCAGGCCACCACGCACGCGCCCCACCAACGAGGAGGCCAGCGCGATCAGGCGCTCGGAAATGCCACCACGCAACATCAGCTCGCCGGCGAAGATAAACAGCGGAATGGCGATCAACGACGCCGAGCCGCTGCCGGCGGAAATCTGCTGCACCAGCACCACCGTGGGCAGGTCCAGATACAGCAACGTGGCCAGTGCGGCCGCGCCCAAGGCGTAGGCCACCGGCACGCCGATCAGCAGCAGCACCACGAAGGTTCCCAACAACATGGCGATGCCCATCAGCGCACTCCTCCGGTGTGGATCGGGCGCAGCACACGCCACAACTTGTACAAGGCAAACACCACCATCAGCGCACCGCCGATGGACAGCGGCAGGTAGTTGATGCTCTGCGGCATCTGCGCGCCGGCCATCTTGATGTCCAGGCCATCGATCAGCAGCGCGGCGCTCCACCATGCCAGCACCACGCCGATGGCGATGATCATCAGCGGGCGAATCACCTCGAATATCTTGCGCACCAGCGGCGGCACGTGTTCGCCCAGCAGGTAGAAGCCGAAGTGGCGGTTGGTGTGCACACCGGCGGCGGCGCCCAGGCTCAGCGCGGTGCTCAGCAGCAACAGCGTCACCGGCTCGGTCCAGCTGGGCGAGTCGTTGAGCACGTAGCGGGTGAACACCTGCCAGCCCTGCACGACCACCAGGCCCAGCAGCGCCAGCGACGCCACGCCAATGGCGATATCGGAAACGCGGTCCAGCGCGCGCTGCAACGGCGCGACCGGGACGGCGACGGTCTCGGGTTCGGTCATCGGGATACCTCTATGCGAAATCGCGGATGCGGCGGTACAGCGCTTCGATCTCCGGCTGCTTGCGGTACTCGGCCAGCAGCGGTGCGGCGGCGGCGCGGAACGCCGGCATGTCGACCTGGTTGAGCTTCACGCCGTAATCGATCACCTGCTTGCGCGCGACCGTTTCAGACGCATCCCACAACTGGCGCATCACCGGCACCGACGCACGCGCCAGTTCCACCACCAGGCCGCGATCGGCCGGGCTCAGCGATTCGAAGCTCTTGCGCGAGATCACCAGGATGTCCGGCGCGTAGGAGTGCTCGCTCTGCGACCAGTAATGCGCCGCCTCGAAATGCCGGCTGGACTGGAAGCTGCGCATATTGTTTTCCGCACCGTCGATCATGTGCGTTTCCATCGCCGAAAACGTTTCGCCCAGCGACATCGGAGTGGGGTTGGCGCCCAGCATGCGCATCAGCTTGAGGAAGATGTCCGAGGAGGCCACGCGCAGTTTCAGGCCCTTGAGATCTTCCGGGCGGTGCAGCGGATGCTTGGTGTTGTAGAAGCAGCGCGCGCCGGAGTCATAGATCGCCAGGCCCACCAGATCGCGCTGTTCGAAGCTGCGCAGGATGCTGTCGCCGACATGGCCGTCGATGACGCGGCGCAGATGCGGCACCGAGTCGAACACGTACGGCAGGCACAGCGCCTGGGTGAGCGGGAAGGTGTTGTTCAACGCACCCGAATACACGCGGGTGATGTCGATGGCGCCAAAGCGCGCCATGTCGATCGCCTCCGACTCGCGACCCAGCTGGCCGGAGTGGTACTGGCGCAGCTTGAGCCGGCCATTGGTACGCGCTTCGAGCTGCTTGCCGAACCAGCGCACCGCTTCCACCGTGGGGTAGTCGCCGACGTGCACGTCGGTGGCGGTCAGCAGCTGCCCGCCGGGGATCGGCGTGGTGGCGCCGGCACCCAGCCAGGGGCCGGCCGCGGCGGCGCCGAGCCCGGCACCGAGGAAATGTCTGCGTGTGATCATTGGCGCCCTCCCAAGCGTCTGGTCACCGGGTCCACCGTTACTTGGCGGACACAGCCGTACAGGAAATGTCGCCGATGCCGGCGAAGCGAATCAGGGCACGCTGTCCCACTTCAATGTCATGGATACCGGTGGCATTGCCCGTGGCAATGAGATCACCGCGCTTGAGCGGGCGCCCGCGCCGGGCCGAACGGCTGAGCGCGAATGCGTAGGCCGCGCGCAACCCGCCTGGCAGGGTGGTGGCGCCGCCGGTACCCACCACCTGGTCGTCGATCAGGGTTTCGGCGCTCAGCGCGGCTTCGTCGCGGCCCAGCCAATCGGTCACTTCCGGCCCCAGGATCAGCCCGTTGTTGTTGCCGAAATCGGAAATCACCACACGCGGGCCCAGCTTGTTGATGGTCGCCAGCGGGCTGCTGGCGATCTCCACGCCGATGAACAGCGTGGCCGGCAACGCAGCGGCCTCATCTGGCGTGTAGTCGATCTTGTCGCCCGGCGCATCGGCCTCCAGCCGAAGCACATACTCCGCCTCCACTGCGCCGAAGCCGCCGACATAGATCGGAAACTCGGTTGTTCCACCGGTAGCATTCCAGAGCTTCTGAGAGAAGATCGGGCCGAGCAGACGCTCGTCGCCGGAGGCATCGCGGCGCTCGGCGGCGATATACCCCACCTTCCAGCCAACCACGTGGTCGTGCCACTGGCTGATGGCGATGTCCTGCACCTGGTAGGCAGTGACCAGATCGACGGGAATTTGCCCGGGAAAGTCGGGAAGCGAGGCCCCTGCACGGCGTGCCTCCACAAAGCGCTGGGCGATGTCGGACAGCGTGGATGTGGACGTTGGCGGGGTGGCGGCGTCGTTGCTCAAGGGTGTCTCCCTGATAGGTGTTTTGTTGCACTGCCAATCGACAGCGGCACGGTGTGCTGTATATGGTAAACCGGTGTCATTGGCAATGTGCAGTGCGACATTGTGACCGCGATACCGAAGTGGCCCTGGGAGGGGTAGATGCAGCAGACACGCCAGAAACACCTTGGAAACCAGGCGGTGCGGGCCCTGCGCCGCTGCCTGGCCACGACCCTGGCCGTCCTGGCAATGGCCAGTGGGCCGGCCTGGTCGGCAGAGCGCGCCAGCGCCGACACCGCTGCCGAGCAGGCCAGCCGGATCACGCTGTGGCCGCAGGCGATGGCACCGGGGGACACCCCATTGCCGCAGCCGCAGCGCATCGTGGACCGCAACAGCGATGACGCCCTGCCCGACCGCTACATCCAGAACATCAGCCAGCCCTACCTGGTGGTCTACCGCCCCAAGCGGCCCAACGGCACCGCGCTGCTGGTCACGCCCGGCGGCGGCTACCAACGCATCGTGCTGGACAACGAAGGCAGCGCCCTGCTGCCAAGCTTCGTCGACCAGGCCGGCATCACCTTGTTCGTGCTGCGCTATCGGCTGCCCGGCGAGGGCCACCCGAACGGCGCCGACGTGCCGCTGGCCGATGCGCAGCGCGCGCTGCGGCTGATCCGCGCCAATGCGGGCCGCTACAGCATCGATCCGCAGCGGGTCGGGGTGATGGGCTTTTCGGCTGGCGGCCACGTTGCCGCCAGCCTGGCCACGCGTTATGCCGCGCAGGTGTACCCGGCGCAGGACGCCGCCGATGCATTGAGCGCACGGCCGGACTTCGCGCTGCTGATCTACCCGGTGATCGACATGGACAGCGCCAATGCGCATCTGGGTTCGCGCGAGCGCCTGCTCGGCAAGGCGCCCAGCGCTGCACAGGTCGGCGCGTATTCGCCGCAACGGCACGTGGATGCGCGCACGCCGCCGACGTTCTTGCTGCATGCGCAGGACGACACCGTGGTGTCGGTACGTAACAGCCTGCTGATGCACGACGCGCTGCTGCGCGCCGGCGTCCCTAGCGAACTGCATGTCTTTCCGCAGGGCGGGCACGGTTTCGGCACAGCGGCCACCAGCGGGTTGACCGTGGCGGCGTGGCCGCAGCTGGCACAGGCATGGATTGCGCACCTCGGCAAGGCACCGGCTGCCGCGCAGGACGCAGCGCGATGACCGCGCCATCCACGCCCGACGTGCGCCGACGCACGCTGTTGCGCAGTGGATTGCTCGCCAGTGCCGCCGCCGCGTTACCGGGTTTCGCCGGTGCCGTGCCGCCACCGCCGCGCGACGACAGCGCTCCGCTGGCCCAGGTGCGTAGCGGTGCATTGCGCGGCTATCGCGAGCAGGGCATCTGCGTGTTCAAGGGCATTCCCTATGGCGGCGACACCGCAGCGCGGCGCTTTCAGGCGCCGGTGCCGGAAACGCCCTGGCAGGGCGTGCGCGATGCCAGCGCTTTCGGCGCCGCTGCACCGCAGCCCAAGGCCAGCGAACCCACCAGCGAGGACTGCCTGTTCCTCAACGTGTGGACGCCCGCCCTGCGTGATGGCGGCAAGCGCCCGATCCTGTTCTATATCCACGGTGGCGGCTACACCACCGGCTCCGGTAGCGACCCGCTCTACGATGGCGTGCGCCTGTGCAAGCGCGGCGATGTGGTGGTGATCACCGTCAATCACCGGCTCAACCTGTTCGGTTACCTGTCGCTGGCGCAACTGGGCGACGCCAGCTTCGCCGACTCCGGCAATGCCGGGCAGCTGGACCTGATCCAGGCCTTGCAGTGGGTGCGCCAGCATGCGGGCGAATTCGGTGGCGATGCCGGCAATGTCACCGTGTTCGGCCAGTCCGGCGGCGGCGCCAAGATCGCCACGCTGATGGCCATGCCCGCCGCGCGCGGCCTGTTCCACCGCGCCTGGACCATGAGCGGGCAACAGGTCACCGTGGCAGGGCCGCGCGCGGCCACCCAGCGCGCGCAGCTGCTGCTGGACGCGCTGAAACTTGCGCCGGCCGATCTGGCGCGCCTGCGCAGCGTGCCGGTGGCGCAACTGTTGGCTGCCGCGCAGGTGCGCGACCCGTCGCGGGTGGAAAACAGCGCGCTGTACTTCGGCCCGGTGCTGGATGCGCGCAATGTGCCGGTGCATCCGTTCTGGCCTGACGCACCGCTGCAGTCGGCGACGATTCCGATGGTGATCGGCAACACCCGCGACGAGACGCGCGCGTTTCTCGGCAATGATGCGGCCAACTTCGCGCTGACCTGGGACACCTTGCCCCCCAAGCTGGAAGCGCAGCAATACGTGGATCTGTTGCCGCAGGTGGTGATTGCCGAATACCGCCGCCTGTATCCGCACTATTCGCCGTCGGAGGTGTTCTTCGCCGCCACCACCGCCGGCCGCTCGTGGCGCGGCGCGGTCGAAGAGGCCCAAGCGCGCGCACGCCAGGGCGCACCGACGTGGGTGTACCAGCTGGATTGGGGATCGCCACTGGATGCCGGCAAGTTCGGCGCCTTCCACACCCTGGATATTCCGCTGGTGTTCGACACCATTGCCCAGCCCGGCTCACGCACCGGCGATGGCCCCGCGGCGCAGCAGATGGCCGAGCAGATGAGCGCCGCCTTGCTCGCGTTTGCGCGCCACGGCGACCCCAATCAGCGCGGCCTGCCGCGCTGGAAGCCGTATTCGCTGGAACGTCGCGAGACGCTGTTGTTCGATGTGCCGAGCCGGCTGGCCAACGACCCGCGCGGCGGCGAACGACGGCTCTACCAACAAGCCCCCTTCATCCAGCGCGGGACGTTCTGACCACGTCTGTTCTGCGAAAACCAATGGACGTGCCGGATGGTCGCCACTCGCATGGGGAGGTTGTGCGTTGAAACGCAGGGAGTCGGTGATACATGCCGGTCCAGGCACCGGCCGCGCCCTGGCTGCGCTGCGCGGCTGCGTTTATTCGATCTTGCAGCAGTGTTGATTCGATCTTGAGGTGATCCATGCGTTGTGACTGCGTTGTTTCATCGCTGCTGCTGACTGCGCTGGCAGTGGCATGCCTTCCGTTCGCTGATGCCGCCGCTGCCGCGCTGGTCGACACGCCGCGCGCGTCTGCGGCATCCACCACCGATACCTCAAGAAACAAGGCACCAGCCGCGGCAGCCGCGTTTGCCGCCAGCAAGATCGTGCTGGTGGGCGACTCCACCACCGCCGTGCAGGGTGGTTGGGGGCCGAGTTTCTGCGCCCAGCATGTGACCTCGTTCCTGAGTTGCGTGAACCTGGCGCGCGGGGGCCGCAGCACCTCCAACTATCGCGCCGAAGGCTCGTGGGAGATTGCGCTCAAGGAGTTGCGCAGCGGTGGTTACCAGCAGGTGGTGGTGCTGATCCAGTTCGGCCACAACGACCAGCCCGGCAAGCCGGGGCGTTCGACCGACCTGGCGACCGAGTTTCCCGCCAACCTGCGCCGCTATGTTGCCGAGGCGCGTGCTGCCGGCGCCGTGCCGGTGCTGGTGACGCCGTTGACGCGCCGGCAGTTCGAACGCGGCCAGTTGCTGGACGACCTGGGCCCCTGGGCGGAGGCCACGCGTGCGGTGGCGCGCGAACTGCAGGTGCCGCTGATCGATCTGCACGCGCGCAGCCGCGCACTGGTGCAGGGCATGGGCCCGGTGCTGGCAATGCGCCTGGCGCAGCGCCCGGCCGATCCTGCGCAGGTGCTTGCCGCGCAAGCGGGCACCACCATCGGCAAGACGCCGGCGCAGACGGTTGCGCCATCTCCCGCATCCACCTCGCCGTCGAAGAACGCGCCCACCACCAACGCCGCTGCCACCGCGCAGGACAACGCCAGCGCCGAGCCGATGGGCCAGGCCAAACTCGCATTCGACTACACGCATCTCGGCCCGGACGGAGCGGACCTGTTTGCTGCGATCATGGCCGACGAACTGGCGCAGCGGCTACCTGCGCTGCGGCCGTTGCTGATTCCCTAGAGCCAAGCCGGCAAGGGCCAGACCGGCCAGAAGCCGGCGCGGGCGCGGGCGGCAAAGGACGATGGCCTCGAGTTGCATGTGACCAAGCTGCAAGAACCCAAGCAAGGAAGGCGTTGTCTTGGGCCGCGCTTGTGGGTTTGTCGAGCACCGCTTGGGATGGGTCAGTCGTTTCAGACGATTGCTACGCGACTACGAGCGACTGCCTGAAACCTTATGTCGGTATCTTCAGGATCCCCATGCTGGGAAATACAGCAACGCTCTTTCAACATTCATAACACGCTCCCGGAAGGATCTGAGCAACGCCCCCGTGAGCTTTCAACCGACAACTGAGACAATCTCCATCAAGCACAGTATGGTTTGTCAGCAGATCGAAGACAGGCTCCTGATCGCGGCGTCTGCCAGGGCTTCTTGCGCGGGAAACCGATGATTCTTCCTTAGATAAATCCATCTCCGCCATCAACCCTCACCGACTAGAGAATGGATTCCAAACCTGGCGTGCTACGGAAAACCGGAGAAACGCTGGTATACCCAGTAAAGCCTTGACGTCTCGGTGTCATAGGCCATGACGTTGATTGCCTTTAAAGAAGCTGGAGTGTTCGGACCAAGATCATCCGCTGGGTTCGGCACCAAGGCGAAGAAAAAGCGCGACGAATTTATTCCAGGTGCGACAGGACACCCCTGGAGGTCATCTGGCGGCATTTCGAATTTAAATACATCAAATTCATCATACGTGTCAGGACCTCGGTGCCAAATCCCGCGCGCCGCGCGACCTTGCCAGAACGCGTCCGGAATATTCGCCACATCGACAGCGTACAAGTAGTACATGTCTCCGAAAAAGTAATCGTTTTTCCCGCAGACCTGCGGTATCCCGCGCAAGGACGTGACCTGCCCAAGTCCACTGCGCTGCAACTGTTCGTGCATGCTGACGATGGCATCAAGGCGTTGCTGTAGTCCCAAGACCATCCACAGCTGCACACCCGCTGCTGCGACGATCCCGCATACCAGCACAAGACGTTTCAATAGCTTGATCAGACTGCGCATCGATCACCCGAGAGTCGATGGCATTACCATCGCATGGCAGCGCCCGCCACGCTAGCGACCGGGATTTCCAGCGGCGTCGAATTAGCTGGCAAGGTTGCGCTGGGGTCGCAGACCGTTGCTTGCGCCTGCGCGAGCACAGCATCTTCGGATAGCACAGCGGCAGGCCGGCGGAACGTGCGCGTGCTGCCAGGGCTCTCCAATCGCCACTCTATTGCAGTCGCCCATGGAATCAATGCGATTGGAACACCTGCAATGCCGCACGCGGCGGGCCATCGCCCAGCCACAGCGTGCCAATGCTGATCGGCAAGCTGAAGCGACGGGGACCGGCGCTACCGGGATTGATGTACAGCACACCGTCGTGCGTCCGTATCGATGGCTTGTGCGAATGCCCGCTGATGATCACATCTGCAGCAACATCCGCTGCCAGCGTTTTGAGATCGTGCAGCACATGGATCCGCACGCCTGCGATCAACAGGTCCAGCGTTTCCGGAAGCTGCGCTGCCCAGGGCTTGTTGTCGATATTGCCGGCGATCACATGCAGCGGTGCCAGTGCCTGCAGGGCGGTGAGGATCTCCGGCTTGCCCACATCGCCGGCATGGATGATCGTCGCGCAGCCCTGCAATGCAGCCACCGCCTCGGGCCGCAGCACGCCGTGCGTGTCGGAGATCAGGCCAATGCGTAAGGCTGAAGCCGTCATCGGTTATGGGTGAGGGTGGCGGGCGATGAGGATGCACTGCCGGGTGATGCCCTCGCGTCAACGTGCTACGGAGTCGAGGCGGCAGCACCTCCAGCAGCCCAACCCCGCCATGGCAGCTGCCGCCCGCACCGTGGCGTGCCGGGTATCAGTCGACTCAGGGCATAGCCTCAGTGCGGTGCACGCGCTTTCCAGGCCCAGACGCTGTTGGGATCGCCCTGCAGTCCGCGCCGTTTGCTTGCACGCGCCAATTGCCAGTATGTCCATGCCAACACCAGCGCAATCAGGTCCACGCCGAGTACCGTGGCGTCCTGCCATGGCAGTACCAGGCCGCGCGCGGAAACACAGCTGGCCAGCGGAATCAGCGCCGTCAGACCTGCGCAGACCAGCAGGACCTCGTGCGCACCACGTGCGGTGGGGCGGATCAGCGCCCACACCAATACGGCCGCAAAGACCGCGTAATAGACGTAACCCTCCTGTCCGGCCGGCAACAAACGCGCCGCGATGAACAACACCGAGATGCCGGCCACGCTGCCCAGACAGACACCGACCGTGAGCCGCGCCATCGCATGGGTGCGGCGTGGCTGCACGGGTTGGCGGCGCTTGCGCCGGGTTTCGATCCACAGCAGGTTGCCGCTGTAGAACAGGAAGGCACCGCCCAGGCCGAGCAGGAAGTACAGCCAGCGTACCGGCGCATGCCCGAAGTTGCCGAAGTGCAACGCCTGCAAGCCGCGTAACGCAGCGGTGCCGGGCGACATGGTGGCCGGTGCCAGCACGCGCAGCACCTGGCCCGTGGTGGCGTCCAGCGCCACACCGCCCAGCGTGTTGAGCCGGCGTTGGTCGTGATGGCCATAGACCTCCACCCGCGCATTGGCGTCGCCGGCATCGTGGAAGGCCAGAGACTCCGGCACGAAGCCCGGGCTGGCCGCGCGCGAAGCGTCGAGCAGGGTTGCGATCGGCAGCAGCGGTGCTGCGCGTCTGGCCGGCGCCACATGCGGTGCGAGCTCGAAATCCGGCTCCAGGATCTGCATCAGCTTGCCGTCGAACACCAGGAACTGAAATGGCGCCAGCAGCAATACGCCCAGGCACAGCACCGCGCCGGACCAGGCAAAGATCACATGGAACGGCAGCGACAGCATGCCCACCAGATTGTGCGCGTCCTGCCACAGGCGCTTGAGGTTGGCGCCGATGCGCAGTGCGAACAGGTCCTTGAAGAACACCGGCGCATACAGCACCACGCCGCTGACCAGCGCCAGCCCGTACAGCACGCTCACCACACCGAACAGATAGGTGCCGAAAACGCGTGGCAGGCCGGCGGTGAAGTGCAGGTCGTAGAGAAAATCGGCAAAGCCCACACGCTGCGGCAGCTCCAGCAGGCCGCCGTCCGGCGCGGCCTGGTACTGACGCATGCCACCGCTGGCATCGGCCTGCGCGCCATACCAGTACAAGCGCGGTATCGGCCCGTGCTCGCCGGGCAACAGCAGCAGGAACGATTCGGCCACCTGCGGGTGTGTGGCGATGACCGTGTCCAGCAAGGTCTGCGCAGCGGCAACCGGCTCGGCAGGCGCCTTGTCCGCAACCGCCGGCGCAGCCTGCCAGGCGCTGAGCTCATGGGTGAACACGGTGATCGCGCCGGCATAGAAGGCGATGAACAAGGCCATGCCGGCCAACAGACCCATCCAGCTGTGGACCGACAGAAACGCGCGCAAGGTCGATGCTTTCATGCGCCCGGCTCCGTCCAGCCCACTGCCTTGATGCCTGCAAGCGCGAGGTAGCACAGCAGCGTCAGCCCGCCGAGTACAACCCAGGCACGCGATGCGCTACGGAACACGAACGGCAAGGCCATCGCACCGATCCATACCGGAAACATCAGCAGCAGCCATGCCAGCGTGTAGCTTTGCTGCGGCCCCGGCAGCAACAAGGCGCACAGGCCGACCACGCCCACCGCAAGCGGCAGGCCCAGCACCACTGCAGCCAGCCACCTAGCCCCCATGGCGCACCTGCCTGCGTTGCGCACGCGCCTGCTGCCAGGCATCCAGAGACGGCAGCGCCACCGCCGCCAGCATCAGCGCCGTCGCCGCGGCGAAGATGCCGGCCCAGGTGCCCAACGCTTGCGTGGCGCAGCCCAGCGACAGCAGCAGCAATGCGCTGGCGCCGATGCGTAGTGCGCGCACGGACAGCCGGCGCTGCGGCCACAGGCGCTGATGCCTTGTTGCCATGTAGAACCCGAGCGCCGACGTCGCAGCGGTGAGCAGATAGCACAGTGTCAACAGGCCGCTCATGCCTGCGCCTGTGTCGAAGCGGAAAACGGCACCACCGCACCAAGCTGCACAGGCCGCGTGCCGACACCTTGCGCGCCGACACACGGTGAACGTGCAGGCCACACAAGTGCATGCGCGCACCCAGCGATGCGCACGGCATGGATAGAAGACTCAACCAGCGAAGCAACAACAGCAATCAAGACGCCCACGCACACACTCCCGTACAAGCGGTCGACGGAAGGCATGGCGGCGGCTGTGCCCGGCAGCCCTCCCCGGGCCACCTGATTCGCGGATGACAACCTCGCTGTGCCGCCCAGTGGCGCACGCAGCAAGGTGTTGGCCGTTCCAAGGCGCGCAATCTAGCAGGTGCCACAGCGCCGGACCAGCGGTCCGGCGCTGTGTGCGGTGCATCAGCCGTGCGGTGTGAGCACGATGACGCCCAGCGGCGGCAGCAGCAGCGGCAACGATTGCGCATGCCCATGCATGGATTGATGCTCGGCGGTCACCACACCGCCGTTGCCAAGATTGGCACCACCGTAGATGCCGGCATCGCTGTTGAACACTTCGCGCCACTGGCCGCCCTGCGGCGCGCCAATGCGGTAGCCGTGCTGCACCACCGGGGTGAAGTTGATCACCACCAGTACCGGGGCATCGCCGCGTTTGCCCTTGCGCAGGAACGCCACCACGCTGTTGGCCGCATCATCGCCCACCACCCACGCAAACCCGGCCGGATCGTCATCCTGCGCGTGCAGCGCGGGGTATTCGACATACAGCCTGTTCAAGTCACGCACCAGGGTCTGCACACCGCGATGGCGCGGGTCGTCGAGCAACTGCCAGGGGATGCCGCCGTCGTGATTCCATTCGGTGGGCTGGCCGAACTCGCAGCCCATGAACAGCAACTTGCGCCCCGGGTGGGTGAACATGAAACCCAGGTAGGCGCGCAGGTTGGCGAAGCGCTGCCAGTCGTCGCCCGGCATCCGCCCCAGTAACGAGCCCTTGCCGTGCACCACTTCGTCGTGCGAGATCGGCAGCACGAAGCGCTCCGAATACGCGTAGACCATGCTGAAGGTCAGCTCGCCGTGGTGGTAACGGCGGTAGATCGGATCCAGTGCGGCATAATGCAGGGTGTCGTGCATCCAGCCCATGTTCCACTTGTAGTGGAAGCCCAGGCCGCCGTGCGCCACATCGGCAGTGACGCCGGGGAACGCGGTGGATTCCTCGGCAATCATCACCGCACCCGGGGTGTGCTCGCGCACCACCTCGTTGAGCCGGCGCAGGAAGGCGATGGTCTCGTAGTTCTCGCGCCCGCCATGGATATTGGGCACCCACTCGCCGGCATTGCGGCTGTAGTCGCGGTACAGCATCGACGCCACCGCATCCACGCGCAGGCCATCGACATGGAAGCGTTGCAGGAACTCCAGCGCACTGGCGATCAGGAACCCGGACACCTCGCGCCGCCCGTGGTTGTAGATCAGCGTATTCCAGTCGCGATGGAAGCCCTCGCGCGGGTCGGCATGTTCGTACAGCGCGGTGCCGTCGAAGTGCGCCAGGCCATGCGCGTCGGTGGGAAAGTGCGCCGGCACCCAGTCGACGATCACGCCGATGCCTTCGCGGTGGCAGCGATCGACGAAGCGGGCGAAGCCATCCGGCGAGCCGAAGCGCGCGGTCGGCGCGAACAGGCCCAGCGGCTGGTAGCCCCACGAGCCGCCGAACGGATGCTCGGTCACCGGCATCAGCTCGACGTGGGTGAAGCCCATGTCCGCCACGTATGGGATCAGGCGGTCGGCCAGGCCAT
Organism: Xanthomonas sp. 3793; assembly: GCF_024806835.1. Lineage (GTDB taxonomy): Bacteria > Pseudomonadota > Gammaproteobacteria > Xanthomonadales > Xanthomonadaceae > Xanthomonas > Xanthomonas arboricola_F. Next base: position 235,883 of record NZ_JANTYU010000007.1, read on the forward strand.
CCCAGTCCAGGTCCACGCCTTCCTCGCGCAACCAGGAACCGGCATGGATCTCGTAGATGCTCATCGGTGCGTCGTGCGCCTGGCGGCGCGCGCGCGTGGCCATCCAGCCGTCATCGCTCCACTGATGCGGGGTGGGATCGGCCACGATCGAGGCGGTGCCCGGCGCCAGCTCGGCACGACGCGCGACCGGGTCCGCCTTGGCCGGCAGCTCATGGCCATGCGGGCCGCGCAACTGGTACTTGTAGTGCGCACCAGGGCCGACGTCGGGCACGAACAGCTCCCACACGCCGGACTGGTGCCGCAGCCGCATCGGATGGCGGCGTGCGTCCCAACTGTTGAAATCGCCCACCACCGCCACGCGCGAGGCATTGGGTGCCCACACCGCAAAGCGCGTACCGCGCACGCCGTCCACCTCCACCACGTTCGCGCCCAGTGCATCGGCCAGCTGCAGGTGGTGGCCTTCGCTGATCAGGTGCAGGTCGAAGTCGCTGAGTTGCGGCCCGAACGCATACGGGTCGGCGGTGTCCTGCTCGCCGCCGGGCCAGCCGATACGCAGCCGATACGCACCCTGCGCCGGCAATTCGCCGGCAAACAAGCCGGCTTCCGGGCCAGCCTCCAGGGCGATCGTCTGCCCGTCATCCAGGACGGCGCTCACCCGCTCGGCGCCCGGCAGGTAGGTGCGCAACACCCGCCCTGCGTCGGTCGGGTGGGCGCCCAGTACAGCGAAGGCGTCGCCATGGCGTGCTTCGGCCAGGGCGCGTACCACGCCGGGATCCCATCGATTGGTCACTGCTGTCATCACTCCACTCATCATGTGTCTCCTGCACCGGCGCGTGCGCGTTGCAGGATGCGTCGCAAGCCTTCGATCGGCACCATCAACCAGCCCGGGCGATTGGCCGCTTCATAGCGCACTTCGTAACAGGCCTTCTCCACCAGGAACAGCAAGGTGGCCGCGTTGAACGCCGCCGGCGCAATCCACGGATGGGCGCTGGCGTCGAGCACGGCATGGTAAGCGTCCAGGAAGGCCTGTGTGGAGCGGCGGCGGAACTGCACCAGAAATTCATCCAGATGCGTGTCCACCCCGACGCCCGCGCGTGCGGCGGTACCTTCCTCGCCGCGTGCCGAGACTTCGCTGGCGTAATCGAGCGAGCGCAGGAAGCCGGCCACATCGCGCAGCGGGCTGGCCTTGGCGCGCCGTTCGGACAGCGGCTTGGCCGGCTCGCCCTCGAAATCGATCAGCACCACATCGTCGAAGGCCACCAGGATCTGACCCAGGTGGAAATCGCCATGCACGCGGGTCAGCAAGGAACCGGCCAGCACGCTCGGCGCCTGGGCGAGCAGGGCATCCAGCTGCGGGCGTTCGGCGAGCACCGCTTCCAGTGCCTCACGCTCGCCCGGTTCTTCGCTGCCGGACAAGCGCGCGTTGACCATCTCCCACATCTCTTCGACCTGCCGCGCCACACCGGCCACCACGTCGTTGGCAGTGGGCAGATCGATCCGCTGCGGTGCAAAGTCCGCATCGTCTGTCTGCCGCGACAGCGCTTCGTGCAACTCCGCCAGGCGCTTGCCGACCACCGCCGCAAACGCGTCGTAGCCGGCAATGGCTTCGGCGCGCGACTCGTCGGTTTGCGCGGTGGCGTATTCGTCGAAACTGCGCGCCAGATGGTCCAGCGTCCAACGCCAGGCATCGCCCTGATTGCGGATGAAGCCCTGCAGCAATGCAATCGTAGTCACAGTGCCCTGTCCGTCGACGCGGCTGACGCTGCCCAGCAGCGGCGCCGCATTGGCGTAGCCCAGCTCGGTCAGGCGGCGGCCGATTTCGATTTCCGGGTTCGCACCGATCGCCACATGCCGCAGCAGCTTGAACACCGCCTTGTCGGCGACCACCAGCGAGCTGTTGCTCTGTTCGGCCGACAACCAGCGAATGTCCGGATCGGCCGGGATCTCCAGCCTGGCCAGCGCGGGCGTGGCTTCGAATCGCACCTGGCCTTGCTGCGAGGGATCGTCGCCATCGCAGAAGTCCAGCGTCGCATCGGTCCGCAAGGCATCGATCACCCCACGCACCATCGGCTTGAGCGCAAACGCGTCGGTGAGATAGCCCACCTCGCGCCCTTGCCGCACGCGCGCCAGGGCCAGCTGCTCGGCCAGGGTGCTGGGCTGGTCGCGCTCCCACACGATGCCGATCGGCAGCATGTACGAGGCGTGGTGGCCGTCTTCCAGCTCCACGTCCAGCTCCAGCAGGCTCATCGGCTCATCGCCCGGCAGGGGAGTGCGGCGCGAAATGCGCACGCTGCGCAGCGCCTGATCCTTGGCCGAGAACCAGCGCCGCGCCGACAGCCACGCCGGCAGGATTTCGCCTTCCAGGGTGGGCAGATGCGGCAGCAATGCATTGCTTTCGTCGGTGTCGCTGCGCAATACCAGCGTGCGGTAATCCGGCAATGGAACCGGGCTGGGCACGTGCCAGTCCGGCAAGGTGCCTTCGCTGACCAGCTGGAACGCGTAGAAACCGAACGGCGGCACTGTGAGCAGGTAGGTCAGCCGGCCGATCGGCGGGAAGCTGCCGCCGCCGATGATGTCCACCGGTACGCGGCCTTCGAACTCGGACAGATCCAGCTCCACCGCCTGCAACGTGTGCGACAGGTTGGCCACGCACAGCACGGTTTCGTCCTGATGACAGCGCAGGTACGCCAGCATGCGGCGATTGCCCGGGTACAAAAAGCGCAGCGTGCCGCGACCGAAGGCCCGGTAGCGCTTGCGCACGCTGAGCACGCGGCGGGTCCAGGTCAGCAGCGAATGCTGGTCGCGGATCTGCGCTTCCACATTGACGGCCTGGAAGCCGTACAGCGGGTCCATCACCGGCGGCAACACCAGCTGCGCCGGGTCGGCGCGCGAGAAACCGCCGTTGCGATCGATCGACCACTGCATCGGCGTGCGCACGCCATCGCGGTCGCCCAGATGGATGTTGTCACCCATGCCGATCTCGTCACCGTAATACAGCACCGGCGTGCCGGGCATGGTCAGCAACAGGGAGGTCATCAATTCGATGCGGCGACGGTCGCGCTCCAGCAGCGGCGCCAGACGGCGACGGATGCCGAGGTTGATGCGCGCGCGGCGATCGGAGGCATAGGTCTGCCACAGATAATCGCGCTCCGAATCGGTGACCATTTCCAGCGTCAGCTCATCGTGGTTGCGCAGGAAGATTGCCCACTGGCAGCTCTCCGGAATCTCCGGGGTCTGGCGCATGATGTCGGTGATCGGGAAGCGGTCTTCGCGCGCGATCGCCATATACATGCGCGGCATCAGCGGGAAGTGGAACGCCATATGGCATTCGTCGGCGTTCTGGCCGAAGTATTGCTGCGTATCTTCCGGCCACATGTTGGCTTCGGCCAGCAGCATGCGGTCCGGGTATTCGGCATCCAGGGTGGCGCGGATCTTGCGCAGGATGGCGTGGGTCTCGGGGAGGTTTTCGTTGGAAGTGCCCGAACGCTCGATCAGGTACGGCACCGCGTCCAGGCGCAAGCCATCCACGCCGCGATCCAGCCAGAAGCGCATCACCTCCAGCACCGCTTCCAGCACCGCGGGGTTGTCGAAGTTGAGGTCCGGCTGATGCGAGTAGAAGCGATGCCAGAAGTACTGCCCGGCCACCGGATCCCAGGTCCAGTTGGACTTTTCGGTATCGCAAAAGATGATCCGCGTGCCTTCGTATTCCTGGTCGGTATCGGACCATACGTAGAAGTCGCGCTCGGGCGAGCCGGCCGGTGCATTGCGTGCGCGCTGGAACCACGGGTGCTGATCGGAGGTGTGGTTGATCACCAGCTCGGTGACGATGCGGATGCCGCGCGCATGCGCCTGCGCCACCAGCTGCTCGAAATCTTCGATGCTGCCGTAGTCCGGATGCACCGCCATGTATTCGGCGATGTCGTAGCCGTCGTCGCGGCGCGGGCTGGGGTAGAACGGCAGCAACCAGATGGTGTCCACGCCCAGCTCGGCGATGTAGTCCAGCTTGGAGATCAGGCCCGGAAAATCGCCGATGCCATCGTCGTTGGAGTCGAAGAACGACTTGACGTGCACCTGGTAGATGATCGCGTCCTTGTACCAGAGCTGGTCGGCGACCACCGCCGACTGTTCTGCGTCGGCTTGTAAAGCGGGAACTGCATTCATGCGACCTCTCCTGCGCGGATGCGCCATAACGCGAACGGTCGCGTTGCCTCTACACGGATGTGCTGGTATTTGCCTTGCCACTCGAAGCGGTGCCCGTCCCACAGATCTTCCACGGCAACGGTGGCGTGATCGGGCAGGCCCAGCTCCCACAACGGGATTTCGATATCCGCGTCCTGGCCCGCCTGCGGGTCCAGGTTGATCGCCACCAGCACCATGCTGCGGCTGCGCGACAGGTAACCGGCGTCCAGGAACTTGCCGAAGTACAGCACCTGATCGTTGTGCGCCTGATAGAAACGCGTGCCCAGATGCGACTGCAATTCCGGGTGCATGCGCCGCAGCTGGTTGAAGCGGGTGATCTCGTCCACGATGTCGCCGGGCGCGCGCTCGGGCCAGGCACGCAGCTGGAACTTCTCCGAATCCAGGTACTCTTCCTTGCCCGGCGCCAGCGGCGTGGCCTCGCATAGCTCGAAGCCCTGGTACATGCCCCACAGCCCCGACAACGTGGTTGCCAGCGCGGTGCGGATCAGGTGGCCGTTGCGCCCGCTGGTCTGCAGGAACAGTGGATTGATGTCCGGCGTATTGACGAAGAAGTGCGGGCGGAAGCATTCGCGTGGCACGCCCTGGTTCAACTCTTCCACATACTCCTGCAGCTCGTGCTTGTGGTTGCGCCAGGTGAAGTAGGTATAGGACTGCGAGAAGCCGCACTTGGCCAGCCGGTACATCATCTTCGGCCGGGTGAAGGCCTCTGACAGGAACACCACGTCCGGCCGGCGCCCGCGGACGTCGGCAATCAGCCACTCCCAGAACGGGAACGGCTTGGTATGCGGGTTGTCCACGCGGAACAGGGTGATGCCTTCATTGACCCAGAACAGCACCGCATCGCGCAGCGTGTTCCACAGGTCCGGTACCGCACCGCTGGCGTAGAAATCGACGTTGACGATGTCCTGGTATTTTTTCGGCGGATTTTCCGCATACGGGATGGAGCCATCCGCACGCCAGGTGAACCAGTCCTTGTGGTCCTTCAACCACGGATGATCCGGCGCGCATTGGATGGCGAAGTCCAACGCCACTTCCAGGCCATGCGCACGCGCGGCCTGGATCAGGCGACGAAACCCGTCCAGCCCACCGAGCTCGGCATGCACCTCGGTGTGGCCGCCATCGGTGGCGCCGATCGCATACGGGCTGCCCGGCTCGCCATCGACCGCAGTGACCGAGTTGTTGCGGCCCTTGCGGTTGTTCAACCCGATCGGGTGAATCGGTGGCATGTAAAGCACATCGAAGTTCATCGCGCGGATATGCGCCAGCCGCCCGATCACATCGTCGAAGCTGCCGTGCCGCTGCGGGTCACCGCTTTGCGAGCGCGGAAACAGTTCGTACCAGCTGGCAAAATGCGCCGCGCGCCGCTCGGATTCCACCCGGTAGGTCACCGGTGTCTCGGAGCGGAACGGCTTGTCGTCGGCCAGGGCCATCGCTTGCGCGGTATCCGGCTCCAGCACGATGGCCAACTGTTGCAGCGGCTCGCGCTGCGCACCGATGCGGGTGAGGATGGCCTGCAGGCGATCGGCCAACGCACCGCTGCTGCGTGCGTGCGCGGCCTGCACCACGGCCACCGCCTCCTGCACGTCTACCGGCAGCACCGTGTTGGCCGCACGCTTCTTTTCCAGATCCGCATGCAGGGTGGCGAATACATCGCGCCAGCCTTCTACACGGAATTCGTAGGTGCCGATGCGCTCGAGCGGAAACTCCGCGCGCCAGCGATCGTTGCCCAGCGCGCGCATTGGCGCAATGGACCAGGTCTTTGCATCGGCCGGCCGCCACAGCACCGCGACCGCGATACGGTCGTGCCCGTCGCAGAAGGCATCGGCTTCCACGCAGATGCGGTCGCCCACGGTGCGCTTGACCGGGAAGCGACCGTTGTCGACCGACGGCGTCACCGACTCGATGCACACCCGTGGCCAGGTGGCCGCGGTCTGCGCGCGCGGGCGCATCCGCGGCACCGCCAGCACATGCCGTGCCGGCACGCTGCGATAGACCCGCACTTCGCCGGGTTCCAGTGCGTCGAGCGTTGCGCCGGACAAGGTGCGGCCATCCTCGGCCAGCAGCGCCTCGGCATCGCCCAGCAGTCGCAACAGGTCCGATGCCGGAACCGGCACCACATGCCGGGTGTCGCCATTGATCAATAGCAAGGAGGGCAGACCGCCCAGTGGCTCCACCGCAACGGCGGTCAGGCCGGTGGATTCGCGCAGCAGCGGACGCAGCCGCAGGCCGGCGTGGCTGGTCGGCAGGCCGTCGGACACGCTGATCGGCGGCGGCAAGGTCTCCAGATGCGCCTCGTCGAGCAACCACGCCCCACCCAGGGCACGCGCCAGCTGCCAGTGCTGCTCGGGCGAAGCCCCACGCTTGCCATCGGCCGCATCGAGCACCGCAACGACCTGCGACGCCAACGCACGCAGCGCCGTGTCTTCATCGAAGAACCAGCTGCCGCGCCCGTCCCACCACGCCAGCGACGAAAACGCCGCATCGAAACCGGCACCGGACAACTGCTGCAAGGCGTCCAGGCCCAGGCCCGGGGTCCACGCTGCAAACACCACCTCCGGCGCCTGCGCATGCACACGTGCGATCAGCTCGCGCCAGCGCTGTGCCGGCACCTGATGCGGCTGCAGCAACCGAAAGCCGCCCACGCCCTGCCCCACCCACTCCAGCAGGCGCGCGCTCCACCATTCCACCAATGCCGCACCTTCCTGCGCGTAGGCAAAGCGCGCCTCGGCGACCTCCGGGGTGGCACGCGGCTGGCGCGGGTCAGGTACTGCCGTGCTGCGCGCACGAAACCACTGCGGGTTATCGCGCACCACCGCGCTGGCGCCGCCGATTTCATCCAGGCGCACATCGATCAGCAACGTCACACCCGCACGATGCGCCGCCTGCGCCGTCTCGCGCAGACGGCCGTCTTGCGCGTCGGCACCGGCCGCCGGCTCGATCAAGCGCCCCTGGGCATCGCGCGCGAGCGGCGCCGCCATCACTACGTAATCGCAGCCCGCCTCGCGGGCCGCACCACAGCGCTGCTCCAGCCCGACAGACGAAGACGCATCGTTGAGAACACAGATCCGCATGGCGCCCCCTCAGCAGACAGCGGCGCGCGAACGCACCGTGACGATGGAAGCCATGCCGCACGCGCCGTGCCGCCGCGTTGCAGCGCCGTACCGATGTAGCGCCGATCCAATATCCGCCTGGATCACGCCGAGCCGCCTCGACCCCTGCCGGATCGACGCCCGACCGACCCTGCTACCTGTGACTGCACTCATGCGCAACTCCGCAACGATTCTTGACCCATGCAGTCAAGCACCTTCGTTGCGAATACCGTGTGTCGGTGGAGTTGACGAAAATCAAACAAGCGCAGCGGTGAAGCAAGGCGGGCGCAAGAGCGAGCAGTGGCTGAGGTCGGGTAAGTCACAGAACGTGGCGCAAGACATGTCTTGGGACATACCTGTTGTGTCATGTGCACGACACCATCAACACAGCGTTTGAACCACGTCGATGCCTTGCGAGTGTCGTCCTGGCCTTGCCGCAGACCCTGGCCAGATATTCAAAGCGGTGGGGGCGCCATCACGGCCGACGTGATCCGGCCCGATCTCGTCGAACGTAGCGCAGATCAACAAACATTCCAGGCATCGCAGCCAGAATTTCAAGCGATTCAATCCGGGCGTCGAATGACCGCTGGCGTGCAGAAGGAAAACAGCTGGACCCAGCGGCTTTATTTGAATAACCGCCTTCCATAGCTTAATCAAATGAATCCTTAAACCAGTATTTCTGGCAAACAGGGATCCACCGTAACGAAGCTATATCTTTCATTTCAATAAATGAATTATTCGTGCTCGTATAACACCCGGCGATAGAAGGTCAGGATTTTTCCTACAGGCAAGCTCTTCCGCCTGCATTAAAATATCGTTAGGGGCGACGCGAAAGCGTCGGTAGGTCGTTATCGAGTCGGGCGGTTATCTGCACATGGATTCAGGCACAAAAGGAAGGGCACGCATGCGTGCCACGTGGTGCATTGCGCTTTTTGCGGGCACGGCAGCCCAGGTTTCTGCGCAACAGATCGCCGATCCCGCCGCGCAGGAGTTGTTGCGACAGCAGGAGCGCGAGCGTGTGCTCCGCGAGCAGCAGGAGGCGCGGCCGGATGTGCGCCTGGAACGTACCCCGGACGATGGTGTGGAGCGGCTTCCCACCCATGAGTCGCCATGCTTCCGGATCGGGCGCATCGTGCTCGATGGGCAGGATGCGGATGAATTTCGTTGGTCGCTGAAAGCCGCCGATCCCCGGCAAGATCCCGCCACAGGCCGCTGCCTGGGCACCGATGGCATCAACCTGGTGATGAAACGCGTGCAGAACGCGGTCATCGCACGCGGCTATGTGACCACGCGTGTACTTGCCGCGCCGCAGGATCTCACCGGCGGCACCCTGACGTTGTCGCTGGTCCCCGGACGCGTGCATTCCGCTCGCTTCAGCGACCCGGCGTCCGCACGCGCCGCGATCGCCAATGCCGTGCCTGCACGCAGTGGCGATCTGTTGAACCTGCGCGACATCGAGCAGGGCCTGGAGAACTTCCAGCGTGTGCCGACGGTGGTCGCCGACATTCAGATCGCACCTGCCCAGGGCCAGGGAACCGGCCCTGGAGAGAGCGATCTGGCCATCTCATGGCAACAGCGCTCACGTGTACGCGCCAACCTGAGCCTGGACGATGCCGGTAGCGATGCCACCGGCAAACTCCAGGCCAACGGTACGCTGTCGCTCGACAATCCGCTGGGCCTCAACGAGTTGTTCTACGTCAGCCTCGGCAAGGGCGTGTTCAACGGTGCCGGCAAGGACACCGATAGCTGGACGGTGCATTACGACGTGCCCTACGACTACTGGCTGTTCGGCGTCACCGCCAGCGCATACGACTACAGCCAGGCGGTGGCCGGCGCGACCGAAACCTACGATTACAGCGGGCGCAGTCGCAATGCCGAAGCGCGCATCGATCGCCTGCTGTTTCGCAATGCCACGGTCAAGGTCGGGGCATATGGGCGCGGCTGGTGGCGGCAGTCCACCAGCGCCATCGACGATACCGAGATCGAAGTGCAGCGGCGGCGCACCGCTGGCTGGGAGTTGGGCCTGAATCATCGCCAGTTCCTCGGCAAGGTCACCCTGGACGCGAGCGTCGCCTATCGGCGCGGTACCGGTGCGTTCGATGCATTGCGCGCGCCGGAAGAACTCGCCAACGCCTTCGATCCTTCGATTCCGCTCGAAGGCACCTCGCGCCTGAAACTCATCGTCGCCGATGCCCAACTGGCGGTGCCGTTCCAGCTTGGTTCGCAACGCCTGCGCTACAGCGCCTCCTGGCGCGCGCAGTGGAACCGCACCCCACTGGCACCGCAGGACCGTTTTGCGATCGGTGGGCGCTTTACCGTGCGCGGGTTCGATGGCGAGTTGACGCTCAGCGGCGACCGTGGCTGGTCGCTGCGCAATGACCTCAGCCTGGCGCTCGGCGGCGGGCTCGAAGCGTATCTGGGCGCCGATTACGGGCACATCGGTGGGCAGTCCGCGCGCTTTCAGAGCGGCGACCATCTGGCCGGCATGAGCCTGGGCCTGCGCGGCGGTTGGCAGCACGTGTCGCTGGACGGCTTTGTCGGTTCTGCAGTGGAAAAGCCCGCGAACTTCCCGACCGACTACACCACCTTCGGTTTCAGCCTGTCCTGGCGCTACTGAACATTCCACAAGGATTAGTGACATGAATCGCATCTATCGCCTGGTCTTCAACCGCGCCCTGCGCGTGTGGCAAGTGGCATCCGAATTGGTACGTGCTCCCGGTGGCAGCAAGGGTGCCGCTACCGCGCGTGTGCACAGGCGCACGATGGAGCCGCTGCAGTTTGCGCTGTTATGCGCCCTTGGCCTGGTGAGTGTGGTCGACATCGCTCAGGCGCAGTCGGCTGGCCGTATCGTGGCCGATTCAGCTGCGCCAGGCGGCGAACGCCCGACGGTGCTGACCGCTCCCAATGGCGTGCCGATGGTCAACATCACCACGCCGTCGGCAGCGGGCGTCTCGCGTAACCGCTACTCGCAGTTCGACGTCGGCCGCGAAGGCGCCATCCTCAACAATGCGCGCGGGCAAACCCAGACCCAGTTAGGCGGCTGGGTGCAGGGCAATCCGTGGCTTGCCACCGGCAGCGCCAGGGTGATTCTCAATGAGGTCAACGGGCCAGCGAGCCGGCTCAACGGGTACGTGGAAGTCGCCGGACCCCGTGCGGAGGTGATCATTGCCAATCCGTCCGGCATCCAGGTCGACGGCGGCGGGTTCCTCAACGCCAGCCGGGTGACGCTGACCACCGGCACGCCCATCCTCTCCGGCGGGGCGCTGGAAGGCTACCGCGTGACCGGCGGCGCCATCCAGGTAGGCGGCGCCGGCCTGGATACCAGCGGCGCGGATTTCACCGATCTGATTACCCGCTCGTTGCAGGTCAATGCGGGCATCTGGGCCAATCAGTTGCAGGCCAGCCTGGGCAACAACGTGGTCAGCGCCGATCAAACGCGTGTCGCGCCACAAGCCGCTACCGGTCAGGCACCGACCTTCGCACTGGACGTCGGCGCGCTGGGCGGCATGTTTGCCAACAAGATCTGGCTGGTTGGCAACGAACAGGGGCTCGGTGTGCGCAATGCCGGCAACATCGGCGCACAGGCCGGCGAACTCGTTGTCACGGTGGACGGCCGGCTGGAAAACACCGGTGCATTGCAATCGCGCCAAGACACCCGTATCACCGCCACGGGCGGTATCGCCAATGCAGGCACGTTGAGCGCCACGCGCGAATTGCGCGCCTCTACAGCGGCCGATCTGAACAACAGCGGCGGCGTACTCAATGCGCAACGGCTGCAGATCGATGCAGCTGCATTACGCAACCAGAACGGCACGATCGAGCAGACCGGCGTGCAGGCACTGGCGTTGAATGCCGGTAGTGTGCGTAACCGTGCCGATGGCAGCATCGGTGCAATCGCCGCGGTCGCGCCAAGCGACGGCGCAACGCCCGGCACCGGCAACGGCGGCAACGGCGGCAACGGCGGCAACGGCAATCAGAACACCGGCGGCATTGATGGTGAAAACGGTGGCACGACGCCTCCCGTCAGCGGGCCGGCACCCGGCGTCGCGCCGCTTGCCGCAGGCGCAGTGACTATCTCCGGGGTGATGGACAACGATGGCGGCCGCATCAACGGCGGCGGCACAGTGTCGCTGTCGGTTGCAAATGGGCTGGACAACAGCGGCGGGCGGCTGGGCGTGTCCGCACTCACTGCGCGCGGCGATCTGGGCAACCGCGCCGGCACGCTCGCGGTCTACGGCGATGCCGACCTGCAGCTTGGCGCGTTGGCCAATGACCAGGGTCGCTTCACGGTGGCCAATACGCTCGGCCTGGATGCACAGTCGTTGAGCAACCGCGGCGGTGAGCTGCGCCATGCCGGTAGTGGGACGGCCGCCTGGCAGGTGCGCGGGCTGCTGGATAACCAGGGCGGCGTGCTCTCCAGCAATGCCGCAGCGCTGCAACTCAGCGCGCAAGCAGTGGTCAATGCGCAGGGCCGCATCGAACATGCCGGGACGCAAGGTCTGACGTTGTCGGCGCAGGACTGGTCCGGTGCCGGCGGCAGCATCGCTACACCGGGTGCGCTCACCTGGCGCGCAGGTGCAGTGGATCATCGCAATGCCACGGTGAGTACCACACAGCTCGACTTGCAAGCGACCAGCATCGATAACCGCGGCGGCGCGCTGCTCTCGACCGGCAACCAGCAGGCGGCCTTGCAGGTGCGCGACCGCCTCGACAACGGCGATGGCGGCACCATCGCCGGCAATGGCGATCTACGCATTCGCGCTGGCACGCTAGGCAATGCGGGCGGCCAGATTCAACAGGCCGGCAATGGCATGCTGGCCATCGATGCCACTGCACTGGAGGGTCGCGCAGGACGCCTGATCAGCAATGGTGCGCTGGCAATCAATGGTGGGCGCATCGATCTTGCACAGGGCATCACGTCCGCCCAGCAGATTGGCATCGATGCGGATGCGCTCAGTACCGCGGGCGGTCGTGTGACATCACTGGGCGATCAAGCGCTACGGCTCACCGTGCGCGATGGCCTGGACAACCGCGATGGCAATCTCGCCAGCAATGCAGGCATTACGATCGCCGCAGGCGCTGTCGATAATCAGCGTGGCGCGCTCCTGGCGGCGGGCAGCGAAGCCGTCACGCTGGTGGTGGGGGGCGCATTGGACAACAGCGCCGGAACCATTTCCGGCAATGGCGCGGTGCAGCTGCAAGCCGGCAGCGTGATCAATCGCGGCGGCACGGTCGTTGCAGCCAATGGCGCTGCATTGCAGGTCAATGCAGGCAACCTGCTGGACAACAGCCAGGGTGGCCGCCTTGCGGCCAGCGGCGATCTCATCGCGCGCGCGTCCACGTTGGATAACCGTGCCGGCGCGATCGAACACGCCGGTACCGGCACCTTGAACGTTGAGGCCAACGCACTCCAGGGCGCAGGCGGCAAATTGCTCAGCCTGGGGGCCCTGCAGCTGGATGGCGGCGACATCGATCTGGGCGCCGGCAGCACCACCCAGGCCGAGCGCATCGTCGTCGATGCCGGCAGCCTCAGCACCGCAGGCGGCCAGCTGAGTGCGACCGGTACCGATACGTTGCGCCTGACCCTCACCGGTGCGCTCAACAACGATGGCGGCACGATCGCCGGCAACGGCGCGTTCGCCGTGCAGGCCGCGGCCCTGTCCAACCGCGGCGGAAGCCTGGTCGCCGCTGGCAGCGCCAGCGGCCGTCTCGACATCAGCGGGCAACTGGACAACGCGAACGGCCGCATTGCCAGCAACGGCAATGCTCTGCACATTAGTGCAAATCAGCTGATCAATCAGGACGGAACGCTCAGCCACTCCGGCAGCGGCGGCCTGGAGATCGCCGTCACACGGCTGGACGGCAGCAAGGGCACCATCGTGACCGGCGGCGCGTTGTCGGTGGCGGCAACCGCGATCGATCACCGTGACGCAACCATCGGCGCAGACAGCGTGCAGCTGCAGGCGCAGACCCTGGACAACCGCGGCGGACGCATTGTCGCCAGTGGCAGCACTGCGAGCGCCCTCCACGCCGATACATTGAACAATGCCGGCGGCACCGTTGCAGGCAATGGCGATTTGTCGCTCACCAGCGATCTGCTGGACAACACACAAGGCACGATCCAGCACGCAGGCAGCGGCCAGCTGCAGATCGACGCACAGACACTTGCCGGTAACGCCGGCAAGCTGATCAGCAACGGCACCTTGCACGTGACCGGCCAGAGCACCGATCTACGCAATGCCATCACCTCTGCTCGCACCATTGCGGTGGACACCGGCAACCTCACCACCGCAGGCGGCCAACTGTCGGCAAGCGGTGACCAACAGCTGCGGCTGAGCATTGGCAACACGCTGGACAACACCGGCGGCACGATCGGCGGCAACGGTGTGCTGGCGCTTGGTGCACAGACGCTCATCAATACCCAAGGGACGCTGCAGGCCGCAGCTACGGGGCAGTCCACGCTGAGCATTGCCCAGGCCTTGCACAACCAGCGGGGCAAGATCCTGCTGGCCGGTGACGGGCACGTCACCGCTGCAAGCATCGACAACCAGGCCGGTACCTTGCACGCGGCCGGCGGCATGTTGCAGGTGGACGTGGATGGACTGCTCGACAATCGCGCACAGGGCGTGGTGTCCAGTGCAGCCCAACTCGTTCTGGAAGCCGCCACCCTCGACAACGCGGCCGGCAACGTCATCGCCGGCACCGACCTCACGCTCGTTACCGCTAACGCAATCGGCAACAACGGCGGAGCCATCCAGGCGACCAACGCACTGCGCCTGGAATCGGCCGGTCTTTCCAATCGCGCAGGCAACATCATTGGCGGCAGCGCGCTGGTCGACACGCGGGCGCAACTGCTGGACAACGCCGGCGGCACCATCGGCAGCCAGGTCGGCACGCTGGATATCCGCAGCGGCGCGCTCAACAACGCCGGGGGTCGCCTGCAGTCGCAGGCAACCTTGTTGCTGCAGACCAATGGCCAAACGATTACCAATACCGGCTCCGGCGCCAATGGCGGCATTCTCGCCAGCGGCCGCCTGCAAGTGGATGGCGGTGCATTGGATAACCGCGGTGGCGCGGTGTTTGCGCAAGGCGATGCGCGCCTGACGGTGACCAGCGTCGATAACAGCGCCGCCGGCGCCTTGAGCGCCGCGGGCAATTTCGCGCTCACCGGCACCACCATGAATAACGTCGGTGGCCGACTGCAGGCCGGGCAGAACGTCGACCTTGGCTTGAACGGTGCGCTCGACAACCAATCGGGCCTGGTCGCTGCAGGCAGCGTGCTGACCTTGAATGCGTCCACCGTCGATAACCGCAATACGCGCAGCAGTGGCGCACTGGGTCTGCAAGCCAGGCAGTTGCAGCTGCAGGCGCAATCGCTGGACAACCGCCAAGGGCAGGTCATCACCGACGCGGCAGGCAACCTGCAACTGACGTCATCGCTCAACAATGCAGGCGGCCAGATTTCCTCTGGCGGCAGTCTGGACATGCGGGCCGATGCCGTCGCCAACAGCGCCGGCCTGCTGCGGTCGGACGGCAACCAGAGCGTGACCGCGCGCAACCTCAGCGGCGACGGGCAACTGCAGTCGCAGAGCAATCTCACCCTCAGCCTGCGTGAGGGGTTGACCAATACGGGGGAGATGGTCGCCAACGGCACCCTGACCATTCAGACCGATGGCGACCTTTCCAACCAGGGCACCCTGCGCGCCGGCAACCTGGACCTGACCGCGCGCAATGTGGACAACGCCGTCAACGGGCAGATCACCGGCCAGGGCATCACCCACATCGCCACCGGCGGTCAGCTGGTCAACCGCGGCTTGATCGACGGTGCGGTTACCCATCTGCAAGCGGCAACGCTGGACAACGTCGGCACCGGACGCGTGTATGGCGACCACGTCGCGATCGCCGCAGGCACCTTGCAAAACCGTGCCGAGACCATTGCCGGCGTCACCCGTGTGGCCACCGTGGCCGCACGCGAGCGCCTGGACCTGGGTGTCGGTCAACTGACCAATACCGATCGCGGCCTGATCTACAGCGATGGCAATGCCGCCATCGGCGGCGCGCTGGATAGCAATCGCCTCGCCACCGGCACCGCACGTCGGGTCGACAATCTCGGCTCCACCATCGAGGTGGCCGGCGATCTCGATCTGCAAGCCACCACCATCAACAACATCCGCCAGAATGTGGTGGTCACCCAGACCACCACCACGCTGGCCCCGGTGCGTCTGGATCAGCCGACCTGGCGCAACAATGGCGAGAACGACACCTCCAACATCCGCTCGACGAGCAACTATGCCGCGTCCGAGGTGTACTACCTCAACCCGCAAGACATCCTCGAAGACACCCCCTACATCACCCCGGATGGCTATCAGGTGCGCCGCGCGGTCATCCGCGTCACGCCGCAGACGAGCGCCTACTTCTTCGCGCGCGGCGGCATGTATCAAGCCACCGGCGAGCGATCGCGCATGGATCCTCAATCGGGCACGCTGACCATTTACTACACCGGCAGGCAGGACAATCAGGTCAATCCGGACCAGGTGTCAGCGGGCGCGGACGACCCCTTCCGCGAGCTGTCGCAGATTCAACCCGGCTCACCGGCATTCCGCTACAACAGCGATACCTTGCGCTATTCAAACGCCTACGGCACCTGCACCACCAATTGCGTGCAGCTGTGGGCGCAGTTCGCCTACACCGATCCCGACCACATCCTGATGAACCCCCAGGGCACCGGCGGCGGCAAGCTCGGCGACAACGAGCGTTATCGCATGGCGACGCGCACGGTGGTCGAAGACGTGCTGCAACCCGGCGCGGGGCCAGAAGCGGTCATCCATGCCGGCGGCACGATGCGCATCGGTACCGATAGCTTGCGTAATGAATACGCCCGCATTGCCGCAGGCGGCAATTTGTCCATCGCCGGGCTCACTCAGAACGCGGACGTGACCAACCTGGCCTACACGCTGTTCCGCACCCACAGCTTCAGCAACGTCACCACTGCGTACAACGGCACGACCCGCAGCTGGAGCAATCCAGCGATCTCCGAGCAGATCGGCCAGATCGGCAGTGCCATCACCAGCGGCGGCACGCTGAGCATCGATGTCGGCGACCTGAGCAACCTCAATCAGGGGCGCGATGCACCCAACGTGCGCGATGGTGCCGCGGTGGCCAACCTCAACATCCGTGGATCGCAGGCAGCGCCGACCGGCACCGGCATGGGTGGCATTGCCGGCCCGGGGGGCGTGGCCACCAATGCCGCCGACCGTGCGCTGGCTGCGGCAACGCAGGCCGCAGGACAAAGTGGTGCCGGCAGCGTCGGTGGCGTAGGGAGCAGCGGCCCGGTGACAGGCGCACGCGTGGTCGATGCCGCCGGCGGCTCGCCGGACCGCATCGCCATGGGCACGCCCGATACACGCGCCCCCACCGGAAGCCTGTTCACGCTCAGGCCCGCCAGCGGCACCTACCTGGTCGAGACCGACCCGCAGTTCACCGACTACCGCAGCTGGCTCGGATCGGACTATCTGCTCGACCAGATGGGCTACTCCGCCGATAGCCTGCAAAAACGTCTGGGCGATGGCTACTACGAGCAGAAGCTGGTGCGCGAGCAGATCGGCCAGCTCACCGGCCGTCGTTTTCTCGACGGCTACAAGAGCGACGAAGCGCAGTACCAGGCATTGCTGGATGCCGGCGCCACCGTGGGCAAGGCCTGGATCCTGCGTCCAGGTGTTGCGCTGACCGATGCGCAGATGGCCCAGCTCACCAGCGACATCGTCTGGCTGGTGGAGCAGACCGTGACCCTGCCCGACGGCAGCACCACCACTGCCTTGGTGCCACAGGTCTATCTGCGTCTGCGCCCCGGCGATCTGCAGTCCGGCGGCGCACTGCTGGCCGGCGCCAATGTCGACGTCAGCCTGACCGGCGGCCTGAAGAACACCGGCACCATCGCCGGCCGCCAGCTGGTGTCCATCGATGCCGGGCGCATCGAGCACCTGGGCGGCAGCATCAGCGGCAACCAGGTGGGGCTGCGCTCGGCCAGCGACATCCGCATCGAAGGCGCCAGCGTCACCGCCGTAGATGCGCTGAGCGTGCAGGCGGTCGGCGATGTCACGGTGGCCTCCACCGTGGAAACCCTGCAAGGCGGCGGCTTCCACCAGTACAGCACCACCCAGCTCGAGCGCGTCGCCGGCCTGTACGTCACCGGCGCCAACGGCAGCGGTGTGCTGTCGGTGGTGGCTGGCCGCGACGTCAACCTGCAGGCTGCGCAGATACGCAACGCCGGCACCGATGGCCTCACCCAGCTGGTGGCCGGCAACAACCTCAACGTCGGCACCCAAACGCTCTCGCGCAGCACCGACACCACCGCCAACGACCGCAATTTCCAGCGCAGCAGCGAGACTACCCACGCCGGCACGACCATCCAGGGCGCAGGCGACGTGGTGCTGGCAGCGGGCAACGATCTGAATCTAACCGCGGCGCAGGTGGGCGCAGGCAAGGCCATGGCCTTGCAGGCCGGGCGCGACATCAACAGCGTCGCGGCCGTGGACAACAGCGCCAGCGACCGCAGCACCGTCACCAAGAGCAACTCGCTGGCCACCTCCAACTACGACGAAACCGTACGCGGCACCCAGCTCGGCGCCGGCGGCGACATCGTGATGCAGGCTGGCCGCGACCTCACGTTGGCCTCGACCGCAGTCGCCAGCCAGACCGGCGGCATCGCGCTGGCGGCAGGCAACGACATCAAGCTGCTGGCCACGCAGGAGCAGCATGACGCGGTGGTGGATAAGGAAACGCGCAAGAAGAGCACCTTCTCCAATGAGAAGACCACCACGCACGACGAATGGCACGACAGTCTCGCCATCGGTTCCTCGCTGAGCGGCAAGACCGTCAACATGGTCGCGGGCAACGACTTGGCCGTTGTGGGCTCGACGGTGCTTGCTGAGGACAATGTGCGTCTCGCCGCAGGCAACAACGTCACCATCGAATCGGCACAGGACACCAGCAGTGAAGCGCACAGCGTTCGCCAGAAGAAATCAGGGCTGACCGGCGCAAGTGGCGGTGGTGTCGCGAGCGTGGGCTATTCCAAGTCCAGCAGCGATAGCCAGGAGTCCACACGTACCGTCACCCAGGTCGCCTCGTCGGTGGGTTCGACCGAGGGCAATCTGGTGATCAGCGCAGGCAATCAGTTGACCATCGCTGCCTCCGACATCGGTGCCGGTAAGGACGTGACCCTGGCGGCCAAGGACATCGCCCTGCTGGCGCGTCAGGACACAGTCGATCATCAGGCCAGCCAATCAAGCAAGTCCAGCGGCTTCTCGGTGGGCGTGACCTACGACCCGGGCGCGTCGTACCGCAGCGCCCGCGATTCGACCACCAAGAACATGGTCGATACCGGTTCGACCATGAGCAAGATCAGCCGCGATGCCGAAGGCGCCGCAGCCGGTACCATGGCCGCGATCACCCCGGTGGTCATCCAGGCCAGCAGCCATCGCTCCAACGCGTCGCAGACTGAAAGCACCAGCGATGCGCGCGTCAGCCAGCTGGCGGCGGGGGGCAATCTCACGCTGCTCGCCAGCGACGGCTCGATCACCAGCCAGGGCACCCAGATGTCGGCCGAAGGCAACGCGGTGTTGCTGGCGAGCAAGGACATCGTATTCGACGTTGCGCACAACACCCAGTCCAGCGGCAACGCCAGCACTGGCAAAGGCTGGGGCTTCAACAATGCCGCCGGCTTGCCGTACGGCAATTACAACCAGCAAGGCACCGGCAACGGCCAGACCGACACCATCACCGGTACGCAGTTGTCGGTGGGTGGCAACGCCAGCCTGACCACCACGCAGGGCGACATCTCCCTCACTGCAAGCAATATCGCGGCACAGGGCGATGTGAGCATACGTGCGGCCGGCGACCTGACCATCCAGAGCGGGCAGGACCTGCTGGGCAATGCCAACCAGTCCACCAGCAAGGGCATCGGCACGGTGGTCATCTCCGACACCGAGCGCTTTGCCGGCTACAACAAGAAGAACCACACCGACGACAACGCGCAGGTGGCGCAGGTGGCCAGCAACGTCGGCAGCCTGGGCGGCAATGTCAGCCTGACGGCTGGCGGTGCGTACACGCAATCGGCCAGCAATGTGGTCGCGGCCAAGGACGTGGACATCACTGCTGCCTCGATCCACTTGCTGACCGCCAACACCAGCAGCTCCGCTTCGCAGCAGGACGACGATCTCAAGATCGGTGCCTTTGCACGTATCAAGTCGCCGCTGATCGATCTGATCAACAACGTGGACGATGCGCGCAAGTCCGATGGACGCTTGGGTACGATGCAGGGGATGGCTGCGGCGGCGAACGCCTATCAGTCGGCCAGTGCGATCAGCAGCATGGCCGGTGGCGCAGGTAGCGGCTCGCTACTCAGCGTGGAAGCCGGCGTCGGATTTGCAACCAGCGAGAGCAGCTTCAACAGCAATAGCCAGATCTCGCAAGGCTCCACCATCACCGGTGGTGGCAACGTGCGCCTGAAAACCACCGAAGGCGACCTGCATATCGTGCAGGGCAACCTCAAGGCCGGCGACACGCTGAGCCTGGACTCGGCACGCGATCTGGTGCTGGAAGCAGGTAGCTCCAGCAATACGGAGCAGAGCAAGGGCAGCAATGCCGGCTTCGAGGTGGGTGTGGGCGCTTCGGTGGGCGCACAAACCGGCGTATACGCCTACGTACAAGCCAGTGCGGGTAGCCACAAGTCGAACGTGGACGGCAGCACCTGGCAGAACACGCAGCTGGCCGGCCAGAACATCGTCCTCAAATCAGAGGGCGACACCACACTGCGTGGTGCTGTGGTCAAAGGCGACCGGATCGATGCACAGATTGGTGGCGACCTCACCATCGAATCGCTGCAAGACAAGCTGGATATCCAGTCCAAGGAAAGCAGCGTCGGTGGCCGGGTGCAGGTCTCAGCGGGTACCGCTTGGGATGCCAGCGGGTACGCAAGCGGCGCCAAGGCCAACGGCAACTACCTGGGTGTCGTCGAACAGTCGGGCCTATTTGCAGGCAGTGGCGGTTACCACGTCACTGCCGGCAACGTAAACCTGATCGGCGGCGCGATCGCCAGTACCAATGCCGGTGCCAGCGAACTGACGGCCGACTCGCTGACGTTCACCGATCTGAAAAACCAGATGGACTACAGCGCCTCGTCGGGCAGTATCAGCGGCGGGTTCGGCAGTACCGGCAACCAAACCGATGCCAACGGCAACCCGATCCAGCGGACAGCTGGTGAACAGTCCAGCGACATCGGCAACAACATCGCCAGTGGCAACTACGGCAAGGCCAACACCGGTAGCTTCATGCCGGGTGTGCCGATGAGCGAAAGCGGCAGCGACACCAGCTATACACGCGCCACGCTGACCGAAGGCACCATCAAGATCGGCGGCAAGACGACCACGGCCGCAGCGACGGGCATCAATACCGATGCCAGTGCCGCGCATGAAGCTGTTGCCACCTTGCCGGACGTGCGCAAGATCCTGGGCGAGCAGCAGGCGATGTCGGCCGCGGCCGGCACGGTCATCGCAACAGGCCGACAGATCGGCCAGGACATTGCTGCTGCCGCTGAGAGCAAGGCGCGGACCATCGAAGCACAATACAAAGAGGGCCTCGAAACCGACGACGAAAAGAACCGTTTTTCAGCCTTGACGCCTGCTCAGCGGGAAAGCGAACTGCTACAGAAGGTTCCCGATTACCGGGCGGCCTACGAGTCAAAGCAGCAATGGGGCACGGGCGGCGACTATAGCCGTGCGTTGCAGGCGGTCACCACGGTGTTGGTTGGCAGTGTCGCCGGTCAAGGCGCTGGCCAGTTGGCAGGCAATGCGTTGGCCCCATACGCCGCACAGTTGGTCGGCAAGACGTTCGACCAGAACCACGGAAGTGATCCGAATGCCGTGCTACAGGGCTTGTCGCATGCGGTCCTGGGCGCAGTGCTGGCACAAGTCAACGGTACGTCTATGGCGGGCGGTGCGCTGGCCGGCGCTGGTGGTGAGGTTGCGGCGCAATACCTGACCAAAGCCCTGTACGGCGACGATCCGCAAGCCTACGGCCCGGATGGCAAGTTTGATCCGAATCGGTTGCCGGAAGCGGACAAGCAGATGATCGTCTCGCTTTCGCAGGCTGTCGGTGCCATTGCGGGTGGGATCACTGGTGGGAGTTTGGCTGACTCAGCTGCGACAGCAAATATTGCTAAGAACGCAATAGAAAACAACTACCTTAGTCATCCACAACGCGACCAGAAGGCACGCGAACTGGAAGCATGTAAAACAGAGAAGTGCCGGGAAGGCGTCGAGCAAAAATGGGACGATACAAGTCTTGCGCAAAGCCACGAGATGAAGGACAGATACTTCAGTGCGTTGACTCCAGAGCAGCAATCCCAGCTGTTGAACCTTAAGCCTGGTACTAAGGAATATGACGCTATCCTTGCAAAAGGCGTTATGCAGGCAGCATCAAAAGTCTCTCCCGGATTATCATCAATTTACAATAATAGCTTTGAGCTACTGACAGAAACGGACTGGCAGGGCTGGAAAGCTAATTATCCGGCTGGTGGAATTTCTCTTGAGGCTCGTAATAGGCTAGACACAGCGATGTTAGGAATTTTCGGATCGCCTGCGATTTTGACAGCTAAGTTTGGCGGTACTCCCGAGCAGGTTGCAGCAGCAAAC
This sequence comes from Xanthomonas sp. 3793, assembly GCF_024806835.1. GTDB lineage: Bacteria > Pseudomonadota > Gammaproteobacteria > Xanthomonadales > Xanthomonadaceae > Xanthomonas > Xanthomonas arboricola_F. Next base: position 257,862 of record NZ_JANTYU010000007.1, read on the forward strand.
CAATTCGGCCTCAGCGTGTTTGATATGGCGGGCGTGGTTGAAGTTTTCGGGCCAAGGACGACGCGAACAGTTAAAGATCCCTCACCCGAGACACCAGTTGCGCGAAACATTAAAGATCCACCTCCGCCAAATAACGCAGTTAAGGAGCAGCCGCAGACTAATTCGGTCGTAACGCCGCCCCGGAAACCTGCAGCTCCTGATGAGGCCATCCCACCTCAACAGCATCCTGATTCGATCAGTAATGATATTCAAGATATACCAAATCTTACGGAGCGAGGAACATTAACAAATTTGATGCCATCGGATCTGGCGGTTGCTCAGAAGCCAATTCGCACATTAATTCAAGATACTTCCGGGCGCTACTGGCTGAAGACCGAGCAGGGACGTCTGATAACGCCATCGGGGAGCTATGATTTTGTTACTATGCCAGACGGTACGATAAGAGTTGCGCGACCTGGTCCGAACCCAGATCTTTCGAGTCATCTCGGCATTAGTGGTGGTGGTGAGGTTAAGTATGCTGGATCGATAAGATTTGGAAATAATGACGGCCCTAATCGAGGTAATATTTCTGAGTGGAAAAATAACTCAGGCCACTACAAGCCTCCTGCAAGCATGAGTGATAATGCGGGGCTGCCGTCAGATAAATTTAATCCAAAATAGAGTGATTCGTGATGGACGAAAAAATTAAGGCGCTTTGTGATGAATTCCTTAAGATGGAATCGCAAGATGCTGTTGAATGGCTAATCAGTCAATTCCCCGCCGGCAGTCAGAATAGTGGCTATGCGTTCCAATTGATTGGCCACAGATCTTGGCGCCGAGCGGATCAGAAGGTCTTAGCAAGACATTACTTTAGCACTATTCCATTTGCAAGCGCCCGTGGGTATGAGGTCTTTGCTTCTTTTATGTCCATTAGCTCTCTCTTATCCTGCCTGAATCCTTACATCCCTAAAGAGCGTATTAAGTTAGATCTTATGAAATACCACTTGCTGCCAGTGCTGTTGAAATCAGCAAAAAATGAACGTGATCGCGTTTTGGTTACTAAATTCATTGAGGAACTAGATAAGATTTAACGAGCATTCTCAAGTGCGGCCAAGGAAGCTCCAAGAACGGGGTCAGTTGTATTAATAAGTCAACCTGACCCTGCGGTCGGCGCCGGCCAGGCCGCCAGCAGCGTCATGAACGCCGACACCGCCAAGGGTGCGGCACAAGCGGCCAACGTCAGCATCGCGGTCACCGTGGGCGGCAGCCAGAGCGAGAGCGAGAGCGAGACCAAGCAGCGCAGCTCCACCTCCAAGGGCTCCACCCTGCAGGCCGGCGGCAACGTCACCTGATCGCCACCGGTGGCGGCGAAGACAGCAACATCCTGGTGCGCGGCAGCGACATCAAGGCCGGCAACAACCTGCTGCTGGCGGCCGACAACAACATCACCCTGGAGGCTGCGCAGGACACCTTCGAGCAGCACAGCACCAGCAAGAGCAAGAGTGCAGCGATCGGCGTAGCGATCACTTACGGTGCAGACGGCTTCGCCGCCGGTGTTACCGCCAGCGCCAGCGGCTCGCGCGGTAAGGCAGATGGCATGGACGTCACCCAGCGCAACAGCCACCTGTCGGCCGGCAATACCGCCACCCTCATCAGCGGCAACGACACCAACCTGAAGGGCGCGGTGCTCTCGGCCACAGCGTGCTGGCCGACATCGGCGGCGACCTCACCATCGAGAGCGTGCAGGACACCAGCACCTACGCCAGCAAGGACAAGGCGGTGGGCGGCAGCGTGACCTTCGGGGTGGGCTTCAGTGCCAGCGCCAGCTATAGCAGCAACAAGGTCAACGGCGACTTCGCCAGCGTCACCGAGCAAAGCGGCATCCAAGCCGGCGATGGGGGCTTCAACATCCGCGTGGGCGGCAACACCGACCTGAAGGGCGGCGTGATCGCCAGCACCCAGGCGGCGGTGGATGCCGGCGTCAATCGCCTGCAGACCGGCACGCTGACGGTGAGCGACATCACCAACACGAGTAGCTACGAAGCCAAGGGCATCAGTCTCTCGGGCGGCTACGCTGCCGGTGGCAGCAACGGCAAGGATGGGGCCAAGACCGAGACCCAGACGCCACCGACGACCAACAACGGCAGCAATTGGTCTTGGCAAAACCAAGGTAGCGGCGCGCAAGGCGCAAGCGCTGGCTACTCCAGCAAGAGCGGCAGCGAAACCTCGCTGACCACAAGCGGCATCAGCGGCGGCACGCTGGTCATCACCGACCAGGCCGGCCAACAAGCCAAGACCGGGCAAAGCGTCAGCGACATGCTGGCATCCCTCAATCGCGACGTGCTCACCGGCGACAGCGCCAACGGCCTGGTGAAAGGCTGGGACGGGCAGAAGTTGTGTCGACTCCCCGTAAAATTGATCCATCCATAGTTAGAGGTCTCCGGGCACACTAGCCACCGAGGAGACCAACGATGCGCAAAAGCAAATTCACCGAGAGCCAGATCGTTACGACGTTGAAGCAGGTTGAGGCCGGAAGACAGGTCAAGGATGTTTGCCGTGAGTTGGGCATTTCTGATGCGACGTACTACGTCTGGAAGTCCAAGTACGGTGGCATGGAAGCCTCCGACGTGCAGCGGCTGCGTGATGTTGAAGCCGAGCACGCCAAACTCAAGCGAATGTATGCCGAGTTGGCGATGGAGAACCATGCGTTGAAGGATCTGATCGCAAAAAAGCTGTAGACCCGGCGCATAAGCGCCCGCTCCTTGCCTGGCTCGTCGAGCAGCATGGCTGGAGCGAGCGCCGGGCCTGTGCGGTCGTTGGCGTGGCGCGCTCGACAGCGCGCTATCGGCGTCGTCCCGATCGCGACGAGGAGGTCATTGCGCTGTTGTCCGAATTGGCCGAGCGTTTTCCCGAGCGTGGTTTTGGAAAGCTGTTTCAGATCATCCGCCGTCGCGGACATGCGTGGAATCACAAGAGGGTCTGGCGCGTGTATTGCCTGATGAAGCTCAATCAGCGTCGTTGCAGCAGGCGCCGGGTCCCCACGCGCCATCCACAACCGTTGGCATGCGGAGCACGTCCCAATGCCGGATGGTCGATCGACTTCATGTCCGATGCGCTGTGGGATGGTCGACGCTTCCGCACGTTCAATGTCATCGACGATTTCAGTCGGGAAGCCTTGGCAATCGAAGTGGACTTGAATCTTCCGGCCGCCCGCGTCATCCGCACCTTGGAACGCATCGCAGCCTGGCGCGGCTATCCCGCTAAGCTTCGCCTGGACAACGGACCGGAATTTGTCGCGTTGGCCTTGGCCGAGTGGGCCGAGCGCAAAGGCATCGCATTGGATTTCATCGAGCCGGGGCGTCCGATGCAAAACGGTTTCATCGAACGCTTCAACGGCAGCTACCGGCGCGGCGTGCTGGACATGCACATCTTCCGCACACTGAGCGAGGTTCGCGAACAGACCGAACACTGGCTGGCCGACTACAACCAGCAGATCCCGCACGACAGCCTGGGCGGGCTAACGCCCGCCGAGTTCCGTGATCAACATCAACCGCAGACCTCTAGTTTTGGCTGGCATTGAATTACGGGGAGTCGACATATGGGCTTACGCAGCTTGGAGCGGGAATAAAAGTTGGAAAAATAGGCACGGACTTCACGGGGGATCGCCCTCAAAGCAATAGCATTGGGGTTAATAAAGAGACTCCACCTAATAACTCATCTTCTGGTGGCTCGGCGAATGGCGGTAATGCTGCCAATGAAGAATTAGCTAACGAATTATCAAGACCTCCAAATCCGACCCAAAATTACGCGGGATTCAAGGTTGGCATTGATGCTAACGAGATTGCATCAATAAATTCATCTTTTGGAGGCTCCATTTCTTATAGAGATGTTGACACAGCGCTTAAGAACGCAAATAATTATGATGGCTTCTACAATAAAACAGCTTCAATAATTAGGGATATTGCGGGCGGGCATTTGTTTGATAACGGAAATAAAAGAACAGCTGTAGAAGTTGTTGAACGATTGATTGCAAGAAACCAAGTCGACGGGCCGCCCAATGAAGTTGTACGGAGCGTTGTAAGAAGAATTGCTAATGGCGAATTGAAGAATGTCGATGATATTTCAAAAGCTTTAAGGGGCATGAAATGAATAGTGACCGTGAATGCGCAAATAAATATGCCGAGCAATTAGGCCTGCCTTCCATTGAAACTTTGACTGCCGATGATTTCATTGTTTCCATGAGCTTGATTTCATCAGAATTCCGCGGGTTTTTTATAATTAAATTTGATGGCGAAAGAGTGGCTGGACAGTATACATTTGCATTGAATTTAATCGAAGAAAAAGGGATATCCATAAGAAAAGATGTTGACAGCATCGTTGACGGAGTTGAATTTATATTTTCTGAATTATACAAAAATAATATTATTATGGGCAATTTATAATGTCGCCCCCCCTCAATTCAATGCCAGCTAAAATTAGACATAAGAACGGGGTCAGGTGTAGTTAATACGTCAATCTGGCCCTGCGTTCGGCCGAGGGCAATGCCGTGCTGCTCGCCAGTAAGGACATCGTGTTTGACGTTGCGCACAACACCCAATCCAGCGGCCTTGCCAGTACCGGCAAGGGCTGGGGCTTCAACAATGCCGCCGGCTTGCCGTACGGCAATTACAACCAGCAAGGCACCGGCAACGGCCAGACCGACACCATCACCGGCACCCAGTTGTCGGTGGGCGGCAACGCCAGCCTGACCACTACGCAGGGCGACATCTCCGTGGCGTTGGCCTTAGCTGAGTGGGTCGAGCGCAAGGGGATTGCCCTGGATTCATCGAGCCGGGGCGTCCGATGCAAAACGTTTCATCGAACGCTTCAACGGCAGCTACAGGCGCGGCGTGCTGGACATGCATAGCTTCCGCACGCTGAACGAGGTCCGCCGAACAGACCGAACATTGGCTGGCCGAGTACAACCAACAGATCCCGCACGATAGCCTGGGCGAACTAAGGCCCGTTGGGTTCCGTGATCAACATCAACCGCAGACCTCTAATTTTAGCTGGCATTGAATTGCGGGGAGTCGACAAAAGAATGGTTGATTTAGCTCAACAAGCAGCTGCTATAGGATATAAAAAATTCATGTCTCAAGGACTTTCTGTCTATGATTCGTCTTCCGGGGGGTAATTTCCGGATTTATCTCGATCCGGTGACTGGATTGGTGCGCAATGTTCATCCGAAGTAATATACGATACAGGTGATTAATATGGATTATCTCTACGGTCAGCCGTATGATTTTTCGGATAAAAGATGGATCCTGAAAGGTTATTTTGATATAATCCATAGTCAGGGCAGCCTGATTGAGGCAGCCAGTCTCTTGGTCAAGAAGTGGGGATTTTCTACTGATGGAGCGTACTGCCGATTCCCTGACGAAAATAGTTTATTTGAAGAGGATCGCTTTATTGGTGTTGAATTTTGTCTCGATAACTTTTTTACTGAGGACAGTGTTTTGATTGTTAGTGAACGAGAGTTTTTTGAGTTTCTAGCAAAATCTCTAGAAATTTACGACAGACTCCATCCATCCGAATCAGCCAAAGTCTTTCCCATCATTGACCAGGCGAGAATAATGCAAGAAATTAGTAATTGAATTTATTTAGAGAAAGGGGTCAGGTGTAATTAATAAGTCAATCTGACCCTGCGCTCTGCCGAAAGCAACGCCTTGTTGCTCGCCAGCAAGTGTCGACTCCCATCTCGTCGCGCTCTTACAGTTCAGTATCGCCACTGTCTGCGCGCACCGCGTCTTCGTTTCGGTGCAGCAACTTGTACGCCTGCATATGTCCGCAACGTTGTCTGCCGTATCCACTCCGATGTGCCCTTCATTCCCAAGTAGTACTAATTTATTTCTCTATGTGCTTCATTTCCGGATCGCACTCATAATCGTAACTTTTGGCCGAAATGGGCTGTGATCGTGGCGCCAAAGACCTCCCGACGCATTCCCTCACGCTTGCCGTTGCGCTCCTCACCATCAAAAGGTAGTTTCATTGTCGTACCGTTGTGCTATGTGCGATTGTCGCACGATTAGGTGGGGCCATTCAAATTTTAATAGTGATTTAAGAAAAACACCCAAAGCGTACCTGTTAAAGGATGGTAAAAAAATGATTTTCGGAGACCTCCACGAGTTCGCGATTCTTGCGATCCCTGTAAATGAATGGACTGACCAAGGGAGCTATGTTAATGGACTTTTTCACTTCATCATCAATGGGCACTTTTTACCAGAGAAAGCTAGGGTTGCCACGCTGGGTGGCGACGCAGTCTGTTTCGATGCCGATCACCCCTTCATATCTTTTCCCGAAGATGAAAAATTATTTAACGGCCCTCCAGAAATTGCATTTAATAAAATGATGCGTTTAGTGCTTCCTCAGGAACCCGGCCCGACTGGCAATTACCCATCTCCAGACGAGCGATATAAGGCATCAACTTATAATTTGGAAGACGGCGGATCTTATGTTTTTTCTGTTTCCTTTGGCGATAAGGTTAGGATACTCGGCGCACAGGTAAGCCATCAAATTCCTGACGCGGAAGGCGTGTTGCAGTGGGAGGAGATAGCACCGCCATCTATACATCAAGTCTATTTGTCCAAAAATGATACTTCGGACATTATGAGACGACTGACGTCATATCTGAGCAAACAAACGATTGGCGAAGCGCCAAAACAAGAGGCAAAGAGATAGTGCATTGGCTCTCTTGCGCTCAAGGTGCTTGGCCGAGACAATGTGCGTAATGGGCGGCCGATTGGCTGGTTTATATGAGCCCCCAGGGAAACGCACTTCGAAATAGATCTGCGGTAGTAAAACATTTCACGAGGCATGGACGGTTGTGGCTATTCCGGTGGCAGTACCACTTGCCATGGCCAAAGCGCTTCCACCCGATGTCTGGAACGCAGTTTCAAAACTTGTATCGGGGTCTCTATGATCATACTTCGCTCAATCTTTATTTTGATAATCCTCCAGATCTCTGGTTGCGTGATTGGAAACGGACGCATATGCGGACCACAGACACCATTTGTGCTGTGCGATAAGGAGGCGGAGAAGGCGTTATATCATCCTACTCCCCTTAGAGATTACTGGAGCAATACAGAAATACAGACCGGCGATCTAAAGAAAGCTTGGTTAGAGTGCGGTGGAGATGAGCGTGGCAGTTACATCGATGTACAACGAGCGCCCAATGAAAGCAACTCTGATTTTAGCGCAAGAGGTAGGGAGGTATTTTATTCTTTGCAACGCTGCATGATGATGAAGAACTATCGTTACGATGGACCTTGCGAGCCGTCAGTTTGGAGAGCTGCGCCAGCATGTCAGGCACGATTATCTGGTGCTCAATAGCGTCGTAGGGAACAGGGTCAGAATTGCGCTCGCGCCATTGAGCCAGAGTCAGTGCGAAAGATTCGAGGCCATCTTCCGGGTGGAGCTTGTTCGGATAGCCGCGCCAGCCCGAGTTACGTTCCAACGTGGGATGACCAGAACAGTCGGAGGGAAAGCCAGTTAGACCGGTTCCAGAAGGGAGCGATCCAACATGCGTGCGCGCGTGGATCCGTCTCGTACTCACTGCTCAGGCTTCGCTTCCATCAGCGAGATACAGAATCTCGCCCTCCGGATCGAAGACATGTACACCGTACTGCTTGGCCATGTCGCGCAGCTGCTGAAATCGCTCTTCATCGAACGCATCGAGTTCGAACACCATCTCAAGAATGGCTCCGGCCGGGCGATTGTGCGTGAAGTCTTCATACCATATGTCGCCCTTCGAGCCATCTTCCGGCCAGACCTGTAGCAGGTATGCAAAGAAAGCGGCAATGCGTTCGGTCGGTGCTTCACTACTGTCATGTGTGCTCTCGACAAAACCCGCTGCGGCCACTGCATTGCTGAGCTGCTGGCTATCGATCGCGTACAGGATTGCTTCGCTCATTTCCGTTCCTATGGGTCAACGTCATCGGTTGTTTTTGCTTCACACCATCAGTTGAACTGATTTTGGTAAGCGTCAACGTGGTGCGGGAATAGCTCGGCGTACAGCGGATATCCAATTCCGAGCGCGGCGACTTCCAGACCTTCTGCTCCAAACTCAGAAGAGCAGTCGGTAATGGAAACGGCCAGGCACTGGATCAGTTGCTTGGTGCTGGCGACTCTGACCGCAAGATCGAACCCGCCACCTCACGCCCTGCGTACTGGGTGATGGCCGGTTGCACAGCGCTATAAGTAGCGATTGGTATGAATCTGCCGAACGCAGCCCCCATGGGCGGGTCTCCCGACTCAAAGGCGGTGTGCCCGATCAGCACGGAGTTTGCGAGGATGTCGAAGCGATGCATATTGCGCAGCCTTACCTCTGTTCTAGGTTTCGCTTTGGGACATCCGGAAATGATGTCAGGTTGACTTCTTAAGTGAGCCCGACCCCGCTCTTCGTTTGACCATGGGCCATACTTTATCGAAGGCAGCTGACATTGAGAATCCTTAGGACTGCGGCTCATAGCGCCGCTTGAACCAAGCGTCGATGGCAGCTTCGACATTGGGACAGCTTAGTTTGGCCGCAGTCACGAGGTCCTCGCCCGTTTGTGGACAGGTGATGCCAAGCTCGGCTTCAAGCCAGGCGCGGAAGTTAGCCGCTGATTCCGGTTCGACTGGCGGCTGGCTCAGGTCATCGAAGCCAAGCTCGTTGTAGCCGACTCCAAACACGCGAAGAAACTCACGAAAGTTCTTTGCCAGCACAAAATTGTCGCTGCCTTCCGATCCCAGATGAACGATCGGGGCTGAGGTCGCATCCAGGCCGTCGCATAACCAGAAGGCGAGGATCGATCCGTCTGGGCCTGCGCCGAAGTAGGCAAACTGCGATGCCATTGCATCATCGTCGTCGAACCAGGCTCGTACCCCGCCAAAATCGTCTGGCCTTATCTTCATACAGCCGCTGATGGGATAGCCGGTCTTGTCCAGATAGTCGCAAACCATGCGTAACTCCATGGGCAAGACGGTTCCTGCGGGAACGTTTGCGGCAATGCGTTGGAACTTGGTCATCCTAGGTGTCCTTCAGCTGCGTAGCTGCGTAGCTGCGTGGCAGGATGCTCACCCGACTCCGTCACCGTAGTCAATCTGCAGATCTCCGATCTCCAGATCCGCATTGCTTGCGCGCGCTTATGGTGTCCAACCCAACATCTGGTCAAATGTAGCAGCTACTCCGCAAAACCAGATGCCTGCCAGTCACTTCCGTCTCAAACGCATGCAACGATTCGGGAGGCCGCAGTGCGCGGCGCAGTTCGACAAAACCGAAGTCACGGGCTTGCTCAGGAACACTCAAGTAGTGAACGCGGAAACGGGATCGGGTCGAATTTTTAAGTGAACCTCACCTTGTTATTCCGAAGTCTGCCCAGCCCCGTTTTTATACGTCTCGAGCGTGCAGCCTTCCATGCGTTGGCCTTTCAACACCTCCAGGTGATCGCAGACGATCGTGACCTGCGCGTCCGGCATGACCGGATCCAGCTTCGCCTGCTCTTCCTTGTAGAACGTCGCCAGATAAGACTCGTGCTTCGGGTCCGGCTTCATGAGAATGGCCGGGCCGACAATTTCCTTCGATCCGTCTGCATGGGTCTGTTGCTGCTCCATGACACTGGTGGCAACACCTGTGAGCCGGAACAGCTTCCCGCCGAATCGCTGCTTGAAGTTCCCGTCGGTGAGCCTGGCTTCCAGCAAGCCTTCATATTCGACATCAACGACCGGCATCTTCGCGCGGGCTGCAGGGTCCAGATCATGCATGTGGCTCATATAGCGCATAGCCATACAACCGAACACGGCGAGGACGATCACGCCAATGGAATGCAGTGTGGACCGCTCCATGCGCGGGGCAGCCCGCGTGTTTATACCGTGCTACATGCGCATGTAGTCGTCGACACTCATGCCTGGCGGAATGCCGCGTAAGCCTGGTGCCGTGCCGTGACGATCCTGTCCGGGCTCGCCCGGGTGATTCGAGTTGTCCATGGTCCCCTCCCCTGTGACCGAATCATAGCAATGGATGAGGCCGGATAGGTGGCGCCTAGACCGCCTTGAGATGGGTCAATAGGCGCCGTACGCTTTCCCTGTCGTGCCCATCATTGACCGACAGCTCAGTTGAATGAATTATCACGGCACCCTGCCAGCGAACAGAGGTTCGCCAGGCAGCAGAGTCAGGTTCACTTATTACGTGAACCTGACCGCTTACATCAGCTAATGAACCCGACCCTGCTACTCAACCCGACCTAACCTGATCCCGTTTCTCCCCCCGCTTGTCTTTGAAAAGTGCAGTCAACTTCACTTATAAAAAAACGGCCCTCCCCATCGCAATCAGTCAAACCATACTCCGCTTTGCATTACACAGGCACGTTGAGGCGGCTGAAATCGCCAGGCGCGTATTGAGCCCAGTAAGACCTCATCGTACTCAGCTCTAGACAAAGGGCCTTCGCCCTGAAGATGGACGTCGGAAAACGATATACGGGGATCTGTAACCCTTCCATCCCTGTCGATCTCGAAAACTAGATCCACTCGCCCAAGGGGTTTCTTCGATAAGCGCGGCAACTCAGGTGGCACTAATTCTCCCACTTGTCTCAAGTTCGGATCACATGAGGGAAGCGCTGCATCTTTTACGCAAGCAGCGATAAGTAGCGCAGGCACTAAAGCCAGGGGCAAATTTTGAATTAACTTCATACGGTTCGATTCATGAGATTTTTTACCAGCAGTCTCAGCTAGTACTACCTATCGACATGTCAATGACAGTACAGGACGAATACACCCATATCCTTTCAGGAACCAATCGGTAGCACGCCGCGGCGTGCCAGCATGAGGATCAGGGACGTCAGCGTTGCCAGTGACGTCAGCCCGATGCCAACCCAATAGCCGGCCGGATCGTCACGCCGATGTGGACTAGGCAGCCCTATTCGCGTCATGGTGTGCCCGGTGACCAGCTGCAGGGCCAGGAACACCAGGCAGAACACAACAAATAGCACGTCCGCATACTGCTCAGCTCTTCCCAGTGCGCTCAGGCCGACCGCTGCGAGAACGGCCGCGAGTGCGAACGATACATAGAGCCGGTTCGACCTGCCAGCATAGCGATCCATTGCACTTGACCATGAAGACCGTCCAGGCGCGGCATCATGCAATCCTCGGATAGGCGCTCGTGATAGTCAATTTTTCGGGCATTACCTGCATCAGAACCTTGCTCCCCCTCATCGACCACGCTGACGACGAGCTCGCCGTTGCGTAGGCGGATGTGGAGTTTGCTGCCGATGGTGAAGCCGAGTTGTTCCAGCCAGCGGCCGCGCAGGCGCAGCGTGGGGATGCGTTGGTGGCTGTCGGGGTAGTAGCCGTAGCCGACGGTGCAGTGTTGCGGCGCGCGCGGGTGGCCGGGGCGGCGCGGCTTGTTGGGATCGGAGCGGGGCTCGGGAATGGGGGTGCGCTCGACGTACAGTGGTGGCTTGAGCGTGGGATCGAGCGAGTGCCAGCCGACCTCGGTGGGTGGTGGCACCGTGGCGCGCTTGCGCGCTGGCTTAGGACTGGACGTGGATCGACGCATGGCAAAGCCCTCCTTGACGAACAGGCCCCGCCGCCGGGTGGCGACGGGATGTCGGGAGGTTAGAAACCGCACGTAGCCGGCGGGCGTATTTCTCCGAAGACTAGGGAACGGGGTCAGGTTGACTCATTAAGTGAGCCTGAGCCACCCCTGATAACTCGGACACCTGAAAGCGAGGACAATCCTCGCACGGAGGTGTTCGATGCAGAAGCGGCAGCGGTTCACGGCGGAGTT
>NZ_JANTYU010000008.1 GCF_024806835.1 Xanthomonas sp. 3793
CTCTCGGGCCACAGCTTCGAGCACGACCTGCAGGTGGCAGCCGATGCCGGCCTGCTGGGCAGCATCGACGCCAACCGCGGCAACCCGCAGAACGGCTGGGACACCGACCAGTTCCCGACCGACCTGTACGACACCGTCGGCGCGATGCTGGTGGTGCTGCGGCAGGGCGGGCTGGCACCGGGCGGCTTGAACTTCGATGCCAAGGTGCGCCGCGAATCGTCCGATCCGCAGGATCTGTTCCTGGCGCATATCGGCGGCATGGACGCGTTCGCACGCGGCCTGGAAGTGGCCAACGCGCTGCTGACGTCGTCGCCGCTGGAGCAGTGGCGCGCCGAGCGTTACGCCAGCTTCGACAGCGGTGCCGGTGCTGATTTTGCCAACGGCAGCAGCACGCTGGCGGACCTGGCCAGCTACGCGGCCGGCAACGCGCCCAAGCAGGTCAGCGGGCGCCAGGAAGCGTATGAGAACCTGATCAACCAGTATCTGACGCGTTGATGTCCCGTGGCCGGCGGCGCAGTGCGCGTCGCCGGCCGATGGCGGTCGCCCCGTGGCCGCGCCCTTGCATGTTTCCAGGTGAACCCATGTCCAGTGTCTCCATTGACGGCGCCCCCGATGCCGGCGAGAACACCCGTTTCATCATCCTGATCAGCTGTGTGGCCACGATTGGCGGCTTTCTGTTCGGCTTCGACAGTGGCGTGATCAACGGCACCGTCGACGGGCTCAAGCAGACCTTCAATTCCAGCGCCGCCGAGACCGGGTTCGAAGTCGCCTCGATGCTGCTGGGGTGCGCCATTGGCGCCTTCTTTGCCGGCCGCCTGGCCGACCGCTGGGGCCGCCGCGCGGTCCTGATCATTTCTGCGGCGCTGTTCCTGCTCTCGGCCATTGGCGCCGGTGCCTCGCACAGCTCCGGCTTCTTCATCTTCGCCCGCGTGATGGGCGGCTTTGCGGTGGGCGCGGCCAGCGTCATCTCGCCGGCCTACATCGCCGAGGTCGCCTCCGCGCGCTATCGCGGCCGGCTCGCCACGATGCAGCAGATCGCCATCATCAGCGGGCTGTTCTGCGCGTTCCTGAGCAACTACCTGCTGGCCAACGCCGCCGGTGCCTCCACCGAACCGTTATGGGCCGGGCAGGCGGCCTGGCGCTGGATGTTCTGGATGCAGGCGATTCCCTCCTTGCTGTTCCTGTTGCTGCTGCTGGTCATTCCGGAAAGCCCGCGCTACTTGGTGGTCAAGGGCCGCCGCGAGCAGGCGCTGGTGGTGTTGAAGCGCCTGTACGGCAACGCCGCCGCGCAGACCAAGCTGGGCGAAATCTCCGCCTCGATGTCGGCCGACCAGCACAAGCCCAAGTTCTCCGATCTGATCAGCAAGACCACCGGCAAGGTGCGCCCGATCGTCTGGATCGGCGTGGGCCTGGCGGTGTTCCAGCAGCTGGTCGGCATCAACGTGGTGTTCTACTACGGCGCCGTACTGTGGCAGGCGGTGGGCTTCTCCGAACAGGACGCGCTGCTGATCAACGTGCTCTCTGGCGGCCTGAGCATCGGCGCCTGCCTGGTCACAGTGATGCTGGTCGACAAGATCGGCCGCAAGCCACTGCTGTGGATCGGCTCGGCCGGCATGGCGGTGTCGCTGGCCCTGGTGACCTATGCCTTCGCCACCGCCTCGCTGGACCCCAACGGCAAGCTCGCCATGTCCGATGCCATGGGCATGCTGGCGCTGGTGGCCGCCAACGTCTACGTGGTGTTCTTCAACGCCTCATGGGGCCCGGTGATGTGGGTGATGCTGGGCGAGATGTTCCCCAACCAGATCCGCGGCTCGGGCCTGGCCATTGCCGGTGCCGCGCAATGGACGTCCAACTTCGCCATCACCGTCAGCTTCCCGATCCTGCTCGGCAGCATCGGCCTGGCCGGCGCCTACGGCATCTACACCGTCGCCGCCTTCATCTCGGTGTTCTTCGTGCTCAAGTACGTCTACGAGACCAAGGGCAAGGAGCTGGAGCAGATGGAGGGCTGATTCTGTCTGTTGTGCCGATATCGGCATGGAAAACGAAGAAGGCCGCGCAACGCGCGGCCTTCTTGTAGAAGCGTGTTCATCCGCCCGGCATGGTCACATCGCCGCTGGGGAGTGCATCATCCTTGTTGCAAGGCGCTTGTTGCCTGGGAGCAGCACGGATCCGCTGTCGATGTCACTCTCGCGATCTGTGCGCTTCGGCTATACGCGATGTGCTAATTGGCTTCACACTAGGCAAAATTCGTCGAAGAACCAGGGAGTGGTTGCATGGCAGTTGTTAGAGAGCTGGCGGAAGGGCTTCTCCTCAGTCTGGGCTATTGCGTCGTCTATCTACTTGTCTGGCATTTGTCTGTCGACCAGTGGTATCTGCCCGCTGGTTTGAGGGCGGCGTCTCTTCTATTCATGCCGTATCGTCGCTGGCCGTTCCTGCTAGCGGGAGATGCTGCCGCGATGCTTTGGTTGCGCATCCCCATGCTGGAGACAAGGGATTACGCGCCGATGTGGGCGTACATGAGCCCGTTCCTGCTTGCACCAGCAGTTGCGCTTGCAGTGTCTGCGATCCGTCGGCACACGCTGAACGTGATGACCCGCAACGCAATTCTTCCGTTGATGGCGCTCCTGGCGTTATGGAGCACGCTTTGCGGCATGGCGCTGAATGCCACGCTTGGCGGTCCCGTCGCCAGTTCTCCCATGGAGATTTTGTTGCGCACATGGCTGGGGTCCTATCTCGGCATCTTGATGTTTCTGTTGCCTGGTCTGCTATGGCATCGGCGTAAAGAAAGCGATCCGCCCAGCAACCTGGTGCGCGACAGTACCCTCGCGGGATTGGCGATGGCAGTTTTGTTCTGCACTGCCAATGTCGTTCCGGAGCCGCTGCTACGACAGGTCTTGATGGTGTCGCTGGTTGGGCCGGCGATCATTCTGACGCTCCGCTACGGTTGGCGCGGCGCAGCGGTTGGTGCATTGCTGGCAAATCTTATTGCCGCCTTGTCGCGCTCGAAATATGGGATTGCCGCTTACGACCCGGAACTATTTAGTGTCCAGCTGCTGATCGCTGTCATTGCGACGGGTCTATTTGTCCTCGGTTCGCAGTTGGCTTCTGTATACGCACAGGCTGGCAACCACGGCCAAGTACAGTTGGAAGCATTGCAATTCGCTCAGGCCGGTTATCTCGCGGCTGAGCGCACTCTGCGCAACCGAGTTGTGGACTACTCTGATATCAATGTTCACATCAACCGACTGCGCAAGGAGTGTGTCGCTCAGCTACGCGAACGTGGGCACCATGCTGCAGCAATGGAACTGACCAGAGCGGGAGTCATCGAGTCGCAGCTGCTGCACGAATACGTCGCCGGGCTGTATCCGCTTGAGATCGAAACTCATGGCGTGTATCAAGCCCTGCGTTCACCGGCATTGGCGCGTTTTTACGGCACGGAGATCCATCACGCGTTGCGTGGCAATTGCAGCAATCTTTCACTGGGCTTGCAACTGGCGGCCTATCGATGCGTGCTGAACGCGTTAGAGATGCTTCCGCAGGCGAAGCGGCATCTCATACAGGCCCGTGCATGGAAAGGTCGTAACGCACAGGGGGTGGTGATCAGAATCTTCGCTGATAGTTCTCTACTGGACGTGGTGCATCGTGATGCGCCCGAGGCAAGCAACGAATTGCGGACGCGACTGAAAGCGCATGGCGGTACTTTTCGTCGCCGCCATGCGTTGGTCCTCAGTTTCCTGGTTGCCGAACAGGCATCTGTCACTTCGTCCGTGTGACGATCCAGCGCTCTCCAGATGTGCTCGGAATCAGATACACGGTGAAATTGTCGGTCTGATATACCAACTGTGCTGTTGCCGGAACCACCAGGGTCGAGGCTGTGACGCGACTGACGTCCTTGCCCATTGGCAGTACCCAGAGAAGCTCGCCTGCACGGCCGACCGCACCGCGGACTACGCCACTTGCATCGTTGATCTGCAGATACAGCATTCCCTCGCGTTGAAACTCGTAGATCCGCCATGTCGGATCTACTGCCAGGTTAGTCGCACGCGGTGCCGACTCGCCTAGCCCTGTAGCAGCCAGCGAGGCAACCGTACCATCGCCTGGACAGCAGGCATTTGCCGATCCGATACCTGCCAGCATTGCGACGGCGAGGGCACCTAGAGTCTTTATTGCTAGCTTTGCCTTCACTTCCATGACTTCGCCTTTTTCCCTTAATCGGGAACTATCTAGCCTGCAATTCAGGCATGCCTACGGTACGTGTTTCTCTGTAGTTCCGTGAGGGGCTGAGTCCAATTTCATTGGATACGCGTCGCGCCAATGTGTTGACTCGGCGACATGCATGCGAATAGGCATGGCAGCAATATCACTTTAGGTGGTGCCGGTTTTCCGGCGCGTGCTTTCCGGTGTTGGTTATTGGTGTTTCTGCACGCTGTCTGGATCCGCCGTGCCAGCTCACGGTCCAGGGGCACGTCGATCCCCATACCGACAGGTGTGCATCCTGTGTGGGACTGGATCAGGCTCATCCACGGGCTCGGCCAGATGACTTGCCCGTCAGTGGGGAATGGTCGTTACCCGGTCTTTTTCATGGCGTCAATGAAAGCGTCGCGGGGAATTTGTCGAGTAATGTCACTGGGTTTTTTCGGGCTGAAATGTGTTGTCGAAGATATTTGAGTGATAAATCGACTTGTCATCCTTCCACTCCGGCCAAGCATTAATACGTGCTCAGCGCGGTTTGCGCATGCTCGAACCATCCAATTACCTGCCGACGATGAGGTTCGCCCCAGCGACGCAGGAATTGCTGGGTGTGGTGGTCGCCGAGATCGCGCAGGCTGGCGAGCCGTTGGGCGATGAAAGGCGCGGTCAGTGGCTGGGCGCAGTCGACTTCAATGCAGTGGCGCCAGGCGGTATAGCTGTCGGGGATGGCGGGGGGCATCGTGGTGCTCTTCGGTAAACGTGAACGTGAGGACGTTGGCGGGGCACGGCAGGCTTGATTTTGCGCAGTAAGTGTTACTTTATAACACTTTATCCATCACTAGTCTTGTCACGTCGTGTCGCTTTCCTTGCCGCAGAGTGTCATTTGCCTGGTCACCGTGCCGAACCTTCCGTGCTCCAGGTGCCGCGGTGGCCGCGTCGGTCCCTCGGGATTGGCCCGATGAGGCGGCGGCAGGTGCTGCGCACCGTCGGCGCAGCCTTGGTGCTGTCGCCGAGCCTGGTCCACGGACAATCGCTGCCGCGGCTGCGCAACTGCACCCTGCAGCGTCAGGAGGCGGGGCTGCGACTTCGACTCGCCTTGAGTACGCAGGTCGCCTACCGCAGTTTCAGCCTGTCCGACCCGGCGCGCTTGGTCATCGATCTGTCGGGCATTTCGGCGCAGCCACCGCAGATGGATCCATTGCCCGAGGGTCTCGCCGTCGCCGCCATCCGCAGCGGCCCCCATGGTGACGGGCTACGCGTGGTGCTCGACCTGTCGCAGCCGCTGACGGCCACGCCGCGGTGGGAAGGCAGTGCGTTGGTATTCGATCTTGCTGCCGCTTCCGGCACTGTCCCGTTGTCCGCAGCCGATCTGGCTATTGCGGCGGCTGCGTTCACACGCTCGCGCCTGCATCCGTACGTAATCGCCATCGACGCCGGCCATGGCGGCAAGGATCCGGGGGCGGTCAGCGCGGATGCCCGCTACGAGAAACATGTCGCCATGGCGGTGGCCGGGCGGCTGCACCAGCGCCTGGCGGCCGATCCGCGTTACCGGCCGAGCATGATCCGTAGCGACGACCGCTTCGTGCCGCTACACGAGCGTGTACTGCTCGCGCATCGGCACAACGCCGATCTGTTCGTGTCCATCCATGCCGATGCCGCGCCCAACAGCCAGGCGCGTGGCGCCTCGGTATTCGCCTTGTCCGAGAGCGGGGCCAGCTCGGCCCTGGCCCGCTGGATTGCCGACAGCGAAAACGCCGCCGACGACATGGGCGACAGCGCACGCCGCCTGCGCGTGCCCAGCAACCCGGTGCTGTCGCAGGTGCTGGCCGACCTGTCGCTGAGCGGCACCATCGCCAGCAGCCTGCAGTTCGGCAAGCTGATGCTCGGCCGCCTGCAGCAGGTGACGCGCCTGCACCAGGATCAGGTGGGGCAGGCCGGCTTTGCGGTGCTGAAGTCGCCGGATATTCCGTCGTTGCTGGTGGAAACCGGCTTCATGAGCAATCGCGACGATTGCAACAGGCTTTGCGGCGGTACCCATCAGGACGAGCTGGCGCAGACGCTGCATGCGGGCATCGACGATTACTTCCAGGCCTTCCCCGGTCGCGCTTGAGGCGCGATCGCCATCTTCCCTTTCTCAGAGCGATCAATGTCCGCCACGCTTCCCGATGTTGCCGTTACCGAACTGCCCACGTTGAGCGCACCGTTGCGCTGGGTGGGGATGCACGATATTGCCATCCCCGTGCGCCTGGACGAGGCCGAGCCCAGTGGCACCGTCGCCGCCCGCGCCAGCGTGCAGGTCGACCTGCCGCGCGCGGAGATCAAGGGCATCCATATGTCGCGGTTGTACCGCCTGCTGGATCGGCATCTGGAACAGCCGGTCTCGCCGGCGATGTTGTCGCAGTTGTTGCAGGCCTTGATCGACAGTCATGCCGACTGCGGCAGCCGCGCGGCGCGGGTGACGCTGTCGCTCGAGGTGATGCTGCGTACGCCGGCCTTGCTCAGCGAGGGCCTGGCCGGGTGGCGCGCCTACCCGGTACGCATCGACGCGCAATGCAGGGAAGGGCGCAGCCTGGTCAGCCTGCAGATCGACGTGCTGTATGCCTCGACCTGCCCGTGTTCGGCCGCGTTGTCGCGGCAGTTGTTGAGCGAGGCCTTCGTGCAGCAGCATGCAGGTCGCGCCATGCTGCAGGTGGACGACATTGCGCAGTGGCTACAGGTGCACGGTTCGTACGCCACGCCCCACAGTCAGCGCAGCGTGGCGCAGGTGCGTGTGGATCTGCTGGCCTGCCTGCAGCGGCTGGATATCCGCGCATTGATCGGCGTCTGCGAACAGGCATTGGCAACGCCGGTGCAGGCCGCGGTACGGCGTATCGACGAGCAGGCATTCGCCCGCTTGAATGGCGCCAACCTGATGTATGTGGAAGATGCCGCGCGGCGTCTGCGCATGGCGTTGGCCGAGCGCTACACGGCCTTCGACGTGGCGGTGCGTCACCTGGAAAGCCTGCATGCCCACGACGCCGTCGCCGAAACCGGCAGTCATGCCGATGCCGACGCGTTTGATCCCTTCGCCCAGTGAGGAGTTGCCATGCAGTGCAAACATCCGCCTCGATCTGCCGTCGCTGCGCGCAAGTGCCACGTTGATCGTACGCTGCGTCGATGCGGACGCGCGCTCGTGCAGGTCTATGTGTTGATCGGGCCTTACATGCTGTTTGTCGTGGGGTGATCGACAGGGCCAAGCCCGCGCGCCGCCGCCAGGTTGCACGATAGCCGCAGAGCTGAGGTGCGCAATCGGCGACAAGGCCAACCCCGCAGTGTCCGGCGCCGTAACCGGCCTCGGCCAATCGGCGCATCCGGGCACATCGGATCGATGGCGTTGGCATGGGTGGTGGGCTTGTCTGGCCTGGGAAGGGATCATCGCGCTTCACCGGGCCAGCGGCAGTCACCGCTGCCCAACAACGCAAAAGCCCCGCAATGCGGGGCCTTGGCGTGGTCTGCGGCAGGACGAACGTGGTGCTCCCTAGGGGACTCGAACCCCTGTTTTAGCCTTGAGAGGGCCACGTCCTAACCATTAGACGAAGGGAGCGTTTTGTCGCGTCTTGTGCAGCGCGCTAGTATAGTGAGGTAATAGCCGTTGGGCAATCCTGCAACACAAGACGGAAGCGCCATCATCGAACCCTCAGTTACATCCCCGTTCACGCTGCGCGTCATCCCGCGCGATCAGCACACCATTTCGCGCAAGGACATCAGCCCCAACGCGCTACGCGTGCTGTATCGCCTGCGCGAGTCCGGCTTTGGCGCCTACCTGGTCGGCGGCGCGGTCCGCGACCTGCTGGTCGGCGGCCACCCCAAGGATTTCGACGTCGCCACCAGTGCCACGCCGGAAGAGGTCAAGGCGCTGTTCCGCAATTGCCGATTGATCGGCCGCCGTTTTCGTCTGGCGCATGTGGTGTTCGGCCGCGAGATCATCGAAGTGGCCACGTTCCGCGCCAATATCGACGACGGCAGCGGCGACCGCGAACTGGATAACGGCCGGCTGGTGCGCGACAACGTCTACGGCAGCATCGAAGACGATGCGATCCGTCGCGACTTCACCTGCAACGCCCTGTACTACGCGATCGAAGATTTTTCGGTGCGCGACTACTGCGGCGGCTTCGAAGACGTGCAGGCAAAGCTGATGAAGTTGATCGGCGACCCGGAGCTGCGTTACCAGGAAGATCCGGTGCGCATGCTGCGTGCCGTGCGGCTGGCGGCCAAGTTGAACTTCGACATCGAAGCCGGCACCGCAGAACCGATCCCGCGTCTGGCCGGGCTGTTGTCCGAAGCCGCGCCGGCGCGGCTGTTCGAAGAGATTCTCAAGCTGTTCCTGTCCGGGCACGGCGTGGCGAGTTTCGAAGGCCTGGAGCGTTACGGTCTGCTTGGCGCGCTGTTCCCCGAAAGTGCGGCGGCGCTCAAATCCAACCGTAGCGGCGCCTTGCGCGCGATGGTGCTGGAAGGCTTGCGCAATACCGATGCGCGCGTGGCCAACGACGAGCCGGTGTCGCCGGCGTTCCTGTTTGCGTTGCTGTTGTGGCCGGCGTTCTGCCGCACATTGATGGCGCTGCAGGCGCAGGGCGTGCAGCCGGAAGATGCGCAGCGTCGCGCCGCCGACCGGGTCACCCTGCACCAGCTGGAGCGGGTGGCATTGCCGCGCCGCTTCTCGTTGCCGATGCAGGAAATCTGGCTGCTGCAGACGCGCTTCTCGTCGCGTCAACGCAAGCGTGTGTTCCGCACCCTGTCGCATCCGCGCTTCCGCGCCGCGTTCGACTTCTTGGTGCTGCGCCAGTTTGCCTCTGCCGATCACGCTGCCGATGTCGAGTTCTGGCGCGAGGCGCAGAAATCGTCCGGCCAGGAGCTGGTCGATGCGATCGACTCTGCGCAGGCCGATCACGACGGCGACGAGGGTGCGCCGCGCAAGCGTCGCCGCCGCCGCCGCCGCACCGGCGCTGCCGCAGGCGAGTAGGGCATGCACACCGCCTTTGTCGGCCTGGGTGCCAACCTGGGCCCGGCCGAGGCCAGCGTGCGCGCGGCCATCGCCGCGCTGGGCGAGGTGCCGCAGTCCACGTTGATTGCCGCCTCGCGCCTGTACCGCACACCGGCCTGGGGCCGCGAAGACCAGCCCGACTTCATCAATGCCGTGGCGCAGCTGCAGACCGGGCTTGCCCCGCTGGCGCTGCTGGATGCCTTGCTGGGCATCGAGCAGGCCTTCGGCCGGCAGCGTGAGGCCGGCGAGCGCTGGGGCCCGCGCACGCTGGACCTGGATCTGCTGCTGTACGCCGATCAGGTGATCGACCTGCCACGGTTGCAGGTGCCGCACCCGCATCTGCACGCGCGCGGCTTCGCCCTGCTGCCGCTGTTCGAGCTGGCGCCAGAGGCGATCATTCCAGGCCATGGAACAGTGCGACACGCGTTGCAGGCCATCGATGTCTGCGGGCTGGAGCCGATTGGGTAGATAATGGCCGGCTTATCACCCCACGTAATGACTTCATGAGCAGCCATACCGACAGCAAGCCCTGGACCGTGCCCGCCTTGGCGCAGGCCAAGCGCGAGGGTCGAAAACTGGTCATGTTGACCGCCTACGACGCCGGCTTCGCGCGGACTTTCGACGCCAATGGCGTGGACCTGATCCTGGTCGGCGATTCGCTGGGCATGGTGGTGCAGGGGCACGATTCCACCTTGCCGGTCACCACCGCCGACATGGTCTATCACACTGCCGCGGTGGCACGCGTGCTGGAGCGGGCCTTGCTGGTGGCCGATCTGTCGTTCCAGGCCGATGCCACGCCCGAGCGCGCGCTCGATGCGGCCACCTTGCTGCTGCAGGCCGGCGCGGAGATGGTCAAGATCGAAGGCGCCGGGCACAAGCTCGATGTCATCCGTTACCTGGTGGAGCGCGAGATCCCGGTGTGTTCGCACCTGGGACTGACCCCGCAATCGGTGCTGCGGTTTGGCGGCTACAAAGTGCAGGGCCGCGGCGAGGCAGGCGAGCAGTTGCGCCGCGATGCGCAGGCGGTGGTCGATGCCGGCGCCAGCATGATCGTGCTGGAATGCGTGCCCACGCCGATCGCCGCGCAGATCAGCGCCGACCTCAGCGTGCCCACCATCGGCATTGGTGCCGGCCCGGGCTGCGATGGCCAGGTGCTGGTGATGCACGACATGCTGGGCCTGGACAGCGGCCATCGCCGTCCCAAGTTCGTCAAGGATTTCCTGGCCGAAGGCGGTTCGGTGGCCGGCGCGGTGCGTGCCTATGCCCTGGCCGTACGCGATGGCAGCTTCCCCGATGCAGAGCACGCGTACGCCGCATGATCCAGACCATTACCGATCTTTCCGCCCTGCGCGCCCTGGTCACCGGCTGGAAGCGCGAGGGCTTGCGCGTGGCACTGGTGCCGACCATGGGCAACCTGCACGCCGGCCACTATTCGCTGGTGATGCTGGCGCGCCAGTACGCCGACCGCGTGGTGTCGAGCGTATTCGTCAACCCGACCCAGTTCGGCCCGAACGAAGACTTCGCGCGTTACCCGCGCACCCCTGAATCCGACCTGCGCGGGCTGGAAGACGCCGGTTGCGATGCGCTATGGCTGCCGGACGTGGACACCATGTATCCGCTCGGCACCGCGCTGGCCACGCCGATCCACGCGCCGGGCGTCAGCGACGTGCTGGAAGGCGTCTGCCGTCCAGGCCATTTCGACGGCGTCTGCACGGTGGTGGCGCGCCTGTTCAACCAGGTGCAGCCGGATGTGGCAGCGTTCGGCAAGAAGGATTACCAGCAGCTGGCGGTGATCCGGCAGATGGTGGCCGACCTGGCGTTTCCGATCGAGATCCTGGGCGGCAGCATCGTGCGCGAGGCCGATGGCCTGGCGATGAGCTCGCGCAATCAATATCTGTCGGCCGAGGATCGGCCGGTGTCGGCGCAGATCCGCAAGGTGCTGCTGCAGATGCGCGACAGCTACGCTGCCGGCACCCAGCGTGCGCAGGTCGAAGAGGCTGCCACCCAGGCGCTGGAACAGGCCGGTTTCCGCGTCGATTACGCGGTAGTGCGGCTGCCCGACCTGAGCGAGCCGGGCGACAGCCACACCGGCGCGCGCGTGGTCTTGATCGCCGCCCGCCTGGGCACCACGCGGCTGATCGACAACCTGGAATTCTGAGCGGTCCCAATGCTGCTGCATGCGCCGGATTGGGCCATGACCGGCGGCGCCTGCGCTTCGGCGCACCGGCGCGTTGTCCGACGCCGGCCTGAAGCCCTTACCTCCGGTTATAGGGCAGGCCGGTGCACACGAGCGCTTTCCGCTAAAATGCCGGCTTTCCTTTGCCGTTGCCCGTCATGCACCTGTCCCTGCTGAAAGCCAAGATCCACCGCGCCACCGTCACCCATTCCGAGCTCAATTACGAGGGCTCGATCGCCATCGACGGCCTGCTGCTGGAAGCCACCGGCATCCGTGAGTTCGAACAGGTGCATATCTGGGACGTCACCAACGGTGCGCGTTTCAGCACCTATGCCATCCGTGCCGAGGAAGGCAGCGGCATCATCTCGCTCAACGGCGGCGCCGCGCGTCACGTGCAGGTCGGTGATCTGATCATCGTTGCGGCGTTTGCCAGCATGAGCGAAGCCGAAGCCGAGACCTTCAAGCCCAATCTGGTATATGTGGACGGCAGCAACACGATCACCCACACCAACCACAGCATCCCCACGCAGGCCGCATGACACACACCAACGGATTCGACGCGCTTCACGCCCACGCCCAGCGCCTGCGCGGCGCTGCCATCCCCGCATTGCTTGCCGCCGAGCCGCAACGGCCGACGCAGTACGCCAGGCAGGTCGGTCCGTTGTATTTCAATTTCGCGCGGCAGAAGTACGATCGCGCCGCGCTCGATGCCTTGTTCGCGATTGCGCGCGAGCGTGACCTGACCGGCGCGTTCCAGCGCCTGTTCCGCGGCGAGCAGGTCAATGTCACCGAGCAGCGCGCTGCACTGCATACCGCGTTGCGCGGCGACCTGACCGATGCGCCGGTGGCCTCAGAAGCGTATGCAACCGCTGCGGAAGTACGCCAACGCATGGGCGCGCTGATCCAGCAACTGGAAGCCACCGACGTTACCGATATCGTCAGCGTCGGCATCGGCGGCTCGGACCTGGGGCCGCGGCTGGTGGCCGATGCCTTGCGTGCGCCGTCGGGTGCGCGGTTTCGCGTGCATTTCGTCTCCAACGTCGATGGCGCGGCGATGCAGCGCACGCTGGCCACGCTGGACCCGGCACGCACTGCCGGCATCCTGATTTCCAAGACCTTCGGCACCCAGGAAACCCTGCTCAACGGCAGCATCCTGCACGCCTGGCTG
Organism: Xanthomonas sp. 3793; assembly: GCF_024806835.1. Lineage (GTDB taxonomy): Bacteria > Pseudomonadota > Gammaproteobacteria > Xanthomonadales > Xanthomonadaceae > Xanthomonas > Xanthomonas arboricola_F. The sequence continues at coordinate 12,556 of NZ_JANTYU010000008.1, forward strand.
GGCGGCAGCGAGCGGCTGTACGCGGTGAGCGCGAACCCCGAGCGTGCCGCCAAGGCCTTCGACATCGCGCCGAGCCGAGTGCTGCCGATGTGGGACTGGGTTGGTGGCCGTTATTCGCTGTGGTCGGCGGTGGGTTTCCCGATCGCCCTGGCGATTGGTTTCGAACGTTTTGAACAATTGCTGGAAGGCGCCGCGCAGTTCGACGCGCATGCGCTCGACACACCGCTGGAAGAAAACGTCGCCGTGCTGCACGGCCTGACGGCGGTGTGGAACCGCAACCTGCTCGGCAGCGCCACGCATGCGGTGATGACCTACGACCAGCGCCTGGCCTTGTTGCCGGCGTATCTGCAGCAGCTGGTGATGGAGAGCCTGGGCAAGCGGGTCAAGCTCGACGGTTCTGCCGTGGACAGCGACACCGTGTCGGTGTGGTGGGGCGGTGCGGGCACCGATGTGCAGCACAGCTTCTTCCAGGCGTTGCACCAGGGCACCAGCGTGGTGCCGGCCGATTTCATCGGCACCGTGCACAACGACGATCCGTATGCGGAAAACCACGTCGCGCTGATGGCCAACGTGCTGGCGCAGACCGAAGCGCTGGCCAACGGCCAGGACAGCAGCGATCCGCACCGCAGCTATCCGGGCGGCCGCCCGAGCACGGTGATCCTGCTCGACGCGCTGACCCCGCAGGCGTTGGGCGCGCTGATCTCGATGTACGAGCACAGCGTCTACGTGCAGTCGGTGATGTGGGGCATCAATGCGTTCGACCAGTTCGGCGTGGAGCTGGGCAAGCAGCTGGCCAGCCAGTTGTTGCCGGCATTGAAGGGCGAGTCGGCCGACGTGGCCGACCCGGTGACGCGCGAGCTGCTGGCCAAACTGCGCGGTTGAGCGGCTCACAGCTGTGGCGTCAAGCGACGGGGCCTGCGGGCCCCGTTTCAGTTTGGAGCGGCTCACACTCGACTACGTTTGCTGCCAGGTGGGCGCAGCCGGGGCTCGATGCGACGCGTGCCACTCGTATGCTCCGGTCCGAGTGCGTCTTCCCTCAGCCACCTGATGACCGGCCGTGACGGTTTGGAGCAGCCAACAAAACTGTTGCACCACCGACAGGCGAGCGCGGCCGGTGCTCGGAATCGGTCTGCAATAACACTTGTCCATTCCGGTTCCTGCGCCGCCTGCACCTATCTGACGAACGCCCGTTACGTTTTGTTCGCTGCGCTTGCTTGCTTTTGGTTGGCTCCTCGCGGAATGAGGCCAGAATGGATAAATTTCCCAAAATAGACATTTTGGCGTAGCCTGGAGCTACTCACTTCGCAGGACCGCCCCATGTCCCGCCATCAAGACCTGCCCGAGCTCGAAAGAGCGCCGGCAGCCGATATCAAGATCAAGGGCTGGCCCAGCCTGATGCGCAAGGTGCGCGCCCACGGCGCGGTCGTCATCACCAATCACAATCACCCCGAAGCGGTGGTGGTGGATGCCGAGGAATACCGGCATCTGGTGCGGCAGGCCGGCGCGTCTGCCGATGCGACCACGCGCGCGCAGTCGCTGCAGGCCTTGCAGGCCAGATTCGACGCGCATCTTGCCGCGGTTGTCGATGGCGCAGTGTTGGCCCAGGTGATCGCCAAGCCCGCACGCCGTGGCCGCAAGGTCGCCTTGGGACCGTCGCTCTGATCGATGGGAAACATCCTGGTATTGGCGGGCGTCAACGGCGCCGGCAAGAGTTCGCTGCTGGGCACCCTGCTGCGGGAAGACGGTGCCAGCTGGTTCAACCCGGATGCGTTCACCAGAGCGCTGGTGGAGCAGGGCTGGACACTGGAAGATGCCAATGCGCAAGCCTGGCAGGAGGGCGTGCGACGGCTGCGCCAGGCGATGGCCGATGGCAGCGACTATGCCTTCGAAACCACGTTGGGCGCGAACACCATCCCGCGCTTGCTGCGCGAGGCCTGTGCGCAGCACACGGTGGCCATCTGGTTCTGCGGTCTGGCGACAGTGGAGCTGCACATCGAACGCGTTGCAGCGCGGGTAGCCGCGGGTGGCCATGCGATCGCCGAGCACAGGATCCGCGAGCGCTTCGATGCCTCGCGCGCCAATCTGATCGCCTTGCTGCCGCATCTGTCGGTGCTACACGTCTACGACAACAGCGCACCGGCCGATGCCACGGGGCAGGCTGCGCCGTTGCTGGTGCTGGAACTGGACCGCAGCGGCCTGCAGTATCCGCAAACGCCTGACGAATTGGCGCAGGTGCCCGGTTGGGCCAAGCCCATCGTGATGGCGGCACTGGAAACGCGTCGCGTGTTTTGAACTGTGCATCCGGGCTTGCCTGCGCGAGCCGCCGGCCTGATTCACACCGTGTTGGAAATAAAGTAGCTGGTAAACGACTTCACACCGGTCTGCTGCAGGCCGGCGTGCATCGCTTTCAATAAGACCACCAGCCAACTGTCTGGTGCGGTGTCCTCGCCGATTGCGGGACCGTTGGCGGCATGGATGCCGCCATCGAGCCCCCATGGACGGGTTAACGGCGTGTCCCGCGAGCGGTGAGGGCACCGCGCCCTCGACGCTGCGTGATGGCCGTACACCAACACGTTCTCATGCAAGCGCCCGTCGCGCAGGTGATACGACGGACGAAAGACGATGCGGCTCGCAGCGCCTTGCCAGCACTGCGAGCACACCATCTGCACCTACGCCTTGCTCAATTGCACCGCCACCGGGTCGCCGGTGAGGTAGCCCACCGCCGCGCCGAAGCGGTTCTTGTAGTTGGCGCGGATCAGTGGATCCAGCGTCGCCTTGACAGTGTCGTGCAGCGGGCTTTCCCAGTCACCGGGGTGCTGGAAATTGCTCATCACGTAGGTCCAGCCGTGGATCTGGTCGACCGCGTGCAGGCCGGTGGATTCGGCGCCGGCCGGCACCGACAGCACGCGGGTCAGCGCGCCACTGTCCACGTTGTAGGCCCACAGGAAGTTGTTGACGTGCAGGCTGCTGTCTTCGCCGATGAACAAGGTGCGCAGCGCTTCGGAGAACTTGAGATTGTCCGGGTTGGCAAGGCGCTCCGGGTCGGCGAGATTGCCCAGTGCATCGGCGGAAGCCAGGTCATGCCCGGTGAGCGCGGCCGGGGCCGCCATGTCGATCGGCACCCAGTCGCTGTGGATCGCCGCGCCGTGGCTGTCGCGCTGGCCGCCGCGCAGATTCAATGCATACACCGCGCCTGCATCCGGGCCTTCCACCTTCACGTCGCCCGAGCCGTTGCGCATGCTGGTGACGATGTAGGACATCGCCATGTAGGCGACCTTGTCGTGGGCGTTGACGGTGGTGCCTTCGAGCTTGGTAAAGCCCAGGCTGCCGCCGGCCAATGCCGCGTAGCGATGGGTTTCCAGATACGTGGCGGCCTTTTCCATGCCGGGCTTGATGCGGATCCAGTTGAAGGTACCGTTGAACGGGATCTTGGTGAAGCCGGCATCGCCGGGGTCGCTCAGATGCACATCGAGGATGTCGGCGGCGGTGAGGCGGTCGGCCATTGCCTGGATCTCGGCGCTGGTGGCATGCCCCAACTTGATCCAGCTCAGCGTGGCCGCGCCCGGGCCGACACCGGAGGTCTGGTGCCACTTGCCGACGTACAACGATCCGGACGACAGGTCCGCCTTGCGGTCGGCGATGAACATGAACAGCCCACCGTTGGTGGCGTCGTCGCCCATCAGCACGGTGCGCTGGTCGGGCATCACCTGCACTAGCTCGTGCGAGATGCGGCCCAGGCAATAGTGCTTGCGGACGCTCCCCGTTCCATCCGGGTGCACGGTGATTTCGGGCAGATGGCCGTAGTGATACGGATTGGCCTTGTCCGGGTCGCCGTACAGATGCGTGCTGTAGCTGCGGAACTGCGTGTTGCCGGCCAGTGCGGTGGCGTCGGGTTCGTACTCTTCGCTGGACAGGTGGGTATTCCAGGGCGACAGGCTGGCGCCGCAGGTGGTCCACAGCCCGTGCACCGGGGCGGTGTCGACGTTGTGGTACTTCACCAGCGACAGCTTGCCGGTGACCGGGTCCTGGTCCAGCGTCAGCACCGCGATCGGCGCGGGCAGATGGCGGTTGGTGTCGTTGCCGGCCTGGTCGCGGGTGGTGTATTCGAACTGCACCACCGCAAACACATGGTTGCCCTTGACCCCGGGCACCTTGGCATCGGGCAGGGTCAGCAGCGATGAGCCGTCCGGGCAGTCGGAAAAGAACGGGCGTTCGGCGCCGGGCTTGGAGCGGTCGATGATGGGGCGATGCTGGATGTCGTAATAGCCGCCGGCCAGCACGGTGCCGCCTTTGCCGTCGGGGACCTGGTCGCCGGTGACGAAGAACGGGTGGTAGGCCAGTGCATAGTGCTGGGTGCTTCCGTCGCTACGGGCCACGGTCAGCGCCGAGCCCACCGTGGTGGTGGCCATCGCGGCAGGGTCGGCCAGGCTGGGCGCGGGCATGCCATGGAAAGTGGCCGAGACCAGACGGGTGGGGTTTTCCGAAGGCCGCAGCGGGCGCGCCGCCAGCGCGGCGCTGCCCAGCTGCTGGAACGCGGCGGCGCTGGCGCTGCCGAGCGGCAACAGGGGGACGGCCGCCAGCAGTTGCATGAGGCGGCGACGGGAGGGGTCGGGGGAGGCGGACATCGAAACTCCAGGCAAAGGCAACGATCAACGATGGGCAACGGCGCATCGGCAAGCGGTCACGCTAGGCCCGGGATATGACAGTTGTTTGACGGCAGGCTCACCGGTTGGCGCCGGTTCGGACGCTGCAGCGAAAGCGGACGCGACCTGCCCCTGGCAGGGCATGGTGCCTGCGCACTGTGACCTCGGCCCGGTGGTGCGATGCAGCAAAGCGCTGGATCGCGCAAGACCAAGCGGCGCGCCGGATTTGGCGATTTTCCGTGGTTTGACAGGTGCTACCGGTATTCCAAGGCTATAGCCCGGCCCAATAAGTTGCCCGTCATTTGGCATACGGGCGAGCGTTGTTGACAGGGTAGCTGAATCACGTGAGCGTACGCCGCCTGAAGGCCTGCGGCGCATGCATCGCGGCAGGAGACACCCCTGGAGACCTGGATCTTGGACAAGCTGCTTCGCCATACCGCCGCGCCCGTCGCGCGTCGCGCCCTTTCTCTGGCTACCGCTGCGGCGGTGCTGATGCTGGCTGCCTGCCAAGGCAAGGACACCACCGCCGAGGCCGGCAAGACGACGCCGGCTGCCGCACCTGCCGAGGCATCGGCCAGCATCCATCCGGACCAGTGGCCGTCGCCGAAGTGGCCGTTCACGCAGGACGCGGCGCTGGAGCAGCGCATCACCGATGTGATGTCCAAGATGAGCGTGGAAGAGAAGGTCGCCCAGACCGTGCAGGGCGACATCGCCAGCATGACCCCGGACGATGTGCGCAAGTACCGCATCGGGTCGGTGCTGGCCGGCGGCAACTCCGATCCGGGCGGCAAGTACGACGCCAGCCCGGCCGAATGGCTGAAGCTGGCCGACGCCTTCTACGAAGCGTCGATGGACACCTCCAAGGGCGGCAACGCGATTCCGATCATCTTCGGCATCGATGCGGTGCACGGCCAGAGCAACATCGTCGGTGCCACGCTGTTCCCGCACAACATTGGCTTAGGGGCCACCCGCAACCCGGAGCTGATCAAGAAGATCGGCGAAGTCACCGCCGCCGAAACCCGCGTCACCGGCATGGAGTGGACCTTCGCACCCACCGTGGCGGTGCCGCAGGACGACCGCTGGGGCCGCAGCTACGAAGGTTATTCCGAGTCGCCGGACGTGGTGGCCAGCTTCGCCGGCAAGATGGTCGAAGGCGTGCAGGGCACTCCGGGCACGCCGCAGTTCCTAGACGGCAGCCACGTGATCTCGTCGGTGAAGCATTTCGTCGGCGACGGCGGCACCACCGACGGCAAGGACCAGGGCGATACCAAGGTGTCCGAGGCCACCATGCGCGACATCCACGCGGCCGGTTACCCGCCGGCGATTGCGGCCGGCGCGCAGACGGTGATGGCCTCGTTCAACAGCTTCAACGGCGAGAAGATGCACGGCAACAAGGTCATGCTGACCGACGTGCTGAAGGGCCGCATGAACTTCGGCGGCTTCGTGGTCGGCGACTGGAACGGCCACGGCCAGGTCAAGGGCTGCACCAACGACAACTGCCCGGCCTCGTTCATTGCCGGTGTCGACATGGCGATGGCCGCCGACAGCTGGAAGGGCATCTACGAAACCGAACTGGCCGCAGTGAAGTCCGGCCAGATCAGCACCGAGCGTCTGGACGATGCGGTGCGCCGCATCCTGCGGGTCAAGCTGCGCCTGGGCCTGTTCGAAGCCGGCAAGCCGTCCAAGCGCCCGCTCGGCGGCAAGTACGAGTTGCTGGGCGCGCCCGAGCACCGCGCCATCGCCCGTCAGGCGGTGCGCGAGTCGCTGGTGCTGCTGAAGAACCAGGCCGGCATCCTGCCGCTGGATCCCAAAAAGCGCGTGCTGGTGGTCGGCGACGGCGCCAACGACATGGGCAAGCAGTCCGGCGGCTGGACGCTGAACTGGCAGGGCACCGGCACCAAGCGCAGCGACTACCCCAACGGCAACACCATCTGGGAAGGCCTGGACAAGCAGATCAAGGCCGCCGGTGGCAAGGCCGAGCTGGCAGTCGATGGTGCGTACAAGACCAAGCCGGATGTGGCGGTGGTGGTGTTCGGCGAAAACCCGTACGCCGAGTTCCAGGGCGACATCGCCACCCTGCTGTACAAGCCGGGCGACGAGAGCGAGCTGGCGCTGATCAAGAAGCTCAAGGCCGAAGGCATCCCGGTGGTGGCGGTGTTCCTGAGCGGGCGTCCGCTGTGGATGAACCAGTACATCAACGTGGCCGATGCGTTCGTCGCCGCCTGGCTGCCCGGTTCGGAAGGCGAGGGCATTGCCGACGTGCTGCTGCGCAAGGCCGATGGCAGCGTGCAGAACGACTTCAAGGGCAAGCTCAGCTTCTCCTGGCCCAAGACCGCGGTGCAGTTCGCCAACAACGTGGGCCAGAAGGATTACGACCCGCAGTTCAAGTTCGGTTTCGGCCTGACCTACGCCGACAAGGGCGACCTGGCCGCACTGCCGGAAGAATCGGGCGTGTCCGGCGAGCAGTCGGTGGGCGGGGTGTACTTCGTGCGCGGCAAGCCGGCGCTCGGCATTGCGATGCAGCTGTCCAATGCGGGCCAGGCCAACATGCCGGCGACCACGCTGCCGGTGGGCCTGTCCGATGGCAGTCTGAAGATGACCGCAGTCGACCACAAGGCGCAGGAAGACGCACGTCGCCTGGTGTGGTCCGGCGCCAAGCCTGCCAGCGTGCTGCTGGTGTCCGGCAAGCCGGTGGATGTGTCGCGCGAGAGCAACGGCGATGTGCAGCTGCAGCTGAGCGTGCGCCGCGACAGCGCGGTGACCGCGCCGGTGTGGCTGGGCGTGGGCTGCGGCGACAAGTGCAGCGGCCGCGTCGATGCGCAGAAGACCCTGGCCGCGCTGCCGCAGGGCCAGTGGAAGGTGGTGGGCATTCCGCTCAAGTGCTTCGCGGTGGCCGGTGCCGACGTGACCAAGCTGACCCAGGTCGCCGGCATCGAAAGCGGCGCTGCGCTGGATCTGTCGGTGTCGAAGGTGGCGCTGGGCGCGCTCAACGAAGCCGAAGTGACGGTGGACTGCCCGGTCAAGTAATCCCCATGCCCGGGGGCACGCTTCCGGGCACGGTGCAGGTCAAGCGAAACACGTGCGTCGCCGCTTCCGGCGACGTGTCGAAGCGGCCACCGATCGCGGTGGTGCCATCAGCCGCCGCGGGGGCGGTGTTGTCGATCGGCCGGGATGGCCTGCAGACGCGGTTCGCCGCGCTGCCATTGCGCACCTGGTGCGCGGCGGCGGCCTTCTGCATCCCTGCCTGATCGTCGGCGCATACCCCAGAGCCAGACAGGAGAGTGCAGTGGGTTTGGCGACGTTGGATATCGTGATTGTGCTGGTCTATCTGACCGGCATCTTCGTGCTCGCGCAGTGGGTGTCGCGCGAGAAGGCAGGCCACAGCAAGAGCGCCGAGGATTACTTCCTGGCCAGCAAGTCGTTGCCGTGGTGGGCGATCGGCGCTTCGCTGATCGCCGCGAATATTTCGGCCGAACAGATCATCGGCATGGCCGGTTCCGGCTATGCGATCGGCCTGGCGATCGCCTCCTATGAGTGGATGGCGGCGCTGACGCTGCTGATCGTCGGCAAGTTCTTCCTGCCGATCTTCCTGCGCAACGGCATCTACACCATGCCGCAGTTCCTGGAACAGCGCTACGGCAAGTGGATCCGCACGCTGATGGCGGTGTTCTGGCTGCTGCTGTACGTGTTCGTGAACCTGACCTCGATCCTGTGGCTGGGGTCGATCGCGGTCAGCCAGGTCACCGGCATGGACCAGACCCTGGCGTTGGCGTTGATCGGCGTGTTCGCGCTGGTCTACCAGCTGTACGGCGGGCTGAAGGCGGTGGCGCTGACAGACATCGTGCAGGTCACGCTGCTGGTGCTGGGCGGCCTGCTGGTGGCCGGGCTGACGCTGGCGCGGATCGGCGATGGCGCCGGCGTGCTGGCGGGCTTCAAGCACCTGTGGAGCGCGCACCCCGAGCACTTCCACATGATACTGAGCAAGGACAACCCGTTCTACAAGGATCTGCCCGGCCTGAGCGTGCTGCTGGGCGGTCTGTGGGTGATGAACATCAGCTACTGGGGTTTCAACCAGTACATCATCCAGCGCGCGCTGGCGGCCAAGAACATCGGCGAGGCGCAGAAGGGCATGGTGTTCGCGGCCTTCCTGAAGCTGCTGATGCCGCTGGTGATCGTGGTGCCGGGCATTGCCGCAGTGGTGCTGGCGCCGGACCTGGCCAAGCCCGACCAGGCCTATCCGACCATGATGCAGCTGCTGCCGACCGGCATCCTGGGCCTGGTGTTTGCCGCGCTGGTGGCGGCGATCGTGGCCTCGCTGGCGTCCAAGATCAACTCGGTGGCGACCATCTTCACCCTGGATTTCTACGCCAAGTTCCGCCCGCAGACCGAACAGAAGCAGCTGGTGCGTGTGGGACGGATCGTGGCCGCGGCGTCGGTGCTGATCGGCATCCTCACCGCACGGCCGTTGCTGGGCAACTTCGATCAGGGCTTCCAGTTCATCCAGGAATTCACCGGCTTCTTTACGCCCGGCGTGGTGGTCATCTTCATGCTGGGCCTGTTCTGGAAACGCGCCAACGAAGCAGGCGCGCTGACCGCGGCGATCGGCTCGGTGGTGCTGTCGTTCGCGCTGAAGTTCGCCTGGCCGGAACTGCCGTTCATGGACCGCATCGGCGTGGTGTTCCTGGCCGCACTGGTGCTGGCGGTGGTGGTGTCGTTGATGACCGCACCCACCCAGGCACGCGACCTGATCCGTACCGACGATGTGGCCTACGGCACCACGCTGGGCTTCAAGATCGGCGCCGCTGGCGTGATCGCGATCCTGATCGTGCTGTACACGGTGTTCTGGTAAGCCAGGGAGTGTTCTGGAGTGGCCGACGCATCGTCTGCCCTCCGCTCCAGGCCTGAAACGCAACGCGGCGCGACACTTCGGTGTCGCGCCGCGTTGCGTTAGCGCATCCGTCGATGACCTGGCAAGCAGCGACAGTCACCTTGCTTGCATGGCGAGCGGCTGATTGGCGGCCGCGCGCGATGGTGCCGGCGAGCTGGTGACCGTGCTTATACCCGCGCCGCGGCCAGGCCTGCCGCAAGCAACAGGGCCGGCGCAGTGAATTGCGCGTGCCACGGCGTCTGCAGCCAGGTTTCCAGGGCGGCGGCCGGCATCGGTTTGGCGATCCAGTAGCCCTGGCCTTCGTCGCAGCCCCAGGCGCGCAACTGCGCATACGCTTCTGCCGATTCGATGCCTTCGGCCACCACGCGCTGGCCCAGGCTATGGCCGAGCTGGATCATCGCCGGTACCAGGGTGCGGTCGGTGCGGTTGTCCGGCAGCGAGCGGATGAAGGACTGGTCGATCTTCAGCGAGCTGGCTGGCAGCTGCTTGAGATAGCTGAAATTGCTGTAGCCGGTGCCGAAGTCGTCGATGGCGATATGCACGCCCAGCGCGGCCACATCGGCCAGCTGTTCGGCCAGGTGATCGGGATGGCGGATCATCGCGCTCTCGGTGAATTCGATTTCCAGCCGGCGCGGGTCGAGCTTGTGACGTTCCAGCCCGCGTCGCAACAGGCCGGCAAAACCGGGGCGGTCCAGATCGGCCGCCGACACGTTCAAGGCCAGGTTGAAGTCCAGGCCCTGTTGCTGCCAGCGCGCAGCCTGGGCGATGCCGTTGTCGATGACCCAGGCGGTAATGCGGTTGATCAGCGCGGTCTTTTCGGCCATCGGCACGAAGTCCGATGGCATTACCGGGCCGATCATCGGGTGCTGCCAGCGCAGCAGTGCTTCCACCGCCACACAGCGGTGATCGTTCAAGTCCACGCGCGGCTGGTAGTGCAGGCGTAGCTGGCTGGCGCTGTCCAGCGCGGCGGGCAGGGCGGCAAGCAGGCGAAAGGTATTGCGCTGCGCCACGTCGTGCTTGCGCTCGTACATGCTCCAGGCCAGGCCGCGCTCGCGGGCGATGTCCACGGCGGTGGTGAGCGAGCGGATGGTGTCGGCGGCGCCGTAGCTGGTCTGCAGCGACACCGCGCCGATCGATGCCACCGCGGTGTGCGGAATGCCCTGGTGATCCAGCGGCTCGGCAAACGCCTTGGACACCTTGTTGCACAGGCTGGACAGGCGCTGGGTTTCGGCCTGGGTAAGGAAGCCGAAGGTTGTCGGGTCCAGCCGATACAGCAGGGTGTTGGCGGGCAGGTACGCGGCCAGGCGACGTTGCGCCAAGGTCACGTACCCATCGGCGTAGTCCCAGCCCAGCGCCTTGACCATGTCGCGGAAATAGTCGCTGCCGCAGATGTCCACCGCCACTGCCGTGGTGGCCGGTGCGGTATCGCGCCGGGCCAGCCAGGTATCCAGGTCTTCGCCGAAGCGCGAGCGGTTGGGCAGGCCGGTCGTGCCATCGCGATACGTGGTGCTGCGCAGGTTCTCCACCCGCAGCACGGCCAGGTCGCGCAGGCCTTCCAGCTGCGTCATCGCCTCCGCATCCAGGCCCTCGCGCGGGCTGGTGCCGATCACGCACAGCGTGCCGATGCGGTGGCCGTCCTTCAGTTGCAATGGCGCCCCTGCATAGAAGCGGATGAACGGCGGGCCCAGCACCAACGGGTTGTCGGAAAAGCGCGGGTCCAGTTGCGCATCCGGTACCACCATCACCTCGTCCGAGCGGATTGCATGCGCGCAAAACGCCTGGTCGCGCGGGGTCTCCGCTGCCTCCAGTCCCACCCGCGCCTTGAACCACTGGCGGTGTTCGTCCACCAGCGACACCAGGGCGATCTCCGCGCCCAGGCTGCGCGCGGCCATCGCGGCGATGGTGTCGAACACCGGGTCCGGTGGCGAATCCAGCAGGCACAGGCCGCGTAGAACGGCCAGACGGGTGGCTTCGTCGGACATGGGGGGCGCTTTGAAGTCGGAGGCGGGCAGTGATTGCATGTGGCTCTATCGGCCTCGGCCGCATCCACTTGACGTGGCCGTGCTCGCTTATTCAGCTGCCAGCAGCGCAATGGCATGTTGCAGCGCGACGCGTAGGTCCCGCGCGGCGTCTACGCAGTGCAGGCGGCAGGTGCGGTTTTCGCGCTGCAACACCGCAGTGCGCAATGCCGAGCATCGCCGATGCACCGTGCCGTCAGGCTGAGCTCGCCGTGCCCCGTGCAGCGCAGGACGCTCGAATACACGGAAGTTAACGTTACCAGCGCGCTGCCGCGTGGTCTGCGCGCTCGGTCTGCATCCGGCAATTTTTCCTGTTCTGTGAACCAGCAGCAGATCGCGTGCGCCCGCCATCGCCACGGTGGGCGCACGTGGGCCGGGCATGCGAGTGCGTGCAGGTGCGCCCGCGCCACCCACTCTTTTGGAGCCGATCATGAAGATCTTCAATCGTCTGGCGCAGCGCGCAGTGCTGCTGATCGCCGGCCTGGCGCTGGCCTCGGCCGCGCATGCCGGCCTGTCCGTGTCCGGTACGCAGCTGCGAGAGACCAACGGCAACACGCTGGTCTTGCGTGGCATCAATCTGCCGCATGCCTGGTTTGCCGATCGTACCGACGCGGCGCTGGCACAGATCGCCGCCACCGGCGCCAACAGCGTGCGCGTGGTGCTCAGCACCGGTCACCGCTGGAACCGCACGCCCGAGGCGGAGGTGGCGCGCATCATCGCGCGCTGCAAGGCCCTGGGCCTGATCGCCGTGCTGGAAGTGCACGACACCACCGGCTACGGCGAAGACGGCGCCGCAGGCACCCTGGCAAATGCCGCCACCTACTGGACCAGCGTGCGCGGCGCGCTGGTGGGCCAGGAGGATTACGTCATCATCAATATCGGCAACGAACCGTTCGGTAATCAGTTGAGCGCCAGCGAGTGGGTCAACGGCCACGCCCGTGCGATCGCCACGCTGCGCAGTGCCGGCCTCACTCACGCGTTGATGGTGGACGCGCCCAACTGGGGTCAGGACTGGCAGTTCTACATGCGCGATAACGCTGCGGCGTTGCTGGCGCTCGACAGCCGCCGCAATCTGGTCTTCAGCGTGCACATGTACGAAGTGTTCGGCAACGACGCCGCGGTGGACAGCTATCTGCGCGCATTTCGCAGCAACGGGCTGGCCCTGGTGGTCGGGGAATTCGGCGCCGACCACCGCGGTGCCCAGGTCGACGAAGCGGCGATCATGCGCCGTGCGCGCGAGTACAACGTCGGCTACATGGGCTGGTCGTGGTCGGGCAACGACAGCAGTACCCAATCGCTGGATATCGTGCTGGGCTGGGACCCGACGCGTCTCAGCAGCTGGGGCCGCACGCTGATTCAAGGACCCGACGGCATCCGAGCCACCTCACGCAGGGCGAGCATCTTCGCGCCAAGGCGGCGCTAGGCCGGCCGCCCAGGCGCATGCCTGCGCGCAGCCTGGGCGCCATCAGCGTCCGGGTTCGCGCAACGGTCCCGGGCTGGGGCGTTTGGTCAGCTTGCGCTGCAGCGAACGCCGGTGCATGCCGAGCAGACGAGCGGCCGCGGAGACGTTGCCGCCGGTTTCGTGCAGGGCCTGCTGGATGTGTTCCCACTGCAAACGGCTGAGTGGGGTCATCATTTCCTGCGCGGTTTCTTCTTCGTCCGGCTCGGGCAGGTCGTCGTCTTCTTCGCCCAGCGCCCGCATGATGGTGGGGATGTTGGCGGGCTTGGGCAGGTAGTCGTCGGCACCGAGTTTGATCGCTTCCACCGCCGTGGCGATGCTGGCGTAGCCGGTCACCAGCAGGATGCGCATGTCCGCGCGGATCTCGCGTAGCGGCTGGATCAGGCTGAGGCCGGAGTCGTGGCCGAGCTTGAGGTCGATCAGGGCAAAGTCCGGCAGCGCGCTGCGCGCGGTCGATAGCGCGCTAGCGGCATCGGTGGCGGTCAGCGTTTCCACGCCGCGCCGCGCCAGGCTGCGTTGCAGGGTGCGCAGGTACAAGGTGTCGTCGTCGACCAACAGGCCGGTGCGGATCGGGGTGCTTGTCATGCCAGGGCCTCGTGTTCGGAAAGCGGCAGTCGGAAACCGACGCGGGCGCCGCTGCCTTCGGCGGGCAGCATCCACAACTCGCCCTGCAGGCGCTCGACGGTGGCATGCGACAGCGCAAGGCCAACGCCCATGCCGTCGTGCTTGCCGCTGTTGAACAAGGTGCCCGGCAGCATGGCTTGCGCGGTGTCGAAGCCGGGCCCGTAATCGCGCACCTCGCCACTGAGGTGGTCGTTCTCCACCCGCAAGGTCAGATCGATCTGCGGGCGCCCGGCGCGTTCGCCGGCATCGGCGGCGTTGTTGAGCAGCACCATCAACAGGTGGCTGACGCCCGGCTGCAGCATCAGCCGCATCGGTGCGTCCTCGTTGCGGCGCAGCTCGATGGTGGGGCGCACCAGCCGCCATTGCTCCAGCACCTCCTGTACCGCCACTTCGCGGCTCAGGTGGCCGTTGTCGGCAGGCTGAGCCAGCGCCAGCACGCGCTCGTGGCACTGCACCAGCAGCTCGCGCAGGGTGTCCAGGTCTTCGCGCAGCTCGTTCTGATCGCACTGGTCGGCAATGTCGTCGACCAGCAGGGTCATCGTGGCCAGCGGGGTGTTGAGTTCGTGCGCCACCGACGCTGCATGGGTGGCCAATGCCACGATGCCCTCGTTGCGCGCAAAGCGCTCGCGCAGGGTGGAAATTTCGCGCTCGCGTTCGCGCATCGACAACGCCAGCCGCGTGGCGAAGGCCAGCACCACCACCGTGGACAGCAGGAAATTGGCCGCCATGCCCCACATGTGCAGGCTGAGCGGATCGAAGCTGCCGTACGGCAGCGGCAGGCCGAACGCGGCGCTGATGACATAGCCGGCCACGCACGATGCTGCCACGGCCATCGCCCAGCTCAGCGGCAGGGCCAGCGCGGCCAGCGCGATCAGCACCAGGAACAGCGAGCCGAACGGGTTGGCGATGCCGCCGCTCCAGCCCACCATCCAGGTCAGCACCGTCACATCGACCAGGATATGGCCAAACTCGGTGGCCGGGCTGACCGCGCCGCGATGCGCCACGCGCAGCTGCGCATACAGGTTGAACACCGCCAGCGCGGCGACGCCGGCCCACAGCGGTTGTTGCGGCAGGTGCAGACCCATCAGGCCGGAGGCGACCAGGATGGTGGCGGCCTGGCCGGCGGTGGCGAGCCAGCGCAGGCTGCACAGGGTCCGCAGGAAGGAGGCGTCGGAGCTATTCATCACGGCAATCCTATGCGCTCGCGGAAGTGATGGCCTGCGACAAACCGTCGCATCGGCCCGGATGGCGGCCCGCACGACGCTTCAGCTGTGAGCGGACGACGGACAGGCTAAAATGGCGGCATGTACGACGCCGTGACTCGCCCAACCCCTCCCGCCGACGCCACTGCCTGGCCGCGCCGCGTCACCCAGGCCGTCAAGATCGGCAGCGTGATCGTGGGCGGCGGCCACCCGGTGGTCGTCCAGTCGATGACCAATACCGACACCGCCGACATCGCTGGCAGCGTCAAGCAGGTGGCCGAGTTGTGGCGCGCAGGCTCGGAGATGGTGCGCCTGACCGTCAACAACCCCGAGTCGGCCGCGGCCATCCCGCGCATCGTCGACAAGCTGCGCATGATGGGGATCGAGGTGCCGTTGATCGGCGACTTCCACTACAACGGGCATCAGCTGCTCGCCGCCGAGCCGGCCTGCGCCGAAGCGCTGGCCAAGTACCGCATCAATCCGGGCAATGTCGGCTTCGGCAAGAAGAAGGACCTGCAGTTCGCGCAGCTGATCGAGTTCGCGATCAAGTACGACAAGCCGGTGCGCATCGGCGCCAACTGGGGCTCGCTGGACCAGTCGCTGGCCGCGCAGCTGATGGACGAAAATTCCAGGCGCGACACGCCGTGGGACGCAGGCCGCGTCTTGCGTGAGGCGCTGATCCGTTCGGCCGTGGATTCGGCCGAGCGCGCGGTGGAACTGGGCCTGGCGCGCGAGCGCATCATCCTGTCGGCCAAGGTGTCCGGCGTGCAGGAGCTGATCGCGGTGTACCGCGACATGGCGAGCCGCTGCGATTTCGCGCTGCACCTGGGCCTGACCGAAGCCGGCATCGGCAGCAAGGGCATCGTGGCCTCGGCGGCGGCCTTGAGCGTGCTGCTGCAGGAAGGCATCGGCGACACCATCCGGATCTCGCTGACGCCCGAGCCGGGCCAGTCGCGCACCCAGGAAGTGGTGGTCGCGCAGGAACTGCTGCAGACCACCGGCCAACGCGCGTTCACCCCGATGGTCACCGCCTGCCCGGGCTGCGGCCGCACCACCTCCGAGTTCTTCCAGGAGCTGGCCGGCGTGGTGCAGAACCACGTGCGCGCCAAGATGCCGGAGTGGAAGATTTCCAATCCCGGCGCCGAGAACATGACCCTGGCGGTGATGGGCTGCGTGGTCAACGGCCCGGGCGAATCGCGCCACGCCAACATCGGCATTTCGTTGCCGGGCACGGGCGAGGCGCCCTCGGCACCGGTGTTCATCGATGGTGAGAAAAGCGTCACCCTGCGTGGCGAAAACATCGCCTACGAATTCATCGATCTGATCGATCAGTACGTCGAACGCACCTATGTCCGCCGCGCCGGCTGAATCGCCGGCCGGGTTCAGTGCGTGGCTGCGCAACAATGCTTGGCGCATGGCGCTGTTGTTTGCCGGCGTGCTGTTGCCGCTGGGGTTGTTCGTCGACCTGGCCGATGAAGTGCATGAGCTGGAAAACGCCTATTTCGACGAACCCTTGCTGTGGAGCATGCGCAGCATCGCCACGCCCGGGCTGGATACGTTTTTCGGGGTGATTTCCAAGGTGGGCTACCAGTACGGCGTGATCCCGATCGATATCGCGATCGTGCTGGTGCTGCTGGCGTTACGGCGCTGGCGCGAGGGCACCTTTGCAGCGCTGGGCTTCGGCGGTTCGGCGTTGTTGAACATGGGCGCCAAGCAGTTCTTTCAACGCGACCGGCCCAGTCTGTGGGAGTCGATCGCACCGGAAAGCACCTTCAGTTTTCCCAGCGGGCATGCGATGGGCTCGATGACGCTCGCCGCAGTGGTCGTTGCGCTGGCGTGGCGCACACGCTGGCGCTGGCCGGCGACCATCGCCGCCAGCCTGTTCGCGGTGCTGGTCGGCGTGTCGCGAATCTATCTGGGCGTGCATTACCCCTCCGATATCCTCGGCGGTTGGTCGGCCGCATTGGTGTGGGTGGTGGGGCTGTATCTGGTGATGTTCCGCGGCACGCGGCGGCCGCATTGGCGTCGTCCCCGTGTGAGCGCCTGAGTTGCGCAACCTGGCGGTGTTGCAGGCGCGCCGGCGCCTGATCAGTGTCGCGCCAGGGGGAGTGCGGTCTCCCGTCGGCGCGCGTTCGCGCAAGTCGCAAACCGCGTCGAACAGGCGCCATTGCCGTAGAGGCATCGCAATCTGAGAGTGCAACGCATTGCCTATGTGGCGCTGTTGCGACGGCGATCCTGCGCAGATGTCCTGCGCGCCAGCTGCATGCCGATCAGGCTGCCGATCAACGCAAGCAGCATCATGTAATAGCCGGCGCCCATGGGGTGTTGTTTGACCAGCATCACCACCAGCAGCGGTGTCAGCCCACCGAACACGGCATAGCCCAGGTTGTAGGCGAACGACACGCCGGACAGGCGCACTTCGGGTGGGAACGCCTCGACCATGATGCGCGGGATCACCCCCAGCACGCCCAGTGCGGCGCCCAGCAGCGCGTAGAGCGGAAACACCAGCTGTGGATCGCCGGCCAGGCGGTAGAACGCACATGCCGCTACGCCCAGCAGGACGCTACCGATGAGCAGCACGCGCCCATTGCCATAGCGGTCGGCCAACGCACCGGCCACCACCGACCCGGCAGCCTGCAGCACGATGGCCAGGCTGTTGGCCTGTAGCGCCACTGCAGCCGGGTAGTGGTAACTGCTCTGCAACAGGCCGGGTGTCATCAACGACACCACCAGCACGCCGCCGGCCACCATCCAGGTCAGTGCCAGCGACAGCAGTACGCCAGGGCGATGATCGCGCAGCACCAGCTTGAGCGGGGTTTCGCGGGCCAGCGCACGCATGGCGACCAGTTCTGCGAACACCGGCGTCTCGTGCAGCCAGCGGCGCAAGTAGACCGACACCAGCCCGAACACGCCGCCTGCCAGAAACGGCAGGCGCCAGGCATAGTCGGCGATCTCGGCAGGGGTGAAGTGGCGGTTGAGGGCGCCGGCACCCAGCGAACCGAGCAACACGCCACCGGCCAGGCCGGCGGTCAGGGTGCCGCAGGCAAGCCCGGTGCGCTGGGGCGGCACGTGCTCGGCGACGAACACCCAGGCGCTGGGCACCTCACCGCCGATCGCGGCGCCCTGCAGCAGGCGCGCGCCCAGCAACAGCAGCGGCGCCGCAATGCCGATCTGCGCGTAGGTGGGCAGCAAGCCGATGCACAGCGTTGGCAGGGCCATCAGTAGCAGGCTCAAGCCGAACATGCGCTTGCGACCGACCAGGTCGCCGAAATGGGCCATCACCATGCCGCCCAGTGGGCGCACCAGGTAACCGGCGGCAAAGATGCCGAAGGTCTGCAGCTGGCGCATCCAGTCGGGGATGCCGGGAGGGAAGAACAACTCGCCCAGCACTGCGGCAAAAAAGATGAAGATGATGAAGTCGTACAGTTCCAGCGCGCCGCCCAGCGCGGACAAGGCCAGCGTCTTGTAGTCGTCGCGTTTGAGCTGCGACCTCGGTGCAGTGCCTGTGGGCGGATGGGTCTTCAAGGCGTGACATCCTGTGGCGGGTGGTGGCGCGCATGCGCGGATGCAGCAGTCGCCTGTGCGGCATCATCCTAGCGCGCCAGCAGGTGCGGCTTGCCTGCTGGCGCTGGATGGCACGTATGGGACTTCGGTAAACGCGTCGTGTCTGCGCCCGTGGTGACCTGTCAAGCGTGCAGGCTGGCCAGCGCCGCTGCTTCGGCATGCAGCACGGTGGTATCGAACAGCGGCAGCGCCGAGTCGCCGGCATCCACCAGCAAGGAGATTTCTGTGCAACCCAGGACGATCGCCTGCGCGCCTTGCTGCTCGAGTTCGGCCATGACCTGACGAAAAGAGTGACGCGATCCTGCATCGATCACGCCCTGGCACAGCTCTTCGTAAATCACCCGATGCAGTTCCGCGCGCGCATCGGCAGGCGGTATGACCACCGTCAGTCCACGCGCCTCCAGCCGCTGACGATAGAACGGCTGCTCCATGGTGAAGCGCGTGCCGAGCAGGCCGACCCGGGTGATGCCTGCCGCGAGCAAGGCATCGGCAGTGGCGTCGGCGATGTGCAGCAAGGGCAGTGGCGTTGCGGCGGTGATCGCATCGGCGACGCAGTGCATGGTGTTGGTGCACAGCACGATGAAGTCCGCGCCGCCGGCGTGCAGCGAACGCGCGGCCGCCGCCATCTCGCGTCCGGCGCCCTCCCAGTCGCCGGCGTGCTGCAGGCGTTCGATATCGTGGAAGTCGACGCTGTACAGCAACAGTCGGGCCGAATGCAGCCCGCCACGTTCGCGGCGGATGGCCTGATTGATATGGCGGTAGTAGGGCAGGGTGGACTCCCAGCTCATGCCGCCGATCATCCCGATGGTCTTCACGTGCAATGTCCTGGCGCAAGCGGGTTCGCCTGCATGGTCGCATACGATCCCGGTCGCATGATCCAGGTGACGGAGAAGCCGTTGACAACTGCTCGGTACGCGACAACGCAACCGCTGCAGTTGTGGTGCGCGTGCCAATGCGTGCGGCGACGCGCGTTATACCCACATCTATTGCGTCACCGCTGCTGCATTACTCGCCCGGCTTAGCCCCCTCCACCGGGGCATGCGTGGCAGCGCGGCGCGCCAGCACGGTTTCGCGGTGGGCGATGTATACATTGGCGCCGATGATGATGGCCGCGCCGATCAGGGTGTGGCGTTCGATCGCCTCGCCGAACAACCACCAGCCCAGCAATGCCACCAGCGGCAGTTGCATGAAGCTGATCGGCTGCAGTGCGGAGACTTCGCCCAGCTTGAGCGCGCGGGTCCAGAACAACTGCCCGGCAGTCCCGAAGACGCCGGTCGCCACCAGCCACAGCCAGTCGATGCCTTGCGGCCAGGTCCACTGGAACAGGGCCGGAATCAGCGACATCGGCACCCAGAACACATAGGTATAAAACACCACGGTGTCGGAGTCGTCGCTGCGCGAGAGCTGCTTGATCTGGATCGCGACCACGGCGCTGATGACGGCGGCCAGCAAGGCGATCAGCAGCCCGGGCGTGAAGGTGGACGATCCCGGTCGCAGGATCACCAGCACGCCGACGAAGCCTGCCGCCACTGCCAGCCAGCGGCGCAACCGTACCTGCTCGTGCAACCACACCACCGCCAGCACGGTAACGAACAACGGCGTGGAATAGGACAGCGAAATCGCCTGCGACAAGGGCAGGTGGCCGATCGCCCAGAACCCGCACAGCATCGACGCCAGGCCGATCAGCGTGCGCGCCAGGTACTGCGGCAACTGCCGCGTCCGTGGCAGCGCCTTGCCCGGCCGCAGGATCAACGGCAGTAACGCCAGCAACCCGAATGCATTACGGAAGAACGCGATCTCGGTGGTGGCAATGTTGCTCGACGCCAGCCGGATGGTGATGGCCATCAGGCCGAAGGCGAAGGTACTGGTGAGCATCCACAGCGCTGCACGACGCGAGACCTGCGCTGCAGTCACCAATGTGCTCCGATGATGCGCGGTTCCGGTTCCAGGATCACCGAATAGCGCTCGCGCACCGATTCGGCAATACGCCTGGCAAATTCCAGCAACTGTGCGCCGCTGGCGGTGCCGTAATTGACCAGGACCAGGGCGTGATCGGGAGACACGCCGGCATCGCCCTCGCGCTGGCCTTTCCAGCCGCATTGCTCGATCAACCACGCGGCCGACAACTTGCCCTGGCCTGGCTGCTCGCCGGGATACACCGGCATGTCGGCGAAGGTGGCCTGCAACGCGGCGATCTGTTCGCTCGGCAACAGCGGGTTCTTGAAAAAACTGCCTGCATTGCCGAGCACATCCGGGTCCGGCAGCTTGCGTCGACGGATGTTGATCACTGCCTGCGCCACGTCGGCGGCCCCCGCCAGCTCGGCGCCCATGCTGGCCAGTTCTTCGCGAATGCCGGCGTAATCCAGCCGCAGTTCGTGCAACAGCGGCAGATTGAATTCCACCGCTACAATCAGGTAACGCTCGGGTTGCTGCTTGAACACGCTGTCGCGGTAGGCGAAGGCGCACTCGGACGCGCTCAGCCGCACAAACTGCTGGCCAAGCCGATCGAAGGCCTCCACCGCGTGGATGAAGTCGCCCACCTGCGCGCCGTAGGCACCGATGTTCTGGATCGGGCTGGCACCGACGGTGCCGGGGATCAACGCCAGATTTTCCAGGCCGGACAACCCCTGCCGCAGCGAATACAGCACCAGCGCATGCCAGTTCACACCCGCCCCGGCGCGCACGATGGCGTGGTCGGCATGGTGCGCAATGATGGCGATGTCGCGGTTTTCGAAACACAGCACGCAACCTTGCGGGTCGCCGGCCAGCAGCAAATTGCTGCCGCTGCCCAGCACCAGCAATGGAAGCCCGGCGATCTCAGGCGCGGCCAGCGCCTGCGGCAATGCTGCGGGCGTGTGGATGCCGAGCAACCAGCGCGCCGTCGCCTCGACATGGAACGTGTTGAGCGCACGCAGTGGCGCATGCGCGCTCAAGTTCCAGCCAGTGTGCACCGCATCGCTCATAGCGGCGAGACCGCGCCACCGCTGGGCGCTTCGCGACGGCGACGGATGGCATCGACGCACTCGCCGATCAACGGCGGCCCGCGATACACCAGGCCGCTATAGCACTGCACCAGGCTCGCGCCGGCCGCCATCTTGGCCACGGCGTCGGCGCCGGAGCCGATGCCCCCCACGCCGATCAACGGGATCGACTCGGGCAGGCGTGCGCGCAGGCGGCGCAACACCAGTGTGGATTGCCCAAGCAGCGGCGCCCCCGACAAGCCGCCGGCCTCGGCAGCCAGCGGATGATTGGCGATCAAGGTGCGCGTCACCGTGGTGTTGGTGGCGATCACGCCATCCACCGCCAGGTCGGCCAGCACGCGCGCAGCCGCATCGATGTCGCGGTCGTTGAGATCCGGCGCCACCTTCACCAGCATCGGCACGCGCTTGCCGTGTTGGGCGGCCAGCGCTTCCTGGGTTTCGCGCAGATCGGCGATCAGCCGACGCAGCGCCTGTTCTTCCTGCAGCTCGCGCAAACCGGCGGTATTGGGCGAGGAAATGTTGACGGTGATGTAATCGGCCAGCGGATAGACGCGCTCCATGCAATAGCGGTAGTCGCTGGTCGCTTCCTCGTTGGGCGTGTCCTTGTTCTTGCCGATATTGATGCCGAGCAGGCCGCCGCGACGACGCGCGCGTTGCACGTTGGCCACCAGCGCATCCACGCCCAGGTTATTGAAGCCCATGCGGTTGATCACCGCCTGATACTCCGGCAAGCGGAACATGCGTGGCTTGGGATTGCCTTCCTGCGGCCTCGGCGTCACCGTGCCGATCTCGACGAAGCCGAAGCCCAGCGCCAGTAGCGCATCGATGTGCTCGCCGTTCTTGTCCAGGCCGGCGCCAAGGCCGACCGGGTTGGGGAACATCAAACCGAATGCCGGCGTCGGCAGCGGGACCGGGCGCTTGGCCAGCAGCGACGTGGTGCCGGTGCGGTAGGCGGTGTCGATGGAGCGCAACGCCAGCGCATGCGCGCGCTCGGCATCGAGGGTGAACAGCAGGGGGCGGGCAAGCGAATACATGGATGTCAGTTCAATTTCCCGGCGAAGACGCGGGTCTGGTATTGGAAGTCGATCTGTCCGTCCTGTGCGTGCGCATCGAACAGCGTGCGCAGCGCGGCGAGCATCGGTGCGTGGCGCGGGTCGTGTGCGAGCGGTGCGTAGGAAGACGACAACAGGCGGCCGCGCAGTGCATCGAAATCCAGCCGCTGCACATTGGGAAAGCGCGCCATCGCGCGGAACCCGTCGCCGAACCAGGCCTGCATGGTCGCATCGTCCTGGTAGCGTTCGGCCACGGCCGAATAGTCGGTGCCGTAGTCCAGCAGCAGTTGCTCGTAGCCGCGCAAGAAGGCGGTGGTGTCCAGCTCGCGCGAGTTCCAGTAGATCACCGCCAGCCCGTCGGGCCGCAGCACGCGCGCCCACTCGGCACGGATGGCCTGGGTGTCGAACCAGTGGAAGGCCTGCGCGGCAGACACCAGGCCCATGCTGGCATCGGCCAGCCCGGTGGCTTCGGCGGTGCCATCGACGGCCTGGAACTTGGGAAACCCTGCCAGCCACTGCTGCGCGGCTTCGCGCATGGCCGGGTTGGGTTCCACCGCCGTGACCGCGTAACCGGCCTCCAGAAACAGCCGGCTGGAAATGCCGGTGCCGGCGCCGATATCGGCCACCGCAGTCGCCGGCGTGATGCCAAGTTCGTCATGCAACCAGCGCAGCAACTGCGGCGGATAGCTGGGCCGGTAGCGCACATAGGCCGCTACACGGTCGTTGAAGCGTTGGGCCGAGGAGGGCGCGGCCATGCTCAACTGTTTGCGGCCGCCAGCCACGCCATACCGCCGAAAAACAGGATAAAGACCGCAATGCCCAGCACCCACAGGGCCACCGCCAGCCAGCCGAGGATCAGCCCGCCGATCGCCAGACCGTCGCCTTCCAGCCCCTGCGGGTTGCGGCGGATTTCCGCGCGTGCCAGGTGGCCGGTAATGATGGCGCACACGCTGCCGATGAAAGGAATCAGCGTCCAGCCGAGGATGCCTGCGACCAGGCTGACGATGGCCATGGCGCTGGTCTGTCGAACGACAACGTTCATCATGAACTCCTGGAGATTGGCGGCAGCAGAGGGCTGGCGTGAGGCGATTATCCCAGAGCGGCCGTCCGAATGGCGTGCCGTCTGGGGCGGAAACGCGATCCTGGGGGCATTGGCCGCCGGGGAGGGGGCCTGAAGGCTTGCCTTGACTGTCTGATTGCCTGGTAACGCGACACCTTGCCGATGGGGTGCCGGGGGCCTGTCCGAAATGTCAGCGGACCGCTGTCAACCGCTGCGGGGTGGCACCTGCCGCGATTGATTGTCTGTCGTTATTGCAGGCCGGCCGCAGCGAAGGCATGCGACAGCTGCAGCGCGCCGGCCATGGCCGGGCGCGCTGCGATGCCATCGATCACAGATCGAACTTGATGCCCTGCGCCAGCGGCAGCGAGTCGGAGTAGTTGATGGTGTTGGTCTGGCGACGCATATAGACCTTCCATGCGTCCGAGCCGGATTCGCGGCCACCGCCGGTTTCCTTTTCGCCGCCGAACGCGCCACCGATCTCCGCACCGGAGGTGCCGATGTTGACGTTGGCGATGCCGCAGTCGCTGCCGGCCGCCGACAGGAACTTCTCGGCCGCCTTCAGGTTCTGGGTGAAGATCGACGACGACAGGCCCTGCGGCACGCCGTTCTGCAGCTCGATCGCCTCATCCAGCGTGCCGTACTTCATTACGTAAAGGATCGGCGCGAAGGTCTCGTGCTGCACCACCGCGTCGCTGTTCTGCAGCCCGGTGACGATCGCCGGCAGCACGAAGTTGCCAGGACGATCGATCGCGGTGCCGCCCACTTCGACCGTGCCGCCGGCGGCCTTGGCCTTGGCGATCGAGGCCAGGAACTGCTCCACCGCGCCCTGGCTGTTGAGCGGGCCCATCAGGTTTGCCGGGTCGGTGGGGTCGCCGATCTTGCTGTCGAGCTGCTTGTACGCCTTGACCAGCGTGGCCAGCACGTTGTCGTAGATGGAGTCGTGCACGATCAGGCGGCGCGTGGTGGTGCAGCGCTGACCTGCGGTGCCCACCGCACCGAACACGATGCCGGGGATGGCCAGCTTCAAATCGGCGGTTTCGTCCAGGATGATGGCGTTGTTGCCGCCCAGCTCCAGCAGGCAGCGGCCCAGGCGGTGGGCGACCTTTTCAGCGACCACGCGGCCGATCTGGGTCGAACCGGTGAAGCTGATCAGCGGGATACGGGTGTCTTCGACCAGCTTCTCCGACAGGGAAGTGCCGGAATCGTTGATCAGGAAGAATACGTCCGGGAAGCCGGCATCCTTGAGCGCGGCATTGCAGATCTTCATCGTCGCGATCGCTGTCAGCGGGGTCTTGTTGGACGGCTTCCAGATGCAGATATCGCCGCAGATCGCCGCCAGGAACGCATTCCACGCCCACACCGCCACCGGGAAGTTGAACGCGCTGATGATGCCGACCAGGCCCAGCGGCTGGTACTGCTCGTACATGCGGTGGCCGGGGCGCTCCGAATGCATGGTGTAGCCATACAGCATGCGGCTCTGGCCGACCGCGAAGTCGGCGATGTCGATCATCTCCTGCACTTCGCCATCGCCCTCGGGCTTGCTCTTGCCCATTTCCAGGGCCACCAGCGAACCGAGCGCATCCTTGTGTGCACGCAGCGCCTCGCCACACAGGCGAACGGCCTCACCACGGCGCGGCGCAGGCGTGGTTCGCCACACCTTGAATGCGGCCTGCGCACGCTGGACGATCAATTCGTAGTCTTCCGGCGTGGTGGCCTGCACATCGGCGATCACCGCATTGGTGGTCGGATTGAGCGGCTGCAGCACCCCGGCACCGGTGGCCTGCGACCAGGTCGCCTCGCCCAGATAGGTACCGGAATTGGACGCGGCGAGGTCGAGCGCCTTGAGCAGGTCAGCGGACATGGAATCTCCTGGAAACAGTGGCAGTCGCGCAGCAGCCAAGGCCGGCAGCGACACGGGTAGCCGCCGATTTTAGCAGGCTCCACCCACCCCCGGCCGGCTTGGCAAGCTGGCTGAACATGCGACAATGTCGCCCTTGGCCCCGTAGCTCAGCTGGATAGAGCGTCCCCCTCCTAAGGGGAAGGTCGCCCGTTCGAATCGGGCCGGGGTCACCAGACCGAGGGCTGCTGTTCCAGATGGCCGCGTGCGCCAGCTGGACGATAGGGGCCTGCTAGTTGGCCGCGTTGAGAAGGCAGGGCGTTGACGGCACCGCGTCAGTAGAGGCTTGCGCATCGTTTCCCAGGTCAGCGCATTGGGCTCAGGTCGGCTGCCACAACTCTGCCTTGTTGCCGTCGGGATCGATGACCCAGGCAAACAGCCCGAATTCCGAGGTGGTGACGGTCTCCGACACCTGGCAACCGGCAGCTCTCAGCCGTTCAACCAGCGACTCCACATCATCGACCCGGTAGTTCACGATGAACGGGGCCGCGGTGTTCTCGAACTGGTTGCTCGCCTGCTCGTGAATTGCCCATGCCAGCGGGTTCTCGGGGCCTCCCTCTCGCGATCCGGCATCGAACACGGTTCCGCCCCAGGCTTGTACATCGATTCCCAGCTGCGTTGCATACCAGGTACGTAATGCAGTCGCGTCCTTGGACTTGATGATGATCCCGCCGATCCCGTTCACTGCGTGCATGCCCGATTCCTTTGACTGAGTGGGTTGATGACCAACAGCGGAGCCGTTCCCTGCGTCCAGACTCGGCTGCCGCGCAACGACGATAAAGTACTGCGAGTTCAGCCGCTTGCCAGATCTTGCTCAGATGACGATCAGCCAAACGCCATCCCTCACCACGGTCCAGAGTGTGAATCGTGCGCTCGACTACATCGAGGTCAATCTCGGCGGGAAGCTTTCGCTGTCCCTGATTGCTGGCGCTGCCTGTGTGTCACCTTTTCATCTTCAACGAATCTTTCGTGCCGTAATGGGTGAAACCCCTCGCGCATTCGTGCTGCGTAGAAGGCTGGAAAACGCCTTGGGCGATATGTCTCACCAGCCGGGCCGGCCCCTGACGGAAATAGCGCTGGCCCGCGGGTTTTCTTCGCTGTCGGATTTCTCAAGAAACTTTCGAAAGCACTTTGGATATTCGCCCGCCAGATTGGATCTCGATGCCTGTCTGGATGCGCGCCAAGGCGCACTGGATGCCACCCTGGCATTGACCTCGCATGGCGATGGCGGTGGTGCCATCGACGCCGGGGCATTTTCGGTCAATCTTCGCGAAATTCCCGAACGGACCGTTCAATACGTGCGCGTGCATCGTCCATTCGAGGAGGGCGCGGTTCGGGCGGCGGCCCTGCGTCTGCTGTCGTGGGCGCGAGATGCCGGCGTAGCACACCGTCAGTGGCTGGGGTATCTCTGGGATCAACCGCGACTGGCGTGCGCCGACGATTGCCGTTATGACGTCGCGGTAGAAGTGACGCATGGGCGGCCCTACGGCGATATCGGCCTATTCCGGTTTCCGCCGATGAAGGTGGCTGAAGTGGTGATTCGCGGGGATTTGCAGCTGGAGGCGCGCGCCTTTACCTGGCTGCGTACTGTCTGGCTGCCGGCAAGCGGCTACCTGCCAGCAGACTTGCCCGCCTTCGAGGCATGGCAGGGGTTGCCGTACGCGCACGGGGACGATCACTTCGAGCTTGCGTGCCAGCTTCCCATCCGTAGCCCGTCAGAGTCGAATGCGTGGGACCAGCTGCGGCACGCGAAGGCGGGGCCTATCTACTGACTGGCTCGCGCCCGATACCGATTGGATGGGTTTGCTCTGGATTGGACAGAACGTGGCGTTCAACGGAGTTGTTGCTGGTCGCTCTCTTTCGCACAAGCCGTCAGCTTCTGCCGGGAAGTCGACTCCCGCGGCCTCCCTCCTGTCAGCGATGCCGTACCACCCGGACCGCGACCGGCCGTGCAAACTTGTCCATCGCCACCGACGAGATGCGGCTGTGGCGGAGCAGGGTGCCGAGTTGTTCGGTGGCGCCCAGGCGCTGGTCGACTTCCAGCTCTGCCACGGTGCGCGGGCGTTTGCGCTTGTCGGCATTGGCGAAGCGCAGGCGGTTGTATTCGGCCCAGCCGACGGTGGTGATGGCCGCCATCAGGGCGATGACCGGCAGTGCGCCGAGTGCGAATGGGTCGATGGCGTTGTGTCGCAGGTAGAGCTCGGTATACGCGCTGCGCAGCCCGAAGAACCAGGCGATCAGCGTGGCTAGCGGTGCCCAGAGATAGAAATAGACCATCCAGGCGCCGGCAGTGGCGGCACCATAGGCGAGCCGGCGCGAGCGGCCGAGGCGTTGCGGCAGGTTGATGATGGGCGGAGTCATTGGATTCCTCGGTCGGGGCTCTTCCATCGCGCGCGTTGGTTGCGGCGTACGATGAGGGCGCGGGGGAAGGCGATGACGGCAGTGAGCATACCGATCATCCAGAAGGCGGCCGGGTACCAGATCACCCAGAAGAACTGGCGTGCCAGGCCTTTTTCGTAGCGACGTTCGATGATCAGGCTGGTGCCGAATTGCAGCAGGCAGACCACTGCCAGCACCAGGCCATGCCAGCGTGGCAGGATGGTGTCGACATACAACGCCGGCGGCATCGCGATGAACTTGCCGAGCACCCACAACACGATGATGAACAACATCACGTAGGCCCAGATCAGGCTCAGCGCGTATTCCAGCAGCACCGCCCACATGCGCCGGCTGCGCCACGCCAATGCGCGTCGACCATGGCTCAGCAATACCTCCACGCCACCGCGCGCCCAGCGCAGGCGCTGCATCCACAGGCCGCGGAAGGTTTCCGGCATCAGGATCCAGCACAGCGCGTTGGGCTCGTAGCGGATATCCCAGCCGTCGAGCTGCAGCCGCCAGGAAATGTCGATGTCTTCGGTGACCATGTTGTCGGACCAGAAGCCGACGTGGTGCAGGGCCGAGCGACGAAACGCGCAGATCACACCGGACACGGTGAACAGGCGGCCGTAGACGCGTTGGGCGCGCTTGATCAGGCCCACGATCGCGGAAAACTCGCCGACCTGCATACGGCCCATCAGGGTGGTGCGATTGCGCACGCGCGGGTTGCCGGTGACGCCACCGACGCGCGGGCCGGAAATCAGGTGACCCACCATCCAGCGCGTTGCGTTGGGGTCGAGAATCGCATCGGCATCCACACACACCAGGTAGTCCGAGCGTGCGGCCAGCGTGCCGACGCGCAGTGCGTTGGCCTTGCCGTGATTCTGCTCCAGATGCACCACGCGCAACCGTGGATGCTGGTGGGTGAGATCGTCGAGCACTTCGGCAGTGCGGTCGGTGCTGCCATCGTTGATTGCGATGATCTCGAAGTCTGCATAGTGCTGCGCGCTCATCGCCTCGATGGTTTCGGCAACATGCTTGGCTTCGTTGTAGCAAGGCATCAGCAACGATACGAACGGCTCGCTGGCCATCGGCGGCGGCTTGGATGGCCCTGGCGTGCCGCGTTCGCGTCGCAGGTAGTAGTAGATACCGCCGATCATCCAGAAAAACGCCATGATGATCGGGTAGTAAAACGCAAAGTTGAACAGGGCGGCCAGTAAGAGGCTGGTCGTCATCGGTCATCGCTCGATATAGGGGAATTGGCGGGCCGAAATGGCTTCACGCGCTTCGGGCAGGGACGGATGGCCGCCAATGAAATCGTCGGGGTAATACGCCAGATGACGCACGCCGGCCGCCAGCAGCAGCTTGGAGTGTGCGAGCACTGCGCCGTCAGGCAGTGGCTTGCCGGTACGCCAATCGACGGTTTGCAGTTCGAAGATGGTCTTGTCGAAACCGCGTGGTTGCTGACCGACACGCGTCGCCAGTTGCGTGAGCCACTGCTGCGGATCGTCGGCTTGTTCCATGTACGGCATCGCCATCAGCGCAGTGTAGTCGTAGGCGGTAGCAAACGCGTCCAGGCGCTGCGCAAACCACGCTTCGCTGTGCGGCTCCAGCACCGGCTGCGCGAACAGGTTGCGCACCGTGACCAGCTTGGGGCGCCAACGTTCTGCGGCGACCTTGAGCTGCTGAGTAAAGCCGATCAGCGCCTGCGTGCGCCTGGCCGGATCGCCGCCGCCGTAAGCCGGCACTTCGTCATCGCGCAGGTAGGCATCGTCATGGAACAGCAGGCCTTCGAAGTAGGCATTGGCGGCCAGGTCTTCGTAGACGTCGGCCACCAGTTGGCGCGTGCGTGGGTTGCCCGGGTCCAGACGCGGTACATCCTTCGGATCGTTTGCTCGGATCTGCAGCGCCGCCTGTTGCTGCGCGTCGGGCAGGTGGAAGCCGAGCACCGGCAGCCAGGCGAACACGCGCACACCGGCGCGGGTGCGCAGCTGCCAGGCCACGCGCCCGAACAGGTCCGCGCGCATCGGCAGATGCCGATTGGGGAAATACAGCGCATCGGCCGCGCCATCGCCATCCGGGTCAGCAAAGGCCTGCAGAAAGACGTGGCTGGGGCCGATGTCCTTGACGCGCTGGACCAGGATGTCGAGGTTGCGTTCCAGCTGCGCCGGGTCCGGGTCGTAGACGTAATCCAGATCGATCTGGATCGCACGCAGGCCATCGCGCGACAGGTCGCGTCGCAGTTCGCCGGCCAGATCACGCACATCGGGATTGTTGAACAGCAACAGGCGGCCAAGGCTGGCCAGCGATTGCCCATCCACGCGGTCGCGGCCCTGCTGGCCGATATCGGCCTCGTGCGAGCGGCCTTCCAGATCGAAGCTGAGCGTCATGCCCAACTGCGCGGCAATCTGGTTGCTGGCGCGATTGTAGGCGGCATACGGCCACACCATGGCGCGTGGCGGCTTGCCCAGATGCGCCACGATCGCGTCGCGGCTATGGCGCAGGTCGGTCTGGATGCGTTGGCGATAGTCCGCTTCGCTTTCGTAACCCTTGCCTGCATCCCAGTGACGCGTAACAGCGGCCGGCGTCTGGTTGCCGAACGGATTGCCGGCGATGCCTTTATGCAAGTCATCGCTATGCGAGCCAATCTCGACCAGGCCGCTGTCCTGCATCTCACGCAACTGCGCCCAGGTGACGAAGTCATCGCGGGTGAAATCGCGCGGGCCATAGGGTACGACCTTGTCCGCAGGCAACTCGACCCAACTGGTCACCGGCGCGACCAGTGCGGGGTAGCCATACGCCTGCAGTAGCGGAAATACCCGCGTATAAACGCTGCGCAAGCCATCGTCGAAGGTGAGCAATACCGGCCGCGAGGGCAGGGCACGCCGGCCGGCACGTGCGTCCAGCACCTGCTGCACGCTGACCGGGTGGTAGGCGTGCGAGCGCAGCCAGTCCAGATGCGCGGCGAAGTTGCTGGTGGACACCGCATAGCGATCCGGATCGCCCTTGGCGGCGACGTCGTCGCGAATATCGTGGTAGCTGAGCACCAGCAGGCCTGCATGCGCGGACGAAGCGAAGGTCATCAA
This sequence comes from Xanthomonas sp. 3793, assembly GCF_024806835.1. Classification (GTDB taxonomy): domain Bacteria; phylum Pseudomonadota; class Gammaproteobacteria; order Xanthomonadales; family Xanthomonadaceae; genus Xanthomonas; species Xanthomonas arboricola_F. The sequence goes on from NZ_JANTYU010000008.1 coordinate 43,406, forward strand.
CAGCAGCGCGAGCAGCAACAGCGGCAGGCGGATCACGGCGTACCTCCCCATCGGAAATCCAGGTCCAATCCAAGTTGGTGTTCGCGCTGCCCGTCGTAGACCGGGCTCGACCAACTCACGCCGTAGCTCACTGCGCTGCCATCGCCCAGCGACCACAGGTGGCGATAGGCCACGGCAGGTACCCAGCGACTGCCGAAGCCGGACTGATACGTTGGCCCGGCGGTCACTTCCAGCCGCTGCCGGAATGCATAGTCATAACGACGCCAGCCGATCTGTTCGATCCGCACACCCGCGGCCACGCCCGAGCTGCGGCGCGGGTTGAAGTAATCGACAACGCGGTCGTCTTCGGCGCGCCCGGCGGACGCGGAAAATAGCCCATCGATCAGCACATGCGGGCTTGCCCACAGGCGTTGACTGCCGGATAGATCGAGCTGGCTGCGCCGATTGCCATCGCTGTAACGCAGCTGGCGTGCTTGCAGTTCCCAACGGCTTTCGTCGCTGGGGGTCCAGCGCACGGCAGCGCCGATGCTGTCGCCGGTGATGCCCAACCGACGCGCCTGCAACGAGGCCTCCGGGTCGCGTGTCCGCCAGGCGACGCTGCCGTACCACGCATCGGAAAATCGCCAGCCCGCGTCCAATGACCAGGCGGTGCTGTCGCGGTCGAAATCATCGAGTGCGCGGCCACCATAGGCGCTCAGATCCAGCCGGTCGTAGCGGTAATGCGTGCCTAGCCAGAAGCTGCGATAACGCACGCGCGTGTTCTGGAAATCGGACCAATCGTCGCGCGCGCGCAAGCCCACGCGCCAGCGCTCGCCCAGCAGCGGCGATTCGGCTTCCAGCAGCGAGCTGCCGAAATGGTCGCCGAGCGGCGAGGTTGCGTTGGCGCGGTTGTCGTTGTCGCTGCGTCCCCACGCATGGCTCAGATGCACCTGCCAGCCGCGTTGGCGCTCCAGCGATGCGCCGAGGCGTTGCAGGCCCGCGTCGTCCGGATACTCCTTGCGCAGGCTCGCGAACGCGGCATCGGCCAGATCCAGGCGATCCAGGTCGCGTTGCGCTTCCACGCTGCCGCTGCGCGCCTGCTTGTGATGCGGATCCAGCGTCAGTGCCATTGCGTTGCGTTGCAATGCCTGGCTGATGTGTCCGCGCCGCTGCTCGATCGATGCCAGCGCGGCCTGCAGTTCCGCATTATCCGGACCGATCGCCACCCGCTCGCGCAGCAGGGCCTGCGCACCCCGGTTGTCGTTCGCCGCCGAGCGTGCCGTCGCCAGCGCGATATCTGCGCTGAAGCGGTCCCAGTTCTCGTAGCCGCTGGTGGCTCCATCGCGGCGTGGCCACGGCACCTGGGTTGCGGCAAGCTTCTCGAACAACGGCATCGCCTGATCGAAGCGCTCCTGCTCCAGCAAGGCATAGCCCAGCAGCAGCTGCGTATTGAAATCGTCCGGGTCGTGTTGCAAGGCCTGCCGCAGCACGGCTTCGGCTTCGGCAGGGCGGCGCAACCCCATCAGCGAGTCGCCCACGGTCGGCAGCACGTAGCCGGGAACCGCGATGCCTTCCGCGCGCAGCGCCTGGTACCCGGCCACCACATCGCGGTGACGCTGCCGCTGGTTGAGCGCGATCAGGCCGTCCACGCGCAGGCGTGTGGCTTCCCATGCCACCTGGGGCGGCGCGTCGCGCTCGATACGGGCAATGTTGACCAGCGCTTGATCGGTCTCGGCGTAGCGATGCGCGGCGTCCACCGGTTCGGCACTGGCCCAGCCGATCATGCGCGCGACGCGATCGTTGTCGATGCGTTCGCGTTCCTGCTGCGAGAACCAGTCCGGATGCCGCCACACCGCTTCGGCTGCGAGCTGTGCGCTGCCCAGGTCGCTCAGTGTGAGCGCACGCAGGGTGTAGGCGCCCTTGTCGCGCGGGTCTGCACGCAGCACCCGCTCGTAGATGGCCAGGGCGTCCGCATAGCGTTGCTGGCCGCGAAGCTGCTCGGCCTGCTGCATGGGTGTAAGGACGATGGTGGCGTCATGCACATCGGAGGCATCACGCACATCTGCAGACCGCAGTTCGCCACTGTGCGCCTGGGGCGCACACGCAGACAACAAGGCGAGGCTGAGCAGAGGTGTGAGTGCGCTCGTGCGGTCAGGACAACCGCGACGCACGTAATTGCTTGAACGACTGGGGGAGGAAGTTCACAAGCGATCCCGGCTATGAAGTTCGGCGATACTGCGTATGCCTATGTAAAATGCATGTCATCACAATGTCGATGCGATGTTCATTGCTTCAGTTCGTTTTTGAGACTAGGCAATGATTCCCGCGGCGATTTTATTGCCGGAAATAGGACTACTAACGCGTTCTCGTGCGTATCTACTTCGAATGAAGAAGATTCATTGTCACGCAGGGCGCGCTGGCAAGCGTGTTGTCGGCTCCACGCTATGCTCTTTTAGACATTATTAGAATTGCCCAACTTAGCGGCGAGTTGCCCGACGTTCGTGTCTGACGAGACCCTTGTTGCATCCAGCACCTACAGCTGCCCACTCGCTGCGTCCGGAATTTAAGTGATATCCATCACATAAGTGAAATGGTCGGATTTTTCTTACAGGGTAGCCCCTACACGGCGCGTTGACCCGTTCTTAACGTTGCAGCAAAGTTGCGCCGCATTCTGCCGAGCTGAAGGGTTGCGCCGCCATGTTGGTGGCCAGGCACGGTGATGCGGGCGGCGGCGCGCGGAAGGCGCGACCACCGCACAGGGGGCAGGACAAGATGTGGATGCGATCGGCGCCGTTGGCGCTGGCGGCTTGCCTTTGGGCGGTCGCTGGGCTGGCGGCTGCACAACAATCGGCACCTTCCAGCCTGGATCGGCAGGAACAACTGCGCCAGGCCGAAGAGATCCAGCGCAGGCAGGAGCAGGAGCGCCAGGCGCCCTTCGCCGGCCCGCGCGAGGAGGCCGACCGCGTGGATGCAGGCAGCACTGCATTGCCCAGGGAAGACCTGTGTTTTGCCATCACGCGCGTGCGTCTTTCCGGTGCCGGCGATGCAGCGGACCGTTTTGCCTGGTTGTGGAAATCGTTGCGCCGTTACGAGGGCCGCTGCATCGGCCGCGCGGGGATCGACATCATTCGCCGCCGCGCACTGGATCGCCTGGTGGCACGTGGTTTTGTCACCACCCGAATCGGTGTGCCCGAGCAGGATCTGTCGCGTGGCGAACTGCGTTTTGAATTGATGCCTGGACGTCTGCGTGCGGTGCGTGTGGCCTCCGATACCGATGGCGCACATTGGAAAACGGCCTTGCCGTTACGCAGCGGGGATCTGCTGGATCTGCGCGCGATCGAGCAGGCCGTTGAGCAGTTCAAGCGACTGCCATCGCAAGATGCCAAGATCGATATCGCCCCGGGCGAGGCGCCAGGCGAATCGGATCTGGTGATCACCTTGCAGCACGGTCGGCGCTGGCGCGGCGTGGCCAATGCCGACGACTCTGGCGTGGAAGCCACCGGGCGCGCGCAGAGCGGGCTGGATTTTTCGCTGGACAACCCGCTGGGCCTCAACGATCTGCTCAGCGTCGGCTACAGCCATGACCTGGCCACGCGCGACGAAGAACGCGGCACGCGCGGCAATAGTCTCAGTTACAGCCTGCCATGGGGCTGGTGGACGTTTGCGTTGTCGGCCTCTTCGTACCGCTATCACCAGCGCGTGGACGGATTTTTGCAGACCTTTCAGTCCAGCGGCGAATCCAGCAACGCGCAGCTGGATATCCAGCGTGTACTGCACCGCGATGGCACCAGCAAGACCTCTGCCGGTGTCACGGTGGGCAGGCGGCGGGCGCGTAGTTATCTGGATGGCGTGGAGATCGGCATCCAGCGCCGCGACACCAGCAGCGCGGAGTTCTACCTCACCCATCGTCGCTATCTGGGCGCGATGCAGTTGGACGTGCGCATCGCGCATCGGCGTGGCACGCCGTGGTTCAACAGCCAGTGGACAGGTTACGACCCGCAGATCGGGTTCCCGACATTCCGTTATGGCGTGACCACGCTGGACGTGAGCACGGCCCTGCCGTTCAAGCTGGGCCCGGTGCCGATGGCGTGGGAAAGCAGCCTGCGTGCACAGACCGCAGGTGAGCTGTTGCTTGGCTCGGAGTTCGTCACCATCGGGGGCCGCTACAGCGTGCGCGGCTTCGACGGCGAAGCGACCTTGGGCGCGGAAAAGGGCGCGTACTGGCGGAATACCTTGAGTTTTCCGATCCAGCAGATCGGGCTGACGCCGTATCTGGGGTTGGATGCCGGGCGCATCGATGGCACCAGTGCCGGCGGTCTGCGCGGCCGCAGTCTGGTGGGCGGCGCGGTAGGTCTGCGCGGCGGTTGGTTCGGCGCCAGCATCGATGCATTTGCCGGCTGGGCGATCCATCGCCCCGATGGTTTTGGAAGTGCGCAGCCGGCGTATGGCGCGCGTGTGATCTACCAGTTCTGACATGGATCGCGCCGCCAGCCGGCAGCGCGCCGTTGATTGATGACGCCCACGAGTGGCGAGAGAGAAACGATGGACACCGAAACGATGAACCTGCGTGGTTACCTGGCCGAACAAAGCAAGCGCGCGCTTGCGTTGCTGCTGTGCTGCACGGTCACCTGGACATCGTTTCCGGCGTGGGCACAGGTTGCGCCAACGCCGAACCCCGGCGGGCAGACACCCGGTCAGCAGGTCGCCGCCAATGGCGTACCGGTGGTGGATATCGTCGCGCCCAATGCGCGCGGCATCTCGCATAACCGCTACAGCAATTTCAATGTCGGCCCGAACGGGTTGATCCTCAACAACAGCGCGCAGATCTCCAAAACCGAGCTGGGCGGCTATGTTGCGGGCAACAACAATCTGCAGCGTAGCGGTTCGGCATCGTTGATCCTCAACGAGGTCACCTCCGCCACCAGCCGCCTGCAGGGTTACACCGAAATCGCCGGCGCCAAGGCGCAATTGGTCATTGCCAATCCCAACGGGATTTCCTGTGATGGCTGCGGATTTCTCAATACCTCGCGCGTCACGCTGACCACCGGCACGCCAAACCTCAGCGGCGATGGCGCCTTGAATGGTTTCACCATCACCGGCGGTGCGCTCAGCATCGGCAGCAATGGTCTTGACGCCTTCAATGTGGATCGCCTGGATCTGTTGTCGCGCCAGCTCAGCGTCAATGGGTCGATCTGGACCAAGGAATTGGTCGCGAGTGCCGGCGCAGGGCGCGTCAATTACGACGGCATGTTGCTCGACGTGCTGCCCGGTACCGATGGCGCCGCGCCGTCGATCGGCATCGACGTTGCGCAGCTGGGCGGCATGTATGCCGACCGCATTCGCCTGATCGCTACCGAAGCCGGCGTGGGCGTGGTCAGCCGCGGCACCCTGGCCGCGCAGAGCGGTGACCTGCAGATCGACAGCGCCGGGCAGGTGAGTCTGAGTGGCACTGCAGTGGCACGCGATGGTTTGACTGTACGTGCAGCGGGCGATCTGGACCAACGCGGCGTGCTCGGCTCGCAGCAGGGCGATGTCAGCTTGCGAGGGGCGCAGCTGCGCCTGGCTGGCGATCTGGTTGCCGCCGGAGCGTTGACAGCGCAGGCCAGCGGCACCTTGCGGCATGCCGGTCGCAGCAGCGCCGGCTCGATTCGCCTGTTTGGTTCGGAGTTGAATGCCGACGGCAGCCTGCATAGCACCGGTGCACTGGAGCTGGGAGCCGATGGTCTGTTGCGCAGCGGCGGTGTTGCGTATGGCGGCGCAGGCGCGGATCTGCGTGCGGCAAGTATCGCGCTGTCGGGCACCTTGCAGAGCGGCGGCGCGATTGCATTGAACGCAAACACGATCGACGCGGTTGGTACGCTGGATGCAGCGACCGCATTGCGAGTGATCGGTAACGGCGATGTGCGGATGGGCGGGCTGGCGCAGGCCGGGCAGGGCGCGCAGGTGCAGGCCGGTGGCCGGCTGGGGCTGCAGGGGCAGTTGGTCGCTGCCGATGCGGTTGCGTTGAGTGCCGGCGCGATCGATCTTGCGCAGCGCGCAGCGGTGTCTGCGGGCGCCGATCTGGATCTGCGCAGCGCCGCTGCGCTGAATAATGCGGGCAGCGTTTACGCCGGTCGCGACCTGCGGCTCCAGGCCGGCAGCGTGGTCACCGCTGGCAGCATGACCGCTGCGCGCGACGCGCAGGTCGTCGTCGCCGGAGACTTGGTCAACAGCGGTACCGTCGTGGCTGGAAACGCATTGACGGTGGACGCCGCGCAACTGGACAGCCGTGGCGATATCGGCAGCCAGCGTGGCGAGACGACCTTGCGCGCCCGCGGTGGGATCGCACTGGGCGGCAACACCGTGGCAGGTGGGGCGCTGGCAGTGGATGCCGGCAGCGCGGCGCAACTCGCCGGGGCGGTCAACGCCGCGAGCGTGACCTTGCGCAGCGGCGGCAATGCCGAGGTATCGGGCAGCTTGCAGACCGCACGCGGCGACGTCGCCATGGTCGCCGGCGGTGAGCTGGTCAACGATGCGCTCGTCAGCGCTGCGGGCGCGATCGACCTGCAGGCGGACGGCGCACTGCGCCAGCGCGGCCAGCTGCGTAGCGCCGGCGCACTGCAACTGGGTGGTGACACGGTCGAGCACGATGGGGTGATCGATGCCGGTGCCGATCTGCGCATTGCAAGCGCCACCGATCTGGCGTTGAACGGCACATTGCAGAGCGCAGGCACTACCACGCTGCAAGCGGGCAATGCGCTGGAAAACCGCGCAAGCGTCGTTGCTAACGGCTCGTTGCAGGTCGATGCGGCTTCGCTGCGTAATGCGCAGGGCGCGGCGTTCTCGTCCAACGCCGATGCAGTTGTAAGAACCCGCGGTGCGCTGGACAACGCTGGCAGCCTTTACGCGGCGAGTGCACTGCAGCTTGCGGCTGGCACGCTGCTCCAGAGCGGTCGGATTGGTACCGGCAACACGCTGACCGCAACGGTTGACGGCACCTTCGACAACACCGGCAATGTGGTTGCCCGAAACGCGCTGCAGATCGACGCCGGCAGCCTACGCAGTGACGGTCAACTCGGCAGCGAAGCGGGCAGCGTCCGGCTGGCGAGCCTGGGCGACATGCGGCTGCAGGGCGTAACGGCAGCGGCGACTGCGCTACAGGCCAGCGCCGGTGGCGATTTGCAGCAGGCGGGCGCGCTGACGGGACAGTCGGTTGCATTGATGGCTGGGCGGGACCTCACCGCGGCCGGCACAGTGCAGGCATCGATGCTGGACCTGCAGGCGCAGCGTGCGCTGACGTTTGCTGCGCAAGGCCAGGTACACGGCGATGCGTCCTTGCGCGCGAGCAGCGTGACCACGCGCCAGGACGCCGTGCTGCAAACTGGTGGCGCCTTGACGCTGGAAGGCGGCACTGTCGACAGCCGCGGCACGCTGGATGCGGGCGGCGATCTGCAGATCCGCAGCCAGGGAGATCTTGCGCTGGCTGGCGTGGCCCAGGGTGGGCGAGACGTGCATCTCACCGCGGCCAATGCGGTCCGCAACGCTGCGCATGTCGTGGCTGGAGGCGACCTGACCGTGCAGGCGCAGCAACTGGATAACGCATCTGCCGGCGTCCTGGCTGGCGAGGGCGCTGTGGCGCTGACCACGGTGGCGCAGCTCGCCAACGCAGGCCGCGTGCAAGCCGGCGGCGATGTACAGCTCACGTCGGCAGCGCTGGACCAAAGTGGCAGCGTCTCCGCGGGCAAGGCCTTGAATGTTGCGGTGGCTGGTACGCTGGACAACCGCGGTACCTTGGTCGCCAGGGATGCGCTGCTGGTCGATGCAGCAAGCTTGCGCAGCAGCGGCCAGCTTGGCAGCGAGCGTGCCGATGTCACGCTCACCAGCCAGGCGGACATGCAGTTGGACGGCGTGGTGGCTGCCGCGACCGCATTGCGCGCCAACGCCGGTGGCGACTTTCAGCAAGCCGGCACGCTCACTGCGCAGTCGCTTGCACTGCAGGCCGGCCGCGATCTGGCTGTCAATGGCGCCGTCCAGTCTGCCTCCACCCTGGATCTGCAGGCGCAGCGCACGCTCACGTTTAATGGGCAGGCATCGAGCACGGGCAACGTCGCGCTCTCAGGTGCAGCCATCACTACCGGCAGCGCAGCTGCGGTAAAGAGCGGCGCCGACATCACCCTGGACGGCAGCGCCATCGATAGCCGCGGTGCACTCGATGCAGCCGCCGATCTCAGCGTGCGCAGCGCAGGCGATCTTGCGCTGGGCGGTGTGGCCCAGGCCGGACGCGATGTCACCCTGGCGGCCGACGGTGCCTTGCGCAATTCCGCGCAAGTGATCGCCGCCCGCGATCTCGGCGTGCGTGCGGCCAGTGTCGACAATGCAGCCAATGCGACCCTGGGGGCATTGCGCGATCTGCGCCTGGATGTCGCCGGCACGCTGGAGAACAACGGCACCCTGCATGGCGAGCGTGGGCTTGCGCTGTCGACGGGCACGTTGCTGCAGCGTGGCCGCCTCTATAGCGGCGACGCGATTTCCATCGCATCGACCGGAGCGTTCGAGAATGTCGGCCAACTGGTGTCCGGCAAGGACCTGACCATCGGGGCGGGCAACATCGTCAGCAACGGCCAGCTTGGCTCGGTGACGGGCGCACTGACGCTGACCAGCCAGAACGCCATCGACCTGCGCGGCGTCGTGTCTGCTGCCACTGCTCTGCAGGCCAACGCGGCTGGCGACCTGCTGCAGACGGGCACCCTCAGTGCGCAAACCGTCAGCTTGCAGGCGGGGCGTGACCTCACTGCCGGCGGCACGCTGCAATCGGCCTCCACGCTGGATCTGCAGGCGCAGCGCGTGCTTGCCTTGAACGGCCAGGCGCAGGCGGGCAGTGCTGCCGCCCTGCGTGGCGGCAGCATCACAACCGGTGAGGCCGCCGTGCTGAAAGGCGCCGGCTTGATCACCCTGGACGGCGCAGCCATCGACAGTCGCGGCACGCTCGATGCGGGCAGCGATCTGCGCGTGAGCAGTACCGGTGGACTCGCCTTGGCAGGGGTGGCGCAAGCCAACCGCGATGTGGTGCTCAACGCCGCAGGTGGTCTCAGCAATGCGGCTCAGGTGATTGCAGGCCGCGATCTTTCGGTGCAGGCAGGCGCAGTGACCAACGCCGCGTCCGGCGCGCTGGCTGCCGAAGGCGTTGTCACGCTGACGACCGGTGCGCTGCAGAACGCCGGTAGCGTGCAGAGCGGTGGCGACCTTCGCATCACCGCAGCCAGCCTCGATCAAAGCGGTTCGGCAAATGCTGGCAAGGCGTTGACCGCCAGTGTCACCGGGTTGCTGGACAATCGCGGCAGCCTGATCGCCACCGACCGCCTGGTCGTGGATGCAGGCAACCTGCGCAGCAGCGGCCAGCTCGGCAGCCAGACAGCCAATGCCGATCTGACCAGCCGTGGCGAGATGACGCTGCAAGGCGTGGTTGCCGCTGCGACCACGTTGCAGGCAACCGCGGCTGGCGATCTGCAGCAAGGCGGCTCGCTGAAGGCACAGTCGGTTGCACTGCATGCTGGGCGCGACCTGGTCGCGGCAGGTACGTTGCAGTCCGGCTCTCAGCTGGACCTGCAGGCGCAGCGCACGCTCGCATTGAACGGACAGGCGTCCAGCGTCGGCGATGCCACCCTGCGCGCTGCAACCATCAGCACGGCGCAAACGGCTGTGCTCCAGGCCGGTGGCGCAATCAGTCTGGATGGCGCGGCGATCGATAGCCGCGGCGCCCTCGATGCATCCACCGACTTGAACTTGCGTAGTACCGGCAACCTAGCCGTTGCCGGCGTTGCGCAAGCCGATCACGCAGTGGTGCTGAGCGCTGCCGGTACGCTGGCCAATGCAGCGCAGGTCGTTGCTGGTCAGAACCTGAGCGTCACCGCCGCCAGTGCAAGCAACACCGGTACCGGCGTATTGCTTGCGCAAGGCGATACCACGCTGACCATCGCAGGGTTGCTCGACAATGCCGGCGCGATACGCGCAGGCAATCTGCTGACGCTCGGCGTTGGCGCGCTGCGCCAGACCGGGCAGGCGTACGGCCTGCAGCGTCTGGGCCTGACAGCATCGGGGGCCGTGGACAATCGCGGTGATCTGATCGGCGGCAACGGCTTGCGCGTGGAGGCCGGGCAGCTGAGCAGCAGCGGTCAGCTGGGCAGCGAGCGCGGCGATGTCGCCGTGATCAGCCGCGGCAACCTGCAGCTGGACGGTAGTCTGGCTGCGGCTGGCGCCTTCTCGGCGCAGGCCGATGGCGCCTTGGCGCAAAGCGGCAGCCTGAGTGCGGGCAGCACTTTGGACCTGCACTCCAAGGGCGATCTCACGATTGCCGGACAGGTGTCGGGTCAACAGACCACGCTGACCAGCGATGCGGTGCTGCGCCAGCAAGGTGTCGTCAGTGGCGCAACAGTGGGTCTGCAAGGTGCACGTATCGAAAACACAGGACAGACCACTGCAGCCGGCAACCTGAGTCTGCGTGCCGGCGATATCAGCGTTGCCGGCACCGTGGGTGCGGGTATTGCGGCCGATGGCAATCTGGGGACGGGAAGCACCCTGAGCCTGGTCGCAGACCGCCAACTGGGCGTGTCCGGCAAGCTGCTGGCAGGAGGCAATCTGCTGCTGCAGGGCGGTCAGCTAGGCCTTGCCGGTGGCAACACGCGTGTCACTGGCAATGCGGTCCTAACGACTGCCGGAAGCCTCGATCATCGTGGCGCCGATCTGCTCGTGGGTGGCGGCTTGACCGTCCAGGCCGGCGGCACCATCGATAACAGCCGGCTCAATGCGGTGGGCGGTCAGATGCAGGCAGGCCAGCTCAGCATCGACGGTGGCAGTTTGAACAATGCCGGCGGTCGCCTGGTACAGAGCGGCGCCGGCCTGACCCGTGTCAGCATCGGCGGCGCCATCGACAACACCGCCGGCACCGTGGCGAGTAATGGTCAGGATCTGACCATCACGGCCGCAAGCCTGGAGAACGCGCAAGGACGAATCGAGCATGCCGGCGCCGGCAACCTGTCGGTCACCAGTCGTGGCGCGCTCGGTAACAGCAGTGGCCGCATCCTGACCCAGGGCCAGCTGACCCTCGGTGCCAGCGGAGGTTTGAACAATCAGGGCGGCACCATCGCTGCGGCCGGCGATGCAACGTTGACGGCCGCTAGCCTCAACAACAATGGTGGCTCGGTCGCCACACGCGGCCTGAACGTACAGACGGGCGGTGCCACCGATAACCGTAACGGCCTGCTGCAAGCCAGCGGCGGCGCGCTGACGCTGCGTGCCGACAGCCTAAGTAATGCCGGCGGCCTCGTGCAGGCGGTTGCCAGCGGCGGGGCAGGCGGCGGCCTGCGTGTGGAACTCAACCGTGGCCTGGATAACGGCAACGGCGTCATCGGCGCCAGTACCGATGCGGTGATCACTGCGGAGAACATCAGCAGCACCGGCGGTAGCCTGCAAGCAGCACGCGACCTCAGCGTCACCGCGCGCGGCCAGTTGGACAATCACCAGGGCGGCAAGCTCAGTGCCGGCCGCGATCTCAATGTCGCCGTTACCGGAGCACTGCTCAACAGCGGCGGCCAGCTCGATGCCGGCAACACGCTCACCGCCTCCGGTGGGCGAATCGACAATACGCAGGGCAGTATCGTCAACAACGGTGGCGGCCTGACCCGCATCACCACCGGCGGGGCCCTGACCAATACCAGCGGCAATCTCGGCGGGCGCGGCAGCGTGGTGATCGATGCGGCCAACATCGCCAACAACAGCGGCCAGCTGGTGGCCGGCGGCGATCTGATCGCCAACACCAATGGCTTGAACAACCAGGGCGGCAATATCTATGCCGGCGCGAGCTTCCTGCTGCAGCGCGCAGGCGCCACGCTGGACAACCAGAACGGCAGGATCAAGGCCGAGCAGGCGGTCCGCCTGAATCTGCAGACTTTGAACAACGCGGGCGGCCAGATCGGTGCCGGCAGCGCGATCGGCGGTGCCGGCGATGTAGTGATCGATACAGTCGGCTTCGACGGTGGTGGCAGCATCCTGGCGCAGAACCTGCTGGATCTGACCTTGCGCAGCGACTATACGCATCGCGCCGGCGCAGACCTGGTCAGCAATGGCGATTTCAACCTGCGCGTGGGCGGCAACCTCGTCAACGAAGCCACGCTCAAGGCCGCCCGTCGCCTGGATATCACCGCCAGCAGCATCGCCAACCGCGCCGGCGCCAACATCCTGTCCAACGACACCCGCCTCAATGGCGGCAATGCCATCGACAACGCCGGCAGTATCTCCGGTAACGGCGCGTTGTCGCTTGTCGCCAACAGCATCTACAACACCGGCAGCATCGTCGGCGGCAACGTCTCGGTGAATACCGGCACCCTGGTCAACGGCGCGGACTTTGGCGGTGCGACGGGCAATGCTGCCTATGGCTCGGCCTTGCTCGGCTCCACCGGCAACATGAACCTGATCGTGCGCGACCAGCTGCTCAACCGCGACGCGCGCATCTTCAGCCTGGGCAATATCGCCATCGGCGGCGCGCAGGATGGAGGCGGTACCTTGGTGTCGCGTACGGGTGTGGTGAACAACCTGTCGGGCAGCATCGAGGCGGATGGGAGCATCTTGATTGCGGCCAACCAGCTGAATAATCGGCGGCGGGTGATCAATACGACCAGCGTGTCGACCGATCCTGGTAGCGACGATGTTTACTCGGGTGGCGAGCTTGTCGAAGGCAAAACGATCCGGAATCTGCAGGGTGCGCGGGCGCCTTATCCCTACACAGGACTGGCACCTGGTATTTATCGCAACTATCAGGTGATCCAGCAGGAGCAGCTGTCATCCGCAAGCGCGGAGGGGAAAATTGCAGCAGGCGGAAACATCTTGCTGTCGGGCAGTGTCACAAATAATGCGTCGACCATCGCTGCTGCCGGCCTGTTCGCGGCCAATCAGCGAGGTCTTGGGGGGCTCTCGGATGCGATGATCAATGGTGGTGAGCAACTGCTCAACCAGGCGCTCGCACTGAATCAGGTGGTTCGACAAAGCGATGTGGAACACATCGTCACCGCGATCACCAACGACTGCATGCAGCCGGTCGGACAGAAGGTCGTTTGCTACTACGAGGAAGAGGACCAGAGGCTCAGCTCTTCAACGACGAGTAACAGCTATATCGCCCTAGGCGCCAGCATGACCGGCAACCAAGGCGTCAGCATCAACGGCGCTAACATCAGCAACGGCGCTGTCGGTAGCGATGGGCGTGCGGTCAGCGGCGCGTCGCTGGCCGCAGTCGGTGGTCAGGGTGGACTCAGCGGCCGTGGCAGGCAGACTGCTGGAAGCGTCGGTGGCCAGACGGTCGTCGGTCGTGCGAACGGGGGCGCGGACAGCATCCGTGTTGCCACCGGCACCGCTGGTAATGCAGGTGCTCAGGTCGGAGCCAACACGCAGGACGCCACGCTCGCCACGTCAGGCGGCATCGTCAAGATGTCGGTCGCACCGGTCATGTCCAACGACAGCGGCCTGGTACGCAGTACCGTCGATCAGACAAACGTGCAACCCACCGCAGCTGGTACCGGTGTCACGGCAGGTGCGAACGAAACCCGCACGCGTGTCGACCCCGCCACCATTCCGGTCGCTAATGTCGTTGGCGGTGGCCAGACCTCGCTGACGCAGATCGATCTGCCTATCGGCGGCTTGTATCGCCTGTCCAATGGCACGGCGACTGACCGCACGGCGATGGGTCGTGCGGCAACCGGCCTCGGTGGCATCAACGCCTGGCGCAGCAACGGCCCGGGCCGTCGTTACCTGATCGAGACCGATCCGCGCTTCGTCAACTACGACAACTTCATCAGCAGCGACTTCCTGCTGGATAAGCTGGGCGTGGACCCGGAGTGGACCCAGACCCGGCTGGGCGACGGCTTCTACGAACAGCGCCTGGTGCTGGACCAGATCACCCAGCTCACCGGTCGTCGCTACCTGGGCAACTACGCCGATGGCGTGGCGCAGTACCGCGCCTTGCTCGAGTCCGGCGTGGCTGCTGCAGGCCAACTGCAATTGAGCATGGGCGTGGGCCTCACCGCCGCGCAGGCCGCCGCGCTCACGCAAGACATCGTGTGGATGGTCGAACAGGACTACCAGGGCCAGAAGGTGCTGGTGCCGGTGGTCTACCTGGCCTCCAACTCGCTGCAGCTGCGTGGCAACGGCGCCTTGATCGCCGGCGGCAACGTCGAGCTCAACGCGATCAACGCCATGAGCAACCAGGGCGTCATCGCCGGTGCCGATGTCAGCGTCACCGCCGGCAACCTGCTCAACCAGGGCCGTATCAGCGGCACCGGCACCGTGGCATTGGAAGCGCGCAACGACCTGCTCAACCAGGGCCAGATCGAGGGTCGCGATGTTGGGCTGGCGGCCGGTAACAATCTGGTCAGCGAAGCGGCCAAGGCCATCAACGGCGTCGGCATCCTGTCCGGCATCAGCGCCAGCAATACCCTGCAGCTATTCGCCGGCAACGACATGACCCTGACTGGCACCCGCGTGCAGGCCGGCGGCAGTGCGGCGCTGATTGCAGGCAATAATCTGAGCCTCACGCCCAGCGCGTTGCGCAACGACAATGGCCTGCTGCGTGGCGGCGATGCCGTGTCACTCGTCACGGGTAAAGACCTGATCGTCTCCGCAGGCAACGACCTGCAATTGCATGGCGTCAGCATCAACGCGGGCGGCAGCGCCGCCTTGCAGGCAGGCAACAATCTTTCGCTGACCCCGACCACCGGTCTGGACGGCAAGGTCGCCACCCGCACCAGCATCAGCACCGGCGACAGCCTGCAGCTGACCGCCGGCAACGACCTGACCATTCGCCAGGCCGAGGTGAAGGCGGGCGGTGATCTGATCGCTGCAGCGGGCAACAACCTCAATGTCGAGTCGGTGCTCAACGACAGCGAGACCAACAGCTACAACTCGCGCAATGGCAAGACCCGTGTCACTACCACGACCACTACGCAAACCATCGACCAACAGGCGCTCACTGCCGGCGGCAACCTGATCCTCAGCGCCGGCAATGACGTCAACCTGGTCGCTGCCAAGCTGGACGCCGGCAAGGGTTTGGGCATCAGCGCCGGCAACGACATCAACGCCAGCACGCTGACCACGGTGGACACCAGCGATGTCCTGGAAACGCGCAAGCGCTTCAAGCAAACCACCGCTACCCGCGACGAAACCGTCCACGGCACCGAGTTGAGTGCCGGTGGCAACCTCGCCATGCAGGCGGGCAACGACATCACCCTGACCGCCGCATCGGCCGCCACCAAGGACGGCGGCATCACCCTGGCCGCCGGCAACGACGTCAACCTGCTCGCCGCCAGCGAGCAGCACGACGCCGTGCAGGACATGACCAAGAAGAAGAAGGGCACGTTCTCCAGCAAGACCACGACCACGCATGATGAGTGGCACGACAACGTGGCGGTCACCACCACGCTCAGTGGCGACACGGTGCAGATCGCGGCGGGTAACGACTTGCTGTCGCAGGGTGCACAGGTCGCCAGCACCGGCGATGTGGTGTTGGCCGCTGGCAACAACCTCACGTTGGACACGGCGCAGAACACGCACAGCGAGGAACACGAAAAGACCGTCAAGAAGTCCGGTCTATACGGCGGTGGCGGATTCAGCGTCGCCCTGGGTGTCACCAAGAAAACCGATGGTCTGGACGTTACCGAGGTCACCAACACCGGCAGCCTGGTCGGCAGCACTGACGGCGCGGTGACGATGACTGCCGGCAACAAGGTGGCCATTACCGGTAGCGATGTGCTGAGTGCCACTAGCACCACCATCGTGGGCAAGGACGTCACCATTGCTGCAGCGGAAAACACCGTAGATACGGTGCAGACGTCCAAGCAGCAGAGTGCGGGCATTACGTTGGGATTGACCGGTGGAGTAGTGGCTGCGGCGGAAGCGGCCTATAGCGCGACCAAACGTGGTTCGGAGGTAGAAGACGACCGTCTAAAGGCACTTTATGCCGCCAAGGCGGGATATGCAGTCAGCGATGGCGTGGCCGAGTATCAGGCAGCTGCGGCCGCTGGCAGCAGTATGGGGGGCGTGAGTCTACGCATCGGGATCGGCGCTAGCAGTGCGTCGAGCAAGACGACCACGCATGAGGAAACCACTGGCGGTAGCCGCATCCTGAGCGGTGGCAACGTCACCATCGCAGCGACCGGCGGCGACCTGAATGTCATCGGTAGCAAGATCAATGGTGAAAACGTCGCGCTCTCGGCAGCGAACGATCTGAACTTGCTGAGCAATTTGGAGACCAACACCAACAAGTCGGAGAACAAGAACGCCGGTGGCGAGATTGGTGTAAGCGTTGGTACAACGACGGGTGTGTATCTGACTGCTTATGCGGGTAAAGGCAGCGCCAAGGGCAATAGCGACGTGCACGCTGAGAGCGTGGTGACCGCCAACGACAGGTTGACGTTGATCAGTGGCAACGACACCACGATCAAGGGCGCACAAGCAATCGGCGACAAAGTACTGGCCGATGTTGGCGGTGACCTGCTGATCCAAAGTGAGCAAGACACCAGCGACTACAAGAGCAAGCAGCAGCAGGCGGGCATGACGTTGGTGTGGGGCTTTAGTGGAAGTAGCGCGAACTACAGTCAGCAGAAGGTCAATAACAGCTACACGAGTGTTAATGAGCAAAGTGGAATTCAAGCCGGGAATGGCGGATTTTATATTAAGGTGGGCGCAGATACAAAACTGGTTGGTGGCGCTATTGCAAGCAAGGGTGATGAGGCGCTTAATCGGTTGTCAACCAATGGCCTGGTTGTTGAGAATATTGATAATATTTCAAAGGGGAATGCTTCTGGATTGGCGTTGTCCGCGGATTCAGAAATTTTAAGTGGCAGTAAATATGCTGCAGCCAAAGGGATTGTGAGTAACATGCTGGGTGATGGGAGTGCGAAAGAAAATCACTCAAGTAGTACGCACAGTAGTGTCGCTGCAGGATTTATTGATGTGCGTAATGGTGACTACTCAGGATTGCATGCTTTGGATAGGAGTTCTTTAGGTCTGAGTGATGTCGGCCTGGAGAAGGTAGACACCGCTGATCTGCAAGAGCGAGTTGAATTTAAGCAGCAAGCAAAAAAGCTGGTCTATGATCAAGCGGTTAAATATACAGACGAAGCTTATAAGACTATGTTTTTAAAAGAGGCAAAAGTCTATGTGGTTGAAAAAGACGAAAATGGAAAGCTGCTCGATCCGCGAGAATTAAGTCTTGATGAGAAGTATAATTTAGAGCCATCTGCTGATGGAATGGTGCACATAGCTGACAATGGAATAAATAACGTCCTTAGTGGTGCTAACAAATATGCGAATCAACATTCTTCAGCTGATGGTCCTCAATATTTTGTGCACTTTCCAAAGGCAAGTGATGCTTTCTCTGAAATCTTAATTGCTGGCTACCAGAAATATATGGAAAGTGATTTTCTTGGCTTGGCTAATGCTACTGAAGTGACTCGTGGCTATATGCTGCAGTACGGTCAAGAGGGCTTGGTTCTTGATGCCCATAGTCGTGGTTCACTAACGGTTGGGAATGCAATGGAATCCCTTGATAATTTACCTGGTTCTTCTGGGCTGCTTCGGGAGACAAAAATTAACTTCATTGGGCCTGCTTATAATGCGGGGGCGGCAGATCATTTATTGGGTTATTTGCAGAATCGTGATTCATTGCCAAATCCCCAAGATGCTGTTCTTACACTTCAAAATCATTCCAATGATTTTGTTGGAATATTCAGTGGGCTAAATCCTGTTACCGGAGGTGTAACTCCTCAAGGTGGAAATTCACTCTGGGAACTCCTTAGAGTCATGGGTGGTAAAAATACTCCACATAATTGTTATGGTGCAGCTCCGGCGGAATGTTCGCCACTCTGGGTTGGATCGCCGGAAAATCGTTCCGTGCCCATTCCTATTAACAAAGTTCCAACTACCGGCATCGATAATTTTATACGGAAAATTGAGATTTTAAGAGGGTCTCTAAAATGATGAGGGCATTTATTTTATTGAATTTAATTTTTATTTTGGTCGGCTGCATTCCGTTGGCTGATCTTTCGCCTCCTCCTGATGATTACGAGACATGGAAAAAGGCTGGATCTAATAATTTGGATGTTTGGAAGGTTATGCTTGAGTGTGGTTACGCTAGTCCTTTTAGGCCGCGAGAGAAATTTGCTGATGGATATCGTACTGAAGAGCAAGTCACCGAATCTATGCTCTGCATTCAGAAAATGGGCTATGTGAAATATGTAAATGGAAAGGTTTCGCCTGTTTGTGATGGATTTAGAAGAGGGCTGCTTCCTTGTGAATATGGATTTAAAGTTCGCGAGCCAAGTGTTGAGGTCAGAATTAATAGTGGATATTGTAGGAAATACCCGAAGTCGATTGCTTGTTCACGTTAATATTATTAAAGTAATCTGGCTCATGGCGAATGCGGAAGATCAGGCGATATTTTCTGGATAGGGCCTTGTTCAGGAGTTGGATTGCCTGACTCGCAGCGTAGTGAATAGTGCTCTTGATTTTTTCCGCATTATTTGCGAGGGCCGGTGTCGATGTGACTGCGGATTTTGTAAAAATTACCTGGAACGGAATGTTAAACGCGGGCGGCGCACCGAGAAACTATTTGCAAGTGCCGCTACTCGGATTTTATATGCAGTACGGAATCAGTGGGTCATTGACAATGACGGCGGAAGAGTGTGCCTATCTACTCGTCGCCACTGCTGCAAGCCTAGTCGGCGAAGTTGCGCTATTAAAAGTAACTCGTTTGCCTGCGACGTGCCCCAAATTTGAGCAGCACATCAGTTTGTAGTCCAAGTCCCTACCCCAGGAAATTGGACATGACGGCAGGAGTCGATACGGCACTAGCTGACCGCAAGCTCGCTTGTTTGCGTAGTCACGGCTTGCACAGATGCTCTGGCAAGGTGGCGAGCGTTGATAACTCGCCACAACTCTCATGACGCACCGTCTGTCAAAAAAATCGCAATGGCTCGGCCTTTTCGGCTGGCTGGCGCTGTGCTACGCAATCGCCGGGCTGGGCGCTGCGGCATCAATCCAGAATGCCAGCTTTTACGCAGCACTGGACCGGCCCGCGTGGGCGCCGCCGGGGTGGTTGTTCGGGCCGGTATGGACGGTGTTGTACGGGATGATGGCGGTATCGGTGTGGTTGGTGTGGCGACGCGGCGGCTGGACTGAGGTGCGGGTGGCATTAGCTCTGTTCGTGGTGCAGCTGGCGCTCAATGGTCTGTGGAGCTGGCTGTTCTTCGCATGGCACATGGGAGCCTGGGCGTTTGCCGACATCGTGGCGCTCTGGCTGGTGCTGGCGGCCACGACCGCGGAATTTGCGAAGAGGCAAGCGCTGGCGGCGTGGTTGCTGGTGCCGTATCAGGCATGGGTGAGCCTTGCGGCGGCGCTTAATTTTTCGGTTTGGCAACTCAATCCTCAGGTGCTCGGCTGATCCTGTGGTGCGAAACAGGCAGTTGGCTGGATCTGCCTTGTTTGCTGGCTCGGAACGCAGGACGACGCTCATCTGAGCGGTGCGATGAGAATTCGTTTGGAAAGCGGTAAGTCGGCAGCGCGAAGGGGGGCGGGGTGTTCAGAGGGAATGACGGCCTCCGAGCTGCCTCGGATGTCTGCGCTGACCATGCAGGTGCACACGCGTAGATGGGCGCCAACCGTGCATGGGCGCTAACGATGCGAGTTGAACCTTCCTGTCTCGCGGCGCTGGCAGATGTTCCAAGGCTGCGCACGGCGGTCCGCCGAGGTTGCGATAAAAGTTTCCATGGCAATCAATTACTTGTGGGCGCGGCGCCTAAATCCCTGAGCGGCAAGGTTTTCTGTTGCCGGTGTCGCGCGCGCGCGCCTGCCCATTCACGCAATGCTTGACAGGCCTCGGCCCGCTGATGTCTTTTGCATGCATGGATAACGCCTCCGCCACCGTTTCGCTTCTCTGCCAGCCGCACCTGCGGCCGGGTGCGGGCGTGGCCGGCATTACCACCACCATTACCACCGTCACCATTCGCCCGGTGCGGCCCGTCGTCTTCGCGTAACTTCCGAAAACAACGGCCCCGCACCCGGATCAGGATGCGGGGGCTTTCCTCCCTCATCTGATGCGGACGGGGCCTCCCTAACGAGGTCTGTCGATGTCATCGTCTGTCGTTTCGCTCGAACCCGCTGCTGTTGCCGCATTGTCCGCACGCACCGTCGTGCATAAATTCGGCGGCACCTCGGTGGCCGATGCCGAGCGCTACCGGCACGTGGCGCAGCTGTTGCTGGCACGCGAAGAGTCGGTGCAGGTCACCGTGGTCTCAGCGATGAAGGGGGTGACCGATGCCTTGATCGAACTGGCCGAGCTGGCCGCACAGAACCGCCCGGAGTGGCGCGAGCGCTGGCATGAGACGCGCGCGCGTCATCGCGGTGCGGCGGTGGCCTTGCTTGGCGAACATTCGGGGCCGACGGTGGAGTGGCTGGACGAGCGCTTCGAGCACCTGTCGCAAATCCTCGGCGCATTGGCGGTGATCGGCGAGTTGCCGCGCGAGGTGCTCGACCGCGTGCAAGGCCTGGGAGAGGTGTATTCGGCACAGTTGCTGGGCGATCACTTCCGCGCGATCGGCGAAGACTGCGCGGTGCTTGATGCGCGCGATGTGCTGGTGGTCAATCGCGGCGAGTTGGGTGTGGATGTGGATTGGGACGTCAGCGCGCAGCGCCTTGCGACCTGGCGCCAGGCGCATCCGCAGACGCGCGTGGTGGTGACCGGCTTCGTGGCGCGCGACCGCGCCGACCGCATCACCACGCTGGGGCGCAACGGCAGCGATTATTCCGGCGCGATCTTCGCGGCCTTGTTCGATGCCGATGAGCTGCATATCTGGACCGACGTGGACGGCGTGCTCTCGGCCGACCCGCGCGTGGTACCCGAAGCGGTGCAGCTGGAAACATTGAGCTACGACGAGGCCTGCGAACTGGCGTACTTCGGCGCCAAGGTGGTGCATCCGCAGACCATGTCCCCGGCGATCGAACGCGGCTTGCCGATCATCATCCGCAACACCTTCCAGCCCGAACATCCGGGTACGCGCATCACTGCCAGCAGCGCGGTGAGCGGGCCGATCAAGGGGCTGACGCTCAGCCCCGACCTGGCCGTGCTGAATCTGGAAGGCACCGGCCTGATCGGCGTGCCGGGTACGGCCGAGCGCGTGTTCGCGGCGCTGCGCACGGCGCAGGTCTCGGTGGTGATGATCTCGCAGGGCTCGTCGGAGCATTCGATCTGTTGCGTGGTCAAACAGCATGAGTCCGAGCGCGCGCGCAACGCCTTGCTGCAGGCGTTTGCGCATGAACTCACTGTTGGCCAGGTGCAGCGTGTGCAGCTGACCACCGGCATCAGCGTGCTGGCGGCAGTGGGCGATGGCATGGCCGGCCAGCCGGGCGTGGCGGCACGGTTGTTCGAGTCGCTGGGGCGTGCGCAGGTCAATATCCTGGCGATCGCGCAGGGCTCGTCCGAGCGCAACATCTCGGTGGCCATCGACGCGGCGCATGCGACCAAGGCCTTGCGCGCGGCGCATGCCGGCTTCTGGTTGTCGCCGCAGACCTTCTCGGTAGGCGTGATCGGGCCAGGCAATGTGGGCGCGGCGTTGCTAGACCAGTTGCGCATTGCGCAGCCGCAATTGCTGGGCAAGGCCAATCTCGATCTTCGCCTGCGCGCAGTGGTCTCGCGCGGCCGCATGTTGCTCGACGAGCGCGGTCTGGTCGGCAACTGGCGCGATGCCTTCGCCGGCGCAGCCACCGCGACCGATCTGGAACGTTTCACCACGCACCTGTTGTCCGCGCATCTGCCGCACACGGTGATCATCGATTGCAGCGGCAGCGCGGAAGTGGCCGACCGCTATGCGGACTGGTTGGCTGCCGGCATCCACGTGGTGACGCCGAACAAACAGGCCGGCTCCGGCCCGTTGCAGCGGTATCAGGCGATCCGTGCGGCGGCCGATGCCAGCGGCGCGCGCTTCCGTTACGAAGCCACCGTGGGCGCCGGACTGCCGGTGATCACCACGCTGCGCGACCTGGTCGATACCGGCGATGCGGTGACCTCGATCGAGGGCATCTTCTCTGGCACGCTGGCGTGGCTGTTCAACAAGTACGACGGCAGCGTGCCGTTCGCCGAGTTGGTGACGCAGGCGCGTGGCATGGGCTATACCGAGCCGGATCCGCGCGACGATCTGTCGGGTGTGGATGTGGCGCGTAAGCTGGTGATCCTGGCGCGCGAAGCAGGGCGTGCGATCAGCCTGGAAGACGTGCAGGTCGAAAGCCTGGTGCCCGAAGCATTACGCCGGGCCAGCGTGGAGGATTTCATGGCGCGCCTGCATGAAGTGGATGCCACGTTCGCGCAGCGCCTGGCCGACGCGCGCGCGCGCGGCAACGTGCTGCGCTATGTCGCGCAGCTGCCGCCGGATCGCGCACCGAGCGTGGGACTGGTGGAACTGCCTGCCGATCATGCCTTCGCCAACCTGCGCCTGACCGATAACGTGGTGCAGTTCACTACGCGTCGCTACTGCGAGAACCCGTTGGTGGTGCAGGGCCCGGGCGCCGGGCCGGAAGTGACCGCAGCAGGTGTGTTCGCCGACCTACTGCGCGTGGCGGCCGGCGAGGGGGCGCGGTTGTGAGCCAGGCGGTGATCGGTCAATCGGCAGTCGCGCATGCGCAAGGTGCGTCGCGCGGCGCGCACGCTCTACACCAGGCGCGCGCCTTCGCCCCGGCATCGGTTGCCAACGTGGCCGTGGGCTTTGACCTGTTGGGATATCCGGTCGATGGCGTGGGCGACACGGTGACCGTGCGTCGTGTCGATGCGCCAGTGGTACGCATCGCCGCCATTCGCGGCACAACCGTCGCGTTGCCGCTGGATGCCGAGCGCAACACCGCCGGTGCGGCCTTGATGTCGCTGCGCGCTGCGTTGGATCTGCCATACGGTTTTGAGGTGGAGATCGACAAGGGCATTGCGCTGAGCTCGGGCATGGGGGGCTCGGCAGCCTCGTGTGTGGCTGCGCTGGTGGCGGCAAACGCGCTGCTGGATACGCCGCTGAGCAATGCGCAGCTGTATCAGCATGCGCTCGATGGCGAAGCCGTCGCCAGCGGGAGCCGGCATGGCGACAATCTGGGGCCGCTGTTTTTAGGCGGTCTGGTGGTGTGCACGCTGGAGCGGTTGGTGCCGGTCGCAGTGCCGGCGGCCTGGCACAGCTTGCTGGTGCACCCGGACGCGGTGCTGGAAACCCGGCGCGCGCGCGAGGCCCTGGCCGGCGATTACCAGTTGCGCGAGTTCGTCGCGCAGAGCACCAATCTTGCGTTGGTACTGGCGGGTTGCCATGCCGGCGATGCCGGGTTGGTGCGCGCGGGCCTGCGCGATGTGCTGGTGGAGCCACGCCGTGCGCCGTTGATCGCCGGCTTTGCAGCCGCCAAGCAGGCGGCGTTGGCGCATGACGCGATGGGTGCAAGCATTTCCGGTGCCGGCCCCAGCGTGTTTGCCTGGTTCGAAACGCGCGCCGCCGCGCACGCCGCCGCGCCTGCGGTACAGGCTGCCTTTGCCGCTGCCGGGTTCGATAGCCAGTTCTGGGTATCGCCGATCGCCAGCCCGGCCGCGCGGCTGATCGAATGACCCGGCATCTGCACCTCTCAGTTCGGAACGATGCAGCGTGCGGCGTGTGGGCCATGCAACACGCTGCACGTACCTCATTCCACGACGACCTCGCTGATCTGCATTACCGGACTCAGGTCGGTGTAGTTGGGGATGTCGCCCAGGATCTCCGCTGCGTGCGGGCCGAAGCTGCCGTTGAACGCTTCCACCGAGTCGCAAAAGATATGGCACATGCCGATGAAGGCCGGCGTGCTGCCGGGGTCGCCGCCACTGAGTCCCTTGTCCACCGTGTAACGCAGGCAGGCCGCGCCCATACGCGCGCTCACCAGCGGCATGTGCTGGTCGCGGTAGTAAGTGTGGTCGAAACGGGCACCGTCGCGGTAGGGGTACATCACGCTGACCTTGATCATCTGCCGACTCCACGGAAAGGTGCGCGCAGCATAGCGCCGTGCCAGTGGGTGCAGGGGACCATCCGGCGGAACGCAGCGACCGTGCCAACCATGTCCATTCCTTCGCTCATTTCATTGCCGGGTAACACCCGGTCCTGTCTTTGCCTGGAGTCACGTTGATGTTCATCTCCACCCGTGGCGGCGCACCCGCCGCAAGCCTGAGTCAGGCGATTGCCGCCGGCCTGGCCCCCGATGGCGGACTGTATGTGCCGCAGGCCTTGCCGCCGGCGCGCATGCTGGCCGCCGGTGCCGATCTGGCTGCGACCGCCGCCACCTTGCTGCAGCCGTTTTTCGAAGGCGATGCGTTGGCACCCGAGTTGCCGGCCATCTGCGCCGAAGCGTTCGATTTCCCCGCGCCGCTGGTGCCGCTGGCCACGCCCGGCGACTACGCGCTGGAGCTGTTTCATGGCCCCACTGCCGCATTCAAGGATTTCGGTGCGCGCTTCCTGGCGGCCTGCCTGACCCGCCTGCGCCGGGCCGAAGACCGCCCGCTCACCATCCTGGTGGCCACCTCCGGCGATACCGGCGCTGCGGTGGCGGCGGCGTTCCATCGCCAGCCCGGCCTGCGCGTGGTGGTGCTGTATCCGGATGGCCGCGTGTCACCGCGGCAGGCGCATCAGCTGGGCTGCTTTGGCGACAACATCCAGGCCCTGCGCGTGGCCGGCTCGTTCGACGATTGCCAGGCGATGGTCAAGCAGGCCCTGAACGATGCGCCGCTGCAGGCGCAGCTGCCGCTGAGTTCGGCCAACAGCATCAGCCTTGGCCGGCTGCTGCCGCAGATGAGCTATTACGCGCACGCGGGCCTGCAGCACCAGGCCGCCACAGGCAGTGTGCTGAATCTGGTGGTGCCTACCGGCAATCTGGGCAACGGGCTGGCGGCGATCCTGGCGCGTGCGCTCGGGGTGCCGTTGGGCAAGATCGCGCTGGCGTCCAATGCCAACCACGTGTTGCCCGATTACTTCGCCGGCGACGATTACGCGCCGCAGCCCAGCGTGGCGACCCTGGCCAATGCCATGGACGTGGGCGCACCGAGCAATTTCGAACGGCTGCGCTGGTTGTACCAAGGCGACGATGCGGCGTTGCGCGAGGCGTTCCGGGCGTTGTCGGTTGACGATGCGGCCATCAGCCACACCATCCGGCAGCGGTATGCGCGCTACGGCGAGGTGCATTGCCCGCACACCGCCACCGCAGTGCATGTGCTGGAGCAACTGCGTGCCGAAGGTGCCGAGGGCGTCACCGGGGACTGGGCCGTGGCGGCCACTGCGCACCCGGCCAAGTTCGAGGGCGTGGTGGAGCCGTTGATCGGCCGGGCGGTCGATGTGCCGCCGGCGCTGGCAGCGTTGTTGCAGCGTCCCGCACATGCCGAAGCGCTGGCGCCGGACTACGCGGCATTCCGGCGGCGTCTGCTTGCGGATGCGGTCTGAGCCAAACGCGTTCAGCCAGCCGGGGTTGGAAAGTGCCGCGCATGGGGCTATCTCTATCGGGGTGCGGCCCCGGCGTGGCGCCGCGTTCGATGTGGGTTGCTGCATGTCTTATCGAGTGATTGCCGTTGCTGCCGCCTTGTGCGGCTGCGTAGTGGCGGGTGCGGCCATGGCGGCCGACGCCATGGTTGCGTCCCCGGTGTCGCCCTTGGGCGCGCCGCGTGCGGGGTTGATCGATGCCTTGGCACGCCAGGCGCCGTCGCTGGACCGCCAAGTGCTGGCGCTGGCGGCCGAGGCGCTGCAATGCGCGCGTCAGCGTCAGCAGGTGGGCGCCGAGCGTGTGCTCAGCGTCATCGACTACAGCCGGCCGTCGACCGAGCGTCGGCTCTGGGTGTTCGATCTGGCTAAGCAGCGTTTGTTGTTTCAGGAATGGGTGGCGCACGGGCGCAACACGGGCGAGAACCTGGCCGCGAAGTTCTCCAACGCCGACGGCAGCTTCCAGTCCAGCCTGGGTGCGTTCACTGCGCAGGAGTCGTATACCGGTCACAACGGCTACTCGTTGCGGCTCAAAGGCCTGGAGCCGGGCTTCAACGATCACGCACGCGACCGCGCCATCGTCATCCACGGCGCGCCCTATGTCAGTGAGGCCATCATCCGCACCCAGGGCCGGCTCGGGCGCAGCCTGGGTTGCCCCGCAGTGCGGCCGGCCGTGGCCAGGCAGCTGATCGATACTTTGCGCGAAGGCGCCTTCGTCTTCGCCTATTACCCGGACCGCGCCTGGCTGCGGCAGTCGCAACTACTCAGTAGCGGCTGCGGTGCCTCGGTGGCGAGTGCGGTGGGCGGCCGCTGATACGTGGTGCGCGGCGGGTTGATGCGGGACTGCAGTTGAGACCGCAACTGGCGTGATTCGAGCGCCTCTGCGCGGCTGCCGCGTTGGGTGCCGCCACCGGGGCGGCGCATGGGGGTGTTCAACGCCACTGCTGACATTGCGGCGTTGCCACCGCGCAGCGGGGCGGTCATGCAATCCAGCCAGCCGTTCGACCGCCATCGGCCAGACAGCGCTCAGGCCGTATCGCCTGCCAGGCGGCGCAGGGCGGCGTAATCCAGGATCTGCACCAACTGCAGCTGCGGTAGCGCGATCAGCTGCTGTTGCCTGAGTTTGGTGAAGGTGCGGCTCACCGTTTCCATGGTCAGGCCGAGATGGTCGGCGATATCGCTGCGGCTCATCGGCAGCGCCACGGTGTCGCCGCTGGCGCCGGGCTCGGTGGAGCGGGCGGCCAGACGCAACAGAAAGTGCGCCAGCCGTTCGCTGGGTTGCAGCCGCGCCAGCAGCAGGCCAGTGTCCTGCGCGGCAGCCAGTTCCATGCTGGCGCGTTGCAGCAGCTTGCGTCCCAGCTGCGGGGAGCGGTCGCGCAACTGGCGCATCTGCGCCAGCGGCGTGCGACACACGCGGGTTTGGACGATGGCTTCGATATCGTGGCGGTGCTGCGCGGTTTCGGTCAGCCCCACATAGTCGCCGGGCAGCACGAAACCGGTGATCTGGCGGCGGCCGTCGGCCAGCGTGCGCACCATGCGCAAGGCGCCGGAGGTGACGGTGTAGACATGCTGGCGCAGATCGCCGGCACGCACCAGCGTACTGCCGGGTGCGTAGCTGGACGCGGTGGTGGCCTGATCGAGCGCGTCCATTTCCTGTGGCGACAGTGCCGCGCAGATCGCGCGGCCGCGGACCGCGCATAGCGCGCAATCGGAGCTGGGCGCATCGCTGCCCGCTGCCATGCCGGGCGCCGGACAGGTCGTGCTGGGGTCTGAAAGCTGCCGGTACATGAGTCACGCACTGCCTGGGACGCAGATCGATGATACGCCATGCGGTCAGCATGGCCGCCCAGCCGGTAGAATTGCCGGCTCGCCCAGTCGTCCTGCAGGAGTTTCGCTCGTGATCAAGCCCCGTACGCCGCCCGGCATCATGGAATTGCTGCCGCGCGAGCAGATCGCGTTCCAGCGCATGCTGGACGTCATCCGCCGCAATTACGAGCGGTTCGGGTTCCTGCCGGTCGAAACCCCGGTGTTCGAGCTGTCCGACGTGCTGTTGACCAAATCCGGCGGCGAGACCGAGCGCCAGGTGTACTTCGTGCAGTCCACCGGCGCGCTGGCCAATGCCGCCGCCGCAGCCGACGAGGGTGCCGAGAGCGGCGGCCTGCCGGAGCTGGCGCTGCGTTTCGACCTCACCGTGCCGCTGGCGCGCTATGTGGCCGAGCACGAGCACGACCTGAGCTTCCCGTTCCGCCGCTACCAGATGCAGCGCGTGTACCGCGGCGAGCGTGCCCAGCGCGGGCGTTTCCGCGAGTTTTACCAGTGCGATATCGATGTGATCGGCAAGGATGCGTTGAGCATCCGCTACGACGCCGAAGTGCTGGCGGTGATCCACGCGGTGTTTGCCGAGCTGGGCATCGGCGCGTTCAAGGTGCAGTTGAACAACCGCAAGCTGCTGCGCGGCTTTTTCGAAAGCCTGGGCGTGGCCGAGGGCGAGCTGCAGCTGGCGGTGCTGCGCGAGGTCGACAAGATCGACAAGCGCGGCGCCGATTACGTGCGCGACACGCTGGTGGGCGAGGGCTTCGGCATCGCCGCCGAGCAGGTCGACAAGATCCTGGCCTTCGTGGCGGTGCGCTCGACTGGGCATGCCGATGCGCTGGCGCAGCTGCAGGCGCTGGAAGCCTCGGTAGGCGCGAGCGCGACGCTGGGCGAGGGCATTGCCGAATTGCGCGAGGTGCTGGAACTGGTCAAGGCCTTGGGCGTGCCGGAGACGGCGTACTGCCTGAACTTCTCGATCGCGCGCGGGCTGGATTACTACACCGGCACCGTCTACGAAACCACGCTGACCGATCACCCGCAGATCGGCTCGATCTGCTCGGGCGGCCGCTACGAAAGCCTGGCCAGCCACTACACCAAGTCCAGGCTGCCGGGCGTGGGCATCTCGATCGGCCTGACCCGGTTGTTCTGGCAGCTGCGCGAGGCCGGCCTGATCCAGGGCATCGCCGAGAGCAGCGTGCAGGCCATGGTGGCGCTGATGGACGAAACCCGCCTGGACGACGCGCTGGATATCGCGCGCCGCCTGCGTATCGGCGGCATCAACACTGAAGTGCAGATGGAGCCGAAGAAGGTCGGCAAGCAGTTCCAGTACGCCGCCCGCGCGGGCATCCGCTTTGTGGTGCTGGCCGGCGACGACGAACTGGCGCGCGGCGTGGTTGCGGTCAAGGACCTCGTGCGTGAGCAGCAGTTCGATGTGGCGCGCGAGGAGTTGGCGAGTACGCTGCAGGTGGAGCTGGAGCAGGCCAAGGTGATGTGAGCGGCGCTGCCACCCCTCATCCGCCCTGACGGGGCACCTTCTCCCGCGAGGCGGGAGAGGGGGAGGGCTTGGCTTGGACGAGCTACGCCCGTCAGCTGCTGAGCGGGACAGGCCAGTGAGAGTCCTAATTCCAGGAATGATGTCCTTCTCCCGTTGACGGGAGAAGGTGGCGCGCAGCGCCGGATGAGGGGCGTTCCGCCGCCTCAGCTCAGGTAACCACTCAAACACCGCGTCCAGCCGGTGACAATTCATGTCGTTTGCGTTAATGTACTAACACGCTATTACATTAACGCAATGAAACAACGACCCGCCCCCCGCGAAACCACCGATGTCGCTGCCTCCCTCAAGATGCTGGCCGATGCCCTGGCGTGCCTGAAAGAACCAGCTGCGGTCGAGGCCTTCCTGCGCGACCTGTGCACGCCTGCCGAGCTGGAGGCCATGTCCGACCGTTGGCGGGTGGTGCCGTTGCTGATCAAGGGTGTGCCGTACCGCGAAATCCATGAGCTGACCCAGGTCAGCGTCACCACCATCGGGCGCGTTGCGCGCACGCTGGAACACGGCGCCGGCGGCTATGCCGCGGCCCTGCGCGAGCAAGCCGCGCGCCCTGTCGATTCCCACTGAGAGAACAAGATGAGTGCTTCCACGGCAGCGCCGGCACGTGACCGGTTGCGTATTGCCATCCAGAAAAACGGCCGCCTGGCCGAGCCGGCCCGCAGCCTGCTGGCCGCCTGCGGGCTTAGCTGGCGGCAGAGCCGCGACAAATTGTTCTGCTACGGCGAATCGCTGCCGGTGGACCTGCTGCTGGTGCGCGACGACGACATTCCTGGCCTGATCGCCGATGGCGTCTGCGACTTGGGGATAGTGGGCCAGAACGAGCTGGACGAGCAGGCATCGGCGCGTCGCCGCGCCGGCTTGCCGGCCGCGTACCACGCGGTGCGTGGGGTCGGTTTCGGCCAGTGCCGGCTGATGCTGGCAGTGCCGGAGGAATGGGACTGGCAGGGCGTGGCGCAACTGGCCGGCAAGCGCATCGCCACCAGCTATCCGGCGATCCTGGCCGACTGGCTGGAGCGGCAGGGCATCGACGCGACGGTGGTCGAGCTCTCCGGCTCGGTGGAAATCGCCCCGCGTCTGGGTACCGCCGATCTGATCTGCGACCTGGTGTCCAGTGGCGCCACGCTGGCGGCCAACCAGCTCAAGCCGGTCGAGCTGGTCATGGAAAGCGAGGCTGTGCTGGCCGGCGCCGTGCGCGAGCCGGCCGATGCACGCGCGGCATTGCTGGCGATGCTGCTGCGGCGCATGGATGGCGTGCTCAAGCTGCGCGACAGCAAGCTGCTGATGTTCCGCGCCGAGCACGACAACGTGGATGCGCTGCGCCGCCTGCTGCCCGATGCCGACCCGCTGGTGCAACTACCCGACGATGGCAACGGCGCGCTGCGCTTGCAGACCATGTGCCATGGCGCGGTGACCTGGCAGCGGCTGGAAGAGCTCGAACGCGCAGGTGCGCAAGGCTTGATGGTATTGACGGTGGAGCGCTCGCTGGCATGAACATTCTCGATTGGTCCCAACTCGATGGCGCGTCGCGCACCGACGCATTGACGCGCCCGGTACAGACCGTGGCCACACAGACGCGCGAGGCGGTCGCCAGCTTGATCGCCGATGTGCGCGCCCGTGGCGATGCGGCATTGCGCGAGATCACCGCGCGTTTCGACGGCGTGTCGCTGGACAGCTTTGCAGTGAGCGCGGCCGAATTCGCCGCCGCCGAAGCCGCCGTGGCGCCGGAACTGCGCCAGGCGATGCAGGACGCCGTCGCGCGCATCGACACCTTTCATCGTGCCGGCATGAGCGACGGCTACGCAGTGGAAACCGCGCCCGGCGTGATCTGCGAAAAGATCGTGCGGCCGATCGGCCGGGTGGGGCTGTATGTGCCGGCCGGTAGCGCACCGTTGCCGTCGACTGCGTTGATGCTCGGGGTTCCCGCGCGTCTGGCCGGCTGCCGCGAAGTGGTGCTGTGTACGCCGCCGCGCAAGGATGGCAGCGTGGATCCAGCGGTGCTGGTGGCCGCGCAGCTGACTGGCGTGCGCCGCGTGTTCAAACTCGGCGGTGCGCAGGCGATTGCGGCGATGGCCTATGGCACCGAATCGGTGCCGAGCTGCGACAAGTTGTTTGGGCCCGGCAACAGCTATGTCACCGAAGCCAAGCAGCAGGTGGCGCAATCCGGCGCGGCGGCGATCGATATGCCGGCCGGTCCGTCGGAGGTGCTGGTGATTGCCGATGCCGGCGCGCAGCCGGCGTTCGTGGCTGCCGATCTTTTATCGCAGGCGGAACACGGCCCGGATTCGCAGGTGTTGCTGCTGTCCGACAGCGATGCGGTGATTGCAGCCGTGCAAGTCGAACTGGATGCGCAACTGGCGCAGCTGTCGCGTGCCGATATCGCCCGTCAGGCGCTGGCGCAGTCGCGGCTGATCAAGGTGCAGTCGCTGGACGAGGCATTTGCGATCAGCAACCGTTATGCCCCCGAGCACTTGATCCTGGCGCTGCGCGAACCGCGCGCCTGGTTGAACCAGGTGGAAGCGGCCGGCTCGGTCTTTCTCGGCGACTACACGCCCGAAGCGCTGGGCGATTATTGCAGCGGCACCAACCACGTGCTGCCGACCAGCGGTGCGGCGCGCGCATACAGCGGGGTGAGCGTGGCCAGCTTCCAGAACATGGTGAGCGTGCAGGCGGCGAGCAAGGCCGGTATCGCCGGCATAGGCGAATGCGCGCTGATCCTGGCGCGCGCCGAAGGCCTGGATGCGCACGCCAATGCGGTGGCATTGCGCATGGGGGTGGCAGCATGAGCACGCCATCGATTCTTGAACTGGTACGCGAAGACCTGCGTGCGTTTGCCGGCTATTCGTCGGCCCGCACCAGCGCGCTGCAGGGCGATGTCTGGCTCAATGCCAACGAGTCGGCCTGGGGCAATCCGGCCGATCCCCATGGCAGCACGCGGCGCTACCCCGATCCGCAACCCAAAGGGCTGCGCGTGGCGCTGGCCGAGCTGTATGGCTGCGCGCCCGAGCAGCTGCTGATCGGGCGCGGCAGCGACGAGGCGATCGACCTACTGGTGCGCGGCCTGTGCGTGCCCGAGCGCGATGCGGTGGTGGTCACGCCGCCGGTGTTCGGCATGTATGCGGTGTGCGCGCGCTTGCAGAATGCGCCGCTGGTCGAAGTGCCCTTGGTCGATGGTCGCGATGGATTCCACGCAGACATCGGCGCCATCGTCGAGGCGGCACTGGCCTCGAAGGCGAAGCTGGTGTTCCTGTGTTCGCCGTCCAACCCGGCGGGGTCGGCGATTTCGTTGCAGGACATCGAAGTCGCATTGCAGGCACTGCAGGGCAAGGCGCTGGTGGTGGTGGATGAAGCCTATGGCGAATTTTCGGACGTGCCGTCTGCGGTTGCGCTGTT
Source organism: Xanthomonas sp. 3793 (assembly GCF_024806835.1). GTDB lineage: Bacteria > Pseudomonadota > Gammaproteobacteria > Xanthomonadales > Xanthomonadaceae > Xanthomonas > Xanthomonas arboricola_F. The sequence continues at coordinate 75,662 of NZ_JANTYU010000008.1, forward strand.
GGGCCGCTACGACAATCTTGCCGTGCTGCGGACCTTGTCCAAGGCGCATGCGCTCGCGGCCGCACGCATCGGCAGCCTGATCGCCAATGCAGAGCTGATCGCGTTGTTGCGGCGCTGCCAGGCTCCGTATCCGGTGCCGACGCCGTGCGCGGCGATGGCCGAGCAGGCGCTGTCTGCACCGGCACTGGAAGTCACGCGCCGGCGCATTGCCGAGGTACGTAGCGAGCGCGAACGCGTGCGCATGGCTTTGACGCAGCTGGCCGGCGTTCGCCAGGTGTACGCGTCGCAAGGCAACTTCTTGCTGGTGCGTTTCGACGACGCCGAGGCCGCTTTCCAGGCGCTACTGGAAGCTGGGGTGGTAGTGCGCGATCAACGCGCAGTGCCGCGCCTGTCCGATGCACTACGCATCACGCTGGGTACGGTCGAACAGAACCAACGCGTGCTCGGCGCGCTGCAGCGCAAGCAGGAGGCCGCATGACCCCGATTCTTTTTGTCGACCGCGACGGCACGCTGATCGCCGAGCCGGCCGATTACCAGATCGACGCCTACGAGAAGCTGCGCTTTGTCGACAACGTGATCCCTGCAATGCTCAAGCTGCGCGATGCCGGCTATCAGTTCGTTATCGTCACCAATCAGGATGGTCTGGGGAGCGAGAGCTATCCGCGCGCCGCGTTCGATGGCCCCAACAACCTGATGCTGCAGATCTTCGCCAGCCAGGGCATCGAGTTCCGCGAGGTGCTGATCGACTGCAGCTGGCCGGCCGACAACGCGCCGACGCGCAAGCCCGGCGTTGGCCTGATGGTGCCTTACCTGCAGGACCGCAACATCGACTGGTCACGTTCGGCGATGGTGGGCGACCGCCTGACCGATATCCAGTTCGCGCAGAACCTCAACATCCGCGGCTTTCAGCTGCGCACCGACGAGTTCGGCGGCGAGTGGGACTGGCCCGGCATCGCCCACGAGCTGGCCGATGCGCCACGGCGCGCAACGGTGCAGCGCAATACCAAAGAAACCAGGATACGCGTCGAGCTGGACCTGGATCGCGTGGCCGAACCGCATACCGCCACCGGTCTGCCGTTCTTCGACCACATGCTGGAGCAAATCGGCAAGCACGGAGGTTTTGCGCTGGATATCCGCGCTGACGGCGACCTGCATATCGATGAGCATCACACCATCGAAGACACTGGCCTGGCGCTGGGCCAGGCACTGCGCGAAGCCCTGGGCAACAAGCGCGGGATTGGCCGTTACGGGTTCGATCCGCCTGAAAGCCCGTGGCTTGCGGCGGGCGAGGGTGCGCAACATGGGTTCACTCTGCCCATGGATGAAACCATCGCCAGCGCTGCGTTGGATTTCAGTGGCCGGCCCTACTTCGTGTTCGATGGCGAATTCAAGCGCGAACGCGTCGGCGATATGCCCACCGAGCTGGTGCCGCATTTCTTCCGTTCCATTTGCGATGCGTCCGGACTGAACCTGCACCTGAGCGTGCGTGGCGAGAACGATCACCACAAGGTCGAGGCGTGTTTCAAGGCGCTTGCACGCGCCTTGCGCCAGGCGATCCGTCGCGAAGGCACGGCGCTGCCGTCGACCAAGGGCGCGCTATGACCGATCTTGCGCTGATCGACGCTGGCGGCGCCAATCTGGGCTCGGTGCGCTACGCACTGGAGCGGCTGGGCGTGGAAGCACGGCTGGTACGCGATGCGGCCGGTTTGCGGGGCGCCGATCGGGTGATCCTGCCCGGCGTCGGCGCTGCACCGGAAGCGATGAAACGGCTGCGCGCACAGGGGTTGATCGAGCCGCTGCGCCAGTTGCAGGTGCCGTTGATCGGCATCTGCCTGGGCATGCAACTGCTGTTCGAGCGTTCCGAAGAAGGCGATGTGGAATGCCTGGGCGTGTTGCCGGGCGTGGTGCGCCACATGACGCCGGCGCTCGGCATCCGCGTGCCGCACATGGGTTGGAACCAATTGGTGCCGATGCGCGAATCGGCACTGCTGGCCGGCCTGCCCGAACGCGCCAGCGCCTATTTCGTGCATGGTTACGCCGCGCCGGTCACGCCGGACACCGTGGCCGCCTGCGACCACGGCGGCCTGTTCACTGCCGTGGTACAGCAGGGCCTGCGTTGCGGCGCGCAGTTTCACCCGGAGCGCTCGGCCGACACCGGTGCCCGCATCCTGCGCAATTTTCTTGAGATGAGCTTCCCATGAGTTTTACCGTCTACCCGGCGCTGGATATCCGCAACGGGCGCGTGGTGCGCTTGTTGCAGGGCGATTACGCGCGCGAAACCCAGTATGGCGACGATGTAGTGCCGCGTGCGCAGGCGTTTGCCGATGCCGGCGCACAGTGGATGCATCTGGTGGATCTGGATGCGGCCAAGGCTGGCGGCTACACCTTGGCCGGCACGCTGGGCGAGATCGCGCGCGCCACCGGCGTGCAGGTGCAGACCGGTGGCGGCGTGCGTTCGCGCGACGACGTGGCACGCATCCTCGACGCAGGCGCGGCACGCGTGGTGATCGGCTCGCTGGCGGTGCGTGAGAGCGATACGGTCATTGCTTGGTTGCAGGAATTTGGTGCGGACCGCCTGACCATTGCGCTGGACACGCGCCAGGATGCAGCGGGTGTGTGGCAGTTGCCGGTGCATGGCTGGACCGAAGCGGCCGAGGCCACCCTGGATCAATTGGCGGTGCGCTATGCGCAGGCCGGCCTGCAACACCTGCTGTGCACCGACATCGCACGCGATGGCATGTTGTCCGGGCCGAACATGGAGCTGTACGCGCATCTGCGTGCACTGACGCCGCAGCTGCAGGTGCAGGTGTCCGGCGGTGCGCGCAATCTGGCCGACGTCGCCGCGGCCAAGGCATCGGGCTGCGCCGGCATCGTGCTGGGCAAGGCCTTGCTCGAAGGTCACCTGGATCTCAAGGACGCATTGGCATGTTGAGCCGTCGCATCATCCCGTGCCTGGACGTGCGCGATGGGCGCGTGGTCAAGGGCGTCAAGTTCCGCGACCACATCGACATGGGCGACATCGTCGAACTCGCATTGCGTTATCGCGCGCAGGGCGCCGATGAGCTGGTCTTCTACGACATCGGCGCCAGCCCGGAAGGGCGTTCGGTCGATTACACCTGGGTGGAGCGGGTAGCGCGGCTGATCGACATTCCGTTCTGCGTGGCCGGCGGCATTCGGGATGTCGAAACCGCGCGTGCGGTGCTGCATGCCGGTGCCGACAAGATTTCCATCAATTCCCCGGCACTGGGCCGCCCGCAACTGATCTCCGAACTGGCCGATGCCTTCGGGGTGCAGTGCGTGGTGGTCGGCATCGATTCCATTCGCGAAGAAGACGGCCAATGGCGGGTGCGTCGCTACACCGGCGACCCCAGCAAGACCCAGGCGCTGCCGATGCGCACGCTGGATTGGGTGGCCGAAGCGCAGCGTCTGGGCGCAGGTGAGATCGTGCTCAATTGCATGGACAACGACGGCGTGCGGCGCGGCTACGATATCGCGCAATTGCGCCAGGTGCGTGCGCTGTGTCGCGTGCCGTTGATCGCCTCCGGCGGTGCAGGGCAGATGCAGCATTTTGCCGATGTGTTCGACCAGGCCGATGTGGATGGCGCCCTGGCCGCCAGCGTGTTCCATAGCGGCGCGATTCCGATCCCGGAACTCAAGCAATTCCTGCGTGCGCAACAGATCGAGGTACGTGATGGGCAGTGACACCGTGGCAACCGACGACGCGCTGCAGGCGCTGGACTGGAGCAAGGGCGACGGCTTGCTGCCGGTCGTCGTGCAGGACGCCGACAACCTGCGCGTGCTGATGCTGGGCTACATGAACGCCGAGGCCTTGGCAGTAACGCAGCAGGGCGGCAATGTCACCTTCTTCAGCCGCAGCAAGCAGCGTCTGTGGACCAAGGGCGAGAGCTCTGGCAACGTGCTGCGCGTGGTCTCCATCGAGGCCGACTGCGACGCCGATACACTGCTGGTGCTGGCGCGTCCGCACGGGCCAACCTGTCATCTGGGCCGCACCAGTTGTTTTCCGAGCGCGCCTGGTCAGTTCCTCGGTAGCCTGGATGCATTGATCGCCACGCGCGAGCGCGAGCGCCCGCATGGCAGCTACACCACCAAACTGTTCGAGCAAGGCATCCGCCGCATTGCGCAGAAGGTGGGCGAAGAGGGCGTGGAAACCGCGCTGGCTGGTGTGGTGCAAGGCGATGCGGAACTGCTCGGCGAATCGGCCGATCTGCTGTATCACCTGATCGTGCTGCTGCGCGCACGCGGCCTTGGCCTGACCGATGCGGTGGCACTTCTGGAGTCGCGGCACAAGTAAGTGGGTCGGCAGGAACGCACCTGGGCGCGATGCTTTACCGATAAGGCCCCGTCGCGCCCGGGTGGGCTCTTGCGATGTGGTGTGGTGCGATTTGCACGCCTGCGCCGTGCCGGTTGCCCTGGCAGGTACAATTTCCGCTGGTCTTGGCGCGGGAACACGCATGCAGCTTCGCTTCGCTCTTCTAGCCCTGGTGGGGTTCGCCGGCAGCGCCTATGCGCGCGATGCGGTGGTCGATGGCATCGTCTACGAAGAGCGCGACGGGCGTGCCGGCCGCGCTGCCGATGAGCCTGGCCTTGCCGATGTGGCGGTGTCCAACGGCGAGCAGATCGTGCGTACCGATGCGCAGGGCCGCTACCGCCTGCCGGTGCGCGACGGGCAGACGGTATTCGTGATCAAGCCGGGCGATCGCCGGTTTGTGCCAACCGCTGACGGATTGCCGGGGTTCTGGCGACATTACGCACCGCGCGGCTCTGCCAAGCACAAATACCGCGGCATCGCCGCCACTGGCCGCAAGACGCACGACTGGGATTTTGCGCTGACGCCGCGTGCGGAGGCGTCGGGCGCCGGGTTCGACATGCTGGTATTCGCCGACAGCCAGACCGCCAGCCTGACCGATGTGGGCTACTACCAGCGCGATATCGTGGCGCCGCTGGTCGGCAAGACTGCCGCCCGGCTCGGCACCACGCTGGGCGACATCGTCAGCGACGATCTGAGCCTGTATCCGGCCTTGAACAAGGTCACCACGCAGCTTGGCGTGCCGTGGTTCCATGTGCCCGGCAATCACGATCTCAATGTCGATGCCGGCGACGACCTGCAGTCGCTCGACAGCTGGCGTGCGGTGTACGGGCCGGACACTTACGCGGTGGAAGAAGCCAATGCCAGTTTCGTGTTTGTGGACGATGTGATCTACATGCCGGGCGGCAAGCCGGCGTATGTGGGCGGCCTGCGCGAGGACCAGTTCGTGTTTCTGCAGAGCTATCTGGCGCAGCTGCCGCGCGAGCGCCTGCTGGTGCTGGGCATGCATATTCCGTTGTTCGATGCGGCCCCGGGGCAGGAGACCTTCCGGCATGCCGACCGCAGCCGGCTGTTCGCGCTGCTGAGCGAGTTCCCGCATGTGCTGGTGCTCAGCGCACACAGCCATACGCAGCGGCAGGTGGATCATGGCGCGGACGAAGGCTGGCAGGGCGCGCGCCCGCTGCACGAATACAATGTCGGCGCGGCCTGCGGTGCGTTCTGGTCCGGGGTCAAGGACGCCGACGGCATTCCCGATGCGACGATGAGCGACGGCACGCCCAACGGGTATGCGGTGCTGAAGGTTGCGCCCAGCGGCGACTACACGCTGGCCTATCACGTCGCACGCGCGGCCGACGATGCGCAGTTGTCGCTGTCTGCGCCCAAGGTGCTGAGGCAGGGCGCGTATCCGGCCTGGGGGGTGTACGCAAACGTGTTCATGGGGCAGGACACCACCGTGGTGGAGTCGCGTATCGACGGTGGGCCGTGGCAGGCGATGAAGCGTGTCGAGCGCGCGGACCCGGGCCTGCTTGCGGAGAACGCGCGCGACGATGCAGCGCCCGGGCTGCGTGGTTACGACCGCTCGCCCGAGGCCACCGTGTCGACGCATCTGTGGCGTAGCGCGTTGCCCACCACGCTCGACGTTGGCGAACATGCGATCGAGGTGCGCGCTACGTTGCCGACAGGGCAGTACAGCGCACGCGCGGTGTACCGTCTGCAGCGTGCCGACCCTTGAGCGGATGCGGGCGTGCAAGGCGGTGCAGCAGTGGGTTGCGGTAAGGCCTCTCGCGCACTAGTGCGCTCCTACGGAAAGGTGGCGCGGCTGTGTCTTGCGGTAAGGCCCGTCGCGCACAGGTGCGCTCCTACGGGAAGGTGGTGCGGCTGTGTCTTGCGGTAAGGCCCGTCGCGCACAGGTGCGCTCCTACGGGAAGGTGGTGCGGCTGTGTCTTGCGGTAAGGCCCTCGCGCACAAGTGCGCTCCTACGGGAAGGCGGTGTTGCAGTGTGTGGCGGTGAGGCCCGTCGTGCACCGGCGCGCTGCTAGGGAATCCTTGTCGGGTTCCACAAACGCAAACGCCTCCACGAAGGAGGCGTCTTGAGATCCGGGCTGGCAGGCGAAGGCGCGCTGGCGAAGATCGGTGCTGGCTGGCGCAATGCTGGCTGGCTGCGCGAGTGTAGCGACGCGGCGTCATCGCTGACGAAATGAGAATTAGTCTCAGTGCTCAGCGTTGTGGCGGCGCTGCAGATGTCTGGTCGGGCGAGGCCTCCCGTCGGGACGCAGGCCGTGCCGGCGTCGCTGATTCGGCCGTATCGCTTGCCGGTTCGGCGTCAGCTGTGCCGTGCGCGTCGGTGTCCACATCGGCGTTGGGGGCGTTCTCCAGCGGCGGGTACGGGTAGGCAACTGCCGGACCGATGTGCAGCCCGGCGCGCCAGCGTGCCAGTACCGGCGCAATGCGCCGGCCCAGCGATTGTTGCGGCAATGACGGCAGCTCGCCGTCCTGTTTCTCGCGCGCGGTGATCGCGGTCTTGGCCATGGCAAAGGCGGCCAGCGGATCGTCGCTGTGGTTCATGCCGTCGATCAGCCAGGCCTGGCCGAAGTAGGTGGCATTGGACGTATTGCCACAGCCGAACGATGGCCGATCCGCGCGTGCTGCGGTCAGGATCAGCGTGTCCGGCGAGCGCAGCGCCGGAATGAAGCCACCCGAATAGCAGGCCGACAGCACGATGATGCGGTTGTCGATGCCGGCATCGTCCAGCGCCTTGCGCAAGTCCTGCGGGCTGATGAAATCCTCTTCGTTCTGATCCACCTGGACGTAGAGCGTGTGGTCCTCGGTGCCGTGGGTGGTGACGAACAGCAGTAGCGCATCTTGCTTGCGATCCATGCGTTTGCCGATCGCAGCGAGCGTGTCGTAGAGATTGTCGTAAGTCGCCAGCGGTGCGTACGGCTGCTCGCCCAGGTTGTCCGGGTTGTTGACCAGCGTGACCACGCGGCCGCGCGCATCGAAGCGTTGTTCGAACAATTGCCTGAGGTACAGCGTTTCGTTGCGAAATACGTCGTCGCTGGCATCGCCGGCAAAGCCGACGACATACAGGTCGGTGACGCCGGGGCGCTGCGCTTGCAGCGCGACCAGTGCCTTCTTCAATGCGGCCTGGTCGACCGGGTCCACCTGCGCCGCGTCGTCCGCGGTCTGCGCCGGCAAGCTCGCGCCCGCATCGGGATGACAGCCGGCAACCAGCAAGACCACGGCCAGCAGCACCAGCATCCGGCGTACCAACACGTGCGACGCCAAGGGTGATTGGAGCGATGGGGACAACGCCGATGCCTCGATGATGGTGGGAAGGGGAGTACGTGGAGCGATCGAACGAACCTTGCCGTCAGGCGACTGCGGTTGCCCGCAGGCAGATGCGCCGACTGCGCAAGCCGGCAGCGGCGATGCGCGGACCAGAAGGCAACGTCCAGACCTGCGAGACGCTGCGCACCGTCGCCCAACCCGTTGGCGCATGCAGGAGCTGGCGAACGGTCAGCTCCACTGACGCACGCATGCGTTGGCAATCAGTGTGCGCCGGGCGAGCTCGCTGCAGTGGCTTCGACACCGCCTTGCTGCCTGCAAGCGATGTCCTCGTGCGACCGCGATCGGTGGTCGCAGACGAGTCGACCACTCGCATCAGGCCTGGCTCGAAGGCTCGCTGGTGCCGAGTCCGGCGCGTGAGACGCATCGCTCCTGCACCCTCATCGGCTGCCGCGCCGCGACAGCCGATGTCTCAGCGAACCTGCCGGCTCAAAACACCAGCTGCGAAAAACTTTCCACGCGCTGGTGGTTGCCCACGTCCTCGGCCGAGCGCGGGGTCGGATAATCCTCGCGGCGGTCCAGCAGCGCGGTGCGCAGGCCGGCGCGCCGGGCTGCGTCGAGTTCTTCGATCACGTCCGACAGGAACAGGATCTCCGCGCCCGGCACGCCGATGCGCTCGGCAATGCGGCGATAGCTGGCGCTCTCCCGCTTCGGGCCGACTTCGGTATCGAACCAGTCGGTGATCAGGCCACTCAGATCGCCCGCATCGCTATGCGCGAAGAACAGCTTCTGCGCCGGCACCGAGCCGGACGAATACACGTACAGCGGGATGCCCTGCGCGTGCCAGGCCTGCAGCTGGATCGCCGCATCGGCATAGATGTGCGCGGTGAAGTCGGCGGTCTTGTAGCCGTCGCCCCAGATCAGCCCCTGCAAGGCCTTCAGCGCGGTGTGCTTGCGGTCCTCGTCGATCCAGGTCTGCAGCGTGGCGATCAACACCTCGTCCGGCACGTCTTCGCCAATCTCGTCGGCCACCTGGTTGAGCCAGTGACGCACCTGCGGGTGGTTGCCGTGCTCGCGCACGTAGGCGGGCATGGCACGGCGTGCATACGGGAACAGCACGTCCTTGACGAACGAGATGCTGCTGGTCGTACCTTCGATATCGGTGAGGATCGCTTGCGGTCGTGTCATCGTCAGCTGGCCTTGTGAGGTTTCTCGGGGGCGTAGCGGGGGAATTGTTTGGCGATTTCGGTGCCGGTGAAGTGGCCGACCCAGCCGTCCGGCTCGGTGAAGAAGCGGATCGCCACAAAGTGCGGCTCCGGCCCCATGTCGAACCAGTGCAAGGTGCTGTCGGGCACCGCGATCAGGTCGTCCTTGACGCACTCGATCTCGTACACCTTGGCCTCCACGTGCAGCGTGAACAGGCCCGAGCCGGCCACGAAGAAGCGCACCTCGTCTTCCTTGTGGAAATGCTCGTCCAGGAACTTGGCGCGCATTTCGTCGCGCTTGGGGTTATCCGGGGCGATGCTCACCACGTCCACGGTCTTGAAGCCGCGCTCTGCGCTGATGCGGTCGATGTCGGCGCGGTACGCAGCCATCACCTGCTCGGGCGTGGCACCGGGTTCCACCGGCTGGCTGGCCTTCCAGCGCTCGAAGGTCACGCCGATCTTGACCAGCTCGGCAGCGATCGCCTCGCCGTCGCGGCTGTCGAATTCAGGGGTGGTCGGGTTGGTGTCGGCAAAGATACGCAGTCGGCTCATGGCGGTCTGGCTCACGAATGGGGGGCGGACGGTACTCAGCGCGGGCCGCGCAGTTTCAGCAGTTCGAGTTCGCAATGCAGCAGGAATTCGAACGCTTCCAGATGGCGGCGTGCCTCGGCCATGTTGCGGCCCCAGGCATACAGGCCGTGTCCTTCGATGAGATACCCCCACATGCTCTGTTTGTCCAGCAAGGCCTCCACCTGCGCGGCCAGCACCTGCATGTCCTGGGTATTGGCGAACACCGGCACGTCCACCGCGGTTTCGTGGGTGGTATTGCCCTCGAAGGCCTTGAGCAGTTCGTAGCCTTCCAGGCGGATCACGCCGCTGCCTGCATACAGGCGGGACGCAATCGTCTGCACCGGCGAATGCGTGTGCAGTACGCAGCCGATCTCCGGGAACCGGCGATACAGCTGGGTGTGCAGCAGGGTCTCGGCGGACGGGCGCAACGGGCGGCCAACGGCCTGGCCATCGAAGTCCACCACCATGATGTCTTCTTCGACCAGGCGGCCCTTGTCGCGGCCGGAGACGGTGATCGCGGCGTGCTGTTCGTCCAGGCGATGGGAGAAATTGCTGCTGGTGGCTGGCGTCCAGCCGGCCTGGGCCAGCTCGCGGATGTTGCCGATCAGCAACTGCGCCAGCTCGTGCAGACGGGCGGCGCTATAGGGCAGGGGGGCAGTGGTCGCATTCATGGACCTATTCTACTGCCCCGCCGGATTACGGTCAGGTGCAGCGCAGCAGGGTTTGTTGCTGCCACGCCCGGGTCGCGAATGGCTGACAGACGATGAAGAGCGCGCGTCAGGCGGTGAACGCAATGGTTTTTGTTAGCCGCCTCTTGTCGGAGGCAGTCAGAGGGCCAGGTGAAACGCTGAGTCGGTCGAGGGCGCGGTGCCCTCACCGCTTGCGGGACACGCCGTGAACCCGTCCCTGGGGCTCGGTGGCAGCATCCATGCCGCCACACGGTCCCGCAACCGGCGAGGACACCGCACCAGACAATTGGTCGGCTGTTTTCTTGAAAGCATGTCGCTCGGCCTGCGGCGGCAGGCGAGACGTTTGCAGGTTGCGCGTTTAAACGCTTGCCTGCTGCTCGGCTTGCGATGGGAAGGTGGCGAGAAGCGGGTCGAGACACGGTGGCTCGACCATCGCACCTCATCCTTTGCTTTCAACGATGCACACCGACCATCTCGACAGGTCCTTGCCCGCCCACCGTCGCGGGACCTTACGCGGCATAGATGCCGCGTAAGAGCCTCCATGGACGGATTCACGGCGTGTCCCGCGATGGTGGGCGGGCAAGGGCCCTGCAACCAAACCGCAGATCAGGGTCCTGCAGCCAAGTCATAGATCAGCCGCCCAGGAGCCGAAGACCTGTCACCCGCTCTGCCATACATCGGCGGGCGGTCGTTTTGTCAGTGGCTGCTGACGCGCGCGCGTGCTCAGCGACCGTCGCGCAAACGGCTGTGGCGGTAGCCGTAGCCGAAATAGACCACCAGCCCGACCAGCGTCCACACCCCCATCAGCATCCAGTTGTGCAGGGTCATGGCCGACAGCAAGGCAAGGCAGCTCAGCACACCGGCGATGCAGATCGGCCAGGCGAACGGAATGCGGAACGGACGCGGCAGTTCCGGATGGGTGTAACGCAGGATCAGCACGCCTGCGCACACGGCGGCGAAGGCGATCAGCGTGCCCATCGAGGTCAGCTCGCCCAGCACGTCCAGCGGGAACACCGCTGCCAGCAGGGCGATCCCCACGCCGGTGATCACGGTGTTGATGTGCGGGGTGCGGTACTTGGGATGGATGCGGGTAAAGATCGACGGCAGCAGGCCGTCGCGCGCGATGATCATGAAGATGCGCGGCTGCCCGATGATCATCACCAGCACCACCGACGACAAGCCGATCAGCGCGCCGACTTCCACCACCACCCGCAACCAGGCCAGCTGCGGGTGCGCGGCCACCGCCGTCACCACCGGCTCATCGGTGCCAAGCTGGGTGAATGGCACCAGGCCGGTCATCACCGCGGCCATGGCGATGTAGAGCACGGTGCAGATCACCAGCGACAGCATCATGCCGATCGGCAGATCGCGTTGCGGCCGGTGCGATTCCTGCGCCGCCACCGATACCGCTTCGAAGCCGATATAGGCGAAGAACACCATCGCCGCGCCACGCAGCACGCCTTCCATGCCGTACTTGCCCGGTGCTTCGTTGGCGGGGATGAAGGGATGCCAGTTGGCCGGGTCCACGTACTTCCAGCCGGCCGCAATGACCAGGATGATCAGCCCGGTCTTGAGGATCACCATCGCCATGTTCATCGCCGACGACTTGCGGATGCCGACATAGCACAGCCAGGTCAGCAACAGCACGATGCCGGCAGCGGGCAGGTTGGCGATCGCGCCGGTGCGCTGCAGTTTGCCGTCCAGCGGTGCGCTGACCAGGGCGGCCGGCAAATGGATGCCGAAGTGTTCCAGCAGGCTGAGGAAATAGCCGGTCCAGCTGACCGCCACCGCAGAGGCGGAGACGCCGTATTCCAGCACCAGCATCCAACCGATGAACCAGGCCGCCAATTCGCCGAAGGTGGCGTAGGTGTAGGTGTAGGCGCTGCCGGACACCGGCACCATGGCGGCGAATTCGGCGTAGGCCATGGCGCAGAACGCGCAGCAGATCGCCGCAAGCACGAACGACAGCACGATCGCCGGGCCGGCATGGTCGGCTGCGGCCTGCCCGGTAATCACGAAGATGCCGCCGCCGATCACCGCGCCGATGCCCAGGGCAGTCAGCCCCCAGGGACCGAGCGCGCGTTGCAGGCCCAGCCCGTCGGCCGCCTCATGGCTGGCGTGCGGGTGTTTGGTGGCCCAAAGTTGTTTGAACATGGAGCGGTTCCGGCTTGGCGCTGCGCGCGATCGTTGAACGAGAAGACCGGCGCGGACGCCGGTCTTGAGAGGGTCAGGCCTTGCGGGCCAGACGGCTATGGTGGATGCCGTAGCCGAAATAGATGCACAGGCCGATCACGGTCCAGCCCACGAACACTTTCCAGTGTTCCTGGAAGGCCTGGAAGAACAGGAACAGGCAGGCCAATGCGCCAAGCGGGCAGATCACCATCGCCAACGGCACCCGGAACGGGCGCGGCAGCTCGGGCTTGGTGAAGCGCAGCACCATCACGCCGGCGCAGACGGTGGCGAAGGCAAGCAGGGTGCCCATCGACACCAGTTCGCCCAGCACGTTCAGCGGGATCACCCCGGCCAACAGCGCCGCGACCACACCGACGAAGATGGTGCCGACGTATGGCGTGCGGAATTTCGGGTGCACCTTGCCGAACAGTTTGGGCATCAACCCATCCTTGGCCATGGTGTAGAAGATGCGCGGCTGCGCCATCAGCATCACCAGCACCACCGAGGACAGGCCTGCGATCGCGCCGATCTCCACCGCCGTCTTGAGCCAGCTCAATTGCGGGTGCGCTTCCAGCGCGGTGGCCACCGGCTTGGCGGTTCCGAGCTGGGTATACGGGAGCAATCCGGTCAACACCGCGCAGACGATGATGTAGATGACGGTACAGATTGCCAACGACACCAGGATGCCGATCGGCATGTTCTTCTGCGGGTCCTTGGTCTCGCCGGCGGAGGTGGAGACCGCGTCGAAGCCGATATAGGAGAAGAACACGATGGAGGCCGCGCGGAACACCCCGTCCCAGCCGAACTGCCCCGGCCCGGTGTTCTCCGGGATGAAGGGGTGCCAGTTCGCCGGGTCGATGTAGGCGATGCCGAAGCCGACGAACAGGCAGATCACCACCACCTTGATAGCCACCACGATCGCGTTGGCGAATGCCGACTGGGTGACGCCCACGTAGCACAGCATGCTCACCGCGCCGACAATCAGTACGGCCGGCAGGTTGACGAGATTGCCGGAGCTGACAAAGCCGTGGCCGTCCCAGGTCAATGGCGCGCCCGCCAGCTCTGCCGGGAACGGCAAACCGAGCGTGCCGGTCAGGAAGCTGATGAGGTAGGCCGACCAACCGACCGCGACGCTGGAACCGGCAAACAGGTACTCCAGCACCAGGCACCAGCCGATGAACCAGGCGATGCCTTCGCCGAGAGTGGCGTACGAGTAGGAATAGGCGCTGCCGGAGACCGGCATCATCGCCGCGAACTCGGCGTAGCACAGGCCGGCGAAGGCGCAGGCGATGCCGGCGAAGACGAACGACAACATCACCGCCGGGCCGGCGTGATTGGCCGCGGCCTGGCCGGTCAGGACAAAGATGCCGGCGCCGATCACCGCGCCGATGCCGAGCATGATCAGGTGCTTGGCGGTGAGGGTCCGTTGCAGCGTCGCTTCGCCCTGCAGGCTGCCTTCGACCGGTTCGCCCGCATCCACATGTCCAGCGGGCTCGATCGGTTTGACCCTCAACAGAGACTTCAGCATTCGGTACATCCCTAAGTGGCAGAACAGAAGGCGCGCGCGCCTGGGCGAAAGGTGTGCGCCGCATCCCAATGGGACAGGCAAGCGGCCTACCTTGCCAAAGCTACACGCTCACGACAAGCGCGTACGCAGCATGAATGGCGATAATGGTCGCTGATCCATGCGCAACCGAGAACGACAGATGGTGGATGCAACCCTGCGGCAGCACCTGGCTGCCTACCGCGCCCGCTGGCCGGACGAGGCCGACGTGGTCGACCAGTTCATGCAGCTGCTGGACGATGCCACCGATCCGTTCGTGCGCGAGCGTGTCGAAGGTCATTTCACCGGCTCGGCCTGGGTGGTCAGCGCCGACGGCAGCCGCACGCTGCTGACCCATCACCGCAAGTTGCAGCGCTGGTTGCAGCTGGGCGGACACGCCGACGGCGACCGCGATCTGGCGCAGGTGGCCTTGCGCGAAGCTGAAGAAGAGTCTGGTCTGACCGGTTTGCGGTTGGCAGACGCCGCGTTGTTAGACCTGGACCGCCACTGGATCCCCGCACGTGGCGAGGTGGCCGGGCACTGGCATTACGACGCGCGCTATGTGGTGGTCGCGGGTGCGGATGAGACCTTCACTGTCAGCGAAGAGTCGCTCGCTTTGGCGTGGCGCCCGATCGCCGAGCTGCTGGCCGAGCCTGAGCTGGATCCGTCGATGCGGCGCATGGCTGAGAAGTGGATGGCCCGAGGCGTGTGATGGGGGCTGAGGTGCGCGCCCTCATCCGCCCTGCGGGCACCTTCTCCCGCTTGCGGGAGAAGGGAACAAGCGGGGGAAGGGCCACCTGCACCCACTGTCTCCCGCAAGTGGGGGAAGGCGACCTGCACTCTCTGTCTCCTGAAAGAGGGAGAAGGACGACCTGCACTGCCTTCTCCCGCGTGCGGGAGAAGGTGGCGCAAAGCGCCGGATGAGGGCCGCGCGTGCACCAACGGATCAGTACAAGATCCGCGTCCGCAGGGTCCCTTCGATCAGGGCCAGGCCTTCCTTCAGCGCGGTGGCCTGCGCCTCGCTGGCACTGACGTCGATCACCACGTAGCCGACCTTGGCGTCGGTACGCAGGAACTGGCCGTCGATGTTGACGTTGTGGCGCGAGAACAGCTCGTTGATCTTGGACAGCACGCCCGGCACGTTGCGGTGGATGTGCAGCAACCGCAGGCTGTCGGGGTGTTCGGGCAGGGTGACCTCGGGGAAATTCACCGCCGACAAGGTGCTGCCATTGTCGCTGTAGCGCACCAGCTTGGCGGCCACTTCGATGCCGATATTGTCCTGCGCTTCCAGCGTGCTGCCGCCCACGTGCGGGGTCAGGATCACGTTGTCGTGTGCGGTCAGCGGCGATTCGAAGACATCGCCATTGCCCTTGGGCTCGACCGGGAACACGTCCACCGCCGCGCCGCCGATCTGACCGGAGGTGAGCGCCGCATCCAGCGCGTCGATATCGATGACGGTGCCGCGCGAGGCGTTGATCAGATGCGCGCCGGGCTTCATGCGCGCGATTTCAGCCGCGCCGATCATGTCCTTGGTGGACGCAGTCTCCGGCACGTGCAGGGTCACCACGTCCGAGCGCGCCAGCAGGTCGTCCAGGTCGATCGCCGCGCGCGCGTTGCCCAGCGACAGCTTGGTTTCGATGTCGTGGAAGATCACCTGCATCCCCAAGGATTCGGCCAGCACCCCGACCTGGGTGCCGATGTGTCCGTAACCGACGATGCCCAGCACCTTGCCACGCGTTTCGTGGCTGCCAGCGGCCGACTTGGACCAGCCGCCGCGATGGCATTCGGCGTTTTTCTGCGGAATGCCGCGCAACAGCAGGATCGCCTCGGCGATCACCAGCTCGGCCACGCTGCGGGTGTTGGAATAGGGCGCGTTGAACACCGGAATGCCGGCCAGCTCGGCCGCGTCCAGGTCGACCTGATTGGTGCCGATGCAGAAGCAGCCCACCGCGATCAGGCGCTTGGCATGCGCCAGTACCTGCGCGCTCAACTGCGTGCGCGAGCGGATGCCCACGATATGCGCCTCGGCAATGCGCGCGATGAGTTCGTCTTCGGGCAACGACTTGGAGTGCAGTTCGATCTGCGAATAACCGGCGGCGCGGAACACATCCACCGCGGTCGGGCTGATGCCTTCCAGCAACAGCACGCGGATGTCCTGCTTGGGAAACGAGGTTCTCTTCGGCGACATGGGGGAGCGCAATGCAGCAATCGGGTCGGCAACTATGCCAGATGGGGTGCCCGATGGGGCGCCCGCAACGCACTGTTCGCAGTCGCGCAGCCCTTGCGCCGCAACGGTTTCAGCTGAATC
Source organism: Xanthomonas sp. 3793 (assembly GCF_024806835.1). Taxonomy (GTDB): domain Bacteria; phylum Pseudomonadota; class Gammaproteobacteria; order Xanthomonadales; family Xanthomonadaceae; genus Xanthomonas; species Xanthomonas arboricola_F. The sequence goes on from NZ_JANTYU010000008.1 coordinate 91,761, forward strand.
GAACGGGTTCGCGGCGACTGGCGGTGCGGCTGGACGAGGCCGGCGCGCACTGGCACGCTGTGTGGTTCCTACTGCAGCGCCGTGTGCCATGACCGATCCCCGCATTCTTTCGTTGCAACAGGCCGTGCCGGCACTGCGTCTGAAAACCGATCCGGCCGACCTGGAGCATTACGGCCGCGACTGGACCCGGCGCTGGACGCCGAACCCGTTAGCCATCGCACTTCCAGGCTCGGTCGAGGAAGTGCAGGCCGTGATGCAGTGGGCAAACGCGCAAGGCATGGCAGTGGTGCCATCGGGCGGGCGCACCGGTCTGTCCGGCGGCGCGGTAGCCGCCAACGGCGAGCTGGTGCTCAGCCTGGAGCGCCTGAACAAGCCGCTGGATTTCAATGCGGTGGATCGCACGCTGACAGTGCAGGCCGGCATGCCGCTGGAAGCGGTGCACAACGCCGCGCGCGAACATGGCCTGGTGTATCCGGTGGATTTCGCCGCACGTGGTTCCTGCTCGATCGGCGGCAACATCGCCACCAATGCCGGCGGCATTCGCGTGATCCGCTATGGCAACACCCGCGAATGGATTGCCGGCCTGAAAGTGGTCACCGGCGGCGGCGAGCTGCTCGCGCTCAACAATGCCCTGGTGAAAAATTCCAGCGGCTACGATTTCCGTCATCTGATGATCGGTTCCGAAGGCACGCTCGGTATCGTGGTCGAAGCGACGCTGCGGCTGACCGACCCGCCGCCGCCGAGCAATGTGATGCTGCTGGCGCTGCCCTCGTTCGAGGTGTTGATGCAGGTGTTTGCCGCATTCCGCGCGCAACTGCGGCTGGAAGCGTTCGAGTTCTTCACCGACCGCGCACTGGAACACGTGCTCGCGCACGGCGCGCAGGCTCCCTTTGCCGAGGTCCATCCGTATTACGTGGTCACCGAATTCGCCGCCGGCGACGAGGCGCAGGAAGCCGCGGCGATGGCGGCGTTCGAAACCTGCATGGAGCAGGGCTGGGTCAGCGACGGGGTGATCAGCCAGAGCGATGCGCAGGCCGCGCAACTGTGGCGGCTGCGCGAGGGCATCACCGAAGCGGTGGCGCGCTACACCCCCTACAAGAACGACGTATCGGTGCGCATCTCGGCCATGCCGGCGTTTCTGGCCGAAACCCAGGCACTGCTCGGCGAGGCGTACCCGCATTTCGATGTGGTGTGGTTCGGCCATATCGGCGACGGCAACCTGCATATCAACGTGCTCAAGCCCGACGCCACCAGCCAGGCCGATTTCGTGACGGCCTGCGATCAGGTCACCAAGGTGCTGGCACATGCGCTGCAGCGCTTTGGCGGCAGCATTTCTGCCGAGCATGGTATCGGGCTGGTCAAGAAGCCCTACCTGTGGAGCACGCGCTCTACCGCTGAAATCGCGGTGATGCGCGGCGTCAAACATGTGCTCGATCCTCATCTTTTGCTGAATCCCGGCAAGCTGTTCGACATGGACGAGGTGCCCGGCGCAGCGACTGCCGGGTAGTCTTTTCACCACCTCACATGGAATGACACGCCGATGATGCGCTCCCTGGTGTTTTGTGCTTTGACCCTGTTGCCGCTGGCAGCCGCCGCATCCAGTCTTGCGGGAACCTCGGCCGGCGCGTCGTCGGCCGGTTCGTCCAACAGCAGCAGTTCCGGCGACGACAAGGTGGTTGCCGACGCGCGCGAAGATGCAGCCGGCTTCGTGGCCAGCGACGGTGCCATCCGCGGCGCGCGTCTGGAAGCGGCATTGCTGCAGTTGCGCAGTCGCAGCGATGCGGCGCGCGCGTCCAGCGACCTGGAACTGGCTCAGTCCATCCTGGCGCAGTGACTCGTCGCCGCCGGTGCGTAGGGCTGTGGCTGGCCGCAGCGATCGCACCGGCGACGCACGCCCAATCGCAGCGTTCGCCCACGCTGCAGGTGTCGGTTGTCGCATCGGAGCTGACCCCGTCAGAACGCGCAGCCAGCCAGGCGCTGGTGCAGCAGGTTCAACACCGGTTGCCGACAGGGTGGGGACAGCGCGATGCGGCAGCCATTCAATTGCAGTGGCGCCGCGACCTGCCGGCGCAGGTGCATGGCCGCGCCATCGGCAATCGCATCCTGCTCGATCATGCGCTGTTGCACGCCTGGAGCATGCAGCCTGCCAGCGCACGCACTGATATCGGCGCGCCGGCCACACGCGCGGCGATGGCGGCGTTGGTGCACGAATTGGCGCATGTGCGCGACCGTGGAGCGGGCAGCGCGTTGTCGCGCGACCCACGCCTGCGCGATCTTGCCGGCTGGCAGGTGCGTCCGTGGCGGGTCGGACGCGGCGCAAACCGCTTCAGCGACCGCAGCCCGGATGCCTACGAGCGGCATAGCCCGGCCGAATTTTTCGCGGTCAATCTTGAACATTACGTGCTGGATGCGGACTACGCCTGCCGCCGTCCGGCGCTTGCGGCGTGGTTTTCCGAGCGGCTAGGGCCACCGCAGGCTGTCGCCGCGTGCGCGCCGACCTTGCCGTATCTGCAGGCCGACAACGATGCCGGTGCGATGTCGTTGCTGACGTTGGATCCGGCGCGGGTCTATGCGGTGGACTACCTGCTTGCCGAAGGCAACGAGCAGCCGATGAGCCGCTGGGGCCACAGCATGTTGCGCCTGGTGATCTGCGCGCCCGGTCGCGTGCCAGGGCCAGCATGCCGGCTGGATCTGCAGTATCACCGCGTGCTGTCGTTTCGTGCATTCGTCGGCGATGTGCAGATTTCCAGCTGGCGCGGGCTGACCGGGTCGTACCCGTCGCGATTATTCGTGCTGCCGCTGAACCAGGTCATCGACGAGTACACCAAGGTGGAGCTGCGTGCCCTGTCGTCGGTGCCGCTGGCGCTGAGCCCGGATGAGATCGCCGCGCTGCTGACGCGCGCCGCGCAGGTGCACTGGAGCTACGACGGGCGCTATTACTTCATCAGCAACAATTGCGCGGTGGAAACCTACAAGTTGCTGCATGACGGCGTGTCACGCCTGGCTGCCGCCGGCCTGTCATCGATCACCCCGCGCGGCGTGCGCCAGCGCCTGGAACGCGCGGGCCTTGCCGATCTGCACGTGCTGGACGACCGCGCGCAGGCAACACGTCAGGGCTATTACTTCGAATCGGCGGCGGCGCATTATCAGGCCATGTTCGACGTGCTTCGGCGTGGCATCCCGGTGCCGCAAACCAGCGTGGCGCAATGGCTGGATGCCGCACCTGGCGCACGCGCGCAGTGGTTGGACCGCGGCGGCCTGCGCGAAACCGCAGCCGCACTGCTGCTGGAGCAAGCCGCATTACGGCGACAGGAACTGGTCGCGCGCGATGCACTCAAGCGCCTGTTGCGGCCCGGCATTGCCGAGCGTGCAGCCGTGCAGGATCAGCTGCAGAGCCTGTTCGCCCGGCAGGCGCAACTCAGTCACCCGGCTGCGCTGCTCGACGGCCCCGGCTACGGACTACCGCAGGCCGACGAGCAGCAGCGCGTCAGTGTGCAGGTTGCGCAGGCGAGCGGCGGCCTGGCCGAAGGGTGGAGGCAATTGCAGGCCCTGGGTCGCCAGCAGCTGTCGGCCGGGTTGCGTGCCGATCTGGAGCAGGCCGAGGCGAACGTCGAGACGCTGCGGGCACGCTTGCGGATGCTTGCGCAGCCGGTGCAGGCAGTTGCGTCAGTGCCGGAGCAGCGGGTGGCAACTGAACGCTGAGGTGGCGCGTCGGTTGATGGCCAGGTTGCAGACATCGCCAGTGCAGCCGGCAGACGGACAGGCCCGCGACTTGAATGCCGTTGAGACGATTGCTGGTGAGTCGACGCCGACCAATGGCGCGTCTGCAGCATTGCACTGCGAAGGAGTGGCCGGGATACCCGGCACTCGGCACTTTCCGTTTCCATCGTGAGTGAGCGGCTTGCTGCAGTCGCAGCTGCAACAAGCCGTCAGACCGGTGAATGCACTGCTCAGGTCGCTGGCTGCAAATCCGCCTGGGCGGCATACTGCCGCAACCATTGGCTCACATGCGCATCGTTGCGGTAGCGCTGCATCAGCTTGGCCAGGCGCGCCGGTGCGGGTGTGCAGAATTGCGCCACCGCCACCTCGATTTCGTGGCGGCGGTCGGCGTCGTAGGGTTCTTCGCCGGCGAAGTGTTCGCAGGTGTCGTAGTCCTCTACCAGCTTGCGCACATCCTCCGGCATGCCGCACAGGCCTGCCGGATGTTGCAGCCATTCGTCTTCCACCTTGGGGTCGGTGCAGGGGGCCGCTGCGGAGGCCGGCGCAGGCGCCGGTTCCGCGGTGCAGGCAGCCAGCAGCCCCAGGGTCAGGGCAACGGCCAGGCGACGCATCAGTCGGCGCGGCCGGCAAACTCGCCGGTGGTGGTGTTGACCAGCACGCGCTCACCGTTGGTGATGTACTCGGGCACCATGATTTCCATGCCGGTGTTGAGCTTGGCCGGTTTGGGGCGCTTGGTGGCGGTGCCGCCCTTGAGTTCCGGCGGCGTCTCGACCACTTCCAGCGTCACCGTCTGCGGCAGCTGCACCGCCACCGGCTGGTCGTCGATCACCTGCACATAGATGCCGGTCAGCCCGTCGGTGATGTAGCCGGCATCGGTGCCGATCACATCGGCGTCCAGGGTGTAAGGCGTGAAGTCTTCGTCGTCCATGAACACGAATGCCTCGCCATCCTTGTACGAAAACGTGGACAGGCGACGCAGCAATTCCACTTCCGGCAGGTTGTCGTCGGCATCGAAGCTGGCATCGGTCTTCACCCCGCCCGGCACGCTGTACATGATGAACCGGAAGCGCACATTGCCGCCGCGGCCCTGCGGCGAGCTGCGCTCGATGTCGCGGATCTGGTAGATGCCGCCGTTGTATTCGACGACGTTGCCTTTCTTGATGTCGTTGGCTTTCATGGGTGTAAGTCGGAGATTGGGGATTGGGGATTTGGGATTGGCAAGTGCGGTTGGGTTGCAATCGGCGGTTGCCGTTGCAAATCCCCAATCCCGACTCACCAATCCCGGCTACTTGGGTGCCAGCCGCACGCCGCCGTCCAGGCGAATCACTTCGCCATTGAGATAGCGATTGCGCAGGATGAAGGCGACGGTGTCGGCATATTCGTCGGGTTGGCCCAGGCGCGAGGGGAACGGAATCGAGGCCGACAGCGATTGCTGCACGGCCTCGGGCATGCCGTCCACCATCGGGGTCCAGAACACGCCGGGTGCGATCGTCATCACGCGGATGCCGAAGCGCGCCAGCTCGCGCGCCATCGGCAGCGTCATGCCGACCACGCCGCCCTTGCTGGCGGCATAGGCGGCCTGGCCGATCTGGCCCTCGAAGGCGGCCACCGACGCGGTATTGATGATCACCCCGCGCTCGCCATCGTTGCCGGCGGGGTTGTGCTGCATCACATCGGCCGCGGCCTTGGCGACATTGAAGCTGCCGACCAGGTTGACCAGCACGGTGGTGCGGAAGGTCGCCAGCGGCATGGGCGCCTCCTTGCCGAGCACACGGCCTGCGCCGAGGATGCCGGCGCAGTTCACCACAAGATTCAGTCCGCCCAGCGCCTGCGCGGCCTGCGCGACATTGGCGGCCACCTGTTCTTCGTCGGTGACATCGGTGGGCAGGTAGTGCGCATTGCCGGCACCCAGCAAGGCCAGCGCCGCATCGGCCTTGTCGGCATTGACGTCGAACAACGCGACCTTGCCGCCATCGGCCACGATGCGTTGCGCCACCGCCAGGCCCAGGCCGGACACGCCGCCGGTGATGACGGCAAGAACAGAGGATGACTGCATGCGGTGGTTCCCTGATAAAAGACACGACGACCGACGGAAGCCGGCACGGGGCGGTGACCGAGACGGCCGGCAATTCTAGCCGAAGCCTTTGCGCGATCGTGGCGGTGGATGCTTGCGCTGCAACGGCAGCGGCGCTGTGTCAGCCGGCTGCAGCCAGCGCCCTGCCGACCTTGCTGCCGGTCTCGCGGCCCAGCAGGTGCGCCAGCCAGCGGCCGGTGTGGGCGAGGGCGGGCAGGTCGATCCCGCTCGACATGCCCAAGCCGTGCAGCAGATACACCACATCTTCGCTGGCCACATTGCCGCTGGCGCCCTTGGCATACGGGCAACCACCGGCGCCTGACACCGCCGCATCGACCACGCGCACGCCCTGTTCCAGGCAGGCCGCGATATTGGCCAGCGCCTGCCCGTAGGTGTCATGGAAATGCACGGCCAGTGCGTGCATCGGCACCGCCTCTGCCACTGCGGCCAGCATCTGGCGCGCCTTGCGCGGGGTGCCGACGCCGATGGTGTCGCCCAGCGAAATTTCGTAGCAGCCCAGCGCGTACAGCCGCTGCGCGACATCCACCACGTCCGCCACCGGCACCTGGCCTTGATACGGGCAACCCAGCACCGTGGAGACGTAGCCGCGCACGCGCACACCGTCGAGGGCGGCCTGCGCAAGGATCGGCCGGAAGCGCTCGAGCGATTCGTCGATACCGGCATTGGTATTGGTGCGGTTGAAGGCCTCCGACGCCGCAGTGAAGACCGCCACCTCCTGCGCGCCGGCCGCCTGCGCGCGGGTGTAGCCCTGCAGGTTCGGCACCAGCACCGGATAGGCGATGCCAGGTGCCTGTGTGATGCCGGCAAAGACCTCGGTCGCGTCGGCCAGCTGCGGCACCCAGCGCGGGCTGACGAAGCTGGTCGCCTCGATGGTGCGCAGGCCGGTGGCCGACAGCCGATCGATCAACGCAATCTTGTCGGCGGTGGCGATCGGTTGCGCCTCGTTCTGCAGCCCGTCGCGCGGGCCGACCTCGACAATGCGCACGAAGTCGCTCATGTCCGGGCCCCGCTGCCTGCAGCGGTGCGGGCAACCGCCCGGGTGCTCATGCCACGTTCTCCGGCACCCAGGCCGGGGAGCGTTTGTCCAGGAATGCGCCCAGGCCCTCCTGGCCTTCGGGCGAGACGCGCAAGCGGGCGATCCATGCGGCGTTGGCGGCATCGATGGCATCGCGGTCGGCGGCCGGCAGCACCGAGCGGACCAACGACTTGGCAGTGCTGGCGGCCAGCGGCGCGGCGGCCAGCAGCAGGCGCACCTGCCGCTCCACCGCGATATCCAGTTGATCGGCTGCCACCAGTTGATGCAGCAGCCCCAATAACTGCGCAGTACCGGCGTCGAAGATCTCGCCGGTGGCGAACCAGCGGCGTGCCTGGCGTGCGCCGATCGCTGCGATCACGTACGGCGAAATCACCGCCGGCAACAAGCCGAGCTTGCTCTCGGTCAGCCCGAAGCGCGCCTCGGTGCAGCCGATGGCGATATCGCAGCACGCCACCAGGCCCACGCCGCCGCCGAACGCCGCGCCGTTGACGCGCGCGATGGTCGGCTTGGGCAGTTCGTCCAGCGTGCGCATCAGGCGCGCCAGGGCGAACGCATCGGCCGCGTTGTCGGCTTCGCTGGCGCCGGCCATGCCGCGCATCCAGTTCAGGTCTGCGCCCGCAGAGAACGCCGCGCCCGCACCGGTGATCACCACCACCCGGATCTGCGCTGCCTGGCCAGCCTGCCGCAAGGCGTCGGTGAGCGCGCTGATCAAGGTCGCATCGAAGGCGTTGTGCACCGCCTGGCGGTTCAGTCGCAACGTGCGGACCGCTCCCAGGTCCTCCACGATCAAGCCGGTGTCCTGCATTGCGTCAACGTCCATGAATGGGATGCGAACCATGATAGCGGCACGGGTCGCTGGCGCCATGACGCGGTGCGTCGATGCTAGAATTGAGAACCATTCCTAACAAGCAGGCCGTCTTTGTGACGCTGTCCGACATGCCCTTGCGTTGCGCCGCCATCGTGGACTCCGTGGAGGATCGTCTTCCCAACGACACGATCGCCCGGCGTCTGCGTGAGCTGGGGTTTGTCGCAGGCGAGGAGGTCACGGTGCTGGCGACCGGGCCGGTCGGCCGCGAACCGTTGCTGGTGCAGGTTGGCTACACGCGTTTTGCGTTGCGTCGTAGCGAGGCCGCGCGCGTGCAGGTGCGGCAAGACGGAGCATCGGCATGACGGCGGCCGCCGTGCCGTTGCGTCTGGCGCTGGTGGGCAACCCCAACAGCGGCAAGACCGCGTTGTTCAACCAGCTGACCGGCAGCCGCCAGAAGGTGGCCAACTACACCGGCGTCACTGTCGAACGGAAGGAGGGGCATTTTCGTGCGCCGTCCGGCCGCGACTTTGCGGTGCTCGATCTGCCCGGCGCCTACAGCCTGCAGCCAGCCAGCCTGGACGAGGCGATCACCCGCGACCTGTGCCGCGGCTTCTATCCCGGTGAGCCTGCGCCGGACGTGCTGGTGTGCGTGATGGATGCGACCAACCTGCGCCTGCACCTGCGCTTCGCGCTGGAGCTGCGCGAGCTGGGGCGGCCGATGATCGTGGCGCTGAACATGGTCGACGCGGCGCAGCGACGGGGTATCGTCATCGATCTGCCGGCCTTGGAGCAGGCGCTCGGCGTGCCGGTGGTGGAGACCGTGGCGGTGCGACGCGGCGGCGCCAAGGCGCTGGTCGAGCGCATCGACGCGCAGGCCGCGAGCCTGGCGGCACCGAGCGCCACGCCGCCTGCCGATGGCAACTACCATGCGCAGGTGCGGCAGATCCTGAGTGCGGCGGTGACCATGCCGACGCGGACCTCGCGCGTGGACGATGCGCTGGACCGCTGGCTGCTGCACCCGATCTTGGGGCTGGTGACGCTGGCAGTGGTGATGTTCCTGATCTTCCAGGCGGTGTATGCGTGGGCCACCCCGGTGATGGACCTGATCGATGCCGGCACCGCGATGCTGGGCGAGTGGGTGGGCACCACGCTGCCGGAGGGCCCGCTCAACAGCCTGCTCAAGGACGGCATCATCACTGGCCTGGGCGGGGTGATCGTCTTCCTGCCGCAGATCCTGATCCTGTTCGCCTTCATCCTGGCGCTGGAAGAATCCGGTTATCTGCCGCGCGCGGCGTTTTTGCTCGATCGCATGATGGCGGCGGCTGGCCTGTCCGGGCGCTCGTTCATTCCGTTGCTGTCGAGCTTTGCGTGCGCGGTGCCAGGCATCATGTCCACGCGCAGCATCCAGGACCCGCGCGACCGGCTCGCCACCATCATGGTTGCACCACTGATGACGTGCTCGGCGCGCTTGCCTGTGTATGCGCTGCTGATCGGCGCCTTCATTCCACAAAAAACCGTGTGGGGCATCTTCAACCAGCAAGGGCTGATCCTGTTCGCGCTGTATGCTGCGGCCATCGTCAGTGCGCTGCTGGTGTCGTGGACGATGAAGAAGTGGCGTCGCGACAAGAGCGAACATCCGTTGATGCTGGAGCTGCCGTCCTACCGCGTGCCGCACCCGCGCGATCTGGCGCTGGGGTTGTGGGAGCGCGCCTGGATCTTCCTCAAGCGCGTTGGCGGCATCATCCTGGCGTTGACCATTCTGCTGTGGTTCCTGTTGTCGTTCCCGGCCGCGCCGGCCGATGCGACCTTGCCGCCGATCGACTACAGCTTTGCCGGCCGCATCGGCCACGCGATGGCGGTGTTCTTCGCGCCGCTGGGCTTCAACTGGCAGATCTGCATCGCGTTGATTCCCGGCCTGGCCGCGCGCGAAGTGGCAGTGGCGTCATTGGCGACCGTCTACGCGCTGTCGGCTGCCGATGACGATGCAGCGGCGCAGGCCTTGTCGCCGCTGATCAGCGATGGCTGGTCGCTGGCCACCGCGTTGTCGCTGCTGGTCTGGTACATCTACGCGCCGATGTGCATCTCCACCCTGGCCACGATCAAGCGCGAGACCAACTCGTGGAAGCAGATGACCATCAGCGCGGTCTATCTGTTCGCACTGGCCTACCTGGCCTCGCTGGTGACCTACCAGTTGGCCGTGTTGTCTGGCGCCGGCTGACATGGATCTTTCGCTCACCCTGCAATACGTGGTGATCGCCATCGCGGTGCTGGTCAGCCTGTGGGTGGTGATGAAGAAGCAATTTCCGGGCGTCTTGCGAACGATGCGTGGCGCGCTTGCGCTCGCGTTGCTGCGCGACGGGCGGCCGGCCTGGATGCGCACGCTGGGCCGGCGCGTGGCGCCGCCGGCGGCGCAGGGCAATGCGGCCTGCGGTGGGTGCGACAGTTGCGGCCCCGCGCCAACGCGCAAGCACTGAGACCCTTCGCCTCGGCTACACTTGCACGGCCGCAGGAAGCGGCGTGACAGGGGGGTAAGTGCATGCGTTTGCTGGTGTTGCTGGCGGTCTTGGCCGCGATTGCAGGTTTGTACAGCTATGGCGGCAACTCGCTCGACGAGAAGCAAGTGCGCGACTTCTACGCGGCGCACGACAAGGCGATGGTCAGTCAGGATGGGGAGGCGCTCTGCGCCATGACCGCGCCGGACTTCGAAATGGTGGTGTTGTACCGCATGGATTCCCAGCAGAAGCGCGAGACTGCCGATCGCGCCAAATACTGCAAGTCCAACGGCGAGTGGACACAGGTGCTGCAGCAGATGCGCCATGTGGCCGAGCCGGAAGAGCTGATCGACTACAAGCACTCGATTACCAAGATCGAGATCGCCCCTGATGAGCAGTCAGCGATGGTCGAAACACGGGCCACGCTCGGCTTGCCCGGTTTGCGCATGACCTTCCGTTCGCGCGACAAGATCGTGCGCAAGCGCTGGAAGACCTTGATCACGCGGAGCGAAGGCACCGCCTGGGTTGGTCCGGCGTATCGGTAGCCGCAAGGCGGCGGGGCTTTCTGCGCCGCCGCCAGCAGCGTCCAGCAACGCGACTGTGCGCACCGCCGGGCGGGCACGGCGTTGGCCACTTGCATGCTCCGGTTGTGAGCCGTCCGCATCTGCCTGACGACTGCTCGCCAGGCGTTGCTGGCTGCCCTGCATCGACGCGCGCGCGCTGCGGTGCACAGCGCCGGGGTCGCGGGCGTTGGGTATGCTTGCAGCATGACGACCTCCTTCCAGATCTCCCGACGTGCGCAGGCGCTGACCAGTTCGGCGATTCGCGAAATCCTCAAGGTGACCGAGCGGCCGGAGGTGATTTCCTTCGCCGGCGGCCTGCCATCGCCGGCGACCTTTCCGGTCGAGCGCATGCGCGCGGCCAGCGACCAGGTGTTGCGCGAGGCGCCGCAAGCGGCGTTGCAATACGGCCCGACCGAAGGCTATGCGCCGCTGCGCGAATGGGTGGCTGCGCGGCTGAGCCGTGACGGCGCCGGCATCCGGCCCAGCCAGGTGCTGATCACCACCGGCTCGCAGCAGGGACTGGACCTGCTCGGCAAGGTGTTTATCGACGAAGCCAGCAAGGTGCTGGTGGAGACGCCGAGTTACCTCGGTGCGTTGCAGGCGTTCTCGCTGTTCCAGCCCGCGTTTGTCGGCATGCCGTCCGACGATGATGGCGTGGTGGTGGATGCACTGGATCCGGCGCTGCTGGCCGATGCGCGCTTTCTGTATTGCCTGCCCAATTTTCAGAATCCCACCGGGCGGCGTCTGCCATTGGCGCGACGTCAGGCGCTGGTCGCACGCGCGGCCGAGGCCGGCGTGCCGATCGTCGAAGACGACCCGTACGGCGAGCTGTACTACAGCGGCGAACCCTTGCCGAGCCTGCTGTCGATGAACCCCGACGGGGTCATCTACATGGGGTCGTTCTCCAAGGTGTTGGCGCCCGGGCTGCGGTTGGGCTACGTCGTCGCGCCCGAGGCCGTGCTTGGCAAGTTGATCCAGGCCAAGCAGGCGGCAGATCTGCATACGCCGTCGTTCACCCAGCGCGTGGTGTATCAGACGCTGCAGGACGACTTTCTCGACACGCATATCCCGCAGATCCGAGCGCTGTATGCGCGGCAGTGCAGTCTCATGCTGGAAGCGCTGGATCGGCACTTCCCGGCGCAGGTGCAGTGGAATCGTCCGGAAGGCGGCATGTTCCTGTGGGTGACACTGCCGCCCGGGCTGGATGGCACTGCATTGCTGGCGCGCGCGATCGCACGCAATGTCGCGTTCGTGCCGGGGGCGCCGTTCTTTGCGACCTTGCCGCAAGCCAATACGCTGCGGCTGTCGTTCGTCACCGTGCCGGGCGAGAAAATCGATGCCGGCATCCAGGTGCTTGGGGACGTGCTGCGCGAAGCGCTGGCCGAACTGCCAGGGCAGGGCGCATGACATCGCCGGCCGCGGTGCCGCAAGCGCCGGTTGCCACGCGCATCGATCACGTCGCCACCGGCGTCGCGCGCGACTTCACCCGCCCCGGTAGCCGCAGCGCGATCGACAAGCGTGCCGTCGATGGTTCGGTCGCGATCGGTGTCGAAGGGCTGGTGGGCGACGAGCAAGGCGACCGGCGCGTGCATGGCGGGCCGGACAAGGCGATCCATCACTATCCGCGCGACCACTACGCGGCCTGGCGTAACGAGATTGGCGCGCATGCGCTGCTGGAAGCGGCCGGCGCGTTCGGCGAGAACCTGAGCAGCACCGGCCTGACCGAGGCCACGGTCTGCCTTGGCGACCGCTTTACCCTGGGCACCGCCGTCGTGGAGGTCTCGCAGCTGCGCCAGCCGTGCTGGAAGTTGTCCGATCGCTTCGGTGTGCGCGACATGGCGCGCCGCGTGCAGGAAACCGGCCGCACCGGGTGGTACTACCGCGTGCTGCAGCCCGGCGCGGTGGCGTCTGGCGACACGCTGGCATTGCAGGAGCGACCGCATCCGCAGTGGAGCCTGTCGCGGTTGCAGCAGGTGCTGTATGCACGCGAGGTCGACGTTGCGGCCATCACAGAGTTGCTGCGTCTTCCGCTGGTGCCGTCGTGGCAGGCCCTGTTCGAACGCCGTCTGCAACGCAGCGAAGTGGAAAGCTGGAGCAGACGCCTGACCGGTCACGACGACTAAGGGCAGCGAACAAAACGACCGTGCTCACCACCGCCAGGCGGGCGCGGCCGCTGCTCGGTGCGTCATGTACCGCGCGTACCCTCGGGTTCCGGGCGCGCCGTCCACGCCCATCCGACGCTTGCTCGCTGCGTCGTGTTAGCCGTTCCAGGCAGGGGGCGCGCGCTGCGGTCATTGATGCACCGGCCGTAGTCACCGCGCACAACAATCTCGCTCACAGCGTCAGCGGCCCAAGCGCCGCGCATGCGCGGCATCCACAGATGCGCTCGACCAGCGGTAGCGCTACTGCAGGCGACAAGCCACACCATCTCCACCAAACCACGTCAACCTCAGCAAACGCTCAGACCCGCGCGCCGCCGTGACGACTCCCCAATCCCAACTCCCCAATCCCCGCACCTTGTGCAACCCCCACCGCCTCGCTAGCCTGCGGGTATGACAACGTCTCCTGTAAAAGTTCTGATCCACGGCGCCTCCGGGCGGATGGGCAAGGCATTGCTGCGCCTGGCGGCCGAAGACGACGCATTGCAGGTCGTCGGCGCAGTGGTGGGGCGCTCGCCGTCGCAGCGCGTGGTGGACGGCGTGCCGTTCTTTGCCGCCAGCGAGCTGGGCGGTGCGCCTGCCTTCGATGTGGCGATTGACTTCAGCCTGCCGCAGGGCTTTGCACCGATCCTGGCGTTGTGCGCGCAACGCGGTAAGCCCTTGGTGTCCGGGACCACCGGGCTGGACGAGACGCAGCGCGCCGCGCTGCTCGATGCCGCGCGACAGATTCCGTTGGTGTGGGCCTCCAACTTCAGCCTGGGTGTGGCGGTGTTGACCGAATTGGTCGAGCGCGCTGCCGGCACCTTGCCCGGGTGGGATTGCGACATCATCGAAGCGCATCACGTGCACAAGCAGGACGCGCCATCCGGGACCGCACTGACGTTGGGCGAGGCAGCCACCGGCAGCGGTGCGCAGCCGCGCTTTGCCAGCCTGCGTGCCGGCGACATCGTCGGCGAGCACACCGTGCAGTTCACCGGGCTGGGCGAGCGTGTCGAGCTGGTGCATCGCGCCACCAACCGCGACATCTTCGCGCGCGGTGCGCTGCACGCGGCCAAACGCCTGATCGGCCGGCCGGCCGGCAGCTACCGGGTGCGCGACCTGGTGCTATAGCCCGCGCGCAACCGCGCATGAACAATTGCGCGGTTGCGCAGCCTATTCATGCCGCCGTTGCAGCGCTCCTGCCGCAGGAGGTGCGTTGCAGGCTGGCAAGCAGAGGCACTTGCCTTTACAATTCTCGCTTGCCCGAACCAGCGTCGGACCGGTCCTCAGCACCGCGTCCGCGCTTTGCTGCAACCGGAATTTGGCCGGAAGCGCATCGGAGTCCCAGGCAGCCAGAGCGAGACCCCACGTGACCCAACCCGCAATCCTTGTCCTCGAAGACGGCACCGTGTTCGAGGGCGAATCCGTAGGCGCCAACGGGCTTTCCGTCGGCGAAGTGGTGTTCAACACCGCCATGACCGGTTACCAGGAAGTCCTGACCGATCCCTCCTACGCCCGCCAGATGGTCACGCTGACCTATCCGCATATCGGCAACACCGGCTTTACCGACCAGGATGACGAGGCCCGCAAGATCTGGGCCGCCGGCCTGATCGTGCGCGATGTGCCGCGTCGCCCCAGCAGCTGGCGCAGCGAAGTCGCACTGCCGGAGTGGCTGCAGGCCCGCGGTGTGGTGGCCATTTCCGGCATCGACACGCGCAAGCTGACCCGCCTGCTGCGGCAGAAGGGCGCCCAGAACGGCGCGCTGATGGCCGGCGAGATCGATGTCGACAAGGCGCTGGAAGCGGCGCGCAGCTTCCCCGGCCTGAAGGGCATGGACCTGGCCAAGGTGGTTTCCACCGAGACCAGCTACAGCTGGCAGGAAGGCTCGCTGGATCTGAATTCGGACACTTTCGTGCGCACCGAGCTGAAACACAAAGTCGTGGCCTATGACTACGGCATCAAGCTCAACATCCTGCGCATGCTGGCCGACCGTGGTTGCGACGTCACCGTGGTGCCGGCCCGCACGCCGGTGGCCGAGGTGCTGGCGATGAATCCGGACGGCGTGTTCCTGTCCAATGGCCCGGGCGACCCGGAGCCTTGCGATTACGCGATCGCCGCGATCCAGGAATTGATCGCCAGGAAGGTGCCCACCTTCGGCATCTGCCTGGGGCATCAGTTGCTGGCACTGGCCGCTGGCGCCAAGACGGTGAAGATGACCACCGGCCATCACGGCGCCAATCATCCTGTGCAGGATCTGGATGGCGGGCGGGTGATGATCACCTCGCAGAACCATGGCTTTGCGGTGGATGAAACCTCGCTGCCGGCCAATGTGCGGGTGACGCATCGTTCGCTGTTCGATGGCACCAACCAGGGCATCGCTCTCACCGACGCGCCGGCGTTTTCGTTCCAGGGCCACCCGGAAGCCTCGCCGGGCCCGCGCGACGTGGGGCCGTTGTTCGATCGGTTTACCGCGTTGATGGCGGCCAAAGCCTGATGATGGCCTCGCTGGCCCTGCCGTCGCGACTGCGCCGCTGGCGTGTGTACGTGTTGGCGGCGCTGGTGTTGGCGGCCTATCCGGCATTCGTGCTGATTGCGGTGTATTCGCAATGGCTCGGCGCCGGCCTGGAAGGTGGACGCAACGGCCCCGCCGATGCGTATCGGCACAGCCTTGCCAGCGCCATCGTCGCCTATACCTTGTCCCCGCGCTGCGTGGATCTGGTGACCGCGGTGATGGAACGCGGCGGGCAGGGTAACGCCAGCCGGGCCATGGATGCCCACAACAACATGATCGGCGCGCGCATCGGCGCGGCCGCTCCGAGCTGGGCCGCGATGCAGCGAGAGGTTCGCGCCGCGGTCGACCATGGCGCGATCGATGCCCGATCGCCCGACCAGATTACCTGGCGCGCCCCCGCGGCGTGGCAGGACCGACTTTACTGAGGACCCCCATGCCAAAGCGCACCGACCTAAAAACCATCCTGATCATCGGCGCCGGCCCGATCGTCATCGGCCAGGCCTGCGAGTTCGATTACTCCGGCGCGCAGGCGTGCAAGGCGCTGCGCGACGAGGGCTACCGCGTGGTGCTGGTCAACAGCAATCCGGCCACGATCATGACCGACCCGGACATGGCCGATGCGGTGTACATCGAGCCGATCAACTGGCAGACGGTCGAAAAGATCATCGCCAAGGAAAAGCCCGACGCCCTGCTGCCGACCATGGGCGGGCAGACCGCGCTGAACTGCGCGCTGGACCTGGCCGACCACGGCGTGCTGGAGAAGTACAACGTCGAACTGATCGGCGCCAAGCGCGAAGCCATCCGCATGGCCGAAGACCGCGAGCTGTTCCGCGTGGCGATGGGCGAGATCGGCCTGGATTGCCCCCGCGCCGAAGTGGCGCACACGCTGGAAGAGGCGCTGGATATCCAGACCCGCGTCGGCTATCCGACCATCATCCGCCCCAGCTTCACGCTGGGCGGCAGCGGCGGCGGCATCGCCTACAACCGCGAAGAGCTGATCGAGATCGTCGGCCGTGGCCTGGAACTGTCGCCGACCACCGAAGTGCTGGTGGAAGAATCGGTGCTGGGCTGGAAGGAATTCGAGATGGAAGTGGTCCGCGACACCGCGGACAACTGCATCATCGTCTGCGCGATCGAAAACCTCGACCCTATGGGCGTGCATACCGGCGACTCGATCACCGTGGCGCCGGCGCAGACGCTCACCGACAAGGAATATCAGCGCCTGCGCGATGCCTCGATCGCGGTGCTGCGCAAGATCGGCGTGGATACCGGCGGCTCCAACGTGCAGTTCGGCATCAGCCCGACCACTGGCCGTGTGGTGGTGATCGAGATGAACCCGCGCGTGTCGCGGTCCTCGGCGCTGGCGTCCAAGGCCACCGGTTTCCCGATCGCCAAGGTCGCCGCCAAGCTGGCGGTGGGCTACACGCTGGACGAATTGCGCAACGAGATCACCGGTGGCCTGACCCCGGCCTCGTTCGAGCCCTCGATCGACTACGTGGTCACCAAGATCCCGCGCTTTGCGTTCGAAAAATTCCCGCAGGCCGACGCGCGCCTGACCACCCAGATGAAGTCGGTGGGCGAGGTGATGGCGATGGGCCGCACCTTCCAGGAATCGCTGCAGAAGGCGCTGCGTGGCCTGGAAACCGGCAAGATCGGGCTGGACCCGACCGGCCTGGACCTGGGCAGCGAAGACGATATCGCCGCGCTCAAGCGCGAGCTCAAGGCGCCGGGCCCGGAGCGTCTGTTCTATGTCGCCGATGCGTTCCGCGCCGGCATGAGCGTGGCCGATGTCTACGCGCTGTCGTTCATCGACCCCTGGTTCCTGGATCAGATCGAAGAACTGATCAGCCACGAACAGCAGCTGGCCGACGACGGCATGCAGGCACTGGATGCGGCGCGTCTGCGCACGCTCAAGCGCGCCGGTTTCTCCGATGCGCGCCTGGCCGAGCTGACCGGCACCAACGAGGAATCGGTGCGCACGCTACGGCGCGCGCTGAAAGTTCGCCCGGTCTACAAGCGCGTGGATTCGTGCGCGGCCGAATTCGCCACCAGCACCGCGTACCTGTATTCGACCTACGAGGACGAGTGCGAGGCACTGCCGACCGATCGCGACAAGATCATGATCCTCGGCGGTGGCCCCAACCGCATCGGCCAGGGCATCGAGTTCGATTACTGCTGCGTGCATGCGGCGCTGGCGCTGCGCGATGACGGCTTTGAAACCATCATGGTCAACTGCAACCCGGAGACCGTGTCCACCGACTACGACACTTCCGACCGCCTGTACTTCGAGCCGCTGACGCTGGAAGACGTGCTGGAAATCGTCGAGCTGGAAAAACCCAAGGGCGTGATCGTGCAGTACGGCGGCCAGACCCCGCTGAAGCTGGCGCGCGCGCTGGAAGCCAACGGCGTGCCGGTGATCGGCACCTCGCCCGATTCGATCGATCTGGCCGAAGACCGCGAGCGTTTCCAGCAGCTGGTCGACAAGCTGGGCCTGAAGCAGCCGCCGAACCGCATTGCCCGCAATGCCGAGGAAGCCCTGGTGCTGGCGCGCGAGATCGGCTATCCGCTGGTGGTGCGCCCGAGCTATGTGCTCGGCGGCCGCGCGATGGAAATCGTCTACGGCGAATCCGACCTGGCGCGTTATGTACGCGACGCGGTCAAGGTCTCCAACGATTCGCCGGTGCTGCTGGACCGCTTCCTCGACAACGCGGTGGAAGTGGACGTGGACATCATCGCCGACAAGGACGGCAATGTGCTGATCGGTGGGCTGATGGAACACATCGAAGAGGCCGGCGTGCATTCGGGTGACTCGTCCTGCTCGCTGCCGCCGTATTCGCTCTCGCCCAAGACCCAGGCCGAGCTGCGTCGCCAGGTGGTGATGCTGGCCGAAGGCCTGAACGTGGTCGGCCTGATGAACACCCAGTTCGCGGTGCAGGTCAACGAGGCCGGCGACGATGTGGTGTTCCTGCTGGAAGTGAACCCGCGCGCCTCGCGCACCGTGCCGTTCGTATCCAAGGCGATCGGCATCCCGCTGGCCAAGATCGCCGCCCGCTGCATGGCCGGCAAGACGCTGGCCGAGCAGGGCGCCACCAAGGAAATCGTGCCGGGCTATTACTCGGTGAAGGAAGCGATCTTCCCGTTCGCCAAGTTCCAGGGCGTGGACCCGATCCTCGGGCCGGAGATGCGTTCCACCGGCGAGGTGATGGGCGTGGGCCGCAGCTTCAGCGCCGCGTTTGCGCGCGCGCAGGAGGCCGGCGGCATCAAGGCACCGCCGGTGGGCAAGGCCTTCGTGTCGGTGCGCGACCCTGACAAGCAGCGCGTGCTGCCGGTGGCGCAGGCGCTGGTGGAACGCGGCTATACGCTGGTCGCCACGCGCGGTACCGGCGCCTGGCTGCAGCAGAACGGGCTGAACTGCGAGATCGTCAACAAGGTGGCCGAAGGCCGCCCGCATATCGTCGATTCGATCAAGAACGGCGAGATCGTCTACATCGTCAACACCACCGAAGGTCGCGCCGCCATCTCGGACTCGTTCTCGATCCGGCGTGAAGCGCTGCAGCATCGCGTGACCTATTCGACCACTGTCGCCGGCGCCAAGGCGCTGGTGCATTCGCTGGAATTCCGCGGCACCGGCCCCGTCTGGTCGCTGCAGGAACTGCACAAGGAGCTTCAAGCATGAGAGCACCCATGACATCCAAGGGCGCGCAACGTCTGCGCGAGGAACTGGATCAGCTGAAGTCAGTCAAGCGCCCGGCGGTGATCGCCGCGATCGCCGAAGCGCGTGCGCACGGCGATCTGAAGGAGAACGCCGAGTATCACGCTGCGCGCGAGCAGCAGAGCTTCATCGAAGGCCGCATCAAGCAGCTGGAAGGCGAGCTGTCGCATGCCGAGATCATCGACATCACCAAGTTGTCGGCCGGCAGCAAGATCGTGTTCGGCGC
This sequence comes from Xanthomonas sp. 3793, assembly GCF_024806835.1. Lineage (GTDB taxonomy): Bacteria > Pseudomonadota > Gammaproteobacteria > Xanthomonadales > Xanthomonadaceae > Xanthomonas > Xanthomonas arboricola_F. Next base: position 111,063 of record NZ_JANTYU010000008.1, read on the forward strand.
CACGGTGACGCTGGCCGACACCGAGACCGATGAAGAGAAGCGCTACCAGATCGTTGGCGATCTGGAAGCGGACATCAAGCTGGGCCTGATCGCGATTTCCTCGCCGCTGGCACGCGCGTTGATCGGCAAGCTGGAAGGCGATTCGGTCACCATCGATGCGCCGGCCGGCCAGCGCGAATACGAAGTGGTCAGCGTCGCGTACCTGGATTGACCCACTGACGCCTGAGCGATGACGACCGCAACGCTGCTGCTGCCCGAAAAACGCCGTCTGCCCGGAACGCTGGACAACACGGTGGTGGCCAGCGCCCTGGCGCGCGCCGATCTGCACGCCGCCGATGCCGGCGAAGTGGCGCAGTTGCAGCGGCATTTCACGCTGACGCCGGCGCAGTGGCCGGTGGCGGCATTGACCCGGCAACTGGATGCCGGCGATGCCGCGGGCGCGACCTGGGTGCGTGCCGATCCGGCCTATGTGGTGCCGGACATGCAGGGCGCGCGCTTGATGGGCTATGGCGAGGCGCTCGGCGCCACGGCCGAGGACCTGGCCGTGTTGTTGCCGATCCTCAAGCCGATGTTCGGCGATGCGGGATTTTTGCTCGATGCACCGACGCCATCGCGGTGGTATCTACGTCTGTCGCCGGATGCCAAGTTGCCGGAGTTCGCGCCGCCAGATGTGGCGATCGGCGACGACCTGTTCGAGCATTTGCCGGCCGGCGACGCGGGCCGACGCTGGCGTGCCTTGCTGACCGAAGCGCAGGTGTTGCTGCATCAACATCCCTGGAACGAGGGCCGCGTGGCCAGCGGCAAACCGGCGATCAATTCGCTGTGGTTCTGGGGCGGCGGCGTGCTGCCGCATGCAGTGACATCGCCGCATCGGCAGGTGCGCAGCCGCGAGTCGCTGCTGCGTGCGCTGGCTTTGGCGGCCGGTGCCGATGCGCAGGGCGAACAACGCGTGGATGCGCTGGTGGACCTGCGTCATCTGCGTTCGCTGCAGCAGTTCGGCGATGACGCAGTGGCACCGCTGCTGGCGGCGATGGCGCGTGGCGAGCTGGATCGGCTGGTGCTGGATTTCCAGGACGGCGAAACGCTGTCGCTGGCGCGCTCGCAACGCTGGCGGTTCTGGCGCAAGCCACGGCAGCAACTGGCGCAATGACCTCCACTCCCCGGATCGTCCGGCGCCCACCCGGGCAGGCCGGAAGCTGGCCCGATGCCATGTTGCCGCTGCTGCGTCGCATCTACGCATCGCGCGGTGTCGGCGATGCGCAGGGCGCGCAGCCGCGGTTGGGGCAGTTGCTCTCGCCGGAGTTGCTTCATAACAGCGACGTGGCCGCCAACCTGTTGGCCGATGCGATCGCCCGGCAACGGCGCATCCTGGTGGTGGGCGACTTCGACTGCGATGGCGCCACCGCCTGCGCGGTAGGCGTGCGCGGTTTGCGCATGCTTGGCGCGCTGGATGTGCACCACGCGGTGCCCAATCGCATGGTGCACGGCTATGGCCTGTCGCCCGCATTGGTGGACGAATTGGCCGTGCTGCAGCCGGATGTGCTGGTCACCGTCGACCACGGCATCGCCTGCCACGCGGGCGTGGCGGCGGCCAAGGCGTGCGGCTGGACGGTGCTGGTCACCGACCATCACTTGCCTGGCGAAGTGTTGCCGCCGGCCGATGCGATCGTCGATCCGAATCTGGCCAACGACAGCTTCCCGAGCAAATCGCTGGCCGGCGTAGGCGTGATCTTTTACGTGTTGCTGGCGCTGCGCAGTGCCCTGCGCGCGCGTGGCGCCTTTGCCGGCCGCGCCGAACCGGATCTGTCGGTGTTGCTGGATCTGGTCGCCGTCGGCACGGTGGCCGATCTGGTGCCGCTGGACACCAACAATCGCGCGCTGGTGTCGGCCGGGTTGCGCCGCCTGCGCGAAGGCCGCGGCTGCATCGGGTTGCGCGCGTTGATCGATGCCAGCGGCCGCGATGTCGCGCGTCTGAGCGCCAGCGATATCGGGTTCGCGCTCGGGCCGCGCTTGAATGCGGCCGGCCGGCTGGAAGACATGGCGCTTGGCATCGAGCTGCTGCTCAGCGAGGACTGGAACCGCGCACGCGAGATCGCCGTCACCCTGGAAGAGATCAACGCCGAGCGCCGCGCGGTGCAGCAGTTTATGACCGACGATGCCGAGCAGTTGGTCACCAAGGTGGTGCTGGACGCCGAGGGCGCCTTGCCGATCGCTGCCTGCCTGTTCGATGCGCAATGGCACCCCGGCGTGATCGGCCTGGTCGCCTCCAAATTGAAAGATCGGTTGCATCGCCCGGTGATCGCGCTGGCGCCGGCCGAGCCGGGCAGCACCCAGTTGCGCGGTTCGGCGCGGTCCATTCCCGGCCTGCATATCCGCGACGTGCTGGCGGCGGTGGATGCGCGTCATCCGGGTTTGCTGCAGAAGTTTGGCGGCCATGCGATGGCGGCGGGCTTGAGCATCGATCACGCCGCGCTGGCGACCTTCGAGCAGGCCTTTCAGGCGCAGGTTCACGCGATGGTGGATGCGTCGCTGCTGCATGCCGAGTTGCACAGCGATGGCGAGCTCGCCGCGCACGAACTCGATCACGTGCACGCCGAAGCCTTGCGGGTGGCCGGTCCGTGGGGGCAGGGCTTTCCGGAGCCGCTGTTCGATGGTCAGTTCGAAGTGCTGCAGTACCGGGTGCTCAAGGAGCGCCACCTCAAGCTGACCCTGCGTTGCGCCGGCCGCGCCGAGCCGCTCAATGCCATCCACTTCAACGGCTGGCACGGTAGCGAACCGGCACGCTTGGTGCGCCTGGCATACCGTCTGGTCAGCGACGACTATCGCGGTGGCACCGCGGTGCAGTTGATCGTCGAACATTGCGAGCCGGCGATAGTCACCGGCTGATCTGCGGGCTCAGCGTTCTCTCTAGCTTTTGTAGGCCGCACCTGGCGTCATCTGGATGATCCAAGCCGCGTTGGTCGAGGGCACGCGGTGTCCTGCCGCTCGCGGGACGCGCTGTGAATCCGTCCGCAGAGGGAGCTGTAGGGGTCTCAGGCGCATGGCTGCCAGTCTCTGGCTTCGGGAGAGGGCGGCAGCGCGGCCGGGGATCGGCTCCTCGGCTCGGTCAGACATCCTGTCTGACTCGCCGCCGCGGCACATCCTGAGTGCCGCTCTCCGCCAATCCCCGGCCACGCTGCTGCCTCGGCGTGTCGTTTCCATGACCTGATCAAGGCACGCCAATTCGTCATCTTTTTCTGCAGATCCGCCATGACGACGCTGCAGGAACTTTCCTGAAAGCCTGTGTTGTTCGGCGTGTACCGGGAGGCTGATCGGACGCGCCGTGATCCAGGCAACACGCGTCATGCTCCGCTTGCATCCATGCACACCGACCATCTCGACAGGCCCTTGCCCGCCCACCGTCGCGGGACCTTACGCGGCATGGATGCCGCGTAAGAGCTTACAGGGACGTACTTGCAGCGTGTCCCGCGATGGTGGGCGGGCAAGGGCCCTGCAGCCAGGCTGCAGATCAGCCGCTCTACCCTGGACGGCACGCTCACGGGTGGCATATACGCGCTGCTACATGCTTTCTGTGTTCCGTGCCTGACGGCCGCAAGCTGGTCCAGTTCGCGGTTCAAGGCATCTTGCAAGGCAGTGCAAGCACATACCGGCGCTCGCACGCACTCGCGCCGTCCTCGCCTGGATCAGGGCGACTTCTTGACCTCGGTCACCAAGGTCGGCAATTCCCACGCGCCACCAGCAGCCACCAGCCGGCATAGGCCGGAGCTGGACTTGGAGGTCTGCACGAAGCGGCGGCCATCCCAGGTCCATGCCGCCTGGCTGTAGCAGTCGCCCAGGCCGCGGCCCTTCTGGGACTCCAGGATGGTGGAGCCATCCAGATCGCTGGCGTGCGTGGTGACCAGGGTCGGCGCGAACGGCGCGCGTGCGTTGACCACCCAGAAGCCGGTGCCGATGTTGTAGGCGCCCATCCAGCAATCGGTCGACACCAGTAGCTTGTCGTTGCTCAGGCGGGTGACGGTCAGCGGTTCGGCGGCATCGCCGGCATCCAGGCCCTTGCATTCTTCATCGGCCGGAAGCGTGGCGCGCAGCGCCTGGTACAGCGCCGGCAAGCTGCCCAGACGAGCGTCGCCCGCCTGCGCTGCTGCCAGCTTGGCCTCGCGCACCTGCGGCACCGGCAATGCCGGCAGCACGCTGGCCTCGTCGCGATCGCCCTTGCGCACCAGTGCGCCGCGCGTGCCCAGCCGGCCCTGGAACTCGTCCATCTTCAGCAGTGTCGCCGCCGCACCGCGATCGGACAGCTGCCAGCGGCGGCCATCGTTGCCGATCGCCACGATCTTGCTGCTGCGGGTCAGTGCCGCCAGCAGTGCGGTGACCTGCGGGCTGCTCAGAACGGCGGTGCCGCTCTTGCCATCCAGCGCCAGCTTGCCCAGATCGCGCTGATCGATCTGCAGCTTCAGCGATGCCGGCAGCTTGATCTCGTCGTACTGACCCAGCATCAGCTCGGCCGTCACCGCCTGGCCGGCACCGGCCTTGCGCGTCAGCAGCACCGATACCGGCAGGTGATCGCCTTCGTCCGGCTGATAGCCGGCGGCGCGGCAGGTGCGGGTGTTGTCGCAGGCGATGGTCCAGTCGTCGTGACTGAAATCGACACCGGTCGCAGGCGCGGCAAGTGTGATTGCGGGGCTACACAGCAAGACTGCGGCAAGCAGCTCGTAACGCATCGTAGTTTCTTCATCGCAGGTCGGGGCCGGCATCTTGCGATGCGCACTGCAGGGCGTCCAGGCGAATCGTCGGCAGGCGGCGACTGCCATTCATGGTGTGCAGGTGCGTCCGGGCACTGCGGTGCATCGGCAGCGTTGTTGCCAATGGACAATGACGCGCGCCGCGGTGCCCGAGGCGCCCCGGCGACGATGCGCTGGCGGCATCGTTTGGCCGGTCTTCTCTGCCGGCCTGTCGCTCTCAGCGATCACCCCTGCGTCAGCGTGGCCGCGGTGCGCGTGCCGATCGGCGATTCGCGCATCGGCATCCCGAACAGCGGGCGCAGCCAGCGCACGCGTCGGATCAGGTATTCGTGCAACAGCAGGCAACCGGCGACGGTGGCGGCCAACACCAGCACCGGTTCCAGCCACGGCCCCAGCTGCAACGGCGCCAACCAGTACAGCGCCAGGATGATCAGGCTCTGATGCAGGATGTACCAGGGGAAGACGGCCTGGGTGCAGTACGGCAGCCACGCGAACGGGCGGTTCAGGCCCTGCCTCGCCCAGCCGAACAGGGTCAGTAGTGCCAGCCAGGTATAGGCTGCGCGCGCCAGCCGCTCGACCACGTCCCAGCGAATTGTCCCCGACATCTCCGACAACTGCGCAGGATCGAGCGATCGGCCCAACTGGCGGATGCTCAGCTCGGTGGCGATCGCCAGCAGCGCGGCGATCAGGGTTGGCCAACGCAGCTGCACGGCCCATGTCCAGAAGCGTGCGTTGTTGGCCAGTGCATATCCCAGCACGACTAACGGAAACGACTCGGCGTGCACGAACCAGTCGCCGACCAGGGCGTGGGTCGGTGGGTGGCGCGGCAGTACCCACAGCACGCAAACGGCCTCCCACAGAATGGGTGCCAGCAGCAGGGCAGGCAGCGCGATGGCCGCCGGCAACGCCGGCAGACTCGCCGGCAGCTTGCGGCCCAGCGCGAGCATGGCCATCAGTAACCCGGTGTAAGGCAGCAGATAGGCCAGGTACCACAGATGGTTCCAGGTGATGCCGTGTTCCCAGCCATCGAAACTGCCGGCCGGCCACGGCCGGACCTGCCAATAGCGCAGCAGGAAGTTGCCGAAGCCGGGCACGACCTTGCCATTGCTGACGCCCTGGCAGTACGCCTGCACCGCCACCACCACGAACATGCCGAACAGCAGCGGGGGCAGCAGCCGGCCACAACGCCGCCAGGCGAACTGCCACGGGGCACGTTCCGCACGCGCCAGGCCGATCGCGATGCCGGAGATCATGAACAGCAATGGCATCCGCCAGCGGTTGAGCGCGATCATCGGCGGCTGCAGCCACTCGGCGGTGTAGGCACTCTTTAAATGGAAGTCCCAGCCGGCCACGTAGGCCATGCCCACGTGATAGAGGATCAGCAGGGCGAAGGCGAAGACGCGCAAGGCATCGATATCGTGGCGGCGTTCGGTCATGGGGGGGGGCGGTCGAGGAAGTGCACCCATCCTGCCCGCTGACCCCGATGGATAAAGGGGGCAGGGGTGGAGATGCCCCGGCGCGGTGACCAATTGCATCCTACCAGTGACGAATGGGGCGGCGAGATGACGTTGTCGCGCCATTGCGCAGGACTCTATGATCGGCAGCTGCCAACTGCGGACGCCTGCAATGGAAACCATCGGGCCGCGCCCGCCGACACCTCAGGACGGTGCGGGTCACTTCGCCACGCGCTGGGCTGTGATGATCTGGTCGCTGGTGTTTTACCTGAGCGCATTGGGCAACACGCTGACCGCATGGTTGGCGGGGCGGCGCGATGGCGAGGCGATCGTGCTGTGGCAGTTGCTGAGCTGGGAGCTGAGCAGCGCCACGACGTCGCTGTTGTTGCTGCCGGCGATGTTCTGGCTCTGCGCACGCTGGCCGCTGCATGCCGACGTCTGGCGTCGACGTGTGCCGCTGTACCTGGCTGCTGCGCTGGGCTGGTGGCTGGCGCACGTCGCCGGCATGGTGCTGTTGCGCAAACTGGTCTACGCGCTGGCTGGCAGCCACTACGACTTCGGTGGTTGGCCGCTACAGTGGTTCTATGAGTTGTCCAAGGATCTGCGCACCTTTGCGATGCTGGTGGCGTTGCAGCACACGCTGGCGTGGTACGCGCGGCGCCGCCAGGGCGAGGCGCATCTGCTTGCGGCACCGGACGAGGGCCCGCCAGAGGAGCCGTTGGACCGACCGGAACGCTTTCTGGTGCGCAAGCTCGGCCGCGACTTTTTGGTCGCCACGGCCGATATCGAATGGATCCAGGCCTCCGGCAACTATGTCAACTTGCGCGTACGCGGCCACGATTACCCGCTGCGCAGCACGATGGCGGCGATCGAAGCCCGGCTGGACCCGGCGGTGTTCGTGCGGATCCATCGTAGCTACCTTGTGAATTTGAGCCAGGTACAGGCGATAGAACCGGTCGATTCCGGCGATGCCCGCGTGCATCTGCACGACGCCACTGTGCTGCCGTGCAGTCGCAGCCATCTGGCAGATCTGCGCGCGCGGGCAGGGCGAGGTACCGCTGCGCCGCAGGGAGAGACGTTGACGGTCTGAGGCCGCTGCGACGCTGTTGGCGGGCGAACTGGCCGACGTCACTGCATCCCCGCCATCGCACCGTTGGCACGGTTGCCGCGAGTCGCGCGCGCGATGTGTCGAGACGGGAATCCTTGCGGTCGAGCGCGGCAGGGACGCGTCGTCTGGACAATCGTCATTCAGCGCACAGTGCCGAGGCGGGCGCGTTCCGCCACCGTCGCCCGCTTGCTAAACTAGCCAGCTTGTTTGCCGGAAATCCGTCATGATCGAAACCAATCCGATCCGCCAGCGCATCACCGATCTCAACGATCGCGTGCTCTCGCTCAGGGGGTATCTTTGACTACGACGCCAAGAAAGAGCGTCTAGAGGAAGTCAGCCGGGAGCTGGAAAGCCCGGACGTGTGGAACGATGCCGAGCGTGCCCAGGCCCTGGGTCGCGAGCGCTCCATGCTGGAAAAGACCGTCATCGGCATCGCCGATGTACTGGCCGGCCTCACCGATGCCGGCGATCTGCTGGAGCTGGCCGACAGCGAGCAGGACGAGGACACTGCCGTTGCGGTGATCGCCGATCTGGACAAGTACCAGGCCCATGTCGAAAAGCTGGAATTCCAGCGCATGTTCTCCGGCCAGATGGACGGCGCCAACGCATTCGTCGACATCCAGGCCGGCGCCGGTGGTACCGAGGCGCAGGACTGGGCCGAAATCCTGCTGCGCATGTATCTGCGCTGGGCCGAGTCGCGCGGCTGGAAGACCGAGCTGATGGAAGTGTCCGGCGGCGAAGTCGCTGGCATCAAGTCGGCCACCGTGCGCATCGAAGGCGAATATGCCTATGGCTGGCTGAAGACCGAGATCGGCGTGCACCGGCTGGTGCGCAAGTCGCCGTTCGATTCGGACAACCGCCGGCATACCAGTTTCACTTCGGTGTTCGTGTCGCCGGAAGTGGACGACAACATCGAGATCGACATCAACCCGGCCGATCTGCGTACCGACGTGTATCGCTCCTCGGGCGCCGGTGGTCAGCACGTCAACAAGACCGAATCGGCGGTGCGTATCACGCATATCCCGACCAATACCGTGGTCGCCTGCCAGACCGGCCGCAGCCAGCACCAGAACCGCGACAACGCGATGAAGATGCTGGCAGCCAAGCTGTACGAACTGGAAGTGCAGAAGCGCAATGTCGAGCGCGACGCGCTGGAAGCCACCAAGTCCGACATCGGCTGGGGCAGCCAGATCCGCAACTACGTCCTCGACCAGAGCCGCATCAAGGATCTGCGCACCGGCATCGAACGCAGCGACACGCAGAAAGTGCTGGACGGCGATCTGGACGAATTCGTCGAGGCCAGCCTCAAGGCCGGTCTGGCGGCAGGCTCCAAACGCCTGGACGCCTGACCCCCGCGCGAGGTCGCAGCGGATGCGACGGCCTCGCGCGATGTTACGCAGGCACCGCAGCGCTAACCTGCGCTGCGGCAGCAAAGATCTCAGGCGACCTGCGCGCGACACCGTCAATGTAAGAGAGCCCGGCGCTGCCGGTGTCTCACTCCCCACCGGGCACGCGCCCGACCTCTAGCAGACCGATTCCCGCCATGACCGAGCAGACCCCCGCGCCCCACCTTCCCGTCGACGAGAACAGCCTCATCGCCGAGCGTCGCGCGAAACTGGGCGCGTTGCGCGGCCAGGGCATCGCCTATCCCAACGATTTCGTGCGCGAGCAGTTCGCCGGCGACCTGCAGGCCGAATTCGCTGATGCCGACACCTGGACCCCGGAAGCGCTGGAAGCCGGCGGGCGCACCGTCAAGATGGCCGGCCGGCTGATGGCCAAGCGGGTGATGGGCAAGGCCAGCTTTGCGCAGATCCAGGACGAATCCGGGCGCGTGCAGTTGTTCCTGCAGGGCAACGCGCTGGGCGATGCCTACACCGCGTTCAAGGGCTGGGACGTCGGCGACATCGTGGCGGTGGAGGGCGGGCTGACCCGCACCAAGACCGGCGAACTCTCGGTCAAGGCCAACGCGCTGCGGCTGCTGACCAAGTCGCTGCGCCCGTTGCCGGACAAGTGGCACGGCCTGTCGGACGTGGAGCAGCGCTATCGCCAACGTTATGTGGATCTGATCGTCACTCCGGAAGCGCGCGAGGTGTTCATCAAGCGCTCCAAGATCATCCGCGCGATGCGCGCGTGGCTGGATGCGCGGCGTTTCCTGGAAGTGGAAACACCGATGATGCATTACATCCCCGGTGGCGCCACCGCCAAGCCGTTCACCACCCACCACAACGCGCTGGATCTGGACCTGTACCTGCGCGTGGCGCCCGAGCTGTACCTCAAGCGTCTGGTGGTCGGTGGCCTGGAGCGGGTCTACGAGATCAACCGCAACTTCCGCAACGAGGGCGTGTCGACCCGGCACAACCCCGAGTTCACCATGCTCGAGCTCTACGAGGCCTACGCCACGTACCACGAGATCATGGACCTGACCGAGCAGGTGATCCGCGACACCGCGCAGTCGGTGCTGGGCACCACCCAGGTGAGCTGGGATGGCGCCGACATCGATCTGGCGCCGGCTTTCCGGCGCTGGCGCATGGATGAGGCCGTTCGTCACCATAATCCGGAGATCAGCGCCGCCGATTGCACCGACCGCGATGCGCTGCTGGCCCATTGCGAGCGCCTGAAGATCCGCGTCAAGCCGTCCTACGGCTGGGGCAAGTTGCTGCTCGAAATCTTCGAAGCCACCGTCGAACACACTCTGGTGCAGCCGACCTTCATCACCGACCATCCGGTCGAGGTCTCGCCGCTGGCGCGTTCCAGCGACACCGAGCCGGGGTATACCGACCGCTTCGAGCTGTTCATCAACGGCAAGGAGCTGGCCAACGGCTTCTCCGAGCTCAACGACCCCGAAGACCAGGCCGCACGCTTCCAGGCGCAGGTGCAGGCCAAGGACGGCGGCGACGACGAAGCGATGCACTACGACGCCGACTACATCCGTGCGCTGGAGTACGGCATGGCGCCGACCGGTGGCCTGGGCATCGGCATCGACCGCCTAGTGATGCTGCTGACCGGCAGCACATCGATCCGTGATGTCCTGCTGTTTCCCTACATGCGTCCGGAAGCCTGACTTTTTTGTGCGAACCGCGTGCTCACGGCACAGATACTGCATATGCTAGGGCGGAGCTTCGGGCAGCGTCATGTCCGGGGAAGTCGACACAGCGGTCGACGTCACGCTTTTCCGTTCTCGTGATAGAGGAGCAACGGCTATGCAGGATGTTTTAGGGAGTCCGGACGGCATGGTGTCGGCGGATACATGGGGAAGCTGGGCGGAAAAGGCGGATCTGGGATTGAACATCGTCATTGTCGATGACCAGATGTCTGCGCGAACGATGCTGCGCCATGTCATCGAAGACATCGCGCCGGAGCTGAAGGTCTACGACTTCGGCGACCCGCTCGACGCGTTGGCATGGTGCGAAGCTGGGCGCGTGGATCTGTTGCTGCTCGACTACCGCATGCCCGGGATGGATGGCCTGGAGTTCGCACGGCGCCTGCGCCGGCTGCCCAGCCATCGCGATATTCCGATCATCCTGATCACCATCGTCGGCGACGAGCCGATCCGCCAGGCGGCGCTGGAAGCCGGGGTGATCGACTTCCTGGTCAAGCCGATCCGCCCGCGCGAGTTGCGGGCGCGCTGCTCCAATCTATTGCAGCTGCGTCAGCAGAGCGAGAGCGTCAAGCAACGTGCGCTGTCGCTGGAACAGCGCCTGCTGGCCAGCATGAACGAGGTCGAAGAGCGCGAACGCGAGACGCTGTCGCGGCTGGCGCGTGCGATCGAATACCGCGATTCGGGCACCAGTGCGTTCCTGGAGCGCATGTCGCATGTGGCCGGCCTGATCGCCGAGCAGCTGGGCCTGTCGGAAGAAGAAGTGCGCATCATCGAGATGGCCGCACCGCTGCACGACATGGGCAAGATCGCCATTCCCGATTCGGTGCTGCTCAAGCCGGGCAAGCTCACCGATGACGAGATGAGCATCATGAAGCGGCACCCGCGCATCGGCTACGAGCTGCTCAGCGGCAGCCAGAACCGCTTCATCCAGGTCGGTGCCTTGATCGCGCTGCGTCACCACGAGCGCTACGACGGCACCGGGTATCCGGACGGCCTGGTCGGCGAGGCGATTCCGCTGGAAGCGCGCATCGTGGCGGTCGCCGACGTCTTCGACGCCCTGCTGTCGCCGCGTCCGTACAAGGAAGCGTGGACGATGGATGCCGCGCTGGCCTATCTCTACGCGCAACGCGGCCGCCTGTTCGACCCGCGCTGCGTGGATGCGCTGCTGCGCGGCCGTGCGCAGCTGGACCAGATCTGCGGTGAATTCTCCACCGCATCGGCGCGACCCGGGGTGTGAGGCGATGAATCCGTTCGGAAGGATCCGGCAGCGGTTGATGCATCGACCTGACAGCGAACATGGTCAGGCGATCGTTCGCATCGTTTTGATCAGCCTGATCCTGTCGTATGTCCTGCTGCCGAGTGTCCGGCATAGCCTGCCGCTAGGCCAGTACACGGGCGTCTTGGCCATTGTGCTGACGGGCCTGGGTCTTGGTCTTGCGTTGTTCGGGTGGCTGCTGTGGCGACCCGATCGCTCAGATGCGCGGCGCATTCTGGGCATGCTGGCCGATTACGGATTGATGGCGGCCGGTATGGTCCAAATGGGCGAGCCGCTGGCCTGGGTCTATGTCGTGGTGATGTGGGTCACCGTTGGCAACGGCCTGCGCTATGGCAACCGCTATTTGTATCTTGCGGTGGGAATGGCGGTGGTGAGCTTTTCCACGACGCTGTCAATGACCGACTATTGGCAACGCAACCATCGGCTTGGTGTCGGGCTTGCCGTTGGTCTGGCCGCCGTTCCGCTGTATTTCTCCAGTCTTCTGCGACAGTTGACCCGGGCAACCGCCGAGGCGCGCCGTGCCAGCGAGGCCAAGAGCCGCTTTCTGGCCAACATGAGTCACGAGTTTCGGACACCGCTCAATGGTCTGTCCGGAATGACCGAGGTATTGGCAACGACGCGTCTGGACAATGAGCAGCGCGAATGCCTGAAAACCATTCAGGCATCGACACGCAGTCTGCTGGCGCTGGTAGAGGAGGTGCTGGACATCTCGGCCATCGAAGCCGGCAAATTGCGGATTAACGCCTCCGACTTTGCATTGCATGACACCTTGCAGGCAATCGGTCTGATTCTGGAGCCGCAGGCCAAGGCCAAGGGTTTGCATTATCAGACAACTGTGGCTGCAGATGTGCCTTCACGCGTGCACGGGGATGCGGGGCATCTGCAGCAAATCCTGCTCAACCTGGTCGGCAACGCGGTCAAGTTTACCGACCACGGCAGTGTCCAGTTGAAGGTGGCGACCACCGAGGCCAGCGGCCGCGGTGGTGTGCTGCTCCGTTTTGAAGTGCTTGATACCGGGATTGGTGTACCGGTCGATATGCGTCCGCGCTTGTTCGAGGCGTTCGAACAGGCAGACACCGGACTGGCGCGCCGGTTTGAAGGTAGCGGCCTCGGAACGACGATCGCCAGGGGGCTGGTCCAGTCGATGGGTGGTGCGATCGGGTTCGAGGAAAATCCCGAAGGCGGCAGCTTGTTCTGGTTTGAACTGCCGTTTGGCCTGGCAGTCGCCAAGCCTGCAGCAACTTCATCGCCTGTGCTGCATGAGGCGGAGTCCACCACGATACCTGGCAACGTGATTGCGTTTGCCGATCCGTTTCTACGTCACCGTGCCCGTGTGCGTAGCATGCACATTCTGGTGGCAGACGATCATCTGGCAAATCGCCTTGTTCTGCAGCGGTTGCTGCAAAAAGCGGGGCATCGCGTTACCTGCGTCGATGGTGGCGAAGCCGTACTGGATGCGTTGGCCGAAGCAGACTACGACGCGGCCATCGTCGACCTGCATATGCCCGGTGTCAGCGGTCTGGACATGTTGAAGCAACTCAGGGTCATGCAGGCGGGTGGTACGCCAGGGACGCCGGTCGTGGTGTTGAGCGCTGATGTCACCCCTGAGTCGATTCGCAGCTGCGAGCAAGCGGGCGCTTATGCATTTCTGGCCAAGCCGGTGGCGGCGATCAAGTTGCTGGATACGCTGGCCGAAATCGCCGTCAACCAGAAACTGCGTCAGTCCGATCCGACCATCGCTATCCGCAGCCCGGCGCCCAGTGGCGCAGTCCTCGACCCTGCCGTCCTCGACGAGCTGGCCGAATTGGGGATGGGAAATGAGTTCGAACGCGAGTTCATTCAACAATGTCTCAGCGATGCCGCGGCATGCGTTGTCCAGCTCGGCAAGGCAGCGGCGGACGAGGACTGGGCACGTCTGCGCGAGCATGCTCACGCGGTAAAAGGTGTTTCCAGCAATCTCGGGTTGGTGACGCTGGCCGAACAGGGGGGTGAGTTGATGCGCCTGCCAGAAGCGCAGCTGCGCGCAGAATGGAGTCAGAGACTGGAGCAGCTGAAGACGGGGTTGACGCTCGGGCGCGAGGCGCTTGCTCAACGCGCACGGAACAAGTCCGACGGCGGAGTCAGCGGGAATGGCGACCGCGGCTAAGTGAAGCCCGGCGATAGGCCGGGCCTGATTCCCCCAGTACTGGATCCACCAAATCAGGCGGCACTTGCGCCAGCGCGGCGAGTCTGTGCTTTGACCAAACGGTCCATCGTGCGCAGTGATTTCTCGCTCAGTGCCAGGGCAGTGTCGACCCAGACCTCGGTAATGCGCAGCAATTCGTCGTAAGGCACCGCCTGCGCGAGGTTGCGTGCGGCGTTCATCGCCAGATAGGAGTGGGAGATGCGCTTTTGCTGGCGAATCAGCGTTTCGGTGGCAACGACCCCTTGGCCCTTCGGTACGAGTACATCTACGATACCCATCGCATGCATTTCTTCGCTGCTGTAGATGCGTCCATCGAGAATGATTTTTTCTGCCAGTTGGGGCGACACGCGACGGCACAGGAACGAATAGGCTCCCATGCCCGGAAACAACCCGAACAAGACCTCGGGCAGTCCCATGCCGATGCCTTCTTCGGCCACGATGGTATGGCAGGCCAGGGCCATCTCCAACCCACCTCCCAATGCATCGCCTTGCAGCAGCGCAATGCTGCGCACGTCCCCACCAAAGCCAGTATGCAGATGATGGACGCCTTCCACACAGCGGATGGCATAGCGCATCAATTGCTCGCGATCTTGTTCGCGGATCAGGCGTGCAAACAGGTCCAGGTCGCCCCCAAGATTGAAGGCGGTGGAGTCGGATGCAAGTACGAAGTGGCGTAGTTCACCACTGCGACGCTCATGCGGGGCGCGAGTGATGGAACCCATGACATCCCAGATGTCGTCCAGCAACTCGGGACTGCAGCAGGGGCGGATGCCGAAGCGCGCATTGGCATGCATGAACAACCAGTGGGTGCCGTCAGCGGCCGACGCATCGACCCGAATGGTGGAGTGGGGGCGGCCGATCGAAATCTTTTCAACGGTATTCATGGGCGTGATCCTGGAAAAGCCCGCGGTGGGAGAGTGAACGCCGGCGGGCGCGCGCGATCCACTCCGAATCGATGCTACACCGGCACTATCTCCATGAACGCTGAGGGCTTCCTTTCTACCCGGTGAGCGCTGTGTGCTGAATCTTTCAGCGAATGTCTGCAAACAAATGCAGTTTATTGTGGATTAGCCATTGCTGAAATTATCTGTTTGGTAATTGGCCTATAGTTTCCCGCAGGACTCCCCTGGCCGGTGTTATCAACCGCAAAGTGCGTGCCTGCATTTGCGGGCGTCAAAAATGCGGATATAACCAGGTGCAAACCGGCCATCATTCCGGCGCGCTCGCGGTCGCATACCACTCGTTTGAGACGCGTGATACGTCCGAAGCGTGCAAAAGCAAACGCCCGCAAGGCCTGGAGGCAGTGCGGGCGTTGGATGGCAGCCGGGTGGCCGTCGACCTGCGGTGGCGCCGGGGTTACGCCTTGGGCGCATCCCGCAGTTCGCGGCGCAGGATCTTGCCGACGTTGGTTTTCGGCAATTCCTTGCGGAACTCGATCACTCGCGGCTGCTTGTAGCCGGTCAGGTTGGAGCGACAATGCGCCTTTACGTCGTCGGCGGTGAGGGCAGGGTCCTTCTTCACGATCACGGCCTTGACGATTTCGCCGGATTTTTCATCCGGCACGCCAACCGCTGCCACTTCCAGCACGCCGGGCATTTCGGCGATCACGTCCTCGATCTCGTTCGGGTAGACGTTGAAGCCGGACACCAGAATCATGTCCTTCTTGCGGTCGACGATGTAGACGAAGCCGTGCTCGTCCATTCGCGCGATATCGCCGGTGTGCAGCCAGCCGTCGGCATCCATCACCTTGGCGGTTTCCTCGGGCTTCTTCCAGTAGCCCTTCATCACCTGCGGGCCCTTGATGCACAGCTCGCCGATCTCGCCCAATGGCAGCGCCGCGCCTGCGTCGTCCTTGATGCAGGCATCGGTGGACGGAATCGGCAGGCCGATCGAACCGTTGTAGTCCTTCAGGTCCATCGGGTTGATGCAGGCGGCCGGCGAGGTTTCGGTCAGGCCGTAGGCTTCGACCAGGGTCAGGCCGGTGACCTTTTTCCAGCGTTCGGCGACCGAGCGTTGCACCGCCATGCCGCCGCCCAGGGTCATCTTGAGCGAGGAAAAATCGATCTGGTCGAAACCGGGCGTGTTGAGCAGGCCGTTGAATAGCGTGTTGACGCCGGTAAACGCAGTAAAGCGGGTCTTCTTCAACTCCTTGACGAAGCCGGGCATGTCGCGCGGATTGCTGATCAGGTGATTGCAGCCGCCGATCTTCATGAAGACCAGCCCGTTGGCCGTCAGTGCAAAGATGTGATACAGCGGCAGCGCAGTGATCACCACTTCGGCGCCTTCTTCCAGCTTGCCGGTGCCGGCAAGCCACTGATGCGCCTGCTGCATGTTGGCGACCAGGTTGCGGTGGGTCAGCATCGCGCCCTTGGCCACGCCGGTGGTGCCGCCGGTGTACTGCAAGAACGCGATGTCGTCCGGTTCGATCTGCAGCGCCGGCACGCTGTGATTGCGGCCCAGCGCCAATGCGTCGCGGAAGCGGATCGCGCCGTTGATGCGGTAGTCGGGCACCAGCTTCTTGACGTATTTGACGACGAAATTGACCAGCGCCGCCTTGGGAAAGCCGAGCATATCGCCCAGCCCGGTAGTGATCACCTGCTTGACCGGCGTGTCGGCAATGACCTGTTGCACGGTGGTGCCGAAGTTATCGATGACCACCAGCACGCTGGCGCCGGAGTCGATCAGCTGGTGCTTCAGTTCGCGCGGGGTGTAGAGCGGGTTGACGTTGACCACCGTCAGCCCGGCACGCAGGACGCCGAAGGTGGCGATCGGATACTGCAGGCAGTTGGGCATCATCAAGGCGACGCGGTCGCCCTTCTTCAATTGCAGCTCGCCCAGCAGGTAGGCGGCGAATTGTTCGACCAGCTGGTCGGCTTCGCGGTAGGTAATGGTCTTGCCGAAGCTGTGATAAGCGGGGCGGTCGGCAAACCGCTTGACCGATGTGGCGAATACCTCGGCCACCGTACGGAACTGCTCCAGATCGATTTCGGCGGCGACGCCGGCCGGATAACTTTGCAACCAAGGACGTGCCTGATTCATCTGCCCCCCTCCAGGGTGTTCTCGACGTGACGCGGTGTGTTCCACGGCACTACAACAACTGGCAGCATACCGTCATGAATGGAAAAGGCGAAGCGTGATGCAGGGCAGTATTCGTTGGTGGCAGTGGGGACTGGTGCTCGCATGGATGGCGCTGCTTGCCGGGTGCGCGCGGCCGGCGCCGGAGCAGCGGTTGCGCCAGACCGTGGCGCAGATGCAGGCGGCGATCGAGGCGCGCGATGTCGGCAAGGCGATGCAGCCGGTAGCGGCTGATTTCGTGGGCGAGCACGGCCTGGATGCCGCCGGCCTGCGCCGCCTGCTGCAACTGCAACTGCTGAGCAACCGCAAGATCGGCGTCACCCTGGGACCGGTGGACGTGCAACTGCAAGGCACAACCGCCACTGCCAGCTTCACCGCGCTGGTCACCGGGGGCGATGGCCGCTGGCTGCCCGAGCAGGCGCAGACCTATCAGCTGACCACCGGTTGGCGTCTGCAGGGCGGCGACTGGCAGCTCTACCACGCGCAATGGGTGCCGACAGGCCGGTAGGGCCGTAGGTGAGAGCGGGGCGCTGCGACAGACGCTGACGACCCCGCATTCGCGCCTGGCGTGCCTTGCGGATAGCGGTGCGGCGATCAGAACTTGCATCGCGACGATCAGTCACGCCCGTATTCCCGGCGTCGGGTCCGTTTCGTCGTGCAAGCTGGGTTGCGGGTTCGGGCATGGTCGCCACATTGCGGAACGCGAGCAGACGTCGCCATCGTTGCACTACGGCGCAGTGCCGCTCCCAAAACGATATTCCCGCCATCAGGCGGGAATATCGGAGCAACACGGGAGGCGGAATTACGCCGTCTTGCGTGCAGCCAGTTGACGCAGCACGTACTGCAACAGACCACCGTGCTTGAAGTACTCCACTTCCTTGGGCGTCAGCAGCAGCACCTTGACCTGGAATTGCTTGACGCTGCCGTCGGACTTCCTGGCATCGACGGTGGCGCGACGGCTGGCGCCGTCCTGCAGGCCGGTGATGTCCAGCACTTCCGAACCATCCAGGCCCAGGGTCTGCGCGTTTTCGTTCTCGAGGAACTGTAGCGGCAGCACGCCCATGCCGACCAGATTGGAGCGATGGATGCGCTCGAAGCTCTCGGCGATCACCGCCTTGACCCCGAGCAGGTTGGTGCCCTTGGCCGCCCAGTCGCGCGAGGAGCCGGTGCCGTATTCCTTGCCGGCCAGCACCACCAGCGGCACGCCGTCGGCCTTGTACTTCACTGCCGCATCGTAGATCGCCAGCTTTTCCGGCGCCGCGCCGTCCTTTCCGTAGTACAGCGTGTTGCCGCCTTCTTCGCCGCCGAACATCAGGTTCTTGATGCGGATGTTGGCGAAGGTGCCGCGCACCATCACGTCGTCGTTGCCGCGGCGGCTGCCGTAGCTGTTGAAGTCGGCCGGCTGCACGCCGCGCTCCTGCAGGAAGCGACCCGCCGGCGAATCCTTCTTGATGTTGCCGGCCGGGGAGATGTGGTCGGTGGTGATCGAGTCGCCGAACAGGCCCATGATGCGCGCGCCGTGCACGTCGTCCACGTTGCCCACCTGCATGGTCATGCCGTCGAAATAGGGCGGGTTCTTGATGTAGGTGGATGCGGCATCCCACTCGTACAGCGCGCCATCGGGCGAGGCGATGGTGTTCCAGCGGCTGTCGCCCTTGAACACGTCGGCATAGTTCTGCTTGAACATCTCCGGGCCGACGGTGGCGGCGATGGTGTCGCCGATTTCCTTGTTGCTCGGCCAGATGTCGCGCAGATACACCGGTTGCCCGTCGCTACCGGTGCCCAGCGGGTCGGTGGTGAGGTTGATGTCGGTGGTGCCGGCGATCGCATATGCCACCACCAGCGGCGGCGAGGCGAGGTAGTTCATCTTCACTTCGGGATGCACGCGGCCTTCGAAATTGCGGTTGCCCGACAACACCGAGGACACCACCAGATCGTCCTTGGCAATAGCTGCGGACACATCGTCCGGCAGCGGGCCGGAGTTGCCGATGCAGGTGGTGCAGCCGTAGCCGACCACGTAGAAACCGAGTTTTTCCAGATCGGCGAGCACCCCGGCCTTGCTCAGGTAATCGGTGACCACGCGCGAGCCCGGCCCGAGCGAGGTCTTCACCCACGGTTGCGCCTTCAGCCCCTTGGCCGCCGCGTTACGCGCGAGCAGGCCGGCACCCAGCATCACTGCCGGGTTGGAGGTGTTGGTGCACGAGGTGATTGCGGCGATGACCACCGAGCCGTCGCGCAGCTGCCAGCCGGCGCCGCTGTCGTTGGACGCTTCGGCTTGCGAGGCCTTGGCGCCGACCGCGGTGCCGCCACCGCCTTCGTTCTTCAGGCGATCTTCCTGCTTGATGTCGCCCAACCGCTTGCTGCGCGCCTCGGCAAACGGCTTGAGGCTCTCGCGGTAATTGGACTGCATGTCTTCCAGCAGCACGCGGTCCTGCGGACGCTTGGGGCCGGCCAGCGACGGCTTGACCTCGCCCATGTCCAGCTCCAGCGTGGCGCTGTACTGCGCCGGCGGGGTATTTGCGTCGTGCCACAGGCCCTGCGCCTTTGCGTAGGCTTCCACCAGCGCAATCTGCTCCTCGCTGCGGCCGGACAGGCGCAGGTAGGTCAGCGACTCCTCGTCGACCGGGAAGATGCCGCAGGTGGCGCCGTATTCCGGTGCCATGTTGCCGATGGTGGCGCGGTCGGCCAGCGGCAGGTGCTGCAGTCCCTCACCGAAGAACTCGACGAACTTGCCGACCACGCCGGCCTTGCGCAGCATCTGGGTGACGGTCAGCACTAGGTCGGTGGCGGTGGCGCCCTCGGGCAGCTTGCCGCTGAGCTTGAAGCCGACCACCTGCGGAATCAGCATGGACGAGGGCTGCCCCAGCATTGCAGCCTCGGCCTCGATGCCGCCCACGCCCCAGCCCAGTACGCCGATGCCGTTGATCATGGTGGTGTGGCTGTCGGTGCCGAATACGGTGTCCGGATACGCGATCCGGGTACCGTCCTTGTCCGCGCTCATCACCACGCGCGCCAGGTTTTCCAGGTTCACCTGGTGGACGATGCCGGTGTTGGGCGGCACCACCTTGAAGTTTTCGAACGCCTTCTGGCCCCAGCGCAGGAAGCCGTAGCGTTCCTGGTTGCGCTGGAATTCGATCTTGCCGTTGAGGTCGAGCGCATCGGCCGAGCCGAACACATCCACCTGCACCGAGTGGTCGATGACCAGCTCGGAGGGAATCTGCGGGTTGATCTGGTCGGCGTTGCCGCCAAGCTTGACCACGGCATCGCGCATCGCGGCCAGGTCGACCACGCACGGCACGCCGGTGAAGTCCTGCAGCACCACGCGCGCGGGCATGAAGGCGATTTCGATATCGGGCTCTGCCTTGGGGTCCCACTTGGCGACCGCTTCGATATGGTCCTTGCCGACGGTCACGCCGCCGTCTTCGTGCCGGAGCAGATTCTCCAGCAGGATCTTCATCGAGTAGGGCAGGTGGGCGATATCAAAGCGCTCGCCCAGTTTGGGCAGGCTGTAATAGTCGTAACGCTTGCCGTGGACCTCGAATGAGGTGCGGGTGGAAAAGGAATCGCTCATGCATCACTCCTATGGCGTCGAAGGCTTTAGGTAGGGGCCTATTCTGAGCGATTCAGTGTGTACGCACGGTGTGTCCAGGTCGATCTGCCGGCTTGAGTACGATCGGGGAAGTACGTATCATACGTGCATACTTTCTGGAGCATGCTCATGGAAGCCACCGTTGCCGAACGCGGACAGATCACGCTGCCCAAGGCCGTGCGCGATGCCCTGGGCCTGACCAAGGGCACCACCCTCAAGATCGAACTCGATGGTGGGCGCATCATCTTGCGTAAAGATGTCAGCGAAGCGCTGCGCAAGGTGCGCGGCAAGTTCAGGCTTGTCGATGGCCTGACCAGCACCGACGAGGCCATGCGCGCCATTCGCGGCCGCGCGCCGGGGGATCCGTTCGACCCATGATCGCCCTGGATTCCTCCGTGCTGCTGGACATCCTCATCGGCGACCCGGTGTATGGCGAGGTGTCGGAAATCTGCATTGGCGATGCACTGGCGCGCGACGAGGTGGTGGTCTGCGATGCGGTGGTCGCCGAAGTGCTGGCCATGCTCGACACCCAGGTCGACCTGATGGAAACCCTGGCTTCGATCGGGGTGCGTTATGAAGCCACCCAGGAAGCGGCGGCGGTACGCGCCGGCCATATGAACAAGCGTTTCCGCGCACGCGGCGGCAAGCGCGAGCGGGTGGTGGCGGATTTTCTGATCGGCGCCCACGCGATGCTCCAGTGCGACGGGTTGATCACCCGCGACGAGGGCTTCTTTCGCGACTACTTCAAGGGTTTGAAGATCACCGTCCCCAAGCCCGTTGCCTGATCCACGTCTTCCGATCCACGCCTGACCTTTACACATTCACTGCTGTCCTTTTTGGAGAACCCGCATGTTGGAAGCCTATCGCCACCACGTTGCAGAGCGCGCCGCGCTCGGTATCCCGCCGCTGCCGCTGACCGCGCAGCAGACCGCCGAGGTCATCGAGCTGCTGAAGGCTCCGCCGGCGGGCGAAGAACAATTCCTGGTCGAGCTGCTCAGCCAGCGCGTGCCGGCCGGCGTCGACGACGCCGCCAAGGTCAAGGCCTCGTACCTGGCCGCAGTGGCCTTCGGCACCGAAAAGACCGCGCTGATCAGCCCCACGCGTGCGACCGAGCTGCTTGGCACCATGCTGGGTGGCTACAACATCCAGCCGCTGATCGACCTGCTCGACAACGCCGAGCTGGGCGCCACCGCCGCCGAAGCGCTCAAGCACACCTTGCTGGTGTTCGACGCCTTCCACGACGTGCAGGAAAAGGCCGAAGCCGGCAACGCGCATGCCAAGGCGGTGCTGCAGAGCTGGGCCGAGGCCGAGTGGTTCACCAGTAAGCCGGAAGTGCCGCAGAGCATGACCGTCACCGTGTTCAAGGTGCCGGGCGAGACCAACACCGACGACCTGTCGCCGGCCCCGGATGCGACCACCCGCCCGGACATCCCGCTGCACGCGCTGGCGATGCTGAAGAACGCCCGTGAGGGTGCGGCCTTCGTGCCGGAAGAAGACGGCAAGCGTGGCCCGATCCAGGCCATCGCCGATCTCAAGGACAAGGGCCATCTGGTCGCCTATGTGGGCGACGTGGTCGGTACCGGTTCCTCGCGCAAGTCGGCGACCAACTCGGTGCTGTGGTGGACCGGCGAGGACATTCCGTTCATACCGAACAAGCGCTTCGGCGGCGTGTGCCTGGGCAGCAAGATCGCCCCGATCTTCTACAACACGATGGAAGACGCCGGTGCGTTGCCGATCGAGCTGGACGTGTCGCAGATGGAGCACGGCGATGTGGTCGAGCTGCGTCCGTACGACGGCAAGGCGCTGAAGAACGGGCAGGTGATCGCCGAGTTCGCGATGAAGTCGGACGTGCTGTTCGACGAAGTGCGCGCCGGTGGCCGCATTCCGCTGATCGTCGGCCGCGGCCTGACTGCCAAGGCGCGCGAGTTCCTGGGCCTGCCGGCCTCGGACCTGTTCCGCCTGCCGATGGACCCGCCGGACACCGGCAAGGGCTTCTCGCTGGCGCAGAAGATGGTCGGCCGCGCCTGCGGCCTGCCGGAAGGCCAGGGCATGCGCCCGGGCACCTATTGCGAGCCGAAGATGACCTCGGTGGGTTCGCAGGACACCACCGGCCCGATGACCCGCGACGAGTTGAAGGACCTGGCCTGCCTGGGCTTCTCGGCCGACCTGGTGATGCAGTCGTTCTGCCACACCGCCGCCTATCCGAAGCCGGTCGACGTCAAGACCCACCACACCCTGCCGGAATTCATCTCCACCCGTGGCGGCGTGTCGCTGCGTCCGGGCGACGGCGTGATCCACAGCTGGCTCAACCGCATGCTGCTGCCCGACACCGTCGGCACCGGTGGCGACTCGCACACCCGTTTCCCGATCGGCATCTCGTTCCCGGCCGGCTCCGGCCTGGTGGCCTTCGCCGCCGCCACCGGCGTGATGCCGCTGGACATGCCCGAGAGCGTGCTGGTGCGCTTCAAGGGTGAGATGCAGCCGGGCGTGACCCTGCGCGACCTGGTCAACGCGATCCCGCTGTACGCAATCAAGGACGGCCTGCTGACCGTGGCCAAGCAGGGCAAGAAGAACATCTTCTCCGGCCGCATCCTGGAAATCGAAGGCCTGCCGAACCTGAAGGTGGAACAGGCGTTCGAGCTGTCCGACGCCTCGGCCGAGCGTTCGGCGGCCGGTTGCACCGTGCACCTGGACAAGGCGCCGATCATCGAATACCTGACCAGCAATATCACCCTGCTGCGCTGGATGATTGCCGAAGGCTATGCCGATGCGCGCACGCTGGGCCGCCGCATCAAGAAGATGGAAGAGTGGCTGGCCGACCCGCAGCTGCTGCAGCCCGATGCCGACGCCGAATACGCGGCGGTGATCGAGATCGACCTGGCCGACATTCACGAGCCGATCGTGGCGTGCCCGAACGACCCGGACGACGTCAAGACGCTGTCCGAGGTGGCCGGTGCGGCGATCGACGAAGTGTTCATCGGTTCGTGCATGACCAACATCGGGCACTTCCGTGCTGCCGCCAAGCTGCTGGAAGGCAAGCGCGACATCCCGACCCGCTTGTGGGTCGCGCCGCCGACCAAGATGGACGCCTCCGAGCTGACCAAGGAAGGCCATTACGGCACCTTCGGCGCGGCCGGCGCGCGCATGGAAATGCCCGGCTGCTCACTGTGCATGGGCAACCAGGCGCAGGCACGCGAGGGCGCCACGGTGTTCTCCACCTCCACGCGTAACTTCCCCAACCGTCTGGGCCGCAACACCAACGTGTACCTGGGTTCGGCGGAACTGGCCGCGATCTGCTCGCGTCTGGGCCGCATCCCGACCAAGGACGAGTACATGGCCGATGTGGGCGTGATCAAGACCAGTGGCGACCAGATCTACCGCTACATGAACTTCGATCAGATCCAGGAATATCAGGACGTGGCGGATACCGTCGCGGCCTGATCCGGCAGGCAACTGACTGGTAGGACGAAATGCCCGGCACTGCCGGGCATTTCGCTTTTCGAGCGATGACTTCGAGTTGTCGTCACGATGGCGGGCGTTAAAGCAAATACCAGCTGACTGGCATGGCGCATTGCAACAAAAATCTGAAGTGGAGGGGGCTAGAGTCCGCCGCTTCCCACTCACGTTCGATGCCGATGCCCTCTTGCACGATCGCAGGTCACACACTCCACTACACGCAGCACGGTCAAGGGTTTCCGATTCTGCTCGGCCACAGCTACCTGTGGGACGCAGCGATGTGGGAGCCGCAGATCCAGGCGCTTTCGCAGCACTACCAGGTGATTGTTCCGGAGCTGTGGGGGCACGGGCAATCGGGCGCATTGCCGCAAGGCACCCAGGCAATCGATGATCTTGCCCGGCAGATGCTTGGCCTGCTGGACGCACTGGAGCTGCCGCAGTGTGCGGTGGTGGGCCTGTCGGTGGGTGGCATGTGGGGCGCCGAGCTCGCCCTGATGGCGCCGAAGCGCGTGCGTAGCCTGGTGTTGATGGACACCTTCCTGGGCGCGGAGCCGCAGGCCACGCGTACACGCTACTTTGGAATGCTGGATGCGATCGAGGTGGCGGGGCAGGTAACGCCTGCGCTGATCGACGCGATCGTGCCGATCTTCTTCCGCCCCGGCATCGATCTGACCTCGGCGTTGCCGGCTGCGTTTGCGCAGCGCCTGGCGGCGATGACGGCCGAGCAGCTGCGCACCTCCATCGTGCCGTTGGGGCGGCTGATCTTCGGGCGTGCGGATCGCCTGGAGGCGATGTCTGCGCTGGATCCGGCCAATACCTTCCTGCTCGGTGGCGACGCAGATGTTGCGCGGCCGCCGGAAGAGTTGTGGATGATGGCCGAGGCGATCTGCTGCGATTACGAGCTGGTGCCCGATGCCGGGCATATCGCATCGCTGGAGAATCCGGCCTTCGTCAACGCGCAGTTGCTGGGTTGGTTGAAGCGGACGGTGGGTGAGACCGAGGTGGAGCTGAGGCGTGCGGGATGAGGGCAATGGCCTCGGCTGACGTGGAATGAGGTACGTGGTTTCTTCTCAACTCCTGCCTTCTTTACTGACAGGAGAGGGGCTTGAAGCGCAGCAGTTGCCGCGACGATATTTCCTTCTCCCATCGGGAGGAGGTGCCCGAAGGGCGGATGAGGGGACGTGCGCTGCAGGATGTGTGGGTGGCCATACCCTCACCTCAACCCCTCTCCCGCAGTAGAGGGCTCGAAGCGCTCCCCGCAGGGGGAGGGCGCATTATTTGCCACGCGATGGACTTTCCTTCCTGGCTGGAAGGGAGCTCCCAGCTGTGGTCGTTCGGCAATTGTGTTGTCAGGGTTGCGCGCCCAGCCAGGCTTCCAGTGCCGGGGCCGGGAGGGGCCGCGAGAACAGGTAGCCCTGCAGGACTTCGCAGCCCAGGTCGGCCAGGAACAGACGCTGGGCTTCGTTTTCGACGCCCTCGGCGACGACATGCTTGCGCAGGTGCTCGCCGATGCGCAGCACCGAGGTGGTGAGTGCGCGCGCGTCTTCGCTGTGTTCGATATCGCGGACGAAGCTCATGTCCAGTTTGAGCTCGTCGATCGGCAGGCGATGCAGATGGCTCAGGCTGGAATAGCCGGTGCCGAAGTCGTCCAACGATAACGAGATGCCGGCTTCGCGGATGGCGTGCAGGTTTTCCAGCACGCCCGGCTGGCCGGACAGCATTACGCTCTCGGTCAGTTCCAGGGTCAGGTCGGAGGCTTGCACGCCGGTGTCGGCGATCAACCGAAGCAGGTCGGGAAGCATGCGCGGGCTTTCGAAGCCGCTGGCCGACAGATTGACCGATACGCGCGTGACCGGCACGCCGCGCAGACGCCAGTCGGCCACCTGCTCGCAGGCCCGTCGCAGCACCCAGGCGTTGAGCTGCGGCATCATGCCCTGCTCTTCGGCGACAGGCAGAAACCGTGCCGGCGAAATCGCGCCCAGTTGCGGATGATTCCAGCGCAGCAACGCTTCCACGCCGTACAGCGCGTGCGGTGCTGCGCTATGCATTTGCGGCTGGTAGTGCAGCTGCAGTTGGTCGCGGCCGATGGCCTGACGCAGCTCCGCTTCCAGCGCCACGCGCTCCTGCGCCATGCGATTCATGTCGGAGCTGAAGAAACGGAAGCGTCCGCCGCCTTCCTTCTTGGCGCGATTCATCGCCAGATCGGCATGCCGTAGCAGGATGTTGATGTCGCGTCCGTCTTCGGGAAACATCGCCACGCCGATGCTGGCCGACGGATGCACGGTCATGTGGCCCACCGACAGCGGGCCGGCGATGCTGCCCAGCAGGCGCTCGGCCGCGGCGCTGGCCTGTTCGGCGCTGCATTGCGGCAGGGCCAGTGCGAATTCGTCGCCGGCCACGCGTGCCAGCATGGCGGTGGCGGTGAGCTGTTCGCCGATGCGCAGCGCGATGTCGCGCAGCAGGCCGTCACCGGCAGAATGGCCCTGGCTGTCGTTGATCAGCTTGAAGCGGTCGATGTTGATGAACATCAGCGCGGCCGGTTCGGCGGCGTATTCGGCCTGGGTCAGCGCCTGCTCGGCGCGCGCGCTGAACATGATGCGGTTGGGCAGGCCGGTCAGCGCGTCGTAGAAGGCGAGTTGATGCACGCGCTGACGGATCTGCTCGCGCTCCAGCGCCAGCGTGCACAGCTGCTGGCATAGCTCGGTCAGCCGCACATGCCAGGCGTCGGCGCGCTGGGGTTTGCGGTAATACAGCGCAAAGGTGCCAAGCACGCGCGAGCTGTTGGAGCGGATCGGCGTGCTCCAGCAGGCGCGCAGACCCATCGGGATGAGCAGCTCGCGGTAGGGGGCGAACAGCGGGTCGGTGGCGATGTCTTCCACCATCACCGCACGGCCACGCCAGGCAGCGGTGCCGCAGGCACCTGCACCGGGTGCGATCTTCAGGCCGTTGACGGCATCGGCGTATTCGGGCGGCAGGCTGGGTGCGGCCAGCGAGTGCAGGCAGCCCTGGTTGTCGGCGCTCATGACCGTGGCCAACACTTCCGGTGCGATGCGTTCTACCTCGCTGCAGATCAGCGTCATCACCTCGATCAGCGGGCGCTCCTGCACCAGCGCTTCCAGCACGCGGTGCTGCAGCACCTCGTGCATCTTGGTGTCGGTGATGTCGGTCAGCACCGCCACGTAATGCGATGGGTTATGCCGGGCGTCGTAGATCGGGTTGAAGTTGAGCGAGATCCACAACGGCGAGCCGTCCTTGCGATAGACCAGCAGGTCGGCACGGGTCTGCTGCAGGGCATCGGCGCGATCGCGGATGCGCGCAACCTCGCTCTGGTCGCTCTGCGCGCGGGTCAACACATCCGACGGGCGCTGGCCGACCAGTTCGGCTTCGGTGTAGCCGAACATGCGCTGGAAGCCATCGTTGGCGTAGAGCAGGCGCGATTGCAGATCGCAGATGAGGATGGCGCTGCTGCTGCCGTCCAGCGCTTCGGCCAGCAGGCGCGAACGGCGGTCGTCGGGCGCTTCGCCGGGCTTGGCCATGCCGGCGGTGAGCGGGCCGGGCCTGACCGGCCCGGCCGTGCGCGCATCCTCGAATGCGCTGACCGACGAAGTGTCACCGACCAGGTCCGCCGTCGCCCACGCATCCGTCGCCGTGCTCGGGACGAGGTCCGGCGCACCGGCGTGCGGCGGCGGATCGGTCGGATGCGGGGGCGGGACGCGCATGGGCGATCAGCGCGCCTGTGCCGACAAGGCGATCAGGCGTTCGGCGACGCGGTCCAGCGGCACCACTTCCTGGGCGGCACCCAGCTTGTAGGCAGCGCCGGGCATGCCCCAGACCACGCTGCTGGCTTCGTCCTGCACCAGCGTGGGTGCGCCGGCCTGCAGCATTTCCAGCAGGCCGCGCGCACCGTCGTCGCCCATGCCGGTGAGGATGGCGCCGACCGCGTTCGGGCCGGCGTTGGCGGCAACCGAGCGGAACAGCACGTCCACCGCCGGCTTGTGGCGGTTGACCGGCGGGCCGTCGTCGATGCGGCAACGCCAGCGGGCACCGTCGCGGATGATGCGCAGGTGCTGGCCGCCTGGCGGCAGGTAGGCGTGGCCGGGCAGGATCGCTTCGCCGTCGCTGGCCTCGCGTACCGACATCGCCGAATGGCGATTGAGGCGTTCGGCAAAGGCGGTGCTGAAGCTGGCCGGCAGATGTTGGGTCATCACCACCGCCGGCGCATCGGCCGGCATGTGTTCGAGTACCACGCGCAGCGCCTCGGTGCCGCCGGCAGAGGCGCCGATGGCGATCAGGCGGTCGGTGGTGCGGAAACGCAGCGCGCTGCCGGGCACCGGTGCCGATTGCATGTCCAGGGTGACCTTGGGCGTGCTGGGGCGATGCAGCGCGCTGACCTTGGCCTTGGCGGCCATCTTGACCTTGCTGACGATTTCTTCGGCATAGCCTTCCAGCCCGCGTGCGACGTCGATCTTGGGCTTGGACACGAAGTCCACCGCACCCAGCGACAAGGCCTGCAAGGTGGTATCGGCGCCGCGCTCGGTGAGCGAGGAGATCATCACCACCGGCGTTGGCCGCAGGCGCATGAGGTTTTCCAGAAACACCAGCCCGTCCATGCGCGGCATTTCCACGTCCAGCGTGATCACGTCCGGGTTGAGGCGTTTGATCTTTTCGCGTGCCAGGATCGGGTCGGCGGCCGAGCCGATGACTTCGATGCCGGGATCGCGCGCGAGGATTTCGGTGAGCATCTGGCGGACGACCGCCGAGTCGTCGACGATCAGGACACGAACGGGAGTTTCCAGCGTCATTCGAACAACTCCACTCCACCGGTGACCGGTGCTTTGGACAGACGGGCGCGCACGGCCGATTCTGCGGCGGCGACTTCGGCTTCGTGCGCGTGCGGCAAACGCTGCACGACCACCCGGCCGGTCGTCGGGAAGAACCACACCTTGCGCGGATGGATGCCGCACAGATCTTCGGCAATGATGGGAATGTGCTCGGCCTGCAGGTACTGGCGCACGAATTCGGCGTTGCGGGTGCCGACCGGGTTGCTGGTGAAGCCCTTGAGCACGTTGGCGCCGCCGAAGACCTTGGCTTCGATGCGTTTGCGATGCGCGCCGCGCTTGAGCATGTCGTTGATCAGCAACTCCATCGCATAACTGCCGTAGCGCGCCGGTGCACCGTCGCCGACCTGACCTTCGGGCAGCAGGAAGTGATTCATGCCACCGATCTTGAGCACCGGGTCGCGCAAGCAGGCCGCAACGCACGATCCCAAGGTGGTCGTCAACGCGGTGTCGTCGTCCACCACCAGATACTGGGTAGGCAGCAGTTTGGCGGTGATGGTCTGGAACCGCGAATCGCGGTAGCGCATCACGTCGTCGACTTGCACGGCGGTACTCATGCAGATGCTCCCGAACGCGGTGCGCGCCGATACAGCGTGCGTCCGCACGGCTGGATCAGGTCGGCCGCGTGCAGGTAATTCTCCGAATGCCCGGTGTAGAGCAGACCGTCGTCGCCCATGTGGCTGACCAGACGCGACAGGATGCCGCGCTGGGTCGGTTTGTCGAAATAGATCATCACGTTGCGGCAGAACAGCGCCGCGTAGGGGCCGCCGACGTCGTAACGCGGTGCCAGCAGGTTCAACTGGCGGTATTCGATGAGCTGGCGCAGCGCCGGGATCACCCGGCACTTGCCCTCGTTGGGGCCACTGCCGCGCTGGAAGTACTTGCGCTTGATCGCCGCATCCAGGGACGCGACGCGGTCGATGGCGTAGACGCCGCGCGAGGCGGTTTCCAGCACCTGGGTGTCGACGTCGGTGGCCACGATGCTCACCGGCGGGGTCAGCGTGCCGAAGGCTTCGCAGGCGGTGATGGCGATGGAATAGGGCTCCTCGCCGGTGGAAGCGGCGCACGACCAGATCTTCAGTGGTGCCTGCGAAGCGCGCTTTTGCAGCTCTTCGCGCAGCTTGTCGAAGTGGTGCGGCTCGCGGAAGAACGAGGTCAGGTTGGTGGTCAGTGCGTTGGTGAACGCCTGCCATTCCTCTTCGTCGTTGCCGGCTTCCAGCTGGTCCAGATAGTCGCGGAACGAGCGCAGCCCGAGCACGCGCAGGCGGCGCGACAGGCGGCCGTACACCATGTCGCGCTTGGCCGGCGCCAGCGAGATGCCGACGCGCTGGTAGATCAGGTCGCAAACGCGCTTGAAGTCGCGGTCGCCGAAGTCGAATTCGCGCGTGTCTGAAGCGGGAGTCGTAGTCGTCATATCCATACACGTCGTGAGCTATCACTGGATATCGGCCATGTAGCGGTGCAACTGAAGCGCCAATCCGTCGATCGCCAAGGTTGGGCTCGGTGTCGCATCGACGATGCGGTGCGGCGGCGTGCAGGGACCAGGCGCCGGGATGAAGACTGCCTGTCGTTGCGAGAGGCAGAAACGCAACGCCCCGGCATTGCCGGGGCGTTGCGGGCGACAGCGGTAACTTATTAGAACTCTTGCCAGTTACCGTCGGCCAGTGCGGCCTGTGGCTTGGCAGTGCGCGCTGGCGCTGCAGCTGCACGCACGGCCGGCTTGGCCGCGGTCTTGACCGCAACCGGACGCGAGGCCACCGGGCGGACACGTGCTTGCGCAACCGCGGCCGACTCGTCCAGCTTGAACACCGACACCGCTTCGGCCAGGTGACCGGCCTGCTCTTCCATCGAGCGGGCGGCGGCGGTGGCTTCTTCCACCAGCGCGGCGTTCTGCTGGGTGGTTTCGTCCATCTGGGTGATGGTCTGGTTGACCTGTTCGATGCCGGCCGACTGCTCCTGCGAGGCGGCAGAGATCTCGCCCATGATGTCGGTCACGCGCTGCACGCTGGCCACGATCTCGGCCATTGTCGCGCCAGCCTTGCGCACCAGCGCCGAGCCTTCGGCCACCTTGTGCACGGAGTCGTCGATCAGTCCCTTGATCTCCTTGGCCGCACCGGCCGAGCGCTGTGCCAGGGTGCGCACTTCCGAGGCCACCACGGCAAAGCCGCGGCCCTGTTCGCCGGCACGTGCCGCTTCCACCGCGGCGTTCAGCGCCAGGATGTTGGTCTGGAACGCAATGCCATCGATGACCGAGATGATGTCTGCGATCTTCTTGGACGAGGCTTCGATGCCGGACATGGTGGTGACCACCTGCGACACCACTTCGCCGCCCTGCGATGCCACACCGGTCGCGCCGATGGCCAGTTGATTGGCCTGACGTGCGCTTTCGGCGTTCTGCTTGACGGTGGAGGTGAGCTCCTCCATCGAGGCGGCAGTTTCTTCCAGGTTGGCGGCCTGCTGTTCGGTGCGGTGCGACAGGTCGCTATTGCCCGAGGCGATTTCGCCGGCTGCCGAGTTGATTGCGCTGGAAGAGACCTTGATGCGCCCGACGATGTCGGCAAGCTGTTCGGCGGTGGCATTGGCATCGTCACGCATCTGCGCGAACACGCCACTGAACTGCCCGTGCATGCGCACGGTCAGATCGCCGCGCGACAGTGCGGACAACAACGCGGAGATCTGCTCCAGGCTGCCGGCGTTTGCATCCAGCAAGCCGTTGAGCTGCTGCGCCAGCTGCAGGAAGAAGCCCTGCTTGCCGTCGGTTTCG
This sequence comes from Xanthomonas sp. 3793, assembly GCF_024806835.1. GTDB lineage: Bacteria > Pseudomonadota > Gammaproteobacteria > Xanthomonadales > Xanthomonadaceae > Xanthomonas > Xanthomonas arboricola_F. The sequence goes on from NZ_JANTYU010000008.1 coordinate 142,650, forward strand.
ACGCGGCCGCTCATGTCGCCGCTGGCAGCGGCGCGCACGATGCGGGCGACTTCTTCTTCGACCTGGACTTCGATGGTGCGATCGCGCCACTCGCAGACTTCGCCGGTGGTCTCGCCTTGCTCGTTCTTGATGCCGGTGACGGTCTGCGCCAGCACGACTTCGCCGAAGCGCTCTTCGAAGCTGGTGACGCCGTCGCGTTCCAGCGCAGCGATGGCCTTGCGCACGGTCGCATCCGACAGGCCCAGGTAGCTGATGTGCTGGCCGATGACCTTGCCCGCATCGAACTCGGGCGATGCCAGTCGGATGCTGCTTTCGTACTGCGTCACGATCTTCTTGAAGGCGTCGTTGGCGTAGATCATCACGCGATCTGGATCGGTGATGAAAGTGCCGGTTGAAGACTTGTCCAGCGCGGTACGGATGCGCAGGTTCTCGTCGGCGATCTTCTGGTCGCGTTCGATGCGCTCCTTCAGGTCGCGCTGCATGCGCTGCATGGAGCGCATCAGCTCACCCACTTCGTCCTGGCCCTGCACGTTGATCTGACCATCCAGCTTGCCGCCGGCGATCTCGGTAGCGGTGGTGACCGCGCCGCGCATGCTCTTGACGATGGAACGGGCGAACAGGAACGCCAGCCCGAGGCCGCCGGCGATGCCGATCAGCAACACCATCACGGTCAGCGAGACGGAGGTGGCGTGGACTTTTTCGGCCTTGGTCTTGGCCGCCTGCGCCAGCAGGTTGTCTTCGGCGATCAATGCAGCCAGCGAATCCTTGGCCTTGTTGTGCAGGGTGCGGGTCTCGCCGACAAAGGTGTCGATGGCATCGTCGGGAAGATTGAGCTCGATCATTTCGTCGACGCTGGCGTACGAAGCCGAAGCCTTCTTCCAGTCGGCCACGAACACGTCGAACAGCTTCTTCTGTTGCGGGCTTTCGATCAGACGGGGGTAGCCCTTGATCGTCGCCTCGATTTCGCCATGCAGCCGCTTGGCGCGGACCTTGGCTTCCTGCTTGACCGCATCGCTGGCACGTACCAGATTTTGATAAGACGCATTCCGGTATTCGCCGAGCATGCCGCGCAGGTCGCCGGCTTCGCGCACGCTGGACATGGTGTTGCCGGCCAGGTCGCGGGTGACGTTGTTGAGCGATGCCAGGCCCGAGTACGCGATGATTCCCTGCACCAGCATGATCAGCAGCACGATGCCGAACGCCAGCATCAGCCGCGGCATCAATTTCAGATTATTGATCCATTGCATTGACACGATTCCCCCGTAGAAGTCAGTCCGCATAATCCAGACAGCACATCGCCACGCATGGGCGTGGCGATGTGTGATGCGATTACTTGATGGTGGCGAGCTTCAGGCTGGCCGGCGAGCTGACTTCGATTTCGGCGCGCGAGCTGTCGCGCTGGATCTTGCCGAGGACGCAGACGTCCTTGCCTTCCAGGGTTTCCGGGGCAAAGCTGAACTTGCCGCGGTTGGCGCCGTCGATGCGGGCCGAGAAGGTGTGGCGCGGGAACATGCCGCCCATGTACAGGAAGGTGGGCTCACCCTCCGAGCTCTGCGCGTACTTGGCCTTTTCGACCTTGCCGCAGACCATGCCGTCCTTGCCGACGAAGCGGGTGGCCATCTCCGGCGGAATCATTTCCTGCGACTGGGCCGACAGCGTGGGAGCAACGATCACGAGAGCAGCGACGGGGAGGAGCGAGAGCAGGAACTTCATTGGGGATTCTCCAGAATCGAAAGTCGAACGGTGACCCGCTTATGAACGCGGGCTTCTATTCAGCTATCGGCTAGCTGGGGTTCAACTTGAATCCAAAAAACGTGAATTGCATCGCACTTCTATTTAGCGGTGCGTCGCGTGTCGGGAAGCTCCCGACACCGGATGGTGGTATGCGCTTAGGGCATAAATCATTGCGGCCGTCAGATGGCTGCCGGAGATGCAAGCGCAGCGATGCATACATGTTGCATCGCCGCGCTTGCCGATCACCGCATCCCTCTGACGACCGCAGGTCGCCGCACGCAACCACCCTGAATCAGGCGGCTTCTTCAGTCAGCTGCTGGCCCAGCTCGGTGCTGTCCAGCAAGGTCTCGATATCCAGCAGGATCAGCATGCGATCGTCCTGGGTGCCGATGCCCGAGATGAAGCGGGTGTCGACCGAGGCACCGAATTCGGGGGTGGGGCGGATCTGGTCGTCGTTGAGCGGGATCACGTCCGAGACGCTGTCCACCACGATGCCGACCACGCGGTCTTCGACGTTGAGCACGATCATCACGGTGAAGGCGTCGTAGCGCGCTTCTTTCAGGCGCAGCTTCAGGCGCAGGTCGATCACCGGCACGATGGTGCCGCGCAGGTTGATCACACCCTTGATGTAGTCGGGCGCGTCGGGCAGGCGGGTGACCGAGTCGTAGCCGCGGATTTCCTGCACTTTCAGGATGTCCACGCCGTAGTGCTCTTCGCCCAGGGCGAAGCTGAGGAATTCACCACCGGTGCCGGTGGCAGTGCTTTTGTCGTTCATGAAAACTCCGGGCGTTTCGGCTGAGTGTCAGGTTGCGGCACGAGGTTGAAAAGGCTGCCATAGCAACATCGGCGCGGCGCTGCGCAACTTTAGGTGCATGGCTGCCGCAGTGCGGTCGGGTTCAGAACACGCCGCTCTTGCGCGCATTGCGCTGGCGGTCGACCCGGAAGATGTAGCGCTGGATGGTTTCGTCGGCGCCACGCGGCAGGTCGCTGAATTGCATGCCCACGCGGAAGCCTTCGCTGCCGTTGGGCAGGGTCTGCTTGTGCTGGCTGCAGACGGTGAGCGGCAGCGAAATCGGCGCGGTGTCAGGCAGCTGCAGGGTGCAGTTGCGGTAGGTGTGCTGCGGTTCCAGCAAGGGCATGCCGGCAGTGAGCGAGACCGCCAGCCCGCCGCTGCTGATGTCGATCACGCGCAGCTGCAGGTTGAGATTGCCGCCCTGGGCTTCGTCCTGGCGGATGATGCAGACCGGCGAGTCGGTGATCGGCGTTTCCAGCCGGTACGACTCGCGGCGCTGCATGTGGTACATCGCCTCGGGCAGGTCGGCGCGGAAGGCGACATGGATGTCGCGTTCGATGCGCTCGGCCTTTTCCAGCCGAAAGCGCACGTTGACCCGCTCCAGCTGCGCATAGCAGAGCAAATACTTGGCGTCTTCGATGGCGCGGTTGGAAGTGTCGTTGTGGCTGCCGTCCAGAATCACGCAGTCGTCGTCTTCGTCCACCTCGAGCACGGCGGTGGGGACGGCCATGTCGCGACCGGCCACGTGCATGGTCACCACGGCGCGTTGATCGAGCAGCTGACGCAGCAAACCACGGATCTGCCGCTTGTTGCGCAGCAGATAGCGTTCGTCACCTTCGGCAAGGTGATCGGCGTCGTGGTCCAGCTCGGAGGTATCGCCTTGGGACATGGGCACAAGCACAGTGGTAGCGGGAAGACGCCCGGGGGGTTGTCCCGGCGTCGCCTTGATATCGGCGGCAAACCCAAATCTTTAAGTGCCGCTGACACAACCCGTCTGCCTATCGCTGGGAGGGCGGTCGCGATGGGCAGTGGGCAGAGCATTCGACGGAGCAATCACCAAGCTTCTGGCGCGATCTCTTCGTTCTTCGGCAAGCATGATGCAGTCAGGGGCAGTGGGCAGGCTTTCAATGAAGCGACCTGCAAACTTTCTGGCGCGGTGTCCTCGCCGATTGCGGGACCGTCGGCGGCATGGATGCCGCCATCGAGCCCCCATGGACGGGTTCACGGCGTGTCCCGCGAGCGGCGAGGGCACCGTGCCCTCACTGCTGCGCCTTTGCTGCAGGGCCCTTGCCCGCCCACCATCGCGGGACACGCTGCAAGTACGTCCTTGTAAGCTCCGTGGCGGCATCCATGCCGCCAAGGGTCCCGCGACGGTGGGCGGGCAAAGACCGGTCATGATGGTCGGTGTGCATGGTTGCGAGCAGTGAATGACCTGCGCTGTTTCGATAACGGCGCGTGCGATCAGCATCTCGATGCAGTCTGGGTAGTGGGCAGGCTTTCAACGAAGCGACCTGCAAACTTTCTGGTGCGGTGTCCTCGCCGATTGCGGGACCGTTGGCGGCATGGATGCCGCCATCGAGCCCCCATGGACGGGTTCACGGCGTGTCCCGCGAGCG
>NZ_JANTYU010000009.1 GCF_024806835.1 Xanthomonas sp. 3793
CTGGCCAGCTACGCGGCCGGCAACGCGCCCAAGCAGGTCAGCGGGCGCCAGGAAGCGTATGAGAACCTGATCAACCAGTATCTGACGCGTTGATGCCTGTCATCGCACGCGCGTCGTGTAACGCCGCGCGCGCATGACAACCGCGTGCATTGCCACGGCGCTGCGGGCGACCGCATCAGGTATCGAGATGGCTGACAACATGGCGTGGCGATCAGGGGATCGCTGCGCCGACAACCGCACGGCATGCGTGCGACAGGAACACGCAGCTAGCGCCCACCCCGCAGCGACATCGCGGTGCGCCAGCCGCTCTTATTCGGCCGGATCGATTGCGATCGGTGCGGCTACCGAATCCCGCTTGACCAGCAGGTGCGCGACCACATGATCGACCATCTTCGACGTGCGCTCCTTGGCGCGAATCGTCTTCAACAAGATGTCCAGCGCGGCATCTGCCATGGCGGCGATGGGCTGCTGCACGGTGGTGAGTTCGGGCCAGACGGCAGTGGCTGCCGAGGTGTCATCGAAACCCACGACCGACAGATCGCGCGGCACATCCAGCCCACGCCGGTGCGCCACCGAAATGGCCGCGGCGGCCATGTCGTCGTTGCTGGCGAAGATCGCGCTGGGGCGACGCTTGCGTGCAAGCAGTTTTTCGGCCGCAAGCAGACCCGAGCGGTAGGTGTAGTCGCCCGGTTGTACCAGATGCCTGTCCAGGCGCAGGCCGGCGTCGGACAAGGCGGCCTGAAATCCTTCGAAACGCCGCGTGCTGGCCGACAGATTGGGGTGCCCGGCGATGTAGCCGATACGGGTATGCCCCTGCGCGATCAGGTGCTCGGTGATTTCCTTGGCAGCAGCGAATTCGTCGATGCGCACGCAGGCCACGTCGGGACTGAAATGGTTGGAGGCGATCGCCACCACCGGCACCTTGGCACGTACAAGTTCCAGCACCGCAGCACGGGATTCGCACAACGGCGGCGGCAGGATCACCCCGGCCACACCCTTGGCGAGTTTGCGCGCGGCACGGCGTTCGGCATCGGCGTCAAGATCGTCCCAGCAATCGATCACCAGCTGGATCGACGTACGCGAGGCAACCCGCAGCACGCCCAGCAACAGTTCGCGCAGATATGCACCGCTGGGGTCGCTGTAGATCAGCGCAATGCGCGTACTCTGCGCAGCGGCCAGGGCGCTTGCGGCCAGATTGGGCGTGTAACCGAGTTTGTCGACTGCGCGCATCACGCGCTCACGGGTGGCGTCGCGCACGCTGCCGTTGTTGTTGACCACACGCGAGACCGTCATCGGCGACACCTTGGCCAGCGCCGCCACCTCGTCGATGGTGGTCGCGCGGCTGGTGCGGCGGACCGATTTCCTGACCTTCTCCAAGCATGGCCTCTTCAAATGCGAGCGAAAGTTGGCGCAAGCGCGCGTGCTGCTGCCGGTAGACCTGCAGCAGGTGCGGGCATGAGCATGCAAGCCATGGTACCGGGAAGCAGACAGAGCGGGGAGATGCGCACAGATGCCATTGCCGCAGCGGAGCGTACGGCATGAGCGCATGGCCGATGGGACGCAATCGCACAAGCGTGCGTGCGTTGGCACTGATGTGGCTGGTGGTGTTGGGTGGTGCACTGCTTCCGGTCGCAACGGTGCGGGCAGAAGATGGCTACGAGCTATGGTTGCGCTACCACATGGTGGGCGACGCCGCGCAACTGCAGGCAGGCGCGCGGAGCTTGGTGATTGCCGGCGACTCGCCCACCCTGCATGCGGCGCGCGATGAGCTGACGCGCGGGGTGCAGGGCCTGCTCGGTCATGCCCTGCAGAGCGCTGCCACGGTGACCGCCGATGGCGCGATCGTGCTGGGCGCCGCCAACGCACCGCAGATTGCCGCATTACAGCTCAAAACCGGCGATCTTGGTCATGAGGGATATCTGATCCAGACGGTGCGCGTGGATGGGCATCGCGCCACGGCCATCGTGGGCGGCAGCGATGTCGGTGCGTTGTATGGCGCATTTCATTTCCTGCGCCTGCTGCAGACCGCCCAGCCGATCACCGCACTCAACGTACGCGAATCGCCGCGATTGCAGCTGCGCATGCTCAACCATTGGGACAACCTGGATGGCGTGGTGGAGCGCGGCTATGCCGGTGCATCGCTGTGGAACTGGCAGACGCTGCCCGGCTATCTGGACCCGCGCTACACCGACTATGCACGCGCCAACGCCTCGCTGGGCATCAACGGAACCGTGCTCAACAACGTCAACGCCAAGGCCTGGAGCCTGACGCCGGAATATCTGGACAAGGCCGCGGCGCTGGCCGCGGTGTTTCGTCCGTACGGCATCCGCGTGTTTCTCAGCGCGCGCTTCAGTGCACCGATCGAGATTGGCGGCCTGCGCACCGCCGACCCGCTGGATCCACAGGTACAACGCTGGTGGCGCGCCAAGGCCGAAGAAATCTACGCGCGCATTCCGGATTTTGGCGGGTTCCTGGTCAAGGCCAACTCCGAAGGCCAGCCCGGCCCGCAGGATTACGGGCGCTCCCATGCCGATGGCGCAAACCTGCTGGCCGACGCGCTGGCACCGCATGGAGGCGTGGTGATGTGGCGTGCCTTCGTATATTCGCACGAGCAGCCGGACGACCGCGCCAAACAGGCGTACAGCGAGTTTGTTCCGCTCGATGGCGCATTTCGCGACAACGTGATCGTGCAGGTCAAGAATGGTGCGATCGACTTCCAGCCGCGCGAACCGTTCCATCCGTTGTTCGGCGCGATGCGCAAGACGCCGTTGATGCCGGAGTTTCAGATCACCAAGGAATATCTGGGCTTTTCCACGCATCTGGCGTATCTGGGCACCCTGTTCGCCGAGACCCTGCAGGCCGATACCTATGCGCGCGGCAAGGGCTGGAGCGTGGCAAAGACGGTGGACGGCACGCTGTTCAACTCCGGCAAGCATGCCCGGCTCACCGGCATTGCCGGAGTGGCCAATCTCGGTGCCGATCGCAACTGGAGCGGCTCGCTCTTCGATCAGGCCAATTGGTACGCCTACGGGCGGCTGGCGTGGAATCCGGCGCTGTCGCCGGAGGCCATCGCGCAGGAGTGGGTGCGCATGACTTTGTCCAACGACGCCGCCGTGGTGACGCCGGTGGTCGGCATGATGCTGCGCTCGCGCGAGGCGGTCGTGGATTACATGACCCCGCTCGGGCTGCATCACCTGATGGGACGCGGCCATCACTACGGGCCGGCGCCGTGGGATGCCGGCAGCGAACGGCCGGACTGGGACCCGGTGTACTACCACCGTGCCGATCGCAATGGCATTGGCTTCGATCGCAGTGCCAGCGGCAGCAATGCGGTGGCGCAATACGCAGCACCGGTGGCGCGGGTATTCGGCGATGTGCAGCGCGTGCCCGAGCAGTATCTGCTGTGGTTCCACCATGTGCCGTGGGACCGACGCATGGCCTCCGGACGGCCACTCTGGGAAGAGCTGGTCTGGCACTACGACCATGGCGTGGACGAGGTGCGTGCGATGCGCGCGACCTGGCAGGGCCTGGCGGGCAAGATCGATGCGCCACGTTACCAGCAGGTGAGCGAGTTTTTGGCCATCCAGCAGGATGAGGCGCAGTGGTGGCGCGATGCCAGCATCGCCTATTTTCAAAGCGTGTCCGGGCGCGGCCTGCCGGCCGGCGTGGCACCGCCCGCGCATCCGCTGGCGTACTACCAGGCCTTGAAGTTTCCTTATGCACCAGGAAATCCGAAATGAGCGCACGCGTGGCGACATCCCTGGCGGTGCTGCTGTCCGCGGCAGTGGTATCCAATGCTGCGCAGGCCGCCGATGCGCCCTTGCTGCACGCACTCTTCCAGGACCATGTGGTGCTGCAGCGCGATGCACCGATCAAGGTCTGGGGCGATGCGGCGCCGGGCACGCGCGTCACCGTACAGCTCCATACGCAGCAGGTGCAGGCACGCGCAGACCGTGACGGGCATTGGCAGGTACGCCTGCCTGCACACGCGGCCGGTGGCCCGTACCGCTTGCAGGCCAGCACGCCCGATGGCACCACGCAGCAGGTGAGCGATGTATTGATCGGCGATGTGTGGCTGTGTTCGGGCCAGTCGAACATGGAATTGCAGGTGCATCGCACGCTGGATGCGCGCAGCGAGATTGCCGATGCCGACCATCCCACCATCCGCATGTTCAAGGTGCCGGCGCAGTCCAGCCCCACGCCGCAGACACGCTTCGGTGGGCAGGCGACGTGGCAGCCCACCACACCGGACACGGTGAAGGAGTTTTCTGCAGCGTGTTACTACTTCGCACGCGAATTGCAGAAGACCGTCGATGTGCCGATGGGTTTGATCAACGCTTCGTGGGGCGGCTCGCAGCTGCAGGCCTGGATCGGCGACAAGGCATTGCGTGCGGCAGGCGACGATGGTCCGGCGCTGGACGTGCTGGCGCGTTATGCCACCAGCCCGACCGATGCTGCGCCACGCTGGGGCACGCTGTGGGAAACCTGGTGGCGTGCGCATGGCGACGGCACGCCATGGCTGCCGGATGCGCCGGAAGCGTGGCAACCCGCACCTGCGGCGCTGGGCGCATGGGACGACTGGGGCGTGCCGCAGCTGGTCGGCTTCAATGGCATGGTCTGGTACCGCACCAGCGTGGAGCTGACCGCCGCGCAAGCCGCGCAGGAGGCCAGCCTGTTGCTGGGGCCGGTGGACGAACTGGACCAGACCTGGGTCAATGGACGCGGCGTGGGCAGCAGTTATGGCGCCGATCAGCCGCGTCGCTACACGCTGCCACGCGGCCACCTGCATGCCGGGCGCAACAGCATCGTGCTCAACGTGCTCAATACCTATCGCCGCGGTGGATTGCTGGGCGATGCATCGTCGCGTGCGCTGCAGTTGGCCGATGGCAGCCGCGTGCCGCTGGATGCGCCCTGGCAGTACCAGATCGTCTCGCCGCGCCTGGGCACACCGCCGCGCGCGCCATGGTCGTCGGCGGCCGGGCTGACCACCTTGTACAACGGCATGATCGCCCCGCTCGGCCAGCTCGGGCTGCGCGGCGTGCTGTGGTACCAGGGCGAATCCAATGCGGGCGATGCGGTGCATTACCCGGCGCTGCTGCAGGCGTGGCAGCGCGACTGGCGCGCACGCTTTGGTGCGCAGCTCCCGCTGCTGGTGGTGCAGCTGGCCAACTACGGCGCCCCACCCACGCAACCGGTGGAAAGCGGGTGGGCGCAGCTACGCGAGGCGCAGCGCCGCTTCGTTGCCGACGACGCGCATGCCGGCCTGGCGGTGGCCATCGACATCGGCGACCGCTACGACATCCATCCGTCCAACAAGCAGGAACTTGGGCGACGCCTGGCACGCGCGGCGCGGCATGTGGTGTATGGCGAGGCGATTGCGCCCTCCGGCCCGGTGCCGCGTAGCGCGCGTCGCGAGGGCGATGCCATCCACGTCGCCTTCGACGACGTGGATGCGGCTTTGCTGAGCTATGGCAACGACGCACCGATCGGTTTTGAAGTCTGCGCTGCGGCAGCCGACAGTTGCCGCTACACCAGCACCACGCTGCAGGGCCGCGATGTCAGCCTGCGCCTTCCTTCGGGCATCGTCGCCACCCGCGTGCGCTACTGCTGGGCCGACAGCCCGGTGTGCACGCTGTACGACCGCAGCGGCCTGCCGGCCGGCCCGTTCGAACTCCCCGTCACTGCCGCCTCTTCCCCATGAGCGAGACCACGATGTCACAGACCCCCGACTCCCCTGCTCCGCTGCAAGGCTCGGCCCGCGATCGCGAGATCGTCGAGGCGCGCGTCATCGTCAGCTGCCCTGGCCGCAACTTCGTCACCCTGAAGATCCGCACCCGCTCGGGCATCACCGGGCTGGGCGATGCCACGCTCAATGGCCGCGAACTGGCGGTGGCGGCGTATCTGCAGGAGCACCTGGTGCCCAACCTGATCGGCCGCGATGCCGGGCGTATCGAAGACATCTGGCAGTTCTTCTATCGCGGCGCGTACTGGCGCCGTGGCCCGGTGACGATGAGCGCCATTGCCGCAGTGGACGTAGCGCTGTGGGACATCCTGGGCAAGATGGCCGGGCTGCCCTTGTACCAGCTGCTCGGCGGGCGCTCGCGCGAGGGCGCGCTGGTGTACGGCCATGCCAACGGCCGCGACATCGCCGAAACCAGCGATGAAGTGGGCCGCTTCCGCGAGATGGGTTTCATCGCCATCCGCGCGCAATGCGGCGTGCCCGGCATCAAGAAGACCTATGGCATTTCCAGTGGCGGAAAGCCGTACGAGCCGGCCGAAAGCGAACTGCCGACCGAAACAGTCTGGTCCACGCCGCGCTATCTCGGCGTGGTGCCCAAGCTGTTCGAGCAACTGCGCAACGACCACGGCGACGAGATCGAACTGCTGCACGACGCGCACCACCGGCTCACCCCGATCGAGGCCGCGCGCCTGGGCCGCGATCTGGAGCCCTACCGGCTGTTCTGGCTGGAAGACGCCACGCCCGCGGAAAACCAGCGCGCCTTCGAGATCATTCGTCAGCACACGGTGACGCCGCTGGCGGTAGGCGAGGTGTTCAATTCGATCTGGGACTGCAAGCACCTGATCGAGCAGCAACTGATCGACTACATCCGCACCACGATTGTCCACGCCGGCGGCATCACCCACGTGCGGCGATTGGCGGATTTTGCCGCCCTGCACCAGGTGCGCACCGGCTTCCATGGCGCCACCGATCTGTCGCCGGTGTGCATGGGCGCGGCATTGCACTTCGACACCTGGGTGCCCAACTTCGGCATCCAGGAATACATGTTCCACTCCGACGAGGCCAATGCGGTGTTCCCGCACGACTACGTCTTCCGCGCTGGCCGCCTGCATTGCGGCGAGACACCCGGGCATGGCGTGGAGATCGACGAAGCGCTGGCGGCGAAGTACCCGTACGTGCCCAAACAGCTGCCGGTCGCGCGCCTGGAAGATGGCGCGATGTGGGATTGGTGATGCGGCACGCGACGACCGTCGGCACGCCAGGCGCAAGCGCGTCCCAGACAACTTCCGTGCGGCGATCATGCTGGCTTGGCCAGTCTGCGCACTCGGCGCCGAAGCGCTTGCTTTTGCTTGTCACACGCGTTTCTGTGCTGCTGGCTCGCTACATGGTGGTCACCGTCATCGCAGTGCTCGCACCAGCGACGGCGCAAGCGCAGGCCGAGGTCGCCTTCGACTGGTTCGACTATCGCGGCGACGATGCGGTGTTCGCCACGCCGCTGGCGCCCGGTCAATACCGCAACCCGATCCTGGCCGGCTTCTATCCGGACCCCAGCATCACCCGCGTCGGCGAGCGCTACTACCTGGTCAATTCCACGTTCGCGTATTTCCCCGCAATCCCGGTGTTCGAAAGCACGGATCTGGTGCACTGGACGCAGATCGGCAATGTGGTCGAACGGCGCGAGCAGCTGAACTACGACGGCCTGGGCGTGTCGCGCGGCATGTTCGCCGCCAGCATTCGGCATCACGACGGGCGGTTCTACGTGGTCGGCACCTCGGTGGACAGCGGTGGCAACTTCATCGCCAGCGCCGAGCGTGCTTCCGGGCCGTGGTCGGCGTTGACGTGGCTGCCCAGCATCGACGGCATCGACCCGTCGCTGTTCTTGGACAGCGACGGCAGCGCGTATCTGCTCAACAACGGCCCACCGGAAGGCACGCCGTTGTACGAAGGCCATCGCGCGATCTGGATGCAGCGTTTCGACCTCGCCAGCAATCAACCGGTCGGCCCGCGCAAGGTGCTGCTCAACGGCGGTGTGGATCTGGCCAGCAAGCCGATCTGGATCGAGGGCCCGCACCTGTATCAACGCGACGGCTGGTACTACCTGTCGTGCGCCGAAGGCGGCACCGGGCCGCAACACTCGCAGGTGGTATTACGCAGCCGCAACCTGTGGGGGCCGTACGCGCCTTCGCCGCACAATCCCATCCTCACCCAGCGCGATCTGCCGGCCGAGCGCGCGCATCCGGTCAGCAATGCCGGTCACGCGGATTTTGTCGAAGCACCGGACGGACAATGGTGGGCAGTGTTTCTGGCCAGCCGGCCGTATTCCGGCGATCGCTACAACACCGGGCGCGAAACCTTCCTGTTGCCGGTGCAGTGGCGCGATGGCTGGCCATCGATCCTGCCTGCGGGCAAACCGATTCCGTACATCGTCAGCGCACCTGCCCGGGCAAAGACGCTTGTCGATCAGGCGCCGCTATCAGGCAACTTCAGCTGGCACGACGATTTCACTGCCGCCACCTTGCAACGCGAATGGCTCACCCTGCGCGTGCCCAAACGCGCGGTAGCTGACACGCAAGCACGTGCCGGCTGGTTGACCCTGCATGCGACGACGCAGGGCCTGGAAGGTAACGGCACGCCAGCCTTTCTTGCGCGTCGCCAGCAACACACGCGCTTTCACGCCAGCACCGCGCTGGCGGTACCCACCCAGGCCGGCGTGCAGGCCGGGCTGGCCGCGTTCCAGAACGCCAACGCGTGGTATGCGCTGGGCGTGCGCCGCGACGGCGCCGCACTGGAGGTGTTTGTCGACAAGCGCGACGGCGCCACCACCACCACGCTGGCGCGTACCCGCATCCCGGCCACTACAACGCAGTTGCGCCTGCAGATCAGCGGCGATGGCGGCGCCTACAGCTTCGACTACGACGCTACCGGTGCCGGCTGGCAATCGCTACGCCGCGACGACGACGCCGGCATGCTCAGCACCGCACAGGCCGGCGGCTTCGTCGGCAGCATGATCGGGCCCTTCGCCCGGTTGCAACCAGACCGCACCAAGGAGGACTGACCATGCTTTTGCACCCTGCCCGTTTCGCTCCCGGCCCGCGCCGCATCCTGGCTGCCGGCCTGCTGGCCACTGCCCTTGCCGCCGGCTCATCGCATGCGGCGGCACCGCCACCGCCGCCGTATCTGGACACCCAACTGTCGTTCGAAACGCGCGCCGCCGACCTGGTGTCGCGCATGACATTGGACGAAAAGGCCGCGCAGATGCAGAACGCCGCACCGGCCATCCCGCGCCTGCAGGTGCCCGAATACGATTGGTGGAACGAAGCGCTGCATGGTGTGGCACGCGCCGGTGGCGCCACGGTGTTTCCGCAGGCGATCGGGCTGGCAGCGACCTTCGACACCCCGCTGATGGCCGAGGTGGCCACCGCCATCGGCGACGAAGCGCGCGCCAAGCACCACGCGTTCCTGGCGCGCGGCGAGCACAAGCGCTATCAGGGGCTCACCTTCTGGTCGCCCAACATCAACATCTTCCGCGACCCGCGCTGGGGCCGCGGGCAGGAAACCTATGGCGAAGACCCGTTCCTGACCGCGCGCATGGGGGTGACCTTCGTGCAAGGCCTGCAGGCCCAGCAGGGGCCGTACCGCAAGCTCGATGCCACTGCCAAGCACTTCGCGGTGCATAGCGGGCCGGAGGCCGACCGTCATCACTTCGATGTGCACCCAAGCGAACGCGATCTGTATGAGACCTACCTGCCGGCCTTCCAGGCCCTGGTACAGGAAGGCAAGGTCGCCGCGGTGATGGGCGCCTACAACCGTGTCAACGGCGAATCCGCCTCAGCCAGCACGCGGCTGGAAGGCATCCTGCGCCGCGACTGGGGCTTCGATGGCTACATCGTCAGCGACTGCGCCGCCATCCGCGACATCTGGCAGAACCACAAGATCGTGCCCACGCCCGAGGCCGCCGCCGCACTCGGCGTCAGGCACGGCACCGACCTGGATTGCGGCGACACCTATGCCGCGTTGCCCAAGGCGGTGCGTGCCGGCCTGATCGACGAAGCCAGCATCGACACCGCACTCAAGCGCCTGATGACCACGCGCATGCGCCTGGGCATGTTCGATCCGCCGGCCAAGGTGCCGTGGGCGCAGATTCCCGCATCAATCAATCAATCGCCGCAGCACGATGCACTGGCGCGCCGCACCGCGCGCGAATCGCTGGTGCTGCTGAAGAACGAGGGCGTGTTGCCGCTCAAACCCACGCTCAAGCGCATCGCCGTGGTCGGCCCCACCGCCGACGATCCGATGTCGCTGCTGGGCAATTACTACGGCACCCCGGCCGCGCCGGTCACCATCCTGCAGGGCATTCGCGATGCCGCACCGCAGGCGCAGGTGGTCTACGCGCGCGGCAGCGACCTGGTGGAAGGACGCGAAGACCCCAACGCCGCCGCACCGATCGACACGCGCTATCTGCGCCCCGCGGCAGATGCCAAGCAAAACGGCCTTACTGGTGAATACTTCAAAGGCCGCGCATTGGCCGGCACGCCGGTGCTGACCCGCATCGACCCGCGCATCGCCTTCCGCTGGGATCGCAACGCACCCACCGACGATGCGGTGGGCCGCGGTGAACTGCAGGCAGACCGTGCGCTGGCCAGGGACGACTTCAGCGTGCGCTGGCATGGCCAGTTGTTGCCGCCGGTGTCGGGCAACTACGAGTTGCAGGTGGCCGCCGACGATGGCGTGCGTCTGTATCTGGATGGCAAGCTGCTGATCGATTACTGGAGCGATGCCCCGCGCATGCGCGGCGGCAATGCCAGCGTCGCACTGGAAGCCGGCAAGGCCTACGACCTGCGTGTGGAGTATTACGAGGCCACCCGCGATGCCGGCGTGCGTCTGGCCTGGCGCATGCCCGGCGCCAAACCGCCGCTGCAGGAGGCCGTGGACGCCGCACGCAACGCCGAAGTGGTGGTGTTCGTCGGCGGCCTCACCGGCGATGTCGAAGGCGAGGAGATGGACGTCAACTATCCCGGCTTTGCCGGGGGCGACCGCACCGACACCCGCCTGCCCAAACCGCAACGCGAATTGCTGCAGGCGCTGCAGGCCACCGGCACGCCGGTGGTGGCGGTGCTGACCACCGGCTCGGCACTGGCCATCGACTGGGCGCAGCAGCATGTGCCCGCCATCCTGCTGGCCTGGTACCCCGGCCAACGCGGCGGCAGCGCGGTGGGCGATGTGCTGTTCGGCCAGGCCAGTCCCGGCGGCCGTTTGCCGATCACGTTCTACAAGGAAGACGAGCGCCTGCCCGCCTTCGACGACTACGCCATGCGCGGGCGCACCTATCGCTACTTCACCGGCAAGCCGCTGTATCCGTTCGGCCATGGGCTGTCGTACACGCAGTTCGCCTACTCGGATCTGCAGCTGGACCGCAACACCGTGGCCGCCGACGGCACGCTCACGGCCACGGTCATGTTGAAGAACACCGGCCAACGCGCCGGCGATGAAGTGGTGCAGCTGTATCTGCATCCGCTCAAGCCGCAACGCGAACGCGCCGGCAAGGAGCTACGCGGCTTCCAACGCATCGCGCTGCAACCTGGCGAACAACGCCAGGTGCGCTTCACCATCAAGGCGCAGGACGCACTGCGCATCTACGACGAGCAGCGCAAGGCCTACGCAGTGGATCCAGGCGCATACGAGCTGCAGATCGGCGCTTCCAGCGCAGACATCCGCAGCAGGCAACGCTTCACCGTCACCGGCAACTAGCGCCTTCGAGGCCCCTCGCTCTGCAGACGTTGCCAACAGACCCTCCGGCCGCGATTGCCCCAAGCCCCTCTCCCGCCGGGGCGAAGCGGCACCGCTTGCGCGCCACTGGCGCGCGTGCCCTGGAGCGCCCGCGTCGCAAGACGTGGGCCGGGGCGCGGAGCCGGGGTTGGGGTGAGGGTACGGCGCAGGCGGCTCCACCAAATCCCTAGTCCGCGGACACCACGATGCAAGCCCCACGTCTTTCGCTCGATACCCTTGCCACCCTGACGCCAGCGGTTTTTTTAACGCCCGCTTACGATCCAGCGACAACCACCCTCGGCATCGTCCATCTAGGCGCAGGCGCCTTTCATCGCGCCCACCAGGCCGTCTACATCGATGACCTGCTCGCAGACGATCCCCGCTGGGCCATCTGTGCCGTCTCCCTGCACAGCCCGAGCGTGCGCGACGCGCTGCGCCCACAGGACGGCCTGTACACCCTCGCCCTGCTCGACGAGCACCCGCAGCTGCGCATCATCGGCGCCATCCGCGAGGTGCTGTGCGCCGCCGACGAACAAGCCGCCGTGCTCGCACGCCTGGCCGATCCCGCCGTGCGCCTGGTCACCCTCACCGTCACCGAAAAAGGCTACTGCCTGGCTGGCGACACGCTCGACCTCACTCATCCGGACATCGCGCACGACATCGCCCACCCCGGCACACCGCGCAGCGCCATCGGCTATCTCGTCGCCGGCCTGCACCAGCGCAGGCAGCAAGGTATTGCGCCGTTCACCGTGCTCAGCTGCGACAACCTGCCCGACAACGGCAGCCTGCTGCGCCGCGCAGTGTTGCTGCTCACACAGCAGAACGATCCCGCGCTTGCGGATTGGATCGACCGGCACACCACCTTCCCACGCTCGATGGTCGACAGCATCACCCCCGCCACCGACGACGCGCTACGCGCAAACGTGCAAGCACAAACCAGCCTGCACGACGCCTGGCCGATCCAGCGCGAGCGCTACAGCCAGTGGGTGATCGAAGACCGCTTCTGCAACGGCCGTCCCGCCTTCGAGCGTGCCGGCGTGATCCTCAGCGACGACATCGCCGGCTATGCACGCACCAAGCTGCGCCTGCTCAACGGCCCGCACTCCGCACTCGCCTATATCGGCAGCCTGCTCGGTCTGGAAACGGTCGCCGACGCCATGCGTCACCCGCCACTGGCCAGCTTTGTCGAAACCCTGATGCGCGAGGACATCGCCCCCACCCTGCAACCGATGCAAGGCTTCGACCCGCAGCAGTACATCGACGCCATCCTGGCCCGCTTCCGCAACCCCGCCATCCGCCACCTGCTTGCGCAGATCGCCTGGGATGGCTCGCAGAAGATTCCGGTGCGCCTGCTCAGCGTCATCGGCGACGCATTGGATGCCGGGCGACGGGTCGACCGGCTCTGCATTCCGGTAGCGGCCTGGTTGCAGTTTGTGCGCAGGCAGTCACGTAATGGCATCGCCTTGATCGATCCGTTGAGCGATGTCCTCAGCGACATCGGCCGCTCGACCACCGGCGATGCCGGCCATGACATCGCGTCATTCCTCACCGTGGATGCCGTGTTCGCTTCGCTCTCTGGCGATGCGCGTTTTGTGCAGGCGCTGCACGCTGCCTACGCTGCGCTGGGCAATGCAACACCAGCAGAGATACATCGGGCCATTGATTTGAGGTGATGCATCGCCCTGTGGCGTCGCATACAACAAGCTCCGGCGTCTGCAGCGGGCGATTGGCGGACAGCAGTGCGCAGAACACGCCCATTGAGCTACCCGATCCAGGGCCTGTTGCGGATATGCAGGCCCGCAGATGCAGCGGGCGATTGGGTGCCTATTTACCGATTACCTGCCCAATCCTGAGCAGGTTGCCGTTCTCGTCGACAAGCGCAAATTCCCGCATTCCCCAGGGCTTGTCGCCGACAGGATCGAGCCGGGGGATGCCGTGCACCGGAAGGTCCGCCGCATGCATGGCGGCGTAGACCGCATCGACATCGCCAACCCGGATGTAGCACCCCGCATAGCAGGCAGCAGGATCCAGGTCCGGATGCACGAAGAAATGCAGCTCCACCTCGCCACGTGTCAGGATCGCGTAGCTTGCATCGTGCGGATGCGCGTCGCCGACAAAGCCCAGCCGCCGGTAGAAGGCGAGCGTGCGCTCGATGGAGCGGGCCGGTAGCAGCGGAATCGTACGGTCTGGCATTTGGGCACTGGAAGTCATCGCTTTCTCGCAGTGGGAGAACGAAGTCGTCGCTGGGCGCAACGATACGCCACATCCGACAGATCGGTTGAGCGTTGTGCCGTCCTGTCTTGACTCGCTCCAGTGGCGAGTCGCAAGATCTCCTTGCTGCGGCATATTCCGCAGCCGGGTTTAGCAGCCCGTAATCACAAGGCGCACCAGCGCCCATTGCACGATGTCGGCGCTTTTCTTTTGCCCGACGTGTCGCGTGGGCAGGCGTGCTCGCTTTACGGCGGGCGGTGCGCGGAGACCGCAAGGTCTGCCGGTTCCTTGTGACCGGTCTGCTAACCGCGCATCGTTCGCCACCCTTGTTTAGCAGCGAGGTGGCGGACTTCCTATCGCACAAGGAGTTCGATATGACCCGCCCCAAAGCGACTGCCCATGCACGCTCTGCATCGCGATCCAAGCGCTCTGTTGTCGCGCGTACCGGATCAAGGCAGAGCTCGGTGTGCGCCGTGACCGACACGGAGTCGGCGGCAGATCCATCACCAGCACCCACGCCGCCCTTGCGCAAGCCCGGCTTCCGTATTCCCGAGCGGGTCACCATGAGCTGCCAGCACTACGACGTGCGGCGGGCCGAGGATGTCGTCGGCTGCGCAGTACCCAAGCTGCGGCTGTCGGGCCGTTGGCTGGAACACTGCGGTTTCGCGGTTGGCGATGCGTTGCGGGTCACGGTGGGAAGCGGCGTGGTGTTGATCAGCCGCGTGGCGCCTGCGGTACCTACGGTGAGATCGCGCCGAAAGTGATGCGCGTGGGTCGAGTGCGCTGATACGGCGCTTGCGTTGCTTCTCCCTGCACGGGAGAGGGAACGCTCTTTGCGCTTGTCCGGATTGGAGAAGGGAGGCTGCCTTGATCCTGTTTGCATTGAAGAAGGGAGGCTGCCTGTGCCGTCTGCACGCGAGAGGACAGTGTCCGTTTCGAAGCGGAGCTGTGAAGCAAAGCCGTGTGGCGCGCGTGCCGTCAGCGACACAGAGCTTGTTGCCTGCACTGGCATCTGCACTGCACCGCGCGACATGACATGCTTGGCCTCATCTACGCCCCCACCCACCTCCGCTTAGGCTCACGCGCCGCATGGCCATGCGCAAGAAACACGAGTTGCCTGAGAAACCCTGCATGCAGTGCGGGCGGCCGTTCCGTTGGCGCAAGAAATGGGAGCGCGTGTGGGACGAGGTGAAATACTGCTCCGACCGTTGCCGCGGCGAAAGCAAGCGGACGCGTCCGACTCCGTGACCTGCGCGGTGTGTTGATCGCCGATCGACAACACGTGCAACTCCATCGCCAAACCGGCGCACACCGGCGCATGCGCGTAGTGTTGCGCGACATGCTTAGACTCTATCCGTCAGGCTGACGTCCATGCCGCCGCTTGAGCTAGCCACATCCGCACTGATTGGCGAATGTCAGTGGCAGACACATGGCATCTGATGGGTCACTGTACTTCCGTATCGATGGAGTTCTCTGCATGAAAATGGCTGTCTTCAGCACGCGCCCTTACGACAAGCGATTTCTCGACGAAGCGAAACTGCGCTTGAGGGAGCAATCCATAGCCGAGTTTTTTTACTTCGAAGCATCGCTGGATCTGCAGACCGTAGCATTGGCACAGGGCTGCGAGGTGGTGTGCGTGTTCGTCAACGACCGGCTCGATGCGGCCGTGTTGCAGGCATTGCACGCGATCGGTGTGCGCGCAGTGCTGCTGCGCTGCGCCGGCTTCAACAACATCGACCTCGCCGCAGCCAAGGCCCTGGAGTTGTTCGTGGCACGCGTACCGGCCTACTCACCCGAGGCGGTGGCCGAGCACACCCTGGCACTGGTGATGACGCTCAACCGCCAGACACACCGCGCCTACAACCGCGTGCGCGAGGGCAACTTCATGCTCAACGGCCTGCTTGGGCGCACCTTGCACGGCAAGACGGTCGGCCTTGTGGGCCTGGGCAAGATCGGCCTTGCGACCGCACGGATCTTTCGTGGCATGGGCTGCCGCATGCTCGGCTACGATCCCTATCCCTCGCCGGGATTCGATGGGCTCGGTGAGCGGGTCGCACTGGATGCGCTGTTCGCACAGGCCGATATCGTCTCGCTGCACTGCCCGCTGACGCCGGTCACCCAGCACCTCATCGACGATGCCGCGCTGACAGCGATGAAGCCCGGCGCGATGCTGGTCAACACCTCACGCGGTGGGCTGGTGGATACCGATGCGGTGATCCGTGCACTCAAGTCCCGCCAGCTCGGTCATCTGGCCATCGATGTCTACGAGCAGGAAAGCGCCTTGTTCTTTCAGGACCGCTCCGGCGAGATCATCGACGACGACGTGTTCCAGCGCCTGATGACCTTCCCCAATGTGCTGGTCACCGGGCACCAGGGCTTTTTCACTGCCGAAGCACTTGAGGAGATCTCCGGGATCACGCTGCTGAATCTGGCGCATTTCGCCGCAGGCACGGCGTGCCCGAACCTGGTTCCGAGCGCCTGACTCCGCGTTTCCCTTTCACTCCCGCGCAGGTCCGACCATGTGGCAACAACTCTACGACCCGCTCGGTAACGCCAACCTCTCGGCATTGCTCGCCGCGCTGCCGGTGCTGTTCTTCCTGCTGGCGCTGACGCTGCTGCGGCTCAAGGGGCTGACCGCCGCGTCACTGGCGGTGCTGGTCTCGGTGGCGGTGTCGTCGCTGGTGTTCGGTATGCCGCTGGCCAGCATCGTGGGCGCCGCGTTGTTGGGCATTGCCAACGGCCTCTTCCCGATCGGCTTCATCGTGCTGATGGCGGTATGGCTGTACAAGCTGGCGATCCGCAGCGGCAAGTTCGAGGTGATCCGCGGCAGCATCGCCACGGTGTCCGAAGACCAGCGCATCCAGGTGTTACTGATCGCGTTCTGCTTCGGTGGATTTCTGGAAGGCGCTGCCGGTTTTGGCGTGCCGATCGCGATCTGCGCGGCGTTGCTGGTGGAGCTGGGCTTCCGTCCGCTCAAGGCGGCGATGTTGTGCCTGCTGGCCAACGGCGCGGCGGGCGCTTATGGGGCCATCGGCATCCCGGTGCTGGTGGGCGCGCAGCAGGGCGGCGTGCGCCTGGAAGAGATGTCGCTGATGCTGATCGCGCTGGTGCAGGTCTGCGCGCTGCTGGTGCCGGCGGGGCTGGTGGCGATGCTCGATGGCTGGCGCGGCGTGCGCGAGACCTGGCCGGTGCTGCTGTTTGTCGGCGTGGTGTTCAGTGGCGTGCAGACGCTGACCTTGTACTTTCTGGGGCCGGAACTGGTGGACATCCTCGGGCCGCTGGCCGGCATGGGCGGGCTGGCCCTTTTCATGCGGTTCTGGCGCCCCAGGCGCATCTACCGCGAAGCGCAGGCACCGCCTTGCTCCACCCAGCGCTGGGCGCTTGCCCAGGTGCTGCGTGCGTGGTCGCCGTTCTACATCCTCACCGGCGCGATCCTGGTATGGAGCCTGCCTGCGTTCAAGGCGCTGTTTGCCGCAGACGGCGCGTTGGCCGCCACGGTGCTGCATCTGCCCATCGGCCTGCTCGATCAACGCGTGCAGGAAGTGCCGCCGTTGGTCGCCAGCGTGCGCACGCTGCCTGCGGTGTGGAATGTCGGTTGGCTCAATGCTTCCGGCACGGCGATCCTGATCGCCGCGCTGCTCACGGTGCTGCTGTCGTCGCGCTTGACCCTGCGCTCGGCAACCGGCGAGTTGGTCAAGTCCGCGCGCGAGATGTGGAGACCGCTGGCCACCGTGTCGCTGGTGATGGCGGTGGCCTATGTCACCAACTATTCCGGTGCATCGTCGTCCATCGGCCTGGCGCTGGCGCAGGCCGGTGGCGTGTTCCCGCTGCTGTCGCCGGTGATCGGCTGGATGGGGGTGTTCATCACCGGCTCGGTGGTCAACAGCAACACCTTGTTTGCCCATCTGCAGGCGGTGACGGCGGCACAGATCGGCGTGTCTGCGCCGTTGCTGGTGGCGGCCAATACCGCCGGTGGCGTGATGGCCAAGCTGGTCTCGCCGCAATCGATTGCCATTGCCGCCGCTGCGGTCAAGTTGGTGGGGCAGGAGTCGGCGATCATGCGGACCACGCTGGCGGCAAGTCTTGGATTGCTGGTTTATGTCTGTCTTTGCACGTGGCTGTTGTCGATGCTGCTGCAATGATGCCGGTGGCGGCGTGTCAACTGGCTGCCGTAGCAGGTTGCTTGCACTGGCCTGCTCCAGGCTGTGTCAGCGATTGGCGATGACCTGCCCGATCCGCAGCAGATTGCCGCTCTCGTCCACGATCGCAAATTCGCGCATGCCCCAGGGCTTGTCGCCCACCGGGTCGATCCTTGGAATTCCCCGGGCCGGGAGCGCCGCTGCCTGCATCGCTGCATGGATGGCATCGACATCGCCCACCCGCAGATAGCAACCCGCGTAGCAGCTCGCCGGATCCAGATCCGGGTGCGCGAAGAAGTGCAGCTCTACATCGCCGCGCCGCACAATCGCATACCCGGCATCATGCGGATGCGCATCGCCCTCGAAGCCAAGCCGGCGGTAGAAAGCCAGCGTCTGCGCAATGGCGCGGCTGGGCAGGATCGGGATGGTCTGGTCAGCGGTGTTGGCCTTGGCGTTCATCGTCAACTCGTCTGAAGTGGTAATCGGATTCAAACCGGGACGGCCATTGCTGGCCACACGAAGCGCTCAGATGCGCGCGCAACCAGTAACGACAGCTAGCCCCAGCTGCCGGGTGTACCAGCTCAGCTGGCGCAAGTATCCACCGATGCAGGAGCTGACTGCATACCCCAATGGCCGCACCAGCTTGTGGCCCCATCGCGTATAGGCGTCTCGTAGTGCCGGGGCCAGGCCCTGCAGCAGCGCGGTGCCCAGCTGGCTGACCAGCAGGTAGGCGAATACGTCGATGCCCAGCATATCCAGCAATGGCACAGCCGCTGCAAGCTCCGGATTCGATGCGATGCAGGCGATCACCAACGCGGTGACTGCAACGGCTGCCCTGCGATTCACGATGATTCGCCACATAGGGATGAACCCGCATATCGTCTCGATGTCAAAGATAGCAGCACCGTCCAGCCGACCCTGGTCTGCTGCTCGATCACGATGCCCGGACGCCCTGCCTGGCACCGGACGTGCTGAAAATGCGCATCAGCACCAGCACCAGCAGCACCAGAAAGCTCAACTCCCACACATAGAACGCGACACCCACGTGGTCGATCATGACCTGATGGCCGGCCTCGTTTTTGTCGAACCGGGTTGCGCGGAAGGTATCCAGCCCGATCAGGCACGCCGCTACCAACAGCGCCGCCGCCAACTTGTCCACCTTGACGAAGTAACACAGCCACGCCAGGAAGAACAACGGATTGCTCATCCATGCCACGCACTGGCCATCGACCACCTGCATCCAGCCAAGCAGCAGGATGACGAATCCACCCAGGTGATCATTGCCGCCGTGCAATGCAGGAAGGCACAGCGCAACCCCGTACAGCAGGGCCGATAACACGAGTAGAAAAAGCTTCACGGGCGTCCTTGTCCAGGATGAGGCGAGTGCGCGTGTTCGCTTGCGGAACTCCGGATCGCAGCTGCACGGGCGAGCTTGCTTACTATAGACAATGCGTGCACAGCTTTCACCGACGCCTTGCGCAGCCTGCCGACGCGTGGCATGGACGGGCGAAGCAGCAGGGACGTTGCTTCAAGCGGCGCCATGACATGCTTGAAGCACCAGCGCATGACTCCGGGACCCGGCACCACCATGACGGCCCACGGGAGCAGCGCTTGTCGGCGCCGGTGCAGCGTCCGCTGCGGGCGAGCGCTGCACCGGCCCAAGGAGCGGAAAATGGTGGGGAACGCGGTGACGTATCGTCCGGAGCGCTGCCGCAGTGACAGCGGGCGGCATCGCCCGGCCCAGTCGTCTGCTGTCACGCCCGCCCGGGTTGGCATGCCTCGTAGCGCCTGCGCCAACCCGGGGGGCGGCCTTCCCCCCACTGGTTGCGGCTAACGTTTGCCGGCTTTTTTCGTAGCGCCCGCTCCGCTTGCCCGCTTGGCAGCGTTGCCCTTACGCGCCACGGCCATGTTGTCGACCAGGTTGGGATAGGGCCGGCCTGCTGCCTTGGCACGCTGTCTGGCCTGTGTCTTCTGCGCTGGGGAAAGCGAACTTGAGCGCGAGGCACGCTTCGGGTTCGGTTTTTTCCATGGCGCCGAGGCCTTGCCCTCGCGCTTCTTCGCAGTGCTGCGTGCAGAGGCGCTCTTGTTGGCCGAAGGCCGGCGAGCGGCTGTCTTTTTTGTCGCGGTCTTTTTTACCGCCCTTTTTTTCGCCGTCGCTTTCCTGACTGCGGTCTTCTTTGCTGCAGTCTTCTTTGCTGCAGTCTTCTTTGCTGCAGTCTTCTTTGCTGCAGTCTTCTTTGCTGCAGTCTTCTTTGCTGCGGTCTTCTTTGCTGCAGTCTTCTTTGCTGCGGTCTTCTTTGCTGCGGTCGTGGCGGTCGTCTTGCGGGCAACGGTCGAAGACCTGGACGTGGGTGTCGCCGCGCTACCGGCCCCTGCTTTCCTTGCTGCGCTTTTTCTCGCCGCAGGTTTCTTCACGGAGGGCATTCCGGTTGTTTTTCTTGCGGCCTTCTTTGCGGCGGTCTTCTTTGCGGTGCGTTTTGCTGCGGTCTTTCCGGCGGTGCGTGTCGTCGTACCACTGGCGTCGGCAGCGGCCGTGCTGCTGGACCTGCTGCTCTTCCCTGTCGCGGTCTTCGCGTTGGCTGCATCCTCCAGCCGCTGATACAGCCGCGCCGCCCAGCGCTGACCTGCATCGCCGCCCCAGAGCAGCCAGGCGATATAGCCAGCCGATGGCGCGCTACGATCGGCCCAGCCCTTGCCGTTCTTGTCCACGCTGTGACGCGCGAAATAGGCGTGCATGCGTCGAATGGTCTGGGTGGAAAGCGTTTTCTGCGCCGACAGATCGCGTGCACGCGCGACGCCGATCGCGGTACCGCCGCGCCCGTGCAGCTCACGCAAGCGCAGACCGCGCGCCGCTGCGTTGGCAACATTCCTGGGCGGCACTGTAGACATCGCCCGCTTTGCTGGTGTGCGTGCCACGAATTTCTCCGGTTGCATCGAGTTGCCGTAGTGTTCGCAGGCGCCGTGCTGCTGCATGTGAAGAGGCTGGCAACTGGCCGTGCACACCACACGGCGATGAATGTGACTCGGCGACACGCAGGCACGCCACGCGGCGCGCGGCGGCGCTGTCGCAAAGGGCGCGTCGGCGGCGACGTCCACCGCACCGGACGCAGCTGCAGATCAGCCTGCTTGGGACGCTGAATCGCCGTGCATGTGTCGCTACACTGGCCTGCCACGGCTATCGCAAGAGTGCTGCATGCGCCTGTTGAAGACCTCGTTCCACGCGGGCCTGCTCGCTGCCGCGATCGGCATTGTCCCCGCGCTTGCGCAGGCCGCCGACAAGGCGCCGTTGTCCAAATCGGCGCCGTCGAAACAGTCTGCCCGGTGGCAGGCCCTGAGCACGCGCAACCAACCGCATGCGCGCCATGAAAACAGCCTGGTGGCCATCGGCGACCGCCTGTATCTGATCGGCGGACGCGATCAGCGCCCGCTGGAGATCTTCGACACCCGCACGCGCCGCTGGTCGCAAGGCAGTGCGCCGCCGCTGATGGTGAGCCACGCACAGGCGGTGGTGTCGTCCGGCAAGTTGTATTTCGTGGGCGGCTTCACCGGCGACTATCCCGAGGAAGCGTCGCTGAGCAATCTGCTGATCTACGATCCCCGCACCGACCACTGGCAGGTCGGGCCGGAGATTCCCAAGCATCGCCGCCGCGGCGCGGCCGGCGCGGTGGAACACGACGGCGTGCTGTACCTGGTCGGCGGCAACACGCGCGGCCATATGAGCGGTTATGTGCCATGGCTGGATGCGTTCGACACCAGAACGCAGCAATGGACGCAGCTGGCCGATGCGCCGCATGCGCGCGACCATTTCCATGCGGCGGTGATCGACGGAAAACTCTATGCCGCCGGTGGCCGCAGGTCGGCACACGAAAGCGGCAACACCCTGGCGCAAACGATTTCCGAAGTCGATGTGTATGACATCAAGCGCGGCACCTGGTCGGTGGCACCGGCCGCGCTGCCGACGCAGCGCGCAGGCACTGCCGCCATCGCACACAATGGCCGCCTGCTGATCATCGGTGGCGAGAGCATGCGGCAGGTCAAGGCGCACGACGAAGTGGAAGCCTACGATCCGACCAGTTCCAGCTGGGCAACGCTGGCCGCACTACCGCAAGGGCGGCATGGCACCCAAGTTGCCGCCGTCGGCGACACTCTATACATCGCTGCGGGCAGCGGTAACCGCGGCGGCGGGCCTGAGCTGGATGATGTGTTGATGTTGGCTGAGGCGGAAGCCACACGCTAGGCAAGGTGGGCTGCATCCAAGCCCGATCGCAGTCCTGGCCCGAAGGGAAAGCGACGTGTCATGCAGGTCTCTCGGTAACGCTCCATCGCGGCCAGGGCCGCTCCTGCAGGAGCGGCGACTGGATCAGCTGAGGTCCCGACAGACGCTACTGCGCAAACTGCAATCCCAGCGACTTGACACGCACGCGTGTCAGCATCGCGTGCGAGGTCATGTAGAGGGTATGACCGTCGTTGCCGAACGCGCAGTTGGAGACGGCTTCACCGGTTTCGATACGGCCCAGGCGCTGCCCGGCCGGATCGAAGACGATGACGCCACCGGGGCCGGTGGCGAACAGGTAGCCGTCGGCGGACACCGCCATGCCGTCGGGCAGGCCGGGCGCATCCTTTGCCACCAGATCCGACGCATCGGCGAACACGCGCTTGCCGGTGACGGCGCCTTGCGCATCCAGCGCGTAGGCCATCCAGATCGGTCGTTCCGGATCGGAATTGGACACGTACAAGGTGCGCTCATCGGGCGACAGCGCGATACCGTTGGGGAAGCTCAGGCTGTCGTCCAGCAGATGCACGCTGCCGTCGACATCCAGCCGGTACACACCATTGAAGCGCAATTGCTTGACCGGCGAGTCGTTGAGATCCTTCAAGCCGTACGGTGGGTCGGTGAAGAACACCACGCCGTCGCGACGACGCACCACGTCGTTGGGGCTATTGAAGCGCTTGCCGCCGAAGCTGGTGGCCAGCGGCGTCTTCTTGCGGGTGGCCGGATCGAGCCTGGCAACGATGCGGGTACCGGAATCGGCAAGCAATACGGTGCCATCGGGCTCGGCATACAGCCCGTTGGCACCGGCCTCGCGCAGCGTGGCCTGTTCCGGACCGGTATAGCCGGACGGCGACAGCAAGACCGACAACCCTGCCTCTTCGGACCAGCGATACAGCTTGTTTTCCGGCACATCGGTAAACAGCAGGTAGCCACCGTTGCGCACCCATGCCGGGCCTTCGGACCAGGTGAAGCCTTCGGTGAGCTTCTCGATGCGCGCGTCGCTGGCGACCACGTCGCTGAAGCTGCGATCGAAAGTTGTCAGATGCCCGATCGCAGAAAAGCGCGGCGGGGGCACCTCCTTCCTGGCGCAGGCGGCGAGGATCGCCAGCAGCGGAACAGCCAACAACAGATAGGGCGGCAAGCGCATCGGTCAGTCCAGTAACGAAGTCGAGCCATGATGCCATCATGCGTGTGCAGGTCTGCTGCGCACGCTGACGACCGCGCTAGCGCCCGCTAGCCGCCGCAGGCACCGCCAGCACCGCATCCAAGGCCGGTTTGGGCCGGTGATTGCGATCGAACAGCAGCGGGTAATTGGTGCGGCCGGGCACCGGGTAATCGTTCTTCCACGACATGCCGTCGCTGACGCCCCAGACGCTCACGCGCGCAAGCTTGTCGCGCTTGCGCCAGAACAGCGCGAACAGCTCCGCATAGCGATCGCTCAGTTGCGCCTGTACGGCAGGCGGCAATCCATCGCGGTAAGGATCGAGAAAGCGCTTGAATTCCGGCAGCTGGAACTGCTTGTGCGCAAGCCCGGTGCCGATGACCTGGCCTTGCTTGGTGAGCGGCAGCACATCCACGTCGAGCTCGGTGATCATGACCTTGATGCCAAGTGCGGCGTATGCGTCGATGGCGTCCTCGATATCGCGCAGGCTGGGGTAGTCCAGGCCCCAGTGCCCTTGCATGCCGACGCCGTCGATACGGATGCCGGACTGCTGCAGCATCTTGACCATCCGCACGATGCCGTCGCGCTTGCTCGGCCGCCATGCATTGAAGTCGTTGTAGTAGAGCTCTGCATCCGGTGCATACCGCTGCGCAAAGGTGAAGGCATTCCGCACCACGGTGTCGCCGTCGCCGACCCGCTGCACCCAGTTGGTATCGCGGTAGCGCCCATCTTCGTCGATGATTTCATTGACCACGTCCCAGCCCTGCACCTTGCCGGCGTAGCGGCCCGCCACCAGCGCGATATGCTCGCGCATGCGCTCCAGTTGCTGCGCTGGCGTATTGGGCCGGCCATCGGCGGTGGTGAAGAACCAGTCCGGCGTCTGGTTGTGCCACACCAGGGTGTGGCCGACCACGAACATATGCTGCGCACGCGCTTCATCGACGAAGGCATCGGCGGCGGTGAAATCGTTGACGCCGCGACGCGGCGACACCACTTCGGCCTTCATCACGTTCTCGGGCGTGAGCGCATTGAAATGGCAGGCGACCAAGGCCGCCGACGCGGCGTCGTGGCCTGACACGATCTCGGCATTGACGGCGGTGCCGATCAGGAAGGCATCGGCATAGACCTGCTTGAGCGTCTGTGCCGGACAAGGAGAGGCGGTAACCGCCGACGGCGCAGCGCTGGCGGTTGCGCTGCCAGCCAGCATGCCGGCCAGCAACAAGAAGGAAAACCGGTGACGTGCAAACATGGCGGCAGCTCGTTGAGGAAGGCGCGGGCGACTGACCGGGGCGCAGGGACGACACTGCAGTGCAGCGTGTGTCGCAAGGGATGCGCAAGGCCATGGCACAGCCTGCCTAGGCCCACGACGGCGGTGATGCAGCATAGCCGCTTGCGTCTCCGCGGGCAGCGCCGACCTGCATCGGTACATGCATGCCGGCCAACAGCCGCGCCCAACGGCGTCGGGCATTTGCGAGGACCAGTGGGCGCACCACTGTTGGCGTTGCTTCCAAGTCCAACGGCTGCGGAGCGACATGGCGCGTCGGCGACTCTGCGACACGAAGCCTCAGCAGTCGCGTCGATCATTGCGCGAAGATCGATGCACCGTTGGCAGTAGCATCGATCAACGCGCCTGCGTTGTGCGGGGCCTACTGCCCCAGCCTGTGCCCGCGCGCGATGACAGATGCAGGCACGGCACTGCGCAATGCACAGCGGCACTGGCCGCGACAGGCTGCGTTGCCAGAAGATGATAGATGTCGCGCGCCGGAGCGGGATCCACGCGGCCGCTGGCAAGTTCTACAACGACAAACGCCCGGGAAGGCCAGGACCTTCCCGGGCGTTGAGCACGCGTTAGTTGCTTTGGGTGAAGCTGATGCGCGGCGACGAACCGCCCGAGGCAGTGCAGCTGCCGAGGGTCAGGTTGTTCTGCTCGAACGTGGTGCCGGCGTTGCCCAGACACGTCGGGGCATTGGTCGTGCCGTCGTTGACGGCCACGTTCACGGTAACGCTCGAGCCGCGATTGAACGACACCACCGGATTGACGCTGCCATTGCCGAAGATATTGAACTCGGACTGCCGCCAGATCTTGTTGATGTTCAACGTCGAGGCGGGCTGGTTCACGCTATAGGCCTGGCCGTTGACCGAGAACGAGACGGTGTCCACACCACCAGCGGTCGCCGAGCCGGTCAGCTTGATGCTACCGATGTTCTTCACCGCCACCAGCGGTGCGTCCACTGCGTCGCTATTGCGATAACAGGCGTTCTGGTCGGGATAGGCATACCAGCCGGACGGGCAGCCGACCGCGTTGTACTGCGAGGCGCTACCGGCAAAGAACCAGTCCTGGATGAAGGCGATCGGAGTGCGGCCATTGCCGGCGTCGCCGTCACCATCGGTGGAGTAGATGAACTGCTCCCAGGTCTGGCACGTGGAGTAACCGAACTGCGAGCAGGTGGTGGGATTACTGGCGATGTCGGTATTGATCTGCAACGAATAATCGGCCACGCCGGTGGTCACGCCGCTCACGCTCGGGAACGAGCCCACGGCAGAGCGCGTGGACCTGCCGGTGCGTGCAGCGTAGTCGGTGCCGTTACCGACCGTGAAGGAACCACCGTTGCGCGCGGCAGTGGTGCGGCCATTGCCATTGGTGACGGCCGGCGGCACCGACACGAGCTTGGGTGGCGCCGCACAACGTGTCGCCTGCCAGCCATTGTTCGGGAACGCCGAGCGGAAGCACCCCTCCATCGACGGCGCTTGCTGATGGATCGTCGCTTCCCAGGACGACAGGGCCTCGGCGCGACCGGCGGCGTTGATGGCCGCGCTCTGGGTCGCGGCCCCTGCGCTGGCCACACTTCCGATGATGCAGGCAACAAGCACTGACCTTGAACCGATCTTCTTCATTTCCGTTCCTTATGGATGTGGAGCAACCGATCTTCCTCGCACCGCCGAGCCCCCCATGCGGCGCCAGGAAGTGATGTCCTGGAAAGCGAAGTCAACAATTCGGTAAATGCGCCAACTTTGGGCTCTGTCACGCTCTTGTGTTAACCGGGCATAGCTGTGACGTCGATGCTGCGTTACGGCATTTCGCAATGCGGGCCTTCGTTGCGCGCGCGAGCCCCCCAACCATTGCCTTGCCATGGCCGGACCGAACTGCGTGCCTCGACGGCGCCATGCGGCGCACGTGCTCAAGCCGCCTCCATCACGCAAGCGTCGTGGCAGGCGGCTTTCCTGGGAGGTTTGTCACGGCATGGCCGACCAGTTTGGCCGCACCCGAGCACGCCTGCTGTCTGAGCAGGCGTTGTCTCTAACGCTGGCTGCAGGGTAAGTGCCTGCAGCGACAGGTCATGCGCACTCCATCACTGCGCCACGATCTGCGCCTGCGCGGCATCCAGGCTGTCAGATTCGACATGCAGCGTGATGGTGCCGCGTGCGCCCGCCTTCGCCCTCACGATCGCCAGGCACAGCCCGTTGAAGGCATTGCGTTGCGGCGAGCCGAACGACTCCAGGTTGGTGGGGTCGCCGTTGTCGGTTGCGACCAGCTCGCCCGGGCCGTCGATCCGGAACCGCAGGCGGTCGCCGGCAGTGGGCGCAGGACGCCCATCGCGATCCAACAGCCGCACGGTGACGAAGCTCAGATCACGGCCGTCGCCACGGATGCTGCTGCGGTCGGGCGTGACCTGCATGTGCGCGGCGGTGCCGGCGGTCTGCACCTGGTCGCTGGCCCATGGCTTGCCGTCCTTGTACGCCTGCACGCGCAGCTCGCCGGGCTGGTAGACCACCTCGTCCCAGCGCAACCGGTATTGCAGCGGGCCCTTGCGCTTGCGCCCCTGCGAGACGCCATTGACGAACAGCTCGGCCTCGTCGCCGGAGGTGAACACATGCACCGGTGTCACCTGGCCCTCGCGACCGGGCCAGCTCCAGTGCGGCAGCAGATGCGCCATCGGCAGATCAGGGCGCCAACGCGACTGGTACAGCCAGTAGCGGTCCTTGGGAAAACCGGCCAGATCCAAGATGCCCGAATACGAACTGCGCGAGCTGTAGTACGGCGTGGGCTCGCCCAGATAATCGAAGCCGGTCCAGACGAATTCGCCGGCAACATACCGATGCCGGTCCAGCGCGGCGAACACCTTGTCGGCGCTGGAGCCGAAGTCCACCGCATGCAGTTCGTAGGCGCTGACCTGATGCGCAACCGAGTCGCCGCCGCGCCCATCGCGCACCGGCGCGCTGGTGTCTGGCGTCACCGGAAACAGGTACACGCCGCGGCTGCTCAACGCCGAAGCGGTCTCGCTGCTGAGGATGGCCTTGTGCGGAAACCTCGCATGGAATGCCGGGTATTGCGGTTGCTTGCGGATGCGCTCGGTGCCTTCGAACTCCGGCGTATCGCGGATGCCTTCGCCCTGGTAGTTGAGGCTGATGACATCCAGCGCAGCGGGCAGCGGCATTTCGGGCGAGGCGTAGTTCATCGCCACCGTGGCCGGGCGCGATGGATCTTCGTCATGCACGATCGCATGCAGGGTGCGTGCGATCGCCGCGCCCTGCTCGCCGGTGTATTGCTCGCCGACTTCGTTGCCGACACTCCACAGCATCACCGAGGGATGGTTGCGGTCGCGCCGCAACATGGCGCGCAGGTCCGGCTCGTGCCATTGCCCAAACACCAGATGGAAATCCAGCGGGGTCTTCTTCATCTCCCAACTGTCGAACACCTCGTCCACCACCAGCAGGCCCATGCGGTCGGTGAGTTCCAGCAGCTCCGGCGTGGGCGGGTTATGGCTCATGCGGATGGCATTGGCGCCCATCTGCTGCAGCAACTGCAGCTGGCGCTCGGCGGCGCGCACATTGAACGCAGCACCGAGTGCGCCGAGGTCGTGATGGTTGTTCACCCCACGAATCGGCACATGCTCGCCGTTGACCAGCAGACCCTTGCCGGCATCGAACACGATGCTGCGGATACCGAACGGGGTCCGATAGCGATCCACCACCTGCCCCTGCTGGCGCACCTCGGTCACCGCGACATAGCGATGCGGCTGCTGGGTGGGCGGTGGGCCCCACAGGCGTGGTGCGTCGATCTGCACGCGCCCCTGCACGCGGGCGCTGCCACCGGCAGGTACGGTAATCTGCGTTGCGGGAATCTGCGCGACCGCCGCGCCGCTGGGGTTGCCGCTTGCCGCGTCGAGCACGTAGATGGCAGTGCTGACCTGCGCCTGCGCGGCAGTGCGCGCGGCGTTGTCCAATGTGACAGCCAGGTGGATCTGTGCAGATGCCGCCGATACCTGGGGCGTGGTGAGCTGCGTGCCCCACTGCGCGACATGCAGCGGCGCGGTCTTGGTGAGCCACACATGGCGATACAGCCCGCCACCGGGATACCAGCGCGCCGAGTCCGGTGGATTGTCCAGACGGATCGCAAGCTGGTTGCGGGCACCGACAAGCGCATACGGCGTCAGATCCACACGCCAGGAGCTATAGCCGTAAGGCCAGCCGCCGACCAGCTGGCCGTTGAGCCAGACCGTGGCATAGGACATGGCGCCATCGAGATCGAGAAACAGCGAGCGGCCGCGATCGCTGGCCGGAATGTCCAGCGTCTTGCGATACCAGCCGATGCCCCAGCTGGGCAGGCGCCCCATGCCGCCGTAAGGACCATCGGCCAGGAACGGCCCGGCGATGGCCCAGTCGTGCGGCAGGTCCACCGGTTGCCAGCGGCTGTCGTCGAAGTGCGGCTGCACATATGCCACGGTATGGCCCGGATTGCCGGGCGGGCGTCGATGCCGTTGCGCCGGGTCGGCAATGAACGCATTGGCGGTTGGCAGAATCCACGGCTTGAGCACGTCCTTGGCCGATGGATGCAGCTGCTGCGCCTGATCCGGGCGTGCATCGGCCACCTTGCCGTCTTCGCTGCGCAGCACCTGCGGACGCGCATCGTAATCGAGCACCACCGTATTTCCCGGTGGGTCGCCACGCTGAAAGCGCCACTGCGCGTCGAGCGACACACGCTCGCGTGGCGCGTCGGTTTGTGCGGTGGCGTGCAGCGGAGCCAGTGCAACGCCGGCGCAGGTCATGCCGGCGCAAATCAGGCGCAAGGCGTTGCGCCACACCTCAGCGCGTGGGAATCGCGTCTGGGTCATACGCTGGGCCTCTGCGCTTGCGTACGGGGTGACCCTGCACGCCGATGCGGCGTCGTACCGACATCGCACACGCAGCGCAACCACTGCATCACAGCTTGTAGGCCTGCTTGGGCAGCCGATACGCAAGGTCCATCGCCACCTCCACCGCTTCGTCTTCCTCCAACCGGTGCTCGGCGACCAGCTTGGCCAGGAACGCGCTGTCCACGCGCCGCGCCACATCGTGGCGGGCCGGGATCGACAGGAAGGCGCGCGTATCGTCGTTGAAGCCCACCGTGTTGTAGAAGCCGGCACTGGCCAGGGTCTGCTCGCGGAACCGCCACATGCCCTCCGGTGCGTCATGGAACCACCACGCCGGGCCCAGCAGCAGCGACGGGTAATGGCCGGCCAATGGCGCCAGTTCGCGGCTGTAGCTGGTTTCGTCCAGGGTGAAGACGATCAGGCGCAGGCGCGGATCGTTGCCGTGGCGATCCAGCAAGGGTTTGAGCGCATGCACGTAGTCGGTGCGCATCGGAATATCGGCGCCCTTGTCGCGCCCGTAGCGTGCGAACAGCGACCGGTTGTGGTTGCGAAAGCAACCCGGATGCAGCTGCATCACCAGGCCATCGTCCAGGCTCATCGCCGCCATTTCGGTCAGCACCTGCGCGCGGAACAGCTCGGCCTGCGCGGGTGTCGCCGCACCACGCACAACAGTCTCGAACAGGCGTTGCGCCTCATTCGCCGACAGATCGGCGGTAGCGGCGCTGGGATGCCCGTGGTCGGTCGACGTCGCACCGTGCGCGGCAAAGAACGCGCGGCGCTGCCGATGCGCACGCAGGTAGCCCTGCCAGGTCAACACATCTTCGCCGGTGAGCGCGCCAAACTGCTGCAGCGCGCCGGCAAACTGCTCGTGCTCGGGGTCGACCACCGGGTCCGGACGATACGCGGTGAGCACGCGTCCCTTCCAGCCGCTGTCGCGAATGGCTGCGTGATGCTGCAGCGTGTCCAGCGGAGATTCGGTGGTGGCGATCACCTCGATATTGAAACGCTCGAACAGTGCGCGCGGGCGAAAGCCAGGCGTCTGCAGCGCTGCAGTGATGTGGTCGTAGTAGTGATCGGCGGTGCCGGCATCCAGGCGGATGCGTAGATCGAAGACGGTGTGGAAGACATGATTGAGCCACACCGCCGAAGGCGTGCCCCGTAGCAAGGTGAAGTGCGCGGCAAACACGCGCCACGCCGCGCGCGGGTCCACCGGTGCGCGCGTGCCGTCGGCACGCGGAATGCCCAGCGCATCCAGGTCGATCCCCTGGCTGTACAGCATGCGGAACACGTAGTGATCGGGCACCAGCAACAGCTCGGTGGCATTGGCGAACACGGCATCGGTCGCAAACCAGGCCGGGTCGGTGTGGCCGTGCGGGCTGATGATGGGCAGCGTGGCGATCTGCGCATACACCCGGCGCGCGATCGCCCGCGTGCCGGGGTCGGCCGGCAACAGGCGGTCGTCGTGCAAGGTCAACGGCAAGGAGGTAGACATGGGGTCGGGGTACCAGACAAAACGGGGTGGGTCGTGCAGCGCCTGCGTCAGGGCGCAGGCGTGCCGGGATGGGCGGCAACGTAATCACGCAACCAGGTCAGCGCCGGGCGCTCGCTACCGTCGCCACGCACCAGATAGGCCGCTTCCTTGTCGCGCCACAGGCCGGGGCGGAATCCCCACAGCGTGATGCCGCGCACCGCGGGGTGCTCCCAGAAAATCGGGAACACGCGCTGGTAATCGGCCAGCTGCTGCGCATCGCTTGGACCATCGAGGTCGAATTCGGTGATGTAGATCGGCAAGCCGGTGGCGGCCAGCGCATCCAGATTGGTGCGATGCACCGACATCGCCACATTCGATGTGGTCTCGAACGCATGCTCCTGAATCCCGATCGCATCGATCAGCCGCTCGCGCTGCAGCAACCGCACGATCTGCAGATACTTCTGCGTGGCCTGCGCGTTGTTGGTGATGCTGTAGTCGTTGATCATCAGCCTGGTATGCGGAAAGTGTTGGCGCGCCAGCCGAAACGACTGCAGTACCCACTCCCAGCCGCTGGCGCCGTCGCCGCCGAGCGCCTGCAGATAATTGCCGCCACCGGTGTCGTCCTTGCTGGGCGGGTCGTTGAGCGGTTCGTTGACCACTTCCAGCAGGTCGATGTCCGGGTAACGCTGCGCCACCGCAGCAAACCACTGCTCGATCTCGCGGCGCTGCTCGGCCGGCCGCAGCGACTTGATCCATTCCGGCTGCTGGTTGCCCCACACCATCACATGCATCTGGAACGGCATGCCGTTGGCCTTGGCGAACCGGTAGGCGGTATCCAGCGTGCGCCAGTCCATCTGGTCCCGCACCGCTTCCACCGTGCCCCACTTGCCGCCATTTTCCGGGGTGAGCTTGTTCCAGTACTGCGCAAAACCCTGCGCCTGTTGCGGGCTGTAGGCGCTGCCCAGAAACTTGGCCGCGCCCGCGGCCAAGGGCGCGGCCTGCGCAACCGATGCCATGCTTGCCGCCAGCAACAGTCCGATTCTCGCGATGTGCAGGTACATGGTGATTCCTCAGGAAGATGGAGGCGTTACGGTGGCCGCAGGCAGCTGCGCCGGCTGCAGCTGCGGCACCAGCGCATGCACGACGGCCAATGCCAGCAGATAGGCCGAGCCGGCCATCAGAAACACCGGCACGTAGCTGCCGGTCGCCTGCAGTAAAAACCCGATGAAGGTGGCAATCAACATGCCGCCCACCGCGCCGGCAAATCCGCCGATACCCACCACGGTGGCCACCGCATGGCGTGGAAACATGTCCGACGGCAGCGTAAACAGATTGGCCGACCAGCCCTGGTGCGCGGCGGTGGCCAAGCCGATCAGGCCCACCGCCAGCCAAAGATTATCGGCGCGTGCGGCGAACACGATCGGTACCACCGACACGGCGCAGAGCAGCATCGCGGTCTTGCGCGCGCGGTTGACGCTCCAGCCGCGCGCGATGAACCGCCCCGCCATCCAGCCACCGGCGATGCTGCCGATATCGGCCAGCACGAAGATCACGATCAGTGGCGCACCCAGCTGCAGCAGGCTCAAGCCGTACTCGGCGTGCAGGAACTTGGGCAGCCAGAACAGGAAGAACCACCAGATCGGGTCGGTGATGAACTTGCCCAGCACGAAGGCCCAGGCCTGGCGGTGCCGCAGCACCTGCAACCACGACAGCCGCCGCTGCACCGGCTCGTGCGCATCGCTGCGGATATGCGCCAGTTCTGCCGCCGACAGGCCAGGCTGCTGCTCCGGCGGGTGATAGCTGAGCCACCACACCAGCAGCCAGGTGGCGCTGAGCACACCGGTGAACAGAAACGCCGCCTGCCAGCCCCAGGCGGTGGCGATCACCGGCACCAGTAACGGCGCGACGATGGCACCGATATTGGAGCCGGAATTGAAGATGCCGGTGGCCAGTGCGCGCTCGCGACGCGGGAACCACTCCGCCACCGTCTTGAGCGCGGCGGGGAAGTTGCCGGACTCGCCCAGCCCCAGGAAGAAACGCGCGATCGCAAAGCCCACCACACTGGTGGCCAGCGCATGCCCCATCGCCGCCAGGCTCCAGATGCCGATCGCCAGCGCGTAGCCGACGCGCGTGCCGAAGCGGTCGATCACCGCACCGCTGCACAACAACCCCAGCGCGTAGGCGGCCTGGAAGGCGGTGACGATGTAGCCGTACTGGATTTCGTTCCAGCCGATCTGCGTCTGCAGGAACGGCGCCAGCACGCCGAGCACCTGGCGGTCCACATAGTTGATGGTGGTCGCAGCCAGCAGCAGCGCGCAGACACGCCAACGCACCCGCCCCAGGCCCGCGCGCGGGCCGGCAGCGTCGGCCGCAGGCACATCGCTCATGGGCGCAGCCCCTGCAAGCGCGCAACCGCCACGCATGCGCGCTGGCACGTGCTGCAGCTCGCAACATCGGCGGGCGCATGCAGCATCCCGCTTGCACGTTGTCCGGTTCGGATCATCGACCACTGCACCTGCACGAAGGTGGCCTTGCGCCACGGGTGATAGCGCTACCATTACCATGCCGTCGGCATAAATCCATCGCGCACTGCAGCACGCCGCAACCGTTCGTCAGCATGTCAGGCCGCACGACAACGCCAATGCGCCACGCCCCGGCAACTATGCTGCCCTGCAGCGTGCTGTTCCGAATTTGGTAGCGCTAACATCCAGCGCCACTGATCGCCCGTTCTTCCCCACCGCACCATCGCCGCGCCACGCATCGGCAGCGGCACTCCCTGCGCAGGGGCGATGCGTGGGACATCTGCTCACCTGTTAGGGAAGGGAATACGGTGAAGAACAGCTACGCACAAACCGCGTTGTCCTGCGCGTTGGGGTCCATCCTGCTGGGCATGGCCAGTACTGCCGCC
Organism: Xanthomonas sp. 3793; assembly: GCF_024806835.1. Taxonomy (GTDB): domain Bacteria; phylum Pseudomonadota; class Gammaproteobacteria; order Xanthomonadales; family Xanthomonadaceae; genus Xanthomonas; species Xanthomonas arboricola_F. Next base: position 33,802 of record NZ_JANTYU010000009.1, read on the forward strand.
TGGGCACAGTCCACCGACGCCGACGCCGACAGCGCCACGCAAACGCCACCGGCCACGGCCGGCAACAACGATGCCGTGACCCAGCTCGATACCGTCACCGTCTCCGGCTACCGACGCAGCATCCAGTTTTCCACCGACGCCAAGCGCGACTCGGTCGGCTTTGCCGACACCGTGTTTGCCGAAGACATCGGCAAGTTTCCGGACATGAACATCGCCGAGTCGCTCAACCGCATCCCCGGCGTGCAGCTGTCGCGCGACGTCAATGGCGAAGGCCTCAACATCGCCATCCGAGGCCTGGGCACCAGCTTCACCAAGACCACGCTCAACGGCGCCAGCATCGCCACCGCCTCGATCGGCCTGAACGCGCAGAACCAGAACCGCGAAGTCGACCTGAACCTGTTTCCCACCGAGTTCTTCACCCAGCTCACCGTGAGCAAGACGCCTACCGCCAGCATGCTCGAAGGCGGCGTCTCCGGTGTGGTGGACATGCGCAGCGCGCGGCCGTTCGACCGCCCCGGCGTGCACTTCACCTATCAGGCGCAGGCCGACTGGAACAGCACCAGCGAAAAGACCACTCCGCGTGGCGCCTTCATGGGTAGCTGGACCAACGAGGAAGGCACCTTCGGCGCACTGTTCGGCGTGGCCTCGGTGCGCAGCAAGCTGGGCGTGCGCGGCTTCGAAAGCGTGGGCTGGACCAACCCGGGCCTGACCTATACGCAGTGCGGCCTCACCCCGCCTGCGGGCACGCCGGCCACCAATCAACCGGCCGCGTGCAACGTCAATGGCGGCGGCAACTGGCGCATTCCCGACCGCGTGCCGGCCACCGCCGGCAGCGGCCTGACCACCGGCGAGACCATCGATGCAGCCTGGCTGCTGGCGCGCAACCCGGGGCTGAGCATCGACCAGATCAGCGACGCGCTGATTCCGCGCCTGGGCCGCAGCGTCTACATGAATGGCGATCGCGACCGGGACGCGTCGGTGATGTCGCTGGAATGGCGCCCGTCCGACAGCATGCATTTTTACCTGGATACGCTGTATTCGGAAGCCAAGCGCACCACCGAGCGGATCAGCATGAATCTGATCGGCCGCAACGGCAACATGATCCCGCTGGGCATGCAGCTGGACCAGAACAATGTGGTCACCAGCGCCACCTTCGCCAATGCGCAGTACTTCCTGGAAGCGCGCCCGTACCGGGAGGAGGTCAAGTTCTGGAGCGTCAACCCTGGTGCCGAGCTGTTGTTCGGCGCGGACCAGGACATCAAGCTCAACGTGCAGGCCAATGCCACGCGCAGCTGGCTGGATCGCGAGTCGCCCAGCATCCTGGTCACCTCGCCGTTCACCACCGTGGACTATCGCAACCAAGGCGGCGACCGCCCCAGCATCACCAGCCCGCTGGATCTCAACGACCCCAATCTGGGCTGGGGCTGGAGCGGCGGCCGGGTCAATATCCAGAACGAAAAGCGCGTGACCGAAACGCGTGGCGGACGCGCCGACCTGCAGTTTGGCGAGGACAAGCGCAACATCAAGATCGGCGCCGCCTACGACCAGGCCGAGCGCACCATTCGCGGTTTCGACAACAGCATCGCCTGGGAGCAGGTGGTCTGCCGCGGCGGCGGCGGCACCATCTGCAACGGCGGCCCCGGCTCGGCAATTCCGAATGCGGCCCTGGCCGGTTATCTGCGCCCCGGCCCGGACGGCTTCATCACCGCCGATTTCAACCGCTTCCTGGGCGATACCAACTACTACGCCTTACGCGATTCCGCCCCGGAAACCAACTCCGCCAACACCGGCGCCTCGGCCGGCGGCATCCGCGAAAAGAACCTGGGTTTCTACATCGAAACCAACGCCGAAACCGAAGTGTGGAACCGTACGCTGCGCTTCAACGCAGGCGTGCGCTACGTGACCACCGACCAGACCATCACCGGCCCGGTCACCATCAACGGCATCCGCCGCATCCAGGTGCTGGATTCGGACTACAAGGAAACCCTGCCCTCGTTCAACGCCGCCTGGGACGTGGCCGACAACGTGGTGCTGCGCCTGTCCAGCTCGCGTACGCTCACCCGCCCCGATCCCAGCGCAATGCTGCCCAACACCAACTTCAGCGACCCCTCCGCGCAGACCGCAACCCAGGGCAACCCGAACCTGGCGCCATATCTGTCCACCAACGTGGATTTCGGCGGCGAGTGGTACACCGGCGGCGAAGGCTATGTGGGCCTGACGCTGTTCAACAAGCGCATCAGCGGCTTCACCGTCAACGGTGTGCGGCGCATTCCCTTCAACGACCTGGGCGTGCCGTACGAAAGCCTGCTGCCGATCCAGCAGGCCGGCCTGGATCAGCGCGGCGGCCCGAATGCGGCCACCGTGGACGTGCAGACCCAGGTCAACGCCGATGGCGTACTCAACATCCGCGGCACCGAGGCGATCTGGGTGCAGCCGCTGGACAGGCTCATCGACGGCATGGGCTTCAGCGTCAACTACACCCATGTCAATCAGTCGTCCGAAGGCGAAGGCGTGCCGGCGGTGGCCGTCGGCGTCGCACCCAACCTGTGGAACGGCACCGTGTACTGGGAAAAGAACGCTGCATCGGTGCGCCTGTCCTACACCTGGAACGACGACATGGTGATCTCCGGCGCCAACCAGAACGGCATCCCGTATGCACGCCTCAACGCCGATGCGCGTGGCCAGCTGGATCTGTCGGCCAGCTACGCACTGGACTGGCTGCCGTCCAAACCGCAACTCACCCTCAACGTCACCAACATCACCGACGAGCCGCTGCGCACCACCTATGCGTGGCCCAACGCCACCTACGACCTGTACGAGCCCGGGCGCACGGTCATGCTCGGCATTCGCGGTACGTTCTGAGCGTGGTCATCGACACGCCAGCGCAGGGACCCGGCGGGTGTGGCCGATCTGCGCGGAGCGCAGGGTCTTGCCGCATGGCACGCGCACCGCATGCCGCGTGCGCCTCCCTGGCGACGGCGCACGCGGTTTTGCCGGACACTTCAGGCGCCATGCCCGCTGCCGCGATCCGGACCGATCGCGGTCGGCGGCATCGCGCGCACTGCGGCGTTTCCCGCAGCATTCGACGAGACCGCCCCACCTCATGAACGATCGGTCACAGCAGCTCTCCTTGCGCGAAAAGATCGGCTACAGCCTGGGCGACCTGGCGGCCAATCTGATCTTCCAGACGCTGGTCACCTTCCTGGCGTTCTTCTATACCGATGTGTTCCGCATCCCGGCGGGTGTGGCCGCCACGTTGATCTTCGTGGTGGGCATGCTCGGCGCGTTCGTGTTCACGCCCATCATCGGCATCCTGGCCGACCGCACCCGCACGCGCTGGGGCAAGTTCCGGCCGTGGATCCTGTGGACGGCAGTGCCGTTCGGTGCGTTGTCGCTGGCCGCGTTCAATACGCCCACGCTCGGCGAGCAGGGCAAGATCGCCTACGCCTTCGCCACCTACACGCTGCTGATGCTGGTGTACGTGGCCAACAACCTGCCCTATTCGGCATTGAGCGGCGTGCTCACCGGCAGCATGGAGCAGCGCAACAGCCTGTCGGCATATCGCTTTCTGGCGGTGACAATGGCGCAGTTCGTGATTCAGGTGCTGCTGCTGCCGCTGGTACTGATCCTGGGCAATGGCGACAAGGCGCAGGGCTTTCGCAACACCATGGCGCTGTTTGCCGCCGTCGGCACGCTGTGCTTTTTGATCACCTTTTTCACCACGCGCGAGCGCGTGCTGCCGATCGCCGAACAACGCACCAGCGTGCGCCAGGACCTCACCGACCTGGTCCGCAACAAACCCTGGCTGGTGATGCTGGCGTTGACCATCCTGGTCTTCATCAATCTCGCCATGAAGGGCGGGATGTACATCTACTACTTCAAGTACTACCTCGACGCGAACGCATTGACGCTGTTCCTCGACAATGCCGGTTTCAACCGCTTCATCGCTGCAATCAACAACGTGCTCACCGGCGCCGGCATGAGCGCGCTGCAATGGCCGCAGGACGCGCCGACCTCGGCCTTCAGCGTGTTCAGTGCCGGCGGCATTCTGGCGATGATCGTGGGTATCGGTTTTTCCAAGCGCCTGGCCGATCGCTACGGCAAGCGCAACGTGTTCGGTGGCGCGCTGCTGATCTCCACCGTGTTTCTGCTGGCGTTCTACGTCTACCCGCCGACGGCGATCGGCTGGGTGTTCGCCTCCTACGTGCTGCACGGCTTCTTCTACGGCATCACCATCCCGCTGCTGTGGGCGATGATCGCCGACGTGGCGGACTACTCCGAGTGGAAGAACCACCGCCGCGCCACCGCGATCATTTTCTCGGCGATGTTGTGCGGCCTGAAGATCGGCCTGAGCGTCGGCGGCGCATTGGTCGCCGGCATTCTGGCGTTCTATGGCTACGACGCCGCGCTACCGCTGCAAAGCGATGCAGTGACGAGCGGCATTCGCCTGGCCATCAGCGTGTATGCGTCCATTCCGTTTCTGCTCGGCACCGCACTGCTGGCGCTGTACGAGATCGACAAGACGCTGGAAACCCGCATCGAACACGAGCTGGGTGCCCGCCGACAGACCGCAACGCCAGCTACTCACTGACGCCCTCCCCTCCACTTCATGCACAGGTACGCGCATGTCCGATGAACTGCACACCGCTGCACTGCAGGCGCTGGCGCGCACCGCCATTTCCGCACCGCTGGTCACCCATCTCTACACCGCCGATCCTTCCGCACACGTATTCGACGGCGCGTTGTACCTCTACCCCTCGCACGACATCGATGCCGGCGTTGCCTTCAGCGACGACGGCTCGCATTTCGACATGGCCGACTACCACGTGCTGCGCATGGCGCATCCGAACGCGCCGGTGGAAGACCTGGGACAAGTGCTGCACGTACGCGACGTCCCCTGGGCACAGCGGCAGATGTGGGCACCGGATGCCGCACAGCGCGACGGCAAGACCTACCTGTATTTTCCCGCGAAGCGGGCCGACGGCATCTTCCAGATCGGCGTGGCGGTCGGCGATGGCCCGCACGGCCCGTTCGTCGCCGAACCCGAGCCCATCGCCGGCACCTATTCGATCGACCCGGCCGTCTTCGCCGACGACGACGGTGCGCATTACCTGTACTTCGGCGGCATCTGGGGCGGCCAGCTGCAGCACTACCGCGACAACGTCTACGCGCAGACCCATCAGGAACCCGCCGACGACGCACCCGCACTCGGCCCGCGCGTGGCGCGCCTGCGCGAGGACATGACGCAACTGGCAGAACCCACCCGCGAGATCGTCATCCTCGACGAACACGGCACCCCGCTCCGCGCCGGCGACCACGCCCGGCGCTTCTTCGAAGGCCCCTGGGTGCATCGCCATGCGGGCCGCTACTACCTGTCGTATTCCACCGGCGACACCCACCTGATCTGCTACGCCACCAGCGATTCCCCATATGGACCGTTCGCCTACCAAGGCGTGCTGCTCGCACCGGTGATTGGCTGGACCACGCATCACTCCATCTGTGCGTTCGAAGACCAGTGGTATCTGTTCTATCACGACGCTGTCTTGTCGGGCGGGCAGACGCATCTGCGCAGCATCAAGATGGCACCGTTGCAGCACGATGCCGACGGCAAGATCGCGACGATCTACCCGTACGGGGAAGCGGCTGTGTCGCCCTGGTGAATGGTCGCCGCTGTGCGGTCAGTTGCAGACGCTAGTCATTGGCTGGCGCCAAGGCAAGTGAGCCATGGCCCGCTCGTTGCCGCTGACTGGCGGTCCTCCGGGGAGCGTGCTGTAGCGCGTCGATACTGCATTGCATGCTTTGTGCAGCCAGCCACTCAGGCCTTGTCTCCATCGCGCACGCCTCACGCCTCGCGCATGGCCACCAAGGGACGCAGATCGTCCACAAGGCGCTTTCTGCTGCTACGCGCGTACTCGACCGGGGAGAACGGCATTGCCGAGTCTGCGTAGGCATCGATGAGCTGCAAGAGTGCTTCCCTGCCAATCTCCTCCGACGCGGGATTACTGCCGGCCTCGGTCAGCGATGTCAGCCGTTCCTGAAGCATTTCCTTCCTGGCGATCTCCATGCCGAGGGAAGGATCTGCCACGCACAGGCCAAAGGTCCCATCAAGAAAATAGGGGATGAACCCCTGGATCCTTTTTTCGATGGCATCCGTGTCCTCGATGTGCGCGCGCAGCCCTGTCTCCAATTCCCGACCCAATGCCGCAAGCACGGCATCACGCGCGTCCCCCTTTGCGGCTCGGTCGGCGATGTCCACCCATTTCCTGCATTCGGGACGGAAGTAGTCGCCCACAAGGCGCTCGTCGATGTGTGTGACTCCAAACGCCGCCGAACGGATGGAATGTCCGTCGCACGTATACGTCGGTTTTGGTATGGCATCCGCTTCCAGAAGCGCATCGAGCCGATCGACCGTGATGCCGGCAAGCGATGCGAACGTTGGCTTGTCGACGAAGTGCGTTTGCAGATAGTTTGCCAGCGTCACCGACTGCTGCATGGACAATCACCCGTGTTTGTAGAGGTGCGAGACGCTATCACACCGGTACGCAGGCAGGCACAAGATCGGCCTCTGTTCGCGAGAGCTGGACAGACGACGACCAAACGCTGCCACGACTTCTCGCACGGTACCGTCATGTCACTGGCACCGAGGGCCAGCTTGCACCTGGGCCGGAACTACATCGCATGGGGCCGCATCCAAGCGCATTGCAGTTACGTAGGCCTATGTATGTGCTCTTTTGATGGAGGTTGCCATGCGACATCGTTCGATGCTGTTGTTACTGACGCTTGCGGTCTACGGGAGTGCCAGCGCAAGCGACCCACGCGCTGCCCTGCCGCGCGCAGACACCGTTGACGTGCCACGTTTCATGGGCGACTGGTACGTCATCGCGCACATTCCTACCCGGCCGGAGCGCAAGGCCTACGATGCCGTGGAGCGCTATGCGTTGCGACCGGATGGCCGCATCCAGACCACCTTCACCTTCCGCAAGGGAAGTTTCGAGGCGCCGCTCAAGTCCATGCATCCGATCGGCCAGGTGGCGAAGGAGGGCAATGGCGCGCTGTGGAGCATGCAATTCTTCTGGCCATTCAAGGCCGAATACGTGATCGCCTGGCGGGATGCAGACTATTCGCAGACCATCGTGGCACGCAGCAAGCGCGATTACGTCTGGTATATGGCGCGCACGCCGCAGGTCTCCGAGGCCGACTATCAGCAGGCCGTCCAACGTATCGCCGCCATGGGCTACGACGTGTCGCAGCTGCGCCGCGTCCCGCAGTCGCAGCGGTGACGCGGTGACGCGGTGACACGGCAAGGGTGCAACGAGCTCAGCGATGCAGTGACTGCATCGCCAGCTCTCGCACACTGGCGGCGTCAGGTGTCCTTGTCATCCACAGAAAACTCCCAGCCGTCATTCAAGCCACCCAAGGGCTTGGCCTCCACGGCCAGCTCTTCCTCTAAGGCCGAAATCGCCTTGTGCGACGGCACCATGGTCGGATACACCGTCACGTCCATCGGAAACGCCGTGTTGTCCGGGTAATGGCAGCAACGCACCTTCTGCTCGAAGCGCAGCAGCATCACCGAAAATTCCAGTGCCGACTCCTTCGTGGGGAAGACCACGGAGAACGCGATCTCGCGCGGCTTCGATAGATCCACTCCTTGCTGGGCAATGTGCCAGAGGGTGTCGCCGTTATCGTCGTTAGGATACAGATCCGGATTTCGTTGCATGGGAAGCTTCATTTTTTTTGACCAATTTACCGAGGAGGAATCCTAGCGCCCGGCTTGTGTGGGGCCTGTCATTAACTGCGTGCATGAAATCAAATGGTGTCAGAATGCCCTTCGAGCTCACTATATTTCTGGCGATCACACCATTTTCCGCTTCATCAGCAGGCGCATTCGAGTCGCCTAAGTATTCCCCTGAGCTGAAATGTCTGCATGTTAATACCTACATCTCTGCGACACGGCATTGATAACCGAAAGGGCGCGAAGACTCCAGGCCTGCACCTTGACTCCTCCATGCATCGGTAGCACACTCCTTCACGGAGCGTAGCAACTCCACAGATAGCGGTGCCACCCCCGTCAAGCGGTGGTTTTTTGTGCCTGATGTTTGGGCGCATGCTCGGCGTTTCCACGTCGGGAGGGCGGCGAATACAACACCCGCAAGGGAAATAAGCCCGCCGGCTATCTGCGGTTGCTAACCTCCCGGCATCCCGCCGCATCGTGCGGCGGGAGCCTGTTCCGGAGGAGTGAGCATGGAGCAGTCTCTGTTCGGGTATTACCTGTTGCCGGAAAACGCGCAGCTTCGGTTGCTGCAAACGCGCGATCATTTGCGCTTCCTGGCGACGCTGGCGCAGCCAAGTGCAACCATCGAGAGTCATTTCAATGAGCCGCACGTGAGCCTGAATGCACTTGCATTCTGCTTTGATCTGTTGGCTGAGCAGTTGGAAAACGTGTTGAACCAGACGCTGACGCCCGATGATTTTCTAGGACCTAACTTGACGCAGTAGCGGCGGCAAGATCGGGGGGCTGGCACCCCAAGGTGCCCAGCCCGCAGTTGCAGCCACGCCTTCGATTATTCGAAACCAATCAAATTTATATAAGACACACCCTTGACGCCCATCTGAGATTCGGTGTGGCCTGATTCAACGTAGGCGCGACTGACCCCACACTGGCAGACTTTCTTGATGTTGTTCTTGATGGCGCCTTCGATGCTGTGGTTGAAGCTAAATGCACTACTTCCTTCGACAACGCACACTTCTCTTTTCAGCCCACCCTCTATGGCCTGACTCTTTGTTTGATAGACCGTCACTTCGCAGCTGCCGCTCTTATAGTTGTTAGCTACGCCTATCATCCTCACCGATCCAGTTGCGCAACCAGACAGACAACAAAAAATAATAGCTGAAAAAATTATTTTATTACTAATCAAGAAAACCTCGCTGTTTGAGCGGACCTGCCATGATGAAAGCGCTTCCGGCCAGGATCGTAAAATATTTTCAAGCACGAATTTCTTTACATACCGCAGGACCAAATAAATTCATGAGACCTGGGCTTTATAGCCACCCAACGATAGAGCTAAAAAAGAGCGGATTAACTTGATAATTTGACCGTCTCAGCAAAAGCCAAGAGGCGGAGGCATCTATCCGCTCCGCCAGTGATTGTTACGGCACCCAAACCAGATTCATCAACTGCGGGTCGGCGGTGACCTTGACCAGCTTGCCGCTGGGGCCGAACTGCACCTGGTACTCGGAAAAGCTGTCGCGCCAGTAGCGCCACAGCGACGCTTCCAGGTTGGGGTTCTCGCTGCTGATCGGGTAGCCGACTGCCATCAGCACCTGCTCGCGGGTCATGCCGCCGGTGAGCTTGCCATCGTTGATCGCCTGGCGAATCTTGGGCGGGAAGGTGGCCAGCTTGAGCTTGGGGTCGGCGGTCACCACGTAGCGGGCGGCGAAGGCGGTGTTGTCCAGATCGCGGCTGTAGTCGTTGCCGATGGACTGCTTTTCGCCGGCGATCTTGAGGTTGACGCGGTTGCGGCCGAAGCCGGTGACGCTGACCGGGGTGCCCACCGGAAGCACGCGCTTGCCGTCTTCGGCGTAGTTGCTGTCGCTGATCCAGCTGCCGTCGGTGCGCAGGTTGCAGCACAGAAAGCCGTCGTACTTGGCCACATCGGCGGCCGAGGCCAGGTTGACGGCGGTGAGCAGGCTCAGGGCCAGCAGGGAAGAACGCAAACGCATCGTAAAGACTCCTTTCTCGACGGCCGGGGCCGCGCGGCAATGATGGGATCGGGTGCGCCGCCGTGTCCCCGTCGGCGCCCGGACATTGTCGCAGCCGGCGGCCACTTGGCAAGCGCAGGTGACGCGTGTCGCCCGGGGTTGTGTATGCTCGGGGCGTGGAAACCCTCTCACCCGCCGAGATCGCCGAGCAGATCGCTGAGTTGCGACGCGCCCATCGCGCGTTGGACGAGGAGATCCAGCGCGTGCCCGCAAACGTGGAGGACGAACTGCAGATGAAGCGCTTGAAGAAGCGCAAGTTGCATCTCAAGGACTGCATCACGCGGCTGGAGATGGAGCTGGTGCCTGACGAGCCGGCGTGAGGCCATGCCTGCAGTTGGGTTCGCCTGTCGACACCCGCGCGCTGATCGCTGCGTCTGCCCGCTCTTGGGGCCAACTCCCCTGCGTAGGAGCGCACCTGGGCGCGATGAGGCGCTCCCCCAGAAGGCCCGTCGCGCTCAGGCGCGCTCCTACGGTGCCTGTCAGCAGATTGGCTGAAGGGGTGCGAATGCGCAACATGTGATTCGCGATGGGGGACGCGGCGTGTCATGGCTGGTTGAGCAAGCTTGGCCTTGACGTGGCGTTGCGCGCACGTAACCGCCTGACCGCCAGTCCGCAGACGTTGACCAACTGTCGCTGCGTTGCCCGCATGCGCCCTTCGGGCACCTCCCCCCCGCAAGCGGGAGAAGGAAGCGCCAAGGCGAGACAATCAGATTCCTGCGTGCAGCGCTCAGCCTGCGCGCAGCAGGATCTTGCCGCGGCGCCCGGGTTCGTCGCTCGCGGCAGCAGCCTTGGCGGCGTCTTCCAGGTCGAACACCGCCTCCACCGGCAAGGCCAGGCTGCCATCGACGGCAGCCTTGAGCAGTTCGCCGATCATGCGGCGCTTGTCTTCTGGCTTGGTGGCGGCCATGACCTTGCTGCCCCAAAAGCCGCGCACGCTGGCCTGCTTGAAGATCACATCGCCGCTGGAAATCTGCAGCGGCTCGCCAGTCATCGAGCCGAACGAAACCAGCTCGCCGCCTTCGGCCAGCAGCCCCATCAGGTCGCCGGCCGCGCTGCCGGCGACCGAATCGATCGCGCGCACGATGGGTGCGTCGCCGGCCAGCGCGCGCGCGGTGTCCTGCCAGCCGTCCTGCGCGGTGGAGACTGCGTTGCCAATACCCAGCGCCTGCAACTCGTCCACGCCGGCATCGCGGCGCACCAGGTTGATCACGTTGATGCCGCGTGCGGCGGCGAGCATGGCCACGGTCTTGCCGACCGCGCCGTTGGCGGTGTTCTGCACGATCCAGTCGCCCTTTTCCACGCGCAGGAATTCGATCAGCATCAGCGCGCTCAGCGGCATGGCGATCAGCTGGCAACCACGGTCGTCATCAAGCGCGTCGGGCAGCGGCACCACGCCGGCGGCATCAGCCAGGAAGTACTCCGCCCAGCTTTCGTGCACGCCGGCGGCGACGACGCGTTGGCCTGTCTGCAGGCCTTCAACGCCTTCGCCGAGTGCGTCGATCACGCCAGCCGCTTCGCTGCCGCCGATCGCCGGTAGCTCGGGCTTGTAGCCGTAGTTGCCGCGCACCGTCCACAGGTCGTGGTTGTGGATGGGCGAGCGACGCATCGCGATGCGCACCTGTCCCTTGCCGGGTTGCGGCACGGGCCGTTGGCCGAGTTCGAGCACCTTGGCGGGATCGCCGAATTGGGTGTGGATGGCTGCGCGCATGAGAAATCTCCTGCCGGGCACGCCTGTCGTACAACGCCCCCGATCGTGATGAAAGGTGACGCGATGCTATCGGCAGGGCTGCAAGAGGCGGATGAAACGGACGGAACTGTTATGTGAAGTCGTTGGGGTCAATGGACGACGCCAGGGGTGAGTTGGTTTTGTGCAACGCCCGGTGACTGCGTGCTGGCCGACCCTCATCCGCCCTTCGGGCACCTTCTCCCGGAAGGGAGAAGGGAAACATCGTCGTCGGCGTGGGGAGCGCCGCTTTGCCCTGCTGCTCCCACCATTGCATCGCGACTTTATTCAGCCGGCGGCAGCATCACATTGCTTGCTGGCTGGCCCTCATCCGCCCTTCGGGCGCCTTCTCCCGGAGGGAGAAGGAAACGTCGTCGTCGGCATGGGGAGCGCCTCTTTGCCTTGCTGCTCCCACCATTGCATCGCCACTTTATTCAGCCGGTGGCAGCATCACATCGCTTGCTGGCCGGCCCTCATCCGCCCTTCGGGCGTCTTCTCCCGGAGAGAGGAAGGGAGCGGCGTCCGCACAGGGGCACCGCTCTGCCCTGCTACGGCTCCGCTATCGTACCGCCGCCTTACTCGGCCGGTGGCAGCACGACACCCGGCTTGACCGCTTCGGGACTGACCCGCTCGATGGTGTGGCGCAGTTCGCGGCCGAGGATGAACTTGGCGTCCTTGGCCCAGGCGTCCAGGCGTTCGTCGAACAGCAGCTTGCTGTTCTCGTCCGGCCACACCAGGCGCAGCTCGCGCAGTTTCTGGATGAAGCTGCGGAACAGGGTCTTGTCGAAGAACTCGGGGGCGGCCGGGGCGTACAACAGGCTCAGGCGTTGCGCCGCCTGCTGGCACAGGCTTTCCAGTTCGCCGGCACCGAGCACGCCGGGGCCGTTCTTCACCAGCACCGAGATGGCGATGTAATAGCGCTCGAATGCCTGCTGCAGCGAGTGGCCGATGGCGCGCAGACGGAACACCTCATCGGTCTGCCCGGTATTGCGGGTCAGGATGCCGCCGTCGTCGTCGGTGACATTGAGCAGCAGGCCTTCGCGCACGAACATATCGATGGTCTGTTCGATGCGCTCGGCAAAACGGTCTTCGCTCCATGGCAGGAACAGCTCGGCCTGCAGGAACGGATACACCGTGCGCCCCAGCCGGATCAGACCGGCGCGGCTCATGCGGCGGTTGTTCTGGAAACAGCACGCCACCCACGAGGAGGCGGTGAACAAGTGCAGCACGTTGTTGCGGAAGTAGCTCAGCAACACTGCGGTGTCGCCGCTGACGCTGAGCACATCGCCCAGCGGGTGCGACACGCGCGTGAGCACGTTGATCTCTTCGGCGTGGGTGATGATGCGTGCCGGGGTATGCGGAGTCACGGTGACGCGGTCCGAGTACGGCATTTCCGCCAGCAGTTTCTTGCACAGCTCGATCTGCGCAATCAGATCGGCCTCGCCCATCGCGTGCTTGGGCGTGGACAGCAGCGCCAGCGCCAGCAGGTTGATCGGATTGACGTCGGCAGCGCAGTTGATGCGGGTCTGGATCTGGGTGGACAAGGTGTCCACCGCCGGTGCCAGCCAGCTGGGCTTGGCGTCCTCCGGCAGCGGCTCGCCATCCCAATCCGGGGCGTGCTTGGCCAGCACATCGTTGAGCGCGATCGGCTCGCCGAAGTTCACCACCACCTGGCCGTAGTTCTGCTTGAGCACCTTGGGGATCGACCACAGCAGGCCCCAGATGGATTCCTTTTCCTTCGGCCGGCCGGTGAGCTCGTCCAGGTAGCTGTTGCCTTCCATCAGCTTCTCGTAGCCGATGTAGACCGGCTGGAACAGCACCGGCTTGCGCGGCTGGCGCAGGTAGGCGCGCAGCGTCATCGCGATCATGCCGCCCTTGGGCTGCAGCAGACGCCCGGTGCGCGAGCGCCCGCCTTCGACGAAGTATTCGATCGAGTAACCGCCGGCCACCAGCTGGGCGACGTATTCGCTCAGCACCGCCGAATACAGCGCATTGCCCTTGATCGAGCGGCGGATGAAGAACGCGCCGCCCTTGCGCAGCAGCGTGCCGACCACCGGCAGGTTGAGGTTGATGCCGGCCACGATGTGCGGCGGCACGATGCCGCGTTCGTACAGCAGGTAGCTCAGCAGCAGGTAGTCCATGTGGCTGCGGTGGCTGGGCACGTAGACCACTTCGTGCCCGGGCGCGGCCTGCTTGAGCTTGTCCAGGTGATGCACCAGCACGCCGGCGTAGATGCGGTTCCACACATGAGTGAGCAGGAAGCTGGCCGAGCGCACCACCGGGCTGGAATAGTCGGCGGCGATTTCCCACGCATAGGCATGCGCCTTGCGCCAGGCATCGACCGGCTTGGAGTTGTCGCGCTTGGCCTGGGTGGCGATAGCTTCGCGTACCGAATCGGCAGCCAGCACCTGGTCCACCAGCAAGCGGCGGGTGGACAGGTCCGGCCCGATCACCGCCTCGCGGATACGGCGGAAATGCGTGCGCAGCACGCGCTGCAGCTTGCGCAGGGTGCGCTCGGGCGGCAGGCCTTCGGCCATGGTCTGGCGCAGCGAGATCGGCGGCGCGAAACGCACGATGGTGGTGCGGCCATTGAGCAGCACCGCCAGCAGGCGACGGAAGCGGCCGACCAGCGCCCAGTTTTCCGAGAACAGCACCGCAAACCAGCCGCTCTGTTTGTCCGGCGCGCGGCCGACGAAGATCGACACCGGCACCAGGTGCACGTCCAGGTCGGCACGCACGCGATGCGCCTGCAGCAACTTGGCCAGCGAATCGGAGTGGGTCTTGCCGCCCCGCTGTTCGGGGATCAGCGAATTGCTGCTGCTGCGCCGCGACAGCGCCAGGTAGGCGCGCTTGCGCTGCAGCGGGTCGCCCGGCAGCGGCACCAGCGGCGAGGGCAGCCCGGCTTCGCGGCAGGCCTTGTCCAGGATCAGCGCGCTGGACAGGCCGTAGTCCTCCAGCACATAGACCACCGGCGTGCCGTCGTCGTAGCGGCTCGGTTGGTCCGGTTCGATGGTCAGGCTCAGCCAGGGGTCGGCCAGCCGGCCGAGCAGGCGCGCCCACCACGGGCGCTTGGCGTTGCGGGCGGCAGCGACGGCAGGCGCGATCGACGGCGCAACCTCCGGCGGAACCGGTGTGGCGGTCGGCAAGGCGGCGGCCGTGGCGCCGAGATCGGCGGCGGCAGCGCTGGGCGGGGCGGGCTGGCCGTCCGGGAACGGCAGGGGATTCTGTTCTGGCATCGCGGTCATTATCGCCCAGCCGGGCGCTGCCCGGCGTCCGTGGCCGGTGCAGGCGGTGCCAGTGCCGTATCAGGAGCTGCCGCGGCACCGGGTAGGGGCGGGGCCGGCATGGCGTCGAGCAGCGCCTGTATCTCGTTCTGGGTCTGCTGCTGGTACCAGTGCCCATCGCGCTTGATCAGCGCCACGGTCAGGTCGATGGCGTGTGCGGCCAGCGGATAGCGCAGCCGCACCTGGGCGCTATCGCCGTCCTGCTTGATCAACCCGGTGCGCAGCGCGTCCAGGCTGGTGTCGATCGACAGGTCGTAGCGCTCCAGCACCTTTTTGCACGCCGCCCAGAACGGCCCGAGCCGGCGCAGGCTGTCTTCCATGCCCAGCCGTTGCAGGTCGGCGTCGGAGGTGATGCCGGTGGCGCGGGCCGCAGCCACCAGGTCGGCGATGCTGGCCTTGGCGCGCGCGCGATCAGCCAGCGGCGCGGTGGCCGCCCAGGCGCTCAGCGCGTCGACCAACTGCACGTAATGGGCGCGCTGCTCGGGCTGGTAATCGTTGCGGCTGCGCAGGTACTGCACGCCGAACTGACCCAGCGACTGCGCCGCCTGGGCGATGCCGCGCGATTGCCCGGCCAGCTGCGCGTCGAAGGCCTGCTGCAGACGACGCTCGGCATCGGGCGCCGACAACGACCCCAGCAGCGCACCGACCTCGTTGGGCAGCGGCAGCTCGGTCAGCGGCCAGCGGCTGGCACCGCTGCGCCAGGCCGCTTCCAACTGGGTGTATTGCGCCGGCGTCACCCGGATCCGCGCATAGGCGACCAGGTCGTTGCGCCGCAGCGGCAGGGTCATCGACTGCATCGCGGCGGCCGGTTCGGCGTCGGCACCGGGCAAGGGAGCGGCAGCGTCGTTGCGCTGGCAGCCGCCGACGCACAGCGCAGCAAGCAACACCCATGCGATGGACTGACACCGGCCTGCGCGGACGGTAAATGGCGACATGCGCACGATGTTCCCCTGATCGATCGGCGCATCTTGCTGTCTGAATGCACCGGCGGCAAGGCGTGGCGCCACCGTGCGTCACGGTATGGTGCAAAGATGTTACTTTTTCGTAGTTCCCGTGCGATGTCAGCCGGTGTCCGACATTGGCTGCTGTTGTCTTATTCGGACAACTTTGTCCACCAATCAGGTCGCAACCCTTGTCCCAGCTCTGTTTGACGCAATGGTGCGGCGCATCATGTAAGCGCTTGCAGTTCCTGCTAGCGTGCGCGCCATCTCGCTTCGAGGTCGCCATCGGATGGGGCCGATGACATTCATGAGCCTGTGCGACACGAACGTTCTGCGCCAGCAGACCGTGCGCCCTGTACTGGCGTGCGGTCGCCACCGCCTTGCCTTGGAGAAAGCGCCATGAGTCGGCCACGTTCGGAAGGCGGCAGCGTCACCATCAAGGATGTCGCGCGCGAGGCGCAGGTCTCGGTGGCCACGGTGTCGCGCACCATGAACGGGCATCAGCACGTGGCCGAATCGGTGCGCGAACGCGTGCTGCAGGTGGCACGGGCGCTGAACTACATCCCCCATCACGCTGCGCGCAGCCTGAGCAGCCGTCGCACCCACACCATCGGCGTGGTGTTGCCGGACCTGCATGGCGAGTTCTTTTCCGAATTGATCCGCGGCATCGACCAGGTGGCGCGCGACCAGGGCTACCACTTGCTGGTGTCCAGTTCGCACGGCGACCCGCAGGCGCAGCGCCGCGCACTCGAACGCCTGCCCGGGCGCGTGGATGGCGTGGTGGTGATGTCGCCGTCGCTGGGCGATTCGGGCGTGCATGAGGACGCATTGCCCGGCGGCCTGCCGGCGGTGCTGCTCAACTGCGCCGGCAGCGCCAGCCAGCGCCCGGTGCTCAATGTCGACAACTACGGCGGGGCGCGGGTGATGACCCGCCATCTGCGCGACAGCGGCCACCGCCGCATCGCCTTCATCGCCGGCCCGGACGACAACTTCGACGCGCACGAGCGCCTGCGCGGCTATCGCGACGAGCTGGCGGTGGATGCCGACGCGCAGCCGTGGGTGCTGCCTGGCAACTTCGACGAGGAATCCGGCTACCGCGCCGGCCAGGTGCTGGCGCAGGATGCGCGCCCGGACGCGGTGTTCGCCGCCAACGACATGATGGCGCTGGGCTGCCTGTTCGCGCTCGGCCATGCCGGGCTGAAGGTGCCGCACGACATCGCGCTGGCCGGCTTCGACGATGTGCCGATGGCGCGTTACGTGCTGCCAGCGCTGACCACCATGCGCGTGGACATCGCCGGGCTGGGCGCGCGTGCGCTGCGCCTGCTGCTGGGCCAGCAGCTGGTGGACGCACCCGCGCCACCCGCCGATGCCGCACCGCCGGCGTTTTCGGAAATGGTGCCCGAGCTGATCGTGCGTGCGTCCAGTGCCCCGCGTAGCGCGGCTGGAGGCTAGACACATGCGCCACGTCGCATCTTCACGAATTCTTTGCGGTTTCTTATGTTTTTTATAACACCTGTCGTTTGCCTGTTGCCGTCCTGCAGTCCTTGAAACAACGCACTACCCGCGCCACGCCGACCACTTTGCCGGTACGCGCCTGACCCCTGGGAGGGGGAAAGTCATGAAGACCTACCGCACCGTGTCCACCCTGCCGGCACGCAGCCTGTTGTGCTGCGCCCTCGCCGCTTCGTTGTTGTCCGCCGCCCCGGCGATGGCCCAGTCCAGCAATGCCACCTTGCGCGGACAGGTCGCCACATCCCAGGCAGGCACCACCGTGACCGCGACCAACGTCGCCAGCGGCGCAGTGCGACGGGTGACCACCGGTGCGGACGGTACCTATGCGCTGGTGGGCCTGCCGCCGGGCACCTACAAGGTGGAAGCCGGCCCCGGCACCGAGAAGACCGTGACCCTGTCGGTGGCCTCGTCGGTCAGCCTGGATCTGGGCGGCGGCGGCGAAGCGACGGCTCCGGCAGGCGACGCCACCACGCTGGATGCGGTGCAGGTCACCGCCACCACGCTGCAGGAGGTCAAGACCTCCGAGGTGGGCACCAATATTTCGTTGAAGCAGATCAACACGGTGCCGCAGCTGACGCGCAACTTCCTGGAGTTTGCCGACACCGTGCCGGGCATGCAGTTCGAGACCGATGCCAATGGCAACAGCCGCATCCGTGGCGGCGCGCAGGC
Organism: Xanthomonas sp. 3793; assembly: GCF_024806835.1. GTDB lineage: Bacteria > Pseudomonadota > Gammaproteobacteria > Xanthomonadales > Xanthomonadaceae > Xanthomonas > Xanthomonas arboricola_F. The sequence goes on from NZ_JANTYU010000009.1 coordinate 51,690, forward strand.
CAGCTCGGCGGTCAACGTCTATATCGATGGTGTGGGCCAGAAGAGCTACCTGTTCGGTGGCGTGTCCGGCCAGCAGCAGAGCGCGGGCAACCCGTTCCCGCAGCTGGCGATCGGCGAGTACAAGGTCATCACCTCCAACTACAAGGCCGAGTTCGACCAGGTGGGATCGGCGGCGATCGTGGCGTCCACCAAGTCCGGCGGCAACGAATTCCACGGCGAGATCTTCGGGCGCACCACCAATACCGATTTCCGTGCGCGCCAGGCCGACGAGCGCGCCGGTGCGCCCAACGCCGACGGCAACAAGCGCCAGACCCACCAGGACGAGTACGGCATGGCCTTCAGCGGGCCGATCGTCAAGGACAAGGCGCACTTCTTCCTCAGCTACGAAGGCAAGGGGTTCGAGGTGTCGGCCAATCCGGTGTCGGTGCCCGATAACTTCAGCAGCCTGCGCGACGACTTGCCGGCCGGCGTGCAAAGCCGCCTGGGCTCGGTCACCCGTCCCTTCAACGAAGACCTGTACTTCGGCAAGATCGATTGGGACATCGGCGACAACGACCGCCTGGAGCTCACCGCCAAGTACCGCGACGAAGAAAGCCGCGACAGCGTGGGCGATCGCAATACCGCCATCGCCGCCAAGATCAACCTCAATACCGAAGAGCGCTACGACCTGCGCTGGCAGCATTTCGGCGAGAACTACGTCAACGAAGCGCGCGTGTCGTACGAAGACGTGCTGTTCAACCCCACCGCCTACACCATCGGCAGCCAGACCGTGTACACGCGCGGCATTGCCGAAGACGATGTGCTGATCAACGACGACGCCACCAGCGGCCTGGCGATCCAGCGCAAGGGGCAGAAAGGCCCGAGCTTCCAGAACGATCTGACCTTCAACAACATCGAGTGGCATGGCAGCCACGTCATCAAGATGGGCGTGAAGTACAAGGAAGTGGAGCTGACCCAGAGCGAGAATTCGGCGGCCAACCCGTCGTTCTACTACGCGGTGGGCGATGGCGCAGGCACCGCGCCCATTCCCTACCAGGTGCGCTTCAACCTGCCGTTTGCCGGCGCCGCGCCGTCGGTCACCACCACCAGCAAGCAGCTTGGCCTGTACATCCAGGACGATTGGGACGTCAACGACAAGCTGCAGTTGAACATCGGCGTACGCTGGGATGGCGAGAAGATTCCATCCTACCTGGACAACGTGACCCCGCCGGAAGTGGTCGCCGCACTGAACGGCCCCGGTACCGACCCGGCGGTCAGCGCCACCTATGCCGAGCAACTGGCCAAGGGTGGAGTGAACGTCAACGACTACATCAGCAACGGCCGTAATCGCAAACAGGACAACAACAACTTCGCGCCGCGCCTGGGCTTTTCCTACGACTTCCGTGGCGACGAATCGCTGGTGCTGTTCGGTGGCGCCGGGCGCAGCTACGACCGCAACCTGTTCGACATCATGGGCCTGGAGCAGGTCAAGTCTGCGCTGTCGCAGTACACCATCCGCTTTGTCGAATCCTCCGGTTGCACCCCGGCGGCCGGCACCTGCACCAACTTCAACCCGTCCTTTGTCAGCAATCCGGACAGCCTGGGCGGCCTGGTCGATGCACGTGTGCGCAACGGCGAGATCGACCTGCTCAACAACGATCTGAAGACGCCGTATTCGGACCAGTATTCGCTTGGCCTGCGTACCCGTGTGGGCGAGTGGAGCAATTCGGCCACGGTGTCCTACATCCACAGCAAGGATGGTTTGATCCTCACGCTGGGTAATCGCTATCCCAACGGCGATTTCTTCCAGGCCGGTGCGCAACCGTGGACCCAGTCACCGGCGGGCTTCGGCAACCTGATCATCGGCAACAACGGTGTCGAAACCAAGACCGCGCAGTTGCTGTTGTCCACCGACAAGGCCTACACCAAGGAAAGCGGCTGGGGCCTGACCGCGGCGTACACGTTCTCGCGCGCACGCGGCAATCGCGGCAACGACGATCAGTACGGCTTCGATGCCGCGACCATCGCCAATTACCCGTTCCTGGATCTGAACTCGGTGCCGCGCCACCGGCTGGTGTTGACCGGGATCTACGACCTGTTCTGGGGCATCAGTGCCTCGGCCAAGCTGACCCTGGCCACGGTGGCGCCGCGCAACGAGGCGGTGTCGTACGACCTGTATGGCGGCCCGCCATCGGACAACATCCGCATCGTCTCGGTGGATGCGCCGGGCGGCAAGTTCATCGCCGGTGGCGACATCTTCGGCACGCGCCAGCTGGATCTGTCCTTGTCCAAGGACATGCATGTCACCGACGCACTCACCGTGCAGGTGCGCGGCGATCTGATCAATGCGCTGAACTTCCGCAACTACGATCAGTACTCCATCGACTGGGGCGATGCCGGCGTGTACAACCCGCGCGTGAGCATCAACCAGTACGGCGCGATCTCCACTCCGCCGCGCACCCTGTTTTTGAGCGCCCGCATCATCTGGTAAGCCGGCCCTGCGGTCTGCCACGACTGTTGCAGACCGCAGGTTTCGCACACTTCCTTCTTCCCCCGCACGAAGATCGCGCCGCTCTGGACTGGTAACGCTTACGGTCCGTTGCGGTGCATGCCGTGCAGCGCGAGCAATGACGCGCTGCGCGTGCTGCAACGCTTGCTGGTTTGTGGTTCTTGTTTGCAGTTGCTGTCGTTTGTTGCGTTGCCTGCTGTCCCCGTATCACTCACATCAAAGTACCAACCTCGACGCGCCAGTCACTCCACTGGTTCGCGCTTTACCCCTGGGAGGGGGAAAGTCATGAAGACCCACCGTACCGTCTCCACCCTGCCGGCGCGCAGCCTGTTGTGCTGCGCCCTGGCCGCCTCGTTGTTCGCCACCACTCCGGCCATGGCCCAGTCCAGCAACGCCACGTTGCGCGGCCAGGTCGCCTCCGCACAGAGCGGCAGCGAAGTCGTCGTCACCAACCTCGCCACCGGCTCGGTGCGTCGCGCGCCGGTCAATGCGAACGGCAACTACACCATCGTCGGTCTGCAGCCGGGCACCTACAAGGTCGAATCCAACGGCGTCAGCCGCACGGTTACCTTGTCGGTGGCCTCCAGCGCCACCGTCGATCTCGGCACGGAGACGGCGGCCGCGCCCGCCGGCGATGCGACCACGCTGGACACGGTGACGGTCAGCGCGCCAATGATTCGCGACGTCAAGACGTCGGAGGTGGGCAACACGGTCTCTCTGCGTCAGATCCAACAGCTGCCGCAGGCGACGCGTAACTTCCTTGAGTTTGCCGATACCGTGCCGGGCATGGTGTTCACGATCGACCAGGACGGCAATACAAAACTGCGCGGTGGCGCTTCCAATGCCAGCTCCAGCAACTTGTATATCGACGGCGTGAGCCAGAAGAGCTACGTGTCCGGCGGTGGTATTGCCGGGCAGGACGAGACCCAGGGCAATCCATTCCCGCAGCTCGCCATCGGCGAGTACAAGGTGATCACCTCCAATTACAAGGCCGAATACGGCCAGATCAGCGGCGCGGCGATCACTGCAGCCACCAAGTCCGGCACCAATGAGTTCCACGGCGAAGCGTTCTACCGCTTCACCAACCAGGATCTGCGCAAGGAACGTCCGGACGAAGAAGATGGAAAGGTGGACTCGCAGACCAAGGAGTACGGCTTTGCGATCGGCGGCCCGCTGATCCAGGACCGCATGCATTTCTTCTTCGCTTATGAAGGCAAGGACAACGTGGCGCCCAAGAGCGTGCAGCCCAGCGCCGAAGCCTCGCCGTTCATTGGCCTGCTGCCGTCCAACCTGCGCGATCAGTACGGTGCGTCCAACATGCCGTTCACCGAAGACCTGTACTTCGGCAAGATCGACTTCGAACCGACCGATAACGATCGCATCGAACTGGCAACGCAGTACCGCGATGAAACCCAGGTCAGTAACGTCGGCGGCCAGAACGCGCCCGACCGCGCGGTGGACAAGATCAACAAGGACAAGCGCACCAGCCTGCGTTGGCAGCACAGCGCCGACAGCTGGTTCAACGAAGCGATCCTCACCACCGAGGATTCGCGCAACGTGCCAACGCCGCGCGGTACCGGCAACGGCTCCATCTACACCTACATCGACCGGACCCAGGCCGATCCGCGCCAGTGGGTGTTCCTCAACACCGGCGCCGCCAGCGGCGAAGACTTCAAGTTGCGTAGTCAAAAGGGCTGGTCGTTCCAGAACGATCTGACCTTCAACGCACTGCAGTGGCATGGCGAGCACACCATCAAGACCGGCGTGACCTACCGCGACATCAAGCTGACCTCACGCGAATCCAGCTCGCTCAACCCGCAGTTCAGCTATGAGGTTGGCCAGAACGGCGTGGCGCCGGTGCCGTTCCAGGTGCGCTATATCCGTGCCTTCGATAACCCTGGCCAGTTGCCGGTGGTGGAGTCGCCGTCCAAGCAATACGGCATCTACCTGCAGGACGATTGGGCGGTGAACGACAAGCTTATGCTCAACATCGGCGTGCGTTATGACTACGAGGACACACCTGCGTACACCGACTTCGTGACGTCGCAGCCGTTTGTGGACGCGTTGTATTCGAACGATCCTGACAACCCGGGTCAGCCGTGGGCCAACCGCCTGCTGCCCAGCGGCATCAACGTGGCCGACTACATCAGCACCGGCAACAACCGCAAGAACTTCAAGGATGCCTGGGCGCCGCGCTTGGGCTTCTCGTATGACTTCTTCGGCGACGAGAGCGCGGTGCTGCACGGCGGTGCCGGCCGTTCCTACGATCGCAACCTGTTCGAGCAGCTCGCACTGGAATCGGTCAAGGCTGCATTGTCGCCGGTGGTGGTGTATTTCAGCGATGCCGCCAGCGGACAGCCCTGCTTCCGCGACGACCGTGCGTGCACGCCGTGGAACCCGGGGTATCTCAGTGGTATCGATCAGCTGAACACCATCCCGGGCACCAGCGACAGCTCCGAGCTTTTCATGTTCAAGAACAAGCTCAAGACCCCGTACAGCGACCAGTACAGCATCGGTATCAGCAACCAGGTGGGCGACTGGCTGACCGACGTCACCTTCCAGCGCGTGCTGGCCTATGACGGCCTGGTGATGAGCCTGGTCAACCGCTACCCGAACGGCGCGTATTTCGACGCCACCGGCAGCGTGCCGTGGGGCGAGCCGGTGCCGGGTTACCGCAACACCATCCTGGGCTACAACGGCCTGGAGCAACGCAGCAGCCAGGTGCTGCTGTCGGCTGAGAAGCCCTATACCAAGGAATCGGGCTGGGGCTTGAACCTGTCCTACACCCACACCAGCGCGCGCCAGAACCGCACCATCGACGAGCCGTTCGCGTTCGACAAGGCGACCATTCGCGACTACCCGTTCGTGAAGTCCGATGCCGTCTCGGCGCATCGTTTTGTTGCGTCCGGCTCGATCGACGGTCCGTGGGGCGTGACCTTCGGTGCCAAGCTGGTGCTGGCCACGCCGGAGCCGATCAACACGATCGCCTGCTATGGCTTCACCGATCCCGATGGTGGCACCTGCCAGGCAGTGGGCGTGACCCCGCCGGGCAATGGCAAGTTCCTGCTCGGTGGCAAGATCTGGGGCTACCGCACCGTGGACCTGCAGGCCAACAAGGAGTTCACGGTGGTGGGCGATTTCAAGCTCAATGCCCGCATCAACGTGCTCAACGCCTTCAACTTCAAGAACTTCACCCAGTACCAGTACAACAGCTTCGGCAGCGATGGACGCCTGCAGCCCGACATCACCGTGGTCGACAACGGCGAAATCAGCTACGTGCCACGCAGTGTCGTGCTGGAAGTGGGCGCCAAGTTCTGATGCAGCCCAACGCCATCTGACTGCGCTGTGCAGGCAGATGACCCGGACGGGGCCAGCTGGCCCCGTCCGCTTGTTGGCGGTTTCCACGTTTGTACAGGGTCGAACGCCGCATGATCCCCGCTCCACTTCGCAACATCGTCATCGTCGGCGGCGGTACCGCTGGCTGGATGGCGGCCGCCGCCTTTGCGCACGTGCTTGGCCCCACCTTCAACGTGCAGCTGATCGAGTCCGAACAGCTCGGTACCGTCGGTGTCGGCGAGGCCACCGTGCCGCACATCAAGGCCTTCAACAATCTGCTCGGCATCAATGAGGCAGAGTTCGTGCGACAGACCCAGGGCAGTTTCAAGCTCGGCATCGAGTTTGTCGACTGGCAACGCCCCGGCACCTCCTACATCCATGGGTTCGGCACCCAGATAGGCCACCCGCTCGGCTTGCTGCCGTTCCATCAGTACTGGATCAAGCAACACTTGCGCGGCAAGGCGCAGCCGTTGGGCGCCTATACGCTCAATACCGTAGCCGCGGTGCGCGGCAAGTTCATGACCTCGGCCGGCGATGTGCCGGCCAATTCACCGTTGGCCAACATCGCCTACGCGTATCACTTCGATGCCTCGCTGTACGCGCGCTTCTTGCGCGGCTTTGCCGAAGCGCGCGGCGTGCGCCGCATCGAAGGCATGGTGGACCGTGTGCACCTGCATCCCGAGTCGGGCCATGTGGTGTCGCTACAGCTGGCGTCCGGCCAGCTCATCGCTGGCGATCTGTTTATCGATTGCTCGGGCTTTCGCGGCCTGTTGATCGAAGACGCGCTGCACACCGGCTACCACGACTTCACCCACTGGCTGCCGTGCGACCGCGCACTGGCGTTGCCTAGCGAAAACGTCGGCCCGCCCACGCCGTACACGCGCTCCACTGCGTGCGCGGCCGGCTGGCAGTGGCGCATCCCGCTGCAGCACCGCACCGGCAATGGCTATGTGTATTCCAGCGCGCACATCAGCGACGACGAAGCCGCCGCTAGCCTGCTCGCCAACCTGGATGGCAAGCCCTTGGGCGACCCGCGTCCGCTGCGCTTCACCACCGGCCGGCGCAAGCAGTTCTGGAACCGCAACGTGGTTGCGCTGGGGCTCGCCAGCGGCTTTCTGGAGCCGCTGGAATCGACCAGCATCCATCTGATCCAGTCCGGCATTTCCAAGTTGCTGGAGCTGTTCCCGCGCGAAGGCATCAGCCCGGTGCTGGTGCAGCGCTACAACGACCGGCTGGCGTTCGAGTTCGACCGCATCCGCGATTTCCTGCTGCTGCACTACCACGCCACCGAACGCGACGACAGCGCGTTCTGGCGGCATTGCCGCCAAATGCCGATCACCCCGGAACTACAGACCACCTTGGACTTGTTCCGCGACAGCGGGCGTTTCTATCGCAATGCCGAAGAGATGTTTGCCGAGATCAGCTGGGTGCAGGTACTGGTGGGCCAAGGCGTGCTGCCGCAGGGTTATCACCCGCTGGTGGACCAGGTGCCCGACCGCGACGCCGAAGGCTTCCTAACCAGCGTGGCGCAGACCATCTCGCACTGCGTGGATGTCATGCCGTCGCACCAACAGTTCATCGATCGCTATTGTAAGGCGGCAACTCTGCCGTACAGCTAAAGACGACGTTCGGAGTGCTGTCTTCAGTCTTTCCGCTTTCCCGTCTTCACGTACCACCTGACGTTAGTGAAACTCAAAGGACGCTTAGCCTTTATGGCTAAGTGTCCTATAGTTAAAATCTCGTAGAGAAAATTAATCAGGTAACGCTGCTCAGGTTACTTATCAACCACTGCTGCGCAACAACCAAACTAATTATCACGCCTTTGAATCTGAAGCGTCGCGTATGCGCCATCAGTCCACGTTGACATAAACGCTTGCAGGCGGGTTGAAATTCTGTCCCGGAGAGGTCGCAATCGCTGATATACGATACGTTCCCGGAGTCCGGATAGTGGCTTTACAGTGTCTTACTGGAGTCGCGCTGTAGAATTCATCTGAAGTGTTGCAGAGGTATTCACCATTTGCATATATTTTGAAATTACTACCGTAATCAACAGTATTACCCCCTGTGATGTAAATGTCGGCTTGCACGCCTACAAATTTGGGAAGCGTGCCTGGCTGCAAAATCGCTTGGACCATGTTTGGCCCCGGACACGGAACCACGAAACCATCTGAGTTAAAACAAGTTGCAGCAAGCGAAGATCCCGCCACTGAAAAAATAAAAATTGCTGATGCACCCAGATAAAATCGTTTCATTTAAAATCCTTTAAATTAATTTAAACATCCGTTTAGTTACAGAGGGCTCTGCAACAAATTACAATTAGCAGCGATATCATTAATTTTTTGTGTTTTTTAAGTTAAACACAGATAAAGTTTGGCCGCGTGCATACAAAGCACGTTCTGGCTGCAAAAAAAAGGATCGGGCACAAGGCCCGATCCCTTCGAAAACCGGGACAAGCCCGGTGGACAATGAGTGGCACAGCTTCCGACTGACATCGGACGCCGGCATGTTAACGAGACTTTCACGTTAAAGCAATACTTTAATTTTACCTGCTCAAATTATTGATTTTGTTCGACAAACGCATACTGAGCAATAGCACCGGCACTCAGTCCCGGCGCTGCACCACCGCCGCGCGGATCTCGTCCTGGATGGCGGCGGCAGCGGCGGCCGGGTCGGCAGCCAGGCGGATCGGCCGGCCGACCACAATCGCGTCGGCGCCATCGGTGAACGCCTGCGCCACGCCCACGGTGCGTTGCTGGTCGTCGCCGACCGGGCCACCGGGGCGGATGCCGGGGCAGACGATCGAAAACCCCGGGCCGGTGGCGCGGCGGATCGGGCCGGCTTCCTGGCCGGAGGCGATCACCCCGTCGATGCCGGCGGCCTGGGCGGCCAGCGCGCGCTCCACCACTACGTCCACCGGTTCGCGGTCGATGCCCATCGCGGCCAGGTCCGGGCGGCCCATCGAGGTCAGCACGGTCACCGCCAGCAGGCGCATGTCGCCCTGGTTGGCTTCGGCGGCGGCCTGCAGCATGCCGGCATGCCAGCCGTGCACGGTGCAATAACTCACCGGCCACTGCGACAGGCGGCGGATGGTGCCGGCCACGGTGGCGGGGATGTCGAAGAACTTCAGGTCGACGAACACGCGCTTGTTGCGCTTGGCCAGCGCATCGAGCACATGGAAGTACTCGCCCGAGGCCAGCAGTTCCATGCCGATCTTGTAGAAGGACACCGACTCGCCCAACCGGTCCACCCAGGCGATCGCCTGGTCATGGCCGGGCACGTCCAGCGCGAAGATCAGCCGCTCGTGCGCGGCCAGCGGCAACGGTGCGCGGCTCATCGGGCCACCTCCAGCGCGGCGCGCTTGGCGTCGTGGCGGGTCTGCCAGGGTTGCGAATAATCGTTGTTGAACTGCGCCGGCTCCCAGCCGCCATAGCTGGGATTGGGCAGCATCCACCAGCGCTCGCCGAACCAGTCGTGGTACTGCTGCAGCAATGCGCCGCGCGCCTGGCCGGTGTTGGCGGTGACCTGCACGAAGTCGCCCAGCTGGTCGCCGAACTGCATCAGCACGCGGTAGGTCTGCCCGGCCAGCTGGCGCCGGCAGTTCTTCTCGCTACCGTTCTGCTCGCAGCCCTTGACCACCGTGCCCAGGCCCAGAAACACGCTGTCGTCGGCCACCGGCAGGCCGGCGCTGCGCAGGTTGGCCAGAGTGGCGTCCTTGAGGTGCACGGCGCGGTTGGAGATGTAGATCAGGGTGATGCCGCGGGCGTTGGCGGCCTTGGCGAAATCCACGACGCCCGGAATCGGCTTGGCCTTCTTCTCGGCCACCCACTGGTCCCAGCTCAACTCGTCGTATTCCTTGCCGTCGCGCAACAGGCGCGCCTGATAGGGCGAGTTGTCCAGCACGGTCTCGTCCACGTCCAGCACCACCGCCGGCTTCAGGCCGGTGGCGGCATTGCCGCGTTCTTCGGGGACCAGCGCGTCCCAGTTGGGCTGCTTGAGCGCGGCATCGAGCTTGTCGGCCGCAGCGCGGTAGGTCTGCTCGGCCACGGCGCGGTATTCCTCCGAGCGCTGCATCCACAGCACTGCGTTGAGATTGTCGTCGCCGGCAGGGAGCGTGCTGGCAGGTGTCGCGGGCGTGGCAGACGCCGTGCCGGCAGCATCGGCGGAGGCGGCCGCAGGCTGCGCCGGCGACTTGTCGGCGGGCTTGCAGGCGCTCAAGGCCAGCACGGTGCAGGCGAGCAGGGACAACGGTGCGTAAAGCGAGGGGCGCATGGCATCCACCAGAACAGGAGCGGTCATTAAGCCCGCGATTTTAGCGGGTTCGCGCCTGGCCGCCCGCTGTTGGCGACAGCAAGGCCAGTGGACGCGACACGCACCCATGGGAGGTGACCGCAGCGATGGCCTGCATGGTAGTGGTGGCTGGAAACCGCGTAGCGGCCGACGACTGCCATGGCGCATGGGCTGCGACGGCGCACGCGCTGCCGCCCGCAGCAGCTTGGCCGCACGCACAGGCTGATCGCAGACGCCTGGAAGAACACCGACACAGGATCGGCATATCCTTGTGCGCTGATTGCCCCGGAGTCACCGATGACAGAGACCTCGCCACCGCCCGTTCTCGATACCGCCCAGGCCCGCGTGCTTGGCTGTCTGATCGAAAAAGAGGCCACCACCCCGGACGCCTACCCGCTCACCGTCAACGCCGCACAGGTGGCCGCCAATCAGAAGACCGCGCGCGAGCCGGTGCTGAACCTGCAGACCGGCGTGGTGCATCACGCGCTACGCCAGCTGGAAACGCTGGGCCTGGTGCGCCAGCAGTTCTCCTCGCGTGCCGAGCGTTACGAACACCGGCTGGGCAGCGTGCTGGATCTGACGCGCCAGCAGGTGGCCCTGATCGGCCTGCTGCTGTTGCGCGGCCCGCAAACCCTGGGCGAGTTGTTCGCGCGCAGCGAGCGGCTGGCGCGCTTCAACGATGCCGACGACGTGCGCCATCACCTGGACCGGCTGATCCAGCGCAGCCTGGCGGTGCAACTGCCGCGCGCCAGCGGCCAGCGCGAGGACCGCTACATGCATCTGCTCGGCGGCGAGCTGGACCTGGACGCGCTGCAGGCCGCAGCTGCCACGCGCGAGAGCACGCCGCGCGGCGCCGACAGCGCTGCGCTGGAAGCGCGCGTGCAGAGCTTGGAAGAGCAGTTGCAGGAACTGCGCGAGCAGGTGACCGCGCTGCGCACCCGCCTGGGCGAGTAAACGCGGGAAGCGAAGCGCTCGCGCCGCCGCCGGGCGCACGCCGGCGATGCCTGGTGGGGCACGGACCGCGCGCGCACTGCGGTGACTGCGCGCCATCCCCGATAACTGCCCGCCACGCTGCGAGCCGCTCCGGGCAAGTCACCGGTCGGCATTGGCGGATCACACAGTCGCCGGCACCCGCTCCAGCACGCCGCCCGCATAGTCGGCCTGGAACGGAAGGTCCGGCCGGTGCGCGTAGCCGATGAAGCAATCGCACCGCGTATTGGGGCAGCTGCGGGCACGCAGCTGCGCGGCGAAACTGCCGTCGTAGAGATTGCCCAGCGGCGTAGCGACGAAGTGGCAGCGCCGCACGGTGCCGTCGCCATCCACCGACAGCACCGACTCGCCGGTCAGGCAGGGCGCGCCGAAGCTGGGCGGCGGGGCGAGGTTGTAGCCGAAATGCGGATCGATCCGGCTCAAGCGCTGCACCTGCTCGGGCGTGTAGTAGTCCGACGGGCGCGGATCGAAGGCGTTGAGCCACATCGGCGTGGCGGCAGGCAGCGCAGCACGTAGCGCCTCGATCTCGTCCATGTGCGCGTGCGAGGCCACCATGCCCACGCTGTGGCGCACGCCGCGTTCGCGCAACGCCTGGCAGCGCCGCAGGAAGGCTGCGCGCGTCACCTGGCTGGGATGGTAGGTGCACCACAGCGCCAGGCGGTCGAGATTGGCCGCGTCCAGCCAGCGCATGCCCGTGCACAGGTTGGTCTGGATCGCCACGCGGCGCAGCTGCGGCAGCTGGCTCAGCTGCACCATCGCATCGCGGTAATGCCGCCGCACCAGGCCCTCGCCCCAGGGCGTGAACAGGATCGACAACGGCCGCGTCTGCGCCTGTGCCCAGCCGACGAACCGCGCCAGATCCTGCGCATCGCGGCGCAGCGCGGCGGGGCTGTCGTAGGTCTTGGCGAACGGGCAGTAATCGCAGGCGTAATTGCAGCTGCTCAGCCGTCCCCGATAGAGCAATGACAGATGCATCGGTCGCTTACCCGACCTGATACTGCTGCATGCGCTCGACAATCGGCGCAGAGGTCAGCCAGGGGCCGATGGTGTCGGCCCGCTCCATGCCTGCGGCGGTGAGCGCCAGCAGCGCTCCGTGCTGCTGCGCCAGCCCCAGCGCCAGCAACTCCTGCAGCTGCGGCAAGGCCTCCAGGCAATCGAGGCCGAAGCGCCGACCAAAGTCGTCGCGGTCCAGCCCCGGGAACACCAGCAACGACTGGATCGCATGCCGCCGCATGGCATCGTCGGCATCCAGCGCGATGCCGTAGTCGGCGCAGGCGAAGCTGGCCGGATCGCGCGCCAGGTAGTGATCGAGAATTTCCGCCACCGAGCGCCGGCTGACCCCGTATTCGCTGGAGTAATGCAGGCCGGCGGTATACGAGCGCGCGCCGCAGCCGATCCCCACCATGCCATCGCTCTGGCAGCAGTACACCGGCGCATCGCTATCGCGCGCATGCGGGGCGCGGAACATGCGCATCGAGACCTGGGTGTAGCCGGCCGCCAGCAGATGATCGCGTCCGGCCCGGTACAGCGCCAGGCGCTCGTCCAGCGGCTCGGGTTGCAGCACGAAGCTGCGTCGCCCGCCGCTCTTGGCCTCGATCCGGCCCAGGCCGGTCATCGGCCGCACGTACAGCGGATACAGGTACAGCTCCTCGGGTGCATGCCGCAGTGCGCTGTCGATGGAGGCCAGGAAGCTGTCCACGGTCTGCCCGGCGATGCCGTAGATCAGGTCCAGGTTCAGCGTCGGGATGTCCTGGGCGCGAATGATGGCGATTGCCCGCTCCACCGTGTCGCGCTGTTGCGGCCGCACCAGTGCGCTCACTTCGGCGGCGCTGAAACTCTGGATGCCCATGCTGACGCGATCGATGCCGGCCTGCCGGCAGACCCGCAGCCGCTCGGCATCCACCGTTTCCGGCGAGACTTCGATGCCGGCCGGAATGGTGTCCAGCGCAATCGTCGCGTGCCGCGACACCATGTCGAACACGCGCTGCAATTGCGCCGGATCCAGATAGCTCGGCGTACCGCCGCCCATCGCAAAACGCACGAAGCGGTGCGTGCCCAAGGCCTGCACGGTGGCGCGCAGTTGCTGTTCCATCTGCAGCAAATAGGCCTCCACCTGCGCCGCTGCCGGGCGCGCCAGTGCGAACAGGTTGCAGAACCCGCAGCGGTACGAGCAGAACGGGATATGCAGGTACAGGAACAGCGCCTGCCGGGGTTCGTCGGCCCAGACCTGCGACAGCGGCACGGCCGGCTGCAGCGGCCGGTAACTGGTCTTGTGCGGGTACGAGTACGAATAGGCCTGGTACGGCGGCTGGCGCAGCAACTCGGCCAACGAAGGCAGGCTCATGGGGTCACCAGGAAATGGGCATAAGGCACGGTCATCACCACTTCGTGGGCCAGGCGATGGCCATGGTAGCCATCCTCGCCGTAGGCGGTGCCGTGATCGGAACAGACGATGGCAAACGCACCACCGCGCGCGCGCAATGCGGCAAACAACGGCGCCAGCGCCGCATCCACATAGCGCAGCGCGGCGCAGTGGCTGTCGAAGTCGTCGCGTACCGCGCCGGGGACGTAATGGCAATTGGGCTGATGCAGGGCCGAGACGTTGATGAAGAGAAAACAGCGGGTATCGCGCAGGGCGGGGTCGCCCAGGCGTGCGCAGGCCAGTGCGACCTGGCGCTCGGTCGAATCGGCGGCGGTGACGCCAAACTCCGGCGACCAGTGACTCTCGCCGAACAGGCCGGGCAGCTGCGCGCCGAGCGCGTTGGCCTTGTTGAAAAAGCCGGTGCCGCCGATGCATAGCGTGTGGTATCCGCAGCGCGCCAGGCCATCGACGATATCGCCGCTGTCGGCGAACACCTGGGTCTGCGCGACGATGGTCTCGCTGCCGTCGAAGGCCAGCGCGAACAGGCGCGGATGCGGGCCCTGGCGCGCCGGGGTCGGTAAAAACCCGGCGAAGAACGCCATGTGCGCCGCGTAGGTAAAGCTGCCCGGCGTGTGCCGCCGCTCCCAGCCATCAGCCGGCAGGTACGGCGCCAGCACCGGCAGCTCGCCCTGCGCAAAACAGCGCTGCGCAGCGTCGTAGCGCAGCGTATCCAAGGTGATCAGCACGATGTCGTGCGCACCGACGATGGCGCGCATGTCCGGCAGCATCTCAACCATGCAGGCGGTTCTCGCAGCGCGCGTCGGCGGTCATGCCGGCAGTGGCGAAGACGGTGCCAAGTGCTGCCTGATCCTCGTAAGTGGTGCGCCCCTGCCAGCGCAGCTGCGGCAGCAGGTCGCCAAAGCCGTTGGCTTCCAGCACATGGCAGCGCCCGGCGCGCTGGATCAGGTCGAAACCGATCATGCGACAGTCGGCGAACGCGCTGGCCGCCTGCGCCACGGTGCTGGCCACCGCCGCATCCACCTCGTCGCTCTGCCAGGCCTGCGCCGGCAGGCGCCGGTTGCCCAGGTGCAGATTGGTCAGCGCACAGCGGCTGGCACGTGCCACACGCTGCCGCGCCGCACCGTCGAACGCGACCACGCGCAGGTCGTAGTGATAGCCGGGCAGGCAGGGCGCGCGCGGCTTGGGAATCCACCGCTCCAGGTAAGCGCCCTGCGCGGCGATCGCATCCACCAGTGGCGCGATCTCCTCGGTGCGGGTGTAGCGGCGCTGGCGCAATGCGTTGAACACCCGCACCTGGCCGTCCTGCACCACCAGCTCGGCCGAGCCGCTGGCGATCTGGCGCCCATCGCGGTGCCAGCGATACGCCAGCACCCCCGCGCCGGAAGATCCGTAGCGCGGCTTGAGAAATGCCTGGCTGCAGCCGCTGGCCTGCAGGCGTTCGCGCAGGCCGGCGTAGCTGTCGACCGTGCCCAGCAGCGCCGGCACGGCGACACCGGCCGCAGCCAGGCGCTGCTGGCAGCCAAGCTTGTCGGTCATGGCCAGCAGACCCGCCGGTGGATTCAGATAGCGCGCCGCCGGCAAGGTCGCAAACAGGTCTGCAACCCCCGCATACCACAGCTGCTGATGCGCGAGTTCGCCATGCGTCAATGGCGCAGGTGCCGGCCCAGGCCGGCCCAGACACTGCCAACCGCGCACGATCAGTGCCTGATGCAACCCCGGCGCCTCGCCCGGCGATTCCAGCTTGACCAGCGCGGCCGGATGCCGCGCCAGCCAGTCCTGCAACGGCGCTGTGGTGTCCAGCAGCTGCAGATAATCGAACACCTTGGCCGCAGGCTGGCCCTGCGCCTGCAATGCCTGCTGCAGGGCGGCAACCCTGCGGCTGTCCCGTGGCCCCACCACGACCCAATGCGCGCTCACGTCATTCGGAGACAGCGACGTAGCGCTCGTCTTCTTCTTCCTCTTCGGGGTCTTCCAGGATCACCGTGACCGGCAACGTCGCCAGACGGGCCTGCCAGTCGGCAGAAATGTAGTGATGGCTCAGATCGATCCGCTGCAGCTGGCCCAGTTGCGTGCTTTCGACCAGGGCCCGCGCGCCGACATCGCCGATGGTGCCCAGCGACAAGTCCAGCGTGTCCAGGCTGCCCAGCCACGGCTGGGTGGCCAGCCAGCTCGCCAGTTCGTCGGTGTTGGCTGCATTGCGCAGGCCCAGATATCGCAGACGCTCCGGGCCGATGGCTGCCAGCAGCCGCTGATAGGTGCCCAGATCGCCGTCGTAACCGTAATCCTCCACGCCCAGCCAGAGCTCCAGGTGCTGCAGCGCCGGCAGCGTGGAGTCGGCGATCGCCTGCACGATGGCTGACGGCAGCCCACCGCATTCGATCGCCAGTTCCTGCAGCTGCGTATGCGTGAACGGGGTCAGCGCCAATTTGGACGAACCGCGCACGCGCAGCGATTGCAGCGCCGGAAATGCGGCCAGCAGCGGGGTGTAGTCGGTTTGGATGATCCACGACACCTCGCAGTCCTCGCAGACCATGTCGCCGACGAACAGCGCGCGCAGCGCGGTCAGTTCGTCGCGGCGTTCGATCAGCCGCTGCAGATAGCCGCTGGGGCCTTCCTCATAGGATTCGCGCCAGGGGCCGATGATCAATGCCTGGATACTGGCCGGGTCGACCTGTGCCAGCAGGCTGTCGAGTAACTCCGCCTGGCTGCCTTCGCCTTCGTAGTCCTGGCGCAGCCGGTACACCACGTCGCCGCCGCTGGCGGGCTGGTCCACACTGAAGTCCACCACGCGCTTGCCGCGATAGAATTCCGAATACTCGCCGATCGTCATTGCATTGCCTCCCTGGCTCGGTGAGCGCACAGGATACCCGCACGCTCGTGGCAGCCTCGTTAATGCCATGCGCCACCGCTTCATCACCCGTTCCACAGGCGGTCACCGGTGCCTGCACCGCGCCGCACGTCTTGCTCGAAGGACCGATCGCATGCACGCCCATCCCGCCGCCGCGCGCATTCGCGCCACCGTCCAGGCCGCCACCACCGGATTGATCGAGCGCGATCAGCTGGCCGAATTGATCGTGCTCGCAGCGGTGGCGCAGGAACATCTGCTGATCATCGGCCCGCCGGGCACCGCCAAGAGCGCGGTGGTGCGACGCGTCGCAGCCGCGCTGGGCGGTCGCTATTTCGAATATCTGCTGGGCCGCTTCACCGAACCGGCCGAGTTGTTCGGCCCGGTGGACCTGCGCAAATTGCGCGAGGGCAGCGTGCAGATCGATGTGACCGGGATGTTGCCGGAAGCGGACATCGCCTTCCTCGACGAAGTCTTCCTGGGGTCCACCGCCATCCTCAACACCTTGCTCGGGCTGCTCAACGAACGCCGCTTCCGGCGTGGCCAGACCGACCTGCACTGCCCGTTGCGCCTGTGCGTGGGCGCGGCCAACGCGCTGCCGGACGACGATGCGCTGGCGGCCTTCAGCGACCGCTTCCTGCTGCATCTGTTCGTCGAGCCGGTGGCGGACCATCAGCTCGAAGCATTGCTGTCGGGTGGATGGCAGGCCGAACGTGCGCCGCTGCAGCCTGTCGCCGGGCTGGCCGACCTGGACCTGTTGTGCGAACAGGCGCGTGCGGTGGACATGGAGGGCGCACGCACGGCGCTCGCCGCGGCGATCCGGACATTGCGCGGCGCAGGCGTACAGCTGTCGGACCGTCGCCTGGTCAAGACCCAGCGGCTGATCGCCGCCGCCTGCGTGCTGGCCGGACGCACCCAGGCCAGCGAGGCCGATCTGTGGCCGCTGTTCTATGTGCTGCCGACGCGCGAGCAACAAGCCAGCGCACGGGACCTGCTGCGCGGCACCCTGGCCGCCGCCACCAACCCCACCTTGCGCGCGGCGGTCGAACAGGCCGCCCTGCAGCCGCTCTCGCGCACTGCCCGGCTGGTGGAGGCCGCCCAGTGCTGCCTGCAGGATCAGCACAATCCCGCCCTGCGCACCATGGCAGAAGCCCTGCTGCGCGAGATCGATGCCAACTTCACGGCCGCCTCGCTGCCGGCCGAGCTGGCCCACGAACGCATCCGCCTGATCGAGCAGATCGGCAGCGGCGCGTGAACTGGTCGTGGCAGGACGAGCCGGTGCCGGTCGCCCCGCAGGGGGTGATCGGCGTGGACGATGCCGCACGCCGGTTGCTGGCGGCATGGGCGCGCGTGTCCGACGGCACTGGCTTGCTGGTCACCGCCACGGCCCGGGCCTTGCTGCTGACCGGCCCTGCGCTGCAGCTGCCCTGGGCCGACGGCGTGCAGTACGTGGCGCCGCGCGCGGACGCCGCCGGCCTGTGGTTGCCTACCGCCGAACGCCCCGACCTGCCGCTGGAACTGCTGGAGCGTGCGCTGCGCCGCCAGCACGGAGCGCAGCCGCTGTTGCTGCTGCGCTCACCTGCACTGGTGCTGCCGCTGCATCGGTTGCTGCCGGCGCGTGCCGAGGTCGTGGCGCAGATCCGTCAGCGCTGGGAGGCCGCGTGAGCGCCGTGCTGCAGATGCCTGCACCGCTACAGCCCTGCCGGCTGTGGCTGGACTGGTTCGACCCGCAGATCGCCTCCCAGCTCGGTGCCTGGTTGGTGCGCCTGGATCCCCTGCTCGGCCGCACCAGTCGCCTGCGCCGCCAAGAGGGCGACAGCGAGCCGGACGGCATCGACGATCTGCGTCGGCGCGGCAGCTACGAGCACCTGCTGCTGAGCGAGTGGGCACTGGCAGACGCTCTGCCGGAGGAATTCCTGCGCCGCGCCGCGCACGCCGAGCACCTGTTCCTGGTGCCGCGCATGCAGGCGCGCACGCGCGATGCGCGCCTGGTGGCGATCTTCGATGCCGGCCCGGCGCAATGGGGCGCGCCGCGTCTGGCGCAGATTGCGTTATGGATCCTGCTGGCACGCCGCGCGCAGTCCGCCAATGCGCGCTTTGTCTGGGGCCTGGCGCATCTGCCCGGCGAACTGCACGACGCCGATAGCCCCACCCGGCTGCAACAGCTGCTGCAGGGCCGCACCTTCGAGGCGACCGGCACGCAGCACGCGCAAGCCTGGGCCACGCAGCTGGCAACCGCCACGCCGACCACCAGCGAGTGCTGGTGGATCGGTGCACAACCGGTGCGCGCAGCGCCGTTTCACCACCAGGCCAGCATCGTGCCTGCAGCCGATGCGCAGCTGCAGGTGGTGCTGCAGACGCGCCCCGGCACCCGCAGCAGCCTGTTGCCGGTGCCTGCCAGCATGGCCGCCACGCAGCTGCTGCGCGGGCACTTCATCGACACCCAACGCCCCGCCGAGGCCGACACCGCAAAACACGTGGTCAGGGGCAGGTTCTCGCTGCGCCATGCGCCGCTGTTCAGCCCGGACGGCAGCCATGTCGCATTGCTGCTGGCAGACGGCTTCCGCAGCGCGATGGTGAAGGTGCAGCCCGCCGACATCGCCAAACGAGCGGCACCGCGCTACCACCAATGGGCGCAGGGCGGTCAGCCGCTGTGCCTTGCGGCGCAGAACAAGCACGTCGGCGGCATCGTCGCTCTCCGGGAGCAGCCCGAGTTCTGGAATCTCCCGGGCATGCCCAGTTCGATCGAGGCTGGCGGGCAGAGCATCTGCCCCGCACCCGGCCAGGTGCGGCTGCGTCCGTGCGTGTGGCTCAACAGCGGCGGCCAGCCGCAGCGGTTCCTGCTGTGGGACCAGCACGGCCGGCTGATGTCGTGGACGCGCGAGAGCAACCAGCGGCAGCGGGTTGCGCAAGGCAGCGAGATCGCCGGGCAGGTGGTGGCGCTGGCGCAAGGCGATGCCGAGCACGCGGTCTACGTCACCCATGTCGCGGGCGAACTGCGCCTGTTGCGCCTGCACCGCACCGGCAAGCAGGACCTCGTCCTGCAGCTGGCGTTGGGGTCGCGTCCGCCGGTCGTGTTGCTGCGCAGCCTGGCCCAGGAGGGCCAATGGCGTGGCGCCATCGCCCTCGAACTGGCAAGCCGCCAGGCCGGCGGCGACCGCTCGCTGGCCTACCGGGTACTGCACGGGGGGCCGGCCGATGGCTTCCAGGAATTCGAGGCGATCGTGGCGTCCGGCGACAGAGCGATCGGCCTGATCGGCGACCCGGACGCGCCGCAGCACAGCCTGCTGCTGGTGCTGCGCGCCGATCGTCGCGCACTGCTCGCCATCGGGGCCAGCGGGCGCCGGACACTGCATCGCGCCGCCAGCGAGATCAGCGCTGCGGCGGTGTCCAGCGATGGCGCGCGGGTTGCCCTGGTCACCCTGCAGGGGCAGGCCTGGATCCTGGGCGATGGCGGGCTGACCCCGTTGATGGTCGTGCAAGGCCAGGCCGAGCAACCCGGCCATGACTAGCCCCGCGCGCACGGACAACGCTGGCGCCAGCGTGCGGTACCCGCTGTGGCACGGCAGCCAGATGGTGTCGGCGTTGTGGTTCTCGGCAGCGTGGCTCGGCCCGGAGCAACGCCTGGTCAGGCTCGTCCGCGCCTGGCAACCGGGCAGCCGGGCGCTGCGCTTTGCCGACGGCGATGTGCTGTGCTTCGCCGCGCCGCGTGCGCTGGTCTGCGAGCAGGCGCCCGGGCTGGCGCTGTGCCAGGTGCATGGCGGCCTGTTTTCCGGCGCGTTGACCGCCGCCGAGGCGGCGCAGTTGCCCCCCGCCGACATCGGCCTGGTCCATGGCGCCCAGGTGATCGCCTTGCAGTGGCATCAGGCGGTGGCGCTGGATCCTGCCGAGGCGATCGACGTGACCGGCTACCCGCTGCACATGCCCTACGACTGCAGCCCGGGCACGCCACCGCTGGAGGTGGACCGGCTGCGCGGCAAACCGCTGCGGCAACTGCTGGGCACTGCCGTCCCGCCCGCCAGCGCCGAGCGCGATGCGTTCCTGCACGCGTTGAAGACGCAGCGCCCCGGCATGCAGAACCACACGCTGTGGCAACGCCTGCTGGCGCGCGCCCAGCGCGCGCTGGGCAGCGAGCACGCGCCGGCATCGCATGGATCCCCAGCCACCGGGCAGAACGCGGCCGTGCCGGCACGCCGGGGTGCCGCAGCGGTATCGGCCTGGCGCACGCGACTTGCCCGCGCACTGGTTGCCTCGCGGTTGGCCAGCCTGGTCGGACATCGCCAGGGCGCCTACATGCGCCGGATGCTGCGCCAGTTCGAAGACGGCGATCTGGACGAAGCCTTGCGCAACGCGCTGCCGCTCGATGGCGTGGACGAGTCCTTGGGGCAGGCGTTCGGGGTGCCACAACGGCGCAGCGACCTGAGCCTGTCGCGCACGCGCGGCGCCGGCACCAGCATCGGCATGGGCGAAGAGCTGCAGGCGCATCTGCGCGCGACCTATCGCAGCGCCTTCGCGCGCCTGGACCGCGAGGGGCAGATCGATCGTGCGGTGTTCGTCCTGGCCGAATTGCTCAATGCGCGCCATGAGGCGCTCGACTATCTGGTCAAGCACGCCCGTTACACCCAGGCCGCAGAGCTGGCGCTGGGTTGGGACATGCCGGCGGCGATGATCATCCGGCTGCTGATGCTGGCCGGCGACCATGCACGTGCCGTGCAGGTCGCGCGCCGCGATGGCGCCTTCGCCGCCGCAATCCAGCTGCTGCACGGCGCCGACCGCGCACTGGCCGACGCGCTGCGGCTGGAATGGGGCCAGGCACTGGTGCAGGCCGGCGACTGGCTGGCCGCCGTGGACGCGGTGTGGCCATTGCACGCGGCGCGCAACCAGGCCGCGCAGTGGCTGCTGGCCGCCGAACAGGCCGGCAGCACGCTGCGCGCACGCGCCCTGGTCAAGCGCGCGCAACTGTTGCCGGACACGCTACAACACTACGCCGAGCGCATCGCCGCGCTTGCAGAGCCCGCCGCCGACTCCGCACCGCGCAGTGAAATGGCGGCGGCGCTGCTGGCAGATGCTTCCCCCAACCGCGCGCTGCAACAGCTGGCGCGGCAGCTGCTGCCGGCGATCGCCGCCGATCATGCGTTCGCACGCAACAGCCTGTCCGTCGGCGATCTGACCACGCTGCTGAAGCTGGCCAAGGACCCCCTGCTCAGCGCCGATATCCCAGCCTTCAAACCACGCGCCGCGACCAGCCAAGCCGGGCTATGGGAGGGCGCCACCATCCTGCACCTGCAGCCACCGCAGGCCGGCCTGGCGGCCATCCACGACGTGGCTGCGCTCCCGGATCGCCGCTATCTGCTGGCCCTGGGCGACGCCGGCGCGGCGGTGGTGGACGCGCACGGGCGCGTGCTGCAGCGCTACCCGGCGCCGGCATTCGGAATCGTCATCGCCGACAGCGGACAGGTTGCCCTGGCAATCGCACCCCGTGAGCGCGTGTCCACCGTCCATCGGCTGGATTTGATCACCCATGCGGTGCGCGACCTGGGCCAGATCGCGCTGCAATACGCCGCGCCCGGCTACAGCGGAATCGGCTGGAGCATCGTGGTCGACGACCGGCTGCTGGTCGTCGATACCGACAAGGATCTGCACAGCGTGCTGTGGCATGTCGGCGACCTGCCCGGCCCGGTGATCGCGGCAGGATTCTTCAGCGATCGCGAGGTGTACCTGGTGCGGGCCCGCGAGCAGCTGGAGGACTGGACCTACAGCCTGCCCGAGCGACGCCTCAAGGCGCGCGATTCCCTGCGCGTGGACCCGCAAACGCCAGTGCTCGCGCATCGGCTCGGCAGCGTGCAGCAAGCCGATGTGCGCACCGATCCCGATGGCGACATTTGCCTGCACTACCAGCACACCGGCAACGCCCGTCAGTGCCGTTTGCATCACCACAGCGACGCATCCGGCGAGCCGGACGGATCGAGCGTGATGGCGCTTGAACTGGGATTCCTGGTTGGCCTGCATTGGCCGCACGGCTCGCGCTATTTCCTGGTGCGCCACCATGACGGCCGCATCGTGGCGTCGCTGGACTGGCCTGCGGGCATCGCGGTCAAGGTGCGCGAGCAGCCCGGCCATCTGCTGTTGCATGACGCGCACGGCCGCTTGCTGGATCTGCAGACCGACCGCTCGCTGGCCCACGCCATGTCCTTCCTCGGCTAGCGCGCAAGACACCGCGCTACGGCAGGCGCAACAACGCAACGCCACGACGCCACGCGGATGCGCGGCGCTGGGGGTTTCGCAGCACCAAGGTTGCAGCGGTGCCCACTCCGCTCAGGTCGGCGTGTCGACCTCATCCCAGTCGGCGTCTTCGAAGTGCAGCAGCCAGTTGAGCGCGTAATGGCGCTCGTACACCACGCCCGGCACGAGCCCGGCCGGCGGTGCCTGCTGGGTGTGACCGGCCTGGCGCACGGCCCAGTGCAGGCGCAGATGCAGGTCCAGCGCATCCAGCAATTCGGGCAGCGGCCGCAGCGTCGGCAACGTGCGCGCGGGCGCCTGCGCTTGGTCCAGCGCGCGTTGCGCAACCAGCGGCACGTCGCACAGGGCGGTCGGCTGCGGCAAGGTGTCGGCCAGGCCCAGCGCCCACTGCAGCACGGCCAGGCTTTCGTAACGCCAGCCGAAGTTGGCCAGCATCTGTTGTTCTGGTTGCGCCTGGGCAAAGAAAGCGCGCTCCTGCGGCGATAGCGCAGCGGTCACGCCGGGCAACCGTCCCTCCACCTCGTGCAACGCCGGTGGCGCGTCGCCGGCGGCCAGCATCTCCGCACGCAAGGCCACCGCAAACAACGCCAGCATCCGTTGCCTCACCGCCGCCGCGTCGCGCACCCGCGCCTCGCCCTCGCCGGCCACCGGCGGCAAACTCGGCGGTACGCGGACGCCCTGCGCGCTCAGCTGCGCCAGGTGATGCGTCCGTCGCTCGCGCGCATCCGGCGGGTACGGCACCTGCGCCTGGTCATCGAGCGCGGGCTCGCCCTGGCTGATCAGCACGCGCCCCTGCGGGTCGCGCACGCTGCCATCGGCCAGAAAACACACCGCATTGGCCTGCTCGGCCCATTGCGCCAGATCGCCGAACGCGCTGTCGTCGACCTCGAAGCTGAAGTGCTGGCGCACCCGCTGCACATGCCGCATCAGGTGATACCGCGACTGGGTCATTTGCCCGTCGCCGGCCTGATTCACGTAGCCGACAAAACCGTGCAGATGATTGGCCAGTTCCGGATCGGCGTGGTCGCGGTGCTGCACGGCCGCGTGCGGCAGAAAGTCCGGCCATCGCGGTTCGCGCAGCGTGGAATAGGCGTTGACCAGCAGCGGCATGCGGGTGTCCTTATGCAGTCGGAGGCAGGCCGGCAGGGTGCCGCACCCCTGGGTTGCTGTCCATGTCGGAGGGAACGAGGTCGATCGTGTAATACGCCACTGGGTCGGTGCCGGGACTCAACACGCGCAGCCCCTCGCGCTGCAGCCCCAGCGCTTCCAGCGCGCGCAGGGAAGCGACGTTGTCCGGTGAGGCGATCGCGCACAGCCGGGTCAGCCCCAGCACATCGCGTGCATGGTCCAGCACCGCGCGCCCGGCTTCGCTCACATAGCCTTGTCCACGATAGGCAGGCAACAGGGCGAAGCCCAGATGCGGCACCGGCAAGCTGTCGCGGCACAACAAGCCCAGCGTGCCTGCGAATGCGCCGGTCGCGCGGATCTCCAGCGCCCAATGCGCAAACCCGTACGTGTCGTGATGCGCCTGCGCCCATTCGCGCAGATGCGCGCTCGCCTGCGCGCGGGTACGGATGCCGCGGTCGTTGATGCCGGCGATAAAGCCGGGGTCGTTGACCAGCGCCAGCATCGCATCGGCATCGCGCTCGGCATCGAGCGTGCGCAAGCGCAAGCGCGGGGTTTCGATCACGACGGGCATGGCGCACTCCTTGAGCAGGGCAAGCCAGACTGCCGTGCGGGCATGTCGCTGGCAAGCTTCAGCGCGCTACCGCTGACAAGCATCGGCAACCATCCAGCGGACGACCAGCAGCTGCATGCAGGCGTCGCCCACTTGCGCGTCAAAACCTCCATGGTCACCGGCGACAGGGCTTGCTGCGTGCAGCCAGCGCAGGTCTTTCGACAACCGCACACTGCCGCGCTGCCGCGGCAGTGCGGATGCAGCAAAAGCCACCTGCCACGCGTGCTGAAGCGCATGACAGCCCGGGAACGATCGATGCCTTGCCGCAGGCATCCGGGCGCGTGCCAGACGCGGATGCCAAACGCTAATCCCGCACTCCGCAACGGCACCAACCTGACCACAAGCGCCGTGGCTTGCGCGGCAACCTCAGTCGAACAGCGCCTGGATCGCCGCAAGCCCGGCACTGGCGCGTTCCTTCTTGCGCTCGGCATCGGCCACCGGGTCGGCGCCATCGCGCTGCAGTTCTTCGGCCGGAATCTCGTCGAAGAACCGGCTGGGCTTGAGCCGCACGTGCTCGCCGAACTTGCGCGTCAATTTGCTGTGGCTCATCCACAGCTGCTCCTTGGCGCGGGTGATGCCCACATACAGCAGGCGGCGTTCTTCCTGCAGGTTGCCTTCTTCCAGGCTCACTTCATGCGGCAGCACGCCGTCTTCGCAGCCGACGATGAACACATAGCGGAATTCCAGGCCCTTGGACGCATGCATGGTCATCATGCGCACCTGGTTGCCACCATCGTCCTTGTCGTTGCGCGACAGCAACGCCAGTTGCGCAGCCAGATCGCTGGCGCTGGCGCCACGCGGGCCGCCTTCGAACCACTCGGCCAATTCGTCCAGATTGCGCTTGCGGCGCTGGAAGCCGGTTTCGTCCTTGGACTGATTGCGCAGGTCGTTGAGCAGGCCGGATCTTTCGGCCAGGGTGCGCACCAGTTCGCCAGCGGGCATCGTGGCCGAATGCTCGCGCATGTCGCGCAGGATATCGGTGAACGCACTCAGGCCATTGGCCGCACGCGGCGGCAGGTGCTGCAGCGCGCCCATCGACTCGGCCGCGCGCGACATCGGCACCGACTTCGCACTGGCAAGCTCGGCCAGCCGCGCCAGCGAGGTCGCACCGACCTCGCGCTTTGGCGACTGCACGGCGCGCAAAAATGCCGCGTCATCTTCGGGGTTGACGATCAGCCGCAACCACGACAGCACATCCTTGACTTCCTGCCGCTCCAGAAACGCGGTGCCGCCGGTCAGGTGATACGGCACGCGCAGCAGCTGCAGCGCCTTTTCCAGCGGCCGCGACTGAAAATTGCCGCGGAACAGGATGCAGAAATCGCTCCACGGCACCTGCTTGGCGGTCCCCAGGAACGAGATCTCGGCAGCGACCTTTTCGGCCTCGTGCTCGCTGTCGCGGCATTCCCACACGCGGATACGCTCGCCGTCGGCCTGGTCGCTCCACAGGGTCTTCAAGTGCTCGTGCGGGTTGTGCGCGATCAAGGCATTGGCCGCACGCAGCACGCGGTTGGAGCAGCGGTAGTTCTGCTCCAGCTTGATGATTTCCAGCGCCGGGTAGTCGCGCCCCATCTGCTGCAGGTTTTCCGGATTGGCACCGCGCCAGGCGTAGATGCTCTGATCGTCGTCGCCCACGCAGGTGAAGTTGCCGCGCGGGCCGGCCAGCATTTTCAGCAACCGGTACTGCGCATCGTTGGTGTCCTGGCACTCGTCCACCAGCAGATAGCCGATGCGCTCGCGCCAGCCCAGTACGATCTCTTCGTTGGCCTCCAGGATCTGCACCGGCAGCCGGATCAGATCGTCGAAGTCCACCGCGTTGAAGGTGGTCAGCCGCGCCTGATAGCGCTCGTACAGGCTGGCGGCTTCCTTTTCGCGATTGCTGCGTGCCGCCGCCATCGCCTGTTCGGGCGACAGGCCGGCGTTCTTGGCGCGCGAGATCAGGTTCTTGGCATCTTCGATCGCATCGGGCTTGGCGCCGTGCATCAGGTCCTTGATCTGGGCGGCGGCATCGTCGGAGTCGAAGATCGAAAAACCGCGCTTCAAACCGGCAGCGGCGTGCTCGATCTGCAGGAACTTCAGCCCCAGCGCGTGGAAGGTGCAGATGGTCAGGCCATCGGCGCCATCGCCACGGATGCGCTTGGCCACACGCTCGCGCATTTCCTTGGCGGACTTGTTGGTGAAGGTGATCGCGGCGATACGCTTGGCCGGATAGCGGCCGGTGGCGATCAGGTGCGCGATCTTTTCCACGATCACGCGCGTCTTGCCGCTGCCGGCGCCGGCCAGCACCAACAAGGGACCTTCGCAGTGCAGCACTGCGGCGCTTTGCGGGGGATTGAGACCGTGCATAGAGGCTTCCAACAGAGCAGGCCATTGTAACGGCGCCGCCTGCGGCTGGCCGGCGCGCCGGATTCAGCTCGGCTGTTGCGCTGTCATGGTGCCCCCGATGGACGGGGTCGGTAGCGCGGCAGCAGCGCCCGCCGCGGTCCGGTAGCCGGCAACACCGGTTACCCGTGGTGCGCTGCATGCCGCCGCCCGGCCCGGTAAAATCGCCCGATGGCCAAGCTCTATTTCTATTATTCGGCGATGAATGCCGGCAAGACCACCACCTTGCTGCAGTCGGCGCACAACTACCGCGAACGCGGCATGCGCACGCTGATCCTGACGCCCAAACTCGACCACCGCGCCGGCAGCGGCGTGGTCGCATCGCGGATCGGCTTGCGTGCAGACGGGCGCGCGTTCGATCGCGACACCGAACTGCAGCAGCTGGTCGAGCGCGACATCGCCGCCCAGGGCGCCCTGCACTGCGTTCTGGTGGACGAGGCGCAGTTTCTCGGCCGCGCGCAGGTCTGGCAGTTGAGCGAGGTGGTCGACCGGCTGCGCATCCCGGTGCTGTGCTACGGCCTGCGGACGGATTTTCGCGGCGAGCTGTTCGAGGGCAGCCAGTTCCTGCTGGCCTGGGCCGACGAGCTGGAGGAGATCAAGACCATCTGCCACAGCGGCAGCAAGGCCACCATGACCGTGCGCGTGGACGCGCAAGGGCATGCGGTGCAGGACGGCCCGCAAGTGGAGATCGGCGGCAACGAGCGCTACGTGTCGGTCAGCCGCCCCGAGTTCAAGAAGATCATGCGCGGCGAAGGCCGCATCGACCCGCTACAGATCGCCTTGCCGTTGCCGTCTACGGCGCCCTAGGCCTGCCGGCACCGGCACGCGCCGCGGTCGGACAATGCCTGGCGCGGTGTCGATGCGGCCCACTCACGCCACGGCGGCATGCTGCGGAAGCCGGAGCGCACCGTGACCCGACATTGTCCAATCCCTCGGCCGCATCCGGGCAGGCGACAGTGCCGCCTGCAGGCATCGTCGCGCACGCACGGCCACACGGCGACGGAAGCGGTGCTGGACTGAAGACTTCAGCAATGCATGGCATCGCCTCTCCCGCGCGCTAGTCACCTGCGCGCTATAAGCTTTTGAGGCATCGTTACACCTTGCAATGCATGCAATTGCCGCGCGATGCCGGCGACACGCCGACAGGCGTATCGTTACGCGGGCTTGGCGGCCGCGTGCACGACCAAGCGCAACCACCGTCCTGTAAACTGGCGACCATCCACTTGTCGGGAGGCACCCATGGCTCCGCTTCCTCCCGAGTTACGCGCCGATATCGCACGTGTTGGCCGGCTATCGTCGGTGCCCGACGTGCTGACCATTCTCACCCGTCTGACTGGCATGGGATTTGCCGCCGTTGCGCGCGTGACCGATACGCGCTGGATCACTTGCCAGGTGCGCGACGAACTGTCGTTCGGTCTGACGCCAGGCGACGAGCTGCCACTGGTCACCACCTTCTGCGACAGCGTGCGCACCCAGGGCAACGCCTTGTGGTTCGGCCACGCCTCCGAGCATCCGGTCTTCCGCGACCATCCCACGCCGCGGTTGTACGGCTTCGAAAGCTATGTCTCGGTGCCGATCAAGTTCGACGATGGCAGCGTGTTCGGCACCTTGTGCGCGCTGGACCCGTTGCCGCGTGTCATGGATGCGCCGATGGTGGAAAAGGTCGAACTGCTGGCGCAGCTGCTGGCCGCGCAGATCCAGGCCGAGCAGCGTGCCGAAGAGAGCGCGCAGGAGTCGCAGCGCGCACGCAGCGAGCTGGGCCGCGCCGGCGCCTCGGCACGGCTGCGCGAGGAGTTCATCGGCATCCTCGGTCACGACCTGCGCAACCCGCTGCAATCGATGCATGCGGTGGTGGACGCGCTGTCCATCGACCCGCTCAACCAGCGCCAGGGCGCGTCGATACGCTCGATGCAGCGCAGCCTGCGCCGCATGGAAGAACTGATCGATTTCGCCTGCGATTTCGCCCGCGGTATCGAGCGCGACTGGCTGCAGCTGGACTACGGCAACGGCAGCGATCTGCTCGATGCGCTGTCGCAGGTGGTCGACGAAACCCGCGCCGCCTATCCCAACCAGGTGCTGTCCACGCACGTGGCCATCGACGAGCCGGTGCACGGCGATGCGGTGCGACTGGCGCAGATGTTCGGCAGCATGATGATCAACGCCGTGGTGCAGGGGCAGCAGAGTTCGTTGATCAAGGCGGTCGCGGTCACCGAACAAGGGCGCCTGCGCATCGAGGTCTGCAATCTGGACGGCATCGAGCCGCGACGGCTGGATGTGCTGCACGCGTCCACGCACGTGCATACCGCCGGCCGTGCCCTGCCGGAAGTGGATCTGGGCCTGCACATGGCCGCACAGATCGCGCAGGCGCATCAGGGCGAGCTGCACATCACCAGCGGCAAGAACGGCACCTGCTTCCGCGTGGAGCTGGCATGCGCCCGGCCACGTGCGCGCATGCACCTGGTCGGCGGTACCACGTCGGCCTGAGCGCGCCGCCCCGGCGACGGCGCGGCGCACTCCCATCACACACTCAGTAGATCTTGCGCTCGCTCGCCGGCGGCGGCGTCCATTGGTAGAGCCAGGTTTCGGTCAGCGGCTTGCCGTTGGCGCGCAGGTACAGGCGAACGTCGATCTGCTGCATGCTGTCATCCGGCGGCACCAGGTCGAACATTGCCCGATAGCCCTTGAGCTCATGCAACGGCCGCGCCGACACGATCTCGGTGCTGCCGCGCGATACCTGAATCACCGCCTCGACCTTGGTCTTGGCGTCCTTCACCAACCCAGGCAGGTCGCCGCCGGCAAAGTCCACCGCAAACCGCCAGGAAAAATGGCTGCGCTTCTGTCCGACGATGCCGCCCAAACCGGTACGGGTGGCGACGCAGTGCGCCAACGGCGAGCTGGCCGGCGGCTGCGCGCCCCAATACAACCGGTAGCCCATCAACAACTCCTGCCCCGGTTGCGGCTTGGCCTGGGGATTCCAGAACGCCACGATGTTGTCGAAGGTCTCGTCCACGGTCGGGATCTCGACCAACTGCACCGAGCCCTTGCCCCAACCGCTCTTGGGTTCCACCCACAGGCACGGGCGCTTCTCGTAGAACACGCCGTCATCCTGGTAATGGTCGAAATTGCGGTCGCGCTGCAGCAGTCCGAACCCACGCGGGTTCTCATCGACAAACATGTTGAAACGCAGCTGCGGCGGGTTGCACAGCGGCCGCCAGATCCATTCGCCACCGCCGGTCCACATCGCCAGCCCGTCGGTATCGTGGATCTCCGGCCGCCAGTCCCAATCCATGCGGCTGTCGTTTTCGCCAACCTGGTACATGCTGGTGCACGGGCCGATGCCGAGCCGTTCGATGGCCTTGCGTGGGTACAGCGCGCTGTCGATATCCATCACCAGCACTTCGCCATTGGTGATGGCAAAGCGATAGGCGCCGGCGACACTGGGAGAATCCAGCAGGCCGTAGACCACCACGGTATCCGAGTCGTCGGCCGGCTGCTCCAGGTAGTAGGCGATGAAGTCCGGAAATTCTTCGGGACCGCCGGTGCCGGTGTCGATCGCCAGCCCACGCGCCGACTGCCCGTACTGGCCTTCCTTGCCCACTGCACGGAAATAGCTCGCGCCCAGAAACGCCGCAAAGTCGCGGTCGGTGTCCTTGCGCGTGTTGAGCCGGAAGCCGGCAAAGCCCAGGTCCTTGGGCAGCTGCTTGCCGCCCAGCCCGCTGCTGCCGTAATCGAACGCAGCCGGGTCATAGGCCAACTGCTGCGCCTTGCCATCGACGATGTCGTAGATGTGCACCGGGGTATGGAAGTACAGCCCCAGGTGGAAGAACTTCGCCTGGAACTTGCCGTTGCCGTCGGCCCACAGCGCATGGTCCTGGCGATAGCGGATCGACTGATATTGATCCCAGTTCAATGCTTCCAGCGGGCCTGGCAGCACCTGCTTGTGGCTTTTGTAGGGGGCTTTGGCCAGCGCACGCGCCTGTCCCTTGAGCCATGCGTAATCGAATGGTTGCGGCTGCCCGAGCCGACGCAGTCCCACCGCCTTGGCAGCCAACGCCCACTGCGGCAATGCCGGCAAACCAAGCGCGGCCAAGGCGGCAGCGGCATTCTTCAGGAAGTGGCGTCGTTGCATGCGCATCGGTCTGATCGGGGAATGGCGCCATCATAGCCACAGCCCGGCGCGGACGCGCGCGTGCGGAGCTAAGGCGCTGCCGATCCAGCTTCGCAGGCGTTGTCCAATGCCAGTTCTTCCGCCTTGCTGCACAGAAATTGCCGCTGCGCCTGCGCATCGTCCGGTCCGCTGTACGGCAGCAACGTCCACTGCTCTTGCGCCTGCATCTGCGCGCCCGGCGCGAGCTGGCGATACGGGGCATGCACTTCCATCTCCAGCAAACCCCGTTCGGGATGCAGGGGCGGAGCATCGAGGTACAACTCCACTTGGCCTTGTTCCGGATGGATCGCGGCCAATGGCTGATGCGTAAAGCGGATCACCAGCACCTGCGCACCAACGAAGCCGGCCATCCAGCCTGCCGATGGCTGCAGCAACAGCTTGCCGCGCTGGACCATGCCGTCATCGCGCACGTCCGCACGCAACGCCAGCACGCCCGCACGGTGGCCGAACGTGGGCGGTACCGTATCCGGCTCGCTCGGCGGCTGCACCCGAACATCTCCGGCATCGGCCACCGGTACAAACACGCGCGTACTCGCCGCAACGCGCGTGTTGAACCACAGATCCCAGGCGATCGGCTTTTTGCGGCTATTGCGCGCCGTGGCCTGCACCTCCACCGTGTCGGCGCGCACCGTGGACAGCGCGATGCGCTTGCTCAGCTGCACGCCGGTCACCGGGCTGGGCACGCCTTGCAGACGTATCTCGGCCGGTCCATGCATCACCACACGCGTGGTGGCCAACGACAGGTACGGATCCGGCGGCCACACCGCAGCGGCGGCCTTGCGCTCAAGATTGACCTGCTGATGCAACCACCACTGACTCTGCGGCCCCACCCACACATCGTGACCGAGATACGGAATATCGCCGGCACTGGCAGACACCGTTGGTGAGGATTGGCGATCCACTGCCGCTCCGATCTTCAACACGCTGTGCTGCCCGCGCAGGTTGAAGGACAGCACACGCCCCCCGAATGCCGGTGTGGCGCTCAGCTCCACCGCAGCGTTGCGCAACTGGATACGCTCTGCTGGCGCGGGGCCGGTCGTCGCGATGTCATCCGCATACGCCGTGCCAAGAAGCACTAGCGCCAGTACCCCGCCAGCCGCCAGGGACATGCAAAGAGGCCGTGAGATGGGCATGACGCAGTTCCAGAGCGAAGGCATCGATTGTGGCGTGGTCCAGCTGTGGAAACTAGCAGTGCTGCAACTTCTCACTGCGAACGTCGAGCCAGCGATCGCCTGGCCTGCGCTTCATCCGTTAGGGCAGCATCTAGATCGAGCGAGCAGATCCACCTGGTCTGGAGGGCAGCTCGAACCGTTTACAGCGTTCTGCCATGCCTCAACGCTGGCAATTGCCGCACCACACCGTCGCGCGCTGTCCAATCGTTGCGTGTTTCAAGGTCCGCCCGCACTGCTTGCAGGGCTCGCCCTCGCGGCCGTAGACCGTCAATTCCTGCTCGAAATAGCCAGGCGCGCCGTCCGGACTGATGAAGTCGCGCAACGTCGTGCCACCACGCTGGATCGCGTAACCCAAGATTTCCTTTACCGCGGTCGACAGGCTCCGGTACCGCTCAAGCGACACTTTGCCAGCCTCGCGCAGCGGGCTGATTCCCGCACGATGCAGGCTCTCGGCTGCGTAGATATTACCGACGCCAACAACCACTGCCTGATCCATCAGAAAGGTCTTGACCGCAGCACGACGGCCGCGCGACAGCGCATAAAGATAATCGCCAGTAAATGCTTCTGATAATGGCTCCGGACCCAACGCCGCAAGCAACTCGTGCACCTGTGTGTCGGATTGCCACAACAGGCAACCGAACCGGCGCGGGTCGTTGAAGCGCAGCACGCGGCCGTTTTCCAGGCTGACATCCACATGATCATGTGCGCGCGGCAAGGTGTCTCCGGGCAGCACACGCAGGCTTCCGGACATTCCCAGATGCAGCAACGCGCTACCGCCGGCATCGGTATCCATCAACAGGTACTTTGCACGTCGACGCACCTGCGTGATGGTGGCTCCAGGGAGCAGGCGCTCGATCTGCTCGGCAATCGGCCAACGCAAGTCCGGACGACGCAGAATGACCCCATGGATGCGCTGCCCGACCAAATGCGGCGCAAGCCCGCGCACGGTAGTTTCGACTTCGGGCAACTCGGGCATCGCGGCATCCAGAAACAGCCGGTCATGTCCCGGCACAGCACCATATGGAGGTCTGCTCGCTGAAAAGCAATCAGGAACTGGGAGAAGTGGTCGGTGGTGGTCTGTTGGCGACGCGTGCAGAGCGAGGCGCTAGCGCAGGCGCAGGCAGCACGTGGCTGCACCTACCTGCCGAGGGCAGGGTCATGCCATTGCTGACGGGTATCGGCGCCAGTACCGCCCTGCAGGCGGCAGTGGGATACGATCAGGTCGCGATGGATACGCATCATCGCCCCTGCATTGCCGCCATGCGCAATGTTGCCTCCGGGTGTAACTGGCGGCGCAGGACGACCGCAATGCACAGCAGCACGCGTCAAGGAACTTCCCCCCAGAAGCCGCCCAAAAAGAAACCCTCAGTCCTGATGGACTGAGGGTTTCGGGTAAAGCCCCTGGCGATGACCTACTCTCGCATGGCTTGAGCCACACTACCATCGG
>NZ_JANTYU010000010.1 GCF_024806835.1 Xanthomonas sp. 3793
GCGCAGCGGTCAACGTGGTCTTGCCATGGTCAACGTGACCGATGGTGCCGACATTGACGTGCAGCTTGGTGCGCTCGAATTTAGCTTTTGCCATGACTTATCTACCTCTAATTGGAAAATTTTTGAAGCGGCTGAGCGAACTCAGCCCTTCTTGGTGACGGCGTCGGCGATGTTGGCCGGTGCCTCTTCGTAATGGTCGAATTCCATCGAGAACGTCGCACGACCCTGGCTCATCGAGCGCAGCGAGGTCGCGTAGCCGAACATCTCGCCCAGCGGGATCATCGCGTTGATGATCTTGCCCGACGGGCTGTCGTCCTGACCCTGCAGCACGCCACGACGACGGCTCACGTCGCCCATCACGTCACCCAGGTAATCCTCCGGGCTGACGATTTCGACCTTCATGATCGGCTCCAGCAACACCGGGCTGGCTTTCGCAAAGCCCTGCTTGAACGCCATCGACGCGGCCAGCTTGAACGCCATTTCCGAGGAGTCGACGTCGTGGTACGAGCCGAACACCAGCTTGACCTTCACGCCCACCACCGGGAAGCCGGCGATCGGACCACTGGTGATCGTCTCGCGCAGGCCCTTTTCGACCGAGGGGATGAATTCCTTCGGGATGATGCCGCCGGTGATGTCGTTGATGAAGAGGAAATCGTCCTTGACGTTGTCGCTCTTGCGATCCTCCTCGCTCATCGGCGACAGCTCGATCACCACGTGACCGTACTGACCCTTACCACCGGACTGCTTGGCGTGCTTGTAGTCGGACTTGACGTCGGACTTGCGGATCGTTTCGCGGTACGCCACCTGCGGCTTGCCGACGTTGGCCTCGACGTTGAACTCGCGACGCATGCGGTCGACGATGATGTCCAGGTGCAACTCGCCCATGCCGGAGATGATGGTCTGGCCGGATTCTTCGTCGGTCTTGACGCGGAACGAGGGATCTTCCTGCGCCAGACGGCCCAGGGCCATGCCCATCTTTTCCTGGTCCGACTTGGTCTTGGGCTCCACCGCCATCGAGATCACCGGCTCCGGGAACACCATGCGCTCCAGGGTGATGATCTTGTCCTGCGCGCACAGCGTGTCGCCGGTGGTGACATCCTTCAGACCCACGGCAGCGGCGATGTCGCCAGCGCGCACCTCCTTGATCTCTTCCCGATTGTTGGAGTGCATCTGCAGGATGCGGCCCACGCGCTCTTTCTTCGACTTGACCGGGTTATAGACCTGGTCGCCCGAATTCAGGGTGCCCGAGTAGACGCGGAAGAACGTCAGCGAACCCACGAACGGGTCGGTCATGATCTTGAACGCCAGCGCCGAGAACGGCGCAGTGTCGGTGGCAGGACGGGTGTCGTCCTTCTCGTCTTCATCGATACCCTGGACCGGCGGACGATCGGCAGGCGACGGCAGCAGGTGCACGACACCGTCGAGCATGGCCTGCACGCCCTTGTTCTTGAACGCCGAACCACAGAACACCGGCACGATCTCGACCTTCAGGGTGCGCTCGCGCAGACCCTGCAGGATCTCCTCTTCGGTCAGGTCGCCTTCGGTGAGGTACTTGTCCATCAGGTCTTCGCTGGCTTCTGCAGCCGCCTCGACCATGAACGAACGCGCCTCGGTCGCGGTCTCGACCAGATCGGCCGGGATATCGCGATATTCGAAGGTGGTGCCCTGCGAGGCGGTATCCCAATGGATCGCCTTCATCTTGAGCAGGTCGACCACGCCCTCGAAGCCGTCTTCGGCGCCGATCGGCACCTGCATCGGCACGGCGTAGGCACCCAGACGGGCCTTCAGCTGCTCAACGACCTTGTCGAAGTTGGCACCGGTACGGTCCATCTTGTTGACGAAGGCCATGCGCGGCACGGAATACTTGTTGGCCTGGCGCCACACGGTCTCGGACTGCGGCTGCACGCCACCGACGGCACACAGCACGAACACCGCACCGTCGAGCACGCGCAAGGAGCGCTCCACTTCGATGGTGAAGTCGACGTGCCCGGGGGTGTCGATGATGTTGAAGCGGTGCTGCGGCATGGACTTGTCCATACCCGACCAGAACGCAGTGGTCGCAGCGGAGGTGATGGTGATACCACGCTCCTGCTCCTGCTCCATCCAGTCCATCACTGCAGCGCCGTCGTGGACTTCGCCGATCTTGTGACTGACACCGGTGTAGAACAGGATGCGCTCGGAAGTGGTGGTCTTGCCGGCATCGATGTGGGCCATGATGCCGAAGTTGCGGTAACGCTCGATAGGGGTGGTGCGGGCCACGGGGAGCCTCTCAATTTCTTGGATTTCGGATGGCCGAACGCCGCCTTTCGGCGGCCTTCGGATTGGATGCGACGCGAGAAGCGTCGCAAACAGCACTCATATGGTGCTGAAGGGCCCCGTTACCAAGGCCCCCGAGGTCACCAGCGGTAGTGTGCGAACGCCTTGTTCGCTTCCGCCATGCGGTGGGTCTCTTCGCGCTTCTTGATCGCGCCGCCACGGCTTTCCGAGGCGTCCAACAGTTCTGCAGCCAGCTTGCGCGGCATGGTGTTCTCGCCACGCTTGCGCGCGGAATCGATCAACCAGCGCATTGCCAGCGCCATGCGACGGGAGGAGCGCACTTCGACGGGCACCTGATAGGTAGCACCACCGACGCGACGCGATTTGACTTCGACAGCCGGGGCCACGTTGTCCAGTGCTTTCTGCACCAGCTCGACGGCATTCGGATTCTTTTCGCCAATGACGTCCATCGCGCCATAGACAATTTTCTCAGCAACCGACTTCTTGCCACTTTGCATCACCATATTGATGAAGCGGGCAATGGTTTCGCTGCCATGCTTGGGATCAGGCAGGACGGTGCGCTGCGGAGTAGAACCTTTACGGGACATTGGAGTATTTCCTTAGCTCTTCGGGCGCTTGGCGCCGTACTTGGAACGACCTTGACGGCGCTTTGCGACGCCGGCGGCGTCCAGCGAACCACGGACGGTGTGATAACGCACACCGGGAAGATCCTTGACGCGACCACCACGAATCAGGACCACGGAGTGCTCCTGCAGGTTGTGGCCTTCACCACCGATGTAGCTGATGACCTCTTCCTGGTTCGTCAGGCGCACTTTGGCGACCTTACGCAGGGCCGAGTTCGGCTTCTTCGGGGTAGTGGTATAGACGCGTGTGCAGACGCCACGGCGCTGCGGACACTTGTCCAGTGCCGGAGAGGCACTCTTGTAGGTGGTCGCTTGCCGGGGCTTGCGGACCAGCTGATTGATCGTTGCCATCAGTCGATTCTTCTGATTGGAGGCCGAAACGGCCTTGCATGAAAACGAAGGCAGGCCGCGAAACGGCCCACCGAGACAGAGAAGTATAGCTGGCAGGACGAAACTCCGTCAACTTCACGGAAACCTAACCCTGCTGGCCCATCCAAAGGCCGGAAAACGGAGGGCCTCCTGCCCTCCTTTTCGCCTGGCTTACGGCAGTCTTGCGACTGCCGTCGGAGCGCTTACTCCTCGTCCGCGCCAGCGTCGGCCACGGCTGCGACCGGTTCGGCCACTGCGGGCTTGCCCGACAGCGTTTCCATTTCCGAGTCGGTCAGACCCGAAGACTTGCGACGGCCGGCGTGATACGCCAGACCGGTACCGGCCGGGATCAAACGGCCCACGATCACGTTTTCCTTCAGACCGCGCAGGTTGTCGCGGGTGCCGCGCACGGCAGCCTCGGTCAACACGCGGGTGGTCTCCTGGAACGACGCCGCCGAGATGAACGACTCGGTGGCCAGCGAGGCCTTGGTGATACCCAGCAACACCGGGTCGTACTTGGCCGGCAGTTCGTTGCGCGTGGTCAGACGTGCATTTTCCTCGATGACGCGCTGGCGCTCGACCTGCTCGCCGTTGAGGAACTTGCTGTTGCCCTGGTCGACGATCTCGACCTTGCGCAACATCTGACGCGTGATCACTTCGATGTGCTTGTCGTTGATCTTCACGCCCTGCAGGCGATACACGTCCTGGATTTCCTTGACCAGATACGCGGCCAGCGGCTCGACACCCAGCAGACGCAGGATGTCCTGCGGGCTCGGCTCGCCGTCCACCACGGTTTCGCCCTTGGTCACGTGCTCGCCTTCGAACACGATGATCTGGCGGTACTTCGGGATCAGCTCTTCGTGTTCCGAACCATCGGTGTCCTTGATGATCAGGCGCTGCTTGCCCTTGGTGTCCTTGCCGAAGCTGATGATGCCCGAGCGCTCGGCCAGGATCGCCGGATCCTTCGGCTTGCGCGCTTCGAACAGGTCGGCAACGCGCGGCAGACCACCGGTGATGTCGCGGGTCTTGGACGCTTCCTGCGGAATCTTCGCCACCACGTCGCCCACGCCGACGGCAGCGCCGTCCTGCAGGTTGACGATGGAGCGCGGCGGCAGCAGGTACTGCGCCGGCAGATCGGTGTTCGGGATCGTCAGGTCGTTGCCCTTGCCATCGACGATGCGCACGATCGGGCGCAGTTCCTTGGCCTGTGCACCGCGACGCTTCGGGTCGGTGATTTCGCGTGACGCCAGGCCGGTCAGCTCGTCGGTCTTCTCGATGACGGTGACGCCGTCGACGAAGTCGATGAAGCGGATGAAACCGGCCACTTCCGACACGATCGGGTGGTTATGCGGATCCCAGTTGGCCACGCCCTGCCCGGCCTTGACCGCATCGCCGTCCTTTGCGGTGATGGTGGCGCCGTACGGCAGCTTGTAACGCTCGCGTTCGCGACCGTGACCGTCGAGCACGGACAGTTCGCCCGAACGCGAGACCGCAACCAGCGAGCCATTGGCATGCTCGACCGACTTCAAGTTGTTGAACTTGATCGAACCGGTGGTCTTGACGGTGATGTTGTCCACTGCCGCCGCACGCGATGCCGCACCACCGATGTGGAACGTACGCATGGTCAGCTGGGTACCAGGCTCGCCGATCGACTGCGCGGCGATGACGCCGACCGCTTCACCGATGTTGACCTGGTGACCGCGTGCGAGATCGCGACCGTAGCAACGTGCGCACACGCCGAACGAGGACTCGCAGCTGATGGTCGAGCGCACCTTCACCGACTGCACGCTGGCGTCTTCCAGCTTGGCAACCCAGGCTTCGTCGAGCAGCGTGTTGCGGGTGACGATGGGTTCTTCGTCGTTGCCCGGCAGGTACACATCCTCGGCCACGACACGACCCAGCACGCGCTCCTTCAACGGCTCCACCACGTCGCCGCCTTCCACGATCGGGGTCATGATCAACCCCTCGGTGGTGCCGCAATCGACTTCGGTGATCACCACGTCCTGCGCGACGTCGACCAGACGACGGGTCAGATAACCCGAGTTCGCGGTCTTGAGCGCGGTATCGGCCAGACCCTTACGGGCACCGTGGGTGGAGTTGAAGTACTCCTGCACGTTCAGGCCTTCGCGGAAGTTGGCCTTGATCGGCGTCTCGATGATCGAGCCGTCCGGACGCGCCATCAGGCCGCGCATACCGGCCAGCTGACGGATCTGCGCCTGGCTACCACGCGCACCGGAGTCGGCCATGATGTACAGCGAGTTCATCGACTTCTGGTCGATGGTTTCGCCCTTGGCATTTTCGACCTTCTCGGTACCGATGGTGTCCATCATCGCCTTGGCGATGCGCTCGCTGGTACGCGACCAGATGTCCACGACCTTGTTGTAGCGCTCGCCGGCGGTGACCAGGCCCGACTGGTACTGCTCCTGGATTTCCAGCACTTCGGCTTCGGCCTCGGTGAGGATGCCCTTCTTCTCGTCAGGGATCAGCATGTCGTCGATGCCGATCGACACGCCTGCGCGGGTGGCGTAGGCGTAGCCGGTGTACATCAGCTTGTCGGCGAACACGACGGTGTCCTTCAAACCCAGCAGACGGTAGCTGGAGTTGATCAGACGCGAGATGTTCTTCTTGGTCATCTCGGTGTTGGCCAGCTGGAACGGCAGGCCTTCGGGCAGGATTTCGCTCAGCAGCGCACGACCGACCGTGGTGTCCACGATCGAGGTGCCGCTGGTGCGCTTGCCATCGACGGCGTCAACGTCCACCTGGGTGATGCGGACCTTGACCTTGGCGTGCAGTTCGACCACGCGGTTGTCGTAGGCCCGCTTCACTTCGCTGGTGTTGGCAAACACCATGCCCTCGCCCTTCTTGTTCTCCAGGGCGCGGCTCATGTAGTACAGGCCCAACACCACGTCCTGCGACGGCACGATGATCGGCTCGCCATTGGCCGGCGACAGGATGTTGTTGGTGGACATCATCAGCGCACGCGCTTCCAGCTGGGCTTCCAGCGAGAGCGGCACGTGGACGGCCATCTGGTCACCGTCGAAGTCGGCGTTGAACGCGGTACACACCAGCGGATGCAGCTGGATGGCCTTGCCTTCGATCAACACCGGTTCGAACGCCTGGATGCCCAGACGGTGCAGGGTCGGCGCACGGTTCAGCAGCACCGGATGCTCGCGGATCACTTCTTCCAGGATGTCCCAGACTTCGGCTTCTTCGCGCTCGACCAGCTTCTTGGCGGCCTTGATGGTGGTGGCCAGGCCGCGACGCTGCAGCTTGGCGAACACGAACGGCTTGAACAGCTCCAGCGCCATCTTCTTCGGCAGGCCGCACTGGTGCAGCTTGAGGTACGGACCGACGGTGATGACCGAACGACCGGAGTAGTCCACGCGCTTGCCGAGCAGGTTCTGACGGAACCGGCCCTGCTTGCCCTTGATCATGTCAGCCAGCGACTTCAACGGACGCTTGTTGGTGCCGGTGATGGCACGGCCGCGACGGCCGTTGTCCAGCAGCGCATCGACCGATTCCTGCAGCATGCGCTTTTCGTTGCGCACGATGATGTCCGGCGCATTGAGCTCGAGCAGGCGACGCAGGCGGTTGTTGCGGTTGATCACGCGGCGGTACAGATCGTTCAGATCCGAGGTCGCGAAACGGCCACCATCCAGCGGCACCAGCGGACGCAGGTCCGGCGGCAGCACGGGAAGCACGGTCATGACCATCCACTCCGGACGGTTGCCCGATTCCAGGAAGGCTTCGATCAGCTTGATGCGCTTGGTGAGGCGCTTGAGCTTGGTTTCCGAACCGGTGCTGGCGATTTCCTCGCGCAGGCGGGTCATTTCCGACTGCAGGTCGATCGTGCGCAGCAGCTCGTACACGGCTTCGGCGCCCATGGCGGCGTCGAAGTCGTCGTTGTACTCCTGGCGTGCGGTCAGGTACTGCTCTTCGGTCAGCAGCTGGCGGCGCTCGAGCGGGGTCAGGCCCGGCTCGGTGACCACGTAGGCTTCGAAGTACAGCACGCGCTCGATGTCGCGCAGGGTCATGTCCAGCATCAGGCCGATGCGCGAAGGCAGCGACTTGAGGAACCAGATGTGCGCGACCGGCGAGGCCAGGTCGATGTGACCCATACGCTCGCGACGCACCTTGGCCAGGGTGACTTCGGTACCGCACTTTTCGCAGACCACGCCGCGGTGCTTCATGCGCTTGTACTTGCCGCACAGGCACTCGTAGTCCTTGATCGGACCAAAGATTGCGGCACAGAACAGGCCGTCACGCTCCGGCTTGAAGGTGCGGTAGTTGATGGTTTCGGGCTTCTTCACTTCGCCGTAGGACCACGAACGAATCAGGTCCGGCGACGCCAGCGCGATCTTGATCGCGTCGAAATCCAGCGTCTGGCGCTGCTGATTGAAGAGGTTGAGCAGGTCTTTCATTTGATATCTCCGGGTCGGAGGAATTTCGTATCTGAGATGAAACCGAGGGTCTTGCGTTCCGGCTCCCGGCACCGCATCACGGCGCCGGGGTCCGGCTCGATCACTCTTCCAGTTCCATGTTGATCGCCAGCGAGCGGATTTCCTTCACCAACACGTTGAAGGATTCCGGCATGCCCGCGACCATCTCGTGCTCACCATCGACGATGTTCTTGTACATCTGGTTGCGGCCCTGCACGTCGTCGGACTTCACCGTCAGCATTTCCTGCAGGGTGTAGGCCGCGCCGTAGGCTTCCAGCGCCCAGACTTCCATCTCACCGAAGCGCTGACCACCGAACTGCGCCTTGCCGCCCAGCGGCTGCTGGGTGACGAGCGAGTACGGGCCGGTCGAGCGTGCATGCATCTTGTCGTCGACCAGGTGGTTCAACTTCAGGTAGTGCATGTAGCCGACGGTGGTCTTGCGATCGAACGCTTCGCCGGTACGACCGTCGTACAACTGGGTCTGACCGCTCTGCGGCAGCTCGGCCAGTTCCAGCATGCGCTTGATTTCCGCTTCGCTGGCGCCGTCGAACACCGGGGTAGCCATCGGCACGCCATCGATCAGGTTCTTGCCCAGGTTGAGCAGCTCCTCATCGCTGAACTGCGACAGATCCACGCGCTGTGCATTGATCGCGCTGTCGTGATTGTAGATGTCGTCCAGGAACTTGCGCAGTTCGCTGACCGCCGCCTGGGCTTCCAGCATGCGCTGGATCTTGCGACCCAGGCCCTTGGCGGCCCAACCCAGATGCACTTCCAGAATCTGGCCGATGTTCATACGCGACGGCACGCCGAGCGGATTCAGCACGATGTCGACCGGCTCGCCGGTGGCCATGTACGGCATGTCCTCGACCGGCACGACATTGGAGACCACACCCTTGTTGCCGTGGCGGCCTGCCATCTTGTCGCCCGGCTGGATGCGGCGCTTCACTGCCAGGAACACCTTGACCATCTTCAGCACGCCCGGTGCGAGGTCGTCGCCCTGGGTGATCTTGCCGCGCTTGTCGGCGAAGCGTGCTTCGAATTCCTTCTCGTGCGCCTGGATCTGCTTCTGCGCGCGCTCGATGGCGTCGGCAGCGTCTTCGTCCTTCATGCGCAGCTGGAACCAATCGGACTTCTTCAGCCCGTCCAGATACGCGTCGGTGACGTTGTCGCCCTTCTTCAGGTTCGGACCGCCGTTGGCGACCTTGCCCACGATCTGCGAACGCAGACGTGCGTAGATGGCCGCTTCCAGGATGCGGAACTGGTCGTCGAAGTCCTTCTTGACGCGCTTGATTTCGGACTCTTCGATCTGACGCGCACGCTTGTCCTTCTCGATGCCGTCGCGGGTGAAGACCTGCACGTCGATGACGGTGCCGTCCATGCCCGGGGGCACGCGCAGCGAGCTGTCCTTCACGTCGGACGCCTTCTCACCGAAGATCGCACGCAGCAGCTTTTCTTCCGGAGTCAGCTGGCTCTCGCCCTTCGGCGTGACCTTGCCGACCATGATGTCGCCGGCGCGCACTTCCGCGCCGATGTACACCACGCCGCTTTCGTCCAGACGGTTCAGGGCCTGCTCGGACACGTTCGGGATGTCGGCGGAAATTTCCTCCGGCCCCAGCTTGGTGTCGCGCGCAACGCAGGTCAGCTCTTCGATGTGGATCGTGGTGTAACGATCCTCTTCCACCACGCGCTCGGAGAGCAGGATGGAGTCTTCGAAGTTGTAGCCGTTCCACGGCATGAACGCGATCAGCATGTTCTGGCCCAGGGCCAGCTCACCGATGTCGGTGGACGGGCCGTCGGCCAGCACGTCGCCGCGCGCGATCACGTCGCCCACGTTCACCAGCGGACGCTGGTTGATGCAGGTGTTCTGGTTGGAGCGGGTGTACTTGATCAGGTTGTAGATATCCACGCCGGCATCGGTGCCGCCGCCGATTTCTGCCTCGTTGACCTTGACCACGATGCGGGCCGCGTCGATCTGTTCGATCACGCCACCACGCAACGCATTGACGGTCACGCCGGAGTCGCGCGCCACCGCACGCTCGATGCCGGTACCGACCAGCGGCTTTTGCGAACGCAGCGTCGGCACGGCCTGGCGCTGCATGTTGGCGCCCATCAATGCGCGGTTGGCGTCGTCGTGTTCCAGGAACGGCACCAGCGCCGCGGCGACCGACACGGTCTGCATCGGCGACACGTCCATGAAGTGCACTTCGGCCGGCGGCTTCAGCAACGACTCACCCTGGAACCGGCACGGCACGAACTGCTCGGTGAGCATGTTCTTGGCGTCGGTCAGCGCGTTCGCCTGGGCGATCACGTACTCGTTTTCCTCGATCGCCGACAGGTATTCGACATCGTCGGAGACCTTGCCGTCCAGCACCTTGCGGTACGGCGTCTCGAGGAAGCCGTACTGGTTGGTGCGGGCGAACACGGCCAGCGAGTTGATCAGGCCGATGTTCGGGCCTTCCGGCGTTTCGATGGTGCAGACGCGGCCGTAATGGGTCGGGTGCACGTCGCGCACTTCGAAGCCGGCGCGCTCGCGGGTCAGACCGCCCGGGCCCAGTGCAGAGACGCGACGCTTGTGCGTCACTTCCGACAGCGGGTTGTTCTGGTCCATGAACTGCGACAGCTGCGAGGAGCCGAAGAATTCCTTGATCGCCGCTGCCACCGGCTTGGCGTTGATAAGTTCCTGCGGGGTCAGGCCTTCGGATTCGGCCATCGACAGCCGCTCCTTGACCGCGCGCTCGACGCGGACCAGGCCCACGCGGAACACGTTCTCGGCCATTTCGCCGACCGAACGCACGCGACGGTTGCCCAGGTGATCGATGTCATCGACCACGCCGCGACCGTTGCGGATCTCGGTCAGCACCTTGATCACTTCCAGGATGTCGGAGGTGTCGGTGTGCTCGGCGACCAGGCGCTTGGATTCTTCGTCGTTACGCTCTGCGAAGTACTTCTTGTCGTACAGCACCGACTCGCCCAGCACGTCCTTGCGGCCGACGCGACGGTTGAACTTCATGCGGCCGACCGTGGACAGGTCGTAACGCTCGAAGGTGAAGAACAGGTTGTGGAACAGGTTCTGCGCGGCTTCCTTGGTCGGCGGCTCGCCCGGACGCATCATGCGGTAGATCTCGACCAGCGCTTCCAGCTGGGTCTTGGTCGGATCGATGCGCAAGGTGTTGGACAGGTACGGGCCACGATCCAGATCGTTCACCCACAGGGTGCCCACCGCGTCGACGCCGGCCTTGCGGAAGGCAGCCAGCTGGTCTTCGCTGATCTCGTCATTGGCATTGGCCAGCAGTTCGCCGGTCGAGCCATCGACCACGTCGTGCGACAGGATGCGGCCGACCAGGTAGTCGTCCGGCACGGCCAGCGCGGCGACGCCGGCGGCTTCCAGCTGCTTGACGTGACGGGCGGTGATGCGCTTGCCCGCTTCCACGATGACCTTGTCGCCATCGGCCAGGTCGAAGTTCAGCGTTTCAC
The DNA here is from genome assembly GCF_024806835.1 of Xanthomonas sp. 3793. Taxonomy (GTDB): domain Bacteria; phylum Pseudomonadota; class Gammaproteobacteria; order Xanthomonadales; family Xanthomonadaceae; genus Xanthomonas; species Xanthomonas arboricola_F. The sequence continues at coordinate 11,183 of NZ_JANTYU010000010.1, forward strand.
CACGCAGACGCTCCGGCACCAGCTCCAGCTGCACGCCTTCGTCCGGGTTGATGTGGAACGTGTTGATCTCGAAGAACTCGGCCAGCATCTCTTCGTTGCTATAGCCGAGCGCGCGCAGCAGGATCGACACCGGCAGCTTGCGGCGACGGTCGATACGGGTGAACAGCGCGTCCTTCGGGTCGAACTCGAAGTCCAGCCAGGAACCGCGGTACGGAATGATGCGGGCGCTGTACAGCAGCTTGCCCGAGCTGTGGGTCTTGCCACGGTCGTGGTCGAAGAACACACCCGGCGAGCGGTGCAGCTGCGACACGATCACGCGCTCGGTGCCGTTGACGATGAAGGTACCGTTGCCGGTCATCAGCGGAATTTCGCCGAGATAGACCTCCTGCTCCTTCACATACTTGATGGCCTTGGTCGACGACTCGCGGTCGTAGATCACCAGGCGCACGGTCACGCGCAGCGGCGCGCCATAGCTCATTCCGCGCTGACGGCATTCACGCTCGTCAAACACCGGCTGACCCAGCTTGTAGCCCACGTACTCGAGCGCAGCGTTGCCGCTGTAGCTGGAGATCGGGAACACCGACTTCAGAGCGGCATGCAGACCGAGGTCCTTGCGCTTGGTCGGCTCCACATCTTCCTGCAGGAATTCGCGGTAGGAATCCACCTGGATGGCAAGCAGGAACGGCACTTCGAGGATCGAGCGCTGCTTACCGAAGTCCTTGCGGATACGCTTTTTTTCGGTGAACGAATAAGACGTCATGAGGTCTTCACCCTAGGCTGCGGGGGCCGCGTCGCGGCGGCCCTGAAATAACAAAATTGTCAGTTGGAAGTCGCTGGTATTGCCGGCACCAGCACGCCTTCTCCCGCTACTTCCAACTACCAACTCGGTGAGGCCGGGAGTCGGGAATGGAGAAATGGGAATCGGATGAGCACGCGATGTTGCATTTGCGATTCCTCAATCCCGACTCTCGATTCCCGCCCGAAACGGCCGAAGGCCGGGAGCTTTACGCTCCCAGCCTTCAGTGCATCACCATGAAACGCTGGCGATGCAAGGTATTGCTTACTTGATTTCGACAGTCGCGCCGGCTTCGGTCAGTTCTTTCTTGATCTTCTCGGCTTCGTCCTTGGTGGCGCCTTCCTTCAGCATGCCACCGGCTTCGGTCAGGTCCTTGGCTTCCTTCAGACCCAGGCCGGTCACGGCACGGACGGCCTTGATGACGCCGACCTTGTTGGCGCCGCAGTTGGTCAGCACCACGTTGAACTCGGTCTGCTCTTCGACCACGGCGGCCGGGCCGGCTGCAGCGGCAGCGACCGGGGCGGCGGCGGAGACGCCGAACTTTTCTTCGATGGCCTTGACCAGCTCCATCACTTCCATCAGGGACTTCTCGGCGATGGCGTCGACGATCTGTTCGTTGGTAAGGGACATTGTGATTACCTTTTAGAAATTGATTCTGGAATGGTTTCTAGCAGACGCTAGGACATCAAGCTTCGGCAGTCTCGGCGACCGGTGCGGCGGCTTCGTCGCCACCACCCTGCTTGTCGCCAACGGCCTTGACGGCACGGGCGAACATGGCAGCCGGTTCGGACAGCACGCGTGCCAGCATCGCCAGAGCCTGATCGCGGGTCGGCAGCGAAGCCAACACATCGACGTGGCTGGCCGGGAACAGTTCCCCGCCGATTGCCACAACCTTGGCCTGCAGCTTGTCGTTGCTCTTGGCAAATTCCTTGATCAGGCGACCGGCAGCGCCGGGCTCCTCCATCGAAAACGCATACACCAAAGGACCGACCAGCTTGTCAGACGCGACAGCAAATTCGGTACCTTCGACGGCACGCACGGCCAGGGTGTTCTTGACAACTTTCAAGAACACACCGGTTTCGCGGGCCTGCTTGCGCATCGCGGTCATCTGGGAGACCGTGGTGCCAGCGTATTCGGCGGCGATCAGGGAGTGGGCCTTGGCGGCGATGTCTGCCAGCTCGGCGACTACTTCTTGCTTCTGGGACAGATTGAGAGCCATTGCACTCCTCCGTTAAAGCCGGGATTGGTGATTGGTGATCGGTGATTCGTCGAAAGCCATGAAGCCGCTCCTGCAAATCCCCAATGCCGAATCCCTAATCCCCGCTTCAAACTACTCCGCTCGCGGCTCCTGCCGGTTGCGGTCCAGGGCAGCCTCCTTCCTGGAAGCCGGGAACATCGACCGATGTTCCTTTGGTGGCCGTTCTAGACCTGGAGTGGGCTCGATCCGGGATGTCCCAGACGCGCGTAAACCAGAAAACTCCAGAAGGGCGACACCATCTACGCCGGCCAGTTCGAAACGAACCAATTAAGCGACCCCGCTGCATCGACGGCGACTCCATGCCAGTGCGAGCATCCCTGCCCGTCGTCGATCTGCGCTGACCGCGCCTGCGGTCTTTGACGGCTACCGCCGGACATGCCGGCGATCGCCTTCAAAATGTCCGTTACCCCAAAGGAGGGAACGGACTCCCAGCACACGGTAACCCGGGCCGGAAAAACAATGCAGTACTGCACAAACATGTCAGGCGCATGACGCCCGACACGTTCGATTACTTCAGCGACAGGCTCGACTGATCAACCGTCACGCCCGGGCCCATCGTCGAGCTGACCGATACCTTCTGCAGGTAGGTGCCCTTCGAGGTCGCCGGCTTGGCCTTGACCAGATCCAGCAGCAGCGCCTGGAGGTTCGACTTCAGCGCTTCGTCGTCGAAGCTGGCCTTGCCGATGGTGCAGTGGATGATGCCGGCCTTGTCGGTGCGGTAACGCACCTGGCCCGACTTGGCGTTCTTGACCGCTTCGCCCGGGTTGGCCGACACGGTGCCGACCTTGGGGTTCGGCATCAGGCCGCGCGGGCCCAGCAGGGTACCCAGCTTACCGACAACGCGCATGGCGTCCGGAGTCGCGATGACCACGTCGTAGTTCAGATCACCTGCCTGCATCTTCTCGGCCAGGTCGTCCATGCCCACTGCCTCGGCGCCCGCAGCCAGGGCTTCGTCAGCCTTGGCGCCTGCCGGTGCGAACACCGCAACGCGCACGCTCTTGCCGGTACCGGCGGGAAGCACGGTCGAACCGCGTACCTGCTGATCGGACTTCTTGGCGTCCACGCCCAGGCGCACGGCGACGTCGATGGATTCGACGAACTTGGCCTTGGTGGCGGTCTTCAGGATCTTGATTGCGTCTTCGAAGGCATAGCTCTTGCCCGGAACGACTGCGGCCGCAATGGCCTTAACGCGCTTGTTCTGTGCCATGTCTTAGCCCTCCACCGTCAAACCCATGCTGCGGGCGGTACCCGCAATCGTGCGAACTGCCGCTTCGAGCTCGGCCGCCGTCAGATCGGCTTCCTTGGTCTTGGCGATCTCTTCCAGCTGCTTGCGCGTCACCTTGCCGACCTTGTCGCTGTTAGGACGCTTCGAGCCGGAAGTCACGCCCGCCGCCTTCTTGAGCAGCACGCTTGCCGGGGTGCTCTTGGTCACGAACGTGAAGGTACGATCGGAATACGCGGTGATGATCACCGGCGTCGGCAAACCCGGCTCCAGCTTGGAGGTCGCAGCGTTGAACGCCTTGCAGAATTCCATGATGTTCAAACCGCGCTGACCCAGTGCAGGGCCGACCGGCGGTGCAGGATTGGCCTGACCGGCCTTGACCTGCAACTTGATGTAGGCAGTTATTTTCTTAGCCATCTCAATACTCTCCGGGTGCTAACGCCTGACAACAGGCTCCCCATCGGACCGGGAGAATCACGCGTCCCGGCGTCGCGTTGCGTACAACACGCAGATGGCCGCCATGTGGCAGCCATTGTTTACCCAGCGGTCGCCAGGTCAGCGAGCCGCGCACTATAGCAGCATTCAAGACAGGCGCCTAGCAGGCGCCTGCTCGGGTCAGCCCTTCTCGACCTGGCCGAACTCAAGCTCGACCGGTGTGGAGCGACCAAAGATGAGCACGGCGACGCGCAACCGGCTCTTCTCGTAGTTGACTTCTTCGACAACGCCGTTGAAGTCGTTGAACGGACCATCGGTGACACGCACCATCTGACCCGGCTCGAACAACACCTTCGGACGCGGCTTTTCGACACCATCCTGCACACGCTGCAGGATCGCATCAGCTTCTTCGTCGCGAATCGGCAACGGACGATCGGCGGTGCCGCCAATGAAGCCCATCACCTTGGAAGTTTCCTTCACCAGATGCCAGCTTTCGTTGTCGATGCGCGGAATTCCGGCTTCTTCGTGAGTTTCGATCTGGACCAGCACGTAGCCGGGGAAGAACTTGCGCTCGGACCGACGCTTCTGGCCGGCGCGCATCTCGATGACCTCTTCGGTCGGCACCAGCACTTCACCGAAACGATCTTCCATCTCGGTGCGGACGATGCGATCGCGCAGCGCCTGCGCAACAGATTTTTCAAAGCCTGAATAGGCGTGAACGACGTACCAACGCTTCACTGCTTGATTCTCCTCAACGAGCCAGGAACCACTGCGTGAGCTTCTGGATGACGAAGTCGAAGCCGCCCAACAGCAAACTCAGAATGATCACAACAACAATCACGACCCAGGTCGTGCGAATGGCTTCCTGACGCGTTGGCCAGACCACCTTACGCAACTCAAACCTGGATTCGGACATGAATTCGCGGGTTTCCCGGCCTTTGCCGGTCCCCAGAAAGACAAATGCACCTGCCACCAGCCCGACGATGACAGCCAGCGCACGCAACTGCGGCGTCCAGGCTCCCAGCTGCGTGGCGCGCTCCGGCGCAGAAAACCAGAACCACACAAACAGCCCCGCAACCACCAGGATCGCGGAGAGCACGTATTTCACGATATCAGCGCTGGCAGCAGACGCGCTTTTGGAAGGCTCGATTTTGCTATTCATCCGGCTCTAGTTACCGATCTGACCCGAATCGCTGGGCCGGAAAGAGGAGTGGCACGCCAGGAGGGACTCGAACCCCCAACCTGCGGTTTTGGAGACCGCTGCTCTGCCAATTGAGCTACTGGCGTATGTACTCGTTTACCGCAAACCCTAAGACAACGAAGGCGGACCGCGGTTCAGCCGGCCCGCCATTCGCACAAATTCGGCGACCGAAGCCGCCGAACTGCAGGTATTGCTTACTTGATGACCTTGGCAACCACGCCGGCGCCGACGGTACGGCCGCCTTCGCGAATCGCGAAGCGCAGACCTTCGTCCATCGCGACCGG
>NZ_JANTYU010000011.1 GCF_024806835.1 Xanthomonas sp. 3793
ACTCCGCCGTGAACCGCTGCCGCTTCTGCATCGAACACCTCCGTGCGAGGATTGTCCTCGCTTTCAGGTGTCCGAGTTATCAGGGGTGGCTCAGATGCTATTTCACTGTTAGAGACTTCCTCAACACGCCATCTGACGAAGTTCCCCCGGATCAGATTCTTTGGATCGATGCGCTCGATGAGACGCGCTCAGGTCGATCCGACCAATCCACCATCGACCAGCTGACGCGAAAATTAGCAAAAATCCGACCGGTAGGAATGCGCCTGTCCTGCCGTGTAGCGGACTGGCTAGATCAGACTGACCTGGCGGCGTTGCGGCCTTACTTCAACAAGTCAGGCGCGGCCACTGTAGTTCAGCTTCTTGCTCTCACAAAAAGCGAGCAGATGAGCGTGCTTGCAAACAGTTGCCATGACGATGCTGAGCGCTTTGTTGAAGAAGCCGTTCGGCGACAACTCGACCCCTTGCTCGAAAACCCTCATACCCTGCTGCTGCTCGCCAAGGTGGTCCAGCGAGGAAATTGGCCATTAAGCCAGACGGAACTCTTTGATCGTGCAGTGTTGCTTTTGCTTGATGAGCAAAACCCTCTTCATGCTGAGAAAGACTTGGGGCCAGGTCGGTTCACGGCCAAGGAGCTTCTCAGTGCAGCAGGAGCCTTGTGTGCGTTACGCTTGCTATCGAATTGCCAAGGTTTCTCACATGCTGCGAGCTCCGATGACGAAAGCATCGCTTGCTACAGGGAGATCGATTTAGCGCCCAAGCCCGAGCTTTACGCGGCATTGAGTCGGCGAGCTTTCGTCTCAATCGGGCAAGGAGGAGTGGACTACACCCATCGTACGATTGCTGAGTTCCTCGCAGCACGCTACCTCATTAAGCAGCTTTCATCTGGGTTCTCGCTGGGTCGCTTGCTTGCATTGCTTGGAATTGAGGAACGACCACCTACCGCGCTTCGTGGCTTGTTTGCTTGGCTGGTCACCCTCGTAGCTGACCCGGCGCCTTTGATGGATTATGACCCGGTTGGTGTGCTGCTCTATGGAGATGTATCTAACTTGTCGTCAGCCAATCGGCTGAGATTGGTCGACGCGCTGGCTAGCCACAGCAAGCAAGACCCTTGGTTCTTGTCTCGCCGCCATTTGCCAGATACAGCCAAAGCCTTAGCTGATCCTGCTCTGGCACAGCAATACCAGTGCTTGTTTACGTCATCGGAAAGCCGCTTGTCTTTGCGCCTATTTGTGCTGTTGCTGCAAAAAGGCGGCCGGATATTGCCAGGCTTTACGATAATCCTCAAAAAACTCGTGGGTGATGTGAAGGCGCATTATGCATTGCGAGTTGTAGCAATTGAAGTGCTCCACGAAGGCGACGACGCCTCGCGACATGATTTGCTTGCTGCTTATTCTTATTTGGGTAGCTCTGAAGATGACCTGCGGCTACGTAGTGCTTGTCTTCATGCTCATCTTGGAGATGGACTTAACGCTGATGATTTCATCGCGTTTTGGGATGATCTTGAGTCTTGTGAAGAGCAACTTCCAATCGGAATTACGATTGGGTTGTTGGATCACGTTAATCCTCCAATGGCAAATGAGATTTTGCAGAAAATTCAAATTCGTGCAGTTCCTAATTCATCAGTCTTCGCAAGCCGACATGGGCCGCGTGAAGCGTCGCGGCTTTATGAACGGCTTCTCGCCATCGCGTTGCCAGTTGGCAAAGATCCCCAGCAATGCTACGACTGGCTCAAGTGCTATTTACGCCGCGCTGAGCACCACAGTCAAGACGGATCGCTGGCCAAAGCGTTCAAGGTACATCCCGATTTAGGACAAAAAATGCTTCGCGCAGCATTGGTGCACGCTGATTTTTCCAAGAGTGATGAAAACTCCTGGTTGCGGTTCATTCATCTGATCAGGCCATGGGTGAATGTAGGGGACATGCTCGAAGAAATGCTTCAAGCGATACATGCCGCCCATGGTGAGCGCAGATCCCTGATCTACCGAGCAGCGTTGAGTGAGTCCGTTCGCCTCGGTGTGGTTGCAACTGTGCATAGCACTAATTTGTCCGCCTTGGCAGAGCTGGATCCTTTATTGGGTGAGGTCCAAAGAGCGTGGCGAGCGCAACTGAACCAGATGCCTAATTTCGTTTCGCAATACGCTCAAGAAGAGGCAAGACAAACCGAAGCCTGGCGAGTGAGCATTCAGGCGAATTTTGAGCAGAATGCTGCGGCGGTCAGTAGTGCTTCGGACTTAGGCTTACTTGAAGAGGCTACCGAGATCTATTTTTGGCACGATTGTCCACAGAGCGCAGCAGCACCTTCATCTCCTCGATTGCGATTGGAGTGGGCGCTAGGAGAGCAGGGCTCGGCCTGTGTTCTCAGAGGATTTGAGGCTCTCTTGACAAGGGTTGCACCGCCAGAGCTTTCTCAATTACTTGCCGATTACCGTGAGAAACGGTCAACGCCTTGGACTGCATTGCTAGCTGCACTTGACGTCTATCGTGATAAGGGCGGTGAGATTAAGGAGCTTCCGGATACTCTGCTAGCATCTGCACTGATGATTGAAGCGATTTTCCCTGTGTATGTGCATACAAAATCCTCAGTAGATCAGTGGCGTCACGTATGGGTTGATGACGTAATTGAGGCCAAGCCGGTCTTGGCGGCTGATACCTACCTAGCCTTTTTGGCCAACGAGCTAGCTCAGCATAGTCTCCATGCTCACTGCTTGGTGGCGCTTGGTCATCCGACGCTTGTAGGCAATCATCGAGGGCGGGGCTTGGTCCAGCTTTTGCACAGCTATCCGCTGCCCAAAGCGAATGTTCTCACGCAAATATTGCTATGGATACAGGAAGATGGCGTGTGGCATGCAATCAAGTCGCTTGCTTTGGAAACCGTAAACTCACTTCAAGCCAAGCCGTCACTGAGTTCGAATGAGCTTCAATGTTTGGGAATTTGGCTTTGGTTTGGCTTCACCAATGACCCTATTGTCTATCAGCCTATTTTAAGTAGTTTGTCATCCGAGCAACTTGACGTGGCAATCTGGGAGATCCTGGAAGAAGGCGTGGAAGCGGGCTTCGGATCGCATAAGGTCTGGTCGTATACATTGAGCCAGCTTGAGTTTGCCGTGACCTGGGCGGCTTCAAGGTATCCGCAGACTGCTCACCCGGTTGGCGGCTCAATGGGAACGCGCAATCCTTGGGATGCCTCGATGCATATCCAGTCCATGATCGCGCAGATCGCTTCACTGACGAGTCATCAAGCGCGTGTGGTCATGGCTAGGTTGGTGCAGCGCTCGGAGTTGGAAAGCTACCGCGACTCGGTCTTACACCATAAAACCAATCAGCTGACCGCAAGCGTGGATGCTTCGCATGTCGCACCGAGTTGGGAGGTCGCACAGGAAGCGTTGGCTAATCGAGCGCCACATTCGCATCAGGATATGGTTGCAGTGGTTCTTGACCACTTAGGCGATGTGCAGAGACACATCAGTCATGGGAACGAAGACCCTTATAAGTTTTTTTGGAACACCGATAGCGCTAATCGCCTTGATCGGCCAAAAACGGAAGATCAAGCCAGAGACGCGTTGCTCGGCATGCTCCGTTACCGTCTATCTCCTCATGGGCTTCGCGCAGAGCCCGAAGGGCACATGAGTGCCGATAAGCGAGCCGACATCGTGATCTCGGGTCGCAATATAAAGGCGGTCGTCGAGATTAAGCGTGACTTCCACGTGGATGTTTGGACTGCGGCGACCGAGCAGCTTGATCGGTTATACACCCCTGACCCGGAGGCTGGTGGATTAGGTATCTACTTGGTGTTCTGGTATGGCGAAAAGCGCACATCTAAAATCCCAACTCCACCTAATGGGAGGGCCCGGCCACAGTCCGCAGCTGAGATGCGGCTTATGTTGCAAGAAATGCTGCCAAGTTCTGCTGCCCAAAGGATAAAGATAATGGTGATGGACGTGTCTGGTCCCGGCGCGAGCCGAGCAAGTTGATTTGACTACGGCGACCCTACCAAAGCGCTCGATGCTCCTTACAGATTCGGGTTTGTATCGCAGACTTGCTGTTATGGGAGCCGCAATTACATGGTCGGGAATGCTTTGCGAAAAAATGCCGGTGTCAAGCGAGAGGTTGTTATTCTGATTAAATCCCAGTGGAAATTGAAATGGACGCCAATAAGGCCGGCTTTCGCCGGCCCCATTGCTTCAATGACTCATCGAGTAGCTGCCGATTCGAACCGACTAACAATTCGACCCGTCAAATCGGCGCAAGATTGTTGTTGTATCTGGAACGTGCCCCAATGCGATGGTAGGGCGGATCAGGACTAACAAGATGTAGCTTGTTGAACGATGATGGAAACAGCCGGTGAGCAACACTAGCTTCAAGAAGGGCGGTGGATCTCCAAAGTTGGCGCCAGACCGTTGCCTCAAGATCGGTCTCAATCACATAGACAGGGTTGTGCAAATTATCTCTGAGCAGGTCGATGCGTGATTCGCCCCCAATCGGTCGGGGCACGCGCACCTCATCACCACTGCTATCCCAGCCTATCCATTGGCTATAAAATGTAATTCCAGATTGCAGCACTTGGAACTCAAAGTATTCCAAGTCCGGTGAGAGACTTCTGCGAGCACAGATTTTACGCATGAGACCGACCGACACCACGCCAAGCTTGTCAGGGCCGTGGCCTTCGATGCTTCGGCGAAATGCGTGGTAGCTCTTAAAGCCCAGATCCTTGGCGAACCTCTCGAGGCTCTCACAGTGACTGAACTCCTCTGTGCGCATGCAACATGCACCGGACTTGAAAGCACGAACTATGTCTTGAGCTTGGAACATCACATACTCCCGTATTGGCCAAAGAAGCTCAGTGCTTCTTTCAGAGCATGCTGCTTGCTTCAACGGCCACAAAGGAGATGGATACCTGGGTGACGTCAGACTTTTCCCACGCAGCAGGGAGGTAGCCCGAACCTATACGGATGCTAGCAGGTCTGTTGCCGCTCCTCAAACTGGTTGGGGCGCCGGGTAGAAAGGTCCAATGCAGACTTCGGTAGTTGCTCCTTGATAGTGGTGAGGTGTCGCGCCCAGTTCTTAGGATCTAGCCCGATTTGGGAGTTGATCGTGCAAACCCTGGTGATGAAGTGACTCACCCCCACACTGAACAAGCTTTCAAGCCATGCCGCATCTGTGCAGCATGGTGTTGGTAGCTAACATGGTTCTTTTTAGGGATACATCCTCGCTCCCTTCCTCAGCCGCTCCTTGAACTGCCCGCGCACATAGCTCGGTAGTGTCACAGCCGGCTGATAGTGGCCGAGCGCTTCGACTTGGATCTTCCGAGTGTTGCCGGCCGATTTGTGGACATAGTTGTCCTGCAGCACGGGCGCCTTCTTGTTGAGTGCGTGACCTGTGATCAAGGCAATGTGCTCAACCCGCACGCCCTTGGCATCGAGTTCCGTGGCGAGCGTATGCCGGAAGGCGTGCGATCCGATCCCTTTGCCAAAGCCTAAGCCCTTCAAGTAGGCGGCGAACTGGTTGACGAAGCCCTGGCTGTAGCGTCCGTTTGGCTCACCGGTCTTGCGGCAGGTGCCAGCCGACAGGTTGGGGAAGATGCGAGGGTGGCCAGATGCCTTGATGTCGGCAAGGAAGTCGAGGAAGCCCGCCTGGATGAGGGTTGGGTGGATCGGCACCTTGCGAATAGCACTTTTGCCTTTCAGGCTTTGACGGCTGCGCTTGCCAGCGCTTTGCGCAAGGTCTTCGTCCACGGTTTTCTGGATCGAGAAGCACCACACGCCTTGGTCTTGCATGATGTCAGCAACTTTGAGCTGGGCGATCTCGTTGATTCTGGCGCCCGTGTAAAGCGCGATGAGCGGGCACCACCATCTGTGCGGGTATTTCTTGGCCCAATGCAGGAAGGTCTCGGGGTTGAAGATCTTCTGGATTTCTTCTTGTGAGAGAAGCCGCTCGGGCTCGTCCTGATCAGCCAGTAGCTCTTCTCTCGCCGGCTTGAACGCATCCATTGGGGAGTGTGGGATGGCACGAGCCTTGACCAGGGTGTTGAAGAAGGATGCGAGGAAGCGCCGATGTAGTTCGAGTGTTGCGTTGGCCGGCTGTGGCCGTCCTTGACGTTGACCCTTGGCGATCAAGGCTTCGACGCTCAATCCCTGATGTTTGGGGTTCGTCATGAAGTCTTCGGGCGCCCATCGCAGCAGATCCCACATTTGGTAGATGTGCGTGTGGTCGATCCGAGCAACGGAGGTGTTGCCGCTCACGCGGTGCAAGATGGCAAGCGTGCGGCGATACGCATCGATCGTGGTGGTGCGAAGGTTCTGCCGTTCTTTGTCTTTGAGGAAGTCGTCGACCTCTTCAGAAAGGAGCCGCGCCGGAGTGGCCAAGGGCAAAGGCTCGGGATAGCGAGTTCCGGATCGGCGAAGCCGTCGCAGCTTTTCATGATGGTCATAGGTCGCTTGGACCAGGTCCTGAAGGTGAAGCGCGCCGGCTCGGTCTTGAACGACCATGTCAGTGAATTCGACTTTGCCGATGCGAATGCTTCGGATGAATAACTGACCTTTGGGGTGCTGCAAATACTTGTGAAGTTGAGAGTGTTTAAAGTGCATCTACGATCCAATGTTGAGGAGGTAGACGTTTGATAAGGGGAGGGGATTTTCTGTCAATAACAAAATAGGACAGAAATTTCGTGCCGATGATTGCCTAAGGTGATCTCAATAATTGCCATTCAAACAGCTGTATTTTCAGTTCGACTTTCATAAAAGATTTTATCGACAGGCTATATAGGGCAATGATTGCAGTGGTATAAATGGGTTTGAAACCATCAATGCGCTTGTAGTGTTTAAAAGTAACAAAATTACGAAAAGCGAGCGATATCTCACGCAAATAAAATGAACGCCACATAAATTACGAGGGCTTTGCCTAACTTAAATATTCTTAAGAAGACAGTTAGGCAATCCGAATTCGGTCCCCCAGTGTCGGCAGGGATGATTTTGGGGGCGTCGCAGAATTTGAGACACAACTCGGCTGAGATCAGCCCTGGGGCAGGGGCTGACACGCAGACCTCAGGAGCCCGTAAACTCACTGACGGGGATAACGCATGGACAACTGGTTGGCACAAGCGGTGATCGGTGGGGTGGTGGCTTCAGCGGTCATCTACTTGGCGCGTTGGGCTTACGGCAAAGCGATCTTCTGGAACGATCGGATAAGCCTAGTCATCAATCGAGCCGAGCTGCGGAAAATTGAGCACCTTGGCCAAGACAAGTTCCATATCGTGCAGTTCCTGCTAATCCAAGTGCTTTGCTGCTTTGGGATCTTGGGCATTGCGATCATGCTTGCCCCACTGGCCTTTATGACCGACGGAGCGAAGTGGATCGTGCCAGGGCTAGGGTTGCTTGGCTTGTCGATCTACGGATGTGTGATCTATCCGTTAGGCATGATGGTGCGCCTACGGAAGGGAGCTGCCTATATCGATCGTCAGCGGTCTCTCATCGAGCGAACTGAACGCCGGTTGGAACTTGTTTCAAGAAAGGCCTAGGTTTCCTGCCGATGGTTACGGTTAGCTAAATCTCATGTGCTGTCTGAAGGGAGGTTCGGCATGAAAGTGTTCATCAGCTCGCTGATTTCAGGTATGGAGGCCGAACGAGCAGTGGTCAAGCAGGCGATCGAGTTGCTAGGCCACCAGGCGATCATGGCGGAGGACTTCGGCGCCCGAGCTAGCTCCCCTCAGGTCGCATGCCTCAATGGTGTGCGCGAGGCGGACCTTGTCATCCTCGTTCTTGGGCCTCGCTACGGTGCCAAGCAGGCAGGAGGCGTCTCGGCAACCCACGAAGAGGTGCATGAAGCCCGGAACCGTAAGCCACTCCTGATGTTCGTGCAGTCGGGTATGGAAGCGGAACCGGATCAAGCCGATTTGATTAGAGAAATCGGCAATTGGTAAGGTGGTCAGCTCTGGGACGGCTTTGTCTCAGTGGAGGAACTGGGACAAAAGGCAACTCGCGCCATCCATCAGTTCCAGCTGACTCAGGCCGTGGCGCCCCTCAATCCAACAGGATTGCGCGATCGTGCACTGGCGCTCTTCCCACGGATCGAGCGCGGCTATCAGCAAAGTGGCACGGTCTTGCAGCTTGCTGTTGCAGCTGGACCGGACACAACAGTGCTTCGCCCCGCCGAGATGGAAGCTCAGCCCCTTTTGGATGCCATGCAAAAGCACGCACTCTTTGGAGCCCCAGCCGTTTTTGATCGGAGCCTGGGGATGAAGGCGGGCTCGAACGGTGAGGCGCTCGTGTTGGTCCAGGAAGCGCAGCGTAGTGACGGCGCGTCGATCCGACTTTGGCCCAACGGGGATGTCCTGATCAGCTTGCCTGTTCCGCCGCCAGAACGCGGTATGGGGCTATCGGTCGTCGTAGAAGAAGATATCGCAGGAAAGCTGGAAGCCGCTATCGGCTATGCTGCCTGGCTCCTGGCTCATATTGATCCAACCGAACGGCTTAGCCATGTCGTTCCTGTGGTGCGATTGTTGGGAGAACATGCTGGTGCTTGGATGACCCGCGCCGAGCACGAGGCCGGTCCCAACAACATGCAGCTGCCTTACCGGCAAGGTGAGCACCAAGCCCCCGTGCTCCTTTCACCAGCCCATCGAGTCAGGCAAGCGCTATCCATGGACGCTCAGCGAATGGGAGAAGATCTGGTCGTGCTGCTGCGCCGTCGTTGGATCAACTGAGATCCAGTAGGACATCAACCGGGAGAAATCAATGAGCGTTCCCGCACAAGCTTTTGCAGATCGGCTTCCCAATGATCTTTCGCCTGGCAGCATCTTTCTGTTCCGAGAGAGTTGGGTGCTGTTAGTCAACAATCAGCAGGAAGAAGCCGAGCCTGTTCTCGCTTTCTTGATGCTCCAAGGCGAGCGCGCAGGTTCGCTTTTTAAGGTGGGAGATGGCATGGGGCCATGTGTGACCCTAGCCGAACCGTTCGAATGGTTCGCGTCAGTGAAGGACGGAGTGCCCCCAGCGCATGATGTGGCGGATACAGCATCACTCTCACTTACGTCAGTGGGGCCTGTGGTAGTTGGTCAGATGCCGAGCCAATGGGAAGACGGTGGCAAGATCGCGTTTAGCATGGATGGACAACCCCGTAGTGACTATCCCCGTGGTGCGGTCAAGCGCTTTGCTAAATGGAGTGTTGAGCTTTGTCATCCATCTCGGCCTTTCGTCAGCTTAGGACGTCTCTTCGAAGTCGATCGAACTCCTCGCTAATCCCATCAATTATAGGCGATCATAGATTTGGCTCGTTGGGAGCTCCATGAGGCATGAAGATCTGATTTTTTTCCTGCTGCCACAAGCAACCCCAGTGTGGAGTTAAATTAAATTGAGAAAAAATTGGCCCGAAATTCTTTTTGCTGGTGCTGCGATCGTATTGCTTTCGCGCGCATTGCTATCAAAGAAAAATTCGCAGGGTGCAACGGGATCTAATATCTCGGTGCCAGTTAAAGAGCCAGTGCCTGAATCAACTCCGGCGGTGCCTGCTCACGAAAGATCGGTCATCGGCAGGATGCTCGCCGCAATAAATCGAGCAGAGGCAAAGCTTGACCGTGTTCTTAACGGAATTCCTGCTTGGGTTTCAGCAGCAGTGGCCTTTGGGGCGCTTATTTTTACTGCTGTTATAGCTCTTGTAGTTAAGAGGTTGCCGCCTACTGGCCCAGTCGCACCGATGAACCTCGTTTTCCTTTCTGTAATATTATTCTTTGCTGCCGTAGGAATCGTTCCAAAAGCCAATGCACGTTTTTGGTCGCTCTTTGGTGCAATTGTTGGCGTTTTTATGTGGATCATCGCATTAATGCAATGATGGAAGTTATTGATTTGAATTGGAATTAAAGAAGAGCTAGTAGTGTGAAGGCGATGCCCCAGCCAAGCCCAAGTAAAAAGAAGCACAAGCAAATGGCTGTGATAGCTAGTGAATATCTTTCGGGTTTTGGTGGTTTATCGGTCATTTTCATCTCCTTTAACTGTTTATTTCATAAGGGGATTTCTGGGCTTGTCAATCGTGCAATTTAAATGTGGACGTCTTGCGCGCATGGTTTGGTCTGACTGAGTAAGACTTCGCTAGTTTGGGGGTATCCAAGGCACATGGGGCGATATCGACAGCTTTGCCTTCGGTATGAGGGGGCAATTCCTGAGCGAGGCACCGCATGGAGCTACAAGTCGGTTCGAAAAATGAGGTTCCGAGCTTTGCCATCCATCTCGGCCTTTTGTGAGCTCGGGGCGGATATTTGAGGTCGATCGAAGTTTGGCCTGATTCCATAACAGGCAAAGTAGAATCCTCGGAAATAGGCGTTTTACGCTATTGAGCCTTGCGAAATCTTGAGTCAGAACTGATGAACTCTGACTCAGGAAACACACATGGCCATCTATCACACCCGCATCAAAACTTACAGCCGAGCCAAGGGGCATTCTGCGATCGCAGCTGCTGCATGTCGCGGTGGTTATCTGCTCACCGATCCTACCTCTGGTGCTCGCCACGACTACCGGGGTAGGGCGGGCATCATCCAGTCGCGTTGCCTGGCACTGTCGACTCCCCGTAATTCAATGCCAGCCAAAACTAGAGGTCTGCGGTTGATGTTGATCACGGAACTCGGCGGGCGTTAGCCCGCCCAGGCTGTC
>NZ_JANTYU010000012.1 GCF_024806835.1 Xanthomonas sp. 3793
GTCGCCAATATTTGCTTCTCTTCAAAAGTCTGCACAAGGATGTGCAGGCTCTTGCGAAGGGAAGCGCATACAGCGCTCGTCTCGCATAGTTAACTTGTGACGTAGCTTGCGTTTGGTGATCTACCAACGTTCGTTGGGACCAAGGCAACTTGAGGTTATATGGTCAAGCCGCACGGATCATTAGTATCAGTTAGCTCAATACATTGCTGTACTTACACACCTGACCTATCAACCACATAGTCTATATGGTTCCTTTAGGGGGCTTGTGCCCCGGGAAGTCTCATCTTGAGGCGCGCTTCCCGCTTAGATGCTTTCAGCGGTTATCGCTTCCGAACATAGCTACCCGGCAATGCCACTGGCGTGACAACCGGAACACCAGAGGTTCGTCCACTCCGGTCCTCTCGTACTAGGAGCAGCCCCTCTCAAACTTCCAACGCCCATGGCAGATAGGGACCGAACTGTCTCACGACGTTCTGAACCCAGCTCGCGTACCACTTTAAATGGCGAACAGCCATACCCTTGGGACCGACTACAGCCCCAGGATGTGATGAGCCGACATCGAGGTGCCAAACACCGCCGTCGATATGAACTCTTGGGCGGTATCAGCCTGTTATCCCCGGAGTACCTTTTATCCGTTGAGCGATGGCCCTTCCATACAGAACCACCGGATCACTAAGACCTACTTTCGTACCTGCTTGATCCGTCGATCTTGCAGTCAAGCACGCTTATGCCTTTGCACACAGTGCGCGATGTCCGACCGCGCTGAGCGTACCTTCGTGCTCCTCCGTTACTCTTTAGGAGGAGACCGCCCCAGTCAAACTACCCACCATACACGGTCCCTGATCCGGATAACGGATCTAGGTTAGAACGTCAAGCACGACAGGGTGGTATTTCAAGGATGGCTCCACTGCAGCTAGCGCCACAGTTTCATAGCCTCCCACCTATCCTACACAGACGAACTCAACGTTCAGTGTAAAGCTATAGTAAAGGTTCACGGGGTCTTTCCGTCTTGCCACGGGAACGCTGCATCTTCACAGCGATTTCAATTTCACTGAGTCTCGGGTGGAGACAGCGCCGCTGTCGTTACGCCATTCGTGCAGGTCGGAACTTACCCGACAAGGAATTTCGCTACCTTAGGACCGTTATAGTTACGGCCGCCGTTTACTGGGGCTTCGATCAAGAGCTTCGCCTTGCGGCTGACCCCATCAATTAACCTTCCAGCACCGGGCAGGCGTCACACCCTATACGTCCACTTTCGTGTTTGCAGAGTGCTGTGTTTTTGATAAACAGTCGCAGCGGCCTGGTTTCTGCGACCCTCTTCAGCTATAGCTCGCATGAGCCACCAAAAAGGGTGCACCTTCTCCCGAAGTTACGGTGCCATGTTGCCTAGTTCCTTCACCCGAGTTCTCTCAAGCGCCTGAGAATTCTCATCCTACCCACCTGTGTCGGTTTACGGTACGGTCTTCGTGAGCTGAAGCTTAGGAGCTTTTCCTGGAAGCGTGGTATCAGTGACTTCGCCATAAAGGCTCGTCTCGGTGCTCGGTCTTAAAGGATCCCGGATTTGCCAAAGATCCAAACCTACCGCCTTTCCCCGGGACAACCAACGCCCGGTACACCTAACCTTCTCCGTCCCTCCATCGCACTCACGCGAGGTGCAGGAATATTAACCTGCTTCCCATCGACTACGGCTTTCGCCCTCGCCTTAGGGACCGACTAACCCTGCGTCGATTAACGTTGCGCAAGGAAACCTTGGGCTTTCGGCGTGCGGGCTTTTCACCCGCATTATCGTTACTCATGTCAGCATTCGCACTTCCGATACCTCCAGCAGACTTCTCAATCCACCTTCGCAGGCTTACGGAACGCTCCTCTACCGCGCATAAAACAAGTTTTATGCACCCCAAGCTTCGGTTCACTGCTTAGCCCCGTTAAATCTTCCGCGCAGACCGACTCGACCAGTGAGCTATTACGCTTTCTTTAAAGGGTGGCTGCTTCTAAGCCAACCTCCTGGCTGTCTGTGCCTTTCCACATCGTTTTCCACTTAGCAGTGAATTTGGGACCTTAGCTGTGGGTCTGGGTTGTTTCCCTTTTCACGACGGACGTTAGCACCCGCCGTGTGTCTCCCGGATAGTACGTACTGGTATTCGGAGTTTGCAATGGTTTGGTAAGTCGCGATGACCCCCTAGCCATAACAGTGCTCTACCCCCAGTAGTATTCGTCCGAGGCGCTACCTAAATAGCTTTCGAGGAGAACCAGCTATCTCCGGGTTCGATTAGCTTTTCACTCCTAATCACAGCTCATCCCCGTCTTTTGCAACAGACGTGGGTTCGGGCCTCCAGTACCTGTTACGGCACCTTCACCCTGGCCATGACTAGATCACCCGGTTTCGGGTCTACTGCCCGCGACTATGCGCCCTTATCAGACTCGGTTTCCCTTCGCCTCCCCTATACGGTTAAGCTTGCCACGAACAGTAAGTCGCTGACCCATTATACAAAAGGTACGCAGTCACTCTTGCGAGCTCCTACTGCTTGTACGCACACGGTTTCAGGATCTATTTCACTCCCCTCTCCGGGGTTCTTTTCGCCTTTCCCTCACGGTACTGGTTCACTATCGGTCGGTCAGGAGTATTTAGCCTTGGAGGATGGTCCCCCCATATTCAGACAGGGTTTCACGTGCCCCGCCCTACTCGTCTTCACTGGAGTGGCCCTTTTAAATACAGGGCTATCACCTTCTATGGCCAATCTTTCCAGATTGTTTTTCTAAAGCCATTCCAGCTTAAGGGCTGTTCCCCGTTCGCTCGTCACTACTTAGGGAATCTCGGTTGATTTCTTTTCCTCCGGTTACTTAGATATTTCAGTTCACCGGGTTCGCTTCCAGCAGCTATGAATTCACTGCAGGATACTGCCGAAGCAGTGGGTTTCCCCATTCGGATATTGCCGGATCAAAGCTTGTTGCCAGCTCCCCGACACTTTTCGCAGGCTACCACGTCCTTCATCGCCTCTGACCGCCTAGGCATCCACCGTGTGCGCTTATTCGCTTGACCATATAACCCCAAGTTGCCTCGGAGCTATATGTACGTGCTGTGTGGGGTACAAAGCCACCAACGCGAACATACGACTCAATTATTTAGGGACTCGAAGTCCCCGCCTTAGCCTCAACGACACGTTTAGATAGATATCTCAAACGCTCGCTACGTCACAAGTTATAAAAGAACATGTATCAGCCTCAACGCTGATCCATATAAATTCTTAAGTGTGCACTACATTCAGAGTGGTGGGTCTGGGTAGACTCGAACTACCGACCTCACCCTTATCAGGGGTGCGCTCTAACCACCTGAGCTACAGACCCGAAGTCTTTTCACTCAATATGGTGGAGCCTGTCGGGATCGAACCGACGACCCCCTGCTTGCAAAGCAGGTGCTCTCCCAGCTGAGCTAAGGCCCCAAAAGGGACTTCGCATACCGACCTGTGCCGGTATGAATCTCTGAATGCAGGTAATTTGTGAGGACGCCCGCAAGACGATGACGTCATGCTCAAAAGGAGGTGATCCAGCCGCACCTTCCGATACGGCTACCTTGTTACGACTTCACCCCAGTCATCGGCCACACCGTGGCAAGCGCCCTCCCGAAGGTTAAGCTACCTGCTTCTGGTGCAACAAACTCCCATGGTGTGACGGGCGGTGTGTACAAGGCCCGGGAACGTATTCACCGCAGCAATGCTGATCTGCGATTACTAGCGATTCCGACTTCATGGAGTCGAGTTGCAGACTCCAATCCGGACTGAGATAGGGTTTCTGGGATTGGCTCGCCCTCGCGGGTTTGCAGCCCTCTGTCCCTACCATTGTAGTACGTGTGTAGCCCTGGTCGTAAGGGCCATGATGACTTGACGTCATCCCCACCTTCCTCCGGTTTGTCACCGGCGGTCTCCTTAGAGTTCCCACCATTACGTGCTGGCAACTAAGGACAAGGGTTGCGCTCGTTGCGGGACTTAACCCAACATCTCACGACACGAGCTGACGACAGCCATGCAGCACCTGTCTCACGGTTCCCGAAGGCACCAATCCATCTCTGGAAAGTTCCGTGGATGTCAAGACCAGGTAAGGTTCTTCGCGTTGCATCGAATTAAACCACATACTCCACCGCTTGTGCGGGCCCCCGTCAATTCCTTTGAGTTTCAGTCTTGCGACCGTACTCCCCAGGCGGCGAACTTAACGCGTTAGCTTCGATACTGCGTGCCAAATTGCACCCAACATCCAGTTCGCATCGTTTAGGGCGTGGACTACCAGGGTATCTAATCCTGTTTGCTCCCCACGCTTTCGTGCCTCAGTGTCAGTGTTGGTCCAGGTAGCCGCCTTCGCCACGGATGTTCCTCCCGATCTCTACGCATTTCACTGCTACACCGGGAATTCCGCTACCCTCTACCACACTCTAGTGACCCAGTATCCACTGCAATTCCCAGGTTGAGCCCAGGGCTTTCACAACAGACTTAAACCACCACCTACGCACGCTTTACGCCCAGTAATTCCGAGTAACGCTTGCACCCTTCGTATTACCGCGGCTGCTGGCACGAAGTTAGCCGGTGCTTATTCTTTGGGTACCGTCAGAACAATCGGGTATTAACCGACTGCTTTTCTTTCCCAACAAAAGGGCTTTACAACCCGAAGGCCTTCTTCACCCACGCGGCATGGCTGGATCAGGCTTGCGCCCATTGTCCAATATTCCCCACTGCTGCCTCCCGTAGGAGTCTGGACCGTGTCTCAGTTCCAGTGTGGCTGATCATCCTCTCAGACCAGCTACGGATCGTCGCCTTGGTGGGCCTTTACCCCGCCAACTAGCTAATCCGACATCGGCTCATTCAATCGCGCGAAGCCCGAAGGTCCTCCGCTTTCACCCGTAGGTCGTATGCGGTATTAGCGTAAGTTTCCCTACGTTATCCCCCACGAAAGAGTAGATTCCGATGTATTCCTCACCCGTCCGCCACTCGCCACCCATAAGAGCAAGCTCTTACTGTGCTGCCGTTCGACTTGCATGTGTTAGGCCTGCCGCCAGCGTTCACTCTGAGCCAGGATCAAACTCTTCACTTAAAATTACATGTCCGAAGACAAATACTTTAGCTGCAGAAGTTCAACCACTGACAACTTATCGCTTGCAAAGCAATTAATATGTTGCTTTTTGATTAAACGTCTGCAAGATGGACAATCATCCTTCCTGCAGGCGTCCGCACAAATTACCTGCGCACACTGTCAAAGAACATTGGGAAGTGGCCTCAGCGCCGTTCCCGTCAGCTTCGTCGTTTTCGTCGAAGCGAGCCGCCCATTATAGCGGACTTTTTCTTGCCGTCAACACCTCATTTCGAGGTGGTTGACGCTGCTTCGTTTCGACCCGAAGGTTTTCTGCGAAGCGAGCCGGCCATATTAGCAGACTTTTCATCCTCGTCAACCCCTCGTGAAGAGGAAGTTGCCGCCGCTGCACCTCAATCCGCCGTAGCGTCTTTCCGTGTAGCGAGCCGCCCATCATAGCCGGCTTTTTCGTTTCGTCAAC
>NZ_JANTYU010000013.1 GCF_024806835.1 Xanthomonas sp. 3793
AACTCCGCCGTGAACCGCTGCCGCTTCTGCATCGAACACCTCCGTGCGAGGATTGTCCTCGCTTTCAGGTGTCCGAGTTATCAGGGGTGGCTCAGCATGTCCTTCTTGGCCAGATCACTGCCGGAGGCAAAGCGCGCGTCGCCATGCAAGGCGGCCGCCTTTGGCTTGAACAACGGGATCAGCAGTGCGACCCAGGCCAGCAGCGGCACACCGAAGCCGAGGGCGCCAGCCAGCTTGATCATGGTGGCATAGGGAGCGAACTGCGGGAGTTCGAGCGCTTGGACGTAAGACCAGTAGGTGCCGACGGTGAGGGGACCGGCCACCTTCAACAGCATCAAGATCAACTGACCCGAAAGGTAGACCCCTGCTGTGAGGGCGAAGAGCAAGAGCACGGTGGCGACACTGAGCTTGATCTTGCCGGTCATGACGCGCTGCCTTCCATCGGTGATCCCTGGCTTGTTTGAAAATGACCGTCCGCTCGCAAGATTACAGGATCACACCGCCCGCTCAGATCGGTTGCAAATTGGCATCTGTGTAGGAATTTTCTGACGGTGCCAAGACATGAGCGAGGCCCGATACACTATGAGCTGGGTGGATCGCTGCGCTGGGCTTTGAGCTGCAATTCGACGACGACTTTTCGCTGCTCTTCGACGGAGAGCTTCGCGAGCGCTTGGATCGCCTCTGCCACCTCATCGGTCTCGGCGAAGAAGGCAGCCAGTGGCATGCCGAGGGCATCGGCCAGGCGCTTGGCGGTGCGCAAATCACACTCGTTGACGCCCTTCTCGTAACGATTGATACGCGTCCTGGCCACCTCAGGTGCCAGTCCAGCGGCAACCCCCAAGGCTTCCTGGGTCAGCTCGGCCTTCTGGCGCGCGAGACGGAGGCGGTTGGCGAAGATGAGACGAGCGTCGTCCAGATCCAAAATGTGACCACAAGCATGCAATGACGTGTTTGAGCATGAGGTCTCCGACTTGCCTTGTCTGTTACTTTATCAGTAACATGGTTCCGTCAGCCAATCAACTGCGACTGCCAAGCACCAACACCGGTCATTCCTGCCGGTGTGCGGAGGCTTGCAGTCATTGAGCATGCCGGCAATCAGCGCATCCGAACCTATCGGTCTGGTGGATCCCCAGCGCTCTTCCCTTCCTCTTTTGGAGATGCACATGTCAAAGCTTTGTTTCGCCCTGGTTGGCCTGATGTCGGTCTGTTTGGCCAGCTGCTCTGGCGGTGGCCCTGCTGAGACTGAGCGGGAGCACGCTTTTTTGCAGTTCGTCAAAGCGAACAGCAACGAAGAGGCGCGCATCGAAGACTTCGAGAGTAACCAGTGCACGAAGGCAGAAGGTGCGCCCAGCTACACCTGTGACGTAAGCGCCAAGGTTGAAGCCATGGAGCGGGACTTTGGTCATCAAATGGATGGGGTCTACACCTTCACCAAGGTGGGCGGCACTTGGAAGATCACCGGCCGCGTCCAATAGCCACCGTTGGCAATCAACGATGGTCCCATTCTGTTCTCAGGAGTTCACATGACCGTTAGCACGTTTGTCATCTTGCTTGCCCTGGGCACAGCGGTGCTGGTCGCCGTTGCCGTCAATCGGGCTGACCGATTGCGCAACCAGCGGGAGGTCTTTGGTCGGGAGTTTGATCGCTCCTATTTTGGGCGACAAGGAGCTTTGGCGATCTCGATTGAGCGGTCGCGGTTGAAGATTCGTGTCGGCAGGACAGTGAAGATCTACCCGTTGATGGATGTTCGCTCTTGGGAGAAGCACTGGCACAACTCAAGGCGGGAAGGAACGATCACGGTCAGCGTTCGAGATGTGGACCATCCAGTCTGGACGATCAAGTTCGGCAGCGAGCGCGAGATGAACCAGTGGTATGAGATCTTGAATCAGGCGATCAATGAGGGCGAGAAGCTCTGACCGCTCGTTTTGCAAGCGGCTAGGGGCGGCTTGACGAAGAGCCGCTTTGTGCTACGAATCAAGTGCATCAGCCACTTGGATTCTTCGCCATGCATCCTTCCGTCAGCCAGCAAGCCTTACCTCTGGACCACCAAGAACATCAACTCCGCCAAGCCCATGTTGAAGGCTGGATCGCCCAACAGCATGCGGCTGGCTTTGGCGTTGACCAGCACATGGCCAACGCCCTCAATGCGTATCTTGATGGCCGCTTCGATCTTCTTGGTTTGCTGACAGAGCTTCGTCGTCCCTACCTGAACTGAGCCCGCCAGTGGGTGACAGCATGATGGGCATCTGCGCCGCCGAAGCCTCATCAACAGAAGTGTCCATGTCCGGCCCATGACGCTCTCGCTGGGCCTGCTCCGCCGTGTGGCCATCCGGCACGCTCAACAGTCGCCCCTCTTGGCGGTAGCGGGACAGAAGCTGCTCGAAGCCTTCCTGGCCTTGGACATAGATCCCGTTGCCTCGCATCGCCCCTAAGCGTTCCGTCAAGGGCCGATGCTCAACCGATTTGCCAATGCCAGCTTGGGCAAGGTGTGCATTGATCCGGTCAGCGATCATGGCCCGGATCCACTCGACTTCCTCCTTGCCATTCATTCGCCCGTCTAGCACACGCGTCTTTGTCGTCAGTCCCGACGCTTCCATCTTTCGCGTCGTGGCAAGCAGATGGCAATAGAAGTATCGCGGATCATCTTTGGTCGGGCGATGGTGGCTGGCCTGCAACGCAAAGCCAAAGCGCTCGATCAGGCGATGTGCAATATCGAGCACCAACTCCCAGCGCGTGGGGTCATCGAGTTCGTGCGGCAGCGCAACCGCGAAGTCGCGGCAGACGGTGCTGTTGCAGCGTCGCTCTGCCGCTTCTGCAGCGGCCCAAAGTGCTTGCGGGTCATCCGCCCATGCCGGCGAACCAGGTGGTGCTGTCGACTCCCCGTAAAATTGATCCATCCATAGTTAGAGGTCTCCGGGCACACTAGCCACCGAGGAGACCAACGATGCGCAAAAGCAAATTCACC
>NZ_JANTYU010000014.1 GCF_024806835.1 Xanthomonas sp. 3793
CTGAGCCACCCCTGATAACTCGGACACCTGAAAGCGAGGACAATCCTCGCACGGAGGTGTTCGATGCAGAAGCGGCAGCGGTTCACGGCGGAGTTCAAGCGGGAAGCAGTGCGGCTACTCAAGGCGGGAGATCGGCCAGCGGCCGTGATCGCGCGGGAGTTGGGCATCCCGCGCAACCGTCTCTACAAGTGGGCCACGGATCTCGATGCGAAGGGCGCTGGCGCCTTTGGCGGCAGTGGCCGGCCCAAGGCCAACCCGGATGAACTGGCCAAGCTGCAGCGCGAGAACGAGCGGCTGCGCCAAGAGAACGAGATCCTAAAAAAAGCGGCGGCGTACTTTGCGCGGGAGCTACCGTGAAGTACGCCTGGATCCGAGACCAGCAAGGTTACCGGGTGCGCTGGCTCTGCCATGCGCTGGGCGTATCGCCCAGCGGCTACTACGCGTGGTGCGCCCGCCGTCCGGGCCCGCGCGCGCAGGAGAATGCCCGGCTATTGCAGCGGATCGAGCAGTTGCACGCACAAACCCGCGAGGCGTATGGCAGCGAGCGCCTCTGGCGCGCGTTGCGTCAGCAAGGTGAGACCTGCGGCCGGCATCGGGTGCGGCGCCTGCGGCGGGTACATGCGATCCGCACCAAACGGCGGCAACGCCACCTGCGCACGCGCAGCACCTATCAGCGTGTGGCGGTGGCGCCTAACCGGCTGGCATGGCCGTTCGTCAGTCCGGGGCCAGATCGGGTGTGGGTGGCGGACATCACCTTCGTGCCGACCCGGATGGGCTGGTTGTACTTGGCGGCGGTGCTGGACATGCACAGCCGGCAGATCGCGGGCTGGGCGATGGGTGAGCGGGCCGACCAGGCGTTGGCCAGCGCTGCACTGGCCATGGCGCTCCAACGCCGGCGGCCAGCGCAGGGCGCAATCCACCATAGCGACCAGGGCACGCAATACACCAGCGGTGCATATCAGCGGCAATTGCAGGAAGCCGGGCTAGTCGCGAGCATGAGTCGCAAGGGCATGCCTTACGACAATGCAGTGATGGAAAGTTTCTTCAGCTCGCTCAAGCAGGAACTGACGCATCACGAGCGCTTCGCCAGTCTCGACCAAGCGCGCGGGAAAGTGTTCGAGTACATCGAAGTGTTCTACAACCGGCAGCGGTTGCACAGTGCGCTGGGCTACCGCTCGCCGGCCGAGTTCGAAAAGATGGTTGTTGTTCCCTAATTAACCTGTCCGAGAAATCGGGGGTAGCTCA